>NZ_CM139236.1:0-5099457 GCF_054792795.1 Serratia sp. ID 25-353 | reverse complement strand
GGCGGACTCCACTCGAACAAGATCAATAAAGAAAAGAAACGGGCAACTTTTTTATAACTCATGATTTTTGACACATACCCGGCATCGGCGGTTTGCCTGTGGGGGATGCGAACCGCCTTTCACGGTTTGTGTCCCTCACGATCCCGGTATGGGGGATCGCGATCGGAATGACGGATCATAGCGCAATCCGAGCAAGAGATCCTCCCCTTCCTCACAGATTAGATCCATTTTATCCACAGGCCGCGGCCAGCGGCGATCTTTTCACCGCCGGCGCCGAATGACCGCGCAGATCCCGGCCGCTGCGCCGCGTTTTTTACATTGTCAACCGGTTATACCCTGTTATCCACGCCGGATCCTGCGATCGCGCGCAAAGGATCTCACGGGGATCCTTGCGATTTCACCCCGAGTCCGTATAATCTTCGCCCTACGTGTGATACCTGGTTCCTTATGGTGCGTCATTAGCCAGACAGGATTCTGCGGTGACCACGGGCCAAGACCGGATTTTGTTCCGTTATTGGCAGACAACCAGGTAGGCTGGCGCGATGCGAATTGACTCAGGACTGTACAATTATTACAATCCCGCTTCTTTATGTATTGCGATTGAGGCGTCGGTCATCTTCACGCCGAGTAGCCAAACGCGTTTACTGATCAGTAATTATTTTAAGTTTAGGTAGAAATCGCTATGAAACGCACTTTCCAACCGTCCGTATTGAAGCGCAACCGTAGCCACGGTTTCCGTGCTCGTATGGCCACCAAAAATGGTCGTCAAGTTCTGGCCCGCCGTCGTGCGAAAGGCCGTGCTCGTCTGACTGTTTCTAAGTAATAAAGCTAACCCGCTGAGTGGTTAAGCTCGCTTTTCCCAGGGAGTTACGTTTGTTAACTCCCACTCATTTCACTTTCGTCTTCCAGCAGCCACAACGGGCTGGCACGCCGCAAATCACCATCCTCGGCCGCCTGAACCAGCTGGGGCATCCCCGCATCGGTCTTACCGTCGCCAAAAAACACGTCAAACGCGCGCACGAGCGTAATCGGATCAAACGCCTAACCCGCGAAAGTTTCCGCCTGCGCCAGCACGAATTACCGGCGATGGATTTTGTCGTGGTGGCCAAAAAGGGGATAGCGGATTTGGATAACCGCGCGCTGACGGAAGCTTTGGATAAATTATGGCGTCGCCACTGTCGCCAGGCTCCCGCATCCTGATCGGGCTGGTGCGGGCCTATCAGCTCGTCATCAGTCCGCTGCTAGGGCCTCGTTGTCGCTTCCAGCCGACATGCTCTCATTACGCAATTGAGGCATTAAGCAGGTTTGGCATGATAAAAGGCAGTTGGTTAGCATTGAAACGCGTATTAAAATGCCACCCTTTGAACCCAGGTGGCGATGATCCGGTGCCGCCAAAAACCGACGATAACAGAGAACTCTAACGATGGATTCGCAACGCAATCTTCTCCTCATCGCTCTGCTGTTCGTGTCTTTCATGATCTGGCAGGCATGGCAAACGGACAACGCTCCGCAGCCGGCCGCACAGACCACGCAACAGACTTCGAACGCAGTAGCCGGTGATGCCGCCAGCCAGGCCGTGCCAGCCAGTGGTCAGGGTAAGCTGATTACCGTGAACACCGACGTGCTGTCACTGACCATCAACACCCGTGGTGGCGATATCGAGCAGGCTAAACTGTTGGCCTACCCGGATACTCTGGGTTCATCGACTCCGTTCCAACTGCTGGAAACCACTCCGTCGTTCGTCTATCAGGCGCAAAGCGGCCTGACCGGTAAAAACGGCCCGGACAACCCGGCCAACGGCGAGCGCCCGCTGTATCAGGCGGCGCAGGACAGCTACACCCTGCCGGAAGGCCAGGACGAGCTGCGCATCCCGCTGAGCTACACCGATAAAGACGGCGCGATCTACACCAAAACCTTCGTGCTCAAACGCAATCACTATGCGGTCGGCGTGGATTACAGCATCGACAACAAAGGCGCGACGCCGCTGGAGCTGACCCTGTTCGGCCAGCTGAAGCAGACCACCGAATTGCCTAAGCACCGCGATACCGGCAGCAGCAACTTCGCGCTGCACACCTTCCGCGGCGCGGCGTACTCGTCCAGCGAGGACAAGTACCAGAAATACGCGTTCGACAAAGACGAAAACCTGAGCGTCACCACCAAAGACGGTTGGGTCGCCATGCTGCAACAGTACTTCGCCACCGCGTGGGTACCGGCGACCAAGGGTGACAACACCTTCTACACCGCCAAACCGGGTGACAACCTGTCCACCATCGGCTTTAAATCTACGCCGGTCGTGGTGCAGCCGGGCGCTCAGCAGCAGCTGAACGCGACCCTGTGGGTCGGCCCGGAGCTGCAGGATCAGATGGCCCAGCTGGCGCCGCATCTGGACCTGACCGTGGATTACGGCTGGCTGTGGTTCATCTCCCAGCCGCTGTTCAAACTGCTGAAGTTCATCCACGGCTTTATCGGTAACTGGGGCTTCTCCATCATCATCATCACCTTCATCGTGCGCGGCATCATGTACCCGCTGACCAAAGCGCAGTACACCTCGATGGCGAAAATGCGCATGCTGCAGCCGAAGCTGCAGGCGATGCGCGAGCGTATCGGTGACGACAAACAGCGCATGAGCCAAGAGATGATGGCGCTGTACAAGTCGGAGAAAGTGAACCCGCTCGGCGGCTGCCTGCCGCTGATCATTCAGATGCCGATCTTCCTGGCGCTGTACTACATGCTGATGGGCTCGGTTGAGCTGCGCCACGCGCCGTTCGCCCTGTGGATCCATGACCTGTCGGCGCAAGACCCGTACTACATCCTGCCAATCCTGATGGGCGTGACGATGTTCTTCATTCAGAAGATGTCGCCGACCACCGTGACTGACCCGATGCAGCAGAAAATCATGACCTTCATGCCGGTGATCTTCACAGTGTTCTTCCTGTGGTTCCCGTCCGGTCTGGTGCTGTACTACATCGTCAGTAACCTGGTGACCATCCTGCAGCAGCAGCTGATTTACCGTGGTCTGGAAAAACGCGGTCTGCACAGCCGCGACAAGAAAAAAAGCTAAGCGTATTGTAGGGGTTCGGCGCGCCGACCCTTGCAGTCACCCCAAAGGCGGTCATTAGACCGCCTTTTTGCATCTTAATCGTCAGAGAGAACCGTTATGAGCACCACCGATACCATCGTAGCCCAAGCCACCCCGCCGGGACGCGGCGGCGTCGGCATTCTGCGCATTTCCGGAAGCAAGGCCAAAGACGTCGCCCAGGCGTTGCTCGGCAAGCTGCCGAAGCCGCGCTACGCTGACTATCTGCCGTTCCGCGACGCCACGGGTGCCACCCTCGATCAGGGCATCGCGCTGTGGTTCCCGGGGCCGAACTCCTTCACCGGCGAAGACGTGCTGGAGCTGCAGGGCCACGGCGGGCCGGTGATCCTCGATCTGCTGCTCAAGCGCGTGCTGGCGCTGCCTGACGTGCGCATCGCACGGCCCGGCGAGTTCTCCGAGCGCGCATTTCTCAACGACAAGCTCGATCTGGCGCAGGCCGAAGCGATCGCCGATCTGATCGACGCCAGCTCCGAGCAGGCGGCGCGTTCAGCGATGAACTCGCTGCAGGGGGCGTTTTCCACCCGTATCCACCAGCTCGTGGAAGCGCTCACTCACCTGCGAATCTACGTGGAAGCGGCGATCGACTTCCCGGACGAGGAAATCGACTTCCTGTCCGACGGTAAAATCGAGGCGCAGCTCAACGACGTGATGGCGGATCTGGATAACGTGCGTGGTGAAGCGCGCCAGGGCAGCCTGCTGCGCGAAGGAATGAAGGTAGTGATCGCCGGGCGCCCCAACGCCGGTAAATCGAGCCTGCTCAATGCGTTGGCCGGGCGCGAGGCGGCGATTGTCACCGATATCGCCGGCACCACCCGCGACGTCTTGCGCGAACATATCCATATCGACGGCATGCCGCTGCACATCATCGACACCGCCGGCCTGCGCGACGCCAGCGACGAAGTTGAGCGTATCGGCATCGAACGTGCGTGGAACGAGATCGAACAGGCCGACAGAGTGCTGTTTATGGTTGACGGCACCACCACCGCCGCCACCGAGCCGGCGGAGATCTGGCCGGAGTTTATGGCGCGCCTGCCAGGCACGCTGCCGATCACCGTGGTGCGCAACAAGGCCGACATCACCGGTGAAACGCTGGGTCTGACGGAAGTGAACAACCACTCACTCATTCGCCTGTCGGCCCGCACCGGCGAGGGTGTCGATGTGCTGCGCGATCATCTCAAACAGAGCATGGGCTTCACCAGCAACATGGAAGGCGGCTTCCTGGCGCGCCGTCGCCACCTGCAGGCGCTGGAACTGGCGGCACAGCACCTGGTGCAGGGCAAAGAACAGTTAGTGAGCGCTTACGCGGGCGAGCTGTTGGCCGAGGAATTGCGCCAGGCGCAGCTGGCCTTGAGCGAAATCACCGGCGAATTCACCTCCGACGACCTGCTGGGCCGCATCTTCTCCAGCTTCTGTATCGGTAAATAACACCGCCATAACGCTTTCACGGCCGGGACAAAACCCTTGTTCCGGCCGTTTTTCTTTCCCGCGCTCGCTCTGCGCGCCGGCTCACAGAGCCGCCGCAGCGCCCCGCGCTATACTGGAAAGTCAGGAATCTCACTCAGGAACGAGTCAACATGGCATTAACCCTCAAGGTCCTGCTGGAAAACCGGCGCGCCGCCGGTGCCGACCCACGATTGCAGGCCAAGGCCGGGCTAAGCCTGCTGATTGAGGATGAGACGACGTCCATACTGTTCGATACCAGCCCCGACGACAGCTTTCTGCGCAATGCGGCGCTGATGGGCGTCGATCTCTCCCGTATCACCGCAACGGTGCTCTCCCACGGCCACTATGATCACTGCGGCGGCGTCGCTTGGCTGCCGGACAACAGCCGCATCATCTGCCACCCGCAGGTCGGCGATGAGCGCTATGCGGCACTTAAGGTGCTGGGCTACAGCCAGAAGATCAAAAAGCTCTCTTTGGATATCGACTACGCGCGCCACCGCATGCACTACAGCCGTGAACCGCTGGCGATCGGCGATCGCTTTATGTGGTCAGGCGAGATCGCGGTGCCCGCCCCGCGCGCCTACGGGGTGATCGCCGGGGAAAATGCGGCGGTGGACTACGTGATCGACGAAGGGGTGCTGATTTACAAATCGGATCGCGGTCTGGTGATCGTGACCGGCTGCGGGCACCGCGGGATCATCAATATCGTGCGCCATTGCCAGAAAATCACCGGGATCGGTCGGATCCACGCCCTGATCGGCGGTTTTCATCTGCGCTGCGCTTCCCCGCGCACGCTCTGGCACGTCCGCCGTTTTTTGCGGCAGCATCAACCGGAAAAGATCATGGGCTGCCACTGTACCGGCGCCTGGGGCCGGCTATGGTTACCGGAAGCGATCGCGCCGGCCACTGGCGATAGCTGGATCCTGGAATAACGCCTGCGCCGCTCATGATTGAAATCGGCAACAAATCGGATAAAACGCATAGTGTTTTTTGATGATAAATCCTCAACTTAGTCTTAATCTAACACCCCTGCGTTCTTAGCGACCCTCTGTCATGGAGTGAACAATGGCGTGTCATTTTGCCCGATGGACCCCGGCCTCCGCTGTCCTGGATACCCAGAGACTCTCCGACGAAGTGATAGCCGCCACCCGCACCTTTTCCGTTAAACGCCGCACGCGCTTTCTGCAAGGGCGTATTCTGCTCGCCGAAATGATGTTCTACCTGTACGGCCTGCCGACGCTGCCCCCCATCGCCACCACGCCGACCGGCCGCCCCTGTTTCGCCGATCATCAGCTGCCCGATTTCAGCCTCGCTTACGCCAGCAACACCGTGGGCGTGCTGCTCAGCGACGAGGGCAAAGTCGGACTGGATATCGAAGTGATGCGGGCGCGCGGCACCCGGCAAACCGCGCTGCAACACGCGCATCAGACGCCGGCAGAAAGTGCCTGGATCGCCGCGCAGGACGATCGGCTAGAGGCAGAGACACAGCTGTGGAGCATCCGGCAAAGCGTGCTGAAAATTTCCGGCCTCGGCAACAGCGGCCAGGCTACGCTGCGTCTGCATCCCTTCTCCGGCCACCTGCGCTCCAGCGCCACGCCGGACGTTCAGGTGATGAGCGACGCCGACGAATACCTGAGCTGGGCCTGCGCCGGCAGCCCCGGCCTGGACCGCCTGCTGTGCTGGCGCTACGAAGAGCGCGGCGGACTGCGCAAAGACGGGGAAATCTCGCCGCGCAGCCCGGCGGCGTCCTCGCGCTTCGTCAAACTGACGGGCCTGAAGACGCCCGGTTAACGCAGCGCAAAGCGGATAACGCTGTCTTTATCGCACGAGTTGCTGGATTAAATTGTAAAGACAGCTAAATGTTGAGCAATCGCCTATTCTCGCCCCGCGCTTTAGCCTACTATTCGCCCATGTTGTACGCTGAATCTGCTCATTCGAAAGGGAGAATCACCATGTCAGACCAAGCCTTGAAAATCGTCACTCTGCTCGGCAGCCTGCGCAAAGGCTCCTACAACGCCATGGTGGCCCGCGCCCTGCCTGGCCTGGCTCCACAAGGCGTCACCATTGAAGCGCTGCCTTCCATCCGCGATATCCCGCTGTATGACGCCGACATGCAACAGGGTGAAGGCTTCCCTGCCGCGGTCGAGGCGATCGCCGAACAGATCCGCCAGGCCGACGGCGTGATCATCGTCACCCCTGAATATAACTATTCCGTGCCCGGCGGGTTAAAGAACGCCATCGACTGGCTGTCGCGTTTGCCGAATCAGCCGCTGGCCGGCAAGCCGGTCGCCATTCAAACCAGCTCGATGGGGCCGATCGGCGGCGCGCGCTGCCAATACCATCTGCGCCAGATCCTGGTGTTCCTCGATGCGATGGTAATGAACAAGCCTGAGTTTATGGGCGGCGTGATCCAGAGCAAGGTCGATGAACAGGCCGGTGAACTGAGCGATCAGGGAACGCTGGATTTCCTGACCGGCCAGCTGTCCGCGTTCAGCGATTTTATTCGCCGCGTGGAGTGACCGTCTCGCGGCGCCCGCGGGGCGCCGCAACAGGACATGAAGTCCGTCAATTCATTGAAAATTAAAGCCATAGCATCATGTATTTTTTCATTTTAGCGTTATTTTTTGTTTCCATCACCAGTCCCGCTTTCGCCGCAGACATGCGTTATCCCGCCGGTGAAGAGCCGCTGGAGCTGCCGGCACACAGTGCGCTCAACGCTCAGCTGTCGCGATCCGCGCAAAACCAGGAAGACAAAAAGCTGGGCGCCATGTCGCTGTACCTGACGCTGATGCGCGAAGACGGCCGCAACGTCTGGGCGCCCTACCAGCTGGCGGTATCGTCGGCGGAGAAAGGCCAAACCGAGCTGGCGGAGCGCTACCTGCAGCTGAGCGCCGACCGCGGCCTGTGGTACTACTACAACCTGCTGGAGGACGACGCCTTCAACAGCATCCAACACTCCGCCACCTACCAATCGATCCTGGCCGCCACCAAAGCGCGCTATCTGCAGCACGCCCGCCACTATGAAGGCAAGGCCAGCTACGCGATGCCGGACGGCGAAGCGCCGCCAGAAGGCTGGCCAACGGTGATCTTCCTGCATACCTACGGCAAAGCCGCCGCCATCAGCCCGGAAGAACGGCTGCTGTTCGGCGAAATGGGCGTGGCCTACATCGAGATCAACGGCACGCAAATGCTGTCGGAAAACAGCTTCCGCTGGTCGAATTACAGCGATGAGAGCACCCACTCCGCCATTCAGCGTACGCTGCAACAGCTGGCTCCGCAGCTAAAGCTGAATACCCAACGGATTTACCTCAGCGCCCGCGGCCAGGGCGCACTGCACGCCGCCAACCTGATCGCGAAGTACCCGCAGTTTTATGCCGGCGCGCTCCTGATCGCCCCCAACGGCGAGATCAAGCCGGCCCAGCAGTCGCTGGCGGCGCAAAAGAAAATCGTGATGGCGTATTACGATCGGCAGAACTTCAGCGAGCAGGCGCTGGCATTACACTTCGCCAATCTGTTCGGGGAGGATAATCAGGTGCAGACGCTGCACTTCGCCCAGGGCGAGGATGCCGCCGGCAGTTGGCAGGCGCGCTTCAGGCGACCGTTGCAGTGGGTGTTGGATCGGGCGCCGGATGCGACGCCGGGCGTCTAGGGGTTCAGGGCCGACAGGCGTCGGCCCTTTGGCGGTCAATGACCGTCGACGAAGACGATCTTCAGCACGAACAGCAGCGCCACCACCACCACGCACGGGCTGATTTCACGCCAGCGGCCGGTGCCGAGCTTCATCACGCAGTAGGAGATAAAGCCGAGCGCAATGCCTTCGGTGATCGAGAAGCTGAACGGCATCATCACCGCGGTGACAAACGCCGGTACCGCTTCGGTCAGATCGTCCCACTTCACCCGCGCCAGGCTGGAGGTCATCAGCACGCCGACGTAGATCAACGCGCCGGCGGCGGCGTAGGCCGGCACCATGCCCGCCAACGGCGACAGGAAGATCACCAGCAGGAACAGCAGGCCGGTGACCACCGCCGTTAAACCGGTGCGGCCGCCGACGGCGACGCCGGACGAACTTTCGATGTAAGCGGTCACGGAAGAGGTGCCCGCCAGCGAACCAGCCACCGAGCTGATGCTGTCTACGTACAGCGCCTGCTTCATGCGCGGGAATTTGCCCTGGCTGTCGGTCAGGCCGGCTTTATCGGTGACGCCGATCAGGGTGCCGGAGGAGTCGAACAGGTTCACCAGCATAAACGAGAAGATGATCCCGGCCAGCCCGATGTTCAGCGCGCCGGCCACGTCGACTTGGCCCACCACCGAGGTGATGCTCGGCGGCAGGGAGAACAGGCCGCCGTATTTCACGTCGCCCAGCATCCAGCCGATCAGGGTGGTGACCACGATTGACACCAGCACCGCCGCATGGAAGTTGCGCGAAGAGAGCACGGCGATGATGAAGAAGCCGAGTGCCCCCAGCAGCACATTGTGCGAGGTCAGGCTACCGATGGTCACCAGCGTGTCCGGGTTGGCCACCACGATGCCGGCGTTTTTCAGCCCCATCATGCCGATGAACAGACCGATGCCGCTGGTGATGCCGACCCGCAGGCTGACCGGTATGTTGGCGATCATCCAGTAGCGGATGCGGAAAATGGTCAGCAGCAGCAGGCCGACCGCCCCCCAGAAGATGGCGCCCATGCCCACCTGCCAGGAGATGCCCATCGCCCCGACTACCACGAAGGCGAAGAAGGCGTTCAGGCCCATCGCCGGCGCCAGCGCCACCGGCAGGTTCGCCAGCAGGCCCATAAAGATGCTGCCAAAGGCGGCGATAAGACAGGTGGTGACAAATACCGCCTGGGTATCCATGCCCGCCGCGCCCAAAATTTGCGGGTTAACGAACACGATATACACCATGGTGAGGAAGGTGGTGATACCGGCAATCGTTTCCGTACGCGCCGTCGTGCCATGTTGCTTGAGTTTAAACACGCGCCCAAGCAAGCCTTGCTCAGCGTCAAGGCCAGATACTGGTTTGGTCATTATCAGAATTCCGAAAATGGGAATGGACAGTCGCCGGCTATCCTATAACAAAAAGTGGGGCTTTTGACGCCGGTCACAGGTTTTTTTCGCCGTCTTTACGGCTAAACGCCTCAACGGCTTGTATTTACAGGCATTCATCCCCCGTTGCCGCCCGCTGCGTTGCCGTTTGCCGGCACGGCCGATAAAATGGCCTATCGCATCTCTTACCCTACCCGCTAAAAAAACAGGAATCCGCATGTCTTCGACCTTTATCGATAAGCTCGCGTTGATCGCGCTGAAAGATGACAAAGTGGCGCTGGTGCGCTCACATAATAAGACGCTGTTTTATATGCCGGGCGGAAAACGCGAAGCGGGTGAAACCGACGAACAGGCGCTGTGCCGCGAAATCGACGAAGAGCTGACCGTTGCGCTGCTGCCGAACTCCATCGCATTTTACGGCGAGTTCGCCGGCCCGGCGGACGGCAAACAGGACGGCACCCAGGTGCGCATTCGCTGCTACCAGGCCGACTTTACCGGGCAGTTGCAGCCGGCCGCCGAAATCGCCGAGCTGAGATGGTGCGACAGCCGCGACTTGCCGCACTGCTCGCACGTCGCCGCACTGATTTTGCACGATCTTAAGGCGCGTAGCCTGATCAAGTGATCGCTGAGCGGCCTCAGCGGCGTTAACCCGAAGGAACCTGTCCCGCATGAATCAGATTGACTGCATTTTGTTCGACTGCGACGGCACGCTGGTGGACAGCGAAGTGCTGTGCAGCAAAGCCTATGTACACATGTTCGCCCACTACGGTATTCACCTGTCGCTGGAAGAGGTATTCAAGAAATACAAAGGGGTGAAGCTGTACGAGATCATCGATCGGGTCAACGCCGAGCAGGGCACTGACCTGGCAAAAGAGACACTGGAGCCACTGTATCGGCAGGAAGTCGCGCGGCTGTTCGACAGCGAATTACAGCAGATTGCCGGCGCCCGCGAGCTGCTGGCGCAGGTGACGGTACCTGTCTGCACCGTCTCCAACGGGCCGGTCAGCAAGATGCAGCACTCGCTCGGCCTGACCGGCATGCTGCCTTATTTTGATGACCGGTTGTTCAGCGGCTATGACATTCAGCGCTGGAAGCCGGATCCGGCGATCGTGTTTCACGCCGCCGAACAGATGCAGGTGCCGGTGACGCGCTGCATCCTGGTGGACGACTCGCCCGCCGGCGCCCAGGCCGGCATCAACGCCGGCATTCCGGTCTTTTACTTCTGCGCCGATCCGCATAACCCGCCGATCGATCACCCATTGGTAACGACCTTTGACAACCTGGCTCAGCTGCCCGCGCTGTGGCGCGAACGCGGCTGGCGGCTGACGGCCGATTAACTGGCCGGCAACGGCGGCTTGTTGCGCCACCAGCGCCAGGACCGTTTTAGCGCGCGGGTTTGCGCGCCGAAGCGGCGGTTGACCGCGTTGGCCAGCAGATCGAGCGCCAGACAGAACACGAAATAGACCAGCGCCACGAACAGGAACACTTCCATCGGGTAGACCATGCTGCGGTTGTTGACCTGGGTCGCCAGAAAGGTCAGTTCGCCAACGCCGACGATATAAGCCAGCGAGGTGTCTTTGATCAGGGAGATCCACTGGTTGATGAACGACGGCACCATCATGCGCAGCGCCTGCGGCAGCACGATCATGCGCAGCGTCTGCCAACGGGTCAGCCCCAGAGAAAGCCCGGCCTGCCACTGGCCGGGACCGATCGCGGCGATGCCGGCCTTCACCGCATGGGCCAGATAGGCCGAAGCGATCAGCGCCAGCGCGCACACCACGGTAGTGATTTCCGGGATCTCGACGCCAAACACCATCGGCAGCAGGAAATAGGTCCAAAAGATCAGCATGATGACCGGAATGGCGCGGAAAAAGCCCAGCACCGCCGCCAGCAGCCCGGCGGCGACGCCGCGCGACATCGCCAGCGCCACGCCGAATAACGTGCCGAGCACCGCCGAGGCTACGCCAGCCATCAGGCTGATCGCCAACGTCAGCGCGGCGCCGCCTAATGGGCCATCCGGCCAGGTGCCCCACAGCAGGTAGCCCAGGTTATCGTGAATTACGCTGAAATCCATCTCAATGTCCTCCCAGGGGTTTACGCTGTTGGCGCCACATGCCCCAGCCTTCCAACAGCGCGATGATGGCGATATACAGCACCGTCGCCACGCCGAACGCCTGGAAGGTGCGCAACGTTTCGGTTTCGACCTGGCGCGAGGCGTAAGAGAGTTCGGCAACGCCGATTGCCATGGTCAGCGACGAGTTCTTGATCACGTTCATGTATTGGCCCAGCAGCGGCGGCAGCGCGATTTTCAGCGCCTGTGGCAGTACCACGTAGCGCATCGCCTGCCAGCCGGTCAGCCCCAGCGCCTGCGCGGCATATTTCTGCCCGCCGGCGACGCCGCGAATACCGGAACGGATCTCTTCGGCGATAAAGGCGGTGGAGTAGAGCGTCAGGCCGAAGAAACCGGCGAGAAACTCGAACGACGGCCACTCAAGCGGGCCAACCTGATGTGAACTGTTCAGCCATTGCATGGCGGCGGACGGCAGGATCTGCCCGGCGGCGAAGTACCAGAAGAACAGCTGCACCAGCAGCGGCGTATTGCGAAACAGCGAGCTGTACCCCATCGCCAGCCAGCGCAACGGCCGCAGGCTGCTGTCGCGCATCGCCGCCAGCACAAAGCCCAGCAGCGTGGCCGCCAGGCCCGCGCAGGCGGAAAGCCACAGCGTCAGCAGAAAGCCGTGCCACAGCCAGCTCAGGTATTGCGGCGCCAGCAGCCAGTCCAGGTTCATGTTCAATCCTTGTTTTGCAGAATGCATCAGGGGCGCAGCAAGCTGCGCCCCTCCGTGCCGATCTCAGCGCGAGCGGTTAAATCAGGCTTTCGGTTGCTGATCCAAAGGCGCGATTTTGAAATCGCCGCGCGGTTGGGCGGATTGGGTTTCCGGCCCGAACCAGCGATCGTAAATCTTAACCGCTTCGCCGTCTTTTTCCAGCGTGATCAGCGTCTCGTTCACCGCGGCGGTCAGGCGATCTTCGCCCTTGGGAATGCCGACGCCCTGGTATTCTTTGGTGAGACTGAACGGCGAAATTTCAAATTCCGCCTTCTGTGCCGCCGGCAGGTTGCCGAGCAGGCCGACCAGCTTGGCGTCATCCTGAGTGATCGCCTGCACGTTGCCGTTGCGCAGCGCCACGAACGCCAGCGGGGTGTCATCGTAGGAGATCACTTTCGCCGTCGGGAAACGCTCGCGCAGGGTGATTTCCTGCACCGTGCCCTTGTCCGCGCCGATGCGCAGCTTCTTGATGTCTTCCGGGGTTTTCAGCACGCCTTTGCGGGCGATGAATTTCTGGCCGGTGGCAAAGTACGGCACGCTGAAGTTCACTTCCTTGGCGCGCTCGTCGGTAATGGTGAAGTTGGCGGCGATCAGGTCAACCTTCTTCGACACCAGCAGCGGAATGCGGTTGGCCGGGTTGGTGGCGCGCAGCTCCACTTTTACCCCCAGCGCTTTGCCGATCGCGTCGGCGACATCCACATCGTAGCCCACCAGCTTCTTGCTCTGCGGATCGATGTAGCCGAACGGCGGGTTGCTGTCGAACACCGCGATGCGCACCACGCCGGCTTGCTTGATATCGTCAAGTTTGTCCGCGTGCGCGGCGCCGGCGGCGAGGCCGGTCAGACTGGCTAACAACGTTAAGGCCAAAGCGCGATGTTTCATAGAAAGCTCCTAAGTGGTTGATGTCCTGCTGGCGGATAAGCTAGCAAGCGCCACATAGGTCAGGAAATAATATAAAAAGCTATATTTATAACCTTTTTATCTTTACGCGCTTAAGATGGAATAAAGGCGCGGGAAACCGCGCCTTTGAAGGATATTACCCGGAAAGAGTTAGTCGGCTTTTTCGTCTTTAGCGCCCGGAGAGAGCAGCTTTTCCAGGGCGTCGCCACCCAAATGACGGAAGTCCTGCCCTTTGACAAAATAGAAGATAAATTCGCAGATGTTCTGGCAGCGGTCGCCGATGCGCTCGATAGAACGGGCGCAGAACAACGCGGTCAGCACGCTCGGGATGGTGCGTGAGTCTTCCATCATGTAGGTCATCAGCTGACGCACGATGCCTTCGTATTCCTGGTCGACCTTTTTATCTTCGCGGTAAATACGGATCGCCTCGTCCAGATCCATGCGCGCAAACGCGTCCAGCACGTCGTGCAGCATCTGCACAGTGTGGCGCCCCAGCGATTCCAGGCTGACCAGCAGCGGCTGGTGCTGGTGCGAGAACTTCTCCAGCGCGGTGCGGCAGATTTTGTCCGCCACGTCGCCGATACGCTCCAACTCGGAAATGGTTTTGATGATCGCCATGACCAGGCGCAGATCGCTGGCGGTCGGCTGACGCTTGGCGATGATGCGCACGCAGGCTTCGTCGATCGCCACTTCCATCATGTTGACCTTGGCGTCGCCTTCGATCACGCGCTTGGCCAACTCGCCATCCTGATTATGCATCGCGGTGATGGCGTCGGTCAGCTGTTGCTCCACCAGCCCGCCCATAGTCAGCACCTGGGTGCGGATATGCTCGAGCTCTGCGTTGAACTGGCCGGAAATGTGTTTGTTTAAATTCAGGTTATCCATGATGCTTCCTATCAACCATAACGGCCAGTGATGTAGTCTTCAGTCTGCTTTTTCTGCGGCGCAGTGAACAGGTTATCAGTATCACTGAACTCGATCAGCTCGCCCAGATACATAAATGCGGTAGAGTCGGAGCAGCGCGCCGCCTGCTGCATGTTGTGCGTTACGATCACCACGGTGTAATCGGCCTTCAGCTCGCTGATCAACTCTTCAATCTTGCCGGTGGAGATCGGATCCAGCGCCGAGCAAGGTTCATCCAGCAACAGCACTTCCGGACGAATGGCGATGCCGCGGGCGATGCACAGACGCTGCTGCTGGCCGCCGGAGAGGCTGTAGCCGCTCTGGTGCAGCTTGTCCTTGGTTTCGTTCCACAGCGCCGCCTTGGTCAGCGCCCACTGCACGCGTTCGTCCATATCGGCGCGCGACAGCTTTTCAAACAGGCGAACGCCGAAAGCGATGTTGTCGTAAATCGACATCGGGAACGGCGTCGGCTTCTGGAACACCATGCCTACCTTGGCGCGCAGCAGCGCGATATCCGAGTTGTCGGTCAGGATGTTCTGGCCGTCCAGCAGGATGCCGCCTTCCGCGCGCTGTTCCGGGTACAGCTGGTACATCTTGTTGAAGGTGCGCAGCAGGGTGGATTTGCCGCAGCCGGACGGGCCGATAAACGCGGTGACCTTGTTCTTGGCGATATCCAGCGTGATGTTCTTCAGCGCATGGAATTTGCCATAGTAGAAGTTCAGATCGCGTACCTGAATTTTGCTGCTGGAAGCGTCAGTAACCATACTCATCAAGACTTCTCTCTTTTCATCAGCGCCGCCAAAACGGCGCTCAAAATTTTATGAATGCTTTTTCTTGGCGAAAACCACGCGCGCCAGGATATTCAGTAACAGTACGCACAGGGTGATCAACAGCACCCCGGCCCAGGCCAGCTGTTGCCATTCGGCGAACGGGCTCATGGCGAATTTGAAGATGGTCACCGGCAGGTTGGCGATCGGCTGCATCAGGTCGGTGCTCCAGAACTGGTTCGACAGCGAGGTGAACAGCAGCGGTGCGGTTTCCCCCGCGATGCGCGCAATCGCCAGCAGCACGCCGGTGATGATGCCGGACACCGACGCCTTCAGCGTGATGGCGGAAATCATGCGCCATTTCGGCGTGCCCAGGGCGTAGGCGGCCTCGCGCAGCGTATCCGGCACCAGCTTCAGCATGTTTTCGGTGGTGCGAATGACGATCGGCACCTGCAGCAGCGCCAGCGCCACGATACCGGCCCAACCGGAGAAGTGTTCCATCTTCGCCACCACGATGGTGTAAACGAACAGGCCCACCACGATCGACGGTGCGGACAGCAGGATATCGTTGATAAAGCGGATCACTTCCGCCAGCCAGGATTTACGGCCGTATTCCGCCAGGTAGATGCCGGCCATGATGCCCAGCGGTGTACCGAAGAGGGTCGCCCACAGGATCAACAGGCCGCTGCCGGCGATGGCGTTGGCCAAGCCGCCGCCCGCGGTATTCGGCGGCGGGGTCATTTCGGTGAACAGCGCCAGCGACATACCGTCGAAGCCTTTGGTGACGGTGGCGATCAGGATCCAGATCAACCAGAACAGCCCGAACGCCATGGTCGCCATCGACAGGAACAGCGCGAGGCGGTTTTTTTGCCGGCGCCAGGCCTGCATTTTGCGGCGGCTTTCCGCCAGAACGACTGCGTTTTGCATATCCATCGTCGCCATGTTAACGCCCCTCATTCTTGGCCAGACGCATGATCATCAGTTTCGACAGCGCCAGCACGATAAAGGTGATAACAAACAGAATCAGGCCCAGCTCCATCAACGCGGCGGTGTGCACGCCGGACTCGGCTTCGGCGAATTCGTTGGCCAGCGCCGAGGTGATGCTGTTGCCCGGCATGTACAGCGAAGCGCTGTCGAGCTGGTAGGTGTTGCCGATGATAAAGGTCACCGCCATGGTTTCCCCCAGCGCACGGCCCAGGCCCAACATCACGCCGCCGATGACGCCGTTTTTGGTGAACGGCAGCACGATGCGCCAGATGACTTCCCAGGTGGTGCAGCCGATGCCGTAGGCCGACTCTTTCATCATTACCGGGGTCTGTTCGAACACGTCGCGCATGACCGCAGCGATGTAAGGAATGATCATGATCGCCAGGATCACCCCGGCGGCCAGGATGCCGATGCCGAAGGCGGGGCCGGAGAACAGCTCGCCGACGATCGGAATGCCCGACAGCACTTCGCCCACCGGCGTCTGGAAGTATTCGGCGAACAGTGGAGCGAACACGAACAGGCCCCACATGCCGTAGACGATGCTCGGGATGGCCGCCAGCAGTTCAATGGCGATGCCCAGCGGCCGCTTCAACCAGTTCGGCGCCAGTTCGGTCAGGAACAGCGCGATGCCGAAACTCACCGGCACGGCGATGATCAGCGCGATAAGCGAGGTGACCACGGTGCCGTAGATCGGCACCAGCGCGCCGAACTGCTCCGCCGGCGCATCCCACTCTTTGGTCCACAGGAAGGCGAAGCCGAATTTCTGCATGCTTGGCCAGGAGGCGAAGATCAGCGAAACGATGATGCCGCCCAGCAACAATAGGGTAATCAGCGCAGCCAGTCTCACCAGCGCGCTGAAAATGATGTCACCGTTTTTGCCCGGTGCTTTGATGGTCGGCTTGTACTCAGCCATAGATTACTCTCTGTTTGAACCCTGGCAGCCCCAACCGGGATCGGAGCCTGAATAACTGTGTGGGGCGCGGCGAACCCGCGCCCCTGCGTTGTTAGTACAGCGCTTTACCTGAACTGTCTTTTACGTTGGTTTTCCAGGCCGCGCGCACCTGCTCAACCACTTCTGTCGGCAGGGTGGCGTAATCCAGCTCGTTCGCCTGCTTGGCGCCGGTTTTGTAAGCCCAGTCGAAGAACTTCAGCACTTCGGCGCCCTGAGCAGGGTTTTTCTGCTCTTTGTGCACCAGGATGAAGGTGGTGGAGGTGATTGGCCACACGTTGTCGCCTTTCTGGTCAGTCAGATCCTGAGCGAAGGTCTTGCTCCAATCCACGCCTTTGGCCGCGTTGCTGAAGCTCTCTTCGGTCGGGCTGACCGGTTTGCCGTCGGCGGAAACCAGCTTGGTGTAAGCCAGGTTGTTCTGCTTGGCGTAAGCGTATTCTACGTAGCCGATAGAGCCTGGCAGACGCTGAACGAAGGCGGCGATGCCGTCGTTGCCTTTGCCGCCCAGACCGGTCGGCCAGTTAACGGTAGAACCGGCGCCAATCTTCTCTTTCCACTGCGCGTTGGCCTTGGACAGGTAGCTGGTGAACACGAACGAGGTGCCGGAACCGTCGGCGCGGCGCACCACGGCGATGTTCTGGTCAGGCAGTTTCACGCCTGGGTTCAGCTTGGTGATAGCCGGGTCGTTCCATTTTTTGACGTTGCCCAGGTAGATATCGCCCAGGGTTTTACCGTCCAGAGTCAGTTCGCCGGATTTGATGCCCGGGATATTCACGGCCAGCACCACGCCGCCGATCACGGTCGGGAACTGGAACAGGCCGTCGGCCGCCAGCTTGTCGTCAGACAGCGGGGCATCGGAGGCGCCAAAGTCAACGGTGTTGGCCACGATTTGCTTCACGCCGCCAGAGGAGCCGATGCCCTGATAGTTAACTTTGTTGCCGGTTTCTTTCTGATAAGAATCTGCCCACTTGGCGTAAACCGGAGCGGGGAATGTCGCACCTGCACCGGTCAGGCTGGCAGCAGCGAACGCGGACACGGCGGTCAGGGAGAAGGTCGCTGCCACAATACTGGCGACGGTGGTACGCATCAGTTTCATAATCCCTCCTAATGGGATACTTAAAATCGACTTCGAGTCGTTTTAATCAGAGTAAGTATTGCTGCAGGAGGGAAAATAGGACAGTTTGGTGACAGAAAAATGTACGCAATATGACAGTTATATTACAGTGTATTTGAGGAGTAATGATTTATATAAAAATCAATTCGTTAAATCAAAAACAGCGCAATTGCCAAGCAATAAAAAAACCGTTTTGGCGCGGCCTATCCGCTTGAATATGACAACGTTTATCCCTGAATAGGCGCCGCAGTCATCTTTCGCGTTGCTCATGAAAAAAGCCGGCGCTAAGGCCGGCTTTTGCAGTTTACCTGCGGCAGATTACTCTACGGTGACAGACTTCGCCAGGTTGCGCGGCTGGTCAACGTCGGTGCCTTTGATCAGCGCCACGTGGTAAGACAGCAGCTGCAACGGCACGGTGTAGAAGATCGGCGCCACGATTTCCTCGACGTGTGGCAGAGGAATGATGGTCATGCCTTCGCTGCTGACGAAACCGGCGTCCTGATCGGCGAACACGTACAGCTGGCCGCCGCGCGCGCGCACTTCTTCAATGTTGGACTTCAGCTTTTCCAGCAGTTCATTGTTCGGCGCCACCACGATCACCGGCATATCGGCGTCGATCAGCGCCAGCGGGCCGTGTTTCAGCTCGCCCGCCGCATAAGCTTCGGCGTGAATATAGGAGATCTCTTTCAGCTTCAGCGCCCCTTCCATGGCGATCGGATACTGATCGCCGCGGCCGAGGAACAGCGCATGGTGCTTGTCGGAGAACCCTTCCGCCAGCGCTTCGATCTCTTTATCCATCGACAGCATCTGCTCGATGCGCGCCGGCAGCGCCTGCAGGCCGTGCACGATCTCCTGCTCCACGCTTTCCGCCATGCCTTTCAGACGGCCCAGACGTGCCACCAGCATCAACAGCACGGTGAGCTGCGTGGTGAAGGCTTTGGTCGAAGCTACGCCGATTTCCGTGCCGGCCTTGGTCATCAACGCCAGATCGGATTCGCGCACCAGCGAAGAACCCGCCACGTTACAAACGGCCAGCGAACCGAGATAACCCAGCTCTTTGGACAGGCGCAGCGCCGCTAATGTGTCGGCGGTTTCGCCGGATTGCGACAAGGTGATGATCAGGCTGCCTGGACGCACCGCCGATTTGCGGTAACGGAATTCGGACGCGATCTCGACATCGCATGGCACGCCGGCCAACGCTTCAAACCAGTAGCGCGCCACCATACCTGAGTGGTAAGAAGTGCCACAGGCGATAATCTGCACGTGCTGCACCTTGGCCAACAGCTCATCGGCACGCGGGCCCAGCTCGCTCAGGTTGATTTGGCCATGGCTGAAACGCCCTTCCAGGGTGTTTTTCAGCGCCAGCGGCTGTTCGTAGATCTCTTTTTGCATGTAGTGACGGTAAGCGCCCTTGTCGCCGGCGTCATACTGCACCTGGGATTCGATCTCAGGGCGCTCGATGGCGTTGCCCTGCTTGTCGAAGATGTTGACGGTGCGGCGAGTCACTTCCACCACGTCGCCTTCTTCCAGGAAGATGAAGCGGCGGGTGACCGGCAGCAGCGCCAGCTGATCGGAAGCGATGAAGTTTTCCCCGACGCCGCGGCCGATAACCAACGGGCTGCCGGAGCGCGCAGCGACCAATACGCTCGGATCGCGGCTGTCCATCACCACGGTGCCGTAGGCGCCGCGCAGCTGTGGGATCACGCGCTGAACCACTTCCAGCAGCGTACCGCCTTGCAGTTGTTCCCAGTGCACCAGGTGCGCAATCACTTCGGTGTCGGTTTCGGAGCTGAAGCGATAACCGCGTTCGATCAGCAGTTCGCGCAGCGGTTCGTGGTTTTCGATGATGCCGTTATGCACTACGGTAATGTAGTCGGAAACATGCGGGTGCGCGTTCGCCTCGGTCGGTTCACCGTGCGTTGCCCAACGGGTGTGAGCGATGCCGGTACCGCCGTGCAGATCGGTCTGCTCCGCCGCTTCGGCCAGTTTTTGTACCTTGCCTACGCGGCGCAGGCGGCTGACGTTGCCTTTCTCGTCGACCACTGCCAGACCGGCGGAGTCATAACCGCGGTACTCGAGACGACGTAAACCTTCCAACAGGATTTCTGCGATATCACGTTGCGCTACTGCGCCTACAATTCCACACATCAGTTATATTCCTAATGAACGCCCTTCATGGGCGCTTTCGATGCCTTGACCTGATTTTTGCCGGTTTTTACCGTGCGTCCCCCGAGCCTGTAGATGGTGGGGTTATTATGTTTTGTATTGGGCTCGTGAACGGAGCCCAACGCAAAACACACTATGACTTCTTCTTCACCGGACGTTGCCAGCCCTGAATGTGCACCTGCTTGACGCGGCTCAGCACCAATTCGTTCTCGGCGATATCGCGCGTCACCGTGGTGCCGGCGGCGATGGTGGAGCCTTTGCCGACTGACACCGGCGCCACCAGCTGAGTATCGGAACCGACGAATACGCCGTCGCCGATCAGCGTCTTGTGCTTGTTGGCGCCATCGTAGTTGCAGGTGATGGTGCCGGCGCCGATATTCACGTCATCGCCGATTTCGGCATCGCCCAGGTAGCTGAGGTGGCCGGCCTTGGAGCCTTTGCCCAGACGTGCTTTTTTCATTTCTACGAAGTTGCCGACGTGGGCCCCTGCCGCCAGCTCCGCGCCTGGGCGCAGGCGGGCGAACGGCCCCACGGTGCAGTCGGCCTCCAGCACGCTGTCTTCCAGCACGCTGTAAGGGCTGATCTCGCAGTCATCGCCAATCACGCAGTTTTTCAGCACGCAGCCGGCGCCGATTTTCACTCGGTCGCCCAGCTTGACGTGACCTTCGATAATCACATTAGCATCAATAGTGATGTCGCGGCCGTGAACAAGTTCCCCGCGCAGATCGAAACGCGCCGGATCCAGCAACATCACGCCGGCCAACAACAGCTTTTCAGACTGTTCCGACTGGAAGACGCGCTCCAGGGTCGCCAGCTGCAGGCGGTTGTTTACGCCTTCCACTTCACTCAGGCGCGACGGGTGCACAGCCTCGATTTTTTTGCCGTCGGCATGGGCCAACGCAATGATATCGGTGATGTAAAACTCGCCCTGTGCGTTGTCGTTATTCAACATCCCCAGCCAGCGCTTCAGATCGCGTCCGTTCGCCACCAGGATGCCGGTATTGATTTCGTTAATCTGGCGCTGCGCCTCGCTGGCATCCTTGTGTTCGACGATGCCCACCACGTTGCCCTGCTCGCGCACGATACGGCCGTAACCGCTCGGATCGTCCAACTTGACCGTCAGCAGACCAATGCCACCCTGCGGCTTGGCCGCCAGCAGGCGTTGCAACGTATCTACGGAGATCAACGGCACGTCGCCGTATAACATCAGCACGTCTTCATCGTCGGCAAAGTGCGGCGCAGCCTGCTGCATTGCATGACCGGTACCCAGTTGCTCGGCCTGCAGCACCCAGTTCAGCGCGCCGTCAGTCAGCGTGCTTTTCAACAAATCGCCGCCGTGGCCGTATACCAGGTGAACATGTTGCGCGCCCAGTTTCATCGCGGCATCAATGACGTGCTGCACCATCGGCTTGCCGGCCAAAGGATGCAACACTTTGGGAAGATCGGAATACATGCGCGTACCCTTGCCTGCGGCGAGGATGACCACGCTCATTGCGCTGTTCGACATAAGCAACCTGATAACTCCATTTTGATAGACGAAAGTAAAACCGTTTAGCGACGATATTACTACATATTTCTCATCACGAACCCGGCGCAGACCGCGTGGGTCTTGGCCTGCCGCTATCGCGGCCAATTCGGCGTCGGGACGAAAAAACTGTCGGCGATCGGCGACGTTTATTTCCCGATATCAGGGGTTATACACCACACTGTCCGCCGGGATGAAATGCTTATTTTAAAGCAAAAAAAAAGCGACCCTATAGGCCGCTTTCTTAAAGTTGGGTGCAGAACACCCAAACATTACATCGCTTTTCTGGTGAGCTCGATAACGCGCAGTTTTGCGATCGCTTTCGCCAGTTCAGCGGATGCCTGAGCATAGTCGACATCGCCATGAGAGCTGCGAATGTGTTCTTCAGCTTTACGCTTAGCTTCCAACGCTCTCGCTTCGTCGAGGTCAGTACCACGGATAGCAGTGTCCGCCAGCACGGTAACCACGCTCGGTTGCACCTCAAGGATGCCGCCGGACAGGTAGATGAACTCTTCTTCACCGTGCTGCTTAACAATACGCACCATGCCAGGCTTGATGGCAGTCAGCAGCGGCGCATGGCCAGGGAAGATCCCCAGTTCACCTTCGCTGCCTGTCACCTGGATCTTCTGCACCAGGCCGGAAAACATCTGTTTTTCCGCGCTGACTACATCCAGATGGTAAGTCATAGCCATATCACCCTCCTCTCAAGGCGTTACAGTTTCTTGGCTTTTTCCACTGCTTCTTCAATGGTGCCAACCATGTAGAACGCCTGCTCCGGCAGGTGGTCATAGTCGCCGTCCATAATGCCTTTGAAACCACGGATGGTGTCTTTCAGCGATACGAACTTGCCCGGAGAACCGGTGAAGACTTCTGCCACGAAGAACGGCTGAGACAGGAAACGTTGGATCTTACGCGCACGGGATACGACCAGTTTGTCTTCTTCAGACAGCTCGTCCATACCCAGGATCGCGATGATATCTTTCAGTTCCTGGTAGCGTTGCAGAATGGACTGCACGCCACGCGCTACGTCGTAGTGCTCCTGGCCAACAACCAGCGGATCCAGCTGACGGCTGGTGGAATCCAGCGGGTCAACGGCCGGGTAGATACCCAGAGAAGCGATGTTACGGCTCAGTACCACGGTTGCGTCCAAGTGCGCAAAGGTGGTGGCTGGTGACGGGTCAGTCAAGTCATCCGCAGGAACGTAAACGGCCTGTACGGAAGTGATGGAACCGGTCTTGGTCGAGGTGATACGTTCTTGCAGAACGCCCATCTCTTCCGCCAGCGTTGGCTGATAACCTACCGCGGATGGCATACGGCCCAGAAGTGCGGACACTTCGGTACCGGCCAGGGTGTAACGGTAGATGTTGTCAACGAACAGCAGAACGTCACGGCCTTCGTCACGGAATTTCTCCGCCATGGTCAGACCGGTCAGCGCAACGCGCAGACGGTTACCTGGTGGCTCGTTCATCTGGCCGTAAACCAGGGATACTTTGTCCAGAACGTTGGAGTCGGTCATTTCGTGGTAGAAGTCGTTACCCTCACGAGTACGCTCGCCCACACCCGCAAACACGGAATAACCGGAGTGCTCGATCGCGATGTTACGGATCAGCTCCATCATGTTTACGGTTTTACCTACGCCCGCACCACCGAACAGACCGACTTTACCGCCCTTGGCGAACGGACAAATCAGGTCCATTACCTTGATACCGGTTTCCAGCAGTTCCTGGGAGCTGGACAGCTCTTCGTAGCTCGGCGCCGCGCGGTGAATCGCCCAACGCTCTTCTTCGCCGATGTCGCCTTTCATGTCGATCGGTTGACCCAATACGTTCATGATACGGCCCAGGGTAGCTTTACCCACCGGCACTTCAATCGGGTGGTCCAGGTTGTTCACTTTCAGACCGCGACGCAGACCGTCGGAGGTCCCCATTGCGATACAGCGAACCACGCCACCGCCCAGCTGTTGCTGAACTTCCAACACCAGTTTTTCGGTGCCGTTTTCTACCTCAAGGGCGTCGTACACTTTTGGTACGGCATCCTGAGGGAACTCGACGTCCACCACGGCGCCGATTACCTGGATAATCTTTCCAGTAGCCATCTTGAATCCTCTACGTAATTCGTAAACCTAGCTTAAACCGCGGAGGCTCCCGAAACGATCTCGGTGAGTTCCTGAGTGATGCTGGCCTGACGCGCCTTGTTGTATACCAACTGCAGCTCTTTGATCAGGCTACCGCCGTTATCGGTTGCGGCTTTCATCGCGACCATTCGTGCGGCCTGCTCGCTGGCCAGGTTTTCCACGACGCCCTGATAAACCTGCGACTCCACATAGCGGCGCAGCAAGGTATCAAGCAGCACTTTTGGATCGGGTTCATACAGGTAATCCCAAGGCGTTTTCTTCAGCTCTTCGTCATCGGCTGGCGGTAACGGCAGCAGCTGAAGCACCTGCGGCTCTTGGGACATCGTATTAACAAATTTGTTGCTGACAATGTACAGCTTGTCCAAACGACCTTCGTCGTAGGCCTGCAGCATCACTTTCACCGGCCCGATAAGATCCGACAGGGAAGGTTTGTCCCCCATGCCGGTCACTTGGGCAACCACGTTGCCGCCCACGGAGCCAAAGAAAGAGGCCGCTTTAGAGCCAATCAGCGCCAAATCGGTTTCGACGCCTTTTTCGGACCAGGCTTTCATCTCCGCCAGCAGCTTTTTGAACAGGTTGATGTTCAAGCCGCCGCAGAGACCACGGTCAGTAGACACCACCAGATACCCGACGCGCTTAACGTCACGCTCATCCAGGTACGGGTGCTTGTACTCCAGATTCCCTAACGCAAGGTGACCAATCACTTTGCGCATGGTCTCTGCATAAGGACGGCTGGCCGCCATGCGATCCTGCGATTTACGCATTTTGGAGGCGGCGACCATTTCCATCGCTTTAGTGATCTTTTGCGTGTTTTGCACGCTAGCGATCTTACTACGTATCTCTTTTGCGCCGGCCATCTCTGCTTCTCCTCAGTGCCAGACGGCCTGCTGTCTTTCAACAGCAGGACCGTTCGGCGTTACCAGGACTGGGTTTTCTTGAAGGTCTCGAGGATGTCTTTCAACTTGCCCTCGATCTCGTCATTGAAGTTGCCAGTTTGGTTGATGTGGTTCAGCAGCTCGGCGTGCTCGCGGTCCGCATAGGCGACCAGCGCGGCTTCGAAGCTCACCACTTTGGCGACTTCGACGTCGTTCAGGTAACCGCGTTCTGCGGCAAACAGCACCAGAGACTGTTGTGCGACCGACATCGGCGCATACTGTTTCTGTTTCAGCAGCTCGGTCACTTTCTGACCGTGGCTCAGCTGTTTGCGGGTCGCGTCGTCCAGATCGGAGGCGAACTGAGAGAACGCAGCCAATTCACGATACTGCGCCAGCGCGGTACGGATACCACCGGACAGTTTCTTCATGATCTTGGTCTGCGCGGCGCCACCAACACGGGATACGGAGATACCCGGGTTAACTGCCGGACGAATACCGGAGTTGAACAGGTTGGATTCCAGGAAGATCTGACCATCGGTAATCGAGATTACGTTGGTCGGAACGAACGCGGAAACGTCACCCGCCTGGGTTTCAATGATCGGCAGTGCGGTCAGTGAACCAGTTTGGCCTTTAACTTCACCTTTGGTGAAGGCTTCAACGTATTCGGCGTTAACGCGCGCTGCACGCTCCAGCAAACGGGAGTGCAGGTAGAATACGTCGCCTGGGTAAGCTTCACGACCTGGCGGACGACGAAGCAGCAGGGAAATCTGGCGGTAAGCAACGGCCTGTTTGGACAAGTCATCGTACACGATCAGCGCATCTTCACCGCGGTCACGGAAGTATTCGCCCATTGCGCAACCGGCGTATGGTGCCAGGTATTGCAGTGCAGCGGATTCGGAAGCGGTCGCCACCACCACGATGGTGTTGGCCAGTGCGCCGTGCTCTTCCAGTTTGCGTACCACGTTAGCGATGGTGGACGCTTTCTGGCCGATAGCCACGTAAACGCATTTGATGCCGGAGTCGCGTTGGTTGATGATCGCATCGATCGCCAGCGCGGTTTTACCGGTCTGACGGTCACCGATCACCAGCTCACGCTGGCCACGGCCGATTGGAATCATGGCGTCAACGGATTTGTAGCCAGTCTGAACCGGCTGATCAACGGACTGACGCTCGATAACGCCTGGCGCGATAGCTTCTACCGGAGAGAAACCGTCGTTCTCAATCGGGCCTTTGCCGTCGATTGGCGCGCCCAGGGTGTTAACTACGCGGCCCAGCAGACCACGACCGACTGGAACTTCCAGGATACGGCCGGTACATTTAACCTTCATGCCTTCGGCCAGATCCGCGTACGGACCCATAACCACGGCACCGACGGAGTCGCGCTCCAGGTTCAATGCGATTGCGTAACGGTTGCCTGGCAGCGCGATCATTTCGCCCTGCATAACTTCGGCCAAGCCGTGTACGCGGATGATCCCGTCGCTGACGGAAACGATAGTACCTTCATTGTGAGCTTCGCTCACTACATTGAACTGAGCAATGCGCTGCTTGATCAGTTCGCTGATTTCGGTGGAATTCAGTTGCATGCTCCAGTCCCCTTAAGACTGCAAGACGTCTGTCAGGCGTTCAAGACGACCGCGAACGCTGCCATCAATCACCATATCGCCGGCGCGAACAACGATGCCGGCCAGTACAGACTTGTCAATTTTGCAATTCAGCTTAACTTTGCGTGACAGACGTTTTTCCATCGCAGCGGCGATTTTCGCCTGCTGTTCGTCGCTCAGCGCGCTCGCAGAGAGCACTTCGACTTCGACGGTGGATTCCAGCGAGGCGCGCAGTTCGATGAACTGCTGCAGCACGGCAGGAAGAACCAGTAAACGTCCATTTTCGGCCATTACACGGATAAAGTTCTGGCCATGTTCGTCGAGCCGATCGCCACAAACCGCGATGAACGTCTTGGACAGCGTTTCTGGCGCAACTGCGCCAGACAGCAGTTCAGAAATCTGTTCATTGCGAGTGACTTCAGCAGTAAACGCCAGCATTTCCTGCCAGCGCTCTACGCTTTGGTGCTCAACGGCAAAGTCAAAAGCTGCTTTGGCGTAGGGGCGAGCTACAGTTACAAATTCAGACATCAGCCCCTCCCTCCTTACAGTTCAGCGACCAGTTTATCAACGATGTCGCTGTTAGCAGCTTCATCCACGGAACGTTCGATGATCTTCTCGGCGCCGGCAATTGCCAGCATCGCGACTTGCTTACGCAACTCTTCACGAGCGCGCTTACGTTCGGCTTCGATCTCAGCCTGAGCCTGCGCCACGATTTTGTTACGTTCCTGCTCGGCTTCGGCTTTCGCTTCATCCATGATCTGAGCTTTGCGTTTGTTCGCTTGCTCGATGATCACCTGAGCTTCTGCTTTAGCAGTTTTCAGCTGGTCGGTCGCATTGGCTTGCGCTAAGTCCAGATCTTTTTTGGCACGCTCTGCAGAAGCGAGGCCGTCAGCGATTTCTTTCTGACGTTTCTCGATGGCAGCCATGATCGGCGGCCATACGTACTTCATGCAGAACCAGACAAACAGAACGAACGCGATGGCCTGGCCGAGGATTGTTGCGTTAAGATTCACAGCACAATGCCTCTTTAAAAGTTAATAGTTTGGTTACGTCGTAGAGGGTTGCTCTACTTACGCGACGGCGAACATCACGTACAGACCCAGACCTACAGCGATCATCGGGATGGCGTCGACCAGACCCATAACGATAAAGAACTGTGTACGCAGCAGAGGAATCAGGTCAGGCTGACGAGCAGCGCCTTCCAAGAATTTACCACCCAGGATGCCGATACCGATCGCAGCACCGATTGCCGCTAAACCCATCATCACAGCGGCAGCCATGTACAGCAGATCCATACTCAGGTTTTCCATGACAGTCTCCAGTTTGTTTCAGTTTAAAAGTGCAAGTGTTTTAAGAAAATCAGTGCTCTTCAGACGCCATCGACAGATAGACGATCGTCAGAACCATGAAAATAAAGGCTTGAAGCGTAATGATCAGGATGTGGAAGATAGCCCAAGGCAAGCTCAGGACCCACTGTGACCACCACGGCAACAGGCCGGCAATCAGGATGAAGATCAACTCACCCGCATACATGTTGCCGAACAGTCGCAGACCCAGTGAAACAGGTTTGGACAGCAGGCTGACACCTTCAAGAATCAGGTTGATAGGAATGAATACAGGGTGGTTGAACGGCTGCATGGTCAACTCTTTAACGAACCCGCCAACGCCTTTCATTTTGATGCTATAGAACAGAATCAGGATAAACACGCCCAGCGCCATAGACAGCGTGACGTTCACGTCAGCGGTAGGCACGACGCGCAGCGCAGGCAGACCGAGAACGTGGGTGCCGAGATAAGGCAGGAAGTCAACCGGGATAAGGTCCATCAGGTTCATCAGGAACACCCAGACGAACACGGTCAGTGCCAACGGCGCAATCACCTTGCTCTTGCCGTGGTACATGTCGCGCACGCTGCTGTCGACGAAACCGACCACCAGCTCCACGGCGGTTTGCAGTTTACCCGGCACGCCGCTGGTGGCGTTTTTGGCCACTTTACGGAAGATCACCAGGAAGAGCGCCCCGAGGACGACGGAGAAAAACATCGAGTCGAGGTTAATCGACCAAAACCCAGTCCCGACCTGAAGCTGCGTCAGGTGGTGACCGATATACTCCTGTGGAGTCAAGACTTCTCCTGCAGACATGATGCCTCTTACCCTTATTTAGTTAAGTTCGGTAACTGTTAATCACGGCTGGTGCCACTATCTGCACCACTAACACCGCTAAATAGGTCAGGCCAAGCGGTATAAACTCCGCCTTGAACACCCCCAGCGCCACGATCAGCAAAACGATGGTGATCACGACCTTTAGCCCCTCGCCGATGGCGAACGACCAGGCAACCCTACCGGGCGCCGGCGTTTGCGCCTGGTGGCGCAAGGCAAACAGCATAAACATTGCACTCGGCAACCAGGCGGCGAGACCGCCTGCCAGCGCCGAAGCGCTCCATTCCGGGCTTTTCAGCCAGAAAGCAACGCTGATCAGAACAAAAGTCATTAACTGCAAAAACAGCAGTTTGCGTGCGACTTTCCCGCTGTAAAGGGACACAGACATGACGTTTGTTCTCTCCGTACCCCTGAGGGGGTATGCTGAGTGACGTATACAACTGTTTTTGCTGTCCTGAGTCAAGCAGCAAAAAACGAGCAAATTATACGGGGCATACCAACGAATTCAATCGATAAGTAGCGAAAAGGTGAACAATTATTTAAATTTCCCTATTCCAGCCTATTTTCACAAGAAAACGGTCGGAATAATAGGGCGCATTTAATTGTCTGATTATTCCAGCGTTGCGTTTAGAAACGCGAAGCCGATCACAGTAATGTCCCTTCCTGATTTATAGCCGATGGTCAACCAAACCGTCTTTAGCAATTTGAGCGATCAAAAGATTATATAAATCAAAACATTATCAGTTAACTGTTCAAAAACAATCCGTATACCCGATGAAAACCTTTTATTGACAAGCAGCGGGGCAATATTCCAACAGCCAATTAACATTAGCAGCAAACGCCAATCTTTCGCACATGATTGCTAACGTGACTATTTCCAAATGCAATTACTCTATTGTCGCTAATTAGCCGCGCTTTTTGTGTTAATAGGAAGTAAATTAACTAAAAAAAGCGACCAACTAATTAGCCTGCTTATCTTTCTGATTGGTACTGCCTTTAATTCACGCTTGTTTGATCAAAAGCAAACTCAGTTTGCCTTAAGAATCACCAGATGGCGTTCGCCTTCCAGTTCAGGCACCTGCAGCCGCACGATGGACTCCAGGCTAACGCCTGCCGGCAGCTGCGTCAGCTCTTCATCCGGGCGCACGCCTTTCAACGCGTAAAAACGCCCCTGCCCTTTCGCCGGCAGGTGATGACACCAGGACAGCATATCCTGCAGCGAAGCGAACGCGCGGCTGATCACGCCATCGAACGGCGGCTCGGCCGGAAAGGCTTCGACGCGGCTCTGCACCGGTTCGATATTGTTCAGACCCAGCTCATGCTGCACCTGGCGCAGGAAACGCACACGCTTGCCCAGGCTGTCGAGCAGCGTGAAATGTGCGTCCGGGCGCACGATCGCCAGCGGAATGCCCGGCAAGCCGGGGCCGGTGCCGACATCAATAAAACGCGAGCCCTGCAGATGCGGGTTGACCACGATGCTGTCGAGGATGTGGCGCACCAGCATTTGTTGCGGATCGCGCACCGACGTGAGGTTATAAGCCTTGTTCCACTTATCCAGCATGCCGACATAGCCTAGCAGCTGCTGTTTCTGCTGATCGGGCAGCTCAATGCCTGCTGCAGCGAGCAGCGAGTCTAATTTTTTTTGCACAACGGATCCTCTGGCAGGCGCTGAACGACCAGCGGATGGTTAGCTGGCGCAATGAGGCGACTATGATAATTCAGGGCGCAAGTGATGTCAGCGGCCGTTTGGCTACGGGATGAACAAACGGCCGCCTGGGTGCGAGATTTATGCGCTGCGGCGCAGCAGTCCCTGCTTTTTCAGCCAAATCAGCAAAATTGAGATCGCCGCCGGCGTAATGCCGGAAATGCGCGAAGCCTGGCCGATGGAGTTCGGTTTGTGATCGTTCAGCTTGGCGATCACTTCGTTCGACAGCCCCGAAACCTGACGGTAATCGAGATCCAACGGCAGCACGGTATTCTCGTTGCGCTGCTGTTTTTCGATCTCTTCCTGCTGGCGAGCGATGTAGCCTTCGTATTTGACCTGGATCTCGACCTGTTCGGCCGCTTGTACGTCGTCCAGCGGCGGCGCGAAGGCGTCGGTGCCGGTCAACTGCGCGTAATCCATCTCAGGGCGGCGCAGCAGCTCTTCGCCGTTCGCTTCACGCGACAACGGCGCTTTCAGCAGCGCATTGACCTGTTCGACGTTCTCGGCGTGCGGGTGCATCCAGATGTCGCGCAGGCGCTGACGTTCGCGTTCGATTCGCTCCAGCTTCTCGCTGTAACGCGCCCAACGAACGTCGTCCACCAGGCCCAGTTCACGGCCTTTTTCCGTCAGGCGGAGATCGGCGTTGTCTTCACGCAGCATCAGACGATACTCGGCGCGTGAGGTAAACATGCGGTATGGCTCTTTGGTACCGAGGGTGCTGAGGTCGTCCACCAGCACGCCCAGATAAGCCTGATCGCGACGTGGCGCCCAGCCTTCCTGTTCGTCGGCGAAGCGCCCGGCGTTCAGACCAGCCAGCAGGCCCTGCGCAGCGGCTTCTTCATACCCGGTAGTGCCGTTGATCTGGCCGGCGAAGAACAGCCCCTGAATGAATTTGCTTTCCAGCGTCGGCTTCAAATCGCGCGGATCGAAGAAATCGTACTCAATGGCGTAGCCAGGGCGAATAATACGCGCGTTCTGCATGCCTTCCATCGAACGGACGATCTGCATCTGCACGTCGAACGGCAGGCTGGTGGAGATCCCGTTAGGGTAAATCTCGTTGCTGGTCAGGCCTTCCGGCTCGAGGAAGATCTGGTGCGCATTGCGATCGGCAAAGCGCATGACCTTGTCTTCGATCGACGGGCAATAACGTGGGCCGATCCCTTCGATGATCCCGGCATACATCGGGCTGCGATCGAGGTTATTGCGGATCACGTCATGGGTTTTTTCGTTGGTATGGGTGATGTAGCACGCCATTTGTTCCGGGTGTTGGCTGGCATCGCCCAGGAACGAGAATACCGGCACCGGCGTATCGCCGTGTTGTGGCGCCAGTACGCTGAAATCGATAGTGCGGGCGTCGATGCGCGGCGGTGTACCGGTTTTCAGGCGGTTAACGCGCAGCGGCAGTTCTCGTAAACGCTGCGACAGCGAGATCGAAGGAGGATCCCCGGCGCGGCCGCCGCTGTAATTTTCCAGACCGATATGGATCTTGCCGTCCAGGAAGGTGCCTACGGTCAATACTACCGCCTTGGCGCGGAATTTCAGGCCCATTTGGGTGACAGCGCCGACTACGCGATCGTTTTCGACGATCAGATCCTCAACGGGTTGTTGGAAGATCATCAGGTTGGGCTGGTTCTCCAACGCGGTACGGATCGCCTGGCGATACAGTACGCGATCCGCCTGAGCGCGCGTGGCGCGAACGGCTGGGCCCTTGCTGGCGTTTAGTATCCTAAACTGGATGCCGGCATGGTCGATCGCCGTCGCCATCAGGCCACCGAGTGCATCAATTTCCTTAACCAGATGCCCTTTACCAATACCACCAATCGCCGGATTGCAGGACATCTGTCCCAGCGTATCGATATTGTGTGTCAATAATAAAGTCTGACGTCCCATGCGTGCCGCGGCCATGGCGGCCTCGGTCCCTGCATGGCCACCACCGATGATGATGACGTCAAATTGATCTGGATAAAACATGGAACTGCACCTCGCCGTATTGCGAACGATCGTATTTGCCCTGGGGTGGGGGATTCTACTCAAGTTTAGACGATCGACCAAGTGGTCAGGATCGTCGGTAATTAAAAGAAGATCTTTTTTATTTAAAGATCTCTTTATTAGATCTCTTATTAGGATCGCGATCCTCTGTGGATAAGTGACTATTCACGATGAAGATCAGCAGATTAAGGAGGATCGTTTGCTGTGAATGATCGGTGATCCCGAGGCAGATAAGCTGGGATCTAAAAGGCTTGTTATGCACAGGACAAAAAGCGTACTACGGTTGTTATTGGGATAACTACGGCTTTTACCCTGCTTTTAAGTATAGTTATCCACAATCGTTCGCACGATCTTTAGGCGAATTAGAGTAAATTAATCCAGTTTTTTACCCATTCCTCGGCCGGATCCTCGGGAATTTCATGTTCGGTCACGTCGATCTCGAGACGATCGCCGATCCTTTTCGCGCCTCTGGTGATCAACAGATCGTCGATCTGTTTGATCGCACCGCAGAAGGTGTCGTATTCCGAACTGCCCAAACCGACGGCGCCGAACTGCACCTCGGAAAGATCCGGCTGTTGTTCGGCGATCTGCTCCAGCAACGGCTGAAGGTTATCCGGCAGTTCGCCGGCGCCGTGCGTGGAAGAGACCACCAGCCAGCGGCCGGTCAACGGCAACTCATCCAGTTCAGGGCCGTGCAGCATCTCGGTAGAGAAACCCGCGTCTTCCAGCTTTTCAGCCAAATGTTCAGCCACGTATTCGGCACTGCCAAGCGTACTGCCACTGATCAGAGTAATGTCTGCCATGAACCAACGATCCTAACCTTCTCACTCAAAGTGGCTGCATTGTACGCTGTGAATCGGCTGGGATCTACCTGTGGATAATGTGGGTATGCAATTTGACGGGTTACGGCACGATGGTGCGCATAATGGGGTTCTGCAGCGAGATCAGCGTTTCGGTAGACTGGATCTCGTCGATGGTCTGGATCTTGTTGATAAGTACCTGTTGCAGCGCGTCGATCGATCGGCACATCACCTTAATAAAGACGCTGTAGTGGCCGGTGGTGTAATAGGCTTCCACCACTTCTTCCAGGCTTTCCAGCTTCTTCAGCGCCGAAGGGTAGTCCTTGGCGCTCTTTAATATGATGCCGATAAAGCAGCACACGTCGTAGCCCAACTGTTTGGGGCTGACGTCGATGCGCGCGCCGGTGATGATCCCGGCCTGTTTCATCTTCTCTACCCGCACATGAATGGTGCCGGGGCTGACGGCGAAGTTTTTCGCCAGTTCGGCGTACGGCGTGCGCGCGTTGTCCATCAGGGCGTTGAGGATGCCGCGATCGAGATTATCGATCTGATAAATTTCCGCCATTTAATCCCCCATTAATTACCGATTGTTGAATTCTGTCCGGGTAAAAATGAACGATTAAAAGTGAAAAGGCAATATTGATTAGTGGATATTGAATTGGCGTATCATTTTGTTGCTTAATCGATGGCAACAGAGACAGGTTTACAAGAGATACGGCAATGAAAAAACAGTTTATCCAAAAACAACAACAAATCAGCCAGGTCAAATCCTTCTTTTCCCGCCAGCTGGAGCAACAGCTCGGCCTGATCGAAGTGCAGGCGCCGATCCTCAGCCGTCTGGGTGACGGCACGCAGGATAACCTCTCCGGCAGCGAGAAAGCGGTGCAGGTTAAGGTCAAAACCCTGCCGGACGCCACCTTCGAAGTGGTGCATTCACTGGCGAAATGGAAACGTAAAACCCTGGGGAGCTACGATTTCGGCGCGGGCGAAGGCCTGTACACCCATATGAAGGCGCTGCGCCCGGATGAAGATCGCCTGACGCCTATCCACTCGGTGTACGTCGATCAGTGGGACTGGGAGCGGGTGATGGGCGACGGTGAGCGCAGCCTGGACTACCTGAAAAGCACCGTGCGCAGCATTTACGCCGCCATCAAGGCGACGGAGGCGGAAGTCAGCCGCGAGCATGGCCTGACCCCGTTCCTGCCGGAACAGATCCACTTTGTGCACAGCGAAACCCTGCTGCAGCGTTACCCGGATCTGGATGCCAAAGGGCGCGAGCGGGCGATCGCCAAAGAGCTGGGCGCAGTGTTCCTGATCGGCATCGGCGGCAAGCTGTCGCATGGCAAATCGCACGATGTACGGGCGCCAGATTATGATGACTGGACCACCCCGGCGGCGGATGGCCTGGCGGGCCTGAACGGCGATATCGTGGTGTGGAACCCGGTGCTGCAGGACGCTTTCGAGCTGTCTTCTATGGGCATCCGCGTCGACGCCGCCGCGCTGAAACATCAGCTGGCGCTGACCGGCGATGAAGAGCGCATGAAGCTGGAGTGGCACCAATCGCTGTTGCGCGGCGATATGCCGCAGACCATCGGCGGCGGTATCGGTCAGTCGCGCTTGGTGATGCTGTTGTTGCAACTGTCGCATATCGGCCAGGTGCAGTGCGGCGTGTGGTCGCCGGAAGTGCGCGGGGCGGTCGAAGGCCTGCTTTAACTGCCTAGCGCCGCCAGCGGCGCATCAAACGGCTTTTCAGCCCGGTATCGAAGCGCCAGATATGATCGAAGATGCGCATGATGCCGGGTTTGCCGTAGGCGGACATCGCCACCGCATGGAAACGCTGCTGGTGGCTTTGCTGCTGCTGTTTCACCTTCTTTATTACCTCCTCCGGCAACCGCTGGGCGATAAAATCGGAAATGATCACCGCATCGGCGTCGAACCAGCCGCTTTCCGCCATTTTGGTGACGGTGGCGTTCAGGCAGGCCGCCAGATCGGTGCCGCCGCGAAACTGCTGGCCGAGAAAGCGCACCGCCTGTTCGATGCCGCTGGCGGCGGTGAGCTCGTAATGCACGATCTGGTTGGCGAACAGCATGATGTAGCAACGGCGGTTGTCCGCCAGCGCAATGCGCAGCAGCGCCAGGCAAAACGCCTTGGCGCACTGTTCGTTGAAGCCGCCCATCGATCCTGAGGTGTCCACGCAGACGATAAACGGCCCGCGCGGCTGTTGATCCTGCTGCTGGTGGGTGACCTGGCGGATCAGGATCTGCTCCTGCCAGACGTCGCCCTGCAGACGGTAGCTCAGCAGCCGCTTTTCCAACAGGCGGCGATAAAACTCGAACTCCAGCTCTTCAATCCCCAGCGTCGCCAGCTCCGGCGGCAGCAGGCGCAGGATGTCGTCGCTCTGATGAATGCCATTTACTTCTTCCGGCAGCGTGGCCGGCACCTGCACCATGACCCTGAACGGTTCCGGCTGCGCGTCCTGTTGCTGCACCGCCTTGGCCTGATAGCTGCGGCCAAGCTGCTGCGCCAGCTTTTTCAGCTCCGGCTGCTGCTGCAAAAAGTTGCCGTACTCCACCAGCCGTTGGTAATCGCCGCGCTGCAGCTGGCCTTTGCTCATGTCCCACAGCCTGCCGGCGGCGGTGTCATTTTCCGACAGCAGCGGCTCCAGCGCGCCGCTCAGCGCCAGGCGCTCCTGCAGTTCCGCCATCAGCTGCTCGCGCTCCTGTTCCAGCAGCTGGTGGTGCAGCATGGTGGCCTGCAGCGTCAGGCTGATGCGCCAGCGCTGCAGGAACAGGGTTTGAAAGCTGTCGTCCAGCGGATGGTTGGGCAGATCGGCTGCGTCCACCAGCGCGCGCGCCTGTTCATAAAACGGCGAGACCAGCTGGCGCAGCAGCTCCATCGTGTCGTTGAGGTTGTGATAGAACTGGGTGTTGTTCTCCAGTTGGCACTGTTGGTAGCGGTAAAATTCCTGCGCCAGCGCCGGTGGCACCATAGCCTCCTGCAGACGCTCCTTGAGCTGCAGTTTCCAGCGTGGCAGATCGCGATCCAGTGCCCGGCGAAGGGCCGGAAACTTTTTAAAGAACACCGACAGCTGCGGCGCCGCCAGCATGCCGACGATCATTTCCTCGATCATCTCGCCTTCGGTGATCGCCAGCAGCAGATCGAGCGTCTCCAGACTGAGCATGGTTACTGGCCGCGCATTTGCTGCTGTTGCTGTTTAACCTGCTCTGCCACCTGCAGCAGACTGGCTTCTATCTTGGCCAGGCCGGCGGCGGGCGTGAACAGACAGGGCTGATGCTGGCTGAAGGCGCGACGCTGTTCCGCCAGGCGCTGGGCCAACGCCTCCATTTCATCCAGCAGCGCCTGCGGCGTGGCGGTGGCCTGTTTGCCCGGCAGCGCCAGCAGCGAAGGCTGGCGGCTGACGTCCAGCACCGCCAGGTGCAGTTGGTCGTCGACCTCCAAATCGATCGGCTGCGCGAAGCCGATGCCGTTCAGTTTGGCGCGCACGTCGCCGCCTTTTTGCAGCCAGTTGTCCAGCACGCTGCTCTCGATACTCAGATGGTTGACCTGAATGTCATGCAGCTGCAGCGGTTTTTGCAACAGCAGACTGAGAGTGCCGCCGGCGAACGGCGTGGCCGGCGCGTATTGCGGTTTGCGGCTGAACATGCCGCCCTTTTTCACCAGGCTGATGGCCTGTCGATCGCTTTGCTGCTGCTGGTCCTGTAGCCAGCGGGTGTGGATTTGTTGCAACTGGATCAGCATCGACTGCTGCTGATAGGCCGATTCGGTCAGCAGCTGATCGATCTGCTGTTGCAGCAGCTTCAGCGAGGTGAGATCGTGCCACAGGCAGTCTTTCAGCAGCATCAGATCGAGCGGAGCGATGGCGTCGCGCCCGCTGAAGAAGGCGCAGGCCTGCAGCAGACGCAGGGCCTTTTTCCAGCGGCGATCGGAGACGTATGGCGCCTGTTCCAGCGCGTCCAGCCGCTGGCGCAGCTGGAAAATCAATTCAAAGCAGGCTTCCGGCAGCGCCACTTTGTCGATCTGCGGTTGCCACTGCAGAAACTCTTCGTCGCTGATGCTCAGCGCCGCCGGCACCGGGTTTTGGCTTTCACTCTGGCGGTTGACCAGCAGCGAGCGGAAATTCTGTTTATCCTGCACCTTGTCCAGCCACAGGCGGATCAGCATGCGGTCATACAGGGCTTCGAGGCTGTTGTCCGCTTCGGGCAGTTCGTTGGAGGCAGTAACCAGCAAGCGCAGCGGGATCGGTTCTTCGCTGTTGCCGTTGCGAAAGCGCCGTTCGTTGATCGCCGTCAGCAGGGTGTTGAGGATCGCCGGGCCGGCCTTCCAGATTTCGTCCAGAAACACGATCTCCGCTTCCGGCAGATAGCCGGCGGTCAGGCGCTGGTAGCGCCCTTCATCTTTCAGCGCCTGAATAGAGAGCGGGCCGAAGACCTCTTCCGGCGTGGAAAAACGCGTCATCAGATATTCAAAGGAGCGGGCGTTGCGGAAGGCAAACTTCAGCCGGCGCGCGATCAGGCTCTTGGCGATGCCGGGCGGGCCGAGCAGGAATACGCTTTCGCCGCTCAGCGCCGCCAGCAGGCACAGGCGGATCGCTTCTTGCCGCTCATAAAGACCGCTCTCCAGCGCGCTGCTGAGGCGGGAAATTCGTTCTGCCAGAAGGGAGGATGGCGTCATATAATTGTCGCATTGTCCGAGAGTTAGCCAATCTTGGTCGATAATCCGATGATAAACCACCATTATTTTTAGTGGTATAGCTTATTGATTAGTAATATTTTTCTAAGTTGTGCCGGATATCCGGTTCACATTTTGTTTATTTTTCGGCTCTGATATAAGGGTAGGCAAGCCGCATAAATGGTGCATACTGTGCGGCTTTCTGGTGGGCGTGACGGATCTTTGAGCCCGTATTTTGCCTGATGCGGATGCATCGCTAACGGATGTTCTGATAAAGAAACGAATTATGAGCGCAGAGCATAAGCAGTCCTTATCGGCGGTAACCCTGGCGGCCATCGGCGTGGTCTACGGTGATATCGGCACCAGCCCTCTCTATACGCTGAGAGAGTGTTTCTCCGGCCATTACGGCTTCGATGTTCGTCCAGACGTGGTTTTCGGCTTCCTGTCGCTGATTTTCTGGATGCTGATCGTGATCGTTTCCCTCAAATATCTCACCTACGTGATGCGCGCGGACAACGCCGGCGAGGGCGGCATTCTGACGCTGATGTCGCTGGCCGGGCGCAACACCTCGGCGCGCACCACCGCGGTGCTGGTGATACTGGGCCTGATCGGCGGTAGCTTCTTCTATGGCGAGGTGGTAATCACCCCGGCGATCTCGGTGATGTCGGCAATAGAGGGGTTGGAAATCGCCGCGCCTGCGCTCGACGCCTATATCGTGCCGCTCTCCATTCTGGTGCTGACGCTGCTGTTTGTTATCCAAAAGCACGGTACCGGCAGCGTCGGTAAGCTGTTCGCCCCGGTAATGCTGCTGTGGTTCATCGTGTTGGCCGTGCTGGGTGCGCGCAGCATCATTTCGAACCCGGAAGTGCTGCAGGCGCTGAACCCCAAATGGGCGCTCAACTTCTTCATGGAATATAAGAAGGTGTCGTTCTTCGCGCTGGGGGCAGTGGTGCTGTCGATCACCGGCGTCGAGGCGCTGTATGCCGATATGGGGCACTTCGGCAAGTTCCCGATTCGCCTGGCCTGGTTCACCGTGGTGTTGCCATCGCTGGTACTTAACTACTTCGGCCAAGGCGCGCTGCTGCTGAAAAACCCTGAGGCGATCAAAAACCCGTTCTTCCTGCTGGCGCCCGACTGGGCGCTGATCCCGCTGCTGATTCTGGCGACCCTGGCGACGGTCATCGCTTCGCAGGCGGTGATTTCCGGCGTCTTCTCGCTGACCCGCCAGGCGGTGCGCCTGGGTTATTTGTCGCCGATGCGCATCATTCACACCTCGGAAATGGAATCCGGCCAGATCTATATTCCGGTGATCAACTGGACGCTGTATATCTCGGTGGTGCTGGTGATTATCGGCTTCGAACACTCCAGTAATCTGGCGGCGGCGTACGGCATCGCCGTCACCGGCACCATGGTGCTGACCAGCATTCTGGTCACCTCGGTGGCGATCAACAACTGGCACTGGAATCGCTTCCTGGCGATCGGCATCGTGGCCATCTTGCTGATCATCGACGTGCCGATGTTCTCCGCCAACGCCCTGAAGCTGTTCTCCGGCGGCTGGTTGCCGCTGACGTTGGCGCTGGTGATGTTCATCATTATGACCACCTGGAAGAGCGAGCGCTTCCGCCTGCTGCGCCGCCTGCATGAACACGGCAACTCGTTGGAGGCGATGATCGCCTCGCTGGAGAAATCGCCGCCGGTGCGAGTGCCGGGTACCGCGGTGTTCCTGTCGCGCGCCACCAACGTCATTCCTTTTGCGCTGCTGCACAACCTGAAGCACAACAAGGTGCTGCATGAACGCGTGGTGCTGCTGACGCTGCGCACCGAGGATGCGCCTTACGTGCACAACGTGCGCCGGGTGACCATCGAACAGCTGTCGCCGACCTTCTGGCGGGTGGTGGCCAGCTACGGCTGGCGCGAAACGCCGAACGTCGAGGAAGTGTTCCACCGCTGCGGGCTGGAAGGGTTGCCGTGCCGCATGTCGGAGACCTCTTTCTTCATGTCCCATGAATCGCTGATCCTCACCAAGCGGCCGTGGTACCTCTACCTGCGCGGTAAACTGTTCGTCGCCCTGAGCCGCAATGCGCTGCGCGCGCCGGATCAGTTTGAGATCCCGCCGAACCGGGTCATCGAGCTCGGCACGCAGGTCGAGATCTAACCCACCGAATAAGGGGCTCAGCATGGCTGAGCCCCTTTTGTTTGTGCATTGCCCGTGCGTGAACGAAACGTTTCGATAGCGATCACACTTCTGCATTGTCCCGGTTGCCTTCCCCTGCCGTTTTTTTAAACTCCCTCAAAGAGCGAAACGTTTCGCTGGTGGAGTGAGAAGATGAAAAAAGGCGTATTACTGAATTCCGACGTGTCTGCCGTGATTGCCCGGCTGGGGCATACCGACCAGCTCACCCTGTGCGATGCGGGCCTGCCGATACCGACGGCGACGCAGCGCATCGATCTGGCGCTGACGCAGGGCGTGCCGACCTTCATGCAGGTGTTCGCGGCGGTCACGCAAGAGATGCAGGTAGAAAGCGCCATCCTGGCAGAAGAGATCGTGAAACAGAATCCGTCGCTCCACGAGGCACTGTTGGCTGAGCTGACCGCTCTGGGCCAACGCCAGGGTAACACCATCAGCGTGCGCTATATCAGCCATCAGGCGTTTAAAGCGCAAACCGAGTACAGCCGGGCGGTAATCCGCAGTGGGGAGTGTTCGCCTTATGCGAACGTGATCCTGTGCGCCGGCGTAACTTTCTGAGGCGCGTATGCAACCTTTACTGCAACTGAAAGGGATTGATAAAGCCTTTCCCGGCGTGAAGGCGCTTTCCGGCGCCGCCCTCAGTGTCTATCCCGGCAAGGTGATGGCGCTGGTGGGGGAAAACGGCGCCGGGAAGTCCACCATGATGAAAGTGCTGACCGGCATCTACCAGAAAGATGCCGGCAGCCAGTATTTTCTCGGTAACGAGGTGGTGTTCAACGGGCCTAAGGATTCGCAGGAAGCGGGCATCGGCATTATTCATCAGGAGCTGAACCTGATCCCGCAGTTGACGATTGCGGAAAACATCTTCCTCGGCCGCGAGTTCGTCAACCGTTTCGGCCGCATTGACTGGAAGCGCATGTATGCCGAGGCCGATCGCTTGTTGGCGCGTCTCAATCTGCGCTACAGCAGCCACCGGCTGGTGGGCGAGCTGTCGATTGGCGATCAGCAGATGGTGGAGATCGCCAAGGTACTGAGCTTCGAATCGAAAGTGATCATCATGGACGAACCGACCGATGCGCTGACCGACACCGAAACCGCCTCGCTGTTTAAGGTGATCAACGAGCTGAAGGCCGAAGGGCGCGGCATCGTTTATATCTCGCACCGCCTGAAAGAGATTTTTGAAATCTGCGACGACGTGACCGTGTTCCGCGACGGGCAGTTTATCGCCGAGCGGCCGGTGAGCGAGCTGCAGGAAGATTCGCTGATTGAGATGATGGTTGGCCGCAAGCTGGAGGAGCAGTACCCGCGCCTTGATTTGCCGCGCGGGGAAAAACGGCTGGAAGTCAGCCACCTTTCCGGTCCCGGCGTTGAAGACGTCAGCTTTACGCTGTACCGCGGCGAGATCCTCGGCGTGGCCGGGCTGATGGGCGCCGGGCGTACTGAATTGATGAAGATCCTGTACGGCGCCGCCCCGCGCAAGGCTGGCGCCGTCAACCTGGACGGCCGCGAGGTGGTCACCCATTCGCCGCAGGACGGGTTGGCGAACGGCATCGTCTATATCTCGGAAGACCGCAAGCGCGACGGCCTGGTGTTGGGCATGTCGGTGAAGGAAAACATGTCGCTGACTGCGCTGCGCTACTTCAGCCGCGCCGACGGCAGCCTGAAACAGGCTGACGAGCGGCAGGCGGTGGGGGATTTCATCCGGCTGTTCAATATCAAAACGCCCTCGATGGAGCAGCCGATCGGCCTGCTTTCCGGCGGCAACCAGCAAAAAGTGGCGATCGCCCGCGGTCTGATGACCCGGCCGAAGGTGCTGATCCTCGATGAGCCGACGCGCGGCGTCGACGTCGGCGCCAAAAAAGAGATCTATCAGTTAATCAACCAGTTCAAGCAGGAAGGGCTGAGCATCATTCTGGTGTCTTCGGAAATGCCGGAGGTGATGGGCATGAGCGATCGCATTCTGGTGATGCACGAAGGGCATCTCAGCGGCGAGTTCCCGATTGAACAGGCCACCCAGGAAGCGTTGATGGCGGCAGCCGTCGGCAAGCAATACGGCGTAAAGCAGGAGTAATCAGATATGAGTTCCCAGACTATCGCAGCTAAGCGCTGGTTCAGTAAAGAGTGGCTGTTAGAGCAGAAGTCGTTGATTGCGCTGCTGGTGCTGATCGCCGTGGTCTCTTCCATGAGCCCGAACTTCTTCACCCTGAACAACCTGTTCAATATTCTGCAGCAGACCTCGGTGAACGCCATCATGGCGGTGGGGATGACGCTGGTGATCCTCACCTCCGGCATCGATCTGTCGGTGGGATCGCTGCTGGCGCTGACCGGCGCGGTGGCGGCGTCGATCGTCGGCTTTGAGGTCAACGCGCTGGTGGCGGTGGCGGCGGCACTGGCGCTCGGCGCCGCGGTTGGCGCCTGCACCGGGGTGATCGTTGCCAAAGGCAAGGTGCAGGCCTTTATCGCCACGCTGGTGATGATGCTGCTGCTGCGCGGCGTCACCATGGTGTACACCAACGGCAGCCCGGTCAACACCGGTTTCACCGACGTGGCCGACACCTTCGGTTGGTTTGGCATCGGCCGCCCGCTGGGCGTGCCTACGCCGATCTGGATCATGGCGATCGTGTTCATCGCCGCCTGGTATATGCTGCACCATACGCGCCTGGGCCGCTATATTTATGCCCTGGGCGGCAACGAAGCGGCGACCCGTCTGTCCGGCATCAGCGTCGATAAAGTGAAGATTATCGTTTACTCGCTGTGCGGCCTGCTGGCGGCGCTGGCCGGGGTGATCGAAGTGGCGCGCCTGTCGTCGGCGCAGCCGACCGCCGGCACCGGCTATGAGCTGGACGCCATCGCCGCCGTGGTGCTGGGCGGCACCAGCCTGGCCGGCGGCAAGGGCCGCATCGTCGGTACGCTGATCGGGGCGCTGATCCTCGGCTTCCTGAACAACGGCCTGAATTTACTGGGTGTTTCTTCCTACTACCAAATGATCGTGAAGGCAGTGGTGATACTGCTGGCGGTTCTGGTAGATAACAAAAGCAACAAGTAACCTCCCCCTACAGGAATCACGATGATGAAAATGAAAAAACTGGCAACCTTAGCCTCCGCCATCGCGCTGAGCGCCACCCTGAGCGCCAATGCCATGGCCAAAGACACCATCGCGCTGGTGGTGTCCACCCTCAATAACCCGTTCTTCGTCTCGATGAAGGACGGTGCGCAGCAAGAGGCCAACAAGCTGGGTTACAACCTGGTGGTGCTGGATTCCCAGAACAACCCGGCGAAAGAGCTGGCCAATGTGCAGGATCTGATGGTGCGCGCGCCCAAGCTGCTGCTGATCAACCCGACCGACTCTGATGCGGTGGGCAACGCCATCAAGATGGCCAACCAGGCGAAGATCCCGGTCATCACGCTGGACCGTGTGGCGAGCAAGGGTGACGTGGTGAGCCACATCGCTTCTGACAACCGCGTGGGCGGTAAAATGGCCGGCGACTTCATCGCCAAGAAAGTGGGCGCCGATGCCAAGGTGATTCAGCTGGAAGGCATCGCCGGCACCTCCGCCGCGCGTGAACGCGGTGAAGGCTTCAAGCAGTCGCTGGATCAGAATAAATTCAAACTGTTGGCCAGCCAGCCGGCCGATTTCGATCGCACCAAGGGCCTAAACGTGATGCAGAACCTGCTGACCGCGCACCCGGATGTGCAGGCGGTGTTCGCCCAGAACGATGAAATGGCGCTGGGTGCGCTGCGCGCGCTGCAAACCGCCGGTAAAACCGACGTGATCGTGGTAGGCTTCGACGGCACCGCCGACGGCGTGAAAGCGGTCGAAGGCGGCAAGCTGGCGGCGACCGTGGCGCAGCGTCCCGATCAGATCGGCGTGATCGGTGTGGAAACCGCCGATAAAGTGCTGAAAGGCGAAAAAGTGCCGGCGACCATCCCGGTCGATTTGAAACTGGTCACTCAGTAAGTCATACCAGCGCCATCGGAACGGGGCGTTTACGATGGCGCGCAATTCAGGAATCAATGCGATGGAAACAGGTAAGCTGGTGGTTCTTGGCAGCATCAATGCCGACCATATCCTCAATATTGAACAGTTCCCCCACCCGGGCGAAACGGTGATAGGGAAGCAGTATAAGGTGGCGTTTGGCGGTAAGGGCGCGAATCAGGCGGTGGCGGCCGGGCGCAGTGGGGCGGAGATCGCCTTTATCGCCTGTGTGGGCGCCGACGATATCGGCGAACGTGTCCGCCGGCAGCTGGCGAGCGATCGTATTGATACCCAACCGATTGAAGCCATCGCCGACAGCACCACCGGCGTGGCGCTGATCTTCGTCAACGCCCAAGGCGAGAACGTGATCGGCATCGATGCCGGCGCCAACGCCGCGGTGACGCCGGATTACCTGGCGAGCTACCAACAAAAAGTGATCGATGCCGATGCCCTGCTGATGCAGCTGGAGTCGCCGCTGGAGACGGTGATCGCCGCCGCCCGCCTGGCGAAGCAGCATCACACGCAGGTGATCCTCAACCCGGCCCCGGCGCGCGAGCTGCCGGACGAGCTGCTGGGCATGATCGATATGATCACCCCGAATGAAACCGAAGCCGAGCGCCTGACCGGCATCGCCGTGGATAACGACGCCGATGCGGCGCGCGCGGCGCAGGCGCTGCACGACAAGGGCATCGCGACGGTGATCATCACCCTCGGCAGCCGCGGCGTGTGGCTGAGCGAAAACGGCAACGGCAAACGGGTGCCCGGCTTCAAGGTGCAAGCGGTGGATACTATCGCTGCCGGCGATACCTTTAACGGTGCGCTGGTCACTGCCCTGTTGGAAGGCAAGATCATGGCCGACGCGGTGCGTTTCGCCCATGCGGCGGCGGCGATCGCCGTGACCCGCCCTGGGGCGCAGCCTTCGGTGCCGTGGCGTGAAGAGATTGACGCCTTCTTGCAGCAGCAGGGGTGATCCTTTGGCCACCATGAAAGATGTCGCCCGTCTGGCGGGCGTTTCAACCTCTACCGTTTCGCATGTGGTCAACAACAATCGCTTTGTCAGCGACAGCGTGCGCGACAAGGTCATGGCGGCCGTAGAACAGCTGAACTATGCGCCTTCCGCGCTGGCGCGCAGCCTGAAGCTCAACCAGACGCGTACCATCGGCATGCTGGTGACCGCCAGCAACAACCCGTTTTATGCCGAAGTGGTGCGCGGCGTGGAGCGCAGCTGCTATGAACGCGGCTACAGTTTAATCCTGTGCAATACCGAAGAAGACGCCGCGCGCATGAACCGCAGCATGGAGACGCTGCTGCAAAAGCGCGTCGACGGTTTGCTGTTGATGTGCACCGAAAACCACCGGCCATCGCAAGATGCCCTGAGCCGCTACCCGTCACTGCCGATCGTCATGATGGACTGGGCGCCGTTCGAGGGTGCCAACGACATTATTCAGGATAACTCGCTGCTGGGCGGCGAGATGGCGACCGATCATCTGATCGCCCGCGGCTACCGCAAGATCGCCTGCATCGCCGGCCCGCAGGATAAAACCACCGCTCGTCACCGACTGGAAGGCTATCGCAACGCGATGCGTCGCGCCGGATTGCCGGTTCCGCCTGGGTATGAAGTGCATTGCGATTTTGAGTTTGAGGGCGGCGTGAACGCCATGCACCAACTGCTGGCGCTGGATGAGCCGCCGCATGCGGTGTTCGCCGGTAACGACGCGGTGGCGGTGGGCGTTTATCAGGCGCTGTATCAGGCCGGGCTTTCCGTGCCGCAGGATATGGCGGTGATGGGCTACGATGACATTGAGCTGGCGCGTTATCTGGCGCCGCCGCTGAGCACCATTCATCAGCCGAAGGATTCGCTGGGCGAACTGGCGATCGATGCGCTGATCAACCGCCTGCAAAACCCGGAGCGCGCGCCCCAGGTGCTGGTGCTGACGCCCGAGCTGGTGGAACGCGCCTCGGTGGGCCGCCGTTAACTCGCCGCCTTAGCTTCTTTCTTGCTTTCCTGGCCGCTGATCAAATTGCGGCCATCCTTCCTTCTCAGCAACGTAAACACCAGCGCCGATGCCACGGTGACGATCCCCATGGTGATAAAGGTGTAATGGAAGTGGTCGATCATGGTGCCTAACGACAGGGATTCGTAAAAACGCAGCACCGCCGCGCTGATTGCCACGCCGAAGCTGATGGACAGCTGCTGGGTGACCGCCAGGACGCTGTTGCCGGCGCTGGCGTTGGCGTCGTTCAAATCCGCCAGGCTGATGGTGTTCATGGCGGTGAACTGGGTGGACATCGCCATGCCCAGCACGAACAGCGGCAGGATCATCAGCCACAGCGGCATGCCCGGGCTTTGCAGGGAGAATTGGGCGATCAGAACCCCGATGATGACGGTGATGCCGACCAGCGTTTTACGGTAGCCGAACCAGCGCAGCACCTGAGTGACGGTGGATTTCGCCATCAGCGAACCGATGGCGGTCGGCGCCATCATGCAGCCGGCGACGATCGCCGTGTAGCCGAATCCCACCTGCAGCATGAGCGGCATTAAAAACGGTACGCAGCCGGTGCCCAGCCTGGAGGCGACGTTGCCGGCGATGCCGACCGAGAAGGTGCGGGTTTTGAACAGGTCGAGACCGATCAGAGGCTGAGTATGGCGGCGGGCGTGCGCGATGTAACCGAACAGCATCACGAAGCCGCTGAGCAGAATACCCAGCGAAACATAGCTCGCCAGTACTCGCTCGCCAAACAGCTCCAGCCCGGTGGATATCAGCACCAGGCTCAGGCCGAACAGCATAAAGCCAAGGAAATCGAAGCGGCGTTTGGGCGTGGTGAAGTCCGGCATGTATTTGCGCGCATAGAAGATGCCGAGCAGGCCGATAGGGATATTGATCAGGAAAATCCAGTGCCAGGTGGCGTAGGTGACCAGCCACCCGCCCAGCAGCGGCCCCAGAATCGGCCCGACCAAGCCGGGCATGGTGACGAAGTTCAGCACCGGCAGCAGTTCGCTGCGCGGGTAGGCGCGCAGCAGTGCCAACCGCGCGACCGGCATCATCATCGCGCCGCCGATGCCCTGCAGCACGCGAGAGGCAACCAGCACGCTCAACGTAGGGGACAGGGCGCACAGCAGCGAGCCGAGGGTGAATAACGTGACGGCGAAGATGAACACGCGCCGGGTGCCGAAGCGGTCTGCCAGCCAGCCGCTGACCGGGATCAGCATTGCCACCGTCAGCGTGTAGCTGATGACGGCCGATTGCATCGCCAACGGCGAACGCCCGAGGCTTTGGGCGATCGCCGGCAGCGCGGTGTTGAGGATAGTGGCGTCCAGCGCCTGCATAAAGAACGCCATTGCGGCGATCCACGGTAGTCCTGCCATACTGCGCGCGGATTGGGTCATGGTCGGTCCTGGTTAAATGGTCGTCTGTCCCTCGTCTCTTTCTTCTATATATAAGCGGGGAGCGTGTCTAGTCTTTCTCTTTCAGCAGCACCTGGCAGGCGACGAGCGCGCCGGTGCTGTCTCCGGCGAGTATCGCATCGACGATAGCCTGATGATGGCGCAGCTTGATCACTTCATTACCGGTGATGGCGCGGAAGTAGCTTTGGTACACCGAACTGAACAGGTTGGCGAATGAGGTCAGGAACGGGTTGCCGCTGGCCTCGTAGATGAGCTGGTGGAATTGGGTATCGACCTGGATCCAACGCTCGCGGTCAAACTGGGTATGCAGTGCGCGCATTTCCGCCATCAGCTCCGCCAGCAGCTTGGTTTGCTGCGGGCTGGCGTGGTTTGCCGCCAATGCGCAGGCTTGCGGCTCCAGCGAGGTGCGCAGGATAAGGAAGTGTTGCATTACCTGATCGAAGTTTTCCCGCGTCATCCACCAGGTCAATAAATCCTGATCGAGGAAATTCCATTGGCTCTGCGGCATCACGCGGGTGCCGATGCGCGGGCGCGGTAGCAACATGCCTTTGGCGGCTAACATTTTTACCGCTTCGCGTACTGCGGTGCGACTGACGCCGAATTGCTCGCCCAGTTCCATTTCACCGGGCAGGATGCTGCCGGCCTGATAATTGCCCGCCAGAATTTGTTGGCCGAGTTTCTCTGCAAGCAGATAAGAAAGATTGCGTTGGGCGGCCTGTTGTTGTGCATTTAACGGCATGGCTGCGGGTCCTTACTGACATCGTTATTTCTATTTTACTCCAGTGATCGCCAGCTTTTATGGCTGTTTGCCTGAAAAAGTGACATAAATTCGCCGCTTTTTCGCCCTTTTGCCGAAAAAAACCGCGCTTGAAAAGTTTTTTGCATTTAGGGGTTGCGGCCCGCCGAGAACTCCCTATAATGCGCCTCCACTGACCGGGAACAACGACTGACAAGCCGCCGGGTCAGCGAGAGGAAAGCGAAATAAACGCTTGACTCTCCGGGTGAAAAGCGTAATATACGCCACCTCGAGTTAGCAAGCGAAAGCGCCTAACTCACTGCTCTTTAACAATTTATCAGACAATCTGTGTGGGCACTCCACAAGACGATATCCAGCATCTTCGGATGCAAAAAAATATCAAGTCTTGAAGAGTGACTAACTGAAGTAAAATTCATGCAGTAAATCTTTGAGCATCGCTTCTCGAGTGGAAGCAAATCAAGCTTTTAATTGAAGAGTTTGATCATGGCTCAGATTGAACGCTGGCGGCAGGCTTAACACATGCAAGTCGAGCGGTAGCACAAGAGAGCTTGCTCTCTGGGTGACGAGCGGCGGACGGGTGAGTAATGTCTGGGAAACTGCCTGATGGAGGGGGATAACTACTGGAAACGGTAGCTAATACCGCATAACGTCGCAAGACCAAAGAGGGGGACCTTCGGGCCTCTTGCCATCAGATGTGCCCAGATGGGATTAGCTAGTAGGTGGGGTAATGGCTCACCTAGGCGACGATCCCTAGCTGGTCTGAGAGGATGACCAGCCACACTGGAACTGAGACACGGTCCAGACTCCTACGGGAGGCAGCAGTGGGGAATATTGCACAATGGGCGCAAGCCTGATGCAGCCATGCCGCGTGTGTGAAGAAGGCCTTCGGGTTGTAAAGCACTTTCAGCGAGGAGGAAGGTGGTGAGCTTAATACGCTCATCAATTGACGTTACTCGCAGAAGAAGCACCGGCTAACTCCGTGCCAGCAGCCGCGGTAATACGGAGGGTGCAAGCGTTAATCGGAATTACTGGGCGTAAAGCGCACGCAGGCGGTTTGTTAAGTCAGATGTGAAATCCCCGGGCTCAACCTGGGAACTGCATTTGAAACTGGCAAGCTAGAGTCTCGTAGAGGGGGGTAGAATTCCAGGTGTAGCGGTGAAATGCGTAGAGATCTGGAGGAATACCGGTGGCGAAGGCGGCCCCCTGGACGAAGACTGACGCTCAGGTGCGAAAGCGTGGGGAGCAAACAGGATTAGATACCCTGGTAGTCCACGCTGTAAACGATGTCGATTTGGAGGTTGTGCCCTTGAGGCGTGGCTTCCGGAGCTAACGCGTTAAATCGACCGCCTGGGGAGTACGGCCGCAAGGTTAAAACTCAAATGAATTGACGGGGGCCCGCACAAGCGGTGGAGCATGTGGTTTAATTCGATGCAACGCGAAGAACCTTACCTACTCTTGACATCCAGAGAACTTTCCAGAGATGGATTGGTGCCTTCGGGAACTCTGAGACAGGTGCTGCATGGCTGTCGTCAGCTCGTGTTGTGAAATGTTGGGTTAAGTCCCGCAACGAGCGCAACCCTTATCCTTTGTTGCCAGCGGTTCGGCCGGGAACTCAAAGGAGACTGCCAGTGATAAACTGGAGGAAGGTGGGGATGACGTCAAGTCATCATGGCCCTTACGAGTAGGGCTACACACGTGCTACAATGGCATATACAAAGAGAAGCGACCTCGCGAGAGCAAGCGGACCTCATAAAGTATGTCGTAGTCCGGATTGGAGTCTGCAACTCGACTCCATGAAGTCGGAATCGCTAGTAATCGTAGATCAGAATGCTACGGTGAATACGTTCCCGGGCCTTGTACACACCGCCCGTCACACCATGGGAGTGGGTTGCAAAAGAAGTAGGTAGCTTAACCTTCGGGAGGGCGCTTACCACTTTGTGATTCATGACTGGGGTGAAGTCGTAACAAGGTAACCGTAGGGGAACCTGCGGTTGGATCACCTCCTTACCTAAAGATATTAGTTCGAGTGGCGTGCTCACACAGATTGTCTGATGAAAAGTAACGAGCAAAGCGCTACCTGTTGATGCCATGAGTCATTCATGCTGATACGAACCGATTAAGTTATTCAGTTTAATCGGATTTTCGTGTCCCCATCGTCTAGAGGCCTAGGACACTGCCCTTTCACGGCTGTAACAGGGGTTCGAATCCCCTTGGGGACGCCATTCCGATAATGAGTGAAAGACATTATCACCGGTTAGCGATAACCGAAAAAATCTTAAAGATGACTTGCGAGTCATGTTTAAGATATTGCTCTTTAACAATCTGGAACAAGCTGAAAATTGAAACATGACGGCTGAAATTTATCCCTCCGTAGATGTATTGGGATAAAGAGTAACCTGTCATAGAGTCTCTCAAATGTTTGCAGCACGAACGATGGAAACATCTTCGGGTTGTGAGGTTAAGTGACTAAGCGTACACGGTGGATGCCTAGGCAGTCAGAGGCGATGAAGGGCGTGCTAATCTGCGAAAAGCGTCGGTAAGGTGATATGAACCGTTACAACCGGCGATACCCGAATGGGGAAACCCAGTGTGTTTCGACACACTATCATGTCATGAATACATAGTGGCATGAGGCGAACCGGGGGAACTGAAACATCTAAGTACCCCGAGGAAAAGAAATCAACCGAGATTCCCCCAGTAGCGGCGAGCGAACGGGGAGGAGCCCAGAACCTGAATCGGCTTGTGTGTTAGTGGAAGCGTCTGGAAAGTCGCGCAGCAAAGGGTGATAGCCCCGTACACTAAAATGCACAGGTCGTGAGTTCGATGAGTAGGGCGGGACACGTGACATCCTGTCTGAATATGGGGGGACCATCCTCCAAGGCTAAATACTCCTGACTGACCGATAGTGAACCAGTACCGTGAGGGAAAGGCGAAAAGAACCCCGGCGAGGGGAGTGAAATAGAACCTGAAACCGTGTACGTACAAGCAGTGGGAGCACCTTCGTGGTGTGACTGCGTACCTTTTGTATAATGGGTCAGCGACTTATATTTTGTAGCAAGGTTAACCGTATAGGGGAGCCGTAGGGAAACCGAGTCTTAACTGGGCGAATAGTTGCAAGGTATAGACCCGAAACCCGGTGATCTAGCCATGGGCAGGTTGAAGGTTGGGTAACACTAACTGGAGGACCGAACCGACTAATGTTGAAAAATTAGCGGATGACTTGTGGCTGGGGGTGAAAGGCCAATCAAACCGGGAGATAGCTGGTTCTCCCCGAAAGCTATTTAGGTAGCGCCTCGTGAACTCATCTTCGGGGGTAGAGCACTGTTTCGGCTAGGGGGCCATCCCGGCTTACCAAACCGATGCAAACTCCGAATACCGAAGAATGTTATCACGGGAGACACACGGCGGGTGCTAACGTCCGTCGTGAAGAGGGAAACAACCCAGACCGCCAGCTAAGGTCCCAAAGTCATGGTTAAGTGGGAAACGATGTGGGAAGGCATAGACAGCCAGGATGTTGGCTTAGAAGCAGCCATCATTTAAAGAAAGCGTAATAGCTCACTGGTCGAGTCGGCCTGCGCGGAAGATGTAACGGGGCTAAACCATGCACCGAAGCTGCGGCAGCGACGCTTAGGCGTTGTTGGGTAGGGGAGCGTTCTGTAAGCCGTTGAAGGTGGCCTGTGAGGGTTGCTGGAGGTATCAGAAGTGCGAATGCTGACATAAGTAACGATAAAGCGGGTGAAAAGCCCGCTCGCCGGAAGACCAAGGGTTCCTGTCCAACGTTAATCGGGGCAGGGTGAGTCGACCCCTAAGGCGAGGCTGAAAAGCGTAGTCGATGGGAAACAGGTTAATATTCCTGTACTTGGTGTTACTGCGAAGGGGGGACGGAGAAGGCTAGGCTAGCCGGGCGACGGTTGTCCCGGTTTAAGCGTGTAGGGGGTGTGACCTGGTAAATCCGGTTGCATACTAACCCTGAGGCGTGATGACGATGCACTACGGTGCAGAAGTAGTTGATGCCCTGCTTCCAGGAAAAGCCTCTAAGCATCAGGTAACATTAAATCGTACCCCAAACCGACACAGGTGGTCAGGTAGAGAATACCAAGGCGCTTGAGAGAACTCGGGTGAAGGAACTAGGCAAAATGGTGCCGTAACTTCGGGAGAAGGCACGCTGGCATGTAGGTGAAGTCCCTTGCGGATGGAGCTGAAGCCAGTCGAAGATACCAGCTGGCTGCAACTGTTTAATAAAAACACAGCACTGTGCAAACACGAAAGTGGACGTATACGGTGTGACGCCTGCCCGGTGCTGGAAGGTTAATTGATGGGGTCAGCCGCAAGGCGAAGCTCTTGATCGAAGCCCCAGTAAACGGCGGCCGTAACTATAACGGTCCTAAGGTAGCGAAATTCCTTGTCGGGTAAGTTCCGACCTGCACGAATGGCGTAATGATGGCCAGGCTGTCTCCACCCGAGACTCAGTGAAATTGAACTCGCTGTGAAGATGCAGTGTACCCGCGGCAAGACGGAAAGACCCCGTGAACCTTTACTATAGCTTGACACTGAACATTGAGCCTTGATGTGTAGGATAGGTGGGAGGCTTTGAAGCGTGGACGCCAGTCTGCGTGGAGCCATCCTTGAAATACCACCCTTTAATGTTTGATGTTCTAACTCGGCCCCGTGATCCGGGGTGAGGACAGTGTCTGGTGGGTAGTTTGACTGGGGCGGTCTCCTCCCAAAGAGTAACGGAGGAGCACGAAGGTTAGCTAATCACGGTCGGACATCGTGAGGTTAGTGCAAAGGCATAAGCTAGCTTGACTGCGAGAGTGACGGCTCGAGCAGGTACGAAAGTAGGTCTTAGTGATCCGGTGGTTCTGAATGGAAGGGCCATCGCTCAACGGATAAAAGGTACTCCGGGGATAACAGGCTGATACCGCCCAAGAGTTCATATCGACGGCGGTGTTTGGCACCTCGATGTCGGCTCATCACATCCTGGGGCTGAAGTAGGTCCCAAGGGTATGGCTGTTCGCCATTTAAAGTGGTACGCGAGCTGGGTTTAGAACGTCGTGAGACAGTTCGGTCCCTATCTGCCGTGGGCGTTGGAAGATTGAGAGGGGTTGCTCCTAGTACGAGAGGACCGGAGTGAACGCACCACTGGTGTTCGGGTTGTCATGCCAATGGCATTGCCCGGTAGCTAAGTGCGGAAAAGATAAGCGCTGAAAGCATCTAAGCGCGAAACTTGCCTCAAGATGAGTCTTCCCTGGGCCTTTAAGGCCTCTGAAGGAACGTTTAAGACTAAGACGTTGATAGGCTGGGTGTGTAAGTGCAGCGATGCATTGAGCTAACCAGTACTAATGATCCGTGAGGCTTAACCTTACAACACCGAAGGTGTTTTGGTGAGACCGAGACAATATTCAGCTTGTTTACAGATTGGTTCTGATGGCGACACGAGAGTGAAGCGGTTGGAATGAAACAGAATTTGCCTGGCGGCAATAGCGCGGTGGTCCCACCTGACCCCATGCCGAACTCAGAAGTGAAACGCCGTAGCGCCGATGGTAGTGTGGGGTCTCCCCATGCGAGAGTAGGACACTGCCAGGCATCAAACCAAGCCGAAAGCCCTGAACTGACGTTCAGGGCTTTTTGCTATGCGTAAAACGCAAAAAAGCGCAGCTACGCTGCGCCTTTCAACCACTCGACAATAAAGTCGGCGATGCTTTCCGGTTGATTGAGATCCAACTGCTTAGCCGCGATGGATAGCGGCCGGTCGCTGGCTACCGCCACGACAAACTGATCCAGCATGTCTTCCAGCGGTCTGCCGATCTCGGCCCGATAAAGCAGGATCTTGCTGACCGGCTCATGTTTGAACCCTTCCACCAGAATCAAATCGACCTTATCGGCATCAAAACGTTCCGCCAGGTAGCGCAGGTCCAAAGGTTGTTGTTCCGGCGTTTCGGTCATCAATGCCCAACGGCGATCGCTGGCGACCAGCGTTTGGTCGGCACCCGCTTTGCGCAGCTCGTAGCTGTCTTTACCCGGCGTATCCACATCCATGTCATGATGGGTATGCTTTATCAGCCCAACCCGCACCTGGCGCTGTTTAAGCATCGGGATCAATAGCTTGAGCAGGGTAGTTTTTCCCGTACCGCTGTAAGCGCCGATGGCCAGTAAAGGGGGCAACGAACGATTCATTTCTTTAGCTCTCGTGCTTGCTGCCAGTTCCGGCAGTCTTCCGGCGTATTCAGGTTATGAAATGCCGCTTGTTGCCCGCTGAACACCACGCGTTGTGCGTTAATCTGATGCAAGAACAGCATCAGCTTGCGTTCACCGCGCGCCAGATAGCCGGTCAGCAGCGGCGCTATTTGGATATGCAATAACGCCAGCGTAGGGTGATCCCGTTCGCCATCGCTGGCAAAGGCCGCTGGCGCAGCGCCTTTTTGCCGCCAGAGTTGTGCGACTAAGTCGGCGGGAAAGTCGGGGACGTCACAAGGGACGAATGCCACCCACTCGCTGGGAGATTGCTTGAGCCCGGCGAGCATCCCGGCCAACGGCCCGGCGAAATCGGGCGTCAGATCGCCAATCACCGGCAAACCGCTCGCCTGGTAACGTGCCTGATTGCGATTGGCGCTGATGGCCACGGAGGCCACCTGCGGGCGTAACCGAGCCAGTACGTGTTGATAGAGTGCTATACCGCCAATCGACACCAGGCCTTTGTCTTCACCGCCCATGCGCGTGGCCCGTCCGCCGGCCAAAATGACGCCGCTGATTTCTTTATGCATCTCGTTTATCTCGCCTTGTCGATGCGCTGATTGTAGCGCTAAAGTCGGCGCGACATCAGGATTTACCTTTATTGACAAGCCGGTTCTTTCACTGCGTGGGTAAGCCTGTTACTTTGTGAGTTTATTCATGCTATTGGACGATATTGAGATGAAAACGCATCGCGTAAACGAGTTGATCGAGCTGTTGCACCCGGCCTGGCAGGAAGATCCCGATCTCAATTTGATGCAGTTTTTGCAAAAGCTGGCGAAGGAAGCGGGCTTCCAGGGCGAGTTGTCCGAGCTGAGCGACGATATTCTTATTTACCACCTGAAAATGCGCGGCAGCGCCGGCACGGATCAGATCCCGGGCCTGAAGAAAGATTACGAAGAAGATTTTAAAACGGCGCTGTTGCGCGCTCGCGGCGTTATCAAGGACTGATCCTCGTGCAGTGCGAGAAAGCATAGCGCGTGAAATGCGCCATTAATGCTACTATTTCTCATTCCCGGCACCGTGCTGTCAGCGATCAAACGAACGTTATGAATAACTCTGCTTTTAATTTCGACACCCTGTCGCCCGATTTGATTATGGACGCGCTAGAAGGGATTGGCCTGCGCGTCGACTCCGGTCTGACGGCGCTGAACAGCTATGAGAACCGCGTCTATCAGTTTATGGACGAAGATCGCCAACGCTACGTGGTGAAGTTTTACCGCCCGGAGCGCTGGAGCGCCGCGCAGATCGGTGAGGAGCACCAGTTCGCTCTGGATCTGGCGAAGGCGGAGATCCCGGCGGTAGCACCGTTGGCGTTGCAAGGCGCTACGCTGCATACGCACGCTGGGTTCTTCTTTACCCTGTTCCCCAGCGTGGGCGGGCGGCAGTACGAGATAGACAACCTGGATCAGTTGGAATGGGTGGGCCGTTTCCTCGGGCGCATCCATCAGGTCGGCGGTGAGCGTTTGTTCACCGAGCGGCCGACGATGGGGGTTGAAGAGTATCTCACCGCCCCGCGTCAGGCGCTGGCCGGTTGCGAGCTGTTGCCGGCAGCGCAGCGTGATGCGTTTCTGCAGGCGACGGATAACCTGATCGCGGCGATCAAGCCGCACTGGCATCTGAACTGGCAGCCGCGCCGTTTGCACGGTGATTGCCATCCGGGCAATATTCTGTGGCGCGACGGTCCGCTGTTTGTCGATCTTGATGACGCGCGTAATGGCCCGGCGGTGCAGGACTTGTGGATGCTGCTGCATGGCGAACGGCGCGATCAATTGATGCAGCTGGACGTCTTGCTGGAAGCGTACGGCGAATTTGCCGAGTTCGACCAACGCGAGCTGGCGTTGATCGAGCCGCTGCGGGCGATGCGCATGGTGTATTACCTGGCCTGGGTCGCCCGCCGTTGGCAGGATCCGGCCTTTCCTAAGAGTTTTCCGTGGATGGCGGAGTCTGATTTCTGGTTGTCTCAGACTGCGGCCTTCACCGAACAGGTTAAGCTGTTGCAGGAGCCTCCTCTGCAGCTGACGCCAATGTATTGAAGCTTTAACACAATGGAGAGTTTAGTCTTATGAAAAAAATATGGTTGGCGCTCGTTGGCATGGTGATGGCATTCAGTGCCTCGGCGGCACAGTTTAGCGATGGCGCTCAGTACGTGACCCTGGACAAGCCGGTGACCGGCGAGCCGCAGGTGCTGGAGTTCTTCTCCTTCTACTGCCCGCACTGCTACCAGTTCGAACAGGTCTATCACGTGTCCGAGAACGTGAAGAAGGCGCTGCCTGCCGGCACCAAAATGACCAAGTACCATGTGGAGTTCCTGGGGCCGTTGGGCAAACAGCTGACTCAGGCATGGGCGGTAGCGATGGCGCTGGGCGTGGAAGACAAAGTCAGCCCGCTGATGTTTGAAGCGGTGCAGAAAACCCAGACCGTGCAAACGCCGGACGATATCCGTAACGTCTTTGTGAAAGCGGGCGTGACCGCCGCAGATTATGACGCGGCCTGGAACAGCTTCGTGGTGAAATCTCTGGTGGTTCAACAGGAGAAAGCCGCTGAAGATCTGCAGCTGCGCGGCGTGCCGGCGGTATTCGTGAACGGCAAATACATGGTGAAAAACGATGGCCTGGATACCAGCTCGATGGACGCTTACGTGAAGCAGTTCGCCGACGTGGTTAAATTCCTCAGCCAGCAGAAATAAGCCAGACTCAACATGAAAAACGCCGGCATTGCCGGCGTTTTTTTATCCATATTGCCGCTTCAATTTATCCAGCAACCGATCTTTTTCCTGCCACAGCGTATTCAGCCACAGCTGGAATCGCCGTTTGAACTGCTTGTCGTTGAAGTAGTCCCCGTGCAGGGTTTCATCGATCGGCAGCGTTTCTATTCTCACCACGATACGCGTCAGCCGCCCGCACAGCATATCCATAAAGGGCCGTTGGTTATTTTCCGGATAGAGCAGGGTCACGTTCAGCACTTTGTCGAACTGATTGCCCAGTGCGCTGAGCGTAAACGCAATGCCGGCGGCTTTGGGTGCCAGCAAATTGCGATACGGCGAATTGCTTTTAATTTTCTTGGCTTCGGTGAAGCGTGAACCTTCGACGAAGTTGACGATGGTGGTTGGGCGCTGGCGGAATTTTTCGCAGGAACGGCGCGTGGTTTCGATATCCTTGCCGCGCTTCTCCGGATGCTTGAGCAAATAGGCGCGGGAGTAACGCTTCATGAATGGCATATCCAGCGCCCAGCAGGCCAGGCCGACAAAAGGCACCCAGGCGAGCTGTTGCTTGAGGAAATACTTATTCATTGGAATATGATTTCTGAACAGCACGCACAACACGACAATGTCCGACCAGCTTTCGTGATTACTGATTAGTAGATACCAGTTTTTGCGATCCAGCCCTTCCAGTCCTTCAATATCCCAACGCAATTGCCCGTTAATGCGCAATAACAGCGCCAGCCCCTGACACCAACACCACATCATGAAATCGGCGAAAGCCGAGATATATCGCCAGACGGCGGGAATGGGCACCAGGAGTTTCACGATGCCGGCCAGCGTGATGGGGATAGAACACAACACCGTCACCAGAATGGTGAGTATGATGGAAATGATAAAGATAACAGGCGTTAACAATCTTGGCATGGTTATGGGCTGACGGTTGTTGGGAACATCGTTGCATGCCGAAGCGCATGAACAAAAGCCTATTTTAACAGAGATCGTCGGGGTAAAGCGTCGCTAAAAATCACTGTTTTTCGCCTCGCCGGATAACCATTTGCCGAGTTTTTGTGCAACTTGTTCAGCTTGTGCTATGGTAATTGAGGCGCCGAATTTGATTAATAGTGCGATTAAAATCCGGCGAAAGTTATATCCACAAATTCAATAAAAGCCAGTAATAAAGCGTCGCCGGAATTCGTTCTTTTAACGCGGTGATTTAAATAGGAATTTTATTCGCCGTTATAACGATAATCACAACGTTATAATTCGGTCTCTTTTCTATGCACAAAGTTATCCACAGGTAAGATCTTGCGGATCCTCGCGCACAATCTCATCATTTTCGTCCGCAATGCACGCTAAGGTTCGTCTCCGGCGGCCAGCTATGGCATGCTTACCCCTTACCCCTATGTCCGATCACGATAAAGAAACGCTATGGCCCAGATTGCAGAAAACCCACTAATCCTGGTTGACGGTTCCTCCTACCTCTACCGTGCTTATCACGCCTTCCCGCCGCTGACCAACTCGGCGGGCGAGCCGACCGGCGCGATGTACGGCGTGCTGAATATGCTGCGCAGCCTGCTGCTGCAGTATCAACCGAGCCACGTTGCCGTGGTGTTTGATGCCAAAGGGAAGACCTTTCGCGATGATCTCTTCGCTGAATACAAGTCACACCGGCCACCGATGCCGGACGATCTGCGTGCGCAGATTGAGCCGCTGCACAGCATGGTCAAGGCGATGGGCCTGCCGCTGCTGGTGACGCCTGGCGTCGAGGCGGATGACGTCATCGGTACGCTGGCGCTGGAGGCCGAAAAGGCCGGCCACGCGGTGCTGATCAGCACCGGCGACAAAGACATGGCGCAGTTGGTGACGCCGAACGTCACCCTGATCAACACCATGAACAACACCATCCTCGGCCCGCAGGAAGTGTGCGACAAGTACGGTATTCCGCCGGAGCTGATCATCGACTTCCTGGCGCTGATGGGCGATTCATCGGACAACATTCCCGGCGTGCCGGGCGTGGGCGAGAAAACCGCCCAGGCGTTGCTGCAGGGCATCGGCGGGCTGGATGCGCTGTACGGCAATCTGGAGAGCATCGCCACGCTGAGCTTCCGCGGCGCCAAAACCATGGCGGCCAAGCTGGAGCAGAACAAAGAGGTCGCGTACCTCTCCTATAAGCTGGCGACGATCAAAACCGACGTCGAGCTGGATCTGACCTGCGCTGAGCTGACGGTGTCCGAGCCGGATGTCGATACGCTGCAACAGCTGTTCAAACAATACGAGTTCAAACGCTGGCTGGCGGACGTGGAAGCCGGCGTATGGCTGGAAAACAAGAAAGGCGCGGGTGCGAAAGCTGCCGGTGCCGCCAAACCGGCCGTCGCCGCAGAAGCGCCGAAAGCGCTGGCGGAGGCCAAGCTGTCTCAGGACGGGTATGTCACCATTCTGGATGAAGCGACCTTTACCGACTGGCTGGCGCGGCTGAAAAAGGCCGACGTGTTTGCCTTCGATACTGAAACCGACGGTCTGGATACGCTGACCGCCAATCTGATCGGCCTGTCCTTCGCGATCGCACCGGGCGAAGCGGCTTATTTGCCGGTAGCGCACGATTATCTGGATGCCCCGGTACAGCTGGATCGCGCCTACGTGCTGGAAGCGCTCAAGCCGCTGCTGGAGGAAGATAACGCACTGAAGGTCGGGCAAAACCTGAAGTTCGACATGAGCCTGCTGGCGCGCTACGGCATTGAGATGCGCGGCATCGCCTACGACACCATGCTGGAGTCCTATGTACTGGACAGCGTCGGCGGCCGTCATGATATGGACAGCCTGGCCGATCGTTATCTGGGCCACAAAACCATCACCTTCGAAGAGATCGCCGGCAAGGGCAAGAACCAGCTGACGTTCAACCAGATCGCGCTGGAGCAGGCGGCGCTTTACGCCGCCGAAGACGCGGATGTCACGCTGCAGCTGCATCTGGCGATGTGGCCGCAGCTGAAACAGAGCGCGGAGCTGCTGACGGTGTTCAACGAGATTGAAATGCCGCTGTTGCCGGTGCTGTCGCATATCGAGCGCACGGGGGTGCTGATCGATCCGGCCATTTTGTCGGCCCACTCCCAGGAGCTGGCCAAGCGTCTGGCGGAACTGGAGGCGCAGGCCCACGAGCTGGCGGAAGAGCCATTCAACCTGGCGTCGACCAAGCAGCTGCAGGCGATCCTGTACGAAAAACAAAAGCTGCCGGTGCTGAAGAAAACCCCAGGCGGAGCGCCTTCTACCAATGAAGAGGTGCTGGCTGAGTTGGCGCTCGACTACCCGCTGCCGAAGGTGATTCTGGAATATCGCGGCCTGGCGAAGCTGAAGACCACCTATACCGACAAGCTGCCGCTGATGATCAATCCGGTCAGCGGCCGGGTGCATACCTCGTACCATCAGGCGGTGACCGCCACCGGCCGTCTCTCCTCGAGCGATCCGAACCTGCAGAACATCCCGGTGCGCAACGATGAAGGGCGACGCATTCGCCAGGCCTTTATCGCGCCGGAGGGCTACCGCATCGTCGCGGCCGACTACTCCCAGATCGAGCTGCGCATCATGGCGCATCTGTCACAGGATGAAGGGCTGCTGAAGGCCTTCGCCGAAGGGAAAGACATTCACCGCGCCACGGCGTCGGAAGTCTTCGGCGTGCCGTTGGATAAAGTGACCGGCGAGCAGCGCCGCAGCGCCAAGGCGATTAACTTTGGCCTGATTTACGGCATGAGCGCCTTCGGCCTGGCGCGCCAGCTGGGGATCCCGCGAGGGGAAGCTCAGCGCTATATGGATCTGTACTTCGAGCGTTACCCGGGCGTGCTGGATTACATGGAGCGCACCCGTCAGCAGGCCGCCGAACAGGGCTATGTCAGCACGCTGGACGGTCGCCGTCTGTACCTGCCGGACGTCCGCTCCAGCAACGGCATGCGCCGCAAGGCGGCCGAGCGCGCCGCCATCAACGCCCCGATGCAGGGCACGGCGGCCGATATCATCAAGCGTGCGATGATCGAGGTCGACGCCTGGCTGCAAGGGCAGGAGAAGCCGTTGGTGCGCGCAATCATGCAGGTGCACGATGAATTGGTGTTTGAGGTGCACGAGTCGGTGATCGAAGAAGCCAGCCAACGTATCCGCCAATTGATGGAAGGCAGCATGGCCCTGGCGGTGCCGCTGAAGGTTGACGTGGGCGTCGGCATGAACTGGGATGAGGCGCACTGATCGCCGGGTTATCGCCGGATGCGCTAACTGGCGATAACCTAAGCACTTTTCGTAATTAAACTACAAGATGCGGCGATAGTTTCCCCAACTTCGCCGTTCTTGCGCCGCAAATTGTGTAAGTAAACTACAAAAAATTCTTTTGCCCTGTGAAAAAATGATGTAGAGTTACAGGCGTAGGGTACAGAGGTAAGATGTTCTATCTTTCAGACCTTTTACTTCACGTAATCGGATTTGGCTGAATATTTAGCCGCCCCAGTCAGTATTGACTGGGGCGTTTTTTATTGTAAAAACAGCGATAAACCATACGTTTTTCCTATCACTCCGCACCGCTTTTCGTTCCTGCCTCCACCCTCTCGACTCGCGTAATCCGGCGAGATAAGCCAGCCCTGGCGATAAGTTTTTATGATGGATTTATTTCAGAACTGTAATTAGATAACAAAAAATTCCGCCTGCGGCTGAACTGCGGGCATAAAAAAGCCGATGCGGTGAGGCATCGGCTCTGGCGTTCGGCCTGAGCTTATTCGCCGGTTTCATCTTCCGGCAGCACTTCCGGCGGGATCTCGTTAAACCAGGTATCCAGCTTCTGGCGCAGCTTGTCGACGCCGATCTTCTTCAGCGACGAGAAGGCTTCAACCTGGATATCCCCCATAAACGGCAGCACCGCTTCACGCACCATATTGAGCTGCGCCTTGCGTGCGCCGGAGGCCAGCTTGTCGGCCTTGGTCAGCAGTACCAGCACCGGCGTGCCGACGTCGACCGCCCACTGGATCATCTGCTGGTCGAGATCTTTCAGCGGATGGCGGATATCCATCAGCACCACCAGGCCTTTCAGGCTGTTGCGCATCTGCAGGTATTCGCCCAACGCGCGCTGCCATTTGCGCTTCATCTCTTCCGGCACTTCGGCGTAGCCGTAACCCGGCAGGTCGACCAGGCGGATGCCGTCTTCCACTTCGAACAGGTTGATCAGCTGGGTGCGCCCCGGCGTCTTACTGGTGCGCGCCAGGCTTTTTTGGTTGGTCAGCGTATTCAGCGCGCTGGATTTCCCGGCGTTGGAACGGCCGGCAAAGGCGACTTCAATTCCTGCATCCCCCGGCAGATGGCGAATATCGGGTGCGCTGGTGACGAAATGGGTCACATGATAGTTGTAGTTCTTGCTGGTCAAAGTTTTTCGTCTCCGTGAGGATGGCTAACTGGTTGGCGATTATAACTGCATCAGCGGTAAAAATGGCGTGTTTCTCGGTTTTTAAGCGGCGGGACGCGATAAAACGACAGTTATGCCGCGCGTACGTTGTGAGACATTTGCCATTCGAATCGCGGGTAATGTCGCTTTATTCGAAAGTGATATTTTTGTTTTTGTTTTAAAAACAACATGTTATTTTTTCGTTGTAGGGAAATGTCGCCCAAATCGACGTCAGGTGCCTTGAGCCTTCGCAACAATAACGTAAAGTAGTCGTTAACGCAGGGTTGCGCAGGATTAGGGAACATCCGGGAAGGATGACAAATCTCAAGGAACGCACAGGGCGTGCAATGAGTGCCAGGATGAACGCAAAAGGAAGTGACCCTTTCGCACCGGAATAGGCGGCAGGCACATCGGATGGTGAAGTATCGGCAATTTGGATGCCCGCAGGAAGCACGCTCGGGAAGAGCGGATGCGAATGGATTGCGCCATGGACGATTTTTCTTTCAGGATGAAGGACATAGTGGCAGGGAATGCGGTTATAGCAGAGGGAAAAACCGGGATGTTGCATGTACGCAAGGAGTGCGTAACAGGAATACCCTTCGCAAGAAGGTGCGAAATAGGCGGCAGGTTTAACCTGCCGCCTTTTTTCTTTGCCCGCTTTCTGCTAGATTCCGCCGCAATTCTATACTGAATCTACATACCTAAGAGCACACGCTATGAACCAGCCATCAAAAGCACCTCGCGGCAGCGCGGCGAAGTCAAAAACGAAAAAGAAAAGCCGTATGGAGCTCGATCAGGAAGCGCGTGAGCGCAAACGCCTGAAAAAGCGCCGTGGCCTCGCTTCCGGTTCGCGCACCCAAGTCGAGTCCGGTAGCCAGAAGAACAAATCGGCGGCAGAAGCCAAAGATCCCCGTATCGGCAGTAAAGTGCCGGTTGCGCTGGTGGTCGACGAAACCAAAGTGAAGGCCAAACCGCAGACGAAGCCGAAGGTCGAAGCGAAACCGCGCCTGTCGCCGGAAGAAGAGTTGGCGAAGCTGGAAAATGACGAACGTCTGAACGCGCTGCTGGATCGCATCGACGACGGTGAAACGCTGAACGCGGAAGAGCAGACTTATGTCGACAAAACGTTGGATCGCATCGATGTGCTGATGGACGTGTTGGGCATCGAACTGGGTGAAGACGACGACGAAGAAGAAGAGAAGCAGGAAGATATTCTGAAGCTGCTGAAAGGCGGCAACCCGAAAGACGCCTTTTAACGCGCCATGTGGCTAATTCCGGCAATAGCCCTACTCTTGATGTGTTATCTGCTGTGGTTATTCGGTAAACTATGGCGGCTGTCTAAGCGCAAAGCGCGTTTTCGCAGCGCTTCCGTGGCCAGACAGTGCAGACAACCGCCTCTCTCCAGGCCCGGTAGAAAAAGATATCGGAAGGAGTGAGCATGTCAGAGCAGACGATTGTCTGGGATTTAGCCCTGATCCAAAAATATAACTACTCAGGGCCGCGTTATACTTCATACCCCACGGCGCTGGAGTTTAACCAGCGCTACGACGAAGCGGCGTTTCAACGCGCCGCTGCGCGCTACCCTGAGCGGCCGCTGTCGCTGTACGTGCATATCCCTTTCTGCCATAAGCTGTGCTACTTCTGCGGCTGCAACAAGCTGGTGACGCGCCAGACCCACAAGGCCGACGAATACCTGAACGTTTTGGCGCAAGAGATCGCCAGCCGTGCGCCGCTGTTCGCCGGCCGCAAGGTCGGCCAGATGCACTGGGGTGGCGGTACGCCAACCTACCTGGACAAAGCGCAAATCAGCCGGCTGGTGGCATTGCTGCGCGAACACTTTGATTTCCTTACCGATGCGGAGATGTCGATCGAGGTCGATCCGCGCGAGATAGAGCTGGATGTGCTCGACCATTTACGCGCCGAAGGCTTTAACCGTCTGAGCATGGGGGTGCAGGATTTCAATAAGCAGGTGCAGCAGTTGGTCAACCGCGAGCAGGACGAAGCCTTTATCTTCGCCCTGATCGAGCGGGCCAAAGCGCTGGGCTTCCGCTCGACCAATATCGATCTGATCTACGGCCTGCCGAAACAGACGCCGGAAAGCTTCGCTTTCACGCTACAGCGGGTGGCTGAACTGAATCCCGATCGCCTCAGCGTGTTCAACTACGCGCATATGCCGAACTTGTTCGCCGCCCAGCGCAAAATCAAAGACGCCGATCTGCCGGGCGCGCAGCAGAAGCTGGATATCCTGCAGCAGAGCATCGCTTTCCTGACCGGCGCCGGCTATCAGTTCATCGGCATGGATCACTTTGCGCGCCCGGACGACGAGCTGGCAATCGCCCAACGCGAAGGTAAGCTGCATCGAAACTTCCAGGGCTATACCACCCAGGGCGACAGCGATCTGCTGGGGCTGGGCGTGTCGGCCATCAGCATGCTTGGCGACAGCTATGCGCAGAACCAGAAAGAGCTGAAGCGTTACTATGACAGCGTACAGGCGCAGGGTAATGCGCTGTGGCGTGGGCTGGCGCTGACGGATGACGATTGTCTGCGGCGCGATCTGATCAAAACCCTGATCTGCAACTTCCGGTTGGCATATCAGCCGCTCGAACGGCAATACGGCATCGATTTCACCGCCTACTTCGCCGAAGACCTGCAGCTGCTGGCGCCGTTTGAACGCGATGGGCTGGTGGAGCGCGACGAGCAGGGCATTCGCGTCACGCCGCGCGGGCGCTTGCTGATCCGCAATATCTGCATGTGTTTCGACCGCTATCTGCGGCAACAGGCGCGCAGCCAGCAATTCTCACGGGTGATCTGAGGATGAAAAAACAGCCGCATCAGCGGCTGTTTTTTTTAACTGAAGAAGTTAATCAGCGCGGCGCACAACACCGCGGCAACCGCCGCCTGCGGGGTGTGGCTGGCGGCGGAGCCCAGCTCCGCGCCCTGAGAAATGAATACGATGAATGAGTCCAGCATCGTCAACCTCCAGAGTGTGCGACACGATCATACTGCGCCCGCACCGGCTGTAAAGCCTGCGGTTGGCGTTTTTTTGTGCGCCGGACTGCGTTTTTCATCATCCATCCCCGTTCCTATTCCATGCCCAGCTCTTTAAGCTTGCGGGTCAGGGTATTTCGCCCCCAGCCCAGCAGGCGCGCGGCTTCCTGTTTGTGCCCTTGGGTGTGGCGCAGCGCGGTGGTGAGCAGCGTGCGCTCCATTTCCGGCTGTGCTTCCGACAGCAGGTTTTGATGACCGGAACGCAGCGCGCGATCGGCCCACTGCGCCAGCAGCGTGGCCCAGCTGTCCGGCAAACTGTGGCTGGGGCTTTCCGGCGCGGCGGTTTCGAACAGTTCACCCGGCAGATCCTGAATCAGCACTTCCTGCCCGGCGGCCATCACCGTCAGCCAGCGGCAGGTGTTCTCCAACTGGCGCACGTTGCCCGGCCAGGGCAGGCGGGTCAGCGCGGTTTCGGTTTCCGGGTGCAGGTTCTTGGCCTCAACGCCTAACTCTTTGGCGGCGATCTGCAGGAAGTGGCGCGCCAGCCGCGGGATGTCTTCACGGCGCTCGCGCAGCGGCGGCAGGTGTACGCGGATCACGTTCAAGCGGTGGAACAGATCCTCGCGGAATTTGCCTTCCTGCACCCGCAGCTCCAGGTTCTGGTGCGTGGCGGCGATGATGCGCACGTCGACCTTCACCGGCGCATAGCCGCCGACCCGGTAGAACTGGCCATCCGCCAGCACCCGCAGCAGGCGCGTTTGCACGTCGAGCGGCATATCGCCGATCTCGTCGAGGAACAGCGTGCCGCCGTCGGCCTGTTCAAAGCGGCCCTGACGAATTTGATTCGCGCCGGTGAAGGCGCCTTTCTCGTGGCCGAACAGCTCGGACTCGATCAGATCTTTGGGGATGGCGGCCATGTTCAGGGCGATGAACGGCGACTTGGCGCGCGGGCTGTGGCGGTGCAGCGCATGCGCCACCAGCTCCTTGCCGGTGCCGGATTCGCCGTTGATCAACACGCTGATCGACGAACGCGAGAGCCGACCGATGATGCGAAACACGTCCTGCATCGCCGGCGCTTCGCCGATGATGTCCGCCGCCGGATCGCTGGCCGGCTGGCTGCGCACCGGCTGCTGCTGTTCCTGATAATGGCTGATGGCGCGCTCGACCAGCGCCACCGCTTCGTCGATGTCGAAGGGCTTCGGCAGGTAGTCGAAGGCCCCTTGCTGATAGGCGCTGACGGCGGCGTCCAAATCCGAATGCGCGGTCATGATGATCACCGGCAGCATTGGGTGGCGCTGTTTGATCTGCTTGAGCAGCGCCAGGCCGTCTATACCCGGCATGCGGATATCGGACAGTAGCACGTCGGGGGTTTGCGTGGCCAAGGCTTCCAGCACGTCATTGCCGCCTTCGAAGGTGGCGCAGCTCAGGCCCGCGCCGGTGAGCGCGCGCTCAAGCACCCAGCGGATGGAGCTATCGTCATCGACGATCCAGACTATCCCTCGTTGCATAGCAAACCTCACTGACGAATGGGCAGGTAGACCGAGAATTCGGTATGACCTGGCCAACTGTTGAATTCAATTTTTCCGCAATGCTGATCGATAAGATTGCGGGCGATGGATAATCCCAGGCCGGTACCGCCCTCACGGCCGCTGACCATCGGGTAGAACAGCGTGTCCTGCAGCTGCGCCGGCACGCCGGGGCCGTCGTCTTCGACGTCGATGCGCGCCGCCAGGCGGTAGCGGGTGCCGTGCAACGTAATCTGAAACGCGGTGCGGGTGCGCAGCGTGATGGTGCCGCCCGCCTCGCCCAGCGCCTGCAGCGCATTGCGGGTGATGTTCAGCAGCACCTGTTCAATCTGATCCGGGTCGTGGGCCATTTCCGGCAGGCTCGGATCGTAGTCGCGCACCAGCGTGACGTTATCCGGCATTTCCAGCGACACCAGCTGGCAGACGCGCTCCGCGACCTGATGAATGCTCTGGGTAATGTGCTGACCGGGCCGCTGCGGGCCGAGCAGGCGATCCACCAGATTGCGCAGCCGATCGGCCTGCTCGATGATCACCTTGGTGTATTCGGTCAGCGCCGGATCGGGCAGCGCCTTGGCCAACAGCTGCGCCGCGCCGCGCAGGCCGCCCAGCGGATTTTTAATCTCGTGCGCCAAACCGCGTACCAGATCGCGGGCCGCCACCTGTTGAGCATGCTGCAGCTGTTCCTGGCTCAGGCGGCGCTGATTGTCCATCGGCGCCAGCTCGACCAGGATATAGCCTTCCGGCAGCGCCTGAGCGGTCAGAGAAAGGATGTGCGCGCGTCCGTCGACCACCAGGGTCACTTCGTTGTCGGTAAAGCCCTGACCGGCGCGCAGGCTTTCGCGCATCAAAGAGACGTTCAGCGAAAAATAACCGAGCAAATCGGGCAGCGGCGTACCGAACAGCTTGCGGGAGCTTTGCGCCAGCAGTTGCTGTGCCGCCGGGTTGGCGTAGTGAACCGCCAGTGAGTCATCCAACAGCAGGATGCTGTTGATGAGTGAATTGAGGATCTGCCCAGCATCGGGCAGCTTGCCAGTTGCCATACAGCAGACTCCTGCACCTTTTTAGTGCATCTATCCTACTCCATCCGGGATCGGCGCGGTATGGAATAGTTTTGCAGAAAATACGGTGGAGAAAAAAACCCATCCGAAGATGGGCTGAAAGTTTCCACGGCAACAAAAAAGCGATAACAAAAATGTGGGCGCCGTCCGCCTGTGCAGACGGCGCGGGTAGGGCTTAGACGCTGTAGTACAGTTCGAACTCAACCGGGTGTGGCGTCATGCGAACGCGGTCCATCTCTTCTTTGCGCAGTTCGATGTAGGCATCGATTGCATCGTCGGTGAACACGCCGCCACGGGTCAGGAACTCGCGGTCTTCGTTCAGTGCGGCCATTGCCTCGTCCAGTGAGCCGGCCACTTTTGGGATCTCGGCTTCTTCTTCCGGCGGCAGGTCGTACAGGTTTTTGTCCATGGCGTCGCCAGGGTGGATCTTGTTGATGATGCCGTCCAGGCCGGCCATCAGCAGCGCGGCGAAGCACAGGTATGGGTTAGCCGCCGGATCCGGGAAGCGGGCTTCGATGCGGCGCGCTTTCGGGCTGGAGACCACCGGGATGCGGATGGACGCAGAGCGGTTACGGGCGGAGTAAGCCAGCATCACCGGCGCTTCGTAGCCTGGCACCAGACGCTTGTACGAGTTGGTGGTCGGGTTGGCCAGCGCATTGATCGCCTTGGCGTGCTTGATGATGCCGCCGATGTAGAACAGCGCGGTTTCAGACAGGCCGCCGTATTTATCGCCGGCGAACAGGTTGGTGCCGTTCTTGGAGAGCGACATGTGGCAGTGCATGCCGGAACCGTTGTCGCCGAACATGGGCTTCGGCATGAAGGTCGCGGTTTTGCCGAAGGCGTGCGCCACGTTGTGCACCACATATTTGTAGATCTGAATTTCGTCGGCTTTCTTGGTCATGGTGTTGAAGCGGGTTGCCACTTCGTTCTGACCGGCGGTCGCCACTTCGTGGTGGTGCGCTTCAACCACCAGGCCCATCTCTTCCATGGTCAGACACATGGTGGAACGCAGATCCTGCGAAGAGTCGACCGGTGGAACCGGGAAGTAACCGCCTTTCACCGCCGGACGGTGGCCTTTGTTGCCGCCGTCGTATTTTGTACCGGAGTTCCAGGCGCCTTCGATGTCGTCGATGGCCACGTGGGACCCGCGGATGCTGCTGCCGAAGCGGATATCGTCGAACAGGAAGAACTCAGGCTCTGGCCCGAACAGCACGGTATCCGCGATGCCGGAGGAGCGCAGAAAGTCTTCGGCGCGTTTGGAGATGGAGCGCGGGTCGCGATCGTAGCCTTGCATGGTGCCCGGCTCGAGAATGTCGCAGCGAATGATCAGCGTTGGTTCTTCGAAGAACGGATCCAGAACCGCCGTGCTGGCGTCCGGCATCAGCACCATGTCAGATTCGTTGATGCCCTTCCAACCACCGATAGAGGAGCCGTCAAACATTTTACCTTCTTCGAAGAAGTCGGCGTTTACCTGGTGAGCCGGGATCGTCACGTGCTGTTCCTTACCCTTGGTGTCAGTGAAACGCAGGTCTACGAATTTCACTTCATGCTCATTCAGCATCGTCAAAACGTGTTCAGCGGACATACTTAACTCTCCCGGTTTATCATTGTCGTCGTCGTGGAACGAATCTGTGGAACTGGCTTTTTTTCGCCTTGAAAAGACTAAAGCGAAAAGCGTGCCAACTTTTTAAAAAGGCGTTCATCGCCTTTCTGCGCGGGTTTTACCCAGCCACAGTATGCACCACCAACGATAATTTGCACTGTTATGGTGCAATAAGGGTGAGCGTGGGCACTGAAATGGTGCAAAAGTGCAACGATTGCGGCTTTTTGCACCGTGAAAGGGATCACAAACTGACCGGTACGCGGTTGTTTATAAGAGATGGTTGTGATCTTGTTTAGTCCCTCGCTTAATACGTGTACAATAGCGCGCTATTTCTAATGCCCGAGGCAAAGCTGTGATCGAAAATTTGCGTAACATCGCCATTATTGCCCACGTTGACCATGGTAAAACCACCCTGGTTGACAAGCTGCTGCAACAATCCGGTACTTTCGGAGAGCGTGCGGAAGCGACCGAACGCGTAATGGACTCCAACGATTTGGAGAAAGAGCGTGGGATTACCATCCTCGCAAAAAACACCGCCATTAATTGGAACGGTTACCGTATCAACATCGTGGATACCCCAGGACACGCCGACTTCGGCGGCGAGGTAGAGCGCGTGATGTCGATGGTTGACTCGGTGCTGCTGGTTGTGGATGCAATGGATGGCCCTATGCCGCAAACCCGCTTCGTGACTAAGAAGGCCTTCGCCAACGGTCTGAAGCCGATCGTGGTCATCAACAAGGTTGACCGTCCTGGCGCGCGCCCTGACTGGGTTGTGGATCAGGTGTTCGACCTGTTCGTGAATCTCGACGCGACCGACGAGCAGCTCGACTTCCCGATCATCTACGCTTCTGCGCTGAACGGCATCGCCGGCGTCGACCACACCGACATGGCGGAAGACATGACCCCGCTGTATCAGGCGATCGTCGACCACGTGTCTGCGCCGCAGGTTGAGCTGGAAGCGCCATTCCAGATGCAGATCTCCCAGTTGGACTACAACAACTACCTGGGCGTTATCGGCATCGGCCGCATCAAGCGCGGTAAAGTGAAGCCGAACCAGCAGGTCACCATCATCGACAGCGAAGGTAAAACTCGCAACGGTAAAGTGGGCAAAGTGCTGGGTCACCTGGGTCTGGAGCGTATCGACAGCACCCTGGCGGAAGCGGGCGACATCATCGCCATCACCGGCCTGGGCGAGCTGAACATCTCCGACACCATCTGCGACACCAACGCCGTAGAAGCGCTGCCGGCGCTGTCCGTCGACGAACCGACCGTAACCATGTTCTTCAACGTCAACACCTCGCCGTTCTGCGGTAAAGAAGGCAAGTACGTGACGTCGCGTCAGATCCTTGACCGTCTGAACAAAGAGCTGGTGCACAACGTGGCGCTGCGCGTTGAAGAAACCGACGATGCGGACGCCTTCCGCGTCTCCGGTCGTGGCGAGCTGCACCTGTCGGTGCTGATCGAAAACATGCGTCGCGAAGGTTTCGAGCTGGCGGTATCCCGTCCGAAAGTTATCTTCCGCGAAATCGATGGCCGCAAGCAGGAGCCATTCGAGAACGTGACGCTGGATATCGAAGAGCAGCATCAGGGTTCCGTGATGCAGGCGATGGGTGAGCGTAAAGCCGACCTGAAAAACATGGATCCGGACGGTAAGGGCCGCGTGCGTCTCGACTACGTGATCCCAAGCCGCGGTCTGATCGGCTTCCGTAACGAATTCATGACCATGACTTCGGGTACCGGCCTGCTGTACTCCACCTTCAGCCACTACGACGACGTGCGTCCGGGCGAAGTGGGTCAGCGCCAGAACGGCGTGCTGATCTCCAACGGCCAGGGCAAAGCGGTAGCGTTCGCGCTGTTCGGCCTGCAGGATCGCGGCAAGCTGTTCCTGGGCCACGGCGCAGAAGTGTATGAAGGCCAGATCATCGGTATTCACTCACGTTCTAACGACCTGACCGTAAACTGCCTGACCGGTAAGAAGCTGACCAACATGCGTGCTTCCGGTACTGACGAAGCGACTACCCTGGTTCCGGCCATCAAAATGACCCTGGAGCAAGCTCTGGAGTTCATCGATGACGACGAACTGGTAGAAGTGACGCCAACCTCGATCCGTATCCGTAAGCGTCACCTGACGGAAAACGATCGTAAGCGTGCCAGCCGTGGTCCTAAAGACGCTTAATCGCTGATTGAGTGTCTCATGCTTAGGGCGCGGTTCTCGCGCCCTGAGTGTTTTCCTCTGTTGTTCCCCGTTTGTGCGGCGCGCTATGCGCTTTTCCGTTCGCTCCCTGTTCAGCTGTTCCTTTTCCCGCTACAGTGAAATCTCACCGGCCCATCAGGAGAGGACTATGCTGTATATCTTTGATTTAGGTAATGTGATCGTCGATATCGATTTCAAGCGTGTGCTGGGCGTGTGGAGCAATTTGAGCGGCACGCCGTTGGCGGTGCTGTCCGATCGTTTCGCCATGGGTGAGGTGTTCCAGCAACATGAACGCGGTGAAATCAGCGACGAAGACTTCGCCGGCAAGCTGTGCGATGAAATGGGCATCGCGCTCAGCTTCGAGCAATTCGCCACCGGCTGGCAGGCGGTATTCGTCGCGCTTCGCCCGGAGGTGATCGACATCATGCAGCGCCTGCGCAACGAGGGTAACCGGGTGGTGGTACTGTCGAACACCAACCGTCTGCACTGCAACTACTGGCCGCAGCACTATCCTGAAGTGGCCGCCGCCGCCGATCATCTCTATCTGTCGCAAGATCTCGGCATGCGCAAGCCGGAAGCCAACATTTATCAGCATGTGCTGGCTGCGGAAAACACCGCCGCCGCTGACGCGGTGTTCTTCGACGATCACCCGGCGAATGTCCTCGCCGCGCAGGCGTTGGGGATCAAGACGGTGCATGTCACCGATCGCGACGTGGTGCCGGCCTATTTTGCTCAATGAGTGCGGAGCGCGTTAAGCTTAAGGCGTATCAACTGACATCAAGGAGTGACCATGTCGTTTTTCCGCCGCAAGAAGCTGCCCTCTGCGATTAAGCCCGGCGTCACCTTCGGACGGTTGCTGTACCAGCGTATCGATCACGATGGCCTGACGATGTTGGCGGGCCATCTCGCCTATGTTTCCCTGCTGTCGCTGGTCCCGCTGGTCACCGTGGTGTTCGCGCTGTTCGCCGCTTTCCCGATGTTTTCCGACATCAGCGAACAGCTGAAGAGCTTCATCTTTTCCAATTTCGTGCCGGCCGCCGGCAACGTCATACAGAACTACCTGGAACAGTTCGTCGCCAACTCCAACAAGATGACCGCCGTCGGCACCTGCGGGCTGATCGTCACCGCGTTGCTGTTGATCTCCTCGGTGGACAGCGTGCTGAACACCATTTGGCGCAGCAAGAACAAGCGGCCGATCGTCTTTTCCTTCGCCGTGTACTGGATGGTGCTAACGCTGGGGCCACTGCTGGTGGGCGCCAGCATGGCCATCAGCTCCTACCTGCTGTCGCTCAACTGGTTGGCGCAGACCGGCGTCAACGGTTTGGTGGATCAGGTGCTGCGTATCTTCCCGCTGATTTTGTCGTGCATCTCCTTCTGGCTGCTGTATTGCATCGTGCCGACGGTGCGGGTGCCGCCGAAGGATGCGCTGATTGGCGCGGTGGTGGCCGGATTGCTGTTCGAGCTGGGCAAGAAGGGATTTGCGCTGTACGTCACCATGTTCCCCTCCTATCAGCTGATTTACGGCGTGCTGGCGGTGATCCCGATTTTATTCCTGTGGGTCTACTGGAGCTGGTGTATCGTGTTACTCGGCGCGGAAATCACCGTGACCATCGGCGAATACCGCGACTACCGCCGGCAGAAGGCGGAGCAACAGGAACAAAAACCAGAAGGGCAGCAGGAATGATTGCGTTGATTCAACGGGTGTTAAACGCCAGCGTCACGGTGGGTGGCGAGACGGTAGGCAAGATTGGCCCCGGTTTGTTAGTGTTATTGGGCGTAGAGCAGGGCGATAACGAGCAAAAAGCGCAGCGCCTGTGCGAACGCGTGTTGGGATACCGCATTTTCGGCGACGAGAACGACAAGATGAATCTCAACGTCCAGCAGGCCGGGGGCAGCGTGCTGGTCGTTTCGCAGTTCACCCTGGCGGCGGACACCCAAAAGGGCATGCGGCCCAGCTTCTCGCGCGGCGCTGCGCCGCAGGAAGCCGATCGGTTGTATCAATATTTTGTTGGCCAGTGCCGCGAACGCGGCGTAGAGACCCAGACCGGCGAATTCGCCGCCGACATGCAGGTGGCGCTGGTCAACGATGGTCCGGTGACATTCTGGCTACAGGTCTAAGCATTCGGAGAACAGGCGTCTATGTATCACCTACGAGTACCCGTAACAGAGCAAGAACTGAAGGAGTATTACCAGTTTCGCTGGGAAATGCTGCGCAAGCCGCTGCACCAGCCGGTGGGTTCGGAAAAGGATGCCTATGACGCCATGGCCCATCACCAAATGGTGGTGGACGAGGCCGGTAAAATCGTCGCCATCGGGCGGCTGTACATTAATGCCGACAACGAGGCGGCGATCCGTTTTCTGGCGGTAGACCCGACGCTGCAGGATAAAGGGCTGGGGACGCTGGTGGCGATGACGTTGGAGTCCGTTGCGCGGCAGGAAGGTGTAAAGCGGGTGGTGTGTAGCGCCCGTGAGGACGCGGTGGATTTCTTCGCCAAGCTGGGGTTCGTCAATCAGGGGGAGATCACTGCGCCGCAGACCACCCCGATCCGCCACTTTTTGATGATCAAACCGGTAGCGACGCTGGACGATATCCTGCATCGCCCCGACTGGTGCGGCCAATTGCAGCAGGCCTGGTATGAACATATCCCGCTGAGCGAAAAGATGGGCGTGCGCATCAGCCAATACACCGGCCAGCGCTTTGTCACCACCATGCCGGAAATCGGCAACCAGAATCCGCACCACACGCTGTTCGCCGGCAGCCTGTTCTCGCTGGCGACGCTGACCGCCTGGGGGCTGATTTGGCTGCTGCTGCGCGAGCGCCATCTCGGCGGCACCATCATTCTGGCGGACGCGCACATTCGCTACAGCAAACCGATCACCGGCAGGCCGCGAGCGGTGGCGGATCTCGGCTCGCTGAGCGGCGATTTGGCGCGTCTGGCACGTGGCCGCCGCGCGCGCGTGCAGGCCGAAGTGCATCTGTTCGGCGACGAGGATAAGGGAGCGGTGTTCGAAGGCACCTACATGGTGTTGCCGGCCGAACCGGATGTGCCGCTGGATCAGGGCGGCTCTGAAGCGCTGGAAGAGTAAGGCGGCCCTGCCTTAAGGGCGGGCCGCGTAGTGCATTACGGCAGTTGTTGGTTCACCGCTTGGCCGTCGCCGGCGGTGGCCTGCAGATTGCCTTTCAACGAGGCTTTGAACGGCCCGTCGCTGTTCAGCAACCCTTTCAACTGCAGTTCAAGGTTGCCATCGCCCGTCAGCGGTACCGGCTGCCATCCCCATTGCTGCAAGGTGTTGATCGGTACCGAACGGCCGTGCAGCGTCAGTTGGAACGGTTTGCCCGGCAGCTGATCGACGGTCGCTTTGGCCTCAAGCAACCCATTAGGCATAAAGGCGCTGAGCTCGGTGACGTTAATCTGATTGGCGTCGGCGTTCAGCGCCAGCGAAGGGCGCCGCACGTCTATCTTGTTGAAGGTCGCCTCGCTGCCGTTCAGGTTCAGCGAGCCGGACCAGATGCCCCACTGGCGATCGCGCGCCAGCAGCAGGTTGCTGCCATAGCCGTCCAGCGCGGTGATCTGGAACGGGAAGGCCGGGTTGATATCGATGATCAGATTGCGGTTGGTGGTCAGCTTGGTGACGTACACCTCCGCCAGCCAGTCCGGCAGCGGTTTCAGCCACAGCTCGCGCCAGTCGATCGGCAGGGTGTACTCCAGCGCCGCCATGGCCACTTCGTCCAGCTGCAGGCGTTTGCCCGCGCGCAGCCAGTTGCCGGAGGTGCGCAGCAGCCCGCCTTCCCAGCGGGTGGTGAATTGCTGAATGGCGATGCCGGCGGAGGAGAGCCGCAGGGTGGCGATCGGATCGATCAGGTGGAAACTGCCGTTGATCACATCGCTGGCGTTGACGTTGAGCGAGCCGTCTTCGCTGCGCCAGTCGCCTTTTTCCATGCTGACGTTTTGCAGCGACAGATCGAGATCGTTAAACGCCCACGCCTTGCCTTCCAGGCGCGCGTCGATCAGATCGAAACGCTTGAGGGTGACCGGCGGCAGGGTAGTAAAGCGCTGCATGAATTCCACCAGCGTCAACGGGGTTTGCAGGCGCACGCCGCTCAGCCGCAGGCGATCCACCTGCCAGCTGCCGTCGACGGCACGGCTGGCCACGCCGGTCAGGTCGCCCTGCGCCAGATCGGCGCCGAAGTTGTTCAACAGCAGCTGGCCCTGCTTTTGCTCCCCTTGCACCAACACCTTCGAGGCGGGGATGCCGTTCAGCGTCATCGAACCGGCGCTGAACTGAAACTGGTTGTTGTCCCCCAGCAGATGGCCGGCCAGCGGGCGCCACGGCGTGATGCCGGCAGTGACCTGCTGCGCGTTGAGCTGCCACTCGTTATCGTTGGACTGCAACGCCATGTTGCTCAGCTGCAGTACGTCGGCCTGCACAGGCAGCGCCGCCGCCTGTGGCTGCACGTTCAGCGTGCCGTCGCGCAGCGTGACGCTGTGGAAATAGCGCGGCTCGGTGATTTGGCGCAGGCTGAGGCCCAGATCGACGCGTTTGGCGACCAGCGCCTGCGGCTGGCCGTTACGCGCCAGCTGGACGTCTTCCAGACCGATCTGGTCCGGCTGGCTCCACGAATGGGTTATTTTTCCTATCGACAGGCGGTATTCGCTGTTGTCGCTGATCCAGGCGCTCAGGCGGCCTGCCGCCCAGCGGGTTTGCCCCACCAGGTACAGCACCACTACCGCCAGCACGATCAGCAGCAGCAACGTCAGCAACAGCTTTCCGATAAATTTCATCGTCTACATCCGCATCGGTCAAAAAAGATACCCTGTTTATGCCGCAATTGGCCGGGCATCTCAAGGGCAATGGTCTGATAGACAATAAAAAACGGCCGCAAGCGGCCGTTTGAACGTCAATGGGCGGGTTACTTCTTCTCGTGTTCCTGCGGGAACACCAGGTTCAGCACGATGGCGGTAATGCCGCCGGCGGCGATGCCGGAAGAGAGCAGGGTTTTCAGCCAGTCCGGCGCGAACTGCAGGATCAGCGGCTGCTGGGAGACGCCCATGCCGACGGCCAGCGACAGCGCCATGATCATGATGGCACGGCGGTTCAGACGCTCGCGCGACACGATGCGCACGCCGGAGGCGGCGATGGTGCCGAACATCACGATGGTCGCGCCGCCCAGGACCGGCTCGGGAATGTGCTGCACGAAGCCGGCCACCGCCGGGAACAGCCCTAGCGCGATCAGCATCAGCGCCACCACGAAGCCGACGTAGCGGCTGGCGACGCCGGTCAGCTGGATCACGCCGTTGTTCTGGCCGAAGCAGGAGTTAGGGAAGGTGTTGAACACCGCCGACAGCATCGAGTTCAGGCCGTTGGCCAGCACGCCGCCCTTCAGGCGCTTCATATACAGCGGCCCGCTGACCGGCTGTTCGGAGACGTCGGAGGTAGCGGTGATGTCGCCGATGGTCTCCAGCGAGGTGACCATAAAGATCAGCATCAGCGGCAGCAGCAGGTTCCAGTCGAAGCCCAGGCCGTAATAGAGCGGCGTGGGGATAGTGATTGCCGCCGTGGGGGCCGCAGGGGCATCGGCGGGCAGCATGTCCATCGCCCAGGCCAACAGATAGCCGACCGCCATGGCGATCACCAGCGAAGCCACGCGCAGGTAAGGATTGCGCTGGCGGTTCAGCAGGATGATCACGGCCAGCACCGCGCCGGCCAGCAGCAGGTTTTTCGGCGAGCCGAAGCTATGATCGTTCATCGCGACGTAGCCGCCGCCGATCGAGGTCAGGCCTACCTGAATCAGCGACAGGCCGATGATCATCACCACGATGCCGGAAACCAGCGGGGTGATGATGCGGCGAGCCAGATGCAGCACGCGCGACAGCAAAATTTCGGTGCAGGAGGCGACCATCAGGGTGCCGAACAGCGCGGCCATCATGGTCGGCACATCGGCGCCGCCGTTTTTCAGCGCCAGACCGCCCATGATCAGCGGCGAAACGAAGTTGAAGCTGGTGCCCTGAATCGACAGCAGCCCGGAACCCACCGGCCCCCAGGTTTTGATTTGCAGAATGGAAGCCAGACCGGAGGCGAACAGCGACATGCTGATGATGTGCTGGGTATCCTGTGCCGGCAGGCCTAGCGCCTGGCAGATCAGCAGGGCCGGAGTGATCACCGCGACGAACATCGCCAACAGATGCTGGCCGGCGGCAAACAGCGTTTGCGGCAGCGGCGGGCGATCTTCCAGGCGATAAATCAGTTCACTGGCGCGGGGTTCTGAGGCGGCTTGGCGTGCGGCATCAAGCTCGGAGGATGACATGCTCATGGTGTGGCGTTTCCAGATACGGCAAAGCAGGCATTTTAATGCTCCTCCCCGCAAAAGCAAACGGTTGCGCGTAAATATTATGCTGCCGACTTTCTCGTTTATGTCGCATTTTCATTCATTTTTTCTTGTCATCTCAGCGTTTTTTACTTCTAATCCCGCACTCATCAAGTTTAAAAACTAAGTGGTTTTCTATAACTTATTATTTTTATTTGGATCTTTTCCCTTACATGGAGTACCTGGATGTTTCATCTTGATACTTATGGCACGTTAGTCGCGGCGACGCTGGTTTTGCTCCTCGGGGGCAAGTGCGTCAGAACCATTCCTCTGCTGCGAAAATATACCATTCCTGCTCCCGTCGCCGGCGGTTTGCTGGTGGCCCTTCTGCTGTTAGCCCTGAAAAAGCTCGTCAACTGGGAAATCAGTTTTGACATGTCGCTGAAGGACCCGCTGATGCTGGCCTTCTTCGCTACCATCGGTCTGAACGCCAACCTGGCGCGTTTGCGCGCCGGTGGCAAGGTGCTGGTGGTATTCCTGTTCGTGGTGCTGGGGCTGCTTATCGTGCAGAACGCCATCGGCATCGGCATGGCGAAAATGCTGGGGCTGGATCCGCTGATGGGCCTGATCGCCGGGTCGATCACCCTGTCGGGCGGCCATGGTACCGGGGCCGCCTGGAGCAAGCTGTTCATCGAGCGCTACGGTTTTGAAAACGCGACGGAAGTTGCCATGGCCTGTGCCACCTTCGGCCTGGTGCTGGGCGGCCTGATCGGCGGCCCGGTGGCGCGCTATCTGGTCAAACACTCCTCCACGCCGGAAGGCACCCCGGATGACAGCGTGCAGCCGAGCGGCTTCGAGAAGCCTGAAAGCGGCCGCCTGATCACCTCGTTGGTGATGATCGAAACCATCGCCATGATCGCCATCTGTCTGAGTCTGGGGCAACTGATTGCCGGCCTGCTGAGCGGCACGGTGTTTGAACTGCCGAACTTTGTTTGCGTGCTGTTCGTCGGGGTGATCCTCAGCAACACGCTGGCCTTCACCGGTTTCTATACCGTGTTCGAGCGCGCGGTATCGGTGCTGGGCAACGTGAGCCTGTCGCTGTTCCTGGCGATGGCACTGATGAGCCTGCGCCTGTGGGAGCTGGCCTCGCTGGCGCTGCCGATGCTGGCGATCCTGGCGGTGCAGACGCTGGTCATGGCGCTGTACGCGATCTTCGTTACCTACCGGGTGATGGGTAAAAACTACGATGCGGCGGTGCTGGCCGCTGGCCACTGCGGCTTCGGCATGGGCGCCACGCCGACGGCGATCGCCAACATGCAGGCGATCACCGATCGCTTCGGTCCGTCGCACGTGGCGTTTTTGGTGGTGCCGATGGTGGGGGCATTCTTTATCGATATCGCCAATGCCATCGTCATCAAGCTGTATCTGCTGCTGCCGGTGTTCCCGGCGGTGGGGTGATATCGCGAGTCATCACGGAAAGAGGGCGCCTGCGGCGCCCTTTTTTATGCGTTGGAATAACGCGCCTTCTCCGGCAGCCAGCGTTCAATCAGCGCCTGGGCGTGCTCCGGATAATGCTGATGGAGATGGCGAGCGACGCGCTGCACTTCGGGGATCATCGCCTGATCGCGCAGCAGATCCGCCACCTTGAATTCGGCGCTGCCGGTCTGGCGGGTGCCCAGCAGCTCGCCCGGGCCGCGGATCTCCAGATCGCGCTGCGCGATGACGAAGCCATCGTTGCTGTCGCGCAGCACCTGCAGGCGCGTTTGCGCAGTCTTGCTCAGCGGCGTTTTGTACAGCAGCACGCAGTGTGAGGCCACGGCGCCGCGTCCTACGCGGCCGCGCAGCTGGTGCAGCTGCGCCAGGCCCAGCCGCTCCGGGTTTTCGATGATCATCAGGCTGGCGTTCGGCACGTCGACGCCGACTTCGATCACCGTAGTGGCGACCAGCAGCTGCAGCTCGCCCTGTTTAAACGCCTGCATCACCGCCTGCTTTTCCTGCGCTTTCATGCGGCCGTGCACCAGCGCCACCTTCAGCTCCGGCAGCGCGGTTTTCAATTCTTCCCAGGTGGCTTCCGCCGCCTGTGCTTCCAGCAGTTCGGACTCTTCGATCAGCGTACACACCCAGTAAGCCTGCCGCCCCTCTTCCAGACAGGCGCTCTTCACCCGTTGAATGATGTCGGCGCGGCGGGTATCGGGGATGGCGACGGTGGTCACCGGCGTGCGGCCCGGCGGCAGCTCGTCGATGACCGAGGTATCGAGATCGGCATAGGCGGTCATTGCCAGCGTGCGCGGGATCGGCGTGGCGGTCATGATCAGCTGATGGGCGTGGAAGCCTTGCTCTTCGCCTTTCTCCCACAGCGCCAGCCGCTGATGCACCCCGAAGCGGTGCTGCTCATCGATGATCACCAGCGCCAGCCCGTTGAACTGCACCTGCTCCTGGAAGATGGCGTGGGTGCCGACCACCATCGACACCTGGCCGCTGGCGATGGCTTCCTGCTGCGCGATGCGCGCCTTGCCTTTCTGTTTGCCGGCCAGCCAGCCGACCTCAAGCCCCAGCGGCTCGAACCACTGACGGAAATTGTTGGCGTGCTGCTCGGCCAGCAGCTCGGTCGGCGCCATCAGCGCCACCTGCTTGCCGTGCGCGATGGCGCGCAGTGCCGCCAGCGCCGCCACCAGCGTTTTGCCTGAGCCGACGTCGCCCTGCACCAGCCGCATCATCGGGAAGTCTTTTTGCATATCGGCTTCGATGTCGGCCACCACGCGCGTTTGCGCGCCGGTCGGCGAGAACGGCAACTGGGCGAGAAAACGGTTTTTGAGCCGATCGTCCGGCAGCAGCGGCTGCGCCTGATAACTCTGCGCGCCGGCGCGCACCGCCAGCATGCTGAGGTTATGCGCCAGCAGTTCTTCGAGGATCAGGCGTTTTTGCGCCGGGTGTTTGCCCAGCTCCAGATCCGCCAACTGGATGTCCGGCGGCGGGCGATGCAGGGTGTGCAGCGCCTGCGGCAGGCTCATCAGGCCGCCGCTCAGCTCCGGCGGCAGCAGCTCGGCGATGGCGCAGGTATCCAGCAGCTCCAGCGCCTGGTCGGTCAGCTTGCGCAGCGTGGCCTGCCGCACCCCTTCGGTGGTGGGGTAAACCGGCGTCAGCGACTCCTGCAGCTCGACCTCGCTGGCTTCGCCCTGAATGCGGTATTCCGGATGGATGATTTCCGCGCCGTGGTTGCCGCGCTTGATCTCGCCATAGGCGGTCACGCGGCGGCCGGTGGCCAGGCTGTTCTTCATTGCGGCGTTGAAGTTGAAGAACCGCATGGTGAGGATGCCGGTGCCGTCGCTGATCTGGCAGGTTAACATGCGGCGGCGGCCGAAGCTGATGTCGCTGCGCAGCACTTCCCCTTCTACCGTGGCGTAGATGCCGGGCAGCAGATCGTTGATCGGGTAGAGGCGAGTGCGGTCTTCGTAGCGCAGCGGCAGGTGCAGCAGCAGATCCTGAATGGTCTCGAGGCCAATTTTGGCCAGTTTGCCCGCCTGGCTGGCGCCAACCCCGGAAAGCGTGGTGAGTGGGATAGCATCCAGCAGGCGGCCTTTCATTTGCGCACCGTCGCCTGCATGGCCGCCCACCATTCGGCGCTGGCGACCACCTGGCCCTGCTCGTCAATCTGCGGGCGCGGCAGCCCTTTGCGCTTGGCCACGTTGGCCAGCACCGGGTAGCCGCCTTCGAACAGCAGACGCTGCTGCTCTTCTTTGTCCAGCATGCTGTTGTCACGGCGATACAGGCCGGCGTTCTGCCGCTGGCGCTGCGCTTCATACAGGATCAGTGCCGAGGCCACAGAGACGTTGAGCGATTGCACCATGCCGATCATCGGAATGACGATGTCCTGATCGGCCAGCGCCAGCGCTTCTTCGGTGATGCCGGTTTTTTCCTGGCCGAGCAGCACGCAGGTGGGCCGGGTGTAGTCCACCTCGCGGAAATCGACCGCGCGCGCAGACAGGTTGGTGGCCAGAATTTGCATGCCCTGCGCTTTCAGGTGACCGACCGCGTCGCCGATGGTGGGATGGGTTTTAACGCTGACCCAGCTGTTGCTGCCGGCGGCGGAGGAAACCAGGGTGCGCATACGGGTGGTGGGCCACACGGCGTGGACCTGATGCACGCCGACGGCGTCGGCGGTGCGGATAATGGCGGAGACGTTATGCGGCTTGTGCACTTGCTCCAGGCAGACCGTCAAATCCGGCTGCCGGGTCGCGAGCATTTCACAAATCCGCGCATAGCGTTCAGGACTCATAAGCGCTAGTTTCGGTTGCGGTTAACTTTGATCACATCCGGCATGATACGGATTTTACGCATAATGTTTGCCAAATGGATGCGATCGCGGGTGGTCAAGCGGATAAAGGCGCTATAAACCCGACCGTCTTTCTCTTCGGTGTTCAGGCTCTGAATATTGGACTCGGCCGCGTTGATCGCCGCCGTCAGGTTGGCCAGCGCGCCCTGGTGGTTGAACATGTCCACCTTGATCTCGGCGATGAACTCCTGCTCGGTCTCTTTATCCCACTCGACCGCCATGAACTTCTCAGGCTCTTTCTGATAGCCGCGAATATTGCGGCAGGATTCATGGTGGATCACCAGCCCTTTGCCCGGGCTGACGTGAGCGATAATCGGGTCGCCCGGAATCGGACGGCAGCACTTGGCGAAGGTGATCAACACCCCGTCGGCGCCCTTGATGGCCAGGTTACGCACGCCGGAGGAGGTGCCCAGGCTGGACTGATCGCCCTGCAGGTTCTTCGCTACCACCACGCTCATGGCGTTGCCCAGGCCGATTTCCGCCAGCAGATCGTCCAGCGTCGCCAGCTTCATGCGGTCCAGCTCGTGCTGAATGTTTTCCTGCGGGATTTCGGCCAGCTTGCGGCTGCCGCCCAACGCATGGTTGAGCAGACGGCGGCCGAGGCCAACGGAGTCGTCACGCTTGAGGTTCTTCAACATCTGGCGGATTTTGGCGCGTGCTTTCGAGCTGACCACGAAGTTCAGCCAGGCGGCGTTGGGCCGTGCGCCCGGTGCGGTGATGATCTCGACGGTTTGGCCGCTGGTCAGCGACTGCGACAGCGGGTACGGCTGACGATCGACGCGTGCGCCGACGCAGGCATGGCCGATATCGGTATGCACCGCATAGGCGAAGTCGACCGGCGTGGCGCCGGCGGGCAGCTCGACGATGCGGCCTTCCGGGGTGAAAACGTAAATCTCATCCGGGAACAGATCGGATTTGACGCTCTCGATAAATTCAAACGAACTGCCGGCACTTTGCTGCAGCTCCAGCAGGCTTTGCATCCAGCGCTGGGCGCGGATCTGCGCCGTGGTGCCGGTTTCGCCCTGTTCTCTTTCCTTGTAAGCCCAGTGCGCGGCCACCCCCATCTCAGCCATCTGATCCATATCTTCGGTGCGGATCTGCACTTCGACCGGCACGCCGTGCGGGCCGATCAGCGAGGTATGCAGCGATTGATAGCCGTTGGCCTTGGGAATGGCGATGTAATCTTTTACTCGCCCCGGGCGCGGTTTGTACAGGCTATGCACCTGGCCGAGCACGCGGTAGCAGGTATCGACCTCTTTCACGATCACCCGGAACGCGTAGATATCCATGATGGAATGGAAACGCTGTTCTTTGAGGTGCATCTTGAGGTAGATGGAGTAGAGGTGTTTTTCCCGCCCGCTGACGCGACAGGCGATGCCGGCTTCGGTCAGCCGCCCTTCGATCTCGGAGAGGATTTTTTGAATCATCTCTTTGCGGTTGCCGCGCGCGGCCTTCACCACTTCCTTGATCACGCGATAGCGGTTCGGATACAGCGCCTCGAAACCCAGTTCTTCCAGCTCGGTTTTCAGGTGATGAATACCCAGACGGTGGGCGAGGGGGCTGTAGATTTCCAGGGTTTCACGCGCGATGCGCCGGCGTTTGTCGGGGCGCAGCGAACCAAGGGTGCGCATGTTGTGCGTACGGTCGGCCAGCTTGATCAGCACGACGCGGATATCCTGCACCATCGCCATGATCATCTTGCGGAAGTTTTCCGCCTGCGCTTCTTTCTTGTCCTGGAACTTCAGCTTGTCGAGCTTGGAGACGCCCTCAACCAGTTCGGCGACGCTCTTGCCGAACAGCTGTTCCATATCCTGATAGGTGGCTGGGGTGTCTTCGATGACGTCGTGCAGCAATGCCGCCATCAGCGTCTCGTGATCGAGACGCATTTCCGCCAGGATGCAGGCCACGGCGACCGGGTGAGTAATGTAAGGCTCACCGCTGGAGCGTGTCTGGCCCTCGTGCGCGTCGCGCGCGACGAGGTATGCCTGTTTGAGGCGCTTAATCTGCTCCTCGGGCAGGTAACGTTGAATCAGCAGATTCAGGCTTTCAAACAGGTACAAGGCGGACTCGCAGTCTAATTAACGACGACCTTCAGCAATCGCGGTAACCGCTTGAATCTCTGCGGCTTCCTGCTCTTGCTGTTCCTGGCGCTCACGCACGTCGAGGATCTGGCTGGTGATCAGGCCTTCTTCGATTTCGCGCAGGGCGATAACGGTGTACTTGTCGTTCTCTTCCGGAACCAGTGCATCTTTGCCGCCGGTCTGGATCTGACGCGCCCGACGAGCAGCGACCAACACCAGGTCAAAACGGTTACCAATTTTCTCTACAGCGTCTTGAACAGTTACGCGTGCCATATTTGTGCTACTCCACAGGTGACGAAAAGACTGGGCATGATACTGAAACTGCCTTCAGTCTGCCAATAGTTTGCTGATTAAAGCGTCATGCCGCAGCAACTGGCGGCCCAAACGCAGGCGTTCGGCGCGAATGATGGTCTTCAGATCGGACAGCGCCAGATCGAAATCATCGTTCACGATCAGGTAATCGTACTCCGCGTAATGCGTCATTTCCGCCACGGCCTGAGCCATGCGCTTGGCGATCACCTCTTCGGAATCCTGCCCGCGCCCGCGAAGGCGGCGGCCCAGTTCTTCCTTCGACGGCGGCAGAATGAAGATGCTGCGCGCCTGCGGCATTTTGGCGCGGATTTGCTGTGCGCCCTGCCAGTCGATATCCAGAAACACGTCTACGCCGGTTGCCAACACTTGTTCGATGGCGGCGCGCGAGGTGCCGTAATAGTTGCCGAACACTTCGGCGTGCTCAAGAAACGCGTCCTGCTCGATCATCCGGCGGAATTCGTCTTTCGAGACGAAGAAATAGTGTTCGCCGTGATTTTCACCTGGGCGGCTGTCGCGCGTGGTGTGCGAAACCGAAACCTGCGTGTCGTACAGCGGTTGCGTCTTTAACAAAGCCTGAATCAGACTTGATTTACCTGCGCCACTGGGAGCAGAGACAATATAAAGCGTGCCTTGAGCCATGATGATGTTCGTTGATAACGGTTGATATGCCAATAACAGCGGATGTGTATTTTCTCCGCACAGTATACACGGCTAACGCGCCGGGTGCAGCGTTAGCTCGCATTTTGCCCGCCGCTTTGCGCGGAAAAAGCGGCGAATGAGCGAATTTGCGCGTCGAAGGGCAACATTTCAGCAGTTTTGGCCTCGGCGGCGAGGCCATGTCAGATTACGGCGCGTCGGTAATGTGGGGGGCGGACGAAGGGGTTTCCCGTGCGGGGTGGCGGAGAAAGAGAAAGATAATGACGGCGGACGCCAGCGTCGTCAGGGCGAGTAGGTACAGCAGATTCTGGAAAGCCAGTTCGTAGGCGTGCTTCAGCCGTGCGGCGTCCGCATTGAGCAGGGCGGTCGCCCGCGGCATATCCCCCATGGCCAGGGCGTGCGCGCCGGCGGCGTTTGCGGTTGGGGGAGCGAGATGGCGCCCAACCAACAAAGCCAACAGGGCACCGACGATCGCCAATGCAATGCCTTCCCCCGCGACGCGAACGGTGCTGAAAATGCCGGTCGCCATGCCCGCTCGCTCTCGCGGCACGACGCTGACGGCTAAACCGTCCATCAATCCCCAGGGCAAGCTGATACCGCAACCGATGGTCAGCATCGGTAGCAGTAACCGCGCGAGCGATTGCCCCGGCGCATAGTGCGCCAGCCATGCCAGCCCGGCGGCGCAAATCAACAAGCCGAGGCTGGAAACGGCGCCGGCGGAAAAGCGGTGAGCGAATGCCCCGGTCAGCAGCGGCAGCACCAGCATTGGTGCGGACAACGTCAGCATCATCATGCCGGTTTCCACGGTGCTGTAACCCTCGATGCCGATAAATCGGAGGGGAAGTAGCACCAGCAACACCACGTACGAATAGGCCGGCGCTGCCGCCAACAGCTGTACGCCGACAAAGCGCGGGTAGCGAAACAGCGACAGATCGAGCATCGGCCGAGCGGTGCGGAGTTCAATCAGGATAAAAGCCAGCATAAACAGCAGCGCGCCGGTCAGCGGCCTAATGACTTGCGTGCTGCTCCAGCCGCTGTCGGGCGCCAGCAGCACGGCGTAAGTCAACAGCGACAGCGCCAGCGTAAAGACGATGGCGCCGGGCCAATCGAGGCGAGAGGCGGCGGGATCGCGCGATTCGGGCATATCGCGCTGGCCGCTGAACAACGCAATGGCGCTGAGCAGCGCCAGGCAGAGAAAAAGCGCGCGCCAGCCGAAGAGCTGCGTCAGCGTGCCGGCCAGCAGCGGCCCGAATGCCAGCCCGATGCCGAACGTGGTGCCCAGCAGGCTGAAGGCCTGGCTTCTCTCCGGCCCGTTAAATACCTGGGCCAGGCTTGCGGTGCCGCCGGCCAGCGCGGCTGCGGCGGAGATGCCTTGCAGCGCGCGTATCGCGTCGAAGGACATAATGTCTTGCGCTGCGCTCATGAGCAGGGCGCTGAGCGCGAGCGCCGCCAATCCACAAATAAATACGCGCTTGCGGCCAAAACGATCGGCGAGCGCTCCGGCGAGCATCAGGCTGCAGCCGAAGGTCAGCATAAACGCGTTGGTGACCCAACTGAGCGCGACCAGTCCGCCGCCCAAATCTTTGGCGATCGCGGTGAGCGCGACTGCGGGGCCGGTAAAGCTCAACGGCATGATCAGGCCTGCGAGACACACGGAAAAGAGTATGAGCCAGCGCTGCGGGTGCGCATTCCGGGATGGATGAGCGTTCATGGGCGATTCCTGATGCGGTGGTTTCGATGGGTATGGATGATAAATAAGACTGAATAGGTTAAAAATAAGGCTAAATTCCACACTTTCAGGACAAAAACGCTCTAATGGGGGCCATATGGAAAGTTTGAGCGGGCTGCTGGCGTTTGTTCGCGCTGCCGAATCGTGCAGCTTTGTCGCTGCTGGGGAGCGATTGGGGGTGTCAGCCTCGGCGGTGGGTAAAAGCGTGGCGCGGCTGGAGGCGTCGTTGGGCGTTAGGCTGTTCAACCGCAGCACCCGGCGCATCAATTTGACGGAGGAAGGGGCGCTATTTTACGAACGCTGCCGGCGTATTGTTAGTGATATCGAGAACGCTGAAGCCGAGATGGCACGTATTTCAGAGGCGCCGCGCGGCAAGCTGCGCGTCAGCATGCCCGCCATCGGTTACCGCATGCTGGTGCCGCTGTTGGCTGATTTTACCGCACGTTATCCTGAGATTGAGTTGGATGTGGACTTCAACGATCGCATCGCGGATCTGATCGCCGAGGGCGTTGATGTGGCGGTTCGCGGCGGAGAGCTGGCTGATTCCCGCCTGATGGCGCGGCGTCTTGGACCGTTTCGCCAGGTTTTGGTCGGCGCGCCGGACTACTTCCGCCGGCGCGGAACGCCGTTGAAACCGGCGGATCTGCTCGAGCATGCTTGTTTGCGTTATCGCTTCCCGGGCGGGCAGCAGTTGCAAGCGTGGCGGCTGAGCGCCGACGATGAGGCGCTGTCGTTAAGCTTGCCGGTGACGATGAGTTTCAGCAGCGTTGAGGCGCTAATCCATGCGGCGCAGCAGGGATTGGGCATCGCCTACCTGCCGGATTTCACTTTGAGCCAGGCTCTGCGCGGCGGGCAGCTGACGGCGGTGCTGCAAGACAGCACGCCCGAGCGCGGCGCGTTTTCTGCCGTGTGGCCCTCTAACCGGCACATGTTGCCGAAAGTCCGGGTGTTCGTGGATTATCTGGCACGGTACATGCTGCCGGACGATCAGTGATCCGGATGCTGGTAGTTGAACACCGGCAGGCCGAGGCGGAAGCGCAGGGCGATCAGGCGCGCGCTCAGGCCGGCGACCAACGTGAGGATCACCACCAGATTGTGCGGCAGACTGAGGTGCTGCAGGCCGATATACAGCCAGGCGGCGCTGAAGGAGATGCCGGCGTAGATCTCTTTCTGGAAAACCAGCGGGATGCGGTTGCAGAACATGTCGCGCAGCACCCCGCCGAAGACGCCGGTGATCACTGCGGCGATGGCGGCGATAATGGCGCTATGCCCCATATCCAGGGCTACCTGTGCGCCGATGATGGAGAAGACGATCAGGCCGACGGCGTCGAGCACCAGGAACAGGCGGCGCAGATGGCGCATCAGAGGAGCCACCCAGGTGGTGACGATCGCCGCTATCGCGACGATGACGATGTATTCCGGGTGTTTGACCCAGCCCAATGGAAAATGCCCGAGCAGCATATCGCGCACCGATCCGCCGCCGATCGCCGTGACCGAAGCGATGATGATCACGCCGAACATGTCCATTTGGCGGCGGCCGGCCGCCAGCGCGCCGGTCATGGCTTCGGCGGTGATGCCGATGATATAAAGGATGCTCAGTAACATAAGGGATTCACAGCGTACTTGCGTCAGAATGATGGCCGGCAGGGTAATCGCCGCCGATGGCGCGCGCCACTGAGTTTTTTTCACCGATGGCGTTTCGGATTAATTTAGCTAATCCAAACTCCGTTTTTATTGCCGGTAACCAGCCTTTTTTAACATCTGGCTGTTGATGAAAGCATTAGAAATTTCGCGCTGGTTTCCATCGCTGACTATGCTTTTTGCAGCTAACCCTTCAACCGAGAAACCGAGACTGCAGATGAAAAACTCCCCGAAACTGGCCGCCGGCGCCGTGGTGGCCGCCCTGCTGCTGAGCGGCTGCGTGGCACCAGGCCACCAGGCTGTGCCATCCGCCCTGGCTTGCCGTGCTGGCGATCCGCTGGTGCAAACAACGCTCTACTTCGGCCTGAATCGCCCGGCGGGGCCGACGATCACCGCGGCCGAGTGGCAAACCTTCGTCGACAGCCAGGTGACGCCCCGCTTTAAAGACGGGCTGACGGTCTTTGATGCCAAAGGGCAGTGGCTGGGCCACGACGGCAAGCTGGCGCGCGAGAACAGCAAGGCGCTGCTGTTGATCCATTCGCCGGGCAAAGAGAGCGAGGCGAATATCGAGGCGCTGCGCAGCGGCTATAAGCAGCAGTTTGCGCAGGATTCGGTGATGCGGGTGGATGCACCGGTGTGCGTGGCGTTTTAAAGCGAACTCCCGGCCATGCGGCCGGGAGTGGGGATTACAGCACCAGGCCGGCGATAGCCGCCGACAGCAGGCTCACCAGCGTCGAGCCATAAACCAGCTTCAGGCCAAAACGGGAAACCACGTTGCCTTGCTGCTCGTTCAGCCCCTTGATGGCACCGGCGACGATGCCGATGGAGGCGAAGTTGGCGAACGACACCAGGAACACCGACAGAATGCCCAGCCCGCGCGGCGACAGCTCCGCCGCGATTTTCTTCAGCTCAATCATCGCCACGAATTCGTTGGCCACCAGTTTGGTCGCCATGATGCTGCCCGCCTTCAGCGCCTCTTCCGCCGGGATGCCGATCAGCCAGGCCAGCGGATAGAACACATAGCCGAGGATCTGCTGGAAGCTGATGCCGAGCACCGCGGAGAACAGCGCATTGACGGCGGAGATCAGTGCGATAAAGCCGATCAGCATCGCCGCGATGATCATCGCAATTTTGAAGCCGGCCAGAATGTACTCACCCAACATTTCGAAGAAGCTCTGATCTTCATGCAGTTTGTTCAGCTTCAGCTCCGGCTCGTCTTCGACCTGATACGGGTTGATGATCGACAGGATGATGAAGGTGCTGAACATATTAAGGATCAAGGCCGCCACCACGTATTGCGCGTCGATCATCGACATGTAGGCGCCGACGATGGAGAGCGAAACCGTCGACATGGCGGTCGCGGCCATGGTGTACATGCGGCGCGGCGAGATATCGCCGATGATGCCCTTGTAGGCGATAAAGTTCTCCGACTGCCCCAGCACCAGCGTGCTGACGGCGTTGAACGACTCCAGCTTGCCCATGCCGTTGACCTTGGACAGCAGGGTGCCGACCAGGCGGATGATCAGCGGCAGGATACGGAAATGCTGCAAAATGCCGATCAGGGCGGAAATAAAGATGATAGGGCACAAAACGCCGAGGAAGATGAACGCCAGGCCATCCTTGTTCATGCCGCCGAACACGAACTCCGATCCTTGGGCGGCGTAGGCGAGCAGGGTGTCGAAGAAGCCGGCGACGTGTTTGATCACGCTGAGCCCGCTGGCGGAATGCAGGAAGAAATAGGCCAGCGCGCCTTCGATCACCAGCAGCTGGATGATATAGCGCAGGCGGATTTTCTTGCGATTATTGCTGACCAGCAGCGCCAGGGCGATGATCACCACCAGAGCCATAATAAATTGCAGAATTTGTGGCATAAACGGTCCGTACGGTTCACGGGCAGGAAAAAAACACATTTAGCCACAGCATCGCCGTCCTTTCATTACCTTGCGTGATAATTAGAACAAAATACTTATGGCGTGCGGGATATCTTGCCGATTGTCATCCGCACGCGCTGTCCGACAGTTTTTCATAAGCTCCCCGGCGAGCCCTCTCCCCAGAGGCATGCCGGCTCGCAACCTGATGCAATCGCCGGCACTCGCGTGCAAACGCCTGGAACCTGGATCGCAATGAGTGATTTTCCCGACGCAAAGCGTGGTTTTCTTGGCTGAGGCGGAGAAACATGTTTGGGAAAGGTGCCGTGACCGGCGCGCATTTTCTCGGACAAGGAGGCGAACGATGAATACCGGTACGTTGCTCAGGGCGCTGGCCAACGGCGTTAATCCCGATACCGGCGAGCTGTTGAGACCGGCTTCTGCGGCCTGTGCGCCGGAGGCTATCCGCCTGCTGTTCGCGTTGGCCAACGAGTTCGATGGCGAGTCCGAACTGCAGGAAAAAGCCCGGCTGACGCCGGAAGAGAAGCGGCAGAAAAATCGCACCGAGGGTCGGCCGGCCAATGCCTACTTCCCCTGGTCGGAAGAGGAAAAACTGCGGCTGCGCGAGAGCCATGCGGCCGGGGCGACGCTGGAAGCGCTGAGCGATGAGTTCGAGCGCTCAACCTGGAGCATTACGGTGCAGCTACAGAAAATGGGGCTGACGGGTGAAGAGCAGGCGGTCGCTTATCGCTGATCTGTAGCCATAAAAAAGCCCGCTTGGCGCGGGCTTGGTGGCGTGCGGAGCGGGATCACTCGATATTCTGGATCTGCTCGCGCATCTGCTCGATCAGCACTTTCAGCTCGATAGCGGAAGCGGTCACGTCGGCGTTGATCGACTTGGAGGCCAGGGTGTTCGATTCGCGGTTGAACTCCTGCATCATAAAGTCGAGGCGGCGGCCGACGGCTTCTTTCTTCTTCAGGATGTTGTGCGTCTCTTTCACGTGCGCTTCCAGACGGTCCAGCTCTTCGGCGACGTCGATACGTTGCGCCATCAGCACCAGCTCTTGCTCCAGGCGGGTGTTTTCCAGCTGTACCTGCGCCTCTTCCAGCTTGCTGACCAGACGCTCGCGCTGCCATTGCAGGATGTTCGGCATCTGGGCGCGCACTTTGACCACTTCGGCACTGACGCCGTCGAGGCGTTGTTCGATCAGCGTTTTCAGCGCGGCGCCTTCGCTTTCGCGTGCGACGATGAAGTCATCCAGCGCACCGTCCAGCGACTGCATCAGCTCGGCGCTGATGGCGTCCAGATCCTGCTCCTGCGCGGACATCACGCCCGGCCAGCGCAGCACGTCGATCGGGTTGATTTCCCCTTCGTCGCTCTGCATTTTCACCCAGTTGGCGGCTTCGACCAGCTGTTTGGCCAGTTTTTCGTTCAGGATCAGCGAGCTTTGCGCGCTTGGATCCAGTTCGAAACGCAGGTTGCATTCGACTTTGCCGCGGGTCAGGCGGCCACGGATACGTTCACGGATCACCGGCTCCAGGCTGCGGAATTGTTCCGGCAGGCGGATGTAGGTTTCTAAGTAGCGCTGGTTAACGGAACGCAGCTCCCAGGCTGCGCTGCCCCATTCACCCTTGATTTCACGCCGGGCGTAGGCGGTCATGCTGCGGATCATTGATGCGTACCCGTAATAGGAAAAGATGGGGCGATTATAGCGTCGCGGCTGCGGGCAGGATAGGCATTACGTCACGAAGCCCGTATAATGCGCAGCCAATCGTTGATTTGAAGCCGGAGAGAGCCCATGCGTCCTGCAGGCAGAGCACCACAGCAAGTTCGCCCCCTGACACTGACCCGTCACTATACCAAACACGCTGAAGGTTCAGTGCTGGTTGAGTTTGGCGATACCAAAGTCTTGTGCACCGCCACGGTAGAAGAGGGCGTTCCGCGCTTCCTGAAAGGCCAGGGGCAAGGTTGGATCACCGCCGAGTACGGCATGCTGCCGCGCTCTACCCACAGCCGCAATGCCCGTGAAGCCGCCAAAGGCAAGCAGGGTGGCCGCACGCTGGAGATCCAGCGCCTGATCGCGCGCTCGCTGCGCGCCGCGGTGGATCTGAAAAAGCTCGGTGAATTCACCATCACCCTCGACTGCGACGTACTGCAGGCCGACGGCGGTACCCGCACCGCCTCCATCTCCGGCGCCTGCGTGGCGCTGGCCGATGCGCTGAACACGCTGGTGGCCAACGGCAAGCTGAAAGCCAACCCGATGAAGGGCATGGTGGCGGCGGTTTCCGTCGGCATCGTCAATGGCGAAGCGCTGTGCGATCTGGAGTATGTGGAGGATTCCGCGGCGGAAACCGACATGAACGTAGTGATGATGGAAGATGGCCGCATGATTGAAGTGCAGGGTACCGCCGAAGGCGAGCCGTTCAGCCACGATGAGCTGTTGGCGCTATTGGCGCTGGCCCGAGGGGGCATCGAAACCATCTTCCAGGCGCAGAAAGCGGCGCTGGCGGACTGATTTTTTAAGGCGACTGAGAAGTCGCCTTTTTTATGCCCGGCGATCGGGCGGCAGTAATGACAAGACCCAAGCAGATTCAGACGAGGAGAAGCAGTAATGAAAGCCTATCAGCGCCAGTTTATCGAGTTCGCGCTTAACAAGCAGGTATTGAAATTCGGCGAGTTCACCCTGAAGTCCGGCCGCACCAGCCCGTATTTCTTCAATGCCGGCCTGTTTAATACCGGGCGCGATCTTGCGCTGTTGGGGCGCTTCTACGCCGAAGCCCTGATGGACTCCGGCATCGATTTCGACCTGCTGTTTGGCCCGGCCTATAAAGGCATTCCTATTGCCACCACCACGGCGGTGGCGCTGGCGGAACACCATGAGCGCGACGTGCCTTACTGTTTTAACCGCAAGGAAGCCAAGACCCACGGCGAAGGCGGTTCGCTGGTCGGCAGCCCGCTGCAGGGGCGCGTGATGTTGGTAGACGATGTGATCACCGCCGGCACCGCGATCCGCGAGTCGATGGAAATCATCGGCGCCAGCGGCGCTTCGCTGGCGGGCGTGCTGATCTCCCTCGACCGTCAGGAACGCGGCCGCGCGGATATCTCCGCCATTCAGGAAGTGGAACGCGACTACCATTGCAAGGTGATTTCGATCGTGACGCTGAAGGACCTGATCGCTTATCTGGAAGAGAAGCCGGAAATGGCGGACCACCTGGCGGCGGTGCGCGCTTACCGCGAGCAGTACGGGGTGTAAGTAAAAACGCCGGGCATGCCCGGCGTTATCTTTATTGCAGCTGGGCCGCCAACAGCGGCCAGCGGGCGTCGAATTCCTGCGTTGGGCGATAGCGGAATTCCGAACGCACATAGCGCGACAACATGCCTTCGCAGAAGGCCAGCAGCTGGCTCGCCAGCAGCGTTTCATCGACGATAAAGCCTTTGCCTTCGCGCAATTTACGCTCTTTCAACACCTGGCGCAGCTGCGCCTCGATGCGTTCGAACAGCTGGTTGATGCGGCCCTGCAGGCGATCCTGTTCAAACATCAGCGCGTGGCCGGTCATGATGCGCGTCAGCCCCGGGTTGCGTTCCGCAAAGCCCAGAATCAGCAGTAAAATCAGGCGCAGACGATTAAACGTCTCTTTCTCGTCCTGCAAGATCAGGTTGATGCGGGTGATCAGACTGTCTTCGATAAACTCGATCAGGCTGTCGAACATCCGTGTCTTGCTGGGGAAATGCCGGTACAGCGCAGCTTCAGAAACACCCACGTTCGCGGCGAGCTTGGCGGTGGTGATGCGTTGGCTGCCGTCGCTGGACTCCAGCATCTGGGCTAACGCCTGCAATATTTCCTCGCGCCGATTCCTTTTCGTATTTTCTTTTTCTGCCATGTCTGATTAGACCCTTGCTAAAACTTAACTGACGGAAACCCGCGCACCGGCCGCTGCAGAGCAGGCTCTGTGCGGCTTATGTGATAGCTTTTTTACGATACTGGGGTCAGCGGCCTTAATGGCCTTTTTCCGCGCTGCCTGGTGTGCGCTGCAATTGTCGCGGTAAAACTTTGCCGCAGAGACATCCTTCTCCCCGGAAAGGCAAGGTTCAGGCGACGTTTCCCTGCCGGCCATCGTGCCTTGGATGGCGCTTAGTGGCGCCCCGAGTGGCCGAAGCCGCCTTCGCCGCGCTCGCTGCTGTCGAATTCTTCCACCAGGTTGAATTCGGCCTGCACCACTGGCACGAAGACCATCTGCGCGATACGTTCGCCCGGCTCGATGGTGAAGTGTTTCTGGCCGCGGTTCCAAACGGACACCATCAGCTGGCCCTGATAATCGGAGTCGATCAGGCCGACCAGGTTGCCCAGCACGACGCCGTGCTTGTGGCCCAGGCCGGAGCGCGGCAGGATCACCGCCGCCAGGCCGGCGTCGGCGATGTGGATCGCGAGGCCGGTAGGCAGCAGCGTGGTTTCACCCGGCGCCAGCTCCACCGCGCTGTCCAGGCAGGCGCGCAGGTCGAGACCGGCGGAGCCCGGCGTGGCGTAGGTCGGTAGCGGGAAATCCTGACCGATGCGCGGGTCGAGGATCTTAACGTCGATTTTTTTCATCATAACGGCTGACTATCTCGTCTATTAAACGTTGGCCAAGGAGTGCCTTGTCGCTCAGCGCCAGGCGCTTTTCTCCATTCTGCCAAAAAAGGTGCAGGGCATTGGTGTCGCTGTTGAACCCGTGCTCTGCAAGCGATACATCGTTAGCGCAAATCAAATCCAGCTTCTTACGCGCCAGTTTTTGCCGCGCGTATTCTTCCACATTCTGGGTTTCGGCGGCAAACCCCACGACAAACGGTCGATTTTTGGTCATCGCCGCCACGCCGGCGACGATATCGGGGTTTTTTACCATCTTGAGGACGATTTCATCACCCTGTTTTTTTATTTTTTCATCGGCGATCTGCTCGGGGCGGTAATCGGCCACGGCGGCGCAGGAGATGAAAATCTGCTGCTGCGCGGCGCGCTGTTGCACCGCCTGCTCCATCTCCAGCGCACTGGTGACGTCCACTCGGGTGACCGATGGCGGCGTCGGCAGATTGACCGGCCCGGCGATCAGCGTCACCTGCGCGCCGCGGGCGGCGGCGGCGCGGGCAATCGCGAAGCCCATTTTGCCGGAGCTGTGGTTGCTGATGAAACGTACCGGATCCAGCGCTTCACGCGTCGGGCCGGCGGTGATCATAACCTGCAAATGTTGCAGATCCTGCGGGGCGGAGAAATGACCGTTCGCCAGGTCGACGATGTCCAGCGGATCCAGCATGCGGCCCGGACCGACGTCGCCGCAGGCCTGGCTGCCGCTGTCCGGCCCCCAGAGCATCATGCCGCGCGCCTGCAGCGTTTGCAGGTTGGCCTGCGTGGCGGCGGCGCGATACATCTGCTGGTTCATGGCGGGGGCGGCGGCGATGGGGGCATCGGTCGCCAGGCAGACGGTGGTCAGCAGATCGTTGGCCATGCCGGCGGCGACGCGCGCCAGCAGATCGGCGGTCGCCGGCGCCAGAATCACCAGATCCGCCCATTTGCCGAGTTCGATGTGGCCCATGGCGGCTTCGGCGGCGGGATCCAACAGATCGTCGGACACCGGGTGGCCGGAAACGGCCTGCAGCGTCAGCGGCGTAATGAACGCCTTGGCGGCGTGGGTCATCACCACGCGCACTTCTGCGCCCCTGTCGCGCAGGCGGCGCACCAGCTCTGGGCATTTGTAGGCGGCGATGCCGCCGCTGATGCCAAGCACAATATGTTTGCCGGAAAGTCCCGTCATCATCATTGTCCGATTGAAAGCCGAAAGATGCGCCATTTTAGCATATCCGCCGTTCAGGTGAGTGATTCCGCAATGGCTGCAGGGTATTACATTGTGCTTTGCGAAACACTTCGCAATGTTATCAAACACCTGTCGAACGCGCCGGGTGGCACATGGCATGCTGTAGCCCTTTCAGGGAGGAACACGATGAGCAACCCGATTGTGGCGTGCTGGCCGGGCGCGCTGGCGCCGCGTGAAAAGTTGTTGATGCAGGGGGCGGCGGCGCTGTCCGACGCAGAGCTGTTGGCCATTTTCTTGCGTACCGGGTTGCCCGGCGTGCACGTGATGCAGCTGGCGGAGCAGCTGCTGCGTCGGTTCGGCTCGCTTTATCACCTGATGTCGGCCGACCATCAGGCTTTTTGCAGCCAAAAAGGTCTGGGGGACGCCAGCTATACGCAGCTACAGGCGATTGCCGAGCTGGCGCTGCGCTTCTTTTCCAGCCATTTGTCGCAGGAAAACGCCATGCTCAATCCGCGCGTCACCCAGCATTATCTGCAAAGCCTGCTGGCGCATCGCGAGCGAGAGGTCTTTTTGGTATTGTTTTTAGACAATCAGCACCGGGTTATTCGCCATCAGGAGATGTTTGCTGGTACCATCAGCAGCGTCGTCGTCTACCCGAGAGAAATTGTGCGTGAAGCGTTGAAGGCTAATGCCGCCGCGCTGATTCTCGCGCATAATCACCCTTCGGGTAAGGCTGAACCCAGTCATGCCGACCGTTTGATAACGGAACAGGTGGTGAAAGCCTGTCAGTTATTGGAGATCCGAGTGCTTGATCATTTGGTGATCGGTCGGGGTGAATGCGTCTCTTTTGCCGAGCGCGGATGGCTTTAAGCGATTTTTTCGCGATCCTTGTGGGATCTTTAGCTGTTCGGGACTTGAGCACTTACGCTTCAGAGCGTATACTACGCCACCTTTGAGAATCTTGGGTTTGGCGCAAGAGCCTATCTCAGCAGGTTTCTGACCTGATGTGTGGTTTCTACCTGATGACGAGAGTCTCCTCAGTATGAAGTTTGCTGAGATGGGCTCTAAAAGCCTGACGAGGCGGCCATACCCTATACGAAGCTCGAGCTGATTTGATTTTTGGAGAATAGACATGTCCCGAGTCTGCCAAGTTACTGGCAAGCGCCCGGTGAGCGGTAACAACCGTTCCCACGCAATGAACGCGACCAAACGCCGTTTTCTGCCTAACCTGCACTCACACCGTTTTTGGGTTGAGGCTGAGAAGCGCTTTGTAACTCTGCGTGTATCTGCTAAAGGTATGCGTGTTATCGATAAGAAGGGTATTGAGACGGTTCTGGCCGATCTGCGTGCCCGTGGTGAGAAGTATTAAGGAACTGAATCATGGCTAAAGGTGTTCGCGAGAAGATCAAGCTGGTTTCTTCTGCTGGTACTGGTCACTTCTATACCACCACGAAGAACAAGCGTACTAAGCCGGAAAAATTGGAACTGAAGAAATTCGATCCAGTTGTCCGTCAGCACGTAGTATACAAAGAAGCTAAAATTAAATAATTTTAGTGGATTAATGAAAAACCCGGCCTTGGCCGGGTTTTTTGTTTTATAAAGGGTAGAAAACGTCGGAGGGGAAGCCAGATGCCTGAATTACCGGAAGTTGAGACGAGCAGACGCGGTATAGAGCCTTATCTTGTCGGCCACAGCATTCAGTATGCGGTGGTGCGCAACGCGCGCCTGCGCTGGCCGGTTTCCGAGCAGATCCTGACGCTGAGCGATCGGCCGGTGCTCAGCGTGCAGCGCCGGGCCAAATACCTGCTGATCGAGCTGGAGAACGGTTGGATTATCGTGCACCTGGGCATGTCGGGCAGCCTGCGCATACTGCGCGAGGAAAACGAAGATGAAGCCGGCAAACACGACCACGTCGATCTGGTGATCAGCAATGGCATGATCCTGCGCTATACCGATCCGCGCCGTTTCGGCGCCTGGCTGTGGTGCGAAGACCTGGCGGCCAGCAGCGTGTTGGCGCATCTGGGGCCGGAACCGCTGAGTGAAGCGTTCAACGGCGACTACCTGTATGAAAAATCACGTAATAAGCGCACGCTGATCAAACCGTGGCTGATGGATAATAAGCTGGTGGTCGGGGTCGGTAACATTTACGCCAGCGAATCGCTGTTCAGCGCCGGGATCTTGCCCGATCGTCCGGCGGGATCGCTGAGCAAAACCGAAGCGGAACTGCTGGTGAAGACCATCAAGGCGGTATTGCAGCGCTCTATCGAGCAGGGCGGCACGACATTGCGCGACTTTTTGCAGTCGGACGGCAAACCGGGGTATTTCGCGCAGGAGCTGCAGGTTTACGGGCGGGCGGGAGAACCGTGCCGCGCGTGCGGCACGCCGATCGAATCCGCCAAGCACGGGCAGCGCAGCACCTTCTTTTGCCGCCGCTGCCAGCGCTGAGCATCACTCGGCGGCGAGCTTCGCCATCAGCGCCTGGGTGACCACATCAGGCAGGAAAGGCGCGATATCGCCGCCGTGACGGGCGACCTCCTTCACCAGCGAGGAGGAGATGAACGACCACTCTTCGGAAGGCATCAGGAACACGCTTTCCAGCGTCGGCATCAAATGGCGGTTCATGTTCGCCAGCTGCAATTCATATTCAAAGTCAGACACCGCACGCAGGCCGCGCACCAGGATATTGGCATTCTGGTGAGCGGCGAAGTGCGCCATCAGCTCGCTGAAGCCCAGCACTTCCACATTGTCCAGATGCGAGGTGACCTGCGTCGCCAACGCCACGCGCTCCTCCAGACTGAACAGCGGTTTTTTGCTCGGGCTGGCGGCGATGGCCAGAATCACGTGATCGAACATCAGTGACGCGCGTGTCACTAAATCCAGGTGGCCGTTGGTCATGGGATCGAAGGTCCCGGGATAGATGGCTTTGCTGGTCATGATTCACTTCTCTGAGTAGTTGCGGCCCAATGCCCATAATGCGGCATATTTATTGAAGGTATATTGCGCGTTGACCACCGCTAACAGCAACCCCTGTTTACCGTCGAGGAAGCCGGCACGCAGCAGCCAGGTTTTGACGAAGGCGCCGAGCGTGTGGGTCAGAATAGACAGGTAGCCGCAACGCTTGCCGGCCCGGTGGCGCTGCGTGGCCCACTCTTCGGCGTAACGCAGCTGTTTGCGCTGAAAGGCGAAGAAGTCGCGGCAGGTCAGGTGCAGCATATCGCCGCTGAGGGGGATCACCTTGGCGTCGCCGATATTCAGCGATTCGTGCACCAGATCGTCGTTATAGCGATAGCGTTGGTTGGCGTACAGGCGGTTGACGCGGTCGGGATACCAGCCGCTGTGGCGCATGAAGCGGCCTAGAAACAGGTTGCGCCGCGCACAGCTGTAGACGGCGCCATCGTCCGGCGCGTTCAACACCCGCTCGATGGATTGCCGCAGCTCGGGCGTGACGCGTTCGTCGGCGTCGATCATCAATACGTAGTCATGGCTGGCGTAGCTTTGCGCCAGCTGACGCTGCTTGCCGAACCCTTGCCAGTCGGTGTGCGTGAAGACTTTGGCGCCCAGGCTTTCGGCGACGGCGACGCTGTCGTCCTCGCTGCCGGAGTCCAGCACGATGATTTCATCGGCCCACTCGACCGAACGCAGACAGTCCGGCAACAGCCCGGCTTCGTTTTTGGCGATCATCACTACCGACAGGCTTTTGCGGCTGCTCATTCAGTGGCTCCGGGGCGGCAGGTGCGGTTCCAGCAGCTGCAGCAGGCGCTGCAACGCTCCCTGATTCTGATACAGCACTTCCACCGCATGGCGGCCGTAGTAACGACGGTAGTCTTCGTCGGTTAACAGGGTTTCCACTTCCTTCACCAGCGAATCCACATCGGTCACGGTGATCAGGCCTTCGGCCTGCGAGAGCTTGGCGCAGATGTCTTTAAAGTTGAAGGTATGCGGGCCCATCAGCACCGGGATGGCGTGCGCGGCGGCTTCCAGCGGGTTGTGCCCGCCGCGTTCCACCAGGCTGCCGCCGACAAAGGCCAGATCGGCGATGCCGTACAGCAGCATCAGTTCGCCCATGGTATCGCCGATCACCACCTGGGTGCTGCCGGACGGAATTTCGCCGCTACTGCGCAGGGTGTAGCTGAAGCCGGCTTTCTGCACCAGCTCCTTGGCGGTCGGGAAGCGTTCCGGATGACGCGGCACCAGGATCAGCAGCAGGTCGGGGTGTGTTTCCAGCAGTTTGCGGTGTGCTTCCAGCAGGATGGTTTCTTCACCGTCATGGGTGCTGGTGGCGATCCACACCGGGCGGCGCGGTGCCCATTGGCGGCGCAGCGTAACGGCGCGGGCGGCCAGCTCCGGGGTGACGGAGATATCGAATTTCAGGCTGCCGGTCACGGCCAGCTGCGAGCGCTTCAGGCCCAGTTCGATAAACCGATCGCCGTCTTCCTGGTTCTGTGCGGCGATCAGCGTAATGCGGCGCAGCATATCGCGCATGAACCCGCCAATTTTCTTATAGCCGGCGGCGGAGCGGGCCGACAGACGCGCATTGGCGATAACCAGGGGGATTTGCCGCTGGTGCAGCGCGTTAATCAGGTTAGGCCACAGCTCGGTTTCCATGATGATCACCAGCTTGGGATTCACCTGATCGAGGAAGCGGTTCATGGAACCGGGCAGATCGTAGGGCAGATAGACATGATGTACGTCTTTGCCGAAAGCTGACTGGACGCGTTCTGAACCTGTTGGGGTCATTGTGGTCACAGTTATCGGCAAAGCGGGGTAACGGTGGCGCAGCGCCCGTACCAACGGGATGGCCGCCAGCGTTTCGCCGACGGAGACGGAATGCAGCATGATGCCGCCTGGCACGACTTTCCCGGCGCAGAAGCCATAGCGTTCCGCCCAGCGTTTACGGTAGGCTGGAGCTTTGCGGCTGCGCAGCAGTAAGCGGAGCCAGATCAGGGGTTGGATGAGGTAGAGTAGTACCTGATATAAACGCAGCAACATTCTATCAATTTCATTTATATGGGTTATTCGGAATAGTACCATAACTGGAAGGGAAAGGCGCTAATTTGGTAACCTTGGGTGTCAGTTTCAGACAACCGGCGAGCGATTTCGCCGACAGGCTCGGAATGAAGAATATTTTAATTATTCGCCGCGACAACATCGGCGATCTTGTTTGCACCACGCCTCTGATTGAAGGGGTGAAAATTGCCTATCCGGACGCTAAAGTTTATCTGCTGATCAATAAAGTCAGCCAGGATGTCGTTAAAAACAATCCTCATCTCGAGAAAGTTTTTGTCTATAAAAAGGCCAAGCACAAGGCGAAGAATGAAACGACGTTGGGCGTTTATTTCGAACGCCTGATGATCTTCCTGAAGCTGCGAAAAATAAAGTTCGATGTGGTCATTCTGGCCAACCCGGTGCCTTGCAAATACAGTTTGCGTTTAGCGAAAATGGCCGGCGCCACCCATATCATCGGCGCCGATTTGGGCACGAAAGATATTCATCACCCGTTCCGCAAGGACGATTTCCACGGTCAACATCAGGTCGAACATACCTACAGCTATTTATCGGCGATAACCGACCAATCCATACCGATCCCGCCGGTGCGGGTGTTTCTGACGCCTGAAGAGCGGCAATTGGCGGCGCAACGGCTACAGGAGCGTCTGCCGCCGGTCGAGCGCGTATGCGCCGTGCACATCAGCAGCCGCAGCCCGAAACGACGTTGGCCGGTTGAACGCTATGCCGAAATCATCAACCGTCTGGTTGCCGATCCCCACACCGGCGTGCTGATCTTCTGGTCGCCGCAGGGCACGCTGGCGCCGGACGACATCGGTGACCAGCAGCGCGCCGAGCAGCTGCTGGCGCTGTGTCAAAACGAACGCGTCGCGCTTTATCCGACGGCGTCGGTACGTGAGCTGTTGGGCGGGTTCGATTTATGCGACCGGGTGCTGTGCAGCGACGGTGGGCAGATGCATCTTGCCGCCGCGTTGAATAAGGACATGGTGGTGTTCTTTGGCGATACCGATAAAGCCTCCTGGCATCCATGGACCGGCCGTCATCATATTTTGCAGAGTGAGTCGGGGCACTGTGAGGATGTTTCTGTCGACGAGGTTTGGCAGAAAATGCAGGCGCTCAGCTAACGAGGAAAATAAGGCAGGTATCCCCTGCCTTATTTATTTCTCTATTATTTTTCTTTCAGCTCAATATATTGACGGCAAATAGGCTCCAGCCCATAACTCAGCAATTGCTGTTGATTTATCTGCGGCGGATTGGCGTAAATTTCCGTCATTTTTTCTGCCAGCGACGCTTCATTTAATTCCGCCAGCGCGTTAGCCATGCCGGCTTTTTCCAGAATTTCCGCAGGGCCGCCCGGGCAACGGGTGCTGACCACCGGCGTGCCGCACAGCAGCGATTCTACCAGCACGTTGCCAAACCCTTCGCTGTCGGAGCTGAGCACCAGCAGCGAGGCATGACGAATAAACGGGTAGGGATTGGCCTGGAAGCCGAGAAATCGCACGCGCTCTGCGATGCCCAGCTCTGTCGCCAGACGTTTGACCTCGGCGACTCTGGCGTCGTCCCCGGTGCCTATCAAGGCCAGCGGTGCCTGAATGCCCGAGAGCGCATAGGCTTTCAGCAGACGGTCATGCCGCTTGGTGGTGTGAAAGCGGCCGACGTGCACCAGATAGTCCTGGCCGGCCAGTTCGCAAGGCGCCGCCGCCTGTTGCTGGATGGCGTCGATGTCGAACGGGTTGTTGATGACCGCCAGCCGGCGTGGGCGAATCGGCAAGTTCTGCTGCAGATCGTCGCCAACCGCCCGTGAAACGGCGACGATATTTCTCCCCTGGTAAACGTTGGCGATTTTGCGTTGCTTCAGCCAGCGGTCCAGGCCCGTGCGGTGGCCGAGATAGGAGGTGGAGAGAATGCCGTGAATGCAGAACCACAGGCGATCCGCGGCCAACCGCTTGCTGCGGCTGACGATGCGATCGGTTTTATGCAGGTTGGAGAACACCAGATCGAACGCGCCGCGTTGGCGCTCGTGTTCGGCTATCGCCCGATCCAGCGCGGCGGCGCGGCGCGGCAGCTCGGTCAGCTTGCGCCAGGGGGCGCGGCTGCGATCGGCCACCACCTGATAATCAATGCCTGACGGGATAGGATAATTGCAGACGTCGCGCAGCGAGATCAGACTGACGTCATGCCCCTGTTGCTGCATGCCCTGGCACAGGGTCAGCACCACTTTTTCCGCGCCGCCTCCCGGCAGGCCGTCGATGATCATCAGAATACGCATAGCTAATCCAGTAACCGGTTATAGAGGGAAATCAGCTGTTCGGACAGATGCGCCGGCGTAGCCGTCATAATGCGCAATCTCGCCGCTTCGCCCATGGATGATCCCAGCGCCTGGCGCGGCAGCGCCCGAATGGCCTCCGTGATGGCCGGTACGTCGAGCGCGTCGGTCACGAAGCCGTTCTGGCCGGGGGTGATAAACTCGGCGCCGCCGCAGGTGGTGCTGGTGATAACCGGCAGGCCGCACGACATCGCTTCCAGAATCACATTCGGGAACGGATCGTACAGCGTCGGCAGCAGCAGCGCGTCCGCGGCCTGATAGAACGGCAAGGTCTGTTTCTGCACGCCCATAAAGTGAACCCGATCGCCGCAGCCCAGCGACTGCGCCAGCGCCCGGTAGCGTTTTTCGGCCTTGTCTTTGCCGACCACCAGCAGGTGGCTGTCGGTCGCCGCCACGGCGCGGATGGCGGCGGCCAGCCCTTTGCGCTCAAAGCCGGAACCGACGAAGATCAGGCAGTGCGCCTGTTGCGGGATCTGATACTGCTCGCGCAGACGTTGGCGCTGGGCCTCGTCGGCGGGCGGGAATTTTTGATTGTCGATGGCGTTATAGATCACCGTGATTTTGTCGGCGGGTACGCCAAAGTCGGCGATGATTTCCTGCTTGATCATCTCGGCGTTGCAGATGACGGCTTTCAGCTCCGGTGCGGCGTACATGGCGCGTTCGGCGCACATCACATAGCGATGATAACGATTGGAGAACAGCCACTTGCGGCGCCATTCCGGCAGCAGGCGCGCGCGCTGCAGCAGCCAGCGGCGGTGCACGCCGTCGCCGGCGCGGTAGATGTCGCAGCCGGGAATGCGCTCGTGGCTTTGCACCAGATCGAAACGCTCTTTCTGCCACAGCGCCCTGGCCGCCACGGCGAAGCCCCGTTCACGGCTGATACGGCCGAGCTTTAACGGATTGCACAGGTGGATGTGCCAGTTGGGATTGGCGTCACCCTGCCATTCGCGAGTGATGACGTTCAGATCGAGATCCTGTTGCTCCAGCGCTTCCAGGGCGCGGGAAACGAAACGTTCGGCTCCGCCGTCTGGGCGGTACTTTTGGCGAACGATCGCCAAACGAAATGCTTTCATGCCAGCGTGCTCCGCGCGGCTGCAATCACCGCGTCTGTAGGAATAAGGTCGAGATACCGTTCGTCGGTGCCGGTATCGATGGCGTCCGGATCGGGCAGTTCGCCGAAGTCGCCGGCCCAGATCACGGCGCCGGTAGCCTGCCACGGCCGCCAAAACGTCAGCTTGGAAGGGCCGAACAGCGCCACGCACGGCGTTTGCAGCGCGGCGGCCATGTGCATCGGCACCGAATCCACGCCGATAAACAGCTTGGCGTGGTCGATCAGGGCGGCCAGTTGGCGCAGCGTCAGCTGGCCGGCCAACGAGATCACGCCCTGCGGCGGGCAGAGTGCCAAAATGCGTTCTACCATGGCTTGTTCTCTGGCGTCGGGGCCGGAGGTGATCACCAACTGGTGGCCGTCGGCCTGTAAGGCGGTGAGGGTGGCGGCCATTTTCTCTTCGCTCCAGCATTTGAAGAACCAGCGCGAGGTGGGCTGCACCACAATATAACTGCCGGCGACGCCCTGTTTCTGCAATCGTTGCTCACAGGTCTGCCAATCCTGCGGATCGTAACTCATGGTCACATGATCACTGAGCACGGGCAGGTTCAGCGGCGCCAGCAGCGAGAGGTTTTGTTCGACGGTATGCAGGTGGGCGTGATTGTCGACCGGCACCAGCTGCGTGTGGCAGTGGCGCCACAGGAAGCCGCGGCGTTTGGGGAAATCGAAGCCCAGACGGATGCGCGCGCCGGTCAGGCGCGTGATAATGGCGCTGCGCCACTGATCGGCCAGGTTGACCACCAGATCGTAGCGCTGCGCCTTCAGGCGGCGCAGCAGCGCCAGCTCGTGCCCCAGGTGCGCGCGGGTGCCCTGTTTTTTCCATTGGCGGTCGATGGCGAACAACGTCGACAGTTCCGGATTGCTGGCCAGCATCTCCTGCGTTTCCTGATACAGCAGCACATCGATCTGCGCCTGCGGGTAGTTTTGCCGCAGGCTGCTGATGACCGGCGTGACCAGCAGCATATCGCCGTGATGGCGCAGTTTTATGATCAAAATACGCTGTACGGATGGGGCGGAAGTTGGGGCTGGCGCGTCGTTCATCATGAGTCGCTTTCTGGGAAACCAATCTTTGATTCTAAATGACCCGATCGCATGTGGCTACTGTTGCAAGGTTTTCTTGCCGGGCCGCAAAAAAATCGCCGAGCCGGGGACGAATGCGTTTCAACGTTGTCCAAACCAGGCAGCAAAGTCGTTTGCCCTGGCGAAACGGCCTGCGTAACATAGTGCATTCTGTTGATATCAGGCTCGATATTCATGACTAAACCGGCGTTTCTCATCACCATTGATACCGAAGGCGATAATCTGTGGCAAAACCACGATCGCATCGCGACCGAAAACACGCGTTTCTTGCCGCGCTTTCAGGCATTGTGCGAAAAATACGCCTTCAAACCGGTTTATCTCACCAACTATGAAATGGCGGTGGACCCGGCTTACGTCGAGTTCGCGCGTGATGTGATTGCCCGCGGCGCGGGTGAAGTGGGCATGCACCTGCATGCCTGGAACAGCCCACCGTTGACGCCGCTCACCGACGACGACTGGCGCTACAAGCCTTATTTGATCGAGTATCCCGCCGATCAAATCCGCGCCAAGGTCGATCACATGACCAAGCTGCTGGAAGATGCCTTCCAGACCAAAATGCTCAGCCATCGCGCCGGCCGCTGGGCGTTCAACGAATATTATGCCTCGCTGCTGCTGGAATACGGCTATCAGGTGGACTGTTCGGTGACGCCGCGGGTCAACTGGCAGTTTTCGCCGGGCAATCCGCAGGGCAACGGCGGCACCGATTACAGCCGGTTCCCGTCGCAGGCCTATTTCATCGATCCACAGAACATTGCCAAACCGGGTGCTTCGTCGCTGCTGGAAGTGCCGATGAGTATCCAGTATAAGCACTCCGCATTCGTTAATGCATTCAAGCAAGGGTACGATCGGCTGCGTGGCAAACGGCGTCCGACATCAGTCTATTGGTTGCGGCCAAGCGGCAGCAACCTGGATCTGATGAAAACTGTGGCTGAAGCATCGTTGTCTCAAGGTAATGATTTTGTTGAGTTTATGCTGCACTCCTCCGAATTTATGCCGGGCGGCAGCCCGACGTTCAAAACCGAGCAGGATATCGAAGGGCTGTACCGCGATCTGGAGCAGCTGTTTGACTGGTTGCAGCAGCGCACGGTGGGCATGACGCTGGCCGAGTATTATCAACTTAAAGCGAACTAGGCACGCACATGTCGAAGAAATGGAAAATCAAGGTTACCGACTGGTTCTTGCGGCGTTATACGGCGAAGTACGGCCGTTTTCAGGACAAGGCGACGTTCGACGGCGCCCAGCAGTTTGACAATATCGTCATCTATTCCACCACGGCGTTGGGCGACTTCATGTTCAACACACCGGCATTGAGGGCGATGAGGGAACGCTACCCCAACGCGCACATCACGCTGGTGGCGCACAAGAAAAACCGCGAGCTGGTGGAAAACGGCCGCTATTACGATCGCGTGGTGTATTGGGACAGCAAGATCAAGACGATCCGCCCGTTGCTGAAATCGTTGCGCGAACATCAGCCGGATTTGGCGCTGATCCTGCACTCCCATCTGCCTTATGACATCATCAGTGCCGTACTGGCCGGGGCGAAGTACATTATCAGGGACAACTACAGCTCAGGCATTTGCGGGCTGGAGCCTTGGCTAACCAACTATATCTTCCATTATTACGGCCACTTCGTACGCCGCAAGCTGGAGCTGATTTCCATTTTAGGCTGCCGTAGCGACGATCCGACGATGGAAATTCCCGTGGATTATCAGCGCGGCGTCAAAAGCAGCGAGCATCCCACCATCGGTTTTCAACTGGGGGCGTCAACAGAGTCGCGTTGCTGGCCGGTTTCGCACTATGCGCGGCTGGCCGATGAGCTGGTGGCGAAGCACCCTAATGTACGCATCGTGCTGATTGGCGCACCGTTTGACGACGGCAAGGCCAAACAGTTTATGAGCCTGATCGGCCCGCAAACGCAGGCCTGCGTGGATAACCAGATCGGCAAAACGGGGCTGCAAGGCTTGCTGACGTTGCTCGACAGTTTCCATGTTCTTGTCACCGGCGACACCGGACCGTTGCATCTGGCGGTAGCGTTGAAGGTGAAAACCATCAGCCTGTTCGTGACCGCCGACTCACGCTCCACCGGCCCGATTCAGGATGCGGAACTGCACCGCATCATTCAGGTGTCGCGTACCGGCTATACGATGCCACTGGAGGCAGAAAGCCCGATGGGGGTCATCCAGCCGCAGCGGATTTATGATGAGCTGGTCGCGCACGTGCCTTTGACACGCTGAGGGAGCGACGACGCATCGGCCGCCCGGCCGATGCGGTTAGCGCGGCTTGCGCCCGCGCAGCTTCGAAAGAAAGGTATCCACTCGCGCATAGCGCATCTGGCGGACTTTTTTGCCCGGCACGTCGCTGTTGCGGCAGATATCAGCGGTGCGGCGCAGGATGTGCAGCGTTGTCGGCGCGTAATGGTAATAGCCGTACACCGCCTTCGACATGCTTTTGACCTCGGAAAAGCAGTTGGCCAGCATCAGGGCGGCCAACCGGCGTAGCGGCTCATCCCCGGGATGCTGCGCCACAAAACGCAGCATCTTCTCCATGGCGAACAGCAGATCTTCAATATCTTTGGGTTTGATATTGCGAGTGATGCCTTGGCTGTTGTCCCGATAGAAATAGAGCTCGCAGTCTAGATGGGCGATGCGGCAGGTTTTGAAATACTGAAAAGGCGTAAAAATCACGTCTTCATAGCGCCTGCCGTCTTCGAACGTTTCCCCTTCCAGCAGCGTGCGTTTATACACGCGGCTCCAGAGATGCCACATCGAGCGTGCGAAAAGCGGTTGCAGGCAGCTCGGCCCCAATTGTGAAAAGTCGTAGGCTACGGGCTGCGTCGCGCGGTTCTCTGATTTCGGCGGTTGTTCGGTGAACTTCTGATAATTAAAATCGATCAGGTCATATTCACCGGCGAGTAGCAGGGGGTGCAGGATGGCCAGATAGTCGTCGCTCAGCAGATCGTCGCCGTCGAGGAAGGTGAGATAGCGTCCGGTAGCCAACCGTAAGCCGACGTTGCGGGCGTGCGCAATGCCGCCGTTGGCCTGTGAAGTAAAGATCACGCGCGGGTGCCGCCGCTGCGCCAGATAGTGGCTGACCAGCGCGCCGGAGGCGTCGGTGGAGCCATCATCGATGATCACCACCTCGATATCGTCGCTAATCTGTGCAAATAACGAATCCAGCGCAGCGATAACGAACGCTTCGTTATTATAAAACGGCACGATAACGCTGAGCAGCGGTGGTTGAATTTTCACGCGGCCTGCTCCTGTGCGTAAGGCTGTCTCGCCACGGAGAGCACCCCGGCGATCAACGCCAGACAGAACATAGCGGTGCCTTCCGTGCTGAAGAAGATGACGTCGCTCAAGCCGTAGACAAACAGGCTGGCGCTGACGCTCAGCAGCAGCGCGTTGCGCTGCGGCCGGAACGAAGAGAAGAACAGGCAGACGTAGAGCGCCAGCAATAGCAGCCCCCCCCAAACGCCCTTGAGCGAATAGGTTTCCAGCAGTTCGTTATGCAGATGCACGTTGATATAGGGCATGACGCCAGACAGGCGAGGCTGCTGTGCGACCATGGTGCGGATCTCTTCTCCGCGCTGTTCGGCGGATTGGCCCCATGGAGCTTGTGAACCGGTGCGCCATGCCAGCGTTTGCATCGACAGCCGAGAAATGATCGAGTTTTCAGTCTGTGGCTGATCCATCAGGCGCATGTCGGTCTCAAAGGCCTGAATGCGTTCTTCTATCTGCGGCTTGAACACCAGGCCGCAGGCTACGAGCAGCAGCGGCACCGAAGCTACCAACGCGAGCTTGTGTTTCCTGGAAACCAGTTGTTTGGTCGCCAGCAGTGACAGGCAGACCGCCACCGGGTAGACCAACATGGCCGCACGCGTGCCGGTGAGCACCAGCGCAGAAAAGGACAGCAGAAACGCCGCGATGTACAACGCCAGGCGGTAACGGGTGCGCAGCATCAGGATGGCTTGCATCATCACCAGATCGATGGCGGTCATCAGGTAGGCGGCGACCGTGGCGCGATCGAAGTTGAGCTCTACGCGCGGGATATCGAGACGCAGCCCTTGATAGAGGGAATAACCGTTGATCGCCAGACCGGTGGTGATGGCCATAACGATGAGCAACCGCTGTACGCACAGTCGCTCATTGAGCGCGATCAGCAAGATGAAAGCGGTCGCGAGCTGCAGTTTGCCGGTTGACATATAGGAACGATAAACATTGATATACTCGCCCGGCTGTTTGAAGTGATGCATCCAGAGGATGGTTCCCATGCCGACGCTGAACATCAGCGCGGGCAGCAGCAGATTTCTAACGTTGCTGAAGTAGTAGCGTGGGTACAGGCAAACGGCGATAAAGGCGATGTAGCTGGAAACGTAAAACAGATTGCGTCCGGTCGCGGAACCGAAAGGAATGGTACAAAAAGCGATGGCGCACCCCAGATAGATTAAATAGCTGAAGGCAGGGTGCGGCGTTCTGAGTTTTAGCATCGGGCGTGTTTTCCGGCTCACGTTTCAATTAAGCGATAAAGATCGCAGCGTGTCGTCGAATTCAACTTTGAACTGAGCATAGTTGAAATGTTCCGCAGGATAGCGCCGCGCATTCAGACTCATGGTTTGATAGGTTCCCTGTTCCAACAGTGTTTCCACCGCATCCGCGCAGTCGATATGCGACAGCAGCTTGGGCGTCACCAGGCTGTCGGTCAACGGATCGTAGACCTCATGCGGGAAGTCGACCTCGATATTGGTGAGCTCTCGGTGCTGTTCGATGGTGACCGACGGCGTCAGGCCAATGCCACAGACCCCATCCCTGACCGCTTCCGGCTGGCCGTCAACCTGCGGGAAGATGACCGGCACGCCGAAATAGAGCGATTCCATACAGGACAAGCCGAACGGCTCGGTGATCGGCGTGCTCATGTAGATGTGCGTGCGATTGAAGAAGCCGGCGACGTCATCCTGATAACCGCTGAAAGTGATGCGGTCGCCGAGCTGAAGCCGAGCCACCAGTGCCTCGAACGCCGCGCGATCCGGCCCTTTGCCGGCCACTTCCAGCGTGACGTCATGCCCGCGCCGCAGCAGTTCCTGCATCATCAATAATGAAACGCTGATGCCTTTCAGGCTGACCAGGCGTGAGGCCGTGCCGATCCTGACCGGCTGCGACAGCATTTTCGGCGCAGTGTCGATCCCCGCCGGCGTCTTGATGCGGTTGATCACCACGTGATTTGGGCAAGGCAGATTAAAGCGCAGCTCCATCACCCGCTTTGACGCGTGTGAGGCGGAAATGACGCCGTCCAGCATGGCGAAGAAACGCAGCGTCTTTTTATTCTTGGGGTAACGCCAGGAGCAGCCGTGATCGTAATAAACCAGCTTGCCGCGCTTGGGTTTGGCCGCCAGCCCCGGCACCAGGTCCCAGACGATCACCACGTCGGCGTTCGCCCGCTCGATTTTCCGCTTCAGCAAATATTTGCGCAGGAACTGCGGGCAGCGCAACGGCAACGCATTGATCAGACGGTTGGCGAAGGTGACGGGCTGATGCGCAGGCAACTGGCGGCGGATCTCTTCGCCGATGTCACCGCTGATGCACAAGACCTGGTTGCTGCCGTCGGTGGTATCATTGATGTACTGCAGGAACAGACGCTCGACGCCGCCCATTTTACCCAGGTTGATAATATGCAGTTTTTTCATGCTAGAACCTTTTGCAACGCCTGCCATGCCGTATCGGCGTCGATTGTCGCCATGCTTTTTTCCGGAGAAATCAACGAGTGCTGATTTTGCCCGTAGCCGCCGATCAGGCCGGGATCGGTTGGCCCGAACAGCGTGATGTTGGGTTTGTCGAGCGCGGCGGTCAAATGGCTGAGTCCGGTGTCGACCGAGACCACGCCCTTGGCGCCGGCCAGCACCTCGGCCACCTGCTGCAGGCTGAGCTTCGGCAGCACTTCGACATGAGAGAAACCTTCCGCCAAGCGCAGCGCGCGCTGATGTTCATGCTCCGCGCCCCACGGCAGTTTGATCTTCAGCCCGCTGTCCGCCGTCAGCGCGATCAGCTCACGCCAGTTTTGCTCCGGCCAATGTTTATCGTCACGGGTCGTCGCGTGCAGAAACACCAAATACTGCCCTGCATCGGCCGGCGGGTGGCTGAGAAAGCGTGCGGCGATGGCGTAATCGCCGTAGCTGCCCGGTTTATCGTAGCCGAGGCTTTTGGCGAACAGTTCGCGCGTGCGTTCCACCGCGTGCTGCTGCTTGTCTATCTCATGGCGCACGTTGTAGAACCAACTGGCGAACGGCTCGCGCGCGCTCTTGCAGTCCGGGCCATGTTTGTTGCCTTTGGCGATGCGCGTGATCAGCGCGGCGCTTTTGATCAGGCCCTGCGCGTCGATCACCACGTCGTAACGGCGTTCTTGCAGCGCGCGCTTGAAGTCGCAGCGCTGTTGTCGGGTGTCGTTGCCGAACCAGTTTTTGCGCCAGCGACGAATGGCTACCGGGATCACGCGATCCACCGCCGGGTGCCAGGTCGGGATTTGGCTGAAACCTTCTTCCACCACCCAGTCGAAACGGATATCGGGAATGGCCTGCAGCGCGTCGGTCAGAGCGGGTAGCGTATGCAGCACGTCTCCCATCGAGGAGGTTTTTACGATTAACACCTGCATGACTATTCCTCGCTGGCGACAAGTAACGGCGTCAGCGCATCCAACACTTGCTGCGGCTGAATATCGATCAAACTTTGGTGGTATCCCTGCTCGGCATCGCCCTTACGCACCTTGTGGTAGCCGCTGATCAAGCGAATCACCCGCGCCTTGTCGGAGAGCGGCGGCGTGAAGTCGGGGCTGCTTGGGCCGTACAAGGCTATCAGCGGTTTGTTCAACGCTGCGGCAACGTGCATTAAACCGGAGTCGTTGCTGACCACCGCCCGGCAGGCCGCGATCAGGATCACCGCCTGCTCCAGCTGGGTTTTTCCGGCCAGGTTAAGACAGAAATCGCGAGTGTTTTCCTGCAACGCGGCACGGATCTGTTCGCCGGCCTCGTGGTCTTTCGCCGAACCGAACAGCGCGATCTGATAGCCGCCCTCGATCAACTGCTGAGCCAGCGTCGCATAATGGTAGTGCGGCCAGCGTTTGGCGGGGCCGAACTCCGCACCTGGGCAGAAGCCGACGATCGGCCGGCTGTCGGTCAGGTTGAAGGCTGCGGTGGTGTCGGCGATCTCTTCGTCGCTCACCTGCAGCTGTGGCCACAGCAGCGGCTGCGGCAGATCGTCGGCGCGCTGAATGCGGCCTTTGTCATAGGCCAGCGCCACGTAGCGCTGCACCATCAGCGGAAAGGCCGCCTTGTCGAGCACGCGGACGTCGTTCAGCAGGCCGTAGCGCATTTCGCCCCGCCAGCCGGTGCGCTGCGGGATATCGGCGAAGAAGGGCACCAGCGCGGATTTGAACGAGTTGGGTAGAACGTAAGCGCGATCGTAACGGTTGGCGCGTAGGGCGCGCCCCAGGCGGCGGCGTTCGCCGAGCCCCAGCGCGCCATGGCCCAGCGGCATCGCCAGCGCCTGATTGACTTCCGGCATGCGCGCCAGCAGTGGGCGGCACCAGGCCGGCGCCATCACATCGATCTCCGCCGACGGGTATTCGGCCTTCAGGGTGCGATAGAGACTTTGCGACATCATCATGTCGCCAACCCAAGAAGGGCCGATAACCAGTATTTTCATACCCAGCGTTAATTCCTTCAGCTTATGCGGTGCGGTTCAACCAGGCCATGTACTCTTTCACGCCTTCGGCGACCGTTTTAAACGGTGCGTCGTAGCCGGCGGCGCGCAGCTTGGTCAGATCGGCCTGGGTGTACGCCTGATAGCGGCCCTTCAGCTTCTCCGGGAACTCGATATATTCCACCGCGCCCTTCTGGTGGAAGTCCACCACCGCGTCGGCCACCGCCTGGAAGGTTTCCGCCCGGCCGGTGCCGCAGTTGAAGATGCCGGATTTGCCGGTTTCCCAGAACCACAGGTTAACCGCCGCCACGTCGCCGACGTAGATGAAGTCACGCTTGAAGTTTTCGCTGCCGGCGAACAGTTTCGGGTTTTCGCCGCGGTTGATCTGGGTATTCAGGTGGAAAGCGACGCTGGCCATGCTGCCTTTGTGGCCTTCGCGCGGGCCGTAAACGTTGAAGTAGCGGAAGCCGCAGATCTGCGAGTCCGCTTCCGGCAGGATCTCACGCACGTACTGATCGAACAGGAATTTGGAGTAGCCGTACACGTTGAGCGGCGCTTCATACTGACGCTCTTCGATAAACTCTTCGCGGCCGCCGTAAGTGGCGGCGGAGGAGGCGTACAGGAACGGAATTTCGCGATCCAGGCAGTAGTGCAGCAGGTCTTTGGAGTACTGATAGTTATTGTCCATCATGTACTTGCCGTCCCACTCGGTGGTCGCGGAGCAGGCGCCTTCGTGGAAGACCGCCTCGATATCGCCCAGATCGTCGCCGGCCATGATGCTGGCGATAAAGTCTTCTTTATCGATATAGTCGGCGATGTCCAGATCGACCAGGTTGACGAACTTGGTGCCGTCTTTCAGGTTATCCACCACCAGGATATCGCGATATCCCTTGTCGTTCAGTGCCTTAATGATGTTGCTGCCGATCATGCCGGCGCCGCCAGTGACGATAATCATTGGGTTACCCCTGCTAAGCTGCTGGCGGGGCACAATGCCCCACGCTCAATGGCGGTTATCATAGCATTTCATGCCGCGGCAAACAGCGGAAGGGCTCCGAATATCCCGCATTGCCATTGAAGTCCGCTTTTTGCCGTGATATCTGCTGCAATTTTAATATTCTCTCCCGCGCATTCTCGTCAGTTTGGTTACAAATCAGTAAAATATGCCGCAAATAGCCCAATCCTGGAGATAACCGAATGTCAGCGTCTTTTTATCAGCAGTTGGAACAACAGCTTGCCGCCACTCGCAGTGAAGGGCTGTTCAAGGAAGAACGCATCATCACCTCCGCGCAACAGGCGGATATCGCCGTTGCCGACGGCAGCCATGTGATCAACTTCTGCGCCAATAACTACCTGGGCCTGGCCAACCACCCGGCGCTGATCGCCGCCGCCAAGTCGGGAATGGACAGCCACGGTTTCGGCATGGCGTCGGTGCGCTTCATCTGCGGCACCCAGGATAGCCACAAGCAGCTGGAACAGAAACTGGCGGCCTTTTTGGGCATGGAAGACGCGATCCTGTACTCCTCCTGCTTCGACGCCAACGGCGGGCTGTTCGAAACCCTGCTCGGCCCGGAAGACGCCATTATCTCCGATGCGCTGAACCACGCGTCGATCATTGACGGCGTGCGCCTGTGCAAGGCCAAACGCTATCGCTACGCCAATAACGACATGACCGAGCTGGCCGCGCAGCTGAAGCAGGCCAAAGCCGACGGCGCGCGCCACATTCTGATCGCCACCGACGGCGTCTTCTCGATGGACGGCGTGATCGCCAACCTGAAAGGGGTGTGCGATCTGGCAGACGAGTACCAGGCGTTGGTGATGGTGGATGACTCCCATGCAGTGGGCTTTGTCGGCGCCAACGGGCGCGGCACCCATGAATACTGCGAAGTGATGGGCCGCGTCGATATCATCACCGGTACGTTAGGCAAAGCGCTGGGCGGCGCGTCCGGCGGCTACACCGCGGCCAAGAAAGAAGTGGTGGAGTGGCTGCGTCAGCGTTCGCGGCCGTACCTGTTCTCTAACTCGCTGGCGCCGGCGATCGTCGCCGCGTCGATCAAAGTGCTGGAACTGCTGGAAGAGGGCGATGCCCTGCGCGATCGCCTGTGGGCCAACGCGCGTCTGTTCCGCGAAAAAATGACCGCCGCCGGCTTCACGTTGGCCGGTGCCGATCACGCCATCATCCCGGTGATGCTGGGTGAGGCGAAGTTGGCGCAGGAATTCGCCAATGCGTTGCTCAAGGAAGGCATCTATGTGACCGGTTTCTTCTATCCGGTGGTGCCGAAAGGCCAGGCGCGCATCCGTACCCAGATGTCCGCCGACCACACCCCGGAGCAAATCGAACGCGCAGTGGCGGCGTTTACACGTATCGGTAAGGATCTTGGCGTTATTGCATAAGGTAAAACCATGAAAGCACTGTCAAAACTGAAAGCGGAAGAAGGGATTTGGATGACCGACGTGCCTCAGCCGGAGCTGGGTCACAACGACATCATGATCAAAATCCGCAAAACCGCGATCTGCGGCACCGATGTGCATATCTACAACTGGGACGAGTGGTCGCAAAAAACCATTCCGGTTCCGATGGTGGTCGGCCATGAATACGTGGGCGAAGTGGTGGCGATCGGTCAGGAAGTCAAAGGCTTCAGCATCGGCGATCGCGTGTCCGGCGAAGGCCACATCACCTGCGGCCACTGCCGCAACTGCCGCGGCGGCCGCACGCACCTGTGCCGCAACACCGTCGGCGTGGGCGTGAACCGCCCGGGCAGCTTCGCGGAATACCTGGTGATCCCGGCATTCAACGCCTTCAAGATCCCGGATAACATCTCCGACGAACTGGCTTCGATCTTCGATCCGTTCGGCAACGCGGTGCACACCGCGCTGTCGTTCGATCTGGTCGGGGAAGACGTGCTGGTGTCCGGCGCCGGCCCGATCGGCATCATGGCGGCGGCGGTGTGCAAACACGTTGGCGCCCGCCATGTGGTGATCACCGACGTTAACGAATACCGCCTGGAACTGGCGCGCAAGATGGGTGTGACCCGCGCGGTGAACGTCAGCAAGGAAAACCTTAACGACGTGATGGCCGAGCTGGGCATGACCGAAGGGTTCGACGTCGGTCTGGAAATGTCCGGCGCGCCGCCGGCGTTCCGCACGCTGCTCAATGCGATGAACCACGGCGGGCGCATCGCCATGCTGGGCATTCCGCCTTCGGACATGTCGATCGACTGGAACCAGGTCATCTTCAAGGGGCTGTTTATCAAAGGGATTTACGGCCGTGAGATGTTTGAAACCTGGTACAAGATGGCGGCACTGATCCAGTCCGGTCTGGATTTAACCCCGATCATCACCCACCGATTCTCGATCGACGAGTTCCAGCAGGGCTTCGACGCCATGCGCTCCGGCAAGTCGGGTAAAGTGGTGCTGAGCTGGGATTGATTTCGCCAGATGTGAAAAGGGCCGGAATTCCGGCCCTTTTTTTATGTTTGCGGTTTGGCTTGCGTCCAGTGCTGCCAATGACGCTTGATGAAGGTCACCGGCGGCGAGGTGGCGATGCTATCGGCGATGACGCCCAGCGCGGTGCCGGCGTTGGTTTTTTCCTTCGGCGGTTTGACCTTGCACTGCTTGATGCCGCCACTGAACGGGTTCTTCGGCTGCGGTTTTTGCGGTTTGACCGGCGGGACGTAGCTGCCACCGCCGTTGCCCTGCGGTTCGTTCAGCAGCGCGCTCGGTTTAACCAGCACGATATCGGCGGGCAGCGACGGCAGCATCTGTTGCAGCACCTTCACCGTCGCCGGGCGCGGGTGGCCGATGGCGATGGCGGAGCCGTTGCGCCGCGCCAATTCGACCGCGCGATTGAACTGGCGGCGGATGTCGGCTTCGTTCGCGGTATCGTCGAGGAACACCTTGCGTTTGATCACCTTCACGCCGGTGCCGGCCGCGGCGCGGGTCGCTTGGCTGCTGCCGATGGTCATGCTGTCCAGAAAGTACAGGCGGTAGCTTTCGAGCGCCTGCATCACTTTCTGCATGCCCGGCAGGCTGGAGGTCATAGCGCTGCCCATGTGGTTGTTCATGCCGACCGCGTAGGGCACGTTGTTCACCGCATTGCGGATGATGCGCTGGATCTCTTCGCTGCTCATGGAGGGCTGCAGGGTATCGCGCTCCAGCGGCTGCTTGCTGAGCGGCGCCATCGGCATGTGGATCAAGACTTCGCGGCCCTGGCTGTGGGCGCGGGTGGCCATCAGGCGGGCATGCGGCGCGTTGGGCAACACCGCGACCGAGATCGCCGTCGGCATTTGCAGCACCGCGTTTTCTTCGTGAGGGCGGTAGCCCACGTCATCGATGACGATGGAGAGTTTTCCTGCCTGTGCAGCGTAAACCTGCAGCAGACAGCCTATTAACAGAGCTGTTCGGGTTTTGACATAGCGCAAATCTATCTTCCCAACCACGGCAGTGGGTTAACCGCCTGTCCCTGACGACGGATTTCGAAATAGAGCGACGGCGTTCCCTGGCCGCCGCTGGTGCCGACCAGAGCGATCGGCTGACCGGCGCGCACCTGTGCCCCGACGTTGACCAACGCGCTTTGGTTGTAGCCGTACACGCTCATGTCGCCTTTACCGTGTTCGACCACCACCATCAGGCCATAACCTTGCAGCCAGTCGGCCAGCAGCACGCGGCCATCGGCGACGGCTTTCACTTCGCTGCCTTCGCGGGCTTCGATCACCATGCCTTTCCAGCGTAGCTCGCCCTGCTGCTGTTCGCCAAAGCCGTGCAGCGTGCGGCCGCGCACCGGCCACATCAGCTGGCCGGCCGGGCGACCGAGGCCGCCGGTGCGCGCCATCAGCGAGCGATCGGCTTCGCTAGGTTTGTAGGTGGTGCCGGTTTTCTTCGCCTGCTGCTCCTTGATGCGCACCTGTTCGCGCACCTTGGCCGCTTCACGGGCTTCGCGTTCGGCGCGCGCACGGGCTTCGCGCTCCGCGCGAGCGATCTTGTCGCGCATGCGGGCTTCGTTCTGGCGCAGTTCCACCAGGCGTTGTTGGTCTTTTTCCAGCGAGGCTTCCAGCGCGGTCAGCGTTTTTTTGCGGGCGCCGCGCGCCTGCTCCAGCTTCTGCTGCTGCGTCTGTTGCTCGCCCAGTAAGGATTTTTGCTGGCCCTGTTTGGCCACCAGCGTGGTTTTTTGCTTCGCCAGCTCGGCGCGGGTCTGTTTCAGCTCTTCGATGGTTTTCTGGCGCGCTTCGTTCAGATAGCCGAAATAGGCCAGAATACGTTCGCTGCGCTGGCTTTCTTCACCGCTGAGGATCAGCTGCACGGCGCTGTGCTGCCCTTGCCGGAAGGCGGCGTCGAGCTGTTTGGCGAGGAGGTTTTGTTGGGCCGATTGCTGCTTTTGCAGTTTGGCTATCGAGGCGTTCAGGCCGGAAATGTCCTTGCCCAACTGGGTGAGCGTGCCCTGGGTGTCGCGCAACTGGCGGCTAGCCTGGGCGATGGTTTTTTCCTGCTGACGCAGCTGATCCTGCAGTGAGCTGCGCTGCTGTTGCTGCTGCTTCACCGCTTTTTCTTTCTCGGCGATACTCTGCTGGATGTCTTTCAGCTGGGATTTATTGTCTTCCGCCGCCTGGCCGGCGAGCGGCAACAGCAAGACGCCAGCGCAAAATACGCTGGCGCACATGGCGGTGAACGTCCTTGGCGCGGTGCGTTCAGGCAGCGGTCGGCTGCCTGCGTTTGCGCTTCGGGTTACCCTTGATAGTGCAAAAAACGCCTTCTCCCTCATGGAGAAGGATTATTCCACGATGAACAGCGGCTTACCAGTCATCTCTTGCGGGATTTCCATTCCCATCAGCGTTAACAGGGTTGGCGCGATGTCCGAAAGCTTGCCGCCTTCGACCGCCCGCGCCGGTTTGCCGACGTAAATCAGCGGTACCAGCAGGCTGGTGTGGGCGGTGTGCGCCTGGCCGGTGGCCGGATCGCGCATCTGCTCGGCGTTGCCGTGATCGGCGGTGATCAGCAACTGGCCGTCGACGTCGCGCACCGCATCAACCACCTGGGCGATGCAGGCGTCCAGCGTTTCCACCGCTTTGACCGCTGCTTCATACACGCCGGTATGCCCTACCATGTCGCCGTTCGGGTAGTTGCAGATAATGGCATCATATTTGCCGCTGCGGATGGCGCTCAGCAGCTTGTCGGTCAGCTCGGCGGCGCTCATCTCCGGCTGCAGATCGTAGGTGGCGACCTTCGGCGAGTTGACCAGCACGCGGTCTTCGCCCTTGAACGGCGCTTCCACGCCGCCGTTATAGAAGAAGGTGACGTGGGCGTATTTTTCGGTTTCCGAGATGCGCAGCTGAGTTTTGTCGTGCTTCATCAGCCATTCGCCGAAGGTGTTGGACAGCGACGCCGGCGGATAGGCGCAGGCGGTCGCGATGTCGGCGGCGTATTCGGTCAGCATCACGAAATCGCCGAACTGCACCTGTTTGGCGCGTGGGAAACCGTCGAAATCCGCGTTCACGAAGGCACGGGTGATCTGGCGCGCGCGGTCCGCGCGGAAGTTCATGAAGATCAACGCGTCGCCGTCCTGCATCGCGGCATCGGCCTCACCGGCGGCGCGGATCACGGTCGGTCTGACGAACTCGTCGTTTTCACCGCGCTGATAGGCGGCCTGCAGCCCGGCGATCGCATCCTCGGCCACGGAGTCCCCTTTGGCCGCGGTCAGCAGGTCATAGGCCAGCTGCACGCGATCCCAGCGGTTGTCGCGGTCCATCGCGTAGTAGCGGCCGATCAGCGAGGCGATGCGCCCGACGCCCAACGCGGCGAAGGCGTCGCTGCAGCGTTGCAGCGGGGCTTCGGCGCTGCGCGGCGGCGTGTCGCGCCCGTCGAGGAAGGCATGCAGATAAACGGCTTTGGCGCCGCGTTGGGCGGCCAGCTTGATCATGGCCAGGATGTGCTCGTCGTGGCTGTGCACGCCGCCCGGCGACAGCAGGCCCATGATGTGCACCGCCTTGCCGGCCGCTACGGCCTTATCGACAGCGGCGGTCAGCACAGGGTTGGCGAAGAAGTCGCCGTCGGCGATAGCTTTGTCCAGCCGGGTCAGATCCTGGTACACGATGCGCCCGGCGCCCAGGTTGACGTGGCCGACTTCAGAGTTGCCCATTTGCCCGTCGGGCAGGCCGACATCCAGCCCGGAAGCGGCGATCAGCGTATGCGGCTGCTCCCGCCACAGGCGATCCATCACCGGGGTGCCGGCGTTCAGGATCGCGTTGTCCTGCCGCTCTTCACGATGGCCGTAACCGTCCAGGATCACCAGTACCATCGGTTTTTTGTTGCTCGACATTGCATTGACCTCTTATGAACTTTTTAAGCTGCGAATAGCCATGCGCCCGCCGCAAGCATGGCTATTCACCCTCGAAAAACCGGCTGATTTTACACCGCCAGCGGCGATAAATAGCCCAAAGAGATCAAGGTTGCGGCGAATCGCGCGGGCTTTTATGCTCTGACGTCGGGAATTTCTCAGCGCAGCCCGCAGTTTCTACAATCGCGCTTGCTTATTGGCTGTATTTGCCGCACTCGGCAGGTATACTCTGGAACCTTGACTTATTTATCCCTTAACTGACGGGAGTTGTTACACCCCATGCTGCAAGAAATTATGCCATTCGTAAGCAGACACCCTATTCTGAGCCTGGCTTGGATCGCTCTGCTGGTCGCCGTGATCGTCATGACCTTCAAAAGCCGTTTCTCCAAGGTCAAAGAGATCGCACGCGGTGAAGCTATTCGCCTGATCAACAAAGAAGAAGCCGTGGTGGTCGACACCCGCAGCCGCGACGATTTCCGCCGTGGTCACCTGGCCAGCGCCATCAACCTGACCGCCAGCGAAATCAAAAGCGGCAGCCTCGGCGAGCTGGAAAAACACAAAGCGCAGCCGATCATCGTCGTATGCGCCAACGGCACCGCCTCCCGCGAGCCGGCGGAGAACCTGAGCAAGGCCGGTTTTGAAAAGGTGACGATGCTGAAAGACGGCATTTCCGGCTGGAGCGGAGAAAACCTGCCGCTGGTGCGCGGTAAGTAACCGTTTAACCTATTTGAGGTGGCAATCCATGGCTAACATTGATATCTACACCAAAGCGACCTGTCCGTTCTGCCATCGCGCCAAGGCGCTGTTGAACAGCAAGGGCGCGGCGTTTAACGAGATCGCCATCGACGGCGATAACGCCAAACGCGAAGTGATGATCGAGCGCAGCGGGCGTACCACGGTGCCGCAGATTTTCATCGACGGCCGGCATATCGGCGGCTGCGATGATTTATATGAACTCGATGCTCGCGGCGGCCTGGATCCGCTGCTTTAAGCAGCTTGCCGGTTCACCGAGTGTCAATAAGGACGTTTAACCAAGGGTATTACTCACATGTCAGAACAAAACAGCACCGAAATGGCTTTCCAGATCCAACGTATTTATACCAAGGACATCTCCTTCGAAGCGCCGAACGCGCCGCAGGTTTTCCAGCAGGAATGGCAGCCGGAAGTTAAACTTGATCTGGATACCGCGTCCAGCCAGCTGGCTGACGAAGTGTATGAAGTGGTACTGCGCGTAACCGTGACGGCGAGCCTGGGCGAAGAAACTGCGTTCCTGTGCGAAGTGCAACAGGCGGGCATCTTCTCGGTAGCAGGCATCGAAGGCACGCAGCTGGCGCATTGCCTGGGTGCATACTGCCCGAACATCCTGTTCCCGTATGCGCGCGAGTGCATCACCAGCCTGGTTTCCCGCGGTACATTCCCGCAGCTGAACCTGGCACCGGTCAACTTTGACGCGCTGTTCATGAACTATCTGCAGCAGCAGGCGGAAGGCGAAGGTGCCGCACCACATCAGGATGCCTGATGAACACCGTCAATGCTTCAATGACTGTCATCGGTGCCGGCTCGTACGGCACCGCATTGGCCATTACGCTGGCGCGTAACGGCCACGCCGTGGTGCTGTGGGGGCATAACCCCGCGCAAATTCAAACGTTGCAGCAAGATCGCTGCAATCAGGCGTTTCTGCCCGACGTTCCCTTCCCCGATACCCTGCTGCTTGAAGCCGATTTGGCGCGTGCGCTGGCGGCCAGCCGCGACGTGCTGGTGGTGGTGCCGAGCCACGTGTTCGGCGACGTGCTGCGCCAGCTGAAGCCGCATCTGCGCCCGGACGCCCGCATCGTGTGGGCTACCAAGGGACTGGAAGCGGAAACCGGCCGGTTGCTGCAGGACGTGGCGCGTGAGGCGTTGGGCGAGACGATCCCGCTGGCGGTGCTCTCCGGGCCGACGTTCGCCAAAGAGCTGGCCGCCGGCTTGCCGACGGCGATCGCGCTGGCGGCGACCGATGCGCAGTTCGCCGACGATTTGCAACAGCTGTTGCACTGCGGCAAGAGCTTCCGCGTCTACAGCAATCCCGACTTCATCGGCGTGCAGCTTGGCGGCGCGGTGAAGAACGTGATCGCCATTGGCGCCGGCATGTCCGACGGCATCGGTTTCGGCGCCAACGCCCGCACCGCGTTGATTACACGCGGGCTGGCGGAAATGAGCCGTCTGGGTTCTGCGCTGGGCGCCGATCCTTCGACGTTCATGGGCATGGCGGGGCTGGGGGATCTGGTGCTAACCTGCACGGACAACCAATCGCGCAACCGCCGCTTCGGCATTATGCTGGGGCAAGGCAAAGGCGTGCAGGAAGCGCAGGACAGCATCGGCCAGGTGGTCGAGGGCTATCGCAATACCAAAGAGGTGTTGGCGCTGGCGCAGCGGCACGGCGTGGAAATGCCGATCACCGAACAGATTTATCAGGTGCTTTACTGCCACAAGGACGCCCGCGAAGCGGCGCTGAGCCTGCTGGGGCGAGCCCGAAAGGACGAAAAACCCAGCGCGTGACATAAAACGATATGCCGGGGCAGCAGAATGCTGACCCCGCAAATGACCTGGGCCGCTTCGCGCTACCGTGCGAAGCGGCCCGTTTGGCAAGGTAAAGGGGTATGTGATGTCGTCAGAAGAGTTGGAACAGGTCTGGAACAGCATTAAATCAGAAGCGCGAGCACTGGCTGATTGTGAACCGATGCTGGCCAGCTTTTTCCATGCGACGTTGCTCAAGCACGAGAACCTGGGCAGCGCGCTCAGCTATATGCTGGCCAACAAGCTGGCGACGCCGATCATGCCCGCCATCGCGGTGCGCGAGGTGGTGGAAGAGGCCTACAAGTCCGACAACCAGATGATCGTTTCGGCGGCGCGCGATATTCTCGCGGTGCGGTTGCGCGATCCGGCGGTCGATAAATACTCCACGCCGCTGCTTTACCTGAAAGGGTTCCATGCGCTGCAGGCTTACCGCATCGGTCACTGGCTGTGGCAGCAAGGGCGGCAAGCGCTGGCTATCTACCTGCAAAATCAAATTTCCGTCGCCTTCGGCGTGGACATCCACCCGGCGGCGACCATCGGCTGCGGCATCATGCTCGACCACGCCACCGGCATCGTGATCGGTGAAACGGCGGTGGTGGAGAACAACGTCTCTATCCTGCAGTCGGTTACCCTGGGCGGTACCGGTAAAACCAGCGGCGACCGTCACCCGAAAATCCGCGAAGGGGTGATGATTGGCGCCGGCGCCAAAATTCTCGGCAATATCGAAGTGGGCAAGGGTGCGAAGATCGGCGCGGGCTCGGTGGTCTTGCAGGCGATACCGCCGCACACCACCGCCGCCGGCGTGCCGGCGCGCATCGTCGGGCGGCCGGAGAGCGATACGCCGTCGATGGATATGGACCAATACTTCAACGGTAGCAATCACGGCTTCGAGTACGGCGACGGCATTTGAGCGCCGCCTGCGCAGCCATTCAGGGGGAGCTTCGGCTCCCCCTGCGTTTTTCAGGTGGCGGTCAGCCCTGTTTCGGGAAGTTGGTGATATCGGTAACGATGTCGTCGATCGCCGCCTTGACGTCATCCGCCGTGACCGGCGTGCTGTCGTTGTTGACGGTTTTACCGTAGGCCTTGCGTACCACTTCCATCACCGTTTTACCGGTATCCTGGTCGATCAGCTCACCTTCGATATACAGCGCGGTATTTTGCGTCCGGTGCCCGGTCGCTGCCATGGTGCTGGCGACCACCGCGGCGACCGGCACCACCTCATAGAACTTCATGTCTTCATTTTCGGCGGAAACGGCGGTGATGGCGAGCTTGGCCACCAGCACGCGTGAGCCCGTCGGGCTTGGCAGAATGGTAAAGCGATTCTGCAGCGCGGTTTTGATCCGCTGGGTCGCGTAGGCCTTAATCTTGTTCAACGTGTCCTGGCTGACGCGCGCCGTGGGCTTCTCCGCCGGGAAATAGACCACCGGTTGGAAATAGATGCCGCGATAGTTGGATTCCTTGTAGCTTGGGTCTACCCATCGCAGCGTTTTATGGCCGCTTGGCGAGGTGGTTTCCTGCAGCTTGCTGTAATCGGACAAGAAGCCCGAATACTGCGACGTTTGGGTGACTTTGGACGAACAGCCTGCCAGCAACAGGCCCGCTGCCAGAACCGCCATGGCAACGCTCAAGCGTTGTTTCTTCATATGGTTTCCTATGATGAGTGGTGATTACCCTTACAAAACATAGCGCATTATCTGCGCCTCATCGGGCATTTTCGGGGCCGGGCGTGCCCTGCCGTGGCCTTTTTTCAGGATCGTGATGCGCCGCTGATTTTCGCCGCCAGCGCCGACGATAAGGCGGCGAGTAAGGCGTTCGCGCTGGCCAGCGCCAGGCGTTGCTCAGTTTGCCATTGGGCCAACAAGGGCCAGAGATCCGCCTGATGTTCTGCCTGCAGGCACCAGACCTCCCGATCGTGCCAATCGCCGAGGGCGTTCTGCGCCGCCTTGAGGCTCGCTATCGCGGTGGGAGAGAGGGGGAGGCGTTGCGGATAGGCTTCAGCCGCGTAACGCAGGCGTTTTATCAGCAGCCGCAGGCGGTGGCGGTCGTAGCCGGTATCGGCCAGTGCCCGGCGCAATTGCCGCTGCTGGCGCTGCAGGCGTCGATTTAGGCGGTGTTTGGCGGTGCGTCGCGCGGTGCGGCGGAAGCGGCGCGGCCAGGCGTGCAACAGCGAGGGAAAGTCGATGAGCTGCGGATGGGTGAGCAGTTGACGGCAGCGAGCCTGAAGATCGCTCCGGCGCACGTTGGCCTGCCAATCGAGGCGATGGCGTGCCAGTTCGGCGATCAGCACCTCGAGATCGCGCAGCGGCGTCGTGAGCCGCCCTAACTCGGCGGCGGCCCGATCGAGCCGGGTTGCGCCGGGGCAGCCGCGCAACGGACGCAGCAGGCTGCGAATGCGGCGCAGACAGACGCGCAAGTCGTGCAACGCTTCGGTGTCTTGCGCCTGTTGCAGCCGCAACAGCGCCTCGTTCAGCGCCGGTTCGAGCCGGCGAAGCTGGGTAACAATATCTGCAACGAAAGCCATGTGCCGTGCCTGGAGAGGTTAACCTTTCCAGTATGGCGCGTCGTCGCGGATTACGCCTTGATCAGCGCGCCGGCATAGTCCAGCTGCCGCCAGGCTTCATACACCACCACCGATACGGCATTCGACAGGTTCATGCTGCGGCTTTGCGCCTGCATCGGGATGCGGATTTTTTGCTGCGCGGGCAGCGCATCGAGGATGTCGGCAGGCAATCCACGCGTTTCCGGGCCGAACAGCAGGTAGTCGCCGGCCTGGTAGCTGACGGCACTGTGCGCCGGCGTGCCCTTGGTGGTGAGAGCAAACAGCCGCTGCGGGTTTTCGGCGGTGAGAAAGGCGGCGTAATCGGCATGACGGCTGACGCGGGTGAACTCATGGTAGTCCAGCCCGGCGCGGCGCAGGCGCTTGTCGTCCCACGGGAATCCCAGCGGTTCAATCAGGTGCAGGTTAAAGCCGGTATTGGCACACAGGCGGATGATATTGCCGGTGTTGGGTGGAATTTCGGGTTCAAATAAAACGATGTTCAGCATGTTGCAGGCCCTCGTGAACGAGGGGCGCAGGATAGCAAACTCTTACTGTTCTGTCTTAGTCGACAAACGTTGATGATGCAGCGGCAGCCACAGCACCAGTCGCAGGCCGCCAAGCGGGCTGTCTTCGGCCTTCACCCAGCCGCGATGTTGATTGACCGCCGCTTCGACGATCGCCAGGCCGAGGCCGGTGCCACCGGATTCGCGGTCGCGCGCTTCATCGGTGCGGTAGAACGGACGGAAGATCTGTTCGCGATCTTCGGCGCTGACGCCGGGGCCGTCGTCGTCAACCTGGATGGTCACGCCCTGATTGTCGGCGCTGAACGCCACGGCAATGCGGGTGTGCGAATAACGCAGGGCGTTGCGCACGATGTTTTCCAACGCGCTGTCCAGCGCACTCGCGTTGCCGAACAGCGTCCACGGGCCTGGCGGCGCGGTGATTTCCAACTGCTTGCCCATCTGTTCCGCTTCGAAACGGGCGTTGTCCAGCACGTCGGCCCACAGGTCGTTGGCCTTCAGCTGCTCGCGCGCCAGTTCGCCTTTTTGCTGTCCGCGCGACAGCGCCAGCAGATCGTTGATCATCGAATCCAGCCGCTGCGCTTCTGTTTCGATGCGCGCCAGCTCGTGCCCTTCGCCGTGGCGGCGGCGCATCAGCGCGGTGGCCAGCTGCAGACGCGTCAGCGGCGTGCGCAGCTCGTGCGAGATGTCCGAGATCAGCCGTTGCTGCGCGTTCATCATGCGCTCCAGCGCGCTGACCATCTGGTTGAAGCTGGCGCCGGTGGCCAGAAACTCCTGCGGGCCGGCCTCCAGTTCCGGATGCTGCTTCAGGTTGCCGCGCGCCACGTCATCGGCGGCGTTTTTCAGTTTGCGTGCCGGTTTCGCCAGGCTCCAGGCCAGCCACAGCAGCAGCGGGGCGCTGATCAGCATGGTGACGATCAGCAGCAGCAGCGGCCGGTCGAACATCAGGTTGATGAAATCGGATTGCGGGCTGTTGGCGGGACGGATCAGGTACAGCTGATAGTTGTCTTCGCCGTCGCGCACGGCGAACGGCCCGACCAGCTCAACGCGGCCGTACTTTTTCTTCTTGGGATGATCCGAATTATCGGATTGGCCGATGAAGTTGCGGACGATCTGCATTTCGTTGCGCTGCGCGCCGATCACCCGGCCTTCGCTGGTGACCAGCAGCAGGCGTTGGCCCGGCGGCGCCCATTTGTCGATGGCGCGGAACAGGCGGCGCCACCACATCAGATCGTTGGCCGGATCGTTTTGCAACTCGGCCTCGACGTGCTGTTCCAGCATCAACCCCTGCCGCTGCTCGCTGTCGAGCAGAGAGGTCATTTGGCGGGAGTCGAGCTTGGGCACCATCAGCACCAGCATTAGCACCAGGGCTAACGTGAACCAGAAAATGGCGAAGATGCGTGCCGTCAAACTGTTGATCATGTTGCAGATACCATCAAATAACCCCGCCCGCGCAGGGTTTTGAACCACGGATGCCCGTCTTTGCGGTCCGGCAGCTTACGCCGCAGGTTGGAGATATGCATGTCGATGGCGCGATCGAACGGGGTCAGGCGTTTGCCCAGCACTTCCTGGCTCAGCAGTTCGCGCGACACCACCTGGCCGAGATGCTGCGCCAGCAGGTAAAGCAGGGTGAATTCGGTGCCGGTCAGATCCAGCACCTGGCCGTCGAAGCTGGCCTCCTGGCGGCCGGGGTTCAGCTGCAGGCCATCGACATCCAGCGTCGGGGCGCCGCTGTCGACCTGCTGCTGTTCGCTCCAGTTGGAACGGCGCAGAATGGCGCGAATGCGCGCGACCAGCTCGCGATCGTTGAAGGGTTTCGGCAGATAATCATCGGCGCCCAGCTCCAGGCCCAGCACGCGGTCCAGTTCGCTGCCGCGGGCGGTCAGCATGATGACCGGCGTCTGGTGATGTTGGCGCAGTTCTTTCAGCGTATCGATGCCGTTTTTCTTCGGCATCATGATGTCGAGCAGCAGCAGATCGATGGAGCTGTCCAGCAGCGACAACGCCTGCTCGCCATCGTGCGCGACGACGATATTAAAACCTTCCATTTCAAGCAGTTCTTTTAACAGCGAGGTCAACTCGCGGTCGTCGTCAACTAACAGAATCTTGTTCATTATGATTTACCTCCAGACGCAAAATACGTCATCAACTGTTGCCATTCCATGACTTTACGTAGTTTTACATGCACTGACGCAGGTTTTCAGGTGTAGCGGTACACTGCTCCTCGTTGATTCGCAAAGTGAGAAAGCTTGAGGAGTTGAAATGCGTAAGGTGACCGCATTAGTTATGGCATCACTGCTGGCAATTGGTTCGACCGCTGCCTTCGCTGCCGACACTATACCGGACACAGCCCAACCTCCCGGCAACGACGCGATGACCCGAATACCCGGCCAGCACCATATGTTCGACGGTGTCAGCCTCAGCGAACAGCAGCGCCAGCAAATGCGCGATTTGATGCGCCAGGCCCGGCACGATCTGCCTGGTGTCAATGTAGCTGAAATGGAAGCCATGCATAAACTGGTGACCGCAGAGAAATTTGACGAAGCCGCCGTGTATGCCCAGGCGGAAAAGATGGCCCAGCAGCAGGTCAAGCGCCAGGTCGAAATGGCCCGGGTGCGCAACCAAATGTATAACCTGCTGACGCCAGAGCAAAAAAGTGTTTTAGACCAGAAACATCAGCAGCGTATGCAGCAGATGGAGCAACAAATTTCTGGTTTGCAGCAAGCTTCTGCCCAGAAGTGAAGTACGACTGAGTAGTCCCCTGTTTTTCCTTGCCATAGACACCATCCCTGTCTTCCCCGCCATGATGGCGGGGTTTTTTTTATCCGACATTTCGCTATATTGAGCGCCATACCTTTTGACCGGGACCCCTTAATGGAACAGCGCTATGCACGCCTGGTAAAGTCCGCTGCGTTGGCCGCTACCGCGCTGGCGTCGTCGCTGCTGTTAATCAAAATCGTCGCCTGGTACCACACCGGTTCGGTCAGCCTGCTGGCGGCGCTGGTGGATTCGCTGGTCGATATCGCCGCCTCCCTGACCAACCTTCTGGTGGTGCGCTATTCGCTGCAGCCGGCCGATGCCGAGCACACCTTTGGCCACGGCAAAGCGGAGTCGCTGGCGGCGCTGGCGCAAAGCATGTTTATTTCCGGCTCCGCCCTGTTTCTGTTCCTCACCGGCTTCCAGCATTTGTATGCGCCGCAAACGCTGCGCGATCCCGGCGTTGGGGTCGTCGTGACGGTGATCGCGTTGATCAGTACCCTGATTCTGGTCACCTATCAACGTTGGGTGGTCAGAAAAACGCGCAGCCAGGCGGTGCGCGCAGATATGCTGCATTATCAGTCAGATGTCATGATGAATGGTGCTATTCTTATCGCTCTTGGGCTAAGCTGGTACGGCTTCCGGCGGGCGGACGCGCTGTTCGCGCTGGGCATCGGCGTTTACATCCTGTATAGCGCGCTGCGCATGGGCTACGAAGCGGTGCAGTCGCTGCTGGATCGGGCGTTGCCGGATGACGAACGCCAGGCGATTATCGAGGTGGTTTCCTCCTGGCCCGGGGTGAAAGGCGCGCACGATCTGCGCACGCGGCAGTCGGGGCCGACGCGTTTCATCCAGCTGCATCTGGAGATGGAAGACTCGCTGCCGCTGCGCGAGGCGCACCGGTTGGCCGATCAGGTGGAACAGGCGCTGCGGCGCCGTTTTGCGGGGGCGGACGTCATTATTCACCTGGATCCGTGCTCCGTGGTGCCGCCGGGTAGGCAGGGACATTGGGAGCTATAATCAGATAGAGGCATAGATCGAAGTATTATCATGAATATCTGAGTTAGCTCAGCGTGCCATGCGGTGTTTTTACCGTTATATTGCGTGACTTGAATCAATTCAGCTGGGTGTTTTTGATATAATATCCAGCAATAAGCCGTAAAGCTGGTTTTCTGCAGCCGGAGAGGTTTCAAGACGATCGGCGGAGACAGAATTCTTAAGAAATTGCATCTACACAGTTCAGAGGTAGTCATGATCAAGAAAATCGGTGTACTGACGAGCGGCGGTGATTCGCCGGGTATGAACGCTGCAATCCGCGGCGTTGTGCGTTCTGCGCTTTCAGAAGGTCTGGAAGTTTTTGGTATTTACGATGGCTACCTTGGCTTGTACGAAGATCGCATGGAGCAGCTGGATCGCTATAGCGTGTCCGACATGATCAACCGCGGCGGCACCTTCCTTGGCTCGGCCCGCTTCCCGGAATTCAGGGATGAGAACGTGCGCGCCAAGGCGATTGAAAACCTGAAGAATCGCGGCATCGACGCGCTGGTGGTGATCGGCGGCGACGGTTCCTACATGGGCGCCAAACGCCTGACGGAAGAAGGCTTCCCGTGCATCGGTCTGCCGGGCACCATCGATAACGACGTTGCCGGCACCGACTACACCATCGGTTACTTCACCGCGTTGGAAACCGTGGTGGAAGCGATCGACCGCCTGCGCGATACCTCCTCTTCGCACCAGCGTATCTCCATCGTGGAAGTGATGGGCCGTTACTGCGGCGATCTGACGCTGGCGGCGGCGATTGCCGGCGGTTGCGAATTCATCGTGCTGCCTGAAATCGAATTCAACCGCGAAGATCTGGTGTGCGAAATCAAGGCCGGTATCGCCAAGGGTAAAAAACACGCCATCGTGGCGATCACCGAGCACATCTGCGACATCGATGAGCTGGCGCGCCACATCGAGCAGGAAACCAAGCGTGAAACCCGCGCCACCGTGCTGGGCCATATTCAACGCGGCGGTTCACCGGTTGCCTACGACCGCATCCTGGCCTCGCGCATGGGCGCCTACGCCATCGAGCTGCTGCTGCAGGGCTACGGCGGCCGCTGTGTCGGTATCCAGAACGAAAAAATGGTGCACCACGACATCATCGACGCGATCGAAAACATGAAGCGTCCGTTCAAGGGCGACTGGCTGGAAACGGCGAAAAAGCTGTACTGATACGCCGCTCATCGTACGACAAAAAAGCCTCCGCTCGCGGGGGTTTTTTTATGCCCGTTGGCGATATATTCCGGAATCATCTATCCCAAAATTTTTTATTCTTTAATTGCCGGGAAAGTTTCTGGCAGGCTCTGATGCTAAATCAACCGATTAAGGTTGCGCTTAATTTTCTGGGAGAGCCTGTCGATGCGTAAATGGGGTGTAGGTCTGACATTGGTGCTGTTGGCGTCCGGCGCCATGGCGAAGGATATTCAGTTGCTGAACGTGTCATACGATCCGACGCGTGAGTTCTATCAGGCTTACAACACGGCATTCAGCAAGCACTATCAGGCGGAAACCGGCGACAAGGTGACGGTGCGCCAGTCGCACGGCGGTTCCGGCAAACAGGCGACCTCGGTGATCAACGGCATCGAGGCCGATGTGGTGACGCTGGCGTTGGCCTATGACGTCGACGCCATTGCCGAACGCGGGCGTATCGAGAAAGACTGGATCAAACGCCTGCCGGACAACTCGGCGCCTTACACCTCGACCATCGTCTTCCTGGTGCGTAAAGGCAACCCGAAACAAATTCACGACTGGCCCGATTTGCTCAAGCCGGGCGTGTCGGTGATCACCCCGAACCCGAAAACCTCCGGCGGCGCCCGCTGGAACTACCTGGCCGCCTGGGGCTACGCGTTGCACCACAACAACAACGATAAGACCAAGGCGCAGGACTTCGTCAAAAACCTGTACAAGAACGTCGAAGTGCTGGATTCCGGCGCGCGCGGCTCGACCAACACCTTCGTTGAGCGCGGCATCGGCGACGTGCTGATCGCCTGGGAAAACGAAGCGCTGCTGGCGGAGAAAGAGCTGGGCAAAGACAAATTCGAGATTATCACCCCGAGTGAATCGATCCTGGCCGAACCGACGGTGTCGGTGGTGGATAAGGTGGTCGATAAACGCGGTACCCGCGACGTGGCGACCGCCTACCTGAAGTATCTGTATTCGCCGGAAGGGCAGACCATCGCGGCACAGCACTATTACCGTCCGCGCGATGCGGCGGTGGCGGCCAAGTTTGCCGGGCAGTTCCCGCAGTTGAAGCTGTTCACCGTGGATGATACCTTCGGCGGCTGGACCGAAGCGCAGAAGGTGCACTTCGCCACCGGCGGCGTGTTCGACGAGATAAGCAAACGCTGATGCCGGTTGAGCGGCAATAAAAAACCCCGGCAAGCCGGGGTTTTTTTATGGCAAGCCTAAGGCAATCAGGCTTTTTTCGCTGCGGCAGCGGCTTTGACGATCACGGCGAAAGCGTCGGCTTTCAGCGAGGCGCCGCCAACCAGCGCACCGTCGATGTCTGGCTGACCGAACAGCTCTGCGGCGTTCTTGTCGTTCACCGAACCGCCGTACTGGATGATGATTTCAGCGGCAACCGCGGCATCGTGCTTGGCGATGTGGTCACGGATAAATTTGTGTACGGCCTGCGCCTGCGCAGGGGTAGCGGACTTGCCGGTGCCGATGGCCCAGACCGGCTCATAGGCGATCACGGTGCCTTTCATCGCCGGCGCGCCCAGCGTTTTCAGCACGGCGTCGATCTGGCGTGCGCACACTTCTTCGGTTTTGCCCGCTTCGTTTTCCGCTTCGGTTTCACCGATGCACAGCACCGGGATCAGGCCGGCTTCTTGCAGCACGGCGAATTTCTCGGCGATGACTTCGTCGCTTTCTTTGTGGTAGGTGCGACGCTCGGAGTGGCCGATGATGATGTACTGGGCGCCGACGTCTTTCAGCATGTTGGCGGAAACTTCACCGGTGAAGGCGCCGGACAGGTTAACGTCCACGTTCTGCGCGCCCAGCGCGATGCGGCTGCCGGCCAGCGCGTGCTTGGCCTGATCCAGGTACATCACCGGCGGGGCGATGGCGACGCCACAGCCGTCAACGCTGCTCAGCTCATTGCGCAGGCCGGCGATCAGTTCGTTGACCATGTGGGTGCTGCCGTTAAGCTTCCAGTTACCCATAACTAATGGATGACGCATGTTTTTTCCTCCAACTAGGGAACGCGAGAGTCGAAATGACAACTGCCGGACCGGCAGTTTACCTGCCCAACAGTATAGAGATCATTAAGCGCGAAGGCTTTGCTTTTCGTCATTAAATGCCGCGCCGTTACGGCTCGGAAAGCGCCAGCTTAATCGGTTCAACCGCGAAGGTTACGCCTTTATCGCCGTTGTCCGAGACGACATAGCGAATGGCGCCGACCTGCTGTTGGTAAAAACGCGATCCTTTGCCTTTTTCCAGCAGGCTGTTCACCTTGTTCTGGCTCTGTTCCACCGTCAATGCCGGTTCGAACTGGCGCATCAGCGCCGCCATATAGCTGATGGCGATGGCGCGCGCGGCTTTTTCTTCATTGGCCTGCTGCAGCGGCAGGTGAGTGATCTGCAACGTTTTGATTTTACCTGTGCCTTTCTCCAGCGCGGTGGAGGCGTACAGGTTTTCGTTGAGTTTGCTGGCGGCGCGCGTCAGCAGTGGCGAATCGTCTTCGGCGGCGGGAATGGCGCGGAATTCGCCAATCGGCAGCTTCGGGTTGTCGCGATTGTATTTTTCGCGGAATTTGACCACCGTCAGATCGAACGTCGGCGCCCCGGCCAGCAGGTAAGGTGCGGCGGGCGTTGCATCGGCGGGCGGCGGATCGGCCCAGGCGTTGGCGGCGGCCTGCAACAGGCAGGCGATGACGAGGGTTTTTCTCAGCATGGCGTATGGCATCAAGGACAAAGATGGCTCCGATTAAAGCGATAACCCGCGGGGCTTGTCAAAGATCCCACGCCGTTATCGGTTCGCTGACGAGAAAGCTGTGCGGCGCACCGCGTTATACGAGGCGGAAAACTCGGCCTGGCAGCGCCTATGTTACACTGCGGCGCAGAATATGGGCAGGCTTAGAGCGCAGGAATCGATGACGTTACAACAGTGGTGTTTTTCTTTTAAGGGCCGCATCGGGCGGCGCGACTTCTGGATTTGGATGGGGCTGTGGTTGGTGCTGATGGCGGTGGCGTTTACGCTGGCCAATTATCAGCTGATCGCCATCCAATCCATCGCCTTCTTTATCGTGGCGCTGCTGTGGCCGACGGCGGCGGTGCTGGTCAAACGCCTGCACGATCGCAACAAGGCCGGCTGGTGGGCGCTGCTGCTGATCCTGGCATGGATGCTGGCGGCGGGGAACTGGCAGATGCTGGCGCCGATCTGGCAATGGGGCGTCGGGCGTTTCATCCCGACGCTGATTATCGTGATGATGATGATCGATCTGGGCGCCTTCGTCGGCACGCCGGGAGACAATCGGTTCGGCCCGGAAGCCGAACCGGTGAAGTTCCGCTGATCCCCTTCGGGTTACCAGTAGTGTTCGCTGGTGATGTGGCCCGGCTTGCGGCGCAGATGCTTGCGCATCTCGCGGTGATCTTTCAGCGTTTGCTGCGTGTCCCGCACCATTTGCGGGTTGCCGCACAGCATCACGTGGCTGGTTTCGGCGTCGATGGTCAAGCCGATCGCCGCTTCCAGCCGGCCGTCCTCGATCAGCGCCGGTACACGGCCGGTCAGTGAACCGGGTGTTTCTTCGCGGCTGACGACGGTCTGGATGCGCAGCTTGCCGTTGTAGCGCTGCTGCAGTTGTTGCATCAGCGGCAGGTAGCTGAGGTCACGCGCAAAGCGCGCGGCGTGCACCAGCACCAGGTTGTTAAAGCGCTCCAGGCCGATGCCCTGCTGCAGAATCGATAAATAGGGGCCGATGGCGGTGCCGGTCGCCAGCATCCACAGCGTGTCGCAGTCGGGCACCTCGTCCAGCACGAAGAAGCCGGCCGCTTCTTTGGTTACCATCACGTCCGATCCCGGCTGCAGCTGACTGAGGCGCGGGCTCAGTTTGCCTTCCGGCACGGTGACCAGATAGAACTCCAGATTAGCGTCGTCGGGGGCATTGACGTAGGAGTAGGCGCGCTGCACCCGTTCGCCGTCGATCTCCAGCGCCAGCTTGGCGAATTGCCCGGCGGTGAAAGGATCGATGGGGGCATTGACCACCAGGCTGAACAGCCCGTCGGTCCATTGTTTTACCTGCGTAACCTTGCCGTTTACCCATTCAGCCATACTCTAAAGCTCCCGTGGTCGAATCAAATAAGCACAATGTCGTGAGCCGGAAATGGCGTGCGCGGTGCGCTCTACCCGGTAGTCGTTGCCGAACAGGCGGTGAAACAGCTGCAGCTCGGAATTGCACAGGCTGCTGCAGTTGGAGCCGGCCACGCCGATCGGGCAGTGGTTTTCCACCAGCAGCGCGCCGTGCGGGTGGTCGAGCAATTCGGCCATGTAACCGTCGTGTTGCCGCAGGCGCACCAGGCGGGCTAACCGGTCCTGATGGCTGCGCTCGGCGGACAGCTCTTCGGCATAACGCAGATAAAGCTGCTCTTCGCGCGCGCTGAGCAACGGCTCCACCCCGGCGCCGCCAAACAGCTCCAGCGCGGATGCCCGCAGCCGCTCCTGATCGGCGGCGGCAAAGGCATGCCCTCGCTCGGTCAGTGACCAGTAACGCGTCGGGCGGCCGACCTTGCTACGCGCTTCTTCGTAACAAACCAACTCACGTTTTTCCAGGGATTGCAGATGTTGTCGGATGCCCATCGGCGTGATGTCCAGACGCTCCGCCAGCATTTTGGCCGAGTGCGGGCCGAGAGCCTTTAACTGCAATAAAATCAGCTCAGGTGTTTTCATGAACCAAATCCCTATGGTGTTATTTTATTTCAAGTTGATGAAAATAATTATCGATTAAATGCTAAAGCGCGGCTACTGCAAGGGCGCTATTTTTAACTCTAAAGCGTTAGACGTACAGTTTAATTTACGAGCCTGGTCGGGTTTTCTGCCAGTGTGACCTGGATCAATATCTGCCTGAAACTCGCTAAAAAAATCAGATTTGATTAGTTTATGCCGCCATAGAGGGCTGCTCGCCGTTCTGGCTGCTGCAACGGCCATACCGGGACGCTGTGACGAGTTGAAACGTTAACGAAGATAATGAGAAAACTAGAAAATTTTCACCTGCTGGTGATGCTTATCCTGTTAGTCGCCGTCGGCCAGATGGCGCAAACCATTTATGTTCCCGTTATTGCTGATATCGCCCACGATCTGTCGGTTCGCACCGGCTCCGTGCAACGGGTGATGGCGGCATATCTGCTGACCTACGGTTTCTCCCAGCTGATTTACGGGCCGATATCGGATCGTATCGGGCGTCGCCCGGTGATCCTGACCGGCATGATGATCTTCCTGGTCGGCGCGCTGGGCGCGCTGCTGTCCACCAACCTGACGATGCTGGTCGCCGCCAGCGCCATCCAGGGGATGGGCACCGGCGTGGCGGGCGTGATGGCGCGCACTATGCCGCGCGATCTGTATGCCGGCACCGCGCTGCGCTATGCCAACAGTTTGTTGAACATGGGGATTTTGGTCAGCCCGCTGCTGGCGCCGGTGATCGGCGGCGCATTGGCGATGGTGTTCGGCTGGCGTGCCAGCTACGCCTTTCTGCTGGCGCTGTGCGCCTGCGTCGCCTTCGCCATGTTCCGCTGGCTGCCGGAAACCCGCCCGGTGCAAACGGAAAAACGCCGCATGCTGGCCAGTTTCCGCCAGCTGCTGGGCGACAGCACCTTCAGCTGCTATCTGGTGATGTTGATCGGCGCGCTGGCGGGCATTGCGGTATTCGAGGCCAGCTGTGGCGTGTTGATGGGCGGCGTGTTGGGGCTCAGTGGCCTGACCGTCAGCATCCTGTTCATTCTGCCGATCCCGGCGGCGTTTTTCGGCGCCTGGTACGCCGGGCGCGACGGCAAGACCTTCCACACGCTGATGTGGCATTCGGTGATTAGCTGCCTGCTGGCGGGGGCGATGATGTGGATCCCGGGCTGGTTCGGCGTGATGAACATCTGGACGCTGATCGTGCCGGCTGCGCTGTTCTTCTTCGGCGCCGGCATGCTGTTCCCGCTGGCAACCACCGGGGCGATGGAGCCGTTCCCTTACCTGGCCGGCGCGGCGGGCGCGCTGGTGGGCGGCATGCAGAATATGGGATCGGGGCTCGCGACCTGGCTTTCTGCCATGCTGCCGCAAACCGGGCAGTTCAGCCTCGGATTGCTGATGTTCGCGATGGCGCTGCTGATCCTGCTGTGCTGGTGGCCGCTGTCCAACCGGATGCAACATCAGGGGCATACCGCATAACACCCTTCCCGAACCGGTGCAGGCCTTAGTCTTGCAAGACGACTAAGGTCATGCCGCCGGTTTTGACCCAGATTATTACTGCGCTGCGGCGATCGGTATACACTTTACCGACAGTGTTTTTCCGGGTTATTCGCTATGTCATCACTGCAGTTCATTCAACGTGTTCCCGTCGGCTTCTTTGGGATGGTTCTGGGGGTTTTCGGCCTCGGCAGCGCCTGGCGATACGCCGCCACGCTCGGCTATGGGCCCGGCTGGCTGGGCGAGTCGCTCATCTTTCTCGGCAGTGCCATCTGGCTGGTGCTGGCGCTGGTCTATCTCTGTCGCGGCCTGACAGAACCACGCGCGGTGCGTGACGAGTTTCGCAGCAACACTCAGTTCAGTTTTATCAGCTTGCTCCCGGCGGGCGGCGTGCTGGTGTCCATCGGCCTGCACCCCTACAGCCTGCCGTTGGCGAATGGGCTGATGGTCACGGGCTCCATCGGCCAGCTCATTTTCTCGGCCTGGCGCTGCGCGCCGTTGTGGCGCGGCGAGTTCGCATCGGAGGCCACGACGCCGGGATTCTACCTGCCGACGGTGGCCGCTAACTTTATCTGCGCGATGGCGTTTGGCACCGCCGGCCATCATGATATCGGCATGATGTTTCTTGGCGCCGGTTTGATTTCATGGCTGACCCTCGAACCCGCCATCATCCACCGCCTGCGCACCAAGACCGCGCTGCCGGCCGCTGCCCGCGGCGTTATCGGTATTCAGCTGGCTCCGGCCTTTGTCGCCTGCTATGCGTGGTTATGCGTCAATGGCAACGACTTCGATACGTTCGCCTTAATCCTGTTGGGCTACGGCCTGCTGCAGCTGTTTTTTATGTTCAGGTTGGTGCGTTGGTTTTTTGCCGGTGGCTTCAGCCCGGGCATGTGGGCTTTCTCGTTCGGCTTATCGGCGATGGCGAACGCGTCGCTGCGGTTGCTGCAGAGCCAGCGCGGAGCAGATATGCAAGTGCTTGCCTGGGGGCTGTTCGCGTTGGCCAACCTGCTGCTCATCGGCCTGATGGTGAAGACGCTGTGGCTGCTGTTGCGTGGAAAACTGCTGCCCGCCAAAACGCCGGTGGCGGGATGAACCCGCCCTCAGCGGCGGCTGGGGGCGGTCTCTTGCCGGCTTACAGCAAAAATTCGTGCAGCGCCGGGTCCTTGCGATCCAGATAGTGGGTTGAGCGGATGCGGCGGATGGTGCGCGACTTGCCGCGGATCAGCAGGGTTTCGGTCGTGGCCATGTTGCCCTGGCGGCTGATGCCCTCCAGCAGATCGCCCTTGGTGATGCCGGTGGCGGAGAAGATCACGTTGTCGTTGCGCGCCATCTGGTCCATGCGCAGCACCTGACCGGCCTCGATACCCATTTCCCGGCAGCGCGCTAGCTCCTGTTCGCCGATGCGGCGGTTCTCGGCGCTGTCGCCTTTCACCTTATGGCGCGGCAGCAAACGCGCCTGCATGTCGCCGTCCAGCGCGCGGATCACCGCCGCGGAGATCACCCCTTCCGGCGCGCCGCCGATGCCATACATCACATCGACCTCGCTTTCCGGCATGCAGGTGAGAATGGAGGCCGCCACGTCGCCGTCAGGAATGGCGAACACCCGCACGCCCAGCTGCTGCATCTGCGCGATGACGCCGTCGTGGCGCGGTTTGGCCAAGACGATCACCGTCAGCTGCGACAGCAGTTTGCCCAGCCGTGCGGCGACGTTCTGCAGGTTCTCCGCCAGCGGCAGGTTGAGATCGATGGCGCCGCGCGCTGCCGGGCCGACCACCAGCTTCTCCATGTACATGTCCGGCGCGTGCAGGAAGGTGCCGCGATCGCCCACCGCCAATACCGCCAGCGCATTGGACTGGCCCATGGCGGTCATGCGGGTGCCTTCGATCGGATCGACCGCGATGTCGACCGCGTCGCCCTGGCCGGTGCCGACCTGTTCGCCGATATACAGCATCGGCGCTTCGTCGATCTCGCCTTCGCCGATCACGATGCGGCCATCGATATCCACTTTGTTGAGCATGATGCGCATGGCGTGGACCGCCGCGCCGTCGGCGGCGTTCTTGTCGCCGCGTCCCAGCCATTTGTAGCCCGCCAGCGCGGCGGCTTCGGTAACGCGGGAGAATTCGATGGCTAATTCACGTTTCATGGCAAACCTGTCTGTGAGAAAGGGAAGAAAATATCGGCAAAGTCTATCACAGCGCAGCGGTGGCGGGGCGGGGCAAAAAAAAGCGCCGCCCGCAGGCAGCGCAATTTGGGGGGAACGACAAGGCTGGGTTTAGTCGTGATCTTCCCACGCCTGAGCGCGAGCCACCGCTTTTTTCCAGCCGCTGTAGCGGTAGTTACGTTCGGTGGTTTCGATGCTTGGGCGGAATTCACGCTCAATCACCGCTTTGCTCTTCACTTCATCCAGATCGTTCCAGTAGCCGATGGCCAGGCCCGCCAGGAACGCGGCGCCCAGCGCCGTCGATTCACGCACTTCAGGGCGTTCCACGCGGGTGCCGAGGATATCGGACTGGAACTGCATCAGGAAGTTGTTGGCGACCGCGCCGCCGTCCACGCGCAGCGATTGCAGGCGGGTGTCGGCGTCGGCCTGCATGGCGTCCAGCACGTCACGGGTCTGGAAGGCGATGGATTCCAGCGTGGCGCGGATGATGTGGTTGCTGTTGGCGCCACGGGTCAGGCCGAAGATGGCGCCGCGAGCATACGGATCCCAGTAAGGGGCGCCCAGGCCGGTGAAGGCCGGCACCACATAGACGCCGTTGCTGTCTTTCACCTTGGTGGCGAAGTATTCGGAGTCGGCGGCGTCGCTGATCAATTTCAGCTCGTCGCGCAGCCACTGGATAGACGCACCGCCGATGAACACCGCGCCTTCCAGCGCATAGTTCACTTCGCCGCGCGGGCCGCAGGCGATGGTGGTCAGCAGGCCGTTTTTCGAGCGCACCGCTTCTTTGCCGGTGTTCATCAGCAGGAAGCAGCCGGTGCCGTAGGTATTCTTCGCCATGCCCGGTTGAACGCACAGCTGGCCGTACAGCGCCGCCTGCTGGTCTCCGGCGATACCGGCGATAGGAATACGCGTGCCGCCCTTACCGCCGATGTTGGTCTGGCCGTATACCTCGGAGGAAGGACGGACTTTCGGCAGCATGGCGCGCGGGATATCCAGCACTTCCAGCATGCGCTCATCCCAGTCCAGCTCGTGGATGTTGAACATCATGGTGCGTGAGGCGTTGGTGTAATCGGTGACGTGTACGCGCCCCTGGGTCATTTTCCACACCAGCCAGGTATCGACGGTACCGAACAGCAGTTCGCCGCGCTTGGCGCGCTCGCGGGCGCCTTCGACGTTGTCCAGGATCCACTTCACCTTGGTGCCGGAGAAGTACGGGTCAACCACCAGGCCGGTGTTGTGACGGATGTACTCTTCCAGACCGTCGCGCTTGAGCTTCTCGCAGATGTCGGCGGTGCGGCGGCACTGCCAGACGATGGCGTTGTAAATCGGCTTGCCGGTCTCTTTTTCCCAGACGATGGTGGTTTCGCGCTGGTTGGTGATGCCGATGCCGGCGATCTGATCGGAACTGATGTCGGCTTTCGCCAGCACTTCTACCAGCGTCGAGCTTTGCGACGCCCAGATCTCCATCGGGTCGTGCTCAACCCAGCCGGCCTTTGGATAGATCTGCGGGAATTCGCGCTGCGATACCGCAACGATGTTGGCGTCGTGATCGAGCACGACGGCGCGTGAACTGGTGGTCCCTTGGTCGAGTGCGACAATGTATTTTTTTTCTACAGTCATGGTAATTATCCTGCTGTTGTTAACCGTTTAAAACTGCACCCATCACGCTTTGCGCTGCTGGGTCTTGGCATCAGGCTCTTCTTCCGTCACGCAGACGTCGCACGGCAGGTGGCGGCCAATCAGCGCGCGGTAACCGAAAGCGCCCAGGCCACAGCCGACGATAGGGGCGAAGATCGGCACCAGGAAGTACGGGATGTCGCGTGCGCCGGTGAAGGCGACTTTGCCCCAGCCGGCCAGGTAGGCGAACAGTTTCGGCCCGAAGTCGCGCGCCGGGTTCAACGCAAAGCCGGTCAATGGTCCCATGGAGGCGCCGATCACGGCAATCAGAATACCGATCAGCAGCGGCGCCAGCGGGCCGCGCGGAATGCCGTTGCCGTCGTCGGTCAGCGCCAGGATCAGGCACATCAGAATGGCGGCGATCACCATTTCTACCAGGAAGGCCTGGCCGACGGAGATGTGCGCGTTAGGGTAAGTCGAGAAGATGCTGGCCAGTTCGAGGCTTTCGTTGCTGCCGCGCACCATGTGGTGAGCCGCTTCGAAGTCGAAGAACAGGTTGTAGTACAGCCCATAGACCAGGGCGGCGGCGCAGAAGGCACCGGCGACCTGCGCAATGATGTAAGGCACCACTTTGCGCCCGTCGAAGCAGGCGAACAGCCACAGGGCGAGGGTGACCGCGGGGTTGAGATGCGCGCCGGAAATGGCGGCGGTCAGATAGATGGCCATGGCGACGCCCAGGCCCCAAATGATGCTGATTTCCCACTGGCCGAAGCTGGCGCCCGCCAGTTTCAGCGCGGCAACGCAGCCTACGCCAAAGAAGATCAGCAGCGCCGTGCCGAGGAACTCGGCGATGCACTGGCCTTTTAATGTCGGACTGGTGGTTTGGCTCATAATGTTGTTGTCCTGCAAAACGGCGGTTGTTGGTTTATAGGCTCAGTTGGGTATACATCCGGCCTATGGGCACAGTTTTTTTCATCTCGTCCAATTATTGAATAAGGACGTGATGTAAATTTATCGTTAACGAACATAAACGAGAAATAGCGAAATCAAAATGTGTGTGGCGCGTCATAAAATTGAGCGATTTCGCGTCGTTTAGTGTTCTTTCTGAGCCATAAAAGTGTGATCTGACCAGTGATTTGGCGAGGGTTGTTAACAACTCGCGGTGGCGGCGGCGGGGATTTTCAGTTTTTGCTGATGGCGGGGGCAGGAAAATTGCAACAGACTGCGCGATGATCCGGTATGTTGCTAGACAGGCGGAGACTGGCTACTTACAATCGTTTTTAACGAATCGAGACTGGCGCGCCTTCCGTAACGGCGCGCGTCACTGAGCGCGATGCAATATTCGCAGTAGCTGCAGCCGATGTTGCGGCCGCTACTTATAGATGTACGCCTTGCTATCATGAGGGGACTGAAGCATGTCATTTGAAGTATTTGAGAAACTGGAAGCAAAAGTACAGCAGGCGATTGATACCATCACCTTGTTGCAGATGGAAATTGAAGAGCTGAAAGACAAAAACAATTCTCTGTCGCAGGAAGTTCAGGCTGCCTCCGGCAACCACGAAGCGCTGGTGCGCGAAAACCAACAGCTGAAAGAAGAACAGCACGTATGGCAAGATCGCCTGCGCGCTCTGCTGGGCAAAATGGAAGAGGTCTGATTCCTCACGCCATGCAGCAACGAAAAGGGCGCCTCAGGCGCCCTTTTTCATGACCGAAAATCACTCGATGTCGAGCGGGTCTTCGGAGAGGATGATGCCGGTGTTGTCGGCATACAGGTGATCGCCGGAGAAGAAGGTGACGCCACCGAAGTTGACGCGGATATCGCTTTCGCCCACGCCTTCGCTCACGGCACCCACCGGGATCGCCGCCATCGCCTGAATGCCGATGTCGAGCTCTTCCAGATCGTCCACCTGACGCACCGCGCCGTACACCACGATGCCTTCCCATTCGTTCTGGGCGGCCAGGCGCGCCAGTTCGGCGTTGATCAGCGCCCGGCGTACCGACCCGCCGCCGTCGACCAACAGCACGCGGCCGCGGCCGTTTTCTTCAAGCAGATCGAACAACAGGCCGTTATCCTCAAAGCATTTCACCGTGGTGATCTGCCCGCCAAATGAAGTACGCCCGCCAAAATTGGAGAACAGAGGTTCAACAACGTTCACCTCTTCATGATAGATGTCGCAAAGTTCGGAAGTATCGTATTTCATAGGATTTTACGTCTGTTTGCCGCTGGAATGTTCAGTATATCCCTTTATTCGCCCTGTTGGCAAAATCATCAGTTTTTAACTGAGCGCCACGCCGATGGCGAACAGCAGGTTGGCCAGCAACGCCGCCTTGACCATGTGCTCCAGCATCGGCCGCATGCCGACCGGCGTCGGATCGCGCAGTACGCGCAGGCCGTGACGCACCAACAGCGGGATCGCCAGCACGAACAGCCAGCCCCACGGGCTGTGGAGATTGAACAGCGTAAACAGCGCGAAACACAGCACCGCGCCGCCGAGCAGCAGGGCATGGTAAATGCGCGCCTTGTGCGGGCCGAGACGCACCGCCAGCGTGTTCTTGCCGTTTTCGCGATCGCTCTCGATATCGCGCAGATTGTTGATGTTGAGCACCGCCGTCGCCAGCAGACCGCAGGCGGTGGCCGGCAGCATCACGACGCTGTCGAAGGTGTGCGTTTGCAGATAGTAGGTGCCGGCTACGCTCAGCCAGCCGAAGAACACCAGCACCGAGATGTCGCCCAGCCCCAAATACCCGTAGGGCTTGTTGCCGACGGTATAGGTGATGGCCGCCACGATAGACAGCCCGCCCAGCACCAGGAAGCCCACTACGTCGCTGGGTTGCTCGCAGGCGACGGCGATCAGCGAACAGCCGGCGAGGGCGATCAGCACCACCGTCACCACCAGCGCCCGTTTCATCTGCGCCTGGGTGATCATGCCTTTTTGCATGCCGCGCAAGGGCCCGATGCGATCTTCTTTGTCGCTGCCTTTGACCGCATCGCCGTAGTCGTTCGCCAGGTTGGAGAGGATCTGCAGCAGGCCGGCGGTCAACAGCGCCAGCAGCGCCACTTCAGGTTTCAGGCTGCCGTGCCAGGCGGCGATGGCCGAGCCGACCACGATGGAGGCAAAAGCCAACGGCAGGGTGCGGGGGCGTAGACTTTCCAGCCAGGCGGAGATCGGGGTGGTGGAGGTTGATGAGCTCATGTTTCGCTTCTGTGTCCGTTACAAATAATTGTGGGAGGCAATGCCTCCCACACAGATGACTGACAAGACAATGATTGAGCGATTATAGGATAAAACGACTCAAATCTTCATCCGCCACCAGTTCATCCAGATGACTGCGCACGTAATCCGCATCAATTGTAATGGATTGGCCATTAATTTCACTCGCATCGTAGGAAATATCTTCCATCAGACGCTCCAGCACGGTGTGCAGACGACGCGCGCCGATGTTCTCGGTGCTTTCGTTGACCTGCCACGCGGCTTCGGCGATGCGGCGGATGCCGTCGGCGGTGAACTCGATGTTGACGCCTTCGGTGCCCATCAGCGCTTTGTACTGCTCGGTCAGCGACGCGCTCGGTTCGGTCAGGATGCGCTCGAAGTCTTCGGTAGTCAGCGCCTGCAGCTCAACGCGGATCGGCAGACGGCCCTGCAGTTCCGGGATCAGATCCGACGGATTGGCGGTCTGGAATGCGCCGGAAGCGATGAACAGGATGTGGTCGGTCTTCACCATACCGTGCTTGGTCGACACGGTGCAGCCTTCCACCAGCGGCAGCAGATCGCGCTGCACGCCTTCGCGCGAGACGTCCGGGCCGGAGCTCTGGCCGCCGCGCTTACAGATTTTGTCGATCTCGTCGATAAACACGATGCCGTGCTGTTCAACCGCTTCGATCGCCTGCTCTTTCAGCTCTTCCGGGTTCACCAGCTTGGCGGCTTCTTCTTCCACCAGCAGCTTGAAGGCTTCTTTGATCTTCACCTTGCGCGGCTTTTGCTTCTGGCCGCCGAGGTTCTGGAACATCGACTGCAGCTGGTTGGTCATCTCTTCCATGCCCGGAGGCGCCATGATTTCCACGCCCATCGGCGCGGCGGCCAGATCGATTTCGATCTCTTTGTCGTCCAACTGGCCTTCGCGCAGTTTCTTGCGGAATGCCTGGCGGGCGGCGGACGGCTCCTGATGCTCTTCCGGCTGGCCCCAGTTGTTCTTGGCCGGCGGGATCAGCACGTCGAGAATGCGCTCTTCGGCCAACTCTTCGGCACGGGTGCGGTTTTTCTCGATCGACTGCATGCGCACCATTTTGATGGCGGCATCGGTCAGATCGCGGATGATGGAATCCACTTCTTTGCCCACATAGCCCACTTCGGTGAACTTGGTGGCTTCAACCTTGATGAACGGCGCGTTGGCCAGCTTCGCCAGACGACGGGCGATTTCGGTTTTACCGACACCGGTCGGGCCGATCATCAGAATGTTTTTCGGGGTCACTTCGTGGCGCAGCATCTCGTTGAGCTGCATCCGGCGCCAGCGGTTGCGCAGGGCAATGGCGACAGCGCGTTTGGCCTTGTTTTGGCCAATGATATAGCTGTCCAGTTCGCTGACGATCTCGCGCGGGGTCATTTCAGACATGGTATTCGATCCTTACGCTTTGGAAGGCAATTCTTCAATGGTGTGGAAATGGTTGGTGTAAATACAGATGTCGCCAGCGATGTTGAGGGATTTCTCAACGATGTCGCGGGCGCTCAGTTCGGTATTTTCCAACATGGCGCGGGCTGCGGCCTGGGCGTACGGGCCGCCGGAGCCGATGGCGATCAGATCGTTTTCCGGCTGCACCACATCGCCGTTGCCGGTGATGATCAGCGAAGCGTTTTCATCGGCGACCGCCAGCAGCGCTTCGAGCTTGCGCAGCATGCGATCGGTGCGCCAGTCTTTCGCCAGCTCGACGGCGGCTTTCACCAGGTGGCCCTGATGCATTTCCAGTTTGCGTTCAAACAGTTCAAACAGCGTGAAGGCGTCAGCGGTGCCACCAGCGAAACCGGCGATCACTTTGTCGTTATACAGGCGACGCACTTTCTTGACGTTACCCTTCATCACCGTATTACCCAGGGTTGCCTGGCCATCACCACCGATGACGACCTGGCCGTTGCGGCGTACGCTTACAATTGTTGTCACGAGCAGACCCTCGTTAAAGACGGAAAGAAGTCCCCGCAGCGCCTGCTTTCGCAGACGCTACGAGGCATATTGAGAGTATAGATGGGGGGGGATTGACGCTTTTCAACCCCCAACGGAGAGGGGAATGCAACTCGACATGCCGACGCCCTTCAGGCGCGAAAGGGTTTTGTCCGCGGCGGCGCGGCTGCTGTAAGGGCCGAGCACGACGCGATTCCAACCGCCGCCGGCGGTGATGCGGCTCTCGATGCCTTCGAACGCCAGGCGCGCGCGCACGGATTCAGCCTGATCGGTGGCGCGGAACGAACCGCATTGCACCATCCACTTCTGCTTCGACTCCGGTTTGGTTTCCTGCTTGGCCGTTTCCTGTTTCACTTCCGGTTTCGGCTCCGGCTTCGGTTGCGGCTTCGGCTCAGGCTGTTTCACCTGCACCGGTTGTTGGGTAGTCGGTTTTGGCTGCGGGTGCTGCTGCACCGGCGCGGTGGTGGCCCCGTTGTTGAACGGGTTGCGCGGCGGCTGGCTGACCTGCTGCTGTTGCTGCACAGGTTGCTGCTGCATTTGCTGTTGTTGCATCTGCTGCTGCTGGCGGTTGCTGCGCGCGTTGGCCTGGCCCGGATCGTTATACGGCACTTCGTTCAGCTGCGTCGGGCGCTGCTGCATGTCGGCCTGCATCTGCTCCAGCAGCTGCCGCTGTTCGGCGGTCAACTGAGTTTTGGAGTTGAGCTCGCCGCCGGCCGTCGGTTCGGTCGGGGTTTGCACGCCGATCTGCCGATTTTCCAGCTCTTTGATGTAGCGCCAGCGCTCTTCCGGCTTCGGCGGCAGGCCGTTGCCGGGGCGCGTGGTGTGCGCAGGCAACAACGGCGCGTCTTCTGGCTTGTTGTGCGTAATGAAATAGAGGCCACCGACAAAGACAACCAGCAACGCGGCGGCTAACGCCAGCACGGTTTTGGAAACCTTCGGAGAACTGCGTTTTTTACGGCTGGGGGTTTTACGCTTAGCTCCTGCTGCGCGCCCACGGCTTACATAGTCTTTTTGTGCCACTATTATTCCGCTGTGTCCTGATGAAAGGATAAGTCCGTCATGTTACTGAACCCTAAAATATTTGACTAGCGTTTCGGGGCAGCGGTGCTGCCTCTGATAATCAATTCACTGTCCAATAGCCGGGAGCCGCTGGCCACCGTCTGGCCGTTCAACTGCTCCAACAGCAACAACATCGCCTGCTGGCCGATCTGGAAGCGCGGCTGCGCCACCGTGGTCAGCGGCGGATCGCAATACTGCGCCAGCTTGAGGTCGTCAAAGCCGACGATCGACAGATCCTGCGGTACCCGCAGCCCCATTTTCTTCGCCTGGGACAGCACGCCGATCGCCATGACGTCGCTGTGGCAGAACACCGCCGTCGGCGGTTTCGGCTGAGCCATCAGCGCCGTCAGCGCTTGCGCGCCGGCTTCGTAGGTAAAATCACCCCGGGTAATATAGCTGCTTTCGACGGTAATGCCATTACGACGTAGCGCTTGAACGTAACCCTGCAGCCGATAATGGCTCAGCGGCATCTGTTCCGGCCCGGCGATACAGGCGATCTGCCGGTGGCCCAATTGATGCAAATAATGCACGGCTTCAAAGGCGGCGGTCAGGTTGTCGATATGCACCGTCGGCAGTTCCAGCTCGGGGGCGAATTCGTTGGCCATCACCATCGGTGGCAGGTTGCGCTGCTCTTCCTTGCTGGCGTCGAACGGCAGGTTGGAGCCCAGCAGCAACATGCCGTCGATCTGTTTGGTGATGATCAGATTGACGAAGGTACGCTCTTGCTGGTTTTGCTGGGCGCAGTCGCCGATCAGCACCAGATAGCCTTGCTGGGCAGCGGTCTGTTCGATCCCCTGGATCACATCGGCGAAAAACGGATCGCAGATGTCGGGCACGATCACCAGGATGGTGCGGGATTCGTTGCGCTTGATATTGCGTGACAGAGCATGAGGAGAATAACCCACGGCCAGCACGGCCTGTTCCACCTTTTGGCGCGTCGGCGTTGACACCTTTTCCGGGTTCATCAGCGCACGCGATACGGTAGCCGTTGAAACGCCCGCCATTTCGGCGACGTCTTTCATGGTCGCCATGGATAACTCTTTCTTGTGTTCCAACGCCTTTCTCCTTGCGTCAGCCCCATGCCGACGCCACTACTGCTGTTTGCTCACAATGTCCGGCATGCGGTGGCGAGATTGTTGTCATTGAGCGCCACTCGCGTTCGGGCACTCCGTCGCGCTGCGATGTGGCGACAAAATTTGCCCTCGCAGACATTCTAAACAGAATATGTCCCGCCTTTGTTACCTAATTTGCATAAAAAATGTGACCTGAGAAGGTTTTTTAGCGTTCGCTCGCAATTTCAAGGGTAAACGTTTGCACTGCGGCAGCTAAATCGGACTTTTCCGGGATCAGCTGTCGATCGGATCGACATCCAGCGTCCATTTCACCTTGCGCGTTTGCGGCAGGGTGCCGATCAGCGGCAGCGAGCTTTTCATCAGCTGTTGCAGGACGCGCCGCGTCGGGTGCTGCAGCAGCAGCTGCCAGCGGAAACGGCCGCCGCGTTTGGACTGCAGCGCCGGCACCGGCCCCATTACCCACAGCGAATCGTCCTTCAGCGGGCTGGCTTCCAGCAGGTTGCGCAGCTGCTGCAGGAATAGCGGAGCCTGCTGGTTATCGTGATCTTCGGCGCGCACGATGATATGGCTGGTGTAAGGCGGCAGAAACACGCTGTTGCGCTCCGCCAGCGTCTGTTTGGCGAAGGCGTCGTAACCCTGTTGCAGCAGCACCTGCAGCAGCGGATGCTCCGGATGGTGGGTTTGCAGCAGCACTTCCCCCTGTTTGCCTGCGCGGCCGGCCCGCCCGGAGACCTGGGTATACAGCTGGGCGAAACGCTCGGCGGAGCGGAAGTCGGCGGAGAACAGCGCACCGTCCACGTCCAGCAACGCCACCAGGGTGACGTCGGGAAAATGGTGGCCCTTGGCCAGCATCTGCGTGCCGATCAGAATGCGCGCTTCGCCGCGATGGATATCCGCCAGGTGCTGCTCAAGCGCTCCCTTGCGGCTGGTGGTGTCGCGATCGATGCGAGTGATCGGCGTATCGGGGAACAGCGGCGCCAGCTCCTGCTCCAGCTGTTCGGTGCCGACGCCGACCGATACCAGGTGGGTGGAGCCGCACTGCGGGCACTGGTGCGGCACCGGCCGCTGGCTGTCGCAGTGGTGGCAACGCAGCTGACGCTGGTGCTGGTGGAAGGTGTAGTAGTGATCGCAGCGTTGGCACTCGGCAATCCAGCCGCATTCGTGGCACAGCAGCGCCGGGGCGTAACCGCGGCGGTTGAGGAACAACATCACCTGATTGCCGGCTTTTAAATGGTGCTGCATGCTCTTCAGCAGCGGCTGCGACAGGCCGACCTTCAGCGGCAGCCCCTTCAGATCGATCAGGTGCTGCGCTGCCGGTTTGGCGTTGCCCGCGCGCTGGGTGAGCTTCAGCTGGCGATATTTGCCCAGTTGCACGTTGTGCAGCGTTTCCAATGCCGGGGTCGCGGAGCCCATCACCATCGGGATGTCCTCTTCCCGGGCGCGGAACACCGCCAGATCGCGGGCGTGATAGCGCCAGCCTTCCTGCTGTTTATAAGAGCTGTCGTGCTCTTCGTCGATGATGATCACGCCCAGCTGACGGAACGGCGTGAACAGCGCCGAACGGGTGCCGATGACGATGGCGGCTTCGCCGCTGCGCGCGCGCAGCCAAACCGCCAGCCGCTCGCTGTCGTTCAGCCCGGAGTGCAGCACGTCTATCGGCGCGTTGAAGCGCTCGCGAAAGCGGGCGATGGTTTGCGGCGTCAGGCCGATTTCCGGCACCAGCACCAGCGCCTGCCGGCCTTTAGCCAGCACGTTCTCCAGCACGCTGAGGTAGACCTCGGTTTTGCCGGAGCCGGTCACCCCGGCCAGCAGCCAGGCGGCGAACTGCTCATCCTCGCTTCTGATCGCCCCGACGGCGGTAGCCTGTTCAGTGTTCAGCCGCAGCCGCTCGCCGAGCACCGCGAAATTGGGGCGCCAGTCGTGCGTATCCGCGACCTGAGCGCGCAGATCGATCAGCCCTTTGGCACGCAGCGCCTGCAGGGCGCTTTCCGTCAGTTCCAGCTGGCTGACCTGATGGCGGTAGACCGGGCGTTGCAGCAGCGCCGCCAGCGCCTGCTGCTGTTTCGGCGCGCGTTTCAGGCTTTCGGGCGGGGTGGCGCGCCCCTCTTCGGTGGCGAACCATTGCCACAGCGGCGCGGCTTCGGCCGGTTTGCCTTGCCGCAGCAGGATCGGTAGCGCGTGAAACAGCACTTCGCCTATGGGGTAGTGATAGTAATCGCTGGCCCAGCGCAGGATGCGCCACAGGCTGGGGGAGAACAGAGACTCGGCGTCGATCACGCTGTCGATCGGTTTGAGCTTGTCCAGCGGCAGTTCGCTGGTGTCGCTGCAGCCGGTGACGATGCCGATCGCATGCTGCCTGCCCCAAGGGACGCCCACGCGCGCGCCGGCCACCGGCTGCATGCCGGGCGGCAGCAGATAGTCGAAGGTGCGGGCGAGGGGGACCGGCAAGGCAACGTGTACGACGGGCATGATCTCATCCAAATTGAAAAAAGTGGGCATCAGTTTACACGGCGCATCGGCAAATGTACGGTTCCGATTGCGCGCCCCGACTAATGCTGTATAATTTGCCGCCTTTGGTATAATTCGATACCAAAATTCTATTATCAACCACGTGTGGTGTCTGGCGAAACAGGGCTGGATAGCGACACGGCCTTAACTGAGGTTTCCCATGAAACAAGGTATCCACCCAAAATACGAAGAAGTTACTGCTAACTGCTCTTGCGGTAACGTGATGAAGATCCGCTCCACCGTGGGCCACGATCTGAACCTGGACGTTTGTGGCGCATGCCACCCGTTCTACACTGGCAAGCAGCGTGACGTTGCTACCGGTGGCCGCGTTGACCGCTTCAACAAGCGTTTCAGCGTACCAGGCGCTAAGAAATAAGATTTCTTATCGTCCGATGAAAAAGGCGCCTTTGGCGCCTTTTTTCGTTTCTGCCGCCGGCGTTCGCCGGGCGGTTCTCAATATTCCCAGGTATCGGGATCGACACCCAGTTCGCGCATCAACACTTTTGCGGCTTCCGGGATTTCATCGCTGCGCTCTTTGCGCAGGTCTTCATCGTTCGGCAGCGGCTGGCCGGTAAAGGCATGCAGAAACGCTTCGCACAGCAGTTCGCTGTTGGTGGCGTGGCGCAGGTTGTTCACCTGGCGACGGGTCCGTTCGTCGGTGAGGATTTTCAGGACCTTCAGCGGAATGGATACCGTGATCTTTTTGACTTGCTCGCTTTTTTTACCGTGTTCAGCGTAAGGGCTGACATACTCGCCGTTCCACTCAGCCATGGGACACCTTAACTTTGTCAGAAAAATTACAAAATTCTAAAAACCGGCCAATTATGCCCGATCTTCACTGTTCTCACTAAATAAATGTCAATTTTACGCGACCAGGGTCACTGAATGCCCCGCCTTGGCCGGACATTGTGGCTTAACATCTTATCGTCATGTCATATCGGCATAATTTTAGCGGGTATTGTGCCATTGCTCAATCTATACGCAGAGAAGTTTAGATGTCCAGATGTATTGACGTCTATCAATCCTGCGATTACTCTTTAGGCCTCATTCACCGAACCGAGAGCCGAGCGAGCCCATGACGCGTAAACCAGCCACGATTGCCGTACGCAGCGGCCTGAACGACGACGAACAGTATGGCTGCGTTGTCCCGCCGATTCATTTGTCCAGCACCTATAACTTTACCGACTTCAACCAACCCCGAGCCCATGATTACTCGCGCCGCGGCAACCCGACGCGCGACGTGGTGCAACGCGCGTTGGCGGAGCTGGAAGGCGGCGCCGGCGCGGTGATGACCGGCAGCGGGATGTCGGCGATCCATCTGGTGACCACCGTGCTGTTGAAGCCGGGCGATCTGCTGGTGGCGCCGCACGACTGTTACGGCGGCAGCTATCGGTTGTTCGACAGCCTGAGCAAGCGTGGCGCCTATCGCGTGCTGTTCGTCGATCAGGGTAATGAAGCCTCCCTGCAGCAGGCGCTGGCGCAAAAGCCGAAGCTGGTGCTGATTGAAAGCCCCAGCAATCCGCTGCTGCGGGTGGTGGACATCGCGGCGATCTGCGCCGCCGCACACGCAGCGGGCGCGTTGACGGTGGTGGACAACACCTTCCTCAGCCCGGCCCTGCAACAGCCGATCGAACTGGGTGCCGATCTGGTGGTCCATTCTTGCACCAAATACCTGAACGGGCATTCGGACGTGGTGGCCGGTGCGGTGATTGCCAAAGATCCCGAGCTGGCGGTCGAATTGGCCTGGTGGGCGAACAATATCGGCGTGACCGGCGGCGCGTTCGACAGCTATCTGCTGCTGCGCGGCATGCGCACGCTGTCGCCACGCATCAAGGCGGCGCAGCAAAACGCCGAAGCGATTGTCGGCTATTTACAGCAGCAACCGCTGGTGAAAAAGCTGTATCATCCCTCCCTGCCGGAAAATCCGGGGCATGAGATCGCCCGCCGGCAGCAGCGCGGCTTCGGCGCGATGCTGAGTTTTGAACTGGACGGCGATGAAGCGGTGCTGCGCCGTTTTCTCTCTGCCCTTGAGCTGTTTACTCTGGCAGAATCGCTGGGCGGCGTAGAAAGCCTGATCTCGCATGCAGCGACCATGACCCACGCCGGCATGGCGGCGGAGGCGCGGGCAGCGGCCGGCATCTCCGAGAGCCTGCTGCGCATTTCCGTGGGTATTGAAGACAGTGAAGATTTGATTGCCGATCTGGAACGCGCGTTCCAGGCGGCGGCAACGAGGTAAGCATGAATGCAATTGCTGTAGCAGGGCCGGTGAGCGGGCGTCAACTGCACAAGTTTGGCGGCAGCAGTCTGGCGGATGTGAAGTGTTATCTGCGTGTGGCCGGGATTATGGCGGAATACAGCCAGCCGGGCGACATGATGGTGGTATCGGCCGCCGGCAGTACCACCAACCAGTTGATCAACTGGCTGAAGCTCAGCCAGAGCGACCGCCTGTCTGCGCACCAGGTGCAGCAGACGTTGCGTCGCTATCACAGCGATCTTATCGGCGGCCTGCTGCCGGCGGAAAGCGCCGAGCCGCTGATCGCCGAGTTCATTCAGGATCTGGAACGTCTGGCGGTGCTGCTGGACGGCAAAGTCGACGAGGTGTGCTATGCCGAAGTGGTCGGGCACGGCGAGATCTGGTCGGCGCGCCTGATGGCGGCAGTGCTCAACCACCTGGATATGCAGGCGGCCTGGCTGGACGCGCGTGATTTCCTGCGCGCCGAGCGCGCCGCGCAGCCACAGGTGGATGAAGGCCGTTCTTATCCGCTGCTGCAGCAATTGTTGGCTCAACATCCGGGCAAACGCCTGGTGGTGACCGGCTTCATTTCGCGTAACGACGCCGGGGAAACCGTGCTGTTGGGGCGTAACGGCAGCGATTACTCTGCCACTCAGGTCGGCGCGTTGGCCGGCGCGGCGCGCGTCACCATCTGGAGCGACGTGGCCGGGGTATACAGCGCCGACCCGCGCAAGGTGAAAGACGCCTGCCTGTTGCCGCTGCTGCGCCTGGACGAAGCCAGCGAGCTGGCGCGCCTGGCGGCGCCGGTGCTGCATACCCGCACCCTGCAGCCGGTCTCCGGCAGCGATATCGATCTTCAGCTGCGCTGCAGCTACCAGCCGGAGCAGGGCTCGACGCGCATCGAGCGCGTATTGGCGTCCGGCACCGGCGCCAAGATTGTCACCAGCCACGATGACGTGTGTCTGATTGAGCTGCACGTCGCCGCTCAGCACGACTTCAAACTGGCGCAGAAAGAGTTGGATCTGGTGCTCAAGCGCGCGCAGATCAAACCGCTGGCGGTGGGCATTCATCCTGACCGCAATCGGGTGCAGCTGTGCTACACCTCCGAGGTGGTCAACAGCGCGCTGGCGACCCTGCAGGCCTCGGCGCTGCCGGGTGAACTGCACCTGCGCGAAGGGTTGGCGCTGGTGGCGATGGTCGGCGCCGGGGTTTGCAAGAACCCGCTGCACAGCCACCGTTTCTATCAGCAGCTGAAAGATCAGCCGGTCGAGTTTATTTGGCAGGCGGAAGATGGCATCAGCCTGGTGGCGGTATTGCGCCAGGGGCCGACCGCGCTGCTGATTCAGGGGCTGCACCAAAGCCTGTTCCGCGCCGAGAAGCGCATCGGTCTGGTGCTGTTCGGCAAGGGCAACATCGGGTCGCGCTGGCTGGAGCTGTTTGCCCGCGAGCAGACCAATATTTCCGCGCGCAGCGGTTTCGAATTTATCCTGGCGGGGGTGGTGGACAGCCGCCGCAGCCTGCTGAACTACGACGGGTTGGATGCCAGCCGCGCATTGGCGTTCTTTGAGGACGAGGCGCAGGCGCTCGACGAAGAGTCGCTGTTCCTGTGGATGCGCGCGCACCCGTTCGACGATCTGGTGGTGCTCGACGTGACCGCCAGCGAAGAGCTGGCCGGGCAGTATCTGGATTTCGCCAGCTACGGTTTCCACGTGATCGGCGCCAACAAGCTGGCGGGTGCCTCATGCAGCGATACCTATCGCCAAATTCGCGACGCCTTCGCCAAAACCGGCCGCCACTGGCTGTATAACGCCACCGTTGGCGCCGGCCTGCCGGTCAACCATACGGTGCGCGATCTGCGCGACAGCGGCGACAGCATTTTGGCGATCAGCGGCATCTTCTCCGGCACGCTTTCCTGGCTGTTCTTGCAGTATGACGGCACGGTGCCTTTCACCGAGCTGGTGGATCAGGCCTGGCAGCAGGGGCTGACCGAACCGGATCCGCGGGTTGATCTCTCCGGTCAGGACGTGATGCGCAAGCTGGTGATCCTGGCACGCGAGGCGGGCTACGACATCGAACCGAACCAGGTGCGGGTCGAGTCGCTGGTGCCGGCGGGCTGCGAGCAGGGTTCCGTCGATCAGTTCTTCGAGAACGGCGAGGCGCTGAACCAGCAGATGCAGCAGCGCTTTGAGGCCGCCAGCGAAATGGGCCTGGTGCTGCGTCACGTGGCGCGTTTCGACGCCAACGGCAAGGCGCGGGTCGGCGTGGAGGCGGTGCGTCCTGAGCATCCGCTGGCCTCGCTGCTGCCGTGCGACAATGTGTTCGCCATCGAAAGCCGCTGGTATCGCGATAATCCGCTGGTGATCCGCGGGCCGGGCGCCGGCCGCGACGTGACCGCCGGCGCGATCCAGTCAGACCTTAACCGGTTGGCGCAGCTGCTTTAATCCTCTGCGGGCGCGGGTTCACCGCGCCCCTTTGCTTTTACTGCCATACTTATCCCTGTCGCCGTCATGAAATTCCCTCGTTGAGCGGGTGAGGATTAATCATCTTATTCCCCTCATTTTCCTGTTGACTCTTTAGCCAACATGCGGCATTTTCTATCTAGACGTCTAAACGTATAGACGCTCATCAAGATGAAATAAAAACAGTGATCGATAAGAGGTGAGCAGGGTATGAGTTTTTTCCACGCAAACCAGCGGGAAGCGCTGAATCAGAGTCTGGCGGAGTTGAACGGCCAGATTAACGTATCATTCGAGTTCTTCCCGCCGCGCACCAGCGAGATGGAGGAGACCCTGTGGCAGTCGATCGATCGTCTGAGCATCCTCAAACCCAAATTCGTTTCCGTCACCTACGGTGCCAACTCCGGCGAGCGCGATCGCACCCACAGCATCATCAAGGGGATCAAGGAACGCACCGGCCTGGAGGCGGCGCCGCACCTGACCTGCATCGACGCCAGCCCGGCGCAGCTGCGCGACATCGCGACCGATTACTGGAACAGCGGCATCCGCCATATCGTGGCGCTGCGTGGCGATCTGCCGCCGGGCGGCGGCAAGCCGGAAATGTACGCGACCGATCTGGTGGCGCTGCTGAAAGACGTGGGCGACTTCGACATTTCCGTCGCCGCCTACCCGGAAGTGCACCCGGAGGCGAAGAGCGCCCAGGCCGATTTAATCAACCTGAAGCGCAAGATCGACGCCGGCGCCAGCCGCGCCATCACCCAGTTCTTCTTTGACGTCGAGAGCTACCTGCGTTTTCGCGACCGCTGCGTCGCCGCCGGTATCGACGTGGAAATCGTGCCGGGCATTCTGCCGGTGTCCAACTTCAAGCAGCTGCAGCGTTTCGCCACCATGACCAACGTGCGGGTGCCAAGCTGGATGACCAGCATGTTCGAAGGGCTGGACGACGATGCGGAGACCCGCAAAATGGTCGGCGCCAACATCGCCATGGACATGGTGAAGATCCTCAGCCGCGAAGGGGTGAAAGATTTCCACTTCTATACGCTGAACCGTGCGGAGATGAGCTACGCGATCTGCCACACGCTGGGCGTGCGCCCGGTGGCCGCCGCCTGACAGGCCTGTTCTGTTGAAAAAGGGCGCCGCTTTACCGCGGCGCCCTTTTTTTGTGGGGAAACATAAAAAAACGGCCCCGATAAACGGGGCCGCGATTAGGCTCACTAGCCGGTGTTGCGCATCCCGGCGGCGACGCCGGCGATGGTGACCATCAGCGCTTGCTCAACGCGGGCGTCCGGCTGATCCTGCTGGCGTGAACGGTGCAGCAGCTCGGCCTGCAAGACGTTCAGCGGGTCGGTATAAACGTTGCGCAGCGCGATGGATTCGGCGATCCACGGCAGGTCTTCCATCAGGTGGGCATCGTTGGCGATGGTCAGCACCACCTTGATGTCGCTTTCCAGCTGATCGCGCAGCTGTTGGCCCAGCGGCCACAACGATTTATCCACCAGGCGCTGATCGTAGTATTCCGCCAGCCACAGGTCGGCCTTGGCGAACACCATTTCCAGCATGGCGATGCGGGTGGAGAAGAACGGCCAGTCGCGACACATCGCCTCCAGTTCCGCCTGCTTACCGGCTTTCACCGCTTCCTGCAATCCGGCACCGGCGCCGAGCCAGGCCGGCAGCATCAGGCGGTTCTGCGTCCAGGCGAAGATCCACGGAATGGCGCGCAGGCTCTCCACGCCGCCGTTCGGCTTGCGTTTGGCCGGGCGTGAGCCCAGCGGCAGTTTACCCAGCTCCAGCTCCGGCGTGGCCGCGCGGAAGTAAGGCACGAAGTCCGGGTTTTCACGCACGTAGCCGCGATACATCCGGCAGGAAGTCTCGGACAGGTCGTCCATCAACGCCCGCCATTCTTTCTTCGGTTCCGGCGGCGGCAGCAGGTTGGCCTCGAGGATCGCGCCGGCATACAGCGCCAGGCTGCTGATGGTGACCTCCGGCAGGCCGAATTTGAAGCGAATCATCTCACCCTGTTCGGTGACGCGCAGGCCGCCCTTCAGGCTGCCCGGCGGCTGCGACAGCAGCGCCGCATGCGCCGGTGCGCCGCCGCGGCCGATGGAGCCGCCTCGGCCGTGGAACAGCGTCAGCGCCACGCCGGCCTTTTCGCAGGTTTTGATCAACGCGTCCTGCGCACGGTACTGCGCCCAGGAGGCGGCCATCACGCCGGCGTCTTTCGCCGAGTCGGAGTAGCCGATCATTACCATCTGTTTGCCTTGAATAAATCCGCGATACCAGTCGATGTTCAGCAACTGGGTCATCACGTCGTCGGCGTTGTTCAGATCGTCGAGGGTTTCGAACAGCGGGGCGACCGGCAGCGCGAACGGGCAGCCGGCCTCTTTCAGCAGCAGGTGCACCGCCAGCACGTCGGAAGGCGTGCGCGCCATCGAAATCACGTAGGCGGCGATCGAGCCCTGCGGCGCTTCGGCGATCACCCGGCAGGTTTCCAGCACTTCCTGCGTATCGGCGCTCGGTTGCCATTTCAGCGGCACCAGCGGGCGTTTGGAGTTCAGTTCGCGGATCAGGAACGCCTGTTTATCGGCTTCCGACCAGCTTTCATAGTCGCCCAGCCCCAGATAACGGGTCAGCTCGGCGATGGCTTCGGTATGGCGGGTGCTCTCCTGGCGCACGTCGATGCGCACCAGCGGCACACCGAAGCAGCGCACGCGGCGCAGGGTATCCAGCAGTTGACCGTTGGCGATGATGCCCATGCCGCAGGCCTGCAGCGACTGGTAGCAGGCATACAGCGGCTCCCACAGCTGCTCGTTGTTCACCAGCAGGTCGTGCGGTTTCAGTACGCGCTCGCCTTTCAGGCGGCCTTCCAGATAGGCCTGGGAGCTCATCAGCTGGCTGCGCAGCTGCTTCATGATTTCGCGGTACGGTTCCTGAACTTCGTCACCGCCGGCGCGGGCGCGCAGCTCCGGGGTGCATTCGGTCATCGACAGCTCGGAGACCAGCACCTGAATATCGCGGGTGAACAGGTCGCAGGCTTTCCAGCGGCTGAGCAGCAGCACATGGCGGGTAATTTCGGCGGTCACGTTCGGGTTGCCGTCGCGGTCGCCGCCCATCCAGGAGGTGAAGCGCACCGGCACCGCTTCCGCCGGCAGGCTGTAATCGATGGAGTTTTCCAGCTGTTCGTTGAACTCGCGCAGGAACGCCGGCACGCCTTCCCACAGGCTGTTTTCCACCACCGCGAAGCCCCATTTGGCTTCGTCAATCGGGGAGGGGCGATGTTTGCGAATTTCATCGGTGTGCCACGACTGGGCCACCAGTTGGCGCAGGCGGCGCATGATCTTGTTGCGCTCGTAGTCGGCCAGATCGTTGTGATCGAGCTGGCTGAGGCAGGTGTTGACCTCCACCAGCTTGTGGATCAGGGTGCGGCGGGTGATCTCCGTCGGGTGTGCCGTCAGCACCAGCTCGATGGAGAGTTGCGACACCGCGTGCTGCAACTCTTTGTCGCTGAGCTTTTTGTCTTTGAGACGGCTGAACAGCTGAGCCAGCGCTTCCGGGTTGCTGGCGGCCTCGCCGTTGGGCGAAATGCTGTGGTACTGCTCGGCGACGTTGGTCAGGTTGAGGAACTGGCTGAAGGCGCGCGCCACCGGCAGCAGCTCGTCGTTGGACAGGTTCTGCAGGGTGGAGAGCAGCTCCTGGCGATGCGCTTCGTTGCCGGCGCGTGAGGATTTGGAAAGCTTACGGATGGTCTCAACGCGATCGAGAATATGCTCGCCCAGCGCTTCTTTGATGGTATCGCCGAGCAATTTGCCGAGCATACTGACATTACTGCGCATTGCCGAATATTGTTCGTTCATATAACCCCTGACCCAGTTCTGTATGATTTTTATCTTGTAAATAAATTTCACGCGTCAGGCGCAGACCGCCTGCCTGATCACATCGCGTTCCTGTCCAATCGTCAATTGACACTATTTTTAGCAAAAAAACATCAAAATCGGCGCTTTTTCTGAAATTTAATTACGCCGCGTCGGTTATCAGCGTGGCTTATTTCGCCGGTTTCTACTTATTTTGAGGTAGGGAAAAGCATAAAGCATTTCCCCTGTTAAATGTCGGGTTTATTGCCGGCAAAAGTGATTGACCAGCTGGCCCAACAGTTTGCGCGTCGGTTCGATAAAGGCGGTGTCGATGTATTCGTCCGGCTGGTGGGCCTGATCGATGGAGCCGGGGCCGAGCACCAACGTCGGGCAAACCTGCTGCACGAACGGCGCTTCGGTGCAGTAGTTGACCACCTGCGTGCGGGTGCCCAGCAGTTCCTCGATCACCGCCACCATGCGGTGGTCGGTCGGGCATTCGTAACCCGGCACCGACGCGTGCAGCTCTTCGATGGTCAGGCGGCCCGGCCAGCGTTGGCTCACCGGCTCCAATGCCTGATGCATCAGCTCGTTGATGTTGTCGAGCGTCATGCCGGGCAGCGGACGGATATCCAGGTGCAGCTCGCAGCAGGCACAGATGCGGTTGGCCGCGTCGCCGCCGCTGATATGGCCAAAGTTCATGGTGGGATAAGGCACGGCGAACGCCGGATTGTTGTAGCGTTCCTGCAGGGTTTTACGCAGCTCCATCAGGCGGCCGATGGAGTCGTGCATCAGATCGATGGCGTTGACGCCGCGCGCCGGATCACTGGAATGGCCGGACTGGCCGACGATGCGAATGGCGTTGGCCATGTGGCCCTTGTGCGCGCGCACCGGCTGCAGCGAGGTCGGTTCGCCGATGATGGCGAAATCCGGACGAATGGCGGTGGAGGCGGCGAAATAACGCGCGCCGGCCATCGTCGTTTCTTCATCTGCGGTAGCCAGAATGTACAGTGGCTTGGTCAGTTTGCTCGCGTCGATGTCGCGCACCGCATCCAGAATAAAGGCGAAGAAGCCTTTCATGTCGGCGGTGCCCAGGCCGTAGAGCTTGTTGTCGTGCTCGGTCAGGGTGAAGGGATCGCGCGTCCAGCGGCCTTCGTCGTAAGGCACCGTGTCGGTATGGCCGGCCAGCAGCAGGCCGCCGCTGCCTTCGCCGATGCTGGCCAGCAGGTTGAATTTGTGGCGCGATTCCGGCACCGGCTGTACGTCGACGCGAAAGCCCAGGTCGGCAAACCATCCGGCCAGCAAGTTGATTAACGCCTCATTGCTCTGATCGAGGCCGGCATCGGTGGCGCTGATTGACGGAGTGGCGATCAACGCCCGGTACAGCTCAATAAATGGAGGTAATTTCATCTTCACTGTTGACAGCCTTTGGTTAGGATAGTATCAATATTCATGCATTTATTTTGAATAAAAATACAGTAAGCCGGTGCATAAGGGAACCCGATACCCAGATGTTTATAAAAGCATCAACGCCTGGCTCCGTGGGTGAACGGCGCATCAACGCTGGCTAGCCCTGTTACCTGGGTCGCAAGCGACCGCACGTCAGTTTAGAAGGTGAAAGGCCACATGTTGAATACGCTGATCGTTGGTGCCAGCGGTTACGCCGGAGCGGAGCTCACGGCTTACCTGAATCGCCACCCACACATGAACATAACCGCTTTAGCGGTTTCAGCGCAAAGTGCAGATGCAGGAAAGTTGCTTTCCGATCTCCATCCCCAGTTGAAAGGCATCGTCGATCTGCCGCTGCAGCCGTTGATCGACGTTGCCAAGGCGGCGCAGGGCATCGACGTGGTGTTCCTCGCCACCGCCCATGAAGTCAGCCACGATATCGCACCGGCCTTTCTGGCGGCGGGCTGCGTGGTGTTCGATCTGTCGGGCGCCTTCCGCGTGCAGGACGCCGGTTTTTATAGCCAGTACTACGGTTTCGAACATCAGCATGGCGCCCTGCTGGAGCAGGCGGTATACGGCCTGGCGGAATGGCAGAGCGACAAGATTAAACAGGCGCAGCTGATTGCCGTGCCGGGGTGTTACCCGACGGCGGCGCAGCTGGCGCTGAAACCGTTGATCGAAAAACAGCTGCTGAACCTCGACCAGTGGCCGGTGATTAACGCCACCAGCGGCGTCAGCGGCGCCGGGCGCAAGGCCAGCATGACCACTAGCTTCTGCGAAGTGAGCCTGCAGCCGTACGGTATTTTCACTCATCGGCACCAGCCGGAGATCGCCGCGCACCTGGGCGTGCCGGTCATCTTTACGCCGCACCTGGGCAATTTCCCGCGCGGCATCCTTGAAACCATCACCTGCCGCCTGAAGGCCGGCGTGACCGCGCAGGACGTCGCCGCCGCCTATCATGCCGCCTATGACGACAAGCCGCTGGTGCGGTTGTACGACCAGGGCGTGCCGGCGCTGAAAGCGGTGGTGGGGCTGCCGTTCTGCGACATCGGTTTTGCGGTGCAGGGCGAGCATCTGATCGCCGTAGCGGTGGAAGACAACCTGCTGAAAGGCGCGGCGGCGCAGGCGGTGCAATGCCTGAATATCCGTTTCGGCTTCCCGGAAACCCAGTCACTCCTTTAAACCAGCGTGAGTAAACAGCAATGAACCCGTTAATTATCAAGTTAGGTGGCGTGTTATTAGACAGTGAAGAAGCGCTGGAGCGTCTGTTTACCGCGCTGGACAGCTACCGGCAGCAGCATCAGCGTCCGCTGGTGATCGTGCACGGCGGCGGCTGCGTGGTGGACGAACTGATGAAGCAGCTCGCTTTGCCGGTGGTGAAAAAGAACGGCCTGCGGGTCACGCCGGCCGATCAGATCGACATCATCACCGGCGCGCTGGCCGGCACCGCCAACAAAACGCTGCTGGCGTGGGCGATTAAACACCAAATCAACGCCGTCGGCCTGAGCCTGGCGGATGGCGGCAGCGCGGTCGTGACCCCTCTCGATCCGGCATTGGGCCACGTCGGCAACGCGCAGCCCGGTTCGCCCGCGCTGCTCAATACCCTGCTGAGCGCTGGCTACCTGCCGGTTGTCAGCTCCATCGGCATCACTGCCGAAGGGCAGTTAATGAACGTGAACGCCGATCAGGCGGCGACGGCGCTGGCGGCGACGCTGGGGGCGGATCTGATCCTGCTGTCGGACGTCAGCGGCATCCTCGACGGCAAGGGGCAACGCATTGCGGAAATGACGGCGCAAAAAGCGGAACAACTGATCGCGCAAGGCATCATCACCGATGGTATGGTGGTGAAGGTGAATGCGGCGCTCGACGCGGCCCGCACCCTCGGCCGCCCGGTGGATATCGCCAGCTGGCGCCATGCCGATCAGCTTTCTGCTTTGTTTAACGGCGTGTCGATTGGCACCCGGATCCTCGCTTAATTTTAGAATTAGAAAGGAATAGATCATGCAAAACCAAGGCATCAAAAAAATCGTTCTGGCGTACTCCGGCGGCCTGGATACCTCGGCCATCATTCCATGGCTGAAAGAGAACTACGGCGGCTGTGAAGTGGTGGCGTTCGTGGCGGACATCGGTCAGGAGCGCAGCGATCTGGAAGGCGTGGAGCAAAAAGCCCTGCAGTCCGGTGCCTCTGAATGTCACGTGGTCGATCTGCGTGAAGAATTTATCCGCGATTACGTTTATCCGGTGCTGCAGACCGGCGCCCTGTACGAAGGCAGCTACCTGCTGGGCACGTCGATGGCGCGGCCGATCATCGCCAAGGCGCAGGTCGAGCTGGCGCTGAAAGTGGGCGCCGACGCGCTGTGCCACGGTGCGACCGGCAAAGGCAACGACCAGGTGCGTTTCGAGACCACCTACACCGCGCTGGCGCCGCAGCTGAAAGTGGTGGCGCCGTGGCGTGAGTGGAACCTGCGTTCCCGTGAAGCGCTGCTGGATTACCTGAAAGAGCGCAACATCCCGACCACCGCATCGTTGGAGAAGATCTACAGCCGCGATGAAAACGCCTGGCACATCTCGACCGAAGGCGGCGTGCTGGAAAGCCCGTGGAATGCGCCGAACAAAGATTGCTGGGTGTGGACCGTCGATCCGCAGGAAGCGCCGGATCAGCCTGAGCAGGTGACCGTCACCGTTGAGAAAGGCCGCGTTGTGGCGGTTAACGGTAAAGCGCTGTCGCCGTACCAGTGCCTGGAAACCCTGAACGCGCTGGGCGCCAAGCACGGCGTCGGCCGTATCGACATCGTGGAAAACCGCCTGGTGGGCATCAAATCCCGCGGCTGCTATGAAACCCCGGGGGGCACCATCATGGTGGCGGCGCTGCGCGCCGTCGAGCAGCTGGTGCTGGACCGCGACAGCTTCAAATGGCGCGAGCAGCTGGGCCTGGAGATGTCTTATGTGGTGTACGACGGCCGCTGGTTTGCGCCGCTACGCCGCTCGCTGCAGGCTTCCGCCGAAGCGCTGGCTGAAGAGGTGAACGGCGAAGTCGTGCTGCAGCTGTACAAAGGCCAGGTGACGGCGACCCAGAAGAAATCGGCCAACAGCCTGTACTCCGAAGAATTCGCCACCTTCGGCGAAGATGAAGTTTACGATCACAGCCACGCGGGCGGCTTTATCCGTCTGTTCTCTCTGTCTTCACGCATCCGCGCGTTGAACGAGAAAAAGAATAAATAATCGATTGGCGTGACTCTGCAAGGGCGCAGCATGCTGCGCCTTTTCGTATAAAATTCATACCCTAAATAATTCGAGTTGCAGGAAGGCGGCAAGGGCGAGAGTCCCGATGAGCTTACATCGGTAAGTGATTCGGGTGAGCGCTCGCAGCCAACACACCTGCGGCTCGAAGTATGACGGGGACAGGAGTAAGATATGGCACTTTGGGGCGGACGGTTCACTCAGGCGGCGGATCAGCGGTTCAAGCAACTTAACGATTCGCTGCGGTTCGATTATCGCCTGGCGGAGCAGGATATCGAGGGCTCGGTGGCCTGGTCTAAGGCGCTGGTGACCGTTAACGTGTTGACGGCAACGGAGCAACAGCAGCTGGAACAGGCGCTGGATGCGCTACTGGCGGAAGTTCAGGCCGATCCTTTGGCGATCGTCCAAAGCGATGCGGAAGACATCCACAGCTGGGTAGAGCAGCAACTGATCGAGAAAGTCGGCGATTTGGGCAAGAAGCTGCACACCGGCCGCAGCCGCAACGATCAGGTCGCGACCGATCTGAAGCTGTGGTGCAAACAGCAGATCGGCGATCTGCATCAGGCAATCGTCCAGCTGCAGCAGGCACTGGTGGAAACCGCCGAAGCCAACCAGGATGCGGTGATGCCGGGGTATACCCACCTGCAACGCGCGCAGCCGGTGACTTTCGCGCACTGGTGCCTGGCCTATGTCGAGATGCTGGCGCGCGATGAGAGCCGTCTGCAGGATACCCTGAAACGGCTGGACGTCAGCCCGCTGGGCAGCGGCGCGCTGGCCGGCACCGCTTATCCTATCGATCGCGAGCAGCTGGCCGGCTGGCTGGGCTTCGCCTCGGCGACCCGCAACAGCCTGGACAGCGTATCCGATCGCGATCACGTGCTGGAGCTGCTGTCCAATGCCGCCATCAGCATGGTGCACCTGTCGCGCTTCGCCGAAGATCTGATCTTCTTCAACAGCGGCGAAGCGGCGTTTGTCGAGCTGTCCGACCGCGTGACCTCCGGCTCTTCGCTGATGCCGCAGAAGAAAAACCCGGACGCGCTGGAGCTGATCCGCGGCAAATGCGGGCGCGTACAAGGCGCACTGACCGGCATGATGATGACGCTGAAAGGCCTGCCGCTGGCGTACAACAAAGACATGCAGGAAGACAAAGAAGGGCTGTTCGACGCGCTCGATACCTGGATGGACTGCCTGCAGATGGCGGCGCTGGTGCTGGACGGCATTCAGGTGAAACGCCCGCGCTGCCAGGAAGCGGCTGAGCAGGGCTATGCCAATGCCACCGAGCTGGCGGATTACCTGGTCGCCAAGGGCGTGCCGTTCCGCGAAGCGCACCATATCGTCGGCGAGGCGGTGGTAGAGGCGATTCGCCAGGGTAAACCGCTGGAAGCGCTGCCGCTGGCGGACTTGCAGCAGTTTAGCGCGACGATCGGTGACGACGTTTATCCGATCCTGGCGTTGCAATCCTGCCTGGACAAGCGTGCGGCCAAAGGCGGCGTCGCACCGCAGCAGGTGGCCGCGGCAATCGCCGCAGCGAAACAGCGTTTGGCCTGACGACGTCAAGGGCGGCCCGGCGCCGCCCTTAAACCGCTACCCCGCCAGCCGTGCGCACAGATAACGGTTCAGGCTCACGCCTTCCTCCATCGCGCCGATCGCCAGCCGCCGATGCTGTTCCGGCGTCATGCGCAACACCAGTTTTCCGCTGAAGTTCTTTTCCGCCAGCGCCTGCGGCGGCGTTTCGCCTTGCGCCAGCATATCGGCGATCGTTTCGCTCACCACTTTTTCGATACCCTCGAGTGCGCCGGTACGCGTGGCGGCCAGCCAGGACAGCGAGGGGAATTCGGCGCACAGCCCGACATATTCGCGATCTTCCGCTGACCAGGTGATGCGATAGGTATAGTGTTCATGCTTTTCCATGTTCTTCCTCCATTCTGGCCAGTGCGGCGATGACCTGCTTAACCTGATATGCCTTGGCTGCGCCGTTGTTGCCGCGTTGGATATTGATGCGCGGATCGCCTGACCAGGGCATGCGATAAACGTGATGGCTGCTACCGTTTATGCGCGGCGGCCCAAACCATCGCACGCAGATTTTCGCTAACTCGGCGAATTTGATGCTGTTCTGCCGCTGTTGCAAATCAGTGATATCATCCCTGATCTCGTTCATGCTGCCTCCATTTTAGTATCATTATTGGTATCATTTCAATGTCGAAGCATAAAAAATGAGCGCAGAAGGGCCGTGAGGCAAGAGGAGGGAGGAAAATGTGGAAAGTGCCGCGCAAAAAAACCGGGCCTGAAGGCCCGGTGGGGTTGAACGGAGAATGAGAGGTTATTCGCCCGGACAGCGCTGGCAGCGCTCGATTTCGGTCGCGCCGAGTTTGAGCTTCGCCTGCAGATCGCGCAGCGCGGTGCGCAAGCCTTCTTCGATCACCGGATGATAGAACGGCATGTCCAGCATCTGATCGACGGTCATCTGCTGCTGGTGCGCCCAGGCCAGCAGGTGTGCGATGTGCTCGGCGTCTGGGCCGATCATTTCCGCGCCGAGGAAACGGCCAGTGCCTTGCTCGCCGTAGACGTGCAGAATGCCCTTGTTGCGCAGCATCACCCGCGAGCGGCCCTGATTCTCAAACGAGACGTTGCCCACTTCAAAGCAGCCGCAGGCGCTGAACTTCTCGCTCAGCTCGCGGAAGGTTGAGCCGACCATGGCGATCTGCGGATCGGAGAACACCACCGAAATCGCGCTGCGGCGCAGGCCCGGATTGATCTCTGGGAAGCTGCCGGCGTTGGCGCCGGCGATGCGCGCCTGATCGCTGGCCTCATGCAGCAGCGGCAGCTGGTTGCTGGCGTCGCCGGCGATGAAAATATGCGGCACGCTGGTTTGCATCGTCAGGCGGTCGGCCAGCGGCACGCCTCGGGCGTCGAGCTGCAGGCCGGTGTTGTCGAGACCCAGCCGATCGACGTTGGGGCGGCGGCCGGTGGCGGCCAGCACGTAGTCCACCAGGATCTCCTGCGGTTGGCCCTGCAAATCCTGATAGCGGATAAACACCTTGTCGCCTTCGCGCTGCATCATCTCTACCTTCACGTCGGCGTCGAGGAAGAACTCTTCCCCCAGCGCTTTGGCGGCGTAATCGCGCACGGCGCTGTCGGTCAGCGGCCCAACCGCGCCGCCGATGCCGAAGACCTTGGTGTCGACGCCGAGGCGGTGCAGCGCTTGCCCCAGCTCCAGCCCGATGACGCCAGGGCCGAATACCGCTACTGACTGTGGCAAATCATCCCAGTTGAACAGATCGTCGTTGACGATCAGACGATCGCCCAGTTCGTTCCACTGCGTCGGCCAACTGGGGCGGGAACCGGTGGCGATTACGATGCGCTGCGCCACGATACGTGTATGCTCATCGACCTGCAGCGTGTTGTCGTCGATAAACCGGGCATAGCCCTGAATTTTGTCGCCGGCCGGGATCTCGTCCACGCCTTCCAGCACGAAGCCGACGAAGCGATCGCATTCGCGCTTGACGCGCGCCATCACTTCGCGCCCGTCGATGCGGGTTTTACCGGTTGGGTGCACGCCAAAGCCCGGCGCGCGTTCGATTTGATGCACCGCTTCGGCAGCGGCGATCAGCAACTTGGATGGCATACAGCCAACGCGCGCGCAGGTGGTGCCGTAAGGCCCGCCTTCGATCATCACCACGCTGGGGGTAGACAGTTTGGCCGCGCGATAGGCGCCGAGCCCTGCGGTGCCGCCGCCGATGACCGCGACATCAACGTTCAACAGTTTCATATCCGCTCCTGAAAGGTAAAAAAAGGGCGGGCCGTAGCCCGCCAAAGTTCACGTTGGCTTTGTTATTACTTATTAAGCTGACAGGAAAGTTTCCAGATCGTCGCTGCCACCGATGTGACGGCCGCCGATGAACACTTGCGGTACCGTGGCGCGGCCGCTGACGGCGCGCAGGCTGACGGTGGTGGCGTCTTTGCCCAGTACGATCTCTTCATACTGAATGCCGCGCTCTTGCAGCATCTGCTTGGCTTTGGCGCAGAATGGGCAGCCCGGCTTGGTGAACAGGGAGACCGATTCCTGCACTTTGAATTCCGGCGCCAGGTATTTCAGCATGGTGTCGGCGTCGGACACTTCAAACGGGTCGCCCGGCTTGTTCGGCTCGACGAACATTTTCTCGACCACGCCGTCGCGCACCAGCATCGAGTAGCGCCATGAACGTGGGCCAAAGCCCAGATCCGCTTTCTCGACCAGCATGTTCATGCCTTTGGTGAATTCACCGTTGCCGTCCGGCACGAAGGTGATGTTTTCCGCATGCTGATCGGCCTTCCAGGCGTTCATCACGAAGGTGTCGTTCACCGAGACGCACAGAATGCCGTCGACGCCGTGCTGCTTGAATACGCTGGACAGCTCGTTGTAGCGCGGCAGATGGCTCGAAGAACAGGTTGGCGTAAACGCGCCCGGCAACGAGAACACGATAACGGTTTTGTTTTTGAACAGGTCATCAGTGGTCACATCAATCCATTGGTCGCCCTGACGGGTGTGGAAAGTAACCTGAGGAACTTTCTTGCCTTCTTGACTGGTAAACATTGATTAACCCCTTAATTAGGAAAAGTAATTTTTAGCATTTAGCGCGATATCGCTTCGTTGGGACACATTATTGTCGCTTGGGCTTGATAGATCTAATCGCTCATTGCTATCTTATCTATCGCCATGAGCTATCATGGAATGGAGGGAAACAATGAATATTCGTGATTTAGAGTATCTGGTCGCCTTGGCCGAGCACCGGCACTTCCGCCGTGCGGCCGATTCATGCCATGTGAGCCAGCCCACGCTGAGCGGGCAGATCCGCAAGCTGGAAGACGAGTTGGGCGTCATGCTGCTCGAGCGCACCAGCCGCAAGGTGCTGTTCACCCAGGCGGGTCTGCTGCTGGTGGAGCAGGCGCGTACCGTGCTGCGCGAAGTGAAAGTATTGAAGGAGATGGCCAGCCAGCAGGGCGAAGCCATGTCCGGGCCGCTGCACATCGGCCTGATCCCGACCGTGGGGCCTTATCTGCTGCCGCAGATCATCCCGACGCTGCACAAAACCTTCCCGAAACTGGAAATGTACCTGCACGAAGCGCAAACCCAGCAACTGCTGGCGCAACTCGACAGCGGCAAATTGGACTGCGCCATTCTGGCCTTGGTGAAGGAAACCGAGGCGTTTATCGAAGTGCCTCTGTTCGATGAACCGATGAAGCTGGCGGTGTATTCCGATCACCCGTGGGCGCAGCGCGAGCGCGTGGCGATGCCGGATTTGGCGGGAGAGAAGCTGCTGATGCTGGAGGATGGCCACTGTCTGCGCGATCAGGCGATGGGCTTCTGCTTCCAGGCGGGCGCGGACGAAGATACTCACTTCCGCGCCACCAGTCTGGAAACGCTGCGCAATATGGTCGCGGCCGGCAGCGGCATTACCCTGCTGCCGTCACTGGCGGTGCCGCCGCAGCGCGAACGCGACGGCGTCTGCTATCTGGATTGCTACAAGCCGGAGCCGAAGCGCACCATCGCGTTGGTGTATCGCCCCGGTTCCCCACTGCGCAGCCGTTATGAACAGTTGGCCGAAGCGATCCGCGAGCACATGCAGGGTTACATCGACAACGCGTTAAAACAGGCGGTTTAAGCCGTTAAGCGCCGCCACCCGGTAGGCTTCGGCCATGGTCGGATAGTTGAAGGTCGTATTAACGAAATACTCGATAGTATTGCCTTCACCTTTCTGTTCCATGATCGCCTGGCCGATGTGGATGATCTCCGCCGCACGCTCGCCGAAGCAGTGGATCCCGAGGATCTGCAGGGTGTCGCGATGGAACAGGATCTTCAGGCTGCCGACGTTCATCCCGGCGATCTGCGCACGCGCCAGATGTTTGAACTGGGCGCGGCCCACTTCATACGGCACCTTCATCGCCGTCAGTTCCTGTTCGGTTTTGCCGACGGAGCTGATTTCCGGAATGGTGTAGATGCCGGTCGGGATATCTTCGATTAAGTGACCGCTGGCTTCGCCGGAAGCGATCGCCTGCGCGGCGATGCGGCCCTGATCGTAGGCGGCGGAAGCCAGGCTCGGATAGCCGATCACGTCACCGACCGCGTAGATGTGCGACAGCGCGGTTTGGTACATGCTGTTCACCTTCAGCAGCCCGCGGCTGTCCGATTCCAGGCCGACGTTTTCCAAGCCCAGCGAGTCGGTGTTGCCGGTACGGCCGTTGGCGTACAGCAGGCAGTCCGCTTTCACCTTCTTGCCGGACTTCAGGTGCACGATCACGCCGTCTTCGGTGCCTTCAATCTTCTCGAACTCCTCGTTGTGGCGGATCACCACGCCGTTGTTCCAGAAGTGGTAAGAGAGCGAATCCGACATCTCCTGATCGAGGAACGCCAGCAGGCGATCGCGGGTGTTGATCAGATCCACCTTGACGTTCAGGCCGCGGAAGATAGACGCATACTCGCAGCCGATCACCCCGGCGCCGTAAATGATCACGTGGCGCGGTTCATGACTCAGCTCGAGAATGGAGTCGCTGTCGTAGATGCGCGGGTGATTGAAATCGACGCTGGCCGGATGGTAAGGGCGCGAGCCGCAGGCGATCACGATGTGGTCGGCGCGGATGGTGTCCTGGGTGCCGTCCATATAGCTGACGCTAACGGTGTTGGCGTCGATGAAGCGCGCGTCGCCGGCGAACAGTTTGCACTGGTTCCGCTCATAGAAGCCTTGGCGCATGCGGGTCTGCTGGCTGATGACGTTATCGGCATGGCGTAAAATGTCAGGGAAGGTCGCGCTGAGCGTGCGCGAGTTGTTGTAAAGCGGGTTCTGGTTGAATTCGATAATGCGGCTGACGGCGTGGCGGAGGGCTTTGGAAGGGATGGTGCCCCAGTGGGTACATCCGCCGCCTACGTTGTTGTACCGTTCGATAACGGCCACGCGGGCGCCCTGTTTCACCAGCCCCATGGCGGCACCTTCACCACCAGGGCCCGAGCCAATCACAATGGCATCAAATTGATAGTGCTGTTGCATGTAGGAGAGACCTGTTTTTTTATACAAGATTACAACGGTATCTTAACATCATAGCGCTGCTCACCCAATCACCATTAGGCTTTTTGAGGCAAAGCACAATCGGCTCAGGGCGGAAGTGTGATAGAGCGCGTTAGTATAAATGCTGTTGCAATAAAATTTGCTATATTGCCGAGTCTAGGGCGTTAGACTGAGAGAATGGAACCTATCCGGATATGCATATGGGCGTCAGAGCACAACAAAAAGAACGGACTCGTCGTTCCCTGATCGAAGCCGCATTCAGCCAGCTGAGCGCCGAACGCAGCTTCGCCAGCCTGAGCCTGCGGGAAGTTTCACGCGAGGCGGGCATCGCGCCCACGTCGTTTTACCGCCATTTCCGCGATGTGGATGAGCTGGGGCTGACCATGGTGGACGAAAGCGGCCTGATGCTGCGTCAGTTGATGCGCCAGGCGCGCCAACGCATCGCCAAGGGTGGCAGCGTGATCCGCACCTCGGTGTCCACCTTTATGGAATTTATCGGCAACAACCCGAATGCCTTCCGTCTGCTGTTGCGCGAGCGTTCCGGTACGTCGGCGGCATTCCGTGCGGCGGTGGCGCGCGAGATCCAGCATTTCATCGCCGAATTGGCGGACTACCTCGAGTTGGAAAACCACATGCCGCGCAGCTTTACCGAAGCGCAGGCGGAGGCGATGGTCACCATCGTGTTCAGCGCCGGCGCGGAAGCGCTGGATATCGACGTCGAGCAGCGGCAGCAGCTGGAAGAACGGCTGGTGCTGCAGCTGCGGATGATCTCCAAAGGGGCGTATTACTGGTATCGCCGCGAACAAGAAAAAGCTTCTGTGTCCCACGTATAAAAAAGGTAAAAAGTGATGGAAAAACCAGGCCGTGAAAATGGCACCTTACTGCTGGCGTTGATTGCCGGCCTTTCGATCAACGGTTCCTTTGCCGCGCTGTTCAGCTCGGTGGTGCCGTTTTCGATCTTCCCGCTGATCGCATTGGTGCTGGCGGTGTACTGCCTGCATCAGCGTTACCTGAACCGCGCTATGCCGGACGGCATGCCGAAGCTGGCGGCGGCCTGCTTCCTGCTGGGGCTGCTGATGTACAGCGCCATCGTGCGCGCCGAATACCCGCAGATCGGTTCCAACTTCCTGCCGTCGGTAATCTGCGTGGCGCTGGTGCTGTGGATCGGGGTCAAGCTGAAGGCGCGCAAGGCGCCGGATGCGCCGACTCAAGAGTCGTAATGAAACGGGGCGCCATGATGGCGCCCCTGTCGTATCAGCGGTGCTTTTCCAGCAGCACGCCGCATTCCATGTGATGGGTATACGGGAACTGATCGAACAGCGCCAGGCGGCTGACCCGGTGCGTGGTCTGCAGCGTTTCCAGATTGGCGCACAGCGTTTCCGGGTTGCATGAGATATACAGAATGCGCGGGTAAGCCTGCACCATCTTCACCGTTTCAGCGTCCAGCCCACTGCGCGGCGGATCGACGAAAATCGTCTCGCAGTTGTAGCCGCTCAGATCGATGCCTTTCAATCGGTTGAATTCGCGCACGCCGTTCATTGCCTGAGTGAAGTCTTCTGCCGCCATGCGGATGATCTGCACATTGTCGATATGGTTGGCAGCGATGTTGTATTGCGCCGCCGCCACCGACGGTTTGGCGATCTCGGTCGCCAGCACGCGCTCGAAATTGCGCGCCAGCGCCAGCGAGAAGTTGCCGTTGCCGCAATACAGCTCCAGCAAATCGCCTTTGGAACCGGCGGTCACCGCCAGCGCCCATTCCAGCATCTGCACGTTCATGGCCGCGTTGGGCTGAGTAAAGCTGTTCTCCACCTGGCGGTAGATCATGTCGCGGCCGGCGACCGGCAGCACTTCGTCAACATAATCCTGGTCGAGCATGATTTTGGTCTTCGACGCCCGGCCGATCAGTTGCAGATCGAAACCCTGAGCGCGCAGTTCGTCGCGCAGCTGCTCGGCGCGCCGTTGCCAAACGTCATCCAGCTTGCGGTGGTACAGCAGCGAGGCGATGATTTTGCCGCTTTGCGTCGACAGATAATCGATCTGGAACAGCTTGTGACGCAGGATCGGCTCCGGTTTCAGTGCGGCGATCAGGGCGCTCATCAGGCGGTTGATCAGTTCGCTGGCGGCAGGGAACCGATCGACGCGAATACGCTGCTTGGTCTGCTGATCGAACATGATGTGGTACATGTCGTCCGCGTCGTGCCAGATGCGGAATTCGGCGCGCATGCGGTAGTGGTCGACTGGCGAGCGGAACACTTCCGGCTCGGGCGCCGCGAACGGTGACATCAACGTCTTCAGGCGGGCGACTTTCTCCGCCAGTTGGTCATCGTAACGTTCAATAGGCAAATTCTCGGGCGTCATGTGTGTCTTCTCGTCAGGCAAATTTGATCAGCGGGGATTGTAGGGAATCAGCCCGTGAAGTCCAGTTTTGTCGCGTTTATTATTTGTAACATTAGTAGCAGTCTAGACATCTATTTTCATTGATCGTAGCATTGCCGTCCGGCCTCAAGCAGCGAGTGAAAAGGGAATCCGGTGTGAATCCGGAGCTGACGCGCAGCGGTAAGGGGAAGTCACGGCGATAGCGTTTCGACGCAGACACTGTCCACTGCAGGATGGGAAGTCATCGCCCGTTGCCGGTCGCGCCCCGCGGCCCGCAAATCCCAAGCCCGAAGACCTGCCGGTGTTACGTCGCAATGTCCGTGGTCGTCGCGAACTACCGGCCATGATCCTGCGGCATCCGCCAATTAAGTTTGGATGCTTTTCTCATGACAATTACAAAAAATACGCTGCTGGCGGTGGTCTCCTCCGTCACGGCTTTTTCTGGATGGGCGCAAGACAACACGGCAGCCACGAATGGCGATAACCTGGTGGTGACCGCCAACCGCTTCCCGCAGCCGGTTTCTTCCGTGCTGGCGCCGACTTCCATCGTCACCCGCAACGATATCGATCGCTGGCAGGCCAAGAGCCTGACCGACGTGATGCGCCGCCTGCCGGGCGTGGATATTTCGCAGAATGGCGGCCTGGGGCAACAAAGTTCGCTGTTTATTCGCGGCACCAACTCCAGCCATGTGCTGGTGCTAATTGACGGCATTCGTCTTAATCAGGCGGGCGTCAGCGGCTCTTCCGATCTCAGCCAAATCCCGATTTCGCTGGTGCAGAAAGTCGAATACATTCGCGGCCCGCGTTCGGCGGTGTACGGCTCCGACGCCATCGGCGGCGTGGTCAACATCATCACCACCCGCGAAAAGAACGGCACTACGCTCTCCGCAGGCGTCGGTTCCAACGGCTATCAGTCCTATGACGCGTCGACCCAGCAACAGCTTGGCGACAGCACCGTGGCGACGGTGGCAGGGAATTACACCTATACCAAAGGATATAATGTAGTGGCTAATTTGCCGGACAGCTTCGGCAATCCGGCGCAGCCTGACCGCGACGGTTTCATGAGCAAATCTCTGTATGGCGGCATTGAGCACAAGTTCAATGAGGCGTTCAGCGGCTTTGTTCGTGGCTATGGTTATGACAATCGCACGGCTTATGACGGTAATTACAGTTATGCGGATCCGGCACATTTGGATGCGTTGCCCGACACTCGCCAACTCTATAGCCAAAGTTGGGATAGCGGTCTGCGCTATCAGGACGGCATCTATGCTGCGCAGTTGATCGCGAGCTATAGCCATACCAAAGACTATAACTATGATCCCAAATACGGCCCTTATTCTGCATCTGCAACCCTGGATGATTCCACGCAATACAATGTGCAGTGGGGCAATACGTTCCAGGTTGCTCAAGGCCATATCAGTACGGGTGTCGATTGGCAGAATCAAAAAATCGAGCCGGGTACGGCTTACATCACTGATAGCAAGAGCCAACGTAATACCGGGCTTTATCTGACGGCGCAGCAACAAGTGGATGCCTTTACTTTGGAAGGTGCGGTGCGCGGTGACGATAACTCGCAGTTTGGTTGGCATGGTACTTGGCAAACCAGCGTGGCTTGGGAGTTTGTTGAGGGCTATCGTGCCATCGCGTCTTATGGTACTGCGTTTAAAGCGCCGAATTTGGGGCAACAGTACGGCAGCTTTGGCGGCAACCCAGATTTGAAACCGGAAGAAAGCAAACAGTGGGAAGGGGGATTTGAGGGGCTGACCGGCCCGGTTACCTGGCGCGTCACCGGTTATCGCAATGATATAGATAATCTGATCAGCTATGCATCAAGCGGTTCAGGTTCTGCCTATTACAATGTTAATCAGGCAAGGATTAAAGGTATTGAAGCGACGGCGTCTTTTGATACCGGCCCGTTGACGCACCAGATTGGCTATGACTATGTCGATCCTCGCAACGCCAAGACCAACGAAGTGCTGCTGCGCCGTGCCAAACAGCAGGTGAAATATGAGCTGGACTGGCAGTTGTATGACTTTGACTGGGCGGTAACCTACCAGTATCTGGGAGAGCGCTACGACGGTGATTACAGCGGCTACACTACGCGTACGGTTAAACTTGGCGGCGTGAGCCTGTGGGATCTCGCAGTTTCGTATCCGGTCACATCTCATCTGACAGTTCGTGGTAGAATTGCCAACCTGTTTGATAAAGATTATGAGACGGCCTATGGCTACGCTACTCCAGGAAGAGAATATTACCTCACTGGAAGCTATACCTTCTAACAGTACCGCCACACCTCGCCCGACGGTGCTGGTTTTCGATTCCGGCGTCGGCGGGCTGTCGGTATATCAGGAGATTCGGCAGTTGCTGCCGGATCTCCACTATATATACGCTTTCGACAACGTGGCGTTCCCCTACGGCGAGAAGTCCGAAGAGTTTATCGTTGAGCGCGTACTGGAGATTGTCGGCGCGGTGCAGCAGCGGCATCCTCTGGCGATTGTCGTCATTGCCTGCAACACCGCCAGCACCGTTTCCTTGCCGGCCCTGCGCGAGCGTTTCAGTTTCCCGGTCGTGGGCGTGGTGCCCGCCATCAAGCCTGCCGCCCGTCTTACCGTCAACGGCATTGTCGGCCTGTTGGCGACCCGCGGCACCGTACAGCGCAGCTACACCCACGAACTGATTTCCCGTTTTGCTACCGACTGCAAGATTGAACTGCTGGGCTCTTCAGAGCTGGTGGAGCTGGCGGAGGCCAAGCTGCACGGCGAAGCCGTGCCGTTGCCGGTGCTGAAGAAGATCCTGCATCCGTGGCTGAGCATGCGCGAGCCGCCGGATACCGTCGTGCTGGGCTGTACCCATTTCCCTCTATTAGCTGAAGAGCTGATGCAGGTGTTGCCGGAAGGCACCCGGCTGGTGGATTCCGGCGCAGCGATTGCCCGTCGTACCGCCTGGCTCATCTCGACGCAGGAAAATCTGGTCTCAAGCCAGGAAGAGAATCTGGCGTATTGCATGGCGTTAAATGAAGACACTGACGCTTTATTACCCGTTTTGCAGGGCTACGGCTTTAAATCGTTGAAAAAACTGCCACTTTAACGGTGTTTTGGTCAAACATTCAACGGTCGGAAAAAATATTGAAAATAGGGGTTGCGGCCCGCCGAGAACTCCCTATAATGCGCCTCCACTGACCGGGAACAACGACTGACAAGCCGCCGGGTCAGCGAGAAGAAAGCGAAATAAACGCTTGACTCTCAGGGCGAAAAGCGTAATATACGCAGCCCGCGCCGATGAGTTTCTCGGCACTGCTCTTTAACAATTTATCAGACAATCTGTGTGGGCACTCCACAAGACGATATCCAGCATCTTCGGATGCAAAAAAATATCAAGTCTTGAAGAGTGACTAACTGAAGTAAAATTCATGCAGTAAATCTTTGAGCATCGCTTCTCGAGTGGAAGCAAATCAAGCTTTTAATTGAAGAGTTTGATCATGGCTCAGATTGAACGCTGGCGGCAGGCTTAACACATGCAAGTCGAGCGGTAGCACAGGGGAGCTTGCTCCCTGGGTGACGAGCGGCGGACGGGTGAGTAATGTCTGGGAAACTGCCTGATGGAGGGGGATAACTACTGGAAACGGTAGCTAATACCGCATAACGTCGCAAGACCAAAGAGGGGGACCTTCGGGCCTCTTGCCATCAGATGTGCCCAGATGGGATTAGCTAGTAGGTGGGGTAATGGCTCACCTAGGCGACGATCCCTAGCTGGTCTGAGAGGATGACCAGCCACACTGGAACTGAGACACGGTCCAGACTCCTACGGGAGGCAGCAGTGGGGAATATTGCACAATGGGCGCAAGCCTGATGCAGCCATGCCGCGTGTGTGAAGAAGGCCTTCGGGTTGTAAAGCACTTTCAGCGAGGAGGAAGGTGGTGAGCTTAATACGCTCATCAATTGACGTTACTCGCAGAAGAAGCACCGGCTAACTCCGTGCCAGCAGCCGCGGTAATACGGAGGGTGCAAGCGTTAATCGGAATTACTGGGCGTAAAGCGCACGCAGGCGGTTTGTTAAGTCAGATGTGAAATCCCCGGGCTCAACCTGGGAACTGCATTTGAAACTGGCAAGCTAGAGTCTCGTAGAGGGGGGTAGAATTCCAGGTGTAGCGGTGAAATGCGTAGAGATCTGGAGGAATACCGGTGGCGAAGGCGGCCCCCTGGACGAAGACTGACGCTCAGGTGCGAAAGCGTGGGGAGCAAACAGGATTAGATACCCTGGTAGTCCACGCTGTAAACGATGTCGATTTGGAGGTTGTGCCCTTGAGGCGTGGCTTCCGGAGCTAACGCGTTAAATCGACCGCCTGGGGAGTACGGCCGCAAGGTTAAAACTCAAATGAATTGACGGGGGCCCGCACAAGCGGTGGAGCATGTGGTTTAATTCGATGCAACGCGAAGAACCTTACCTACTCTTGACATCCAGAGAACTTTCCAGAGATGGATTGGTGCCTTCGGGAACTCTGAGACAGGTGCTGCATGGCTGTCGTCAGCTCGTGTTGTGAAATGTTGGGTTAAGTCCCGCAACGAGCGCAACCCTTATCCTTTGTTGCCAGCGGTTCGGCCGGGAACTCAAAGGAGACTGCCAGTGATAAACTGGAGGAAGGTGGGGATGACGTCAAGTCATCATGGCCCTTACGAGTAGGGCTACACACGTGCTACAATGGCATATACAAAGAGAAGCGACCTCGCGAGAGCAAGCGGACCTCATAAAGTATGTCGTAGTCCGGATTGGAGTCTGCAACTCGACTCCATGAAGTCGGAATCGCTAGTAATCGTAGATCAGAATGCTACGGTGAATACGTTCCCGGGCCTTGTACACACCGCCCGTCACACCATGGGAGTGGGTTGCAAAAGAAGTAGGTAGCTTAACCTTCGGGAGGGCGCTTACCACTTTGTGATTCATGACTGGGGTGAAGTCGTAACAAGGTAACCGTAGGGGAACCTGCGGTTGGATCACCTCCTTACCTAAAGATATTGATTCGAGTGGCGTGCTCACACAGATTGTCTGATGAAAAAGTAATGAGCAAACAAAACCTTGTGGTATAGGTAAGTGCCAGGAGATTTGTGACTGTCCAGTGCAGTGACAAACGACAATGGCGCTCGATTTTTCACGAAAAATCTCACCTTTACCCGAAATTATCGAATCGGTGATTCGATAAGCCAATTTCGGGTCCCCATCGTCTAGAGGCCTAGGACACTGCCCTTTCACGGCTGTAACAGGGGTTCGAATCCCCTTGGGGACGCCATTCCGATAATGAGTGAAAGACATTATCACCGGTTAGCGATAACCGAAAAAATCTTAAAGATGACTTGCGAGTCATGTTTAAGATATTGCTCTTTAACAATCTGGAACAAGCTGAAAATTGAAACATGACGGCTGAAATTTATCCCTCCGTAGATGTATTGGGATAAAGAGTAACCTGTCATAGAGTCTCTCAAATGTTTGCAGCACGAACGATGGAAACATCTTCGGGTTGTGAGGTTAAGTGACTAAGCGTACACGGTGGATGCCTAGGCAGTCAGAGGCGATGAAGGGCGTGCTAATCTGCGAAAAGCGTCGGTAAGGTGATATGAACCGTTACAACCGGCGATACCCGAATGGGGAAACCCAGTGTGTTTCGACACACTATCATGTCATGAATACATAGTGGCATGAGGCGAACCGGGGGAACTGAAACATCTAAGTACCCCGAGGAAAAGAAATCAACCGAGATTCCCCCAGTAGCGGCGAGCGAACGGGGAGGAGCCCAGAACCTGAATCGGCTTGTGTGTTAGTGGAAGCGTCTGGAAAGTCGCGCAGCAAAGGGTGATAGCCCCGTACACTAAAATGCACAGGTCGTGAGTTCGATGAGTAGGGCGGGACACGTGACATCCTGTCTGAATATGGGGGGACCATCCTCCAAGGCTAAATACTCCTGACTGACCGATAGTGAACCAGTACCGTGAGGGAAAGGCGAAAAGAACCCCGGCGAGGGGAGTGAAATAGAACCTGAAACCGTGTACGTACAAGCAGTGGGAGCACCTTCGTGGTGTGACTGCGTACCTTTTGTATAATGGGTCAGCGACTTATATTTTGTAGCAAGGTTAACCGTATAGGGGAGCCGTAGGGAAACCGAGTCTTAACTGGGCGAATAGTTGCAAGGTATAGACCCGAAACCCGGTGATCTAGCCATGGGCAGGTTGAAGGTTGGGTAACACTAACTGGAGGACCGAACCGACTAATGTTGAAAAATTAGCGGATGACTTGTGGCTGGGGGTGAAAGGCCAATCAAACCGGGAGATAGCTGGTTCTCCCCGAAAGCTATTTAGGTAGCGCCTCGTGAACTCATCTTCGGGGGTAGAGCACTGTTTCGGCTAGGGGGCCATCCCGGCTTACCAAACCGATGCAAACTCCGAATACCGAAGAATGTTATCACGGGAGACACACGGCGGGTGCTAACGTCCGTCGTGAAGAGGGAAACAACCCAGACCGCCAGCTAAGGTCCCAAAGTCATGGTTAAGTGGGAAACGATGTGGGAAGGCATAGACAGCCAGGATGTTGGCTTAGAAGCAGCCATCATTTAAAGAAAGCGTAATAGCTCACTGGTCGAGTCGGCCTGCGCGGAAGATGTAACGGGGCTAAACCATGCACCGAAGCTGCGGCAGCGACGCTTAGGCGTTGTTGGGTAGGGGAGCGTTCTGTAAGCCGTTGAAGGTGGCCTGTGAGGGTTGCTGGAGGTATCAGAAGTGCGAATGCTGACATAAGTAACGATAAAGCGGGTGAAAAGCCCGCTCGCCGGAAGACCAAGGGTTCCTGTCCAACGTTAATCGGGGCAGGGTGAGTCGACCCCTAAGGCGAGGCTGAAAAGCGTAGTCGATGGGAAACAGGTTAATATTCCTGTACTTGGTGTTACTGCGAAGGGGGGACGGAGAAGGCTAGGCTAGCCGGGCGACGGTTGTCCCGGTTTAAGCGTGTAGGGGGTGTGACCTGGTAAATCCGGTTGCATACTAACCCTGAGGCGTGATGACGATGCACTACGGTGCAGAAGTAGTTGATGCCCTGCTTCCAGGAAAAGCCTCTAAGCATCAGGTAACATTAAATCGTACCCCAAACCGACACAGGTGGTCAGGTAGAGAATACCAAGGCGCTTGAGAGAACTCGGGTGAAGGAACTAGGCAAAATGGTGCCGTAACTTCGGGAGAAGGCACGCTGGCATGTAGGTGAAGTCCCTTGCGGATGGAGCTGAAGCCAGTCGAAGATACCAGCTGGCTGCAACTGTTTAATAAAAACACAGCACTGTGCAAACACGAAAGTGGACGTATACGGTGTGACGCCTGCCCGGTGCTGGAAGGTTAATTGATGGGGTCAGCCGCAAGGCGAAGCTCTTGATCGAAGCCCCAGTAAACGGCGGCCGTAACTATAACGGTCCTAAGGTAGCGAAATTCCTTGTCGGGTAAGTTCCGACCTGCACGAATGGCGTAATGATGGCCAGGCTGTCTCCACCCGAGACTCAGTGAAATTGAACTCGCTGTGAAGATGCAGTGTACCCGCGGCAAGACGGAAAGACCCCGTGAACCTTTACTATAGCTTGACACTGAACATTGAGCCTTGATGTGTAGGATAGGTGGGAGGCTTTGAAGCGTGGACGCCAGTCTGCGTGGAGCCATCCTTGAAATACCACCCTTTAATGTTTGATGTTCTAACTCGGCCCCGTGATCCGGGGTGAGGACAGTGTCTGGTGGGTAGTTTGACTGGGGCGGTCTCCTCCCAAAGAGTAACGGAGGAGCACGAAGGTTAGCTAATCACGGTCGGACATCGTGAGGTTAGTGCAAAGGCATAAGCTAGCTTGACTGCGAGAGTGACGGCTCGAGCAGGTACGAAAGTAGGTCTTAGTGATCCGGTGGTTCTGAATGGAAGGGCCATCGCTCAACGGATAAAAGGTACTCCGGGGATAACAGGCTGATACCGCCCAAGAGTTCATATCGACGGCGGTGTTTGGCACCTCGATGTCGGCTCATCACATCCTGGGGCTGAAGTAGGTCCCAAGGGTATGGCTGTTCGCCATTTAAAGTGGTACGCGAGCTGGGTTTAGAACGTCGTGAGACAGTTCGGTCCCTATCTGCCGTGGGCGTTGGAAGATTGAGAGGGGTTGCTCCTAGTACGAGAGGACCGGAGTGAACGCACCACTGGTGTTCGGGTTGTCATGCCAATGGCATTGCCCGGTAGCTAAGTGCGGAAAAGATAAGCGCTGAAAGCATCTAAGCGCGAAACTTGCCTCAAGATGAGTCTTCCCTGGGCCTTTAAGGTCCCTGAAGGAACGTTTAAGACTAAGACGTTGATAGGCTGGGTGTGTAAGTGCAGCGATGCATTGAGCTAACCAGTACTAATGATCCGTGAGGCTTAACCTTACAACACCGAAGGTGTTTTGGTGAGACCGAGACAATATTCAGCTTGTTTACAGATTGGTTCTGATGGCGACACGAGAGTGAAGCGGTTGGAATGAAACAGAATTTGCCTGGCGGCAATAGCGCGGTGGTCCCACCTGACCCCATGCCGAACTCAGAAGTGAAACGCCGTAGCGCCGATGGTAGTGTGGGGTCTCCCCATGCGAGAGTAGGACACTGCCAGGCATCAAATAAACGTTATCAGTGTGACGACTGGTAATGCGCAAATCGCAGAGCGCGAATTTGCCGGCATCGAGAGATGCGACGTAAAAGAATCGGTGGAGCGGTAGTTCAGTTGGTTAGAATACCTGCCTGTCACGCAGGGGGTCGCGGGTTCGAGCCCCGTCCGTTCCGCCACTTATTTAATTATGCCTGCTGATAAAGCAGGCATAATGTTAAGCGAGATTTAGGGGCGTAGCTCAGTTGGTAGAGCACCGGTCTCCAAAACCGGGTGTCGCGAGTTCGAGTCTCTCCGCCCCTGCCATATTAAGAACCCTTTGCGAAAGCAAAGGGTTTTTTTTTGCCTATTATTTCTCTTCTTTACCGTTTTGGAACAGATCTCATGGGCGCTATGTGCCGATGTTTACCCGATCCTGGTTGCTTCATGTTTCTCCGAACTCTGCCCTGCCGGCCTCCTGATTCTTATATCGTTTTGCATTATCTTCTCTCAGAAGGCGATGAGCGCGTTTTTGCGTGATAGACAGTCATTACCACGATGACGGCGTTTAAGGCCGTCATAACGCTTTAGGCTGCGGTATTTAAAGGTATTTTAAGTAATTGCCGAATCAAAGGCTGTTGATCGCTATTTTGCAACCAGACGGCATACAGCGGGCGGATAATCGGCGGGATCTCGGCGGCGGCCACCAGCTGTGGATACTCTTTTTCCCACTGGCTGGGCAGGAAAGCGCATCCGCCCGTGGTTTCCAACAGCTGACGCGTCAGGTGGGCAGAGGTGGTGGTAAGCACCGGTACGTTATCACCTTCCAACATGCGGTTTTCCTGTTGGTGGAAGTCGGCTCCCCATTCCAGCTTGATGTAGGGCATTGGGGCCTGTTTGTCACGATAAGCGGATGAGAACAGGCGTAATGAGAAATTGCTCAGCTGCTGGCTGGCCAACTCATCCATCTTCGGCGGTTCAGTGGTGATCAGTAAATCGAGCTGCCTTTCATGCAGTTGTTTTACCAAAGAGTGCCTTAATGCCACCCTGGCTTCTAGCTGCAGCGCCTCGCGTTGTTGATAGAGCGCTTGCAACCAGGGGGTCAGATAGGCCTCCCACAGCGAAGCGGTAGCGCCGATCGACAACTCGGTGTGTTGCAGCGAACGCACGACCTCCTTCTTCGCCAACTGCCAGGTGTTCATCAGGCTCTCGGCATAGGGCAGAAGCCGCTCGCCGGCAGGCGTCAGGCGGATATTATTGCGATGACGGGTAAATAAATTGGCGCCCAACTGGTTTTCTAACTGACGGATGCGGAAACTGACCGCGGATTGCGTTAAGTACAAAGATTCTGCGGCTCTGCCAAAGTGACGCGTTCTACTGACCTCCAAAAAGGTTTTCAGTAATTCGGTATCCACACCTATCTCCAAAAAAATTTGTCGTTAAGATTTAAATGTTTTGTTTTACACGCTGTCAAGCCTATCTAATACTCCGCGCCATAAACAGCACGGCCATAAGAGAATTAGGAGCGTGTCAGATGGCGGATAGCTTCACCACGACCAATCGTTTTTTTGATAATAAACATTACCCTCGCGGGTTCTCCCGTCACGGCGATTTCACCATTAAAGAGGCGCAATTGCTAGAGCGCTTCGGCTACGCGTTTAACGAGCTGGACTCGGGCAAACGCCAGCCAGCCACTGAAGAAGAACAGCTGTTCGTCGCAGTGTGCCGCGGTGAGCGCGAAGCGGCTACCGAGCAGGAAAAAGTATGGGCTAAATATCTGGCGCGCACACGTCGCCCGAAGAAATTCCATACTCTGTCCGGCGGTAAACCGCAGGCTGACGCTGTAGAAGATTACAGCGACAGCGAAGACTAAAGACGATGGGGCCTGCGGGCCCCATTTTCATTCCAGACTACGATGCAGTTGTAACAGCAACCGGTCCATACAGCGATAGCCCAGCGCTTCGCTGAGGTGGCATCTGTCGAGCTCAGCATCTCCCGCCAAATCCGCCAGCGTGCGCGCCACTTTCAAGATGCGCTGCCAGGCGCGAACCGATAACCCCAGCGCGTTTAATGTCGCTTCCAAAAACTCGGCGTCTGCCGCCTGCAGAACGCAATCTCGTTCCACTTCGCGGTTGCTCAACAGCGCGTTGACTTTACCGGCGCGTTCGAGCTGCCTGGCGCGTGCCTGTTGCACCCTTTTCCGCACTTGTTCGCTGCTTTCTCCATGCGTTTTCCGCTGACTGAGTGTACCCGGCGGCAACAGCGGGACTTCGATAGACAGATCGAAACGGTCGAGAAAAGGCCCTGACAGCCGGGCCAGATAGCGCAACACCTGCTGCGGTGAGGCGCGATTGTGCAACCCCTGATAATGCCCTGTCGGGCTGGGGTTCATTGCCGCGATTAGTTGTACTCTGGCGGGGAAACAGACCTTGGCGTTGGCGCGTGAAATCACGATCTCACCGGATTCCAACGGCTCACGCAGCGCATCCAGTACCTTACGCTCGAATTCCGGCAGTTCATCCAGAAACAGCACGCCGTTATGTGCCATCGAGATCTCACCCGGTCGCGGCAGTGAACCGCCGCCGACCAATGCCGCCATCGAGGCGCTGTGGTGCGGTGCGCGAAACGGCCTCTGGCGCCATGGTAGGGCAGCGGGAATGTGATGCTGCAAGCTGGCGACCGCCAGGCTTTCCAGCGCCTCATGCTCCGTGAGCGGTGGCAGTAGGCCCGTTAGGCGGCTGGCCAGCATGGTTTTACCGGTGCCGGGCGGCCCAATCAGCAATAGGTTATGCCCGCCGGCGGCGGCGATCTCCAGTGCCCGCTTGGCCTGCTCCTGGCCGATGATGTCGCGCAGATCGGCGCTGTCGCAGGCGGTGTCCGCAGCGGGAGGCGTGGCCGCCACCGGCAGTTCGCCCTGGCCGAGCAGAAAAGCGCAGACTTCCAACAGGTGCTGGGCGGTATGGGAGTGTGACTGCGCGATCAGGCCGACTTCGGCGGCGTTGTCCGTCGAGAGGATCAGTTGCCGCCCGGCATCAGCCGCCGCCAGCGCCGCCGGGATCGCGCCCCTGACCGCGCGCAGTGAGCCGGACAGCGCGAGCTCGCCAAGAAACTCGTAGCGCGCCAACGGTGCGAGGGGTAATTGCTCGGAGGCGGCGAGGATCGCCAGCGCTATCGGCAGATCGTAACGTCCGCCTTCTTTCGGCAGATCGGCGGGGGCCAAATTAACGGTGATGCGCCGGGCGGGAAAGGTGAAACCGTTGTTGATCAGGGCGCTGCGCACCCGATCGCGCGCCTCTTTTACCGTGGTTTCCGGCAGGCCGACCAGCGTCAGGCCGGGCAGGCCATTGCTGATATGCACCTCCACCGTCACGGAAGGGGCCTGAACGCCGATGATGGCGCGGCTATAGATTACCGCCAGTGACATGTCGCTCTCCTTGCTGAGGGCGACATGATGCGCGATTCATCCTGGCATTGCGCGACATTATTGGTGATTTTTCCATGAATTTCGCAGCCTAATCGCAGATTTTCATCTCAGTAAATGAGATTGTGCGAGCCGCCTCGCAACCTGCGGCAATACCCATTAACAATTCGCTGAAGGCTGCAACATATTAGCGGCCCATACGCATTGCAACCATAGGGTTAACGGGTGTATTTAACAATTGATTAAAAGAAAAATCACTTCTTTAACAAACCCCGACCGCCGCCGCATTCTGCCCGGCAGCCGCTAAACCTCCTGACTTCGTACTCTACGGTAGGGATAACACTATGTTTGGTTGGACCCCGCTGCAACGCAACGCGGCAATCGCCAGCTTTTCAAGCTGGACGCTCGACGCTTTCGATTTTTTCGTGTTGGTATTCTTACTTAGCGACATCGCGCAATCCTTTCACGTCGGCCTGGAACAGGTCACGCTGGCGATTCTGCTCACGCTGGCGGTGCGCCCGATCGGCGCGCTGATCTTCGGGCGTGCGGCGGAAAAATATGGCCGTAAGCCGATCCTGATGTTGAATATTGTCTTCTTCTCGGTGTTTGAGCTGCTCTCCGCCGCTGCGCCCTCGCTGACGGTCTTCTTGCTGTTGCGGGTGTTGTACGGCGTTGCGATGGGCGGCATCTGGGGCGTGGCGTCGTCGTTGGCGATGGAAACCATACCGGACCGCTCACGCGGCCTGATGTCGGGCATTTTCCAGGCCGGCTATCCGTTCGGTTATCTGCTGGCGGCGGTGGTGTACGGCCTGCTGTTCGAAACGGTCGGCTGGCGCGGAATGTTCGTTATCGGCGCGGCGCCGATCCTGCTGCTGCCGTTTATTTATTATTGCGTGCAGGAGTCGCCGGTGTGGCTGGCGGCGCGTGAACGCAAAGAAAGCACCGCCTTGCTGCCGGTATTGAAGAGCCACTGGAAGCTGTGCTGCTATCTGGTGCTGTTGATGGCGGCGTTCAATTTCTTCTCCCACGGCACACAGGATCTGTATCCGGTATTTTTGAAAGTTCAGCACGGTTTCGATCCAAAAACCGTCAGTATTATCGCTATTAGCTACAATATCGCGTCAATTATCGGCGGCGTCTTCTTCGGTTCATTATCGGAAAAGATCGGCCGCAAAAAAGCGATCATCATCGCCGCGTTGCTGGCGCTGCCGGTGATCCCGCTGTGGGCGTTTTCCAGCGGCTCACTGATGCTGGGGATCGGCGCTTTCCTGATGCAGTTCATGGTGCAGGGCGCTTGGGGCGTGATACCGACCTACCTGACCGAATTGGTGCCGGCCAACACGCGCGCGGTGCTGCCGGGGTTTGTGTACCAGCTGGGTAACCTCATCGCCTCGGTCAACGCCACGCTGCAGGCGACCATCGCCGAACATCATGGTCAGAACTATGGCCTGGCGATGGCGATCGTCGCCGGTTCGGTGGCGGTGGCGATCGCCCTGTTGGTGTTCTTCGGCAAGGATACGCGCGGCAAGGCGATCACCGACGCGGTGAAAAATCCGGACATGCGCGCCAACGTGTGAAATCCGGGCGATTCGCGTGAGGTATGACCAGATTGCGCCGAATAATAACGCAAAAAAAGTGTTGTCATGCCGCGCGCGACTATGGTACCTCTGTAAGCATTAGTTCTGAATGAGCACAGTGAACAAACCCATTATGAAAGCCTTTGCCCAAGTGATTAGCCTAGTCGTGATTAGCGTGGTGGTGATTATTATCCCACCGTGCGGGGCTGCACTTGGACGAAGAAAGGCTTAGCAAACAAGCCGGAATCGCAAGAGAACCCCCGCACCGTCAGGTCCGGGGGTTTTTTATTGGCAAGAGAAAAGTGGAGCAAGGGGCAGAGAATGAAAAACAGAACAAAATCCTGCGGTTGTCGAAGTAAGGCGGGAAAATAACTATGAATGGCGCTCAGTGGGTAGTTCAAGCGTTGCGTGCGCAGGGTGTGGATACCGTATTCGGCTATCCGGGTGGGGCAATCATGCCGGTGTACGATGCGCTGTACGACGGCGGAGTGGAACACCTGCTGTGCCGCCATGAACAGGGCGCCGCGATGGCAGCCATCGGCTACGCTCGCGCCACCGGCAAAGTTGGCGTTTGCATCGCCACTTCCGGCCCTGGCGCCACCAACCTGATCACTGGCCTGGCTGATGCGCTGCTCGATTCCGTTCCCGTTGTCGCCATCACCGGTCAGGTGGGTTCCGCGCTGATCGGCACCGATGCCTTTCAGGAGATCGATGTTCTCGGCCTGTCTCTGGCCTGCACCAAGCACAGCTTCCTGGTGGAGTCGCTGGACGCCTTGCCGGGCATCATGGCGGAAGCCTTTGCCATCGCTGCGGGCGGCCGTCCCGGCCCGGTGCTGATCGATATCCCGAAAGACATCCAGCTGGCGCAGGGCGACTTGCACCCGCATCTGATGCCGGTCGACGAAGCGCCGATGTTCCCGGCGACGGCGTTGGCAGAAGCGGCCGAGCTGCTGGCGCAGGCGCACAAACCGATGCTGTACGTCGGCGGCGGCGTGGGCATGGCGCAGGCGGTGCCGGCACTGCGTGAATTTATCGCCGTGACCCGTATGCCGAACGTCGCCACCCTGAAGGGACTGGGCGCGCCGGATGCGCAAGATCCGCTGTACCTCGGCATGTTGGGCATGCACGGTACCAAGGCTGCCAACCTGGCGGTACAGGCGTGCGATTTGCTGATTGCCGTCGGCGCGCGTTTCGATGATCGCGTGACCGGCAAACTGAACGCCTTCGCACCGCATGCCAAAGTGATCCACATGGATATCGACCCGGCGGAAATGAGCAAGCTGCGCCAGGCGCATGTCGCCCTGCAGGGCGATTTGAAAACGTTGCTGCCGGCGTTGCAGCGCCCGCTGAACATCGCCGCCTGGCAGCAGCAGGTGACGGCGCTGAAAGCCGAGCACGCCTGTCGCTACGATCACCCCGGCCAGCCGATCTACGCGCCGCTGTTCTTGCGCCAGCTGTCCGCCCGCAAGCCGGCCAACAGCGTGGTGACCACCGACGTGGGGCAGCACCAGATGTGGAGCGCGCAACACATGACGTTCGAACGCCCGGAGAATTTCATCACCTCCAGCGGCCTCGGCACCATGGGGTTCGGCGTGCCGGCGGCGGTAGGGGCCCAGATCGCGCGCCCGCAAGATACGGTGATCTGCGTCTCGGGCGATGGCTCCTTCATGATGAACGTGCAGGAGCTGGGCACCATCAAGCGCAAACAGCTGCCGCTGAAGATCGTGCTGCTGGACAACCAGCGCCTCGGAATGGTGCGTCAATGGCAGCAGCTGTTCTTCGACGGTCGCTACAGCGAAACCAACCTGTCCGATAACCCCGACTTCCTGATGCTGGCCGCCGCCTTCGGCATTCCCGGCCAGCGCATCAGCCGCAAGGATCAGGTGGAGGGCGCGCTCGAGGCGCTGTTCAACACCGAAGGCCCTTATCTGCTGCAGGTCTCTATCGACGAACTCGAAAACGTCTGGCCGCTGGTGCCGCCGGGCGCCGGCAACGAAACCATGTTGGAGGAAATATCATGATGCAGCATCAACTCTCGATCCAGGCGCGTTTTCGCCCCGAAATGTTAGAGCGCGTATTGCGGGTCGTGCGTCATCGCGGCTTTCAGGTTTGTGCTATGAATATGGTTTCCCCGGCCAACGCCGACAGCATCAATATCGAATTGACCGTTGCCAGCCCGCGTCCGGTCGCCCTGTTGTCATCTCAGTTAAGCAAACTGCTGGACGTCTCCTGCGTCGAGATCCTGCAGCCAACATCACAACAAATACGCGCCTGAGGCGCCGAGAAGGATAAATAACAATGACAAAGAAAGCCGATTACATTTGGTTCAATGGTGAGATGGTTCCTTGGGCCGAGGCCAAAGTGCACGTGATGTCGCACGCGCTGCATTATGGCACGTCGGTGTTTGAAGGCGTACGCTGCTACGACTCGCACTTGGGGCCGGTGGTATTCCGTCATCGCGAGCATATGCAGCGTCTGCACGATTCGGCGAAAATCTACCGTATGCCGGTTTCGCAAAGCGTCGATGAGCTGATGGAAGCCTGCCGCGCCACGCTGCGCAAGAACAACCTGGTCAGCGCGTATATTCGCCCGCTGGTGTTCGTCGGTGATGTTGGCATGGGCGTCAACCCGCCGGCCGGTTACAAAACGGACGTGATTATCGCGGCGTTTCCTTGGGGCGCTTATCTGGGTGAAGAGGCGCTGGATCAAGGCATCGACGCGATGGTCTCCTCCTGGCACCGCGTCGCACCAAACACGATCCCCACTGCGGCCAAGGCTGGCGGCAACTATCTTTCCTCTCTGCTGGTGGGCAGCGAAGCGCGTCGCCACGGCTATCAGGAAGGCATTGCGCTCGACGTCCACGGTTACATTTCCGAAGGGGCGGGCGAGAACCTGTTTGAAGTGAAAGACGGCGTGATTTACACCCCGCCGTTTACCTCTTCGGCGCTGCCGGGCATCACCCGCGACGCGATCATCAAGCTGGCGAAAGACATGGGCTTCGAAGTGCGTGAGCAGGTGCTGTCTCGCGAATCGCTGTACCTGGCCGACGAAGTGTTCATGTCCGGCACCGCGGCGGAAATCACGCCGGTGCGCAGCGTGGACGGCATTCAGGTCGGCATCGGCAAATGCGGCCCGGTGACCAAACAGATCCAACAGGCGTTCTTCGGCCTGTTCAGTGGCAAGACAGAAGACAAATACGGCTGGCTGGATCCGGTAAATCCGTAACGACAAGACAGACAGATAAGAATATCCAGGCGGTTCGTTCGCCGCCTGTCATAAATACATTTGGAGTGAAAAGAGCATGCCTAAGTACCGTTCCGCCACCACCACCCACGGCCGCAATATGGCGGGTGCCCGCGCATTGTGGCGCGCGACCGGGATGACCGACGCCGATTTCGGTAAGCCGATCATCGCCGTGGTCAACTCCTTTACCCAGTTCGTGCCGGGCCACGTGCATCTGCGCGATCTGGGCAAACTGGTCGCCGAACAGATCGAAGCCTCCGGCGGCGTGGCCAAAGAGTTCAACACCATCGCGGTGGATGACGGCATCGCCATGGGCCACGGCGGCATGCTCTATTCCCTGCCTTCGCGCGAGCTGATCGCCGACTCGGTCGAATACATGGTGAACGCCCACTGCGCCGACGCGATGGTGTGCATCTCCAACTGCGACAAAATCACCCCGGGCATGCTGATGGCGGCGTTGCGCCTGAATATTCCGGTGATCTTCGTCTCCGGCGGCCCGATGGAAGCCGGCAAAACCAAACTCTCCAACCAGATTATCAAACTGGATCTGGTGGACGCGATGATCCAGGGCGCTAACCCGAACGTCAGCGACGCCGACAGCGAGCAGATCGAGCGTTCCGCCTGCCCGACCTGCGGCTCCTGCTCCGGCATGTTCACCGCCAACTCGATGAACTGCCTGACTGAGGCGCTGGGCCTGTCGCAGCCGGGCAACGGCTCGCTGTTGGCCACTCATGCCGATCGCAAAGCGCTGTTCCTCAACGCCGGCAAGCGCATCGTCGAGCTGACCAAACGCTATTACGAGCAGGACGACGAGAGCGCGCTGCCGCGCAACATCGCCAACAAGGCGGCGTTTGAGAACGCCATGACGCTGGACATCGCCATGGGCGGCTCGACCAACACCGTGCTGCACCTGCTGGCTTCGGCGCAGGAAGGCGAGGTGGACTTCACCATGGAAGACATCGATCGCCTGTCGCGCAAAGTGCCGCATCTGTGCAAGGTGGCGCCGAGCACGCAGAAATACCATATGGAAGACGTGCACCGCGCCGGCGGCGTAATCGGCATCCTCGGCGAGCTGGATCGCGCCGGCTTGCTGAACCGCGAGGTGAACAACGTGCTGGGGCTGACTCTGCCGCAGACGCTGGAAGCCTACGACGTGATGCTGACCCGCGACGAAAGCGTCAAGAAAATGTACTCCGCCGGGCCGGCCGGTATCCGCACCACGCAGGCATTTTCGCAGGATTGCCGTTGGGATTCGCTGGACACCGACCGCAAAGAGGGTTGCATCCGTACCCGCGAGCACGCCTACAGTCAGGACGGCGGGTTGGCGGTGCTGTACGGCAACCTGGCGGAAAACGGCTGTATCGTCAAAACCGCCGGCGTAGACAAGGAAATCCTCACCTTCCGCGGCCCTGCCAAAGTCTATGAAAGCCAGGATGATGCGGTAGAAGCGATCCTCGGCGGCAAAGTGGTGGCGGGCGACGTGGTCGTTATCCGTTACGAAGGGCCGAAAGGCGGGCCGGGCATGCAGGAAATGCTTTACCCAACCACGTATCTGAAATCGATGGGGCTGGGCAAGGCGTGCGCGTTGATCACCGACGGGCGTTTCTCCGGCGGCACCTCCGGGCTGTCCATCGGCCACGCCTCGCCGGAGGCGGCCAACGGTGGCCTGATCGCCCTGGTGCAGGACGGCGACATGATCGCGATCGACATTCCTCATCGCGGCATCCAACTGGATGTCAGCGAGCAGGAGCTGGCGGCGCGGCATGAGGCGGAACTGGCGCGCGGCGATGCGGCCTGGACGCCGAAAAACCGTGAACGTCAGGTGTCCTTCGCGCTGCGCGCCTACGCCTCGTTGGCCACCAGCGCCGACAAAGGCGCTGTGCGCGACAAGAGCAAACTGGGGGGATAAGCAGCATGGCGGTCTCTCAACCCCTACCCAGCGCCCCCTGCGGCGCGGAATATCTGCGAGCGGTACTGCGCTCGCCGGTCTACGAGGTGGCGCAGGTCACCCCGTTGCAAGCCATGAGCAAAATTTCTTCGCGCCTCGGCAACACCATTTTGGTGAAGCGCGAAGATCGCCAGCCGGTGCACAGCTTCAAGCTGCGCGGGGCCTATGCGATGATCGCCGGGCTGGACGAAGAGCAGAAGGCGCGCGGCGTCGTAACGGCTTCGGCCGGCAACCACGCGCAGGGCGTCGCCTTCTCCGGTAAACGGCTGGGCATCAAAACGCTGATCGTGATGCCGGTGTCCACCGCGGACATCAAGGTGGATGCGGTGCGCGGTTTCGGCGGCGAAGTGCTGCTGCACGGCGCCAATTTCGACGAGGCGAAAGCGAAGGCGATCGAGCTTTCCCAACAGCAAGGAATGACCTTCGTGCCGCCGTTCGATCACCCGACGGTGATCGCCGGCCAGGGCACGTTGGCGATGGAGCTGCTGCAGCAAGACGCGCATCTTGATCGGGTCTTCGTGCCGGTCGGCGGCGGCGGCCTGGCTGCCGGGGTGGCGGTGCTGATCAAGCAACTGATGCCGCAGATCAAAGTGATTGGCGTCGAAGCGGAAGACTCCGCCTGCCTGCGCGCGGCGCTGGATGCCGGCCATCCGGTGGATCTGGCGCGCGTCGGGCTGTTCGCCGAAGGCGTGGCGGTGAAGCGCATCGGCGACGAAACCTTCCGCCTGTGCCGTGAGTATCTGGACGACGTGATCACCGTGGACAGCGACGCTATCTGCGCGGCGGTCAAAGATCTGTTCGAGGACGTGCGTGCGATTGCTGAACCTTCCGGCGCGCTGGCGCTGGCGGGGCTGAAAAAGTACGTCCAGCAGCACAACATTCAGGGTGAGCGTCTGGCGCACGTGCTGTCCGGTGCCAACCTCAACTTCCATGGGCTGCGCTACGTTTCCGAACGTTGCGAACTGGGCGAACAACGCGAAGCGCTGTTGGCGGTAACCATTCCGGAACAGCAGGGCAGCTTCCTCAAGTTCTGCCAGCTGCTGGGCGGCCGCTCGGTGACCGAATTCAACTACCGCTACGCCGATGCCGACAACGCCTGTATTTTTGTCGGTGTGCGCCTGACGCGTGGGCACGCCGAACGGCGGGAAATCATCGACGAGCTCAACGCTGACGGTTATCAGGTGGTGGATCTGTCGGATGACGAGATGGCCAAGCTGCACGTGCGCTACATGGTGGGCGGGCGTCCGTCGAAGCCGCTGCGTGAACGGCTGTACAGCTTTGAGTTTCCGGAGTCGCCGGGCGCGCTGCTGAAGTTCCTGCAGACGCTGGGTACGCACTGGAACATTTCGCTGTTCCACTATCGCAGCCACGGCACCGACTTCGGCCGGGTGCTGGCGGCCTTCGAACTGGCGCAAACCGAGCCGGAATTCGAGCGGCACCTGCAGGCGCTGGGCTACGATTGCCACGACGAAACCGACAACCCGGCGTTCCGCTTCTTTTTGCAGGGGTGAGTCGGATTGATAAGCAACCGTGACGCGTTAGTCAGTTTATGGGTTGCATGGTTGTGATTTTGTCGTGCATTTTTATACTGCCAAGACTTCTGACGTATAGGGATGCACGACAATGAAAACCGCTTTTTCTACGCCGTTCGGTTCCCCCGAAGACGATTTGACCAACGCCGAGTTTGCCCGCCTGTTGGGCAATACCGGCGTACAAGAATTCTATCGCGATATTAATCTGCAAGCCTTGCAGGACTCGCTGGACTGCAGCCTCGCCTTTCATGGGGTGGGCATTATTTTTTCCGACGGGCAGAACTCATTTTTAGTCCGCCCGACGCAGCACACCGGTTACTCGAACGCTTCGCAGGTTACCCACGTGGTCATCAGCAAAACGGTGGCTCATACTTCACGCGTTGCCGCGACCAATACGTTGTCGGAAGCGTTGAGCAAACCCAGCGTCAGCAAAGAGTTGGCCTCGGCCGCGCTGTCGTGCGGAACGCTGCTGGTATCGGTGTTTTTACTGGCGTCGGGCAGCGTCGCCGTGCCGTTTACCGGCGGCACCAGCTCGGCGGTGGCTTATCTGGGCTATGCCGGCATGGCCGCCAGCGCGTTGCAGTGCGGCAATGGGCTGTACCGCGTCAACAAGCTTTATGACGGGAAAGGCGATGAACTGGCTCAGCTCGACTCAGAACAGTGGTATATCGCCACCAGTACCGTGCTCGATGTGATCTCGCTGGCCAGTGCCGGGGCTGCCCTGAAGGAAGCGGCGATGACCTACCGCGCCATGCGCCGCATTTCGGCGCGCAAGGCGACGGAATGGCTGAAAAGCATGCCCCGTAGCGAAAGGAAGCGGCTGACCGAAAACATCATTCGGGCGGAAAATCCGGGAATTTCCAATAACGTCTTGAAAGAGATGGTGAAGAACGGCTTATACCCGAAGCGCTACCCGACGGAAGCGATCCAAAACGGGCTGCGCCAGCAATTGCATTCGGCGCTCAATAACTCATTGACGTTCGTGGGCAGCGGCATCAGCGGCACCCTGTCTGCGCCGGTGAATGTGAAAACCACCGGGCAGTATTTTGTGGGCATTATGCAGAAATTGCCGCAGATGGTGAGGTAATGGCGGACTGGATGATTAAACGCCTGATCGCGCAGGGCCGGGAGATGGAACGCCAAATCGCGGCGCGCGATCGCGCGCTTTTCGCCGGCGTGGATGCGCCGCTCGAGCAGCATTTCCTGACGCCGGGCCAGCGGCTGTCGCCGCCGGGCGTCGGCAATGTCATGTTGCTGATGGTATGCCTGACGCTGGGGCTGGCGGGCGTGATGGGCCTGGCCACGGACGTGGCGGCCGCCTGGAGCGGCAAGACTTCCGCCGCCGTTCTCATGTGCAGCGGCGCGATCGTGGCGGTGTGGATGACGTTGATCCTGTTCCAACTGGTGCAGGGTAAAAACAGCGGGGTGGTATTGTTGCAATATTACCTTGGCATGCTCGGCCTGTTTTGCCTTGGCGCCGTGGCGGCGTGGGCGGCGGGGATGACCGGCATCGCCACTGTCGCCATGCTGCTGGGGGGCGTGGTTGGCGGTGCGCTATTCAGCAACCGGGCGGCGTTCTATCTCTATGTCGCTTATTTTCGCACGCGTCGGCGCGTATTTATCAAACGCCGTTGGCAGAGAGAAGATCTGCGCAACACCCGATAAACCGTCAGAACGGAAAAACTTATGACGCAACCCTTCTCCGGCTTTAGCCAGCAGGGTCTGAATTTCCTGCAACAGGTGCGGATCGAGAACGATAAGGCGTGGTTCGATGGCAACCGCGACATCTACGATCGCGAGCTGCTGGCGCCGTTTCGCGCGCTGGTGGAGCAGCTGGCTCCCGGCATGCTGGCGATCGATCCGCTGTTCGAGACTCGCCCGGCTATCGGCAAAACGCTGTCGCGCATTCATCGCGATACGCGCTTTTCACATGACAAATCGCGCTACCGCAGCCGCATGTGGCTGACGTTCAAGCGCCCGAGCAAAGACTGGAAAGACGCGCCGGTCTACTTTTTCGAACTGGGGCCGGACATGCTGCGCTATGGGCTCGGCTACTACAGCGCCAACAAGCCGACCATGGATCTGTTCCGCCATACGCTGAGGCAGCGGCCGCAGCCTTTCCTTGAGGTGGCCGCCTGCTGCCGGCCGCCATTCGAGCTGGTGGGCGAAAGCTACAAGCGCCCGCTGGTTAAGGAGCAGGCGGCGGAGATCGCCACCTGGTACAACCGCAAATCGTTCGCGGTGATGGTGACTGACAGCGAAGTGGAAAAGCTGTTCAGCGCCGAACTGGCGCCGCTGCTGGCCGGGGCATTTTTGCAGCTTGAGCCGCTCTACCACTGGCTGATGCAGGTAGAGGCGATGAAGCAGGTCGATCCGGCGGACCTTTAAAAGCCCCGCGTTAGCGGGGATGCAGCAAGCGCCAAAAGGCATCGATCAGCGGATCGCTGAGGCGCTTTTTCTGGACGCAGACCCCCAGCTCGAACGGTTCGACCATCGAGATGTTATCCAGCTGCGAGATGCGGTTGCGTACCGGCTCTGGGCTGTTGTCCACCACCACGCTCGGGATCAGTGCGATGCCGCAGCCCAGAGCGACCATCGACACGATGGCTTCGTGGCCGCCGACGGTGGCGTAAATCAGCGGATTGCTGATGCGGTGGCGGCGGAACCACAGCTCGATGCGTTTTCGCGAAGGGCCGTGCTCCGGCAGGATGAACGGGATTTCGGTCCAGTCGGGCTTGTCGGCGAACGCCTGGCTGCGCACCGCGCAGGGCAGCGCCGGCGCGATCAGCACCAGCGGAATTTCGCCGATTTTGGTGAACGCCACGCTGGTGGGCAGCGTTTCCGGCCGGCCGGCTATGCCGAGATCGGCCTCGTTGGATTGCACCTTGTCGACCGCATCGGCGGCGTCGCCGGTGGTCAGCTTAATCTCAACCAGCGGGTGCTGAGCGCGGAAGCGATCGAGGATCGGCGGCAGGTGGCTGTACGCCGCGGTCACCGAGCAGAACAGCCGCAGTTCGCCGCTCAGCGAAGGGCCGTGCTGGCCGAGCGAGTGCTTCAGCTGCTGATACTGCAGCAGCGTTTGCTGGGCGAATTCTTTCAGCTGTTCGCCGGCGTCGGTCAGCTGCACGGTGCGGTTATCGCGCAGGAACAGCGGCTGCCCGAGGATCTCTTCCAGCCGCTGGATCTGGCGGGAGAGCGTCGACGGGCTGACGTGCATCGCCTTGGCGGTGCGCCCGAAGTGATGGCTTTCGGCCAGATGCAGGAACAGCTTTAAATCACGTAAATCCATATCGATGCGCTCGCAGTGAGAGTGTTGCAAAAATTGCAATATCACGTTCTCAATATATCAATTTAAGCAACGCATTTCCTGTTATACATTGAGTTTAACGAATCTCCGCACAGACAGGGCGGGGAATGAAAATAACAATGCAAGACAACATCAAACCGGAGTACCACCATGGCTAACTATTTCAACACATTGAACCTGCGTCAGCAGTTGGCGCAATTGGGTAAATGCCGCTTTATGGCGCGCGACGAATTTGCTGACGAAGCCGGCTACCTGAAAGGTAAAAAAGTGGTGATTGTCGGCTGTGGCGCCCAGGGTCTGAACCAGGGGCTGAACATGCGCGATTCCGGTCTGGACGTTGCCTATGCCCTGCGCAAAGAAGCGATCGACGAGAAGCGCGCTTCCTGGCGCAAGGCGACCGAAAACGGCTTTAAGGTCGGCACCTACGAAGACCTGATCCCGCAGGCGGATCTGGTGGTCAACCTGACCCCGGACAAGCAGCACTCTTCCGTGGTGCGTGCGGTGCAGCCGCTGATGAAAGACGGCGCTGCGCTGGGTTACTCCCACGGCTTCAACATCGTTGAAGTGGGTGAGCAGGTGCGTAAAGACATCACCGTGGTGATGGTCGCGCCGAAATGCCCGGGCACCGAAGTGCGCGAAGAGTACAAACGCGGCTTCGGCGTGCCGACCCTGATTGCGGTTCACCCGGAAAACGATCCGAAAGGCGAAGGCATGGCGATCGCCAAGGCCTGGGCGGCGGCGACCGGCGGCCACCGCGCCGGCGTGCTGGAGTCCTCCTTCGTCGCCGAAGTGAAATCCGACCTGATGGGCGAGCAGACCATTCTGTGCGGCATGCTGCAGGCGGGTTCGCTGCTGTGCTTCGACAAGCTGGTTGCTGAGGGAACCGATCCGGCTTACGCCGAGAAACTGATTCAGTTCGGCTGGGAAACCATCACCGAAGCGCTGAAGCAGGGCGGTATCACCCTGATGATGGATCGCCTGTCCAACCCGGCCAAGCTGCGTGCCTATGCGCTGTCCGAACAGCTGAAAACCATCATGGCGCCGCTGTTCCAGAAGCACATGGACGACATCATCTCCGGCGCTTTCTCGAGCGGCATGATGGCCGACTGGGCGGAAGACGATGTGAAATTGCTGACTTGGCGCGAAGAGACCGGCAAAACCGCGTTCGAGAATGCGCCGCAGTTTGAAGGAAAAATCAGCGAGCAAGAGTACTTCGATCACGGCGTGCTGATGGTGGCGATGGTGAAAGCGGGCGTTGAGCTGGCGTTCGAAACCATGGTCGATGCCGGCATCATCGAGGAGTCGGCTTACTACGAGTCGCTGCACGAGCTGCCGTTGATCGCCAACACCATTGCGCGTAAGCGTTTGTATGAAATGAACGTGGTCATCTCCGATACCGCAGAGTACGGCAACTACCTGTTCGCCAACGCGGCGGTGCCGTTGCTGAAGGACTTCATGACCACCCTGCAGGCGGGCGATTTGGGTAAAGCCGCGGCGGGTACGGCGGTGGACAACGCGCAGCTGCGCGACGTGAACGAAGCGGTGCGCAGCCACCCTATCGAAACCGTCGGCCGCAAACTGCGTGGCTACATGACCGACATGAAACGCATCGCCGTTGCGGGCTGATTTTCCGCAAGGCAAATAACAAAACGCCGGCTGCGATGCCGGCTTTTTTTATGCCTCCGGCATGACCGCGGCGGGAATGATGGCGCCGCGATGTTGGATCACCGTCGCGGCAAGCCGGTGGCCGCGCTGAGCCGCCTGCCGGGCGCTGCCGCCGTTCAGGCGTTCCGCCAGATAACCGGCGCTGAAAGAGTCGCCCGCCGCGGTGGTATCCACCACGCGCTCCGGCGGCAGCGTGATCGCCGGTACCTCAAGCCGCTCTCCCTCCACGCTGAATACCAGGCAGGCATCCGCGCCGCGTTTGATCACGATCTCACCGACGCCGAGCGCCTGCGTGCGTGCCACCGCCTGTTCAACCGGCTGTGCGCCCCACAGCAGCTCTTCGTCATCCAGCGTCAGGAAGGCGATGTCGGTGCAGGCCAGCACCTCACGGTAGGCCTGCTGCGTTTCCTCATGGCTGGGCCACAGGCGCGGGCGATAGTTGTTATCGAAGATAACCTGGCCGCCGTTGGCGCGGCAGCGGCGCAGCAGCGCCAGCAACTTCGCGCGGTCGGCAGGCGCGAGGATCGCCAGGCTAATGCCGCTGAGGTACAGATAATCGAACTGCGCCAGCCGGGCGCACAGTGCCTCGGCCTGGGGGCCCGCCAGCCAATACCGGGCGGCGGCGTCGTTGCGCCAGTAGTAAAAGGTGCGTTCGCCGGCGGCGTCGGTTTCGATCACGTACAGGCCTGGCAGTTTGTTTTCCAACTGCTGAATCAGCCCGGTCTCGATCTTCTCTTGCCGCCAGGCCTGCAGCATCTCGCCGCTGAAGCTGTCGGTGCCGAGTGCGGTGACGTAATGCACCTGCAGCGCCTGTTCCGGCATTTGGCGGGCGAGGTAGACGGCGGTGTTGAGGGTATCGCCGCCAAAGCCGCGCGTCAGCTGCGCGCCCTGCTGCGACAGTTCGATCATGCATTCGCCGATCACGGCGAGATTTCGGATAGACATCGTCAATAAGCCCTGGCTAAAGAAGAAGCAACAACCGCCAGTCTCCATGCAAGGTGGTGGGGCAGTCAATAAATTAAAACAGTGTTTTGATTTTTTATGATCGCGATCGGCCCATGCCAAAACAGGGTGAAGAAGAAACCGTGCGGCAATTCGTGCTTAAAGTTTTACGCGACGCGGCCGATAAGTTCGGTAAAGAAACAGCGGCAGCGCTCTCACTTCCCCGCCACGGCGATAGTACCGATGATAACCAACCTGATCTCGGGTCTGCTGGCGCCCTGTTTTGCCCTCTATGCCTGCGCCAAATCGCGGCGCTACTGGCGGCAATGCCGGCGCTTGTATACCTTCCAGCCGATTTATCGCACCAGCGGCGCGTTGCTGGCGGTGGAACTGCTGACGGCGGTATATCACCCGAATGAGCCGGACAAACGACAATCCCCCGAACAGTATTTCGCCTCGCTCGGCGTCGCACAGCGTTTACGGGTGATCCAGGAGCAGCTGGCGCTGTTGCAGCGCTGGCAGGCGTTGTTCATTCGCCACGCGGTGATGGTGTCAGTCAATATCGACGGTATGGCGCTGCAAGCGTTGCAGCGCCATACCGAGCTGCAACGGCAGATCGCCGAGATGTCCTATCTGCGCTTCGAGCTGGTGGAGCACGCCGAAACGGCGTCAAACCGCCCGTTGCAGCAGATTGTCGGCGGCGAACGGCTGTGGCTGGACGATTTCGGCAGCGGGCTGGCCAACTTCTCCGCCGTCGGCGCCTGGCGCTATCAATACATCAAGGTGGCGCGCGAGTTGTTCACCTTGCTTAAACAGTCTGAAGAGGGTGTACAGTTGCTCGGCACCCTGATCAAGATGATGAACCAGCACAGCGACGGGGTGATCGTTGAAGGCGTGGAAACCGAGCAGGAGTGGCGGCTGGTGCAGCGTTCCGGCGCGTTGGCTGCGCAGGGTTACTATCTTTCCCGCCCTGCGTGCTTTGAAACTCTGCACAGCGTACCGACGTTGTTCGCCGCGCCCGGCGCGCCGGCGTGAACTCCGGCCTATCCTCAGCTAGGCTTAAACGGGGCTGCTCATTCCTTTTCCTTTCATTCGGCAGCCCGGTTTATGTGCTGAGGGAGCCCTATGACAAGAACAGGAAAGGTTTTCAGCTGGCTTGGCGGCATTGTGCTGCTGGCGATCGTTGCGCTGGCGATCTTCATCGCTACCTTCGACTGGAATCGACTCAAACCCACCATCAACGACAAAGTGTCGGCCGAGCTGCGGCGGCCGTTCGCCATCCGCGGCGATCTGGGCGTCGACTGGTCGCGTAACCGGGATGAGGGCGGCTGGCGCGCCTGGGTGCCCTGGCCGCATATTCACGCCGAAGACGTGTGGCTGGGTAACCCGAAAAACATGCCCGGCGACAGTATGGTGACGCTGCAGCGCGTCGACGCCAGCATCGCACCGCTGGCGCTGCTGAGAAAAGAACTGCTGATCCCGCGCATCTGGCTCAAGCAGCCGAATGCGTCGTTGCAACGGCTGGCTAACGGCGACAACAACTGGACGTTTGACCTGGCCGCTGGCCAGGATCCGCAGCAACCGCCTTCCACTTGGTCGTTCACCGTTCATGACATCGTGTTCGACAAGGGGCAGATCGCTTTTAAAGACGCCACCCTGAAGGCGGATTTCCGCGCCGTCATCGACCCGCTCGGCAAACCGCTGCCGTTCAGTGAAGTGACCGGCAAACAGAGCGGCGGCAAGGCCGCCACCCCTGACTACGTCTTCGGTTGGCAGGTCAAGGGCAAATATAACGGCGAACCGCTGAGCGGCAGCGGCAAGATTGGCGGCATGCTGTCGCTGCAGAGCGCCGATTTGCCGTTCCCACTACAGGCCGACGTGCGCTCCGGCAGCACCCGGGTGGCGGTGGCGGGCACCTTGTCCGATCCGCTGAATCTCGGCGGCTTGGACGTGCAGCTGAAATTTTCCGGCGAAAGCCTGGGTAACCTCTATGGCTTGACCGGCGTGCTGCTGCCGAACACGCCGCCGTATGCGACCGATGGCCATCTGATTGCCCGCCTGCATCAGCCGGGCGGCGCCGTGTTCGAATATCAGAAATTCGACGGCAAAATCGGCGACAGCGACATTCACGGCGACTTGAAATACGTTGCTGGTAAACCGCGGCCGACGCTGAGCGGTGCGGTGAGCTCCCGGCAGCTGAGGTTGGCGGATCTGGCGCCGCTGATCGGCGCGGACTCCAACGCCGCCAAAGCCGGGCGCGGCGAGAAGAGCCGCCAGCCGGCGGATAAAGTGCTGCCGGTCGAACAGTTCGATACGCAAAGCTGGCGCAAGATGGATGCGGACGTGAAGTTTGCCGCCGCACGCATTGAACGCGGCAGCGATTTGCCGCTGAGCGATTTGGCCACGCACCTGAAGCTGAACAATGGCGAACTGCGCCTGGATCCGCTGCGCTTCGGCATGGCGGGCGGCAGCCTGAACGCCGTCGTGCGCCTCGACGGCGGCAAAAAGCCGATGCGTGGCCAGGTGGATATGCACGCGCGCAAACTCCAGCTCAAACAGCTGTTGCCGAACGTAGCGGCGATGAAGCGTAGCCTCGGGCAGATGAACGGCGACGCCAGGCTGGCGGGCAGCGGCAATTCGGTGGCCGAGCTGCTGGCGACCAGCAACGGCGACCTGCGCCTGTTGATCAATAACGGGGTGATCAGCCGTAGCCTGATGGAGATCCTTGGCCTGAACGTCGGCAACTATCTGGTGGCGCAACTGTTCGGCGACGACGTGGTGGGCATCAACTGCGCGGCGGCGGACGTCGGCATCCGCAGCGGCGTCGCCGCGCCGCGGCTGTTCGTGTTCGACACCGAGAACGCGGTGATCAACATCACCGGCAACACCAACCTCGCCACCGAACGGCTGGATTTATCCATCGATCCGGAAAGCAAGGGGATGCGCGTGCTGACCCTGCGTTCGCCGCTGTACGTGAAAGGCACCTTCAAGCACCCGGACGCCGGGGTGAAAGCCGGGCCGCTGATCGCGCGCGGCGCGGCGGCGGTAGCGTTGGGGGCGGTGCTGACGCCGGCGGCGGCGCTGCTGGCGCTGGTCTCGCCCAGTGAAGGCGGCGAGGAGAACCAGTGCGGGCAGATCCTGAGGGAGATGAAAGGCAAAAAATAATCAGGCGCGCGGCGGCGGCGTGAGCAGCCGGCAGTCGTGATCCTGGATCTCTTCCGCCGAGGCCAGGGTGAACGGCAGCAGGCTGCGCTCGGTCGCCAGCAGCAGGAAATCACCATCCGGCAGCGCGGTCATCGCCAGGCCGAAGCTGCCCATGCGCCCGTCGGCGCGCGGCAGGCCGGAGGCCAACAGGCGGAAGGCGCCCTGTTGTTCCAGCTCGGCGGGGGTCACCCGCCGTCCCAGATAATCATGCCCCAACAGACCACCGGGCAGCGGTTGCCATTGATCGATGAAATCGGGGCCGATCTGCGCCAGCCGCTGTTTGACCGCCGGCAACAGGCAGGAGATATGAATATGCAGCTGGTTTTGCGTGCGGCCATATTCCGAGTTGATCGCCAGTGAAATATCGCCGTCGTCAATCGGTTTGCCATAGCGTTCCGCCATCACGTGGCGCGCGCGCCAGGCCTGGGCGAAGAAATTCGGCGTGTCGGCGTCCAGCACCGCCGGGCTTTCTATCCCGGTGATTTTGGCGCTGGGCATCAGCAGGTATTGCAGCGGTCCGTTGCGATCTTTAAACACCACGAAGCCGGCCGGCACATCCACCTGCGCGCAGGGCGCCGGGTTGTCATGCGCTTGTTGATTGGGTAGACATTGCTGGCTGACGATGCGCCACAGCGCATCGGGATGGTCAGGTTTCAACCCGTAATAGAGCGCGATGGCGAGAGCCGCCAGCAGCGCAACGCAGATAAATACCCCACGACGCAGAGACATCGGCCGATCCTATTACCGAGATAAACATCCAGCATAGCCCGGTTTTATGACAGGAAACGAACAACGCGTGCGGCCCCCCGCAGTGAGGGGGGCCATAGGGGATCACAGCGACTGGTGGCGGGTTTCTTTCATCAGCAGCAGGGCCAGCAGCGTCAGCCCGGCCATTGCCGCCAGGTACATGCCGACGTAGAACAGCCCGTAATGGGCCGCCAGCCAGGTGGCGATATAAGGCGCCACGGACGCGCCGAGGATCGACGCGACGTTGTAGGAGAACGACGCGCCGGTATAGCGCACTTCGGTAGGGAACAGCTCCGGCAGCAGCGCGCCCATCGGGCCAAAGGTCAGCCCCATGATGCTCAGGCCGCACAGCAGGAAGCCCATCACCAGCGCCTGGTTGCCGGAACCGAGCAGGGTCGGGAACAGGAACGCGAAGCCGATCATCAACAGGGTAATGGCGATCATGGTCTTGCGGCGGCCGAACGCGTCCGCCAGCAGGCCGGCGATCGGCACCATCACGCCGAAACCGATCACCGCCACCATCAGCATCCACAGGAAGCTATTGCGGGAGTAGCCGAGGCCCAGCGGCTGCGGCGCGGTGCCGTAAGTCATCGAATACACCGTCATCAGATAAAACAGCGTGTAGGTCGCCAGCATGATGAAGGTGCCGAGGATGGTGGCTTTCAGATGCTTGCTCAGCAGCGTGCCGAGCGGCACTTTCACCTGTTTGCCGGCCTTGGCCGCTTTGGCGAACACCGGCGTTTCATGCAGCGATACCCGAACATACAGGCCAATCAGCACCAGCGCCGCGGAGAGGATGAACGGCACGCGCCAGCCCCATTCCATAAATTGCTGGTCGCTCAGCAGCCAGGAGAGCAGCAGGAAAGTGCCGTTGGCGAAGAAGAAGCCGATCGGCGCACCCAACTGGGGGAAAGAGCCGTACAGCGCGCGCTTTTTGGCCGGCGCGTTCTCCGTCGCCAGCAGGGCGGCACCGCCCCACTCACCGCCCAGCCCCAGGCCCTGGCCAAAGCGCGCCAGCGCCAGCAGGATAGGGGCGAAGATGCCGATGGTTTCATAGCTCGGCAGCAGGCCGATCAGCACGGTGGAAACCCCCATGGTCAGCAGCGAGGCGACCAGCGTCACCTTGCGCCCCACGCGATCGCCGAAGTGGCCGAACAGCGCTGAACCGATAGGGCGCGCGACAAAGGCGACGGCGAAGGTGGCCAGCGACTGCAGCGTCGCGGTGGTCGGGTCGCCCTGCGGGAAGAAAATATGCGGGAACACGATCACGGCCGCGGTGGCATAGATGTAAAAGTCGAAGAACTCGATGGCGGTGCCGACCAGTGAGGCGACGATGACTTTCCCGCGGGAGTTCACCGGTGTGGATGCCTCGTCGGCGTCGAGTGGGGGTGCGATGGTGGCTTGCATAATATTTCTTATTGTTGGAGGGGGTAAAAATCCATCTTAGTGACAGCATGCGGCGTTTTCAACGCGGGCGCTTTGGGCAATGCCGCGCCTAACCGGTTAAAAAGACTAATGTTTTACCAGAATTCTTTTCTGCAGCGTTAAACGTTGAGAAATGGCTTTCGTGCAGAGGGAATGGCTGAAAAAACGGCAAAGAAAAGTGATGGGGCAGTTTGTTATGCTGGTTTGCCGGATGGCTTACCGCACGATTCAGATGAATTGACTGGTTTTTTGGTTGTTAACCAGGGGAAAGTGCCGGTGTGTGCGATAACACCGGCACGATTGCATGGCTTCAGCGCGCCGGCGGCTCGCGTTCCGGCAACGCTTTGTCGCCTTTGTAGTCGGCGGTCGCGATCCAGGCGGCGCAAAACAGCGTCAAACGGGCGAAGAAGTAGAAGAACGCCATCAGTCCGATCACCGAACCGAAGGCCGCGCCGGAAGGCGACTTCGCTACCTGCGGCAGCGTCATCGTCATCACGAACTTGATCACCTCAAAGCCGATGGCGGCGAGCAAGGTGCCGCGCAGCAGCGCTTTTTTCTTCGGTTTGTGGCGCGGCAGCATCCAGAAAATCCACAGGAACAGCAGATAGTTGGCGAAAATCGAGATCGACAGCGCGATCAGCGTCAGCGCCGGCCGCAGCCATTCGATGCCGTCCAGCCCCAGCGCATTGACGATCGCCGCCTGCGCCGACCCGGCGACCGAAGTCAGCGACAGCGTAATGATCAGCGCGACCACCAGGCCGGTCAGCGAGATGAAGTCGCGGGTGTACTTGAAGTAGATTTTCTCCTGATCCTGCGGATTGCGCTCCCAGACATCGCGCGACTGCGCGCGGATCGCTTCACGCAGGTTGCCCATCCAGCTGATGCCGGAATAGAGCGCCAGCGCCAGACCGGTCAACCCCACGGTGGTGCGCTGCTGAATAGCGGTGTTGACGGTGTTCTTCAGCGTGCTGGCCAGCGTCGGATCGCTGATGCTGCCGACGATGCGGTTGATCAATCGGGCCAGCAGATCCGGATTGGAGGCCAGCACGAAGCCGGCGGCGGCGAACGACACCATCAGGATCGGGATCAGCGAGAGGAATGAAAAATAGGTGATGGCGGCGCCGAACTGGCTACCCAGCCGATCGTTAAAGCGTTCGGCCGCACGCAGCAGGTGCGCCACGCTCGGCCAGGCTTTGATGCGTTCAATCAGACGTGAAAAACCACCGATGCGGCGGTCGAGGGTCTCATGGCCGGTCTTGATGGCGATAAGCGGCTTCGGCGGCGTGTCTTGTGCGGGCTGGCGCTGTTCCTGGTCTGGTCCTGTAGGCATTACTTCACGATTTCCTTAACGTTAAACGGCATGTTTCAGCATTGATTATAGCCAAAGCCCCGCGGCGTTTTGAGCGCCGGAGCGGCAAACGGTTATTTTCCGAGCTTAGCGCGTTAGCGCCCGGCATGAAATGCCGGGGAGGGACCGATAGGTAAAATTCCTATGAAAACCGCGTGGCGCCTCGGTTTTTTTCACTTCCCTACCTCCAATTTTTATCTGTTTCGTCGGCGAGAAAGCGTTTACTCATGATGTGGCGTCGCGCTTTGCCGACCGCCGCTCCGCTGCAGCCGTAGGGGCTGGAACGGTCTCATCCGTCATCAACAGAAAAACTGGAAGGTCTTATGAAATTGCTTAATCATCCCACCTGCCGTCCGTTTACCGAAGCGGGCAATCTGTCGCAGCTTTCCGCCTACTATGAAGAAGGGCGGCACATTATGTGGATGCTGCTGCGCGCCGCGCCGCGCCCCTGCTTCAACCAGGCGCTGATCGAAGACATCATGACGCTGGCGCAGGCGGCGAAGGAGTCTTCGCTGCGGTTCGATTTTTGGGTCACCGGCTCGCTGGTGCCGAACATGTTCAACGTCGGCGGCGATCTGCAGTTCTTCGCCGAAGCGATCAAAAACCGCAAGCGCGAGGCGATGATGGCCTACGCGCGCGCCTGCATCGACTGCGTGCATGCGGCGGCGCGCGGTTTCGACACCGGCGCGGTCAGCATTGCGATGATCGAGGGCAGCGCGTTGGGCGGCGGTTTTGAAGCGGCGCTGGCGCACCATTTCGTGCTGGCGCAGAACAACGCGCGCATGGGGTTTCCGGAGATCGCGTTCAACCTGTTTCCCGGTATGGGCGGTTACTCGCTGGTGGCGCGCAAGGCGGGCATGCGCTTGGCCGAGGAGCTGATTTGGGGCGGCGAGTCGCACACCGCAGAATGGTTCGAGAGCCGCGGGTTGGTGGACCAGCTGTTCCAGCCCGGCGACGCCTACATGGCGACGCGCACCTTTATCGATACCATCCGGCCGAAGCTCAATGGCATGCGCGCCATGCTGCGGGCGCGTCAGCGCGTGTTGCAGCTGACGCGTTCGGAGCTGATGGACATTACCGAAGATTGGGTGCACTCGGCCTTTACCATCGAGGAAAAAGACCGCGCCTACATCGAGCGGCTGGTGATGTTGCAGGATCGCCATACCCTGAACCTGCGTCGTGCCGGCTAACGTTAACGCGCCCGCCTCATGCGGAGGGTGAGCGCGGGCGATAGGACTGCAGCCAATGCTCCAGCTGTTCCGGGAGCATTGGCCGCGCAAACAGAAAGCCCTGTTTTTCGTCCACACCGACCTCGTCGAGGAACTGGTTTTCGCTCTCGGTCTCCACCCCTTCGGCGATCACGCGGAAGGCCAACGCCTCCGCCGCCGCGACGATCGCGCGCACCAGCGATTGCGATACCGGGTTGAAATTCACCCCGCGCACGAAGCTTTTATCCAGCTTGATGGCGTCCAGCGGAATGCGCGCCAGCTGCGCCAGCGACGAATAGCCGGTGCCAAAGTCGTCGAGATGCACCTGTGCGCCCAGTTCGCGCAACCGGGTGATCAGTGAGCGCGCGCGGTTCTCGTCTTCAATCAGGCTGCTTTCGGTCAACTCGAAGTCCAGCAGACAGGGGGCCATACGGTGACGGCGCAGCACCCCGAGCAAGTCGTTGACGATGCTGTCATCGGCCAGCTGCCGGGCAGAGAGGTTGACCGCCACTCGCAGATTCAAGCCCTGTTCTTGCCACTGCGCCGCCTGCCCGGCGGCGGTCTGCAGCACCCATTGGCCGAGCGGGCCGATCAGGCCGGACTCCTCGGCGTAGGAAATGAACTGCAGCGGCGGGATCAGACCGCGCTCCGGCGAATCCCAGCGCACCAACGCTTCCACGCTGTGCACTTCGCCGCTGCGTGCGTCGATTTTAGGCTGGTAATACAGCACCAGCTGATTTTGCTCCAGCCCTTTGCGCAGGTTGGTGTCCAGCCACATGTACTCGGCGACGCGCTTGTTCATCTCCGGCGAGAAGACGGTATAGGTGCGTTTGCCATGCTCCTTGGCGACGTACATGGCGGTATCGGCGCTGCGGATCAGGCTGTCGAGATCGTTGCCGTGCTCCGGGCACAGCGCGATGCCGATTGAACAGCCGGTATACACCTCAATCAGACCAATGCGGAAAGGGGTCTTCAGCCTGTCGATAATGCGCTGCGCCAGCGTTTGCAGGCGCTCGCGATCGGTTTGCGGCGCCAGCACCAAGAATTCGTCGCCGCCGAGGCGGGCGAGCACCTGATCCGGGCTCAGGCAGCCGAGGATCGCCAGCGCGACCTCGACCAGCAGCCGATCGCCGAACATATGGCCGTAGGCGTCGTTGACCTTTTTGAAGTTGTCGAGATCGAGGTACACCAGGCCGAAACTCTCTTCGCCGCGCGTGGCGATGGCGTGATTGATCTTGTCCTGTATGGCGTTACGGTTTGGCAGGCCGGTGATGAGATCGGTGTTGGCCAGAACCCGCAGCCGTTCCTGCGCCCGGCGTTCTTCGGTGATGTCGGTACCGGAGCAGATAAGATATACCTCGTTTTTGCCGCTGCCGCTGTGCACGAATTTGTTGCGGAACAGGAACAGCCGTTCACCCTTGACCGTCTTTACCCAGCGTTCCACCTCATAGGACGAACCGTTGCGAAAGAAGCCGGCGATGTTGCGCCGCGAGGCGGCGGCTTCTTCCGGGCTCATAAACAGCTGGAAAACGTTTTTGCCGATCACCTCGTGTTCGCGCAGCCCGGTGTACTCCTCGCTCAGCCGGTTGAAACGCTGAATGCGGCCGTGCTGATCGACGATCACGATCACCGAGTTGGCTTCGGACACCACCTGCTCGGCGAAGGAGAGACCGTGCACCAGGTCGCGCGCCACGGATTGGGTGTCGCTGAAGGCGGAAGCGGTGCCCGCCCATTCGAGGTTGTTGACGCGGCGCCCGACCAGATGCAGATGCAGCGGTTCACCGGCTAGCGTAATGGTCAGCTCGAGACTGGCGGTCACGCCGGTCAGACGGCGGATTTTCGCCGCTTCCATGGCGCTGAGCGCCACCGCGACGTGGGCTTTGCCCTTAACGGCGGACAGCTCCAGGGCATGGCTGTCAAACGCCAGCCGCCAGTGGGGGCTTTGGGTGCCGAAGTGAGCGCTAAGAAGCTCAGGGCCTTGGTCTGCGGGCATGACAATTCCTCAAAAGAGCACGGGCGGGCGGCCGGCGCAGCTCCGGGCAGTCTGTTGGCCCGAAAGCGATCGCCGTACGCCTCTGTGCATCATATAACAGGTTTTCACAGGCGGGGCGGGTGATAGAAACTATTATATAAGCAATGATTAGTTTTGCGGTGTAAACGTCGCCCGGCGGCCGCTTGTCTTCAAGTGTAGGAGAACATCGGATCGTATGATGCTTGTACTGATTTCCCCTGCTGTCGGAAAACGGTTGATGCAAGGTTGCCTTGCAGGCGAGTAAATTATAGCGGTGAGGGGAAAACGGAAAAATAACTCCACCGGGGGGATTTTTGCCGGGAAATTAAAATTTCCATCAAATAAACGCCATCTTCATAGTTTTCTCATAATTGGTGAATAAATCCGAGACGGGTTTTAAAAAGTTTACACACCCTCTCATTACTTGAAATTTATCAGCCTATTATTATCTCCGACGACGATGAGCCTGTTAACGTACAGCGCTCCTGATGAAGAAAAACTTTTAAGGAAATGATTATGCGTAAATTGACGGCTTTATTTATTGCTTCCACGCTGGCTCTGGGTTCTGCTTCCGCAGCGTTCGCTGCCGACACGACGGCGCCGGCGGCGGATGCGGCACCGATGAAAATGATGCATCACAAGGGTGAAGGCAAAGGCGGCCCGTTCGCCGGGCTGAACCTGACCGAGCAACAGCGCCAGCAGATGCGCGATATCATGAAAGAGTCGCACCAGAAGCGCGGGCCGGGCATGAAAGAGGAACGCCAGGCGCTGCACAATCTGGTCGCTTCCGACAGCTTTGACGAAGCGAAGGCGAAGGCGCAAATTGACGCGATCGGCAAAGCGCAATCCGAACGCATGCTGGAGCGCGCCAAAGCGGAAAATAAAATGTATAACCTGCTGACGCCTGAGCAGAAAAAACAATACAATGAGAATTATCAGAAACGTGAGCAAAAGATGATGGACCACATGAATAAAATGAAGGAGCAGATGTCCTCCGGTCAGTAATATCCGCTCGCGATGAATAAAAAAGGGCAAGACTATTTGTCTGGCCCTTTTTCTATTTGGCGTTATCACTGGCAGGCTATGCAGTGAGTGATAATCATTCTCCGCCGACAATGTACCGGAACTGTTCGGCTACGGCCTGGGCAAAGCATGGGTCGTTAATATGATAAGGCGTTTTTATCACCCGGCGTTTGTCGGTGGCGTGTACCGTTTCTTCCAGCGCTTGCATAAAGGCGGCCAGCGCCGCCGGATCCCAGAACGGTTGTCCGGGCGCATCCAAAGCCGATACGCCGCCCGTTGGGATAACGAAACGCACTTCGCCTACGCAGGCATTGATCTTTTCGCCCATCCAACGCCCCATTAACGCATTCTCCCGCACGCTGGTGCGCACCAGCGTCACTTGCGGGTTGTGAGGGTGACGCAGACGGTTGGTATAGCGAGCCGGTACCGTATGCGGCGCGCCGAAGTTAATCATGTCTATCGCGCCGCAGGAAAGCACGCACGGGATGCCGGTACGTGCGATGGCGCCGAAACGATCTGTAGTGCAGGGCAGCACGCCGCCAAACAGGTAATCGGCCACTTCGGTGGTGGTCAAATCGATGGCGCCGTGCAGCTGGCGGTTATCGATCAGTTTTTCCAACGATCTGCCGCCGCTGCCGGTCGCATGAAACGTCAGACAATCCCATTGCGATCCCAGTTCGGCAACTAACGCCTGAACGCAGGGTGTGGTAACACCAAACGTCGTCAGGCCGATCGCGGGTTTGTGGTCGTCATAGTCGACGGCGGCGAAGTGCACTGCGCCGGCTATCTGGCGCGCCGCATTGCCGAGCACCCGTCGCGAGATGCGGTTCAGGCCGGCGAGATCGGTGACCGAATACAGCATGTTGATATCACTGGCGCCGACATAGGGGGAAACGTCTCCCGCCGCCATGCTTGAGACCATTATTTTCGGCAGGCCGATCGGCAGCAGCTGCATGGCCGGCGTGATGATGGCGGTGCCGCCGGAGCCGCCCAGACCAAGCAGGGCAGCAATATCGCGGCGCGTCAGGATAAAGCGTTCGAAAGCGGTTGCCATGGCCGCGATCGCCTGGCCGCGGCTGGCACAGAAGACCGCGCCGGCGCCTGCCGGATGGTGGCGGGCAACGTCCTCTGGGCTGATATCGGCGGGGGAATCAAACGGCAGGCTGCGGGTGGAGAGATCGACGGTTCGCGTAGGTAAATTCAGGGCAGCGATCAATCGCTGTACGTACTCCAACTCTTGTCCTTTGGTATCTGCTGTGGTAGCAATATAGACAAAACTTGAAGTGTTTCTCATGTATTTTTCCGAGGGGATTATAATTTTTATTTGAAAATTAATATATTATATTTTTTTAGTGCCCTGGTGTTGGCATTTAAATTAAATTGATTAATGTATTTATATAATGAGACGGCAGTATCATTTTTGCAAGGGCTGCTCGATGCAAAATGGGACTTCTGTCTCATTTTTGAGCTTTTCAATGTGGCCGGCGCTTTGCCGGCGGCCAGTCGACAGAGGCGCATCCTCTGTTGCGCAAGCGTGTGCAGATGCATGAGGTTTATGTGCCGATAGATGCTTTTTCCACTCCGTTCGATCCTTCATTGACCTCCACCCGGGCAAAAACCTACCGTTTGTTGCTGGCCAGCGCGATGGCGTTGTATGACGAAGGGGCGTTTCCTTCGATCACCGAACTGGCGACGCATGCACAGGTCTCGCGCGCGACGGCTTATCGCTACTTTCCGACCCAGAGTGCGCTGATTAGCGCCGTGGTGGCGGAAAGCCTGGGGCCTATTCTGGAATGGCGCCCGCAAGACGATGATGCCCTGAAGCGCATCCAGCAGTTGCTGACCTTCGCCTATCCTCAGATGGAGCGGCACGAGGGTGCATTGCGCGCGGCACTGCAGCTCTCTTTGCAGCAGTGGGCGAACGCTACACCGGGTGAAAAATTCGTGCGCGGCAACCGCAAGCGTTTGTTGACGCTGGCGGTAGAACCGCTGCAGGGCAAACTGCCGCCGGACTCTCTGCAGAGAGTGATTTATGCTTTCTCGCTGATTTACGGCTCGGAAGTGTTCCTGGTGCTGAAAGATATCTGGGGGCTGGAGCTTGAGAGCATCCAGGACGTCACGCAATGGATGGCCAAAGCCATCCTGCGTCAGGCGGAAGAGGACGCGATGAACCGCAAAAAAACATCAGCAGGATAATCCAATTTTTGCCGATGGCTGAGTGAAAATCCAGCATAATTCACTAAGTGAATATTGGCAAAATTTATAATAAAAAGTGATAAAAGACGCCTGTGAAGCACTTTTCAGGCGGCCACGCCCATCACTCCATTCTGAATTATATCTTTATTTATCAGTGAATTATAATTTATTTCTCCACTTGTTATTGCCGCTTCGATGCCGGTAAGCGTCATTGCCATTTCTTATCGGCACTGGCCTGATTCACCCCTGAAACTTTCTCTCCTCCCTCCTGACTGCCGGATGACACATTAAGCGTACTTGAGATTGTTGTGCTTTATTTATTTGGTGTTACCAAACTGTTACACAAAAAATCTTATAAAACATTTGCAAACAACAACGGACGGTATCTGGGATGGAGAAGAAACTTAGAGGAGTCAAATCCGCTCGGGCGGCCTTCGGCTGGCCTGAAATCGGAGTTCATCGCGCACAATGGAGCGCGATGCTGATCTGCCTGACGGCGATCGGCGGGGCGCAGGCTGCCACCTATATAGAGAACGGCAAAGCGGGCGATCCGGCCAGCTGGCGCAGCAGTGAATTCAACGCGGAATGGGGGCTGGGGGCGATCCACGCCGACCAGGCCTACGCCGCCGGTTATACCGGCAAAGGCATCAAACTCGGCATTTTCGATCAGCCGGTCTACGCTAAGCACCCCGAATTTGCCGGTGAGAATAAGGTGATCAATCTGGTCACCGAAGGCATTCGTGAATACACCGATCCCTATATTCCGGTAAAAAAAGGCGACGTTTTCCGTTATGACGGTACGCCGAGCGTGGATTCCGATGGCACGCTCGGTTCGCATGGCACTCACGTGGGCGGCATCGCCGCCGGCAGCCGCGACGGCGGCGCTATGCACGGCGTGGCGTTCAATGCGCAGATCATCAGCGCCGAAAACGGCGATCCCGGTCCAGAAGACGGCATCATCCTCGGTAACGACGGCGCGGTTTACCAGGCCGGTTGGAATGCGCTGGTGGCCAGCGGCGCGCGCATCATCAACAACAGCTGGGGCATTGGCATCACTGAGAAGTTCGATAAAGGCGGGTATGACCCGGCTTATCCGCACTTCACGGTGAACGACGCGCAAAAGCAGTTCGATCAGATTAGCGTGATCCTGGGCACCAAGCCCGGCGGCGCCTATCAGGGCGCGATCGATGCGGCGCGCAGCGGCGTGGTCACCATCTTCGCCGCCGGCAACGACGGCAACCTCAACAACCCGGACGCCATGGCCGGCCTGGCGTATTTCGTGCCGGACATCGCGCCGAACTGGCTGTCGGTCGCCAGCCTGCAGGATCCCACCAATACCGGCGATTACAGCATCAGCACCTTCTCTTCCCGCTGCGGCTACACCGCCAGTTTGTGCGTCTCGGCACCGGGCACCCGGGTATACAGCTCGGTAATCGAAGGCACCAGCGTGGAGAATCTGACGACCGGCTACGCCAAATACAGCGGCACCTCGATGGCGGCGCCGCACGTGGCCGGCAGCGTTGCGGTGCTGATGGAGCGTTTCCCGTATTTGAATGGCGCACAGGTGGCGGAAGTGCTGAAAACCACCGCCACCGACATGGGCGCGCCGGGCATCGACGCGCTCTACGGTTGGGGGATGATCAACCTGGGCAAGGCCATCAACGGCCCGGGCATGTTGGTGACCGTCGAGGATATTCCTGCGGAGTTCCGCATCCCGGATCCGACGGGCGTGGCCTACGGCCCGACCCAGTTCGTGGTGGATTTGCCGGGCGTCGGCGCGGTGCTGGACAAGGGCAAACCGACCGAGCGCGTCTGCAGCGATGTACTGTGCGGCCTAGACTTCTGGAACAACGACATCTCTGGCCACGGCGGCCTCACCAAAGAAGGGATGGGCACGCTGGTCATGACCGGCGCCAACACCTATGCCGGCCCGACGCTGGTCAATCAGGGGCGGCTGGCAGTCAACGGCTCGGTCACCTCGGCCGTCAGCGTGCAGAACGGCGGCATCGTCGGCGGCAGCGGCACGGTCGGTTCGCTGGCCGCCCGTCAGGGCGGCACCGTGGCGCCGGGCAACTCGATCGGCACCCTGAACGTGGCGGGCAACGTCAGCTTCGAACCGGGGTCGCGCTACGCGGTGGAAGTGGGGGCGAATGGCCAGAGCGATCGGATCCAGAGCAGCGGATCGGCGACGATCGGCGGCGGCGAGGTGGCGGTGACGCTGGAGAACAGCCCCAACCTGCTGACGCAAAGCGAAGTGCGCAGCCTGCTGGGCCAGCAGTACACCATCCTGAGCGCGCAGCAGGGGGTGAGCGGGCAGTTTGATGCGGTGGCGCCGAACTACCTGTTCCTCGGCACCGGGCTGAGCTACCAGCCGACCGGAGTAACGCTGAGCGTCGGGCGCAATGGCACCAGCTTCGCCAGCGTGGCGCAGACGGCGAACGAGCGGGCGGTGGCGGCGGCGGCGGATGCGCTGGCGGCGGGCAACCCGGTGTACGAAAGCCTGCTCAACAGCGGCACGGCGGGCGAGGCGCGGCAGGCGTTCCGTCAGCTGTCGGGGCAAATCCATGCGGATATCGCGTCGGCGCTGGTGAACGACAGCCGCTACCTGCGTGAGGCGCTGAACGGGCGTCTGCGTCAGGCGGAAGGGCTGGCGAGCTCGTCGGCCATCAAGGCGGATGAAGGCGGGGCCTGGGCGCAGCTGCTGGGGGCGTGGGACCACGCGTCGGGCGACGCCAACGCCACGGGTTATCAGGCCTCGACCTACGGGGTGCTGGTGGGGCTGGACTCGGCGGCGGCGGACGACTGGCGGCTGGGGGTGGCGACCGGCTACACCCGCACCTCGCTGCACGGCGGGTATGGGTCGAAGGCGGACAGCGACAACTACCACCTGGCGGCGTACGGCGACAAGCAGTTCGGGGCGCTGGCGCTGCGCGGCGGGGCGGGCTACACCTGGCATCGCATCGACACCAAGCGGTCGGTGAACTACGGGATGCAGTCGGACCACGACACGGCGAAGTACAGCGCGCGCACCGAGCAGCTGTTCGCGGAAGCGGGCTACAGCGTGCAGGGTGAATGGCTGAACCTGGAGCCGTTCGTGAACCTGGCGTACGTGAACTTCGAGAACAACGGCATCGCGGAAAGCGGCGGCGCGGCGGCATTGCGCGGCGACAAGCAGCACACGGATGCGACGGTGTCGACGCTGGGCCTGCGTGCGGACACCGCCTGGCAGGTGAGCCCGGGCACGACGGTGGCGCTGCGCAGCGAGCTGGGGTGGCAGCACCAGTATGGCGGTCTGGAGCGAGGCACCGGGCTGCGGTTCAACGGCGGCAATGCGCCGTTCGTGGTGGACAGCGTACCGGTCTCGCGCGACGGGATGGTGCTGAAGGCGGGAGCGGAAGTGGCGGTGAATGAGAACGCCACGCTGTCGCTGGGCTACGGCGGGCTGCTGTCGCAGCACCACCAGGACAACAGCGTCAACGCCGGCTTCACCTGGCGCTTCTAAGCACAAGCACCATCGACTCAATCCTTGTAGGGGAACCGTCTGCGGGCGGTTCCTTTTTCACATCCTGCTAATGAGAACCCGGCGCACCTGGGGCGTCGGCCAATAACAAGCAAAAGGTAAGGAAATGACAACAACAATGGGTTTTGATAACAAAGGAAACGCTCGTCGCTCGCCGTGGCGGCTGAACGCGCTGGTCTGCTGCATGGCGCTGGCGGGGTATGCGCAGGCGGCGCCGTACGAGGTGAACGGTCAAGCCGGCGATCCGGCCAGCTGGCGCAACGCCGAATTCAACGCCAACTGGGGGCTGGGGGCGATCCACGCCGATGAGGCCTATGCCGCCGGCTATACCGGCAAAGGGCAGAAGGTGGGCATTTTCGATACCCCGGTCAACCGCCATCCCGAGTTCGCCGGCGACGGCAAACTGATCAACGTGGTCACCGAAGGCTATCGCGCCTACACCGATCCGCACCGGCCGGGCATTAACGCCGGTGACCGCTTTTACTTCGACGGCACCTTCCACTTCTACAGCGGCTCACAGGGCATGCTGAGCAATCACGGGGTGCACGTTGCGGGCATCAGCGCCGCCAACCGCGACGGCGTCGGGATGCACGGCGTGGCCTTCGATTCGCAGGTGATCAGTGTCGATAACGACAACGACGGCCCGGCCTACGGCGAATTCCTCGGCCTGGACGGCGCCGTCACCAATGCCGGCTGGCAGGCGATGATCAACAGCGGCGTGCGGGTGATCAACAACAGCTGGGGCGTCAGTATTCCCGACTTTCTGTCCGATGGCGGCCGCGATCCTAACGCGCTGCACTTTGAGCTGAAGGATGCGCAGGAACAATTCGATCAGGTCAAACCGCTGCTCGGCAGCCTGGCCGGCGCAGGCTATCAGGGCGCTATCGACGCGGCGCGCAAAAATATTCTGGTGCTGTTCGCCGCCGGGAACGACGGCAACTACAACCAGCCGGATGTGATCAGTGGGCTGGCCTACTTCGTGCCGGACATTGCGCCGAATTGGCTATCGGTCGCCAGCGTGGCGCAGGATGCGGCATCGACCAACAGCGTGCCTTACACCATCAGCAGCTTCTCTTCCCGCTGCGGCTATACCGCCAGCTTCTGCGTCTCGTCGCCGGGCAGCAAAATCTACAGCACCGTGGCCAACGGTTCCGATCCGGCCAACCTGGTGTCGGACTACGGCAATAAAAACGGCACCTCGATGGCGACGCCGCACGTCACCGGCGCGGTGGCGGTGTTGCTGCAGCGCTTCCCGTACATGAGCTCGGCGCAGATTGCCGACGTGCTGAAAACCACCGCCACCGACATGGGCGCGCCGGGCATCGACGCGCTCTACGGCTGGGGGATGATTAACCTGGGCAAGGCCATCAACGGTCCGGGCATGTTCTATACCGTCGACGATATTCCTGCGGAGTTCCGCATCCCGGATCCGACGGGCGTGGCCTACGGCTCGACCCAGTTTGTCGCCAATATTCCGGGCCTGGGTGCCGAGGTGGATGCCGGCACGCTGCACGCCAGGAAGTGTGCCGACATCAGCTGCGAGCTGGAAGTTTACTCCAACAACATCTCTGGCCACGGCGGCCTCACCAAAGAAGGAATGGGCACGCTGGTCATGACCGGCGCCAACACCTATGCCGGCCCGACGCTGGTCAATCAGGGGCGGTTGGCAGTCAACGGCTCGGTCACCTCGGCCGTCAGCGTGCAGAACGGCGGCATCGTCGGCGGCAGCGGCACGGTCGGTTCGCTGACCGCCCGTCAGGGCGGCACCGTGGCGCCGGGCAACTCGATCGGCACCCTGAACGTGGCGGGCAACGTCAGCTTCGAATCGGGGTCGCGCTACGCGGTGGAAGTGGGGGCGAATGGCCAGAGCGATCGGATCCAGAGCAGCGGATCGGCGACGATCGGCGGCGGCGAGGTGGCGGTGACGCTGGAGAACAGCCCCAACCTGCTGACGCAAAGCGAAGTGCGCAGCCTGCTGGGCCAGCAGTACACCATCCTGAGCGCGCAGCAGGGGGTGAGCGGGCAGTTTGATGCGGTGGCGCCGAACTACCTGTTCCTCGGCACCGGGCTGAGCTACCAGCCGACCGGAGTAACGCTGAGCGTCGGGCGCAATGGCACCAGCTTCGCCAGCGTGGCGCAGACGGCGAACGAGCGGGCGGTGGCGGCGGCGGCGGATGCGCTGGCGGCGGGCAACCCGGTGTACGAAAGCCTGCTCAACAGCGGCACGGCGGGCGAGGCGCGGCAGGCGTTCCGTCAGCTGTCGGGGCAAATCCATGCGGATATCGCGTCGGCGCTGGTGAACGACAGCCGCTACCTGCGTGAGGCGCTGAACGGGCGTCTGCGTCAGGCGGAAGGGCTGGCGAGCTCGTCGGCCATCAAGGCGGACGAGGGCGGGGCCTGGGCGCAGCTGCTGGGGGCGTGGGACCACGCGTCGGGCGACGCCAACGCCACGGGTTATCAGGCCTCGACCTACGGGGTGTTGGTGGGGCTGGACTCGGCGGCGGCGGACGACTGGCGGCTGGGGGTGGCGACCGGCTACACCCGCACCTCGCTGCACGGCGGGTACGGGTCGAAGGCGGACAGCGACAACTACCACCTGGCGGCGTACGGCGACAAGCAGTTCGGGGCGCTGGCGCTGCGCGGCGGGGCGGGCTACACCTGGCATCGCATCGACACCAAGCGGTCGGTGAACTACGGGATGCAGTCGGACCGCGACACGGCGAAGTACAGCGCGCGCACCGAGCAGCTGTTCGCGGAAGCGGGCTACAGCGTGCAGGGTGAATGGCTGAACCTGGAGCCGTTCGTGAACCTGGCGTACGTGAACTTCGAGAACAACGGCATCGCGGAAAGCGGCGGCGCGGCGGCATTGCGCGGCGACAAGCAGCACACGGATGCGACGGTGTCGACGCTGGGCCTGCGTGCGGACACCGCCTGGCAGGTGAGCCCGGGCACGACGGTGGCGCTGCGCAGCGAGCTGGGGTGGCAGCACCAGTATGGCGGTCTGGAGCGAGGCACCGGGCTGCGGTTCAACGGCGGCAATGCGCCGTTCGTGGTGGACAGCGTACCGGTCTCGCGCGACGGGATGGTGCTGAAGGCGGGAGCGGAAGTGGCGGTGAACGAGAACGCCACGCTGTCGCTGGGCTACGGCGGGCTGCTGTCGCAGCACCACCAGGACAACAGCGTCAACGCCGGCTTCACCTGGCGCTTCTGACCTTCAGCGGCAATCTCAAGGACAACGGAGCCGGCATGCCGGCTCCGTTTTTATTTGCGGCTGTGGGGTGAGTCCGTATGATGGCGCGGCGCCAGGGCAATAAAAAACCGGGACCCTGACGGATCCCGGCTTAAAAGTGGGTAAAACAGATTAGCGCTAAAGGCTCAAGCCCCGTTTGATTTGCGCAGTCCAAGCGATGTGCTCATCGTCTCAGTAGCGGCAACGGAACAAATTTTCCCTGGTGTTACTATGGTTATTATTAAAAAACGTGCTGGTGTTATTTTTTATAGTGTATTGCTGTATGTCTCTTTTGATACCATGTTTGACGATGCAACATGGTATGTCAAGCAACGTTTTTAACGCATAATTGCATGGGATGCTAGTTTTAGATGTGGCTTTTTCAGCGGAAATAATCAAAACGACTGATAAATCAGTAAAAAAAATCGAAGGAACAAATGGATAACAATCACCAAAAATTCGATTCACAGTCGATTGCCAATCGGGTCAGGGAGCTGTTTTTACATTACGGAATTGGAAAACGTCAGCATGCTCGCGAACTCAGCCGCATCTTGGATCTGAGTTTTTCACATGCGCACCGCAAACTGAAAGGGCAAAGCCCCTGGACGCTGGAACAGATCAACAGCGTCGCGGCCGCGTTGGGAGAAACGCCGGCGGCGATCGCCGATTTGAGCGCCGAACACGAACCCACCGAGCCAAATATGGCGCGCGATGCCATCTTTTTCGTGGCGGGTGTGGCGATACCTTGCGTCGGGCACGTCAGCGACGAGCTTCCTGCCGGGCGGCCGGCGGAATTTGTGGCGCTGCGCGTGGAAGGGCAGTGGCATATCTATCGCGCCGATGAGGCGCCGGCAGGCCCGCGTTACGGCGTCGATCTGATCGAAATCCGGCCCGGCTTCGGTGACGACGAGCGGCTGAGCATCGCGGTATTGGACGATTCGCATCAGGCGGCCGATGAGCTGGCCAAGTATCTCGGCGGCTGCGGCTTCAACGCGGTGGCGTTTTACGACGTCGACAGTTTCTGTCAGGCGTTGCAGCAAAGCCTGTTCGACGGCTACGTAGTGGACTGGCTGATCGGTGAGGAAACGGCGGATCGCTGTATCGCCACCATCCGCGCCTCCGACAACCCGGACGCGCCGGTACTGGTGCTGACCGGCGAGCTGGGGACCGACCGACGTGAGTCGGAGATCGCTCAGGCGATGCGCGAGTACGACGTGCTCGGCCCTTATGAAAAGCCGGTGCGGCTCCATGTGATCGAAGCCGCACTGCAACGCTGTTTTAATCTTTAGCGGGGAACACCTCGGCCAGCGCGCTCGACAGCGCATCCAGCCGGACCGGCTTCATCAGGTAGTTGTCGAACAGGGCGCGCTGGTCCGCCGTCAGCTGCTCAGGCGTATAGGCGCTGATGCCGATGATCGGCACATGGCGGTTGGGGCCGCGACGGTTGCGCAGCTGCCTGGCCAGGGCGGCCCCGTCGATGCCCGGCATCTGCAGATCCAGCAACAGCGCGTCGTAAGGGCGTCTGAGCAGCTTCTGCAGCGCGCGTTCCGGCGAGTCGCACAGTTCGTGCTGATAGCCCAGCTTGTCCAATAGCGCCGCAAAGGCGTCACCCACCGACTTGTTGTCATCCACCACCAGCACCTGCTGCGGCTTCTGCTGCAGAGAGGCATTGGCGGCGGCGGGCTCGTCGGCACGTTCGTCTTCACTGATCTGCACCGGAATGCTGACGATAAAGGTGCTGCCTTTCTTGATTTCGCTGTATACCGTGATGGTGCCGTTGAGCAGCGTCACCAGGCCGTGCACGATCGCCAGCCCCATCCCGACGCCGGCATACTGTTTAGTATGCGACTGATCCAACTGGGTAAAGGGTTTGAAGATCTGATCGAGCTGGTCTTTTTCAATACCGATGCCGGTGTCGGTCACTTCGATGATCAACGAATTGCCGCCCGGCTGGCGGCGCAGGCAGCTGTGCAGCGTAATGCTGCCGCTTTCGGTGTATTTGTAGGCGTTGGTCAGCAGGTTGACGATAATCTGCCGGATGCGCAGCGGATCGGAGTGCACCAGCAGGTGGCTGCATTCCACTTCGCAGCTCAGTTTGACCTGCTCTTTGCGGGTCAGGGTGGCGATTTCGTTGGCGGTTTCCGCGATCAGCTTCTGCGCGTCGAACGGCACGATGCGCAATTCCATCATGCCGCTGTCGAGGTGCGCGTAGTCGGTCAGATCCTTCATCTGGCTTTCGATTTGCTGCGCGGCGGTCTCCAGCCGCTGGAAAGTGTCCGCATGCTCCGCCGACACCCGGGTGTTCACCAGCACGTCGATGGCCGACATCACGCTCTGCAATGAGGTGCGCAGTTCGTGGCCGATGGCGCCGAGGAAGGCGTTTTTGGTGCGTGTCGCTTTCTCCGCCTCAATGGCCTTGGCCTGCTGGCGAATGGTCAGCCGCTGCTGACGGAACACGATCAGGGTGATGGCGATCAGCGCGATCACCGAGAACATGACGATCACCAACCCATAGAAAATGATGTGCCGTTTCTCGATGTAATCCTCATAGGCGGCGGTGCGCTGCTTCACCTCTGCGTGGTCGGTCAGGTTGGCCATTTCGATGGCGTAAGGTTTGATGGCCCTCATGGCCGCGGACACTTGGCTGAAGTCGATTTTCGGGCTGTCCAGCAGCTTATCGATGCGATCCATCTGCAGGCGCATCTGTTTGACCACTTCCGGGTAACCCGGCTCGGCGTACAGCGGCTGGGTCGATTCGGAGACGGTTTCCAGCACGTAAAAGCGCGAATAGAGGATTTCGAACCGCAGCCGCAGGTTGTCGTTGTCCACCTGCGCGGCATGGCTTTGCTGCTCGACCAGCGTGTCGAACTCCGCCAGCTTGATGGAGAACTTGGCGATCGACCACGAGTAGTTCTCCTGCGTGCCGGCGATGGCATACAGCCCTTTCTTCGACAGAGTGGCGCTGTAGTAATAGAGCGTGACGGTCGAAGCCACTAAAAACAGCGCGGCGAAGATGGCCGGGATCGCCAGCCTGCTGCCGTTCTTAAAGGTCGTCAGCTTCATTTGATCACGATCCTGTCGACTTGCCAGATAAAGCGCGAATTGTACAACGGCGAGTTCAGTTCAGGCCCGGCGGCGTCGCGCGGGTACACCAGGAACAGCGGGCCGAAGTTTCTGAGCTTCAGCATCTCCCCGTCCATCTTGTAGGCCAGGATCATGTTGTATTTCTTGACGTCGGACAGCGGCACGTCGATGTAATAATCGTTCAGCGCGTAGAAGGTCAGCGTCTCGCCCTTGGCGCCGACGCGCTCCAGGATATCGGCCACCGAGATCCCTTCGAATTTTCTCTGCGGCGTCCAGGACGTGGAGGTGGTGATGCTGCGCACCGGCATCGCCAACAGCTGCTTATCGGTGAACAGATAGCTTTTTTTGACCGGGTCGGTCACGTTGTCGATCTTGCCCGCCACTTCCAGGGTAAAGCTGAGCGCGCTGCTCTGGGCGATAATCAGGGCCACACAGGCCATCGCAAGGGTTTTGCATAGTTTGAACAGCATCGGTGTTCTCCAGAGGCGCGGGGAGGTTGTATCAGTCCCGCTAATTTATCAGGCAGAATAATGGCAGAAAAAGCAGGCGGGTGCGAAGGGAATAGTAAACCGCACAAAAAGAACAGGCCTGAGCCGGACGACCCGTGCGCGTAACCTTTCCCTTCCGTTTGTCAGCCGTTCCGATGTGCTTTCAACAGCTGCGCCAGCTGCGTCAGGCCTGCCGTTAGTTCGTCCAACGAAGGGGAACCCAGGCACAGGCGAATGCCCGTTGCCCGTTCGTCGCGGTCCACCATCACGGTGTCCGGCGGCGTCACTTTTATGTTGGCCAATGCGGCGGCGGCGGCCACAGACTCGGCGGTTTCGCGCGGCATCGGCAGCCAGACATGATAAGCGTCGGGATGCGATACGCATTCGCCGGCGTCGAATATCGAGGTGGCCAGATGCACTCTGCGCTGAGCCTCATGGCGCAACGCTTGCGGTATCGCCTCGATCGCGCCGCTGGACAGCCACTCCCCCACCACTGCGCAAGACAGTGGCGAAGGCGCGAAGGGAATCTCTTGCAAGGCTTCTTCCGCCGCGTTTTGCATACCGGGCGGCAGAGTCAGCATACCGATCCGCAGCCCCGGGCCGAGCGTTTTCGACAGACCATTGACATGGAACACCCGCTCGGGTGCCAATGTCGCGAGCGCAGGCGCTGCTGAATGCCCCAGGGCATACACGCCATCCTCGATGATCCAGACATTCGCCTGCCGGCATATCTCGATGATAGCCTGCCTGCGCTCGGCGCTCATGGTGGCCGTTGTCGGGTTATGCAGCGTCGGGGTCAGATAGACCGCAGTATGGCCGCAGGAAACACGCTCAAGCGCGCTAGACAGCGCTTGCGGCACCATGCCTTGCGCATCGATATCGATACCGATCAAGCAATGGCCTTGGCGCCGGGCCAGCGCGATCGCGCCGGGATAGGTGATTCTCTCCGTCAGTATCGTCCCGCGTGGCCCGCAGGCCAGGTCAAAAGCCAGTGAAATCGCCTGACGGGCATTGCTGGTCAGCGCCAGATTCGACGGTTCGATCGTGACGCCGACGTTTTCGAGCCAGCGGGTCAACAAACGTCGGTGCTCCAGATGCCCGGTCGGAGGGGCATAGATGTTCAAATGGTTCGCATCCATTTTCCGCGCAATACCGGCCAGCGTGCGCGCCAGCAAACGATCGGTCAGCATCGCCGGCGGCGCATTGGACGAAAGATCGATTTCGCGTTTTTCACGGGCGCGGCGAATCGCCACGAACATCCCGCGGCCTTTCACGCTGCGTACCAACCCGCGTCGTTCGAGGATGGCATAGGCTTTGGTCACCGTGCCCAGACCGATCTCCAATTGCCAGGCGAGCGTACGGTGGGCCGGCAGACGATCGCCACCCTGCAGTTTACCCTCGATAATGTCGTCGCCTAACGCCAGCACCAGCCGCTCGACGGTGGTGACTTCCGCATTGGCCAGGCGAGGTTGCCAGGGCGATTGAAGCCGCATGGTGATGCTCCGAAAAACGAATAGTGTCACGTGACACTATTTAAATAGGTGAAAAGTGTAACACATACTATGTTGGTGAAGAGTCCCTGAGTTTTCAACAACGTCTCGGCCGCAAGGCGGGTCAGCGGAGTTTTTCCATGAATGTCAGTCAGCTTGCGTTGGTTTATGGCGCATACCTTCTCGCTACTGCCAGCCCGGGCCCCAGCAACATGGCGATCATGGGCGTGGCGATGCGTGACGGCCGCTCACCCGCACTGGCGCTGGCGGCCGGGGTGGTGACCGGATCGCTGTGCTGGGCACTGTTGGCGGCGACCGGTCTTTCCGCCGTGCTGGCCAGGTATGCGCAGGCGCTGTGGGCCATCAAAATCGTCGGCGGCGTGTATATGCTGTATCTGGCGCTGCGCGCCGGCCAATCCGCATTACGGGCGTCTCCCGTCTCGACAGGGATAGCGGCAGGGGGTGGCGGGCGATCTTATCGGAAGTTGTATCGGCAGGGCGTGCTGATGCATCTCGGTAATCCCAAGGCCATCATGTCCTGGATGGCGATCATGTCGCTGGGTTTGCGACAAGGGGCGCCTGAAGGTGTTTTACCGGCGATTATCGGCGGTTGTGCGTTGCTCGGCGTGACGATTTTCGGGGGGTATGCCCTGCTGTTCTCAACGGCGCCGATGATCGCGTTTTATACCCGGGTGAGGCGCTGGATTGAAGGCATGCTTGCGTTGTTGTTTGCTTGCGTGGGCCTGGAGCTGTTGATATCGCGGGGGTAATCACGCACGCCCGGCGTTAACCTGAGGAGAGAAGCGATGGTTTTTGGCATGCAGATGGTGGATGTCTTTGGCGCCGGGCCACTCGCCGGCAATCCGTTGGCGGTGATCGCGGGCGCCGGAGCGTTGTCGACGGAGGACATGCAGCGCTTGACGCGTTGGTTCAACCTGTCGGAGACGGCCTTTTTACTGCCGCCGACGCACCCGCAGGCGGATTACCGGGTGCGAATATTCACGCTGGATCGTGAAATGCCGTTTGCCGGGCATCCGACGTTGGGCAGTTGCCATGCCTGGCTCGCTATGGGAGGCGCGCCCAGCAACGAGACGGAGATCATCCAGGAGTGCGGAGCAGGATTGGTGAGCATTCGTCGCGCGGGCGGGCGGTTATGTTTTGCCGCGCCACCGTTGATTCGTTCCGGGGCGCCGTCAGGAGAGACGTTAGCCGACGCGTTGCGATTTTTGGGGATCGCGTCTGATGAGGTGCTCGATGCCGCCTGGATCGATAATGGCCCGGGGTGGCTGGGGATCCGGCTGGCCAGCGCCGAGCGGGTGCTTTCCCTGACGCCGGCGAGAAGCTGGCCGCGCAGAGTGGACATTGGCGTCGTCGGCCCACATGCTGAGGGTGACGCAGCCTTCGAAGTGCGCGCTTTTTTGAGCGATCATCTTGGCGCTATCGTCGAAGATCCGGTCACCGGCAGTCTCAATGCCTCCCTGGCCCAGTGGTTGTTCGCAAGCGGCGTGGTCAGCGGCGGATATATTGCCGCTCAGGGCCGCTGTCGTGGGCGCAACGGGCACGTGCATATCACCCGCGACGAGGGGGGCCGGATTTGGGTGGGCGGCAATACACGCACTCAGGTCGAAGGGCGGTTGCAAGGGATTGGCACGGCGTAGAACGCGTCGCCGCACTGCGTGCGACTGAACGGAATATCGATTTTCATCCGATAAGGAGTGAGCAGTATGTCTGCAACGGCCATCGATACCTTGAAAATGCTGGTGCGTTACAAAGCCTGGGCGAACGCCTTGACCTTTGACTGTGTGGCGGCCTTGCCGGCCGGTGAAGCCTTGCGGCAGCGGCCGACCCGTTTTGGCAATATGGTGCATACCTTGAATCATGTGTATGTGGTGGACGATATCTTCAGGCACCATCTGCAAGGTCGAAAACATGGCTACCTCGCGCGCAACACCGAGCAAACGCCTGCGCTTGACGACTTGCGGTGTGCGGTGGAGGAAATGGACCGCTGGTATATCGAACAGGTGGACAACTGGTCACCCGAGGCGCTGGCGCAGGTGGTGCATTTCGAGTTCGTCGGCGGGGGGGAAGGCCGCATGACGCGCCATGAAATCGTGCTGCATGTCGTCAACCACGCGACCTATCATCGCGGTTTTGTCGGCGATATGCTCTATCAGGTGCCCTTCGCCTCGCCGGCGAACGATTTGCCGGTGTTTCTTCGCGATCATTACCGCCGGGCGCCGTGAGGCGAGCGAGATAAATAAAAAAGCCAGACGCTTGCGCGCCTGGCCTGTTACGCGCCGGAACTCGGCGAGGTTGCGCCTCAGCGCATGGTAACGAACTCTTCCGCCGCGGTCGGGTGGATGGCCACGGTGTTGTCGAAGTCCTTCTTGGTGGCACCCATCTTCACCGCTACCGCGAAGCCCTGCAGGATTTCATCCATGCCGAAGCCGATGCCGTGCAGGCCGACGATCTTCTCTTCCTTACCTGCGCACACCAGCTTCATGCGGCACGGCTGGCGGTGCTGCGTCACAGCGCTGTACATGGCGGTGAAGGAGGATTTGTACACCTTCACGTTGTCCGCGCCGAACTTCTCGATAGCTTCCGGCTCGGTCAGGCCGATAGTGCCGATCGGCGGGTGGCTGAACACCACGGTGGCGATATTGCTGTAATCCAGGTGTTCGTCCGGCTTGTTGTTGAACAGGCGCTCGGACAGGCGGCGGCCGGCGGCTACGGCGACCGGGGTCAGCTCTACCGCGCCGGTGTTGTCGCCCACCGCGTAGATGCCTTTGACGTTGGTGTTCTGGAACTTATCGACGTCAATGTAGCCCTGCTCGTTGGTCTTCACCCCGGTAACGCCGAGGTTCAGGTTGTCGGTCGCCGGTTCGCGGCCGATGGCCCAAATCAGGCAGTCGACGGTGAATGCTTTGCCGTTTTCCAGCTGCAGCGTCAGGCTGCCGTCGGCGTTCTTGACGATCGCTTTCGGCACCGATTCGGTGTGCAGGCTCGGTCCTTCGGTGTTCATCACTTCCACCAGGGTTTCGACGATCATCGGATCGAAGGTGCGCAGCGGCGCGTGCTTGCGCACGAACAGGTGCGTTTCCGCGCCCAGCGCGTTCAGCACGCCGGCGATCTCCACGGCGATATAGCCGGCCCCGACTACGGCGACGCGCTTCGGCATGGCATCCAGCTCAAAGAAGCCGTCGGAGTCGATGCCGTATTCCGCGCCCGGAATAGCCGGGTGGCTCGGGCGGCCGCCGGTGGCGATCAGGATGTGGTCGGCGGTGATGGTCTCGCCGTTCACTTCCACGGTGTGCGCATCCACGAAGCGCGCGAAGCCTTTGATCACGTCGACCTTGTTCTTGCCCAGCACGTTATCGTAGGAATTGTGGATGCGGTCGATATAGGCGGTGCGGTTGGCGACCAGCTTCTTCCAGTCGAAGGCGTTGACGGTGGTGTCAAAGCCGTAGTCCGGGCCGTACTGATGGATGGCCTCGGCGATCTGCGCCGCGTGCCACATGACTTTTTTCGGTACACAACCCACGTTTACACAGGTGCCGCCCAGCTCTTTGGCTTCAATCAGCGCACACTTTTGGCCGTACATGGCTGCCCGGTTGATCGATGCGATACCGCCGCTGCCGCCGCCAATTGCTAGATAATCGTAATGTTTCGTCATCTGGGATTTCCATGAGTTGTGAATTTGAAGAGGGTAAGAGTTTAACGCCTGACCGGGGTTTGTCGCAAAGATTGCGTCGATGGCTGCGATAGGTGGACGCAGGGCGCGGCGAACCGCGCCCTGCTGGGGATTATTCCGGTACCACCCAGTTCACCAGATGGTGGCCGATGCCCGACGGCACCAACGTCTTGTGCAGCCACGGCAGCACGTTTTTCATCTGCTGTTCCAGCTTCCACGGCGGGTTGATGACGATCATGCCGGAGGCGGTCATGCCGCGCTGATCGCTGTCGGGTTTCACCGCCAGTTCGATCTGCAGAATGCGGCGAATGCCGGTGGCTTCCAGATCGCGCAGCATGCGTTTGATCTGCTGGCGCATCACCACCGGGTACCACAGCGCGTAGGTGCCGGTGGCGAAACGCTTGTAGCCTTCCTGAATGCCTTTGACCACGTCCTGGTAATCGGTCTTCATTTCATACGGCGGGTCCATCAGGATCAGGCCGCGGCGCGACAGGGGCGGCAGCTGGGATTTCAGCTGCTGATAGCCGTCGGCGCGCTGCACTTTGGCGCGCTCGTCTTTCTGGAATTCGCTGCGCAGCAGCGGGTAGTCGCTCGGGTGCAGCTCGGTCAGGTGAATTTTGTCCTGCGGGCGCAGCAGCTGGCGGGCGATCAGCGGCGAACCGGGATAGTAGCGCAGCGTGCCGGAACGGTTGAAGTTGTGCACCACGCTCATGTAGGCCGCCAGCTCTTCCGGCAGATCGTCGCGTTGCCACAGCAAGCCGATGCCTTCCAGGTATTCGCCGGTGCGCTCGGCGTGTTCGCCGCTGAGCTGATAACGGCCCGCCCCCGAGTGGGTATCCAGATACAGGAACGGCTTCTCTTTTTCCTTCAGCGACTCGATGATCAGGCTCTGAACGGTGTGCTTGAGCACGTCGGCGTGGTTGCCGGCGTGGAAACTGTGGCGATAACTTAACATGACGGGTGGCGGTTCCTTGTGCTCCGCAGACGGAGCATTCAATGCAATAAGGCTTATAATCTGCACAGTATAAACTGTCTGGCCGGGAAAAACCGGACTCCGTTGCCGCAGACGTTCACAGAAAGGGACAGGACGATGAGCAAACAGGCGATTTTGGCGAACTACCCCGACGCGGCGCGCTGGGCGTTCGGCGACGGCCCCGAGTTGGCCGACGAACTGTTGCAGTTGGTGCTGAGCGGGGAAAAGACCGCCACCTGCAGCTCCTATGCGAGCTATCGCCGGGAGCAAGCGCCGATGATCGGCGACGATAGCATTATTCTCGACGGCCGCGGCCAACCGGCCTGCGTGATCAAAACCCTGGCGCTGCGCCTGGTGCGCTACGACCAGGTGACCGCCGAGATGGCAGCCAAAGAGGGCGAAGGCGACAAAAGCCTGGCGTTTTGGCGCGAGGGGCATCAGGCGTTCTTTACCCGCGAGGGTACTTTTGCGCCGGACATGTGGCTGGTGTTCGAAGAGTTTGCGCTGGTGGAGATTTTATAGCGGCCCCAGCGCGGCCACCACCTGCTCGCGCAGCCAGCTGTGGGCCGGGTCGAGATGGGAGCGTTCATGCCATACCATCACCATGTCGTAACCCGGCATCTCCAGCGGAGCCGCGCAGGTGCGCAATTCCCCCAACAGTTCCCCCAGCATGCGCGAAGGCAGCATGGCGACCATATCGGACTTCGCCAGCAACGCGGGAATAAACAGGAAGTGCGGCACCGACATTACGACCCGTCGGGTTAACCCCTGTGCGGCCAGCAGCGTATCGATCTGGGTACGAAAACCGCCGCCATCTTGCGAAACCATCACAAACTCAAGCTGGCAGAACTGTTCGAGTGAGGGCGGCCGTTGCAACAGCGGGTGATCCCGGCGGCCGACCAGCAGGTAGTTCTCGTGAAACAGCGGCCGATGGCGCAGCTCCGCCGGCGCTTCTTCCCGGCTCAGAAAACCGAGATCGATCACCCCGTCCGCCAAATCGCGGCTCATGCGTTTGGGCGCCGCTTCGCGGATCGCCAGACGGGATTTCGGCGCCGCCAGCCGCAGACGGGGCAGCATCGGCAGCAAAATTGCGTATTCAGCGGCATCGGCGGCGGCCAGCTGCCAGGTGACTTCCGCCTGCCGCGGATCAAAGGGCTGCTCCGGCGCGACCAGGCGGCCCACATCGGCCAGCGTTTGGCGCAGCGGTGCCAACAGGCCGAGCGCGCGCGCCGTCGGCAGCATGCCGCGCGGGTTCGGCAGCAGCAGCGGGTCACGGTAGATCTCACGCAGCTTGGCAAGCTGAATGCTGACCGAAGGCTGGCTGAGATTGAGGCGCGCCGCCGCCCGCGTCACGCTGCGCTCGCTGAGCAACGCTTCCAATGTGACCAAAAGATTGAGATCGAGCCGCTTTAAATTGTTGATAACTATTCCCCGAATTAAATCTATCAATTTCAACTATAGCGCCGATCTCCCTACCGTGGAACGGACGCCGGAACAGACCGGTGAAACCGCAACGGAGAGGGGGACGATGATGAAATTGAGCGAATACGTGAGCTACGATGCGCTGGGATTGGCCGAATTGGTGCGGCGTGGCGAGGTCAGCGCAGCGGCGCTGCAACAGGCGGCGCGGGCCGCCGTCGAGGCGGTGAACCCGGCGATTAACGCGGTGGTGGAACACTGGGAGCAGCCGCCGGAACAAGACGACGGGCCTTTGTCGGGCGTGCCTTTCCTGATCAAGGACATCGCCATCAGCATGGCAGGCAAGCGCGTTGAGCTGGGCAGCCGGTTGGCGCAGGGCAGCGTCGCCGCCGCCGACAGCCATCTGATGAGCAATATCCGCCGGGCCGGACTGGTGACCTTTGGCCGCACCAGCATGCCGGAAATGGCGTTCAGCACCACCACCGAGGCCGTGCTTTACGGTGCAACGCGCAACCCCTGGAACCTGGATTTCAGCGCCGGTGGATCCAGCGGTGGCGCCGGTGCGGCGGTTGCCGCCGGTATGGTGCCCATCGCTCACGCCACCGACGCCGCCGGCTCGATTCGCGTACCGGCTTCGTCAAACGGGGTATTTGGTCTCAAGCCTACGCGCGGTCGGGTGCCGCATGGCCCGGTGATGGATGAGGTCTTCAACGGCTTTGGCGTCCAGCTGGGGCTCAGCCGCACGGTGCGTGACAGCGCCGCGTTGCTGGATGCGATGCAGCGTCCTCACGTTGGCGAGCCGTATTACACGGCGCCGCCGGCGTACAGCTGGTTATCGCAGGTGACGCGGCAACCGGGCAGGCTGCGCATCGGCATGATGACCGAGGCGTGGAACGGCGGAAAAACCGAGTCGAACATCGCCGGCGCCACGGCGGAAACGGCGGTGTTATTGGCGGCGTTGGGGCATCAGGTCAGCGAAACGGAAATGGCGATCGGCGTCAGTTGGCAAGAGTTGGTGTTCGCCAATGCGCAAATCTGGTGCGCCAATCTGGTTGGCTGGGTCGATGGTCTGAGCCAAGCGAGCGGACGGGCTATTTCAAGCGAAACGCTGGAGCCGGAAACGCTGGCCTGCTATCGCTACGGCCAGGCGGCCAGGGCGGTGGATATGGTGCGTGCGCTCGAGATACGCAACCGGGTGACTCGCGCAGTCGGCGCCTATTTCCAGCAATACGACCTGCTGCTGACGCCGACGCTACCCGACCTGCCCTGGCGGCTTGGCCGTTATGGCGCGAATGCGGCGAATATGGACGGGCTGGAATGGACGGCGCATTTGTTCGATCATTCACCGTTCACCCCGGTATTTAACGTCGCCGGCGTACCGGCGATGTCGGTGCCGCTGGCCCAGGATGCGCAGCATAACCTGCCGATAGGCATGCAGTTTGTCGCCGGTTTTGGCCGTGAGGATCGGTTGTTGCAGCTGGCCGGACAGCTGGAACGCGCCGCGCCCTGGCATGGGCGGCGTCCGGCGATTTGGGCGGGGAATGCCGTTTAATAGCGGTAAAAAAGCAAAATATCCGCTATGTTGCCGAGAGGTGCTTGATGGCGGGCCGTCGGCTCGACGCTGCACCCTGGAGGCGATATGAGCTGCATTTTTTGCGATATCGTGGCGGGCAAGGCGCCGTGCCATAAAATCTGGGAAGACGACGACCATCTGGCGTTCCTGTCCATCTTTCCCAACACCGACGGTTTCAGCGTGGTGATCCCCAAGGCACACCACCCGAGCTACGCCTTTGACCTGCCGGACGAGGTGTTGAGCGCGCTGATGCTGGCGACCAAGCGGGTGGCGAAGCAGCTGGATCGCGCATTCGACGACGTCGGCCGCTGCGGCATGGTGTTCGAGGGCTACGGCGTCGACCATGTACACGCCAAACTGATCCCGCTGCACGGCACCGCGTCGCTGGCACAGTGGCGGCCGATCGAATCGACCTCGCCGAAGTTTTTCGAACGTTACGAGGGCTATATCTCCTCCCACGACGCCGCGCGCGCCGACGACGAACAACTGGCGGCGCTGGCCGCCCGCATCCGCCAAAGCGCCGTTTAAGGCACGAACGATCAACGCCGGGCATTGATTTTCCTGTTGTCTGGCTCCATGTTAGAGATTCATACGCATTTTAAGGCTCGCCCCCGCGGCGGGCCCCAACGCTAATCAGGACTGCCCTATGACAAATCCGTTGCTGACCCCGTTTTCCCTGCCGCCGTTCTCGGCGATCCGCCCTGAAGATATCGTGCCTGCGGTGCAATCCGCGCTGGCGGACTGCCGCGCCGCGGTAGAGCGCGTGGTCGCGCAGCCGGGGCCGTTCACCTGGGATAATCTGTGTCAGCCGCTGGCGGAGTCGGACGATCGCCTGTCGCGCATCTGGTCGCCGATCGGCCACCTGAACTCGGTGAAAAACAGCCCGGAGCTGCGCGCCGCCTATGAACAGGCGCTGCCGCTGCTGTCCGAGTACGGCACCTGGGTCGGCCAGCACGAAGGGCTGTACCAGGCCTACCGCAGCCTGAAAGAAGGCGCGGCGTTCGAGGCGCTGAGCGTGCCGCAGCGCAAGGCGGTGGACAACGCGCTGCGCGATTTTGAACTGTCGGGCATCGGCCTGTCGGCGGATAAACAGCAGCGCTACGGCGAGATCGTCGCGCGCCTGTCCGAACTGGGTTCCACCTACAGCAACAACGTGCTCGACGCCACCATGGGCTGGAGCAAACTGATTACCGACGAAGCCGAGTTGAGCGGCCTGCCGGAAAGCGCCCTGGCGCAGGCGCAGGCGATGGCGCAGGCCAAAGAGCAGGACGGCTGGCTGCTGACGCTGGACATGCCGAGCTACCTGCCGGTGTTGACCTATGCCGACAACCGCGCGCTGCGTGAAGAGATGTACCGCGCCTTCGCCACCCGCGCCTCTGACCAGGGGCCGAACGCCGGCAAATGGGACAACAGCGAAGTGATGGCGGAAACGCTGGCGCTGCGCCACGAGCTGGCTCAGCTGCTGGGCTTCGACACCTACGCCGACAAGTCGCTGGCGACCAAAATGGCGGAGAGCCCGGAGCAGGTGATCGGCTTCCTGAGCGATCTGGCCAAGCGCGCCCGCCCGCAGGCCGAGCAAGAGCTGGCGCAGCTGCGCGCCTTCGCCAAACAGCACTATGGCGTGGACGAGCTCGACGCCTGGGACATCACCTATTACGGCGAAAAACAGAAGCAGCACCTGTTCTCCATCAGCGACGAGCAGCTGCGCCCGTACTTCCCGGAGCAGCGGGTGGTGGAAGGGCTGTTCGAAGTGGTGAAACGCATCTACGGCATCACCGCTAAAGAGCGTAAAGACGTGGAAACCTGGCATCCGGACGTGCGTTTCTTCGATCTGTTCGACGCTAACGGCGAGCTGCGCGGTAGCTTCTACCTCGATCTGTACGCCCGCGAAAACAAACGCGGCGGCGCCTGGATGGACGACTGCGTCGGCAGCCTGCGCAAGGCCGACGGCACGCTGCAAAAACCAGTCGCTTACCTGACCTGCAACTTCAACCGCCCGCTGGGCGACCAGCCGGCGCTGTTCACCCATAACGAAGTGACCACGCTGTTCCACGAGTTCGGCCACGGTCTGCATCACATGCTGACGCAGATCGATACCGCCGGCGTCTCCGGCATCAACGGGGTGCCGTGGGATGCGGTCGAACTGCCGAGCCAGTTTATGGAAAACTGGTGCTGGGAGCCGGAAGCGCTGGCGTTTATCTCGGGCCACTACCAGAGCGGCGAGCCGCTGCCGAAGGCCATGCTCGACAAGCTGCTGGCAGCCAAGAATTACCAGGCGGCGCTGTTCATCCTGCGCCAGCTGGAGTTCGGCCTGTTCGATTTCCGCATGCACTTCGAATACAGCCCGGAAAAAGGGGCGCAGATCCTGCCGACGCTGGCGGAAGTGAAGAAAATGGTGGCGGTGGTGCCTTCGCCGAGCTGGGGCCGTTTCCCGCACGCCTTCAGCCACATCTTCGCCGGCGGCTATGCGGCCGGTTACTACAGCTACCTGTGGGCGGAAGTGCTGTCGGCAGACGCCTACTCGCGCTTCGAAGAAGAGGGGATCTTCAACGCCGAAACCGGCAAATCCTTCCTCGACAACATTCTGTCGCGCGGCGGTTCGGAAGAGCCGATGGCGCTGTTCAAACGCTTCCGTGGCCGCGAGCCGCAGCTGGATGCTATGCTGCGCCATTACGGCATTAAAGGATAACCCGACACGTGAGCGTGTGTTTATTGTGTGAAGCAGGCGCCGATCCCGGCGCCTTGTCTGTTTTGGCGCAGCGCTGGCAACTGACGTCCGACGACGACGCGCCGATGGCGCTGGTACTGACCCCGCAGCGGCTGGAGCTGCGCAAGCGCGACGAGCCGAAGCTCGGCGGGATCTACGTCGATTTCGTCACCGGCGCCATGGCGCACCGGCGCCGCTTCGGCGGCGGCCGCGGCGAGGCGGTGGCCAAAGCGGTCGGCATCAAGGGCAGCTATCTGCCGGACGTGGTGGACGCCACTGCCGGGCTGGGGCGCGACGCCTTCGTGCTGGCGGCGCTGGGTTGCCGGGTGCGGATGCTGGAGCGCAATCCGGTGGTGGCGGCGTTGCTGGACGACGGCCTGCAGCGCGGCTATCAGGATGCGGAAATCGGCCCGTGGCTGCGCGAGCGCCTGACGCTGCTGCACGCCTCCAGCCTGACGGCGCTGGTGGATCTCAGCCCGCGCCCCGAGGTGGTGTATCTCGATCCGATGTTCCCGCACAAGCAGAAAAGCGCGCTGGTGAAGAAAGAGATGCGGGTGTTTCAATCGCTGGTGGGCAGCGACGATGACGCCGACGGCCTGCTGGAGCCGGCGCGCCGTTTGGCGACCAAGCGCGTGGTGGTGAAACGCCCGGACTACGCGCCGCCGCTGGCCGACGTGCCGGCGCACGCCGCCACGCTGACCAAAAGCCACCGTTTCGATATCTACATGCCCCTGTAATGTCTGCCGGGCCCGCCGTGTCGGGCCCTCAGTTTTCCTCCCGCAAGCTTTTCCCCACGCCGCCGCCCGGATGCACCGCCAGCAAGGTATCCTTGTCATAACCGCTGCGCGCCATCAGGCAGGCGCAGGCGGCGTCGAAGATCGCCAACACCAGCACAATTGAGGTGGTGGCCAGCATGTTCAGCGGATCTATCTCCTTTTGCACCCCGGTGGCGATCGTCAGCTGCGCCGCCTGTGCGATGGCGGAATGCGGGTTTTCCGTCACCGCGATCAGCGTCACGCCCTTGGCCTGCAGCGTCGGCAGCAGGCGGGTCAGTTCGTCGGAGTTGCCGCCGCGCGAGATCAGGATCAGCAGATCGTCGGCACGCAGAAAACCCAGATCGCCGTGCGCCGCGCCGGTGGCGTCGAGGTAGACCGCCGGCCGTTCCACGCAGGCGAGCATGTGGGCTATCTTGCGCGCCGCAATTCCCGAGGTGCCGACGCCGGTGACGGCGATTTTACCGCGGCAGTCGGCCAGCAACGCCAGCAGCCGTTGCCAGGTGCGTGCGTCGAGGCGCTCGCCCAGCTGCGCCAGCTCCTGGCTGTAGGTTTGCCAACCCTGCACGGCCTGCCGCCATTCCTGCTGCATCACGCCTCCTCCTGCATCAACCGGCGGTATTTCATGTGGTCGTTGTACAGCTCGTGGAATACCCGGTATTTGCGGTCGTAGTAGCTTTTTATCTGGTTGGTCTGCGGCGTGACCGTCTTGCCGATGCGGCTCATGGCGCTCATTGCCTCCGGCAGGGTGTCGAACACGCCCGCCGCCACGGTGCCCATCATGGCGCCGCCGAGCAGCATCGCTTCGCTCTCCTCCGGCAACAGCATGGCGCAGCCGGTGGCGTTGGCGTGCTCCTGCACGAAGATCGGGTTCTTGGTGCCGCCGCCGCTGGCCATGATGGTGTCGATGCAGTAGCCGCTTTGGTTCATGGTTTCGATGATGTGGCGGGTGCCGAGCGCGATGGCCTGAATGGTGGCCAGGTAGTGCAGCGCCATGTCCTCCGGCGTGCGCGACAGCTTCAGCCCGGTCAGGATGCCGGTCAGCGTCGGGTTGGCGCGCGGCGAGCGGTTGCCGTGGAAATACGGCAGCATATGGATGTCCTGCGTCAAGAAGGCGATATTCTCCGGCTCGCCGGCCATGCGGCGCAGAATGGCGTTCAGCACCTCATAGATGGTCTGCCCTTGGGTTTTCGCCTGCGCCAGCAGCTCTGGGTAGCACGGGTGCGACTGGATGACGTGGTCTATCAGTGCGCCGGTGGCGGACTGGCCGCCCTCGTTCAGCCAGTATTCCGGCAGGATCGCCGAGTAATACGGCCCCCAGACGCCGCCGATAAAGCGCGCGGTGCGCGACATCGCCATGTGGCCGGTAGAGGTGCCGCCGATCAGCGCGACGCGGCGGTTGAAGTCGGCCACCTCACCGGAGACGCCGGTGGCGCCCAGCGTGCCGAGGGTGCCGGCGTGGGCGTCGATGATCGACACGCTCACCGCCGTACCGGCGATCAGCCCCATCTCGCTGGCGGCGCGCTGGGTCAGGCCGTGGCCCAGCGGCTCGCCCATCATTTTGACATCGCTGCCGATCTTGGCCGCGTCATGTTCCAGCACGTCTTCCAGCCCGATCTGCTGGAAGTAGCTCTTGTCCCAGCGCTGTTCGTGGCCGAGATAGGTCCACTTGCACACCGTCGAACACAGCGAGCGGGTGGCGTCCTGGGTAGCGCGCCAGGTGAGGAAGTCCGGCAGATCGAACAGGTAGCCGGCGTTGGCCCAGGTGGTGGGCATGTGCTGTTTCAGCCACAGCAGTTTCGGCGTCTGCATCTCCGGCGAGATAATGCCGCCGACGAAGTCCAGCACCCGGTGTTTGGTGGCGTTGATGCGCTCGGCCTGGGCGATCGCCCGGTGATCCATCCACACGATGATGTTCTGTTCGGTGCGGCCAGAGGGGCTGACGGTCAGCGGCTTGCCCTCTTTATCCAGCACCACCAGCGAACAGGTGGCGTCGAAGCCCAACCCCTTGACCTGGATCGGGTTGATGTCGGCCTGGTTGACCGCGTCGCGCACCGCATTGCACACCGCCTGCCAGATGTTATCCGACGACTGCTCGACGAAATCCGCCTTCGGCCGGTACAGATCGATGGCCCGGCTGGCCTGGCCGACCATGCGGCCGTTGAGATCGAATACGCCTGCGCGCGCGCTTCCGGTACCCACATCTACGCCAATAAAATAGCTCGCCATTATTTTCTCCTCAGGCTTTTCGATTCTGTAACGCGATAAACAGGATCAGCACGCCGCCCCACAGGGCCATGGTCAGGTAGCTGCTGACCCCCAGCAGATTGAGGCCGCTTTCCAACATTTGCAGCACGATCAGCGCCAGCACCAGCCCCAGAATACGGCCGAAACCGCCGTCCGGATTAATGCCGCCCAGCACCGAGGCCAGAATGGTCACCAGCAGATAAGATTCGCCGTAGCCGGCCTTGGCCGAGTTGAACTTGGCCATCATCAGCAGCGCGGCGCCCCAGCCGAGCAGCGCCGACAGGATATACACCGCGATCTGCACCCGCGCGGTATTCACGCCGCTAAAGCGGGTGGCCTGCTCGTTGGAGCCGATCAGGTACAGGCTGCGGCCCAGCGTGGTGTGCTCCAGCAGCAGCCACAGCCCGGCCGCCACCAGCAGGAACAGGATCAGCGCCACCGGCACGCCGAGCACGGCGCCGTTGCCGAGAAATTGAATCGCCGCCGGGAAGCCGGAGATCACCGCGCCGTTGGACAGCAGGATATTCAGGCCGGTGATCAGCGTCATGGTGCCGAGCGAGGCGAGGATCGGCGAGACGCCGATCCAGGCCACCAGCGCGCCGTTCAGCGCACCGATCGCCATCGCCACCAGCAGGCCGGCCAACAGCGCCAGCACCAGGAACAGCGGCTGGTCGGGATGGCTGACGATGATCGCCGCCATCACCAGCGAACAGGCGTTGGCGCCGGCGATGATCGACAGGTTGATGCCGCCGGTCAGCATGGTGATGCCCATGCCGAGCGCCAGCAGGCCGAGGATCGGCAGCTGCGAGGCGATCGACTGGAAGTTGCCGAGGCTGAAGAAGCGCGATCCGAGCAGCCCGGCGAAGAGCAGCGCCACCGCGATGATGATCGCGCCCTGCAGGCGAATGATCCGATCGCTTGGGATCAACCGAGTTAACTGCGTCATGTCAGATCTCCTTGAGCAGCTTGCGTTTTTCGTTCCAGGCGGTGGTGCTGATGCTGATCAAAATGATCGCGCCGCTGAACACCTGGTGCCAATAGGCCGAGACGCTGAGCAGCGTCAGCCCGTTTTGCAGGAAGGCCAGCAGCACCACGCCGAGCAGGGTGCCGGTCAACGAGCCGCGGCCGCCGCTCATGCTGGTGCCGCCCAGCACCACCGCCGCCAATACCGTCAGCTCGAAGCCGAGCAGAGAATTGGGGGCCACCGACTGGGTAATCTGCGCCTGCACCACCGCCGCGACGCCGGCCAGAATGCCCATGTAGCCGTAGACGCAAAAATGCAGCCGCAGCAGGTTCAACCCCAGGCGCGATGCCGCGTCGCGGTTGCCGCCCATGGCGTAGATCTGGCGCCCCAGCCGGGTGCGGTTCATCAGCACGCCGGTGACGACGATGGTCGCCAGCAGGCACAGCAGCGGCAGCGTCAGGCCGTAGTCGTAGCCGTCGGCGCCCTGGAACGAGAACCAGTTGATACCGTTCATGAACCAGTCCGGGAAGCCGTACAGCCAGGTGCCGTTGGTGACGTACACCAGCAGGCCGTAGAACAGGTTAAGGGTGGCGATGGTGATGATGATCGCCGGCACTTTCAGCCAGTACACCAGGAAACCGTTCACCAGCCCGAGCAGCAGGCCGACGCCAATCGCCAGGGCGAACGCCAGCGGGAAGCTGCCGCCGTGCTGGATCACCCAGCTGGCCATCACATACTGGGCGATGGCGGTGACCGCCGGGAACGAAATGTCGATGCCGCCGGCGATCAGCACCACGAACAGCCCGCAGGCCAGGATGCCGAGAATGGCGTAGCTGGTGGCGACGTCGGTCAGGTTGCCGAGCGTCAGAAATTCGTCGGTGCCGGCGCTCAGGCCGATCGCCAGCAGCAGCACCAACAGGCCGAGATAAAACTCGTGCCGCCCCGCCAGGCGGGCCAATAATGACTTATCCATTCACCACCTCGGCGATCTGTTGCTCGGTACTCTGGTGCGGCGCAAACTCGGCGATCAGTTCGCCCTTGCGCATCACCATCACCCGATGGCTGTTGTAATAGGCTTCCGGGATCTCGTCGCAGATCATCAGCACCGCCATGCCCAGCTGCGCCAGATCGCGGGCGATCTGGTAGATCCCCTCTTTGTTGGCGATGTCCACGCCGACGGTGGGTGAGTCGAGGATCAGGATCTTCGGCTGGGTCGCCACCCATTTGGCGATGGCGATGCGCTGGGCGTTGCCGCCGGACAGGGTTTTCACCGGCAATGCGCTGTCGGACACCTTGATGTTCAGATCGCGGATCAGCCGGTTGACCAGCTCGGTCGCCTTGGCGTGATCCAGCAGCCCGAGCGAGGTATGCAGCCGATCGAAGACGGTGACGATGGTGTTGTCGTAGATCGATTGTTCCATGATCAGCCCCTGCGTCAGGCGATCCTCCGACACATAGCCGATGCCGTGGCGCACCGCTTCGCGGTTGTTGTGCAGTTGCACCGCCCGGCCCTCGATGCGGATCTCGCCGCTGTCGGGTCGCGTCATGCCGAACAGGCTGAGGCACAGTTCGGTACGGCCGGCGCCGAGCAGGCCGACGATAGAGACGATCTCGCCGCCGCGCAGCGCCAGATTGACGTTGCGGTATTTCTCGCCGCGGCTGAGGTTGCGCACCTCGAGCAGCGGTGCCTGTTCGGCCGGCGGCAGCGGCGGCAGCGGGCTGTAGTGGAAGCGTTGGCCGGTCATCAGGAACGCCAGTTCATGGCTGTCCAGTTCGCTGGCCGGCCAGGTGCCTACCAGCTTGCCGTCGCGCATCACGCTGATGCGATCGGCGACTTCCATCACTTCGTCCAATCTGTGGCTGACGAATACCACGCAGATGCCGGCCGCCTTCAGCTCGTTGACCACCCGCAGCAGGCCGTCGACCTCCTGGCGGGTCAGCGAGGCGGTCGGTTCGTCCATGATAACCAACCGCGCCTCGGCGGCGATGGCGCGGCAAATCGCCACCAGCTGCCGATCGGCGATCGACAGTTTTTCCACCTTTTTATCGGGATCGATGCGTATGCCGACCCGTGCCATGGCGTCGAGTGCCGTCTGGCGCATCACCCGCTTGCGCACCCAGAAATGGCCGCCGGGCAGGTAACGGTGGATGGCGATGTTCTCCGCCACCGTCAGGTTGGGGAACAGCGACAGGTCCTGGTAGATCACCTGTATGCCGTAATAACCGGACAGCTGCGGCGTCAGGGCGTGGAAGAGTTTGCCTTCCAGCGAAATGTTGGCGCCTTTTTCCGGCTGATAGACGCCGGAGATGATTTTAATGATGGTGCTTTTGCCGCAGCCGTTTTGCCCGGCCAGGCAGTGCACTTCGCCTTTATTCAGCGTCAGGTTGATCTGGTCTAATGCCAGCACGCCTGGGAATCGCTTGCTGATATTCTCCAGGGTGATAAATGCGGGGGAGGCTGTCATAACGTTAACCTGTGCTTGCGTAGCGGCCGAAGCCCTGGGCGCAGCAATGCTGCGCCCCTACGAGGGTTTAACTACTTTCCCGGTGTGGCGAAATTACGCGAAAAATCAGAATCCAAGCGATTGGGCGTTGTCTTTGGTCACTTCCAAAATCTTATTAAACCGAATCACTTTGTGTTCCATGTCGACGTCGGCCTTGCCGAGGCCCTCGATCGACAGGTCCTTATTCACTTCCTTGCCCTGCAGCAGCTGGTCGGCCACCGTCACCAGCGCATAACCGGCGTCTTTCGGATCCCACAGCAGCGCTTTCTTGATGTCGCCGCGCATCAGGTAAGGGGCGGCCTGCGCCGGCATGGCGATGCCCACTACCGCGATCTTGTCCTTGGCGCGTTTCTTGGCCACCGCCTGGCCGGCGCCGATCGGGCCGAGCGAGCCGAAGCCGATGATGCCCTTCATCTGCGGATAGGTTTTCATCAGATCCAGCGTGGTGGCGTAAGATTTGTCGATGCTTTCCGCCACCGGCAGGCGCGAGGTGACTTCAAACATGTCCGGGTATTTTTCTTTCTGGTATTTGATGGCGGAGTCGGCCCAGGCGTTGTGCAGCGGCACGGTCAGCGAGCCGACGTAGATCGCGTAGCCGCCTTTGCCGCCCATGTCTTTCGCCAGCTCATCGACGTTGGCCTGCGCGTATTTCTCGCTGTCGATGGTCTCGATGTCCCACTGGCCGATCTGCTGGTCCGGGGATTCATGGGTCAGCACCACGATGCCTTTGTCGCGCGCTTTTTTCAGCACCGGCTCCAGCACCTTGGCGTCGTTCGGCACCACGATGATGGCGTTGACGTTCTTGGCGATCAGATCCTCAATCACCTTGACCTGCGCGGCCGGATCCGGCGTAGAAGGGCCGGTTTGGTAGGCGTTGACGTCGAGTTTTTTCGCCGCTTCGTTGACGCCCACTTCCATGCGGTTGAACCACGGAATGCCGGTCACTTTAGCGACCACGGCAATCTCATACTTATCAGCGGCGAACACAGGTGTTGTCGATAACATGCACGCAGAAACCACACATGCATTTAATAATGCGAGGTTAAATTTCATTAGCTGTACCTTTTTTTATCTGTAGGGGTGGCGGTTTTTCCACCGCTGCAGATTACAAAGGAATGGAAGAGGGGGCGTAGCTGAAGTTAATGAAATGTGATCTGCGCACATTTAAGTAAAATAATGACATATTTAATGTTAAATAAATGTTTAATTATTTGATGGTGGTAAATTTACTACCGATTAAGAAGCAATAAATAACCTATTATTAACTTTTATTTAACGTGTCGGCATCATTTTGATGGCGTGAAAGCATAAAAAAATGCCGGCGCAGAGGCCGGCATTGAAGCATTTAATCGATGTGTGAACAAGATCACCTTTAAGGCGGATTACAGCACGCCCTGCGCCAGCATGGCGTCCGCGACCTTGACGAAACCGGCGATATTCGCGCCGTGCACGTAGTGGGTTTGCTTGCCTTCGCCGCCGTATTCCACGCAGGCGTGGTGAATATCGGCCATGATATGTTGTAAACGTACATCCACTTTCTCTGCCCGCCAGCCGATGCGCGCGGCGTTTTGCGCCATCTCCAGCCCCGAGGTGGCCACCCCGCCGGCGTTGGCCGCCTTGCCCGGCGCGAACAGCACGCCGGCGTCGAGGAAGGCGTCGGTGGCCTGGATGGTGGTCGGCATGTTGGCGCCTTCCGCGACCGCTTTCACCCCGTTGCGGATCAGCGTCTGCGCCGCCTCGAGATCCAGTTCGTTCTGGGTGGCGCACGGCAGGGCGATATCCACCGGCACGTTCCACGGCTGCTGGCCGGCCAGATAGGTCAGGCCGCGTTCGCGGGCATAGTCCGCCACCCGGCCATAACGCTGGTTTTTGATCTCCGCCAGGTGCGCCAGCTTCTCGGTGGTGAAGCCGTCTTCGTCCACCAGGGTGCCGCCGGAATCCGACACGGTGATCACGCGCGCATCCAGTTCCAGCGCTTTCTCTATGGTGTACTGCGCCACGTTGCCGGAGCCGGATACCGCCACCCGCATGCCCTCAAAGCCCAGGCCGTGGCGCTGCAGCATGGCGTCGGTGAAGTACACCAGACCATAGCCGGTCGCCTCGGGGCGGATCAGGCTGCCGCCGAAGGAGAGACCCTTGCCGGTAAATACGCAGGCGGTATTGTTGGACAGTTTTTTCATCATGCCGGCCATAAAGCCGACTTCGCGGCCGCCGACGCCGATATCGCCGGCCGGCACGTCGGTGTCCGGCCCCAGATGGCGGTACAGCTCGGTCATCAGCGCCTGGCAGAAGCGCATGATCTCGCCCTGGCTTTTACCCTTGGGATCGAAATCGGAACCGCCTTTGCCGCCGCCCATCGGCAGGGTGGTCAACGCGTTCTTGAAGGTCTGCTCAAAACCGAGGAACTTCAGGAGCGACAGGTTTACCGACGGGTGGAAGCGCATGCCGCCCTTGTAGGGGCCGATGGCCGAGTTGAACTGTACGCGGAAGGCGCGGTTGACCTGCACCTGGCCGCGATCGTCCACCCAGCTGACGCGGAACTGAATGACGCGCTCGGGCTCCACCAGGCGCTCCAGCAGCGCCTGTTCGCGATAGCGCGGGTTGCGTTCGATAAACGGCCACAGCGAGGTGAATACTTCGCGCACCGCCTGCAAATATTCCGGCTGGTGGGGGTTATGGCGTTGTAACGAGGACAGGAAAGACTCTACCGATACGGCATATTCCATGGATAACTCCTTTTCGCATTAAATTTCCCCCGCTATTTCTTATAGATATGGGTATAGGCGATGCCCGGGGGAGGATGTTGTGTCTTTAGCGACTATATCATCGGAGGGCGGTTGATTATCAAGCGATTAATCGGCATGGCGGCATGAAAAACGCCCGCAGGGCGCGGGCGTTGAGCAATTAAGTTAGCAAGTGCTTACTTTATTCGTCTTCTTCATCGCGCAGCGGCACGATCAGCATATCGATGTGCACGGTATTGATCAGCTGGCGAGCGGAAGACATCAGCTTGCTCCAGAAGTCCTGGTGGTGGCCACACAGCACCAGGTCCATGTCGTATTTCTTGATGGCATCGACCAATACCTGCGCCAGATCGCCGCTGCCGCTCAGGGTCTCGGTGATCGGGTAGCCGGCGTTCTGCGACAGCTCGGTCAGCGCCTGATGGGTTTCCTCGGAGATGCGTTTTTGCATGTCGCCGAGATTGACGTCGATAAGGCCGGTATAGAGGTCGGAATAGTTGACATCGACGTGGATCAGAGAAACTTTAGCGTTGTACGGCCGCGCCATCGAGACGGCTTTTTCTACCAGGATCTTGCTTTCCGGGGATAGGTCCACCGCGATCAGTATGTGTTTGTAAGCCATAAGAATACTCCTTCCATAAACATGCCGATTAAAAAGGGTTAGCAGGCGTTCCGTTTACCCGCCTGGCGCTTTTGGTTCCATAGTATCATTCGGATAACGCAATGATATGTTGGGGCGATCACACTGCGCCGCATCGAAAATCTCTCCGCCCGATACCTTTCGTTGTACACCCGCGCGGCGTAAAAGCCTATGGGTTATGCGGATGCTGACGGTCTGACCGCTTGAATTATAAGCGTTATTAAACAAAGTATAGCGCTAAATGTGCAATCAGCGCTCCAGATGCGGCTGCAGCAGGCTTTCAAACCACTCATGAAACACCGCCAGGCGGCGCGATCGCTGGCGGCGATGGGGGTAGATCAGGGCGATCGGCATGGAGGCGGCGCGGTAACCGGGCAGGACTTCTACCAGTTCACCGGCGTCGAGCAGGTGTTGCACGTCGTAGCGCGGGATCTGCATCAGCCCCAGCCCGGCGCGGCAGCAGGCGATGTAGCTTTCGGCGTTGTTGACCACCACCCGGCTGGGCAGTTCGAGCCGTTGCGTATGGCCGTCGTCGGTCAGGTATTCCCAGGGGGACTCACGGCCGGTTTTGGGCGAGGCGTAGCCGATGCTCCAGTGCCCCTCGACGAGATCGCCGGGCTGGCGCGGATGGCCGAATTCGCTCAGGTAGGCGGGGCTGGCGCAGTTGATCAGCGCGATATGGCCGAGCGGGCGCATCACCAGGCTGCTGTCGTGCAGATCGCCGACGCGCACCGCGCAGTCGACCCCTTCCTGGACCAGATCGATGGCGCGATCGGCGGAGCCGAGTACCAGCTGCAGATGAGGGTGGCGCCGCAGCAGGCCGGGCAGCGCCGGGGCGATCATCCGGCGGGCGATGCGGCTCGGCACATCGACGCTGAGCCGGCCGGAGGCCTGGCGCTGGCTGGCCTGAAATGACTGATCGATGTCTTCCACCTCGGCCAGCAGCGGGCGCAGCCGCTCGAGCAGCTGTTCGCCGTCGGCGGTCAGCCGCACCTGCCGCGTGGTGCGGTGCAGCAGGCGCACGCCCAGCTGCGTTTCCAGTTGTTGCACGGCGGCGGACACCGAGGCGCGCGGTATCTCCAGCGCATGGGCTGCCCGGATAAAGCTGCCCATTTCCGCCACCTGTACGAATACGCGGTATTGATTGAATCTGTCCATTGGTGCGCCTGTATTGTCCTTGTTGTTGTTTAATGTCTTCCAGCGGAGTTATCCGGAAAACCCTCCTTGTTCCAGGAAGGCTTGCTCCTGCTCAGTCGTATCGCGCAGCAGCAGCCGATTGCGATGCGGGAAACGACCGAAACGGCGGATGATATCGCGGTGCTCCTCGGCATGCGCACGTTCGGCCGACCCCAGTTGAGAGTTTAGCGCTACGGACAGATCCTGATCGGCGAGATTTTCCGAGTGGGCGAACGGCAGGCAAAAAAACAGGCGCAACGCCGGCTCGACGGCCTGCATGTAGCTCGCCGTAACGGCGATGCGGGCGAAGCGGCGCGCCAGCGGATCGGTGGCGTACATGTGGGCGGTATTGCGAAAAGCATTGCGTGGAAATTGGTCGAGCAGGATTATCAGCGCCAGCGCACTTTCCGGCGCTTTGAGCCAGTCGTCACGTTCACGCCGGGCCGCCGCCAGATGCAGGCCCAAAAAGCGTGTACGAAAATGTTGGTCGAAGCGCAGATCCTGCCGGAACCATTGACCGGCGCCAGCGTCTCGCCAAAACCGAATCATCTCATCGGCCGTTTGATTATCGGCCGCGAGCGCATCGCTGCGCCGGCGGAAAAAGGTCTGCATGCCAGTCATTCCTTCTTCGTTTTGGTCGGCGCATTGCCCAAAATCATCGATGTGCCGGCGTAAATGCCGCCGGACACTTCCATCGCCAAACGTTCGGCGTCCTTGCGCCGTAGTTCGGCCATCAGGTCCGTAGCGGTTTCCGGATCGGTGCCCAATGCCATGACGGCCTCATGCCCGAAAGACATGGCGGACTCGAAGGTGGCGCGAATTTGGTAATCCACGTCGGCCTTGATCAAAGCGATGGCATGTTCGCGATCGTAAGCGCGAGCCAGCACGCGGGCTTGTGGGAAATGGCTTTTGGCGTGTTCGACAATCTGCGTGGCAGCGAGCGGATCGTCAAGGCAAACCAAGATGGCGCGGGCGTGATCGGCACCTGCCGCATGCAGCACATCTATGCGTGCGCCGTCGCCATAGTAAACCTTGAAGCCGAATTCTTGCGCGTCGCGGGCAACCTGGGGTTCGTGGTCGATGATGGCGATATCGGCGCCCATCGCCAAAACGTGCTGGCTGACTATCTGGCCAAAGCGGCCGAATCCGACGATCAGCACGCTGTTGGTCAAGCCTGCGGGCTGTTCAGCGCCGTCCAACGAGGCGCCGGACGAGGCGCGCAGCCGTTGGTGAATCAGCACCACCAGCGGTGTCAACGCCATCGACAGCACCACGACGGCCGTCATGTTGGCGTTGGTTTCCGCTGGCAGCACATGGTTGGCCAGCGCGGCGGCGAACAGCACAAAAGCGAATTCTCCCCCTTGTGCCATGAGCACGGCACGGTCGAGAGCATCGCCGTGCGAGCTTCTCGCCAACCGCGCCACGCAGTAGATGCACAGGCCTTTGATCAACATCATCGCCAGCACGCCGCTGACGATCAGCGGCCAGTTGCGCGCCACCACGGCCAGATCGAGCGACATGCCGACGCCGAGGAAGAACAACCCCAACAGCAAACCGCGAAAGGGCTCAATGTCGGCTTCGAGTTGATGGCGGAACGTCGATTCCGACAGCAGCACGCCGGCCAAAAAGGCGCCCATGGCCATGGAGAGGCCACCCAGTTGCATCAGCAAAGCGGCGCCGAGCACCACCAGCAGCGCGGCTGCGGTCATCACTTCGCGCGCTTTGGCGTTCGCCAGAATGCGAAACAGCGGATTCAGCAGCCAGATGCCGGCCGCCACCAGCGCGGCCAGCGCACCGGCGGCGATGGCGATGCCGCCCCAGGCGGAACCGGATACCGGCGTTGATGAATCGGCCGGCGCGAGGAACGCCACCAGCGCCAGCAGCGGGACAATCATCAGATCTTCAAACAGCAATACGGCGACGATTTTCTGCCCGCGCGGGCTGGCGATGTCGCCGCGCTCGCCCAACAGCTGCATGACGATGGCGGTAGACGTCAGCACGAACCCCATGCCGCAAACGAACGAGATGGCCAGTGAAAAACCGAAGACCACGCCGATGGCGGTGAGCAGCAGCCCGCAGCTCAACACCTGCAGGCTGCCCAGGCCGAAAATGTCGCGCCGCATGTTCCACAGATGAGAAGGCCGCATCTCCAGGCCGATGACGAAGAGAAACATCACCACCCCAAGCTCGGCGGTGTGCAGGATGGTCTGCGCGTCGTTGAACAAACCGAAGCCGAACGGCCCAATCGCCAAACCGGCGGCCAGATAACCCAGCACCGAACCCAGCCCCAACCGTTTGAACAGCGGCACGGCCACCACCGCGGCGCCCAGTAGCGTCACTACGTTGAGCAGATCGCCGGCGCTTTCAGACATGAACGAGGCGCCAGAATACCAGCGCGGCGATGGCGGCGGGGATCGCGAACACCAGCAGCAGGATCGGCAATTCTGCCCGCACGCTGTAGCCCGCGTGGGCGACGCCCACCCACATATTGACTCCTGCGATCAGCAGCCAGGCCGGCACGAAAATTTTGGCCGCCAGCGCCATACCCGCCGCGCTGGCGCCCCAGAGCCAGCCAAACAGCACGAACACTCCCAGGAGAACCACGCCTCCACCAATAACCATCAGCATGTGCATTGCAATATCCTCTACGCTGCGCTTTCTGGCTGGGGCGGTGCCAGACGCGCCGCCCCCATTCAGCGTTATTTGGTGGTGTAGCCGCCGTTGATCAGGATGGTTTGGCCGGTTATCCACCAGCCGTCGCTGACCAGGTGGCGAACGAACGGCACCACATCCTGGATGTCGGTCAGGCCGGTTTTACTGAACGGTGACAACGCGGCTGCGCTTTGGTGATACGCCACTGCATCGGCGCCTTCGGCCGGATAGAAGAACGGCGTATCCATTGGGCCCGGGCCGATGGCGGTCACGGAGATGCCGCGTTCACCGAACTCTTTGGCGGCGGCGCGGGTGAAGTGTTCCACCGGCGCCTTGGTGCCGGCGTACGCGGCGTAAAACGGCGTAAAGGCGCCGAGCAGCGAAGTGACCAGCGTGCAGATTTTACCGTTGTCGTTGAGATGCTTGCCCGCCTCTTTCAGGAAGAAGAACGCGCTTTTGGCGTTGACCGCCGTCATCTCGTCGTACTCGGCTTCGCTGATGTCGACCATGGGTTTTTTCAGCACTTTGCCGACGGTATTGATGGCGATATCCGGCTTGCCGACGGCGGCGACCGCATCGGCGAACAGCTTCTCGACGGCGTCCGCGGTGGTCAGATCGGCCTGCAGTGCGACGCCTTGCGCCCCGGCGGCCTGGATGGCGGCGACGGTCTTATCCGCCTCGGCTTTGGAGGCGGCGCTGTTGTAGTGGATCACCACCGCTTTGGCGCCTTGTTCCGCTAAATCGCGTGCGATCAGCCCGCCGAGATTTTTGGCGCCGCCGGCGATCAGGACGGTTTTTCCTTTGATTGAATGATTGGCCATAACAGTTTCCTTGGGTGCGGGTGAATGTAACGGAAACTTGAGTCTAACCAGCGTTGGGCGAAAGATCAGCGGCGTGGGGCGGGATAGACTATCCAGGAAAAACGACTAATTGCAGACGGACGGTTATCACTTATAACGGCCCGGTGGGTGACTTCCCGGCGCGTGGCGGTAAATTTTATCCACTGATCAGGCCAGTTTGCGTTTCATTAACCTACAATGATGGATATGGGCCTCATCATTTCCCCTCTGAGTGGAACCTCGCTGTGCAAATCTCTCTGTGCGGTGCGGTAACGTCTCCGGAGGCGGTGGGTTATGGGCGTGGCCCGTGCAGGCAAAAAAAGGGATGAGAGCGGTAAGCTCCAGCAGAGTATCGGGTAATGAGGTAGGGCGGTTGGACCCGGCGGATGGCCGAGGATAACAACGCCTTGAGGGGGCAATCATGATCAGTACCGTCGCGCTGTTTTGGGCCTTATGTGTGGTGTGTGTGGTAAACATGGTGCGGTATTACTCTTCTCTGCGCGCGCTGCTGGTGGTATTGCGCGGCTGTGACCCGTTGCTGTACCAATACGTCGACGGCGGCGGTTTCTTCACCGCCCACGGGCAACCCAGCAAGCAGCTGAGGCTGGTGCGCTATATCTTCGCGCAGCGCTATGTCGAGCACCACGATCCGGAGTTTATTCGCCGCTGCGAGCGGGTGCGCGGGCAGTTTATGCTGACCTCGGCCCTGTGCGGCCTGGTGGTCATCAGCCTGATAGCGCTGATGATCTGGTATTAATGCCTTTCTGTTTCCCTTGATGCAGGCAAAAAAAAGGCGGCCCTGCGGCCGCCTTTCTCATGCTTATCGCTTTTATCGCTTAGATCAGCTTCAACGCAACCCAATACAGCGCACCGGAAAGCAGAATCGAGATTGGCAGGGTCAGCACCCAGGCCAACAGGATGTTCTTCACGGTTTTGCTCTGCACGCCGCCGCCGTCCACGATCATCGTCCCGGCAACCGCCGAAGAGAGGACGTGGGTGGTGGAGACCGGCATGCCGGTATAACTCGCCACGCCGATCGACAGCGCCGCGGTCATCTGGGCCGATACGCCCTGGGCATACGTCATGCCTTTCTTGCCGATCTTCTCGCCGATGGTGGTGGCTACGCGTTTCCAGCCCACCATAGTACCGAGCGACAGTGCCAGCGCGACGGCGACGATGATCCACATCGGCGCGTACTCGACGGTCTGCAGCAGATCCTGACGCAGGTTCTTCAGGAAGCGCTGGTCGGCGGATGAGGTTTCCGGCAGCTTGGCGACTTTATCCGCCGTGTCGGTTACGCACATCAGCAGGCGGCGCAGGTGGCTGCGCTGGTCAACCGTCAGCTGATCGTAGCTCTGCAGGTTGGTCAGCATGCCCTGAGCCAGCTCGATCGCCGGCATGGCGCGCGAACTGTCGCAGTGGAACTCGGCCGGCTTGTTAGGCGCGGCTTCGTCATCCGGGCTTGGCACCAGCGGCGTCAGCGACACCGCATGCGACAGCGCGTCGCCGTGCTGCTGGTAATATTGCTGCAGGTGGGCCACGGCATCACGCGTACGGGTGATGTCATAACCGGTTGCATTCATATTGACCACGAAGCCGGCCGGCGCAACGCCGATCAGCACCAGCATGATAAGGCCGATGCCTTTCTGGCCGTCGTTGGCGCCGTGCGAGAAGCTGACGCCAATCGCCGACAGGATCAGTGCGATACGGGTCCAGAACGGCGGCTTGCGTTTGCCGTCGACCTTTTCACGTTCCGCAGGGGTCATGTGGATACGCTGGCGTTTCTTGGTGCCACTCCAATAGCGGCGCAAGGCGAACACCATCACTCCCGCCACCATCATGCCGACCAGCGGCGAGAACAGCAGAGAAAGGAAAATGCCAATCATTTTCGGGACGTTAAGCGCATCCACCACCGAAGTGTGGGTCATCAGGGCGTTGGTTAAACCGACACCGATGATTGCGCCTATCAGCGTATGGGAACTGGAGGCCGGCAGACCGAAATACCAGGTGCCGAGGTTCCAGATGATTGCCGCCAACAGCATGGAGAAGACCATGGCTAATCCGTGTGCTGAACTGACGTTCAACAACAGATCGGTAGGCAGCAAATGGACGATGGCGTAAGCAACACTCAAACCGCCGAGCATTACGCCAAGAAAGTTGAACAAACCTGCCATCACGACCGCAAGTTGCGAGCGCATGGCGCGGGTATAAATAACTGTAGCGACCGCATTGGCCGTATCATGAAAACCGTTGATGGCTTCATAAAACAACACGAACAACAATGCGAGAATTAACATCAGGCCGGTATGGAAATCCAGGCCAGCGAACAAATGCAGCATAAGCGTTACGCCAGTTTGTGGACATGAACGCCGCGCATTATCAGTGACAACCGGGGCCGGGGAAAAGGAAAATATGACGTTTTTTTGATTTGGACATGACGAAACGATGACGCGCCTATAACAAAAATATGGAATATCAACGCGTTAATCTCCTCTGACCTCTGTAATATTTTCTTACTATGGCGTTGGCGACGCCGGGGCTTTACAATCTGCCGCCGTGAATTTGGCGGTGACCGGCGGCGAAACGGCGTAATATGGCGCTCTTTTGTCGCGATTGTGGTTTTGATAAGTGAGGCTCAGGTGGAACAGTTTGATGTCGTAGTGATTGGGGCGGGCGCCGCCGGCATGTTTTGCGCCGCGCAGGCGGGGCAACTCGGTTGCCGCGTGTTGCTGCTCGACAACGGCAAAAAACCGGGCCGCAAGATCCTGATGTCCGGCGGCGGGCGCTGCAACTTTACCAATATGTACGCCGAGCCGGCGGCCTATCTGTCGAACAACCCGCACTTCTGCAAGTCGGCGTTGGCGCGCTACACCCAGTGGGACTTCATCGATCTGATCAACCGCTACGGCATCGCCTACCATGAAAAAACGCTGGGGCAGCTGTTCTGCGACGACTCGGCGCAGCAGGTGGTGGATCTGCTGGTCAAAGAGTGCGAGCTGGGCCAGGTGACGATGCGCCTGCGCAGCGAAGTGCTGGGCGTGGAGAAAACCGAACATGGCTACTCGCTGGCGCTGAATGGTGAAAAAGTGAGTGCTCGCTCACTTGTGGTGGCCAGCGGCGGATTGTCCATGCCGGGGCTGGGCGCTTCGCCGTTCGGTTACAAACTGGCGGAGCAGTTCGGCCTCAAGGTGCTGCCGACGCGCGCCGGGCTGGTGCCTTTTACCCTGCATAAGCCGCTGCTGGAGCATGTGCAGACGCTGTCCGGCGTCTCGGTGCCGGCGGTGATCACCGCCGAGAACGGTGTCAGCTTCCGTGAAAGCATCCTGTTTACCCATCGCGGCCTGTCCGGCCCGGCGGTGCTGCAGCTGTCCAGCTACTGGCAACCGGGTGAGTATGTGAGCGTTAACTTACTTCCTGAGCTGGATTTGGCGGCCTTCCTGGATGATCAACGCCGAGAGCACCCGAACCAAAGCCTGAAAAACACCCTGGCGCTGCAATTGCCGAAGCGGCTGGTGGAGTGCTTGCAGACCCTGGGACAACTGCCGGAGGCCACGCTGAAGCAGCTGAATGCGCCGCAGCAGGCGGCGCTGGTGGATCTGTTGCAGAACTGGCGCGTGCAGCCGAACGGCACCGAAGGCTACCGCACGGCGGAAGTGACGCTCGGTGGCGTCGACACCAGTGAACTTTCCTCCAAGACGATGGAGGCCCACAAGGCGCCGGGGCTCTACTTCATCGGCGAAGTGGTGGATGTGACCGGGTGGTTGGGCGGTTACAACTTCCAGTGGGCGTGGAGCTCGGCCTGGGCCTGCGCCCAGGCGCTGGCGGCACATCGCTAGATAAAGAAAAACTAAGTTATGCACTAATTAAAAAGTGGAGCCGATATGATACGGCTCCTTTATTTATTTATTAGGCGTATAGCATTTTATTATTTCTAGCACAAAATCGTTGCCTTTAGCTGTGGTATCATCTCTTCCTAATTTACAATAAACTTCCCAAATCCCCTTAAAAACAGAGTCGAACATTTCAGTAGTTATGTTTGAAATATCAAAATCACTTAGATAATCTGTCATCCCTTTATAAGTGTGTGGGATTTTATTTTTATTCATACAGTTTAGAAAAACCGCCAATGAACAATGGTAGATTATATTATTAAAGTCTCTCCTATTATCAAACTCATATTCTTTCATTAACCGTTCGACAGTTTTAACGATTAGGACACAATTTAAATATAGGCTCATATTTAAATTTTTATTGAATATTGTTTCATATCTTGCATTATCATTAATTAATGTTGATGGGCGTGCTCTGGCGTTGTTTGGTTGCTGAAGAAGTATTGAGATTACGCATTGAGCCAAAAATGCTATTGATATAATTTTTGAAGACGGCTTCCCTTCATTTTTATAAAAATTTTTTCTTCTGTCATAGTAATAACCATGAGCTTTGAAAAAATCTTCTATATCTCTATGAATAATATCTGCACTTCTCAGCGATGCTGGAGGGATACTCGTTTGGCTATTTGTAGCTCGAATGATTCTGTCTCGAGACTCTTCATTTGCTTCACAAATGACGCGAACTAAAAGATTACGTTCATCATTTATGTTACTGTGCTCAGAGAAATATTTATAAATCTCATGAGATGTCTGTAGTCCATTGACTACTTGAGGATTCTCAATCGTTAGTGTTTTTCCTGATAAAACAGCCTTAGGAGTTATAATCGTAATTCCATTATTTAAGAACCAAAAATCTTCTTTCCCTTTTTTTAAAGTCTCTTGAATTCCAACATTAACAACAACGTCGCCATTATGATCTCTTACATTTGATTCAAATATACTTCTTGATAATGTATCATTATCTGAGATAAAACTGTAATAATTAGTTAGATTTACAAGACATAAGTAGCTGCCATTTGCAGTTGCAATTGGCGATTCTGATAGTGTCATATTCCTTGACGTTTTCTTTATCTTTCTGTTGAGCTCAATTAACTCAGATGCACCTATAAACTGGAATGAGAATTTTGCACCAGTAAACATGCTAATTATTAATTTCTCGAGGTTTCTTGTTTTTCCCTGAACATTCCTATGAACTTCTTCACCCATCGACGCGTAGTAGTAGTAGAATGTAACATCTGGGAATCCTTTAATTAGATTCGCATATACATTTCTAAATATATTTACTTTGCTAAGCAAGTCTTCATTATATCTTGATTTGAAATCTTCGATATTATCAATGTCGACAGATAAATCGAAAAGATCTCGGGCTACTTCATTCAATTTTAATATAGGCGTTTCTGAGAATCCCTTTGATGTTTTTGATTGAATTATTACGACATCTATTTTGTTATTCCGGCCACTTACATTATAATCAGTGTCTTCTTTAATCAGCTCACCGTTAAGAAAAGTGTATATGGAGTCTACGCCACCGTCGCCACCATCCCCAACAATGCTGTATTCGATATCAGCGTACGATACATCATAGTCTTTTAATATTTGAGATGCAGAGTATATTTCGAAATAATCCTCATATGTCTTCTCTGCTTCCTCAGCCTCATCTCTTATGATCTTTTCCATTATTGACTGAGAGTTTGAGTTTTTAGTCATTATAAGCCCTTATATAATTGATTAATAAATAATACCAGTAAGAAATAATGTTGTTGTTAAATTCTATTTTATTATCTTACGAAAAAATAAAAATTCAAGTTTGTTTTGAGTTAGTTAGATTTATATGCAAAATGCAGGGAGGTCGTCACACTTCATAAGTGATATGATTTTATTTTTATAAATAATAGTCTTTGATTATTAATATGTTAATTATTGGTTTTTTATTAAAATTCATTGGTTAATGTGTTAAGTTAATTTGATCTAGCACATTAAAAAATCTCATCACTTTTTCAGCGAATTTTAAAAAATATTAGAAATAATTTTAATTAAAGATAAGTATTAGAAAATTAATGTTATTACTCCTATCATGAAGTCCGAATGAACCAATATACTATGTCAAAGTTTCACAGTTCTTTTTAGTGAAAGCCTTCTCATGGCTTTATCTGCTCTCAGATATGGGATGACAGTACGGACAACGTTGTTCAAGAGCAGGAAAACTGAGTTTTTAGCAAATCCATTACAGCTATGCCGCCGGCCCTTTTAATTCCACGCGGTTGCCGTCCGGATCGTTGAAGTAAATCGACGGCCCGTCGCCTTCCGCGCCGTAGCGAGATTCAGCGGGATCGACGGCGATCCCTTGCGATCGCAGATAGGTCAACAGCTCGTCTTCGTTGAAAGGATCGATGCGCAGGCAGAGGTGATCGACATTTTGCCGGTGAGGATCGGGCGCGTCGCCGCCTTTTTTTCCAAGCTGGCCGTTAACGTCGACCAGATCAATCATGGCCGCCCCGGCGCGCAGGTGCACCAGCCCCAAATCGGGCCGCCGTTTGGCGATGTCGCAACCCAGCGTCTGGGTATAGAACCGCAGGCTTTTTTCCGCATCGCGCACGCGTAACACCACATGATCGATAGTCTTCAGGCTGAAAGGGGGCATGATTTTCTCCCAGAATCGCTGCGTTACTCATCAGCATAATCGGCAACGCCCGATTTATCCTGTTTTCGCCCCCTATTGCTGCCAGAGCTGCCGCTTATCGCAGAGTTGCCACGATCTCTTCCAACGCCGCGCGCTGCGCCTCGCCGAGCGCGCTTTCCGTCGCTGCATTCTCCGCCAGCAGGGTTTGCAGGCCGATCAGCCAATCATAGATATAAAACGCGGTATTTTTGGTCGGCGTCGGCGCCAGCCGGGTTAGCCGCTGCTGGCCGCTCCAGTCCACCGCCGGCTGCGGCGGCGGGGTAAAGATCGGCTGGCCGGGATTGACGCGGCTCTCGGGGCGCGTTGCCGCATCGCGCCGCTGGAAGCCGAGCCAGGCGACGAAGTCGCCCAGTAGCGCCAGCGCCTGGCTGATTTGCCGATCTTCGCTCTGTTCCGGCAGGCCCCCGGCGCACAGCGCGCGTTCCAGCTCATCATTGAGCTGCAGGCGGCAGGCGGCGCCGATCAGTGCATCGACCAGCAGTTCCAGATGCGGCTTTTCGACGCCGAGCAGCTCCAGCAACCGGCGGCTGTCCGGCAGGCTGCGCAGATGGTTGATCCAATCTGCGAATACCCGCGCGGCAAAGGATGACCCGGGGGACTCACCGGGCGCCGGGGTTTCCGGTGCGCCGAACAGATCGATATCGAGCCCGAACGGCGCAGGCGTCGCCGCCGGGGCCGGTACGGCGTGCTGCTGTTGCTGATAAAGTTGGCGCAACGTATCGCGCTGGGGCAACAGCCGCTCCAGCAGTTCGCCGTGGCGGCCGGCCTGCGCCTGCAGCGCGCGCAGCAGCTGTTGGCCGCGTTGCTGCGCCGCGTGTGGATCGGCGGCGGTGAGCCAGTTGCCGAGCAGGCTTTCCGTCAGTTCGCGCTGCAACTCTTCGCGCTGTTCGAGCAGGCGCGCTTGCTTCTGGACCGGGCGCGCCTGGGCGGCCAGGTAGCTCACCATGCGGCGGCAATCCTGTTCATCCAGCGCTAGCAGCGTGGCCCAGCTGTCGCCGGGCTCGCCGACCTGGCGCTGTACGGCGTCGTCGGGACGCGCTTTGCCTTCCCCGCGTTGATCGAACGGTGTGATCGCCCAGATCAGGCCAGGCTTGCGGCGCTGGCGCAGCGTCGGGGTTTCCCCCTGAGTCTGGTTGACCCAGTTGGCGAGCGCCTGGCCGATGCGGGCGGCATCCTGCGGCGTGGCGGCCGCATCGGCCACCAGCAGCAGGTTGGCGTGCAGGCCGTCTGCGCAGCGGGTCAGCAAATGGGCGCGTTTCGCCTGTTGCAGACGCTGCGTCGGTTCCGCCTGCGGGCAGGCGCAGCTGCCGGGCAGGTCGATCAGCGCCACGTCGGCGGGCAGGCCCGCCTGCGCCGTTTGCGGCAGAACGGTGGTGACTTCGGCGGTCAGCCAGGTCAGATCGCTCAGCGCGATCTCCCGTTCACCGCCGTGTTCGGCCATCACGACGATCGTCGCGTTTTCCGCTGCGGCGCTCGCGGTCAACAGCGGCAAGACGCGGTGCGGGGCATGAACCTGTCGGCTGCCGCCGAGGGCATGCAGCGTGTGTGCCAACTGGCGATAACGCGCCGTCAGCGTCGTTTCCTCTCCCCACAGCGGCGCAAACAGGCGCGCGCGATCGTCGATGCTCAACTGCGGCGCCAGCGCCACGGCCTGCGGCCAGAAATGCCTGTCCAGCGTCTGTTGCCCTTTGTCGCCGTGGCGGCGTTGGCTATCCCACAGCGCCAGCACATCGCTGTCGCTGAGGCCGTCGAGGGCGACGGCTTGGCGGTGGCGTGCCAACGCTTGCAGGTGGCTGGCGATCGCGCGGGCGTCCCAGTCCAGCCGGAAGCCGCCCATCGCGGCGGCATCGAGCGTGATGGCCAGCCACTGCGCTTCATCGAGCAGCGCGAGGGCGAGAGGATACTCGGCACACGGCGACGGCGCGGCGGCGCAGTAACGCACCGCCAGCGCGGCGTCTGCGTGCAGCCTTTCTGCGCCGGGGGCCAGCGCCGCCAGCAGGTGGGCCTTGGCGGCGGCGTTGTGGCCGTACAGGCCGATAGCGACCTGCTCAGGTTGCGCATTCGCCAATTGCAGCGCGCGGTTATGGCAACGGCGCAGGCGCAGCGTCAGGCGATCCGCCTCCTGTTCCAAACGGGTGGACTGCCGGCGTGCGGCGTCCACCCAGGCGATCGCCTGCAGAATGCCGGTGCTGAGTGCGTGGTTCGGGGCCGATTGGGCGGTAGTGGTGGCTTTCATCGTGGGTAAATGCTCCCGCTGTCTATCCAGTAGTGGGTCGCGCCGGAGGCGCTGGCAGCCAGGGTATTGAGTTTCAGTTGCAGGTGGTGCGCCGGGACGGGGCTGCCGTCGGCCAGCACCGCCTGCGCGATCTTGACGCTTTCTGCGCCCTGTTCGGCGCTGGCGGTAATAGCCAGCCGCAGGGTGATCACCGCATCGCCGGCCAGTTTGCGCGCCAGCTGGGCGTCATTGATGGTCAGCGTATAGAGCGGCGAGGCCGGCCAGCGCTCGTTGTCCAGTTGGCGGAAGCCCAGGCGCAGCGGGCCGCGCAGCTGGAAGCTGCCGGCGGGGTCGAGCGCGAAGTCGGCGCGATCCAGATCGATGTCGCGGTAATAGACGTTATCGTCCGCCAGCATGTTATTGCCGTCCAGCATGCCCAGATGGCGAATGGTGGAGTAGGGCTGGAAATCGCCGACGTTGAAGTAAAAGCTCTCCAGCCGCAGGTCGATCGCCAGCAGGCACAGCATGGCGCCCACCGCGGCGGTGGATTTCGGGTTGTCGATGCGGCCGCGTTTGTTGAACGGGTACCAGCTGCGGGTGTGGTAGCCCTCGAGCGGCAGAATGCGGCTGGCGGGCAGCGGTTGCAGATGGCGCAGCAGCGCCTGCACGCCGGGGAAACGCGCCGGGCGGCCGGTCAACAGCAGCACGTCGCAGGTATACAGCGCCACCACCTCGGCCAGCAGGCGCAGGCAGCGGCCGATGCCGATGCGATCGGACAAGAAGGCGGCGTGCAGGTCGGCCAGGCGGATCACCAGCGGGGTGTGCAGAATATTGAAGGCGTCGCTGTCGGCTTCGCGCTGCACTTCGCCGTTGATAAACGCCAGCACCTGCGGCGTCGGCGGCTGCGGCAGCAGATCGCCGAGGCTGGCGGCGATTTCCGCCCGGCTGTCCAGCGGATCGTATTCTTCATAGGCGCCGAGCAGCGCGCGTCCGGCGGGCATGAAAATCTGCAGCGCGGCCTGCTGACGTAGGGTGGAAAGCCCGTCCATGCGCCCTTCGTTGCCGAACAGTTTGTCCATCAGCGCCGCGGCGGCGCTCACGCCGGCGGCTTCGAACGCCTGCTGCACGGCGGGCAGGATAAACTGCTGGATGGCGTCCAGCAGGATGTCGTCGCCGGCGACTTTAAAGCCCTCGCGGAACAGCAGGCGCGGGTTGATTTTGATGTTGTTGCCCACGCCGTCGTCGAGCGAATAGTGCGTGATCGCCAGATCGGTGGTGCCGCCGCCGATGTCGATGGAGGCGATGCGCAGCGTTTTACCCGCCTGCTCGCCCGGCGCCAGCGGCCGGTCGGGCCGGGCCATGGCGGCGAAAAAGGCGTCGGTGCGGCCGGCGAAGTTCACCTGGGTTTCGTTGTACAGATAGACCATCTGGCCGCAGGTGGCCTCGTCCCACTCCATCTGCACCTGCGGCACCGGGAAGCGGGCGTGCGCGCCGTCGAACGGCGCATCCTGCGGGTGCCAGCCGAGGGCCTTCCACACCAGCCCGATCGCCTCCTGCATGCGGCGGCGGAAGATCTCGCGCTCGGGCTTCGGCATGGCCGAAGGCAGCGTCAGGATGATGGCGCGCAAACGGCGCGGCGCGGCGGCGTTCGGCATGCGGCTGCGTTGGGCGATGCTGTTGATCTGCATCAGCGCCTGCGCCAACAGCTCGCTCAGCATCAGCGTCATCACCGCGCTGCGGCTGTAATGGGCGGCGAACACCGGCAGCCGTTGCGCCGTCTGCAGGGCGGACAGTGGCACGCCTTCGTCGTTGATGAGGGCGGTCAACGGTGCGGCGGCGGCCATCGGCTCGTGCCGCTCGTTGAAGCGCCAGCCGGGCGCATAGCGCTCCTCGTCCCACAGGTAGCGGCGCGGGCTGGAAATGCCGGTAGTGCCTTCATGGCCTGTTCGCCGCTGCGCCAATTGCGCGGCTTCGCGGCCGACGCGGGTGATGGAGGGCCACTGGAAGGCGTCGTCGCGCCCGCTCTGGAACGACAGATGCGGCTTGCCGAAGCTGACCTGAGAAAACTCCACCCGGCTCTCGAACAGTTCGTTGTAGACGCGGTGCGGTTCGGACAGCGAACGCAGCTGCAGCTCGTAGGTTTGCTTCAGGCCGTTGCTCTCTTCCGGGTGGTCTTCGACCAGCACGCCGCAGGTGTGAGAATTGCCGACGTCCAGCACCAGATCGACGTCGATCGCCGGTTGCTGCAGCGTCGCCGCCACCATCTTTATCTGCGGCACCGCGAGCTGGTGGCCGAGCATGTGCAGCAGGTTGAGGTAGTGCGCCTGATACTCGAAGGTTTTCAGCCCGGCGTTGATCTCCACTTCGGCGCGCTGCTCCCGCTCGGCGGCGCGCTGGCTGAACGCCTCGCGCAGCCAGCCGTCTACCCAGGTCAGATCGAGAAATTCGCCCAGCTCGTGGTTGCGGTGCGCCAGCGCGAAGTTCAGTCCGGTGCCGAGATCGCTTTCGCCCGGCGCCAGCGCCTCCTGGCCGGGCGCGGCGGCACGGGTGTCGAAGGCCAGCACCACGCGCAGCAGGTTGCCGTCCTGATCCGGTTCATCCAACTGCACCACCTGCAGGCGCGCCCAGTTGTCCGGGCCCGACAAAAACAGGCCCGCCGGGGTGTGGCGCAAGAAGGGCAGCGGCAGCCAGAGCTTATCCAGCAGGCGCAGCGACTGCTGCAGCGGATAGCTGAACTCCGGCCGCACCACTTCGGCGGCCTGGTCGCTCACGGCCGGCAGCTGGTATTTGCCGCTCTCGGCCTCCCATTGCAGGCGCAGCAGCGGGCCGCTGGCGGTCTTGCGCACGAATTTGCCGGGAAACTCGGCGTCCAGCAGCGGCGTCAGGGCAAAGTCCAGAAACTGAATGCCGCTGTCCTGAATCAGCGTAATGCCGTGTTTGTAGTCCGTAAGGGGTGCCAGCATCATTTACTCTCGCGCTTGAACGTCATGGGATAGGTGGTGTCCGCATCGTAGCGGCCGGTGCACTCCGCCGCGCCGGTTTCGCCCTGGCGGCAAACGATCTCCGGGATCTGGTAGCGGCTGCCGTCGCTGCAGCGCGCCTTGGTGCGGCTGTTGATCACCAGATTGCCGGACTGCATCAGCCCGGCTTCGACCGCCACCCGGCAGCTGACGCCGTCGCCGTAGGCGATGATGGCGTTGCCTTTGCCTGCGTTCAGGCGGTATTGCAGGCTGGGGCGTTTGCCGGTGATCGGATCTTTCAGCGCCACCGTGGCGCGCCATTTGCCGTTAAGGAAACGGGTGGAGCCGGCCTTCACCGCCTCGGGCGGCAGCACCAGCGCATTTTTGTCCGCCGGCTGCGGGATGACCGGCGCCGGTGGCGGCGGCATCAGCGTCGCGTGCGCCAGCGGCAAACGCAGCTTAGGCAACGGCGCGGCGGTTTTTTCCGGCGGCGCCGGATGCTGCACCTCAGTCGGCATCGCCGGTTGCGGCGGTGGTGAGCGATGCAGCCAGGCGGCCAGCGCCGCACTGCCTAGCAGCAGTACGGACAACAGCCACAGCCCGTGGCGCCGGCGTGGGCGAACGGCGGCAGGGGATTCGATAGGCGCTGCCGGGGCAGGCACCGGTTCGGACTCGGCGGCCGGGGCCGGTTTTACCGGTTCGACAATGGCCGGTTTACGCGGAGCGGCGGCGATCGGCGCCGGTTTTTCCACTTCGACTTTCACCTCTGCTTCGATCGGGCGCAGGCAGGCCAACGGATCGTCCGGGCTCTGCGCCTGCGGCTTGATAAAGCCCCAGAAGGTCAGCACCGGCCGGTCGTCCACCAGATAAACGTGGTTGGGATCGGGCATGTGCATCGCTTTGGCCAGCAGCGCGCCGAACAGGCGATGGCTGGGGTGATCGGTCGCCTGGGCCTGTTCCGTCAGGCTGCGGAAGGTCGTCAGGCAGTGTTCCAGGTGGCGCACCGCCTGCGCGCGCTGGGCGTCGCTCGCCGCTAGCCAGGAGGTGACTTTGCCGGGGAAGGGCGCATACCAGTCGATGCGGGTGCCGCTTTCGTTCGGTTGGGGGATCGCCAGACAGTCGGCGGCCTGCTGCTGCCGGCGAAGACGCAGGGTTTCCCGCAGCTGCTGCGCACAGGCGTAAACCGGTTGCCCGTTTTCGCCTAAAGCCAGCACATCATCCAAACTGCCACTGCGTAAGAAGGGTTTCACCACGGCACCGCACCTTGTCCTGTTCTGCAAAAACGCATAAAAGTCCATGATACCCCGCAGGCCGAGCCGCCAAACGGCCAAGGACAGCCCGAAAAACGCCCTTCTTTGGCGTTAGCGGCATGCTTTGCTAACCGGCACAGTGAAAATCTCGCTATCTGGACCTGTCTGTGAACCGCTTTATCTGAAAAATAGAACCTGGCCCCGGCAAGCGACGCCGGGGAACGATGTTCTCTTTCACTATGACATCGCCTCGCGGGTTGCCGATTTCGGTATGCCTCAGGCGTGCGGAGCGTTCACATGACGGACAGTCAGTCTGAAAAAACTCTCGTTGTTCCCCCTGCACATCCCGCTGCCGGGCAGTCGGCCCAGGGCTGGATGAACGGTTTCCTCGGCATGATGATCTTCAGCGGCTCGCTGCCCGCCACGCGAGTGGCGGTGCTGGAGCTCGATCCGCTGTTCCTGACGGCGGTCAGGGCGGCGATCGCCGCCTTGCTGGCCCTGTGTGCGTTGCTGATCACCCGGCAGGCGCGGCCGACGCGGGCCGATTTGCCGCCGCTGCTGTTTGTGGCGCTCGGCGTGGTCATCGGTTTTCCGCTGCTGACGGCGCTGGCGCTGCAGCACACCACGTCGGCGCATTCGTTGGTGTACATCGGTCTGCTGCCGCTGGCGACCGCCGGTTTTGGCGTTTTGCGCGGCGGAGAACGGCCCAAGCCCGCTTTTTGGGCTTTTTCAGGCGTCGGCGCCGTGCTGGTGGGCGCTTTCGCGTTGAGCCAGGGGAGCGGCGGTGTCTGGCAAGGGGATGCGCTGATGGTCGGGGCGGTGTTGCTGTGCGGCCTGGGTTATGCCGAAGGGGCGGTGCTGTCGCGCCGGATCGGCGGCTGGCAGGTGATCTCCTGGGCGCTGGTGGTGGCGTTGCCGTTGACGCTGGCGGCCACCTGGCTGGCGGCGCCGGCCGGTTGGCCCGTGATCAGCGGCGCCGCCTGGCTGTCGCTGGTTTACGTCTCGGTGTTCAGCATGTGGATTGGGTTTATTTTCTGGTATCGCGGCCTGGCGCAGGGCGGCATCGCCGCCGTCGGGCAGTTGCAGCTGCTGCAACCGTTCTTCGGCCTGGCGCTGGCGGGCTGGCTGCTGCATGAGACCGTCCAGCCGATGATGATCGCCGTGATGGCCGGCGTGGTGGTTTGCGTGTTTGGCGCCAAACGTTTTTCCCGCTAGGCGCTGCTGCCGGCGCAGGCCAGGATCACCTGTCCAAGCCGTTCCACCGCCTGTTGCACCTGGCGGTCGGCGTAACCGCCCAATCCCAGCACCAGGCCCGGTTCACCGTGGCCGGGTGCATACATCGGCGACACCGCCCGCAGCGCCAATCCGGCTTCGTTGGCGCACTGGGCGACCCGCACGTCATCGAGATCTTTCCTCAGCCACAGCACCATGTGCACGCCCTGATCGCAGGGCTGCACTACCGCCAGCTCAGCGGGGATGTGCGTGTTGATCGCCTCGATCAGCACCCGGCGTTTCTCGGCGTAGACGCCGCGCATTTTGCGGATATGCCGGTCGAGATACCCTTCGGCGATAAAGGCGGCCAGCACGTGTTGGTCCGCGCTGGGCGGATGGCGATCCATCAGGATCCTGGCGCCGCAAAAGGCGTCGACCAGCGGCGGCGGCACGATGGCGTAACCCAGCCGCAGCGAAGGGAACAGCACCTTGCTGAAGGTGCCGAGATAGAGCGTCCGCTCGGGCGCCAGCCCCTGCAGCGAAGGGAACGGGTGGCCGGCGTAGCGCATCTCGCTGTCGTAATCGTCTTCCACGATCCAGGCCTGCCGCTCTTTGGCCCAGGCCAGCAGGGCGCTTCTTTTCGCCATGCTCATCGGCATGCCCAGCGGATATTGATGCGACGGCGTGACAAAGGCGGCGCGGGCGTCGGCGGCCAGACGCACGCCGGCGGTAACGTCGATGCCGTCGTCGGCGACGGGCACCCTAATCATGCGCCGATCGCGAAACAGACTGTCGAAAATGGCGGTAATGCCAGCGTAGGCGGGATCTTCGACCCAGGCGCTGTCGCCGGCGTCCAGCAGGATCTGGGCGGCCAAATAGAGCCCTTGTTGCGTGCCGGAGGTAATGAGGATTTGCTGCGGCGTGCAGTTTACCGAGCGGGAACGGCGCACGTAGTCGCAGATGGCTTCGCGCAGCGGCAACGCGCCCAGCGGATCGCCGTAACCTGACGGGGCGCCGGGGCCACGCGCCCGGATGCGGTTGCCGAGCCGCCGCCAGACATCGTCGGGCGCGGTATCGCCGATCGGCACCGAGACGGTGAATGGCACCGGCGGCAGCGCCCGCGCCTGGGCGGCGAAGCGCGCCAGATGCTGCGCCTGTGAAGAAAGCGGCACCGCTACCGCCGAGCTCGCCTGCACCTTGGCGTGCGGCGTGCGGCGCGGCGCCTGATAGTGAGCGACCCGGGTGCCGGAGCCGGGCTGCGGTTCGAGAAAGCCTTCCGCCGTCAGCTGAGCAAATGCTTCCAATACCGTACCGCGCGCCAGATTCAGCGCCGCCGACAGCCGACGCGTCGAAGGCAGCAGGTCGCCCGCTTTCAGATCGCCCCGGTGGATGGCCTGGCGCAGGGCCTGCGCCAGCTGGTGGCTAAGCTGGCCCGCCTGACGATCGAGTTCGCCGAGGGCGGGGACGTCAACGACTTTGGCTGTTCTTGGCATGGATTCCGGCTCGCTTTACAGTACGAAAATGAGTATTCAGAGTAAACCACTCTGGTGTCACTCGCGAGCCTGTTGTCGCTCAGCCAAGCCCCCGCTGATTCAGCAGCACCTTATTCAACTCGCTGTTTTTCCGCACGTTCAGCTTGCGCATTGCCGAGCGCTTATGGGCGCTGATGGTTTTCTGGCTGCGCTGCAGCAGGCCGGCGATGCGGCAGGCGGACATGCCGCTGCTCATCAACCCCAACACCTTTTTTTCGCAGTGGCTGAGTGCAGCGATGCGGCAAGCCTGGCATTTCCACACGCCGGCGGCATGCAGCGCCATCCACGGATGCTGGATGAATTTTTCCAGCGCCATCTGGAGCTTGAGGCGGATGGCGTAAGCCGAATCGCGGCGATGGATACTGAACAGCTGCGGCAGGTTTTTCACCTGTTGTTGGGTCGCATCGTCGAGGATCAGCAGGGTCAGCTGCCGCTGGAGCGGGATGCCGTAGGGGCTCTGGTAGCAGCAGGCGCAACCCCAACGTTCTTCCGGCGTGCGGAACACGATTTCGATGTTATCCAGCGTCTGCAGCGCCAACGGCGCGAACTGAGGGTACAGGCGGTGGCATTCGTTCAGGGAGTGCAGATAATCCTGCAGCAGCAGGTGCAACCCCTGCCGGTAGAAGTTATCGCTGTCGAACAGCGTGAAGCGAATATCTGGCATGGAGGGCTCCTTTAAAAGGTCGTCGTACCGGGCCGTGGCGAACGGTAACGACCCATCGTCGGCAAGGGGCGCCGGCGTTTTCCTGATTTCCCTGGGGTAGTGCGAGCTTATTGGTACGCCAGCACAAAATTGGCGACTGAACTGAATGCGCCTTCGGTAAGGGTTTTATCTTTAATCGCGCTCGGCCGGGCCTGGACATAGGCGCTGAACCTCAGGGCATTGGGTCCGTCTTGCAATGTCACCGCATCAGCCGGCGTACCCAGCTCAATCGCTTTGCCCGCACCGTCGAACAGCGCGATGGCGGCGCCGTTGGCGCCATTGTTGATCGCCAGTTTGCCCGGCAGTTCGGCATCTTCAGTGCCGGTAAAGGTGGCGGTGACCGATTTGAAAACGGCGGTTTTACAGTCGGTTAAGCGAATGGAAAATGACACGGGGTTGGTGTGGCCGTAGCGGTACAACGTTTTGATCAACACCGTATCCATCTCGACGGTCTGGTGAAGAGACTGCGGGTCGATATTGCAGGGCCTGCTTACCACGGAGCCGAAAAAGTCTATTTCCTTATTTTCCGCCGCGACTGCGGAGGAAAATAGAAAACCGATGCTGCACAGAAGGGTGATTGTCCGGTAGTTATTCATCATCACCCCCCTTAAATATAATTAATCAGCAAGATTACGGTCTTACGGAAATTGCCTTCCTGTCCTTCCCCGGTGGCCTGCAATGAGGCGCTGTAGGATTTTTGCACCTGATCGCGACCATTCATGTCGGCGAAGCTGTCGAACTGATTGTATTTAATCCATTTGGGGTTGGAATTATCGTGGATGCGCAAGGTTGAACCATTGTCCATATTCAAGCCGGTAGCGTCGGTCAGCGTGCCGTTTTTCACCATGAAATTGGCGTCCAGCGCGAAGCTGTCGCTGCAGCCGTTTTTACGGATCAAGATGCTGAAATCCTTGCTCGCTACGGTGCCCGCATTGGGTTTCCAGGTGGGGATTTCACCGAAATCAACGCCTTCCGGGGTTGAAAGTTCCACCGAAGCGGCGCACTGGATGACCTTGATTTTATCCAGCCCGGTTAGGGTGAAACGGTAATTTTTCCCTGGGTGGACGTTGATGCCGCCTACGCCATCGAGCTGAAAAACGGCGATCTGGCTGGCGCCTCCCGCGATGATTTCTCCGGTTTTTTGCAAATAAACCTGGTAATTGACGTGACCGAGCTCCCGTTGCTTGGGGGTACGAAACATATCGGTTTGTACCCGGGAATTGATCAGGCCAAGATCCTGGCCGTTATAAATCACCCCCATGGAGATGCCGGCGGCGAATTGCCGGTTGTCCGGATTGGGATAGAAATAAACCCATTCCCCTTTGGGTTTGCTGGAGTGCGCCCAGCACATAACGTCGCGGCTCATCGGTTTAGAGGTCCAAAGCCGGCTGCCGACCGGTAAGGTGGCCGGTATTGTCAACCGGCCGATATCCTCACTCTCTTCGGTAATGCCGTTCTCGGTATTCAGGTGGCATTCCAGCGCCTGAGCGCCGAATGGCGTCGCCAGGCAACCCAGCAACGCCAGGCGTTTATAAATAGACCAACTGGACATGCACCACTCCTTTGAATTGGTTTGCTTCGATGAACTGACGGGTTGATTCCAACTGAGCGCTGAACCACAACGTATTGCCGCCGGGCTGCAAGACATAGGGGGCGCCGGGTTGGTTGAGGGACAATGCGCGGCCCCGTTGATCTTTCAGCCGCAGGCCAACGCCTTGTACGCCGCCGTGCAGCTTCAGCAACTGCGGATTGTCGGGATCGCTTTCACCGAGGAACACCAGCGTGGCGGCCTGCTCCCCCCGCAGGTAGAGCAGGCCGGCATCGCCATTGCGCATCCCGGCCGGATTGTCTGCCAGCGCCCTGGCGCCCAGCAGGCAATGGTTAAAGGCGAGACGAAAACGTACCGGCGCGCTTTGATCGCCGACATGCCGGAAGGCGATCGTGCCGATCTCACCGAGATCGACCGACTGATCGCGGCTATCCGGCGCCAGGCTGCAGGGAGAGCTCAGCAGAGCGCCCTGAAAACCGACGGTGCCGCTGGTGCCCTGAACCTCTCCCGGCGGAGAGGCCATTGCGGCGCCGTTGCCGAGCAGCAAGGCGCCGATCAGCAGAGGCCGCAGGCGGCCGGTGAAGTCAGCCATGCCGTATCTCCTTATTTTTTCCCGGTTGCGGCGGTGCAGAGGTTAACGCTGCAGGTGAAGCGCAACTCGGGGTGGCCGCCGAAATCATTGATATAGGTGACGACGAAGGCGTCGAACCCATTGTCGCGCAAACGCACTTTTTCGCTGGATTTGGGGGACAGCATCACCGGCTGAAAATCGCCGATCGCGCCACCGCCTTGTTTCTGCGTCTGACGGGCGATACCGGTCAGCGTGATGTGGAACGGCGTCGGGTTTTCGATGGTGAAACCGTCGGCGGTTTTGTGGAACACCAGCTGCTCTTGCCATATCTCACCCTGCGGGGCGACGATGGCCTTCGGGCGGAAGAACAGTTTGATCTGCGTTTGCAGCGCCAGCTGCATCACGTTGGCTTTGCTGCTTTTGGGCGGAATTTCGCGCAAATTGAAATAAAACACCGATTCGCGATCTTGCGGCAATAGCTCGGCTTCCGGCGTTTTGGTAATGCGCACGACGCTGCGTTCTCCGGCTTCCACCCGTTGCAGCGGCGGCAATACCACCAGCGGCGAAACGATCTTTTGATGTTGCGCATTCTCGATCCAGGCCTGAGCAAGAAATGGCAACTCTTTGTTCTCATTGGTTATGTTAAGGCTGATCGATTTGGCGTCGCTCACATAGATGGCGCGCGTGCGATCCAACGCGATCGCCGCGTCGGCCGTCGAAACCAGCGTCATCAACGCCAGGCTGCCCGCGGTTACTGCTATCGAATGTTTGTTCATGTTATTCGTCTACTCTCAATGTGTTGCGGATTACGGTTTGGCGCACGGCAACAGCAGCCGGTCCAGCGGTTTGGCGGCGCCCGGGATGGCGATGCGGCACTGACGGCGGCCTTCCCAGGCGACGTCCAACCGTTCTTCCGGTTGGACGCCGGTCAGATACACCGATCCGCCGTCGTTCACCACCGCGATCTCCCGTCCGGTCGCATTCAGCACCGTGGCGCCGAACGGCGGTTCGCTGCCGTCCGCCAGCTTGATGGTGGCCAACAGCTTGCTGCCTTTCACCACCTCGAAGTGGCGATAACCGATGGCGCCTTCAGTCAGCGTGCCCTGCACCACCGCGCGTGTGGCTTCAACGTCGTCCGCCAGCTTGTTGACGTCGATGCGCGTATCGGTGTTGTAGTAGCTGGTGATATCCGAGATCACCGCCAACCCGAAGCGGTTGCTGTAAGCGCGGCCGTTGTTGATCGGCACGCCGGCGACACCGTTGGTATCCAGCATCATGCGGCTGCCGCCGTTGCTGGCGTTCTGGTGCGCGGCGACGCCGTGCCGGGTAGCGGTCAGGCCGCCGCGGAAAGTTCCGCCTATCGAGGAGTAACTGCCCTGCTGATAAGACGCGTTGGCGTTGAGCGTGCCGAACGACGCGTTATGGGTGTAGTAACCGCTCGCCGTCGGTTTGCCGGACTGGGTGACGCCGCTGCCGACCTGCCAGGTATTGTTGATGTCGCTGTTGTCGGTGTAGGTCGCCGTTTGGGTCACGTCGTGGTTATTGACCTGCAGCGCGTAGCCCAGGCGGTTGTGCTCGCCGATAGGCACGGTGAAATTGAGCATCGCGCTATCGTCGGTGCGGCCCCGATAGTGAGTGCGATAGGCCGCCAACGAGGCGGTGATATTGCTGATCCCGCCGAAGTCGAACAGCTTGCTGGTCGACATGCCGTAGCGATTTTGCGCACCGGCGTCCCAGTAAGTCTGGTGTGAGTAGGTCAGATAAGCGGTGATCGCCTGAGCGCTGTCCTCCGCCATAAAGGTTTTGCTGGCGGTGACGGTATACAACTCTTTTTGTCGGCCGCTGTAGCGATCGTCAATGTCGCCGTAGCGTGCCTGCAGGTACTGCGACATGGTCATAAATTTGCGCTGCGAAAAGCGGTAGCCGGCAAAGGTGATTTGGCCGTTGAGTTCGTCGAAACGTTTGGCGTAGTTGACCTTGAATGACATGCCTTTGGCGCTGGGTTCATTGGGCAGGCGCGCGATCGACTGCGTGGCGTCCACCGACAGGGCGCCGAACAGGTTCAGGTCACGCCCCAGGCCGAGGGCCCAGGCGTTGTAATCGCCGCCGATCAGTGTGCCGCCGTATAGCGACCAGGCGTTGCTCAACCCCCAGGAGAAATCGCCGGCAGAGAACACCGGCCCTTGCGTGCGGTGATCGTAGGCAGACGGCTTGCCCAGCGCCATGTTATAGCGCACGTAGCCGGGGCGGGTCAGATAAGGAATGCTGGCGGTATCTACCTGAAAAGTGGAAACGCTGCCGTCTTGTTCTTCCACTTTCACATCCAGTTTGCCGCGTACCGAACTGCTGAGATCCTGGATGGCGAACGGCCCGGCGGGCACTGTGGTTTGATACAGCGTGCGGCCTTCCTGAGAGACGGTGATCCGGGCATTGCTTTTGGCGATGCCGCGTACTTCAGGCGCGTAACCCTGCAGGTTGGGCGGCAGCATGCGCTCGTCGCTGGCGAGGTTGAGGCCGGTAAAACGGTAGGCGTCGAACACCGGCGAATTCAGGTAGATTTCGCCCAGCGTCAGCCTGGCGGCCTGCATCGGCAGCGCGCGGTATGCGTAGATCTGATTCCAGTCGAAATTGCTGTCGCGCCGGCCGTATTGTTGGTTGAAGTCGGTCTGGTAATCGGCGCGCAGGCGCCAGGCGCCCAGGTTGGCGCCCAACGTACCGTAGCTGCTGAGGCTTTCGGTGGTTCCGTTGTCGTGGTGCTGTTTGCCGATTTGGCCGCTGAGATTGTAATCCAGCAGCATGCCGGGGATGCCATCGTCCCACTGCTCGGGCGGCGTCCAGTCGGGATCGGAATATTTCATCCAGGCCTGCGGAATGGTGATCGCCAGTACGCCGCCGCTGATGCGGTCGGAAATGGTTGCGCCTTTGATGCCGTGAATGTCGGCACACTGGTTGTCGTGCCACAGGGTGACTTTTTTGGCCACTTCTTCTTTCAGCGCCATTTTTTCCACTAGGTCAGGCGGCAGGCACACCTGGCTGCCGCTCTTGTCATCCGGCGACGGGAAATACTGAATGCTGCGCTGGGGCAGCGTTTTCTGGTTGATTTTGATATCCAGCAGATAGGTGCCCGGCATGACGTAACCGGCGTCGGAAAAGCGGGATAAGTCCACTTTGCTGCGTTCGCCGATATCCAACACGTCGGTATTGAATTCCGTGGCGGAAAAGACCGGTTTTGCCCAGAGAAAAGAGAGAATGACGATGATGGGCGTTTTTTTTATTGTCAGTAAAGACGTCATAGAATGATCACTCATGGCAAATCCGCGCCTAATAGCAGGTCATCCCGTACGACCTGAATACGTAATGCTGTACAGCGTTCCTAACGAAAACCGGCTACAGATAAGACAGGGTAAATTTGGCCAATGAGCTGAAACCGCCCGCCCGTGCCCTGTCGGGGTGAATGCGCAACTGGGCGCCAAAGCGCAGCGTGTTGTCGCCGGCGACGATCAGATAATCTGCGGTCGTGCTGCCGAGCGGGATCGGGGTACCGGCGTCGGTCAGCAACTCGATAGCCATGCCGCGCGCCTCGCCTTGGACGGCGAGCCATTGCGGATCTTGGCTATCCGCGATGCCGCTGAAGGTGAGGTTGGCCGCGCGATAAATAAAATCGGGCTTTATCTGGCTGGCCAGTTCGCAGTTCACCAGCCTGATGGCGAAGTGGCGGCGGCTTCCGATGAGGCTCGGCTGGGCATCCCGCCCGGCGTCGCTCATTGAAACCAGCCCGAAATCAACGGTTTGATCCAGACTGTCACCGGCGATGTTGCATGGCGTTTCGACGATTTCGCCGCCCAGGCTGACTTTGCCGTGGCCCTGAGTTTTCGCCGTGGCGCTAGCGCTGCCGATGCTGAGCGCGATCAGCAATGCGCCTCGCCAATGGATGGTCATGCTGGCTTCTCCCTGTCGAGATCGGTTCCTTTGCCGGAGCCGGCGTCGTTAAGCATGGGGATGCCCGTGCCGGCATCCCCAACGAGGCTTACTGATAAGCCAGGGTAAAGTTCGCCACGCTGGTGAACTTGCCCGGCACGACGGCGCCGGAAGCGCTGTTGCCTTGCAGGTATGCGGCGAATTTCAGGGCGTTGTTGCCTTCGTTCAGGCCCTGGCCGTCCGTTGCGGTGCCCAACTCAACGTCCTTGGCGTGCAACTGGTCGTAAATCACGATGCCCGCGCCGCTGGCGGAACCGCTCAACGCCAGCAGTTTGCTGTTGACGGCATCCGGCGTGCCGGTGAAGGTCACCTTGACGTTTTTCATGGTGTTGAGCGCGCAGTCTTTCAGCTCAATGCTGAAGGGTTCGGCGCTGGATTTGCCTTCTTTGGCCAGGATGCGGCTGCTGATCTGGCCCATCGGGACGGTTTGATCGACGGAGTCCGGCGTGATGCTGCAAGGCGCATCGATAATTTCACCGCTAAAGGTCACGGTGCCGCTGCCCTGGTTAGGCGCCGCATGTGCAACGGAGGCGGTGGAAAAAGCAATGACGGTCGCCAGCATTAATTTATTCAGTTTCATTTCTCAGGTTCCTGTAGAGAGTATTTAAATAAAAAGAAAAGCACACCTAAATCCCCGCAGAGCGGCAACGCCTTGTCAGCTGCGCTGCGATGGGAGCCAGATCCTTTTGCTTTGGGCAATACGCACACCCTTCGTTATTTGTTTTCAATAACGAAATGGTTATGTGATGTTTAGTCGGTTTTATTTGATTTTAAAAACCGAATGTCGGCATGGCGTTTTGCTGGGAATATTCTTGCAAACAATAGCATTGCTTGGAAATAGATTTTATTAAAATAAGTCAAATTCAGAATATAAAACCAAAAGGAAAAAGTTAAATATAAGATCAAAAACCAATAGATCGTATGTAAATATTATCCAGAATAAATCACTGTATAAATAAGGTTATGCGAGATATTAGATCGACTGGAATAGCTGTTGCCCTACAATGCGCAATATCGCTTTGCTAATATTACGCTTTGACGGTCATTGAAAAATTTTCTTTATGAAACAAAATGAAAAACATAAGCATTTGTTTTATATAATTTTGTGTGATTAGTTGTCCGTATGGCGTTCCAACGCCAATTCCTGGGGTGACGACGTGTTTTTAACAAAAAAATAACAATATGATGGAGGGGAGATTATTCTTATCCGATGCTATTTTTTTGACGCATTTATGTTATTTAACCCATTGTGATTAACCAGAAAAGGGCAGGAAATGCCATGTTCATCATATAATAATGACCTAAGTGATAATGAAAGGATGATCAATGGAATGATTACTGAGATTAATGCTTTTAGCAGAGGTAAGGCGAATGCGTTGACGATGTTGGTAATTATTTCTTCGCGGTTCGTTATGGGATTGTTTAAACATCTTCGTACCATGATAACCGTGAAAAAAATTGCACAGAAAAATCCTAGTGAAAAATCCGAGGATCAATGCATGACATTTTATCTGCAAAGGTTGGATTCATTAATAAATATTCATTCTCGCGGTGTTCGACAGCGCTAGGTCTATTTTATCGGAACAACGCCGTTTGCGCGGACACCGCCGTGATTTATCCCCCTGCGCATCGCTGACGTGCAGCCATGAGCGGGGAGCTCAGCAGTAACCACTCAGGAGGAATGCTATGGCCAAGGTGCCGAAAACGTTTGAAAGTAGAAAATCGCTGATGCTGGATGTGTTGCAAGGATTGTGCAGGGAGCGTGTGGAAGGGGCCGGGGGCCATCATCCCCCGCCGGAGCAATGGCCGAAGACGCGTGAACTGGCGGATAAATGCGGTGAAAACATTTATACCACCCGCACCCTGCTGCTGGCGCTGGAAAAGGAGGGCAAGGTTCACTGCACCCACCGCAGCATCAACAATTCTCTACGCTGGTACAGCTGCGACGAACAGGCAGCGATAAAAAAAGAGTGATTCGACCCTGGCGGTCGCTTTTGACTATTCCTACAGCTAATGATTAATTAAATTTATCATTTGGCGGGGCGTTTTGCTCCGCCAATCCTCCTCTCCGCTCTCTGCCACCCGCGCAGGCGTTGCTAAGATGTTTTTTGCAGCCATATACTTATCGCTCAGACGGGAACAGGTGTAGGGAGCCGGCATCGTAATGAAGGAAAAGAAAGACATACTGAGATTGGATGATATTCATTATCAAATAGACAACCAGGTGATCCTGGACTCCGTCTCTTTCACGCTGGGTGAAGGCGAGTTCAAACTGATCACCGGGCCTTCCGGCTGCGGGAAAAGCACGCTGCTGAAAATCATCTCCTCTTTAATGGATCCGACGAGCGGGAACCTCTATTTCGACGGACGGGCGATCGGCGAGATATCGCCGGAGGCGTATCGCAAGCAGGTTTCCTACTGCTTCCAGACGCCGGCGCTGTTCGGCAATACGGTTTACGACAATCTGGCGCTGCCCTACCAGATCCGTCAACAGTCGCCGGATGAACGAAAAATGCAGGCCGATCTGACGCGTTTTGGGTTGCCGGAGGCGATGCTGACCAAAAGCATCAATGAGCTGTCCGGCGGGGAGAAGCAGCGCGTGTCCCTGATCCGCAACCTGCAGTTTATGCCCCGGGTGCTGTTGCTCGATGAGATCACCAGCGCGCTGGACGAAGAAAACAAGCGCAACGTCAACGAAATCGTTCATCAGCTGGTAGCGGAGCACCGGCTGGCGGTGCTGTGGGTGACGCACGATACCGAAGAGATAGCGCATGCGGATGAGGTGATCACCCTGCGCGCGCACGGCGCCGAACAACAGGAGCAACAGCATGAATCAGCATAACATCACCAACGAATCCTTAGGCTTGTCGATGGTGCTGGTGGTGGTCGCCATCCTGATCAGCCACCGGGAAAAGCTGGCGCTGGAAAAGGACATTATCTGGAGTATCTGCCGCGCGGTGGTGCAGCTGATCATCGTCGGCTACGTGCTGAAGTATATTTTCGACCTGGATAACGCGGTGCTCACCGTGTTGATGGTGCTGTTCATCTGTTTTAACGCGGCCTACAACGCCAAGAAACGCAGCAAGTACGTCGAACATGCGTTCGTGACGTCGTTTATCGCCATCACCACCGGCGCGGTGCTGACGCTGGCGGTGCTGGTATTGACCGGCTCCATCGAATTTACGCCGATGCAGGTGATCCCCATCTCCGGGATGATCGCCGGTAACGCCATGGTGGCGGTGGGGCTGTGCTACACCAACCTCGGCCAGCGTTTCAAGAGCGAACAGCAGAAGATTCAGGAGATGCTCAGCCTGGGGGCGACGCCCAAGTTCGCTTCGGCGGCGCTGATCCGCGACAGCATCCGCGCTTCGCTGATTCCGACCGTGGACTCGGCGAAAACCGTTGGGCTGGTTAGCCTGCCGGGCATGATGTCTGGGCTGATCTTCGCCGGTATCGACCCGGTGAAAGCGATCAAATACCAGATTATGGTGACCTTCATGCTGCTTTCCACCGCCAGCCTGTCGACCATCATCGCCTGCTATTTGGCCTACCGTAAGTTTTACAACGAGCGCCACCAGCTGGTGGTCGGCAACCTGAAGTAACGCCATGAAAAACGGCCTCCGCGGAGGCCGTTTTTTTCACTCTTGCAGCAGGGCGATGCTCTGGCGGATTTCCCGTTCGATATCCGCTTCGCTCCAGCCGTCCAACTGCGAAGAGAAAGGCTCGAAGGCATAGATGCCGGTATAGCCCAGGCGTTCCAGGTTCTGTACCTGGCGGCGGCTCTCCAGCCGATCGCCCTCGCTCAGCATGATGCGTTCTTCGTCGCTCAGCGCGCCTTTATCCCGCCCATCCTCCACGCCGGACAGATGCACCAGGCCGATCTGCGCCACCTGGATTTGCGCGTCGAAGTCGGCCTGCGTCACGCCGCTCAGGTAGTGGTGGAAAGTATCGAGCACGATGCGGTACGGTGCGCCCGAATCGCGGATGAGCGCCTGGGTCAGCAGCGACGATCGCAGCGAGCTGATGCCGAAGCCCAGAGGCTCGACGTATCCCTGCACGCCATAGCGCGCAAACAGCGGCGCCAGCAGCTGCAGCGCGGCGAGGGTGTCGTCCCGTTTTTGCTGCTCGCTGCGCATGTCGTCGGCGCTGCAGTGCGGGCACAGCACCAGCGCTCGGCTGTGGATGGCCTGCGCCTGCGCCAGCAATGCTTCGGCGCGCTGCAGCAGCGCCGCCGGATTATCCATCAGATTGAACATGCCGAGGGCGTTGATCGTGACGATCTCGATGCCGTATTGCGCAGCGAGCGCATTGAGCTGCGCGTCGCTCAGATCGTCGGTTACCTTGCCGCTGGGCATGTCGTTGCGCAGCTCAACGTTGCTGAGCCCGCAGCGTTTCACCAGGCGGAAAAAACTGTCCAGATCGAGATTCGGCGCGATCTTGCGGTTAATGCAGAAGCGGTCCAGCGCAATGGTCATGAGGCATTACTCCAGCGGTCAGGGTTGAGAGATCAGGATTTGCCGTTTTCCAGCGGCAGCGGCTTGCCGTCGGGCAGGGGGTGGCGGTGGCGTTTGGCCAGCACCACCTGCTCCATCTTTTCCAGCGAAACGCCTTTGGTTTCCGGAATATAGCGGCCGATGAACCAGTAGCTGAACAGGCAGCAGGCGGCAAAGATCCACATCGGGAAGGCGCCGTGGAAATGCGAGAACAGGTAAGGGTGGTCGTTGATCATCGGGAACGACTGCGACACCGCGAAGTTGGCGACCCACATGCAGCCGACGGCGATGCTCATCCCCTGCGCGCGCATGCGGTTCGGGAAGATTTCCGACACCAGCACCCAGGCGCCGACGCCCCAGGACAGCGCATAAAACACCATGAAGAACAGCATGCCGAACAACGCGAAATAGCCGGTGGCCTGGGTATAGAGCGCGTACGAGGTAAGCAGCAGGCCGGCGATGGCGCCCAGCGTGCCGTAACGCATCAAGGGAATGCGGCCCATGCGATCCATCAGCATGGCGCCGATGACCGAACCGACCAGCTGCAGCACGCCGATCCAGATGGTCTGGAACAGCGCTTCCTGCGCGTTTTCGGTGACGGTTTTCAGCACCACCGGTGCGTAGTACATCATTACGTTGACGCCGGTCACCTGCTGCAGCATGGCGATCATGCAGCCGACGAACAGGATGAAACGCACCCGCGCATCGCCGTAGTTCAGCTTCCGGTGCTGCTGCTGTTGATCCTGCTGCAGCGAATCTTTGATTTCTTTCAGCAGATTCTGCGCGTGGGCGGCGTTCGAGACCTTGGTCAACATCGCCAGCGCCTGATCGTCACGGCCCATCATCACGTTCCAGCGCGGCGATTCAGGAATGACGAACACCAGGATGCAGAACAGAATGCAGGGGATCACGCCCGAGGCGAACATCCAGCGCCAGCCCATTTCCACCAGCCAGGCTTCGCTGGCGATGCTGGCGATTTTGAAGTTGACGTAGAAAATCACGATCTGGCCGAACACGATGGCGAACTGCTGCATGCTGAGTGCCCGCCCGCGCATGTCCTTTGGCGACACTTCCGACATGTACATCGGCGACACGGTGGCGGCAATGCCGACCGCCAGCCCGCCGATGATGCGGTAGATGACGAACCAGGTGAAAGTCGGGGCCAAGGCTGCGCCGACGGCGGACACGGTGAACAGCAGCGCCGCCAGCATCAGCGCCTTTTTACGGCCCCAGCGCGCCGCCAGCGGCCCGGCGGCAAAGGCGCCGACGACGCAGCCGATCACCACGTTGGAGACTGCCCAACCGGTTTCGGTCGGGCTGAGACTGAAATAGGTTTTCAACGCTTCGATCGCGCCGGAGATCACGGCGGTATCGTAACCGAACAGAATGCCGCCCAGGGCGGCGATGCCGCAAATTCGCAATATGTAGCCGGTATTGTGCTTACGCTGATATGACATGTGTTGCTCCGATTTTTATCCTGGCTTCCGTCCGCACGGTTGGGGTGTCGGGAAGAGGGCGAGCGGAAGGGTGTGAACCGTGCCTGTCATCAAGGCGATGTCGTCGATAAATGCTGGAACAAACAAGAACATTTATTTCATAATTAGTGAATAATGGAATATTGATTTTTAGATCCAGTTCAAAAAAAACCGTCGCGAGTGATTCGGGCACCTTGGGTGCTCGGGGGCGGGCGATAACGACGACAGCGCTGGCGCAGCGCGGGTTTTCTGTAGCAAAGTCAGTGTGTATTACCCTTGTTTTCTCCGCCGTCGTTGCGCTTTCCCTGGCACGCTAATGAAAGCGCTAATCCGATCGACACTACAAAATTGCGACCTCACGCACTAAAAACAAATTTTTCAAAACAATTTATTTGAAACTTTTTTTTCAATGAAATAGAGTTTGCTGCATCCGGTCAGGATTTAGCCGGCTTGCCGACGGGGTTTGGCGAGCGGGACGATTAACGCCGCGCCGCCGGCGTGTGGCCAGGCGACAGCGGACTTGAAAAGAGGGCGTGACATGAAAACCGTGGGTAACTTTATTGGCGGGCAGGTATGCCTGAGCAGCAGCAATCAAACCGTCGACGTGCACAACCCGGCCAGCGGGCAGGTTGAGCGGCGCGTCACGCAGAGCACCGCCGCCGAAGTCAAACAGGCCATCGACGTGGCCCATCGGGCGTTTGCCGACTGGTCGCGCACCACGCCGCTGCGTCGCGCGCGCATCATGTTCAATTTCAAGGCGCTGCTGGAACAACACCGCGACGAGCTGGCCGAGCTTATCGTCAGCGAGCACGGCAAGGTGTACTCGGATGCGCTGGGCGAACTGACGCGCGGCATGGAAGTGGTCGAATTCGCCTGCGGCATCCCGCATCTGATCAAGGGCGAGTATTCGCCGGACGTCGGCAGCGGCGTCGACAGCTTCTCGCTGATGCAGCCGCTGGGCGTGGTGGCGGGCATTACCCCGTTCAACTTCCCGGCGATGGTGCCGATGTGGATGTTCCCTATCGCGCTGGCCTGCGGCAACACCTTCATCCTCAAGCCGCCGGCGCTGGTGCCTTCCGCCTCGGTGCGCCTGGCGGAGCTGCTGAAAGAAGCCGGCCTGCCGGACGGCGTGTTCAACGTGGTGCACTGCGCCAATGAAGACGCGGCGCAGCTGTGCACCGATCCGCGCATTCAGGCGGTGAGCTTCGTCGGCTCCTCCACCGTAGCGGAACATATCTACACCACCGCCAGCGCGCACGGCAAGCGGGTGCAGGCCTTCGGCGCGGCGAAGAACCAGGCGATCGTCATGCCGGACGCCGATCTGGACGCCACGGTCAACGCGCTGATGGGCGGCGCGTTCGGCTCCGCCGGCGAGCGCTGCATGGCGTTGCCGATCGCCGTGGTGGTCGGTGACGATACCGCCGACAAACTGATCGCCAAATTGAAGCCGCTGATCGCGCAGCTGCGCGTCGGGCCGGGCTTGCAGCAGGGCGGCGAAGAGAATGAAATGGGGCCGCTGGTGTCGTCCGCCCACCAGAAGAAGGTGCTGGGCTACATCGATCTGGGCGTGGAAGAAGGCGCGACCCTGGTGGCCGACGGCCGCAATTATCAGGTGCCGGGCTACCCTGAAGGCTACTACGTCGGCGGCACGCTGTTCGACCATGTGAAACCGAATATGCGCATCTACCGCGAAGAGATCTTCGGGCCGGTGCTGGGCATCGTGCGAGTGCCGGACTACCGTACCGCCATCGACACGGTGAACGGCCACGAGTTCGGCAACGGCAGCGCCATCTTTACCGGCAGCGGCCACTACGCGCGCCAGTTCGTACAAGAAGTGCAGGCCGGGATGGTCGGCGTCAACGTGCCGGTACCGGTGCCGATGGCGTTCCACAGCTTCGGTGGCTGGAAGCGCTCGGTGTTCGGCGCGCTGAACGTGCACGGCACCGACGGCGTGCGCTTCTATACGCGCATGAAGACCGCCACCGCGCGCTGGCCGGCCGGGCAGCAGACGGTGTCCGAATTCAGCATGCCGACGCTGGGTTAAGCGATCGCAGAGTATAAACGGGCCGTTGTTCCCTTGGGGCAACGGCCTTTGCACGGGGAGTTAACAGGAGAATCGAGATGTCTTCACTGCTTGCCAAATGTCAGACGCCGAACGCCGAGGGGCGCATCCAGCACGTGACGCCGGAAAATGCCGGGTGGCGCTATGTCGGCTTTGACGTTTATCGCCTGGCCGCCGGGCAGTCGCTGCAGCTTGAGTGCGGCGATAAGGAGCTGTGCCTGGTGCTGGTGGCCGGTATCGCCTCCGTCGCCACGCTGCGCGCCGAGTACCCGCATATCGGCAAACGCATGAGCCCGTTCGAGCGCACGCCGCCTTACGCGGTGTATGTGCCGCACCACGATCGTATCGACGTGCGGGCAGAAACCGATCTGGAGCTGGCGGTGTGCAGCGCGCCCGGCAGCGGCCACCTGCCCTCACGGCTGATCACGCCGGCGGATATCGGCGTGGAGCGGCGCGGCAAGGGGCGTAACCAGCGGTTGGTGCACAACATTCTGCCGGACAGCGAACCGGCCGACAGCCTGCTGGTGGTGGAGGTTTACACCGACGAGGGCAACACCAGTTCCTACCCGAGCCACAAGCACGATCGGGAAGACTCGCCGGACGAAACCTATCTCGAAGAGACCTATTATCACCGCATTCAGCCGGAGCAGGGGTTCTGCATGCAGCGCGTCTATACCGACGATCGCACGCTCGACGAGTGCATGCCGGTCTACAATCGCGACGTGGTGAAAGTGCCGCGTGGTTATCACCCGGTGGCGACCCTGGCAGGCTACGACAACTATTATCTTAACGTGATGGCCGGGCCGGTGCGGCAGTGGAAATTCACCTGGGAAAAAGACCACGCCTGGATTAACGGCGACGGCTATCCCGCCGCGCAATAAGCGTTTGAGGCCCGGCTTGCCGGGCCTTCTTTTTATCAGGGTATAAATTTGACCTAAATTTGCCCTCCCTCTTGCTCAAATGATAACCTGTCCGCACGCGATCGCTCCCCGACTGAGTGACTCCAAAGAACCGCTGTGATACAGCGAGATTGCCTATGCGCAGGAGGAAAAACCATGACGACCACCATGTCCCAAAAAGCGGCGCGCGAAGGATTAGGTTCACCCGATCTGTTTGAAGGCGGGGTTTACGTCACAAAAAATGGTGTTGCCGAACTGTTTGTGCAAACGGCGGCTGAGAGAGAGGCCGAAATTCGGGAACGCAATCTGGAGCGCCAGTCCAATGCGTTGTTGAAACTGACTATGCTGGCGAAACAAGAGATTAAAAATCAGCGCGGTCTGTCGCCCGAAGAAACCTTGCAGCGGCTGCGTGACGCGCGGAAATAGGCCCGAGGTGCAGGATGCCTCAGGAAATACGTTTTACCGTCGCGCCGGCGGCGGAATGGAGCCTGAAAGACATCGAGTCTTACAAGAGTGGAACGATAGGGGCCGCCGCCGCCGGGGTGTTCGTGGATAATCTGTTGCTATCGTCTCTTGCGGCAATCGCGGACGATCCTGCCCGCTATCGCTTCAACGCCGTGCTGGCGGGCATGGGGGTACGGTTGCACGAGCGATTGGATCCCGACAGCGAATATCGCGTCATTTATGACTACGACGGCCAGACGGTGGAGATTCTGCTTTTCATCAGCATGAAGCAAGATCTGGAAAGCGCGCTCTACCGCTATTTGTTGTTGCAATAATCCCGCCGCGCCCGAGCCTGCCGGGCGCGTTCACCCCAGCCTTACTCGTCCCGGGCGTTATTCAGCGCCAGCGAGACTGCCAGCGTCTGCGCCAGGCACATCGAAGCCACCTGCGAGCGGAAGCCGTCCACCTGCGCTTCGCGCACCACGAAACAGACATCGCTAAAGGCGGCCAGCGGGCTGACCTGGCTGTCGGTGATGGCGATCTGCTGCGCGCCGCGCTTGGCGCCCAATTCCACCAGTTCCACCGCCTCGCGGGCGTACGGCGAATAGCTGATGGCGATCACCACGTCTTTCGGTTTCACCATGCTCAGCTGTTCGGTGAACATGCCGCCCAGGCCGTCGATCAGAAACGCGCGGCGCTCCAGATGGCGCAGCGCATAGGTGAGATAGGAGGCGACGCTGAACGAACGGCGCAGGCCGATCACGTAGATGTTTTCGGCGTTGTTGAGCAGTTCGACGGCGCGATCCAGCTGCTCGGGGGCGATCTGCATCGCCAGCTGCTGCAGCGCTTGCGCGTTGACCATGGTGAATACGTTGAGAATTTCCGCCGGTTTCTCCGGTGCGACGTTGTCGTCGGTAGAGGTTTGGCGGAACAGGCGCGCGCGCTCGGTATAGTTCACCGTTTCTTCCATCAGATGCTGACGGAACACCTGCTTCATTTCGTTGAAGCCGCTGAAGCCGAAGGCATTGGCGAAACGGATCAGGGTGGAAGGCGGCACGCTGGCCTGTGCGGCGATGGAGGCAACGGTATCGAAAGCGATGCTGTTACTGTTATCCAAAATATAGCGCGCCACCTGCTTCAAACGCTTGCTCAGCGTTTCATAACGGTGGCGAATCTCGTCCTGTAACAGCGAAAGTTGAGTTGGGTTGTTCATCCATTCGGCTCGCAGTGGGGTGAAGGCGCAGGGGCCTGACGCCTGAAATATTGACAGGGTATTTTAACAGACGGAGCGGAAATTTCATTTCCTCAAAAAGCGATTTATTCGATCGCACATTGCGCGACTTCACAGAAAAGGGGCAAAAAAATCCCCTTAAAGCGGCGAAATAGCCTTAAGGGGACGTGAACTCGCGCTCGCTGTCAGTGCGCGCCGCTCGCCTGCGGACGGTACTGGCGCCAGAAACCGATCAGCGTCAGGTATTTTTGTTTCACCTGCTCGATCAGGGCCGCGTCGTCGATTTCACCCTGCAGCCAGCGGCGCGAAGGCTGGCCGAAGATGGTGCGGCCGACGGCGAAACCTTTCACCCAGCGCGCATCCGCAGCGGCGGCAAAGCCCGCCTTCAGCACCGCCTCCGGGGAGTCGAGCCCCAGGATCAGCACGCCGCGGCAGTGGGGATCGTAGGTGTCGATCAGCGCGCCGACCCGCTGCCAGTTTTCCGCACTCAGCGGCGGCAGTTTCCACCAGTCCGGCTGAATGCCCAACCGGTAGAAGTGTTCAATCATCTCCAGGTAATGGCGCTCATCCTTGTCGGGGTTACTGTCCGGCAGGATCACCTCCAGCAGCAGCTCGTGGCCGGATTTGCAGCAGCCGCGGTAAACGTCGGCAATCAGCTCATCCTGTTCGCGGCGCAGTTCCGCCGCGTCGTGCGGGTGATAAAACACCAGGCACTTCACCACGTGCTCCTGCGGCCAGTCGATCAATTGCGAGCCAATATTGCCGTGCTCCAGGCGCAGCGGGCGCGAGCTGGGCAACTCTACCGGCCGGCCGATCCACCATCCCTGGCCGGTGATTTCGTTCAGCGCCGCCTGTCCGTAGGTGGTGTCGGCCAGAATGCCGCTGTTGCCGTTGAGCCCCGCCTGCGCGGCAGCCTGTTGCGCCGCGGTGAGCAGCAGGGTTTTCAGGCGCGGAATGCGTTCCTCGCCGACGCCGGCTTCGCGCGCCATGTCCGCCAGCTGCTTGCGGTGATCGAAAGCGAACACGCAGAGCTCCGGCCACTGTTGCCTGCGGGTGGTGACCCGGTGCAGGTGATTCAGGCGTGCGTCGCGGTCCGGGCGCGTGACCTGTTGTTCACGCTGCAGATAGTCATCCAACTCCTGCTTGGTCGGCATGGCCGGCGCGCAGCCGTGGCGCGAGACCACCAATGCGCCGCAGGCGTTGGCGTAGCGGCAGGCCTGATCCCAGCCCTCATCGTTCAGGTAGCCGCGCAGCAGGCCGGACATAAAGGCGTCGCCGGCTCCCAGTACGTTCAGCACCTCAACCCGCACGCCGGCGTGCAGTTTCACCTGCGCCCAGTCGTCGGCGATTTCGCCTTCGAATACCGAGCAGCCCTGCGCGCCACGCTTGCACACCAGCGTGGCCGCCGTGGCCCGGCGCACGTTTTTCAGCGCCGCCAGCGTGTCGGTGCTGCCGCCGGCAATATGAAACTCCTCTTCGGTGCCGACGATCAGATCGAAATGGTGCAGGACCTCCTGCAGCTCGCGCGTGACCTGGTCCGATTCCACAAAGCGGGTTTCGCCGTCGCCCAGCGACGTCAGCCCCCACAGCACCGGGCGGTAATCGATGTCCAGCGCGGTGCGCAGGCCGTGGCGGCGCGCGTATTCCAGCGCCTTCAGCACCGCGGCGCGGGTGTTCGGGTGCGACAGGTGCGTGCCGGTGATGGCCAGCGCGCGCGCGGAGGCGATGTAGGCCTCGTCGATGTCGTCCGGCGTCAGCGCCATGTCCGCGCAGTTTTCGCGGTAGAAGATCAGCGGGAAGGTTTCCTGATCTTTGATGCCGAGGATCACCAGGCCGGTTAACCGACGTTTGTCGGTGATCAGACAGCGGGTATCGGCCCCGACGCGCTGCAGCTCTTCGCGCAGAAAGCGGCCCATGTGCTCGTCGCCGACCCGCGCCAGCATGCCGGATTTTAACCCCTGAATGGCGGTGCCGTAGGCCACGTTGCCGGAAGAGCCGCCGAGGTACTTGGCGAATGTGCCGGCGTCTTCCAGCCGCGCGCCGATCTGCTGAGCATAGAAATCGACGGCGATGCGCCCGAGACAAATGACATCAAGCTGTTTTTCTTGTGTAGCCATACCCGTTTCCTTCTGTTTAAGCAAAACTCCGGCGGCGGCCCGAGCGTGGCGCCCTGCAGGAAGCATGTGGTCAGTATGGGGAATGAAAATTTCAATTTCAATATAGAATGAAATTTACACCCCGAAAATGTGATGCGTTTAAAACATCGGCAGGGGAACGGGAAAAGCCGATGAAGCGGCTATAAGACGGCGACCTGGCGCGCGCAGAAAAGGAGGGTTAGGTCAGGATAAAAGGCTGTCAGCTGGTGTGCTAACGGCTTCTATCGGCCGGTGCGCGGCGCGAAGCCAGTGAAAGCTGAATCACGAGATGAAACGGGCTTTTCATGCAATATGCGATCTTTATCGCAAAATGAAATGTTTCTTCTGTAATGTGATTTTATGAAAAATATATTTGTTTATAATCGCTTCACGTTTCAGGTTGTCGACTTCGTGAGCAGCGGGCATCGCCTGCTCAAGATAATAGCTGCCGCCGCGTAATACAAACACGGGATTGTCGGCTCGGCGCGAGCCCTTTCCGGGGCGGCCCTCAATCTAAAGGGTGAGTAAATGGGCAAGATCAGGCTAACCATGGCGCAGGCGCTCGTCAGATTCCTCGATAACCAGTATCTGCTGGCCGACGGCGTGGAAACCAAATTCGTCGCGGGCATTTTCGCGATTTTCGGCCACGGCAACGTACTGGGGCTGGGGCAAGCGCTGGAGCAGGATAGCGGCGAGCTGCGGGTGCATCAGGGCCGCAACGAGCAGGGCATGGCCCATGCGGCGATCGGCTTCGCCAAACAGAAGCTGCGCCGGCAGATCTACGCCTGCACTTCATCGGTCGGCCCCGGCGCCGCCAATATGATCACCGCCGCGGCCACCGCAACCGCCAACCGCATTCCTTTATTGCTGCTGCCGGGCGACGTTTACGCTTCCCGCCAGCCGGATCCGGTGCTGCAGCAAATCGAACAATCTTACGATCTCAGTATCAGCACCAACGACGCGTTCCGCGCGGTGAGCAAATACTGGGACCGCATCGTGCGGCCGGAACAGCTGATGAGCGCCTGCATCAACGCGATGCGCGTGCTGACCGATCCGGCGGATACCGGCGCGGTGACGCTGTGTCTGCCGCAGGACGTGCAGGGTGAAGCCTACGACTACCCCGACTATTTCTTCCAAAAACGCGTGCATCGGCTCGATCGCCGCCCGGCGACCGACGGTATGTTGGCGGACGCGCTGGCGCTGCTGACCGCCAAGCGCAAACCGCTGCTGGTGTGCGGCGGCGGCGTGAAATATTCGCAGGCCGGGCGGGCGCTGCGCGAATTCGCCGAGCGCTTCGGCATTCCGTTCGCCGAGACCCAGGCAGGCAAAGGCACGGTGCCGAGCGACCATGAGTTCAACCTCGGCGGCATAGGCGAAACCGGCTGCCTGGCGGCCAACACGTTGGCCCGGCAGGCCGATCTGGTGATTGGCGTCGGCACCCGTTACACCGATTTCACCACCTCGTCCAAATGGCTGTTCCAACACCCGGACGTCAGCTTCCTCAATATCAACGTCAGCGCCTTTGACGCCGGCAAGCTCGACGGCGTGCAGGTGCTGGCGGACGCCCGCGAGGCCCTGAGCGAACTGGGCGCGCGGCTGGCGCAGGCTGATTATCGCGCAGGCTGGGGGGACGCCATCGCCGCGGCACGCGGTGCCCAGCGTGAAGAGACCGCGCGGGTTTACGCGGTGGAATACAGCGGCGCGGGCTTTGTGCCGGAGATCGACGATCACCTCGATCGCGAGCGGGTGTTCGCCGAATTTATCGCCCAGACCGACTCGGCGATGACGCAAAGCCGAGTGCTGGGGGTGCTGAATCGCGAGCTGCCGCCGGACAGCGTGATCGTCGCCGCCGCCGGCAGCCTGCCGGGCGACCTGCAGCGAGTGTGGCACAACCGCGGCGAGCACGGTTATCACGTGGAATACGGCTACTCCTGCATGGGGTACGAGGTGAACGCCGCGCTGGGGGTCAAGTTGGCCGAGCCGCAGCGCGAAGTGTACGCGATGGTGGGCGACGGTGCCTTCATGATGCTGCATTCCGAACTGGTCACCTCGATTCAGGAAGGCTGCAAGATCAACGTGGTGCTGTTCGACAACATGACCAACGGCTGCATCAATAATTTGCAGATGGAACACGGCATGGACAGCTACACCACCGAATTCCGCTTCCGCAATCCAGAGGGCGGCAAGCTCGACGGCAAACTGGTGCCGGTCGATTTCGCCATGCTGGCGGCGGCTTACGGCTGTAAAACCTATCGCGTCACCACCGAGCAGCAGCTGCTCGATGCGCTGGCCGACGCCCGCAGGCAGACCGTGTCCACGCTGCTGGACATCAAGGTGCTGCCGAAGACCATGGTGCACAAATATCTCAGCTGGTGGCGCGTGGGCGGCGCTCAGGTGGCCGACAGCGAGAAAATCGTCGCAGTGGCGCGCAAGCTGCAGGAAAACATCGATAAGGCGCGCGATTACTGATTCGTTTTCGAACACAACACACTTTCCAGAGGGTAGCGAAAATGACATTGAACATTGGGGTTATCGGCACCGGCGCCATCGGCCGCGATCATATCCGTCGCTGCAGCAAAGTGTTGCAGGGCGCCCGCGTAGTGGCGGTGAACGACATCAATCGCGACAACGCCGCCAAGGTGGTGAGCGATCTGCAGCTGGATGCGCGGGTGTATGACAACGGCCACGATCTGATCAAGGCCGCCGATGTGCAGGCGGTACTGGTCACCTCTTGGGGGCCGAGCCACGAAGAGTTCGTGTTGGCGGCCATCGCCGCCGGCAAACCGGTGTTCTGCGAGAAGCCGCTGGCGGTGACCGCGCAGGGCTGCAAAAACATCGTCGATGCCGAAGCGAAACACGGCAAGCGGCTGGTGCAGGTCGGCTTTATGCGCCCTTATGACCAGGGCTACCGCGCGTTGAAACAGGTGCTGACCAGCGGCCAGATCGGCGAGCCGCTGATGCTGCACTGCGCGCACCGTAACCCGACGGTCGGCGAGGCCTACACCACCGATATGGCGATCACCGACACCCTGATCCACGAAATCGACGTGCTGCGCTGGCTGCTCGACGACGACTATGTGTCGGTGCAGGTGGTGTTCCCGCGCAAGAGCCCGAAGGCGTTCCCGCACCTGAAAGATCCGCAGATTGTGCTGTTTGAAACCGCCAAGGGTACGCGCATCGACGTCGAAATCTTCGTCAACTGCCAGTACGGCTACGACATTCAGTGTGAAGTGGTGGGGGAAACCGGCATCGCCAAACTGCCGGAGCCGTCCTCGGTGCAGATGCGCAGCGGCGCCCGCCTGTCGACCGAAATCCTGACCGACTGGAAAGATCGCTTTATCGACGCCTATGACGTCGAGCTGCAGGGCTTCATCAACGACGTGGCCGCAGGCAAGCTGACCGGGCCTTCCGCCTGGGACGGCTACGCCGCCGCGGTGACCGCCGACGCCTGCGTGGCGGCCCAGCTCAGCGGCGAAATCGTGCCGGTGACCCTGCCGGCGCGCCCGGCGTTTTACAACAAATAACCGGCTTGCACCACGTACCCACGATTGCAGAGGAGTGACCATGAAGATCGCTTTTGATGTCGACGTTATACGGGATTTGGGCGTCACCAAAATGGTTCAACAGGTGGCGGACTGGGGCTACAAATACATCGAGCAGTCACCGCACCCGCAGATCAACCCGTTTTACAAGCATCCGAAGGCTAGCCGCGAAATCATGGCGGAGTATAAAAACGCCCTGAAAGCGACCGGCGTGGAGATCTCCTCATTTATCGTGGTGTATCGCTGGTCCGGGCCGGGCGAAGATCGCCGTCAGGCGGCGGTCAAAAACTGGCGGCGGATGATCGAAATCGCGGTGGAAATGGGCGTGCAGGTGATCAACACCGAATTGGCGGGCAACCCCAACGAACCGGAGATCTGCGAGGAGCTGTGGTATCGCTCGATGGAGGAGCTGCTGCCGATCGTCGAGCGCGAGGGCATCCGTATGGAGATCCAGTCGCACCCGTGGGACTTCTGCGAGCTGAGCAACGAAACCGCCGATCTGGTGAAATCGCTGCGCAGCGACCACGTCAAATACCTCTACAGCGTGCCGCACACCTTCTACTACGACAAGGGGCAGGGCAACGTGGCCGGCATGTTGCAGTACGCCGGGGACGATCTTTCCCACGTGCTGATCGCCGACACCATGAATCACACCAAACATTGCCGTTATATCGTCAACCCGCCGGGCGTTGACGCTGCGGTGCACCAGCACGTCGGCATCGGCGAAGGCGAGGTGAATTTCGACGCCCTGTTCCAGACGCTGCGCGACATGGAATTTGCCAACCGCAGCTTCAAGGTCGGCGGCGAATCGATCATCTGCACCTCGCTGTTCGGCTACCCGGAAAAGATGCCGAGCCAGGCGGTGGCGACCAGAGAGCGCATCGAAAGAGAGCTGTTGGGCAAATAATCTTATTCGGCTCGCCGGCGGCGTTTGCACCGGCGGCCCTCCAAGGACCGAGGCAGACCATGAATAAAGACAACGTGAAATTGGCCATCGCGCCAATCGGCTGGACCAACGACGACATGCCCGATCTGGGCAAGGAAAACACCTTCCAGCAGTGCGTCAGCGAAATGGCGCTGGCCGGCTTCACCGGCAGCGAAGTGGGCAGCAAATACCCGCGCGATCCGGCGGTGCTGAAACCGATGCTGGACATTCGCGGCATCCAGATCTGCAATGCCTGGTTCAGCACCTTTTTCGCCGACGGCCAGAAAGACAAAACCATCGATGAATTTATCAACCATATGAATTTCCTGCATGCCATGGGCGCCAGGGTGATCGGCTGCTCCGAGCAGAGCAAGAGCATTCAGGGCACCACCAAAGGCGTATTCGAAGAGAAGCCGTACTTCAGCGATGAAGAGTGGCAGCGGGTGGCCGACGGTTACAACGAGCTGGCGAAGATCGCCGCCGGCAAAGGCATGCAGGTGTGTCTGCACCACCACATGGGCACCGGCATTCAGACCACGGCCGAAATCGATCGCTACATGAGCATGGTCAACGACGACGTCTACCTGCTGTTCGATACCGGCCACGCCTACTATTCGGAAGGCAGCCAGCAGGCGATGATGGCGATCCTGGAGAAGTATCTGCCGCGCATCAACCACGTCCACCTGAAGGACGTGCGCGATGAGGTGGTGGCGGAAGTGAAGGCCAACAAGCTGAGCTTCCTCGATGGCGTGAAGAAGGGCACCTTCACCGTGCCGGGTGATGGCGTGATCGACTTCAGGCCGGTGTTCAAGCTGCTGGACGAGCGTGGTTACAAAGGGTGGATGGTGGTGGAGGCCGAGCAGGATCCGGCGCTGGCCAACCCGTTCGAGTATGCGGTGAAAGCGCGCCGCTATATTCGGGAAACCGCCGGTATTTAAGCGGCGAGGGTCAATAAAGATCGAGGGGCGCCGCCGGCGCCCCTTTTTTGATGGCGGCGTGTTAGCCGCCGAGCGTTTGCCAGGTTGCGACCTGGCTGCCCGGCCACGGCGTGGCGGCATGCACGCCACGGGCGATCGCCCGGGCCAGGGTGTCCGCCGCCAGCGCGCCGATTTGCAGCACCGCCAGTTCACGGCTGCCCTGAACCTCGCGCTGCCCGGTGGACAGGGCGAACACGACGTCGCCATCAAACGGGCTGTGCAGCGGGCGGATGGCGCGCGCCATGCCGTCTTGCGCCATGATGGCCACCCGTTTCAACTCCACCCGCGTCAGCGCCAGATCGGTGGCGATGCAGGCCAGGGTGGTGTTCTTTCTGCCGCCCTGCGGCTCTTGTTCCATCCAGTCTTCGCCCTGCGCACGCAGTTGCGCCAGCGCCGCTGCGCCGCCGTTGCCGAATTCACCGTCAATTTCATAGGGGGTCGCCCAGAAGGCGCGGGTGCCGGGTGCGACCACTGCACCCAAACTGTTGACCGCCACCAGTGCGCCGACGGTAGCGCCATTGGTGGCAATGATAGATGCCGAGCCGAGGCCGCCTTTCAGCTTACCCATGCCGGTCATGGCGCCGTAGCCGGCGCCGACGGTGCCCAGCGGAAAGTCCAATCCGGCCTTGCCGACCGCATCGATGCCCAGTTGGCGATACGGCGGCGTGAGCTGCCAGTTTTTGTCGCCGCCGTTGGCCAGATCGTACAGGCAGGCGGTGGGCACGATAGGGGAGACCGGCACGCCGGGGGCCGGGCGCAGCGCGTAGCCTCGGCCCTGTTGCCCCAGCCAGGCCGCGACGCCGTCCGCCGCCGCCAGGCCGTAAACCGAGCCGCCGCTGAACGTCAGCGCATCGACGGTCTGCACCAAATTGTCTTCACCCAGCGCGTCAGTTTCCCGGGTGGCGGGGCCGCCGCCGCGCACGTCCACGGCGGCGATCGCCGGGCTGTCCGGCAGGATAACCGTCGCGCCGGTACGCACCCGGCTGTCCTGCGCCACGCCGACCTTCAGGCCCGGCACATCGGTAATCAGGTTGCGGGCGCCTGGGCGCCCGGCGGCGGAAGTTGGCATAGCGGCACCTAATGGGGTGAGAGGAGAGAATATGCCGGCGGCGGTCAGGCCGGCCAGCGCTTGTAAAAAGGTTCGGCGGTTGATGCACAGGGGCCGGCGCAGCGGCCCCTGCGGGTGAGGACGATTACGCATCGCCGTGCGGCTGCCCGGAGCGCAAACGGGCCATATGGTAGGCGTCGACCAGCACACCGTCGCGCATGGCATAGGCGCGGCTGGTGCCCTCTATCTCGAAACCGAATTTGCGGTACAGCGCAATGGCCGCCGGGTTGTCGGTGAACACCGTCAGCTCGATGCGCTCGATGGCCGCCCAGTTGTCGCACAGATCAATCATCGCCTGCATCAGGCGGCTGCCGACGCCTTTGCCGTGGTAGCGCGGATCGACGCCGATGCCGAAGGTGGCCACATGGCGGCGGCGCACGCGCTGATTCAGCATGACGGCCAACTGGCCGGCAAGCTGCCCGTCGATGAAGGCCGCCAGGTTATGCGTACCCGGTTCGGGATTGGCGAGGCGCTTCTGCCAGGACTCGACGGACGGTAGCGGGAGCTGCAGCGTATCGCGATAGACGGGCGTCTGAGAATAAAGATGATGCAGAGCCTGCGCATCCGTCGTTTCCACGTGGCGTATCACGATCTCGCTCATCTCGCTGCTCCTGTTGCTTACCGGTTGAATAACCTCTGAATTTATCCGTTTACTGCCTTGAGTCAATATTATTTGAACGGGTCAAAAAAAACGCTTTACAGGTGCGAATGATAATGATTATTATTGCGATGCGTTCCGGGGAGGGCATCAACCCTTGATACTCTCGCTGCGAAGGCACGACATTGCTCACATTGCTTCCAGTGTTTACTTAGCCAGCTCGGGTGCTGGCTTTTTTTTTGCCCTTTTTCAACCGCTTCCGCCTTCAACAAATCCGTTGCCCATCCGCCGTTTCATTCCATCGAAATTTTTGAACAGAGGCATGAGTTTTTTACGCTTTCTTATTCTGCCCGCAGGACTAGACTGTAAAAAAACATTGAGGAGAGTTGAATATGATTTATGTACGTAAAGCGGAAGACCGCGGCCACGCCAATCATGGCTGGCTGGATAGCTGGCACACCTTCTCATTTGCCGACTACTACGATCCGAACTTTATGGGGTTCTCGGCGCTGCGTGTGATCAACGAAGACGTGATCGACGCGGGGCAGGGTTTCGGTACCCACCCGCATAAAGACATGGAAATCCTGACCTACGTGCTGAGCGGCACGGTGGAGCATCAGGACAGCATGGGCAACAAGGAGCAGATCCAGGCCGGCGAATTCCAGATCATGAGCGCGGGCACCGGGGTACGTCACTCCGAGTACAATGCCAATCAGGATCGTCCGCTGCACCTGTATCAGATTTGGATCATTCCGGATCAGGTCGGGCTGGAGCCGCGCTACGAGCAGCGCATGTTCGACGCGCCGCAGGGCCGTCAGCTGGTGCTGTCGCCGGATGCGCGCGACGGTTCGCTGAAGGTGTTCCAGGATATGACGCTGTCGCGTTGGGCGCTGAATAAAGGCGAACAGGGTGAGTATCCGATCGCCGCCGGCCGTCGCATTTGGATCCAGGTGGTGCGCGGCAAAGTCTCGGTCAACGGCGAGGCCGCCGGCATCAGCGACGCATTCGCAGTGTGGGATGAATCGGCGCTGACGATTCAGGCCGACGAAGAGAGCGAAATCCTGCTGTTCGATCTGCCGCCGGTGTGATTAAGCGGTAAATTTCAAGGGCTCACGATGTGAGCCCTTGAGGTTAACGACAAGCCTGATGACGTTGCCCGACTGAAAGCCGGCAGCATATAAAAACAAGGAAAATCAATTTATTGATTTTCGGCTGACAATCACAAAGGGGAAAAACCACGCTTTTTCCCCTTTGTCACCGTATGAAGGGCTCACGATGTGAGCCCTTTTTTGCGTTGACCGTCGCATAACCGACAATATCGGCCCGCCGTTTTTTTTGCTAAAATGACTGCCCATTCACGGTTAGTCAGTTCATTGATAATGAAGAAAAAACGGCCGGTACTCCAGGATGTGGCGGACAAGGTGGGCGTGACCAAGATGACGGTGAGCCGTTATCTGCGCAATCCCGACCAGGTTTCTGCCGCCCTGCAGCAAAAAATCGCCGTCGCGCTGGATGAGCTGGGCTACATCCCCAACCGCGCGCCGGACATCCTCTCCAACGCCACCAGCCGGGCGATTGGCGTGCTGTTGCCGTCATTGACCAACCAGGTGTTCGCCGAAGTGCTGCGCGGTATCGAAAGCGTTACCGACGCGCACAACTACCAGACCATGCTGGCGCACTATGGCTACCTGCCGGAGCGTGAAGAAGAGCGTTTGACCTCGCTGCTTTCTTACAATATCGACGGCCTGATCCTGTCTGAGCGCCATCACACGCCGCGCACCCTGAAAATGATCGAGGTGGCGGGCATTCCGGTGGTGGAGCTGATGGACTGCGTCTCGCCGTGCATCGATCTGGCGGTGGGCTTCAACAACTTCGAGGCGGCGCGCCAGATGACCCAGCAGATCATCGCGCACGGCCACCGTCACGTGGTCTATTTCGGCGCCCGTCAGGATGAGCGTACCATCATCAAGCAGCAGGGGTATGAGCAGGCGATGCGCGAATCCGGCCTGGAGCCGTACAGCATCATGACCGCGCGCTCTTCCTCCTATTCTGCCGGCGGCGAGCTGCTGCGCCTGGCGCAGCGCGACTACCCGCAGATCGACAGTATCTTCTGCACCAACGACGACCTGGCGATCGGTGCGGCCTTCGAGTGCCAGCGGCAGGGGCTGTCGATCCCGCAGGACATGGCGATCGCCGGTTTCCACGGCCATGATATCGGCCAGGTGATGGTGCCGAAGCTGGCCAGCGTGCTGACACCGCGCGAACGCATGGGGCAGATCGGCGCCGAGCGCTTGCTGGCCCGGCTGCGCGGCGAAACGGTGTGCCCGCGCATGGTGGACGTCGGTTTCACCGTGATCCCCGGCGGCAGTATCTGAGCCATTTTAACGTTCTGTTTTAACACCCTTTCTTTTTGCAGCGCGCCCTGAGGCGCGCGGGTTATCCCGCCTGTAAGCCCGCCGCTCGTTGCCGGCATAAGTTTGATCTCTGTCCCAGAACGCGAATTTTAGCCGCTTACCCGGTTCCGGTGCTTATTCTGTTACCGGTATCATGATACCGGTAACAACGAGTGTGCGGTCATCTTGCTGCAAGACTGAACCTCTGACTCAACAACACCTACAGCTCTTCTTAAACACCGGGACAGAGCCTAAAAATAAAACAACCGCACGCTTTACGCCTATCGTAAAGAGAGTCGCGATAAAAGGTTGGAGAAAAATTATGCCATTAGTGATTGTTGCAGGCGGCGTAGCGCTGCTGCTGCTGCTGATGATCCGCTTCAAGCTGAACGGCTTTATCTCTCTGGTGCTGGTTGCTCTGGCGGTCGGGATCGCACAGGGTATGCCGGTCGATAAAGTCATCGGCTCCATCAAGGCTGGCGTGGGCGGCACGTTGGGCAGCCTGGCGCTGATCATGGGCTTCGGCGCCATGCTCGGCAAACTGCTGGCGGACTGCGGCGGCGCGCAGCGCATCGCCACCACGCTGATCGACAAGTTCGGCAGAAAACATATTCAATGGGCGGTGGTGCTGACCGGCTTCACCGTTGGCTTCGCGCTGTTCTACGAAGTGGGCTTCGTGCTGCTGCTGCCGCTGGTGTTCACCATCGCCGCCTCCGCGCGCATCCCGCTGCTGTACGTCGGCGTGCCGATGGCCGCCGCGCTGTCGGTGACTCACGGCTTCCTGCCGCCGCACCCGGGCCCGACCGCCATCGCCACCATCTTCCATGCCGATATGGGTAAAACCCTGCTGTACGGCACGCTGCTGGCGATCCCGACGGTGATCCTGGCCGGCCCGGTCTATGCCCGCTTCCTGAAAGGCATCGACAAGCCGGTGCCGGAAGGCCTGTACAACCCGAAAACCTTTACCGAAGCGGAGATGCCGAGCTTCGGCGTCAGCGTCGCCACGTCGCTGGTGCCGGTGATCCTGATGGCGCTGCGCGCGGTGGCTGAAATGGTGCTGCCGAAGGGCCACAGCCTGCTGCGCTTCGCCGAGTTCTTCGGCGACCCGGTGATGGCGACCCTGATCGCCGTGCTGATCGCCATCTTCACCTTCGGCCTGAACCGCGGCCGCACCATGGATGAAGTGATGGGCACCATCACCGATTCGATTAAAATCATCGCCATGATGCTGTTGATCATCGGCGGCGGCGGTGCCTTCAAGCAGGTGCTGGTGGACAGCGGCGTCGAGCAGTACATCGCCGGCCTGATGGAAGGCAGCAACGTTTCGCCGATTCTGATGGCCTGGTCGATCGCCGCCGCGCTGCGTCTGGCGCTGGGTTCCGCCACCGTGGCGGCGATCACCGCCGGCGGCATCGTCGCCCCGCTGATCGCCACCACCGGCGTCAGCCCTGAGCTGATGGTGATTGCGGTCGGCTCCGGCAGCGTTATCTTCTCGCACGTTAACGATCCGGGCTTCTGGCTGTTCAAGGAGTACTTCAACCTGAGCATCATGGAAACCATCAAATCCTGGTCGGTGCTGGAAACCATCATCTCGGTGTGCGGCCTGGTGGGCTGCCTGCTGCTGGCGACGGTCGTATAATCTTTATCCGACGCCCTGCGGGGCGTCGGCGTTCCAGAGTATCTTTATCAGTTGGGACGCATTTGGCGCGCTCGCGCCAGTTCCCATAGGGGCATGACACAATGAGTAATCCGCAGAATCACGTATTTATCCTGATGGGGGTGTCCGGCAGCGGCAAATCCGCCGTAGCCAGCACCGTCGCCCACGAGGCCGAGGCCGCCATGCTGGACGGCGATTACCTGCATCCGCGCGCCAACATCAACAAAATGGCTGCCGGGCACGCGCTGGACGACAACGATCGCGCCCCGTGGCTGGCGGCCTTGAACGACGCCATCTTCGCCATGCAACGCACCAATCCGGTGTCGCTGCTGGTGTGTTCGGCGCTGAAAAAAAGCTATCGCGACCGCCTGCGTGAAGGAAATAGCAACCTGCATTTCCTCTACCTGAAAGGCGACAAGGCGGTGATCGAAGAACGCCTGAAGCAGCGGAAAGGTCACTTCTTCAAACCGCAGATGCTGGTTTCGCAGTTCGCCACGCTGGAAGAGCCGGGCGAGCAGGAGCCGGATGTGCAAGCGATCGACATCAACCAGCCGCTGGACGGCGTGGTCGCCGATACGCTCGCCTGCATCAACCGCATCACCGCCCGCTAAGCGCGGGCCGTCGTCGGCGCCGCCAGGCGCCTACAGCTTCATGTAAGCCCGTATGCCGTCCAGGAACATCTGGGTCGACAGCATCACCAGAATCAGCCCCATCAACCGTTCCAGCGCGCTGACACCTTTGCTGCCCAGCAGGCGCAGGAACAGGTTCGACATCAACAAAATGGCCGCAGAGAGGCCCCAGGCGATCAACAGCGCCGCCACCAGATGGGGCAGCTGATGCGGATACTGGTGCGACAGCAGCATCAGCGCCGCCAGAATCGACGGCCCGGCCACCAGCGGGATCGCCAGCGGCACCAGGAAGGGCTCCTCGCCGGCGGACAGCCCGGAGCTGTTGCCCTCCTGAGACGGGAAAATCATCTTGATGGCGATCAGAAACAGGATGATGCCGCCGGAAATGGAGACGGTTTCAGTGCGCAGGTTGAGGAACGCCAGAATTTTCTCGCCGGCGAACAGGAAGATCAGCATCAGCAGCAGGGCGATCAGCAGCTCGCGGATCAGCACCACCCGGCGCCTGCGCGGCTCCAGGTGCTTGAGCACCGACATGAAAATCGGCAGATTGCCCAGCGGATCCATAATTAAAAACAGCAATACCGTAGCGGAAATCATCTCTGTCATGGTGACCTCGTGATCGGGAAAACGCCTCGGCCTTTCCGGCCGCGTCCTTGCCTATAAGAAGGATTGCTGAGAAATCCCCAGCCATCGAATAAATTCACTTTGCGCCCGCGCCGACATTTTGTAAGGTGAGGAGATATTGCACACAACTCGTTATCACCTACATAAGCCCTTATCCGGGCGGGACACAGATATTATGAAAAACGTTGGTTTCATCGGTTGGCGCGGAATGGTCGGCTCGGTTCTCATGCAACGCATGACGGAAGAGCGCGATTTCGACGCCATTCGCCCGGTCTTTTTCTCCACCTCGCAGCACGGTTCCGCCGCGCCGGCCTTCGGCGGCCAGCAGGGCACGCTGCAGGATGCGTATGACATCGACGCGCTGAGCGCGCTCGATATCATTATTACCTGTCAGGGCGGCGATTATACCAACGAAGTTTATCCTAAGCTGCGCGCCAGTGGTTGGCAGGGGTACTGGATTGACGCGGCCTCTTCGCTGCGCATGCAGGACGACGCCATCATTATCCTGGATCCGGTCAACCACGCGGTGATTCAGCAGGGCCTGGACAAAGGCATCAAAACCTTCGTCGGCGGCAACTGCACCGTCAGCCTGATGCTGATGTCGCTCGGCGGTCTGTTCGCCAACGATCTGGTGGAGTGGGCGTCGGTCGCCACTTACCAGGCGGCTTCCGGCGGCGGCGCGCGCCACATGCGCGAGCTGCTGACCCAGATGGGCATGCTGCATGCCGACGTGGCGAAGGAGCTGCAGGACCCGGCTTCCGCCATTCTGGATATCGAACGCAAGGTGACCGAGGCCACCCGCAGCGGCAAACTGCCGACCGATAACTTCGGCGTGCCGCTGGCCGGCAGCCTGATCCCGTGGATCGACAAGCAACTCGACAACGGCCAGAGCCGTGAAGAGTGGAAAGGCCAGGCGGAAACCAACAAGATTCTGAACACCGGCAGCGTGATCCCGGTCGATGGTCTGTGCGTGCGCGTTGGCGCGCTGCGTTGCCACAGCCAGGCGTTCACCCTGAAGCTGAAAAAAGACGTGTCGCTGCCGGACATCGAGCAGATGCTGGCGACGCACAACGACTGGGTGCGCGTGATCCCGAACGACCGCGAGCTGACCATGCGCGAACTGACGCCGGCGGCGGTGACCGGTACGCTGAATACGCCGGTCGGCCGTCTGCGCAAGCTGAATATGGGGCCGGAATACCTGTCGGCGTTCACCGTGGGCGACCAACTGCTGTGGGGCGCGGCCGAGCCGCTGCGCCGCATGCTGCGTATCCTGCTGTAAATCCTTGCTTTCAGGGGGCTGGCTGCTTTCAGCCCCCTAAAGCCTTATTTTCCGCTTTTTTGTTCGCCGCGCACCGCGCCGGGCAACGTCACCGCAAGCCTCGTTTCACCGGGCTCTACCCCGCATATCTCCTCGTCGGCCGCCGCATGCAGATGACGGCAGGCTGGCAGTTTTCTTAATGAAGAATTTTCCTGAGCAATGCTGAGCAGTTTTTAACAGACATTGGCTATGCTTAACGCATGGGCGAACAATTTTTCACCATGACTGAAATATTTCAAAAAATAAGCATAAAGAGCGAAATTCAGGTCGGCAGAGTAAAGATTGGTCAATAACCGACCGCAATCACGCTTTGGATACCGAATGCATTGCATGATGACCAAAACGGCCAAGGAATAACCAACAAGCCGTGCTTAGATCATGCTGTTAATCTAAGGAAGAAGACTATGCCTGTACTTCCCGATCGTGACGTGATTGATCAGATCATCTCCGGCCATTACGCCGACCCCTTTGCTCTGCTTGGCATGCATGCGACCGATAACGGTCTGCAGGTGCGCGCGCTGCTGCCGGACGCCGGCGCAGTCTGGCTGGTGGAACAGCAAACCGGCCGGCGGCTGGTGCAGTTGAACTGCGACGATCCGCGCGGCTTCTTCAGTGCCGTGGTGCCGCGGCGCAAAAATCCTTTCCGCTATCAGCTGCAGGTCAGCTGGCGCGATCACCAACAGACGGTCGACGATCCCTATCGGTTCGGCCCGCTGCTGCAGGATATCGACAGCTGGCTGCTGGCCGAGGGCACGCACCTGCGCCCCTATGAACGCCTGGGAGCTCACCTCGCCACGTTGGATGACGTCGACGGCGTCAGCTTTGCCGTTTGGGCGCCCAACGCCCAGCGCGTCTCGGTGGTGGGGGAGTTCAACTTCTGGGACGGCCGCCGCCATCCGATGCGTCTGCGGCGTGAAAACGGCATCTGGGAGCTGTTCCTGCCCGGCGTGCGGGCCGGCCAGTTGTACAAATATGAAATCGTCGATTGCTACGGCAATACCCAACTGAAAGCCGATCCTTACGCCTTCGAGGCGCAGATGCGCCCGGACACCGCCTCGCTGGTGGCGCCGCTGCCGGAGGTGGTGCCGTCGACGCAGGCGCGCCGCCGCGCCAACGATTTTGACCAGCCGATCGCCATCTACGAGGTGCATCTCGGCTCATGGCGCCGCCACACCGATAACCACTTCTGGCTCAGCTACGGCGAGCTGGCGGTGCAGCTTATCGACTATGTGAAGGACATGGGATTCACCCATATCGAGCTGCTGCCGATCAACGAGCACCCGTTCGACGGCAGCTGGGGCTACCAGCCGCTGGGGCTGTATGCGCCGACCCGGCGCTTCGGCACGCCGGCCGATTTCAGGGCGTTCGTGGCGGCGGCGCATGAGGCGGGCATCAACGTGATCCTCGACTGGGTGCCGGGGCACTTCCCGAGCGATGCCTACGGCCTGGCGAATTTCGACGGCACCGCGCTGTACGAATATGCCGATCCGCGCGAGGGCTACCACCAGGACTGGAATACGCTGATCTATAACTACGGCCGCCACGAGGTGCGCAACTACCTGGCGGGCAACGCGCTGTATTGGCTGGAGCGTTTCGGTATCGACGCGCTGCGGGTCGATGCGGTGGCGTCGATGATCTATCGCGATTACAGCCGCGCCGACGGCGAGTGGGTGCCGAATTACTACGGCGGCAACGAGAACCTGGAGGCGATCGCCTTCCTGCGTTATACCAACCAGACTATCGGGCAGGCGCAGCCGGGCGCGGTGACGCTGGCGGAGGAGTCCACCGACTATCCCGGCGTCACCCTGCCGCCGGACGCCAACGGTCTTGGGTTCCACTACAAATGGAACCTCGGCTGGATGCACGACACGCTCAATTACATGAAGTGCGATCCGGTGCACCGCAAGTATCACCACAACCAGATGACCTTCGGCATGCTGTACGCCTATACCGAGAACTTCGTGTTGCCTATCTCGCACGATGAAGTGGTGCACGGCAAAAAATCGATCCTCGACCGCATGCCGGGCGACGCCTGGCAAAAGTTCGCCAACCTGCGCGCCTATTACGGGTTTATGTGGGCGCATCCGGGCAAAAAGCTGCTTTTTATGGGCTGCGAGTTCGCGCAGGGGCGTGAGTGGAATTTCGATACCAGCCTCGACTGGCATTTGCTGGAGGGGTTGGATAACTGGCACAACGGCGTGCAGCGGCTGGTGCGCGATCTGAACCATTGCTACCGGCAGCAGGCGCCGCTGTACGAGCGTGACTACCGCCCGGACGGCTTCGAGTGGCTGGTGGTTGACGATCACGACAATTCGGTGTTCGCCTTCGCGCGCTACGATTCGCAGGGCAATGAGCTGATCGCCATCAGCAACTTTACCCCGGTGCCGCGCTACCGCTACCGCATTGGCCTCTCGCGCGCCGGCGGCTACCGCGAGATCCTCAATACCGATTCGCACCACTATCATGGCAGCAACGCCGGCAATCAGGGGCGGGTCTCTTCCGAAGCGGTCGGCAGCCATGGCCGCGACTTTTCCATCTGCGTGACGCTGCCGCCGCTGGCGACCATTTATTTGCTGCGGGAGGCGTCATGACGGAGCTGACGGCCGGCCTCGCCGCGCCGCTGGGCGCCCATTACGACGGCGAAGGCATCAACTTTACCCTGTATTCGGCGCACGCCGAGCGGGTGGAACTGTGCCTGTTCGACGGCCAGCAGCGCGAGGTGCGCCTGCCGCTGCCGGCGCGCAGCGGTGATATCTGGCATGGCTATTTGCCGGGCGGCAGGCCGGGGCAACGTTACGGTTTCCGCGTCTACGGCCCGTTTGACCCGGCGAACGGGCAGCGTTTCAACCCCAACAAACTGGCGCTCGATCCGGCCGCGCGCGCGGTAGAAGGGCCGGTGGGGGACCACCCGCACCTGCACGGCGGTTATGAGCAACCGGATCCGCACGACAGCGCGGAGCTGATGCCGAAATGCGTGGTGGTGGACGAACGGTACGACTGGCAGGACGATCGCCCGCCCGCCACGCCATGGGGGCAGACGGTGATTTACGAAGCGCACGTGCGCGGCCTGACGCTGCTGCACCCGAAAATCCCGCCGGCGCTGCGCGGCAGTTTCGCCGCGCTGGGGCACCCGGTGATGATCGCCCACTTCAAACGCCTCGGCATCACCGCGCTGGAACTGCTGCCGGTGCAGCAGCATACCTCCGAACCGCGCCTGCAGCGGCTGGGGCTGATCAACTACTGGGGCTATAACGTGCTGGCGCCCTATGCGCCGGACAACCGCTACGCCAGCCTGAGCACCGAGGGCACGCTGCTGAACGAATTTCGCGATGCGGTCAAGGCGCTGCACCAAGCCGGTATCGAGGTGATCCTGGATGTGGTGTTCAACCACAGCGCTGAGCTGGACAGGGACGGGCCGATGCTGTCGCTGAGCGGCATCGATAACCTGAGCTACTACTGGCTGACGCCGGAGGGTGACTACGTCAACGACACCGGCTGCGGCAACACCCTGCGATTGGATCAGCCGCAGGGCGTGGCCTGGGTGATGGATTGCCTGCGTTTTTGGGTACGGGAGTGCCACATCGACGGTTTCCGTTTCGATCTGGGCAGCGTGCTCGGCCGCACGCCGGGGTTCGATCGCGATGCCCCGCTGTTCCAGGCGATGCTGGCGGACGATGTGCTGTCGCGCTGCAAGCTGATCGCCGAACCCTGGGACGTTGGCCCCGGCGGCTATCAGGTGGGGGCGTTTCCCGGCCGCTTCGCCGAATGGAACGACCATTACCGCGACGACATGCGCCGTTTCTGGCTGCAGAGCGGCGTGTCGCTCGGCCAGTTCGCCCGGCGTTTTGCCGCCTCCAGCGATGTGTACAACCAGCGCGGGCGAGCGCCATACGCCACCGTCAACATGCTGACCGCCCATGACGGCTTCACCCTGCAGGACGTGGTCAGCTTCAACGAGAAACACAACCAGCCGAACGGCGAAGGCAACCGCGACGGCAGCGATCGTAATTTCAGCAACAACCACGGTGTGGAAGGCCTGGTCGCCGACGACGCCATTGTGCAACGCCGCAGGGCCAGCCAGCGGGCGATGCTCGCCACGCTGTTGCTGTCCCAGGGAACGCCGATGCTGCTGGCCGGCGATGAACAGGGACACAGCCAGCAGGGGAACAACAACGCCTATTGTCAGGACAACGCCACCACCTGGCTCGACTGGTCCACGGCGGATGACGCGCTGACCGACTACGTCGCGGCGCTGATCGCGCTGCGCCGCCAGATCCCCGCGTTGCAACAGGATCGCTGGTGGCAGCAGGACGATGGCTGCGTGCAGTGGCTGAACGCGCAAGGCCAGCCGCTCGACGCGCAGCAGTGGGAGCAGGGCGATCTGCTCATGCAGATCCTGCTGTCGCAGCGCTGGCTGCTGCTGGTCAACGCCACGCCGCAAACGGTGGAGATGAGGTTGCCGGAAGGCGATTGGCAGGTTGTCGCTCCGTTCACTCAGGAAGACTCACGGGCGGTGTTACCCGCCTGGCACCAGGACGCGCGCTCGCTATGCGTTCTGGTACGGAAATAATAAAAGGAGTCCGCTATGGTTAGGTTTGAAAATAAAGACCCCCTGATGTTGGCGCGCCAGTTGCCGATTAAATCCGTAGCGCTGATCCTGGCCGGCGGCCGCGGCTCGCGTCTGAAAGATTTGACCTCCACCCGCGCCAAGCCCGCCGTCCACTTTGGCGGCAAGTTCCGCATCATCGATTTCGCCCTGTCGAACTGCCTGAACTCCGGCATCCGCCGCATCGGCGTGATCACCCAATACCAGTCGCACACGCTGGTGCAGCACATTCAGCGCGGCTGGTCGTTCCTCAACGAAGAGATGAACGAGTTCGTCGACCTGCTGCCGGCCCAGCAGCGCCTCAGCACCGAACATTGGTACAAGGGCACCGCCGACGCGGTGTACCAGAACCTGGATATCATCCGCCGCTATGAGGCCGAATACGTGGTGATCCTGGCGGGCGACCATATCTACAAGATGGATTACTCGCGCATGCTGATCGACCACGTCGAGAAAGGTGCCCAGTGCACCGTGGCCTGCCTGCCGGTGCCGCGCAGCGAGGCCGGCGAATTCGGCGTGATGAAAGTGGATGAAAGCGACCGCATCATCGAGTTTCTGGAAAAGCCCGCCGATCCGCCGGCGATGCCGGGCAACCCGGATATGTCGCTGGCCAGCATGGGCATCTATATTTTTAATGCCGCCTACCTGTTTCAACTGCTGGAAGAGGATATGTCGACTCCCGGCTCCAGCCACGATTTCGGCAAGGATCTGATCCCGAAAATCACCGCGCAGCAGGCGGCGTGGGCGCATCCGTTTACCTTGTCCTGCGTGACGTCCAACCCCGATCTGCCGCCGTACTGGCGCGATGTGGGCACGCTGGACGCCTACTGGCGCGCCAATCTCGATCTGGCGTCGGTGACGCCGGAGCTGGACATGTACGACCGCGCCTGGCCTATCCGCACCCACATGGAGCCGCTGCCGCCGGCCAAGTTCGTGCAGGATCGCTCCGGCAGCCACGGCATGACCATGAACTCGCTGGTGTCCGGCGGCTGTATCGTCTCGGGCTCGGTGGTGGTGCATTCGGTGCTGTTCCCGCGCGTGCGAGTGAACTCGTTCTGCACCATCGACTCTACCGTATTATTGCCGGACGTGAACGTCGGCCGTTCCTGCCGCCTGCGGCGCTGCATCATCGACCGCGCCTGCCACATTCCGGAGGGCATGGTGATCGGGGAAAACGCCGATGAGGACAGCAAGCGCTTTTATCGCTCGGAAGGCGGCATCGTGCTGGTGACGCGCGAAATGTTGTCAAAATTGTGAGTTAACGTGGGCGGCAGAACGATAGCCTGCCGCCTGATGAACGGTTCGATGGCTTGCGCAACGCGGCACGCATAACAGCGGCAAGCCTGCTTTATTTCTTATCCAGAGGCCTTCGGCCGACTTTCAGGAGTGATAATGCAGGTCTTACACGTATGTTCTGAAATGTTCCCCCTGCTGAAAACGGGCGGACTCGCAGACGTGGTTGGCGCGTTGCCGGCGGCGCAAATCGCCGAAGGCGCCGATGTTCGGGTGCTATTGCCCGCTTTCCCTGACGTACGCAACGGCATCCCCGACACCTCGCTGGTGGCGGAAATCGACTCGTTCGCCGGCCGGGTCGGCCTGCGTTACGGCACCTATCATGGCGTGGGCATCTATCTCATCGATGCGCCCTGGCTGTATGACCGGCCGGGCAGCCCGTACCACGATCAATCCATGTACGCCTACCCCGACAACCACCGCCGCTTTGCGCTGCTGGGCTGGATGGCCTGCGAGCTGGCCAAGGGGCTGGATCGCTACTGGCGCCCGCAGCTGGTGCACGCCCACGACTGGCACGCCGGCCTGAGCTGCGCCTATCTGGCCGCCAACGGCCACCCGGCGCGTTCGGTGTTCACCGTACACAACCTGGCCTATCAGGGGCTGTTTTCCGGCCATCACGTGACCGAGCTGTGGCTGCCGGCGTCGTTTTACGACGTTTATGGCCTGGAGTTCTACGGCCAGATGTCGTTCCTCAAGGCCGGGCTGTTTTATGCCGACCACGTGACCGCCGTCAGCCCGACCTATGCGCGCGAGATCACCCGGCCGGAGTTCGGCTATGGCATGGAGGGGCTGCTGCAGGAGCGGCAGCGGCAGGGCAAGCTGAGCGGCATCCTCAACGGGGTGGACGACAAGATTTGGGATCCGGCCCACGACCCGCGGCTGAGTGCCCGCTACGACGCCGACGATCTGAAAAGCAAGGTCAAAAACAAGCTGCATCTGCAAAAGGCCATGGGGCTGAAGGTGGACGAATCGCTGCCGGTGTTCGCGGTAGTGAGCCGATTGACCAGCCAAAAAGGTCTGGACCTGGTGCTGCAGGCATTGCCTGAACTGCTGGCGCAGGGTGGGCAGTTGGCGCTGCTGGGCGCCGGCGATGCGGTGCTGCAACAGGCGTTTCTGGCCGCCGCCGCCGATTATCCCGAGCAGGTAGGGGTGCAGATCGGCTATCACGAATCCTTCTCCCACCGCATCATCGGCGGCGCCGACGTGATTCTGGTGCCGAGCCGCTTCGAGCCCTGCGGCCTGACGCAGCTCTACGGCCTGAAATACGGCACGCTGCCGCTGGTGCGCCGCACCGGTGGGCTGGCGGACACGGTGGTGGACTGCGCGCTGGAAAACCTGGCCGACGGCACCGCCAGCGGCTTCGTGTTCGACGATTGCGACGCCGTCGCGCTGGGCAACGCCATCCGCCGCGCCATGGTGCTGTGGAGCCGGCCGAAACACTGGCGCCACGTTCAGCGCCACGCCATGAGCGTGGACTTCGGCTGGCCGGTGGCGGCGAAAGAGTATTTATCGCTTTATCAACGCTTGTAGCCCGCGTTTCGCGTCTCGGGTTGACGCGCGGCGGGCAGCCATAAGGGTAGATTGTCGGGGCGCGGCGTAACGCGTCCATGTTCAGCGGGGCCAGCTATTCCGCGGCGAATGGCTGGGCTCCCTACAAGGGATTAAAAAGCCATGACTTCACCGTTTAGTTACACCTCACCTACGGTCAGTGTGGAAGCGCTGAAACACTCCATCGCCTATAAGCTGATGTTTATCGTCGGCAAGGATCCGGCCATCGCCAACCGGCACGACTGGTTGAACGCCGTGCTGTTCGCGGTGCGCGATCGCATGGTGGAGCGCTGGCTGCGTTCCAACCGCGCCCAGCTGTCTCAAGACGTGCGGCAGGTGTATTACCTGTCGATGGAGTTCCTGATCGGTCGCACGCTGTCGAACGCGCTGCTGTCGATGGGCATCTATCAGGATATCGACAACGCGCTGAACGAGATGGGGCTGAACCTGGCGGAGCTGCTGGAGGAAGAGAACGATCCCGGGCTCGGTAACGGCGGTCTGGGCCGCCTGGCGGCCTGCTTCCTCGACTCGCTGGCGACGCTGGCGCTGCCGGGGCGCGGCTACGGCATTCGCTACGAGTACGGCATGTTCAAACAGAACATCGTCAACGGCCAACAGATGGAGTCGCCGGACTACTGGCTGGAGTACGGTAATCCGTGGGAGTTTCCGCGCCATAACACCCGCTACAAGGTGCGCTTCGGCGGCCGCGTGCAGCAAGAGGGCGCCAAGGCGCGCTGGCTGGAGACCGAAGAGGTCGTGGCCATCGCCTACGATCAGGTGATCCCCGGTTTCGACACCGATGCCACCAACACCCTGCGGTTGTGGGGCGCGCAGGCCAGTAACGAGATCAACCTCGGCAAGTTCAACCAGGGCGATTACTTCGCGGCGGTGGAAGATAAAAACCACTCGGAGAACGTGTCGCGCGTGCTGTATCCGGACGACTCGACCTCCTCCGGGCGTGAGCTGCGGCTGCGACAGGAGTATTTCCTGGTGTCGGCCACGGTGCAGGATATTCTCAACCGCCATTGGCTGATGCACAAAACCTTCGACAACCTGGCGGACAAGATCGCCATTCACCTCAACGACACCCACCCGGTGTTGTCGATTCCCGAGCTGATGCACCGGCTGATCGACGAGCACAAATTCAAGTGGCTCGACGCCTGGGAAGTGGTGGAGCAGGTGTTTTCCTACACCAACCACACGCTGATGAGCGAGGCGCTGGAGACCTGGCCGCTGGATATGATTGGCCGCATCTTGCCGCGCCATCTGCAGCTGATTTTCGAAATCAACGATCACTTCCTCAAGATGGTGCAGGAAGTGGCGCCGGGCGACAACGACCTGCTGGCGCGGGTCTCGATCATCGACGAAACCAACGGCCGCCGGGTACGCATGGCTTGGCTGGCGGTGGTAGCCAGCCACAAGGTCAACGGCGTTTCCGCCCTGCATTCCGAACTGATGGTGCAGTCGCTGTTCGCCGACTTCGCCCGGCTGTTCCCCAATCGTTTCTGCAACAAAACCAACGGGGTGACGCCGCGCCGTTGGCTGGCGCTGGCCAACCCGCCGCTGGCGGCGGTGTTGGACGACTGCATCGGCCAGACCTGGCGCACCGATCTCAGCCAGCTGAGCGAGATCAAAGCCAACGTCGATTACCCGAGTTTCCTGCAGGCGGTGCAGCGCGCCAAGCGGCAGAACAAGGAGCGGCTGGCGCTGTACATCGCCAAAACGCTCAACGTGGTGGTCAACCCGGATGCGCTGTTCGACGTGCAGATCAAGCGCATCCACGAGTACAAACGGCAGCTGCTCAACGTGCTGCACGTCATCACGCTGTATAACCGTCTGCTGGACGATCCGGAGATCGAGCGCGTGCCGCGGGTGGTGATCTTCGCCGGCAAGGCGGCGTCGGCCTACTATGCCGCCAAGCAGATCATCCGCTTGATCAACGACGTGGCCAAAGTGATCAACAACGATCCGCGCGTGCATACCCAGCTGAAGGTGGTGTTCATTCCGAACTACGGCGTCAGCCTGGCGCAGATCATTATCCCGGCGGCGGATCTGTCGGAACAGATCTCGCTGGCGGGCACCGAGGCCTCGGGCACCAGCAACATGAAGTTCGCGCTGAACGGTGCGCTGACCATCGGTACGCTGGACGGCGCCAACGTCGAGATGCGCGAGCACGTGGGGGAGGAGAATATCTTTATCTTCGGCAATACCGCCGAGCAGGTCGAGGAACTGCGCCGCAACGGTTACAACCCGCGCCAGTACTATGAGCAAGACCCAGAGCTGCATCAGGCGCTGACGCAGATCGCCACCGGCGTGTTCAGCCCGGAAGAGCCGAAATGCTATGGCAATTTGTTCGACTCGCTGGTCAACCTCGGCGATCACTATCAGCTGTTGGCGGATTACCGCAGCTATGTGGACACGCAGGATAAGGTGGACGAGGTGTATCTCAATCAGGACGAGTGGACGCGGCGTGCGGTGCTGAATATCGCCAACATGGGCTACTTCTCCTCCGATCGCACCATTCAGGAATACGCGGACGAAATCTGGCACATTCAGCCGGTGAAGCTGTAAAGCGGGAGAGGAAAAAAACAAAGGGCCGGATAACCGGCCCTTTTTCGTTACGCTGTGGCTCAGGAAGCCAGAGACAGCGCTTTCGTTTTCGCGTGTTCTGCCAGCCAGGCTTGCACTCGCGCCTGCTGCGCTTCGTCCAGCCACATGCCCAGCTTGGTGCGGCGCCAGATGGCGTCGGCCAGCTCTACGACCCACTCTTTCTCGGTCAGGTAGCGCAGTTCGGCTTCATACAGACCGTGGCCGAAATCTTCGCCCAGATCGGCGAGGCCGTTGGCGCCGGCCAGGATCAGCTCGCTCTGGCTGCCGTAGGTACGGGCATAGCGGCGCGCCAGGGCTTCCGGCAGCCAGCCGTGCGCACGGCGCAGTTTGGCCGCGTAGCCGTCGCGATCGCCGCCGATGTCGCCGCCTGGCAGCGTGGCGTTTTTGGTCCACGCCGGGCCGCAGCCTGGGTAGTAGTGGGCCAGTTTTTCCATCGCGTGCTCGGCCAGCTTGCGGTAGGTGGTCAGCTTGCCGCCGAAGACCGACAGCAGCGGCGCCTTGCCTTGTTCGTCGTGCACGTCCAGCGTGTAATCGCGGGTGATCGCCTGCGGTGAATCGGATTCGTCGTCGCACAGCGGACGCACGCCGGAGTATGTCCAGACGATGTCGTCGCGGCCCAGCTGCTTCTTGAAGTGATCGTTGTACACTTTCAGCAGATAAGCGATTTCATTCTCGTCGATCTTCACATCTTTCGGATCGCCTTTGTACTCCACGTCGGTGGTACCGATGATGGAGAACTCGTCATTCCACGGGATCACGAACACGATGCGGTGGTCTTCGTTCTGCAGAATGTAAGACTGCGGCTGATCGTGCACGCGCGGCACCACGATGTGGCTGCCTTTGATCAGGCGGATGCCGTAAGGCGATTTCAGCTTCAGGCCGTCGTCGAAGAAGTTTTTCACCCACGGGCCGGTGGCGTTCACCAGGCCTTTGGCGCGCCAGGTGAAGGTTTTGCCGCTGTCGATATCGACCGCTTCCACCATCCACAGGCCGTTTTCACGCCATGCGCGGGTCACTTTGGTGCGGGTGCGCACTTCTCCGCCGCGTTTTTCCACTTCCTGCGCGTTTAGCACCACCAGGCGAGCATCGTCGACCCAGCAGTCGGAATATTCGAAACCGCGCTTCAGTTCAGGCTTCAGCACCGACTCTGGTCCAAAGCGCAAACCCTTGCTGCCCGGCAGGCTGGTGCGTTTGCCCAGGTGATCGTACAGGAACAGGCCGATACGGATCATCCAGGCCGGACGCAGGTGCGGCTGATGCGGCAGGCGGAAGCGCATCGGGAACGCGATGTGCGGCGCCAACTTCAGCAGCACTTCACGCTCGGCCAGCGCTTCGCTCACCAGACGGAATTCGTAGTGTTCCAGGTAGCGCAGGCCACCGTGGATCAGTTTGGAACTGGCGGAAGACGTAGCACAGGCCAAGTCTTGCGCTTCCAGTAGCAGTACCGACAGCCCGCGCCCGGCAGCATCCGCCGCGATGCCGGCACCGTTGATGCCGCCACCGATAACGATCAAGTCTTTGGTTTCCACGTCATCTTCCTCCAGATGTTCGAAATAGCTCTTTCATGTTCGTTTTCGCTCATGATTGTAATCAAAAACCAACAAGCAAGCCAAGACTTAACCAAACAAAAACATTTAGGCGTGATAGAGGTAACAGTTTGGTGATGATAGTCACATAAATGATGTGGATATGGCGCGAGCGCGCAAACGGCTGTCGATAAGGGGGCGAGGGCGGGAAACGGGGCGGTGGCGCGCCGCCCCACAGGTTAAGGCTGAATCAGCACAGCTCCAGCTGCACGTCGTACTGTTCGATGATTTTCATCACGCTCGGCGGCGGTAACTGATCGGTAAACAGGTAGTCGATCAGATTCATGTTGCCCAGGTTGACCATGGCGTTGCGGCCGAATTTGGAGTGGTCGGTGACCAGCATCACGCAGCGGGAATTTTCGATAATCGCGCGTTTGGTGCGCACTTCATGATAGTCGAATTCGAGCAGCGAGCCGTCCATATCGATGCCGCTGATGCCGAGAATGCCGTAATCGAGGCGGAATTGGGAGATGAAGTCCAGGGTGGCTTCGCCCATGATGCCGCCGTCGCGGGTGCGCACTTCGCCGCCGGCCAGGATCAGGCGGAAGTCTTCCTTGGCGGTCAGCAGGGTGGCAACGTTGAGGTTGTTGGTGACCACGCGCAGGTTCTTGTGGTTCATCAGCGCATGGGCCACCGCTTCCGGCGTGGTGCCGATATCGATGAACAGCGTGGCGCCGTCCGGGATCTGGCTGGCGACGCGCTGCGCGATGCGGGCTTTCTCTTCCGACCACATCACCTTGCGATCGTTATAGGCAGCGTTGACCGAGCTGGAGGGCAGCGCCGCGCCGCCGTGGTGACGCTGGATCTTGTTCTGGTCGGCCAGGTCATTCAAATCGCGGCGAATCGTTTGCGGGCTGACGTCAAAATGTTCGACCAGCTCTTCCGTGCTGACGTAACCCTGCAGGCGCACCAGCTCGATAATTGCGTCATGACGCTGTGTTTGCTTCACGATAATCCCCTAAAACGCCCGCTATGCCCGCTGGGCACAGCTCCCGGCTGTTATTGTTCGTTGTGTGCGCGATGACGCGTATCCCAAAATGCCATCAATAACCCTAACACTAAACCGGCTACGTGTGCCGCGTTGGCGATCGACATTCCTAAAATATCGAAATATCCGGCCACCAGCCACAGCACCGAGAACACCATCAGGCCACGCGGCAGCATCAGGCCGCGCTCCGGCGCCCGTTCACCCGTCAGCCACACATAGCCCATCAGCGCGTAAACCACGCCCGACAGCCCGCCGAACAGCGCGCCGCTGAACAGCGATTGCGCCCAGCCGCTGAAGAAGGCCGACACCACCGCCAGCACGAACAGCTTGCCGGCGCCGAGGCGTTTTTCCATCTGGCCGCCGAGATACCACCACCACATCAGGTTAAACAGGATATGCAGCAGGGAGAAATGCAGGAACGCATGGCTGACCCAGCGCCACAGCTGCGTGTATTGGCTGCTGTCCTGTGGCCAGGAGAGCCAGTACATCACGGTGTCGTCGCCCAGCGCCTGCATCAGGATGTAGACCGCGATGCACAGTACCATCACGCCGAGCGTCAGCGGCCCGGCCTTGCTGCGCAGGGTGTGCAGGTAGGATTCGCTCTGATAGTGCAGGCCGGCGTCGGTATGGCCGGTCTGCCAGCTGGCGGCCTGATAACGGCGGTTGAGCGGATCGGCCAGAAACTGCTGCAGTTCGTGCTGCACCTGTTCGAGGTGGCCGTCGTCGGCCAGCCAGATTTCCGCCGCCTCGCCGCTGTTGCGCAGCTCAAGCCGGATGCCCTGGGTCGCCATATAGTCGACAAAGGCCAGCGCCAGGCGCGGGTTGGATATGGCGATTACTCTAACCATTGCTCTTCCGTCGTAAGTGAATGATTTTGGCCGCGGCTTGCTCGTCGGCGACCCTGACGGCCGATTATAACGTCGAAATCCTGAGCGCTGGCAAACGGATCTGCGAAAAACCCGCGAAAACGCGCATAAAATCGAAGGGAAAGCCCGCCGACGAGCGGCGGGCGGCGGGAATCAGGCAGAGGTTTCCACGTCTTGCGGATACTGGCGAGCCCAGGCTTCGAAGCCGCCGTCGATGCTGTAGACCGCGTCGAACCCCTGGTGCAGCAGATACTGCGCCGCGCTGCGGCTGCTGTTGCCGTGGTAGCACATCACCATCACCGGTCGCTCGAAGTCGTTTTGTTGCATAAAGGCCGACAGGGTGGCGTTGGTGAGATGAAAGGCGCCTGGCGTATGCCCGGCTTCAAAACTTTGCGGATCGCGGATGTCGACCAGGGCGGCACTGCCCTCTTTCCAGCGGCTGTACGCCTGCTCAACGTTGATCGCTTCGAACTGTTCCATACTGCTGACTGCCTCGTAATTGGGGGACGCCGCTATTGTAACCAACTCTGCGGCGTTTAAGACCAGAGGGACATCAGGGTTTTTAAGCGCCGTACCCCATCATCTTCAACAGCTGCTGCGCCTGCTGCACTGCCTCCTGGCGATGGGCCACGCCGAGCTTTTGGTACAGGTTGCGGATGTGCGTCTTGATGGTGGTGGCCGCCACGTCCAGTTCGCCGGCGATCTGGTCGTTGCTGTAACCGGAATAAATCAGCCCCAGCACCTGCCATTCGCGCTGGGTGAGCGGGCTGGTGCGGATCAGCTCCGGCACCTGCGGGTGGGTCAACAGCTTATCGACGAAGTTCTCGTCAAAATGCGCGAACTTGTGCCGATGATGCTGGTTGATGTCGCGCAGGATGCGCTGGGCGCGATGCTGTTCCAGTTCCGGCAGCGTGTTGAGCTGGATCAGCTGGCGCAGCTGTTGCGCCATCGCTTCGCCCTCGATGACGAAATGGCTGATAAAGCCGGTGCGGTTAGCCAGCGACAGCGCTTCGATCAACGCCTGCTGCGCTTCGCCCTTGCGCTCTTGCAGCCAGTACAGCTGGTTGCTGAGGAGCAGATTGCGGTTGAGATCGCTCACCAGCCGCAGGCGGCGGGCGTTCTCGTTCAGCTCATCCAGCACCACGCCGGCCTCATCATACTGGCCGAGCAGGATCTGCACCCGCGCGATGTTGCGCCACTGGCCCTGCGTGAAGTGGTTGTCCGCCATGCCGGGCTTTTCGGTGTGGCGCAGCCACTGGGCGGCGGCAGCGGTGTCGCCGGTCATCTGCCAGTGGATCACCCGCGACTTGTCGGTGTTGGTCAGCCAGTCGCGATGGTAGTGGGCGCCGTGCAGCAGGGTTTCGCAGCGCTGCAGGTGGGTATTGGCATTGTCCAGATCGCCGCGCGCCAGCGAGCACTTGGCCAGCATGGCGATGCACTGCAGCTGTTGTTGCGGCTGGTAGTTCGCCAAGATTTTCAGCCCGGTGCGCGCCGCGTCTTCCGCCTCGTCCAGCCGCGACCACGACCACAGGATCTGCGCGCGAATGCGCAGCAGGAATTCGTGCATCGGCAGCTGTTCCAGATGCTGTTCGCGGATGAGTTCGAACGCCTTGTCCTGGGTTTCGTAAGCGGCCTGCAGGAAGCCCTGGGCGATGAGGATTTCGCTCTGCTGCAGCAGCGCCCAGAGCGCGTAGTGGTTGGCCTGATGACGACGCGCCATCTGCTCCGTTTGCTGCATCATCGGCAGCGCGCGTGCCAGCTCGCCCTTACAGTGGTGCACTTCGCCGGTCACCGAGGTGGCGACGATGCGGCTGTAATAGCTGGACAGCGGCAGGAATTTCAACGCTTCGGTCGCCAGCCGTTCGGCCTCTTCCGGTTTGCCGGCGTTGATCGCCACCTGGGCGCGCAGGGCGTCGAACTCGGCGTGCAGCGTTTGGTCTATCTCGATTTTCTGTTCGCGCATGGTGCGCTCGGCGCGCTCCAGCAGCGTGTTGACCTCGCCGTAGCGGTGCTGGCTCTGCGCCAGCCAGGCCTGCAGCAGCGCCAGCTTGGGGTTCTGAATCAGGCGCTCATAGGGCAGTGCGTTCAGGCACTCCTCCAGCAGGGCCAGTTCGCTGTGGTGGAACAGCGACCAAGCGTGTTGCAGCAGGATATCGCGCAGCATGCTGACGTCGCTGGCCGCCAGCGCATGGTGAATGGCCTCCGCCGGATATCCCAACGCCAGCCAGCCCTCTGCGGCGGCGCGGTGCAACCCCGGCAGCTCCAGCGCCAGTTCCCATTGGCAACGCTGGCGCAGGAAAGAGGCGAACAGCGGATGGAAGTTGAACCATTCGCCGGTGTCGTCCATGCGGTGGATAAACAGCCCCTGGCGTTCCAGCTCCTCCAGCCGTTGCTGGCCGTTGTCTTCGCCGGTCAGCCGCACGATCAGCGCATCGTTCATCGAACGCAGCACCGAACAGCGCAGCAGGAAGGCGCGCGCCTCGGCATCGACGTGGTCCAGCACTTCGTCCACCAGGTAGTCGGACAGGTGACTGGCGTTCAGCCCCGCCAGGCGCTTGGCCGACAGCTGGGCCGACGAGGCGGACTGGCGAGCCGACAGCGCGATCAGCTGCAGCGCGGTGGCCCAGCCTTCGACTTCGTCGCACAGGCGGCTGCTGTCCTGCTGTTCCATCGGCGCCGCCAGGCGGCAGTCGAAGAACTGTTTGGCCTCCTGATGGGTAAACGCCAGCTGCTGCGTGCCCATTTCCAGCAACTGATCGCGCACCCGCAGATTGGCGATGCCGAGCGGTGGCAGGGTGCGTGAGAGCAGGATCAGCGTCAGGTTTTCCGGCTGATGGCGCAGGAAAAAGCGCATGGCTTCGTGGATGGCGTCGTTGGTGATCAGGTGGTAGTCGTCGATCACCAGGTACAGCGGCTGGTGCCAGTCGGCCAGCTCGATAAACAGCTGGGCGAACAGCGCCGACAGGCTGGCGTACTGATGTTTCTGGCTCAGCGCCTCGCTCTTGACGCAGCGGCCGCCGCTGGCCTGCTGCAGCGCGGCGATCAGGTAGCTGGCGAAGCGTTCCGGCTGGTTGTCGCTCTCATCCAGGGAATACCAGCCCAGATCGGCCTTGCCGGCCGCCCATTGGGCGATCAGCGTGGTTTTCCCGTATCCCGCCGGGCAATTGACCAGTGTCAGGCGATAGTTGCCCGCGCTGGCCAGTTTGGCCAGCAGGCGATCGCGGATCACGGTATTTTGCAGCCGTACCGGGCGGCTCAGTTTTGATGGGATCAGCATAGTATTCCAGGGTATAAATCGCGGTTCCCGCCGGGATTGGAGTGGCGCTAATTATTTTATGGTTCGTAATTAATAGCTCCCCCTAACTTCTGCCAACCCTAAACGTATTGCAACAAGCTTCCGCATCGGCTTGGAGTTAAGTTGCTATCGATCACACTTTTTTACGTTTAGCGCCGGCGCGCGGCGATGCGGTTGCGGATCGCATTTCCGGCCATGGACAAAACTTCAGCAGCGCGAATACTTGTGCTAACGTCATGGTTAACGTTCTCAGTGCTCGCCGCACGCGTTGGCGGGCTTTTTTGCATCGTTGCAAGGGAGTCAAAAAGTGCCTGAGATCACAATTCCAGCTACGCCCCAATCCTCCTCCCCAGCTAATCCCCAGGCGGGATGATGCCGTCAGGCTTTCTCACCGGCACGATAGCGGCAATTTGACCCACTTACTGGATAGAGAGTTTTCCTTATGTCACAGCCTACGCTCAAGAAGGATGCTTTTCTGGCGGCGCTTGCCCGCCAGTGGCAACGGTTCGGCCTCAGTTCCGCACAGCAGATGACGCAACATCAATGGTGGGAAGCCGTCAGTGCGGCGCTGGCCGAGCAGCTGGCCGCACAGCCGGCGCCGCGCAAAAGCGCCAAACCGCTGCGCCACGTGAACTACATCTCGATGGAGTTTCTGATCGGCCGGCTGACGGCGAACAACCTGATCAACCTGGGCTGGTACGACACCGTCGAGCAGGCGCTGGCGGAGCAGGACGTCAAGCTGGCGGATCTGCTGGAGCAGGAAACCGATCCTGCGCTGGGCAACGGCGGGCTGGGGCGCTTGGCGGCCTGTTTCCTCGACTCGATGGCGACGGTGGAGCAACCGGCCACCGGCTATGGGCTGAACTACCAGTACGGGCTGTTCCGCCAGTCGTTCCAGGGCGGGCAGCAGCAAGAGGCGCCGGATAACTGGCAGCGCGAGAGCTACCCGTGGTTCCGCCACAACGCTGCGCTGGCGGTGGACGTGGGCATCGGCGGCAAGCTGGAAAAGCAGGCCGACGGCCGCGAACTGTGGCGCCCGGCCTTCACCCTGCGCGGCGAAGCCTGGGATCTGCCGGTGCTGGGGTATCGCAACGGCGTGGCACAGCCGCTGCGCCTGTGGCAGGCGACCCATCAGCATCCGTTCAACCTGAGCGATTTCAACGACGGCAAATTCTTGCAGGCGGAGAAGCAGGGCGTAGAAGCCGACAAGCTGACCAAGGTGCTCTACCCGAACGACAACCATCAGGCCGGCAAGCGCCTGCGCCTGATGCAGCAGTATTTCCAGTGCGCCTGCTCGGTGGCGGACATTTTGCGCAAGCACCATCAGGCCGGCCGCAAGATTGAAGAGCTGCCGAAGTACGAAGTGATCCAGCTGAACGACACCCACCCGACCATCGCCATTCCGGAAATGCTGCGCATTCTGCTGGACGAACACCAGCTGGAGTGGGAGGCGGCCTGGGCGATCACCAGCAACACCTTCGCCTACACCAACCACACCCTGATGCCGGAAGCGCTGGAATGCTGGGATGAAAAACTGGTGCGCAGCCTGCTGCCGCGCCATTTCTCCATCATCAAACAGATCAACGCCAGGTTCAAAAAGCAGGTGGATAAGCACTGGCCGGGCGACGAGGCGGTGTGGGCCAAACTGGCAGTGCACCACAACAAGCAGGTGCGCATGGCCAACCTGTGCGTGGTCAGCGGCTTTGCGGTCAACGGCGTGGCGCAGCTGCACTCGGATCTGGTGGTGAAAGATCTGTTCCCGGAATATCACCAGCTGTGGCCGAACAAATTCCATAACGTCACCAACGGCATCACGCCACGCCGCTGGCTGAAACAGTGCAACCCGGCGCTGTCGGGCCTGATCGACGAGACGCTGAAGGTGGAGTGGGCGAACGATCTCGACGCGTTGCGCGGGCTGGAAAAATTCGCCGACGACGCGGCGTTCCGCCAGCGTTATCAGCAGATCAAACGCGACAACAAGGTAGCGCTGGCCCATTACGTGCACGGTGTGATGGGGTTGACGCTCGACCCGGATGCGATTTTCGACGTGCAGATCAAGCGTCTGCACGAATACAAACGCCAGCATCTGAACCTGCTGCACATCCTGTCGCTGTATCGCCAGCTGCGCGACAACCCGAATCTGGACATTGTGCCGCGCGTCTTCCTGTTCGGCGCCAAGGCCGCGCCGGGCTACTACCTGGCGAAGAACATCATCTACGCCATCAATCAGGCGGCCGAGAAGATCAATCACGATCCGTTGGTGAAAGATCGCCTGAAAGTGGCGTTCATTCCCGACTACCGCGTGTCGGTGGCCGAACTGATGATCCCGGCGGCGGATATCTCCGAGCAGATCTCCACCGCCGGTAAAGAGGCCTCCGGCACCGGTAACATGAAGCTGGCGCTGAACGGCGCGCTGACGGTCGGCACGCTGGACGGCGCCAACGTCGAAATTGCCGAGCAGGTGGGCGAAGACAATATCTTTATCTTCGGCAATACCGTGGAGCAGGTGAAAGCGATACTGGCAAAGGGCTACGATCCGCTCAGCTACCGCAAGAAAGACAAGCACCTGAAGGCGATTTTGGACGAGCTGGCGAGCGGCGCGTTCAGCCACGGCGACAAGCACGCGTTCGACATGATGCTGCACAGCCTGCTGGAAGGCGGCGATCCCTATCTGGTGCTGGCGGACTTCGCCTCGTACTGCCAGGCGCAGCGCCGGGTCGATGAACTGTACCGCGATCGGGACGAGTGGACGCGGCGGACTATCCTTAACACTGCGCGCGTCGGCATGTTCAGCTCGGATCGCTCGATTCGCGATTACCAGCAGCGCATCTGGCAAGCCAAACGTTAAGGAGAGCGAATGGATCGCAAGCGTATCGATCAGGCGGCAGCGCAGGCGGGGATCGCTGCCGATTTCATCAATGCCCACGGCAAGCGGCAGGCGATTGAAGCGGAGACCAAGCGCAAGCTGCTGGCGGCCATGAACCGGGCCGATGCCGCGCAGGAAGGGGCGGCATCGCCGTTACCGGCGGTCAAGGTGTTCTATCAGGGCGCGCCGCTGGCGCTGACTCCGGCGGGCGAAGGCGAGTACCTGTGGGCGCTGCAGCGTGAAGACGGCGAATGCCTGCAGGGGCGCGTCGGCGCGCGCAAGACCCTGACGCTGCCGGGCGATCTGCCGGCGGGTTACCACCAATTGACGCTGAGCCAGGGCGCACGGCAGTGGCCATGCCGAGTGATCGTCGCGCCGAAGCGCTGCTTCGAACCGGACGCCTTGCTGACCGGCAAGAAACTGTGGGGCGCCTGCGTTCAGCTGTATACGCTGCGTTCCGATCGCAACTGGGGCATTGGCGATTTCGGCGATCTGCGCCTGATGGTGGAGCAGGTGGGGGAACGCGGCGGCGCCTTCGTCGGTCTCAATCCGATCCATGCGCTGTATCCGGCTAACCCGGAGAGCGCCAGCCCTTACAGCCCCTCGTCGCGCCGTTGGCTGAATCTGGCGTATATCGACGTCAACGCGGTGGAGGATTTCCAACGCAGCGACGCGGCTCAGCGCTGGTGGCAGACGCCGGCGACGCAGAAGCAGCTGGCCAAGGCGCGCGCCGCGGAGTGGGTGGATTACACCGCCGTGATGCAGCTGAAGCTGGCGGGGCTGAAGTTGGCGTTCCCGCTGTTTCAGGCGCGCAAGCCGAACGACGCGCAGCGTCAGGCGTTCGAACGGTTCGTGACTGAGGGCGGCGATAGCCTATATCAGCAGGCGGCGTTCGACGCGCTGCATGCCCATCTGGCAGCCAAAGACGCCAGCCAGTGGGGGTGGCCGGCCTGGCCCGAGCGCTATCAACGGGGGCAGAGCGAAGCGGTGCGGCAATTCTGCGACGAACATCAGGACGCGGTCCGCTTTTACCTGTGGCTGCAATGGCTGGCAGGCACGCAGTTTGCGCAGTGTTTTGAGCAGAGCCGGCAGCAGCAGATGCCGATTGGTCTGTATCGCGATTTGGCGGTCGGGGTGGCGGAAGGCGGAGCGGAAACCTGGTGCGACCGTGAACTGTACTGCCTGAAAGCGTCGGTCGGCGCGCCGCCGGACATCCTGGGGCCGCTGGGGCAAAACTGGGGCCTGCCGCCGATGGATCCGCACGTGATGGCGGCGCGCGGTTATCAGCCGTTCATCGATCTTTTGCGCGCCAACATGACCAGCTGCGGCGCGTTGCGTATCGATCACGTCATGGCGCTGCTGCGGCTGTGGTGGATCCCTTATGGCGAAACCGCCGATCGCGGCGCCTACGTCAAATACCCGGTGGACGATCTGCTGGCGGTGCTGGCGCTGGAAAGCCAGCGCCACCGCTGCATGGTGATCGGCGAGGATCTCGGCACGGTACCGGTGGAGATCGTCGGCAAGCTGCGCGACAGCGGCGTCTATTCCTACAAAGTGCTGTACTTCGAAAGCGACGGCGAACATCATTTCCGCGCGCCGCAGGCCTATCCGGTGCAGGCGATGGCGACCATCACCACCCACGATCTGCCGACGCTGCGGGGTTACTGGCAGAGCGGCGATCTGACGCTCGGCGACCGGCTGGGGCTCTATCCGGACGCGGAGATCCTGCGGGAGCTGTTCGCCGATCGGGAACGCGCCAAGCAAGGGCTGCTGGACGGGTTGCATCGCTATGGCTGCGTGCCGCAGAAGGTGGGCAAGAAGGCGGCGCTGCTCGGCATGAGCCCGCTGCTCAACCGCGGCCTGCAGCGCTATGTCGCCGACAGCGCCAGCGCCTTGCTCGGCCTGCAGCCGGAAGACTGGCTGGACATGGCAGACCCGGTCAATATTCCTGGCACCAGTGACCAGTACCCTAACTGGCGGCGCAAGCTGATCCAAACGCTGGAGGAGATGTTCGCCGATCCGCGAATAAACCGGCTGCTGAAGGATTTGGACAAACGGCGACGCAAGGTGTCGGTGGGGTGAAAACGACAATGCCGGAACGGGTTCCCCCTTCCGGCATTGTGTTATCCACCGCGGCGCGAGCGCCGGGGATCAGTAATAGGAGTGCTCGCCGCGCTGGTGCTCGGTCAAATCGCGCACGCCCTTCAGTTCCGGGAACTTCTGCAGCAGCTCTTTCTCGATGCCTTCTTTCAGCGTGACGTCGACCATCGAACAACCGTTGCAACCGCCGCCGAACTGCAGGATCGCCATGTTGTCGTCGGTGATCTCCATCAGCGTCACGCGGCCGCCGTGGCCCGCCAGCTGTGGGTTGATCTGCGACTGCAACACGTATTCCACGCGTTCCATCAGCGGCGCGTCGTCATCGACCTTGCGCATCTTGGCGTTTGGCGCCTTCAGCGTCAGCTGAGAACCCAGCTGGTCGGTCACGAAGTCGATTTCGGCGTCTTCCAGATACGGCGCGCTCAGCTCATCGACATAGGCGGACAGCTTGTCGAACTTCAGTTCGGTATCCGTCGCTTCTACCGCGTCCGGCGGGCAATAAGAGACACCGCATTCGGCCGTCGGCGTGCCCGGGTTGATCACGAATACGCGGATTTGGGTGCCTTCTTCTTGATTTGCCAGCAGTTTGGCAAAGTGTTCCTGTGCAGTATCTGTTATACGGATCATAGCATTAGCTCAATAGTTGACTTCTATAGTCGGTTATAATACGCCCATTGCCGTGGCACTACAACGTGCGGCAAACGCACCATATCTGCACCGAGGCGGCGCCTTGCCGCCGCAGCAGCGCCGCGATCTCCGCGACGGTGCTGCCGGTGGTCACCACGTCATCCACCAGGGCGATATGCCGGCCGGCAACCGATGCCGTGCAGACGAAGGCGCGCTGCAAATTGCGCCTGCGTGCCCCGGCGCTCAGCCGCTGTTGCAAGGCGGTTTTGCGCACCCGGCGCAAGGCCGCAGGGCGATAGACGCAGCCCAGCCAGCGCGCCAGCGGCCGGGCCAGCAGATCGCTCTGGTTATAACCACGGCGCCAACAGCGTGATGTATGCAAGGGTACCGCTAAAATCAGGTCGGGTCTGTTCAGATTCTGCTCTCTGCGCGCCTGCTGCCACCGCAACAGCATCAGGCGTGCCAGCGTCGGCGCCAGCTCGGGCGCGCGGTGAAACTTGAACCTCTTTACCAGTTGGCTGAGGGGCACTACGTAGTCGCCGACGAACACCAGCCGCTGCCAGGGCGGCGGCCGTTGCAGGCAGCGACCGCAGGGCATTTGCGTTTCCCCGGCGGGCAATCCGCAGCACGGGCAACACGGCGGGTGGGCCGGCAGATGGCGCAGGCAGCAGCTGCAGATGCCATGACGCATCAGGCTCAACGGCTGTCGGCATAGCCAACAGCGGCTGCGGATTGATAGCATAGAGCCTCCGAGACGGATAAGCATGAAAGGACAATAACCCATGACAGCGCTGTATTGGCAAACAATAGGTGAAGGCGAACGCGATCTTGTGCTGCTGCACGGCTGGGGATTGAACGCCGAAGTGTGGAGTTGCATTCAGGCGCGACTGGCGCCGCATTTTCGCCTGCACCTGGTCGATCTGCCGGGTTATGGCCGCAGCCAGGGGTTCGGCGCCCTGCCGCTGGAGCAGATGACGGAAATCGTGCTGGCGGCCGCCCCGCTGCAGGCCTGGTGGCTAGGTTGGTCGCTCGGCGGGCTGGTGGCCAGCCAGGCGGCGCTGATGCAGCCCGAGCGACTCAAGGGGCTTATCACCGTGGCCTCCTCGCCGTGCTTTGCCGCCCGCGATGAGTGGCCGGGGATCCGCCCGGACGTGCTGAGCGGTTTCCAGCATCAGTTGAGCCTGGATTTCCAGCGCACCGTCGAGCGTTTTCTGGCGTTGCAGACCCTGGGCACCGAGAGCGCGCGTCAGGATGCGCGCCAGCTGAAAGCGGTGGTGCTCAACCAGCCGACGCCGAGCGTCGAGGTGTTGAACGGCGGGCTGGAGATCCTGCGCACCGCCGATCTGCGCGCGCCGTTGGCCGCGCTGGAGCTGCCGCTGCTGCGGATCTACGGTTATCTGGACGGGCTGGTGCCGCGCAAGGTCGCCGAGCTGCTCGATACCGCCTGGCCGAATTCTGCGTCGCAGATCGTGGCCAAAGCCGCCCATGCGCCGTTTATTTCTCATCCCGATGAATTTGTGACGATGATCGAAGCGTTTATTGCAGCACATTGAATCCGGTGGGAAAACGCACGATAGAGCGCTAAAAAAAACGCCGCCGGGTGGATAAAAGACAAAGCTGTTCGATACTTAGTGAGTCAATGCGTTGGCTGCAAAATGAAAAGACCGCGTGCGGCGCTTCTCATTTTGGCGTTTCGTCTCTGGGAAACAGGCCCCGTCAGGGAAAGCAACGAGGCCTGAGGATGTCGCGGCAGCCTGCGGTACTACGCATGGATTCTTGACGGCTTTCATAACAGATAAATTATCCATTGAGAGGTTAGTGTCATGAAATCATTGAAGATGATTATTGCAGCGGCAGTGCTGGGTTCGGTGTCTTTCGGCTCCATGGCGGCAACCCTGCTGACCAAGGAAGATCTGGATAAGAATCCGGGTAAATACGAGAAGATCGGCACCGTCACCACGACGGCGGAAACCACGTCACCGATGGATGCCAAGGAAGAGCTGTCCAAACTGGCGGACGAAAAAGGCGGTCAATACTACGTGATCCTGGCAGGCCGTGAACACGGTAAATTCAGCGCCATCGCCGAAGTTTACAAAGACAAGCAATAAGCCTTGAACGGCAGAGGGGCGCCCGTCATGGCGCCCCTGATCGTCAGGCCTTCAGCCGGTAGAACACCGTGCTGCATCCCTGGCCCTGCGGGCAGCGTTTGCAACTGCCGCTCAGACAGGCGCCGTCATCCTGTTCGATGCGTTCCACTTTTCCCATCGCCGTCAAACGGTCCAGCATCGCCTGCACCAGCGGCAGCGGCGTCGCCAGCGATTGGCTGAGCTGCTGCGCCTGGGCGCTGCCGCGCAGCGCCAGCGCATCGCGCACCTGCAGCAGCCCGGCCATCAGTGACAGCTCCCTTTGGCGCTCTGGCAACAGGCCGCCGGCGTGGCGTTGCCCAGGCGCACCGTGACGCGGCTGCGTGCCCTTCGCAGGCCGAACAGCACCAGCAGATTCACCAGCACCACCACCAGGATCGCCGTCAGGCTGTACTGCGGGTGTTGGTTGAAGGTGGCCACCTGATAGAACAGCGTCGCCAGCGAGTAGGCCACGTTCAGCCCCCACAGAATAGAGAAGGTCATCCAGCCGCGGCTCGATTCACGGGCGATGGCGCCCATCACCGAGACGCAAGGCACATACAACAGCACGAAGATCAGATAGCTGTAGGCGGAGATGCCGGAGCCGAATTTGCTGCTCATCACACCCATTGAGCCGACGCCCATCTCGCCGTCGCCCTTGCTGGCTTCGATCGGGTTGGAGAGCACGCTCAGGCTGAAGGTGTTTTTCAGGCCGTCCCAGGTTTCGTTCAGTGCGCCGCCCAGTTCATCAAGCAGGTTGAAGTTGGCGGCGTCGAACGCCTCTTTGTTGATGTGCTCGGCGGTATACAGCGTATTCAGCGTGCCGACCACCACTTCTTTCGCCATCGCACCGGTTACCAGGCCGACGGTGGCCTGCCAGTTATCGCTGTGGACGCCCATCGGCTGCAGCAGCGGCGTCAGCACTTTGGAGACCGAGGCCAGCGCGGAGTCGTTGATGTTGTCGACCGTCTTGCCGCTAAACGAGAAGCTGTTCAGGCCGCCGATGAATATGCTGGCCACCACGATCACCTTACCGGCGCGCAACACGAAGCCTTTCAAGCGCTGCCAGGTTTGCAGCAGCAGGCTTTTCAGGTGCGGCACATGGTAGACCGGCAGCTCCATCACGAACGGCGAGGCTTCGCCGCGCATGAGGGTGTATTTGAGCACCAGACCGGTGAGGATCGCCACCGCAATGCCGAGCATGTACAGCGAGAATACCACCCCGGCGCCGTCCTGGCCGAAGAAGGCGGCGGCGAACACCGCAAAGATCGCCAGACGGGCGCCGCACGACATGAACGGCGCCATCATGATGGTGATCAGGCGCTCGCGCTGGGCATCCAGCGTCCGAGCGCCCATGATGGACGGCACATTGCAGCCGAAGCCGACGATCAGCGGCACGAAGGATTTGCCCGGCAGCCCGAGCGCCTGCATCAGGCGATCCATCACGAACGCTGCGCGCGCCATGTAGCCGGAATCCTCCAGGAAGGACAGGAACAGGTACATCATGCCGATCTGCGGCACCAGCGGCAGCACGGTGTTGATGCCGCCGCCGACGCCCTGCGCCAGGAAAACGGTCAGCCAGTCGGGGAAGTGCAGGGTGTAGCCGAGCCACTGAATGCCCTGAATAAAGATCGCCGCCGAGCCGATATCGAAGATCGGCTGCAGCGCGCCGCCGATGTTGATCGCCAGCAGGAACATCAGGTACATCACCAGCAGGAAGATCGGCACGCCCAGCCAGCGGTTGAGGATCACTTTATCCAGCAGCTCGGTCAGGCGGTTGGGCATTGCCTGCTGCGAGTTGCTGACCGCGTCGCACAGGGCGGCGATAGACTGGTAGCGTGCGTCGGCGATCACCAGCGCCGGGTCTTCTTGCTCCTGCTGTTGCAATGCCTGAATGGCCGCAGGCAACAGCGCGACGGCGGGACCGGCCAGCCGGTGGCTGTAGATGTCGCCTTCCAGCATTTGCAATGCCAACCAGCGGCGCTGCACCGCCGGCAGCGTTTGCGGCATGGCGTCGCTCAGCGTGGCGACCTCTTTCAGCAACAGCGGCGGATAGTTCACCAGCGCCTGCTGTTCGTTGATGTGATGATTGTCGATCATCTGTTTCAGCACGCCGATGCCGTCGGCGCGGGTGGAGATCATCGGCACTACCGGGCAGCCGAGGCGCGCCGACAGCGCGGCGACGTCGATATCGATATGCTGGCTTGTGGCGATGTCGAGCATGTTCAGCGCCACGATGCAGGGGATGCCCAGCTCCAGCAATTGCAGCGTCAGATAGAGGTTGCGCTCCAGGTTGGAGGCGTCGACCACGTTGATCAGCAGATCGGCGTCGCCGCTCAAAATGTAGTGGCAGGCGATCTGCTCATCGAGCGAGGTTTGCTCTGAAATGGTGGTCAGGGAGTAGGTGCCGGGCAAATCGACCAGCCGCACATCGGACTGCGGGGTGGTGAAATGGCCTTCTTTGCGTTCGACCGTCACGCCCGCCCAGTTGCCGACCCGTTGGCGTGCGCCGGTCAGCTGGTTGAACAGCGTGGTTTTGCCGGAGTTCGGATTACCGATTAAGCCGATGGTGAGTTTTTTCATAGTTCAGCGTGTCGTCTTCAAGGAGAACAGCGCCGGCGCAAGAGCGCGTCGGCAAACGGAGGTCAGGGCTGGCCGTCGAGCTGCAGCAGTGCCAGATCCTTCCTGCGCAGCACCAGGCTGACGCGGCGAGTTTTAATTTCTATCGGATCGCCCAGCGGCGCGACGCGCACCACGTCGAATGAAGAGCCGGGCAGCATGCCGAGCGATAACAGTTTCTGGCGGTAGGCCGGCGCAATTTCACCGGAAAAGCCGACAATCTTATAGGTGCGTTTAGGTTGAAGCTGCATGTGATTAACCTTCCGGGTGCCGATGAACATTGGGCTGATGATAATTGGACGTTGCCGGCGAAAATGCCACGCCGTCGGCGGTATTCATCCATAAGGTCATGCAATAAAATGAGCGCAAATAATAGTAATTATCATTATCGCATTCAATACAAAAAGTAAGGGTATTGTAACCAATTATTATGGCGGCGACAGTTTTTGATGGCGTTGTCTTGATTAACGACGTTTTACCACCGCTTGCGAGCGGGAACAAATGAGAATGGCGAGTTAAATCAGTTACGTATTTGTAGCCGAGTTCTCTCATTTGCAAATATCGATGATGTTTTCCCTTTATTTATTTCCGCCTAAAGGCAATTCGATAACATTATTCCACCGTAATGCGAGCGGTAACCATTTGTGTTTCTCTCACAATTCGCAAGATGAAAAATGCGTGTTAACAAAGTTGTTAATAAATGGCTGCAGAAGGCATTTTTGTTGTCTGAATAATGGGAGGGCGGTCACGCAGGAACGGGAAATAAAAAGATGGCGGTTTATTGAGGCGGGTCAAGAAATGCCGCAAGTTTTATTCATCGGAAAGGGCGGAGCAGGCTCCGCCCTGTCGGTTCCGACTTAGCGTTTCTTGCCGAATGCCGCCGCCAGCGCGTCGCCCATGGCGCTGTTGCCGGCCGGCGCCGCGTTGCGCGGTTTGGCCTTGTTGCCGCCCGCCGAACGGTTGGCGTTGTCGCGCGTCTGCGCAGGCGCGTTGCCGCCGCGGCGCGGTGAACCTTCGCCCGGCTGCTCATCCAGGCGCATGCTCAACGCAATGCGTTTACGCTGCAGATCGACTTCCATCACCTTCACTTTGACGATGTCACCGGCCTTCACCACGGTGTGCGGATCTTCGACGAACTTGTCTGCCAGCGAGGAGATGTGCACCAGGCCGTCCTGATGCACGCCGATATCCACGAAGGCGCCGAAGTTGGTGACGTTGGTGACCGACCCTTCCAGGATCATGCCCACCTGCAGATCGTTGAGGGTTTCCACCCCTTCGGCAAAGGTTGCGGTTTTGAACTCCGGACGCGGATCGCGGCCCGGCTTCTCCAGCTCTTTCAGGATATCGGTGACCGTCGGCACGCCGAACTTGTCGTCGGTGAAATCGACCGCTTTCAGGCTGCGCACCGCCGAAGCGTTGCCCATCAGATCCTGCAGCGCCTGCTCGGTGGCGGCCAGAATGCGCTGCACCACCGGATAAGCTTCCGGGTGAACGGTGGAGGCGTCCAGCGGGTTGTCGCCGTGGTTGATGCGCAGGAAGCCGGCGCACTGTTCGAAGGCTTTCGGCCCTAGGCGGCTGACCTTAAGCAGCTGTTCACGGTTGCTGAAGCGGCCGTTCTCGTCGCGCCAGTTGACGATGTTCTGCGCCATCATGCGCGTCAGGCCGGCCACGCGGGTCAGCAGCGGCACCGACGCGGTGTTCAGATCGACGCCGACGGCGTTCACGCAGTCTTCCACCACCGAATCCAGCTTCTTCGCCAACTGGCTCTGGCTGACGTCGTGCTGATACTGGCCGACGCCGATGGATTTCGGATCGATCTTCACCAGCTCCGCCAGCGGATCCTGCAGGCGACGGGCAATGGATACCGCGCCGCGCAGCGACACGTCGAGATCCGGGAACTCAAGCGCCGCCAGTTCGGACGCGGAATACACCGACGCGCCCGCTTCGCTGACGATCACTTTCTGCGCCCGGACCTCGCCGAACTGCTTTTGCAGGTCGAGATAGAAGCGCTCGGTCTCACGCGAAGCGGTGCCGTTGCCGATGGCCACCAGCTCCACGTTATGTTTGATGCACAGCGCCGCGACGATGGCGGCGGCTTTGGCCGCTTGCCCGGTGTGCGGGTAGACGGTGTCGGTGGCGACCAGCTTGCCGGTCGCGTCGACCACGGCCACTTTCACCCCGGTGCGCAGGCCCGGATCGAGGCCCATGGTGGCGCGCATGCCGGCCGGCGCGGCCATCAGCAGATCGTGCATATTGCGGGCGAAAACGTTGATCGCTTCATCTTCCGCGCGCTCGCGCACCGTGCCCATCAGCTCGGTTTCCAGGTGCAGCAGCACCTTGATGCGCCAGGTCCAGTTGACCACCGCCTTGCGCCAGGCGTCGGCCGGGGCGTTATTCAGACGCAGGTTGAGGTGATTGATGATGATCAGCTCCGCCTGGCTTTCACGCGGCGCTTCCTCAAACTGCGGATCGGCGTTTAGCGCCAGCTGCAGCACGCCTTCGTTGCGGCCGCGGAACATCGCCAGCGCGCGGTGCGAAGGCACCTGGGAAATCGGTTCGTGGTGATCGAAATAGTCGCGGAATTTGGCGCCTTCTTCTTCCTTGCCCTCGACCACTTTGGACACCAGATGGGCGTTTTTCCACAGGTAGTCGCGCACCTTGGCCAGCAGCGAGGCATCTTCGGCGAAGCGCTCCATCAGGATATAGCGCGCGCCGTCGAGGGCGGCTTTGACGTCCGCCACGCCTTTGTCGGCGTCGACGTAGCGTTCAGCCAGCTGTTCCGGCTGCTGTTGCGGATCCTGCCACAGCGCGTCCGCCAGCGGTTCCAGGCCGGCTTCGATGGCGATCTGGCCGCGGGTGCGGCGCTTCGGTTTGTACGGCAGATAGAGGTCTTCGAGCTCGGTCTTGCTCAGCGTGGCGTTGATCGCCCCCGCCAGTTGTTCGGTCAGTTTGCCCTGTTCATCGATCGACTTCAGGATAGTCTGGCGACGATCTTCCAGTTCACGCAGATAACCCAGGCGGGTTTCCAGCTGGCGCAGTTGGGTGTCGTCCAAACCCCCGGTGACTTCCTTACGATAGCGTGCAATAAAAGGCACGGTATTACCTTCATCCAGCAGACGGATGGCGGAGTCGACTTGCTCCGGCCGGGCCTGCAGTTCTGTTGCAATAATGCGGCTCAGTGGGTCATTCATAGGTCTGGTATCTGTATTGAGAACGGTGAATAAACAGGGGACAGTTATACGGATTGATCGGGGAAAATGCCAGTGGAGCGGGCCGCCGCCGCGCGGCTGCGGCGTGGAGAACTGCGCAGGCGGCGGCGTTGGCGGCGGTTCGGAAAAAGCTGAAAGCTTACTTTGGGTAGTCTATCTCGTTAACGTACCACTGCGCCTCGCCCAGTGGCGTATTGACGGTGGCGACGTCCCCGACCTCTTTTTTCAGCAGGGCGCGCGCCATCGGCGCGTCGATGGAGATGTAATCCTTGCGGCCGAAGATTTCGTCGTAACCGACGATGCGAAAGCGTTTGGTCTCGCCGTCTTCGTTCTCTACTTCCACCCAGGCGCCGAAGAATACCTTGCCTTCCTGCTGCGGGGAGTAATCGACGATCTTCAGCTGCTCCAGGCATTTGGTCAGATAGCGGACGCGGCGGTCGATCTCGCGCAGCCGCTTCTTGTTGTACTGGTAGTCGGCGTTTTCGCTTCTGTCGCCCAGGCTGGCGGCCCAGGTCACTTTCTTGGTCACCTCGGGGCGTTCTTCGCGCCAGAGGTAATCCAGCTCTTGTTTGAGCTTGTCATACCCTTCACGGGTTATCAGTTGAGTTCTCATGGTGATTTATCTTTATGGGGCCACCGCCACAGTGTACGTGAATGCGGGGGGCTTTAGAAATGGCGCGCGGGCCTGTGCGTTGTCGCACGGTTTTTATTCAGTTTGCGCAGCTTTTAACAATCGGGAGTATGCTTAGCGATAGCGGAAAAGGAATGTGACGAAAGGAGGATATCTGGCGAGAGAGACAAGGAATTTTGGCGCACAACCCAACACATTGAAGGTATTACCGCATGGAATTTAAAGATTACTACGCAACGATGGGCGTTGAGCCCAACGCCGATCTGAAAACCATCAAAACGGCCTACCGCCGGCTGGCGCGTAAATATCACCCTGACGTGAGCACTGAAGACGACGCCGAGAGCAAATTCAAGGAGCTGGCCGAAGCCTATGAGGTGCTGAAGGACGAAGAACGCCGCGCTGAGTACGATCAGATCCGGCTGCACCGCAACGATCCGAACTTTGGCCGCCAGGCGCGCGGCGATCAAGGCGGCTACCAGCAGAGCGCTTCATGGCACGGCGGCGGCGCCGACGCGCAAGACTTCTCCGATTTCTTCGAAAGCATGTTCGGCGGGCGGGCGGCGGGCGGGCATCGCTCCGCTTCGCACTCGCACGGCGGACATGGCTTCCGCGGCCAGGATCTCGAGATGGAGGTGCCGCTGTTCCTCGAGGAAACGCTGCATGGCCAAAGCCGCGAGATCTCCTATAAGCTGCCGGTGTATGACGAGCTGGGGCGGCAGGTGAGCGAAGCCAGCAAAACGCTGAACGTGAAAATCCCGGCCGGCGTGGGCGACGGCGAGCGCATTCGCCTTAAGGGGCAGGGCGTTGCCGGCGTGGGCGGCGGCCAGAACGGCGACCTGTATCTGGTCATCCGCCTCGCGCCGCATCCGCTGTTCGAGATTGACGGCCACAACCTGAGCATCGTGGCGCCGCTCGCCCCGTGGGAAGCGGCGCTGGGGGCCAGCATCGAGGTGCCGACGCTGACCGGCAAAATCGCGCTGACCGTGCCGGCCGGCAGCCAAAGCGGCAAACGGCTGCGGGTCAAGGGCAAGGGGCTGGCAGGCAAGAAAGAGCCCGGCGATCTGTATGTCATTCTCAAGGTAGTGATGCCGCCGAAGCCGAACGAGAAGGCCAGCGCCCTGTGGCGTGAACTGGCTGAACAGGCGGCGTTCAACCCGCGCGCGGAATGGGAGTAAAGCACATGATGAAAAAAGAGATCACATTCACCGTGGTGGAACTGTGCCAACGGGTGGAGATTTCAGAGGATGAGCTGGTCGAGATCGTCGGCCTGGGCGTGATCGTGCCGCTGGAGCCGGCGCAGCCGAGCTGGGAGTTCGATTACCCGGCGCTGAGCCATCTACAGCGTGCGCGCAGGCTGCGGGCCGAGCTGGATCTGGATTGGCCGGGGATCGCCATGGCGCTGACGCTGCTCGACCGGGTTGATGCGCTGCAGCAAGAGAACCGGCAGCTGCGTCGGCAGCTGGCGCGTTTCCTGCAGACTTCCTGACTCGCCGCCAAAACGCCACCGTGCGGTTCGCCGGTGGCGAAATTGCGTAAAATTGGGCCGCCGCCCCACATTGCGCCGATAAAGGGCGAAATTTTGACGAACCCCCGTCGACATTCGATGAAAATTGTTGATAAATGGGGAAAAGAATAAGCTTTGTAACAATTTCGTCTAGAATACATACCATTAAACGCTGTCTCAAATGGCAAGGTTTTCTAACAATATTCGAGTCAGGCAATAAAGCCTTTGGGAGTAATACCATGCAAGAGAATCATAAGATCCTGGTTGTCGATGATGACATGCGCCTGCGCGCGCTTTTAGAACGTTATTTAACCGAGCAGGGCTTCCAGGTTCGCAGCGTTGCCAACGCTGAGCAAATGGATCGCTTGCTGACCCGTGAATCCTTCCATCTGATGGTGCTCGATCTGATGTTGCCGGGCGAAGATGGGCTGTCCATCTGCCGCCGCCTGCGCAGCCAGAGCAACCCGATGCCAATCATTATGGTTACCGCCAAAGGCGAAGAGGTCGATCGCATCGTGGGGCTGGAAATCGGCGCCGACGACTACATTCCTAAACCGTTCAACCCGCGTGAGCTGTTGGCTCGCATCCGCGCGGTGCTGCGCCGCCAGGCTAACGAACTGCCGGGCGCGCCTTCGCAGGAAGAAGCGGTGATCGCGTTCGGGAAATTCAAACTGAACCTCGGCACCCGCGAGATGTTCCGCGAAGACGAACCGATGCCGTTGACCAGCGGCGAGTTCGCGGTCCTGAAGGCGCTGGTCAGCCACCCGCGTGAACCGCTGTCGCGCGATAAGCTGATGAACCTGGCGCGTGGCCGCGAATACAGCGCCATGGAGCGCTCGATCGACGTGCAGATTTCTCGCCTGCGCCGCATGGTTGAAGAAGATCCGGCGCATCCGCGTTATATCCAGACCGTTTGGGGTCTCGGCTACGTGTTCGTCCCGGACGGCAGCAAGGCATGAGGCGATTGCGCTTTTCACCGCGTAGCTCGTTTGCCCGAACCCTGTTGTTGATCGTCACCTTGCTGTTCGTCAGCCTGGTGACGACCTATCTGGTGGTGCTGAACTTCGCCATCCTGCCCAGCCTGCAGCAGTTCAACAAGGTATTGGCGTACGAAGTGCGTATGCTGATGACCGATCGGCTGCAGCTGGAGGACGGCACGCTGCTGGAAGTGCCGCCGGCGTTCCGCCGTGAGATCTACCGCGAACTGGGCATCTCTCTTTACACCAACTCGGCGGCGGAGGAGAGCGGCCTGCGCTGGGCGCAGCACTATCAGTTCCTCAGTCAGCAGATGGCGCAGCAGCTCGGCGGGCCGACCGATGTGCGGGTGGAGGTGAACAAGAACTCCCCGGTGGTGTGGCTGAAAACCTGGCTGCAGCCCGATATCTGGGTGCGCGTGCCGCTGACGGAAATCCACCAGGGCGACTTCTCTCCGCTGTTCCGCTATACGCTGGCGATCATGTTGCTGGCAATCGGCGGCGCCTGGTTGTTTATTCGCATTCAAAACCGCCCACTGGTGGAGCTGGAACATGCGGCGCTGCAGGTGGGCAAGGGCATCATTCCGCCGCCGCTGCGCGAGTATGGCGCTTCCGAAGTGCGATCGGTGACTCGCGCATTCAATCAGATGGCGTCGGGCGTCAAGCAGCTGGCGGATGACCGCACCTTGCTGATGGCCGGGGTCAGCCATGACCTGCGCACGCCGTTGACGCGCATCCGGCTGGCGACCGAGATGATGAGCGCCGAAGACGGCTATCTGGCCGAGTCGATCAATAAAGACATCGAAGAGTGCAACGCCATCATCGAGCAGTTCATCGATTATCTGCGCACCGGGCAGGAGATGCCGACCGAAAGCAGCGATCTGAACGCCATTTTGGGCGAGGTGGTCGCGGCGGAAAGCGGCTATGAGCGGGTGATTGAAACCGCGCTGTCGCCGGGTGAGCTGATGATGAACGTGCACCCGCTGTCGATTAAGCGGGCGGCGGTGAACATGGTGGTGAACGCGGCGCGTTACGGCAACGGCTGGATCAAGGTCAGCAGCGGCCGCGAGCTGCAGCGCGGCTGGTTCCAGGTGGAGGATGACGGCCCGGGCATCAAGCCGGAAGAATTGAAGCACCTGCTGCAGCCGTTCGTACGCGGTGACAGCGCGCGCAGCACCAGCGGCACCGGTCTGGGGCTGGCGATCGTGCAGCGTATTATCGACGCGCACGACGGCGAGCTGGATATCGGTACCAGCGAGCGCGGCGGGCTATTGATCCGCGCGTATATTCCGTTGCCGATGGAGAAAAAAGAGTCGGCCAACGGCCATCAAACCGCCAGAGAAAACGCCTGACGCTCTTGGCGCGGGCCGCATCGTTGCGGCCCCGTCAGGACTTCCGGCTCATCACGTAGTATTCCGCCGCATCCTCATGCAACCGACGGCCGGTCGGTGCCTGCCACGGATCGATTAACTCGATGCCGCAGTGGAGGAAGTCTTGGGTATTGCGGGTGGCCAGGGCGGCGCCGTAATGCAGGCAGGTGGCGGCGATTTGGGCATCCGGCACGCTCATCGCTTTACCCAGAAGCCGATTCCTTGCCGTCAATTCCGCGTATTGCATCGCGCACAGCCCATCAAACGGCAATATCTGCCCCTCGAACTTCAATTCAATCGCGTCCGCCAATTTGAGCTTGAGATCCCGCTGGCGCTTGCCGTCAGGCATGCAGGCGACGCCGCTGAACAGTTCGGCCAGGACAATGGCGCTCAGATAGAGTTCGTCATTGTCCTTTTCATTTAACCAGTTAATGACGTTGTAGTACGGACTGGGGCGCAGCGTTTCTGAAATGACGTTGGTGTCGAGAATAATCATGCGTTGTCATCTTCATCATCAAAGGTGACGATGCGTGGTGGCACGGCGTCACGCGGTGGGATCTCCAGCTCGACGCCGCCGAATTCGGCGAAGTGCTGATGCATCCAGGTACCCAATCCATAGCGCGGCGGCTTTTTCACCAGCGCCTGTTTCAGGATCATGCGCGCTTCCTCTTCCATGGAATGGCCGTTTTTCGCCGCTGAAATACGCAGCAGCTCTTTGATTTCGTCGTCCAGATTTCTGACGGTGATAGTCGCCATTTAAACCTCCTTTGCTATCAATGATTGCATTGACTTATTTTCTCGCCTTGCTGGTTAAAAAGCAATCACTGAAAATAAAAAAAGGCGCGGGATCCGCGCCTTAGCTGAAGAGGTAACGCTACCGAATTACAGCTTCGGGCCGGCGCTGACCAGCGCGGCGCCCGCAGGCGTGTCGGTGTATTTGTCGAAGTTGGTGATGAAGCGCTCGGCTAGATCCTGCGCTTTTTCCTGCCACTGCTCGAGGCTGGCGTAGGTATTGCGCGGATCGAGGATCTCCGGGTTCACGCCCGGCAGCGCGGTCGGCATCGCCAGATCGAAGATCGGCAGGGTGACGGTTTCCGCCTTGTCGATTTCACCGCTCAGGATGGCGTCGATGATGCCGCGCGTATCTTTGATCGAGATGCGCTTGCCGGTACCGTTCCAGCCGGTGTTGACCAGGTAAGCCTGGGCGCCGGCGGCCTGCATGCGTTTCACCAGCACTTCGGCGTACTGCGTCGGGTGCAGCGACAGGAATGCGGCGCCGAAGCAGGCGGAGAAGGTTGGCGTCGGTTCGGTTACGCCGCGCTCGGTGCCGGCCAGCTTGGCGGTGAAGCCGGACAGGAAGTGGTACTGAGTCTGGTTGGCGGTCAGACGCGATACCGGCGGCAGCACGCCGAAGGCATCGGCGGTCAGGAAGATCACCTTGGTGGCATGACCCGCCTTGGACACCGGCTTGACGATGTTCTGGATATGATAGATCGGATAAGAAACGCGGGTGTTCTCGGTTTTCGAACCGTCGTTGAAGTCGATGCTGCCGTCGGCCAGTACGGTGACGTTTTCCAGCAGCGCGTCGCGTTTGATGGCGTGGTAGATATCCGGCTCGGCTTCTTCAGACAGCTTGATGGTCTTGGCGTAGCAGCCGCCTTCGAAGTTGAACACGCCGTCGTCGTCCCAGCCGTGCTCGTCATCGCCGATCAGCTGACGCTTAGGATCGGTGGAGAGAGTGGTCTTGCCGGTGCCGGACAGGCCGAAGAACACCGCCACGTCGCCTTTCTCGCCCACGTTGGCCGAGCAGTGCATCGAGGCGATGCCTTTCAGCGGCAGCAGGTAGTTCATCATCGAGAACATGCCTTTCTTCATTTCGCCGCCGTACCAGGTGCCGCCGATCAGCTGCATGCGCTCGGTCAGGTTGAAGGCGACGAAGTTCTCCGAGTTCAGGCCTTGCTGTTGCCAGTTCGGATTGGTGCATTTGGCGCCGTTCATCACCACGAAGTCCGGCTCGAAGTCCGCCAGCTCTTCGTCGCTTGGGCGGATGAACATGTTTTTCACGAAGTGCGCCTGCCAGGCCACCTCGGTGATGAAGCGCACTTTCAGGCGCGAGTCGGCATTGGCGCCGCAGAAGGTATCCACCACGAACAGGCGCTTGCCGGATAGTTGTTCGGTGACCAGGTGTTTCAGATCGGCCCACACTTCCGGGCTGAGGGGTTTGTTGTCGTTTTTGCCTTTGCCCTGATCGGCCCACCACACGGTATCGCGGGTGATGTCGTCGCGGACGATGTATTTGTCTTTCGGCGAACGGCCGGTGAAGATGCCGGTATCGACGGAGACGGCACCCAGCTTGGTGACTACCCCACGCTCAAAACCTTCCAGAGATGGGTCTGTTTCTTCCTTAAACAGCAGTTCATAGCTCGGGTTGTGAACGATTTCGCTAACGTCGTGAATGCCGTAAGCGGCCAGATCCTGAGGGGTTATACCTTTAACGCGCATGTTACTACTCCTTGGTCACAGAATTTCTGGCGGCAATTGTAGGGATCTAACGGTGCGTAACCGCGATGGGTATCAAATATTTAACGTTTTAGGCGGTATTTCGTTACGATCTGAGAGATAGCACACGGAAAAAAGCAAACGTGCAAACGGCGGGCGTTGGCGGGCGCCGGGCGCGCCCGCCGAAGAGGTGTAACTTAGTGCAACTGGTCGCTTTCGCCGGTGTTACCCGCATACAACGCGGCAACATCAACCGGGTCAAAGACATAGTGGCTGCCACAGTAGTCGCAGTGCATGTCGATATTGCCGTCCTGCTCCAACATGTCCGCCACTTCGTCGGTCGGCAGCGTCAACAGCGCGTCGGCGCAGCGCTGGCGCGAACAGGTGCAACGGAACTGCACGTTCTGTGGTTCGTACAGGGTGACTTCTTCCTGGTGATACAGGCGGTACAGCACTTCGTTGGCCGGCAGGCCGAACAGCTCTTCGCTTTTTACCGTGTTGGTCAGTTGCACCAGATGATCGAAATCATCGAGGTGGCCGTCCTGCGCCGGCAGCACCTGCAGCAGCATACCGGCCGCCGCGGCGTTGCCTTCCGCTTCGCCGGTGCGGATGAACAGGCGGGTTGGCAACTGCTCGGACTGGCGGAAGTAGGCTTCCAGGCATTCGGCCAGGGTTTCACCTTCCAGGCCGACCACGCCCTGATAGCGCTCGCCTTCCGTCGGGGAAATGGTGATGACCATGACGCCGTTGCCGATCATCTGATGCAAGGTGCTGTCGTCGGCGATAGGCGCCTGGGTGCGCGCAACGCCGCGCATCTCCTGGCGGTTGTTGCCGTTGATCACCGCCAGCTTCAGCGGGCCGTCGCCTTGCAGCTGCACGGTGATGTCGCCGTCGAACTTCAGGGTCGCGGTCAGCAGACTGGTGGCGACCAGCAGTTCGCCCAGCAGCTTTTGCACCGGCGCCGGGTAGTCGTGGTTATTCAGGATCTGCTGATAGGTTTCGCTGACGGTAACCAGCTCGCCGCGCACCGCGTAGTTTTCAAACAGGTAACGGTGCAATTGGTCATGGTTGGACATAATCTTCTCTCATTGCGGTGAGGGGTTATTCCGGCTCACCAAATTTAAATTTCATCAGGTCGCGCCGCTCCTTTTTGTCCGGACGACGGTCCGGATGCGGCATGGTCAACGCGTTCATCTTGCGCGCCAGCGCCATTTTTTCGCGGTTGGCGATGCTGGCTTCGGTTTCCTGATACATTTGCTGCGCCTCGCCGGCGCCGCGGCGTTGGCTGGTCAGCGCCAGCACGATCACCGTACGTTCTTCGTTGCCCTGCCGCAGTTTGAGCTCGGCGTTGAGTTCGACAATCTTGCTCGGCTTGCCGCGCTGGCCGTTGTAATGCACCTTGCCGCCGTCGATCATTTCGCGCGCCAGCGCGCGGGTCTTATAGAAGCGTGCGGCCCACAGCCACTTATCCAGCCGGACCGCGTCGTCGCGCGTCGCTTTTTCCTTCATGCTTCCCCCTTGGCCAGCGCCGGTATCAGCAGGCGATAGTCGCGCATCGCCGGATGGCGCTGGAAGCTTTTCTCCGCCGTGCTGGAGTCCGGGTTTTGCACGCCCAGGCAGTAACGAATGCCGAAAGTGCGCGCCGCGTCGAGGATCGGCTCGCCGTCGTCGACGAACAGCGTGCGCTGCGGATTGAATCCGGTGTGCTGCTGCACCGCTTGCCACAGACGCTGATCTTCTTTCGGATAACCAAATGTGTGGGTGGAAAACAATAAATCAAGGTGCCGATCGAGGCCGGTATGCTCGATTTTCACCGCCAGGCTGTGCGGATGGGCGTTGGTCAGCAAAATGGTGTGCAGACCGGCGTCGCGCAGCGCCCGTAAAAACGGCTCGGTGTCTTCGCGCAGCCGGGCGCGGCTGCCGACTTCGCTGGTCATGCGGTAGATATCCAGATCCAACCGTTCGCTCCAGTAATCGAAGCAATACCAGTTCATGGTGTGCTGCACCGCCTGATATTCCCGCTCAATGATATGGCGGGCTTCGTCGAACGGAATGGCGCGCCTTTCGCTCAGCGCCTGCGGCACCAGGCTGAGCCAAAAGTGGCTGTCGAACTCCAGATCCAGCAAGGTGCCGTCCATATCCAGCAGCACGGTATCGATCTGCGGCCAATCAAACTCGGGAACCATAAAAACTCCACGGGCGGACCGACGGGCGGTCCGCGGATGAGAATAATAGCGTTAGCGTAGCATAAGCAGATGACAGGGCGGAGGCCCCGGCGTCAGGTTCAGGCCATCGGCCGCATCGACATCGGATTGAGCTGCGGATTGAAGCAGCTGTCGTAGTAACGCTGGATATCGGCGACGCGGTGCTGATTGATGCGCCGACGCTGCACCAGCCGCCAGGCGTTATAGCCCAGGCTGACGACCACCGCCAGCAACAGCAGGCTGGTACCGAGGTAGCGCCACAGGGTTATCATGTCCGGTTCGCTGTGCAGCGCCACGTGGCGGGTGCCGTTGGCATCGACGCTGAGGCTGGTGATCACCCCCTGCGCCTGGAACGGGGTATGCAGCAGCAGAGTGGAAAGACGCTGCAGCTCATTCCACTGGTCGAGGGCGTTGTATTCGCTCTGCGGCACCGACGGCTGCGGGTGGCTGACCAACTGGCGGCCTTCGTCACTGCGGATCAGGAAACCGCCCGGCGGCGGGCTGTTGAGCGCCGCGGCGGCCAGGCGCGTTTCATTGAAGATGAACGATGACGTGGCCACTTTGGTCAGGCTTTCCAGCGACTCGGCGCTCACCGGGCGCAGCAGGACGTTGACGCCTTGCAGCGCGCCGGACCTGGCGCGTTTCACCAGGCTGCTCCAGTTTTTGGCGTTGCCCAGGTTGACCAAGGCGTTCTTCAACCGCACGCAGTCGTTTTCTGTCTGGCACAAATCCTGTGTTTTCAATACGATATCAGAGAAGTCATCCAGCAGGATCATGCCGGATTTCTCGATGGCGCTGGCCAGCTGCGGGTTGACCTTCTGATCGGCACCGCTCGGATGCAGCTGGCTGTTGACCGTGGCCAGCAGGGCCGTCGCTTTGTCTATGACTTCCGATTCCGGCTGCGGCAGCGGGGCGGCATTGTTCCAGTAAATGCCGGAGCAGTCGAACGGCGCAAAATTGACGGCGCCACCCCCGTTGGCCGGCGGCGGCACATAGCACATGCCGCTGCCGCGCACCTTCAGCGTGTCGCCGATCCGCAGCGGCGTGGCTTCCAGTGCTTGCACGCTGGTCACTTCCACTTTTTGCGCGCCCTGCAACCAGGCCATGCTGAGGGTCAGCGGCAGGTTGAGCGGGATATAGATCAGCAGCAACAACAGCACCAGCGCCGAGCTGGCGACCAGCACCGCGTTGCGGCCCCACTGCTGCAGCGGGAAGTTTTTCACTTCGTCATGCAGCGAGAGGAAGCGCCCCTGGCGCACCACCTGCCGATTGAGGTAGACGTCCACATCGGTGGTCTTGCCCAGGTCCTGCGTCAGGTACGGCTGCCAATGCGGCGGGTAGATAAGATCGATGATACCGAGCGAAATGTTGCTGATCTGCCCCTGGTCGGATTCGCCGAACAGGCCCCAGCGCTTCGGCGTGCCGCGCAGACAGTGGATCTCTTTCAGCTCGCGTGACGCCGGACGGCGGAACAGGTTCCAGCATCCCCAGGCGATCATCAGCACCGCCACGAAAATCATCCAGGGGATCACCAGCACCGGGCTTATCAGGCTGAAGAACAGCAGCAGCAGCGCGGCGGAGATGATGACGGCTTCACGGATGCCGTTAGGCCGGTTCAGCGCATGCTCTTCCGGCGTTTCCTTGCGAATATTGACCAGCTCGACATGCTCGCTCTCTTCCTTGCGGATAGACGCGTTTTTGGTCGGCGTGGCGGTCACCACCGGCGGCTGTGGTCGGTCGTGAATATGATCTTTCAGCGAGTGCCCGTTGAGCGAAATCACCAGCGGCAGCGTCTGGGTTCTGATCACTTCCACATGGTTGTCGGCGGTGATATAGGGTTCCCAAAACGGCGGCAGATGCACCTCTTCAGCGTCGAGGTAATAGCGCCATTTATTGGGATCGTCGCTGGCCAGCCCGTAGCGGGTAATGGCATGCGTGACGGGATAAACGTTATCACTTTGCGGGGTGAGGGCCAGTTTGGCCGCGGGCAGCGTAGCGCCGCCACCGGGCAACAGCTTGTTGCTCAGCTTGTTTTGCTGATTGAGATAGAACTCGACCGCGGCGCGCTCTTCGTCGGTCAGCTTGCGGTGGGCGGGCTTGATAAATGGCAACGCGTGCGCCAGCGCCGATGGGTTACGCGCCTTGAACCATAGGTACAGGCCGGCGGCAATCAGGCAGACAAGCACTAAGGCCAATATCAACACTATTGTGCTCATGCAATCCCCATCTCACACCCGTGAATTTCGCCAACCTGATGAAAAGGTGAATATTATACGGAGTAAACCGCCAGGAGGCACCCAGAACTAATGAGGGAACAAACAGATTCTCGCTCTGGATCTCATTCCTTCATGACGCAAGGCCATTTTATCACTGATTCTTGCCTGCGTGATACTAGCAACCGGCCTCTGCCGTCGATATCGGTATTATCCTATTTTCTTGCACGCTGTTTGCTGAATCAGTACGGAAAATCGCCGGCCGCTGGCTACGCTTGTTAAAAGAAAGTAAATTACTGTTCATGCTCGTTGCGGCGGAGCTTGCCCTTAACGCACAATGTGATCAGGATCGAATTTGGTCAGCGTTTGAGCGCCAACGAGCCGTGCGTTACGCCAATCATTATTTCGGTTGCCCCGTCCACGCCTGGGTAACCTCTTTGAGGCAATCATGGATAAACACCTGCAAAAACCTAAAATTCTGAAAGTGGAAACGGTCGCGCGTTCGCGTTTGTTCAACGTCGAGTCGGTCGATTTGGAATTCAGCAACGGGGTTCGGCGGGTGTATGAGCGCATGCGGCCTTCGGATCGCGAAGCGGTGATGATCGTGCCGGTGATTGGCGATGACCTGCTGCTGATCCGCGAATATGCGGTGGGCACCGAATCCTATGAGCTGGGGTTCCCGAAAGGGCTGATCGATCCCGGTGAGGGCGTGCTGGAAGCGGCCAATCGCGAGCTGATGGAAGAGGTGGGATACGGTGCGAAGCGCTTTGATTTTCTCAGCAAGCTGACGATGGCGCCATCCTATTTTTCCAGCAAAATGAATATTGTGCTGGCGCACGATCTCTACCCGCAGAGCCTGGAAGGGGATGAGCCGGAGCCCTTGCCGCAGGTGCGCTGGCCGATCGCCAACATGATGGCGCTGTTGGCGGAACCGGATTTTCGTGAGGCGCGCAACGTCAGCGCGCTGTTCCTTTCCGAGGCGTTTTTGCGCGCTTCGCGCTGATACGCTTCGCGCCGAATAAAAAAAAGGGCCAGATTTCTCTGGCCCTTTTCGATCAGAACAGCTCGTGGCTTTCACCGCCCGGATCGGTCAACGTGGTGCCGGTATCGCGCGATGGGTAGTCCGTCGGCTGAGTTCCCTCAATGAAGTACTCGGAACGGCTGCCGCCGCCGCCGCCAGAGAGCTTGCCGCTGCTTTTGTCGATGGTGACGCTGATGATGCCCGGCGGCGGCGTGACTTTCTGCTCCGGAATGCCTTCCAGCGCGGTCTTCATGAAGTCGTCCCACGCCGGCTGGGCGCTCTTGGCACCGCCTTCGCCGCCGGAAATCTGATCCGGGATGGCGCCGGATACCGTCGAACGGCCCAGGTCGCGGCGGTGATCGTCGAAACCGATCCACACTGAGGTCACGGTATCTGGGCCATAGCCGGAGAACCAGGCGTCCTTGGAACTGTTGGTGGTACCGGTTTTGCCGCCGATATCATGACGTTTCAGATCGCGCCCGGCGCGCCAGGCGGTACCCATCCAACCCGGTTCGCCGAAGATGTTGCTGTTCAGCGCGTCGTGGATCAGGAAGGCCAGCTGTGTGCTGATGACGTGCGGCGCAAACTGTTGGTCGCCGTCCTGTTGCACCTGAGCCGGGGTGACCTGCTCCAGCTGCGGCATCGGCACCGTGCTGTTGTTGCCTTCCTGCGAGGTGGCGACGTTTTCGATATTGTCGTCGGACAGCACCGCCGAACGGTGGGTGTCGCCGTAGATCACCGGCAGGTTACAGCTGCTGCACACCACTTTCGGTTTGGCTTCGAACACCGTATTGCCGTTGTCGTCTTCAATCTTGGTGATGAAGTACGGGTCGACCAGGTAACCACCGTTCGCCAGCACCGCGTAGCCGCGCACCAGCTGCATCGGGGTGAAGGAGGCGGAACCCAGCGCCAGCGATTCGGTATGCACGATATTCTGCGCCGGGAAGCCGAAGCGCTGCAGATATTCCGCCGCGTAGTCGACGCCCATCGCGCGCATCGCGCGCACCATCACCACGTTCTTCGATTGCCCCAGACCCTGCCGTAGGCGAATCGGGCCGTCGTAGGTCGGCGGCGAGTTCTTCGGCCGCCAATCGGTGCCGGCGCCGGCATCCCAACGGGTAATCGGCAAGTCGTTCAGAATAGTGGCCAGCGTCAGGCCTTTATCCATCGCGGCGGTGTACAGGAACGGTTTGATGTTCGACCCCACCTGGCGCAGAGCCTGCGTGACGCGGTTGAATTTGCTCTGGTTGAAATCGAAACCGCCGACCAGCGCTTTCACCGCGCCGTCGTTCGGGTTGATCGAGACCAGCGCCGAGTTGACGTCCGGCACCTGCGACAGCCACCAGGCCTCGTTCACTTTACGCACCCACACCTGCTGGCCGGCCTGCACCACGTCGGTGACGCGTTTCGGCGTTGGGCCTTGCTGCGTGTCTGAACGGTATGGCCGCGCCCAGCGCATGGTCGCCATCGGCAGGGCAATGCTGCTGCCGTCGGCCAGCATCGCCGTCGCTTCCTGCGGGTTGGCGGCGGTGATCACCGCCGGCGCCAGCGGGCCGTAGTTCGGCAGGTTTTTCAGCGAATCGACAATCTGTTTGCGATCCCAGGCCGCTTCGCCGACTTTCCACAATACGTTGGACGGGCCGCGGTAGCCGTGGCGCATGTCATAGGCCAGCACGTTGTTGCGCACCGACTCCTGCGCCGCCAGCTGCAGCCGTTTGGTGACGGTGGTGTAAACCTTGTAACCGTCGGTATAGGCGTTTTCACCGTAGCGCTTGATCATCTCCTGACGCACCATCTCGGAGAGATACGGCGCGGAGAAGCTGATTTCCGGCGCATGGTAATTGGCGACCAGATCTTCGGAACGCGCCTGATCGTACTGCGCCTGCGTGATGTAGTGTTCGTCCAGCATGCGCGACAGCACCACGTTGCGACGGGCAACGGCGCGATCGTGCGAATAGAGCGGGTTGAAGGTGGACGGTGCTTTCGGCAGGCCGGCGATGGTCGCCATTTCGCTCAGGGTCAGTTGGCTGACGTCTTTGCCGAAATAGACCTGCGCGGCGGCGCCCACGCCGTAGGCGCGGTAACCCAGATAGATCTTGTTCAGATACAGCTCAAGGATTTCATCCTTGGTGAGCATTTGCTCGATGCGTACCGCCAGGAAGGCTTCCTTGATTTTACGCATCAGGGTGCGTTCCGGGCTTAAGAAGAAGTTACGCGCCAGCTGTTGGGTAATGGTACTGGCCCCCTGCGAAGCGTGGCCGGAGACCAACGCGATGGAGGCGGCGCGGAAGATGCCGACCGGATCGACGCCGTGGTGATCATAGAAGCGGCTGTCTTCGGTGGCGATGAATGCGTGCACCATCACCGGCGGAATTTGATCCAGTTTCAGCGGAATGCGGCGCTTCTCGCCGTATTGGGCGATCAGTTCGCCATCGGCGCTGTAGACCTGCATCGGTATCTGCAGTCGCACATCTTTCAGCGTTGCGACGTCGGGCAGCTGCGGCTCGACATATTTGTACAAGCCGAAAATCGAGGCTGCTCCCAGCACGATGCAACATACTGCAAGGATTAGTAAATACTTTACGAACTTCACCTGAGATTTCCCATTTCTAAGTCATTTGGGCAGTTTATAAACAACCGCGCGGTAGTATAAAGGCAAGCCTGCGACATGGATATGTTCTTTTATCATCTGATGTTATGGAGGCTTGCGAAACATGTTCCCTCAAGCATGGCAGGTGGGGCTGGATATACAAATCGACTGCGTGCGGGCGGTGGCGGCCCAACGCCGCCGCAACGGCTGGCAGTTGCGCCACTGGTGGCAGCAAGCGCTGCCGCAGGCGGTTTTACGTGACGGCTGTCTGGAACCTACCGAATTCCTGATCCGGGTGCTGCGGCAATGGCGCGTCCAACTGCCGCGACATATTTCCTTACGCATTGCCCTGCCGGCGCAGCGCGTGTTGCAGCAGCGCATGGCGCGGCCGGACGCGCGGCTGCGCGAACCGGAACGCAGCGACTATATCGGTGGCCACGGTTTGAAGCAGTTTCCGCTCGACGGCCAGACGCTGGCGCTCGACTATCGCGCCGCACCGGCGGATGAGGCGGCGCTGCTGTTGACCGCCGCGCGGCGGCGGGAGCTGCAGCAGTGGCTGCATTGTCTGCGTCAGGCCGGCCTGTATCCACAAGCGGTCGATATCACCCCCTGCGCGCTGCGGATGATGGCGACGGCGGCAGGCGTGCCGCCCGCCGCGGGGCTGATGCACCGTCTCGAACGAGAATGGCTGTGGGTGGCGCCGGCCGACGGCGCGTTCGCCTTTGGCCTGGCACCGGGCGACGATGACGCGCAGGCGCTGCGGGCACTGCAAGCCCAGATGCCGGCGGGCGACGATCGGCCGGTCTATGCTGGCAGCGTACTGGCGGGAGCCTTGCCCGCCGGTTGCCTTGCCTGGTCGCCGCTCAGCGCCTTCACGCAGCTGCGTCCGCCGTTGCCTGCGCATCCTTCGGCGTTCGCGTTGGCCGGTGGTCTGGCGCTGCGTGAGGAGGATCGCTGATGTATCAGGTCAACTTTATGCCCTGGCGCCAGCGCCGCGATCGTCGGCGCGGCTATTTCTGGCTGGGCGTGCTGCTGTTGCAGGTAACGGCGCTGCTGCTGGCACTGTTCCTGGTCGCCGGCCAGCTGCGTCACCAACAGGCGCAGCGGCAGGCGCGGCTGGCGATGCTGGGTGAAGAGCTGGCGGCATTGACGTTGCTCGTCCGTCAGCAGCAGCAAGAGCGGGCGCAGCGAGTGCTGCACAGCGCCCGCGCCGAACGGCAGGCGAGCAACGCCCAACATAACCGGCGTTATTTGCAGCTGCTGCAGCAATTGTCCTCCAGTATCCCTCCACCGCTGTGGCTCACGGCGTTGGACAGCGATGCGGTGAACGGCCTGCGGCTGCGTGGGTTGAGCCGCTCTCCTGCGGCCATCACGCAGTTCGAACGGCGGCTGGCGGGGATACCTGCGATGCCACGGCTGCGTTTGGCTGAGGTGGCGCAACGCGAAGACGGCCTGTACTCCTTTCATCTGGCGGCGCAGTGGGGGCGTGATGGATAGCCGTTTGTCATCCGGGCTGCGCCTCTGGCTGAGCTTGCCGGGCTGGTTATTGCTGCTGTCGCAAGGGCTGGGCATCGGCACGCTGGCGCTGTTGGGCGGCGGTTGGCTGCTGCAGGACGAATGGCGTCAGCGGGAAAGCGCGGCGGAGCGGCAACAGCGCCTGTTGCAACAGATCGTCATGGTGCAACGCCAACTGGACGAGGCGCCGGAAACCGCTATCCCGGCGGCGCCGCTTCCGCCGACCACCACCGGCGATCTGGCGAGCGTGCTGCAACGGGCGGGAGGCGCTTTGCTACGCTGGCAGCGGCAGGAGAAACCGCCGCGGCAAACGCTGAGCTTGCGCATTGACTACGCCGGTTTGCTGGTGCTGCTGGAGGCGCTGCCCGCCGATTTACGCCTCGAGCAACTGAGCGTGGAGACGCCGCCCCTTGGCATGACGGCGCGGTTGGTTTTGCAGGATGCCACCGAGGAGCAGGCCGATGAGTAAAAGACCCGGCCGCTGGTGGTGGCTGCTATGGCCATGGGCCTTATGCGCTGAACCGCGCGACCCGTTTGCGCCGCCTCCGCTGCCTGTTTGTGCCCAAACGGCGGCATCGCCGGCAGGCTGGCGACTGAAAGGCGTCATCGGGCAACCGACGCTGCGCTATGGCTGGGTGGTGACGCCGGCGGGGCAATGGTTGCGCCTGCGGCCGCCGCAGCGGGTGCTGGCCGAGCGCTGGCAGGTGACGCAGGTGCAGGCGCGCAGCCTGACGTTAACGGCGCTGGCGGCCGAACCGGATTGCCCGGCGAGCCAGGGCGACATCTCGCTGATGATAGACAACAAGGATGGCAAACCATGAAAGGACGCGCTGGACTGGGCATGGCGCTGTGGTGCCTGGCGCTCGGCGCCTCACAGGCGCAGGATAAACAAGTTATTTCGCTGGAGTTTCAGGATGCGCCGGTCACGGTCATCCTGCAGGCGCTGGCGGATTATCGGCAGATGAACCTGATCGCCGCGCCCGGCGTGAGCGGCAACCTGACGCTGCGGCTGGAGAATGTGCCCTGGCCTCAGGCGCTGGCGCTGACCCTGCGCATGGGCAAGCTGACGATGACGCGGGAGGGCAACGTGATGCTGATCTCGCCGGAGCCGGATGCGCAGGAAAAAAGGCAGCAGCGAGAGGCGCTGGCGCAGCGGCAACCGCTGCACAGCCTGACCCTGACGTTACAGAACGGCGATGCGGCGGAGATTGCCGAAAGCCTCAATGCCCAACGCGGCGCCTTGCTCAGCGAGCGGGGCAGCGTGCTGGCGGATAAGCGCACCAATACGCTGCTGCTGCGCGACACGGCGCCAATCCTGGCGCAGTTGAAAAAACGGGTGACGGAAATGGACGCGCCGCTGGCACAGGTGCAACTGGCGGCGCATATCGTGACCATCAACAGCGAAAGCCTGCGTGAACTCGGCGTGCGTTGGGGGTTGGCGGCCGACGACAGGCCAGCGCAGCCGCTGCGGCCGGGCAATCTCGGCGTTAACCTGCCACTGGAGCGCAGCGCGGTGAACGCCGGTTTCCATCTGGCGCGCATCAGCGGGCGTTTGCTGAGCCTCGAGCTGACGGCGCTGGAGCAGGAGAATCAGGTGGAGATCATCGCCAGCCCGCGTTTGCTGACGGCGCACCTGCAAACCGCCAGCATCAAACAGGGGACGGAGATCCCTTACGAAGTGTCGAGCGGCGCCAGCGGTGCGACCGCCATCGAGTTCAAAGAGGCGGTGCTGGGCATGGAGGTGATGCCGAAAGTGTTGCCGGACGGGCGCATCACGCTGACCTTGCACATCAGCCAAAATATGCCGGGGCGCGCCATCAGCCGCGGGGCGGGGGAGGCATTGACCATCGATAAACAGGAGATTAAGACGCAGATCACGGTGAAAAGCGGTGAAACCCTGGTGCTCGGCGGCATTTTTCAACGGCATAGCGGCAAGACGGCGGACAAGGTACCGGGATTGGGGGATGCGCCGTTATTGGGAAGCTTGTTCCGACAAAGCGGCGCACAACAGAAAAAACGCGAGTTGGTGATCTTCATTACGCCGACCCTGATTAAGGGATAAGCGTCTGCCTGTCAGCCGGACGGCAAATCTCCTAAAGTTGATGAGCAGATACACTTTTTTATCCCCTTGGGGGGATCTGCGTTTGACGCTGCGGCCGATTTAGCTTACAAGGGTTACCGAATTGAGCACCGAGGTTTTTTGTTAGCGTCAAGACGCCGTTAAAAACATATGGTTTCCCTCCCGCGGCGTGGATTGCGATTTATTCGGTTGCCAAACTACCAAGAGTGTTGAGATAATTTTTCGTCTGATCTCGCACTATCGCTCATGAGGTTTCAGTTTAGGTCCCGCCGCTGATTTGATTGGCGGGGCGGGTTAACATTAACGAATTGTCTTAGTAATACCGAAAAACATGGCAGAGAAACGCAATATCTTTCTGGTTGGGCCTATGGGTGCCGGCAAAAGCACTATTGGCCGTCAGTTAGCTCAGCAACTCAATATGGAGTTCTTCGACTCCGATCAAGAAATTGAGCGACGTACCGGAGCTGACGTGGGCTGGGTATTCGACGTGGAAGGGGAAGAAGGTTTCCGCGATCGTGAAGAAAAAGTCATTAATGAACTGACGGAAAAACAAGGGATTGTGTTGGCGACCGGCGGCGGTTCGGTGAAGTCGCGCGAAACGCGCAACCGTCTGTCCGCGCGCGGTGTGGTGGTCTATCTGGAAACCACGATCGAGAAACAACTGGCTCGTACCCAGCGTGATAAAAAGCGCCCGCTGCTGCAGGTTGATTCTCCGCCGCGTGAAGTGCTGGAAGCCTTGGCGAAAGAGCGCAATCCGTTGTATGAAGAGATTGCCGATGTCACCATCCGCACCGACGATCAGAGCGCTAAAGTGGTTGCCAACCAGATCATCAACATGCTGGAAAGCAACTGATTGCCGATTTTCGCGTTCGCCGTCGGCCAATGCGGAAAACTGATTTGTGTTCCCCGCTGTTGCGGGGAGCAACCACCGCCGCACCATACAGAGAACTGAGCGCGACATGGAGAGAATTACTGTAACGCTTGGGGAGCGCAGCTACCCGATTACCATCGCCGCCGGATTGTTTAACGATCCGGCTTCTTTTATGCCGTTGAAGGCGGGTGAGCAAGCGATGTTGGTCACCAACCAGACCCTGGCGCCGCTTTATCTGGAGCGTGTCCGGCAGGTGCTGGAGCAGGGTGGCGTCGTGGTGGATCAGGTGATCCTTCCCGATGGTGAGCAGTACAAATCTCTGGCGGTGTTGGAGCAGGTGTTTTCGGCGCTGCTGGAAAAACCGCACGGGCGCGATACCACGCTGATCGCCCTCGGCGGCGGCGTTGTCGGCGATCTGACCGGCTTTGCCGCCGCGTGCTACCAACGCGGCGTGCGCTTCATTCAGGTTCCCACCACGCTGTTGTCGCAGGTGGACTCTTCCGTAGGCGGCAAGACCGCCGTCAACCACCCGCTCGGCAAAAACATGATCGGTGCTTTCTATCAACCCGCTTCGGTGGTGGTTGATCTGGATTGCCTGAAAACGTTGCCGACGCGTGAACTCTCTTCCGGCCTGGCTGAAGTCATCAAATACGGGATCATTCTCGATCGCGCATTCTTCGTCTGGTTGGAAAATAACATTGATGCGCTGATGGCGTTGGATATGCAGGCGTTGGCCTACTGTATCCGCCGCTGCTGTGAACTGAAGGCTGAGGTCGTGGCCGCCGACGAACGCGAAAGCGGCCTGCGCGCCTTGCTGAATCTGGGCCATACTTACGGCCATGCCATCGAAGCCGAAATGGGCTACGGCGTATGGCTGCACGGCGAAGCGGTGGCTGCAGGCATGGTGATGGCGGCGGAAACCGCACACCGTCTCGGCCAGTTCTCGGTTGAAGACATCGAACGCATCAAAGCGCTGCTGCTGCGCGCCGGCTTGCCGGTCTGCGGGCCGCAGGAAATGACGCCGGAATCCTATCTGCCGCACATGTTGCGTGACAAGAAAGTGCTGGCGGGTGAACTGCGTCTGGTGCTGCCGACCGCGATCGGTGCGGCGGAAGTGCGCGGCGGCGTAGGGCATGAGCTGGTGCTGGCGTCGATCGCCGCCTGCCTGCCTGAGCAGCAGCGTAATTAAATCGGACCAAGTAACAGTGGCTTAGCCGCCATTTGCATCTATATTAATACAGTGAGCAGAGCACGACGGGTGTCGCTTTGCCATCATCGGGTTAATCTGCCCGTGCCACGGTAGGTCTACGGTGGTGGGCTTTTGCCTCTAGTTGGAGGGTTTCAGATGGACGAGTTTAAACCGGAAGACGATCTCAGACCTGATAGCAGCGATCGTCGTCCTACGCGTTCGCGCAAGCCGGCAGCCGCGCCGCGCTTCGCCGTTTCGCGTCAGCATTTGATGATTGGCATCGGCATTTTGGTGCTGTTGCTGCTGATTATCGGCATCGGTTCCGCCTTGAAGGCGCCGACCAAGCATGAGGCGGCTCAGGAGAGTGCTGCGCAAAACGGCGCGGCCCGCGATATTAACCTGTCCGGTTCTTCGTCGCTGACCACCGCCAACAACGGCGTGCCGGGCGGCACCACGGATACCCACGACAACAATGGCGTGAGCGCGACTCAGCCACAGCAACCGCAGAACGTCAGCGTTCCGCCGATTTCCGGCACGCCGACCGAAGCGCAAACTCAGCCTCAACAAGGCGGTGCGCAGCAGCGCGTCGATCTGCCGGGCAACATGGCGGATGCGCTGTCGCAGCAGCAGGGGCAGGTGGATGCCGCGACCCAGGGCGTGACCGGCGCAGCGTCGACGCTGCCGACCGCACCGGCGACGGTGATGAGCGGCGCCGCAGCGCGCGAAGCGACGCGTCCTGTGCAGGGCACCGCGCCGCAACAGCATAAAACGCCGGCGAAAACCGCCGCCACCAAACCGACCGCGACGCAGCATAAATCACCGACCACGGTGTATACGCCGCCGGCCAAACCGTCTTCCACCGCGAAAGCGGGAGCGGTCGCCAGCAGCGGCAGTTCGCTGCAGTCTGCGCCGGGCAGCCACTATACCTTGCAACTGAGCAGCGCTTCGCGTTCCGATACGCTGAACGCCTATGCCAAGCAGCAGAAGTTGCAGAACTACCTGGTGTACGCCACCAAGCGTGACGGCAAGCCGTGGTTCGTGCTGGTGAGCGGCAACTATGCGTCTTCCGCAGAAGCGAAGCGCGCCATTGCTTCGTTGCCGGCGGATGTGCAGGCGAAAAAACCGTGGGTCCGACCTGTACACCAAGTGCAGCAAGATCTTAAAAAATAAATCATTTAAATTTGTGCGCTGATGTGCTGTCTGAAACAGAGTACAATCCGCCGCTCTGAATTGTATAAGTAGCTAATTGACGGCATGAAGAAAAACCGCGCTTTTTTAAAATGGGCTGGTGGAAAATACCCGCTGGTAGATGAGATTCGTCGCCATCTGCCGGCGGGAGACTGCTTAATCGAGCCCTTCGTGGGTGCGGGATCTGTCTTTCTGAATACGGATTACGACGCCTACATTCTCGCCGACATCAATAGCGATCTTATCAACCTGTATAACATCGTTAAGCTGCGCACGGATGACTTCGTGCGCGATGCCCGCACGCTTTTCGCCGATGAATTCAATAACTCGGATCAGTTTTACCTGCTGCGAGAAGAGTTCAATACTAGCACCGAGCCTTACCGCCGGGCGCTGCTGTTCCTGTACCTGAACCGCCACTGCTATAACGGCCTGTGCCGCTATAACCTGCGCGGCGAGTTTAACGTGCCGTTTGGCCGGTACAAGAAACCGTACTTCCCGGAAGAAGAGCTCTACTGGTTTGCCGAAAAATCGCGCAATGCCACTTTTGTCTGCGAGCATTACCGCGATACCATGGCGAAGGCCGTGGCCGGTGCCGTGGTGTATTGCGATCCGCCTTATGCGCCGCTGTCGGCGACGGCGAATTTCACCGCTTACCACACCAACAGCTTCAGCATCGCCGATCAGCAAAGCCTGGCGAAATTGGCGCACCAGCTCTCGGTAGAGAGCCAGGTACCGGTATTGATCTCCAATCACGATACCGAGCTGACGCGCGACTGGTACCAGAATGCTGCGCTGTATGTGGTGAAAGCGCGCCGCACAATCAGCCGCAACATTCTCGGCCGCAGCAAAGTGAACGAGCTTTTGGCGCTGTATCGCTAAGCCGGGGCACCCCGGCGCATAACAACTCGACCCTACGTTTGGAGAAGCGGATGAAAAAGTTTTTGATTGCCCCGTCCATTCTGTCGGCAGATTTTGCCCGGTTAGGTGAAGATACCGCTAACGTGCTGGCCGCAGGCGGTGACGTGGTGCACTTCGACGTGATGGACAACCACTACGTGCCCAATCTGACCATCGGTCCGATGGTGTGCGAAGCGCTGCGCAACTACGGCATTACTGCGCCGATTGACGTGCACCTGATGGTCAAGCCGGTGGATCGCATCGTGCCTGATTTCGCCAAGGCCGGCGCGTCTTATATCTCTTTCCACCCCGAAGCTTCCGAGCATGTCGATCGCACCATTCAGCTGATCAAAGAGCACGGCTGTAAAGCTGGCCTGGTATTCAACCCGGCGACGCCGCTGAGTTATCTCGATTACGTGATGGATAAAATCGACGTGATCCTGCTGATGTCGGTCAACCCGGGCTTCGGCGGCCAGTCGTTCATCCACGGTACCCTGGACAAGCTGCGCCAGGTGCGCAAGCTGATCGACGACAGCGGTCGCGATATCCGCCTGGAAGTCGACGGCGGCGTGAAGGTGGATAATATTGCCGAAATCGCCGCCGCAGGCGCCGATATGTTCGTCGCCGGTTCCGCCATCTTTGGCCAGCCGGACTACCGCAAGGTGATCGACGAGATGCGCAGCGAGCTGGCGAAGGTTACTCATGGCTGATTTCGGCGCGATCCGCGCATTGGCCTTCGATCTGGACGGCACGCTGGTCGACAGCGCGCCGGGCCTGGCGGCCGCCATCGATATGGCGTTGGAAGAGACGGGCTTGCCGCAGGCGGGTGAAGAACGGGTTGGCACCTGGATCGGCAACGGCGCCGACGTGCTTGTGCAGCGCGCGCTGCGCTGGGCGGAAGCGGAAGGCTCGCCGGAGCAGTGCAGCCGGCTGCGTGAACGCTTCGACCATTTCTACGCGCAGACCGTCGACAGCGGCAGCCGCTTGTTCCCGCAGGTGCAAGAGACGCTGGCCCGACTGGCCGCGCACGGTTACCCGATGGCGTTGGTGACCAATAAGCCGACACCGTTCGTGGCGCCGCTGTTGGCATCGTTGGGCATTGGCGACTATTTCTCGCTGGTGATCGGCGGCGATGACGTGACGGAAAAGAAACCGCACCCGGCGCCGTTGTACCTGGTGCTCGGCAAGCTGGGGTTGCGGGCGCATGAGCTGCTGTTCGTCGGCGATTCGCGCAACGATATTCAAGCCGCGCAGGGCGCCGGTTGCCCAAGCGTCGGCTTTACCTACGGTTATAACTACGGCGAATCGATCGCCCTGAGCCACCCCGATCGGGTGTTGGAGCGCTTCGCCGATTTGTTGCCCGCTCTTGGGCTGTCATCTTTAGAGAATCAGGAAATTTAAACATGAGTAAGCCCATCGTATTTAGCGGCGCGCAGCCGTCCGGCGAACTGACCATCGGCAACTACATGGGTGCGCTGCGTCAGTGGGTGCAGATGCAGGACGACTACGACTGCATCTACTGCATCGTCGATCTGCATGCCATCACCGTGCGCCAGGACGCCGAGAAGCTGCGCAAGGCCACGCTGGATACGCTGGCGCTGTACCTGGCCTGCGGTATAGATCCGGAAAAAAGCACCATCTTCGTGCAGTCGCACGTGCCTGAGCACACGCAGCTGAGCTGGGTGCTGAACTGCTACACCTATTTCGGCGAACTGAGCCGCATGACGCAGTTCAAAGACAAATCCGCGCGCTACGCGGAGAACATCAACGCCGGGCTGTTCAGCTATCCGGTGCTGATGGCGGCGGATATCCTGCTGTATCAAACCAACCAGGTGCCGGTGGGCGAAGACCAGAAGCAGCACCTGGAACTGAGCCGCGACGTGGGGCAGCGTTTCAACGCGCTGTATGGCGACGTGTTCAAAGTGCCGGAGCCGTTTATTCCTAAATCCGGCGCGCGCGTGATGTCGCTGCAGGAGCCGACCAAGAAGATGTCCAAGTCGGACGATAACCGCAACAACGTGATCGGCCTGCTGGAAGATCCGAAAGCGGTGACCAAGAAGATCAAACGCGCAATGACCGACTCGGAAGAGCCGCCTGTCGTGCGTTACGACGTGGTCAACAAGGCGGGCGTCTCCAACCTGCTGGACATCCTCGCCGGCGTGACCGGCAAGAGCATCGCGCAGCTGGAAGCCGAGTTCGAAGGCCAGATGTACGGCCACCTGAAAGGTGCGGTGGCGGACGCCGTCTCCGGCATGCTGGGTGAGCTGCAGGAGCGCTACCACCGCTTCCGCAACGACGAAGCCTATCTGCAGCAGGTGATGCGCGACGGCGCCGCCAAGGCCCGCGCACGCGCGCAGGAAACCCTGGCGAAGGTCTATCAGGCCGTCGGTTTCGTGCCGCCGCAGGCGTAACGCCGGCGCAAATAAAAAAAGCGGCCACAGGCCGCTTTTTTTACGTCGGTATCACGCCATTTGCGCCAGGCCGGAGGGCGATGCCTCGCTGGTGAACCAGTTGAGCTTGCTGCGCAGGCTGACCACGCTGCCGACGACGATCAGGCTGGGGCTGGCGGCCTGTAGTGACAAGACGCCCAGTTGACCGAGCTTGCCTTCGATCACCCGCTGGCGGCAAGAGGTGCCGTTTTCTACCAGCGCCACCGGCGTGTTGGCCGGCAATCCGTGTGCGATCAGCTGGCGCTGGATTTCCGCCGCTTGAGATAGCCCCATATAGAACACCAGCGTCTGTTGCCCGGCGGCCAGCGTCGCCCAATCCAATCCACCGTCGGCCTTGGCGTGCCCGGTCACCAGGCGGACGCTCTGCGCATGGTCGCGGTGGGTGAGCGGGATGCCGCTGTAGGCGGAACAGCCGGAGGCGGCGGTAATGCCCGGCACCACCGAGAACGGCACGTTGGCGTCCGCCAGCGTCTCCAGTTCTTCGCCGCCGCGGCCGAAGATAAAGGGATCGCCGCCCTTCAGGCGCACCACGCGTTTGCCTTGCTGCGCCTGCTGCAGCAGGATTTGGTTGATCTGCTCCTGCGGCACGCAGTGGTGGCCGGCGCGTTTGCCGACGAAGATGCGTTCGGCGTCGCGGCGCACCAGCGTCATGATCTCTTCGGAGACCAGCCGGTCGTAAACCACCACGTCGGCCTGCTGGATCTGTTGCAGCCCTTTCAGCGTCAGCAAGCCGGCATCGCCCGGCCCGGCGCCCACCAGTACCACTTCGCCGCGATCTTCCGGCTGTTCGCTGAACAGCTGCTCGAGCTGGCGTTCGGCCAGCGCGGCGTCATCGTTGGCCAGCGACTGCGCCAGCCGATCGTGGGCGAATAACCGTTCCCAGAAGCGACGGCGCGCGCCGAGGCTGCTGAAACGTTGTTTTACCCGCTGCCGCAGTGAGCCGCCCAACTGGGCCAGCTTGCCGAGGTGCTGCGGCAGCATCGCTTCCAGCTTCTCGCGCAGCAGTCGCGCCAGCACCGGCGCTTTGCCGCCGGAGGACACTGCGACCATGATCGGCGAACGATCGATGATAGACGGCATGATAAAGCTGGCGCGTTTCGGATCGTCCACCACGTTGCAGAACACCCGTTGCTGGTTGGCGCACTGGTACACCAGTGCGTTGACTTCCAGCCGGTCGGTAGCGGCGATCACCAACCATTTTTCCGCCAGCAGGGCCGGGCTGAATTCGCCCTCGGTCAGCGTCAGCAGGCCTTCTGCCGCCCACTGGTGGAACTGCGGGCTGAATGCCAGGGCGTTGACGGTCAGCGCCGCGCCGGCGTCCAGCAGCAGGCGCGCCTTGCGTTCGGCGATCTCGCCGCCGCCGACCAGCAGGCAGGCTTTATGTTGCAGTTGGCAGAAAATCGGCAGGTAGTCCATCGGCACTCCTCGGGATAATCAGTGTGGGGGCGAAGTGCGCCCCCGAAAACTCAGGCGGTCTGACGTGCGGCGGCTTTCGCCGCCTGCGGGCGTTCGGCGCGCGGCGTAGCGTACCAATACCCCAGACCCATCAGCACCGAGCCGGACAGGATATTGCCCAGCGTCACCCACAGCAGGTTGTGGCCGATGCCGGCGAGGGTGTAGGCCTCGCTGTGGTTGCCGAACCAGGAGAGGGCGAACAGCGTCATGTTGGCGACGGAGTGTTCGTAACCCGAGGCGATAAAGGCCAGCAGGCACCACCAAATGGCGATGAACTTGGCGGCGCCTTCTACGCGGATCGCCATCCAAATCGCCAGGCAAACCAGCCAGTTGCACAGCACCCCCTTGAAGAACAGCACTTCTGCCGGCGCGGTGGTTTTCGCCAGCGCGGCGCTGTGCACCAGGCTGGTATCCACCGGCAGCAGGCTGCCACCGCCGTAGTAATACATCAGCGCCACCAGCACCGAGCCGAGCAGGTTGCCGAGCCAGGTTTGCGGCAGCACCGCCCACATCTGGCTCTGGCGGATGGTGCCTGCCTTGACGCCGAGCGTCAGGAACATCGTATGGCCGGTGAACAGCTCGGAACCGGCGATGATCACCAGCGTCAGCGCGATGCCGAAGGTGGCGCCCATCACCAGCGGCCGCACGCTTGGGTCGACCAGGTTGCCGAGGGTGAAGATCAGGATGATGCCGAGGCCGACGTAGGCGCCGGCCATCGCCGAGCTGATCCAGAAGCCGAGCGGGCTCTCCTTCGCCAGGCGAACGATGCGCGCCGCGTTGGCGGCGCATTTGTTGAGGGTGTCGGTAAACATGTTGCCTCCCGAAAGGTTATGCCGCGACTTGGACGATGCCGTCGACCACCCGGCTGGCGAAGCGGGCGACGGAACGGCTGTCGTCTTCCAGACAGTGGCCGTCGTACAGGCGGAAATGCTGCTTCTTCAGCGGGCTGGCGACCCACAACTCACCCTGATGCTCGGCGATGAGACCGCGCGACAGCACGCTGGCCTGGGCGAACGGGTCGATATTGCTGATGGCGAACACCTGCTCGTCGGCATAGGGGCGGAACACCGCCACCTGCCGATCGCCGATCAGGGCGCACACGCCGGTGCCGGGCAGAATGTCGGCGACGGGACAAACGGTAATCCACTGGCTCATGCGTGGCTCTCCTCGGTATCGATCAGGGTGACGGGAATGCGTTCGTCAGGGCGCGCCGGGCGGTGCTGGTCGCGTTCGGCCACCACCTGCACATTCGGATCGCGCAGCGGGCTGTTGATGAAGTGGGCGAAGCGCAGCTGCGTTTCCGGATGCTCGACGGTCTCTTTCCACTCGCAAATCACCGCATCGCGCAGGCGGGCGATCTCCGCTTCCAGCTGGTCGTTGATGCCGAGCTTGTCGTCGATGATCACCTTGCGCAGGTAATCGATGCCGCCTTCCAGGCTCTCCAGCCACACCGAGGTGCGCTGCAGCTTATCGGCGGTGCGGATATAGAACATCATGAAGCGGTCGAGGTAGCGCACCAGCGTCTCGCGATCGAGGTCGGCGGCCAACAGGTCGGCGTGGCGCGGTTTCATGCCGCCGTTGCCGCACACATACAGGTTCCAGCCGTTCTCGGTGGCGATGATGCCGACGTCCTTGCCCTGTGCTTCGGCGCATTCACGGGTGCAGCCCGAGACGCCGAACTTCATTTTGTGCGGGGTGCGGATGCCTTTGTAGCGATGTTCCAGGGTGACGCCGAAGCCGACGCTGTCGCCGACACCGTAGCGGCACCAGGTGCTGCCGACGCAGGTTTTCGCCATGCGCAGCGCCTTGGCGTAAGCGTGGCCGGTTTCAAAGCCGGCGGCGAGCAGCTTGCGCCAGATGGCCGGCAGGTCGTCTTTCTGCGCGCCGAACATACCGATGCGCTGTGAACCGGTCATTTTGGTGTAGAGGTTGTATTCCTTGGCGATCTGGCCGATGGCCAGCAGGCCGTCCGGGGTGATTTCGCCGCCGGCGGAGCGCGGGATCACCGAGTAGGTGCCGTCTTTCTGGATATTGCCGAGGAAGTTGTCGTTGGTATCCTGCAGCGGCGTATGCTGTGGCTTGAGGATATATTCGTTCCAGCAAGAAGCCAGCAATGAGCCGACGGTCGGTTTACACACTTCGCAGCCGTAGCCTTTGCCGTATTTGGCCAGCAGCGCCTCGAACGACTTGATCCCTTCGACGCGGATCAGGTGGAACAGCTCCTGGCGCGAGTAGGCGAAGTGTTCGCACAGGTGATGGTTGACCTCGATGCCTTGCTTGCTCAGCTCGGCGTTCAGCACCTGGGTGAGCAGCGGGATGCAGCCGCCGCAGCCGGTGCCGGCTTTGGTTTCGGCCTTCAGCGCCGCCACGGTGTGGCAGCCTTTGTTGACCGCCTGGATAATGTCGCCTTTGCTGACGTCGAAGCAGGAGCAGATCTGCGCGCTTTCCGGCAGCGAATCCACGCCGATGGCCGGTTTGCTGCCCGCGTGGGCCGGCAGGATCAGGCCGTCCGGGTTTTCCGGCAGCTCGATGCCGTTCAGCGCCAGCTGCAGCAGGTTGCCGTAATCGCTGGTGTCGCCCACCAGCACCGCGCCGAGCAGGGTTTTGTTGTCGGCGCTGACCACGATGCGTTTGTAGACTTCTTTGCTTTCATCCAGATAAACGTAGCTGCGGGCACCCTCGGTGCGGCCGTGGGCATCGCCGATGCCGCCGACGTCCACGCCCAGCAGCTTCAGCTTGGCGCTCATGTCGGCGCCCTGGAAGCCGTTTTCGCGGCCCAGCAGGTGATCGACGGCCACCTGCGCCATTTTGTAACCCGGCGCCACCAGGCCGAAGGTGCGATCGCGCCAGGCAGCGCACTCACCGATGGCGTAGACGTCCGGATCCGACGTCTGGCAGCTGTCGTTGATGGCGATGCCGCCGCGGCGGCCAATCTCCAGCCCGCACTGACGCGCCAGCTTGTCCTGGGCGCGGATGCCGGTGGAGAACACGATGAAATCCACTTCCAGCAGGCTGCCGTCGGCGAAATGCATGGTTTTGCGCGCCGTGCCGCCGCCGTTGACGATCTCCTGGGTATTTTTGCCGGTGTGTACCTTGACGCCCATGCGCTCGATCTTGCGGCGCAGCTGGTCACCGCCCATCGGGTCGAGCTGTTCGGCCATCAGCACCGGAGCGAACTCGATCACGTGCGTTTCCACCCCCAGGCTTTTCAGCGCGCCGGCGGCTTCCAGCCCCAACAGCCCGCCGCCGACTACCGCGCCGCGTTTGCTGCGGCGCGCGCAGGCTTCGATGGCGTTCAGGTCTTCGATGGTGCGGTAAACGAAGCAGTCCTGGCTATCCGAGCCTTTAATCGGCGGGATCCACGGATAGGAGCCGGTGGCCATGATCAGCTTGTCGTAATAGACGGTGCGGCCGGTGTTGGAGTGGATCACCTTCTCGTCGCGATTGATGGTGATAGCGCGCTCGCCGACCAGCACCTTCACGCCGTGTTTTTCGTAAAAGCCTTCGCGCACCAGCGACAGCTCTTCGGCGGTGTGGTGCGAGAAGTAGGAGGAAAGGTGCACGCGATCGTAAGCGATGCGTGGCTCTTCGCAAAATACGGTGATGTCGAATTGGTCTTTGTCTGCTTTATCCAACAGATCTTCGATGAACCGGTGGCCGACCATGCCATTGCCGACGACGGCAAGTTTGACTCTGCTCATTATTGCCTCAAAATTCTGGTTTCCTAGGCTTACCTTATCTCTCCCAATGGGCAATTTATTGATGCAAATCAATCACACCCTCATATACCTCTAACGTGGTATATGGATGATTTTTCACGTTTTTTGATAAGTTGCGGATTTTATTCACCTTTAGCTGAAGCGAGTCAGTTTTCCTGCAAACTACCCCGCAGGGAGTAAACGTTGGGGGTAGGCAGGCAACGGCGACTTTGTCAGCGCGATCCGCTGCCAGTATGATGAAGAAAACCAGTGCAACAGCCGAGGTGAAAGGTGGCGAAACGTCCATTGAAGTTTATCGACAACCTGCGTTTAAGCGGGCATGAAGGATTGTGGCAACTGGCGATCGAACAGGGGCGCATCGCGCATCTGGTGCCGCAGCCGGAAGGCCAGGAGTGGCGCAGCGACGCGTTGGATGCGCAGGGCGGGTTGGCACTGCCGGCGTTCGTCGAACCGCATATTCACCTGGATACCACGCAAACCGCCGGCCAGCCGGCCTGGAACCAGTCCGGCACGCTGTTCGAGGGCATTGAGCGCTGGGCCGAACGCAAAGCGTTGCTGACCCATGAAGACGTCAAACAGCGCGCCTGGCAAACGCTCAAGTGGCAGATCGCCAATGGCGTGCAGTATGTGCGCACCCACGTCGACGTTTCCGATCCCACACTGACCGCGCTGCGTGCCATGCTGGAGGTGAAACGGGAGGTGGCGCCCTGGGTGACGCTGCAGATCGTCGCCTTCCCGCAGGAGGGGATCCTTTCCTATCCCAACGGCGAAGCGCTGCTTGAAGAGGCGCTGCGGCTGGGGGCCGACGTGGTGGGCGCCATTCCGCACTTCGAATTCACCCGCGAATACGGCGTGGAGTCGCTGCATAAGGCGTTCGCGCTGGCGCAAAAATACGATCGGCTGGTGGACGTGCACTGCGATGAAATCGACGACGAGCAATCGCGCTTCGTCGAGACCGTGGCGGCGCTGGCGCTGAAGCTGGAGATGGGCGAGAAAGTCACCGCCAGCCACACCACGGCGATGCACTCTTACAACGGCGCTTACGCCTCGCGGCTGTTCCGCCTGCTGAAAATGTCCGGCATCAACTTCGTCGCCAACCCGCTGGTGAACATTCACCTGCAGGGGCGTTTCGACAGCTACCCGAAACGGCGCGGCGTGACGCGGGTGAAGGAGATGCTGGAGGCAGAGATCAACGTCTGCTTCGGCCATGACGACGTGTTCGATCCCTGGTACCCGCTCGGCACCGCCAACATGCTGCAGGTGCTGCATATGGGGCTACACGTGTGCCAGCTGATGGGCTATGGCCAGATCGACGATGGGCTGAAGCTGATCACCCACCACAGCGCGCGTACCCTTAACCTGAGCGACTACGGCCTGGCGGCCGGCAACAGCGCCAACCTGGTGATCCTGCCGGCGGAAAGCGGCTTCGACGCGGTGCGCCGCCAGACGCCGGTGCGTTATTCGATTCGCCAGGGGGCGGTGATCGCCGAAACGCGGCCGGCGGAAACCACGCTGCATTTGCAGCAGGATGAGACGGTGGATTTTCGGCGCTAAGGCGCAAAAAAAGGGCGCCTTACGGGCGCCCTTGGTACATTTAATAAAAAGAAATCAGTGCGTCACGTGGCCGTGGCTGCGGTGTTTGGTCACAAAGCCCAGCAGCAGACACATCACGAACACCGCCAGGTACAGGCCGTTGGCGGTGGTCAGCGCCGCGTGCGCGCCGCCTTTCGCCACGATCGGGCCGGTGACCACGAAGGTCAGCATGGTGCCGATGGTGCCGCAGGTCAGGATAAAGTTGACCAGCTTCGGCGAGGAGACCTTGGTCTGCAGCGAGCCGAGGGTGATCAGCGTGGTGTAGATGGCGCTGGAAACGAAGCCCAAGGCCATGATGTAGTAGCCCAGGTGCTCCGGGTTGTCGGTGCTAACGAACAGGTACATCGCGCCGGTAGCCAGTGCGGCCAGTACGGTAACGATGCGCTGCAGATCGAAGAAGCGCAGGATGCAGCTGAACACCCACATGCCGACCATGTAAGAGGTCCAGAAGTCGCTCACCAGCTTACCGGCCTGGCCGATGTCCATGTTGAACGACTTGGTGGCGTACTCAGGCACCCACTGAATGAAGCCCAGCTGGCCGAGGATGTAGCACAGCGCGGCGATCGACAGGAACAACACACCGATGCCCCATTTTTCTTTCTCGACCGGCTGACCGGCGTCGGCGCCTTTTTTGCCCAGCACCGGGAATTCGGAGAACAGGGTCAGCACGAAGATCCCCACGTACAGCAGGCCGATGCAGGCATAAACCCAGTACCAGCCGATATGGCGGGCCAGCAGCATCGCGGCGACGATCGGGAAGATCATCCCGGCCATGCTAAAGAAAGAGTCGGTGAACAATAGGCGCGAACCGCGCTGGCGGCCGGCATACATGTGGGTGATCAGGAAGGTGCCGATCGACATGGTGATACCGCTAACCACGCCGAGGATAAACATGCACAGCGAGAACATGGTCAGGCTCTTGCCGAGCATCAGCCCTGCGACCGCCAGCACCATCAGGACAAAGCCGAAGATCAGCTGACGCTTCAGCGGGATGATTTCCATCAGCCAGGCATTGAGGAAGATCGAAATCAAAATACCGGCGTTGAGGAAAGTAAAGGTGTTACTCATGCTGGAAACCGGCAGATTAAAGTACTCTGCAATGTTTCCCATCACCATCCCTGTGACGATCACTAAAGCACCGGTCAGCGCGTACGAAAAGAAGCTGATCCAGGTAAGCCGTATGCGGTTACTGTCATTCATTGTATAGGCCTGAATATGTCTGTTAGAGGTTTTAACGCTGGCATAAGGCCGCTGGCTTTTCCTGGCAAACGCAGAAAAAAGTCCCGATCAGGCCACCAGGGGGCGGATCCTAGCACAGACAACGGGATTTTTTGTGATGGCTGTCGATTTTTTGATGTAACCCATGAAGGGGTGATGCGCATTATTGTGATCTATTTGCGTACCGTCACAATGGAATCACGGTTGACGATCGTCGGCTCAAATCGGTGCATCGGGGTGGCGGGGTCGATCAGCCTGCGCGCCGCGTATTGGGCCATCTCGCTGATGGGAAAATGTACGCTGCTCAACGCCGGGCGTACGAAAGGCGCGCGTTCGCCGCTGTCGTAGCAGATCAAGGAGATATCCTGCGGCACCCGCAGGCGGTGCTCGTTGATTGCCAGCAGGGCGCCGATCGCCATCTCTTCGTTGCAGCAGTAGATGGCGCTGGGCCGCGTGTCTTGCCGCAGCAGCCGATCGGCGCAGCGGTAACCGCTTTCCAGATCGTAGACGCCCTCCAGGCAGGCCACCGGTTCGATATTCGCCGCCTGCATCGCCTCTTCAAATCCCTGCAGCCGCAGGCGGCTCGACGGGCGTTCACGCGGGCCGCTGATGCAGGCGATGCGCCGGTGCCCGGCATCGAGCAGCTGCTGCGTCGCCATGCGGCTGGCCAGCGGGTGATCGAAGGTGACGCAGCGGGCTTCCAGCCCCGGTACCAGACGATCGAGCAACACGAAATCACGTTGTTCCGCCGCCAATTGGCGCAGCCGATCGTCGCTGAGAAAACGCACGTGCAGGATCACGCCGTCGCAGCGCAGGCTAAATAGCCGCTGCACCGCCTGCCATTCGTTTTCGGCGCTGTTGCGGCCCTGGGTCACCAGCAGCTGTTTGCCGTGGGATTCGGCCTCGGTCTGCACGAAGTCCATCAGCGCGCCGAAGAAGCCGCCGCGGTACGACGTGGTGACCAGCCCGAGGGTATTGCTGTGGCTGGAGGCGAGCGCGCGGGCCGCCGGGTTGGGGGTATAACCGAGCTGGGCGACGGCGCGTTCAACCTTCTCGCGGGTCGGTGCCTTGACGTTGCTGTCGCCGTTCACCACACGCGATACGGTGGCGCGCGAAACGCCCGCCAGCGCCGCGACATCTTCCAGTGTCACCATCGTCCCACTCCTGAATTACGGCTAAAAAAATGGGTTCGGCGCGCCGAACCCCTGTCTGGCTGCGTATAGCCGCTTACCTGAACTGCGGCAAATACGGCGCGTTTATCGTCAACACCTCGTCCAGCAGCGGCTGCGCCAGGTTAGCGTTGCCCACTAACGGGTTGGCGATCAGCGCCAGCAACCCGCTGCGGCGATCGCCGTGCACCGCGGCTTCGATGGTCAGACGTTCGTAGGCTTTCACCTGCTGCGTCAGGGCCTGCATCGGCTCCGGCAGCGGGCCGAAGGTCAGCGGGTGTGCGCCCTGAGCATCGACGATACAGTTGATTTCTATCACAGCATCGTCCGGCAGGCCATGGATTGCGCCGCGGTTTGCGGTGTTGACCACTAATTGCGTGCCGAGATTATTATGGATAGCACGAATCAGCTCCAGCGCAACTTCGGAATAGAAAGAACCGCCGCGGAAGCTGAGCTGCTCCGGTTTCGTGTTTAGCTGCGGATCGGCATACAGCTCGAACAGCTCTTTCTCCACCTGCATCACCTGCTCGGCGCGGGTGCCGCGCTCGCCGGCGGCGGCCATCTCTTCCGCCAGCATCTCGCGGGTCTGGTAAAAATAGCGGTGGTAGGGGCAGGGGATCGCGCCGAGCGCACGCAGGAAGTCCGGCTGCCAGGGCTCTTCCTTGATGTTGTTCATGGTCAGCGCCGCGCCGTCACACAGCATGTCGATCACCTTGGCGGTGACATCGCGCCCCAGGTGCGTGACCTGATGCACCCAGACCATGTGGTTCAGGCCGGCGAACTGCAGCTGCACATCGGCGTAAGGCGCCTGCAGCATGTTGGCGATCATGTGATGCATGCTGATCGGCACATTGCACAGGCCGATGATCTTCGCTTTGGTAAAGCGAGACACCGCCTCGGTGACGATACCGGCCGGGTTGGTGAAGTTGATGATCCAGGCGTCCGGCGCCAGCTTTTCCACTCGGCGAGCGATATCCAGCATCACCGGGATGGTGCGCAGCGCCTTGGCGAAGCCGCCGACGCCGGTGGTTTCCTGGCCGAGCAGCTGGTATTTCAGGCCCAGCCGTTCATCGGCGGCGCGCGCCGGCAGTTGCCCGACGCGGAACTGGGTCAGCACGAAAGCGGCGCCGCGAATGGCGTCGTCCAGCGCGAAATGCACGCTGACCTTCACCTGCTCCAGCCCGTGGCGCGCCAGCATGCGGCGGGTCAAGGCGGCGATGGTTTCCACTTTTTGCCGGCCCGGTTCGACGTCCACCAGCGCCAGTTCGGTGACCGGCAGCTCCTCGATGCGTTGGATCAGTCCATCAACCAGTTCGGGGGTGTAGCTGCTGCCGCCGCCGATCACGGCGATTTTAAGCGTGCTCATGGGCGGCCCTCCGTCTGCGACTGACGGCGATAGAGCTCGATCATGTCGTCGGCCAGATCCTGGATCACCATGGCGTTCATCAGATGATCCTGCGCATGCACGGTGATCAGGTTGATCGCCAGCTTGCCGCAGCCTTCGTCCAGACCGATCAGCTCGGTCTGGATCAGGTGTGCTTTCTTCACCCATTCTTTGGATTCGACCATGTGCTTGGCCGCGGCGGCGAAATCACCGGCGCGCGCTTGTCGCAACGCCATCAACGCATTGCTGCGCGCGCTGCCGGAGAACACCAGCAGTTCCATGATGGTGCTTTCAAACTCGGGGCTGACTTCAGTCATCAATTCACTCACGTCATTTCTCCAGGGGTTGCGCGGCGACGCCGCCGTGGGATGCCTCAGTATCCGTTCTTTTTATAATGAGAGCGCTCTCATTCATATAGAGTAACGGCAATATGTGCGCAAACTGGGAGGCAGATCGCAAAAACTGACCCAGGGCAGCGCGGGGCAAAAAATGCGTGATGCGGTTGGCAAAAAAGCCTTCTGCGCCCATACTTTCCGCAGCAAAATTCAGGGCCGCCTAGGATATGTCCCGTAATTGGGTAAATATAGGTAAATGGCTGGTACTTGCCGATACAGCTCTTTAGAATCAAAGCGCTTTTCCGTTGTTTGTCTCTCAGAGAAAGGACCCGTTAATGTTCAAACGTACTTTAGTGACCTTCGTCGCGCTGTGTTCCCTGTCCGCAGTGGCGCCAGCCGCACTCGCCGCCGGTGAGACCCACGTCATGCTGACGACCTCGGCGGGGAATATCGAGTTGGCGCTCGACAGCCAGAAGGCACCGGTTTCCACCCAGAACTTCGTCGATTACGTGAACAGCGGGTACTACAACAACACCATTTTCCACCGCGTTATCCCGGGCTTTATGGTGCAGGGCGGCGGTTTCACCGCTGACATGCAGCAGAAATCCACCAAGGCGCCAATCAAGAACGAAGCCGACAACGGCTTGCGCAACCTGCGCGGCACCATCTCGATGGCGCGCACCGCCGACAAGGACAGCGCCACCAGCCAGTTCTTCCTGAACGTGGCGGATAACGCCTTCCTGGATCACGGCCAGCGTGACTTCGGCTACGCGGTATTTGGCAAAGTGGTGAAAGGCATGGACGTGGTGGACAAAATTGCTCAGGTGCCAACCGGCAACGTCGGCCCTTACCAGAATGTGCCGACCAAACCGGTGGTGATTCTGTCAGCCAAGGTGCTGCCGTAAGTTTTTTGGCCGATCCCAGTGGGGCCGGCCGCTCCTTCCTCCCGAAGCCTTGCCTTCATCACTGTTTTCTCCCGCGGCCCATGCTCTAATCGGCAGACAATAATCAGACCGGAAATCCGGCGTTCGCCCTTTGTTGTCTCTGGATGAGTTGCTGCCATGTATGAATTTAACCAGGTGCTGTTGCTGTTGCAGCAGATGTGCGTCTATCTCGTTATCGCCTATCTGCTGAGTAAAACCCCGCTGTTCATCCCGCTGATGCAGGTGACCATCCGCCTGCCGCACAAGCTGCTGTGCTACGTGATCTTCTCGGTGTTCTGCATCATGGGCACCTATTTCGGGCTGCACATTCAGGATTCGATCGCCAACACCCGCGCGATAGGCGCTGTCCTGGGCGGGTTGCTGGGCGGGCCGTCGGTGGGCTTTCTGGTCGGGCTGACCGGCGGTTTGCACCGGTATACGCTCGGCGGCATGACCGACGTAGCCTGCGCGATCTCCACGGTGTCGGAAGGCCTGGTCGGCGGCATCGTACACAGCATCGCCATGCGCCGGGGGCGCATCGAGCTGCTGTTCAATCCGCTGTTCGTCGGCGGCGTGGCGCTGGTGGCGGAAGTGCTGCAGATGGCGATCATCCTCACGGTGGCGCGCCCCTACGACGAAGCGTTGCAGCTGGTGGAGCACATCGCGCTGCCGATGATGATCGCCAATACCGTCGGCGCGGCGATGTTCATGCAAATCCTGCTCGATAGGCGCGCGATGTTCGAAAAATACACCAGCGCCTTCTCTTCCAAGGCGCTGAAGATCGCCGAGCGCACCGAGGGCATCCTGCGGCAGGGCTTCGATCAGGAGAACAGCATGAAGGTTGCCCGGGTGATCTATCAGGAGCTGGGCATCGGCGCGGTGGCGATCACCGATCGCGACAAGCTGCTGGCGTTTATCGGCATCGGCGACGATCACCACCTGCCCGGCACGCCGATCGCCTCGGTGCATTCGCATCGCGCCATCGACAACAACGAAGTGGTGTACGCCGACGGCAATCAGCTCTCTTACTGCTGCTCGATCAATCCGGCCTGCAAGCTGGGATCGACGCTGGTGATCCCGCTGCGCGGCGAAAACCAGCGGGTGATCGGCACCATCAAGCTGTACGAACCGAAAAGCCAGCTGTTCAGCACCATCAACCGTACGTTGGGCGAAGGCATCGCCAGCCTGCTGTCGGCGCAGATCATGGCCGGACAGTACGAGCGGCACAAGCAGCTGCTGGCGCAGTCGGAGATCAAGCTGTTGCATGCGCAGGTCAATCCGCATTTCCTGTTCAATGCCTTGAACACCCTGGTGGCGGTGATCCGCCGCGATGGCGAGCGCGCCTGCGATCTGGTGCAGTCCCTCTCGACCTTCTTTCGTAAAAACCTCAAACGCTCGGATGACGAAGTCAGCCTGGCGGACGAGATCGAACACGTGAACGCCTATCTGCAGATCGAGAAAGCGCGCTTTGCCGATCGGCTGGAGATCGCGGTATCGCTACCCGAGGCGCTGTTGGCGGTGCGGCTGCCGGCATTCTCGCTGCAGCCGATCGTCGAAAACGCCATCAAGCATGGCACCTCGCATCTGTTGGGCGTGGGCCGCATCGAGATCGGTGCCTGCTGCGAAGGCGAGCATTTACTGCTGCAGGTGACGGACAACGCCGGGCTGTTTCAGCCGAAACCGAACTGCAGCGGGCTGGGGATGAATCTGGTGGATAAGCGCATTCGCGTGCGCTACGGCGAAGGCTATGGCGTGCAGGTGGATTGCCGGCCGGACGCCTACACCCGCATTACGCTCAATGTTCCCATGGAGAGGGCCGCCTGATGTTAAACGCACTGATTGTTGACGATGAACCTTCGGCGCGCGACAACCTGCGCCACCTGCTGGAAGCTGAAGCGGGGATCGCGATTATCGGCGAGTGCGCCAACGCCATCGAAGCCATCAGCCAGATCCACCGGTTGCAGCCGGACGTGGTGTTTCTCGATATCCAGATGCCGCGCATCAGCGGGCTGGAAATGGTCGGCATGCTGGATCCCAACCGCATGCCGCACATCGTGTTTCTGACCGCCTACGACGAATACGCGGTGCAGGCGTTCGAGGAGCACGCCTTCGATTATCTGCTGAAGCCGGCGGAGCCGAAGCGGCTGAGCAAGACGCTGCAACGCCTGCGGCAGCGCAGTGCGCCGCAGGACGTGACGGCGCTGGATGAGAGCGCCGGTTACCTGAAATACATTCCCTGCACCGGCCACAGCCGCATCTATCTGCTGCGGTTCGACGAAGTGCTGGCGATCCGTTCCAAGCTGAGCGGGGTCTTCGTGGTGCGCAGCGACGGCATGGAGTGTTTCACCGAGCTGACGCTGCGCACGCTGGAAAGCCGTACCCCGTTGGTGCGCTGCCATCGGCAGTATCTGGTCAACCTGGAGCAGGTGCGCGAGATCCGCTTCGAAGAGGGCGGCGCGGCGGAGATGATCATGTCGGCCGGCGATCCGGTGCCGGTCAGCCGGCGCTATTTGAAGGCGCTGAAGGAACAACTGGGGCTGCGGGGGTGACGCAGGTCTTAGGGGGATTCTGAAAAGACAGGCATCATGGGCGTCCCGACGGCGCCCTTTTTGTTTGTCCTTGACGGGGTTACGCGGCGCTTATAGCTTTATTGCATCCACAGGCGCTTTTCGCGCCGCGTCAGCGTCAAAGGAACAGAAAATGAGTGAACCACGGATTATCGCCAAGGCGATGAAAGACGGAAAACCGGAGCAGGATCTGGTGATTTTGCCGGCGTTGGCCAACCGCCACGGGCTGATCACCGGGGCAACCGGCACCGGCAAGACGGTGACGCTGCAGAAAATGGCCGAACAGTTCTCGCGCATCGGCGTACCGGTGTTCCTGTCGGACGTGAAGGGCGATCTGTCCGGCATTGGCGCCGAGGGCGTGCCTTCCGAGAAACTGCAGGCGCGCCTGGCGGCGATCGGCGTCACCGACTGGCAGCCGCAGGCCTGCACCATTATCCCGTGGGATATTTACGGCGAAAAGGGCCACCCGATCCGCGCCACGATTTCCGATCTTGGGCCGCTGCTGCTGGGGCGCCTGTTGGATCTGAACGAGGTGCAAAGCGGCGTACTGCAGCTGGTGTTCAAGATCGCCGATGACAACGCGCTGCTGTTGCTGGACATGAAGGACCTGCGCGCCATGGTGCAGTTCGTCGGCGACAACGCCAAACAATTCCAGACCCAGTACGGCAATATCTCTGCCGCGTCGATCGGCGCTATCCAGCGAGGGTTGCTGACGCTGGAAGAGCAGGGCGCGAATCAGTTCTTCGGCGAGCCGATGCTGGACATCAACGATCTGATGAAAACCGACGCCAACGGTCACGGCGTGATCAACCTGCTGGCGGCGGATAAGCTTATCAATCAGCCGAAGCTGTATTCGGTGTTCCTGCTGTGGCTGCTGGCCGAGCTGTTTGAGCACCTGCCGGAAGTGGGCGACCCTGAACAGCCGAAGCTGGTGTTCTTCTTCGATGAGGCGCACCTGCTGTTCAACGATGCGCCGGCGGCGCTGTTGACCAAGATCGAACAGGTGGTGCGCCTGATCCGCTCCAAAGGCGTCGGCATTTACTTCGTCACCCAGAACCCGCTGGACATCCCGGACAGCGTACTTGGCCAGTTGGGCAACCGCGTGCAGCATGCGCTGCGCGCCTTTACCCCGCGCGATCAGAAGGCGGTGAAGACGGCGGCGCAAACCCTGCGCGCCAATCCGGCCTTCGATGCCGAAACGGCGATCACCGAGCTGGGCGTGGGCGAAGCGCTGGTGTCATTCCTCGACGAGAAGGGCCGGCCGAACGTGGTGGAGCGGGCGATGGTGATCGCGCCGGAATCCAAAATGGGCATGCTCGGTGCGGAAGGGCTGAACAGCGCAATCAACAAGTCGCCGCTGTATGGCCGCTATGAGGATATGATCGACCGCGAGTCCGCCTACGAGAAGCTGTCGTCGGGGGGCTTTGCCACCCTCGGCACCCCGCAGCAGGGGCAGCAACCGCAGGCGCAACAGCAACAACAGCAGGCGGGCGGCGGCCTGATGGACGGCTTGAACGAGTTGTTGTTCGGTTCCACTGGCCCGCGCGGCGGCAAGCGCGACGGCATCGTCCAGACCGCCGCCAAGAGCATGGCGCGCGATCTCGGCCGCCAGATCCTGCGCGGCGTGCTGGGTTCGATCACCGGCGGCCGTAAAAAGTAAGCGGAAATTATCGTCGGCAGCGGCGGGTTAAATCAGTACACTGTGGCGGCATTTTTCTCTGTCGGACCTAACATGCTGCTGCTGATCGATAACTACGACTCCTTTACCTATAACCTTTACCAGTACTTCTGCGAATTGGGCGCCGAGGTGCTGGTGAAGCGCAACGATGAGCTGCAGCTGGCCGATATCGAGCGGCTGGCGCCGCAGCATCTGGTGATTTCCCCTGGCCCCTGCACCCCGAATGAAGCGGGCATCTCACTGGCCGCCATTCGTCATTTCGCCGGCAAGCTGCCGATCCTCGGCGTTTGCCTGGGGCACCAGGCGCTGGGGCAGGCGTTCGGCGCCGAGGTGGTGCGCGCCCGCGCGGTGATGCACGGCAAAACCTCGGCGATTCGTCACCTGGGCGTCGGCGTGTTTCGCGGCCTGAGCGATCCGCTGACCGTGACCCGCTATCACTCGCTGGTGCTGAAAGCCGATACGCTGCCGGGCTGCTTTGAAGTGACCGCCTGGAGCGAACGCGACGGCGTGCGCGACGAGATCATGGGCATCCGCCACCGCACTTTGGCGTTGGAAGGTGTGCAGTTCCATCCGGAAAGCGTGCTCAGCGAGCAGGGCCATCAACTGCTGGATAATTTCCTCAAGCGTTAACTCCGGTGCGTTTTTTTCGCCCGTCAGGCGTTTTGCATTTGCGCTTGATTGGTTTTTTATGCATATTTTGTGATTATGTTTTCAATCTGATATTACGATAGCGCTGAAAAACTTTCAGGGTGGAGCCGAAAATGACTGAAAAATCCGCAGTGAGCCGCAGCACCTTTGACCAGGTGATCCTGCCTGTTTATGCACCCGCCCAGTTTGTGCCGGTGCGCGGCAAAGGCAGCCGGGTCTGGGATCAGCAGGGAAAAGAGTACATCGATTTTTCCGGCGGCATCGCGGTGACGGCGCTGGGACACTGCCACCCGGCGCTGGTCGAGGCGCTCAAACGCCAGGGCGAGACTTTGTGGCATACCAGCAACGTCTTCACCAATGAACCGGCGCTGCGCCTGGCAAGCAAACTGATCGACGCCACCTTTGCCGACCGGGTGTTCTTCGCCAACTCCGGCGCAGAGGCCAACGAGGCGGCGTTCAAACTGGCGCGCCATTACGCCATCACCCGCCACAGTCCGTACAAAACCAAAATCATCGCCTTCTATAACGCGTTCCACGGCCGCACGCTGTTCACCGTGTCGGTGGGCGGGCAGGCCAAATACTCCGACGGGTTCGGGCCGAAGCCGGCCGACATCGTGCACGTGCCGTTCAACGATTTGGCGGCGGTGAAGGCGGTGATGGACGATCACACCTGCGCGGTGGTGATGGAGCCGATTCAGGGTGAGGGCGGTATTACGCCGGTCGACGCCGGCTTCCTCAACGGCGTGCGCGAGCTTTGCGATCAACATCAGGCGCTGCTGGTGTTCGACGAAGTGCAAAGCGGCATGGGGCGCAGCGGCAAACTGTTCGCCTATATGCATTATGGCGTGACGCCGGACATTCTCACCACCGCCAAGGCGCTGGGCTGCGGTTTCCCGGTCAGCGCCATGCTGACAACCGAAGAAATTGCGTCGGTGATGCAGGTGGGCACCCACGGCACCACCTACGGCGGCAACCCGCTGGCCTGCGCGGTGGCGGAGGCGGCGCTGGACGTGATCAATACGCCGGAGGTGCTGAGCGGCATCGAGCAGCGTCATGCGCTGTATGTGCAGGCTTTGCAGCATATCGGTGATAAATACGGTATTTTCACCGCGATTCGCGGCATGGGGTTACTGATTGGCGCCGAGCTGACGCCGCATTATCACGGCAGAGCGCGCGACTTCCTCACCGCCGCCGCCGCGCGTGGGTTGATGATCCTCAACGCCGGGCCGAACGTGATCCGTTTCGCGCCGTCGCTGGTGGTGGAGCTGCAGGATATCGAGGCCGGCATGGCGCTGTTCGAGCTGGCGGTGCAGGATGTGATCAACGCCTGAAGCCCGCGCGGCATATAACGGGGCGCGGCATGCCGCGCCCTTATTGATCGCGCAGTTTGCGCTTGAGCCAAATGCCGTGGTGCGGGCGCTGGCGCCAGGCCAGCGACGAAATGGTGTGCATCACGCTCAGGTGCGACAAAATGCGCCGCAGGTGGCGCTCCATCTCGGTGACGGGCATGTCCGGATGCAGATCCGGCGGCTGCATGATGCCGCTGTTGCCGCTGCTCGGGCCGTCGTATTCCAACCGCTGCTGGCAGCTTTGCAGCGCGATTTCACAGGTTTGCAGATACGCTTCCGCCAGTTTCGGCGTCAGCATGTAGTGCTCGCGCGCCAGAATGGTCATGGCGTTCAGGTGTTCGACGATGAACTGGCTGTGAGTGACCCACAGCCGCATGTCCGCCAGATAGTTTGACGCGAACCCCGGCTCCTGCATCGCCTGATTGAGCGAGGTGAACAGCGCGTTGTGCGCCTGGTTAACCTGCATGCGAGTATAGGCCAACGCGGTGGCGTCCGGTTCCGGTTGCTTCAGCATCAGCCGCAGCGCGGCTTGATCGTTCTCCAGCGCCTGATGGGCATTCTTGCGCAGCAGCCCGCTTTGCCACTGCGGCCACAGCCAAATGGTGCCGCCGAACGCCAGCACGCAGCCGATCAGCGTATCGATCAGGCGCGGCACCAGAAAATGCGAGCCGTTCAGCGCCAGCAGCTGCAGGGTGTAAACCGCCGTGACCGTAAAGCCAATCACCGACAGCCCGTAGTTCTTGCGCGAAACCAGGTAGGCCAGCAGCGTGATCACCAACATGATGCTCAGCGTTTCGCCTTCCGGCAACTGCAGCTGCAGCAGCCCGGCCGCCAGCAATAGCCCGGCAATCGTGCCCAGCGCACGGTGCTGAATGCGCACCCGGGTGGCGTTATACCCGTTTTGGCTTACCAGCATGATGGTGAGCAGGATCCAGTAAGGCTTCGGCAGGTTGAACACCGCGCCCAGACTGCTGCCGATCGCCAGCGTCACGCCCAGCCGTGCGGCGTTGCGCAGGGCGGTGGATTTGAACGACAGGTAGCTGGCCAGCGCCGGCCAAAACGGCAGGCGGTGTTGGCCGGGCATCAGATCGCGGCGGTACAACGGATGCTGGGTACGCAGCAGGCGGGCGATGCGGCTGAAGTGGTAATAACAAAACTGGCCGACCGGGTTATCGGGATGCTGCGCCGCCATTTTTTCCAGCGCCGCCAGCTCGTGGGTCATGGAGAAGCGCTTCGAATGTTGATGGTAGAGAATATCGTGCGCCACCACGCGCAGCCGGCCGGCGATCACCTGAGCATTGCGGCGAATGATCGCTTCGGCCTGGCTCTGCTCCACCAGCTTTTGCACCTCTTCCGGCAGATGCAGGCTGACGGTGATGTGCTCCTGCAGATCCATCGCCACCTGAAAGGCGCGCTGCAGGCGCTTTTGCTCGAGGTTGTTGGCGTGCGGCAGGAAATTAAGCTGTTGGTACAAAAGGCTGATCAGATCCATCACCTTTTGCTGGCGCACCAGCAGCGGCGGCAGCGCGGTTTGCGGATCAATATGCTGGGTCAGCAGCGAGTATTTGGCTTCGAAATAGTCCGCCAGTTCCAGGTAGAGCTGGCTGAGCGTCTCGCGCATCGGCTGCTCTTTCCACAGCTTGAACCAGAACCAAGTGAATAAGCCGTACCAGGCGGTGCCGATGGCGTACAGCAGCGGCGCCTGCCAGAGAGGCACCGTACCGGCCGTGCTGAGGGCGAAGATGGCGGCCACCAGCGCCGCCGGCAACAGCCGGGCGTGCAGCGGGCTGATTTCACCGGTGACGCCGAGCAGCAGTGCCAGGCCCAGCATCAGCGCCGGCAGCGGCACGTGCCACAACATGGCCTGTTGCAGCAGCACGCTGCTGAAGGCGAACAGCGAACCGCCGACGATCAGACGTTTAAAGAAGCGCTTATGCGGTGTGTCCAGACCGGCGATATTGCAGCAGGCGGGCACCAGAGAGAACATCAGGCCGAGCTGTAGCTGGCCTATCAGCAGGCCGAACAGCACCGGCAGGCACAACACCAGCGTTTGTCGCAGTGCGTAGTTGATTTCCGGGTGGTAGATCAGGCGGCGCCACATGGCAGAAAGCAGACAAAAAAACGGCGCAGATTGCGCCGTTTCTTCAGGGATTAACGGGTGCCGTAGACGACAATGGTTTTGCCGTGGGCGGAAATCAGGTTTTGATCTTCCAGCATTTTCAGAATACGGCCAACGGTTTCACGCGAGCAGCCGACGATCTGGCCGATCTCCTGACGGGTGATCTTGATCTGCATGCCGTCCGGGTGAGTCATGGCGTCGGGTTGCTTCGCCAGATTCAGCAGGGTTTGCGCGATGCGGCCGGTCACGTCCAGGAAGGCGAGGTTGCCCACTTTTTCGGAAGTGACCTGCAGGCGGCTTGCCATTTGGGCGGACAGACGCATCAGGATGTCCGGGTTCACCTGGATCAGCTGACGGAATTTCTTGTAGGAAATTTCGGCCACTTCACAGGCGGTTTTCGCGCGAACCCAGGCGCTGCGCTCCTGGCCTTCTTCGAACAATCCGAGCTCGCCGATGAAATCCCCCTGGTTGAGGTAGGACAGGATCATCTCTTTACCTTCTTCATCCTTGATCAGCACCGCGACGGAGCCTTTCACGATGTAGTAAAGCGTTTCGGCCTTTTCACCTTGGTGAATCAGCGTACTCTTCGATGGATATTTGTGGATATGGCAATGAGACAGGAACCATTCGAGAGTAGGGTCTGTTTGCGGTTTGCCGAGAACCATTCGCTGTTATCCTCTGTTGTTATCGCTGCCTTGTGTCACAGGGGTCAGAGTTCCCTGTAAAACCCGCCTGTAGCCGCAGTCATGAGCGAGGGCTACCGGCAAGTTTTGAGGCGTGTCATAAAAATACGCTGTCGCTCTAGCATATTAACTTGCCGTAAGCGCTGCAAGCTACATTCTGTTAACATACCGGTAAAGGAGCCTTTCTCTGGGCGTTTCCCTGAAATTCAGTGTCCCGGAAAGATTTATTGCGGCTCTGTTTGTAGCACAGAGTAAGGCGGGTGTCTCGTGTTGTCTCGCTTCAGCATGATTAGCATCAGGTTACGTTGCCTGTTTCTATGCGAAAGCGTACCCTGATTTTAAGAAATTAACCGGAGTGACCAGAATGCAGGCAAGAGTTAAATGGGTGGAAGGGTTAACGTTTTTGGGTGAATCGGCCTCCGGCCACCAGGTGCTGATGGATGGCAACGCCGGCGATAAAGCGCCCAGCCCGATGGAGATGGTGCTGATGTCGGTGGGCGGCTGCAGCGCGATCGACGTGGTGTCCATCCTGCAAAAAGGGCGCAACGACGTGCGCGACTGTGAGGTGAAGCTGACCTCCGAGCGCCGTGAAGAAGCCCCGCGGTTGTTCACCCATATCAACCTGCATTTCATCGTTACCGGCCAGGACCTGACCGACAAGATCGTCGAGCGTGCGGTGAACCTGTCGGCGGAGAAATACTGCTCGGTGGCGTTGATGCTTAACAAGGCCGCCACGGTGACCCACAGTTTCGAGATCCGCCACCCGGCGTAATCGAGACGGAGCGCGGCCCGGCGCCGCGCTCAACGCGTTTATTCGATCTTCTTGCCTTCCAGCAGCCGCTGCACCAGCGGCGCCATGATCAGTTCCATCGCCAGCCCCATCTTGCCACCCGGCACCACTAACGTATTGATGTGCGAGATAAACGAGCCCTGCAGCATCGCCAGCAAATAGGGGAAGTCAATTTGATCCAGCCCGCGAAAGTGGATCACGACGAAGCTTTCGTCCAGTGAGGGAATCGCCTTGGCGGCGAACGGGTTGGAGGTGTCCACCGTCGGCACGCGCTGGAAGTTGATGTGGGTGCGCGAGAACTGCGGCGTGATGTAGTTGATGTAATCTTCCATCGAACGCACCACCGAGTCCATCACCGCTTCGCGAGAGTGACCGCGCTCGCCGGTATCGCGGATCAGTTTCTGGATCCACTCCAGGTTGACGATCGGTACCACGCCGACCAGCAGATCGACGTGGTTTGCCACGTCGTGGTGCTCGGTGACCACGCCGCCGTGCAACCCCTCGTAAAACAGCACGTCGGTCGGCGCCGGCAGCGGTTCCCACGGGGTGAAGGTACCCGGCACCTGATTGTAGGGCACCGCTTCGTCGTAGGTGTGCAGATACTTGCGCGAACGGCCGGTGCCGTTCTTGCCGTAGTCGATAAAGCTCTGCTGCAGCAGGCCGAAGTCGTTGGCCTCGGGGCCGAAATAGCTGATGTGTCTGCCCAGATCGCGCGCCTTGCGGATCGCCGCGTCCATTTCCGGCCGGGTGTAGCGGTGGAAGCTGTCACCCTCCAACTCGGCGGCGCGAATGTTGAGCTGTTGGAATATTTTGCGGAACGCCACGCTGGTGGTGGTGGTACCGGCGCCGCTGGAACCGGTCACCGCGATAACGGGATGTTTGGCAGACATGGTGGTTGTCACTCCGTGTTGAATGCGCCGGCGTCAGGGGATTATTGTGGCTCTTGTTGACGCTCTCTATGTCAGGAAAAAATGGCGCGCGCTGGTTTGCAATGCCCCATTGTTACCTGATTTTTTCCGTCAGTCATAGAACCGATCGCCACTAAATTTCTTCCTGCCCGGCGCGGAACTGGCCGCGCGGCATGATGTTGACGCTCTCGTGCAGTTCCGACCACACCAGCACCACTTCGCCGTTTTTCAGCTGGCGGCGCACGTCCTCCACCTTCTGTTCCAGCGAGCGTTCGTGCTCGCCGTAATCGGTGCCTTCGCGCAGCACAAAGGATTCGATCAGGCTGTTCAGGGTGTCGGTTGCCAGTTCTTGCCAGGGAATGATCACGTCGGGATGTCCAGATAAGGGGAAAGCCAGGCCGGAATGCGATGCTCCAGCCACATGTGCGGTTTTTTCAGCGTGCCGCCGACAAAGCCGACGTGGCCGCCGAACTCGGTCAACTGATATTCAATATTGCGCGGCAGGCCGGTGACGTCGGGGATCACCTCATGGGTCATGAAGGGATCGTCCTTCGCATGGATGATCAGCAGCGGCGTCTGGACAGCCGGCAACAGCGGCAGGGCGCTGCAGCGGCGATAATAGTCGATAGCGTCGCTGAAGCCGTGAATGCGTGAGGTGATGGCGTCGTCGAATTCGCGGATGCGTCGCAAGCCGTTCAGCTGTGACAGCTTGAGCGGCAGAGTGTCCGGGTAGTGCAACAGCTTACGGGTGGCGTTTTGTTTCAGCTGCCCCAGCAGGTAGCGCTGATAAACGCGGGAGAAGCCTTGCTCCATGCGGTAGGCGCAAGGCTCCAGCATCAGCGGCGCCGAGACCACCACCGCCGCCTGCAGCAAGCTGTCGGCGCCTTGCTGCGCCAGATAGCAGGCCAGCATGTTGCCGCCGAGCGAAACGCCTACCGCCGCGGTCGGCACCTCGCCGTAGCGGTCACGTAGCCAGCGCAGGAAGAAGCGCGCATCTTCGGTTTCACCGGAGTGGTAGATGCGCTGCTTGCGGTTGGGCACGCCGCTGCAGCCGCGAAAGTGCATCACCACGCCGAGCCAGCCACGCTCACGCCAGGCGTTGAGCAGGCCATGCGCGTAGGGGCTGTAGAAGCTGCCTTCCAGGCCGTGGAACAGCACCGCACGCGGTTTGTCGCGCGCCTGCGCCGGATCTTCGCTCCAGGCGAGATCGACGAAATCGCCGTCGGGCAATTCCAGCCGTTGCCAATGCGGTTTCAATAACACGCGGCGGCGCACCAACCGCGGCAACAGCGTTTGCAGGTGCGGGTTACTGGCCCCGGTCAGAGGGCGAAAGGTGTTAGGCATAGGCTGAGTAAAAATGTTGTGGGCGGCTATTGTGAGATCCCTAGCGCACTGTTAGCTTCAATACCAAGAATTAACAATGATACTGCAAAAAAGCGCCTTGGGTGAGGAGCACCCGTGCCATGGAACCGAGTTTATTCCTTTCGATGCTGGGCTTCCTGTGGGTCGCCGCCATCACGCCTGGCCCCAATAACCTGCTGTTGACCACCTCTGGCGCCAACTTCGGCTTTATGCGATCGCTGTGGCTGATGATCGGTATCATGCTCGGCATGCAAAGCATTTTGCTGCTGGTGGCCTTCGGCGTCGGCAGCCTGATCCTGGTCTACCCGTCGCTGCACCTGATCCTGAAAATCCTCGGCAGTTTGTACCTGCTGTGGCTGGCGTGGAAAGTCGCCACCGCCGCCTATGAAAAACTGGAAACCGACGTGGCGCCGCCGCAGCCGGTGCGGCTGTATCAGGGCTGGCTGCTGCAGTTCCTCAATCCGAAAGCCTGGCTGATGGCGCTGGGGGCGGTGGCCAGCTTCAGCCTGGCAGGCGATAAGTACAACGGGTCCATTGCGGCGATCGCGCTGGGCATTTTGGTGGTCAACATCGTCGCCGGCATTATCTGGCTGGCGTTCGGCACCGTGATCGGCCGCCTGCTGCGCAGCAAAAAGGCCTGGGTTATCTTCAACGTTTCCATGGGGTTGTTGACCGCAGCCTGTGTGTTACTGATCTGGCATTAAGGAGCGAACGATGGCGGAAAATTATTATCACGTGGTCGCCTTTACCGGTGAAGGGCTGCGCGGCAACCCGGCCGGAGTGTGCCTGCTGACGCAGCCGCTGCCGGCGGCGCGGCTGCAGGCGATCGCCAACGAGATCGGCCTGCCGGAAACTAGCTTTGTCTGGGATGACGGCGACATGACCGCCATCCGCTGGTTTACCCCGGAACGCGAGGTCGATCTTTGCGGCCACGGCACGCTGGCGGCGGCGCATGTGATGTTCAGCGCGATCAATCCGGCGCTGCAGGATATTCGTTTCAGATCGGCCGGCGGCGAGCTGTTCGTCAAGCGCGATGCGCAGGACGGGGAACGGCTGGTGCTCGACTTCCCCGCGCGGCCGCCGCAGAAGGTGGCTGAACCGGCGGGCCTCGCGGCGCTGCTGGGTGTGCAGCCACAGGAGGTGTGGCAGGCGAAAGCGCTGATGGTGGTGCTGGAAAGCGAGGCGCAGGTGCGCGCGCTGCGGCCGGACATTCCGGCGCTGATCGCGTTGGCGGAGCGTGCGGTGATCGTTACCGCGCCGGGTGATACCGTGGACTTCGTGTCGCGCTATTTCACGCTCGACGGCGGTGAAGATCCGGTCACCGGCTCCGCGCACTGCACGCTGATGCCTTACTGGACGGCGCGTCTCGGCCGCCATCGGCTGCATGCGCGGCAGATCTCAGCGCGCGGCGGCGAGCTGTTCTGCGAACTGCAAGGGGATCGCACGCTGCTCGGCGGTTATGCTCATGTGTTCCTGCGCGGAAAGATCGCGCTGTAATCTGCGTTTATATTACTCAAGGTAATAAAGAAGACTTTTTTATTCTTTTATCGCCCGTCATCGCTCAGATAAAACTGTCAGCAACTGAACAGATTTTTATCAACGGAGCGGAACATGGCGGGCAAACTCTTTTCCTTACGCAACGCGGCGCTGTTGGCGCTGTCGCTCAGCGCAGCCAGCGCCTACGCGGTGGACGTGACCGTGGCGTACCAGACGTCGGCAGAACCGGCCAAGGTGGCGCAGGCGGAAAACAGCTTCGCCAAACGGTCCGGCGCGACCGTCGACTGGCGTAAGTTCGACAGCGGCTCCAGCGTGCTGCGTGCGCTGGCCTCCGGCGATGTGCAGATCGGCAATATCGGCTCCAGCCCACTGGCGGTGGCCGCCAGTCAGAAACTCCCCATCGAAGTGTTCCTCATCGCCTCGCAGCTCGGCAGCTCCGAAGCGCTGGTGGTGAAGAATGACATCAAAAGCCCGCAGGATCTGATCGGCAAGCGCATTGCGGTGCCGTTTATCTCCACCACCCATTACAGCCTGCTGGCCTCGCTCAAGCATTGGGGCATTAAGCCTGAGCAGGTGAAGATCCTCAATTTGCAGCCGCCGGCCATCGCCGCCGCCTGGCAGCGCGGCGACATCGACGGTGCTTACGTCTGGGCGCCGGTGGTCAACGAACTGGCCAAACAGGGCAAGGTGTTGACCGACTCCGCGCAGGTGGGCGAATGGGGTTCGCCGACGCTGGACGTGTGGGTGGTGCGCAAAGACTTTGCCGAGAAACATCCCGACGTGGTGACCGCCTTTGCCGCCAGCGCCCTGCAGGCGCAAAAGGCCTACCTGGCGGCGCCGGAACAGTGGCTGAAAGATCCAAGCCATCTCAGCACGCTGGCGCGCCTGAGCGGCGTGCCGGAAGCGCAGGTGCCTGAGCTGGTGAAGGGAAACCGTTATCTGCCGGTGGCGGATCAGGTTGCCCAACTCGGCCAGCCGGTGGACAAGGCGATCCGCGATACCGCCGAATTCCTCAAGCAGCAGGGCAAGATCCCGCAGGTCGACAGCGACTACAGCGCTTACGTGACCGACCGCTTTGTGAAACAGGTGCAGGCTGCGCCGCAGTCGTAAGGAAGCAGGATGCTAAACGTCAATCATCTTTCAGCAGAGTATCAGGGGCGGCCCGCGCTGCGTGACGTGTCGTTCCAGATCGCCACCGGGCAACTGGTGGTGGTGCTCGGCCCGTCGGGCTGCGGCAAGACCACGCTGCTGAATTTGATCGCCGGGTTTATCGAGCCTTCAGCTGGCAGCATCACGCTGGATGGAACGCCCGTTCACGGCCCGAGCGCCGAACGGGGCGTGGTGTTCCAGCATGAGGGCTTACTGCCGTGGCGCAACGTGGTGGACAACGTCGAGTTCGGCCTGCAGCTGGCCGGCGTCGGCAAGGCGCAGCGCCGCCAGGTGGCGGAGCAGATGCTGCAGCGCGTGGGGCTGGCGGGGTATGAACAGCACTTTATCTGGCAGCTTTCCGGCGGCATGCGCCAACGCGTCGGCATCGCCCGCGCTCTGGCCGCCGATCCACGGCTGTTGTTGTTGGACGAGCCGTTCGGCGCCCTGGACGCGTTCACCCGCGAGCAAATGCAGGAGCTGTTGCTGACCATTTGGCGTGAGACCGGCAAACAGGTGCTGCTGATCACCCACGATATCGAAGAGGCGGTGTTCCTCGCCAGCGAACTGCTGCTGCTGTCGCCGGGGCCAGGGCAAGTGGTGGAGCGGCTGTCGCTGAACTTCGGCCAACGCTATGCCGACGGCGAAGCCTGCCGCGCCATCAAGTCAGATCCTGAATTTATCGCGCAGCGCGAATACGTGCTGGGCAAAGTTTTCCAACAGCGCGAGGCCTTGCTATGAGCCTGCATTCCACTCTGAAGGCCGCGGCGCAGCCGCAGGGCAAAGCGGCGCGCCGTTTCAGCGTGCCGCGCAATGTTTGGCTGAGCAGCGCCACGCTGTTGACGGTGTTGATCGTCTGGTGGGGCGTGACGGCGCTGCAGCTGATCAGCCCGCTGTTTTTGCCGGCGCCGCAGCAGGTGCTGCACCAGCTGATCGCCATCGCCAGCCCGCAGGGTTTTATGGACGCCACGCTGTGGCAACATCTGGCGGCCAGCCTGGGACGCATTCTGGTAGCGCTGTTGGCGGCGGTGATCGTCGGCATCCCGGTGGGCATCGCCATGGGGCTGAACGACACGGTGCGCGGCATCCTCGATCCGCTGATTGAGATCTATCGCCCGGTGCCGCCGCTGGCCTATCTGCCGCTGATGGTGATTTGGTTCGGCATCGGTGAAACCTCAAAGATCTTGCTGATTTATCTGGCGATCTTCGCGCCGGTGACGCTGTCTGCCGTGGCCGGCGTGCGCAGCGTGGCCCAGGTGCGGGTGCGTGCCGCCCGCGCGTTGGGCGCCACGCGTTGGCAGGTGCTGCGTTTCGTGGTGCTGCCGAGCGCGCTGCCGGAGATCCTGACCGGCATCCGCATCGGGCTGGGCGTCGGCTGGTCGACGCTGGTGGCCGCTGAACTGATCGCCGCCACGCGCGGCCTGGGATTTATGGTGCAATCCGCCGGTGAGTTTCTGGCGACCGACGTGGTGTTGGCCGGCATCGGCGTGATTGCGGTGATTGCATTTGGGCTGGAGCTGGGGCTGCGTGCCCTGCAGCGCCGATTGACCCCGTGGCATGGAGTACAGCAATGAACGAACGTCTGAATATCACCCCGCTGGGGCCTTACATCGGGGCGCTGGTGGAAAACGTCGAGTTGGCCCGACCGCTGGGCGACGGGCAGTTTGAACAGCTTTATCATGCCTTGCTGAAGCATCAGGTGCTGTTCTTCCGCAATCAGCCGATCACGCCGCTGCAGCAGCGCGATCTGGCCGGCCGCTTCGGCGATCTGCATATCCATCCGGTCTATCCGCACGCCACCGACGTGGAAGAGATCATCGTGCTCGATACCCACGACGACAACCCGCCGGACAACGATAACTGGCACACCGACGTGACCTTTATCGAGAACCCGCCGCTGGGGGCGATCCTGGCGGCCAAGACGCTGCCTTCCACCGGCGGCGACACGCTGTGGGCCAGCGGCATCGCGGCCTACGAGGCGCTGTCGGCGCCGTTCAGAACGCTGTTGGCGGGGCTGCGCGCGGAGCATGACTTCACCAAGTCGTTCCCGGAACACAAGCATCGCGGCAGTGAAGAGGAGCATCAGCGCTGGCAGCTGGCGGTGCAGAAAAATCCGCCGCTGTTGCATCCGGTGGTGCGTACTCACCCGGTCAGCGGCCGGCAGGCGCTGTTCGTCAATGAAGGGTTTACTACGCGGATCGTCGATTTGGCGCCGAAAGAGAGCGACGCTTTACTGAATTTCCTGTTTGCTCACATCACCAAACCGGAGTTTCAGGTGCGCTGGCGCTGGCAGGAAAATGACGTGGCGATCTGGGATAACCGCGTGACGCAGCACTACGCGAACGCGGATTATCTGCCGCAGCGGCGCATCATGCACCGCGCGACCATTCTGGGGGATAGGCCTTTTTACAAGGCCTGAAGCTTAGGCTTCGAACGCCTGCGTTAACTGTTCCAGCTGTTCCTGCGCATCCAGCCAGGTCATTTCCGTCTCTTCCAGCACGGATTTGGCCTGGCTTTGCTTTTGCAGGCAGTCGGTCAACTCGGCCTTGCGGCTGATGTCGTACAGTGCGGAATCCGCCAGCTGTGCCTCCACCGCCGCCAGTTCGGCGCCCAGTTTTTCCATCTGTTGTTCCAGCTTGGCGATCTGCTTGCGCAGCGGCTGGGTCTGCGTACGGAACTCCGCCTCGCGGCGTTTTTGATCCTTGCGCGCCTGCGCGCTGTTGCCGCCGCTCTCTTTTTCCGGTGCGTCCTGCTGGCTTTCCTGGCGCTGCAGGTCGACAAGCCACTGCTGGTAGTCGTCGAGATCGCCCTCGAAAGGCTCGACCTGGCCGTCGTGCACCAGGTACAGATCGTCGGTGGTGGAGCGCAGCAGGTGACGGTCGTGCGAGACCACCACCAACGCGCCTTCGAAATCGATCAGCGCCTCGGTCAGCGCCTGACGCATGTCGAGATCCAGGTGGTTGGTCGGTTCATCGAGCAGCAGCAGGTTAGGGCGCTGCCAGACGATCAGCGCCAGCACAAGCCGCGCCTTCTCGCCGCCGGAGAAACGTTCGGTCACTTCGCTGACCTTGTCGCCCTGGAAACCGAAACCGCCCAGATAGTCGCGCAGCTGCTGCTCCAGCACCCGTGGTGCGATGCGGCTCAGGTGCTGCAGCGGCGATTCGTCGGCACGCAGGAATTCCAGCTGGTGCTGGGCGAAGTAACCCAGCTTTATGCCTTTCGCCAGGCCTATCTCGCCGCTCAGCGGTTCCAGGGGGCCGGCCAGCAGTTTGATCAGCGTCGATTTACCGGCACCGTTGCGGCCGAGCAGGCCAATGCGCGAGCCGGGCACCAGGTTCAGCTTGATTGACTTCAGGATCACTTTATCGCCATACCCGGCGCTGACTTTGTCCATGCGCAGCAGCGGGTTCGGCAGGCTTTCCGGCGGACGGAAGCTGAAGGTGAACGGATTGTCGACGTGCGCCGGGGCGATCAGCTCCATGCGCTCCAGCATCTTGATGCGGCTCTGCGCCTGCTTGGCCTTGGTGGCCTGCGCGCGGAAACGGTCGATATAGCTTTGCAGGTGCGCCACTTTCTCTTGCTGGTGCTGATACAGCGACTGCTGCTGCGCCAGCTTGGTGGCGCGCTGGCGTTCAAACGACGAATAGTTGCCGGTGTATTCATTCATCGTCTGCTGTTCGATATGCAGGATCTTGTCGACGATCGGATCGAGGAAGTCGCGGTCGTGCGAGATCAGCACCAGCGTGCCGGGATAGCTTTTCAGCCAGCGCTCCAGCCAGATCACCGCATCGAGATCCAGGTGGTTGGTCGGTTCGTCGAGCAGCAGCAGGTCCGACCGGCACACCAGCGCCTGCGCCAGGTTGAGGCGCATGCGCCAGCCGCCGGAAAAGTCGCGCACCGGGCTTTGCAGCTGTTCGTTGGAGAAGCCGAGGCCGTGCAGCAGGCTGGCGGCGCGGGAGCGGATGGTCCAGGCGTCGATGGCGTCCAGCTTGCCGTGCAGGGTCGCGATGGCGTGGCCGTCGTTACGGTCGTTGGCCGCCTGCAATTCGGCTTCGAGTTGGCGAAACTCGCGGTCGCCGTCGATAACATACTCAATGGCCGGCACGTCCAGCGCCGGCGTCTCCTGGTTGACCCAGGCCAGCGCCCAGTTGCCGGGGAAGGTAAAGCTGCCGCCGTCTGCCGCGATCTCGCCCTTCAACAGCGACAGCAGCGTGGATTTGCCGCAGCCGTTTTTGCCCACCAGGCCGACCTTCTGACCTGGATTAACCGTCGCCGTGGCGTTGTCCAGCAGGACGCGGATGCCGCGTCGGATTTGTAGCGAGGAGAATACAATCATAAAGCGCCGTATGTTCAGAGTATGTTAAATTATCATTAAGGTAACAGAACGCGTACCGCGCGCTGTTTTTGTCTTTGCGATGCATGGTAACGGAAAACCGCTACCCTGACGACGCTTTGGAGGGGAATGATGTCGCAGCCGCCCAAGGTCTTGCTGCTGTATGCCCATCCGGAATCCCATGACTCGGTGGCGAACCGGGTTTTGCTTCGACCGGCGCAGCAGTTGGAACATGTCACCGTGCACGATCTCTACGCGCACTACCCTGATTTTTTTATCGATATCCATCATGAACAACAGCTGCTGCGTGAGCATCAGGTCATCGTGTTTCAGCACCCGCTGTACACCTACAGCTGCCCGGCGCTGCTGAAGGAGTGGTTGGATCGCGTGCTGTCGCGCGGCTTCGCCAGCGGCGTGGGCGGCAATGCGCTGGCGGGCAAATACTGGCGCTCGGTGATCACCACCGGCGAACCGGAAGGCGCCTACCGCACCGGCGGTTATAACCACTACCCGATGGAAGATATTCTGCGGCCGTTCGAGCTGACCGCCGGGATGTGCCATATGCACTGGTTGACGCCGTTCGTGGTGTACTGGGCGCGGCGGCAAAAGCCGGAGGTGCTGCGCAGCCATGCGGACGCCTACGGCGAGTGGCTGAGCCACCCGCTGCCTCACGGAGGGCGGTGACGATGGAAGGATCGACCTTACTGACCGCCATTTTACTGTTCCTGTTCGCCGCGGTGGTGACGGTGCCGATCGCCCGTCGCCTGGGGATCGGCGCGGTGCTGGGCTATCTGATCGCCGGCATCGCCATCGGCCCTTGGGGACTGGGCTTCATCCGCGACGTCGACGAAATCCTGCACTTCTCCGAGCTGGGCGTGGTGTTCCTGATGTTCATCATCGGCCTGGAACTGAACCCCAGCAAGCTGTGGGAGCTGCGGCGTTCGATCTTCGGCGCCGGCGCGGGCCAGGTGTTGATCACCGCGGCGGTGCTGGGCGCGTTGCTGTACCTGACGCACTTCGCCTGGCAGGCGGCGGTGATCGGCGGTATCGGCCTGGCGATGTCTTCCACCGCCATGGCGCTGCAACTGATGCGCGAGAAGGGCATGAACCGCAACGAAGGGGGGCAGCTCGGCTTCTCGGTGCTGCTGTTCCAGGATATGGCGGTGATCCCGGCGCTGGCGCTGATCCCTATTCTGGCCGGCGCCGGCGGCACCAGCGACGACTGGGCGAAGATCGCGCTCAAGGTGGCGGCGTTCGGCGGCATGCTGATCGGCGGCCGTTTCCTGCTGCGGCCGCTGTTCCGCTATATCGCCGCTTCCGGCGTGCGCGAGATCTTCACCGCCGCAGCGCTGTTGCTGGTGCTCGGCTCGGCGCTGTTTATGGAAGCGCTCGGCCTGTCGATGGCGCTCGGCACCTTCATCGCCGGGGTGCTGCTGGCGGAGAGCGAATACCGCCACGAGCTGGAAATTTCCATCGAGCCGTTTAAAGGGCTGCTGCTGGGGCTGTTCTTTATTTCGGTGGGCATGGTGTTGAATATCGGCGTGCTCTACACCCATCTGGCCGAGGTGTTGATCGGCGTGCTGGCGCTGGTGGCGGTCAAATCCGGCGTGCTCTATGGTGTGTCGCGCCTGTTCGGCCTGCGCAGTTCGGTGCGCCTGCAGTTTGCCGGGGTGCTCAGCCAGGGCGGCGAGTTCGCCTTCGTGCTCTTTTCGGCGGCGGGCGCGCAAAAGGTGCTGCAGCCGGATCAACTCTCTTTGCTGTTGGTGGTGGTGACGCTGTCGATGATGACCACGCCGCTGCTGATGCAGGCCATCGACCGCATTTTGGCGCGCCGCTATAACGCCAAAGGCGAAGACGAGGAGACGCCATACGTGGAGGACGACGATCCGCAGGTGATCATCGTTGGCTTCGGGCGTTTCGGCCAGGTGATCGGCCGCCTGTTGATGGCCAACAAAATGCGCATTACCGTACTGGAGCGCGACGTCAGCGCCGTCGGCGTACTGCGGCGTTACGGTTACCAGGTTTATTACGGTGACGCCACCGAGCTTGAGCTGCTGCGCGCGGCGGGCGCCGAGAAGGCCAAGTCGATCGTGATCACCTGCAATGAGCCGGAAGACACCATGGAGATCGTGCGGCTGTGTCAGCAACACTTTCCAAACCTGAGCATTCTTGCGCGGGCGCGCGGCCGCGTGGAGGCGCATGAGTTGCTGCAGGCTGGCGTGAAGCAGTTCAGCCGCGAGACCTTCTCCAGCGCGCTGGAACTGGGGCGCAAGGCGCTGATGGAGTTGGGCATGCACCCGCATCAGGCCTTCCGCGCCCAGCAGCATTTCCGCCGCCTGGATATGCGCATGCTGCGTGAACTGATGCCGCCGCATCAGGGCGATGTGGCGCAAATTTCCCGCGTGAAAGAGGCGCGGCGCGAGCTGGAAGAGCTGTTCCATCGCGAAATGCAAAAAGAAAGTCGCCAGTTCGACGGCTGGGACGAATACGAATAAGCGGGAGCATAACGATGTCTGCAACACGTAAGAGATTTATCGCCGGGGCGGTGTGCCCGAGCTGTAGCGCCATGGATACGCTGGCGGTATGGCGGGAGGATCAGGTGGAGGTGGTGGAGTGCGTCAAGTGCGGTCACCATCAGCGCCAGACCGAACAACAGGTGGAAAAACACGTTCGCCCGCAAGAACAGGTGATCGGCATTTTCCAGCCGAAGTAGCGTTTTTTTATCCCGGAGGGTACAGCGAGGCAGATTTCCGTTACAATCTGTCCGGAAAAGGCGCGCATCCCGATAACGGTGCGCGTCCTAGTAGCCAACGGTAGGAGATATCATGAAAGTAGCAAAAGACTTGGTGGTCAGCCTGGCTTACCAAGTACGTACAGAAGACGGTGTTTTGGTTGATGAGTCTCCGGTGAGCGCACCGCTGGACTATCTGCACGGGCATGGTTCTCTGATCGCAGGTCTGGAAAAAGCACTCGAAGGCCACGACGTTGGCGATCGTTTTGACGTTCACGTCGGCGCGAACGACGCGTACGGCAACTACGACGAAAACCTGGTGCAGCGCGTACCGAAAGACGTCTTCATGGGCGTTGACGAACTGCAGGTTGGCATGCGTTTCCTGGCTGACACCGATCAGGGCCCGGTACCGGTTGAAATCACCGAAGTTGACGGCGACCACGTGGTGGTTGACGGCAACCACATGCTGGCCGGCCAAAACCTGAACTTCAATGTGGAAGTTGTCGCGATCCGCGAAGCGACCGAAGAAGAACTGGCGCACGGCCACGTACACGGCGAGCACGACCATCACCACGAACACGGTGAAGGCTGCTGCGGCGGTCACGGCCACGGCCACGATCACGACCATGGTCACGACCACGGTAAAGGCGGCTGCGGTAACGGCGGCTGCGGCTGCCACTAAGCAGATCGCAGTGACGAGACAAGAGGGCAGCCATCGGCTGCCCTTTTTTATGCGCGGCGCAACGGGCGCCGAACGGTATAACAGGACATGCCATGGCCACCATGAAAGACGTTGCGCGGCGCGCCGGCGTTTCCACGGCCACCGTCAGCCGGGTGATCAATAATACCGCCTACGTTGAACCGGTGACCCGCGAACGCGTCGAGAAGGCGATGCGCGAGTTTAACTATCACCGTAACGCCGCCGCGCTGGCGCTGGCGAAAAGAAGCGGCAATATGCTGGGATTGCTGACCGGCAACCTCGACGATCCGTTTTTCTCGCGCCTGGCGCGGGGCGTGGAAGACATCACGCGCCAGGCCGGCGTACGTTTGATGTTGTGCAGCGGCGGACATCAGGCCGAATTGGAAAAAAGCGGCCTCGACTTTCTCATCAACCAGGGATGCGAAGCCATCGTGGCGCACGTCACGCGCATGGGGGAGGAGGAGCTGCTGCGCTACGCCGCCCACACGCCTGCGCTGGTGCTGATCAATCGTTATCTGCCCGCCATCGCCAACCGTTGCATCTGGCTCGACAACGCCAATGCGGCGCAGGCGGCGACCGAGCTGCTCATTCGCCAGGGGCATCGGAGAATCGCCTGCGTGACGGCGGATCTGCCGATTGACGACCGCGCGCAGCGGTTAGCGGGTTACCGCAAGGCCATGGCCGCCGCCGGCATTGAGGTGCCCGGGGTCTGGATCATCAGCGTACCCTTCAACGAGAGAGGGGGCGAACTGGCGGCCGAGCGCGTGCTGGCCAGCGACCCACGCTTCACCGCCGCAGTGACCTTCAACGACGTGATGGCCGCCGGCATGATGCGCACCTGCCACCAACGGCACATTCAGCTGCCCGAGGCGCTGTCGATCGTTGGCTTTGACGACATTGCCCTGGCGAAATATCTCCACCCTTCGCTGACCACGGTGCATTACCCCATCGAGAAAATGGCCCGACGCGCCGCGCGCCTGGCGCTGCAGATCCACAGCGGCAGCGACGTCGCGCCGCAGAACAACCGCTTTTCGGCCGAGCTTATCCTGCGAGACTCCGTAGCCGACGGCGATCCGCATGAGCAAAGCAAGCGCGGCGAATGAGAGACGGCTCACACAACGTTAGCCCATGAAACCGATTACATGGTTGGTTGCCTGCGCTCACATCCTCCGATTATCGAAGCCATTACGCTGTTGCAGTACCCCATCTTCAACAGGAGCCGTATATGGATAATAAGAAAACGCTCAACCTTGGGCTGGCGACGCTGCCGATTGTGGCCATGCTGTTGCTGCTCATCATCGGCTATGGCCAGTTTGGCCTGCGTATTGAACCGCTGCTGCTGGTTTCCGCCGCCATCGCCGCCGCGTTGGCCTGGTGGCAAGGCTACCGCTGGGACGACATCATCGAGGCCATCGTGGCCAAGCTGGCGAAGGCGATGCCGGTTATCCTGATTCTGATCTGCGTGGGCGGCCTGATCGGCACCTGGATGATCAGCGGCACAATTCCTTACATGGTGTATTGGGGGCTGAAGCTGATTAGCCCCCAATACATTCTGATCGCCGCGTTCTTCATCACCAGCGTGATCTCGGTGTGCACCGGTACCTCGTGGGGAGCGGCCGGCACCGTGGGCGTGGCGCTGATGGGCGTGGCCGCCGGTCTGGACGTGCCGCTGGCCGCCGCTGCCGGGGCGGTGGTGTCCGGCGCTTACTTCGGCGACAAAATTTCGCCGTTGTCCGATTCGACGAACTTCGCGGCTATCGTCGCGGATACCGATCTCTACAGCCATATCCAGCATTTGATGTACACGACGCTGCCGAGCTTCATCCTGGCCGCCGTGGTGTACCTGATCGCCGGCCACACCGGCGCGGTGGGCAGCGTGGCAACGCCGGAAAAAGTGACCGAAATCGTCGGCGCGCTCGAAGGGCTGTACCACTTCAATCTGCTGCTGATCCTGCCGCCGGTGCTGGTGCTATGGGGCGCGGTGACCAAACGGCCGGTGATCCCCGTCATGCTGGCCGCCTGCGCGTTGGCGATCGCCATCGGCGTCGCGCTGCAAGGCTTTAGCCTGCAGCAGGGGCTGAATGCGTTGATGGACGGTTTCAATCTTTCGATGTTCGCCACTCAGGGCCACAACGTTGAGGGGATCGTCGCCGATGTGCCGCGCCTGCTGAACCGCGGCGGCATGTTCTCGATGATGAGTACGATCCTGCTGGTGTTCTGCGCCTTTTCCTTCGCCGGTGCCCTGACGCTGACCGGCGCGCTGACGGTGATCATCAGCCGGCTGCTGAACGTGGTGCACACCACCGGCCAGCTGATCGCCGCCACCGTTGCCACCACTATCCTGGTGACCGGCGCGACCAGCGACGGCAAGCTGGCGCTGCTGATCCCGGCGGAGCTGTTCAAAGGGGCCTATCGACGCATGGGGCTGGACAATAAAAATCTGTCGCGCACCGTCGAAGATGCGGGCACCGTCATCGAACCGCTGATCCCGTGGACGGCCGCCGGTATTTACATGGCGACCACGCTGGGGGTCAGCACGCTCGATCTGCTGCCGTGGGCGATCCAATGTTATGCCGCGGTAGTGTTCGCCCTGATTTATGGGTTCACCGGCTTCGGTATCGCCAAACTCCAACCTCAGCACGACTTGCAGCGTAAGGAAGCCTGACATGACGAGTCATTTCAACGCCATCATCGATCGCCACAACACCGGCTCCGTGAAGTGGGACTTCATCGACCGCTATCTGCAACTGGACGGCAGTGAGCTGTTGCCGATGTGGGTGTCCGATTTCGACTTTCCGTGCCCGCCAGAGGTGCAGCAGGCGCTGCATCAGCGGGTGGAGCACGGCGTCTTTGGCTACAGCGAACGCGACGACGCTTACTATCAGGCGGCGATCGACTGGTTTGCCAAGCGGCACGGCTTGCCGCTGCGGCGCGAATGGTTCACGTCGATTGAAGGGGTAGTACCGGGGTTGGCGATGCTGATCCAACTGCTCAGCAAGCCGGGGGACGGGGTGGTGGTGCAGGGGCCGTACTATGGCTCGTTCGCCAAGATAGTCACCATGAACGGCAGAGAGGTGATTGAAAACCCGCTGCTGGAAACCCCGCAGGGATACCGGATCGATTTCGATCGGCTGGCCGCCTGTCTGGCGCAGCGTAAACCGCCGCTGTTGTTGCTGTGCAACCCGCACAATCCGACCGGCCGTTGCTGGCGCCGCGATGAACTGGAGCGGCTTATGGCGCTCTGTCACGCCCACGATGTCACGGTGATCTCCGATGAAATTTGGGCCGATTTGCTGCTGCCCGGCGAGACGTTTACGTCGGTGTTGCATCTGGGCGAGGAATATCGCGAGCGGGTGATTGCGGCGACGTCCGCCAGCAAAACGTTCGGCCTCTCCTCGCTGCGCATTTCGAATTTCCTGATCCCCAACGCCCGGCTTCGGCAGGCGTTTGTCGATCGGCTGAACGCCCACGGGCTGGATGTATTCAACGCGCTGTCGATGACGGCGGCGACCGCGGCCTATCAACGGGGCGCAGCCTGGCTTGATGAGCTGCTCGACTACCTGGCGGAGAATCGGCGCTGGTTTGAGCAGGCGCTGGCGGCCGCCGCGCCCTGGTGTGCAATGACCCAGGCTGAAGGGACTTATCTCGCCTGGCTGGATTGCCGCTCGCTGGGTTTGAACGATGCTGACTTGCAGCAGGCGCTGGTGGCGGTGGCGAAGCTGGCACCGTCGATGGGCAGCGGTTTCGGCCCGCAGGGGAGCGGTTTTATCCGCATCAACCTGGGGTGCCCGCGCCGGTATCTCGAGCGTGCCGTCGAAGGGCTGGCACGCCTGAAATAACCGCATGGCGGGCCCTCAATAGTGCGGCGGAGGGGTTTCTTCCGATTGCGAGGCGATCATTGAGGTTTGGGTCGAGCGCAGCTTGTCGGTCAACATGCGCAAATGTTCGCGCATCTTCAGCATTTCCATTTGATGCTGGGTAACGGTCTGGTTGAGCTCTTCGATGGTGAGCTCTTGGAAAGCCTGACGGCTCTCCAGTTCTTCAAGCCGCTGTAGCAGGCGTTGAATGTCGGCGTTGTGCATGGGGCTACCTCTGACGCGATAAAATCCTGATTCGGCGCTATGGTAACAGCTGGCGCCGGGTTTGCTCGCGCTATTTCTCCAGACGGCGCGCAACGTTGCGATCGGCAGTGTAAAGTGCTGAAAAGTTGCGCGCCCGATACGCCGTTTTTTGCTAACCTCGCCGAATATTCTGCAAGAAAAATCTGATTTATCATGCGAGTAGCACACGGTGGGAAACTTCTTGGCAAAGCGGGAGTCACACTTTGACTCGATTGGTTACCTGTGCGACTGTTTTGTTTTGTTTCAGGCAGCTATAGTAGCCCGGTTATCTTACCTAATGATTGTTTGGGGCATTGCTTCAGACACTGGAGAAATGGATGAAATCTTTGTTTAAAGTCACGCTTCTGGCAACCACCATGGCTTTTGCTCTGAATGCGACCCAGGTCATGGCAGCCGATGCCGCCAAACCGGCAGAAGCCGCTAAACCAGCGGACGCGGCGGCAGCACCGAGCACCGGCAAGTTCAAAAACGACGACGAGCAAGCGGCCTACGCACTGGGCGCCTCTCTCGGCCGTTACATGGACAACTCTCTGAAAGAGCAAGAGAAGCTGGGTATCAAGCTGGACAAAGATCAGCTGATTGCCGGCGTTCAGGACGCGTTCGCCAACAAGAGCAAGCTGAACGATGCCGACATCGAGAAGACCCTGCAGGGCTTCGAAGCGCGCGTGAAGGCTTCTGCTCAGGCGAAGATGGAACAGGACGCCAAGGACAACGAAACCAAAGGCGCCAAGTACCGCGATAGCTTCGCTAAAGAAAAAGGCGTGAAGAAAACCGAATCCGGCCTGCTGTACCAGGTAGAGAAGCCGGGCGCGGGTGAAGCTCCGAAAGACAGCGATACCGTGGTAGTGAACTACAAAGGTACCCTGACCGACGGTACCGAGTTCGATAATTCCTACACCCGCGGCGAGCCGCTGTCGTTCCGTCTGGACGGCGTGATCCCAGGCTGGACCGAAGGCCTGAAGCACATCAAGAAAGGCGGCAAAATCAAGCTGGTGATCCCACCTGCATTGGCCTACGGCAAAACTGGCGTTCCGGGCATCCCGGCTAACTCCACGCTGGTCTTTGACGTTGAGCTGCTGGACGTGAAAGCGGCGCCGAAAGCCGAGGCTAAAGCCGAAAAACCGGCTGATGCGAAAGCTGACGCTAAAGCGAAATAACATCGTCGCTCTGTTTGCCACCGCCGCGGATGCTCTCCGCGGCGGTTTTCATTTCGGCAGCCGCCGCCTCTCTCTCCATTGAACGCTTGACGCCTGCCGGGCATCGGGCTTAACGTCAATACCACGCGCAAACGCAAGGACTTTGCTCCGGCCGCTTTGCTAGACTAATAATTCTGACTTATCAGTCATGCGTCTGCCCCTTAGGGCGTGTACCTAAAATTGTTCCCGGCCGCCTCGCCCGCGGATGTCATCGTGCCGTTCGATGCCGCTCTCAGCCGGCCGCGCTGCGGCGTGCCGACGACGGCAGCGATCCGGTCCGAGCGGTTTTAGCTGCGCCCCCTGGCACAGGCGATCTATGAGGGTGGTATCTTCGATGTCGAATTCGCTTTTATCCAGCGAAGCCAGCGAACTTGATTTGCTGAATGAACGTCCGTTTACTCAAACGGATCATGAAATCCTGAAATCCTATGAAGCGGTGGTCGACGGGCTGGCGATGTTGATCGGCGGCCATTGCGAGATCGTATTGCACGCGCTGGAAGACCTGAACAGCTCAGCGGTACGCATCGCCAACGGTGAACATACCGGGCGTAAAATCGGCTCGCCGATCACCGACCTGGCGCTGCGCATGCTGCACGACATGGCCGGCGACGACAGCAGCGTGTCGAAAGCCTACTTTACCCGCGCCAAGAGCGGCGTGTTGATGAAGTCGGTGACCATCGCCATTCGCAATCGCGAGCAGCGGGTGATCGGCTTGCTGTGCATCAACATGAACCTCGACGTGCCGTTCTCACAGATCATGCAGACCTTTATGCCGCCGGCCACGCAGGACGTGCCGTCGTCGGTGAATTTCGCGTCTTCCGTCGACGATCTGGTGGCGCAGACGCTCGAGTTCACCATCGAAGAGGTGAACGCCGACCGCTCGGTGTCCAATAACGCCAAGAATCGCCAGGTAGTGCTCAACCTCTATGAGAAAGGCATCTTCGACATCAAGGATGCGATCAACCAGGTGGCGGATCGCCTGAATATCTCCAAACACACCGTGTATCTGTACATCCGCCAGTTCAAGAGCGGCGATCTGTTGGGAAGCGACCGTTGATGCTTGATTATTGCCTGTTGGTCACCGGCCCGGCTTACGGCACGCAGCAGGCCAGCAGCGCCTATCAGTTCGCTCAGGCTTTGTTGGCGAAAGGGCACCGGCTTTCCAGCGTCTTTTTCTACCGTGAAGGGGTGTTGAACGCCAACCAGCTGACCGCGCCGGCCAGCGACGAGTTCGACCTGGTGCGCGGCTGGACGCAGTTGGCGCAGCAACACGGCGTGGCGCTCAACGTCTGCGTAGCTGCCGCGCTGCGCCGTGGCGTCACCGACGAGCAGGAGGCGGCGCAACAGGGGTTGGCAAGCGCCAACCTGCAGCCCGGCTTTACCCTGAGCGGGCTGGGTTCCCTGGCTGAAGCGTCGCTGAGTTGCGACCGTCTGGTGCAGTTCTGAGGATATGATGAAACGAGTCGCTTTTGTTTTCACCCACGGGCCGCACGGCGGCGCCGGTGGCAGGGAAGGGCTGGATGCGCTGCTCGCCACGTCGGCGCTCAGTGAAGACTTGGGGGTGTTTTTTGTCGGCGATGGCGTATTGCAGCTGTTGCCGGGCCAGCAACCGGAAAAGATTTTGGCGCGCAATTACATCGCCACCTTCGGCGTGCTGCCGCTGTATGACGTGGAGAGGTGTTATCTGTGCCAGGCTTCGCTGCAGGAACGCGGGCTGGGTCAGGTGACCGATTGGGTGCTGGATGCCGAGGTGCTGGCGCCGGACGAACTGCGCCGCGAACTGGCCGGCTACGACACCGTGATGACGTTTTAGGATCCTCTGATGCTCTATACCCTGAGCCATTCGCCAAACCAATGTGACTTACCCGCCCTGCTGCGCCTGACGGCGGAGGGGGACGCGCTGCTGCTGCTGCAGGACGGCGTGCTTGCCGGCCTTGCCGGCAGCGCCCATCTTGAATTACTGCTCGCCGCCCCCATATCCCTTTACGCGCTGCAGGACGACCTGGAAGCCCGGGGACTGATTGGTCACTTTTCGCACAAAATCACTGTCGTCGGCTATAATCACTTCGTTGAATTAACCGAACAACACCGCAGCCAAATGGCCTGGTAATGAGAGTGATGTTGTATATTTCTTGACACCCATACTGGTCAGCCCTAAAATTCTGCGTCCTCGTACTTTGCCAATAGTGCATACGAGGGGATTTATCACATGTTTACGAAGCTAGTACGAAGCAAAAACCAGGAGCTTTTTTAATGGCAACAATTAACCAGCTGGTTCGCAAACCACGCTCTGTGAAGGCTGCTAAAAGCAACGTTCCAGCGCTGGAAGCCTGCCCGCAGAAACGTGGCGTATGCACCCGCGTATACACCACTACCCCGAAAAAACCAAACTCCGCACTGCGTAAAGTTTGCCGTGTGCGTTTGACCAACGGTTTCGAAGTAACTTCCTACATCGGTGGCGAAGGCCACAACCTGCAGGAACACTCCGTAATCCTGATCCGTGGCGGTCGTGTAAAAGACCTGCCAGGTGTGCGTTACCACACCGTCCGTGGTGCACTTGACTGCTCCGGTGTTAAAGACCGTAAGCAAGCTCGTTCCAAGTACGGCGTGAAGAAGCCAAAGGCTTAATGGTTCTCCGTTAAGTAAGGCCAAACGTTTTAACTTTAATGTCAAAATAAACTCGTAGAGTTTTGGACAATCCTGAATTAACAACGGAGTATTTCCATGCCACGTCGTCGCGTAATCGGCCAACGTAAAATCCTGCCAGATCCTAAGTTCGGATCTGAGCTGCTGGCCAAATTTGTAAATATCCTGATGGTAGACGGTAAAAAATCTACTGCAGAAGCAATCGTCTATACCGCGCTGGAGACCCTGGCTCAGCGTTCTGGTAAAGATCACCTGGAAGCTTTCGAAGTCGCTCTCGACAACGTTCGCCCGACTGTAGAAGTTAAGTCGCGTCGCGTTGGCGGTTCTACTTATCAGGTACCAGTTGAAGTCCGCCCGGTTCGTCGTAATGCTCTGGCAATGCGTTGGATCGTTGATGCTGCACGTAAACGCGGTGATAAATCCATGGCTCTGCGCCTGGCGAACGAGCTGTCTGACGCAGCAGAGAACAAAGGTTCTGCTGTTAAGAAGCGTGAAGACGTTCACCGTATGGCCGAAGCCAACAAGGCGTTCGCCCACTACCGCTGGTAATCACCCGGCTGTAGTCATGCTAACCAAGCGGGCGCGTCAAATCGGCCCGCTTGGGTTAACTGAACTTGAACGCCCTAGGAATAGAGGAATCAAATGGCTCGTACAACACCCATTGCACGCTACCGCAACATCGGTATCAGTGCTCACATCGACGCCGGTAAAACCACCACTACCGAACGTATTCTGTTCTACACCGGTGTAAACCACAAAATCGGTGAAGTTCATGACGGCGCTGCCACCATGGACTGGATGGAACAGGAGCAGGAGCGTGGTATTACCATCACTTCTGCAGCGACTACTGCTTTCTGGTCTGGTATGGCCAAGCAGTTCGAACCGCATCGCGTAAACATCATCGACACCCCAGGGCACGTTGACTTCACCATCGAAGTAGAACGTTCCATGCGTGTGCTGGATGGCGCGGTAATGGTTTACTGTGCTGTTGGTGGTGTTCAGCCACAGTCTGAAACCGTATGGCGTCAGGCTAACAAATACAAAGTGCCACGTATCGCGTTCGTTAACAAAATGGACCGTATGGGCGCTAACTTCCTGAAAGTTGTTGGCCAGATCAAATCTCGTCTGGGCGCTAACCCTGTTCCTCTGCAGCTGGCTATCGGCGCAGAAGACAAATTCACCGGCGTTATCGACCTGGTGAAAATGAAGGCGATCAACTGGAACGAAGAAGACGCAGGCGTAACCTTCGAATACGAAGACGTCCCGGCTGACATGATGGATCTGGCTGAAGAATGGCGCCAGAACCTGATCGAGTCCGCTGCGGAAGCTTCCGAAGAGCTGATGGAAAAATACCTGGGCGGCGAAGATCTGACCGAGGAAGAAATCAAAGCAGCTCTGCGTCAGCGCGTACTGAACAACGAAATCATCCTGGTTACCTGTGGTTCTGCGTTCAAGAACAAGGGCGTGCAGGCGATGCTGGATGCGGTAATCGAATACCTGCCGGCACCAACTGACGTTCCTGCGATCAACGGTATCCTGGACGACGGTAAAGACACTCCGGCTGAGCGTCACGCAAGTGATGACGAGCCGTTCTCTGCTCTGGCGTTCAAAATCGCTACCGACCCGTTCGTAGGTAACTTGACCTTCTTCCGCGTGTACTCCGGCGTTGTTAACTCCGGCGACACCGTGCTGAACTCCGTTAAGTCTGCGCGCGAGCGTTTTGGCCGTATCGTTCAGATGCACGCCAACAAGCGTGAAGAGATCAAAGAAGTTCGCGCAGGCGATATCGCCGCTGCGATCGGTCTGAAAGACGTGACCACCGGGGACACCCTGTGTGATCCAGACTCTCCAATCATCCTGGAGCGTATGGAATTCCCTGAGCCGGTAATCTCTATCGCCGTTGAACCGAAAACCAAAGCTGACCAGGAAAAAATGGGTCTGGCTCTGGGCCGTCTGGCTAAAGAAGACCCGTCGTTCCGCGTATGGACTGACGAAGAGTCTAACCAGACCATCATCGCCGGTATGGGTGAACTGCACCTCGACATCATCGTTGACCGCATGAAGCGTGAATTCAACGTTGAAGCTAACGTGGGCAAACCTCAGGTAGCTTACCGCGAAGCGATTCGCGCGAAGATTACCGACGTTGAAGGTAAGCACGCCAAGCAGTCTGGTGGTCGCGGTCAGTATGGTCACGTTGTGATCGACATGTACCCACTGGAGCCGGGCTCTAACCCGAAAGGTTACGAGTTCGTCAACGACATCAAAGGTGGTGTAATTCCTGGCGAATACATCCCTGCCGTTGATAAAGGCATCCAGGAGCAGCTTAAGTCTGGTCCGTTGGCTGGTTACCCGGTAGTAGACATGGGTATTCGTCTGCACTTCGGTTCTTACCACGACGTTGACTCCTCTGAACTGGCGTTTAAACTGGCCGCGTCTATCGCCTTTAAAGAAGGCTTTAAGAAAGCGAAACCGGTTCTGCTTGAGCCTATCATGAAGGTTGAAGTTGAGACTCCAGAAGAGAACACCGGTGACGTTATCGGTGACTTGAGCCGTCGTCGCGGCATGCTGCGCGGTCAGGAATCTGAAGTGACTGGCGTTAAGATCCACGCTGAAGTACCGTTGTCCGAAATGTTCGGCTACGCAACTCAGCTGCGTTCTCTGACTAAAGGTCGCGCATCATACACCATGGAATTCCTGAAGTATGATGATGCACCGAACAACGTCGCTCAGGCCGTAATCGAAGCCCGTGGCAAATAAGCCGCAGGGTTAAAACCAAAGTCCCGTGCTCTCTCCAGAAGGGGAGAGCGCTATAGTAAGGAATATAGCCGTGTCTAAAGAAAAATTTGAACGTACAAAACCGCACGTTAACGTTGGTACTATCGGCCACGTTGACCACGGTAAAACTACCCTGACTGCAGCGATCACTACCGTACTGGCTAAAACCTACGGCGGTTCTGCACGTGCTTTCGACCAGATCGATAACGCGCCAGAAGAAAAAGCTCGTGGTATCACCATCAACACCTCTCACGTTGAGTATGACACCCCGACTCGTCACTACGCGCACGTTGACTGCCCAGGGCACGCCGACTACGTGAAAAACATGATCACCGGTGCCGCTCAGATGGACGGCGCGATCCTGGTAGTAGCTGCGACTGACGGCCCAATGCCTCAGACCCGTGAGCACATCCTGCTGGGTCGTCAGGTTGGCGTTCCTTTCATCATCGTATTCATGAACAAATGCGACATGGTTGATGATGAAGAGCTGCTGGAACTGGTAGAAATGGAAGTTCGCGAACTGCTGTCCGCTTACGATTTCCCAGGCGACGACCTGCCAGTAATCCGCGGTTCCGCGCTGAAAGCGCTGGAAGGCGAAGCTGAGTGGGAAGCGAAAATCATCGAACTGGCCGAAGCCCTGGACAGCTACATCCCAGAGCCAGAGCGTGCTATCGACAAGCCGTTCCTGCTGCCAATCGAAGACGTATTCTCCATCTCCGGTCGTGGTACCGTTGTTACCGGTCGTGTTGAGCGCGGTATCATCAAAGTTGGCGAAGAAGTTGAAATCGTTGGTATCAAAGACACCGTTAAGTCTACCTGTACTGGCGTTGAAATGTTCCGCAAACTGCTGGACGAAGGCCGTGCGGGTGAGAACGTAGGTGTTCTGCTGCGTGGTATCAAGCGCGAAGACATCGAACGTGGTCAGGTACTGGCTAAGCCAGGCTCTATCAAGCCACACACCCAGTTCGAATCTGAAGTGTACATCCTGAGCAAAGATGAAGGTGGTCGTCACACGCCATTCTTCAAAGGCTACCGTCCACAGTTCTACTTCCGTACCACTGACGTGACCGGTACCATCGAACTGCCAGAAGGCGTAGAGATGGTAATGCCAGGCGACAACGTGAACATGATTGTCACCCTGATTCACCCAATCGCGATGGACGACGGTCTGCGTTTCGCAATCCGTGAAGGCGGCCGTACTGTAGGCGCTGGTGTTGTTGCTAAAGTTATCGCTTAATCGCGAATAATTTTTCGACACAAAAAAGGGCACTTCGGTGCCCTTTTTTTATACAATTTGTTTAAATCTTAATTGAAATAAAAACCATTCCTATTTAGACTCAATGCATTGGTTAAGAAGTGAGTCTCTCTATGTATGTATGTCTGTGTAATGCGGTGACTGACAAAGCGATCCGTAATGCGGTGCGTCAGCACAATCCCCATACCATGAAGCAGCTGCGTGAACTTGTGCCGATTGGTACCGACTGTGGAAAGTGCATTCGTCAGGCAAGACAGATTATGGTGGAGGAACGCGGAACTATCATCCCAATGCATGAAGTTGCCTAACAAAGGGTAAGGTTATTTTTGACTCTTGGCTTACAGGTTCTACACTTTTAGAACTGGCCAGGAGGAGTTACCTATGAAAGGCGATAAAAAGATCATTGCTCATCTCAACAAGCTGCTCGGCAACGAGCTGGTTGCCATCAATCAATATTTTCTGCACGCCCGTATGTTCAAGAATTGGGGCTTAATGCGCCTCAACGACAAGGAATACCACGAGTCGATCGACGAAATGAAACATGCCGATCGCTACATCGAGCGTATCCTGTTCCTGGAAGGGCTCCCTAACCTGCAAGATCTCGGCAAGCTGAACATCGGCGAAGACATTGAAGAGATGCTGCGTTCCGATCTGGCTCTGGAGCTAGCGGGCGCCAAAAACCTGCGCGAAGGTATCGCCTATGCCGACTCGATTCATGATTACGTCAGCCGCGATTTGATGATAGATATCCTGGCCGATGAAGAAGAGCATATCGACTGGCTGGAGACCGAGCTGGATCTCATCGCTCGCCTCGGTATTCAAAACTATGCCCAGGCCCAGATTTTGGAGCGCAAAGAATAAGCCTTTCGCCCATTCGCCATTGCCTCTCCTGCCGGCGTCCGTTTTCACGGCGGGGCAGGGGAGAATATCCCCGCCCAAGCATAATGCATTCCCTGTTCACCGTGTTAACCCGCCTACTGCCGCTGAACGCGCAAAAATGACGATTTCCTGAGCATATTTCCAACTGCGGCTTGCTTCCTGGGCCATTTTGCGTATAATGCGCGGGCTTACCTAATCTTGGTAAGCCTGATTTTAGCGAATCAGTCGATTGGCAGGCTTTTTTGCCCTTCGAACAATACTCCCGATATGGGGGTTATATGTTGACGATTACACTCCCCCATCAATCGAAATGGGTGTGAGGAGTAATTATTTACGTTTATAAATAATTGGAGCTCTGGTCTCATGCAGAACCAAAGAATCCGTATCCGCCTGAAAGCGTTTGATCATCGTCTGATCGATCAATCAACCGCGGAAATCGTCGAGACTGCAAAGCGCACTGGTGCGCAAGTCCGTGGTCCGATCCCGCTGCCAACTCGCAAAGAGCGCTTTACCGTTCTGATCTCTCCGCACGTCAACAAAGACGCGCGTGATCAGTACGAGATTCGCACTCACAAGCGTCTGGTTGACATCGTTGAGCCAACCGAGAAAACCGTTGATGCTCTGATGCGTCTGGATCTGGCTGCCGGTGTAGACGTGCAGATCAGCCTGGGTTAATCAGGTCATTGAGCGATTGAGAGGTTGAAACAATGATTGGTTTAGTCGGTAAAAAAGTGGGTATGACCCGTATCTTCACTGAAGATGGCGTTTCTATCCCAGTAACCGTAATTGAAATTGAAGCGAACCGCGTGACTCAGGTTAAAAGCCTGGACACCGACGGTTACCGTGCCGTTCAGGTTACCACTGGTAGCAAAAAAGCTAACCGTGTAACCAAACCGGAAGCGGGCCATTTCGCTAAAGCTGGCGTTGAAGCTGGCCGTGGTCTGTGGGAATTCCGCCTTGAAGAAGGTCAAGAGTTCGCTGCAGGTCAGGAAATTAGCGTAGAAATCTTCGCTGACGTTAAAAAAGTCGATGTTACCGGTACTTCTAAAGGTAAAGGTTTTGCTGGCACTGTTAAGCGCTGGAACTTCCGTACCCAAGACGCTACCCACGGTAACTCCTTGTCTCACCGCGTTCCGGGTTCTATCGGTCAGAACCAGACTCCGGGCAAAGTGTTCAAAGGCAAGAAAATGGCTGGCCACCTGGGTGATGAGCGCGTAACCGTTCAGAGCCTGGACGTAGTACGTGTTGACGCTGAGCGCAACCTGCTGCTGGTTAAGGGTGCTGTACCGGGCGCAACCGGTGGCAACCTGATCGTTAAACCAGCTGTGAAGGCGTAAGGGGATAGCAATGGAATTAGTATTGAAAGACGCGCAAAGCGCGCTGACTGTTTCCGAAACTACCTTCGGTCGTGATTTCAACGAAGCGCTGGTACACCAGGTTGTTGTTGCTTATGCAGCAGGTGCCCGTCAAGGTACCCGTGCTCAGAAGACCCGTGCTGAAGTAACTGGTTCCGGCAAAAAGCCATGGCGTCAGAAAGGCACCGGCCGTGCGCGTTCAGGTTCTGTAAAGAGCCCGATCTGGCGTTCAGGCGGCGTGACCTTTGCTGCTAAGCCACAGGACCACAGTCAGAAAGTAAACAAAAAGATGTACCGCGGCGCGCTGAAAAGCATCCTGTCCGAGCTGGTACGTCAAGATCGTCTGATCGTTGTCGAGAAGTTCTCTGTAGAAGCGCCTAAAACTAAGCTGCTGGCACAGAAACTGAAAGATATGGCTCTGGAAGACGTGCTGATCGTGACCGGTGAACTGGATGAGAATCTGTTCCTGGCAGCTCGCAACCTGTACAAGGTTGACGTGCGCGATGTAGCAGGTATCGATCCGGTTAGCCTGATCGCCTTCGACAAAGTGGTTATGACTGCTGATGCTGTGAAGCAAGTTGAGGAGATGCTGGCATGATCCGTGAAGAACGTTTGCTGAAAGTGCTGCGTGCACCGCACGTATCTGAAAAAGCATCCGCTGCGATGGAAAAAAGCAACACCATCGTTCTCAAAGTTGCCAAAGACGCGACCAAAGCAGAAATCAAAGCTGCAGTGCAGAAACTGTTTGAAGTCGAAGTCGAAGACGTGAACACCCTGGTAGTTAAAGGGAAAGTGAAGCGTCACGGTCAGCGTGTTGGTCGTCGTAGCGACTGGAAAAAAGCTTACGTCACCCTGAAAGAAGGCCAGAATCTGGACTTCATCGGCGGCGCAGAGTAAGTCGGAGGAGTAAGAACAATGGCAATTGTTAAATGTAAACCTACATCTCCGGGTCGTCGCCACGTTGTTAAAGTGGTTAACCCTGAGCTGCACAAGGGTAAACCTTATGCCCCGCTGCTGGAAAAACTGAGCAAAAGCGGTGGTCGTAACAACAATGGCCGTATCACCACCCGTCATATCGGTGGTGGCCACAAGCAACATTATCGTCTGGTTGACTTCAAGCGCAACAAAGACGGTATCCCTGCTGTGGTTGAGCGTCTGGAGTACGATCCGAACCGTTCCGCGAACATCGCGCTGGTTCTGTACAAAGACGGCGAACGCCGTTACATCCTGGCGCCGAAAGGCCTGAAAGCTGGTGACCAGATTCAATCTGGCGTTGATGCTGCAATCAAAGCGGGTAACACCCTGCCGATGCGCAACATTCCAGTTGGTTCAACGGTTCACAACGTAGAAATGAAACCAGGTAAAGGCGGCCAGATGGCTCGCTCCGCTGGCGCCTACGTTCAGATCGTTGCTCGTGATGGTTCCTACGTAACTCTGCGTCTGCGCTCCGGCGAAATGCGTAAAGTTCCAGCTGATTGCCGCGCCACCCTGGGTGAAGTCGGTAACGCTGAACACATGCTTCGCGTTCTGGGTAAAGCAGGTGCTGCACGTTGGCGTGGTGTTCGTCCTACCGTTCGCGGTACGGCGATGAACCCGGTAGATCACCCGCACGGTGGTGGTGAAGGTCGTAACTTTGGTAAGCACCCGGTAACTCCGTGGGGCGTTCAGACCAAAGGTAAGAAGACCCGTAGCAACAAGCGTACTGATAAGTTCATCGTACGTCGCCGTAGCAAAAAATAATTAGAGGATAAGCCATGCCACGTTCTCTCAAGAAAGGTCCTTTTATTGACCTGCACTTGCTGAAGAAGGTAGAGAAAGCGGTGGAAAGCGGTGACAAGAAGCCTTTGCGCACTTGGTCCCGTCGTTCAACGATCTTTCCTAACATGATCGGTTTGACCATCGCTGTCCATAATGGTCGTCAGCACGTACCAGTGTTCGTTTCCGATGAAATGGTCGGTCACAAACTGGGTGAATTCGCGCCGACTCGTACTTATCGCGGCCATGCGGCTGATAAAAAAGCTAAAAAGCGCTAAGGTAGGAGGAAGAGATGGAAACTATCGCTAAACATCGCCACGCTCGTTCTTCTGCTCAGAAGGTTCGCCTTGTTGCTGACCTGATTCGCGGTAAGAAAGTGTCGCAAGCTCTGGAAACTCTGACCTACACCAACAAGAAAGCTGCTGGTCTGGTTAAGAAAGTGCTGGAGTCTGCCATTGCTAACGCAGAACACAACGATGGCGCTGACATCGATGATCTGAAAGTTACGAAAATCTTCGTAGACGAAGGCCCAAGCATGAAGCGCATTATGCCGCGTGCAAAAGGTCGTGCAGATCGCATCCTGAAGCGCACCAGCCACATTACTGTGGTTGTGTCCGATCGCTGAGACTCTGGAGACTAGCAATGGGTCAGAAAGTACATCCTAATGGTATTCGCCTGGGTATTGTCAAACCTTGGAACTCTACTTGGTATGCGAATACCAAAGAATTCGCTGACAACCTGGACAGCGACTTTAAAGTTCGTCAATTCCTGACTAAGGAACTGTCGAAAGCTTCCGTTTCTCGCATCGTTATCGAGCGTCCTGCGAAGAGCATCCGTGTGACCATTCACACTGCTCGCCCAGGCATCGTTATCGGCAAGAAAGGTGAAGACGTCGAAAAACTGCGCAAGGTCGTAGCGAACATCGCTGGCGTTCCTGCACAGATCAACATCGCCGAAGTCCGTAAACCGGAACTCGACGCTAAATTGGTTGCTGACAGCATCACTTCTCAGCTGGAACGTCGCGTTATGTTCCGTCGTGCTATGAAGCGTGCAGTACAGAACGCAATGCGTCTTGGCGCTAAAGGTATCAAAGTTGAAGTAAGCGGCCGTCTTGGCGGCGCCGAAATCGCACGTACCGAATGGTACCGCGAAGGTCGTGTTCCATTGCACACTCTGCGTGCGGACATCGACTACAACACATCTGAAGCGCACACCACTTATGGTGTAATCGGCGTTAAGGTATGGATCTTCAAAGGTGAGATCCTGGGTGGTATGGCTGCAGTTGAACAACCGGAACCGGCTGCTCAACCTAAAAAGCAGCAGCGTAAAGGCCGCAAGTAAGGAGAGTCGCTGATGTTACAACCAAAGCGTACAAAATTCCGTAAGGTGCACAAGGGCCGCAACCGTGGTCTGGCGCAAGGTACGGATGTTAGCTTCGGCACTTTCGGTCTGAAAGCTGTTGGCCGTGGCCGTCTGACTGCTCGTCAAATCGAAGCAGCTCGTCGTGCAATGACTCGTGCAGTTAAGCGTCAAGGCAAGATCTGGATCCGTGTATTCCCGGACAAACCGATCACCGAGAAGCCGCTGGAAGTGCGTATGGGTAAAGGTAAGGGTAACGTGGAGTATTGGGTTGCCCTGATCCAGCCTGGTAAGGTCCTGTACGAAATGGACGGCGTGCCAGAAGAGGTTGCCCGCGAGGCATTCAAACTGGCAGCAGCGAAACTGCCGATCAAAACCACCTTTGTAACTAAGACGGTGATGTAATGAAAGCACAAGAGCTGCGTGAAAAAAGCGTTGAAGAGCTGAATGCCGAGCTGCTCAACCTGCTGCGTGAGCAATTCAACTTGCGCATGCAGGCGGCCAGTGGCCAGCTGCAACAAACTCACCTGTTGAAACAAGTGCGTCGTGACGTCGCACGCGTTAAGACTTTACTGACTCAAAAGGCGGGTGTGTAAATGACTGAAGTTATCCGTACCCTGCAGGGTCGTGTTGTTAGCGATAAAATGGAGAAATCCATCGTTGTTGCTATCGAACGTACTGTGAAGCACCCGATCTACGGGAAATTCATCAAACGTACGACCAAGCTGCACGTACATGACGAGAACAACGAATGTGGTACCGGCGACGTGGTGGAAATCCGCGAATGCCGCCCACTGTCCAAGACTAAGTCCTGGACGTTGGTTCGCGTTGTAGAGAAAGCGATTCTGTAATAGAGTAGCTGGCTCTCACTTAATAAACGGCTCAGAAAATGAGCCGTTTATTTTTTCTACCCATACCAAGTAAGCGGTGTTATAATGCTGCGCCCTCGGTTATGGGGCTTTTCAACGGCCTAATTTTTACTTGGGTCTTTAAAGTAGTAGTTGACATTAGCGGAGCACTAAAATGATCCAAGAACAGACTATGCTGAACGTCGCCGACAACTCCGGTGCACGTCGCGTAATGTGTATCAAGGTTCTAGGTGGCTCGCACCGTCGCTACGCAGGCGTCGGCGACATCATCAAAATTACCATCAAGGAAGCAATTCCTCGCGGTAAGGTGAAGAAAGGCGATGTTCTGAAGGCGGTAGTGGTGCGCACCAAGAAGGGTGTACGTCGCCCGGACGGTTCTGTCATTCGCTTCGATGGCAATGCATGCGTTATTTTGAACAATAACAGCGAGCAGCCTATCGGTACGCGTATTTTTGGGCCGGTAACTCGTGAACTGCGTAATGAGAAGTTCATGAAAATTATCTCTCTGGCACCAGAAGTACTCTAAGGAGCGAACATGGCAGCGAAGATCCGTCGTGATGACGAAGTTATCGTGATTACCGGGAAAGACAAAGGTAAGCGCGGTAAAGTAAAAAATGTCCTGTCTGCTGGCAAGGTCATTGTTGAAGGCATCAACCTGGTTAAGAAACACCAGAAGCCGGTTCCGGCTCTGAACCAACCAGGCGGCATTGTTGAAAAAGAAGCTGCAATTCAGGTTTCTAACATTGCTATCTTCAACGCGGCTACCGGCAAGGCTGACCGTGTAGGCTTTAGATTCGAAGACGGCAAAAAAGTCCGTTTCTTCAAATCTAACAGCGAAACTATCAAGTAATTTGGAGTAATACGATGGCGAAACTGCATGATTACTACAAAGACGAGGTAGTCAAACAACTGATGTCTCAGTTTGATTACAACTCTGTCATGCAAGTCCCTCGGGTCGAGAAGATCACCCTGAACATGGGTGTTGGTGAAGCGATTGCTGACAAGAAACTGCTGGATAACGCCGCAGCGGACCTGACAGCTATCTCCGGTCAAAAACCGTTGATCACCAAAGCCCGCAAATCTGTTGCAGGCTTCAAAATCCGTCAGGGCTATCCGATCGGCTGTAAAGTAACTCTGCGTGGCGAACGCATGTGGGAGTTCTTTGAGCGCCTGATCTCCATTGCTGTTCCACGTATCCGTGACTTCCGTGGCCTGTCCGCCAAGTCATTCGATGGCCGTGGCAACTACAGCATGGGCGTGCGTGAGCAAATCATCTTCCCAGAAATCGACTACGACAAAGTCGATCGCGTTCGTGGTTTGGATATTACCATTACCACTACTGCGAAATCTGATGATGAAGGCCGCGCGCTGCTGGCTGCTTTTAACTTCCCGTTCCGCAAGTAAGGCAGGGTTACTGATGGCTAAGCAATCAATGAAAGCACGCGAAGTCAAGCGCGTGAAATTAGCTGACAAGTTCTTTGCAAAACGCGTTGAACTGAAAGCTATTATCTCTGATGTGAACGCATCCGATGAAGATCGTTGGAATGCCGTTCTCAAGCTGCAAACTCTGCCGCGTGATTCCAGCCCGTCTCGTCAGCGTAAACGCTGCCGCCAAACTGGCCGTCCACATGGTTATGTGGGCAAATTCGGGTTGAGCCGTATTAAGCTTCGTGAAGCCGCTATGCGCGGTGAAGTACCAGGCTTGAAAAAGGCTAGCTGGTAATTACCAATTGAATCACGGGAGTAAAGACAGATGAGCATGCAAGATCCGATCGCGGATATGCTGACCCGTATCCGTAACGGTCAAGCCGCGAACAAAGTTGCGGTCACCATGCCTTCCTCCAAGCTGAAAGTGGCAATTGCCAACGTGCTGAAGGAAGAAGGTTTTATTGAAGATTTCAAAATCGAAGGCGACGCCAAGCCTGTTCTGGAACTGGTACTGAAGTACTTCCAGGGCAAAGCTGTGGTAGAAAGCATTCAACGTATCAGCCGTCCAGGTCTGCGCATCTACAAGAAAAAAGATGAGCTGCCAAAAGTTATGGCCGGTTTGGGTATCGCTGTTGTTTCTACCTCTAAAGGTGTTATGACCGATCGTGCAGCTCGCCAGGCTGGTCTTGGTGGCGAGATTATCTGCTACGTAGCTTAATTCGGGAGGAAAGAATGTCTCGTGTTGCAAAAGCACCCGTCGTCATTCCTGCCGGCGTAGAGGTAAAACTCAACGGTCAGGTTATTTCGATTAAGGGTAAAAACGGCGAGTTGACTCGTACTATCCACGACGCCGTTGAAGTGAAGCAAGAAGCTAACGCACTGACTTTCGCTCCGCGCGAAGGTTTTGCTAACGCATGGGCTCAAGCGGGTACCACGCGCGCTCTGCTGAACGCAATGGTTGTTGGTGTTACCGAAGGCTTCACCAAAAAGCTTCAACTGGTAGGTGTTGGTTATCGTGCTGCCGTTAAAGGCAACGTGGTGAATTTGGCCCTGGGCTTCTCTCACCCTATCGATCACCAGCTGCCGGCAGGTATCACTGCTGAATGCCCAAGCCAAACTGAAATCGTGCTGAAAGGCGCTGATAAGCAGGTCATTGGCCAGGTAGCAGCAGATCTGCGTGCTTACCGTCGTCCTGAGCCTTACAAAGGCAAAGGTGTTCGTTACGCCGACGAAGTCGTGCGTACCAAAGAGGCTAAGAAGAAGTAAGGTAACACTATGGATAAGAAATCTGCTCGTATCCGTCGTGCGACCCGCGCACGCCGCAAGCTCCAAGAGCTGGGTGCAACCCGCCTGGTGGTACATCGTACCCCGCGTCACATTTACGCACAGGTGATTGCTCCAAACGGTTCTGAAGTACTGGTAGCCGCTTCTACTTTAGAAAAAGCTATCGCGGAGCAACTGAAGTATTCCGGTAACAAAGACGCAGCAGCAGCCGTAGGTAAAGCTCTGGCTGAGCGCGCGTTGGAAAAAGGGATTGCGAAAGTATCCTTTGACCGTTCCGGTTTCCAATATCATGGTCGAGTCCAGGCACTGGCAGATGCTGCCCGTGAAGCTGGCCTTCAGTTCTAAGGAAGAGGTTTAAGATGGCTCACATCGAAAAACAAGCTGGCGAACTGCAGGAAAAGCTGATCGCGGTAAACCGCGTATCTAAAACCGTAAAAGGTGGCCGTATTTTCAGCTTTACCGCACTGACTGTAGTTGGTGATGGTAACGGTCGCGTTGGTTTTGGCTACGGCAAAGCACGCGAAGTTCCAGCAGCGATCCAGAAAGCGATGGAAAAAGCCCGTCGCAACATGATGAACGTCGCGCTGAACAGCGGCACCCTGCAGCACCCTGTTAAGGGCGCTCACACGGGTTCTCGCGTGTTCATGCAGCCTGCTCATGAAGGTACCGGTATCATCGCGGGTGGTGCAATGCGCGCCGTTCTCGAAGTTGCTGGGGTGCACAACGTATTGGCTAAAGCTTATGGTTCCACCAACCCGATCAACGTGGTTCGTGCAACTATCGACGCTCTGGCGAATATGAAGTCTCCTGAAATGGTCGCTGCTAAGCGTGGTAAATCCGTTGCCGACATTCTGGGGTAATTGACCATGGCTAAGACTATTAAAGTTACACAAACTCGCAGCTCAATTGGCCGTCTGCCGAAGCATAAAGCTACTCTGCTCGGTCTGGGTCTGCGTCGTATTGGTCACACCGTAGAGCGCGAGGATACTCCTGCTGTTCGCGGTATGGTCAACCTGGTTTCCTACATGGTTAAAGTTGAGGAGTAACAGATGCGTTTAAATACTCTGTCTCCGGCTGAAGGTGCCAAGCATGCGCCTAAGCGTGTAGGTCGTGGTATTGGTTCTGGCCTGGGTAAAACCGGCGGCCGTGGTCACAAAGGTCAGAAGTCTCGTTCTGGCGGTGGCGTACGTCGTGGTTTCGAAGGTGGTCAGATGCCTCTGTACCGTCGTCTGCCGAAATTCGGCTTCACTTCACGCAAAGCGATGATCACGGCAGAAGTTCGTCTGTCTGAACTGGCTCTGGTTGAAGGCGATGTTATCGACCTGAACGCGCTGAAAGCCGCTAACGTAGTTGGTGTCCAGATCGAATTCGCGAAAGTTGTACTTTCTGGCGAAGTCGCTCGTCCGGTAACCCTGCGTGGTCTGCGTGTCACCAAAGGCGCTCGTGCTGCTATCGAGGCTGCTGGCGGTAAAATTGAGGAATAAGTAGCAGATGGCTAAGCAACCAGGATTAGATTTTCAAAGTGCTAAAGGCGGGCTCGGCGAGCTGAAGCGCAGACTTTTGTTTGTAATCGGCGCGCTGATTGTCTTCCGTATCGGCTCTTTCATTCCGATTCCTGGTATCGATGCCACTGTGCTTGCCAAATTGCTTGAGCAGCAGAGAGGCACTATCATTGAAATGTTTAACATGTTCTCTGGTGGTGCCCTCAGCCGTGCTTCTATCTTTGCTCTGGGGATCATGCCGTATATCTCGGCGTCGATCATTATCCAGTTGCTGACGGTGGTTCATCCAGCGTTGGCGGAAATCAAGAAAGAAGGGGAGGCTGGCCGTCGCAAGATTAGCCAGTACACCCGTTACGGTACGCTGGTATTGGCCATATTTCAGTCGATCGGTATTGCTACCGGTCTGCCGAATATGCCTGGTATGCAGGGCCTGGTGTTAAACCCAGGCTTTGCATTCTACTTTACTGCGGTTGTGAGCCTGGTAACCGGGACAATGTTCCTGATGTGGCTGGGTGAGCAGATTACTGAGCGCGGTATCGGTAACGGTATCTCGATCATTATCTTCGCGGGTATTGTAGCGGGGCTCCCGCCGGCAGTGGCCCATACTATCGAGCAAGCGCGGCAAGGCGACCTGCACTTCCTCCTGCTGCTGTTGGTTGCAGTATTGGTGTTTGCAGTAACCTTCTTCGTTGTTTTCATCGAGCGTGGTCAACGTCGTATCGTCGTTAACTATGCGAAGCGTCAACAAGGTCGTCGTGTTTATGCAGCACAGAGTACACATTTACCGTTGAAAGTGAACATGGCGGGTGTTATCCCGGCGATTTTCGCTTCCAGCATTATTCTGTTCCCGGCCACGATTGCATCATGGTTTGGGGGCGGTACCGGTTGGAACTGGCTGACTACGATTTCGCTGTATTTGCAGCCAGGGCAACCGCTTTATGTGTTACTCTATGCGTCTGCAATCATCTTCTTCTGTTTCTTCTACACGGCGTTGGTCTTCAACCCGCGTGAGACAGCAGATAACCTGAAGAAGTCCGGTGCCTTCGTACCAGGAATTCGTCCGGGAGAGCAAACGGCGAAGTATATCGATAAAGTAATGACGCGTTTAACCCTGGTGGGCGCGATGTACATTACTTTCATCTGCCTGATCCCGGAGTTCATGCGTGATGCAATGAAAGTACCATTCTACTTTGGTGGTACCTCGCTACTGATCGTGGTTGTCGTCATCATGGACTTTATGGCTCAAGTGCAAACTCTGATGATGTCAAGTCAGTACGAGTCTGCATTGAAGAAAGCAAATCTGAAAGGCTATAACCGCTAGTCAGATTCGTTTGAGAAGTTACGGAGAGTAAAAATGAAAGTTCGTGCTTCCGTCAAGAAATTATGTCGTAACTGCAAAATCGTTAAGCGTAACGGTGTCGTTCGTGTGATTTGCAGCGCCGAGCCGAAGCATAAACAGCGTCAAGGCTGATTATCTCGCATATTTTTCTTGCAAAGTTGGGTTGAGCTGGCTAGATTAGCCAGCCAATCTTTTGTATGTCGCACTGCAACACTATTTGAGTATCCTGAAAACGGGCTTTTCAGAATGGTGTTGCTGTATAAAATAGTAGGAGTGCATAGTGGCCCGTATAGCAGGCATTAACATTCCTGATCATAAACATACCGTTATCGCCTTAACGTCGATCTTCGGTATCGGTAAAACCCGTTCACAGGCTATCTGTGCATCCACGGGTATTGCTGAAAATGTTAAGATCAGTGAGCTGTCTGAAGAGCAAATCGAAAAGCTTCGTGATGCAGTTGCCAAATACACCGTCGAGGGTGATTTGCGTCGTGAAATTACCCTGAGCATCAAGCGTCTTATGGACCTTGGTTGCTATCGTGGTTTGCGTCATCGTCGTGGTCTGCCGGTACGCGGTCAGCGCACCAAGACCAACGCTCGTACCCGTAAGGGTCCGCGCAAGCCGATCAAGAAATAATCGGGGTTATTGAATAATGGCAAAGGCACCTGTTCGTACACGTAAACGTGTAAGAAAGCAAGTCTCTGACGGCGTGGCTCATATCCATGCTTCTTTCAACAACACCATCGTTACCATCACTGATCGTCAGGGTAATGCTTTGGGTTGGGCAACAGCCGGTGGTTCCGGTTTCCGTGGTTCTCGTAAGTCCACTCCGTTCGCAGCACAGGTTGCAGCAGAACGTTGTGCTGACGCAGTAAAAGAATACGGTATCAAGAACCTGGAAGTTATGGTTAAAGGACCTGGTCCTGGTCGTGAGTCTACTATCCGCGCTCTGAACGCGGCTGGTTTCCGCATCACTAATATTACTGATGTGACTCCGATCCCTCATAACGGTTGTCGTCCGCCGAAAAAGCGCCGCGTGTAACGCAGCTTTTAGGATTGTTGGAGAAAGAAAATGGCAAGATATTTGGGTCCTAAGCTCAAGCTGAGCCGTCGTGAGGGCACAGACCTGTTCCTTAAGTCTGGCGTTCGCGCGATCGATTCCAAGTGTAAAATTGAACAAGCACCTGGTCAGCACGGTGCGCGTAAACCGCGTCTGTCTGATTACGGTGTTCAGTTGCGTGAGAAGCAGAAAGTTCGCCGTATGTACGGCATTCTGGAGCGTCAATTCCGTAACTATTACAAAGAAGCAACCCGCCTGAAGGGCAACACCGGTGAAAACCTGTTGCAGCTGCTGGAAGGTCGTCTGGACAACGTTGTTTACCGTATGGGCTTCGGCGCTACTCGTGCAGAGTCACGTCAGCTGGTTAGCCACAAAGCAGTTATGGTAAACGGTCACGTTGTTAACATCGCTTCTTATCAGGTATCTCCGAATGACGTAGTCAGCATCCGCGAGAAAGCTAAAAAGCAGTCTCGTGTTAAAGCTTCTCTGGAGCTGGCTGAGCAGCGTGAAAAGCCGACTTGGCTGGAAGTTGATGCTGCTAAGATGGAAGGCGTGTTCAAGCGTATGCCTGAACGTACCGATCTGTCTGCGGACATTAACGAACACCTGATCGTCGAGCTTTACTCCAAGTAAAGCTTAGTACCAAAGAGAGGACACAATGCAGGGTTCTGTGACAGAGTTTCTAAAACCGCGCCTGGTAGATATCGAGCAAGTCAGTTCGACGCACGCCAAGGTGACCCTTGAGCCTTTAGAGCGTGGCTTTGGCCATACTCTTGGCAACGCACTGCGCCGTATTCTGCTTTCATCTATGCCGGGTTGCGCGGTGACCGAGGTTGAGATTGATGGTGTACTGCATGAGTACAGCACCAAAGAAGGCGTACAGGAAGATATCCTGGAGATCCTGCTCAACCTGAAAGGGCTGGCGGTGAGAGTTCAAGGCAAAGACGAAGTTATTCTTACCCTGAATAAATCTGGCATTGGCCCTGTGACCGCTGCCGACATCACCCATGATGGTGATGTCGAAATCGTCAAGCCTCAGCACGTGATTTGCCACCTGACTGATGAGAACGCGGCTATCAGCATGCGTATCAAAGTTCAGCGCGGTCGCGGTTATGTGCCGGCTTCTGCCCGAATTCATTCGGAAGAAGATGAGCGCCCAATCGGTCGTCTGTTGGTTGACGCCTGCTACAGCCCTGTAGAGCGTATCGCCTACAATGTTGAAGCTGCGCGTGTAGAACAGCGTACTGACTTGGATAAGCTGGTCATCGAGATGGAGACCAATGGCACGATCGATCCTGAAGAGGCGATCCGCCGTGCGGCCACCATTCTGGCTGAACAACTTGAAGCTTTCGTTGACCTGCGTGATGTACGTCAGCCGGAAGTTAAAGAAGAGAAACCAGAGTTCGATCCGATCTTGCTGCGCCCTGTTGACGATCTGGAATTGACTGTCCGCTCTGCTAACTGCCTCAAGGCAGAAGCTATCCACTACATCGGTGATCTGGTACAGCGTACCGAGGTTGAGTTGCTGAAAACGCCAAACCTGGGTAAAAAATCTCTTACCGAGATTAAAGACGTGCTGGCCTCACGTGGTCTGTCTCTGGGCATGCGCCTGGAAAACTGGCCGCCGGCAAGCATTGCTGACGAGTAACCGGATCACAGGTTAAGGTTTTACTGAGAAGGATAAGGTCATGCGCCATCGTAAGAGTGGTCGTCAACTGAACCGTAACAGCAGCCATCGCCAGGCTATGTTCCGTAACATGGCCGGCTCTTTGGTTCGTCATGAGATCATCAAGACGACCCTGCCAAAAGCAAAAGAGCTGCGTCGCGTTGTTGAGCCGCTGATTACTCTTGCCAAGACCGACAGCGTAGCTAATCGTCGTCTGGCATTCGCCCGTACTCGTGATAACGAGATCGTGGCAAAACTGTTTAACGAGCTGGGCCCGCGTTTCGCGAGCCGTGCCGGTGGTTACACTCGCATTCTGAAGTGTGGCTTCCGCGCAGGCGACAACGCGCCGATGGCATACATCGAGCTGGTTGATCGTGCTGAGTCTCAAGCAGAAGTAGCAACTGCAGAGTAATCTGTAGACGCGTAAAAAAACCGGGCTTGCCCGGTTTTTTTACGTCCAAACCTAGCCGAATGTGCGTAATTCTCCCGCTGCGCTTAAGATCCCCGCCCCTATCCGCTATGCTAAGGCTTCATCATTAGGCTTACCGAGGTTGTCTGTCATGGGGTTGCTCGATCAATGGGCGGAACGCCATATCCTTGATGCCCAGGATAAAGGCGAGTTCGACAATCTGCCCGGACAGGGCCAACCGTTGGCGCTGGAAGATGACAGCGCAGTGCCGGCTGAGCTGCGCGCCGGTTACCGTCTGCTGAAGAATACCGGTTACTTGCCACCGGTACTGGAAGATCGCAAAGAGGCATTGACCGTTGCTCGCTTGCTGCAAGGGATTAACGGTGAGCATCCGGATTATGTCGAACTCAGCAAACGCATGGCGCTGCTGGAGCACCGGTTGCGCCAGGCTGGGATGAGCACGGATTTCTTACATGGTGAATATCAGCGTGCATTGGACGGCAAATTTACCCGAGAGGAGAAGTAATGTTCAAGATAGGTCAGTTGGCCAAACTCGCCGAAGTGACGCCGGATACCGTGCGTTACTATGAAAAGCAGGGCATGATGGATCACAATGTCCGCACCGAAGGTGGCTATCGGCTGTACACCGAGCAGGATCTGCAGAGGCTGCGCTTCATTCGCTATGCTAAGCAACTGGGATTTACTCTGGAAACGATCGCCGAGCTGCTGTCGATCCGCGTCGATCCTGAGCATCATACCTGTCAGGAGTCGAAGTCTATCGTCGATGCGCGCCTGAGCGAAGTGGAAAGCAAGTTGGCGGAGCTGACTCGTATGCGTGAATCGCTGAAGCGGCTGAGTGATGCCTGCTGCGGTACTGCCCATACCAGCAATTATTGTTCTATTCTGGAAGCCTTAGAACAGGGCGCCAGCGATGAAAAAGGTAAAAAAGGTTGTTGACGGCACTTTAATTTTTATACCGCCGGCAGTATTATCGCCCCGTTTTATCACCACACCTTTTACAGGAGCATTATCATGACGAAATATCGTCACACTAAAGGTCAGATACAAGATAACGCCATTGAGGCGCTGCTGCATGATCCGCTATTCCGTCAAAGAGTAGAAAAGAATGTGAAAGGCAAAGGCAGCTATCGGCGTAAAGAAAAACACAACAAAGGCGGTAACTGGGAGGCCAGTGGTAAACTATCAAACGATAAGTTACCACTGGCCTTCTGGTTTTAAGGCATTAAAAAAGCCACCGTCGTCAGGTGGCTTTTTATTGGCATAACCAAACGCTGTTTTACAGTTTTGGCTGCTGTTGCTGGCTCAGCAGGTCACGGATTTCCGTCAGCAGTTTCTCTTCTGCAGTAGGTGCTGGCGGCGCTGCCGGTGCTTCTTCCTGCTTGCGGCGCATTTTGTTCATCAATTTAATCGCCAGGAAGATGGCGAAGGCGACAATCACGAAATCGAATACGGTTTGAATGAATGAACCGTAGTTCATTACCACCGCCGGGACGGCGCCCTGAGCTTCACGTAATACCAGATGGAACTGTTTAAAGTCGACGCCGCCGATCAGCAAGCCCAGAGGTGGCATGATGATATCGGCCACGAAGGACGAAACAATCTTGCCGAATGCAGCACCGATAATCACACCGACGGCCAAATCGACCACGTTGCCACGCATGGCAAATTCGCGAAACTCTTTCAACATACTCATAGAACGCACCCCTTGCAGAATTAATAACTCAAGTTTAACAAAGCAATTTCCCTTTGCCACAAAAGGAGAGAAGTTTTATCTCCCCCCAAGGCAGAGAACAACTACGCGATTATAGACCATCGCCTAATAAATTCGTTCTACAAGAAGAACGGGCTCGGTTGGAACAAGCGTTCAACGTCCGGCACGAATTTCTTGTCGGTAATAAACATGATGACGTGATCGCCCTGTTCGATTTTGCTATTGCCGTTGGCGATGATCACATCGTCGCCACGCACGATCGCACCGATGGTGGTACCCGGTGGCAACTTGATGTCTTCGACGATGCGGCCGACCACTTTGGACGTGCTTTCATCGCCGTGGGCAATCGCCTCGATCGCTTCCGCCACCCCGCGGCGCAGCGACGACACGCTGACGATATCCGCTTTGCGCACGTGCCCCAACAGGGCGGAGATGGTCGCCTGTTGCGGTGAAATGGCGATATCGATCACGCTGCCCTGCACCAAATCGACATAGGCGCGGCGCTGGATCAATACCATCACCTTCTTGGCGCCCATGCGCTTGGCCAGCATGGCCGACATGATGTTGGCCTCATCGTCGTTGGTGATGGCGATGAAGACATCCACCTGCTCGACGTGCTCTTCGGCCAGCAGTTCTTGATCGGAGGCATCGCCATAGAACACGATGGTATCGTGCAGCTGCTCGGCCAGTTCTGCGGCGCGTTGCTGGTTCCGCTCGATCAGTTTGACGTTGTAGTCTTTTTCCAACCTGGCGGCTAGGCCTGCGCCGACGTTGCCGCCGCCGACGATCATGATGCGCTTATACGGTTTTTCCAGCCGCTGCAGTTCGCTCATCACCGCACGGATGTGCTGTGAGGCTGCGACGAAGAAGACTTCATCACCGGCTTCGATAATGGTCGAGCCTTGCGGCCTGATCGGTCTGTCCTGGCGGAAAATCGCGGCGACGCGGGTGTCGATATGCGGCATGTGTTCGCGCATCGAAGAGAGCGCATTGCCGACCAGCGGGCCGCCGTAATAGGCTTTAACCGCGGCGATGCTGACCTTGCCTTCGGCAAAATTGACTACCTGCAGCGCACCGGGGTATTCAATCAGCTTGTAGATATAGTCGATGACCAACTGCTCCGGTGAAATCAGATGGTCGATCGGCACCGCTTCCGGCAGGAACAGTTTCTCCGACTCGCGGATATATTCCGGCGCGCGGATACGGGCGATACGGTTGGGGGTATTAAACAGAGAATAGGCGATCTGGCAGGCGATCATGTTGGTTTCGTCGGAGTTGGTGACGGCGACCAGCATGTCGGCGTCTTCCGCGCCGGCTTCGCGCAGCACCCTAGGGTGAGAGCCGTGTCCCTGAACCACCCGCAGATCGAATTTATCCTGCAGCTGACGCAGACGACCGGAATCGGTATCGACGACGGTGATATCGTTGTTTTCACCCACCAGGTTTTCCGCCAGTGTCCCGCCAACCTGACCGGCACCAAGAATAATTATTTTCATCGTGTTCTCTGCTTCACACTGAAAGACTTAGGGCGCGCATGCACGCCCCGAAGCATTACATTTTAATCAGCTTAGCGTAAAAGAAGCCATCGCCGTCCTCGGGATGCGGGATATTCTGCCGCCCCGGCCGCTGCGCATCGCCGGTTTCAAGCAGCTTGGCATCGGCGTGGCGCTGCAAGAACGCGGCGATCTGGCCGCTGTTTTCATCCGGCAGGATAGAGCAGGTGGCGTAAACCATCACGCCGCCCGATTTCAGATGGGGCCAGACGGCTTTCAGGATGTCGGCCTGCAGCGCGGCGAGTTCGGCGATGTCGCGATCGCGGCGTAGCCATTTGATGTCGGGGTGACGGCGGATCACGCCGGTGGCGGAACAAGGCGCGTCCAGCAGGATCCGGTCGAACTGCTTGTCACCGCACCATTGCTGCGGGGTGCGGCCATCGCCCAGTTTAACCTCGGCATGCAAACGCAGGCGCTGCAGGTTTTCCTTCACCCGCGCCAGGCGCTGTTCGTCGATATCGACCGCCATGACGTGCGCTTTCGGTGCCGCTTCCAGTATATGCGTGGTTTTGCCGCCAGGCGCGGCGCACAAATCGAGGATCTGTTCACCGTCTTGCGGATCCAATAGATCGACACAGCCCTGGGCTGAGGCATCTTGCACGGTGACCCAGCCGTCGGCGAACCCAGGCAGATCGGTCACGGCGCAAGGCGCCAGCAACCGCACTGCATCGGCATAGTCTGAATGAGGCTCTGCGGCGATACCGGCGTCGGTCAACAACTGCAGATAAGCTTCGCGGGTGTGATGCAGGCGGTTGACGCGCAGCCACATCGGTGGCTTCTGGTTATTGGCATCGACGATCTGTTTCCAGTTGGCGGGATAGGCTTGTTGAATGCGTTTCAGTAACCAGCTCGGGTGCAGATAGCGGCTGTCATTGTTGGCGGCGCGCTGCAGCAGCTCTTCCTGCTGGCGCTGGAATTGCCGCAAGACGCCGTTAATCAGGCCTTTCAACTGCGGACGTTTCAGCGCCACCGCGCCTTCCACGGTTTCGGCCAATACAGCGTGCGCCGGGATACGGGTATACAGCAGCTGATACAGGCCGACCATCAGCAGATAGTGCAGCGTACGCTGTTTGCCGGTCAGCGGCTTGGCCATCAATTGTTGAATGCACCATTCGAGCTGCGGCAGCACGCGCAACGTGCCGAAACACAGTTCCTGTAACAACCCGCGATCTTTATCGCTGATGGCGGCTTGGAGCGCCGGCAGGACAGTGCTGAGTGACTGCCCTTGATCCAGCACCTGGCCGATGGCTTTGGCAGCGATGCTGCGGAGATTGTAATTATTTTTCATAGGCTGAAGCTGATAACGATCGGCATTAAGAAAATAACGGCCCGGCGATGAACGGCCGGGCAGTGGGGTGACTTACAGCCGGTTACCCGGGGCAAACCATTCACGACGTGAATTTAAAAGGTCTTGCGCCGACATCGGTTTCTTGCCGGCGGGCTGCAGTTGGATCAGATTGAGGATGCCGTCGGCGGTTGCCACCTGGATGCCGTGTTTGTCGGCATGGACAACGGTGCCTGGCTCCGCATTGGCACTTTGCGCCAGTACGCTGGCTTGCCATACTTTCACCGGTTGATCGTCGATGGTGAAGTAACTGATCGGCCAAGGATTGAAGGCGCGGATGCAGCGCTCCAGCTGGGCTGCGGACAGATTCCAGTCCAGGCGGGCTTCTTCTTTGCTCAGTTTCTCGGCGTAAGTGACCAGCGCTTCGTCCTGCACTTCGCGGGTGGCACTACCGTCTGCCATTTGGCGCAGCGTAGTCAGCATGCCCTGTGGGCCGAGCTGTGCCAGCTTGTCGTACAGACTGGCGCTGGTATCGCTGCTCTCAATCGGGCAGGCAATCTTGTGCATCATGTCGCCGGTATCGAGGCCGACGTCCATCTGCATGATGGTCACGCCGGTCTCGCTGTCGCCGGCCCAGAGCGAACGCTGGATCGGTGCCGCGCCGCGCCAGCGAGGCAGCAGCGAGCCATGTACGTTGATGCAACCGAGACGCGGCATATCCAGCACCGCCTGCGGCAGGATCAGCCCGTAGGCAACCACCACCATCACGTCGGCGTTGAGATCGGCCACCAGGCGTTGGTTCTCTTCGGGGCGCAGCGATTTGGGCTGAAATACCGGCAGGTGGTGTTGCTCGGCCAGCACTTTGACTGGGCTTGGCGTCAGCTTGTTGCCGCGGCCCGCCGGGCGGTCGGGCTGGGTAAAAACGCCGACAATCTGGTGCTCAGATGACAACAGCGCGTCAAGATGACGCGCTGCGAAGTCTGGTGTTCCGGCGAAAATAATCCGTAAAGAATCAGACACGTTGATTTCCTGATCGGTTAGGCGCGGGCTTGAAGCTTGGCCATTTTTTCCAGTTTCTGACGAATGCGCTGACGCTTGAGCGGCGACAGGTAATCGACGAACAGTTTACCCATCAGGTGATCCATCTCGTGCTGAATGCAGATCGCCAACAGATCGTCCGCTTCCAGCTCGAAAGGTTTGCCTTCACGATCCAGCGCGCGGATCTTCACCTGCGCGGCACGTGGTACCAACGCACGCTGCTCGGGAATGGAAAGACAGCCTTCCTCGATGCCGGTTTCGCCGCTCTTTTCCAGCAATTCCGGGTTGATCAGCACCAGGCGCTGATCGCGATTCTCGGAGACGTCGATCACGATAATGCGCTGATGGATATCCACCTGAGTCGCAGCCAGGCCAATACCTTCCTCTGCGTACATGGTTTCAAACATATCATCCACGATGCGCTGGATATCTGCATTGACTTCTTTTACCGGCGCTGCGACTTTGCGCAGACGCTCGTCTGGGAAATGTAATACCTGCAAGACTGACATATATCTTTAGATCTGTATCCGAGTAATGAACGAGGTTTAACCTCTATTCTAGACATTTCCCGGCCTGATTGACAGCATTGCGCACCAATTGCTCGGATTGGTAATACCACCGTTTTTGCTGAGGGAACAGACGATGCGGCCGGAAGAGATCGCTTTACGGATGCGAGGGGTAACGGGGCTGCAGACCGTCGTGGCCAGCCGGATCGTGCGGCAGCTATCGCAAATGGGGAACGAGCCTCGCCGCGTGCTGCATGAGCTGGGGTTGAACGAACGGCAGCAGACGCAGTTCAACCAGCTGGATCCCGGTTATTTGGCCGCGACTCTGCGTTGGCTGGAGGAGCCGGCGCACCGTATGCTGAACTATGGGGCTGCCGGCTATCCCGAACGTCTGGCCCAGATCGACGATGCACCGCTGTTTCTGCTGATCGAGGGCGATCCTCAGGCGTTGCTGCGCCCGCAGCTCGCCATGGTTGGCAGCCGGCAGTTCAGCCACTACGGCGAGCGTTGGGCCAATTATTTCGCCGAGGAATTGGCGCGTTGCGGTTTCACCATCACCAGCGGTTTGGCGATCGGTATCGACGGCATTTGCCATCGCGCAGCGCTGGCGGCCGGGGGTTGCACGGTAGCGGTGTTGGGCAGTGGGCTGGCCAATGTTTATCCACGCCGGCACCGCAGGCTCGCGGAGCAGATTGTCGAGCAGGGCGGCGCGGTGATTTCAGATCATTTGGTCACCGATTTGCCTCTGGCCGACCATTTTCCGCGCCGCAACCGCATTATCAGCGGGCTGAGCCAGGGCGTTCTGGTCATAGAAGCCTCGTTGCGCAGCGGTACCCTGGTGACGGCTCGCTATGCGCTGGAGCAGGGGCGTGAGGTATTCGCCTTGCCGGGGCCGTTAGGGAATCCGATGAGCGAAGGCACGCATTGGCTGATCCAACAGGGCGCGCATCTGGTGACTGGGCCGAAAGATATCGCCGAATTGCTGGGAAGCGGTCTTCAATGGCTGCCACTGAACGAAAATACAACTATTTGTGCGTCGCAGGCTGAAGTTGAATTGCCATTTGCCGATGTGTTGGCTAACGTAGGAGATGAGGTGACACCTGTTGACGTCGTCGCTGAACGTGCCGGCCAACCTGTGCCAGTGGTGGTAATCAAGTTACTCGAACTGGAGTTAGCAGGGTGGATCGCAGCTGTACCCGGCGGCTATGTCCGAATAAGGAGGGCAAGCCATGTTCGACGTACTCATGTACTTGTTTGAAACTTATATCCACAATGAACCAGAGATGCGCGTCGATCAGGATCAACTGACCGATGATCTCGCTCAGGCGGGGTTTGATCGGGATGATATCTACAACGCGTTGAATTGGCTTGAGAAGTTGGCTGACCTGCAAGAAGGTCAAAATGCGCCTTACTTTATGGATGCCGATCCGCTGGCAATGCGGATCTACACCGAAGAGGAAAGCGCGCGTTTGGACGCCGGCTGCCGTGGTTTTCTCCTGTTCCTGGAACAGATTCAGGTATTGAACCTCGAAACCCGTGAAATGGTTATCGACCGCGTTATGGCCTTGGATAATGCGGAATTCGATCTCGAAGATCTGAAATGGGTCGTGTTGATGGTGCTGTTTAATATCCCCGGATATGAAAGCGCCTATCAGCAAATGGAAGAACTGTTGTTTGAAGTGAACGAAGGTTATCTGCATTGAGCCGATAACGCGCATAGAAGACGTTATGACAAAAAACGCGATTTTTGCCGCTAGGCAAAATGAACCCTGTCCGGAATGCGGGGCTGAGCTGGTGATCCGTAGCGGTCGCCATGGCCCCTTCCTCGGCTGTTCCCAGTACCCTGAATGCCAATATATTCGCCCGCTGAAAGCGCAGGCCGATGGGCATATCGTCAAGGTGCTGGATGGGCAGCAGTGCCCGAAATGCCAGGCGACGTTGGTGCTGCGCCAGGGGCGCTATGGCATGTTTATCGGTTGCAGTGCTTATCCGCAGTGCGATCACACTGAAGTGATCGATAAGCCTGACGAAACCGCCATTACCTGCCCGCAGTGCGGTCAGGGCAAACTGCTGCAGCGCAAGTCGCGCTACGGCAAGATTTTTCATTCCTGCGATCGTTACCCTGAATGCCAATTCGCCCTCAATGTTAAACCCGTCGCCGGTGAATGTGCCTATTGCCATTATCCGCTGCTGATGGAAAAGCGCACGGCAAAAGGCCCCGTCCTGTGCTGTGCCAGCAAGCTGTGCGGAAAACCCGTCGCGACTACAGAATAATCACATCATGAACTCAGAATTAAGCCCGAACCTTGTATCTATCATCGATGCTTTGCATCAACAGCAGGTTATCGCTTATCCCACCGAAGCGGTATTCGGCCTGGGTTGCGATCCCGACAGCGAACAAGCGGTCAATGCGCTGCTGGCGTTGAAACAGCGGCCGTGGGAAAAGGGGCTGATTCTGATTGCCGCCGATTATGCACAGCTTAAGCCCTATATCGACGACAGCGCGCTCAGCGAACAGCAGCGCGCAACGATGTTTGCCAGTTGGCCAGGGCCGGTAACCTGGGTGTTGCCCGCCCGGCCGGAGACGCCGCGCTTGTTGACAGGGCGTTTCAGCTCGCTGGCGGTGCGCGTCAGCGACCATCCGTTGGTGCAGCTGCTGTGCCGGCAGTATGGCAAGCCGCTGGTGTCGACCAGCGCCAATCTCAGTGGGCTGGAGCCATGCCGCAGTACGGATGAGGTCACACGGCAATTCGGCGAAGCTTTCCCGGTATTGGCCGGCGAGGTGGGCGGCCGTCTTAATCCTTCCGAAATCAGAGATGCTTTGACCGGCGAACAGATCCGTCAGGGCTAGAGGTAATGGGCATGGAGAAATTTGCGGTATTTGGCAACCCTATCGGTCACAGCAAGTCGCCGCGAATTCATGCGCTGTTCGCTGCTCAGACCGGCATTGAGCATCCTTATGGAACAGTGCTGGCGCCGCTTGATGGTTTTGAAACCCGTCTGCAGGCGTTTATCCACGCCGGAGGGCAGGGGGCGAACGTCACGGTGCCTTTCAAAGAGCGTGCTTATGAGCTCGCCTCCGAGCTGAGCGAGCGTGCAGCGATGGCCGGGGCGGTCAATACCTTGAAGGTGTTGCCGAATGGTGGTCTATTGGGAGATAACACCGACGGCATCGGTTTGCTGACCGATTTGCAGCGTCAGCAATTGATCCGGCCGCAGGATCATATCCTGCTGGTGGGCGCCGGCGGCGCGGCGCGTGGCGTGATTCTGCCGCTGCTGTCTTTCGGCTGCCGGCTCACGATCACCAACCGCACCTTCAGCCGGGCTCAAGAGTTGGCCGACGCTTTCCGGCATCTGGGGGAGATCTCGGCGGTACCGATGGATCAACTGAATCAGCAAGCGTTCGATCTGGTGATCAACGCGACGGCGTCCGGTATCAGCGGGGAGATCCCGGCGTTGCCCGCAGGCGTGGTGAACGCGCAAACCCGTTGCTATGACATGTTCTATCAGCAGGGCGTCACGCCGTTCCTGGCCTGGGCGCAGCAGCGGGGGGCAACGGAATATGCCGATGGGTTGGGCATGCTGGTGGGGCAGGCGGCGCATGCTTTCCTGCTTTGGCACGGAGTGATGCCAGAGATCGAGCCGGTATTGCGCCAACTGCGCAGCGAACTGGCGGCATAAATCCTACCCCGTTCTCTTTCATAAGGAACGGGGTGCCCGTCAGATGTCTTCCGACAGGTATTCATCTTTCCAGCGTACATAGTTGTTAGAAGAATAAAGCAATCCTTCCAACTCGGCGGCGGTCAAAGGCCGAACCTGGCGTGCCGGGCTACCCATATAAAGATAGCCGCTGACCAGGCGTTTGCCCGGCGCCACCAAACTGCCGGCACCAATCATTACGTCGTCTTCTACTACTACACCGTCCAACAGGATCGATCCCATACCGACCAGCACCCGGTTGCCGATGGCGCAGCCGTGCAGCATCGCTTTATGGCCTACGGTCACATCTTCTCCAATCAGTAGGGGATAACCGTCGGGGTTATGTTCGGAGCGGTGAGTTACATGCAGTACGCTGCCGTCCTGAATATTGCTGCGCGCGCCAATCTTTACTGCGTTGACGTCACCGCGGATGGCGACCAGCGGCCAGATGCTGACGTCATCCGCCAGATCGACGTCGCCGATCACGACGCTGGAAGGATCGATCAAGACGCGCTGACCGAGTTTGGGGGTGTATTGAAGATAAGAACGTACTGCATCGGACATAGTGCTGCCTCACGTCGGGATCATATTTACCGGCAATACTAGACTCTGGCGATGGAATTACAACCAACGGCAGCGCCGGATCCTGCGGAAAATGGCCCTGATCGCACAAGATCCACACGGAAGGGCTGAAAAGTGTGCAAACAGAAAGAAAAGATCAAAAAAGGGGTTGTGCAAAAAACTCGGATCCCTATAATGCGCCTCCATCGACACGGCGCAAGTGATTCACTTCACACAGCGGCCGGGAAGAAAGAGAAAAAATCCTGAAAATTAGGGTTGACTCTGAAAGAGGAAAGCGTAATATACGCCACCTCGAGTTAGCAAGCGAAAGCGCCTAACTCACTGCTCTTTAACAATTTATCAGACAATCTGTGTGGGCACTCCACAAGACGATATCCAGCATCTTCGGATGCAAAAAAATATCAAGTCTTGAAGAGTGACTAACTGAAGTAAAATTCATGCAGTAAATCTTTGAGCATCGCTTCTCGAGTGGAAGCAAATCAAGCTTTTAATTGAAGAGTTTGATCATGGCTCAGATTGAACGCTGGCGGCAGGCTTAACACATGCAAGTCGAGCGGTAGCACAAGAGAGCTTGCTCTCTGGGTGACGAGCGGCGGACGGGTGAGTAATGTCTGGGAAACTGCCTGATGGAGGGGGATAACTACTGGAAACGGTAGCTAATACCGCATAACGTCGCAAGACCAAAGAGGGGGACCTTCGGGCCTCTTGCCATCAGATGTGCCCAGATGGGATTAGCTAGTAGGTGGGGTAATGGCTCACCTAGGCGACGATCCCTAGCTGGTCTGAGAGGATGACCAGCCACACTGGAACTGAGACACGGTCCAGACTCCTACGGGAGGCAGCAGTGGGGAATATTGCACAATGGGCGCAAGCCTGATGCAGCCATGCCGCGTGTGTGAAGAAGGCCTTCGGGTTGTAAAGCACTTTCAGCGAGGAGGAAGGTGGTGAGCTTAATACGCTCATCAATTGACGTTACTCGCAGAAGAAGCACCGGCTAACTCCGTGCCAGCAGCCGCGGTAATACGGAGGGTGCAAGCGTTAATCGGAATTACTGGGCGTAAAGCGCACGCAGGCGGTTTGTTAAGTCAGATGTGAAATCCCCGGGCTCAACCTGGGAACTGCATTTGAAACTGGCAAGCTAGAGTCTCGTAGAGGGGGGTAGAATTCCAGGTGTAGCGGTGAAATGCGTAGAGATCTGGAGGAATACCGGTGGCGAAGGCGGCCCCCTGGACGAAGACTGACGCTCAGGTGCGAAAGCGTGGGGAGCAAACAGGATTAGATACCCTGGTAGTCCACGCTGTAAACGATGTCGATTTGGAGGTTGTGCCCTTGAGGCGTGGCTTCCGGAGCTAACGCGTTAAATCGACCGCCTGGGGAGTACGGCCGCAAGGTTAAAACTCAAATGAATTGACGGGGGCCCGCACAAGCGGTGGAGCATGTGGTTTAATTCGATGCAACGCGAAGAACCTTACCTACTCTTGACATCCAGAGAACTTTCCAGAGATGGATTGGTGCCTTCGGGAACTCTGAGACAGGTGCTGCATGGCTGTCGTCAGCTCGTGTTGTGAAATGTTGGGTTAAGTCCCGCAACGAGCGCAACCCTTATCCTTTGTTGCCAGCGGTTCGGCCGGGAACTCAAAGGAGACTGCCAGTGATAAACTGGAGGAAGGTGGGGATGACGTCAAGTCATCATGGCCCTTACGAGTAGGGCTACACACGTGCTACAATGGCATATACAAAGAGAAGCGACCTCGCGAGAGCAAGCGGACCTCATAAAGTATGTCGTAGTCCGGATTGGAGTCTGCAACTCGACTCCATGAAGTCGGAATCGCTAGTAATCGTAGATCAGAATGCTACGGTGAATACGTTCCCGGGCCTTGTACACACCGCCCGTCACACCATGGGAGTGGGTTGCAAAAGAAGTAGGTAGCTTAACCTTCGGGAGGGCGCTTACCACTTTGTGATTCATGACTGGGGTGAAGTCGTAACAAGGTAACCGTAGGGGAACCTGCGGTTGGATCACCTCCTTACCTAAAGATATTAGTTCGAGTGGCGTGCTCACACAGATTGTCTGATAGAAAGTAACGAGCAGAAATACCTTTATAGGCTTGTAGCTCAGGTGGTTAGAGCGCACCCCTGATAAGGGTGAGGTCGGTGGTTCAAGTCCACTCAGGCCTACCACTTCTTCGAAGTGGAAAAGGTACTGCACGTGACTGTATGGGGCTATAGCTCAGCTGGGAGAGCGCCTGCCTTGCACGCAGGAGGTCAGCGGTTCGATCCCGCTTAGCTCCACCATATAGTCCGGTATTTCAATACTTCAGAGTATATTGGAAACAGTATGCTGCGAAGTATTTTGCTCTTTAACAATCTGGAACAAGCTGAAAATTGAAACATGACGGCTGAAATTTATCCCTCCGTAGAAGTACTGGGATAAAGAGTAACCTGTCATAGAGTCTCTCAAATGTTTGCAGCGCGAACGATGGAAACATCTTCGGGTTGTGAGGTTAAGTGACTAAGCGTACACGGTGGATGCCTAGGCAGTCAGAGGCGATGAAGGGCGTGCTAATCTGCGAAAAGCGTCGGTAAGGTGATATGAACCGTTACAACCGGCGATACCCGAATGGGGAAACCCAGTGTGTTTCGACACACTATCATGTCATGAATACATAGTGGCATGAGGCGAACCGGGGGAACTGAAACATCTAAGTACCCCGAGGAAAAGAAATCAACCGAGATTCCCCCAGTAGCGGCGAGCGAACGGGGAGGAGCCCAGAACCTGAATCGGCTTGTGTGTTAGTGGAAGCGTCTGGAAAGTCGCGCAGCAAAGGGTGATAGCCCCGTACACTAAAATGCACAGGTCGTGAGTTCGATGAGTAGGGCGGGACACGTGACATCCTGTCTGAATATGGGGGGACCATCCTCCAAGGCTAAATACTCCTGACTGACCGATAGTGAACCAGTACCGTGAGGGAAAGGCGAAAAGAACCCCGGCGAGGGGAGTGAAATAGAACCTGAAACCGTGTACGTACAAGCAGTGGGAGCACCTTCGTGGTGTGACTGCGTACCTTTTGTATAATGGGTCAGCGACTTATATTTTGTAGCAAGGTTAACCGTATAGGGGAGCCGTAGGGAAACCGAGTCTTAACTGGGCGAATAGTTGCAAGGTATAGACCCGAAACCCGGTGATCTAGCCATGGGCAGGTTGAAGGTTGGGTAACACTAACTGGAGGACCGAACCGACTAATGTTGAAAAATTAGCGGATGACTTGTGGCTGGGGGTGAAAGGCCAATCAAACCGGGAGATAGCTGGTTCTCCCCGAAAGCTATTTAGGTAGCGCCTCGTGAACTCATCTTCGGGGGTAGAGCACTGTTTCGGCTAGGGGGCCATCCCGGCTTACCAAACCGATGCAAACTCCGAATACCGAAGAATGTTATCACGGGAGACACACGGCGGGTGCTAACGTCCGTCGTGAAGAGGGAAACAACCCAGACCGCCAGCTAAGGTCCCAAAGTCATGGTTAAGTGGGAAACGATGTGGGAAGGCATAGACAGCCAGGATGTTGGCTTAGAAGCAGCCATCATTTAAAGAAAGCGTAATAGCTCACTGGTCGAGTCGGCCTGCGCGGAAGATGTAACGGGGCTAAACCATGCACCGAAGCTGCGGCAGCGACGCTTAGGCGTTGTTGGGTAGGGGAGCGTTCTGTAAGCCGTTGAAGGTGGCCTGTGAGGGTTGCTGGAGGTATCAGAAGTGCGAATGCTGACATAAGTAACGATAAAGCGGGTGAAAAGCCCGCTCGCCGGAAGACCAAGGGTTCCTGTCCAACGTTAATCGGGGCAGGGTGAGTCGACCCCTAAGGCGAGGCTGAAAAGCGTAGTCGATGGGAAACAGGTTAATATTCCTGTACTTGGTGTTACTGCGAAGGGGGGACGGAGAAGGCTAGGCTAGCCGGGCGACGGTTGTCCCGGTTTAAGCGTGTAGGGGGTGTGACCTGGTAAATCCGGTTGCATACTAACCCTGAGGCGTGATGACGATGCACTACGGTGCAGAAGTAGTTGATGCCCTGCTTCCAGGAAAAGCCTCTAAGCATCAGGTAACATTAAATCGTACCCCAAACCGACACAGGTGGTCAGGTAGAGAATACCAAGGCGCTTGAGAGAACTCGGGTGAAGGAACTAGGCAAAATGGTGCCGTAACTTCGGGAGAAGGCACGCTGGCATGTAGGTGAAGTCCCTTGCGGATGGAGCTGAAGCCAGTCGAAGATACCAGCTGGCTGCAACTGTTTAATAAAAACACAGCACTGTGCAAACACGAAAGTGGACGTATACGGTGTGACGCCTGCCCGGTGCTGGAAGGTTAATTGATGGGGTCAGCCGCAAGGCGAAGCTCTTGATCGAAGCCCCAGTAAACGGCGGCCGTAACTATAACGGTCCTAAGGTAGCGAAATTCCTTGTCGGGTAAGTTCCGACCTGCACGAATGGCGTAATGATGGCCAGGCTGTCTCCACCCGAGACTCAGTGAAATTGAACTCGCTGTGAAGATGCAGTGTACCCGCGGCAAGACGGAAAGACCCCGTGAACCTTTACTATAGCTTGACACTGAACATTGAGCCTTGATGTGTAGGATAGGTGGGAGGCTTTGAAGCGTGGACGCCAGTCTGCGTGGAGCCATCCTTGAAATACCACCCTTTAATGTTTGATGTTCTAACTCGGCCCCGTGATCCGGGGTGAGGACAGTGTCTGGTGGGTAGTTTGACTGGGGCGGTCTCCTCCCAAAGAGTAACGGAGGAGCACGAAGGTTAGCTAATCACGGTCGGACATCGTGAGGTTAGTGCAAAGGCATAAGCTAGCTTGACTGCGAGAGTGACGGCTCGAGCAGGTACGAAAGTAGGTCTTAGTGATCCGGTGGTTCTGAATGGAAGGGCCATCGCTCAACGGATAAAAGGTACTCCGGGGATAACAGGCTGATACCGCCCAAGAGTTCATATCGACGGCGGTGTTTGGCACCTCGATGTCGGCTCATCACATCCTGGGGCTGAAGTAGGTCCCAAGGGTATGGCTGTTCGCCATTTAAAGTGGTACGCGAGCTGGGTTTAGAACGTCGTGAGACAGTTCGGTCCCTATCTGCCGTGGGCGTTGGAAGATTGAGAGGGGTTGCTCCTAGTACGAGAGGACCGGAGTGAACGCACCACTGGTGTTCGGGTTGTCATGCCAATGGCATTGCCCGGTAGCTAAGTGCGGAAAAGATAAGCGCTGAAAGCATCTAAGCGCGAAACTTGCCTCAAGATGAGTCTTCCCTGGGCCTTTAAGGTCCCTGAAGGAACGTTTAAGACTAAGACGTTGATAGGCTGGGTGTGTAAGTGCAGCGATGCATTGAGCTAACCAGTACTAATGATCCGTGAGGCTTAACCTTACAACACCGAAGGTGTTTTTAGAGAGATTTTCAGCGAAGTTCCGAGATTGGTTCTGATGGCGACACGAGAGTGAAGCGGTTGGAATGAAACAGAATTTGCCTGGCGGCAATAGCGCGGTGGTCCCACCTGACCCCATGCCGAACTCAGAAGTGAAACGCCGTAGCGCCGATGGTAGTGTGGGGTCTCCCCATGCGAGAGTAGGACACTGCCAGGCATCAAATTAAGCGTGCTGATATGGCTCAGTTGGTAGAGCGCACCCTTGGTAAGGGTGAGGTCCCCAGTTCGACTCTGGGTATCAGCACCACTTTATTTAAAGTGGGTTTAGAAGTTCGGCAGAAAAAAGAATTTGCTTGGCGGCAATAGCGCGGTGGTCCCACCTGACCCCATGCCGAACTCAGAAGTGAAACGCCGTAGCGCCGATGGTAGTGTGGGGTCTCCCCATGCGAGAGTAGGACACTGCCAAGCATCAAATAAAGCAACAAGCCCCATGCGAAAGCATGGGGCTTTTTGTTTTATCTGTTATCTGGCGTTCTGCACGAGCATGGCCTTTTCGCTTTTCAGCCCCTTTACTCCCTCTACTCATATCTTGGCGCAGATCGCGCAATGAAACATTTTCACCTTCTCGCTGAATGCTCGACAGCGACGGAAAAAAACGCTATCTTCGGGCATCTAGAAGTCTAAACGTATAAATGGATGTGTGAGGGTTAAGCAATGCCGATTCGTGTTCCTGATGAGTTACCTGCGGTCAATTTCTTGCGCGGTGAGAATGTCTTCGTGATGACATCCTCGCGGGCAAAAACACAGGAAATCAGGCCACTGAAAGTGCTGATCCTCAACCTGATGCCGAAGAAGATCGAAACGGAAAACCAGTTTCTGCGCCTGTTGTCCAATTCGCCGCTGCAGATCGATATCCAGCTGCTGCGTATCGATAGCCGCGAATCGAAGAACACGCCAGCCGAGCATCTGAACAACTTCTACTGCGACTTTGAAGACATCCAGAACGAGAACTTCGATGGTCTGATCGTTACCGGTGCGCCGCTGGGACTGGTCGATTTCTGCGATGTTGCCTACTGGCCGCAGATCGAACGGGTGATCGACTGGGCCAAGAACCACGTGACCTCCACGCTGTTCGTGTGCTGGGCGGTACAGGCGGCGCTGAACATCCTGTACGGCATTCCCAAGATGACGCGCGAAGTGAAGCTCTCCGGCGTTTACCCGCACCAAACGCTGCAACAGCATGCGTTGCTGACGCGCGGCTTCGACGAAAGCTTCCTGGCACCGCATTCACGCTATGCCGATTTCCCGACCGAGGTGATTCGCCAATATACCGACCTGGATATTCTGGCCGAATCCGAACAAGCCGGCGCCTACCTGTTCGCCAGCAGGGACAAGCGCCTGGCGTTTGTCACCGGCCATCCGGAATACGATACGCTGACCCTGGCGGGGGAGTATTGTCGCGACAACGAAGCTGGCCTCGATCCTGCCGTTCCGCTCAACTACTTCCCCGATGACAACCCCGCCCTGACACCGAAAGCCACCTGGCGCAGCCACGGGCATCTGCTGTTTTCCAACTGGCTCAACTATTACGTCTACCAGATCACGCCGTACGATCTGCGCCATATGAATCCGACGCTCGACTGATCTTTTCTGCTTGCCGGCGGCTGAATCGAGGCCGCCGCACTGTTGACCCTCTGCACGCCCTTCTTTTTATCCGTCACTTCTCCAAAAAATCTATTGTCCAACAAGGCGTTAGTGCGTCTTCATTAAGTTACTGGAAGCAGTTTCCTTACCTGATGATTGTGTTATTTATCCTAACCAATTGATAACAAAGTGTTAATAAAATATTTAATAATAAAATGGAAATGGTTTTTGATTTTTATTTTTTGTTGAGTATTCTTAACTCTATCGGGATGAGATCTGACCAGTTGAGGATCGTTTCATCCGCCCTGATCCACAGTGATTTCTGATGAAAATGCGCCGGTCGCTCGGGCGCAACGATGGGAAGGAGCAAGGTCATGACGCAACAGATAGCAGGCACGGAGTTAAGGTTTACGCAGGGTTTCGCCGCAGCGGAGCACCAGGTGTTGACGGATGGAGCGGTTGAATTCTTGGCGGAACTGGTGGGGAAATTCACGCCGCGGCGCAACGAGCTGCTGGCGGCGCGTGTCCGCTGGCAGCAAAATATCGATCGCGGCGAACTGCCGGGGTTTATTTCGGAAACCGATTCCATTCGTGAAGGCGACTGGCAAATCCGTGGTATTCCGCAAGACCTGCGCGATCGTCGCGTGGAGATCACCGGGCCGGTCGAGCGCAAGATGGTGATCAATGCGCTGAACGCCAACGTAAAAGTGTTCATGGCGGATTTCGAAGACTCGCTGGCACCAAGTTGGGACAAAGTCATCGATGGCCAAATCAACCTGCACGATGCGGTTAACGGCACCATTTCCTACACCAATGAAGCCGGCAAAATCTACCAGTTGAAGCCGAACCCGGCGGTGTTAATCGCCCGCGTGCGCGGCCTGCATTTGCCGGAAAAACACGTGCTGTGGCGTGATGAAGCCATTCCCGGCGGCCTGTTCGATTTCGCGCTGTACTTCTATCACAACTATCGTCAGCTGCTGGCCAAGGGCAGCGGCCCATATTTCTACCTGCCGAAAACCCAGTCTTGGGAAGAGGCGGCCTGGTGGAGCGATGTCTTCAGCTTTACCGAGGATCGTTTCGATCTGCCGCGCGGCACCATCAAAGCGACCGTGCTGATCGAAACCCTGCCGGCGGTGTTCCAGATGGACGAAATCCTCTACCACCTGCGCGACCACATCGTCGGCCTGAACTGCGGCCGCTGGGATTACATCTTCAGCTACATCAAAACGCTGAAGAATCACGGCGATCGCGTGCTGCCGGATCGTCAGTCGGTGACCATGGAGAAGCCTTTCCTCAGCGCCTATTCGCGCCTGCTGATCAAAACCTGTCATAAGCGCGGCGCGTTTGCCATGGGCGGTATGGCGGCGTTTATTCCGAGCAAAGACGCCGAGAAAAATGACTGGGTGTTGAACAAGGTACGGGCGGACAAAGAGCTGGAGGCCAGCAACGGTCACGATGGCACCTGGGTGGCGCACCCGGGGCTGGCGGACACGGTGATGGAGGTATTCGGCAAAGCATTGGGCGATCGCCAAAACCAGCTGGAGGTGCTGCGTGAGCAAGACGCGCCAATCAGCGCCGCACAGTTGTTGGAACCGTGCGACGGCGAACGCACCGAAGCGGGGATGCGCGCCAATATCCGCGTGGCGGTGCAGTACATCGAAGCCTGGATCTCCGGCAACGGCTGCGTGCCGATTTACGGTTTGATGGAAGATGCGGCGACGGCGGAGATCTCCCGTACGTCTATCTGGCAGTGGATCCACCACGAGAAGAGCCTGAGCGATGGGCGCCCGGTCACCAAGGCGCTGTTCCGCCAGATGCTGCAAGAAGAGATGTTGGTGGTGCGTGAAGAAGTAGGGGAAGCACGCTTTAACGCCGGCCGGTTTGAAGAGGCGGCGCGCCTGATGGAGCGCATCACCACGCAAGATGAATTAATCGATTTCCTGACGCTGCCCGGCTATGAGCTGCTGGCCTGAATTTTCCCAATCAACCCTACATGACTGAAAGGATAAAAATTATGTCTACCTCTCGTTCTCAACAGATCCAGCAGCTGGAACAGGAATGGAAATCGGCCCGTTGGGAAGGCATCACCCGCCCTTACAGCGCCGAAGACGTGATCAACCTGCGCGGTTCGGTCAACCCGGAATGCACCCTGGCGCAAAACGGCGCCGCCAAACTGTGGGCATTGTTGAACGGCAAGGCGCGCAAAGGCTACGTGAACTGCCTGGGCGCGCTGACCGGCGGCCAGGCGCTGCAGCAGGCCAAAGCCGGCGTCGAGGCTATCTACCTGTCCGGTTGGCAGGTGGCGGCGGACGCCAACAGCGCGGCGGCCATGTACCCTGACCAGTCGCTGTATCCGGTGGACTCGGTGCCGAAGGTCGTCGAGCGCATCAACAATACCTTCCGCCGCGCCGATCAGATCCAATGGGCTAACCAGATTGAGCCGGGCAGCAAAGGCTACACCGATTATTTCCTGCCGATCGTCGCCGATGCGGAAGCCGGCTTCGGCGGCGTGCTGAACGCCTTCGAGCTGATGAAAGCGATGATCACCGCCGGCGCCGCCGGGGTGCACTTTGAAGACCAGCTGGCGGCGGTGAAGAAATGCGGTCATATGGGGGGCAAAGTGCTGGTGCCGACGCAAGAAGCGATCCAGAAACTGGTCGCCGCGCGCCTGGCGGCCGACGTGCTCGGCGTGCCGACGCTGGTGATCGCCCGCACCGACGCCGATGCGGCCGACCTGTTGACCTCCGACTGCGATCCGTATGACAGCGCCTTCGTCACCGGCGAGCGCACGGCGGAAGGCTTCTTCCGTACCCATGCCGGCGTCGAGCAGGCGATCAGTCGCGGCCTGGCTTACGCCCCTTACGCCGATATGGTGTGGTGCGAAACCTCAACGCCGGATCTGGACGCCGCCCAACGCTTCGCCGACGCCATCCACGCCAAATACCCGGGCAAGCTGCTGGCCTACAACTGCTCGCCGTCGTTCAACTGGAAGAAGAACCTCGACGACCAGACCATCGCTCGCTTCCAGCAGGCGCTGTCGGACATGGGCTACAAATATCAGTTCATCACGCTGGCGGGCATCCACAGCATGTGGTTCAACATGTTCGACCTGGCGCACGCCTATGCGCAGGGCGAGGGTATGAAACACTACGTCGAGAAGGTGCAGCAGGCGGAGTTCGCCGCGGTGGATCGCGGTTATACCTTCGCGTCGCACCAGCAAGAGGTGGGCACCGGCTACTTCGACAAGGTCACCACCATCATTCAGGGCGGCGCCTCTTCGGTCACCGCGCTGACCGGTTCGACGGAAGAACAGCAGTTCTGATGCGGCAAGCTTGAAGACGTTTCACCCGGAGCCTGCATGCGCAGGCTTCTTTTTCTGGCGGGGGTAAGGATGGCGGCAAAACTGGAGTTGTTGATCGCACAGACGATCCTGCAGGGCTTCGACGCGCAGTACGGCCGCTTTCTGGAGGTGACCGCCGGCGCGCAGCAGCGCTTCGAGCAGGCGGACTGGCCGGCGGTGCAGCAGGCGATGAAAAAGCGCATCCATCTGTACGACCATCACGTCGGCCTGGTGGTGGAGCAGCTCAAATGCATCACCGGGCAGAAATACTTCGACGCCGACTTCCCCAGCCGGGTCAAAGCAGTCTATATCGACCTGTTGCCGGACTATCCGCGTTTCGAGATTGCCGAAAGCTTCTTTAACTCGGTCTACTGCCGGCTGTTTAAGCACCGCGATCTGACGCCGGACAAACTGTTCGTCTTCAGTTCGCAGCCGGAGCGGCGTTTTCGCGACATTCCGCGTCCGCTGGCGCGCGATTTCACTCCCCATGGCGATCTGCCGGCGATGCTGCGCAGCGTGCTGAGCGATCTGCCGCTGCGGCTGCCGTGGGAGGATTTGACGCGCGATATTCGCGACATCACTCAGGCGCTGCAACGTGCCTTCAGCGCACAGCAGCTGGCGGGGGCAACCTTCCAGATCGCCAACGAACTGTTCTATCGCAACAAGGCCGCCTGGCTGGTTGGCAAGCTGCGCCTGGCCGACGGCGTTTATCCGTTCTTGCTGCCGATCCACCACAGCGAGTCGGGCGCGTTGTTTATCGACGCCTGCCTGACCGGTAAGGCCGAGGCCAGCATCGTTTTCGGCTTCGCCCGTTCTTATTTCATGGTCTACGCGCCGCTGCCGGCGGCGATGGTGGAGTGGCTGCGCGAGATCCTGCCGGGCAAGACCACCGCCGAGCTGTACATGGCGATTGGCTGCCAGAAGCACGGCAAAACCGAATGCTATCGCGAATACCTGACCTTTATGGCGCAGTCGCAGGAGCAATTCATCATTGCGCCGGGAGTGAAGGGCATGGTGATGCTGGTATTCACCCTGCCGTCTTTCGATCGGGTATTCAAAGTGATCAAAGACGAATTCGCCCCGCAAAAAGAGGTGACGCAGGCGCAGGTGATGGCCTGCTATCAGTTGGTGAAAGAGCACGATCGCGTCGGGCGCATGGCGGATACCCAGGAGTACGAGAATTTTGTCGTCGACAAGGCGCGCCTCAGCCCAGAGCTGTTGGCTGAACTGCGGCGCGAAGTGCCGGGCAAGTTGGAGGATCTCGGCGACCGCATCGTAATCAAGCATCTGTATATGGAACGGCGCATGACGCCGCTGAACCTGTATCTGGAGCAGGCCAACGACCAGCAGATGCGCGATGCGATCGAAGAGTACGGCAATGCCATCAAGCAGTTGGCCGCCGCCAATATCTTCCCCGGCGACATGCTGTTCAAGAACTTTGGCGTGACGCGCCACGGGCGGGTGGTGTTCTACGACTACGACGAAATTTGCTACATGACCGAGGTTAACTTCCGCGACATTCCGCCGCCGCGCTATCCGGAGGACGAGCTGGCCAGCGAGCCGTGGTACAGCATCGCGCCCAACGACGTGTTCCCGGAGGAGTTTCGCCACTTCCTGTGCGGCGATCGGCGCATTCGGCAGGTGTTTGAAGAGCTGCACAGCGATCTGTTTACGGCGGAGTATTGGCGCGGGTTGCAGCAGCGCATCCGCGAGGGGCATGTGGAAGACGTGTTCGCTTATCGCAAGAAGCAGCGGTTCAGCCAGCGCAGCGGGGCGGCGCTACCGGCCGCCACCGCTGCGATGTAAATCAGGCCTGAGCGCCCGCGACGGCGGCGCGCGCCAGTTCGGTGATGCGGGCGTAGTCGCCGCTTTCCAGCGCGTCCGCCGGCACCAGCCAGGAGCCGCCGATGCACAGCACGCTTTTCAGCGCCAGATAGCTGCGGTAATTGTCCGGCGAGATGCCGCCGGTCGGGCAGAAGCGCACCTGTGGGAACGGGCCGCCGATCGCCTGCAGCGCTTTTACGCCACCGTTGGCTTCAGCCGGGAAGAATTTAAACTCGCGCAGGCCGTAATCCATGCCCTGCATCAGCTCGGAAACGGTGCTGATGCCCGGAATAAGCGGAATAGACCCGGCGGTGGCCGCCTTGAGCAGTTCGTCGGTCAGGCCTGGGCTGATGGCGAACTGCGCACCGGCCTCGGTCACTTCACGCAGCTGCTGCGGATTGATCACGGTACCGGCGCCGATGATCGCTTCCGGCACTGCTTGGGCGATGGCGCGAATGGCGTCCATGGCGCAGGCGGTGCGCAGCGTTACTTCCAGCACTCGCACGCCGCCGGCGACCAGCGCTTTCGCCAGCGGCACCGCATGTTCCAGCTTGTTGATCACGATGACCGGCACCACCGGCCCCGCCGTCAGGATCTGCTCGGCGCTTGTTTTCCACTTGTTCATGATGACGTTCTCCTCTGTGGCCGCCGCCAGGCGGCGATGCGGCCAGGCTATCGATTAAAATGTGATGCAGCAGGCGCCCTGTTCGGCGCCGGACAGCTGGCTGCGCAGCGCGCCGAACAGCTCGCGGCCGCAGCCGATGTGTTCGGCGCTCAGATCGGGTTGGCATGGCGTGCGCTGGGCCAGTTCGTCGGCGTCGACCAGCACCTGGAGCTCGCCGCTGCGGCCGTTGACGCGGATCGGATCGCCGTCGCGCACTTTCGCCAGCAGGCCGCCGGTATAGGCTTCCGGGGTGACGTGGATGGCGGAAGGCACCTTGCCGGAGGCGCCGGACAGGCGGCCATCGGTCACCAGCGCCACTTTGAAGCCGCGATCCATCAGCACGCCCAGCGGCGGCATCAGCTTGTGCAGCTCAGGCATGCCGTTGGCCTGTGGCCCCTGGAAGCGCACCACCACCACGCAATCGCGATCCAGTTTGCCGGCTTCGAACGCCGGCACGATGTCGTGCTGGCTGTCGAACACCACCGCCGGCGCTTCGATGATCTGGTTGCCGGTGGGCACTGCCGAGGTTTTCATCACCGCACGGCCCAGATTGCCGGCCATCACTTTGGTGCCGCCGTGATGTTCGAACGGCTGAGCGACGCTGGCGATCACGCTGGCGTCGAGCGAGCCGGCTACGCCTGCGCGCCACACCAGCTGGCCATTATCCAGCCACGGTTCCTGGGTGTAGCGATGCAGGCCGAAACCGGCCACGGTGTGCACGTCTTCGTGCAGTAGCCCGTGTTGCAACAGCTCACGCACCACCAACGGCACGCCGCCGGCGGCCTGGAACTGGTTGATGTCGGCCGGGCCGTTCGGGTAGATGCGACACAGCAGCGGCACCGCCTCCGACAGCTCCGAGAAATCGTCCCAGGTGATGATGATGCCCGCCGCCCGCGCCATCGCCACCAGATGCATGGTGAGGTTGGTGGAACCGCCGGTGGCCAGCAGCGAGACGATGCCGTTTACCACCACTTTCTCGTCCACCAGGCGGCCGATAGGCAGGTAGTTGCCGGCGGTGTCGGTCAGTCGCGTCACCTGGCGCGCAGCGGCGTCGTTCAGCGCGTCGCGCAGCGGCGTGTCCGGATGCACGAAAGAGGCGCCTGGCAGATGCAGGCCCATCACTTCCATCACCATCTGGTTGGTGTTGGCGGTGCCGTAGAAGGTGCAGGTGCCGATGCCGTGATAGGAGGCGGCCTCAGCTTCCAGCAGCGCCAGACGATCGGCCTTGCCCTCGGCGTACAGCTGGCGCACGCGCACCTTTTCCTTGTTGGGCAAACCGCTGCTCATCGGGCCGGCCGGCACGAACAGCGCGGGCAGGTGGCCGAAGGAGAGGGCGGCCATCACCAGCCCCGGCACGATCTTGTCGCAAATGCCGAGGAACAGCGCGCCGTCAAACATATTGTGCGACAGGCCGACGGCGGCCGACATGGCGATCACGTCGCGGCTCATCAGCGACAGCTCCATGCCGTCCTGCCCCTGCGTCACGCCGTCGCACATCGCCGGCACGCCGCCGGCCACCTGGCCCACGGCGCCCACTGCCTTCAGCGCCTGTTTCAGCCGCTGCGGGTAGTGTTCGTACGGCTGGTGGGCCGACAGCATGTCGTTGTAGGCGGTAATGATGGCGATATCGCTGCGCACCATGTTTTTCAGCGCCGTCTTGTCATCAGGCTGACAGGCGGCGAAGCCGTGGGCCAGGTTGCCGCAGGCCAGCTGCGCGCGGTGGACGGTTTGGGAACGGGCCGCCTCGATGCGCGCCAGATAGGCGATGCGGCTGGCCTGGGAACGGTGGATGATGCGCTGTGTGACACGGGACAAGGTTGGATTAATCATGCCTTCCTCACATTGCTGTTGTTATAGTCGCCGCCTGTGGCGGTGCCCCCGGGGGTAATTTGCAGCCCTGGTGTGCAAGGCCGGGGGCGATTTGGATTTAAAACATCGTGAATGCAATCATGCCGATGGCGCCGCCGACGCTGCCCAGAATCGTTTCCATCACCGTCCAGGTTTTCAGCGTTTGCAGTTCGTTGGCGCCGGTGAATTTGCCGAACAGCCAGAAACCGGCGTCGTTGACGTGGCTCAGCACGATGGAGCCGCCGGCGATGCAGATTGCCAGCGCGGCCAATTGCCCGCCGTTCAGCCCGAGCTGACTGGTGACCGGCAGCACCAGGCCGACGGTGGTCAGACAGGCAACGGTGGCCGAGCCCTGAATTACCCGCACCATGGCGGACAGCGCGAACGCGGCCACGGCGATCGGCAGGCCGGCGCCGATCATGGCGTCACCCAGCGCCGGCCCTACGCCGGAATCCACCAGGATCTGTTTGAACACCCCGCCGGCACCGGTCATCAGCAGGATGATCCCGGCCGGTTGCACCGCGGCGGAGCAGATGGCCAGCGTCTGTTCGTTGCTCATGCCGCGCGGTTTCGCCAGGCCGTAAATCACGATCAGGCAGGCCAGCAGGATGGCGGTGAACGGGTGGCCGATAAACTCCAGCCACTGCTGCAACTGCGAACCCGGAGTGACCAGCCGCGCGCCGATGGTTTTCATGCCGACCAGCACCAGCGGGCACAGCACCAGCGCCAGGCTGAAGCCGAACGACGGCAGATTGCCCTTGGTCAGCGTCGGCTCGTTCTCTTCCGGCGGCATTAGCCAGTTGACGAAGCGGCTGATAAAGCTGCCGTACAGCGGGCCGGCGATCAGCATGCCGATCACCGCCGCCACCAGGCCGATGGCGATCATCCAGCCGAAGTCGGCCTTCATCTGCGAAGCCAGCAGCATCGGCACCGGCCCCGGCAGCAGGAAGGACGCTGCGGCGGCCACGCCGGCGAACAGCGGGATCGCCAGCTTGACGATATTGCCGTCGGTGCGGCGCGCCACGGCGAACACGATGCCGATCAGCAGCACCACCGCCACGTCGAAGAACAGCGGTAGCGCGCAGATCAGGCCGGCGATGCCGAGCGCGTAGTGCGCCTTGCTTTGTCCGAATCGTTTCAGCAATTGCGCCGCAATTTGATCGAGCGCGCCGACCTCATGCAGGATCTTGCCGAACATCGCCCCCAGCGCCACGACGATCGCCAGGAAGCCCAGCGTGTCGCCCATGCCTTTTTGCATGGTGTCGGCGATATGGTCCAGCGGCATGCCGGAGAAGATGCCGGCGGCGATGGACACCAGCATCAGCGCGACGAAGGCGTGCATGCGCGCCTTCATCACCAGGAATAACAGCAGTAAAACCGAGCCGACTGCGGTACCGACCAGCGTAACGGTACTCACGCGCACACGTCCTGCGGCAGGAAGCTCTGGATATGGCGCACGGTATCGGCGATCACCGCGTCCAGCGGCTGATTGATGTCGATCGCCATCACGTCGCTTTCGTCGGCGCCCGGCTGCTCGAGCGCGGCGAACTGGGTCACCAGCATTTGCGGTTTGAAGAAGTGGCCGTTACGCGCCGCCAGGCGGGACTCGATCACCGGGAACTCGCCGTGCAGATAGATGAACGACAGGTTGCCGTTGCCGGCGCGCAGGCGGTCGCGATACTGCTTTTTCAGCGCCGAGCAGACGATGATCGACACGTTGTTGGTGCGCTGCATGGCGAAGGCGGCGTCATTGAGCGCGGCCAGCCACGGCGCGCGATCGTCGTCGTTCAACGCTTCGCCGGCGGCCATCTTCAGGATGTTGCTGCGCGGATGCAGGAAGTCGCCGTCGAGGAAACCGGCGGAGAGTTGGCGGGCCGCGGCGGCGGCGACGGCGGACTTGCCGCTGCCGGAAACGCCCATAACGACGTAAATGCGATTTTGATTGTTGGTCATGGCTTGGCTCCAAAACACCGGGTGACGTTACCTTCGTTCAGCCTGTTGTTACCGGTAACATGTTATCGGTAACATTGTCGAAGGAAGTGTGAGCGGTTGCAATGGGCTTTCGCCGTGAGGATCGTTAACTGTGATCGGCTTCAAGCTTTTTTCCCGTGTGCTAAACAGGATGCCGATAGCCTGTTACATGCTGACAACAGAGCAAGGAATCAGGAGAGAGGGCGCGCAGGGGCGCCCCTCGGAGGGGGGATCAGCGCACGCCGCCGTAGGCCAGGCTGATCTCTTTCGCCGCGTGGATCACCAGCGCACCCAGTTCGATCACGCGGTCATCGGTGATGCGCGACACCGGGCCGGAGATGGAGATGGCGGCGAAGGCTTCGCGGTGCTCGTCGAAGATACAGGCCGCCACGCAGCGCAGGCCGAGCGCGTGCTCTTCGTCGTCAAAGGAGAAGCCCTGTTTGCGGATCTGCGCCAGCCCCTCTTTCAGGTTGTGCGGCGTCAGGGTGTGCGGCGTGTAGGTGTGCATACCTTTCTTGTGCAGCAGTTTGGTCACCTGATCGTCCGGCAGGGTGGCGAGGAACGCTTTGCCCGCGCCGGAGGCGTGCATCGGCAGTTTGCCGCCGATCGGCGCCGACATGCGCATCAGCGCCGTACACTGCACCTGATCGATGATGATCGCCTGGTACTCGCTGGTATCCAGCACCGCCAGATTGACGGTTTCGCCGGACTCTTCCATCAGGCGGCGCAGCGTCGGATGCACCATCGCCAGCAGGTTGCGGCTTTGCAGGAAGCTGCTGCCGACCACAAAGGCGTGCGAGCCGATGGTCCACAGGCCGAGATCGCCAACCTGGCGCACGAATCCCTGCTGCTGCATGGTGGTGAGCAGGCGGTGAGTGGTGGAGTTCGGCAGGCCGGCCTGCTGGGCCAGATCGGTCAGCGCCACGTTGCCCTGGGCTTCCGAAATGTATTCCAACAGCTTCAGGCCACGGGTCAACGATTGTACCTGGCCGGTCGCCGCACTGGCGGCCGGGGCTGCTGCGCGGGGCTTCTTGCCGCGTTTGGCGGGAGCAGGGGTGGCCATGGATGAGATTCCTTTTTCCGTATGATGGAATTCATTTTCGTTTTTTGTCGATGAATTGCAAGTCGCCGTCAGCTCATCGGAGGTGTTGGCGCACAACCTGAAAAACTCTCAATTGTCGCCTGGCCCTTTGTCCCTACAAGCTGTGCTAGGATGACTCGTTGGTTTTTGCGGCAGTTGAGCAATGGGCTGGATGGCAATGGAAGGGGTTACAGTGACGAATCGAGTAGAACAACTGCGCCGCCAGTTAGCGCAGCGCATTTTGGTGTTGGACGGCGGCATGGGCACCATGATCCAGAGCTACCGTCTGGACGAGCGCGATTTCCGCGGTGAGCGTTTTGCCGACTGGCGCAGCGATCTGAAAGGCAATAACGATCTGCTGGTGCTGACCAAGCCGGAAGTGATCACCGCCATTCATTACGCCTATCTCGAGGCGGGCGCCGATATCCTTGAGACCAATACTTTCAACTCGACCTCCATCGCCATGGCCGACTACCACATGGAGTCGCTGTCCGCCGAGATTAACTATCAGGCCGCCTGCCTAGCGCGCGTCTGCGCCGACGAATGGACGGCGCGCACGCCGGAGAAACCGCGCTACGTCGCCGGGGTGTTGGGGCCGACCAACCGCACCGCGTCCATCTCGCCGAACGTCAACGATCCGGCGTTCCGCAACATCTCGTTCGATGAGCTGGTGGTGGCTTACCGCGAATCGACCCGTGCGCTGGTGGAGGGCGGCGTCGATCTGATCATGATCGAAACCATCTTCGACACCCTGAATGCCAAGGCCGCCGCTTTTGCGGTGGAAACCGAATTCGAAGCGCTGGGGGTGGAACTGCCGATCATGATTTCCGGCACCATCACCGACGCCTCCGGCCGCACCCTGTCCGGCCAGACCACCGAAGCGTTTTACAATTCGCTGCGCCACGTCAAGCCGCTGACCTTTGGCCTGAACTGCGCCCTGGGCCCGGACGAACTGCGTCAGTACGTCGCCGAGCTGGCGCGCATCTCGGAGACCTACGTCACTGCGCACCCGAATGCCGGTTTGCCGAACGCCTTCGGCGAGTACGATCTGGATGCGGCCGAGATGGCGCGCCAGGTCGGGGAGTGGGCGCAGGCCGGCTTCCTCAATATCATCGGCGGCTGCTGCGGCACCACGCCGGAACATATCGCCGCGATGGCCAAGGCGGTCGAGGGCGTGCCGCCGCGCCGGCTGCCGGAGATCCCGGTTGCCTGCCGCCTGGCCGGTCTGGAGCCGCTGACCATCGACGCCAACACCCTGTTCGTCAACGTCGGCGAGCGCACCAACGTCACCGGTTCGGCGCGATTCAAGCGCCTGATCAAAGAAGAGAAATACAACGAGGCGCTCGACGTGGCGCGCCAGCAGGTCGAGAGCGGCGCGCAGATCATCGACATCAACATGGACGAGGGGATGCTCGACGCCGAAGCGGCGATGGTGCGCTTCCTCAACCTGATCGCCGGTGAGCCGGACATCGCCCGGGTGCCGATCATGATCGACTCCTCCAAGTGGTCGGTAATCGAAAAAGGCCTGAAGTGCATTCAGGGCAAGGGCATCGTCAACTCGATCTCGATGAAGGAAGGCGAAGAGGCCTTTATCCATCACGCCAAACTGGTGCGCCGCTACGGCGCCGCGGTGGTGGTGATGGCGTTCGACGAAGTGGGCCAGGCGGACACCCGCGAGCGCAAGTTCGAGATCTGCCGCCGCGCCTATAACATTCTGACCGAACGCGTCGGCTTCCCGCCGGAAGACATCATTTTCGACCCGAATATTTTCGCCGTCGCTACCGGCATCGAGGAGCACAACAACTACGCCGTCGACTTTATCGAAGCCTGCGCCGACATCAAAACCCACCTGCCGCACGCGATGATCTCCGGCGGGGTGTCCAACGTGTCGTTCTCGTTCCGCGGCAACGATCCGGTGCGTGAAGCGATCCATGCGGTGTTCCTGTATCACGCCATTCGCAACGGCATGGACATGGGCATCGTCAACGCCGGGCAGCTGGCGATTTATGACGATTTAAGCGCCGAGCTGCGCGACGCGGTGGAGGACGTGATCCTCAACCGTCGTGAGGACGGCACCGAACGCCTGCTGGAGCTGGCCGAAAAATACCGTGGCAGCAAAGATAATGACGTGGCGGTGCAGCAGGCCGAATGGCGCGGCTGGCCGGTAGAAAAACGGCTGGAATATTCGCTGGTGAAGGGCATCACCGAGTTTATCGAGCTGGACACCGAAGAAGCGCGGCGGCAGGCCGAACGCCCGATCGAAGTGATCGAAGGGCCGCTGATGGCGGGAATGAACGTGGTCGGAGATCTGTTCGGCGAGGGCAAGATGTTTCTGCCGCAGGTGGTGAAATCCGCCCGCGTGATGAAGCAGGCGGTGGCCTACCTGGAACCGTACATCGAGGCCAGCAAGCAGAAAGGCTCCACGGCGGGAAAAATCCTGCTGGCGACGGTGAAGGGCGATGTGCACGACATCGGCAAGAACATCGTCGGCGTGGTGCTGCAGTGCAACAACTATGAAATCGTCGATCTGGGCGTGATGGTGCCGACGGAGAAAATCCTGCGCACCGCGCGCGAGGAGAACGTGGACATCATCGGCCTGTCGGGCCTGATCACGCCATCGCTGGACGAGATGGTCAACGTGGCCAAAGAGATGGAGCGCCAGGGCTTTACCCTGCCGCTGCTGATCGGCGGCGCCACCACCTCTAAGGCGCACACGGCGGTGAAGATCGAACAAAACTACAGCGGCCCGACCACCTACGTGCAGAATGCTTCGCGCACCGTGGGCGTGGTGTCGGCGCTGCTGTCCGCCACCCAGCGCGACGAGTTTGTGGCGCGCACCCGCAAAGAGTATGAAACGGTGCGCATTCAGCACGCACGCAAAAAGCCGCGCACGCCGCCGGTCGATTTGCAGAAGGCGCGCGCCAACGCCATGGCGCTGGACTGGGCCGATTATCAGCCGCCGGCACCGCGGCAGCTTGGCGTATTCCCGGTGGCGGCCGGCATCGAGACGCTGCGCCACTACATCGACTGGACGCCGTTCTTCATGACCTGGTCGCTGGCGGGCAAATACCCGCGCATCCTGGAAGACGAGGTGGTGGGGGAAGAGGCCAAGCGCCTGTTCCACGACGCCAATCAGATGCTGGATCGGCTGGCCGCCGAGCGCAGCCTCAACCCGCGCGGCGTTTACGGTCTGTTCCCGGCCAACCGCGTCGGCGACGACGTGGAAGTGTACCGCGACGAGCAGCGTGACGAGGTGCTGGCGGTGAGCCGCCATCTGCGCCAGCAGACGGAAAAAACCGACTTCCCGAACTACTGCCTGGCGGACTTCGTGGCGCCGAAAAGCAGCGGCAAGGCCGACTACTTCGGCGCCTTTGCGGTGACCGGCGGGCTGGAGGAGGACGCGCTGGCCGCGGCGTACGACGCGCAGCACGACGATTACAACAAAATCATGGTCAAGGCGCTGGCGGATCGCCTGGCGGAGGCCTTTGCCGAATACCTGCATGAGCAGGTGCGCAAGCTGCACTGGGGCTATGCCGCCGATGAGAGCCTGAGCAACGAGGAACTGATCCGCGAAAACTATCAGGGCATCCGGCCGGCGCCGGGTTACCCGGCCTGCCCGGAGCACACCGAGAAAGCGACTATCTGGCAGCTGTTGGACGTCAACCGCCACACCGGCATGGAGCTGACGGAGTCCTTCGCCATGTGGCCGGGGGCGGCGGTGTCCGGCTGGTACTTCAGCCATCCCGAGAGCAAGTACTTCGCGGTGGCGCAGATCCAGCGCGACCAGGTGGAGGACTACGCGGCGCGCAAAGGGATGAGCGTGGGCGAGGTCGAACGCTGGCTGGCGCCTAACCTCGGCTACGATGCCGACTGATTTCCTCTTTGAAGGGCGCAGCGATGCGCCCTTGTCATTTACAGCGCTTCCACGTCGATGTGCAGCGCATCGTAACGCCAATACTCCAGGTCACAATCGATCACCCGGTCGTGCTGATCGCGGTTCACCCGCGTAATGAACAGCGCCGGGCTGCCGTAGGTCACCTTCAGCATGGCGGCGGCCTGCTGCGGCAGCAGGGTGGGCAGCATGTCGAAACGCACTCGCCCGTAGTGGATGCCATAGCGCGCGGCGTACAGTGCGGTCAGCGACTGGGTCAGATCTTCGTCCAGAATGCCGGGGAAATAGGCCGGGTTGAGGTAGTGCTCGCAGTACAGCACCGCGCGCCCGTCGATGTAACGCAGCCGGCGAATGCGATAGACCTCGGCGCCGGGGGGCAGCGCCAGGCGGTTGGCCAGCGGCGCGTCGAGCGTGACTACCGCGCTGTCGATCGCTTCGGTATGGGCGGCGCGCCCCTGCTGCTGGGCCATGGCGTGAAAATGGCTGCGCTGCAGCGGGTTGTAGATAAGACGTGGGGGCGATATGAACCAGCCGCGCCGCACCTGGCGGTAGATGACGCCCTGCGCCTCCAACTGACCGAGCGCCTCCTGCAAGGTAATGCGGGTAGTGGCGAACTGTTCGCTCAGGGCGCGTTCGGAGGGCAGCTTGCCGCCCACGGCAAACTCGCCTGCGGTGATGCGGGCGTTCAGCGTTTGGCAGATGGTCGCGACGGTCGTCGGTGCTTCACTCATACAGCGGGTGTCCCGTTTCAGTGCGTTTGGCCTCCCTTAAGGTAGACCAGCGTCGCGTTTTCGCCGTTGCAATGGGTGATAAAACTGTCGCTTTTTTAAGCTGACATATAATTATCACATTCGTCCGTTAGATTGGTTTGGTCCTTGCTGGACTAGTCCAGCCATCCCCACACTACCACCTGGAGCATCAGTTATGAAACGTTTGTGCGCTTCTGTGTTAACCAGTGCCATCGTGTTATCCAGCCAGATGAGCTGGGCCGCGGATACCGATCTGGCGGCGCTGGAGCAGGCCGCTAAAAAAGAAGGCGAAGTCAACAGCGTCGGCATGCCGGACAGCTGGGCCAACTGGAAAGGCACCTGGCAAGATCTGTTGAGCAAATACGGCCTGAAGCATGTCGATACCGACATGAGCTCCGCACAGGAGATCGCTAAATTCGATGCGGAAAAGAACAACGCGACGGCGGACATCGGTGACGTCGGCGCGGCCTTCGGCCCGGTGGCGGTGCAGAAGGGCGTGACGCAGCCGTACAAACCCTCTACCTGGAATCAGGTGCCGGACTGGGCGAAAGACAAAGATGGTCATTGGGCGTTGGCTTACACCGGCACCATCGCCTTCATCATCAACAAGCAGCAGGTGAAAGACATCCCGCACAGCTGGGCCGATCTGCTGAAGGGCAGCTATCAGGTCACCATCGGCGACGTCGGCACCGCGTCGCAGGCGGCCAGCGGCGTGCTGGCGGCCACCTACGCCATGGGCGGCAACGAGAAAAACCTCAAGCCGGGTCTGGAGTTCTTCGGCAAGCTGGCCAAGGCCGGCCGCCTGAGCCTGAGCAACCCGGTGATCGCGTCGCTGGAGAAAGGGGAAGTGCAGGTCGGCGTGGTGTGGGACTTCAACGGCCTGAACTACCGCGACCAGATCGACAAAACCCGCTTTGAAGTGCTGATCCCGTCGGACGGTTCTATCACCTCCGGCTACACCACCATCATCAACAAATACGCCAAGCACCCGAACGCCGCCAAGCTGGCGCGCGAATACATCTTCTCCGACGCCGGCCAGATCAACCTGGCGCGCGGCTATGCCCGCCCGATCCGCGCCGAGCATCTGACGCTGCCGGACGACGTCAAGGCCAAGCTGCTGCCGGCCGAGCAGTACAAGAACGCGCACCCGATCGCCGATCCGGCGGCCTGGGAACAGAGCGCCAAAGCGCTGCCGCGTCTGTGGCAGGAAAACGTCATTATGTTTATGCAGCAGTGAGTTAACGCACCATGAAAACGATCCTCGTGCTGCTGGACGGCCTCAACTACCGGGTGGCGCACGACGCCATGGGCTATCTGCAGGCCGAATGCGCGGCGGGACGCGGACGGTTGTACCTGCTGGAGAGCGAGCTGCCCTCGCTCTCCCGGCCGCTGTATGAATGCATCCTCACCGGCGTCACGCCGGTGGAGAGCGGCGTGGTGCATAATCACGTCTCGCGCCTGTCTCATCAACAAAGCGTGTTTCATTACGCGCGCGCCGCCGGACTAACCACCGCCGCCGCCGCGTATCATTGGTTCAGCGAATTGTATAACCGCACGCCGTTCGACGCCGCGCGCGACCGCCATACCGACGCCCCCGAGCTGCCGATCCAGCACGGGCATTTCTATTACGACGACGGCTACCCCGACAGCCATCTGTTCGACGACGCCGAAAGCCTGCGCCAGCGTCATCAGCCGGACTTCCTGCTGGTCCACCCGATGAACATCGACGACGCCGGGCACCGCTTCGGCCTCTCTTCGCCGCAGTACCGCAATGCGGCGCGGCGCGCCGACGGTTCGCTGTCGCGCTACCTGCCTGAGTGGTTGGCGGCCGGTTATCAGGTGCTGGTCACCGCTGACCACGGCATGAACGACGATCGCAGCCACGGTGGCGTGTTGCCGGAAGAGCGCCAGGTACCGCTGTTCGTGTTCGGGGCGGGGTTCAGCCAAGATGACGCCGATCCGCAGCAAACCGAGCTGTGCGGCACGATTTGCGATCTGCTGCAGGTGGCGCATGACAAGCCGCGTTGTCGGGCGCTGTTGGCCCAGGATGCGCGATGAACGGCAAAACCAAATGGATCGCCGCGCTGTGCCTGTTGCCGTTTATCGTGCTGTTCGGCGCGTTTCAGATCGCCCCGCTGGTGTGGATCGCCGTTCACAGCTTTTTCAGCGAGAGCAGCGGCTGGGGCTGGGGCAACTATGTCGATATCCTCACCTCGCCGTTCTACCTGCAGGCCTTTCAGTTCTCGCTGGAGATCTCGCTGTGGTCGAGCGTCTACGGCTTGCTGATTGCGTTAGTGGGCAGTTACTCGCTGCGCCAGCTCGGCCAGACCCGATTTCATGACTTCGTGATGTCGTTCACCAACATGACCAGCAACTTCGCCGGGGTGCCGCTGGCGTTCGCCTTCGTCATCCTGCTGGGGCTGAACGGCTGCCTGACGCTGCTGCTGCGCAAATACGGTCTGATGGAGAGTTTCAACCTCTATTCGAAGAGCGGCCTGATCGTGCTGTATACCTACTTCCAGATCCCGCTGGGGGTGCTGTTGCTGTATCCGGCGTTCGACGCGCTGCGCGCCGACTGGCGCGAGTCGGCGGCGCTGCTCGGCGCCGGCCCCTGGCGCTATTGGCGGCATATCGGCCTGCCGGTGCTGGCGCCGGCGCTGATGGGCACCTTTGTCATCCTGTTGGCCAACGCGCTGGGCGCCTACGCTACGGTCTACGCGCTGACCACCGGCAACTTCAACGTGATCCCGATCCGTATCTCGGCGCTGGTGGCGGGGGACATCTCCCTCGATCCGAACCTGGCCAGCGCGCTGGCGATGCTGCTGGTGGTGATGATGGCGTTTATCACGGTGATCCACCAATGGATGCTGCGCAGGAGCTACCTCAATGCGCGCTCGTAACCGGATGGAGAATGTCCATGTCGCATGCTGAACGCCTGTACCATCGCACGGTGACCGGCCTGCTGCTGCTGATCCTGCTGCTGCCGTTGGCGGCGACGCTGATTTATGCGCTGGCCACCCAGTGGGGGGCCACCATTTTGCCGGACGGTTTTACCCTGAAGTGGCTGACGGCGCTGTGGAGCGACCCGCGCTTTTTGCAGGCGCTGTGGCACTCGCTACTGATCTGTTTCGGCACGCTGCTGCTGTCGGTGGTGGTGATCCTGCCGGCGATGTTTGTGATCGCTTACTACTTCCCCAAGCTGGACGCGGTGATGAACGTACTGATTCTGCTGCCGTTCGCCGTGCCGCCGGTGGTGTCGGCGGTGGGGCTGATGCAGCTGTTCGCCGCCGATCCGTTGCCGCTGCTCGGCACTCCGTGGATTTTGGTGGGCTGCTATTTCACCATCGCGCTGCCGTTTATCTACCGCGCCATCAGCAATAACATGCAGGCGATCAACCTGCGCGATCTGATGGACGCCGCGCACCTGCTCGGCGCCAGTACCTGGCAGGCGGCGCTGTGGGTGGTACTGCCGAACCTGCGAAAGGGCGGAATGATCGCCGTGCTGCTGTCGTTCTCGTTCCTGATCGGCGAGTTCGTGTTCGCCAACCTGCTGGTGGGCAGCCAGTATGAAACGCTGCAGGTTTACCTGTTCAACATGCGCAACGGCAGCGGGCATTTCACCAGCGCGCTGGTCATCTCCTATTTCGCCGTGGTGCTGCTCGTCACCTGGCTGGCGAACCTGCTGAATAAAAACAAGGGTTAACCCGATGGCTTATCTCAACGTCACCCGCCTGAACAAACACTATGGCCAGACCCAGGTGTTTCAGGATATCGATTTCACCGCCGAAGAGGGGGAGTTCGTCACCTTGCTGGGGCCGAGCGGCTGCGGCAAATCGACGCTGCTGCGCTGCCTGGCCGGCCTGACCCCGGTCGACAGCGGGCACATTTTGCTGCAGGGCCAGGATCTGGTGCCGCTGGCGCCGCAAAAGCGCGGCATCGGCATGGTGTTCCAAAGCTATGCGCTGTTTCCCAATATGACGGTGGAAGGCAACGTGGCCTTCGGCCTGAAAATGCAGAAGCTGGCGGCCGGGCAGATCGGCCAGCGGGTGCAGGAGGTGCTGGCGCTGGTGGAGCTGAGCGATCTGGCGAAGCGCTATCCGCATCAGCTGTCGGGCGGCCAGTGTCAGCGTGTGGCGCTGGCGCGATCGCTGGTCACCCGTCCGCGTCTGCTGCTGCTCGACGAACCGCTGTCGGCGCTGGATGCGCGCATCCGCAAACACCTGCGCGAGCAGATCCGGCGCATTCAGCGCGAGCTGAACCTGACGGCGATCTTCGTCACCCACGATCAGGAAGAGGCGTTGACCCTGTCGGATCGCATCGTGCTGATGAACAAGGGGCAGATCGTGCAGAGCGGCGATGCGGAAACCCTGTATACCCAGCCGGCGGATGCCTTCGCCGCCGGGTTTATCGGTAACTATAACCTGCTGACCGCCGAACAGGCCGCCCAGCTGACCGGGCGCAGCTATGCCGGCAAGGTGGCGATCCGCCCTGAATCGATCGGCCTGTTGCCGGCCGGGCAGGGGATCGACGGGGTGATCCTGGGCCACAGTTTGCTCGGGAATGTGGTACGCTATCGGATTCAGGTTCGCGGTGTAGAATTGCTGGTTGACGTGCTAAACCGGTCGGTGGCCGACCTGCGGCCCGACGGCGCGGAAATTGGGCTACACTTGGAACCTGTTGTATTGCGGGAAGTTGCATGACTTCGCAGCGCGGCGCCGGGGCCTTTCCGCCGCCGCATTAACCCTTCTCTTCTGCGGTCTGCCGCCCGCCCGCTGTCCTGCCAGACCTACGCCCGGCAGGCGGGACCGCGCGCTGTACCCGTCATCTTTTGGCCTACCGGCTGCGGCTAAGGCGAACAGAACCGTTCCGTCCGTCCGCACCGCCTGACTGGCATCGGGTATCAGCCTCCTTTGGCCGGGCGTTAATGGAGCGTATCTTCCGTGCTGACCCTTCTTCACCTGCTTTCCTCCGTGGCGCTGTTGGTGTGGGGTACCCACATCGTGCGCACCGGGATCATGCGGGTTTACGGCGCCAATCTGCGGCGCGTGTTGAGCGACAGCGTTGAGAAAAAGCCGCTGGCGTTCGTTTCCGGCATCGGCGTGACCGCGCTGGTGCAAAGCAGCAACGCCACGGCGCTGCTGGTGACCTCTTTCGTCGCGCAGGGGCTGGTGGGGCTGGCGCCTGCGCTAGTGATCATGCTCGGCGCCGACGTCGGCACCGCGCTGATGGCGCGCGTGCTGACCTTCGATCTTTCCTGGCTGTCGCCGCTGCTGATCCTGGTCGGCGTCTTCCTGTTCCTCAGCCGCAAGCAGATGCGGATCGGCCAGATCGGGCGCGTCTTGATCGGCCTTGGGCTGATCGTGTTGGCGCTGGAGCTGATCGTGGCCGCCGCCACGCCGATCACGCAGGCGGCCGGGGTAAAAGTGCTGTTCTCGTCGCTGACCGGCGACGTGATGCTGGACGCCCTGACCGGCGCGCTGTTCGCCATCGTCAGTTATTCCAGCCTGGCGGCGGTGCTGCTGACCGCCACCCTGACCGCCACCGGCGTGATCTCGCTGAAGGTGGCGCTCTGCCTGGTGATTGGCGCCAATCTCGGCAGCGGCCTGTTGGCGATGATCAACGCCAGCGGCCAGAACGCCGCCGGGCGGCGCGTGGCGCTCGGTAGCCTGCTGTTCAAGCTGGTGGGCTGCGTGCTGGTGCTGCCGTTCGTCTCCTATCTGGCAGACGTGATGGCGCAACTGCCGGGCGGCAGCGAAGAGCTGGTGATCTACTTCCACGTGTTCTACAACCTGATCCGTTGTCTGGTGATGATCCCGCTGGCCGGACCGATGGCGACGCTGTGCGAACGGCTGATCGTCGACGTGGCCGCCGACGATCCGCGCATGCGTCCGCGCCATCTGGACGCCAGCGCGCTGGATACGCCGACGCTGGCGCTGGCCAACGCGGCGCGCGAAACGCTGCGGATGGGCGACGTGGTGGAACACATGATGATCCTGCAGCGCGAAGTGCTGCACGGCAAGCAAGGCGTGGATAAAGAAGTGCGGCGCCTCGACGATGACGTCGACGTGCTGTATACCGCCATCAAGCTGTATCTGGCGCAGATCCAGAAGGAAGACCTGGGTGAGGAAGACTCGCGCCGCTGGGCGGAGATCATCGAAATGGCGCTTAACCTGGAACAGGCGGGCGACATCATCGAACGCATGGCCGGCGACGTGGGCGCCAAGTCGCACGCCGCGCGCCGCGCCTTCTCGGCGGAAGGGTTGGCGGAGCTGGACGGGCTGCACGAACGGCTGATCGGCAACCTGCGCCTGGGGCTGTCGGTGTTCCTGTCCGGCGACGTCACCAGCGCCAAGCGCCTGCGCCGTTCCAAGCACCGCTTCCGTATTCTGGATCGCCGCTACGCGCACGCGCACGTCGATCGTTTGCACCAGCAAAACGTGCAGAGTATCGAGACCAGTTCGTTGCATTTGGGATTGTTGGGGGACATGAAGCGTTTGAACTCGCTGTTCTGCGCCGTGGCTTACAACGTGTTGGACCAGGATGCCAAGGATGACGATCGCGACTGGGAAGACACCCCGAGCACGCTGTAAAAAAAACGCCCCCGGTTTTCATCGGGGGCGTTGTGCAGGAGAGGCGCGTTATTTGCCGCTGAACACGCCGGCTTTGGCGTCCGCCTGCTGAGTTGAAGCATGGCCGCTGACGAACGGTACGTTGCCGTCGACGCTTTGCTTCGCCGCGCTGCCTAACAGCCCGCCTACCGTGGCGGCCGCATCGACGCGGCCGCCGCCCTGATAGCGTTGGCCGCTGACGTCCTGCTGGCTGACCTTGCTGCCGCCCAGTTCCACCTTGCCCTGCTGGCTGCGGATCTCGCCGCCGGTCAGTTGGGTTTGGCCGCCGACCTGCAGCGCCACGCCGTGCTTACCGGTAATCGCCGACTGCTCACCGACCGCGTTGTTGTTCACCACGTCGGCATTGACCTTGAGCTGTCCCTGGCGACCCGCCGGCCCGGTGATGCTGTCTTTCACCGCGCCGCCGACGGTGCGTGCACCGCGATCCCACAGCGGGCCCTGCGGTTTCTCGCCGGCCGGCGTTGCCGGCAGCGTCACTTTGCCGTCGGCCTTGCTGAAGCTGACCGCGCCAGTGGTGTCCTGCTGCGGATCGAGGCGGCGCGCCACGCTGTTGTACTTGTCGGTGGTGGCGTCGGCCACTTTGTTCACCCCGGCGTCCAGTTTCTCTTTCACCTTACCGGCGTAGCGTGGCGTGCCCACCTTCGACAGCTTGGAGGTGATGCTGCTGCCCGGATCGTTGCTGTGGCTCAGCCCGGCATCCACATCCACCTTCACGCCTTTCTCGACGTCCTTGCGGCTTTCAACGCGCAGATCGCCGCCCACCTTGCCCTGTACGCTGTCGGCATCGACGCGCGCCCCGGCGAGGCGGGTGTCCTTACCGCTGTTGAGCGCCACGTCGCCCGCGGTGATGCCGGTGTTGGCGTGGGTGGTTTTATCCTGCTGTTCCACGCCGACCTTCAGACCGGCGCCCAGCGTATGGGTGTCTTTGCCGGTGTTCGGATCGACCTTGCCGCCGGCGTCCTTATTGAACGTTTGGCCGCCTTTGGCGTTGGCTTTAATGCCCAGGCTCCAATTGTCCTTGTGCTGCTCGTTCTTGGCGGACTCCAGCAGGATGCCGCCGTTTTTCGCCTCGAGCGCGGCGCTGCTGCCGCTGACCTTGGCGCCCTGCAGATGCAGCGCGTCATCGCCTTTGCCGTTGGCGGACAGGGTGACCTTGCCGTCTGAGGCGAGAGTGGCGCCCTGGCGTTCGGTCGCGGACTCATTCACCTTGGCGATGTCGAAGGCGCCGCCGGCGGAGAGGCTGCCGCCGGTTTTTTCCTTGCTGTCGCTGCTGCCGGCGCCCAGATCGATATTGCCGGACAGCTTGTTCTCCTTACGCGTTTGGGTCGATTCCGCCGCCTGCAGCGCGACCTTGTTGCCCGCGCTCAGGGTGATGTCGCCCTGGCTTTTGACGTCGGTGCCTTTAAGCGTCAGATCGCGGCCCGCCTTCAGTTCCACGCCCTGTTGGCCGCTGACGTTGCCGACCTGCGCGGTGCTGCTGTCGCTTTCGCCGTTGTTGGTGCCGCCGCCGAACCCGGCGCCGAAGTTTTTACTGTCGGCGGTGAAACCGCCTTTCGCCGAGGCTTTGACGTTAAAGCCGCTGTGGCTCTCGCTCTGTTTGTCGCTGGCCTGATCAAAGCGGATATCGCCGCCGGCGTTGACGGTGGTTTTACCGCTGCCGCCGTTCAGCGCGGTGCCCTGATAGACCGCGTCTTGTTTCACGTTGACGTTGATGCCGCTCGCGGCATCGATCGAGCCGGTCACCGCCTGGCTGGCGTTGCTGTTGCTGCGCTGGGTGCTGCCTTCGCCCTTGGCGTCTACGGTCAGATCGCTGCCGGTGGAGGTGTAGACGCGCACGCCGGCGCTGCCGCGGGTGTCGCGGCTCTGCTCTTCCTGGCGGTTCGTCGCGGCTTCGCTGCGGTGGCTGTCCGCCGTCAGCGTGACCGCGCCTTTGCTCGCCTGATACTGCGTGCCCTGATCGCGCACTTCGCCTGTGGCGTTGATGTCGATGCTGCCGGCTTTCACCGAGCTGACCACCGCCTGCGAGCTGCTGCTGCGTTTTTCGCTGCTGCCGCCCTGAGCGCCGATATCCAGGCCCACGTTAGGCGCGCCGATGCCGCCGATGTCGTTGATGACGCCGGTGGCGTCCAGCTTGGCCGCCTTGCCGATCGCGCGCTCGACCGGGCGGGTCACGGCACTGTAATCGACGTTGGCGCCGATGTTCACGCCGACGTCGGTTTTGGTGGTGGTGCTGCTGGCGGTGTCGGCGGCGGCCAAATGATCGACGCCGGCGGCGTTCTCTTTGTAGGCGCCGCCGACGCTGTGCTGCGCGCCTTGCTGGATCAGCTTGTCGCGGGCGTTGACAGTCAGGTTGCCTTTGACGTCGCTGCCGGAGGTGACCGCCTTGCTGCTCTGCGCCTGCGTTTTGCTGTTCTCGTAGCCGGCTTCCACGCCGCTGCCGAGCTTGTCGATGCCGCCGGTGTAGTAGAAACCGCCGCCGATCTTGGTCTGCTCGGTGTTCGAGGTGGTTTTATCGTCGGCCGCCAGGAACGAAACTTTGTTGCCGCTGACGCTGGCGTCGCCTTTGTCGGCGACCAGTTTGGAGCCGCTGAAGATCACGTCCTTGTCCGCCTCGAGCTTCACGCTGCCGCCGCTGAGGGTGGCGCCGTGGTTTTCGGTGCGGGTGGCTTTCTCGCTGTCGCGGGTGTGTTCGATGCGCAAACCGGCGCGGTATTGCTTGTCGCCGGCTTCTTTGGCGTAGCCGTTGACGGTAAGCGCGGTCTTCTGCTCATCGATTTTTTGCTGCTGTTCGGCGGCCTTGACGTTGATGTTGCCGGTCTGCGACGTCACGCTCAGTTCGCCGCCGCTGGCGACCTGGCTGCCGATGACGTCGGTATCCTTACGGCTGACCAGCTTCAGGTTGGTATCAGACTTCAGCTCGCTGGCGGTGCTGCTCTGGTAGCTGTTGTCGGCCTTGTGCGAACTGCTGGTGATGTTGAAGGCGGTGCCGGTGCGCGCGTCGATTTTGTCCACGGTGGTGCTCAGCGCGTTGTCGATGCGCAGGCCGCCCTGCGTGGCGGTGACCAGGCCGGCTTCCTTGCCGCGCGCCTTGCTGCCGGTGAGGGTGACGCCCTGCTGGCCGTTCAGGCGCAGGGTGCCGTCGCTGGTCAGCTCGGAAGCGTGGCTGACCTCGCGACGGTTGCTGTTGTTTTTGTTGTCGCCGCCGCCGATGCCGCCCCAGGAGGTTTTGTCATCGCGCACCGCTTTGGCGTTGGCGGTTTTCTGCACCCCGACCTGGATCTGGTTGTCTGCATCGATCGTCAGATCGCGCTGGGCGTGGACCTTGGCGCCCTGTGTGGAGACATTGCGACCGGCTTTCAACGTCAGTTCGCCCTGGCTACGCAGTTCGCTGGCCTTCAGGCTTTCGCTTTCATCGCTGCTGCTCCAGCTGCCGGTGCGCAGGCTGGAAGTGTGGTTGCGCTGATAGCCGCGCTCGGTGGACTTATCCTTCTCCACCAGCCCGGCGAGGTGCACGTCGCGCGCCGCTTTGACGCTCAGAGCACGGTCGGCGCTGATGTTGGCACCCAACAGGTTCACGTCTTCCCGGGTACTGACGAGTTTGGCGTTGCCGCTGGCGGCGACGGTGCTGCCTGCCTGTTGCTGCTGCTCGCGCTCACGGGTGACGTCGTATTGCCAGGAGTAGAACCAGCGGTCGTCGGTGTGGCCCTGGGTCTGTTTCAGCTGCTGACCGTCGAGCGTCAGCTTGCCGCCCTGCAGCATGATGTCTTCGCCGCGAATATCGGTGGCGGTGAGGTGCGCATGGTTATCCGCCACCAGACTGATGTTCTTGCCTTTCAGCTCGGTGCGGGTCAGCTTCTGACCGCTGCTGCGGTCGTTGACGTAGATGCCGCCACGGTAGTTCTGGTAGTTCTCGCCGCCGTTGCGGTTGCTGCTGGCGTCGTCAACGCGGCTTTCGCTGCGAATATCGTAGGCTTTCACCTTGAGCTCGTCGCCGGCGGCCAGCGTGCCGGCCAGCTTCACGCCGCTGCCCTGTGCGGTGTTGATGATGTTAATGCGCCCGGCCTGCATGCTGCCGAGGTAATAGCTGTCCAGCGCGGTGGTCGGCTGTACGCTGGCCAGCACCTTGCCGTCGCGCGCCACGCGGTTAAGCCCGCTGATGGCGTTGATCGCCGCCGGCGTCACGCTGCCGTTGCGATGGGTGAAGTCTTGCACGATCACGTCACCGCGGCTGTCTATCTTCGGTGCGATCAGATCCAGCACGCCGCTGGCGTTCAGGGTGCCGTTGAGGCTCAGGGTATTGCGATTATCCAGAGTGCTGTAGCCCTGCAGCAGGCCGTTCTCCACCAGCGGGTTGCCGACCACCAGCGAGGAGCGGCTGGTGTTGATGAATCCGCAACCCTGGCAGCTGATGCCGTTCGGGTTGGCCAGCACGTAGTCGGCCGCCATGCCGAAGATCTCTTGCTGGCCGTGCAGCAGAGAAGGGTTACGGCCGATCACTTCGTTGAGGATCACGCTGGCTTCGCGTCCGCCCAGATTGGGGTTGGCGCCCAGTTGGCCGGCCAGCTGCGACAGCCCCGCCTCGCGGGAGTTGTTCAGCACAGCGCCGGGCTGGTTGACGTTAAAGTCCTGGTATTGGTTGTGCGACAGCCCGTTGCCGTTCGGCGCGACGATGTCGACCACCTGCGCGCCGGTCGCGGCGGTGGAAACGCCGGGGCCGTTGGCGCCATTGGCTGCCACGATCTCCGCGGCGTAGGCGCCGGTGGAAGCGGCGAGAATAATCGCCAGTGCGGCGGCCAGTTTGCCCGCTGCTGAAAGCCTGAAGTTATTATTTTTCATCCATGTCTCTCCGTATATTGCCGTGGGGTCCTGCAAAACTGCTGATTAATTAAAAGGTGTAAGAAAAGCGCGCCAGTAACTGAACGGGATCTTCCGGCGTGGCGTGATTCGACAAGATCCAGCCGCGGCTGACCTCGAGATCGACCAGCGTTTGCCGATAGCGCAACGTGGCGCCGCTGCTCAGGCCGGCGCTGCTGCGCCACCCCGAGCTGTCCTGGCGCGGCAAAATACGGCCGACGTCGGCGCCGAGGCGCGGCGTCAGCGTGGTGGCGCCCAGATTGAAGCTGCGCGACAGCGTGTTCTGCAGATACCAGCCGTTGTCGCCGGACTGGGTGCTGCGGCTGAAGCCGCGTACGGCGCTGCGATCGGTAAGGCTCAGCCATTCCACGCCGGGCAGCGGGTCGCGGCTGTACTGGCCGTAGAACAGGTTGTTGAGCTGGTAGGTGGCGTCACCCAGTTGGAGGCGCTGGCTGAGGTTGGCGAACAGCTTGCCTTTGGTGAACTGGCTGTCGAGGTGCACCGAGCTTGGGTGGCGACCGGCCCCCAGCCACGGCAGGCCCTGTTCGACGCTGAGGTTGGCGCTGAACACCCCGTTGGGCAGAATTTGCAGGTGGCTGGCGCTCAGTTCGGCCAGGGTCAGGGTGGGGCTGCTGACCTCGAGGCGCACGCTTTCGAAGTAGTTGTCGATGCGCTTGTAGGTCAACTGACCGCTCAGGCTGTCTATCTGATCGTGATCGCGGTAAAACACGTAGTCGCTGCGCAGACCATACTGCTGGGTCTGGCCGTGCAGTTTGACCATGTTGTGCGGCAGCTGCTGGTGGTTCTCGTAGGACGAGAAGCTGGCGAATCCGCTGAAGGTGAACGCGCCGTACGGCAGCGAATAGAGCAGGGTATAGGCGCGGTTATAGCGATGAGCCGGGTTTTCCAGCGTGCTGTTGGCGTTCAGGCTGACAAAGTCCGACAGGCCGAACGGGCTGTCCAGCGTGGCGGTGGCGCGAGCCAGCCACTGGCCGGTGCTTTTTTGGCCGTAATTATCCGTGCCGACGGTAATCAGCCAGGGCTTGGCATGCTGATTGCGCAAACGAATGACCGAACCGCCAACCTGGCGGCCGGGCAATATATCCAGCTTGGTGGTATTCGATTGCAAACGGTTGGCCTGATCCAATCCCTGGTCGAGTTCGGTTAATTTCAACGGCTTGCCTTCCAGCCCCGGAAATAATAAACGGCTGTTGACCCAGCGATCGCCGCCTTCTATTTTCTCGATGAATCCTTCGGTAACGCTTAACCCCAATTCTCCCTGTGAATTAGGGCGAACAATTTGCACGCGCGCGGTGATATAGCCTTTTTGCACATAAAGGCGCGTTAATTCACGGGTCAGGCGATTGATATCGTTGCTGCTGATGCATTGTTCCGGCAGCGCGCTCAGGGCGGATAAATCGGCCGGCGAGAGCAGGGTGACGCCCTGCAGATAAACGCCGGCGATAGGCAGGCACTGCGCGGACTGCGGCAGGGCGGGCGCGGCCGGTTCCGGTTCCGCCAGCAAGCGTTGCTGCTTCAGCTGCTGGTAGCGGCGTTGCTCAATCAACTGGTTGACTTCACGCGTGCTGTCTTGCAGCGCGCGGCGCGACTCCCCCATCGACATATCCCGCATCATGTGAGAGTCCGGCAGAGTTTCGGCGGAAAGGGCCGTGCTGACCAGCAGCGTCAAGGCGGTGATTTTTTTTATCATTGTAATCCATTATGAGAGGCCGCCGGGGCAGCCAGCCCAATCCATGAGGTAAACCACGGGCGGCCGACGGCCGGCCCGAAATAATGAGCGACATGCACATTGCGAGGTATCTTGATTTGCCGCAGCAAATAAGACGGTGGGTATAGATCTAAATAATAATTAGGCTGCTTCTTTTATGGTGGGCAACCCTGGCGACTTAATTAATTAAAAAAAGTGGAGCGTCTCTTCCTCTTGCCAACATTATCGGCATGGATAGGAAGAATCTGAATTTTTATTTTTCACGGATGATAGGGGATGAGGAGAATTATGACAATCCGACCAGTGGGAAATACGAAATTTCGCAGGAAAGAAAAGGGACGCAATTGTTTGCGTCCCTACAGGCGGTTTATTTTTTCTTGATAGGGCGGCCGGACCAATAACCCGCCAGCAGCGAACCTGAGAGGTTATGCCAGACCGAGAACAGCGCGCCCGGTAGCGCGGCCAGCGGGGAGAAGTAGATTTTGCCCAGCGTGGCCGCCAGCCCGGAGTTCTGCATGCCGACCTCGATCGCCAGCGTGCGGCAGGTGGATTCGTCGAAGCCAAACAGCTTGCCGCCCCAATAGCCGCTCAGCAGACCGATACCGTTGTGCAGGATCACCGCGACGATCACCACCAGACCGACCGAGGCGATGTGGCTTTGGCTGCCCGCCACCACCGCGCTGATGATCGCCAGGATGCACACCATCGACAGTGCCGGCAGCAGCGGCTCAATGCGTTTCACCGCCTTGGTCAGGGTATGGTGGACGATCAGGCCCAGGCCGATCGGGATCACCACGATCTGCAGAATGCTCAGCAGCATGCCCATGATATCGACGCTGATCTTGGCGTCGACGTACAGGCGGGTCAGCAGCGGCGTGGCGAACACTCCTACCAGCGTCGAGACCGCCGAGATGGTGACCGACAGCGCCACGTCACCCTTGGCCAGATAGATCATCACGTTGGAGGCGGTGCCGCTGGCCACGCTGCCCACCAGCACCATGCCGGCGGACAGATCCGGCGGCATGCGGAACAGCATCGCCAGGATCCAGGCCGCCAGCGGCATGATCAAATAGTGCAGGAAGATGCCGGCCGCCACCGGGCCGGGGCGCGCCAGCACGCGTTTGAAGTCGTCCAGCCGCAGCGTGACGCCCATGGCGAACATGATCAGCATCAGCAGCGGGCTGACGTAGGGGCCGATGCCGGTAAAGGTGGTCGGCGTGTAATAGGCGGCGACGGACAGCAGTATCGCCCACAGGGGGAATAAACGCGTGAGTAGTGCCAACATGCAGGTTTCCTTAGCCAGATTGAGAACGGTGGGTGTGGTTGTGTTTTATGCGGGTTCAACATGCTGAACCCCTGCAGGTTTTGAACGGATTTTTTTAGACGCAGGGGCGCAGCGTGCTGCGCCCGCAATCGGGGATAATGACTTATTCGAACAGGTTGTGGTGCAGGGTACGCACCACCTGTTCGGCTTCTTCGCCCGGCACCAGGAAGCACAGGTTATAGCTGCTGGCGCCGTAGCAGATCAGGCGGATATTGAACGGATCGAGCACGCCGAACACCTCTTTACCCACGCCGCAGGCGCGCGACAGCTGGTTGCCGATGATCGCCACCAGCGCCAGGTTTTCTTCCACTTCCACCCGGCACAGCGACGACAGCTCGGTCAGCAGCGAGGTGGTCAGCAGGCTGCCGCCGACGGAGGTAGCGCCGGTGGTGTCCATGGTCAGCGCAATGCTGACCTCCGAGGTGGTGATCAGATCGACGGAGATGTTGTGGCGCGCCAGAATGTTGAACACCTCGGCCAGGAAACCGCGTGCGTGCAGCATGTTCAGGCTGTGCAGCGTCAGCAGCGTTTGCTTGCGGCGCAGCGCCAGCGCGCGGAACAGCGGCGGGTTCTCGGTGGTGTTGCACACCAGCGTGCCGCCGGCCGCCGGATCCTTGCTCGAGCCGACGAACACCGGAATGTCGCTGCGCACCGCCGGCAGCAGGGTGGCCGGGTGCAGCACCTTGGCGCCGAAGGTGGCCATTTCCGCCGCCTCTTCGAAACCGATTTTGTCGATGCGCTTGGCCGCCGGCACTACGCGCGGATCGGTGGTGTAGATGCCCGGCACGTCGGTCCAGATATCCACCCGGCCAACGCCGAGCGCCTCGCCGAGCAGCGCGGCAGTATAGTCGCTGCCGCCGCGGCCAAGCGTGGTGGTGCGGCCTTTCGGCTCGCTGCCGATAAAGCCCTGGGTGACCACCAGCGCTTCCTGCAGGCGCGGCTGCAACTGCGCTCGGGCCAGTTCGCTGAGCGCGGCGCTGTCCGGCACGGCGCGGCCGAAGTGATCGTCGGTGCGCATCACTTTGCGCACGTCGAACCATTCGGCCTGCACGTTGCGGGCGCGCAGGATTTCAACGAACAGCAGGGTGGACATCAACTCCCCATGGCTGACCAGCTCGTCGGTCAATGCCGTCGAGGTGGCCAGCGACGCGGCCTCCGACAGCATGGCGATGTTTTCCAGCAGGCGGTCTATTTCGTCGCGGATCACCGCCGGCGCCGTGAGGCGATCGAGGATGGCGTACTGGATGCGGCGGATCTCATCAAGCTGGTAATTGCGCTTGTCGGCCTCGCAACCCTCGGCCAGGGCGACCAACAGGTTGGTGACGCCCGCCGAAGCGGACAACACCACCAGGCGGACCTGCGGGTTGGCCAGCACGACGTCGGCGCTGCGGTTCATGGCTTCAAAGTCGGCGACGCTGGTGCCGCCGAACTTGGCTACCACGGTGGAATTCTGGGGTGCTGCTTGGTTCATCTAGAAACCTCGTGTCAGGGATGCCCGTTTGGGGGCACTGTAATTCTATAGCCTTGGCACAAGGGGAGAGCGGTAAACAGGGGGCAGGCGTAGAGGTCAGGCTACGATACACCCAGAAGCGCCCCACCTTGTCGATCGCCCTGCGGGCGATCCCCTGGTGACAACCCAGGGGATTCAGCCCCTGTAGTCGATACGATAATGGCCGGCCATTATCGTACCTCGGCGTCGCTCCCCCTCGGGTGCCGTCAACGGAGAAACGGCTCCTCTGACACTCTACCTGGGCGACGCGCCTCTTCTGGCTTGCGCACCGGGTGCGCAAGTAGGCTGTTAGGAATAGCCGGTTATCGCCATTCTGTCAACGTACAGACGGTGAGGGATTTTCATCTTGTACCAGCGCGATAAGCGTACAGGGCATCGTGGGCGTGGAACCGGCGCCAATCGGGTGCAGAGAACCGTCTTCCTTTTGGCTGAATAACGGGATAACGCCCTGATGTTTTTCCAAATACTCCAGCCAACCGAAATTTTCGTTCAATTTGGTCGCTTTGATGGTGGCCCCCCTGGCGAGCAGGCTGCTCAGGCGGCCGTAGGTGGCTTCCTGATTAAATAAAATTTCATGCCGGCGGAAACGCGAACTTTCCGCGCTGGCGCCGCGCCCTTTCAGCGGCGCCCCCGACCGGATGGCAAACACGTGATCCTCGCCGAAGAGATGGCCGAAATGGTAGACCGCCAGCGCGTTCTGGTGGCGATTGGGTGACAGCGCCAACACCTGGGCGATATTGCTCAGATCGAGATAGTTCTCGGCGTGTTCGGAGTAGGCGTGGCCATAGTAGGCCGGAATGCCGTCCATGCGCGCCTGGCGGTAGTATTCCCAACTGCTGTCGGTGACGATCACCGGCACGTTCAGCTTGATCAGCGCCTGCGCCAGCATGCGCGCCACGCTGTTGGCGCCGACGATCAGCACGCCGCGCGGCTTTTGCTGCTGCACCCGCAGCCAGCGCGCCATCATGCCGCTGGTCAGGCTTTGCAGCACCACGGTGCCGATGATGATGGCGAACACCACGGTGACCAGCCGGTCGGCGCCCTGATAGCCGCTGCGCTGCAGCGTCAGCGCGAAAAGCGAGCTGACCGCCGCGGCGACGATGCCGCGCGGGGCGATCCAGCACAGCAGCAGCCGATCGCGCCAGTGCAGGGAAGAGCGCCAGGTCGATACCGCGATGCACAGCGGCCGGGCGATGAATTGCACCGCCAGCAGCAGCAGGAGCAACGGCCAGCCCATGTTCCACAGCGCCTGGATATCGAGCCGCGCCGCCAGAATGATGAACAGCGCCGAGATCAGGATCGCCGACAGCTCCTCTTTGAACGCCAGAATATCGCTGGTGTCCACGTCGCGCATGTTGGCCAGCCAGATGCCCATCACCGTGACGGTCAGCAGGCCGGATTCGTCGGCGATGGCGTTGGAAACACCGAAGGCGGTCAACATGATCGCCAACACCGCCAGGTTCTGCAGGTAGCGCGGCAGCCAGACGCGGCGCAGCGCCAAGCCGAGCAGGTAGCCGAACACCGCGCCGGCGATCAGGCCGACGGCGGCGGTCACGCCCAGCGTCCAAAACAGGTGGGTATAGGACTCCGCATTCTGCTTCAGTACGATGAACTCGAACACCAGCAGGGTGAAGATGGCGCCGACCGGATCGATAACGATCCCTTCCCAGCGCAGCACCTGGTTAATGTTGGCGTTCGGCCGCACCACGCGCATCAGCGGGGCGATCACCGTCGGCCCGGTCACCACCGTCACCGCACCGATCAGCGCCGCCAGCTCCGGCGGGAAATCCAGCAGCCACCAGCTGGCGAGGCTGATGACCAGAAAGGTGACCAGCATGCCGACGGTGACCAGATTGCGCACCACGCCGCCGAGGCCGCGTATCTCCTCGAAGCGCAGCGTCAGCGCCCCCTCGAACAGGATGATCGCCACCGACAGCGACACCAGCGGAAACAGCAGATCGCCGAACAGCAGATCCGGCTGCACCAGATGCACCGTCGGGCCGAGCACGATGCCGAACAGCAACAGCGGCAAAATGGCCGGCAGGCGCAGCAGCCAGGCCAGCCACTGCGCCAGCAGCGACGCCAGGCCGATAAGCACCAACATAAGCGGGGCGGATAATTCCATAAGCGAGATCCCTTTCAAATGACGAAATAAGCAACGATGACACAGCCTGATGACAATTCGGTAACCCCGATAACAGACCGTTAGCCCAAAGTATAGAGTGAAAGCTGAAACGAGGCGGCAATGCGTTGACAGTTAGCGCCTATCGCAAGAAAAGAGATCATAATCACAGTCGAACAGGCTACAATCGGACAAACGCGTCATTTTTATTCTCAAGCCTAAGAGTGTTGCTATGAAAAATATCAATCCTAGTCAAACCGCTGCTTGGCAAGCCCTGCAGCAACATTATGCACAGATGAAAGACGTACGGATCGCCGACCTGTTCGCCCAGGACAGCGATCGTTTCTCCAAGTTCTCCGCGACCTTCAACGACCAAATGTTGGTGGACTATTCCAAGAACCGTATCACGCAGGAAACCCTGGAGAAGCTGCAGGCGCTGGCGAAAGAAACCGATCTGCAAGGCGCCATCAAATCGATGTTCGCCGGTGAGAAAATCAACCGCACCGAAGATCGCGCGGTGCTGCACATTGCCCTGCGCAACCGCAGCAACAGCCCGATCCTGGTCGACGGCAAAGACGTGATGCCAGAAGTGAACGCGGTATTGGCCAAGATCAAACAGTTCTGCGCGCGCGTCATCGGCGGCGAGTGGAAAGGCTACACCGGCAAGCCGATCACCGACGTGGTGAACATCGGCATCGGCGGTTCGGATCTCGGCCCTTACATGGTGACCGAAGCGCTGCGCCCTTATAAAAATCACCTGAACATGCACTTCGTCTCCAACGTCGACGGCACCCATATCGCCGAAACGCTGCAGCCGCTGAACCCGGAAACCACGCTGTTCCTGGTGGCCTCCAAAACCTTCACCACCCAGGAAACCATGACCAACGCCCACAGCGCGCGCGACTGGTTCCTGAGCAGCGCTGCCGATCAACAGCACGTGGCCAAGCATTTCGCCGCGCTGTCCACCAACGGCAAAGCGGTGGCCGAGTTCGGCATCGATACCGACAACATGTTCGAGTTCTGGGACTGGGTCGGCGGCCGTTACTCCCTGTGGTCGGCGATCGGTCTGTCGATCGCGCTGTCCATCGGTTATGACAATTTCGAGCAGCTGCTGAGCGGCGCGCACGCCATGGATAAGCACTTCGCCGAAACGCCGGCGGAGAAAAACCTGCCGGTGCTGCTGGCGTTGATCGGTATCTGGTACAACAACTTCTTCGGCGCCGAAACCGAAGCCATTCTGCCGTACGATCAGTACATGCACCGTTTTGCCGCTTACTTCCAGCAGGGCAACATGGAATCCAACGGCAAATACGTCGATCGCAACGGCAATCCGGTGGATTATCAGACCGGCCCCATCATCTGGGGCGAGCCGGGCACCAACGGCCAGCATGCGTTCTACCAGCTGATCCACCAGGGCACCAAGCTGGTGCCGTGCGATTTCATCGCGCCGGCCATCAGCCATAACCCGCTGGGCGATCATCACGCTAAACTGTTGTCCAACTTCTTCGCGCAGACCGAAGCGCTGGCGTTCGGCAAGTCGCTGGAAGTGGTGGAGGCCGAGTTTGCGGCGCAGGGTAAAACCCCTGAGCAGGTCAAACACGTGGCGCCGTTCAAAGTGTTTGAAGGCAACCGCCCGACCAACTCGATCCTGCTGCGCGAAATCACGCCGTTCAGCCTGGGCAGCCTGATCGCGCTGTACGAGCACAAGATCTTCACCCAGGGTGCGATCCTGAACATCTTCACCTTCGATCAGTGGGGCGTGGAGCTGGGCAAACAGCTGGCTAACCGTATCCTGCCTGAACTGGCGGGCAGCGAGAAAATCAGCAGCCACGACAGCTCGACCAATGCGCTGATCAACCGCTTCAAGGAATGGCGCTAACCGCCTGAACTGAAGCCAATAAAAAACCCGCCGCGGCGGGTTTTTTTACGTCTGCAAAAAATTACAGGTTGATCGGCACTTCGAAGCTGATGCCTGCACCCACGTCGTCGGCGGTGCTGTGATCGCTGTCGGTGTACCACAGGCTGGTGTCGAATTTAACCTGAGAATCGAAGCTGTAACCCCAGCCGAGCTGAATGCCTTTCAGCGTATCGGAACGCGGGAACGCCCGGTTGATGCTTTGGTTGTTCGGATTCACCTTGGCGTACACCAGGCGGGTGCTCCAACGCTGGCCGTCGTCCAGCACCATTTCCACGCGGCCGGACAGCATCTGACCGTCGCCGCCCATCGCATGGCCCAGCGGATAACCTTGCTGGTAGTAACCGCCACGATAGATGTAGTGGTTATACATCACGTTGTTGGCGTTACCGTTAGAGCGGGTATCAGAACCTTCGATATGCCAGTTGATCGTGGTCGGGCCCCATTCCGGATGGCCTTCAAGCCCCAGCATGTAAGCGTTATGCGAAGGCAGCATGCCTGCTTCATCTTCACCGGTGATCTGGCCATAAAGGCTGACCGGCATGCCGATGAGCGGCTGCAGCTTGAGTTTGAAGTCAAAACCGCCCAACTGGTTGCCCGGGTCGTTTTTCGGATCGCCGGTATTGTCGTTGCCGGTTACGCCATCCCAGAAGGAACTCCAGGAGTGCGGACGGCCATCACCACCCCACATCATGACGCGTGAAGCGCCCAACTCCAGGAAGTCGGTCGGCATCATGGTCAGGCGGCCACCGATCAGCTTGGTGTCCGGCACGGCAGCGTACTGCGACAGCTGGCCGGCGGACAATTGATATTGCCAGCGGCCGATCCACGACAGCCACGGGGTTTCAAACGGCGATTGGTCGGCGCGCTGCAGCATAAAGCCCGCCACCGGGCGTGCGGCGTCGGAGCGGATCAGGCTGCCATCGTAGCCCGGGCCCCACCACTGGGAAACTTCGCCGAAGGAGAGCCACTGGTTCCAGATTTTCACCGCGCCGTAGGAGCCGTTCATATTGAATTTGGAGCCGTCGCTGACGCGCTGATCGCCTTCCACCGAACCCTGCAGACGCACGTCCCAGAATTCACCGTTGGCGCCGGCACCGATGGTCAGGCGATCGTCGGCGTACTCATTTTGGCCAAAGCCCTGCGGGGTACCGGGTTTATCGGTCGACGCGTAACCGCTGACGCGGATATTGGCTTTCAAGGCATCGACACGGCGCTGCACGCGGTCGATGACGTTTTTCTCGGTGTTGCTCACCGGCTTGGCCTGCGCGATAACGGAACTGATCTCTTCCTGACTCAGCGGCCAGGTGGACAGGCTGACGTTGATGACGCCGCGGTCAGACAACCAGGCGAGATCGTTACGCAGATCGTTGTCAGGGGCTACCAGGCCGGCGGCGTGGCCGGACAATGCACAGGTAAACAGGCCCGCAGCGACCAGTCCGTTAAGTTTAGCGCGCATAAAGAATTCCCTTGTTAATTCGAGGTTATTGGTTTTATGTAAAGATCTCTGTGACCCATGATAGTTGACATTTCGATTTGCTACAAATCTATAAGTCAGAAACATCTTATTATAACGTGATGAATTAAATGGGGTTTAAAGTGCTTTCGCGAGGGGCGTAATTTTTAGGACAATGCCTATATTGGCACGGTTGAATCATATTAGCGGTATTCAGAGAGAGGTTTTATGGCGAAAACGTCGCGTTCGATCATGATAGCGAAGGGGCTGCAGCGGGTGCTGAACGTGGGCTTGTTGCTGCTGGCGGCAATTCTGGTGGTATTTCTGGTCAAGGAGACCCTCCACTTGGCGAAGGTGTTATTTATCAACAGCGAAGAGTCGTCCTCTTACCTGTTGATTGAAGGCATCGTGATTTATTTCCTGTACTTTGAATTTATCGCCTTGATCGTCAAGTATTTTGAGTCGGGTTATCATTTCCCGCTGCGCTATTTTATTTACATTGGCATTACCGCGATTATTCGTTTGATTATCGTGGACCACAAAAACCCCATCGATACCCTGATCTACGCCGCGGCGATATTGGTGCTGGTGGTGACGCTCTATCTGGCCAACACCGATCGGCTGAAACGGGAGTAGCGATAAAAATGGCGGCCAATGGCCGCCAAAGACACAGGATTACCGCTATTGCGGAAAGACATCAAACGCACTGCAGTGGCACAAATTACCCCTTCACACCGCCGGCCGTCAGGCCGCCCACCAGCCAGCGCTGCGCCAGCAGGAACACGGCGGTAATCGGTATCGCCGACAGCACCGCGGCGGCGGCGAAGTCGCCCCACAGATAGTTCTGCGGGTTGAGATATTGCTGCATCCCCACCGCCAGCGTGTAGCTGTTCACATCACGCAGCAGCAGCGACGCCACCGGCACTTCGGTGATGGCGGCGATAAACGACAGAATGAACACCACCGCCAGAATCGGCACCGACAGCGGCAGCAGCACCAGACGGAACGCCTGCCACGGCGTGGCGCCGTCCAGCGCCGCCGCCTCTTCCAGCGAGTTGTCGATGGTTTCGAAATAGCCCTTAATGGTCCAGACGTGCAGCGCGATGCCACCCATGTAGGCGAAGATCACGCCGCCGTGGGTGTTCAGGCCGATAAACGGAATGTACTGGCCCAGGCGATCGAACAGGGCGTACAGCGCTACCAGCGACAGCACCGCCGGGAACATCTGGAAGATCAGCATGCTTTTCAGCAGCGTGCTCTTGCCGCGAAAACGCATGCGGGCGAAGGCATAGGCACAGGTGGTGGACAGCGTCACGATGCCGATGGCGGTGATCGCCGCGATCTTGATGGAGTTCCACAGCCACAGCAGCACCGGGAACGGCGGCGGCGTCACGCTGCCGTCGGCGTGGGTGACGCTGAAGCCGAGCGCCAGCCGCCAGTGATCCCAGGAGAGGGTTTCCGGTATCAGGCTGCCGGTGGCGAAGTTGCCGGAGCGCAGCGAGATGGCCACCACCATCAGCAGCGGGAACATGATCAGGGCAATAAAGCACAGCATCAAAATATGGGTGATCCACAGGCGCAGGCGCTGGGATTTGGGTTGAACCATGGCCATCGTTATTCTCCCTAATCGAAGTTCATCTTGCTGGCTTTCAAATTCAGGATCGCCAGCGCGCCCACCAACAGGAAGATCAGCGTGGCGATGGCGGCCGCCAGCCCGAAGTCTTGCCCGCCGCCGCCTTCGAAGGCAATGCGGTAGGTGTAGCTGACCAGCAGGTCGGTATAGCCGGCCGGCGTGGTGGTGCCGATCATGTCCGGGCCGCCGTTGGTCAGCAGTTGGATCAGCACGAAGTTGTTAAAGTTGAAGGCGAAGCTGGCGATCATCAGCGGCGTCAGCGGCTTGATCAGCAGCGGTAAGGTGATGCGGAAGAAGTTTTGCCACGGGTTGGCGCCGTCCATCGCCGAGGCCTCGTACAGATCGTCCGGGATCGCCTTCAGCAGCCCCATGCACAGGATCATCATGTACGGGTAGCCGAGCCAGGTGTTGACGATCAGGATCATGCTCTTGGCGGTGAGCGGATCGCTGAACCAGGCCGGTTTGATGCCGAACAGATGGCTGAGCATCATGTTGATCTCGCCGAAGCTCTGGTTGAACAAACCTTTGAAGATCAGGATCGAGATGAATGACGGCACCGCATAGGGCAGGATCAGCAGCACGCGGTAGATCGCCTTGCCTTTCAGCGCCTCCCACTGCACCACGCAGGCCAACACCATGCCGACCGCCACGGTGAGGATCACCGTCATCACCGAGAACACGATGGTCCAGATGAAGATCGACACGAACGGTTTCTTGATGCCCTCGTCCTGCAGCACCCGCAGGAAGTTTTTCCAGCCGGTGGTGACGGTATAGCCCGGGCTCAGGGTTTCCTGCGCCCAGCCGCCGTCGGCGTTGATCGCCTGGTAGAAGCCGGTGTCGCCGTTCGGCCGGTAGCGCACCTGAGTCTGATTATTGGTCAGCGTGCTGCCGTCTTGGTCCAGCGCATACAGCGGGCGGGTGCCGGAGAACTGGCGCAGGGAGCTCATGCGCAATTCCCCGCCGTCGGGCAGTTGCGCCACCAGCTGGCTCAGCGCCTGCCGGTTCTGGGTAATCACCCGCAGCGTGGCGCGTTCGCCCTGCGGTGCGGCGCTCTGCGCCGTCAGTTTCAGGGTTTGCGGCGCGGCGGCGTCGAGGCGGAAAGGTTCGGAGATCAGCGGCTGTTCACTGTCCGGTGGCGTCAGCTGCAGGCGCCACTGCTGGTTTTCCGCCGGGTAGAGGCCGAAGGTAAAGGTTTTGCCGCTCTGGAACTGGCGCTGCATCAGCACCGATTGCGCGCGTTCAAAAGTCAGCTGGTTGGTGCTGCTGTAGTTGGTGAAGGCGATGGCGATGGTGCAAATCAGCGGGAACAGAACGAACAGCCCCATGCCGGCGACGCCGGGATACACATAGCGCCAGGCGTAGGCGCGGCGGTTGGCGAAGACGTAAAGCCCGGCGCTGACCAGGATCAGCGTCAGGATGGCGAACAGGTATTCACCCTGTGCATACATCAACACAATCAGGTAGCAGGTCACCAGGCTGAACAGGCCGACCACCAGCCATTTCAGCGCGTCGCTTTGCCACCACTTCGATTTTTTACGCGCAGGCGTCCCGGCGTGGGCGAATTGCATAGGGCGTTCCTTTCTGTGAAGCAACGGCGGGGCACTTGTCCCCTTCATACTTGAAGCTACACCTTTGTTGGCCGCGTCCGCTCACCCGGTCACAGAGTTATCTATGCTCCCGGGGATGTGCGTACTTGCCGTCGCGGTGTCACTCCAATTATTTCGGGGATGTTAATCCCGCACGACGTCGTTACTTGGTGATACGGGTCTGCACGTCGTCCAGCGCGGCTTTCACCGTCTGACGGCCGCTGACGGCGTTGATCACCGCGCTGCGTTCGGCGTACCAGAAGGCGCTCATCTGCGGGATGTTCGGCATGATTTCCCCGTTTTGCGAGTTCTGCATGGTGGCGGCGATCTTCGGATCTTTGGCCAGCGCTTCCTGATAGGACTTCAGCGCCACCGCGCCCAGCGGCTTGTCTTTGTTGACGTCCGCCAGCCCTTCGTTGGTCAGCAGGTAGTTCTCGAGGAACTCGGTCGCCAGCTCTTTATTCGGGCTGGCGGCGTTGATGCCGGCGGTCAGCACGCCGACGAACGGCTTGGACGGTTTGCCTTTGAAGGTCGGCAGCAGCGTCACGCCGTAGTTGATTTTGCTCTGCTCGATGTTGTTCCAGGCCCACGGCCCGTTGATGGTCATCGCGGTCTGGCCTTTGTTGAACGCGGCTTCGGCGATCGAGTAGTCGGTATCGGCGTTGATGTGCTTGTTTTTCACCAGATCGACGATGAACTGCAGACCGGCCTGCGAACCGGCGTTGGCGACGCCGACATCCTTGATGTTGTATTTGCCGTTTTCATACTTGAAGGCATAACCGCCGTCGGCGGCGATGATAGGCCAGGTGAAGTAGGGTTCCTGCAGGTTCCACATGATGGCGCTCTTGCCGCCGGCGCGCAGCTGCTTGTCCAGCGCCGGGATCTCTTCCCAGGTCTTCGGCGGCTGTTTGACCAGGTCTTTGTTGTAAATCAGCGACAGCGCTTCGACGGCGATCGGGTAACCGATCAGCTTGCCGTCATAACGCACGGCGTCCCAGGTGAACGGGAACAGCTTGTCCTGGAAGGCTTTGGACGGGTGGATTTCGGCCAGCAGGCCGGACTGCGCATAGCCGCCGAAGCGGTCGTGGGCCCAGAAGATGATGTCCGGGCCGTCGCCGGTGGCGGCTACCTGCGGGTATTTTTCTTCCAGCTTGTCCGGATGCTCGACGGTGACCTTGATACCGGTGTCTTTTTCGAATTTCTTGCCGACTTCGGCCAGGCCGTTATAGCCCTTGTCGCCGTTGATCCAGATAACCAGTTTGCCTTCCTCGATCTTGGCGAAGGCGGAAGAAGAGAGCACCAGGGTGGCCAGTGCCGAGAGCGCCAGCGTGCGGGCGAGGGTAATGCTGCGAGTCATAATCCAGTCCTTCTTTTTGTGGGCACATAAATCAAGGAGAGACGTTTCGCGGTAATAGTGGGTCACAACGCGACATATTCTCATCCTCCCCCCCTCTACGCCCCTGAGATGAGGAGTGTGATCCAGTTAACGTTGCGCTCTATTCTGTGGCGTCAGGCACAAAATAGGGGGGCGATTTTTGCCAGCCGGATCACAGATTTGCCTTAAGCGCGGAACTTCTCATCGCCGCAGTCGTTCTCTCATCCTCCCGCCTCCTCCCCCATGAAAAATCCTGTTACGGATGATTACCCTTTCCGGCGACTCCCGCACTATCGGCCCATTGATTGTCAACGCCACGCGCAGCAGGGATACCGGATTTATGTCGTCAATGCCTATCGCCACTCAGCCCACCCTGTACCGGATCCATCCGGCCAGTTTCCGTGACGGAAACGGGGACGGCGTGGGCGACGCGCACGGCATGCTGGCGGCGCTGCCGTACCTGAAAGCGCTGTCGATCGACGGCCTGTTGCTGCCGCAGACGCTGGCGCCGGAGGCCGAGGCGACGGTGACGGGCGAAGGGCTGACGCTGTGGTACGCCGATGAAGCCAACCGCGTTCGCAATGCCGTCGCGCCGCAGCGGTTCGCCCACGGCGCATTGGCGCTGGACGTGATGCCGTTTAGCGTAGAGAAGCTGGTGGCGGTGCTGCACGCCCGCCGCGCCACGTTGGCGGACAGCCTGTGGAGCACCGGGGACGCCGATCAGCCAAGAGTGGTCAGCCGCTGGGGGCAGGGCGATTTGCGCTCCGCCGCCGCCTTTCTGACGCTGCTGGCGATGTTGCCGGCGCCGATCTGCCTGTATCAGGGCGAAGAGCTGGGGCTGCCGCATGCCGCCGGCCTGCAAGATCCGCGCGGCGCGCAAACGCCGATGCCGTGGCATGAGGCTCCCGAACAGGTCACCGCCGGCGAAATCAGCTGGTATCAGCAGGTGGCGATCGAACACCGTGCGCTGGCCATCAGCCGCCAACAGCACGACAGCCACTCCACCTTACGTTACTGCCAGGCGCTGTTGGCCCTGCGCCGTTCACCGCTCATCCAGCGCGGCGAATTGAACGCGGTCAGCCAGCGGGACGGCGTGGTGCGCTTACTTATTACCCATCAGGATCAATGCCTTGAAGCGCTGATAAACCTGCAGCCTTATACTCAGGCGGCCGCGCCGTCTGAGGCGACCTTACCGTTGGCATGGCAGCACGGCGCGCAGCAAGAGGGTCATCAATGGGTTTTGGCGGGCTTTGCCTCCGCCATTTTCACACGACATGTTAACTGCGAAAGCAGGGGAGTAACGCATGGCTAGCGTGACACTGCGCAGCGTTTATAAGGCCTTCGGTGAGGCCGTGATTTCCAAAGACGTCAATCTGACCATCGAGGACGGCGAGTTTGTGGTGTTTGTCGGGCCGTCGGGCTGCGGTAAATCGACGCTGCTGCGCATGATCGCCGGGCTGGAGGACATCACCTCCGGCGAGCTGCTGATCGGTGAGAAACGCATGAATGAGGTGCCGCCTTCCGAGCGCGGCATCGGCATGGTGTTCCAGTCCTATGCGCTGTATCCGCACCTGTCGGTGGCGGACAACATGTCGTTCGGCCTGAAGCTGGCCGGCGCCAGGAAAGCGGAAATCAATCAACGGGTGAACCAGGTCTCAGAGGTGCTGCAGCTGGCGCACCTGCTCGATCGGCGGCCGAAGGCGCTGTCCGGTGGGCAGCGTCAGCGCGTGGCGATTGGCCGCACGCTGGTGGCCGAGCCGGACGTGTTCCTGCTCGACGAACCGCTGTCCAACCTCGACGCCGCGCTGCGGGTGCAGATGCGCATCGAGATCTCCCGTCTGCACAAGCGCCTGCAGCGCACCATGATTTACGTCACCCACGATCAGGTCGAAGCGATGACGCTGGCCGACAAGATCGTGGTGCTCGACGCCGGTCGCGTGGCACAGGTCGGCAAGCCGCTGGAATTGTACCACTACCCGGCCAACCGCTTCGTCGCCGGATTTATCGGCTCGCCGAAGATGAACTTCCTGCCGGTCAAGGTGACCGCGGCGCAGCCGCAACAGGTGCAGGTCGAACTGCCCAACCGCCAGTTGGTCTGGCTGCCGGTGGAAGGTGCGGGCGTTCAACCCGGCGCCAACCTGTCCCTGGGCATTCGCCCTGAACATCTGCTGCCCGGCGAAGCCTCAGAAGTGCGGCTTACCGGCGACGTACAGGTGGTGGAGCAGCTCGGCAACGAGACGCAAATCCACATCCAAATCCCGGCCATCCGTCAAAACCTGGTGTACCGCCAGAATGACGTGGTGCTGGTAGAAGAAGGTGCCACATTCGCCATCGGCCTGCCGCCTCACCGCTGCCACCTGTTCCGTGAAGACGGTACGGCATGTAAACGGCTGCACCAGGAGCCGGGCGTTTAAAGCATCAAAGTCGGTATAACAGGAGAATAATGATGACTACTCTGCGCAAACTTCCTCTGGCACTGGCTGTCGCCGCCGGTGTTCTCTCTACTCAGGCGCTGGCCGTGGATTTTCACGGTTACGCCCGTTCCGGCATCGGCTGGACCGGCAGCGGCGGTGAGCAACAGTGCTTCAAGGCCACCGGCGCCGCGAGCAAATACCGTCTCGGCAACGAATGCGAAACCTATGCCGAGCTGAAGCTGGGGCAGGAAGTGTGGAAAGAAGGCGACAAGAGCTTTTATTTCGACACCAACCTGGCCTATTCGGTCTCGCAACGTTCCGACTGGGAAGACGTGACCCCGGGCTTCCGCGAAGTCAACGTGCAGGGTAAAAACCTGATCGACTGGCTGCCGGGCTCCACGCTGTGGGCCGGTAAGCGCTTCTATCAGCGTCATGACGTTCACATGATCGACTTCTACTACTGGGATATCTCCGGCCCGGGCGCCGGTCTGGAAAACATCGATCTGGGCTTCGGCAAGCTGTCCGCCGCCGTGACCCGCAACTCCGAATCCGGTGGTTCTTACGGCTACCTGGATAACGAATGGAAACAGCGTCCGACCGTCAACGACACTTTCGACCTGCGTCTGGCCGGCCTGGAGCTGAACCCGGGCGGCACCCTGGAGCTGGGCGTGGACTACGGCCGCGCCAATGCGCAGGATAACTATCGCCTGGCCGACGGCGCCAGCAAAGACGGCTGGATGTTCACCGCGGAACACACGCAGAGCATCCTGAACGGTTACAACAAGTTCGTGCTGCAGTACGCCACCGACTCGATGACCTCGCAGAACAACGGCCGTAATGAAGGCGCCACCATTGATAACAACGGCAAGATGATCCGCGTGCTGGATCACGGCGCCATCGACTTCAACGATCAATGGGCGCTGATGTATGTCGCCATGTTCCAGGACATCGACCGCGACAACAACAACGGCACCACCTGGTACACCGTGGGCGTGCGCCCAATGTACAAATGGACGCCGATCATGAGCACCCTGCTGGAAGCCGGCTATGACAACGTCAAATCCCAGCGCACCGGCGATCGCAACGGCCAGTATAAAGTGACCCTGGCGCAGCAGTGGCAGGCGGGCAACAGCATCTGGTCGCGTCCGGCCATCCGTCTGTTCGCCACCTACGCCAAGTGGGATGAGAAGTGGGGCTACGCCACCGGTGACGACACCGGGTATAACACTGGCACCGCCTACAACGACACCAGCATGCATACCTTCAGCCGCGGCAAGGATGACGAAGTCACCTTCGGCGCCCAGATGGAAATTTGGTGGTAACGACGACAGGACGGGGAGGGCTATCGGCTCTCCCCCAACCGCATTCGCCGCGGCCAGATCTCTTGCCTGATCCGCCGCGGCGCTGAAAGAGGATATAACGATGAAAAAGAATCTGCTGTCACTCTGCCTGTCGCTGGCGCTGACCGTCGGCGCGCCTTTGGCGGCCAACGCCGACACGCCGGCCAACGTTTCCGTCGCGCCGGCCATCAGCGCCGCCACGCTGCAAAGCCTGCCGTGGCAGCCGCTGCAGCCGCCGGTGTCGCAAGAGGTGAAGCTCGACGCCGTCAGCCCGCAGCTCAATCAGGGCGAGATTCAGGGGGCGATCGCCGCCTATACGCTGCCGGCCGATCGCGGCTCGCTGGAAGTGACGCTGAGCAGCCTCGCTAAAAACAATTCGCTGTATGCGCCGAGCGTGCTGGTGCTGGACGAGCATCTGCGCCCGGCGGCGTATTACCCGAGCAGCTACTTCCCGTATCAGCCACCGGGGGCGATGTCCTCCGATCGCCTCGAAGGCACGCTGAAACTGACGCCGGCGCTCGGTCAAAAACAGATTTACCTGCTGGTGTACACCACCCGCCAGGACTTGGCGAAAACCACGCAGCTGACCAATCCGGCCAAGGCCTATGCGCAGGGCGTGGGCAATGCGGTGCCGGATATCCCGGATCCGATCGCCGGCCACGCGACGACCGGCACGCTGAAGCTTAAGGTCACCGCGGAACAGGGCACCGGCAACGTGATGATCGGCATGCTGCAGCCTGCGCCGACCGTGGCGCCGGTGGTGGTGGGCTCGACCGCACCGGCCGCCGTGGCGGCACCGGCACCGGAGAAACCGGCGGAGCCGATGCTCAACGATACCGAAAGCTACTTCAATAACGGCATCAAGCAGGCGGTGAAGGCGGGCGATATCGACAAGGCGCTGAAACTGATGAATGAGGCCGAGAAACTGGGCTCGACCACCGCGCGTAAAACGTTTATCAGCAGCGTTAAAGGCAAGGGGTAATACCCGGCGCTGCCGATGCTGGCTCGATGATTGGTGCGCTTTGGCGCACCTTTTTTCATCCGCGGGCCAGCGTTGTGCCGATCAACGCCAACAGACGAGCGTTGTCCACCTGCTGCATGACGCGCACCGGCTTGCCCTGCGGCGCCGGCATGCCGACCGTCAGGCGCAGACCGTCCGGCCGCCAGCGGCGTGAACTGCCGCGCGTCAACGCCCCTTCCAGCGCCACATCTACATGGAACATCTCGGTCGTGACCAGCTGCGGCGCCAGCAGCCAGGCGATCACCAGCGCATCATGGATCCAGCAGCCCGGCAGGTGCCGCGTATGGCGTGAATAGTCGATCCACGGCTGCGTGGTGGCGCGCAAATAGCGGCACAGCGGGGTATCCGGCTGGGTCAACGCGGCCAGATCCGTCTGGGTCAGCATGGTCTGGGTAGTGACGTCCAGCGGTGCCAGCGTGATAGCGGCGCCGCTGTTCAACACCAGCCGCGCCGCTTCCGGATCCAAACCGAAATTGGTGTCCTTGATGTACCCGTCGACGTTGAACACGCCCCCCATGATCACGATCTCTTTCACCGCCTGCGCCATCTGCGGGTAAAGCTGCATGGCGTGCGCAACGTTGGTCAGCGGGCCGATCGCCGCCAGCGTGATCTCGCCGGGATGCCGGCAGATCAGTTCGCCGATGGCGATGGCGGCGTCCGGTGCGGGCGCGTTGGCCAGCGGGGGCGCGGGCAGGCCACGCCACAGCGCCGCCAGCTTTGGATCGGCGATCGGGCGGTCCAGATGTGCGCGCCACGGCTCCGGCGGCTCGCTCAGGGCGCGCGCCGCGCCGAGGGCGACCGGCACCTGATAGCCGCTCTGCGTCAGCAAGTCGGTGGCGACGGCGAAGCCCACTTCACGCGGGGTGTTGCCGGCCACGATGCTGATCAGCTCCAGCTGTAGCTGCGGTTTGGCCGCCAGCGCCAGGGCCAGCGCCAGGCCGTCGTCGACGTTGGCGCCGGGAACCCCGTTGCCGGGATCGCAATCAATGATTAAACGCATAGTAAGGTGTCCTGAAAAACCGCTAACAGCCGCAGGAACGGCGGATGCGCAGTTGAAAAGCGAATTCATGCAGCTCGGCGGGCGCGGCACCGGCGGCCAGCATGGCGATGGCCCGCTTGGCCATGGCGTCGATCGGCTGCTCGACCGCGCTGAGCGGCGGCACGCTGAATTCGGATTGCTGCGTGCCGTTAAAACAGATCAGCGCCAGATCGTCCGGCGCGCGCAGCCCATGCTCCGCCAGCGCCGACAGGCAGCCGAGCGCCTGCTGCTCGTTGGAGGTGAAAACGGCGCGCGGGCGCGGGCCTTGCACCAGGCGCTGGGTGGCCTGGTAACCGCCCTGGCGGGTGTAGGGCACCTCGAAAATCCACTCGTCGCGCGGCGCGATGCCCGCCTCCAGCAGCGCATCGCGCCAGCCGTTCAGGCGATCCTGCGCGTTGAGCATGGTCAGCGGGCCGATAAAAATGCCGATGTCGCGATAGCCGTGCTGCAGCAGATGGTGGGTCGCCTGGCAGGCGGCGTCGCGCTCGTCGACGCGAATGGCGCAGACGCCGGCCTGGCTGTCGATGGTGTCTATCATTACGCAGGGGGTGCCGGAAGCGCGGATCAGATCGAACCACGGGTGGCGATCGACGCTGGTGTACAGCAGGCCATCGACCTGGCGGCGCAGCAGGTTGTTGATAAGCTCATACTCGCGCTGACGATCGTCGCCGGCGTCGCCCAGCAGCAGTACGCGGCCGCGGCTGAAGGCTTCCTGCTGCAGCGCCCGTGCCAGGGTGGCGAAGAACGGATTGGAAATATCCGGCACCACCAGCCCGTAGGTTTGCGTGCTGCCGGAGGCCAGCGCCCGCGCGATGTCGTTCGGCCGGTAGCCGGTCTGCTCGATCGCCGCCAGCACGCGCAGCCGGGTGGCTTCCGCCACCGGGCGCGGGCCGTTGTTGATCACATAGCTGACCACGGCGACGGAGGTGCCCGCTACGCGGGCCACGTCGGCGCGGGTAACGCGTCGCGCGGAGTGATTATCCACATTGAGGTCCTGTTCGCCTTCTCGCTACGCGGCATCCTGCGGCAGGTTGAGATCGCGGCCGCGGGTTTCGGGAGCAAAGAAGGTGGTGATTAAGCCGATGGCCGCCATTACAACAAAATAGCAGGCGACAGGCCACCAGTGACCGAAACCGGACAGCAGCGCGGTGGCGATCAGCGGCGCGGTGCCGCCGGAGAGGATCGAACCGAGTTCCTTGGCGAACGCCATTTTGGAGTAGCGGTTCTTCACGCCGAACAGTTCGACGCCGTAGGCCGCCTGCACGCCGAAGATCCCCAGCGACGCGATGCACATGCCGACCACGATCACCGAGATGACGATCGCCGGTTCACGGCTGTCGAGCAGCCAGAACGCCGGGAAGGCGTACAGCACCAGCAGCAGGCAGAACCCGCGGTAGGTGACGCGGCGGCCGAAGCGATCGGACAGCCAACCGGCCAGCGGGATCACCAGAAAACCGCACAGCGAGGCGATCAGCACCGCCAGCGCCGGCACCGATTTATCGACCATCAGCACCTTGGCGACGTAGCCGACAATAAAGCCCTGGCACAGGTAGGAAGGGCCGTTCTCGCCGATGCGCAGGCCGAGCATCACCCAGAACGCTTTGGTGCGCTGCAGGTAGCTGCGCGTATCCGGCGCGGCCTGGACGGCGTCCAGCATGCGCTGGTGGTTTTGCTGCAGCTCGCGTTCGAAGACCGGCGTTTCCCGCACGTGGCGACGCAGATAGAGCGCCACGCCGGCGATCAGAATGCTGGCGAGGAACGGAATGCGCCAGCCCCAGCTCATCAGGTCTTCCTTGTCGAGCTGCAGCACCAGCAGCCATACCAGCGATGCCAGTAGGGTGCCGCTGTTGGAGCCGATGGCGATGATCGACGCTACCAGTCCGCGCTGTTTGGCCGGCGCGTATTCCGCCAGCATCACCGCGCCGCCGGACAGCTCTGCGCCGGCGCCGAACCCCTGCGCGAAGCGCAGGATCACCAGGCAGGTGGGCGCCCAAACGCCGATTTGCGCATAGGACGGGATCAGGCCGATCAGCGTGGTGGAAACGCCCATCAGCGCCACGGTGGTGATCAGCACCACGCGGCGGCCTTTGCGATCGCCGATCCAGCCGAACACCAGCGCCCCGATCGGCCGCGCGATGAAGCCGACGGAGTAGGTGGCGAAGCTGGCCAGCAGGGCGACCAGCGGCGTGGCCTCGGGGAAGAACACGTCGCCGAACACCATGCCGGCCGCCAGGCCGTACAGCGCGAAATCGACGTATTCCATGGCGGTGCCGAGCCAGCAGGAGAAGGTGGCGCGCCAAAATTGGCTGCGCCCCTCTTTGGTTGCCAGACGTTCATCGGCCGCCAGCGTGTCGGCGGTCTGTGGAGTGGCAAGCGTTGTTTCGCTCATGGCAGTGCTATCCTCTTTTGTGCTGCGCCTTGAGGGGCGCGGTTAAAGATGGTTTCCCTGGTGCCGGCAACAAAGGTGTGCCGACAAATGATGTCGGACGCATGGCGATTCAACGCTGCGGTGTCAGAGTATCTACGCGCGTAGATAAAACAACGCGACAAAGATGAAACTTTGCAGGCGATCACAGAATCGGCATCGTGCCGGGGAACGAAGATAGAGAACGCGGATGGCAAAAAGATGACAGGAGCCCGGTTTTTCCGGCGGAAGCCACCGCCGTTTTCGCCACGAATCAGCCTGCCGCTTTCGTATTTCTGCGCTACAATGGGGGCCTGTTAACAGTTTGTATCGTCTGTCGCGCCGTACCGGTCGTGGCTCAGGCGAGGAGTAAAGCAATGTCTGGCATCAGGGATTCCATCCTGCCGCCGCTGGAGTGGCTGTCCGAACAGGATCCTCCGGCGCCCGCCGCCGTCAGCGACTGGCTGATGGAGTTAGGCTCCATGACCCGCCGATTTGAACGCCATTGCGCCCAGGTGCGCGTCGAACCGCAGCGCGAATGTTTCGTCACGCGCGAGGCGTTGGGCGATGAGGCGAATCACCTGCCCGACAGCCCACGCTATTGGCTGCGCGAAGTGGTGCTGCTGGGCGACAACCAGCCCTGGCTGCTGGGGCGCACGGTGATCCCGGAAAATACGCTGACCGGCCCCGACCAGGCGCTGGTGGATCTGGGCACGCTGCCGCTGGGGCGCTACCTGTTCAGCAGCGGCGAGCTGACCCGCGACTATATCCATATCGGCCGACAGGACGCGCTGTGGGCGCGCCGTTCACGGCTGCGGCTGGCGGGCAAACCGCTGTTGCTGACCGAACTGTTTTTACCGGCTTCACCGCTGTATTCAGCGGTTCCTGCATAAGAGAGGAGAGCAAGACCTTGGAGGGAAGCGTGACTCAAAGTAAATGGCGGGCTTACAGCCATTTGATGCGCATTGATAAACCGATCGGCACGCTGTTGCTGCTGTGGCCGACGCTGTGGGCGCTGTGGCTGGCCGGGAAAGGCGTGCCGCCGCTGTCGATTTTGTTGGTGTTCGTGCTCGGCGTGTTCCTGATGCGCGCCGCCGGCTGCGTAGTGAATGACTACGCCGATCGCGCGGTGGACGGCTACGTGAAACGCACCGCCGGGCGGCCGATGCCGAGCGGCCGGGTGAGCGCGAAAGAGGCCAAGGTGCTGTTCGTGGTGCTGGTGCTGATCTCGTTCTGCCTGGTGTTGACGCTCAATGCGATGACCATCTGGCTGTCGCTGGCGGCGCTGGCGCTGGCCTGGATGTATCCGTTCATGAAGCGGGTGACCAACCTGCCGCAGTTCGTGCTGGGCGCCGCGTTCGGCTGGGGCATTCCGATGGGTTATGCGGCGGTCAGCGAATCGCTGCCGCTCAGCTGCTGGCTGCTGCTGCTGGCCAACATCTGCTGGACGGTGGCCTACGACACGCTGTATGCGATGGTCGATCGTGACGATGACCTGAAGATCGGCATCAAATCCACCGCTATCCTGTTCGGCCGTTATGACAAGCTGATCGTCGGGCTGCTGCAGTTCGCGACGCTGCTGCTGCTGGTGTGGGTCGGTTATCTGGCGCAGCTCGGCGGGGCGTTTTACTGGTCGCTGCTGCTGGCGGGCGCGCTGTTCATTCACCAGCAGAAACAGATCGCCGGCCGCGAGCGCGAGGCCTGTTTCAAGGCCTTCCTGCAGAACAACTATGTCGGGCTGGTGGTATTTATCGGCATCGCGCTGAGCTATCTGCCGGCGTAACGATTCCTCTTCGCAAGAAAAAAGGCACCCCGTGGGGTGCCTTTTGTATTTCCGCGCCGGGTGAAATCACTCGTCTTGCTCTTCTTCCGCATCGGCCTGCGGCAGGACGTTGGTCTCTTCCGGCATGTTGACGCTTTCGATGGTCAGCTTGATTTCCGGCGTGATCAGATCGCTCAGCATGTTGTACACCTCGAGGGTGTGCTCGCGGATCGCATCGCCGCTGTCGTTGATATAGCCTTCTTCGCGCAGCGTCGCCACCAGGGTGGAGAACACCGCCTTGTCGAAGAACTCCGGCGCGTTGATGCCGTGCAGCACCGACAGACGTTGCGCCATGATGCGGCTCTCTTTCTCCAGCGCGCCGCGGTTGATGCTCGGGTTAGCGCTGAGGATCGACATGGTGATGGCGTAGCGTTGCAGGGTTTCGCGCACCCCGGCGGCCAGCAGCTGCAGCGGGCGAATGCGTGCCGGGTTCAGCACCAGCTCGTCGCCTTTGTCGCAGATCAACTGTTGACGGATCAGCTCGTCAATCATCGGCCGCAGCACCTCCGGCAGCTGTTCCTTGTCGTTATGCAGGAACAGCTCGGCTTTCAGCATCGGGTAGATCATGCCGATCTGGCGCAGCAGCTCGGCGCGCGACACCCGGCGGTGATGCATTACGATGCTGGCGATCAGCGACGGCAGCACCAGCAGGTGGTGGATGTTGTTACGGTAATAGGTCATCAGCACCGCCTGCTCACGCGGCAGGATGATGATGTCGCCGATGTTGTCCTTTTCCACCTCGAACTTGTTCATGTTCAGCGCGTGATCCAGCAGCTCGTCCGGCGTTTGCGTCGGCACGGTGACGTCACGCGCGTAAGGCGCATTGCGCATCAGCTGCAGGTAGCACTCCAGCTGTTCGACCAGCTGTTCGCGGGTCAGCGAACGCTGGCGCGAGGCCAGCAGCGCGGTGGAACACAGGTTCATGGCGTTGGCCGCGGCGGCGTTGTTGATACGCACCATGATCTGGCCGGCCAGATCGTTGACCGTCGGCGTCAGCCAGCTTGGGCGCTGGGCTTCGATCGGATCGATCGACTCGCGCCACTGCGGCACGTTCTGGTTGAGGTAAGCCGTCAATGGCAGCGGTTCGCCGAAGTTGACGTAACCCTGGCCCAGATTGCGCAGCTTGCGCAGGCCGCGCAGCATTTGCAGCAGGCTCTCTTTTTCCTTGGTGGCGCCACGCAGCTCTTTGGCATAGGTGCCCACTTCCATCACGTGCTCGTAACCGATGTAGATCGGCACCAGCGTGATCGGACGGGTGCCGCCGCGCAGCATCGCCTGGATGGTCATCGACAGGGTGCCGGTCTTCGGTTCCAGCAGGCGCCCGGTGCGGGAACGGCCGCCTTCCACGAAGTATTCCACCGAGTAACCGCGGGTGAACAGCTCGCCGAGGTATTCGCGGAACACCGTCGAGTAGAGCTTGTTGCCCTTGAAGGTGCGGCGGATGAAGAACGCGCCCAGGCGACGGAAGATCGGGCCGGCCGGCCAGAAGTTGAGGTTGATGCCGGCGGCGATGTGTGGCGGCACCAGGCCCTGGTGATACAACACGTAGGACAGCAGCAGATAGTCCATGTGGCTGCGGTGGCAGGGCACGTAGACGATCTCGTGGCCGTCCTGCGCCAGTTGGCGCACGCGCTCGGCGTTGGTGACGTTGATGCCCTGATACAACCGGTTCCAGGTCCAGCTCAGCACGCGGTCGGACAGGCGCACGGTTTCGTAGGAGAAATCGGCGGCGATCTCTTCCATCAGCGCGATGGCGTTCTGCTGGGCTTTCTCGTGCGAGATCTTCTTGCTGCGGGCCTCGTCCTCGACCGCTTTTTCGATCGCTTTGGACGCCAACAGCTTGTTGAACAGATCCTGACGGGCCGGCAGGCTCGGGCCTACCGCGGCCAGGCGCTGACGCGAGAAGTGCATGCGCGCCACGCGCGCCAGTTTCTGCGCGATGGTTTTATCCGTGCCGTGCTCGGTGGCCATGCGGCGCAGCGAAACGGTGTTGGAGAAACGCACGAAGCTGTCGCGGCCGAGCCACAGCACGGCGAAGAATTTCTGCACGCCATTCAACAGACGCAGGTGCGGCGTGCCGTGGCCTTCGCGGCCCGGCGAGCGGCCGAACATCACCGAAACCGGCAGCATCTGAATGTCGAGATCCGGATTGCTGCGATGCAGATCCAGATAGTCGTGGAACAGCTTTACCGACTCTTCTTTCGGGGTGTAATAGCGGAACACGCGCGGGCCGTCGTGAATGAACACGTAGCTCGGCAGCACGGTGCCGTCGATCTCCAGCGAGTTGAGCGGATCGGGCAGATCCTGCGCCAGGCACTGGGTGCGCAGCGTCAGCAAATCCGCCTTGGAATTGTAAGGTAAAACATACAGAATCGGCCGTGAGGGATCCAACCCTAGCTCGGTAACCGGATCTGAAGGGATGACCTTACTTCTTACCAACAATTTAAGTGGTAAATTCAATATTTTATAATAAATTTTACGCCAACCTGACATAACAACGTGAAGCCTCTTGTTAGCAATGCGCCGCAAGCATACCAGAAACTGGGTAGCAGATCTGTGGTGTTCGAAAACCGAGAGCCGTCAGCGCGGACTGTTCTAGACTCTTTTTATTATGACCGACCTCTGAGAAAGGCACGAAAACATGGCAAACCAAGCAACCGGACTGACCCGCATCATCAAGGCCGCCGGCTATTCCTATAAAGGGCTTTCCGCCGCCTGGCAACACGAAGCGGCGTTCCGCCAGGAACTGGTGGTCACCCTTCTGGCTATCATACTGGCTGTCTGGCTGGATGTGGGTGCGATAGCGCGCATTTTATTGATCGGATCGGTAGCGCTGGTGATGATCGTCGAGATCCTGAACAGCGCGATCGAGGCGGTGGTGGATCGGATCGGCAGCGAACATCACGAGCTGTCCGGCCGGGCCAAGGACATGGGATCGGCGGCGGTGTCACTGGCGATCGTGCTGGCGCTGTTCGTTTGGGGCACGGTCTTATGGCAGCATTTTGGCTGACGAAAGGCGCCTACTGACTGATTTTTATTTATTCTTCGGTTCCCAATCCGCGCTTACCTGTATATACTCACAGCAAGACTGTATAAACAAACAGGGGGCGGAATGAAAGCACTAACTACCAGACAGCAAGAGGTCTACGATCTGATTCGCGATCATATTTCGCAAACGGGCATGCCGCCAACGCGTGCCGAGATCGCGATGCGTCTGGGGTTCCGTTCGCCTAACGCCGCCGAAGAACACCTGAAGGCGCTGGCACGCAAAGGCGTGATCGAAATCGTCTCCGGTGCCTCGCGCGGTATCCGCCTGCTGATGGAAGAAGAAGAAGGGCTGCCGCTGATCGGCCGCGTCGCCGCCGGCGAGCCGCTGCTGGCGCAGCAGCACATCGAAGGGCACTACCAGGTTGATCCTTCCCTGTTTAAACCGAGCGCCGATTTCCTGCTGCGGGTGAACGGCATGTCGATGCGCGACATCGGCATTCTGGACGGCGATCTGCTGGCGGTGCATAAAACCCAAGACGTGCGCAACGGCCAGGTCGTGGTGGCGCGCATCGAAGACGAAGTGACGGTCAAGCGCCTGAAAAAACACGGCAACGTGGTCGAGCTGCTGCCGGAGAACAACGAATTCCAACCGATTGTGGTCGATCTGCGTCAGCAGAATTTCACTATCGAAGGGCTGGCGGTCGGCGTGATCCGCAACGGCGACTGGATTTAATCGCTGCCCCCTCAGTGCCGCCTCTTGTATCAATCGCCCCTGTTCTGGGGCGTTTTTGTTTCTGATTTTGCCCTTCGCCACTGCTACGGGAACGTCTCATCATGCGCTTGATTTCCGCCTTCACCAGCGACACCGATAAAGCCCTGTGGCGCCTGGCCCTGCCGATGATTTTTTCCAATATCACCGTACCGCTGCTCGGGTTGGTGGACACTGCGGTGATCGGCCACCTCGACAGCCCGATCTACCTGGGGGGCGTCGCGATCGGCGCGGTGGCGACCAGCTTCCTGTTCATGCTGCTGTTGTTCCTGCGCATGAGCACCACCGGTCTGGCGGCGCAGGCGCTGGGGGCACAGAACCCGCAGGCGCTGGCGCGCGCCTTTATGCAACCGCTGGTGCTGGCGCTGCTGGCCGGGGTGGCGATCGTCCTGCTGCGGTATCCGCTGATCGAACTGGCGCTGCAGATCGTCGGTGGCAATGGCGAGGTGCTGGAACAGGCGCGGCGTTTTCTTGAAATCCGCTGGCTGAGCGCCCCGGCGGCGCTGGCTAATCTGGTGCTGTTGGGTTGGCTGCTCGGCGTGCAGTATGTGCGCGCGCCGGTGATCCTGCTGATCGTCGGCAACCTGCTGAACATCGTGCTGGATATCTGGCTGGTGATGGGCCTGGGCTGGAACGTGCGGGGGGCAGCGGCGGCAACCGCCATCGCCGAATACGCCACGCTGCTGCTCGGCCTGTGGCTGGCGTGGCGGGTGATGCGCCTGCGCGGTATTACCCTGCCGATGCTGCGCCAGGCCTGGCGTGGCGATCTGCGTCGGCTACTGGCGCTCAACCGCGACATCATGCTGCGTTCACTGTTGCTGCAACTGTGCTTTGCGTCGCTGACCATTTTCGGCGCTCGCCTGGGAAGCGAGGTGGTGGCGGTCAATGCGGTATTGATGAATCTGCTGACGTTCACCGCCTATGCGCTCGACGGCTTCGCTTATGCGGTGGAGGCCCATTCGGGCCACGCCTACGGTGCCCGGGACGACAGCCAACTGCGCAAGGTGTGGCATGCGGCCTGCAGACAGGCGGGGCTGGTCGCGTTGGCCTTTGGCCTGGCGTATGCCGTTACCGGCCAGCAGATCGTGGCGGCGTTGACCTCCTTGCCGGAGCTGCGTGCGTTGGCCGCCCACTATTTACCGTGGCAGGTCATTCTGCCGCTGGTCGGGGTATGGTGCTATTTGCTGGACGGCATGTTTATCGGCGCCACGCGCGGCGCCGAGATGCGCAACAGCATGGCGGTGGCCGCGGTGGGATACGGCCTGGCGCTGTTTAGCATACCGCTGTTTGGCAACCACGGGCTTTGGCTGGCGCTGGCGGTGTTTCTGGCGCTGCGCGGCCTGGCGTTGGGCTGGATTTGGCATCGTCATCAGGTGCGCGGCAGCTGGTTTACCGCTCGCTAGAACGGACGCTGTGCTGGGTTATTTATTAATTTTATTTATGTTTTTGTTCACTTTTGCTTACATGTTTTCAACCCTGGCATTTTTGCGTTAGCTTGTTGTTTATTAGCGTTTTTTGTTTTTATTTTGTTTCTTAATGGTTTTTTATTCTGATATTTGGCTTTTTTATTTCCATATTTAACTAGAATGAATCATGTGGCTGGCGAATGAATGGGAGCGATATTCCTTAAGGTGAAGGGAGTATCGGCCAGAAAAATTTCTGGTTAACCCCGACCGGCGACAGGGATCACTGATTCACCACAGGTTAACGGAGAGACTATGAATAAAGATCAAGCCGACGGTAACTGGAAGCAGCTTAAAGGCAAAGTGAAGGAAAAATGGGGCAAGCTGACCGATGACGATCTGACAGTCATCGAAGGGAAACGCGAACAGCTGGTCGGCAAAATCCAGGAGCGCTACGGTTACCAGAAAGAGGCGGCCGAAAAAGAGGTGAAAGCCTGGGAAGATCACACCAAACACCGCTGGTAATCTGCAGGGCCGCCATTGAAGGCGGCTTGCCCAGCGCAGGCCGGCGTCGCTCTCATCCTCTGGCGTTCCGGCCGCAGGTACAGGGAGGTACCTGACTTCGTCTTACTTCTTCTTGATGGCGATGCTGTGATCGTGTTCGGCGCAGTCATGCTTGCTGTCGCACGCCTCAACCTCCACGCAGCCGGCGCACAGACCGTGCGCTTCCACCACGCTGTGCCGCAGCGCAAATCCGGCTTCCTGCGCCAGCTTCTGCAGCGTTTCTTCTACGCCTTCGGTAGTGCGTTCGGTCACCTGGCCGCAGCGGTCGCAGATAAACAGTGCGGACGTATGCATCGGCTGTTCGAAATGGTGACACAGCACGTAGCTGTTGGCGGACTCCACTCTATGGATAAATCCTTGTTCCAGCAGAAAATCCAGCGCGCGATAGACCGTCGGCGGCTTGGCCTGCGGTTCGGCGACGCGCAGCAGATCGAGCAGGTCATAAGCGCTGATTGCACCGGGTTGCTGAGTCATCAGACGCAGCACTTCCAGCCGTTGCGGCGTCAATCGCACATTGCGTTGTTGGCAGAGGCGTTCCGCCTGCGCCAGCAGCTTTTCCTGGGTGGTTGAGTTCATCGCAAATATCCCGGTACGTAAAAAAGCCGATTTTACCATGATTACGGCGAATCGCCGAGAGTTGCCCCCTTTTCCCCTGAGGATTGCGCAGGGAAAGGCGCGCTGAGTGCGCTAAAAGAGAGATGCATCACAACTTTTCCCCGCAGGCGGGCGGCAAATCAACGTTGCCGATTTTAGCGCTGGAGAGCAGCGGACGAGAGCGGTATAACGCGTTTCACCCGCGTGATGAGCAGGAGCCTTGTGTGATGACGGAAAGAGAGAAGCTGTTAAGCGGCCTGGAGTACAACAGCCGCGATGAAGAACTGATTGCTATGTACCATCGGGCCAGGGCGTTGACCAAAAGCCTGGGGGCGCTGGATTCGCATCAGGCGGACGAGAAAAACCGCCTGCTCGGTGAGCTGTTCGGCGCCTGGGGGGAGGCGAGTTGGATCGAAACACCGTTCTGGTGCGACTACGGGCAGCATGTCCGCATCGGCAAGAACTGTTTTATCAACGTCAATGCGGTGTTCCTCGACTGCAATACCATCACCATCGGCGACAACACGCTGATCGGCCCCAACGTGCAAATCTACACGCCGAGTCATCCGCTGAAGGCCGGTGAACGCTTTACCGGTGACCCGGCTTTTCCTTTCCGCACCTCGGCGCAGCCAGTTTCCATCGGCAGCAACGTGTGGATCGGCGGTAACGTGGTGATCTTGCCGGGCGTGACCATCGGCGACGGCACGACTATCGGTGCGGGCAGCATAGTGACCGGCGACATCCCGGCCAATGTGCTGGCGCTGGGGCAGCCGTGCCGGATTATCCGCGCGTTGGAATAGGGGGAAGCAAAGGCGGTTTTCCCAACGGCGCCGATTGTCGTTATAATAGCCGTTTGCGGCCGCGCGCCGTTCGTTGAACCCAGACAGACTCAGGTAGCCAGTAACTCAGCATGACGAAAGACAACCACGCCCCAACCTACGCCGCCAATCGTTTCTCCATCGCGCCGATGCTCGACTGGACCGATCGTCATTGCCGTTACTTCCACCGCCTGCTGACCCAGGAAACGTTGCTGTACACCGAAATGGTGACCACCGGCGCGATCATTCACGGTAAGGGCGACTACCTGGCCTACAGCGAAGAAGAGCATCCGGTGGCGCTGCAGCTGGGCGGCAGCGATCCGGCCGCGCTGGCGCACTGCGCCAAACTGGCGGAGCAGCGCGGTTACGACGAGATTAACCTCAACGTTGGCTGCCCATCCGATCGCGTGCAAAACGGCATGTTCGGCGCCTGTCTGATGGGGCAGGCGACGCTGGTCGCCGACTGCATCAAGGCGATGCGCGACGTGGTGTCGATCCCGGTGACGGTGAAGACCCGCATTGGCATCGACGATCAGGACAGCTACGCCTTCCTGTGCGACTTTATCCAAACCGTCGCCGGGCGCGGCGAGTGCGATATGTTCACCATCCACGCGCGCAAGGCCTGGCTCTCAGGCCTCAGCCCGAAAGAAAACCGCGAAGTGCCGCCGCTCGACTATCCGCGCGTTTATCAGCTGAAGCGGGATTTTCCGGCGCTGACCATCGCCATCAACGGCGGAGTGAAAACGCTGGAAGAGGCGCAGCAGCACCTGCAGCATCTGGACGGCGTGATGATGGGGCGCGAGGCGTACCAGAATCCGGGCATCCTGGCACGGGTCGACAGCGAACTGTTCGGCGCGCAGACCGCAGTGCCGGACAGCGTGGCGATCGTTGAAGCGCTGTATCCCTATATCGAGCGCGAGCTGTCCAACGGCACCTATCTCGGCCACATCACCCGCCACATCCTCGGTTTGTTCCAGGGCGTGCCGGGCGCGCGCCAGTGGCGTCGCCACCTGAGCGAGAACGCCCACAAGCCGGGCGCCGATGCGCGGGTGGTGGAGCAGGCGCTGGCGCTGGTGCGTCAGCCGCGTGTCGAAATGGCGTAACTCACAAAAAGTTTGACCAACAGTTAGTCTTTTTCGCCAGGTATTCGGCGCATTGCCGGATGCCTGTCCCCTCTTTTCAATAGGTTAGCCCTTTCGTCATTCTGGCACGCTTCTTGTAATCCACTCTGCAGATACGTTGAGTTGCAAAGGAGCAATCATGTTGGAAATCTTCTTTCTCATTGGCTTTGTGGTGATGCTGATGGTGACCGGCATCTCGCTGCTGGGGATCTTCGCTGCGCTGTTGGTGGCGGCGGCGTTTATGCTGTTGGGCGGGTTGTTCGCGGTGGTCATCAAGCTGCTGCCGTGGTTGATTTTGGCGGTGGTCGGGGTATGGATTTACCGTTCGATGCAGAAACCACAGATCAGGCGTTACTGATTTTTTGCTGAATAATCAATCATTCGCGATGAAACTTGCATAACTGCCCGCCCCGCTAATGCGGCAGCGATCACAGCTTGGCAGTTTTACCCGGCGATGTGGCACATAAAGCGTGTTTTTTGCCGGACGGGGCTGTTAGGATGTTTGTCGATGCAGTGATGCGACCAATTTCATCACCGTGAGAGACAACCAAAATTCGTGTTGCTAAAGCAACCCCCTGTCTCTGGCGGACTCTGCTCTACCCCTACAAAACGCAGTACAGAAAGGGCTCCGTAAGGAGCCCTTTTCTTTTGCCGCGATCAGGGGATCAGCAGGCTGGAGCCGCTGGTGCTGCGGCTTTCCAGCACCTGGTGCGCCCGCTGGGCGTCGGCCAGCGCAAATTTCTGCTCGTCCCTCACCTCCACCCGAATGGCGCCGCTGCCGATCAGTGAGAACAGCTCGTTGCTGGCGTACTGCAGCTCGGCGCGGTTGGTGATGTAGCCGTTAAGGGAAGGGCGGGTGACGTACAGCGATCCTTTCTGGTTGAGCAGCGCCAGATCGACGCCGGTCACCGGGCCGGAGGCGTTGCCGAAGCTGACCATCAGGCCGCGGCGTTTCAGGCTGTTGAGCGAGGCCTGCCAGGTACTTTGCCCCACCGAATCGTATACCACGCCGACCTTCTCGCCGTGCGTCAGCTCGGCCACCCGCTGGGCGATATCCTCGTTGTGGTAGTTGATGGTGGCCCAGGCGCCGGCCTGTTTCGCCAGCGCGGCCTTCTCGTCGGAGCCGACGCTGCCGATCAGGCGCGCGCCCAGCGCTTTGGCCCATTGGCAGGCGATCAGCCCAACCCCGCCGGCGGCGGCATGGAACAGGAACACTTCACCCGGTTGTACGTCGTGGGTCTGGCGCAGCAGGTAGTGCACCGTCAGCCCTTTGAGGAAAGAAGCGGCGCCCTGCTCAAAGCTGAGATTGTGCGGCAGCAGCGCCACTTTTTCTTCCGGCACGTTGTGGACTTCGCTGTAGGCGCCGAGCGATGACTGCGCATACACCACCCGGTCACCCGGTTTGATCGCGCTGACCCCAGCGCCGACCTTGATCACCACGCCGGCCGCCTCGGTGCCGAGGCCGCTCGGCAGGCTCGCCGGCGCGTACAGCCCGCTGCGCACATAGGTGTCGATGTAGTTGATGCCGATCGCCTTGTTTTCGATCTGCACTTCGCCGGCGGCGGGATCGAGCGGTGTAAAATCAACGTATTGCAAGACTTCCGGCCCGCCGGTGGCGGAAAACTGAATGCGCTTGGCCATATCGTTACCTCGTTTGAGTGTCTGATTTCACCCTATTCTTTTTAGTATCGGAGATCCAGTTCACCCGTGCGGAGTTCAATACCTTTTTTGCATCGGTTATGACGCAAAAATCACGTATACTCTCGCGTCAAGATCCTTCATTCGCAACCGGATAAAGACTACGTTTCATGGCAGGAAAAAAACCAACCAACAAAACAAACGCGGACGAAATCAGAGAGCGTTCCAGAGATCGTCAGATGGAAGGGCTGAAGATGCCGCCGCACTCGCTGGAGGCCGAACAGTCGGTGTTGGGCGGTTTGATGCTGGATAACGAGCGCTGGGACAACGTGGCGGAGCGCGTGGTCGCCAACGACTTCTTCAGCCGCCCGCACCGCCTGATCTTTACCGAGATGCAGCGTCTGCTGGAGATGAGCAAGCCTATCGACCTCATCACCCTGTCTGAATCGCTCGAACAGAAGGGTGAACTGGACTCGGTCGGCGGCTTCGCCTATCTGGCCGAGCTGTCGAAAAATACCCCGAGCGCCGCCAACATCGGCGCCTACGCCGACATCGTGCGCGAGCGTGCAGTGGTGCGCGAAATGATCTCGGTGGCTAACGAGATCGCCGACGCCGGCTACGATCCGCAGGGGCGCAGCAGCGAAGACCTGCTCGATCTGGCGGAATCCCGCGTATTCCAAATCGCCGAGAACCGCGCCAGCAAAGACGAAGGCCCGAAGGGCATCGAGCGCATCCTGGAAGACACCGTGTCGCGCATCGAGCAGCTGTATCAGCAGCCGCACGACGGTGTGACGGGGGTCGATACCGGCTATCAGGACCTCAACAAGAAAACTGCGGGCATGCAAAAGTCCGACCTGATCATCGTCGCCGCCCGTCCATCGATGGGGAAAACCACCTTCGCCATGAACCTGTGCGAAAACGCCGCGATGACCCAGGAAAAACCGGTGCTGATCTTCAGCCTGGAGATGCCCGGCGAGCAGATCATGATGCGTATGCTGGCGTCGCTGTCGCGCGTGGATCAGACGCGCATCCGTACCGGCCAGCTCGATGACGAGGACTGGGCGCGCATTTCCAGCACCATGGGTATCCTGCTGGAGAAGCGCAACATGTACATCGACGACTCCTCCGGCCTGACGCCGACCGAAGTGCGCTCGCGCGCGCGGCGCATTTTCCGCGAGCACGATGGGCTTAGCCTCATCATGATCGACTACCTGCAGCTGATGCGCGTGCCGGCCCTGTCCGACAACCGTACGCTGGAGATCGCCGAGATTTCGCGCTCGCTGAAGGCGCTGGCGAAAGAGCTGCAGGTGCCGGTGGTGGCGCTGTCGCAGCTGAACCGAAGCCTGGAGCAGCGTGCCGATAAGCGCCCGGTCAACTCCGACCTGCGTGAATCCGGCTCTATCGAGCAGGATGCCGACCTGATTATGTTCATCTATCGTGATGAGGTGTATCACGAGAACAGCGATCTGAAAGGGATCGCGGAAATTATTATCGGTAAGCAGCGTAACGGCCCGATCGGCACCGTGCGCCTTACCTTTAACGGCCAGTGGTCGCGTTTCGATAACTACGCGGGGCCACAATACGATGACGAATAATCAGCTAAGGAACTGAAATGAAAGCGGCAACCGCTGTAATCGACCGCCGCGCTCTGCGACATAATCTGCAACAGGTGCGCCGCCAGGCGCCGCAAAGCCGCCTGATTGCCGTTGTGAAAGCAAACGCTTATGGACATGGCCTGCTGGAAACAGCCCACACCCTGCAAGACGCCGACTGCTACGGCGTGGCGCGCATCGGCGAGGCGCTGATGCTGCGCTCCGGCGGCATCGTCAAACCGATCCTGCTGCTGGAAGGCTTCTTCTGTGCCGAAGACCTGCCGGTGCTGGTGGCGAACAACATCGAAACTGCGGTGCACTGCATCGAGCAGCTCGAAGCGCTGGAACAGGCCGAGCTGGCGCGCCCGGTGCCGGTGTGGATGAAGCTCGATACCGGCATGCATCGGCTGGGGGTGCGTCCCGAACAGGCGGAGGCGTTTTATCAGCGCCTGTGCGCCTGCCGCAACGTGGCGCAGCCGGTCAATATCATGAGCCACTTCAGCCGCGCCGATGAGCCGGAGTCCGACGCCACCCTGAAACAAATCGCCTGCTTCGAGCAGTTCGCGCGCGGCAAACCGGGCCAGCGCTCGGTCGCCGCGTCCGGCGGCACGCTGCTGTGGCCGGATGCCCACAATGAGTGGGTGCGTCCTGGCATCATTTTGTACGGCGTGTCGCCGCTGGATAACGGCAGCGGCGCCGAGCATGGGCTGCAGCCGGCGATGACGCTAAAGTCCAGCCTGATCGCGGTGCGCGAGCACCGGGCCGGCGAAGCGGTCGGCTACGGCGGCACCTGGGTAAGCCCGCGCGATACCCGGCTGGGCGTGGTGGCGATGGGGTACGGCGACGGCTACCCGCGCAGCGCGCCGACCGGTACGCCGATCCTGATCAACGGCCGCGAAGTGCCGATTGTCGGCCGGGTGTCGATGGACATGATTTCGGTCGATCTCGGGCCGGACGCCGCCGATAAGGTGGGGGATGAAGCGGTGCTGTGGGGCCAGGCGCTGCCGGTCGAGCGCATCGCCGCCTGCACCGGCATCAGCGCTTACGAACTGATCACCAAGCTCACGCAGCGCGTGGCGATGGAATACATCGGCGACTGATACACAGCAGGGCCGACGCGCGTCGGCCCGTTTCTCAGCGCGTTACTTCTTTACCGCCAACCACTTGTCGATAATCTTCTGATACTCGCCGGTCGCCTTGGCCAGGTGCAGCCACTGATCGACATACAGTTTCCAGCTCAGATCGTCGCGCGGCAGCATGTAGGCCTTCTCGCCGTACTGCATCGGCTTGGTCGGATTCACCGCGCACAGCTTCGGATAGCGCTTCTGCTGGTACAGCGCCTCGGAGGCGTCGGTGATCATCACGTCCGCCTTGCGGTCCACCAACTGCTGGAAAATGCTCATGTTGTCGTGCGTGAGCGTCAGCTTGGCCTTCGGCAGATAGGCGTGCACGAAGGCTTCGTTGGTGCCGCCCGCCGGTTCCAACAGACGCACCGACGGCTTGTTGATCTGCTCGAGAGTGCGGTATTTCTTCACGTCGGTGCAGCGCACCAGCGGGATTTTGCCGTCGGTATCCAGCTTGTCGGCGAAGAACACCTGCTTTTGCCGCTCCAATGTGACGGAGATGCCGCCCATCGCAATGTCGCACTTGCCGCCGACGAAGTCCGGCGTCAGAGTTTTCCAGCTGGTCTTCACCCACTTCACTTTCGCGCCCAGGCTCTTGGCCAGCGATTCCGCCATGTCGATGTCGATGCCTTCATAGCTGCCGTCTTCCTTGAGGAAGGTATAGGGCTTGTAGTCGCCGGTGGTGCAGACCTCCAGGGTCTTTTGCTGCAGCACCTTGTCCAGGTGGGATTGCGCGCCGGCGCTGCCGGCGGCGAGCAGCAGCGCGAGGGGGAGTAGCTTTTTCATCTGGCGTCCTTTTTATACATTCGTGGTTTTATGCGTTACTTCGCCGTTAATTGTCGTTTGCTTGCATGAGTTAGCCGTTTTTTATGCCGCTTACCGGCGAAAACGCCGGGCGTTGCTGCTGTACGCGATTTAAGCGCCAGGGTGTGACGTCGGCAACGGTAAAAAAACTGGTAGGCTGTAACGTCAACATTTATTAACACAGTTTACAGGTGGCTATGTACAACATTGACGATTTTGATATGAAAATCCTGACGCTGTTACAGGCCAACGGTCGTCTGACCAATCAGGAGCTGAGCGAGCTGGTGGGGCTCTCCGCCTCCCAGTGTTCGCGGCGGCGCATCAGCCTGGAGCAGGCGCAGCTGATCCGCGGCTACCATGCGCGGCTGGCGCCGGAGGCGGTCGGCCTGGGGCTGGTGGGGCTGATCGAAGTGAGCCTGATCACGCACGCGCAGGAGCAGATCGACAGCTTTCATCAGATGCTGGAGGACGTGGACGCGATCCTTGACGCTTACAAGACCACCGGCGACGCCGATTACCTGCTGAAAGTGGCAGTGGCGGACCTGCCGGCGCTGAGCGAGTTCATCAGCCAGACGCTGTCGCCGCACAAAAGCGTGGCGCATATCAAAACGGCAGTGGTGCTCAATCGCATCAAGGAAAACGGTTTGTTGCCGGTGGCGAGATAAAGCTAAAACCGAATGCGGTTTTCCGTCTATATTAGGAACGTAACGCTGTGCCCAAACCACAACAAACCAGGAGAAAACCCCCGTGTTCCAGAACGTTGACGCCTATGCCGGCGATCCCATTCTGTCGCTGATGGAAAAATTCAAACAAGACCCGCGCGCGCACAAGGTGAACCTGAGTATCGGCCTGTACTACGATGCGCAGGGCATCATCCCGCAGATGCGGGCGGTCGCCGCGGCGCAAGCGCAGTTGAACAGCGTCGAGCACGGCGCCTCGGTATACCTGCCGATGGAAGGGCTGCAACCTTACCGTTCCGCCATCCAGCAACTGCTGTTCGGCGCGCCGCATCCGATGCTGCAGCAGGGGCGCATCGCCACCATTCAGACCGTCGGCGGTTCCGGCGCGTTGAAAGTGGGCGCCGACTTCCTGAAAAGCTACTTCCCGGATTCGCAGGTGTGGGTCAGCGATCCGACCTGGGAAAACCACGTCGCCATCTTCAGCGGCGCCGGTTTCAAGGTGAATACCTACCCGTATTTCGACAGCGAAAGCCTGGGCGTGAAGTTCGACGCCATGCTCGCTGCGCTGAAACAGCTGCCGAAGCACAGCATCGCGCTGCTGCACCCGTGCTGCCACAACCCGACCGGTTCCGACCTGACCCCTGCCCAGTGGGATGAGGTGGTCAAGGTGATCGCCGAGCGTGAAATCATTCCGTTCCTCGACATCGCCTATCAGGGCTTCGGCGGCGGCATGGAGCAAGACGCCTACGCCATTCGCGCCATCGCGGCGGCCGGCCTGCCGTGCCTGGTGAGCAACTCGTTCTCGAAGATCTTCTCGCTGTACGGCGAGCGCGTCGGCGGCCTGTCGGTGGTGTGCGAAAGCGAAGAGGCGGCCGGGCGCGTGCTGGGCCAGCTGAAGGCCACCGTGCGCCGCAACTACTCGAGCCCGCCGAATTTCGGCGCGCAGCTGGTGGCCAAGGTGCTGAACGACGCCCAGTTGAAAACCCAATGGCTGGACGAAGTGGAGAGCATGCGCACCCGCATTCTCGAGATGCGTCACGCGCTGGTGGACACCCTGAAGAGCGCGCTGCCGCAGCGCAACTTCGATTACCTGCTGGCGCAGCGCGGCATGTTCAGCTACACCGGCTTCAGCGCGGCGCAGGTCGATCGCCTGCGTGAAGAGTTCGGCGTCTACCTGATCCACAGCGGCCGCATGTGCGTGGCCGGCCTGAACCACAACAACGTGCGTCAGGTGGCCGAGGCGTTTGCCGCGGTGCAGTAACGCCTGTTAGTCTGAACGGACGTTCATCGGGGAGCGATAGCGATATCGCTCCTTTTTTATTGCCGGCGCGCCGCCGAAGTTGCTGCAAACCGGAGAGAGAATATACTGATTGTGGGGCGCTCACTCATGTGGCATCAGCAAACGCTAATCCTCAGCGCAAAAGCGCGTGGCTTTCATCTGGTTACCGACGAGATCGTCAACCAGTTAACCCACTTACATCGCCTGCAAACCGGCTTGCTGCATCTGTTGCTGCAGCATACCTCGGCCTCGCTGACGCTCAACGAGAACTGCGATCCCACGGTGCGAGCCGATATGGAGCAGCATTTCCTGCGTCAGGTGCCGGAACACGCACCCTATCAGCATGACTACGAAGGGCCGGACGACATGCCGGCGCACATCAAATCCTCGCTGCTGGGCGCGTCCTTGACGCTGCCCGTCAGGCACGGGCGGCTGATGCTGGGCACATGGCAGGGCATCTGGCTGGGGGAGCACCGCATCCACGGCGGAGCACGCCGTATTGTGGCCACATTACAGGGGGAATAACCCAATGAATAACAGCGCATTGCTGGAGTACTGCATGGCGAAGCCGGGCGCGGAGCAAAGCGACCAGAACCAGTGGCAGGCCAGTCAGATCAAGGTGGGCGACGTAATGTTCGCCATGGTGTGCGAGGTCGAAGGGCGGCCGGCGCTGGCGGTCAAGTCCAGCCCGGAGCTGGCGGAAAGCCTGCGTGAACACCATCCTGAGATCGTCGCCTGCGCCGGCCTGAACAAGGCGCACTGGAACACGGTGTTTCTCGACGGCAACCTACCGAACTCGCAGTTTTACACGCTGATCGACAGCTCCTATCAGCTGGTGGTGGAAGGCCTGCCCGAACACGTGCGCCAGGAACTGCGCGCCTGATTGCCGGGCGGCGCCACCGCCCGTTTTTCTCCTGTTTTTTCGTGTCAAAGCGTGATCGCGGTTTTAAGTTGGGAACGTTCCCTTTTTATTGCCGCACTAAAACAGCTACGCTTGGGCATTCAAGAAACGCGGGTAAAATTAAGGAGGCCGATATGGCCATCAGCGAAGAAAAGCGCAAGATGATCGCCGGAGAACTGTACGACGCCGGCGATGACCTGCTGCGCAGCGAACGTCGGCGCGCGCGCCAGCTAACGCATCGCTATAACCACTCCTCGCCGGAAGAGGGCGAGCTGCGCAAACAGTGGCTGGGTGAGCTGCTGGGCGGCTATCAGGGCGGTACCATCGAGCCGACCTTCCGCTGCGACTACGGCTATAACATCTATCTGGGCAAGAATTTCTACGCCAATTTCGACTGCGTGATCCTCGACGTATGCGAGGTGCATATCGGCGACAATTGCCTGTTGGCGCCGGGCGTGCATATTTACACCGCGACCCATCCGCTGGACGCTGAGACACGCGTCGGCGGCGCGGAGTTCGGCAAGCCGGTCAGGATTGGCGACAACGTGTGGATCGGCGGGCGCGCGGTGATCAATCCGGGGGTGACCATCGGCGATAATGCGGTCGTGGCCTCCGGCGCGGTGGTGACCAAAGACGTGCCGGCCAACTGCGTGGTGGGCGGCAACCCGGCCAGGATCATCAAGCAGCTATAAAAAAACGGGCGCCGTCGGGCGCCCGTTGTCATCAGGCTCGCAGCGAGTCGATATCCACCACGAAGCGGTACTTCACGTCGCTTTTCAGCATGCGTTCATAGGCTTCATTAATTTGCTGCATCGGGATCAGCTCGATATCCGATGTGATGCCGTGTTGGCCGCAGAAGTCCAGCATCTCTTGCGTTTCCGCGATGCCGCCGATCAGCGAACCGGCGATGCGGCGGCGCTTCATGATCAGGTTGAACACCTGCGGCGACGGGTGATCGTGTTCCGGCGCGCCGACCAGCGTCAGGGTGCCGTCGCGGCGCAGCAAGTTGAGGAACGGATTCAGATCGTGCTGAGCCGCCACTGTGTTGAGGATGAAGTCGAAGCTGTTGACGTGCTGCGCCATCTCCTCCGGGTTGCGCGAAATTACCACTTCATGGGCGCCGAGGCGCTTGGCGTCTTCGATTTTCGACGGCGAGGTGGTGAACAGCACCACGTGCGCGCCCATCGCCCGCGCCAGTTTGACGCCCATGTGCCCCAGCCCGCCGAGGCCGACGATGCCGACCTTTTTGCCCGGTCCCGCGCCCCACTGGCGCAGCGGCGAATAGGTGGTGATACCGGCGCACAGCAGCGGCGCGACCCCGGCCGGATCGAGATTTTCCGGCACTCGCAGCACGAAGTCCTGATCCACCACCAGATTGGTGGAGTAGCCGCCGTAGGTCACGGCGCCGGTCTGGCGGTCCTGACCGTTATAGGTACCGGTAAAGCCGTTCTCGCAATACTGTTCCAGCCCCTCATCGCAGCTCGGGCAGCTGCGGCAGGAATCCACCATGCAGCCGACGCCGACCAGATCGCCGACCCGGTAACGCGAGACATGGCCACCGACGGCGCTAACGCGGCCGACGATTTCGTGGCCTGGCACCACCGGATAAATCGTATTGCTCCATTCGTTGCGTGCCTGATGCAGGTCCGAATGGCACACGCCGCAGAACAGCACCTGAATTTGCACATCGTGGTCGCGCAGGGCGCGCGGTGGGTAATCGAAAGGCACCAGCGCAGACTTCGCATCATGCGCGGCATAGGCATGGGTAATGTTCATGGTCGCTCCAGTTATCAATGTATGGGGGACAACGCTTGGCCGGCAGCGGAGTGCCGGTGAGACGCGGCCTGAATCAGACAGGGCGGCCGCCGAGGGAACATTGATGATAAAAGCGGTGAGCGCGGAGGGAAATGCCTGAAAATGTCGAAATCTTGCCCGTTTCTGTTTGATTGCAGCGAAACGGGTCAACGTGCGGACCGCCTGAGCGACGGCCCGCACGCCGGCGATACTACTTGTTCAACAGCGGTTTCAGGAAGCGCGCGGTGTGCGACTTTTCACACTCGGCCACGGTTTCCGGCGTGCCGGCGACCAGGATCTCGCCGCCGCCGCTGCCGCCTTCCGGCCCCAGATCGACGATCCAGTCGGCGGTCTTGATCACGTCCAGGTTATGCTCGATGACCACGATGGTGTTGCCCTGATCGCGCAGCTGATGCAGTACCGCCAACAGCTGTTGGATATCGGCGAAGTGCAGGCCGGTAGTCGGTTCGTCGAGGATATACAGCGTCTGGCCGGTGCCGCGTTTCGACAGCTCGCGCGCCAGCTTGACGCGCTGCGCCTCACCGCCGGAGAGCGTGGTGGCCGACTGGCCGAGGCGGATGTACGACAGGCCGACATCCATCAGGGTCTGTAGCTTGCGCGCCAGCGCCGGCACCGCGTCGAAGAACTCACGCGCTTCTTCGATGGTCATCTCCAGCACTTCGTGGATGCTCTTGCCCTTGTACTTCACTTCCAGCGTTTCGCGGTTATAGCGCTTGCCCTTGCACTGGTCGCACGGCACGTAGATGTCCGGCAGGAAGTGCATCTCGACCTTGATCACCCCGTCGCCCTGGCAGGCTTCACAGCGCCCGCCCTTGACGTTGAAGCTGAATCGGCCCGGCGTATAACCGCGGCTGCGCGACTCTGGCACGCCGGCGAACAGCTCGCGCACCGGGGTGAAGATGCCGGTGTAGGTGGCCGGGTTAGAGCGTGGCGTACGGCCGATCGGGCTCTGGTCGATGTCGATCACCTTGTCGAAATGTTCCAGGCCGGTCACTTCGCGGAACGGCGCTGGCTCGGCGATGGTGGCGCCGTTGAGCTGGCGCTGGGCGATCGGGAACAGCGTATCGTTGATCAGCGTCGATTTGCCGGAGCCGGACACGCCGGTGATGCAGGTAAACAGGCCGACCGGCAGCGTCAGCGTCACGTCCTTCAGGTTGTTGCCGCGCGCGCCGCTCAGCTTCAGCACTTTGGTCGGATCGGCCTGCACGCGCTGCGCCGGAATGGCGATCTCGCGTTTGCCGCTGAGGAACTGGCCGGTCAGCGAGTCCGGCTGTGCCATGATGTCGTCGACGGTGCCTTCCGCCACCACCTGGCCGCCGTGCACGCCGGCGCCGGGGCCGATGTCGATCACGTGGTCGGCGGCGCGGATGGCGTCTTCGTCATGCTCCACTACGATCACCGTGTTGCCGAGGTTGCGCAGGTGGATCAGCGTTTCCAGCAGGCGCTCGTTGTCGCGCTGGTGCAGGCCGATCGACGGCTCGTCCAGTACGTACATCACACCCACCAGGCCGGCGCCGATCTGGCTGGCCAAACGGATACGCTGCGCTTCGCCGCCGGAGAGCGTCTCCGCGGAGCGGGACAATGACAGGTAGTTCAGCCCGACGTTCACCAGGAACTTCAGGCGATCGCCGATCTCTTTCAGCACTTTCTCGGCGATCTTGGCGCGCTGGCCGCTGAGCTTCATGTTCTGGAAGAAGGTCATCGCATGGCCGATGCTCAGATCGGAGATCTCCGGCAGCGTAGTGTCTTCGACGAACACGTTGCGCGCTTCTTCGCGCAGACGGGTGCCGTGGCACGAGGCGCAAGGGCGGTTGCTGATGAACTTCGCCAATTCTTCGCGTACCGCGCTGGATTCGGTCTCTTTATAGCGGCGCTCCATGTTGTGCAGCACGCCTTCGAACGGATGGCGGCGCACGGTGGTGTCACCGCGATCGTTGATGTATTTGAATTCGATCGACTCTTTGCCGGAACCGCTCAGCACCGCTTTCTGCACGTCGGCGCTCAGGGTGTTGAACGGCGCTTCGACGTCGAACTCATAGTGCTCCGCCAGCGAACGCAGCATCTGGAAATAGTAGAAATTGCGGCGATCCCAACCGCGGATCGCGCCGCCGGCCAGCGACAGCTCGGGGTTTTGCACCACGCGATCCGGATCGAAGAACTGCTGCACGCCCAGGCCGTCACAGGTCGGGCAGGCGCCGGCCGGGTTGTTGAAGGAAAACAGGCGCGGCTCCAGCTCGCGCATGCTGTAGCCGCAGATCGGGCAGGCGAAGTTGGCGGAGAACAGCAGCTCGTCCGCTTTCTCGTCGTCCATATCCGCCACCACCGCAGTGCCGCCGGACAGCTCCAGCGCGGTTTCAAACGATTCGGCCAGGCGCTGCGCCATGTCGTCGCGCACCTTGAAGCGATCGACCACCACTTCGATGGTGTGTTTCTTCTGCAGCTCCAGCTTCGGCGGGTCGGACAGATCGCACACTTCACCGTCGATGCGCGCGCGGATATAGCCTTGGGCGGCCAGGTTTTCCAGCGTTTTGGTGTGCTCGCCCTTGCGGTCTTTCACCACCGGCGCCAGCAGCATCAGGCGTTTGCCCTCCGGCTGGCTCAGCACGTTATCGACCATCTGGCTGACGGTTTGCGCCGCCAGCGGCACATGGTGATCCGGGCAGCGCGGCTCACCGACGCGGGCGAACAGCAGGCGCAGGTAGTCGTGGATCTCGGTGATGGTGCCGACCGTGGATCGCGGGTTATGCGAGGTGGATTTTTGCTCGATGGAGATCGCCGGCGACAGGCCTTCGATATGATCGACGTCCGGTTTTTCCATCAGCGACAGGAACTGGCGCGCATAGGCGGAGAGCGATTCGACGTAGCGGCGTTGCCCTTCGGCATACAGCGTATCGAAAGCCAGCGATGACTTGCCGGAACCGGACAGGCCGGTGACGACAATCAGTTTGTCACGCGGGATGATCAGGTTGATGTTTTTCAGATTATGGGTTCGAGCACCACGAACTTCGATATTGTCCATTTACACTTCCCGTCTTGATGATACACCGCGCCTGTCGCGATTTTTGCGGGGGATTTTGTGATGGATCTCGCAAAAAACCGGCACAGCCTGGTCGAAACGCATAATTATGACACAAAAAAACCTGAATGAATATCCAGTATGCGAATGCAACAAGGTCGATCGAAAAGACAATTCTGGAATGCAATTCGCACTTATTAACACGGGTGTGGTTTCGCACTCAGCGTGGTAAACTGACGCGTTTATACTGTGTAGAAATCAATCATCGGGAGAAGTGCTCATGGCCAGCAGAGGCGTAAACAAAGTAATTCTGGTCGGGAATCTGGGTCAGGATCCAGAAGTCCGTTACATGCCGAACGGCGGCGCAGTGGCCAACATTACCCTGGCGACCTCCGAAAGCTGGCGTGACAAGGCGACCGGCGAACAGAAAGAGAAGACCGAGTGGCACCGCGTCGTGCTGTTCGGCAAACTGGCCGAAGTGGCGGGCGAATACCTGCGCAAGGGCTCTCAAGTCTACATCGAAGGCTCCCTGCAGACCCGTAAATGGACCGATCAGTCCGGCGTGGAAAAATACACCACCGAAGTGGTGGTTAACGTCGGTGGCACCATGCAGATGCTGGGCGGCCGTCAGGGCGGCGGCGCACCGGCCGGTCAATCTGCCGGCGGCCAGGGCGGTTGGGGCCAGCCTCAGCAGCCACAGGGCGGCAACCAGTTCAGCGGCGGCCAGCAGCAGTCTCGCCCGGCGCAGAACAGCGCTCCGGCGGCCAGCAGCAACGAACCGCCAATGGATTTCGACGACGATATCCCGTTCTGATATCCGGCTGTTTGCAGCCAATAAAAAAGCCCCGAAAGGGGCTTTTTGCATTTCAGGGACGGTTACGCCGAGAAGCCGCCGTCGATGCTCAGGCTGGCGCCGGTGATATAACCCGCCTGCGGGCCGGCGAGGTAGGCGACGAAGCCGGCGATCTCTTCATCTTTGCCGTAGCGGCCGATCGCCATCAGCTGCTTGAGCCGATCGGCGAACTCGCCGGCGTCCGGGTTCATTTCGGTGTCTACCGGGCCGGGCTGCACGTTATTGACGGTGATGCCACGCGGGCCGAGATCGCGCGCCATGCCTTTGGTCAGGCCGACCAGCGCCGATTTGCTCATCGCATACACCGCCGCGCCGCCGAACGGCACGCGCTCGGCGTTGGTGCTGCCGATGTGGATGATGCGGCCGCCGTCGTTCATGTGGCGCGCCGCTTCCTGGCTGGCGACGAACACGCTGCGCACGTTGACCGCCAGCATGCGATCCAAATCGTCCAGCGCCAGCTCCTCGGTGCTGCCCAGCGTAAACACCCCGGCGTTGTTCACCAGAATGTCCAGGTTGCCGAAGTGGCTGACCGCCTGGCGCACCGCCTGCTGCAGCGCCGCCGCATCGGCGCTGTCGGCCTTGATGGCGAGGGCTTTGCCGGCGGCGGCGGTAACGGCGCTTGCCACCGCTTCGGCGCGATCGGCCGAGGTGGCGTAGGTAAAGGCGACCGCGGCCCCTTCGCTCGCCAACCGTTTAACGATGGCGGCGCCGATGCCGCGTGAGCCGCCCTGGACGAACGCGATTTTGCCTTGCAGAGGGTGTGCTGTGGTCATGTTATTTCTCCAAAGTGGGTGAGGATAAGGCGTTATTCCCAGTATCGGTGAAATGTCTGGCGGTCACTGTTCACAAAGAGCTTTGCCTGCCCACAACGAGAAAAGCCCCTTGCGGGGCTTCTTTCTTCCGTCGGTTGGCTGTTCGACGATCAGTTGAAGATTTCTGCGGTGCCGTACAGTTTGTTCTGGCCGCCGGCAGCGACGATGCGGTATGAGCTGGCGCCCGATGCGGCGGCTTTGCTGGCCAGTTCGCTTTCCAGCGTGCTCAGGTTGGTGGCGCCGCTAACGGAGACTACGCCGATTTTCTGGGCGTCTGCAGCGGGTTGGCTGGAAGGCAGGTCAGCGGCGAAGGTAGCGAAAGAAGCGGTAGCCAGCAGCGCAGCGGTAGCAAAAATTTTGACGTTTTTCATGATGTATTCCTCAGCGTATTGATTGGATGAGAGCCCGTTGTCTCTCGATGTGTTAAATAGTAGTGCGGCAGGCTGGAATAAAAAATCGGAGAGTTTTGAGTATCTCTGTCAAATAAATTGATTGTTTTTTCACCCGCTGGCGCGCGGTAAAAATCGCCACTACCCTTTACAGACGATCTTTAACCGGAGAAGCGTAATGACGGTAAACGCGTTTATCGGCAGCTGGGCGCTGGTGTCGTCGGTGTTCAAAAACCAGAACGGCGAGCTGAATTACCCGCTGGGCGAGCAGGTTTTGGGGCGCATCCACTATGAGGCCAATGGCACGATGGCGGCGCAGCTTTACAGCGCCGTGCGGCCGCGTTTCGCCGCCGACGATTTGGCGCAGGGGTCCGAGCGGGAGATCCGCGCGGCCTTCATCAATATGATTTGCTACTTCGGCCGCTATCAGGTGGAGGAAAGCGAGCAGCGGGTGGTACATCAGGTCGAAAGCTGTTCGTTCCCCAACTGGGTAGGCAGCCGTCAGGTGCGTTTTTACGCTTTCAGCGGCGATCGGCTGACGTTGCGCACGGTGCCCTTGCAGCTCGGCAATGGCGTGCAGGTGGGCGAACTGGTGTGGCAGCGGACAGGAGCTTCTTTATGATCATTGTTCATCATCTCAATCACTCACGGTCGCAGCGCATTCTGTGGTTTCTGGAAGAGCTGGGCGTGCCCTATCAGGTGCAACGCTACGAACGCGATCCGCAGACTATGCTGGCGCCGGCGGCGTTGAAAAAGATCCACCCGCTGGGCAAATCACCGGTGATCGTCGACGGCGATCTGACGCTGGCGGAATCCGGCGCCATCATCGAATACCTGCAGGAAGCCTATGACGCGCAAGGGATGTTCATGCCGACTGACTTCCACGCGCGCCAGCAATACCGCTACTGGCTGCACTACGCCGAAGGATCGCTGATGCCGCTGTTGGTGATGAAACTGGTGTTCAGCCGTCTCGGGCAGCCGCCGATCCCCTGGCTGCTGCGGCCGGTGGCCGGCGCGATCGGCAAGGGCGTGCAGCGCGAATATCTCGACAAGCAGATCGCGCCGCACTGCGAATTCCTCGAACAGCACCTGAACAAGGGCAGCTGGTTCGTCGGCAACGACTTCAGCGCGGCGGACATTCAGATGAGCTTCCCGCTGGAGGCGATGGCGGCGCGCGGCGCGTTGGATGATTGTCCGAAACTGCGCGGCTTTCTGCAACGCATTCACGCCCGGCCCGCCTACCAGCGGGCGTTGGAGCAGGGCGGCCCTTACGACCTGCTGAGCTAACCGGATGGGCTATACTCGATGGGGTCATTCTTCATCGGAGGTAGCCCATGGCTACGCAAATCTTCGTTAACCTGCCCGTAAGCGATCTGCCCGCCTCGATGGCGTTTTTCACCCACCTGGGTTTCACTTTCAACCCGCAATTTACCGATGACACCGCCGCGTGCATGGTGGTCAGCGACACGATTTACGTGATGTTGCTGACTCACGACAAATTCAGGATGTTTACCCCGAACCCGATCGGCGACGCCAAACAGGCCACCGAAGTGCTGGTGTGCCTGTCGCAGCCCAGCCGGGCGGCGGTGGACGAACTGGTGCGCAAGGCGGTCGCCGGCGGCGGCAACACTTATCACCCGCCACGGGACTACGGCGTGATGTACGGCCACGGATTTCAGGACCTGGATGGCCATATCTGGGAATTGATGTATATGGATCCCGCCGCGGTGCAGACGCAATAATCTCGCCGTGACGGCATTCGCCGGGGCGCCCGTCGCCCCGGTTTTATCGTGCAGGCGCCATTCCCGCCACTTTCTGCATAAATTGCCGCGATCTTTAGTTGATTAGACGCTATGGAAGGCAGGATAATCGTTTGCCTTGAATAAACCACCATAAATTACCCGTACCGCGCGCTGCGAGTTAAACGTTTGCCTTGGTGCGCATTGCCGTTGGCGATGCGACGGAAGGGCAAGGATGCGGAACGTGACGTAAACGATTACGTGGCGATCGGGCGCGGGCGAGATTACCGGCCTGCTGTGACGGGCCGATTCATGAAACACAGGGGAAGTAACCTATGTCGAACTCTCAAGCGAACCACGCCGCAAAACCAACCGGCGGGCTTGATGGCTATTTTAAAATTTCCGCGCGCGGCAGCACCGTGCGCCAGGAAGTGGTAGCGGGGCTGACCACCTTCCTGGCGATGGTGTACTCGGTGATCGTGGTGCCGAGCATGCTGGGCAAAGCGGGCTTCCCGCCGGCGGCGGTGTTTGTCTCCACTTGCCTGGTGGCCGGTCTGGGCTCGCTGCTGATGGGGCTGTGGGCTAACCTGCCGATGGCCATCGGCTGTGCGATTTCATTGACCGCTTTCACCGCCTTCAGCCTGGTGCTGGGCCAGCACATCAGCATTCCGGTGGCGCTGGGCGCGGTGTTCGTGATGGGCGTGCTGTTTACCATTATCTCGGTCACCGGCATCCGCGCCTGGATCCTGCGCAACCTGCCGATGGGGGTGGCGCACGGTACCGGCATCGGCATCGGGCTGTTCCTGCTGCTGATCGCCGCCAACGGCGTCGGCCTGGTGGTGAAGAACCCGCTGGATGGCCTGCCGGTGGCGCTTGGCGCGTTCACCTCCTTCCCGGTGGTGATGACGCTGGTCGGCCTGGCGGTGATCTTCGGCCTGGAAAAACTGCGCGTGCCCGGCGGCATTCTGCTGGTGATCATCGCCATTTCCATCATCGGCCTGATCTTCGACCCGGCGGTGAAATACCAGGGGCTGTTCGCCATGCCGAGCCTGGCGGATGCTGACGGCAAATCGTTGATCTTCAGCCTGGATATCATGGGTGCGTTGCAGCCGGTGGTGTTGCCGAGCGTGCTGGCGCTGGTGATGACCGCGGTGTTCGACGCCACCGGCACCATCCGCGCGGTGGCCGGGCAGGCCAACCTGCTGGATAAAGACGGGCAGATCATCAACGGCGGCAAGGCGCTGACCTCGGATTCCCTGAGCAGCATCTTCTCCGGCCTGGTGGGCGCCGCGCCCGCCGCGGTCTACATCGAATCCGCCGCCGGCACCGCCGCGGGCGGCAAGACCGGCCTGACAGCCACCGTGGTCGGCATTCTGTTCCTGCTGATCCTGTTCCTGTCGCCGCTGGCCTATCTGGTGCCGGTCTATGCCACCGCACCGGCGCTGATGTACGTCGGCCTGCTGATGCTGAGCAACGTCACCAAGCTGGACTTCAACGATTTCGTCGACGCGATGGCTGGCCTGCTGTGCGCGGTGTTCATCGTACTGACCTGCAATATCGTTACTGGCATCATGCTGGGCTTCAGCTCGCTGGTCATCGGCCGCATCTTCTCCGGCGAATGGCGCAAGCTGAACATCGGCACCGTGCTGATCGCCGTGGCGCTGGTGGCGTTCTACGCCGGCGGCTGGGCAATTTAAGCCCCGCGGATTTCCCTCGCCCGATGGGCGGGGGAATCTGTCACGGCATTTCCCTTCTTAAGATAAGTCTTCTTCTGTTCTGCACCGCGTTTTGAAAGGCACAACAAGCTTTAACGGCTGTAAAAAAAGTGATCTACTATCGGGACCAACGCAGGCCCTGAGCCGATGTCGTCTGAATCGTAGAGTCTAAGGAAAGCATGGAAATCTTTTTTACAATCCTCATTTTGATCCTGGTGGTCTCCCTGTCCGGGGTGGTGACACGCATGTTGCCGTTCCAGGTGCCGCTGCCGCTGATGCAAATCGCCATCGGGGCCCTGTTGGCCTGGCCGCATTTCGGGCTGCACGTCGACTTTGATCCCGAATTGTTCCTGGTGCTGTTCATCCCGCCGCTGCTGTTCGCCGACGGCTGGAAAACGCCGACGCGCGAATTCCTGCACCACGGGCGTGAAATTCTCGGCCTGGCGCTGGTGCTGGTGCTGATCACCGTGGTCGGCGTCGGCTATCTGATCTACGCCATGGTGCCGGGCATTCCGCTGGTGGCGGCCTTCGCGCTGGCGGCAGTGCTGTCGCCGACGGATGCCGTGGCGCTGTCCGGCATCGTCGGCAAAGGGCGCATTCCCAAGCCAATCATGGGCGTGCTCGAGGGCGAGGCGCTGATGAATGACGCGTCCGGTCTGGTGTCGCTCAAGTTCGCCATCGCGGTGGCGATGGGCACCATGGTGTTCACCGTGGGCGGCGCGACCCTCGAATTCCTCAAAGTGGCGATCGGCGGCCTGCTGGCCGGCGTGGCAGTCACCTGGACCTACAGTAAATCGCTGCGGGTGATGAGCCGCTGGAGCGGCGACGATCCGGCGACCCAGATCGTATTCCTGCTGCTGCTGCCGTTCGCTTCTTACCTGATCGCCGAACACATCGGCGTCTCCGGCATCCTGGCGGCGGTAGCGGCGGGGATGACCATCAGCCAATCCGGCGTGATCCGCAACGCGCCGCTGGCGATGCGCCTGCGCGCCAACAGCGTATGGGCGATGCTGGAGTTCGTGTTCAACGGCATGGTGTTCATCATGTTGGGCCTGCAGCTGCCGGGCATTCTTGAAACCTCTATCCTGCAGGCGGAGCTGGATCCGACCATCCAGACCTGGTACCTGTTCGCCGACGTGGCCACCATCTACGCCGCGCTGCTGGTGCTGCGTTTCACCTGGTTGTGGGTGATGAAGAAGGCCAGCAACCGCTTTATGAAAAAGCGCCCGCTGCAGTTCGGCGACTACAGCACGCGTGAGCTGTGGGTGGCGTCGTTTGCCGGGGTGCGCGGGGCGATTACCCTGGCCGGTGTGCTGTCGATACCGCTGTTGCTGAGCGACGGCACCGCCTTCCCGGCGCGCTATCAGCTGGTGTTTATCGCCGCCGGGGTGATCCTGCTGTCGTTGATCGTCGGCGTGCTGGCGTTGCCGCTGCTGCTGCGCGGTGTGCAGGTGGCCGACAAGAGCGCCAGCAAGCAGGAAGAACGCATGGCGATCGCCATGGCGGCCGAGGTGGCGATCGAGAGCGTGAATAAAATGGAAGAGCGCCTGGTTGCCGATACCGAAGAGAACCTCGATCCGCAGGTGTTGAAAGAGGTCAGTTCGCGGGTGACGGGCATGTTGCGGCGGCGCATCGCGTCGAAAGACGATATCGAGAATGCGCTGGCGATGGAAAACCTCGAGCGGCGTTTCCGCCTGACGGCGCTGCGCGCCGAGCGCGGCGAACTGTACCATCTGCGCGCCACGCAGAAAATCAGCAACGAGACGCTGCAAAAACTGCTGCACGATCTCGACTTGCTCGAAGCGTTGCTGATCGAGCGCGAAGGGTAGATCTCAGAGGGGGGATAAACGTTTATCCGCTTTATCTCTGTCCTGAAGGGCCGCCTGTGCGGCCCTTGTTTTTTGGCTACTTGAGCGGCGGCCAGTAGTCGCGGCAGCAGGCGATCCAGGCCTGCGCGCTGTGCGACAGGTAGCTGCCCTGGCGCCAGATCAGCCCGACTTTCCACTCCATGCGCGGCTCCAGCGGCAGCCAGACCAGGTTTTCCTTGTCCAGCCAGCGGCAAACCGGCTCCGGCAGCATGGCGATGCCCACGCCGGCCTGCACCATCGAGGCGAGGAAGTCCCATTGGCCGCTGCGCACCGCGATTTGCGGTTCAAAACCGGCCTGGCGAAACGCCTTCATCAGCATCTTGTACAGGGCAAAGTCTTCGTTATAAATCAGGATCGGGCTGTCGGCCAATTCGGCGATATTGATGCGGGTGCGGTTGAGCCACTGCGGCGTGCGCGGCGCCACCACGCACATCGGATGGCCCAGCAGCGGCAGAAAGGTCAGCGGCTGTTCCGAATCGAAGGGCAGCACCGTCATCGCCAGATCCAGTTCGCCGGACATCACCGCCTGTTCGACCGACAGCCCGCCCAGCTCGGAAATTTTCAATTCGATGCCGGGGTAGGTCTGGCGAAAGCGGCGGATCAGATCGGCGATCTGCCTGCCCACCATCGGCGGAATGCCCAGCCGCAGCACGCCCTTTTTCACTGAGCTGATGTCTTCCAGTTCCGCCTCCAGCTGGCGGAATTCGTCGAGGATCGTCAGGCCGCGCTGATACACCGCCTGGCCGCTGTCGGTCAGGCGCAGCTTGCGGCCTTCGCGGATCAGCAGCGTGCATTCCAGCTCCTCTTCCAGATGCCGCAGCATCTTGCTGATGGTGGGCTGGGTGACGAACAGTTTTTCCGCGGCGCGGGTGAAGCTTTGCTGGCGCACCACTTCAACGAAGTAGCGCAGGGTGCGGACATCCACGTTAGGGTTCTCCTTGAGGGCGCTACCGGCGGGAAACTATTCCCGGACGGCATGATGTCGATAATTTTAATTCATTTCAGGCGTGGTTTCCCGGCTGCGTATACTGTAGGCCGTCAATTTATTGTTTGAGGTCATCTTTCATGTCTCTGGCGTTACGCCGCGTTGCCCCCTCCCTGCTGACCCGTTTGCAGGTGCCGATTCAGGTGGCGTTGTATGCGGCGCTGTTCCTGATCGCCGATCGTCTGGTGCAACAATTCCACCTGCCGCTTCCCGCCAATATCGTCGGCATGCTGATGCTGCTGGCGCTGATCCTGCTGCGCATTCTGCCGCTGAGCTGGGTCAAGGCCGGCTCCCGCTGGCTGCTGGCGGAAATGCTGCTGTTCTTCGTGCCGGCGGTGGTGGCGGTGGTCAACTACGCCCAGCTGCTGATGGTCGAGGGCTGGAAGATCTTTCTGGTGATCGCGGTCAGCACCATGCTGACGCTGGGCGCTACCGGGCTGGTGGTGGACAGGGTATATCGGCTGGAGATTTGGCTGCAGCGGAGGAAGCCGCGCCATGAATGATTTTATCCTCAGCCTGGCCTGCTTTCTGGCGACGCTGGCGCTGTACTTCGCCAACAAGAAACTCTATCGCCGCCGCCGCACGTTGTTGCTGATGCCGCTGGTGCTGACGCCGATGATCCTGGTGCTGCTGCTGGTGGTCACCCACATCTCCTATCAGGACTACATCGGTGAAACCCACTGGCTGCTATGGCTGCTGGGGCCGGCGACCATCGCCTTCGCGGTGCCGGTATATGAGAACCTGCATATCATCCGCCGACACTGGCTGTCGCTGACCGCCGGCGTTACGACGGCGGTGCTGGTGGCGGTGTACAGTTCGGTGTGGCTGGCGCGCCTGCTGACGCTGCCGGAAGAGGTGCAGCGCAGTCTCGCGGTGCGTTCGATTACTACGCCGTTCGCGCTGGAGGCCGCCAAGCAGATGGGCGGGCAGCCGGATCTGGTGGCGCTGTTCGTGGTGATCACCGGGGTGTTCGGCATGGCGGTGGGCGACATTTTGTTTCTGCGTCTGGCGGTGCGTAGCCGCCTGGCGAAGGGGGCCGGATTTGGCGCCTCATCACACGGCGCCGGCACCGCCCGCGCTTATGAACTGGGGCCGCAGGAGGGCGTGGTGTCGAGCCTGGTGATGATGCTGGCCGGCATTATCACGGTGGTGGCCGCGCCGCTGATTGGCCGGCTGATGTGGTAAGACCTCTCGGGGCGGGTTCTGCCGCCCCATTTTACGTTGTCTGTCATTGGGAACGGTGCCGTTGATGGGCACCCGAAAAAACGAAGAAATTTTTCAGCATAATTTTTCCCATCGTTATAACAAAAAACGATAGATGTGCTGCGGGCAAAATTGCCGCTCATTTTAAATGACAATGAATTAATTAATCTATAAATTATTACCATAAAAACAATAAAGTATAACTTATTGATATGGAGAGGCTCTTATCGTAAGTATTGTTGCACATTAACTGTGGTGAATAATAAAAAAGAATATGAATTCCTCTCTAATTATATCGGATTAATGCAAGCGGAATACGCTCGTCATCCCTGAGTAATATCGGGGAAATAAAATGGTCATTTATTCCCTTTCGCACATTTCGCCAAAAAAAATATCCTCTCCTATACTTCACAGCTCAACAAATTGAGGCACAGGGGGAACCTCTGGATTAACCATTTCATTCTTTCTTAGTTGGGGGGAGACCCAGCTTTTCTACGGTTTTTTATTCTGACTTGAACTGTCGGACGGCCAGGCTTTGCCTAAATCCGGACGGTCCCTTTCATTAATGTAATGAAAACGTGCTAGAGAATATTATGAACAAACAAACTGATGTGAAGAGTGGGGAATTCCGTACGGGTGCTCATGTTGCGTTGGAGAAAGTCGAACTGCATGAAATTACCACCGCTCAGCGCGAGCTTTGGCTGAGCGCCAGCATGTCTGAAGGCTTGCCGTTCAATATGTGGGGATACGGCACGATAGAAGGGCCGTTGCAGATAGCCCTGCTGCGCCAGGCGATAGACGCGATCATTGAAGAAACGCCGGCGATGCAGGCCCATTTCACCGAACAAGACGGTGAGCTTTATCAATACCGTGCGGCGCGCAGTCATGATCCGCTTTCCGCGCATGACTTCAGCAGCCAGGAATACCCTGAGCTGGCGGCGCAGCGCTGGATGCGGCAAGATGCCGATCGCGTTATCTCCGCGCTGGATCAGGACCTGTTCGGCTTTGCCTTACTGACGTTGGCGCCCGGCAGCTATATTCTCTACCGGCGTTTTCACCACATGCTGGTGGATGGCCGCAGCGCTGAAGAGTTCATGCGTCGCATCGCACTGTATTACAACGCGTTGGCTGAGAAAAAAAGCATTCCTGAATTCAGCAATTGCAGTTTTAGCCGGCTCTATGAACACGACCTGCAGTACCGCGACTCTTCCCGCTTCGCTACCGACAAACAGTTCTGGCAAGGCTACACGCTCGCCGCGCCTCATAGCTTGACGCGTCAGGAGAAACTCGTCCCTTATTCGTCCATGCAAATCAGCAATCACACATTAACAATAAATGAGATAGCGGCGATTGATCGGGGTGCGGAAAAAGCCGGTGTACATCGCGCTCATATATTGGCGGCGGCCGTCGCATTATGTTTCCATAGTATTACTGGTCAGACCTTATTGAATTTCAGCCTGCCGGTTACCGGTACCCGAGAGCGAAACAGTATTGGTATGACCGCGAATGTGGTGCCACTGATTTTAGCCATTAACCCTGAAAGTCGTCTGGCGGATTTTGCACAACAGGTCGCAGCGGAAATAGCCAAAGTGGTTCGTCGGCAATTATATCGCGGTGAGGATATTCGTCGCGATCGCAGTACCATGAGCTCATCCTGGTTTGGTCCCGCTATCAATATCGTTTCCTTCGATCATGGCGATCCGTTTTGGGGATGTAAGACGCGATGGTATTACGGCGGCAACATCGCCGTCAGCGATATGCAAATTCTGTTTTACGAAGATCAGCAGGCGCAAGAATTGGACGTCATGTTTGCCGATGCGCCACATGCCCATTCATTAAGCCAGCTTGAGAGTTTACAGCGGCGTTTCCAGTTTATTCTGCGGACCCTCTCTGAACAGCCTGAAGGCAGTATCGCTCAGGTGATGCAACAGATTCATGCGCAGCCTGAAGCGGACGTCAGCGGCAGTTTCTATGATCTCCGCCGACTGCCGCCGGCCGCCGGCTTTATCCGTTGGGATCGTCCTACCGCTGAACTGGTGCGCCTCGCGACGTCACTCGGCCATCCTGCGGGCGATTGCCCGCTGAAAATCCTGTTGGCCGACCGGGCGCTGGGCGTTGGGCGCCTGGAAATGCTGCCTGACGCCGGCGATGCGGCCCCCGGTACGCTGCTTGGCGTCGACGATGCGGGTTGGAATATCGCCACGGCGGAAGGGGCGGTGCGGATCGGAGGCTGGTTCACCGCCGAAGGGGAGCTGGCGGCGGGGGAAGCGCTGGCGCGGCGGCACGGTTTGACGGTGGGCGAGCCGTTGCCGTTGCTTGATCCCTTGCAGGTGAAACGGCTGGAGGAGATACAGGCGGCCGGTGGGCACCATGCTGCTTTCTGGCAACCGCGATTGGCCCAGTTTGCTCCGGCGGCGTTCCCGGTGGCCTGGCAGCGCGAAACCCGGCCGGCATGGCAAGCTACGGCCTGGCAACACGCGGGCAAGATCGAGGTCGAATCGGTGTTGACCGGATTGGCGTTGTATCTGGGATTGATGGGCGGCGAAAGTGATTTCCAACTTGGCTGGCTGAACGCGACGGACGACGTTATCGGCGAGTCGGGCCAGGTTTGGACACTGCCGCTGCAGATCTCGCTGAATCCGACGCTGGGTTTCACCGAGGCGCAGGTGCAGATGCGACGCGAATGGCAGCAGGCGTACGCGCGTCGGGCCTACCATCCGGCATTGCTCGGCCTGGACACGCGTTCGCGCGCCTGGTCAACCGTCGTGGCGCTATTGCGCCGCGACACCTCGCCGGGATTCGACGAAGGCCAGGAGGGCGCAGCGGCGGTGAAACGCTCCGGCGCCCGGGCAGTGCTGCAGATCTGTGAAAGCAACGGCGCTTTCCGTTGGGTGTACGACAGCGCCGCGGTGGGGGACGAGCAGATGCTGCGCGCCGCGCAACATCTGCTATTGCTGCTCCGGCAGGCCGCTGCGGCGCCGAATGCGCCGGTGCGCGGCGATCGTTTACTGAGCCAGGCGGAGCGAGAGCTATTGCTCAACGTGCGCAACCGCACCCACCGTGCTTTCCCGCAGGCGTCAAGCGTGTCGGCCCTGTTTGAAGCGCAGGCGCGGCGTACGCCGACGGCGCCGGCGCTGTCTCAGGGGGAGACGTCGCTGAGCTATGCGGAATTGAACGCGCGCGCCAACCGGCTGGCGCACCACCTGACGGCACGCGGCGTGGGGCCGGAAAGCCGCGTCGCGGTCTGCGCCGCGCGCAGCCCGGAGATGATCGTTGCACTGTTGGCGATCCTGAAAGCTGGCGGCGCCTATGTGCCGCTGGATCCGGCTTATCCCGCTGAACGCCTGCACTATATCGTGCAGGACTGCGCGCCGGCGTTGCTGTTGGCGGATAGCGCCGGCCGCGCGGCGCTGGGGGCGGTGGCCGCGCCGCTGTTGGCCCTGGAAGACGCGCTGCCAGAGCAGGAGCACGATCTGCCGCCGCGCGCGCAGCCAGGCAGTCTGGCGTATGTGGTTTACACCTCGGGCTCGACCGGCAAACCGAAAGGGGTAATGGTGGAACAGGCGCACCTGATCAACCTGATCATGTGGCACTGCGAAGCGACCGGTTTGCAGGCCGGTGAGCGAACGACCAGCATGGCGGGTCTGGGTTTTGACGCCAGCGTTTGGGAAATCTGGCCGACGTTGACGCAGGGGGCGACGCTGTTGCTGCCGCCGGCAGAGGCGGCGGGCAATGGCGAAGCGCTGCTGCAATGGTGGCGCGGCAGCGGTGTGCAGGTCGGGTTTATGGTGACGCCGCTGGCTGAGATCGCACTGATGGGCGACATGCCTGCCGATCTGCGGATGCTGCTGATCGGTGGCGACAGCATCCGCCGCTGGCCGCTCCAGGCGCCGCCTGGCGTAACCATTGTGAATAACTATGGGCCGACGGAGACGACCGTGGTAGCGACTTCGGGCGAGCCGGCGGTCGGTACGGCGATGCCGTCTATCGGCCGGCCTATCGCCAACGGCCGGGCGTACTTGCTGGATGACTATGGCCAGCCGGTGCCGCTGGGTGCCGTGGGTGAGTTGTATATCGGCGGCGCGCAGGTGGCGCGCGGCTACCTGAATCTACCGGCGCTGACGGCGGAGCGTTTTCTTGCCGATCCTTTCGCGCCGGGTGGCCGCATGTACCGCACCGGCGATCTGGCGCGCTATATGCCGGACGGCAGCCTGGAGTATCTGGGCCGCAACGATCTGCAGGTAAAAATTCGCGGCTTCCGCATTGAATGCGGTGAAATCGAGTCGCAGCTGGCTATGCATGCCGCCGTGTGCGACGCGGTGGTAGATGCGCTCACGGATGGCGAAGGCGACAAACGTCTGGTGGCCTGGGTCGTGCCGCAGCCGGAAGCGGAGCGTGAGGCGCTGGCGCAGACGCTGCGCCGGGCGCTTGCCGCAACGCTGCCGGATTATATGGTGCCGACGGCCTTTGTGTGGCTGGAGGCGCTGCCGCTGTCGCCGAACGGCAAACTGGATCGGCGCGCGCTGCCGGCGCCGGCGCCGGATGCCGCCATGCGCGAAGCCTATGTCGAGCCGCAGGGGGAAACCGAAAGGCTGCTGGCTCAGATTTGGCAGGGGTTGTTGAGCGTTGAACGCGTGGGGCGTCACGACAACTTCTTTGAGTTGGGCGGCCATTCGCTGTTGGCGGTGAAGCTGATGGCGCAGCTGCGCCAGGCGGGGCTGTCGGCGAGCGTTCAGGCGCTGTTCTCCACGCCAACGCTGTCGGCTCTGGCGCAAACGCTGGTGTCGCAGCAGCGGATCCAGGTGCCGGAAAATCGGATTGTGTCGGGCTGCCGCGCAATCACGCCGCAGATGCTGCCGCTGGCCGATCTGACGCAGACTGAGATCGATCAGATCGTCGACGGTGTGGAGGGGGGCATCGACAACGTACAGGATATCTATGCCCTTTCCCCGTTGCAGGAAGGGATCTTGTTCCACCACATGCTGGCGGAAGAGGGCGACCCTTACCTGCTGTCGGCACTGCTGCGCTTCGACAGCCGGGCGCGTTTCGATCGCTGGCTGGCGGCGATGCAGCAGGTGGTGGAGCGTCATGACATTTTGCGCACGGCCTTTGTCGGTGCGGGGCTGTCCGAACCGGTACAGGTCGTCTGGCGCCGGGCGCGCTTAGCGGTGATCGAGCTGGCGCTGGATCCGGCCGCGGGGCCGGTCGGCCGTCAGCTGGAAGCGCGCTTCGATCCCCGGCGGATCCGTCAGGATCTGACGCGGGCGCCGCTGCTGTATTACGTCATCGCCGAAGAGAGCGACGGCAGCTGGTACGTCTTGCAGCAGTGGCACCACCTGATTGGCGACCACTCGACGCTGGCGATGATGGGGGAAGAAGTCAACGCCATTCTGGCCGGGCGCGGGGATACGCTGGGCAGCGCGCAGCCGTTCCGCAATGCGGTGGCGCAAGCGCGTTTGGGGCTCAGCGAACAGGAACATGAGAGTTTCTTCCGCGGCATGCTGGCGGATATCGACGAACCGGTACTGCCGTTCGGGCTCGGCAACGTACACGGCGACGGACAGTGCGCCAATACCGGCCGCCTGGCGTTGGCGCCTGCGCTGAATGCCGGCCTGCGTCGACAGGCGAAGCGGCTGGGCGTCAGCCTGGCCAGCCTGTGCCATCTGGCCTGGGCGCAGGTGCTGGCGCGCACCAGCGGGCGTGATGCCGTGGTGTTCGGCACGGTGCTGCTGGGCCGCATGGAATCGGGCGAAGGCGCCGACCGGGCGCTGGGGCTATTCATCAATACGCTGCCGCTGCGGCTGGATATGGACGGGCGCAGCGTTGAGGCGTCGGTGCGGCAGGCGCATGCGCGCCTGAGCGGCTTGCTGGCACATGAGCACGCCTCGCTGGCGTTGGCGCAGCGCTGCAGCGGCGTGAAAAACGGTGCGCCGCTGTTCAGTGCGCTGCTGAACTACCGCCACAACGACGGGGAAGCATTGGCGCTGCCGGAAGGGGTCAGCCTGATCGGCGCGGACGAACGCACCAACTACCCGTTCGTGCTGTCGGTAGACGACGGCATGGATTCGCTGGCGTTGACGGCGCAGGTCATCGATCCCATCGACGCCGCACGGGTGTGCCGCTATATGCAACAGGCATTGACCGCTCTGGTGAATGCGCTGGAACACACGCCGGAAATGCCGGTGCGCGAACTGTCGATTCTGCCGGACGACGAGTACGCCTTGTTGATCAATGGCTGGAACGCAACGGCGCAGCCTTATCCGCAGGATGTCTGCCTGCATGCGCTGTTTGAAGCGCAGGTGCGCCGCACGCCGGACGCCGTGGCGCTGGTTTGCGGCGGCGCCGAACTGAGCTACGCCCAGCTGAATGCGCAGGCCAATCGCCTGGCGCACGCGCTGATAGCACGCGGTGTCGGTCCGGATTGCCGCGTGGCGGTGTGCGCCGAGCGCAGCCTGGCGATGGTGACGGCATTGTTCGGCATCCTCAAGGCCGGCGGCGCCTATGTGCCGTTGGATCCGGCTTATCCGGGCGAGCGTCTGCACTATATCCTGCAGGACGCCGATCCGGTGCTGCTGCTGGCGGACGCCGCCGGCCGCGCGGCGCTGGGCGAACACGCGGTGCCGCTGCTGGCGCTGGATGAACCGTTGGCGGACGAGCTGAACGCCGATAACCCGGCGCCGCGCGCGCAGCCCAACCATTTGGCCTACGTGATTTATACCTCCGGCTCGACCGGCAAACCGAAAGGCGCGATGAATGAACATCGTGGCATCGTTAACCGCCTGCTCTGGATGCAGCAGGCTTATGGATTGACGCCGGCGGATACGGTGCTGCAGAAAACGCCGTTCGGCTTCGACGTCTCGGTGTGGGAATTCTTCTGGCCGTTGATGTATGGCGCGCGTCTGGCAATGGCGCGCCCTGAAGGCCACAAGGATCCGGAGTACCTGAGCCGCGTCATCGAACAGTATGGCGTGACAACGCTGCACTTTGTGCCGTCTATGCTGCAAAGCTTCCTGCTGTATGAAGGCGCGAGCCGCCGCTGCGGGCAGGTGGTGCGCGTCATGTGCAGCGGCGAGGCGCTGCCCGCCTCACTGGTGGCCGAATTCTACCGCCAGATGCCGCATGTCGAGTTGCATAACCTCTATGGCCCGACCGAAGCGGCGGTGGACGTGACCGCCTGGCACTGCACCCGCCAATCTGGGCTGGTGTCGGTGCCCATTGGGCGGCCGGTGGCCAACACGCGGATCTATCTGCTTGATGAACAAGGGCAGCCGGTACCGCTGGGGGCGGTCGGCGAGCTGTATATCGGCGGCATTCAGGTGGCGCGTGGCTATTTCAACCGGCCTGAACTGACGGCGGAGCGTTTCCTGGCCGATCCGTTCGATGCCGGTCACGGCGGCCGCATGTACCGCACCGGCGATGTGGCTCGCTATCTGCCGGACGGCAATATCGAGTATCTGGGACGTAACGATCAGCAGGTGAAGATCCGCGGTTTCCGTATCGAATGCGGCGAGATAGAGGCGGCGCTGGCCGCGCATCCGCAGGTGCGCGAAGCCGTGGTGGATGCGCGCGGCGGCGACGGCGGTGAGAAACGCCTGATCGCCTGGGTGGTGCCGCAGCCAGGTGCCGATGAGGCGTCGTTGGCGGAGACGCTGCGCCGGCATTTGGCCGACAAGCTGCCGGATTACATGGTGCCGGCCGCTTGCGTGCTGCTGGAGGCGCTGCCCCTGTCGCCAAACGGTAAGCTCGATCGCCGCGCATTGCCCGACCCGTCGGGCGAGGCCTATCGTCGAGAAGCCTACGAGGCGCCGCAGGGGGACGTCGAGCAGCGTCTGGCGGCGCTGTGGGAAGAGCTGCTGGGCGTGGAACAGGTTGGCCGCAACGACAGCTTCTTCGCTCTGGGCGGCCATTCGCTGTTGGCGGTGCGTTTGGCCAACCGCCTGCAGCAAAGCGGGTTGCCGTTATCACTGCAGGCGCTGTTCGCCAACCCGGTTCTGCAGGCGTTGGCGCGCCAGATTACGCAGGCGGAAAGCCTGCCGCCGATTCTGCCCGCGCCGCGCGATGCCGCCTTACCGCTGTCGTTCGCTCAGCAGCGCCTGTGGTTCCTGACCCAGCTGGACGGCATGAGCGAAATTTACCACATGCCGTTGGCGCTGCGGCTGCGTGGGCCGCTGAATCTGGCCGCCTGGCAGAGCAGCCTCGACGCGCTTTATGCGCGCCACGACGCGTTGCGCACCGTCTTCATCAGCCGCGACGGCCAGCCGCAGGCGCTCATTTTGCCGATCGCCGGTTTGCCGCTGACGATCCACGATCTGCGCGGCGTCGCGGATGCGCAGGCGCGCGCCGCCACGCTGATACGGGAAGAGGTCGCAGCGCCCTTTGATCTGACCGGCGGCCCGCTGGTGCGCGCCAGCCTCATCCGGCTGAGCGACGAGGAACAGCTGTTCGCGCTGACCTGCCACCACATCATTTCCGATGGCTGGTCGAACGGCATCCTGCTGCGGGAGCTGGGCGCGCTGTACGGCGCATTGTGTCGCGGCGAGCCGTCACCGCTGCCGCCGCTGGCGTTGCAGTACGCGGATTACGCCCACTGGCAGCGGCAATGGCTGCAGCCTGCGCGGTTGTCGAAGCAGGCCGATTATTGGCGCCAGACGTTGGGCGATGCACCGGCACTGTTGACGTTGCCGACCGACCGTCCGCGTCCGGCGGTGCAGTCATTTGCCGGGGATCGGGTGGCCGTCTCGCTCGATGCCGAGCTGACCGCGGCGCTGAGGCAATTCAGCCTGCGTCAGGGATGCACGCTGTTCATCACGCTGCTGACGGCGTGGAGCGTCGTGCTGTCCCGTTTGTCGGGGCAGCGCGATCTGGTGATCGGCACGCCGGAGGCCAACCGTCGCCGGCTGGAAACGGAACCGATGATCGGCTTCTTCGTCAGCACCCTGGCGCTGCGCATCGATCTATCCGACGATCCGGATTTGTCGACGTTGGCGCTGCGCGTGCGCGATACGCTGCTGGCGGCGCGCGACCATGGCGATCTGCCTTTCGAGCAGGTGGTTGAACAGGTGAACCCGCCGCGTCATCGCGGCCATACCCCGTTGTTCCAGGTGATGCTGAGCTGGCAGGACGGTTCGGTGCACGATATCGGCTTGCCGGGGCTGCAGGCGGAAGCGATCGATGCCGGCTATGCCGCGGCGAAATATGACATGACGCTGGATCTGACCGAGATCGGCGAAGAGATCGCCGGCTCGCTGTATTACGCCACGGCGCTGTTCGATCGTGAAACCGCTGAGCGCTACGGGATCTATCTGCGCCAGGTGCTGCAGGGCATCGCGTTGGCGGCGCCGCTGCCGGTTTCGCAGCTTGCGCTGTTGCCGCAGAACGAACGGCAACGGTTGTTGCATGGCTGGAACTGCACGCCGGATGAACCGCAGGCGGATCTCTGCCCGCACCATCACCTGGAGCGGCTGGCGCTGCGCACGCCGGCGGCGATCGCCGCGGTGTGCGGAGAAGAACGCCTCAGCTATCGGGCGCTCAATGAACGAGCCAACGCGTTGGCGCAGGTGTTGATCGCGCGCGGCGTCGGGCCCGATCGTCTGGTGGCGCTGTGTGCGGAGCGCGGCACGCCGATGCTGGTCGGGTTGCTGGCGATCCTGAAAGCGGGCGGCGCCTATGTGCCGCTCGATCCGGCGTATACCGGCGAACGTCTGGAGTACATTTTACACGATGCCCGGCCGGTGTTGCTGCTGGCCGACGCTGCAGGGCGCTCGGCGCTGAGCGGGGCCGATGTGCCGACGATGGCGCTGGAGGAAGACTGGGGCACCGAGGCCGCCAATCCGCAGGTTGAAGGGCTGACGGCGGCCAATCTGGCCTATGTGATCTATACCTCCGGATCGACCGGCAAGCCGAAAGGCGTGATGGTGGAACACCGTCAGGTTGAGCGCCTGTTTACCGCGACCGATGCCGGGTTCGGCTTTGACGCCGGGGATGTGTGGTGTCTGTTCCACTCGTTCGCCTTCGATTTCTCGGTATGGGAAATCTGGGGCGCGTGGCGCCACGGCGGCCGGTTGGTGATCGTGCCGCAGGAAACGGCGCGCTCCGCCCCCGCGTTCTATCAGCTGGTTTGTCACCAGGGCGTGACGGTGCTGAATCAGACGCCTAGCGCCTTTAAGGCGTTCATTCAGGCTCAGGACGACACGCCGCATCGGCTGCGCTACATCGTCTTCGGCGGCGAAATGCTGAATCCGGCCGATCTGGCGCCGTGGTATGCCCGTAATCGGCCGGACGCGCCGCGGTTAATCAATATGTACGGCATAACGGAAACGACGGTGCACGTCACTTACCGGGAAATGTCTCCGGCGGACATCACCGGCAGCGGCAGCCCGATCGGCCGCCGTATTCCGGATCTGCGCCTGTATCTGCTTGACGAACACGGTCAGCCGGTGGCGCAGGGCGCGGTGGGGGAGCTGTATGTCGGCGGGCTGGGCGTGGCGCGCGGCTACCTGAATCGGCCGGAGCTGAATGCGCAACGTTTCCTCGACGATCCTTTCGTGGCGGGAGAACGGATGTATCGCGCCGGCGATCTGGCGCGCTATCTGCCGAACGGTGAGCTGGAGTACCTGGGGCGCAACGACCAGCAGGTGAAAATTCGCGGTTTCCGCATTGAGTGCGGTGAGGTGGAGGCGGCGCTGCTGAGCCATCCTGCGGTCCGCAGCGTGGCGGTTGACGCCTGGCAGGACAACGGCGGCGACAAACGTTTGGTGGCCTGGGCGGTGCCGGGCGAAGGGGAGGCTCGGGAAACGCTGGCGCTGCGGCTGCGTCAGCATCTGGCCGGGTGTCTGCCGGACTATATGGTGCCGACGGCCTTCGTGTGGCTGGACGCGTTGCCGCTGACCACCAACGGCAAGCTGGACAAACGCGCGCTGCCGGCGCCGGAGCTGGGCGCCGCCGCGCGCGCTGTTTATGAAGCGCCGGCCGATGAGCGAGAACGCCTGCTGGCGTCCGTCTGGCGTCAGTTACTGAATGTTGAACGCGTCGGCCGTCATGATGACTTCTTCGCCCTGGGCGGGCATTCGCTGCTGGCGGTACAGTTGGCCAACCGGGTGCAGCAGGCCGGCTGGCGGTTGCCGCTGTCGGCGCTGTTCGCCGCGCCGGTGTTGCAGGCGCTGGCGCAGTGGCTGGAACGGGAGGGGGCGGCGCAGCCGACGGCCATCGTGCCGACTCCGCGTCACGGCGCATTGCCGTTGTCGTTTGCCCAGCAGCGGTTGTGGTTCCTGAGCCAAATGGGCGGGATCGGCGAGACTTACCATATCCCGCTGGCGTTGCGCCTTGACGGCGAACTGGATGCGCCGGCGTTCCAGCGCAGCCTCGACGCGCTGTATGCCCGCCACGAAGCCTTGCGCAGCGTGTTTGTCTGCCAGGATGGGCAACCCCAGGTGCGGATCTTGCCGGAGGCGGCCATGCCGCTGGCGTATCACGACTTGCGCGGCGAGCATCAGGCGGAGCAACGTTTGCACGCGCTGGCCGAAACAGTGATGAAAGCGCCGTTCGATCTGGAAGGGGGGCCGCTGGTGCGGGCCTGCTTGCTGCAAGTGAGCGAGCGGCGGCATCTGTTCCTGCTGACCTGCCACCATATCGTTTCCGACGGCTGGTCTACCGGGATCCTGATGCGGGAGCTGAGCGCGCTGTATGGCGCCTTCCAACGCGGCGAACCGTCGCCGCTGCCGCCGCTGGCGGTGCACTATGTCGATTATGCCGTTTGGCAGCGCCAGTGGTTGACGCAGGAACGGTTGGCCGAGCAGGCGGCGTTCTGGCGCCAGACGCTGGGCGATGCGCCGGCTCTGCTGACGCTGCCGACCGATCGGCCGCGTCCGGCGATGCAGTCGTTCGCCGGTGGCGAGGTGCCTCTGGCCATCGACGCGGCGCTTACCGACGCGCTGCGGCGGTTAAGCCGTCAATACGGCGGCACGCTGTTCATGACGGTGCTGGCCGCCTGGAGCCTGGTGTTGTCCCGCATGGCCGGCCAACAGCAGGTGGTGATCGGCACCCCGGAGGCCAACCGCGGCAGGCTGGAAATCGAACCGCTGGTCGGCTTCTTCGTCAGCACGCTGGCGATGCATGTCGATCTGCGCGGTGAGCCGACGCTGCAAATCTTGCTCGAGCGAGTGCGCGAGACGGTATTGGCGGCGCGGGAAAACGGCGATCTGCCGTTTGAACAGGTGGTGGAGGTGGTCAATCCGCCGCGCCAGCTGGACGCGACGCCGCTGTTCCAGGTGATGCTGGCCTGGCAGGATGGCTCGGTGCGCGATATCGCCTTGCCGGGCCTGCAAACGGCGGATGCCGGGCTGAGCTATGACGTCGCGAAATTCGACATGACGCTCGAGTTGGCGGAAAGCGGCAGCGGCATTGTCGGCTCGTTGAACTACGCCAGCGCCTTGTTCGATCGCGACACGGCGGTGCGCTACGGCGTGTATCTGCAGCAGGCGCTGCGAGCGATGGCGGCGGATCTTACCCAGCCGGCGGCGCGCGTCGATCTGCTGCCTGCGGCCGAACGCCAACTGCTGCTGCATGACTGGAACCGCACCGAGCGGGCGTATCCGGCGCAGGCGTGCGTGCATCAGCTGTTCGACGAGCAGGCACGGCGCACGCCGCAGGCGACGGCGTTGATCGATGGCGAGCAGCTTATTCGCTACGCGCAGTTGGCGGAGCGCGCCAATCGGCTGGCCTGGCGCCTGATTAAGGCGGGCGTGGAGCCCGGCCAGCGCGTGGCGGTCCGGTTTGAGCGCAGCGCCGCCCTGGCGATCGCCCAATTGGCGATCCTTAAGGCCGGTGCTGCCTATGTGCCGGTTGACCCGCAGCTGCCGGCCGGCCGGCAGAACTGGATCATCGCCGACAGCGGCGCGGTGCTGCTGCTGAACGGCGGCGAGGACGACGCGCAGATCGGCGTCGGCGTCGCTCGTCTTCCGCAAAATGATGACGCGGACCTGCCGTCCGGCGCGCCGATATTGGCGAGCAACAGTCTGGATCTGGCCTACATCATGTATACCTCCGGCTCAACCGGTAAGCCGAAAGGCGTGATGGTGCCGCATCAGGGGATCAACCGACTGGTGATCAATAACGGTTATGCGGAGTTCAGCGACTCAGATCGTATCGCTTTCGCCATCAACCCGGCATTCGATCCGGCGACGCTGGAAGTGTGGGGAGCCTTGCTGAACGGCGCCGCGCTGGTGGTGGTGCCGCCTGCGGTCTTGCTGGACGCCTCGGCGTTCGCCGATCTGCTGACGCGTCAGGCGATTACGGTGCTGGTGTTGCCGACCTCGCTGTTCAATCAGCATGCGCACAGCATTCCCGCGACGTTGGCGGGGCTGAAATACCTGATCAGCGGCGGCGAAGCGGCGGATCCTCATGCCTATACCCGGGTGCTGAAGGAGGGCGGCCGGGTGCAGCTGATCAACGGCTACGGCCCGACGGAAGCCACTACCGCCGCCACCTTGGCGCATATTACCGTGGCGGCGGGGCGGCACCGTTTGCCGATTGGCCGGCCGATCGGCAATACCCGGGTGTATCTGCTGGATGAACACCGCCAGCCGGTGCCGCTGGGCGCGATCGGCGAGCTGTATATCGGTGGCGTGGGCGTGGCGCTGGGTTACCTGAATCGCGAAGACCTCACGGCCGAGCGTTTCCTGGCGGATCCGTTTAACGAGGGAGGCCGCCTGTATCGCACCGGCGATTTAGCGCGCTATCTGCCGGACGGCAATCTCGATTACTGCGGACGCAACGATCAGCAGGTGAAGATCCGCGGCTTCCGCATCGAGTGCAGCGAGATTGAAGTCCTGTTGGAAACGCACCCGGCGGTGCGCGAAGCGGTGGTTGACGTGCGCGGCGCGCATCCTGCGTTGATCGCCTGGATCGTCCCGCAAGCTGAGGCCGAGGGCCGCGATCTGGCCGACGAGCTGCGGCGGCATCTGGCGGCGCAGCTGCCGGACTACATGGTGCCGGCGGCCTGTCTGATGCTGGCCGACTTGCCGTTGACCCCGAATGGCAAAGTGGATCGCCACGCGTTGCCGACGCCGCAGGCCGGCGACTTTGCACGCGTGGGCCATGAAGCGCCTCAGGGCGACACGGAAACCCTGTTGGCGGCGATCTGGGGCGAATTGCTCGGTCTGCCGAATGTCGGCCGACATGACAATTTCTTCGAGTTGGGTGGGCACTCGCTGCTGGCGGTGAAACTGATTGCGGAGCTGCGCCGCTGCGGCCTGACGGCGAACGTGCAGACGCTGTTTACCGCCCCGACGCTGGCCTCGCTGGCGGAGGCGCTGGAGGCGCGCTGCGAAATCGAGATCCCCGAGAACCTGCTGCGGCCGGATAGCGCGCGCATCACGCCTGAGCTGCTGCCGCTGGCCTCGCTGAACCAGGTTGAAATCGACAGCATCGTGGCGCGCGTGCCGGGCGGCGTGGCCAACGTGCAGGATATCTATGCGCTGTCGCCGTTGCAGGAGGGGATCCTGTTCCACCACCTGTTGGCGGAGCGGGGCGATCCGTACCTGTTATCTACGCTGCTGCGCTTTGAGCACCGCGAGCGACTGGATCGTTGGCGGGCCGCGATGCAACAGGTGATCGATCGCCACGATATTTTGCGCACGGCGTTCATCAGTGAGGCGATCCGCGAGCCGGTACAGGTCGTTTGGCGCGCCGCCGCGCTGCCGTGGACTGAGCTGACGCTCGATCCGGCGCAGGGGGCGATTGGCGAGCAACTGCTGGCGCGCTTCGATCCGCAGCATGCGCGTCTGGATCTCAGCCGCGCGCCGCTGCTGAATGTCGTGGTTGCGCAAGATAGCGATGGCAGTTGGTGGATGCTGCAACAATGGCATCATCTGGTGGGGGATCATTCCACGGCGGCATTGATTGAGGAAGAGATCGCCACGATCCTCGCCGGCAAAGGTGCCGAGCTGGGCGCCCCACCGCCGTTCCGCAATGCGGTGGCGCAGGCGCGTTTGAGCGTCAGCGCGCAAGAACATGAAACCTTCTTCCGCACCATGCTGGCGGACATCGAAGAGCCGGTGCTGCCGTTCGGGCTCGGCAACGTGCGCGGCGACGGCAAGGGCGTCACCACGGCGCACCAGCCAATCGACAAAGCGCTGAACGAACGTCTGCGGCATCAGGCCAAGCGGCTGGGCGTGAGCCTGGCCAGCCTGTGCCATCTGGCCTGGGCGCAGGTGCTGGCCCGCACCAGCGGCCAAGATCGCGTGGTGTTCGGTACCGTGCTGTTGGGACGCATGCAGGCGGGGGAAGGCGCCGAACGCGCGATGGGGCTGTTTATCAATACGTTGCCGCTGCGCCTCGACATCGGCGATGACGATGTGGTGACGGCGGCGCGCCAGGCCCACGCGCGGCTGAGCGGGTTGCTGCATCATGAGCACGCGCCGCTGGCGCTGGCGCAGCGCTGCAGCGGCGTGGCGGCGGGGATGCCGCTGTTCAGCGCCTTGCTCAACTATCGCCACAACAACGGCAGCGAGCTGGTGTTGCCGGAAGGCATGACGCTGTTGAGCGCGCAGGAGCGCACCAACTATCCGTTTGTCCTGTCGGTGGAAGACGGCGGCGACTCTTTGGGGTTGACGGCGCAGGTCAGCGAGCCGGTGCCGGCGGCGAGGATCTGCGGCTATATGCAACAGGCGCTGGCCTCATTGGCGCAGGCGTTGGAAAGCCGGCCGACCCTGCCGGCGAGCGAACTGGAGATCCTGCCGCCGTCAGAGCGCCGGCTGCTGCTGGAGGAATGGAATCAGACGGCGGAGCCTTATCCCGCAGCGCTTTGCGTGCATCAGCTGTTTGAACGCCAGGCGCAGCGTGCGCCGCAGGCTGTAGCGATCGTGCAAGGCGATCGTCGGATCGGCTATGCGGCGTTGAACGCCCAGGCTAACCGGCTGGCACATGCTCTGATCGCGCACGGCATTCAACCGGGCGAGCGCGTGGCGACGCGTCTGGCGCGCAGCATCGATCTGGTGGCGACGCAGCTGGCGATCTTCAAAGCCGGCGCGGTGTATGTGCCGATCGATCCGCAGTTGCCGGCGGCGCGTCAGCAGTGGATCCTGGAGGACAGCGGCGCGCGTCTGATCGTCGGTGAAGCGGCGGACGGGGATACCTTGCCGCTGCTGCGGCCGGTGGTCTCCGGCGGTGACGAGAACGACCCGGCGCTGTCGCTGTCGAGCGGCGAGGTGGCGTACATCATGTACACGTCCGGCTCCACAGGGCTGCCTAAAGGCGTGATGACGCCGCACCAGGGCATCACTCGGTTGGTGCTCAACAACCGTTATGCGGCGTTCGATGCGACGGAACGGGTGGCTTACGCCGCTAATCCGGCCTTCGACGCCGCGACGATGGAGGTGTGGGCGGCGCTGTTGAACGGCGGCGAACTGGTGGTGATCCCGGCGGAAACCGTGATGGATGCGGCGCGTTTGAGCGCCGCATTGACGCAGCATCGCGTGACGACGCTGTTCCTGACAACCGCGTTGTTCAATCAGTATGTGTACAGCATGGGTGCGACGTTGGCCCAGCTGCGCTACCTGATCTGCGGCGGGGAAAAGGAGGAGCCGAGCGCCTTCGAACGCCTGCTGCAGGAAGCGGGGCCGGTACAGCTGATCCACGCCTATGGGCCGACGGAAGCGACGACCTTCGCGACGACGGCGGCGATAGCCGAGGTGCAAGGCGCAACGCGTTTGCCAATCGGTAAGCCGATCGGCAACACCCGCGCCTATGTGTTGGATGCGCGCGGTCGGCCGGCGCCGCTGGGCGCTATCGGCGAGCTGTATATCGGCGGCGTCGGCGTGGCGCTGGGATACCTCAACCGGCCTGAACTGACCGCAGAGCGTTTCCTGAACGATCCGTTCAACCCGGGCGGGCGCATGTATCGCACCGGCGATCTGGTGCGTTATCGGGCGGACGGCAACCTCGAGTATCAGCGACGCAACGATCGTCAAGTGAAGATCCGCGGCTTCCGCATTGAGATGGGGGAGATAGAGGCGCGCCTGGCGGCGCACCCGGCGGTGAACGAAGCGGTGGTCGATGCCCGCTGCATCGGTGCGGATACGCGGTTGATCGCCTGGATCAGCCTGCGTGAGAACGTGGCGAGCGACGGGTTGGCCGGTGAGCTGCGCCAGCATCTGGCGGCTCAGTTGCCGGACTATATGCTGCCTGCGGCCTTTGTCTGGCTGGCGGCGATGCCGCTGACGCCAAACGGCAAGATTGATCGGCGGGCTTTGCCGGCGCCGGAGATGGCCGCCGCCGCAGGCGAAGCCTACGAAGCGCCGCGCGGCGATACCGAGACGCTGTTGGCGCAGGCGTGGGCGGAGTTGCTGGGGCTGCCGCAGATCGGCAGACACGACAACTTCTTCGAACTGGGCGGCCACTCGCTGCTGGCGGTGCGCCAGGCCAGCCTGGCGCAGCAGTGGGGGATCGCACTGCAGGTGCAGGCGATCTTTGACCATCCGGTGCTGGCGGATCTGGCGGCGCATGTCGAGCAGCGCACGGGCGCACAGCCGCTCAGGGCATTGCCGGCGCGCCGCAGCGGCCAGCGCCCGCCGGTGTTCTTCATGCCGACCGGCTATGGCGATCACTCGTATGTTTATGAGATTGCCAAAGAGATCGATGCGGACTTCCCGATTTATGCCGTGCCGTGGCCAGAGATGGCCGACGCGCCGCCGGCAACGATGGAGGCGATGGCGGAGATCGTTGTCGGGGTCATCCGGCAGGCGCAAGCCAGCGGGCCGTACCATCTGTTCGGTTACTCTTCGGGCGGGATCTTGACCTACATGGTGGCGGAACGGCTGCAGGCGGAGGGGGAAGAGGTGGCGCTGGTGGGCCTGCTCGACACCATGCGGCCACAGCAGGCGATGCGCGATGCGACACAGCTATTCCTCAGCTGGCTGGAGGTGGAACATCCGACGCTGGAGGCGGCGCTGTTCGCCCGCCTGCAGTTGCTGTCGGTGGAGGAGGCGCTGGCCGTGCTGCACGGCCAGGGCATCAGCACTTTCCTCGATGATCCGCTGAAGGAGGCTGCTTTATGGCGCAAGCGTTATCACTATGCGACCCTGGTCGGCGCCAGCGTCATCCGGCCGCTCGGCCTTAATCTGCACTTGTTTAAAGCGGTGGAGGAGATGCCCGGCTTGCTGAATGACGATCTGGAAGCCTACTGGCAACGCATCAAGCCGGCAGGTTACAACCGCCGCGACGGCTCGGCACTTGGCTGGGAGGGGCATCTGCCGGCGTCGGCGGTAACGGTCAACCTGGTCGATGGCGATCATGTCACCATGATGTCGGAAGCGGCGAACCGGCGCGGGTTAGGAGAGCGCATCAGCGCCGTGCTGAATACGCTCGTTCGACGCTGACCGCGTTGCTTGTCAATGAAGCCCTCGCAAGAGGGCTTTTTTTTTACCCGTTGGCGGCGGTTTTGACGAGTTCCACCACCAGCGGTGAAAGCTCGCCGCGCAGCGCGGCGCGTTCCGACTGGAACAGCGTGGCGACATAAAAACGCCGGCCCGGCAGTTCGATGGCGCGCACGTCGCCTTCGGTGTCGTGGCCGCTGATCATCAGCGGGAAGCGCTCAAGATCGGCGACGAACTCCGGATTCACGCCGAAGTTGCAGTGGTAGCCTTCATGGGTGTTCAGGCTGCCGTAGGCCTGCGCGACGCGGGTCTCGGGCTGAAAAACGATGTCGCCGGTTTTTTCCACCAGCGAGCAGCTCAGCGGGGCGATCACCAACCGGCCGCCGCTGTCGGTTTCCGCATGACCGGCGTCGTGCCAGCCCATCACGTTGCGGGCGTATTCGACGATGGCGTATTGAAAACCGCCGCAGGAGCCGAGGAACGGCACGTCGTTTTCCCGCGCATGACGGATCGCCATAAAGGCGCCGTCGTCGTAACGATACGGGCTGCCCGGCACCACCCAGATGGCGTCGAAATTTTGCAGCGTTTCGGGGGCGGTCAGGGTGTCGGTCGGTAGCCACTGGGGCTGCACGTCGATGTCGAGATGGGCGGCGGCGAGCTGGAGCGCCACGGGGATGGCCTGATGGGCCACGGCTTGCGGGTTGTAATCACCGACCAGAGCAATGCGAACTTGAGCTTTCATCATTTCCTTTCCTGTGCGGGTAAAAAAGGAGATTACAGGAAAGTAGAGTGTCGAGCCGCCGCTTTTTAAACGTGGCGCACAAAAAAGCCCGGCGTGGCCGGGCTGAAAAAAAGAGGGTCAGTACAGCGAGGGCGCACCGGCCGGTCGGGTTTTGAAGCGGCGGTGCAGCCACATGTATTGCTCCGGCGCCCGCATGATCTCTTTCTCGATCACTTTGTTCATGTAAGCCGCCGCCGCCTGTTCGTCGCTGAGCGGATAGTCTTCCAGGGCAGGCTGGATCAGCAGGTCGTAGCCGCGGCCACGTTCGCGGCGGATCAGCACCACCGGCACCAGCGCCGGGTTGGCCATGCGTGCCAGCATGAAGGTGCCGCTGGTGGTAGCGGCCTGATCGACGGCGAACAGCGGGGCGAATACGCTGCCGCGCGGGCCGTAGTCCTGATCGGGCGCGAACCATACCGCCTCGCCGCGCTTGAGCGCGTGCACCATACCGCGCAGATCCTTGCGATCGATCATCGCCTTGTTGGAGCGCATGCGACCCTTGGTCTGCGCCCACTCCATCGCCTTGTTGTTGTGCGGACGGTACATCGCCATCATCGGCTGGCACAGACCCATTGCCCGGCCGCCCAGCTCCAGCGACATAAAGTGCACGCCGATCACCAGCACGCCGCGATCGTCGCGCTGCGCCATTTTGAGGTGGTTGATGCCGGAGACGTTGAACCAGCGCTTGACGCGTTTATCCGACCAGAACCAGGCCATGCCAGTTTCCAACAGGCCCATGCCGAGCGATTCGAAGTTGCCCACCACCTTGCGCTCACGCTGCGCTTCGTCCATCTCGGGGAAGCACAGCTCGAGGTTGCGACGGGTGATGGTGACGCGGCGTTTGAGAAATCGCATCGAAGTGCGCCCCATCCACACTCCCAGCCGATTGAGCAACGGGTAGGGGAGCTGGACCAGCAGGAACAGCAGGGCGAGACCGAACCAGGTGAGCCAGTAGCGCGGGTGCAGCAAGGCCAGTTGAAATGCTTTGGCTGATTTCATAGAAACTCTTTTTATACGTTAAAGGGGGGCAGCAAGCTGTAACGCATAAAGGTTCCACTCGATAGCGATACGACTACTCAGACACCCAAGTACGGCCAGGGTTTAGTCGGAATTCCATAATTGACTAAACATTTACATTCGAAGGGCGGTTTGCGCTGCTATCAGGCTTCGGAGGGATAGCTGTTGGCCAGCGGAGGCGGCTCTAGGAACGTGTATGTTAACACAGGGTACGGGGTGTGGCGGAAGAGGGGCATGCGAATATTCTCATTCGCGTTGCCCCTGAGTTGATGATTGGCTCGTTTTATAGGCTGGGAATGATAATCGCGGCGAAAATGGCGGCGATCGCCAGCCACTTCAGCAGGTAGTAACCGCGGCGGTTGCGCGCCTTCAGGCGTTGGCCGGCATCGCGCACCGCGTTGACGTACTTGAAGATGCGGTTGATGCCGCCGGTGCGATCCTGATCGTCGTTCGGCGAGCTGGCCGCCGACATCAGCGTGGCGCCGACCCAGTGGTTGACCGCCTGCGCCCAGCGCCATTTCATCGGCCGTTCGACGTCGCAAAACAGAATGATGCGCGTCTGATCGGTGGCGTTTTGTGCCCAGTGCACGTAGGTTTCGTCAAAGATCACCGCCTCGCCGTCGCGCCAGCTGTGCTGCTCGCCGTCCACCTCGATGAAGCAGCGGTCGTCGTTGGGCGTCATCAGCCCCAGGTGATAGCGCACCGAACCGGCGTAAGGATCGCGGTGTTTACCCAAATGGCTGCCGGGCGGCAGCTCGGCGAACATCGCCGCCTTGACCGACGGGATGCGGTTGAGCAGCGCGACGGTTTTTGGGCACAGCGTCTGCGCCGAAGGGTGGCTGTCGCTGTACCATTTCAGATAGAAACGTTTCCAGCCGCGCTTAAAGAAAGTGTTGAACCCTGCGTCGTTGTGCGACTGCGCCTTTTTGATGTGATCCTGCAGGCGTACCGCTTCCTCGCGGATCACCTGCCAGTTGTCGGTCAGCGTCTGCAGCTCCGGGAAGCCTTTTTCGTCGAAGTAGGGCTGTTTGGCGGGCAAGCGGGAGAAGCCGGTCATAAACATGTTGATCGGCCCCATAAAGGTGGAGTGATCGAACAGTTGGCGGGTAAGCTTTTGTTTCTCTTTGCCGCGGGAGTGGGCGTAGAGGAAGCTGATGATAAAAATGCCGATAATGATCGCGGCAACCATAGAATCCATCCCTGTTGGTGCTTGTTAAAAATTCGTACAAATTATAGTTTTGTGACAGGAAAAATTTAACTTTTTCGTGCGCTTTCCCGCTCATGCTGCTTGGTGGCATAAAAAATCAATAAAAATATTGGTAATAAAATTTTATATCGATTTTTTTGGTTTTAGTCCTATTCTTAAATCGTTCAAGGGGCGTTTCATGCCATCTTGTTTCATAACGAATGGCACGTATTTGAGAAAAGAGGGACTTATGAAGAAATCAATCATTGCCTTGTCTGCACTGCTGCTCGCTTCCCCGGTGTTCGCCGCTGAAACCGCGACCGACACCGCCGCCCACGCCAGCAACGAGGTCGTTGCCGAAGCGCACAAAGGGGCGGATACCGCCAAAGAAAAGTTGCACCAGTCTCAGGACAAGGGTGAGGAGCTGAAGCTGAAAGCCAAACACGCCGCCGAAGGCAAAAGCGACAGCGTCGGCAGCAAAGTGAGCGAAGGCTCGCAAAAGGCCTGGCACTCCACCAAACAGGGTACGGAGAAGGCTTGGGACAAGACCAAGCAAGGGGCGGAAAGCCTCAAGAACAAAGCGACCGAGTAAGGTCTCCGCTTTTACCCCAAGGCCGCGTAGCGGCCTTTTTTATTGCCTGCAATCCAGAGCCGATACCGCGCTTTGTCGCCCTGATTAAAACATGAGAGTATCCTTCATCGATTGGCGACTCCGTCGCAAGTAAGAAGGAAGCCCTATGAGGCCCTATTGGATAAGGCGTTTATTGACACCCTCACCCACCTGGACAGGCAGAGCATCGGTTATCTTGGGTCTGTTGGTGTTTGTGGTGTTGAGCGGGCTGGATAGCCTGGGTGTAGCGTTGGACGGGTGGAAGCGCTACGTGATGATCGCGGGCGTGGCGGGTATTTGCTATTTCATTGCCGGGTATATTGATAAGCGCATTCCGCGTAAAGCCCCGCCAATGTAGGCACAAGCCAGAAAAAGAAAAAGGCGCTTATCAAATGAGATAAAGCGCCTTTTCAACACGTTAACTGACTAGTATCAGTTCATGCCGTATTTTTTCAGCTTCTTGCGCAGCGTGCCGCGGTTGATGCCCATCATCAGGGCTGCGCGGGTCTGGTTGCCACGGGTGTATTGCATCACCATGTCCAACAGTGGCTGTTCAACTTCAGCCAGTACCAGCTCATACAGGTCATTTACGTCTTGACCGTTCAGTTGAGCAAAATAGTTCTTCAGTGCTTGTTTAACCGAGTCACGCAGAGGCTTTTGAGTCACCTGATCTTGTGAGTTAACGGTAGAAACGGTCAGTACGTCAGAATTTACGCGTTGTTCGAACATAGTTCTGTCAGCTCTTTTTTTACGCTAAGATTTTCGAAATATGCCTCCAACGCCTCCAGCTGTTCGCTGGCATCCTCTATGGCGTTGAATGTGCGCCGAAACTGGTCATTCGGAGCGTGTTCCTGGAGATACCAGGACACGTGCTTACGAGCAATCCGGAATCCCTTGCCTTGGCCATAGAAGCCGTGCAATTCCCGAATGTGCCCAATCAACAAGCGCTTCACCTCGCCAAGCGGCAGCGGCGGCAGCAACTCCCCAGTGTCCAGATAATGCTGGATTTCCCGGAAGATCCAGGGTCTCCCCTGAGCAGCGCGGCCTATCATCAGGGCATCGGCCCCGGTGTAGTCAAGCACTGCTCTGGCTTTATGCGGGTCAGTAATATCCCCATTCGCGATAATCGGAATGGAAACACTCTGCTTAACTGCCCGAATGCTGTCGTATTCCGCGTTGCCGTTAAACAGACAGGCGCGGGTTCGGCCGTGAATCGTCAGAGCCTGAATACCACAGTTTTCGGCCAGTTGGGCAATCTCTACACAGTTACGATGTTCTGGCGCCCAGCCGGTGCGAATCTTCAGCGTTACCGGCACATCCACTGCGTCAACCACCGCGTGGAGGATCCGTTTAACCAGATCCGGGTACTGCAACAAAGCGGACCCGGCAAGCTTCCGGTTCACTTTTTTGGCCGGGCATCCCATATTGATGTCGATGATCTGCGCGCCGCTGGCCACGTTGATACGCGCGGCGGCGGCCATATCATCAGGATCGCATCCGGCAATCTGCACGGATCGGATCCCTGGTTCATCGCTATGCACCATACGCAGACGCGACTTATCCGTCCGCCACACCTCCGGGTTGGAGGAGAGCATTTCGGATACAGCCATCCCAGCACCCATTGCATGACAGAGGGTTCTGAACGGGCGATCTGTAATACCGGCCATCGGGGCCGCAATCAGGCAATTAGTAAGCTGGTGGTGTCCAATGCGCATAGACAAAGAGTGACCATACTGTGTCCGCAAGGGCGCGTATATTACGCATTTTTGCGCCGAGATGAAAGGCCAAACTTTAACCAATTGGCCCGATATTAGGACGAAAAATGCGCTACGCAGTGTTTCATAAAAATATTATATATATTTTACAATAAGTTGACGAAAAGTGCTTATTTTGTGTGCGGAAAAATATTCGCCTTTGCGCAGAATATTATCTGCATTCACCTGCGTTTTTTGCCGAAATAGCCTGCCTGGAAGGCGCATTGTCAGGGCGATCCGTCGTTGAGCGGCGAAAAATTGCATAAAATTTTGTCTCGCCCGCGGGCCGATCGCCGGACAAAAAAAATCCACCGGCGCTGGGCCGGTGGATGAGGGGGCAATAGACCGTGGCGCTTACTTGCGGCGGCCGGTGATGCGGCACCATTCTTCGCGCTCGGCGACCGGATCGAGCGTGAACTGCTCTTCGTAGGCTTGCGCAACGCTGCTCGCCTGGCTGGCCAGCACGCCGGACAGCCCCAGATGACCGCCGGCCTTCGGCAGGCAACCGATCAGCGGCGCCAGCTCGCGCAGTGGGCCGGCAAGGATGTTGGCGACCACCACGTCCGCCAGCAGGTCCGCCGGCTGGTCTTTCGGCAGATACAGTTCCAGACGCTCTGAAACGCCGTTACGCTGCGCGTTGTCGCGGCTGGCCTGAATGGCCTGGGGATCGATGTCGATGCCGATAGCGCGCGCCGCACCCAGCTTCAGGGCGGCGATTGCCAGGATGCCGGAACCGCAACCGAAGTCGATAACGGTTTTGCCGGCCAGATCGAGGCCGTCCAACCACTGCAGGCACAGCGCGGTGGTCGGGTGGGTGCCGGTGCCGAACGCCAGGCCCGGATCGAGCATCACGTTGACCGCGTCGGGATCCGGTACGTCGCGCCAGCTCGGGCAGATCCACAAGCGCTCGCCGAAGCGCATCGGGTGGAAGTTGTCCATCCATTCGCGCTCCCAGTCCTTGTCTTCCAGCTGTTCTATCTTGTGGCGGAAACCGGCGCCCAGCAGCGGGTGCTGTTCCAGCATCGCCACCACCTCGGCCATATCGGTTTCCGCGTCGTACAGGCCGATCACGTCGGTATCGCCCCACAGCAGGGTTTCACCCGGCAAGGGTTCGAACACCGGGTTGTCGTGGGTGTCCTGGAAGGTCACCGACACGGCGCCGCTTTCCACCAGCGCGTCGCTCAGGTCTTCCGCCTGGCTGCCGGTGGTGTTCAGTTTGAGTTGGATCCAAGGCATAGCAATTCTCTTCAAGAGGGTAATGATGACGACGCCCGGCGCTTTTCGCCGACGACGTTACCGAGATAAAACGCCAACAGGCTGAGCAACAGCGAAGGCACGATAGGGTGCAGCCCCGCCGGTTGCAGGTTGAAGCTGGCCAATAGCGTATAGCATACCGCACCCGACAGCATTGAGCTAAGCGCTCCCTGAGCATTGGCGCGTTCCCAATACAGGCCCAGCACCAGTGGCCACAGGAAGACCGCCTCCAGCCCGCCGAAAGCCAGCAGGTTGAGCCAGATGATCATCTCAGGCGGCCGCCAGGCCGCCAGCAGCACCAGCAGACCGAGGATCAGCGTGGTCAGGCTGGAGAAGCGCTTGATCAGCCGCTCGTTGTGGATCTGCTGTGGGCGTACGCCCAGGTAGAGATCCTTGATGATGGTGGCGGAAGATTGCAGCAGTTGGGCATTGATGGTCGACATGATCGCCGCCATCGGCGCCGCCAAAAAGATCCCGGCGGCGTACGGCGGCAACACGGTGATCATCAGCGTCGGGATCACCTGATCGGGGATCTTGAGATCCGGCAACACCGCGCGGCCGAGCGCGCCGGCCAGGTGCATGCCGAACATCAGCACCGCCACCACCACGGTGCCGAGCAGAATGCCGCGATGCACCGCCTTGCTGTCTTTGTAAGAAATGCAGCGCACGGCGGTGTGCGGCAGGCCAATCACCCCGAAGCACACCAGGATCCAGAACGACGCCATAAACGGCAGGCTGAGGATCTGATCGCCGCCCTGCGGCGACACCAGCGCCGGGTCGATCTGCTGCAGTTTGTTCACCGCGCTGTCCAGCCCGCCGGCGGCGTGGATCACCGCCACCAGCAGCAGCACGGTGCCGAGCAGCATCACCAGCCCCTGCATGGCGTCGTTCAGCACGCTGGCGCGGAAGCCGCCGAAGGCGGTGTACAGCGCAATGCTGATGCCGAAGATCAGCAGGCCGGTGTCGTAAGGAATGCCGGCGGCGGTCTCCAGCAGGCGGGCGCCGCCGATGAACTGCACCGTCATGGCGCCGAGGAACGCCACCAGCAGGCTGAGGCTGGCCAGCCACACCAGCAGGCGGCTTTGGTAGCGGCCATACAGCATGTCATTGAGAGTGATGGCGTTGTAGCGCCGCGCCAGGATGGCGAATTTCTTGCCCAGCACGCCGAGCGACAGCCACACCGCCGGCAGCTGGATCATCGCCAGCAGCACCCAGCCCAGGCCGTATTTGTAGGCGGCGCCGGGGCCGCCGATAAACGAACTGGCGCTGATGTAGGTGGCGGTCAGGGTCATCGCCAGCACAAAGCCGCCCATCGAGCGGTTGCCGAGGAAGTATTCGCTGAGGAAATTCCCGCTCTGGCGGCGGCTGTAGGCGTACACCGACAGGCCGAACACCAGCAGCAGGTAGGCGATCAGCGGCAGGATCACTTCAGTTTGCATCGCGGTCCTCCAGCGAAATGTCGCGGAACACCGTGCGTACCATCAGCCAGCACAGGCCGATGAACAGCAGTGGTACCAGTAAGCAGGCCATTTCGAACCAATGCGGCAGGCCGGTGACGCCGATAGCGCTGTCCGGCAGGTAGGCCGCCAGTCCCCAGGCCAGCAGGTAGAGCAGCGTCAGCCCCAGCGCCCAGCGCGCTTCGCGGTGCGCCTGAATAAAACGTTTGTCCATCAGTGTCCCCCATAGGTTTACGATGATGGCTTGTGACAAGAACAGATGAAGGAACAGGATTGTACGGAATGTGCGGCGTTTGGCTAATAAATTATTCACCTTTCCGGTGAACGCAACGGGGTGATGGAAAGAAAAGAGGGGGGTAAATATATAAACTGTTGCCGGTTTATTTCGATTAAAAAATAATTAAAGAGAATGGGAAAGGAATGGGTTTTATATTGGTTGGCGCAACCGGAATCGAACCAGGTGACCTCTGTGAAGTATGACACAGCGCTCTACCACTGAGCTACACGCCTGCAATAAACAAATTTATAACATCTCCTAATCATTCATGTAAATAGATTTTTTTATTTTTTGCTATTAAATAAATCGTTAGGTTAAATAATAACCTGCATATCCTTCGCTATTTATTTACTGTGATTAATATCACGATAAAGCCGCCCCGTTAATACGCTTAAACAAGGGCGGCGTTAATTAGCGGATTAACAATGTCACGCGGTTATCGTTCTTTTCTCAGATATTCTTTCTGAAATAGTATAAAGAACGATGACGCCGATGCACAAAAAGAACATCACGGCATACAGGGCGCCACCGCCACCTTGTTTTAACAGCAAACCGCCGACAAAAGGGGCGAGCGCCAAGCCAAATTCGTAAAACGTGGCGGCGCCGAAGTAAGCCCCTTTTAGGTTAGACGGCGCCATACGATCAATTTGTATATTGAGCGTAGGGAACAGGATGACTTCGCCGAGGCTGAGCAGGAACATGGCGACCAACCACAGCACCCAGCTTTCACTGGAAACCAGCAGGAAGACAATTTGTGAAAGCGCGAGAAAGAACACGCCCAGGCTGGTTTTCAGTGCCAATGACATGCGACGGGTAAAGCGCTCGGTGAAATACTGCAGCGTTATCACCGTAGCTGCATTGATGAATATCAGCACGCTGAGCAGGTATTCGGGGTTGTGCACCTGGCTGATCATGAGGTATTGCGGCAGCGTCACGTCGATCTGCCCGTAGACCAGCATCACCAAAATGTTGGCGACAACCAAAACCTTGAACGCCTGATCGTTCCAGATAATCCGCAAAGAGCCAATGAACGAGAAGGTGGCGTTGCGCGTTTCTTTACCGTGCCCCGCTTTGAATACCGCGAGCACCAGCAGCAAATAGCAAAGGAACGACAATGCGGTGACGAAGAAGGTGGCCTTCTGCGCCGTCAGCCCGAGAGCGACACCCACTAATGGGCCTACGGCTGCGCCCACGTTCATCAGGAAGTAGCGAATGTTCAACGCGCGTTCTCGCTCTTGCCTGTCATGGAGAATATCGCCGATCACCGCTTTGCTGGCGGGTTCGATCAATGAGCGCGAAATGCCATTGAGTAAAATACCGACAAAATACCACGCCGGTGAGTTGGCCAACGCAAGTACGCTAAATGAAATGATAGCGGCAATTGCACCGAGAATAATCAACGTGCGACGGCCATATTTGTCTGATGCGCCACCGAAGAGATAGCCGAAAGAAATAGACACGATAAGTGATACGCTCATCATGACGCCGATTTCCACCGGAGTCATCGCATAGTTATTTCTCATGAGAATGGTAATGAATGGCCAAATCATGAAAAAGCAGGCGCGCGTCAAAAACGTCCCGATAAAGATAACCCATATTTCTTTTGGGAAATAAGGGATGAATGTTGACCTCAAGGCGGTTTCTCCTTAAATGTTGCTCGTCGTCTGTTGAACCGAGTGTATTACACCTTTTCCAAACTTTCCTTTTCCCATCGGTTAGCCAGAGAGAGTAACGGCGTCACTCCGGCTTCTCTAATCCTCGCGATGAGATTTTTCCGCTGATCGAAGATAACCGGATGCGGGCTGATGCCTTGAATAATCGCGGCGACAGTCGCCGAGACTGGCGTGCTATGCGCCAGCGTTGGAATTGCCAGAACGTTCATGCAGTATTCGAACATGGAATCGACGGAGTTCAATTTACCCAACATCAAGAACGTCATTTCATCTCCGACGAGGATAGCGCCAAGGCTGTCGAATATCATTTTGACTTGCGCCACGGGCTTCTCTTTCAGATGGAAACTGAGCAGTGCGCGGAACTGGTCGCGATTCAGACGGCCCTGTTTCATCTCGTCATTCAGCATGGCGAGTGCCTGGCGTACATAATTTTCCTCTTCGTTGAACAGATCTGCCGAAGCGCAGCGGAAATGCTGTTTGAGGAAATACCAGTGAAAGACATATTTGCCGTCGAATTCAAGGCGAACAACGTTGGTGAAGTCTTCCAGATCGTGCCGTTCCGGGTGGAATTCGCTGAGATCGCAACGAATATCGATGCCGGAAGAGGAGGCGATTCGGCGGCAAATGGTGGTGATATCAGCTTCGCCCAATAGCGCTTGCAGCATATGCTGCATGTTGTTACCGCCGGCGGCCAACTCGCAATAGGCGTCTTTGCCTGGCGTCAGGTATTTGATTCGGCTGTCGCGCGCATTGAGTGATGAGGCAATCTCAGCCCACTGGTTATGTACTTCCTGGCTTCTGATCGTTTCCAAACGAGGGTTTTTTTCATAGAACGCGATGACGCGCGGATCGACAGCCAGGCCACTGCGTTTGAGTATTCCGGCGTCAAGCTGGGCGCTTGCTTGGTTTTTCACCAGGACATTGATGAAGTTGCGCAGCGAACTCTCCCCGCAATCTGAGAACGAGACGTCAGAATCCGGCGCGGGGCGGCAGGTTTTGGTGATGCACAGCGGCGGAAAATAGCGGCCGTACACTTCGCGATCGTAATAGTCATGGCAGCGATCGGGGAAGTGCGTCTCGCTCGTCGCCGTTTCGCCGAACAGCTCCCCGCTCAGCTCCCGCAGTTGCTGCATGTAGGCGGTCAATTTGCCGAAGTTACCCTTGCATTTCAGCCACAGCGCCGCGTTGAGCAAATGAAACACCTCCCTGTCGTGCCCGGCGGTGCGGCTGGCCGCGATCAGTAAACGACATAAGTTGTGCAACTCGGCCAGCAAGCTGTCGCGATCTGCGCAGTGGATACCGACGTAATCCTGCACACGTCGCGGCAGATAGCGGTGATACTTGTTGAAAGGCAGATGCAATGCGATGAAGTCGGCGCTGAATCCCTCGGTTTGCAGCCGTTCGACGGTGCTTTCGGTAAAATTTTCCGCCAGCATGCTGGCGCGCAAGGTGGCTTCATCTTTTTGCTGGCGGGCATGTTCGACGGCGGCCAGCGCGTTTTGCCAGGCGGGGAACAGGCCGGCTTGCTGCACGGCTTCTTGCTGCGCCGCATTCACGCGTGCTTCCAGCTCGGCGATTTCGGCATTGAGCGCCAACAGTTGCGCCTCTTTATTCTCCGCAGCGCTTTTGCCCAGCGCTTTTTTACCGGTTTTTAGCGCGGCGATCGCGGCTCGACATTGTTGGATCGGCGCCTGCTGCGCTTTAACGGCGTTTTCCGCCTGTTGCAGGATCTGGTTCAGCGCTTTTTCCTGCGTTTTCAACTGAGCGCCTAAGGCGAGCGCTTCGCTCTCCGCGGCGGCGATCTGCGCTTTTGTGTCCTCGAATTGTTGCAGCACGCTGTCGCACAGCCGGCGTATTTGCACAGAAAGCCGATGTTGCTGCTCAATGGCATCGTGAAAGTCCGTTTCATCTCGTACATGCTGATATAACGAGGCGATATCATTGTCGGTGAAACGCCGGCTGCTCATGAAAGCCACCAGCCGTGCAAGGGTGGCGGGGGAAAACCAGGTGAACGGGTTCTTCACCTCTTTGCTTACGTCAAACTCGACCAGGTCAGTGCGGTAGAACAACGCGCGCGCCACCTGGCCGATCGGGTGATCGGCGCCAAGAAAACGGTAATACTTTTCCGCGAGTTCGTTGTGGCACCAGATCACCCCGTACAGTGGCGAAAGAAAGCGATACTCAGGGCGTAACGGCATGTAGAGATCGCGGAAAATCTGTCTGGTTTGATCGGTCGTCATCAGCTAAAACCTTGGATGATGTTTTTTAACTTGAGCGCCGCCTGGTGGATTTGTTGTTGTTCATCCTGATTGGGCATCAGCGACAGCGGCGTAAAGACGTCGTCGCGCAGAGCCAGCGGCCAGGACATGAACACGCCCAGTTCCGGCAGCCAGACCGAACCGCAGCAGGGGGTTTCGTCCCGTTGGATGATGCGCTCAAGCAAGATAAGAATGGAGGCGGCCGGGCCATATTTAGGAGGGCGCCGCATTTTGTGAAATATGTCCAACCCTTGATTGCGGGTATCGGTGACGATTTGCGCCAGCGCCTGTGCCGAAAGTACCTGGTTCAGCGGCCCCTCGTCGGTTGTTACCTGGCTGAGCAAGGGCACCAATCCGGCGCCGTGCTCGCCGCAGACCGTCAGGCTACGCGCGTCGATGCGCTGCATGTCGATCCCGGAAATGCGGCAGATGCTTTTCAGCAGCCTGGCGGTGTTGTGCGCGGCGCCGATACCTATCACCCGGCAGCGAGAGTCGAGCAGGATTTTATCGATGTAATAGCTGATGCTATCCACCGGATTGACCGCATTGATGATGTGACAACCGGGAGCAATGAAGGGTTTGGCTCGGCTAAAAATGGCCTCGCTGAGCCGTACGTGATCGTCCAGCAACGCCTGGCGGTCATGCATCGGAAAGGTTGAAGGCACGCCATAGCAACAGAGGATCACGTCAGCCCCGTCGATGTGGCGGTAGTCATCCGTCACAACAATCTTGGGTAAAGACGTTCGGTTATGGCGTGAGAAGAGCGCTTCCGCCAGCAGGCCATCAAGAATATCTTCGCAAACGGCTGAATACTTTTCGGTATTTCGGCAGATGATCACGACTTCATTGACGCTGCCACGTCGCTCGGTCGTACTTAACAGCGCGTTTAGCGTCTCTTGCCCAATGCCGCCGAATCCCAATAAAACAATTTTCATGACCGCTCCTGATGGCCTGCCCGGCTTATGCTTCGATCAGTTCGGCCAGTCTTGCATACTGCTTCTCAACCATACTCCACCCTTTATCGAGTACGGCTTTGACACGCTGGAATTGTTCTTCGGTCATCCCCTTGAAGAACGCTTTATCCACTTCCTGATGATCGCCATCGAATTCGGAGTGATCCTCGAAATGGTTCTGTTTGCTCGGATCGAACACGTGTTTGATGTTGTTATAGAAAACGAAAGCCGAACCTTCGATGACAAAGTGCACCAGGATAGCCTGTTCCAGATTATCCAGCGTGATCATCTGGTGGTTGAACCAGATGCACAGTGCTTCAAAGATCGCGTCTTCGCGAACTTGGAGGTTGTCGCGGCTGTTGCGCAGCACCTCGTCATGGCCGAATTCTTCTTTCAGATGCTCACTGAAGAAACGTGAGAAGCGAACGTCTTCACACAGTGCGCTACGCAGCAGCACCATTTTTTGGAACTGATCGGACAGGATCTGCAGGTAGTCCAGGAACAAGGATTTTTTCGCCTCGGAGAAGGTTTTATCCTTGACGAATGCGGTAAAGATCTTGTTGTCCTGGTAGCGCTCGATGTAGCGGGCGTTATGCGCTTTAAGCTGATGGTAGTAAGCGTAGGGATCTTGATCGAAAGTCACCAGTGGCTTGCTTGGATCTTCATAGAGCCCGCGCTCCTCAAACTGGATTGACAGCCCCCAGTAGCCGTTGTCGCCCGCGCCGATGAAGCCGTGATCCGCGCCTGGCGGAATGCAGATAACATCGCCTGGAACGGCCCGGCGGTCAACGCCGTCTCCCAGCAGGATCGCTTCCCCTTCACAAATGATATACAGCGAAGATATTGGATGAACATGCACATCCAGCTTTTCGTTTTTCGCCAGACGCACCCAGCTTACTGCCAGGCGTGCCTGTTCGGGAATAAAGCGGTTCATTTCCTCATTGGCGCGGAAATTCTTCACTTCACCCAAAAGCTTCTCAATCCCGTTTTCCTTAATGCTTTTTATGGTTTCCATGTCAGCACGGTGGTACTGGGAAAACACGGGCTTACGGTCGTATTCAGTTACATGGCTCATTAAGACATTACTCATCTAAGTCAATAAAAAGGATAAATAAAAAGAGAAAAAGAGCGCGCTGCATTCGATCGACGGCGACAATAGCACGGGCTATCACCGAGCGGATGTGATCGGGGTCAAGCTTTGTAATTAATACGTTAATTTTGTTAAAGCTTATGGCATGTGAAAATGCGAGGGATTGGGTTTTTTCCTTGATAATATTTATTTTTAAGCTAAGAGTTCATTATTTTTTGTTTAAAAACAATTGGTTATGTTTTATGTGGTGAGGCGAGTGGGGGGCTAGATAAATGTGAAGATAAAGTTATCTGTGAAGATTTGATTCTATTTTGCGCGGTTGAACGAAAAAATCAGGCGGGCGCGAGAAAAGAAAAAGGCCGGTGATTAACCGGCCTTTCGTCAGACGATGCTGCGTACCTGCTCAGGTTTCCTGCAGACCCAGCTTCTTCTCCAGATAGTGGATGTTGGTGCCACCGTGCTGGAAGTTTTCGTCGTTCATGATTTTCTGCTGCAGCTCAACGTTGGTTTTGATGCCGTCGATGATCAGTTCAGCCAGGGCGTTTTTCATGCGGGCAATCGCCACGTCACGGTTTTCGCCGAAGGTGATCAGTTTGCCGATCATGGAGTCATAGTACGGCGGTACGGTATAACCGGCGTAGATATGAGATTCCCAACGCACGCCGAAACCGCCTGGCGCGTGGAAGCGGGTGATCTTGCCCGGGCTCGGCAGGAAGGTGTTCGGATCTTCGGCGTTGATACGGCATTCTACCGCGTGGCCGTGGATCTTCACTTCTTCCTGTTTGATCGACAGCGGCTGACCGGCAGCGATGCGCAGCTGCTCTTTGATCAGATCCACGCCGGTGATCATTTCGGTAACCGGGTGCTCTACCTGAATACGGGTGTTCATTTCGATGAAATAGAACTCGCCGTTTTCATACAGGAACTCGAAGGTGCCCGCACCGCGGTAGCCGATTTCCACGCAGGCTTTCGAGCAGCGCTCGCCGATGTAACGGCGCATTTCGCTGGTGATGCCTGGTGCCGGCGCTTCTTCTACCACTTTCTGGTGGCGGCGCTGCATGGAGCAGTCGCGTTCGGCCAGATAGATGGCGTTGCCCTGGCCGTCGGCCAATACCTGAATCTCGATGTGGCGCGGATTCTCCAGGTATTTTTCCATGTACACCATGTCGTTGTTGAAAGCCGCTTTGGCTTCCGCTTTCGTCATGTTGATGGACTGCTCAAGGTCTTTGTCGCTGCGCACGACGCGCATGCCGCGACCGCCGCCGCCGCCGGACGCCTTGATGATCACCGGGTAACCGATGCGCTTGGCGAAGGCACGGTTTTTATCCATGTCGTCGGTCAGCGGGCCGTCAGAGCCAGGTACGCAAGGCACGCCGGCTTTCTTCATGGCGTTGATCGCGGAAACCTTGTCGCCCATCAGGCGGATGGTTTCGGCTTTCGGGCCGATGAAGATGAAGCCGGAGCGTTCAACCTGCTCGGCGAAGTCGGCGTTCTCGGACAGGAAGCCGTAGCCTGGGTGGATCGCCACGGCGCCGGTGATTTCCGCCGCCGAGATGATGGCCGGGATGTTCAGATAGCTTTTTACCGATGGCGCAGGACCGATGCAGACGGTCTCGTCGGCCAGCAGCACGTGTTTCAGATCGCGGTCGGCCGCGGAGTGAACCGCAACGGTCTTGATGCCCAGTTCTTTACAGGCACGCAGGATGCGAAGCGCGATCTCGCCGCGGTTGGCGATAACAATTTTATCAAGCATGGGGGCGCCTCGTTATTCGATGACGACCAGCGGCTCGTCATATTCGACCGGCTGGCCGTTTTCCACCAGGATAGCTTTCACGACGCCGGACTTGTCGGCTTCGATCTGGTTCATCATTTTCATGGCTTCAACGATGCACAGGGTATCGCCGGCGTTCACTTTCTGGCCCACCTCCACGAAGGCTTTCGCGTCCGGGCTTGGGGTGCGGTAGAAGGTGCCTACCATTGGAGAACGAACGACGTGGCCACTCATGGCCGCCGGTGCCGCAGGGGTTTCTGCCGCAGGTGCGGTGGCAACGGCGGCAGCCAGGGCCGGCTGCTGCTGCGCCGGCATCGCGTAGGCCTGCTGCATGACGGGGTAAGCCTGCGCCGGTGCGGCACGGCTGATGCGAACCGATTCTTCGCCTTCAGAGATTTCCAGTTCAGAAATACCTGATTCTTCAACCAGTTCGATCAGTTTCTTGATTTTACGAATATCCATGAGTGTGATTCCGTACTCTTTTTGTGGAGCAATTAGTGGGTTTTCGACAGACGGTTAACCGCTGCCTGTAAAGCGAAAGCGTAGCCATCCGCGCCGAGGCCGCAAATCACGCCTACCGCTACGTCCGAGAGATAAGAGTGATGGCGGAAAGGTTCGCGGGCGTGCACGTTGGACAGGTGGATCTCGATGAACGGGATCTGCACCGCCAGCAACGCATCGCGCAGCGCCACGCTGGTATGCGTGAACGCCGCCGGGTTTATCAGAATGAAATCGGTGTTGCCGCGCGCCTGATGAATGCGATCGATCAGCTGATGCTCGGCGTTGGATTGCAGATGGCTCAGGGTAATATCCAATGCGGATGCCTGGTTTTCCAATCCGTTAACAATCTCTGTCAGCGTCGTGCTGCCGTACTTCTCCGGCTCACGCGTCCCCAGCAGATTGAGATTGGGGCCGTTCAGAAGCAAAATGTGAAACTTATCCGCCATTGTGCTGGTATCTCCGGCAATAAAACCATCATCGTAGAAAATAACCCGATGTTATCGATTTGTCACCTGTTAAGGGGCAAATTCACCCTGAGAACAGAAACAAGGTCGGGCATTATAACGATATCGTAGCAATTCGCAGCTAAATACTGGTCTTATCAGCGAAGATATTCAACCCCAAATCGACGAACTTGGGGATCCGTGACAGGAATATGAGCGCTGGAACACAGAAAAAGTTCCGGCCGGCGGCGGGTGTTTTTCCGCGACAATAACACGCGCCGCCGCGCGATTCAGCGCCACCAGGCGCGGAATTTCTTGTAGCGCAGGCCCAACAGCGCCACCGCCAGCAGCGCGTAAATGAACGGCTGGGGGGAAAACGTTTTGACCGACCACAGGTAGTGGATGGGGGCGAGGATCGCCGCCAGATAGACGAAGTTGTGCAATGTTTGCCATTTGGCGCCCAGTTTGCGCATCGCCCACAGCGTCGAGGTGGCCGCCAACGCCAGCAGGATCAGCCAGGTGAGGATGCCGAGCGTCAGATAAGGGCGGTTCACCAGCTCGCTGCCCAGCAGGCCGAGATTGCTCAGCCCCAGCTCCAGCGTGGAGTAGCTTATCAGGTGCAGCGTGCCCCAGGCAAAGCACCACAGCCCCACCAGACGGCGGCAGCGGATCAGCAGCGGCTGGCGGGCGTAGCGCGCCAGCGGGGCGATAGCCAGCGTGGCCAGCAGCAGTTTCAGCGTCATTCTGCCGGTAAAATGCTGAATGTCCTTGGACGGATCGGCGCTGAACCAGCCTTGATCCACCGCCAGCACCAGCCAGAGAAAGGGCAGAAACGCCGCCAGATGCAGGGCGGCTTTCAGCCATTTGATATGAACAGGCGTCAGGCGCACTTAGAAATTCTCCCGCAGATCCATGCCGTGATACAGCGAAGCCACCTGATCGGCATAGCCATTGAACAGCAGCGTCGGTTGGCGTTTGACGTCGAGAATGCCGCCGGAGCCGATGAAGCGCTCGGTGGCCTGCGACCAGCGCGGATGATCGACGTGCGGGTTCACGTTGGCGTAAAAACCGTACTCGTTCGGCGCGGATTGGTTCCAGGTGGTCGGCGGCTGATCGCGCACCAAACGGATATGCACGATCGATTTGATGCCTTTGAAGCCGTATTTCCACGGCGTGATCAGCCGCAGCGGCGCGCCGTTTTGCGGCGGCAGGGTTTTGCCGTACACGCCGACGGTCAGCAGTGCCAGCGGATGCATCGCCTCGTCCAGCCGCAGCCCTTCGACGTAGGGATATTTCAGGCCGCCGCCGATAAAGCGATCTTTCTGGCCGGGCATCTGCTCCGGATCGTACAGCGTCTGGAAGGCCACGTAGCGCGCGTTGCTGTTCGGTTCGGCCAGCTTGATAAGCTTGCCCAGTTCGAAACCGATCCACGGCACCACCATCGACCAGGCTTCGACGCAGCGCATGCGGTAAATGCGCTGTTCCAGCGGGAAACGCTTCATCAGATCGTCGATATCCAGCGTTATCGGCTTTGCCACTTCGCCGTCGATGCGCACTTTCCAGCCTTCGGTTTTCAGCCCGCCGGCGTTGGCGGCCGGATCGGCTTTGTCGAGGCCGAATTCATAGAAGTTGTTGTAGCCGGTGACCTTGTCTTCCGGCGTCATCGCCAGCTGCGCCTGCCAGGCGGCCGGTTTGCTGAATGCCAGCGCTTTGCCCGGCGGCGCCTTGGGGCGATCGTTGCCTTTGAACCACGACAGCAGGTCCGCCCGCGCACTGGTAGGCAGCGCCAGCGTAGCGGCGGTGATGCCGAGCGCCTGCAGCACTTTGCGCCGCTGGTGAAACACGCTCTCCGGCGTGACGTCGGCTTCGGTCAATTTCGGGTGTTTGTTCATGCTTATGCTCTCCGCGACTGATTCCCGCCGCCTGCGAGCGGCTAACGGGTCTCCATGAAATAAGCATGGCGCTAAAGCCGGCCGGAAGCGAGGGGACGCGGGAAAATATGAAATTTCGCAGAAGCGAGCGATCCCCCCGTCGCCGGGGGGAAAGATCAGCGGATTTTCACCAGGGTGCGGCCGGTGATTTGGTTGTTCAGCAGCGCGGCGGCGGTGGCCGGCGCTTGCTCGAGGGCGATTTCGTGCGTGGCCTGCTGATAGAAGCTGTCCGGCAGAATGCCGGCCAGCCGTTCCCAGGCGGTTTGGCGGCGGTGCAGCGGCGTATGCACCGAGTCCACGCCCTGCAGGCGCACGTTGCGCAGAATGAACGGCATCACGGTGGTCGGCAGCTGATAACCGCCCGCCAGGCCGCAGGCGGCGACGGTGCCGTTATAGTTCATCTGCGCCAGCACCCGCGCCAGCAGCTTGTCGCCGACGGTGTCCACCGCGCCGGCCCACAGCTGCTTCTCCAGCGGGCGCGGCGTGTCGATATAGCCATCGCGCGACATCACCTCTTTGGCGCCGAGCGCTTTCAGGTACTCGGTATTGCTGTCGCGGCCGCTGATGGCGGTCACCCGGTAACCCAGCGCCGCCAGCAGGGCGATGGCGGTGCTGCCCACGCCGCCGCTGGCGCCGGTCACCAGAATATCGCCGTCGTCCGGATGCACGCCGCCTTCCTCCAGCGCCATCACGCACAGCATGGCGGTAAAGCCGGCGGTGCCGATGATCATCGCCTTGCGCTCATCCAGGCCGTTCGGCAGCGGCACCAGCCATTCGCCGGAGACGCGCGCCTGCTCGGCCAGGCCGCCCCAGTAGTGTTCGCCCACGCCCCAGCCGGTGAGCACCACGCTTTGCCCCTCTTTGAAGCGATCGTCGCGGCTGTGGCGCACGGTGCCGGCGAAGTCGATGCCCGGCACCATCGGGAAGTTGCGCACGATCTTGCCTTTGCCGGTGATCGCCAGCGCATCTTTATAGTTCAGGCTCGACCAGTTGATGTCGACGGTAACATCGCCTTCCGGCAAGCTATCGCTGCCGATATCTTTGATATGAGCCAGAGTTTGGTCGTCTTGTTGTTCCAATAACAGTGCACGCATGTCACTCTTCCTCTCGTTTACACTTTTCTATCAATGGCTGAATCACATTTATTTGACTATATGCATAATAAGCGGCCCAAGTCCTGATAAAGGACAAAAACGGCGCTTGCAGGTTTAATTCCTCGGCAAGGCTTGTTAGGGTTGGACGGCCCCTTTTAGCTAAAGGGTGAACACTCACTTAACCATAGCGGACAAGGCACAGGGATGCGATTTACCACCAAACTCTCTGCATTGATCACTCTGTTGGTCGCGCTGGCGATGTTTTTGATGCTGATGGGATGCTCATACAGCTTCTTTTACGTTACCCAGGATCGCCAGGAGCGCCGCTTGGATTCGCTGGTCACCACTCTCGATCAAGCCATGCTGAGCGAGCCGCCGCAGGAACAGGAGAAATGGTTGCCGATCGTCATGCGCACGCTCGGCATCGTGTCGATCCGCATAGAGGCCGGTACCAGCCAACTGCTCGACTATAAATTACCGACGGTCAAAAAAGAGCACTGGGATGCGCTGAACGGCTATCGTCAGGTCTCGCGTCCCCTGTTGCAGCATCCGGGCAGCACGCTGCACATCACCTACCGCGATCCCTTCGCCAGCGACGTGCGCACGTTGCAATCCACCGCCGCCGTCACGCTGTCGATCGTCGTGATGGTGGTGGTTTTGCTGTTCAGCCTGCGCTGGCTGCGTGAGCAGGCCGACGGTGAAGATCGCCTGGAACGCCGCGCGCGGCGCATTCTGAACGGCGAGCGTGAAAACGTCATGCAGGGCGACGTGCGTGAGTGGCCGGCCAACGTCAGCGGCGCGCTCGACCGCCTGCTGGCCGATCTGGCGGAAGCGCGGGAAGAGCGCAGCCGGGTCGATACGCTGATCCGCGCCTTCGCCGCGCAGGACGCCAAAACCGGGCTGAATAACCGCCTGTTCTTCGATAACCAATTGACCACTCAGCTGGAAGACGAAGGCTCGCACGGCATCGTGATGATGGTGCGGCTGCCCGATTTCGAGACCCTGCGCGAGACGCACGGCAGCGTGGCGGTGCAGGAGCTGATGTATTCGCTGGTCAACCTGCTGTCTACCTTCGTGATGCGCTACCCGTCGGCGCTGCTGGCGCGCTATTTCCACAGCGATTTTACCGTGTTGTTGCCGCATCGAACCCTGAAGGAGGCCGATGGCATCGCGTCACAGCTGGTCAATGCCATCGATGCCTTGCCTTCCACGGCGCTGATCGATCGCGAGGCCTTCCTGCACATCGGCATCGTGGCGTACCGCAGCGGTCAAACTACCGAGCAGGTGATCGATTATGCGGAGCAGGCGACGCGCCACGCTACGCTGCAGGGCGAAAACGGTTGGTATGTGTACGACAGCCAGGTGCCGGAAAAGGGGCGCGGCAGCGTCAAATGGCGCACGCTGCTGGAACAGGTGCTGGCGCGCGGCGGCCCGCGGCTGTATCAGAAACCGGCGGTGACCGTGGGAGGCGAGGTACATCATCGCGAGATCATGAGTCGGATCTATGATGGCACCCAGGAATTGCTGCCGGCGGAATATATGCCGCTGGTGCAGCAGCTCGGCTTGGCGGAGAGTTACGATCGCCAACAGGTGAGCCGCGTCATCCCCTTGCTGGCGCAGTGGCCCGAAGAAACGCTGGCGTTCCCGCTGTGCGTGGACTCGATTTTGCAGCGCTCTTTCCAGCGCTGGCTGCGCGATACGCTGTTGCAGTGCGAAAAAAGTCAGCGTAGGCGAATTCTGATTGAACTTGCAGAGGCAGATGTGTGTCAACATATCGACCGTTTGCGTCCGGTGCTGAGGTTGCTGTCAGGGCTGGGCTGCCGCCTCGCGGTGTCCAAAGCGGGTTTAACCGTGGTCAGTACGTCCTATATCAAGTCGCTGCAGGTGGAGATCGTCAAGCTCCACCCGGGGCTGGTGCGGAGTATCGATAAGCGGGACGAAAATCAGCTGTTCGTGCAGAGCCTGACCGGCGCCTGCGCGGGCACGCGCGCGCAGGTGTTCGCCGCCGGCGTACGCACGCGCAACGAGTGGCAGACGCTGAAAGATCGTGGGATCCACGGCGGGCAGGGCGACTTTTTCGCGCCGCCGGAACCGATCGACGCGGGGCGTAAAAAATATTCACGTCGTTATCGCGTTTAAGCTGATTGCCGGACAAAAATTGACGTAGAATGAGCGCCGGATCCATCTGGGCCATGTCACCCGTCATTTTGGAGTTTTCTCCAATCTGCCTGCGACAACGACGCCTATTTGAGATAGGCTCTTGTCAGCTTTTATCTGGTTGACGTTGGTAGGTGCTTACCATCGGCGGCAATCAGGGAATATGTTAGATTTTATGAGCTGTGTTACGCCGTTTCGTGCGTTGACAGGGTGGTAAACTGAGCCTTTGTTCAGGGAATTCAGGCCTCATCCAATTTCCGTGCATTCGAGCAGAAACAATACAGACTATTTTTCACCGAAGTAGAACGTTTTTGCGCCTTGTCGCTGCTTCGTGTGGTTGGTAAAGTAGGCGGATTTTATTTTCCGCCCCCAGCTTGCAGGATTATCCTTTCGTTATGTTTAAGAAATTTCGTGGCATGTTTTCCAACGACTTGTCCATCGACTTGGGTACCGCCAATACCCTGATTTATGTTAAAGGGCAAGGCATCGTACTGAATGAACCTTCGGTGGTTGCCATTCGTCAGGATCGTGCCGGCTCCCCAAAGAGCGTTGCGGCCGTCGGTCATGACGCCAAACAGATGCTGGGCCGCACCCCCGGCAACATCGCGGCTATTCGCCCGATGAAAGACGGCGTGATCGCCGACTTCTTCGTGACCGAAAAAATGCTGCAGCACTTTATCAAACAGGTTCACAGCAACAGTTTCATGCGCCCAAGCCCGCGCGTGCTGGTCTGTGTGCCGGTCGGCGCGACCCAGGTTGAACGCCGCGCTATCCGCGAGTCCGCCCAAGGGGCCGGCGCGCGTGAAGTGTTCCTGATTGAAGAGCCGATGGCGGCGGCGATCGGCGCAGGTCTGCCGGTCTCCGAAGCGACCGGTTCCATGGTGGTGGATATCGGTGGCGGTACCACTGAAGTGGCGGTGATCTCGCTGAACGGCGTGGTGTACTCCTCTTCCGTGCGCATCGGCGGCGATCGCTTCGATGAAGCCATCATCAATTACGTGCGCCGCAACTACGGCTCGCTGATCGGCGAAGCCACCGCCGAGCGCATCAAGCACGAAATCGGTTCTGCCTATCCGGGCGACGAAGTGCGCGAAATTGAAGTCCGCGGCCGTAACCTGGCCGAAGGCGTACCGCGCGGCTTTACCCTGAACTCCAATGAAATCCTCGAAGCCCTGCAAGAGCCACTGACCGGCATCGTCAGCGCGGTGATGGTTGCGCTGGAGCAGTGCCCGCCAGAATTGGCCTCCGACATTTCCGAACGCGGCATGGTATTGACCGGCGGCGGCGCGCTGCTGCGCAACCTCGATCGCCTGCTGATGGAAGAAACCGGCATTCCGGTCGTGGTGGCGGAAGACCCGCTGACCTGCGTGGCGCGCGGCGGCGGCAAGGCGTTGGAAATGATCGACATGCACGGCGGCGATTTGTTCAGCGAAGAATAGTCAGCCCCTGGAAGGAGGAATCGTATCGGATGAATGCGCACAGCGAGAATCGGGTACGGTTCCTCTTTCTGTTGTCGAGGAACTCGCATAATTTATGAAGCCGATTTTTAGCAGGGGGCCTTCCCTGCAACTGCGACTTTTTTTGGCGGTGATTGCGGCCATTGGCCTGATCGTTGCCGACAGCCGGCTCGGCACGTTCGTGAAGATACGCAACTACATGGACACCGCAGTCAGCCCTTTCTATTTTCTGGCCAACGGGCCGCGTAAAGTTTTGGACAGCGTGTCAGAAACGCTGGCCACCCGCCAACAGCTGGAGCTGGAAAACCGCGCTCTGCGGCAGGAACTGCTGCTGAAAAACAGCGATATTCTTCTTCTTGGCCAATTCAAGCAGGAAAACGCCCGCTTGCGCGAGCTGCTGGGCTCTCCGCTGCGCCAGGACGAACACAAGATGGTCACCCAGGTGATCTCCACCGGTTCCGATCCTTACAGCGATCAGGTGGTGATCGACAAAGGGTCGGACAACGGCGTCTATGAAGGCCAGCCGGTGATCAGCGACAAGGGCGTGGTCGGTCAGGTGGTGGCGGTGGCGAAAGTCACCAGCCGCGTGCTGCTGATCTGCGACGCCTCGCATGCGCTGCCGATCCAAGTGCTGCGCAACGATATTCGGGTGATCGCCGCGGGCAGCGGCTGCGCCGACGACCTGCAACTGGAGCATCTGCCGAACAACACCGACATCCGCGTTGGCGACGTGCTGGTCACCTCCGGCCTTGGCGGCCGCTTCCCGGAAGGGTATCCAGTGGCGGTGGTCTCCTCGGTCAAGGTCGACAACCAGCGCGCTTACACCGTGATTCAGGCGCGGCCGACCGCCGGTCTGCAGCGCTTGCGCTACCTGTTGCTGCTGTGGGGCGCCGATCGCAACGGCGACATGCCGCTGCCGCCGGACGAAGTGCACCGCGTGGCCAATGAACGCCTGATGCAGATGATGCCGCAGGTGCTGCCGCCTGCCGGCTCCGTCGGGCCGCAGCTGCCGGCTCCGGCCACCGGCGTGGCGCCGCAAACCGTCGCTCCAGCGTCTGCTCAGCCCCAGGTTAAGCCTGCCGCGGCGGGAGTGGTGCAATGAACAGCTACCGCAGCCACGGGCGTTGGATAATCTGGCTGTCGTTCCTGGTGGCGTTGGTGCTGCAAATCATGCCGTGGCCGGAGCAGATCTACATGTTCCGGCCTTCCTGGCTGGTGCTAATCCTGATCTACTGGGTGATGGCCTTGCCGCATCGGGTCAACGTCGGTACCGGCTTCGTGCTGGGGCTGATCATGGATCTGATCCTCGGCTCCACGCTGGGCGTGCGCGCGCTGGCGCTGGGCATCATCGCTTATCTGGTGGCGTTCAAATTCCAACTGTTCCGCAATATGGCGCTGTGGCAACAGGCGCTGATCGTCGTGCTGCTGTCGCTGTCGATGGACGTGGTGGTGTTCTGGGCTGAGTTTTTAGTGATCAACGTCTCTTTCCGCCCAGAGGTGTTCTGGAGTAGTGTGGTAAACGGCATTTTGTGGCCGTGGTTATTCCTGTTGATGCGTAAAATCCGCCGTCAGTTCGCCGTACAGTAAGGATATATCAATGACTTCGCTTTATCTGGCCTCCGGCTCCCCACGTCGACGTGAACTGCTGACCCTGCTGGGCGTGTCGTTCGACATTCTGCTGACGCATACCGAAGAGCAGCGCCGGGAAGGCGAAGCCGCGGAAGCCTATGTGCGCCGCCTGGCTCAGGACAAAGCCAAAGCGGGCGTGGCGCTGGCGCAGGAGGATCGGCCGGTGCTGGGCGCCGACACCATCGTGGTGCTCAACGGCCGGGTGCTGGAGAAGCCGCGCGACGAAGCCCATGCGGCCGAAATGCTGGCGGCCCTGTCCGGCAAGCAGCATCAGGTGATGACGGCGGTGGCGATCGCCGATCGCCACGACGTGCGTTGCCAACTGGTGGTGACCGACGTGACGTTCCGCAGCCTGTCACAACAGGATATCCGCGACTATATTGCTACGGGCGAACCGATGGATAAGGCGGGCGCCTATGGAATTCAAGGAAAGGGTGGTTGTTTCGTCAGAACGATAACCGGGAGTTATCACGCGGTGGTCGGTCTGCCGCTGGTCGAAACACATGAGCTGCTCAGTAATTTTGTCGCATTACGTGATGTAAGAACCGGTTGATGGGCGCTGCCATTATCGACCGGCTCTGAGGAGAAGGCATGACAGCTGAGCTACTGGTTAATATCACACCGTCTGAAACGCGGGTCGCCTATATCGATGGCGGCATTCTGCAAGAGATCCATATCGAACGCGAATCCAAACGCGGCATCGTCGGCAATATCTATAAAGGACGCGTCAGCCGCGTTCTGCCGGGCATGCAGGCGGCGTTCGTCGACATCGGCCTGGACAAGGCCGCCTTCCTGCACGCCTCCGACATCATGCCGCATACCGAATGCGTCGCCGGCGACGAGCGGAAAAACTTCCACGTGCGCGACATCGCCGAGCTGGTGCGACAGGGGCAAGATCTGATGGTGCAGGTGGTGAAAGATCCGCTTGGCACCAAGGGCGCGCGCCTGACCACCGACATCACGCTGCCTTCGCGCTATCTGGTCTTCATGCCGGGCGCGGCGCACGTCGGCGTTTCGCAGCGCATTGAAAGCGAAGCCGAGCGCGAGCGCCTGAAATCCATCGTTGCGCCGCACTGCGACGAGCTGGGCGGCTTTATCATCCGCACCGCGGCGGAAGGTATCGGCGAGGAAGAGCTGGCGCAGGACGCCGCGTTCCTCAAACGCCTGTGGACGAAGGTGATGGAGCGCAAGAAGCGCAACCAGACCAAATACAAGCTGTACGGCGAGCTGGCGCTGGCGCAGCGCATCTTGCGTGATTTCGCCGGCGCGGCGCTGGATCGCATCCGCGTCGATTCGCGACTGACCCACGATCTGCTGGTGGAGTTTACCGGCGAGTACATCCCGGACATTACCAACAAGCTCGAGCTCTATACCGGTAGCCAGCCGATTTTCGATCTGTATGATGTGGAAAACGAGATCCAGCGCGCGCTGGAGCGCAAGGTGGAGCTGAAGTCCGGCGGCTATCTGATCATCGATCAAACCGAGGCGATGACCACGGTCGACATCAACACCGGCGCCTTCGTCGGCCACCGCAACCTCGACGAAACCATCTTCAATACCAACATCGAGGCGACGCAGGCCATCGCGCGCCAGCTGCGGCTGCGCAACCTGGGCGGCATCATCATCATCGACTTTATCGATATGAACAACGAAGAGCATCGCCGCCGGGTGCTGCACTCGCTGGAGCAGGCGTTGAGTAAAGATCGGGTAAAAACCACGATCAACGGCTTCTCTCAGCTAGGCTTAGTTGAAATGACGCGTAAACGAACGCGTGAAAGCATTGAACATGTGCTCTGCCACGATTGTCCTACTTGCAATGGGCGCGGCACCGTGAAAACGGTGGAAACCGTGTGCTACGAGATCTTGCGCGAGATTGTGCGCGTGCACCATGCTTACGATTCCGATCGCTTCCTGGTGTACGCTTCGGCGGCGGTCGGCGAAGCGCTGAAGAGCGAAGAGTCGCATGCGCTGGCCGAAGTGGAGATCTTCGTCGGCAAACAGGTGAAGGTGCAGATCGAACCGTTGTACAGCCAGGAGCAGTTCGACGTCGTCATGATGTAGCCCGCCCGACATCGGTAAGGGCCCGGCACGCCGGGCCCGTCAGTGCATAGATATTCCCGTTGCCAGGCAGCGGAGCAAGGAGAACTGCGTGAGGCGACTGCCTGGGATTCTGTTAGCAACAGGCGCCACCCTAATTGTGATTGTGGCGCTGCTGATCAGCGGGCTGCGCCTGATGCTGCCGAAGCTGAACGACTACCGTCCCCAACTGCTGGCGCAGGTGGAGAAGCTGTCCGGCGTGCCCGTGCGAATGGACTTCGTGCAGGGCAGTTGGGAAACGTTTGGCCCACAGCTTGAAATGCGCAACCTGAGCGCCACGCTGCCCAAAAGCGATGTGCATATCGAACGCGTGACGCTGGCGCTGGACGTGTGGCAATCGCTGCTGCACTGGCGCTGGCAGTTCCGCGATCTGACCTTCTATCAATTCCGCCTCGATCTGAACGCCACGCTGGGCGGAGACCGGCAGGGCGACGGCCTTGAGCCGGGTAAAATCAGCGATCTGATGCTGCGCCAGCTCGACCACTTCGATTTGCGCGACAGCCGTATCTCGTTCCTGACGCCCGCCGGCGCGCGCGCCGAATTCGACATTCCTCAGCTGACCTGGCTCAACGGCCGCGATCGCCACCGCGCCGAGGGGCAGATCAGCCTGTCGACGCTGAACGGCCAACACGGCGTGGTGCAGCTGCGCATGGACCTGCGCGATAATCAGGGCCTGCTGGACACCGGCACGGTCTACCTGCAGGCCGATAACATCGACATGAAGCCCTGGTTTACCCGCTGGCTGCGCGCCAACACCGGGCTGGAAAGCGCCGACTTCAGCCTGGCGGCCTGGCTGCAGGTGCAAAACGGCGAGATTGCCGGCGGCCATGCGTTGCTCAAGCAGGGGGCGGCCAACTGGGATACTGGCACCGCGCAGCACCGGCTGGACGTGGACAATCTGGCGCTGTCGCTACGCCGCCAGGGCACCGGTTGGCAGCTCGATGTGCCGCAGCTGCGGTTGAGCACTGACGGTCAGGCCTGGCCGCAGGGCGCGCTTTCCGCGCTGTGGTTGCCGGAAAACACCAAATTCATGGGGCCGGCGCAGAATGAAGAGCTGCGGGTGCGCGCGACCCACCTTCAGCTGGAGCGTCTGTCGGCGCTGCTGCCGACCTTCTCGTTCCTCAGCCCGGACGTGCTCGATCGCTGGAACGATCTGCAGCCGCAGGGGACGATGGAAGCCTTGGCGCTGGACATTCCGCTGAAGCAGCCGGAAAAGAGCCGTTTTCAGGCGCTGTGGCGTGATGTCAGCTGGCAGCATTGGGAACTGCTGCCCGGCGTCAACCACTTCTCCGGCGCGTTGAGCGGCGGGGTGGAGAACGGCCGCCTGACGCTGGGGCTGGCAGGCAGCACCTTGCCTTACGGCGATATGTTCCGTGCGCCGCTTGAAGTCAGCAGCGCGCGCGGCGCACTGACCTGGCGTTACAACGATCAAGGCTGGGAGCTGGCGAGCCAGGGGCTGGACGTCAAGGCGAAGTCGCTGTGGGTCAATGGCGATTTCCGCTATCAGCAGCCGGCCAAGGGCGATCCGTGGCTGAACATCCTGGCGGGCATCCGCCTGTATGACGGCGCCGACGCCTGGCGCTATTTCCCGGAACCGCTGATGGGCAAGCATCTGGTGGACTACCTGAGCGGCGCCATTCAGGGCGGCCAGGTGGATAACGCCACGCTGATTTATTCCGGCGATCCGCAGCACTTCCCGTACCGTAAAAACGAAGGGCAGTTCGAAGTCTTCGTACCGCTGCGTCATGCCACCTTCCAGTTCCAACCGGGCTGGCCGGCGCTGACCGATTTGGCGATCGATCTCGATTTCGCCAACGAAGGATTGTGGATGCATGCGCCGCAAACCCGGTTGGGCAAGGTGGCGGGCAAAAATATCAGCGCGGTGATACCGGATTACCTGAAAGAGCGGCTGCTGATCGACGCCGAAGTCGCGGGTGCGGGCAGCGACGTGCATGACTACTTCATGCAGACGCCGCTGCACGATTCGCTCGGGGCGGCGCTGGATCAGCTGCAGATTGGCGGTGATGTCAGTGGGCGCTTACATCTCGATATCCCGCTGGACGGCGAGCAGGTCAGAGCCACCGGCGAAGTGGCGCTGAACAACAACTCGTTGCTGATCAAGCCGCTGGACAGCGAACTGCAAAAGCTCAGCGGCAAGTTCCGCTTCGACAACGGCAACCTGCAGAGCGACCCGCTGTCGGCCACCTGGTTCGGGCAGCCGGTGGCGGTCAACTTCACCACCCAGGAAGGCGAGCGTGACTACAAGGTCAACGTCGGCCTGAAGGGCGACTGGCAGCCGGGCAAGTTCCCCGGCCTGCCGAAAGAGGCCGCCGATGCGCTCAGCGGCAGTACGCCCTGGCAGAGCCAGGTGGCCATCACGCTGCCGCATCAGGGCTCGGCCAGCTACGATATCGGCCTTGACGCAGACTTGAAAAAAGTGAGCAGTCACTTACCTTCGCCGCTGGATAAGGCGCCGGGTGAAGCGTTGCCGGTGAACGTCAAGGTCAAAGGCGGTCTTAACGGCTTCATGTTGGCCGGCAGTGCGGGCAAGCAGAACCGCTTCAACAGCGAATGGAACTTCGACAAAAAACAGGTGAATCTGGCGCGCGCCGCCTGGCAAACCAACGGTGGCGGCACGCCGCCGCTGCCGGCCGGCAAGTCGATGACGCTGAACCTGCCGGCGCTGGACGGCGAGCAATGGCTGGCGCTGTTGGCGCCGGCGCTGAAACAGGGCGGCGGCAGCGGTCAGGTGGGCGGTTTCAGCTTCCCCACCACCGTGGCGCTGACCACGCCGCAGCTGCTGTTGGGCGGCCAGGCCTGGCATAAGCTGACGCTGTCGGCCGAAAAACAGCTGGGTGCCACCGTGGTGAGCGCCAAGAGCGATGAAGTGGACGGCAGCCTGCGGGTGGCCGATCGCGGGCCGTGGCGCGCCGATATCAACTACCTGTATTACAACCCGCAGTTCGCCGAGACGAAAAACGCGGCGGGCACGCCGACGCCGCCGGCGGAGAAAGTTTCCTTCCGCGACTGGCCTTCGCTGATGCTGCGCTGCAAGTCGTGCTGGGTGCTGGGGCAGAACCTCGGCAGGGTCGAGGCGGATTTGAGCAATCGGGGGGACACCCTGACGCTGGATCACGGCTTGATCGACACCGGCAAAGGGCGCATGAGCGCCACCGGCCTGTGGAAGCAGAACGCGCAGGAAGAACGCAGCTCGTTGAAAGGCAAGCTGCTCGGCGGCAAGATCGATGAAACCGCCGCCTTCTTCGGCATCACTATCCCGCTGAAAGGTGCGCCTTACGACGTGGACTTCGATCTGTATTGGCACGGCGCGCCGTGGCAGCCGCAGGTCAATACGCTGAGCGGCGCGCTGCAGGTCAAGATGGGCAAGGGCGAGATCGACAGCATGGGCGGCGGCCGTGCCGGTCAGCTGCTGCGGCTGGTCAGCTTCGACGCCCTGCTGCGCAAGCTGCAGTTCGATTTCAGCGATACCTTCGGCAAAGGTTTCTACTTTGATTCCATCCGCAGCACCGCCTGGCTGAAAGATGGCATAATGCATACTGATAATCTATTGATCGATGGCCTGGCGGCGGATATCGCCATGAGTGGCCAGATCGATCTGGCGCGCCGCCGCATCGATATGGAGGCGGTGGTGGCGCCGGCGATTTCGGCGACCGTCGGCGTGGCCACGGCGTTTGTCGTCAACCCGATCGTCGGCGCGGCGGTATTTGCCGCCTCGCAGGTGCTGGGGCCGCTGTGGAGCAAGATTTCGCTGATTCGTTACCATATCAGCGGCGATCTCGATCAGCCGAAGATCAATGAGGTACTTCGTAAGGCAAAGGAGGATAAGGCGTCATGAGGAATGCTAACGTTGCGTTGTTGCAGTTGTGCAGTGGCGATCAGGTGCGCGATAACCTGGCCCAGATTGAACAGCAGATCAAGCAGCTCAATGCCGGGGTAAAACTGGTCATGACGCCGGAGAACGCGCTGCTGTTCGCCAACTCTGCGGCCTACCGCCAGCAGGCGGAAAAACAGGGCGATGGCCCGCTGCAGAACGCGGTGCGCGAGCTGGCGCGCCGCTATGGCGTGTGGTTGCTGGTGGGCTCGATGCCCTTGATCAGCCGCGAAAATCCGGAGCTTATCACCACCAGCAGCCTGTTGTTCGACGAGCAGGGCGAGATCCGCGCCCGCTACGACAAGCTGCACATGTTCGATGTGGACATCAACGATGCGCACGGCCATTACCGCGAGTCGGATACCTACCAGCACGGGCAGCACCTGACGGTGGTGGATACGCCGGTCGGGCGTTTGGGCATGACCATATGCTACGATCTGCGCTTCCCCGCGCTATTCCAGGCGCTGCGGGCGCAGGGCGCCGAACTGATTTCGGTGCCGGCGGCCTTTACCCGGGTCACCGGTGAGGCACATTGGGAAATCCTGCTGCGCGCTCGGGCGATCGAAAACCAGTGCATGATCCTGGCGCCGGCGCAGGTGGGGCGCCACGGGCCGACCCGCCGCACCTGGGGCCACTCGCTGGCTGTCGACGGCTGGGGCAAGGTGTTGGCCGAGAACGCGGACGCTGTGGCGGCACTGAAGGTGCGCGTGGACACCGCAAGCCTGCAGCCCTTGCGGCAACAGATGCCGGTATTGCAGCACAACCGATTCCAGACGTCGCTGACGGCGCCGTCTGACAAGCTATCCTCCAATCAAGAGTGAAACCATTATGAGTCTGACGTTTGTCAGTGAGCAGTTACTCGCTACCAACAAGCTGAGTCATCAAGACCTGTACCAGGTACTGGGTCAACTGGCAGAACGCCGTATCGACTATGCCGATCTCTATTTCCAGTCCAGCTATCACGAAGCCTGGGTGATCGAGGACGGCATCATCAAGGATGGCTCTTACAATATCGACCAGGGCGTCGGCGTGCGCGCCGTTAGCGGCGAGAAGACCGGCTTCGCCTATGCCGATCAGATCACCCTGAATGCGCTGCAGCAGAGCGCCCAGGCGGCGCGCAGCATCGTGCGTGAGCAGGGCGACGGGCGGGCGCACACCCTGGGCGAGATCGGTTACCGGGCGCTGTATCCGCTGCTTGATCCGCTGCAAAGCCTGCCGCGCGAAGAGAAAATCGCCCTGCTGCACCGCGTCGACAAGGTGGCGCGCGCCGCCGATGCGCGAGTGCAGGAAGTGAACGCCAGCATCACCGGCGTTTACGAGCAGGTGTTAGTCGCCGCCACCGACGGTACGCTGGCGGCGGACGTTCGCCCGCTGGTGCGCCTTTCCGTCAGCGTGCTGGTGGAGCAGGACGGCAAGCGTGAGCGCGGCTCCAGCGGCGGCGGCGGCCGTTTCGGTTACGACTATTTCCTGGAAAGCGTCGACGGCGACGTGCGTGCCGATGTCTATGCCCAGGAAGCGGTGCGCATGGCGCTGGTCAATCTCGGTGCGGTAGCGGCGCCGGCCGGCAATATGCCGGTGGTGCTGGGGGCCGGCTGGCCGGGCGTACTGCTGCACGAGGCGGTGGGCCATGGCCTGGAAGGCGACTTCAACCGGCGCGGCACCTCGGTGTTCAGCGGCCATATGGGCGAGCTGGTGGCTTCCGAGCTGTGCACCGTGGTGGATGATGGCACCCTGCAAGGGCGCCGCGGCTCGCTGGCGATCGACGACGAAGGCGTGCCGGGCCAGTACAACGTGCTGATCGAAAACGGCGTGCTGAAAGGCTACATGCAGGACAAGCTCAACGCGCGGCTGATGGGCGTCGCGCCGACCGGCAACGGCCGCCGCGAGTCCTATGCACATCTGCCGATGCCGCGCATGACCAACACCTACATGCTGGCGGGCCAATCGACGCCGGAAGAGATCATCGCCAGCGTTGAGTACGGCCTATACGCGCCGAACTTTGGCGGCGGCCAGGTGGACATCACTTCCGGCAAGTTCGTGTTCTCCACCACCGAAGCCTACCTGATCGAGAAGGGCCGCATCACCAAACCGGTGAAAGGGGCGACGCTGATCGGCTCCGGCATCGAGGCGATGCAGCAGATCTCGATGGTCGGCAACGATCTGGCGCTTGATAAAGGCGTGGGCGTATGCGGCAAGGAAGGCCAGAGCGTGCCGGTGGGCGTTGGCCAGCCGACGCTGAAACTGGATACGCTGACCGTCGGCGGCACGGCGTAATCTTTCCTCAAGGGGCCATGCACCGGCCCCTTGTTCATTCCCCATTTTGAGTTTTTTCTCGCCCGCGCAAAGAGTGCTGTGCGGCGATGATGCCGAGAAAGATGACGATGGCGTGCTTTGGTGTGTCTACCCAGCGTTGGTTGCTGTTGCTGGGCGTTTTGTCCCTGACGGGCTGTGCCCGTTCCGATGCGCTGTGGGGCGTGGTCGATAAGCTCTGCATGGCCAACTATCAGCAAAAGCGCGATCCGGCTCCGTGTGAGCAGATTTATATGCCGCAGGGGAAAGCGCAGGGTTTCAGCGTGCTGCAAAACCCGCGTTATCCCTACCACTTCATTCTGGTGCCGACGGCGCCGCTTTCCGGTATTGAAAGCCCGCTGCTGCTGGCCGGGGAACGGACGGACTATTTTGGCTATGCATGGCTGATGCGTTACCGGCTGGCCGCCGAGTATGGCGGGCCGGTGCCGGACGACAGGCTGGGCATGGCGATCAACTCCGCTTATGGCCGCAGCCAGAACCAATTGCATATTCATCTGACCTGCCTGCGCGAAGATGTACGGCGCCAATTGCAGGCGGAACGCCCCTATATTCAGGAACAATGGCGGCCTTTGCCGGATAAACTGTTGCGCCACACCTACTATGCCCGCCGCGTGATGCAACCGACCGCGATGGGCATCTACCCGATTAAGGATCTTGCGGATTATTTTCATCTGTCGCCGCAGCAGCTGGCGGAGTATGGCGTGGCCATTGTTCCGACCACGTTTGCCGGCCAACGGGGGTTTATCTTGCTGGCCTCGAAGCGTGGCTGGGACGTTGGCAACCGCGCCTCGGTAGAATCGCTGCTGGATAAAACATGCGCGATTTTGCCGCGTTAATCTCAAGCATTTCTCGCTACACGATACTGATTAGCCGGCCTGTGCAGGTGTATCAGTCATTACCTCTGCAGTTCCCCCTTTCGCCAGTCATGCTTGGCAATGAGAGCCAGGGATTTGGTATAATTTAGTTACATTTTTCTTGAGTAAGGGTATTGTTTGGAGTACTTTAAATGGCCGGAACTGATGGTCATGAATAAGCATTTTGATGGTGTTAATTTAATCGATATAATCACCGATAGCTTCAATGAATATTGGATGGTTACAAATTCAATCTGTCCGATAGTTCATTGATTTACGAGTCTTTCACTGTTTTTATATTGATTTCATTCAGCCTGTGAGTGGCTGATGATTTTAATTTAAAAATACCGTAAGGTGCCGGTTAATAAATAAACTGTGGTTTCATTTGACTGTATTGTTGCAGGTATTCATTTATCCATTGATGAAAGTTATCAAAATTACTTTAATATGGAGGTTGTATGAAAAGGGTTTCCAAGTTGTTAATCGCATTTTCCGTGGCAGGGGCCTTAGTGGGATGTGCGCGCACAGCGCCGGTTGATAATGTTCATTCGACAGTTAGTGCCGGGCATAGTGAAGCTCAAGTCAGAAGCGCAATCCTTAAGGCGGGCGCCCAGCGCCAATGGATCATGAATGATGCAGGGCCGAGTGTCATCAAGGCGCGTCAGCAAAACCGCAATCACAGTGCAGAGGTGCGTATTACCTACTCGGCAACGGCTTATTCTATCGATTATGACAGCAGCCAGAATTTGCTTGCTTCTCAAGGTAAGATTCATAAAAACTATAATCGTTGGGTACGCAATCTGGATAAAGATATTCAGGTTAACCTCGCCACGAATGCAGTGCAGTAATATCTTTTTAGTCGGGCCAAGTATGGCCCGATAAATATTTTTAGCACAGGACGCTTATCATCGTTATGTATGAACAAGACACCTTTAATGCGCTTGATGCCATAACTGAAGCGCAACGCATTGCTTTTGCTCCCATGCTGTTTCAAACGGCGCTTTGTTTGCGCAATGGGGGGGTGTTGGCCTATCTGGATAAGCAAGGTGAACAAGGCGCGTTTCTGGATGAAATCGTTGCTAATAGCAGTCTGAATGATTATGCCACCAGCGTGCTGTTGGATATGGGGTTGAGTGGTCGCATCATTACCTGCCGCGACGAGCGCTACCGCCTCACAAAAGTGGGGCACTTCCTGCTGCATGACACGATGACCCGTGTGAATATGGATTTCACACAGGATGTCTGTTATCAGGGGTTGTTCTTTCTGACGCAAGCGCTAAAGGAGTCCAAACCTGCGGGTCTCCAGGTGTTCAGTGACACGGAAACTATCTATCCTGTGCTGTCCCAGTTACCATCTCCAGCTCGTGAAAGTTGGTTTGCATTCGATCATTACTACTCTGATGCGGCCTTTCATGCTGCGTTGCCGCATATTTTCGCCGGCCAACCTCTAAGCCTGTACGATGTCGGAGGAAATACGGGAAAATGGGCGCTGCGTTGCTGCCAATACGATGACGATGTCACGATTACGATACTGGATTTACCGCAACAAATTGCACTTGCCCGCCAAAATGTCGAAAATGCCGGTTTTTCTCACCGCATTGGCTTTCATGCGGTTGATATGCTCAAAGATGCCACATTGCCTGGCGAAGCGGATATCTGGTGGATGAGCCAGTTCCTCGACTGCTTCGCTCCGCAGCAGATAATTGGCATGTTGGAGCGTATCGCCAAGGTGATGAAACCTGGTGCTCGGTTGTGTGTTATGGAGCTGTTCTGGGATGCGCAAAAATTTGAGGCGGCCTCATTCAGCCTGAACGCCACGTCGCTTTATTTTACCTGCATGGCTAACGGCAATAGCCGTTTTTACAGCGTAGAGAAATTTTATCGCTACTTGGAAACGGCAGGATTTGAGGTTGAAAAGCGCGTCGATCATCTCGGTGTTGGTCATACCTTACTCATATGCAAGAAAATTTGACTTAAAAAGAGGCGTCAATTTGGCGCATTGTGCCAGAGATTACGGATACACCACGGATTTGCGTTAATGAAATTTGCCTTGAACATAGTCGACTGGCAGGCTCGAGCACCGGGTCTGAGCGCAGCGACCCAGTGGCTTGCATGGGCGCGCCAACCTGATGCCATTGATCCGAGCGCGCCTCAGGCGTTGCCTGATGAATTGCCGATGATGGTCGCCCGTCGCTTGAGCTCCGGCAGTAAGCTGGCGGTTGATTGCGGGCTCTCTTTGCTGCGTCGTCATGCCGTTGACGCCGTGCTTTATACCAGCCGTCACGGGGAACTGGAGCGTAACTACCGTATCCTTCATGCATTGGCGACCGGCCAGGCTGTTTCACCGACGGACTTTACCATGTCGGTTCATAACTCCGCGGTTGGAAATCTGACGATCGTTGCCAAGCAACCGATCGTATCCTCTTCGCTTTCCGCCGGCATGGATACGTTCCAGCAAGGGCTTTGTGAAGTGGTTTGCTTGCTGCAGGCCGGCCATCAACGTGTATTGATGGTGGATTTTGATGGTGTGATCCCAGCGTTTTACCATCCGGGGCTTCCTGCGCAAATGCCCACCTGGGCGTATGCCGTGGCGCTGTTGTTTGAGCCGGGGGATATGCTGCAATGCTCCACGGAGAGTGATTATGCAGGCAATGAAGTGTCTTTGCCGCAAAGCTTGCAGTTCTTAAGGCACTATCTCGCGCAGACGCCCCACTTTACGATTGACGGAGAACGGCTGCAGTGGCGTTGGAGTCTCATGAAATGAACGCTGTAACCGGATTAAACCGTATCTGGCGCTTGGTCATGACCGGGTTTTGCTTCGCATTATTTGGGCTCGGTGGGCTGCTGCTTTCCCTGACCTGGTTTAATTTGCTCTTGCTTGTTATACGTGATGACAATAAGCGCTGCCGCATAGCGCGGCGCAGTATTTCAGCCAGTTTTCGATTGTTCTTAACGGTAGCGAGGAGCATTGGCGTATTGGATTACCGTATCCATGGCGCCGATTGCCTGCGTAATGAACGCGGCTGTCTGGTGGTGGCGAATCATCCTACGTTGATTGATTATGTGCTGCTGGCTTCCGTGATGCCGGAAACGGATTGCCTGGTGAAAAGCGCATTACTGAGAAATCCGTTTGTCAGCGGGGTGATTCGTGCAGCGGATTATCTGGTTAACAGTCAGGCTGAGACTTTATTGCCACAGTGTCAGGAAAGATTGGGGCGCGGAGACACCATTTTAATTTTTCCTGAGGGCACGCGTACCGAGCCGGGGAAAAAGATGTCTCTGCAGCGCGGGGCGGCCAATATTGCCGTCCGCTGCCGCCGCGATCTGCGTATTGTGGCGATTTGCTGCAGTGAGCATTTATTGGATAAACAGAGCAAATGGTACGATGTCCCCCTTACAAAGCCGCTCTTTGAGATCAAAGTACGCGGTCGAGTGCCGATCGATCATTTTTATGATGGCAAAACACCAGAGCCGGCATTGGCGGCCAGGCAGCTGAACCGGCACCTTTCGCAACAATTACAATTCGTTGAAACACCTTTTTCGGGACTTAATGATGCAAGCGCTTTACCTAGAAATTAAAAATCTCATTATTGATACGTTGAATTTGGAGGAGCTGACGGCGGATGATATTGAAACGCAGGCGGCTCTGTTCGGGGAAGGATTAGGTCTGGACTCAATCGATGCGCTTGAACTCGGGCTGGCGGTAAAAAATAAGTACGGCATCGTGCTTTCCGCCGAAAGTGAAGAAATGCGCCAGCACTTTTACTCTGTAGCAACGCTGGCTTCTTTTATTCATTCGCAACGAGCCTGAGAAAGAGTCCGCCATGACAGAACAACACGCTATTTATGAAGAAGTCTCCGCGCTTCTGATCAAACTCTTTGAAATTGATCCCGCGTCGATTACGCCTGAAGCCCGCTTGTATGAAGATCTTGAGCTCGACAGCATCGATGCGGTCGACATGATTGTGCAATTGCAAAAGAAAACCGGCAGGAAGATCAAACCGGAAGAGTTTAAAGCTGTGCGAACCGTTCAAGATGTCGTCGAAGCGGTAGAACGTTTGCTGCGAGAAGTCTGATCCATCGTGCAAGGGAAAAGGTTGTCGGTACTTCAGGTCATGATGGCGCTAATCGTGTTAGCTTGGCCGTTTTTGGTTTGGTTTGGCCTGCTGCATGGAGGCCTGCATTGGCTGCTGCCATCGATGGCGCTGATGCTGTTTCTACGCTTACGTCAGCTGCGGCGAAAAGCCGGGCCGATGCATCGCATTATGCAGAGTGTGGCATTGGCGGGGATTGCGTTATGCGTTACCAGCGCGCTGTTACGCGCTCATCAGCTGCTGCTGTGGTGGCCGGTCATTGTCAATGTGGTGATGCTGTTTGGCTTTGGCGGTTCGCTGCGGAGTGATATGCCGTTGGTCGAGCGTTTGGCTCGGCTGCGCGATCCGCAGTTGCCCCCTGCAGGCGTTCGTTATACGCGTCGTGTTACCCAGGTCTGGTGCATCTTCTTCGTGTTCAACGGCTCCATGGCCTTCTTAACCGCCTTGCATGGAGATATGGCGCTTTGGACAATGTGGAACGGCATGATTGCTTATCTGCTGATAGGCGCGCTGATGGCCGGCGAATGGTTGGTGCGTCGTCGCATAATACGGCGAGATGTGCGATGACTCCCCCTCTTTCACTGTCGCAATGGTTAAGTGCATCGCGCCCCGATGAGACGCCCATTGCTTGGCTTGGCGAACAGACCTGGACACTCGGTCAATTGCGCTATGACGTATCGATATTGCTCGATCGCTTGCATCAGCAAGAAGCCGAACGCTGGGCGCTGTGCTTTGAAAACAGCTACCTGTTAATTGTGGCGTTGTTGGCTGTCTTGTACGCCGGCAAAACACCGGTGATCCCAGGGCATCGCCGGGTCTCACTGCTTGAAGAGCAACAGTCGCTGTTTAACGGCGTGTTAAGTGATGCCGAACTGTGCTGGAGTGGGGCGCTGCTCGTTGTGGAATCAGCCCAAAAACCGGCGCCGACGAAGATCTGTCTGCCGGCGCTCACCGATGACGCCAGCATCGAACTGTTTACTTCCGGATCCACCGGGCAACCCAAAAGAGTCGTTAAGCGGATCGCGGTTCTGGATGATGAAGCCAGGCTGTTAGCGACCCGCTTTTCTGGGCAGTTGGACGGTTGTCGTGTGGTGGCATCGGTGGCTCCCCTGCATCTCTATGGCCTCACGTTTAGCATTTTCTTGCCTATGTCGCAGGGATTGCCTCTGCATGCGGCAATGCTTCATTACGTCGAACAGTTGGCTGCTTTTGATCGTTCATATCGCTATCTGTTTGTCAGCAGTCCTGCTTTCCTCAAACGACTCGATCCCCGGTTGGCTGCGCCATCGGTCAGCATGATTTTCTCCGCAGGCGGCATGTTGCCATGGAAAGACGTTATGGCGACGCAAGCGTGGCTCGGCGTCTGGCCGGATGAAATTTACGGCAGTACTGAAACCGGCATTCTTGCCTGGCGCTACCGCGAACAAGATGACATTCCGTGGCAACTTTTTCCGGGGGTGACGCTCACGGCAGAGGGCGATGCCTTCCGCGCCGTATCACCGTTGATTGCGCAACCTGACGGGCAATTATTGGATGATGAGCTGCAGTTTATCCAGCATGGTCGTTTCCGTTTGCATGGGCGCCGTGGACGAGTGGTGAAAATTGAAGAGAAACGCATCTCACTGAGTGAAGTAGAACGTCGGCTGATAGCGCTGGACGGCATTCAGGATGCGGCGGCGGTGCCGATTTTTCGTCGAGGACGCCAAGGTATCGGTGCATTGCTGGTATTAGATCGTGAGCGGCAGGATGCCTGGCGAGAAAAGCATGGCAACGCGTTGGAGTTGTCGTGGCGTCGTGCACTGTTGCCGTGGCTTGAGCCGGTGGCTATTCCTCGTTATTGGCGGGTGGTTGATGAAATCCCGGTAAACAGCATGAATAAGCGCGTTGATACGCAATTACAGGAGTTTTTCAATGACGCCCCATAAAATCGAATGCTACCAGCCGCAGCCTGGTCAAGCCGAGATCACCTTTTCTCTTGAGCCGGAAATGTTCTGGTTCAAAGGGCATTTCGCCGTGCAGCCGCTGTTACCGGGCGTAGCGCAACTCGACTGGGTCATGCATTTTTCCGCGATGCTGCTCGCGCCGGGTTTTCACTTCCACAGTATTCAGAACGTCAAATTTCAGGCGCCGTTGTTGCCGAAAAATCGAGTGACGCTGAGGCTCAATTGGCATGAGGAGCGTGGCAGCCTTACTTTCGCTTACCTGCGGCATGATGGCGCAACCCTTCATACCGCCAGCAGCGGGAAAATCCGGTTATGTCGTTGAGTTATTTGCCCTGCGTCGTGATCCCCTGCTACAACCACGGCGCGATGATGGCGCGCGTACTATCGCGTCTTGAGCCCTTGGCCTTGCCCTGCATTATCGTCGATGACGGCAGCGATGCCACTACGCGGCGTGAGCTTGATGCTCTGGCTGAGCAATACGAACGTGTGATTTTGGTTCGTCAGGATGTCAACGCGGGTAAGGGCGTGGCCGTTATTCGCGGTTTGGAGGCGGCAGCATGCGCTGGTTTTACCCATGCGGTGCAGGTCGATGCCGATGGGCAACATGCGATTGAAGACATCCCTGCACTGTTAGCGCTCAGCGAACGGTATCCGGAAGCGCTGATTTCCGGGTTGCCGATATACGATGATTCCGTGCCGCGATCGCGCCTCTACGGACGTTGGGTGACGCATGTTTGGGTATGGATTGAAACGCTTTCTCTGCAGTTGAAAGACAGTATGTGCGGCTTTCGCGTTTACCCGTTAGCCCCGACTTTGCGGCTCGCCGGGCGCGTTTCACTGGGGAGGCGGATGGATTTCGATACGGAGGTGATGGTGCGCCTTTATTGGCAGGGTAACACCAGCTATTTCGTCCCGACGCGAGTGACTTATCCCCTGGACGGGGTATCGCATTTCGATACGTTGAAGGACAACGTTCGTATCTCGATAATGCACGCCCGGTTATTTTTCGGCATGTTGCCGCGTATTCCTTCTCTGCTGTGTCGCAGCACAAATGCGCATTGGGCGAAACAAGCGGAAGTGAAAGGAATGTGGGGCATGCGCTTCATGTTAGCGGTGTGGCGGTTGCTCGGTCGCCGCGCATTTTCGCTTTTGCTGTGGCCGGTAGTTGGCGTCTACTGGCTGAGCGCGGCGGCGCCGAGACGGGCATCCCGGCAGTGGATTGCGCGCGTACGTCAGCAGCTTGTTTTGCGGCGGCAGGCAATTCCCCCGCATCTGAATAGCTACCGCCACTTTTTGCGATTTGGGCACGCCATGTTGGATAAGGTCGCCGGTTGGCGGGGAGAGCTGAAATTGGGGCGAGATATCGTTTTTGCTCCGGGGGCGGAAGAGGCACTCAACAGCGGCAGTACGCAGGGCAAGCTGTTATTGGCTTCACACCTGGGGGATGTGGAGGCGTGTCGGGCGCTGGCGCAGCGGCAAGGTGGGAAAGTGGTGAACGCCCTGGTCTTCAGCGAAAACGCCCAACGCTTTAAACAGGTGATGGAAGAAATGGCACCGCAGGCGGGAATAAACCTGCTCCCGGTGAATGACATTGGCCCTGAAACGGCAATGTTGCTGAAGGATAAATTGGATCGCGGCGAGTGGGTGGCTATCGTTGGCGATCGCATTGCGGTAAATCCGCAGCGCGGTGGCGATTGGCGCGTCAGCTGGAGTTCGTTTATGGGGCAGCCGGCGCCTTTCCCGCAAGGGCCGTTTATTCTAGCCGCATTGCTGCGTTGCCCAGTGTTGTTGATTTTTGCTTTGCAACGGGAGGGAAAACTGCACATACATTGTGAGGCTTTCGCCGATCCGCTGCCATTACCGCGCGCTGAACGTCAACAGGCCCTTCAGGTGGCTATAGACCGCTATGCTGCCCGTCTTGAATATTTCGCGCTGATGTCCCCGTTGGACTGGTTTAACTTTTTCGATTTTTGGCGGCTGCCTGACACCGCCGATAAGGAGTAATGGGTGCTGAATGACCCTCGCTTTACGGCTGACGTTGAACTTACCATCCCGTTTCATGATGTCGACATGATGGGAGTGGTGTGGCACGGCAACTATTTTCGTTATTTTGAGATCGCCCGTGAGGCGCTGCTGAACCAGTTTGATTACGGTTACCGGCAAATGCAGGCGTCCGGGTATGTTTGGCCGGTTGTCGATACTCGGGTGAAATACCGCGATGTGCTGACATTTGAGCAGCGCATCCGCGTTCGCGCGCAGTTGGAAGAGTATGAAAACCGTTTGCGCATCGCTTACCAGATATTCGATGTCTTGACTGCGAAACGGACCACAACGGGTTACACCATTCAGGTTGCGGTAGAAGAGAAAAGCCGTGAAATGTGCTTCGTGAGTCCAGATATTTTGTTTGAACGCATGGGGGTGGCGCCATGAGACTTTTGCCTTTATGCCTGCTTTTGCTGGCGCCGTGGGTGCATGCCGTCACGCTGGATGAGCTTCAGCAACGTTTTACCGGGCAGCCGGTGATCCGGGCTCATTTCGCACAAACGCGTACGATTAAGGACATGCCTCAACCGCTTCGCTCACAGGGGGAAATGCTGCTTGCCCGCGATCAAGGGTTGTTGTGGGATCAAAAGAGTCCTTTCCCCATGCTGCTGATGCTAAACGATTTTCGTATGGTTCAACAGGTGAATGACCAGCCTCAACAGACGATTACCGCCGAAAATAATCCGCAGATGTTCCAGTTTAACCATCTGTTGCGCGGACTCTTTCAGGCCGATCGCAAGGCGCTGGAAAAGAATTTCCGCGTGGATTTTCAGGACAAGGGGGAGGGGCGTTGGGCTCTTCGCCTGACGCCGACAACCACGCCATTGGATAAAATTTTCTCCTCAATCGATTTGTCTGGTGAAACTTATCTGGAGTTTATTCAGCTCAATGATAAACAAGGCGATCGTACGGAAATCATACTTTCTCAACACCGACTGACCCCTGCGACGCTGACTGATGACGAACGCCAACGCTTTGCCGCCGACTAATTCCCGCCGCCACGCCCTGTTATGGGGATTGGTATGTTTGATGCTGCTTGCTGTGTTGTTGGCGCTGCTGCCGGGCGCACGTTTGAACAGCAGCGTGTTGGCGATGCTGCCCAAGCAGGCGCTGGGTTCCGCGCCGCTCGCGCTAAATGAAGGCTTTATGCAGCGCCTGGATAAACAGGTGGTGTGGTTGGTCAGCCCCGGTAAACAGCCAGATCCGCGAGTAGCAGAAACGTGGTTGGCGCAACTTCAACAGTCACCCACGTTGTCTGAAGTAAAAGGAAAGATGAACGTCGAAAGCCAGAAAGCCTGGGGAGCCTTTTTCTGGCAGCACCGTAACGGGCTTATCGATAGCGCCACCCGTATGCGTTTGCAAAATGGCGGTGAAGCGCAAGCGCAATGGGTTCTGTCACAGCTTTATTCCGCTTTTTCCGGCGTTAGCGGCAAAGAATTGCAGAACGATCCATTGATGCTGATGCGTGGCTCTCAGTTGGCGCTTGCGCAAAACGGCCAGCGACTGCGGCTGATGGATGGCTGGCTTGTCACTCAGGACGAGCAGCAAAACTACTGGTATTTGTTACATGGGGAGCTGGCGGGTGACTCCTTCGATATGCAACAGACCCATCGCTTGGTGGCGGAGCTCGCAGTACAGGAAGCGTCACTAAAGGCGCGCTATCCGCAGGCGCAGCTGCTTTCTCGGGGGACGGTGTTCTACAGCGATTACGCCAGCCAGCAAGCGAAGCGGGATATCTCCACCCTCGGCGTTGCCACGATCCTGGGCGTGATTTTGTTAATTATCGTGGTCTTTCGTTCATTGCGACCGTTGCTGTTGTGTCTGCTTTCTCTCAGCGTCGGGGCATTGGCGGGGACGGTGGCAACGTTGGTGCTGTATGGCGAACTGCATCTGATGACGCTGGTGATGAGCATGAGCATCATCGGGATTTCTGCCGATTATACGCTCTACTATCTGACAGAACGCATGGTGCATGGCGCAGTCATGTCGCCCTGGCAAAGCCTGACGAAGGTTGGCAAAGCGCTTTTGTTGGCATTGTTGACCACGGTGGCGGCCTATCTAATCATGATGTTGGCTCCTTTCCCTGGGATTCGCCAGATGGCCGTATTTGCCGCCACCGGACTTAGCGCATCGTGTCTGACCGTATTTTTCTGGCATCCCTGGTTGTGCCGCAGTCTGCCGGTGCGGCCGGTTCCGGCGATGGGGCTGATGTTGCGTTGGTTGGCGGCATGGAGACGCAATAAAGCGTTGCGTATAGGGTTGCCGACCGCCTTGGCATTGCTGTCATTGGCTGGGATTGCCACATTGCGCGTGAATGATGATATTTCCCAACTGCAGGCGTTGCCGTCTTCACTCCTGGCGCAGGAGAACCAGATTAGCCGATTGACCGGGCAAAGCGTCGATCAGAAATGGTTCGTGGTCTATGGCAATACCCCAGAACAGACGCTGCAGCGGTTGGAAACTTTCCTGCCTCATCTGGAGCGTGCTCAACGCGAGGGAATGATTAGCCAGTTCCGCGTGATCCCCCTTAATTCGCTGGCGCGCCAGCAGCAGGATTTACATCTGCTGCGTGAAGCGGCACCAACCGTGATCCGCGCGCTAAAAAATGCGGGGCTTGATATCGCCCCCCCCGATCTGAACGCGATGCCGGTTTCCGTGGCCGCGTGGCTTGAAAGTAGTGCCAGTGAAGGTTGGCGTTTGTTGTGGTTGACTCTGCCCAACGGCCAGAGTGGGGCGCTGGTTCCCGTCGATGGCGTAACGTCAGACAACCAATTGGGAGAGCTGGCGGACAAGCAGGCCGGTGTGGCATGGGTGGACCGCAAACAGTCGTTTGATTCGCTCTTCGCGCTCTACCGCGCCGTATTAACGGGGTTGTTAGGTATCGCGTTGGTTGTGATCGCCTGTGGCGCGATGGTTCGCCAAGGGTGGCGTAAAGGGCTTGTCAGTCTGATACCGTCCGTGTTGTCGCTGGGGTGCGGATTGGCTGTGCTCTCATTTTGCGGGTATAGCGTGAACCTATTCTCGCTGTTGGCATTAGTGCTGGTGCTGGGCATTGGCATCAATTACACACTGTTTTTCAGTAATCCTCAGGGTACGCCGCTGACTTCGCTGCTGGCCATTACGCTGGCTATGGTGACGACCTTGTTAACGCTTGGCATGTTGTTGTTCAGTGACACGCAGGCAATCAGCTGTTTCGGCATTGTTTTGGTCAGCGGAATTTTCGTCGCCTGGCTACTTTCACCACTGGCGATGCCAAATAAGAAAAGAGAAAAAAGATGATGGTACGTAATTTCTGGCGATTCGCCGCGTTGCTTGTTGTGATGGGGATAGCCGGCTGCAGCCATTCGGTTGCTCCGGGGAATGACGCGTTTCCACAGGCCTGGTTAGAGCCGGGCACCCGTGTGGTGTTGCCCGCGCCTGGTTTGTCACCGGCAATCGACAAGCAGCAACTGTTGACCGGTACTTTCAACGGCAAAAGCCAGTCGCTGTTGGTCATGTTGCATGCTGATGCGCATAAAATCACCCTCGCCGGACTTTCCTCTGTGGGAATTCGACTGTTTAAGCTCACCTATGATGAGAATGGGTTACACGCCGAGCAATCTATCATCGTTCCTCAATTACCTCCGGCGAGCCAGGTGTTGGCTGATGTCATGCTCAGTCTTTGGCCGCTTGAGACTTGGCGAGAGCGGCTGCCGAACGGCTGGACGATCGTCGATAAGGGTAATCAGCGCGAGCTGCGTAACGCCAGCGGCAAGCTGGTGACCGAGATCGTCTATCTTCAGCGTAATGGCCTGCGAGAGCCGATTAGCATTCAACAACATGCTTTTAAATACCAAATCACCATTCAATACCTGGGTGGCTAACATGATTTACATCTCTGCCGTCGGTATGATTAATGCGCTTGGGAATACTTTGGATGAGATAGCAGCAAACCTCGCTCGCGGCTCTGCGCCGGGTATGCGTCCGAGATTGGGATGGCTACAGGGGTACCCAGAAGCCGTGCTGGGCGGCGTTGAGGGAGAGTTACCCGTTATCCCTGCGTCGTTTTCCGCTCATCGTTCCCGTAATAATCAACTGTTGCTGGCCGCTCTGGAGCAGATCCAGCCCCAGGTTGATGAAGCCGTCGCCAGGTTTGGTCGCGATCGGATCGCCGTCGTGATGGGCACCAGCACCTCCGGGTTAAACGAAGGCGATGAGCATGTACAGTTGACGCTCAACGGCGAAGTTAGCCCACGTTGGCAATATCCTCAGCAGGAGCTCGGCGATCCGTCGCGATTTCTCAGCCGCTGGTTACGGGTCGATGGCCCGGCATTTACGCTTTCGACCGCTTGTTCCTCCAGCGCCCGAGCCATTATCAGCGGGCGGCGGCTGATAGAAGCGGGACTTGCCGACGTCGCCATTGTTGGCGGTGCCGATACGTTGAGCAGAATGCCGATCAACGGTTTTCACAGCCTTGAGTCGCTGTCGCCTCAGCTTTGCCAGCCGTTCGCCCAAAACCGTTGCGGCATCACTATCGGTGAAGGCGCTGCACTCATGGTGCTGACCCGCGAGCCTCAGCCTCTGGTTCTGTTGGGGGCGGGGGAATCCAGCGACGCTTGGCATATATCAGCACCGCATCCTCAGGGCGAGGGGGCCATTCGCGCCATTGAACAAGCCTTGGCAGAAGCGGATATCGAGGCGAAACAGGTGGGTTACATTAATCTGCATGGCACCGCGACACGGCTTAACGACCAAATCGAATCCCGCGTGGTGCATTCGCTGTTTGGTGAACAGGTACCCTGCAGTTCGACCAAGCATTTAACCGGCCACACTCTGGGGGCTGCGGGGATCACGGAGGCGGCTATCAGCGCGCTGATTTTACTGCGCAATTTACCTTTGCCCGCCCAAGACTTCAGCGCTTCGCCAGCGGACCCCGCGCTCCCCGCTTGCGGCATCATGCATACCAGTCAACCGTTGGCTCGACCGATAATCCTCTCTAATTCTTTCGCCTTTGGCGGAAATAACGCCAGCATTCTATTGGGGAAAGATGTATGAACGAATATTTGCCGCCGTCGGAGTATCTGCCTCATGCTGAGCCGATGATGTTACTGGATGAGGTCGTCAACGTGACGGAAAACGATGTTCACTGCCAGGTCAGTGTGCATCTTGACGGGGTGTTGGGACCCTTTATCGATGCTCAGGGCAATCTGCCGGGATGGTTTGCGCTGGAGTTGATGGCGCAAACGGTGGGGGTTTGGTCCGGCTGGCATCGCCGTCAAACGGGGTTGCATGAAATTTCATTGGGTATGGTGCTTGGCGCCCGTGAGTTAACCTGTGCGGCCGGGCATCTACCCGGCAATGCGACGTTGAATGTTCAAGCCAGGTTGCTGATGCAGGACGAACGTTTCGGCAGCTTTGACTGCACCATTACCGTAGGGCAAGAGTGCCTGGCATCTGGCCGTGTGAATACTTTCCAACCCACGTCAGAAGAGTTGACATCGCTTTTTAATCAGGGAGAGACCGCATGAGTCGTTCAGTTCTGGTCACCGGGGCTAGTAAGGGTATTGGGGGCGCGATTGCTCGTCAGCTCGCCGCCGATGGTTTTATCGTCGGCGTCCATTATCACCGAGATCAGGCCGGCGCCCAGGAAACCCTCGCAGCCATTGAGCAGTCTGGGGGGCAAGGTCGCCTGCTGAACTTTGACGTAAGTGAACGTGACCAGTGCCGTGAGGTGTTGGAAAAGGATATGGCTGCCCACGGCGCCTGGTACGGTGTGGTCTGCAATGCAGGCATCGCCCGGGATGGTGCGTTCCCCGCGCTTAGCGAGAACGATTGGGACAGCGTGATCCACACCAATCTCGATGGTTTTTATAACGTCATTCATCCCTGCATCATGCCGATGATCGGCGCGCGCCGAGGTGGCCGAATCATTACGTTGTCGTCGGTATCGGGAATGATGGGCAATCGCGGTCAGGTCAATTATAGCGCCGCTAAAGCGGGGATCATTGGCGCCACCAAAGCATTGGCCATTGAGCTTGCGAAGCGCAAAATCACCGTGAACTGCATTGCTCCGGGCTTGATCGACACGGGGATGATCGAAATGGAAGATGCCGCATTGAAAGAAGCGATGGCGATCATTCCAATGAAGCGCATGGGCCAGACGGATGAAGTCGCAGGCCTGGCGAGCTATTTAATGTCCGATATTGCGGGCTACGTCACCCGCCAGGTCATTTCCATCAACGGAGGAATGCTATGACTTGTCGTGTCGTCATCACCGGTATGGGCGGCGTAACCGCCTTTGGGGAACGGTGGCAGGATGTTTCCTTGCGTCTGTTGGCATATGAAAATGCGGTGCGGACAATGCCCGAGTGGCAGGTTTATGATGGATTGCATACCTTACTGGGCGCTCCAATCGATGATTTCGTCCTGCCTGAGCATTACACCCGAAAGCGCATTCGCGCAATGGGGCGAGTCTCGCTCCTTTCCACTCGCGCTACAGAACTGGCATTGGAACAAGCGGGGCTGATTGGCGATCCGGTACTGACTAACGGCCAAACCGGCATCGCCTACGGCTCTTCGACGGGAAGCACAGGCCCCGTGAGCGAATTCGCCACTATGCTCACTGAAAAACATACCAACAACATCACCGGTACCACCTATGTGCAGATGATGCCACATACCACAGCGGTTAATACCGGTCTGTTTTTCGGCCTGCGCGGTCGAGTGATCCCGACCTCCAGCGCATGCACCTCCGGGAGCCAGGCGATTGGCTATGCCTGGGAGGCTATTCGTCACGGTTATCAGAGGGTTATGGTTGCGGGTGGCGCAGAAGAGCTTTGCCCTTCGGAGGCCGCGGTGTTCGATACACTATTCGCTACGAGCCAGCGTAACGATAGCCCTAAAAGCACACCGTCCCCTTTCGATCGACAGCGTGATGGCCTGGTGATTGGCGAAGGTGCCGGGACCTTGGTCCTGGAAGAGTTGGAACATGCAAAAGCGCGCGGCGCCGCTATCTACGGTGAGATTGTAGGTTTTGCCACCAATTGCGATGCGGCGCATATCACTCAACCGCAGCGTGAAACGATGCAAATATGCATGGAGCAGGCGTTGAAGATAGCTGGCTTGAATGTGCGGGACATCGGCTATATCTCCGCTCATGGCACCGCCACTGACCGAGGGGATATCGCTGAAAGCCAGGCTACGGCAGCTATTTTCGGCGGCCAAACGCCGATTTCATCGCTGAAAAGCTATTTTGGCCATACGCTGGGAGCTTGCGGTGCGCTGGAAGCCTGGATGAGTTTGCAAATGATGCGCGAAGGCTGGTTTGCGCCAACGCTTAACCTTCATCAGCCGGATGAGCAGTGTGGTGAGCTGGATTATATTATGGGGGAAAGCCGGCGCATCGATTGTGAATACTTACAGAGCAATAACTTCGCGTTTGGCGGCATCAATACATCCATCATTATCAAACGTTGGGTTTAAGTCGACACGGCGGGAGCAATAAAATTGGTTCCCGCCATTCCAACCATCATAGGTTTACCTGAACCGCGCATCCCGCGCAAACAGGAAAGCGGCCTCCCGCAGGCGAGCGTCGGCTTCCGCCTGAGCCCCCTGATAGCGCAAGATCATGATCAGCGTAGCGTAGACGTTGGCATCGATGCGGCGCTGTAGATAGGCGTTGGCCCACTGCCGATAGCCGGTCAACAGGGCATCATCACGCGTTTGGTTATAGACCAGCAGCGCGTGAGATTGCTCGTCGAACGTTTTACGCTCCCGGTAGATCCAGGCGGCGGCCGGCGGCATCTGCTCAATGCTGTCGATGGTGGCCAGCATGGTGCGCTCCGATTGGGTGAGCGCCATGCGCCCTTGCCAGGCGAAGACCGCCATCACCAGTACGCCGATGGCCGCCATCGCCACCGGCAGGCTCAGGGCTTTGGCGAACGGCAGCGGGCGCGGCTCGCCGGTTTGGCCGTCCAGCAGCGCCAGCAACAGCAGAAACACCAGCCAGTGTGGTGTAGACAGATAGAAAGGGTATTCCAACTGGGTGTGCATCAGCATCGGCAGCAGCACCAGGAACAGGCCGACGCGGGCACCGGCCGGTTGCTCGCGATCCCGTTGCCAGGCGCGTTTCAGCAGCAGCGCGCCGGCGACGAGGACGATAACGATACCCGCCAGCGCTGGCAGGCCGCCCTCAACCCACCACAGCAGGATTTCATTGTGCGGATGCCCGGCGACTTCCAGCACTTCTCGCCAGGGCATTGCCTGTAGGCGGAAGTGCGCGAAGCTGTATTCAAAGCCGCCGTAGCCCCAGCCCAGCTGCGGTTTGGCCAGGATCATGGCGCCGACGTCATGCAGCATGGTGAGGCGCGCACTATTGGAAAGCTCCCGACCGATCAGACCCGCGCGGCCATCCAGGCCGAAACCGGTGAACAACACCGTGGTGCCGATCGCCACGCCCAGCAACAGCGCGCCGCCCGCCCAGCGGCTTGCGGCCGGGCGCTGGCGGGCAAAGCGCCACAGCAGCAGCGCCGCCGCCAGGGTGCCGCCCAGCCAGGCGGCGCGCGACTGGATCAGCACCAGCAGAGCGGAGAAAGCGACCAGCAGCGCGAGCAGCGGGAGTTGCCGCCGCTGTGTCGGCGCAGAGAGGGGGGCAAGCAGCAGCCAGAGCGCCAAAGCCAGCCCGGTGGCGATAAAGCTGCCGAGCACGTTCGGTTGCTGAAAGACGCCGTAGACCCGGCTGCCGTTAGGAGATACCCAGGCCAGAGCAGGGGCGAACAGCTGTAGCGCCGCCAACAGCGCCTGAACGCCGACGGCGAACAGCAGGCCGAACAGCAACAGGTCGCGCTGCCGGGCGGTGAGGCGCAGCTGTAGGCAAGCGACATAGAACAGCCAGCCACCGAGCAAACCGGCGCAGCGCCACAGGGCATCTTCGCGCCACTCGGGGCGGGTATACAGCAGCGGCAACGCCAGCACGGCGATGCCGAGCAGCAACAGCCGTGCGGTGGGGGTAAGTGAAAGACGGGCACGGCCAACACAAACGGTGGCGGTCACGAGCAGCGTGGTCAGCGCCATAGCGCTCCAGGCCAGAATATTTTGCGGCAGCGCCAGGCCGCCGCCGCCCATGTTGGGATGATAGACCGGCAGAATCACCGCCATCCAAATCAGCAGCAGGGGCAGCACGGCAATGGTCGCTGCGTTAGCGGGAGATTTATCGGCCATGGTTAACCTGCCAAGGCCTGATAGCGTTTATTGAAAGCATATTTTAATTATTCCCTATCCTTTACTTTGGTGTTTAAATTCGCTGAATCTTCAATGATTAAAATATTTTATGGGAATTGAAAAGGCTTCATGTTGAAGCGATAAATAATTTTTCCCTGTGAGCGTGGTGCGAATCATATAAAAAGGTAAGCCGTATTTCAGTTGCCTGCAAAGGGTGCCTTATTTGTTTGAAAAAAGCAGGGTTGTCATTTTCTCAAATTCATCTTGCTCCAGTCAATTTTTAATATTTTGTTTTATTTTTGTATTTAAATCAATTCGTTGAAGTTTTATTGTGCGTAATGAAATGCCGTGTTTGCGACAGCGAGCTTCTGGGTCGGCAGGCGATGTAGCCAATGAGGTAAGCATTTTCTTGTTAAATCGTTGTTGCCAATGGTGGTGCGGTAGGTGTGGTTTTATTTATCGCCGTTCATTATTTTATTTCATATTTTCTTTATCACGTCTTTTTTTATTTTTATTAAGACTCTTCTTGTTCTTATGATTTTTTTTAAGTTTTTTTAAAGTAAATTTTTTTAAGATTGTTCTGTGCCTATGGAAATAACGGAGCGATGGTCTGCCTATCCCTGTTGCCGTGATGCCAGACGGACTAACGCGCTTGTAAAAGCGCGTTAGTTCATGCTGCACCGCTCTCACTCCACTTCGCCAATCCGCTCCAGCGCATCTACCACCAGATCCCAGAATTTATCCTGATCCAGTTTGACCGCGACCTGGGTGTGGCAGTCCGGCGGCGGCGGCGCGCGGAAGTCCGCGACCGTCATGCCCAGCGTCAGGGTGCCGGTCAGTTCGATATCCACCGGCGCTTTGCGTACCGTCATCACGCTCGGATCGATTACGTAGGCGACGGCGCAAGGATCGTGTACCGGTGGGGCGCTGAAGCCCTGCGCCTGCTGGTACATACGGCCAAAGAATGCCAGCAGTTCGCCGACGAAGGTGGCCGGCCGGGTGCCGAGGGCGGCGATGCGCTCGCAGACTGCCGGCGTGGCCAAAGCCTGGTGAGTGAGATCCAGCCCGACCATGGTCAGCGGCCATTTTTCGTTAAACACGATGTGCGCCGCCTCGGGATCGATTTTGATATTGAACTCCGCTACCGCGCTCCAGTTGCCCACATGATAGCCGCCGCCCATCAGCACCACTTCCTTGACCCGTTCGGCAATGCGCGGCTCTTTACGCACCGCCATGGCGATATTGGTCAGGCCGCCGGTCGGCACCAGCGTCACGCTGCCGGGTGGATGGGCCATCACGGTCTCGATGATCAGATCTACCGCATGGCGCGAGTCCAGCTGCAGGTGGGGTTCCGGCAGCACCGGGCCATCGAGGCCGGAATCGCCGTGAATGTCGGGCGCCACTTCGATATTGCGCACCAGCGGACGTGGGCAGCCGGCGGCGAAGGGCACGCCGGTGATATTGGCGATGCGCGCCACCGCCAGCGCGTTGCGCGTCACTTTGTCCAACGTCTGGTTACCCACCACGGTGGTGACCGCCAGCAGGTCGATCTGCGGATTGCCCCAGGCCAGCAACAGGGCGATGGCGTCGTCATGCCCCGGGTCACAGTCCAGTATGATTTTTTTCATGGTTATTCCTGATGCAGGGAGAGGTTCCCGCAGCATAACGCAGCGCGGCGGCGTGGGATAATGCCGATGGTGCTTTTGTTAACGGCATCAAAGCCTTGCCACTTTTACGATGTAATGAAACGTAAATCCTGCTCGCCGGGCTTTACCCTGGAGTTTGCTCCAGGGTTTACAGTGAGCTTCAGCGTTAATGCACAGAGGAGAGGCGGGATGAGCTTACTGAAAAGGTTGTTGGGGCAGGGCGGTATTAACGGCGGTCATCAGCGCGCGGGTCACCGCGGCGGGCATCATGGCAACCGCTATAACCAGCATGGCGAGCCGGGGCCGCAGTGCCCGAAATGCCAGGCGGTGAATAAATCGGACGCACGTTATTGCCATCGCTGCGGCCAGCCGTTTGCCGCGCTGAGCGCCACCTGCGGCCAGTGCGCCGCGCCGCTGCCGCCGGGCAGCCGCTTTTGCTCGCAGTGTGGCGGCGGTGTGCCATGAACCGGGGCGGTTGGACACTCGCGCTGCTGCTGGGCACCATGGCGCTATGGACGCTGCTGGCCTGGGGCGTGGCCGGCGTGCTGACCTGGCTCCCGGCGTTGGCGGACGCAGCCGGCAGTGCATCGTTGCCGGTGAGCGGTGTGCTGAGTTTGGTACCGCAGACGGTGCTGGATGCCTGGCTGCCGTGGCTGAAACAGCTGGGCAGCGGTCTGGCGAGCTATTTTCCTCTGCTGCTGAACTGGGCGGGCTACGCCGTCTGGCTGCTGTGGGGCCTCGGCATGCTGGCTCTGATACTGCTGGGCGCGCTGGCGCACCGCTATTTGAGCGCCGCTCAGCGATAACCCTGATAGACCGCCGCCACGCGTTCGAAATAGTCGGTTAGGTAGTTGATGCATACCTGCACCTTAAGCGGCAGTTTGTCCTTCTCGGTATAGAGCGCATAGATCGGCCGCGGATCCGAATGGTAGCTTTTGAACAGGATCTCGATCTCGCCGCGGTTGATCTCTTCGATCACCCACATCAGCGGGGCGTAGGCGATGCCGGCGCCGTTTTTCAGCCAACGGATCATGGTGGAAGAGTCGTTGGTGACGAAGCGCCCCTGCGGTGAAATGCGCGTGGTGATGCCCTCCGGCGACATCAGTTCAAATTCGCTGTCGGGCCGCACGCTGTACTCCAGCCAGGAAAAGTTGACCATGTCGCTCGGCTTCTGCGGCGTGCCGTGCTGGCTGAGGTAGCTTTTGGCGGCGCACACCACCATCGGCATCTGCCCCAGGCGGCGGGAGAACAGGCTGGAGTCCTGCAGCGCGCCGGTGCGGATCACCAGATCCAATCCGTCGGTGATCAGATCCGGCGCCGGAATGCCGGTCACCAGGTTGACCGTCAGGCCCGGGTACTCTTTCATCATCTCGGCGGTCATGTTCGCCAGCACGTTTTGCGCCATGGTGGATGAGCTGCCGATGCGCAGCGTGCCGGCGGGGGTATTGTTAAACGCATACAGTTGCTCATGCACTTCGCTGACTTCGTGCAGCATGCGCCGGCAGCCCTGATAGTAGATTTTGCCGGCCTCGGTCAGGCCGATGCTGCGCGTGCTGCGGTTCAACAGCTTGACCTGCAGCTCATTTTCCAGTTTCGAGACGGTTTGGCTGATCGATGAAACGCTCATGTCGAGTTGGCGCGCGGCCGCGGTAAACGACCCGAACTCAACCACTTTGGCGAATACCGACATCCGTTTTAATCTTTCCATTATTCACTCTGGCTTAAAAGTGATTTAGATCACAGATTGTTGATGCCTTGATAGTAAGCAGGCTAATATAACGTGGTCGGGTGAATAGACCTTACCAACGTGCGAGAGCGATCGGCGACGTAATCCTGCCGCTCCTCCGGCACCCTCGCAATCCCTGTCGTGGACGTCTGCCCCAAAGTTTAACCTTTTTTCGGGTTCGTGACCTGGACAAGCTGTCTGGTCAAGATTTGTGGCGCGCGCACGCTAAAATGTAAAGAGAATGTGAATGGCGAGATGTGTCTTTCCCCGGCGCAGTGAACAATAAGGAAAAATTGATGAGTTTGCTTCCGGTTATGGTCATCTTCGGACTGTCGTTTCCGCCGGTGTTTTTCGAGCTGCTGGTGTCGCTGGCGCTGTTTTTTCTCTTGCGCCGCCTGCTGCAGCCGACGGGGATTTACGATTTTGTCTGGCATCCGGCGCTGTTTAATACCGCGCTGTATTGCTGCTTGTTTTATCTGATTTCATGTCTTTTTGTTTGAGGTCGCTGTGAAAAATTTTTCGATAAAAATAACCCGAATCGCGATCACTTTGATTCTTGTGCTGCTGGGCATCGTTGCGGTGTTCAAGGCCTGGGTGTTCTACACCGAGTCGCCGTGGACGCGTGACGCCAAGTTCACCGCCGACGTGGTGGCGATCGCGCCGGACGTCAGTGGCCTGCTGACCGACGTGCCGGTGGTGGACAACCAACTGGTGAAGAAAGGGCAGGTGCTGTTCGTGGTCGATCGGCCGCGCTATGAGCAGGCGCTGGCGGAGGCCGGTGCCGACGTCGCCTACTATCAAACGCTGGCGGCGGAAAAACGGCGTGAGGCCGGCCGCCGCGTGAAGTTGGGCGTGCAGGCGATGTCGCAGGAAGAAATCGACCAGTCGAACAACTCGCTGCAGACCGTGCAGCACCAGCTGGCGAAGGCCGTGGCGGCGCGTGAGCTGGCGCAGCTGGATCTGGAGCGCACCACGGTGCGTGCCCCGGCCGATGGCTGGATCACCAACCTCAACGTCCACGCCGGCGAATACATCACCCGCGGCTCGGTGGCGGTGGCGCTGGTGAAGAAAGACTCCTTCTACATCCTGGCCTATCTGGAAGAAACCAAGCTGACCGGCCTGAATAAGGGCGACCGCGCGGAGATCACCCCGCTCGGCAGCAATCGCATCATGCATGGCACCGTCGACAGCGTGGCGGCGGCGGTAAACAACAGCAGCAGCACGGTTAACAACAAAGGATTGGCCTCGATCGACAGCAACCTGGAGTGGGTGCGCCTGGCGCAGCGCGTGCCGGTGAAGATCCTGCTGGACGCCAAGGACCAACAGCATCCGTACCCGGCCGGTACCACCGCCACCGTGGTGATCGTCGGCAAGAACGATCGCAATGCCGACAGCGGCTCGCCTTTTGTGCGCCTGATGCACCGGCTGCGTGAGTTCGGCTAATGAGTAGCCCAACCTTTATCCGGCTGAGATTTGCCTTCAAACTCAGCTTCGCGATTGTGTTTGCGCTGTTCGTCGGCTTCCATCTCAACCTGGAAACTCCGCGCTGGTCGGCGATGACCGCCGCCATCGTCGCCGCCGGCCCGGCCTTTGCCGCCGGCGGTGAACCCTTCTCCGGCGCCATCCGCCACCGCGGTTGGCTGCGCATCATCGGCACCTTTATCGGGTGCTTCGTCGGCCTGCTCATTATCATCACCACCGCCCGCGCGCCGGTGGTGATGCTGCTGCTGTGCTGCATCTGGGCCGGTTTCTGCACCTGGCTCTCTTCGCTGATCAAGGTGGAGAACTCCTATGCCTGGGGGCTGGCCGGGTATACCGCGCTGATCATCATCGTGACGGTTGCCACCAGCGAGTCTCATCTGCTGGAAGCGCCGCAGTTCGCCATCGAGCGTTGCAGCGAGATCGTGCTGGGCATCGTCAGCGCCGTGTTGGCGGATCTGCTGTTCTCGCCGCGTTCGATCAAGCAGGACATCGATCGGGCGGTGGATCAGTTGCTGGTGGATCAATACCGGCTGATGCAGATGTGCATCAGCAACGCCGACAAAGAGGATATTGACCGCGCCTGGAGCAATCTGGTCAAGAGCACTACGGCGCTGGATGGCATGCGCAACAACCTGATGATGGAGTCCTCGCGCTGGCAGAAGGTCAACCGCCGGGTAAAAGCGCTGCATACCCTGTCGCTGACGCTGATCACCCAGGCTTGCGAAACCTATCTGATCCTGCTGAATCACCCGGATGCGCTGCAAGCGAGCCTGCGGGAGCAACTGATGGTGCCGGCGGAAAACCCGCAGGAGATCCACAAGCGCATGAAGCTGTTGCGCCAGGTGCTGACCACGCATCGCTCCGAGGAAACGCTGCCGACCCTCACCGGCTGGGTCGGCGCGGCGACGCGCTACCTGCTGCTGTCGAAGGGCGTACACACCAACGGCAGCATCAGCGCGGTGGAAGAGGGCGTGTTGAGCACTGAAACCGTGGTCAAGCCGACCTCGGCGGAAGGGCATCACGCGATGATCAACGGCCTGCGCACCTTTGTGGCGACGGCGTTCGGCAGCCTGCTGTGGCTGTGGACCGGCTGGACGTCCGGCAGCGGTTTTATGGTGATCATCGCGGTGATCACCTCGCTGGCGATGCGCACCCCGGCGCCGCGCATGGTGGCGATGGATTTCGTGCTGGGCATGCTGGCGGCGATCCCGGTCGGTTCCCTGTTCTTCATGGTGATCCTGCCGGCGACGCAGCAGAGCATTTTGCTGCTGTGTCTCAGCCTCGGCCTGCTGGCGTTTTTCATCGGCATCGAGGTGCAGAAGCGGCGGCTCGGTTCGCTGGGGCTGTTGGCGGGGACGATCAACATTCTGGTGCTGAGCAACCCGATGGAGTTCAACGTCACCCAGTTTCTCGACGGGGCGCTCGGTCAGTTCCTCGGCAGCTGCGTCGGGCTGATGGTGCTGCTGCTGATCCGCGACAATTCGCGCGAGCGCACCGGCCGCACGTTGCTCAACCAGTTCGTCAGCAGCGCGGTGTCGGCGCTGACCACCAAGGCGGCGCGCCGTCGGCAAAACCACCTGCCTGCGCTGTATCAGCAGCTTAACCAGCTGCTGATGATGTTTCCGAACGACATCGCCAAATATCGCCTGGCGCTGAACCTGATCATCGCCCACCAGCGCATGCAGCGGGCGGAAATTCCGGTCAGCGAAGAGCTGTCGGCCTTCCACCGCCAGATCCGCAGCACCGCCGATCGGGTGGTTTCCGCCAAGAACGACGTCAAGCGCGCCTATTACTACGATCGCTTGCTGGGTGAGATGAATGAGTACCAGCAGAAGCTGGTGGACAATCAGGCGCCGCTCAGCGTCACCGGGCCGGTGAAACGCCTGGCCGACATGCTGCATCGCTATCGCCACGCCTTGATCGATTGATGCGTTCCCGTCTGTTGCGCCGCGTTGCGCAGCGCCTTCCCCGACTATACTGAAAGCAGCGCCTGGTACGGCGGGCCGTCTCATAAGAGGCGGCCCGTTTTCAGAGAGACTCCGAGTGCCAGAACGGCTGGAAAGTGGCATCATTGTCATGAATGGATGAAACTCTCGCCGCCGCGAAAACGTGACGTGCCGGTCATATTAGTTTCATCCAGGTCGACTATATACCTAACTAGCCTGGGGGAGCTGCGGCGCCTTCGGCGGCATAATTTCAGGGAATGCCATGAACAAGCGGATTCTGTTGGCGATTGTCATCGCCGTGGTCATCGCCGTCTTCAGCGCGCTGCGCGGCAACGAGCACCGGGCGATTGGCGGCAACCCGGCGGTGGTGCAGGCGCCGGCGGGGCAGCAGCAGAGCATCGATCGGCTTACGCAGCAGCAAACGGTGGTGAGTTACCTGCAGCAGCATCAGCGGCTGCCGGACTATTACGTCACCAAGAAGCAGGCGCGCGAGCAGGGTTGGGACCCGCGTTCAGGCAACCTCTGTGCGGTATTGCCGGGCAAGGCGATTGGCGGCGATCGATTCTCTAACCGTGAAGGGCAACTGCCGAGCGCCGGCGGCCGAGTCTGGCGCGAAGCGGACATCAATTACCAGTGTGGCCGGCGCGGCGCCGATCGCCTGCTGTATTCGAGCGACGGTCTGATCTTCGTCACGCGCGACCATTACAAAAACTTCATTCGTGTGGAGTGAGTTTGATGGCAAAAGTAGAGTTTGATTTTGAACAGATCCAGGATGTGCCGACCTTCTACCGCGATTTCGCGCACAAGTTTGCGCTGGACGAGGGGTTCGGCGCCAACCTCGACGCGCTGTGGGACGTGGTGACCGGCGATATCGGCCTGCCGGTGGAAATCGAGTTCACTCACCTGAATGCCCGCAGCAAGCGTCGTTTCGGCGCGATCATTCTGCTGTTTGAAGAGGCGGAAGAAGAGCTGGAAGGCAGCCTGCGCTTCAATATCCGCGAAAGCAGCGGCGAGCCGGCCCATCACCGGGGATGAAACGGCTTCATCCCGGGATGGCGGCGGCGCTTAGTCGGCCGCTTCGGCCAGCTCGCGCAGGTATTGGAAGATCTGGCGGTAAGCCTTAGGCGGCTTGTTGGCGGCCTTCTCTTTCTGCGCGTTGCGCACCAGTGAACGCAGCTGTTGGCGATCGGCGGCCGGATACAGATCCAGGATCGATGGAATCACGTCATCGCCTTCTTCGACCAGACGGTCGCGCAGCGCTTCCAGTTTATGGAACAGCGAAACCTGCTGGTTATGGCGGTTTTTCAGCTTGTCGAGCGCGGTCTGGATCGGCTCGATATCGCGGGCGCGCAGCATCTTGCCGATCAGCTGCAGCTGACGGCGACGGCCCTCTTTCTTGATCTTCTGCGCCAGCTCGATGGCGGCGCGCAGATCTTCGTCCAACGGAATGCGGTCCAGCGCGTTTTTGCCCAGATCGACCATTTCGGCCCCCAGGTCTTTCAGCGCTTCGGCATCACGTTTAATCTCACTTTTACTGACCCAGATAATCTCGTCATCGTCCTCGTTTTCATTCTCCGGGACATCGTCGAGCCAGTCTTCAGGCTGTTTGTTCATGGTAGGCTCCGTTAAAAAGAGGCTAATCCTAACAGGTTGCCGGCTTTATGCGAAATTCAACGCGGTTCCTGTTAGACTCAACGGCAGAGATCTCAGGATTTTTGCGCGCCGCCCCGCGTGCACAACTACGCCGCTCCGGCACTTTTCTCAACGATTTTCTGATTAATTATGGCAGATTGATGAAAGTAGTCACCCAAGTTGCAGAACAGCGCAAGGCGCTGGAACAGGCCGTTTCTCAGGCGCTGGAGCTGGCCCGCGCCGGTTCCGACGCGGCGGAAGTCGCGGTCACCAAATCGACCGGCATCAGCGTCAGCACCCGCTTCGGCGAGGTGGAAAACGTCGAGTTCAACAGCGATGGCGCGCTGGGCATCACCGTGTATCACCGTCAGCGCAAAGGCAGCGCCTCTTCCACCGATCTCAGCCCGGACGCCATCGCCCGCACCGTGCAGGCGGCGCTGGACATCGCGCGCTACACCTCAGAAGATCCCTGCGCCGGCCCGGCGGAGAAAGATCTGCTGGCGTTCGAGGCGCCGGATCTCGATCTGTTCCACCCGACCGAGCTGGACGCCGAGCGCGGCATCGAGCTGGCGGCGCGCGCCGAGCAGGCTTCGCTGGCGGCGGACAAGCGCATTACCAACACCGAAGGCGGCAGCTTCAACAGCCATTATGGCATCAAGGTGTTCGGCAACAGTCACGGCATGCTGCAAAGCTACTGTTCCAGCCGCCACTCGCTGTCCAGCTGCGTCATTGCGGAGCAGGACGGTGACATGGAGCGGGATTACGCTTACACCATCGGCCGTGCGATGGGCGATCTGCAAAGCCCTGAGTGGGTGGGGCAGGAGTGCGCCCGCCGCACGCTGGCGCGTCTCGCGCCGCGCAAACTGTCGACCATGAAGGCGCCGGTGCTGTTCGCCTCCGAGGTCGCCACCGGGCTGTTCGGCCATCTGGTGGGCGCCATCAGCGGCAGCAGCGTTTACCGAAAATCCACTTTCCTGCTGGACTCGCTCGGCAAGCAGATTCTGCCGGAGTGGCTGACCGTCGAAGAGCATCCGCACCTGCTGAAAGGGCTGGCATCGACGCCGTTCGACAGCGAGGGCGTGCGCACCCAGCGGCGCGATATCGTCAAGGATGGCGTGCTGCAAACCTGGCTGATGACCAGCTACTCGGCGCGCAAGCTGGGCCTGCACAGCACCGGCCATGCCGGCGGCATCCATAACTGGCGCATTGCAGGGCAGGGCGCGGACTTCGCCGGCATGTTGAAACAGCTTGGCACCGGCCTGGTGGTCACCGAGCTGATGGGCCAGGGCGTCAGCGGCGTCACCGGCGATTACTCGCGCGGCGCCGCCGGTTTCTGGGTAGAAAACGGCGAGATCCAATATCCGGTCAGCGAGATCACCATCGCCGGCAACCTGAAAGACATGCTGCGCAACATCGTCAGCGTCGGCAGCGATATCGAAACCCGCAGCAATATCCAGTGCGGGTCGGTGCTGCTGCCAGAAATGAAGATCGCCGGCCAGTGATCCCCTGCGCGGCCGGCGCCCGCCGGTCGCGCGTTATCCCGTCTTAACCTTGCTTACAAATCTCCGGTTTCGGTTTTGCCCGGCCTTGCCTATGGTAACGGTGGGTTAATTAAAACAATAACTGGAAGGTGAGCAAACATGCAGAATACCCTGAAAGCGCTGGCGGCGTTGACGCTGCTGGCAGCCAGTTCGCTGGCGGCCGCCGCCGATCTGGGCGACGATATGGACACCCTGGCGGAAAACTACAAAACGGTGCTGAATACCGATTCGGCCGCTACCCTCACACAGAGCCTGCAAAACATGCGCGCCGCCGCGCAGGATGCCAAGCAGGGCACCCCGCCGAAGCTGGAAGACAAAGCCACCGACAGCCCGGAGATGAAAGATTTCCGCAGCGGGTTGGATACCCTGATCGGCCAGATCGATCAGGCGCTGGCGCTGGCCAACCAGGGCAAAGTCGCCGAAGCGAAGCAGCTGGCGCAGGGCTTCAAGCAAACCCGCGACGCCAACCACAAGAAATTCCGCTAATCCGTCAACCGTCGCGCCCGTCTTCCGTCAGATAGGAGGAGGGCGCCTGCCCCAGCACGCGGCGAAACATGGTTGAAAACGCCGCGCTGCTGTCATATCCCATCTCCATCGCCACCTGCGTTACGCTGCGCCCTTCGGCCAGCAGCGCCAACGCCAGCACCACGCAGGCGCGCTGGCGCCATTGTGAAAACGGCAGGCCGGTCTGCGCGCGAAAGAAGCGGCTGAAGGTGCGAATGCTCATGTACAGCCGAGGGGCCCATCGCTGCGCGGAATCATGGGCGTCGGGGTGCTGCAAAAAGGCGTGGCACAGTTCGCCCAGCCGATGATCGGCGGGCAGCGGGATGTGCAACGGCAAGGGTTGCAACCGGGCCAGCTCATGCAGCAGCAGCGTTGCCAGCGCTCCGTCGCGCCCCTCTTGTTCATACTCCAGCGGCATATCCACCGCCGCCATCAACAGCTGGCGCATCAGCGGCGTGACGCTGACCACCTGGCATACCTGCGGCCGTTCGGCGGGCAACGCGCCGGGTTCGAGGTACAGGCTGCGGGTGGTGACGCCGACCATTCTCACCGCGTGTGGCATCTGCGGCGGCAGCCAGACCGCATGCTGCGGCGGGACGACCCAATTGCCTTGCTGGGTGAAAACGTGCATGACGCCGGTGGCGCCGTACAGCAACTGCGCGCGCCGGTGGCTGTGCATCGGCAGCAGGTGGCCCGGTGGATAATCGGTGCCGATGGCGATCACCGCGCGCGTTACGTGGTCGATGTCATCAATGCGGACGTTGCGCATGTGTTCCCTTTGGCGGGCAGATTGGCCGAAACGCAATGATAGTTGGCCTTTCATATAAAGCAAGCCAACGGCCGCCGCCCTACTATCGGGGCAGAAAAATAATGCTTGTTCGGGGCACCGCTATTTTATCGGTCATGAAGCCCGTGCGAGTTTTCACACCAGGATGGGACGAAGGTTTTCGTTCTCGCAATACAAGAAGTTAATAAGGAATAAAGCGTCTTTTTATTCTAACACCTGAAGCAATAGTTCTTAGCGCAGTTCAATGACTATAAGGTGATATTTCATGTATAAGTTCGGTGTGGTTGGCGGCGGAGCCGCCGGGATCGCTTTTGCGTATAACTTTATAAAAAATAAGTCGGTTAATCATTGCAAAAGGCCGCTTTCCCTGACGGTGTTCGACAAACAGGGCTTCAAGGGCGGTATGGCATACAGCAGCGATTTTGACAGTCATATATTAAATATGACGCCGGAAAACATGTCGGCGGATATTTTCGACGATACGCACTTCGTTGATTGGATCGCCATGCATTTCCCGCAGTTTTGCCAGGATCGTTATCCGCCGCGCTGGCTGTATCGGGAATATCTCGATTTTATTCGCGACATGACGATTTATATGGCGGCGGACAGTAACGTAGCGCTGAATTTCGTGACCGCCGAAGTGAATGCCATCGCGCCGCTAGAAGCCGGCTACCGGCTGACCACCACCTGTGGCGGCGCCGAACAGATGAATGCGCTGGTGCTGTGTTCGGGGCACAACCCGCCGGAATGTCTCTATCCGGTGGATGGCGTGATCGCTTATCAGGCCCACCAGGATCTGCCGCCGATCAACCCATACTCGACCATCGGCGTGATCGGCTGCAGCCTGACGGCGATTGATGCCATCGTTGAGCTGATGGAACGCCTGGGGGCGACCGACATCTGCGCCCTGTCGCGCTCGGGCCTGTTCCCCAGCGTGCAGCCGGCGCTGATGCGTCCGCCGCCGGAGGCGTTTGTTGAGGCGCTGCGGCGCTTTGTCGCCGGCAGCGATTTTATTGACGCGCAACAGCTGGTGCATGCGATCAATGCTGCGCTGGCGCGCCACTATCCAGGGCCGGAGCGGCTGACGGTGTTCTCAGCGCTGGGGGAAAGACGCGATTGCTACCGCGATCTGGCGGACAGCCTCGATCGCGCGCGTTTTGCCCGGGAGCATATTTGCAGCTATCTGGCGGCGATCCACCCGGCGGTGTGCGCCGCCTGGGTCAAGATGGATGCCAACAACCGGCAGGTTTTCATGCGTTTTTACAACTCCTCCTGGATGCGCAATCGGCACGCCATGCCGATCAAGAACGCCCACAAGATCGTGGCGGCGCTGGAGAGCCAGCGCTTGCGCGCCTGCGGCGGCCTGGCGGATATCAGTAAGGGGACGGACGGGTTTATCCTTCGTTGCCATGAGACGCGGGTGCACGCGCAGTATCTGTTCAACTGCACCACGCCTTCTTATCAACTGCCGCCCAACCGCCTGAGCCATCAACTGCTGCAAGACGGACTGGTGCAGGAGAACCTGTTCGGCGGCGTGAAGTGCAACCCGCACACGCTGAAAATCGCCGACCGACGCGGCCGTGAACAGCACCTCTACTCGCTCGGCGCGCCCGCCAAGGGCGACCTGTTTTACACCTCGGCGATGGAGTCCATCACGCGGGATATCAGCAAGATCGTGTTTAACAACCCTATTTTCAACGCAAAGAAGGCTGAAGTATGAAAAACGTAGCGCTCTTTGTCGGCAACGACATTTTCTCCTGGCTGGTGTGCCAGGATCTGATCGCCGCCCTGAAAGGTGAGTGTGCCTTTACGGTGTATTTCCCCTTGGCGAAAAGCGCCGGGCACACGCAGGAGCCGGCGGTTCGCCGCCTGGGGCTGTATGAGCGCGAAGTGCTGAACGATTTCGTGTTTCCGTTCGTGGGCCGCAACGCCGCCGCCTGCGCGGGCGTCTATCAGCCGCCGGCCCTGTTCCTGGCCGCCGCCGGGGTCAAAGCGCATCGCGTTCTCGACATCAATGACGCTGCGTTTATCAGCAGCCTGGGGCATATGGATGGGGTGATCTCCCTGCGCTGTTATCAGAAATTTTCCGCCGACTATGTGCGCGCCTTCAGCCGACGCGGCAAGCTGCTGTGGAACCTGCATCCGGGGGATTTGCCGCGCTATCGCGGGGTGATGACGTTGTTCCGCGCGATGATGAACGGTGACAGAGACTGTGCGGTAACGCTGCATGAAATGGATGAGCACTGGGACGCCGGCCCAGTGCTCGCCCGCCTGCCCGCCGAGCTGCGTCACGATCTGTCGTTCCTGGAAAACATGATGCTGTTGGGCGTGCAAAGCGGCACCTTCCTGGCGCGTCAGCTGATGCGGGCGGAGCGCAGCGAAGCGATAGCGGCGGAAAAGCAGGGCGATTCGCGCTACTGGGGCTTCCCGGACGCGCAGACGCTGGCGCAGGCAGAACAGGCGGGCATTGAGCTGGTGGACCATGACGCCGTGCGCGAGCAGTATCTGGCGCTGTTCGTCGGCGATCGCTTCCACCCGCTGGCGGGGCAGTTCTGCGCCGGGTTCGACGACTTCGTGCGGGCGCACGGCCATGATTGAAACCTTGATTGTACTGGGTGCCGGTTTTCTGACCGGCATCACCACCATTCTGTTCGGCTTCGGCGGCGGCTTTGTGGTGGTGCCTTTCGTCTATCACTTGATCTCCGCGTCGGGCGAGCAGCCCGGCCAGGCGATGCATATCGCGGTGGCGACCTCGACGGCGGTGATGATCCTCAACGCGAGTTACGCCACGCTGACCAACTGGCGCAGCGGCAACCTGCTGCGCGAAACCATCGTGCCGCTGATCTTTTTCATCGGCATCGGCGCGGCGCTGGGCGCGTTCGCCTCTTCGCTGCTGGCGGACGGCGTGATCCGCGGGCTGTTTGTGGTCTATATGGCAGTGACCATCGCCGACTGTCTGTTCCGCCGGGGTTTCCTGGTCAAACCGGCGCGCGCCGAATTGTCCCCCGTTACGCTGTGGGGCGGCGGGCCGCTGATCGGCGGCATCGCGACCCTGCTGGGGGTGGGCGGCAGCGTGATGACCGTGCCGCTGCTGCGTCGTCATGGCTATGACATGAAATATTGCGTCAGCGCCGCCAACCCGCTGTCGATCCCGGTGGCGGTGATCGGGGCGCTGATGTATATCGTGTTGGGGTGGCGCGAGATGAGCGGGCCGCAGTATCTGGGCTACGTCAATCTGAACATTCTGGGGTTGCTGGTGGTCGCGGGGATTGCGGGGATCGTGTTTGCCCGGCGCTGTTTGCCTAAGGTGAGCGATGCGCTGCATGCCAAAATCTACGTGCTGCTGCTGATCGCCGTGCTGATCGCTATCTGCGTCTGAGACAGAAAGGGCGGCCGGATGCCGCCCTGAGAACCGCTTAACGGTGGTATTCGCCCGCCGCTTCCGGCTGGTACAGCAATTCCAGCACTTCAATCCGCGCTTCTTCACCGTTCGGCAATTGCCAGGAGATCTGCTTGCCGACGTGCATGCCGAGCAGCGCTGCGCCCAGCGGCGCCATCACCGACAGCTGATCGTGGCTGTCTTTCAGCGATGCCGGGTAAACCAGCGTGCGCACGTGCTCTTCATCGGTGTGCAGATCGCGAAAACGCACGCGGCTGTTCATGGTCACCACGTTGGCCGGCATTTTCTCCGGCGGCAGGATTTCCGCGCGATCCAACTCGTCGTTCAGCGCGGCGGCGACGTCGGTGTTGGCAAAGGCCGGTTGTTCCAATAGCGCATCCAGGCGTTCCGCATCCAGCTCATTAATAGTAATGATGGGTTTGGTCATTCCACTCTCCAGTCAAATCAAAGGGTGCCAGTCTGTGCACCCATAAATTCGGAAAAACAACACAAAGCAACACCCCCGCGCCAGAGGAGCGGGGGTGTGGGTAATGTCGATTTGTCCCATTGATAGTAGGCGGTTGGGACGAGAAAAGAAAGAGATCCCGATCACGAAGGCTTTTATCGTCAATCGTGGCAAAAAAAACGGTTAGTCCGGTTATCTATTTGTTATCTCATTGGCTTTTTCACCGCAGCGCCGTTTTGCGAAATGGATCCCCGTACGTCATTCGATTTCCACTTCGAACTGGAAAAAACCGGTCTACACAGAAAATCCTACCGGGGGTAGGGTAAAGACATCACAGAAAGCGGGTTATTCAGGTGATGCGCTTTACGGCTTACTGATTAATGTGGGATCTAGGGGTACTGAAAAGTGAATGATGGATCTGCTTCGATAAAAGAAATTGAACAATCCGATGTCAGCGAAGCCGGAGCGATCACCGCTCGGGTGTTGGCGGATATTACCGCGATGCTGAATGCTGAAAATATTTATACCAATGCGGTGCAGCAACAGATGCTGGAATCGCATATTCGCGCCATGGTGCTGCGTTCAATAACCGGTGAGCCGTTGCCGGAGGTGGATAAATCGTTGTTCGACGAAATCTCCGCCGAATCCATGCAAATGGCGGAGCGCGTGGTGAATCAGTTTGGCACATTGCCTATCGAAGAAGCCTATTTGCTGTCAGTGCACTTCGAAGTGGCGAAAGATAATAACGCATAGCGGTTAACGCATCGATTTCAATCAGGAGAATATACCATGGGTCAAATTACCGTAGTGATCGGCGATCGTCTGGGTAAAGGGCAAAAAGTCGGACAAGGCGTTGAAAATGCAGGCGGAAAAGCGGTGGTCATCCCCGGCGTTGCGGCGGACATGAAGCTGGGCGACGTCATGAAAGCGGAAAACGCGCAGCTGGGCATCTCTTTTTGCGGCAGCGGCGGCGCCGGCGCGATTACCGCGCAAACCAAACACGGCTACAAGGCCAAATACGGCATGCGTTCGGTGGAAGAGGGCGTGACGGCAATTAACGAAGGCTGCAACGTGCTGGGCTTCGGCTTTATGGATAAAGAAGAGCTGGGCCAGAAACTGGTGGAAGCCTACGTCAAAAAACATGGCAATCCATAATGAAAGAGCAATATACCACATCGGTAAAGGTGGAGGGTAAAGGCGACAGCAAAGCGAAAGCTTTTGCTTCCGCCTTGGCTAATGTGCAGGGCGCGGTATTAAAGTCCACCAACAATATTCTGCTGCGTATCGAGCCGCAGGACGTCAGCGTGGTGAAAGCGGAAGAGAAAATAACTAAAGAGAAATTTCTTTTCTTCTTTTTACCGCGTGAAAGAAAGCGCTATGCCGTTTCTCTGGAAATAACCGTGAACGTAACCATTATCAATACCGAGAAGGTTGTCTTCGTCACGAAATAAAAACGTTAGCATAAATGAAAGGGTATACTGATGTTTTTAATCATCTTATTTAAATCGATTATTATCGGTGGGCTGGTGGGGGTCGGCGTAGGGGCCGGCGCCGCACGCATGTTCCACGCACCGACAACACAGGGCATGGGGGCATTTCGTACCTTGGGCGAGCTGAATTCCTGCGAGGGCGATCCGGCTTCCCACTTCTCATTCGGTCTGGGCTTCTTCTTCAACGCCTGGGCATCTTCCGTGGCGGCGGGTTCCTTCACGCAGGACGTCGACCACCGCATCATCCCGCACTGGGGCGCGGCGGCCCTGATGGTCAAGAACCGCAATCTGGCGCAAACGCTGCACGATCCGAAAAAAATGGCTATTGCCTGCGGCATCATCGGCATGCTGGTGGTGGCGTTCCTCAATACCACCGCTTCCGCCGTGCCTGCCGCGCTGCAGGTCACCGCGATCAAGGTGCTGGTGCCGGCGGCCAACTTGCTGGTGAACACCGTGATGCCGGTGATCTTCTGGCTGGCGGCGATCGACGCCGGGCGCCGTTCCGGTTTCTGGGGCACCATTTTCGGCGGCCTGGCGCAGCTGATCATGGGCAACGCCGTACCGGGCCTGGTGCTGGGTATTCTGATCGGCAAAGGCGTGGAAGAGAGCGGCTGGAACAAGATCACCAAGATCATGATGGCGGTGATCGTGCTGCTGTTCGTGCTGAGCGGCTTCTTCCGCGGCTTCGACATGAAAGTTCTCGAGTCCTTCAGTCTCGGCGTGCCGGGCTGGCTGGACGCCATTCACAATACCCTGAGCGGTAAATAAGGAGCGGGATGATGGAAGAGCAAACCCAAAAAGGCTTCTGGTACGCCGACTGGTCATTCCCGATTTTTGTTGGTCTGCTGTCCTCCGGCGTGTTCGCCGGGACGCACATGTACTACCTGTACGGCATCGGCGCCTTTAACGAAGTGGCCTTCGTTTCCATGCTGCGAGCGGGGATGGATACCGGCGTGTACGGCGCGGTGGCGGCGTTCGGCGCCAGCTTCCTGTTCGCGCGCATCATCGAAGGCTCGCTGGTGGGCATCCTGGACATCGGTGGCGCGATCCAGACCGGCGTCGGGCTGGGCGTACCGGCGCTGCTTTTGGGGGCCGGCATCGTGTTCCCGGTCGCCAACTTCGCCGCTTCGCTGGCCACCGGCCTGATCATCGGCCTGGCGATCGGTTACGTGATCATCCTGGCGCGCAAATTCACCATCAATCAGAGCAACTCCACCTACGGGGCGGACGTGATGATGGGGGCGGGCAACTCGTCGGGCCGCTTCCTCGGACCGTTGATCATCCTGTCGGCGATGACCGCCTCGATCCCGATCGGCATCGGTTCGCTGCTCGGCGCGCTGCTGTTCTATATCTGGGGTAAACCGATCACCGGCGGAGCGATCCTCGGCGCGATGATCCTGGGGGCGATCTTCCCGGTAGCCATTTCTTAAGAGGCCTGCGCCAGGCGCCGCCCGATGCTGCGGTGGCGCCCGGGCTAACAGGAGCAATGCGGTATGTATGACTTAGTAATCAGAGGCGCCAGACTGGCGGACGACACGCTGATCGATCTGGCGGTGAAAGACGGCAAAATAGCCTCGGTGGGGCGGTTGGCGGCGGACGTCAGCGCCGTTCGCCAACTGGATCTGGCGGGCAACTGCCGCCTGAGCGCCGGTTGGATCGATGCGCACGTGCACTGCTATCCCGAATCGCCGATTTACCATGACGAGCCGGATCGGGTCGGTGTCGCCAGCGGCGTCACCAGCGTGGTCGATGCCGGCAGCACCGGCGCCGACGATATCGACGCCTTTTATCAGCTGACGCGCAGCGCCAAAACCAACGTGTTCGCCTTCCTCAACATCTCGCGCATTGGCCTGCTGCGGCAGAACGAGCTGGCGGAGTTGACTGACATCGACAAGCGCGAGGCCGGCCAGGCCATCGCCAACCATCCCGGCTTCATCATCGGCATCAAGGCGCGCATGAGCAGCAGCGTAGTGGGCAAGAACGGCACCCGGCCGCTGGTGTTGGCCAAAGAGATCCAACGAGAAAACCGCCAGCTGCCGCTGATGGTGCATATCGGCAACAACCCGCCGAATCTGGACGAGATCGCCGATCTGTTGACCCGTGGCGACATCATCACCCACTGCTACAACGGCAAACCGAACCGCATTCTGACGCCGGCGGGGACGCTGCGCGAGTCGATCCAGCGCGCGCTGCGGCGCGGCGTGTTGCTCGACGTGGGGCACGGCACCGCCAGCTTCAGCTTCGAGGTGGCGCGCCAGGCGATCACGCTGGGTATTTTGCCGCATACCATCAGCTCCGATATTTACTGCCGCAACCGCATGAACGGGCCGGTGCACAGCCTGGCGACGGTGATGTCCAAATTCTTCAGCGTCGGCCTGACGCTGCCGCAGGTGATCACCTGCGTCACGGAGAACGCCGCGTCGGCGCTGCAACTCAGCGGCAAAGGGCGGCTGGAGCCGGGCTATGACGCCGATTTCACGCTGTTTGAACTGCGCCGCGAACCGCAGGTGTTTGCCGACGCCGAAGGGCAAACCGCCGAGGGCGAACAGCTGTTGGTGCCGCTGGCCGCGGTGGTGGCCGGGGAAATCCTATTAACCGAACAAGGGGAGGCAGCCCATGTCTTCGATTTATGAAAAATACGGTTTGAAGCAGGTGATCAACACCTCCGGCCGCATGACTATTCTCGGCGTTTCCACGCCGCGCCAGGACGTGATCGACGCCGTTGACTACGGTCTGAATCACTATTTCGAAATCAAGGATCTGGTCAACAAGACCGGCGCCTATATCGCCGACCTGCTCAACGTGGAGGACGCGGTGATCGTTTCCTGCGCCTCGGCGGGCATTGCCCAGTCGGTGGCGGCAGTGATCGTCAAAGATAACGCCAATCTGCTGGTGAACCTGCACTCGGCGCCGATCGCCGTGCCGCGCGAGATCGTGTTGCCGCGCGGGCACAACGTCAACTTCGGCGCACCGGTGGACACCATGGTGGCGCTGGGCGGCGGCAAAGTGGTGGAGGCGGGCTACGCCAACGAATGTTCGCCGGAGCAGATTGAAGCCTGCATCACGCCGCAGACGGCGGCGATCCTGTACGTCAAATCGCACCACTGCGTGCAGAAAAGCATTTTGTCCGTCGAACAGGCGGCAGTGGTGGCGCGCAAGCATAACCTGCCGCTGATCGTCGACGCCGCGGCAGAAGAAGATCTGATGTGTTACTACCAGATGGGGGCCGATCTGGTGATCTACAGCGGCGCCAAAGCCATCGAAGGGCCGACCAGCGGCCTGGTTATCGGCAAGAAACAGTACGTCGAGTGGGTGAAGCTGCAGTCCGGCGGTATCGGTCGGGCGATGAAGGTCGGCAAAGAGGGCATCCTCGGCCTGACGCAGGCGATTGAAAGCTATCTGACGCTTGAGAAAACCACCGGGCAACAGATGGTGGAGCGGATGACGCCGTTCCTCGACAGCCTCAACACCCTGACCGGCGTCAGCGCCAAGACCGTCTGGGACAGCGCCGGCCGTGATATCGCCCGCGCCGAGATCGCCTTCGACGAGGCGGTGCTGGGGCGGTCGACCTATGACATCGTCCAGGCGCTGAAAACCGGCGACATCGCCATCTACTTCCGCGGCTACAAGGCCAACGAGGGCAAGATTGAGGTCGACGTGCGCAGCGTCGACGAGCAACAGCTGATGACCGTTTTTAGCTGTATCAAAAACCTGTTTACGGAGAAACAAGCATGAAGCTACAGCCTAACTACTATCGCGACCGCGTCTGCCTGAACGTGCTGGCCGGCTCCAAAGCCAACGCGCAGGACATCTACGCCGCGGCGGAAGGCCATGTGCTGGTGGGCGTGCTCTCCAAGAACTACCCGGACGTCGACAGCGCGGTGACCGATATGCTGCGCTATGCGCGCCTGATTGAAAACGCGCTCTCGGTCGGCCTGGGCGCCGGCGATCCGAAGCAGTCGGCGATGGTCAGCCTGATCGCTCAGCAGGTGCAGCCGCAGCACGTTAACCAGGTGTTTACCGGCGTCGGCGCCAGCCGCGCGCTGCTGGGCCAGAACGACAGCGTGGTCAACGGCCTGGTGTCGCCAACCGGGCGCGTCGGCTGGGTGAAGATCTCTACCGGCCCATTGAGCGCCGCAGCGCCGGACGGCATCGTGCCGGTGGAAACCGCCATCGCCTTGTTGAAGGACATGGGCGGCAGCTCCATCAAGTATTTCCCGATGGGCGGTCTGAAGTGCAAGGACGAATACCAGTACGTAGCCAAGGCCTGCGCCGAGCATGACTTTATGCTGGAGCCGACCGGCGGCATCGATCTGGAGAACTACGAGCCGATCGTCGAGATCGCCCTGGCGGCCGGCGTGAAACGCGTGATCCCGCATATCTACAGCTCGATCATTGACGCCGCCAGCGGCGACACGCGTCCGCAGGACGTGAAAACCCTGCTGGCGATGACCAAAAAGCTGGTGGGCTGAACGCGCAATGGGATGAGGTATGCCCTAAATAATTGGAGTTGCTTCCCGGCGGCAAGAGCATGAGTCCCCAGGAGCTTACTTAAGTAAGTGACTGGGGGAGTGCTTGCAGCCAACACAGAAGCAACTTCAAGTATGACGGGATAACGCTGGGAGGCGAAGGTTTTCCCGTGGCGCGGCATGCCGCGCCGCCGTTACCTATAGTCTATAGCTTTCAAGTTGCAGCTAGGCGGCAAGCGTAGGAGCCCCAGGAGCTTACTTAAGTAAGTGACTGGGGTGAAAAATCTGCCGGGAGCAGATTTAAACGCTGCTTGCAGCGGCCCCGAAGGGGTGAGGCCCATGGATGGGCCGAGTAACTGCGTAGCCAACAACGCTGCGGCTTGAAAGATGACGGATATATACTGAGGATTACTATGCGAAACTGGCAGGTTCCAACCCGACGCACCGCGTTGTTCCTGGCGCTGCTGGCCGTGACCGGCCCGGCGCTGCATGCTGAGGATGCAATGAATTCCACGTCATCTCATTTCGCCTATATCGGCACCTACAATCCCAACGGCGAAGGCGTTTACCGGGTGCAGGTCGATCCGGCCAGCGGCGCGCTGAGCCACACTACGCTGGTCAGCAAAGTGCCGAATCCGGCGCAGTTGACGCTGGGCGTCGATGGCAAGACGCTGTATGTCGCCAGCGAAGTGGCCGATTTCAACGGCGGCAAACACGGCGGCATCACCGCTTACCGGGTCAATCCGGCCGACGGCGGCCTGACGCAGCTCAACCAGGTGGATTCGCAGGGGGCGGGGCCGGTGTATCTCTCATCGACGCCGGACGGGCGCCATCTGCTGGTGGCGAACTACGTCAGCGGCAGCGTGGCGGCTTTCCCGATCGAAGCGGACGGCAGCCTGGGCGCCGCCAGCTCGGTGCAGCAACAGCAGGGCCCGGCGGGCGCGGCCAAACCGGCGGCGGCGGTGAACGGCAGCTTCGCCATCAGCGATCACAACGGCCCGCATGCCCATATGATCGCCAGCGATCCGAGCGGCAAGTTCGTGTTCTCCACCGATCTGGGGTTGGATCGCATCTACCAATGGCGCTTTGACGCCGTGAGCGGCCGGCTGACGCCGAACGATCCGCCGTGGATCGCCGCCTCTTCCGCCGGCGCGGGGCCGCGTCACTTTGTGTTCCATCCGGACGGCGAAACCGTGCTGCTGGTGAACGAAGAGGCCTCGACGTTGACCAGCTACCGTTTTGATCGCCAAAAAGGTACTCTGAAACAACTGCATGCGGTTTCCGCGCTGCCCGCCGACTATCAGGGGACCAGCTTCGCTGCGGGGCTGGCGCTCAGCAAGAACGGCGACACGTTGTACGTCGCTAACCGGCTGCATAACAGTATTGCCCAGTTCAGCGTGGGCGCCGGCGGTGAGTTGAGGCCGGTGGCGGAAACCTGGACGCGTGGCGATTACCCGCGTTCGCTGGCGCTGAGCCCGGATGGCCGCTATCTGTATGCGTTGAACCAGCGCAGCGATAACGTCACCCGCTTCAGCGTAAACCCGACGGACGGCAAACTCAGCTTTGTGGACGGCTATCTGCCGATCGGCAGCCCCTCGCAAATGGCGTTCCTGCCGCCGCCGAAGTAACCCGTGGCCCGCCCGGTTCACCGGGCGGGTTGCCTGATTGACGGACACAGAATGGTGCGATTTCCTTACCCGCGTTTGGCTTACTTGTTCGATGCTTTGCAAACCGAGACTTTGCCGCAGGATGAGCTGGCGAAGCGTTTCGCCGTGTCCACCCGCACGGTGCGGGCGGACATCACTGCGCTGAACGAGATTCTGGACAAATACGGCGCGCGTTTCGTGCATAACCGCGGGGCCGGCTATCGCCTGCAGGTCGATAACGCCGCGTTGTTCAGCGCCCTGCAGCATCAGGAGCGCCGCAAGCACGCCACCCCGCGCAGCGCGCAGGAGCGAGTGCATTATCTGCTGGTGCGTTTTTTGACCTCAGCCTTCTCCCTCAAACTGGAAGATCTGGCCGACGAGTGGTTCGTCAGTCGCGGTACGTTGCAAAACGACATGGCTGAGGTGAGAGAGCGCCTGGCGCACTATCAATTGACGATCGAAACCAAGCCGCGCTACGGCATGAAGCTGTTCGGCGCGGAGATGGCGATCCGCGCCTGCCTCACCGATTTGCTGTTCCAGCTGCAGCTGGCCGACGCCGAGAACCCGCTGCTCAACAACGAGATCCTGCTTCAGCCGCAGGTAGCGGCATTCGCCGGATTGCTGCACCCGCTGCTGTCGCAATATGCCATTCGCCTGACCGACGAGGGCGAGCAGTACCTGATCTTCTACTGCGCGGTGGCGCTGCGGCGCATCAACGACGGCTATCCGCTGCCGGACTTCGAGGTGGAAGACGGCGACGACGCGGTACGTCAGGTGTCGACCCGCCTGGCGACGGAGCTGCGTTCGGCCTCCGGCAAAGAGATCTCGATGGCCGAAGAGGCCTATCTGCGGGTCAATATTGCCGCGCGGCGCGTGCAGGACGTGCAGCCGACCGAGATCAACGCCGACGATGAAGAAGCGCTGGTGGACTACATCCTGTCCTACATCAACGCACACTATAACTACAACCTGCAGGGCGACGAGCAGCTGCGGGCCGATCTGCTCACCCATATCAAGACCATGATTACGCGGGTGAAATACCAGATCAATATCCCCAATCCGCTGCTGGCCAACATCAAGCAGCACTATCCGATGGCTTACGACGTGACCCTGGCGGCGGTCTCCAGCTGGGGCAAATACACCCCCTATACCCTGAGCGAGAACGAAATCGGCTATCTGGTGCTGCACATCGGCGTGGGGCTGGAGCGGCATTACAACATCGGTTATGAACGCCACCCGCAGGTGATGCTGGTGTGCGATACCGGCAACTCGACGGTGCGCATGATCCAGGCGCAGATTGCGCGCAAGTATCCGCAGTTGGTGATGACGCGCATCATCTCGCTGCGCGATTACGAGATGCTTGCGCATATCGACGAAGACTTCGTGATTTCCAACGCCCGCATCGGCGAAAAGAACAAGCCGGTGGTGGTGATGTCGCCGTTCCCGACCGATTACCAGCTGGAGCAACTGGGCAAGCTGGTGCTGGTGGATCGCACCAGACCGTACATGCTGGAGAAGTTCTTCGACGCCGAGCATTTCATGGTGCTCAACGAGCCGCTGACGCAGGCGGAGCTGTTCAGCCGGGTGTGCGGCCAGCTGGAGCGGGAAGGGTATGTCGGCGCGGACTTTTATCCGTCGGTGGTCGAACGCGAGGCGATCGTTTCCACGCTGCTGGGCGAGGGCATCGCGCTGCCGCACTCGCTGGGGCTGCTGGCCAAAAAGACTGTGGTGGTGACGCTGCTGGCGCCGCAGGGCGTCGCCTGGGGAGAAGGCGAGGTCGCGCACGTGATTTTCCTGCTGGCGATCAGCAAGAGCGACTATGAAGAGGCGATGGCGATCTACGAGCTGTTCGTCACCTTCGTGCGTGAACGCTCAATGAGCCGCCTGCTGGGCAGCGACAGCTTCGACAGCTTTAAAGCGGTGGCGCTGGACTGCCTGAGCCGGAGTTGAGGGGGAGAGGATATGGGGGATTGGGCGCAAAGGCGCGCCCTCAGCGGCTAATCTTCATCAAACCCGGAGTTGAACAGCTCGACCACTGCCGCCAGCGCGTTGACTTCGTCGGGGCCGGTCGCTTCGACTTCGATATGTCGGCCCTGGGCGGAATCCAGCATCAGCAGCGCGATGACGCTGCTGGCTTCGGCTTCGGTGCCGCTTTCGTTGCGCAGCATCACTTCGGCGTCGAAGCTTTGCACCAGCTCGAACAGTTTCATCGCCGGGCGCGCGTGCATGCCCAGCTTGTTTTTGATTTCAACCGTTTGTTTGACCGTCATTGTTTGCGCTTTTCCAGCGTGCGATGGCGCGACTGCACGTTCTTGCCGCGCGAGCGGAAGTAATCGGCCAGCTGTTCCGCCACGTACACCGAGCGGTGTTTACCGCCGGTACAGCCGATGGCGACCGTCAGGTAGCTGCGGTTGTTGGTTTCCAGCATCGGCAGCCATTGCTCCAGGTAGCTGCGGGTCTGGTAGATGAAGTTGTGCACTTCGGTATGGCGATCGAGGAACGACGCGACCGGCTTGTCCAGACCGGTCATCGGCCGCAGCTTTGGATCCCAGTGCGGGTTCGGCAGGAAGCGCACGTCGAACACGTAGTCGGCATCGATCGGGATGCCGTGCTTGAAGCCGAAGGATTCGAACACCATGGTCAGTTCGCGCTCGCGCTTGCCCAGCAGGCGGGTGCGCAGCATTTCGGCCAGCTCGTGCACCGACATTTCCGAGGTGTCGATAATCAGGTCAGCCCGCGAGCGCAGCGGTTCGAGCAGATCGCTCTCTTCGTCGATGGCGCTTTCCAGCGACAGGTTTTTGCTGGAGAGCGGGTGCAGGCGGCGGGTGTCGCTGTAACGGCGGATCAGCGTATTGCGATCGGCGTCGAGGAACAGTAGCTGCGGCGAGAAGCTGTCCGGCAGCTGAGTCATCGCGTATTCGAACACTTCCGGCGATTCCGGCATGTTGCGCACGTCGATGCTGACCGCCGCGGAGATATTGCGTTCCGCCAGCGTGTTGGCGAGCTGCGGCAGCAGCACCACCGGCAGGTTGTCAACGCAGTAAAAACCCATGTCTTCCAGCGCCCGCAAGGCGACGGATTTTCCGGAACCGGAACGGCCGCTGACAATCATCAGCACCATGTGGCAACTCCCCTGGCATCGCGGCGGCGTTCATCGCCACCGGTGGAAACTTTGTTATTCCGGCCGCAGCCGGATCCATCATCGTGAAACAGTATCGTTATCCGGGCTGGAAGTCACGCCGGCCGGGCATCACTCGGTGATGATTTGGTAAAGCTCTTCGTCGCTCTGCGCGGCGCGCAGGCGGCGGCATACGGTTTTGTCGGCCAGGCGTTTGGCGACCAGCGACAGGGTATGCAAATGGGTTTTGCACTGATCGGCAGGCACCAGCAGCGCGAACAGCAGGTCGACCGGCTGGTTGTCGATAGCGTCGAAAGCGATGGGTTGGTCGAGACGGATAAACACGCCAACGGCCCGCAGTGTGTCCTCTTCCAGTTTGCCGTGGGGAATGGCGATACCGTTGCCGATACCGGTGCTGCCCATGCGTTCCCGGGTGAGAACCGCGTCAAACACCACCTGCGAAGGCAGATTGAGCTGTTTGGCGGCCAGTTCGCTGATAATTTCCAAAGCCCGCTTCTTGCTGGTGCAGTGTACCGAGCTTTTGGTGCACTCGATGTTTAACACCGAGCTTAATTGCATATATTCGTTGTTCATCTCATCTTCACTTAAAACCGCGCCGCCGGGCGCACCCGGCAAGGCGGTTTTTCGTCGGTTTTAACCCTGATTACCGTTCGGCGCGTCACCCATGCGGGTCACGCGCCGAAGGGCGAGGCTGCGACAGATGCAACCTCATGGAATGGGTTAGGGTGTCAGTGTTGCTTCAATTTGTCTTTATGTTTGTTCAATTGACGTGCCAATTTGTCGATCAGCGTATCAATTGCGGCATACATATTCTCGTCTTCCGAGGTGGCGTGCAACTCGCCTCCATTCACGTGCACCGTTGCTTCCGCAATTTGCTGCACTTTTTCCACACTTAATACAACATACACCTGATTGATGCGATCAAAATACTGTTCGAGTTTGGCGAACTTGTTGTTCACGAACTCGCGCAACGGATCGGTGATTTCGATGTGGTGTCCGGTAATGTTGAGCTGCATAGTGTCTTCCTTCTCAATAGAGGTCAAACCAACTGTTTACGCTGGTTCGACGGCGGGATGGACAAAGACTCTCGGTACTTGGCGACGGTGCGCCGCGCCACGATGATCCCCTGATCGGAGAGCAAGGTGGCCAGCTTGCTGTCGCTGAGTGGTTTGGCGGGGTTTTCCGCCGCAATCAATTTCTTCACCAACGCGCGGATCGCCGTCGAGGAGGCTTCGCCGCCGCTGTCGGTATTCACGTGGCTGGAGAAGAAATATTTCAATTCGAAGATGCCGCGCGGGCTGTGCAAAAACTTCTGCGTGGTGACGCGCGAGATCGTCGATTCATGCATCTCCACGGCCTGGGCGATATCCGCCAGCACCATGGGTTTCATAAACTCTTCGCCTTGCTCGAAGAACGCCTGCTGTTGGCTGACGATGCAGCGGGTGACCTTCAGCAGCGTCTCGTTGCGGCTTTCCAGGCTTTTAATCAACCACTTGGCTTCCTGCAGGTTGCTGCGGATGAACTGGCCGTCGGCTTCGCTGCGGGCGCTGTTGCCCAGCGCGGCGTACTGCTGATTGATCTTCAAACGCGGCACGCTGTCGCCGTTGAGCTCGACCGTCCACGTGTTCTGCGTCTTGCGCACCAGCACGTCCGGGATCACGTATTCCGATTCGCCGGTATTGATCGACTGCCCCGGGCGCGGATCGAGCGACTGAATCAGCAGCATCGCTTCTTTCAGTGTATCTTCTTTTAGCCGGGTTGATCGCATCAGGCTGCGAAAGTCGTGGTTGGCCAACAGATCCAGATGCTCGCTGATGATCAGCCGCGCTTCGGCCAGATAAGGGGTGTCTTTGGCGTATTGGGAGAGCTGCACCAGCAGGCAATCGCGCAGATCGCGCGCGGCGACGCCGATCGGATCGAAACGCTGCACGCGCTTCAACACCGCCTCGACTTCTTCAAGGGTCACGTTCTCGTCGCCCAGGCTTTCCAGAATGTCTTCCAGCGGCACGGTGAGATAGCCGGTGTCGTCCACCGCGTCGACGATGGAGGTGGCGATGGCGGCGTCGGTATCGGAAAACGGCGTCAGATCTACCTGCCACATCAGGTAATCCTGCAGCGTTTGGGTGGTCTCGCCCTGATAGACCGGCAGCTCGTCGTCGCTGTAGTCGGTGCCGGTGCCGGACGGCGTGCCGGCGGTGTAGATCTCATCCCAGGTGGCGTCCAGCGGCAGCTCTTCCGGCATGTCTTTCTGTTCCAGCGCCTCGCGGGTATCGAGCCCCTCGGTTTCCTGGGTTTCTTTGGCGTCGATTTCGTCGTGCAGATCGGTCTGTTCAAGCAGCGGATTGCTCTCCAGCGCCAGCTGGATCTCTTGCTGAAGCTCAAGCGTGGACAACTGCAGCAGGCGGATCGCCTGCTGGAGCTGAGGAGTCATGGCCAGCTGTTGGCTGAGCCTGAGTTGCAAACCTTGCTTCATAGTTTTCTGTCTACTTCCGTTAACGGTGTCGCCCCGCAGGGCGCGCCGGCGCTTAGAGGCGGAACTCTTCGCCCAGATAAACGCGTTTTACCTGCTCGTCGGCCAGAATAGCATCCGGCGTGCCGTGGGCAATCAGTTTGCCCTGGCTGACGATGTAGGCGCGTTCACATACGTCCAGCGTCTCGCGCACGTTGTGGTCGGTGATCAGCACGCCCAGGCCGCTGTCACGCAGGTGCTCGATGATTTTTTTGATGTCGATAACGGAAATCGGATCCACCCCGGCGAAGGGTTCGTCCAGCAGAATGAATTTCGGGTTGGCCGCCAGCGCGCGGGCGATTTCGACGCGGCGGCGTTCACCACCGGACAGCGCCTGGCCGAGGCTGTCGCGCAGATGGGAGATGTGGAACTCTTCCATCAGCTCTTTGGCGCGGTCTTCGCGCTGTTCGCTGGTGAGATCGGGACGGATCTCCAGCACCGCCATCAGGTTGTCGTACACGCTCAGGCGGCGGAAGATCGACGCTTCCTGCGGCAGATAGCCGATGCCGCGGCGCGCGCGGGCGTGCAGTGGCAGCAGGCTGATGTCTTCTTCGTCGATCACGATGCGCCCGGCGTCGCGTGGCACGATGCCGACCACCATGTAGAAGGTGGTGGTTTTACCGGCGCCGTTCGGCCCGAGCAGGCCGACGATCTCGCCGGATTTCACTTTCAGGCTGACGTCTTCGACAACTTTACGGCCCTTGTAGGCTTTCGCCAGGTTTTCTGCGATGAGTGTTGCCATAAGTGATTAGTTACTCTTTTTTTGCTCGTTTTTGTCTTGCAACTGCGACGGTACCAGAACCGTTGTCACGCGTTTGCCTTTGTCGCTAAACGCCTGCATTTGCTGCTGTTGCACCAGATAGGTGATGCGATCGCCTTTCACGTTGCTGTCGAGCTGCTCCAGATAGGCGTTGCCCGTCAGGGTCACCAGCTGGGTCGCCACGTCGTAACGCACTTTCTGCGCGTGGCCTTTGACCGGCTTGCCGCTGTCCTGCATCTGGTAGAAGGTTACCGGGTTGCCGAACGCTTCAATATAGGTCTTATTCTGATCTCCGCCCGGGCGGGTGACCACCACCTTGTCGGCGCGAATATCGATGGTGCCCTGTTTGATCACCACGTTGTCGGTGAAGGTGCTGACGTTGCTCTGCATGTCCAACGACTGTTTGAGCGAGTCGATGCTCACCGGCTGGCTGGAGTCGGATTTCAGCGCCAGAGCGGGGGCGCTGGCGGCCAAAACTAAGCTGCCGAGCAACAGGTTACGGAGTTGGTTTTTGGTTCTGAATTTCATAGTTGGTCTTAACCTTATCAATCAGCTCAGCGGTTTTGGTCCGCAGGTTCCCACGCATTTTCATGCCGTTAGAGGTAAAATTGGTCCCGTAAAGCGTGACTTCGTCATCGGAGGTGACGTCCTGGGTGACCAGGTTTACCTGAGCGTTGTCCGTCTTAATTTTTTCCAGCTGCGAGGTGGTGGTCAGGCTGTTTACCTCGACGTGACCATACAGATACAGCATCCGGTCTTTAGTCAGTTTGGCGCGATCGGCGCGAACTGACCAGGTGGCCACCGCATTCTCATCGAACAGCGTCATTACCGGCTGGGTGAACCAGCTCAGTTCGCCGGCGGTGTAATACTTCGCGTCTTCCGCCACCAGTTTGTAATTCAGCTTGCCGGCCGGGTTGTACACCACGGTGACCGTGTGCTGGCTCTGGTAGGTCGGATCCTTATCGTTGACCGGGCCAGGGGCCGTGTCGTCGCTGAAGTCCGTCATGTTCCAGCCGATCAGCGCCAGAACGATCACCGTCAACAGGATGGTGATCCACAGTTTGGTTTTACTCATATCGACAGCCCTTTGGCGTCCTCCAGCTTATTTTGAGCCAAAAGAATGATGTCGCACAGTTCGCGCACTGCACCGCGGCCGCCGGCAATGCGGGTGACGTAGTGGGCGCGCGGCGTCAACAGCGGATGTGCGTCCGCCACCGCGACCGCCAGGCCGACCTGCGCCATCACCGGCCAGTCGATCAGGTCATCGCCGATATAGGCGACCTGATCCGCCGTTAACGACAGTTTATCCAACAGTTCGCGGAAGGCCAAAAGCTTATCGGACTGCCCCTGATAAAGATGGGTGATACCGAGCGTCTGCGCGCGGTCTTCCAGCAGCTTGGCGGAGCGACCGGTGATGATCGCCACCTCGATGCCCGAGGTTTTCAAGCAGCGGATGCCGTAGCCGTCGCGCACGTTGAACGCCTTCAGTTCTTCACCGTTGTTGCCCATGAAGATCAGGCCGTCCGACAGCACGCCGTCAACGTCGCAAATCAACAGGCGGATGTTCCCGGCACGCGCCATAACCTCTTGTTCTACCGGCCCGTAGCAGGTTTCTACCATACCCATTCCGTTCTATTCCTTAATTAAACGACGCCGGCGCGCAGCATGTCATGCATATGTACCACACCCAGCAGTTGGTCGCCATCGGCAACCAGCAGCGCGGTGATGTGGCGTTGTTGCATCAGGTTCAATGCATCGACCGCCAGGATGTTGGGGCGCACCCGCACGCCGCCCGGCGTCATGACGTCGGCGATCTTCGCCTCGTGCAGGTTGATACCCATGTCGAAGACCCGGCGCAGGTCGCCGTCGGTGAAGATGCCGGCGATTTTCATCAGATCGTCGCAGACAACCGTCAGGCCCAGATTTTTGCGGGTGATTTCCAGCAGCGCGTCGCGCAATGAAGCGTCGGCGCTGACGTGGGGCATTTCGTCGCCGCTGTGCATGATATCGCTAACCCGCAGCAGCAGTTTGCGGCCGAGTGCGCCGCCCGGATGCGACAGCGCGAAATCTTCCGGCGTGAAACCGCGCGCTTTCAGCAGCGCGACGGCCAGCGCATCGCCCATCACCAGCGTGGCGGTGGTGCTGGTGGTCGGCGCCAGCCCCAGCGGGCAGGCTTCCTGCGGCACCTTGATGCACAGGTGGATATCCGCCGCCTTGCCCATCGAGCTTTCCGGATTATTGGTCATACAGATGAGGGTGATCTGTTGGCGTTTCAATACCGGGATCAGCGCCAGGATCTCGCTGGACTCGCCGGAGTTGGAGATGGCGAGCACGATGTCCTGCGGGGTGACCATGCCCAAATCGCCATGGCTGGCTTCCGCCGGGTGAACGAAGAATGAGGGGGTGCCGGTGCTGGCGAAGGTCGCGGCGATCTTGCAGCCGATATGGCCGGATTTGCCCATGCCCATCACCACCACTTTGCCGCCGCAGGCGGCGATCGTTTCGCAGGCGCGGGTGAAGTCTGCGTTGATGTAGCTGTCGAGCTGAGCCAGCCCTTCACGCTCTATCTGAAGCACTTCTTTGCCGGCCTGCTGAAAATCGAAGCCCGGTTGCAACTCAATGTTCGACATACTCATTCCCGTCGGTTTAGCCGAAAGTACTGAAAGGGTTAAAGAACAGCACCGCAAGATACGCAATAAAGCCGCATAATAACAGCGCGCCCGCCAGGTGGCCGATGCGGTGTTTGCGGCCAATGCACAGCACGCTAAGCAGCACGCTGGCCGCCAGCATCACCCAGTAATCGCGCTGGAAGGCGGCGGCGTCCACGCTACCCGGCGACAGCAGGGCGGGGACGCCCAGCACGATCACCGTGTTGAAAATATTGGAGCCGATGATATTACCAATCGCCATATCATCCTCGCCCTTCAGCGCTCCGGCGATGGAGGTGGCCAGTTCGGGCAGGCTGGTGCCGATGGCGATAATGGTCAAGCCGACCACCAGTTCGCTCAGGCCGAAATAGTGCGCAATCACCGTCGCGTTATCGACCACCATTCTGGAAGAGAGCGGCAGAATGATAAACGCCAGCACCAGCCACAGCACCGCCACGGTGTTGCTGCTGTCCTGCGGCAGTTCGGCTATCTGCTCCATGGTCAGGCTGTCGCTGCCCTCGCGCTGCGCCAGCCGGGCGATTTTCAGCATCAGCAGGATGAAGCCGGCGGCGGCGGCCAGCAGCAGCACGCCGTCCAGCCTGCTCAGGGTGCCATCCATCAACACGAAACCGCACAATACTGTGACCGCTAACATCAGCGGCAGTTCGCGACGCAGTATCTCGGAGCGCGCGGCCAGCGGGTGAATCAGCGCCGCCACCCCCAGGATCAATAAGATGTTGGTGATGTTGGACCCTAATACGTTGCCAACGGCCATATCTATCTGCCCGTTCAGCGCGGCGGTGGTGGACACGATCAGCTCCGGCAGCGAAGTGCCGATGCCGACGATGGTCATGCCGATGATCAACGGCGGTACGCCGAGCGAGCGGGAAATCACGGCAGCACCATAAACTAAGCGGTCTGCACCATACACCAGTAGAAATAAACCAACGATTAATAATGCTATCGCGAGAAACATGCAGGGTCCTTTGTCGGGTATTATCCCGGTTCGTTGGTTAAAGCCGTCAATGCGGCGGTATTGCTTGCCCTCCGTTGCGCGCGTTTGAGCCGCAGCAACGGTTTTTCCCGGCTAATAGTTGAACAGTTTCGTTTTTTTTCGTTATGGCGCCAATTTTGACCGGGTGGCGCGGAAAAGTAAAACCAATGGCACCATTGGTTGCGAAATGGCAGTAAGTTTTTGTAAAGATGAGACGGATTGCGCCCATTGCTTTAACATCACGGGTAGATTCAGCAAAAGATGAGTCGTAAAGGGTCCATTAACATGCTCCAAAAGGCAGATAATTTGGTCGAAGTGCGCGACATGAGCTTCTCGCGCGGCGACCGACGGATATTTGAAGACATCAACCTGACGGTGCCTCGCGGTAAGGTCACGGCGATCATGGGGCCATCGGGCATCGGCAAAACCACGCTGCTGCGCCTGATCGGCGGCCAGTTGGCGCCGGACAGCGGGGAGATTTGGTTCGACGGCGACAACATTCCCGCGTTGTCCCGCCGTCAGTTATACGACGCGCGCAAAAAGATGAGCATGCTGTTCCAGTCGGGCGCGCTGTTTACCGATTTGACCGTATTCGAAAACGTGGCCTACCCGCTGCGCGAGCACAGCAACCTGCCGGAGCCTTTGTTGCGCAGCACGGTGCTGATGAAGCTGGAAGCGGTGGGGCTGCGCGGCGCGGCCCAACTGATGCCCAATGAGCTTTCCGGCGGCATGGCGCGCCGGGCGGCGTTGGCGCGCGCGATCGCGCTGGACCCGGAGATGATCATGTTCGACGAACCCTTCGTCGGCCAGGATCCGATCACCATGGGGGTGTTGGTCAAGCTGATCGACGAGCTGAACCATGCGCTGGGCATTACCTGCATCGTGGTGTCGCACGACGTGCCGGAGGTGCTGAGCATCGCCGACTACGCCTACATCGTGGCCGATCACCGGGTGATCGCCGAAGGCACCACGCAGCAATTGCAGAACAATCCTGATGCGCGCGTGCGCCAGTTCCTGGATGGTATAGCGGATGGGCCGGTGCCGTTCCGCTATCCGGCCAGGGATTATCAGACCGAACTGCTAGGCTTAGGGAGTAAATAAGCTCATGTTATTAAGAGCGTTAGCGTCCTTGGGGCGCAGTGGCATCAACACCAGCGCCAGCTTCGGCCGCGCCGGGTTGATGCTGTTCAACGCGTTGATTGGCCGGCCGGAACCCGGCAAGCAGTGGCTGCTGTTGTTGAAACAGCTCTACAGCGTCGGCGTGCAGTCGCTGCTGATCATCATGGTCTCCGGGCTGTTCATCGGTATGGTGCTGGGCCTGCAGGGCTATATCGTGCTCACCACCTACAGCGCCGAGGCCAGCCTCGGCATGATGGTGGCGCTGTCGCTGCTGCGTGAACTGGGGCCGGTGGTGACGGCGCTGCTGTTCGCCGGCCGCGCCGGTTCCGCGCTCACGGCGGAAATCGGCCTGATGAAGGCGACGGAACAGATCTCCAGCCTGGAAATGATGGCGGTCGATCCGCTGCGGCGCATCGTGGCGCCGCGCTTCTGGGCGGGGCTCATCAGCATGCCGCTGTTGACCATCATTTTCGTGGCGATCGGCATTTGGGGCGGCTCGGTGGTCGGCGTGGACTGGAAGGGCATCGACAGCGGCTTCTTCTGGTCGGCGATGCAGGGCGCCGTAGAGTGGAAAAAAGATCTGCTCAACTGCCTGATCAAAAGCGTGGTATTCGCCATTACCGTAACCTGGATTGCCATTTTCAACGGGTACGACGCCGTGCCTACCTCTGAAGGGATTAGCCGGGCGACGACGCGTACCGTGGTGCATTCGTCACTGGCGGTGTTGGGATTGGATTTCGTGCTGACAGCACTGATGTTTGGGAATTGATTCGATGCAAACGAAGAAGAGTGAAATCTGGGTTGGGGCATTTATGCTGATTGCGCTGTGCGCCATCGTGTTTATCTGCCTGCAGGTGGCGAACCTTAAATCGATCGGCAGCGAGCCGACCTACCGCATTTACGCGACGTTCGACAACATCGGCGGCCTGAAGCCGCGTTCGCCGGTGAAAATTGGCGGCGTGGTGATCGGCCGCGTAGCGGACATCGAACTCGATTCGAAAACCTACACGCCACGCGTGGCGCTGGATATCCAGAAAAAGTACGACCAAATCCCGGATACCAGCTCGCTGGCGATCCGCACCTCCGGCCTGCTGGGCGAGCAATATCTGGCGCTTAACGTGGGCTTCGAAGATCCTGATATGGGCACCACCATCCTGAAAGACGGCGGCACCATTCAGGACACCAAATCAGCCATGGTTCTGGAAGACCTGATCGGCCAGTTCCTGTATAAAAGCGGCGGTCAGGACAGCGCCAAACCGGGAGACGCGGCCGCTGAGCCGGCTGCCGGCGCCACACCGCAACCCGCTGTTCCAAATCATTAAGAGAGGATACCTGCATGTTTAAACGTTTACTGATGGTGGCTCTGCTGGTGGTTGCACCGCTGGCGAGCGCAGCCGACCAAACCAATCCTTACAGCATGATGCAAGACGCGGCGCAGAAGACCTTCAGCCGTTTGAAAAACGAACAGCCGAAGATCAAGCAGGACCCGAACTACCTGCGCTCCATCGTCCACCAGGAACTGATGCCGTTCGTGCAGGTGAAATACGCCGGCGCGCTGGTGCTGGGGCGTTACTATAAAGAGGCGACGCCTGCGCAGCGCGAAGCCTACTTCACCGCCTTCCAGTCTTACCTGGAGCAGGCTTACGGCCAGGCGCTGGCGATGTACCACGGCCAAACTTATCAGATCGCGCCTGAACAGCCGCTGGGCAATGCCGACATCGTGGCCATTCGCGTCACCATCATCGACAACGGTGGCCGCCCGCCGGTGCGTCTGGATTTCCAATGGCGCAAGAATAGCAAAACCGGCTACTGGCAGGCGTATGACATGATCGCCGAAGGCGTCAGCATGATCACCACCAAGCAGAATGAGTGGGCGTCTACGCTGCGTACTCAGGGCATCGACGGCCTGACCAAACAGCTGCAGGCCGCCGCCGCGCAGCCTATCACGCTGGACAAGAAAAACTGATGTCGGCAGCGCTCAGCTTCGAATCAGAGCAGCAGACGCTGATCCTGCGCGGTGAACTGGACCGGGAAACGCTGCAGCCGCTGTGGCGGCAGCGCGACGCGTTGATGGCGGATAAAACCGCGATCGACGTGGCGCAACTGCAGCGCGTGGACTCCGCCGGGCTGGCGCTGTTGCTGCATTTGCAGGAAGAGCAGCGCGAGCGCGGCGTAGCGTTGAAAATTTTCGGTGCCACCGAGCGCCTGAAAACGCTGATCGCGCTCTACAACCTGCAGGCGATAATGCCTGTCGATACCGCCGGTTAGCGGCGTTTCACGCCGCCCTTGCGTGGTAAAACGATACAAAGCCCCTGTTATGCAGGGGCTTTTTCTTTAGTTTAAGAAAACATCGTATTCCACTAAGATACTAGGCTGTTTATGATCCTTTAGCGGCAGAACTGGATACTATGGAAACCAACGAGATTAAAGACGTGCTGATGCAGGCATTGGCACTGGATGAAGCACATGTGACGGGCGACGGCAGTCATTTTCAAGCGATTGTGGTCGGTGAACTGTTCGCCGGCATGAGCCGCGTCAAAAAACAGCAGACGGTTTACGCACCGCTGATGGAATACATTGCGGACAACCGCATTCATGCCTTGTCTATCAAGGCGTACACCCCTGAAGAGTGGCAGCGAGACCGCAAACTCAATGGATTTTAAGGCTGTTTGCCCTGCCGGGCGGGCAGCTTCAGATTAGATAACAGAGAGTAGTCAGATGGATAAATTTCGTGTGCAGGGTCGGACCCGCCTGAGCGGTGAAGTGTCTATTTCCGGGGCCAAAAACGCCGCCCTGCCGATCCTGTTCGCCGCCCTGTTGGCGGAAGAGCCGGTCGAGCTGCAGAATGTCCCCAAGCTGAAGGACATTGACACCACCATTAAACTACTCAACCAGTTGGGTACCAAGATTGAGCGCAACGGTTCGGTCTTCGTGGACGCCAGCGGCGTGAACGAGTTCTGTGCCCCTTACGATCTGGTGAAAACCATGCGCGCATCCATCTGGGCGCTGGGGCCGCTGGTGGCGCGTTTCGGCCGCGGCCAGGTTTCCCTGCCGGGCGGCTGTGCGATCGGCGCGCGTCCGGTCGATCTGCACATCACCGGCCTGGAGCAGCTGGGTGCCGAGATCAAGCTGGAAGAAGGTTACGTCAAGGCGTCCGTCGAGGGCCGCCTGAAGGGCGCGCACATCGTCATGGACAAGGTGAGCGTGGGCGCGACCGTAACCATCATGAGCGCCGCGACCCTGGCGACCGGCACCACCGTTATCGAGAACGCCGCGCGTGAGCCGGAAATTGTCGATACCGCCAACTTCCTCAACACGCTGGGCGCGAAGATCAGCGGCGCCGGCAGCGACAAAATCACCATCGAGGGTGTCGAGCGTCTGGGCGGCGGCGTGTATCGCGTGCTGCCTGACCGCATCGAGACCGGCACCTTCCTGATCGCCGCCGCAGTTTCCGGTGGCAAAGTGATGTGCCGCAACACCCGTCCGGATACGCTGGATGCGGTGTTGGCCAAGCTGCGCGAAGCCGGTGCCGATATCGAAGTGGGCGAAGACTGGATCAGCCTGGACATGCACGGCAAACGCCCGAAAGCGGTCACCGTGCGCACCGCGCCGCACCCGGGCTTCCCGACCGACATGCAGGCCCAGTTCAGCCTGCTGAACCTGGTGGCGGAAGGCACCGGCGTCATCACCGAGACCATCTTCGAAAACCGCTTCATGCACGTGCCGGAACTGATCCGCATGGGCGCGCATGCGGAAATCGAGAGCAACACCGTAATCTGCCATGGCGTTGAGCAGCTGTCCGGCGCTCAGGTAATGGCGACCGATCTGCGTGCTTCCGCCAGCCTGGTGATCGCCGGCTGCATCGCCGACGGCGTGACCGTCGTCGATCGCATCTACCACATCGATCGCGGCTATGAGCGTATTGAAGACAAGCTGCGTGCGCTGGGTGCGAACATCGAGCGCGTGAAAGGCGAGTAAGTGATTCGCGCCGGCGCGGCTGCGTCGGCAGGATGAAAATCAAAGGGCCGGCTATCAATGCCGGCCCTTTTTTTAATTGCTGTCTTCCGGGAATTCACCCACCGTCATTTTCAATGTAATACGCTTGCCGTCGCGCAGCACGATGACCGGTATCTCGGTGCCCGGCCTGATCTCCGCCACCTGGTCCATGGTCTCCAGCACGGACACCGCCGGTTTGTTATCCACGTTGATGATGATGTCGTTGATCTGGAAACCGGCGCTGCTCGCCGGGCCGTTCGGCGTAATTTCGGTCACGATGATGCCCTGCAGGCGATCGATGCCGGAGTTGGACGAGCGCAGTGGAATAATCTCCTTGCCCTGAATACCGAAATAGCCGCGGATCACGCGGCCGTCGCGGATCAGCTTGTCCATGATTTTGGTGGCCAGTTCGATCGGAATGGCGAAGCCGAGGCCTTCCGGCGTTTCGCCATCGGTGATTTTGTCATAGGTCAGGGTATTGATACCGATCAGCTCGCCCAGCGAGTTGACCAGCGCGCCGCCGGAGTTGCCGCGGTTGATTGAGGCGTCGGTCTGCAGGAATGTTTGCCGGCCGGTGGTGCTCATACTGATGCGCCCGGTGGCGCTGAGGATACCCTGAGTCACGGTTTGCCCCAGGTTATACGGGTTGCCGATCGCCAGCACTACGTCGCCGACGTGGGCAACGCGGTTTTTGTTGGTCGGGATCACCGGCAGGTTGCCGGGATCGATCTTCAGCACCGCCAAATCGGTCAGGCCGTCGGAGCCGACCAGCAGCGCTTCGTAGCGGCGGCCATCCTGCAACACCACGGTGATCTGCTGGGCGTCTTTGATCACGTGGCGGTTGGTGATGATATAACCGCGTTCGTTCATGATCACGCCGGAACCGAGCGACAGCACGTTGGTGGCGCCGTTCAGGTTGCGGTTGTAGATGTTCACCACGGCGGGTGCGGCGCGGCGCACCGCCTTGTTATAGCTCACCGGTGTTTCGTCGCTGGTATTCTCGGTTTTCTCTGCAAACAGGCCGTTGGAAGAGCGCAGCATGGGCAGGGCGACCAACAGCAGGCCGGCAACGATGAGACCGATAACGACGGAACGCAAGAGCTTAGCAAACATGGAGTTTTCGTGGTGTGGTGAACGATGTTCGGAGGATAGCATGAGTTAACCGGGCGCAGTATGTCACCGAGCCCGGTTTTTGCACAAATTAACGCAGCAGCAGATAAATGGTTTCGTTACCGCGCACGATATTGAGCGCCATCACCGGTGGTTTGGCTTCCAGCACCTTGCGCAGCGCTGTGATGCTGTCCACGCGCTGGCGGTTGACGCCGATGATCACGTCGCCTTTTTGCAGGCCGATCTGTGCCGCCGTCGAGCCTTTATCCACGTTCTCCACCTTCACGCCCTTGTCGCCAGTCGGCAGTGCGCCATTGCTGAGGGAAACCCCCTGCAGCGCCGGCGACAGCGTTTCGGCGTTGGTCGAGGCGCTCTCGCTGTTGTCCAGCGTGACCGAGACTTCCTGCGGTTTGCCATCGCGCAGCAGGCCCACTTTGAGGGTTTTGCCCGGTGCGGTGGTGCCGACTTTGGCGCGCAGCTCGGCGAAGCTGTTCACCGGCTTGCCGTCGACGGAAACCAGAATATCCCCGGCTTTGATGCCGGCCTTGGCGGCGGCGGATTTCGGCAGCACTTCGCTGACGAAGGCGCCGCGCTGCGCGTCGGTGTTGAAGGCTTTGGCCATGTCCGGGGTCATTTCACTGCCCTTGATGCCAAGCAGACCGCGTTTCACTTCGCCGAATTCAATCAGCTGCTGGCTCAGGTTCTGCGCCATATTGCTCGGAATGGCGAAGCCGATGCCGACGTTGCCGCCGCTCGGCGCCAAAATGGCGGTATTGATACCGATCAGTTCGCCGTTCAGGTTAACCAATGCGCCGCCGGAGTTGCCGCGGTTGATCGAGGCGTCGGTCTGAATGAAGTTTTCCAGCCCCTCCAGATTCAGGCCGGTGCGGCCCAGCGCCGAGATGATGCCTGAAGTGGCGGTTTGTCCCAGGCCAAACGGGTTGCCGACCGCCACGGCGAAGTCGCCGACGCGCAGCTGGTCGGAATCGGCCATCTTGATGGCGGTCAGGTTTTTGGTGTCGCTGAGCTGCAGCAGGGCGATGTCGGATTGCTCATCGCGGCCGACCAGCTTGGCGTCCAGTTCACGGCCGTCGTTCAACTGCACGCGGATTTTATCGGCGTTGTTGATGACGTGGTTGTTGGTCAGCACGTAGCCTTTGGCAGCGTCGATGATGACGCCGGAACCCAGCCCTTCAAACGGGCGGGAGCTCTGCTGCTGGCCGGGGAAATTGGGGCCGAAGAAGCGTCTGAACTCTTCCGGCAGCTGTTGACGCTGTACCTGGGTGCCTGCGACATGCACGCTCACTACGGCGGGCAAGACTTTTTCCAGCATCGGCGCCAGGCTCGGCAGCGGCTGCCCCTGAACAGCGACGGGCAGGGCCGCGTTGGCCACCGGTACAGCGCTGAGCGCCAGGCCGAGGCTCATTGCCAATGCACTAAGAATTAAAGACTTTTTCTTCATTGATGATAACTCTCTCAATACCTGCCGATGAAAATTTGATGATAAGGCAATCACCTTGTCATAGTGAAGGGTAAGACCGTGAATTTGCGTGCAAAGTTCAGTAAAGGTAATGCGAAGGAAGGTCAATAAGGCACAAAGGGGGAATAAACCCGCGGGTGGCCCCGCGGGCGAAGAAGGGATATCAGTCGCGGCGCGCGCTTTGGCCGCGCAGCAGGCCGGAGGCGCCTTCCGAATAGTCGCGCGGCATTTCCACCGGCGCCTGATCGTTGTCTGCTTCCGCTTCGGTCAGGCGATAGCGGAACGGGTTCTCCTGCATCGGCAGATCCGGCAGCAGGTTGTTGGAGCTTTTCGCCATGTGCTGATACAGCTGGCGATAGTCGCGAGCCATGTTGTCCAGCAGCTCGGCGCTGCGGGCAAAGTGGCCGACCAGCTCCTGACGGTACTCTTCCAGCTCGGTTTTGCTCTTGTCCAGCTCGTTCTGCAGGACTTGTTGTTGACGTAATTTACGGTTGCCAAAACGCATCGCCACCGCACCAATCACGATACCGACGACCAAACCAATCAGCGCATACTCCCAGGTCATGATGACTCCTATTTTGACTTCGTTGTTCCGCAGGGATTTTTCACTTAATAATATCCACTATAACCGTTAACCTTGTCCGAGTGGAATCCTGATGCGCTTCCACCTAATTTTTACAGGGTTTTCAGCGGCGCCCGCAGCGGGCATTTGTGGCGATAACGGTGCGAATCGGCATCAACTTGCCGCCAACGTTGGCTAAATAATTTCTAAGCGTTCTTAGGGAACATCGAACAGATGCAGGCACTATCACCGTTATCTCGCTACCAGCAGGCGCTGGACGCGGGGGAATATCAGGCCGATGAGGTTCAACGTCGGGCCATGACTCAACTGGATCGCATTTATCAGGCCCTGCTGCAAAAGCCCGCGGCGAGCGCGCCGGCCGGCGGGCTGCGCGGCAAGCTCAGCCGTTTGCTGGGCAAGGGCGGCGAAACGGCGCCGCAGCGTCCGGTGCAGGGGCTGTATATGTGGGGCGGCGTTGGGCGCGGCAAAACCTGGTTGATGGACATCTTCTTCCACAGCCTGCCGGGCGATCGCAAAATGCGCCTGCACTTTCACCGCTTCATGTTGCGAGTGCATGAAGAGCTGACCGAGTTGCAGGGGCGGGAAAACCCGCTGGACATCGTTGCCGACGGCTTCAAGGCCGAGACCGATGTGTTGTGCTTCGACGAATTCTTCGTGTCCGACATCACCGACGCCATGCTGCTGGCCACGCTGCTGCAGGCGCTGTTCGCGCGCGGTATCACGCTGGTGGCCACGTCGAACATCCCGCCGGACGATCTGTACCGCAACGGCCTGCAGCGGGCGCGTTTCCTGCCGGCTATCGATCTGATCAATGAGTACTGCGACGTGATGAACGTCGACGCCGGTATCGACTATCGTCTGCGTACCCTGACCCAGGCGCACCTCTACCTGACGCCGCTGAGCGACCAGACGCGCGAGACCCTGGATCGGATGTTCGTCAAGCTGGCGGGCAAGGCGGGGGAGGACGCGCCGGTGCTGCAGATCAACCATCGGCCGCTGCAGGCGATCCGTTCGGTGGACGGCGTGCTGGCGGTGGATTTCCACACGCTGTGCGAAGAGGCGCGCAGCCAACTGGACTACATTGCGCTGTCGCGGCTGTATCACAGCGTGATCCTGTATAATGTGCAGGTGATGGGGCCGTTGAAAGAGAATACTGCGCGCCGCTTCCTGGCGCTGGTGGACGAATTCTACGAGCGACACGTCAAGCTGGTGATCGGCGCCGAGGCGTCGATGTTCGAGATCTACCAGGGGGAGCGGCTGAAGTTCGAGTACCAGCGCTGCCTGTCTCGCCTGCAGGAAATGCAGAGCGAAGAGTACCTTAAGCTGCCGCATCTGCCCTGAGTCCGCCGGGCCTATCGCCGGTTGCCTGCCGCCGGCGATAAATTTATTTTCCATTCAAAAACCGTTCGATCTTTGTGAGCGACTTCTCTATAATCTTGCGACCCCACGTTACAACAAAGTTTTTTTTCCCAAAAACTTTATAGTGCCGGCAATGGCTATTCGAAGGGGTAGGTTTGCTGGACTTGTATGGTCGTGTGAGCCTCAACTGTTTTCGAGCGTTTGGGTGTTCACCAACGTGTAACTAATTATTGGGTAAGCTTTCTAATGAAAACTTTTACAGCTAAACCAGAAACCGTAAAACGCGACTGGTACGTTGTTGATGCAGATGGTAAAACTTTAGGCCGTCTCGCTACTGAACTGGCTCGTCGCCTGCGCGGCAAGCATAAAGCGGAATACACCCCGCACGTGGATACCGGTGATTACATCATCGTTCTGAACGCTGACAAAGTTGCTGTAACCGGCAACAAGCGTACAGACAAAGTGTACTACCACCACACCGGCCACATCGGTGGTATCAAGCAAGCGACCTTTGAAGAGATGATTGCCCGCCGTCCTGAGCGCGTGATTGAAATCGCGGTTAAAGGCATGCTGCCAAAGGGCCCGCTGGGTCGTGCTATGTTCCGTAAACTGAAAGTTTACGCGGGCACCGAGCACAATCACGCGGCACAGCAACCGCAAGTTCTGGACATTTAATCGGGATTAATGGCAATGGCTGAAAATCAATACTACGGCACTGGTCGCCGCAAAAGCTCCGCCGCTCGCGTCTTCATCAAGCCGGGCAACGGTAACATCGTTATCAACCAGCGCAGCCTGGAACAGTACTTCGGTCGCGAAACTGCCCGCATGGTAGTTCGTCAGCCGCTGGAGCTGGTCGACATGGTTGGCAAACTGGACCTGTACATCACCGTTAAAGGTGGTGGTATCTCCGGTCAAGCTGGCGCTATCCGTCACGGTATCACCCGTGCACTGATGGAGTACGATGAGACTCTGCGTTCTGAACTGCGTAAAGCTGGCTTCGTCACCCGTGACGCTCGTCAGGTTGAACGTAAGAAAGTCGGCCTGCGTAAAGCACGTCGTCGTCCGCAGTTCTCCAAGCGTTAATTTTCGCTGCCTCGGCAGTGCGATTTACGCAAAAAACCCGGTGCTTCACCGGGTTTTTTTATGCCTGAAATCCGCCGTCCCCGACTAAAATCTGTGGCATATCAGACAATTCAACATGAATTCGCCGCACCGCCCCCACAAAACAAGCAAAATCTGGTAAACTATCACCCACTTTTGCGCCTGTTCGCCGTGCAGTTGACCTCCTGAGCCGGTTTTTCATGGGCTCGGGTCGCGCTGCGTGCTGCCGGCCTGCGGCAAGATTATTCAGGATAGCAGCCTGTCAGTTGGCTATTCGCAGTATTTTCTAGATAACTTGGAGGTTTTCATGGCTGTCGCTGCCAACAAACGTTCGGTAATGACGCTGTTCTCTGGCCCGACCGACATTTTTAGCCATCAAGTACGTATCGTACTGGCGGAGAAAGGTGTCAGCGTCGAGATCGAGCAGGTCGAAATGGATAACCTGCCGCAAGATCTGATTGACCTCAACCCCTACCAGACGGTGCCTACGCTGGTCGATCGCGAACTGACCCTGTATGAATCCCGCATCATCATGGAATACCTGGATGAGCGTTTCCCGCACCCGCCGCTGATGCCGGTTTACCCGGTTGCCCGTGGCGAGAGCCGTCTGATGATGCTGCGCATCGAGAAGAACTGGTACTCGCTGATGGACAAGATCGAGAAGAGCAGCGGTCAGGAAGCGGAATCCGCCCGTCGCCAGCTGCGTGAGGAGCTGTTGGCGATCGCGCCTATCTTCGGTCAGACGCCGTATTTCATGAGCGAAGAGTTCAGCCTGGTGGATTGCTACCTGGCACCGCTGCTGTGGCGTCTGTCGCAGCTGGGCATCGAATTGAGCGGCGCCGGTTCCAAAGAGCTGAAGGGCTACATGACCCGCGTCTTCGAACGCGACGCTTTCCTGGCTTCCTTGACCGAAGCCGAGCGTGAAATGCGCCTGCAAACCCGGGGCTAAGCGCGATGGACATGTCTCAGATGACGCCGCGTCGCCCGTATCTGCTGCGGGCGTTCTACGACTGGCTGCTGGATAATCAGCTGACGCCGCACCTGGTGGTCGACGTGACTCGCCCGGACGTGCAGGTGCCGATGGAGTTCGCGCGTGACGGCCAGATCGTGCTGAATATCGCGCCGCGCGCGGTAGGCAACCTGGCGTTGGGCAACGAAGACGTGCAGTTTAACGCACGTTTCGGCGGCGTGCCGCGTCAGGTTTCGGTGCCGATGGCCGCCGTGCTGGCGATCTATGCGCGTGAAAACGGCGCCGGCACGATGTTCGAACCGGAAGCCGCCTACGACGAAAGTGAAGGCGTGTTCGAAGGTCTGGATAATGAGACGATCCCTTCGGAAACCCTGATGTCGGTGATCGACGGCGATCGCCCGGATACCGCGGAAGATAACGGCCCGGACGATGAGCCGCCACAGCCGCCGCGCGGTGGCCGCCCGGCGCTGCGCGTGGTGAAATAACCCCGCGCGAACAAACGAAAAAGCACCCCTGGGGGTGCTTTTTTTTTGCCCGGCAGAGGCGGATCAGCCTTTCAAAGCGGCAATGCAGGCATCGCGCGGCGCGCTGAGATCGCCAACGCGCACGGTGGACAAGGCGTGGGTTGCGCGCTGGCGGAAACTGGTGATGGCGGTGTCGCCTTGCACTTCCGGCGGCGCGGTGCAAATGTCATTGAGCGGCAGATCGTTGCCTTTATTGAGCGCCTGCAACACCGCCGCCGGATTGTAGATCAGGGCGGCGGAGAGGGCCGATTTGATGCCGGCGGTAAAGCTGGCATTGCCGCCGCCGGCCAGCTTGGGCGCCAGGGCAATCCAGCTGTCGTCCCCCAGCCTGATGCTGTTTTCCACGGCGTTGAACTGCCCGGCCTTGCCTAACTGAGCCACGACCGGCCGCGCGCCGCGTGCTTCGATATTGTAACCGACCTCCTGCGAATCCAGCGCCATGGCCGAAGTGCTGAAACTGACGGCCAGCAGTGCGCCGGCCAACAGGGAAATGGAGCATTTCATGTTCGCTATCCTTATCTCGGTGTCAGGCGCAGCCGCGCCCCGCAATGGTGCTAACTCAATACTATAGCGCGTTGAGACGGTGAGGAGAGGGGAGGTTGTTACAAAGCGTGGCAGGCTAAAACAGAGGCCCGGCAACGTGCCGGGCCTTTGGCGGTACGGAAGGTTTACACTTCCAGGTAGTTCATGATGCCGTCTGCCGCCTTGCGGCCTTCGGCGATCGCTGTCACCACCAGGTCTGAGCCGCGCACCGCGTCGCCACCGGCGAAGATTTTCGGGTTACTGGTCTGGAACGCGTTGTCGCTGCCTTCCGGTGCCAGGATGCGGCCCTGTTTATCGAGCTGCACGTCGTGCGCCGCCAGCCAGTCCATGCGGTGCGGGCGGAAGCCGAACGCCATCACCACCGCGTCGGCGTCGATCACGTGTTCGGAACCCGGCACCTGCTCCGCCGCCTGACGGCCGTTGGCATCCGGCGCACCCAGCTGAGTGCGTACCATTTTCACCCCGGCCACGCGGCCGGCGCTGTTCAGTTCGATGCTCAGCGGCTGCAGGTTGAACTGGAAGTCTACGCCTTCTTCCCGGGCGTTCTTCACTTCGCGCTTGGAGCCCGGCATGTTGGCTTCGTCGCGGCGGTAGGCGCAGATGACCTGCGTCGCGCCCTGGCGCACCGAGGTACGCACGCAGTCCATGGCGGTATCGCCACCGCCCAGCACCACCACGCGCTTGCCCTCCATGCTGACGTAAGGCTCGTGCTGCTCGGTTTCATACCCCATCAGCTGTTTGGTGTTGGCGATCAGGAACGGCAGCGCGTCGTACACGCCCTGCGCCTCCTCGTTCTCCAGGCCACCGCGCATCGACTGATAGGTGCCGACGCCGAGAAACACCGCATCGTACTCGCTCAGCAAGGTCTCCATGCTGACGTCTTTGCCCACTTCGGTGTTCAGCTGGAACTCGATGCCCATCTCGCTGAAAATGCCGCGGCGTTTGACCATCACTTCCTTTTCCAGCTTGAAGGCCGGGATACCGAAGGTCAGCAGGCCGCCGATCTCGGGATGACGGTCATACACCACCGCTTTGACGCCGTTGCGGGTCAGCACGTCGGCGCAGGCCAGCCCGGCAGGGCCGGCACCGACGATCGCCACGCGCTTGCCGGTCGGCTGCACGTGCGACATGTCCGGCTTCCAGCCCATTTCGATGGCCTTATCGCTGATGTAGCGCTCGATATTGCCGATGGTGACCGCGCCGAACTCGTCGTTCAGGGTGCAGGAGCCTTCGCACAGGCGATCCTGCGGGCACACGCGGCCGCACACTTCCGGCAGGCTGTTGGTCTGATGCGCCAGGTCCGCCGCTTCCATGATGCGGCCTTCGTTGGCCAGCTTCAGCCAGTTCGGGATGTAGTTGTGCACCGGGCACTTCCACTCGCAATACGGGTTGCCGCAGGACAGACAGCGGTCAGCCTGGGCCTTGGCCTGGGTTTCCGAAAACGGTTCGTAGATCTCGACGAACTCGATTTTGCGGATCTTCAGCGGTTTCTTTGGCGGATCAACACGCTGCAGGTCGATAAATTGATAAACGTTCTGGCTCATTAATGACCTACCTCTTACTGCGCCTGCACCCGCAGCTCGGCTGCGGAACGGCTACGGTGACCCAACAGCGCTTTGACATCGCTGGACTTCGGTTTGACCAGGGCGAACTTTGGCGCCCACTCCGGCCAGTTGGCCAGGATCTCTTCCGCGCGGGAAGAGCCGGTCGCCTGCACGTGTTCGGTGATCAGGCCGCGCAAGTGCTCCTCGTGGATCGCCAACTGATCGACATCCAGCACTTCCACCAGTTCCGGGTTCACGCGCTTGCGGAACTCGCCGTCTTCGTCCAGCACGTAGGCGAAGCCACCAGTCATGCCGGCACCGAAGTTGATGCCGGTTTTACCCAGCACGCAGACGATGCCGCCGGTCATGTATTCGCAGCCGTTGTCGCCGATGCCTTCCACCACGGTGATGGCGCCGGAGTTGCGCACCGCGAAGCGTTCGCCCGCGCGGCCGGCGGCGAACAGCTTGCCGCCGGTGGCACCGTACAGGCAGGTGTTGCCGACGATGCTGGCTTCATGGCTGCGGAAGGCGGAGCCGATCGGCGGACGCACCGCGATGCTGCCGCCGGCCATGCCTTTGCCGACATAGTCGTTGGCGTCGCCGGTCAGGGTCAGCTCGACGCCGCCGGCGTTCCAGACGCCGAAGCTCTGCCCGGCGGTGCCGGAGAAGTGCGCCTTGATCGGATCGGCTGCCATACCCTGATCGCCGTGCACGTCGGCGATAGCGCCGGACAGCATGGCGCCTACGGAGCGGTCTGTGTTGCGAATGTCGAAGTAGAAGGTTTTACCCTGCTTCGCTTCGATATACGGCTGCGCCTGAGCCAGCAGCTCTTTGTTCAGCAGGCCCTTGTCGAACGCCGGGTTGCTGCTTTCGGTGCAGTACACCGCTTTGCCCGAATGCGGCGTGGCGGTTTTCAGCAGCGGCGACAGATCCAGCTTGTTCTGCTTGGCGGAGATGCCGTCCAGCTCGGTCAGGAACTCGGTGCGGCCGATCAGATCCACCAGTTGGCTCACGCCCAGCTGCGCCATGATCTCGCGGGTTTCACGCGCGATAAACTGGAAGTAATTCGTCACGCGTTCCGGCAGGCCGTGGTAGTGATCGCGGCGCAGCTTGTCGTCCTGAGTCGCAACGCCGGTCGCGCAGTTGTTGAGGTGGCAGATGCGCAGGTATTTACAGCCCAGCGCCACCATCGGCCCGGTGCCGAAGCCGAAGCTTTCCGCGCCCAGGATCGCCGCCTTGACGATGTCCACGCCGGTTTTCAGGCCGCCGTCCACCTGCAGGCGGATCTTGTGGCGCAGGCCGTTGGCCACCAGCGCCTGCTGGGTTTCCACCAGGCCCAGTTCCCACGGACAGCCGGCGTATTTCACCGAGGACAGCGGGCTGGCGCCGGTGCCGCCGTCGTAACCGGCGATGGTGATCAGGTCGGCATAGGCTTTCGCCACGCCGGTGGCGATGGTCCCGACGCCCGGCTCGGACACCAGTTTCACCGAGATCACCGCTTTCGGGTTGACCTGCTTCAGGTCGAAGATCAGCTGCGCCAGATCTTCGATCGAGTAGATGTCGTGGTGCGGCGGCGGGGAGATCAGGGTCACGCCCGGCACCGAGTAACGCAGTCTGGCGATGTACGGAGTGACTTTATCGCCCGGCAACTGGCCGCCTTCGCCCGGCTTGGCGCCCTGCGCCACCTTAATCTGGATCACGTCGGCGTTCACCAGATAGGCCGGCGTCACGCCGAAGCGGCCGGAGGCCACTTGTTTGATGCGCGACACCTTGTTGGTGCGGTAGCGCGCCGGATCTTCGCCGCCTTCGCCGGAGTTGGAGAAGCCGCCGAGGCCGTTCATGGCGATCGCCAGCGACTCGTGTGCTTCCGGGCTCAGTGCGCCGATCGACATCGCCGCGGTATCGAAGCGTTTGAACAGCGACTCCGCCGGTTCAACCTGATCGACCGGGATCGGTTCGCCTTTCGGCGTGATGGCCAGCAGATCGCGCAGCATGGCGACCGGCCGCTCGTTCACCAGCTTGGCGTAGGCCTGATAGTCGCTGTATTCCCCGCTGTGCACCGCTTTTTGCAGCGAGTTCACCACGTCCGGGTTGTAGGCGTGGTATTCGCCGCCGTGCACGAACTTCAGCAGGCCGCCTTGCTCCAGCGGTTTGCGTTTCAGCCAGGCGCGCTTGGAAAGGTTCTGCAGATCCTGCTGGAAATCGCTGAAGCTGGCGCCGCCGATGCGGCTGACCACGCCCTGGAAGCACAGATCCGCCAGATCGCGATGCAGGCCGACCGCTTCGAACAGCTTGGAGCAGCGGTAAGAGGCGATGGTCGAGATGCCCATTTTGGACATGATCTTATACAGGCCTTTGTTGATGCCGTTGCGGTAGTTCAGCATCACGTCGCGGTATTTCTTGTCGATCGCTTGGCTGTCCACCAGCTTGGCCAGGGTTTCATAGGCCAGATACGGGTAGATGGCGGTCGCACCGAAGCCGAGCAGCACGGCGAAGTGGTGCGGATCGCGGGCGCTGGCGGTTTCAACGATCAGGTTGGCGTCGCAGCGCAGGCTTTTCTCCACCAGGCGGGTTTGCACGGCGCCAACGGCCATCGGGGCGGGTACCGGCAGGCGGCCGGGCGTGATAGCGCGGTCGGACAACACCAACAGCACCGCGCCTTCGCGCACCTTGCGTTCCGCTTCGTCGCACAGGGCGCGAATGGTCTGCTCCAGATCCTGCTGCTGCGGATCGAAGGTCAGATCGAGCGTCTCGGCGCGATAGTATTCGCCTTCCAGCGTGGTGAGCTGTTTGAAATCGGAGTACAGCAGGATCGGCGATTTGAAGCTCAGGCGGTGCGCCTGGCCTTCGGCTTCACAGAACACGTTCATTTCACGGCCGATACTGGTGGCCAGCGACATGACGTGCGCTTCGCGCAGCGGATCGATCGGCGGGTTGGTGACCTGCGCGAACTGCTGGCGGAAATAGTCGTAAACGATGCGCGGCCGGCTGGAGAGCACGGCAAATGGGGTATCGTCGCCCATCGAACCGGTGGCTTCCTGGCCAATCTCGCCCAGTACGCGGATCACCTGATCCAGTTCTTCGCTGCTGTAGCCGAACTGTTTCTGATAGGTCTCGAGCTGCGCGTCGTCGAGCTCGCGGCTGCCGACCTGATCGTCCGGCAGATCTTCGAACGGCACCAGACGTTTGACGTTTTTCTCCATCCACTCTTTATACGGGTGGCGGCTTTTCAGATCGTTGTCGGTTTCCGCCGAGTGCAGGATGCGGCCGCTGCGGGTGTCGATCACCATCAGCTCGCCGGGGCCGACGCGGCCTTTTTCCACCACTTCGTCCGGCTGGTAATCCCAGATGCCGACTTCGGAGGCGCAGGTGATCAGCTTGTCTTTGGTGATGACATAGCGCGCCGGGCGCAGGCCGTTGCGATCGAGGTTACAGGCGGCGTAGCGGCCGTCGGACATCACGATGCCGGCTGGGCCGTCCCACGGCTCCATGTGCATCGAGTTGAAGTCGAAGAAGGCGCGCAGATCGCCGTCCATGTCCGGGTTGTTCTGCCAGGCCGGTGGCACCAGCAGGCGCATGGCGCGGATGAGATCCATCCCGCCCGCCAGCAACAGTTCCAGCATGTTGTCCAGCGAGCTGGAGTCGGAGCCGGTTTCGTTGACGAACGGCGCGGCGGCTTGCAGATCCGGGATCAGCGGCGTTTGGAATTTGTAGGTACGGGCACGCGCCCACTGGCGGTTGCCGGTGATGGTGTTGATTTCGCCGTTGTGCGCCAGGTAGCGGAACGGCTGCGCCAGCGGCCAGCGCGGCACGGTGTTGGTGGAGAAGCGCTGGTGGAACAGGCAAATGGCCGATTCCAGGCGCAGGTCCGCCAGATCGAGATAGAAGCGCGGCAGATCCGCAGGCATGCACAGGCCTTTATAGATCGTCACCAGGTTGGAGAAGCTGCAGACGTAGAAGCTGTTGTCCTGCACGCGTTTCTCGATGCGGCGGCGCGCCACGAACAGGCGGCGTTCCATATCGCGCGGGCGCCAGCCGGCCGGGGCGTTAACGAAGATTTGCTCGATGCGCGGCAGGGAGGAGAGGGCGATTTCACCCAGCACGTCCGGGTTGGTCGGCACTTCACGCCAGCCGACGATCGACAGCGTTTCGTTTTGTAGCTCTTCTTCCACGATGCGGCGGCTGAGGCGCGCTTCCTCTTCATTCTGGCTGAGGAACATCATGCCGACGGCGTAGTTCTTGGCCAAACGCCAGCCGCGCTCTTCCGCCACCATGCGGAAGAAGCGATCGGGTTTTTGCAGCAACAGGCCGCAGCCGTCGCCGGTCTTGCCGTCGGCCAGGATCGCGCCACGGTGCTGCATGCGGGCCAGCGCGTGAATGGCGGTACGCACCACCTTGTGGCTAGGTTCGCCTTCTATATGGGCGATCAGGCCGAAACCACAGTTGTCCCTCTCTTGGGATTTATCGTACAACATATCGTGAACCTCCCCAGGCTCTGCGTGACTCTCACAACCTACTGCGAGGGGGCTTCCCAATTTCAGGCAGAAGTCCAATCAGCAAGTTAACCCCGCCAATCTGCTTTTCCGCCCTCCATCAATGGCCTCTCGTGACGGTCTCACAAGTGGTATAGGACTTGTTTTAAGAGGGAGTCTTCAATTACTGCATAAATATGACGAGACGTTTGCCCGTCCAGAAAGCTTCCAGCGGACTTCCAACTTAGCGAGAAAGAATTCGCAGGTCAAATGTGGGCTTAAGATAGATTCTTATCGAATTGATGATGTTTATTTATTTGAAAGATAAGGTGTTTAATGCGTTTTTGCACTATCGTGGGGCAACGCCGATCCCCACAGAAGTGTGAGCTGTCTCACTATAGTGCAACCCCTTAATCTCTGCACCATGCTAGTGCGGGGGTTAATGGCAGAATTTTATTCTATAAGATATTTCTTTGTTGATGTTTGTCACTGTTTTTCACCGCATTGTCATATTGCCGTTAACGGTTGCGCGACGATTAGAATAATTCATCAGAATTATAGTGAATTGATTTGCGTTTATGGTGAATAGTTATGCCTGGTGGCGCCTTGCGGGGAAAGCGTTGATCTCTGTCATCGCGGGAAAAGCCGTTTCTTATTAGCATCGCGGCTTTGAACACAGAGAATCACCAAGATTATGCAGTTGCCGCAATTAGTCAATATGTTTGGCGCAGATCTCCAGCGCCGCTATGGCGAAAAGATCCATAAACTCACGCTGCACGGCGGATTCAGCTGCCCTAACCGCGACGGCACGTTGGGGCGCGGCGGCTGTACGTTTTGCAACGTCGCTTCATTCGCCGATGAGGCGATGCAGCGGCAAAGTATCGCCGAACAGCTGGCGCGGCAGGCCGCGCGGGTCGACCGGGCGCAGCGCTATCTGGCCTATTTCCAGGCCTATACCAGCACCTATGCGGAGGTCGAACTACTGGCGTCGATGTATCGGCAGGCGTTGGCACAGAGCGAGATGGTCGGCCTGTGCGTCGGCACCCGGCCGGATTGCGTGCCGCCCGCCGCATTGGATCTGCTGACGGGATATCGCGAACAGGGTTACGAAGTGTGGCTGGAGCTGGGGCTGCAGACGGCGCAAGATAAAACGCTCAAACGCATCAACCGCGGCCATGATTTCCGCTGCTATCAGCAGACCGCGCAACGGGCTCGGCAGCGCGGGCTGAAGGTGTGCTGCCATCTGATCGTCGGGTTGCCGGGCGAGACCCAGCGCGATCATCTGCTCACGTTGCAGCGGGTGGTGGAGTCCGGCGTGGATGGCATCAAGCTGCATCCGCTGCACGTCGTTACCGGCAGTACCCTGGCCCGCGCGTGGCGAGCCGGGCGTTTGTCCGAACTGGTGCTGGAAGACTACGCCGCCAGCGCCGGGGAGATGATCCGCCACACGCCGGGCGAGGTGGTGTATCACCGCCTGTCCGCCAGCGCCCGTCGGCCCACGCTGCTGGCGCCACTGTGGTGTGAAAACCGCTGGCGCGGCATGCAGGCGGTGGGCGCTTATCTGCAGCAATACGGCGGGCAGGGCAGCGCGCTGGATGAAAAGCGGCGCTACCGCCCCGGAATGCCGCTCTGCAGTGCAATCTTTGCCACACTTCGGCGTTTGCCGCCTTATCTCACCGCTGTTTTACGGTATGATTCAAAAGATTGTGTCTGATGGGAGCCGCTATGAAGCAAATCCGGGTGTTGGCCCAGTACTACGTCGATTTAATGGTGAAACTGGGGTTGGTACGCTTCTCGCTGCTGCTGGCCTCGGCGCTGGTGGTGCTGGCGATGGTGGTGCAGATGGCGGTGACCATGCTGCTGCGCGGCGAAGTGGAAAGCATCGACGTGGTGCGTTCGATCTTCTTCGGCCTGTTGATCACCCCGTGGGCGGTCTACTTCCTCTCGGTAGTGGTGGAGCAACTGGAGGAGTCGCGCCAGCGGCTGGCGCGGCTGGTGGACAAGCTGGAGGAGATGCGCCACCGCGATCTGGAGCTCAATCAGCAGCTTAAGGACAATATCAGCCAACTGAACCAGGAGATCGCCGACCGTATCAAGGCGGAAGAAGAACGCCTGCAGGTGATGGACAAGCTGACGGAAGAGATGGAACAGCGTGAACTGGCGCAGATTGAGCTGGGCCAGCAATCGGCGCTGCTGCGTTCCTTCCTCGATGCCTCGCCGGATCTGGTCTACTACCGCAACGAAGACAAAGAATTTTCCGGCTGCAACCGCGCGATGGAGCTGCTGACCGGTAAGAGCGAGAAGCAGCTGATCGGCCTGACGCCGTTCGACGTCTACGGCCAGGAGATCGCCGAAAAGGTCATTGAAACCGACGAGAAGGTGTTCCGCCACAACGTCTCGCTGACCTACGAACAGTGGCTGGTGTATCCCGATGGCCGCAAGGCCTGTTTCGAGCTGCGCAAGGTCCCGTTTTACGACCGGGTGGGCAAACGCCACGGGCTGATGGGCTTCGGCCGCGATATTACCGAGCGTAAGCGCTACCAGGACGCGCTGGAGAACGCCAGCAGGGAGAAGACCACCTTTATCTCCACGATCAGCCACGAGCTGCGTACGCCGCTTAACGGCATCGTTGGCCTGAGTCGCATCCTGCTTGATACCGAGCTGAACGACGAGCAGTTGAAATACCTGAAGACCATTCACGTCAGCGCCATCACCCTCGGCAATATCTTCAACGACATTATCGAAATGGATAAGCTCGAGCGGCGCAAGGTGCAGCTCGACAACCAGCCGGTGGACTTCACCGGCTTCCTGGCGGATCTGGAGAACCTCTCCGGCCTGCTGGCGCAGCCGAAAGGACTGCAGTTCATCATGGAGCCGCAGACGCCGCTGCCGCAGCAGATCGTGACCGACGGCACGCGCCTGCGGCAGATTTTGTGGAACCTGATCGGCAACGCGGTGAAATTCACCCAGCAGGGGCAAATCGTGGTACGCGTGCGGCGCGAGGCGCAGGAGAAGCTGGTGTTCGAGGTGGAGGATTCGGGCATGGGCATCCCTCAGGACGAGCAGGACAAGATCTTCGCCATGTATTACCAGGTGAAAGATCAGCGCGGTGGCCGCCCGGCTACCGGCACCGGCATCGGGTTGGCGGTCTCCAAGCGGCTGGCGCAGAGCATGGGCGGTGACATCACCGTGCGCAGCGAACAGGGGCACGGTTCTTGCTTCACTCTGACCATCCAGGCGCCGGCGGTGCAGGAAGCCGTCAGCGAGCTACCGGAGGAAGAAGAGCTGCCGTTGCCGGCGCTACATATCCTGCTGGTGGAGGATATCGAACTGAACGTGATCGTGGCGCGCTCGGTGCTGGAGAAATTGGGCAACAGCGTCGAAGTGGCGATGAACGGCCACGATGCGCTGGCAATGTTCGATCCGGACGAGTTCGATCTGGTGCTGCTGGATATCCAACTGCCGGACATGACCGGGCTGGACATCGCCCGGGCGCTGCGCGAACGCTACGCCGGGCAGGTGCTGCCGCCGCTGGTGGCCCTGACCGCCAACGTGCTGAAAGACAAAAAAGAGTATCTCGAGGCGGGCATGGACGATGTGCTGAGCAAGCCGTTGTCGGTGCCGGCGCTGACCCAGGTCATCAAACACTATTGGGATCATCAACCTTCTCACACTTCAAAGAAAACGGAGCACAAGGCGATGCAGATTAATGAGTCGTTACTCGATACCGCGATGCTGGAGCAGTACATGGATCTGGTTGGCCCGCAGCTGATCCACCAAAGCCTGGAGATGTTCGAACAAATGATGCCGGGTTATCTGGCGGTGCTGGACTCCAACATGACGGCGCGCGATCAGAAAGGCATCACCGAGGAAGGTCACAAGATCAAGGGAGCCGCCGGTTCGGTCGGTCTGCGCCATCTGCAGCAGCTGGCGCAGCAGATTCAAACGCCGACGCTGCCGGCCTGGTGGGATAACGTGCAGGATTGGGTGGATGAGCTGAAGCAAGAGTGGCGCAACGATGTGCAGGTACTGCGGGCTTGGGTAGAGAACGCTGAAAAAAAATGACCCCGACCTAAGCCGGGGTGCGCGAATATTGCGCCAACACCAGGGAAATTGTGAACCTGCGTATTGGTTTCAGTGTTCTGGTCGAGCAGGTTGTTGCGAATTCCTAAACATCATACAGCCAACAACATAGCAAATGTAAGCGCTCTTGTTAGAAGATTCATTAAAATGTGTGATGTAGATTAGTGTTTGTCAACTCCGAGCACGAACCAGTTGACAGCGACGACAGGAGTAAGAGTGATGAAAAAGGTGGGTGTAGTCCTCAGCGGCAGCGGCGTTTATGACGGTACGGAGATCCATGAAGCGGTGCTGACGCTGCTGGCGTTGGACCGTGCCGGCGCGCAGGCGGTGTGCTTTGCGCCTGATAAACCACAACGCCATGTTATTAATCACTTATCTGGTGAGGAGATGGCGGAGTCGCGCAATGTCCTGATTGAATCGGCGCGCATTGCCCGCGGCGCGGTGCAGCCGCTGGCGCTGGCGGAGGCCGCGCAGCTGGATGCGCTGATCGTGCCCGGCGGCTTTGGCGCCGCCAAGAACCTCAGCAATTTTGCCGAAGCCGGCGCGGAATGTTGGGTTGATGAAGATTTGGCGCGTCTGACGCGTGAGATGCATAAGGCCAGCAAACCAATTGGCCTGATGTGCATCGCGCCGGCGCTGTTGCCGAAACTGCTGGATCAACAAGCGCGGCTGACCATTGGCAACGATCCGGACCTGGGAGAAGTGATTGACGCCATGGGCGGCGAGCCGGTGATTTGCCCGGTGGACGATATCGTGGTGGACAGCGAACATAAAGTCGTGACCACGCCGGCCTATATGCTGGCGCCGTCGATCGCGCAGGCGGCCCTCGGCATCGATAAGCTGGTGGCGCGGGTGCTGGAACTGGCTGAATGAGAAAATCGCTCGGCGGATGGCGGTGGCTGCGCCCGTGGTATTGGCTGAAGCGCGGGGTCATCGCGATTCTCGGCCTGTGGGTGTTGGGCATTGTGGCCTTCGCCTTCCTGCCGGTGCCGTTTTCCGCCGTGATGGTGGAGAGACAAGTCAGCGCCTGGCTGAGCGGCGACTTCGGCTACGTCGCCCATTCGGACTGGGTGTCGATGGACGACATCTCGCCGCAGATGGCGCTGGCGGTGATGGCGGCTGAGGATCAGAAGTTTCCAGACCATTGGGGCTTCGACGTGGCGGCCATTGAAAAGGCGCTCAGCCACAACGAGAAGCGCCCGACGCGCATCCGCGGTGCGTCCACGCTGTCGCAGCAAACCGCCAAAAACCTGTTTCTGTGGGATGGCCGCAGCTGGCTGCGTAAAGGTCTGGAGGCCGGATTGACGTCGGGCATCGAGCTGGTGTGGACCAAGCGGCGCATTCTGACGGTGTATCTGAACATCGTCGAGTTCGGCGACGGGGTGTTCGGCGTGGAGGAGGCTTCACAGCGCTTTTTCCATAAGCCGGCCAAACGGCTGAGCGCGGCCGAAGCGGCGCTGCTGGCGGCGGTATTGCCGAATCCGCACCGCTTCAGGGCCGATGCGCCGTCCGGCTATGTGGTGCAGCGTCAACAGTGGATCATGCGCCAGATGCGGCAGCTGGGCGGGGAAGGTTTCCTGAAAGAGAACAAGCTGGATTAAGCGGGCGGGAACGGCACGGCGCCGCTCCCGCCAGAGCGGATTACTTCACATAGGTAAAGGCGGTGGTGACGTGCTTCACGCCGCTGACCTGGCTGGCGATCTGCGCCGCCGACTGCCCTTCCTGCTGCGTGACCAGGCCCAGCAAGAACACTTCGCCGTTTTCGGTGGTGACCTTCACGTTGGACGATTTCACCGTATCGCTGGTGAGCAGCTGCGAACGCACCTTGGTGGTGATCCAGGTGTCGGAGGACGCGGTGCTCAGGCTGACCGGCGTGCCCTGACGGATTTCGTTATACACTTCGGTCGTGCCTTCCACGCCCATGGCGATCTGCTTGGCGCGCGCGGTGAGATCGGCGTTAGGCGACTGGCCGGTCAACAGCACTTTGCCCTGATAGGCGGTGGCGACCACTCGGGCGTCTTTCTTCAACTGCTGGTCTTTGCTTAGGGCGCTTTCGACCCTGGCTTCCAGCGTGCCGTCATCCACCTGGGTCCCGACGCTGCGCGGGTCGGTGGCGGTTTTGGTCGCGACGGCCGCACTGCCGACGACGACGCCGGCGATACAGCCTTGCAACAGCAGGGCGCTGGACAGCACTGCAAATGTGGCTTTTAGCTTCATCTCAGTTCCTTAATCGTCCTGGTGGGGGAATAACGTATTGTCTATCAGGTCGCACAGGCAGTTTACGGTCAGCATATGCATTTCCTGAATGCGCGAGCTGCGGTGCGACGGGATGCGGATTTCGACATCCTGCTGGCCGAGCAGCCCGGCCAGCTCGCCGCCGTCGTAGCCGGTGAGCGCGACGATGGTCATATCGCGCGTGACGGCCGCCTCGACCGCTTTCACAATATCACGGCTGTTGCCGCGGGTGGAAATCGCCAGCAGCACGTCGCCGGTGTGCCCGAGCGCGCGCACCTGCTTGGCATACACTTCGTCGTGCAGCCGATCGTTGCTGATCGCCGTCAGCACCACGTTGTCGGCGTTGAGGGCGATGGCCGGCAGGCTGGGGCGCTCGGTTTCAAAACGGTTGATCATGCTGGCGGCAAAGTGCTGCGCGTTGGCCGCCGAGGTGCCGTTGCCGCAGCACAGGATTTTGTTGCCGTTGAGTAAGGATTGAACCAGCGTCATCGCAGCGCGGGAAATGGCGTCCGGCAACGCTTCCGCCGCCGCAATCTGGGTTTGGATGCTTTCGGTAAAACAGGCTTTAATTCTATCCAGCACGTTGTATTAATCCACTAAGTCAAAGGGCCGGTCTGCGCCGCAAAACCCCGATTAATCCGCATTGAAGGCGTTGGGTATCCATTCTAACTGGCTACCGGTAATGGCCAAAACATCAAAACGGCAAGATGATGTGTCAAAACTGGCTCCGCGCCCCGCCAGCCAGACGGCGGCAGCATGCAGCAGCCGCTGTTGTTTGCGAGAGGTGACGCTGGCGGCCGCGCCGCCGAAGGCGTCGTTGCGGCGGTAGCGCACTTCGACGAACACCCAGGTGGCACCGTCGCGCATGATGAGGTCGAGCTCACCGCCGCGCACCGCGACGTTGGCGGCGCAGAAGGTGAGCCCGGCGTGTTCCAGGTGACGGCGGGCCAGTAACTCATAGCCCGCCCCGGAGGCGCGTGGGTTCAAGAGACCGGCACGACCGTGCCCTGACGGTATTGCAGCCAAGGCAGCTTACGGTTGATCACGCAGTTCGGCGACGCGCTCAGCGTACCGGTGGTGCCGGAAACCTGGAAGCCCGGCAGCTGGCGCATTTCAGCAAAGTGGTTGGCCAATGTCCAGGCATCCATTCCCATCGCATACAGGCGCACCAGCGAGTAGTCGTTACGGAAGCGCGCGCTGGCCTGCTGCAACAGCTGAGGGTTTGAGCCGGCCAGCAGCGGGATATCGCTGAACTGCAGGCCTTCCATTTCCAGACGGAAGTCCGGGCCGGCGCCGGCCTGGTAGCTGCGCGAGCTGGCGTACATCGCCGGCTTGCCGCGCGAACTGGTGGCCATGTCGATCATCGGTTTGATCAGCGTCAGCTGGGACTGGGTAGCAACGATATACACCGCGTCGACGCTGCCGCCGGTCGCGGCGGGCACGTCGCTCGGCGGCGCCGGAATGGTTAGCCCGGCGATGGTGACGCTCTGCGGCGCCGGGGCGCTCGACATCGGCGTACCGGTCATGCGGATGCCGCCGCTGTTGACCATTTGGCGCAGCTCGCCGGCGGAGCCGATGTCCTGACGCAGTACGGTTTGCCCGCCTTGCTTCTGCCATTCCTGGTTAAAGGCCTTGGCGACGCGATCGCCGAAGGCGCCGCGCGGGACCAGCAACAGCGGTTGACGCTTCTGCTGTTCCCAGATGTGGCGGGCGGCGTCGCGCGCTTCATCTTCCGGCGACAGGGCGAAGTAACAGATGTTCAGGTTGTCCTTCGGCGTTTCCGGCTGGTTGAGCGCCAGTACGTTCAGCGTGGTGGTGCTGGCGGACAGCTGATCGACGTTCTCTTTCAGCAGCGGGCCGACCACCAGGGTGGCGCCATCCTGCTGCGCCTGGCTCAGCAAGGCGGCCAGCGGCTGGCTGGTGGTGTCGTACACTTTGACCTGCGCGTTGGCGGCCTGCAGCGGCGTTATCGGCGCGCTGGACGGCGCAGCGGGTTGCGCGGCGGTCACGGCAGGCTGGCTCTCTTGCGCCGAAGGGCTGACCGCGCCGTTGGCGTTGATGTCGCCCGTGGCGGCCTGATCGGCCGGCGCCGTTTGGGCCGGCGTGCTGGCCGGTTGTGCGGCTTGAGGCTGCGGCGCCGGCATGGAACCGCCGTTTTTCGCCGCTTCGAAGCCTTGCTGGATGGCGTCGGCGAATACTTTCGCCTGGCCGTTCAACGGCAGCAGCAGGGCGATTTTCGAGGTGGAGGCTTGGGTGAAGTTCAGCACCTGGTTCAGGCGAGCCGGCAGCGTTTTGGCCGCCGGGTTCTTCGGATAACGGTTCTGCCAGTCTTTGATACCGGCCTTCAGCAGATCGGGATCCTGCTTATTGTCCTGATAGACGCGCAGCAGATCCAGCCAGCCTTGCAGCACGTTCTCGTCGGCGTTGATCACCAGGCTGTTCATCTCCTGCGGCGTCAGCTGCAGCAGCGCCTGCCAGGTCTGATCCAGGTTGTCCTGGTGCGGTTTGCCGGTCAGCAACGGCTCCTGAGCGATATAGGCGCGGATCAATGGCAGCGACGCTTTGCCCTGATTGGCGGCGATTTGCGCCTGGTAGTAGCGCACCTTCTGATTCGGCGACAGCGAACCGCTGTCCAGGTGGCCCAGCGTGCTGCGGGCGCTGACGTAGCTTTTGTTGGCGATCTGCAGTTCGGCGGTCAGCAACTGGCGTTCAGTCTGCTGCGCGCCGCTGAGATTTTTCGGCAGTTGACTCAACTGGTCGCCGGCCTGCGGCAGTTTTCCTTCACGCAGCAAGGCGCGAATAGCAAGTAATTGCCAGTCAGCCTTGTTATCATCGCTGCTTTGCTGCAACTGCTGCAGGTAGTAATCGGAGCTGGCGCTCGCTTCGTCCTGTATATTGGCGGGCGGCGTTTGCGGGGCCCGACTTGGACAGCCTGCCAGGAAAAGGGCGGCCGCGATGACTGCAGTAAGTCGGACAGGCTTGGAACGCCCTGCTTTGGTACGAACGAATGTTGAGGAAAGCATACTGTATCCAGTGATGTTTTTTTCAAGATGCTCAATATTAAATCGGCAACCCGGATGAAACAATGAATCAACACCAACAATCAGTCATTTCTGCATCAACGCTGTATGTGGTGCCCACTCCCATCGGCAATCTGGGCGATATCACCCACCGCGCGTTAGAGGTACTGAAAAGCGTTGATCTGATCGCGGCGGAAGACACGCGCCATACCGGATTGCTGTTGCAACACTTCGCGATCAACGCGCGTCTGTTCGCGCTGCACGATCACAACGAACAGCAAAAAGCCGATCAGCTGCTGGCGAAACTGCAGGAAGGCCAGAGCATCGCGCTGGTGTCCGACGCCGGCACGCCGCTGATCAACGATCCCGGTTATCACCTGGTGCGCCGCTGCCGCGAGGCCGGCATTCGCGTGGTGCCACTGCCGGGCGCCTGCGCCGCCACTACCGCGCTGTGCGCCGCGGGCGTTGCTTCCGACCGCTTCTGCTACGAAGGCTTCCTGCCGGCGAAAACCAAGGGGCGCAAGGATACGCTGATGGCGCTGGCGGAGGAACCGCGCACGCTGATTTTCTACGAATCCACTCACCGCCTGCTGGAAAGCCTGCAAGACATGGTCACCGTCTGGGGCCCGCAGCGCTATGTGGTGCTGGCGCGCGAGCTGACCAAAACCTGGGAATCTATCCACGGCGCGCCGGTGGGCGAACTGCTGGCGTGGGTGCAGGAAGATGAAGTGCGCCGCCGTGGCGAGATGGTGCTGATCGTCGAAGGCCACAAGGCGCAGGAGGATGCGCTGCCGCTCGAGGCGCTGCGCACGCTGGCGCTGCTGCAAAAAGAGCTGCCGCTGAAAAAGGCGGCAGCGCTGGCGGCGGAAATCCACGGCGTGAAGAAAAATGCGCTGTATAAGCACGCGCTGGAGCAACAACAGCCGTAAAGCGGTTGACCTGCCGCTGCCGCGACGCTACTATCCGCGCCGGAGTTGACCAGACAGTCGCCGCTTTATTGCCGTCCTCTTCGGGGAGACAGATGGAGGGGAGGAAAGTCCGGGCTCCATAGGGCAGGGTGCCAGGTAACGCCTGGGAGGCGCAAGCCTACGACTAGTGCAACAGAGAGCAAACCGCCGATGGCCCGCGCAAGCGGGATCAGGTAAGGGTGAAAGGGTGCGGTAAGAGCGCACCGCGCGGCTGGCAACAGTTCGTGGCACGGTAAACTCCACCCGGAGCAAGGCCAAATAGGGGTTCACATGGTACGGCCCGTACTGAACCCGGGTAGGCTGCTTGAGCCAGTGAGCGATTGCTGGCCTAGAGGAATGACTGTCCACGACAGAACCCGGCTTACCGGTCAACTCCCTCGACAAAAGAAAACCCCGCGCAACGTCAGTTGCGCGGGGTTTTTCGTTTTCCGGCCGATTTACACCGGCAGGTCAATCAGCAGTGCGCGCAGCGGCGTCTCGGCGCGGATCGTCAGGCGATTCTCCTCGCGCACGAAGGCGCCGTCGCCGCAGGTCAGGCGCTGCGCTTCGTGGCGCTCGCCGGTGGCGGCGATGGTGCCGTGAATCGACTGCAAATAGGCGCGTGGCCCGTTAATCGTCAGCGTTTGTTCTTCGCCCGGCTGCAGATCGAGATGGTGGATCCAAACCTGCTGGCGCAGCTGCAGGCTGCCCTGCGCGCCGTCCGGCGAGGCCAGCAGCAGGTTACCTGCCGCCGGCAGCGTCAGGCGCTGCACCCGCTCGTTGTTACGTTCCGGGCAGGCGTCCAGCCACAGCTGCAGGCGGGTTAGCGGCGTATCGCTGCTGACGTTTTGTTCGCTGTAGCTCAGGCCCGGCTGGGTGGCCAGCAGCAGCGCTTCGCCGGCTTTGGCGCGCGCGGCGTTGCCGTCGCTGTCGCGGTATTCCGCCTCGCCCTGCAGGATCAGGTTCAGGATATCCACGCTGGGATAGGTGCGCGGCTGGAACGACGCGCCCGGCGCCAGCACCTCCTGATTCAGCACCCGCAGCGACGCGTAGCCCATCAGTTTGGGATCGAAGTAGTGACCAAAGGAAAAGGTGTAGCGAGCCTGCAGCCAACCAAAGTCAGCTTGCCCGCATTGTTGTGCTGTTCTGCATGTAATCATGGCAATCGGCTCTCTAAATTCATTATCCAAATGGTAAGCATCTGGACGTCGGATTGTTAGCCAGTTAATCTGGTCGGCATATTCAAATTTCCTGACAGAGGGATGTGATGGCCAGAGATCGGGCGCTCACGCTTGAGGCGCTGAGAGTGATGGACGCGATCGACCGGCGCGGCAGCTTCGCCGCGGCCGCCGACGAACTGGGCCGGGTGCCGTCGGCGCTCAGCTACACCATGCAAAAATTGGAAGAAGAATTGGACGTGGTGCTGTTCGACCGTTCGGGCCACCGCACCAAGTTCACCAATGTGGGGCGCATGTTGCTGGAACGCGGGCGGGTGCTGCTGGAAGCGGCCGACAAGCTGACCACCGACGCCGAGGCGCTGGCGCGCGGTTGGGAAACTCACCTGACCATCGTCAGCGAAGCGCTGTCGCCGCCGAGCCTGCTGTTCCCGCTGGTGGACAAGCTGGCGCTGAAGGCCAACACCCAGGTGTCGATTTTCACCGAGGTGCTGGCGGGCGCCTGGGAGCGGCTGGAGCAGGGGCGCGCCGACATCGTGATCGCGCCGGACATGCATTTTCGCGCGTCGTCGGAGATCAACACCCGCAAACTGTACAAGGTGATGAGCGTTTACGTCGCCGCGCCGGATCATCCTATCCACCAGGAGCCGGAGCCGCTGTCCGAGGTGACCCGCGTGAAATACCGTGGCATCGCGGTGGCGGATACCGCCCGCGAGCGTCCGGTGTTGACCGTGCAGCTGCTGGATAAGCAGCAGCGTCTGACGGTGAGCACCATCGAAGACAAGCGTCTGGCGCTGCTGGCCGGGTTGGGGGTGGCGACCATGCCGTATCCGATGGTGGAGAAAGATATCGAAGCCGGGCGGCTGCGCGTGGTGGGGCCGGAATACAGCCGCGAAGCCGATATCATCATGGCCTGGCGACGCGACAGCATGGGGGAGGCGAAAGCCTGGTTCCTGCGCGAAATTCCGCGCCTGTTCGCGCAGCGCTAACATCGCTTGGATGACATCCCCTTGCCGGGCGGCGAGGGGATTTTTTTTGCCTTAGCCGAAGCGCTGGTCGCGGCCGTGCGGCTCGTCCAGATCCTGCGCCGGCCCGATGGAAATGATGCCGTGCGGGTTGATGGTGGCGTGGCTGCGGTAGTAGTGGTTGCGAATGTGCGGCAGGCTGACCGTTTCGGTGATACCCGGCATCTGGTAGATGTCACGCAGGAAACCGTACAGGTTCAGGTAGTCGCTGATGCGGTGTTTATCGCACTTGAAGTGGGTGACGTACACCGGATCGAAGCGCACCAGCGTGGTCCACAGACGCAGGTCGGCTTCGGTCAGCCGATCGCCGGTCAGGTAGCGGTGTTGCCCCAGGATCTGCTCCAGGCGCTCCAGCGCGTTGAAGACCCCGTTGACCGCGTCGTCATACGCTTCCTGGCTGGTGGCGAAACCGGCCTTGTACACGCCGTTGTTCACTTGATCGTAAACCCAGCCGTTCAGCTCATCGATTTTGCCGCGCAGCTCGGCCGGGTAGTAATCGCCCGCGTGGGCGCCCACGCCGTCAAACGCGCTGTTGAACATGCGGATGATGTCGGCAGATTCGTTGCTGACGATGGTTTGCCGCTGTTTGTCCCACAGCACCGGCACGGTCACGCGCCCGCTGTAGTGCGGATCGGCCCGCAGGTAGATCTGGTACAGGAAGTCGGCGTGATACAGCGGATCGCCGGTGGTTTCAGGAAAATCCTGGCCGAAGGTCCAGCCGTTTTCCAGCATCAGCGGGTGCACCACCGAGACCGGAATGATCTGCTCCAGCCCTTTCAGTTTGCGCATCAGCAGCGTGCGGTGCGCCCAGGGGCAGGCGAGAGAAACATACAGGTGATAACGGCCCGCTTCTGCCTGAAAGCCACCCGTGCCGTGTTCGCCCGGCTGACCGTCGGCGGTCACCCAATTGCGAAACTGAGCGGTTGAACGTTTGAAACGGCCGCCGGTAGATTTCGTGTCATACCAGATGTCTTGCCAAACGCCATCGACGAGTTGTCCCATGGGAATCTCCTTGGTGTCCGAGTTAAAAAACGACAGGGCCCGGCATGCCGGGCCCTGAATGACAGTTTAGATTACCATTTCTTATTCAGAAGACGGTCGATGCTGAAGCCGCCCGGGCCTGCAACCGCCAACACGATGAAACCGCCGGCGATGGTCAGGTTTTTCATGAACATCAGCTGGTTTACGCCTTCTGCAAAGTCAGTGTGGAACAGCAGCGCGGTCAGAATGGTGAAACCGGCAGTGAACAGCGCTACGGTGCGGGTCAGGAAACCGAACAGGATCGCCAGACCGCCGCCAAATTCCAGCAGGATGGTCAGCGGCAGCAAGAAGCCAGGCACGCCCATCGATTGCATGTACTGTTGGGTACCGGCATAAGCGTCACCCATTTTGCCGTAGCCTGCCACGATAAACAGAATTGGCATCAGAATACGAGCAACCAACAAACCTGTATCTTCTAATTTTTTCATCATCTACTCCAAAGTGTTTTTGTGCGCCTGTTCGGCGGTAGTCATATCAACGGGCGGCGTAGCGGGTCTCTTACCCTGTCCGCTCCGTCTCAAATTGATGGAGTGAATGTTAAGCGGGAAGTGCTCAGGTTGTTAGCAAGTAAAACTGTCGTAATTTTTCAAAAAATCTGAATCTTTAGCGTGCTAATAAACTGACGCTTGTCAGCAGGTTGCCCGGCCCTCGGGATAAGCCGCGCTGTTTTAGGGGGAAAATGAGGGCGGAGCAACAGGATGTTTGAAGGAAAAGCGCGGCGCTTACTTGGCGGAGAAGGTCTTTTTAAACAGGCGGATAGCGCTCCATGCGCCGAAAGCACGGCGTGACCAGCGGATCATCTTGCTGGGGTGGCGGATGCCGTACAGCGCCATGACGCTGGAACCGAGCACCAGATAGCGGCGCAGGCCAAACACCGTCTGCCAGCCGCGGTCAATGCGTTCGGTCTTTTCCAGCCACAGAGACTTGTGTTCGGCCAGATCCAGGCGTTGCTGCTGGATCTGGCGAATCAGCCTCTCTTTTTTCCATTCCAGGTAGCGGCGGCGGCTCATGGCTCGCGCTCCAGTTCGGCGCGGTCGAGTTCCAACTGCTTGCGCGTCGCGCCGAGCAGCGTGGTGCGACGGGCCTTGACCAGCGTCCAGATGGTGCCGACCACGGCCAGGAACAGCAGCACGCCGGTCGTGGCGCCCAGCGCCACCAGCCGGTAGACCGGATCGATGGCCCAAAAGATCAGGATCAACAGGCTCATCAAACCGAAGGCGGTGAACAGCAGCGTCATACCGGCCATGATCAGCAGTTGAATGAGGTTGGCTTTCTCCTCCTCCAACTCGACCACCGCCAGCCGGACACGGGTTTCCACCATGCCGACCAGGATCGTGATGATGCGCTGACCGATATCCAGGACCCCTTTGGCGGGGCCCTGCGCGCGCACTTGCGGTTGTTCAGCCATGATTAGCGACGCGCGAGCAGTACGCCCAGCACGACGCCAACCGCCGCACCGATACCGATGCCGGTCCACGGGTTGTCGCGCACGTAGTCGTCGGCCTGGCCTGCGATCTGTTTGGTTTGCGAAGCCAGCTTGTCACCGGCGTCGCTCAGGCGAGCGCGGGTCTCTTTCAGCGCGCCTTCCGCTTTCGAACGCAGCTTCTCAAGCTCGGCTTTCGGCTTGTCGGTGGAGGAGTTCAGCACTTCCTCCAGCGTATCGGCTAAGGACTTCAGTTCAGCGCGTAAGTTTTCTGCATTTGAATCATGTGCCATGTGATTATTCCTTAACGTTTATTTCGACAGACTTTTAACATAGCGGATTTTTTCGCCGGAGCAAAGGGGTGATGGCCAGCAGATAACACCAGACATCAATTCCATATGCTTAAGAAATCCCGTGTGATGGGGCTCTCATCGATAAATCCGCTGGTGTAAAAAAATTATTCCGCCTGGGCGCGTTTCAGCTCAGCCTGCGCTTCCGCCAGCTTTTGCTGCTTCTTGGCGACCTTGTCCAGCTTGCCGGTTTGCTGCGCTTCTTTCAGCTCCTGCCGGCGCTCGTCGACCTTGCGCTGTTTCTCCGCGATATTTTTCTCACGTTCGGCCTGCAGGCCGGCTTCGGTGCAGTGAGTCTGCACTTCGCTCAGCGCTTTTTTCAGGCCGTCCACGCGGTGGGTGTTGGCGTGTTGGGTGGCATAATCGATTTGCTGCTGGATGTCTTGCGCTTTGGCGGCGCAACCGCCCTCGGCGGCCGCAGCGAGCGCCGGCAGCGTGCAGAGTGGCAACAGCAGTAACAGTGAGTGGCGTAATTTCATCTTTCAGTTCCTTTTCATGGGATGCCTGAACAGGCATCCGCTTTCCTGACTGCCGAAGGCGGCAGCGCGAGAGGAGGGCGTTCATCGCCGGCTGAAGTTACCCTTCAGCATAGTCATGAAACCGGCGGGCCCCCAAAGAATCAGCCGTGACTCAGTGCTGACTGATTAATTCTTGAGCTAATCGGTGCGAATGAAAATGAAGATAATGGCAATGAAAGGAAACCCCTTCATATGAAGGGGGATTATCCCAGATTGAGTGGGGAACGCGCAAATTCGCGTACCCAATGCGACGGCACGGGGGACTCGCTCAACGCGATGTGGTAACCGGGCGGCAAAATGGTTTGCAACGCTTCGCGCGCCAGCAACTGCTGCTCCGGCGAGTCCAGACGGATGACCAGGCCATCACCTTCCGGCGTAATGCTTTTGATGCGGATGCCGCGCTCATCCAGGCGCTGGTAGACGTAAAAACCGTCGGGCAGCGACAGCCCTTGCTGGCTGGCGCGAATGCGCAGCTCGCTCTCGGTGCGCACCATGCAGGGCACCAGCAGCGTCGCCAACGCCAGCAGGGCGAGCGCGATCAGCAAGACGTATTGCCAGCGCGGGCGCTTTGCTGTCACGCCCCTTTCCCCGGGTTCTGGCTGCTGGCGCGTTTCTTGCGCCACAGCACGATCAGCGAGCCGACCAGCCCGACCACCAGCAACACCAGCGGCAACATCATCAGGCAGAACATCAGCTGATCTTCATACTTGCGGAACACCGGGGTTTTCCCCAGCGCGAAGCCCAACGTTGTCAGGATCAAGACCCACAGCAGGCCGCTCATCCAGTTGAAAAACTGGAAGCGCGCGTTGCTCAGGCCGGACAGCCCGGCGATGGTCGGCAGCAGGGTGCGCACGAAGGCCAGGAAGCGGCCGACCAGCAGAGCGGAAAGCCCGTGGCGGTGGAACAGGTTGTGAGCGCGTTGATGGTAGTGGGCCGGCAGGTGCGAAAGCCAGCCTTGCACCGTTCGCGTATTGCCGAGCCATCGGCCCTGTATATAGCTGACCCAGCACCCCAGGCTGGCGGCGACGGTCAGGATAACGATGGTCAGCGGGAAACCCATGGTGCCTTTGGCGATCAGCACGCCGACCAGGATCAGCAGGCTGTCGCCCGGCAGGAAAGCGGCCGGCAGCAGGCCGTTCTCCAAAAACAGGATCATGAACAGCAGGATGTAGAGGGTCCACACCAACGAAGGGTTCGCCAGCGTCTCAAAATCCTGCTGCCACAAGGCATGTATCAGTTCTTTAATGATGTCCATCCGGTGTTCCTAAAACGTCATTGTTTATTTTTATCTCAGCGGCGGAACGGGCGTGGGCTGAAAGCGCGCGGCGATCCTGAATGCTGATAACGATGAAACGGCGTTGCTTTAAGGTTTCTTAGCGGTGCGACACCGGTCATAGGTGGTAAGTCAGCGTGCCACGGTACTGCATGTTACTTTCTTTCCAGCCGGCCTGCCGACTCTGTTGCCTGGAGGCGTCCAGCATCCAGTCGACCAGGGCAAGCCGGTTGGGCGCCGGACTGTCCTGGCGGGGGAAGCGAATTCGGTAGCCCGGCTCTGCAGCCAGGGTATAGACCGGCGCCGGCAGGGAGGATACGAGCAGCGAACCGGGGAAAGAGTGCGCTCTGGGCAGCAGCAGCAGCAACTTACCGGGGGCTTTGCGGCGCGCTTCGGCCGGCGCCCGATACACATGATCATAGGGGGAAAGCGCCGGCTCCGCCAGCGGTGGCAGGCTGCTCAGCGCGCTGGGGGTGGGCTTGGGTGACGCCACGCATAGCTGTTGGCCGGAGACCGAACCGGTCCAGCAGAAAACAGCAATCAGCATGGCAAACAACCAGCGCATTTATTCGCGTCCCGCCCCCGCAGCAATGGGTAAAAAAGTGGGCTAACTCTACCAAAATAGCACGATTGGCAACAGGGAAATCTACGTTGCCGACGGTGAAATAGTACACGGCAAACGGCGGTTCCGGCATCGATTCAGCGGATTTTACATTACCTGACATAAGCCGACGGTTTTTGACCGCCGTGGCTATTTCGGTTCGTGGCTCACGCCATCCAGATGCACCACCGGATTCTCGGCGAACAGGTAGCGGTCGGCGTTGTATTCGAAATCGTCGCTGGTGGCGTTGAACAGCATCTGCTTGGTGTTTTCCAGATGCTGCCACATCGCCAGTTTGGCGGCGTAGGGATCTTTGCGCATCAGCGCCTTGAGGATCTGATCGTGATCGTCGCACCAGCTGGCGATCGAGCGTTCGTCGATATGCTCGTGCAGTTTTTTCCAGTAAGGGTTGTTGACCCGCTGTACCCACATTTTTTCCACGATGGTGGCCATGGCGGTGTTCTGGGTGGCCAGCGCCACCTGTACGTGGAACTTCAGATCCCACTGCGAGTCGCGGAAGCGATCCTCTTTGCGGGCGTGCTCCTGGATCTCCATCAGCTGCACGATATCTTGTTTGGTCACCTGGGTGGCGGCGAATTCGGCGATGTTGCTTTCGATCAGCTGGCGCGCCTGCAGCAGCTCAAACGGGCCGGCGGTGGCGAACTCGATGCTGTCGCCCGGTACCACCAGGTGTTTTTGCTGGTTGGACACCACGTGGATCCCGGATCCCTTGCGCACGTCCACATAGCCTTCCACTTCCAGCATGATGATCGCTTCGCGCACCACGGTGCGGCTGACATTCATCTCTTCGGCGATGTATCGCTCGGCCGGCAGCTTGTCGCCCACCGGGTAGCGGCCGCTTTCGATGCGTTGCTTAAGCTCGGCGGCCAGTTGCTGATACAGGCGTCTGGTTTCAGTGAATTCCATAGTGAATGCTCTATACGGTGCGGTGGGAAGGGGCGCGTAGCCATCGGATTTGTTATACCACTTATTCGGCACCGCTGCCAGAGGAGCAGGAGGCCCGGCGCGGCGGCCGGGCGACGGGATCAGCTGCGCGCCGGGGTCGGTTGCAGCGCGGCGGGTTGCGGTTCGGCGGCCGGGCGGTTTTGCAGCACCGTCCAGATGACGATGGCACCGAGAATATCGAAGACCGACAGCGCGGCGAACAGCGGGCTGAAGCCGAGGGTGTCTGCCAGGGCGCCGACCACCAGGGCGAACAGCGTGCTGGCGGTCCAGGCCGCCATGCCGGTCAGGCCGTTGGCGGTCGCCACTTCATTGCGGCCGAACACGTCGGAAGAGAGGGTGATCAGCGCGCCGGACAGCGCCTGATGGGCGAAGCCGCCAACGCACAGCAGCGCGATAGCCGCATAAGGGCTGGTGAACAGGCCGATCATGCCGGGGCCGATCATCAACACCGCCCCCATCGTCACCACCAGCTTGCGCGAGACGATCAGATTGACCTTGAAATACTTCTGGAAAAGCGGCGGCAGGTAGCCGCCGACGATGCAGCCGAGATCGGCGAACAGCATCGGCATCCAGGCGAACATGGCGATCTCTTTCAGGTTAAAACCGTAGGCCTTGAACATGAACAGCGGGATCCAGGCGTTGAAGGTGCCCCAGGCCGGTTCCGCCAGAAAGCGCGGCAGCGCGATGCCCCAAAACTGGCGGTTGCGCACGATCTGCCAGGCGGACATCTTTTTGGCGTTAGAGGTCTGGTGCTGCGCTTCCTGCCCTTCGAGGATGTAACGTCGCTCTTCCTGGCTCAGTTTCTTCTGATCTTTCGGGTGCTTGTAGAACAACAGCCAGCAGATGGCCCAGATCAGGCTCAGTACGCCGGTGATGATGAACGCCATCTCCCAGCTGTGCGCCACGATGGCCCACACCACCAGCGGCGGGGCGATCATGCCGCCGATCGACGAACCGACGTTGAAATAGCCGACGGCGATCGAACGCTCTTTGGCCGGAAACCACTCGCTGCTGGCCTTCAGCCCGGCGGGGATCATCGCCGCTTCGGCCATGCCGACCGCGCCGCGCGCCAGCGCCAGGCCGCCCCAACTGTTGGCCAGCGCGGTACCCATGCAGAACAGCGCCCACAGAATGGCGAACATGGCGTAACCGACCTTGGTGCCCAGCACGTCCAGCACATAACCCGCCACCGGCTGCATCACGGTATAGCAGGCGGAATAGGCGGCAACGATATAGGAATACTGTTGGGTGGTGATGTGCAGCGTATCTTCCAGCGTCGGCGCCGCCACGGCGATGGCGTTGCGGGTCAGGTAGCCCAGCACGGTGCCGACGGTCACCAGCCCGATCATGTACCAGCGTAACCCTTTAATTTTACGCATCCGAAATGTCTCCCCGTTTGAAGGTATGGCCGTCGATGCGGCTGGCGAGACAATAACCTGTCATACAGGTTTAAAAGTTGAGTGATATCACAAAAGGAATTATTCGCCTGAGCGATACTGTCGCCGGTGAAACAGGGCGTTTATGCCACACCTCTGCCGTAAAAATGAGCGAAAAAGGGATTAAAGGACAGCAAAATGACAGATGGCGGGAAAAATTTGCTGGACGCTCGCTAAAATTGGTGTGATAACTTTTGTGATTCGATCCCTGTGCCGCACGGCAAGTAAGGTAAGGAGCCCGAGATGGCGACGTTTTTGAGCGAAGATTTCCTGCTGGACAGCGAATTTGCCCGGCGTTTGTATCACGACTATGCGGCGCACCAGCCGATTTTCGATTACCACTGCCATTTGCCGCCGCAACAGATTGCGGAGAATACCCGCTTCAGCAATCTGTACGATATCTGGCTGCGGGGGGATCACTACAAATGGCGGGCGATGCGCACCAACGGTGTGGCGGAGCGGCTGTGTACCGGCGATGCGGGCGATCGCGAGAAATTCGACGCCTGGGCCGCCACGGTGCCGCACACCATCGGCAACCCGCTCTATCACTGGACGCACCTGGAGCTGCGCCGGCCGTTCGGCATCACGGGAACGCTGCTGTCGCCGGCCACGGCGGATGAGATCTGGCAGCGCGGCAATGCGCTATTGGCGCAGGATGAGTTTCGCGCGCGCGGCATCATGCGGCAGATGAACGTGAAAATGGTCGGCACTACCGACGATCCGATCGACGATCTGCGCCATCATCGGGCGATCGCCGACGATCACAGCTTCGATATCAAGGTGTTGCCGAGCTGGCGGCCAGACAAGGCCTTCACCATCGAAGCGCCCGGTTTCAACGACTATCTGCGGCAGCTGGAGGCGGCGGCGGACACCGCGATCGGCCGCTTCAGCACGCTGTGCGACGCCCTGTACAAGCGTATGGATCACTTCGCCGCCCACGGCTGCAAGGTGGCCGATCATGCGCTGGACGTGGTGGTGTTCGGCGAGGCCGATGAAGTGACGTTGGATGCGATCCTGCTGCGTCGCCTGAACGGCGAGCTGCCGACGCCGGAACAGAGCGCGCAGTTCAAAAGCGCGGTGCTGCTGTTCCTGGCCGGCGAATACCGGCGCCGCGGCTGGGTGCAGCAATATCACATCGGCGCGCTGCGCAATAACAACAGCCGCATGTTGGCCGCCGTCGGGCCGGATATCGGCTTCGACTCGATCAACGATCGGCCGCTGGCGGAGCCGCTGTCGCGGCTGCTGGATGCCCAGGCGCGGCAGGGCGGCCTGCCGAAAACCATTCTTTATTGCCTCAACCCGCGCGATAACGAAGTGATCGGCACCATGATCGGCAATTTCCAGGGGGAAGGCACGCCGGGCAAGATGCAGTTCGGCTCCGGCTGGTGGTTCAACGATCAGAAGGACGGCATGCAGCGCCAAATGACGCAGCTGGCGCAGCTCGGGCTGCTGAGCCGCTTCGTCGGCATGCTGACCGACAGTCGCAGCTTCCTGTCGTACACGCGCCATGAGTACTTCCGTCGCATCCTTTGCCAGATGATCGGCCGCTGGGTGACGGACGGCGAAGCGCCGGCGGATATCGCGCTGCTGGGCGGGATGGTGAAAAACATCTGCTTCGACAACGCCAAAGACTATTTCGCCATTGACCTGGCGTAGCCGTTATCCGGGACCGGTTTATGCAAAGTACGATAAAGATTCACGAACAGGATAACGTGGCGGTGGCGCTGCGCGACCTGGCCGCTGGAGAAACGGTTGAGCTGGCAGGCGTCGCCGTTCCGCTGGTACAGCCGGTGGCGCGCGGGCACAAGTTTGCACTCGGCCCGATCGCAAAGGGCGAGGACATCATCAAATATGGCCAGCCGATCGGCCATGCGCTCGCGGCCATCGGCCCTGGGGAGCATATCCATTCGCAAAACGCCAAAACCAACCTGAGCGATCTGGACAGCTACCGTTACCAGCCGCAGTTCCCGGCGTTGCCGCCGCAGGCGGCGGATCGCGAGGTGCAGCTGTACCGCCGGGCCGGCGGCGACGTGGGGATCCGCAACGAGCTGTGGATCGTGCCGACCGTCGGCTGCGTCAACGGCATCGCCCGCCAGATCCAGCAGCGCTTTTTGCAGCAAACGCAGGCGGAGGGGATCGACGGCGTGCATCTGTTCAGCCATCCGTTTGGCTGCTCGCAGCTGGGGCAGGATCATGCCAACACCCGCATCATGCTGCAGAACATGGCGCGCCATCCCAACGCCGGCGCGGTGCTGGTGATCGGGCTGGGGTGCGAGAACAATCAGGTGGATGCCTTCCGCGCCACGCTGGGGATGACGGACGAGCGGCGGCTGCGCTTTATGGTGTGCCAACAGCAGGACGACGAGGTGGAGGCCGGGCTGGCGCTGCTGCACGAGCTGTACCGGGAGATGCGCCACGATCGCCGCGAGCCGGGCCGCCTGAGCGAGCTGAAGTTCGGCCTGGAGTGTGGCGGTTCGGACGGATTGTCGGGTATCACCGCCAACCCGCTGCTAGGGCGCTTTTCCGACTATGTGATCGCCAATGGCGGCACCACGGTGCTGACCGAAGTGCCTGAGATGTTCGGCGCCGAGCGCATTTTGATGAGCCGCTGCCGCGATGGGGAGACCTTCGGCAAAACCGTCGACATGATCAACGATTTCAAACGCTATTTCATCGCCCATCAACAGCCGATATACGAGAATCCGTCGCCGGGCAACAAGGCCGGCGGCATTACCACGCTGGAGGAGAAATCGCTCGGCTGCACCCAAAAAGCGGGCCTGAGCCAGGTGGTGGACGTGCTGAAATACGGCGAGCGGCTGCGCGTGCCGGGGTTGAATTTGCTCAGCGCGCCGGGCAACGATGCGGTGGCGACCAGCGCGCTGGCCGGCGCCGGCTGCCATATGGTGCTGTTCAGCACCGGGCGCGGCACGCCGTACGGCGGCTTTGTGCCGACGGTGAAGCTGGCGACCAACAGCGAGCTGGCGGCGAAGAAACCGCACTGGATCGATTTCGACGCCGGCGGCCTAATCCACGGCGTGGCGATGGAGACCTTGCTCGGCCGCTTCGTCGATCTGATCGTCGAGATCGCCAACGGCCGCCCGGCGCGCAATGAAGCCAACGACTTCCGCGAGCTGGCGATCTTTAAAAGCGGGGTAACGCTATAAGGCTGACAAAAAAGGCGCTCGAAAGAGCGCCTTTTCGATGCCGACAGGTGGGATTAACGCACCTTCAGCGGGTCTTCGTTCGCCAGCCGTTGATCTTCCGCCTGGCAGGCCGCCGCGGTGAACAGCACGTCGGTGGAGGAGTTAAGGGCGGTTTCCGCCGAATCCTGCAGCACGCCGATGATAAAGCCCACGGCCACTACCTGCATCGCCACGTCGTTCGGGATGCCGAACATGTTGCACGCCAGCGGGATCAGCAGCAGCGAGCCGCCGGCCACGCCGGAGGCGCCGCAGGCGCAGAGGGCGGCCACCACGCTCAGCAGCAGGGCGGTCGGGACGTCCACCGCGATGCCCAGCGTGTTCACCGCCGCCAGCGTCAGCACGGTGATGGTGATCGCCGCGCCGGCCATGTTGATGGTAGCGCCCAGCGGGATGGAAACCGAGTAGGTGTCCTCATTCAGGTTCAGCTTCTTGCACAGCTCCATGTTCACCGGGATGTTGGCGGCCGAGCTGCGGGTGAAGAAGGCGGTCACACCGCTTTCGCGCAGGCAGGCGAACACCAACGGATACGGATTGCGGCGGATTTTCCAGTAAACGATCAGCGGGTTGAGCACCAGCGCCACCAGCAGCATGCAGCCGATCAGCACCATCAGCAGCTGGGCGTAGCCCCACAGCACGCCGAAGCCGGTTTCCGCCAGCGTGGAGGCCACCAGGCCGAAGATGCCGAGCGGCGCACAGCGGATCACCGCGCGTACCACCAGCGTGACTGCATGGGACATGTCGTTGATCAGCCCCTTGGTGGTTTCGGAAGCGTGGCGCAGCGCCAGCCCCAGCCCGACGGCCCAGGCCAGAATACCGATGTAGTTGGCGTTAATCAGCGCATGGAACGGGTTGGCCACCACGCTCATCAACAGACCCTTCATCACCTCCACAATGCCGCCCGGCGGGGTAATGTCCGTCGCGCCGGTGGTCAGCGCCAGCGTAGAAGGGAAGATAAAGCTGACGACGACCGCCACCAGCGCGGCGGCAAAGGTACCCAGCAGGTAGAGGAACAGGATCGGGCGAATGTTGGTCTTCTGCCCCTGTTTATGGTTGGCGATCGAGGCCATCACCAGAATCAGCACCAGCACCGGCGCCACGGCTTTCAGCGCGCCGACGAACAGGATGCCGAGCAGGCCGACGGCCGCAGCGGCTGCCGGCGAAACCAGCGCCACCAGAATGCCGGCCACCAGGCCGACCATGATTTGTTTGACCAGGCTACCCTGCATGATCCTTTGTAATAGTTTTTGCATAGTGCTTTCTTCCTGATGTTATCTGGCCGCCGCGGCGGGAACGACGCCGGGTAGCTTTATATGATTCTGTAACTAAGTGTGTTTGCCGAATCAGTATTCAGCAATCGAATGATGTTGGAAAGAGGCGAGGGTGAAATTCTGAGCGCGGATCAACACTTGATAACATACTGGTTACATTTGTGTGATCGCAATAACGTTTGGCGTTTTGGGGGAATTGCCAAACAATCGCGGGGCGACTAGCGCCCCGGATAACAGATTGTGGTTATTTCTTCGCCAGGCGATCGTTGCGGCGATTGACCCAGGCGTTGATCAGCAAGGTAAGCGTCAGGATACCCGCCACCACGCCGAGCGACACGCCGATCGGGATGTGGAAGAAGTCGATAATCAACATCTTGATGCCGATAAACACCAGGATCACCGACAGGCCGTATTTCAGCATCGAGAAACGCTCCGCCACGTTGGCCAGCAGGAAGTACATGGCGCGCAGGCCCATGATGGCGAACAGGTTGGAGGTCAGGACAATGAACGGGTCAGTGGTCACGGCGAAGATCGCCGGGATGCTGTCTACCGCGAAGATCACATCGCTCAGTTCGACCAGGATCAGCACCAGCACCAGCGGGGTGGCGAACAGGATGCCGTTGCGGCGCACGAAGAAGCGCTCGCCTTCCAGGCTGTCGGTCATGCGCAGCCGGCTGCGCAGCCATTTCACCAGCGGCTTGTCGCCGATCGCCGAGTCATCTTCCTTCGCCAGCGCCATCTTGATACCGGTGAACAGCAGGAAAGCGCCGAACAGATACAGCAGCCACTGGAACTGGCTGACCAACCAACTGCCGGCGAAGATCATGATGGTACGCAGCACGATCGCCCCCAGCACGCCGTAGATCAGCACCCGCCGCTGCAGGTTGGCCGGCACGGCGAAGTAGCTGAACAGCATCAGCCAGACGAACACGTTATCCACCGCCAGCGCTTTTTCGATCAGGTAGCCGGTCAGGAAAGCCAGCGCCTGGGTATCGGCGACGGCGCGCCCGGCGGTTTCATTCAGGTAGTACCAAAAACCGAAATTGAACAGCAGGGAGAGGCTGACCCACACCAGCGACCAGCTGGCGGCCTGCTTCAGGGTCATGGTGTGCGCGCCTTTACGGCCCTGCAACAGGAGGTCGATTGCGAGCATCACGACTATGACGGCGGCGAAGCTGCCCCATAACCACGGTGTGCCAACGGAATTCATCATCAGAGGTATCCTTCAAAAACAAAAACGGCCAACGTCGGAAGACGCCAGCCGCTTTGTGAACGCTGCAAGCAAACCTCGCCTTCCGGCAAGGTCTCACTTACAACGTTGATGAAGGTGGTTACACCTTTGACATCAGGTTGCCCGGTAACCGGATGCTTGCGCATCGTAATGACGATTGACCGGCAATGAAGTTACTCCCCTTTGCACAGCAGAAAGTAATGCAAAATGTGTCGGCGGTCAACGTGAATCGCGTTAGCCGGCCATCGCTTTTTGCGCGCCCAGGCTGACGACGAATCCCTGCAGCAGCAGACGGCTGAACGGCGTGTCGCTAACCTGTTGTTGTTGCTGTTGATAGCGGGCTTGCTGCTCGGGATGCAGTTCGCCGAGCCACTGCAGATACTGGCTCATCACCGCGCCGTTGAATTCCGGGTGGAACTGGGTGGTCAGGGCGTGATCGCCATAGCGCAGGATCTGGTGCGCGTCCTGCTGCGAACGCGCCAGCGTCTGCGCGCCGGCAGGCGGCGTCAGCACGCTCTGCGAATGGATAAGGTTGGCCTTGAAACGCGGCGGCAGCAGGGTGAGCCGCCGGTCTTCGGCTGCGGCGGGCAGCAGTTCGATCTCCAGCGTACCCACCTCCATGCCCTGCGGGTGGTAGCCCACTTCGCCGCCGAGCGCGTAGGCCAGCAACTGGTGGCCGTAGCAGACGCCGAACAGCGGCAGTTTGATCACCATCGCCTGACGCAGCCATTCGGCGGCTTCCTCGCTCCACGGCAGCTGTTCGGTCACCATCGCCGGCGATCCGGTGATGATCACGCCGCAATAGGCGGCCGGCGGCAACGGCCGTTCGCCGGCGGGCAGATGCACGATGTGCGCGCGTTCGGCATCGATGTTGCCCTGTTGCAGGAACATACCTTCAAAGTTGGCCAGTTCCTGGCGAATGGCCTGCGGCGCGTCGCCGGTTTGCATCACGAGCAGCGGTTTCATCTCATTCTCCGTCGGCGGGGAAGACGACGCCGGTCTGGCGGCGGATGTCGGTCAGTAGGCGGGCGACGATCAGCGAATTCTCCAGCCCCGGATGTTCCACCTGGTGCTTCTCAACCAACTCGGCGAAGGCCAGCGCTTCATACAGCATGGTGTTGATGTGCTGCGGTTGGCTCAGATCTTGGCGGTTGCCGCCGCGCGGCGTCAGCGCCACGCCCTGACACTCGGAAATCTTGTCGATAATCAGCGTGCCTCCCTCTCCCTGGATCTCGCTGGGGATCGCCGAGTCGCTGACCTTGGAATGGGAAAGCGTGACGTCGAAATCGCCGTAGTTCAGGCAGACGGTGCCGTGGGCGTCCACACCGGTCTCCAGCAGCGTGGCGCTGGCGAGCACCGACTGCGGCGCGCCGAACAGTGCCACTGCACTGGCCAGGCAGTAGTAACCGATATCCATGATCGAGCCGTTGGAGAACTGCGGGTTAAAGGTGTTGGGATTCTCGCCGGCGAGATAGCGCGGATAGCGCGAAGAGTATTGGCAATAGTTGATGAAGGCTTTGCGCAGCCGGCCGACTTTCGGCAATGCCTGCTGCAGCGCCAGGAAATTCGGCAAGTAGGCGCTTTTGAACGCTTCGAACAGCACCACCTGATTTTCCCGCGCGCAGGCTACCAGTTGTTCCGCTTCACGCTGGTTGGAGGCCAGCGGTTTTTCGCAGATCACGTGCTTTTTATGGCGCAGGAACAGCAGCGATTGCGGGCAGTGCAGGGAATTGGGGCTGGCGATATACACCGCGTCTATAGCATCGGACTGGGCCATTACCTCGAGTGAGTCGAAAAACTGCGTGACCTGATAGTTGCCGCCAAATGCCTGCGCCTGTTCCAGCGAGCGTGAATATACGGCGCTCAGCGTGAGTTTGCCGCTTTCATGGGCGGCATCGATAAAACGTTCCGTAATCCAGTTGGTGCCGACAACGGCAAAGCGAATCATGGCGAGCTCCGGTCCAGGCTTAAAACCGCAGATTATCACGCCCTCACTCGCTATGCATACAGCTCGCCGAACAGCGAAAGGTGTGTCAGATACAGCCGGGTATCGAACTCCAACTGGTGGTAATCCGGCTCCATATGACAGCACAGGCTGTAGAACGCCTTGTTGTGATCTTTCTCTTTCAGGTGCGCCAGCTCATGCACCACGATCATGCGCAGGAACGGTTCGGGTGCGACTTTAAACACCGTCGCCACGCGGATTTCTGCCTTGGCCTTCAGCTTGCCGCCCTGCACGCGTGAGATAGCGGTATGCAGGCCGAGTGCGTGCTTCATGACGTGGATCTTGCTGTCGTAGGCCACCTTGCTCAGCGGCTGAGCGTTGCGCAGATACTGGTTTTTCAGATCGACGGTAAACTGATACAGCGACTTGTCGGTGGTGCAGTCGTGCACCTGCGGATAGCGCTGCAGCAGCACGTCCCCCAGCCGATTCTGATGGATCAGTTGTTGCACCTGGCTTTGCAGATGCGTTGGGTAGCCTTGCAGGTAGGTCAATTCAGACATTCTTGTTCCGTATCAACGGCCATTCAGTCGGTCATTCTATGCTGTTTTTTCGCTCAAATCCTGACATACGCAATTTATCCGAAAAAACATTTTACTGACGGGCGTTTTTAGGGGATAAACAGCCCAAATTTTATCAGTCAGGAGGGGCAATGAGCCAACTCGATCTGGGAACACAGCAACTTGAGCTGGAGCGTTATCCCCAACAGGAAGAATCCACCCAACTGCAGGCGTGGGAAGCGGCGGACGAATATCTGCTGCAACAGCTTGAAAACGTAGATATCGGCGGCCGCCCGGTGCTGATTTTCAACGATAACTTCGGCACCCTGGCCTGTGCGCTGCACGCGCATCGCCCTTACAGCGTCAGCGACTCGTACATGAGCCAGCTGGCGACGCGCCACAACCTCAAGCTCAACGGTCTGGATCCTGAGCAGGTCACGCTGTTGGACAGCCTGGCTGAGCTGCCGGCGGCGCCGGCGGTGGTGCTGATTCGCGTGCCGAAGGCGCTGGCGCTGCTGGAGCAGCAGCTGCGCGCGCTGCGCCACGTTGTGACCGAAGACACGCTGATCGTCGCCGGCGCCAAAGCGCGCGACGTGCATACCTCGACGATGCAGCTGTTCGAAAAGGTGCTGGGCCCGACGCGCACCAGCCTGGCATGGAAGAAAGCGCGCCTGATCTTCTGCCAGGTGGCGGACATCGTCCCGCCGGCGGCAGCGGAAACCACCGACTGGACGCTGGACGGCACCGATTGGCTTATCCACAACCACGCTAACGTCTTCTCGCGCGGCAGCCTGGATATCGGCGCGCGCCTGTTCCTGGATCATCTACCGCGTGGCCTGAACGGCCATATCGTCGATCTGGGCTGTGGCAACGGCGTGATTGGCCTGACGGCGCTGGCGCAAAACCCGGAAGCGCAGGTGACCTTTCTCGATGAATCTTACATGGCGGTGGCCTCCAGCGAGCTGAACGTGGAGCACAACCTGCCGCAAGAGCTGGATCGTTGCCAGTTTGAGGTGAACAACGCGCTGGCGGGCATCGAGCGCGAAAGCGTGCAGGCGGTGCTGTGTAACCCGCCGTTCCACCAGCAGCACGCCATTACCGATCACACCGCCTGGCAGATGTTCTGCGACGCCAAGCGCTGCCTGCAGGTGGGCGGCGAATTGCGCATCGTCGGCAACCGCCACCTCGACTATCACCAGAAGCTCAAGCGTCTGTTCGGCAACTGCACGCTGGTAGCCTCGAACAAGAAGTTCGTGATCTTGAGAGCGGTGAAATCCGGCGCGCGTCGCTGAGCGTGATGACCAAGGGGCGCTGTGCGCCCCTTTCTTACAGCGCCATCGCCAGCCGCGTACCCTGATCGATCGCGCGGCGGGCGTCCAGCTCGGCGGCCACGTCGGCGCCGCCGATCAGATGTACGGTTTTCCCCATCGCCAGCAGCGGTTGCTGCAGTTCGCGGCGCGGTTCCTGCCCGGCGCAGATGACCACCGTGTCTACCGGCAGGCAGCTGTCCTGCTCGGCGCGGGTGATGTGCAGCCCTTCGTCGTCGATCAGTCGATAGCTGACGCTATTGAGCATCTTCACGCCGCGCATTGCCAGGCTGGCGCGGTGGATCCAACCGGTGGTTTTCCCCAGGCCTTCGCCCACCTTGCTGGTTTTGCGCTGTAACAGGTAGATTTGCCGCGCGGCCTGTGGCGCCTGCGGCCCTTGCGCCGCCAGCCCACCGCGCTGCTCAAGGCGGCCGTCGATGCCCCATTCGCGGTTGAATTCCGCCTGATCCAGGCTGCTGGAGACGCCGTGTTGGCTAAGATACTCGGCGGTGTCGAAGCCGATGCCGCCGGCGCCGACGATCGCCACCCGCTGGCCGACCGGTTTTTTATCGCGCAGCACGTCCAGATAGCTCAGCACCTTGGCGTGCCCGATGCCGGGAATATCCGGGGTGCGCGGCACGATGCCGCAGGCGAGGATCACTTCGTCGAATTCGCTTAAATCCGCCGCCTCGACCTTGACGCCCAGCCTGACCGTCACTTCGCGCAGCGCCAGCTGGCGGCGGAAGTAACGCAGGGTTTCATGGAATTCTTCCTTGCCGGGGATCTGCTTGGCGATGTTGAACTGGCCGCCGATCTGCTCGGCGGCGTCGAACAGCGTCACCTGATGGCCACGGCTGGCGGCGGTGGTGGCAAAGGCCAGTCCGGCGGGGCCGGCACCGATCACCGCCAGCTTTTTCGGTTTTTCCGCCATCGTCAGCGGCATTTCGGTTTCACGGCAGGCGCGTGGGTTGACCAGGCAAGACGTCAGTTTGCCTTCAAAAATCTGGTCGAGACAGGCCTGGTTGCAACCGATGCAGGTATTGATCTCGTCGGCGCGTCCCTCGGCGGCTTTCTGCACAAAGGCGGCGTCGGCGAGGAACGGGCGCGCCATCGACACCATGTCGGCGCAGCCGTCCGCCAGCACCTGCTCGGCCACCGCCGGATCGTTGATGCGGTTGGTGGTGATCAGCGGAATACCCACCTTGCCCATCAGCTTGCGGGTCACCCAGCTGAACCCGGCGCGCGGCACCATGGTGGCGATGGTCGGGATGCGCGCCTCGTGCCAGCCGATGCCGGTATTGATGATCGTGGCGCCTGCCTGTTCGACCGCCAGCGCCAGCTGTTCGATCTCCTGCCAACTGGAGCCATCCTCCACCAGATCGAGCATCGACAGCCGGTAGATCAGAATGAATTCCGCGCCCACCGCCTGGCGCACCGCCCGCACGATCTCGACGGCGAAGCGCATGCGGTTGGTGAAGCTGCCGCCCCAGCGATCGTCGCGCTGGTTGGTGCGCGCCGCCAAAAATTGGTTGATCAGGTAGCCTTCGGAACCCATCACCTCAACGCCGTCGTAGCCGGCCTGTTGCGCCAGCGCCGCGCAGTGGGCGAAGTCGGCGATGGTCTGCTCGATCTCCGCTTCACTCAGCGCGCTTGGCGCGAAGGGATTGATCGGCGCCTGCAGCGCGGAAGGGCCCACCGGGTGCGGTTGATAGCTGTAGCGGCCGGCATGCAGGATCTGCAGCGCTATCTTGCCGCCCGCGCGATGAACGGCCTCGGTGACCGGCCGATGGTGAGGCAGCTGCGCCTCGCTGTTGAGGGTGGAGCCGCCGCGATACACCACGCCTTTGTCGTTGGGCGCGATGCCGCCGGTGACGATCAGGGCCACGCCGGCGGCGGCGCGCTCGGCATAGAACGCGGCCAGGCGCTGCGGGCCGTCGGGCAGCTCTTCCAGGCCGGTATGCATCGATCCCATCAGCACCCGGTTTTTCAGGGTGGTGAAGCCGAGATCCAGCGGCGCCAGCAGGTGAGGGTAATTGCTCATTGCACTCTCCATCGTTCATCCCCCGCCTCTTTCAACCTGCAGCGTTGTTGCCTGCGTTCGCTCGCCCCAGTCACTTACTTGAGTAAGCTCCTGGGAACGCCCGAACTTGCCGCCTAGCTGCAGGTTGAAAGCGATTGGGGATGAGCATCTGTTATTATTATGTGAACACAAGTGGTCGGATGAGATAAATCTAGCCGTTGTCGCGCCGCTTGGGAATCTGCGTTGTGCCGAATGTGATAGACGTCATGAATCTCAGGCAACGTTTGCATAACCAACAAAAGATCGGTTAACCTTTGCGCGTTGCAAATTCCTTCTCTCTGCGGAGCCATAACCGAAAATGAACAACCACACCTGTTGATATCTGGTCCCACGCTGTGCGCTCCCGCGCCCTGTGGGGATGTTTTTGATCTCATTCAGGAGTGCTTATGGCTCATTTTGCGCAGTCCCCTTATTTCGTTTTACATCAACTGACCTGCCAATTTGCTGACGGCGAAACGCTGTTCGGCCCGCTGGATCTCGCTTTCGATCGGCAGCGCTGCGGCCTGGTGGGGCGCAACGGCGTCGGCAAAACCCAGCTGCTGCGCCTGATCGCCGGGCGGGATCGGCCGGGCAACGGGCACGTTGAATCCCATGCCGCATTGGCTTACGTTGCGCAGCAGCCGGAGATCGCGGCGGGCACCACGCTGGCGCAGCTGCTGGGCTACGGCGAGGTCTTCGCCGCGCTGGCGCGCATCGAGCAGGGGCGGCCGTTGGCGGACGATATCGATCGTCTGGAAGGACGCTGGGATCTCAAAGATCGTCTGCAAAGCGCCTTCGCCGCCGCCGGGCTGCCAGCCTTCGATCCGCTGCGATCCGCGTGCGACTTGAGCGGCGGCGAACGGATGCGCGCGGCGCTGTGCGGCGCTTTTCTGGGGGAGGCGGATTATCTGCTGTTGGACGAACCGACCAATCACCTCGACAGCGCCGGGCGCGCCTGGCTGTATCAGCAGTTGGATCAGTGGCGCGGCGGGCTGCTGATCGCCAGCCATGACCGGCAGCTGCTGGGGCGTATGGAGCGCATTGTCGAACTGACGCCCGGCGCGCTGCGCAGCTACGGTGGCAACTATGACGACTACCGGCGCCAGCGTGATACGGAGCAGCAGGCGGCGCGCGCCGATCTGGAGCATGCGCGCGAGGAGCGCCGCCGCACCCGCGCCCGCCAGCAGAAAGAGCACGACATGAGCCAGCGACGCTCGGCGCAAACGCTGCGCGTCGTCGATACGCTGAATATCGCCTCTTTCGAGCGGGTGGCCTACAAGTCGGCGGCGAAGGAGAGCCTCGGCACGCTGCGCAAACAGCATCAGGAGCAGCGCGACAGCCTCGATTCGGCGGTGCGCGAGGCCTATCAGCGGGTGGAAGACGAGCAACCGGTGTTGCTGGCGCTGCCGGGCAGTGAAGTGAGCGCGAACAAGCAGGTGCTGGTGCTCGAGCAGCTGCAGCTGCCGTTCGTCAGCGCGCCGCCGCTGGATCTGCGGATCGACGGCCCGATGCGCGTGGCGTTGACCGGCCCCAACGGCTGCGGCAAATCCACCTTGCTGAAGACCATTCTCGGTCAGCTGGCGGCGCTTTCCGGCCATTGTCATTGCCCGCTGTCGACGGCCTACCTCGATCAAACCCTGTCGCAGCTCGACCCGAGTCTGTCGGTGATGGACCATCTGGGGCTGCAGGATTCGCCGCTGGCGGAAGGCGCGTTGCGTACCCGGCTGGCGCAGCTGCAGCTTGGTGCGGATCGCATCGCGCTGCCGCTGGGCTCGCTGAGCGGCGGCGAACGGCTCAAGGCGGCGCTGGCCTGCGCACTGTGGCGGCGACAACCGGCGCAGCTGCTGTTGCTGGACGAACCGACCAACCACCTGGATCTGGCGTCGTCGCTGGCGATCGAAACCGCCCTGGCGGATTTCCCCGGCGCGATGCTGGTGGTGTCGCACGACGAAGACTTCCTGCAGGCGCTGCGGCCGACGCACCGCCTGAACCGGCAGGCGGACGGCTGGCGGCTTCAGGCCTGGTAACGCGGGAAGGCGGCCCTAAGGGGCCGCCTTTTTCATCTCGGGCGCGTTAATGCACGCCAGCAGCTGGGTGAAGGCCGCGGCCATCTGCTCTTCCGGTACGCAGGCAAACCCCATCAGCAGGCCGCGCCGGCGGTTGGGCAGCATATAGTAGCGCGACAGCGGTCGCACCAGCACTCCTTGCGCGCCGGCGGCGGCGGCGATCGCCACGTCGTCGGCCTCGTCGGGCAGATTGAGGATCAGATGCAATCCGGCGTTGCTGTTGAACTCGCTGAGCGCCTGTTTGCCGAGGTGCTGTTCGATCAATCCGGTCAGAAAAGCGCGCCGCCGGGCGTACAGCAACCGCATGCGGCGGATATGCGCGGTGTAGTGCCCCGCCTGAATAAACTCCGCCAGCGCGCTCTGGATCAGCAGGTGTCCGCCGCGGTACAGCTCGGCGTGGGCGATTTTCAACGGCTGCACCAGCGGCGGCGGCAACACCACATAGCCGAGGCGCAGCGCCGGGTAGAGCGTCTTGCTGAAGGTGCCGATGTAAATCACCGGCGCATCGGCCTCCAGCCCTTGCAGCGCCGGGATCGGTTGGCCGGAAAAGCGAAATTCGCTGTCGTAGTCGTCCTCGACGATCCAACCACCGGCGTTGCGCGCCAGCGCCAGCAGCCGTTGGCGCCGCGCCAGGCTCATCACCGAGCCGAGCGGATACTGGTGCGACGGGGTCACGAAGATCAGCCGCGGCGGGGTGGTCGGCTGCTCCGGCGGAACCAGCCCGGCTTCGTCCACCGCCAGCGGGCAGATATTCAGCGCATTGATGCGCAGGATATTGCGGATCCCCCAATAGCCCGGCTCTTCGATCCAGGCGTCATCCCCCGGATTGCACAACATGCGCGTCACCAGATCGATCGCCTGATGGATGCCTTCGGTGATCAGGATCTGTTCCGGCGAGCAGTGCACCGAGCGCGCCACCCGTAAATACTCCACCAACGCATGCTGCAGCTCCGGGCTACCGCCCTGATTGCTGTAGGTCAACCGCTGCGGCACCGGACGGCGGCTGAGCCTCGCCTGGATCTTGCTGAACAGCTGATGGGGAAAGGCGTTGACGTCGGGCACGCCGGGAATGAACGCCCCCCACTGTTTGGGGCTGGCGCTGGCGTGGTGCAGCAGCGTGGCGCCGCGCTCCGACAGTTCGACGCGGCGCGGTTGCCCGCTGCCGTTCGCCGGGGCGCCGCCGGTGGAGAGGCAGCTGTCCGGCACCGTGTCGGCGACGAAGGTGCCGCTGCCGGCGCGCGCCGACACGTAACCTTCCGCCAGCAGTTGTTCATAAACGGTTAATACAGTGTTGCGGGATAGACTGAGCTCCTGCGCCAGATCGCGCGAGGCGGGCAGGCGGCTGGAGGGCGGCAGGCTGCCGTCGAGAATGCTGGTGCGGATCGCGTTGTAAAGCCGCTTGTGCAGCTTGTCATCGGGCTGTTCGCCAAGGCGCTGCAGCAACAGGTCACCACTCAATGAGCGCAATTGGATCCCTCAATTATTCGTAACTGGCACTCGATTATAGGGCCACATCCTGTGTAAATAAACGTCATTGTTTCACGAATGTGAACGAAACGTGTAACTGGCACCGACCGGAGAGAACAGCATGAAAAACGCAGAATTGAACCAACGCCGTCAGGACGCCACCCCGCGCGGAGTGGGCGTGATGTGTGGTTTTTACGCCGAGCGCGCAGAGAACGCTACGCTGTGGGATGTGGAAGGCAAAGAAGTGATCGATTTCGCCTCGGGGATCGCCGTGCTGAACACCGGCCATCGCCACCCGAAGGTGATCGCCGCGATTGAAAAGCAGCTGCAGGCCTTCACCCACACCGCCTATCAGATCGTTCCTTACGAAAGCTATGTCTCGTTGGCAGAGCGCATCAATCAGCGCGCGCCGATCGCCGGCCCGTGTAAAACCGCCTTCTTCACCACCGGCGCGGAAGCGGTGGAAAACGCGGTGAAGATCGCCCGCGCTTACACCGGCCGCCCGGGCTTGATCACCTTCGGCGGCGGTTTCCACGGCCGCACCTACATGACCATGGCGCTGACCGGCAAAGTGGCGCCTTACAAACTGGGCTTTGGCCCATTCCCCGGCTCGGTGTTCCACGGCCAGTACCCGAACGCGCTGTACGGCGTGACCACCGAAGACGCGATGAGCAGCCTGGACCGCCTGTTTAAAGCGGATATCGATCCCAAGCAGGTGGCGGCGATCGTGCTGGAGCCGGTGCAGGGCGAAGGCGGCTTCAACGTGGCGCCGGCCGAATTCATGCAGGCGCTGCGCGCGCTGTGCGACCAGCATGGCATCCTGCTGATCGCCGACGAAGTGCAGACCGGCTTCGCCCGTACCGGCAAGCTGTTCGCCATGGAGCACTACAGCGTTAAACCGGATCTGATCACCATGGCGAAAAGCCTGGCGGGCGGCATGCCGCTGTCGGCGGTGGCGGGCCGCGCCGAGGTGATGGACGCGCCGGCGCCGGGCGGGCTGGGCGGCACCTACGCCGGTAACCCGCTGGCGGTGGCCGCGGCGCATGCGGTGCTGGACGTGATCGAAGAAGAGCAGCTGTGCCAGCGCGCCCAGCGCTTGGGGCAGCACCTGGTGGAAGTGCTGCAGCAGGCGCGCAAAACCAGCCCGGCGATCGCCGATGTGCGTGCGCAAGGTTCGATGGTGGCGGTGGAATTCAACGATCCGGCCACCGGCAAACCATCTGCCGATATCACCCGTCAGGTGCAGCAGAAAGCGATGGAAGAAGGGCTGCTGCTACTGAGCTGCGGCGTGAACGGCAACGTGATTCGCTTCCTGTACCCGCTGACCATCCCGGACGATCAGTTCACCAAGGCGATGGGCATCCTGTCCCGCGCGCTGGCCCACTAAGGAGTGAACGGCATGAAATTGAATAATCCCGAGCTGTTGCGCAGCCAGTGTCTGATCAACGGCGAATGGTGCGATGCCCTGAGCGGCAAGCGCGAAGCGGTGATCAATCCGGCCACCGGCGCCGAACTGGCCAGCATTCCGCTGGTCAGCGAAGAGGAAACCCAGCAGGCGATCGCGGCGGCGCAGCGGGCGCAAAACGAGTGGAAACAGCTGACCGCCAAGCAGCGTTCCGCGCTGCTGCTGGCCTGGGCCGACAAGGTGCTGGCCGCACAGGAAGATCTGGCACAGCTGATGACCGCCGAGCAGGGCAAATCGCTGGCGGAAGCGCGCGGCGAAGTGGCGTACGCCGCGTCGTTCATCACCTGGTTCGCCGAAGAGGCCAAGCGGGTGGACGGCGCGGTATTGCAGGCGCCGCAAGCTTCGCAGCGCCTGGTGGTGGTGAAGCAGCCGATCGGCGTGTGTGCGGCCATCACCCCGTGGAATTTCCCGGCGGCGATGATCACCCGCAAGGTGGCGCCGGCGCTGGCGGCCGGTTGCGCCATCATCGTCAAACCGGCTGAGCAAACGCCGTTGACCGCGTTGGCGTTGGCCAAGCTGGCGCAGGACGCCGGCATTCCCGCCGGCGTGTTGCAGGTGGTGACCGGCGAAGCAGCGCAAGTGGGCAAGGTGCTGTGCGACAGCCCGGTGGTGCGCAAGCTGAGCTTTACCGGCTCGACCGAGGTCGGCCGTATCCTGATGGCGCAGTGCGCGCCGAGCATCAAGAAACTGTCGCTGGAGCTGGGCGGTAACGCGCCGGTCATCGTGTTCGACGACGCCAATCTGGACGCGGCAGTGGCGGGCATCATGGCCTCCAAGTTCCGCAACAGCGGCCAGACCTGCGTCTGCGCCAACCGCATCTACGTGCAGGACGGCATCTACGAACGACTGGCGGAGAAACTGGTGGCGGCGGTCGAGCAGCTGAAAGTCGGCGACGGCAGCCAGGAAGGCACGACCCAGGGGCCGCTGATCGACAGCGATGCGGTGGCGAAGGTGCAGAGCCACATCGATGACGCGCTGATCAAAGGGGCACAGATCGCCACCGGCGGCCAGCCGCACGCGCTCGGCGGCACCTTCTTCCAGCCGACGGTGGTGACCGGCGTGACGCAGAAAATGCGCTTCGCCAAAGAAGAGACCTTCGGGCCGGTGGCGCCGCTGTTCCGTTTCCATGACGAGGCGGAAGCCATCGCCATGGCCAACGACACCGAATTCGGCCTGGCCGCCTACCTGTTCACGCAGAACGCTGCGCGCCAGTGGCGGGTGCCGGAAGCGCTGGAGTACGGCATGGTCGGCATCAACACCGGGTTGATTTCCAACGAAGTGGCGCCGTTCGGCGGCGTGAAACAGTCAGGGCTCGGGCGTGAAGGATCGCGCTACGGGATAGAAGAATATCTGGAGCTGAAATACCTGTGTATCGATGTGAGCTGTTGAGCGTCAGGACGTTAACCCATCCCGGCGGCCAGCGTCGCCGGGCGATAAAGGATGATGCATGTCTGATAATATCTCTGTTTCTCCGGCGCTTGCCGCCGGGGTGCGAGCACCTGCACCCGCCAAATCGTTAAGTTTCCTCGAAGGGGTGGCGATGATCGTCGGCACCAACATCGGCGCCGGCGTGCTCTCCATCGCCTACGCTTCCAGCAAGGCCGGTTTCCTGCCGCTGCTGTTCTGGCTGGTGCTGGTGGGGAGCCTGACCACCATCACCATGCTGTACGTCGCCGAATCCACGCTGCGCACCCGCGCGCATCTGCAGCTGAGCGGTCTGGCGAAGCGCTACGTCGGTGGCCTGGGCGCCTGGCTGATGTTCGCTTCGGTGTGCGTCAACAGCGTCGGGGCGCTTACCGCTTATATGACCGGCAGTGGCAAGCTACTGCAATCGCTGTTCGGCATCTCGCCGGCGCTGGGCAGCTTGCTGTTCTTCGTGCCCGCCGCCGGCGTGCTGTACCTTGGTTTGAAAGCGATCGGCCGCGGCGAGAAGTTCATCAGCATCGGCATGGTGGTGATGTTGACCGCGCTGGTGGCGGCGACGCTGCTGAAAGACACCACCCAGATGCGCAACCTGCTGGACGGCGACTGGCGCTATATGGTGCCGGTGTTCAACGTGGTGGTGTTCTGCTTCTCGGCGCAGTATATCGTGCCGGAGATGGCGCGCGGCTTTGCCGACAAGCCGGAGCAACTGCCGAAGGCGATCATCGTCGGCATGGTCGTGACCTTCATTTTGCTGGCGGCGGTGCCGATGTCGGTGATCGCGCTCAGCGGGCTGGATGGCATTTCCGACGTAGCCACCATCTCCTGGGGCCAGGCGCTGGGGCAGTGGGCGTTCTTCTCCGCCAACATCTTCGCGCTGTGCGCGATGCTGACCTCGTACTGGGGATTGGGCGGCAGCTTCCTGACCAATATTTTCGACAAGTTCCGGCTGGGCAACGACGAGCTGCCGCTGCGCCGCTTCGGCGTACTGCTGCTGGTGGTGGTGCCGCCGTTCGCGCTGGCCTACAGCGGCCTGGTGTCGTTCGTCAACGCGCTCTACTTCGCCGGGGTGTTCAGCGGGGTGATCCTGTCGATCATGCCGATGCTGATCCTGCGCGGCGCGCGCAAACAGGGCGACCAGACCCCGCGCTGGCAGTGCAACTGGATCACGCACCCGTTGCTGCAGGTCAGCATTGTGTTGCTGTACCTGGCCAGCGCGGTGTACGCCATCGCTTCATTGTTAGGCTATCTGCCCTCTGGATGGTGATTTGCCTTCCCTCAAGCAGTGATGTTGTTTCTCGGCATTGAGAACGGCGGCGTCGTGGCCGCCGATTTTTTTCTCAGGCGCGCCGTTTTTCCGACAACGCCAGCCAGGCCTGCACCGACGGGCGCTGCCACTGCTTGTGCGCATAGTGGCGCACGCGCTCCGGCACCGCATCACCGTGCATCACCAGCCGGTTGAGCATCAGCGCCAGATCGGTGTCGGCGATGCACCACTCCCTGAACAGATTGTCTTGCCCGTGGCTCAGCAGTTTTTCCACGGCGGCGATCAGCTTGCGCGCGGCCTCTTGCGCGGCTTCGGACAGCGGCGGGAACTTGCCGTTGTTGAACACCACCTCGGTCGAACGCTCGGCGCGGATCGGCAGCAGATCGCTGCGCAGCCAGGCCTGGATCTCGCGCGCTTTGGCGCGCAGCTTCACGTCGCGCGGGTATACGGCGTGGGCCGGGTGGATGTCTTCCAGGTATTCGGCGATCGCCGAAGACTCTGAGAGCTGGAATTCGCCGATCGCCAGCGTCGGCACCCGGCGGGTGAGCGACAGCGCCGCGTAGGCCGCCTCTTTGTTCTCTTCCTTCGCCAGGTCCACCGTCTTCACGGTGAACGGAATGCCTTTTTCCGTCAGCACGACAAAAGCGGACATGGCGTACGGGCTGAAAAATTCACTGTCGGTGTAAAGCTCGATGATCGGTTGAGACATCGGCGGTTCCTCGGGGTTAAAGGGGGAACATTCATCATTGTCGAGGGGAGGCTAAAAATCAATCTGTTAGCTAAAAGTTATTGGGCGGCGTGGTTTACGGCGCCGTGAGTTCCTTCAGGATGATGTGATATATTTGTTGCCAACACGTGAATTGAGCCGTATTGGGTAACATGAAGACGCAGTGGATAGAAAGAGTGAAAGTGGGATGCGCGCGCCTGTGGCCGCACCCGCTGGCGGTGGGCAAGCGAGAGATGCTGATTTCCAGCGTCGGCGCCGGTTTGGGGCTGATGCTCGCCGGCTGGATCAGCCACTTTATTTTGGGCGAGGTGAACCTGTGGTTTATCGCGCCGATGGGCGCTTCGGCGGTGCTGCTGTTCGGCGTGCCCAACAGCCCGTTGGCGCAGCCCTGGTCGATCGTCGGCGGCAATGCGCTGGCGGCGACGGTGGGCGTCAGCGCCGGTCTGCTGATCCCCGATCCGGGCCTGGCCTGCGGCGTCGCGGCGGCGGTGGCCATCGGCCTGATGTTCAAGCTGCGTTGCCTGCATCCACCCGGCGGCGCGGTGGCGTTGACCGCCATCCTCGGCGGCCCCGGCATTCACCAGATGGGCTATGACTTCGTACTGTATCCGGTGCTGCTGAACTCGGTGCTGTTGGCGGCGCTGGCCATTCTGTTCAATAACCTGGCCGGGCGACGCTACCCGCACGCGCTGGCGCCGGCGGAGGCCAAGCCGGCCAATTTGCCGATCGATGCCGTTTCCATCACCCGCGCCGATTTGCATGAGGCGCTGATGGAGGGGGATCTGTTCGATATCGACGAGGACGATCTGCAGGAGATCCTGCTGCGCGCCGAGCAATTGGCGCATCAGCGGCAAAGCAAAATCGCCTGATCAGCCCAGCGTTTTGCGGTAAAACACCACCCGCTCCGTTTCGGCAAAGCCCAGCGCCGCGTGCAGGCGCTGGGAGTCCAGATTAGCGATGTCGGTATCCGACGCCAGCTCGCTGCACCCCTGTTGCTTGGCCCACTCCTGCACCTGCGCGATCAAACGCGCCGCCCAACCCTGGCGGCGAGCGCACTCGACGGTATAAATCCCTTCCAGAAATGCCACCGGCGACGATTCGCAGCCGTTGACGTAATCGTAGCGCAGCGCGACCTCGGCAAAGCCAACGAAAGCGCCGTCCAGCCCCCGCGCCATAAACGCGGTGTGGTGTGGCGAAGCCAATATTTCGCGCATCTCCGCGCGGTGCACTTCCTGAGGGCAGGTGGGCCACAGCGCCGAGCGCAGCGCCAGCCAGGCGTCGAGGTTGTCGTGGTCGCAGTTGACGATCATGCAGGGGCCTTATGAGTCAGAATAAATCAGGAATGCCGAAAGAGAAGTGTGGCACGGCGGCGGGAAACAAAAAAGCCATTATGGCGGGGCTCTCTAAGAGGATGAAAGAGATGTGTTAATATTTTAAGCGAAGTTGCTATAGGGTACGGCCAGCTCACTGATAAGGGATTGCTATGGATGCGAAAGCCGTAGCTCAAGGAATTATTGAACAGGCCGCCGTTTCTTCGCGTCGTTTGCGGGAACTGTCTCCCTCAACGTACCATAAGCTCACCCCACGAAATCTGGACATGATCTACTTTCTGGCGGAGGAGTATCTTGAACCCTTTGTTGCCTATACCAGCAAATCGAAAATGTTCTGTGAAGGTATGAATCATGGGCTATCTAAAGTCTTGGGGCAGTAAGCTCGGTAAAGGATTGTCGCACCTTGTGGAAGTGATTTTGGGCGGGGTATTTTCTGTCGCTGCGTTTGGCTCACTGTTCTGGTTCGACGAAGGGTGGCAACGAATTCTGAGCGCGGCAATATTCCTGTTGCTGGTGTTTGTCACTATTGCTTTGTGTAGCCTTGTGAGAAGCGAGCGATAGCGGATTGATCAATCAAAAGCCAGCGGTTGGATTTTAACTAATGATCAAGTGATGATGACTTCCTATCGTTAAGTAAGAAAATCAATGAACTGGCTAAAATCCTTTCTTGTGAAGTTCACTAAGTTTGTTGGTCACCAAACGGCCGATCTGGCCGAGTCCGTTATCATTGGCCTTTTCTCCATTGCGGCCTTTGTTGCCTTGTTCTGGTTTGACGAGTGGTGGAAATCTATCGCTGCGGCTATCGTGATTTTCTTTGCCGGCTTTCTGGTGAGTCTGGCTATAGGCTGGTTAAGAGGGGAAAGATAACTGATAGTGCCGGCATACTGCCGCCATTTTGCCGCCACTGTGAGCACGAAATAAAAAAGCCACTTCGAGAAAAGTGGCTTTTTTATATGATTTTAAAGCTAAAATTTGGTGGCCCCTGTTGGGTTTGAACCAACGACCAAGCGATTATGAGAACGATGCACCATCTTTTAAAAACAATGAGTTACATTAAAAACAAAGGGTTACGAAACGAATGTTGATGGTTGTTATTGGTTGTTTGAGTCCTGAGGGGACAGAAAGGGGGCACTTACCCCCCAAAAAAATCATCCATTGGATGATTTTAGACCTTCACTTAGTACTAATATCTCACCGTTAAAGGCTATGCACTCTCTGGCTCGAGGTACATTAAAGTAAGCATAAATCATTAGCCAGAACATTCTGTCTCTATGTGTGACTGCGTGTAATTGATTTATTAATTGTTGTCGTGACTCTTTATCGGGACATGTATCTATTAACTCTAGGATCATATTTAAATTTGCGATTTCATTATGATAGCTTAGCTTTAATTCATTTGCGGTTTTTTCACCAGAACTGAGCATGTGGGGTTCTTTTTTATTGTTTATAGAATCAATGTCAAAATTTTGATTAAATCTTTTTTTAGCATATGCTAAAAAAACACTCTCTTCTATTTCAATAAGTTTCCCACTGTCCGGATGGTATATTTTGTATTTTTTATTATTTAGCTTTTCATTTAAATTGCTGGCGTAAATATTCATCAGTGATGAGTGATGTTGTCTTCTTAAATGGTTTATTTGCTGTTGGTTAAATTTGATAGTAAAGTAAAGAGTTGTACATATAACTATAGTAGTTAAGAAACCAAATAGTGAACTATAAACCCCACCAATATAAGAGCCGAAGCTTGACCAGTCTTGAGTTTTTTCTGAAAAAGGTAGTGAATGAAACTTGGCTATGAAAGCAAGAGATGGTATGAACAATATAAAAATAGCAGTAATGGATAAAGTTACCGTTATAAAAATTTTTTTATTTTTACTCATATACTTTCCTTAGCGGATTGAATTTAACAGCTTCCTCTAAATGATCTGGCGCAAAATGCGCATAGCGCATAGTCATCTTTATGTCTGTGTGTCCTAGAATGCGTTGAAGAACCAGTATGTTTCCGCCATTCATCATAAAATGTGATGCAAAGGTGTGACGCAAAACGTGAGATAGTTGTCCAGCAGGAAGATCTATATTGGCACGTTCTACGGCCTTGCGAAATGCTGAATAACAGGGCTTGAAGAATCGCCCTGCCTTTTCAGGTTTTGGCAATAAATCAAAGAACTCTTGGCTGATTGGTACAGTCCGATTACGGTTCCCTTTAGTTTTAAAGAAACTTACTTTGAGGTTTCTGATCTGTTTGGTTGTTAATGATTCTGCTTCATCCCATCGAGCGCCAGTAATAAGACATGTGCAAGCTACCCAGAATGTACTTTCGTTTCTGCTACTTTTGCATTCATCCAGCAAACGGGTGATCTCGTCATCTTCCAGATACGATAGCTCCGCTTCTTCTGATTTAAATGGTCTGAGGTCAGAAAGTGGGTTATCAAGTTTCCAATGACCTAGGCGTTTCAGTTCATTGAACACTGCCCTGAAATAGGCCAGCTCTAAATTCATTGTGCGTGGAGAAACTTGCTTCACGCGAGCTGTGCGCACGATCTCCCCAGAAAGTCGTTTTTTCCTGTAGTTAGAAAACATTGTTGCGTTAAATTCGTGAGCTGTAGGTTCCCCCATGCTTGCGCAAGCAAATTCCATAGCCCCCTTGCGCTTTTCGCCATCGTCTAACGTAACACCATGTTCATCAAACCACTGTACTACAAGGTCTTTCAGCTTTCGGCGATCTTCTTTTCCATCAAGCCAGGGCTTGACGTGAACATTTTCTAATATATGGTTTTGATAGGCTGTGGCCTCTCCCTTGGTAGAGAATGTCTTGCGTATACGCTTGCTGCTCTTACCTTTGGGTTTACCTTCGGGGTAAAAGTCTAAAAGCCACTTGCCGTCTGGCTGTTTTTTTATCGACATAGCTTAGTTTGAGATTGTCATTACTACTCGGCCTAACACGCTGATTTCATCTAGGCTGCAGTCAAAGGACATACCAACACCACCAACCCTCACGCGATTTGTAGGTATACGAACCAGCGTTCGAATGCTTATTTTTCCTTCAATACTGACCAGCCATTCACCGTCGAAAACTTCAGTAAAAGAGCGGTCGACAATGTATTGAGCTTTATCATCTTGGATGCAAACCGGATCAGTAGGTAGAACTGACCCAGACTTGAAAAAGACTTTGTCTAATCTTGCCATTCCAGCGTCAATCAACTGTCCATCGGCCAGCTTTTGGCGATGCAAGTGCATCATATCCAGTTCTTCGTCGTAGAACTTGCGGCCTTGGCCAGTTGCGAGCCATTCCAATGTGGCGCCTGTCTCGGCCATGCAGCGCACGACGATGTCAGCGGGGAAAAAACCTCTCCTATAGCGATTGGCCAAGCTACTGCTGGCAATGCCAAGGTGATCGGCTAAAGCTAATTTGGTCTTGAAACCATACGCTTCAAGGATCCTATCCAGCGTCTCAACACTCCCCTTGGAGAAGTCAATGTGTAGGCTCATGAAAACTTTCCCTTGCAATCTCCCTATTTGGAAGATTAACATCTGGTTTGTAGGTTTATGAAAGTTATTGAGTGTTGCTGCACTCAAAGTGAAAAAGGAGTTTGCCCGATGCGCCCTAACATTACAATTGCCATTACAACCCCATATCTGCCTATCGATGAGTATTGCCGTATCACTGGAACCCCTATAGGAACGGCTCGCGACATGGTGCGTGACGGCCGCTTGCCTATCCGTGGCAAGGGTGATAAGCCAAAAGCAAGGGTTGAAATCAACATGGCTGCATTAACTGTGCAGGCATTGAGTGAATGTAAGATTTCGCTTCAGGCGTAATTCATCTTAATTATTAGATTGGGGTGAATCATGTTTGATTATGACGTTTCCAAACATCCACATTTTGACATCGCCTGTCGGCAGTTTGCCGTTCGTCACAACCTCGTAAAGCTGGGTGAGGTTACAGGCATTAAGCCACAGGCATTGCGCAACAAGCTAAACCCAGAGCAACCGCACCAGCTCACTTGTGCGGAGCTATTGGCGCTTACTGATGCTACTGAAGACGCTGGCTTGCTCGATGCCTTGCTGGCACAAATCAACTGCATGCCGTCCGTGCCTGTCAATGAGGCTTGTGCCGGGAATATCCCAACGTATGCACTGCAGGCCACGGCCGCAGTCGGAAACATTGCCGCCGCCGCTGTGCAGGGTGACCACAAAACGCCGGTACGCAAAAGCGCACTGCTTGAAAGCGTCAACACGGCGATCCGCCATTTGTCGCTGATCGGCTTGACCGTTCAGAACCGCATCCAATCCACCCCGGCTCTGGCCTCCACCGTTGACGTGATCAGCGGGCTGAGTGCTGTTGCTGGTTTAAGCTGAGGTGATCACCGTGGTTATTTCTATCGCTCCGCTGCTGAAACAACAAAGCCCATCGCGGCATTTTGAACACGGTTTTATTGAACTGCCGGGCGGCAAGCGCTGGCGCCCACGTCACGATCAGGCGGCCTTACTGCGTGGCCTGTCAACGGCTAAGCCTGTTTCACCGCTGCGCCGTTTGTTTTGCCGTTGATTGGGGCTGTCATGTTGTTGGCTACTGAAACACAAAAAGCGATCGGCATTAAGCGCATTTCACAGATTAAGCGTGAGCTGTTCCCGCATAAGCGGAATCAGGCGCAAGAGGCTTTTGATAAGTCGCCGGAACATATCCGCAGAACTGTTTGTTTTCATGCCGGGCTGAAAGAGCGGCATATAAAAATGAAGTTTGCAGAAATGAGTTATTCAGAGCGTAAACAAATCGTGTGGGCGCTGAATGACCTGATTGATTTATCAAAAACCTTACCGCGATTTATCAGTGATGATGATTGCGAATTAAACGTTAATTAACCGCATTGCGTAATTCTGGCGTTAACCCGCCGGGCATCGCTTTGTCTGAAATAAGGATTAAATATGTCGAATGTGATTTTTATGGGTTTAGACCCGGCAAAGGAAGGTAGCGATATTTCACAGGTGGCTGTGTTGCTTGATAACGCCCGCCTTGATGAACGTAAGAACCAAGCCGATCTCGCCGCTGCTCGTCTGGTGCGTTTGGCTGCACATATCTCTAAGAACGGTTTAACGGCTATTGAAGCTGTTGAGCTGCTCCGCCAAGAGGCTGAAGCCATCGAGCATCAAGCGCAGGAGCTGCACTAATGGCCGACTTGATGGACTACGAACAGGAGCGGCAAGCGCTGGTATTGGAAGCGCAGATTACCAATGCTCGCAAATCCTCCGCGCTGCCTTCTGCCTTTGTTTGCGAAGAATGTGATGCTCCGATTCCTGCCGCGCGTCGCGCTGCCGTTCCCGGCGTTGATACCTGCGTAAGCTGTCAGCAGATCCGCGAGACGCAAAGTCACCTTTACACGGGGAAGGCATGACAGAGTTCTCTATTTTGTTCGGCCTGCTGGCCTTGCTGGCAGGTCATTTTATTGCGGCCGATTTGAGTGACTCAGAATTTGCACGCAGACCAGAAAACCAAAATTACGATTAAGGAAATAACATGGAAATTAAAATCGGCAATGAGTTTGTAATCACCAGCGATAACCTGCAATTCATTCTTAATACGGTGAAGGTTGGTAAAACAGGTAAAAGTGAAGGCCAAGAGCGTTACGAGGCTATCGGCTATTACCCTGCGATTAACCAGCTTGTGAACGGCCTTATTCATCACAGCGTCCGTAATTCCAGTGTTAATAGCATTGCATCACTGGGCGCGGAGATAGGCCGCATTGGCAATTTGTGCCAAGAGGCTTTTGCTGCATGTGAGGCAGCGAAAGTTCAATGAGCCAAGCGGCTACCGCCTACGCTTACCCATGGAACGAACCGCGCCCGGCTGTTGCCGGGCCGGTAAGACCGCTAACCCGTGAGGAACTCGCTCAGGGGCAAGCTGTTTTAACCAATATCCGCCGCCTGCCGCGCTTCCTCAGCGCCATGTTCCTGACGCGTTACACCAACTTGCTCAAGAGCAAAGGGCTGCACGACGCCAACAAATGGCTGGTATTCCAGTTCGATCGCCGCATTTGGCCGCGCCTGCAAACGGTGAGAGCCAAGAACGCGATGAACCTCGCCGCGTCAATGCGGTTTTCTGCTGAAGTCGATAACTACGCAGCCCTGCCCGGTATGGACGACAAAGAGTTACGCCGCCTTGCCGATCGGGTGGCCGGTCAACTTCTGCAGAACTATGAAGATTACTGCGATGAGTTTGTGGCGGAGAACGATGGCGACAATGCCGGTCTGTTCGAAGATGCCACCCAATCAGAGTTTTATAGCCGCATTGCCGGTATGGCGCGCGCCTTCAACATCACCCCGATGCACTGGCGCAAATACCGCAAAGGCAAACTGGATGCCCGGTCAGCGATTGCCAGTCTGTCACGGTTAGTTAATTCCGAGTGGTGGGAGCGCCAGTTGAAAGCCCAGCGCACGCAATGGCGGGAGGCGTTGTTGATCGCCGTCGGCAATGTGAACCGTGGGGCGTCGTCCTACGCCAGTCGGCAGGCAATCCGCGATGTGAAAGCGCGCCGACAGTCAAATTTTGATTATCTGAACAGCCGCGAGCTTGAGAACGTCGAAACCGGCGAACGCTTCAGCCTCATCGACAAGGTGATGGCAAGCATCTCTAACCCGGAAATCCGTCGTAAGGAGTTAATGACGATGATTGCCGGTGTTGAGCAGGCCGCCGCTATCCGTGGCGATAAAGGGATGTTTATCACCCTCACCACCCCATCCAAATATCACCCGACGCGCGCCGTCGGCAAGAACAGCCCGAAGGTGCACTTTAACCACAAGTGGGACGATGAAGCCTACACGCCAAAAGACGGCCAGCGCTATCTTGTGAAGCTGTTTAGCAAGATCCGCACGTCGTTTAAAGATGCGGGCCTGCAGGTCTACGGCGTGCGCGTTGTCGAACCGCACCATGATGCGACGCCGCACTGGCATATGATGCTGTTTACCTCCAAAAAACAGCGCCAGCAGGTGATCGACATCATGCGCCGTTATGCCATGGCTGAAGATGGCGACGAGCGCGGCGCTGCTAAAAATCGTTTTGACTGTAAGCACCTGAACAGAGGCGGTGCAGCGGGCTATATCGCTAAATACATTGCAAAAAACATCGACGGCTACGCGCTGGAAGGCGAACGCGATCACGAAACCGGCGAGCTGTTGACTGATACGGCCGCCGCCGTCACCGCGTGGGCGTCAACATGGCGTATCCCTCAATTCCACTTTCTCGGCCTGCCGTCGCGCGGGGCATGGCGTGAGTGTCGCAAGATCCGCTTTGTCAGTCTGGCCGAGGAGTTTGACGAAAGGGTGGAAGCGGTGCGTGCTGCCGCCGACGCTGGTCTTTTTGCCGATTATATTTTGGCGCAGGGTGGCCCCAACGTTGCCCGCGACGATCAGACTGTGCGTTTGGCCCGCCGGGTTGCCGACGAGCGCAACGCCTATGATGAAGAGGTGCAGAAAATCGCGGGGATTTTTGCCCCGCATATCGGCGCCGATCGCGTTTATGAAACCCGCACCACGCAATGGCGCATCGTAGCGAAAGCTGTTGCCGTTGAGCCTTTGACTTTGAAAAGCGCCTCCGGCGCGCCTCGGAGTCCTGTCAATAACTGTGGATTGGTCGGCAGCGGTGGCGCCGAAAATACGCAGGATGGGGAGCCTGTAGAGGCCGTGGCGGTGATGGAACATGCACCGGAAACCCAGATTGACTGGGATGACATGACCGTTGCACGGTCTGTTATGACGCGTTTACGGGCAAATGCCCCGCCGATAAACAGGCAACAGAGAGGCCTTGACCCATATAAGCGTATAGAGCCTGCTGCATCGGCCAGATTGACCTCCGCCGAGCGCGATCGCGTAACCAAAATTTACTCAGAGCTGGCACTACACGGCATCGAGCCGACGCGCTGGGAACTTGAGGCACTGGCGCGCGGCGCTAAAGTCAAATTTGGTGATATTTCAATGCACTATCCAGCGGTTAACGATTGGGCGGGCTTCCAATAATTTCTTGCGCAATTAAATCTGATAGGCATATACTGTATATGCATACAGTAATTAAGCATCGGAGGGAAAGGGTGCAAGCAGTGGATGAAGTGGTTGTTTTAGAAAGAATTGAACTCATCGCCCGTCTGGGGGTTTGTTATGAGAGCCAAGCGAAAGACAAAGACATTGCATTGATATGGATCTCGGAACTGGCCGGGGAGATGAGAACCAACATTACTCCTGATAGTACTTCAATGATTAAAAAACTAGCTGCTATTTCGTAATTTATAGGCGACTTAATATTTTTGCATTCATTAATGGCATCTATGTTTGCGCTGCAAAGAGCGGCTTTAAGCTTATGTTGAATGCTATGGGTGATTTTTTCATTTTCTTATCAATTGGTTAAGTGGTGTATTCTGTTTCTTAAGTTAAGTATTTGACATTAAGTTATCTCCACCTTAGTGTTATGATTGTCATGGTTTTTATATTGAGCGTTACATTTTTTATTACATAAGGATAGAGGGTTGAAATGATAAAATATGATGTAAGTGAAGTATTTGGATTGACGAGGGACTTGCCTCTTAATTATATCGAGCGTAATGATGTTGACGTGAAACTTAAGACCGAGTTGAGTGCAAAAAAGCATATAGTTATCTACGGAAGTTCAAAACAGGGAAAAACATGTGTGCGAAAGCATTGTTTAGACCCTCAGCAGTATATTCTAGTTCAATGTTCAAACAAATCTGATATTTCAGAGTTGAATAGTAGTATTTTGAAGCGAGCTGGATTTGAAATAACGCAATCGACAAAGAAAGGCATGACCGGTAAGAATAAAATCCTAGCATCTATTAAAGGTGGCTTATTTGGGACTTTTAGCGCTTCTGCAGGAGGGGAAACGGAGGATACTACATCTACAGAAAAAACGACAACTCCACTAGAAATTGATGTAGATGATGTGAACGATGTTATAGCCGCTCTGAAATCAATAAATTTTGATAAAATTATCGTGCTTGAAGACTTTCACTATATGCCATTTGAAACACAGAAAGACTTCTCGATAGCATTAAAAGCATTTCATGAAACATCGAGCATAACATTTATTATTGTTGGTGTTTGGCTCGAAGACAATAGGTTGATCGTTTATAATGGAGATCTCACTGGACGAGTTATATCTGTAAATGCAGATAAGTGGTCAGATGGTGATTTGGTGAAAGCTATAGATGAGGGTGCTCGATTATTAGGGATATCCTTCAGTCAAGGGTTCAAAAATGACTTGGTTAAATATTGTCTTAAGAGCATATATCTTGTTCAGGAGGCATGTAGAAGAGCTTGTGTACTAGAAGGGGTTTCTAATGGGCAATCGTCATCAGTAGAGGTTGGTAATAGATGTAGTGCTCAAGATTTGGTTGCTGAGATTGTTGGGGAACAATCCGCTAGATATAGTTCATTCCTCGTTAATTTTTCTGAAGGATTCCAAGATACTGAACTTGAAATGCATAAGTGGTTGCTATATCCAGTTTTAAACTCCTCAATTGAGGAGTTAGAAGCAGGGTTAAAATATAGAGATATTAAAGTTGCTTTGCAGACTGTGCATCCACGACAAGATAAACTGAACTTGGGTAACGTGACACAGTCGCTACAATCTTCCGCATCTTTGCAAATAAAGAAAAGCATCATGCCAATAATTTTGGACTATGATCAAACGAATAAAAAGCTGAATGTTGTTGATAAAGGCTTTTTGATTTGGTTACAACATCAAGATATTGAAGAGTTAAAAGGCGATTTAGGTTTACCTAAATAATCACTCCGAATGTATCCACTGCTTTCTGCAAATAAGGTGTAACGACCCTAGGCTAGCACCTTGTGTGCATGCACTGAATGCATGAATTTGCATGATGATCCGGTGTTCTTTTTACCCCCGCAGCGCCAGGACTGGCGCGGATCGCGCCGGATCATGCAACTGCATTAAAAGCGACATATAAAGCGCGCAGGCGAGGCGGGGATAGCATTGCGCGCAAGCCGTGTTGAACCCCTCCCAAAAGAGCCGCCAGCGTCCCGTCACGGCGATTTATCGCAATACTAGTATGAGAATGGGGTTTGATGTCGTGGCGCCATGATGGCGCTCTCAGGCGCTTACAGCGCACTGCATAACATCGCCAATCAATGACACCAAAAAATGACACCATAATATTCTTGCAATGGTGTCATAAAGTGATACTATAAGCCCCATGAACAAACGACACCAAAAAACGCTGTCAGATGTGTTTGCCCGGCCTGTCAACGGTTCTATAAAGTGGTCTGATATTGAGGCGCTTTTTACCGCATTAGGGGCGGAGATTCACGAAAGGGAAGGTTCTAGGATCGCGGTGCTGTTGAAAGGTGAAAAAAGAGTCTTTCACCGGCCACACCCCAGACCTACCACTGACAAGGGGGCGGTTAACTCCATTCGGATCTGGTTGGATAGCTTAGGAATAAAACCATGATGAATAACACACTGAAAATTGACGGCCATACGGCCGTCATCAACTTCGACCCTGAAATTGAAATGTTCCGGGGCGAGTTTGTCGGGCTGAATGGCGGCGCCGACTTCTACGCCTACAGCGTGGACGAGCTGAAGAAAGAAGGCGCGATCTCACTCGCGGTCTTTCTTGATGAGTGCCATAAAGACGGCATCGAGCCTTACAAGTCGTACAGCGGCAAAGTAACCACCCGCCTGTCGCCGGAACGCCATCAGGCGTTAGCCATTGCCGCACAGGCCACCGGGCAGTCGATTAATGAACTGCTGAATGAAGGTGTTGATTTGGTTATCGAAAAGCACTCCTGATCCAGCGCCAACAAAAAAGCCGCCAATCACTGGCGGCTTTCTGCTTATTCGGTCGGCAACTCATACGGCGCGAATCTAATCACCTCTTCCCCGATCCAGTCGTTCACCTCCTTCATGCGCTCTTGCAGCGGTGTTAGCTCGTTGCGTACAAACACCTGAGCGGCTTTTTTCACGTCCCCGAAGCCGCCGGTATTGTTCGGGATAATCCCCATCATCTGCGGTGGTACACGGTGCGCACTTAGCAAATCGTCGCGGCTGGCATTCTTGATGTTGAAAAAGTCGTCCTTGGTGGCGACCTCGGATAGCGGCAAAATCTTAATGCCGTCCGGCTTGCCGTTCGGGGCGTACATGAACAGATTGCGGAAGTTCCCCAAGCCCTTGGTGTCACGCATGGCTTGGCGCATTCTGTCAACGTCGCTTGTACTTTGCGCGGCGTCGGTCATATACAGGATGTAACCGGCGTGCGCCCCGTTCTGGTAATACTTACGGCGGAACAGCGTCGCCGCCTCGTTCAGCCAGGCGGAGTTAAGCGCGCTGAGGTACTCCGGCAGGCCGTAAAGTTCCTGATTGATGTCTGGCTCAATCAGGTGGAAAACGCTGTCGGTCTTGAAGCGGTGCGCCTCTTTCCAGTCCTGCACGAACCAGTAAGCGCCGCGATCCACGCCGCGCCGCGTGTACTTGGCCGGGGAGGATTTTAGCTGCAGCGGCGCGCCGAGCCGGTTTTGGCGCTCTTCTAAATAGGCGTTGCCGAACACCAGATAATCCAGCGCATAGCGGCTAAACTCCTGCTGACTTAACAGCCGGTGGGGGATAAACGTTGACGCTAAAATATTGCGCTTAACGTACATCGGCGAGCTGTGATGCACGGCGGCGCGCACGCTGCGTGCCAGCCCATCGAAGCTGATCGGCGGCTCGTACCACTTGCCATTGGTTGTGCACTCGATGTAATCCAGAATTTCCCGCTTATCCAGCACAGCAGACGGCTCGCCAAAGGTGAACGCCTCAAAATCCTGCTTCTGCTCTGTTGCCGGGGCTGGCGCCGGGGTGGTAAATGCCTTGCGGCCTTTGCGCTTGCTCATCAGTAAAACTCCAAAATGTTCGGGCTGCTGTGGCCGCTGCCTGCGGTCAGCGGTTCGTTTAAGAGGGCGTGCATGATTGACCATGCAACATCGGCGTGGCTGGCTTCTTCGCTGCGGCTGGCGGTGTAGGTTGAACGCGCGCCGCTGGCGGTCATGGTTTTGCGGATCGCCATAAAGGCGGCGGTGATGTCGGTGTGGCTGGTGTCGTATTCCAGACAGCCGCGCCCGATGGTGTCTTTTGCCTTCAGCACCATGGCGGTTTTGATTTCCGGAGTGTATTTGATTTCCCGCGCGGCCGGGAAGAACTCGCGCACCAGCTGGAAAACGCCTTGGCCGACGGTGGTCGCATCGATGCCGATGTACTCCACGCAATATTTTTCGGTCAGGTCTTTAATCTTCTGGGCCTGAGCGGCAAAGTTCATGCCCTGCCACTGGTGGCGCTCGAGCACGCGGAACTTGCCCCCGGCCACCATTGGCGGCGCGATCACCGCGCACCCGGCGCTGTCGCCGCCGTTGGCTTCCGATGGGTCGTAACCGATCCACACCGGACGATAGCCGAACGGCCGCACGGCGTAAGGGTTGAAGTCTTCCCACTCTTCCAGCGTATCGACCATGCAGCCTTGCAGCTCGGCGAACGGGAATACCGACGCGGTATCGTCCACAAACTCACACATCAGCAGGTTCTGATACTCTGCCGGGCTGTATTCGAGCGACAGCTGATCGAGGTCGAACAGGTTACAGCCGCCGGTCAGCGCATCCTCAACCGTGACAATCTGGCGCCATTGCCCATCACCGCACAGCACGCCTTTTGACAGGTGGCTGTGGCTGAGGTCGAGTTGAACGTGATCGGCTTTACTGCGGCGGCCTTTGTTAAAGAGTTCCCCCGACCAGAATGGATAAGCGGAGTGCGCCAGACTCGACGGAGTGGAAAAGTAGGTGGTGCGCCACCGCTTGTGCAGCGACATCCCGCTGGCGACTTTGCGCAGCTCCTGAAACTTCGGTATCCAGAAATACTCATCAAGATACAGATTGCCGGTGTAGCTCTGCGCAGTGCGCACGTTGGTGCCGAGGAACATCAGGCGGGCGCCGTTCGGCAGCACCATCGGATCGCCTTTCAGGTCAACCTCGACCAGCCGCGCAAAATCAATGATGTAATTGCGGAACACATGCGCCTGCGCCTTACTGGCCGACAAGAAAATCTGATTGCGGCCGGTGGTCAGCGCATCAAGTAATGCTTCGCGGGCAAAGAAGAACGTGGCGCCGATCTGGCGCGATTTCAGGATGTTGCGGATACGGTGTTGCAGCCCGGCGCGATACCATCCCATCTGATACTCGAAGGTGGTTTCTGTGAAGATGCTTTGCAGTTTCTCCACGGCGGCCTCGCTGAACACGTTGCGCTCGGCGGGCTTGCGCTCGCCTTTGTTGCGGTTGGCGACGTTCGGGTTTAAGTCCGCCTCGTTGCCGGTCGCCGAATAGCGATTGACCCGCGCCAGCCGTTCAATCTGACGGCCTAACAGGTCGATTTCTTTGAAGTCTTTCCCCTCCTTGACGTCTTTCATGATGAGCTGAATCAACCGTGCTTCCATGCTTTGCTCAACGCGGGAAATGGGCGCGATGTCGTCCCATTTATCGCGCAGTTTCCAGCTCTGCACGGTCGGCCCCTTGAGGTTCAGCGTTTCCGCAATTTGGCGCACAGAAAAGCCCTGCCAGTAGAGCAAGGCAGCTTGGCGGCGCGGATCGCTGATGATGGTTGTTGCCGGTGTCGTATTCATGCCGCCAAGGCTACGAAAGCGCCGGGCGACTCGCATTAAGCCCTTGTTGTGCCTCAGATCTTCCAACCGCAACGCGTTGAGACGCGGCGCCATTCCCCCGAAACTAGCCCCGAACCCAATCACCACAACCGGAGCCGTTTACATGGCAAAGAAAGTTACTAAGTTTTTCCGCATCGGCGTTGAAGGCGACACCGTTGACGGCCGCGAGATCGGCGCTGCGGATATTCAGCAGATGGCCGCGACCTACAGCCCGAAGGTGTACGGCGCCCGCATCAACATGGAACACATCAAGGGGATTTTGCCGGACGGTTATTTTCGTCGTTACGGCGGCGTGGTTGAGCTGAAGGCCGAGAAAATCGACGAGCCGGACGAACCGCTGTTGCACGGCAAATGGGCGCTGTATGCCAGTCTGGCCCCGACCGCCGATCTGGTGTCGATGGTCGGCGCGGGCCAAAAAGTGTTTACCTCGATGGAGGTGAGGCGAGATTTCGCCAAGACCGGCAAGTCGTATCTGGTCGGGCTGGCCGTCACCGATGATCCGGCGAGCCTCGGCACTGACATGCTGGAGTTCAGCCGCCGCCACGAGAACGTCGAGTTCTCCGCGCCGCTGGAAGTCCATTTCGATTTTGAGCCGGTCGCTGACCCGGAAACCTCATTCTCTGCCCGCATCAAGGCGATGTTTAGCCGCAAACAATCCACCGACGATGTGCGCTTTGGCGAGATGGAAGGCGCGGTCATGACCGTGGCCGAGCAGTTGCAGGAAGCGGACACCCGCTTTACCGAGACGTTAGCCGTATTGAGCGAGCAGGTTGCCGACCTCAAGCAACAGGTAAAAACCGGTAGCGATGCGTTCAGCGCGCTGAAAGCCCAGCTTTCCACCTCGGAAGATTTCAGCCAGCAGGCCCGCCCGGAGGCCACCGGCAGCAATAGCGCGCAAGACGTGCTGACCGATTGCTAAGGCAGCCACACCCGATAAAACCGAACAAAAACAGGAAGAAAAATGCGCAAGCAAACTCGTTTTAAATTTAATGCGTTTATGTCCCGCCTCGCCGAACTGAACGGCGTCGCTACCGGCGATCTGGATAAAAAATTCAGCGTTGAGCCGTCCGTTACGCAAACCATCATGACCCGCGTACAGGATTCCTCCACGTTCCTGACCCGCATCAATATCCTGCCGGTTAAGGAAATGAAGGGTGAGAAAGTTGGTTTAGGTGTGAGCGGCACCATCGCCAGCACCACCGACACCGCCGGCGGCGATGAGCGCGAAACGGCCGACTTTGCCACGCTGGACACCGATGACTATTTCTGCCAGCAGGTGAACTACGATTTCCACATCCGCTACAACACCCTCGACCTGTGGGCGCGCTATCAGGATTTCCAGACCCGCTTACGCGATGCGATTGTGAAACGTCAAGCGCTCGACCGCATCATGATCGGCTTTAATGGTACGCACCGCGCCAAAACCTCCAACCGCGTCAAGTTCCCGTTGCTGCAGGACATCGCGCCGGGCTGGTTGCAGAAGTACCGCGAGAACGCGCCGAGCCGCGTGATGGATAAAGTCGTGGGTATGGACGGCGAGCTGTCTGAAAACATCCGCGTGGGCGCCGGTGGCGATTACGCCAACCTCGACGCGCTGGTGATGGATGCCACCAACACCCTGATTGCGCCGTGGTATCAGGAAGACCCTGAACTGGTGGTGATCTGCGGGCGCCAGCTGCTGGCCGACAAGTATTTCCCGCTGGTCAATCAGGAACAGCCCAACACCGAAGCGATGGCCGCCGATCTGATTATCAGCCAGAAGCGCATCGGCAACCTGCCCGCCGTGCGCGTGCCGTACTTCCCGGCGGATGCGCTGCTGATCACCCGCATGGATAACCTGTCGATCTACTGGCAGGAAGACACACACCGCCGCCATATGGTGGAGAACGCCAAGCGCGACCGCATCGAAAACTATGAGTCCATCAACGAGGACTATGTGGTGGAGGATTACGCCTGCGGCTGTCTGGTGGAGAACATCGAGCTGTTAGCCGTCAAGCCGAGCGAGCCAAAAACCAAGGCCGCACTGCCGACCTCCGGCGATGACATTAAGGCGCTGGCCGGTGCCATTGTTGAAGCAGTGAAAGTTGCCACCGCCCCAGCGGAGCCAGTCGCCGAAGTGAAAGACCCGGAGGAAGCACTGGCAGACGACAAAGCGAAAGGCGGTAAATAACCATGACCAGCCCTGCCCGCCGTCACCTTATGCGCCAGTCAGCGGTCGAGGCCGCGCAGCGGGAGAATGACCCGCTGCGCCACGCTAACGGCTATGAACTGATGATGCTTAAACTCTATGAAGATAAGCGAAAGCTCAAACAGGTGCGCTCAAACGAGCGTAAAGCCGAACTCAAGCGCCAACTGCTGCCGGAGTATGCCCCCTGGGTTGCCGGTGTGCTGGCCGAAGGTCGCGGCGCGCAGGACGCCATTCTGATGACGGTCATGATCTGGCGTCTGGATGCCGGGGACATTCCCGGCGCGCTGGACATCGCCCGCTATGCGCTGCGCTATCAGCTGGCACCACCGGGCAAATTCGCGCGCTCCACGCCATACCTCATCGCGGAAGAGGTCGCCGAGTCTGCCACCCGCGCCTTTGAGGCCGGGGAGCCGGTCAACATTGACCACCTCATGCAGACGATGGAACTCACCGACGCAGAAGACATGCCCGACCAAGTGCGCGCCAAGCTGCATAAAATCACCGGGTACGTCTTGCGCGCGGCTTGCCGGGCTGAACTGGCATTGAACCACCTTAAGCGTGCACTGCAGTTGCATAACGGCTGCGGCGTGAAAAAGGACATTGAACGGCTGGAGCGGGCGATACGCACCGCCGCCAGCCGCTGACAGAACGCGCCCCGCGCCGGGCGGCACGACGGCCGCGACAGGTTTCACCTCGTCAACGCCGTCGTCCACCGCCCCCTAACTTTCTGAGGTCATATGAGCACCGTTGTGATTAAGCGGCCACGCCCGGACGCGCCAGCACCGCGCCCGGAGGATGAGCCGATCGTTAAAAACGTCTTTTTCTGGCCGGACATCGACCCGGCAGACGTGCGCGACGTGATGCGCATTGAAGGCACCATCACCGCCCCGCGCCTGCGGCTGGCAATTAAAAGCGCGATCGCGGAGGTGAACGCCGAATTGTTCACCTTCCGCCGCGACCAGATGGCCGACGGCTATCAGCGGCTTGAGGATGTGCCGGGTGAACAGCTCGACGGCGAAAGCGTGCGGGTGAGCGAGTACCGCAACGCCGTCAGCGCGATGACCATGGCGACGCTCTCGGAGCAATACCGCAGTTTCGACACCACCGCCACCGGCGGCCGCAAGGCTGATGTGGTTGAAGCCTCGATCGGCGAGCTGTGGCGAAACGCCCGCAACGCGATCAGTAACGTGGCCGAGCGTAGCCACTGCATCATCGGGCTGCTCTGATGAGAGTCTACGCCCTGCAGGGCGACACCGTTGATGCGATTTGCTGGCGCTACTACGGGCGCACGCAGGGCGTAGTTGAGCAGGTCTATTCGCTAAATGAAGGGCTGGCCGCTGCCGGGGCAATCTTGCCGCACGGCCACCCGGTCGAGCTGCCGGACGTGACCGCCGCGCCGCAGCGTGAAACCGTCAATCTATGGGATTAAAAACATGGAGCGCATCACCTCATTTTTAGCCTACGCGGTGGCGATGTTCCTCGCGTGGATCGGCAAGTATTCGCCGCAGGACATCGCTTTTATGGTTGGCGCCGCCGTCGGTGTCGGCACATTTCTCGTTAACTGGTACTACCGCCGCAAAAGCTATCAGTTGTTGAACAAGTTAGGCGTCAGCCGGAGGGTTTACGATGAACTCAATCGCTAAACGCTGCAGCGTGGCCGCCGTGCTGGCGCTGGCGGTGCTGTTGCCGCAATTCAGCGCGCTGCAGATCTCTGAGACCGGGTTGCGCCTGCTGGCCGATTTTGAAGGTTGCCGCTTATCGCCTTACCAATGCCAAGCGGGCGTCTGGACAAGCGGCATTGGCCACACTGCCGGGGTAAAGCCCGGCACGGTTATCAGCGAGCGCCAAGCTGCCGTTAACCTCGTTGCCGACGTATATCGTGTGGAGCGCGGCATAGGCCGCTGTATGCCTGTCACGATGCCGCCGCCGGTTTATGACGCGGTGGTGTCCTTTGCCTTTAACGTCGGCGTCACGGCCGCCTGCGGCTCTACGCTGGCCGGTTTCATCAAGCGGCAGGACTGGCGCAGCGCCTGCCAGCAGTTGCCGCGCTGGGTGTTCGTCAACGGCGTCAAATCGCCGGGACTGGAACGGCGCCGGGCGGCGGAGCTGGCCCACTGCCTGATCGGGGCCGCGCAATGAGCCGCGCGATCGGCTGGTTTCTGGTGCTGGCGCTGGTCGTCGCCGGTTGGATGAAATGGCAGGTTGTCACGTTGGGGGAACGGCTGGAAAGCGCCCGGCAGGAGAACGGCCGGATAGCGGCGGCGCTGACCGATACCCGCGCGGCGATCGACACGTTGCAGGCGGCGGCCGGTCGGCTGGCGCAGGAAGAGGAAAAGTTAAGGGGCGACCTAAACGCCGCGCACCGGCTGGCGCTGACGCGCGAGCAGAAAATACAGAGGTTACTCAATGAAAATCAGCAATTACGGGACTGGTTTAACACTGCTTTGCCTGCTGACGTTGCCCGGCTGCACCAGCGCCCCGGCTTCACCGGCGCCGCGGATTATCTACGTTGGCTGTCCGAAAGTGAGTCTGTGCCAAATCCCGGCCAGCCGCCCGGCGACTAACGGCGATCTGAGCGCCGATATTCGCCAGCTTGAAAACGCCTTGGCGGCCTGCGCGGTGCAGGTCGAAACGATAAAACACTGTCAGGAACAACACGATGTTAAAACCGCAACAGCTCCGCGCTGAGCTGACAAGCTGCCTGCAGTGGCTACAGCGCAACCCTGAAAATCTGCAAGTGCGGGTAGAACGCGGCAATGTGGCCGCCACGCTTGCCGCCTCGCTGTCCCATGAGTACCGCTATACGCTTAACCTGCTGTTTTTGGACTACACCGGCGATCTGGATTTAATCATGGTGCCGATTCAGGCATGGCTACGGGAGAACCAGCCGGACATCATGGCAACTGAGGAAAAGCGCCGCACCGGGATCACCTTCGCGAGTGACTTCAACAACAACGGCTCTTACGATTTCAGCGTATCGCTGCAGCTGACCGAGCGTGTAGTGGTCAGCGAAGAGAACGGCGCACTACACGTTAAGCACCTGCCGGAGCCGCCGTTACCGGAGCACATCACGCGGCCGATGCAGCTCTTTGTTCACGGTGAATTAGTGAGTGAATGGTATGAGCGAGCTTAATCCCTTTGACACCCGGCTTGCCGGGCTGATTGCCAAGCTGTCGCCGCAGTCGCGTAAGTCGCTGGCCGTTGCCGTTTCAAAGCGCCTGCGCGCCGGTCAACAGCAACACATCAAACGCCAGCAGGCGCCGGACGGCACACCCTACGCGCCGCGCAAAACTCGGCTTCGAAACAAAAAGCGCCTGCGCGATCGGGCAATGTTCTCCAAGCTGCGCACGGCCCGTTACCTGAAAGCCCAGGGCAACAGCGATGCGGCCGTGGTTGAGTTTGTCGGGCGGGTTCAGCGTATGGTCAATGTGCATCATTTTGGCCTGCGCGATCGGCCGACGCCGCACAGCGAGGCGGTAAAATATGATGCGAGGCCATTGTTAGGTTTTTCGTCAAATGATCTCTCAAACATTGAGAAAGAAATTGTTGCATTCATAATTGATGGCAGCTATTAATTATATAAATTAAGCTAAATGTTAGAGTGATCTTATGGATGATAAAAAATACCAAATCTTTGTCAGTTCAACGTATAAAGACCTGTATAAGGCGAGAAAAAAGGTAATTGAAGCTATATTGAGTATTTATCACTTCCCTGTTGGTATGGAAATGTTTAGTGCTGATGATTCCGAACAATGGGAAATAATAAGGGAAACTATAGATGCGAGTGATTATTATATAGTGATTATTGGTCATCGTTATGGCGTGATGACTAATGATGAATATAGTTATACTGAAAGAGAATATAGATATGCTAAAGAGATAGGAATACCTGTTCTGGCTTTTATTCGTTCGAGAAATATAGCCTTAACTGATGATGAAAGGGAAAGTAATCCAGAGGCACAGAAAAAACTCAATGATTTTATTTCACTGGCTCAGGGGAGTAAAATGTGCGATTTCTGGGAAACCCCAGATGATTTGGTAACCAAAGTGGCAATTGCACTTCCTAAAATATTTAAAAGAACCCCTAGAGTAGGCTGGGTTAGGGGGAGTGAGGCTATTTCTAAAGAAATATCTCAAGAGCTCGCTGAACTGAGTAATGAAAACAGAAGGCTGAGAGAGAAACTATTGGCTTTGGAAATGGATAGAAATCAGGATGTACCTAATTTAATAGTTAGTTTGTCGGATGAAGATACATTGAGTTTAAAAATATCATCTGATCTTGAACAAATAAAAATGCCTGAAAGGTTAAGCTATTCGGACATCACTGCGGAGTATGTTGGGTCTGTTAGCCATGCGGATATAGACCGTTACAATGAGAAATTACCATCTGCTGATGAGTTTGAACGATATAAAAAGGCTGTCATTTTTTATTCTAGAGTAAATAATGATATATTGGAAGTAACTCCAAAAATAAAGAATATAGGCAGGGTGAGTGCGTCAAATATTAGAGTGGAAATGGTTTTTCCCGACTTCGTTAAACCTATGGAGTTTTATGATGTTAAGCGTATACCAGAGCCGAAAAACATCTTTCCGGCGAACCCAATGGTGATAAAAAGGTCGTTGACAGATATCAGGAATTTCCTCGGGAAAGGAACGCCATTAAGCTATAAGCCTATCGATGTTAATAGTGGGTCTCAATCAATTATTTCTGCAGCTCTTAATATTCCAGTGGCATCACCAAACTCTTGGGTTGATGTGAACGGTTCAGTGGTTGAGGTTTATAGAAATAAAGTAATGCATACAAAAAGTGCTGAGTGTGATTCTTTTATTTTGATTCCTTTAGATAAAGGTGAAGGGCGTATTGAAGTCAATATTATTTGTGAGGAGTATAAAGAGCAGGCAACCATCTATGTGCCTATCTCAGTGAAATAGATAGGCTTATCGAACAAACTCTGTTGTGCCTCCGATCTTCCAACCTCATCGCGTTGTCGCCGCCCGCGCCGGGCGGCATCCTTCCAGCATGAACAATCAACACGACATTTTGCGCCTGCTGCGCAACCTGATCCGCATCGGCACCGTGAGCGCCGTTGACCTCGATAACGGCCTGTGCCGTGTCGAAACCGGCGGCAATCTTACCGACTGGCTCAACTGGCTAACTTGTCGCGCCGGGCGTACTCGCAGCTGGTCGGCGCCTTCTGTCGGTGAGCAGGTGCTGATCTTTGCACTGGGTGGCGAACTCGATACCGCGTTTGTGCTGTGCGGCATTTTCTCCGATGACTTCCCGGCCCCGTCTGCGTCGGCGGATGCGCTGCACATCGCGTTCCCGGATGGTGCGGTCATCGAGTATGAACCGGAAACCGGCGAGCTGAGCGTGTCCGGCATTAAAACTGCCAACGTGCAGGCCTCGGAGTCCATCACCGCCAGCACCAAAGTGGTGATCGTTACGGCTGACAAAATCATGCTCGATGCACCAGAGGTGGTCTGCACCAACAAACTCACCACCGGCACGCTGGAAGTGCAAAAAGGCGGGGCGATGCGCGGGAACATTGAGCACAGCGGCGGCTCGTTCTCGTCGAATGGCGTCGTTGTTGATACGCACGCCCACGGCGGCGTCCAGACCGGTGGCGGACAAACGGGGAAACCAACATGAACAGCGCCAAATATATCGGCATGAACCGAGGCAATGGCCGCACGCTGACGGACATCGAGCATATTCGCCAGTCCGTGGCGGACATCCTGATCACGCCGCAGGGCTCGCGCCCGATGCGCCGGGCCTATGGCTCGTTGCTCTCTGAGCTGCTCGACCAGCCGCAAAACGATGCGCTGCGCCTGCAGATTATGGCCGCCTGCTACAGCGCGATTTTGGCGTGGGAGCCGCGCGTCAAGCTGACCGGCATCGCTTTTAATACCACCTATGACGGCAAGATGGTGATCGACATCACCGGCACCCGCACCGATGCCCCCGGCGCGCTGTCGCTGTCTGTTCCTGTGAGCTGAAACCATGGCAACGATTGACCTTTCACAGCTGCCCGCGCCGATCGTCGTTGAGGTGCTGGATTATGAAGATATTTTGGCGGAGCGTAAGGCGACGCTGATTTCGCTTTACCCGGAGGAACAGCGGGAGGCCGTCGCGCGCACGCTGGCGCTGGAGTCGGAGCCGATCGTTAAGCTGTTGCAGGAAAACGCCTACCGCGAGGTGATTCTACGCCAGCGCGTCAACGATGCTGCGAAAGCGGTGATGCTGGCGCACGCCACCGGCGAAGATCTCGACCAGCTCGGCGCCAACTTCAACACGCCGCGACTGGTGATCACCCCGGCGGATGAAAGCACTATCCCGCCGACACCGGTAGTCATGGAAACGGATGAAGATTACCGCCTGCGCCTGCAGGATGCTTTCGAAGGCATGAGCACAGCGGGATCGGCCGGTTCCTATCGTTTTCACGCCCGCTCGGCCGATGGCCGGGTGGCCGATGTGACGGCAATCAGCCCATCACCGGCTAACGTGACCGTCACCGTGTTGTCACGAGACGGCGACGGCACCGCCAGCCCCGAACTGCTGCAGGTTGTCCGCGATGCGCTGAATGATGAGGACGTTCGCCCGGTCGCCGATCGCGTCATCGTGCAATCAGCCAAAATTGCCCCGTATGTTATCGAGGCCGTTCTATATCTGTATCCCGGCCCGGAAGTGGCGCCCATCCTTGACACCGCAAACAAACGGCTACGCGCCTATGTGCAAAATATGCGGCGCCTCGGGCGCAGTATCCGGCGCTCAAGCATGAATGCGGCATTGACCGTTGAAGGTGTCGAACATGTGGAAATCATCAAGCCTGCTGCTGACATCGTGCTGGATAAAACGCAGGCGGGTTACTGCACCGGCGTGAACATTACCCCAGGGCGAGCCGATGACTAACCGTCTATTGCCTGTCGGCTCCTCACCGCTGGAAGTTGCCGCCGCCGCCGCGTGTGCCGAGCTGGAGCGCGTGCCGGTTCCCCTGCGTGATCTGTGGAACCCGAAAACCTGCCCGGTGCATCTGCTGCCCTATCTGGCGTGGGCGTTCTCTGTCGATCGCTGGGATGAGGCGTGGCCGGAGGACGTGAAGCGGGGCGTGGTTTCGGCTGCGTTCTACATTCACCGGCACAAGGGCACCATCGGCGCCGTGCGCCGCGTGGTGGAGCCGCTCGGCTACCTGATTAACGTTATCGAATGGTTCCACACCGACGGCGCCGATCCGCCCGGCACCTTCCGGCTGGATATTGGCGTGCTGGAAACCGGCATCACCGAGGAAATGTATCAGGAAATGGAGCGCCTGATCGCCGACGCCAAGCCCCTGAGCCGCCACCTGATCGGCCTCAACATTTTGCAAGACATCCCCGGCCGGATTTACACCGGCGCGGCCGCCATTGATGGCGATGTCATTACCGTTTACCCCGGATAAGAGAAAATCATGAATAAATACAAAGCGATTATTACCACCGCCGGGGCGGCCAAGATTGCCGCCGCCAGCGCGGGCGGCACGCAGTTGAAAATCGTCTCTATGGCCGTCGGCGACGGGAACGGCACGCTGCCGACGCCTAATCCGGCGCAAACAAAACTCGTCAACGAGAAATACCGCGCGGCGCTCAACGGGCTGACTATCGATAAGGCGCTGAAAAATCACATTCTGGCCGAGATGATTATTCCGGCGAACGTCGGCGGGTGGTGGTTGCGTGAAATGGGCCTCTATGACGAGGCCGGGACGCTGATTGCCGTCAGCAACATGGCGGAGAGCTACAAGCCGAAGCTGGAAGAGGGCAGCGGCCGCACGCAGACGCTGCGCATGATCCTGATTGTCAGCAGCATCGAGGCGATTCAGGTGATCGCCGGTGGCGACACCGTGCTGGCGACCAAGGATTTTGTGGCCGACGCGATCGCCGCGCATGAGAAAACCCGAAACCACCCGGACGCCAGCACCACGGCGAAAGGGCTGGTACAGCTGAGCAGCGCAACGACCAGCACCGACGAAACGAAAGCCAGCACGCCGAAGGCGCTTAAAACGGTCAGCGATGCCAGCATGAAGAAGGCCGCGAACCTCTCAGACCTGACCGACAGGGCCGCCGCGCGCGGCAATTTGGCGTTAGGTACGGCCGCGACGAAAAACGTTGGGGTAGAGGGCGGGCAACTGATGGAGGTCGGCGCGTTTGGTCTGGGGGCGGGCGCGCGGGCTTTCGATAACGCTTATTGCAACACTGCGCAAATTTACCGGCTGAATGCGACCTCTGAGAACAAGCCGCCGATCGCTGGAAATATTGCCGCCGGGGTGCTGAGCCTGCCTTGCGATGCCGCACCCTCAACGGGCTATGTCAGCGTGTCGGGGCTGGGACATGGTTTTATTGGCCGTTCTAACCGTCCTGAAAATGGGGTGGTGTGGTCACGGATTTACACCACCGATTACAAACCAACGGCCGCCGATGTCGGCGCATGGAGTAAAACCGAAGCTGACGGCCGTTTTCTGATGCTGTCCGGCGGCACGGTGAAAAAACTGGCTATTAAGCCCGGTAGCGCTGAAACGGATGGGGATTCACTGAGTATTGAGGGAAACCAGCATACGCCGTTGGTCATGAGCCGCCCTTCAGCACAGAGTAATTTATCAATCGGTTTCCAAGTCGCCGGGAAGGCACTGATGCGTCTTGGTATGGGGATCGATGACGAGCTGCATTGGGGCGCTGAAGCTAATCAGGGAGCAAACCCGCGTATTTATACGACGGCGAAACCGCCTACCGCGCAAGAAACCGGTGCGCTGACGGATGCGCAGGCTATGCAGAAATATGCGCTCCGATCCATCAAGGTGAACGGCAAACCGTTGAGCGGGGATGTCAATCTATTGGCGGGGGATGTCAACGCATGGAACAAAACCGAAGCGGATGGCCGCTATGTAAAACAGACCGGCGACACGATGAAAGGGGCGTTAACTCTGCCGCGTATCGTATTCCCGAACGAAAATACCGCCAATGCAGACGATGACTTAAATCGCGAAAATGGCTTTACCGTTGAGTCATTGGTTGCCACTACCAATAAGGGCTATCCTGTGCCGGGCGGCATGGGGGTGTTGTTTACCGGGAAAGTGAATGAGTTCCGCAATGTGCAATTTGCCGTAGGCTCCGGCGATTTGGCGTTTTACTTGCGCTCGATGCGAAAAGACAGCGCGGCTTCGCTCCGCTGGGCGCGAGTTTATACGACGGACTACAAACCGACGGCGGCGGATGTCGGCGCGCTGACCGACGCGCAGGCCGCCCAGAAATACGCGCTGCGCTCTATCAAAGTGAACGGTAAGCCGCTGTCCGCCGATGTCAATTTGTTGGCCGCTGACGTTAACGCGTGGAATAAAACCGAAGCAGATGGCCGCTATCTGGCGAAGACTGGCGGGCAGTTAACCGGGACGCTAAAGACCAGCGCGGAGATCCAATCTACCCATATTGATAATTATCGCATGGTCGGCGGCGGGTTTGGTTCCTTCTGGCGCAATGACGGCAACCGGCTTTACCTGCTGCTGACAAACGAAAACGACCAGTACGGCACATTCAACACCCTGCGTCCGTTCTCTGTGGATGTCAGAACCGGCGCCGCCGCTTTTGAGTCGGGTATGCATATCGGCGGTAAATGGCCTGCGATCACCACCTCCAGCGGGACAACGTGGCACCCAGACGGAAACGTACAGGGGTCAGCATGGGGCGGCTACCTCAGCAACTGGCTTAATCAAAATATCTCGGCTGCGCAGAATAATGCGCAGAACTGGGCCTATCAGAATTTGGTTCAGGGTGTGCGCATGGCCGGGCGCACGGTTATCGCGGATACCGGCGGGCGCATCGATTTACCGTCGGGCTGTGTTTATACGGGTATGTCCGGCTCAAACTACAACCCCTCAATCTGGGGCGCTTATTCAGCGGTTCAGGTGCTGATTAACGGCACATGGGCAACAATTGGAACGGTGTAAAATGCAACACATTAAGAATTTGAAGCGATACACGCCGGAAGAATTATTCCTCGGCGAGAGCGTGATTTATCTTCAGGATGATAACGGTATTGACTGGTACGCCGCGCAAAAATTGTTTTCGCCGGACACCGTAAAACTGGCTTATGACGAAAGCGGCATTATCTGCGCGATTAACAGCGATGTGTCGATGCTGTGGCCGATAGGCTTATCGGTTGTTGAGCTGAACCCAACGAAACTACCAAAGCGCTGTCTGGCTAATGGTGAGTGGGTGTTTGACGGTAAGAAGGTGAGCCAGCGCGCCTATTCTGCCGAAGAAATGATGGCGAGGGCTGAAGCCAGAAAAAATGAATTACTGGCGATCGCGGGTAAGGCTGTTGCGCCGCTTCAGGATGCTGTTGATTTGGATATGGCGACCGAGGCAGAAAAAGCGCTGTTGGCGGACTGGAAAAAATACCGCGTGACGCTGAATCGTCTTGATATGTCAGCCCCGGAAATTGACTGGCCGGTGGCGCCCGCCGCCTAAGAAAAAAGCCCGCAGCGATGCGGGCTTTTGTATTTGCGGTATTCCCTGATGTTGCCGCATCTACCTTTCGACATTACCCCGCCCGGCTAAAATCCGTCCAATTGATTGCATAGATCAATACGGCGTTATTGATCGGCGCGAGCGATCGTTATTTCCTCAAAATCTCCCAATCCGGCCCGGCCTGTTGTCTGGTCGGCCTTCCAGCACCCACCGCGTGCGGCCCGGCGCGCCGGGCGTCATCATGCCTGCACCTACTCACCACCCGGAGCAAATTAATGGGCGATTATCATCACGGCGTGCGCGTCGTCGAAATCAACGACGGCACCCGCGTTATTTCCACCGTATCGACGGCTATCGTCGGCATGGTCTGCACGGCGGAGGATGCCGACGCATCGGTTTTCCCGCTCGATATCCCGGTACTGATCACCGACGTACTGGCCGCCTCCGGCAAGGCCGGTAAAAAAGGCACGCTGGCGGCGTCGCTGCGGGCGATCGCTGAACAGGCGAAGCCGGTCACGGTAGTTGTCCGCGTTGCCACCGGCAAAGACGCGGCGGAAACCACCTCCAACATCATCGGCGGCGCGAATGCGGAAGGCCGCTATACCGGCATGAAAGCGCTGTTATCTGCACAGGCTGAGCTGGGCGTTAAGCCGCGCATCCTCGGCGTGCCGGGGCTGGATAATCAGGAGGTCGCGACGGCGCTGGCCGGGATTTGCCAGCAGTTGCGCGCGTTCGGCTATATCAGCGCCCACGGCTGCAAAACCGTGCAGGAGGCTACCAAGTACCGCGACAATTTCAGCCAGCGCGAGCTGATGCTGATCTGGCCGGATTTTGTCAGCTGGAACACCACCGCCAACCAGAGCGACATCGCCTACGCCACTGCCCGCGCGCTGGGCCTGCGTGCAAAAATCGACACGGAAACCGGCTGGCATAAGACGCTTTCAAACGTTGGCGTTAACGGCGTGACCGGCATCACCGCCAGCGTGTTCTGGGATTTGCAGGCGCCCGGCACCGATGCTGACCTGTTAAACCAAGCGTGCGTCACCACGTTGATCCGCAAAGACGGCTTTAAATTCTGGGGTTCCCGCACCTGTTCCGATGATCCGTTGTTCCTGTTCGAGAACTACACCCGCACCGCGCAGGTGCTGGCCGATACCATGGCCGAGGCGCACCTATGGGCCGTTGACCGCCCGGTAACGCCTACGCTGGTGCGCGACATGATTGACGGTATCAACGCGAAATTCCGCGAGCTGAAATCCGCCGGGCTGATTATCGACGGCACTTGTTGGTACGACGTAAGCGCCAACACCAAAGAAACGTTGAAGGCGGGCAAGCTGTTTATCGATTACGACTACACGCCGGTGCCACCGCTCGAAGATTTAACCCTGCGCCAGCGTATCACCGATCGCTATCTGGCGACGTTTGCGGCATCCGTGAACCGCTAAAGGAGACGTTAGAACATGGCACTGCCGAAAAAACTGAAATACCTGAACCTGTTCAACGACGGCTACAGCTACATGGGCGTGGTGTCCTCGCTGACGCTGCCGAAGCTCACCCGCAAGCTGGAGAAATACCGGGGCGGCGGCATGAACGGCGCGGCCTCCATCGATATGGGGCTGGACGATGACGCACTGGCCGTTGAGTGGTCGATGGGCGGCATTGATGAGCTGGTGCTGAAGCAGTGGGGCGCCGTCGATGCTGTGCCGCTGCGCTTTGCCGGTTCCTTCCAGCGTGACGACACCGGCGAGGTGTCCGCTGTGGAAGTGGTGATGCGCGGCCGCCACAAAGAAATCGACTTTGGCGAGTACAAGCAGGGCGAGGATACCGAAACCAAGGTTTCCACCGAGTGTACTTACTTCAAGCTGACCGTGGACGGCAAAGAGCTGATCGAAGTCGACACGGTGAATATGGTCGAAAAGGTCAACGGCGTTGACCGGCTGGCCGAGCATCGCAAGGCGATCGGCCTGTAATTTTGGCGCCAGCCCGCCGGGCTGGCCCTTTTCCCCCTGATTTGAGAGAACACCATGAAAGACGCAAAAGAAAATACCGTTACCCTCGACACCCCGATCCAGCGCGGTGAAACCACCATCACCGAGGTGCAGGTGATTAAACCGAACGCGGGCGCGCTGCGCGGCGTCGGGCTGGCGGCGATCGCCAACGCCGATGTTGACGCGCTGCTGGTTGTGCTGCCGCGCGTGACCGTGCCTAACCTGACCAAAGAAGAATGCGCGCGCCTTGAGCTGCCGGATTTGGTGGCGCTGGCCGGGAAAGTGGTCGGTTTTTTGTCGCCGAACTCGGCGGCGTAATCCCTGACGCCCGGCTGGGCGTTGATGACCTGATGGCGGACATCGCGGTGATCTTCCACTGGCCGCCGTCTGAAATGGCCGGAATGACGCTCACGGAGCTGTTGAACTGGCGCCACAAGGCACTGCAACGCAGCGGAGTTAATCACGATGAGTAAAAGCCTGCAGCTTCAGGTCTTGCTGAAGGCCGTAGACCAAGCCACCCGCCCGCTAAAGAGTATCCAACAGGCAAGCAAACAGCTTGCCGGTGACATCAAAACCACGCAACAAACCCTCAAGGCACTGGACGCGCAAAGCGCCCGGATTGAGGGGTTTCGCAAGGCGCAGGGGCAGCTTGCCGTTACCGGCAAGGCACTGAAGAAAGCCAAGGAAGAGGCGGCCGCGTTGGCCGTCCAGTTCAAGGCGACGGAAAAGCCCACGGCGCAGCAAGCGCGCTTGCTGGCGGCATCAAAGCGCGCCGCCGCCGAGCTGCAGACGAAATACAACGGCCTGCGCCAGTCGGTGCAGCGCCAGCGTGACGCGCTCAACGCTGACGGCATCGCTACCCGGAACCTGAGCGCAGAACAGCGCCGGTTGAAGGCCAGCGCCAGCGAAGCCACGACAGCGCTGGGCCGCCAGCGCGGCGAGCTGGAACGCCTGAGCAAGAGGCAAGAACAGGTTAACCGCGTCGGCGCGCGTTACCGGGCCGGGCAATCGGCAACCGCGGCTGTCCGTAATACCAGCGCGGCCGGGCTGGGTATCGCTACCGCCGGGCTGGTCGCTGAAGGAGCGTTTATTGCGCCGGGGGTGCAGTTCGACAGGCAGATGTCAGACACGCAAGCCACGTTAGGGCTGGCGAAGAATGACCAGCAGCTGGCCGCCATTCGCCAGCAGGCGCGGGATATTGGCGCCACGACCGCGTTTTCGCCGACGGACGTCGCCCGCACGCAATCGGTGCTCGCCAAGTCCGGCTTTAACGGCGATGCCATTCTGAAATCGACCGAGTCAACGGTAAATCTGGCGCTGGCCTCCGATCTGGACATCGCCGACGCGGCCGACATCATCACCAACATGCAATCGGCGTTTAACATGCCGATAGACGAGATCCAGCGCGTCGCGGACGTGATGACCAAAGGTTTCACCAGCTCGAACAGCAACCTGATGGATTTTGGCGAGGCGATGAAGTACGTCGCGCCGATCGCCGAGGCGGCCGGGGCCAGCATAGAGGACACCACCGCGCTGTTGGGCGTGCTGGCAGATAACGGCATCAAGGGCAGCATGGCCGGGACATCGGCCAGCGCCATGTTTACCCGTCTGCAAGCGCCGGTCGGTCAGGCGCAGGATGCGCTGTCAGAATTGGGCGTAAAAACCAAGGACGGCAAAGGGAACATGCTGCCGATCGCGAACATCCTCAAGAAAATTAACGGCTCGTTTAAAACCAACAAGCTCGGCACCGCGCAGCAGGCCGAATACCTGAAAGTCATTTTCGGCGAAGAGGCGATGAAAGGCGCTATCAAGCTGATTGACGCCGCCGGTAACGGTAAGCTGAGCGAAAAACACAGCACCGTCACCCAGTCAAAAGGGGCTACGGCCCAGATTGCCCGAGTGAAGGTGGACAACCTCGACGGCGACCTGAAAAACCTGTTTTCGGCGTGGGAAGATGTTCGCATTGAGGTGTTCGACGGCCAGAACTCAGCGCTGCGCAAACTCACGGTTTCCGCCACCGAATGGCTGACCAAGGCCGGGGCATGGGTGAAGGCCAATCCTGAGCTGGTCGGCACGCTGGTGAAAGTCACGGCGGGCGTCACGGCCCTGATCGGCGGCCTCGCTGCGTTGGGCCTTATCGCATGGCCGGTGATGGCCGGGGTCAATATGTTGATCGCCGGGGCCGGGCTGCTGGGAACGGTCTTTACCACCGTTGGCGCCGGGATTGCGGCCGCATTCAGTGTGATCACCCTGCCGGTGGTCGCGGCGGCGGCGGTAATTGCCGGTGTGGCGTTGACTATCCGTAAATATTGGGAACCTATCAGCGCCTTTTTAACGGGTATCGGCGAAGGCTTCAGCGCCGCTTTCGCGCCGATGCGCGCCGCGCTTGTCCCGCTGGCTGGCGCATTTACGCTGCTGCTGAACATGGTGCGCAACGTCTGGCAGTGGTTCGGCAAGCTGATCGAGCCGGTGAAATCTTCACAGGCCGAACTCCAGACGGCCGCGCGCTATGGGCGCATGTTCGGTGAATGGATCGCGGCCGGATTGAGCCTGCCGCTGCAGCTGTTGGGCGGATTGCCCGGTCTGCTGACCGGCATCTGGGGCGTTGCGAGCGGCATTGCAGAGCGTGCCGCCGCCGTCTGGGACACCATCGGCGAGCGTGTTAACGCGGCATGGCTGGCGCTGAGCGCCGCCACGGTTCAGGCATGGGATCGGCTGACTGGCTGGCTTAATGGCAAATGGGAGGGGCTGGTAAACGGGGCTAAAGCGCTGCCGGGGCAGTTCAAAGAAGCCGGGATGAACATGATTAACGGGGTCATTGACGGCATTAGCGAGCGCTGGCAGGCGCTGAAAGACAAGTTTTCCGGCCTCACGGATATGCTGCCGGACTGGATGAAGTTTGGCGACGATGAGGCGGAGGTTAACCCGGCGATTTCATACAATCGCCCGGCGCCTGAGCTGATGCCGGGGCCGGGCTATGCGGGGGCATTCGACAAGGGCGGCATTATCCCGCGCGGCCAATTCGGCATCGTCGGCGAGCGTGGCCCGGAGATCGTCAACGGCCCGGCCAATGTCACCGGGCGCCGGAAAACGGCGGCGCTGTCGGCGGCGATGTTATCGCTGTCAACGCCGGTGATGGCGTCGGCCCCGGCTGCGGCACCTGCCATGGCGCCAGCCCCGATCACGATTCAGGTGTACGGCGCCCCCGGTCAAGATGCGGCCTCCATTGCGCGCGAAGTCTCGCGCCAGCTTGAGACCGAACGACGCAAACAAGCGGCCGCCGCGCGCAGCCGCATGAACTACGAAGGGTAAAACCATGATGTTAACGCTGGGCCTGTTTGTTTTTATGCTGCAGACGCTGCCGTATCAATCCATGAGCCGCAACGCGGAATATCGCTGGCCGAGCAACGCCCGCGTTGGCCTGCGCCCGGCGGCGCAATTTCTGGGGATGGATGAGGAAAAAATCACGCTCTCCGGGGTGCTGCTGCCGGAGATCACCGGCGGCCGCTGGTCACTGCTGACGCTGCAACTGATGGCAGAGCAGGGCCGGGCGTGGCCGCTCATTGAAGGCACTGGCACGATTTACGGCATGTTTGTGATCGAGTCGATTTCTGAAACGCATTCCGAGTTTTTCGCCGACGGCAGCCCGCGCCGCACAGAGTTTACGCTCAACCTGAAGCGGGTCGATGAATCCCTGTCGGCGATGTTTGGCGATCTGCGCCAGCAGGCCGGGGAACTGTACGATAAAGCCGGAGAGATGGCCGGGAAGGCCGCCGGTGCTATGGGAGGATTGTTATCATGATCACCGGCGTAAGCCTGCCAGCCGGGGCGCGAGTTGCGCCGGATTTTTCGCTGTTGCTGCAGGATAACGACATCACGCAGAACATCCGCCAGAGGCTGATTTCGCTGTCACTGACGGATAACCGGGGCTTTGAGGCCGACCAGCTCGACATCGAGCTGGACGACAGCGACGGACTGATGGCGATGCCTCAGCGCAATGCGGTGCTGTCGCTGGCGCTCGGCTGGAAAGGCTCGCCATTGACGCCAAAGGGCCAGTTTACGGTCGATGAGGTCGAACACCGGGGCGCGCCGGACACGCTGACTATTCGCGCGCGTAGTGCGGATTTTCGCGGCTCGCTGAACACCCGGCGCGATGAGTCCTACCACGAGACCACCCTGGGCGACATTGTGCAGAAGGTGGCTGCGCGCAATAAGCTGAAAGCCTCGCTGGCCGCTGGTCTGGGCACCATCAAAATCAGCCATATCGACCAGACGCAGGAGACGGACGCGGCATTTATTACCCGACTTGCAACGCTCAACGGCGCGGTGGCGGCGGTGAAAAATGGCGCTCTGCTGTTGTTGCGACCGGGGAATGGCGCCACGGTAGGCGGAAAGGCGTTGCCCGTGTATACCATCACCCGGCAGGATGGCGATCAGCACAGTTTCAGCATTGCCGATCGGGATGCCTACACCGGCGTGACGGCGAGCTGGCTCAATACAAAACAGCCGAAGCCGAAGAAAGTGAAGCTGCAGCGCAAGCCAAAAGAGCAGCATTTGCGCGCGCTGCAACACCCGAAGGCGAAACCGGGCAGCAGCAAAAAAACGGGGAAACCGGCGGAGGCGGCGAAAGGCGATTATCTGGTGGGGGCTGACGATAACGTGTTTGCGATCACCAAAATTTACGCCACCAAGGCCGCCGCAATGCGCGCCGCACAGGCTAAGTGGGAAAAGCTTCAGCGCGGTGTGGCTGAGTTCTCACTGTCGCTGGCGATGGGCCGGGCCAACATCACCCCGGAAACGCCGGTACGCGTCAGCGGGTTTAAAGCGGCGATCGATGCGCAAGACTGGATAGTGAGCAAAGTCACGCACAATCTCAGCAATGGCGGCTTTACGACGGCGCTGGAGTTTGAGGTTTTGCTGTCGGAGGTTACTTATGACGTTTCTTAGTGGGAATTGTAAATTCACTTAAAGAAACTTCTTTTTTGGATCGCGAGCGGTATTATCGCGGCAATTGAGCCAGTGACGAGGAATTAATCATGTTTCATTGCCCGCTTTGCAGAACAGCGGCCCATGCCCGCACCAGCCGCTATTTGAGTCAACAAACGAAAGAACGTTATCACCAGTGCCAAAATATCAACTGTGGCCACACGTTTAAAACGATGGAGACTTACCAATGCGCGATCATGACGCCGGGCCGGGTTGATGCAGTGCCGCCGCATCCGGTCGGAGCCAGTGTGGAAGGACAGCAACAGGTTATGTGGATGTGACAAACTCAGAGATACAAGCCCGCAAAATGCGGGTTTTTTTATGCCTGAATTATGTCGTGCCAAATAGATAAAGGGGGCGAGTTGTTTTCTTGGGGGGACAAAAAGGGGACATCGAACAAGCGATAAATAAAAAAGCCACCCTGTTAGGTGGCTTAATTATATGATTTTAAAGCTAAAATTTGGTGGCCCCTGTTGGGTTTGAACCAACGACCAAGCGATTATGAGTCGCCTGCTCTAACCACTGAGCTAAGGGGCCAAGCCGCGAGATTATAGGGAATCCTTAAGCGGCGGTCTACTGTTACCCGCCCGTATGTTGCTTTTCTGCACAGTTCTAGCCTGTTGTAATTGCTGGCGGATTTTGCGATAACCGCAGTAAATCCCTGCAATGGACTCACGACACTCATGGAACTTCTGGCGCCCAATCTGCGGGTGGTGTTTTGCGGCATCAACCCCGGCCTTTCTTCCGCCCATCAGGGCTATCCTTTCGCCAACGGCAGCAATCGCTTCTGGAAGGTGATCCATCAGGCCGGCTTTACCGAGCGCCAGCTGGCGCCGGAACAGTGGCAGCAGTTGAAGGACAACGGCTGTGGCATTACCGCGCTGGTGGCGCGCCCGACGGTGGCGGCCAGCGAGCTGTCGCGCGACGAGTTGCGCAGCGGCGGTGAGGCGCTGCAAGAGAAGATCCTGCGCTATCAGCCGCGCGCGCTGGCGATTTTGGGCAAGCAGGCGTTCACCACCGCCTTCGGGGTGAAAAACGCGCCCTGGGGCAAGCAGACGCTGATGCTGGGGGAAACCGAGGTATGGGTATTGCCCAACCCCAGCGGATTGAACCGCGCCACGCTGGAGCAACTGACCGCCAGCTATCGCGAGCTGTTCCTGGCGCTGCAATGACATAAAGGAGTATGCGATGACATCGATGATGAAAGGTTGTGTGATGGCGCTGTTATTGGTGACCGGCGCTGCACAGGCGGGGCATTCGCCGCAGGAAGCGCGCAACAAGCAGAACGTGCTGGAGTTTTATCGGCAGGGGCTGAACAACAAGGATTTTGCGGCGGCGCGACCATTTTTAGGCGAGCAGTACAAGCAGCATAACCCCAATGCCAAAGACGGCGTGGCGGGCTTTCGTCAATTTGTCGAGCTGCTGAAAACGCGTTACCCCAACTCGCACAGTGAGGTTAAACAGGCGTTTGTCGACGGCGACTATGTGATCCTGCATGTCGAGGTCAGCGGGCGCGAGGCCGGCAAGACCGCGGCGATCGTCGATATCTTCCGTCTCGACGCCGCCGGAAAAATCGTTGAACACTGGGACGTGACGCAGCCGGTGCCGGAGAAGACCGCCAGCGGCAACAGCATGTTCTGAGGCATAAAAAAACCCCGGCAGGCCGGGGTTTTTGTTTTTTGGGGCGGCAGCCGGACTTAGTCGTCCAGGAAGCTGCGCAGCACTTCGGAGCGGCTTGGGTGACGCAGCTTGCGCAGCGCCTTGGCTTCGATCTGACGAATACGCTCACGGGTTACGTCAAACTGCTTGCCGACCTCTTCCAGCGTGTGGTCGGTGTTCATGTCGATACCGAAACGCATGCGCAGCACTTTCGCTTCGCGCGCGGTCAGGCCGGCCAGCACGTCGTGGGTGGCGGAACGCAGGCTTTCCGACGTCGCGGAATCCAGCGGCAGCTCGAGGGTGGTGTCCTCGATGAAGTCGCCCAGATGCGAATCTTCGTCGTCGCCGATCGGCGTCTCCATCGAGATTGGCTCTTTGGCGATCTTCAGCACCTTGCGGATCTTGTCTTCCGGCATCAGCATGCGCTCGGCCAGCTCTTCCGGCGTCGGCTCGCGGCCCATCTCTTGCAGCATCTGGCGCGAAATACGGTTGAGCTTGTTGATGGTCTCAATCATATGCACCGGAATACGGATGGTGCGCGCCTGATCGGCGATGGAGCGGGTGATAGCCTGACGGATCCACCAGGTGGCGTACGTCGAGAATTTGTAGCCGCGGCGGTATTCGAACTTGTCTACCGCTTTCATCAGGCCGATGTTGCCTTCCTGGATCAGATCCAGGAACTGCAGGCCGCGGTTGGTGTATTTCTTGGCGATGGAAATAACCAGACGCAGGTTGGCCTCAACCATCTCTTTCTTCGCGCGGCGGGCTTTCGCTTCACCGATCGACATGCGACGGTTGATGTCTTTGACCTGCTCGATGGTCAGGCCGGTTTCTTCTTCGATCTGACGCAGTTTCTGCAGGCTGCGCTGCACGTCTTCAGCCACGTCTTTCAGTTTTTCCGACCATGGCTTGGCCATCGCCAGTGCGGCTTCGAACCAGGAATCGCTGGTTTCGTTGCCGGCGAACAGGGTGACGAAGTTCTTCTTCGGCATTTTGCACTGTTCAACGCACAGCTTCATGATGATGCGTTCCTGGGTGCGAACGCGATCCATCATGGTGCGCATGCTGTTGACCAGGAAGTCGAACTGCTTCGGTACCAGGCGGAACTGCTTGAACACTTCAGACAGCTTCAGGATCTCTTCCGCGGCGCTGGCATGGCTGCGGCCGTTCTTCTTGATCACCAGACGGGTCGTTTCGTACTGATCGCGCAGATCGGCGAACTTCTGACGCGCCAGCTCAGGATCGATGCTGTTGTCGTCTTCGGTGTCGTCGTCTTCGTCGTCTTCATCTTCTTCGTCGTCGTCTTGCTCTTCGCTCGACAGCTCAGAACCGATGTGGGTCGCGGTAGGGGCGATGTCCTCTTCCGCGTTAGGATCGACGAAGCCGGTGATCAGATCGGACAGGCGCGCTTCGCCCGCTTCGACGCGATCGTACTGCTCAAGCAGGTAGGTAATGGCTTCCGGGTATTCGGCAACCGAGCACTGCACCTGGTTGATGCCGTCTTCGATGCGCTTGGCGATGTCGATTTCGCCTTCGCGCGTCAGCAGTTCGACGGTACCCATTTCGCGCATGTACATGCGCACCGGGTCGGTGGTGCGGCCGATTTCGGATTCCACGCTGGACAGAACCTGTGCGGCGGCTTCTTCCGCATCTTCGTCCGTGCTGTTCGAGTTTTCGGCGAGCAGCAGGTCATCGGCGTCCGGTGCTTCTTCCATCACCTGGATGCCCATGTCGTTAATCATCTGGATGATGTCTTCGATCTGATCGGAGTCGACGATATCTTCCGGCAGATGGTCATTGACCTCAGCATAGGTCAGATAGCCTTGCTCCTTACCACGGGTGACAAGTAGCTTCAGCTGTGACTGCGGGTTTTGCTCCATAAGACGGTATCCACACTTCAGAGTATTTAGGTTGGTGTCGGTCGGCGAAACCGCCAACAATAGCATTTGGGGCGTTTTCGTTATCGCCGCGGCCCACTATGGCGGCACTGTGCAGGGCTCTGCCCTCGCAATTATCGGCACTTAAGCCGTTTGGTATTCAGTTTTTCTTTCCAGCTCTTGACTCGTTGATCATACGAACTTCTTCTCGCTCTGAGGGGCTCAAGCCCTGCGTACGGGAGAGTGCCAGTAACTCTTCTAACCGTTGTTCGAGCACAGAGTCGAACATATGATTCAGGGAGTCCAGAAAGGTTCTTTCTGCAATCTCTGTATCTGATATATCGTTCCAGGCAGACAAAGTTTCAAGGTTAGCGCTGAACTTTGTATCCCGATATTCTTCCAGAATCTGGCCCGTTTTTATTCCAGGTTGAGCCAGGCAAAGGCTCACCAGCTCGCTGAACAGCGGCAGGCCTGGTAGTTTGGCGTGTTGCAACCCTTCAAGAGAAGGTACAAGTGTAGCCAACTGCGGATTTTGCACCAGTAACCCTATCAGTATACGCATGGTTGTGCGTTTTAGCTGGGGCGCCTGATAAGGATGCGCATTTTCCGCCTGCTTGGGCATCAGCTTGTCGAGCTGGCTGTCGTCCAGCAGCCCCAGCTTGTTGCCGAGCTCCTGGCGCAGGTACAAGCGCAACGTTTCGCCCGGCACCTGAGTAATCAGCGGCAGCGCCAGCGTGCTCAGCTTGGCGCGCCCGTCCGGGCTGCTCAGATCCACCTGCGGCAGCAGGCTTTCGAACAGGAACGTGGACAGCGGCTGTGCCTGCTCCATTCGCTGTTCGAAGGCTTCTTTGCCTTCCTGGCGCACCAGGGTGTCCGGATCTTCGCCGTCGGGCAAAAACATGAACCGCAGCTGGCGCCCGTCGTTCAGGTAGGGCAGCGCGGTTTCCAGCGCCCGCCAGGCCGCCTCGCGGCCGGCGCGGTCGCCGTCGTAACAGCAGACGACGTTGTCGGTGGCGCGGAACAGTAGCTGAATGTGTTCAGCCGTCGTCGAGGTTCCGAGCGAGGCGACGGCATAATCGATGCCGAATTGCGCCAACGCCACCACGTCCATATACCCTTCCACCACCAGCAGCCGCTGGAGGGTAGGGTGGTTCTGCTGTGCTTCATACAGGCCATACAGCTGGCGGCCCTTATGGAAAACTTCGGTTTCCGGCGAGTTCAGGTACTTCGGCATACCGTCGCCCAATACGCGGCCGCCGAAGGCAATCACGCGCCCGCGTTTGTCGCGGATGGGGAACATCACCCGTTCGCGGAAACGGTCGTACGAACGCCCCTGATCGTTAGTCACCAGCATGCCGGCATCGTTCAATGCGCGGCGCGAGTCGGCGTCGCGGCCGAAGCGCTTCAGGGCGTTGTCCCATCCCGCCGGCGCGAAGCCAATGGCGAAATGGCGAATAACGTCGTCACTTAATCCGCGCTGCTGCAAATAGCTGCGCGCCGGTGCCCCGGAGGACTGCTGCAGTGACTGTTGATAGAACGCGCTGAGCTGCTCCATCAGTTGGTACAGGCTCTGGCGCTGATGGCGTTCGATCTGGGTTGGCCCGGTGCCCGCTTCGTAAGGCACTTCCAGCCCGTGCATGGTCGCCAGCTCTTCGATGGTTTCGACAAACTCGAGTCGGTCGTAATTCATCAAAAAATCGACGGCGTTGCCGTGCGCACCACACCCAAAACAGTGATAAAACTGCTTTTCGCCATTAACGGTAAAGGAAGGCGTCTTTTCGTGGTGGAACGGACAGCACGCGTGGTAGTTCTTGCCTTGCTTCTTGAGCTTCACGCGGGCGTCGATCAGATCGACGATGTCGGTGCGAGCCAGCAAGTCATTGATAAATACGCGCGGAATTCGTCCAGCCATAAGCCCTTACTTCATTAGCCTATAAACGAGAACAAGCCGCGCATTCCTTTCGGAAAGCACGGCCTTCGTATGCAACTACTCGGTCTGCGCGATTTTGAAAATCAGAAATTCACGCGGTGGGGTTGCCCCCGAAGAATTAATACAGACGAGTGCGGCGTGCGTTTTCGCGAGCCAGTTTCTTCGCGTGACGTTTCACAGCAGAAGCTTTAGCGCGTTTACGTTCGGTAGTTGGTTTTTCATAAAACTCACGACGACGAACTTCAGCTAAAACACCCGCTTTTTCGCAAGAGCGTTTGAAACGACGCAGAGCAACGTCAAATGGCTCGTTTTCACGTACTTTAATTACCGGCATGTGCCTCTCACCTCAATAAAATTCGGTTTGTTGCTGGCCAAGCGCCAGCCTTTTCAAAATGGTGCGGAATTTTACTCCAATGGATGCTGCTTTGTAAAGCACCACAGCAAATTGAAACCCGCGTCGCTCTGCCGCAACGTGCGCAATTTTGCACCGGGCGCTGATTATAGACTAATCAGAAAAAAATGCTCGTCTTTAATCGCCAGGGCCTTTTCTGGATGAATCATCGACATAGGTGCGAGCCGGTGACAAGATGCGCCGCGCTGGCGGTAAATGCGGCGGAATGTGGTAGACTGGCGGCCGCACGTGAATGATGGGAAATGTAATGCGAGTACTGGGTATAGAAACGTCCTGCGATGAAACCGGAATTGCAGTGTATGACGATCAAACCGGTTTGTTGGCCAACCAATTATACAGTCAGGTGAAGCTGCACGCCGACTACGGCGGCGTGGTGCCGGAACTGGCCTCCCGCGATCACGTGCGCAAAACCGTGCCGCTGATTCAGGCGGCGCTGAAAGAGGCCAACCTGACCCCGGCCGACATCGACGGCGTGGCCTATACCGCCGGGCCTGGCCTGGTGGGCGCGCTGCTGGTCGGTGCTACCGTGGGGCGCGCGCTGGCGTTCGCCTGGAACGTGCCGGCAGTGCCGGTGCATCATATGGAAGGCCACCTGCTGGCACCGATGCTGGAAGACAATCCGCCGGCGTTCCCGTTCGTCGCGCTGCTGGTCTCCGGCGGCCACACTCAGCTGATCAGCGTCACCGGCATCGGTGAGTATGAACTGCTGGGCGAGTCGATCGACGATGCCGCCGGCGAAGCGTTCGACAAAACTGCCAAGCTGCTCGGCCTGGATTATCCCGGCGGGCCGATGCTGTCGAAGATGGCGCAGCAGGGCACGGCGGGGCGCTTCACCTTCCCGCGGCCGATGACCGATCGTCCGGGGCTGGACTTCAGCTTCTCCGGGTTGAAAACCTTCGCCGCCAACACCATTCGCTCCAACGGCAACGACGATCAGACGCGTGCCGACATCGCCCGCGCTTTCGAGGATGCGGTGGTAGATACGTTGGCGATCAAATGCAAACGTGCGCTGGAGCAAACCGGCTTCAAACGCCTGGTGATGGCCGGCGGCGTGAGCGCCAACCGCACGTTGCGCGCCAAGCTGGCAGAGATGATGCAGAAACGCGGCGGGGAAGTGTTCTATGCTCGCCCGGAATTTTGCACCGACAACGGCGCGATGATCGCCTATGCCGGCATGGTGCGCCTGAAGAGCGGCGCCAACCCGGAGCTGAGCGTTTCGGTGCGGCCGCGCTGGCCGCTGGCGGAACTGCCTGCGGTATAAAGCAAAGGGCCGGATAATCCGGCCCTTCTGTTATTCGTCTTTCGGCTGGTCGCCGTTATCCGCATCCGCGTCGTTTTTCTTCTTGCGGAACTTGCCCCAAATCTTGCCTTCCTGGCCGCGCCACAGGCGCTGGATATTGTCGTGATGCCGCATCAGGATCAGGCAGGAGAGCATCGCCACCGGGAAGGTGAACTGCGGTTTGAACCACCAGACGTAGAACGGGGCGATCAGCGCGCTGACGATAGCGCCGAGCGAAGAGTAGCCGCTGAGCAACACCGTCAGCAGCCAGGTGCCGGTCATCAGGCCGGTCAGATCCCAACCGATAGGCGCGATGGCGCCAAACGCCGTCGCCACGCCTTTACCGCCGCGAAAGTGGAAGAATACCGGATAGATGTGCCCCAGGCAGGCGGCGATCGCCGTCAGGCCGAGGTACAGCGGCGGCACATCGAGTTTGTAGGCCAGCCAGACCGGCAACATCCCTTTCAGAATATCGAACACCAACACCGCCGCCGCCGCCAGCCGGCCGCCGATGCGCAGGACGTTGGTCGCCCCGGGGTTTCCTGAGCCATGCTCACGCGGGTCCGGCAGCCTGGCGATCCGGCAAACCAGGATCGCGCTCGAAATCGAGCCGCACAGATACGCGAAGATAATCATGCCAAGCGCGGTAGCACTCATAACGCGGTTCCGTTTAATAATGGTCGTTTTACTCGCAACATCTATGGATAATACGCACATTCCGCTGGAAGTGGTATCCGGCAAGGCCAAAAACAGAGAATGACGTGATGGATATCGTATTTATTGAAGAGCTTACCGTAATTACCACCATTGGCGTTTATGAGTGGGAACAGGGCATTCGTCAGAAGCTGGTGTTCGATATCGAAATGGGCTGGGATAACCGGCCGGCCGCCGCCAGCGATGACGTAACCGACTGTCTGAGCTATGCCGACGTCAGCGACGCCGTGATCCAGCACTTGGAGTCGAACCGCTTCGCGCTGGTGGAACGCGTGGCGGAGGAAATATCCGAAATTTTGCTTCAGCGCTTCAATTCCCCCTGGGTCCGTATTAAGGTCAGCAAACCGGGCGCTGTAGCACATGCCAGTCGGGTCGGCGTGATCATTGAGCGCGGCACTCGTCCCGCATAATTTTATGTCATCTGCTTGCAACGAAAGACCGTTAACCTGGTCTTAATCCTGAGAATTGTTTTAGCGGCATTGTCTTTAAGCATTGCCGCTTTTTTATGTGATAGCCGTTATTTTATGGGGTGATCGAAGCACATGGCTGACATGCATTCACTGTTTATTGCGTTTGTTCTTGGGGTTGTTGAGGGGTTAACCGAATTTCTGCCGGTGTCTTCCACCGGGCATATGATTATCGTTGGCGAGTGGCTGGGCTTTACCGGCGACAAAGCCAAAACCTTTGAAGTCATCATCCAACTGGGGTCGATCCTGGCCGTGGTGGTGATGTTCTGGCGCCGGCTGTTCGGCCTGATCGGCATCCATTTCGGCGGCAAGCCGGTGGAGCACGAGGGCAAAACCAGCGGCCAGCTGAAGCTGGGGCACATCCTGTTGGCGATGATCCCGGCGGTGGTGCTGGGTCTGGCCTTCCATGATTTCATCAAGTCGCTGTTCGCGCCGAAAAACGTGATGTACGCGTTGGTGGTCGGCGGCCTGCTGCTGCTGGCAGCGGAATGGCTGAAGCCGAAGAAACCGAGCGCGGAAGGGCTGGATGACATCACCTATCGCCAGGCGTTCATGATCGGCTGCTTCCAGTGCCTGGCGCTGTGGCCGGGCTTCTCCCGTTCGGGTTCCACTATCGCCGGCGGTATGCTGGTGGGCGTGAATCGCTATGCGGCGTCCGAGTTCTCCTTCATTTTGGCGGTGCCGATGATGATTGGCGCCAGCGGCCTGGATCTGTACAAGAGCCTGCACTTCCTGACCTGGGGCGATCTGCCGATGTTCGCCGTCGGTTTCGTTACGGCCTTCGTGGTGGCGCTGATTGCGATCAAGACCTTCCTGTCGCTGATCAAGCGCATCTCGTTCGTGCCGTTCGCCATCTACCGCTTTATCGTGGCGGCCGTGGTTTACATGGTATTCCTGTAAGCCCGACGCCAAGAAAAAACCCCGCTCTGCGGGGTTTTTTTATGCCTGATCGTTGAGGATAGTTTGATTGAGCTTCCAGTCGGCCAGCGCCTGCTGGCGGCGGCGTTTGAGCTCATCGCGGATCGCGGTGCCCTGCAGCCCGCTGGCGACCACTTCTTTAATAGATACCGCGTTCGCCACCTGATACGCCTGGCGCAGATAGTCTCCCTGCGGATAAGGGTTCTCCTCAAAGCCGGTGCGGCCACGCGCGTCCGCTTCGCTGGTCAGGATCATCTGCTCCAGCCTTTGGGGCTTGCGCCAGACGTCGATGGCGTCGAACAGCTTCAGCAGGGTTTCCGGCCGCAGCTTGTTCACGGTGTGGATCAGATCATGGTACTCGGCCACCAGCTTGCTCAGATCGCGCACCGGGTTGGGCACCCGCAGTCGCTGGCACAGCGCTTCGACCAGCCGCACGCCCGCCGGGCCGTGGCCGTGGTGATGCGGCCAGAACTCTTTCGGCGTCAACCCCTTGCCGAGGTCATGGCACAGGGTGGCGAAGCGCACGTCCACCTCCGGCGTGAGGCGGGCGGCAATCGCCAGCGCCATCAGCGTGTGCACGCCGGTGTCGATCTCCGGGTGCCACTTGGCGGGGGCCGGAACGCCGAACAGCGCGTCGATTTCCGGGAACAGCACCGCCAGTGCATCACAGTCGCGCAGCACCTGAAAATAGACCTGCGGGCTCTGGCTTTGCAGCGCCTTTTCGGTTTCCTTCCAGACGCGTTCGGCGGTCAGCGCAGCCAGTTCACCGCCGTGCGCCATTTGGCGCATCAGGGCGAGCGTTTCGTCGGCAATGTGAAAACCCAGGTGGGCGAAGCGGGCATTGAAGCGGGCCACGCGCAGTACGCGCAGCGGATCTTCGCCGAACGCGTCGGAAACGTGGCGCAGCACGCGCGCCTGCAGATCGGCCACGCCGCCGTAAGGGTCAATCAGTTCCCCTTCGGCGGAGCGGGCGATGGCGTTGATGGTCAGATCGCGCCGCAGCAGATCTTCTTCCAGCGTGACGTCCGGCGCGGCATAGCAGGTAAAACCGGTGTACCCCTGGCCGGATTTGCGCTCGGTGCGCGCCAGCGCGTACTCCTCATGAGAATCGGGGTTGAGGAACACCGGGAAATCTTTGCCGACCTGTTGGTAGCCCAATGCCAGCAGCTCCGCCGGCGTGGCGCCCACCACCACCCAATCATGATCGACTACCGGGATGTTGAGCAGGCTGTCGCGAACGGCGCCGCCGACCAGATAAATCTGCACTGTTGACTCCTGAATATCGTGTAAGGCTCTGTCTATCAGATTACATGAATTGGCCGCGGGATGTCGGCACCAATGAAAAGGGCGCCCGCAGGCGCCCATACTCAAACTGAACGATACTGAGATCAGTTCATCCAGCGGTTGTTGTTCTTGCGGCGCGGGATCAGGTGCGGCAACAGCAGGCCCAGCAGCAAACCGACGCCGGCGACGCCGCCGCCGTACATGAACCACTGCAGGATAATGGTGCGCTGCTTGTCGTCGAGCTGCAGGTTAACGGCGTTGACCTTCTTCTGCGCGACCACCAGCTGGTTTTTCAGATCCTGGTTTTCCTTCTGCAGGCTGCTGATGGTGCTGTCGCTGCCCGCGACTTTCTCCTGCATTTCCGAGGTGCGCTGGTTCCAGGTGTTGTCGATGTTGGCCAGCTTGTCGGTCAGGGTTTTCACCTGCTGTTCCAGCTCGGGCACGCGAGTGCGCAGGCTTGGCGTCTGGCTGAGCTGGTCGAGCGGGATCCAGGTGGTGCGGCCTTTCGGATCGCGGATCTGGCCGTAGTTGGTGCTGTCGTTGACGCTCAATAGGGTGACTTCTTCACCGGCGTTCAGAGTGCCGACAATACGGTACTGATTACCTGGGCCGCTATGGACGTAAGTGCTTAACTCATCGGAGATATAGCGTTTATCTTCGGCATGTGCGGCCCAAGTGATGCTGAAGCTCAGCGCGGCAAGGCAAATCAGGCGTAATTTCTGCATTAGTTCATCGTTTCTGGGTGAATTTATGGAACGATAGTAGAGGGTTCAGTCTGACGACGCAACGCCAAAACCGGAATGAGAACTATCTTACTGTGGCTGATTCTGTGAGTTGCGCAGCGTTTTATAACGTAACAGGTTTTTTCTACAGTTAGCAGGGTTAAGGCGCCGGGAATCGCGGTAAGATAACGGCAACTGTGCGTCAGTGGGCAGCATACGGCGGGCCGAACGCGCCGCGCTGAAACCGACGTGAATGCATAACTTATTGGTGTTAAAGAATTATGACCGTTGAAATTGAACTGAAATTCATCGCCGCGCCGCAAGCGGTGGCCGCTCTTCCGCAATGGCTCGCCGCCTGGCCGCATCAGCATTCCGCGCCGCAAAAGCTGACCAACATTTACTTCGAAACGGCCGACAACGTCCTGCGCCGTCACGACATGGGGCTGCGCATTCGCGGTTTCGACGATCGCTATGAGATGACCATCAAAACCGCCGGTAAAGTGGTGGGCGGCCTGCACCAGCGCCCGGAATACAATGTCGCTATCGCCGAGCCGCAGCTGGCGCTGGCGCAGTTTCCTGCCGACATCTGGCCGCAGGATTGCGATATCGCGGCGCTGCAGCAGGCGTTGCAACCGCTGTTCCGTACCGATTTCGTGCGTGAGAAGTGGGTGGTTACTTACGGCAAAAGCGAGATAGAGATTGGCCTGGACCAGGGCGAGGTGCGTGCCGGTGACCTCAGCGAAGCCCTGAGCGAGATCGAGCTGGAGCTGTTGAAAGGCGATACCGCCGATCTGCTGGCGTTGGCCGGTGAGCTGGCGGCGCACGACGGGTTGCGTCAGGGCAGCCTGAGCAAGGCGGCGCGCGGTTACCACCTGGCGCAGGGCAATCCTCCGCGCGAGGTGCGCCCACTGCAGGTGCTGAAGCCGGCGGCCAAGGCGACCGTGGAGCAGGGGATGATCGCCGCCTTCGAGCAGGCGCTGAGCCACTGGCAGTACCACGAGGAGCTGTGGCTGCGCGGCGACGCGCAGGCGCGCGCTTCGGTGATTGAGGCGGTCGGAACGATCCGCCAGGCGCTGGTGATCTTCGGTGGCCTGGTGCCGCGCAAGGCCAGCGCCGATCTGCGCGCCCGCCTGACCGAGCTCGAACCGCTGTTGGCGGACAAAGCCGCACAGCCAGAGACCCTGTGCTACAGCACGGCCTATCTGCAATGTAAGTTGGCGCTCACATCATGGCTGGTGAGCGGCGCCTGGCGGCCGTTTATCGATGCCAAAGGGCAGGCCAAGCTGGACGGTTCTTTCAAGCGCTTCAGCGACATCATGCTGGGGCGCAGCGGCGCGGAGCTGAAAGAAGCCTTCAGCCGTATGCTGAACGAAGATGAATATCAGGAACAATTGCCGCGTCTGACGCGTCAGATTTCGGCGCTGGTCCTGCTGTCGGGCGCCTACCCCGACGAGCAGACCGGGCCTTATATCGAGGCCTGGCGCGAGCTGCAGGCAGCGCTGAGCGAGCGCCGCCAAGGCTGGTATGAAGCCAGCCGCAAACAGGCCTTATCGCATGCGCCATTCTGGTTAAACGGCGCGCTTCGTTAATCCAGCCGGCCCGCCAGCCGTGGGCCGCAGAACGGGTCATACACTATGTCGCCACTTTCAGCCGCGTTACAGGCTCAGGCACAGCAGGTTGTGCAGCGTTTTCAGGAAGTTCACGGCGCGGACTGCGCCTTTAGCGAACAGGAGCAGTGGGTGCTGGCGTCGAGCGATTTCGTCAGCGACGCGCTGTTCGCCCAGCCGGCCTGGCTGGCGACGCTGCGCGAACAGCCGCCGGCGCCCGGCGAGTGGCAACACTATGCCGCCTGGTTGCAGGACGAGCTGGAAGAGGTGCGCGATGAGGCCCAGCTGATGCGCACGCTGCGTCTGTTTCGCCGTGAAACGCTGGTGCGCATTGCCTGGGCGCAGGCTCAGGGGCTGTGTTCGACCGAAGAAACGCTGCTGCAGCTGAGCGGATTGGCGGAAACGCTGATCGTCAGCGCGCGCGACTGGCTGTACCAAACCTGCTGCCGCGAGTGGGGCACGCCGTGCAACGCCGCCGGTGAACCGCAGCCGCTGCTGATCCTCGGCATGGGCAAGCTGGGCGGCGGCGAGCTGAATTTCTCGTCGGATATCGATCTGATCTTCGCCTACCCGGAAAACGGCCAGACCCAGGGCGGGCGGCGCGAGCTGGACAATGCCCAGTTCTTCACCCGCCTCGGCCAGCGGCTGATCAAGGCGCTGGATCAGCAGACCATCGACGGCTTCGTTTATCGCGTCGACATGCGGCTGCGGCCGTTCGGCGACAGCGGCCCGTTGGTGATGAGCTTCGCGGCGCTGGAAGATTACTATCAGGAGCAGGGGCGCGACTGGGAACGTTATGCGATGGTGAAGGCGCGCCTGATGGGCGGCGCAGAAGACGCCTACAGCCAGGAGCTGCGCAAAACGCTGCGGCCGTTCGTGTTCCGCCGCTATATCGATTTCAGCGTCATTCAATCATTGCGCAACATGAAGGGCATGATCGCCCGTGAAGTGCGGCGTCGCGGCCTGAAGGACAACATCAAGCTGGGTGCCGGCGGCATTCGGGAAATCGAATTCATCACCCAGGTATTCCAGCTGATCCGCGGCGGCCGCGAGCCGGCGCTGCAGGGGCGTTCACTGTTGCCGACGCTGCAGGCGGTGGGTGAGCTGGGGCTGCTGGAGGCCGAGCAAGTGCGGGCGCTGAGCGCCGCCTATCTGTTCCTGCGGCGGCTGGAGAATCTGCTGCAGGCGATCGGCGATCAGCAAACCCAGACGCTGCCGCAGGATGCGCTCGATCAGGCACGGCTGGCCTACGGCATGGGGCTGGCGGATTGGCCGGCGCTGATGGCGACGCTGGAGTTGCACATGCAGGCGGTGCGGGCGGTGTTCGACGACCTGATCGGCGACGATAGCCCGGATGTCGGCGAAGATCCCGACTACCAACACTACCACAGCCTATGGCAGGACGCGCTGGAGGAAAATGAGCTGGCGCCGTTGACGCCGCACCTGGACGAAGAGGGGCGCCGACAGATGTTGCGCACCATCGCCGATTTCCGCCATGACGTCGACAAACGCACCATCGGCCCGCGCGGCCGCGACGTGCTCGATCAGTTGATGCCGCGCCTGTTGGCGGAAGTGTGCCCGCGCCAGGACGCGCCGACCGCGCTGGTGCGACTGGCGCAGCTGCTGCTCAGCATCGTCACCCGTACGACCTACCTCGAGCTGCTGGTGGAGTACCACGCGGCGCTCAGCCATCTGATCCGCCTGTGCGCCGCGTCGCCGATGGTTGCCAACCAGCTGTCGCGCTATCCGCTGTTGCTGGACGAACTGCTGGATCCGGCCACGCTGTATCAGCCGGTGGCGCTGGATGCCTACCGCAGCGAGCTGCGCCAGTACCTGCTGCGGGTGCCGGAAGACGACGAAGAGCAAAAGCTGGAGGCGCTGCGCCAGTTCAAACAGGCGCAGCAACTGCGCATCGCCGCGGCGGATATCGCCGGCGCGCTGCCGGTGATGAAAGTGAGCGACCACCTGACTTATCTGGCGGAAGCGATCATCGACGCGGTGGTGCAACAGGCCTGGAGCGACATGGTGGCGCGCTACGGCCAGCCGACCCATCTGCAGGAGCGTGAAGGGCGCGGCTTTGCGGTGATCGGCTACGGCAAGCTGGGTGGCTGGGAGCTGGGTTACAGTTCCGATCTCGATCTGGTGTTCCTGCTGGATTGCCCGCCGGAGGTGATGACCGACGGCGATCGCTGCATCGACGGCCGTCAGTTCTACCTGCGGCTGGCGCAGCGGGTGATGCATCTGTTCAGTACCCGCACCTCCTCCGGCATTCTGTATGAGGTGGACGCGCGCCTGCGGCCTTCCGGCGCCGCGGGGATGCTGGTCAGCACCGTCGAGGCGTTCGCCGACTACCAGCAAAATGAAGCCTGGACCTGGGAACATCAGGCCCTGGTGCGTGCGCGCATCGTGCATGGCGATCCGGCGCTGCATCAGCAGTTCGACGCGATCCGGCGCGAGATCCTGTGCAAAACGCGCGATGCGGAGATCCTGAAGCGCGAAGTGCGCGAGATGCGCGAAAAGATGCGCAACCATCTCGGCAACAAGCAGCGCGATCTGTTTGATATCAAAACCGATGAGGGCGGCATTACCGACATCGAATTTATCGCCCAATATCTGGTCTTACGCTATGCGCCGGGTGAACCGCGGCTGACGCGTTGGTCGGACAACGTGCGCATCTTCGAGCTGATGGCCAATTACGACATCATGCCGGAAGAGGAGGCGCGCGCGTTGACCCAGGCCTATGTCACCATGCGCGACGAGATCCACCATCTGGCGCTGCAGGAGCATTCCGGCAAGGTCGGCAGCGAGCTGTTCGCCGCCGAGCGCGAGCAGGTGCGTGCCAGCTGGGCCAAATGGCTGGATTAATACCTTTTTGCGGGTATTCCGGCGGTCTGTGGTAATATCTGCGCCACTAAAATTTTGTACTTTTTTGGAGTTATCGGATGAAAGTTACGCTGCCTGATTTTCGCCGCGCCGGTGTGCTGGTGGTCGGTGACGTCATGTTGGATCGCTATTGGTATGGGCCGACCAGCCGCATTTCACCGGAAGCCCCGGTGCCGGTGGTCAAGGTCGATACCATCGAAGAGCGTCCCGGCGGCGCGGCTAACGTGGCGATGAACATCGCTTCGCTGGGAGCCACTTCCCGCCTGGTGGGCCTGACCGGCATCGACGATGCGGCGCGGGCACTAAGCGCCAAGCTGAATGAAGTCAACGTGTGCTGCGACTTCGTCTCGGTGCCGACCCATCCGACCATCACCAAGCTGCGCGTGCTGTCGCGCAACCAGCAGCTGATCCGTCTCGACTTCGAAGAAGGTTTCTCCAACGTCGATCCGCAGCCGATGCTGGAGCGTATTCAGCAGGCGCTGCCGCAGATCGGCGCGCTGGTGCTGTCCGATTACGCCAAGGGCGCGCTCAGCCAGGTGCAGGGCATGATCCAACTGGCGCGCGCCGCCAAAGTGCCGGTACTGATCGATCCGAAAGGCTCTGACTTCGAGCGCTATCGCGGCGCGACGCTGCTGACGCCGAACCTGTCCGAGTTCGAAGCGGTGGTGGGCCACTGCAAGGATGAGGCGGAGCTGGTGGAACGCGGCATGAAGCTGGTGGCGGATTTTGAGCTGTCGGCGCTGCTGGTTACCCGTTCCGAACACGGCATGACGCTGCTGCAGCCGGGCGTTGAACCGCTGCATTTGCCGACCCAGGCGCAGGAAGTGTTCGATGTGACCGGCGCGGGCGACACTGTGATCGGCGTGCTGGCCGCCTCGCTGGCCGCCGGTAATTCGCTGGAAGAGTCCTGTTTCCTGGCTAACGCCGCCGCCGGCGTGGTGGTGGGCAAGCTTGGTACCTCTACCGTGTCGCCCATCGAGCTGGAAAACGCGGTGCGCGGCCGTGCCGAAACCGGTTTTGGCGTGATGACCGAAGCGCAGTTGAAGCATGCTGTCGCGCAGGCGCGTCAGCGCGGCGAAAAAGTGGTGATGACCAACGGCATCTTCGACATTTTGCATGCCGGCCACGTCTCTTATCTGGCCAACGCCCGCAAGCTGGGCGACCGCCTGATCGTGGCGGTGAACAGCGATGCGTCGACCAAACGCCTGAAAGGGGAAACACGCCCGGTCAACGCGCTGGAGAATCGGATGATCGTGCTGGGCGCGCTGGAAGCGGTGGATTGGGTGGTGCCGTTCGAAGAGGATACGCCGCAGCGCTTGATCGCCGACATTCTGCCGGATCTGCTGGTGAAAGGCGGTGATTACAAACCGGAAGAGATTGCCGGCAGTGCGGAAGTGTGGGCCAACGGCGGGGATGTCAAAGTGCTGAACTTTGAAGACGGGCTGTCGACCACCAACATCATCAACGCGATCAAAGACGGTCGCGGCTAACGCCGGGCAATCTAAAGAACAAGGGCGCGCGGTTCTGGTGCGCGCCCTTGGCGGGAATTTATTCGTCTTCCTGCTTGGCGGCCGGTGCCGCGCTCAGTTTGCTTTCCAGCTCGGCCATGCGCTGTTCCAACAGCGCCAGTTTCTCGCGGGTGCGCAACAGCACCTGAGTCTGTACGTCGAACTCTTCGCGGTTAACCAAATCCAGGCGGGTCAGCTGCGACTGCAGGACCTGACGGATTTTTTTCTCAACGTCTTCCCCGAATTCACGAACGCCTTTAGGCATGGACTCATGAACCTGGCGTGCGATTTGTTCGATTTTTTTCGGGTCAATCATGGCGTATCCCTTTCAGAGTTTAATAGCTGCCGCTTAGTGTAATGCGAGTTGCCCGCCGGATAAACCATTAAGCGCATTCGCCGTGCGTGGCCGAATTGTGCTTTTGCCAATTGCCCTGCCTACCCATTAGCGCTATAGTCAACCTGCTTATTCTCAGGGCGGGGTGAAAGTCCCCACCGGCGGTAAATCACCTTCTACGGTGAAAGCCCGCGAGCGCTCAGCCAGCCTGTCAGGGCCGGTTAGAGGTCAGCAGATCCGGTGTAATTCCGGGGCCGACGGTTATAGTCCGGATGGGAGAGAGTAACGGTATCTGCCGGGCTTGTGCCCGCTTGCGTTATTTTTTTAGCTATTGCTAGCTACTCCTCAAGATCGCCCTGGTTCTGGTAATCCATAATTTTTTAATGAGGTTTTTTACCATGAATCAGACGCTACTTTCAGACTTCGGCACGCCGACAGAACGCGTTGAACGCGCGATCGACGCACTGCGCAACGGGCGCGGCGTAATGGTGCTCGATGATGAAAACCGTGAAAACGAAGGTGACATGATCTTCGCCGCGGAAACCATGACCGTTGAGCAGATGGCGCTGACCATTCGCCACGGCAGCGGTATCGTGTGCCTGTGCATCACCGAAGAACGCCGTCAGCAGCTTGAGCTGCCGATGATGGTGACCAACAATTCCAGTCAGTTCCAGACCGCCTTCACCGTGACCATTGAAGCGGCGCAGGGCGTGACCACCGGGGTTTCCGCTTCCGATCGCCTGACCACCATCCGTGCGGCGGTGGCAGACAGCGCCAAGCCGAGCGACCTGAACCGTCCGGGCCACGTGTTCCCGCTGCGTGCGCAGCCAGGCGGCGTGCTGAGCCGTCGCGGCCACACCGAAGCGACTATCGATCTGGTTTCCATGGCCGGTTTCAAACCTGCCGGCGTGCTGTGTGAGCTGACCAACGACGATGGCAGCATGGCGCATGCGCCGGAAGTGATTACCTTCGCCAAACAGCACGACATGGTGGTGCTGACCATCGAAGATCTGGTGGCCTACCGCCAGGCGCACGAGAAAAAAGCCAGCTGATAGCCGGCCGCTTTTCAACGATAAAAAAGCCGCGTTACGCGGCTTTTTTTTTATCTACCGTTCTGACAGGCGTTCGCCGATGCGGCTGGCGTAATTCATCACGTGGAAGGTGTAGTTTTCCTCCACCGTGCCCTGGAACAGATGCGCCCAGGGGCCGATGGCGTAGATGCCGAGATCTTCCCCTCCGTGGGTCTCGCTTTTCAGCGGCACCAGCGCCGGCTGAATAAAGTCGGGCGCGGTGGCCTGTTCCATGGTCAATGCCGGGCGTTCGGTCAGCGGGATCGTGCCGCCGGGGCCATTGGCGAAGCCGACGGTGGTGTAAGGCTTGCCGTCGCTGCCCAGTCGCGGTTTGCCGTCGACGCCGACGGAAATGCCGAGGATAGGATTACCTCGCTTGGCATAGCCGGCGATGGTCAACGTGTGGCTGTGATCGCCGGTCACGATCACCAGGGTTTCGTCCAGATTGACCTTGTTGACGATGGTTTTCACCGCCTCGTTCAGCGCGACCGCGTCGCTCAGCGTGCGGTAGGCGTTACCGTTGTGGCTACCGTGATCGATGCGTCCCCCCTCCACCAACAGCAGGTAGCCTTCGGGATTCCTGGCCAGAATATCGATGGCCTTGCCGGTCATTTCCGCCAGCGAAGGCTCTCCCGCTGCGTCTTGCCGCCGATCGTGCTCGAAGTTCATGTGCGATGGCTCGAACAGGGCCAACAGGTGGTCGACTTTGGCCGGTTCGATTTTGGCGAACTGCGCCTGATTCCAGACATATTGCCCACGCTCGCCATAGCGTTGTAGCCAGGCCTGCGTCAGATCGCGGCCATCCTTTCTGGCGCCTTTTTTACCGGGGTATTCCGGATCACTCACGCTGTCGGGCAGGAAGTTGGCGCGCCCACCGCCCATCGCCACGTTGAGGCCGTTACCGTACTTCATTTCCACCAGCTGGCGCGCGATGTCGCGGCAGCCTGCGGCCAGGGCCGCTGCCGGCATTTTTGCGTCGGATTCCCAATCGCGGTTGGCGATATGGGCATAGGTGGCGCCCGGCGTGGCGTGGGTGATGGTCGCGGTCGTCACGGCACCGGTGGCCATGCCAAGCGTTGCGGCCATCTCCCACAGTGTGGTGACGGCCTTGGTTTGCTGGTCCTCGCAATTGTTGAGGGTCGCCGTATGGTTGAGGCCCATCAGATCGTTGATGGTTTTGACGCCGGTGGTCATCGCCACTGCGCTGGGCGCGGAGTCGGTGATTTGGGCGTCGGCGGAGTAGGTTTTGGCCGCCGCCAGATAGGGGAAGGCCTCCCAGGCCAGCACGTTGGATTCGCCGTCCACGCCGCGCTGCTGCCCTTCAAAAATGCGGGCGGCGGTCACGGTGGAAAATCCCATGCCGTCACCGACCACCAGAATGACGTTTTTGGCGCGGTTGGTGTTTGGCGTCTGTTTCAGTCGCTGTTGCAGCTGAGCTTGCGCCTGAAGGAAGTAAGGGTCTTCGCGCTGCGTCAGCTGCGCGTTGTCCGCCGCGCCGGCGGTTGCCGTCCAGCCGGCGAATGCGGTTGCCGTCCAGCCGGCGAATAAGGACATGGAAAGCGCCAGGCGGGTTGCCAGTGTGAGTCTGAACATGAATTCCTCCTTGGTGAGACGTAGTTCCCATTGCGCGGCGGGGCTGTCGGCACCCGTCGGCAGAGGAGGAGTGTATAGATTACGTTAACAAAAAATACATAAATTGTTCACAAATTGGATCTGTGTGGCAGTAATGCCATGACATTCATGCTTGTTATTAATCTATTGAAATATATAAATTTTTTATCTTTCTGTTTACCGGCGTATTCCTCCGTTTTTAATTCAAATTTATTGAATATCTTCATCACGGTTATCCGGCTGTGTTGGTGTGGCAAAGCGCGTAATGTAGCGGCATAGCACAATTTGAACTAAGGATCTCCCTATGAACACCTCTCGTATGCCTGCACTGTTTCTTGGCCACGGTAGCCCGATGAACGTGCTGGAAGACAACCGTTACACCCGGGCATGGCGTGCGTTGGGTGAGTCATTGCCGCGCCCGAAGGCGATCGTGGCGGTTTCCGCACATTGGTATACCCGCGGCACTGCGGTTACCGCGATGGAAAAACCCAAAACCATTCACGACTTCGGCGGGTTCCCGCAGGCGCTGTTCGATACCCGTTATCCGGCGCCGGGCTCTCCCGCGCTGGCTGCGCAGCTGCAGCAAATGCTGGCACCGGTGCCGGTGACGGCCGATCTCGGTGAGTGGGGGTTGGATCACGGCACCTGGGGCGTGTTGATCAAGATGTATCCCAATGCCGACATTCCGGTGGTGCAGCTCAGCGTCGACGGTACGCAGCCGGCGGCCTATCACTATGAGCTGGGTCGCAAACTCGCTGCGCTGCGTGATGAGGGCGTGATGATTGTCGCCAGCGGCAACGTGGTGCACAACCTGCGCATGGTGAAATGGCAGGGCGATACCAGCGCCTACCCGTGGGCGGAATCGTTCAATAACTTTGTCCGGGATAACCTGCGTTATCGGGGCGAAAACCATCCGCTGGTGGATTTCATGCGCCATGAGGGGGCGGCGCTGTCGAATCCGACGCCGGAACACTATCTGCCGTTGCTGTACGTGCTTGGCGGCTGGGATGGCAAAGAGGCCATCAGCGTGCCGATCGACGGTATCGAAATGGGAGCGCTGAGCATGCTGTCGGTGCAGGTGGGCTAAAGAAAAACGCCAGTCAGAGACTGGCGTTTTTGTCTTCGGCGGGGCGATCAGCCGAGGATGGTGTGCGGATAGAAGCGCGACAGATCCTGCGTGATCAGTTCGCGATCTTCGCGCAGGCCGATACCGCAAGGCTGATCGTTCACCAGCCAGCTGCCGATCAACGTGTAGCTGTCTTCAAACTTCGGCAGCGGGTGGAACTGCTGCACGATCATGCCTTCTTCACCATAAGGTCCGTCCACACGCGCCACTTCCTGACCGTTTTCGACGATCTGGATATTGGCGCCTTCGCGTGAGAACAGCGGCTTGGTGACGTAATGATCCATCGGCGGATGATCGTCTTGCGCGAAATAAGCCGGCAACAGATTCGGGTGGTTCGGGAACATTTCCCACAGCAGCGGCAGCAGCGCTTTGTTGGAGATGATGCTCTTCCAGGCCGGCTCCAGCCAGCGCACGCCGGCGTCTTCGAGCTTGGTGGAGAACATCTCGCGCAGCATGAATTCCCACGGGTAGAGCTTGAACAGGTTGCCAATCACCTGATCCTGCAGATCGGTAAACTGGCCTTTCTCGCCGAGACCAATCTCTTCCATGAACAGGAACTCGGTCGGCAGACCGGCTTCCTGCGCGCAGTCCTGCAGATATTGCACCGTGCCGCGATCTTCTTCGCTGTCCTGGCAGCAGGCCAGGTGCAACAGGCCGAAGCCGTGATGCGCTTTCAGCTCGGCGAAACGCTCGATCAGCTTTTCCTGCAGGCTGTTGTACTGATCCGACTCCGGATCCAGTTTGCCGGCGTTGATCTGGTCTTCCAGCCACAGCCACTGGAAGAAGGCCGCCTCATACAGCGAGGTTGGCGTATCGGCGTTGTTCTCCAGCAGCTTCGGCGGGTTGACGCCGTCGTAGGCCAAATCGAGACGCGAGTACAGCGACGGCTGGTTGGTGCGCCAGGAGCTGCGTACGAACTCCCAGGTGTGTTTCGGGATGCAGAACTTGGTCATCAGCTCGTCACTGCCGACCACTTTTTCCACCACCTGCAGGCACATCTGGTGCAGCTCGGCGGTGGCGTTTTCGATCTCTTCAATCTGCGCCAGCGTGAACTGGTAATAGGCGTCTTCACACCAGTACGGCTCGCCGTACATGGTGTGGAAACGGAAACCGAACTCGGTCGCTTTTTCACGCCAGTCCGGGCGCTCGGTAATAGCAATACGTTTCATGCATCAACCGCCCATGCTGCGAGAGCCGGAGTTTGAGGTGGCGCTGCTGCGCTGCATGCTGGTCTGCTTGGCCACGCTCTCGCCGAAGCCGCCGCGGGTCACGGTGTTGGTGACTGCAGGCTTCGGCGCCATGGCGGTTTTCGGCACCGTCATGGTGCGGCCGCCGGCGGTGGCCGGGCCGTAGCTCTTGCCGCTGGCGTCGACAAACTTGCCGTTCGCCGGGCTGGCGGCGTTCTTGGAGGTGAAGAGCGGCTGCTGCGCGAAGCCGGAACCGCCCATCAGGCGGCCCATCATGTAGCCCGCCATCAGCGGCATCCAGAAGCTGCCGCTGCTTTGCGATTCCGCCGCCATGCCGGCCTGCGCCGGAGCCGGCGCCTGGGTGCACTGCGCTTCGCCGAACTCGGCGACGCAGTCTTCGCGGGTAGCGTATTTCGGCGCGGTTTTCGCCGCTTCTTTCAGGGCGTTGTTGTAGGAGGTGGTGCACTGCTCGCTCATCGAAGGATTGGCGCGCGAACAGTCATCGGCATTCTGATACAGGGAGACCGTTTCATCGCTCTTCTCGCAGCCGGCCAGCATAAAGACAGCGCTGATCGCCAAAGCCACGGGCGCGACACGGTAGCTGCGCCAGGATTTGCGGAACGTCTCTTGGTTGATGTTTTTTGTCCGTTTCATCGTTATCAATCCCATCATGCGGGCTGTTTTCGCCCTTTCCCAGTAGTGGCGCTAAGGATAGGGGAAACATGGTCAAAATTAAAGCTGAAACGCCCGCAGAATCGACTCTTTACGCAGTTATACGTTGGGGTGTGCGCCAGTTCGCTTTCGCGGCGAAAAAACGCGCATTGGCGTTTCATCATGAAACGTTGTCGCTATGCTGATGTTCCATAATGGAACAAAAATCGCGAGGCTCGCCAGGCGGGCGGCGGGCGCTCATAGTCGAAGCACAACAACAAGCCGGCGGCGAAGTCGGCGCGTCATCACCTGATATCTGAACGTTACCATCGCCAACTCCCTACAAGGATCCGGTTATGTTGAGAATCATCCAGTCACCAGGCAAATATATTCAGGGCGCCAATGCGCTGGCCGCCGTCGGCGAATATGCCAAATCCCTCGCCGATCACTACCTGGTGATCGCAGACGACTTCGTGATGCAGCTGGCGGGCGACACCTTGATGGGCAGCCTGCAGCAGCACGGCGTGAAACATCACGCGGCCCGCTTCAACGGCGAGTGCTGCCGCAAAGAGATAGACCGGCTCGGGCATGAGCTGCAGGCTCACGGTTGCCGCGGCGTGATCGGCGTCGGCGGCGGCAAGACGCTCGACACCGCCAAGGCCGTGGCGCACTACCAACAGCTGCCGGTGGTGCTTATTCCCACCATCGCCTCCACCGATGCGCCGACCAGCGCGCTGTCGGTCCTCTACACTGAACAGGGCGAATTCGCCGAATACCTGATTTACCCGCGCAACCCGGACATGGTGGTGATGGACAGCGCCATCATCGCCAAAGCGCCGGTGCGCCTGCTGGTGGCCGGCATGGGCGACGCGCTCTCCACCTATTTCGAAGCCCAGGCCTGTTTCGACGCCCAGGCCACCAGCATGGCCGGCGGCAAATCGACGCTGGCGGCGCTCAGCCTGGCGCGGCTGTGTTATGACACGCTGCTGGCGGAAGGGGTGAAAGCCAAACTGGCGGTCGAGGCCGGCGTGGTGACGGAAGCGGTGGAGCGCATCATTGAGGCCAATACCTATCTGAGCGGCATCGGCTTCGAGAGCAGCGGTCTGGCGGCGGCGCATGCCATTCACAACGGTTTTACCGTGCTCGAAGAGTGCCACCACCTGTATCACGGCGAGAAAGTGGCGTTCGGCACCCTGGCACAGCTGGTGCTGCAGAACAGCCCGATGGCGCAGATTGAAACCGTGCTGGCGTTTTGCCATGGCATCGGCCTGCCGATCACGCTGGCGCAGATGGGCGTCACCGGTGATGCGACGGCGAAGATCATGGCGGTGGCCGAGGCCAGCTGCGCCGCCGGCGAAACCATTCACAACATGCCGTTCAAGGTCACCCCAGCGGGCGTGCAGGCGGCGATCCTGACGGCGGATAGGCTGGGCGCCGCCTGGCTGCAGCGTCATTGATACCCTTGGGGCGCGGTGCGCCGCGCCCTTGTTCTTACAGAGGAAACCATCGTGAAAAAACTGATTAATCAGGTCGAGTCGGTGTTGGAAGAGCAGTTGCAGGGGCTGGCGGAGGCCCATCCCGAGCTGCTGGTGCACGCGGATCCTGTGTTCGTGACCCGCGCCGATGCGCCGGTGGCGGGCAAGGTGGCGATCCTGTCCGGCGGCGGCAGCGGCCATGAGCCGATGCACTGCGGTTTCGTCGGCGAAGGGATGCTCGATGGCGCCTGTCCGGGCGAGATTTTCACCTCGCCGACGCCGGATAAAATGTACGAGTGCGGCCAGGCGATCGACGGCGGCGCCGGGGTGCTGATGCTGATCAAGAACTACACCGGCGACGTGCTCAACTTCGAAACCGCCACCGAGCTGCTGCACGACAGCGGCGTCGCGGTGGCGACGGTGCTGGTGGATGACGACGTGGCGGTCAAAGACAGCCTGTTTACCGCCGGGCGGCGCGGGGTGGCCAACACCGTGCTGATGGAGAAGCTGCTGGGCGCCGCTGCTGCGCGCGGCGACGATCTGGACAGCGTGGTGACGTTAGGGCATCGCATCAACAACCACGGGCACTCAATCGGCATCGCGCTGGGGGCTTGCACCGTACCGGCCGCCGGCAAGCCGTCGTTCACCCTGGCGGAAAACGAAATGGAGTTCGGCGTCGGCATTCACGGCGAGCCGGGCATTGCGCGCCGCCCGTTCACCACGCTCAACGCGGCGGTGGACGATATGTTCCATACGCTGATCGACCACGGCCACTATCAGCGCACGATCCGCGTCTGGGATCGTCAGCAGGGCGAGTGGCGCGACGAGATGCAGACCAAACAGCCGCTGACGCGCGGCGATCGTGCGATCGCGCTGGTCAACAACCTGGGCGCTACGCCACTGTCGGAGCTATACGGCGTGTACCATCGGCTGGCGGAGCGCTGCGCCGAAGCGGGCATCATCATTGAACGCAACCTGGTGGGGTCTTATTGCACCTCGCTCGATATGCAGGGCGTGTCTATCACGCTGTTGAACGTGGACGACGAGCTGTTGTCCTTGTGGGATGCGCCGGTGAAAACACCTGCGCTGCGTTGGGGTTGCTGAGGAGGAATCATGGCGTTGACCAAACAACAGGTTGTCGATTGGCTGATGCGTTGCGGCGAGGTGTTCAGCCGGGAGCGCGATTTTCTGACCCGGCTGGACACCGAGATCGGTGATGCCGACCACGGTTTGAACATGAATCGCGGTTTCAACAAGGTGGTGGAAAAGCTGCCGTCGGTGGCGGACAAGGATATCGGCTTTATCCTGAAAAACACCGGCATGACGCTGCTGTCGAGCGTGGGCGGCGCCAGCGGCCCGCTGTTCGGCACCTTCTTCATCCGCGCGGCACAGGCGGCGAACGCCAAGCAAAGCCTGGATCTGCCGGAGCTGCATCAGATGATGCAAGAGGGGGTGGAAGGCGTGGTGATGCGCGGTAAGGCGGAGCCGGGCGATAAAACCATGTGCGACGTCTGGTGGCCGGTGGTGGAAAGCCTCGGCCAGTCCGCGCAGCAGAACCTGAGCGTGGCGGAAGCGCTGCAGCGCGCCGCCGACAGCGCCGAGCGGGCGGTGGAGAGCACCATTACCATGCAGGCGCGCAAGGGGCGGGCCAGTTATCTGGGCGAGCGCAGCATCGGCCACCAGGATCCCGGCGCCACTTCGGTGATGCTGATGATGAAAACGCTGGCTGAGGTCGCCGGTAGTTAGCCGTAGCAGGAGGCGAGATGATTAATATCGTGGTGGTTTCGCACAGCGCGTTGCTGGCGCGCGGCGTTGAGCAGTTGGCGCGGCAGATGATGCGCGGCGATGGCTGCAAGCTGGCGCTGGCGGCGGGCGTAGATGACGAGGAACACCCGATCGGCACCGACGCGGTCAAAGTGATGGAGGCGATCGAAGCGGTCGCCGACGGTGACGGCGTTCTGGTGCTGATGGATTTGGGCAGCGCGCTGCTCAGTGCCGAAACCGCGCTCGATCTGCTGGACCCGGACGTGGCTGTCAAAGTGCGGCTGTGTGCGGCGCCGCTGGTCGAAGGCACGCTGGCGGCGGTGGTGGCCGCCAACTCCGGTGCCTCGCTGGAGCAGGTGGTGGCGGAGGCGCAGGGCGCGCTGCAGGCCAAACAGGCGCAGCTGGGCGAAGGCTCGCCGGCCGCGAAAAGCGCGGCTTTGCCGCTGGCGCAGGGCAAAAGCGCAACCTGGACGGTGCAGAACCCGCACGGGCTGCACGCGCGCCCGGCGGCGCGGCTGGTCGAGACGCTGGCGCCGTTCAAGGCCGAGCTGGTGCTGGAAAAGCAGGGGCAGTGCGTCGATCCACGCAGCCTCAATCAGCTGGCGCTGCTGCAGGTGCGCCACGGCGATACTATTCGCCTGATCGCCGACGGCGCGCAGGCGGACGAGGCGCTGGCGGCGTTCAACGCGCTGGCGAAGCAACATTTCGGCGAGACGGTCTCCGAGAGGCAGCAGCCTTCGCTGCACGGTATCCCGGTGGCGGAAAGCGTCACCAGCGGGCCGGTGTTTCAGGCCCACAGCTTCTGGCCGCCAACCGCCGATCGACGGATTGGCGCGGACGAGGTGTTGGGCGAACAGCAACGCCTGCGTGAGGCTCTACAGCACACGCTGAGCGATCTGAACCGGCTGGCGGAACGCACCGGCACGCTGATCGGCAAGCCGCAGGCGGCGATCTTCGGCGCCCACAGCATGCTGCTGGACGATCCGGATCTGCAGCAGGCGGCGTACACCCGCATCGCGCAGCAGTTGTGCAGCGCCGAACAGGCCTGGCGGCAGGTGCTGGAGGCGATCGCCGAAGAGTACCGCGAGCTGGATGACGACTACATGCGGGCGCGTGAACTGGACGTGCGCGACATGCTGCGCCGCACGCTGTGCCATCTACAGGGGCTGCCGCTGCCGGCCATCGCGCTGGCAGAGCCGTCGATACTGGTGATGGACGAGCTGATGCCTTCGGAGGTGGTGATGCTCGACAGGCGGCTGGTGCTCGGCATCTGCCTGAGCGGTGGCAATGCCCTGTCGCACAGCGCCATTCTGGCGAAGGCGATGGGCATTCCGATGGTGGTCGGTATGCAGGATTGCCTGAGCAAAACCCGCAGCGGGCAGAAGGCGATGCTGGACGCCGCGCGCGGGGTGTTGCAGCTCAGCCACTAGGCGCGCAGCTTGAACTGGCGAATGTCGATCCCGTGCTGTTTGATCTTCCGCCACAGCGTGGTGCGGCCGATGCCCAGCAGCTGCGCCATCTCCGTCAACTGACCACGGCTGACGGTCGCCGCGCGGAGGATCGCCTGGCGCTCCATGTCCGTCAGCGTCAACAGCGGCGCGCCGGGCTGCGGATCGCTCTCCAGCAGCGACGGCTGGCCGAGCAGGTGTGCCGGCAAATCTGCTAACTGGATGTGGTGGCCGTGGCAAATCATCGCCGCGCGCTCCACCACCCCTTTCAGTTCCAAATCGTTGCCCGGCCACAGGTAGAGCGCCAGTTGGGACATCACTTCGTCATCCACCCGAAAGCGACACTGAAAGTGTTGCTCCAGCGCGCGCAGATGGTGTTTGACCAGCAGCGGAATATCGCTCAGCCGCTGGCGCAGCGGCGGGATCTGGATCTCGAAGGCTTGCAGGCTGTAAAACAGCTGGCGGCGGAAGCGGTTTTGTTGCACCAGCAGCGGCAGATCGGCGGCGCTGCCGGCGATCACCCGCACATCGACCGGGATCACTCGGCTGGAATTGAGGCGGATCACCACGCCGGTTTTCAGCACCTGCAGCAACGCCGACTGCATCTCCGCCGGCAGGTATTCGATCTGTTCGAGATACAACGTGCCGCCGTTGGCCAATTCGAATTTGCTGAGCTGGCCCGCCTCTTCTTCGCTGGCATCGCTGCCCAGCAGTTCACGCAGCCCCTGCGCCTGCGGCAGCAGTTGGCAGTTGAGGGCGATATACGGCCCGGCGGCACGTTCGCCGGCGTTGTGGATAGCCTGGCTGAGCCGCTCTTTGCCAACCCCTTCCTCCCCGCGCAGCAGGATCGGATGCTGGCCCTTGGCCGCCTGCTGCCCGTAACGGATCAGTCGCCGCATTTCCAGCGAGGCGGAGGGCATCTGTTCGAAGCTGTGGCTGACGCGCCCCAACTGGCTGCTGACATATTGGCGCAGCCGCTCGAGTGGGTGCAGCAGGGCGATGAAACTGCAGCGATCGCCGTCGAAAATCGGCTTGAGCGTCAGCAAGGCGGCAATAAACTGCCGCTGGCTTTCGAAGGTGACTTCGACGTGTTGCAGCGGCTGCCGGTCGGCGATGGCGCGCTTGAGCAGGGCGGGCAGCGTCAGCAGCTGCGCCAGCGGTTTGCCCTGGCTCTGCTGCTCGTCCAGCTTCAACAGGGCGGCGGCGCGCTGGTTGATATATTGCAGGTAGCCACGGTGATCCCAGGCCATGACGCCGTCGTCTACGCCGTCCAGCAGGCCGTAAAGCTGGTTAAGATGGCGGTTGGATTCCGCCAGCAGGCCGTCGGCGTTCAGCGAATTGCCGATTTCGCGAGCGATGGCCAGCGTCAGCGACAGATCGCCGGCGGCGCAGTCGGCCAGCAGGCAGCCCAGCGCGATCGAGCCGCGTTGGCGGCCGCTGTTGTCGTAGACCGGCGTCGCGCAGAATGACCAGCCGTGCAGCGCCCGGCGCACGTGCTCCTCGCCGCTCACCCGCACCGGGTGGCCTTCTGCCGCCGCCAGCGCCGGGGCGTTGGTGCCGATCTGCCCCTCGGCCCAGTAAGCGCCGGGGGCGAACCCCAATGGCTGCAAAAGCTCCCAGGTTTGGGTGTCGCCGCAGCGCCACAGCATGCAGCCGCTCTCGTCGAGGATCATCAACAGGCAACGACGCGGCTCCATGTATTCGCAGGCGTCCTCCAGCGCCGCCTGGCCGAGCGTCAGCAGGTCGTTCTTGCGGCGGCAAATCGATTCGAAGGTGGCGCCCTGGGCGCGGTGCGGTGCTTGCCAGACGTCGGGCTGCATCAGGCTGCGGCAGCGCAGCCAGGAGGCGTAAACCGCCTGTGTCGGGCGCAGTGGCGGCGGCAGTTCGCCGTCGTTAATCAAGCGCTGCCAGCGTGAATCGTTGTCCATCGAACCTCACCAGACTGCGAAAATGAGAGTGACGATGATACCACCTGGCACAGCGGCGGCTGTGAGGCGGCGGGCAGAAGCGGGGGAAATCGGGGCAAAAAAAAACGGGGTGCGGCGCAGGCCGGACCCCGTATTTATCAACGCGTGCGCATCAGTTGCGGAATGGGTTGCCGCTGTTGCGAGCCGGTTGGCTGGTGGTGACGGCCGGCGCGGATGCGCGAGTGGCCGCCGGTACCGGCGCTGCGGTTTGCTGCATTGGCGCATTGTCCTGATAACCGTCCGCATAGGCGTCCTGCGCACGGTTCTGCGGCGCCACGGCGTCAGGTGCGGTCGACACCGGTTTACCCAACGCGCCATTCAACAGCAGCAGATCGTTCTGGTTCAGCGTGCCGAGCGCCGACTTGATGTTCAGCTGGTTGATCAGATAGGTGTAACGCGCGTCGGACAGCTGACGTTTGGCGTTATACAGGGTGGTGGTGGCGTCCAGCACATCGACGATGGTGCGGGTACCAACCTGATAACCGGCTTCCATCGCATCCAGAGAGCTCTGCGCGGAAATCACCGCCTGTTTGTAGGCGTTGATGCTGCTGATCGAGGCATTGACGTTGTTGAACGACGAACGCACGGTCTGCACCACGCTGCGGTGTGAGCTTTCCAACTGCTCGCTGGCGCCGACGAAGCCATACTGCGCTTGTTTCACCTGGGAATTGGTCGCGCCGCCGCTGTACAGCGGCAGGTTGAAGCTGATGCCGACCTTATTTTGGCCCGCATCGGAGTCGCTGTAGCGCGCGGCATTCGCGCCGCCGGTGTTGGATCCGTTGTATTTGGTATTGCTGATGCCGGTTGACGCGCTGACGTCAATCGTCGGCATATAGCCGGTTTGGGCTGCGCGGATTTGCTCGCGCGCCAGATCCTGACTCAGACGGGCGGACAGCAGGCTCAGGTTGCGCGCTTCCGCTTCTTTCAGCAGATTGTTCACCGCTTCCGGGCGCTGGGTACTGAAGCGATCGGTATTCAGAGAGGCCAGCTCCGGGTAGAAGGCCCCGGTCACCTGGCGCAGCGTTTCCAGCGCATTATCCAGATCGTTGCGGGCGGAGACTTCCGCCGCCAGCACGGTGTCATAGTTCGAGCGGGCGTTCTGCACGTCAGTGATCGCCACCAGGCCCACGTTGAAGCGCTGGGTGGTTTGATCCAGCGTGCGGTATACCGCATCTTTCTGCGCCTGGGTATAGGACAGCGTGTCGATCGCTTTCAGCACGTTGAAGTAGGCGGTGGCGGTGTTGAGAATCAGCGACTGCTCGGCGGTTTGGAAGGTGACGTCGGAGATGCCGGCGGTCTTTTCCTGCAGCGTCAGCTGGCGCCATTTCGACATGTCGAAAATAGTTTGCGTCAGCGCCAACGAACCGCTGGTCACGTTGCTGTTAACGCCATTGCTGTCACGATAACCGTTGGTGTAATCGTAACCTGCGGTTAAACCGAGCTGCGGCAACAGCGGGCTGCGCGCTTCATTGATCTTTTCGAATGCGGCATCGCGGTCAGCTGCACTTTTGCGCAGATCCGGGTTACTTTCCCTGGCCTGTTTGTAGACCTGCAGCAGGTTCTCTGCCTGGCTCATTGCACTGAAGCCGCCCAGGCTCAGTCCGATAAGAAGGGGGAGCAGTTTCTTCATTTGCATTCCTTGTTGTGCAGCAATATTGCTATGTTAGCGCTGACGATAGACGAAATAGTTGCCGATTCTAGCAGAGTCTGCGGTACGCATCAGGTGGCTGAATGTGCCATCTCACGTAAGTTTTACCTTTCAGGCCGCCCATTTACCTTGGCGTACTGCCCGGGCCGACTGCAGCTGATATTATGGCTGACAATCCGGATTGTTTCCCGCTATTACCTGCGAGCGCACAAACGTGCCGCATCCGGCGGCGAAAAACAGCCTAACATAAAGCCGCGGCGGAGAGTCCCGCTGTTTCTGTCATCAAAACCGTTTATTTTATCGGCATACTCAAGCAGGAGAATTCGCGCATGAACCGTTCGCAGCCATCGCCCGTTACTTTCGATAAAAAAGATGTAGAAATTATTGCACGCGAGACGCTGTACCGTGGTTTTTTTTCACTCAATTTATACCGGTTTCGCCATCGGTTGTTCAATGGCGAAATGAGCCCTGAAATCACGCGTGAAATTTTCGAACGCGGCCATGCGGCGGTGCTGCTGCCCTACGATCCGGTGCGCGACGAGGTTGTGCTGATTGAACAACTGCGCATCGCCGCGGTCGATACCAGTAATTCGCCCTGGCTGCTCGAAATGGTGGCGGGTATGATCGAAACCGGCGAAAGCGTCGAGGACGTGTGCCGCCGCGAAGCGCAGGAAGAGGCCGGCGTGGTGGTCGGGCGCTGCAAACCGGTGCTGAGCTACCTGGCCAGCCCCGGCGGCACCAGCGAACGTTTGTCGATCATGGTCGGCGAAGTGGACGCCGGCACCGCCGAGGGCATTCACGGCCTGGCGGAAGAACATGAAGATATCCGCGTCCACGTGGTCAGCCGCGAGCAGGCTTACCGCTGGGTGGAGGAGGGCGCGATCGATAACGCCGCATCAGTGATTGCATTGCAATGGCTGGCGTTGCACCATGAATCGTTGAGAAAAGAGTGGGCCAACTAATGAAACAGCGCTATACCCCTGATTTCCCCGAAATGATGAGATTGTGCGAAACCAACTTCGCGCAATTGCGCCGCTTGCTGCCGCGCAACGACGAAGCGGGCGAAACGGTGACTTATCAGGTGAACGGCGCCGGCTATCGTCTGACCATCGTTGAGTCCACGCGTTACACGTCGCTGGTGGAGATCGAGCAGATCTTTCCGGCGGTCAGCTACTGGAGCCTGCCCGCGATGACGGTGCGGTTGTACCATGACGCCATGGTTGCGGAAGTGTGTTCCAGTCAGCAGATCTACCGCTTTAAAGCGCGTTATGATTATCCTAATAAAAAGTTGCATCAACGCGACGAAAAGCATCAAATTAACCAGTTTCTTGCTGATTGGCTGCGCTACTGTTTGGCGCATGGAGCGATGGCGGTTCCGGTTTGTTAGACAGACTGAAATAACAAAGGACACCATTTGGAAAGCCTGTTTAAACTGCCCGTGGCGAGTGGGGCTGCGGTCAGGATTCTACAAATAACAGATACCCACCTTTTTGCCGGCGAACACGAGACGCTGCTCGGCATCAATACCTATCGCAGCTATCACGCGGTGCTGGACGCCATCCAGGCGCAGCGCCGCGACGTCGATTTGATCGTCGCCACGGGAGATTTGGCGCAGGATCATTCGCAAGAGGCGTACCGCCACTTCGCCGCCGGCATCGCGCAACTGCCGGCACCCTGCGTGTGGCTGCCGGGCAACCATGATTTTCAACCGGCGATGGTCGACGCGTTGGCCGCCGCCGGCATTGCGCCTTCCAAACAGGTGCTGCTGGGCGACAGCTGGCAGGTGCTGATGTTGGACAGCCAGGTGTTCGGCGTACCGCACGGCGAATTGAGCGAATACCAGCTCGAGTGGATGGAGCGCTGCCTGCAGGCTCACCCCGAGCGCTATACGCTGTTGCTGCTGCACCATCATCCGCTGCCGTCCGGTTGCACCTGGCTCGATCAGCACAGCCTGCGCAACCCGCATATGCTGGGCGCGATCCTGCTGCGTTATCCGAAAGTGAATACCGTGGTGTGCGGGCACATTCACCAGGATCTGGATCTGGAATGGCAGGGCCGGCGCCTGTTGGCGACGCCGTCCACCTGCGTGCAATTCAAGCCGCACTGCACGAACTTCACCATCGACGACGTCTCCCCCGGCTGGCGCTACCTCGATCTGCTGCCGGACGGCCGCGTCGAGACGCAGGTGTTCCGCCTGGAAAACGACGATTTCCGCCCCGATATGGACTCGGATGGATACTGATGCCTTCGACACTGCTCTACCTGCACGGTTTCAATAGTTCGCCGCAGTCGGCCAAGGCGGTGGCCTTCAAGGCCTGGCTGGCCGAGCACCATCCCGACATCGAGATGCTGGTGCCGCAGCTGCCGGCCTTTCCGGCGGAGGCCGCCGAGATGCTGGAAAATATGGTGTTGGAGCGCGCCGGCCAAACGCTCGGGCTGGTCGGCTCATCGCTGGGCGGCTATTACGCCACCTGGTTGTCGCAGTGTTTTTCCCTGCCGGCGGTGGTGGTCAACCCGGCGGTCAAGCCGTTTGAGTTGCTGGTGGACTATCTCGGCGCCAACGAGAACCCCTACACCGGCCAGCAATATGTGTTAGAGTCTCGGCACGTTTACGATCTGAAAGTGATGCAGATCGATCCCTTGGAGTCGCCGGATTTAATCTGGCTGCTGCAGCAAACGGGCGATGAAATTCTCGATTACGGCCAGGCAGTGGCGTATTACACCGCGTGTCGGCAAACGGTGGAGTCGGGTGGAAACCACGCCTTCGTCGGTTTCGAGCACTACTTCCCCCAGATTGTGGATTTTTTAGGGCTAAACGCGGTCTGACGGACCGTTCCGGCACCTCCCTTTAACCACGAAAAAATAATCAACGATGACTCAATCCAGCTATAACGCTGATGCCATTGAAGTACTCAGCGGTCTAGAACCAGTGCGCCGTCGTCCCGGCATGTATACCGACACGACGCGCCCAAACCACCTCGGCCAAGAGGTGATCGATAACAGCGTCGACGAAGCGTTGGCCGGTCACGCCAAGCGTATCGACGTGATTCTGCACGCCGATCAGTCGCTGGAAGTGATCGACGACGGCCGCGGCATGCCGGTGGACATCCACCCGGAAGAGGGCGTGCCGGCGGTTGAGTTGATCCTGTGCCGGCTGCACGCCGGCGGTAAATTCTCGAATAAAAACTACCAGTTCTCCGGCGGCCTGCACGGCGTTGGGATCTCGGTGGTCAACGCCCTGTCGAAGCGGGTGGAAGTCAACGTGCGCCGCGACGGTAACGTCTACGGCATCGCCTTCGAAAACGGCGACAAGGTGCAAGATCTGACCGTGACCGGCACCTGCGGCAAACGCAACACCGGCACCAGCGTGCACTTCTGGCCGGACGAACAGTTCTTCGACAGCCCGCGTTTCTCGGTATCGCGCCTGACTCACCTGCTGAAAGCCAAAGCGGTGCTGTGCCCTGGCGTCGAGATCTATTTCATCGACAAGGTGAACAACACCGAACAGCGCTGGTGCTATCAGGACGGCCTGACCGACTATCTGATGGAAGCGGTCAACGGCCTGATTACCCTGCCGGAAGCGCCGTTCGTCGGCAATTTCGCCGGTGATACCGAAGCGGTGGACTGGGCGCTGCTGTGGCTGCCGGAAGGCGGTGAACTGCTGACCGAAAGCTACGTCAACCTGATCCCGACCATGCAGGGCGGCACCCACGTCAACGGCCTGCGTCAGGGGCTGCTGGACGCGATGCGCGAGTTCTGCGAATTCCGCAATATTCTGCCGCGCGGCGTGAAGCTGTCGGCGGAGGATATCTGGGATCGCTGCGCCTACGTGCTGTCGGTGAAGATGCAGGATCCGCAGTTCGCCGGGCAGACCAAAGAGCGTCTCTCCTCGCGCCAGTGCGCGGCCTTCGTTTCCGGCGTGGTGAAAGACGCCTTCAGCCTGTGGCTGAACCAGAACGTTCAGGCGGCGGAACAGCTGGCCGAGCTGGCGATCTCCAGCGCCCAGCGCCGCCTGCGCGCCGCCAAGAAAGTGGTGCGCAAGAAGCTGACCAGCGGGCCGGCGCTGCCGGGCAAGCTGGCGGACTGCACCTCGCAGGATCTGGCCATGACCGAACTGTTCCTGGTGGAAGGGGACTCGGCGGGCGGATCGGCCAAACAGGCGCGCGATCGCGAATATCAGGCGATCATGCCGCTGAAGGGCAAGATCCTGAATACCTGGGAAGTTTCCTCGGACGAAGTGCTGGCCTCGCAGGAAGTGCACGACATTTCCGTGGCGATCGGCATCGATCCGGACAGCGAAGATCTCAGCCAGCTGCGCTACGGTAAAATCTGCATCCTGGCGGATGCGGACTCCGACGGCCTGCACATCGCCACGCTGCTGTGCGCGCTGTTCGTGCGCCACTTCCGTTCACTGGTGAAAGGCGGCCACGTCTATGTCGCCATGCCGCCGCTGTACCGTATCGATCTCGGTAAAGAGGTGTTCTACGCGCTGGATGAAGAAGAGAAAGCCGGCGTGCTGGAACAGCTGAAGCGCAAGAAGGGCAAGCCGAACGTGCAGCGCTTTAAAGGGCTGGGCGAGATGAACCCGCTGCAGCTGCGCGAAACCACCCTCGATCCGAACACTCGCCGTCTGGTGCAACTGACGGTGGCAGAGGATGACGTCGATCAGACGCTGGCGGTGATGGACATGCTGTTGGCCAAGAAGCGTTCGGAAGATCGCCGCAACTGGCTACAAGACAAGGGCGACATGGCCGAACTGGCGGTCTGAGCTTGACCCTGGCCCGGTGAAACGCCGGGCCTGCTTTCCCGCAGGGCGTTGCATGCGGCGCCCGTCAACCTGGGGCGAACCGCGTGAAGATCACCCTCGAAGAGCTGCTGGCGTTCACGGCGGTGGTCGACAGCGGTTCGGTCACCGCCGCCGCCGATCGGCTCGGCCAAACCACCTCCGGCGTCAGCCGCGCACTCAGCCGCCTGGAAACGAAACTCGACGCTACGCTCTTGCGCCGCACCACGCGTCGCCTGAGCCTGACCGAAGAAGGGCAGAGCTTCCTGGTGCCTGCGCGCGAAATCCTGCGTTCGGTGGATCAGGCCGAAGCGCTGATGGCGCTACGGCGCCAACTGCCCGCCGGCCGGCTGCGGGTCAACGCCGCCGCCCCTTTTATGGCGCACGTGCTGGTGCCGATGGTGGCGGAGTTCCGCCGCCGTTATCCGCAGATTGAGCTGGAGCTGGACACCGACGATCGCAATATCGACCTGTTGGAGAAACGCGCCGATATCGCGATCCGCATCGGCGCGCTACGCGACTCCACGCTCCATGCGCGCCTGCTGGGGCATAGCCGGTTGCGCATCCTCGCCAGCCCGGATTACCTGCAACGGCATGGCGAACCGCGCGGCGTGGAAGATCTGCACCGCCATTGCCTGTTGGGATTCACCTACCCGGAGTCGCTGAACCAGTGGCCGCTGCGTCACCGGCAGGCGCGGCATTTTGCCATCGAACCGACGATCTCGGCCTCCAGCGGGGAGACGTTGCGTGAGTTGGCGTTGCGCGGGACGGGCATTGTCCAACTGGCGGATTTCATGACCCGACGCGATCGGGAAGCGGGCAGGCTGGTACCGCTGCTGGTGCGGGAGACGCTGGACGTGCGTCAGCCGATCAACGCGGTGTATTACCACGACGCCCAGCTGGCGGCGCGCCTCACCTGTTTTCTCGACTACGTCAGCGCTCGCCTTGAGGGAGAACCGCCAGAGGCCGCAGAGGGCCTCTGAAGGGATTACAGCGCGTTTTCCAGCACGTAGATCTCGGTGCCCAGCACGTAGTCCTTGATGGTTTCGCGGTGCTTGAGCATATGGTCTATCTGCAGGTGCTTTTCCAGATGCGCCTGGCTTTGCCATTTTTCCAGCATAAACACCGAATCCGGTGACAGTTTCTGCCAGGGGGCCTGCGTGTGGCTGTCTATCATCGGCGTGTATTCGCCGCAGCCTTCTTCTGCCAGCACCAGCGGCACCAGCTTTTCAATGGCTTGTAACACGGTGGCGCGGTGGCCGGGTTTGACTTTGATTTCTGCGATTACGGTGATCATCATTACCTCGTTGGTTAAGCCGTTCGCTGCCAGTTAAGCAAAAATTTCCGCCAGATGCTCGCGATAATGTGCGATGTCCGTTTCGATATCCGGTTGTTTTATCACGTCATTGCAGATAAAGGTCGGCAAGGCTTCCATCCCCAGGAACTGGTTGGCCTTGTGGAAGTGCAGGTAGACGCCGTCGACGCCGACGCCGTGGAAGAACTGGTTCGGATCGGTGAAGGCCTCGAGCGGGGCGTTCCAGGTCAGGCTCAGCAGGTATTTTTTGCCCTGAATCAGGCCGCCGGAGCCGTACTTCTTGCCGGCGTCGGAGCGGGTACGGCCATCGCTGGCGTACAGGCTGCCGTGGCCGGCGGTGAACACTTCGTCGATGTATTTTTTCAGGATCCAGGGTTCGCCCATCCACCAACCCGGCATCTGATAGATGACCGCATCGGCCCACAGGTATTTCTGTACTTCGGCTTCGATGTCATAGCCGTCGTCGACCACCGTGACCTGCACATCGTGCTGCAGATCGCGCAGGAAGCTTTCCGCCACGTCGCTCAGGGTTTGGTTGAGTTCGCCGTTGGAATGGCCGAATTGCTTTTTAGCGTTGATAATCAGGATATTGCTCATCTTTTGCGGCTCCCGTCAGAGTTAAGATAGATGCCGTTTTCCGCTGCGGTGCGCAAAAACAGCTTGCTGAACGAGAGTGTAATCGTTGGCCAGGCAAGTAAAAACGTGACGGCAGGCACAACAGTCTTGATTCTTAATCAACAATAACGGTGGAGTTTTGCCTAAACGCCCCGGCGACAGCGCCTTCGGCCGGCGATCCTTGCGCCAACTGTGACAGCCACCCCGCAGATGGGTTACTATCGCGGGCAGAATCGACAAGCGATGCCTTATTGTCGTCCAGGGATTGCCAAGCCACGGTCTGAGGATAATTGAGTAATGAGTGATCTGACTCATGACGGTGTAGAGCGTTTACCGCTGCACACATTCACTGAAAACGCCTATCTGAACTATTCCATGTACGTCATCATGGATCGGGCGTTGCCGTACATTGGCGACGGTTTGAAGCCGGTACAACGCCGCATCATCTACGCCATGTCTGAGCTGGGGCTGAATAACAGCGCCAAATTCAAGAAATCCGCCCGTACCGTGGGCGACGTGCTGGGTAAATACCACCCGCACGGCGACAGCGCGTGTTATGAGGCCATGGTGCTGATGGCGCAGCCGTTCTCGTACCGCTATCCGCTGGTGGACGGCCAGGGGAACTGGGGGGCGCCGGACGATCCCAAGTCGTTTGCGGCGATGCGTTATACCGAATCGCGCCTCTCCAAATACGCCGAAGTGCTGCTGGCCGAGCTGGGGCAAGGCACCGTCGACTGGATCCCGAACTTTGACGGCACGCTGCAAGAGCCGAAGATGTTGCCGGCGCGTCTGCCGAACATCCTGCTGAACGGCACCACCGGCATCGCCGTCGGCATGGCGACCGACATTCCGCCGCACAACGTGCGCGAAGTCGCCGCCGCTGCGGTGGCGCTGCTCGACAAGCCGGGCGCCTCGCTCGATGACCTGCTCGAATTCGTGCAGGGGCCGGACTTCCCGACCGAAGCCGAGATCATTACCCCGCGCGACGAAATCCGCAAAATTTACCAGAGCGGCCGCGGCTCGGTGCGCATGCGCGCCGTGTGGAAGAAAGAAGACGGCAGCGCGGTGATCACCGCCTTGCCGCATCAGGTGTCCGGCGCCAAAGTACTGGAGCAGATCGCCAGCCAGATGCGCGCCAAGAAGCTGCCGATGGTCGAAGATCTGCGCGATGAATCCGACCACGAAAACCCGACGCGTCTGGTGATCGTGCCGCGCTCCAACCGCATCGATCTGGAACAGGTGATGAACCACCTGTTTGCCACCACCGATCTGGAACGCAGCTACCGCATCAACATGAATATGATCGGTCTGGATAACCGCCCGCAGGTCAAAGGGCTGGTGGAGATCCTCACCGAATGGCTGGCCTATCGTCGCGACACGGTGCGCCGCCGCCTGAACTATCGCCTCGAGAAAGTGCTGAAACGCCTGCATATCCTCGAAGGTTTGCTGGTGGCGTTCCTCAATATCGACGAGGTGATCCACATCATCCGCAGCGAGGATGAGCCGAAGCCGGTGCTGATGGAGCGTTTCGGCATCTCCGATACCCAGGCGGAAGCGATCCTCGAGCTGAAACTGCGTCACCTGGCCAAGCTGGAAGAGGTCAAGATCCGCGGTGAGCAGGATGAGCTGGCGAAAGAGCGCGATCAGCTGCAGGCGCTGCTGGCGTCCGAACGCAAGCTGAACACGCTGATTAAGAAAGAGATCCAGGCCGATGCGCAGACCTACGGCGACGATCGCCGTTCGCCGCTGACCGAGCGCGCGGAAGCCAAAGCGATGAGCGAGCACGACTTCGTGCCGTCCGAGCCGGTGACCATCGTGCTGTCGGAAATGGGCTGGGTGCGCAGCGCCAAGGGCCACGACATCGATCCGGCCGGCCTGAGCTACAAGGCCGGCGACAGCTTCCGTGGCGCGGCGCGCGGCAAGAGCAACCAACCGGTGGTGTTCATCGACTCCACCGGGCGCAGCTATGCGCTCGATCCGATGACGCTGCCTTCGGCGCGCGGGCAGGGCGAGCCGCTGACCGGCAAGCTGACGCCGCCGCCGGGCGCCACCATTGAGCAGGTGCTGATGGCGGCCGACGATCAGAAGCTGCTGATGGCGTCCGATGCCGGTTACGGCTTCGTTTGCACGTTCAACGATTTGGTAGCGCGCAACCGCGCCGGCAAGGTGATGATCACGCTGCCGGATAACGCCAGGGCGCTGCCGCCGATGGAGATCCACGGCGCAGACGACATGCTGCTGTCGATCACCGCCGCCGGGCGCATGCTGATGTTCCCGGTTGCCGATCTGCCGCAGCTGTCGAAGGGCAAAGGCAACAAGATCGTCTCGATTCCGGCAGCCCAGGCGGCGGCCGGTGAAGACAAGCTGGCCTGGCTGTTCGTGCTGCCGCCGCAGGCGTCCGTCACGCTGCACGTCGGCAAACGCAAGCTGACGCTGCGGCCGGAGGATCTGCAGAAGTTCCGTGCGGAGCGCGGTCGCAAGGGCACCCAACTGCCGCGTGGCCTGCAGCGCATCGATCGCGTCGAAGTGGATGCGCCGGTGCGGGCGTTGGGCGGCGACAGCGAAGAGTAAGCGTTGGCGTTAGCGTTAACGGGCGGTCGCAGCATGCTGTGGCCGCCTTATTTATTTTTGCTGGCGTTTATTTTCCAAATAGTTAACATTTCTGCGCATAAAATTATTGTGCGTACTGCCGGCTGGCGGGAAAATAGCGAGAAAGGCAGGCGACATCGGCGTGCTTATCGCCTGGCCGGCAAATAATGAGTAAAGGAATCTGCGCAGCGAAGTGAACTGCGTTGGCAGTGTGCTAATGAGGTTGTTATGTTATTGATTTTGCGTGCCGTTCTCGCCACTCTTTTCTGTATTCTGGTGTGTATTTTCGGTTCTGTTTATTGCTTGTTCAGCCCGCGCAATCCCCGCCATGTGGCGACCTTCGGCCATCTTTTCGGCCGCCTGTCGACGCTGTTCGGCATCAAGGTTGAAACCCGCGTGCCGGCCGATGCGGCCAACAACGGCAACTGCATCTATATCGCTAACCACCAAAATAACTACGACATGGTGACGGCCGCCAATATCGTGCAGCCGCGCACCGTGACCGTCGGTAAAAAAAGTCTGGTGTGGATCCCGTTTTTCGGCCCGCTGTATTGGCTGACCGGTAATCTGCTGATAGATCGTGATAATCGCGCCAAGGCGCACGGCACCATCGCCCAGGTGGCGGAGCAGTTCAAAAAGAAAGACATTTCGATCTGGATGTTCCCGGAAGGGACCCGCAGCCGCGGTCGCGGACTGATGCCGTTTAAAACTGGTGCCTTCCACGCGGCCATCGCCGCCGGCGTGCCGATTGTGCCGATCTGCGTATCGACCACCAGCGGTAATATAAATCTTAATCGCTGGAATAACGGTCATGTGATCGTCGAGATGTTGGCGCCGGTGGATACCAGCAAATACGGCAAAGAAAACGTGCGCGAGCTGGCGGCCCATTGCCGCGAGCTGATGGAGGCGAAGATCGCCGAATTGGACGCCGAAGTCGCCCAGCGCAACGCCGCCAAAAAATAAGAGTCTACCGGCTTCAAAGAATACGTTTTTAATTGGCGTTCAGCGCCGTTAACGCCTGAGCGCCTGCTAATCTTGATTGGCGGGCGTTTGGGTTTTGCACACGGTTTAGTTATTGCTTTTCATGGAGAAAATATGTCACTCAGTCGACGTCAGTTTTTACAGGCATCGGGCCTGGCGCTGTGCGCGAGCGCCGTGCCGCTGAGGGCAGAGGCGAGCGGAACGCAGACCCTATTACCCATCCCTCCACTGCTGGAGTCGCGCCGCGGTCAGCCGCTGTTCCTGACCCTGCAGCGCGCCCACTGGGCGTTTATGGATAACCGCAAAGCGGCGGTGTGGGGCATCAACGGCATGTATTTGGGGCCGACGGTGCGGGTTTACAGCGGTGACGACGTCAAACTGATCTACAGCAACCGCCTGCAGGAGCCGGTGGCGATGACCATCAGCGGTCTGCAGGTGCCGGGCACATTGATGGGCGGTGCGCCGCGCATGATGTCGCCCAACGTCGACTGGTCGCCGGTGCTGCCTATTCGCCAGGCGGCGGCCACCTGTTGGTACCACGCCAACACGCCGAACCGCATGGCGCCGCACGTATACAACGGGCTGGCCGGGCTGTGGCTGGTGGAGGATGCCGTCAGCAAAGCGCTGCCGCTGCCCAACCACTATGGTGTCGACGATTTCCCGCTGATCATTCAGGACAAGCGCTTCGATAACTTCGGCACGCCGCAATACGATGCGCCGTCGCAGGGCGGTTTCGTCGGCGATACGCTGTTGGTCAACGGTGTGCAAAACCCGTATGTCGAGGTGTCGCGCGGCTGGGTGCGTTTGCGTCTGCTCAACGCCTCCAACGCGCGCCGCTATACCTTGCAGCTCAGCGACGGACGACCGTTCAACGTGATCGCCAGCGATCAGGGCTTCCTGCCTGCGCCGGTCGCGGTGCAGCAGCTGTCGCTGGCGCCGGGCGAACGCCGGGAAGTGCTGATCGACATGTCGAAGGGCGAGGAGGTGACCATCACCGCCGGTGAAGCGGCGGGCATCATGGATCGCCTGCGCGGCCTGTTCGAGCCGTCGAGCATTTTGGTGTCCACCCAGGTGCTGACGCTGCGCCCGACCGGCCTGCTGCCGCTGGTGACCGACAACCTGCCGATGCGTCTGCTGGCGGATCAGCTGTTGGACGGCAGTGCCAGCCGCACCCGAGATTTCCGCCTGGGCGACGGCGGCGTCGGCATCAACGGCGCGATTTGGGACATGAACCGCATCGACGTGCAGGCGCAGCAAGGCACCTGGGAACGCTGGAACATTCATGCGGATACGCCGCAGTCGTTCCATATTCAGGGCGTGCAGTTCCTGATCAAACGCGTCAACGGCGCGCAGCCGATGGCGGAAGATCGCGGCTGGAAGGACACCGTCTGGGTCGATGGCGACGTCGAGCTGCTGGTGTATTTCAACCAACCTACCTCCGAACACTTCCCGTTCCTGTATTACAGCCAGACGCTGGAGATGGCCGATCGCGGCACCGCCGGCCAGCTGATGGTGCAGCCGACGATGTAATCTGCGCTGCGGGCCGCTTACGGCGCCCGCAGTCTCTCCAGGAAGGCCTGCACCACCGGCGTCACGCTGTCGGCGCGGTAAACCGCGTACAGATCCGCCGGCGGCGCCTGTTGCAGCGAGCAAAAGCGCACGCCGGGCCACGGGATGCGGCCGTAGCTGTCCGGCAGCAGCGTAATGCCGCAGCCTTCCGCCACCAGCGCCAGCAGGGTTTGCGGCTCGTTGACCTGATAAGCGACGTCCGGCAAAAATCCCTGCTGCAGACACAGATTGTGCAGATACAGCCCCAGGCTGGCCTCGTGCGGCGGCAATACGATGAAGCTGTCGTTCTGCAGCGCCGCCAGCGGGATGTTTTCCTGCTGCGCCAGCGGATGAGTGATCGGCAGCACCACGGCGATGCTTTCGCACGCCAACCGTTGGCAGGTCAACCCCGGCAGCGTCTGTTGCTGCGCCTCTCGCCAAACCCCGATATCGATATGCCGCTTTTGCAGCGCGGCGATTTGCTGGCTGGGCGTCAGCTCGTTCAACGACCAGGTGACGCCGGCGTTTTGCTCGCTGAACCGCCGCAGCGCCGCGATCAGGCCGCCCCAGGCCGACGTGCCGACCATGCCGACCACCATGTGGCCGCCTTGGCCGCGCCCCATCTGTTGCACCTGATGCAGCGCGCTGTCGGCCTGATCCAGCAGCCGCTCGACGTTGCGCAGCAGCGTGCGGCCGGCCGGCGTCAGCGTCATGGAGCGGGTGGTACGTTTGAACAGCACCACCCCGAGCTGGCTCTCCAGCTCCTTGATGTGCTTGCTGAGCGGCGGCTGTGACATATTCAGCCGCCGAGCGGCCTGGGTGAAGTTCATCTCTTCCGCTACCACGCGGAAATAGTGCAGCAGACGGAAGTTAATCCGGCCGGGATCGGGCAGGGCATGGGGCGGGTTCATCCGGGGTATTGTCTCCTTGTGACGCAGCTCAACTTATAGGTAAATGGAATAAATCGGCCGCCAAGAATGTATTGGTCTCGGCCGCGCCTCGCTCTCTACTATGGGGATTATTGTCCCCTGCTGAAAGAGAGAATACGATGTTTAATCAAGAAGATGCTTTTACCTGCGCCGATGTTGTCCGCGCACGCCTGCCGGGTTTCCAGCCGAAAGCGGCCTTGATTCTCGGCTCCGGGCTTGGCGCCCTGGCGGAGGTGATGACTGAAACCGTCACCATCGACTACGCGGAGCTGCCGGGCTTTCCGGTGAGCGGCGTCGCCGGCCATGCCGGGCAACTGGTCGCCGGCAAGCTGGAAGGCGTGCCGGTATTGTGCATGAAAGGGCGCGGTCATTTCTATGAAGGGCGCGGCATGCAGGTGATGACCACCGCGGTGCGCACCTTCAAACTGCTGGGCTGCGAATTCCTGCTGGCGACCAACGCCGCCGGTTCGCTGCGCCGCTCGGTGGCGCCGGGCAGCCTGGTGGCCATTACCGATCACATCAACTTCATGCCGGAATCGCCGCTGGTCGGCGCCAACGACGAGCGCTTCGGGCCGCGCTTCTTCAGCCTGGCAAACGCCTACGATCGCGATCTGCGCGCCCAGCTGGCGGCGGTGGCCGAAAGCGCGGGCATCCCGCTGGCGGAAGGGGTATTCGCCGCCTACACCGGGCCGAATTTCGAAACGCCGGCGGAGATCCGCATGATGCAAACTCTGGGCTGCGACGTGGTGGGCATGTCGATCGTGCCGGAAGTCCTGACGGCGCGCCACTGCGGCCTCAAGGTGCTGGTGGTATCCGCGATGACCAACTACGCCGAAGGGCTGTCGGATACGCCGCTTTCCCATGAACAAACGCTCAGCTGCGCGGCACTGGCGGCGGACGATTTCATGCGCCTGATCCGCGAGCTGTTCAAAACGCTGTAATAGCGCAAGCAAACCGGCGGCGGGCTGCAGGGGGCCTGCCGCATCAATCATCGTTGAAAGCATAATAACAAGGTGATGGCGATGGCGATAAAAACACGATTGAAAGTCATGATTTTCCTGCAGTTCTTTATCTGGGGTGCCTGGCTGGTCACGCTGGGCTCCTACATGATCAACACGCTGCATTTCAGCGGCATGCAGGTGGGGATGGTTTACAGCGCCAAAGGCATCGCTGCGCTGATCATGCCGGGGCTGGCGGGCATCATTGCCGATCGGTGGATGAAGGCCAACTCTCTGTATGCGCTTTGCCACCTGCTCGGGGCGCTGGCGCTGTACTGCGCGGCGCAGGTCGAGCAACCGATGCTGATGTTCTGGGTGATGCTGTTCAACGCCATGGTCTACATGCCGACCATCGCGCTCTCCAACGCCATTTCCTATTTTTGCCTCGAGAAGCACGGCTTTGACACGGTGAAGGACTTTCCGCCGGTGCGGGTGTACGGCACGGTGGGGTTCATTCTGGCGATGTGGCTGGTCGGTTTCAGCCAAATCGAGCTCAGCAATCTGCAGCTGTACCTGGCTTCTGCGGCGTCGCTGCTGCTGTCCGCTTATTCGCTGACGCTGCCGCGCTGCCCGACCAACCGCGCGGCCGAGTCGAAGAGCTGGGTGAGCGTGCTGGGGCTGGATGCGCTGGTGCTGTTCCGCCAGCGGCGCATGGCGCTGTTTTTCCTGTTCGCCATGTTGCTTGGCGCGGCGCTGCAGATAACCAATACCTTCGGCAACCCGTTCCTGCACGATCTGTCGCTCAATCCGCTGTATCAGGACAGCCTCAGCGTCCGGTATCCGGCGGTGCTGCTGTCGCTGTCGCAGATCTCCGAAGTGTTCTTTATCCTCACCATTCCCTTCTTCCTGCGCCGTTACGGCATCAAGCAGGTGATGCTGATCAGCATGGCGGCCTGGACGCTGCGTTTCCTGTTCCTGGCTTACGGCACGCCGGTTGGCTTTGGTTTCGTTCTGCTGCTGTTGTCGATGATCGTCTACGGCTGTGCGTTCGACTTCTTTAATATCTCCGGTGCCATCTTCGTCGAGAAAGAGGCCGATCACCGCATCCGCGCCAGCGCGCAGGGGCTGTTCATGACCATGGTGAACGGGTTGGGCGCCTATCTGGGGGCGCTTGCCAGCGGCGAGGTGGTGGACTTCTTCAGCCATGACGGCGTGAAAGACTGGCAGAGCATCTGGCTGGTGTTTGCGCTGTATACGCTGGTGCTGGGGATCGTGTTCGCGTTGAGCTTCAACTATCGCCACCCGCCGCAGGAGAGCGCGGCGGCGGCGCAGTAAGGCAGAAGGCGCCGCGTGACGGCGCCTTGAAACGTCAGGCCTGCGGGAAGCGCTGTTGCAGCTGCTGCCGGTCGGGCGGATTGGCGGCGCCGAGGCTGGCCACCACGCAAGCGGCGACCCGGTTGGCCAGATCGACCGCCTGCGGCAGCGGCCAGCCGGCAGACAGGCCCGCCAGTAAACCGGCGCAGTGGGCATCGCCCGCGCCGATGGTGTCGACCACGTCTACCGGATAGGCGGGAACGTGCAGCGGCGGCGTACGGCCGTCGCAGATCCACGCGCCGTCGCGATCCAGGCGGCAGATCAGCGTCAGGTTACGGGCGGCGGCATAGCGCTGCGCGGCCTCTACGGCGTCACCGGCGCCACACAGCGCGGCCACTTCGTCGCGGTTGAGCGTCAATAGGGTGTGGCTGTCGCTGAGCATGGCGAAGAAATTTTCGCTGAGCTGAGCGATGCGCGGGCCGGGATCGATCAGGCGCGGTTGGTCGAACGGCATGCGCGTCAGCCACTCGCGCAGCGCTTCGCCGCTTTCGCCCGCCAGCTCGTAGCCGCTGGCGTAGATCAGGGTGTGCTCCGTCAGCGGCAGCGTCGCCAGCTGCGCTTTATTCCATTGGCTTTCGCAGCCGGAAACCGTGATGAAGGTGCGTTCGCCGTTCGGCTCCACCAGCGCCAGGCACCAGCCGTTGTCCATCTGGCCGTGGCGCAACAGTACCTCCAGCCCCAGCTCGCCCATGGCGGCTTCGGCAGCCGCGCCCCATTCGCCGTTGCCAACCGGCATGCCGTTAATCACCGGCGTTTCCAGGCGCACCAGCGCGCGCGCCACGTTGAACGCGCAGCCGCCGATTTGCCGCGCCTGCGGCTGGGCTTCGATATCTTCGCCGCTGGTCGGCAGGCGCGGCAGCGTCATCACCAGATCGCCGACCGCGCCCCCAATAACCAGGACAGGTGTTACAGCTTCCCACTCACTCATTGATGTTCTCTGCGTTGGGTCAGGTACAGACCGTAAGCGATCAGACTCACCGCGAACGACACAAACAGCCCCAGGCTGGAATCGGCGAACAAGCCTTTGGCCAGCGGGCCGTCGATAAAACCGGTTTTGGTGACCAGCAGGCCGCACAGGGCGCCGAGGAACCAGCAGAACAGCGGGGCTTTGCGCACGCCGCGGTTCTGGCCATGCAGGCCGTACAAAGCGTTGCCATCATACCCGTGGTGGCGGCGCAGGCACAGGTAATCGAGCAGGAAAATCGCCTCCCAGGCCGCCAGGAATACGCCGCAGAACACCAGGAAGGAGATGAACGGCCCCATGAAATCGCCGGAGATGAACAGCACATACAGGGCGATGCCCAGCACCACCACCGCGTCGAACGACACCGCCAGCCACTGTTTGACCTGCACGCCGATGGTCAACAGGTTAAGGCTGGCGGAATACAGGCTGAGCACCGCGATGGTGACGATGCCGGCGGTGGCGGCCAGCAGATAAGGGATCGCCATCCAGGCGGGCAGCACCGAGCCTATCAGCGCGATGGGGTTGGCGGCGCTGGCCAGATCGGGCAGCTGCACGGAAAGCAGAATACCGGCCAGCATCAGCAGCATCAGCGGCAAACAGGCGCCGCCCATCACCGCGGCGAAAATGCTTTTGCTCGATGAGCTCGGGCTTTGATAGCGGCTGTAATCGGCGCCGGCGATCGCCCAACTGATGCCGGTGCCGGCGGCGATCACCGATACCGCAGGCAGGAAGCCGGTCAACCAACTGCCGGAAGGCAGCGCCAGCACCTGGCTCCACTCGGTGTTGAACAGGATATAGAGCACCACGATCAGCGTCATGGTGCCGAAGATGCGGCTGAACCAGCTTTGCATCCAGACCACGGTATTCTGCCCCAGCAGGCTGACGACGACAGTGAGCCCGCCGAACAGTAGCAGGCTGAGCGCGGTCAGCAGGTGGCTGGTTCCCAGTCCGAAGGCCTCGAACAGCGCCGCCAGCGTCAGGGTGCCGGTGATCACGTTGACCGCTTCCCAGCCCATCAGGTTGATCCAACTGAACAGGGTGGGTGCCACGTTGCCCTTCAGGCCGAAAATCACCCGCGAGAGCGTCAGCGTAGAGGTGCGCCCGCGCTTGCCGGCGAAGCTGGTGAGGCCGACCAGCACGAAGCTGGCGACGCCGACCAGCGCGGCGAGCACCGATTGCAGGAAGGATAAGCCGAAGCCGACGATAATGGCGCCGTACACCACGCCGAGAATGCCGATATTGGCCGCCGACCAGATCCAAAACAGCTCGATGGGCTTGCCGGTCTGTTCCGCGTCCGGCACCCGATCGATACCGGTGCTTTCTACCTTCCATGCTTCATTGCGATTGATATCGGTCATAGCAAATGATCCCTGTTGCGCAGGGCCGCGAGGGCCGCCGCAGTTGACTGAAAATCGATTCCGTTGGCGCGGTTGACGCCGGCTATTCCGTTGTCGGTGAAGACGCCAATTCCGCGCAGTGTGTAGCGGCTGATCCCGCCGGGTCTGTCAAAGTAAGGGCGGTATCCGCCTTATCGAGTGAGGCACGTCGGCCGCACGGCGCCAATGAGTGTAGTCAAAGAGTGGGTCTGCAGCGGGGTTAGGCGAAGCGGGAACGTTTCTATTTGCCGACATCGATCTGTTTCGCCCACCGCGATGGGATCCTGTGATGTGGCTATGAGCAGTGAGCAAGCTATCCATTAGCTACGTTGCTTATTATCGGCCGGTTTTGCTGGCAGTATATGCCCGCTGCCGGCCTTCAAGAGCATCCTTTAGGGCTGGCAGCGGGTTTTTTATTGTTTTTAAAGTGGGTCCCTGGTGTTGGTGCGATTGATGTATCAACATCAATAAGCACAGATTACGCGCGATCTAGATCCAATGAAAGTCCATTAGGCAAAAATTGTGATGCCACTCTGAAAACATTAGCGATATTTTAGTTAAGGTGAGGAGCTTATTGCCGGAGCGGCGATAGGATAAAAAACGAAATCCAGACAAATGGCATAGGTAAGAGGGCGGGCGAATGACGGATTTTATGGCCTGGCTGCGTGGCCATCTGGCGCAGGGGGCGGTAGCGCCGCGTTATATTCAGTTGGCGACGGCGATAGAAACCGCAATCAGGCAGCAGGTGTTGGCGGCCGAGGCGTTCTTGCCGCCCGAACGGCAGATGGCGGAAGGCCTGGCGCTGTCGCGCGTCACCGTCAGCAAGGCGATGAAGCTGCTGGAGGAGAAGGGGCTGATTTCGCGGCAGCAGGGCGTTGGCACCCGCGTGGCGATGCGCATCGGCTATTCCCTCGATAAGGACAGCGGTTTCACCGCTCAGGCGCTGCGCCACGGCAGCAGCGTCAGCAACCGATGGCTGCTGCGCACCCGGGTCGGCGCGCCGGCCAAGGCCGCGGCGGCGCTGGGGCTGGCGGAGGGGGATGAGGTGATCAAACTGCGGCGTTTGCGCTTGCTGAACGGCAGCCCGGTCTCGCTGGAAACCACCTATATTCCGCCGCGCTTCCTGCCCGAACCGGGGCAGCTGGAGCATTCGCTGTATGCGTTATGGCAATCGCGCGGCATCGTGCCCGAAGATAAACACTTTCTGTTGAAGGCGGTATCCTGCAGCGACGAGGTCGCCGAGCTGCTCAACGTGCCGTGCGGCGCGCCGCTGTTGCACATCACCCAAACCAGCCGCAACGCCCAGGGTGAGGCGCTGGAGTTCAGCGATATCTTGTGCCGCAGCGACGTTTATGAATTCGAAGTGAACGGTTAGCGAAATAACCATGCTCTTTTTGCAGCTAGTGCGTATAATCGCCGCCCGGCGATTAATTAACCTGTAAAAAGAGCAGCAGAATGAGCACCACCAGCCTGATCCAACCCGATCGTGAACTGTTTTCCTATAAGCCTTATTGGGCGGAATGTTTTGGCACCGCGCCGTTTTTACCGATGTCGCGAGCAGAGATGGATCAACTGGGCTGGGACAGCTGCGATGTGATCATCATCAGCGGCGACGCCTATGTCGATCACCCGAGCTTTGGCATGGCGATCATCGGCCGCATGCTGGAAGCGCAGGGCTTCCGCGTCGGCATCATCGCGCAGCCGGACTGGAGCAACAAAGAAGATTTCATGCGGTTGGGGAAACCGAACCTGTTCTTCGGCATCACCGCCGGCAACATGGACTCGATGATCAACCGTTATACCGCCGATCGCAAACTGCGCCACGACGATGCTTACACCGCCGGCAACGTCGGCGGCAAGCGCCCGGATCGCGCCACCCTGGTCTACAGCCAGCGTTGTAAAGAAGCCTACAAAGACGTGCCGATCGTGCTGGGCGGCATCGAAGCCAGCCTGCGTCGCATCGCCCACTACGATTACTGGTCAGATACCGTGCGCCGCTCGGTGCTGGTGGATTCCAAAGCCGACATGCTGATCTACGGCAACGGCGAACGCCCGCTGGTGGAAGTGGCGCATCGCCTGGCCGCCGGTGAGAAGATCGGCGACATCCACGATATTCGTAATACCGCGGTGATGCGTAAAGAAGCGCTGCCGGGCTGGAGCGGCGTGGATTCCACCCGTCTCGACAAGCCGGGCCGCATCGAAGTTATCCCGAACCCGTACGGCGACGATCTGCCGTGCGCCGACGGCGCCAAGCCGAAAGAGCCGGAAGCCAAGCCTGTCACCGTGCGCGCCGCCAAGCCGAAGCCGTGGGAGAAGACCTACGTGTTGCTGCCGTCCTTCGAGAAAGTGAAGGGCGACAAGGTGCTGTATGCGCACACCTCGCGCATTTTGCACCATGAAACCAACCCGGGCTGCGCCCGCGCGCTGATGCAGAAACACGGTGACCGTTACGTGTGGATCAACCCGCCGGCGATCCCGCTGACCACGCCAGAAATGGACAGCGTCTTCGCGCTGCCTTATCAGCGGGTGCCGCATCCGTCCTATGGGCAGGATCGCATTCCGGCCTATGACATGATCCGTTTTTCGGTGAACATCATGCGCGGTTGCTACGGTGGCTGTTCGTTCTGTTCGATTACCGAGCACGAAGGGCGCATCATCCAGAGCCGTTCGGAAGATTCGATCGTTCGCGAAATCGAAGAGATCCGCGACAAGGTGCCGGGCTTTACCGGCGTGATCTCCGATCTGGGCGGCCCGACCGCCAACATGTATATGCTGCGCTGCACCAACCCGCGCGCCGAGCAGACTTGCCGCCGCGCCTCGTGCGTGTATCCGGAGATCTGCACCTACATGGACACCAACCACGAGCCGACCATCAAACTGTATCGCCGCGCGCGTTCGCTGGAGGGCATCAAGAAGATCCTGATCGCCTCCGGGGTTCGTTACGATCTGGCGGTGGAGGATCCGCGCTATATCAAGGAGCTGGCGACCCACCACGTCGGCGGCTATCTGAAGATCGCGCCGGAACACACCGAAGAAGGCCCGCTGTCGAAGATGATGAAGCCGGGCATGGGCAGCTACGATCGCTTCAAGCAGCTGTTTGATCACTATTCGAAGCAGGCGGGCAAAGAGCAGTATCTGATCCCGTACTTCATCTCGTCGCACCCGGGCACCCGCGATGAAGATATGGTGAACCTGGCACTGTGGCTGAAGAAGAACCGTTTCCGCCTCGATCAGGTACAGAACTTCTATCCTTCGCCGATGGCCAACTCCACCACCATGTATTACAGCGGCAAAAACCCGCTGAGCAAGGTGGGGTACAAGAGCGAAGACGTGGTGGTGCCGCGCGGCGATCGCCAGCGCCGCCTGCATAAGGCGCTGCTGCGTTACCACGATCCGGCCAACTGGGCGCTGATCCGCACCGCGCTGGAAGAGATGGGGCTGAAGCACCTGATCGGCAGCCGCCGCGAGTGTCTGGTGCCGGCGCCGAGCATCGACGAGCAGCGCGAAGCGAAACGCCTGCAGCGCCATACCCGGCCGGCGCTGACCAAACATACCGATATCAATCGGCAGCGCACGCCGTCCAACCGGCCGCCGCGCAAACCGATTCGCAAAGCCAAGCCGTAACGGCCACGCCGCATGCGCAAACAAAAAGGAGAACCCCCGGGTTCTCCTTTTCACTTTTGATCATCACAGCTGCTCGTAGGCGGCTTCCACTTTCATTAAATGACGCGGCGCCTGCGGAGCGGGGTGGTATTTGCGCACGTGCCAGTTAAAGGCTTCCGGCGACAGGTTGTTGATCATCGCGATGGCCTGCTGACGGTTGCTGGAGAAGGTGCGCAGCAGCGCGCCGGTGCCGTTGACGTAGGCGATGATGGTGGCGTAGCGCAGTGTAACAGGATTCGCGATCCCTTTAAGCTGCTGTTTTTGCAAGGTGGCCAGGTAGGCGGCGCCGAGATCGATATTGGTGTCGGGATCCAGCAGATCGTCATCGTCCGGGCAGCCGCGTTTGCCTTTGTAGCGATAGGCATCGCAGCCGGCGGTATCGGCTTTCAGCTGCATCAGGCCGATAGCGTTGGACCTGCTCACCGCAGCGGGGTTGAAGCCGGACTCCACCTGGATCATGGCGGTGATCAGCTTGGCGTCCACGCCGTATTCGCTGGCGGCGTCTTTAATGGCGCTGTCGAAAGCGTGGCGATCGTAGCTGACGCGCTGTTTCTTGCCGGCGCAACCCGCCAGCACCAGCATGACGCAAAGCATGCCCAGCCTTAACCCGTGTGAGAAAGAGAATTTCATGGTGCTCCGTGCTTGTCTGTTTTTTTAACGGCGTTAACCGGCGGGCGAGGCCTCCGGCGTGGTCATCATAACGTCAGGCGGCGCAAGGGAGCAATGTGCGGGAAGGAAAAGCCCCCTCCGGCGGGAGAGGGCTTGGGGAGGAATTACAGGGTATCCGGATCCGGCCCGAGGCGGTTGCCGACGTCCAGCTTGGCGATCTCGCCCAGTTCGTCCTTATCGAGTTTGAAGTCAAACACCTCGAAGTTTTCGCGGATGCGCGACGGCGTGACCGATTTCGGGATCACGATAAGGCCGCTGTCCAGGTGCCAGCGCACCACGATCTGCGCCGGGGTTTTCTCGTATTTCTCGGCCAGCGCCTTGATCAGCGGCTGGTCGAACACCCCTTCACCGCCCTGCGCCAGCGGGCTCCAGGATTCGGTGGCGATGTGGTGCGTGGCGTTCCAGGCACGCAACTGGCGCTGTTGCAGCAGCGGATGCAGCTCTATCTGGTTGACGACCGGCGCCACGTTGGTTTCATCCAGCAGGCGCTGCAGGTGCGGCGTATGGAAGTTGCATACGCCGATGCTTTTCACCAGGCCTTGCTCGCGCAGTTTGATCAGCTCGCGCCAGGCGGAGACGTATTGATCCTGCTGCGGGCGCGGCCAGTGGATCAGGTACAGATCCACATAGTCCAGTTTTAGCTTCTCCAGGCTGGTTTCCAGCGCCGCCAGCGGATCGCCCTGATCGTCGTTCCACAGCTTGGTGGTGATGAACAGCTCGCTGCGCGGCAGCGAGCTGGACTGCAGCGCGGCGCCGACGCCTTCCTCGTTCTTGTAGATCGCGGCGGTGTCGATGGAGCGGTAACCGATCTCCAGCGCTTTGCTCACCGCGCGGGTGGTCTCTTCAATACTCGCCTGCCAAACGCCGAGACCCAACTGCGGCATCAGATTACCATCGTGGAGTTTGATGATGGGTTGTTGCGTTGTCATGCGCATCTCCTTGTGTACGGATTGCGGCGCCTGCGGCACCGAAACGGCTATAGATAAATTCTAGTTGGCAAAATGGGCGGTTGCCGGGTTTGCCAGCCTAATTTCAGCGGTGGCGGGAGGGCGACTTTCTCCCCGCTCTCCCTGCGAATGAGCGGTCGGACGGGTGGTGCGAAACGATCGGCGGCGCGCTAAGGCGCCTGACGGCGCCCGGTGATCGGCCGGGCGCCGGCTGCGGTGAAAAATGGCTGACGGAGACTAAAGCCTAGCAAAAAATCGCCGTTTTGCGATTAACGCGCCGCTTCATAAATGCGGCGGCTGACGTCCAGGGTAATGTCCTGATGCTCGCCCAGGGCGGTCATGCCGTGCTGATGCAGCTTGTCGAGCAGCGCCGGAATGCTGCTGCCGTCGAGCTGATAATCCGCCATGCGGGTCGGTACGCCCATCTGCTCGAAGAAGGCGCGAGTGGCGGCGATGGCCCCGTCGATACGGCTGTCTTCGCTGCCTTCGCGCAGGCCCCAAACGCGGTCAGCATACTGCAGCAGTTTTTCGCGCTTCTGCGCTTTCTTCTCGTGCAGCAGCGCCGGCAGTACGATGGCCAGCGTTTGCGCGTGGTCGAGATCGTGCATGGCGGTCAGCTCGTGGCCCAGCATGTGGGTCGCCCAGTCCTGCGGCACCCCGGCGCCGATCAGGCCGTTCAGCGCCATGGTGGCGCTCCACATCACGTTGGCGCGCACCGCATAGTTTTCCGGTTCGGCCAGTGCGCGTGGGCCGTCCTCCAGCAGGGTCAGCAGCAGGCCTTCGGCGAAGCGATCTTGCACCTTGGCGTCGACCGGGTAGGTCAGATACTGCTCCAGGGTGTGTACGAAGGCGTCGACCACGCCATTGGCGATCTGGCGTGGCGGCAGCGAGTAGGTCACCACCGGATCCAGCACGGCGAAGCGCGGCTGCACCAGCGGCGAGAAGAAGTGCTGCTTGTCGCCGCTGCTTTTACGGGTGATCACCGCGCCGCTGTTGGATTCGGAGCCGGTGGCCGGCAGCGTCAGCACGCAGCCCATCGGCACCGCGTCGGCGATGTGGCTGCCGACGGTCTGCAGGATATGCCAGGCGTCGCCGTTGGCGGTATAACGGGCCGCGGCGGCGATGAATTTGGTGCCGTCAACCACCGAACCGCCGCCGACCGCCAGCAGGAAATCGATGTTTTCCGCCTTAACCACCTCGACCGCTTTCATCAGCGTTTCGTAAGTCGGGTTCGGCTCGATGCCGGAGAACTCCCGCACATCGCGGCCGGCCAGCGCGCTATACACCTGGTCAAGCACGCCATTTTTCTTCACGCTGCCGCCACCGTAGGTGATCAGGATGCGTGCGTCCGCCGGGATCTGGCCGGCTACTTCGGCAATTTGGTCCTTGCCGAACAGGATTTTGGTTGGGGTATGCAGAATGAAGTTTTGCATGGATGATTTCTCTCTTTCTGTCAGGCGGGCGCCAACGTGGCGCAAAGGTTTCTGGCCCGTATTGTCAGGAACCTGGCGGCAACGCACAATGCACATTCCTGTTTGGTTCTTGCCTATTTCTACAACTGGCTGTAGAAATGGCGAGTTATAAATTATGATTTATGCCGAATCGTTCTGACTGTAAGAGGGTGTTTCCGTGACTGAAATCGATGCGCTGCGCAGCCGCATGGCGCGCCAGGCGATGGCTATCGCCACCGGCAACGGCTACACGCCGTCACCGGTGCCGCGGGTGAAGATCCTGTATGTCGATCGCCACTGCCCACGTCAACCGGTGATGTACGAACCGGGGATCGTCATCATCTTTCAGGGGCACAAGGTCGGCTATTGCGGCAACAAGGTGTTCCAGTACGATCCGCGCAACTACCTGCTGATGACGGTGCCGCTGCCGTTCGAGTGCGAAACCTTCGCCAGCCCGGAACTGCCGCTGGTTGGGTTGGCGGTCAATATCGATACCCAAATGCTGCAGGATTTGCTGATCGACATCGGCGACGACGACTACCTGATGCAGCCGCGGGCGGAGAGCAACGGGGTGAACCTGGCCGAGCTGACGGAAGCGCTGCTGTGTGCCACCGAACGCCTGCTGGACGTGATGGCCAAGCCGCTCGATGCCCGGGTGCTGGGGCCGCAGATCGTGCGCGAGATCCTCTACTACGTGCTGCGCGGCACCTGCGGCGCGTCGCTGCAGGAGTTGGTCAACCGCCATACCCACTTCAGCCAGATCGCCAAGGCACTGCGGCGTATCGAACATCAGTATGCCGATAACCTCAACGTCGAGCAGTTGGCCAGCGAGGTCAACATGAGCGTCTCGGCGTTTCACCATAACTTCAAGGCGGTAACCAACACCTCGCCGCTGCAGTACGTGAAGTCGTACCGGCTGCATAAGGCGCGCCTGCTGATGGTGCATGACGGCCTGAAGGCCAGCACGGCGGCGATCCGCGTCGGTTACGAGAGCGCGTCGCAGTTCAGCCGTGAATTCAAGCGGCTGTTCGGCATGACGCCGAGCGATGAAGTCGCCCGGCTGCGCGACGCCAATCCGCTGCTGCTGGAGGGCTGAGCCGCGTTTACGGGGTCAGGACGATCTTGCCGAACGGTCCGCGATCGAGGTGATCCAACGCCTGCGGCAGCTGATCGAAGCGGTAGACCTGGTCGATCACCGGCTGCAGGTTGACGGCGTCCACGGCGCGCACCAGATCTTCCAGCGCGCGACGATGGCCGACGCCGATGCCCTGGATCTGCGCCGATTTCAGCAGCAGCAGGCCGGCAGGCGCGGAAATCTCGGCGCCCGCCAGCACGCCGATCACCGAGATGCGGCCGCCCACCGCCACCGCGCGCACCGAATTGCCCAGATTCGGGCCACCGACGGTGTCGATCACATGGTCGATGCCGCGATCCTGCGTCAGCGCATATACCGCTTCGACCCAATCACCGTTCAGCCGGTTGATGCCGTGACTGGCGCCCAGCGCCCGGGCGCGCACCAGCTTTTCATCGTTGCCGGAGGTCACGAACACCTCGGCGCCGTGCGCTTTGGCGATCTGCAGTGCAAACAGCGCCACCCCGCCGGTGCCTTGCACCAGCACCGTCTCGCCGGCATGCAGTTTGCCTTGCTCCACCAGCGCGAACCAGGCGGTCAGCCCGGCGCACGGCAGGGTGCTGGCCTGCACGTCGTCCAGCGACGCCGGCGCCGCCACCAGCCAGTCTTCATGCAAAATCACATATTCCGCCAGCACGCCTGGATAGAAGCCGCCGAGGGTGTGGTAAGGCACCTGGCGCGCATCGCCGTACGGCTTTTGCCGGCCATCGAGCCAGCCGGGGCTGAAGGTGGAGATCACCCGGGCGCCGGGTTGGAAACGGCTGACGCCGGGGCCGATAGCGTCGATCTCGCCGGCCATGTCCGAGGCGGGGGTGAACGGCTGCGGCAGCGTCAGCCCCATGCCGCTTTCAATCATCAGTTTGTCGCGGTAGTTGAGCGCGACCGCCTTCACTTTCACTCTAATTTCGTGCGGCCCCGGCTGCGGGATCGCTTCGGTGGCCAACTGCAGGTGTTCACGCCCCAGGGCGTCCATTGTCCAGCGTTGCATCGTGTCGGTCATGATGTTCTCCAAAGTCAGCGATTAACGACCTGTCGATAATATCGTTGATATAGGTTCGCCAGTGGCGATAAGATTTCCGCAGATTGTTTCTTTCAAAGCGACAAATCATGAGCGATCGATTGAGCGGCATTTCGGTATTCGTCACTGCCGTGGAGGCGGGCAGTTTTGCATTGGCGGCCAGTCGGCTGCACCTGTCGCGTTCAGCGGTGGGGAAAACCATCGCCCGGCTGGAACAGCGGCTGGGTGTGCGGCTGTTTCATCGCACCACCCGCAGCCAGAGCCTGACGGACGACGGCGCGTTGTTCTATGAACGCTGCCTGCGGGCGCTGGAGGAGATCCGCAGCGCGGAAACGTTGCTGGAGTCGGGCAAGCGACAGGTCAGCGGCCGGCTGCGGGTATCGATGCCGGTGCTGTTTGGCCGCATGTGCATTGCGCCGCTGCTGACTGAGCTGACGCGCGAGCACCCTGGCCTGGAGCTGGAGCTGTCGTTCAGCGATCGGGTGGTGGATCTGATTGAGGACGGCTTCGATATGGCGATCCGTAACGGCACGTTGGCCAACAGCGGCGGGCTGGTGGCGCGGCGTATCGGCGATCATCGCATGACGCTGTGCGCCTCGCCGGCCTATCTGCAGCGGTGCGGCGAACCGCGCAGCATCGAGCAATTGGCCCAGCATGAGGCGGTGACCTATATGCGCGCCGGTGCGCGGCGCAGCTGGTTGGTATTGGATAGCGACGGTAAGCCGCAGGAAGTGATGCCGAATAACCGGCTGCAAATGGACGATCTGCAGGCGATTGCGGATGCGGCGACGGCGGGGTTCGGCATTGCCTGGCTGCCGTGCTGGCTGGTGCGTGAGCAGCTGTTGAGCGGGGCGCTGGTGCGCTTGCTGCGCGACCGGCCGGGTGCCGCCTTTGACGCGCATGCGGTGTGGCCGCACACGCCTCACCTGCCGCTGAAGGTGCGGCTGGCGGTAGATACGCTGGTGAGCAAACTGCCTGCCAGCCTGGCGTTGGTCGAGAAGGCGCTGTAGTGCGCCTGGCTCAGGAGGAGGCGGCGCGTTTTTTACGCCAGATCACCAGCATGGCGCCCAGCAGGCCGACGAACAGCAGCAGCAGCGGCAGCAGCATCAGGCCGGTCATCACCTGGCTTTCGTAGCGCTTCACTAGCGGGATTTGGCTGAAAGCATAGCCGAGGCCCACCAGCGCGCAAACCCAGATCGCCGCGCTCAGCCAGTTGAACACCTGGAAGCGTGAGCTGTTGAGCCCGGAAATACCGGCCATGGTCGGCAGCAGGGTGCGCACAAAGCCGAGGAAACGGCCGATCAGCAGCGCCGTCAACCCGTGGCGGTTGAACAGGTTGTGTGCGCGCTGGTGGTACTGTGCCGGCAGCTGCAGCAGCCAGCTCTTCACCAGGCCGGTGTGGCCCAGCCAGCGGCCCTGGATATAGCTCAGCCAGCAACCGAGGCCGGCGGCGGCGGTCAGAATCAGCAGGGTGGGGGCAAAGCCCATCACGCCTTTGGCGATCAGTGCGCCCGACAGCAGCAGCAGGCTGTCGCCGGGGAGAAAGGAGGCGGGCAGCAGTCCGTTTTCCAAAAACAGAGTGGTGAAAAGTACGGCGTAAACCACCCAAATTACGCTGGGATCGGCGAGGGCGGTAAAGTCCTGCTGCCAAAGCGCATGAATAATCTCTCGTAATACATCCATTTTATGTCCTGTTGCATGCCGGTTGCGCCCGGGGTCACGTTCTCCAGGGTGCGGCGGTTACCGTATCTGACAGTTACCCGGATAGTGTACCGCTAATAGCTTAAGCCGACATTAAACGAGACGAAGAAAATTAGCGGAATCCGCCTTAGCGCACGCCGTTGAGGCGATCGAAGCCGGTAGCCAGATCGGCGATCAGGTCTTCGACGTTCTCCAGGCCGATGTGCACGCGCACCAGCGTGCCGGAAAAATCGACGCCGCCCGCCGGACGGATCGCTTCCAGCTCTTCCGGTTGGTTGGCCAGGATCAGCGACTCGAAGCCGCCCCAGGAGTAGGCCATGCTGAAGTGGCTGAAGTTGTCCAGGTAGGCGGCCAGCTGCGCATCGTCCAGCCGCTCTTTCAGCACGAAAGAGAACAGCCCGTTGCAGCCGCTGAAGTCGCGGCGGTAGAACTCGTGGCCCTTGCAACTGGGCAGGGCCGGGTGATTGACCGTCGCCACCTCCGGCCGTTCGGCCAGCCAGTTGGCGACCTCAATGCTGCTGCGCTCGTGCTGCTTCAGGCGCACGCTCAGGGTGCGCAGGCCGCGGCTCGCCATGTAGGCGGTGTCGGCATCCACCATCTGCCCCATCAGATAGGAGTACTCGCGCAGTTGATCCCAACAGCGCGCGTTGGAGACGGCGGTGCCGAGCATGTAATCGGAATGGCCGATCAGGTATTTGGTGCCGGCCTGAATAGAAATGTCGATGTCAAAATCCAGCGCCTTGAACAGCACGCCCGCCGCCCAGGTGTTGTCGATCATGATCACCACCTCCGGCGCCACGGCGCGAATGGCCTGCACCATCGCCGGAATGTCCTGCACTTCCAGGGTGATGGAGCCGGGGGATTCCAGGAACACCACGCGGGTATTGGGTTGGATCAATGTGGCGATATCAGCGCCGATCAGCGGATCGAAATAGGTGGTGCTGACGTTCATGCGACCGAGGATGTGGGTGCAGAAATCCTGGGTCGGTTCGTACGCCGAACCGGTGACCAGCAGGTGATCGCCGGCGCCGACGAACGACAGGATCGCATTGGCCACCGCCGCCGCACCGCAGGGGTACAGCACGCAGCCGGCGCCGCCCTCCAGCTCCACCATCGCATCCTGCAGGGCGAAGTGGGTCAGGGTGCCGCGTCGGCCGTAAAACAGCTCGCCGTGGGCGCGTTGCGCGGTGGCGTGCTTTTTGGCAGCGACGGAGTCGAAGACCAAAGAAGAGGCGCGTTGCGTGACGGGATTGACGGAGCCCTGGGTGTAGCGTTTGCCGCGGCCGGCGCCGATCAGCGTGGTTTCGATGTGTTTTGACGTCATGGTACCTGGCTCACCTTTGGTTGCTCTGCACGTGCCCGTTTGCGATAGCCCTTACGTTAGCATGAGTTAATATAGCCATCCAGACGTTTTAACTTCCAGATACAGAAACGGCTATTATTGGCTGCCAGGTGCGCCTTTCTCGCCTCATCCTTCTGCCCTGGTGCGAGAGAGAAGCCCATTCCTCGGTCAAGATGCCGTTCGGCAGCGTGTCGTTGTTGCGTCGTTGTGGAAGAAAAGTAACGAAATAACCCTATAAAAGGGGCGTTTGGCGGTGAACGGGCGCGGATTGGCGCTTTGCGGCGGGGTTGGCTAAAATTTTCTCGTTTATTTGGTAAATAATAATGAGAACTACTATCAATCCCCGGTTGGTTTGATATGATCGCACGCTGAATTATTCCTTAATTTTGATCGGTAATGGGTGGAGGCACAGCGTGAAAACGGCTGGCAAGAATTTAAATCAAGGATCGTTCGGCCAGGGCCGGGCGCAGTGGGGCAAGGCCTTTGGCCGTAGCCTGATGGCTTCTATGGTGCTGGTCGTGGGGCTGGCCGGCAGCGCGCAGGCAGCGCCGGCGGCCAATCCGGCCGTTACCGAAAGCGTTGCGCCGACCACCGCGCCTGCACCTGCTGCAGCCGCCGCGCCGGAGAGCATCACGCCGGTAAACCCGGCGCCAACGATCCAGCCACCGGAAACCCGCGGCATGGACCTGTCCATTTGGGGTATGTACCAGCACGCCGACGCGGTGGTGAAAGCGGTGATGATCGGCCTGGTGCTGGCGTCTATCGTGACCTGGACCATTCTGTTCGCCAAAGGCAGCGAACTGCTGCGCGCCAAGCGCCGTCTGCGCCGCGAGCAGTTGGCACTGGCCGAAGCGCGTTCGCTGGATGAGGCTTCCGAACTGGCGCAAAACTTCTCCCCGGAGAGCGTCAGTGCGGTACTGCTGAACGATGCGCAAAATGAGCTGGAGCTGTCTGCGGAATCCAACGACAACAACGGCATCAAGGAACGCACCGGTTTCCGCCTCGAGCGCCGCGTGGCGGCCTACAGCCGCAACATGGGCCGCGGCAACGGCTTCCTGGCCACCATCGGCGCCATCTCGCCGTTCGTCGGCCTGTTCGGTACCGTCTGGGGCATCATGAACAGCTTTATCGGCATCGCCCATTCGCAGACCACCAACCTGGCGGTCGTGGCGCCGGGCATCGCAGAGGCGCTGCTGGCGACTGCGATGGGCCTGGTGGCGGCGATCCCTGCGGTCGTTATCTACAACATCTTCGCCCGCGTCATCAGCGGCCATCGCGCCCAGGTAGGCGACGTGGCGGCGCAGGTCTTGCTGCTGCAGGGCCGCGATCTGGATCTGGCCGCAACGGCGGAAGCCAAGCGCTCACAGCACGCACACCAACTGCGGGCGGGGTGAGTCATGGCGATGCGCTTAAATGAAGATCTGGACGACAGCGGCGAACTGCATGAAATCAACGTGACGCCGTTTATCGACGTCATGTTGGTGCTGTTGATCATCTTTATGGTGGCCGCGCCGCTGGCAACGGTAGATATCCGCGTCGATCTGCCGGCTTCTTCCGCCAAACCGCAGCCGCGGCCGGAGAAACCGGTGTTCCTGTCGGTGAAGGCTGACAAGCAGCTCTACGTTGGCGATCAGCCGGTGAATGCCGATCAGCTGACTTCGGTGCTGGATCAACGCACTCAGGCGAACAAAGAAACCACCATCTTCTTCCAGGCGGACAAGAGCGTGGACTATGAAACGCTGATGAGCGTGATGGACACCCTGCGTAAAGCCGGCTACCTGAAAGTGGGGCTGGTGGGCATGGAAGGCGCCGCCAAGTAGCGGCAGCAAAACGATAAAGGGCGCTCAGGCGCCCTTTTTTATTGATTCAGAGATATCACTCCCCGGCCAACAACGCCCGGGAACCGGCATGGCGCCAGTGGATACGGCCCGGTAGATAAAGCGCATTCTGTTCCAGCGGCCGCTCGTCGATGAGCGCGGTGACCTGGCTGAAGCTATGTTGCGCCAGCGCCCGGCAGTCCTGTGCGACCGTGTCTATCTTCAGCGTCATGCAGTCGAACAGGTAGTGATCGTCGAAGCTGCACAGGTGGATGTCGCTCTCCATCAGCTGATGCTGAGTCAGATAACGCAATACCCCTTCCAACAGGCCGCAGGCGGCGGTAAACAGCGCTTTGGGCGGACGCCCCAGCTGTGCGCACAGCTGAGCGAACATCTCGTAACCCGAGCTGGGGTGGTAGCTGCCGTTGATGATCCATTCCGGTTTGCACGATACGCCGGCGCGCTCCAGGCCAAGCTGGAAGCCGGCCAGCCGATCGCGGGTCGGTGAAATGCGCGGCTGCCCGCCGAGAAAATAGATCTCATCCGGATGTTGGCGCGCGACCTTTTCCACCAGGTCGGCGGTCGCATTAACCGAGTCGGTGATCACCAGCGGCAGTTCGGAACCGGCGATCAGGCGGTCCATCTGCACCACCGGTAGCCCGGCGTTGATCTTCTGGTATTCCGCGTCGTTCAGCTGGCTGGAGGCGACGATCAGACCGTCGACCTGCCGCTGCACCAGACTGTTCACCGCCATCATCTCCTGCGCCGGGTTTTCATCGGTGCAGGCGATCAACAGCTGCAGACCGGCTTCGCGGCACAGCGTTTCCAGCTCGCGCGAGATCACCGCAAAGCCGTAGTTGGTCATCTCCGGCACCACCAGCCCCAGCGTATGGCTGCGGTTGGATCGCAAAGAGCGGGCGTGGATGCTGGGCTGATAATGGTGTTCGTGCGCCAGCGCCAGAATGCGATCGCGGGTGTCGTCGGACACCCGGTATTCCTTGCTGCGGCCGTTCAGCACCAGGCTGGCGGTCGATTTCGACACCCCGGCCAGCGTGGCGATGTCACTGATGGTAATGCGTTTATTTTTTTTCACTGACGCCATCTGAAGTCATCGGAGGATGCGTCATTCTAGCATGCATGGCGTCAGCGGCCAGTATTCCAACGCCAGCGGTGCGCTCCCGTTCAGCCGCAGTTGCGGTTCACCTGCCGGGAAGTAGCGCGCGCTCATCACCGCCTCGCCGTGATTGATGAAGATTTCCACGCTGGAACGATCGAACAGCAGCTGCAGATGCGTGACCGGGCCGCGCCAGTAACGGTGCTCCGGCCGGCTGTCGGCCAGGAAAGCGCGCGTCAGTTGCAGCCGATCGCCGTCCCAGTTCAGCGTCATGGCATCGCCAAAGGCGGCACTGAACGCACCCTGCGGCGATATTTGCAGCTCCGCGGCCCCCAGCGCATAGGTGGGGGCGTCATCGGCGTGGCCTTGCCAGTCTTCTCGCTCGCCGCGCAGCTGTTGCAGCTCGCGCGCCGGGCGTTGGTGGAGGTGGCCATGCCGCAGCGACAGCTCGCGTGGGCAGGTCATGGTGTGGATCCAGCCGTAACGGCGCGTCGGATGGGCTTCTTCATCTTGCTCGGGCACGCCCATCCAGCCGAACAGCAGGCGGCGGCCATCTTCCGCCAGCGTCGTCTGGGGCGCGTAGAACTCGAAGCCGGCGTCCAGCTCGCGAAATTCGCCGTGGCTGAAGGCCGCCTGCCGGTAATCCAGCTTGCCGAGCAGATAGCCGGCCTGATAACGGTTGAGATAGCGTTCCGCCTGCGGCGCCAGCCCCTGCGGGCAGCAGATCAACACGTCGCCGCCGTCCAGCGAGAACAGGTCCGGGCACTCCCACATGTAGCCGAATTCACCCAGGTCGTTCAGGCCGGAACCGGCGATCTCTCCCAGCGCTTGCCAGTCGCGCAGATCGCTGGAACGCAGCAGCAGCACCTTGCCGCGATCCTGCAAGTCACGCGCGCCGAGCACCATGTACCAGGCATCCTGATGACGCCACACTTTTGGATCGCGTACGTGGCCGCTGTAGCCCTCCGGCAGCGGCAGCACCGGCCCGAGTTTGCGGTATTCGCCCCGATCGCTTTCCTGAGCCAGGCATTGGTAAGCCGTGCGTGAGCCGTCGGGAAATTTCACGTTGCCGGTGTAGATCAGCGTGATTTTGTTTTCCGCCACCACCGCCGAGCCGGAGTAACAGCCGTGGCTGTCGTAGCAGGCGCCCGGCGCCAGGGCGATCGGCTGATGTTCCCAACGCACTAAATCAAGCGACTGCCAGTGTCCCCAGCACTTGTTACGATGATCGCAGCCCAGCGGGTTCCACTGATAGAACAGGTGATAAACGCCGTTGTGCTGGATAAAGCCGTTGGGATCGTTCAGCAAGCCAACGCTGGGTGCCAGATGCCAGGCCGGGCGGTGCGGATCGCGCAGCGCGAGTGGCTGGCCGCCCATTACGGCCCGCAGCGCCTGTTTGATTAAGCTGAGTTCTTCCATCATTGCGCGTCCGTTTTATATTTCAGCAGCAGGGAGAGCACGAAGGCGCTGCCAAAGGCGATCGCCAGGCCGATGATATAGCTGACCAGCGAACTGGCCTGCACGATCGCCATGCCGGGGATCGCCGTCAGCCCGACCGCGTTCATGCCGACGTGGTTGGCCACCACCCAGGCGCCGCCGAGCGCGCCGCCCGCCAGTGCCGCCAGGAAGGGCTTCACGAAGCGCAGGTTGATGCCGAACAGCGCCGCCTCGGTGATGCCGAGCATGGCGGAAAAGGCGGAAGGCACCGCGATGGCTTTGATTTTGGCGTCGCGGGTTTTGAAATACACCGCCAGGCAGGCGCCGCCCTGCGCGATGTTGGCCATCGACCAGATCGGCAGCAGGAAGTTGACGCCGATATTGGGGTTGCCGAGCAGTCCGGCTTCTACCGCATGGAAACTGTGGTGAATGCCGGTGATGACGATAGCGGAATAGAGGCCGCCGAACAGCAGCCCGGCGAACCACCCCGCATGGGCAATCAGCGTGCTGAGCACGAAGGAGATGCCGTCGCCCAGCGCGCGGCCGGCGGGGCCGATAAACAGCAGGGCGACAAAGCCTGAGATGACCACCGTCAGGAACGGCGTCAGGATCAGATCGAGCGCGTTGGGGATCACCTTGCGCAGCCGCTTTTCCAGCACGCTCATGAACCACACCGTCAGCAGCACCGGGAACACGGTGCCCTGATAGCCGATCATGGCGATGTCCAGACCGAAGAAGTTCATGGTGTGGAACCCTCCGGCGACGCCCCAGGCGTTGGTCAGCGCCGGATGCGTCAAAATGCCGCCGAGCGTGGCGCCCAGGTAGGGATTGCCGCCGAATTCTCGTGCGGCGGTGAAGCCGATCAGAATCGGCAGGATAATGAACGCCGCCGAGCTGAACATATCCAGCATGATAAACAGCGCGCTGTTGGCATCGGCCCAGCCGTAGGTTTTCACCATGCCGAGCAGCCCCATCAGCAGGCCGGAAGCGACGATCGCCGGGATGATGGGCACGAAGATGTTCGACAGCAGGCGGGCGATGCGCTGCAGCGGGTTGAGCTTTTTCGCCGCGATATCGGCGGCTTCAGCCTTGCTGGATTCGCTGACGCCCGCCGCCTTGATGAATTCCGCATGCACCTTGTTGACCAGCCCGGTGCCGAAGATCACCTGGATCTGACCGGCGTTGCTGAAGCAGCCTTTGACGCCATCCAGTTTGCCGATGGCCTCTTTGTCCACCTTGCTGTCGTCCACCAGCACCAGGCGCAGGCGCGTGGCGCAGTGGGCGGCGCTGGCGATGTTCTCTTTACCGCCGAGCAGCGGCAACAGCGCGTTGGCGGTTGCGGTAATGTCCATGTTGTCCCCTTGCTAAATAAAAATGCCGCCGCGCAGTTTGCGGCGCAGCGCCGTGAATCGATGTCAGAAGAAATACTTGAATCTGGCGCGCATGCCGTAACGTTGATCGTTGTCGCCGTTGGCTATCTTGTTGTCGGCGTTGGCTTCCAGCAGCGACACATAGGCGCCTAAATACAGATTGAAATTCTTCATATTCATAATGTTAGGTATCTGATACGACGCGTGAACGGTGTGGATGTCGTAGTTGCCCGGTTCGCTAAGCGGGTTGTGGATATCGGCGGCGATCCCGGCGGTATTGAACTCTTTGATATTGTTATGGGCATAGATATAACCCAGTTCGAAGCGCCGCCACAGCACGTTGACGCCGGCGGTGAAGTCTTGCTCGCCTGAGGCATCCAGATAGGCGGTGCTCAGGTTGGCCACCACGCCGTTATCCGGATCGGCGGCGCTGTTGTTCCAGCTCATCGTCATGCCGTAGCCGTTGCGTTTGGACTGATCGACGAAGCGGCCCTGGCCGTCCTGATAGCCGTAGGCGTTATTCACCACGTTGCTTTCCATTGCCGCCGCGATGCTGAAGGCGTCTTTTTTCCAGGCGATCACCGGGCGCAAATAGGCGACGTTTTTCTTATTGTCCAGAGCGTTGCCGTGGTAGCTGTTGTCCTGGAACAGCGAAGTGCCGTCCTCCACCAGCGTGTTCAGCTCGAAATAGACATCACCGGCGTATTTGCTCAACATCAGGTTGCCGCCGCTGCTGCTGCGGCCGCGGCCTTCTTTCATCATGTAGATATAGCCGAAGCCGTCGGCGTACAGATCGTTGGCGGTATTGCCGGAGTATTGAATGAAGGTGTCCTGATTCAGCGGGAACATGTCGTAGGCTTCAAAGCGGCCGATTTTGGTTTGCCAGTTCTTTTCATTGCCGAAGAAGAAGGCGGCGTCGTCCAGGTTCATTTTGCCGGTCATGTCCGCCAGCGGCTGCACGCTGAAGCCGGAGAAGTTGCCGTCCTGATTGCGGCGGTAGCCGTCCAACCCGACCAGAATGCGGCCGTTGATATCCCAACGTTCTTTGTTGCCGGGCTTCCAGTCTTTGTGGTCGCTGCCTTTCAGCGACGTCAGCTGGCCGCTGCGGCTGGCGCCGTCCAGGTTGAACTCCACGTCGCCGTACAGCTTCAGGTCATTGAATCCGCTCAGTTGCAGCACGCTGGCGTTGGCAATCGGCGTTTCCGGCGTGGCGGCATGCTGCACAATCTGCGCGGTTTGCCGTTCGGTGTTGGCGGTGCGTTGTTCCAGCTGTTGCGCCCGACGTTCCGCCGCCGTCGCGCGGGTTTCAGCCTGTGCGGCGCGCCGTTCCGCCTGCGCCAGACGTTGTTCCAGCGCGTTGAGACGCGCCTCGATGCTGCCGCTGCCCGAGGCCGCTGCGCTGGACGCAGAGAGGAAAAGCCCTGTTGTTATCGCTAAATAGCTGAGTTTTTTCATCATCGTCTATCATCCGGGTAAGGGTTGTTATTATTGTTTGCTAAATTGCTAAACCGGTTTTTCATGGCGAAAGATAACGAGAGGGAAGCGCGCTGGCAACTCAGTTAGCTAACCCGATTCAGCTATTGTGATCGAGCGCGCAAATCGTGGACAAAAAGACCACGGCGAACCTTAGGCTCGCCGTGGAAGCAGAGGATCAACGCAGGAAAGCTGCCAGCTCGTCGGCGTGGGGCAGGGCGGTCATGGCGCCTTTGGCGGTGGTGGCCAGCGCGCCGCAGGCCTGCGCCTGGGCGATAACCGCCGGCCATTGCGCTTCCTGCGGCAATTCGTGAAGGCGTGCCAGTGCCGCTAACAGCCCGGCGACGAAGGCGTCGCCGGCGCCGGTGGTATCGACCGGCACGACAGGCGCCGCGCGGAAATGGCGCAGCCGTTGGCCATCATGCACATAGACGCCGTCGCCGCCCAGCGTCACCAGCAACAGGCGCAGCGGATAGGTTTGCATCATCCAGCGAATGGCGTTCTCCAGATCGTCAAGATGGCTGATGAAAGCCAGCTCTTCGCGCGACAGTTTCACCACGTCCGCCAGCAGCAGCGCCTTTTGTAGGCAGGGGCGCAGTGCTTCCGGCTGGCGCCAGACCTCTTCGCGGATGTTGGGATCGAAACTGACCCGGCCACCGGCCGCCCGAATGCGCTCCATCGCCGTGAAGGCCGCACTGCGGCTGGGCTCCTGCGAGAGCGCGATGGAGCAGAGGTGCAGCCATTCACCCCGTTGGAAAGCCGGCAGATCGTCGGGCTGCAAAAATAGATCGGCACTGGGCTGCACCATAAACGTGAATGAGCGCTCACCCTGCAGATCGAGATCCACCACGACCGTGGAGGTGTGGTGTTCGGGGTCTGGCCGCATATGGCCGATATCCACCCCTTCATCGCTCAGCACCTGCTGCAGAAAGGCGCCGAAGCCGTCTTGCCCCACTCGCCCGATAAAAGCGCTGTCGCCACCGAGCCGGGCGATGCCCACCGCTACGTTAGCCGGCGCGCCGCCGGGGCATTTGAGATAACCGTTGGCATTTTCCGGCACCAGGTCGATCACGGCGTCGCCCAGTACCCATACGCGATTCATCATGCTTAATCCCTGTTTTTGTCCTTGTCAGATGGGGTGCTAAAATAGAAGAACCGGTTTAGCAAGGCAATGAAATAATGCGTTGGGGCGTTTGGAGGGTGAGGAAGATCAATTTTTCTTCTGGGCTCGGGGGGGAAGAGAACCCGCCCCGCGAGCTGGCTCGGGGCGAGATAGCGGGGCGGTTTAGCCCAGTTTCGGATACACGCCTGGGCCGATTGGCAACCCAAGCGCATACCAGACCAGCAGCAGCAAAATCCACACGCTGAAGAACACCACAGGATAGGGCAGGATCAGCACGTAATAGGTGCCGAGCTGCGCGTCTTTGCGGTAGCGCTGCAGGAAGCCGAGGAACAGCGGCAGGAACGGCGACATCGGTGCCAGCGGCAGCACTGCGGAGTCGGCGATGCGAAAGATCATCTGGGCGAACGCCGGGTGGAAACCGAGCAGCATAAACATCGGTACGAAGATCGGCGCCAAAATTGACCAGATCGCCGAGCCGCTGGCGATGAACATGCACAGGAAGGCGGAGAGGAACATCAGGCCGAGAAATGCCGGTGCGCCACTCATGCCGGCGGCTTCCAGCATATCGGTGAGGCCGACGGCCATAAACTTGCCCATGTTGCTCCAGTTAAAGAACGCCACGAACTGCGACAGCGGAAATACCATCACGATAAAACCCGCCATGCTTTTCATCGGATCGAGCAAGTGGTGGGGAATGTCATCCGGCCGCCGGATCTGTTTGGTGACTACGCCATAGGTAATGGCGACGGTGAAGAAGAACAGGATGATGATCGGCACTATACCCTTGATGAACGGGGAAGGGATCACCGAACCGGTGTTCGGGTCACGCAGCGGCGCGGCCTCCGGCACCACCAGAGCGGCGATGATGGCGATAAACACCAGCGCGGCGATGCCGCTCATCATCAGTCCCCGGTTCTGCAGCGGGGTCAGCGCGGCGATTTTGTCTTCGGCGCTGCCTTGCCACTTCGGCAGCCGGGGCTCGATAAACTTGTCGGTGAGCAGTGCGCCGGCGATGGTCAGCACGATCACGGAGGTGGCCATAAAGTACCAGTTGTCGATCACGCTAACGTGAATCGCGCCATCCACTGCTTTGGTGGCTTCGGTGCTGATGCCGGAAAGCAATACGTCGGTGGTGACGATCAACAGGTTGGCGGTAAAGCCGGAGGCGACGCCGGCGATCGCCGCCAGCAGTCCGGCTATTGGGTGGCGGCCCACCGCCACAAACATCAGCGCGCCAAGAGGCGGCATCACCACCAGGGCGGCGTCCGACGATATATGGCTGAAGAAGGCGATAAACAGCACCATATAACTGGCGTAGCGGGCGCTGACGCGCGAGGCCATTTTGTACATCAGCGCCTGCAGCAGGCCGACCTTTTCCGCCAGGCCGGCGCCTATCACCAGCGCCAAAATAGCCCCCAGCGGCGCAAAGCTGCTGAAGTTATGGATGATGTTGGGAAATATCCACTGCATGCCCGCCACGCTCATCAGGTTATTCACCTTGATAAGCTCGCCGGTGGCCGGATTTTTTACCGCTACATCGAGCCAGGAAAACAGCGCGGTGGCCAGCATAAGCACCAGGATCAAATAGACGAACAGTAAAAACGGATTGGGGATCTTATTGCCGATGCGTTCCACCCAGTAAAAAACGCGTCCGGGGCTTTTATTGATTGGCGTTGTGGCCTCACTCATGATTTTACCCTCTGTGTTTGCTCTGTTGTGTGATTGTTATTATTTGATTTATTTATAATTATGCTTCGTGACCCGGTGAGCCGGGCCCTGTCTGTTCATGCTATTTCAATGGGGAGGGTTTCACCCCCTGCGGGATTGGGCAGCGGTACGGTTGTTCGGCGCGCCGGCGATCAAACTCGCTGCGGCAGCGCGCCAGCAGGGCACTGTCGCTCAGCAGATCGATGGCGGTCGCCGCCATCACTTTGCCGGCCAGGCACATGCCCTTATGGGCGATAGCGGTGCGGCCCTGCGCCACCAGTTGCCAGGTGTGCAGAGGCGTGCCGAGTGCGAAACAGGGGCTAAAGCATTGGGCGGTCGGCGCCACCCAGCTCACGTCGCCAACGTCGGTAGAACCGTACAGCAGGTCATCGGACTCCACATAAGGAGCGACCTCATCCATCAGCACCTTATCTCCCAGCCGCTGCACCCACTCGCGCCCGGCTGCGCCGCCGGTGCGGGCAATGTTGAGTTTGGCGTTGCGCAGATCGTCGCGGCTCAGCGTCTGACGGATTTCCTCGGCGAAGCGGCGTTCGGCGTCGCTGTACTCGGGCAGACCGAAATCACACAGGTTTTGATACATCGCGCGTTCCAGGCTGCGGTTCGGCACATAGTTGGAGCAGGCCTTGTCGAAGCGCACTTCCATCTGGGAGTCAGTCATCAGCGCTGCGCCCTTGGCGATGTTAATCACCCGTTGGTAAATGTCCTGCGCCTGATCGAGCTGCGGCGCGCGGATCAGGTACAACACCTCGGCGTCGGCCTGCACCACGTTGGGGGAGCTGCCGCCGGTGTTGGTGACCGCGTAGTGCAGCCGCGCTTCTTGTACGATATGTTCGCGCAGGAAGTTGGCACCGGTATTCATCAGCGTCACCGCGTCCAGCGCGCTGCGCCCCAGGTGCGGCGAGTTGGCGGCATGGGCGGCGACGCCCTTGAAGTGAAACGCCGCCTGAATGTTGGCCAGCGTACTGGTATTGAACATGCCGCTGAAGCCTTCCGGGTGCCAGGTGAGGGCGGCGTCGACGTCGTCGAACAGGCCTTCGCGCACCATAAAGGTTTTGCCGGAGCCGCCTTCTTCGCCCGGGCAGCCGTAGAAGCGTAAGGTACCGGTCAGCCGGTTCTGCTGCATCCACGCCTTGGCGGCGAAGGCGCCCGCCAGCGCCGCAGTGCCCAGCAGGTTGTGGCCACAGCCATGGCCGTTGCCGTTTTCCACCAGCGGCTGCGGCGTAGCGCGGCCCGCCTGCTGGCTCAGCCCGGCCAGCGCGTCGTACTCGCCCAGCAACGCGATGACCGGGTGGCCGCTGCCGTAGCTGGCGATAAACGCCGTCTCGATGTCGCCCACGCCGCGCTCGACCGAGAAGCCTTCCTGCTCCAGCGCATCGGCCAGCAACGTGGCGGAATAGGTCTCGTTGAAGCGCGTTTCCGGGTGGTCCCAAATCGCGTCGCTCAGCGCGCTGAAGCGAGGCTGACGTTGGTCAATGTAGTCGTCGATAAATGCCTGTAGTTCTGAGTTGCTCATGATCCGCTCCCGAATGTCGGCAGGTTCAGCGCCAGCGACGCCAGCGTTTTCACCGCCACTGCCATCACCTGCTCGTTGAAGTCAAATTTCTCGTTATGGTGTCCGGCGCTCAGCTCGGTGCCGAAAATGACGTATGAGGCCTGGCCGCCGCGGGATTTCACCCGTTCCATCATGTAGGTGGCGTCCTCTGAACCCGCAGCCTGTTCGCGGCGATCGACCACCGAGGTCAGCTCGGTTATCTGCTGTGCCTGGCGACGGATGTAATCCACCCACGGTTGGGTCGGTTTGCTGCTCTGCGCAGCGCCCATCAGCGCGATGTCGCAGGCGACGCCGTGCATCTTGGCTGCGCCTTCGATGGCGTTCAGCGCCTGTTGATAGACGAACGCGTTGATCTCATTGGTGGCGCCGCGCGTCTCCACCTTCATAAACGCCCGATCGGCGATCACGTTTCGGCCGGTGCCGGCCTGCAGCACGCCGACATTGATGCGCGAGCTGCCTTCGCTGTGGCGCGGGATGGCGTAAAGCCCCAGCGCAGCCTGCGCCGCTGCGAGCAGAGCGTTGCGACCGTCTTCCGGCTTGGCGCCGGCGTGGGAGGCGACGCCGCGGAAGGTGACGTCCAGCTTGCTGGTGGCCATAAAGCTGTCGCTGCCGCATACCAGCTCACCGGCCGGCACGCCGGTGCCGATATGCACCGCGGTGAAGAAATCGACGTCGTCCACCACGCCGGCCTCCACCATCGATTTTGCGCCGCGTGTGCCTTCTTCCGCCGGCTGGAAGATCAGTTTGACGGTGCCGCGAAGCTGGGACTCCAGGCTTTTGAAGACGTGCGCCAGCCCCAGGCCGATGGTGGTATGGCCGTCATGACCGCATGCATGCATCATGCCGCTGTTGCAAGAGGCGAAGCCTTCACGGAACGGCAGGTGTTCGGGTTCCAGCAATTCGTTGAGATCGAGGGCGTCCATATCCACGCGGTAGGCGATAGTTGGGCCGGGGCGGCCGGTATCGAGCGTTGCGACGATGCCGGCGAAGCCGCCGGAAAAGTGCGGCAACCATTTTTCCAACGCCCCCTGATTGCGGGCGCGCTGTTCCTGCGCTTCCAGCTCATCGGACGAGGGGAGTCCCATGCGCGCCTCGGCCTTGATTACCTCGCGGCCCAGCTGCAGGCGATAACCCAGCCGATCGAGTTCTTCCGCCACCAGGGTGGCGGTGCGGAACTCAAACCAGCCGGATTCGGCATAGCGATGGAAGTCGCGGCGCCAGGCCTGCAATTGCGGGTACAAATCGGCCACCAACATCGTAAGCGAATTAGTCATAGTGATATCTCATAAGTTATCGCGCGCTGGATCGCTCCAGGCAGCAGTTATGCTCTGAACTGAAATCAGACGGTGAAGCTATTGCAAAGAAAAAGGTATATTTGGTTACTAACTGCCGTGAATGGCGCTTATTGGCGCAGAAAATGCGCTTAATTAAGCGAAATAAGAATTTGGTTATTTATTATGTTTTTTCCGAATGTACACAATGGAATCTGGCTAAATAAGATGCCAATATCTTGCTATTGATAAATAACGGTTATCGCCTTTCGCCTATGCCAGCCTCGATAAAATTGCACCAATTACGTGCATTTGTGGACGTTAGCCGCCAAGGCAGCATCCGCGCCGCTAGCCGCACCTCACGCCTTTCCCAGCCTGCACTGACCAAGGCCATTCAGGAGCTGGAAGAGGTGCTTGGCGCCAAGCTGTTTATTCGCCGTAGCCAGGGTGTGGTATTGACTGACTGCGGCGATAACTTTTTCCAGCATGCCAGCCTGATCCTTGAAGAGCTGCGGGTGGCGCAGGAAGATATCCAACAGCGGTTGGGGTTGGCGGGCGGCACGGTGAATATCGGCGTTGGTGGCAGCATTGCGCGTACCGTGATGCCGCAGGTGGTCACGCAGTTTCATCGTGAGTATCCCAACGTGAAGGTACGCATCGTCGAGGGGCAGCTGGTGTCGATGATCCCTGAACTGCGCCAGGGCGAGCTGGACTTTACCGTCAATACCTACTACCCCAGCAGCCTCGACAACGAGCTGCAGTACGAACGGCTGATGGAAAAAGAGTATCGGGTGGTGGTACGCAAAGGGCATCCGATGGAGCGGGCGACCTCGCTGAAACAGCTGCAGCACTGCGACTGGACCATGCCGACACCGAAAGGCAGCTATTACCGGCTATTGCACGATCTGTTCGGGGACTTGGGCATGGCGCCGTCTATCAGCGTGACCTGCGAGACCTTTATGGCTTGTACCAGCCTGGTGGCGCAGAGCGATTTTGTTAGCATTCTGTCGGTGGACGTGATTTCGGATCCGATTCTGGGCAAGCATTTGGTGCCGCTCGAGCTGGAAGAAAGTCTGCCGAAAGCGACGTTTTATCTTATCCAACGCAAGGACACCACCCTGACGCCGATGGGCGCGCACCTGGCGCGCCTGTTTCGCCTTTACTGTCGGTGATACCGAGGCCCCGGCGGGGCCTCGGTATCAGAAAGCGATCGACCCCTGCACGAAGAAGGTGCGCGGTTCGCCGACGTACTTGCCGAAGTTATTGTCGTTGGAGCGGGTGAAGTAGCGCTGATCGAACAGGTTTTTCACCCCGGCGCCCAGCGTCAGGTTCGATAGCTGCGGCCCGAAATTATATTCCCCGCGCATATTCCACACCATGTAACCGGCGATATCGCCGAACTGACCATCGGCGCTTTCCTGCGTGACGTACTCCGGCCCGGTGCCTGGCGAATGCTGTTTGGACTGCGCGTAACCGTCCAGATTCCATACCCAGCTGCCGGTGGCGTAGCGAGTGCCGACGGTATACACCTGGCGCGAGTAGAACGGCAGATCTTTACCGGCGAAGTCGCCCTTGTCGGTGCTGGCTTTGGTGTAGGTATAGCTGGTGTAGACGCTGGCACCGTCGAGTGCCCGGTTCAGCTCGCTGAGATCGTAGCTGAGCGCCAGCTCGATGCCTTTATGCTTGGTGGCGCCCATATTGGTCCAGCCCACGTCGTTGCTGATGTACTGCAGCTGGTTATCGAAGTCGATGTAGAACAGCGTGGCTTCGGCTTTGACCACGGTATCATCGTAGCGGGTGCCGAATTCATAGGTGTGCGCTTTTTCCGCCGTCAGCCCCGGCGCAGGTTGGTTGCCGTTGCCGCCTTTGGTCAGTTGGAAATACTGCATGCTGCCGAACGACGTGTTGGCGTTGGCGAACAGCTTCCAGGCATCGGACAGGTGGTACATCACGTTCAAGGACGGCAGCGGTTCGCTGTAGCTTTTCTCGCGGCTGATGTTGTTGAACGAATCGTCCACGTGGGTGCGGATGCTTTCATAACGCAAGCCCGGCGTGATCGTCCAGTTGCCGACGTTGATGGTGTCGTCGATATAGAACGCGTTGGCCGCGGTGCCGCCGGAGGTGTGCTGGTAATAGTCCGGAGTATCCGGCGTCGAGCCGATATTCGCCGGGTTATACCAGGCCGAACGCGACGCCTTTTCGTCCATGGTTTCATTCAGGTAACGGTAACCGAGGGTGATCTCGTGCGCCATATCCCAGAAGCGGAAGACCTGCGAATAGCTAGGTTCGATAGCCCAGGTTGAATAGTGACGCGGATAGGAGACCATGCGCCGCTGGCCCGTGTTTTTGCCGGTGCCTTCCGATTCGATGTTGCTGCCGCGGTAGCTGTCGGTGAAGTAGGTCAACACTTCGAACTGCTTGTCGTCTTCCTGATGTTTGTACTTGAACGACATATCCTTGCGGCGGCCTTCGAACTGGTCCCACGGCCGCGTGGACTGGAACGGGTTCTGCGCGTACTGCGCGGTGCTCAGCCCGCCCGGCATGCCGGCTTTGGCGTCGTAGTAGTGGAAATTGGCCAACAGTTCGTCGCGATCGGTAAACGCATAACGCGTTTTCAGCATGAAATCGTCGATGTCGGTGTTGTCGTTGTTGTCGCGGTAGCCCTGGCCGTGCAGGCCGGAGTAGAGCAGCTCGGCGCCGAAGCCGTTGTCTGCGGTGCCACCCACGGAGGCGCTGGTCAGGGTCTTCAGGCCGCCGTGGCTGGCGCCCTGGGTTTGTACGCCGGCGGTGCCGCCAAACGTTTTGGGAATGTCTCGGGTAACGAAATTGATCACGCCGCCGACGTTCTGCGGCCCGTAGCGCACCGCGCCGCCGCCGCGCACCACGTCCACCGATTGCAGATTACCGATAGACAGCGGAGCCATCGACAGCTGCGGCTGGCCGTAAGGCGCGACCGCCAGCGGGACGCCGTCCATCAGAATGGTGGAGCGTGGAGAAAGACGCGAAGTCAGGCCGCGCACGCCGACGTTGAGCGAGATGTCGCTGCCGCCGGTGCCGTTGCTGTCGCGCACCTGCACGCCGGGCACGCCGCGCAGGCTATCGGCGATGGTCTGGTCGCCTTGCTCGTGCATCTGCTGCTGGGTGACGATGGAACGCGCGCCCGGATGGTTGAGCAGCACCGAACTGGTATCAGGGTTGTCCAGCCAGTTGCCGACGACGGTCACGGTGTCGGTATCGTTTTGAGATGAGTTATCAGTAGCAAGGACAGGGAACGCGACGGCGATGGAAGCCGTCAGCAGGGAAAGCCGAAAAAGAGATGACATAATAATGCCTTAAGAGTTTCAGACCCGGATGTGTTTTTTTAGAAAAGACAATCTTAATGATAATTATTGGCAAGTAAATAGAATTGTTACGGGATAGTTAAGCGGGTAACTAAATAATGAATGCGGGAAACAGGGCCCGGCTGGCGGGCCCTGGCGGGGGTTATTGCGGTGTAAGCCAGAAGACGCCGCTGTAATCCAGCGCGGTGAATTTCTGGTGCACCATTTCGATATCCGCTTGCGGATCAATATCTTTAAACAGCGCCGGGTGCAGGAATTTGGCGATCGCCTCAACGGCGATAAAGTTGAGCGGCGTGTCGTAAAATTGATGGTAAATCGCCATCACGCGTTTTTCTTTCACCGCTTTCAGCACGTTAATGCCGGTGCGATCCAGCAGATGCGCCAGTTTCTTTTGGCTGGTGGCCATATCGGTGGTGTAACCCAGCGGCACCGCCAGCGTGCCGCGATGCCCGCGACTCCAGTCGGCGCCGGTCAGCAGATAGAAATCCGGGTTGCTGCTAATCACCTGCTCGACATTCACTTCACCGCCCATATCTGAAAACAGCTTACTGCCGATATTGTTGCCGCCGGCGGTATCGATGAACTGCCCGAAGCTGCCCTTGCCGAAGGTGTTGCAGCACTGTTCGCCTTTGATGCCGGCGCTGCGCTCGATAAAGACGCTGGGGCGTTGCTCCGGCTTCAGCGTGGCGACCCGCTGCCGCACCAGTTCGAGGCGCTGCTGATAGAGACGGATAAAGGCGTCGGCGTTGGGCTGCTCGTCAAACACTTTACCCAATAGCGTCATGCTGGCGACGGTATTGGTCAGCGGCTGCTGGCGAAAATCGATGATCAGCACCGGGATGCCGACTTTTTCCAGCTGGGTCAGTACGCCGCTGTCTTTCAATTTGCTCAGCAGGCCGATGTCGAAAATGATCAGATCCGGTTGGCGCACCACCGCGCTTTCCACGCTGAAATCACTGGTGTAGGGATTGTCGAAGGTAGGGATTTGCATGACCTGCGGAAATTTTTTCGCGTAGGCTTCAACCAGATCCGGCGCTTTGACCTTCAGCGAGTTGTCCCAGGCGATGATGTTTTTCAGCGGCTGCTGCGGGTGCAGAATATTCAGCGCCAGCAGCGCGCGAGCGTCGGCCAGAATAACGCGTTTGGCCGGTTGCGGCAGGGTGACCTGGCGGCCGGCGACATCGGTGACGACGATCGGTGCAGCTTGAGCGGCGCCGGCCAACAGCAATACACAGGTGGCCAACCAGCGGCCGGCTTTGGCGATAAGAACAGCGGGCATGAAGATCCTTGGGTAATCGGCGAAGAACGAGAGCGCAATGATAAGCGATATCCTTTCGCTTTTTGAACTCCCTTGATGCCGATCGGTTACCCCTGGCCCATCAGCGGGTCGCTGACGCTGTGTTCGCCATCCTCCAGCCGCCCCGCCAGGCGGCGCAGCCAACCTCCCGGGCTTTGCAGCGTAAAATCGTACCAACCGCCGCTGGCGCGAGCGTCAAACGCTTGCTGGTGGCTGCCGCCCGCAGGCAGCGTGATAGGCCACGGGCCTTGCTGCGTGTAAGGGCAGCGTTCGAGGGTGACCGCTATCGCTTCGGTGCCCGGATTATTCAGCAGCAGCAGCAGGCTGCGGCCCGTCGGGCGCAGACGCACCTCCGGCTGCGGCCGGCTCAGGACGCCGCGCAGCTCGCGATGAAAGCCGTTGGGGCCGAGCAACCACAGATGGTACTCATCCTCCATCTGCCAGTCATCGCTGACCGCCTTGCCGGCCTCGACGGTATAGCGGCGCGGGATCTGCGTGAGGTCCCGGCGATCGTAGACGTGAAACACCGCTCCCTGCTCGCCGGTATTGAACAGGTTGAGCGTCACGCGACGCTGCTCGGCTGCGACGGCGGCCTCGACGTGCAGCTGGTAGGGCAACGCGCGGGAAGGGCGCGCCAGGCGGCGTTGGTGCGGCAAACGCTGGTGGGTAGGGGGCGGCAGGGGCACTTGCGGCAGCTGTTCCTGGCGCTGGCGCAGGCCATCGGCGGCGTGGCGATTGGTGGCGGGCAGGCTCGGCAGCGCTTCGCCGTTAGGATCGACAAAGTTGAACGCCGAGGTGAGATCGCCACATACCGCGCGGCGCCAGGCGCTGATGTTGGGTTCATGCACCTGAAAGCGCTTTTCCAGGAATTGCAGCACCGAGGTGTGATCGAAAACCTGCGAATTGACCCAGCCGCCGCGGCTCCAGGGCGACAGCACCAGCATCGGCACCCGTGGGCCGGGGCCGTAGATGCGGCCGTCCGGCGGCGGCTGATCCTGCGAACCGGGCGGCGCCACGTGCTGGAAGATCTCGGTGTCGAACGGCACCGTCGATTTACCGGCGAAGCTGCCGTCTTCGCGAAGCGAGGGTGCGGAAGGCGAAGGCATATGGTCAAAAAAGCCGTCGTTTTCGTCGTAGTTGACCAGCAGGACGGTTTTACTCCACACCTCCGGGTTGTCGGTCAGCGCGTTGAGGATCTCTTGGGTGAACCAGCCGCCCTGCACCGGGCTGGAGGGATCGGGGTGTTCCGAATAGGCCGCCGGCGCGATGATCCAGCTGACCTGCGGCAGTTTGCCCTGCTGTACGTCGGAGCGGAATCCGGCCAGCATGGCATCCAGATCGTTGCCGTCGGCGGCCGGCAGGGTGTTGCCGTTGCCTTTGTACAGCGGCGCGGCCTCGTTGAGCGCCTCGCGATAGGGCACGAAAGCGTTGAAGTCTTTCGGCGGCCGCGCCGGGTTGCCCACCTGAATGCTGGCGGCGCGGTATTGACGAAAACCCGCCAGCGGGTTGTCGGTAAAGTTGTCCGGCAGGAATTGGTACACCTTCCAACTGACGCCGCTCGCCTCCAGCCGTTCCGGATAGGTTGTCCACTGGTAGCCGATCTCCGCCGGGCCGGGGCTGTCCCATTCGTTGACCACCACCGCCACGTCGGCGGCGGACGGGCCGTTGGTGCCGGTCCAGTGGAACAGTCGGTTGGTGTTGGTGCCGGCGTGAATAGCGCAGTGATAGGCGTCGCACAGGGTAAAGGCGTTGGCCAGCGCGAACTGGAACGGCAGCTCCTGCTGACGGTAGTAGCCCATTGAGGCCGGCGTTTTGTAGGTGGGCCAGGCGCTCATGCGGCCGTGATCCCAGGCGGCTTGCTCATCTACCCACGAGTGCGGCGTGCCGGTGACGCGCTGGGCGTTGCCGCGTTTGCTGTCAAGGTGGTAGGGCAACACCAGCCGCTCGGCCCCCTGCTGCTGCCAGACGTGGCGGCCGCCGGGCAATGGGATGGTAAAGCGATCGCTGAAGCCGCGCACGCCCGGCAGGGTGCCGAAGTAGTGGTCGAAAGAGCGGTTCTCCTGCATCAGGATCACCACGTGTTCGACGCCGCGCAGGGTGCCGGTGCGGTTATTGGCGGGAATGGCCAGCGCTTTGCGAATCGAGGCGGGCAACAGCGAGAAAGCCGATCCGATGGCGGCAGCCCGCAGGATGTCTCTGCGTGAAAGGTCAGGCATGCGTCGTTAATCTCCGTCAGTGTGCTTTGAAGATAGCCGCTGACGACGATAATGGCGAAAAATAACAGGGAGATGAAAGCGAGGGAAACAATGCTCCCCGGCGGGAGCATTGGGGGATAACGCTTACTGTCTGATCAGGCGGCCGAGCGCCGGCGCCGTTTCGAAATCGCTGCGGAAGGGGTTGATGTCCAGGCCGCCGCGGCGGGTGTAGCGCGCGAACACGCTGAGTTTTTCCGGGCGGCAGCTCTGCTTGATGTCGTTGAAAATGCGCTCGACGCACTGCTCGTGGAATTCGTTGTGCTGGCGGAAGGAGATCAGGTAGCGCAGCAGGCTTTCACGATCGATTTTGCGGCCTTCATAGCGGATCACCACGCTGCCCCAGTCCGGCTGGTTGGTGACCAGGCAGTTGGATTTCAGCAGATTGGAAGACAGCGTCTCCGACACCGGTTCCCCTCTCTCGGCCGCGCCGCTCAGGTATTCCGGTTTGAAGGCGAAGTCGTCGATCGCGATATCCAGATCGTCGATATTGATGCCCGGCAGGCTATCGATCTGCGCCAAGTAACCTTCCAGCCCCGGATAGAGCTTGACGGTGACCTGGCCGTTGGCCGCCTGCGACAGATCTTGCTGCATGGCGGCGCTCACCTGTTCCACGCTGTCGAAGCGCGTTTGGTTGAAGCTGTTGAGATACAGCTTGAACGACTTGGATTCGATCAGGTTCGACGACGAGTGCGGGAAGGTAAATTCGCCGATGCCCACCACCGGCTTGCCCTTGGCGTTGAGCCAGGACAGCTCGAAGGCGGTCCACAGATCAAAGCCGCTGAACGGCAGCTGCCGCTCGTCCACGCCGATCAGATCGCGGCCGCGCGCACGCGGCAAGGCTTCGAGCAATGCGGGAGCATATTGATCCGGATAATCGGAATTGGCGCCAAGATGGGTGATTTTATCTTGCTTTTGGATATGCATATTCATTGCCTTTTGCTTGTTCGGTATTGATGTAGCGGTTAAACAGACTGCGGGTGGCGTAGATCGGCCCGACGCCCAGCAGGGCGTAAACCACCTTGATCAGGAACTGCGACAGGATCATGGTTTTGATGATGTCCCAGCTCAGCACGTTGTAGAACGCCAGCGTACAGAACACCACGCTGTCGATGGCCGACGCCACTACGGTGCTGGTGATCACGCGCACAAACAGGTAGCGGGAGTTGGTCAACTCTTTGATTTTGCAGAGCAGGTAGGAGTTGACGTTCTCGGAGATCAGATAGGCCGCCGACGAGGCCACCAGCACCGCCATGATGCTGTGCACGATGCCGTTGTAGGTCTCGCTGTACTCCCACTGCGGAATGCTTGGCACCAGCGTCGTTACCCAAACTCCCAGGACGAAGGTCAGGTTGGCGATAAACGAGATGATGATGGTGCGCCTTGCCAGCCGTAAGCCATAGAATTCGTTGAGGATATCCACCAGAATGAACGTGAGCGGGTAAATGAAGATCGCCGGCGGCGTGATGAGATTCAGCACCGGGATTTGGATCGGTTTGACGCCGCACAGCGTTGAGAAAATATAAATCACGCTGAGCGCCACGGTAATAATCAGGTAGGCGTACCAGGAGCGTTCGTGGCGATCGCTGAGCTCGTAGGCGGTTTTTTGTTGGTTGTCGCCATAGAGTTTGCGGTACAGCGCCTGCAGCTCGTGCCGGCTCAGATCTTCTGATATTTCGCTATCGGCCAGCTCATTTAGCCCCATGGTAATGGTTTTGCCGGTGGCCAAGACCATGACATTGGCCGCGATGGTGCCATGCCGGGTGAAGCCCAACAGCTTGAACTTCTGATTCGATTCCATTTATAACCTTTCTCCAACGATGTAACCCAGGAATTGCACGGTGTCCTGAGGGCGTTTGTCCATGCTTTCGCTGTCTTTGTCGTCAACCACAAAGAAGCCACTTTTTCCCGAGTGATACAGCAAAGGCGAATCGCAAATCAGTACCGGCGGTCGTTTGATGATGATGACTTCGCCGGGAATAAATGACCCTTTAATTTCGGTCTCTATTTTCATTGCCAACATGTTCGACTCATCGCCGAAGAAATAAGTCAGAGGAAACTCGGTGACCAGTTGCCCGATCTTGCGCTGCGAGACGGCCAGATAGCGCGACTGCGGGATCACCGGAATGGCGGAAGGGTTCTTGTTGCCTTCGGTGGACAGCGTTTCGTTGAGCAGCTCCAGCTTTTCCAGATCGTAATCTTCGATCTCTTCACAGGAGACACCGAAGAAATCGGAGATCCGATTCACGGTGGATTGCTGAACGTTGTTCACTCTTCCGTCAAGAATTTTGTAGAGAGTCGTGCGCGTCAGGCCGCTGCGATTGGAAAAGGAAGCCTTGGTTTCACCGCGTGTACGCATCAGATATTCAATATTTTTAATGATGTTGATTTTGCGCTGTGCGTTGGTGGTTTTCATTGGCTGTCCTTACAAACATTACGCAGGCTTCACTATATCCTACGCATTGGCGTTGTCCAGATAAAAAGGCGCTGAGGAGTAGGTAACAGGCTGATTATTGGCGGTAATTATTGTTTCTCGTCAGCCGTTTAGCGCAGTGATATCAGCGGGTAGGCTTGCCTTCTCTGCACGAAAGATAAAGCCGTGTAAATCAATTGATTAGGTTTTGCTTATGGAAAAGTGAACACAAAAGCCGGTTTTATGTTTACTTTTATGTTGACCAAAGCCGATTTCATGGGCTACTGTTCATGCAAGCTGAAGTTTTTCTTTATGATAAAAACACGGAAGCCAACAATTTTTATAATAAAAAGCCCAGAGGGGGGCGTTGCCACGCTCTGAGCATAATGGATAGCTTGCTACCGACACCAGGGACCCTAACTACCACGGCCGTTTGTCTGCGCGATCGGCCCCTCCTTTTGCACTGAATCTCCCCTTCTCTAGCGTCAAACACTCCCCCGTCACCGGAGGAGTGCATTAACGCGTGCGCGAAAATCAGAGCGACTTCTGCGAGGCCAGCGGTTGTTGCGCCCGGCGGAAGGCCAGTTTAAGCACCCAATACAGCAGGCTGGCGGCTACCAGGGAATTGATGGTCGGCACGCCCCATTCGGTCGCCAGGCCAACGACGCCGCCGGCGATGCTGGCGACGATCGCCGCCCAGCCGATGGTTGGCGTTTCGCTCGGCAACTGGCCGGTACGGCGGCTCTCGTCCAGGATCTTGCGGTGGCTGCGCAGCAGATAATAGTCCACCAGCATGATGCCGATAATCGGCGGGAAGACCACGCCAAGCACCGTCAGGAAGTCGACAAAGCGGTCAAGAATGCCCAGTACCGACAGCGTGGTGCCCAGAATACCGATCACCAACGTGGTGTAGGTGTACTTCAGCTTTTTGCCGGTGATGCCTTCTACCGCGTTGACGATGCCCAGCGAAGAAGAGTAAAGGTTGAGATCGTTGACGCGCAGGGTGGAGAACACCACCACCAGCAAACCGGCGCCGCCGGCCGCTTGCGACATGATGGTGACCACATCCGCAGTGCCCAGGGTTTTGGCTACCAGGATCGCCAGGCCGTTCACCACGAACTCGCCGGCGATGATGGTGAAGAGCGTGACGCCGAGCACATGCTTGCCGTTTTTGGAGTAACGGGTCAGATCGGGGGTCATCAGGCTGGCCACGATGGCGCCGCCAACGACGATGGTGATGCCGGCGCTGATGGTCAGCGGTTCACCCGGCGGCGCCAGCTGGATGATCTCCTGCAGGTTATGGCCGGAAAGCGCGGTCACCGAAATAAAGGCCACCAGCATGATAAACATCGGTACCGCGATACGGGCGGCGATGCGCAGTGCCTTGAAGCCGAATGCCACCAGGATGGTCAACAGCGTGCCCGAGAGCCCGGCGGCCAGGCCGAAGCCCAGCTTGTTGCCGAGCGCGAAGTCGAGCGACTTGGCGAAAATGGCGTTCTGAATGCCGAACCAACCCAGCAGGCTGACGGCCACCACTACGCCGATCAGCACCGAACCCAGACGGCCGAAGCCGCACCAGCGCGCCAGCAGGCTGCCGGAAATGCCTTCGCGCATGCCCGCCAGCCCCAGGCCGTAGGTCACCACGCCGAAGATCAGGCTGCCGACGAAAATGGCGGTGAAGGCGTCAATCAGCGTCATGGAGTTGCCGAGCACGGCGCCGAGCATGAACTGGTCCAGCGCGGTCAGCATGCCCATATGCACGATGGCCACGCTTAAAAACGAAACTCGTTTATCCTGCGGCACCCGGGTGAGCGGATAATCTTCGATCTTTATCACGGTGAGATCTTCCTTGCGGTTCAAATAAACTGAATGCCTTTGGTTATCAGGCGATCGGGAATGTAGTTATCCAGGTTGGCGTATTTGCAGTACTCTTCAAATTGCTGCTGAGTATGCACGTTGGCCTTCTGGTAAATGTTATAAATGCGGTTTTCGATGGTCTTATTGCTGACGTTATAGATTTTGGCGATCTCTTTCACTGTAAATCGTTGCAGCATAAGAAAAATGACATCGAGTTCGGCTCGGGTGAACAGCTCGTTATTGACTTCGGTGGTCAACACGCTGGGTTTTTGCTGATTGATGTATTTCAGCGGCGACAGGCTGTTCATCGGCTTGGCGTTCCAGATCACGCCAATCACCTGTTTGTCATCGTTGTACACCGGCAGCTTTTCGCTGATAAACGGCGTCAGGCTGTCTTTGCCGTACCAGTAGTGCGTTTCTATGACAGTGACCCGATCGCGCGCCGCTTCGGTCATCTTGTCATGTTCGATAAAGTCGGCGGCGGAGTCGGCCCAGTCGGCGGGGAACTCGTGGTCATATTTGCCGGCGACGTCGAAATTCAGCGGCGTATTGGTATAGAGATAAGCGGCGCGGTTCATATAGAGGTGGCGGGACAGTTGGTCTTTGATGCCCCAGGGTTCGCTCAGGTGCTCCATCATGGTGATGAGGCCCTTAAAATAAGATTCATTATTTTTATGCGATGACCCCATACCCACCTCTGTGCCGCTCAGGCCGCGTTACAGGCTTTTAGCCAGGTAATGGCGGGTGTGGCGATGTGCATAGTCGCCCAGCTCGCCGTAGACCCGGTAGCCCAGTTTTTCGTAGAAGCCTCTGGCCTGGAAATCGAAGGTGTCGACATAGGCCATATGGCAACCGCGCTTGCGGGCTTCTTCTTCGGCCAACTCCATCAATTGGCGGCCGTATCCGCATTTGCGGCATTGATCGCCAACCCACAGATACTGCACTTCCAGACCGCCCCACCAGGTGCGTGCGACCAGGCCGCCGACGATCTGCTGATTGTCGTCGGTGACGGTCAGGAACAGCGGGTGAATGTCTACGGGCTGGGTTTTGTGATTGTGCGCCCAAAGGCTGTCGATAACGAACTCTTCATCCTGCGGGTTGGGTTTGTCGGTGATATTAATATTCATTTTTAATATAATTCCCTGATTTAATTATTCAAAACTGAACTAGGCGCTTTTGCCCCAACCGCTTCTAATATCACTTTCATTAATGTATTTCAAGGGTGGTTTTCACCCTTTTCCACCCGGTGAGCGGGCGCTTATAGTAGGCGTCACAGGGAGAAGAAAATAGTGAAACAGGCGGTATTAAAACGCTGAAATGCCCTGCTTACACCATCTTTTCCTAACTTGCGCCTCACCAGGGCCCCACCGGGAAAACTGCAGTACTGTATGGCTCCACCGGATAGAGCAAGCTCACTTGCCGACGGGGGAGCCACTTTGTTTTTTGACACGCCCACCCACGGCCGTCATTCCCTGTCTCAGATAGTAAACACTCTTCTTGGCAGAAGATATGCGCCGCAGATGAAAATGTGGCCGACACCTTCTGATCCGCGGACTCAGTCCTCTGCGATGACGCTGCTTAGCGCCGGCTCGATGGCCGCACCCAGCATAGCGCCGTGCCCCAAGGCGGGCCATTCCCGATAGCCGACGGTGAGACCGCCGAGCTGCGTCAGCTGTTCGGCCAGCAAATGCACCGCGTCTGCCGGCAGAATGGGGCTCTTCACGCCGGGCGGGGTCGCGCGATCGCGTTCCGCCAGGCCAACCCACAGTTGTAACCTTGTCTCCGTCTCCGGCACCGCACGTCGTTCCGTCATCTGCTGCGCTTCTTGCAAGATCATGCCGTTGCCCCACCACAGCGAGGGTTCTACGGCGATGTAGCGCTGGAAGGTGGTGGGATGGGTGAACAACGTGTGCAGAACGAAGAGCCCGCCATAGGAGTGGCCCCACAGCGTTTGCCGCTGCGGATCGACCGCCAGTTTGGCGGCAATCGCCGGTTTGATCCGAGTTTCAATCAATTGCAGGAACGCATCCGCGCCTCCGCTGGCCCGCGGCGGTTTCTTCATGCCTGCCGGCAGAGGGAGCGTATAGTCGTAGGCGCGGCCGGCGGCATCGATGCGCAGATCGTTGTCATAGCCGATCATTATCAGCACCGGCGGCCGCTTCGCCGCGGCCAATTTGGCCAGTAAGGCGGCGTTTAACTCCATCAGTACCGCATTGCCGTCGAGGAAATAAACCGTTGGATAGCCGCCAGGCGCAGGCGCCCGACGCGGCTGGGCGATGCGAACGCGGTAATGCCGTTGGCCATCGGCGGAGGTGAAGCGCAGATCGCTGAAACGGTAATCCGCAGAATCGCTATCGGCTACGGTAGTGCCGATCTTGCGTTCCAAATCGGGCCTGGCCAGCGCGGAGCCCGGCAGCCAAAGGCCGATGGCGAGTGCCAGAAGCGCGGAGATAAAATGCCGGTTGGACAAGAACATGCGGATCAACATCCTCGAAAAAGGCTGATAGTAGCATCCGTGCGGGGCCGGTAAAAACCTACCTTTAGGGCGGACATTCCGGCCGCGAAAGGCGGCCAAAACCCGGAAGAGGGCTACCAGTTACTTTGCCGGGTTAATAGCAACCCCTTGTTATTATTGATAAGTCAGGAATAAGAGAGATTACAATTAATTAGAAATGGTTATGATTTCTATAGGGCGGGGAATAGCGAAGGCAGGTAAAAAATCACGGTTATCAACGATATTTGGCAAAAAAAGCCCTATAAAATAGGGCAAAGACACACAACAACACCAGGGAAACTTTCCTGTATCTTATATTATAGCTTCCTATACATATAGAACATTTTATTATAAATATGTAAGTGATTCTTATTAATCTCTCAATATCATTGTTTTTCAAATGGTTATGCAACCTGGTTGAGGTATTGCCCCTGGGTCGGTTGCGGGCAGCCAAGGGCGGGAGGCTAGGGATGTTGCCGTCACGGCAGCAGAACAGGCGAGAGCCTCGGCCCGATAACCTTCAAGGCAATACCGACTGGCGGGCGGCAAACGTACCGGCCGGTATTTCTCCTCAGGCGCGGCCGATCTTCATCGTGGGGCCAGGTGAAAATCAGTGCTGTTGCAACGTCAACATCTCGCCAAGCAAAACATCGGTCGGCGCCAGGATATCCGTATCCAGCCCGGCGGAAGGGGTAAAGGTCAGCTCGCCGAAAATGATCTGGCCTTTGGAGATGTAGAAATCAACGCGAACAAACTCGAAGGGCGCGGACAAGCGTGAGGCGTACTCAAACAGCTCATCGTAGCCTTCTGGCTTCACGAAGGCGTCTATTTCTTCCTGGCTCAAAGCCAGGCAGTCATCGCTGTAGCACAGAAACTTGAAATCTTTGTCGAAGAAGTAATATTTCGGCGACCCGGTATCTCTGCCGACACACAGCAACGTGCAGTAAGGCACACCGCGGAAACAATAGATTTTATAGTCTTCAGGCCCGTGACCATTGGCCGATTCGATATATTTCTCCCCAATGATCTTTTTTTGTATCCCTTTGTAGTTGAGTTCTACATAGGTTTTCCAATAATCGTCTTTCATCCAGCCATCGATCAATTTTTTGGCGCTCGTGATATTCAGCAATTTTTTATTCTGGCAAATCAGGTTATACCCGGAACCGTGATTTCCTTTGATCACAAACTTGTCCGGTAATGCGTCCCACGGAATATCGTTTACTGAGTCACAGGCAAAGTACAATTCATTAAGGATCTCTTCGCACCCTTTTTCTTTGATGTACTGTCTTACCGCATATTTATCTGCACACTGCTTCACCAACGCATTTTGACTATAACCATTCAACTTCAGGTGATTGATCTTTTCATTCCAGGTGGATGGCGCCTGCAAGTTTAACGGTTTGCCAAATGCTTTTTTGTAGAGCAATCTGGCCTTGAATTCGGGAGCCAATACGGCCAGCTGCTTTACAATAAATTTAATGACTTGTCTTTTCATATACGTAATTCCATCAAAGCGTAGTGACAATGATTAAGACGTTCTTGTATTTAAAACGCGTATGGCACGTTTTCACTGCGCCATTGAATGGCCGTCGGCGTGGTTCCCAGATCAAATGGCTTGTGGTCTAACGCCCGATTAAGAATGCGGGCCGATCGCCATGCCATCAGGCTCAACTGCGGATCGGCAATGCCGTGGTTGTGCATGCTGGCGTTCATGGCGAATAAGCAGTTCTCTGCCGGGCCTTCCCACTCAAAGGTAAAGTCTGGGGCGATGCGGTATTCGCCATCCGCAGTGGTCAGCAAACGGTGGGCCAAAGGCTCAAGGAACTCTGGCGTCGCCGATTGGTAACCGGTGGCGAAGATCACCACGTCCGCCTTGAAGGCTTCTTCGCCGTGATCGAGATGATGACGCGTTTCGAGTTGGTAGGCGTTATCCAGCGTGTGTTTCACGGCCGTCAGCGAACGGCTGGGCAGCAGGCGCACCCATAATTTCTCGCGCAGGACATCGAAGCGGTGGTACATGGCGCGATAAATCGCCAACAGCGACTCACTGGTGATGCCGTCTGAGGTCATCTTCTGTTCGGCCAGCATATGCCGCTTGGCCGCGCTATCCAGCGAGTAAAAGCTCTCGACGTAATCGGGCGTGAAGTATTCGTTGGCAAAGGCCGCTTCATCGAGCGCGTTGTAATTGTTGCGGCGCGATATCCAGTCGAGCTGCTCCGGCTGCCCCCATTCCCCTTTAAAAATATTCAGGAACAGGTCTGCGCCGCTCTGGCCGCCGCCGACGATCGCCACGCGTTTGCCGGTCAAATCGGGATTGCGCAGCATCATTTCGCTGGCGTGGAAACAGCGATCGCTTTGTGCCGTCACACAATCCGGCAACTTTATTTTCTTGCCTATACCTATGCTGACGTGTTTGGCGTGGAAGACCTTATTCGAGGTGGTCACCACGAACTGGCGCTGCCGATCGTCAAATTCGACCCGCTGAACGTCTTGATTGAAGGTCAACGATCCCATTCCGCCGGCGGCCCAGGTGAGGTAATCGGCGAACTCTTCACGCGATGCGGTGCGCTGTTCCGTTGTCAGGAAGCGGTAGAACTTTCTGTTTTTTACCAGATAGTTGAGAAAGCTGTAGCGATTGGTTGGGGCAACCGCGCTCACCAGATCTTTTAAAAAGTTGGTCTGCATGCTGCAATCTGCCAGGATCATCCCTGGGTGCCAGGAGAAATGGGGTTTGCGTTCAAGAAATTGCCCTGTAAACCCCTCTATTTCACTTCCTAAGGCCGCCAGGCTAAGATTCGACGGGCCAAGGCCAATACCGATGATATCCAAACGCTGATTCATTAATAAGCTCCAGTATAATGAGAATAATACCCAGAAATACGGCTGCAGATAGGGTGGCTTATAGCAACCAGGCTGCCTTTTTCTTATAAGTAGGCTTCGTTAATTAAATGTAATTTAAAGGTGTGCGGGCCTAAAATACCGCATTTTTAAATGCCCGTTTAGAATTCGATAGCACATCAGGTAAAGGCTACGGGCGTATTTCTTTCCATGAAAAATACCTATAAAATTTTTCGTGTGTTTTTAATGAGTAGTCCTAAGTAAAAATCTGACATGCCTGATTTCTCGCGCCATGAAAACGGGCGTCATGGAAGATGCCCACCGTGTGAGTTCTTATCTGCTTTTCTGGTGTATATGCCATTGCATTGCCAGGATCAGGTATTCGTCGCATAGAATAGCCCTAAAATAGGCTCTGGGAAGGTGAAATAACGTGATATTAGAAGCAGGGCGCTTTTTGCAAAGATGAAATCGGAAGTGAAATTATGAAATCTGCGCGTTATGAATTGTTTTTTATCATTTAATTCAATGTGTTATTCGTTGCGACGTATCACATTCGTTCACTAAGGTGCTCCGCATAGTTCTGTGCCTTTATCTCCTCTTATTGCCGCCCCGAACGGTAAGATTTTACCCCGAGTTACATCACCCTGTGGGTGCGGATGGCTCGCGTTACCTATCAGGTTTAGGGTTCGTTTAATTAATGCCGGACAAAAGCTGGCCGGAGAGGGCGCTTGCTCGAGCCGAGTGTGAAAAACCTGGCCGCGGTGGCGAACGATTGAATCCGATCCGGCAATCTGGCTTGTCATCGTCATTGGCCATTCTCACCGACAATAAAAATCGCTTGGTCAGCCCGGGGTATTTTTGCACCTTGGGCAGAATGAACAACCGTTGCGCCACAAGCGTGAAGACCTGCCAGATTGATCAGTCACGGGAGCTTCAAATTGCTGAGGTAATCATACTGGGCTTGCGAAATGTCCAGTTCTCCATCGCTGAAAAAGACTTTTATAAACATATCGCCCTGGCCGACGATATCGACACGTTGGTAGGTTCCCGTTATAAAACGGCGCACGATGGCCTGAATGGCATCGGTATAGTTGGCAGGAACTGCATTGTTATCCGTGACTTTTTGTTCAAAAGTAATAGGGTGCTCTGCCTGAGGATCGGGGCTGTATTGTGCGCGTTTGGCTGCGCTTTCAAACTTGAAATCATTAAAGGCATTGTGGGTAGAGTTAAACATATCGGCAAGGTTTTTGATATGCGCCGCCATCTGATTCACGACCATGGTTTTATTGGTCACGAAGCGTTTACCTAAATAAGTGCCTGTCACTACAGCGAGCTGGGCGGCATTTCTGCCTAAAATGCTGCCAACGCCAGAACCTGCTCCCGTCCATAATCCCGCGATCAAAACCAGTCCGGCCCCGCCTACGGTGCTCGACGCGATATTCTCAAAATGCTGAACACGGGCTCCCATTTGCCATGAGGTTCCGGGAAAAGAGACATTAATTCGGTTATCCAGGTGATTAATTCTGCCGCCTGGTCGTTGTCCTGACTCAATATTATTGGCTGTCAACCGGCGGTTGTTTTCATCTTTGAGTTCACCCAGCGTAAACGCGATCTGGCCGGTCTCTGTTTTTGTCAATCGAAAGACTTCTTCTGGTGACAGAGACCTGACGAGGATCAGCGCCTCATTCAAAATCTCACAGGTCAAAAAGTTGGCTGACACCCGATTATTCGATTCGTGTTGCGATGTCAGAGCTAAAATTTCATGTGACTTAGGAAATGCCATAATGCCCCCGTCATTACGATATGCACCGTAATGTGATTAGCTTTCTTTATTTTGCTTAATGTCCCAGCCCATCTGCACCGAAGCCCCTTTACTGCCTTGCTTCGCTTGCTCCCAGTATTCCATCGACACTTTACCGGCCTGAAAAGAGTATTCAATGCCTAGCGTGGAACCGTGCTCGACACCGATGAAGTCGGTATGAGTCACCAATACATCTTCCAAGGTAATGCGGGTATACTCCACTTCCTGCCCACCGACTTTGCAAAGAGACAACTGTACCTTGGCGAGATGTTTACCCGCCGAGCAGTATTTCAATAAGGCAGGTGTCGCTTTATCTATCAGAGCCTGTACGGTCAGATCGCGAAAGTTCACTTTACCTGCACCGCCGCCGCCGCCAACGGCCATATTGCCAGGCTGCCGCGCGCCCCAGTTAAAGGAGAAGACATCGATCCATTGCTTGTGATTCGCATTTTTCGATTCACCATTAATGCCTTCAACTTTTAAGAACATATCCATTGCCATGATTTTATCACCCGATCATTAACGTATTGTTAGGTGCCCGAATGCGCTCAGCTCTCTTTATTCTGCTTGATATCCCAACCAGATTTGCTTTCCGCGCCTTTAGTGCCGCTGCTGCCTTGTTCCCAGTAACTCATGGTGACTTTTGACGCCTGGAAGGCGTAATCAACCACGATCGCATCATTTTGACCTACACCATTAAAATCGGTTTGTGTCACCAGCACGTCTTCGAGAACGATTTTGGAATACTCCACCTGGTTGCCGCCCGCTTTGCATACGGAAAGCTCTATTTTCGCGACATGTTTTCCACTGGAACAATATTTGAGAATGGCGGGCGTAGATTTGTCGATAAGCGCTTGAATACGGAGGTCTTGATAATTCACTTTTCCGGAGCCGCCACCACCGCCGACAGCCATATTTCCTGGCTGTGAAGCGCCCCAGTTAAACGAAAGTACGTCGGTCCATCCCTTATGATTGCTGTCTTGGGACTCGCCTGTCATTCCTTCAACTTTCATATACATATCAATTGCCATTGTCGTCGGATCCTCCATTATTTCGCGTTGGCAGCGGAATAGGTTAAAAATGTCTTATCAATGGGTAAAATTCAGCATAGCCTTATATGAATGAATTAACAGCAATGTCGTTTTTATTCGGAATGTTCCTAATTTTTTCCTAATATGTTGTTATTTAACAAAGTGATATGGCTATTGATTCGTAACTGTATCCCATCACCGCTCGACAATAAAAACACACAATAAACACGGAATGTGAGCGTGCTCGTTTGACGTCCGGATAGTCGGGAATTGGGGGGCTTTCGAGAGAGTCCAGCTGTAATGCGGAGTTGCACACCTATCGGATGATGCGGTGGCGCTTCAGCGCTGGCCCGTAGGGTGAGGCCTCAGGCCGAATAATCGAACGCAGTCCGATGGAGAGTCCTGTCCCTGAAAAGCAAAAACCCAGCCATAGGCTGGGTTCTCTAAATATGGTGCCCGGACTCGGACAACCGGCGCATGCGCCGGATTGAACAGCGCTTTAGCGCTGGCCCGTAGGGTGAGGCCTCAGGCCGAATAATCGAACGCAGTTCGATGGAGAGTCCTGTCCCTGAAAAGCAAAAACCCAGCCATAGGCTGGGTTCTCTAAATATGGTGCCCGGACTCGGAATCGAACCAAGGACACGGGGATTTTCAATCCCCTGCTCTACCGACTGAGCTATCCGGGCAACGGGGCGCATTAAACCGTATTGGCCGGATGGCGTCAATCGCTTTCTGTCACAAAGCCGATCGGTTGCTCTATTTTCAGGCAGCGAACCCGGCGGAGTGGGGGATGGGAGGGTATCGTCACTCAATAAATATGCATATAAAACGTGTATTTATACCGGTATTTAGATGGGTTTTTATATATTTTTGTTTAAATAACAATGCATTGCTGTTCAGTTGATGCGCATTAAATCAAGGCGATTCTTGCTTGAACCCCGCAACGAATCATGCAATCATTGCGCAAATTTTAGCACTCTCCGTTCCCTGACGGTGTTCCCGCTTCTTATAAGCCAGAGGGTTATTGGCATGACTGGTTTTGTTGCTCAAGCGCTGCTGCGCACCAGACATCTTACGCCGCCACCGTTCCGCCGTTGTTTCCTTCGCACGTCATCCGCCCGAATACGCCTGCCGGCCATGCGGTAAAGCCGCCTGATGCTCGCTGTTAGGCATGCGTAAAGCCAGCGCTGCGGCCCTGATTTTACTGATGCCTGTCGGACGCTGCCAAGACCAGTTCCCCCGATAGCCGCCTGATGATCCCCGATCATGAGCCGGTCACGCACGCCGCTTATGCTGCCGTGCCGGGGTATCGCTTTACCGGGATAACCGCGTTATCTCATTACCGTGCCGGTGGCACACCCTCATCCTTCACCGTTTGAGAGTCAGCATGATGAAAGAATTGAAAATCGCGACCAGCGCCAGCCTGGTCGCCACCATTGAGACGCTGCGCCAGATCGTGCGCGTAGAGCAGACGGACTACACCGACGTGGCGGCGGCGGTGGTGTCGGTCGCCGACGTGAACGCCGGCATTCTGGCGCGCTTGCAGGCGACGGGGTTCGACATTCCGACCTTCGTGGCGGTGGAAGGGGACGAGCATCTCTCGCCGGACTATCTGCCGTTTGTCAGTGGGGTTTTCGCGCTGCTGGCCGGCGCCAGCAAGCCGTTCTACATGGCGCAGCTGGAGGCCGCCGCCGACGCCTACGAGCAGGCGCTGCTGCCGCCGTTCTTCAAAACGCTGAAGACCTACGTCGAGATGGAAAACTCGACCTTCGCCTGCCCAGGGCATCAGGGCGGCGAGTTCTTCCGCAAACACCCGGCCGGCCGGCAGTTCTTCGATTTCTACGGTGAAACCCTGTTCCGTTCCGATATGTGCAACGCCGATGTCAAGCTGGGCGATCTGCTGATCCACGAAGGCTCGGCCAAGGATGCGCAAAAGCACGCGGCGCGGGTGTTCAACGCCGATAAAACCTACTTCGTGCTCAACGGCACCTCGGCGGCCAATAAGGTGGTGACCAATGCGCTGCTGACCCGTGGCGATCTGGTGCTGTTCGATCGCAACAACCACAAATCCAACCACCACGGGGCGCTGATCCAGGCCGGCGCCACACCGGTCTACCTGGAAACCGCCCGCAACCCGTTCGGCTTTATCGGCGGCATCGATGCGCACTGCTTCGACGAACGTTACCTGCGTGAGCAGATCCGCGAAGTGGCGCCGGAGAAGGCCGCGGCGGCGCGGCCGTTCCGGCTGGCGATCATTCAGCTCGGCACCTACGACGGCACGATTTACAACGCTCGCCAGGTGATCGACACCATCGGCCATCTGTGTGACTACATCCTGTTCGACTCCGCCTGGGTGGGCTACGAAGGCTTTATTCCGATGCTGAAAGAGTGCTCGCCGCTGCTGCTGGAGCTGGACGAGCACGATCCAGGCATTTTCGTCACCCAGTCGGTGCATAAACAGCAGGCGGGGTTCTCGCAGACCTCGCAGATCCACAAGAAAGACGATCATATCAAAGGGCAAAAGCGCCACTGCAACCACAAGCACCTGAACAACGCGTTCATGCTGCATGCGTCGACCAGCCCGTTCTATCCGCTGTTCGCCGCGCTGGACGTCAACGCCAAGATGCACGCCGGCCCCGCCGGGCGCCGCATGTGGATGGATTGCGTCAAACTGGGCATCGAGACCCGCAAACAGCTGCTCACGCGCTGTTCGCAGCTGAAGCCGTTTATTCCGCTGCAGGTGGCGGGCAAAGACTGGCAGGATCACGATACTGACCTTATTGCCAACGACGCGCGCTTCTTCACCTTCGTGCCGGGGGAAACGTGGCACGGCTTCGAAGGCTATGCCCAGGATCAGTATTTGGTGGATCCGTGCAAGCTGTTGCTGACCACGCCGGGCATCGACGCCGCGACCGGCCAATACACCGAGTTTGGCGTGCCGGCCACCATTCTGGCCAACTTCCTGCGCGAGAACGGCATCGTGCCGGAGAAGTGCGATCTCAACTCGATCCTGTTCCTGCTGACCCCGGCAGAAAACCCGGCCAAGATGGAGCACCTGGTGGCGATGCTGGCGCAGTTCGAGCGCTATGTTGCAGAGGACGCGCCGCTGAGCGTGGTGCTGCCGACGGTGTACCGCAAGAACGAGCAACGCTACCGTGGTTACAGCATTCGCCGGCTGTGCCAGGAGATGCACGATCTATACGTCAGCTTCGACGTCAAACAGCTGCAAAAGGAGATGTTCCGCCAGGATCATTTTCCGCCGGTAGTGATGAACCCGCAGGACGCCAACGTGGAGTTTATCCGCGATAACGTCGAGCTGGTGCCGATCGGCCAGGCGGAAGGGCGCATCGCGGCGGAAGGGGCCTTGCCGTACCCGCCGGGCGTGCTGTGCGTGGTGCCGGGCGAAGTGTGGGGCGGCGCGGTGCAGCGCTATTTCCTGGCGCTGGAAGAGGGCATCAACCGCCTGCCGGGCTTCTCGCCGGAGCTGCAGGGGGTCTACATCGAGAAAAAAGATCACGGCTGGAAGCGCATCTTCGGCTATATGATCAAGCCATAGAAAAAGGGCCGGTTCGCACCGGCCCTTATCATTTATCCACGCGAAACGCGTTACTTTCTGCGGTAACTCTTCTGCGCGGTATTCACTTTCACCAGATACCGGCGTGACTCGGCGGCCGGATGCTTGGTGGTCAGCGTTTGGTACACGTCGCCCGGCTGCATGCCGTTGATGATGCCCACCGCGCGCGTTCTGTCGCTGGAGAACACCCGCAGCACGCTGCCTGCACCGCCGTTGTAGGCGGTGATCACCGCATAGCGGCGCGAGGTCGGGTTCTGAATGCCGCCCAGGTAGTTGTTCTGCAGGATAGCCAGATAGGCGGTGCCGGTGTCGATGTTATTTTCCGGATCGAACAGGTAGCTGCGGCTCGGGGTGCCCCATTTGCCGCGCATCTGGAACACATCCTTACCGGCGGTGTGCTGTACCACCTGCATCAGGCCCAGCGCGTCCGAACCGCTCACCGCATACGGGTTGAAGCTCGATTCGGTCTGCATGATAGCCAGGATCAGCGATTCGTCCACGCCGTATTTTTCCGATGCCTTGCGCACCATCGGCAGGTATTTGTGCGCACGTTTGTCCAGGTGGTTCGGCACCAGTTGGATGGTGACCGAGTAGATCACGTGCAGGCCGGAGGTGCGCTTTTGCAGCTTGGTCTGCAGCAGGTAATCGGCGAAGTGCGCCGCGCGCCATTCCCAGCGGATCGGCGCGCCCTTGTTATCCAGCACCTGGCCGTACAGGAACGGCTCTTTGCTGATCTGGATATCGTTGGCGTCGGAATAGAGGTCGATGGACCCCGGATCGTCACCCATCAGCAGCGTGCTGATGATCGCCTGGCGCAGGTGCGCGGCCGGGTCGGTGGTGGCGATGGTCTCGATGGTAATGGCGCCGGTGTCGAAGTTGATGTGGCTGCGGGTTTGGTATTGGTCGGTATATTTGACGTAGTCTTTCGGCCCGGCGATCAGAACTTCGTTCAGACCCCAGATGTTCTCGATGTTGTGGGCGAATTGGCCCATCAGAATGTCGAAGCCGTTGGTATCTTTGATCCAGGCTTCGTTGATATCTTCACTTTTTTTGCCGGAACAGGAGATCAGCAAAGGCGCTATTACGAGCAAAGCTAAAATTTTCTTCATCTTAAAGCCGTTTGGAAGAAGTATAGGAGGATTGAAGCGGGCCAGCGCCTGGCCCCAACAGCGTTATTCGCTCGGCGGCGTATAGCCTTCGATGTGCACGTCGTGCCCTTCGAACAGGAACTTGATCATTTCCTCTTCCAGCAGTTTGCGGTCGTCCACGTTCATCATGTTCAGCTTCTTCTCGTTGATCAGCATGGTCTGCTTCTTCATCCACTCGCCCCAGGCTTCCTTGGAGATCTCGTTGTAGATGCGCTTGCCGACGTCGCCGGGATAAAGCTGGAAGTCCTGGCCTTCGGCGTCGCGCTGCAGGAAAGTACAAAAAATGGTGCGGCTCATGCTAATTCCTCATCGATGGCGCTATCGCCATATAAGTTTTGTTGGATCGGGGGCTGTTTCGCCAGCTGTTGCAACAGGCGATCTACCGGCGCTGCCAGCCCGACCGACGGCGGCTGCGCTAAGTTATACCAGAGACCTGCGCCCTCATCCATGCCGCTGCCCGCCGAGTCGAGCGACAGCCACATCGGCACGATATCGAGATGGAAATGGCTGAACGTGTGGCGAAACGCGGTCAGCTGTTCCAGGCGCTTGCCTTTCAGACCGCGCTGCTGCAGCCAGAGTTCCAAATCCACGCGCGCGCTGAACTGCGGGAAGCAGAACAGGCCGCCCCACAGCCCCACCGCCGGGCGCTGTTCCAGCCACACGCGGTCGCCGTGCTGCAGCAATAAGAAGTAGGCGGTTTTTTCCGGCAGGGTCTGCTTGGGTTTTTTGCCGGGGTAGTTGGCCCAGCTGTGGTTGGCGTAAGACAGGCAGCCGACGTTGAGCGGGCAGAGTTCACACTTGGGCTTGGAGCGGGTGCAGACCATGGCGCCCAGATCCATCATCGCCTGGTTGAACTGGCCGACGCCCTGCGCCGGGGTGACCTCTTCGCTGATTTTCCACAGCCGGTTTTCGACCTCTTTCTTGCCAGGCCAGCCTTCCACCGCGTAGCAGCGGGCCAGCACGCGCTTCACGTTGCCGTCGAGGATCGGATAGTGTTGGCCCAGCGCCAACGACAGCACCGCGCCGGCGGTGGAGCGGCCGACGCCCGGTAAATCGGCGATTTCTGCGAAGGTTGTCGGGAACTCGCCGCCGTGCTGTGCGACAATGGTCTGCGCCGCCTTGTGCAGGTTGCGGGCGCGGGCGTAATAGCCGAGCCCGGTCCACAGATGCAGCACTTCGTCGAGCGGGGCCTCCGCCAGCGCGCGCACGTTGGGAAAACGGGCCATAAAACGCTGAAAATAAGGAATGACGGTGGCAACCTGGGTCTGTTGCAACATCACCTCGGAGAGCCATACTTGATAGGCGGTTTTTTCCAGCTGCCACGGCAGGGTCTTGCGGCCGTAGCGCTGATACCAGTCAAGCACCACCTGTGCGAATTGTTGTGCTTGCATCATGAGCAGCGTCGTTATCCGGCAGAAAATGAAGCGAGATTGCAGCATAGAGTCATGGTGCTGTAAACCGGAACTTTCCGACGCCGCACGGCGGGTACAGAAGATGAACACTTGCTAAACCAATGTATCTTTGCATAATGCGCGTTTCCCTAATTGGCAGCCAAACAGACAGAAAGCACTATGATTAATGACGTCATCTCCCCGGAATTTGATGAGAACGGCCGCGCGATGCGCCGTATCCGCAGTTTTGTCCGCCGCCAGGGGCGGCTGACCAAAGGCCAGCAGCACGCGCTGGAGAACTATTGGCCGGTGATGGGCGTGGAGTATCAGGCTGACGCTGTCAATCTCGCCGCGCTGTTCGGCCGCGACGCGCCGACGGTGCTGGAGATCGGTTTTGGCATGGGCGCCTCGCTGGTGACCATGGCGGGCAACAACCCGCAGCAGAACTTTTTAGGGATCGAAGTGCACTCGCCGGGCGTGGGCGCCTGCCTGGCCGACGCCCACGAGGCGAAGCTGAGCAACCTGCGCGTGATGTGCCACGACGCGGTTGAGGTGCTGGAAAACATGATCCCGGACGGCTCGCTGGACATGGTGCAGCTGTTCTTCCCCGATCCGTGGCACAAGGCGCGTCACAACAAGCGCCGCATCGTGCAAACGCCGTTTGTCGAACTGGTGCTGCGCAAGCTGAAGACCGGCGGCGTCTTCCACATGGCCACCGATTGGCAACCTTATGCGGAACATATGTTAGAGGTTATGAACGGGGTCGCAGGCTACCGTAATCTTTCCAGCGATAATGATTACGTGCCGCGTCCGGATTCGCGCCCACTGACGAAATTTGAATTACGCGGCCAGCGCCTGGGACATGGCGTTTGGGACTTGATGTTTGAGAGGAAAGAATAATGGCTAAGAACCGCAGTCGTCGTTTACGTAAAAAGCTACACATTGAAGAATTTCAGGAGCTGGGTTTCTCCGTAGCCTGGCGCTTCGCCGAAGGCACGTCGGTGGAAGACATCGACAGCACGCTGGATACCTTCATCGATGAAGTGATCGAGCCGAACGGCCTGGCGTTTGACGGCAGCGGCTACCTGCAGTGGGAAGGTCTGATCTGCCTGCAGAAGATCGGCCACTGCACCGACGAACAGCGCGAGCTGGTGAAAAACTGGCTGGAAGCGCGCAAACTGACTGACGTTAAGGTCAGCGATCTGTTCGATATCTGGTGGGATTGATCGCGCTTGCCCGATGAGCGCGGCTTCGCGCCGCGCCGTTTTATTGATCTCAGGTGCCTTAACGGCGCCTTTGTTTTGCCCGGAGTGTGACCGCGGTGGTAACAACATTGGATAACGCGTTGCTGGAGGAGATCCTGCAACAGGTACGCCCGCTGATTGGCCAGGGGAAAGTGGCCGACTACATCCCGGCGTTGGCGGAAGTGCCCGCCGATCGGCTGGCGATCGCCGTCTGCACGGTGGACGGCGAACTGTTCCAGGCCGGCGACGCCGCGGAGCGCTTCTCCATTCAGTCGATCTCCAAAGTGCTGAGCCTGACGCTGGCGTTGACGCGCTATCAGGAGCCTGAGATTTGGCGGCGCGTCGGCAAAGAGCCTTCCGGCCTGCCGTTCAACTCGCTGCTGCAGCTGGAGATGGAGCAGGGCAAACCGCGCAATCCGTTTATCAACCCCGGCGCGCTGGTGGTGTGCGACATGCTGCAAACCCGGCTCAGCGCCCCCAAACAGCGCATGCTCGAGGTGGTGCGCCAGCTAGCCGGCGAAGACGACCTGGCCTATGATCTGCGGGTGGCGCGCTCCGAGTTTGAACACTCCGATCGCAATGCGGCCATCGCCTATCTGATGAAGTCGTTCGGCAACTTCGAGAACGACGTGATCACCGTGCTGCAAACCTATTTCCACTACTGCGCGCTGCGCATGAGTTGTGTGGAGCTGGCGCGCAGCTTCGTCTATCTGGCCAATCACGGCCGCGATCTCAACGGCGAGGCGGTGATCAGCCCGCTGCAGGCCCGGCAGATCAATGCTCTGATGATGACCAGCGGGATGTACGACGGCGCCGGCGAATTCGCCTATCGGGTGGGAATGCCGGGCAAGTCCGGCGTGGGCGGCGGCATCGTGGCCATCGTGCCGGGCGAGTTGTCGATCGTCGTCTGGTCGCCGGAGCTGGATGCTTCCGGCAACTCGCTGGCGGGAACTGCGGCGCTGGAACTGTTGTCTCAACGTATCGGTCGTTCGATTTTTTAATCCCAATCTGGATGGGAGTCAGGAGAAGCTATGTTGAAGAAAACCGGGTTAGCCTTACTGCTGCTGGCGGCGACTGCCGTGCAGGCCCACGCCGAGTACCAATGCAGCGTTAAACCCCAGGATGATGTGATCATCAGCCCGCAGAGCGTGCAGGTGAAAGGCGCCAGCGGCGACCTGCAAATTTCGCCGGATGGCGACGTGATCCGCAATGGCCAGGCGCTGAGCCTGAACGACAGCCAGCGGCAGAAAGCCTTCAGCTACCAGAGCGCGCTGCGCAAACAACTGCCGTGGATCGACGACGGCGCGCAGCAGCACCTGGAGAAAGCCCGTTCGTCGCTGGATAAAGTGATCGTCAAAGAGCTGGGCAGCAACAGCAACGTGCGCAACCGACTGACCACTCTGAACGGCCAGTTGAAACAGCAGATGAACCGCATCATCGAACACCGCAGCGACGGCCTGACCTTCCACCACAAGGCGATCGACCAGGTGGAACAGGACGGCCGCAACATCGTGCAGCAGAGCATGGGCGGGGTGCTGCAGGACAGCCTGAACGAGATGGGCGTCAAACAGGCCGCCAACAGCGGCGGCAACCCGCTGCAGGCGATCATGGGCAATCTGGGCGGCTTGCAGAAGGCGATCCAGAACGAATGGAACAACCAGGAGCAGGACTTCCAGAACTTCGGCCGCGACGTTTGCAACCGCGTCACCGCACTGGAAACCCAGCGCAAGGATCTGCTGAAGGCGTTGAAGTAACGGGTAGGCATAGCCGCCGTGCGTTCTTTGACCTCACGACGGCTATCTGAGAAACTGGCTAAACTATAATCAATCGGCAAAAGGATTTTGCATTGATGCCAGTGATATTCCGTTATAAAGGCTATAGGTTCTTTTTTTATTCGAATGAGGGTGACCCGCTTGAGCCGCCGCATGTTCATATCAGAGACGCTGAGGCTGAAGCGAAATTTTGGTTGGTTCCTGGCGTGCAGTTGGCGCGTAATGACGGCTTTAACGCCAGAACGCTAAAAGAGTTGGCTGGTCTGGTTGAGACCTATCAGGCATTGTTTTTGGAGGCTTGGCATGAGTATTTCGGCTAAACGCGTCAGCTTTGACGATACGACGATGTGGGTCGAACTGAGTGACGCCAGAATTATTGGTGTGCCGCTGGCCTGGTTTCCCCGTTTGTTGAATGCGACGGAAGAACAGCGGGCGGGGTATGAGTTCAGCGCTCGCGGCATCCATTGGGACGCGTTGGACGAGGATGTTTCCGTTGACGGGCTGCTGAAGGGGCGTGGCGACGTGACGCACCGCCCTCATAATGCCGCCTGAACATGAAAAAAGCGCTGATTATTCAGCGCTTTTTTTTACTCGTCGTCCGCCAGGAACAGTTCCAGCAGCGAGTTGAGGAACAGTTTGCCCTTCTCGGTGATCTGCCAGTGCTCCGCGGTTTCTTCCAGATAGCCTTTGGCCAGCGCTTCGTCCAGCTGTGGGCGAATGACGCTTTCCGCCAGCCCGGTGTAGTTGACGAAGTCGGCGCGCGGCGCGGCTTCCAACAGGCGGAAGCGGTTCATGAAGAATTCGAACGGCCGATCCGCCGCCGCCACCTCATGCTGCTTGTCCATGTAGTCGCCGCGCATAAAGCCGCGCGGGTGCTTGGTCTTGGCGGTGCGCAGGATGCGCCCGTCGCTGAAGGTCACCTTGCCGTGCGCGCCGCAGCCGATCCCCAGGTAGTCGCCGAAGCGCCAGTAGTTGAGGTTGTGCTGGCATTGGAAGCCCGGCTTGGCGTAGGCCGAGGTTTCATACTGTTGATAGCCGGCGGCGCTCAGCAGCTGGTGGCCGCGTTCGAAGATATCCCACAGCGCGTCGTCGTCCGGCAAAACCGGCGGGCGCGAGCTGAACAGGGTGTTCGGCTCGATGGTCAGCTGATACCACGACAGGTGCGGCGGATTGAGGGCGATAGCCTGGCGCAGATCGTCCAGCGCCTCTTCCAGCGACTGATCCGGCAGGCCGTGCATCAGATCGAGGTTGAAGCTGCGTAGGCCAAGGCCGGTCGCCAGCGTCGCCGCGCGCTTGGCCTCTTCCGGGCCGTGGATGCGTCCTAAGCGGGTCAGCTTCTCGGCGCTGAAGCTTTGCACTCCGATGGAGATGCGATTGACGCCGGCGCGCTGGTAGCCACTGAAGCGATCGGCCTCCACGGTGCCGGGGTTGGCCTCCATGGTGATTTCGGCGTCGTCGGCGACGCGAATGCGCGCCCGCACGCCGTCCAGCAAGGCTTGCATCGCCTCGGCGCTCAGCAGGCTGGGGGTGCCGCCGCCGATGAAGATGGTGCTTATCTCCCGGCCGCCGGCCAGCGGCAGATCGGCATCCAGATCCGCCAACAGATGATCGACATACTCCTGATGCGGCACGTCACCCTTCAGCGCATGGGAGTTGAAGTCGCAGTACGGGCATTTCTGCACGCACCACGGGATGTGGATGTAGAGACTCAGCGGGGGCAGCTTAAGCATTGCGCATGGCTTCCAACATCAGTTTCAGCGCCTTGCCGCGGTGCGACATCGCCCGCTTCTCGTCGCGGCTCAGCTCGGCGGCGGTGCGGCCCAGCTCCGGCACGTAGAAGACAGGATCGTAACCGAAGCCGCCTTCACCGGCGGCCTGCTCGGTGATTTCGCCGGCCCAGCTGCCGTGGAACACCAGCGGCGTCGGATCTTCTGCATGGCGCAGATAGACCAGCACGCAGTGGAATTGCGCGCCGCGCCGGCCCGGCGACACGTCTTTCAGCGCTGCCAGCAGCTTATCGAGGTTCTGCCGATCGTCGGCGTCTTTACCGGCATAGCGTGCGGAGTAGATGCCCGGCGCGCCGCCCAGCGCGTCGACCGCCAGGCCGGAGTCGTCGGCGATCGCCGGCAGGCCGGTGACCTGTGCCGCATGGCGCGCTTTCAGAATGGCGTTTTCGATAAACGTCAGCCCGGTTTCTTCGGCGGATTCCACGCCCAGATCGGTTTGCGCGACCACGTCCAGGCCGAAATCGGCCAACAGGTCGGCAAGTTCGCGCACTTTGCCCGGGTTACCGGTGGCAAGAACGACTTTTTGCATAATGACTACCTTGAAAATTATTCGATGAGCGCCGCGACCACGGCGGGGATCTGTTGCGGATTCACGATGCGTAACTGTTTATGCCGCCCCAGTTCGCCTTTCTCGATGGTGACGCTGCTTTTCGCCACTTTGAACTGCTTGGCGATAAACTTGATCAAATGGGCGTTGGCTTGGCCGTCGACCGGCGGGGCGGTGATGGCGACTTTCAGTTCGTCGCCATGCAAGCCGATAATTTGGTCGCGGCTGGCTTTCGGCTGAATATATAGCCTGATCGCCAGCCCGTCCAGCACCGGAGTGACTGCACTCACAGCAGGAACCAGATCTCGCCGAACAGATCCATGCCCAGGTAGTTGATCAGATAGAGGATCAGGATTACCACCATGGCGGAAAAGTCGATACCGCCCATCGCCGGGATGATGCGACGGATCGGCGCCATCAAGGGTTCGGTCAGTTGGTACATCACGTAGTCGATCGGGCTGCGGCCCTGACTGATCCAGCTCATCAGCGCACGAATGATCATCACCCAGAAGATCAGGTAGCCGGCAGACTTCACCAGTGAGATCAGACCGAACAGCAGGTTATAGGGGCTGAGCGATATCGCGCCGCCCTGGATCAGCAGCAGCAGCGGGTACTTGATGGTCATCAGCAGGAACGCCAGCAACAGCGAAGCGCTGTCGATAGGCCCCAGCGACGGGATGATGCGGCGCAGCGGGCCGACGACCGGCTGAGTGATCTTCACCACAAACTGCGAGAACGGGTTGTAAAAATCGGTGCGCGTCCATTGCATCCAAATGCGCAGCAACAGCACCATCACGTACAGATCAATAACGGTCTTGACCAGGAAAGTCAGCGTTAGCATGAAGTGGTCCTTCTCCTTAACTCATGGTTATTTAAAATAATTTTTCCATCTCTTGGGCGCGGGCAACGGCGGCCTGCATCGCTTGTGCCACGGTTTCCGGCAACTGGCGTTCGTTGAACACCCGCAGCGCTTCGGCGGTGGTGCCGCCTTTGGAGGTGACCTGCTCGCGCAGCGTGCCCAGCGGCGTATCCGGGTTGGCTTCTACCAAGGCGGCGGCGCCGGAAGCAGCCTGCTGCACCAGATCGCGCGCGGTCTGGCTGTCGAAGCCCATGCGTTCGGCCTCTTTTTGCATCGCTTCCATAAACAGGAAGAAATAGGCCGGGGCGCTGCCCGCGGCGGCGATCACGCCGTTGATGCCATTTTCGTCATCGACCCAGCAAACTTTACCGACCGATGCCATTAAATCGCCGGTGTAATCGCGATCCTGCCGGCTGACCTGCGCCGGTGCGTACAATCCGCTCATGCCCTTGCCGACCAGCGACGGGGTGTTGGGCATGATACGCACGATGTTCAGCTTGTCGCCGAGCAGCTGATAGAAACGGCTGACCTGAATGCCGGCGGCGATCGACAGCACCAGTTTGCCGCCGAAATCGACCTGCTCGCGCAGCGGTTGGCAAACGTCGGCCATCAGCTGCGGTTTGACCGCCAGCACCACTACGTCGGCCTCGCGCGCGCAGGCGACGTTATCGCCGCTGCTGACGATGCCGTAGTCCGCCGCCAGCGCGTCACGGTTTTTCGGTGAAGGGGCGCAGACGCTGATGGATTTGGCCGGATAGCCGCCCGCCACCAGGCCGGCGATGATTGCACGCGCCATGTTGCCGGCGCCGATAAAGGTAATCTTGCGATGTTGCATCAAATCCCTCGTCTGTTTGTCAGGCCTGCGAGTAGTCGCGGGCGCCAAAAATTGCGGTGCCGATGCGCACCAGTGTGCTGCCTGCGGCGATCGCCGCCGCCATATCGTCCGTCATGCCCATCGATAGCGTATCGGCCTGCGGATAACGCTGACGCAGGGCGAGAAAGGCGTCGTGCATCCGGCTGAATACCGCCAGCTGCCGCTGGTAATCCGCTTCCGGCGCCGGAATGGCCATCAGGCCGCGCAGCGTCAGGTTCGGCAGTCCGGCAATCGCTTCCGCCAGCGCCGGCAGCTCGGCCAGCGCGATGCCGGATTTGCTTTGCTCGTCGCTGATGTTGATTTGAATCAGCACGTTGAGCGGCGGCATGTCGACCGGGCGCTGATCGCTCAGGCGCTGGGCGATGCGCAGCCGATCTACGGTATGGCACCAGGCGAAGTGTTCCGCCACCAGCCGACTCTTATTGGATTGCAGCGGGCCGATAAAGTGCCACACCAACTCGCCGCCCTGCGAAGACTCGGCGAAATGCCGGATCTTGTCTACCCCTTCCTGCACGTAGTTCTCGCCGAAGGCGCGTTGGCCGGCGGCGATGGCTTCTTCGATCGCCGCCACAGGTTTGGTTTTGCTGACTGCAAGCAGGGCAACTTCTTCTGGCGCCCGCGCGCAGTTTTGCGCGGCGGCCGCGATGCGGTTTCTGACATCCTGCAGGTTCTGTTGGATAGTGCTCATTATTGACCCAGGAGAGTGATATGGATATCGATGAATTCGTGGCCCTTAGTGTAAAGCATAACGCTTCCGATCTGCACCTTTGTGCCGGCCATCCGCCGATGTTGCGCATCGACGGCGAACTGCACCCGCTGGCAGCGGTGCCAATGCTGACGGCGCAAGGCGTGCAGACCCTCTGCGACGGATTGCTGAATGCGCAGCAGCGCGAGAGCCTGCTGCGGCTGGGGCAGGTCGATCTGGCGCTGCACAGGCCGGGCGGGGAGCGGCTGCGGGCCAACGTTTTTCAGCAAAACGTGGGGATGTCTCTCGCATTGCGGCGTGTCGCCGGGCAGGCGCCTTCGCTTGCCGAGCTGGCGGCGCCGGCCATCGTATCGGCGCTGCTGCGGCGCGACGATGGGCTTCTCCTGGTCACTGGTGCCACCGGCAGCGGCAAGTCCACCACGCTGGCGGCGATGATCGACGAGATCAACCGGCACCAGTCGCGGCACATTTTGACGCTGGAGGATCCGATCGAATTCCTGCACCGCAGCCGACGTTCGCTGATCCAGCAGCGGGAGATCGGCCGCGACACTCACAGCTTCGATGCGGCGTTGCGCGCCGCGCTGCGTGAAGATCCGGATGTGATCCTGCTGGGTGAGCTGCGCGATATCGCCACCATCCGGCTGGCGCTCACCGCGGCGGAGACCGGGCATCTGGTGCTGGCGACGCTGCACACCCGCAGCGCGCCGCAGGCGGTGGAACGGCTGGTGGACGTGTTTCCGGCGGAAGAGAAACCCTATGTGCGCGCCCAACTGGCCGGCAGCCTGCAGGCGGTGATCGCGCAAAAGCTGATGAGGCGGCCCGGCGGCGGGCGAGTGGCAATCTTTGAGGTGCTGACGGCGACGGCGGCGGTCAGCAACCTGATCCGCGAAGGAAAAACCCATCAGTTGGCGAGCGTGTTGCAAACCGGCGCGCAGTCCGGCATGCAAACCTTTGAGCAAGGTTTGCAGCAGCGGATCGACGCCGGCGTGTTGGGGGAGTGTGCGGGGGAGGGAACGGGGGGTTAACTCAACTGCCGTTCGAACCAGCTTTCGAGGATCACCACCGCAGAGGCGGAGTCCACGCTGCCTTTGTCGAGCGCGCGGAAGCCGCCGCGATCGAACAGGTTGGCGCGCGCTTCCACGGTGCTCAGGCGCTCGTCATGCAGATCGATCTGGATGCCGAAGCGGCCGTGCAGGCGGTTGGCGAACTTGCGCGCCTGGGCGGTCACCGGTTGTTCGGTGCCGTCCATGTTCAGCGGCAGGCCGACCACCACCAGATCCGGCTGCCACTCCTTCAGCAGCTTTTCGATTTTCAGCCAGTCCGGCGAGCCGTCCTGCGCTTTGAAAGCCGGCAGGGCGCGGGCGCTGCCGGTCAACTCCTGGCCGACGGCCGCGCCGATGCTTTTGGTGCCGAAGTCGAAGGCGATAATGGTGCGGTTGCTCATCAGGCGTGTCCTGCGTGGTTGGCGATGCTGCGAATGTCGATACCCAGGAGGTTCCCCGCCTCGCGCCAACGGCTGGCGATCGGCGTGCGGAACAGAATGTCGGTGTTGGCTTCGATGGTCAGCCAGGCGTTCTCCAACACCTCCTGCTCCAGCTGGCCCTTTTCCCAGCCCGCATAACCCAGCGCCACCAGCACGTCGTCCGGTTGTTCCGGGGTGCCGAGCGTTTCCAGCACGTCTTTCGAGGTGGTGATCATGGTGTTGGGGGAGATTTGAATGCTGGCGCCGAAGCCGTGGCGCGGCGTATGCAGGATAAACCCGCGATCGTCCGCCAGCGGGCCGCCGGCGAACACCGGCTTGTCCAGGCTGATGGCCGGATCGCGCGCAGGTGGCATGATCTTCAGCTTGCTCAGTACCGTGGCTACCGTGAACTGCTCCACCGGTTTATTGATCACCAAACCCATGGCGCCTTCTTCGTTATGCTCGCAGACGTAAATCACCGAGCGCTTGAAGCGAGGATCCTGCAGGGTGGGCATGGCGATCAGAAAATGGTGCTGTAAATTCATGGCGTTAGTATAAGGTAATCAATGGGTGAGAAAATAAACAGCCGACAGTATGCGGCTATACCCGCTGCCTTTCAAGCCGCGTGCAAAGGCGCGCTTTGGCGGGCGCGATGCTGGATAGCGGGCGGCTTGCCGCCCGCATGCGCATTACTTCGCCGCCAGGCGCTTTTCAATCGCGTCCATCAGCATGCCGGTAATCGAGATGGGGAATGCCGCCTCAATTTCGCGCGCGCAGGTTGGGCTGGTCACGTTGATCTCGGTCAGGCGATCGCCGATCACGTCCAGGCCGACGAAGATCAGCCCTTTCTCTTTCAGCGTCGGCGCGACGGCGCGGGCGATTTTCCAGTCGCTCTCGCTCAGCGGACGCGCTTCGCCGCGGCCGCCGGCCGCCAGGTTGCCACGGGTCTCGCCCTGCGCCGGAATGCGCGCCAGGCAGTAAGGCACCGGCTCGCCGTCCACCACCAGGATGCGTTTGTCGCCGTCCTTGATCGCCGGCAGGAAGTTCTGCGCCATGCAGAAACGGCTGCCGTGTTCGGTCAGGGTTTCGATGATCACCGACAGGTTAGGATCGTCCTGCTTCACACGGAAGATAGACGCGCCGCCCATGCCGTCCAGCGGCTTCAGGATGACGTCGCCGTGCTGCTGGTGGAATTTGCGGATGTGCGCGGCGCTGCGGCTGACCAGCGTGTCCGGCGTCAGTTCCGGGAACCAGGCGGTGAACAGCTTCTCGTTGCAGTCGCGCAGGCTTTGCGGCTTGTTGACCACCAGCGTGCCTTTGACCTCGGCGCGCTCCAGAATGTAGGTCGCGTAAATGTATTCGGTATCGAACGGCGGATCCTTGCGCATCAGGATCACGTCCAGATCGTGCAGCGCCAGATCCTGCTCGGCGCCGAAGTTGAACCAGTTCTCCTTGTCTTCCTTCACGCTCAGCAGGCGGGTGCGGGCGCGCCCGTCACCGGCGTGCAGATAGAGATCGTTCATCTCCATGTAGTGCAATTCGTAACCGCGGCGCTGCGCTTCGAGCAGCATGGCGAAGCTGGTGTCTTTCTTGATGTTGATGGAATCGATAGGGTCCATCACGATGCCGAGCTTAATCATCTTTTCTCCTTTAACCCAGGTCGCCGAAACGGACCTGCAGAGCGGTAATGGCGGTGAGCGCTGTGGTTTCGGTACGCAGAACGCGTGGTCCCAACAGAATATCAGTAAATCCGTGGTCGGTGGTCATGGCGATTTCGTCGGCGGACAAACCGCCTTCCGGGCCGATCAGCAGGCGGACGCGGTCTACCGGCTGCGGCAGGGTGTTGATGCTGTGACTGGCGCGCGGATGCAGGTTGAGCTTCAGGCTGCCGTCCTGCTCGGCGCACCAGGCTTCCAGCGACATCGCCTCGCGGATTTCGGGAATGCGGTTGCGGCCGCACTGTTCGCAGGCGGCGATGGCGATCTTTTGCCATTGCTGGATTTTCTTCGCCAGACGCTCGCCGTCCAGTTTGACGCCGCAGCGCTCGGAAAACAGCGGGGTAATGACGTTGACGCCCAGCTCGATGGACTTCTGAATGGTGAACTCCATCTTCTCGCCGCGCGAGATGACCTGGCCCAGATGCAGGTTGAGCGGCGATTCGATGTCATCCACGCGGCCGTCGCCGAGGCGCACCAGCACGCTCTTTTTGTCCACCCGGACTATCTCGGCGTCGAACACCTGGTTGCTGCCGTCGAACAGCTGCAGCGCCTGGCCGGCGCTCATGCGCAGCACGCGCCCGACGTGGTTGGCGGCGTCTTCGCTCAGGGCGATCTCCGCCCGATCGGTCAACGGCTGCGGATGGTAAATGCGGGGTATGCGCATGGGTAGTCTGATCCTGACGAAACGGCGCCGCGGGTTGGCGGCGCCATGAAAGATAAAGGCTATAGTAGGTTAGCTTTTCTGCTGCTGACAAGCCTGTTGAATATAGGGGTTGTGGTTGCCCTGCACCTTGGCGATACGTGCTTCACGCTGACATTCCCATTGGCTCACCGGATATTGCCGGTTCCACACCTCGAACAGCTGGGTTTGCTGGCGTGACAGCCGCAGTTGGTAGCGATCGCGCATGTAGAAGTAGGTGCGGGCAATAGCGCCGCGTGCGCGGGCGGGCGGCTCCGCCTGTTTATGCTTGAAGTCCACCTTCATCGGGCATTGCCCGTATTGGCCTGCGCCGCCGTTCCATTGGCTGTACATGAAGTTATTGCGGTCGCCGTTCACTTCGCCGATCGCCGGCTGCAGGTTGTGCAGATCGATTTCTATCTGGCGATAGGTGGCGTCTTTGTTGCAGTTCTTGCGCCCACCGTCCTGCCAGCACTGCAGCTGGTGGCCGAACTGCCAGGCCGGCACCACGTGTTCCCACTCGATGCGCTGCGCGCGCTGGGCGTTTTTACGCACCTGATAGCCGCAGCCGGCGAGATCCGGGATGCCCTTCTTGCCTTGCCAATCGATGCGGCAGCCGCAGTAAAAACTGCCCGGCGCATCCTGGTTAATCTTGGCCGCCGCCGCCTTGGCCTGAGAAAAGTTATTGATGCCGTGTGCCTGTACGGCGCCTGCGGCGAAAACCGCCATAAACAAAATTCTGCGAAGCATATTCCAAAACAGCTCAAAATTGGAAAAGCAGGCAGGGTAACGGAACTTGCCGGCAGTGGCAAATGGCGATATTTGCTTGTTTTAACGTATAAATCGTTTAACTAAAGGTTCTCGATAGCGAGAAATTTCAGTTTTTCGCCGCACCGGCGGCAGCGGTACTCGCTTTCGCCGCGCAGCACGCGGTTATGGCGGCGAATGGTGAGCTGGTGCTGCCCGCAGCCGCAGCGGTAGGGGAAGGTTTTGCTTTGCACCGAGGCGGTTTCGAAGCGGTGAGTGCGGCTGGCGGGGGTCAGTAGTACGCTTTCCATCATCCAGCGCCATTCGCGGCCGTGCGGCGCCACCCGGCCGAATTGGCGAAATACCAGCAGGTGCGCCAACTCGTGCGGCACCACTTCATCGATAAACGGCTGTTGGTTTTCCAGCAGCAGTACCGGATTCAGGCGGATTTCCCAGCTTTGCAGCCAGGCGGTGCCCGCGCTGGTGCCGCGTTGCTGATAGACGATGCTGGGTTCGGGGAACTCGACGGCAAAATGCCGGCGTGCCAACTGCAGCTTTTCTCGCAGGCAGCGCATCACCGCTTGTTGCAGCGCGATGGGGATTCTTGGTTTGTTCATTGCGGCCTAGCTTAAGCAATGGCGCGGCGGCTGACAATATGCCCCGGCCTAAATCCGCATCCGACGCTTTCTTGGCGCCGCGCGCCGGTTTTTCGCCACATTGATAAGGCGATCGCCGCCGATGGATTGTAATCAATGTGTTAACTGCGGGATAATAAAGCGTGCATGATGAGCCTGTACCCGCAGTTCTCACCGAGCAAGGTTGAAACGCCGCCTGTGGTAACCCCTTACGCAAAGAGCGGTTATTTTGCGATTTGGCGCAATAACTGACTGATTAAAAATACGTAAGGTGGAGGCAGTTTTTTGACAAGGCGCCGAGCCGTGCGCCGCAAGTGTGAATTTAACGCAGCTGATGTTGCAAGTGAGAGATCAATGTCGAATAAACCGTTCCACTATCAAGATCCGTTCCCGCTGAAGAAAGACGATACCGAATACTACCTGCTGAGCCGCGACCACGTTTCCGTGAGCGAATTTGAAGGCCAGGAAATTCTGAAAGTTGCCCCTGAAGCGTTAACCCTGCTTGCCCAGCATGCGTTCCACGACGCCTCGTTCATGCTGCGCCCGGCGCACCAGCAGCAGGTGGCCGATATCCTCGACGATCCGGATGCCAGCGAAAACGACAAGTACGTTGCGCTGCAATTTTTGCGTAACTCAGAAATCGCCGCCAAGGGTATTTTACCGACCTGCCAGGACACCGGCACGGCGATCATCGTCGGCAAAAAGGGCCAGCGCGTCTGGACCGGCGGCGGCGATGAAGCGGCGTTGTCGCGCGGGGTGTACAACACCTACATCGAAGAGAACCTGCGCTATTCGCAGAACGCCGCGCTGGATATGTATAAAGAGGTCAATACCGGCAGCAACCTGCCGGCGCAGATCGATCTCTACAGCGTGGACGGCGAAGAGTACAAGTTCCTGTGCATCGCCAAGGGCGGCGGTTCCGCCAACAAAACCTATCTGTATCAGGAAACCAAGGCGCTGCTGTCGCCGGGCAAACTGAAAAACTACCTGGTCGACAAGATGCGCACGTTAGGCACCGCGGCTTGCCCGCCGTACCACGTGGCGTTCGTCATCGGCGGCACCTCGGCGGAAGCGACGCTGAAAACCGTCAAGCTGGCCTCGACCAAGTATTACGATGGCCTGCCAACCGAGGGCAACGAGCATGGCCAGGCGTTCCGCGATCTGGAACTCGAAGCGGAACTGCTGCAAGAAGCGCAGAATCTGGGTCTGGGCGCGCAGTTCGGCGGCAAATACTTCGCGCACGATATCCGCGTGGTGCGTCTGCCGCGCCACGGCGCGTCCTGCCCGGTCGGCATGGGCGTTTCCTGCTCGGCGGACCGCAACATCAAAGGCAAGATCAACCGCGATGGCATCTGGCTGGAAAAACTGGAGCACAATCCGGGTAAATTCATTCCTCAGGAGCTGCGTCAGGCCGGGGAAGGTGAAGCGATCAAAGTCGATCTCAACCGCCCGATGGCCGAGATCCTCAAACAGCTGTCGCAGTACCCGGTTTCCACCCGTCTGTCGCTGAGCGGCACCATCATCGTCGGCCGCGATATCGCGCACGCCAAGCTGAAAGAGCGTCTGGATCGTGGTGAAGGGCTGCCGCAGTACGTCAAGGATCACCCGATCTACTACGCCGGCCCGGCCAAAACGCCGGAGGGCTACGCGTCCGGTTCGCTGGGGCCAACCACCGCCGGGCGTATGGACTCTTACGTCGATCTGCTGCAGTCCCACGGCGGCAGCATGATCATGCTGGCGAAAGGCAACCGCAGCCAGCAGGTGACGGATGCCTGTCACAAACACGGCGGTTTCTATCTCGGCAGCATCGGCGGCCCGGCGGCAGTGCTGGCGCAGCAGAGCATCAAGAGCCTGGAGTGCGTGGAGTATCCTGAGCTGGGCATGGAAGCGATCTGGAAAATCGAAGTGGAGGATTTCCCGGCGTTTATCCTGGTGGATGACAAAGGCAATGACTTCTTCCAGAAGATCCAGGCCGGCCAGTGCTCCAGCTGCCTGAAATAAGCGCTGCCCCCTTCGCCGCCTGCGGGCGGTGAAGGGGAGTGTGTAAAGTCCTGTAGCTTGCTGGACGTCGAGTTTTAACCTGTATACCCTACGCGGATAGCACTAAAATTCGACTAATGGAATATCGGCAACAGAAGGTTCGGCAAGCACATGGGTACGCAGGAAAGTCATATCAAGGAATTGCTGGTCTGGATTGAAGATAACCTGACCAATCCGCTGTCGTTGGATATCGTTTCCGCCAAGTCAGGCTATACGAAATGGTACCTGCAGCGCATGTTCAAGAAGCAGACCGGATTATCGTTAGCCTCGTACATCCGCGCTCGCCGTCTCTACCTGGCCGCCTTCGCCTTGCGTTTCACGCAGAAGAGCATCCTCGATATCTCGGTCGAATACCAATTCGATAACCAGCAGACGTTCTCGCGCTGTTTCAAAAAACACTTCGCCGAATCGCCCAGCGTGTATCGCCATGCCCGCAAGCAGGACTTCAGCAATCTGGTGCGTTCGCTGGCGGCCAGCCAGCCCGGCGATATTCAGGTTGAACGCGTCAGCATCGCCCGCGGGCAATACGCCTTTCACGGCAAACAGTACGCTTATCACCTGGATATCGAGAAGCTGGACAAGTCGCACCTGCCGCAGCGCAGCGCGCTGCGGGGGCAGTTCTACACCTTGTTGGGCGAGCGCCCGACGCAAACCTATTCGTTTACCCAACTGGTACCGGACGGCGAGCGGGTCAGGGTCGATTATACCCTGGGCGTGACGACGGAATACCCGCTGCGCGAAGGCGTGGTGCTGGAGGCGCTGCCGGAGATCCACGGCGAGTTTTGCCTTTTTCGCTATTCCGGCAAGCCGGTGGCGCTCAACGACCACATCATTCAAATCTACACGCAGGTGTTGCCCGAAATGGGGCTGGCCCGCGGTGACGGGCCGGACATGACGGTGTTCAGCTATTCGCTGAGCGGGAAAGAGGAGCTGTATTTGGAGCTTCAACATCTGGTGCCGGTGGTGCCGCTGCATTGATCCCGTCGGCGGCCGGCAGGCGGTTTTTTTGCTGCACGATCGCCGCCATCACCGCCAGGGCGATCTCCGCCGGGGTTTTGCTGCCCAGCGGCAGGCCGATCGGCGCATGGATGCGTTCCAGCTCCTGCGGCGTGAATTCGGCAATCTGCTGCAAACGCTGGCGCCGCCGCGCGCTGTTTCTGAGCGATCCCATGGCGCCGATGTAAAACGCCGGGGTGTGGATCGCTTCCATCAGCGTCAGGTCGTCCATGCGCGGATCGTGGGTCAGCGCCACGACGGCGGTATTGGCGTGGCATCCCCCTTCCTCAATAAATTTGGCCGGAAACTGACGCAGCAGCGTCACGCCCGGTTTCAACTCGGCGGCAAAGTTATCCAGTACTTCCGGACGGCTCTCGCACACCAGCACCTCAAACCCCAGCGCCACGGCGAAATCGGCGCAGTACAGCGCCACGCTGGACAGCCCGGCGATCAGCAGGCGCGGCGCGGCCGCGATGTGCAGGGTGATCTGCTCGAGCCGGCGTTCGACCTGCGTAGCACTGGTGAAGTGGCTCTGCTCGAGGCAGTGGCAGGCGTTGGGCAGCGTCAGGCGTTTGATCAACGCGTGATGCCCTTCCAGCGCGCCGGCGATGCGTTGCAGGTAAGCGATGCTGTCTTCACCCGCCGGCAGGTATTCGATCAGCACGTCCAGCACGCCGCCGCAGGGCAGCGCCACGTTGGGCGTCATGCCGCCTTCGCCGTAACGGATCACCTGGCTGGCCGCCTGGTACTCCCCGGCGGCCACGCGGCGCAAAAAATCCTCCTCCACGCAGCCGCCCGACAGCGAGCCGCTGTAGCGGCCGTCGCGGGTTGCGGCCATCAACGCGCCCGGCGACCGCGGCGAAGAGCCGTAGGTACTGAGCACGGTGCATAACCAGACCGGCTGTTGCTGCAGCCAGCTTATCGCCTGGCTGACCACGGTGACATCAAGATGTTGCATAGGTGAATTTACTCGCTGGCCGGGAGTTGCGATGGAAGATCAATATCCTGCACGACGCCGGGGTGCTCAAGCGGCAGCAGGTGCACTGCCGCGCCTTGCAGCAGTTCACGTGCGCCATTATCGCCGCGCAGTTGGCAAAGGGGTTTGCGCAATAGGGCGGAAAAGCCGACCGGGTGGCCGGGCTGTTGCGCATAGCAGGGGCGCACGATCGCGTGCTGCCGTAAGGCATCCGCCACCTGCCGGAAAACCTCGGCGCCGACGAACGGCATATCGGCCAGGTGGATCAGCCAGCCCTGCCAGTGCGGTGTGGCCGCAACGCCCGCGGCGATCGAGTCGCCGAGGCCCGAACTGGCGAGCAGGGTGACCGGCACCTGATTGGCGGCGCACGCTGCCAGCACCGGCAGATTATCCGGCCGGGTCACCACCTGTACCGGCAGGCCGGAGGCCAATGCCTGGCGCAGGGTGTGTTCGAACAGCGATCGCCGCTCACCCGCCGCGTCGGCAAATCCGGTGTTCAATTTGTTGCCCTGGCCGCCGGCCTGAATAAAGCGCTCCCCGCGTCCGGCGGCGGTAATGACAATGCCCGTGGTCATGGTTGAAGTCCGCGTTTGCGCAAATTATTTATTAGCCTACAAACTACCTGTGTTTTGCAAATGTTTTTTTGTTGAAAACAGCCTGTTAATCATCACATAATTTTAGTTATAAGCATATGCTTATGACGTCTACGGCAAGGTCGTCAGCGTTTGCGCAACAACACCGCGAACAAAAACCAATTACAAGAAAGACGTGAAGGACTTATTTATGAGCAATTTCAACCCGTCGCGGCGCCGCTTTATCAAAAGCGCCGTGATTGCGGGGGTGTCTGTGTATCTCGCGCCCCTGTACAGCCGCGCCTACGCCGCGCTGTTCGAGCAAAAAATCCTCCAGTCACCCAACTGGGATCCGCAGACCAAACGCGTCCGTTTCCGCATCGACGGCCGCGCCAAGGTCATGGGGCAAAAAGTGTTCGCGCGCGATATCCGCGCGGTGGACATGCCGCACTGGCCGCAGAAACAGGCGCACGCCTTCATTCTGCGCGTCACCAAAGCCGACCGGCTGTTCGAAGGGATCGATCTGTCGCTGTTGGGGGATGACCTGCAGCCGGATCGCCTGGTGACGGCGGAAGATCTGGCGCGCGACGGCCTGGCCTTCCCGGCGTTCTACGGTGACGACATGCTGCTGCCGAGTGGCAAAACCCCGGCCTACCTCGGCCAGGCGGTGGCGATCCTGATCTATCACGACTTCGCCCGTTTCCGCTTCGCCAAGGACAAGTTGAAATTCCGCGAAGAAACCATCAAATACGGCGCGGTCACCGGCCCGCTGGAGCGCGATCCCTGGGGCAGCTTCCGCTATGTGCGGGTAGGGGGCGATCAACCGTTCGACGACGATCGCTTCTCCAGCCTGAAGGACACGCCAATCTTCCCGGTATCGATGAAAAAACACCTGCCGGTGTGGCCGGAAGGGCGCGAGGGCGGCAAGCTGGATCAGGAAGGCATGCGCTATGCGGGCCTGATCGCCGACGAGATGGCCAATCCGCCGGCCGATTGGCTGGTGATGTCGCGCCGCTACACCACGCAGTCGATCGACACCTCGGCGCTGGAGCCCGACAACGCCAACGGCTGGTTCGATGCCGAGACGCAAACGCTGCATCTGGTGGTGCCGACCCAGTCGCCGCAGGAAGTGGCCGACGAGATGCCGCGCATGCTGGCCAAGCGCAACCCGCCGGTGAAACAGCTGATCCTGCACCCGTGCTACACCGTGGGCTACGGTTCGAAAGATCACTACAACTTCCCGTATTATGGCGCGGTGGCGGCGATGTACGGCGACGGCCACCCGGTGCGCCTGGCCAATGACCGCTTCGAGCAGTTCCAGACGGCGCTGAAGCGCCATGCGTTCGATATGAATTACCGCATCGCGGTGAATCGCCAGACCGGCGTTATGCAGTCGTTCCTCGGCGACATGACGGCGGACGGCGGCGGCCGCAGCAACTTTACCCCTTCGGTGGTGATGGTCGGCGCGACCGCCGCCCAGTCGATTTACTACTTCCCGAAAAGCGATCTGTCGTCGGTCGGGCTGGCCTCGCGCGCCATCGATGCCGGCTCGGCGCGCGGTTACGGCACGCTGCAGAGCATGGCCGCCACCGAGATGATGGTGGACGAGCTGGCCGCCGAACTGAAGATCGACCCGATCGAATTCCGTCTGCGCAACGTGCTGAAATCCGGCATGAAAAACACCCAGGGAGCGATCCCGGCCGGTGCGATCCGCGCCGATGAAGTGCTGGAGAAGGCGGCGAAGCATGAGATGTGGCTCAAGCGCGCCGAACGCAAGGCCGAGTTTGAGAGCCGCCATCCCGGCAAGCGCTATGGCGTTGGCTTCGGCTGCGTGCAAAAAGACTTCGGCACCGGGGCGGAAACCTCATTCGCCCGGGTGGAGCTGAGCGAAGACGGCCGCATCACGCTGCATCACAGCGGCGCGGAGATGGGCACCGGCATGTCGACCTCGCAGTCGGTGCTGTGCGCGCAGTGGCTGGGCAAACCGGCCGACGAAGCGCATTTCTCGGTCACCGACTGGTCGGTGCTGCCGATGGTCACCAGCGGCGATCCCTACCTGATGTCGCAAGAAGAGCAGGACAAGCTGCAAACCAACCCTAACTGGACGCCGAGCTACTGTTCGCCGTCCAGCGCCAGCAACTCGGCCTATTACTTCTCGCACAGCACCCGCGAAGCGGCGCGCCTGATCTTCGATCACGGCCTGTGGCCGGCGGCGATGGCGTTGTGGCAGGCCGGCATCGGCGGCGGCCAGGCGGCGCCGCTGGTGGTGCGGCGTGAAGATGCGCGTTGGGTCGAAGGCGGCCTGACGGCGGCGGGCATGTCGGTGCTGAGCCTCGAACTGCTGGCCAAGACGGCTTATCAGATGGGCGGCGTCACCGGCGCGGCGGTACACGTCTTCAACCGCTGGCAATGGGCGGAGGCTGATTTCACGATGAACGGCAAAAGCGAACGCCTGCCGATCGACGGCATGGCGCTGCGCAACGCCGGCGGCGAATTCAAACCGCTGGCGCGTGGGCAGGTCTACTACCCGCCAACCCAGCGCAACAATGCGGCGGTGACCTACTACAGCGCCGTCGGCACGCTGGCGGAAGTGGCGGTGGATATCGCCACCGGCCAGGTGGAATTGCTGAATCACCATTCGATCATGGAGTGCGGCAACCTGATCGTGCCGGAACTGGTTTCCGGCCAGCTGCAGGGCGGGCTGGCGATGGGTATCGGCCATGCGCTGCACGAATATTTACCGCTGTACGAAGACGGCCCGGGCAACGGCACCTGGAACTTCAACCGTTACCATCTGCCGCGCGCCAGCGACGTGGCGGTGTGGAAGCAGAGCGGCGACATCCTGCCGGCGCTGTCGGAAACCGATCCGCCGAAAGGCATGGCGGAGGTGGTGATGATCCCGATCGTGGCCGCGCTGGTCAACGCCATCGCCGATGCCACCGGCCACCGTTTCCGTGATTTGCCCGTTCGTGCAGAAAATATTCGTGAGGTATTACAATGAGCATTAAAACCCAGCCGATTTCCCTGACCATCAACGAGAAACCGTACGGCCCGATCGAGGTGCCGGAAGGCTTGATGATGATCGATTTCCTGCACGAGTATCTCGATCTTACCGGTTCGCGCCTCGGCTGCGGGCAGGGCATTTGCCACGCCTGCGTGGCGATCGTCGATCACCCGAGCGGCACCAGCGAAGAGGTGCGCACCTGCATCACCGGCGCGCATTTCTTCAACGGCAAGAAAGTGCGTACCGTCGAAGGCCACGCCAAGGTGGACGAGCAGGGCGAGGTGGTTGAACTGTCGCCGATCCAGCAGGCGTTTCTGGAACACTACAGCTTCCAGTGCGGCTACTGCACGCCGGGCTTCGTCAACGCCGCCACCATTTTCGTGGAAAAGCTCAAGCGTGAGCCTATCGCTCGCGAGCAGCTGGAAAGCGCCATCGAGCAGGCGCTGGACAGCCACATCTGCCGCTGCACCGGCTACGTGCGCTACTACGAAGCGGTGCGCGACGTGGTGCTGAAAACGCCGGGCCTGCTGAAGGAGACGGCGCAATGAAAAAACGTCTCGCAGTGTTGATTTTGCTGGTGGCGATCGTGGTGATTGCGCTGCTGTGGTGGCGGGAAAACCGCCGTTACGACGGCCCGGTGCAGCAGGTGACCGCCGACGCCGAACAGATCGTCCGCGGCCGCTATCTGGCGCAGGCCGCCGACTGCGCCGCCTGTCATACCGCCAGCGGCGGGGCGCCGTTGGCCGGCGGCTATCCGCTGGAAACGCCGTTCGGTACGATTTACGGCAGCAATCTGACGCCGTCGGCCGACCACGGTATCGGGCGCTGGACCAAGGACGACTTCTTCCTGGCGCTGACGCAGGGCGTGGCACCGGGCGGGCGGCATCTGTACCCGGCGATGCCTTACACCTCGTACAAGGGCATGTCGCGTCAGGACGCCGACGACATCTACGCTTACCTGATGACGCGCCCGGCGGTGGACGTCGCCATTCCGGCTAACGAGATGCCGTTCCCGTTCAACCAGCGCATGGCGCTGATCGGCTGGAACCTGCTGTTCCGCAGCCAGGATCCGCTGCCGGCCAGTTCGCAGGGCAGTTCGCCGCAATGGCAGCGCGGCCGCTATCTGGCCGACGTGCTGGGGCACTGTGGCGAATGCCACACGCCGCGCGGCGCGCTGGGGCAGATGGATCTCGCCAAGCCGATGCAGGGCGGCGATCTCGGCCGCTTCATGGCGCCGGACATTACGCCGCACGGTCTGGCGCAGCGCGGTTGGACGCCGCAGGACGTCAGCCGCTTCCTCAGCACCGGCCTCGCGCCGCAGGGTTCCGCCTTCAGCGAGATGCACATGGTGGTGGATCTCAGCACCCGTCATTTGACGCCAGAAGATCATCAGGCGCTGGCGCTGTATCTGATGGGCGAGCAGCCGCCGGCGGCGGTGCCGGTGAAAATGGGCCAGGGCAGCGATGCCGGGCGCATGGCCTATCTGGATCAGTGCGCTGGCTGTCACGCGCGTGAAGGCGAGGGCAAACCGCACGTGGCACCGGCGATGCGCGATAATGCCACGCTGCGCCAGGCGGACGGCAAGAACCTGATCGTGTCGGTGCTGGATGGCCTGCCGGCCCAGCAGTTCCCGAACGATGAAAGCATGCAGAGCATGCCGGGCTTCGGCGAGCGGCTGAGCGATGCCGAAGTAGCGGAGCTGGTGAATTACCTGCGCGTGACTTGGGGCGGCTTGCCGGCGGATATCACCGCCGAGCAGGTGAAAGCGCTGCGCAAGTAAGCGGCGTTCAGGCGAAAAAAATGGCCCGCATCTGCGGGCCATTTTATTGCGCGGTCACGGGGGTCAACGACTGGTGACGCCATCGACGCGTTGGCTACGCTGTTTGATAGCGTAACCGACGGCCAGGATCGCCACCCACACCGGGATCAGCAGCACCGAGATTTGAATGCCCGGCGTCAGGTACATGATCACCAGGATGCCGGCCATGAACAGCAGGCACAGGTAGTTGCTGAACGGGTACCAGAAGGCTTTGAACTTCGGCACCACGCCTTCGCGGTTTTTGGCGGCGCGGAACTTCAGATGCGCCAGGCTGATCATCGCCCAGTTGATCACCAGCGCCGATACCACCAATGCCATCAGCAATTCGAAGGCCCGCCCCGGGATCAGGTAGTTAATCAGCACGCACAGCGCGGTGGCGAGGGCGGAGATACCGATGGCCACCACCGGCACGCCGCGGCCGTCGACCTTCAGCAGGCTTTTCGGGCCGTTGCCCTGCTGCGCCAGGCCGTACAGCATACGGCTGTTGCAGTAGACGCAGCTGTTGTACACCGACAGCGCGGCGGTGAGCACCACGATGTTCAGCACGGTCGCCACCAGGTTGCTGTTCAACGCGTGGAAGATCAGCACGAACGGGCTGCCGCCTTCGACCACTTTGCCCCACGGGTACAGCGACAGCAGAATGGCCAGTGAACCGATATAGAAGATCAGGATGCGGTAGATCACCTGATTGGTGGCTTTCGGAATGCTTTTTTGCGGGTTGTCGGCTTCGGCGGCGGTGATGCCGACCAGCTCGAGGCCGCCGAAGGAGAACATGATCACCGCCATCGCCATTACCAGGCCCATGACGCCATTGGGGAAGAACCCGCCCTGCGCCCACAGGTTGGTGACGGTGGCCTCCGGGCCGCCCATGCCGCTGAACAGCAGGTAGGCGCCGAACACGATCATGCCGATAATCGCCACCACTTTGATGATGGCGAACCAGAACTCCATCTCGCCGTAAACTTTAACGTTGGCCAGGTTGATGGCGTTGATCGCCAGGAAGAACACCGCGGCGGAGACCCAGGTGGGGATCTCCGGCCACCAATACTGCACATAGATGCCGACCGCGGTCAGCTCCGCCATCGCCACCAGGACATACAGCACCCAGTAGTTCCAGCCGGAAGCGAAGCCGGCAAAATTGCCCCAGTATTTGTAGGCAAAGTGGCTGAAGGAACCGGCGACCGGCTCTTCCACCACCATTTCACCCAGCTGGCGCATGATCAGAAACGCGATGAAGCCACCGATGGCGTAGCCGAGAATAACCGATGGGCCGGCCATTTTTATTGTTTGAGCGATACCGAGAAATAACCCGGTGCCGATTGCGCCACCTAAGGCGATGAGCTGAATATGGCGGTTTTTCAGGCCGCGTTTCAGCTGGTCACCATGCTGTTGACCATCCATCAATCTAACCCTCTGTCGTTGTGAATGCCCACATGCCCGTAAAGCAGTGGTTACGATGTGTGTTTTGTTTTATTTACGGCGTTATAGCTATTAATTCCACGGCGCCGCTACCGTTTGGCAGAGAATAATGTTATGCGCGTCGGTTTGCACCTGCTTTGTCGTGTGAGTGATTAAGATTGCAGCAGTTTAGGAAACAAAATGCGGGTTGTGTGACGGCAGGGGGGATTCAGTGCATGAAATAAGCAACAAATCACATAATGCGCAAAAATAACGTAGATCTGAACGGCGGCGTGCGTTCAAATAATGAACGAACTCCCGTTGCGCTGCTCGCCAAATAGTCATTCATCAAAGCGTCATAACCATGCAATAAAACTCGGGCAAAAAGTTTGCACTCTGCCTTGCGTAAGGTTTGGTAAAAGTTAAATCCCCAACCCGGCGCGTAAATGGTAATACCATCACGGCGTTACCGGTTTGCAGCGGGGTTTTCAGCGGGGTGTTAAAATGTGCGGGTAACCTGATTTCGATCAAGGCCCGTATGGACAGGAGGTGAATACTTTGTTACTTTACCGTCACGTTTTTGAAATTGGTATTACCAATTGACTCCGCGCCATTCGCAGAGAAGAATTCACTCATGGCCTACAGCAAAATCCGCCAACCCAAGTTGTCAGATGTTATCGAGCAACAGCTCGAATACCTGATCCTCGAGGGGACACTCCGCCCAGGCGAAAAACTGCCTCCGGAGCGCGAGCTGGCGAAACAATTTGATGTCTCCCGTCCTTCTCTGAGAGAGGCCATTCAGCGCCTGGAAGCGAAAGGGCTGCTCCTGCGCCGTCAGGGCGGCGGCACCTTCGTGCAAACTAATCTGTGGCAGAGCTTCAGCGATCCGCTGGCCGAGCTGCTGGCCGACCATCCCGAATCACAGTTCGATCTGTTGGAAACCCGTCACGCGCTGGAAGGCATTGCCGCCTATTACGCGGCGCTGCGCGGCACCGATGAAGATCTGGCGCGCATCCGCGACTGCCATATCGTGATTCAACAGGCTCAAGACAGCGGCGATCTCGACGCCGAAGCCGATGCGGTCATGCAGTATCAAATCGCCGTGACCGAAGCTGCCCACAACGTTGTGTTACTTCACCTGCTACGCTGCATGGGGCCGATGCTGGAACAGAACGTGCGTCAGAACTTTGAATTGCTCTACTCGCGCCGTGAGATGTTGGCAAAAGTGAGCAGCCACCGCGCCGGGATTTTTGAGGCGATTGTGGCACGCGAGCCGGAAAAGGCCCGTGAAGCCTCGCATCGCCACTTGGCGTTTATCGAGGAAATCTTGCTGGATCTCAGCCGGGAGCATACTCGGCGCGAGAGATCGCTACGGCGTCTCCAGCAACGCAAGGATTAAGAGCTGTCCTCTTCAGGGTACACCAGCCTGCGGGGGTTAAGTTCGAGGTACTTAGTTAAGTACTTAAGCGGCAACTAAACTGATGGGCCTGTCTTCGTGTGTTTTTGCACAGAACACAGGAAGACAGGCTCCAAACAAACCATTAGACAGATAAGGAATACCACCATGTCAGAACGTTTAAACAATGACGTGGATCCGATCGAAACCCGCGACTGGCTGCAGGCGATCGAATCGGTCATCCGTGAAGAGGGTGTTGAGCGAGCTCAGTTTCTGATTGATCAGGTATTGGGAGAAGCCCGCAAAGGCGGCGTTAACGTTGCGGCCGGTGCTGCAGCGCACAACTACGTCAACACCATCGCGGTAGAAGACGAACCGGCCTACCCAGGCAACCTGGATCTGGAACGCCGCATTCGCTCTGCGATCCGTTGGAACGCGGTCATGACCGTTCTGCGCGCATCCAAAAAAGACCTGGAGCTGGGCGGCCACATGGCTTCCTTCCAGTCTTCCGCGACCTTCTATGAAGTCTGCTTTAACCACTTCTTCCGCGCACGCAACGAGAAAGACGGCGGCGACCTGGTGTACTTCCAGGGCCACATCTCTCCGGGCGTTTACGCGCGTGCCTTCCTTGAAGGCCGCCTGACCGAAGAACAAATGAACAACTTCCGTCAGGAAGTGCACGGCAACGGCCTGTCCTCTTACCCGCATCCTAAACTGATGCCGGAATTCTGGCAGTTCCCGACCGTATCCATGGGCCTGGGCCCAATCAGCGCCATCTATCAGGCGAAGTTCTTGAAATATCTGGAACACCGTGGCCTGAAAGACACCTCTGAGCAGACCGTTTACGCCTTCCTGGGCGACGGCGAGATGGATGAGCCGGAATCCAAAGGCGCCATCACCATCGCGACCCGCGAGAAGCTGGACAACCTGGTGTTCGTCATCAACTGCAACCTGCAGCGCCTGGACGGCCCGGTCACCGGCAACGGCAAGATCATCAACGAACTGGAAGGCATCTTCTCCGGCGCAGGCTGGCAGGTGCTGAAAGTGATCTGGGGCGGCCGTTGGGACGAACTGCTGCGTAAAGACACCAGCGGTAAACTGGTTCAGCTGATGAACGAGACCCTGGACGGCGACTACCAGACCTTCAAATCCAAAGACGGCGCTTACGTGCGCGAGCACTTCTTCGGCCGTTACCCGGAAACCGCGGCACTGGTCAAAGACATGACCGACGACGAAATCTGGGCGCTGAACCGTGGTGGTCACGATCCGAAGAAAATCTTCGCTGCACTGAAAAAAGCGCAGGACACCAAAGGCAAACCGACCGTTATCCTGGCCCACACCATCAAAGGTTACGGCATGGGTGAAACCGCGGAAGGTAAAAACATCGCTCACCAGGTGAAGAAAATGAACATGGAAGGGGTTCACCACTTCCGCGATCGTTTCAACGTGCCGGTTGCCGATGCTGACATCGAAAAACTGCCGTACATCACCTTCGAGAAAGAGTCCGAAGAGTACAAATACCTGCACGAACGTCGCCAGGCGCTGAAAGGCTACGTGCCGACGCGTCTGCCGGAGTTCACCCAGAAGCTGGAAATGCCGGCGCTGGAAGATTTCAGCTCGCTGCTGGAAGAGCAGAACAAAGAGATCTCCACCACTATCGCCTTCGTGCGTGCCCTGAACGTGATGCTGAAGAACAAGTCGATCAAAGATCGCCTGGTGCCAATCATCGCCGACGAAGCGCGTACTTTCGGTATGGAAGGTCTGTTCCGTCAGATCGGTATCTACAGCCCGAACGGCCAGCAGTACACCCCGCAGGACCGTGAGCAGGTGGCTTACTACAAAGAAGACGAGAAAGGCCAAATCCTGCAGGAAGGCATCAACGAACTGGGCGCAGCCTCTTCCTGGCTGGCCGCAGCGACTTCCTACAGCACCAACGATCTGCCGATGATTCCGTTCTACATCTACTACTCGATGTTCGGTTTCCAACGTATCGGCGACCTGTGCTGGGCAGCGGGCGACCAACAGGCGCGCGGCTTCCTGATCGGCGGGACCTCGGGCCGTACTACCCTGAACGGCGAAGGTCTGCAGCACGAAGATGGCCACAGCCACATTCAGTCTCTGACCATCCCTAACTGCATCTCTTACGATCCGGCTTACGCGTACGAAGTGGCGGTGATCATGCACGACGGTCTGGTGCGCATGTATGGCGACAACCCGGAAAACGTGTACTACTACCTGACCACGCTGAACGAAAACTACCACATGCCTGCGATGCCGCAGGGTGCGGAAGAGGGTATCCGCAAGGGTATCTACAAGCTGGAAACGCTGGAAGGCAGCAAAGGCAAGGTACAGCTGCTGGGCTCCGGTGCCATCCTGCGCCACGTGCGCGAAGCTGCGCAGATCCTGGCGAAGGACTACGGCGTGGGTTCCGACACCTACAGCGTGACCTCGTTCACCGAACTGGCGCGCGACGGCCAGGATTGCGAGCGCTGGAACATGCTGCACCCAACCGAAACGCCACGCGTGCCTTACATCGCTCAGGTGATGAGCGACGCGCCGGCGGTAGCGTCTACCGACTACATGAAACTGTTCGCCGAACAGGTTCGTACTTATGTGCCGGCCAGCGATTATCGCGTACTGGGCACCGACGGCTTCGGTCGTTCGGACAGCCGCGAAAACCTGCGTCACCACTTCGAAGTCGATGCATCCTACGTGGTGGTTGCTGCTCTGGGTGAACTGGCTAAACGCGGTGAGATCGAAGCTTCTGTGGTTGCCGATGCAATCAAGAAATTCGACATCAACCCGGAAAAAGTTAACCCGCGTCTGGCCTAAGAGGTACTGAATAATGTCTATCGAAATCAACGTACCGGACATCGGTGCAGATGAAGTCGAAATCACCGAGATTCTGGTGAAGGTCGGCGATAAAGTTGAAGCGGAACAATCGCTGATCACCGTGGAAGGCGACAAGGCCTCCATGGAAGTGCCCTCCCCGCAGGCGGGTGTGGTGAAAGAGATCAAAGTGGCGGTCGGCGATAAAACCGAGACCGGCAAACTGATCATGATCTTCGAAGCGGCAGGCGCAGCGGAAGCTGCACCGGCGGCGAAAGCGGAAGAAAAACCGGCGGCAGCAGCGGCCCCGGCCGCCGCTGCGGCTAAAGACGTTGCCGTGCCGGACATCGGCGCTGACGAAGTCGAAGTGACCGAGATCCTGGTGAAAGTGGGCGACAAGGTGGAAGCCGAGCAGTCCCTGATCACCGTAGAAGGCGACAAGGCTTCCATGGAAGTTCCTGCGCCGTTCGCGGGCACCGTGAAAGAGATCAAGATCGCGACCGGCGACAAAGTGAAAACCGGTTCCCTGATCATGGTGTTCGAAGTGGCCGGCGCCGCTTCCGCTGCGGCCCCGGCTGCGGCGCAAGCACCTGCCGCCGCTGCAGCGCCTGCGGCCTCTGCGGCCAAAGACGTCGCCGTGCCAGATATCGGCGGCGACGAAGTCGAAGTGACCGAAGTGATGGTTAAGGTGGGCGACAAGGTTGCCGCCGAGCAGTCTCTGATCACCGTGGAAGGCGACAAGGCCTCCATGGAAGTGCCTGCACCGTTCGCGGGTACCGTGAAAGAGATCAAGATCGCGACCGGCGACAAAGTGAAAACCGGCTCCCTGATCATGGTGTTCGAAGTGGAAGGCGCTGCGCCTGCCGCTGCCGCCGCTCCAGCCGCTAAAGCGGAAGCTGCGCCGGCACCGGCCGCCGCTAAAGCCGCCGCACCGGCTGCGAAAGCTGACGACAAAGGCGAGTTCGCCGAGAACGCGGCATACGTGCACGCGACCCCGGTCATTCGTCGTCTGGCGCGTGAATTCGGCGTTAACCTGGCGAAAGTGAAAGGCACCGGTCGTAAAGGCCGCATCCTGCGCGAAGACGTTCAGGCTTACGTGAAAGACGCGGTGAAACGCGCTGAAGCGGCTCCGGCTGCTGCCGGCGGCGGTCTGCCAGGCATGCTGCCATGGCCGAAAGTGGACTTCAGCAAGTTCGGCGAGATCGAAGAAGTCGAAATGGGCCGCATCCAGAAGATCTCTGGCGCGAACCTGAGCCGCAACTGGGTGATGATCCCGCACGTGACTCACTTCGACAAAACCGACATCACCGATCTGGAAGCGTTCCGCAAACAGCAGAACGAAGAAGCGGCCAAGCGCAAGCTGGACGTGAAGTTCACGCCTGTCGTGTTCATCATGAAAGCCGTTGCTGCCGCTCTGGAGCAGATGCCGCGCTTCAACAGCTCGCTGTCCGAAGACGGTCAGAAGCTGACGCTGAAGAAATACATCAACATCGGCGTGGCGGTTGATACCCCGAACGGCCTGGTGGTTCCGGTGTTCAAGGACGTGAACAAGAAGAGCATCACCGAGCTGTCTCGCGAACTGATGGCCATCTCTAAGAAAGCGCGCGACGGCAAGCTGACCGCGGGCGAGATGCAGGGCGGTTGCTTCACCATCTCCAGCCTGGGCGGCATCGGGACGACTCACTTCGCGCCGATCGTCAACGCGCCGGAAGTGGCTATCCTGGGCGTCTCCAAGTCTGCGATGGAGCCGGTCTGGAACGGTAAAGAGTTCATGCCGCGCCTGATGATGCCGATGTCGCTGTCCTTCGACCACCGCGTTATCGACGGTGCCGATGGTGCGCGCTTCATCACCATCATCAACAACATGTTGTCCGACATTCGCCGTCTGGTGATGTAATGCAAAAGGGGCGCAGCATTCTGCGCCCCTGACGATTCTGTAGCAGTTTTGTCGGATTTTGCACAACTCGACAAAATTGTTGAGACACGGGTCACTCGAACACGCTTTGCAGATTATTAACAATTCTGTAAACTGCTCGCGGTGTAAGCGTCCCGGTGGATGAAGGGCGTTATGAGATCGATTAGCAATAAAAATGACGTCTGACCCGCCGGACAATCAATTAAGAGGTCATGATGAGTACTGAAATTAAAACTCAGGTCGTGGTACTTGGGGCGGGCCCGGCAGGTTACTCTGCAGCCTTTCGTTGCGCTGACTTAGGTCTTGAAACCGTTCTGGTTGAACGATATTCCACTCTGGGCGGGGTTTGCCTGAACGTGGGATGTATCCCTTCCAAAGCACTGCTGCACGTTGCCAAAGTGATCGAAGAAGCCAAAGCGCTGGCCGAACACGGCATCGTTTTCGGCGAGCCGAAAACCGACATCGACAAAGTGCGCGTCTGGAAAGAAAAAGTCATCACTCAGCTGACCGGCGGTCTGGCTGGCATGGCGAAAGGCCGTAAAGTGAAAGTGGTCAACGGCCTGGGCAAGTTCACCGGCGCTAACACCCTGGTTGTGGAAGGCGAAAACGGCCCAACCACCATCAACTTCGACAACGCCATCATCGCTGCAGGTTCTCGTCCGATCCAACTGCCATTCATTCCTCATGAAGATCCACGCGTGTGGGATTCCACCGATGCGCTGGAACTGAAAACCGTCCCAGAGCGTCTGCTGGTTATGGGCGGCGGCATCATCGGCCTGGAAATGGGCACCGTATACCATGCGCTGGGTTCACAGATCGACGTCGTTGAGATGTTCGATCAGGTTATCCCGGCGGCAGATAAAGACGTGGTGAAAGTCTTCACCAAGCGTATCAGCAAGCAGTTCAACCTGATGCTGGAAACCAAAGTGACCGCGGTAGAAGCCAAAGAAGACGGCATCTACGTCACGATGGAAGGTAAAAAAGCGCCGGCAGAGCCACAGCGTTACGACGCGGTGCTGGTGGCGATCGGCCGCGTACCGAACGGCAAACTGCTGGATGCCGGCAAAGCCGGTGTTGAAGTTGACGAGCGTGGCTTCATCAATGTCGACAAACAGCTGCGCACCAACGTGCCGCACATCTTCGCTATCGGCGACATCGTCGGTCAGCCGATGCTGGCGCACAAAGGCGTGCACGAAGGCCACGTTGCCGCAGAAGTTATCGCCGGCATGAAGCACTACTTCGATCCGAAAGTGATCCCATCCATCGCTTACACCGAGCCGGAAGTGGCATGGGTGGGTCTGACCGAGAAAGAAGCGAAAGAGAAAGGCATCAGTTACGAAACCTCCACCTTCCCGTGGGCGGCTTCCGGCCGTGCGATCGCTTCCGACTGTGCAGACGGCATGACCAAACTGATCTTCGACAAAGAAACTCACCGCATCATCGGTGGCGCGATTGTCGGCACCAACGGCGGCGAGCTGCTGGGTGAAATCGGTCTGGCTATCGAGATGGGCTGCGACGCGGAAGACATCGCGCTGACCATCCACGCTCACCCGACCCTGCACGAATCCGTGGGCCTGGCGGCGGAAATCTACGAAGGCAGCATCACCGACCTGCCTAACCCGAAAGCCAAGAAGAAGTAATTCTGCTGGTTGACCGGTTAACAAGCGGCTCCTGACAAGGGGCCGTTTTTTTTTGCTCAAATCCAGAAAGCGGTATTTTTGTGGCCGCTGCGCCAAATTCCGATCCCTCTGCTTATATCCATTCCAACTATATGGATATAATGCCCTGCTAGTTCGGCAGCCGATTACGCTGCGCTCAACGATTCAGCAAAGATTTAATGTTGCTTTTATGTGAACGAATTAACAACCGTTTCAAATCCTGATATGCTGGCTGAGCGGAACCGGGCACTGTACCTTACAGTCCAGGACATCGACAGCAGTGCCCCGTCAGGATAGATGGCATCAATATCGCCGTGCGCTCTACCCATCAGTCTTTCATGCTGTAACGCTGTTTGACCGTGCTTGTTTGCCCCAATCACCGTTTCGGGGCCTTTACGGGCCGATCGCCTAGCCACAGAGTGAAACCCCAAGGGTATAAACCCGGTTTGCATATACGCCAGGCACAATAAATGACAATGAGAGCGAGGAGAACGTCGTGCTAGAAGAATACCGTAAGCACGTAGCCGAGCGTGCCGCTGAGGGCATCGCCCCTAAGCCGCTAGACGCCACCCAAATGGCCGCGCTGGTCGAACTACTGAAGAATCCGCCAAAAGGCGAAGAAGAATTCCTGTTAGACCTGCTGATTAACCGTGTTCCACCGGGCGTCGACGAAGCCGCCTATGTCAAAGCAGGTTTCCTGGCGGCCATCGCCAAAGGCGAAGCGACATCCCCCCTGGTTTCCCCCGAGAAAGCCATTGAACTGTTAGGCACCATGCAGGGCGGTTATAACATTCACCCGCTGATCGACGCCCTGGACAGTGAAACGCTGGCGCCCATCGCCGCCAAAGCGCTGTCCCACACGCTGCTGATGTTCGACAACTTCTACGACGTGGAAGAGAAGGCCAAGGCCGGTAACCCGCACGCCAAGCAGATCATGCAGTCCTGGGCCGATGCCGAATGGTATCTGTCGCGCCCTGAGCTGGCGGAAAAGATCACCGTCACCGTGTTCAAAGTCACCGGCGAAACCAACACCGATGACCTTTCTCCGGCGCCGGACGCCTGGTCGCGTCCGGACATCCCGCTGCACGCGCTGGCGATGCTGAAAAACGAACGTGAAGGCATCGTGCCGGATCAGCCAGGCAGCGTCGGCCCGATCAAACAGATCGAGCTGTTGAACAAGAAAGGCTTCCCGCTGGCCTACGTCGGCGACGTGGTCGGCACCGGTTCTTCCCGTAAATCTGCCACCAACTCCGTGCTGTGGTTTATGGGCGACGACATCCCGCACGTGCCGAACAAGCGCGGCGGCGGCGTGGTGCTGGGCGGCAAGATTGCGCCTATCTTCTTCAACACCATGGAAGATGCCGGCGCCTTGCCGATCGAAGTGGACGTGTCCGAGCTGAACATGGGCGACGTGATCGACGTTTACCCGTACAAAGGTGAAGTGCGCAACCACGAAACCGGCGCGCTGATCGCCAACTTCGAGCTGAAAACCGACGTGCTTCTGGATGAAGTGCGCGCCGGCGGCCGTATCCCGCTGATCATCGGCCGCGGCCTGACCACCAAGGCGCGCGAAGCGCTGGGTCTGCCGCACAGCGAGGTGTTCCGTATCGCCAAGCCGGTTGCCGCCAGCAGCAAAGGCTTCTCGCTGGCGCAGAAAATGGTCGGCCGCGCCTGCGGCGTCGCCGGCATTCGCCCTGGCGAGTACTGCGAACCGAAGATGACCTCCGTCGGTTCTCAGGACACTACCGGCCCGATGACCCGCGATGAGCTGAAAGACCTGGCCTGCCTCGGCTTCTCCGCCGATCTGGTCATGCAGTCGTTCTGCCACACCGCCGCGTACCCGAAACCGGTCGACGTGACCACGCACCACACGCTGCCTGACTTCATCATGAACCGTGGCGGCGTCTCGCTGCGTCCGGGCGACGGCGTGATCCACTCCTGGCTGAACCGCATGCTGCTGCCTGACACCGTCGGCACCGGCGGCGATTCCCATACCCGCTTCCCAATCGGCATTTCCTTCCCGGCCGGTTCCGGCCTGGTGGCGTTTGCCGCCGCGACCGGCGTGATGCCGCTGGATATGCCTGAGTCGGTGCTGGTGCGCTTCAAAGGCAAAATGCAGCCGGGCATCACCCTGCGCGATCTGGTGCACGCCATCCCTTACTACGCGATCCAGCAAAGGCTGCTGACCGTCGAGAAGAAGGGCAAGAAAAACATTTTCTCCGGCCGCATTCTGGAGATCGAAGGTCTGCCGGACCTGAAGGTCGAGCAGGCGTTTGAGCTGACCGATGCGTCCGCCGAACGTTCCGCCGCCGGTTGTACCATCAAGCTGGACAAGGCGCCGATCGAAGAGTACTTGAACTCCAACATCGTGCTGCTGAAGTGGATGATCTCCGAAGGTTACGGCGATCGCCGTACGCTGGAGCGCCGTATCCAGGGCATGGAAAAATGGCTGGCGGATCCGCAGCTGCTGGAAGGCGATGCGGATGCGGAATACGCGGCGGTGATCGACATCGATCTGAACGAGATCAAAGAGCCTATCCTGTGCGCGCCGAACGATCCTGACGATGCGCGCCTGCTGTCCGACGTGGCCAACAGCAAAATCGATGAAGTGTTCATCGGTTCTTGCATGACCAACATCGGCCACTTCCGCGCGGCCGGCAAGCTGCTGGATCAGCACAAGGGCCAACTGCCGACCCGTCTGTGGGTGGCGCCGCCAACCAAGATGGACGCGGCTCAGCTGACCGAAGAAGGCTACTACAGCGTCTTCGGCAAGAGCGGCGCGCGTATCGAGATCCCGGGCTGCTCGCTGTGCATGGGCAACCAGGCGCGCGTGGCGGACGGTGCGACGGTGGTCTCCACCTCGACCCGTAACTTCCCGAACCGTCTGGGCACCGGTGCCAACGTTTATCTGGCGTCTGCCGAACTGGCTGCGGTTGCGTCCCTGTTGGGCCGCCTGCCGACGCCGGACGAGTACCAGACCTATATGGCGCAGGTCGACAAGACGGCGGCGGATACCTACCGCTACCTGAACTTTGACCAGTTGGGGCAGTACACCGAAAAAGCTGACGGCGTGATCTTCCAGACCGCCGTGTAAGCCGCTATATTGCGCAACTGTTTAACGGGAGGCCTTGGCCTCCCGTTTTATTTTGCTCAGTTGCCAACTTTGCGAGCGCTCACTGAGTTAGCAATCAATTTATGTTTACACTAAGAAAAAGGGCTCAGGAGGGCATGCTATGGATTACGAATTTCTGCGTGACGTCACCGGTCAGGTGATCGTCAGATTTTCGATGGGGCATGAAGCGATTGGCCACTGGATCAACGAAGAAGTCAAAGGCGATTTCAACCTGCTGGACCGCATCGAAGCCGGTGCGGCCGAGGTCAAAGGCAGCGAACGTCAATGGCAGCTGGAAGGCCATGAATATACGCTGTTGATGGATGGTGAAGAAGTGATGATCCGCGCCAATCAGCTGGAGTTCGAGGGCGATGAAATGGAAGAGGGGATGAACTACTACGACGAAGAAAGCCTCTCATTCTGCGGCGTTGAGGATTTCCTGTTGGTGTTGAAGGCCTATCGTTCTTTCATGCTGAAGTACTGAGCATCAGGGCGCGGCGTACCGCGCCCTTTCCATCACAGAGGCGGGATATTGCGGCCGTAATAGATTTCCTGCATCTCTTTCCATAGCAGATCGGTGATCTGTTTGCGTTCGGCGGCGCTCAGCGCTTCCGGCTCCGCGTTGAACAGGTAGTGCTTCAGATCGAAATCCTTCAGCAACATCTTGGTATGGAAGATATTTTCCTGGTAAACGTTCACGTCCATCATGTGGTACAGCGCCTTGATGTCTTCCGACATAAAGTTCTGGATCGAATTGATCTCATGATCGATGTAATGTTTCACGCCGTTCACGTCGCGGGTAAAACCGCGCACGCGATAGTCCATGGTGACGATGTCGGATTCCAACTGGTGAATTAAGTAGTTCAGCGCCTTGAGGGGTGAAATGACGCCGCAGGTCGAGACCTCGATATCGGCGCGGAAGGTACACAGTCCGCCTTCAGGATGGCTTTCCGGGTAGGTGTGTACGCAGATGTGGCTCTTGTCCAGGTGCGCGACGACCGTGTTCGGCAGCGGGCCGGGGTGTTCCGACGTATCGACGTCTTTCGGATCGATCGGCTCTTCGCTGACCAGGATGGTGACGCTGGCGCCCTGCGGCTCGTAATCCTGACGCGCGATGTTCAGAATATTGGCGCCGATGATTGAGCAGGTCTCGCTCAGGATCTCGGTCAGCCGGTTGGCGTTATATTGTTCGTCTATGTAGGCGATATAGCCGTCGCGATCGTCCGCGGTCTTGGCGTAACAAATATCGTAAATACAAAAACTCAGGCTCTTGGTCAGGTTGTTGAAGCCGTGCAGTTTTAGCTTATGCAATTTGGGCCACCTCCTTTATCTTCTCGCTTAACGTGTTACGTTCAGGGCATTGAGCAAATATTGCGGCAGGGCAAAGCTGCCGACGTGAATTGCCGGGTTGTAATAACGGCAGTGTAGGCCGCTTTGGTTAAAGCGCTGTTGCAGGGTAGGCAGATCGCGCTGGCGCAGCGCCGGGTTCTGGCTCGCCCAGGCAAAGGTCATGATGCCGCCGTAATAGGTCGGGATCGCCGCCTGATAGAAGCTGACGTCGCTAAAATAGCCGCTCAGTTTGGCGTGGCTATTGACCGCTTCGTCCTGCTGCAGGAAACAGACGCCGTTTTGCGCGACGAAAATACCGCCCTCATTCAGGCAGCGGGCGCAGCCTTCATAAAACGCCGAGGTGAACAGGCTTTCGCCGGGGCCGATCGGATCGGTGCAGTCGGAGATGATCACATCGAAGGTTTCGTCGGTTTGGTTCACGAAGTTGACGCCATCGTCGATCACCAGCTTGAAGCGCGGATCGTCATAGGCGCCGGCGCTGTGGTTGGGCAGGTATTGGCGGCAGAACTCGACGACACCAGCGTCGATTTCGACCATGGTGATCTGCTCCACGCCAGGGTGCCGGCTGACTTCGCGCAGCATGCCGCCGTCGCCGCCGCCGATAATCAGCACTTTCTTCGCCGCGCCGTGCGCCAGCAGCGGCACGTGGGTCAGCATTTCGTGATAGATAAACTCGTCACGCTCGGTGGTTTGCACCACGCCGTCGAGCGCCATCACGCGCCCCAACACCGGGTTCTCGAAGATCACCAGATCCTGATGATCGGTCTTCTCGCGGTACAGCACCTTCTCTACCGAGAAGTACTGGCCGAAGCCCGTATGCAGCGTTTCGTACCAAATTTCTTTCTGGGTCATGTGCGGGAAACTCCGTAATAACAGCCATGAAAAATCGGCGCAACATCATAGCTAACTCTGTCTGGCGATGCACGGTTGAATTTCAGACAGAGAGAGCGAAAGGCGGGTGGGGGAGAGGGGCGGAATTAGTTGGCGTAGGCCAGCAGGCTCAAAGAGTCGCGCGCCAGCGATTTGCACTTCTTAGGCGTTGGAATGGCGATACCGCTGAGATCGCGATAGCTGTCTTCGCCCAGCGCCTTCATGTTAAAGCTGTTGTAGTTGCTCAAATCCCAGCGGTTTTGTTGCGCGAAATAGACGATGGCGCGTTTGATTTGCGCATTTGGCAAATCGTTGTAGCCGCAATCATTTTTCAAATAAATAAATACCGCCGTCAGGTCGGCCAGATCTTCCGCCTCGGATTCATTCAGCGCCAGACTGGCGTTGGAGAAGCCCAGCGTCGCCAGCAACAGCATCGATAACGTTGTTTTTTTCATCATGAAATAGGCCTGTTTGTCGTCTGCTGACGTTACCACACTTGCCTGTAAAGGCACCAAATTTTATTGCCGCTGGGCGCGGCCTCGCGTTCGTCAATGGCGCTCTCTTGATTGTGATGCATAGCTTAAAATACCGCCAGGAAAGGCTTGACCTTCCGCCAGGGGGAAGGTTTAGGCTGGCGGCATTGAGTTATATCACTGAGAAAAGGGAGTCAGCGATGTTACGCCGTGATTTTATTAAATTAACCGCTGCGCTGGGTGCGGCGAGCGCATTGCCATTATGGAGCCGGGCCGCCTGGGCGGCCGATCGGCCGGCACTGCCGGTACCGCCGCTGTTGACGCCGGACGCGCAGGGAAAGATTGCGCTGGCGCTGCAGGCGGGGGAAACCCGCTGGTTGCCCGGCGCGGCCACCAAAACCTGGGGATTTAACGGCGCGCTGCTCGGGCCGGCGGTGAAGCTGCAGCGCGGCCGGCCGGTGACGGTCGATATCAAAAACAGCCTGGCGGAGGCCAGCACCGTCCACTGGCACGGCCTGGAAATTCCCGGCGACGTCGATGGCGGCCCACAGGCATTGATTCATCCCGGCGCGACGCGCACGGTGAATTTTACCGTCGATCAACCGGCGGCCACCTGCTGGTTTCACCCGCATACCCACGGTAAAACCGGCAGCCAGGTCATGATGGGGCTGGCGGGGCTGGTACTGCTGGAAGACGAAGAGAGTGCCAAACTGCCGCTGCCGAAAACCTGGGGGCAGGATGATATTCCGGTGATCCTGCAGGATAAGCGGCTGGGCAAAGACGCGCAGATCGAATACCGCCTGGACGTGATGAGTGCGGCGGTGGGCTGGTTTGGCGATCGCATGTTCACCAACGGCGCGCAGTATCCGCAACATCTGGCGCCGCGCGGTTGGTTGCGTCTGCGTTTCCTCAACGGCTGCAACGCCCGCTCGCTGAATCTGGCGGCCAGTGACAACCGCCCGCTGTATGTCATCGCCAGCGACGGCGGTTTTCTGGCGGAGCCGGTGAAACTGACCGAGCTGCCGATGCTGATGGGGGAACGCTTTGAAGTGCTGGTCGATGCCTCCGACGGGAAAGCGTTCGATATCGTGACGCTGCCGGTGAAGCAGATGGGCATGACGCTGGTGCCGTTCGATCAAGCGCTGCCGGTGTTGCGCATTCAGCCGTCGCTGGCGCAGGGCATCAAAACCATGCCGGACAGCCTGGTGAAGCTGCCGACGTTGCCTGCCACCACCGGTATCCAGGAGCGTTGGCTGCAGCTGATGATGGATCCGCAGCTGGATATGCTCGGCATGCAGGCGCTGATGGACCGCTATGGTCACCAGGCGATGGCCGGCATGAGCATGAATCATGGCGCGACGGGGGGCGCAGATATGAAAGGCATGGAGAAGGGCGGCATGCAGAGCATGGACCATGGCAACATGAAGGGCATGGATCATGGCAACATGAAGGGCATGGATCATGGCAACATGAAGGGCATGGAACATGGCAATATGGCCGGGATGGATCACGGTAACGCGCAGGGCAAAGCCAAACCGTTCGATTTCAGCCACGGCAACATGATCAACGGCAAGGCCTTCGATATGACCAAGCCGATGTTCGCCGCCAAACGGGGCCAGTATGAAAAGTGGACCATTTCCGGCGAGGGCGACATGATGTTGCACCCGTTCCACATTCACGGCACCCAGTTCCGCATCTTGTCGGAAAACGGCAAGCCGCCGGCGGCGCATCGCAGCGGCTGGAAGGACACGGTGCGCGTCGAAGGGTGGCGCAGCGAAGTGCTGGTGCGCTTTGACCATCCGGCCAGCAGCGAACATGCGTACATGGCCCACTGCCACCTGTTGGAACATGAAGATACCGGCATGATGATGGGCTTCACCGTCGCCGATTGATCGCGGCCCGGTGCTCAGGCGGTGGCGCGCTCGCGTCGCCACCGCTTGGTTCAATGAAAGAAGCCGTTATACTGATTAAAATATCAGCTGTTGAGGAGTGCGTCATGCCGACAAAATTGGATCCCATCGTTTCTGAGTTTGAGACTCAAGAGCAGGCTGATAGCTACGATCGTTGGTTCAGAAGCACCGTGGAATCTTCCATCAATAGCGACTCCCCCCGTATTCCCCATGACGAAGTCATGGCCGGCGCTCGTCACATTATCGAGCAGGCGAAAGCCAAAAGAAAATCGGCCTGACCCTTATGTTAACCGTCAAATGGACTGACGAAGCAAAAACGGGTTTATATACGCTGCTGGCTTTTATCGCTGAGCGAAATCCACTTGCCGCGGAGGCTTTGTTGCAACGCATTGAATAGTCGGTTATCCCGTTAGCGGAACATCCTTATCTATTCAGGCCAGGCAGGGTGAACGGGACTCGAGAAATGGTTGTTCATCCTAATTACATTGTGGTTTACCGCGTGCTGGCTGCACATATTGAAATAGTGAGTGTCCTGCACGCTCGTCAGGAATACCCTTAATAAAGAAAACTCCCCTGTCCGGGAGAGAGGCAAGTCGTAACGGCCTATGCTAAACTCTGCGCCTTTCTTCCGGCAACTGACCTGAATACTATGAAACACACTGTAGACGTAATGATTTCCGAGCAGGAAGTTAAGACCCGTATCGCCGAACTTGGCCGCCAGATCACCGAACATTACCGCGACAGCGGCAGCGACATGGTGCTGGTCGGGCTGCTGCGCGGCTCCTTCATGTTCATGGCCGATCTCTGCCGCGCGATCGACGTGCCGCACGAAGTCGATTTTATGACCGCCTCCAGCTACGGCAGCGGCATGTCCACCACCCGCGACGTGAAGATCCTCAAGGATCTGGACGAAGACATTCGCGGCAAAGACGTGCTGATCGTGGAAGACATCATCGATTCCGGCAACACGCTGAACAAAGTGCGCGAGATTTTGGCGCTGCGCGGGCCGAAGTCGCTGGCGATTTGCACCTTGCTGGACAAGCCTGAGCGCCGTGAAGTGCAGGTGCCGGTCGAATATGTCGGCTTCTCGATCCCGGATGAGTTCGTGGTGGGGTATGGCATCGACTACGCTCAGCGCTATCGTCACCTGCCGTACGTCGGCAAAGTGGTGCTGCTGGACGAGTAATCGATGTGAGGCGCGGCCAGCCGCGCCTGCGGCAGGGTTATACGCCTTTATCCTGCTTCAGTTTGGCTATCGCTTTGCGGTAGCCCATCTCCAGGCTCTCGCGGCTGGTCGCCAGCACTTCCATATCGCGCAGGCGGCCGTCCTGAATGCCGTACACCCAACCGTGGATCATCACCTTCTGGCCGCGCTTCCAGGCGGACTGCATGATGGTGGAGTGGCCCAGGTTGTACACCTGCTCAATGACGTTGATCTCGCACAGCATGTCGAAACGCTGCTCCGGCGGCAGCTCGCCCAGCAGCGAGCTGTGCTTGTACCACAGATCGCGAATGTGCAGCAGCCAGTTGTCGATCAACCCCAGCTCCGGGTTTTCCACCGCCGCCTGCACGCCGCCGCAGCCCAGGTGGCCGCAAATGATGATGTGTTCGACTTCCAGCACATCTACCGCATACTGCACCACCGACAGGCAGTTAAGATCGGTATGGATAACGAGGTTTGCCACGTTGCGATGGACGAACAGTTCACCCGGCTCGAGGCCAGTCAGGCGTTCTGCGGGAACGCGGCTGTCAGAGCAACCAATCCATAAGAAGCGGGGCTTTTGCGCCTGGGCTAAACGTTCAAAAAATTCCGGGTCTTCCTGACTGATATTGGCCGACCAGGCCTGGTTGTTGGCGATAAGCGCTTCGATTTCTTTCATGGAGATGATTGACCCGTAACGAACAGATTGCGATGGGGTAATATAGGGTAAGCGTCACAATTTGGAAATCGGAACAGTGGTGCAGCCTCATTTTCCGCACGGATTCGACTCAGTGAAAACGTCGCCGATGCTAGGATTATCGTTAGTGTTTCAAGCCTCGCAAACAGGGGCGCGGCGGCATACTCATCGTCATAAGGTACTATTTTACATATGAATTATGCACTGGAATTAGCGCAGCTGACCAAGACTTACGCCGGTGGCGTCAAGGCGCTGCGCGGCATCGACCTGAGCGTCGAAGCGGGGGATTTTTATGCCCTGCTGGGGCCAAACGGCGCCGGAAAATCCACCACCATCGGCATCATCAGCTCGCTGGTGAACAAAACGGCCGGCAGCGTGCGGGTGTTCGGTTACGACATCGATAAAGACATCGTCAACGCCAAGCGCCAGCTCGGCCTGGTGCCGCAAGAGTTCAACTTCAACCCGTTTGAGACCGTGTTGCAGATCGTGGTGAACCAGGCGGGTTACTACGGCGTCACACGGCGTGAAGCGATGGCGCGCGCCGAAAAATACCTCAATCAGCTGGATCTGTGGGGCAAACGCAACGAGCGCGCCCGCATGCTGTCCGGCGGCATGAAGCGCCGCCTGATGATCGCCCGCGCGTTGATGCATCAGCCGAAGCTGCTGATCCTCGATGAGCCGACCGCCGGGGTGGATATCGAGCTGCGTCGCTCGATGTGGGGCTTCCTGAAAGAGCTGAATGCCCAGGGCACCACCATTATCCTCACCACCCACTATCTGGAAGAGGCGGAGATGCTGTGCCGCAACATCGGCATTATCCAGAACGGGGAACTGGTGGAAAACACCTCGATGAAGGGGCTGCTGGCCAAGCTGAAGTCGGAAACCTTTATCCTCGATCTGGCGGCGAAGAGCCCGCTGCCGAAGCTGGACGGTTACCACAGCCGCCTGACGGATACCTCGACGCTGGAAGTGGAGGTGATGCGCGAGCAAGGGCTGAACGGTCTGTTCGCCCAGCTGAGCGCGCAAGGGGTGCAGGTGCTGAGCATGCGCAATAAGGCGAACCGCCTGGAAGAGCTGTTTGTCACCCTGGTTAACGGCAATGGAGAGAAAGCATGACGCGTTTGTATTGGGTGGCCTTACAGAGCATCTGGGCCAAAGAGGTGAACCGGTTCGCGCGCATCTGGATCCAGACCCTGGTGCCGCCGGTGATCACCATGACGCTGTACTTCATCATCTTCGGCAACCTGATCGGCTCGCGCATTGGCGATATGCACGGCTTCAGCTACATGCAGTTCATCGTGCCCGGCCTTATCATGATGTCGGTCATCACCAACTCTTACGCCAACGTCGCCTCGTCGTTCTTCAGCGCCAAGTTTCAGCGCAACATTGAGGAACTGCTGGTGGCGCCGGTGCCGACCCACGTGGTGATCGCCGGCTATGTCGGCGGCGGCGTGGCGCGCGGCATCTGCGTCGGCGTGCTGGTGACCATCATCTCACTGTTCTTCGTGCCGCTGCAGGTGCACGCCTGGTGGGTGATTGCGCTGACGCTGCTGCTGACGGCGATCCTGTTCTCGCTGGCAGGGCTGATCAATGCGGTGTTCGCCACCACCTTCGACGACATCAGCCTGATCCCGACCTTCGTGCTGACGCCGCTGACCTATCTGGGCGGGGTGTTCTACTCGCTGTCGCTGCTGCCGCCATTCTGGCAGGCGGTGTCCAAGCTGAATCCGATCGTCTATATGATCAGCGGCTTCCGCTACGGTTTCCTCGGCATCAACGACGTGCCGCTGGCATTCACCATGGCGGTACTGGTGGCGTTTATCGCGGTGTTTTACCTGCTGTCCTGGTACCTGATCGAGCGCGGCCGCGGCCTGCGCAGCTGATCGTATCGCCCCCCCGTTTTCCCGGCGGGGGCGCTTTCCTTGATTTGGCGCAGGCGGCGCGTAAATCAATAGAATTGCTCAGATAACCGCTAGTTCCCCGTTGTTCAAATCGTGCTATGCTGGCGCTCCACATTTCCTTCACTTTTGTCATTACGCACTCGTAAGCAGAACATCATCATGCGGTCTCAATACACGTTAACGGCTGGGTTGCTCGGCATTCTGATGTCGTTGGTTTCCCCTGTGAGCCTGGCTAATCTGCTGTCGGAAGACGGCGCGGTTAAATCTGAATACATGGAAGCGCAGCGCGATAGCGAAGTCTATGCGTTGGTGGGCGAACACGTGATCCCGGTAGGGGAAGTGAAGCGCGGGCAGCTGATCCAGGTGTTCCCGGCCGATGCGGAATACTACGAATTCAAATTCGGTCACGGCACCGGTTTTATCGATAAAGACGACGTGCGTGAGCTGAAGAAGTCGCGCAAGGTGCAAGACGATCTGGGCGAGCTGAACAAACCGCTGACCAACCAGAATCTGATCACTCAAAAAACGATCGACGTTTATACCGCGGCGGACAAGGACAGTGACGTCTTGGGCACGCTGGAAGGCAACCTGCGTTATCCGATCATCGGCAAGCTGAAGGATCGCCTGAACAACACCTGGTACGAGGTCAACATCGGCGAGCGGCTGGGGTTCATCAATGAGCTGGACTGCGAGATGGATAACGGCATACCGGTGCTGACTTACCATCACCTGCTGAAAAACGAAGAGAACAAGCGTTTCCGCCACACCTCGACCACCACTTCAGACGTGGCGTTCAGCAACCAGATGACCTATCTGAAGCAGGCGGGCTACGACACCATTTCGCTGTATCAGCTGGAAGCCTATCTGAAGAACCAGATCAATTTGCCGGGCAAGGCGATTGTCTTGACCTTCGACGACGGGCTGAAATCGGTTTATCGCTACGCTTACCCGGTGCTGAAGGATTACGGTTTCCGCGCCACGGCGTTCATCATCTCTTCGCGCATCAAACGCCACCCGCAGAAATGGAACCCGGACTCGCTGCAGTTTATGAGCGTCTCGGAGCTGAAGCAGATTCAGGACGTGTTCGACGTGCAGTCGCATACCCACTTCCTGCATCGCACCGACGGCAACCGCCAGCCGATTTTGCTGAGCCGTTCGTTGCACAATATCGAGTTCGATTTTGAGCGCTCGCGTCGTGCGCTGTCGCAGTTCAACCCGCACGTGCTGTATGTGTCCTACCCGTTCGGCGGCTATAACCAGCGGGCGATCCAGGCGGCGCAGGACGCTGGTTTCCATCTGGCGGTGACCACGGTGCAGGGCAAGGTGAAACCGGGGGATAACCCCTATACGCTGAAGCGGCTATATATTCTGCGTACCGACTCGATTCAGACCATGGCGGATCGGATAGCCAACAAGCCGGGCACGGTGGTGGTACAGTAAGGAAGAACGGGCGCGCAAGGCGCCCGTTTTATTGTCAGGCGACCTGAACCGGCACGGCTTTCGCCTTGCGTTGCAGGTTGTTGTCACCTTCGAAATAGGCGACTTTCGGGTGGTGTTGGCGGGCGTCGGCGTCGGTCATTTGCACATAGGAGCAGATGATCAGTTTGTCGCCCACGCAGGCGCAGCGCGCGGCGGCGCCGTTGACCGAAATGATGCGCGAACCGCGCTCGGCGGCGATGGCGTAGGTGGAGAAGCGCTGGCCGTTATCCACGTTGTAAATATCGATCGCTTCATATTCCAGAATGCCGGCGGCCTCCAGGAAATCCTGGTCGATGGCGCAGGAGCCTTCATAGTGCAAGTCAGCCTGAGTGACTTTGACGCGATGCAGCTTGCCTTGCAGCATAGTACGTATCATAGCTTTACCTAACTGAATATCGGCCTTCACAGGCGCTGGGGTTGAACATCTCTCCTGCATCCCTGCAATTTCTATCGTCACCGATTGCTCCACTATTGTCTACCAATGGTCAGGGCTTCAGGGTGACGACAGTATAAAAAACGGCTTAGAGCGTCAGGTCGACCTGTTGGTTGTCGATAAGACGCGCCTTGCCCAGCCAGGCGGCCATCAGTACCACCGCCCGCTGGCTGTCCACCGTCAGCGGCTGCAGGCTGTCGGCGTCGCGAATAAACAGTTCATCCGGCGTAAAGCCGGCGGCGCGCAGCTGCTCGGCGGTCTGCTCCAGCAGCGCTTCGACCTGGCGTTCGCCATTGGCCAACTGCTGCGCCAGCGTGTTCATGATTTTGCTCAGCTGAGGCGCTACCTTGCGCTCTTCGGCGGTCAGGTAACCGTTGCGCGAGCTGAGGGCCAGGCCGTCTTTGGCGCGCACGGTCGGCACGCCGACGATGTCGATGTCGTAACCCATGTCCGCCACCATTTTGCGGATCAGCGCCAGCTGTTGGTAATCCTTCTCGCCGAAACAGGCTAAATCAGGCTGCACCAGGTTGAACAGCTTGCTGACGATGGTGGAAACGCCGCGGAAGTGGCCCGGCCGGCTTGCGCCTTCCAGGATGCTGGAGATGCCCGGCACGTCGACGTAGGTCTGCTGCTCCAGCCCCTGCGGATAAACCGCGGCCGGGGCCGGCGCGAACACCAGATCGACGCCGCGGCGGGTCAGCTTCTCGCTGTCTTCCTGCAGCGTGCGCGGGTAGCGCGCCAGATCGTCCGGCCGATCGAACTGCATCGGGTTGACGAAGATGCTCACCACCACCACGTCGGCGCGGGCACGTGCTTCATCGACCAGCGTCATATGGCCGTCGTGCAGATTGCCCATGGTCGGCACCAGCGCGATGCGTTTGCCTTCCTGGCGCCAGCGGCGGATCTGCTGGCGCAGCATCGGCAGAGTTTCGATAATAATCATTGGGTGACTCCTGGAACCATCGCTTAGTTAAAAGAGTGTTCAGCCGCCGGGTAGAGGCCTTGCTCCACTTCCTGAATGTAGTGCTGCACCGCCGTGCGGATATCGCCGCTCTGCGCCAGGAAGTTCTTGGCGAACTTCGGCGTGTGGCCGCCGGTGATGCCGAAGGCGTCGTGCATCACCAGGATCTGGCCGTCGGTGCCATTGCCGGCGCCGATGCCGATGACCGGAATGGACAGCGCTTCGGTGATCTGGCGCGCCAGTTCGGTCGGCACGCATTCCAGCACCAGCAGCTGAATGCCGGCCAGTTCCAGATTCTGCGCGTCCTGCAGCAGCTGTTTGGCGGCCAGTTCGTCGCGCCCTTGCACCTTATAGCCGCCGAACACGTTGACCGACTGCGGCGTCAGGCCCAGGTGGCCGCACACCGGCACCGCGCGCTCGGTGAGCATTTTCACCGTGTCGCACAGCCAGCTGCCGCCTTCCAGTTTCACCATGTTGGCGCCGGCACGCATCAGCTCGGCGGCGTTGGCGAAGGTCTGTTCCGGGGTGGCGTAACTCATGAACGGCAGATCGGCCAGCAGCAGGCAGGCCGGCGCGCCGCGGCGCACGGCGCGAGTGTGGTAGGCCACGTCGGCGACGGTGACCGGCAGCGTGGAGTCGTGGCCCTGCAGCGTCATGCCCAGCGAATCGCCCACCAACAGGACTTTGATGCCTTGCTCTTCAAACAGTTTGGCAAAGCTGGCATCGTAGGCGGTAAGGGTAGCAAACTTGCGCTGCTCCTGTTTCCACTGGCGCAAGTGGGTCACGGTGGTGGGTTTCATCACAACGTCTCCTGAAACGGGCCGTGCGGCGTACGCAGGCCCAGGCTGCAAAAAAGTGCAGTCATTCTACTGTAACCCGATCGGGGTGGGTAGCGCGGATCGCCATGCTTAAGCGGTTCTTAAGAACCTTGTGGTGCAATGGCGCCAAGACTCAAAAGGGATACTCATGCGAATTTTGCTGATCGAAGATGACAAACTGATCGGGGACGGCATCAAGGCCGGGCTGACCAAACTCGGCTTCAATCTGGACTGGTTCACCGACGGTGTCGTCGGCAAAAATGCGCTGGACAGCGCGCCGTACGACGCGGTGATCCTCGATCTCAGCCTGCCGGGCCTCGATGGCCTGGATCTGCTGCGCCAGTGGCGCCAGGCCGGGCAGGACGTGCCGGTCTTGATCCTCACCGCCCGCGATGCGCTGGAGCAGCGGGTCAGTGGGCTGCAAAGCGGCGCCGACGATTATCTGTGCAAGCCGTTCGCGCTGGCCGAAGTGGCAGCGCGCCTGCAGGCGCTGATCCGCCGTCGCCACGGTCAACTGATGCCGCAGCTGACGCACGGCAACGTGGTGTTCGACAGTGCCACCCGCAGCGTGAGCTGCAACGGCGAGCCGGTGACGCTGACGCCGCGTGAATTGGCGGTGCTGGAGCTGTTTCTGCACAACAAGGGGCGAGTGCTGGCGCGGCCGTTGATTCAGGAGAAGCTGTACAACTGGGATGACGAGGTGAGCAGCAACGCGGTGGAAGTACATATTCACCACCTGCGGCGCAAGCTGGGTAACGGCTTCATCCGCACCATTCACGGCGTGGGTTACACGCTGGGGGATGTGCCGTGAAGCGTCTCAGCTTGCGGCTGCGCCTGATCCTGATCTTCAGCCTGTTGGCGCTGCTGACCTGGAGCACCGCCAGCGTGGTGGCCTGGGTGATGTCGCGCAACACCATCAACGAAGTGTTCGACACCCAACAGATGCTGTTCGCCAAACGGCTGGCGACCGCCAACCTCGGCGATCTGCTGGCCGATGAAAGCGCGCGCAGCCTACCGAAAACCAAGAAGCTGGTGCATCACGGCAAGCGCGGCGAGCAGGACGACGACGCGCTAGCGTTCGCTATCTTCGATCGCCAAGGCAAGATGCTGCTCAACGACGGCGAGAACGGCGCCGACTTCCTGTTTGACGGGGAGCGTGAAGGTTTTACCGACGGCGAGCGCAAAGGCGATGACGACAGCTGGCGCCTGGTATGGTTGACCAGCCCGGACGGGCGCTACCGCATCGTGGTTGGCCAGGAGTGGGATTACCGGCGCGATATGGCGCTGGGCATGGTGACCGGCCAACTGGTGCCCTGGCTGGCGACGCTGCCGGTGCTGATGTTACTGATCGCGCTGATGGTCGGGCGCGAGCTGAGGCCGCTGCGCGCGGTGGCGGCCGGTTTGCGCCGGCGCGCACCCGATGACGCGACGCCGCTGGACGCGCACCAGGTGCCGACCGAGGTGCGCCCGCTGGTGGATGCGCTCAATGCGCTGTTCGCCCGCATCAACGCTCTGCTGGTGCGGGAGCGGCGTTTCACCTCCGATGCCGCGCACGAGTTGCGCAGCCCGCTGGCGGCGCTGCGGGTGCAGACTGAAGTGGTGCAGTTGGCGGGGGACGATGCGCCGATGCGCGAGCACGCGCTGGACAACCTGACGCTCGGCATCGATCGCGCCACCCGGCTGGTGGATCAGCTGCTGACGCTGTCGCGGCTGGATTCGCTGTCGGATCTGGCCGAACTGGCGCCGATCGACTGGAACGATCTGGTGACGATGACCCTGGCGGAGCAGGATCGGCAGGCCCATGCGGCGGGCGTGACGCTACGCTATGAACATCGGGGAACGCCGCCGCCGCGTCAGGGGGAAACCTTGCTGCTGTCGCTGCTATTGCGCAATCTGCTGGATAATGCGGTGCGCTACACCCCGCAGGGCGGCGCCGTCACCGTGACGCTGAGCGAACGCTCGCTGACGGTGGAGGACGACGGTCCGGGGGTCACCACGGAGCATCTGGCGCGGCTCGGAGAACGTTTCTATCGCCCGCCGGGGCAGGAGCAAACCGGCAGCGGGCTGGGGCTCTCTATCGTGCAGCGTATCGCTGGCTTGCATGGTTTACAGATCGGCTTCGCCAATCGCCCGGCGGGCGGGTTCGTTGCGCGGCTGGCGCTGTAGGCGGGTCAGGACTTGGGCTGTGGTTGATGCCACAGCGCCATGCCGTTTTTCGGCACGCGCTTGAGGCAGCTGGCGAGCGGCTCGCCATCGGGGAAAATCAGGTCGGGGGCGATTTCCGCCAGCGGGTAGAGCATGAATTCGCGCTCTTTCAGGCCGTAATGCGGCACCGTCAGGCGCTCGGTATGGATCGCCTTGTCGCCGTACAGCATGATGTCCAGATCGAGCGTGCGCGGCCCCCAGCGTTCATCCTTGCGCACGCGCCCCTGATTGCGTTCTATCGCCTGGGTATGGTCGAGCAGCTGTTCGGGTGGCAGCAGGGTATCCAGCGCCACCACCGCGTTGAGGAAGTCCGGCTGGTTTTGCGGCCCCAGCGGCTTGGTGCGGTAAAACGAAGAACAGGTGACCAGCCGGGTGCGCGGGAGATGCTCCAGCGCCTCCAGTGCGGCTTTAACCTGTTGCAGCGGCTGCGCCAGGTTACTGCCCAGCGCGATATAAACGCGGATCATTATGCCCCTTCTTTACGCGGTGCCCGGCGGCGGGGGCGGCGTTGACGCGCGCGGCGCGGTGCCGGATCGTCCCCCAGGGTGCTCAGCATGGCTTTCTGCCGCGCCGGCGTGGCGTCCTGGAACTCGCCCCACCACTCGGCCAGACGCAGCATTTCCTGATTGTCTTCCACTTCCGCACGCAGCGCCAGCAGATCATAAGCGGCGCGGAATTTCGGGTGCTCCATCAGCTTGTGTGCGCGTTTGCCTTGGCGGCGGGACAGGCGCAGCTGCAACTGCCAGATATCGCGCACCAGCGTGGTGATGCGTTTTGGGATGGCCAGCGAGCGGCACTGCTCGTCGAGCACATCGTTCATCGCCAGCGCGAAGGCGTCGTAGTACGCCAGGCCGCTTTCCTGCGCCAGCTTCTGCGCGTGCTCCAGCAGCGGGTACCACAGCATGGCGGCAAACAGGAAGGCCGGGTTGACGCGCATGTCGTTCTGCAGGCGGTGATCGGTGTTCTTCAGCACCTGCGCCAGAATGCGCTCCATCGGCGTATCGTGGTTCGGCGTGAAGTTACGGGCGATCAGCGGGAACAGCGGTTGGAACAGCTGGTATTCGCACAGCTTCAGGTAGGTCTGGAAACCGTAACCCGCCTGCAGCAGCTTGAGGGATTCTTCGAACAGGCGCGCCGGCGGGATCTCGTGCAGTAGCGAGGCCAGGCGCGGGATCGGCTCGGCGGTCTCTTCACTGATGCGCATATCCAGCTTGGCGGCGAAGCGCACCGCGCGCAGCATGCGCACCGGATCTTCGCGGTAGCGGGTCTCCGGATCGCCGATCAGGCGGATCACGCCTTGTTTCAGATCGTTCAGGCCGCCGACGTAATCGCGCAGGGTGAAATCCGCCACGCCGTAGTACAGGCTGTTGATGGTGAAATCACGGCGCTGGGCGTCTTCCTCGATCGAACCGAAGATGTTGTCGCGCAGCAGCATGCCGTTTTGCGCCTGCTGGGACGAGTTCTTGTCGGACTCCTGATTCTGTTCGTGGTGGCCGCGGAAAGTGGCCACTTCGATGATCTCCGGCCCAAACATCACGTGCGCCAAGCGGAAGCGGCGGCCGACCAGGCGGCAGTTGCGGAACAGCTTGCGCACTTGCTCCGGCGTGGCGTTGGTGGTGATGTCGAAGTCTTTCGGCTTTTTGCCGAGCAACAGATCGCGCACGCCGCCGCCGACCAGATAGGCCTCGTAGCCGGACTTGTTCAGGCGGTAAAGCACTTTCAGCGCATTTTCGCTGATGTCTTTGCGGGAAATCGAGTGCTGTTCGCGCGGGATCACGGTCATCGAGTCGTTGCTCTCGGCGAGAGGAAAAGGCGGACGCTTGCGCGGCGTTGAGCGGCGGGCAGGGGCGTTGCTGCCGTTATCGGCGGCGCGCTGCTGCGGCGCAGGGCGGCTTGGCGCCGCGGCACGCTCTTCGCGGACTACGTTTTTATCGCCGGCCGCCGCGTCGTCGCGGGGCAGCTTGTCATCGCGGGTCAGTACCTTACGACAGAAGTTGGCTACTCGGGTAAAAATGGTACACCTCGATAGTGACTGATAAAAATGGAGCTAACAAAAAATAGCGGCTAATCATAGCTCACCATGGCTCCTTTGAGAATGCCGGCGTGTTTTCATCCAGAGGGATAGCCTCCTGACGCGGCACGTTTTCCAACCGCCAATGTGCGACCGCCCAGCTCAATAATAATGGCAGGTCAAGATCTTGCCAGCTTTCCGGCAGCGGTTGGCGCAGAAATTTCAGCGCGGCGATCAGCACCGGGCGCGGATCGCCTGCGGGCAACGCCGGCGCATGGTTTTGCTTCGACAGCTTAATGCCGTTGGCGCCCAGCGCCAGCGGCAGATGCGCATAGGTAGGCACCGGCGCCTGCAGCTGGCGGTAGAGGGCAATTTGGCGCACCGTCGGTTCGATCAGGTCGGCGCCGCGCACAATCTCGGTCACGCCCTGAAAATGGTCGTCGATCACCACCGCCAGGTTGTAGGCGAACAGCCCGTCGCGGCGGCGAATGATAAAGTCTTCCCCCGCCAGCGCCGGATCGGCGTGCAATTCACCCTGCAGGCGATCGTGGAACCTGTAGACGGGCGCGGTCTGGCGCAAGCGGATGGCGGCGCCCTGCGGGCCGAGCTGCAAATCGCGGCAGTGGCCGTCGTACAATCCGCCGATGTGCTGGATGCGGCTGCGGGTGCAGGTGCAGTAATAGCTGAGCCCCTGGCGCTGCAACAGATCCAGCGCGGCGCGATAGGCGTCGTGACGTTGGGATTGATAGATGACCTGGCCGTCCCAGTGGAGACCATAATGTTCCAGCGCGGACAGGATGCGAGCGGCGGCGCCGGGGACTTCGCGCGGCGGGTCGATATCTTCGATGCGAACCAGCCACTGCCCGCGTTGGGCGCGAGCCTGAAGGTAGCTTCCCAGAGCGGCAATCAGCGAACCGAAATGCAGATCCCCGGAAGGCGATGGGGCAAAGCGCCCCACATAATGACTTTCTTGCATATCAGAGGGGAGAGGTTCCCTTTTCTCTGTGCGGCGCACGCAGGTGCGCACGCCGCAGCGGTAACATACTCGTTATGCTTGAAACTGCATCTGTGTTAGCTGCGCCTGCTTACCCGAATCACTTACTTGAGTAAGCTCATCGGGATGCGCATTCTTGCCGCCTTGATGCAGCTCCAATCATTTAGAGTAGCGGTATTAGCCGGCCATCTGCTTTTCGCGGATCTCAGCCAGCGTCTTGCAATCGATGCACAGATCGGCGGTCGGACGCGCTTCGAGGCGACGAATGCCGATCTCCACGCCACAAGATTCGCAGTAGCCGAAATCATCGTCTTCCACTTTCTTCAGCGTTTTCTCGATCTTTTTGATCAGTTTGCGTTCACGGTCACGGTTACGCAGTTCAAGGCTGAACTCTTCTTCCTGGGTAGCACGGTCGGCCGGATCAGGGAAGTTGGCTGCCTCTTCTTGCATATGCGATACAGTACGGTCCACTTCGTCCCTGAGCTGGTTGCGCCACGCTTCAAGAATGCGCTTGAAATGCGACAACTGGGCGTCGTTCATGTACTCTTCGCCCGGCTTCTCTTGGTACGGCTCCACCCCAGCGATGGCGAGAATGCTCAAGGACGAGGTTTTACGGTTTTGCCCTTCTTGCATGTTGCTTCTCCTACATACACACGCACTATCGAATCCCCAATGCGGGGGAAAAACAGGCCGCTATAAATAACAGAAGGAAGGTAGGTTGGCAATTATTCCTGTCGCCCGCTTGACAATCGTGTGAAGGAGGGCGTATTTGGCGATCGTGCTGGCCGGTTGTCTATTTATAGGGACCCGACTGCGCTAATCGATAAAAAACGGCAGCTTATCGCAGAGATAAATACCGTCAGGTGATAATTTTGCCCCGTAGCAAACCACTTCCACTCCCAACTGCCGGACCTGTGCCAACAGCGCCGCATAGCGCTCATCTATATGATGTGCCGGTGCGACCTGCTCAATACCGCTGTGTAACACGGCAAAGAACAACACCGCCCGTTGCCCGCTTTCAACCACGCTGAGCAACTCACGCAGGTGCTTTTGCCCTCTGAGCGTTACCGCATCAGGAAAGTAACCACGTTGTTGTTGCAGTAATGTGACTGACTTAACTTCAATATAGCAGTTAACCCGATTTTCTGCCTGTAATAACAAATCGATACGGCTGTTTTCACCGCCGTATTTCACTTCGCCGCTGATTTTACTGTAACCGGATAATTCATTGATTAAATTGTGTTCAATGGCCTCACGCACCAGCGCGTTGGCGCGCAGGGTATTGACGCAGATCCAGTGCCCCTGTTGGGTATGGGTCAACTCCCAGCTGTGGGCGTATTTGCGCTTGGGATTGTCCGAGGTGGAGTACCAAACGGTGTCGCCGGGCGTGGCGCAGCCGGTCATGGCGCCGGTATTGGCGCAGTGCAGCGTAAAGGTTTCCCCTTCCGGGGTGATCACGTCCGCCAGAAAGCGTTTGTAACGTTTGATCAGCGTGGCGGAACGCAGCGGTGGAGAGAAAATCATGCGGATGCCTGCTTGGCCAGCGGCCACTGTTCGAGGTGTTGATAGCGGGTGCGGCCGTTTTCGAACACCGACTCATATAAGGAAAAGGCATCGGCGCTGAACGCCCAGCCCGGCGTCGCCGGCGGGATCGCCACCGGCTGGGTGGCGGCGCGCAGCAGCGTGATGTGCGGATGGAACGGCAGCGCGCTTTGATGGCAGCCGTTGCGGGCGGCCTGCGAACGCAGCAGCTCGGCCAGCTGCAGCAGCCCGCGCGGCGCGCGGCGGGTGCCAAGCCAGACCACGCCGGGGCGCGGCCAATGGCCGAGATCGTCGAGCCGCATGCTGAAGCCGGGTTGAACGATGCGGCCAGCCAGTTTGCGTAGCGCCAGTTCTTTCTGCGCGGTGACCTCGCCGAGAAACGCCAGCGTCAGGTGCAAATTAGCCGCCGCCACCGGTCGACCGGCCTCTGGCGCAAACGCCTCGGCGCGCCAGCGGATCACCTGCTGTTGCAGGGCATCAGGCAAGGACAGGGCGAAAAACAGGCGGCGCGAATTGGACATGGGGGCTCGGTAAATAATGACAAATCCGTCAGGAACAGATTTGAATGCGACTTGCAGCGGTCTCGCGCGAAGCATGGACGAGCTCCGTACTATAGCTAACGCCGCCGCAGTTTGAAAGGCTACGGGGACAAAGCTAATGCTACACTGTACGCCGTTTAACGTTAACCACCACGGAGAGCTCAGTGTCTTCATTGCCCGTCAGCGCGGTGCTTGATGAGTTGCTGGCTGCATTGCAGTCCGCTCCTCAGGTGCTGTTGCACGCCCCGACCGGCGCCGGTAAATCCACCTGGCTGCCGCTGCAGATCCTGGCTAAGGCCGGGTTGCCGGGGCGTATTATCATGCTGGAGCCGCGGCGGCTGGCGGCGAAAAACGTCGCCTATCGCCTGGCGCAGCAACTGGGGGAGGAGCCCGGCCAGACCGTGGGCTACCGCATGCGCGCCGAAAGTAAAAGCGGGCCGCAAACCCGGCTGGAAGTGGTGACGGAAGGCATTCTCACCCGCATGCTGCAGCAGGACGCCGAGCTGCAGGGCGTGTCGTTGGTGATCCTCGATGAGTTCCACGAACGCAGCCTGCAGGCCGATCTGGCGCTGGCGCTGCTGCTCGACGTGCAGCAAGGGCTGCGCGACGATCTGAAACTGCTGATCATGTCGGCCACCCTGGACAATGCTCGCCTGTCGCAGCTGCTGCCGGAAGCGCCGGTGGTGGTGTCCGAGGGGCGCAGCTTCCCGGTTGAGCGTCTGTATCAGTCGTTGGCCAGCCATCAGCGGCTGGAGGATGGCGTAGCGGCGGCGGTGAAGCGCCTGTTGGCCGAACAGCCGGGATCTTTGCTGCTGTTCCTGCCGGGCGTGGCGGAGATCCATCGGGTGCTGGAGCGATTGACCGGCGAGGTGGCGAGCGATACCGATCTTTGCCCGCTGTATGGCGCTTTGCCTTTGGCGCAGCAGCAAAAAGCGATTCAGCCGGCGGCACCTAGCCGCCGCAAGGTGGTGCTGGCGACCAACATCGCCGAAACCAGCCTGACGATCGAGGGCATTCGGCTGGTGGTGGACAGCGGTCTGGAGCGCGTGGCGCGCTACGACGTGCGCAACGGTTTGACGCGGCTGGTGACGCAGCGCATCAGTCAGGCCTCGATGGTGCAGCGTGCCGGGCGCGCCGGGCGCCTGGAGCCGGGCATTTGCTGGCATCTGTTCGCCAAAGAACAGGCAGAGCGCGCGGCGGAACACGCCGAACCGGACATTTTACAGAGCGATCTCACCGGCTTCTGGCTCGAGTTGCTGCAGTGGGGATGCCACGATCCGGCGCAGCTGACCTGGCTGGATGCGCCTCCTGCCGCCGCATTGGCGGCGGCCAGGGCGTTGCTGCACCGGCTGGGGGCCACGGATGACGGTGACAAACTCACCGCACCGGGGCGCCAGATGGCCGCGCTGGGGTGCGAGCCGCGGTTGGCGGCGATGCTGGTCACCGGCGCGGCGCTGAGTGCCGACGGCCTGGCGACGGCGGCGTTGCTGGCGGCATTGCTGGAAGAACCGCCGCGCGGTGGGCAGATGGATATCGGCTACTGGCTGAGCCGCCCGCAACCAAACTGGCGGCAGCGCGCCGTGCAGTTGGCCAAACGCCTGCCGCAACGAGCGGGGCAAGTCGACGTCGATCTGGCGCCGCGCCTGTTGGCGCAGGCATTTACCGATCGTATCGCCCAGCGGCGTGGGCAGGATGGCCGCTACCTGCTGGCTAACGGCATGGGGGCGGCGATGAACCAGGACGAGGCGCTGTCGCGTGCACCCTGGCTTATCGTCCCCAGCCTGTTGCAGGGCCACAACAGCCCCGATGCGCGTATCCTGCTGGCGCTGCCGGTGGACATCGAAGCGCTGGCGGCGCAGCTGCCGGCGATCGTCACGCAGCGCACTGCGGTGGAGTGGGATGAAGAGAAGGGCACGTTGCGCGCCTGGAAGCGCCAGCAGATCGGCCGTCTGACGCTGCGCGCCCAACCGCTGGCCAAACCGGCGGACGAAGAGCTGCAGCAGGCGCTGCTCGACTGGGTGCGCGCGCAGGGGCTGGCAGTGCTCAACTGGGAGGGGGCCGCCGAACAATTGCGGGTGCGCCTGCAGTGCGCGCAAGCCTGGTTGCCGGAGGCGGAATGGCCGGCGATGGATGAAGAGCCGCTGCTGGCGGCGCTGGAGCAGTGGCTGTTGCCGTCGCTGAACGGCGTTCGCGATCTGCGCGGCTTGAAGCAGGTCAACATCGCCGAGGCGCTGTCCCGCCTGCTGGACTGGCAGCAAAAGCAGCGGCTGGATAATGCGCTACCCACTCATTACACTGTGCCGACCGGTAGCCGCCTGCCGATCCGTTATGAGGCCGGCAAACCGCCGGCGCTGGCGGTGCGTTTGCAGGAGGTGTTCGGCGAGCAGCGCAGCCCGATGTTGGCGGAGGGTCGCATCCCGGTGGTGCTTGAGTTACTCTCACCAGCGCACCGGCCGTTGCAAATCACCGGCGATCTGGCGGCCTTCTGGCAAGGCGCCTACCGCGAGGTGCAAAAAGAGATGAAGGGCCGCTATCCGAAACACGTTTGGCCGGACGATCCGGCCACGGCGGTACCGACGCGCCGAACGAAGAAATATCAGTAGGTCGCGATCATTCAAGGTTTGGAATTCAGATGTTTCTTCTGGTCAGCGCTGCGGCGTAGGCACAGATTAAGCGACTAATCATGGCCGGCAGTGTCGGCAAGCTCGGAGAACAACAGCCATGGCTGGGGATGACCGCGAGCCCATCGGGCGCAAAGGAAAACAACCAAAAAACACCGCGTCGCGCAAGCCGCCGCGCCGTCGCCGAGACGACGATTATGACGATTACGAAGAAGACGAGTATGACGATGATGAGTATGAAGAGGAGGAGGAACGCATGCCGCGTAAGGTAAAAGCGACTCCGCCGCGTAAAAAACGCCGCTGGCTTGGCCTGATAATCAAACTGATCCTGGTGCTCGCCGTGCTGTTGGCGATCTATGGCGTCTATCTGGATTCGCAGATCCGCAGCCGCATCGACGGCAAAGTCTGGCAGTTGCCGGCGGCGGTGTACGGCCGCATGGTCAACCTGGAACCGGGCATGCCGTACAGCAAGAAGGAGATGGTCAACCTGCTGGAAGGCATGCAGTATCGCCAGGTCAGCCGCATGACGCGACCGGGCGAATTCACCGTGCAGGCCAACAGCATCGAGATGCTGCGCCGCCCGTTCGACTTTCCGGATGGTAAAGAAGGGCAGATCCGCGCCCGTCTCGATTTCCAGAACAACCGTCTGGCGAAGATCGAAAACCTGGACAGCGGCCGCAGCTTCGGCTTCTTCCGCCTCGATCCGCGTCTTATCACCATGCTGCAGTCGCCGAACGGTGAACAACGCCTGTTCGTGCCGCGCTCCGGTTTCCCGGATCTGTTGGTGGATACGTTGATCGCCACGGAAGACCGCCACTTCTATGAGCATGACGGCATCAGCCCGTACTCCATCGGCCGTGCGGTGCTGGCCAACCTGACCGCCGGTCGTGCGGTGCAAGGCGGCAGTACCCTGACGCAGCAGCTGGTGAAGAACCTGTTCCTGACCAACGAGCGTTCGCTGTGGCGTAAGGCCAACGAAGCCTATATGGCGCTGCTGGTGGATTACCGTTACAGCAAGGACCGCATTCTGGAGCTGTATCTGAACGAGGTGTACCTCGGTCAGAGCGGCAGCGACCAGATCCGCGGTTTCCCATTGGCCAGCCTGTATTACTTCGGCCGTCCGGTGGACGAGCTGAGCCTCGATCAGCAGGCGCTGCTGGTCGGCATGGTCAAGGGCGCGTCGCTGTACAACCCGTGGCGTAACCCGAAGCTGGCACTGGAACGCCGCAACCTGGTGCTCAAACTGCTGCAGAACCAGGGCGTGATCGACGGCGAGCTGTATGACATGCTGAGCGCACGCCCGCTGGGCGTGCAGCCGAAAGGCGGCGTCATTACGCCACAGCCGGCGTTTATGCAGATGGTGCGTCAGGAACTGCAGAGCAAGCTCGGCGATAAGGTGAATGATCTGTCCGGCGTGAAGATCTTCACCACGCTGGATCCGGTGTCGCAAGACGCGGCGGAAAAAGCGGTCGAAGACGGCATTCCGGCGCTGCGCGCTGCGCGTCACCTGCAGGATCTGGAGGCGGCGATGGTGATCGTCGATCGCTTCAGCGGTGAAGTGCGCGCCATGGTCGGCGGCGCCAACCCGCAGTTCGCCGGCTTCAACCGCGCGATGCAGGCGCGCCGCCTGGTCGGCTCGCTGGCCAAACCGCCGACGTACCTGACCGCGCTGTCCGAACCGGATAAATACCGCCTCAACACCTGGCTGGCGGATGCGCCGCTGTCGCTGAAACAGCCGAACGGCGCCGTCTGGCAGCCGAACAACTATGATCGCAAATTCCGCGGTCAGGTGATGCTGGTGGATGCGTTGGCCAACTCGCTGAACGTGCCGACGGTGAACCTCGGCCTGTCGGTCGGGCTGGATCAGATCAGCGCCACGCTGCAACGCCTGGGCATCCCGAAAGCGGAGATCAATCCGGTGCCTTCGATGCTGCTGGGGGCGATCGGCCTGACGCCGATGGAAGTCGCGCAGGAGTACCAGACCATCGCCAGTGGCGGCAACCGTGCGCCGCTGTCGGCGGTGCGTTCGGTGATCGCCGAAGACGGCACGGTGCTGTACCAGAGCTTCCCGCAGGCGGAACGCATGGTGCCGGCGCAGGCCGCTTACCTGACGCTGTACGCGATGCAGCAGGGCGTGGCGCGCGGGACTTCTCGCTCGCTGTCGGTGAAGTTCCCGAACTACAACCTGGCGGCGAAAACTGGTACCACCAACGATCTGCGCGACAGCTGGTTCGCCGGCATCGACGGCAAGGAAGTGGCGATCGCCTGGGTAGGGCGCGACAACAACGGCCCGGCCAAGCTGACCGGCGCCAACGGCGCCTTGACCCTGTATCGCCGTTATCTGGAAAACCAGACGCCGCTGCCGCTGATGCTGCAGCCGCCGGAAGGCATTAACCAGATGAGCATCGACTCTGCCGGCAACTTTATCTGCGGCGGCAGCAGCTGGCGCACCATCCCGGTCTGGACCGACAATCCGCAGGGATTGTGTCAGGCCAGCCAGGCGGCGGTGCAGCAACAGCAGCAACCGGCGGCGGGTGAGCAAAAAGATGGCGATGGCGTCGCCGGCTGGATCAAGGATATGTTCGGCCAGTAATCGCTACCGGGGCGTCGGCCCCGGTGAAAATTTTTTCTTTGTTATTAAGCCCGTAACCTTGGTTGCGGGCTTTTTTATTTTTCTGCTCGTTTTATTTCCCTGCTAAGTGCAAGGCTAAGCGCCTAATCCTTAACCTATTTGCCCTATGAATTCGGCTTGCAGTTTAATTTGGCTTCTGCATAAAATGCGACGCTTATAATAATTATTATCGTTTACATTCGTCATTTAATAATTCATCAGAGAAATCAACTATGCCGACCAAGCGTCTTTCATCATCCGCGGCCAAGCTGAGCCGTACCCCTGCCAGCGCGTTAGCGCTCACCGTCGCTGCGGCGCTGGGCACGTTGGCGATGCCGGCTTTCTCCGCCGACGCCAAGGAAGACACGATTACCGTTGTGGGCGGCAGCAATACCGCCCAGCAGGAAAGCGCCTGGGGGCCGGTCGGCACCTATGTCGCCAAGCGCAGCGCCACCGGTACCAAGACCGATACGCCAATCGAAAAGAACCCGCAGTCCGTTTCCGTGGTAACGCGTGAAGAGATGGACATGCGGCAGCCGGATACGGTGAAAGGCGCGCTGGCCTATGCGCCGGGCGTATTCGCCAGCCGCGGCAGTTCCACGACCTATGACGCGGTGGCGATCCGCGGCTTCCCGGCCACCAACACCACCCAGTATCTGGATGGTCTGCGGTTGTTGGGCGACAACTATAGCGAAGCGTCCATCGATCCTTATTTCCTCGAGCGCGCCGAGCTGCTGCGCGGCCCGGTCTCGGTGCTGTACGGCAAAAGCAATCCGGGCGGTTTGGTCTCGATGGTCAGCAAGCGGCCAACCACCGAGCCGCTGCGCGAAATCCAGTTCAAAATGGGCACCGATAATCTGTTCCAGACCGGTTTCGATTTCAGCGACGCGCTGGACGATCAGGGTATCTATTCTTACCGCCTGACCGGCCTGGCGAAAGACAGCGATACGCAGCAGACCATGAGCAAAGAGAAGCGCTATGCGATCGCGCCGTCCTTTAGCTGGCGTCCGGATGACAAAACCAACTTCACGCTGTTGGCCAACATTCAAAACGATCCCTATACCGGTTATTACGGCTGGTTGCCGAAGCAGGGCACGCTGATCCCGTTGCCGGACGGTAGCAAACTGCCGACCGATTTCAACGAAGGCGAAGCCAGCAACTATATGGCGCGCAAGCAGCGGATGATCGGGTACAGTTTCGAACATGCCTTCAACGATACCTGGGCGGTGCGCCAGAACCTGCGTTATATGCAGGTGGACACCGATATGAAGAGCATCTACGGATTCGGCGTGTCATCACCGACGACGATCAATCGCGCTTACGTTCAGTCGAAAGAGCATCTGAACAATTTTGCGGTTGATACTCAGGCGCAGGCGAAGGTGAAAACCGGCGATATCGACCATACGCTGTTGTTTGGCGTAGATTATTCGCGTATGCGCAACGATATCAATTCTGACTATGGTTCCGCAGATGGCCTGAGCATGACCCAGCCGCAGTATGGCAATGATGTGGTCAATATCAACTTCCCATACAAATACTTGAATCGCCAGGAGCAAACCGGCCTGTATGTGCAGGAACAAGGGGAGTGGAACCAGTGGCTGTTGACGCTGGGCGGGCGCTATGACTGGGCGAAAACGTCGGCCAATAACCGCGTTCTCGGGTACACCAACGAACGCTCCGATGGGCAATTCACCTGGCGCGGCGGCCTGAATTACCTGTTCGACAACGGCGTGACGCCGTATTTCAGCTACAGCGAATCGTTTGAACCGACCCTAGATACGTCAATCAATGGCCAGACCTTTAAGCCCTCGATCGGCAAGCAGTATGAGGCCGGCGTGAAATACGTGCCGAAGGATCGCCCAATCGTGCTGACCGGCGCGCTGTATCAGTTGACCAAGAACAACAACCTGACGCCGGATCCGGATAACGCGCAGTTCAGCGTGCAGAGCGGCGAGATCCGTTCGCGCGGCGTGGAGCTGGAAGCCAAGGCGGCGTTGAATGCCAACGTCAACCTGATCGCCTCCTATACCTATACCGATGCGAAGTACACCAAGGACAATACCTATCAGGGCAAACCGACCGTCGAGGTGCCGAAACACATGGCGTCGCTGTGGGCGGATTACACCTTCCACGAAACGGCGGTGAGCGGCCTGACGCTGGGTTCCGGCGTGCGTTACGTTGGCTCCAGCTCGAGCTTCAACAGCGATAACACCACCTTCAAGGTGCCGGACTACACGCTGGTGGACGCGACCATTAAATACGATCTGGCGCGCTTTGGCCTGCCGGGCTCGTCCGTGGGCGTCAACATCAATAACCTGTTCGACAAGACCTACGTGTCGAGCTGCTACCGCGATTACGCCTGCTACTGGGGCGCAGAACGCCAGGTGGTCGCCACCGCAACCTTCCGTTTCTAACCGGATAGCCGGGGCGGCGCTGCGTCGTCCCGGACAAAGCAGGATCTATGCAGGACAAACTTCTTAATCCCGGCGCGACCTTCGCGCTGGATAACGCCAGCTTCGCCGTCCCCGGCCGGGTGCTGTTGCAACCGCTGTCGCTCAGTTTTCCCCAGGGCAACGTCTGCGGCCTGATCGGCCATAACGGTTCAGGTAAATCCACCCTGTTGAAACTGCTCGGGCGGCACCATGCCCCCAGCAGCGGTCAGGTCTTGCTCAATCAGCAGCCGTTGGCGCAGTGGGACAGCAAATCCTTCGCCCGCCAGGTGGCTTACCTGCCGCAGCAGTTGCCGGCGGCGGAAGGCATGACGGTGCGCGAGCTGGTGGCCGTCGGCCGCTATCCGTGGCACGGCGCGCTGGGGCGTTTTGGTGCCAACGATCGCCAATTGGTCGAAGAGGCCATTTCACTGGTGGGGCTGAAGCCGTTCGCCAACCGCCTGGTGGACAGCCTGTCCGGCGGCGAGCGCCAACGCGCCTGGCTGGCGATGATGGTGGCGCAGGACAGCCGCTGCCTGCTGCTTGACGAACCGACGTCGGCGCTGGACATCGCGCACCAGGTCGAGGTGCTGGCGCTCATCCAGCGTTTGAGCCGCGAACGCGATCTCACGGTGATCGCCGTGCTGCACGACATCAACATGGCGGCACGCTACTGCGACCATCTGGTGGCGCTGCGCGGCGGGGAAATGATCGCCCAGGGCGGCCCGCTGGAACTGATGCAGGGGCCGGTGCTGGAGCAAATTTACGGTATTCCTATGGGCACGTTGCCACACCCGAGCGGTGGCGCGCCGGTGAGTTTTGTCTACTGATGTCTTCTGCATTCACTTCTTCTCACGATCCGCTGCGCCGCCGTTTGTTGATGGCGCTGGCGCTGTCGCCGCTGTTGGGCTCGTTGCCCGGCCGAGCGGCGGATGCGCCGCCGGATATCGCGCGCGTTGCGGCGCTGGAATGGCTGCCGATCGAGCTGCTGTTGGCATTGGGCGTGACGCCGCTGGCGGTGGCCGATGTGCATAACTACAACCTGTGGGTGGCGGAGCCGAAGCTGCCGGCGACGGTGGTCGACGTTGGTCAGCGCACCGAACCTAACCTCGAACTGCTGCAGCAGCTCCAGCCTTCGCTGGTGTTGCTGTCGCAAGGCTATGGCCCGACGCCGCGAAAAATCCAACCCATCGCGCCAACCATGAGCTTTGGCTTCAACGACGGCAGCGGCAAACCGCTAACCGTCGCCCGCCAGTCGCTGATGGCGCTGGGCCAGCGGTTGGGCATCGAAAGCCGGGCGGTAAACCACCTGGCGCAGTTTGACCGCTTTATGCAGGATGCGCGTCAGCGCCTGCAAAGCTACACCCGGCAACCGCTGCTGTTGTTTTCACTGATCGACACGCGCCATGCGTTGATCATCGGCCAGAAAAGCCTGTTCCAGGAAGCGATGGACCAACTGGGCATTCGCAATGCCTGGCAGGAGCAAACCGACTTTTGGGGCACGGCGGTGGTGGGTATTGAACGGTTGGCCACGGTGCGTAACGCCCGGGTCATCTACCTCGATCACGGCAATCAGGCGATGATGGATAAGGTCAGTGCGACGCCGTTATGGCAGTCGTTGCCCTTCGTGCGGCAAAACCAGCTGCGGCAGGTGCCGGCGGTGTGGTTCTACGGCGCCACGCTGTCGACGATGCGGTTTTGCCGCCTGTTGGCGCAGGCCCAGGAGAGTGGGGCATGAATTCGGGCATCCGGAGATTACCGCTGACGCTGATCCTGCTGTTGCTGGCGGCGGCAGGTGGCCTGACGATATACAACCTGGCGCAGCAGCTGCCGCCGGCGCACTGGGCGCGGGCGCTCAGCGCGCCGGACATCGACGACGTGCGGCAAATGCTGTTCCATTACAGCCTGCTGCCGCGGTTGACGGTGTCGCTGTTGGCCGGCGCCGGTCTGGGGCTGGTCGGCGTCCTGTTCCAGCAGGTGTTGCGCAATCCGTTGGCGGAGCCGTCGACGCTCGGCGTTGCCGCCGGCGCGCAGCTTGGCCTGACCATCGCCACGCTGTGGGTGCTGCCGGGGGGCGAATTCACCCGCCAGCTGGCCGCTATGGTGGGTGCGATTGTGGTGGGCGGGCTGGTGTTCGGCGTCGCCTGGGGCAAGCGGATGTCGCCGGTCACGCTGATTCTGGCCGGGCTGGTGCTGGGGTTGTACTGCGGCGCGGTCAACAGCCTGTTGGCGCTGTTTCATTACGATCAGCTGCAGGGCATGTTCCTGTGGGGCACAGGTGCGTTGAACCAACAGGACTGGAGCGCCGCGCAGTTCATTCTGCCGCGCTTGCTGGTGGCCGGTGCGCTGGCGGCGCTGTTGCTGCGCCCGCTGACGCTGCTGGGGCTGGACGACGGCGTAGCGCGCAACCTGGGGCTGGGGCTGTCGATGGCACGCTTCTGCGCCTTGGGGGTGGCCATTATCTTCAGCGCCATGCTGGTGAGCGCGGTGGGCGTTATCGGCTTTATCGGCCTGTTTGCGCCGCTGATGGCGAAGATGCTGGGCGCGCGCCGCCTGGCGCACCGAATGATGCTGGCGCCGTTGCTGGGGGCGCTGTTGCTGTGGTTGACCGATCAGGTGATGCTCGGGGTAACGCAGGTGTGGCGCGAGATCCCGACCGGTGCGGCCACCGCACTGTTCGGCGCGCCGTTGCTGCTGTGGCTACTGCCGCGCCTGCGCAGCGCCGCTACGCCGCCGCCGATGAACCTCGGCGACAAGGTGCCTGCCGAACGTGGGAATCTGCCTACCTGGATCCTGGTGGGCGGCCTCGTACTGCTGATCGGCCTGACGCTGGCGCTGATGCTGGGCAAAAATGCCGGCGGCTGGCACTGGAGCCTGGGCACAGAACTGGACGCTCTGCTGCCGTGGCGTTGGCCGCGCGTGCTGTCGGCGCTGGCGGCGGGCATGATGCTGGCGGTCGCCGGCACGCTGATCCAGAAATTGACCGGCAACCCAATGGCCAGCCCGGAAGTGTTGGGCATCAGTTCCGGTGCCGCTTTTGGCGTCGTGATGATGCTGTTTATGGTGCCGGGCGACGCCTTCGTATGGCTGCTGCCCGCCGGCAGCCTGGGGGCGGCCGCGACGTTGCTGATCATCATGATCGCCGCAGGCCGCGGCGGTTTCTCGACCGAACGTATGCTGCTGGCCGGTATCGCGCTCAGCACCGCCTTTACCACCGTCATCTTCCTGCTGTTGGCCAGCGGCGATCCGCGTATGGGGGGCTTGCTGACCTGGCTCTCCGGTTCGACCTATTCGGTGGAGCCGGCGCAGGCGCTGCGCACTGCGCTGGTGGCCGCCGGATTGATGGTATTGGCGCCGCTGTGCCGCCGTTGGTTGACCATCCTGCCGCTCGGCGGCGCCACCGCCCGCTCGGTGGGCATTGCGCTGACGCCGGCGCGGTTGGCCATTCTGTTGCTGGCTGCCACCCTGACCGCGATGGCGACCCTGACCGTAGGGCCGCTGAGCTTTGTTGGGCTGATGGCGCCGCACATGGCGCGCATGTTGGGCTTCCGCCGTGCGCTGCCGCAGATGGTGATCGCCGCGCTGCTGGGCGGCTTGCTGATGGTGTTTGCCGACTGGTGCGGGCGGATGCTGCTGTTCCCGTATCAGATCCCCGCCGGGTTATTGGCGACCTTTATCGGTGCGCCGTACTTCGTTTATCTGTTGCGTAAGCAGACGTCGTAAGCGGCGTCTCGGCCGTGCTTTTTCTGTCATCAAAGGCTCAGCGTCGCTGGGCCTTTTTTTATTTTTCAGGGTGTTGCAAGGGGCTGCGAACGGGTGAGCAAAAACGATATTGCGTGCGAAAAGGAACACGAGGCGTGGCGGTGAGATGAATATACTGCGGGCGGGTGCTCTGGATCTTTGTCTCTGGAGCTTCTGCGAAAGATACAAAGAGAAAAGCCCCGAGTCGATATTCATCAACCCGAGGCCTACTCTAACGCACGACAACGTTAAGTTAGCCTCTTACCCGCCGCGAGGCAAGGAGAAGAAGGCATGATGCCGAACAAACGCAGCCCGTTAAAACTGGTGATTATTTGTGTCACTGTAATATCACTGGCATGGATAACCCGCAGCACGCTGTGTGAGCTGCGGATCCGAGCGGGCACTACGGAGGTTGCGGCCATTTTGGCTTACGAATCCGAACGGTAAGGCAACCCGGCGGCGGGGACTTTGCCTCCGCTTGCCGGCAGTCGATGCGTTGATCCAGGAGCACCCATCCGCTCAAAAAAAAACGGCGAGCCCAGGCTCGCCGTTTTCATGTTGATGTCGGGGCTTATTTCAGGCCGGCGGCATCGCGCAGCAGCGCGGCTTTGTCGGTCGCTTCCCACGGGAAGTGCTCGCGGCCGAAGTGGCCGTAGGCAGCGGTTTCGCGGTAGATCGGCTGCAGCAGATCCATCATCTGGATCAGGCCGTATGGGCGCAGATCGAAGAATTCGCGCACCAGCAGCGTCAGCTGTTCGGTTGGCACTTTCTCGGTACCGAAGGTTTCCACCATGATGGAAGTCGGTTCCGCTACGCCGATAGCGTAAGACACCTGGATCTCGCAGCGATCGGCCAGGCCGGCGGCGACGATGTTTTTCGCCACGTAGCGCGCCGCGTAAGCCGCGGAACGGTCAACCTTGGACGGATCCTTACCGGAGAAGGCGCCGCCGCCGTGGCGCGCCATGCCGCCGTAGGTGTCGACGATGATCTTACGGCCGGTCAGGCCGCAGTCGCCCATCGGGCCGCCGATGACGAAACGGCCGGTCGGGTTGATGTGGTATTTGGTGCCTGCCGTCAGCCATTCCGCCGGCAGGACCGGTTTGATGATCTCTTCCATCACCGCTTCTTGCAGATCTTTCAGCGAGATATCTTCGGAATGCTGGGTGGACAGCACCACGGCGTCGATGCCGACGATTTTGCCGTCGTCGTACTGGAAGGTCACCTGGCTCTTCGCGTCCGGACGCAGCCACGGCAGGGTGCCGTTTTTACGCACTTCGGACTGGCGCTGCACCAGACGGTGCGCGTAGGTCACCGGGGCCGGCATCAGCACGTCGGTTTCGTTGGTGGCGTAGCCAAACATCAAGCCCTGATCGCCGGCGCCCTGCTCGAGAGGATCGGTACGGTCAACGCCCTGATTGATGTCCGGGGATTGTTTGCCGATGGCGCTCAATACTGCGCAGGAGTTGGCGTCAAAGCCCATGTCCGAATGAACGTAGCCGATCTCGCGTACGGTTTTGCGGGTGATCTCTTCGATATCGACCCAGGCGCTGGTGGTGATTTCACCGCCGACCAGCACCATGCCGGTTTTCACGTAGGTTTCGCAGGCGACGCGCGCTTTCGGATCCTGTTCCAGGATGGCGTCGAGGACGGCATCGGAGATCTGATCGGCGATTTTATCGGGATGTCCTTCGGAGACGGATTCGGACGTGAAGAGGTGTTTAGCCATTGTGTTCTGTACCTTGCATAAGACGGGTTAGAAATTACTGCACAGCGCTGGAGATCCGGCATCGAAGCGAAGGGTCTTCCGCTGATGGCGCGAGATGCATCCTGCAACGCCCCTCAGGCAAAGCCGTTAAGCAGTTTATCAGTTAACCAGTATAGATGGATTAACATCTGGACGTCTATTTTAGGTCAGGGTTTAGCCAGATTGCCAGTAATTTTTTGCGCTTTCGCTCTTTTGCGCAAACGGGTTGGCGCCATTTTCATCGCTTGAAACAGTTTTCGGCGAATTTTCATTTTGCTTTTTCACCTGCTTACCGGTATAAACTGCGCGCGCGGTTCATTTGCTGCACAGTACGGCGGTCTGGCGTGGGGGAAGGTGCGATAAACTTCCGCTTTGCATTCGCCGGCGTTGCGCTATTATCCGTCGCGGGCGTTCGCCGTGGCGCCGCCGCTTCATCGAACGGTCACGTTCTTACACTATTTTAGAGGCTGGGTCGTTCACTCCGAACGGCGTGCGTGGAGGTGGTTGGATTAATGATCCGTTGTCTACCGGTTGTGGGTTCCCAACAGCAGTGCCGTTCTGGCGCACATTCTTCTGCTATTTCCCGTCTTGTCTCTCTGTCACTTACCAGGTGCGATAAACACTTGGCCGCTACTCAGGATTCTCGGGCCGGCTAACGGTCGTCTGAAGAACTGAACAAGGGTAGCCTGCAGCCTTCCTGTGGGATGTTTCTTGGCCCGATTCACGAGGTTTGAACAGGGTGTCTTACAATTATATGAGTGATAAACCGATCGCTGACCGCGAACGGCAGTTCTCTTCGCTGCCGCCGGCGCGGCTTGTTGGGTTGTTCTCGCGGGTTGTAGCTGCGATAGTGGCTGACGGTTTCGTCAGTGCGGAATGTGAGGCGAACCATGTCTGATGATCTGTTGATTCACCGTCCGCCGGTTGCGGGCGAGTCTTTATCTTTGCGCTCCATGCAGGAGGTTGCCATGAATGATCGTAATGCCAGCAAGATGCTGCGTACTTATAACGTCGCCTACTGGGGCAACAATTACTATGACGTCAACGAGCTGGGCCATATCAGCGTGTGCCCGGATCCGGATGTCCCGCAGGCGCGCGTCGATCTGGCAGAACTGGTGAAAACGCGCCAGAAAGACGGCCAACGTCTGCCGGCGCTGTTCTGCTTCCCGCAGATCCTTCAGCATCGCCTGCGCTCGATCAACGCCGCGTTCAAACGCGCGCGTGAGTCCTTCGGCTACCAGGGCGGCTATTTCCTGGTGTATCCGATCAAGGTGAACCAACATCGCCGCGTGATTGAGTCGCTGGTGAACTCCGGCGAACCGCTGGGGCTGGAAGCCGGCTCCAAGGCCGAGCTGATGGCGGTGCTGGCGCATGCCGGCATGACCCGCTCGGTGATCGTCTGTAATGGCTATAAAGATCGTGAATACATTCGCCTGGCGCTGATCGGGGAAAAACTGGGGCACAAGGTGTACCTGGTGATCGAGAAGATGTCCGAGATCAACCTGGTGCTGGAAGAAGCCGAACGGCTGAACGTCATACCGCGTCTGGGCGTGCGTGCGCGTCTGGCGTCGCAAGGCTCCGGCAAATGGCAGTCGAGCGGCGGCGAAAAATCCAAGTTCGGCCTGGCGGCGGTGCAGGTGCTGAAGCTGGTGGAAACCCTGCGCGAAGCGGGCCGCCTCGACAGCCTGCAGCTGCTGCACTTCCACCTGGGCTCGCAGTTGGCCAACATTCGCGATATCGCCACCGGCGTGCGCGAATCGGCGCGCTTCTACGTTGAACTGCACAAGCTGGGCGTCAACATTCAGTGCTTCGACGTGGGCGGCGGATTGGGCGTCGACTACGAAGGCACCCGCTCGCAGTCCGACTGCTCGGTGAACTATGGCCTGAACGAATATGCCAACAACGTGATTTGGGGCATCGGCGACGCCTGTAACGAACACGGCCTGCCGCACCCGACGGTGATCACCGAGTCCGGCCGTGCCGTGACCGCGCACCACACGGTGCTGGTCTCCAACGTGATCGGCGTCGAGCGCAACGAGTTCAGCGAACCGCTGCCGCCGGAAGCCGACGCGCCGCGCGCGCTGGAAAGCATGTGGGAAACCTGGCTGGAAATGAACGAGCCGGAAAACCGCCGCTCGCTGCGCGAATGGCTGCACGACAGCCAGATGGATTTGCACGACGTGCATACCCAATACGCGCACGGCATGCTGGATCTGACCAAGCGCGCCTGGGCCGAGCAGCTGTATCTGAACATCTGCAACAAGATCCAGCAGCAGCTCGATCCGAGCAACCGTGCGCACCGTCCAATCATCGACGAACTGCAAGAACGCATGGCGGACAAGTTCTACGTCAACTTCTCGCTGTTCCAGTCGATGCCGGATGCCTGGGGTATCGATCAGCTGTTCCCGGTGCTGCCGCTGGAAGGGCTGGATAAACCGCCGGAAGGCCGTGCTGTGTTGCTGGACATTACCTGTGACTCCGATGGCACTATCGACCACTATGTCGACGGCGACGGCGTGGCGACCACTATGCCGATGCCGCCGTACGATCCGGAGAACCCGCCGGCGCTGGGCTTCTTCATGGTCGGTGCGTACCAAGAGATCCTCGGCAACATGCACAACCTGTTCGGCGACACCGCCTCGGTTGACGTGTACGTGTTCCCGGACGGCAGCGTCGAGACCGAGCTGTCCGACGAGGGCGACACCGTGGCGGATATGCTGGAGTACGTGCAGCTCGATCCGAGCGCGCTGCTGGCCAAGTTCCGCGATCAGGTCAAAGAAACCGATCTGGACAGCGAGCTGCAGGCGCAGTTCCTGGAAGAGTTTGAGGCCGGCCTGTACGGTTATACGTATCTGGAAGACGAGTAACCGCCCTCTTCAGGGGGGCAATGTCGGCCCCCTTGAAGCATGAACAAAATGCGGCCATAATCTGCCGTATCGGTAGCACCGAAACAAACATCGAATTACCCGTCATACTTGAAGTAGCCTCTGTGTTGGCTGCGTGCGTTCACCCCAGTTACTTACTTGAGTAAGCTCCTGGGGATTCCCGCCCTGGCCGTCTTGATGCAACTCCAATTATCCAGGGTATCAATCCCTTTCTCGTCGGGCTAACGACGCGGGAGGGATTTTTTTTTGTAACGGCCCGGCGTCTGCGCCCGGCAACTTGTTGAACTACGAGGGTTTACTATGAGCACCTTAGGCCATCAGTCCGATAATTCATTAGTGTCCAACGCCTTTGGTTTCCTGCGCTTTCCGCTGAACTTCATGCCTTACGACAGCGATGCAGAGTGGGTCATCACCGGCATTCCGTTTGACATGGCGACCTCCGGTCGCGCCGGCGGCCGTCATGGCCCGGCGGCCATCCGTCAGGTGTCCACCAACCTGGCCTGGGAAGGCAACCGTTGGCCGTGGAGCTTCGATCTGCGCGATCGCCTGAACGTGGTTGACTGCGGCGACATCGTGTTCAATTTCGGCGATGCGCAGGACATGAGCGACAAGCTGCAGGCGCACGCGGAGAAACTGCTGAAGGCCGGTAAGCGCATGCTCTCGTTCGGCGGCGACCACTTCGTGACTCTGCCGCTGCTGCGCGCGCACGCCAAGCATTTCGGCAAGCTGGCGCTGGTGCACTTCGACGCCCATACCGATACCTACGCCAACGGCAGCAAGTACGACCATGGCACCATGTTCTATCATGCCCCGAACGAAGGCCTGATCGATCCGCACCACTCGGTGCAGATCGGTATTCGCACCGAGTTCGATCATGACAACGGCTTTACCGTGCTGGACGCCGCGCAGGTGAACGATCGCAGCGTGGATGACCTGCTGACCCAGATCAAAGGCATCGTCGGCGATATGCCGGTGTATCTGACCTTCGACATCGACTGCCTGGATCCGGCGTTCGCACCGGGCACCGGCACGCCGGTGATCGGCGGCCTGACCTCCGATCGCGCGCTGAAACTGGTGCGCGGCATGCAGTCGCTGAACATCGTCGGCATGGACGTGGTGGAAGTGGCGCCGGCCTATGACCAGTCCGAGATCACCGCGCTGGCCGCGGCGACCCTGGGCCTGGAGATGCTGTACCTGCAGGCGGCGAAGAAACACGCCTGACACCAGGCCACTCCTCGCTGAAAAAGCGGCTCCCATCGTATGGGGGTCGTTTTTTTTTGCCCCGAACCGCTCATTTGGCGCCTCTCGTCGTCCCTTTCATTCCGTTGCAACGCCTTTGCGCAACCCCGCGCAGAAATGAAACTGAGTCAGAGAAAAGGAACCGGGAGTGCGGGGAGGATGAATATACTGCGCGCGGGTGCTCTGGATCTTTGTATCTGGAGCCTGCGTGAAAGGTACAAAGAGAAAAGCCCCGAGTCGATATCCATCAACCCGAGGCCAACTCTAACGCCAGACAACGTTAAGTTAGCCTCTTACCCGCCGCGAGGCAAGGAGAAGAAGGCATGATGCCGAACAAACGGAGCCTGTTAAAATTGGTGGTTATTTGTGCCACGGTAATATCACTGGCATGGATAACCCGCAGCACGCTGTGTGAGCTGCGGATCCGATCGGGCAACACGGAGGTTGCGGCCATTTTGGCTTACGAATCCGAACGGTAAGGCAACCCGGCGACGGGGGATGTCCCCCGTCTGCTGATTGTTGGCGTCCAGATCCATGAGCACCCTCTCAACGCTGTCGGTTTTCCGCCGCACAGGACAGGGAAACGGGTTTATGCCCGCTTCACCTGCCGCGCCAGCAACATGCGGCCAAACAGTGCGCCGCCCGCCAGCAGCGTCAGCAACTGCGAGGCGATCAGCACCGCAAAGCCTGAAGACACCTTGCCCTGGCTGGCCATCACCATGCCCATCGCCATTGGCACAAACGCCGAGAATAGATTGCCGATGCCGTTGATCAGCCCATAGGCGCTGCCGACCGCCTCCGGCCGCGCATAATGTTGCAGCAGAGTGGGTATCGCTGCGCCCTGCGCGCCCCAACAGGCATTGGCCGCCAGCAGGAAGAAGGCGATCCAGCCAAGCTGATGGCTGTTCATCACGCCATAGATGCACAGCGCGGTCGCTGAACCGCCGCAGACGAAGATGAGCGGCGCCTGATAAGGGCGGATACGATCGAGCAACACGCCGCCGAGGTATTTGGAGGCGATGCTGACGATGAAAGGCAGCGCGGCCATCCAGCCCATCTGCTTGATGGAGAATCCCTTTTCATCGGTCAGATACGCCGGCAGCCAGGCGCTGGAGCCCCACAGATAGCTGAGCGTGGCGATCTCGATCAGCAGGATCCAGCCGAGCATCGGCGTGCGCCAGGCCAGCGCAAAGGTGTGCCAAACGCGGCTCAGCACCGGTTGCGGATCGGCTGGGCGCGAGGATGAAGACAGAGCAAGGGGATGAACGAACAGCCGCACCAGCGCCAACCCCAGCAGCAGGTTGAGCAGCGCCAGCAGGTGAAACGACATCGCCCAGCCGAAGTGCGCCATCAGAAAACTCACCAGCGGAAAGCCGAGCACCAGCCCCAACGAAACGCCCAGCGTGCTGACCGCGTTGGGCTTGCCGCGCTCGTCGGCGGAGAAATGATCGCCGATGTACATGGTCTTCAGCGAGAACAGCGGCCCTTCGCTGACGCCAAGCAGCGCGCGCACCACGCACAGTAGCATCAGCGATCCCGCCAGCGGCGAGGCGGCGGTGAGCAGCGCCCACAGCACCACGCTCAGCGTCAGCGCGCGGCGGTAACCCATCAGCGTTTCCAGAAACGGCGTCAGCAACATGGCGGACAGGCCGTAGCCGAGCAAAAACACCGTCATCAGCGTGCCCTGGTGAGCGCGGTCGCCGCCGAGTTGGAAGTGTTGCAGGAAGTCGGGATTGACCAACATCACGGCGATATTGACCCGATCCGCATAGGCGATAACGATCAGAAACAGCAGGGCGATCACCCCAAACCAGCGTTGACGTTGTTGCACGGTGCATTCCTCAGTGCGAGCGGTTGACGAATTCAGGCAGCAGTAAACTCACCCGAGGATGCCATTTAGCACAAACGCGGGGGATAAGGTCGATTGATGTAAATTTATTGTTATCAAATAGGGTGTGAAAGACAGTTAGAAAACACTTTTACGCGCAATGCATCGTCGGAATCAACGCATTTTTTGCCATAAATTAGTGATAGAGCGCACAACTGACATAGGTTTTTCATATCGGTGCATGATTTCGTGATCCTTCCCGCATTTGTCATTTTTAAACAACTTTTCATTAACATTTGCCGTTCCGCTCGCTTGACGAAAGTTTCGCCATACTTATAGTGACTGTATTAAATAAGAAACTGAGTTTCATATATGAAACAATCAGATAGAGGACAAAAGCAATGAGCTGGAAGAATGTGTGCGAAGTGTCTCAGGTGAAAGAAGATTTTCCTTTTTCCGGCAAAGTGGAAGGAAAAGAGATCGGGGTGTACCTGCTCGACGGTAACTACTACGCGTTGGAAGACGTTTGCCCGCATGCTTATGCCTTGCTCAGCCAGGGGTTTGTAGACGACGGCAAGGTTGAGTGCCCGTTGCATGAAGCGTTGTTTGACGTGCGCACCGGCCAGTGCCTGCGCGAGCCGGGCGGCCGCGATCTGCAAACCTATCCCACCCGGGTGGTCGACAACCAAATCCAGATCACCTTTATCCCGGAGGAGTAATCATGCAGCACATCACCGATTTCAATCCCTGGCTGCCGGACACCCAACAGGTGACGCCGGCCCGTGAAGGCGGCAACGGCCAAATCCACCAGCCGGGCCAATTTCGCAACGTGATCTGGCAAACCCGCGCTCGGGTGCCGGACGGTTTCGAAACCGCCCTGGTGGCGGCGCTGGAAGCCATCTTCGAGCAGGGGGCGGAAGAGCTGGATCAGATCGTCAGCGCGTTGAACGAGCGCCGTCTGTTCGATCGCAGCGGCCAGCCGTGGAATGAGACGACGTTCCGCGAGTTCCTTCACGTTAACGGTTTTTGAGCCGCATCCGGGAGAAGACAATGACAGTAAACACAACATCATCCTCCGCACACAGCTTGCAGGACTATCTTGACCAGGGGTTACGCGGCATGTGGTATCCGGTGCTGGCCAGCTGGGAAGTAGGCAACAACCCGGTCGGTATCACCCGTCTGGAACAGCAAATCGTGGTGTGGCGTGACGGTGAAGGCCAGATCCACGCGCTGGAAGACCGCTGCCCGCACCGCGGCGCGCGGCTTTCCATGGGGTGGAATCTCGGCGATCGCATCGCCTGCTGGTACCACGGGGTGGAGGTTGGCGGCGACGGGACGGTGAAAGACGTGCCGGCGGTGGATCGCTGCCCGCTGGTGGGCCAAAAATGCCTGCGTTCTTACCCGGCCAAAGAAGCCTATGGCGCGGTGTTCCTCTATTTCGGCGTGACGGCGGATGAAGCGCCGGCGGAGCTGACTTTCCCGCAAGAGCTGGCGGACGAAGCCGCTTACAGCAACTTCCTGTGTACCGCCAGCTGGGACTGCAACTACCAGTACGCGTTGGAAAACGTGATGGATCCGATGCACGGCACCTACCTGCACTCTTCCTCGCACTCGATGGCGGAAGGGGATCGCAAGGCGGATATGGGGCTGGAGCCGACCGACAGCGGGTTTATCTTCAAGAAGAACGGCCAGATCGGCGTCAACTTCGACTGGGTGGAGTTCGGCAGCAGCGGCGCCTATTGGATGCGCCTGTCGATCCCGTACAAGAAGCGCTTCGGGCCGGGTGGTCACTTCTGGATCATCGGCATGGTGGTGCCGGAAGACAAGGATCACTGCCGGGTATTCTTCTGGCGCATCCGTAAGGTCAAAGACTGGCAGCGCGACATGTGGCGCTTCATGTACCGCAACCGCCTGGAGTCGCTGCATTGGGACGTGCTTGAGCAGGATCGCATCGTGCTTGAGAACATGGCGCCTAACGCCCGCGGCCACGAATATCTGTATCAGCACGACGTCGGTCTTTCTCGCCTGCGCCGCATGATGCAGAAAGAAGCGCAGAAACAGCTGGCGACGTTGCGCGAGCGCGAGGCGGCGCAGTGAACGGCCTGCTGAACGGTAAACGCATTGTTGTCACCGGCGCGGCGCGCGGCCTGGGCTACAGCTTCGCCGCCGCCATCGCCGCCGCCGGCGCGCAGGTGGTGATGTGCGACATTCTGGCGGATGAGCTGATGGCGGGCGGCGCCGCGCTGCGTGAGCAGGGCGCTCAGGTGGAAACGCAGACGATCGATCTGGCGTCACCGGATTCGATCCGTTCGGCGTTCGAGAAGATCGCCGCAGGTGGCGGGATCGACGGCCTGGTGAACAACGCGGCGCTGGCGACCGGCGTCGGCGGCAAAACCATGATGGAATACGATATCGATCTGTGGGATCGGGTGATGCAGGTCAACGTGCGCGGCACCTGGCTGGTGAGCCAGGCGGCGGTGCCGCTGCTGGCGCGCAACCCGCACGCCAAGATCGTCAATGTGGCGTCGGACACCGCGCTGTGGGGCGCGCCGCGCCTGATGGCCTATGTCGCCAGCAAAGGCGCGCTGATCGCGATGACGAGATCGATGGCGCGCGAGCTGGGCCCGCAGGGCATCTGCGTCAACGCCATTGCACCGGGCCTGACGCGGGTGGAGGCTACCGAGTATGTCCCCGCCGAGCGTCATCAGCTGTACGAGCAGGGGCGCGCGCTGGCCGGGGCGCAGCACCCGGACGATGTGAACGGTACGGTGCTTTATCTGCTGTCGCCGCTGGCGGATTTCGTCACCGGCCAACTGCTGCCGGTCAACGGCGGCTTCGTATTCAATTGACGGCCCGTAGGGCAGGCGCACAGCGCAGGAGCGAAACATGGCGGACGAGCAAGCATGTAAATATCTGATCCCGGGACTGGATCGCGGGTTGCAGTTGCTGCTGGCGTTTGGCGAGCAGCATAAGGAAATGACCTTCGCCGAGTTGCATCGTCTGGTCAACATGCCGAAGGCCACTGCTTACCGCGTGGTGCAGACGCTCGAGCACCTGGGCTTCCTGGAGCGCAATCCGCGCACCAACACCTTTGCGCTTGGCATCAAGGTGCTGCGCCTTGGCTTCGAATACATCGCGTCGCTGGACGTGGCGCAGGCCGGTCAGCCGGTGATCGAGCAGCTGCGAGATCGCAGCCAGTGCAGCAGCCATCTGGCGATCCGCGACGGGCGCGACGTGATCTACATTGCCCGCGTCAGCGCCGCCGGTTCGCAGATCAATCAGGTCAGCGTCGGCACCCGCTTGCCGGTACACCAAACCTCGCTTGGGCGCATGCTGTTGACCAGCGCCACCCGCAGCGAGTTCGAACAACTTTATCCGGACGCGCAGCTGCCGGGCAATGCGCCGGGCACCCCGGCGGATCGCGAAACGCTGTGGCAGATGGTGCAGCAAGACAAAGCGCGCGGCTATGTGATCGGCGAATCGTTCTTCCGCCACGGCATCTCCTCGATCGTCTACCCGATCTTCAACCGCGAGCAGCGGGTCGAGGCGGTCGTCAGCATCATGGTGCCGTCCGATGAGATCCCGAAAGCGGATCGCGAGCGGCTGCGCATGGAAGTGCGCGACGCGGCGGAGAAAATTTCCGGCTTCCTCGGCGCGCCGCCGCAGGCCAACGTCGGCTAACCGACAGGACCGACTCTTTTACTCAGGCAGGGATAAGGCCCGTAGCAAACAGGGGCCGGGGTTCACTCATGCCTGAAAACCGTATGCAGCGAGAACGTGAGGCTGAACAATGAGCGTAATCGGAATCGAAAAACTGGAATTTGGCGTCGAAGATCTGCCAACCTGTGAAAAATTCATGCAAGACTTCGGCCTGCAACCCGCCACGCAACATTGGGGCGAACCGCAGCGCGAATTCACTACCCTGAGCGGGGCGCGGATCGTCCTGCATCCGTTGCAAAGCGCGGCGCTGCCTGCGGCGTTTGAGGGCGGTTCTACCCTGCGCCGCATGACCTGGGGGGTGGCCTCGCCCGCCGATCTGGCACGCCTGCAGCCGCGTTTGGCGTTGATGCCCGGCTTCCGTCAGGTGGGGGAAGAGCTGGAATGCCTCGATCCCAACGGCATGACGCTGCGCTTCGTCGTCAGCCGCCAGCAGGCGGTCGAGGTGCCGGTCACGCCGATCAACCAATGGGGCGACGTGCGCCGCATCGATCAGCCCAGCCCAGTCTATTCGCAGGCGCAGCCGATCAACATCGGCCACGTGGTGTTCTTCGTTGAGGATCTGGCGGCGACCGAGCGTTTCTATCGCGAGCTGTTGGATTTCCAGGTTTCCGATCGCTATATCGATCGCGCCGTCTTCCTGCGTACCCAGGCGCGCGGTGGCCACCATAACCTGTTCCTGCTGAAGCTGCCGAACCGCCCACGGGGCCTGAACCACGTGGCGTTCACCGTGCGCGATATCCACGAAGTGATCGGCGGCGGCATCGCCATGAACAAGGAGAAGTGGAGCACCTTTATCGGCCCCGGCCGCCACCCGATCTCTTCGGCCTATTTCTGGTACGTCAACAGCCCGACCGGCGGTGCGTTCGAGTACTACACCAACGACGATTATCTGACGGAAAACTGGCAGCCGCGCGAGCTGGAGCATTCGCTGGTGTCCTTCACCGAATGGGCAGTAGAGGGCGGCATCGATCACGACACGCGCCGCCAGCATAAAAAGGCGGCGGCGTTATGAACCGGCCGGAACACGCGGGCATCGTCATCGTCGGCGGCGGTCAGGCCGGCGGCTGGGCGGCCAAGACGCTGCGCGACCGCGGTTACAGCGGCCGGCTGACGGTTGTCAGCGACGAACCTTACGATTTTTACGAGCGGCCGCCGCTGTCGAAAGCGGCGCTGCTGGATGCCGCGGCTCCCCTCAGCCGGCTGTTCAGCGAACAGGCGGTGGCGGAGCTGAATATCGACTGGCGTCGCCCGCTGCGCGCCGAGTCCATCGATGCAGAACAGCAAATCGTCACGCTCAGCGACGGGCAACGGCTGCAGTTCGAGCAGTTGCTGATCGCCACCGGCGGGCGGCCGCGTGTGCCGAGCGCCGCCTGGGCGCAGCACCCGCGCGTGATGACGCTGCGTTCCTGGGACGATGCGGCCCGGTTGCGGCAGGGCCTGCAGGGCTGCCGTCGCCTGGCGATCGTCGGCGGCGGTTGGATCGGGCTGGAGATCGCCGCTTCCGCGCGCCGTCTCGGCGCCGAGGTGACGGTGTTTGAACGCCAGCCTGCGCTGTGCATGCGCAGCGTCGGCGCCGACGTCTCACAAGCGTTGCTCGAACTGCATCGCTGGCAGGGCGTCACGGTGCTGTGCGGCTGCGGCGAGATCTCGCTGGAAGATCGCGACGGCGCCGCCTGGATCGGCAGCGAAGTCAGCGATCCGCAGGCCTTCGATCTGGTGGTGGTGGGGATCGGCGTCGAGCTGAATCTCGAACTGGCGCGCAGCGCCGGGCTGGCGATCGAGTCCGGCATCGTGGTCGACGGCCAGGGGCGCACCAGCCATCCGGCGATCTTCGCCGCCGGCGACGTGGCGCGCCACCCGACGCTTGGCCTGTGCCTGCAGTCTTGGGCCTACGCGCAAAATCAGGCCATCAGCACCGCCTGCGCGATGCTCGACGCCTTCGCCGCCCCGTATGACGACGTGGCCTGGCTTTGGTCGGATCAATACGACGCCAATATCCAGATCCTCGGTGTGCCGAGCGGCGGCGTGCACCATGTGGTGCGCCGCACGCCGCAGTCGCAGGTGTTCTTCACGCTGAACGCCGACCGGCAGCTGGTGCAGATGGTGGCGTTCAACGACGCGCGCACCATTAAGCTCGGCAAGCGTTGGCTGGCGAGCGGCCGGGTGCTGGATCCGCAGCAGCTGGCGGATGCGGAGTTTTCTTTGATGGCGTTGAAATAACGCCCGAACCTCGGGAGCGTTTTATGACTACGCAAGACATTGACGCCCGCGCTGGACGGGCGGGGGAAGCCGTTGCCGAAAATCCGCAGCAGCGGGTGCGCTGGTCGGTGCCGATCGCGCTGTTTGCCTGCGTGTTGCTGGCGTTTTTCGACAAGATCAGCATCGCGGCGCTGTTTTCCGATAGTGAGTTTCAGCAGGCGTTAGGGATCGGTTTTGACCCGGCGCGGCTGGGCTTGCTGATGAGCGCGTTTCTGTTCTCCTACGGCATTTCCTCGATGCTGCTCAGCGGCATCGGCGATCGGCTTAATCCGGTCAAGGTACTGATTGGCATGATGGTGGTGTGGGGCGTGCTGATGGTGTTGATGGGGATGGTGCGTTCCTATCACGCCATGATGACGCTGCGCATTCTGCTCGGCATCGCCGAAGGGCCGCTGCTACCGATGGCCTACGCCATTATTCGTCAGGCCTTCCCGCCGCAGCTGCAGGCGCGCGCCACCATGCTGTGGCTGCTCGGCACGCCGCTGGGCGCCGCGCTTGGCTTCCCGGTCACCCTGTACATTCTCAATACCTTCGACTGGCAGGCCACCTTCTTCTTTATGGCGTTTCTGACGTTGCCGGTGATGTTGCTGGTGCTGTTCGGCATGCGCCACCTGAACGTCGCGCGTCCGGCGGCGGCGACCAAGCCGGCGGTGTCCGAACGCAAACAGCATCGCCGAGAGCTATTGCGCAGCCCGCACTTTTGGATGATCTGCCTGTTCAACATCGCCTTCCTGACCTACCTGTGGGGCATGAACGGCTGGTTGCCGAGCTACCTGATCAAGGGGAAAGGCATTCATCTGGAGCATGCCGGTTACCTCTCTTCGCTGCCGTTCATCGCTATGCTGCTCGGCGAAGTGCTGGGCGCCTGGCTGTCGGACAAGCTGGATCGGCGCGCGCTGGCCTGCTTCCTGTCGCTATGCGGTGCCGGCCTCGGTCTGGCGGTGGTGCTGCACCTGCAGGGCACCTACAGCGTGATCGCTGCCATGGCCTTCAGCACCTTTATGTGGGGCGCCGGTGCGCCGAATATTTTCGCGCTGTTGGCGAAGGCGACCAGCAGCAAGGTCAGCGCTACCGCCGGCGGTATCTTCAACGGGTTGGGCAATTTTGCCGGCGCGCTGGCGCCGGTGCTGATGGGGGCGTTGATCGCCGCCACCGGCAATATGGATAACGGCCTGCTGTTCCTGGTGGTGATGGCTTTCGTCGGCTGCCTCATTCTGCTGCCGTTACTGAGAAAGTACTGAATTAACAATTGCTAAGCCCAATGGATTTCATGCTGTGGCTAGGCGGCAAGTTCGGGAGTCTCCAGGAGCTTACTGCGGTAAGTGACTGGTGCGAACGAATGCAGCCAACAACGCCACAGCGTGAAAGACGAAGGGGATAACCATTTGATTCAACAGAGGAGTGACAACATGTCTCAGGTTGAGAACAAAGCCGGCGTCAAGCCGCAGGATCTGTCGATGGAAAATTGGGTAGAGTCGCGCATCGCGCGTTTCGAAGGCCGTAAATACGACTGGAACGCGCTGAAATTTCAGGCCGATTTCGACCCGAAATACCGCCGCGCGCAGATGCGCTACATCGGTACCGGCGCCACCGGCGTGGCCAGCGACGCCAACACCATTCCGGCGGGCAACTTCACCTTCTCCACCATGGTGCTGCCGTCGAAGTGCGAGGGCCCGTTGCACCTGCACGACGACGTGGAAGAAGTGTTCTTCATGCTGAAAGGCAGCATCACGCTGATGATCCAGGATGGCGAAGAGTATTACGAAACCAGGCTGAAAGAGCGCGATCTGATCTCGGTGCCGGCGGGGGTGTATCGCGGCCTGTTCAACCACGGCGAGGAAGAGGCGCTGATGTGCGTGATGCTCGGCACCGCCAAGCCGGAGATCCCGACTTACCCGGCGGATCACCCGCTGTCCAAAGTGAAGCGCAACTGATGAACGGCCTGGCGCAACGCCAGCGCGCGCGCTGCGGGGCGTACACCCTGAGCTGGCGCGAGGCCGGGCAGGGGCGGCCGGTGGTGTTGCTGCACGGCATCAGCTCCGGATCGGCCTCGTGGATCAAGCAGCTCAACGATAGCGGCCTGACGGACGGCCACCGTCTGTTGGCGTGGGACGCGCCGGGCTACGGCGGTAGCCTGCCGTTGGCGGATCCTCAGGCCGATGCCGCCGGTTATGCGGCGGCGTTGGCGGCGCTGATTGAAGAGCTGCAGCTGGCGCAGCCGCTGATCGTCGGCCATTCGCTGGGGGCGCTGATCGGCAGCGCCTATGCCGCCGGCTATCCGGACGGGTTATGTGGATTGGTGTTGGCGGATCCGGCGCAGGGCTATGCCACGGCGCCGGAGGAAAAACGTCGGCAGGTCTATGGCCAGCGCCAACAGATGATAGAGACGCTGGGGCCGATGGGCTACGGCGAGCAGCGGGCGGCGGCCTTGCTGCGTGAAGGGGCGGATCCGCAGGATATCGCCTGGGTGCGCAACGGCATGCAGCAGCTCGATCCCGACGGTTTTCTGAGCGCCGCCTGGATGCTGGCCAACGACGATATCGGCCGCTATCTGGCGCGCTATCGCGGCCCGCTGGAAGTGTGGTGCGGTGAACAGGATCGCATTACGCCGCCGGAGAAGGCGGCCGAGCTGGCGCGTGAGCAGGACGCGACGCTGCGTTTGATCGCCGCCGCCGGCCATGCCAGCTACCTCGACGCGCCGGCGTGTTTCAACCGCTATCTGCGGGACTTTACGGGAGCAATCCAACGATGAATTTTCAGCTTGAGAATCGGGTGGCGGTGGTGACCGGCGGCTCGTCGGGCATCGGTTTCGAAACCCTGAAGCTGTTGCTGGCCGAAGGGGCGAAGGTGGCGTTCTGCGGCCGCGATCCGGACAAACTCGCCGGCGCAGCAGCCAGCCTGCGCGCGGAGTTTCCGCAGGCGGAGATCCTGGCGCTGCGCTGCGACGTACTGGACGCGCAGCAGGTGGCGCAGTTCGCTGACCAGGTGACGGCGCATTTCGGCGGCGTGGATCTGCTGATTAACAACGCCGGTCAGGGCTTCGTCGCCCATTTTGACCAAACGCCGCGCGAAGCCTGGCTGCATGAGGCCGAGCTGAAGCTGTTCGGCGTGATCAACCCGGTGCAGGCGTTTTTACCGGCGCTGGAACGATCGGCGATCGCGTCGATCACCTGCGTGAACTCGCTGCTGGCGCTGCAGCCGGAAGAACACATGATCGCCACCTCGGCGGCGCGCGCCGCGCTGCTCAACATGACGCTGACGCTGTCGAAAGAGCTGGTGGGCAAAGGCATTCGCGTTAACTCGATCTTGCTGGGGATGGTGGAGTCGGGCCAATGGCGCCGCCGTTTCGACGAGCGCAGCGATAAAGATCAAAGCTGGGAGCAGTGGACGGCGGCGATCGCCGAACGGCGCGGCATCCCAATGAAGCGCCTCGGCAAGCCGCAGGAGCCGGCGCAGGCGCTGCTGTTCCTCGCTTCGCCGCTGGCTTCCTTTACCACCGGCGCGGCGCTGGACGTATCCGGCGGTTTTAACCGCCATGTGTAGCAGGGGCCGATAAAGATGAAGAAGATCATGATGATTGGCTACGGCGCGATGGCGAAGGAAGTGATCGCCCGTTTGCCGGAAGGCGTGGAGGTCGGTTGGATCCTGGCGCGCGTGGCTCATCATGCGGCGATCGCCGAGGCCTTTGGCGGGCGGGTGCAGGCGCTGACCCATCCCGAGCAGTGTTTGCAGCGGCCGGATCTGGTGCTGGAGTGCGCCAGCCAACAGGCGGTGGCGGAGTTCGGCGAAGCGGTGCTGCAGCGCGGTTGGCCGCTGGCGCTGATCTCGACCGGCGCGCTGGCGGACGCCGCATTGCAACAGCGGCTGCAGCAGGTTTGCCGCCGCCATCACGGGCAGCTGATCGTGTTGTCCGGTGCGGTGGCGGGGATGGATGGGCTGGCGTCGGCGCGCGAAGGCGGGCTGGAGAGCGTGACCTATCAGGCCAGCAAAAGTCCGGCCAGCTGGCGCGGCAGCCCGGCGGAGCAGCTGATCGACCTCGATGCGGTGAGCGAAGCGCAGGTATTTTTCGAAGGGTCGGCGCGCGAAGCGGCGCGTTTGTTCCCGGCCAATGCCAACGTGGCGGCCACCATTGCGCTCAACGGCCTGGGGATGGACGCCACCCGGGTACGTCTGCAGGTCGATCCCGCCACCCGGCGCAATACCCATCGTCTGCAGGTGTGCGGCGACTTTGGCGAATTTCACATCGAGCTGAGCGGCACCCCGCTGGCGAGCAATCCCAAAACATCAACCCTGGCGGCGCTGAGCGCGGTACAAGCCTGTCGCCGTCTGGTGGACGGCGGTTTTATTGCCTGAACGGCAGGAGCGGAGCATGGAACGATTGAATATTTTTGTCGCCGGGCGCTGGCGTGAAGGGCGTGGCGAAGAGATGGCGTCGGTATTCCCGGCCGACGGCAGCGTCAACGCGCGGCTGCGTGCCGCTAACGTCGAGGACGTGAACGAGGCGGTGGAAGCGGCGGAGCGCGCCTGGCGCGCGCCGGAATGGCGTGGGTTGGTGCCGCATCAACGCGCCTCGATCCTTTACCGCGTCAGCAACCTGATTCTGGCGCAGCAGGAACAGCTGGCCGAGCTGCAGACCCGCGACAACGGTAAGCCGCTGGCGGAGACCCGCGGGCTGGTGGCCAGCGCGGCGGCGACCGCGCGCTACTTCGCGGCCGCCTGCGAGGTGTTGGAAGGCGAGCTGCCGACCCCGCGCAGCGCCGAGGTGATGACGCTAAGCCAGTATCAACCGATGGGTGTGATCGCCGCCATTACGCCGTGGAACTCGCCGATCGCCAGCGAAATGCAGAAGGTGGCGCCGGCGTTGGCGGCGGGCAACGCGGTGGTGCTCAAACCGGCCGAAGCCACGCCGCTGATGGCGCTGAAGCTGGCCGAGCTGTTCGAACAGGCGGGTCTGCCGGCCGGGCTGCTCAGCGTGTTGCCGGGCAAAGGTTCGGTGATCGGCGAGGCGTTGGCGCGCCATCCGCTGGTGAAAAAGATCTCCTTTACCGGCGGGACCAGTACCGGGCGCCATTTGGCGCACATCGCCGCCGACAAGCTGATCCCCACTTCGCTGGAGTTGGGCGGTAAGTCGCCGACCATCGTGCTGGAGGACGCCGATCTGGAGCAGGCGGCGCGCGGCATCTGCTACGGCATTTTCAGCTCCGCCGGCCAGGCGTGCATCGCCGGTTCGCGGCTGTTCGTGCATCGTTCGCTGTATCAGCCGCTGTTGGCGCGCTTGGCCGAACTGACGGCGGGGTTGCGCATCGGCAACCCGCTGGTGCCGGGCGTGCATCTCGGCCCGCTGATCAGCGCCAAACATCGGCAAAGCGTGGCGGACTACGTGGCGCTGGCGCGGCAGGAGGGCGGCCGAGTGATCATCGGCGGCGAAGCGCCGGCCGATCCGCAACTGGCGAGCGGTAGCTATTACCTGCCGACCATTATTGAAGGCTTGAACAACGACGCCCGCGTTTGCCAGGAAGAGATCTTCGGCCCGGTGCTGGTGGCGTTGCCGTTTGACGACGAGCAACAGCTGATCGAACAGGCCAATGACTCGGTGTACGGCCTGGCGGCCGGCATCTGGAGCCGCGACTTCCCTCGCGCGATGGCGCTGGCGGAGCGGCTGGAAACCGGCACCGTCTGGGTCAATACCTACAAAACGTTCTCGATTTCCACGCCGTTCGGCGGTTTCAAGGAGAGCGGGCTGGGCCGCGAAAAGGGCCTGAACGGCATCAAGGCCTACATGCAGCAAAAAAGCGTGTATCTGGCGCTGAGCCATCAGGTGAACCGCTGGAGCGACTAGGCCGACACCTCTACGCATAACCCTAATAACGAATACCTTAAGAAGGCAGATGATGAGCGATAAAATCACGGTTGGCGAGGCGATAGCCCGGACTCTGGAACAGTACGCGGTGTCGGCGATGTACGGCATCATTTCGATTCATAATCTGCCGATCGCCGATGCGGTGGGGCAGCGCGATAAAATTCGCTTCGTGCCGGCGCGCGGCGAAGCGGGGGCGGTCACCATGGCCGACGCACACGGGCGTTTCTCCGGCCTGGGTGTAGCCTTGACCAGCACCGGCGCCGGCGCCGGCAACGCGGTGGGGGCGATGATTGAGGCGCTCAACGCCAACACGCCGCTGCTGCATATCACCGGCCAGGTGGAAAAAGCCTATCTGGACGCCGACGCCGGTTTTATTCATGAAACCCGCGATCAGCTCGGCTTCCTGCGCGCCTGCTCCAAGCGCGCTTACCGGGTCAATTCGCCGGAGCAGGCGGTGGCGGTGATCCAGCGGGCGATCCTGGATGCGCAAACCGTGCCCTGCGGCCCGGTGGCGGTCGAGATCCCGATCGATATTCAAAGCAGCCTGGTTTCCCGTTCGGTGCTGACCGAGCCGTTGGCGCCGGCGCCGTTGCCGAAGGCGGACGATGCGGCGGTGGAACGGCTGCATCAGCGGCTGAAACAGGCCAAGCGTCCGCTGCTGTGGTTGGGCGGCGGAGCCTTGGCCTGCGGCGACGCGGTGCGCAAGCTGGCGGACGCCGGCGTGGCGGTGATCTCCAGCACCCACGGGCGCGGCATTCTGCCGGACAGCCATCCGCGCAGCCTGCGGGCGTTCCATAATTCACCGAGCATCGAAGCGATCCTGACGCAGTGCGACCTGACGCTGGTGGCTGGTTCGCGCCTGCGCAGTAATGAAACCCGTACCTGGACGCTGCCGCTGCCGCGCCCGCTGGTGCAGATTGACATCGATCCGGCGGCGGCCAACCGCAACTATCTGGCCGATGAGCAGATCAACGGCGACTGTGCGGCGCTGCTCGCGGCGCTGGCGGCGCGGCTGAGCCCCGGCGAGAAGGTCAACGCCGAGTGGGATGCCGAGATCGCGGGGGCGGTGCAGCAGGCGGAGCGCGTGCTGCGCCAGCAGTCCGGCGAATACGCCAAACTCAACGACGCCATCGACGCCGCGCTGCCGCAGGACGGGTTGCTGGTACGCGATATCACCGTTTCCGGCAGCGTCTGGGGCAGCCGGCTGTTCCGGGCGATCTCGCCGCTGTGCAACATTCACTCGCTGGCGGGCGCCATCGGTATGGGGCTGCCGATGGCCATCGGCAGCGCGATCGCCAACCCGCAGCGCAAGGTGGTGGGGCTGGTGGGCGACGGTGGTCTGGCGCTGGGCCTGGGCGAGTTGGCGACCATGGCGCAGGAACAGGTGAATATCACCCTGCTGATCATGAACGACGGCGGTTATGGCGTGATGCGCGGCATTCAGGACAAGTATTTCGCCGGGCGCCAGTATTACAACGAGCTGCATACGCCAGCCTTTACCCAGGTCGCCGAAGCGATGGGGTTGAAAGCCTGGAAAGTGGACGCGGCGTCGCAGTTCAACGGCGTGCTGGCCGAGGCGATCAACTACCCGGGGCCGTCGGTGGTCGAGGTGGACATGAAGCAGGTCGGGCCGCTGACTTTCGCCGGACCGCCGCAGAAAACCCTGTATTGATACGATAAAAAACGCCCGGCGATTGCCGGGCGTTTTCGTGGTTATTTCTCTGCCGCGATGCGATCGCGAATGTGCTGCGCACGCGCTTGGGAAGAAGGGTGGTCGTCGAACAGGCTGCTCTGGCGGCCGGCTTCCATCTGGGCCAGCTTCTCGAAGCTGGTGGCCAGGCCGTTCGGATCGATGCCGCGCTTTTTCAGCAGATCGAACGAGTAATCATCCGCTTCGCTTTCCTGCTTCTGTGAGAACTGGGCGCTGACCAGCTTCTCGCCGATGTCCGCCAGCTGCGACTGCGACAGCGAGCCAATGACGCCGCCGGCGGAGGACGCCGCGGTGCGCAGCGCCACGGTGCCGTAAGCCACCTGCATCGCCTTGCGGGTGTGGCCCAGCGCCACGTGGCCCATTTCGTGGCCCAGCACGCCTTCCACTTCGTTGTCGTTCATGATGTCCATCAGGCCGCTGTAGACGCGAATGCAGCCGTTGGCCATCGCCCAGGCGTTGACGTCTTTGGTCACGTAGACCTTGTAGTTGGCCGGGGTGCCGTTGATGTTGTCGCCCAGCGCCGCGGCGATTTTGTTGAGACGCTTGGCGTAGGTGCTGTCGGCCGGCGCGATTTGTGCCTTGCTGTCCATCTCGGCACAGGATTTATCACTCAGGGCCTTAACGTCGTTGTTGCTCAGGGTCGCCGCCTGGAACGCCTGCGCGCCGGACTGCATCAAGGTTTCGGTATTCAGGTTTTGACAGCCGGTTGCCAAGGTGGCAATGCCCAACGCAATCAAAGAGGTACGGATCTTCATAACGCCATCTTCCTGTGAAGGTAACAAGGTAAAAGAGTCATTTTGCTTTGAGGAAATCTTGTCGCAAGAGCCTAGTGTACGCCAGCCAAGGCGAGAATAGTGTTATTCCGAAAAAGCGTCCAATCGTGCTAATAAGTGGTGAACTCGCTCTCATTTGGCATTAGGGATTGCCGTTGTGATGTGGAGTCTGAGAAAATAGGGAACTTGACTGCTTTTTTTATCCGACCTGGAGTAAAACATGTCCTCTCGTAAAGAGCTTGCCAACGCCATCCGCGCACTCAGCATGGACGCCGTACAAAAAGCAAATTCCGGCCACCCGGGGGCCCCTATGGGCATGGCGGACATCGCCGAAGTCCTGTGGCGTGACTACCTCAACCACAACCCGACTAACCCGCACTGGGCTGACCGCGACCGTTTCGTGCTCTCCAACGGCCACGGCTCCATGTTGATTTACAGCCTCCTGCACCTCACCGGCTACGACCTGCCGATGCGCGAGCTGGAAAACTTCCGTCAGCTGCACTCCAAAACCCCAGGGCACCCGGAGTACGGCTACACCCCGGGCGTTGAAACCACCACCGGCCCGCTGGGCCAGGGTATCGCCAACGCCGTCGGCTTCGCCATCGCCGAACGCACCCTGGCGGCGCAGTTCAACCGCCCTGGCCACGACATCGTTGACCACCACACCTACGCCTTCATGGGCGACGGCTGCATGATGGAAGGCATCTCACACGAAGTCTGCTCCCTGGCCGGTACCCTCAAGCTCGGCAAGCTGACCGCTTTCTACGATGACAACGGCATCTCCATCGACGGCCACGTCGACGGCTGGTTCACCGACGACACCGCCCTGCGTTTCGAAGCCTACGGCTGGCACGTGGTGCGCAACGTCGACGGCCACAACCCGGACGCCATCAAGGCCGCGATTGAAGCAGCCCGCAAGGTGACCGACAAGCCGTCGCTGCTGATGTGCAAGACCGTTATCGGCTTCGGTTCGCCGAACAAGGCCGGCACCCATGACGTGCACGGCGCCGCGCTGGGCGCAGCCGAAGTGGCCGCCACTCGCGAAGCGCTGGGCTGGAAATACGCCGCCTTTGAAATCCCGCAGGACATCTACGCCCAGTGGGACGCCAAGGAAGCCGGTCAGGCCAAAGAAGCGGCCTGGAACGACAAGTTCGCCGCCTACGCCAGGGCCTTCCCGGAGCAGGCTGCCGAGTTCAAGCGCCGCATGAACGGCGAGCTGCCGGCCGACTGGAAAGCCGACGCCAAGGCGTTCGTGGAAAAACTGCAGGCCAACCCGGCCAACATCGCCAGCCGCAAGGCGTCGCAGAACGCGCTGGAAGCGTTCGGCAAGGTGCTGCCGGAGTTCCTGGGCGGCTCCGCCGACCTGGCGCCGAGCAACCTGACCATGTGGTCCGGCTCGAAAGCGCTGAACGTTGACCCGGCGGGCAACTACATTCATTACGGCGTGCGCGAGTTCGGCATGACCGCCATCACCAACGGCATCGCGCTGCACGGCGGCTTCCTGCCGTACTCGGCGACCTTCCTGATGTTCGTGGAATACGCCCGCAACGCGGTGCGCATGGCGGCGCTGATGAAGCTGCGCAACGTGTTCGTCTACACCCACGACTCCATCGGTCTGGGCGAAGACGGCCCGACCCACCAGCCGGTGGAGCAGTTGGCGAGCCTGCGCGTGACCCCGAACATGAGCACCTGGCGCCCGTGTGACCAGGTGGAATCGGCGGTGGCGTGGCAGTACGGCATCGAGCGCAACGACGGCCCGACCACGCTGGTGTTCTCGCGCCAGAACCTGACCCAGCAGCCGCGCACCGCAGAGCAGCTGGCGAACGTGTACCGCGGCGGCTACGTGCTGAAAGACTGCGCGGGCACGCCGGACGTCATCCTGATTGCCACCGGCTCCGAAGTGGGCATCACGGTGGAAGCGGCGGACAAGCTGACCGCGGCGGGCCGCCAGGTGCGCGTGGTGTCGATGCCGTCGACCGACGCATTCGACAAGCAGGATGCGGCATACCGCGAGTCGGTGCTGCCGGCGGCAGTGACGGCGCGCGTGGCGGTGGAAGCGGGTATCGCGGACTACTGGTACAAGTACGTGGGCCTGAACGGCGCCATCGTGGGCATGACCACCTTCGGTGAGTCGGCGCCGGCGGAGCAGCTGTTCGCCGAGTTCGGCTTCACCGTGGACAACGTGGTGGCCAAGGCGCAGGCGCTGCTGAAATAAGCAACCCGGCGCCAGCCGATAAAAAAGCCGGTCATCGTGACCGGCTTTTTTTATGGGCGGAACCCGCGCTTACGACGCGGCGTTGGCGCTTTCGACGCTGCGCAACCGGTCGTAAGCCGCCGCCAGCAACAGCACCAGCAACGTAGGCTGCAGCCAGACCAGACCCTGTTCGGCCAGCGGCAGCTTATCGAACCAGGCGGGCAGCAGGCCGCTGAAGCTGGAGGCCTTCAGGCCGTCGGCGAGGCCAAACACCAGGCTGGTGGCGATCACCGGCGCGAAGACGCGCTTGGCGCTGCGCCAGCGGTTCTGGCTGAAGCTGAGTAGCACCAGCGCGATGCAAGGCGGATAGATCGCCGTCAGCACCGGCAGCGAGACGCGGATCAGGTTGGCCAGCCCCATGTTGGAGACCAGCATGGCGAAGAGGGCGAGGATAACCACCAGCGAGCGGTAAGAGAGCGGCAGATAGCGGGAGAAGAAGTCCGCGCAGGCGCAGGTCATGCCGACCGCCGTCACCAGGCAGGCGATGAACATCAGCACCGCCATAAAGACGCTGCCCAGATCGCCGAAGGTGTGTTGTACGTAGGCGTGCAGGATCGCCGCGCCATCCTGAGCGCCACTCTCGACCAGGCTGCCGCTGCCGGCGCCGAGTTTGAACATGCAGATATAGACCAGCGTCAGGCCGATGCCAGCGATCAGGCTGGCCCACAGGGTGTAGCGCAGCAGCAGGCCGCTGTCGCTGACGCCGCGCGAGCGGGCGGCGGTGACGATAATCGAGCCGAACATCAGCGCCGACAGCGTGTCCATGGTTTGATAACCTTGCACGAAGCCGGTGGAAAACGCCGATGCTTGATAGCTGCCGACGGCGGAGACCGGTTCACCGGCGGGCCAAACCAGGGCGGCGATGCCGAGCGCGGCCAGCGCCAGAATTTTCAGCGGCGCCAGAATATGGCCGACGTTATCGAGCAAGCGGCCGGGATACAGCGAGACGATCATCGCCAGGGTAAAGAACAGCAGGCTGTAGATGAACTGCGGCAGGGCGCCGTCGCCGGTGAAGGGCGCGATGCCGAGGGCGAAAGAGACATTGGCGGTTCGCGGCGTGGCGAACAGCGGGCCGAGCGCCAGATAGCAGACGGTCGCCAACAGCAGGCCGGCGGTGCGGCCGATGGGGCCGGTGAGCAGGCTAATGCTGCCGCCGACGCGCGCCAGCGCGATCACGGCGATCACCGGCAAGGCGACGGCGGTCACCATAAACCCGAGGGCGGCCGGCCACAGATGTTCGCCGGACTGCAGCCCCACCAGCGGTGGGAAAATGATGTTGCCGGCACCGACAAACAGGGCGAAGGTCATAAAGCCCAGGGCGATAATGTCTTTCGGGGATAAACTCTTGGTCATAACGGTATGGCACTGCCTGTATTCATGAAATAAACGGCCTGCTGCGGAATGGATAACTGCAGAGGGCAGGCTCAGGGGGCAGCGAGCGCCCGCAAAATTTTCGTCCGGCAGGATATAATAATTCGGCGACAAAAACCTGATTAATACAGCGCTGTTTATCCTGGCGTGAACCGGCCGCACAGATAAATCCTGGCGGCCGGCCCGGTAGCGCGTTAGCTCGCGCGCGCCACCATGTCTATCGACAGCGGGATTTCGATATGCGGTTTGAAAGAGTCATACGCGAAAGAGACGTGGCCGTCTTCGACCGGTTTACGGGTGAAAAAGATCAGCATATCGCGGGTCGAATGCCGGCGTTTGTCCTGCGCTTCCACCGGTGAGAGGCTGTGTTTGCGTTCATGATCGACAATCAGCAGGGTATCGAGGAAATGCCGATGCTGTATTTCGCCCAAAATCCATTCCGGCCGGGCCCGATCGAATTTGATCCCGCTGGTTTCGCGCATATCGTGAATAAAGGTCTTGGCGCTGTCGTCGGTCATGTTGTCGCAGCCGAGGAAGGTCGTCATGGTGTGGTCGACGCCGTCGCTGTGCACGCCTTCCAGCGCCGGTTCACCCAGCATCTGCGGCGTGGTGACGGTGCGCAGGTTGAACACCGTGCAGACGAACTTGTTGATCTCCTGATTAAGCCGGGCGCGCGGCGTCACGCTCACGCCATCGATCACGTAGGCTTTGAATTTCATCAGCGCCTGGAATGCCGTATTCAACTGCAGATCGTCGTTGATGCCGCGGAAGTGGCGCACCTTTCCCGAATCGTAGCGGATGAAGTCTTCCTCGACCGAGAGCACAAAAGGCTGGAACTCCAGCCGCTCAATCTGGGCGCGATCGAAGTCGAAACAGAAGCGGCCGTTTCTGGACTTGCGGAAGGGGAGAGTGGGATCGTCCGCCAGATTGCCGCTGACCTGCTGCAGCTTGGCGAAATCTTCCGGCCGCGCGCCCAGCGCCAGCAAGATCGCTTGCATGGTGGCGCCGGGGATAAAGGCTGAACGGTGTTCCTGGTACGCCTTCTTAACTTCATCAAGCAGGGATAACTGTCGCATTTCTCGGTGGCCTCACGAATGATGTGGCGATTATAAAATCTTGCTGCCGATCTCCACGTCGAAATCGGTTTTCAGCAAGACGGTGCCTTGATCCCGGGTGACCGCGGCAAGTACCAGCACTTCGGATTTAAATCCAGCAACCCGCCTGGCGGGGAAATTAACGACGGAGATGACTTTTTTGCCGAGCAGATCATCTTCCTGATAGTTTTCGCATAATTGCGCCGAGCTGTTTTTAATGCCAATTTCTTCGCCGAAATCAATGCGCAGTTTATAGGCGGGCTTTAACGCCTTGTCGTTATATTCCACGGAAATAATTTCGCCAATACGCATATCCAGTTTCATAAAATCAGTGATTTCGGCCATAAGTCAGTCCAGTTAATTAAGTGGCTTCAGGAAGGCTAGCAAAGGGGAATTATTCCGACAATGTTGCCAAGAGGGGAGGAGTTATACCTGATGTAGCAATTAATTTACATTATCGTAACGTGGTGGGATTAATTATAAGCTTGGTGAATTATATAAGATTGAAACGTCATTATTTCCCGCAATAGTGTTCATTGCGCAGGCTTGAGGGGGCGATGTCGATGCTGTTAAGCCGGTGTTAAATTGGTTAGTATGTTCCGCATTAATTCATCAGCCGCATTTTTTCAGGTAGTGATATGGAAATAACCCAGCGCGAAAAACGCGATCGGCGAAAGGCATTTATCGCGCCGTTTTTCCTGATATTAATTTGGTCGACCGGTTTTATTGCCGCGCGGGCGGTGGCGGATCATGCCGATCCCAACCTTTTCCTGACCTTTCGCTTTTTGATCGCCGCGGCAGTATTCTCCCTGCTGGCGCTGCATTGCGCCTGGCCCAAGGGGCGACAGTTCGTGATGCACCTGCTGACCGGCATGCTGATGAACGGCGTTTACCTCGCCGCAAGCTGGTGGGCGGTGGCGAACGGCCTGGCGGCCGGGGTGATGTCGCTGATCGGCGGATTGCAGCCGCTGTTTACCGCGCTGATTTTCGCGCTGGTGCTGCGTAAGCCTATAGGGTTGCGTTCATGGGCCGGGCTGGCGGTCGGTTTTATCGGCGTTGCGCTGGTGCTCTCCCCGCGGCTGACCGGTATCGACGTCGGCAATATGGCGCTGTTGCCGATTCTGATGGGGTTTGGCAGCATCGTTGCGCTGACGATCGGCATCATGGTGCAGAAGTCTTCGCTGGCGGCGGCCGATCTGCGGGCGGCAGGCGCCATTCAGCACCTCGGCGCCGCGATCGTGACCGGCGTGCTGGCGGCCGTGATGGGCTCCGGCGCCTGGGACAATTCGCCGACGCTGTGGTTCTCGCTGCTGTGGTCGGCCGGCGTGTTGTCGCTGGGCGGCACCGCGCTGTTTATCTGGATGGTGCGCCACGGCGACTTGACTCGCATTACCGCGCTGATGCTGCTGGTGCCGCCGGCGGCGGCGCTGCAGGCTTACGCGCTGTTTGGCGAGGCGCTGTCGTTGCTGCAGCTGGCAGGGTTTGTGCTGACGCTGCTGGGGGTCGCCATCGTACAGCGAATTCGCCTGCTGCGGCGCTCTCGCCTGGCCGAATAGTCTGCAACAGGAAGTGCCGTAAAGCCCGCGCTGCCGGGCTTTTTTATTGGCTGAAAAACGTCCAACCTCACAAAACCGAAAGATAACAAAGCAACGCCGTTGCCTCGCCACACTTATTAACTATATGTTAATTTTTGGTTTATTAAATGTGATCATGGGATGGATGATGATGATGAAAAAAATCAGCGCGACCGTAGCGGCAATCACCTTGCTGGGCTCCGTTTCCGCCTATGCGGCCTTCCCGGCGGGCTACCCCGCCGACTATCAGAAACGGGTCGACGGCGCGAAGAAAGAAGGCAAGGTGGTGATTTACTCGACCACCGACACCAAGGCGGCGGCGCCGCTGATCCAGGGGTTCGAGGCGTTGTATCCGGGCATCAAGGTCGAATACAACGACATGAACAGCACCGAACTGTATAACCGCTTTATCAGCGAGCAGGCGGCCGGCGGCACCAGCGGCGACGTGGTGTGGAGCTCGTCGATGGACACCATTTTGAAACTGGCGGGCGATTACGCACAGGAATACGCCTCCCCCGAGCAGGCTCAGCTACCGAAATGGGCGGTATGGCAAGATAAGGTGTATGGCACCACCTATGAGCCGGTGGTGTTTATCTATAACAAACGCCTGATCCCGCAAGGCGATGTGCCGGATTCGCACGCGGCGCTGGCTAAGCTGATCGCCGGCCAGACGGACAAATTCAAGAAGAAAGTCACCACGTACGACATCGAAAAATCCGGCGTCGGCTTCATGCTGTCGGTGCAGGACTTCAAGGCCGATCCTAACTACTTCAAAACGCTGGCCGACGTGGCCAAGGGCGGGCTGGCGGTGCAATCCTCCACCGGCACCATGATGGAGCGCGTTTCTTCCGGTGAAAACCTGATCGGCTTCAATATCCTCGGTTCTTACGCCGAGGCCCGCGCCAAGAGCGACCCGTCGCTCGGCATCGTCTATCCGAAAGACTATACCCTGGTGCTGTCGCGCGTGAGCTTCATCAGCAAAGAGGCCGGCAACCCTAACGCCGCCAAGCTGTGGTTCGACTATGTGCTGTCGGAGAAAGGGCAAAATATTCTCGCCAATCAGGCGGATATCCCCTCGATCCGCAACGATATCGAAGGCAAGAACGACATCGACGGCATGACCAAGCTGTTGGGCAACGCGCTCAAGCCGATTCCGGTCGACGACAGCCTGCTGGAATATCTGCAGCCGGCCAAACGCCTCGATTACATCAAACAATGGCGCGCCGCCGCGGCGAAATAACAGGGACTGCATTCGGACGCGCGCCTGTCGCAGAGGCGCGCGCCCTTTGGTCGTCGTTTACAACCATAGGGAGCATTTATGCAAGCATGGCGCAGAAAGTGGCAGAGCCTGCCGCGTGGCCTGGTGGTGTTGATAACCGCGCTGGTTATCTATGTCCCCCTGTCGTTTATCATCATTCAAAGCTTCCTCTCGGCACCGTTCTTCTCTCCCTCCAAGGTCTTCAGCCTGGAGGCCTTCGAGTTCATCTTTACCGATCCGGATTTCTACAAAGCGCTGAGAAGCGGCTTTATTCTGGCATTCGGCCTGGTAATCATCGCCATCCCGCTCGGCGGCGTTTTGGCCTTCTTGATGGTGCGTACCGATCTGCCGGGGCGGCGGATCATCGAGCCGCTGATTCTGGTGCCGATCTTCGTGTCGCCGATGGTGCTGGGCTTCGGCTACGTGGTGGCGGCGGGGCCGGTCGGCTTCTTCTCGCTGTGGGCGGAGGCGCTGGTGGGCTTTGTGCCGTGGAACATCTATTCGATGGCCAGCATCGTGGTGATAGCCGGATTGACGCACGTGCCCCACGCGTATCTGTACATCTCCTCGGCGCTGCGCAGCGTGGGTTCGGACGTTGAAGAAGCGGCGCGCACCGCCGGCGCCACGCCGCTGCAGGTCATGACCGCCGTCAGCCTGCCGATGGTGCGGCCGTCTATCCTGTATGCCGGGGTGCTGCTGTTCTTTCTCGGGCTGGAAGTGTTCGGCCTGATGTTGGTGCTGGGGGATCCGGAAGGCAACCTGGTGCTGGCGACCTACCTGTACCAGTTGACCAACAAGCTGGGCACGCCGTCTTACCACCTGATGGCGGCGGTGGCGGTGGTGCTGATCTGCATCACCATTCCGTTGGTGATGCTGCAGCGCCGGCTGATGCGCACCGCCAACCGTTTCGTCACCGTCAAGGGCAAAGCCTCGCAGGCCCGCGCGCTGCCGCTGGGCAAATGGCGCTGGGTGGCCGGCGCGGTGGTGGTGTTCTGGCTGACCGTGACCATCGGCGTGCCGCTGATCGGCGTGGTGCTGCGCGCCTTTATCTCCAACTGGGGCGTGGGCGTGTCAGTCTGGGACGAACTGTCGATCAACACCTTCCGCACCATCTGGGCGCAGCCCAACCTGCTGCGCGCCATCGTCAACTCAATGGCGATTGGGGTAATCGGCGGGGCGTTGGCGGTGGCGTGCTACCTGTTTATCGGCATCGCCATGCACCGCAAGCCGGATGGCGCCACGCGCTTCCTCGACTACAGCGTGCTGGTGCCGCGCGCGGTGCCGGGGCTGCTGGCCGGTCTGGCGTTCCTGTGGGTGTTTCTGTTCCTGCCGATGTGGCTGGACAAATCGCTCAAGGAGGGTTGGCTGTCGGCGCTGCCGATGGCCGAGTGGCTGCGTGCTAACTGGATTGTCTGGTTGCGTTCGCTGCGCAGCACCATCTTCAGCGTCTGGCTGGCGTACACCGTGGTGTGGATGGCTTACGGCCTGCGGCTGATCTCCTCGACGCTGTTGCAGGTGGGGCCGGAGCTGGAGGAGGCGGCGCGCAGCGCCGGCGCCAGCCGTGGGCAGATCACCCGCCACGTTACCATTCCGCTGTCGCGCTACGGCCTGATCGGCTCTTGGTTGCTGATGTTCCTGATTTTCGAACGCGAATATTCCACCGGGGTGTATCTGCTGTCTCCGGGCACGGAAACCATCGGCTCGATGCTGGTTTCCCTGTGGGCCGCGGGCGCTATCGATATCGTCGCCGCGCTGTCGTTCATCAATATCCTGCTGGTGGTGCTGGGGTTGGGGATTGCCTTGCGCTTTGGAGTGAAATTACATGATTGAACTTTCGGTAGAGAATCTGCATTTGACCTATGGCGACAATCCGGTGCTGAAAGGGGTGTCGATGGATCTGAAACGGGGCGAAGTGGTCTCGCTGCTGGGCCCGTCGGGCAGCGGCAAAACCACGCTGCTGCGGGCGGTGGCCGGGCTGGAGAAACCGAGCCAGGGCCGGATCGTCATCGGCAATAATGCGGTATACAACGGCAGCGCACGCAGCGAAATTCCCGCCGAAGAGCGCAACCTGGGGCTGGTGTTTCAGTCCTACGCGCTGTGGCCGCATAAAACGGTGTTTGAGAACGTCGCTTACCCGCTGAAGTTGCGTAAGACCGCCTCGGCGGAAATCACCCAGCGGGTGCAGGCGGTGCTGGATCAGCTCGGGTTGGGGCATCTGGCCAAGCGCCATCCGCACCAGCTTTCCGGCGGCCAGCAGCAGCGCGTGGCGATCGGGCGTGCGCTGGTCTACAACCCGCCGGTGATCCTGCTGGACGAGCCGCTGTCCAACCTTGACGCCAAGCTGCGCGAAGAGGCGCGGGTATTCCTGCGCGAGTTGATCATCAAGCTCGGCCTGTCGGCGCTGATGGTGACCCACGATCAGAACGAGGCGATGGCCATCTCCGATCGCATCCTGCTGCTCAATAACGGCAAAATCGAGCAGCAGGGCACGCCGCAGGAGATGTACGGTTCGCCCACCACGCTGTTCACCGCCGAGTTCATGGGCAGCAACAACCGCTTGCCGGGCAAGATCGTGGCGCTGGAAGGCGACCGGGCGCGCATCGAAGGCAAGGATTGGGCGCTGTGGGGCAAAGCGGGCGAAGGCGTGCAGGTTGGCCAGGAGGGCTCGGCGGTGATCCGCGTGGAGCGCGTGCGGTTGGGCGAAGATCCGCAGGGCAACCAGCTTGAGCTGCCGCTGTTGACCAGCATGTATCTCGGCGATCGCTGGGAGTACCTGTTCCGCACCGTGGCCGAGGATTTCGTGGTGCGCGCCTATGGTCATGAAGCGCGCGATCGGACGCTGTGCCGGCTCTCCCTACCGGCCGAGCATCTGTGGATATTCCCGAAAGCCTAGTCAGGACGCCCGCAGGCGCGGGCGCTCCGTTTACAGATCCAGCACCAGCCGGTTGCCCTTGGCGCGTGAGCAGCAGATCAACAGGGTTTGCTGCGCCGCGCGCTCTTCGTCACTGAGATACTGATCGCGGTGATCGGCTTCCCCTTCGACGATGCGGGTTTCGCAGGTGCCGCAAATGCCTTCGCGGCACAGGCACTCGACCTTAGCCGCCTTGCTGTTTTCCAGCGCCTGCAGGATGGTCATGTCTTCCGCCACTTCAAGCTCAATACCTGAGCGGGCCAGCACCAGCGTAAAGGCACCGCCCGCCGTGTCTTCGGCGGCGAAGGCTTCGCTGTGCAAGCGACCGGGGGAGATGCCCAGTTCGGCGGCGGTCCGGTAAACCGCTTCGTTCAGCGCCGCCGGGCCGCAGACGTAGATATGGGCACCGGGCTCCACGTCGGCCAGCGTGCGCGCCAGATCCAACCGGCCGTTAAGGCTGGAGACATGGCAACTGACGTTGTCGGTGAACGGCGCTTGCGTCAGCTGCTGCTGGAAGGCGTTGTGTTCCTCGCTGTGGAAGCAGTAGTGCAGATGATAGCGTTGCCCGCTGCGCTGCAGCTCGTGCAGATGGGCCATAAACGGCGTGATGCCGATGCCGCCGGCGATCAGCACGTGATGCTGCGCCTCCGGCGCCAGCGCGAACAGGTTATTGGGGGTGCTGATTGTCAACGTATCACCGATCGCCAGCCGATCGTGCATGAAGTCGGAACCGCCTTTGGAAGGGGACTCACGGCGCACGGCGATCTGGTAACGGTCGAGCTCGAACGGTGAGCTCAGCAGCGAATAGGCGTTGCTGTAACGCTGATCGCCGTCCTGCATTTGCACGATGATGTGGCTGCCGCCGCTGAAGGCGGGCAGTGGCCGGCCTTGCGGATCCGCCAGGGTAAAGCGCTTGACCTGTGTGGTGACGGGTTCGATGTCGACGACGCGAACATCAAGCATCTGATAGCTGGTCATTCATTGGCTCCAAAGCGCGGGCGTCCCCGCGCATGAAAAAGTTATACCGCCTGGCACAGGTATTTGAGCTCCAGATAGTCTTCGATGCCGTATTCTGAGCCTTCACGCCCCAGACCCGACTGCTTCACCCCGCCGAACGGGGCTACCTCGTTGGAGATAAGGCCGGTATTGATGCCAACCATGCCGTACTCCAGCCGCTCCGAAACGCGCCAGATGCGCGCCGCATCGCGGGTGTAGAAGTAGGCGGCCAAGCCGTAGATGGTGTCGTTGGCCTGGCGGATCGCCTCGGCTTCGTCATCGAACACCACCAGCGGCGCGACCGGGCCAAAAATCTCTTCTTCCAGCAGCAGCGAGCCAGGCTGCACGTCGCCCAGCACCGTCGGCGTGAAGAAATTGCCGCCCAGCGCGTGCGGCGTGGCACCGGTCAGCACCTGAGCGCCTTTGCTCAGCGCGTCATCGAGCAGCTCCAGCACCTTGTCGCGCGCCTTGCGGTTGATCAGCGGGCCGATCTGTACGCCGGGTTCGAAGCCGTTGCCGACCTGCAGCGCCGCCACGCGGGCGACAAACTTCTCGGCGAACTGTGGGTAAACGCCGCGCTGCACGTAGAACCGATTGACGCAAACGCAGGTCTGCCCGGCGTTGCGGTATTTGGCGATCAGCGCGCCTTCCACCGCGGCATCGATGTCCGCATCGTCAAACACGATGAACGGCGCGTTGCCGCCCAGCTCCAGCGACACTTTCTTGATGGTGTCCGAGCTCTGGCGCATCAGCAGCCTGCCCACCGGCGTGGAGCCGGTAAAGCTCAGCTTGCGCACCTGCGGGTGGCCGGTCAGCTCGGCGCCGATCGCCTGCGAGTTGCCGGTCACCACGTTGAGCACCCCGGCGGGAATGCCGGCGCGCTCGGCCAGCTCGGCCATCGCCAGCGCCGAGTAAGGGGTTTCGTTGGCGGGTTTGACCACCAGCGTGCAGCCGGCCGCCAGCGCCGGCGCGGCCTTGCGGGTGATCATCGCCGCCGGGAAGTTCCAGGGCGTGATCGCCGCGCACACGCCGATGCCCTGCTTCAGCACCATCAGGCGCTTATCGCCGCTCGGCGAGGGAATGATGTCGCCATTGGTGCGCTTGGCCTGTTCGGCGAACCATTCGATAAAGGAGGCGGCGTAGCGGATCTCGCCCAGCGACTCCGCCAGCGGCTTGCCTTGCTCCAGCGTCATCAGGCTGGCCAGATCCTGCTGGTGTTCCAGCATCAGTTCGAACCAGCGGCGCAGCAGCTGCGCGCGTTGCTGTGCCGGCAGCGCGCGCCAGCCTTCCAGCGCTTGCTGGGCGGCGTCGATCGCCCGTTGGGTTTCGGCCGTCGCCATGTTGGGCACGCTGCCGATGAGTTGGCCGGTGGCGGGATCGCTCACCGGCAGGGTTTCCTGGTTGTCGGCATCGCGCCATTGCCCGTTGATGTAGGCTTGTTGGCGGAATAGCGCCCGATCGGAAATATTCACAAAGAACCTCACAAGTCAGGGGGAGGGGGCCCGTGGGCCCCGTCGCATCAGGGTTGATAAACCTGCGCCAGCAGGTTGTGGAAGTGGGCGATGCCGTGTTCGCTGACGCCGCTGCCGGCGCCGTCGGCCATGATGCGCCCCTGGCCGCGATAGCCGCGCGATTTGAGGCCTTTTTGCACGCTCTCCACCAGCCGCAAATCTTCCGGGCGGAACACGTCGCGGTACCAGTCGATCAGTTTGAGCTGCTCGTCGCTCAAATCGGCGTTGGTGAAGTAGATGTCGTAGTGCTGCAGGGTGGTTTCTGCATCGACCGGGAACTCATAGATCACCGTCATCATGCCTTCCAGCGGCGGCATGTTGAACATGGTGCACGGCCACAGCCAAATGCCGTGGAAGCTGGCTTCTTTACCCTCTTCAAACTTGAACGACTGCTCGGAAGGGCGGGCGTAGCCGAACTGCAGCGTCCAGTTGCCGTGCAGGGTGTGCCAGTAGCGGTCGACCTGCACCGAGTCGGCGAAGCCGGGGTGTGCCGGGCCGCAGTGGTAGCACTCGAGGTAGTTGTCGACGATGTTCTTCCAGTTGGCCGGGGTACGGGTGACGAAGCGCGCCGCCAGCTTGAGATCGTCGACCTGCGGGCAGGCTTCGCGCACTTTGGCGCCGAGGCCCGGCAGCTGGTCTTCCACCGTGCCGGCCTGCGAGTCCAGATTGACATAAATAAACCCGGCGTACTCTTCGACCCGCACCGGCATCAGGTGCGAGTTTTCCTTATCGAAGTTCTGCACGTTTTCGCAGTTGCGCGCGTGCGCCAGTTCGCCGTCCAGCTTGAACGCCCAGGCGTGATAAGGGCAGGTGATGACGTTTTTCGCCCGGCCGTCGCCCGCCAGCAGCTGGTGGCCGCGGTGCGGGCAGACGTTGTAAAAGGCGCGCAGCACTTTGTCGCGGCCACGCACCACCAGAATGTTTTCACCGATGATCTCGCGGGTGATGTAGTCGTTCGGTTCGGCGAGCTCGCTGCGGTGCGCCACGCAAATCCAGCTGGTGGCGAACACCTGCTCTTTTTCGTGCTCGAACGCTGCCTGGTGGGTATAGAACCGGGCCGGAATGGTGTAAGCCTCGCGGGCGTCGGCGCAGAAATCTTTCGGTAAGGTAAATTCAGGGATCAGAGTGCTCATAAGTTAACCTTCCTCTTTTCTTATTGTCATTTCGCCATAGGGCGCGGTTGATACGACGATGGAGCGGAGAGTTCGGCGGCCGGCGGCGCCTCGGGCAGAGCCGGCGCGCTGCTTTCGATCTGGTGAGCCGGAATGGCCGCGTAGTCCTGCTTCAGCCAGCGGGCAAAGCCGTAGGTTTTCACCAGCAGCACCAGCAGGAACGGCAGCGCGGTCAGGATCACCGTGGTTTTCATGGTGTCCAGCGAGGCGCCGGTGAAAAGGATCGACAGCGGGATCAGGGTGATCACCACGCACCAGAACAGGCGCAGCATCGGGCTGGGATCTTGCCCCTCCTGCAGGTTGCGGGTGCTGGTGGCGGCCATGGTGTAGGCCACCGCGTCCATGTGCGAAGCCAGGAAAATAATCATGATGAACAGATAGGCGGCCAGGAACAGCTTGCCGAGCGGCAGCGCCGTCAGCAGCATCTGCACGGCGGTTTCGCCGCCCTGGGTGTTGAGGATCTCCGGCACGTTGAGCTGCCCGCTGATGAACTGATGCATGGCGTAGCTTTCCAGCGAGCCGAAGAAGAACCAGCAGCCGAGGGTGCTGCCGAGCAGCAGCGCCCAGATCACCTCTTTAATCTTGCGGCCGCGCGAGACGCGGGTGACGAACATCGCCACGCCCGGGGTGTAAGAGATCCACCAAAGCCAGTAGAACACCGTCCAACTGCGGCTGAAGCTGCCGTCGCCCATCGGATCGGTAAACAGACTCATCTGCAGGAAATTTTGCGCCGTCAGGCCGATGGCGTTGATGGTGTTGTTGATGGTGAACTCGGTGGGGCCGACCAGCAGCACCAGCCCGGCGAAGACGAAAGCGCCCCAGCCGACCATTTTGCTCAGGCGCTGCATGCCGCCGTCGATGCCGATGTAGGAGCTGAGGCAGAAAATCACCGCCGCCAGCAGGATCACCGTCGCCTGCACCACGAAATTGTCGGGGATGCCGGTCAGCGCCGTCAGCCCGCGAGTAAAGGTGGAGGCCGTCAGCACCAGCGAAATGGTGAGGGCGCCGACGGTGGCGACCAGGAAAATCAGATCCACCAACCGCCCGATCGGGCCGTTGGCGCGCACGCCGGTGATGGCGGAAATGATCCCCGACAGGCTGAGCCCTTTGTTCTTACGCACGTGGAAGTGGTAGGCCATGATCAGCGAGGCGAGGGCGTAGGTCGCCCAGGCGCTCAGGCCCCAGTGGAAGAAGGAGTAGCTGATGCTGTATTCCAGCGCCTTTGGGGTGCGTGGCGCGATGTTCAGCCCCGGCGTCTGGTAGTAATACGCCCATTCCATCACTCCCCAGTACAGGGTGGATGAGCCCAGGCCGGCGCAGATGAACATGAACAGCCAGGCCAGCGTGGAGTATTGCGGTTTGCCTTCGCCGAGGCGGATATTGCCGTATTTGCTCAACGCCAGATACAGCACCACCAGCAGGGCGATCAGCACCAGGATTTGAATGGTTGAACCGAACAGCCGGGTGACGCCGTTGAAAATGGTGTTGGCGATAAGCGCGGATTGAGCCGGAAAGAGCATCAGGCAAATGGCGATCAGCGCAATACTGCACAGGCTGATGGCGATGAGCGTGACATCCTTTTTAGGGGTGCTCTGCATGGGAGTGAACTCCTGTTATCGGTGGTGGGCCGGTGCGCGAAGCGTAGGGCGCGCCCGGGCCTTATTGGTTTGAACCCTTTGTTTTGTTACACCGCGAGGAGCAAACGCCCCGGCAGAATGCCGCCGGAAATGTTTACTCTTCATTAACATTTTTGAGTGTGCACAAATTACAGGAGAGCCACAATTGGGGCATCTGTAAAAGGATAAAACACAGTATGTAAACAATTTGTTGTGATCTTGACCGGGGTATTGGCGTGCTTTCTGCGGTGATTTTCAGCGGATTTGCGGCGGCGCTCGAAGCGGAAAAACGGACGTGGCAAAGCAGGGCGCGAAAAGGCACCCTGCGCAGGAAAATCAGCGGCGTTTAGCGTTGCAGCAGGGCGGCGATCGCCTGGCCGACTTGCTGGGTGGAGGCGCCGCCGCGCATATCCGGTGTGCGCGGTCCGTCGGCGATGATGCGCTCGATCGCCTGCAGGATGCCGTCGTGCGCCTGGCGGTAGCGGGCATCGCCGTTGCCGAGAAAGTCCAGCATCATCGCGCCGCTCCAGATCATGGCGATCGGGTTGGCGATGTTCTTGCCGAAAATGTCCGGCGCCGAGCCGTGCACCGGTTCGAACAGCGACGGGAAGTTGCGCTCCGGGTTCAGGTTGGCCGACGGCGCGATGCCGATGGTGCCGGTGCAGGCCGGGCCGAGATCTGACAAAATATCGCCGAACAGGTTGGAGGCGACCACCACGTCGAAGCGTTCGGGGTTCAGCACGAAGCGCGCGCACAGAATATCGATGTGCTGTTTGTCCCAGGCGATATCGGGGTACTGGCGTGCCATCTCCGCCACGCGCTCGTCCCAGTACGGCATGCTGATGGCCATGCCGTTGGACTTGGTGGCGGCGGTCAGGCGCTTGCGCGGGCGCTGTTGCGCCAGCTCAAAGGCGTATTTCAGGATGCGATCCACGCCCTGACGGGTGAAAACCGATTCCTGGATCACCATCTCGCGCTCGGTGCCTTCGAACATTCGCCCGCCGAGTGAGGAGTACTCCCCTTCGGTATTTTCGCGCACCACGTAGAAATCGATGTCGCCCGGTTGCTTGTTCGCCAGCGGGCAGGGCACGCCGGGAAACAGCCGCACCGGGCGCAGGTTGACGTACTGCTCGAAGTCGCGGCGGAATTTCAGCAGCGAACCCCACAGCGAAATGTGATCGGGCACCGTATCCGGCCAGCCGACGGCGCCGAAGTAGATGGCGTCGAAGCCCTTGAGCTGCTCAAACCAATCGTCGGGCATCATCTGGCTGTGGTGCTGGTAGTAGTCGCAGCTGGCCCACTCGAAGGTGTCGAATTCCAGCGACAGATCCCAACGCGCAGCCGCCGCCTGCAATACTCGTATGCCTTCCGGCAACACTTCCCGCCCGATACCGTCCCCGGGGATGGCGGCAATTTTATATGTTTTGCTCATACAGAGGTCTCATTTGTAGGTAGGGGAGTTTGACAACACCCTTATCCTATAATTGACTAACTGTTAATCAATCCTGAAAACGGTGAAACATAAAACACGAATCATGAATAATGTGCCGATCCTGAGTGACCTGCGGGTGTTCGTGCTGGTGGCGCGCCGCGCCGGGTTTGCCGCCGCCGCCGAAGAGCTGGGCGTGTCGCCGGCCTTTATCAGCAAGCGCATTGCATTGCTGGAAAAGGCGCTGGACGTGTCGTTGCTGCACCGCACCACGCGGCGGGTGGCGATCACCGAAGACGGCGAGCGCATCTACGAATGGGCGCAGCGTATTCTCAACGACGTCGATCAGATGATGGACGAGCTGTCCGAGGTGCGTCAGGCGCCGCAGGGCATGCTGCGCGTGGTCAGCAGCTTCGGCTTCGGCCGGCGCTTCGTGGCGCCGGCGCTGTCGGCGCTGGCGCGGGAGTATCCGCAGCTGGAACTGAGGCTCGACGTGTCCGATAGGTTGGTGGATCTGGTCAGCGAAGGCTTCGATCTGGATATCCGCATCGGCGACGATATCGCCCCCAATCTGATCGCGCGCAAGTTGGCGGACAACCAGCGCATCCTGTGCGCTTCGCCGGCATATCTGCAGCGCTACGGCGTGCCGAAAAGCCTGGCGGAGCTGGCGGGCCGCGCCTGCCTGGTGATCAAGGAGCGCGATCATCCGTTCGGGCTGTGGCGGCTGCAGGGGCCGGGCGGCGAAGAGACGGTGAAGGTGACAGGGGCGTTGGCGTCGAACCACGGCGAAATCGTGCACCAGTGGTGCCTGGACGGACAGGGCGTCGCGCTGCGTTCCGCCTGGGACGTGAAAGAGAACATCGACAGCGGCAGGTTGGTGCACATCCTGCCGGAGTATTATCAGCCGGCCAACATCTGGGCGGTGTACGTTTCCCGGTTGGCAACGTCGGCAAAAGTGCGGGTGACGGTCGAATTTTTGCGCGACTATTTCCGCGAGCACTACGGCGAAACGGGGCCGGCGAGCGAAAATCCGCCGCGGCCTTAAGGCCAAAAATGTGCGCCAGATCATCTTATGCTCGTAAAACTCCCCTCCGTTACTTGTGGAACTGTTGCACCTGTTCCTTTTGCCAAAACTTTGGTTTATGCTCAGCTGAAGCGTTTCAGTTGAAGCACTCTTCGACAGAAATGCCGATGTGACGGCGGCGAAAAGCCGCTGAAGCGCGGGAATAATGCAAACGCGGCGATTCACAGCGGGCGGTGCGATCCACTACTCTATACGGGTTAGTGAGACAACCAGTCAGCACCGGTCCGGCGCCGGTGAGTCAGCCCGGCGGGGACGGCCCTTTTTCAGGAGCAGCATGACCATCCGCATAGCGATAAACGGCTTTGGCCGCATCGGCCGCAGCGTATTGCGCGCACTGTACGAATCAGGACGACGGGCGGAAATCTCCGTGGTGGCGATCAACGAGCTGGCGAATGCCGAGGGCATGGCCCATCTGTTGAAGTACGATTCCAGCCACGGCCGTTTCGCGTGGGATGTGCGGCAAGAGTGCGACACGCTGAGCGTCGGAGACGACGCGATTCGCCTGTTGCATCAGCCGGCGGTAGAGCAGTTGCCCTGGGGCGAGCTGGGCGTCGACGTGGTGCTGGACTGCAGCGGCGTGTACGGCAGCCGGGCGGATGGCGAAGCCCATCTGGCGGCGGGGGCGAAGAAAGTGCTGTTCGCCCATCCGGGCGGCAACGATCTGGACGCCACCATCGTGTTCGGCGTCAACCATCAGACGCTGCTGGCGGAACATCGCATCGTGTCCAACGCCTCGTGCACCACCAACTGCATTATTCCGGTAATCAAGCTGCTGGACGATGCCTACAGCATCGAATCGGGCACTGTGACCACCATTCACTCGGCGATGAACGATCAGCCGGTGATCGACGCATATCACGCGGATTTGCGGCGCACCCGCGCGGCGAGCCAGTCGATCATTCCGGTCGACACCAAGCTGGCCGCGGGCATTACCCGTATCTTCCCGCAGTTTTGCGATCGCTTTGAGGCTATCTCGGTGCGCGTGCCGACCATCAACGTGACGGCTATCGATCTCAGCGTCAGCGTGAGCGCCGCGGTGAAGGTGGCGGAGGTCAACCAGCTGTTGCAAAAGGCCGCACGGGAATCATTTCGTGGTATAGTTGACTACACGGAATTACCATTGGTCTCGATCGATTTTAACCATGACCCGCACAGCGCTATCGTCGACGGTACGCAGACCCGGGTCAGCGGGCAGCACCTGATAAAGACCTTGGTCTGGTGCGACAATGAATGGGGCTTTGCCAATCGGATGTTGGATACAACACGGGCAATGGCCGCCAGCGGTTTCTAGTACGGCGGCGCCGGCGTGGTTGGCGCGCTGCTCAGGCAATTTTATAGAGATTCAATAAAGAGGGTTCACCATGTCTGTAATTAAGATGACCGATCTGGATCTGGCGGGTAAACGCGTACTGATCCGCTCCGATCTGAACGTGCCGGTAAAAGACGGTAAAGTGACTTCCGACGCGCGTATCCGCGCTTCCCTGCCGACTATCGAAGCTGCGCTGAAGCAAGGCGCCCGCGTGATGGTAACCTCCCACCTGGGTCGTCCTACCGAAGGCGAGTACAACGAAGAATTCTCCCTGCTGCCTGTTGTCAACTACCTGAAAGATCACCTGAAATCCCCAGTGCGTCTGGCGAAGGATTATCTGGATGGCGTCGACGTTGCCGAAGGCGAACTGGTGGTGCTGGAAAACGTCCGTTTCAACAAGGGCGAGAAGAAAGACGACGAAACCCTGTCCAAGAAATACGCGGCGCTGTGCGACGTGTACGTGATGGACGCGTTCGGTACCGCGCACCGCGCGCAGGCTTCCACCCACGGCGTGGGCAAGTTCGCGCCTGTCGCCTGTGCCGGTCCGCTGCTGTCCGCCGAGCTGGAAGCGCTGGGCAAGGCCCTGGGCAACCCGGCCCGTCCGATGGTCGCCATCGTGGGCGGTTCTAAAGTGTCCACCAAACTGACCGTGCTGGATTCCCTGTCCAAAATCGCCGATCAGCTGATCGTCGGCGGCGGCATCGCCAACACCTTCGTGGCGGCGCAGGGCAACAACGTGGGCCAGTCCCTGTACGAACCTGACCTGATCCCGAACGCGCAGAAACTGCTGGAAACCTGCGACATCCCGGTTCCGACCGACGTGCGCGTCGCGACCGAGTTCTCCGAAACCGCGACCGCGACCGTGAAGCAGGCCAACGAGATCCAGGACAACGAGCAAATTCTGGATATGGGCGACGTCTCTGCCGAGCGTCTGGCCGTTATCCTGAAGAACGCCAAGACCATTCTGTGGAATGGCCCGGTTGGCGTATTCGAGTTCCCTAACTTCCGTAAGGGCACCGAAATTGTCGCCCGCGCGATCGCCGATAGCGACGCTTTCTCTATCGCTGGCGGCGGCGACACTCTGGCAGCCATCGATCTGTTCGGTATCGCTGACAAAATTTCCTACATCTCCACCGGCGGTGGCGCATTCCTGGAATTCGTTGAAGGGAAACCGCTGCCTGCAGTCGTGATGCTGGAAGAGCGCGCTAAGCAGTAATTCAGACAACGGGAGGCGAAAGCCGCCCGTTTGTTTTATACCGCGCGGCTCACGCTGCGCGGCGTGAAAACATCGATTTACATCCATCTACGGCCGACGAAACAGGACAAAGTAACATGTCTAAAATTTTTGATTTCGTAAAACCGGGTGTCATCACGGGTGATGACGTTCAGAAAGTCTTCGCAGTTGCTAAAGAGAACAACTTTGCGCTGCCAGCGGTAAACTGCGTGGGTACCGACTCCATTAACGCAGTGCTGGAAGCCGCGGCTAAAGTGCGCGCGCCGGTCATCGTTCAGTTCTCCAACGGCGGCGCCGCGTTTATCGCCGGCAAAGGCGTGAAGACCGATGTGCCTCAGGGCGCAGCGATTCTGGGCGCCATCTCTGGCGCACACCACGTTCACCAGATGGCTGAACACTACGGCGTGCCAGTGATCCTGCACACCGACCACTGCGCGAAGAAACTGCTGCCATGGCTGGACGGCCTGCTGGACGCCGGCGAGAAGCACTTCGCCGCTACCGGCAAACCGCTGTTCTCTTCTCACATGATCGATCTGTCTGAAGAGTCTCTGGAAGAAAACATTGAGATCTGCAGCGCCTACCTGAAGCGCATGGCCAAAATCGGCATGACGCTGGAAATCGAACTGGGCTGCACCGGCGGTGAAGAAGATGGCGTGGACAACAGCCATATGGACGCATCCGCTCTGTACACCCAGCCGGAAGACGTGGCTTACGCGTACGAAAAACTGAACGCCATCAGCCCGCGCTTCACCATCGCTGCCTCCTTCGGTAACGTGCACGGCGTGTACAAGCCAGGCAACGTCAAGCTGACCCCGACCATCCTGCGTGATTCTCAGGACTACGTGTCCAAGAAATTCAACCTGCCGCACAACAGCCTGAACTTCGTGTTCCACGGCGGTTCCGGTTCTACCGACGCAGAGATCAAAGAGTCTGTGGGTTACGGCGTGATCAAGATGAACATCGACACCGACACCCAATGGGCGACCTGGGATGGCATCCTGCAGTACTACAAAGCGAACGAAGCTTACCTGCAGGGCCAGCTGGGCAACCCGAAAGGTGCCGATCAGCCGAACAAGAAATACTACGATCCACGCGTATGGCTGCGCGCAGCGCAGACCAGCATGGTGACGCGTCTGGAACAGGCTTTCAAAGATCTGAACGCGGTAGACGTTCTGTAATCTTCGGCACCTGTTGCACGATGCAAAAGGCTCCCTGCGGGGAGCCTTTTTGTTTATGACAAGCCTGATGGCGTTGCCTGGCTTGCCATTGGCAAAATATAAAAAATAAGGAAAATCAATTTATTGATTTTCGGCTGATGATCACAAAGGAGGAAAAACCACGTTTTTTCCTCCTTTGTTTGTGATTTAAAGGCTCCCTGCGGGGAGCCTTTTTCGTTTCAGCCCAGCAGGCCGGCACCGACGTTGATAGACAGGCCCAGGATCAGCATGTTGAACACGAACGAAATAACCGACTGCACGAGCGCAATTTTACGCACCTCCGCGGCGCCGACCGCCACGTCGGCGGTTTGCGACGCGACCGCGATGGTGAAGGAGAAGTAGGCGAAATCCAGATAGGTCGGATCGGTGAGGTTACCGGGGAACAGCAGCGGCAAAGGATCCTGCTGCGCGCCCTGGCGATAAAACTGGTGGGCATAGTGCATGGTGAAGGCGGTCGGCAGCAGCAGCCAGGAGACCCCCAGCGTTCCGCCGGTTAACGCCAGATGCAGGGTTTTCAGCGAGTCGCTGGCCTGTTTGGCGCTGCTCAACTCGAACAGGATCGCCAGAATGCTCACCAGACAACCGAAACTAACCAGCGCCAACACCGTGCTGGCGCTTTCGTCCTGCCGCCGAGCGATCTGGCGAATGTGCTGTGGCGTACTGACCAACATCAGCCGCCAGAGAAACAGCAGATAGAGCCAGGCCAGCGTATTCCAGCCAATCATTAGGCGCTGTAGCAGCGAGAACTGGGCGGGCAGCAGCAGAAAGCACAACAGCCCGGCACCGACGGAAAACAGCAGCCTGGGCCGCACTTGCCAATAATGTTTGAGCGAAGAGCGAACATGCATGATTAACGGATCCCTTGTCGTGAAATGGCCAACGCGCTGTTCTCAGCATAGAAGACGCGGCGGGCGGTTTCGGCTATTTTTAACGCTGACGGTTGGCATGAGCCTTTAATGTTGGTTACCCTTAGGCGGTGGTTTCCTACTGGCTGCCGAGGCCAGTGTATTTTTGCGAGTTTCTCCCGTTAGGGACTGAGTTAGGACGACACGAATGAAAGATTTGAATGTAGTAGACGGCATCAACGGTGCCGGCAACTGGTTGGTGAAGAACCAGGATCTGTTGATCCAGTACGCGGTGAACATCGTCGCCGCCATCGTTATCCTGATCATCGGTTCGATCGTGGCCCGCGTAGTCGGTAATGCGCTGAACCGCGTGATGAAACTGCGCGGCATTGACGCCACGGTGGCCGACTTCCTGTCGGCGATCGTGCGCTACGGCGTGCTGGCGTTCACCTTCATTGCCGTGCTGGGGCGCGTCGGCGTGCAGACCACCTCGGTGATCGCCGTGCTGGGTGCCGCCGGTTTGGCCGTCGGCCTGGCGCTGCAAGGCTCGCTGTCCAACTTCGCCGCCGGCGTGCTGCTGGTGATCTTCCGTCCGCTGCGCGTGGGTGAATATGTCGATCTGGGCGGCGTGGCCGGTACCGTCGATCAGGTGCAGATTTTCTCCACCACCCTGCGCACCGCAGACAACAAAACCATCGTGGTGCCGAACGGTAAAATCATCGCCGGCAACATCATCAACTATTCTCGCGAGCCGAACCGCCGCGTGGATATCGTGGTAGGCGTGGCCTACAACGCCGATATCGACGTGGTGAAGAAGGTGCTGGGCGACGTGATCGCCGCAGACAAGCGCATCATGCACGCCAAAGGCGTGACCGTGCGTCTGAATGAGATGGCGCCGTCTTCCCTGAACTTCGTCACCCGTTCCTGGACCACCAACGCGGAATACTGGAATGTGTACTTCGATCTGATGGAAAACTTCAAGCGCGCGCTGGATGCCCACAACATCGGCATTCCGTTCCCGCAGATGGACGTGCACCTGTATCGCACCGAAGACGCTTCCGCCAAGGCGGAATAACAGAGAAGGGGGCCTGGCCCCCTTTTTCATTACAGGCCGAGACGTCACCGATGGCGTCTCGGCCTTTTCTTTTCCGCGAGTTCAGGCGCCGGCGGCCGTTTCCGCGAGCGGTGCGCGGCGGCGCAGGCTGAGGCGATAGAGCAGGAAGATGGCGACGGCGCCCAGCAGCGCCGGCAGCGCCAGCCAAAGGAAGAACACTTCCGCCGAGCCTGCGGCGGTCATCATCCAGGCGCCGAGCATCGAGCCGACGATCGATCCGAAGCGGCCATTGGCCATGGCCCAACTGACGCCGGTGACGCGGGCTGCGGTCGGGTAAAGGGTGGCGGAGACCAGGTTCAGGCCGTTTTGCGCGCCGGCTACGCCGAAACCTATCAGGAACACAACGGTGGCCAGCATATAGACGTCGCCCATCAGATACCCGGTTGCGCCAATCACCAGCGCGGCGCCCAGGTAGGAGACGGCCAGCACGCGGTAGGGCCCGACGCGGTCCATCAGCAGCGCCATCAGGATGGCGCCCAGGGTGCCGCCGAGCGGCACCATCGCCCCGATGCGCGAGGCGTGGGCGATATCGTAACCGGCGTCTTTGAGGATCGTCGGCAGCCAACTGGTGAGCAGGTAGAACACGAACAGCGAGCAGAAGAACGCCGCCCACAGCAACAGGGTGCGCACGGCGCGCCCTTCGATAAACAGGTGCGAGATCGGCGACGTGGCCTGTGCCGGGCGTTCGTCATCGACGATGGTGACCCCCGTCCAACGCTGGCCGGTGATACGCTCGACCACCCGGCGCAGCCGATCGGCATGTTTGGCGCTGGCGGCCATAAAGCGTACCGACTCGGGCATCTGCCAGGCCAGCAGCGGCAGCAGCGCCAATGGCGCAATGCCGCCGACCAGCAGTACGCCGCGCCAGCCGAATGCAGGAATGATCTGCCCGGCCAGCAGGCCACCCAGGGCAAGCCCTGCGGTAAAGCCGCTCCAGCTCAGGGTGACCATCAGCATGCGCCGGCGTGCCGGTGAGTACTCAGCGCTAAGGGTGATGCAGGTCGGTATCGCGCCCCCGAGGCCAATGCCGGTGATAAAGCGCAGCAGGGTCAGGGATTCGATCGAATGCGTATAGGCCGAAGCCAGGGTACAGCCGCCAAACACCAGCACCGCGACGAGCAGCACGCGTTTGCGGCCGATGGCGTCGGCGATCGGCCCGAACAGCAGGCTGCCGATCAGCAGGCCGAACAACCCTGCGCCGAAGGCGGGGGAGAGCTGCGAGGGCTGCAGGCCCCACTCTTCGCGCAGTGCCGGGGCGATATAGCCGATGATGGCGGTATCGAAGCCGTCCAGCAGGGCGATCAGGAAACACAGGGTAAGGATGAGGATTTGATAGGGCGAGATCCTGGCGCGATCGATAATTTCGCTGATGCGAGCGGTATCTGGGCTCATGAGGGTTCCACTGTTATTAAGCTGTTGTGGGCTGGCTGAGGGGCCGTTCAGGCCGCTGTGGCTGGCATCGCGTAGAAACCCGAGTATACACCAGAGGGGGAACGTTGCGGGGAGAGGGAGTTGAATGATCATCGCCCGCCGCAGGAGGTACCTGTGGCGGGCGCTTGGCAAGGTTATTTGGCTAACAGTTCACGGCGCACGATCTCGGCGCCCGCACTTAAGGCATTTAGCTTGCCGCTGGCAATCTGACGAGGCAGGGGAGCCATGCCGCAGTTGGTCGACGGATAGAGCTTGTCGGCATCAACAAACTGCAGCGCTTTGCGCAGCGTAGCGGCCACTTCCTCCGGCGTCTCAACGGTATGATTCGCTACATCAATGGCGCCGACCATCACTTTCTTACCGCGAATCAGTTCAAGCAGATCCATCGGCACGTGCGAGTTATGGCACTCGAGCGAGATAATATCGATAGTAGATGTTTGCAGCTTAGGAAACGCCTCTTCATATTGCCGCCACTCAGAGCCCAGCGTCTTTTTCCAGTCGGTATTGGCCTTAATGCCGTATCCATAGCAGATATGTACCGCCGTTTCACACTTAAGCCCCTCAACGGCCCTTTCCAGGGCGGCGATGCCCCAGTCATTCACCTCGTCAAAGAACACGTTAAATGCGGGCTCATCAAACTGAATAATGTCGACGCCGGCGGCCTCGAGCTCTTTGGCTTCCTGATTGAGGATCTTGGCGAATTCCCAGGCCAATTTTTCGCGGCTTTTATAGTGGCTGTCATAAAGCGTGTCGATCATGGTCATCGGCCCCGGCAGGGCCCATTTAATCGGCTGCTTGGTCAGCTGGCGTAAAAATTTGGCGTCTTCAACGAAAACGGGCTTTTGACGCGCCACTGCACCCACAACGGTCGGCACGCTCGCCTCATAGCGATTGCGGATTTTAACCACTTCGCGTTTCTCGAAATCGACGCCGGTGAGGTGCTCGATAAACGTGGTGACGAAGTGCTGGCGCGTTTGCTCGCCATCGCTGACGATATCGATGCCGGCCTGTTGTTGCTCTGCCAGCGACAAACGCAAAGCGTCCTGTTTCCCTTCGATTAATTCTTCATTCTGCAATTTCCAGGGCGACCACAGGGTTTCCGGTTGGGCCAGCCAGGAAGGTTTGGGCAAGCTGCCGGCGGTCGAGGTAGGGAGCAATATTTTCATGATAGATGACCTGTAATTAAGTGAATCAAAGCGCGTAGTGAGCAGACCATTGCTCAAGAATGGGCTTGTAGGGCTTGATAAATTGCTCTTCCGTAAATTTCCCCTGCTCAATCGCTAACTGGCTACGCTCTTCGCGATCGTAAACAATCTTGGTTAATGAATGATCCTGGTTATTCAGGCTGGGCTGATAGCATTGCCCCGCCGCCGAGTTGGCATTGTAAATTTCAGGCCGATAAATTTTCTGGAAGGTCTCCATCGTGCTGATGGTGCCGATCAGTTCCAGATCGGTGTAATCGCTCAGCAAATCCCCGGGGAAATAAAACGCCAGGGGCGCGACGCTATTTTTCGGCATGAAATAGCGCACCTGCAGGCCCATTTTTTTAAAATACCGGTCGGTCAGCGAAGCGCCGTCTTGCCGATACTCGTCGCCCAACACCGGATGTTGATTGCCCGTCCGATGATAGGTGTCTTTGCTGGACACGCTGAGGCAGATCACCGGCGGTTTGCTGAAATTCTCATGGTATGCGTTTGAATTGACGAAATGCTTAAAGATATTGCCGTGCAAATCGCCGAAATCATCCGGAATGTTGAACTCCGCCGTGTTTTTATTGTGCGCCGGCAGCAAGACGCTAAAGTCGTAATCGCGCACGTAAGAGGAGAAATTGTTCCCGACGATGCCCTCAAGACGCTTTTGCGTTTTTTTATCAATGATGTTGGTTTTCAGGATTTCGATCACCGGGAAGCTGGTCCCCTGATCTTCAACGCGCATCTCAACCGAAATGATGTCAAGTTCGACCGAATAGCGGTCGGCCTTGGGGTTATCCCAATTCGCCAACGAATTGAAGCGATTGTTAATCATCACCAGCGTGTTGCGCAGGTTCTCCCGGCGGTTTTCCCCTCTGGCCAAATTGGCGAAATTGGTGGTGATACGCGTACTTTCAGAAGGGTTATAATCTTCATCGAAAGAACTGCTCTTAATCGTAAAGGCAAAGTCTCTATTCATCGTCTTATAGCATCCTGTTATATGATATGAAGGCTGGATTTATCCATTTATTTCAATGGGTTGTTTTTCTCTTTTTTCATTCAGCCGATTTCATATTGTCTGTCGTTAATGAGGTCTATTTTTGCCAGAGTCCCGCAGGGAGTGAAAGAGACTTAATTTCATTACCACATGAGCGGTATTCATGATCTGACGTTCGGCTCGGTTTACCGCCGTTGCCCTGCAGCGCAAACCGCCGGTGGGTTGGGCCGGCAACCTGGTGCAGCCTGAAAAATTACGGGTATAATCCCCCCATAACCCACGGCTTCAGACACGAACATGACAAAACTCACCTTACAAGAGCAGATGCTCAAAGCGGGCTTGGTAACCAGCAAGAAAATGGCCAAAGTCCAAAGAACGGCTAAAAAATCACGCGTTCAGGCCCGCGAGGCCAGAGAGGCGGTGGAAGAGAATAAAAAGGCGCAGCTTGAGCGCGATAAGCAGTTGAACGAGCAGCAAAAGCAGGCCGCGCTGTCCAAAGAATACAAGGCGCAGGTGAAGCAACTGATCGAGATGAACCGTATCGTCCTGGCGAAAGGCGATATCGGTTTCAACTTCACCGACGGTAACCTGATCAAAAAAATTCTGGTGGATAAGGCGACGCAGACCCAACTGATCAATGGCCGCCTCGCCATTGCCCGCTTGGTGGTCGAGAACCGGGAAGAGTGTGAATACGCGATTATCCCCGCGAGCGTCGCCGATAAAATCGCGCAGCGCGATGCGGCCAGCATTGTGTTGCACAGCGCGCTGAGTCAGGAAGAACAGGATGAAGACGATCCGTACGCCGACTTTAAAGTGCCCGACGATTTGATGTGGTAAGCCGCGTTCAGAACGGCGCGGCGTGACGAGCGGCGATCCGCTCTCCAGTGATGGGGTGCACAAAGTCCAGTTCGCTGGCATGCAACATCAGCCGTGGCGTCTGTTCGGTACCCGGCAGCAGTCGCCCGCCATACAGATCGCAGCCTAAAATAGGGTGGCCCAACTGCCGGCTGTGAATACGCAGCTGGTGGGTGCGCCCGGTCTCTGGGGTGAGCTGCACCCGCGTCAGCGGCAGCGAGATCCCGCCCTCCGCTTCACGATAAAAACGCTCGACGACCCGATAGCGGGAGCGGGCGGGCTTGCCGCGGAGGGCGCAAATCGACATCAGCGGGAACAGCGCCGGATCTTTGGCGATCGCCGCGTCTATTACCCCTTCGTTATCCGCCAGGTGGCCGCACAGCAGCGCGCTGTACACTTTGCCGACGGTGCGCTCGCTGAACTGCCGGCAGAGCGCGGCGTTGGCGGCCTTGTTGCGGGCCACCACCATCAAGCCGGACGTGCCGAAATCCAGGCGGTGCGCCAGGGCGCAGCCGGGGAAGATCTGTACCAGCCGATGGTGTACCGAATCGAGATTCTGCGGATTCTTGCCCGACAGGCTGAGCAGCCCAGCTGGCTTATTGATCAGCGCCAGATGGTCGTCCTGATAAAGGATCTCTATCTGGTCATGGCATGGCGGGGCGATAAAGGTATCGGTGATCGTAGACATCGGGCGGCCGGCTGGAAGGTGGGTGCGGATGATAGCGAATTTTTCGCCGATGGGCGAATGCGGTTATCGTTATCACTGCGCCTCAAGCCCGTTGACACCCGATGCGGCAAAGCATCAGATGCAACGGTTGGGGCCCCGGCGCTCTACTGCCCGTAGTAGGCGTTTTGGCCGTGTTTGCGCAGGTAGTGTTTGTCCAACAGTTCGCGCTGCATACTGTGAATGCCCGGCGTCAGCTGGCGTGAGAAAATGCCCATGTAGGCGATCTCTTCCAGCACCACCGCATTATGCACCGCGTTGTGGGCGTCTTTGCCCCAGGCGAAGGGGCCGTGGGCGTTGACCAGTACCGCTGGGATAGCGTTGGGATTGATATCGCGCCGGCGGAAGGTTTCGATAATCACCTTGCCGGTTTCCAGTTCGTAATCGTGCTCAATTTCATCCTGGGTCATCAGGCGCGTGCAGGGAATAGCGCCATAAAAATAATCGGCGTGGGTGGTTCCCCAGGCGGGGATGTCCAGCCCGGCCTGCGCCCAGATGGTGGCGTGGCGCGAATGGGTGTGGACGATGCCGCCGATATCGGCAAATTCGCGGTACAGCGCCAGATGGGTGGCGGTGTCCGACGACGGTTTTTTTGCCCCTTCGACGGTGCGGCCGCTGGCCAGATCGACCACCACCATATCCTCCGCCGTCATATGCTCGTATTCAACGCCGGAAGGCTTGATCACCACCAGGCCGCGTTCGCGATCCACCGCGCTGACGTTGCCCCAGGTAAAGGTCACCAGCTTATGGTGCGGCAGATCGAGATTGGCCTCCAGCACCTGTTGTTTTAACTGAGTCAGCATGTCATGCCCCCTTGTTGCATTTTCTGTTCGATCCAGCGGCGGGCCTGAACGATCTCGGCCACCGGCTCCTCGGCTTTTTCTGTCCACATCTCAATCAGGAATGCGCCGCGGTAATTGAGGCGCTGCAGCGTGCGAAATACCTCGACGAAGTCGACGCAGCCTTCGCCAAACGGCACGTCACGGAATTGCCCCGGCGAAGCGGCGGTGACCGGGTAGGTGTCTTTCAGGTGAATGGCGGCGATGCGATCGATGCCCAGCTCCAATTCACGCGGCACGTCGTTGCCCCAGGCGCTGAGGTTGCCGACGTCCGGATACACCGTGAACCACGGCGAGGCCAACAGGGTGTCCCAGGCTTTCCATTTACCGATCGAGTTCATAAAGGCGGTATCCATAATTTCCACCGCCAGCATCACCTGGGCGGCGGCGGCACGTTCTACCGCCCACTGCATGCCTTCGCTAAAGCGCGCCAGCGTCCCCTCGTCCTGCTCTTCGTAATACACGTCGTAGCCGGCCAGTTGGATGGTGCGGATACCGACGTCTTGGGCCAGCTGAATGGCCTGTTCCATCACGTCGAAGGCGCGCTGTTGCAGCGCCGGATCGTGGCTGCCAAACGGAAAGCGCCGGTGGCCGGAGAGGCACATCGACGGGATGCGGATGCCGGTTTCCAGCATGGCATCCACCAGCGCCAGGCGCTGCGCTTTGCTCCAGCTCAGGCGCGCCAGGCGTTCATCGCTTTCGTCCACCGACATTTCGACGAAGTCGAAGCCGCAGGCCTTGGCCAGCGCCAGGCGTTCGGGCCAGCTCAGGTGTTTCGGCAGCGCTTTCTCGTAAATTCCCAACGGGTGCTGACGCATATCATGATCTCCAGATGTCTTCGATGGCGGTGCGGAACTGCCTGGCGGCCGCCGGCGGATCGCCGGCCTCGGCCAGCGCGCGGCCGGCGATAAAAGCGGTGACGGCGATCTCTTTAAACAGCGGCAGGTCGGCGGGCGTGATGCCGCCGGTCACCGACAGCGCGATGCCCAGATCGGACAGTGCCTTCATCCGATCCAAATCCTGCCGGCCCCAGGTTTGCCCGCTGGCCTGCGCGTCGCGGCCGCGGTGATAGATCGCCTGGCGAATGCCGAGGCCGCGCCATTGCCGCGCATCCTCTAATGTCCAGCGGCCGAACAGTTCGATCTGGATTTCACCGCCGTGACGCTCGGCGACTTCCCGTGCGCTGGCCATGGTGGCCAACGGCGCGGCGCAGATCACCGTCATCCAGTCCGCGCCCTGGCCGAAGGCCTGCTCGGCCAGCGTCGCGCCGGCGTCGGCCACCTTGAGATCGGCCACCAGCGTGTGCTGCGGACAGCGCTCGCGCAGCGCGCTAACCGCCTGAATGCCGGCGCTGATGCACAAAATGGTACCGGCCTCGATGATGTCCACATGGGGGCTGAGGGTCTCGGCGGTGCGCAGCGCCGTATCCAAACGGGTTTGATCGAGCGCCAGCTGCAGGCGCGGTTTCGTGCTCATGGGGCCTCCTTGTTGGCGGGCTGCAGATGTTGCAATGCAGCAATCAGCGCCTGATAACGTTGGTGTTTGTTGTCGTAAGCCTCGGCAGCGGCCGCATCAGGCAGCAGCCGCTCGATACGCGGCGCCAGCCGGTGCTGGGCGGCGGTGAAATCGTTGAAGACGCCGCTGCCGACCATGGCCGCCATCGCCGCGCCCAGACAGCCGGTTTCTTCCACCTGCGGCAGCTCCACCGGCAGGCCGCTGACGTCGGCGAACATTTGCATCCAGGGGAGGGATTTGGCGGGGCCGCCGGTCACGCGCAGCGCCTGCGCTTCAGGGAAACGCCGGCGCATGCGGTTAAGGTGCGTCATGTGGCAGAACACCACGCCTTCGTAGATCGCTTGCACCAGGTGCTCGCGCTGGTGGAAGGCCTGCAGGCCGTAGAAGCTGGCGCTCAGCCCCAGACCGGCGTTGGAGCCATACAGGAAAGGGGCGAACAGCAGATCGCCGGCGGCTTTCGGCAGGGCGGCGACCCAGCGGTTAAGCTGGCCGTAGTCCTGCAGCCCCCATTGGCGACAGAACCATTCCAGGTTGGCGGCGGAGGTGGGGCTGGCTTCGTGCACGATGTATTGGCCGCTTTCGGCGTGGCGGCCATAGACAAAGGGATGATCGAAACCCTCGACGATGGCGTCGGTGATGCCGCTGGTGACCGACCAGGTCCCCATCACCGCATTGAGCCGGGTTTCGTCCTGCAGGCCGGCGCACAGCGCGGTGGACACTACGTCGAACAGCCCGCCGACCACCGGGGTGCCGGTTTGCAGGCCGGTGATGGCCGCGGCGTTTGCCGCGACGCGCCCGGCGATATCGGCCGAACCGACAATCGTCGGCAGGGCGGGCATGATGTCGCCGATATCCAGCAGCTGCGCCAGCGCCGGGTCATAGCGTCCGCTGCGCATCTGATACAGGTTGGATTCGGAGATATTGGTTTCTTCGCAGGCCAACTCGCCGGTCAGGCAATAGCGCAGGTAGTCGTGCGCCATCAGCACGCTGCCGATGCGGGCGTAACGCTCCGGCTGATGCCGCTTCAGCCAGCGTAGCAGCGAGACCGGGTGCCCGGTCCACAACGTTTGGCGCGTTTGCGGATACAGCGCCTGCGGCACGCCCTGCCGTTGCCATTCCTGCACCAACGCCAGCGCGCGCTGGTCGGAAGAGAGCATGGCGTTGCCCAGCGGCTGCCCCTGTTTATCCAACAGAAACGCCCCCTTGCCCTGCGCCGAGATGCCGACGGCCTGAATGGCGCCGGCGGCGACGCCGCTGGCGGACAGCACTTCGCGGATCACGTCGGCGGCGGTGTGCCACAGCGATGCCATATCTCGCTCGGCCCAGCCGGGCTGCGGCGCGACGATCGCCAGATTGCGCCGCGCAACGCCGTGTTCATGGCCCTTGTGGTCGTATAATCCCGCCTTGATGAAGGTGCCGCCGCAGTCGAGCCCCAGCCAATATTCCATCATGGGTTCCTCGCGCTGTGGTCGCATTTATTGGGCAGTATCAACGCCAGCACGGAGGCGATCGCCAGCGAAGCCGCCAGGCTGTAGACGCCGACGTCCTTGTTGAACAGGCTGATCAGGACGCCGACCATATACGGGCCGCAAAAGCCGCCGAGGTTGCCCAGCGCATTGATCACGCCGCGTGCGCCGCCGGCCACTTCGGCGTTGAACAATTTGGGCGGTATGGTCCAGAACACCCCGGCCGCCGCCTGAATAAACACGCCGCAGCCGACCAGCGCAGCGTAAGACCACCAGACGTGATCCTTCAGCAGCACCGACAGCGCCATGCAGGCGGCAAAGCAGGCCAGCGGCAGGGCGACGAAGACTTTGCGCTTGCCGGTGCGGTCGGAGAGGGTGGAGATGACCAGCATGCCGAAGATGGCGCCGATATAGGGCAGAATAGCCAGCAGGCCCACTTGCTCCATATCGCCGTGGGTCAGCTCTTTCAAAATGGTCGGCAGCCACAGGGTGTAGCCGTAAATACCGGTCTGGTAGAAGAAATTCACCAGGATCAACTGCCACATGATCCGGTCGCCCAGCACCCGGCGTAGCGAGGCGTTGCGCACCGTTTTTCCTTTAATCAGCAGCTGTTCGTCGTGCAGGGTCTTCACCAGATACTCTTTTTCCGCCTGCGAGATCCATTTGGCTTCCTGCGGCCGGTTGCTGATGGTGAAGTACCACAGCGCCATCACCACCAGCGACAGACCGCCTTCCACCAGAAACAGCATGCGCCAGTCCCAGGCGGTGATGATCCAACCCGACAGCGGGGCGGTGAGGATGCCGGCGATCGGCACGAACATGATGACGATGGCGTTGGCGCGGCCGCGCTCCTTATCCGGGAACCAGTTGCTGATCATGGTCAGCACCACCGGCAGCATGCCGCCTTCGGAAACGCCGAGGGCGAAGCGCAAGAACAGCAACTGGTACTGGTTGGTGACCAGCCCGGTCAGCACCGAGATCACCGCCCAGGCCAACAGTGACCAGCCGATGAATTTCTTGCCGTTGCCGTATACCGCCAGCTTGCCGCCGGGCACCTGCAGAAACAGGTAACCGATGAAGAAGATGCCGCCGGCCAGCCCGGCCATTGAAGCAGTGATGCCGAGTTCGTCATCCATGCCGCCGGGCATGGCGAAGGCGATGTTGACCCGATCCATGTAAGAAATGATGCAGGTGATGAGGATCGGCGGCACGATCCTCAGCCAGCGTAGCTTGGGGATAGCCTGGCTTTGGCTGACGGAAACGGAGGCTGTATTCATAAGGACCTCTTTCGATGTTCGCTTTTTTGTAGGGTCGGGCGTTATTGTTTTGTTTGATTTGGGCGCAAGGGCGCCCACACAGGCCCCATGGACCGGTGTTGTTATCGTTACGGGTGTTGCGTCTATCAGGCGCTAAACGACGCCAGCGGTATCTTCACCACCACCTTGCGTATCGCGCAGGGGCGCTGGTTAATGCAGGCCGGGCGATGCACGTCCTGTGGAAAAAATACCGCGAAGTTGCCGGGTTGCATCGTGAGCCAGGATTCGTCGGTCACGTCCTGATAAAACAGGATGTCGCGCTGTGCCAGCAGCTCCTGATGAATGACGTTGTCGCCGCTGTCCGCCGCGACGCCGATAAGCTCGGTGCCGCTGACCAGAAACTGCACGTCGACGTTTTGCCGGTGGACTTCCGGGCGCAGCGCATCCGGTGGTTGGGTATGCAGATCGAGCACTTGCACCACGTAGCCGGTGGCGGGATCTTCATAACGCCCTGCGGGCAAGACGCTGAAATCGGCGCGCTGCAGATAGGCGACGGCGTTGGCGACCGGCGCCGGGTACTGCTCGGGCGCGGTGTTGGCGATGTGGCCGAATATCATGATGATCCTCCCGTTACAGCGCCTGAATGCGCGCCCAAACCCGCTCGTCGACCGGAATGCCGTCGCGCAGGTTTTCTTCCAGAATGCGCGGGAACTTGTGGCCCGGCAGGCGAATGGCGACGTCGGGGTTGTCCCGCTCGGCGCTGGTGACGTAATCCATGATGCGCTGCAGTTTTTGATCGCGGCTGTCGCCGTCGATCAACCGGTCTATCTCAATCGCGATGAACACCTGCGAGACGCCGTATTCGTCGCGGTGATCTTCCGTCACTTCCGCCACCGAGGCGCCGCCGGACAGCAGGGTGGCGATCATGTCCAGCACGATCGACAGCGCCGATCCTTTCCAATACCCCATCGGCAAAATGCGCCGATTCTCTTCGATGATGGCCGGATCGCGGGTCAGGTGGCCGTCGTTGTCGAAGCCGCCGTCCACCGGCAGGGTTTTGCCCGCCAGCCGGTTCAGCTCCAGCGCGCCGTAGGAAAACATCGACATCGACATATCCACCATGGTGATCGGGTTGCCGGGCACGGCGACGATCAACGGGTTGGTGCCGATACGGCACGTTTTGGCGCCCCACGGCGGCATCACGGCGATCGAGTTGGTCCAGCAAATGCCGATATAGCCTTTCTCCGCCGCCTGCCAGCCGTAACCGCCGCCGCGCATCCAGTGGTTGGCATTGCGCAGCGCCACCAGGCCGATGCCATGATCGTCGGCCAACTGCATGGCGCGATCCATCATGCGGCGGGCGGTAAGGTTGCCGATGCCCTGATGCGCATCCCATTGCTCGATCGCCCCCAGAGACAGCAGTTTGCTGGGTTCGGCGTCCGGCACGATATCGCCGGCGTCCAGCTGCTGAATAAAGCGTGGAAAGCGGTTAACGCCGTGGGAGTAAACGCCGCTGGCGGTGGTGTCGGCGAACATGCCGGCGCAGTCGTCGGCGATAGGTTCCGCCACGCCGCGCGCCAGTAGCACGCGTTTGAATTGGTGTTTTAACTCGCTATAACTCACTCTCATGCCGGTTCTCCGCCTGTGCGAATCGTTTGTTTTTGGTTCGCTAAATTTCAATATGCGAAATTGCATTTCAAATAAATGCTATCCCGGCGGTTCAGGGAAGTCAAAGCAAGGGGAAGTAAAATTGTTCATGAAAAACATGACGTTAAAATTGAGTGGTGATTTTGTGATCGCCGCCACGTTTTGGTGGAGATGGCGTGCTTCAGACGTGACAAAGCAGGGCGGATCGAAACCCACCCTGCGTCTTGCGAGGCCCCGGCTAACCGCGGGTGTTCAGCACCATGCGGTAGAGTGAGGTGGTGGCGGTGATATAGAGTTCATCGCCGTTCGGGCCGCCGAAGGTACAATTGGAGACGCGTTCCGGCACGCTGATTTTGTCGATCTGCCGCCCCTCTGGATCCAAGACCAGCACGCCGTCGGCACAGCTGCAAAACAGATTGCCGGCCCGATCGACGCAGAAGCCGTCCGGGAATCCGGGCCCCACCGTTGCAAAACGGCGGCCGGCTTCCAGCCCGCGGCCGTTGACCGCATAGACGCGCAGCTCGCGGCGGCCCAGCGTCGGAAAATCCACGATCGACATGTCCGCAACGTACAGCCATTTTTCATCCGGTGAAAACGCCAGGCCGTTCGGGCGCTGCAGGTCGCAGGCGGCGATGGTCAGCGAACCGTCGCGCGGATCGAAGCTGTAGAGATAACAGCCGATCACCTGGCTTTCCGATTTGTAACCCTCTTCGTCGCCGATGATGCCGTAGGGCGGATCGGTGAACCATAGGGTGCCGTCGGAACGCACCGCCACGTCGTTCGGCGAGTTAAAGCGCTTGCCGTCGACGCGATCGATCAACAGACGTACCTCGCCATCGCTTTCGGTGCGGCTAATGCCGCGCCGCCCGTGTTCGCAGCTGACCACGCGCCCTTCGCCGTCGCGCGCATTGCCGTTGGCGTAGTGTGACGGCGAACGGTATAGGGTCAGCTCACCCCGGCGCGACCAGCGGAACATGCGGTTGCCTTTCACATCGCTGAACACCACCGCATCCTCCTGCGGTAGCCACACCGGCCCCTCGGCCCAGATCGCCGGCGAACACAGGCGCTCGAGCCGGGCGTGCGTGCGCAATGAATCGCCGTTCATTTCACGCCCCAGATCGCTTTGTAATGGCCCTGATAATCGTTTTGCGGGTCATACAGGTTATTGGCGCCCCCGTCGGCGGCGATATTGTCGCGGGTCACCAGATGCGCCGGGGTGACGTAGCCGGAAGGCGGCTGCTTGGCAAAGGCGCGGTTGAATTCGTCCAGCAGTTGCCAACCGTGCAGCTTCAAGGGTTCCGGCACCGTCGCCGACTGGCTGTCGCCCGACCGGATACGCTGGTAAGCGGAGATCGAACCGTCGCCGGCCGACACGTTGTAAGGCGCGTTCTTGCCGCCTTTGCCGGCGGTCTTCAGCGCCGGTGCCATAAAGTCGAAGTACAGATCGTTGATCGCCAGCGCATATTGGAATTTGTCGCCGTACTTCTGCAGCAGGCTGAAGGTCATCGCCGGCATGCGGTTGGCGGTATCGGCCAGCGGCGTATCGATGAATTCCAGTAGCGTGCAGCCGCTGCATTTGGCGATCTCGTCTTTCATGACGTTGGCCTTGTCCAGCGCGATTTGATACAGCGAGTCGGTGAAGATCAGCACGCTCGCCTTGCCGCCGGACTGCACCACCGCGTATTGCGCGGCGATGCGCGCCACTTCGTTGGAGTCCGACGTGACGTTATAGAACACATTGTATTTGGCGATGGGGCCCGGTTCCGGCACCGCATGCCAGGCGGTCAGCACGATGCCCTGCTGCACGGCCTTTTTCAGCGGGATCTTGGCGACGTTAGGGTTCCAGCCGCCGATCACGATGCCGTCCGGTTTCTGGGCGATGGCCTGATTGAGCGATGCCAGCTGATCTTTCACCGAGCCGCCGCCGTCGAGCGTTTCCAGCTTCCAGCCGGCGGCTTTTGCCGCTTCGCTCAACCCCTGTTGCACCCCTTGGACGCCGCCGTTCTTCATGTCGGAGGCGATAAAAATGATCTTCTTGTTGGCCTGCAGCTGCGGGCCGCTGGTGGGGCCATCCCACTGGGTGGCGCTGGCGGTGGCCTTCGCGACGGCGGCGGTGGCCTGATCGAGATAGGCGTCGGCCCAGGCCGGCGATGCGGCGAGCAATAATGTGGTGAACCCCGGTAACAGCCAAATGCGTTTCATGGTGTGCTCCTGGTTTAAGGGTGGGTCGCTGTCTGATTGTTGTTGTCAGTTGGCGTCGTCTGGCTGCGTTGTACCGCTTTCTGATTGAGTAGCCGGCGGCGTTGGGCATAGCCGGCCAGGGTGATCGACAGCAACAGCGTCGCGCCGTTGAACAGCGGCTCGACCCAGAATTCACCGCCGAACTGCTGAATGCCGGCGATGCCGATAGCCAGAATGGCGATGCCGACCACGGTGCCCCAGACATTGACGCGCCCTGGGCGAATGGTGGTGCTGCCGAGGAAGGCGCCGACCAGCGCCGGCAGCAGATAGTCCATGCCGACGCTGGCCTGGCCGACGCCCTGTTCGGCGGCGATCAACACGCCGCTGAAACCGGTGAGCACGCTGGAGGCGATGAAAGCGCCGATGGTGAAGCGGTTGACCGAAATGCCGTTCAGGCGCGCCGCCGCCGGGTTGCCGCCCACCGCATACATGCAGCGACCGAGCGGGGTGTGTTCGGTGATGAGCCACAGCACCACCGCGACGATCAGCACGTAAAATGCCACGATCGGAATGCCGGCGATCTCGGTGTGGTGCAGCGCGATAAAGGCATCCGGCAAGTCGCCGACGATCTGCCGCCCGCCGGAATGCCACAGGGCAATGGCGTACAGCACGGTGCCGGAGCCGAGGGTGGCGACGAAGCTGTCGATATCGGCCAGCGCCACCAGAATGCCGTTCAGCAACCCGTACAGCGCCGAGATCGCCAGCACCGTCAGCACCGCCATCTGCCAGGAGAAGCCGTATTCCACCTGCAGCGTGATCGCCAGGATGTGCCACAGCACAATGCCGAAGCCGACGTTAAGATCGATCTTGCCCACGATCATCGGGATGGTCGCCGCCAGCGCCAACAGGGCGATTTTGGCCTTGCTCGACAAGATAGCCTGCAGCGTCAGCATCGATGCGAAAGAGGGGGTGATCAGTGAGAACAGCACGACCAGCGCGACGCACAGCAGCAGCAGGCCATAGCGGGTGAGAACCTGCATCAGCCAGGGGCCGGCGCCGTCCTGCGCCAGGCTGACGCGCTGCTCCAGCGCGGTTGATTTAACGGATGTTTTAGACATGGCCTACCTCGGATTCTGACGTGATTGCGACGCTTTCCCCGGTGCTGGCAGAGGCCAGCTCCAATAAATTGGCGAATGACACCTGTTGATTTTTCAGTTCGCCGACCATTTTCCCGCGGTTGAACACCAGCGCGCGGTTGCAAATATGGGCGATCTCCTCGAAATCGTTGGAGATCACCAGCACCGCCACGCCTTCCGCCAGGGATTTATTCAGCAGGTGGTAGATTTCCGCGCGCGCGCCGACGTCCACGCCGGCGGTGGGATCTTCCAGGATCAGCAGCGGCGCCCCCAGGTGCATCCAGCGCGCCATCACCACCTTTTGCTGGTTGCCGCCGGACAGCGCGCTGATATCGATATTGACGTCCTTGGGGCGCACGTCGAACAGCTGCACTTTCCACCAACTGGCGCCGATCTCCGCTCGTCGCCCGTAGCGGGAGAGCAGCCGGTGGCCACTGGCGCAGGGGTTGATAAACAGGTTTTCACGCACGCTCATCGACATCACCAGGCTTTCGCCGGTGCGATCGCCCGCGACCAGCGAAACGCCGCAGGCCATCGCCTGCTGCGGGGAGCTCGCCTGATAGGACCGATCGCGAAACCGAATCGCGCCGCCGTCGGCCTGACGCAACCCGAACAGCAGCCGGCCGATCTCTTCTTGCCCGGCCCCGCGCAGGCCGGCCAGCGCCAGCATCTCGCCCGGCTGCAAATCGAAGCTCACCGGGCCGATGTCGCCCACCGTGACGCTATCGAGCTGCAACACCGGCGGACGATGTTCCGGCAGCGGTTCGCGCTGATCGTCCGCCATCGCTTCGCCGACGATGGTTTGCACCAGATCGCGCAGCGAGTAGTCGGCGGTGCGGCCGCCAGCGACATAGCGCCCGTCGCGCATTACGCAGACCCGATCGGCGATTTCGATCACTTCGTCCAGGCGATGGGTGACGTAAATCATGCCGACCTTTTTGGCGCGCAGCCGGTTGATGACGGCGAACAGATGACGCACGTCGTTGGCGGGCAGGGAGGCGGTCGGTTCATCCAGCACCAGCAACTCGGCGTTGACCGCCACCGCACGGGCGATCGCCAGCAGCGATTTTTCGGTGCGCGACAGTTCGAAGACGCGCGCATCGGGATCGAGCGCGATACCGACGTCTTGTAGCGCCTGCGCCGCCCGGCGGCGAATGGCGCGCCAGTCGATCAACCCAAAGCGGCGGGGAAACCCCATCACCAGCGCCATGTTCTCCGCCACCGTCATCCATTCGATCAGGCCGAGATCCTGATGAATAAAGGCGATCGGCTGGCGGCTGTCGCTTTTTATCGCGGCGGCGGAGGCGATGCTTGCGCCCTGAAAACGAATATCGCCGCCGTCACGCGGGTAGACGCCCGCCAGCACTTTGATCAGCGTCGATTTGCCGGCGCCGTTTTCGCCCAGCAGTGCCAGAACCTCGCCCGGCATTACCTGCAGGCTGACGTCGTTGACCGCCACGTTGCCGCCAAATCGTTTGACGATGTGGCTGAGGGTAAGGATGGGTTGTGCCGCATTATCCATAGTCATGTGATGCGCCCCTGGTGTTGCGCCCGAGCGAAGATGCCGAGCAAATTAGCCAAACCGCTGGTGAGTATCTGGTCTTTAAATTTCAATATGCGAAATTCAATTTCAAAAATAATATGACGTTCGTTGCGCTAAATCAAAGGTGATGAAGTTTTAATTGTTTTTATTAAACAATGGGTTATTTTTTACTTTGCGGAAGTGTGACCGATGGCTCACTTCAATGCGGGGGAAATATTGCGGATTTTTGGCTCGCTGCGGACAATGAAACGGCGTTCCGTCTTCACCTGATGCGGGCCTTGGGGTAACATGCCCGGCAAAGAGCCTGCTGACTTCGCCGCAGCGCCGGTTGGCGGTTCGACACTGGAGAGATTTTCGCTATGAGCCTGAAAGCCGTCGACGAGAAAGATGACAAGAAAGACAAACCGCTGGGCAGCCAAAGCCTGTTCCGCGGTTTGCAGTTGATTGAGATCCTGAGCAATTTCCCCAACGGATGCCCACTGGCGCATCTGTCCGAGCTGGCCGGCATGAACAAGAGCACCGTGCATCGCCTGCTGCAGGGGTTGCACACCAGCGGCTATGTGACCCAGGCGCCGTCGCCGGGCAGCTACCGCCTGACCACCAAGTTCATTTCCATCGGCCAGAAGGCGCTGTCGTCACTCAATATCATTCACGTGGCCGCGCCGCATTTGGAACAGCTGAACCTGGAGGTGGGCGAGACGGTCAACTTCTCCAGCCGCGAAGACGACCACGTCATCCTGATCTACAAGCTGGAGCCAACCACCGGCATGATGCGCACCCGCGCCTATATTGGCCAGCATATGCCGCTGTACTGTTCGGCGATGGGGAAAATCTTCATGGCCTACGGCAACGACGATTACCCAGCCCACTACTGGCAGACCCATCAGCAGGAGATTCAGACGCTGACGCGCAATACCATCACCGAGCTGCCGAAGATGTATGAGGAACTGGCCGATATTCGCCAGCGCGGCATGGCGATGGATCGCGAAGAAAACGAGCTGGGGGTCTCCTGCGTGGCGGCGCCGGTGTTCGATATTCAACAGCGCGTGCCCTATGCGGTGTCTGTCTCGTTGCCGACCGCCAAGCTGCAGCAGATCGGCGTCAAAAGCCTGATTAAACCGGTGCTGGCTACCGCACAACGCATCTCGCAGGAGCTGGGGTTCGTCACGTCGATTTGAGTATTAGTTCCGCTGATGCGGGATTAGAAACATCAATTTCACCTAATGATCGCTTCCTCGTATGATGCGCGTGTTGACCGACACGCGCCCTCGTCCGGCGCCTTTTATCATTCGAGGAATCCCCATGTTAGCCGTCTTCTTGCAGGGTTTTGCCCTGAGCGCCGCCATGATCCTGCCGCTGGGCCCGCAGAACGTATTCGTGATGAATCAGGGCATTCGCCGCCAGTATCATTTGATGATCGCTTCGCTGTGCGCGTTGAGCGATATCGTGCTGATTTGCGCCGGGATTTTCGGCGGCAGCGCTTTGCTGACCCGCTCGCCGCTGCTGTTGGCGCTGGTCACCTGGGGCGGGGTGGCGTTTCTGCTGTGGTACGGGTGGGGCGCGTTCCGTTCCGCCTTGAGCCCGCAACCGGCGCAGGCCGCGGCGCAGGAGCTGGCGCAGAGCCGTTGGCGCCTCGTGGTCACCATGCTGGCGGTCACCTGGCTGAACCCACACGTTTATCTGGATACCTTTGTGGTGCTCGGCAGCCTGGGCGGGCAGCTGACGGCGGATGTGCGCTCCTGGTTCGCGCTCGGCGCGGTCAGCGCGTCGGCGGTGTGGTTCTTCGGGCTGGCGCTGCTGGCCTCCTGGCTGGCGCCATGGCTGAACACGCAGCGGGCGCAGCGCATCATCAACGCGCTGGTCGGGCTGGTGATGTGGGGCATCGCGCTGCAGCTGGCCTGGCAGGGGGCAAATTTATAAGAATTTGTCACTAATCCGAATTCAAAACGCCGCGCGATATGCTACGTTTGATGCCAGGAATCCGGCGGTTCTCACAGGGAAAAGCCGGCGATCAGAGACAGCCTGTCATTAAGGAGACACTGTGAAGCTAAAAGCATTGGCTATGGCCGCAATGGTCGGATTAGGGACGTTACCGATGGCGCTGCAGGCGGCTGAAGTGCCTGAAGGGCCGCACGTCGTCACCTCCGGCACCGCCAGCGTGGACGCCACGCCGGATATCGCCACCCTGGCGATCGAAGTGAGCGTTTCCTCCAAAGACGCCGCCCAGGCGAAGAAGCAGGTGGACGAGCGCGTGGCGCAGTACTTTGATTTCCTGCAGAAAAACAACATTGAGAAGAAAGACATCAGCGCCGCCAACCTGCGCACCCAGCCGGAATACGATTACCTGAAAACCGGCGAGTCGGTGCTGAAGGGCTACCGGGCGGTGCGTCAGGTGCAGGTGACCCTGCGTCAGTTGGACAAGCTGAACGAGCTGCTGGACGGCGCGCTGAAATCCGGCCTGAACGAGATCCGCGCGGTGGAGCTGGGCGTCGCCAAGCCGGACGTGTATCGTGAGCAGGCGCGGCAAAAAGCGATCGAGAACGCGACTCAGCAGGCCGAATCCCTGGCCAAAGGCTTCCACGCCAAGCTGGGGCCGGTGTACAGCATTCGCTACCGGGTTGCCAACTATCAGCCGATGCCGGTGGCGCGGATGTATAAGGCGGCCGGCGCGGCGGCGGAAAGCGACGCGGCGCAAACCTATGAGCAGCAAAGCATTCACTTCGACGATCAGGTGGATGTGGTGTTCGAGCTGCAGCGCAACGCCGCGCAGTAAGGCTATCGTGTTGAAGAAAAGGTTCGCTGCGGCGAACCTTTTTTCGTTTTAATCCTGGCGCAGCACCTGATGACCGTGCTCCAGCAGCGCGTCGGTCACTTTACGCATCATGCGGCTTTCCGGCGCGAAACGGTGCCAGTACAGCATGCGGCGCTGGTACAGCCCCGGCGTCAGATCGATCAGTTCACCGGATGCCAGCTCCTTTTCGATCTGCAGGTGTGGGATCATACAGCAGGTGGTGCCCTGGCGTGCCAGCTGCACGAAGGCTTCCGACGAGTTCACGATGTGGCAGGGCACGCTGCCCGGCGACAGATCGAAGTTCTGCTGCAGGAACGCCTGGTGCATGTCGTCGAGATGGTCGAAGGCCACCGCCGGTGCTTTCAGCAGCGCGGAACGGGTGACGCCGCTCGGGAAGTAGCGCTCGGCGAAGCCGCGGGAGGCCACGAACAGGTAATCCAGCGCCCCCAGCCGATCCACCAGGCAGCTCGGCAGCGGCTGCGGCTGAATACTCACCGCGCCCACCACCTCACCGCGGCGGAGCCGCTCCTGGGTGCGGGTTTCATCTTCCACCTGCAGATTCAGGCGAATGGGGGAGTCCGCCAGCACCGGCTTCAGCGCCGGCAGCAGCCAGGTTGCCAGACTGTCGGCGTTGACCGCCAGCGACAGCAGCAGCGGCGTATCGACGCCGGTGTCGTTGCCCAGCCACTCTTCTTCCAGCAATTCCACCTGATGCAGCAGCGCGAGCAGCTTTTGCCCTTGTTCGGTGGGGCGCGGCGGCACGGTACGGACCAGCAGCGGTTGGCCGAACAGATTTTCCAGCTGTTTGATGCGTTGGGATACCGCCGATTGCGTGATACAGAGTTTTTGAGCGGCGCGCTCGAAGCCGCGCTCACGGATCACCGCGTCCAGCGCTTGCAGCGTACGATAGTCTGGGCGTTTCATCGGAAAGATATCCCTTAAATTAGAATGATACCGGCACTATGCCACATTTTGCGCACGGCGCAGGTGGAAAAATCACGCCCCTACCTCGCCGCCAAGCGGGCAAAAATGCGGGATGCGGTAAATAAGTGTGATCCTGCCAGCGTGAAAAACAGCGTTTTACCCTATAATACGCACACGTTTTCGTACAGAGGCAAGGGACATATTATGACGCAGGATGAACTGAAAAAAGCGGTGGGCTGGGCGGCGCTGGAATACGTGACGCCGGGCACCATCGTCGGGGTCGGCACCGGTTCTACCGCCGCCCACTTTATTGACGCGCTGGGCTCCATCAAGCACCAGATCGAAGGCGCGGTGTCCAGCTCCGATGCCTCCACCGCCAAGCTGAAAAGCCTCGGCATCCCTGTGTTCGACAGCAACGAAGTGGACTCGCTCGATATCTACGTGGACGGCGCGGACGAAATCAACGGCCATATGCAGATGATCAAGGGTGGCGGCGCGGCGCTGACGCGCGAGAAAATCATCGCCGCCATCGCCAAGAAATTCATCTGCATCGTCGACGCCAGCAAGCAGGTGGACGTGCTGGGCAAGTTCCCGCTGCCGGTGGAAGTGATCCCGATGGCCCGCTCTTACGTGGCGCGTGAGCTGGTGAAACTCGGCGGCCTGCCGGAATATCGCCAGAACGTGGTGACCGACAACGGCAACGTGATCCTCGATGTGCATAACCTGAGCATCACCGACGCCATCGCGCTGGAGAACAAGATCAACGGCATCGCCGGCGTGGTGACCGTGGGGTTGTTCGCCAACCGCGGCGCGGACGTGGCGCTGGTCGGTACCTCGGAAGGCGTGAAAGTGGTCAAATAAGCCTCTGCCGTCTGTGGCCCGGCAGTGCCGGGCCGCATAATTCTTCGGTTAAAATATCTTTTCTGAAAAACGGCAAATTTGGTGACTTATGTCACATTGTGAAAACTGACTCCCCAAAGCTTCTGCCGAAAACTTTCCCTATGGCATTTTCTGCCGTAAACCGCCATCAACGCTGCGCCTTGTCCTGCCGGGCAGGCAATCGTTTGTATTGCCGCCCGCGTTATTTTTGTTATGTTGGATGGGAGCTGTGTCGTCACAGCCGCTTCTGAAGTCTGAACATAGGGTCGGGTAAATGGCAAAAGTATCATTGGAGAAAGACAGGATTAAATTCCTGTTGGTGGAAGGGGTTCATCAGAGCACGGTCGATAACTTACGTGCCGCCGGTTATACCAACATCGAATACCATAAGGGTGCGTTAGACACCGAATCGTTGAAGGCATCCATCCGCGATGCGCACTTCGTCGGCATCCGATCGCGTACGCATCTGACCGAAGAAGTGTTCGCCGCCGCAGAGAAACTGGTGGCGGTGGGCTGCTTCTGCATCGGTACCAACCAGGTTGATCTGAAAGCGGCGACCAAACGCGGTATTCCGGTCTTCAACGCCCCCTTCTCCAATACCCGATCCGTGGCCGAAATGGTGCTGGGCGAGCTGCTGTTGATGCTGCGCGGCATTCCGGCCGCCAACGCCAAGGCGCACCGCGGCGTGTGGCACAAACTGGCCGTGGGCTCCTATGAGGCGCGCGGTAAAAAGCTGGGCATCATCGGCTACGGCCACATCGGCACCCAGCTGGGCATTCTGGCCGAAGGGCTGGGCATGAAGGTGTTCTTCTACGACATCGAGAACAAGCTGCCGTTGGGCAACGCGCAGCAGGTGCGCCATCTGTCCGATCTGCTCAATATGAGCGACGTGGTGACGCTGCACGTGCCGGAAACGCTGGCCACCAAGAACATGATGGGGGCGGAAGAGCTGGCGCTGATGAAACCGGGTGCCATTCTGATCAACGCCTCGCGTGGCACCGTGGTGGATATCCCTGCGCTGTGCGACGCGCTGGCCAGCAATCACCTGGCGGGCGCGGCGATCGATGTCTTCCCGGAAGAGCCGGCGACCAACAGCGATCCGTTCAACTCGCCGCTGTGTGAGTTCGATAACGTGCTGCTGACGCCGCACATCGGCGGTTCCACGCAGGAAGCGCAGGAGAACATCGGCGACGAAGTGGCCGGCAAGCTGGCGAAATACTCCGACAACGGATCGACTCTGTCTGCCGTCAACTTCCCGGAAGTGTCGCTGCCGGCGCATGGCCCGAACGCCAGCCGCCTGCTGCACATCCACGAAAACCGTCCGGGCGTGTTGACGCAGATTAACCAGATCTTCGCCGAAGAGGGGGTTAACATCGCCGCACAGTATCTGCAAACCGGGCCGGAAATCGGCTATGTGGTGATAGACATTGAAGCGGAAACCGCGCGCGCCGACGCCGCGCTGCAGCGCATGAAGGCTATCGACGGCACCATTCGCGCCCGTCTGCTGTTCTGATTCGGCGGCTCGCCGCAACGAAAAAGGCCGGAGCGATCCGGCCTTTTGTTATTTGGGCTCGTGCCACGCCCAGCTGCAGAGCGGGGTGAGGATTTCCGGCAGCGGGATATCCCAATGTTCGGTTGGCAGGTGCTCCACCTGCTGGCAATCATGGGCCAGGCCGATGGGATAGGGGCCGTCGCTCTGCCAGTTTTGCAGGGTGCGATCGTAAAAGCCGCCGCCCATGCCCAGACGCTGCCCGGTATGATCGAATGCCACCAGTGGCGTCAGCACGACGTCCAGCTTGCCCAGCGGCAACACCTGGCGCACATCGAGGCGCGGTTCGAGAATATTGAAGCGATTGCGCACCAGCGGCGTTTCCGGCGCATAGCGCAGGAACAGCAGGTGCCCCGGGCTGAACGGGTGCAGCACCGGCAGGTAAACCCGTTTGCTGAGGGTCCACAGTTGCTCGATCAGCGGCCTGGTGTCGAGTTCACCGTCAAACGACAAAAATACCGCGATGCTGTGCGCTGCCTGAATACGTGCGTGCGCGACGAGGCGTTCGGCTATCTTGTCTGCGGCAAAGTGTTGTTGGCCCGGCGTAAGCTCGCGCCGACGTTGGCGAATGAGTTGACGAATGGCTTGGCGCTGCTGCGCGAATTGGGGTTGAAAAGGCATCGTATCAGGCTTGCTCAGTGTGGCGTTCAGCACACATAAACCGCTGAGAAGGGGAATCTCCGAGATGCCGTCGCAGGCTGTAACCCTTGAACCCATGGTTCAAGGTGAACGTGCCGTCGCAATCTTAAGGCTTCTCGGCGCACCGAGCGTGCTCACCGATCGCGGAGCAACACATTCTGTTTGTACTAAATATCGGCTCAGGGGACTGGCCCGCTGGCGAACATCTCAGAGAAATTTTGTACTCGTTGCCGAAACTGTGATTTCAACAACTTAAGTTATTCGAATTGTGCATCCTGACGTTCAGAGATGCGACCTTGTTCAAGCAGCGCTTGTTCAATGGTCTGCTGCAGCATCCGTATGCGTTGTTCCATATTGGACGCATAGTCACGGGTTTTCAACCGTTCTTGAGCAAGTTCGTGACAGACGTTCAATGCCGCGATGAAAACCAGTTGCTCAGTATTGGAGACTCTAGTGCGAACTTTAAGATCTTGCAACCGTTGGTTAAGATCGTCCGCCGCCATATTCAACGCATCTTGTTGTTCTGGCGGGCAATTGACTCTTAACGAGCGGCCAAAAATTTGAATATCTACCGGTTGTGCAGACATGCCACCTTCCTGCCTAAATTTCGCGCCAGCCTTGTCCGCCCTGGCCGGGCCGTCAAAGCGGGCGCCACTATATATACCTCGGTACCAAGATACAACCCCTTTTTCAGTACCTGGTTGTAATCTACTGTGGCGCACATTGCCAGTCAAAAAAGGGTTTCAAAATGCGTATTTACCGCACTTTCGCCACCCGCCGGCGCAGTGTGAAACCTGCCACATCGCGATTATAACTAGCCACTGAGGTGTCGCGCTTATCTGGTATAGCGACGGACCTTGGTGGTAGCATAACACGAACTTATCCTGCCAACGATGACGAATGCGCATGTCTATACAGAATACATTTCCAAGTTACCAATCTTTGACCGTGGCCCTCAACCAGCAGTCGGTGGCGCTGACCGCGGCAGAAATGCACGGCCTGATCAGCGGCCTGTTGTGCGGCGGCAGCCGTGATGCCGGCTGGCAGGCGCTGGTGCACGATCTGACCAACGAAGGCGTCGCCTTCCCGCAGGCGCTCAGCCAACCGCTGCAACAGCTGTATGAAGTGACGCGTGAAACGCTGGAGGACGACGAATTCCTGTTCCAACTGATGCTGCCGGAAGGGGAGATCGTCAGTGTGTTTGACCGCGCCGACGCCCTGGGCGGTTGGGTCAACCACTTCCTGCTCGGGCTGGGGATGATGCAGCCGAAGCTGGCCCAGGTGAAAGACGAGGTCGGTGAAGCGATCGACGATCTGCGCAACATTGCGCAGCTGGGCTACGACGAAGACGAAGATCAGGAAGAATTGGAACAGTCGCTGGAAGAAGTGGCGGAGTATGTGCGGGTCGCCGCCATCATGTGCCACGGCGAATTCACCCGTCACAAGCCAACGGCGCCGGAAAACATCAAACCGACGTTGCACTAAACGTCCTATCGCCCCTCCGCCGGCGGTGCGGATGGCATGATTTCAGGAGAAGGTAATGATTCAGCAGGAATTCAACAACCGCCGTCAGGCGCTGTTGGCGAAAATGGCGCCGGCCAGCGCGGCGGTTATTTTCTCTGCGCCGGAAACGACGCGCAGTGCAGATTCAGACTATCCCTATCGGCAGAACAGCGACTTTTGGTACCTGACCGGCTTCAATGAGCCGGAAGCGGTGCTGGTGCTGATCAAAAGCGACGAAACGCACAACCACAGCGTGCTGTTCAACCGGGTGCGCGATCTGACAGCGGAAATCTGGTTTGGCCGCCGCCTGGGGCAAGACGCCGCGCCGGCGAAGCTGGGCGTGGATCGCGCGCTGCCGTTCGATGAAATCAATGACCAGCTGCACCTGCTGCTCAACGGCCTGGATGTGGTTTACCACGCGCAGGGTGAATACGCCTACGCCGATCAGATCCTGTTCGGCGCGCTGGACAAGCTGCGCAAGGGATTCCGCCAGAACCTGCAGGCGCCGGCCACCGTGACCGACTGGCGGCCGTGGCTGCACGACATGCGGTTGTTCAAGTCCCCGGAAGAGCTGGCGGTGATGCGCCGCGCCGGTGAGATCAGCGCGTTGGCGCATACCCGCGCGATGGAAAAATGCCGCCCGGGCATGTTCGAATACCAGCTGGAAGCGGAGATTCACCATGAATTCACCCGCCTCGGCGCTCGCTACCCGTCTTACAACACCATCGTCGGCAGCGGCGAAAACGGCTGCATCCTGCACTACACCGAGAACGAGAGCCAGATGCGCGACGGCGATCTGGTGCTGATCGACGCCGGCTGCGAGTATCAGGGGTATGCCGGCGACATTACCCGCACCTTCCCGGTCAACGGCAAGTTCAGCAAGCCGCAGCGCGCGGTGTACGACATCGTGCTGGCGTCGCTGCTGCGCGCTTTGGCATTGTTCAAACCCGGCACCAGCATCCGCGAAGTCAACGACGAAGTGGTGCGCATCATGGTGGTCGGGCTGGTGGAGCTGGGCGTATTGAAAGGTGAAGTCGACCAACTGATCGCCGAGCAGGCGCACCGGCAGTTCTTCATGCATGGGCTGAGCCACTGGCTGGGCCTCGACGTGCACGACGTCGGCCACTACGGCACGCCGAGCCGCGATCGGCTGCTGGAGCCGGGCATGGTGCTGACCGTGGAACCGGGGCTGTACATCGCGCCGGATGCGGACGTGCCGGCGGAATACCGCGGCATCGGCATCCGCATCGAGGACGACATCGTGATCACCGCCGACGGCAACGAAAACCTGACCGCCACCGTGGTGAAAGACGCCGATGCCATCGAAGCGTTGATGGCGGCGGCAAGGTCATAAAATGAGCGTAATTATCGTTGGCGGCGGTATGGCGGGCGCGACGTTGGCGCTGGCTATCTCGTCGCTTACTCAGGGAAGGATTGCGGTGGATCTGGTCGAGGCGACTCGGCCGGGCGACCGCAGCCACCCGGGCTTTGACGCCCGCGCCATCGCATTGGCGCAGGGCACCTGCCAACAGCTGGCGCGCATCGGCGTTTGGCCGGCGCTGCGCGACTGCGCCACGCCGATCACTCAGGTGCACGTCAGCGATCGCGGCCACGCCGGTTTCGTGAATCTGCAGGCGCAGGATTATCAGGTCGATGCGCTTGGCCAGGTGATCGAACTGCACGACGCCGGGCAGCGGCTGTTCGCGCTGCTGGCGAAGGCGCCGGGCGTTACGCTGCACTGCCCCGCGCGGGTGGTGGACGTGATCCGCACCGCAGAGCGGGCGGAAGTACAACTGGATACCGGTCTGCGCCTGTGCGGGCAACTGCTGGTGGCGGCCGACGGTTCGCGTTCGGCGCTGGCGGAGGCCTGCAACGTGCAGTGGCGGCAGGAGGAGTATCCGCAGTTCGCCACCATCGCCAACGTCACCACGGCGGAAGATCCGCAGGGGCGCGCCTTCGAGCGTTTTACCCGCTACGGGCCGCTGGCGCTGCTGCCGATGTCGCAGGGGCGCAGTTCGCTGGTGTGGTGCCATGCGCGCGAAGATCGCGCCCGGGTAGATGCCTGGGACGACGAGCGTTTTATCGCCGAGCTGCAACAGGCCTTCGGCTGGCGGCTGGGGCGTATCCTCAAGGCCGGTAAACGGCACAGTTATCCGCTCAGCCTGCTGACCGCCGATCGCCATGTCAGCCATCGTCTGGCGCTGGTGGGCAACGCGGCGCAGACGCTGCACCCGATCGCCGGGCAGGGGTTCAACCTCGGCCTGCGCGACGTGATGTCGCTGGCGGAAACGCTGGCGGAAGCGGTAGACAGCGGCGAAGACGCCGGTGGTTATGCGCTGCTGAGCCGCTATCAGCAGCGGCGGCAAAACGATCAGCAGGCGACGATCGGCGTGACCGACGGATTGATCCGTTTGTTCGCCAACCGTTATGCCCCGCTGGTGGTCGGCCGTAATCTGGGGCTGATGGCGATGGAGCGTTTGCCGGCGGTGCGCGACGCCTTCGCCAAACGTACATTGGGCTGGGTGGAACGTTAGACACAGAATCGGGTGCCCTGTGGCGCGTCCAAAACGCGGCGCGGCAAGGCGTCGCGCGTTATTTAAGGAAATCGAGCAGCATGCAATCATTTGACGTGATTATCGCCGGTGGCGGTATGGTGGGGCTGGCGTTGGCCTGCGGCCTGCAGGGCAGCGGGCTGCGCGTGGCGGTGCTGGAGCAGCGCCAGCCGGACATGGCGCCGCCGTCGGAGCAGCCTGCGCTGCGCGTCTCCGCCATTAATGCCGCCAGCGAGCGTTTGCTGCAGCACATCGGCGTGTGGGACGACATTCTCCAGCTGCGCGCCAGCGCTTACAACGCGATGGAAGTGTGGGAGCGAGACAGCTTCGGCAAAATCGCCTTCCGCGGCGACGAGTGCGGCTTCAGCCATCTCGGCCACATCATCGAAAACTCGGTGATCCAGCAGGCGCTGTGGAAACGCGCCGAAAGCCTCTCGGACATCACGCTGATTACCCCGGCCGCGCTCAAGCAGGTGGCGTGGGGCGAGAACGACGCCTTCGTCACGCTGGAGGATGGCCGCATGCTGACTGCTCGGCTGGTGATCGGCGCCGACGGAGCCCAGTCGTGGCTGCGCCAGCACGCCGACATCCCGCTCACCTTTTGGGATTACCGCCACCATGCGCTGGTAGCCACCATTCGCACCGAAGAACCGCATCAGGCGACGGCGCGGCAAATTTTCCACGGCGATGGCATTCTGGCGTTCCTGCCGTTCAGCGATCCGCATTTAAGCTCCATCGTCTGGTCGGTGACGCCGGAAGACGCCGAGCGGCTCAAGCAGTTGGAACCGGAACAATTCAACCGCGAACTGGCGATGGCCTTCGATATGCGTCTGGGCGCCTGCAGCCTGGAAAGCGAACGGTTGGCCTTCCCGCTGACCGGCCGCTATGCGCGCAGCTTCGCCGCACACCGCCTGGCGCTGGTGGGCGATGCGGCGCATACCGTGCATCCGCTGGCCGGGCAGGGCGTGAACCTCGGCTTTATGGACGCCGCCGAGCTGATTTCCGAGCTGCGCCGCCTGCAGCGGCAGGGCAAGGATATCGGCCAGCATCTCTATCTGCGCCGCTATGAGCGCCGCCGCAAACATGGCGCGGCGGTGATGCTGGCCAGCATGCAGGGTTTCCGCGAACTGTTCGACGGCAACCACCCGGCCAAAAAGCTGCTGCGCGACGTGGGGCTGAGGCTGGCGGACAGCCTGCCGGGCGTCAAGCCAAAGCTGGTGCGTCAGGCAATGGGCCTGAACGATCTGCCCGAGTGGCTTGCCTGACACCTGCCTTCTGCGAGCCCCCTGAGGGCTCGCGCTTCTCGCCTTATGCCATCGTCTTTCCTTATATAACCCTTCATTTGAAATAATCTAATTTCAGCTGCTTTTTATCATTACTTTTTCTAATTCCATGTTCGGTTATCAAAAGTCGGAATCTCATGCGCGGCCGCCGGTTTGTTATATAACTTCGGAGTTTTGCCGCTTTAATTGTTAATTTTGTGCCTTAAAGCGCATTTTTCCAGTGAAAAACTCTGCACACTAGCCCGGCATTTTACCGCCCCGGAACGGCGATGAGCCTATTTTAACTTATGGTTAATGTGGTCGTTCGGTGATAAGTTCGGGGGAAAGGTATCGTTTGCGTCACGGCGGTTGCACGCAGTTTCCGCCCGTCCCGGCGCAGCATTTGTGTTGAGCAGTCAGTGCGCCATGGCGATCGGGCCGCGAGCCAGGCTCCGCCGCATTGCGTGGCAGCACCCTAACTTCTAGCGACGAGTGGAAAGAGGGCAAAGATGGCAAAGCAAACCCCACTGTACGACCAGCACGTGGCGTGCGGTGCGCGCATGGTAGACTTTCACGGCTGGATGATGCCGCTGCACTACGGTTCGCAGCTCGATGAGCACCACGCGGTGCGTCAGGATGCCGGCATGTTCGACGTGTCTCACATGACCATCGTGGATCTGCACGGCGCCCGCACCCGCGAGTTCCTGCGCTACCTGCTGGCGAACGACGTCGCCAAACTGACCCAACCCGGCAAAGCGCTGTACACCGGCATGCTGAATGCCTCCGGCGGCGTGATCGACGACCTGATCGTTTATTTCCTCACTGAAGACTATTTCCGCCTGGTGGTGAACTCCGCCACGCGCGACAAAGACCTGGCCTGGATTGAAGAGCACGCCGCGCCGTATGGCGTTGCGCTGACGGTGCGCGACGATCTGGCGCTGATCGCGGTGCAGGGCCCGCAGGCCAAAGAGCGTGCCGGCACGCTGTTCACCCCGGAACAAAAAAGTGCGGTCGAAGGCATGAAGCCGTTCTTCGGCGTGCAGGCCGGCGAGCTGTTCATCGCCACCACCGGTTACACCGGCGAGGCCGGCTATGAGATCGCGCTGCCGAAAGAGCAGGCGGCGGATTTCTGGCAAAAATTGCTGGCCGCGGGCGTCAAGCCGGCCGGTCTGGGCGCGCGCGACACGCTGCGTCTGGAAGCGGGCATGAACCTCTACGGGCAAGAGATGGACGAAGGCGTTTCACCGCTGGCCGCCAACATGGGCTGGACCATCGCCTGGCAGCCAGAAGATCGCCGTTTCATCGGCCGCGAAGCGCTGGAACAACAGCGCGAGCAGGGCACCGAGCAACTGGTCGGCTTGATCATGACGGAAAAAGGCGTATTACGTAATGAGCTGCCGGTGCGTTTCACCGACGCGGCGGGGCAAACCCATGAAGGCGTGATCACCAGCGGCTCGTTCTCTCCGACGCTGGGCTTCAGCATCGCGCTGGCGCGCGTGCCGGCAGGTATCGGCGAGCAGGCCATCGTGCAGATCCGCAACCGTGAAATGCCGGTCAAAGTGACCAAGCCCGGTTTTGTTCGCGCCGGCAAGCCGCTGACAAATTGATTTTTATTGATTCTTCCCTAGGGATTTCGCGCTGCGGCTAGGCGGCAAGTGCGCGAGTCCTCGGGAGCTTACTGCGGTAAGTGACCGAGGTGAACGTACGCAGCCAACAACGCTGCAGTGTGAAAGACGACGGGAAATTATTTCTTCGAAGGAGTAACCGGCTATGAGCAATGTGCCAACAGAATTGAAATACGCATCCTCCCACGAGTGGGTTCGTTCAGAAGGTAACGGCGTTTACACCGTAGGCATCACCGAACACGCGCAGGAACTGCTGGGCGATATGGTGTTTGTCGATCTGCCGGAAGTGGGCCGCAACGTCGCCGCCGGTGAAGATTGCGCCGTGGCGGAGTCCGTCAAGGCGGCGTCGGACATTTACGCGCCAATCAGCGGCGAAATCGTGGCGGTGAACGGCGAGCTGGAAAGTTCTCCGGAGCTGGTGAACAGCGAGCCCTACGGTGACGGCTTCCTGTTCCAGATTAAAGCCGCCGACGAAGGCGAGCTGGCGAACCTGCTGGACGCCGCGGCTTATCAGGCCTCGATCGACGAGTAATCGTGACCACGCCCCGGGCCTTTCGGCCGGGGCGTTTTAGTTACCGTTCAAGCTATATCCCGTATCACGCAAGCATTCAGGAATTTGTAGCAATGACTCAGACACTCAGCCAACTCGAACACAGCGAAGCGTTCATCGAACGCCACATCGGCTCTTCTGCGGAACAACGCCAGGAGTTGCTGGCAGCGGTGGGCGCTCGCTCGCTCAGCGCGCTGATCCAACAGATCGTGCCGGCGGACATTCAGCTGCCGGGGCCGCCGCCGGTCGGCGACGCGGCGACCGAACATCAGGCGCTGGCTGAGCTGAAGGCGATCGCCTCGCAGAATCAGCGCTACAAATCCTATATCGGCATGGGCTACAGCGCCGTGCTGACACCGCCGGTGATCCTGCGCAACATGCTGGAAAATCCGGGCTGGTACACCGCTTACACCCCTTATCAGCCGGAAGTGTCGCAGGGCCGCCTGGAAGCGCTGCTGAACTTCCAGACCGTGACCCTCGATCTGACCGGCCTGGATCTGGCTTCCGCTTCGCTGCTGGATGAAGCCACCGCCGCTGCCGAATCGATGGCCTTGGCCAAACGCGCCAGCAAGCTGAAAGACGCCAACCGCTTCTTCGTGGCCGACGACGTGCATCCGCAGACGCTGGACGTGGTGCGCACCCGCGCCGAAACCTTCGGCTTCGACGTCATCGTCGATAAAGCGGAAAAAGTGCTGGAGCTGGACGGCGTGTTCGGCGTGCTGCTGCAACAGGTGGGCACCACCGGCGAGCTGCACGACTACAGCGCGCTGCTGGCCGAATTGAAATCGCGCAAAATCATCACCAGCGTGGCCGCCGACATCATGGCCCTGGTGCTGCTGACCGCGCCGGGCAAGCAGGGCGCCGACGTGGTGTTCGGCTCCGCGCAGCGCTTCGGCGTGCCGATGGGCTACGGCGGCCCGCACGCCGCCTTCTTCGCCTGCCGCGACGAGTTCAAGCGTTCGATGCCGGGCCGCATCATCGGCGTTTCCCGCGATGCCGCCGGCAACACCGCGCTGCGCATGGCGATGCAGACCCGCGAGCAGCATATCCGCCGCGAGAAGGCCAACTCGAATATCTGTACCTCGCAGGTGCTGTTGGCCAACATCGCCAGCCTGTATGCGGTATATCACGGTCCGCAAGGGCTGCAGCGCATCGCCGGGCGTATCCATCGCTTGACCGACATCCTGGCCGCCGGGCTGCAGAAGGCCGGCCTGACGCTGCGCCACAACACCTGGTTCGACACCCTGACCGTTGAAGTGAAAGACAAGGCTGCCGTACTGGAACGCGCGCTGAGCTTCGGCATCAACCTGCGTACCGATATCCACGGCGCCGTGGGCATCACGCTGGACGAAGCCACCTCGCGTGAAGACGTGCAGACGCTGTTCGCACTGCTGGCCGGCGACGAACACGGCCTGGACATCGACGCGCTGGACGCGGTGGTGAGCAAGAACAGTCAATCGATCCCGGCCGCCATGCTGCGTCAGGATCCGATCCTGACCCATCCGGTATTCAACCGCTATCACAGCGAAACCGAGATGATGCGCTACATGCATCGCCTGGAGCGTAAGGATCTGGCGCTGAACCAGGCGATGATCCCGCTGGGCTCTTGCACCATGAAATTGAATGCTGCGGCGGAGATGATCCCGATCACCTGGCCTGAATTCTCCGAGCTGCACCCGTTCTGCCCGCCGGAGCAGGCTGCCGGCTACCAGCAGATGATCGGCCAACTGTCTCAGTGGCTGGTGCAGCTGACCGGCTATGACGCGGTGTGCATGCAGCCGAACTCCGGCGCGCAGGGCGAATACGCCGGCCTGCTGGCGATCCGTCGCTACCATGAAAGCCGCAACGAAGCGGGCCGCCACGTCTGCCTGATCCCGAGCTCCGCGCACGGCACCAACCCGGCCTCCGCCCAAATGGCGGGCATGAGCGTGGTGGTGGTCGCCTGCGACAAGAACGGCAACATCGATCTGCACGATCTGCGCGTCAAGGCGGAGCAGGCGGGCGAAGAACTCTCTTGCATCATGGTGACCTACCCGTCGACCCACGGCGTGTATGAAGAAACCATCCGTGAAGTATGCCAGATCGTGCATCAGTTCGGCGGCCAGGTGTATCTGGACGGCGCCAACATGAACGCCCAGGTGGGCATCACCACGCCAGGCTACATCGGCGCGGACGTTTCGCACCTCAACCTGCATAAAACCTTCTGCATCCCGCACGGCGGCGGCGGCCCGGGCATGGGCCCGATCGGCGTGAAAGCGCACCTGGCACCGTTCGTGCCGGGCCACAGCGTCGTGCAGATCGACGGCGTAACCACCCAGCAGGGCGCGGTTTCCGCGGCGCCGTTCGGCAGCGCCTCCATCCTGCCTATCAGCTGGATGTACATCCGCATGATGGGCGCGGAAGGCCTGAAGCAGGCCAGCCAGATGGCGATCCTGAATGCCAACTACATCGCAACCCGTCTGAAAGATGCCTATCCGATCCTGTATACCGGCCGCGATCACCGCGTGGCGCACGAATGTATCCTCGATATTCGTCCGCTGAAGGAAGAGACCGGCATCAGCGAAATGGACATCGCCAAGCGCCTGATCGACTTCGGCTTCCACGCGCCGACCATGTCGTTCCCGGTGGCGGGCACGCTGATGGTCGAGCCGACCGAGTCGGAAAGCAAAGTGGAGCTGGATCGCTTTATCGATGCGATGCTGGCGATCCGCAGTGAGATTGACCGCGTCGCCAAAGGCGAATGGCCGCTGGAAGACAACCCGCTGGTGAATGCGCCGCACGTGCAGGCGGAGCTGGTCAACGACTGGCAGCACCCGTACAGCCGCGAGCTGGCAGTGTTCCCGGTGGCCGGCGTGCGCGAGAACAAGTACTGGCCGAGCGTTAAGCGTTTGGACGACGTGTACGGCGACCGTAACCTGTTCTGCTCTTGCGTGCCGATGAGCGATTACGAATAACACGTTCGGCAAAGTTTGTGTTCGGGGGACACCGCATCATGCGGTGTCCCTTTTTATTTTATTGCGGCCTATTCTTTCCTGTACGTTCCCACGATTTGAGGAGTCACCATGCAAGCGGCAATCGTAACAGCGCTGGGGCAAGCCCCGGTATTCGGCACCTTTGAGGAGCCCCAGGCGCAGGCGAATGAAGTGCCGATCGACGTTCTGGCGGCCGGCATCAAACAGCTGGATCGCGCCACCGTCGCCGGCACCCATTACTCCAGCCCCAAGCAGCTGCCGATCGTGCCCGGCACCGACGGCGTGGGCCGGACGGCCGACGGGCAACGGGTGTATTTCGCCTCCTTCCGCCGTCCTTACGGCGCGATGGCTGAGCGCAGCGTAGCGTCATGGACGGTGCCGGTGCCGGAGGCGGTGGACGACGCGACGGCGGCGGCGCTGATCAACCCGGCCTTCGCCGCCTGGCTGCCGCTGCGCTGGCGGGCGGATCTGCAGCCCGGCGAAACGGTGCTGATCATCGGCGCTACCGGCACCTCGGGCAAACTGGCGGTCGCGGCGGCGCGTCAGGCAGGGGCCGGGCGCATCGTTGCTGCCGGCCGTCGGCTGAGCGTGCTGGAGGCGTTGGGCGTAGACGCCACGGTGGATCTGAGCCTGCAGGGCGAGGCGCTGACGCAGGCTTTCGCGGCGGCGGCGGGGCCGGGCGGTTATCAGGTGATCGTCGATTATATCTGGGGCCCGGCGACTGAAGCGCTGCTCGCAACGCTCAATAATCACGATCTCTTGTCTTACGCCGGCGGGCGCGGCATTCGCCTGGTCAACGTCGGCTCGATGGCCGCGCCGGACATCCGGCTGCCGGCGGCGGTGTTGCGCAGCAATCAGCTGCAGATCCTCGGCAGCGGCACCGGCAACTTCCCGCCGGTCCCGGAGATGCAGCGCTACGCGACCGAGATTTTGGCGCTGGCGGCGACGGGCGCGCTCGCTATCGAGACGCAGGAGCACGCGTTGGCGGAGATCGCCGAGGTGTGGGATCTGAACAAGAAAAGCGACGTGCGTTCGGTGATACGCATCGCCCGTTAGACTCTTGCCGCTAGCGGCAAAGGCAGACCAGGTGAATATCCTCCGGCTCGCGGGCGAACAGCTCGGCATCCGGGCGCTCGATGAGCCGACAGCCCTGCGCCAGATAGAAGTCTACGGTGCTTTTGTTGGGGATGGAGGAAACGTACAGCCCGGCGGCGCCTTCTTGCGCCGCCTGACGCAGGCAGAGTTGAAACAGCTGCCTGCCTAAGCCCTGGCCGCGTTGGTGTGCGCTGACGTAAAAGAACAGCAGCTGGCGCAGATCCCGCTGTGGGCCGCGCGGCTCGGTGTCCAGCGCCGCCGCCGCGACGATCTCCTCGCCTTCGAACAACGCGAAGAACGTGCCGCCGCGATCGAAGCAGGCTTCGTGGATTGGCGTATAGGTGTCTCGGTCGTGCGGATCCCAACCGCGCACGTCGTAGTAGTCCGGGTAGGCGTGCAGCTTGCCGTCCTGCAGGCGATACAGGGTGTCGATGATTTCACTGCGGTCGATATCCCATAGCCGGTCAAGTTGTTGCCGTTGCAGCAGAACAGGGGGGCTCATGATCGTTGTTCACTCTCAGTCTGTGGCCGGTAACTTTCCGGTAAATCGATAATAAAACCGATGCCGCGATCGTCGAGGCCTTCGGTGACGCGCAGCTGCGCGCCGATCTTGTCGGCCAGGTTCCGGGCGATGGCCAACCCCAGACCGCTGCCGGTCTGCTGCGTGCCAGGCACGCGGTAAAAGCGTTCAAACAGGCGGGCGCGGTGCTCTTCGCTCACTCCAGGGCCGTTGTCGCGCAACGTAATATAGCAGCCGAGCGGCGCCAGCGAGCGGATATTGGCTTCGATGCGGCTGCCGGGCGGCGCGTACTTGAGTGCGTTGTCCAGCAGGTTGGTGAAGATGGCGATCAGCGCAGGACGGTCGGTGGTAATCACCACGTCCTCGCTGCCGTCGAGCGAGAGTTCCACATCCTTTTCCAGCGCATAAGGGACGTGCTGCGCGATGCATTTGCCGATCTCTGCGTAGATGTCCACCGCCTCGATTTTCAGCGGAAAATCTTCCGCCTCCAGCTTGGCCAGGTTGATCAACTGGCGAGACAGCGACGCCGCGCGATCCAGCCCCTGCTGCATGTCGCCGATGATCTCCCTGCGCTCCTGCTGCTCGCTGACCTGGGTCAGCAGGTGCAGCTGCGCCAGCACGGCGGCGATCGGCGTGCGCAGTTCGTGCGCCGCATCGGCCATAAAGCGTTTCTCGCGCTGATTGGCGGCGTCGATGCGCGCCATCAGTTTGTTGACCTCCACCACCACCGGCCGGATTTCCTGATACTGCTCGCTGACATTGATCGGCGACAGGTTGCCTGGCTGGCGATCGGAGATGGTGCGGGCGATCTGGCGCAGCGGCCGCAGGCTGAAATAGGCGGTAAACAGCAAGGTGACGATGATGGCTGCCAGAATGCCCAGCAGCGGTACGACGGTGCTCTCCGCCGGGTTGCCGAACAGCGTGGTGCGATCGTTGAACGACTCGCCGACGATTACCCGGTACTGGCGCTTTTCGCTCCAACTGCCGGCGAGATGCCAGTTGGCGCCGGCGTAATTGACGGAGCCGGACAGCACCGAAGGCGGCAGACGCAGCGGCTCTCCCTGCGTTTGCGAACTGTAAAGCACCCGGTTGTCCCGATCGTAAACCACGAACAGCGGGTGATAGTCGATTTGATCCTGCATGCCATTATTGATGGAATCAATGTACATGCCTTCAATGGTCTTGATGATGCCGAGGTAATCGATATTGTCGGTGCCGGTTTCATCGAGAATATTGGCGATGCCTGCGGCGACGATGCGTTGCTGGTTATCGAAATATTTCTCCATGTCGGGGTAATACCAATATTTCACCCAGGTGACGAGGAGCCCCCACAATAATAAAATGGCCAGCACCTGGAAAATAATGGTGCGCATAAAGAAGGATTTGAAACCGATCATTCCGCTACTCTTTCTTCAGCAAATAGCCAATGCCGCGTACGGTAATAATTCTTTCTTTACCGATCTTGCGCCGTAAATTATGCATATGCACTTCCAGCGAGTTGCTTTCCACGCTGTCGCCGTGGCCGAACAGCCGCTGTTCCAGCACCGCTTTGCGCACCACGGTGCCGGCACAGCGCATCAGTTCGTGCAGCAGGTGATACTCTTTTTTCGACAGCATCAGCAGTTCGTTATCCAGCGTCACCTGATGGTTGACCGGATCGAGATACAGCGTGCCGAGGCTCCAGGTTTGCGACGCGAAGCCCGCCATGCGGCGGTTGACCGCCTTGACGCGCGAGATGAGTTCGGGCAGCGCAAAGGGTTTGGCCAGAAAGTCGTCCGCGCCGGAATCCAGGCTGTTCACCAGGCTTTCGATGCGGTCGCGGGCGGTCAGGATGATGATGGGGATATTTTGCCCGGCGGCGCGCCAGGCGATCAGCTTTTGCAAACCGTCGCCGTCCGGCAGCGTGAGATCCAACAGCATCAGGTCGAACCCGCCGGGTGAAAGTTTATTTTCCGCGTCTGCGAGCAGGCGCACCCAGCACAAATTAAAGCCGGTGAGCTCCAATGCGCGGCACAGCGCCTTGCCTAATTGCAGGTCGTCTTCCACCAACAGTATGTTCACGTTTGTTCCGCTGAGTTCCTCGAATCGCGATTATCTAACTATAACCCTGCCGGGAAGACAACGGGGAAACTCGCTTTGCCTGCGTGTTCTTAAGCAAACCTTAATCTGGCTTTAATCTCGCGTTAAGGGAACGCGGGGGAATTTCAGTTATTTTGCTGCCATTCGATATCACAACGGAGGGAGCGAAACATGCAGACTGACGGTTCCCCGCTCGCGGGCACCTCGCGGCGGTTGATGTACGCAGGCGTGGCGACGCTGCTCGTTCTGTTGCTGTTGTCTTTTCGCGGCGATGCGCAGAGCCATAGCCACAGCGGCCTGCATGCTGCCGGTTTGCAGCGGGTTCATCAGGCGACGACGCCGGACGCCTACGGCTGCGTCAAAGCGCGCATCAAAAAGCAGCTGCGCCGCCTGGCTCAGCTTTGAAGCGCTTTTTAGGGCGCCGCTCTATACTCTGACGGGCAAACGGGGCGTCTGCACGCAGGCCGCTATGTTGACATCGCTAACCAGAGAAAAAACAGTATGACGAAAGTGGCATTGGTGACCGGCGCGAGCCGGGGGATTGGCCGTGCGGCCACGTTGTTGCTGGCCCGGCAGGGTTATGCCGTGGGCGTGAATTACCTGCGTGACGAAAGCGCCGCACGGCAGGTGGTGGCAGAGATTGAGGCGCAGGGCGGGAAGGCGCTGGCGTTGCAGGCCGACGTGGCCGATGAAGCGCAGGTGATGGCGATGTTCGCCGCGCTGGACGCCCGGCTGGGCACGCTCAGTGCGTTGGTCAACAATGCCGGCATTTTGTTCCAGCAGGCGAACATTGAGCAGTTGACCGCCGAGCGCATCAATCAGGTGCTGAGCACTAACGTGACCGGCTACTTCCTGTGTTGCCGCGAGGCGGTGAAGCGCATGGCGCTGCGCCATGGCGGGCAGGGCGGCGCTATCGTCAACGTTTCCTCCGCGGCGTCCCGGTTGGGGGCTGCCGGGGAATACGTCGATTACGCCGCCTCGAAAGGCGCCGTCGATACCCTGACCATCGGGTTATCGCGCGAGGTGGCGGCGCAGGGCATCCGCGTCAACGGCGTGCGGCCCGGATTCATCTATACCGAGATGCACGCCAGCGGCGGCGAGCCCGGCCGGGTGGATCGCGTGAAGGACAGTTTACCGATGCAGCGCGGCGGGCAGCCGCAGGAAGTGGCGGAGGCGATCGCCTGGCTGCTGTCTGACGCCGCGTCTTACGTGACCGGCACCTTTATCGAGGCCGCCGGCGGGCGTTGAACGCATGAGGGGGTTTTGACATCCCGCCGTGCGGAGTGTATTTTGATTAAATAACAATCAAAATGTAGTTACAAAAATGTATGTTTATTTTGAATGGAATCAGGATAAAAATCACAGCAACCAGCGCAAACACCGAGTCAGTTTTGAGATTGCGCAACGGGTTTTTCTGGATCCCAACCATTTGGCCGTGTTGGAGAGTCGAGGGCGGAGAAGAACGCTGGCAAACGCTCGGTATGGTCGGCTCCTGTTTGTTGCTGCTGGTGGCGCATACGACGATCGAAACGGATGTCGAAGGCGATACAGTAGAGATCGTGCGTATCATTTCAGCACGCAAGGCCGATGCCAAAGAGAGGGGAAGATATGAAGCGCAAAAATTCAGCCAAAAATCTGGCGCATAGCGTACTCCCTCCGTTGACGGAGGAGCAGAAAGCGCAAATTGCTTCGTTGAGCGCGCTGCCGGATGAGGATATCGATTATGCCGATGCCCCGGCCCTGGGTGAGGAAAAGTGGCAGGCGGCGGTGCAGGGGCGTTTTTATAAACCGATGAAAGTATCGAAAACCATCCGAATCGATGCGGATGTGTTGGCCTGGCTTCAGCGGCCAGGCAAAGGCTATCAGAAACGCCTGAACGCCGTGTTGCGTGAGGCAATGTTGAAAGAGCATGAGCACGAGGAATAAGTCGTGTCAGGCGGGTAACGGTCCGGTGAGGTTCTCACCGGATTTTTTTGCAGCTTTTCAGGTAAAGCCTACCAGCATTAGCCGCCGCTCGGCAGCGTTCGGTCAAAACCACAAAAACGGTCATTAACGGTCATGTTGCGGAACGTGGAATTGTGACCGTTTACCGTTTCTCTCCTGCCTGTCTAAGACGCACACGCATCATAACTGTCTGTTACTCCACACTTTCGTAATTATTCATTTCATTTCCTTCCCGATTTTTTTGACAACTATCACAGCGCGATCGTTGCCCGATCGCGGGGCGATGTGCTTTGCGTCTGCGCGCAAAACGCGGCGCGGCAAATCGATATCGTAATCATCGTCGTGGAGGAGAAAAGAAACATGCTGCCTGTAGAACGTCATCGCTTTATCACCGAAGTCTTGAGCCAGCGCGGCCGCGTGATGGTGCAGGAGGTGGCGCAGCTGTGCCATATCTCTATCGAGACGGCGCGGCGTGATCTGGCCTTGCTGGAACGGCGCGGCCTGCTGCTGCGCAGCCACGGCGGCGCGGTGTTCGTCGAACCGCCGGCAGTGGAAAAAACCTATGTGCCCGCCGAGATAGACCAGGGGGAATCTTTCCGCCAGCGCAGCAACGAGGCACCGGAGCAGAAAACGCGCATCGCCAAACGCGCGCTGGAATTTATCGCGCCGGGGGATTGCCTGCTGCTGGACAGCAGCTCCACCAGCTGGTTTTTGGCGCGCCAACTGCCGGATATCTCGCTGGTGGTGCTGACCAACTCGCTGCACATCATCCAGACGCTGGCCTGCAAGGCCAACGTGCGCACCATCGGCCTGGGGGGCGAGTATTCCGCCAAGTACGAGGATTTTATCGGCGTGCTGGCGGAGCAGATGCTGAAGGAGTTCGTGATCAACAAGCTGTTCTTCTCCTGCCACGGCATCTGCCAGGACGGCGGCGTCCGTGAGAGCAACGAGCACCATGCGCGGTTGAAACAGCAGATGCTGCTGGCGTCGGAGCGCAAGTTCCTGCTGGTGGACAGCAACAAGTTCGGCCGCCGCTCGTTCGCGCGCATCTGCCACTACCGGGAGATAGACACCCTGATCACCGACAGGCTCAGCGACGATGAATTTCGTCAGGAACTGGCCTGGAACAACGTCGACGTGATTGAAGTTTCACCCGCCGCGAAAAGGGCGGTGCGATAACAACAACGAAAACCCTTATTACAGCCAACACTTGTGGAGAGAGAACAATGAAAAAATCCGTACTGGTCGGTCTGTTTGCCTCGCTGCTGCTGTCGGTCTCCGCGCAGGCGGCGGACAAGCTGAAAATGGGCGTGGTGGTGAAGATCGGCGGCATTCCCTGGTTCAACGCCATGGAGGCCGGCATCAAAAGCGAAGGTGCCAAACGTGGCATCGACGCCTGGATGGTCGGGCCGACGGCGGCGGACCCGGCGCTGCAGGTGCGCGCCATCGAAGATCTGATCGCGCAGAAGGTGGACATCATCGGCGTGGTGCCGAACGACGCCCGGGTGCTGGAGCCGGTGCTCAAGCGCGCGCAGGAAGCGGGCATCAAGGTGATCGTGCACGAATCCCCCGGCCAGAAGTACGCCGACTGGGATTTTGAGCTGGTGGACGCCTCGCAGCACGGGGTCAACCACATGAAAGCGCTGGCCGCCTGCATGAAAGAGCAGGGCAAGTATGCGGTGTACGTCGGTAGCCTGACGGTGCCGCTGCACATCACCTGGTCGGACTCGGCCATCAACTACCAGAAGCAGCACTATCCGAACATGCAGCTGGTGGGCGACAAGTTCGGCGTGGGCGAATCGCTGGATGACAGCGTGCGCACCACCAACGATCTGATGGCCAAATATCCCGATCTGAAAGGCGTGCTGGCCTTTGGTTCACAGGGGCCGATTGGCGCCGGGCGCGCGGTGCTCAACCGCGGAAAAAGCAATGATATCTGCGTCATCGGGCCATTCAGCCCGGGCCAGGGCGCTTCGCTGGTCAACCGTGGCGCCATCAAGGGCGGTTATATCTGGAATCCGCTGGTGGCCGGCGAAGTGTTCGTGCGCATCGCCGACATGATGCACCAGGGAGAAAAAATCACCGATGGCATGATCATCGAAGGCATGGGCAAGGTGCAGGTGGATGCGCAGCAGCACACCCTTCTCGGCAACGCCACCGAAAGCCTGGATAAGCAAAACCTGCCGAAGCTGGTGAAGATGGGGCTGTAATCATGGCGATTTCCGGCAATACGGCAACGCAGGGCACGCCGCTGATCGCGCTGCAACAGCTGTCGATGACCTTTGGCGGGCAGCGTGCGCTAAACGCTATCTCGCTGGCGCTGATGCCGGGGGAAGTGCACTGCCTGGCCGGCACCAACGGCTGCGGAAAAAGTACGTTGATCAAGACGATCGCCGGCGTGTATCAACCGGACGACGGCAGCCGCATCACCCTCGACGGGCAAACCTTCGGCCGGCTGTCGCCGGATCAGGCGCGCGCCTTCGGCATCCAGGTGATCTATCAGGATCTGTCGCTGTTTCCCAACCTGACGGTGGCGGAAAACATCGCCTTCGAGCACAACCTGCGCGGGCTGCTGGGTTGGTACCGCCCTGCGCGGCTGCGGCGCACCGCCGAGCGCCTGCTGCAGGAACTGAGTTTCCATCTGGATCTCGATAAACGGGTGGCGGAGCTGCCGATCGCCCAGCGGCAGCAGGTGGCGATCTGCCGCGCGCTGGTGGCGGAGGCACGGTTGGTGATCATGGATGAACCGACCGCCTCGCTGACGCGCACCGAGGTCAACCAGCTGCTGCGCACGGTGGATTATCTGAAAGCGCAGGGCATCTGTGTGGTGTTCGTCAGCCATCGGCTGGACGAGGTGCTGGAGATCTCGGATCGCGTCACGGTGATCCGCGACGGCAACAAGATCGGCACCTGGCCGGCGGCGGAGATCACCGGCGATCGTCTGACCGAGCTGATGACCGGTCTGACGCTGGACTATCGCCTGAAGTCACCGAGCATGAATAAGGAGCGGGTGATGCTGGAGGCAGACCGTCTCAGCCGCGCCGGGCAGTATCAGGACGTGAGCTTCCGGCTGCATCAGGGCGAGGTGCTCGGGTTGTGCGGGCTGTTAGGCTCCGGGCGCACCGAACTGGCGCTGAGCCTGTTCGGCATGACCCGGCCGGACAGCGGTAAGCTCTACCTCGACAGCAAACCGGTGCGCTTTCGCGGCCATGAGGACGCGATCAAGGCCGGTATCGGCTACGTCTCGGAGGATCGCCTGACGCTCGGCCTGGTGCAGCAACAGTCGGTGGCGGACAACGCAGTGCTGACCATTCTCGATAAGCTGCGCGGGCGTTTTCGCCTGATTGACGACTACCGCAAGAATCGCATCGTCGCGGAATGGATCGCCAAACTTGGCGTGCGGGTGGCGGATCCGGAGCAGGCGGTTTCGACGCTGTCCGGCGGCAATCAGCAAAAGATCGTATTGGCCAAGTGGGTGCTGACCCAGCCGCGGATCCTGATCCTTGACTCGCCGACCGTCGGCGTCGACGTTGGCGCCAAGGCCAGCATCTACCAACTGATCCATCTGCTGGCGCAGGAGGGGATCGCCATTTTACTGATCTCCGACGAGGTGCCGGAGGTGTATTACAACTGCGATCGGGTGCTGCACTTCAGCGGCGGCAGCGTGATCGGCGAATACCTGCCGGGGCAGGTGAGCCAGCAACAGCTGGCGGAGGCGGTCAATGCGTAGATTCAGCCTGAAACCGCGCGGCAACGAAGGCTACCTGGCCTGGGTACTGCTGCTGACGGTCATCGTTTTTTCGCTGCTCAGCGATCGGTTTTTAACGGTGCAAAATCTGCTCGATCTTAGCGAAAGCTATGCGGTGAGCGGCATTTTCGCCCTCGGCCTGTTCGTGGTGCTGGTGACCGGCGGCATCGATATCTCCTTCGCGGCGGTGGCCTCGGTGGTGCAGTACCTGATCGCCACGCTGGCGACCCACTACGGGCTGGCCAGCCCGGCGGGCAGCATTCTGCTGGCGTTGGCGATCGGCGCCGCGCTGGGCATGGTCAACGCGCTGTTGATCTACTGCCTGCGCATCGTCTCGATCATCGTCACCATCAGCATGCAGGCGTTCTTGTTCGGCATGCTGATGTGGCTGACCAACGGCCGCAGCCTGTACGCGCTGCCGGACTGGTGGACGCTGCCGCGCAGCGTGCTGCCGTTCCAGCTGGGTGAACAGAGCTATCAGCTCGGTTTGCCGACGCTGGTGATGCTGGCGGTGGCGCTGCTGACCTGGCTGCTGCTGAACAAGACGCACCTCGGACGCCAGCTGTTTGCCGTCGGCGGCGATGCGGAGTCGGCGCGGCGCATCGGCATCCGCGTCGGCCTGTTGCACCTGTTCGCCTATGGCTATCTGGGCGTGATGGCGGCGATCGGCGGCCTGGTGCAGGTGTACCGCATGGGGGAGGTGGTGCCCAATGCGCTGGTGGGCGGTGAGCTCGACGTACTGGCGGCGGCGGTGCTGGGCGGCGCCAGCCTGAACGGCGGCAAGGGCAGCGTGATCGGCACGCTGATGGGCGTATTCCTGATCGGCGTGCTGAAAAACGGTCTCAACCTGATCGGCGTGTCCAGCTACTTCATGAACGTGGTGATCGGCCTGGTGATCGTCGCGGCGATCACCGTCACCCACTACAAGAAACGCAAAGAAACCGACGTCGGTTTCGCCTGAGGAGCGCCTGATGGGCAACTACCTGAAATTTCGTCCGGACGGCACCGCCGTCGGTCTGTTGGCGCTGCTGCTGGCGGTGGTGCTGGCCTTCAGCCTGCTGATGCCGGGGCGCTTCTTCAGCGGCGCCACCTTCACCAGCGTGGCGTTCCAGCTGCCGGAGCTGGGCCTGCTGACCCTGGCGATGTTCATCCCGATCCTCAGCGGCGGCCTGAACCTGTGCATTATCGCCAGCGCCAACCTGACCAGCCTGCTGATGGCCTGGCTGTTCATCAGCTATCTGCCGCCGGACGCCGGGCTGGGGCTGCAGGCGCTGTGGCTGGCGTTAGCGCTGGCGGCCGCGATGCTGCTGGCCGTGATGATCGGCGCGGCGACCGGCGCGCTGGTGGCCTACATCGGCGCGCATCCGATTCTGGTGACGCTGGCGACCATGACCACGGTTAACGGCATCGGCATCTACCTGACGCGCGGTGCGGCCCTGAGCGGCATGCCGGAGATCGTGCGGTTTATCGGCGCCGAGCGCGTGCTGGGCGTGCCGGTACCGCTGTGGATCTTCCTGGCGGTTGCCGTGCTGCTGGCGCTGTTCTTGCAGAAAACCCGGCTCGGCAAATGCATCTACATGAGCGGCAGCAACATCAACGCCACCCACTTCAGCGGCGTGAATACCCATCGGGTGCTGATCGCCATTTACACCCTCTCCAGCCTGCTGTGCGTGATCGCCGGGCTGGTGATGATGGCGCGCTTCAACTCGGCGCGCATGGGCTACGGCGACTCTTATCTGCTGCTGACGGTGCTGGCGATCATTTTGGGCGGCACCGATCCGTTCGGCGGTTTTGGCCGGGTCAGCGGCGTGGTCCTGGCGCTGGTGGTGCTGCAGGTGATCGCCACCGGTTTGAACCTGATGAACGTCAGCCCGCATTTCAGTCTGGCGATGTGGGGCGCGGTGCTGATCGCAGTGTTGGCGCTGAAGTTTTTCCGCCATCGCTATCGGCAGCGGCGGGCGATGCGCCGCAGTGCGGCCCAGGCCAGAGCCGCAGCGGGCCACTGATCCTTTTTCCCTTTTGCGCAGGATAACGCTAATGAAATACCAGATTTCACCTTCACTGATGTGCATGAACCTGATGGATATCCGGCAGCAGTTGGCGGTGCTGAACCGCCGCGCCGATATGCTGCATATCGACATCATGGACGGGCACTACGTGAAAAACATCACGCTGTCGCCGTTCTTTATCGAACAGATCCGCCCGCACACCTCGTTGCTGCTGGACGTGCATCTGATGGTGGAGAACCCGACCGATTTTATCGACCCGATCGCCCGCGCCGGCGCGGACTTTATCTGCCCGCATGCCGAAACCATCAACCGCGACGCGTTCCGGGTGATCAACCAGATCCGCGCGCTGGGCAAAAAAGTGGGGGTGGTGCTGAACCCGGCCACGCCGGTGGAGTTTATCCGCCACTACCTTCATCTGCTGGACAAGGTTACGGTGATGACCGTCGATCCGGGCTATGCCGGGCAGCCGTTTATCCCCGAAATGCTGGAGAAGATCCGCCAATTGCGCGATCTGAAACGCCAGCAAAACCTGAGCTATCTGATCGAGATCGACGGATCCTGCAATCAGCGCACCTACCGCGATCTGATGGGTGCCGGTGCGGAAGTCTTGATCGTCGGCAGCTCCGGGCTGTTCAACCTCGATCCGGATCTGGAGACGGCATGGGAAAAAATGCTGGATCAGATGCGGCAGGCGGCCTGAGGCGGGGGACATGATGCGGCATTTTCTTGGCGTAGACGTCGGCGGCACCAATACCCGCCTGCTGTTGATGGATGATGACGGTGAGTTTAGCGGATACCGCAAGATAGCGACCGCCGACTGGGCGCAGCAGGCCGATCCGCTGGCGGCGTTGGGCCGCCTGATCGCCGGGCATTGCGAGGATCGGCAGGTAGCGCAGGTGATGCTGGGGCTGCCGGGGATCCTCAGCCGCGACCGTTCACGGGTGCTGTCACTGCCGTTCATTCCGGCGCTGGACGCCCAGCCGGTGGCGGCGCTGTTGGCCGATGTGCTGGCGCTGCCGGTGCGGATGGATAAGGACGTCAATCACCTGCTGTGGTGGGACTTGCAGCAGCTGCCGGCGCTGCCGCAGGTGGCGGTGGGGCTGTATCTGGGCACCGGCATGGGCAACAGCCTGTGGCTGAACGGCGATTTTTACCACGGTGCGCACGGCGCCGCCGGCGAGCTGGGGCACATTCCCTGGCCGGGCCATCATGGCGAGTGCCCGTGCGGCAAACGGGGCTGCGTCGAGAGCCTGACCTCTGGCCATTGGCTGACCGGCTGGGCGCGGGTTAACGCGGCGCAAACGCCGTTCGAACGGCTGTTCGAACGCCACGGCGATCATCCGGATTTGCAGCGTTTCGTCGAACGGTTGGCGCAGACCATCGCCATCGAAATGAACGTGCTCGATCCCCAGCGGCTGATCTTGGGTGGCGGCGTGATCGCCATGAATGGTTTCCCGTTGGCGCACCTTGAGCAGGAGATCCGCCGCCATTTGCGCAGGCCGCAGCCGGCACAGGGGCTGGCGATCTCCATCAGCCGCCTGACCGATGAAACCGGCAGCAAAGGCGCCTGCCTGGCCGCCCGGCGCCACCTCCAATTGAGCAGGGAGTACCCGCAATGAAAGGCAAAGTCTGCGTGTTCGGTTCGTTCAACCTGGATATCGTCGCCGGCATGGTGCGCTTTCCGCAGCCCGGCGAATCGCTGATCGCCCGCAACAGCATGATGGGCGCGGGCGGTAAGGGGGCCAACCAGGCCACCGCTGCGCTGCGCGCCGGGGCAAGGGTGCATTATATCGGCAAGGTGGGGCGCGACGACTTCGGTACCTTCGCCCGGCGCCACCTCGCCGCCGCCGGTTTCGATGCGGTGACGCTGTTCTCGACCGGCGATTGCCCGACCGGCAATGCGCTTATCTACGTTGCCGGCGAGGAGGCGGAGAACATGATCGCCGTCGATCCCGGCGCCAACCTGACGGTCAGCGAAGACGAGGTGCGCCAGTGCCGGCCGGCAATCGCCGCGGCGGACATTCTGTTAACCCAGCTGGAGAACAATCTGCCGGCGATTGAGCAGGTGATCGCCATCGCCCGCGAGGCGCAGACGTTCATCATTCTCAACCCGGCGCCGTTTCAGCCGGTGCCGGACAGCCTGCTGGCACAGGTCGATATGCTGACGCCCAACGCCACCGAGTGTACGTTGCTGACCGGCGTGCCGGTGCGGGATGTGGCTTCGGCGCGCCAGGCGGCGCAGGTGCTGCACGCCAAGGGCATTCGCTTGCTGATCGTGACCTTGGGCACGCAGGGGGCGTTGTTCTCGGACGGGGAAAACAGCGAGCTGATCCCGGCGTTTCCAGCGCAGCCGAAAGACACCACCGGCGCGGGCGATGCGTTTAACGGCGCCCTGGCGGCGCAGTTGGCGAATCAGGTACCGTTAGCCGATGCGGTGCGCTTCGCCGCCGCCTACGCGGCGGTCTGCGTGGAGCGCGCCGGGGCGGCCGGGTCGATGCCGAGCTATGAGGAGGCGTTGGAACGCCAACGGGCGTTCGCTTGACGTTGAAGGGCTGCGGCAGCAGCCCGGTTCACTTACTTCAACCAGCCTTTGCGTTGCGCATCCCGCAGGTGTTGCTCCATGTGGTGCCACAGCTCGGGGTGCACGTCGGCGATTGATGCATTGCGCGCCAGCACCTGCTCCAGGCTGATGCCGTTCTCTACCCAGCTCTGGCCTTCATTGTGCAGGTTCATCAGCATCGGCATGGTGCGATCCAGCAGCAAGGCGAAGCGTGCATCGGCGCTTTCGCCATCTTCATATTCCTGCCATAAAGCGGTGAAATACTCGCGCTGAGCCTCCGGCAACATGCCGAACAGACGGCGCGCCGCCGCCACTTCCTGATCGTGGATCGCCGCGCGGGCCACCAGATCGTAGACCAGCACATCGCCGGCGTCGATTTCCACGATGTCATGCAGCAGCGCCATCTGGATCACGCGCTGAATGTCTACGTCATCACCGGCGTAGGGCGCCAGGCTCATGGCGGCGATGGCGAAGTGCCAACTGTGTTCGGCGGAGTTTTCCTGGCGCTGGGTACCCAGCACTTTGGTGCGGCGTTGCACGCCTTTCAACTTATCGATTTCCATCAGGAATTGGATGACCTGGGTCATTGAGCCGAAATCTAACGCGGGTACAGCGGATGACATGGTGTAAACCTCAAGGTGGGTGGGTTGAAGCCTGACGATTGTAGACCACCGGGCGGGCGATTTCGATGGTTACACGCGTTCACATTTTTATTTTAGCGTACACGTGTACACTGGAATTATTCTCAGTTAAGCTGCTTTGCGTTAATTTCGCACAAAGCAGGGCATTTTGAGGGGTTGCGCGTTATGGGGAAAACGGACGTAGTGAAAGCCGGGAGCAATAAGATTGTCGCTGCGGCTTATCCGTGGGCGGAAGAGATCGCCAACAGTATCAGCCACGGCATCGGGCTGGTGTTCGGTATCGTTGGCCTGGTGTTGCTGTTGGTGCAGGCGGTGAATACCGGCGCCGATGCGACGGCCATCACCAGTTACAGCCTGTACGGCGGCAGCATGATCCTGCTGTTTCTCGCTTCCACGCTGTACCATGCGATTCCGCATCAGAAGGCCAAGCATTGGCTGAAAAAATTTGACCACTGCGCCATTTATCTCCTGATTGCCGGGACTTACACCCCGTTTTTGCTGGTGGGGCTGGATTCGCCGCTGGCGAAGGGCCTGATGGCGGTAATCTGGGGGTTGGCGCTGCTCGGCGTGCTGTTCAAACTGGCCTTCGCCCACCGTTTTGAAGCCCTGTCGCTGGTGACCTACCTGACGATGGGCTGGCTGTCGCTGATTGTGATTTATCAGCTGGTTACGCGGCTGGAGGCCGGCGGCGTCACGCTGCTGGCGATAGGCGGGGTGGTCTATACCCTCGGCGTGATTTTCTACGCCTCCAAGCGCATTCGCTTTGGCCACGCTATCTGGCACGCCTTCGTGCTCGGCGGCAGCGCCTGCCATTTCATGGCGATCTATCTCTACGTCTAAACGTTATCGCTACGTCTGAATGCGTATTGAACAGGCGCCTCTTTTGTTTTAAAAAAGAGGCGCTTGCTTCTTTCGGGTATCCAGCAAGCCCGTTCTTTCATTTCTGAGCCCGCATACTCTTTCTCTTAACTTAGTTCAGGACTCATCACGATGATCGTTCGCTTATCCAAAGCGCTGCTGGTCTGCGCTATCGCTTTGTTCGCTTCGCTGGTGGCCTTCGGCAATATCACCGATTACGGCTCCAACTTCGCCTTCGTGCGCCACGTCTTTATGATGGACACCATTTTCCCCGACGCCACCATCGGCTACCGTTCGATACAAACACCGTGGCTGCATCACGCCGGCTATATCTTCATCATCGTGCTGGAGAGCCTGACCGCGCTGCTGTGCTGGATCGGCGGCCTGCGCCTGCTGTGCGGCCTGAAACTGCCCGCTAAAGCTTTCAACGGCCGGAAAAAGCTGGCGGTTGTGGGGCTGACGCTGGGCTTCCTCACCTGGCAAGTGGGCTTTATGTCGATTGGGGGCGAGTGGTTTGGCATGTGGATGTCGAAACAATGGAACGGCGTGCCCGATGCGTTTCGCTTCTTCGTCACCATCATTCTGGTGCTGATTTATCTGGTGCAGCGCGACGGGGAGTTGGACGAGTAACGAAGACGGCCGCAGGCAGGGCGCCTGCGGCCGATGAATTATTTCTCTTCGGCCAGCGAGTAGGGCAACGGTTTGATCGCCAACTGGCTGGCGGCATCGTCGCGCACCCGCAGCTTGCTATCGGCGTCCAAATCGTTGTTCATCACGACCTGCACCCACAGCGTGCCGTCGGCCAGTTGGCTCGACGCCAATACGGTGCCGGTACGGCGCCAGTTTTCACCCAGCTGCAGCTCCAGATCTTCCGCCGCCTGCGGGGCGCGGGCCGCCTTACCTTCCAGCCAGTAGAGCGCACGTTTGTTGGCGCCGCGGAATTTGGCGCGCGCCACCATCTCCTGACCGGTATAGCAGCCCTTGCTGAAGCTGATGCCTTCCAGCGCCTGCAGGTTGGTGGCCTGCGGGATCAGCTGTGCGCTGTTGGCGGCGTCGATAACCGGATAGCCGGCTTCGATGTCAAACGCCAGCCATTGGCCGCTGTCATTCAGTTCCGCCTGGTCATGCAGCTTGGCGATCAGCGGTTCGGCCACGGCGGGGCGGGTCACCAGCAGAAAACGTTCCGCCGGCGCGTTGAAGTGCAGAATCGTGGTCTCGCCGTCCTGCACCACCGGGTGTTCGGCGTCCGGCAGCGTGGCGAACAGGCCCGCCAGCGCGGCACGCGCCTGGAAACCGGCGACGCCCAGCAACACCGCATCGTTATCGGCGGCGATGGTGACTTTGGAGAACACCGCGTATTTTTTGATTTCTGCCAGTTGGCTGTCCAGCACGCTGCGGCGTTCCAGATAGGCGAAGCCTTCGCCACGGTGGAACAGACGCAGGTTGCTCCACATTTTGCCCTTGGCGTCGCAGTGGGCGCACAGCACGTGTTGATCGGCCGCCAGCGCGTCGATGTCCGCCGTCACCTGGCCCTGGAGATATTTCACCGTGTCCGGCCCGTTCAGCGTCACCAGCGCCCAATCTTCCAGCGAGATCAGCGTCAGGGGCAGATGGGTGGAAGCGGAGGGCTGACGGGGTGGGAATGGAATGTTATGCGCCATAGTAAGTTCCTGCTCAACGTTTAGCTTACCTGAAGGGTATTGAACCCATGGTAAAAGAGGCGGCGGGCTTTGCAAACTGTTATTCGCGCCGCGGCGCCGGGGTGCGCTTTTTTTGGCATTTTGCGCTTTATTACGTTTTCCGCAGCAAAGCGCCTTCCCGGCGTGTATGTCAAATTGTTACTCTATAGGCTTGCGGCCAGGGCACCCTTGCAGACAGATCCCCGGCTGATGGAATTATATTGCGACGGCGTTGCCATACAGTGTGTCATTTGAACTCTGCGCTGGCGCTGCCGCGCTGAAAAGAGGTGAGTCATAACAACATGGATATTAACAATAAAGCACGTATTCACTGGGCTTGCCGCCGTGGCATGCGCGAGCTGGACATCTCCATCATGCCGTTCTTCGAATACGAATACGACAGCCTGAATGACGCGGACAAGGCGTTGTTCATCCGTCTGCTGGAGTGCGACGATCCCGATTTGTTCAACTGGCTGATGAATCATGGCGCGCCGCAGGACAGCGAGCTGCAGAGAATGGTGACCCTGATCCAAACGCGAAATAAAGACCGTGGCCCAGTGGCGATGTGATATCCGCATTTCCTGGCGCACCCAGCTGTTTTCCCTGTTGACCCACGGCGTTCTGATCTTGCTGATCCTGATTTCGCCCTGGCCGGAAGGCTTTGGCCCGCTCTGGCTGGTGCTGCTGACGCTGGTGGTGTTTCAGTGCATTCGCAGCCAGAAGCGCATCGCCGCGGTGCAGGGCGAGCTGCGGCTGCTGGCGGACCGGCGTTTCAACTGGCACGGCCGCGAGTGGCGGCTGGCGAAAAAACCGTGGATGCCGGGTTATGGCATGCTGCTGACGCTGCTGCCGACGGAGGGCAAAAAACGCCGTCGGCTGTGGCTGGCTTCCGACTGCATGAGCAAAGAGGAGTGGCGCCACCTGCGGCAGCTGTTGCTGTATCCGCCGGCGGGTGACGGCGAAGAGCCCTGATGAAACCCGTACTCTGGTTGGTGGAGGATGAACCCAGCATTGCCGATACGCTGGTTTACACGCTGGAGAGCGAAGGCTTCGAGGTGCGCTGGTTCGAGCGCGCGGAACCGGCGTTGCAGGCGCTGGCGCAAGGCGCGCCCGCGCTCGCTATCCTCGATGTCGGTTTGCCGGATATCAACGGCTTTGAATTGTGTCGCCGCCTGCTGGCTCAGGTGGCCGACCTGCCGATTCTGTTTCTCACCGCCCGCAGTGATGAAGTGGATCGCCTGATCGGGCTGGAAATCGGCGCCGACGACTATGTCGCCAAGCCGTTCTCCCCTCGCGAGGTCAGCGCGCGGGTGCGCACCATTTTGCGTCGCCTGCATAAGCAGCAGCGCTTGCAACAGAGCGCGCTCTACCGTTTCGGCGCTTTCACGCTCGACGAAGACGCGGCCACCATCTCCTACCATCAGCGGCCGTTGCCGCTGACCCGTTACGAATACCTGCTGCTGAAGACGCTGCTGTTGGCGCCCGGACGGGTGTTCTCGCGGCAGCAACTGATGGAAAGCGTTTGGGCGCAGGCGGAAGAAAGCCTGGATCGCACCGTCGATACCCATATCAAAACGCTGCGCGCCAAGCTGCGAGCGGTGGAGCCCGGTGAACCGCCAATCCATACCCACCGCGGATTGGGCTATAGCGTGAGCCGCCAGCCATGAAAATTGGCCTGCGCCTGCTGCTGGGATATTTCCTGATTGTGGCGGTGGCCGGGTACTTCGTGCTGAGCATTTTCGTCCAGGAAGTGAAGCCCGGGGTGCGGCGCGCCACCGAAGGCACGCTGGTGGATACCGCCAACCTGCTGGCGCAGATCGCCCGTCAGGACATGCAGCGCGGCGATGCGGCGCATGGCCAACTGGCGCAGGCATTTACGCAGCTGAACCAGCGGCCGATCGGCGCCAATATCTCCGGCATCCGCAAGGATCGCAGCGAATACCACGTCTATCTTACCGATGCTCGGGGCAAGGTCATCTTCGATTCTGCCGGCCGCGCGCAGGGGCAGGATTATTCGCGCTGGAATGACGTTTATCGAACGCTGCGCGGCCAGTACGGCGCCCGCAGCACCCTTAGCGACCCGCAGGATGAAAACAGTTCGGTGATGTATGTGGCCGCGCCGGTGATAGAACAAGGGCGCATTATCGGCGTGCTCACCGTGGGTAAACCCAACAGCACCATGGCGCCGGTGATCAAACGCAGCGAACGGCGCATTCTGTGGGCCGGCGCATTGCTGCTGGGGATCGCGCTGCTGATCGGGGCGGTATTCGTCTGGTGGATCACCCGTTCGATAGGCCGGCTGGTGCGTTATGCCGACGGGGTGGCGCAAGGGGAAACCGCGCCGCTGCCCAAAGTGGGCGGCCGGGAATTGACGCAGCTGGCGCAGGCGTTGGAGAGCATGCGTCTGAAGCTGGAAGGCAAAGCTTATATCGAACAGTATGCACATACCCTGACGCATGAGCTGAAAAGCCCGCTGGCGGCGATCAGGGGCGCGGCGGAGCTGTTGCAGGAGCTGCCACCGCCGGAGACCGCCCGGCGTTTTCTCACCAATATCGAGCAGCAAAGCGCACGCATCCAGCAACTGGTGGACAAACTGCTGGTGCAGGCGCGGCTGGAGAGTCGGCCTGAAATGGAGACCGCGCCCCTCGCGATCGCGGCGTTGATCGACCAGACGGTGGCGGGCAAAGAGGCGCAGGCGACGCAGCGCGGCGTCAGGTTGCAGCTGGAGGCGTTGGCGGAGGTGACGCTGAACGGCGATGCGTTGCTGATCAGCCAGGCGCTGACCAACCTGCTGGACAACGCGATCGACTTTACCCCGCCGGGCGGTTGCGTCAGCGTGCGAGGCGAACGGCGGGAACAGCATTACTGCATCAGCGTCTGCGATGACGGCAGCGGCATTCCGGACTATGCGCTCGATAAGGTGTTCGAGCGCTTTTATTCGCTGCCGCGCGCCGAACGGCCGAAAAGCAGCGGGCTGGGCCTGAACTTCGTGCAGGAGGTCGCGCGTCTGCATCATGGCGGCATTCACCTGCGCAACCGCCGGCCGCACGGGGTGGAAGCGACTTTCATGTTATCGCTGTGACTTCACCTTCCCTTCACATAACCACATTCTGATTTCACCTGCGGGTTTTATCGTGGCCTCATTACTTATGAGGAGAGAGCATGATGAAATCGGTACTGTTCTGGAAAATAACCACACTGCTGGGATTGATGGTGGTGATGTTGATCCCCATCGCCCAACTGATGAGCGTGATCGACGAACGCAGCGGCTATCGGCAAAGCGTGGTCGGGCAGGTGAGCGAAAGCACCAGCGGGGCGCAGCGCGTGCTCGGTCCGTTGATTGTCATTCCCTACGTCGAACGAGAAGAGAAGAAAGACGAGAAAGGACAAACGGTAGTGCAGCGAGTGCAGCATTACCGCTATTTGCTGCCGGAGTCGCTTCAGGTGCAGGGGGCGCCGAAAGTAGAGGTGCGCAAGCTGGGCATTTATCAGACGCAGGTTTACCAGGGGCCGCTGAACTTCAAGATGCGTTTCGGCCAGCCGGAGCTGACGGATTTGCAACGCGCCAACGTGACCGTCGGCCAGCCGTTCCTGCTGGTGGCGCTGAGCGACTCTCGCGGCATCAAGAGCATTTCCCCGCTGGCAATGCCGCAGCCGGTGGCGTTTGAGCCGGGCACCGGCGTGGGATCGTTGCGCCAGGGGATCCACGCCCCGCTGACGCTGGGGGCACTGCAACAAAAAGAGGGGCTGAACGCCGAGTTCACCCTGACGCTGGCGGGCACCAGCAGCCTGTCGCTGGTGCCGCTGGGGCGCAGCAGCGAGCTGCAACTGCAAAGCAACTGGCCACACCCGAACTTCCTCGGCAACTTCCTGCCGGATGAACGCAAGGTGACGGAGCAAGGGTTCAGTGCTCGCTGGCGCAGCACCTGGTTCGCCAACAACATCAACAGTGCGTTCCATTACGACGATGGCATTATCGATGAGGACAAGCTGCCGGCCTTCAGCGCCAGCCTGGTCGAACCGGTCGATCACTATCAACTGACCGAGCGCGCGGTCAAATACGCGCTGCTGTTTATCGGGCTGACGTTTATGGCGTTTTTCCTGTTCGAAACCCTGACCGGGCTGCGGGTGCACCCGATTCAGTACCTGCTGGTCGGTGCGGCGCTGGTGTTGTTCTACCTGATTCTGCTGGCCTTCTCCGAACACCTGGGATTCGCTCTCGCTTACCTGGCGGCCAGTATCGCCTGCAGCGGTCTGATCGGCTTCTATCTGAGCGCCGTACTGCGCGGCAAGCTGCGCGGTGCGCTGTTCGCCGCGAGCCTATTGCTGTTGTACGGCGTGCTCTATTTGCTGTTGCAGTCGGAGGACAATGCGTTGGTGTTGGGGGCGGGGCTGCTGTTCGCCATTCTGGCGGGCATTATGCTGTTGACGCGTAAGTTGGACTGGTATCAGGTGGCGGATCCGGCGCGGTTGACCAAGGAAACGCCGGCTGGGGAAGACGAGCCACGCTTCCGTCTGTGGAAATAAGTGAGGAGAATCGGGCGCGCTCAGCGCCCGACAGCGGCTACAGCAGCGGCTCCATCTCCAACAGGATCTGTTCGCACCATTGCTGCAGGCGCTCTTCACTCAGATCGTATTGGTTGACCTCATCGAGCGCCAGGCCGACGAAATGTTTGCCGTCGGCGCTCAGCGGTTTGGGGCTGGTGAACTCGAAGCCGTCGGTCGGCCAGAAGCCGACGAACTGCACGCCCAGCGGCGCGATCTGATCGTGCAGCATGCCCAGCGCGTCGAGGAACCACTCACCGTAACCGAGCTGATCGCCCATGCCGTACATGGCGACGATTTTGCCTTTCAGATCCAGCGCCGGCAGCTGCGGCCAGATCGCTTCCCAGTCTTCCTGCAGTTCGCCGAAATCCCAGGTCGGGATGCCGAGGATCAGAATGGAATAGTCCTCCATCAGCTTGGGAGAGACGTCTTTCAGGTTGTGCAGGTCGACCAGGTCTTCACCCAGAATCTCACGGATTTTTTCTGCCGCCATCTCGGTGTAGCAGGTGCTGGAGCCGTAAAACAGACCAATCTTCATGTGTAAACCGTTACGTTGCTGTTTAGAGAATTGCAGCGAGTATACCTGATTTGCATCGGCTTAAGGCATAATGGCGCGGGTGGAAATGCAACAAAGAGAGGACCGCGTGCAACAGCAAGACAATGCGCTGATTGAACAATTCCTGGATGCGCTGTGGCTTGAGCGCAATCTGGCGGAAAATACGCTGGCCTCCTACCGGCTGGATTTGCAGGCCCTGGGCACCTGGCTTGGCCAGCAAAACACCGCCTTGCTGCAGGCGCAGGCGTTGGATCTGCAGGCGTTTCTCGCCGAGCGGGTGGAGGGCGGCTACAAGGCCACCAGCTCCGCGCGTTTGCTGAGCGCCATGCGCCGCCTGTTTCAGTACCTGTACCGCGAAAAGCTGCGCGCCGACGATCCCACCGCGCAGCTGGCGTCCCCCAAACTGCCGCAGCGTTTGCCGAAGGATCTGAGCGAGGCGCAGGTCGATGCGCTGCTGCAGGCGCCCTGCGTCGATCAGCCGCTGGAGCTGCGCGACAAGGCGATGCTCGAAGTGTTGTACGCCACCGGGCTGCGGGTTTCCGAGCTGGTGGGGCTGAGTATCAGCGACGTCAGCCTGCGGCAGGGCGTGGTGCGGGTGATCGGCAAGGGCAACAAGGAGCGGCTGGTGCCGCTGGGCGAAGAGGCGGTCTACTGGATCGAAAATTATCTGGAGCACGGCCGCCCGTGGCTGGTCAACGGCCAGACGCTGGATGTGCTGTTCCCCAGCACCCGTTGCCAGCAAATGACCCGACAGACGTTCTGGCATCGCATCAAACACTATGCCATCCTTGCGGGCATCGACAGCGAGCGTCTGTCGCCGCACGTGTTGCGGCACGCGTTCGCCACCCATTTGCTGAACCATGGGGCCGATCTCCGTGTCGTACAGATGTTGTTAGGACACAGCGATCTCTCGACCACGCAAATTTATACTCATGTAGCGACCGAACGACTGAAACAGCTACATCAACAGCATCACCCGCGCGCCTGAGCGGCGGGTTCGAAAGGATTGGAACAATGAAAAAAGGTTTAATGCTGCTCTCTCTGCTGGTGGCTTCGGTGACTGGCGCCGCCCATGCCGATGACGCGGCGATCAAAAAAGCGCTCGCCAGCCTGGGCATCCAGCAGGCGGACGTGCAGCCTTCACCGGTCAACGGCCTGAAAACCGTGCTGACCGACAGCGGCGTACTGTACGCCTCCGAAGACGGCAGGCACATCCTGCAGGGCCCGCTGTTCGACGTCAGCGGCAAAGAGCCGGTCAACGTGACCAACCAACTGCTGGGCAGCAAGATGGACGCGCTGAAAGATCAGATGATCGTTTACAAAGCGCCGAAAGAGAAACACGTGATCACCGTGTTCACCGACATCACCTGCGGTTACTGCCACAAACTGCATCAGCAGATGAAAGAGTACAACGATCTGGGCATTACCGTGCGTTACCTGGCATTCCCGCGCCAGGGGCTGGCTTCCCAGGCTGAAAAAGACATGCAGTCTATCTGGTGCACCGCCGACAAGGCCAAGGCGTTCGACGCCGCCATGAAGGGCGACGCCGTTTCTCCGGCGACCTGCAAAACCGACATCAGCAAGCATTACGAGCTGGGCGTGCAGTTCGGCATTCAGGGCACGCCGGCGATCATCCTGGAAAACGGCATGATGATCCCGGGCTATCAGGGGCCGAAAGAGATGGCCGCCATGCTGGATGCGCACCAGGCCGCCACTAAAGCCGGTGGTTAATCGCCGGTGAGTATTAAAACGCAACTACGCCGCCGGCCGGCGGCGGACGACACGCATCTGCCCGCCAGTTTGCCGCCGCTGCTGCGTCGGCTTTACGCCCTGCGCGGCGTGCAGGGTGAGCAGGAGCTGGAGCGCGGCGTCAAGGGCATGCTGCCCTGGCAACAATTGGACGGCATCGACGCCGCCGTCAGCCTGCTGCAACAGGCGCTGGCCGACGGCCGCCGCATTATGGTTGTGGGCGATTTCGACGCCGACGGCGCTACCAGCACCGCGCTGACGGTGCTGGCGCTGCGCAGCATGGGCGGCGCAGCCGTCGACTACCTGGTGCCGAACCGCTTTGAAGACGGCTACGGCCTGAGCCCCGAAGTGGTGGAGCAGGCGGCGGCGCGCGGCGCGGAGCTGATCGTCACCGTCGATAACGGCATCTCCTCCCATGCCGGCGTCGATGTGGCGCACGCCAAGGGGATGCAGGTGTTGGTGACCGATCACCACCTGCCGGGTGAGACCCTGCCGGCGGCCGAAGCGATCGTCAATCCTAATCTGCGCGGCTGCGGTTTCCCGTCCAAATCGCTGGCCGGGGTGGGCGTCGCGTTCTACCTGATGCTGGCGCTGCGCGCCCGGCTGCGGGACAGCGGCTGGTTCGAGCAGCGCGCGCTGGCGATGCCCAATCTGGCGGAACTGCTGGATCTGGTGGCGCTCGGCACCGTGGCCGACGTGGTGCCGTTGGACGCCAACAACCGCATTCTGGTGTATCAGGGGTTAAACCGCATCCGCGCCGGCAAATGCCGACCGGGCATCCGCGCGCTGCTTGAAGTGGCCAACCGCGATGCCCGCCAACTGGCGGCCAACGATCTCGGCTTTGCCCTCGGCCCGCGTCTCAACGCCGCCGGCAGGCTGGACGATATGTCGATCGGCGTGGCGCTGCTGCTGAGTGACGACATCGCGCAGGCGCGCATGCTGGCCAACGATCTCGACGCGCTGAACCAGACGCGGCGCGAGATAGAGCAGGGCATGCAGGTGGAAGCCTTGCAGCTGTGCGACCAGTTGGAGCGTACCAGCACCGAGCTGCCTTACGGGCTGGCGATGTATCACCCGGAATGGCACCAGGGCGTGGTGGGCATCCTCGCTTCACGTATCAAAGAGCGTTTCCACCGTCCGGTGATCGCGTTCGCGCCAGCGGGCGACGGCATCCTGAAAGGCTCCGGCCGTTCGGTGCCCGGTCTGCACATGCGCGACGCGCTGGAGCGGCTGGATATGCTGAACCCCGGCCTGATGATGAAGTTCGGCGGCCACGCGATGGCGGCCGGGCTGTCGCTGGAAGAGGCCAGGTTCGACGAGTTCCGCCAGCGCTTCGGCGAGCTGGTGGGGGAATGGCTCGATCCGGCGATGCTGGAAGGGGTGATCTGGTCCGACGGCGAACTGGCGATGCAGGAGCTGTCGCTGACGACGGCGGAGCTGCTGCGCGAGGGCGGCCCGTGGGGCCAGGCGTTCCCGGAACCGACCTTCGACGGCAAGTTCCGCATTCTGCAGCAGCGGCTGGTGGGCGAGAAACACCTGAAGCTGATGGTGGAACCGCTCGGCGGCGGCCCGCTGCTCGACGGTATCGCGTTCAACGTGGACACCACGCTGTGGCCGGACAGCAGCGTGCGCGAGGTCGAGCTGGCCTACAAGCTCGACGTCAACGAGTTTCGCGGTAACCGCAACGTGCAGCTGCTGATCCAGCATCTTTGGCCGCGCTGAGGCGAAATTGAACACAATTCGGGGATTGGGCTCTCCAATCCCCCGCATCCTTCCCGATCGCCACAAAAACTGACCAACTCGCTATAAACTGCCGCCCGGATCCGTTAGAATTAGCGGTTCCAATGGCATTCCGCCATCGACGACATCAACGTAAAAGAACGAAACCATGTTTGAAATTAACCCGGTAAAAAACCGAATTCAGGACCTGTCCGAGCGGACTGCGGTTCTTAGGGGGTATCTTTGACTATGATGCCAAGAAGGAACGCCTAGAAGAAGTCAACGCCGAGCTGGAGCAGCCGGACGTGTGGAACGAGCCGGAGCGCGCACAGGCGCTCGGCAAAGAGCGCGCCGCGCTGGAAGCCATCGTTGAAACCATCGAGCAGCTGGAGCAGGGCGGCGAAGACGTCGGCGGGCTGCTGGAACTGGCGGTGGAAGCCGACGATGAAGAGACCTTCAACGAAGCGGTCGCCGAGCTGGATCAACTGATGAGCAAGCTGGATCAGTTGGAATTCCGCCGTATGTTCTCCGGCGAATACGACAGCGCCGACTGCTACCTGGATATCCAAGCCGGCTCCGGCGGCACCGAAGCGCAAGACTGGGCCAGCATGCTGCTGCGTATGTATCTGCGCTGGGCCGAAGCCAAGGGCTTCAAGACCGAAGTGATCGAAGAGTCCGACGGCGACGTCGCGGGCCTGAAGTCTGCCACCATCAAGATCATCGGCGACTACGCGTTCGGCTGGTTGCGCACTGAAACCGGCGTTCACCGCCTGGTGCGCAAGAGCCCGTTCGACTCCGGCGGCCGTCGCCACACCTCGTTCAGCTCGGTGTTCATCTACCCGGAAGTCGACGACGATATCGATATCGAAATCAACCCGGCGGATCTGCGTATCGACGTGTACCGCGCCTCCGGTGCGGGCGGTCAGCACGTCAACAAAACCGAATCCGCCGTACGTATTACTCACCTGCCAACCAACATCGTGGTGCAGTGCCAGAACGATCGTTCTCAGCATAAGAACAAGGATCAAGCGTTTAAACAGCTGCGAGCCAAGCTGTACGAGTTTGAGATGCAAAAGAAAAATGCTGATAAGCAGACGATGGAAGACAACAAGTCCGACATCGGCTGGGGCAGCCAAATCCGTTCTTACGTGCTGGATGACTCCCGCATCAAGGATTTGCGCACCAACGTCGAAACGCGTAATACGCAGGCCGTACTGGATGGCGACCTGGATAAATTCATTGAGGCAAGTTTGAAAGCCGGGTTATGAGGAATAGAAATGTCTGAACAACAAGTACAGGGCGCCGATCAGGCGCTGGATCTCAATAACGAACTGCAGTCCCGCCGCGAGAAACTGGCCGGCCTGCGCGAGAACGGCATTGCGTTCCCGAACGACTTCCGTCGTGACTCCACCTCCGACAAACTGCACGCCGCGTACGGCGATAAAGACAACGAAGAGCTGGAAGCGCTGGGCGTAGAAGTGACCGTCGCCGGCCGCATGATGACCCGCCGTATTATGGGCAAGGCATCCTTCGTCACGCTGCAGGACGTGGGCGGCCGCATTCAGCTGTACGTCGCGCGCGACGATCTGGCTGAAGGCGTGTACAACGACCAGTTCAAGAAGTGGGACCTGGGCGATATCCTCGGCGCGCGCGGTAAGCTGTTCAAAACCAAGACCGGCGAACTGTCGATCCACTGCACCGAGCTGCGTCTGCTGACCAAAGCGCTGCGCCCGCTGCCGGACAAATTCCACGGCCTGGCGGATCAGGAAACCCGTTACCGCCAGCGTTACCTGGATCTGATCGCCAACGAAGAATCGCGCAACACCTTCAAAGTGCGTTCTCAGGTGATGTCGGCTATTCGCAACTTCATGGTGGAACGCGGCTTCATGGAAGTCGAAACCCCGATGATGCAGGTGATCCCGGGCGGTGCGTCCGCGCGTCCGTTCATCACGCACCACAATGCGCTGGATATCGACATGTACCTGCGCATCGCGCCGGAACTGTATCTGAAGCGTCTGGTGGTCGGCGGCTTTGAGCGCGTGTTCGAAATCAACCGCAACTTCCGTAACGAAGGCGTTTCTCCGCGTCACAACCCAGAGTTCACCATGATGGAACTCTACATGGCTTACGCGGATTACAAAGACCTGATCGAGCTGACCGAGACCCTGTTCCGCACTCTGACCGAGAAAGTGCTGGGCACCTCTCAGGTACAGTACGGCGACGAAGTGTTCGACTTCGGCAAGCCGTTCGAGAAGCTGACCATGACCGAGGCGATCAAGAAATACCGTCCGGAAACCGATCTGGCTGACCTGGCCGACATGGGCAAAGCGGTGGCCATCGCCGAATCCATCGGCATCAAGGTTGAGAAGAGCTGGGGTCTGGGCCGCGTCGTGACCGAGATCTTCGAAGAAGTGGCGGAAAGCCATCTGATTCAGCCGACCTTCATCACCGAGTACCCGGCTGAAGTGTCGCCGCTGGCGCGCCGCAACGACGTTAACCCGGAAATCACCGACCGCTTCGAGTTCTTCATCGGCGGCCGTGAAATCGGCAACGGCTTCTCCGAGCTGAACGACGCCGAAGACCAGGCACAGCGCTTTGCCGATCAGGTGAACGCCAAAGACGCCGGCGACGACGAAGCGATGTTCTACGACGAAGACTACGTCACCGCGCTGGAGCACGGCCTGCCGCCGACCGCCGGTCTGGGCATCGGTATCGACCGTATGGTGATGCTGTTCACCAACAGCCATACCATCCGCGACGTGATTCTGTTCCCGGCGATGCGCCCACAGAAATAATTCCGCTTAGCGTGAAACCACCGGTGCAGGCAACTGCGCCGGTTTTTTTTCGCCCACCGGACTTAACCGCTTAAAACATCGACAGTTACGCGCCATCTCCGCTTGCCCGCCGCCGATAACCGGTTATAATGCCTGTCGCACACCGATGCGGGTGTAGTTCAATGGTAGAACGGCAGCTTCCCAAGCTGCATACGAGGGTTCGATTCCCTTCACCCGCTCCAGCGCTCCCTCCTGAAAACATCCTGATTCTCAGAAAGATTACCCCAACCCAATCCTTTGTCCCTGTAAGCGTTATCACTGGTTGTCTGCCAACCCACCAGCATCATCAGCGCCGTGGTGAGGAAAGCAGGGCAAAAAAATGCCGCCCCTGGGGACGGCATGTCGGCCTTTAGCGCACCAGATGCAAGAAATGCAGGTGCTTTTCGTACTGGTCGAGAATATCGTTGATCAACTGCTCCTGATTCCAGCCCATGACATCGTAGTTCTGGCCGCCTTCTTTCAGGTAGATCTCCGCGCGATAATACTTGTGCTGCTCGGCTTGCTGTTCATCGTTATCCAGCCCGGCCAGAGCGAACGTCGGCGAACTGTAGCCGCGCAGTCTGACTTCATAGATAAAGTTAAGCTCATCGCCCAAATCGACCTCGAAACGAATGCGGTCTTCCGCGGTGGCGTTGATGCTGCTGAGCGTGTTTTGTTTACTCAGCTCTTCCTGCACCAGCGTCATGGCCGGTTGGATAACCTCATCCATAAAGCGCTTAACCAGCGAGCGTTTTGGCAGATAGGCGATATTGCGCAGCCTGCGCTGCCAGGGAATGGGGTTGCGGGCGGCGGTGGGGGCGATGGTGGCCATATTTTGGCTGTCGCGCTTGGTCAGGTCGCGGCGCAGCGCTTTAAGCAAGCCGTAAATGGATATCAGCAAGATGGCCGAGAACGGCAATGCGCTGGCGATGGTGACGGTTTGCAGCGCGCTGAGCCCCCCGGCGATCAGCAAGGCGATGGCGACGATGCCCATCAGCGATGCCCAGAAAATGCGTTGCCAAACCGGCGTGTTGCTGGAGCCGCCCGAAGCCAGCGTATCTACGACCATGGCGCCGGAATCGGCGGACGTGACAAAAAAGACGATCACCATCGCCATGGCGATAAACGAAAGCACGCTGGAGAACGGGAAATGCTCCAGGAAGTTAAACAACGCCAACGCCACGTCTTGCTGTACCGTAGTGGCGAGGTCTGTCGCGCCCTGTTGCATGATCAGGTAAATGGCGCTGTTGCCGAACACCGTCATCCACATGAGGGTGAAGCCGGCCGGGACGAACAGCACGCCCGTGACAAATTCGCGGATGGTTCGGCCGCGGGAAACCCGTGCGATGAACATACCGACAAAAGGCGACCAGGAGAGCCACCACCCCCAGTAGAGCAGCGTCCATCCGCCTAACCAGTTGCTGGATTTTGGCTCATAGGCATACAGGTTGAACGTTTTGCTGACCAGCTCGGACAGATAGCCGCCGGTATTTTCCACAAAGGATTTCAACAGCAGGACGGTTGGCCCCAACAGCAAGACCAAAGCCAGGAGCAACAGCGCCAGGCCAAGATTCAACTCTGACAGAAAGCGTATGCCTTTCTCCAGCCCTGAAACCACGGAAATGGTGGCCAGCCCGGTAATCACCACGATCAAGATCACCTGAACGGTTTCGTTGATCGGCACGCCAAACAGGTGGTTAAGCCCGGCGTTGACCTGCAACACGCCATAACCCAGCGAGGTTGCGACCCCGAACACGGTGCCGATGACGGCGAAGATATCGACGGCATGTCCGATAGGGCCATAAATGCGGTCGCCGATGATCGGATAAAGCGCAGAGCGCAGAGTCAACGGCAGGCCATGCCGATAGCTGAAGAAGGCCAGAATCAACGCCACGATGGCGTAGATCGCCCAGGCGTGCAGCCCCCAGTGGAAAAAGGTCAGGCGCATGGCCTGTTTGGCCGCCTCGACGCTTTCGGGCGTGCCGACCGGCGGCGAGAGGTAGTGCATCACCGGCTCAGCCACGCCGAAGAACATCAGGCCGATGCCCATTCCCGCTGAAAACAGCATGGCAAACCATGAGTGGTAGCGAAAATCGGGTTGCGCATGATCGGGGCCAAGTTTGATGTCGCCGTAGCGGGAAAGCCCCAGAAACGTCACGCTGAGCAAAATCAGCGCCACGGCCAAAATATAAAACCAGCTGGCGTTGGTGAAAATTTGTTGCTGTAGAAGCTTGAAGTTCTTGTCAGCGACGTCGGGGAAAAAGGCGGCGAACGCGACCAGAAGAAAAATGAGGACTGCAGAGGTAAAGAATACCGCTTTGTTGATATGGCTCTGCGGCTTTTTTAGGGGGGTGTCTTTCTCACTCATAAATTGATTTATTCCATTTGTTTGATTATCGCCCTGAATGGAGGAGAGGTGTAACCTGTTATATCGTAGCAAAATAGTCAGGCTGTCGGTGCCGGTCAATAGGGCGGAATTACCGCTGCCTGAGCGCGGTAATTCCGAGCTATTCCGTGTTGCCGTTAGTTAAATAAAAATGCCAATAACCCCGTCACCTTATTTTTATTTTCCCATCCTTCCAATTTCATGCAGGCATTAACGTGTTCTGTTCTGCGCATTTCATTGCTGTCCGAGGGAAAGGCGCCGCCACCGGTATTGGGGATCTCTGTGCCGTTGATCGTCATGGAGGAGAAGGTCGGTGAGCTGGCGCGTAAAGACAGATTCACGGGATAGCGCTGTTCGGCTGCCTGCTGGCAGCTTGTTCTGGCCGCTTCAAGGGGCGTTGGGGTTGCCGTTTGCGCTTCCCATTTCTCCGGCGTGGCGCAGGAAGACATCATCAACGCGGCGGCGATAACTGCATATTTTCGCAAAGTAAAAATCCATTTCTAAAATAAAATCCCCTTAATTCTACCCCCAGCGTGCCGCGATGGCCCGCTCAATAAGGTGAGCGGGCCGATGTGGCGAGTTAACTGAGTATATCTTCGGCGATCACCTTAAACAGCGCGTCTATTTCGCCCTGGGTGTTGTAGTGCATCATGCCGATGCGCAGCACGCCGCCGTCCTGTAACCCCAACTGCTGAATCAGACCCAGCGCATAGAAATGCCCGCTGCTGGCGCAGATGTTGTGCTGCCCCAGGCGGCGGGCGATCGCGTCAGGCGTCTGGCCGCTGAAGGTCAGGGCGAAGGTTGGCGTGCGGCGCGCGCTGTCTGCCTGTGAATGGCCGTAGAGTCGCACGCCGTCGAGGTGCTGCAGCCGTTGCAAAAAGTGGCGGCACAGCGCCTCTTCATGCCGATGGTAGGCGGCGAAGCTCTCCTGCAAACGCTGCCTTAACGGCGCATCGGGTGTTCCCCACTGCGCCAGATAGTCGATCGCGGCCGCGACGCCGGCCAGCGCTTCGAAGCTCTGCGTGCCGGTCTCGAAACGGCCGGGGCCGACATCGGTGGCCGGCTCGACCTTGTAAGGCCGCAGGCGTTGCAGCCACTGCGGTGCGAGGTAGGCCATGCCGACGTGCGGGCCAAAGAACTTGTAGGCGGAGCACACCAGGAAGTCACATCCTAACGCCTGTACGTCGATCAGGTTGTGCGGCGCATAGTGCACGGCGTCGACATACACCTGCGCGCCGACCCGATGCGCGGCTTCGACGATGGTTTTGATATCGACGATGCTGCCGGTGACGTTGGAGGCGTAGCTGACCGCCACCAGGCGGGTGTTGGCGTTGATGCGCTCACACACTTTCGCGGCGTCCAATGCGCAGTCGGCGCTCTCCAGCGGTATCTGATGCACCACGGCCCCTTTGTCGGCGGCGGCCTGCTGCCAGCTGGAGACGTTGGCGTAGTGATCGAGCGCGGTGACGATGACCTCATCGCCGGCCCGCCAGTCGCGGCTGATGATGCGGCTGAGATGAAAGGTCAGCGTGGTCATATTCATGCCGAAGACGATGTTGTCGGGCGAAGGCGCATTTAACAAGGCGCGCACCGATTCTCGCGCCTGGCCCATCACCTCGCCGGTGACCCGGCTGGAGAAGTAGTGGCCGCCCAGGTTGGCATTGTATTTCCCCAGATAGTCGGTCATTTTTTCCAGCACGCCCCGTGAAACCTGTGCACCGCCGGGGCCGTCGAAAAAGATCGCCGGTTTGCCGTCGATGTGCTGGGACAGGGCGCTGAACTGGCGTCGGGCGAGCTCGGGCGTAAAGGTCATGCTTTCTCTCCCCGTGCGGTGAGGACGAAGAGATCCAAATGGCCCTCTTCAGCTGGGCTTACGGCGTTGATCGGCGTAGCGTTGTGCCACAGTTTGCTGTCCGCCAGCAGCACGGCTTCACCGTCCGCCAGCGCTTTTTTAAAGAAGGGATCGTGGTGGCTGTCGTCGTACAGCATGATTTCACCGCCGACGATGTTGTGCCGGTGAATGGCGATCATGGCGATATGGTCGAAGCCATCCTGGTGAATACCTTCCGGCGCCACCTGGGTGTCTTTCTCGATGGCGACCACGCGCATCTGGTGGATCTCTATCTCGGCGCCTTCCGGCAGTTCGTTGCTTTCTGCAAACAGGTTGCACATCTCCGCCATGCCGGCGCTCTGCAGTACGGCGCTGTCGATAGGCTCGAAGCGGCGCACCACGTTGCCCTGGAAGTGGTTGATCTGATCGGACTGCATGAAGGTGCGCGGCCCCACTTCGGCGACGTTGGGGTTGAGGTATTTGACGACCGAATAACGGCGCAGGCGATATTTTCCGTCGGCGTGTTGCGTGTGGGGCAAGGAGGAAAACGAAGGCATCAGTTGTTGGGTGGCTTGCGGGCTTAGTACAGTCATACTTATTACGTTTTCGTGTTTCTGTAACATAATCACCTCTAATAATAATAATTTCTGATGTTGTAGGGGGTAATTCGATTGAATTGTAGACGACTCTATAACCAACGCAATTTGGCGGTGGCGAGGTGTGACGGCGGTCGTAAAGTGGCGTGAACAGCAGAGAGGATGAGCAGAAGGGAATGCCGGTATGAAGCAGGTCATTCAGCAAAATAAGCGCTAACGGATGAGAATTCATGCGGAAGCATAACGTGACCAAGGTTACGCTTTCAGGGATAACTCTCATGAATATGGGGGGCTTTACTATAATTCCGGGACAGAGTGACCGCAGCGGAATTGGCAGATTATTGAAAGAACAATCTTCCATTCCCCCTGAATAAGGACTCCGATCATGCAGCATGTCAGAGAATTCGTCATTTCCTGTCTGTTTGCTTCGATAATGTTCCCCGGCATGGCGTTCGCGGAGGATGCTCCCGTGACACCGTTGGCTACCGGGATCGTCAGCAGCGGCGTGGCCGAAGCGCAAGTGACTGAGGCCGTGCGCCACGGTGAAATCCTGACCATCAAGGTGCGTTTCAAAGGGTTGAAAGACAACCTTAACGGACAAGGCTTGTATAGCAGTTTGGATAAAAGCAGTCTTGAGAAATCCTTCTATCTTCTGGTGGGTAATAAAAAATACCTGCTGCTTACCGATAGCAATAATGTCCCACTGACTTCTCCCAGCGTGTCATTCAGCTCAAGCTCAGGCATTCCCTATGTCGCCACCTGGTTTGGCAGCTTCCCCGCGCCTCCACCTGACGTGAAGGAGGTGTACCTGACGATCGCCAACGTCGAGCCGCTCGGGCCGATAGTCATTACGGATCGTTGAGCGATGAACGGCCTCAGGAAAGCCGCCTGCGTGGGCGGGGTGCTAGCCCTTGGGCTGGTGTCATTCGGTTCATGGGCTGACGGCGGAGAGCCGGTATCGGTAGGGAAACCGGTGATACTCGATCTCAAGGCTACCCGGCTGGATTTGGTGGGGTTGCCCTCGGAGCTGAATGCCGGCGTCCTTGATCTGCAAAGTAAGGCCGCGGATCTGGCTAAACAATCCGCCGACATTTCCGTCAGAAACAGCAAAAATACCGTCACGTTATCGATGCGCAGCGATGTGCTGTTCGCCTTCGACAGCGATGCGATTGCCGCTAAAGCGGAGCCTGCGCTGCAACAGGTAGCGCAATTTATCGCTGCCGAACCGGTAGGGAAGGTGGTGATCGAGGGGCATACCGATGCGGTGGGCAGCGATAAATATAATCAGGATCTGTCGCTGCGACGCGCGCGTGCGGTGGCTGCCTGGCTGATCGCACATGGCGTAGAGAAATCTCGCCTGAGTGAGCAGGGAAAAGGTGAGGTTGAGCCGGTGGCGTCCAACGACACGCCTACGGGCCGGGCCAAGAATCGACGGGTTGATTTTGTGTTGCCGAAAACCGCTGCTGCCGGTTAACATCGCGCCGGCTGCCATTCCTTCCGCCAGTCGCTTTTAAGCAGACTCCTCCCGCTTACCCCACCGAGATGTCGTTATGATTGAAATACGCGAGATTAACCGCGACAACCTGTTTGACGTGTGCGAACTGACGTCGAATCAAGACGGTGTTGGCACCGTGTTTGAGGCGTTTATTTGCTGTAACGCCATCTCCATTTCCGAGGCGGCGTTTTTTCCGGAATGCCAGCCCCGCGCGCTCTACCGCGACGGCGAACTCATCGGTTTTTTCATGTACAAGCGCTGGCCGCATAACCCGCATGAGGCTGAGCTGTGTCGCTATATGCTTGACCATAAGTTTATGGGGCAGGGGTTGGGGCGTGAGAGCTTCGCCGCGATACTCGCGCATTTCAGGCTGCACGGCGTAGAGCAGGTGACGTTAATGATTGATGAGCATAATCTCGTCGCCAAAAGCCTGTATCTCGCCTACGGCTTTCGCTTCACCGGCAAGATTGAAAAGGAAGAGCATTACTACAGCCTGGCGCTTTAGCGGCCCCGACAAAGGCGGAGTCAGAACGTCTCGAAATACAGCTCGCGCAACAGCCAGGATATTTCATTGTTGGTGCGATTAAGCGTCTCGATTCTGCGAACCCCTTTCGCTTCGGCGCGCAGATCGAGCAGCAAGTTGCGGATCTGCTGGAATAACGGGGTTTGCGGGCTGGGTTTGGCTAGCTGCTGCCCGCACAGTTTGATACCGGCGTCGCAGCCGGTGGCAATGTCCGCCAGGCAGCACGGGCAGGTGGCTTTTTGGCGCGCCATATTGCGACATTGTTGCCCGATTACCTGATTGAAGTGGCGTAATTGCAGGCAAACTTCCCGTGAGTTCAGCGGGTTGGAATGGGTGGTCATCGGCTTTTGCTCCCTTGTCTCCGTCTTATATTGGCACTTACCGATGAAGATAACCACGGACAAGCAGAGGGGGTATCGCCTTGTTTTTTCTGGAAACAACGAAAGCGATGGGGCCCGCGGCGGCGGGCGGGTAGGGTCAGGCGCGTTTAAACAGATTCGCCGCCTGGAACAGCGCAAAGGAGCTGACCAGCATCTCGATGCCGACGATCGCCGTCACCAGCGTGACCGACGCCGCCGGGCCTGAGCCGATCAGCATCCAGGCGATGATCAAGTCGAGCACGCCGATAACGAACTGCAGCCAGTTGCCCGGCAGCCCGCGGCGCATGTAGCCCGCTGCCAGGCGCGCGATGCCGCCGAGCGCGAACAGTACGGCGAGGTACACCGCCAGCGCCAGAATGCCCGCCAGCGGGCTGGTGATGAACACATAGCCGATAATCAGGTAGGCCACGCCCAGCAAAATGCCGCCGATCATCGGCCAGGTATTCTGCGCCCGGTTAGCGATCATGGCGATAATCAGCCCGGCGCCGCTCAACAGCAGCAGGATGCCGACCACGATGCTCAGCGCTGCGCCGGAGGCAAAAGGATTGACCAGGCACAGGATGCCGCCCGCCAGCAGCAGGAAGGCGATGATCAGCAGGGTGGTACGTTGCTTTTTGAGCAGTTCTTCACTCAGGAGGGGCAGATTATTGCGGTCGAGGTTCAACATGACAGTACTCCATTTCGTCGTTGGGTAATTAATCAGTCATCCTTACCTGTTTAGCATAGACCGTCTGGGGGTTTTTGACTGACCCGGCGCAAATGTTACACTGTGCGGCTGACGCGTATCAGAACCGAAACGACGACTGAGGACTGGATTTGAGCACAGGAAGCAAATGGGCTGGGTGGCGCCGCATCGCGGTGTGTCTGACATTGGGGCTGTTGTTGGCCGGGTGTTCGGGTAAAAACACCTACAACCGCGACTACGATAAACTGCCGAAGGGCAGCTACACCGGCAAGTCCTACACCGTCAAACGGGGCGATACGCTGTACTACATCGCCTGGATCACCGACAGCGAAGTCAGCGATCTGGCCAGAATCAACAAGATACGCCCGCCTTATAGCCTGGAAGTGGGGCAGAAACTGCGGCTGAGCGGCAGCGCGCCGACCAAAACCGCCGCCACGCGCCGTAAAGCGTCTTCCGCCGCGATCGCCAAGCAAACGCCGCCGCCGGGCGCAGCCCGCTGTTGGCGTTGGCCGACCAGCGGTCGGATCGTGCAGGCCTACTCCAATTCAGATGGCGGCAACAAGGGCATCGACATCGCCGGCAAACGCGGCCAGCCGATCTACGCTTCCGCCAAGGGCAAAGTGGTGTACGTCGGCAACCAGCTGCGCGGCTACGGCAACCTGATCATGATTAAGCACGGCGAAGACTTTATTACCGCCTATGCGCACAACGACACCACGCTGGTGCGCAACGGCCAGGATGTGAAGGCGGGGCAGAAGATCGGCACCATGGGCAGCACCGGCACCGATTCGGTGTTCCTGCACTTCCAGATCCGCTACCGCGCTACCGCGCTCGATCCGCAGCGTTATCTGCCGCCGCAAGGTTCGTCGCCGTCCTGTTAACGTCAATCTGGCTCCTTGCGGAGCCAGATGTCAGTTACTTCAGCGGCAGGTAAAGATCGGTCACCAGTTCATATTCCGCCACCTCGTGCACGAAGTTGTGGTAGTGGAAATAGAGCGGAAAATCGCGCAGCTCCTCGCCGCTGGCCGGCAACCACTCGCGGTACAGATAATGGGCACTTTCCGAGAGCCCATCCAGCGAGCCGTGATGGCGCAGCAGCGCGCAGCGCCCGGCCGGCAGCGTGCTGTTCACCACGCCAAAGGCGTTGTCCGCGGGGATCGGCGCCGTGACCTCGCCGCAAATGAAGAAGCGGAAGTCCTGCGCTTCGGTGGTGGCCGGATCGTGCGGTGCGATGCCGAAAGTGCGGCTGCTTCTGACCGGCGACAGGCCGCTGGTTTTGCGCCACTCGATAAAGCGCGCGGCGGTTTCGTTGACCAGCGCGGACGGGCCGCGATGTTCGATCATCGCCACCGGCGTGGCCGGGAAGTCGACAATGTCTACCTTCATGGGTTGTTTCCTTTTGTGTTTCGGCTCGGGAAAGCGCTGCTGCCAATCGATCCAGGCCGGCCGTTTGCGAAACTGGCTTGGCGTTTGGCTGAACGCCTGTTTGAAGGCGCGGCTGAAGGACTCCGGGTTTTGAAAACCGGCGTCCAGCGCGATGTCAATCACCGGCTCCAGTGGGTTATACGCCAGGCGGTACGAGGCGCGTTTGAGCCTCATCCATTGGATATAACGCCACACCGAGATGCCGCAATACGCGCTAAACTGGCGTTGAAAATGAAAGCGCGAAAAGTGGGCCACTTCGCTCAGTTTTTCGACGGTGAGCGCCTCGTCCAGGTGGCGGTCGATATAGTCAAAGACCTGCGCAAAGCGCTTTGCATACGTCTGGGTCATGTGATTGTCTCCTCCATGCCTGAACTTTGCCCGAGCCGCCGCCGCTTCTCCTGACGGATGATGCTGAGTTGCCGCCGCAGGACAACGGGATGGCGGCGGCGTTCGCCGCCGGCCAGGCCAAACTCATAACCCCCGCGCGGCCGTGCGCCGCGATCCCGACCGAGAAGATGAATATTACATGATGGATCGTTCCCGTTTGCTGAAATTCCTGCTGCCCTACCTGTGGCCGAAAGACAACCCGCGCCTGCGGGGGTATCTGGTGGTGGCCTTCGTATTCATGGTGGCGGCCAAGGTCAGCACCACGCTGGTGCCGCTGGCCTACAAAGCGATGGTCGATGCGCTGAGCGGCGAGACGGCGAAAATGCTGGCGGTGCCGCTGGGGCTGATCGTCGCCTACGGCGTGGCGCGGGTGGGCGGCGCGCTGTTTGAGGAGCTGCGCAACGTGATGTTCATTCACGTCAGCCAGAATGCCACGCGCCTGCTGGGCGTGCGGGTGTTTCGCCAGCTGCATGCGCTGAGCCTGCGCTTCCATCTGGAGCGCCAGACCGGCGGGCTGTCGTTGTCCATCGAGCGCGGCACCCAGGCGGTGGCCACGGTGCTGTCGCGCTTGCTGTTCTCCATCGTGCCGATCCTGTTCGAACTCTCGCTGGTCACGGCGATCATGTGGCATATGCTGAACGGCTGGTTCGCGCTGGCGATCCTGACGACGGTCGGCTGCTACATCCTGTTTACCGTGCTGGCGGTCAGCTGGCGCACCCGCTTTCGCCGCGAGCTCAACAAGGCCAACGCCGATGCCAACAGCAAATCCATCGACAGCCTGCTGAACTATGAGACCGTGAAGTACTTCGGCAATGAAGAGTTCGAGGCAGAGCGTTTCGACCTGTCGCGCCGGCTGTACGAATACGCCGCCATCAAGAACCAATTCAGTTTTACGGCGATCAACCTGGGGCAAACTGCCATTATTTCGATCGGGCTGATCGTGATGATGGCCATGGCGGCGCAGGGTATTACGCAGGGGACGATGACGGTCGGCGACTTCGTGCTGGTCAACGCCTATCTGCTGCAGCTGTATCAGCCGCTGAACTTCTTCGGCTTTATTTATTCCGAGGTGCGCCAGGCGCTGATCGACATGGAGAACATGTTCGATCTGCTGCAGGAAAAGCGTGAAATCGTCGATAGCCCGGATGCGCAGCCGCTGCGCCTCGATCGCGGCGAAGTGCGGTTCGATGCGGTCAGCTTCGGTTACGACACGCGCCGGCCGATCCTCAAGCAGGTGAGTTTTACCATTCCGGCGGGCCACACGGTGGCGGTGGTCGGCGCCTCCGGCGCGGGCAAGTCCACGCTGTCGCGGCTGCTGTTCCGCTTCTACGACGTGCAGAGCGGCGCCATTACCCTCGATGGCCAGGACATTCGCCAACTGACCCAGGCCAGCCTGCGGCAGGCGATCGGCATCGTGCCGCAGGATACGGTGCTGTTCAACGATACGCTGCGCTACAACATCGGCTACGGCAAGACCGGCTCCAGCGATGAAGAAATCGAGCGGGCGGCGCGGCTGGCGCATATCCATGATTTTATCGTCGGTCTGCCAGACGGTTACGACACCCGGGTCGGCGAGCGCGGTCTGAAGCTGTCGGGCGGTGAAAAGCAGCGGGTGGCGATCGCGCGCACCATTCTGAAAAATCCGGCCATCCTGGTGTTCGACGAGGCGACCAGCGCGCTGGATACCCAGACCGAACGCGAAATCCAGGGGCACCTGCGCGAGGTGAGCCGCAACCACACCACGCTGGTGATCGCCCACCGGCTCTCCACCGTGGTGGACGCCGATGAGATCATCGTGCTGGAGGCGGGGGAGATCGTCGAGCGCGGGGGGCACGAGGCGCTGCTGGCCGCGAACGGCCGCTACGCCGCGATGTGGCAAACCCAGTACAGCGAAGAGCAGGAATCGCGCTGACGAGGGCGTTCACCCCAGCGGCTGCGCGGCATTGAGCCGCTGTGCCACGTAGTCGCAGGCGATGCGGCAGTCCTGCTTCAGGTCGGTCTCATCACCGGCCAGGCTACCGCGTAGCCAAAGTCCATCGATCATTGCCGCCAGCCCACGTGCGGCATCACGCGCCTGGCGTAACGGCAGCTCGCGGCGAAACTGATAGCAAATATTGGAATAGAGCCGCCGATCGTTGGCGCGCTGCAGGCGGCGCAGCACCGGCTGGTGCATGCTGGCGGCCCAGAAGTCGAGCCAGGCGCGCATGGACACGGCGTTGGTTTGGCTGGAGTGGAAGTTGCCCTGGATAATGGCGAACAGCTGTGACTGGCTGTCGCTCGCCGCCTGCGCGCGGCATTCGGCCACCGCGTCGCGCAGATCGCGCAGAATTTTGCGCATGGTGGCGCTCAGCAACCCCTCTTTATCGCCAAAATAGTGGCTGACGATGCCGGTCGACAGCCCGGCTTCTTTCGCCACCTGAGACAGGGTGACGCCGGCCAGCCCGACAACGTTAATGGTCTCGAAGGCGGCGTTAATCAGCTGCTCCTTACGCTGTTCCGGAATATCTCTGCGGTACATATTTTCCCCAACTGATAGGCCAATCACACTTTGGATTTGATTGATTGAACGGTCAATCAATACTCTATATGCTGCAAAAATGTCAAATAAATGACGATAAAATGTTAACTGAAAGTTGCATTGAAATCGTCTGTCTTTCGCACCATGGAAGCCTGCCAATGACAACAAAAACTCCTCCATCGCTTGACGAAGAACCTGTCAGATTGAATGCTCCGGTATTTTTCGGCTCGGCGGCGGTGATCCTGCTATTGGGATCGCTGGTCGTGCTGTTTCCCTCCGCCAGCAAACTGTGGCTGAACGCCGCACAAAGCTGGGTCGCCGACGTGTTCGGTTGGTACTACATGCTGTTGATGGTCGTCTGTATGGCATTCGTCTTCTGGCTGGCGCTGTCGCGCTTCGGCCATATTCGCCTCAGCCAGGATGACGAGCCGCCGCAGTTCAGCTATCCCTCGTGGGTGGCGATGCTGTTCTCGTCGGGTATCGGCATTGCGCTGGTGTACTACGGCGCTTATGAACCGCTGGATCACTTCCTGTCGCCACCGGAAGGCAGCGGCGGCACCGTGCAGGCGGCGCGACAGGCGATGGCGTTGACCTTTTTGCACTGGGGGCTGCACGGCTGGGCGCTGTATGCGCTGATCGCCACCGCGCTGGCCTATTTCGCCTATTGCCGCGGCCTGCCGTTGGCGCTGCGCTCTGCGTTATACCCGATCTTCGGTGAACGCATCCACGGCGGGGTTGGTCATCTGGTGGACAGTTTCGGCATTCTGGTGACGGTGATCTCGATGGTAACCAACCTGGGGATCGGCGCGCTGCTGGTGAACTCGGGGCTGTTTTATCTGTTCGATATTCCGCAAAGCACCGGCGTGCTGCTGGCGCTGATCGTGGTGATGATGGTGGTGGCCACGCTGGCGGCGGTCACCGGCGTCGAGAAGGGCATCGCCATGTTGTCGAACATCAACGTCGGCTTCCTGTGCCTGCTGCTGCTGTTCGTGTTTCTGGCCGGGCCGACGCTGAATCTGCTGAACGGCATGTTGCAAAACCTCGGCGATTATCTGACCTCGCTGGTCAGCCGCAGCTTCGATATGTATCTGTACGGCAAGGCGCGCCAGTGGCAGGGCGCCTGGACGCTGTTCTACTGGGCCTGGTGGGTGGCGTGGGCGCCGTTCGTCGGGCTGTTTATCGCGCGCATTTCCAAAGGGCGCACCATTCGCGAACTGATTTTCGGCGTGCTGCTGATCCCACTGGGTTTCACGCTGGCGTGGCTGTCGATCTTCGGCAATACCGCCATCAGTCTGGTGCTGGAAGGCGGGCAGGCGATCCTGGGACAGGTGGCGCAAAGCGATCCGCCGATGGCGGTGTTCAAGCTGTTCGAATACCTGCCCTATACCCAACTGACTGCCGGTTTCGTGGTGGTGATCAGTTTCGTGCTGTTCCTGACGCCGGTCGATTCCGGCACGCTGATGATAGCGAACCTCTCCTGCCAGGGCGGTTCCGCCCATGATGACGCGCCGGCCTGGCTGCGGGTGTTCTGGGCGGCGGTCACCACGTTGGTGTGTGCCGGGTTGCTGTACGCCGGCAGTTTCAGCGCGATGCAGACCGCGGTGGTGCTCTGCGGCCTGCCGTTCTCGGCGGTGATCGTGCTGTACATGGTCAGCCTGCGCAAGGATCTGTGTCGTTACGCCATGAAGCCGGTGCTGCCCTGAGGCGGTTTATTCGTCTGCGCGCGGCCGGTGATGCACGTACTCGACAGTCGTGCCGTCCGGCAGGCGCGCATTGAAACAGGCGCCGGTGGGCACCTCCACCGGGCCGAAGAAGATCTCGGCCCCGGCGGCCAGCAGCCGCTGGTGGTAGGGATAAATGTCATCGACCAGCAGCGTGCCGACAGTGCTGCGGAAAGGGCGCAACTGCTCTTCCGCCCCTTCCAGGATCAGAAACGGTCCCACCGCCGCCAGTACCAACCGATGCTCGGGAAAATCGAAGCGCATGTCCGCCGTTACGCCGTGCAGCTGCTCGTAAAACGCGATGGCGCGATCGATTTCGCCTTCGCCAACGTAGACCCGAATCAGCACTCGTGGCTCACGCAGCGATGAAGAGTCGGCGGTTTTGCGCCAGAAACCGGCTTTTGTCAGTGCTGTCGTCATGTTCATCTCCTTGCTGGTTACCTGCCGCTTATCATGCCGCCGTTTTTTCATCCGGGGTTGGATCGAGTTGGCATAAGCTAGCCGCGCCGGTAATAACCCATTCACAGGGCGTTAAAGGGCGTTCTGTTTGTGATTCCGGTCACGGCCTGCGCTTTTATTATTATTCAGCATTGATAATGTCATGGCGTGATTATTGATTAACACAATAGAGTTAATCGTTCGCGCCATAACCGTGATAAAGCAAACGGATTCAAATAATAAAGCGGGTGGGGCAATGCGGCCGATGAAAAGGGAAATGTCGTCCATTTATAAGAAGGAATTAAGTTTTATTTATTAACCTGTTTATAAATCACGGTGCTTTGGCTTTTTAGATAAAATTAAAAAGTGCCGGTTAATTTTATTTAAATCATTAAAAACATAATGTTGATTTATTTTCATGTCATTCGCGTTCTGTGAAAAATACCTGAATCGCCTCTCCGTCGCCGTTTTCAACGGCCGTTTGACATGCCCGTAGCTTGAGATAAGTTTATATCGTTAATATGTTAATGAGTTGTTGTCGTGACCGATGGCCATTATCTCTCTTGGCCGAGCGCTTAACCGACTTATGCCATGGCCGCTCGCCATTCATAAGTTAACTTATGGACTAATGACGCTATGAATAATTCGCCAGGACAGCGCTCGCGATTGAGCGAAGAGAACCGATTGCTGATCATTTTGTTTTTCGTTTTCGGCTGCGTATTCGTCGATCGTCTGACCATCTCTTTTCTGTTTCCGATGATTGCCGCCGATTTGAAGCTGAGCAACGTGCATCTTGGTACGTTGTCGGCGGTGCTGGCATTGACCTGGGCGTTGTCCGGCGCCGGGCTGGGGGCGATTGCCGATCGCTTTAATATCCGTAAACCGATGCTGATCCTGTCGATCCTGGTGTTTTCGCTGTTCTCCGCGCTGTCGGGGTTGGTCAGCGGTTTTGCCATGTTATTGATCTTCCGCGCGCTGATGGGGATCGCCGAAGGGCCGGTGTTGCCGATCGCGCAATCGCTGATGGTGGAAAAATCGCAGCCGCAGCGCCGTGGCTTCAACATGGGGCTGATCCAGGGGGCGGCGCCGGGGCTGCTGGGCGGCATTATCGCGCCGCCGCTGATCATCTATCTGGCACAGAAATGGGGCTGGAGCATGGCGTTTCATCTGACCGCCGTGCCGGGCATCATTCTGGCGTGGCTGATCTATCGCTATGTGAACGGCAAGAAGGACCCCGCTTTCAGCGCCGCGCCGGCGGCCGGCAAGGCGGCGAACAAAGGCGCTTACGGCGAGCTGTTTAAAATCAAGAACGTGGCGCTGTGCATTCTGATCTCCTGCGTGTTCGTCACCTGGTTCATGATCATCATTACCTTCACCCCTAATTTTTTGGTGACCGACCGTGGCTTCGGTGAAGGCACGATGGGCGGCATCATGAGCGCCATCGGCGCTGCCTGGGTGTTCTGGGGCGTGGCGGTGCCGGCGATCTCCGATCGCCTCGGCCGCAAGCCGACGCTGATCTTCTTTTCGCTGCTGGCGGTATGCTGCCCGCTGTTCCTGAGCTACGTCGTTAACCCGTGGCTGCTGGGCGTACTGGTGTTCCTGTCTTATACCGGCCTTGGTTGCTTCACGCTGTTTATGGCCACCATCCCGTCTGAAACGGTGTCGCCGGCCCGCATCGCGACCGCGCTGGGGCTGGTGATGGGGATTGGCGAGGTGATTGGCGGCTGTCTGGCGCCGTTTATCGCCGGGCTGATCGCCGATCGCTACGGGCTGGTCAGCGTGATGTGGCTGGCGGCGGCCGGCGCCGTGTGTGCCGGCGTATTGAGTTGTTTTCTCGATGAAACCGCCCCCGCGGTGGTGAGCCGCAGAGCGGTGAAACCGGCGGGCGTCGCCGACGTTTGAGGCGGTTTTCATCCCATTCAATCAAGGAGAGCGAAGATGTCAGCTGAACAATCCGTACTGAATCAAAATGCCGAGCCGGACTGGAAGAATTACGACGATTTCGCGCGCGGTATCGACACTAACCGCCTACCGGGCACCCAGGACTGGCGGGGTAAAACGCTGCAGATCGCCTTTGACAACGACGGGGAAGTCACGCTGCGTTTCAGTGCCGATCGGCAGCGGGTACTGTGGGCCTGGGGTGGGGAGAGCGGCGAGGACGCTTACGAAGAGGTGCAAACCTCCGCCGCGCGTTATTTCTTCAATATTCCGCTGCAGTCGCCGGGCAACGAGTGCCTGACGCTGGTACTCAATCGTGACAGCGGCCGGGCGTTGCTGGTGCGCAGCACGCTGTTGCCGGAACAGACCGTGGAAAAGGGCTCGCGCCTCAAGCAAAGCTTCCACGTCGGCCGGATTGTCGGCGTCACGCCGAGTGGCGTCGCGCCGCATCTGACCCGCGAGCTGATCGGCCATCGTACGCTGAACGTCTACAGCCCCAACCACTATTACGAACACTTCTACGTCAACACCGAGCGCTATGCCTGGCAAAACCTGCGCGGCGAGCAATTCGGCCACGGCGATATGGACTATGCCACCTACTACAAGTTTGAGGACGAGATGTTCCTGTTCACCTTCCGGGAAAAGATTATCCCGGTGTGCTCGGTGTTCTTCTTCGACTTTATTTCCGGGCGCTGTACCGGCACTTTCCTCGGGCTGGACGCCGCCGGCCGGGTGTTGGTGTCACCGGCCGGGGCCTTCATCAGCAAGATGAGCTACAACGCCTACCCGGAAGGCGTGCAGCCGCTTTGATTCAGGCGTTTCTGACCAGCGATCCGGCGTTGATCTCCGCGATGGTTTTCGCGCCGGTGAGCGTCATGGCGACGCGCATTTCCTTGTCGATCAGATCCAGCAAGTTAGCCACCCCGGCTTCGCCGGCCGCCGCCAGCGCATAGACGAAGGCGCGCCCCAGCAGCACGGTGTCGGCGCCCAGCGCGATCATGCGCACCACGTCCAGGCCGCTGCGGATGCCGGAGTCGGCCAACAGGGTAATGTCGCCTTTCACCGCGTCGGCGATCGCCGGCATGGCTCGCGCGCTCGACAGCACGCCGTCCAGCTGGCGGCCACCGTGGTTCGAGACGATGATGCCGTCGGCGCCGAAGCGCACCGCGTCTTTGGCGTCTTCCGGATCCAGAATGCCTTTGATGATCATCGGGCCGTCCCAGAATTCGCGGATCCACTCCAGATCTTTCCAGGAAATCGACGGATCGAAGTTGGCGCCCAGCCAGCCGATGTAGTCTTCCAGGCTGGTGGGTTTGCCGCGGTAGGCCGAGACGTTGCCCAGATCGTGCGGCTTGCCGAGCAGGCCGACATCCCAGGCCCACTGCGGATGCGCAAACGCCTGCAGCACGCGGCGCAGGGCGGCGTTAGGCCCGCTCATCCCCGAGTGGGCGTCACGGTAACGGGCGCCCGGCACCGGCATGTCGACGGTAAACACCAGCGTTTTCACGCCGGCGGCCTTGGCGCGCTCCAGTGCGTTGCGCATAAAGCCGCGATCTTTCAGCACGTAGAGCTGGAACCACATCGGCCGATCGATTGCCGGCGCCACCTCTTCGATCGGGCAGACCGACACGGTGGACAGCGTGAACGGAATGCCTTTTTTGGCCGCGGCGCGCGCGGCCTGCACTTCGCCGCGGCGGGCGTACATGCCGGTCAACCCCACCGGCCCCAGCGCCACCGGCATCGCCAACTGCTCGCCGAACAGCGTGGTCTCCAGACTGAGTTCGGACATATTGCGCAGCACGCGCTGGCGCAAGGCAATATCGGCCAGATCTGCGGTATTGCGCTTCAGCGTATGCTCCGCGTAGGCCCCGCCGTCGATGTAGTGAAACAGAAACGGTGGCAGTTTGGCCTGGGCGGCGGCCCGGTAGTCGGTTGACGCGGAGATGATCATAGTGTTTACCTTCTTGTCTTGCTTGCGATAACGAGTGTTCAGTCAGAGCGTGAGGATCGCTGCCATACCGGCCGCAATCCCGCCGTACGCCAGCATCGGCAGCACGGTCTTTCTGATGATTTTGCCTTCGGCGTTACCGATCCCGAGGATCGAACAGACGGCGATAATGTTGTTCAGGCACACCATGTTGCCCATGGCGCCGCCGACGGACTGCAAGGCCAGCGTCAGATTGACGTCAAGGTCGCTGCTTTGGGCGATCGACTGCTGAATGCCGCCGAACGTCAGGTTCGAGACGGTATTGGAACCGGAGAAGAACGATCCCAGCGCGCCGAGGAACGACGAGAACAGCAGCCAACTCTCACCGGTCAGCGCCGCCAGCGCTTTACCGATCAGGATCACCGGCGCATTGTCGTCGCCCTGCATCATCAGGTTGACCATCACCAGCGCGCCGAACAGGGCGATAAAGGGCCGCGCGATGCGCCCGCCGGTTTCGCTGAACATTTGCCGCACCTGGCCGCCATTCAGACGGAACAGCGGGATACACAGCACCACCACCAACAGGAACGGGATCAGCGCCGGGACATACAGCGTTTTGTAGCCGGCGGCGGCGGCGGTGCCCAGCACCTGCTGCAGTTCGAGGATCAGCGCCCGGCTGATGCGCAGCTCTCCGAGCCAACCGAGGTTTTCCTGCCACAGCAGTGCGGTGTTGTTGAGCAGCGCTTTAAGGCCCAGCTGATGGACGCGCGTCACTATCAGAATAGCAATCAGCAGCAGAGTCGGGGTCATGGCCTTGACCACCTGCAAGAACGGCACCGCCTGTCCGGCGCTCATCGGTTTGCCGCTGCGGGCAAGGCCGATGCCGCCGCGCGCCAGCAGCACCGACAGCGCCAGGCCGATCGCGCCGCCGACCAGTGCCGGGAATTCATAGTTCACCTGAGCCAGCAGCAGATAGGGCACGGTGCAGCTCAGTACGCTGAGCAGGATAAACGGCAGATTGCGGCGAATATCCTGCCAGGAAACGAGAAAGCGCAGCGCCAGCAGAGGAATGACGAAGCCGGCGACGAAGTGGATCAGCGCGGTCTGCCGGCCAATTTCCAGCAGGCTGGCGTCCGACAGGCCGAGATTGGCAAAGCCGAACCAGGTGGGGGTGCCCACGGCGCCGAAGGAGACCGGCACCGAGTTCATCACCAGCGTCAGCAGGGCGACGCGCAGCGGGTTGAAGCCCAGCCCGACCAGAATCGGCGCGGCGATGGCGGCGGGGGTGCCGAAGCCGCTCGCGCCCTCAATCATAAAGGCGAACGCCCAGCCGATAATCATCAGCTGGGCCACGGGATTGGGGCTGATGGTTTCCAGCCAGCGGCGCACCACGTTTTCCGCGCCGCTTACCTGCATCAGTTTGTTGAGCAGGATAGCGCCGGCGATGATAGTGATCGGCGTCAGCGTCGACACCAGCGCGGTGATGATATTGGCATGCAGCAGCCGCAGCGAGGCATCGAACCACAGGAGCTGTACGGCATACACCACGGCGGCCGTCAGCGGCAGGGCGAGGTAAGAGGGCACGCCATTCCTTTTGGTCATCATCCAAATCAGCAGGATGATGGGCGCAATACTGAAAAGCAGGGGCATAAGATCCTCAGGGTTATTATTTTTATGGGCAGAGACATGTAGCTGAAAGGTTAATTAGCGCAACATTTTCATTCTAATCACAACGTTGGCGACGATGCCATGCGGTATTTTTTTAACATCGGCGAACGGCGCCGGCGGTGAAAAAAACGCCGGTCGAAGGGGGTGGATTAACTGCTTTAAAATCAGTTTGATAAGAAGTGTTTTTGTGTGATGAATGCGCAGGTTCACATTAATTAAGCGGTAATGTTCAATAGATTATGTCCAAAAATGCGGTAATCCCCGCGGCTTTTTACGGCCGCAGGGAAATAATCAGAGCAGGGAACTCAAAAATAATGGCTGATATTTTGGTAGGAACCGATGATATGTTCGATCAGCCGGCGGGTTTTTAACGGCAGATTGCGGGTGTAAGGATAGACGGCATAAATGCCCAAGACTTTGCCGCAGTGGCCGGCCAGGATCTCCGTCAGTTTGCCGTCTTGCAAATCTTCATACACCATGCAGCGCGGCACCATGGCGATGCCATGGCCACCGATCACCGCTTTGCGGATCGCCCGCGCATTGTTGGCCGACAGGTTGCCGTTAACCTGCAGCTCGTAGATTTCGTTGCGCCCCGGCCGTTTCATCAGCCAGTTGGCGGTGCCGCTCTCCTGGTAGGTGTAGGTCAGGCAGTTGTGGTCGAGCAGGTCTTCGGCGCTGCGCGGTTCCGGGTGGCTTTCCAGGTACCCCGGCGAGCAGACGATCACCCAGCGGGAATCGAAGATCGGCCGGGCAATCAGGCTCGAATCCGGCATGGTGCCGGTGCGGATCGCCAGATCGATGCCTTCTTCTACCAGATCGACAAAGCGATTTTCCAGCCGCATCTCGACTTTCAGGTTGGGGTGCAGAGCGCAAAATTCCGCCACGCTTTCACTCAGCAGCAGCTCGCCCGAAATGGTCGGCACCGACATGCGGATGGTACCGGTTAATTCTTCGCTCTTTTCGCTGACGGCGTACAGCGCTTCCTGCACTTTGGTGCCGATCTCTTTGGCCTGTTGGTAGAGCGCCTGGCCGCTTTCGGTCAGCGTCAGGCTGCGGGTGGTGCGGTACAACAGCCGGGCACCCAGCGATTTTTCCAGCCGCCCGATGCGTTTACTGACCACCGAACTGGTGATGCCGGCGCTCTCCGCGGCCTTGCTGAACGAGCCGCAGTCGACAATCAGGGCGAACAGAATCAGGTCGTTGGCGTATTCGTGAGTGGCGAGCATAATCGGCTGTTCCCTTCAGCGGATAGAGGCGTCAGTGTAAGTCGCTTGTTTCAATAAGCAATCATCAAAATGCCCTCGACGGCGAAATCAGAGGCCTCGTCAACAATGAGAATTCGTCTTGATCTCATTCTCCCGCCGCTTACAATGCCTGCCAGAACGCGACTTCAGAGGTTTTTTCATGGAACTGCTACGGGTGGTTTATCACCAGTACCGTTGGCCATTTCTGGCTGTCATGGCGCTGACCCTGGCCAGCGCCGGCTTAGGTATCGGTATCATTGCATTTATCAATCAATACCTGATGGAGGCCGGCGGCGATGCATTGGCCGTGCTGCCGATGTTTCTCGCCCTGCTGGCATTGCTGATGGCGGTCACGCTGGGCTCGCAATTGGCGCTGACGACATTGGGCCACTACTTCGTCTATCGCCTGCGTGGGCAACTGGTGAAGCGTATTTTAGATACCGATATTGAACGCCTTGAACAGTTGGGCAGCGCCTCGTTGTTGGCCAGCCTGTCCAGCGATATCCGCAATATTACCGTCGCCTTCGTGCGCTTGCCTGAACTGGTGCAAGGGGTGATTTTAACCCTGGGGGCGGCGGCCTATCTGGGATGGCTATCGCCGAAAATGCTGGCGGTCACGGCAGTCTGGGTGGCGGTGACCGTCGTGGGCAGCGGCTGCCTGGTATCACGGGTTTATCGTCATATGGCCAGCTTGCGCGAGTCAGAAGAGCGTCTCTATCATCGTTATGAGTCGGTGATTGACGGTCGCAAGGAACTGGCGTTAAACCGCAAGCGTGCGCAGGCGCTGTACGAACAGGCCTACCAGCCCGATGCGCAAGCTTATCGCCACCATATCATTCGCGCCGATACCTTCCATTTGAGTGCGCTCAACTGGTCAAATATCATGATGTTGGGGGCGATCGGGCTGGTGTTCTTTATGGCCAACAGCCTGGGATGGGCGGACTCGACGGTGGCCGCCACCTATTCACTGACGCTGCTGTTCCTGCGCACGCCATTACTGCAGGCGGTCGGGGCGTTTCCGACGCTGGTCAGCGCCGAAGTGGCCTTTAACAAGCTGAAGACGCTGCGCCTGGCCGAGTATCAACCGGCGTTTCCTGCCGCCGTCAGCCGTTCCTGGCAGACGCTGGAGCTGCGTGACGTGGTTTTTCATTATGCAGATACCGAACAGCAGCCCGGTTTTGCCGTCGGGCCGCTCAATCTGACGCTGCGGCGTGGTGAGCTGGTCTTTCTGATCGGCGGCAACGGCAGCGGCAAGTCAACGCTGGCGATGCTGTTGACCGGGTTGTACCGGCCGGTGAGTGGTCACATCGTTCTGGATGGTGTCGCACAGACCGCGGCGGATATGCCGGACTACCGTCGACTGTTTTCGGCGATTTTCACCGATTTTCATCAGTTCGATCGCTTGCAAGGGCCGGAAGGCGGCGAACCCGATGCGGATCTGGTCGCCGTCTGGCTCGAGCGGTTGAATATGAAAAGCAAACTGCAGTTTGACGGCACCAGGGTGACCAACCCGCAACTGTCGCAGGGGCAGCGCAAGCGTCTGGCTTTGCTGCTGGCGGTGGCGGAACAGCGCGATATCTTGCTGTTGGATGAATGGGCCGCGGATCAGGATCCGCAATTCCGGCGTATTTTCTATCGCGAGCTGTTGCCAGAACTGCGTGCGATGGGCAAAACGGTGTTTGCCATCAGCCATGACGATCACTATTTCGAACACGCCGATCGGTTGCTGGAGATGCGCTCAGGTCACTTACGTGAGCTGATCGGCAGCGAGCGCGAACACGCCAGCCGGGATTCCGTCAGCAGAATCGGTTAATTCACGCCGGCCCGAGCGAAACCAAACGGGCCGGTGCTTCTCTTCGTATGATCCCAGTACGTCGCTTCATTTTCTCCCCCGCCTTCAGCGCTGTCTGTTGCCGATTTGGCTTACGGCCAGTCAAATAATTGATAGTTGAATTATTTACCAGTGGTTTAATTTTGACCTTGCAAGGTGTGGCACACTGCACGTTCGTTCGCCTATCAATACAAGTTATCGCCTGCCGATAACAGTGATATCCACGGTGCCGTTCTTACTGAGGCGGTGATGCAGGTCTATGGCTAGCAGCTGTTTTTTTAATTTCCATAGGAAAAAACGACTTTATCGATCGTTAAAACAGATCGATAATCACCATTTGAATGGTTTAATCTATTGGTTGAGGGCGCTGTGGTGAGCAAGGATGGATCAGATATCAAACGTAGAGCATGGCTGTGTGTATTTATCGGTAGCGGGCTGTTCTGGCTGTTCACCGCCGCCGTGATTTACTGGTTACTGAATTAGCAGGTTAAGCAGGAAGGCGATTCGTGAACAAAAAGCAGGCTAAAAACCGTGAGGGCGCTGAACGTCGCGCACAGTCCAAAATTCCGCCGTCATGGGTGCTGAGCGATGAGCAGCGCGCCTTTATTGAAGACTTGTGGCAGGATACCGACTCTGAGCCGGCGCGGCCCCCATCGCGCAGCGGCGTTAGCTGATCACGCGGCGGCGGCCGGCCAGCGCACCGAACAGCATTTGCAAGACGGTCAGGCACAGCAGGGCGATTAACGGCAAACGCCAACCTTCCGTCAGGTCGTGCAGTAGGCCGAATAGGGTGGGCCCCAGCGCCGCCAACAGATAACCGACGGATTGCGCCATACCCGACAGCAGCGTCGCCTGATGATGATGCTGACTGCGCAATCCAAAAAACGACAGCGCCAGCACCAGCGAACTCCCCGCACCCAACCCGGCAAACGTCAGCCACACCAGTGAACTGGCGGGTTGCACCAATAATCCCCCGACGCCGATAAAGATCAGCAGCGAGCTGCCCAGCGCGATTGCCCGCTGATCGTGCGCGCGCGGCAAAATCACCACCATGACAAAGTTGGCGACGATCGCCACCACCTGGTAAACGAACAGCTCGAAACCCGCCTGCTGAGCTGAGGTGCCGTGGCTGGCGGCAAAGGCGCTGAACCAGCCGATGATGGTGTAGAAGGCGATCGATTGCAGCCCCATGAACATCGCCACTTGCCAACCCAGCGCGCTGCCCCAGGGAGAACGATAGCGCTGTGGCTCCGTCGGTTGCGGCTCTTTGGTGGCGGGTATGGCGGAGCGCCGCAGCTGTGGCAACCACACCAGCAGCGCCAACAGCGCGGGCAAGCCCCAGCACAGCAAAGAGAACCGCCAGCCGAGGTCGGCCAGGGCAGCCAGCGGTACCGCCAGACCGGAGGCGATGGCGGCAACCAGTGACATCACCGCCGCATAGGCGGCGATCATCGCGGCGGCGCGATGCGGGAAATCTCTTTTCACCAACGTTGGCAGCACCACGTTGGCGAAGGCAATGGCGGCGCCGATCAGGATGCTGCCCGGCCAGAGCATGGCGTCTTGCGGCAGGGAACGCAGCGCGATGCCGCAGACCAGCAGCGCGAGGGCGAGGCCCAGGGTGCGCTCGATACCGATGCGCTTCGCCAGCGCCGGGGTCAACGGCGAGAGAACGGCGAACAAGATCAGCGGCAGCGAGTTGATCAGGCCGGCGGCGGTGGCGGACAACGCCAGCTGTTGCTGGATCTGCTCCAACAGTGGGCCGACGCTGGTCAGGGCGGCGCGCAGGTTGGCGGCGATCAGCATAATGCCGACGATCAGCAGGACAGGGCGGTGTAACCGGCGACGCGGGGTCGCGGTGGACGCTGGGGATGAAGCGGGTTGCGGCATGGGTTCCTCGCACCAGGGCATGCAGTCAATCCGTGCTGCATGGCGTGATGCGTTGATTGACGTTAACGCTTACGTACCGACAAATCGACGGTATCCGATCGCAAGTGTAGGGAAGATGGCTCGCGCTGACAAGGGTATGGCCCGGTAGGATGGCGGCGGTTAACCTCCGCCAGCCGCAGGATAATTGCCATTATGTGATCCTGGTCACTGAGTGAACTAAAAGTCATGGCGCGGGCCGCGCCACGCGCCGCTTTCGCTTTCCTTGCCGCCGGCGCCGTGACTCCCCGGCGCTTGCGCCCGTCATGGCATTTCACTTTTCCCCCTTTCCGCTTTTTGGCTTTTCGATCCGTTTCGATTCGAAAGGTTTTTTGGCGGTTTTTTTGCTAAAACGGGGCTGTAAGCCCGATCACAATTTCATTGCTTTCGCTTTGCTGTAATGCCAGCGCAGTAGAGCGAAAGCCATCTTCTCCCCGGCGATGCCGGAAACCTGAGGACCGCAGCTCATGCCAGTGAATACCGCAAAGCGACGTGAACACATCATCGATCTGTTATGCGAGCACGGCAGCGTGCGCGTGGAGCAGCTCAGCAAACAGTTTGCGGTATCCACGGTGACGATCCGCAACGATCTGCGCTTTCTGGAACGAAAAGGGTGTGCGCTGCGCGCTTACGGCGGCGCGATGCTCAATCAGCAATTCGCTTTCGATCGGCCGCTGCGGGACAAAGGGCGGTTGAATCGCGACGTCAAAACGCTGATCGCCAACGCGGCGGCCGGCTATGTGCGCGACGGCGATGCGCTGATCCTCGATTCCGGATCCACCACCGCGCAGATCGTGCCGTTCCTGAAGGGGCGGCGCGATCTGGTAGTGATGACCAATGCGCTGAACATTGCCTACGAGCTTTCGGGAAACGACGGGGTGGAAGTCATGGTGCTGGGGGGCAGCGTACGCCGCAACTCTTACTCGCTCTATGGTCCGGCTGCCGAGCAGCAATTGCGTCAGTACCGCTTCGACAAGCTGTTTTTGGGCGTCGACGGGTTCGATCTGAGCGCCGGCATCACCACGCCTCACCCCGGTGAGGCGCACCTCAATCGCGTGATGTGCGAGGTGGCGCGCGAGATTATCGCGGTGGCGGATGCCAGCAAATTCGGTCGCAAGAGCTTTTGCATGATTCGCGAAGCCGGACAAATCCATCGGCTGATCACCGACAGCCGTCTTCCGGACGATTACGAGCGGGCGTTAACCGAGTTGGGCGTGGAGGTCATCATCGCCGATCGGTAGCAGAGCGCCTGCATGGGGGCTTCATGCAGCAGTTGTTACAGCTTGTCGAGCAGCACAAGGCCGGTATGCCGGTCGGGATCTTTTCCGTCTGTTCCGCCCATCCCTGGGTTCTGAAGGCCGCGCTGCGGCAGGCCAAAGCGCGCGGCACGCCGGTATTGGTAGAGGCGACGTCCAACCAGGTCAATCAGTTCGGCGGCTATACCGGCCAAACGGCGGCCCAGTTCCGCGATGCGCTGTGGCGCCTGGCGGATGAGGTTGGCCTGACGCGCGATCGCGTGTGGCTGGGCGGCGATCATCTGGGGCCCAACGCCTGGCAAGATCGCCCGGCTCAGGAGGCGATGGCGCTGGCGGAAACCTTGATCGACGATTACGTTCGCGCCGGCTTTCGCAAAATTCACCTCGATTGTTCTATGTCGTGCGCCGGCGATCCCGCTCCTCTGGGGGATGCCACGGTCGCCGAGCGTGCGGCGCGCCTGTGCGCGGTGGCGGAGCGGGCCTGGGCGCAGAGCGGCGGCGAAGCGCCGGTTTATGTGATCGGCACCGAAGTGCCGGTGCCGGGCGGCGCGCAGGAGGCGCTGGCGGGTCTGCAGGTCACCACGCCGCAGGCGGTGGCGCAAACGCTGGAAACGCACCGCATCGCCTGGCAAAAGGCCGAGCTGAACGATGCCTGGCAGCGAACTATCGCGCTGGTGGTGCAGCCGGGCGTCGAGTTCGATCACCACAGCGTTGAGCATTACCAACCGCAGCGCGCCGACGCATTGAGCCATTTCATCGAACGGCAGCCGGGCATGATCTATGAAGCGCATTCCACGGACTACCAACCGCCGCAGGCCTACCGTCAGCTGGTACGCGATCACTTCGCCATCCTGAAGGTGGGGCCGGCGCTGACCTTCGCGCTGCGCGAAGCGCTGTTCGCCCTCGATCGCATTGAGCGTGAATGGCTGGGGGAACGCCAGTCGGCGCAGCTGTGCGCCACGCTGGAGCAGGTGATGCGCGAGCAGCCGCAGCAGTGGAGCCGCTACTACCACGGCACACCGCACCAACAGTATCTCGATCGCCACTACAGCCTGAGCGATCGGGTGCGTTATTACTGGCCGCAGCCGCAGGTGCAGCAGGCGGTCGACGGTTTGCTGGACAACCTGCGCCGCAGCCCGGCGCCGCTGGCGCTGCTCAGCCAGTACCTGCCGGATCAGGCGCGGGCGCTGAACGCCGGCGAGTTAAGCGCCGATCCGCAGGAGTGGGTGCTGCATAAAGTGACGCAGGTGCTCGACGATTATCACGCCGCCTGCTACCCGGAGGGCCGCTGACATGCCGAATATTTTAATGACCCGCATCGACAATCGCCTGGTGCACGGCCAGGTGGGCGTGACCTGGACCAACACCCTCGGCGCCAACCTGGTGGTGGTGGCCAACGACGAGGCCGCCGCCGATCCGGTGCAACAGAACCTGATGGACATGGTGGTGGCGGAAGGGGTGCAGACCCGCTATTTCACGCTGCAGAAAACCATCGACGTGATCCACAAGGCGGCGGATCGGCAGAAGATTTTTCTGGTGTGCAAAACGCCGCAGGACGTGTTGACGCTGGTGCGCGGCGGGGTGCCGATCCGTTTCGTCAACGTCGGCAACATGCACTTCGCCGAGGGGAAGCGGCAGGTGCACAAAACGGTGTCGCTGGACGACGGCGACGTGGCCGCGTTTCGCGCGCTGGCGGCGCTGGGCGTGGAGTGCGAGGTACGCCGGGTGCCGGATGAGGCGGGCGAGGCGATCGGCAAACTGCTCTTTTGAGCCAGGGGGAAAGCATGTTGACGGATGCGTTATTGATTGCGCTGTTGGCCGGGCTGGCGGGGGTTGACCTGTTCGACGGCCTGACCCACTTCCACCGGCCGGTGGTGATGGGGCCGCTGGTGGGGCTGATTTTGGGCGACGTCTACACCGGCTTGCTGGTGGGCGGTACGCTGGAGCTGGTGTGGATGGGGATGGTGCCGCTGGCGGGCGCCCAACCGCCTAACGTGGTGATCGGCGGGGTGATCGGCACCGCGTTCGCCATTCTGACCAAGGCCGACCCTAAAGTGGCGATCGGCGTGGCGGTGCCGTTCTCGATTGCGGTGCAGGGCTGCATCACGCTGCTGTTTACGCTGTTCTCGCCGATGATGCACCGCTGCGATCGCATGGTGAAAGCGCTGAACTGGCGCGGCATCGAACGGGTGAACTACCTCGGTATCAGCATCCTGTTCATCTTCTATTTCGTGGTGGCATTCCTGCCGATTTACTTCGGCGCCGATGCGGCCAGCGCCATGGTGCAGAAGGCGCCGGGCTGGTTGCTGGACGGGCTGGCGGTGGCGGGCGGCATGATGCCGGCGATCGGCTTCTCGCTGCTGATGAAGGTGATGATGAAAAAAACCTACGTGGCCTATTTTATTCTCGGCTTCATCTCGGTCACGTTCCTCAAGCTGCCGATTCTGGCGGTGGCGCTGGGCGCCCTGGCGATCGCCCTGATCGACTTCTTCAACACGCAACGCGGCGCGGCAGAGGCGACGGCCCGGCCCGCTCCGCAGGAGGACGCCGAAGATGGCATTTAACGATTCCGACGATCTGCTGGCGCAAAAGGCCGAGCAACGCATGGCGCAGGCGCTGGCCACCAGCCAGGTGGAGCAGGACGACTATCTGGACAGCCAGCCCGCCGAAGCGCTGACGCGCGGCGACATCAACCGCATGGCCTGGCGTTCGCTACTGCTGCAGGCCTCGTTCAACTATGAACGTATGCAGGCCGGCGGCTGGCTGTATCAGCTGATCCCCGGGCTGCGCAAGATCCACCGCAACCCGCAGGATCTGGCCAACTCGATGAAGATGCACATGGAATTTATCAACGTGCACCCGTTCGACGTTACCTTCCTATCCGGCCTGGTGCTGGCGATGGAGCAGAACAAGGAGAAAATCTCCACTATTCGCGCGGTGAAAGTGGCACTGATGGGGCCGCTCGGCGGCATCGGCGACGCGCTGTTTTGGCTGACGCTGCTGCCGATTTGCGCCGGGATAGGCGCTTCGCTGGCGCTGGAGGGCTGCCTGTTCGGGCCGATCGTCTTCCTGCTGCTGTTCAACCTGTTCCACTTTGGCCTGCGCTTCGGGCTGGCGCACTACGGTTATCAGGCCGGCACCAGCGCGCTGGCGCTGTTGAAGACCCACACCCGGCGCATTTCTCACGCCGCGTCGATCGTCGGCATGACGGTGATCGGTGCGCTGGTGGCCTCGTATGTGCACCTGTCCACGCCGCTGGTGATGCATGCCGGCAAGGCCAGCGTGGCGCTGCAGACCGACGTGCTGGACAAGTTGATGCCCAACTTGCTGCCGCTGTGCTTCACGCTGCTCATTTTCTTCCTGATGAAGCGCGGTTTCTCGCCGGTGAAGCTGATTGGCGTCACCGTAGCGATCGGCGTAGCGGGCAAATTTATCGGCATTTTGTGAGGAGCGAGCTATGCCAGGCATTGTGATTACCGGCCACGGCGGCTTCGCCACCGGGCTGTTGCAGGCGGTGGAACAGGTGGTGGGGCCGCAGCCGCACTGTGCGGCGGTCGATTTTCCCGAACAGATGAGCACCGCGCAGCTCAACGACGCCTTGCGCTCGGCGCTGGCGGCGGTGGCGCAGCCGGACGGCGTGGTGTTTCTCACCGACATGCTCGGCGGCTCGCCGTTTCGCAGCGCCTGCGAACTGGCCGATGCGCAGGGCGATTGCGAAGTGCTGACCGGGGTCAATATGCAGCTGGCGGCGGAAATGATGCTGGAGCGCGACGGGTTGAGCCTGGATGAGTTTCGCGAGGTGGCGCTGGCGTGCGGCAAACGCGGCCTGACCAGCCTGTGGCATGAGCGCCGCCGGATGAAATGCGAAGACGTGCAGACCGACGGCATCTGAACGAACGCCGGGCGCGGTAGCGCCCGGCTCTGCGGGTTATACCGGCAGCGGGCTCAGCGCCAGGCGCGCCGGTTGATCTTCGCAGCGGCTGAAGCGCCAGCAGGTCTGGTGGTACTTCGCCACGCTGTTGCGGTGCGCCACGCTGATCAGCGTCACGTCCGGCAGTTCATCCACCAGCAGGCAGTACATCAACTGTTCGGTTTCGTCGTCCAGCGCGCTGGTGGCCTCGTCGAGGAACAGAATACTCGGGCGAATCAACAGGGCGCGGGCGAACGCCAGTCGCTGTTGCTCGCCCGGCGACAGGCGATGGCTCCAGTTAGCGGAGGTATCCAGCCAGCGCTGCAGGTGCTTCAGGCGGCAGTTCTCCAGCACCCGCATCAGCTGCGAATCGCTGTATTTCGACGCCAGGCTCGGGTAGCTCAACGCTTCGCGCAGCGTGCCGATCGGAATGTAGCTGCGCTGCGGCAGGAACAGCGTGTTGGCGTTGGCCGCTACCCCGATGGCGCCCGCGCCGTAAGGCCAGATACCGGCGATGGCCCGCAGCAGCGTCGACTTGCCGCAGCCGGAAGGGCCGACGATCAGCAGGCGATCGCCGCGTTGCAGCGTCATCTCGGCGCCGGCCAGCAGCGGTTGGCCGTCGGGCAAGTTCAGGCTGAGGTTATCCAGCGTTAACGGATGGGCGGTCTCTTCCCGCAGCTGAATGCCGCGCGGCTGATGATGCACCTGATCGACGGCGGCGTTGAAGCCGGCCAAACGGTTGACGCAGGCTTTCCAGGTCGCCAAATCGTTAAACGCATCGATAAACCATGACAGCGCACCCTGCACCTGGCCGAAGGCCGAGGCGATCTGCATCAGGCCGCCCATCTGAATGGCGCCGGAGAAGTAGCGCGGCGCCGCCACCAGCAGGGGAAACACGATGGCGAACTGGCCGTAGAAGTTGGTGGCGATGTTCAGCCGCCGGGTGATGCGCATAATTGCCCACCAGTTGCTGCGAATGGTGTCGAAACGATCGCCCAGCTGCTGCGCCTCGCGCGGTTCGCCGTGGTACAGCGCGATGGCGTCGTTGTTTTCGCGGATGCGGATCAGGCCGAAACGGAAGTTCGCCTCGTACCGTTCCTGGTTGAAGCCCAGCATGACCAGCGGTTTGCCGACCCACCAGATCAGCAGCGATCCCAGCACCGCATACAGCAGTGCGAACCACACCATATAACCGGGCAGCGTGATGGCGTGCTGGCCGAGCGCGAAGGTCATCGGCCCGCTGACGTGCCACAAGATGTCGATAAAGGAAAACAGCGTCACCAGGCTGGAGAGCAGCCCGAGCGACAGCGACAGGGTATACTGGGTCAATACGTTGAGATCTTCGGCGATACGCTGATCGGGGTTATCGACGATCTGCTGCTGCTCGGTGTGGTAATACGCCTGGTGCGCCAGCCACTTTGCCATGAACTTTTCCGTCATCCAGCGCCGCCAGCGCATCTGCAACCCCTGGGTCAGGTAGATCTTGTAGACCGCCAGCACGATGAAGATCAGCGCCAGATAGGTAAAGCGCCACAGCTGCGCCTTGAATACCGGGTAGTTTTTGTTCTGCAGCGCATCGTAGAACACCTGGTTCCATTGGTTGATCTCCACGCTGATATAGACCAGACCGAGCGACAGGACGACGATGGCGATCAGCATCATCCAGGCGCGCCATCGCTCCTCCGACACCCAAAAGGGTTTGATCAGCTGCCACACGGCGTGTTTCTGCAAGGGGGTTGCGTTCATAACGGCTCGATAATTGCGGTATTTCGCTCAGCATGGGCTGCGGGCCGGTAACAAACAAACCGTGACTGTAAGCAGTTTTAACTCCGCTAACCGTTTGAAATAAGGCGGCTGAATCGGCGGCAGCGTGCAGGTGGGCGCAATTGCGGCATACACTCCGCCGCCGGGCGGTTATACTGGCGCCGAATTTTTGCAGAAAGGATAAACGATGAAGGCTTGGTTTCCCCTGTTGCTGACCTGCGGCGTCTTCGCCAGCGTCCGGGCCTGGGCGCACATTGACGAGCCGGACATTGCCGCCGACTGCCAAAAGGTGGCGAGCTACGCCGAGCTGGGAAAAAAGGCCTATCAGCGGCAGGATTACGCCAAAGCTGCCGACATCTTTCGCGATCAGGCGGCCTGGAGCGAGTTTTGCGGCCTGAGCGAGCAGGCCGTCGCCACGGCCTACAACAACGTGGCGTTGTCGCTGATGCACGCCGGCGAATTGCTTAAGGCGCAGGCCTATCTGGCACTGGCGCCGCACGATGACAAATCGCAGCACAACATGAGCCTGTTGCGCCAACGGCTGGCGCAGCGGCCGCCGCCGCAGGGGCCGGGCGGCGTGTATTGGCAATACGCCGGGCGCGGCGTGTGGAGCGAGGTGACGGTGAAGCCGCAGGGCGAGCGCTGGCTGATTGATTTTTCCGGCTACGCCATGCCGCAGATGGGGCTGTATTACGGCCCGAACATGGGCGACTTCACCGCCGAGCTGCCGATCGAGCACGGCAAGGCGGTCTACCACCAGCATGACTCGGAAAGCGCGCAGGTCTGCGACGTGACGATGGCGTTTGGTGAGCAAGCGCTGGAAATGCACACGCGGGGCGATTGCGGGTTCGGTCACAACGTGCGGGCGGAAGGGCGGTTCGTGCGGGTCGAATGACCCGCCCCGGCAGCCGGGGCGAGAAAGGTTGGTTACGCCAGCGCGGCGGCGCCCAGCAGGTTTTTCCAGGCTTCCACGTTACCCAGATAGTTGCCGGCCGGCAGCAGATGCAGGCGGCCTTCGCTGTCCTGCAGCGCAAAGGTCGGGAAGCCCTGGCCTTGCACTTTGGCCAGCAGCGCCCGGCTTTCCGCGATATGTTGCGCGGTCGGCGCGCCGCTGTTGAAACGCATTTCGGCGATAAACGCCGCCGAAGGCAACCCCAGCTCTTTCGCCAACGCTTCCAGCACCGGCGTGTCGGCGATGCGACGGCCTTCCTGATAGTGTGCCTGCTGAATGCGGTGCAGCATGTCCAGCCCGCGTCCCGCCAGCTTTTCCGCCGCCAGGATAGCGGTGATCGGCGGCTCGGAATCCATCACCGCCGTGGTGTCGCGCAGCAGACCGTTGAAATAGGCTTCGCCAAAAGGCTGGCCCGTCATCTCGGCGATGCGTTTGTCGTGCGGAATGACGTAGTTGCGCCATTCGTCGGTAATCTGACGGCGGTTGTTGCCGGTCATCATGCCGCCGGCGTGCGGCACGACCTTCAGCCCGGGGAGGCTCTGAGCCGCTTTCACCAGCGGCGCGGCGCCGTAGCACCAGCCGCACAGCGGATCGAAAATGTAATGCAGAGTGGTTTCGGTCATCTTTACTCCTCGCCTGGCGCGCGGCAGCTCACCGCGGCGCCAGGGCTGGTTCAATCACGCACGGGCGCTTATTGTGGCCACTTCATCTCGCCTTTCAGCACTTTCGCGCTCAGTTCCAGGCTCGACTCGTCTTTCAGCGTCGGGTAGTGCGTTTTCATCGCTTCAATCAGCGCGGCGGAATCCTTGGCCTTCGGCAGCTCAGCTTCCAGCGTGGTCAGGTATTTCTGGGTAAATTGTACCGATGCCAGCGTTTGCGCTGCGCCCGGCAGGAAGTGGCCCGGCACGACGACCTGCGGCTTCAGCGCTTCGATGCTTTTCAGCGTCTGCTGCCAGTGCTGGCGCGATTCCACGCTCTGGTTGTCGGCGATCCACGGATGGATGTTGTCACCGGCGACCGCGACACCGCCTACTACCGCTTTCAGCGCCGGGATCCACACGAAGGTGCGATCGGGGGTTGGGCCGTTCAGGCCTTTCACTTCCACTTTCTGGCCGTCGATGGTGAAGCTGTCGCCCTGCAGCGGCTGCGGCACGATCACGGCTTTTGGCGCGTTGTCTTTCAGAATCGGGCCCCAGTAGGCGACTTTGCCGTCTTTGGTGGCGTTGATGTCCTTGATGGTGCCTGGCGAAGCGATGATTTTCGCCTCCGGGAAGGCCGCCTTAATCACGTCCAGACCGAAATAGAAATCCGGGTCTGAGTGGCTGATATAAACGGTGGTCAGTTTCTTGCCGGTCGCCTTGATCTTTTTCACCAGCGCTTCAGCGTCGTTGCGTTGGAACTGAGCGTCGATCAGCGCCACTTCGTGTTTGCCGCTGATGATTTCGGAAGACACCGGGAACACGCTTTTCTCGCCCGGGTTATACACTTCCATGGTCAGGGTGTCGGCAGCGGTGGCGTAGGTGCTGAGGGTGGCGACGCCGGTGAAGGCCAGAGTTAACAGTGATTTCTTAAACATGGGCAGAGGTCCTTAGGTATCGGTTAATGTTGTAATGATGTTAGGTTGCATAAAGCGATAGAAAAACCGGATAATAAGCAATTATTCGTTGCATAAATCGGACTAATCATGGATCGCATTACCGCCGCTGAGGTTTTTGTCACCATCGTCGATCGCGGCAGCATGATCGCCGCCGCCGACACGCTGGAGATGTCGCGTGCGATGGTGACGCGCTACCTGGCGCAGATGGAGCAATGGGCCGGGGCGCGTTTACTGCACCGCACTACCCGTAAGCTTAGTCTGACCGACGCCGGTGAGCGCACTCTGGAACGCTGTCGGCAAATGCTGGCGCTGGCGGGGGAGATCGACCTGGTGGAGGAAGGGCAGAGCGATGAGCTGCGCGGCCTGCTGCGCATCACCTGTTCGCAGTCGCTTGGGCAAACGGCGCTGGTGGGGGCCGTCGCTCAGTATTTGAAGCGTCATCCGCAGGTGGCGGTCGATCTGCAGATGAACAACCGGGCGGTGAACCTGGTGGAAGAGCGCATCGATCTGGCGCTGCGCATCACCAACGAGCTGGATCCCAACCTGATTGCCCGCCCGCTGTCCACCTGCGCATCGGTGGTGTGCGCCGCGCCGGCGTATCTGGCGGCGCACGGCACCCCGCGTCAACCGCAGGATCTGGCGTTGCACAACTGCCTGACCTACTCCTATTTCGGCAAAAGCCTGTGGCACTTCGACGCTCAGGGGGTGAAATCGGCGGTGGCGGTCAGCGGCAATCTGAGCGCCAACGAGTCGGTGGTGCTGATGGCCGGCACGGTGCAGGGGGCGGGCATTTCCATGCAGCCCTATTATTCGGCGGCACCGCTGCTGGCCAGTGGCGAACTGGTCGAACTGTTGCCGGATTACCGGCCGCAGTCGATGGGTATCTACGGCATCTATACCTCACGCCGCCAGATGCCCGCCACCTTGCGCACCATGCTGGACTTTCTGGTGGAGTGGTTCGCCACCGATCCGCAGTGGCAGGCGACGCTGCGCTGATGCTTCGGCAATATTCCCACGCCGCTTTCAGCGCCTGACGGCGGCGGCCAGCCGGGCGGCAAAGGCGGCGGCCTGTTGATGAAGGTGGTCGATAAAGGCGGTGACCAGCGCCGATGAAGGGCGGTGCAGCGGCCGGATCAGGCTGACGGTGAACGGCACGTCGATGCTGAACGGCCGCACGTGCACGCCGCTGCCGGCATAGTCAAGCGCCGTCAGCGGGTTGACGATCGACACCCCGACACCGGCCCTCACCATGGCGCACACCGACGCCGCGCTGTGCGTTTCCATCACCATGCGGCGCTCGACGCCCTGTTCGCCGAACAGCGCATCCAACAGGTGACGATAGCTGTCGGTGCTCGACAGGCTGATAAAGTTCTGCCCGGCGAAGTCCTGCGGCGTCAGCCGATCTTTCACCAGCAGCGGGTGGCCCGTCGGCAGCACGCACACTTCGTTCAACGTCATCAGCGTCACCCGCTCGGTGCCCGCCGGCGTCAGGGTGGTTTCCGTCAGCCCAAGATCGTGGCGCTGGGCAGACAGCCACTCTTCCAGCAGCGGCGACTCTTGCGGAATGACGCTGAAGCTGACTTCGGGGTAACGTTCGATAAAGGGCCGGCACACCGCCGGCAGCAGCGATTGGGAAAATACCGGCAGGCACACGATCGACAGCTGCGCTTGCTGAAACTGGCGGATGCCGGCGGCGGCGTTGACGATGCGATCGAGGCCGTAATAGGAGCGCTGTACCTCTTCGAACAGCCGTAACCCCTGCACGGTGGGAGACAGGCGCCCGCGCACCCGCTCGAACAGCTGCAGCCGGATCAGCTTCTCAAAGCGCGCCAGCTCACGGCTGACGGTCGGTTGCGAGGTTTGCAGCAGGGCTGCCGCCTCGGTCAGGTTGCCGGTGGTCATCACCGCTCGAAAGATTTCGATTTGCCGCAAAGAGATGTTATGCATGGCGAGGCCGCTCGGCTGTGGGTAAAGCCATATCATAAATGAATAGACTACGGCTAAATAGATATTTTCCACCCGATTCAGCGTGCGGCACTATGGCGTTATCTGCCGTCATTTTCGAATTGGGAATATCGCCATGCCACGCCCGTTGCACGACACCTCCACCGCGTTGAACGCCGCTAACCTGTTGGCCTTGCCGCAGCGTTTCGGCTGCCCGGTCTGGGCCTATGATGCGGACATCATCAGCCAGCGCATCGCTCAGCTGCGCCACTTCGACACTGTCCGTTTCGCACAGAAGGCCTGTTCGAACATTCATATTTTGCGCTTGATGCGCGAGCAGGGCGTGAAGGTGGATTCGGTGTCGCTGGGCGAGATCGAACGGGCGCTGCAGGCCGGTTTTCAGCCGGGCGGCGAACCGAGTGAGATCGTGTTTACTGCAGACGTGTTGGATCACGCCACGCTGGCGCGCGTCAGCGAATTGAAGATCCCGGTCAACGCCGGCTCCATCGACATGCTGGAGCAGCTCGGCCAGGTTTCCGCAGGGCACCCGGTGTGGCTGCGCATTAACCCGGGGTTTGGCCACGGCCATAGCCAGAAAACCAACACTGGCGGCGAGAACAGCAAGCACGGTATCTGGTATGCCGACCTGCCGCAGGCGGTGGAGAAGATCCGCCGCTACGGCCTGAAACTGATCGGTGTGCATATGCACATCGGTTCCGGCGTCGATTACCAGCATCTGGAACGGGTCTGCGATGCGATGGTGCAGCAGGTGATCGATCTCGGTCATGACATCAGCGCCATTTCCGCCGGTGGCGGCCTGTCTATCCCGTACCAGTACGGCGAAGAGGCGATCGATACCGAACACTATTTCGGTTTGTGGAACCGGGCGCGTGAACGCATCGCCGCGCATCTGGGGCATCCGGTGCAGCTGGAGATCGAACCGGGGCGTTTCCTGATGGCGGAAGCGGGCGTCCTGGTGGCCGAGGTGCGGGCGGTAAAAGACATGGGCAGCCGCCACTTCGTGCTGGTGGACGCCGGTTTTAACGATCTGATGCGCCCGGCGATGTATGGCAGCTATCACCATATTTCGCTGTTGCCGGCCGATGGGCGCGATACTTCGGGGCAACCGCTGCGCGAAACGGTGATCGCCGGGCCGCTGTGCGAATCCGGCGACGTGTTCACCCAGCAGGCGGGCGGCGGCGTGGAAACCCGCGAGCTGCCGCCGGTCCAGATCGGCGATTATCTGGTGTTCCACGATACCGGCGCGTACGGCGCGTCGATGTCCTCCAACTACAACAGCCGCCCGCTGTTGCCCGAAGTGCTGTTCGAAAACGGCGAACCGCGCCTGATCCGCCGCCGCCAGACCATCGAAGAGCTGATCGCGCTGGAGCTTATCTGATCAGCGGGCGGGCGTGTTGCGCCCGCTTCACAGCGTCATGCGGCGGTGCGAATTACGGCTGTTCGTGCGCGTTGTTGAGGGGGGCGACCGAGTGGCGGCGCACCAGCGTCGGGCTGAACATGTTGGTGATTTCCGGCAGCGGTTGCCGAGTGGCCAAGGCCAGGGCCAGTTCCGCCGCCTGAGTGGCCATCGCGACGATAGGGTAGCGAATGGTGGTCAGGCGTGGGCGTAGATAGCGCGAAATCAACACGTCGTCGAAACCGATCAGCGAAATTTGCCCCGGCACGTCGACGCTGTTATCGCTCAGCACCGACAGCGCGCCGGCGGCCATCGGATCGTTGTAGCAGGTAATGGCGGAGAACGAACGGCCGCGGCCGAGCAACTCGGTCATCGCCTGTTCGCCGCCGATCTCGTCCGGTTCGCCGTAGGCGATCAGCTTTTCATCCACCGCAATGCCGTGTTCCTGCAGCGCGTCGAGATAGCCCTGTAGCCGGTCGGTGGCGTCAGAAATCTGGTGGGTGGAGCAGATGATGGCGATACGCTGGTGCCCTTGCTGGATCAGATGACGGGTCGCCAGCCAGGCGCCGTAGCGATCGTCGAGCGCCACGCAGCGCGTTTCAAAACCCGGCAGCGTGCGGTTGATGAGCACCATGCCCGGGATCTGTTGCATCCAGCCGCAAAGTTCCTGATCGCTCAGCCTTTTGGCGTGTACCACCAGCGCTTCGCAGCGGTGCCGCACCAGCTGTTCAATCGCCTGTCTCTCTTTTTCGGCGTCGTGGTAACCGTTACCAATCAGCAGAAAATTGTGGGTGGCATAGGCCACCTGCTCGACTGCTTTGACCATCGCGCCGAAGAAGGGATCGGAAACGTCGGAGACGATCAGGCCCAGCGTCTCGGTGGATTGCTGCGCCAGCGCCCGAGCGTTGGCGTTAGGGTGGTACTGCAGTTGTTCCATGGCGGCCAGCACCGCAGTGCGCGACCCTTCGCTGGCCTTGGGGGAATTGTTTATCACGCGGGACACCGTGGCCACGGAAACACCCGCCAGCCTGGCAACATCCTTTATCGTAGCCATATCAGTCAACACATCCTGGGTAATCGCTTACATCCCCCAGTTTTGCGGAAAAAAACCGGGGCTGCAAGCGGTCTCGTGCGCAACTTGTGGTGGCCGTTGCAGAATCTCTTCGAGTCTGTACGCATAACCATCGGCAGCCGACCGATAGCGCAATTTGTACGTTGGCTCTGGCGGCGGGCTGAGGTAACGTCTGTGCATTCCGAATTGCGCCGAGAACGCCATGTCCATTAAACGCTATCCGCAGCTCGCCCATTGGGGCGCTTATACCGCCGTGGTTGAAGACGGCCGGCTTATCCGTTGTGAACCCTTCGTCGACGATCCTGATCCTTCGCCGCTGCTCGATTCCATCGTACCGATGGTCTACTCCGACAAACGTATCCGCAAGCCGGCGGTGCGCCGCTCGTGGCTGCAAAAGCGCGAGGGCAGCGACCGTACGCTGCGCGGCAGGGAAGATTTCGTCGAGGTGGACTGGGAGCTGGCGCTCGATTTGGTGGCGCAAGAGAATCGCCGGGTGCGCGATCGCTACGGTCCCTCCGGGCTGTTCACCGGTTCTTATGGCTGGTCGTCGGCCGGGCGTTTGCATCATGCACGCTCGCTGGTGCGGCGGTTCTATTTCAGCGGTGGCGGCGGGGTCGATCAGCAGGGCAACTACAGCTGGGGCGCGGCGCAGTTTTTCCTGCCGTATGTGATCGGCACTTTCTCGCCGTTGACCGGGCGTGTCACCAGTTGGCCGAGCGTGGTGGAGCATTGCGAATTGTTTGTGGCGTTTGGCGGTCTGGCACTGAAAAACGCGCAGGTCTCTTCCGGCGGCGCGGCGGAGCATGCGCTCAAGCCCTGGCTGCAAAAGCTGGCGCGTAAGGGCACGCCGGTGATCAACATTAGCCCGATGCGCGACGATTGCCCCGGGTTCGTCAACGCGGAATGGATCCCGATCCGGCCGAATACCGACGTGGCGCTGATGCTGGCGCTGGCTTATGAAATCCAGCGGCTGGGCGCGCAGGATGAAGCCTTCCTGCACAGCCACTGCGTGGGCTATCAACAGCTGGCGGATTACCTGAACGGCGTCGGTGACGGCATGGCGAAAACGCCGGCCTGGGCCAGCGCCATTACCGGCATTCCGGCGGCGCGCATCGCGCGGCTGGCGCGGCAGCTGATCGGCGTGCGCAGTTTCATCACCTGTTCCTACTCCGTGCAGCGCGCACACCGCGGCGAGCAACCGTATTGGATGATGATCGCGCTGTCGTCGATGTTGGGCCAGGTGGGGCTGCCGGGCGGCGGTTTCTCGTTCGGCCACGGCTCGATGAACGGCGTCGGTAACCCGCGCGTGGACACCCCTGCGCCGACTATGCCGGTAGGGGATAACCCGGCCGGGCTGGCGATCCCGGTGGCGCGCATTTGCGACATGCTGCTGCACCCCGGCGAAGCCTATCAATTTTGCGGCGAGACGCGGCAGTACCCGGATATCCACCTGGTGCATTGGGCCGGCGGCAACCCGTTCCATCACCATCAGCAGCTGAACCGGCTGGTGGAAGGCTGGCAGAAGCCGGATACGGTGATCGTACAAGATATCTGGTGGACGGCGGCGGCCAAAATGGCGGATATCGTGTTGCCGGTCACCAGTTCGCTGGAGCGCAACGACATCGGCGGCTCCTCGCGCGATCGCTACGTGCTGGCGATGCATCAGGCGATTGCACCGCAGCATCAGGCGCGCAACGATTTCGATATCTTTGCCGATCTGGCGGAGCGCCTGGACTATCGCGAACGTTTTACCGAAAACCGCGACGAGCGGGCCTGGATCGAGGATATCTACCGGCAATGCGGCGCAGCGCAGCGGCGTGCCGGTGTCGTCTGGCCCGAGTTTGAGGATTTTTGGCGCCAGGGCTATGTCGAACTGCCCGCGCCGGCCAAGGAGTTCGTCTTTTTTGACGCGTTCCGCGCCGATCCGCAGGCTAACCCGCTGCAAACGTCCAGCGGCAAGATCGAGTTGTTCAGCGAGCGGATCGCCGGCTATCGCTATGAGGATTTCGCTCCGCATCCGCAGTGGCAGCCGCCGGTGGAGTGGTTGGGCGCGCCGCAGGCCAAAACCTGGCCGCTGCATCTGATCTCCATCCAACCGAGCGATCGTCTGCACAGCCAGATGGATCCGGCGCCGCTGGCGCAGGGCAATAAGACCGCCGGGCGCGAAACCCTGTATATGCATCCGGAGGACGCGGCGCAGCGCGGCGTGGCGGACGGCGCCGAAGTGCTGGTCAGCAATGCGCGCGGGAGCTGCCTGGCGGGGGCGTCCCTCACTGACGGCGTGACGCGCGGTGTGGTATTGATGGCAACCGGTGCCTGGTTCGAGCCGGGTTTCGACGCGCAGCGCCGGCCGGTCGAGCAGGCGGGCAACCCGAACGTGCTGACGCTCGATATCGGCACCTCGCCGCTGACGCAGGGGCCGAACGCCATGAGCTGCCTGGTCGAGGTTAGCGCATTCACCGAACGTCGGGATCAAGATAGTTAGCGCTGGCCAGCAATTGGGTCGACAGCGGGATGTTATCGCGTTGCTGTTGACGCAGTTGTGTCGCGGAGGTGGCGAAACTGGACACTGTTAATGACAGGGTGAAGTGTTGCCCAACCTCGTTATCCGGTACAAGAATGTGTAATGCTTCACGATCGACGGATAAACGATAGTTGGGCAGATGTCTTTGGCTCAGCAGCCCGGGGCCAAGTGAAAAGGCAATCGGCTCACCATCACCATTGCGTAATTCATCAACCGTGAGGCTGAGATAGCTAGAAGCATCGGCTGCGCTGCCTCCGTTTCTATTCTCCCGCAGAGTGAATCCCTGCAACTGCACTGGCTCATCGCAAGCCAACCGATACTGCAATGGGGCGCTGTGCAGCAGAGTGGATTGTTGAGACAGTGACCCGATATTGTGCTCTCCCAGATAAACGCTGTTTTGTGTGGCCGTTAGCGTGCAGTTAGCGTTAGCCCCAAAACTGATGGCGATAGCTGTTAACCCGTAATAAATCACTTTCATATTTTCTCCTGATATCGATGAACGTTTAGCGACACACGGCTTCGGAGTGGCTGATGCCGGCACGATTGCGGGGAGAGGTGTCTGCAGCAATTGCGAAATAACATGCCTGTCCCGCAGAGGTTTTCATGCTGAAGCGTTGTGATGACGCATCGTTCTTCGCGCGGTGCGCTTTCTGATGTTCAATGAAGGCTGCGCCCTGATCATTGGTAAAAGCGACCACTCGTTGTTGTTCATCCAAAATCATGCTGCCGATAGCGGGTTTTGTGCCGTCGGCATAGCTAATCTGAACAATGGCCCGCAATGTATTAATGGCATTGATATTGATATGTTTAACGCTGCCACGTGCCAGATTGATATTGCGCACGCCGTTGTCGATATCGGCACCGGGGGGCAAGGTGCTGGTGTCCACGTTAATCAGGCTGGGTTGATATTCACGCAGCCTTGGGATGACCGCCTTACCTTGCTTGCCATAGGTTTTCACCTTTCCGCCTGGCGTGGACACGCTGATTCCGGCGAGGCCCGGTATCGTCAATATGCCGAAGGTATCGCCGATTTTCTGGGGTGAGAGCGTTAGCCCGCTGCTGTCTGCCACCAGGGAGCCTGTGGCGCTGTAGTAAGATGCCTGCTGATTTTCTGACAGATGGCTATAGCTGCCGGAAAGAGTGGTAAACGGGCTCAAGTAGTTCACATTGCCTGAATAGGTGCCGTTATTGGATTGGGTGCCTTGCGTTGCATTGAGTCCATACGCCAGATCGCCATTCAGCGCTTGGCCGGAAAGCGAATTGCTGATGCTACGATTTCTTCCGTTGCTTATCATATTGGCGCTATAACGTCGGTTTTTTCCCAGCGGTAATGAAAGGGTGGCGAACAGTCGGGTATCGTTATCGCGAACGTCGCGGCTGCGCTCTTTTTCCAGGCTAACGCCAACGGTGGCTGCGCCAAATTGACGGTTCCAGAAGGCGTAGACTCGCTGATTCTGTTGTTCATTTCCCCCTTCAGTGCGTGTAACGCCCAAAGATAGATTTCCAATGTACTGATGGTGCCAACCTAGGCCCAGGCTATAGCTTTGACGTTGGTGTGAAGATGATGCACCATGCGGTAGATGCCAATAAGCCCCTTCGCTGTCATCTTTACGCGGAGAACGAAGCTGTGTGGGTGAACGGTATCGCTCTGACTGGATGCTGTATCCGGCGTTCAGCTTAAGGTTTTTTATCAGAGGCAATGCACTATTCAGCTGCAGTTTGGTGCCCTTACCGCTTGGTGACTGTGCCACGTGGCTCAAAGCCGTAAAACGATAATCGCTATCGGTAACGCTATAACCGGCGGCGAGGCCGCGATAATCGCGACTGAGGAAACTTCCCCCTCTCACTTGGTGATGATTGAGCCATGGCAAAGAAAATGAGCCAGTCCAGTGATGAAAGACATTTCTGTGCTTTTTTCCAGGCTGTGAGTGCGCCCGAGAGCAAGGGAATAACTGCCCTGGCGGGGAGCCGGGCGTCCTGATGTCGTCAGATAAGGGACGATGAATTGTTTGCGACTACCGTTGCTTTCCGTGACGGTGACGGACAAATCGACTGCGTCGAACTGCGCGGGGATATCCGTCAGGTGGAAAGCGCCCGGTTGCACCTGCGTGGCGTAAACTAATCTACCATTCTGAAAAATCTCAACCTTGGCTTGGCTCTCGGCGATGCCTTCGACTGCCGGCACATCACTGCGTTGACTAAATGACAGTGACGAGTCAGGTAGCCATTGCAGGCCGTCCAGGGTAATGCCGCTGTATAGCGAATCTGATAACGTTGCTCGTCCCAAACGCATCATGGCGTCGTGGTCCGTCAATGTCCGCTGCACATAACTATTATAAGGCGTGTACCCCTGATGCCGTTCGGACTTGTTATAGGTGCCATTATGGCGAAACAGCCAGTTGCTGCTGTTAAAGCCGGTTTCCAACGCCGCGTAATCACTGCTGTGGTTTTGGCTGTCGAATCGGCTCGCAGTATAATTCAGCATCAGGGCATGGCCACCAAATTCATAGTCGGCCGGTTGTCGACGGATATAGCGCTCGGGCAACAGCAAAATCAATTGATTATTACCGGTTTCATTGTCGATGCGGCTGCCTTGATAGCATTGGCTCATCAGCATATCTGCTTGAGTGTTGAGTTTGCAGGGGTGTAACCCCAGGTTTTCTGCGAGTTCAGCGTCGTATTGCCATTCGCCTTGTTTGTCGATATTGACTTCATGCCGTCCATGGTTTTGGCCGTTGACGCTGATGAAGAGCGATTGTTTTCCTGCGGGGAATTTCGTTCCAGAGGAAAAGTAATCAGCAATCTCACTGGGCAATCCAAGTGCGCGCATCATCTCAATATCGTAGTCGGCCAGGCTGGTCGAGACACAGCCGATAGGCAGACAAAACGCCAGCAGACGTAACGGTATGTGCAATTTCAAAGGCTGTCTCACTGGATTGGGGCAAGGTTAACCGTGATATCGGGTATGGCGCGCCCTATGTTACTGATTGGCGTGAAGTGCAAACGGGAGGGGGGGCTGATAAGCCTATCGCCCTTACGTGTACCGATCGTTTGCCCAGGCAGCAAATAAGGTTGTTCCAAAACAAACTGCTGGTTGCTGGGTTGTACGGTGATAGTCGGGGCTAACCTGACAACGTAAGGGCTGAGATTTTTGACTTGTATAGAATGTCCGTTTTGTTGCCAGATCAGGGTTTGCCAGGGAGATTTGTTTTCTGCCAGCGCGGAGGGCGTGGCGATAGCGACGACCCGATGCCGAGTATTTACCTTAAGTTGGTTGCTTTTTTCTCCCATATCGGGAATTTCCTGGAAATAGATATGGCGCATTTGCTGACGAGCCTTATCAAGTCCCGAGGGATCGGCAAGCATGACGCGTACCAGCTGAGATTTACCCGGATCAATGCGCGCGGCTGGCGGAGAGAGAATGAACAAGGGATCTTCTCCTTGCTTGCTTAATGCATTCTTAACAACGGACGAAAATAACAACACAGGATAATTACCGATATTATCGACTCTTACGGTTGCCTCTCCTTTTTCTTGATTGACCAAGAGGCTTATTTTTTCCAGTTTAATGGTTGCCTGGCCGTAAAATGGAGTCAGCAATATAAATATTGTGGTGAGATAATGGATGAGACCTTTCATTTTATTTCCTGAATAGCGGAGAATAACGAACTCTAGTCAAAGGACGTTAAGATATTTTGCCAAACAACCAGGCTGAAATAAGTGGGGACAGAGAAGTGTCCCCACCTGGTGATTACAGGTAGTGAACCGAAAGATTCACAGAGGCTTGCAATGCAATGCTGTCTTGCATTTGGATGCTTTTATCATCAATGTAGCTGAGCGGGGTAAGGAAGGAACGGTAGCTGAATGTACCGTTCAGGTTCTGGCCGATCGCCATATTGTCGTAATTAGCATCTGATGTGACCGCAAAGCGATTACCTGAGGCAGAAGAGAAAATAGCCTGTTCGTGATCTGCACCGTCAGTTACATTGGTCAAATCAAAGATATCATCGCCTTCGGGAATCAGCGCCGCACGGACGGTTTCACCGTCCATAGCGATATCCGACAGTGCCAGGCCCAACACGGCGATATCTTTATTGCTGGCGTCTTTTGCCAGCGATGCGGTGAAGCTTCTGTCCATATACTTGAAATCGGCATCGCCGCTGGCGCTGGTCACTTCAATACCCATGTTGGTCGGTGCCGTGCAGTTTACGGTGAACGGAATGCTACCCATGCCGTTGCCTTCCAACTGGACGGGATTTACTTTATCAAAAGCTTCGCTGGAATGGCGGCCAAGATCAATGCTATTGGTGTTGGCAGCAATACTGCAGCTGGTGTTATTGTAAATTTCTCCGGAGAAATCTACAGACGTACTGGCTGTTTTTGCAGCCAATACGCTCGTGCACGACAGAGGTAGCAGAGCTAAAAATAAATATTTCTTCATTCGGAGTTCCTTCTGAGAATATGCCACTAAATAAATGAAAATCGTATTGCTTGAAAAGATAATGCAAGGATGTCGCAACGTTTTACTCGCGATTCAATGCAGGGGTATTTTATTTCTCAATCTCAACCTATGAAATATTGCGCTGTGAATTTATATAAAAATAGATTTATATTCCGACCGGTTGTCTTATGTTATCTCATCTTGCTTGTTTGTCCTGTTTGGTAGCTAACGCATAGGTTTTATTGCTTGCGGTTTTTTAATTATTAATAATTAATTATCCTCGATGCGTGCTTTTACTGTGAGGTTACGATAACCGCAAGATCGGGAAGCGGCTCTGTTTTTAGTTTGACCATTTTTAACTTTGTCTTTTTGTTGTTATTGTTGTGCTTGAAAAGCAAGAAAGCGTGTTGCATATGTTGACGAAAATTACACGTTAGATATCTCGTCTAACTTGGTTTTTGCTTTTGAGAATAGTTTCCGTTAATTGATTTCTTTAGCGTTTAGGAGACAAGAGGGATGAGAGGATCTGTTTCAGTTTCGATTTGGCTAAACGCCAATGTGCCGTACGTATCTGCGTATGCACAGGGTTTTTTTCTTACCACCGACCCGCTTCCATCCGATGAGGCATCATTATTGATCTTTCTGTTGTGAGGATTATTTAAGTTTCATTGAGTTATTACAGCAGATCGCGAGAAATTTACAGCTGGTTGCATTTGGAGCAAAACTCTTGCGATTCGTCGGTAGTTTCCTGCACGCCATCTCTCTAGAGTAGGTGATCCCAGAGGTATTGATTGGTGAGAAATCAGCATACTCTGTATGTTGAAGCCATTTTCAATTGCACCAACCTACGCGGATGCGTAGGTTTTTTTTTGCCTGCCATATAGTATTCTTTTCCCTACAACGATTTACGCCTCCATGGCCAAGGGAGAAGGGCATGATCTTTTCACTGCTGCGCGCGCTGTTTCGCCTGCTGTTTCGGGTACGGGTCGAAGGGGACGTCCAGCACTTCGATCGGCAAAAACTGCTGATTACGCCGAACCACGTCTCTTTCCTCGACGGCGTGCTGCTGGCGCTGTTCCTGCCGATTAAACCGGTGTTTGCGGTTTACGCCAGCATCGGCGAGAGCTGGTTTATGCGCTGGCTGCGGCCCTACATCGATTTCGTCTCGCTCGATCCCACCAAGCCGATGGCCATCAAACAGCTGGTGCGGATGGTCGAGCAGGGGCGGCCGATCGTGGTGTTCCCTGAAGGGCGCATCACCGTGACCGGCGCGCTGATGAAAATCTACGACGGCGCGGCGTTTATCGCCGCCAAATCGGGCGCCACTGTAGTGCCGGTGCGGATCGACGGCCCCGAATTCAGCCGGTTCGGCCGCATGGCCGGGGTATTCAAGATCCGCTGGTTCCCGCAAATCAGCATTCGCATCTTGCCGCCGACCACGTTGCCGATGCCGGAAGCGCCGCGCGCGCGCGAACGCCGGGCGCTGGCGGGCGATCGGCTGATGCAGATCATGATGCGGGCGCGGATGGATACGCGCGAACCGCAGACCCTGTTCCATGCCTTGCTGGCGGCGCAGCACCGCTACGGGCGCCGCAAGCCCTGTATCGAAGACATCGCTTTCAAAGAAGACAGTTATCAGGCGCTGATCAAGAAATCGCTGGGCGTCAGCCGCATTCTGCAGCGCTTTACCGCCGAAGGGGAACACGTCGGGCTGCTGTTGCCGAATGCCACCATCACCGCGGCGGCGATCTTCGGCGCTTCGCTGTGCAACCGCATTCCGGCGATGCTCAACTACACCGCCGGTGCCAACGGCCTGAACAGCGCGATGACTGCCGCCGGCATCAAGACCATCGTTACCTCGCGCCAGTTCCTGGAGAAGGGAAAGCTAACCCACCTGCCGGAACAGGTGCCGCTGGCCAACTGGGTGTATCTGGAAGATTTGAAAGATACGGTCACGCTGGCGGACAAGCTGTGGATTTTGCGGCATTTGCTGCAGCCGCAGCGCGCGGCGTTGCCGCAACGCCCGGAAGACGCGGCGCTGATCCTGTTTACTTCCGGTTCTGAAGGCCATCCCAAGGGCGTGGTGCATTCGCACGCCAGCCTGCTGGCCAACGTCGAACAAATTCGTACCATCGCCGACTTCACGCCGCGCGACCGCTTCATGTCGTCGCTGCCGCTGTTCCACTCGTTCGGCCTGACGGTAGGGCTGCTCACGCCGCTGATCACCGGCAGCCGCATTTTCCTCTACCCCAGCCCGCTGCACTATCGCGTGGTGCCGGAGCTGGTGTATGACCGCAACTGCACGGTGCTGTTCGGCACGGCGACCTTCCTCAACAACTATGCGCGCTTCGCGCATCCGTATGATTTCGCCCGTCTGCGCTACGTGGTGGCCGGCGCGGAGAAACTGGCGGACAGCACCAAACAGATCTACCAGGACAAATACGGCATCCGCATTCTGGAAGGTTATGGCGTGACCGAATGCGCGCCGGTGGTGTCGATTAACGTGCCGCTGGCGACCAAGGTGGGTACCGTCGGCCGCATTATGCCGCAGATGGAGGCGCGCCTGATCGCGGTGCCGGGCATCGATAACGGCGGCCGCCTGCAGCTGAAGGGGCCGAATATTATGAAAGGCTATCTGCGGGTTGAGCGCCCCGGCGAGCTGGAACCGCCGGCGGCGGAAGATGCGAACGGCGTGCTGCAGCCGGGCTGGTACGACACCGGCGATATCGTCAGCCTGGATGAACAAGGTTACTGCACCATTCGCGGGCGCGTGAAGCGCTTCGCCAAGTTGGCGGGGGAGATGGTGTCGCTCGAGAGCGTCGAATTGCTGGCGCAGCGGCTGTCGCCGGAAAAACTGCATGCCGCCACCGTCAAAAGCGACAGCAGCAAAAGCGAAGCGCTGGTGCTGTTTACCACCGATCCTGCTATCACCCGCGAAGCATTGCTGCGGGTGGCGCGTGAGCTGGGCAGCCCTGAGCTGGCGGTGCCGCGCGATATTCGCCTGTTGAAAACGCTGCCGGTGCTCGGCAGCGGCAAACCCGATTTTGTCACCCTGCGTCATATGGCCGAACAGCCGGAGAGTACCTGATGAATCCTTCGACCGAATCCCCTTTGTTGTCACGCGGCATGATCGCCGTCATCAGCGCGCAGTTCCTCTCGGCGTTCGGCGACAATGCGTTGCTGTTCGCCACGCTGGCGTTGATCAAGCAGCAGCTGTATCCGGACTGGAGCCAGCCGATCCTGCAGATGGCCTTTGTCGCCACCTATATCATTCTGGCGCCGTTCGTCGGCCAGGTAGCCGACAGCTTCGCCAAAGGGCGGGTGATGATGTTCGCCAACGCCCTAAAATTGGCGGGGGCGTTGGTGATCTGCTTTGGGTTCAACCCGTTTCTCGGTTACAGCCTGGTCGGTGTGGGGGCCGCCGCGTATTCGCCGGCCAAATACGGCATTCTGGGCGAGATCACCAGCGGCGAAAAACTGGTCAAGGCTAACGGTCTGATGGAGGCCTCGACCATCGCCGCCATTCTGACCGGTTCGGTGGCCGGCGGTATTCTGGCGGACTGGCATGTGGTCGCGGCGCTGGCGGCCTGCGCCTTGGTTTACGCGGGGGCGGTGGTCGCCAACCTGTATATTCCGCGTTTGGCGGCGGCGCGTCCGGGGGCATCCTGGCGCCCGCGGGCCATGACGAACAGCTTCTTCACCGCCTGCGTCACGTTATGGCGCGATGGGCAAACGCGTTTCTCCTTGATCGGCACCAGCCTGTTCTGGGGGGCCGGCGTGACGCTGCGTTTTCTGCTGGTGCTGTGGGTGCCGGTGGCGCTCGGCATCGCCGATAATGCCACGCCGACGCTGCTGAACGCCATGGTAGCCGTCGGTATCGTGGTGGGGGCCGGCGGCGCCGCGCGCTTCGTCACGCTGAAGACGGTAAAACGCTGCATGCCGGCCGGGATCCTGATCGGCGTCGCGGTCGCGGTGTTCGCGCTGCAAACCACCATGCTCAATGCCTATGTCTTGTTGGCGATCATCGGCATGCTGGGGGGCTTCTTCGTGGTGCCGCTCAATGCGTTGCTGCAGGAGCGGGGCAAGCATTCGGTCGGTGCCGGCAATGCGATCGCGGTGCAAAACCTGGGTGAAAACGCCGCCATGTTGCTGATGCTGGCGCTGTATTCGCTGGTAGTGAAGCTGGGCGTGCCGGTGGTGGGCGTCGGCGTAGGGTTTGGCGTGGTGTTTGCGCTGGCGATTAGCGTGCTGTGGTGGTCGCAGCGGCGGTAAAAAAACGGGGCGCAGCCTGGCTGCGCCCCGGCTGTATTAAGGTGCCGGAATGGTAAACCGGGTATGGATCTCTTCCAGCGCCTGCAGCACGTCCTCATCCAATACCACATCGAGGCTGTCGATGTTGATTTTCAACTGCTCCAGCGTGGTGGCGCCCAGCAGGGTACTGGCAACGAACGGCTGCTGACGCACGAAGGCCAACGCCATCTGCGAAGGATCCAGCCCGTGTTTTTTGGCCAGCGCCACGTATTCGGCGATCGCCAGCTGGGTTTGCTGCCCTGAATAACGGTTGAAGCGGGTGAACAGCGTATTGCGCGCACCGGCCGGTTTAGCGCCGTTGAGGTATTTGCCGCTCAGAGTACCGAACGCCAGACTGGAATAGGCCAGCAGTTCCACCCCTTCGTGCTGGCTGATCTCGGCCAGGCCAATCTCAAAGCTGCGGTTCAGCAGGCTGTACGGGTTTTGAATCGACACGATGCGCGGCAGCTCGTGTTTCTCCGCCAGCTGCAGGTAGCGCATCACGCCCCAAGGCGTTTCATTGGAAACCCCGATATAGCGAATCTTGCCGGCGCGCACCTGCTCGGTCAGCGCCTCCAGCGTTTCCAACAGCGTAACCGTAGCTTTGTCATCGGTGTATTGATAGTTGAGTTTGCCAAAGCAGTTGGTGGCGCGCTGCGGCCAGTGCAATTGGTAAAGATCGAGATAATCGGTGTTCAGCCGCTTGAGGCTGGCGTCCAGCGCGGCGCGGATGTTTTTGCGATCCAGCGCCTGCTGCGGGCGGATGCTGCTGTCGGTGCCGCGCACCGGGCCCGAGACTTTGCTGGCCAGGACGATTTTTCCGCGATTGCCGCGCGCCTTGATCCAGCTGCCGATATAGCTCTCGGTCAGGCCCTGGGTTTCCGGGCGGGGCGGCACCGGGTACAGTTCGGCGGTGTCTATCAGGTTCACGCCTGCGGCCAATGCATAGTCCAGTTGCGCATGGGCGTCGGCTTCGCTGTTCTGTTCGCCAAAGGTCATGGTGCCCAGTCCCAGCACGCTCACTTCTAAAGAACTGTGGGGAATACGGTGGTATTGCATTAACGGCCTTCCTTTCTTGTTAGCGCTGACGGGCCGCGCGGCCCGGTGAAACAGGAGCCCAATGTCAGAAGACGGCGCAAAGTCCGTCGGGCGGCGATGTCGCCTTTCCTGACTATAACCAAGCGGTGAAGATGGGGGAAGCGGATTCCGCGCGGACGCGAATGAGGGCTACCGCGCTCGAGCGGGCGATAGCCGGCGGGCGATGATTAGCGTTCGATAACCTGGGAAACCTGATCGCCGTTGATCTGGCGGTGGTTGCCTTTCTCGTCTTTATAACTGATGAGGCCAGTGTCTTTGTCGATCTCCGGCTTGCCTTGCGTCAGGATCATGTTGCCGTCTTTGGTCGCCATTACGTAGTCGCTGGAACATCCCGCCAGGCCGGCCACCATCACCAGCGCAGATACTGCCATTACCCACTTTTTCATCCTGCGGATCCTCGATTATGCAGAAAACAATGTTCTTTCAAGATTAGCAAACTCTCGGCGGAGGGCGTCTCAGATAAGTCTTTATCTGATAAGAAAAAGTGAAATGAGGGGGCAACGAAGCGATGGAAGCCGCCGATGGCGGCTTCCGGGTAGGGTTATTCCGGCGCGCGATTTTTCTTGCTGCGCATCAGATTGAGCGCTTCTACCGACATGGAGAAGAACATGGCGAAGTAGATGTAGCCTTTCGGCACGTGCACCTGGAAACTTTCCAGCATCAGCGTGAAGCCCACCAGGATCAGAAACGCCAGCGCCAGCATTTTTACCGACGGATGGCGGTTGACGAATTCGCCGATCGGCCGGGCGGCGAACATCATCACGCCGACGGCGATCACCACTGCCGCCATCATGATGAACAGATGGTCGGAAAGACCCACGGCGGTAATCACCGAGTCCAGACTGAAGATAATATCCAGCAGCATAATCTGCACGATCGCGCCGAAGAAGCTATGCACCTTGGTGTGGTGCTCTTCTTCCGATCCTTCGATGGTTTCGTGGATCTCTTTGCTGGCTTTCCAAATCAGGAACAGCCCCCCCAGCAACAGGATCAGATCGCGGGCGGAAATAGCGTGATCCAGCACGGTGAACAGCGGGTGCGTCAAGCGAATCACCCAGGCGATAGAGGCCAGTAGCGCCAGGCGCATAATCATGGCAGCGGCCAGCCCGAGCCGGCGAGCTTTGTTCTGTTGCGCTTTGGGCAGCTTGGCCACCACCAGCGACAGAAAAATGATGTTATCAATACCCAGTACGATCTCAAGAATGGTTAGCGTACCTAACGCTAACCAGGCATTGGGATCCATAATCCATTCGAACATTGCCCGGTACACCTTTTAATACTTAATAAATGCAAAACGTGAATTATACGCGTTTATCGTGGCGCTGACAGTGGGAGCTAAACCAGAGTTAAACGAAATCGCTTAGATTGAGAAATGTCTTGCCAGCAGCGCACCGGTAAAACTCTTTTTCAGATAGAAACCGCGCGGTAACGTCATGATAGGTTGCCCCTGTTCGCCGATGGCTTCGGTGAGTGCCTTGCTGTTGGCCGCTTTGGGGCGCAGCTGCAGTACTTCGCCATGGCGTGCGGTGATGCGCTCTACGTGGCCGAGCACGATCAGATCCATCAACTCTTCCCAATCGCGGCGCAACATCTCTTCTTCTGCAGTGCTCGGGCTCCACAGCAGCGGCGAGCCGACGCGGCGTTCGGCCAGCGGGATCTGCCGTTCGCCTTCTACCGGTATCCACAAGACGCGCGCCAGCTTGTGGCGAACGTGGCTGCTGGCCCAGGTGACGCCGCTGTTGCCGGTGAGAGGAGCAACGCAGACAAAAGTGGTTTCCAGCGGTTTACCGGCGGCGTCGACAGGAATGGTTTTCAGCTCGATGCCCAGTTCGGGAAAGTCCTGCTCCGGTTTGCTGCCGGCCATGGCGCCGAGATACCGCTCCAGCAGCATGCCCACCCAACCTTTATCACGCTTCAGATCTTTGGGGATCGGCAACTGCGCGCGGGCGGCCAGCTCGCCAAAGCTGGCGCCTGCCAGCGCCTGAGCGCGTTCGAACAGCTGCCGTTCATTTTCCGGCGGAGGCGGCAAAGAGGATAAAAACGCCATAAATCAAGCCTGTCGAATATGGTTGAAAAACGTACTGCAATTATACGCGGCGAGCGATAACCGCTATCGTCTGGGGAAAAGAATAATAGTAGCATGATTTTACATGACTTTTTTCCTTTCCTTGCGTGGCCGACAATGCACTCCTGGGGCTTGTTCACCTGAAGCCACCGACAATAAACAGGATCTTACACCTATTTATCCACAGATTTATGGGATAACCCAAATTTTTGCCGATCACTGGTTCAATTTACAGCCTTGACTCGGGCGGTTTTTTACGAATTTGTCCGTTTTGTGCGTAACTTGCCCGGATAATCTGTGGATAAAAACGACGTTGATGGATCTTTCGCCAGGGTAAGATCCTTACCGTGCACAGATCACATTTTTGCCCTGTACATAACGATACAACATTATTTAATTATATGTTTTTAATGTTATTTTGTTTTTTTAGGGTTGGGAGGGGATTTTGGGGTTTAAGAGTTTTACCGGCTTATCCCTCGAGTTCTACACACACCTATCCACAGAAAAAGTGAATAAAACCGGTCTGAAAGGCTGGGGTATGTTTATAACTTTGCCTATATCTGTGAGTTATCCCAATGTTATCCGGCCCGCAGCGCCGTAAAGCAGTGGTTTACCGCCTGTAGCTTGTGTGAAACAATCAGGACATCTATGCGAATTTAAGCTTATCGAGGTAGTCCGGTGATCGATGATGATGGCTACCGCCCGAATGTTGGTATCGTAATCTGTAATCGTCAGGGGCAGGTCTTATGGGCCCGCCGTTACGGTCAGCACTCCTGGCAGTTTCCCCAAGGTGGGATTAACCCTGGCGAAACTGCGGAGCAGGCGATGTACCGTGAGCTGTTCGAAGAAGTGGGGCTGAGTAAAAAGGATGTGCGCATCCTGGCTTCGACCCGCAACTGGTTGCGCTATAAATTGCCGAAACGTTTGGTGCGTTGGGACACAAAGCCGGTTTGTATCGGCCAAAAGCAAAAATGGTTTTTGTTGCAGCTACTGTGCAATGACGCTGATATCAATATGCAGCGCAGCAGCACGCCGGAGTTCGACGGTTGGCGCTGGGTGAGCTTCTGGTATCCGGTGCGCCAGGTGGTGTCGTTCAAACGCGACGTCTACCGCCGGGTGATGAAAGAATTCGCCGTGACCGTGATGCCGATGCAAGAGCAGGCGGCGCCGCGGCAGGCCCCCGCTTATCGCCGAAAGAGAGGTTAAGTTAAGCCGACTATGCTCACGCGCTTGCGAGAAATTGTAGAGAAGGTGGCCGCGGCGGCCAGTCTGACGGATGCGCTGGATCTGCTGGTCAATGAAACCTGTCTGGCGATGGACACCGAAGTGTGTTCCATCTACCTGGCGGACAACGACCGCCGCTGTTACTACCTGATGGCCACGCGCGGGCTGAAAAAGCCGCGCGGGCGCACTATCGCATTGGCGTTTGACGAGGGCGTCGTCGGGTTGGTCGGCCGCCGGGCCGAGCCTATCAACCTGGCCGATGCCCAAAGCCACCCCAGTTTCAAATACGTTCCGCAGGTGAAAGAGGATCGTTTCCGATCATTCCTCGGGGTGCCAATCATTCATCGGCGCCAGCTGCTGGGCGTGCTGGTGGTGCAGCAGCGCGAGCTGCGCCAGTTTGACGAAAGCGAAGAGTCTTTCATGGTCACCCTGGCCACGCAGATGGCCGGGATCCTGTCACAGTCGCAGCTTAATGCCATTTTCGGCCAGTATCGCCAAACGCGCGTGCGCGCGCTGGCGGCCTCGCCCGGCGTGGCGGTGGCGGAAGGGTGGCAGGACAGCAGCCAGCCTTCGCTCGATCAGGTGTACCGCGCGTCGACGCTGGACACCGCCAGCGAGCGCGAGCGCCTGACGCTGGCGCTGGAAGAGGCCGGCGCGGAATTTCGTCGCTTCAGCAAGCGTTTTGCCGCCAGTTCGCAAAAAGAGAGCGCGGCGATCTTCGATCTTTATTCTCACCTGTTAAACGACGCCCGTCTCAAGCGCGAACTGTTCGCCGAAATCGACAACGGTTCGGTGGCGGAGTGGGCGGTGAAACAGGTGATAGAAACCTTTGCCGAGCAGTTTGCCAAACTGCAGGACACCTACATGCGCGAGCGCGGTAGCGATCTGCGCGCGCTGGGCCAGCGTCTGCTGTTCCACCTCGACGACACCACCCAGGGCGCCACCCAGTGGCCGGCGCGTTTTGTGCTGGTGGCGGATGAACTGACCGCGACATTGCTGGCCGAAGTGCCGCAGGATCGCCTGGTCGGCGTGGTGGTGCGCGACGGCGCCGCCAACTCGCATGCGGCGATTTTGGTGCGGGCGATGGGGGTGCCGACGGTAATGGGCGCCGACATCCAGCCTGCTCTGCTCAGCCAGCGGCTGCTGATCGTCGACGGTTATCGCGGTGAACTGCTGGTCGATCCTGAGCCGGTACTGGTGCAGGAATATCAACGGCTGATCAGCGAAGAGCTGGAGCTGAGCAAGCTGGCGGAAGACGACGTCGAACAGCCGGCGCAGTTGAAAAGCGGCGAACGCATTCAGGTGATGCTGAATGCCGGCCTCAGCCCGGAACATGAACAGCTGTTGGGCGGCCGGGTGGATGGCGTGGGGCTATACCGCACCGAAATCCCCTTTATGTTGCAAAGCGGCTTCCCTTCCGAAGAGGAGCAGGTCGCGCAGTACCAGGGCATGCTGCAGCTTTACCCGAGCAAGCCGGTCACGCTGCGCACCCTGGACATCGGTGCCGACAAGCAGCTGCCCTATATGCCGATCAGCGAAGAGAACCCTTGCCTGGGCTGGCGCGGCATCCGCATTACCCTGGATCAGCCGGAGATCTTTTTGATTCAGGTGCGTGCGATGCTGCGCGCCAACGCTGGCACCGGCAACCTGGGCATTCTGCTGCCGATGATCACCAGTCTGGAAGAGGTCGACGAGGCCAAACGCCTGATTGACCGCGCCGGGCGCGAGGTGGAAGAAGTGCTCGGCTACGCGATCCCGAAACCGAAAATCGGCGTGATGCTGGAAGTGCCGTCGATGATTTTCCTGATCCCGCATCTGGCCGGGCGCGTTGATTTCATCTCGGTCGGTACCAACGACTTGACCCAGTACCTGCTGGCGGTGGATCGCAACAACACCCGGGTCGCCTCGCTGTATGACAGTTTGCATCCCGCGATGCTGCAGGTGCTGAAACTGATCGCCGAGCAGGGGAAAACGGCCGGGCTGCAGCTTAGCCTGTGCGGTGAACTGGCCGGCGATCCTATGGGCGCGTTGTTGCTGGTGGGCATGGGTTATCGCAACTTGAGCATGAACGGCCGCAGCGTGGCGCGTATCAAATACCTGCTGCGGCATATCGACCTTGCCGACGCCGAAATGTTGGCGCAGCGGGTGTTGAACACCCAGATGACCACGGAAGTGCGCCATTTGGTGGCGGCGTTTATGGAGCGACGCGGCATGGGCGGATTGATTCGCGGCGGCCGATAATCGCTGCGCGGTGTGATTTTTTTACAGAACTTTTCCCGCCCTGCCGGACCGGACCGCGCTAAGCCTATGTTATGATGCGCAACCTCAGCGCGGCGCATGCTCGTCGCCTTGTAGACCCGCAGCGGCCAATGCTGCCGTTTGCAAGGCGCGGGATAATCTCCGTCGCCGCTTGGCACCTGCCGCCCCCGCATGGGGAAAAATAACAGACATGTTGTGGTGATAGATGAGCAATAGCTATCTGGCGTTTCCTAAATTTGATCCGGTCATTTTCTCCATTGGCCCGGTTTCTCTGCATTGGTACGGCCTGATGTACCTGGTCGGCTTCGTTTTTGCCATGTGGCTGGCGGTGCGCCGTGCCAACAAGCCGGGCAGCGGCTGGACCAAAGACGAAGTGGAAAACTTGCTCTACGCCGGCTTCCTGGGCGTATTCGTCGGCGGCCGCGTAGGCTATGTGCTGTTCTACAACCTGCCGCTGTTCCTGGATAACCCGCTCTATCTGTTCAAGGTCTGGGATGGCGGCATGTCGTTCCACGGCGGCTTGATGGGGGTGATTCTGGTGATGTTCTGGTTCGCTCGCCGCACCAAACGCACCTTCTTCCAGGTTTCCGATTTTATCGCGCCATTGATTCCATTCGGCCTGGGCGCCGGCCGCCTCGGCAACTTCATCAACGGCGAGCTGTGGGGCCGCGTGACCACCGATACCCCTTGGGCGATGCTGTTCCCAAGTTCACGCAGCGAGGACGTGGCCCTTGCCGCCGCCGATCCTTCTTTGCTGCCGTTATTGAATCAGTACGGCGTACTGCCGCGTCACCCATCGCAGCTGTATGAACTGCTGCTGGAAGGCGTGGTGCTGTTTGTCATTCTGAACCTGTTTATCCGCAAGCCGCGGCCGATGGGCGCCGTATCAGGCCTGTTCCTGATCGGTTATGGCGCATTCCGTATCATCGTTGAAGCGTTCCGCCAGCCGGATGCCCAGCTCGGCCTGTTCGACGGCGTGATCAGCATGGGGCAGATCCTGTCCATCCCGATGGTGGTGGCCGGTATTATTATGATGATTTGGGCGTACCGTCGTCGCCCGCAGCAACAACTGTCGTGAGGGACAAATGAAACAGTATCTGGATTTGATGAATAAGGTGCTCGCCGAGGGCACCCCTAAAGCCGACCGTACCGGCACTGGCACGTTGTCGATTTTCGGCCACCAGATGCGTTTCAACTTGCAGGAAGGTTTCCCGTTGGTGACGACCAAGAAATGTCATCTGCGTTCGATCATTCATGAGCTGTTATGGTTCCTGAACGGCGATACCAACATCGCCTACCTGCGTGACAACAAGGTCACCATTTGGGACGAGTGGGCCGATGAAAACGGCGATCTCGGCCCGGTGTACGGCAAACAGTGGCGCGCCTGGGGCGCAGCGGACGGCCGTCAGATCGATCAGTTGAGCAACGTGCTCCAACAGCTGAAGCAAGATCCGGATTCGCGCCGCATCATCGTTTCCGCCTGGAACGTCGGCGAGCTGGATCAGATGGCGCTGGCGCCGTGCCACGCGTTCTTCCAGTTCTACGTAGCGGACGGCAAGCTCTCTTGCCAGCTGTACCAGCGTTCCTGCGACGTCTTCCTCGGCCTGCCGTTCAACATCGCCAGCTACGCGCTGTTGGTGCACATGATGGCGCAGCAGTGCGATCTGGAAGTGGGCGATTTCGTCTGGACCGGGGGCGATACCCACCTGTATAGCAACCACATGGAACAGACTCAGTTGCAGTTGACGCGTGAACCGCGTCCGTTGCCGAAACTGGTGATCAAACGCAAACCGGCTTCGCTGTTTGATTACCGTTTCGAAGACTTCGAGATCGAAGGTTACGATCCGCATCCGGCCATCAAGGCGCCGGTCGCGATCTGACCTTAACCGCATCACACCAGGGGCGCAGCGATTGCGCCCCTTTTTTTATCCGCATTGCGCACTGCGCCGCATTTTATTGTCGCCACTTGTCACTACAGGGAAAACATTGCGCAGCTTGCCGCAGCGTTTGCGCATGCGGCTTTACCGCGTTGTTACGGCCCTTACACTGGCGGCATGAACGACAAGACTCTCTCGAACATTGATGATCGCCAGCGTGGCATGACGTTGATTGAGCTGTTGGCGGCGATATTGATCGCCGCCATGCTGACCGGCTGGGGCGTCGGGCAATGGCGCTATCATCAGCAAGCGCTGCGGCTGGAACACACGGCCCAACAGCTGCTGGCGTTTTTGCTGCGCTTGCAGGCGGACGCCAACTGGCGTAACCGCACGACGCTGCTGTGGTTCAACAACGGCACACCCTGGTGCCTGGGTGGTGGCGTGCCGCCGCCGGATTGCGCTTCCGCCGAAGGCTCTGTCTTCTCGCCGTCTTATCGCGACGTTGCGCTGAGCGGCTACACCGGCAAAGAGATTGGGTTTCACGGTTTGCGCAATACCGCACAGGCGGGGCACATCCTTCTCAGCAACGACGCAGGCAGCCTGCGGTTGGTGCTGTCCGCCCGTGGGCGACTGCGTTTGTGCAGCGAAGGGCAGCGGCTCAGGGGCATGGCGCTATGTTGACTTTAGAACGCGGTTTTACTTTGCCGGAGGTGATGTTGGCGTTGGTCTTCGGCAGCGTAATCGCGCTCGGCGCGGCGAAAACTTACCCGCTGTTGCGCCAGCAAAGCGTGGCCGTTGGCCAGCACTTTCGGCTGGAGTCAACGCTGCGGCAGTTGGCGTTCGGCATTGAGAAAGATCTGCGCCGCGCCGGTTTTTGCGCCGGGCAGTGCGCCGGCCGGCCGCTGCTGATCGGCCAGGCTGCGGGAGAAGCGGCGAGCAGCTGCGTTATCGTCGCCTACGACATCGCTCGCAGCGGGCAATGGCTCACTTCGGGCGAGGATGCGGGCTATTTCGGTTATCGGCTGCGCAATGGCGGCGTGGAAGGGCAGCGCGGCGTGAGCCAATGCGATGGCGGTGGCTGGGAGCGGCTACTCGACCATGGCGAAGTGCGCATTGAGCGTTTTCATGTGGCGATAGCGCGGGGCGATCACGGCGCGGCCTTGGCTCGCCTGACGCTGGTGGGGCGCTCCGCCAGCGATACGCGTATCATGCGCAGCCTGAACGGGAGCGTCGAAATGGCGGCGCTGCCATGAACCGGCAAACCCAGCGAGGCGGTAGCGCTCTGGCGGCGGTGATGTTGCTGTTGGCGCTGGGGCTGATGTTGCTTAACGCTCAGCATCGGCAGTTGGATAACGCGCTGTTACTGGCTGCCGATCAGCAGCGTTACCTTCAGGCTTACAATCAGGCCGCTTCGGCGCTGAGTTGGGGCATGAGCCAGCGCTGGCCACGTGCCGAGCTGAGCGCTGCGGCCTGGTTATGCAGGCAGCGCGCGGAGCTGACGGCCTGCGCTCGGCTGTCTGCCAGAGCCGGCGTTGTGACGGTACGCGGCCTTGGCGAGATGCGCGGCGGTGAACCCCTATGGTTGTATCAATGGGGCACTTTTAACGGCGCGGAGGCCGCTGGCAAGGTGCAAGCACAGCCGGGCGGTCGGCTGGATTTTTGCCCAGAGAAAAGGCTGGCCGACTGTGACGGCTAACGCTCGGGCAGGGCGGATATCCCGCAACGGCTTCAGCCTGCCGGAAGTGTTGGTGGCGGCCTTGCTGTTCTCGGTGTCGCTGCTTGGCTTGTTACAGTATCATCAGGTGCTGCTGCAGTCGTTCCAGCGCCAGTGGCACTACCGGCAAGCTTGGGGACTGGCGCATCAGCAGTTGGAGGCGTTCGCCGTCACCGGCCGGCTCGATGCCGAACCACCGCCGGAAGGCTGGCGTCGCGAGACCGTGCTCGGCGATGTGGAGAGTGATTGCCGCCGATTGACAGTCAGGATCCAAACGCCGCAGCGGCAGTGGGCAACGCTGAGCCGCTGGTATTGCACCCGCTTTTAAGCCGGTATGTCTTTTGTTTTAAAGGAGCCTTGATGTTCACGGTTTATCATTCCAATCAGCTGGATTTGTTGAAAACGCTGACCAGCGCGCTGATAGCCAGAGATCCGTTGGCCGATCCTTTTCAACCGGAAGTGGTGCTGGTGCAGAGCCCCGGCATGGCGCAATGGCTGCAGATGCAGCTGGCGGAGCAGTTCGGCATTGCCGCCAATGTCGCGTTTCCGCTGCCGGCGACCTTTATTTGGGACATGTTCACCCGGGTGTTGCCGGATATCCCGAAAGAGAGCGCCTTCAGCAAGGACGCCATGACCTGGAAGCTGATGTGGTTGCTGCCGGAGATGCTGACCCAGCCGGCGTTTGCGCCGCTGCAGCACTATCTGACTGATGACGGCGACAAGCGCAAGATTCACCAGTTGGCCGGCCGGGTCGCCGACCTGTTCGACCAGTATTTGGTTTATCGCCCGCAGTGGCTGGAGAGCTGGCAGCGCGGTGAGCGTATCGACGGGCTGGCGGAGGCTCAGCAATGGCAGGCGCCGCTTTGGGCGCGATTGGTGGAGTACACGCGCGAACTGGGGCAGCCGGAATGGCACCGCGCCAATCTGTACAGCCGCTTTATCCACGCGCTGGAGCAGGCAAAAACGTGCCCGCCCAGTTTGCCGCCGCGGGTGTTTATCTGCGGCATCTCGGCGTTGCCGCCGGTCTATTTGGAGGCGCTGCAGGCGTTGGGGCGGCATATCGATATCCACCTGATGTTCACCAACCCCTGTCGTTATTACTGGGGCGACATTCAGGATTACGCTTTCCTGGCCCGCTTGCAGAGCCGCAAACGCCGTCACTACCACCAGACTCGTGAGCAGGTGCTGTTCCGCGAGCCGGATGAAGCGGCGCGCCTGTTTGACGCCGAAGGGCAGCAGCAGCTCAGCAACCCGCTGCTGGCCTCCTGGGGCAAGCTGGGGCGCGATCACCTCTATCTGCTGTCGCAGATGGAAGGGGCGCAAGAGGTCGACGCCTTTGTCGATATCCCGGCTGATACCATGCTGCACGCCGTTCAGCGCGATATGCTGGAGCTGGAAGACCATGCGGTAATCGGTATTACCGAGGAAACGCTGGAAACCAGCTTCAGCAAACGTCCGCTTGATGAGAACGACCGCTCCCTCAGCCTGCATGCCTGCCACAGCCCGCAGCGGGAAGTGGAGGTTTTGCACGATCAACTGCTGAGCATGCTGGCGCAGGATCCGTCGTTGACGCCGCGCGACATCATCGTGATGGTGGCGGATATCGACAGCTACACGCCTTACATTCAGGCGGTGTTCGGCAATGCCCCCGCCGAGCGCTACCTGCCGTTCGCCATTTCAGACCGTAAAGCGCGCCAGGCGCATCCGGCGCTGCAGGCGTTCATTTCACTGCTCGATCTGCCGCAAAGCCGCTTTACTTCGGAACAGGTGCTGGCGCTGCTGGAGGTGCCGGCCCTGGCCGCCCGTTTCGCCATTGGCGAAGAGGGGCTGCGCCTGCTGCGTCATTGGGTCGGTGAATCCGGCGTGCGCTGGGGCCTGGACGACGATAACGTGCGCGAACTGGATCTGCCCGCCACCGGCCAGCATACCTGGCGCTTCGGCATTACGCGCATGCTGCTCGGCTACGCGATGGACAGCAATGCCGGCGATTGGCAGGGCATTTTACCTTATGACGAATCGAGCGGATTGGTCGCCGAGTTGGCGGGGCAGTTGGCGGATCTGCTGGCGCAGCTCAGTCACTGGCGGCAAATCTTGAGCGAAGCGCGCCCGCTCGAGGCGTGGCTGCCGCTGTGCCGGCAACTGCTGGACGCCTTCTTCGCTGCGGACAGCGACACCGAAGTCGTGCTGGCGCTGATCGAACAGCAGTGGCAACAGGCCATCAATTTTGGCCTGGCGGCGCGCTATCCTGATGAGGTGCCGTTGACCATTCTGCGTGACGATCTGGCGGCGCGCCTCGATCAGGAGCGCATCAGTCAGCGCTTCCTCGCCGGGCAAATCAACTTCTGTACGCTGATGCCGATGCGTTCCATTCCGTTCAAGGTAGTGTGCCTGCTGGGCATGAACGACGGCGTGTATCCGCGCACGCTGCCGCCGCTGGGTTTCGATCTGATGGCGCAGCAGGTCAAACGCGGCGACCGTAGCCGTCGCGATGACGACCGCTATCTGTTCCTGGAAGCGATTTTGTCCGCTCAGCAGCGGCTGTATATCAGCTTCATCGGCCGTTCCATTCAGGACAACAGCCCGCGCTACCCTTCGGTGCTGGTTACCGAGCTGCTGGAGTACCTGGAGCAAAGCTATTGTCTGCCGGGAAATGAGGAACTCAGTGCAGACGACAGCGCTCGACGGGTTGGTGAGCACTTGCTGAAGTGGCACGCGCGCATGCCGTTCGCCGCCGAGAATTTCTTGCCGGGCTCGGAGGCGCAAAGCTATGCCGCCGAGTGGCTGCCCGCCGCCGATGGGCGCGGTGCGGCGCATCCGGCGTTCAACCAGCCGCTGCCTGCCGAAGCGCTGCAGCAAATATCGTTGGATGAGCTGCTGCGGTTTTACCGCCATCCGATCCGTGCGTTTTTCCAACTGCGGCTGGGCGTCAGTTTTATCCTGGAAGAGACCGAGCTGCCGGACGAAGAACCCTTCACGCTGGATAACCTCAGCCGCTACCAGTTCAACAGCCAACTGCTGAATACGCTGATCGACGGCGACGATCCCGAACGGCTGTTCCAGCGGGTGCGCGCCGCCGGCGGCTTGCCCTATGGCGCCTTCGGCGAAATCTATTGGCAAAAGCAGCAGGAAGAGATGAGCGAACTGGCCGAGCAGGTGCGTGCAGAGCGCGCAGAGAGCCATAGCCTGGAGCTGGATATCGATATCGCCGGCGTGCGCCTCAGCGGCTGGCTGCATCAGGTGCAGGATGACGGCCTGTTGCGCTGGCGGCCCGCTACGCTGTCGGCGGTGGACGGCATATTGCTGTGGCTGGAGCACCTGGTGTACTGCTGCGCCGGCGGCACCGGCGAGAGCCGCATGTATGGCCGTAAGAACTCCGCCTGGCGCTTTGCCGCGCTGGCGCCAGAAGAGGCACAGGCGCAGCTGGCGGAACTGCTGGCGGGCTATCAGCGTGGTCTGAGTCAGCCGCTGCTGTTGCTGAACAAGAGCGGCTGGGCGTGGCTAAGTCAGTGTTATCTGCCGGAAACGCAGCAAATCGACTGGGAGGAAGACGCGCAAATTAAGGCTCGCGCCAAATTGCTGCAGGCCTGGCAGGGCGATCAGCGCATTCCCGGAGAAGGGGAAGATCCCTACGTGCAGCGAGTGTTCCGCCAAATGGATAATGAATACTTAGCGCAAATACTGGCCGAAACAGAGCGTTATCTGCTGCCGGTGGCGCGGCATAACCTGGGGTAACAATCCCCCGGTGGTGCTGTGCGGCGGGAGGTGGTAAAAATAACGAAGGTTATATTCAACCATTGGGGTAATTCCCGGTCTTACATAACGTACAGGCATATACCCGCCGTGTTTCTGGCCGCCACATTGGCGAAGAACCCGGCGAGTACCGATTTGGTTATGTGGTTTTGATGCACGTCGCCAACGTTAGGGAGTGGGCGTAGCGACGTCAGAATAGGGGTTTATTTTGGATATGCGCAGACAGTTGGCCCGTATCGCCGGGCTGGTATTATTGGCTATGTGTTGGGCACCGTTGAGTTGGGCCGCGCAAGGATGGCAACCGCTGGCGGAGAAGATCAACAAGAGCGAACACGACCCGCGTCAGTATGAAGCGATCAAGTTGGCTAACGGCATGACGGTATTGCTGGTGTCCGATGCCCAGGCACCGAAATCGCTGGCGGCGCTGGCATTGCCGGTCGGGTCGCTCGAAGATCCGAACAGCCAACTTGGGCTGGCGCACTATCTGGAACATATGGTGCTGATGGGCTCCAAACGCTATCCAGAGCCGGAAAACTTGTCCGAATTCCTGAAAAAGCACGGCGGCAGCCACAACGCCAGCACAGCCTCTTATCGCACCGCCTTTTATCTGGAAGTGGAAAATGACGCGCTGGAGCCGGCGGTCGATCGCATGGCCGACGCCATTGCCGAGCCGCTGCTGGATCCGGGCAATGCCGATCGTGAGCGCAACGCGGTGAACGCCGAATTGACGATGGCGCGTTCACGCGACGGCATGCGTATGGCGCAGGTCGGCGCGGAAACCCTTAACCCGGCGCACCCGAGCGCGCGCTTCTCCGGCGGCAATCTCGATACGCTGAAAGACAAGCCGGACAGCAAGCTGCACGATGAGTTGACCGGCTTCTATAAGCGTTACTACTCCGCCAACCTGATGATGGGCGTTTTGTACGGCAATCAGCCGCTGCCGAAGCTGGCTGACATTGCGGCGAAAACCTTTGGCCGCGTGCCGAATCACGACGCCAGCGTGCCGCCTATCACCGTGCCGGCCGTGACGCCGGAACAGCAGGGCATCATCATTCACTATGTGCCGGCACAGCCGCGCAAGCAGCTGAAGGTCGAGTTCCGCATCGATAACAACAGCGCCGCGTTTCGCAGCAAAACCGATACCTACATCAGCTACCTGATCGGCAACCGCAGCAAGAACACCCTGTCTGACTGGCTGCAGAAGCAGGGGCTGGCGGACGCCATCAATGCCGGCGCCGATCCGATGGTCGATCGCAACGGCGGCGTCTTCGCCATCAGCGTCTCCCTGACCGACAAAGGCCTGGCCCAGCGCGATGAGGTCGTCGCCGCCATTTTCAACTACCTGAAAATGCTGCGCAGCGAAGGCATCAAGCAGAGCTACTTCGATGAAATCTCGCATGTTCTGAACCTGGATTTCCGTTATCCGTCGATCACGCGCGACATGGACTACATCGAATGGCTGGTGGACACTATGCTGCGCGTGCCGGTTGAGCATGCGCTGGACGCGCCTTACCTGGCCGACCGTTATGATCCCAAGGCGATCGCCGAACGTCTGGATGCCATGACGCCGCAAAACGCGCGCATCTGGTTCGTCAGCCCCGATGAGCCGCATAACAAGACGGCCTATTTCGTCAATGCGCCTTACCAGGTCGACAAAATCACGCCACAGCGCTTTACGCAGTGGCAGCAGATGGGCAGCGGCATTTCCCTGTCATTGCCGGCGCTCAACCCGTACATCCCGGATGACTTTACCCTGACCAAGCCGTCTCACGAGTTCAAAAAGCCGGAAATGGTGGTGGATAAACCCGGCTTGCGTGTGCTGTACATGCCGAGCCGTTACTTCGCCGACGAGCCGAAGGCCGACGTCACCGTCGCTTTCCGCAATGCCAAGACCATGGATTCCGCGCGTAACCAGGTGCTGTTCTCGCTGACGGATTATCTGGCCGGCCTCGCGCTGGATCAACTGAGCTATCAGGCATCGGTCGGCGGGCTGAGCTTCTCGACCTCGCCGAACAACGGCCTGATGTTTAACGCCAACGGTTTTACCCAGCGTTTGCCGCAGTTGCTGACGGCGCTGATCGAGGGCTATTCCAGCTTCACGCCGACGGAAGATCAGCTCGCGCAGGCCAAATCCTGGTATCTGGAGCAGCTGGACGCCGCCGAGAAGGGCAAGGCGTTTGAGCTGGCCATTCAGCCGGTGCAGATGGTTTCTCGCGTGCCGTATTCCGAACGCAGCGAGCGCCGCGAAGTGCTGAAAACGTTGACGCTGAAAGACGTGCTGGCCTATCGCGACAGCCTGCTGGCCGAGGCCACGCCGGAGCTGCTGGTGGTGGGCAACATGAGCAAGCAGCAGGTAGACACGCTGGCGTCGACGCTGAAACATCGCCTGGGCTGTACCGGCATCGAATGGTGGCACGGCGAAGACGTGGTGGTGGACAAGAATCAGCTGGCCAACCTGCAACAGGTGGGCAGCAGCACCGATTCGGCGCTGGCGGCGGTCTATGTGCCGACCGGCTACGACGAAGTGACCGGCATGGCCTACAGCTCGCTGCTGGGGCAGATTATTCAGCCGTGGTTCTATAGCCAGCTGCGCACTCAGGAGCAATTGGGGTATGCGGTCTTTGCCTTCCCGATGTCGGTGGGGCGCCAGTGGGGCGTGGGCTTCCTGTTGCAGAGCAACAGCAAACAGCCGGCCTACCTGTACCAGCGCTATCAGGATTTCTACCCGAAAACCGAGAAACGCTTGCGCGACATGAGCGAAGCGGACTTTGAACAGTACAAGCAGGCGCTCATCAATGAGCTGAAGCAGCGGCCGCAAACCCTGAGCGAAGAGGCCAGCCGGTTCGCCAACGATTTCGATCGCGGCAATTTCGCCTTCGATACTCGTCAGAAGCTGATCGCGCAGGTGCAACAGCTGACGCCGGCCAAACTGGCGGATTATTTCCACCAGGCGGTGATCCAGCCACAGGGGCTGGCGGTGTTGTCGCAGGTGAGCGGCAGCGGGCAAGACAAGGCGGATTACGCGGCGCCTAAGGACTGGGTCACTTATCCGAACGCGTCTGCATTGCAGCAGATTCTGCCGCGCAAAGTGGCGACGCCATGACGGAAACTGCCCCGCAGAGGCTGGAGCCGCTGACGCTGCCGCTGTTCGGCGAACGCCTGATCGAGGCGTCGGCGGGCACCGGCAAAACCTTTACCATCGGCGCGCTGTACCTGCGCTTGCTGCTGGGGTTGGGCGGTGAAGCGGCGTTTCCCCGCCCGCTGACGGTTGAAGAAATCCTGGTGGTGACCTTTACCGAGGCCGCCACCGAGGAGCTGCGCGGGCGTATCCGCGACAATATCCACGGGTTGCGCATCGCCTGCGTGCGGGGCGTCAGCGTCAACCCGCTATTTTCGGCGCTGATGGCTGAAATTGACGATTTGACCGACGCCGCCTCGCAGCTGCTGGCGGCGGAGCGGCAGATGGACGAAGCGGCGATCTACACCATTCATGGCTTTTGCCAACGAATGCTGACGCACAACGCCTTTGAGTCCGGCATGCTGTTTGAACAAACACTGGTGCAGGACGAACTGCCGCTGCGGCGGCAGGCCTGTGCGGATTTCTGGCGTCGCCACTGCTATCCGTTGCCGCTGGGCGTGGCGCGTGCGGTCAGCCAGGAGTGGAGCGGCCCGGAAGCGTTGCTGGCCGATCTCTCCGGCTATCTGCACGGTGAAGCGCCGGCGCTGCGTCGGCCGCCGAAAGAGGAAGAAACCGTCCTGATGCGCCACGAGCAGATCGTCGCGCGCATCGACGCCATCAAGGCGCAATGGCGCGCGGCGGCGGGCGATCTGGAGGCGCTGATCGCCCAGTCTGGCGTCGATAAGCGCAGTTACAGCAGCAAACACCTGCCGAACTGGCTGAACAAGGTCGGCGAATGGAGCGGGCAGGAAACTCAGGACTACCAACTGCCGAAGGAACTGGATAAATTTCGCCAGTCGGTGCTGCTGGAGAAGACCAAGAAAGGCGAGCCGCCTCGGCATGTGCTGTTCACGGCGATCGACAAGCTGTTCGATGAGCCGTTGACGCTGCGTGACCTGATCATGGCGCGCGCGCTCAGCGAGATTCGCACTTCCATTCAGCAGGAAAAGCGCCAGCGCGCCGAGCTGGGGTTTGACGACCTGCTCAGCCGGCTGGACGGCGCCCTGCAAAGCGGCGGCGGCGAACAGCTGGCGCAGGCGATCCGCCAGCGTTACCCGGTGGCGATGATCGATGAATTCCAGGATACCGATCCGCAGCAATACCGTATTTTCCAAAAGCTTTACGTCGGCCGGCCCGATTGCGGCCTGCTGCTGATCGGCGATCCCAAGCAGGCGATTTACGCCTTTCGCGGCGCCGACATTTTTACCTACATGCGGGCGCGTTCAGAGGTGAGCGCCCACTATACGCTGGAGACTAACTGGCGTTCGTCGCCGTCGATGGTCGCCAGCGTCAATCACCTGTTTTCTCAGGTAGAAAAGCCTTTCCTGTTCGGCCAAATCCCCTTTATCGAGGTCAGCGCGGCGGAAAAGAACCAAGGGCTGGCGTTTGACCTACACAGCAAGCCGCAACCGGCGATGCAGTTCTGGCTGCAGCAGGGGGAAGGCGCCGGTGTAAGTGATTACCAACAGCTGATGGCGCGCCTGTGCGCTACGCAAATTCGCGACTGGCTCAGCGCCGGGCAGCAGGGCCAGGCGTGGCTGCAGGGCGGCAAGGAGCCACGGCCGGTGCAAGCCTCCGATATTACAGTGCTGGTGCGCAGCCGCAATGAGGCGGCGTTGGTACGCGATGCGCTGAGCGCGCTGTCCATTCCGTCGGTCTACCTGTCCAACCGCGACAGCGTGTTCGATACCCCGGAGGCCAAAGACCTGCTGTGGCTATTGCAGGCGGTGTTGGCGCCGGAGCAGGAGCGCACGCTGCGCAGCGCCATGGCCACCGGGCTGATGGGGCTGGACGCGCCGACGCTGGACGGTCTGAGTCGCGATGAGCGTGCCTGGGACGCGCTGGTTAACGAATTCGATGATTACCGCACGCTCTGGCTGCGCCGCGGCGTGCTGCCGATGCTGAGCGAGGTGATGAAAGCACGCCAACTGGCGGAGAACCTGCTGGCCAGCGCCGGTGGCGAGCGCCGCTTGACCGACGTGCTGCATCTGGGCGAGCTGTTGCAAGAGGCGGCGGCGCAGCTCGACAGCGAGCATGCGCTGGTGCGCTGGCTGGCACAGCAGATCGCCCAGCCTAATCGCCAGTCCGATAATCAGCAGCTGCGGCTGGAGAGCGACCGGCATCTGGTGCAGGTGATCACGATTCACAAATCCAAGGGGCTGGAGTTCGATCTGGTGTGGCTGCCGTTCGTCGGCAACTTCCGCCAGCAGCAGCAGGCGCTATATCACGATCGCCACAGTTTCCAGGCGTTGCTGGATCTCGACGCCAATGAAGAGAGCCAGGCCTGGGCGGAGGAAGAGCGGTTGGCGGAAGACCTGCGTCTGCTGTATGTGGCGCTGACCCGCTCGGTGTACCACTGCAGCATCGGCATCGCGCCGCTGTTCCTGGGCACGCGCAAGAAACAGGGCGATACCGATCTGCACCGCAGCGCATTAGGCTATCTGGTGCAGGGCGGGCAGGCCGGCGACGCCGTGTATCTGCAGGAGCGCCTGCAGCAATTGGCGGGCGGCGGCATCGCGCTGTCGCTGGTGGAACCGCCGGATGAAGCACCCTGGCAACCCCAGGCGTCGCTGACCGAAGCGCTGGAGGCGAAACGTTTTACCCGGCGGATCCAGGATTTTTGGCGGGTGACCAGCTATACCGGTTTGCAACAGCACGGCGCGAGTCTGATGCAGGATCTGCTGCCACGCCTGGATGTCGACGCCGCGGGCGAGCGGGGTGAGGAGAGTGAGCCAGCGCTCACACCGCATACCTTCCCGCGCGGCGCAACGCCCGGCACCTTCTTGCATAGCCTGTTCGAAACATTAGATTTCACTCAGCCGTTGGACGAACAGTGGCTGATGGAACAGCTGCAACAGCAAGGCTTCGCCGAGCATTGGCAGCCGATTTTGCTGGCGTGGATGCAGGTGCTGCTCAATACGCCGCTCGACGACAGCGGCGTGACGCTGGCGGCGCTGAGGCCGCAGCACAAGCAGGCCGAGCTGCAGTTTTATTTGCCGATCAACCGGCTGTTGCAGGCGAAGGAGCTCGATGCCCTGGTGAAGCGTTACGATCCGCTTTCCGCACGCTGCCCGGCGCTGGATTTCTATCAGGTGCAGGGCATGCTGAAAGGCTTTATCGACCTGGTGTTCTGCTGGCAGGGCAAATACTACCTGCTGGACTACAAGTCCAATTGGCTGGGGGAAGACAGCAGCGCCTATACCCGGCCGGCGATGGAGCAGGCGATGGCGGAGCATCGTTACGATCTGCAATATCAGCTGTATACGCTGGCGCTGCATCGTTATCTGCGTCATCGGTTGCCGGATTACGATTACCGGCGCCATTTTGGCGGGGTGATTTATCTGTTCCTGCGTGGTGTGGATGCGGCGCACCCGGGCAATGGCATTTTCACCTGCCTCCCCGAGTTTGAGCTGGTGGAGGGGATGGATCGCTTGTTCAGCGGCGAAGCTGCGGCGACGGAGGAAGGATTATGATCGCACTGCTGGAGCAGGCGGTGGCGCTTGGCGTGCTGCGCCCGCTGGACGTGCAGTTCGCCCGCGTGGTGACGAACGAAGACGAGCCCGATATTTTGCTGGCCGCCGCCTGCTTGAGCGCAGAGGCGGGGGCCGGTCACGTCTGCCTGATGCTGGAACAGCTGCAGGCGGACACGCTGTTTGAAGGGCGCCAGCCGGCGTTGGCGCTGGCGGTGTGGGAGGCGGCCGGGCGACCGGATAGCGCGCGTTGGCAGCAGCGTTTGGCGGCCAGCGCGGCGGTCGGGGACGGCAGCGGCGCGACGCCGCTGGTGCTGCGCGGGCCGCGCTTGTATCTGCAGCGCATGTGGCAAAACGAAGGTGAAGTGGCGGCGTTTATCGGCGGCGAAGGCGAGTCGCTGGCGGTGCCGGAGGCTGAGTTGCGCACCATTCTCGACCGCTTGTTCGGCGCGGCGAGCGACGAACCCGATTGGCAGAAGATCGCCGCCGCAGTGGCCGCTACGCGGCGTATCGCGGTCATTTCCGGCGGGCCTGGCACCGGTAAAACTACCACCGTCGCCAAGCTGTTGGCGGCGCTGGTGCAGCTGGATGAAGGCGCGCGCTTGCGCATTCAGCTGGCTGCACCAACCGGCAAGGCGGCGGCGCGCCTGACGGAGTCGCTTGGCAGCGCCAGCCGTCAGTTGACCCTGACCCCGGCGCAGCAGGCGCTATTCCCGACGGAGGCGGCGACGTTGCACCGTCTGTTGGGGGCGCAACCGAACAGTCAGCGCATGCGCTATCACCGTGGCAACCGGCTGCATTTGGATGTGCTGGTGGTGGATGAGGCCTCGATGGTCGATCTGCCGATGATGGCGCGCCTGATTGCCGCGCTACCCGATCGGGCGCGGGTGATTTTCCTCGGCGACCGCGATCAGTTGGCCTCGGTGGAGGCCGGCGCGGTGCTGGGGGATATTTGCCGCTTTGCCGAGCAGGGATACAGCGACGCGCGTGCAGCAGAACTGAGCCGCCTGACCGGCTGTGCGCTCGCAGGGCGGCAGGCCGACGCGGAAGCGGCGGTGCGCGACAGCCTGTGTCTGCTGCGCAAGAGCTACCGTTTCGATACCCGTTCCGGCATCGGTCAGCTGGCGTTGGCGGTCAACGCCGGTGCGGGGGATCGCGCGCTGGCGGCATTAAACGGCAGTTTCGACGATGTCGCGGGCTATGCGCTGGCGACGAGCGAAGAGTATCAGGCGCTGCTGGATGCCTGCGTAGCGGGCTATCGCGACTATTTGCGGCTGACCGCCGAAGGCGCGGACGCGGCGGCGGTGCTGGCGGCCTTTGGCCGTTTTCAAGTGCTGTGCGCGCTGCGTGAAGGGCCGTTCGGCGTCGCCGGCCTGAATGATCGTATTGAGCTCGGGCTGCAGCGTGCCGGTCTGATCGACCGCAAACCGGGCGTGCTCGGCCGCTGGTACCGGGGGCGGCCGGTGATGATCGGCCGCAACGACAGCGCGCTGGGGCTGTTCAATGGGGATATCGGCATCACGCTGCCGGATGAGCACGGCGATCTGCGCGTGCATTTCCAACTGCCGGACGGCAGCATCAAGTCGGTGCAGCCGAGCCGTTTGCCGGCACATGAAACCGCCTATGCCATGACGGTGCACAAATCTCAGGGATCGGAGTTTGACCATACGGTCCTGGTGTTGCCGAATCACTTCCTGCCGGTGCTGACGCGTGAGCTGGTCTATACCGCGATCACTCGCGCACGTAAGCAGCTCTCGCTGTATACCACGGAGGCGGTGTTGCTGCGGGCCATTCGCATGCCGACCCAGCGTCGCAGCGGATTGGCTGAACGGCTGCAGGCGACGGAGTAAGCGTTGAAGGGGCGCGGCAACGGCCGCGCCGCGGGGATTACAGATCGGCCAGCAGGATTTTGGAACGGCGCTGGTAGTTGTACAGCGCCTGCTTTTGCATCGGCAGCACGTCGACTTCCGCCGGGGTGAATCCGCGCTCCTGGAACCAGTGGATGCTGCGGGTGGTCAGCACGAACAGCTTCTTCAGCCCCATCTGCCGCGCCTGATTTTCTACCCGCTGCAGCAGCATTTCGCCGCGTGATGAGCTGCGGTAATCGGGATGCACTGCGACACAGGCCATCTCACCGATTTTTTCCTCTAAGAACGGGTACAGCGCCGCGCAGGCGATGGTCAGGTTGTCGCGTTCGATAATGGTGAACTTGTCGATTTCCATCTCCAGCTGTTCACGCGAACGGCGCACCAGAATACCCTGCTGTTCGAGCGGCCGGATCAGTTCCAGGATGCCGCCGATGTCGTTGATCGTTGCCCGGCGCACCTGCTCGGCGCTTTCCATCACGATTTGGGTGCCGATGCCGTCGCGCGAGAACAACTCCTGCACCAGCGCGCCGTCCTCTTGGTAGCTGATCAGGTGGCTGCGGCGCACGCCGCTGCGGCAGCCTTTCACCGCGCCGCGCAGGAAGCGCACGGTGCCGGAATGGTAGTCGCCGCCTTCCTCGAGCTCTTCAAGGCGCTTTTGCGCGTCGTTGGGGAACAGCTCGGAAAGGATGTTGCCTTCCGAGTCGGTCACGCCTTGCGAGGAGCAGAAACCGATCATTTTTTCCGCTTTCAGCTTGATCGCCAACTGGGTAGCCACTTCTTCCGAAGTCAGGTTGAAGCTCTCGCCGGTGACCGAAACCGCGACCGGGCCGATCAGCACGATGGCGTTGCTGTCGAGCTGGCGATGGATCGCGTCTTCATCGATGCGGCGAATGCGGCCGCTGTGGCAATAGTCGATGCCGTCATCGATGCCCAGCGGTTGCGCGATGATGAAGTTGCCGCTGACCACGTTAATGTGCGCACCCTGCAGCGGCGTGTTGTTGAGACTCATCGACAGCCGGGCGGTGATGTCCAGCTGCAGCAAACCGGCGGCCTGCTTGACCAGTTCGAGCGTATGGGCGTCGGTCACACGGGTGTGCTTATGATAGATCGGCTCATAGTTATGCTGCGCCAGATTGGCGTCGATCTGCGGCCGTGCGCCGTAAACCACCACCAGGCGAATGCCCAGACTATGCAGCAGCCCGATATCGTTGACGATGTTGGAGAAATTCTCGTGTTCGATGGCTTCCCCGCCGAGCATGATGACAAACGTCTTGCCGCGGTGGGCATTGATATAGGGGACTGAGTGACGGAATCCTTGCACCAGCTCTGTACTACGTTCCTTCACGACAAACCTCTTTTGCATATTTATACGGTATTTTTGTATTTTTATTCTTTTATTGTGCCGATGGCAAGCAAGAAATCGTCATGAGAAGTGCGCTAAGGGTGCTAAATCGTTAATAAATTGAAAAACCATAAAAAGATTTTCTGATGACAGGGCTGGAATGATTGGTTAAAGTTTTCGGCATCCCCATTTCATTGGTGTTTTTTTCATCTGTTGTAAACAGCTATTACTGCCGGAGCCGCATGCCAAACTCTAATCACAATCTGGGCCGCCGTCGTTTATTACAGGGGGTTGCCGCCAGCTGGTTGCTGAGTGTGAGTCGCACGGGCTTCGCTGCGTCATCGCACGTGATCGCCGTGCGCGTCTGGCCGTCCTCCACCTATACCCGCGTCACGCTGGAATCCAACGTCGAACTGAAATACAAACAGTTCGCCCTGACTAATCCCGATCGCGTGGTGGTGGATATCGAAGGCGTCCACCTCAACAGCGTGCTGAAAGGCATCGCCGGGCAGGTGCGCGCCGACGATCCGTATCTCAAGCAGGCGCGCGTCGGCCAGTTCGATCAGAATACCGTGAGGCTGGTGCTGGAGCTCAAGCAGAGCGTCAGCCCGCATATTTTCACGTTGGCGCCGGTGCCGGAGTATCGCAACCGTCTGGTGATGGATCTCTACCCGACCAAGGGCGGCGGCAGCGGCGAGGAGTATGATCCACTACTGGCGTTACTGGAAGATTACAACAAGGGCGATCTGGAGCGCACGCTGCCGCCGGAAGCGCCGCAGGCCGGCAAAGCGGGGCGCGATCGGCCGATCGTCATCATGCTGGATCCTGGCCACGGTGGTGAAGATCCCGGCGCTATCGGCAAGTACAAGACGCGCGAGAAAGACATCGTATTGCAGATTGCCCGCAAGCTGAGCGCCATGATTAAGCGCGAGCCGAACATGAAAGTATTCATGACGCGCAACGAAGACGTGTTTATCCCGCTCAAAGTGCGTGTCGCCAAGGCGCGCAAGCAGCGCGCGGATTTGTTCGTTTCGATTCACGCCGACGCCTTTACCAGCCGCGCAGCGCGCGGTTCATCGGTGTTCGCGCTGTCCACCAAGGGCGCCACCAGCTCGGCGGCCAAGTTCCTGGCGCAGACGCAGAACGCCTCGGACCAAATCGGCGGCGTCAGCAAGAGCGGCGACCGTTATCTCGACCACACCATGTTCGATCTGATCCAGACCGCGACCATCAACGACAGCCTGAAGTTCGGCAAGGAAGTGTTGAATCGGATGGGGAAAATCAACCGGTTGCACAAGAATCGCGTCGATCAGGCCGGTTTTGCGGTGTTGAAGGCGCCGGATATCCCGTCGATCCTGGTGGAGACGGCGTTTATCAGCAATATCGAAGAGGAGCGCAAGCTGCGCACCAGCCATTTCCAGCAGCAGGTGGCGGAGTCGATTCTGGCGGGCATCAAGGCTTATTTCGCCAACGGCGGCGCGCTGGCGAGCCGATAGAAGCAGGGCCGGGCGCGAGTCCGGCTATTTTTGCGGATTGCAGATACAAAAAAACACCCGTCAGGGTGCTTGTCTGTTTTCATCAAGAGTTGGTTGCGGAGGCCGGATTTGAACCGACGACCTTCGGGTTATGAGCCCGACGAGCTACCAGGCTGCTCCACCCCGCGTCCGTCTTGATGCTGTATTACTACGAAACCACCGTTTCATGTTATGCCGCTGGTACGACATTCGGTTGGTTGCGGGGGCCGGATTTGAACCGACGACCTTCGGGTTATGAGCCCGACGAGCTACCAGGCTGCTCCACCCCGCGTCCGTATAATACTTTGTTATCGAAGCCAAACGCAAATACCGCCAATGCGGCATCGGTTGGTTGCGGGGGCCGGATTTGAACCGACGACCTTCGGGTTATGAGCCCGACGAGCTACCAGGCTGCTCCACCCCGCGTCCGATGGATGCGCACTATACTCTCCGTGCGTTTTGTTGCAAACCCTTTTTGCATTTTATTGGCCTAAACCCGTTTTTCTGCTGGATTTGCCCGCAATTTGCCTTCTTTTTCATCACCATCCTCCGTGCGGCTTTTTTTATTTGCAGCGATTCCTTTATCAATGAGCGTTTGTTATCGTTCAGCCGGTAGATCATATCAGTTTGAGAGTGTGCGCGATGAAAGGATGTTGGGGCAAATACCTGCTGGGCGGGTTGATGGTGGCGGTGTTGGCGGGCTGTTCGTCCAAGCCGACCGATCGGGGTCAGCAATATAAAGACGGCCGTCTGGATCAATCGCTGGAGCTGGTCAATCAGCCCAACGCCAAAGGTTCGCCGGTCAACGCCAAGGATTACTCGGATCAGCTGATGGAGATCAAGTACGCGTCGCCTTCGCTGTTTAACCGCAACAACGGTACCTATCAGGCGGTGCAAAGCTGGATGGCGTCCGGCGCCGACACGCGCATGCTGAGTCAGTACGGCCTCAGCGCTTACCAGATGGAAGGCGTCGACAATTTCGGCAACGTGCAGTTTACCGGCTACTACACGCCGGTGGTGCAGGCGCGCTATACCCAACAGGGCGAGTTCCGCTATCCGCTGTACCGCATGCCGCCGAAGGGCAGAGGCCGCTTGCCGGATCGCGCGGGCATCTATTCCGGCGCGCTCGACGATCGCTATATTATCGCTTACACCAACTCGCTGATGGACAACTTCATGATGGAAGTCCAGGGCAGTGGCTATGTCGACTACGGCAACGGCCAGCCGCTGGTGTTCTTCGGCTACGGCGGCAAGAACGGTCACGCCTATCGCAGCATCGGCAAGGTGCTGATCGATCGCGGCGAAGTGGCCAAGGCGGACATGTCGATGCAGGCGATCCGTCAGTGGGCGGATACCCACAGTGCCGCAGAGGTGCGTGAGCTGCTGGAGCAGAATCCGTCGTTCGTGTTCTTCCGCCCTGAAGCTTTTGCGCCGGTGAAGGGCGCCAGCGCGGTGCCGCTGATCGCCAAAGCCTCAGTGGCCTCCGACCGTTCGCTGATCCCGGCGGGCACCACGCTGCTGGCCGAAGTGCCGCTGCTGGACAACAAGGGTAAATTCACGGGAAAATACGAGATGCGCCTGATGGTCGCGCTCGACGTGGGCGGCGCCATCAAGGGCCAGCATTTTGACATGTATCAGGGCATCGGGCCGGAAGCCGGCCACTCGGCGGGGTATTACAACCACTATGGCCGCGTCTGGGTGCTGAAGAACAACGGCGGTGGCCAGTTGTTCAGCGCCAATCAGTCAAACGGCGGCGGTTCGTTGCTGGCCACCCGCTAAACGCATACGGCGTGAAAGAGTGACCCGCAAGGGCCGGATTTTCCGGCCCTTATCATTTGCATTACGAAGGTAATTAAAGCGTTATGAGCACAGCTTATTCGGAAGCCTATCTGCAGCGTTTCGGCGGCACGGCGCGGTTGTACGGCCAGCAGGCGCTGGCGGTGTTCGCGCAGGCGCACGTCTGCGTGATCGGCATCGGCGGCGTGGGTTCCTGGGCGGCTGAGGCACTGGCACGCACCGGCATCGGCGCCATCACCCTGATCGACATGGATGATGTCTGCGTCACCAATACCAACCGCCAGATCCACGCGTTGCGTCAGCATGTCGGGCAATCGAAAACCGAGGTAATGGCGGAGCGTATCCTGGCGATCAACCCGGAATGCCGGGTGACCTGCATCGACGATTTCCTCACCCCGGACAACGTCGCCGAGCTGCTGGACCAGAACTTCAGCTACGTCATCGACGCGATCGACAGCGTGCGGCCGAAGGCGGCGTTGTTGTCATACTGCCGCCGCTTCAAGATCCCGGTGGTGACCACCGGCGGCGCCGGCGGGCAGATTGACCCGACCAAGATTGAAGTGGCCGATCTGGCGAAAACCATCCAGGATCCGCTGGCCGCCAAGCTGCGCGAGCGGCTGAAGCACGATTTCAACGTGGTGAAAAACGGCAAGGGCAAGCTGGGTATCGACTGCGTCTTCTCCAGCGAGCCGCTGGTTTACCCGCAGCCGGACGGTTCGGTGTGCGCTTCGCGCAGCACGGCGGAAGGGCCGAAAAGAATGGATTGCAGCGCGGGGTTCGGCGCGGCGACCATGGTCACCGCGACCTTCGGCTTCGTCGCCGTGTCGCACGCGCTGAAAAAGATGGTGGCGAAGGCGGCGCGTCAGGCGTAACGGGCGGCGATCGCCTTTACGGCGGCGGCCAACGCCGCCAGGCCGCTGGCGCGGGTGGCGCTCAGCTGCGCGCGCAATGCCAGGCGGTCGAACAGCGCCAGCGGATCCAATGCGGCGATCTGCTGCGGCGTTTTCCCTTCCACTTCGGTCAGCAGCACTGCCAACAGGCCGCGTACGATGCGGCCTTCGCTGTCGCCATAGAAGTGCAGCGTGCCGTCTTCCAGCAATTGGTGCCCCAACCAGACGCGGTTTTCACACCCGCTCAACGCCATTTCTTCACTGCGCAAAGCCTCCGGCAGCGGCGGCAGCCGTTTCGCGAGCATGATCAGCTGGCGGTAGCGGTCTTCCCACTGTTTCAGCGCGCTGAAGGTGGCGATCAACGCTTCGGCGGTGATCTCTCGGCCGAAAGGATGGGGGGCGAGCATAGTGTCTCCGGGAATCAAGTCAATCGGCCAGCAGATCGAGGGCGTGAGTCAACGCGCTGACCAGCGTATCGACGTCCTGTTGCGTATTGTAGGGGGCGAACGACGCGCGCAGCGTACCGCTGACGCCTAACGCCGCCATCAGCGGCTGCGCGCAGTGCTGGCCGGCGCGTAGCGCAATGCCTTGCTCCGCCAGCAGCGTGACGATGTCGCTGTGGTGTACGCCGGCGATATCGAACGCCAGCAGGCTGGAGCCGGAGCTGCGGAAGCTGCGAAAGCCCGGCAGCTGCGCCAACCGCTGCTCCGCCTGGTCCGCCAGCTCGCGGCTGTAGCGCTCTGCCGCCGCCATGTCCTGCTCGCTGAGCCAGGTGAGCGCCGCGGCCAAGCCCAGCACGCCGGCGATGTTCGGCGTGCCGGCTTCGAAGCAGTGCGGCGGTTTTTGCGGGGTAAAACCGTCGAACGACGCCTGGGTCAGCATCTTGCCGCCGCCTTGCCAGGGTGCCATCTGCGCCAGCAGCTCGGCTTTGCCGTACAGCGCGCCGATGCCGGTCGGGCCATACAGCTTGTGGCCGGAGAAGGCGTAGAAGTCGATGTCGAGCTGCTGGACGTCGGCCGGGCCGTGAACCACGCCCTGTGCGCCGTCGATCATCACGCGTGCGCCGGCGGCATGGGCCATCGCGATCGCTGGCGCCAGATCCGGGCAGCCGCCGGTGACGTTGGACATTTGCCCCAGCGCCAACAGGCGGGTTTTGTCGTTGAGCAGGGCGGGCAGCTGTGTCAAATCCGGCAACCGATTGGCGCCGATCGGCAGTTTCACCACCCGCGCGCCGGTTTGCTCCGCCACCATCAGCCAGGGGATCAGGTTGGCGTGGTGTTCCGCTTCGCTCACCAGAATTTCATCGCCCGGCTGCAGACGCGGACGCAGGTAGCTCTGCGCTACCAGGTTGATCGCCTCGGTGGTGCCGCGCGTCCAGACGATGTCGTCGGCCGACGGCGCATTGATTAACTGCGCCACCTGGCCGCGCGCCCGTTCGAAACGGGCGGTCAGATCCTGCGCCGCCCGATGCTGGCTGCGGTGTACAGTGGCGGCGTCATCGCGATAAAATTGTTGCGTGGCGTCGATCACCGCCTGCGGTTTCAGCGCGGTGGCGGCGCTGTCCAGATAGATACCGTCCTGCGCGAGCGCGGGAAACTGTTGGCGAAAAAGGCTGGGGTTAAAAGGCGTCATACCCTGATTGTCACTGGCTTGAGTCGATGGGTGATCCTGTCCTATTTTGCCGCCGGAGACAAGCGATCCCGCCTATTAGGACTTATCGCCTGGCAAAATTGGGAAAGTTTGTTATGCTATTAAATGTGCGCTTATTAATCGCATCTATACACATAAAAGGTATTTATCAGCATTTAAAACTAAAAAGGAGTCCTCAATGAAGAAAACAGCCGCAGTTCTCTCTGCCCTGATGCTTACGTTCACCCTGGCCGCCTGTTCCAGCAACTACGTGATGCATACCAATGACGGACGCACCATTGTCGCTGACGGCAAGCCTAAAGTGGACAACGATACCGGCATGATCAGCTATAAAGACGCCAATGGCGTCGAGCAGCAGATCAACCGCGCCGATGTGAAAGAGATGGTTGAAAGCAACCAGTAACCGTCAGGCAAAAAAAAGCACCGCAAGTTTTGCGGTGCTGCATAAAATCACTATGGACAGACAGGGTAAATGTACAGGAAGTGAAAAAACAGTAGCCTAGCTACCATGTCCGGAATCGCCGGACAATTTGCAAACACAACATCACAACCACAAGCCAAAAGTTCATCGGCGTCCTCGACACCCATTCCCTTTTCGTTCCGGCCCGGGAAGTGCCGCCACTATAGGTATTTGCTGGCGCATCCTCAACGGACAAATTATAATGGCTCGGATTAAAAAAACTAATGGCAATATGCCGTTAGCGTTTACCGATGGCTTGCCACACAAAGCCGCCCGATTTTCGGCGCCGAATCATTCGGATTAATGTTACACAAAAGTAGCTAATTTAATGTCTAAACGCTTACCTCCCCTCAATGCGCTGCGCGTGTTCGATGCGGCCGCTCGCCACCTGAGTTTCACCAAGGCGGCGGAAGAGCTGTTCGTGACCCAGGCCGCGGTGAGCCACCAGATCAAGTCGCTGGAGGACTTCCTCGGGCTGAAGCTGTTTCGCCGGCGCAATCGCTCGCTGCTGCTGACCGAAGAAGGCCAAAGTTATTACCTCGATATCAAGGAGATCTTCTCTTCGATCAACGAGGCGACGCGCAAGCTGCAGGCGCGCAGCGCCAAGGGGGCATTGACCGTCAGCCTGCCGCCGAGCTTCGCCATTCAGTGGCTGGTGCCGCGCCTGTCCGGCTTTAACTCAGCTTATCCGGGGATCGACGTGCGCATCCAGGCGGTGGACCGCGAAGAGGACAAGCTGGCGGACGACGTCGACGTGGCGATTTTCTACGGCCGCGGCAACTGGCCGGGGCTGCGCGCCGAGCGCCTGTATGCGGAATATCTGCTGCCGGTGTGTTCGCCGAGCCTGCTGACCGGCGATCATCCGCTGAAAACCGCCGAGGATCTGGCTTATCATACGCTGCTGCATGACGTTTCACGCCGCGACTGGCTGGCCTATACGCGCCAATTGGGGTTGCAGCACATCAACGTGCAACAGGGGCCGATTTTCAGCCACAGCGCCATGGTGGTGCAGGCAGCGGTGCACGGCCAGGGCGTGGCGCTGGTGAACAACGTGATGGCGCAAACCGAGATTGAAGCCGGTCGCCTGGTGTGCCCGTTCAACGATGTGCTGGTCAGTAAAAACGCTTTTTATCTGGTATGTCATGACAGCCAGGCAGAACTGGGTAAAATAGCCGCCTTCCGGCAGTGGATCCTGGCGCGTGCCGCCAGCGAACAAGAGAAGTTCCGCTTCCGCTACGAACAATAAGGCCGGCCGCCGCCTTGCCGCGGCCGGTGATTTTTAATGGGATAGATCACGATGAGCAGCCGTTCCATGCTGGTTTTCGCCGCTATCAGCGGCTTTGTGTTTGTCGCGTTGGGCGCATTCGGCGCGCATGTGTTAAGCGGTACGCTCGGCGCCAACGAAATGGCCTGGATCCGCACCGGGCTTGAGTATCAGGGGTTCCACACCCTGGCCATTCTGGCGCTGGCGGTCGCAATGCAGCGCCGCGTGAGCCTGTGGTTTTACTGGAGCGGAGCGCTGTTGGCGTTCGGCACCGTGTTGTTCAGCGGCAGCCTCTATTGCCTGGCGCTGTCGCACCTGAAGGTCTGGGTATACATCACGCCGGTTGGCGGCGTGTGCTTCCTGATCGGCTGGATATTGATGTTGATTGGCGCTTTGCGTCTGAGGAAAAAGGCCGAGCGCCATGAATAAGATTGCGTTGTACTGCCGTCCCGGCTTCGAAAAAGAGTGTGCGGCGGAGATCACCGACAAAGCCGCCCAGCGGGAGATTTTCGGCTTTGCGCGGGTAAAAGAACACAGCGGTTACGTGCTGTTCGAATGCTATCAGCCGGATGATGCTGACCGCCTGGCGCGGGAAATTCCGTTCCGTGAACTGATTTTTGCTCGCCAGATGATCGTGGTGGGCGAGCTGCTGCGCGATCTGCCGCCGGAAGATCGGGTATCGCCGATCGTCGGCATGTTGATCGGCGTGGTTGATCGCGGCGGCGAGCTGCGGGTGGAAGTGCCGGACACCAACGAAAGCAAAGAGCTGATGAAGTTCTGCCGCAAGCTGACGGTGCCGCTGCGCGCCGCGATGCGCGAGCAAAAGGTATTGATGGCGCGGGAGAACCCGACTCGCCCGGTGGTGCACGTGTTCTTCATCGCGCCGGGTTGCTGCTATGTCGGTTACTCCTACAGCAACAACAACTCGCCGTTCTACATGGGCATTCCGCGTCTGCGCTTCCCGGCCGATGCGCCGAGCCGTTCGACGCTGAAGCTGGAAGAAGCGTTCCACGTGTTCATCCCCGCCGATGAGTGGGACGAACGCCTGGCCAGCGGCATGCACGCGGTCGATCTGGGCGCTTGCCCGGGCGGCTGGACCTATCAGCTGGTGAAACGCAGCATGATGGTGCATTCGGTGGATAACGGCCCGATGGCGCCGAGCCTGATGGAAACCGGCCAGGTGACGCACCACCGCGCCGACGGCTTCAAGTTCGAGCCGAACAGCAGCAAGATCTACTGGCTGGTGTGCGACATGGTGGAGAAACCGGCGAAGGTGACCAGCCTGATGATTCAGTGGCTGCTGAAAGGCTGGTGCCGCGAAGCGATCTTTAACCTCAAGCTGCCGATGAAAAAGCGCTATGAGGAAGTGTCGCAAAACCTGATGAGTATCCGCGAAGCGCTGGGCGCTGCCGGCATCAGCGTCGAAGTGCATGCCAAGCAGCTGTATCACGACCGCGAAGAGATCACCGTACACGTGCGCCGCATGTGGTCGGCGGTGCCGGGCCGGCGCGACGAGCGCGATTAATCGCGTTAAGCTTGATGAAGGGCGCTGCTTGCATCGCCCTTATTGTATCGGCAGGCGCAACTGCTGCAGGTTGCCGTCCAGCGACAGATCGGTGCGCAGCGTGGCGACGTGTTTGCTGACGTAGGCCAGCTCGCGGTGCTGCTCCAGCTTGCCGCGCCATTTCTCCGGCACCTTTTCCAGGTGCTGATAGAGCCCGTCCAGACTGCCCGACTGCTGCAACAGCAGCACGGCGGTTTTCGGCCCGATACCGGCCACGCCGGGGATCTTGCTGCTGCCGATCCCCGCCAGCCCCCAATAGTCCGGCAGTTGCTGCGGCTGTACGCCGAACTCCTGCTGCACGAAAGGCATATCCAGCCAGCGTTTCTGGAAGTAATCGCGGATCTGTACGTTCGGCGCCAACAGCTGGCAGTAGCCTTTGTCGGTGGAGACGATGGTCACCTGGTGGCCGCCGCCGGCGACCTTGGCCGCCAGCGTAGCCGCCAGATCGTCCGCTTCGTTGCCGGGAGAATGCCAGCTGGCGACGCCCAATTCGGCGAAGGCCTCGCGCAGCTGCGGCATCTCCTGCTGCAGGTTTTCCGGCATCGGCGAACGCCCGGCCTTGTAGTCCGGCAGAATTTGGTGGCGCCAGCTGTCGCTGCGATCGTCCTCGTCGAAGACCGCCACCGCGTGGGTCGGGCGGCTGTGTTGGATCAGCTGCTGCAGCGCGTGGCGGCAGGCGTTGACGCAAGGGGAACCCTGCACGGCGTGAATGCGGCGGATGAGGTTCAGGGCGTCGACAATCAGTAGGTGTATCATCATGGGCGGCAAGGTCAGAAAAAACAGGGCGGCTGTTACGCCGCCCGGGATTGAGGGTCAGGCTACGATTTCGTAGCAGGGCACATAGGCGCTGCCCGGTAGCTTCATGCGGTGTTGGGCGACAAAGCCCTGCAGCAGGCTGTCCATCTGCTTCATCATCTGCGGTTCGCCGTGCAGCTTGTACGGGCCGAACTGCTCGATGGCGTGGATGCCGTTTTCCTTCACGTTGCCGGCCACAATGCCGGAGAACGCGCGGCGCAGCGCGGCGGCCAATTGCTCCGGCGGCTGGTTCGGATACAGGTTGAGGTTCGCCATGTTCTCGTGGCTCGGCTCGAACGGCAGCTGCAGATCCGGCGCGATGCGGATCGACCAGTTGAAGCTGTAGGCGTCGCCGGTATTGCGGCGGTTTTCCTTCACCAGAGGCATGGCTTTTTTCATCTGCCGCGCCACTTCCGCCGGATCGTCGATGATGATGGTGTAATGGCGGCGCGCTTCGTCGCCCAGCGTGTTCATGATGAACTCGTCTAGCACGCGGAAGTAGTCGGCGCTTTCTTTCGGCCCGGTCAGGATCAGAGGCAGCACCTGTTCGCTGTTCTCCGGGTTCATCAGGATACCCAGCAGGTACAGCAGCTCTTCGGCGGTGCCGACGCCGCCCGGGAAGATGATGATGCCGTGCGCGATGCGCACGAAGGCTTCCAGGCGTTTTTCGATGTCCGGCATGATCACCAGCTCGTTGACCAGCGGGTTAGGCGGCTCGGCGGCGATGATCGACGGCTCGGTCATGCCGATGAAGCGGCTGTTACGGTAACGCTGCTGCGCGTGACCGACCGCTGCGCCTTTCATCGGCGCTTCCATGGCGCCCGGCCCGCAGCCGGTGCAGATGTTCAGCTCGCGCAGGCCCAGCTGGCTGCCGACCTTGCGCGCGTACAGGTATTCGTTTTCGTTGATCGAGTGGCCGCCCCAGCACACCACCATATTGGGATCTTCATCCAGATGCAGCGTGCGTGCATTGCGCAGGATCGAGAATACCAGGTTGGTGATGTGGGCCGAGTTTTCCAGGTTAAGGTGCTGGAAACGGCCGGCGCTGGCGATTTGGCCGTGCACGAACAGGATGTCGCGCAGCACGGCGAACAGGTTGGCCTGCAGCGAGCGGATGAGGCGACCGTCGACGAACGCCTCTTCCGGCGGGTTGACCAGCTCCAGCTTCACCCCGCGCTCGCGGCGCAGCACGTTGATGTCGAAGGTTTCATAGCGCGACAGCAGCTGCTTGCTGTTGTCGGTCTGGCTGCCGGAGTTCAACACGGCCAGCGAACAATTGCGGAACAGGCGGTACAGGTCGCTGCTGGCGGTGCGCTTCAGCATGTCTACTTCCAGCTGCGACAATAAATCCATAGAGCCAAGCGGGCTGATGTGTGTAATCAAGGTAACTCCTTTGCACCCGGTGCGGGGCAGTAGTAATCCATACGCAGCAAAACAGCATCTCGTTATGGTTGGCGTGCTGCGGCACAGCGGGCGCTCTGCCCGGCCGCAGCCTCGTTTTAACCTTACCGCCGTCCCTGTGCTTTTACCAACACAAACCGCTCGTTAGCTCAGTTGTTGAGCAATGTTTCGCACTTATTGGCGCGCCAGGCGGCCGTGCTCGGGGGCGAATTCGACGTTGCTGCGCCACGGGTTGATGTCCAGCCCGCCACGGCGGGTGTAGCGGGCGTAAACCGTCAGGCTTTGCGGCCGGCAATAGCGCATCAGATCGTTGAAGATGCGCTCGACGCACTGCTCGTGGAATTCGTTGTGGTGGCGGAAAGAGACCAGGTAGCGCAGCAGCGCTTCGCGATCGATCTTGCCGCCGCGGTAGCTTATCTGCACCGAGCCCCAGTCAGGTTGATGGGTGATCAGGCAGTTGGACTTCAGCAGATGGCTGACCAAGCGCTCTTCCACCACCTCTTCATCGGCGGCGTTCAGCAGGTAGTCGGCGTTGAACTCATAATTGTCGATGCGGATATCCTGCTGATCGATGCAGTCGCCGGCCAGGTGGGCGATCGGCGTGCCTTCCAACTGCTCGACGCTGAACAGGGTGACGCTCACCTCGCCCTGCGCGCAGGCGGACAGATCGCGCTCCAGCGTGCTGCGCACCGTTTCCCAATCGGCGAACGGGGTTTGGTTGAAGCTGTTGAGATACAGCTTGAAGCTTTTCGATTCGATCAGGTTCAGGCTGTCGGCGTTGAGGCTGATTTCACCGACAGCCACCTGCGGCAGTCCGTTGGCGTTCAGCCAGGAGAGCTCGTACAGCGTCCAGATGTCCGCGCCGTGGAAGGGCAGGTTATCGGGGTACAGCCCCAGCGGCTCGCGGTTCATGCTGCGCGGCACAGCCTGCAGCAGCGTGGCGTCGTAGCGGTCGCGGTAGGCGGTGGGTTTGCCCAGCGTCAGCCCCGACAGGGCCTGGTGGTCTTGATATGAGGACATCTGCTGTCACCTCGGTCAGAGATAGGTACAATGGCCGTCAGTTTAACGTATGCGAGAAAGAATATGGACCATGATGTATCGCACGCTCTGCGTGAATTCACTCAACGCTATGTCGAGTTGTGGCAGCATGAGCGCGGCCACGCGCCGGCCAGCCAAGCGCTGTACGGCGTGCCGTCGCCCTGCATCGTGGAGAACCGCGAGGACGAAGTGCTGTGGTTGCCGCAGCCTTTCGAACCGGCGGCGACGCTGGAGAAGGTAGAGGCCGCGCTGGAGCTGCGTTTGCAGCCGGACGCGCACCGTTTCTACACGCAGCAATATGCCGGCGACATGAGCGCGCAGTTCGGCGAGCATCGCCTGAGCCTGCTGCAGGTCTGGAGCGAAGAGGATTTTATCCGCCTGCAGGAAAACCTGATCGGTCATCTGGTGACGCAAAAACGCCTCAAGCTGTCGCCGACCCTCTTCCTGGCGACCACTGAATCTGAAATGACGATGGTGTCGTTGTGCAACGTCAGCGGTAACGTGGTGCTGGAACAGTTCGGCAGCGATAAGCGCACCCTTCTGGCGGCGACGCTGGGGAATTTCCTCGATGCGCTGCGCCCGGCGCTGGACTGAATCGCGACGGATTCGCCGTCGCCCGTGTGAGAGATCTCTCACACGGGCTGTGAGATATCGCTCTTAATTTTTCCCACCTTTCCCCAGGCTATGAGATTATTGTTATCCAGATCAATTGGTTAGAATTTCTTTAGGATAACTCTTAGTCTTAATTTAGTGTGAGACACCTCCCAAACCCTTGTGATTCCGGGGAATTTAAGCGATCTTATCGTTACCGGAACGGAACCGGCGGAGCAGGAAAGCATCAGGATGATGCAGCTTCAGGAAGAAGAAAGGGATGCGCTCAGGCAAGAGCGAAGGATGGCGTCAGGAGATGCCCAGGATGTTTCAGGATAGAAACCAGGGACACCTCCAGGACGGAGATTGAGAGCCGGCACGGGACTGTCGGCGGGTCAGGAAGGCTGAGGAACCGCGTCAGGACGATGCTGCAGGATGATGCAAGGATCACTTGGTCAGGATGGCCGCAGGAAAAGTTTTCAAGGATTGAGCAGGGAGCACACTGTGTAGCGGGATAGCTATAAAACGAACCGGGGGCACTGTTAACGCAGTGCCCCCAACTTTTTGTTTTATCCCGCCGCGCGGGCGCGCCCTGCCTTAATCCCTCTTCAGCATTAACCAATCGCGCCCAGCGTATCGCCTGCGCTCTGTTTTTTCGGCAGCAGGAACAGCGTGGCGTAGATATCCAGCAGGTAAATTGCCGCCAGCAGGCTGATGGCCGCGGTAAACGACACCTGCGTCACCAGCGCACCGATCACCAATGGCCCCAGGCCGCCGACGCCGCGCCCGAGATTGAACAGGATGTTCTGCGCGGTGGCGCGCGCCTGCACCGGATAGGTATCGGAAATCAATGCGCCGTAGCCGCCGATCATGCCGTTGACGAACATGCCCATCACGGCGCCGGCGAACAGCATCAGCATCGGATCGCTCAACTGGGCGTAGCCGATCACCATCACCACGGCGCCGATCTGATAAAGCACGAAGATCTTCCAGCGGGCGAAGCGATCGGCCAGCACGCCAAACAGCCAGATGCCTAACGTCATGCCGACCACCGTCACCGCCGTCCACAGGCCGGACTTGGTGAGCGAGAAGCCGAAGTTTTTCGCCAGGTAAGTCGGCATCCAGATCATCAGGCCGTAGTAGCCGAAGTTCTGCACCGAACAGAGAATGAAGATGCCGACGCTGGCCCTGCTGGTGGCGCGATCCTTAAACAGCAGGCGCAAACGCTGCAGGAAGGAGAGCGGTTGCCCGGCGTCTTTCTGCCGTACGAATTCCTCCGGCTCGCCCAGGGTGCGGCGGATCAGGAATGACGCCAGCGCCGGCAGCAGGCCGACCAAAAACATGCCGCGCCAGCCGATGTGTTCCAGCAGCAGCGGCGTCAGGAAGGCGGCCGCCAGTACGCCCAACTGCCAGCCCATGCCGACGTAAGCCGAAGCGCGGTTGCGCTTCTCTGCCGGCCAGGCTTCGGCGATCAGCGCCATGCCGATGCCGAATTCGCCGCCCAGCCCGATGCCCGCCAGGGTGCGATAGGCCAGCAGATCCCAATATCCTTGCGCCACGGCGCACAGGCCGGTGAACAGTGAAAACATCAGGATGGTGATCGTGAGTACCCGGATACGGCCGAAGCGATCGCTGAGGTGGCCGAAGATCACACCGCCCAGCACCGCGCCGATCAGCGTCCAGGTGACCAGTGAACCGGCGGCCGATGAGGTTAATCCCAATTCGATGCTGATGGCCGGCAGCATAAAGCCGAGGATCAGCAGGTCAAACCCGTCCATGGCATAACCGGTGACCGAAGCCAGCATGGCCTTACCGGGCGTCGCGTGGTTTTTTTTCTCTGTTATTACGGACATTAATCTTTATCTGTGTGGTGAACTCGGTGGGCCTATTGTGCCGCGCGGCGGCGAACGCCACCAGATAAAAACGGCGAGCTGTCTCAGGTGCGCCGAATTTGGGCTATAAAAATGCTATGCTTTGCCGCCTTTCAGCCAGCGCGCTGAATACCATGATGAAAAGAGATCGGGAATGCAGATGAGTATACATAACCAGGTGCGCCGCAGTTTGCAGGCGATTGAACAATCCATGCGCGATCTGGCGCTGTGGCAGGCCGCGCCGCCTGATCATGAGGCTTTCTCCAGCACCGAGCCGTTCTGCATCGACAGCATGTCGGCCGAAGCCTGGCTGCAGTGGGTGTTCTTGCCGCGCATGTATGCGTTGCTGGACGCCGAAGCGCCGTTGCCAACGCGCTTCGCCATCACGCCTTATTTCGAAGAGGCGCTGAAAGATCGTGAGCCGAGCAGCCTGCCGCTGCTGGTGCTGCTGCAACAGCTGGATTTGATGTTGAATAAAGAGCCGTAATTCCCCGGCGGCGCGCAGATTTTTGCCGCCCGGCAGTGTAGAGTACTCGCGCGGATGCCGGGCAGGAGAGCCGACGGCGTCTTTCGGCTCGGTTGAACCGCGGCGGTTGACCGGGGCTGCATTAGGATGATGAGGTGCTGCAATAATGGATTTATTAAGGTTTATCCTGCGTTTGCCTTTTACCCTGGTTAAGGGTGTTTGTCGCCTGCTCGGTGGGGCGTTGTCGCTGTTGGGGCGGTTGCTGAGACCGCTGGTCGGCAACCTCAGCTGGCGTGCGCCGGCCTGGTGGGCTGCGCTGCCGCGCGGTTTTTTGCGGCTCGAAAGCGGCGTGGATAAACACCCGAAAGCGATTGGTCTGGGCCTGCTGCTGTTGGCTGGTGCCGCAGGCGGCGCGTTTTACGGCTGGCACTGGTGGCAAAACCGGCCTCAGCCTATCGAGCCTGCGCCGATGGTAGTCCAAGAGGTCAGCGCCGCGCTGGCCAACCCCGAGCCGATAGATTACGCCGCCGCCCGGCTGGCGCCGCAAACGGTGAGCCTGACCTTCAGCGGGTCGGTCGCGCCGATCGCCGAAGTGGGTAAAACCGTGAGCGCCGGCATCATTCTGAAGCCGACGGCGGAAGGCCAATGGGCGTGGAGCAATGAGTCGACGCTGGTGTTCACGCCGAAAAAACCGCTGCCGATGGGCGCGAAATATGACGTGACCCTCGAGCCCGCCACGTTGCTGGCGCCGCAGGTCAAGCTCGCCAAAACCCGTTATGCCTTCACCGTGCCCGCGTTCGATTACCGTCTGGGGCAGGCCGAGTATTACCGCGATCCGCAAGATGTGCAGAAACGTAGCGCGATTTTTAATTTGCAGTTCAATGCACCGGTTGACGTCGCCAGCTTTGAAAAACAGATTTCGTTGGGATTGAAAGAAGGCAACACTTCCTCCGAGAAAAAGCTGAACTTCTCTCTGGTCTATGACGAGAAAAAACTGAACGCTTGGGTGCATTCCGAGCCGTTGCAGGCGCTGGATCAGGGCGGCGCAGTGCATCTGACCGTCGGCAAGGGTGTTAAATCGACGGCGGCCGGCAATGCGGTCGAAGAGGCGAAAAGCAACTGGGTCAAAGTCCCGACGCTGTACAGCCTGGCGTTGAGCGACGCCAGCGCTCAGGTGGTGGACACCGACGGCGGCCAAGGGCAGCGTGCGCTGGTGGTCGGCTTCAGCGATGCGGTGAAAGATAAAGAGCTGGCGCGGGCCACCAAAGCCTGGCTGCTGCCGCAGCACGATCCGAGCGATGCCGAAGCCGCCAACGATGCCGAAGATTTCTATCAATGGACGGTCGACAGCGTCGGTAAAAACGTGCTGGCGCAGGCGACGGCATTGCCATTGACGCTTAACGAGGCTGAAGAGGCCTACCAGCCGCAGTTCAGCTTCCGCTTTGAAGCCCCGGCGCATCGCTTCGTGCTGATCGAGATAGACAACCAGCTGGTTTCCGTCGGCGGTTACAAAATGCCGAAGAAGGTTTATCGGGTGGTCGAAGTGCCGGAGTTCCCGAAATCGCTGCAGTTCATGTCCGCAGGCTCGCTGCTGTCGGTCAACGGTGACAAACAGATCAGCGTGGCGGCGCGCAACGTGGCGGGCCTGCGGCTGGACATCAAGCGGGTGATCCCGAGCCAGCTGCAGCACATCGTCTCCTTCAAAAGCCGGGAGTACTCGTCCACGGAATTCAACCGGCTCAACGACGAATATTTCACCGAGCATTTCAAATACCAGACGGCGCTCAACAACGAGCGGCCGGGCGAAGTGAACTATCAGGGCATCGATCTCTCCCGTTATCTCTCCACCAACGCCAGTTCCCATCGCGGAGTGTTCCTGCTGACGCTGTCTGAATGGCAGCCGAACCGAAAACCGGCGGCGGAAGAGGCGGGCGCCGAGCCAGAACAGGAACCGGACGAGAGCACCGGGGATGATCAGCCCGACGTCGGCGATTCGCGCTTTGTGGTGGTGACCGATCTGGGCATTGTCGCCAAGAGTTCGCAGGATAAGACGCGCGACGTCTTCGTGCAGTCGATTCAAAGCGGCGCGCCGGTCAGCGGCGCCAACGTGTCGGTAGTGGCCAAAAACGGCGTGACGCTGCTCAGCCAAACCACCGGGGCCGACGGCCACGTGCGTTTCCCGGCGCTCGACGTGTACACCCACGAGCGCCAGCCGGTGATGTTCCTGGTGGAAAAGGAAGGGGATGTCTCCTTCCTGCCGACCGGCAGCTATAACGATCGCGGGCTGGACTTCTCGCGCTTCGACGTCGCCGGTGAACAAACGCCGACCGATCCGCGTACGCTCGGCAGCTACCTGTTCTCCGATCGCGGCGTTTATCGACCGGGGGATACTTTCAATATTGGCCTGATCACCCGCGCCGCCGACTGGCGCGTTGGCCTGGCCGGCGTGCCGGTGCGCGCCGAAGTCCGCGATCCGCGCGACAAGCTGATGACCACCGTGCCGCTGACGCTGGGCGCCAGCGGTTTCAACGAGCTGAGCTATACCACCGATGAAAACTCGCCCACCGGCGAGTGGAACGTCTATCTGTATCTGATCGGCAAAAACAACGATACCTCCACGCTGCTCGGCCATACCGCGGTCAATGTGAAGGAGTTCGAGCCGGATCAGCTGAAAGTGAAGCTGGCGCTGACGCCGAATCGCCAGCAAGGCTGGGTCAAACCGTCCGAGCTGAAGGCCAGCATCGATGTGCAGAACCTGTTCGGTACTCCGGCGCAGGATCGCCGCGTGACCACCAGGCTGACGCTGCGGCCGATGTATCCGAGCTTCGATCGCTTCCCGGATTATGCGTTCTATGAAAACCGGCAAAACAGCGACGGGTTCGAAACCGAGCTGGAAGATCGCACCACCGATGAGCACGGCGTGGCTGAGATACCGCTCGATCTGAAATCCTACGCCGACGCTACTTATCAGCTGCAGCTGCTGTCGGAGGCGTTCGTCGCCGGCGGCGGGCGCTCGGTGGCGGCTACCGCCCGTACGTTGGTTTCCCCTTACGATTACCTGATTGGGGTGAAGGCGGACGGCGATCTGGGCTACATCAACCGCGACGCGGATCGGCATCTGAACGTGATCGCCATCGATCCGGACCTGAAACAGATCGCCATGCCGAACCTGAAGCAGGTGTTGATCGAACAGAAATACATTTCGGTGCTGACCAAACAGGATTCGGGCGTTTACAAATACCAGTCGAAGATGAAGGAAGTGCAGTTGTCGGAACAGCCGCTGGCGCTGAGCGAGCAGGGCGCGGATCTGCGGCTGGCGACCGATAAGCCGGGCGATTTCGTGCTGGTGATTGAAGATGCGCAGGGCAAGACGCTCAACCGCGTTGCCTACAGCGTGGCCGGCAACGCCAACCTGAGCCGTTCGCTGGATCGCAACGCCGAACTGAAGCTGAAACTGAACCAGGCGGAATATCAGCCGGGCGAGGAGATCGAGGTGGCGATCAACGCGCCTTATACCGGTAGCGGTTTGATCACCATCGAGAAGGACAAGGTTTACGCCTGGCAGTGGTTCCACACCGACACCACCAGCTCGGTGCAGAAGATCCGCGTGCCGGCCGGCATGGAGGGCAACGGCTACATCAACGTGCAGTTCGTGCGCGATATCAACTCCAGCGAAATCTTCATGAGCCCGCTGAGCTATGGCGTGATGCCGTTCAAGATCAGCACCAAGGCGCGCCAAAACAGCCTTGAGGTGACGGCGCCGGAGGTCATCAAGCCGGGTGAAAACCTGACGATGACGGTCAAGACCGACGCGCCGCAGCAGGTGGCGCTGTTTGCCGTCGATGAGGGCATTCTGCAGGTGGCGCGTTACCGCCTGAAGGATCCGCTGGAGTTCTTCTTCAGCAAGCGCGAACTGAACGTGAGCAGCGCCCAGATCCTCGACCTGATCCTGCCGGAGTTCAGCAAGCTGATGGCGCTGACCGCGGCGCCGGGCGGCGATGCGGGCGAAGGGCTGGATCTCAACCTCAACCCGTTCAAGCGCAAGCGCGACAAGCCGGTGGCCTATTGGTCCGGCATTACCGAGGTCAGCGGCGAGAAGCAGTTCGTCTACCCCGTACCGGACTACTTTAACGGCAAGATCCGCGTGATGGCGATTTCGGTGACGCCGGAGAAAATCGGCAAGGCGCAAACCGCCGCCACGGTGCGCGACAACTTCATCATGACGCCGAACGTGCCGGCGATGGTGGCGCCGGGCGACGAGTTCGACGTCAGCGTGGGCGTCAGCAATAACCTCGAAGGGTTGAACGGCCAGTCGGTGGCCATCAACGTTCTGCTGACGCCGCCGCCGCAATTGGAGGTGGTGGGCAGCGCGACGCAAAGCCTGACGCTGGCGGAAAAACGCGAAGGCGTGATCGCTTTCCGTCTGCGCGCCAAATCCGTGCTGGGCGATGCGCCACTGGTGTTCGACGCCCGTTACGGCGACCAGGCCAGCCGCCGCACCGTCAGCACCTCGGTGCGGCCGGCAGCGCCATACCGTACCCAGTCGGTGATGGGGCGGATGGGCGGCGGCAGCCAGAACGTTGATGGCCTGCGCCAGATGTTCGACGCTTTCGCGCAGCGCAGGGCGGCGGTGTCGAATTCGCCGCTGGTGCTGACCAGCGGGCTGGCGCAATACCTGGCGGATTATCCGTATTACTGTTCCGAGCAGATTGTCAGCCGCTCCATTCCGCTGATGCTGCAGAGCCGCCACCCAGAGATGAAAAGCAGCCTAAGCCAGGCGGAAGTCAGCAAGCAGCTGCGCAACCTGCTTGGCGTGCTGCGCGCCCGCCAGAACGACAGCGGAGCGATCGGCGCCTGGCGTTCGTCGCCGGATGCCGATCCTTTCGTCACGCCTTATGTAGTGCAGTATCTGCTCGAAGCCAAAGCGGCGGGCTACCCCCTGCCAGAAGGTATGCTGGACGAGGCCAACGGCGCGTTGCGCGAACTGGCGGCCAGCGGATTCGACGATCTGTATCTGCTGCGCCTGCGCAGCTGGGCGGTTTACCTGCTGACGCTGCAGGGCGAGGTGACCACCAACTCGCTGGCGGCGGTGCAGGATACGCTGCAAAAACGCTATGGCGAAGGGTGGAAAACCGATCTGAGCGCGCTGTATCTGGCCTCTTCCTATCGCCTGTTGAAGATGGACGACGAAGCCGCCGCGTTGCTGCAACCGAGCTGGCAGCAACTGAGCAAGGCGTATGACAGCGCCTGGTGGACGCAGAATTATTTCGATCCGCTGGTGCAGGATGCGACTCGGCTGTATCTGATTACCCGTCACTTCCCGGAGAAGGTGGCGTCGATCCCGCCGCAGGTGCTGGAGAATATGGTCAAGGCGCTGAAAGAAGAGCGTTACACCACCTACTCTTCCGCGATGAGCATTCTGGCGCTGGAAAGCTATTCGACCCAGGTGGCGGCGCAATCCGCCAACGCGGACGCCTTGGGCATCGTGCAGGTAGGCAAAACCGGCGGTGAGCCGCAGCGCATCAGTGAGCTGCAGGGGTTGTTCGTGCAGGGGCAGTTCAACGCCGATGCAACCGCGGTGCGCTTCACCAACGGCGGCAATGCGCCGGCCTGGTATGTGGTGACGCAGGCCGGTTACGATCTGAATGCGCCGCAAAAAGCGCTGTCGCGCGGGATTGAGATCGTCCGCGATTACACCGACGAGCAGGGCAAACCAGTGACGCAGGTGACGCTGGGGCAGAAGATCAACGTCCATCTGAAGGTGCGCGCCAACTCGAAAGAGGGGCAGAGCAACCTGGCGATCGTCGATCTGCTGCCGGGCGGGTTCGAAGTGGTGCAGCAGACGCCGCCGGAGCCGGCCGATGCCGGCGAGGAGAGCGACGATCGCGGCGGTTGGCAGTCGCCGCTGGCCGCTACCGGCTCCACCTGGGCGCCGGATTACAGCGATATCCGTGAAGATCGGGTAATTATCTACGGCAGCGCCGGCACCGAGGTGCAGGAGTTCGTCTATCAGATCAAGGCCACCAATACCGGCAGCTTTATTATTCCACCGGCCTATGGCGAAGCCATGTATGACCGAGAAGTGCAGGCCATGTCGGCCGGTGGCGGCAAGCTGGTGGTGGTGCCGGCGGGCAACGACTAGGCCGGATCCGGCGCCAGGCCAGCGTCTGGCACCGGGGTGGTGAGAACGTATGAAGATCCTGACCGGGCGCGTGCTGCAAAACGGCTTGATGGCGGCGTTTTTACTGGCGCTGCTGTTGACCGCGATTCGGCTGTGGCCGCATCCGCCCCTGTGGCAGGGGCTGCCGCAGTCTTCCGTCTATTACGACAGGCATGGCGCGCTGCTGCGCATCACCCTGGCCAACGACGATCGCTACCGGCTGTGGACCCCGCTGGAGCAGGTGTCACCGCTGGCGGTACGCGGGCTGCTGCTGCACGAAGACCGCTGGTTCTACTACAACCCCGGCTTCAACCCCGTCAGCCTGATGCGCGGCTTCTGGCGCAGCTATGTCGCCGGCGGCAAAATGCAGGGCGGGTCGACCATCAGCATGCAGCTGGCGCGCATGCGCTGGCATCTCAATACCCGTACGCCGGGCGGCAAGGTGCTGCAGGTGCTGCGCGCGGTGCAGCTGGAGCTCAGCTACTCCAAGCGCGATATCCTGGAAGCCTATCTGAATTACGCCCCCTATGGCCGCAACATCGAAAGCATCGGCGCCGCCAGCCTGATCTATTTCGCCAAGTCGCCGAAGGATTTGACCCTGCCGGAGGCGCTGACGCTGGCGGTGCTGCCGCAGTCGCCCAGCTACCGTCTGGAGCCGAAAACCGGCGTGCTAGGCGCTGCGTTGACGCAGGCGCGTAACCGTCTGTTCCAGCGCTGGCAGCAGGTTTACCCCACCGACGCCAGCCAGCAAACGCTGTTCCGCCTGCCGCTGGCGCTGCGGCAGCCTGAGCAAGTACCCTATATCGCGCCGCACTTTATCGAACAGCTACGCCAGCAGACGCAGCAACTGGTGCAGCGCGATACGCGCGTCGACACCACGCTGGACGCCGGGTTGCAGCGGCTGGTCGAACGGCAGGTCAACGCGTTTATCGCCCGCAACCGCAGCCGCGGCATTCAAAACGCCGCGGTGCTGTTGGTAGACAGCCGCGATATGGGGGTGCGCGCGCTGGTGGGATCGGCGGACTATTACAACCGTCCAATCCAGGGACAGGTGAACGGCACCAACGCCAAGCGTTCGCCGGGATCGACACTGAAGCCATTCATCTACGCGCTGGGTATGGAGCAGGGCGTGCTGCATCCGATGACCATCCTGAAAGACGTGCCTTCGTCGTTCGGCGCCTATGCGCCGGAAAACTTCGACCGGCGCTTTCTCGGCCCGGTGACCGCCACCGATGCGCTGAATTTCAGCCGCAACATTCCGGCGGTGTATGTCGCCTCGCAGCTGCGCCAGCCGACCTTTTATCAGTTTTTGCGTCTGACCGGCGTGGCCAATATGGCCAGCGAGAGCCACTACGGGCTGTCGCTGGTGCTGGGCGGTGGTGAGGTGACGGCGCAGGAATTGGCGAAGCTGTACGCGCTGCTGGCGAACCGCGGCGAGCTGCGGCCGCTTCGCATGCAGCTGAACGAGGTCGAATCGACGCCGGTGCGGCTGCTGAGCGAGGAGGCCAGTTTCATCACGCTGGATATGCTGCGCCAGCACCGGCGGCCGGGCGATACGCTGGCACAGCGTTCTTCATCGCTGCCGGTGTACTGGAAGACTGGCACCTCCTGGGGCTTTCGCGACGCCTGGAGCGTCGGGATTTTCGGCCCTTACGTGCTGGTGGTGTGGGAGGGCAATTTCGACGGGCGCGGCAACAATGCGTTGGTCGGCGCCGAGGCCGCCGCACCGCTGTTCTTCAACATCATCGACAGCGTCAACGCCAGTTACCCCGGCCTGCGGGAACCGAAGCACCCGTTCCCCCAACGGCTGCGGCGGGTGGACATTTGCCTCGCCAGCGGCGATCTGCCAACGCCGTGGTGCCAACAGAAGGGCAAGACCTGGTTTATTCCCGGCAAGTCGCCGATCAAGGTCGACAGCGTCTATCGGCCGGTGGTGCTGGATATTCACAGCGGCGAGGTCGTTTGCCCACCGTATGACGCGGCGCAGACCCGCACCGAAATCTTTGAGTTCTGGCCTTCCGATCTGGCCAACGTCTTCGCTCAGGCCGGGTTGCCTAAGCGCACGCCGCCGGTCAACCGCTGCAAGGACAACGGCATCGCCGTCGGCGGCAACGCGCCGCGCATCACTTCGCCGCTGAAAAATACCACCTATACCTTGCGCCAGTCGCAGCAGGGACGGGACAAAATCGCCTTCAATGCGGTGACGGACGCCGACAGCAAAACGGTGTACTGGTTCGTCGACGATATCTATCTCGGCAGCAGCGCCAGCAAAAAGCCGATCGACTGGCGGCCGATAAACAACGGGCGCTACCGCATTCGGGCGGTGGACGATCGCGGCCGCGCCGATACGCGGCTGGTAACCATCGAATGGGTGAACTAGCGCTGAGCCGCACGCCTGTTATACTCGCGCCCGAAACGGCTATTTACCTGGGAAAGCGATGTGATTGAGATTTTGTATCAGGATGAACACCTGGTGGCGGTGAACAAACCGTCGGGCTGGTTGGTACACCGCAGTTGGCTGGATCGTCATGAAACACGCTTTATGATGCAAACGGTGCGCGATCAGCTCGGGCAGCACGTCTTTACCGTGCACCGTCTCGATCGCCCGACGTCCGGCGTGCTGCTGATGGCGCTCTCCAGCGAGGTGGCGCGCCTGCTGTCGCTGCAGTTCGAGCTGCATCAGGTGCAGAAAACCTACCATGCGGTGGTGCGCGGTTATGTGCGGGAGGGGGCGACCCTCGACTACCCGCTGGCGGCGGAGCTGGACAAAATCGCCGATAAACATGCCGATGCCGATAAGGGGCCGCAGCCGGCGGTGACGCACTACCGTCCGTTGGCGCAGGTAGAGATGCCGGTGGCCGTCGGCCGCTACGACAGCGCGCGGTACAGCCTGGTGGAGCTGCAGCCGGAAACCGGCCGCAAGCACCAGCTGCGACGCCACATGGCGCATCTTCGCCATCCGATCATCGGCGACAGCAAGCACGGCGATCTGCAGCAGAACCGCGGTATGGCGCAGCATTTCGGCTGCCCGCGCCTGATGCTGCACGCCAGCCATCTGCAGCTGACGCACCCGGTGACCGGCGAGCCGCTGCGGGTGACGGCGCGCTGGGACGAAGACTGGCAAGGGGTGATGACGCAGTTCGGTTGGGCGGGGCTATTCCCTGAACTTGCCGGGGTTGAGTTTAGCGCGGCTAACGGTCAGGATAGCTGACAATTTTTAAAGGTAATGAAGGGAGTAGGAGCCATGGCTCAGGTTGGTATCTTCGTGGGAACGGTCTACGGCAATTCGCTGCTGGTGGCGGAAGAAGCGCAAAACATCCTCAGCGAGCAGGGCCATGAGGTCAAACTGTTCGAAGAGGGCACGCTGGAGGCCTGGCAGTTTTATCGCCAGCACTACGCGCTGGTGATCACCTCCACCACCGGGCAGGGCGATCTGCCGGACAGCATCGCGCCGCTGTTCCACGCCATTCGCGATCAGGTCGGCTACCAGCCGGAGCTGCGTTATGGGCTGATCGCCCTCGGCGACAGCAGCTATGACAACTTCTGCGGCGCCGGGCGCGCGTTCGACGCGCTGTTGCAAGAGCAGGGCGCCACCCGCGTTAGCGAAGTGCTGGAGATCGATGCGATGGAACAGCCGGAGCCGGAAGTGGCCGCCTGTCCGTGGGTCGAGCAGTGGGGCACGCTGCTGCAATCGTAAAGTAAAAAGGCGCCGCGAAAGGGCGCCTTGGCGATGATGCGGATCAACCGATCCGCATTACTTGCCGCGGGTGAGTTTTTCCAGATCGGCTTCGATCTCGGCAATCTTGTGCGACACCACGCCTTCGAGATGGCGCAGGTCGTCGAGGATTTTACGCTTCAGATCCACTTCCACCTGATCGCGCTGGCACAGCTGATCCAGTTCGTCGATCACGTAACGCAGGTTCGGGTTGATCTCGTGAATTTCCTTGTAGCCCTGGCCGGCGTTGTCCGCCACCACGGTTTTACGCTGGCGTGGGTACTTGAACTTCACGCTCTTGGCGAAGAACTCGCCCTTGTCCTTGCGGAAATAGATCTTGAGGATGTCGTTGTTGGCCTCTTGACGCAGGCTATAGCGATCGACGTCTTCCGGTTGATTGATGCCCAAACTCTTCAAGTTATCGTACATACTGCGCCCTCTTTAGATGTGATCGTTATATTCCACGACTGCAATTATGGCGGAAAGCGAGATCTGCGACTGTGACTGCCAGCGAAACGCAGACAAAAAAATAGCGGGTGAATCACCCGCTATTTCAATTTAGTCGATAGTACGCAATAACTCATTAATGCCGACTTTACCGCGCGTTTTGGCGTCGACTTTCTTGACGATCACCGCGCAGTACAGGCTGTAAGAACCGTCTTTCGACGGCAGGTTGCCGGAAACCACCACCGAACCCGCCGGTACGCGGCCGTAATGGATTTCGCCGGTCTCGCGGTCATAGATGCGGGTGCTCTGGCCGAGGTATACGCCCATCGAAATCACCGAGCCTTCTTCCACGATCACGCCTTCCACCACTTCGGAGCGCGCGCCGATGAAGCAGTTGTCTTCGATGATGGTCGGGTTGGCCTGCAGCGGCTCCAGCACGCCGCCGATGCCGACGCCGCCGGACAGGTGAACGTTTTTGCCGATCTGAGCGCAAGAACCGACGGTGGCCCAGGTGTCGACCATGGTGCCTTCGTCGACGTAGGCGCCGATGTTAACGTAAGACGGCATCAGCACGGTGTTGCGAGCGATGAACGCGCCCTGGCGCACGGTGGCCGGCGGCACGACGCGGAAACCTTCCTTCTGGAAGCGCGCTTCGTCGTAGTCGGCGAACTTCATCGGCACCTTGTCGTAGTAGCGGGTTTCCGCGCCGTCCATCACCTTGTTGTCGTTGATGCGGAAAGAGAGCAGCACGGCTTTCTTCAGCCACTGATGGGTGACCCATTGACCGTCGATCTTCTCGGCGACGCGCAGGGCGCCGCTGTCCAGCAGGCCGATCACCTGGTTTACCGCTTCGCGCGTTACGGTGTCTACGTTCGCCGGGGTGATGTCCGCACGGCGCTCGAAGGCGCTTTCAATAACGTTCTGTAATTGCTGCATGCTGTTCTCTTTCCTGATGTTGTCGGTAAAAAGTTACTTGTATCACATTTTATCGTTTGGGGTGAGGGCCTCTGTCAACCGTAGCTCCAACTTTCTGCGCGTTTCTTGGTCGAGTGCGCGCCGCTCGCCGTCGGCCAGGATAAACAAATCCTCGACCCGCTCGCCGATGGTGGAAATGCGCGCGCCGTGCAGCGACAGCCCCAGGTCGGCGAACACTTCGCCCACCCGCGCCAGCAGGCCGGGCTGGTCGAGCGCGGTCAGCTCCAGGTAGCTGCGACGGTCGGTATGGGTCGGCAGGAAAGTGACCTCGGTCGGCACGCTGAAGTGACGCAGCTTGGAAGAGGGCCGGCGCACGCGCGGTGGCTGATACTCCCGCTGGGTGATGGCCTGCAGCAGCGCCTGGCGGATCGCCGCGTGGCGATCCTGCGCCAGCGGGCTGCCGTCCGGCTCCAGCACGATAAAGGTGTCCATCGCCATACCGTCGCGGTTGGTGAAGATCTGGGCGTCGTGCACGCTCAGATTGCGGCGATCCATTTCCCCGGCGACGGCGGCGAACAGATAAGGACGGTCCGGGCTCCAGATGAAGATCTCGGTGCCGCCGCGCGTCGCCTGGCGGCTGACCAGCACCAGCGGCTGGGTGGAATCGTGGGCCAGCAGGTGGCGGGCGTGCCACGCCAGCTGATTTGGCGAGTGGCGCAGGAAATAGTCGGCGCGGCAGCGGCTCCAGATGCGGTGCAGCGCCTCTTCGTCGATGTTGTCCATGCGCAGCAGCGCCAGCGCCTGCAGGCGGTGGTGGCGCACGCGTTCGCGCAGATCGGGGCTGTTCTGCATGCCGCGGCGCAGCTGTTTCTCGGTGGCGAAATACAGCTCGCGCAACAGGCTCTGCTTCCAGCTGTTCCACAGGGTTTCGTTGGTGGCGCAGATATCCGCCACCGTCAGACACACCAGATAGCGCAGGCGGGTTTCGCTCTGCACTTCGCTGCTGAACTGCTGAATCACCGTCGGATCCTGGATATCGCGGCGCTGCGCGGTGACCGACATCAGCAGGTGGCAGCGCACCAGCCAGGCTACCAGTTGGGTTTCTCGCGAGTTGAGGCCGTGCAGTTCGGCGAATTCCACCACGTCTTCCGCGCCGAGGATCGAGTGATCGCCGCCGCGCCCTTTGGCGATATCGTGGAACAGTGCTGCCAACAGTAATAATTCCGGGTGCGGCAGGCGCGGGTACAGCTCCACGCACAGCGGATGGCGCGGCCGGGTTTGCGCATCGGCGAAGCTCTCCAGCTTCTGCAGCACGCGGATGGTGTGTTCATCGACGGTATAGGCGTGGAACAGGTCGAACTGCATCTGCCCGACGATCTTGCCCCACTGCGGCATATAGGCCCACAGCACGCTGTGACGGTGCATCGGCACCAGCGCGCGCGACACCGCGCCGGGGTGGCGCAGGATGGCCATAAACAGATCGCGCGCTTCCGGAATGGTGCACAGCGGCTGTTTCAGATGGCGGCGCGCGTGGCGCAGCTGGCGCACGGTGGTGGAGTAAATGCCCTTGATCTCGCGGTTGCGCACCATCAGGTAGAACATGCGCATGATGGCTTGCGGCTCGCGGATAAACAGCGTTTCGTCGCGCAGATCGATTAGATCGCCACGCAGCTGGAAATCGTCGTTCAGCGGGCGCGGCTTCTCGGTGGCGTCCAGCGCCAGGATGGCCTCGTCGAACAGCTGCAGCAGCATGTGGTTCAGCTCGCTGACGCGCCGCGTCATGCGGTAGAAGTCTTTCATCATGCGCTCGACCGGCTCGTTGCCTTCGCCTTCATAGCGCAGCAGCTGCGCGACGCTGAGCTGCCGATCAAACAGCAGGCGGTTGTCGTAACGCGGCAGCACCAGGTGCAGCGCGAAGCGGATGCGCCACAGGAAGCTCTGGCACTCGTTCAGCTCGTTGCGCTCGGCCTGGGTGAGGAAACCGAAGCCGACCATTTCGTCCAGCGAGGTGGCGCCGAAGTGGCGGCGCGCCACCCACAGCAGCGTGTGGATGTCACGCAGGCCGCCGGGGCTGCTTTTGATATCCGGCTCCAGGTTATAGCTGGTGCCGTGGTAGCGCTGGTGGCGCTCCTGCTGCTCGTTGATCTTGGCGTGGAAAAACTGCGGTGAAGGCCAGAAGCCGTCGCTGAAGATATGTTTTTGCATCTGCAGAAACAGCGCGACGTCGCCGCAGATCATGCGCGATTCGATCAGGTTGGTGGCCACGGTCAGATCCGCCAGCCCTTCCAACAGGCATTCTTCCAGGGTGCGTACGCTGTGGCCCACCTCCAGCTTGAGATCCCACAGAAGGGTGATGAATTCGCCTACCCGCTGCGACTGCTGCTCCGTCAGCCGGCGCTGGCTGAGCACCAGCACGTCGATGTCCGACAGCGGGTGCAGTTCGCCGCGGCCATAGCCGCCGACCGCCACCAGCGCAGTTTCCGGGATATCTTCGAAGCCGTAGAAGGTCCACAGCCGGCGCAACAGGCGATCGATGAAGTCGCTGCGCGCCGCCACCAGGCTTTCGGCGCTGGATCCGGCGTCGAACGCCGCTGCCAGCCACAGCTGGAACTGCTCCAGCCGCTGTTTCAGCTCCGGACAGGTGAGCTCGTCGTCGCCGTAGGCGCTGGGAGAGACGGGTGGCATCGGCACGGCCGGGGCCGCCTGTTGAAGGAGATTGTCAGACATAGTGCGCAGCCCATAAAAAAGGCCGGCAAAAGCCGGCCTGGTGATATTCTGCACGCGGCGTTCGCCGCGGTGCTTACATCTCGTGCGTAATGATGTTGGGGATGGTGTCATCCTTGCGCAACGTCATTATCTCGCAGCCGTTATCAGTGACCACAATAGTATGCTCATACTGCGCCGACAAGCTGCGATCTTTGGTTTTTACCGTCCAGCCGTCTTTCATGGTGCGGATGCGGTAGTCACCGGCGTTGACCATCGGTTCGATGGTGAAAGCCATGCCCGCCTGCAGCACCACGCCGCCGTCGTCGGCGTCATAGTGCAGCACCTGCGGCTCTTCGTGGAACACTTCGCCGATGCCGTGGCCGCAGTACTCGCGTACCACGGAGAACTTCTCGGCTTCGACGAATTGCTGGATAGCCTTGCCCAGGGTGCGCAGGCGGATGCCCGGCTTGACCATCTTCAGCGCCAGATACAGGCTTTCCTGAGTGACGCGGCACAGGCGCTCGCCCAGAATGGTCGGTTTGCCGACGATGAACATCTTCGAGGTGTCGCCGTGGAAGCCGTCTTTAATCACGGTCACGTCGATATTGACGATGTCGCCGTCTTTCAGCGTTTTATCGTCGCTCGGGATGCCGTGGCACACCACTTCGTTCACCGAAATGCACACGGATTTCGGGAAGCCGTGGTAGCCGAGGCAGGCGGAGATGGCCTGCTGCTCGTTGGTGATGTACTCGTGACAGATACGGTCCAGCTCGCCGGTGGTCACGCCAGGTTTGACGTGCGGCTCGATGATTTCCAGCACTTCGGCGGCCAGGCGGCCGGCCACGCGCATTTTTTGGATGTCATCAGGTGTTTTAATTGAGATTGCCATGAAATTCGTCCGCAGGTGTCGTTATCGTCGACAATAAGAAGCAGTGACTTATGGTATCAGCCCGGCCGGAGGCTGCCAAATTTCATTTCCCGATGCCCGGCGCAAAGCAACAAAAGTTGGTGTCGGCAGCGGGTTTATGGTATAAAGCGCGCCGGCGATCCGCGACTTGGTTCTTGTGGCCTGGCAGGAATTGGCCGAAAATACTTTAACTGCACTCATTTTGTGTAAATAACACACACGTATCGGCACATCCGCCGGGGTGCCCTGAGGTGACTTGTCGCCGCCAGGGTCGGCGTTATGGGATACGTGGAGGCATAACCCCAATTAATCTATAGAGGTTTAATCATGGCAACTGTTTCCATGCGCGACATGCTCAAGGCTGGTGTTCACTTCGGTCACCAGACCCGTTACTGGAACCCGAAAATGAAGCCTTTCATCTTCGGCGCTCGTAACAAGGTTCACATCATCAACCTGGAGCAGACCGTACCAATGTTCAACGCCGCTCTGGCTGAACTGAGCAAGATCTCTTCCCGTAAAGGCAAGATCCTGTTCGTTGGTACCAAACGCGCAGCAAGCGAAGCGGTAAAAGACGCTGCGAACAGCTGTGACCAGTTCTTCGTAAACCACCGCTGGTTGGGTGGCATGCTGACTAACTGGAAAACCGTTCGTCAGTCCATCAAGCGTTTGAAAGATCTGGAAATCCAGTCTCAAGACGGCACCCTGGACAAGCTGACCAAGAAAGAAGCGCTGATGCGCACTCGTGAACTGGCCAAGCTGGAAAACTCCCTGGGCGGTATCAAAGATATGGGCGGTCTGCCAGACGCACTGTTCGTTATCGATGCCGATCACGAGCACATCGCGATCAAAGAAGCCAACAACCTGGGTATCCCGGTATTCTCTATCGTTGATACCAACTCCAACCCAGACGGCGTTGACTTCATCATCCCTGGTAACGACGACGCAATCCGTGCAGTAAACCTGTACCTGACTGCCGTTGCTGCCGCTGTGCGTGAAGGTCGTTCTCAAGATCTGGCCGTTCAGGCGGAAGAAGGCTTCGTAGAAGCTGAATAATAAGGCAAGCTCGTCACTGAGCCCTTATTAACCAGGTATTGACATATGTTGGTTAGGGGGGCCTGTAAAGGCCCCCTTTGCTTATCTGAATGAGAACTGTCTCCACGCGAGATAACCGAGGAAAAATAAATGGCTGATATTACCGCTGCCCTGGTAAAAGAACTGCGCGAGCGTACCGGCGCTGGCATGATGGATTGCAAGAAGGCGCTGGTTGAATCCAACGGCGACATCGAACTGGCAATCGAAAACATGCGTAAGTCCGGTGCGATCAAAGCCGCTAAAAAAGCAGGCAACGTAGCTGCTGACGGCGTGATCAAAACCAAGATCGAAGGCAACTACGGCATCATTCTGGAAGTTAACTGCCAGACTGACTTCGTAGCGAAAGACGCCGGTTTCCAGGCGTTCGCCGACAAAGTGCTGGATGCCGCTATGACCGGCAAAATCACTGACGTTGACGTGCTGAAAGCACAGTTCGAAGAAGAGCGCGTAGCGCTGGTGGCAAAAATCGGCGAAAACATCAACATTCGTCGCGTTGCTTCCCTGGAAGGCGAAGTGCTGGGCAGCTACCTGCACGGCGCGCGTATCGGCGTTCTGGTTGCGGCTAAAGGCGCTGACGACGAGCTGGTCAAGCAAATCGCAATGCACATTGCGGCGAGCAAGCCAGAGTTCGTGAAGCCAGAAGACGTGTCTGCTGAAGTGGTAGAAAAAGAGTACCAGGTTCAGCTGGACATCGCCATGCAGTCCGGCAAGCCGAAAGAAATCGCAGAGAAAATGGTTGAAGGCCGCATGAAGAAATTCACCGGCGAAGTGTCTCTGACCGGTCAGCCTTTCGTTATGGATCCGAGCAAATCTGTTGCTCAGGTGCTGAAAGAGCACAACGCTGACGTGACCAACTTCATTCGCTTCGAAGTGGGCGAAGGCATCGAGAAAGTCGAAACCGACTTCGCTGCTGAAGTTGCCGCGATGAGCAAACAGTCTTAATGACTGTCGATGGAACCGCCGTCTGGCGGTTCCATACTATCCAGCCAGAATTACACCGGTGGCAGGCCCTGCAGCGTGATACTCACCTCAGGCGCGTTTCATCGGCTGAAATCCCCAATACTAATACTGCTTCTTAGGACAGAACACCATGGCAACCAATGCAAAACCCGTATATCAGCGTATTCTGCTTAAACTGAGTGGCGAAGCCCTGCAAGGTGCAGAAGGTTTTGGTATCGACGCCAGCGTTTTGGATCGCATGGCTCAGGAAGTGAAAGAGCTGGTCGAACTGGGAATTCAGGTCGGTGTAGTTATTGGCGGCGGGAACCTGTTCCGCGGCGCGGGCCTGGCGCAAGCCGGCATGAACCGCGTAGTGGGCGACCACATGGGAATGCTGGCTACCGTGATGAACGGCCTGGCTATGCGTGATGCACTGCACCGTGCCTATGTGAACGCCCGCCTGATGTCGGCGATCCCGCTGAATGGCGTATGTGACAATTACAGTTGGGCAGAGGCGATCAGCCTGCTGCGCAACAACCGCGTGGTGATCTTCTCCGCCGGTACCGGCAACCCGTTCTTCACCACCGATTCCGCCGCTTGCTTGCGCGGTATCGAGATCGAAGCGGACGTGGTGCTGAAAGCCACCAAAGTGGATGGCGTATACTCCGCCGATCCGGTGAAAAACCCGGATGCGACGCTGTATGAACAATTAACCTATCAGGACGTGCTGGAGCGCGAGCTGAAAGTGATGGATCTGGCGGCGTTTACGCTGGCCCGCGATCACGGTCTGCCGATCCGCGTATTCAACATGAACAAGCCAGGCGCACTGCGCCGCGTGGTGATGGGTGAGAACGAAGGTACGCTGATCAGCAAATAAGGCTGTTCACACCCCTTTTTCGGCGCGCGTGACGCCAGGCGCCGCGCGCTCTCCGAGTACGATTACGGGCTATACTTGAGTATCGCCTGCCAAGTAACCAGCTTCCAAGGGTTTGCAACGTGACTAATGAAATCAGAAAAGATGCTGATTCACGCATGGAAAAAAGCGTAGAAGCATTCAAAAACCAAATCAGCAAGATCCGCACCGGCCGCGCTTCTCCAAGCATTTTGGACGGCATCATGGTGGAATACTACGGCGCCGCTACGCCGCTGCGTCAGCTGGCCAACGTGACCGTGGAAGACTCCCGCACGCTGAAAATCAACGTGTTCGACCGCAGCCTGAGCCAGGCCGTTGAGAAAGCGATCATGAGCTCCGATCTGGGCCTCAACCCGTCTTCCGCCGGTTCTGACATTCGCGTTCCGCTGCCTCCGCTGACCGAAGAGCGTCGTAAGGATCTGATCAAGATCGTGCGCGGCGAAGCCGAGCAGGGCCGCGTAGCGGTGCGTAACGTGCGTCGCGACGCCAACGACAAGGTCAAGGCGCTGCTGAAAGACAAAGAGATCAGCGAAGACGAAGAACGTCGTTCACAAGACGAGATTCAGAAAATGACCGACGCTTACATCAAGCTGGTCGACGCCGCGCTGGCGGAGAAAGAAAAAGAGCTGATGGATTTCTAATCAGTATCGCGCAGAAAAAAAGCGTCGCCTGGGCGGCGCTTTGTTTTTTGTGGCGCAGATCCCGTTTCATCGTACTGAAAGATCATGGACAAGCGGTGTCCAAGGTTCCACACTGGAACACCTCCGATCTCATCAGACAGTTATTCAGAGTGAACTCATGAAGCAACTGACCATTCTTGGCTCGACCGGCTCGGTAGGGACCAGCACCCTGGCCGTGGTCAGGGCGAATCCCGACCGTTTTGCGATCAAAGCGCTGGTGGCCGGCCGCAACGTCGCGGTTATGGCGCAGCAATGCATGGAATTTCGGCCCGCCTTCGCCGCAATGGCGGATGAATGCGCCGCGCGTGAGCTGCGCGCTGTTCTGGCGGAAAGCGGCGTCGCTACCGAAGTCTTGGCCGGAGAACAAGCGGCCTGCGAGCTGGCCGCTTTGGACGACGTCGATCAGGTGACGGCGGCGATCGTTGGCGCTGCGGGGCTGTTGCCAACGCTGGCGGCGATCCGCGCAGGCAAGCAGGTACTGCTGGCCAACAAAGAGTCGCTGGTCACCTGCGGCCGTCTGTTTATGGATGCGGTGCGGCATAGCCAGGCGCAGTTGCTGCCGCTCGACAGCGAGCACAACGCGATTTTTCAGAGTTTGCCTGAGAGTATTCAGCGTCAGTTGGGATACTCTTCCCTGGACAGTCATGGTGTTTCGCGCATCGTGCTTACCGGCTCCGGCGGCCCGTTCCGCACCACGCCGCTGGAGCAGTTCGCCGCGATGACCCCGGATCAAGCCTGCGCCCACCCGAACTGGTCGATGGGCCGCAAGATCTCGGTGGACTCCGCCACCATGATGAACAAAGGTCTGGAATACATTGAGGCCCGCTGGCTGTTTAACGCCTCGGCCGAGCAAATGGAAGTGATCCTGCATCCGCAGTCGGTGATTCACTCGATGGTGCGTTACGCCGACGGCAGCGTGCTGGCGCAGCTGGGTACGCCGGATATGCGCACGCCGATCGCTCACGCGATGGCGTATCCGCAGCGCGTGAACTCCGGCGTCGAAGCGCTGGACTTCTGCCGCATCGGTTCGCTGACCTTCGCCGAACCGGAGCGCGAGCGTTATCCTTGCCTGTATCTGGCGATCGAAGCGTTCGACGCCGGCCAGGCGGCGACCACCGCGCTGAACGCGGCCAACGAAATCGCCGTGGCGGCATTTTTGCAGCAGCAGATTCGCTTCACCGACATCGCGGCGGTCAACCGCCAGGTGGTGGAACGTCTCGCGCTGCAGGAACCGACCTGCATCGAAGCGGTCTTAGACATTGACCGCCAGGCGCGCGCCGCCGCCGAGGAGCGCGTTCGCGCGTTGCGCGGTTGAGCACGGCGATTATCCGATTTTGCTCGTAATTCACGCGTGCCGCAGCGGGGCCGTTTGTTCATGCCCCGCTGAGGTGGTATAGTCTGCGCCACCTGTCAGCGGTTATACCGTTGAATTATGGCCCGATTGGCGCTGTATGCGCCAATGGCGACCCGGCTGCGCCGGGTATCGCGAGGGCAGGCTGAAAGCCGTGTCGGGCACACGGCTTTTTTTGCGCGTAAGGGCCTGATGTTCCGGAAAGGCAGTTATATTTCTACTGAGGAAATAAGTACGAGTTATGTCGTCCGCAAACCAACAAGAGGCTAATCCATCTTCCCCGGGGCCGCGCCATGTCGCCATCATCATGGACGGTAACGGACGCTGGGCCAAACGTCAGGGCAAGTTACGTGTCTTCGGTCATAAAGCAGGGGTGAAATCGGTTCGCCGCGCGGTCAGTTTTGCCGCCAGCCACCATTTAGATGCGCTCACGCTTTATGCCTTCAGCAGCGAAAACTGGAACCGTCCGGTGCAGGAAGTCTCCGCCCTGATGGAGCTTTTTGTCCGTGCTCTGGATAGTGAAGTAAAAAGCCTGCATAAACATAACGTCAGGCTGCGGGTGATCGGCGATATCAGCCGCTTCAGCGCGCGTTTGCAGGAGCGGATCCGCCGCTCTGAAGCACTGACGGAAAATAACGATGGCCTGACGCTCAATATCGCTGCCAACTACGGTGGCCGTTGGGATATCATTCAGGGAGTAAAGGAACTGGCCGAACAGGTACGGGTAGGGGAGTTGCACCCGGATCAGATCAGCGAGGAATTATTGAGCGAGCGGGTTTGCATGAGCGACCTGGCGCCGGTGGATCTGGTTATCCGCACCGGTGGCGAGCATCGCATCAGTAACTTCCTGCTGTGGCAAATCGCCTATGCTGAACTTTACTTTACTGATGTGCTCTGGCCTGATTTCGATGAACTTGTCTTTGAAGGTGCGCTGAATGCATTTGCACAACGTGAGCGCCGCTTCGGGGGAACAACACCTATCGGCGCCGATGCGTCCTAGGGAGAACTTTTGCTGAAGTATCGCCTCATAACTGCTCTGATTTTAATCCCGATCGTTATCGCGGCGCTGTTCCTGTTGCCGCCGCTGGCCTTTGCTCTGGTAACGCTCGTCGTGTGCATGTTAGCAGCCTGGGAGTGGGGCCAACTGGCCGGTTTTACCTCCCGTTCGCAGCGCATCTGGCTGGCGATACTGTGCGGTTTTCTGCTGGCGCTGATGATGCTCAGCGTCCCTGCTTACCATCAATCCGTGCCGCAGATAAGCGGCTCGCTGTGGCTGTCGCTGGCCTGGTGGCTGGCGGCGCTGCTGCTGGTGTTGTTCTATCCCGGCTCGGCCGCCATCTGGCGCAATTCGCGCCCGCTGCGCCTGCTGTTCGGTCTGCTGACCATCGTGCCGTTCTTCTGGGGCATGCTGGCGCTGCGCCAGTTCGGCTACGAGCAAAACCCGTTTACCGGCGCCTGGTGGCTGCTGTACGTGATGCTGCTGGTGTGGGGCGCGGATTCCGGCGCCTACATGTTCGGCAAGCTGTTCGGCAAGCATAAGCTGGCGCCAAAGGTCTCGCCGGGTAAAACCTGGGAAGGGCTGATTGGCGGGCTGCTGACGTCGGCGGTCATTTCCTGGCTGTTTGGTCGCTACGCGCCACTGAACGTGGTGCCGACCACGCTGTTGGCCTGTTCTGTGCTCGCCGCGCTGGCTTCGGTGCTGGGCGATTTGACCGAAAGCATGTTTAAACGCGAAGCGGGCATCAAGGACAGCGGTCATTTGATCCCCGGTCACGGCGGCATATTGGATCGTATCGACAGCCTGACCGCGGCGGTGCCGGTGTTTGCCTGCCTGATGCTGTTGGTGTTTTAATCCGTCGATGACGGAAAGTGAGGGATGATGGTCAGCGTGCTTTGGAACCTGGTGGCGTTTCTGATTGCGCTCGGTATTTTGATTACCGTGCACGAGTTCGGACACTTTTGGGTTGCCCGTCGTTGCGGCGTGCGCGTTGAACGCTTCTCCATCGGCTTTGGCCGGGCGCTGTGGCGCCGTACCGATCGCCAGGGCACCGAGTACGTCATCGCTTTGATTCCGCTCGGCGGCTACGTGAAGATGCTGGACGAGCGCGTGGAGTCGGTGGCGCCGGAAATGCGTCACCAGGCCTTCAACAACAAAACCGTCTGGCAGCGCGCGGCCATCATCAGCGCCGGCCCCATCGCCAATTTCCTGTTTGCTATCCTTGCCTATTGGCTGGTGTTCATCATCGGTGTGCCGAGTTTCCGCCCGGTGATCGGCGAAATCGCGCCGCAATCCATCGCCGCCAAGGCTGAAATTTCGTCTGGCATGGAACTAAAGTCGGTTGACGGCATCGAAACGCCTGATTGGGAATCAGTTCGTCTGGCGCTGGTGGCGAAGATTGGCGATGCGCAAACCGAAGTCGGCGTCGCGCCGTTCGGTTCTTCGCAGGTGGTGACAAAAACCCTGGATTTGCGCCAGTGGAACTTTGAACCGGACAAGCAGGATCCCGTTGTCGCGCTGGGCATTATGCCGCGCGGCCCGCAGATAGAATCCGTGTTGGCGGAAGTGCAGCCTAACTCGGCGGCGCAAAAGGCGGGTTTACAAGCGGGGGACAGGATCGTTAAAGTCGATGGTCAGCCGTTGGGTCGTTGGCAGACGCTGGTGAAGCGTATCCACGATGGCCCGGGGCAGCCGCTGGCTTTGGAGATTGAAAGAAACGGCGCCCCCTTGTCTTTGACGCTGATACCGGATACAAAGCCGGTGGGAAAAGACAAATCGGTGGGTTTTGCAGGCATCATTCCAAAAGTGCTGCCGCTGCCGGACGAGTATAAGACGATTCGCCAGTATGGACCGTTCCCGGCGCTGTATCAGGCCGGCGACAAGACCTGGCAGCTGATGCGGCTGACGGTCAACATGCTGGGCAAATTAATAACCGGTGATGTAAAGCTGAACAACCTGAGTGGCCCGATCTCGATTGCACAGGGAGCTGGGGCGTCAGCCGGAGTCGGGTTCGTGTATTATCTGATGTTCCTGGCGTTGATTAGCGTCAACCTGGGTATCATCAACCTGTTCCCATTACCGGTGTTAGATGGTGGGCATCTCCTCTTCCTGGCGATAGAAAAGCTGAAGGGTGGGCCGGTTTCCGAGCGAGTACAGGACTACAGCTACCGCATAGGTTCTATCGTGCTGGTGTTGTTGATGGGTCTTGCACTTTTCAATGATTTTTCCCGCCTCTAGGGGCGGGGATAGGTTAGGAAGAACGCATAACAACGATGGCGATGAAAAAGTTGCTCATAGCGTCGCTGCTGTTTGGCAGCGCCACCGTATACGGTGCAGACGGGTTCGTAGTGAAAGATATTCATTTCGAAGGCCTGCAGCGAGTCGCCGTCGGTGCGGCGTTACTCAACATGCCGGTTCGCGTCGGCGATACCGTCACTGACGATGACATCAGTAATACCATTCGTGCCTTGTTTGCCACCGGCAACTTCGAGGACGTGCGCGTACTGCGCGATGGTAATACCTTGATCGTGCAGGTGAAGGAACGTCCTACCATCGCCAGCATCACTTTCTCCGGCAATAAGTCGGTGAAAGATGACATGCTCAAGCAGAACCTGGAAGCCTCCGGCGTCCGGGTGGGCGAGGCGCTCGACCGCACCACGATCTCCAGCATTGAAAAAGGGCTGGAAGACTTCTACTACAGCGTCGGTAAATACAGCGCCTCGGTGAAAGCCGTAGTCACGCCGTTGCCACGCAACCGTGTCGACCTGAAACTGGTGTTCACGGAAGGGGTCTCCGCCAAGATTCAACAAATCAACATCGTCGGCAACCATGCCTTCACCAACGACGAACTGATCTCGCGCTTCCAACTGCGTGACGAAGTGCCGTGGTGGAACCTGGTCGGCGATCGCAAATACCAGAAGCAGAAACTGGCGGGCGATCTCGAAACCCTGCGCAGCTTCTATCTGGATCGCGGCTATGCCCGCTTCAATATCGATTCTACTCAGGTGAGCCTGACGCCGGATAAAAAAGGCATCTACATCACCATCAATATCACCGAAGGCGATCAGTACAAGCTTTCCGATGTTGTCGTGAACGGCAACCTGGCCGGCCACTCGGCGGAAGTCGCTCAGATCACCAAAATCGAACCGGGCGAGCTGTACAACGGCAGCAAGGTGACCAAAATGGAAGACAACATCAAAACGATGTTGGGCCGTTATGGTTACGCCTACCCGCGCGTCGGCACTCAGCCTGAGATCAACGATGCGGATAAAACCGTCAAGCTGCACGTCAACGTTGACGCGGGCAACCGCTTCTACGTGCGTCGCATCAAGTTCGAAGGCAACGACACCAGCAAAGATTCCGTACTGCGTCGTGAAATGCGCCAGATGGAAGGCGCCTGGCTCGGCAACGAGCAGGTCGAGCAGGGCAAAGAGCGTCTGAACCGTCTGGGCTACTTCGAAACGGTTGACGTGGAAACCCAGCGCGTGCCGGGCACCGCCGATCAGGTCGACGTGACCTACAAGGTGAAAGAGCGCAACACCGGTACCTTCAACTTCGGCGTCGGTTACGGCACCGAGAGCGGCGTCAGCTTCCAGGCGGGCGTGCAGCAGGATAACTGGTTGGGTACCGGCTACTCGGTCGGCATCAGCGGCACCAAGAACGACTACCAGACCTATACCGAACTGTCGGTCACCAACCCGTACTTCACCGTTGACGGTGTGAGCCTGGGCGGCCGCATCTTCTACAACGACTTTAAGGCGGATGACGCGGATCTGTCGGACTATACCAACAAGAGTTACGGTATCGACGGCACGCTGGGCTTCCCGATCAACGAGAACAACTCGTTGCGTACCGGCCTGGGCTACGTCCACAACGGCCTGTCGAACATGCAGCCGCAGATCGCCATGTGGCGTTACCTCGACTCGATGGGCGTGGATGCGAACAAGACCGACCGCGCCAGCTACTCGACGGACGACTTTACGCTGAACCTGGGTTGGACCTACAACAACCTGGACCGCGGCTACTTCCCGACGTCGGGTAACCGCACCACGTTGAACGGCAAGGTCACCATTCCGGGCTCGGACAACGAATACTACAAGGTGACGCTGGACAGCGTACAATATGTGCCGATCAACGACGATCGCACCTGGGTGCTGTTGGGCCGTGGCCGTCTGGGTTACGCGGATGGATTGGGCGGCAAGGAAATGCCGTTCTACGAGAACTTCTACGCCGGTGGTTCGAGCACCGTGCGCGGCTTCCAGTCCAACACCATTGGTCCGAAGGCGGTGTACTACAACTCCAACTCGTACCAGTGCCAGTTCAACGCCGGCAGCACGACCGATCGTCAGAGCATCTGTAGCTCGGATGACGCGGTGGGCGGTAACGCCATGGCGGTCGCCAGCCTGGAGCTGATCACCCCGACGCCGTTCATCAGCGAGAAATACGCCAACTCGGTGCGGACGTCGCTGTTCATCGATGCCGGTACCGTGTGGGATACCAAGTGGAAAAATACCAACGAAACGCTGATGTACGGTGTGCCGGACTACAGCAAGGCCAGTAATATTCGTTCTTCCGCCGGTATCGCGCTGCAGTGGATGTCGCCGCTGGGGCCGTTGGTGTTCTCTTACGCCAACCCGATCAAGAAATACGAAGGCGACAAATCCGAACAGTTCCAGTTTAACATCGGTAAGACCTGGTAACGGGTCTCGCCTCTGGGCATAAAAGTTATTAAGAATCGCAATGGCCAGGCGACCGCCGGCAGAGGGAGATGATTCTCATTGTTTGGTGGGATAAGTCTGGCAAATTGTGTACTTCAGTGTCATATGACACAAATGGGTGATGGTAAGGAGTTTATAGTGAAAAAGTGGTTGTGTGCCGCAGGCCTCGGTTTAGCAATGGCTGCTTCAGCTGGTGTTCAGGCAGCAGATAAGATCGCTGTCGTTAACGTCTCCAGCATTTTCCAACAGCTGCCGGCCCGCGAAACGGTCGCTAAACAGCTGGAAAACGAGTTTAAAGGCCGTGCAAGCGAACTCCAGAACATGGAACGTAGCCTGCAGACCAAAATGCAACGTCTGCAGCGTGACGGCGCTACCATGAAAGCCAGCGATCGCAGCAAGTTGGAAAAAGACGTGATGGCGCAGCGCGAGCAGTTCTCTCAGAAAGCCCAGGCTTTCGAGCAGGACAACCGTCGTCGCCAGATGGAAGAGCGTAACAAGATCCTGAGCCGTATTCAGGACGCGGTGAAATCTGTCGCCAGCAAAGGCGGTTATGACGTGGTGATCGACGCCAACGCCGTTGCCTATGCAGACTCTTCCAAAGATATCACTGCTGATGTGCTGAAACAGGTTAAATAACACATGCTTTCAATTCGACTGGCTGATTTAGCGCAGCAGTTGGATGCACAATTGCACGGTGATGGCGATCTCGTCATCACCGGCATTGCTTCTATGCATTCGGCACAGCCTGGCCAAATCACGTTTTTGTCAAACAGCCGCTATCAAGAGCAGCTGTCTTCCTGCCAGGCAAGCGCCGTGGTGCTTACCGAAGCGGATTTACCACACTGCCGTGCTGCGGCGCTGGTGGTTAAGAACCCTTACCTGACCTACGCGCGCATGGCGCAGCTGATGGACACCACGCCGTCGCCGGCCCAGGATATCGCGCCAAGCGCGGTGATCTCGCCTGAAGCGCAGCTGGGGCAGAACGTCGCCATTGGGGCGAACGCGGTGATCGAGTCGGGTGCGGTGCTGGGCGATAACGTGGTTATCGGCCCGGGCTGCTTCATCGGCAAACACGCACGCATCGGCGCGGGAACGCGTCTGTGGGCGAACGTCACGATTTATCATGCGGTTGAAATCGGCCAGCGCTGCCTGATCCAGTCCGGCACCGTGATCGGCGCGGACGGTTTCGGCTATGCGAACGAGCGCGGCGAGTGGATCAAAATCCCTCAATTGGGCACGGTGATTATCGGCGATCGCGTCGAAATCGGCGCTTGCACCACCATCGACCGCGGCGCTTTGGATAACACCCAAATCGGGAATGGTGTTATCATCGACAACCAATGCCAGATTGCACATAACGTCGTGATTGGCGACAATACCGCCGTCGCCGGCGGTGTGATCATGGCCGGCAGCCTGAAAATCGGCCGCTACTGCCAGATTGGCGGTGCCAGCGTGATCAACGGTCACATGGAAATTGCCGACAAGGTTGTTGTTACCGGAATGGGAATGGTTATGCGACCAATCACCGAACCTGGGGTATACTCTTCGGGCATTCCGTTGCAGCCTAACAAGGTTTGGCGTAAAACCGCTGCGTTGGTGATGAATATCGATGAGATCAGCAAACGCTTGAAAGCTGTCGAACGTAAAGTCGGAAAAGACTAATCATTGCCGCCCGCCCTGGCGGGTACAAAACGAAACGCGTTGGTCGTGAGACCAAAAGCGCAAAGAGATGTTAATTTGCGGCCTGCATGATGATCTCCTTTTGGGGTCAGCGCAGGCCGTGTTGTTGATGCCATCAGTTTTTAGAGACAGGAAGAGTATTTTGACTACTGACACTCATACTCTGGATATTGCAGAAATTTTGGATCTGCTTCCTCACCGTTACCCGTTCTTGCTGGTCGACCGCGTCCTCGAGTTTGAAGAGCACAAATATCTGCGTGCGGTGAAGAACGTATCGGTGAACGAACCGTTTTTCCAGGGCCACTTCCCTGGCAAACCGATTTTCCCAGGCGTATTGATCCTGGAAGCCATGGCGCAGGCCACCGGTATCCTGGCGTTTAAAAGCGTCGGCAAACTGGAGCCGGGCGAGCTGTATTACTTCGCCGGTATCGACGAAGCACGCTTCAAGCGCCCTGTGGTGCCAGGCGATCAGATGGTCATGGAAGTCACCTTCGAGAAAACTCGCCGCGGCCTGACTCGCTTCAAAGGCGTGGCGACCGTTGACGGTAAAATTGTCTGCGAAGCAACCATGATGTGTGCCCGCAGCCGGGAGGCTTAATCCGTGATTGACCAAACCGCCTTTATCCATCCTAGCGCGATAGTCGAAGAAGGCGCCGTGATCGGCGCCAACGTGCATATCGGCCCTTTCTGCTACGTCGGCTCCCAGGTGGAAATCGGCGCCGGCACGGTGCTGAAATCCCACGTGGTGGTGAACGGCATTACCAAGATTGGCTGCGATAACCAGATTTATCAGTTCGCCTCCATCGGTGAAGTGAACCAGGATCTGAAATACGCGGGCGAACCGACGCGCGTTGAAGTGGGCGATCGCAATCGCATCCGCGAAAGCGTCACCATCCACCGCGGTACCGCGCAGGGCACCGGCCTGACCAAAGTGGGCAACGACAACCTGCTGATGGTCAACGTGCACGTCGCCCACGACTGCGTGGTCGGCAACGCTTGCGTGCTGGCCAACAACGCCACGCTGGCGGGGCATGTGGAAATCGACGATCACGCCATCATCGGCGGCATGACGGCGATCCACCAGTTCTGCATTATCGGTGCGCATGTGATGGTAGGCGGTTGTTCCGGTGTCGCTCAGGACGTGCCTCCATTCGTCATCGCTCAGGGCAACCACGCGACGCCGTTTGGCGTCAACGCGGTCGGCCTGAAGCGCCGCGGTTTTGACAAGGATGAAATGCAGGCGATCCGCAATGCCTACAAAATCCTGTATCGCAGCGAAAAAACGCTGGATGAAGCGAAGGCGGAAATCGAAGCCCTGGCCAAAGAGCAACCGGTGGTGCAGCAGTACCTCGATTTCTTCACCCGTTCCACCCGCGGCATCATTCGCTGAGTTATGTCGAATCGTCCATTGACTATCGGGTTGGTCGCCGGGGAAACCTCCGGTGACATTCTCGGCGCCGGTTTGATCCGCGCGCTCAAGGCGCAGATCCCCGACGCGCGTTTCGTTGGCGTCGCCGGCCCGCTGATGCAGGCCGAAGGCTGCGAAGCCTGGTACGAAATGGAAGAGCTGGCGGTCATGGGCGTGGTGGAAGTGCTCGAGCGCTTGCCACGCCTGTTGAAGATCCGCAAGGATCTCACTCGCCGCTTCGGCGAGCTGCGGCCGGACGTGTTTGTCGGCATCGATGCGCCGGACTTCAACATCACGCTGGAAGGCCGCCTCAAGCAGCGCGGCATCCGCACCATCCACTACGTCAGCCCTTCCGTGTGGGCCTGGCGGCAAAAGCGCGTTTTCAAAATTGGCAAAGCCACCGATCTGGTGCTGGCCTTTCTCCCTTTCGAAAAAGCGTTTTACGATCGCTTCAACGTACCTTGCCGGTTTATCGGCCACACCATGGCGGACGCCATGCCGCTGCAGCCCGATCGGCTGGCGGCGCGCGCTCAGCTTGGCATCGCTCCGCAGGCGCGCTGTTTGGCCTTGCTGCCGGGCAGCCGCGGCGCCGAAGTCGAGATGCTGAGCGCCGACTTCCTCAAAACCGCGCAGTTGCTGCGCACCCGTTATCCTGAGCTGGAAGTGGTGGTGCCGCTGGTCAACGCCAAACGGCGCGAGCAGTTTGAGCGCATCAAGGCGGAAGTCGCGCCGGATCTGACCGTACACCTGCTGAACGGTCAGGGGCGCGAGGCGATGATCGCCAGCGACGCGGCTCTGCTGGCGTCCGGCACGGCGGCGCTGGAGTGCATGCTGGCCAAGTGCCCGATGGTGGTGGGCTATCGCATGAAGCCGTTCACTTTCTGGCTGGCGCAGAAGCTGGTGAAAACGCCTTACGTTTCGCTGCCGAACCTGCTGGCGGAGCGTGAGATCGTTACCGAGCTGCTGCAGCATGACTGCGTGCCGGACAAACTGGCCGCCGCCGTGATGCCGCTGCTGGAAGAGAGCCCGGAAACCGAAGCGCTGAAACAAACTTTTCTTACCTTGCACCAAAGCATCCGTTGCGGTGCGGACGAACAGGCCGCTCAGGCTGTGTTGGAGCTGGCGAAAGCATGATTGAACCCTTTATCTATCCCGCTGCCACGCTGATTGCCGGTGTGGACGAAGTGGGCCGCGGCCCGTTGGTCGGCGCGGTGGTCACCGCCGCCGTGATCCTCGATCCGGCGCAGCCGATCGTCGGGCTGGCGGATTCCAAGAAACTCAGTGAAAAACGCCGTCTGGCGCTGTATGACGAAATCGTCGCCAAGGCGCTCTCCTGGAGCCTGGGGCGCGCCGAACCGGCGGAAATCGACCAACTGAACATTTTGCACGCCACCATGCTGGCGATGCAGCGCGCGGTGGCCGGGTTGCATATCGCGCCAGACATGGTTTTAATCGACGGTAATCGTTGCCCGAAGCTGCCGATGCGTTCGCAGGCGGTGGTGAAAGGCGACAGCCGCGTGGCGGAGATCAGCGCGGCGTCCATTCTGGCGAAGGTCACGCGCGATCGCGAAATGGCCGAGCTGGACAGCGAGTTCCCGGACTACGGTTTCGCGCAGCATAAAGGCTACCCGACCGCCCTCCACCTGGAGCGGCTGGCCGCGCTGGGCGCCACCGAGCACCACCGCCGCAGCTTCGCGCCGGTGAAAAGGGCGCTGGCGCTGTAGTCTGCGGGCCTGGTTGACCAGGCCCGACGAGAGCATTAACCCGGGTTCAGCTTGCTGAGCCCCTTCAATCAGGTATCTGGAGATGGCCGAACCTCGTTTTATTCACCTGCGCGTCCACAGTGACTACTCCATGATTGATGGATTAGCCAAGACGGCGCCGTTGGTGAAAAGAGCCGCCGCGTTAGCCATGCCTGCTCTGGCAATCACCGATTTCACCAACCTGTGCGGGTTGGTGAAGTTCTACGGCAGCGCGCACGGCGCCGGGATCAAACCGATCATCGGCGCGGATTTCCATGTGCAAAGCGAAGAACTGGGCGACGAGCTGGCCCAGTTGACGGTGCTGGCCAGCAACAACGAAGGTTACCAGAACCTAACGCTGCTGATTTCCCGCGCCTATCAGCGTGGCTACGGGGCCGCCGGCCCGACCATCGATCGCGACTGGCTGATTGAACATCGTGAAGGGCTGATTCTGCTCTCCGGCGCGCGTCAGGGCGACGTCGGCAAGTTTCTGCTGCGCGGCAACCAGGCGCAGGTGGATCAGTGCCTGGACTTCTACCAGCAGCACTTCCCGGACTGTTACTACCTGGAACTGATTCGCACCGGCCGCCCGGACGAAGAGAACTACCTGCATGCTGCGGTGGCGCTGGCCACTGAGCGCGGTTTGCCGGTGGTGGCCACCAACGACGTGCGCTTCCTGGTGGAAGACGACTTCGACGCCCATGAAATTCGCGTCGCTATTCACGACGGCTTTACGCTGGACGATCCCAAGCGGCCGCGCAACTACAGCCCGCAACAATACATGCGCAGCGAAGACGAGATGTGCGAGCTGTTCGCCGACATCCCGGAAGCGCTGCTGAACAGCGTCGAGATTGCCAAGCGCTGCAACGTCACCATTCGCCTCGGCGAATACTTCCTGCCGCAGTTCCCGACTGGCGATATGAGCACCGAGGACTTCCTGGTACTCAAATCGAAAGAGGGGCTGGAAGAGCGTCTCGAGTTCCTGTTCCCCGATCCTGAAGTGCGCGCGCAGCGCCGCCCGGAATACGACGAGCGTCTGGACGTCGAGCTGAAGGTGATCAACCAGATGGGGTTCCCTGGCTACTTCCTGATCGTGATGGAGTTTATCCAGTGGTCGAAGGACAACAACGTGCCGGTTGGCCCGGGGCGCGGCTCCGGTGCCGGTTCGCTGGTGGCCTATGCGTTGAAAATCACCGACCTCGATCCGCTGGAGTTCGACCTGCTGTTCGAACGCTTCCTGAACCCGGAACGTGTTTCGATGCCCGACTTCGACGTCGATTTCTGCATGGAGAAGCGCGACCAGGTAATTGAGCACGTGGCGGAGATGTACGGCCGCGAAGCGGTATCGCAGATCATCACCTTCGGGACCATGGCGGCGAAAGCGGTTATCCGCGACGTAGGCCGGGTGTTGGGGCACCCGTATGGCTTTGTCGATCGCATCTCAAAACTGGTGCCGCCTGATCCGGGCATGACGCTGGAGAAAGCCTTCGCCGCCGAACCGCAGCTGCCGGAAATTTACGAGGCCGACGAAGAGGTCAAGGCGCTGATCGACATGGCGCGCAAGCTGGAAGGGGTGACGCGCAACGCCGGTAAACACGCCGGGGGCGTGGTAATCGCGCCGACCAAGATCACCGACTTCGCGCCGCTGTACTGCGACGCCGAAGGGCACCATCCGGTGACCCAGTTCGACAAGAACGACGTGGAATACGCCGGGCTGGTGAAGTTCGACTTCCTCGGCCTGCGCACCCTGACCATCATCGACTGGGCGCTGGAGATGATCAACGCCCGGCGCGCGAAGACCGGGCTGGAGCCGATCGACATCGCCGCCATTCCGCTCGACGACAAGAAAAGCTTCGATATGCTGCAGCGCTCGGAAACCACGGCGGTATTCCAGCTTGAATCGCGCGGCATGAAAGACCTGATCAAACGTCTGAAGCCCGACTGCTTCGAAGACATGATCGCACTGGTGGCGCTGTTCCGTCCGGGGCCGCTGCAGTCGGGCATGGTGGATAACTTCATCGACCGCAAGCACGGCCGCGAAGAGATCTCCTACCCGGATATCCAGTGGCAGCACGAGTCGCTCAAACCGGTGCTGGAACCGACCTACGGCATCATTCTGTATCAGGAACAGGTGATGCAGATTGCCCAGGTGCTGGCCGGCTACACCCTGGGCGGCGCGGATATGCTGCGTCGTGCAATGGGTAAAAAGAACCCGGTCGAAATGGCCAAGCAGCGCGGCGGCTTTGAAGACGGCGCGAAATCGCGCGGCATCGACGGCGAACTGTCGGTGAAAATCTTCGACCTGGTGGAGAAATTCGCCGGTTACGGCTTCAACAAATCGCACTCTGCCGCCTATGCGCTGGTCTCTTACCAGACGCTGTGGCTGAAGGCGCACTACCCGGCCGAGTTTATGGCGGCGGTGATGACCGCCGATATGGACAACACCGACAAAGTGGTGGGGCTGGTGGACGAATGCTGGCGCATGGGGCTGAAGATCCTGCCGCCGGACATCAACAGCGGCCTGTATCACTTCCACGTCAACGACGACGGCGAGATCGTTTACGGCATCGGCGCCATCAAGGGCGTGGGGGAAGGGCCGATCGAAGCCATCATCGAGGCGCGCAACAGCGGCGAACAGGGTTACTTCAAAGACCTGTTCGATCTCTGCGCACGCTCTGACATCAAGAAATTGAACCGCCGCATTCTGGAAAAACTGATCATGTCCGGGGCGTTCGATCGCCTCGGGCCGCACCGCGCCGCGTTGATGAATTCGCTCGGCGACGCGTTGAAAGCGGCGGATCAGCATGCCAAAGCCGAAGCGATCGGCCAGGTGGACATGTTCGGCGTGCTGGCGGAAGCGCCGGAGCAGGTAGAGCAATCCTACGCCAACGTCCCCCCGTGGCAGGAGCAGGTGGTGCTGGACGGTGAGCGGGAGACGCTGGGGTTATATCTGACCGGCCACCCGATCACCCAGTACCTGAAGGAGATCGAACGTTACGCCGGTGGCCAGCGTTTGAAAGACATGCACCCGACGGACCGGGGCAAAATGACCACCGCCGTCGGGTTGGTGGTCGCCGCGCGGGTGATGGTGACCAAGCGCGGCAACCGCATCGGCATCTGTACATTGGATGACCGTTCGGGTCGTCTGGAAGTGATGTTATTCACCGAAGCGTTAGAAAAATACCAGCATTTGTTGGAAAAAGACCGTATCCTTATCGCCAGTGGACAGGTCAGCTTTGATGACTTTAGCGGTGGGCTTAAAATGATGGCCCGCGAGGTAATGGACATCAGTGAAGCCCGGGAAAAATACGCTCGCGGGCTTGCTATCTCGCTGACTGACAGGCAAATTGATGACCAGCTTTTGAACCGTCTCCGCCAGTCGTTGGAACCCCATCGATCGGGGACGATTCCAGTGCATCTCTACTATCAACGGGAAGATGCGCGAGCCAAGCTGCGTTTTGGCGCAACCTGGCGCGTGACGCCCACCGACCGCTTGTTGATCGACTTGCGGACGTTGGTAGGCAATGAGCAGGTGGACTTGGAATTTGACTAAAATAGGAATGCTATGAGTCTGAATTTTCTTGATTTTGAACAGCCGATTGCAGAGCTGGAAGCGAAAATTGACTCGCTGACTGCAGTCAGCCGTCAAGACGAAAAATTAGATATTAATCTGGACGAAGAGGTTCAGCGCCTGCGTGAAAAGAGCGTTGAGCTGACGCGCAAGATTTTTGCCGATCTTGGGGCCTGGCAGATTGCCCAATTGGCACGCCACCCGCGCCGTCCTTATACCCTGGATTATATCAAACACATCTTTACCGACTTCGAAGAGTTGGCGGGCGATCGCGCTTACGCCGACGACAAAGCGATCGTCGGCGGCATTGCGCGCCTGGATGGCCGCCCGGTGATGATCATCGGGCACCAGAAAGGCCGTGAAACCAAAGAGAAGATCCGCCGCAACTTCGGCATGCCGGCGCCGGAAGGCTACCGCAAGGCGCTGCGCCTGATGGAAATGGCCGCCCGCTTCAAGATGCCGCTTATCACCTTTATCGATACCCCGGGCGCTTATCCGGGCGTGGGCGCGGAAGAGCGCGGCCAGTCCGAAGCCATCGCGCGCAACCTGCGTGAGATGTCGCGTCTGAACATCCCGGTCATCTGCACCGTCATCGGCGAAGGCGGCTCCGGCGGCGCGCTGGCGATCGGCGTGGGCGATAAGGTGAACATGCTGCAGTACAGCACCTACTCGGTGATTTCGCCGGAAGGCTGTGCCTCCATCCTGTGGAAGAGCGCCGACAAGGCGCCGCTGGCCGCCGAAGCGATGGGCATTACCGCGCCGCGTTTGAAAGAGCTGAAGCTGATCGATTCGGTGATCCCGGAGCCGCTGGGTTCCGCGCACCGCGACGTGCCGGCGATGGCCGCCGCGCTGAAAGCGCAGCTGCTGGCCGATCTGAAAGATCTGGACGGTCTGAACGACGAAGAGTTGCTCAACCGTCGCTACCAGCGTCTGATGAACTACGGCTACTGCTGAGTTCTGTGCTTCGCTGCAAGAAACCGCCTCCGGGCGGTTTTTTTTTGGCTACACACCGCCGGATTTTCGTGGTGTTATAGAGACTTGGCCGTTAACTGACAGGAGCTGCCGATGAATATCATCGCCATCATGGGCCCGACGGGCGTCTACTACAAAGATGAGCCGATCCGCGAGCTCCACGCTGCGCTGGCCGCCATGGGATTCCAGCTGGTGTACCCCAAAAACAGCGGTGACCTGCTGAAGCTGGTCGAAGCCAATGCCCGCATTTGCGGGGTGATCTTCGACTGGGACGACTACAGCCTGGAGCTGTGCAGCGAGATCAACGACCTGAACGAATACCTGCCGCTGTACGCCTTTATCAATACTCACTCCACTTTCGACGTCAGCCTGCATGAAATGCGCATGGTGCTCTATTTCTTCGAGTATGGCCTGAATGCGGCGGACGATATCGCGCAGCGCATCCAGCAATACACTGCGGAATACATCGACACCATTACGCCGCCGCTGACCAAGGCACTGTTCAACTATGTGCGCGAAGGGAAGTACACCTTCTGCACGCCGGGCCATATGGCCGGCACCGCGTTCCAAAAAAGCCCGGTGGGCTGCCTGTTCTATGACTTCTTCGGCGCCAATACCCTGAAGGCCGACATCTCGATTTCGGTCACCGAGCTCGGTTCGCTGCTGGATCACACCGGGCCGCACCTGGAAGCCGAAGAGTATATCGCGCGTACTTTCAACGCCGAGCAGAGCTATCTGGTCACCAACGGCACCTCCACCGCCAACAAGATCGTCGGCATGTATTCGGCGCCGGCCGGCAGCACGGTGCTGATCGACCGCAACTGCCACAAATCGCTGTGCCACCTGCTGATGATGAGCGATATCGTGCCGATCTATCTGCGCCCACTGCGCAACGCCTATGGCATCCTCGGCGGCATTCCGCAGGGCGAGTTCACCCGCGAAAGCATCGCCGCCCGGGTGCAGGAGACCGAGAATGCCACCTGGCCGGTGCATGCGGTGATCACCAATTCCACCTATGACGGCCTGCTGTACAACACCGACTACATCAAGCAGACGCTGGAGGTGCCGTCGATCCACTTCGACTCCGCCTGGGTGCCTTACACCAACTTCCATCCAATTTACGACGGCAAAAGCGGCATGAGCGGCGAGCGGGTGCCCGGTAAGGTTTTCTACGAAACCCAGTCGACGCACAAGCTGTTGGCGGCCTTCTCGCAGGCTTCGATGATTCATATCAAGGGCGACTACGACGAAAGCACCTTCAACGAAGCCTACATGATGCACACCACCACCTCGCCGCACTATGGCATCGTGGCATCGATGGAGACCGCCGCTGCCATGCTGCGCGGCAACCCGGGGCGCCGCTTGATCAACCGCTCGGTGGAGCGCGCGCTGCATTTTCGCCGTGAAGTGCAGCGGCTGCGCGAGGAGAGCGACAGTTGGTTCTTCGACATTTGGCAGCCGGAAGAGATCGATGAGGCGCAATGTTGGCCATTGGATCCTGACGACAACTGGCACGGCTTCGGTCAGACCGATCGTGATCACATGTACCTCGATCCGATCAAGGTGACGATCCTGACGCCGGGCATGAACGAGCTGGGCACGCTGGAGGAGGAGGGGATCCCGGCGGCGCTAGTGGCGAAGTACCTCGACGAGCGCGGCATCGTGGTGGAGAAGACCGGGCCGTACAACCTGTTGTTCCTGTTCAGCATCGGCATCGATAAAACCAAGGCGATGAGCCTGCTGCGCGGCCTGACCGACTTCAAGCGCGCCTACGATCTCAACCTGCGGGTGAAGAACATGCTGCCGGATCTGTACGCCGAGGATCCGGATTTCTATCGCAACATGCGCATTCAGGATCTGGCCGCCGGCATTCATCGCCTGATCTGCCAGCATGATCTGCCGCGCCTGATGCAGCGGGCGTTTGATGTGCTGCCGGAAATGAAGCTGACGCCGCACCAGATGTTCCAGGAGCAGGTGCGCGGCAACGTGGAAACCTGCGAGCTGGATCAGCTGGTGGGCAAGGTGGCGGCCAATATGATCCTGCCGTATCCGCCGGGCGTGCCGCTGGTGATGCCGGGGGAAATGATCACCGAAGAGAGCCGTGCGGTGCTCGATTTTCTGCTGATGCTGTGCTCGATCGGCGAGCGCTATCCCGGTTTTGAAACCGACATCCACGGCGCCAAGTTGACGGAAGAGGGGCGCTATCTGGTGAAGGTGTTGAAAGCCCCGCAGCCGTAATGCATAACACGCCCGGCGGTTTGGAAAGATATGCCGGGCGTTCTCATTGACGTCATCGCCGCCGCCGGATACCTTGCCTCATCAGACCGAACAGGAGCGGCCGTCATGCTGGCGTTACGTCAGGTACACCATATCGCGATCATTGGCGCGGACTACGCCGCCAGTAAGCATTTTTACTGCGACATTCTCGGATTTACCCTGCTGAGCGAAGTCTACCGCGAGGAGCGCGGCTCCTGGAAAGCGGATCTGGCGCTCAACGGGCAATACACTATCGAGCTGTTTTCTTTCCCTTCGCCGCCGGCCCGCGTCAGCCGCCCGGAGGCCTGCGGCCTGCGCCATCTGGCGTTCAGCGTCGACGACATCGAACAGGCCATCGCCCATCTGCAGGCGGCCGGCGTCGCCTGCGAACCGGTACGCGTCGATCCTTACACCCAATCCCGTTTTACCTTTTTCAGCGATCCCGATGGTTTACCGTTAGAATTATACGAGAGTTAACGGCTTAATCGCCTCCCGGCGGCCACAGCCGGGGGCGGTTATGCTATGATCGCGCCCTTGCCCTACATGCCTACAGAGTTATTTCCGCCATGCAAGAGCCTGCTTTTCGCGTCGGGGAGTGGCTGGTTACCCCTGCCGACAACACCATCAGCCGCGACGGACGCCAAAAAACGCTGGAACCGCGCCTGATCGACATGCTGTGCTATTTCGCCCGCCATCCCGACGTGGTGCTGAGCCGCGACGAGCTGATCGACAACGTCTGGAAGCGCAATATCGTCACCAACCATGTGGTGACCCAATGTATTTCAGAGCTGCGTAAATACCTGAAAGACGGTGACAGCGACAGCCCGGAATACATTATCACCGTGCCCAAGCGTGGGTATAAGCTGGCGACGTCGGTGATCTGGTGTGAAGAGGGGGAGACGCAACCCGCTCCCGCACAGGCGCCGCAGATCGCGGTGATCATGCATGAACCGGAAGACGGCAGTGACGACGACGAGACGCCGTACGTGCCGCCGCGCCGGGCAAGTGCGCCGGTTGCCGCGCCTGACGAAAAGAAGCCGCGTTTTTATCGCCGCTCGACCTTCTGGGTTTGGCTGGCGTTTCTGGCGGCGCTCAGCGTCTGCGTGGCGTTTGTCGGCATCGCCACGCTGTCGCAGCGCGTGCCGGTATCCACCATGCCGGTGCTGCTCAACCCGCGCGACATCGATATCCGCATCCAGGGCGGCGAGAGCTGCAGCAACTGGATGCCGCAGCTCTCTTATGTGGTAGGCGTCAGCGAGCTGATCACCGATTCGTTGAACACCTATTCGACCTTCCTGGTGCACGATCAGACCAACTACAACTATTCCGGCCCCAGCAACTCGGGCAAGTCGCTGTATATCGAGTTCGTCAATCAGCGCCACTACCGTGCCCAGCAGTGTTTCCTGTCCGTGCGGCTGGTGGATAACGCCGACAGCTCAGTCATGCTCGACAAGCGTTATTTCATTACCGCCGATAACCAGCTGAAGATCCAGACCGACTTCCTCTCCAGCCTGTCCGCTGCGCTGAAGCAGCCCTGGCCGCCACAGCTGGAGCAGCGTCTGGCGCAGCTGCTGCCCGACAACGGGCCGTTGCTGCAGCGTTTCTACCAGGCGCATCAATTGCTGATCCACGGCGACGCCGATTCGTTGACCCGCGCCAGCGCCCAGCTGAGCGAGCTGATTAAAAGCGCGCCGAACTTCCACTACTTACTGGCGGAAAAAGCGTTGGTGGACCTGCTGCGTAATTCTTATCAACCGTTCGACAGCCAGGCCTTGACGCAATTGCGCGCCGATATCCGCCATCTGGCGACGATCCCGGAATTGAAAAACACACCAATCATGCAGCAAGTTCTGGCGGTGGATGCATTGACGCAGGGGCGCATTGACGAGGCGCACCGGGCTATCGATCTGGGGATTGAATTGCAAATGTCGTGGCTGAATTATGTGCTGCTGGGCAAGGTGTATGAAATGCAGGGGCAGAACCATTTGGCGGCGGATTCTTATATTACCGCATTTAATCTTCGCCCCGGCGAAGACACATTGCATTGGATCACCAATGGCGTATTCCAGACGTCATTGACCAACGTGGTGCCTTATTTAAATAACTATCAGCGCCAATAATTAACCGAGACCATGCCGCCATTATTCTACCGGGATCATGGCGGCGTTATTTAATGGTGAAGGTATGTTGCATGAATGTATTATTTTGCTGCGCGATATTATTTCTTTTTTGCCGTTTGTTATTCGTTTTTAACTTTTCCATCTCGTTGTTTTAAAATGATGTTTATCTTTTCTTTAGCTTACCTTTTTATCTTGACGTGTTAATGAAAAACCTCAGGTTATCATTTGTATGATCATGAGCGTAATCTCACTTTATCTTTAGGACTTTATTCCCCCCGATGGTTAGCATCCTGACTATCAAGCCGGCTCATTAAAATCTTTTATTTATGGGTGTGGCTTATAAGAAACGTAAATCAGGAGAAACTGACCATGGCTTCACCCAAGAAAATAGGGCTTATTGCCTGCACCGGCGTCGTCGCCGGTAATATGATGGGGAGCGGGATTGCCTTATTGCCCGCCAACCTGGCGAGTCTCGGATCTATCGCCATCTGGGGATGGGTGATCTCGATTATCGGGGCGATGTCGCTGGCCTATGTGTATGCCCGCCTCGCCACCAAAAACCCGCAGCAGGGCGGCCCTATCGCCTACGCGGGCGAAATTTCCCCGGCCTTCGGTTTCCAGACCGGCGTGCTTTATTACCATGCCAACTGGATCGGTAACCTGGCCATCGGCATTACCGCCGTTTCTTATCTCTCCACCTTCTTCCCGGCGCTGAACAACCCGGTACCTGCCGGCATCGCCTGTATCGCCATCGTGTGGATCTTCACCTTCGTCAACATGCTGGGCGGAACCTGGGTCAGCCGTTTGACCACCCTGGGCCTGGTGCTGGTGCTGATCCCGGTGATCGTGACCGCGACCCTCGGCTGGCACTGGTTTGACGCCGCCACCTATCAGGCTAACTGGAATACCTCCGGCACCACCGACAGCCATGCAGTGATCAAAAGTATCCTGCTGTGCCTGTGGGCATTCATCGGCGTGGAATCCGCGGCGGTCAGCACCGGCATGGTGAAAAATCCGAAACGCACCGTGCCGCTGGCAACCATGCTCGGCACCGGCCTGGCGGGCATCATCTACATCGCCGCCACCCAGGTGATCAGTGGTATGTTCCCGGCGTCTGAAATGGCCGCCAGCGGCGCGCCGTTCGCTATCAGCGCCTCGGCGATTATGGGCAACTGGGCTGCACCGATGGTTTCCGCCTTCACCGCCTTCGCCTGCCTGACGTCGCTGGGTTCGTGGATGATGCTGGTCGGCCAGGCCGGGGTACGCGCCGCCAACGACGGCAACTTCCCGAAAGTGTACGGCGAGCTGGATAAAAACGGCATTCCGAAGAAAGGTCTGCTGCTGGCCGGCTGCAAAATGACCGCGCTGATGGTGCTGATCACCCTGATGAGCTCCGCCGGCGGCAAAGCGTCCGACCTGTTCGGCGAACTGACCGGTATCGCGGTACTGCTGACCATGCTGCCTTACTTCTACTCCTGCGTAGACCTGATCCGCTTCGAAGGGGTCAACGTGCGCAACCTGCTGAGCCTGATCGCTTCGGTGTGCGGCTGCGGCTTCTGCTTCATCGCGCTGATGGGCGCCAACTCATTCGAACTGTCCGGCACCTTTATCATCAGCCTGATTATCCTGATGTTCTACGCCCGGAAAATGAATACCCGCCAGGCTGCCAACGCAGCGGCGGTCGATGAAAACACCACGGCCAAAGCGCACTGATTCGCGTCCGCTGACCGACTGAATTTACCCAGCCCCTTTCTTTCCGACCTGTCAGCCGCGACGGGAAGGGGCTTGCTTTGCCAGGAGAAATGCATATGAACGTTATCGCCATCATGAATCACATGGGTGTCTACTTCAAAGAAGAGCCTATCCGTGAACTGCATCAGGCGCTGGAAAGTCTGGATTTCCGCATCGTTTACCCTAACGATCGCGAAGACCTGTTGAAACTGATCGAGAACAACGCCCGTCTGTGCGGGGTGATCTTCGACTGGGACAAATACAACCTGGAGCTGTGCGAAGAGATCAGCCAGTTGAACGAATACATGCCGCTGTACGCGTTCGCCAACACCTATTCGACGCTGGACGTCAGCCTGAACGATCTGCGCATGCAGGTGCGCTTCTTCGAATATGCGCTCGGCGCGGCAACCGACATCGCCGCCAAGATCAAACAGAATACCGACGAGTATATCGACACCATCCTGCCGCCGTTGACCAAGGCGCTGTTCAAATACGTGCGTGAAGGCAAATACACCTTCTGTACGCCGGGCCACATGGGCGGCACCGCGTTCCAGAAAAGCCCGGTGGGCAGCCTGTTCTACGATTTCTTCGGCCCGAACACCATGAAGTCGGATATCTCGATCTCGGTGTCCGAACTGGGATCGTTGCTCGATCACTCCGGCCCGCACAAAGAGGCGGAAGAGTACATTTCCCGCGTGTTCAACGCCGAACGCAGCTACATGGTCACCAACGGCACCTCTACCGCCAACAAGATCGTCGGCATGTATTCGGCGCCGGCGGGCAGCACGGTGCTGATTGACCGTAACTGCCACAAGTCGCTGACTCACCTGATGATGATGAGCGACATCACGCCGATCTACTTCCGCCCGACCCGCAACGCCTACGGCATCCTCGGCGGCATTCCGCAGAGCGAGTTCCAGCGTGCCACCATCGCCAAACGCGTGAAGGACACCCCGAACGCCACCTGGCCGGTGCACGCGGTGATCACCAACTCCACCTATGACGGCCTGCTGTACAACACCGACTTTATCAAGAACACCCTGGACGTGAAGTCTATCCACTTCGATTCCGCCTGGGTGCCTTACACCAACTTCCATCCGATCTATAAAGGCAAGTGCGGCATGAGCGGCGGCCGCGTGGAGGGCAAGGTAATCTATGAAACCCAGTCCACCCACAAACTGCTGGCGGCCTTCTCGCAGGCTTCGATGATTCATGTGAAGGGCGACATCAACGAAGAAACCTTCAATGAAGCCTACATGATGCACACCACCACCTCGCCGCACTACGGCATCGTGGCATCGACCGAAACTGCTGCGGCGATGATGAAAGGCAACGCCGGCAAGCGGCTGATCAACGGCTCTATCGAGCGCGCGATCAAGTTCCGCAAAGAGATCAAACGCCTGAAAGTCGAGTCCGACGGCTGGTTCTTCGACGTCTGGCAGCCGGAGCATATCGATGAGCCGGAATGCTGGCCGCTGCGCTCCGACAGCGCCTGGCACGGTTTCAAGAACATCGACAATGAACACATGTACCTCGATCCGATCAAGGTCACCATTCTGACGCCGGGGATGAGCAAAGAAGGCGAGATGCAACCGTTCGGCATCCCGGCCAGCATCGTGGCGAAATACCTCGACGAACGCGGCATCATCGTCGAGAAAACCGGGCCGTACAATCTGCTGTTCCTGTTCAGCATCGGCATCGACAAAACCAAGGCGCTCAGCCTGCTGCGCGCGATGACCGACTTCAAACGCTCGTTCGATCTGAACCTGCGGGTGAAAAACATGCTGCCTTCGCTGTATCAGGAAGCGCCTGATTTCTATGAAAACATGCGCATTCAGGATCTGGCGCAGAACATTCACCGCCTGGTGGAGCAACACAACCTGCCGGATCTGATGTACCGCGCGTTCGAAGTGCTGCCAACCATGGTGATGAACCCGTATCAGGCGTTCCAGAAAGAGCTGCACGGCGAAGTGGAAGAAGTCTATCTGGAAGAGATGGTCGGCAAGGTCAATGCCAATATGATCCTCCCATACCCACCGGGCGTGCCGCTGGTGATGCCGGGCGAAATGCTGACCGAGGAGAGCCGGCCGGTGCTGGAGTTCCTGCAGATGCTGTGCGAAATCGGCGCGCATTATCCGGGCTTTGAAACCGACATTCACGGCGCCTATCGTCAGGCGGACGGACGTTATCGGGTGAAAGTGCTGAAGGCGAAATAACCGCAGCCAATAACAGGGGAGGCGCTCGCGCTTCCCCTTTGCCGTTCACCGACTGATGGGAGACCTCCATGAAAACACCCTCACAGCCGCGCGCAATTTACTATGTCGTAGCCATACAAATTTGGGAATATTTCAGCTTTTACGGCATGCGTGCGTTACTGATTCTCTATCTGACCCACCAACTCGGCTATACCGACAGCCACGCCATCGATCTCTACAGCGCTTATGCTTCGTTAGTTTACGTCACTCCTATTTTGGGCGGCTGGCTCGCCGATCGCCTGCTGGGCAATCGCGTCGCGGTGATTGCCGGCGCGGCGCTGATGACGCTGGGGCATATCGTGCTCGGCCTGAGCGCGGTCTCCGCCCAGTCGCTCTATCTGGCGCTGGCCATCATCATCTGCGGCTACGGCCTGTTCAAATCCAATATCAGCTGCCTGCTGGGCGAGCTGTATCCGGCGCAGGACTCGCGCCGCGAAGGGGGGTTCTCGCTGCTGTACGCCGCCGGTAACGTCGGGTCTATTTTGGCGCCGATCGCCTGCGGGTTGGCGGCCGAGCGCTATGGCTGGCACGTCGGCTTTGCGTTGGCCGGGATCGGCATGTTCGCCGGCCTGGCGATCTTCCTGCTCGGCGGGCGCCACTTCCGCCATACCCGCGGCGTGAATGCACCGCTGATGCGCGCCAAAAGCCTGGGCTTGCCGCACTGGGGTTGGCTGCTGGCGGCGCTGCTGGCATCGCCGTTGTTCTTCACGCTGCTGTTTGTGCACGACTGGGCCGGCTATTTGCTCGGGCTGGTGTGCGTGGCGGCGGTGGTGCTGGTGGCGCGCATTATGCTGCGTGCGGACGCCGGCCAGCGCCGGGGGCTGTGGCAGATCGTTGCGCTGATGCTGTTGGGCACGCTGTTCTGGGCTTTCGCCCAGCAGGGCGGCAGCTCCATCAGCCTGTTTATCGATCACTTCGTCGATCGGCGCTGGTTCGGCTGGACGGTGCCGACCGCGCTGTTCCAGTCGATTAACGCCTGTGCGGTGATGCTGGGCGGCGTGGCGCTGGCATGGCTGGCGAGCGGCGATGGCGCGGGCGACCAGACACTGCGCATCTGGTGCAAGTTCGCCTTCGGTCTGCTGTTGATCGGCGTCGGCTTTACGCTGATGGCGCTCAATACGCGGTTGCACGGGCCGGGATCGATGGGGCTGATGATCGCTGGCCTGGCAGTGATGGGCTTCGCCGAACTGTTTATCGATCCGGTGGCGATGGCGCAGATCACCCGGCTGAATATTCCCGGTGCCACCGGCGTGCTGACCGGTATCTATATGCTGGCGACCGGCTCGATCGCCAACTACCTGGCGGGCATTATCGCCAATCAGACCGCCGAGGATCACATCGAGGGGGCGGCGATGCAGGCGTATGGCCGCATTTTCGCTCAGATCGGCTGGGGAGCGGCCGGATGCGCGCTGGCGGTGATCGCGGTGCTGGGTGGCTGGTGGTTGCTGACGCGGCGCCAGGCCCGGACGGTTAATGCTTGATTGATGACGGTAGGCGGGGTTAACGTGCAGCTATGTAGAAGTGACAAAGCCTACCGATGAATACTGATCAATTAACGACGCGGGTGGCAGACCAGTTGGGCGCGCAGCAGCGGCTGCTGGTGGCGTTCAGCGGCGGCCTGGATTCCAGCGTACTGCTGCATGTGCTGGCGGCGTTGCGCCGCCAGCGTCCGGCGCTGCAGCTGCGTGCGCTGCACGTGCATCACGGCCTGAGCGCTTTCGCCGACCGCTGGGTTGAGCATTGCCGCAGCCGCTGCGCCGACTGGCAGATCCCGCTGACGGTGACGCACGTGCAGGTGGACGCCCGCCAGGGCGGCATCGAAGCGGCGGCGCGTGCGGCGCGCTATGCCGCCTTCAGCGCCGCCCTAATGGAGGGGGAAGCGCTGCTCACCGCCCAACACCTCGACGATCAAAGCGAAACCTTCCTGCTGGCGCTCAAGCGCGGCAGCGGGCCGGCGGGGCTGTCGGCGATGGCGGCGCGCGCGGCGCTGGGTGAGCACCTGCTGTTGCGGCCGCTGTTGGGCTGTTCGCGTCAGACGCTGGAAAGCTACGCGCAACGCCACGCCTTAACCTGGATAGATGACGACAGCAATCAGGACACGCGCTTCGATCGCAATTTCCTGCGGTTGCAGGTGCTGCCGCAACTCAATCAACGCTGGCCGCACTTCGCCTCGGCGGTGGCGCGCAGCGCCGGCCTGTGCGCCGAGCAGGAGCAGCTGCTGGACGAACTGCTGGCGGAACCGCTGCAAAGTCTGTTGGCGGCGGATCGATCATTGGCGATCGACGGCCTGACGGACTGTTCGCCGATGCGGCGCTTCGCCTTGCTGCGGCGCTGGATCGCGTTGTTTAACGTCACCATGCCGGCGCGTGAGCAGCTTCAGCGCCTGTGGGAAGAGGTGGCGCTCAGCCGAGAGGATGCCGAACCGCAGCTGCAGCTCGGCGCCTATCAGATTCGCCGTTTCCGCGGCCGGTTGCACCTGTTGCCGCCGCTGGCGGCGCTGCGCGATGTGCATCTGCCTTGGCAGCCTGACGAGCCGCTGGTGCTGCCGGACGGGTTGGGGCGGCTGATTGCCGGTGAGGGCGAGCTGGCGCTGCGTGCGCCGCAGCCGTCGCAGCGGATCAGCATTCGCTTCGGTGGCGCGCAGGGTACGGTGCGCATCGTGGGGCGCGCCCATTCGCGGCCGATAAAAAAACTGTGGCAGGAGCTGGGTATTCCGCCCTGGCAGCGTGAACGCATCCCGTTGATTTATTATGATGAGCAGCTGATCGCCGCGCTGGGCGTATTCGTCTGTGAAGCGGGGCTGGTGCCGGAAGGCGAACGCCCGTGGCGGCTGCGCTGGGAAAAAAATCATAATCGCGAGGAACAATAATGAAGTTTGTGGGGATCACGCTGTTGGCCGCCGGTCTGTTCAGCCTGCCGGCGTTGGCGGCGGGGGATGCGGCGGCCGGCCAGGCGAAAGCCGCCGCCTGTGCGGCGTGCCACGGCGCGCAGGGCAAGGTGACGGTGCCGATGTATCCGAACCTGGCCGGGCAGAATGCCATGTACCTGCAGCACGCGTTGCAGGCGTATAAGAAAGGGGAGCGCAACGGCGGCCAGGCCGAGGTGATGAAGGCCTACGTGTCGGGGCTGTCGGATGACGATATCGCCGATCTGGCGGCCTATTACGCCAGCCTGAAGCCTTAAATGACGAGGGCAGCCATTGGGCTGCCCTGTTGGGATGGGGTTACCGCTGCTCAGTCCGACAGACTGACGACCACGGTACCGATTTCCGGATGACTGAAACTGCTGATATGGTCCAGGCGCAGGTCGCGCTGCTGGCCGTTCTGTTCGATGGTCAGATACTCAACGCGTTTCTTTTGCAGCAGGTCGATCGCCTTGGCCTCGATCACTTCTCCGTCGCGTAACTCCAGCTTCAGAATAAGTTTATGCTGACAGGCGAGTTCCAGGTTGTCGTAGTCATCGCAATTGATGGGTTGGTACTCATCATTCATCAACATAGTCGCTCACCAATAAGTTAGCGGCGGCAAAGGCCGCCTGTTCCCTAACGGAGGACGGTAGCGCATCGTTCGCTGCGACATCGTCCAATGCCTTTAACGCACAAGCCAGCGCATCAGGCACGTAGCCAAGATCTCCACTGCCAATCTCGGCGTAAGTACGGCGTACTAACTCACAGTATTGTTGCACAGTTTCCTCCCTTAAGAACCTCTGCATCATCAAGACTACTATCGCGATGAGGCGCAGGCTCTCGGAGTTTTATCCTATCCTAGACGACTATAGCACAGCTGTTATGGAGTTATCAGCACCCCGGCACGCCTTTCGCACTGCCGCGGCCTGGCCGCGCTGGCGGCGTTCGGCCCTGATCAAGTACACTGTCGCCGGATAATAACGAGGTCACCCATGGCGCTGAAAGCAACCATTTATAAAGCCGCGGTCAATATTGCTGATATGGATCGTCACTTCTACCACGACGCCACGCTGACGCTGGCGCAACACCCGTCCGAAAACGAGCAGCGCATGATGCTGCGCCTGTTGGCCTGGATCTGCCATGCCGACGAGCGGCTGGTGTTCACCAAAGGGCTGAGCGCCGACGACGAGCCGGAGATCTGGCAGCGCAACGACCACAATGGGTTGGAAATGTGGATCGAGATGGGGTTGCCCGACGAAAAACGCATCCGCAAGGCCTGCAACCAGTCGCCGCGCGTGGTGTTGTACGCCTACGGCGAGCGCGCCGCGCACGTGTGGTGGCAGGGAATGCAGGGCAAGGTGGCCGGCTACAAGAACCTGAGCGTGCGTTTCCTCGACGACGAGCAGTTGGCGCGCCTGACGGCATTGGCCAGCCGCACCATGACGCTGCAGGCAACGCTGCAGGAGGGAACTATTTGGCTGTCCGATGCTCAGAATAGTCTGGAAATCCAGTTTGCCGAGTGGCAGCGGGCGCAGGTGTGACCGGTGCTGGAACTGTCAAGAAACGTAGCCATACCGGATAATGAGCTGGAATTGACGGCGATCCGCGCGCAGGGCGCGGGCGGCCAGCACGTGAACAAAACCTCAACGGCAATCCATTTGCGCTTTGACATCCGGGCATCCAGCCTGCCAGAGTATTATAAGGAAAGGCTGCTGGCGCTGAATCATCATCTCATTACCGCTGATGGCGTGGTGATTATCAAGGCGCAAGAGTATCGCAGTCAGGAATTGAATCGTGAAGCGGCGTTGGCCAGGCTGGCCGCGCTGATTCAGCAGGCGATGGTGGTGGAAAAAACGCGCAAGGCGACCAAGCCGACGAAAGGGGCCAAACTGCGTCGCCTGGAAGGCAAGACACGTAAAGGCGCCACCAAGGCGCTGCGTGGCAAGGTTCGCACTTAGGAATACATGAACACAGTAGGAGAATAACTGTGAAGAAAATTACGGTAGCCCTGTTCCTCGCGGCAGGCGCACTCTCGTTGTTGGGATGCAACAATCATTATCAGCCGAAGGAACAACCGCTGCAGGCGATGCCGCAGAGTTATCAAGGGCTGTTGCCTTGCGCCGATTGCGGCGGTCTGGATACGGCGCTGTTCCTGGATGAGGACGGCACCTTCGTGCTGCAGGAAACCTATCGCGGCACCAAAGACGGCGATCAGACCTTTGCCGATTACGGTAAATGGGCGCGCACTGCGGATAAACTGGTGCTGACCGACAGCAACGGCGAAAAACGCTATTTCCGTCCGGTGGGCAAGAGTCTGGAAATGCTGGATCGCAGCGGCGTGCCGATCGAGTCCAAACTGAATTACCGCCTGGATCCGGTCGAGAAGCCGTTGCCTAAAACGCCGATGACGTTGAAAGGCAGCTACACCTATATGGCGGACGCGGCGGTCTTCAAGGACTGCGCTACCGGCAAAACCTTCCCGGTGGATAACAACATCGCGCTGGAGCAAGGTTACGCCAAAGCATATAAGACCGCCGGCGAGCCGGTATTCCTGACGTTCAGCGCGCATTTCAGCGTGCAGCCGTCGATGGAGGAAGGTCTGACCGAGAAGGCGCTGGTGCCGGACGGTAAAATCGCGTTCGATCGCAGCAAGAACTGCAGCAGCAAATAAGCGATTTCGGATATAAAAAAACCCGCGTGAGCGGGTTTTTTATTTTCTGGCGTTCGTCGTTTAGCGTTTGATCTGGCCCAGCAGGAAATCAACGATTTCGCCGGTTTTGATCATTTGCTTCTCGCCGACGCGGCGGTTCTTGTACTCGATCTCTTCGTTGTCGAGGTTACGGTCGCCGATAACGATAGAGTGCGGCACGCCGATCAGCTCCATATCCGCGAACATCACGCCCGGGCGTTCTTTGCGGTCATCGAGGATCACGTCGATGCCGTGGGAGCGCAGGGTGTTGTACAGCTCTTCGGCCAGCGCCTGCACGCGGAACGACTTGTGCATGTTCATCGGCAGAATAGCGACCTGGAACGGCGCGATGGCGTCCGGCCAGATGATGCCGCGTTCGTCATGATTCTGCTCGATGGCGGCGGCCACGACGCGCGTGACCCCGATGCCGTAGCAGCCCATGGTCAGCACCTGGTTGCGGCCGTCTTCACCCTGCACGGTCGCTTTCATCGCTTCCGAGTACTTGGTGCCGAGCTGGAAGATATGGCCCACTTCGATGCCGCGTTTGATCAGCAGCGTGCCCTGACCGTCCGGGCTGGCGTCACCTTCCACCACGTTACGGATATCGGCCACCTGCGGCAGCGGCAGATCGCGCTCCCAGTTGATGCCGAAGTAGTGTTTGCCGTCAACGTTGGCGCCGGCGCCAAAGTCGCTCATCGCCGCCACGCTGCGGTCAGCAACCACCGGCATCGGCAGGTTGACCGGGCCGAGTGAACCCGGGCCGGCGCCGACGATGGCGCGAATTTCTTCTTCGGTGGCGAAGGTCAGCGGCGCGGCAACCTGCGCCAGCTTCTCGGCCTTGACTTCGTTCAGCTCGTGATCGCCGCGCACCAGCAGGGCAACCAGCTTGTGGCCGCTCTCTTCGGTGGCGCGCACCATCAGCGTCTTCACGGTTTTTTCCACCGGCAGCGGGAACTGCTCGACCAGCTCAACGATGGTTTTGGCGTTCGGCGTATCCACCAGACGCAATTCTTCGCCGGCCGCTGCGCGTGGAGCCGCCGGCGCGACCGCTTCCGCCAGCTCGATGTTGGCGGCGAAGTCGGAACCGGTGGAGAACACGATATCGTCTTCACCGCTGTCTGCCAGCACCTGGAATTCGTGCGAGGCGCTGCCGCCGATCGAGCCGGTATCGGCCTGCACCGGGCGGAAATCCAGGCCCATGCGGCTGAAGATTTTGCTGTACGCTTCGTACATCGCGTCGTAAGTCTCCTGCAGAGACTCCTGTGAGGTATGGAAGGAGTAGGCATCCTTCATCAGGAACTCACGGGAACGCATCACGCCGAAACGCGGGCGCACTTCATCACGGAACTTGGTCTGGATCTGGAAGAAGTTCAGCGGCAGCTGTTTGTACGAGCTGATCTCGTTGCGGATCAGATCGGTGATCACTTCTTCATGCGTCGGGCCCAGCACGAACGGGCGGTCGCCGCGATCGACGAAGCGCAGCAGCTCGGGGCCGTATTGCTCCCAACGGCCGCTTTCCTGCCACAAATCGGCAGGCTGAACCACCGGCATGGACACTTCGATCGCGTTAGCATTGTTCATTTCTTCGCGAACGATGTTTTCAACCTTTTTCAGAACGCGCAGGCCGGTCGGCAGCCAGGTGTAAAGACCGGAGGCCAGCTTGCGGATCATCCCGGCGCGCAGCATCAGCTGGTGGCTGATCACTTCGGCGTCGGCAGGTGTCTCCTTCAGTGTGGAGAGCAGATATTGGCTAGTACGCATGGTGTTTTGGTTCCGTTAGAACTGCAAATTGCATCGGGCTGCCAGAGTGGCGGCCAAAAGTGACAAAAGTGGTTTAGTTTACCAGCGCGAGCGGGTCGCCAAAAGAGAGGCGGCGGAATTTTAACGCGGGTCGAGCGCCAACACTTCGGTATGACCATCCACGACGCGCCAGCGCACGTTGAAATCCAGCAGCCAGACGGCGTAATCCCGTTCGACGCCCTCTCCTTTACGATAGGCGGGACGGGGGTCTTGCGCCAGCACCTGGCTGATAAAACGCCTTAATTGCGGGTAACGCGCCTGATGTTGCTGCAGCTGCTGCTCGGCCTGTGGCGCGAAACGTACCGGCATATCGCCGGCGGGCGCGGCCTGGGCAAAGCCGGCGCGGGCCTGCGGCTGGCTTTCGGCGAACGGCAGATACGGCTTGATGTCTACCACCGGGGTACCGTCGACCAGATCGAGGCTGCCCAGCTCCAGCGTCACTTCGCCGTTTTTTACCCGCACGCCTTTCAGTTCGATCAGGGACATGCCGAGCGGGTTGGGCCGGAAGGTGGAGCGGGTGGCGAACACGCCCATGCGGGCATTGCCGCCTAAACGCGGCGGACGCACCGTCGGCCGCCAGCCGCCTTCCAGGGTTTGATGGAAAATGAACATCACCCACAGATGGCTGAAATCGCTGAGGCCGCGTACCGCCTCCGCCTGGTTGTAGGGCGGCAACAGCAGCAGTTCGCCGCCACCGTCTTCGACCAGCCCCGGCTGGCGGGGAACGGCGAATTTTTCTTTATACGGCGAGCGGATCACGCCGATCTGCTCGAAAACGAATTCGGTCATTTGGACGAGACGTTAAGCGCCGAGCCCTGGCAGACGGCCTGCTGGTAACAACCGGCGACGCCGCTGACGATCTGGCAGTCGTGCAGCAGCACGGCATTGGCCTTCATGTAAGACGCGCGGATTTGCATGCGTTTACGGGCGGTGGCCAGATTCGGTGGGGAGTCTTGTACGGTGGTTTGGCACGATTCGCCAGACACTTCACCCAGATCGCGGAACGGCTTGCCCACGAGCTCTTCTGCACTTTTGTACAGTTTTACCGGAGCGGGGCGGGCGGCCGGCGTAGTTTTGGCCGGGGCGGTGGTGGTCGGCTTGCTGGTGCTGTTTGTTGAGGACGGCGCGATACGTTGCGATGAACATCCGGCCAGCGCGAGCGCTAACAAACAGAGAGGTAAAACACGCATTGAGATTCCTCTGCCTTAATGAAAGTGGCGCTATTGAAGCAATCTATGGCGGAAATAACAAGACGGGCCTTGGCCCGTCTTGCAATTATAGGAATAAAATTGGCGAATAAGCGCTTACCAGCCTTTCACCGCCCCGCCGTTGAAGATTTTGTTGGCGGCGGCGTCCACTTCGTCAGACTGATAGGCCTGCACGAATTTCTTCACGTTTTCCGCATCTTTGTTATCTTCGCGCGCAACCAGCAGGTTGACGTAAGGCGAGTCTTTATCTTCCACGAACAGGCCGTCTTTCGCCGGCGTCAGGCCGATCTGGCTGGCGTAGGTGGTGTTGATCACCGCCAGCGCGATCTGCTGATCGTCCAGAGAACGTGGCAACTGAGGCGCTTCCAGCTCAACCAGCTTCAGGTTTTTCGGGTTCTCGGTCACGTCCAGCACGGTCGGCAACAGGCCAACGCCGTCCTTCAGTTTGATCAAGCCGACTTTCTGCAGCAGCAGCAGCGAACGGCCCAGGTTGGTCGGATCGTTAGGCAGTGCGATCTGAGAACCCTCTTTCAGCTCGTCCAGCGATTTGATTTTCTTGGAGTAACCGGCAATCGGGTAAACAAAGGTGCTGCCGACCGGCACCAGCTTGTAGCCGCGATCTTTGATTTGCTGATCCAGGTACGGCTTGTGCTGGAAGGCGTTCAGATCGATATCGCCTTTGCTCAGCGCTTCGTTAGGCAACACGTAGTCGTTGAAGGTTACCAGCTCAACGTCCAGACCGTATTTCTCTTTCGCCACTTTCTGAGCGACTTCAGCCACTTGCTGCTCAGCGCCGACGATCACGCCGACCTTGATATGGTTTGGATTCTTTTCATCCTGGCCACAGCCCGCCAGAGCCAGAGTGCCGATCAGTGCGCCAATTGCCGCGATGGATTTAAATTTTAACGACATATCCCTTCCTCATTAGACTCGCATTAACATGCTGTGAAACTATTTATGGGTAACGGCTTTGACGATGCGATCGCCGCAGAACTGGATCAGATAAACCAAAACTACCAGTAATACTAATACGGTATTCATCACTGTGGCGTTATAACCGATATAACCGTATTGGTAACCGATTTGGCCCAGGCCGCCGGCGCCGACCGCGCCGCCCATGGCGGAGTAGCCCACCAGGGTGATCAGCGTGATGGTTGCGGCGTTGACCAGACCCGGCAAGGCTTCCGGCAGCAACACTTTCTTGATGATCTGCATCGGCGTGGCGCCCATGGCGCGCGCCGCTTCCACCAGGCCGGACGGGATCTCCAGCAGGGCGTTTTCCACCATGCGCGCGATGAACGGCGCGGCGCCCACGGTCAACGGCACGATGGCCGCCTGCAGACCGATAGAGGTGCCGACGATCATGCGGGTAAACGGAATCATCCAAACCAGCAGGATAATGAACGGGATCGAACGGAAGATGTTCACCAGCCCGGACAGGATTTTATACAGCGAGTTGTTGGCGATGATTTGCCCCGGGCGGGTGACATACAGCAGCACGCCTACCGGCAGGCCGAGCACGAAACCGAAGAAGCCGGAGACAAAGGTCATCATGACGGTTTCCCACACGCCACGCGCCATCAACCACATCATTGCCTCAGACATAACCCAGAACCTCTACTTTTACCTGATTTTCTTGCAGGAACTTAATCGTCGCCAGCGCGTCTTCGTCGCTGCCGTGCAGCTCCGCCAGCATCACGCCGAATTTCACGCCGCCGGCATAATCCATCTGGGCGCTGATAATGTTGTTGTTCACGTTGAAGCGGCGAGCGGCTTCAGACAGCAGCGGCGCATCGACCGACTGGCCGGTGAATTCCAGGCGCAAAAGCGGCTGGCGGTCGCCCTGACGTTCCGGCGACAGGCGCGCGGCGTAGTCGTCCGGGATATCGAGATGCAGCGTGGACTGAATGAACTGCTGGGCCAGCGGGGTTTTCGGGTGCGAGAACACTTCGCTGACGCTGTCTTTTTCGATCAGCTGCCCCTGGCTAATGACCGCGACCTGGTCGCAGATGCGTTTCACCACGTCCATTTCGTGGGTGATGAGCAGAATGGTCAGGCCCAGGCGGCGGTTGATGTCTTTCAGCAGTTCCAGGATGGAACGGGTGGTGGCCGGATCCAACGCGCTGGTGGCTTCGTCGCACAGCAGTACTTTCGGGTTGCTGGCCAGCGCGCGGGCGATCGCCACGCGCTGTTTCTGGCCGCCGGACAGGTTGGCCGGGTAGGCGTCGTGTTTGTCCGCCAGGCCGACCAGCTCCAGCAGTTCGGTCACGCGCTTTTTGATCTCGGCACGCGGCGTATTGTCCAGCTCCAGCGGCAGCGCCACGTTGCCGAATACCGTGCGGGAAGAGAGCAGGTTGAAGTGCTGGAAGATCATGCCGATTTGGCGACGGGCGCGCGTCAGTTCGCTTTCCGACAGCGAAGTCAGATCCTGACCATCGACCAGGACCTGGCCGGACGTTGGGCGCTCCAGCATGTTGGCGCAGCGGATCAGCGTGCTTTTGCCGGCGCCGGAAGACCCGATAACGCCATAGATTTGCCCGGCAGGGACGTGAAGGGTCACGTCAGAGAGCGCGGTAATGGTGCGCGAACCCTGCTGGAACACTTTAGTAATGTTAGAAAGTTTAATCATATTCTTCTTATTTTAGCGTGGTTGCCCGTGGCTAGATAAAAGTAAACCTCGGCGTGGAACCAAGGTATGGATCAGATGTTAAGGCGTCTAGACGTCCAAGTCAACGGCCAACGACGTTCTCCGGCGTTCTCAGTGCGGGGTAAAACATGCGATACTGTCAGCGTATACAGGCCCTCAGGAGCAAAGCGGTGACACAAAGCGTTCCAGCAATTTTTCTCGATCGTGACGGTACGATTAACGTTGACCATGGCTATGTCCATGAAATCGACAATTTCCACTTTATTGACGGCGTGATTGACGCCTGTCGCGAACTCAAAAAGATGGGCTTCGCGCTGGTGATGGTGACCAACCAGTCCGGCATTGCGCGCGGCAAGTTCAGCGAAGACCAATTTATGTACCTGACCGAGTGGATGGACTGGTCGCTGGCCGATCGCGACGTCGACTTCGACGGCATCTATTTCTGCCCGCACCATCCGGAGGCAGTAGTAGAAGAGTATCGTCAGGTGTGTGACTGCCGTAAACCGCAGCCGGGCATGCTGCTGCAAGCGCAGCAGGAATTGAACATCGATATGGCCGCTTCTTATATGGTGGGCGATAAACCGGAAGATATGCAGGCGGCGATCGCGGCCGGCGTTGGCACCAAGGTGCTGGTGCGTACCGGCAAACCGGTGACCGAGCAGGGCGAAAAGCTGGCCGATTGGGTGCTAAATAGCCTGGCGGACCTGCCGGCAGCCATCAAAAAGCGGGTTTAATAGGCGTTACGAATGAATAGTGAGCGGTCAGATAAAAAATGCATATTATCGCTTGTCATTCTGAACCGACTCCCTATAATGCGCCTCCATCGACACGGCGCAAGTGATTCACTTCACACAGCGGCCGGGAAGAAAGAGAAAAAATCCTGAAAATTAGGGTTGACTCTGAAAGAGGAAAGCGTAATATACGCCACCTCGAGTTAGCAAGCGAAAGCGCCTAACTCACTGCTCTTTAACAATTTATCAGACAATCTGTGTGGGCACTCCACAAGACGATATCCAGCATCTTCGGATGCAAAAAAATATCAAGTCTTGAAGAGTGACTAACTGAAGTAAAATTCATGCAGTAAATCTTTGAGCATCGCTTCTCGAGTGGAAGCAAATCAAGCTTTTAATTGAAGAGTTTGATCATGGCTCAGATTGAACGCTGGCGGCAGGCTTAACACATGCAAGTCGAGCGGTAGCACAGGAGAGCTTGCTCTCTGGGTGACGAGCGGCGGACGGGTGAGTAATGTCTGGGAAACTGCCTGATGGAGGGGGATAACTACTGGAAACGGTAGCTAATACCGCATAACGTCGCAAGACCAAAGAGGGGGACCTTCGGGCCTCTTGCCATCAGATGTGCCCAGATGGGATTAGCTAGTAGGTGGGGTAATGGCTCACCTAGGCGACGATCCCTAGCTGGTCTGAGAGGATGACCAGCCACACTGGAACTGAGACACGGTCCAGACTCCTACGGGAGGCAGCAGTGGGGAATATTGCACAATGGGCGCAAGCCTGATGCAGCCATGCCGCGTGTGTGAAGAAGGCCTTCGGGTTGTAAAGCACTTTCAGCGAGGAGGAAGGTGGTGAGCTTAATACGCTCATCAATTGACGTTACTCGCAGAAGAAGCACCGGCTAACTCCGTGCCAGCAGCCGCGGTAATACGGAGGGTGCAAGCGTTAATCGGAATTACTGGGCGTAAAGCGCACGCAGGCGGTTTGTTAAGTCAGATGTGAAATCCCCGGGCTCAACCTGGGAACTGCATTTGAAACTGGCAAGCTAGAGTCTCGTAGAGGGGGGTAGAATTCCAGGTGTAGCGGTGAAATGCGTAGAGATCTGGAGGAATACCGGTGGCGAAGGCGGCCCCCTGGACGAAGACTGACGCTCAGGTGCGAAAGCGTGGGGAGCAAACAGGATTAGATACCCTGGTAGTCCACGCTGTAAACGATGTCGATTTGGAGGTTGTGCCCTTGAGGCGTGGCTTCCGGAGCTAACGCGTTAAATCGACCGCCTGGGGAGTACGGCCGCAAGGTTAAAACTCAAATGAATTGACGGGGGCCCGCACAAGCGGTGGAGCATGTGGTTTAATTCGATGCAACGCGAAGAACCTTACCTACTCTTGACATCCAGAGAACTTTCCAGAGATGGATTGGTGCCTTCGGGAACTCTGAGACAGGTGCTGCATGGCTGTCGTCAGCTCGTGTTGTGAAATGTTGGGTTAAGTCCCGCAACGAGCGCAACCCTTATCCTTTGTTGCCAGCGGTTCGGCCGGGAACTCAAAGGAGACTGCCAGTGATAAACTGGAGGAAGGTGGGGATGACGTCAAGTCATCATGGCCCTTACGAGTAGGGCTACACACGTGCTACAATGGCATATACAAAGAGAAGCGACCTCGCGAGAGCAAGCGGACCTCATAAAGTATGTCGTAGTCCGGATTGGAGTCTGCAACTCGACTCCATGAAGTCGGAATCGCTAGTAATCGTAGATCAGAATGCTACGGTGAATACGTTCCCGGGCCTTGTACACACCGCCCGTCACACCATGGGAGTGGGTTGCAAAAGAAGTAGGTAGCTTAACCTTCGGGAGGGCGCTTACCACTTTGTGATTCATGACTGGGGTGAAGTCGTAACAAGGTAACCGTAGGGGAACCTGCGGTTGGATCACCTCCTTACCTAAAGATATTAGTTCGAGTGGCGTGCTCACACAGATTGTCTGATGAAAAAGTAATGAGCAAACAAAACCTTGTGGTATAGGTAAGTGCCAGGAGATTTGTGACTGTCCAGTGCAGTGACAAACGACAATGGCGCTCGATTTTTCACGAAAAATCTCACCTTTACCCGAAATTATCGAATCGGTGATTCGATAAGCCAATTTCGGGTCCCCATCGTCTAGAGGCCTAGGACACTGCCCTTTCACGGCTGTAACAGGGGTTCGAATCCCCTTGGGGACGCCATTCCGATAATGAGTGAAAGACATTATCACCGGTTAGCGATAACCGAAAAAATCTTAAAGATGACTTGCGAGTCATGTTTAAGATATTGCTCTTTAACAATCTGGAACAAGCTGAAAATTGAAACATGACGGCTGAAATTTATCCCTCCGTAGATGTATTGGGATAAAGAGTAACCTGTCATAGAGTCTCTCAAATGTTTGCAGCGCGAACGATGGAAACATCTTCGGGTTGTGAGGTTAAGTGACTAAGCGTACACGGTGGATGCCTAGGCAGTCAGAGGCGATGAAGGGCGTGCTAATCTGCGAAAAGCGTCGGTAAGGTGATATGAACCGTTACAACCGGCGATACCCGAATGGGGAAACCCAGTGTGTTTCGACACACTATCATGTCATGAATACATAGTGGCATGAGGCGAACCGGGGGAACTGAAACATCTAAGTACCCCGAGGAAAAGAAATCAACCGAGATTCCCCCAGTAGCGGCGAGCGAACGGGGAGGAGCCCAGAACCTGAATCGGCTTGTGTGTTAGTGGAAGCGTCTGGAAAGTCGCGCAGCAAAGGGTGATAGCCCCGTACACTAAAATGCACAGGTCGTGAGTTCGATGAGTAGGGCGGGACACGTGACATCCTGTCTGAATATGGGGGGACCATCCTCCAAGGCTAAATACTCCTGACTGACCGATAGTGAACCAGTACCGTGAGGGAAAGGCGAAAAGAACCCCGGCGAGGGGAGTGAAATAGAACCTGAAACCGTGTACGTACAAGCAGTGGGAGCACCTTCGTGGTGTGACTGCGTACCTTTTGTATAATGGGTCAGCGACTTATATTTTGTAGCAAGGTTAACCGTATAGGGGAGCCGTAGGGAAACCGAGTCTTAACTGGGCGAATAGTTGCAAGGTATAGACCCGAAACCCGGTGATCTAGCCATGGGCAGGTTGAAGGTTGGGTAACACTAACTGGAGGACCGAACCGACTAATGTTGAAAAATTAGCGGATGACTTGTGGCTGGGGGTGAAAGGCCAATCAAACCGGGAGATAGCTGGTTCTCCCCGAAAGCTATTTAGGTAGCGCCTCGTGAACTCATCTTCGGGGGTAGAGCACTGTTTCGGCTAGGGGGCCATCCCGGCTTACCAAACCGATGCAAACTCCGAATACCGAAGAATGTTATCACGGGAGACACACGGCGGGTGCTAACGTCCGTCGTGAAGAGGGAAACAACCCAGACCGCCAGCTAAGGTCCCAAAGTCATGGTTAAGTGGGAAACGATGTGGGAAGGCATAGACAGCCAGGATGTTGGCTTAGAAGCAGCCATCATTTAAAGAAAGCGTAATAGCTCACTGGTCGAGTCGGCCTGCGCGGAAGATGTAACGGGGCTAAACCATGCACCGAAGCTGCGGCAGCGACGCTTAGGCGTTGTTGGGTAGGGGAGCGTTCTGTAAGCCGTTGAAGGTGGCCTGTGAGGGTTGCTGGAGGTATCAGAAGTGCGAATGCTGACATAAGTAACGATAAAGCGGGTGAAAAGCCCGCTCGCCGGAAGACCAAGGGTTCCTGTCCAACGTTAATCGGGGCAGGGTGAGTCGACCCCTAAGGCGAGGCTGAAAAGCGTAGTCGATGGGAAACAGGTTAATATTCCTGTACTTGGTGTTACTGCGAAGGGGGGACGGAGAAGGCTAGGCTAGCCGGGCGACGGTTGTCCCGGTTTAAGCGTGTAGGGGGTGTGACCTGGTAAATCCGGTTGCATACTAACCCTGAGGCGTGATGACGATGCACTACGGTGCAGAAGTAGTTGATGCCCTGCTTCCAGGAAAAGCCTCTAAGCATCAGGTAACATTAAATCGTACCCCAAACCGACACAGGTGGTCAGGTAGAGAATACCAAGGCGCTTGAGAGAACTCGGGTGAAGGAACTAGGCAAAATGGTGCCGTAACTTCGGGAGAAGGCACGCTGGCATGTAGGTGAAGTCCCTTGCGGATGGAGCTGAAGCCAGTCGAAGATACCAGCTGGCTGCAACTGTTTAATAAAAACACAGCACTGTGCAAACACGAAAGTGGACGTATACGGTGTGACGCCTGCCCGGTGCTGGAAGGTTAATTGATGGGGTCAGCCGCAAGGCGAAGCTCTTGATCGAAGCCCCAGTAAACGGCGGCCGTAACTATAACGGTCCTAAGGTAGCGAAATTCCTTGTCGGGTAAGTTCCGACCTGCACGAATGGCGTAATGATGGCCAGGCTGTCTCCACCCGAGACTCAGTGAAATTGAACTCGCTGTGAAGATGCAGTGTACCCGCGGCAAGACGGAAAGACCCCGTGAACCTTTACTATAGCTTGACACTGAACATTGAGCCTTGATGTGTAGGATAGGTGGGAGGCTTTGAAGCGTGGACGCCAGTCTGCGTGGAGCCATCCTTGAAATACCACCCTTTAATGTTTGATGTTCTAACTCGGCCCCGTGATCCGGGGTGAGGACAGTGTCTGGTGGGTAGTTTGACTGGGGCGGTCTCCTCCCAAAGAGTAACGGAGGAGCACGAAGGTTAGCTAATCACGGTCGGACATCGTGAGGTTAGTGCAAAGGCATAAGCTAGCTTGACTGCGAGAGTGACGGCTCGAGCAGGTACGAAAGTAGGTCTTAGTGATCCGGTGGTTCTGAATGGAAGGGCCATCGCTCAACGGATAAAAGGTACTCCGGGGATAACAGGCTGATACCGCCCAAGAGTTCATATCGACGGCGGTGTTTGGCACCTCGATGTCGGCTCATCACATCCTGGGGCTGAAGTAGGTCCCAAGGGTATGGCTGTTCGCCATTTAAAGTGGTACGCGAGCTGGGTTTAGAACGTCGTGAGACAGTTCGGTCCCTATCTGCCGTGGGCGTTGGAAGATTGAGAGGGGTTGCTCCTAGTACGAGAGGACCGGAGTGAACGCACCACTGGTGTTCGGGTTGTCATGCCAATGGCATTGCCCGGTAGCTAAGTGCGGAAAAGATAAGCGCTGAAAGCATCTAAGCGCGAAACTTGCCTCAAGATGAGTCTTCCCTGGGCCTTTAAGGCCCCTGAAGGAACGTTTAAGACTAAGACGTTGATAGGCTGGGTGTGTAAGTGCAGCGATGCATTGAGCTAACCAGTACTAATGATCCGTGAGGCTTAACCTTACAACACCGAAGGTGTTTTTAGAGAGATTTTCAGCGAAGTTCCGAGATTGGTTCTGATGGCGACACGAGAGTGAAGCGGTTGGAATGAAACAGAATTTGCCTGGCGGCAATAGCGCGGTGGTCCCACCTGACCCCATGCCGAACTCAGAAGTGAAACGCCGTAGCGCCGATGGTAGTGTGGGGTCTCCCCATGCGAGAGTAGGACACTGCCAGGCATCAAACCAAGCCGAAAGCCCTGAACTGACGTTCAGGGCTTTTTGCTATGCATAAAATAAATATCCTGACTGTATCTATTACTTTGGGAAATAGCTTTTTTGGCATATGTAGCTTAGTCTTATAAGGCAGCATAATGTTTTTTGCCAGAAAAGTGGCTAGCTCAATATATAATTGATAGCTCCAGATTATTATTTAAATAATAAAAATATCTATCTATGAACATGTTGATGAGAATTATCCGGATATATCAAAGATAAATCTTAATTCTTCAGTGTATTAGTCGATGAATTTCACGTTAATTAAAACAAATATTAGCCAGACGCCTCGAATCGAGTAGACTAGGCGAAAGATTATTTCCGTATGGGTACTGAACGTTATGTCTACTGAAAGCGCGTCTTTAAAAAACCACAATACGTTTGCGCTCCCGGTCAACGCAGCGCACCTGATCATAGCCGATAGAATTGAGCTGATGCTCAAGGTGTGGCAACAAACGCGCAAGCGTCAGGAGCCGCTACTGATTCTCGGTGAAGGTAGCAACGTGCTGTTCCTGGAGGATTTTTCTGGCACGGTAATGGTCAATCAGTTGAAGGGTATCGACGTTCGGGAAGATAGCGATGGTTGGCATCTCCACGTCAGCTCCGGTGAAAATTGGCATGACCTGGTGCAATATACGTTGCAGGCCGGGATCTGTGGCCTGGAAAACCTGGCGTTGATTCCTGGATTAGCGGGCTCCGCCCCTATCCAGAACATCGGCGCCTACGGCGTCGAATTGAAAGACGTCTGCGAATATGTCGATCTGCTGGACTTCTCTACCGGTGCTATCGATCGCATTCCGGCTGCCGAGTGTGGTTTTGGCTACCGGGAAAGTATTTTTAAACACCGTTTCCAAACCGGGCATGTCATTGTTGGGCTGGGTCTTCGTCTCAATAAACAATGGCAACCCAAATTGAGCTACGGCGATCTGGCCAAGCTGGATCCTGCCACGGTGACGCCACTTCAGGTATTTGAATCCGTATGCGCCATGCGCCGCAGCAAGCTGCCCGATCCGCGTGAAACAGGCAATGCCGGCAGCTTCTTCAAGAATCCGCTGGTGAGCGCAGAGAAAGCCGCAGAACTCATCGCCAAATGCCCCGGCATGCCGCATTATCCGCAGCAGGATGGCCAGGTGAAGCTTGCGGCCGGATGGCTTATCGATCAATGCGAACTGAAAGGATATCGTATCGGTGGTGCTGCGGTACACCGCAAGCAGGCGCTGGTGCTGGTGAACATCGACAACGCTCACAGTCAGGATGTGGTGGCGTTGGCGAGCCACGTACGCAAGACGGTGGCCGATAAATTCGGTGTGTGGCTGGAACCTGAGGTGCGTTTTATTGGCGCGACCGGTGAGCTGAATGCCGTAGCGGTGCTGTCATGAAAGATACCAAGGTTCCGTTAAAACTGATCGCACTGCTGGCCGACGGCGAATTCCATTCCGGGGAACATCTCGGTGAGTCACTGGGCATGAGCCGTGCGGCGATCAATAAGCATATTCAGACCATTCGCGAATGGGGACTGGATGTCTTTACCGTGCCCGGAAAAGGCTACAGCCTGCCTGGCGCCATCCAGCTGTTGGAAGCCGAGCGCATCCTCAGCCTGCTGGAAGACAAGCGCGTAAGCGTGTTGCCGGTGGTCGATTCCACCAACCAATACTTGCTGGACCGCATCGCCGAATTGCACTCTGGTGACGCCTGCGTCGCTGAATACCAACAGGCAGGGCGAGGACGCCGCGGGCGGCAGTGGATCTCACCATTCGGCGCTAATTTGTACCTGTCGATGTTCTGGCGGCTGGAGCAGGGTCCGGCTGCGGCCATGGGGCTTAGCCTGGTGATCGGGATGGTGATGGCGGAAGTTCTGCAGCGTCTCGGTGCGGCTGATGTGCGCGTGAAGTGGCCTAACGATCTTTATCTGAACGATCGTAAATTGGCTGGGATCTTGGTCGAACTGACGGGAAAAACCGGCGATGCGGCTCAACTGGTCATCGGCGCCGGCATCAACCTGGCGATGCGTGATACCAATGCGAGTGCCATTACCCAGGGATGGATTAATCTACAGGAAGCGGGAATTCAGATCGATCGCAATGAGCTGGCTGCAACCCTGCTTAATGAACTGCGTCAGTCGTTGAAACAGTTTGAGATAGACGGACTGGCACCCTTTATCGGTCGCTGGCGTACCCTGGATAACTTTATCGACAGGCCGGTCAAGTTGCTGATTGGCGAGCGGCAGATTGTGGGTATCGCCCGAGGAATCGATGCGCAGGGCGCACTGCTGCTGGAACAAGACGGGGAGATCAAACCCTTCATCGGTGGAGAGATATCGCTGCGAAGTGCGGAATAGTTAGAGAAAGGGGGACGGTAACGTCCCCTGAATCGATCGGTAGGCTTACTTTCTTAAACGCACGCTTTCAACGGCGTGGTTAGCGCTTTTGGTCATAATTAGGCTGGCGCGTTCGCGTGTAGGTAATATATTCTGCTGCAAATTCAACCCGTTAATTTCATTCCATAATTGGGTGGCGATATTAACTGCTTCCGGTTCCGGCAATTTTGAATAGTGATGGAAATAAGAATCGGGATTGGAAAATGCGCCTTGACGGAATTTCAAGAAGCGATTGATATACCAGCTTTGCAATAGCGTCTCCGGAGCATCGACATATATAGAGAAGTCAACAAAATCGGAAACGAATACGCGATGCGGATCGTGAGGATAATCCATGCCGCTTTGCAATACGTTAAGCCCTTCCAGGATCAGAATATCCGGTTGCTCGATGACTTTATTACCTTCGGGCACAACGTCATAGATCAAATGCGAATAAACCGGAGCGGTGACGCGTTTGGCACCGGATTTCACTTCCGACACGAATTTCACCAGGCTATGCATATCATAAGACTGCGGGAAGCCTTTTTTCTTCATCAGACCGCGTTCATTCAGCACCTTATTAGGATGCAAGAAGCCGTCGGTCGTGATCAACTCAACGCTGCGGTGTTCCGGCCAACGGCTCAACAACGCTTGCAACAGACGTGCGGTCGTGCTCTTGCCTACGGCTACGCTGCCGGCGATGCCGATGACATAGGGAATCTTTTGCCCGTCGGTGCCGAGGAATTGCTCGAGCACCGCCTGTCGGCGCAGGTTGGAACTGATATAGAAGTTCAACAGACGTGACAGAGGCAGATAAATCTGCGCAACTTCTTCCAACGAGAGATCTTCGTTAATCCCTTTCAGTTTAACGATCTCTTCTTCCGACAACGTCAGCGGCACCGAATCTCGCAACGCAGCCCATTGGGTACGATCGAACTGTAGGTAAGGCGTTGCTAAAGATTGATCTCTTTTTATCATAAGCCAAATTCTGCCTGTTAACGCAGGTTGGGAAAGGCGGCGGACGCCAACTCCAGAGAATAAACAAGCTGCATATTATAGACAGCTTCGTTTTTGGCGTAGACTTTTTTCGCAAAAGTTGTCGATAGGCAGCAGTTTATGTCAATTGTGCGAAGCGGCACGCAGTTGATAAAGCGGGGTTGCAAGGCGGTATCATCAGGGCCGGATACCGCCTGAAGGCTAGCTGGCGATGGCGCGCGAGGGTTGGTTCACGCTGAACAGACGTTTGTAATAAATGACGGTCGGATGGTAATGCCCATCGGGCCCCGCCGCATAATCCGGTAGCTCGCCCAAACAGCGATAACCCAGGCTGCGATAAAGCGCTTCTGCCGCCGAACCGGCCTGCGTATCCAGGTACAATAGCCCGCGCTGCTGTTGCAGTGCCGCGTGCTCCAGTGTTTTCATCAGAGCCTGACCTACGCCGTTGCGACGAGCGCGGCTATGCACCAACAGCTTCACCACCTCCGCACGATTACGGCCGTTCGGCTTCTGGCAGAGCTCGAGTTGCACGGTGCCAACGACGCCGCGCTCGTCACGGGCAATCCACAGCAGCAGTTCACCTTTGGCCAAGGCCGGTCGCAGACTGTGGAAGTAGCTCTCGGCGTCTTCCTGAGGAATTAAGGTGTCGTAACCGACAGAAGCGCCGTGCGTGACGGCATCGGTCAACAGGCGGGCCAATTCATCGCGGTAAATCGGCAGCGTAGCGGCGTTGATAGGCACTATTTTCATCGGTCATTCCTCCTGGGAGCGGGGTAATGAAGAGAAGCAATAACTGAGCCACAGCGGTGAAAGGCATGGCGACGGCAAAAGGGCAAGGGATCAGTGTAGCCCGCGCCGCAGTCCGGGGCAGGTATCCCCTTTTTGGTGCATCGATCCCGCTCACAGTTTACCGTCGCGGGTTAAGTGTTTTGAGAAGCCCGACACGGAGAAAGCGGCGCTCAAGGCTTGCAAAAAGTGGATAAAATTGTAGAGAATGATTGCCGCGAGTGATGAATGTTTGCACGCCGCAGGCTGCGAATTGCATGACAGTATGCAAAATTGACTGATTTATGAGCGAAAGTGCGCGTAAAGCAATTTTTTTGTTGCATAGGTCGCCCGCTCTACCTAGAATGCGCTGCACTTGATGCCGGCTTAGCTCAGTAGGTAGAGCAACTGACTTGTAATCAGTAGGTCACCAGTTCGATTCCGGTAGCCGGCACCATTCAAGTCACAAGTAATTAAAATCTGGTGGGGTTCCCGAGCGGCCAAAGGGAGCAGACTGTAAATCTGCCGTCACAGACTTCGAAGGTTCGAATCCTTCCCCCACCACCAAATCTTGCCTTCGGCGATTAACTGAGATGCGATAAATGCCGCAACGGTTGATGGCGGGAGGAGAGGGCGGAAGCCTTCGGCAAGGTTCGAGCTGTGCAGCGCAAGGCGCAGGCGGCCCGAAGGATGCGAGCCGAGTGATGAACAATCCTGCTCCATCCCAAAATTCTACAGAAAAATCAGGTAGCCGAGTTCCAGGATGCGGGCATCGTATAATGGCTATTACCTCAGCCTTCCAAGCTGATGATGTGGGTTCGATTCCCACTGCCCGCTCCAAGATGTGCTGATATAGCTCAGTTGGTAGAGCGCACCCTTGGTAAGGGTGAGGTCGGCAGTTCGAATCTGCCTATCAGCACCACTTCTTAATTTCTCGCCCCCTGATTTTCTTTCTGTTCTGGATTCAACGAGCAAATGCTTGGTTGATGTGGTGATACCACCGATTTATCCGTGTCTTAGAGGGACAATCGATGTCTAAAGAAAAGTTTGAACGTACAAAACCGCACGTTAACGTCGGTACTATCGGCCACGTTGACCACGGTAAAACTACCCTGACTGCAGCGATCACTACCGTACTGGCTAAAACCTACGGCGGTTCTGCACGTGCTTTCGACCAGATCGATAACGCGCCAGAAGAAAAAGCTCGTGGTATCACCATCAACACCTCTCACGTTGAGTATGACACCCCGACTCGTCACTACGCGCACGTTGACTGCCCAGGGCACGCCGACTACGTGAAAAACATGATCACCGGTGCTGCTCAGATGGACGGCGCGATCCTGGTAGTAGCTGCGACTGACGGCCCAATGCCTCAGACCCGTGAGCACATCCTGCTGGGTCGTCAGGTTGGCGTTCCTTTCATCATCGTATTCATGAACAAATGCGACATGGTTGATGATGAAGAGCTGCTGGAACTGGTAGAAATGGAAGTTCGCGAACTGCTGTCCGCTTACGATTTCCCAGGCGACGACCTGCCAGTAATCCGCGGTTCCGCGCTGAAAGCGCTGGAAGGCGAAGCTGAGTGGGAAGCGAAAATCATCGAACTGGCCGAAGCCCTGGACAGCTACATCCCAGAGCCAGAGCGTGCTATCGACAAGCCGTTCCTGCTGCCAATCGAAGACGTATTCTCCATCTCCGGTCGTGGTACCGTTGTTACCGGTCGTGTTGAGCGCGGTATCATCAAAGTTGGCGAAGAAGTTGAAATCGTTGGTATCAAAGACACCGTTAAGTCTACCTGTACTGGCGTTGAAATGTTCCGCAAACTGCTGGACGAAGGCCGTGCGGGTGAGAACGTAGGTGTTCTGCTGCGTGGTATCAAGCGCGAAGACATCGAACGTGGTCAGGTACTGGCTAAGCCAGGCTCTATCAAGCCACACACCCAGTTCGAATCTGAAGTGTACATCCTGAGCAAAGATGAAGGTGGTCGTCACACGCCATTCTTCAAAGGCTACCGTCCACAGTTCTACTTCCGTACCACTGACGTGACCGGTACCATCGAACTGCCAGAAGGCGTAGAGATGGTAATGCCAGGCGACAACGTGAACATGATTGTCACCCTGATTCACCCAATCGCGATGGACGACGGTCTGCGTTTCGCAATCCGTGAAGGCGGCCGTACCGTTGGCGCAGGCGTTGTTGCTAAAGTTATCGCTTAATCGCTGATAAAGTTTGACGCGACACGCGGTAAAAGGGCATCATTTGATGCCCTTTTTCTACGCTGTGAACTAGAACCTATCTCATCAGCGATTTTGCAGTCATAATCATTGGTGAGATGGGCTCTTAAACCGTATTGACTGAAATACGTCATAGCGTAAAACACCGGGATATCGCTAACGCGGTATCCGATCGGTTTGGTTTGCCTCGCATTGCGAGGCAAAGTTGTTTGTTCTGAATCATCATTGTGACAGGTTGGTTTATGAGTGCGAATACCGAGGCTCAAGGGAGCGGACGCGGCCTGGAAGCGGCAAAGTGGCTGATCGTCGCCGTTCTGTTGGTTGTGGCTATTGTCGGTAACTATTACTACCGTGATTTAAGCCTGCCATTGCGCGCGCTGGCAGTTGTGCTGATCATCGCCGTTGCAGGTGCAGTGGCTCTGATGACCACCAAAGGCAAAGCCACCGTTGCGTTTGCCCGCGAAGCGCGTACCGAAGTACGTAAAGTGATTTGGCCAACTCGTCAAGAAACGCTACACACCACGTTGATCGTTGCCGCGGTAACCGCCGTGATGTCACTGATTCTGTGGGGGCTGGATGGTATTCTGGTCCGTCTGGTGTCGTTTATTACTGGCCTGAGGTTCTAAAATGTCTGAAGCTCCAAAAAAACGTTGGTACGTCGTTCAGGCGTTTTCCGGTTTTGAAGGTCGCGTAGCACAATCGCTGCGTGAACACATCAAACTGCACGATATGGAAGAGCTGTTCGGCGAAGTGATGGTGCCTACGGAGGAAGTGGTTGAAATCCGTGGCGGCCAGCGTCGCAAGAGCGAACGCAAGTTCTTCCCTGGCTATGTGCTGGTGCAGATGGTGATGAATGACGCCAGCTGGCACCTGGTGCGCAGCGTACCGCGCGTCATGGGGTTCATCGGTGGTACGTCTGACCGTCCAGCGCCGATCAGCGATAAAGAAGTTGATGCGATCATGAACCGCCTGCAGCAGGTCGGTGATAAGCCGCGTCCGAAAACGCTGTTCGAACCGGGCGAACTGGTGCGCGTCAACGACGGCCCGTTTGCCGATTTCAACGGCGTGGTCGAAGAAGTCGACTACGAGAAGAGCCGCCTGAAAGTTTCCGTTTCCATCTTTGGCCGTGCAACGCCGGTGGAACTGGACTTCAGCCAGGTTGAGAAAGGCTGACCGAATAATCAGCAACGAGTGGCCCGTTGCCGCTTGTCAAAGGCGCGAAATTGAACTACAATTTCGCGCCTTTTGTTTTTAGATGCCTTGCCTGACGCATGTTGGGCGAGGTGAAACACGGGGAGCCTCTTGCGAGGCGATACTACCCAAACCGAGGAAATTTAAATGGCTAAGAAAGTACAAGCCTACGTCAAGCTGCAAGTTGCAGCTGGTATGGCGAACCCGAGCCCACCAGTGGGTCCAGCTCTGGGTCAGCAGGGCGTTAACATCATGGAATTCTGTAAGGCATTCAACGCTAAGACTGACAGCGTTGAAAAAGGTCTGCCGATTCCGGTTGTTATCACCGTTTATTCTGATCGCTCCTTCACTTTCGTTACCAAAACCCCGCCAGCAGCAGTTCTGCTGAAAAAAGCGGCTGGTATCAAGTCTGGTTCCGGTAAGCCGAACAAAGACAAAGTAGGTAAAGTGACCCGTGCTCAGGTACGTGAAATCGCAGAAACCAAAGCTGCGGACATGACTGGTTCTGACGTTGAAGCGATGACTCGCTCCATCGAAGGTACCGCTCGTTCCATGGGCCTGGTAGTGGAGGATTAAGAGATGGCTAAGCTGACCAAGCGCATGCGCGTGATCCGTGACAAAGTTGATGCTACTAAACAGTATGACATCACTGAAGCTGTTGCTCTGCTGAAAGAGCTGGCCACCGCTAAATTCGTAGAAAGCGTTGACGTTGCCGTTAACCTCGGCATCGACGCTCGTAAATCTGACCAAAACGTTCGTGGCGCTACCGTTCTGCCACATGGTACCGGTCGTTCCGTTCGCGTTGCCGTATTTGCCCAAGGCGCTAACGCTGAAGCAGCGAAAGCTGCCGGCGCAGAGCTGGTAGGTATGGACGATCTGGCTGACCAGATCAAGAAAGGCGAAATGAACTTCGACGTTGTTATTGCTTCCCCGGATGCAATGCGCGTTGTAGGTCAACTGGGCCAGATCCTGGGTCCACGCGGCCTGATGCCAAACCCGAAAGTGGGTACCGTTACTCCGAACGTTGCTGAAGCAGTGAAAAACGCTAAAGCAGGTCAGGTTCGCTACCGTAACGACAAAAACGGCATCATCCATACCACTATCGGTAAGGTTGATTTCGACGCAGACAAACTGAAAGAAAACCTGGAAGCCCTGCTGGTTGCGCTGAAAAAAGCAAAACCTTCTCAGGCGAAAGGCATGTACATCAAGAAAGTTAGCCTCTCCACCACCATGGGTGCTGGCGTTGCTATCGATCAGAGCGGTCTGTCTGCCGCAGCGAACTAATCGCATTTGCGATTATCGCTTTGACTTGGGGCCAAGATTTGTCTAGAATCTTATGCCCCAAGGTTTTGCTATTGGCTATGCCGTAGGCAAAACAAAGATTTTTCGGTTGGAGCCTGGCCTATCCAGGCCTCCGTCCAAGACCGCAGGTGTATCGCAAGATACTTAATCCTTCCTGCGTAGACGGTGACAGAGCCTAAGAAAATTTTTCTTTTTTATAAAAGAATGTCTTTGCTGGATTCTGCTCACCGTGTTAAGCCGCTCAGCGTGGCGTGTGACAAAGCGCTGAGTGAAGTGAGTTCCGGGGAATTTTCCCCGGCTAATCCAGGAGCAAAAAGCTAATGGCATTAAATCTTCAAGACAAACAAGCGATTGTTGCTGAAGTCAGCGAAGTAGCCAAAGGCGCGCTGTCTGCGGTTGTTGCGGATTCCCGCGGCGTTACCGTAGATAAAATGACTGAACTGCGTAAAGCAGGTCGTGAAGCTGGCGTTTACATGCGTGTTGTTCGCAACACCCTGATGCGTCGCGTAGTTGAAGGCACTCCATTCGAATGCCTGAAAGACACGTTTGTCGGTCCTACCTTGATTGCATTCTCTCACGAACACCCGGGCGCTGCTGCTCGTCTGTTCAAAGAGTTCGCGAAAGCGAATGCAAAATTCGAGGTTAAAGCTGCGGCCTTTGAAGGTGAGCTGATCCCTGCGGCGCAAATCGACCGCCTGGCGACGCTGCCAACTTACGATGAAGCAATCGCACGCCTGATGGCAACCATGAAAGAAGCCGCTGCCGGCAAACTGGTTCGCACTCTGGCTGCAGTACGCGATCAGAAAGAAGCGGCATAAGCCACTCTTTCTTAGCCTTTGCTAACGTATTTAAACTATTTCTGAATTTTAGGAACAATTGTTATGTCTATCACTAAAGACCAAATCCTGGAAGCAGTTGCCGCTATGTCCGTAATGGACGTTGTTGAACTGGTTTCCGCTATGGAAGAAAAATTCGGCGTTTCTGCTGCTGCTGCTGTAGCTGTTGCTGCTGGCCCAGCTGAAGCTGCTGAAGAGAAAACTGAATTCGACGTTATCCTGAAAGCTGCAGGCGCTAACAAAGTTGCTGTTATCAAAGCAGTACGTGGCGCTACCGGCCTGGGTCTGAAAGAAGCTAAAGACCTGGTTGAATCTGCTCCAGCCGCTCTGAAAGAAGGCGTGAGCAAAGATGACGCAGAAGCTCTGAAAAAATCTCTGGAAGAAGCTGGCGCAGAAGTTGAAGTTAAATAAGCCAACCTTTCCGGTTGCAGCCTAGTCTTTTAGGCTGATGGCTGGTGACTTTTTAGTCACCAGCCTTTTTGCGCTGTAGGGCGCCAGTAGCGTTTCACACTGTTTGGCTGCTGGTTTCGCCTCCCAATGTTTGTTTCTGTTGACGACTTAATATACCGCGGTCTTTGCACTACCAGGAGTTCTGGGGGAAGACGCGATGAAATGGTTTAAGCGTGATAGCAAGAGACATTGCGGAAAGTGTTCCCGCTTTCCGGTCGACAAAACGGTGTTGCATGAACTGTCCCTAATCGGACGGACAGATTGGGTCACTGATCAGCGAGCTGAGGAACCCTATGGTTTACTCCTATACCGAGAAAAAACGTATTCGTAAGGATTTTGGTAAACGTCCACAAGTGCTGGACATACCATATCTCCTTTCTATCCAGCTTGACTCGTTCCAGAAGTTTATCGAGCAAGATCCAGAAGGGCAGTACGGCCTTGAAGCCGCATTCCGTTCTGTTTTCCCTATCCAGAGCTACAGTGGCAATTCGGAGCTGCAATACGTTAGCTACCGTCTTGGTGAGCCGGTCTTCGACGTCAAAGAGTGCCAGATCCGTGGTGTGACGTTCTCTGCACCGCTGCGCGTAAAACTGCGCCTGGTTATCTATGAGCGCGAAGCGCCTGAAGGTACGGTCAAAGACATCAAGGAACAAGAAGTCTACATGGGCGAAATTCCGCTCATGACCGAAAACGGCACCTTTGTGATCAACGGTACTGAGAGGGTTATCGTATCTCAGTTGCACCGTAGTCCTGGCGTATTCTTCGACAGCGATAAGGGTAAAACCCACTCCTCGGGTAAAGTGCTGTACAACGCACGCATCATCCCTTACCGCGGTTCATGGTTGGACTTCGAGTTCGATCCGAAAGACAACCTGTTCGTGCGTATCGACCGTCGCCGCAAACTGCCTGCGACCATCATTCTGCGCGCGCTGAACTACACCACTGAACAGATCCTCGACCTGTTCTTTGACAAGATCGTCTTCGAAATCCGCGACAACAAGCTGCAGATGGAGCTGGTGCCAGAGCGCCTGCGTGGTGAGACCGCTTCGTTCGATATCGAAGCCAACGGCAAGATCTACGTAGAGAAAGGCCGTCGCATCACCGCTCGTCATATCCGTCAGCTGGAAAAAGACGACATTCAGAGCATTGAAGTACCGGTAGAGTACATCGCGGGCAAAGTGGTCGCGAAAGACTATATCGATACCAATACCGGCGAACTGATCTGCGCAGCCAACATGGAGCTGTCGCTGGATCTGCTGGCCAAGCTGAGCCAGTCCGGCCACAAGCGCATCGAAACGCTGTTCACCAACGATCTGGACCACGGCGCGTACATCTCTGAAACGCTGCGTGTCGATCCGACCAGCGATCGTCTGAGCTCGCTGGTAGAAATCTACCGCATGATGCGTCCTGGTGAGCCGCCAACGCGCGAAGCTGCCGAAAGCCTGTTCGAGAACCTGTTCTTCTCCGAAGACCGCTACGACCTGTCCGCGGTTGGCCGTATGAAGTTCAACCGTTCTCTGCTGCGCGACGAGATTGAAGGTTCGGGCATCCTGAGCAAAGACGACATCATCGAAGTGATGAAGAAGCTCATCGATATCCGTAACGGCAAGGGCGAAGTGGACGATATCGACCACTTGGGCAACCGTCGTATCCGCTCCGTCGGCGAAATGGCCGAGAACCAGTTCCGCGTAGGTCTGGTGCGTGTTGAGCGTGCGGTGAAAGAGCGTCTGTCTCTGGGCGATCTGGATACCCTGATGCCTCAGGACATGATCAACGCCAAGCCGATTTCGGCGGCGGTGAAAGAGTTCTTCGGCTCCAGCCAGCTGTCCCAGTTCATGGACCAGAACAACCCGTTGTCCGAGATCACGCACAAGCGTCGTATCTCCGCACTGGGCCCGGGCGGTCTGACCCGTGAGCGCGCCGGCTTTGAAGTTCGAGACGTACACCCGACCCACTACGGCCGCGTGTGCCCAATCGAAACGCCGGAAGGTCCAAACATCGGTCTGATCAACTCCCTGTCCGTGTACGCACAGACTAACGAGTATGGCTTCCTGGAAACCCCGTACCGCCGCGTGCGTGACGGCGTGGTGACCGATGAAATCAACTACCTGTCTGCTATTGAAGAAGGCAACTTCGTTATCGCCCAGGCGAACTCCAACCTGGATGAAGAAGGCCGCTTCGTAGAAGACCTGGTCACCTGTCGCAGCAAAGGCGAATCAAGCCTGTTCAGCCGCGACCAGGTTGACTACATGGACGTATCCACCCAACAGGTTGTTTCCGTTGGTGCTTCACTGATTCCATTCCTGGAACACGATGACGCCAACCGTGCATTGATGGGTGCGAACATGCAACGTCAGGCCGTACCTACCCTGCGCGCTGACAAGCCGCTGGTCGGTACCGGTATGGAACGCGCTGTAGCGGTTGACTCCGGCGTAACCGCCGTTGCCAAACGCGGCGGTGTGATCCAGTACGTGGATGCTTCCCGTATCGTTATCAAAGTTAACGAAGACGAGATGTACCCGGGCGAAGCAGGTATCGATATTTACAACCTGACCAAGTACACCCGTTCTAACCAGAACACCTGCATCAACCAGATGCCGTGTGTGAGTCTGGGTGAGCCAATCGAGCGCGGCGACGTGCTGGCGGATGGCCCATCGACAGACCTGGGCGAACTGGCACTGGGCCAGAACATGCGCGTAGCGTTCATGCCTTGGAACGGCTACAACTTCGAAGACTCCATCTTGGTCTCCGAGCGCGTGGTGCAGGAAGATCGCTTCACCACCATCCACATCCAGGAACTGGCGTGCGTGTCTCGCGACACCAAGCTGGGGCCTGAAGAGATCACCGCCGACATCCCTAACGTGGGTGAAGCTGCGCTCTCCAAGCTGGATGAATCCGGTATCGTGTATATCGGTGCGGAAGTGACCGGCGGTGACATCCTGGTCGGTAAGGTAACGCCTAAAGGCGAAACCCAGCTGACGCCGGAAGAGAAACTGCTGCGTGCGATCTTCGGTGAGAAAGCGTCTGACGTTAAAGACTCTTCTCTGCGTGTGCCGAACGGCGTTTCCGGTACGGTTATTGACGTGCAGGTCTTCACCCGCGATGGCGTGGAAAAAGACAAGCGTGCGTTGGAAATCGAAGAGATGCAGCTGAAGCAGGCGAAGAAAGACCTGACTGAAGAACTGCAGATCCTGGAAGCTGGCCTGTTTGCGCGTATCCACGCGGTGCTGGTTGCCGGTGGCATCGAAGCCGACAAGCTGAGCAAGCTGCCGCGCGATCGCTGGCTGGAACTGGGCCTGACCGACGAAGAGAAGCAAAACCAGCTGGAACAGCTGGCTGAGCAGTACGACGAACTGAAATCCGACTTCGAGAAGAAGCTGGAAGCCAAGCGTCGTAAGATCACTCAGGGCGACGATCTGGCGCCGGGCGTGCTGAAAATCGTCAAGGTTTATCTGGCCGTTAAACGTCAGATCCAACCGGGTGACAAGATGGCGGGCCGCCACGGTAACAAGGGTGTTATCTCCAAGATCAACCCGATCGAAGATATGCCTTACGATGAAAACGGCACGCCGGTAGACATCGTACTGAACCCGCTGGGCGTACCATCACGTATGAACATCGGTCAGATCCTGGAAACCCACCTGGGTATGGCTGCGAAAGGCATCGGTGAGAAGATCAACCAGATGCTGAAGCAGCAGCAGGAAGTGGCCAAGCTGCGTGAGTTCATCCAGAAGGCCTACGATCTGGGCGACGACGTTTGCCAGAAAGTTGACCTGAACACCTTCAGCGACGACGAAGTGCTGCGTCTGGCAGAGAACCTGAAAAAAGGTATGCCGATCGCAACGCCGGTGTTTGACGGTGCGAAAGAGACTGAAATCAAGCAACTGCTGGAAATGGGCGGTATCCCGACCTCCGGTCAGATCACGCTGTTCGATGGCCGTACCGGTGAGCAATTCGAGCGCCAGGTTACTGTCGGCTATATGTACATGCTGAAACTGAACCACTTGGTTGACGATAAAATGCACGCCCGTTCAACCGGTTCTTACAGCTTGGTGACTCAGCAACCTCTGGGTGGTAAAGCGCAGTTCGGTGGTCAACGCTTCGGTGAGATGGAAGTGTGGGCACTGGAAGCATACGGCGCGGCTTATACCCTGCAGGAAATGCTCACCGTTAAGTCGGATGACGTTAACGGCCGTACCAAGATGTACAAAAACATCGTGGATGGCGACCACCGGATGGAGCCAGGCATGCCGGAATCCTTCAACGTACTGTTGAAAGAAATCCGCTCGCTCGGCATCAACATCGAACTGGAAGACGAGTAATCGTCATTCCGGCTCAGGCTCCCCGCCTAAGGGAGCCTGAGGGTGGTTGTTCAGGTCACACGGGTACCTACTGCGGTTGTGGGTACCCAACAGGTTTAACTCCGACAGGAGCCAATCCGTGAAAGACTTATTGAAGTTTCTGAAAGCGCAAACTAAGACCGAAGAGTTTGATGCGATCAAGATTGCTCTGGCCTCGCCAGACATGATCCGTTCGTGGTCGTTCGGTGAAGTTAAGAAGCCGGAAACCATTAACTACCGTACGTTCAAACCTGAGCGTGACGGCCTTTTCTGCGCCCGTATCTTCGGGCCGGTAAAAGATTACGAGTGCCTGTGCGGTAAGTACAAGCGCTTGAAACACCGCGGCGTGATCTGTGAGAAGTGCGGCGTTGAAGTGACCCAGACCAAAGTGCGTCGTGAGCGCATGGGCCACATCGAGCTGGCTTCGCCGACCGCGCACATCTGGTTCCTGAAATCGCTGCCATCCCGCATCGGTTTGCTGCTGGATATGCCGCTGCGTGATATCGAACGCGTACTGTACTTCGAATCCTATGTGGTGGTCGAAGGCGGTATGACCAACCTCGAGCGTCGTCAGATCCTGACCGAAGAGCAGTATCTGGACGCGCTGGAAGAGTTCGGTGACGAATTCGACGCCAAGATGGGTGCGGAAGCTATTCAGGCCCTGTTGAAAAACATGGATCTGGAAGCCGAGTGCGAGCAGCTGCGTGAAGAGCTGAACGAAACCAACTCCGAAACCAAGCGCAAGAAGCTGACCAAGCGTATCAAGCTGCTGGAAGCGTTCGTACAGTCCGGCAACAAGCCGGAGTGGATGATCCTGACCGTGCTGCCGGTACTGCCGCCGGATCTGCGCCCGCTGGTTCCGCTGGATGGCGGTCGTTTCGCGACGTCGGATCTGAACGATCTGTATCGCCGCGTGATCAACCGTAACAACCGTCTGAAACGCCTGCTGGATCTGGCTGCGCCTGACATCATCGTGCGCAACGAAAAGCGTATGCTGCAAGAAGCGGTAGACGCCCTGCTGGATAACGGTCGTCGCGGTCGTGCCATCACCGGTTCCAACAAACGTCCTCTGAAATCTTTGGCCGACATGATCAAAGGTAAGCAGGGTCGTTTCCGTCAGAACCTGCTCGGTAAACGCGTTGACTACTCCGGCCGTTCCGTCATCACCGTAGGTCCATACCTGCGTCTGCATCAGTGCGGTCTGCCTAAAAAGATGGCGCTGGAGCTGTTCAAACCGTTCATCTACGGCAAGTTGGAGCTGCGTGGCCTGGCCACCACCATCAAAGCCGCCAAGAAAATGGTTGAGCGTGAAGAAGCCGTCGTTTGGGATATCCTGGACGAAGTGATCCGCGAACACCCGGTACTGCTGAACCGTGCACCAACCCTGCACCGTTTGGGTATCCAGGCGTTTGAACCGGTTCTGATCGAAGGTAAAGCGATCCAGCTGCACCCGCTGGTTTGTGCGGCCTATAACGCCGACTTCGACGGTGACCAGATGGCTGTTCACGTACCGCTGACGCTGGAAGCCCAGCTGGAAGCGCGTGCGCTGATGATGTCCACCAACAACATCCTGTCCCCAGCGAACGGCGAGCCAATCATCGTTCCTTCTCAGGACGTTGTACTGGGTCTGTACTACATGACCCGCGACTGTGTTAACGCCAAGGGCGAAGGCATGGTGCTGAACGGTTCCAAAGAAGCTGAGCGTGTTTACCGCGCCGGCCTGGCGTCTCTGCATGCGCGCGTTAAAGTGCGTATCACCGAAGACGTCAAGAACGCCGAAGGCGAATGGACTTCTCAGACCAGCATCATCGACACCACCATCGGCCGCGCCATCCTGTGGATGATCGTACCGAAAGGTCTGCCGTACTCGATCGTTAACCAGCCTTTGGGCAAGAAAGCGATCTCCAAGATGCTGAACACCTGTTACCGCATCCTGGGCCTGAAGCCGACCGTTATCTTTGCTGACCAGATCATGTACACCGGTTTTGCTTACGCAGCCCGTTCCGGCGCTTCCGTAGGTATCGACGACATGGTTATCCCGGCCAAGAAAGCGGAGATCATCGAAGAAGCGGAAACCGAAGTTGCCGAGATCCAGGAGCAGTTCCAGTCTGGTCTGGTTACCGCCGGCGAACGCTACAACAAAGTGATCGATATCTGGGCAGCAGCGAACGAACGCGTTGCGAAAGCGATGATGGAAAACCTGTCGGTAGAAGACGTGGTTAACCGTGACGGCGAAGTGGAACAGCAAGTTTCCTTCAACAGCATCTTTATGATGGCCGACTCCGGTGCGCGTGGTTCCGCCGCTCAGATTCGTCAGCTGGCCGGTATGCGTGGTCTGATGGCGAAGCCGGATGGCTCCATCATCGAAACGCCAATCACCGCGAACTTCCGTGAAGGTCTGAACGTACTCCAGTACTTCATCTCCACCCACGGTGCTCGTAAAGGTCTGGCGGATACCGCACTGAAAACCGCGAACTCCGGTTATCTGACTCGTCGTCTGGTTGACGTGGCGCAGGATCTGGTGGTGACCGAAGACGACTGTGGCACTCACGACGGCATCCTGATGACTCCGGTTATCGAAGGTGGCGACGTGAAAGAGCCGCTGCGTGAACGCGTTCTGGGCCGTGTGACGGCAGAAGATGTCCTCAAGCCGGGTACGGCGGACATTCTGGTGCCACGCAACACCCTGCTGAACGAGAAGGCGTGTGACCTGTTGGAAGAGAACTCTGTCGACAGCGTTAAAGTCCGTTCCGTGGTGAGCTGTGAAACCGACTTTGGTGTGTGTGCAAACTGCTACGGTCGCGACCTGGCACGTGGCCACATCATCAACAAAGGTGAAGCCATCGGCGTTATCGCGGCCCAGTCCATCGGTGAGCCGGGTACACAGCTGACGATGCGTACGTTCCACATCGGTGGTGCGGCATCTCGTGCGGCTGCTGAATCCAGCATCCAGGTGAAAAACAAGGGTAGCCTCAAGCTGAGCAACGTGAAGTTCGTTATGAACGCAGCGGGCAAGCTGGTGATCACCTCGCGTAACACCGAACTGAAACTGATCGACGAATTCGGCCGTACCAAAGAAAGCTACAAGGTGCCTTACGGTGCCGTGATGGGCAAAGGCGACGGTGAAGAAGTTAACGGCGGCGAAACCGTCGCTAACTGGGATCCGCACACCATGCCGGTCATCAGTGAAGTCAGCGGCTTCATTCGCTTCGCGGATATGGTTGACGGCCAGACCATTACTCGCCAGACCGACGAACTGACCGGTTTGTCTTCTCTGGTCGTACTGGACAGCGCAGAGCGTACCGGTAGCGGTAAAGACCTGCGTCCGGCACTGAAAATCGTTGACGCTCAGGGCGAAGACGTATTGATCCCAGGTACTGATATGCCTGCTCAATACTTCCTGCCGGGCAAAGCGATCGTTCAGCTGGAAGACGGCATTCAGATCGGTGCGGGTGATACCCTGGCGCGTATTCCTCAGGAATCCGGCGGTACCAAGGATATTACCGGTGGTCTGCCGCGCGTTGCCGACCTGTTCGAAGCACGTCGTCCGAAAGAGCCGGCAATCCTGGCTGAAATCAGCGGGATTATCTCGTTCGGTAAAGAGACCAAAGGTAAACGTCGCCTGGTGATCTCTCCGCTGGACGGCAGCGACGCTTACGAAGAGATGATTCCGAAATGGCGTCAGCTCAACGTGTTCGAAGGCGAAGTGGTGGAGCGTGGCGACGTCGTTTCTGACGGCCCAGAGTCTCCGCACGACATTCTGCGTCTGCGTGGCGTGCATGCGGTTACCCGCTACATCACCAACGAAGTGCAGGAAGTTTACCGTCTGCAAGGCGTTAAGATTAACGATAAGCACATCGAAGTTATCGTTCGTCAGATGCTGCGTAAAGGCACCATCGTTAGCGCTGGTGGCTCCGAGTTCCTGGAAGGCGAGCAGGCTGAAGTGTCTCGCGTCAAGATTGCCAACCGTCAGCTGGAAGCTGAAGGTAAAATCGCGGCAACCTTCTCGCGCGATCTGCTGGGTATCACCAAGGCTTCCTTGGCGACCGAGTCCTTCATCTCCGCTGCATCGTTCCAGGAAACGACGCGCGTTCTGACCGAAGCTGCCGTAGCCGGCAAGCGTGATGAACTGCGTGGCCTGAAAGAGAACGTCATCGTGGGCCGTCTGATCCCAGCCGGTACCGGTTACGCTTATCATCAGGATCGCATGCGTCGTCGTGCTCAGGGTGAAGCGCCGGTTGTTCCGCAAGTCAGCGCGGAAGAAGCGACGGCTAACCTGGCCGAGCTGCTCAACGCAGGCCTGGGCGGCAGCGACGACGAGTAATCGTCATCCGCGCCGCGGGCCCGGCATGCCGGGCCCATCGCCAGATAAACCGCCCCCTCGGGGGCGGTTTTTTTTCGCCTCATGCCGGGGAAGAGCAAACTTTGCTACTATGGTTACAGCAGAAATTGACCGGCGCTTTTTACCTGATAACCAAGGACAGTGCGAACATGGACAGCCTCATTACCTTCGAGAAACTGACGGCGCAACACCTGCCTTACCTGTATGAGATCCGCTTTTCCGTTGAAGAAAACCTGCTGCACCCGCATCAGATCCAGTATCTGCAGCGCAAACAGGCGCTGGAGGATATCGACCAGGGCGGCGGCTGGATCTGCAAGCATGGCGACGACTATGCCGGCGTTGGTTTCGGGTTATTCATCCCTGAACCGCTGATCGGCGGCCTGTTCGTGAAGCCGGAATACCAGTCGAAGGGGATCGGCTCCGCCTTGCTGGCACGGGTCACTACCTGGATGTTTGAGCACGGCGCCGAAGCGATCCACTTAACCACCGATCCCGGCTCCAAAGCCGAAGGCTTTTATCAACATCATGGCTGGGTCGTGGTCGGGCAGGATGAGTTTGGCCAGGCCGAACTGGTGAAACGCAAAGAGGGTGAATAATGACAACCAAAGGATTGATGACGTTCCTGCTGCTTTCGCTGTTCAGCGCGCCGCTGTATGCGGCCGTTGACTATTTTTACCTCAAACCGCTCGACGGCGAGAAGATCAAGATAACTCGGCAGATGCTGGAAGCGATGCCGCGGCATACGATTAAAACCTCGACCAATTTCACCCCGGAAGATACGTTCACCGGCGTTGAGTTTGCGGAGCTGGTGAAAGCCTATCACCTGAAAGGCCAGTCGGTGCGCGCCTTCGCCTGGGATGATTACTCCTATTCGATGCCGATCGATGAGATGATTAAATACCGCGTGATCGTCGCCTACCAGCGCGGCGGCAAGCCGATCGACGTTGGGGAACTGGGGCCGTTCGCCATTATTTATCCGCGCGATGGCTACGCCGAGCTGAATAACCTGGATGTGAATGCGAAAACCGTCTGGCAAGTTAAACGGTTGGATCTGAAATAAGATGAGCAAAAAACTGATCGGTACTCTTATCGCGTTGGTTGCCATCTTTTCCTTATTGATTTTGTTGATTGCTATTAACTTCGGCGGCGTAAAAGAACGCTATAAGCAGATCGAGCCCAATCTGGACAACTACTCGGTGGCCGAGATCCTCTTTCTGGCGTTTGAAAGGACCAAAACCGCGCTGCTGCTCAGTAAAAACAACGACTACGACGCCTTCCAGATCAAAAAGAAAATCTTCTACTCGAAGATTCAGATCCTGGAGAGCCGTTCGACCTTCAGCGACTCTTTTTATTACGACGACGAGTTCATCAAGAATGTCGCGCTGCTGAAGCAGCAGTACCGCACGTTGGATGAGCTCTCCGCCGGTTTGCTGGTGGGGCAGAGAAATAAGGCGGACATTCTCTCTTATATGGATGATATCGAGGGCACGCTGGTCGATATCCAGGAAATTATTTATCGGATACAGATTAAAAACTTTACCGAAGTGAAAGGCATCATCCAGGACAACTCGAGTAAAGCCGAGATGTTCGCCCTCTTTTCGCTGATTTTGGTATTCCTGATGATGTTCCTGGTGCTGAGAAATGCCTTCTCGTTGAAAGAGATTATCAAGAACAAGAACATCTTTATCTCTTCCATTTACCACGAGATCGCCGGTTCGACCCAGGCCATCGTCATTGCCGCGGATATCATGGAGCACGAGCTGGCGCAGGAAGAGTTGAAAAAAGAAGCCCGCCTGATCTCCTATCACGGTAATAAGATCGCCGAACAAACGCGCGAGGTGATGGATTATTCACGGCTTGAGATGGGGGAAGTCAAAATCAATATTTCCACCTTCCGGCTGAATGAGGTGGTGGACGATGCCGTAACCGGCATCGGCGCCGGGCGCGGCAATCGCCTCATGATTCACCGTTCGTCTTATGCCGGCCTGATTGGTTCTGATAAATACAAGCTCTACCGAATATTGGCCAACCTGCTCAGCAACGCGGACAAATTTACCCACCACGGCGTGATCGCCCTCAATGTGAAGGTGTGTCACGGTAATCTGTATTTGCGGGTAAAAGACACCGGCATCGGGTTTAACGTCGATAACCTGGATCGGTTATATAAGGCGTTCAATCAGGGGGTGGAAAGGGAAACGCGGCAGGGGTTGGGGCTGGGGCTGACCATTATCAAAAATTACGTCACGACGATGAAAGGTGCCATTAGAGCCAAATCCGTCGAAGGGGTGGGCTCATCGTTTTTGATCCGCATCCCGGTCAAACTAATTAAAGAATAGGTTCGACAGCAGCAGCGAGGAGATAATCAGCGGCTTGGTCGGTTTTTCCACCAGGTGTACGTCATAGTGCAGGATCATATCGCCGATGTTTTTCTCGTAGTGATTCAGCTGGCCGGTCAGAATAATGATGCGGGCGTGCGGATCGAGGGCGTCTTTAATTTTCTTCACGACGCGTTCGGAGGTCTCGCCGAAGTCCAACAGCCAGTCCAGAATAAACGCCTCAAAGGACTGCTGTTCCAGCGCGGCCAGCATGGCGTCCGCCGTCTGAAAGGTCTCAGTCTCGATGCCGTATCGGCTGGCGATCTTCTTTAACAGTTCGAGAATATCGCCGTCATTGTCCAGGATCGCGATACGCGGCGCCGGCAGAAAGTCTATCTTGTTGACTTTGTACAGCGGAGCCTCGGCGGCATGTTCCCGATTGGTGTTGATGATGAAAAGATCGTCTTTTTTGTAGGCGTAGGTTTCGTCGTTGTCCGCTTGCGTGACTGGGCACTCGTCGACTTCAATGCTGCAGCGCTTGTGAATGCTGTTCATGATAAAGACGCCGTTATGCGTCCTTTGGCCGGCGAAGGGCTCGTTGAAGTACTGGAAAACCTTTTTGACTTCATCGAGGGTGATGCCCCTTTTGCCATCCAGTTTCTGTTTGGCGCTGTTGTACTGAAGGTTCAGTATGTTGGCCATCGTGGAGGCATGTTTTCTGTCGCCAACTCCTTTCAGAGTGAGCAACGCGCTGATTGCATCGATGTAATTTGGCGTTTTCTTCATGACAACCTTGGCTTTTTTTGATGTTGACCGCGAGCGCTGAAAACCTGCGCGAGGACCCGTGCTGGATTATAGATGATGCCCCGGCGGTTGCGGCGATATCAGTTTGATTTTCCTTGGCAAACTCATAACACACTCGATAACAAATAAAAAAACACTCAAAAGACATTCACATTTAATCGTTTGTATGGTTAATTAGCGCACATACTGTGTGATTCGCGTCCTGGGGGGGTGCCAGTCTCACAAAATAAACCGCCTGCTCTTGTCCGTAAGCAGGGAGCAGGCGGCAAAAAAGCTCTGCGGCCAACACCAGGGCCATTGGCAGTACCGGGGATGACCATTCGAACCTCTCTTCGTCGCTGTATCTTCTTTTTCCCCGTTCCTCACTTTTCTGCCGTAACAGCGCCCTATGAATATCACTCCTGCGTGAATACCGAACGCAACTAGACCATCTTTCTGACTGCCCATTAGCCGACAAGACAACCTGCCCGTACGCTTTTACAAGCCGTGATACGCGACATGCGCGTTGCCGCGGACGAGGGCCCGGCGTCGCGCAAGAGAATCTCCGGCGCGATCCGGGATGGGATAAGGCGGGGCCATCGAGAGGGAGACGGCCCCGGCCGGCGCCGGGTTTGGCGGCCGGCAAGGTCACTATAGCCGGCGGGCCTGCCGGCGCCAGCGCCACCGTTCGGCATTGCGTGGCCGTTCCAGCGTTTTCTTCACGCGGCGGTAAACGTTGCCGTTTATTGCGCGCTGCGTCCCAGATAATCGTCCCAGTCTTTCCACACCGGCTGCAGCCCGGCATTGCTGATGGCCTCGGCGACCTGCTGCGGCGTGCGGCCGTCGTGCGGCTCGAACTGTTCCAATTCCGGCGGTACGTCGTCGGCATAGCCGCCGGGCTGCGTCTTGGATCCGGCGCTGACGCTGTTGATCGCCACCGGGATCATGTGATCGCGGAAGTACGGCGACTCACGCGTAGACAGCGACAGCTCAACGTCCGGCGCGAACAGCCGGAAGGCGCAGATCAGCTGCACCAGCTGGGGCTCGCTCATGATCGACGCCGGTTCAATACCGCCGGCGCAGGGGCGCAGACGCGGGAACGAGATCGAGTAGCGGCTCTGCCAGTAGGTTTGCTGCAGGTAGAACAGATGTTCCGCCAGCAGGTAACAGTCGGTGCGCCAGCTGTTGGACAGGCCGATCAACGCGCCGAGGCCGATCTTGTCGATCCCGGCGCGCCCCAGGCGATCCGGCGTGGCCAGGCGCCAATGGAAATCCTGCTTCTGGCCGCGCAGGTGGTGCTGCAGATAGGTGGCCGGATGGTAGGTTTCCTGATACACCAGCACGCCGTCCAGGCCCAGCGTTTTCAGTTCGGCGTACTCGTCCTGCGCCAGCGGCTGCACTTCCATCATCAGCGAGCTGAAGTGGCGGCGGATCGCCGGAATGTGCTGACGGAAATAGTCCATGCCGACCTTGGTCTGATGCTCGCCGGTGACCAGCAACAGGTGTTCGAACCCCAGCGCCTTGATGGCTTCGCACTCGCGTGCGATCTCCGCCGCATCGAGCGTTTTACGCTTGATGCGGTTGCTCATTGAAAAGCCGCAGTAGGTGCAGTCGTTGGCGCACAGGTTAGAGAGGTACAGCGGCACATAGAAGCTGACGACGTTGCCGAAGCGCTGACGGGTCAGCTGCTGCGCGCGCTGCGCCAGCGGTTCCAGATACGGCGCGGCGGCGGGGGAGATCAGTGCCATAAAGTCGTCGCGCGTCAGCTTGTCGGCATTCAATGCGCGTTCCACGTCGCGTGCGGTTTTGCCGTTGATGCGCAGCGTAATATCGTCCCAATCCAGCTGTTGCCAGCGGCTACTGAAATCGTCGGCCATCACTGTGCCTCCTCTGGCTGGCTGAGGAAGACGGTCAGCGGGCTGGAGGCGGCCGCACTGCGCTGGCTTGAGCCTAATCCGGCGCTGCGCGCCAGCTCGCCGGCTTCCAGCGCCAGGCGAAACGCCCGTGCCATTCCTACCGGATCGCGTGCCACGGCGATGGCGGTATTCACCAGCACCGCGTCGGCGCCCAGCTCCATCGCTTCCAGCGCGTGGCTCGGCGCGCCGATGCCGGCATCGACCACCACCGGCACCTTGGCCTGTTCGATGATGATCTCGAGGAAGTCGCGGGTGCGCAGACCGCGGTTGGAGCCGATAGGGGCGCCGAGCGGCATCACCGCCGCACAGCCCACCTCTTCCAGCCGTTTGCACAGCACCGGATCGGCGCCGCAGTAGGGCAGCACCACAAAACCGTCTTTCACCAGCGTTTCCGCCGCCTTCAGCGTTTCTATCGGATCCGGCAGCAGGTATTTCACATCGGGATGGATCTCCAGCTTCACCCAGTGGGTGCCGAGCGCTTCGCGCGCCAGTCGGGCGGCGAACACCGCTTCGGCGGCGGTTTTGGCACCGGAGGTATTGGGCAACAGCCTGACGCCCAACTGCTGCAGCGGCGCCAAAATGGCGTCGTTGCCGCCGCGCAGATCGACGCGCTTCATGGCCATGGTCACCAGCTGTGAGCCGGAGGCTGCCAGCGCCTCCAACATCAGCGCCGGGGTGGCGAACTTGCCGGTGCCGGTGAACAGGCGCGAGGTAAAAGTGGTATCGGCGATTTTCAGCATGTCAGCCTCCGGCGATCGCTTGAAACAGCAAAATGTCGTCACCGTCCTGCACCTGATGGTCGGCCCAGTCGGCGCGTGGGATGATGGTTTGGTTGATCGCCAGCGCGGTGCCCGGCTGGTGGCGTTCCAGCTGGGTCAGCAGGGCGGCGACGCTGAGCGGCTGCGCCAGCTCCAGCGGTTGATCGTTCAGTCGGATCTTCATGCCGCGCCTCCGCATACCGGGCAGGTGCGGGCCTGGCTCAGTTGCAGCGTGCTCCAGCTCTGCTGCTTGCCGTCGAACAACCGCAGTTTACCGCTGAGAGAGGAAGGCATGCCGGCCAGCATTTTGATGGCTTCCAGCGCTTGCAGAGTGCCGATCACGCCCACCACCGGGCCGAGCACCCCGGCGGTGCGGCAGTTGCGTTGCGGCTCTTCCTGTTCCGGGTACAGGCAGGCGTAGCAGCCATGCGCATAGGGCGGCTCGAGCACCAGCAGCTGGCCGCTGAAGCCGACCGCGCTGCCGCTGATCAGCGGTTTGGCGGCGGCGATGCAGGCGGCATTGACCTCATGGCGGGTCGCCATATTGTCGCAGCAATCCAGCACCAGGTCGGCGCGGGCGACTGCGTCGCGCAGCGCTTGCCCCTGCAGCCGCTGCGCCAGCGGGATGGATTCTACCAACGGGTTCAATGCCTGCAGGTGGCGTTGCGCCAGCGCCGCCTTGCCGGTGGCGGTATCGGCGCTGCGGTAGAGAATTTGCCGCTGCAGGTTGGTGACGTGCAGCTGGTCGTCGTCGGCCAGCAGCAGCGTGCCGACGCCGGCGGCGGCCAGATACAGCGAAGCCGGGGAACCGAGCCCGCCTAAACCGACGATCAGCACCGTGGCGCGCTTGAGTTTCTCCTGGCCTTCCGGGCCGACGTCCTCCAGCAGCAGCTGACGGCTGTAGCGCAGGAATTCCTGATCGTTAAGCATCGTTCGGATCCTCGCCTTCGATCAGCCGCAGCAGCTCGGCCGTCGCCGCGCGCCAGTCCGGCGCCTGGGTGATGGCGCTGACCACCGCCACGCTGCCGACGCCGCACGCCAGCACCGCCGGTACGCGATCGATGCTGATCCCGCCGATCGCTACCGTCGGGTAATCCGCCAAATCGGCGATATGGCGCTTCAACTCCGTCAGCCCCTGTGGCGCCGAAGGCATGTCTTTGGTCTGGGTAGGGAAGATGTGCCCCAGCGCGATGTAGGACGGTTTCACCGCCAGCGCGCGCGCCAGCTCGGCGTCGTCATGGGTGGATACGCCCAGCCGCAGCCCGGCGCGGTGGATGGCCGCCAGATCGGTGGTATCGAGATCTTCCTGGCCCAGATGTACGCCGTAGGCGCCGTGTTTGATCGCCAGCCGCCAGTAGTCGTTGATGAACAGCCGCGCCTGATAACGCTGGCCCAGCGCGATGGCGGCGGCGATATCCTCTTCGACCTGCTCGTCAGGCAGATCCTTGATGCGCAGCTGGATCGTGGTGACGCCGGCCTCCAGTAGGCGAGCGATCCACGCCACGCTGTCGACGACCGGGTAAAGCCCCAGCTTGTGGGGCGTAGCCGGGAAGGGGGTCGTGATATCAGTCATTGCTTGTCTCCTCTTGCAGGGTGCCGGCGCTGTGATACAGCTCGCTGCCGCGGGCGCGGAACTCGGCGGACATTTTCTCCATGCCGGTCAGCTGTACTTCGATCGGCTTGGCGGCTTCCTGGGCGGCGGCGTAGTCGCGCACCTCCTGCGAAATTTTCATCGAGCAGAATTTCGGCCCGCACATCGAGCAGAAGTGGGCGACCTTGCCGGATTCCTGCGGCAGGGTTTCGTCGTGATAGGCGCGCGCGGTGGCCGGATCGAGCGCCAGATTGAACTGATCTTCCCAGCGGAATTCGAAACGCGCCTTGGACATGGCGTTATCGCGGATCTGCGCGCCCGGATGGCCTTTGGCCAGATCGGCGGCGTGAGCGGCGATCTTGTAGGTGATCAGGCCCTGTTTGACGTCCTCTTTGTTCGGCAGGCCGAGGTGCTCTTTCGGCGTGACGTAACACAGCATGGCGCAGCCGAACCAGCCGATCATTGCCGCGCCGATGCCGGAGGTGAAATGGTCATAGCCCGGGGCGATATCGGTGGTCAGCGGGCCGAGGGTGTAGAACGGCGCTTCGTGGCAGTGTTCCAGCTCTTCGGTCATGTTGCGGCGGATCATCTGCATCGGCACGTGGCCCGGGCCTTCGATCATCACCTGCACGTCGTATTCCCAGGCGATTTTGGTCAGCTCGCCCAGCGTATGCAGCTCGGCGAACTGGGCTTCGTCGTTGGCGTCCTGAATCGAGCCGGGGCGCAGGCCGTCGCCGAGCGACAGCGAAACGTCGTAGGCGGCGCAGATCTCACAGATTTCACGGAAATGCTGATAGAGGAAGTTTTCCTGATGGTGCGACAGACACCATTTGGCCATGATCGAGCCACCGCGCGACACGATGCCGGTCAGGCGTTTGGCGGTCATCGGCACGTAGCGCAGCAGCACGCCGGCGTGGATGGTGAAGTAGTCGACCCCTTGCTCCGCCTGTTCCAGCAGCGTATCGCGGAACATCGCCCAGGTGAGGTTTTCCGCCACGCCGTTGACCTTCTCGAGTGCCTGGTAGATCGGCACGGTGCCGATGGGCACCGGGCTGTTGCGCAGGATCCACTCGCGGGTTTCGTGAATATAGCGACCGGTGGAGAGATCCATCACGGTGTCCGCGCCCCAGCGGGTGGACCACACCAGCTTCTCCACCTCTTCTTCGATCGACGACGTGACCGCCGAGTTGCCGATATTGGCGTTCACCTTCACCAGGAAATTGCGGCCGATGATCATCGGCTCCGCCTCCGGATGGTTGATGTTGGCGGGAATGATGGCGCGGCCGGCGGCCACTTCCTGACGCACGAACTCCGGCGTGATGTTGTCCGGCAGGTTGGCGCCCCAGCTCTGGCCCGGATGCTGGTGGCGCAATACCTCGCCGCGAATGCGCTCGCGCCCCATGTTTTCACGGATGGCGATGAACTCCATCTCCGGGGTGACGATACCGGCGCGGGCATAGTGCAGCTGGGTCACGCACTTGCCCGGCAGCGCCCTGCGCGGCAGCGGCAGATGCTCGAAGCGCAGGTGATCCAGCCCCTCGTCCGCCAGCCGCTGTTGGGTGAAGCCGGAGCTGGCGCCGCTGAGGGTGGCGGTATCGCCGCGCGCGTCGATCCAGTCGGCGCGCAGCTTGGCCAGGCCGGCGTGTACGTCGAGCTCGGCCTGCGGATCGCCGTAGGGGCCGGCGGTGTCATACACCGGGATCGCCTCGTTGGGTTCATACTGCGGGTGGTCTTTGCTGCCGCCAAGCAGGGTCGGGCTGAGCTGAATTTCGCGCATCGGCACCTGGATATCGCTGCGCGAGCCTTGCAGATAGATGCGGCGTGAGTTCGGGAAAGCCATGCCTTGCAGGGTGTCGATAAACTGCTGGGCGGCTTCGCGTTGCGCTTTACGGGCGCGCGGTGGATTAACGTTAGACATAGCAAGTTCCTACCAGTGTGTTGGGTTGGGAAAGTTGCTTGTCTGGAGCTCGGAGGGAGTAATGATGGTGGCCGATCAGGCAGGGCGCCCACAAGGGGAAGGCCGTGCCTGTGGCGATAGATTACTCTTGTTCCCTTCGCGGGTATTAACCCGATCAGGTTCCGCGGATCCCGAATTAACGGTCTCAGCCTGGCTGATTCGATGAACAAATCAGGCGCTAGGCACTCCGACAAGATGCCCCCCAGTATAGGAGGGATAAGAAAAAAAACTATAAAATTTTAACGCGCCGGATCCAGCGTCTGGTCCGGCAGCGGTTGCTGTGCGGCTTCCGCCTCCAACTGGATCAGCTTATCTTCCAGCGCAAAGCGCGCCGCCAGCGTTTCGCCGATATCCGACAAGGCCTGGTGGAATTCCAGACAAACCTCCTGATCGATATCCACTTCGGTATAGCGATCGTGGAACGCCATGATCTGTTCGGTATTGGCCCACAGCTTGGGGTAGATGTTCACCGCCAGCGACATTTTCGGACTGGCTGCGCCTTCCACTTGTTTGATAATTCTGTCATAGATATGAAAATGCCCTGCGGAGAGGTAATCCACCAGGTTGTGGCAAAAGTTCTCCAGCGCTTTTTCATTCAGCGGCGTATGCTTTTCTTTATTCGGTTTGAGGCCTACCAGCGTGCAGTAGGCGACCAGCAACTGTTTGCGGGCCTGAAGCCATTGATCAACTAATTCATTACTACCGCCAACGCGCTGAGTCAGCCTTTCCAAACGGTTGAGCATGTTTGACTCCGTGTAAGTAATAAAAGTAACCGGTAAGTTATTAAAATATAACAAAGCCGATTCGTAGAGTGCCAGTGAAGCTGAGGTTGTGCAACAACGATATGGAACTTGCATTAACGGGCAATGAAAACGGCTGGTGGATTGTCAGCCATGAAAGCAAACTTTGGTTACCGAACGGTGAATTGCCGTCGGGGACTGCCGCCGCTCTTGGGCTGCGGGGCCACATGGCGCGCACCATCGGTGAATGGGAGGGCGCGCCGGTCTGGCTGGTGCGCCAGGCGATGCCGCGGGAGATGGGCTCGGTGCGTCAGCTGTTGGATCAGGATCGCGGTCTGTTCCAGCTTGCCGGGCGCGGCGTGCAGCTGGCGGATTTCTACCGTTCCCATCGCTACTGCGGCTACTGCGGCCATGAGATGCACCTCAGTCGCTCCGAAAGCGCCTGCCTGTGCGGCCACTGCAAAGAGCGGTACTATCCGCAGATTGCACCCTGCGTAATCGTCGCCATTCGGCGCGAGGATCAGATCCTGCTGGCGCAACACGTGCGTCATCGCGGTGGCATCCACACGGTGCTGGCCGGCTTCGTCGAAGTGGGCGAAACGCTGGAACAGGCGGTGGCGCGTGAAGTGATGGAAGAGAGCAATATCGAAATCAAGAACCTGCGCTACGTCACTTCACAACCCTGGCCGTTCCCGCACTCGCTGATGATGGCCTTTATGGCCGATTACCATCAGGGTGACATTCGTCACGATCCCAAGGAGCTGCTCAACGCCGGCTGGTATCGCTACGACCAATTGCCGCTGTTGCCGCCGCCCGGCACCGTGGCGCGCCGGTTGATTGAGGACACCGTGGCGCTGTGCCGGGCAGAATAATGTACAATGGCCGGCAGATTATTAAGGGAGCCCCATAAATGACTGAGTTGAAGAACGATCGCTACCTGCGCGCGCTGTTGCGCCAGCCGGTGGATGTGACCCCCGTATGGATGATGCGCCAGGCCGGTCGTTATTTACCGGAGTACAAGGCGACCCGCGCCCAGGCCGGTGATTTCATGTCGCTGTGCAAGAACGCGGAGCTGGCCTGCGAGGTCACGCTGCAGCCGCTGCGCCGCTATGCGCTGGACGCCGCCATCCTGTTCTCCGACATTCTCACCATTCCCGACGCCATGGGGCTCGGCCTGTACTTTGAAGCCGGCGAAGGCCCGCGTTTCAGCTCTCCCGTTACCTGCCGCGCCGACGTCGATAGGCTGCCGGTGTTCGATCCGGAAGTGGAGCTGGGCTATGTGATGAACGCAGTGCGCACCATTCGCCGCGAGCTGAAGGGCGAAGTGCCGCTGATCGGCTTCTCCGGCAGCCCGTGGACGCTGGCGACTTATATGGTCGAAGGCGGCAGCAGCAAGGCCTTCACCAAGCTGAAGAAGATGATGTATGCCGAACCGGCCACGCTGCACCTGTTGCTGGACAAGCTGGCGGACAGCGTGATCCTGTACCTCAATGCCCAGATCAAAGCCGGTGCGCAGTCGGTGATGGTGTTCGACACCTGGGGCGGCGTGCTGACCGGGCGCGATTACCGCGAGTTCTCTTTGCACTACATGCACAAGATCGTCGACGGGCTGCTGCGTGAAAACGACGGCCGCCGCGTGCCGGTGACGCTGTTCACCAAAGGCGGCGGGCAGTGGCTGGAGGCGATGGCCGCCACCGGCTGCGATGCGCTGGGGCTGGATTGGACCACCGACATCGCCGACGCACGTCGGCGCGTGGGCGACAAAGTGGCGCTGCAGGGCAATATGGATCCGTCGATGCTTTATGCCTCCCCGGCGCGCATCGCGGAAGAAGTGGAGACCATTCTGGCCGGTTTCGGCCACGGCAACGGCCATGTGTTCAACCTGGGCCACGGCATCCATCAGGATGTGCCGCCGGAGCACGCCGGCGCCTTCGTCGAGGCGGTACACGCGCACTCGGCAAAATACCACCGTTAAGGATCTGATGTGACCGATATGGCGGCCCTGCGCGCCGAACAGCTGCGGCGCGCGGCTGAAGTCATTCGCTACGACGATCTGCCGGCCGAACCGCCGGCCTTCATCGCCGGCGCCGACGTGGGCTTCGAGCAAGAAGGGGCGGTGACGCGCGCCGCCATCGCCATCCTGCGCTATCCGTCGCTGGAGCTGGTGGAGTATCAGGTGGCGCGCATCGCCACCGTCATGCCCTATATCCCGGGCTTCCTGTCGTTTCGCGAATACCCGGCGCTGTTGGCCGCCTGGGCGCAGCTGCAGCAGAAACCGGGGCTGATCTTCGTCGATGGGCACGGCATTTCGCATCCGCGGCGTCTCGGCGTCGCCAGCCATTTCGGCCTGCTGGTCGATGTGCCGACCATCGGCGTGGCCAAGAAGCGCCTGTGCGGCAAATTTGCGCCGCTGGACGCCGCCGTCGGCGCGCTGACGCCGTTGGAAGACAAGGGTGAACAGCTGGGCTGGGTGTGGCGCAGCAAGGCGCGTTGCAACCCGCTGTTCATCTCTACCGGCCATCGCGTGAGCGCCGACAGCGCGCTGGCGTGGGTGCAACGCTGCATGGCGGGCTACCGTTTACCGGAGCCGACCCGCTGGGCCGACGCCATCGCGTCGCGGCGCCCGGCGTTTCAGCGTTGGTTGCAGCAGCATCCGGAGGTGTCGCCATGAGCGATTTCGGGTACACTGCGCCGCAGATAACGCGTAAGAGAGTAAAGCATGCTACGTAACCCGATTCATTTACGTCTGGAACGGCACGAGGCTTGGCAACATTTGACCTTTATGGCCAGTTTGTGCGAGCGTATGTACCCGAATTACCAGATGTTCTGCAAACAGACCGAGTTCGGCGATCCGGCGGTTTATCGCCGCATTCTGGATTTGGTGTGGGAAACGCTGGTGGTGAAGGACGCCAAGGTCAACTTCGACAGCCAGCTCGAGAAGTTGGAAGAGGCGATTCCGTCGGCGGAAGATTACGATCTTTACGGCGTTTACCCGGCAATTGATGCCTGTATCGCATTAGGGGAACTGATCCATTCGCGGCTCGGCGGGGAGACGCTGGAGCACGCCATCGCCATCAGCGAAACATCGATTCGCACCGTGGCGATGTTGGAAATGACTCAAGCCGGTAAGGAAATGACCGACGAAGAGTTGGGAAGTTTGCCTGCGGTAGAGGAAGAATGGGACATTCAATGGGAAATTTTCCGCCTGTTGGACGCCTGTGAAGAGCGCGATATAGACCTGATCAAGGGGCTGCGATCCGACCTGCGAGAGGCGGGTGTCAGCAACATCGGGATAAATTTAGCGCAATAAGGCAACAAAACGTGATTTAACGCCTGATTTGTCATGCCTTAAGGCTTCACATCCGCACCCTGTCTGGTCTACATTTGGGGGGCGTAAAAAAAGTGGCTATCGGTGCGTGTATGCAGGAGAGTGCTGTCAATCGGCATATCCGTCGCACTCGATGCTTTGCAAACGATAAACACACTGTAAGGATAACTTATGAACAAGACTCAACTGATTGATGTAATCGCGGACAAGGCTGACCTTTCCAAAGCACAAGCTAAACTGGCTCTGGAATCCACCCTGGCTGCTATTACTGAGTCTCTGAAAGAAGGTGATGCAGTACAATTGGTTGGCTTCGGTACTTTCAAAGTAAACCATCGTAGCGAGCGCACTGGCCGCAACCCACAGACTGGCAAAGAAATCAAAATCGCAGCAGCCAACGTGCCTGCGTTCGTTTCTGGCAAAGCACTGAAAGACGCTGTTAAATAAGACCGCGCCTCGGTGAAAAGATTAAACAGAGGGGCGATGGCGCCCCTTTTGTTTACTCGTCGGGTGCTCATGGCCGCCGGCATCGCCCTCGGTCTGAGCGCCTGCAGTTTCCATTCCGATATTCCGAGCTTTACCGCCAGCGGCTTTGTGGCCGATCAGGGCGTGATACGCCTGTGGCGTAAAGACGATGAGCAACATCGCCCGCAGGTGCTGGTCAGCGTCTATAGCCCCTACCGGGGGCCGGGTACCATCACCACGCTGTACACCTATCAGGGCGACGTGCTGCGCCAAATCAAACGTAACGACGCCGACGGCGATCGGGACTCTATTCAACTGCGCTTTGCCGATGACGGCACGGTGAGCTTTATGCAGCGCCAGCTGGCGACACGCCGCGAACCGCTGACCAGCGATGAAATCGCCCTGTACCAATATCAGGCGCGGCGGATCCTCGAAGTGAGCAATGCACTGCGCGCCGGCAAGGTCAAATTGCTGCAGGGGCGTTGGATGCAGGGCGAGGTGCAAACCTGCGACGGCCAACGCATGAAACCGGGGCTGGACGCCGCCTCCATCGTCTGGATCGAGAAGCGTGCCCGCAGCAGCAGCCGGCCGGTGAGCGTCGCCTGGCTGGAAGCGCCGGAAGGCAGCGAACTGCTGCTGGTGGCGAACGACGATTTCTGCAGTTGGGAACCGAAAGAAGACCAGCTATAAAAAAGGCCCCGCGCTGCGGAGCCTCTCGTCATGACCTTATACGGTCAAATCACTTGCCGCGCGCAATCGCGCGATAACCGATGTCTTTGCGACAGAAGCTGCCCGGCCACTCAATGCCTTCGGCCAGCTGGTAGGCGCGTTGCTGCGCCTGCGCCACGGTGTCGCCCAGCGCGGTTACGCACAGCACGCGGCCGCCGCTGGTGACGACGTCATTGCCTTGCAGGCGTGTACCGGCATGGAAGACCTTGCCGTCGGCGCTTTCCTGCTGCGGCAATCCCTGGATCACCTCGCCGTTGCGATAGTCGCCCGGATAACCGCCGGCCGCCAGCACCACGCCGAGCGCAGGGCGTTCGTCCCAGTCAGAGCTCTTCTCGTTCAGGCGGCCTTCGGCACCCGCCAGGCACAGCTCCACCAGATCGGAACGCAGGCGCAGCATGATGGGCTGGGTTTCGGGATCGCCAAAACGACAGTTGAACTCGATCACTTTCGGTTGGCCATCGGCGGCGATCATCAGGCCGGCGTACAGGAAGCCGACGTAGGTGTTGCCTTCCGCCGCCATGCCGCGCACCGTCGGCCAGATCACCTGGTCCATGGCGCGCCGGTGGATTTCGTCGGTCACGACCGGCGCCGGGGAGTAGGCTCCCATGCCGCCGGTGTTCGGGCCGGTATCGCCGTCGCCGACGCGTTTGTGGTCCTGGCTGGTGGCCATCGGCACCACGTTCTCGCCGTCGACCATCACGATGAAGCTGGCTTCTTCGCCGTCGAGGAATTCTTCCACGACGATGCGATGACCGGCGTCGCCGAAGGCGTTGCCGGCCAGCATGTCACACACGGCTTCTTCCGCTTCTTGCAGCGTCATTGCGACGATCACGCCTTTACCGGCCGCCAGGCCATCGGCCTTGATGACGATCGGCGCGCCTTTGCGGCGCACATAGGCCAGTGCCGGCTCTACCTCGGTGAAGTTTTCATATTCGGCGGTCGGGATGCGGTGGCGCGCCAGGAAATCCTTGGTGAAGGCTTTGGAGCCTTCGAGCTGCGCGGCGGCCTGCGACGGGCCGAAGATTTTCAGGCCGGCGGCCTGGAAGGCGTCGACCACGCCGATCACCAGCGGCGCTTCCGGCCCGACGATGGTCAGACCGATGTCATGGCTCTGGGCGAAAGCGACCAGGGCAGGGATGTCGGTGGCGGCGATCGCCACGTTTTCCAGATTGGCTTCCAGCGCGGTGCCGGCATTGCCCGGCGCAACGTAGACTTTGTCCGCCAGCGGAGACTGGGCGGCTTTCCAGGCCAGCGCGTGTTCGCGCCCGCCGTTGCCGATAATCAAAATGTTCATCAGGGGCTCCACGAATGGCGTGCGCCGGAGCGCACGCGGCAAAAGGAATTAATGGCGGAAGTGACGCATGTCGGTGAAGAGCATCGCGATGCCGTGCTCGTTGGCGGCCGCGATCACTTCGTCGTCGCGGATCGAGCCGCCCGGCTGGATCACGCAGGTGATGCCGACCGCCGCCGCGGCATCGATGCCGTCGCGGAACGGGAAGAAGGCGTCGGAGGCCATGGCGGACCCTTTCACTTCCAGCCCTTCGTCGCCTGCTTTGATGCCGGCGATCTTGGCGGAATAAACGCGGCTCATCTGGCCGGCACCTATGCCGATGGTCATGTTGTCACGTGCATAAACGATGGCGTTGGATTTCACGAACTTGGCCACTTTCCAGCAAAACAGCGCGTCGCGCAGTTCCTGCTCGGTCGGCTGGCGCTCGGATACCACACGCAGATCGGCGGCGGTCACCATGCCCAGATCGCGATCCTGCACCAGCAGGCCGCCGTTGACGCGCTTGAAGTCCAGCCCCGCCACGCGTTGCTGCCACTGACCGCAGGCCAGCACGCGCACGTTCTGCTTGGCGGCCAGCAGGGAGCGTGCTTCCTGGGTGACGTTTGGCGCGATGATCACTTCCACGAATTGGCGGCTGATGATCGCCTGCGCGGTGGCGGCATCCAGCTCGCGGTTAAAGGCGATGATGCCGCCGAAGGCGGAGGTTGGGTCGGTTTGGTAAGCGCGCTCGTAAGCGGCCAGGATGTCGTCGCCGATCGCCACGCCGCAAGGGTTGGCGTGTTTGACGATCACGCAGGCCGGCTCGGCGAACTCTTTCACGCATTCCAGCGCGGCGTCGGTATCGGCGATGTTGTTATAAGACAGCGCCTTGCCCTGCAGCTGCTCGGCGGTCGCGACGGACGCTTCCTTTACCTCTTCTTCTATATAGAAGGCGGCCTGCTGGTGGCTGTTCTCACCGTAGCGCATATCCTGCTTCTTGATGTAGTTGAGGTTCAGGGTACGCGGGAAGCGGCCGGACGGCTGTTCGGTCTCGCCGTGGTACGCCGGCACCAGCGCGCCGAAGTAGTTGGCGATCATGCTGTCGTAGGCGGCGGTGTGCTCGAAGGCCTTGATGGCGAGATCGAAGCGGGTGGCATAGCGCAGCGAGCCGTCGTTGTTGTCCATCTCGGTAATGATGGCGGCGTAGTCGCTGCTCTTCACTACGATGGCGACGTCTTTATGGTTCTTGGCGGCGGAGCGCACCATGGTCGGGCCGCCGATATCGATATTCTCGACCGCGTCTTCCAGCGAGCAGTCCGCGCGCGCCACGGTTTGGGCGAACGGATACAGATTGACGACCACCATGTCGATAGGCTTGATGTCATGCTGATTCATGACGGCGTCGTCCTGGCCGCGGCGGCCAAGGATACCGCCGTGAACTTTCGGGTGCAGGGTCTTAACTCGTCCGTCCATCATTTCCGGGAAGCCGGTGTAGTCGGAAACTTCGGTAACGGGCAGACCGGCGTCTGCCAGCAGGCGAGCGGTGCCGCCGGTGGAGAGCAGTTCAACGCCGCGCTGGGAAAGCGCTTCGGCGAATTCAACGATACCGGCTTTGTCAGACACGCTGAGCAGGGCCCGGCGGATTGGACGAGGTTGTTGCATGGTTTTATCCCTTGGCTTTGAGTCGCAATTAAAGAGCGTTACGTGAATGTCCACCTCGTTCTCTCTATAAGGAAGGGTTTTTGCCTTATAAAGGGAGGGTCAGGCACATATTCAGGTAACGCCCCCATAAAAGGGGGATCGTTTCGTCGCGGGGAATTGTAGCGAAAACGTTTGCGTGGCGCTCGTAAATTTTCCGTACAAATCGCATCTGTGGATAACACTGTGTGCAAGTGGGTATAAGGCGGGGTTTTGCTGTGGAATGCAGCGAACGATCGTTTTTGCTGAAAATACCTGTTGCGGCCTGCGAGGAACTCCCTATAATGCGCCTCCATCGACACGGAACATGTGAACAACTTCACAGAGTATCCGGGGGTCGCAGAGAAAAAATCCTGAAAATTAGGGTTGACTCTGAAAGAGGAAAGCGTAATATACGCCACCTCGAGTTAGCAAGCGAAAGCGCCTAACTCACTGCTCTTTAACAATTTATCAGACAATCTGTGTGGGCACTCCACAAGACGATATCCAGCATCTTCGGATGCAAAAAAATATCAAGTCTTGAAGAGTGACTAACTGAAGTAAAATTCATGCAGTAAATCTTTGAGCATCGCTTCTCGAGTGGAAGCAAATCAAGCTTTTAATTGAAGAGTTTGATCATGGCTCAGATTGAACGCTGGCGGCAGGCTTAACACATGCAAGTCGAGCGGTAGCACAGGAGAGCTTGCTCTCTGGGTGACGAGCGGCGGACGGGTGAGTAATGTCTGGGAAACTGCCTGATGGAGGGGGATAACTACTGGAAACGGTAGCTAATACCGCATAACGTCGCAAGACCAAAGAGGGGGACCTTCGGGCCTCTTGCCATCAGATGTGCCCAGATGGGATTAGCTAGTAGGTGGGGTAATGGCTCACCTAGGCGACGATCCCTAGCTGGTCTGAGAGGATGACCAGCCACACTGGAACTGAGACACGGTCCAGACTCCTACGGGAGGCAGCAGTGGGGAATATTGCACAATGGGCGCAAGCCTGATGCAGCCATGCCGCGTGTGTGAAGAAGGCCTTCGGGTTGTAAAGCACTTTCAGCGAGGAGGAAGGTGGTGAACTTAATACGTTCATCAATTGACGTTACTCGCAGAAGAAGCACCGGCTAACTCCGTGCCAGCAGCCGCGGTAATACGGAGGGTGCAAGCGTTAATCGGAATTACTGGGCGTAAAGCGCACGCAGGCGGTTTGTTAAGTCAGATGTGAAATCCCCGGGCTCAACCTGGGAACTGCATTTGAAACTGGCAAGCTAGAGTCTCGTAGAGGGGGGTAGAATTCCAGGTGTAGCGGTGAAATGCGTAGAGATCTGGAGGAATACCGGTGGCGAAGGCGGCCCCCTGGACGAAGACTGACGCTCAGGTGCGAAAGCGTGGGGAGCAAACAGGATTAGATACCCTGGTAGTCCACGCTGTAAACGATGTCGATTTGGAGGTTGTGCCCTTGAGGCGTGGCTTCCGGAGCTAACGCGTTAAATCGACCGCCTGGGGAGTACGGCCGCAAGGTTAAAACTCAAATGAATTGACGGGGGCCCGCACAAGCGGTGGAGCATGTGGTTTAATTCGATGCAACGCGAAGAACCTTACCTACTCTTGACATCCAGAGAACTTTCCAGAGATGGATTGGTGCCTTCGGGAACTCTGAGACAGGTGCTGCATGGCTGTCGTCAGCTCGTGTTGTGAAATGTTGGGTTAAGTCCCGCAACGAGCGCAACCCTTATCCTTTGTTGCCAGCGGTTCGGCCGGGAACTCAAAGGAGACTGCCAGTGATAAACTGGAGGAAGGTGGGGATGACGTCAAGTCATCATGGCCCTTACGAGTAGGGCTACACACGTGCTACAATGGCATATACAAAGAGAAGCGACCTCGCGAGAGCAAGCGGACCTCATAAAGTATGTCGTAGTCCGGATTGGAGTCTGCAACTCGACTCCATGAAGTCGGAATCGCTAGTAATCGTAGATCAGAATGCTACGGTGAATACGTTCCCGGGCCTTGTACACACCGCCCGTCACACCATGGGAGTGGGTTGCAAAAGAAGTAGGTAGCTTAACCTTCGGGAGGGCGCTTACCACTTTGTGATTCATGACTGGGGTGAAGTCGTAACAAGGTAACCGTAGGGGAACCTGCGGTTGGATCACCTCCTTACCTAAAGATATTAGTTCGAGTGGCGTGCTCACACAGATTGTCTGATAGAAAGTAACGAGCAGAAATACCTTTATAGGCTTGTAGCTCAGGTGGTTAGAGCGCACCCCTGATAAGGGTGAGGTCGGTGGTTCAAGTCCACTCAGGCCTACCACTTCTTCGAAGTGGAAAAGGTACTGCACGTGACTGTATGGGGCTATAGCTCAGCTGGGAGAGCGCCTGCCTTGCACGCAGGAGGTCAGCGGTTCGATCCCGCTTAGCTCCACCATATAGTCCGGTATTTCAATACTTCAGAGTATATTGGAAACAGTATGCTGCGAAGTATTTTGCTCTTTAACAATCTGGAACAAGCTGAAAATTGAAACATGACGGCTGAAATTTATCCCTCCGTAGAAGTACTGGGATAAAGAGTAACCTGTCATAGAGTCTCTCAAATGTTTGCAGCGCGAACGATGGAAACATCTTCGGGTTGTGAGGTTAAGTGACTAAGCGTACACGGTGGATGCCTAGGCAGTCAGAGGCGATGAAGGGCGTGCTAATCTGCGAAAAGCGTCGGTAAGGTGATATGAACCGTTACAACCGGCGATACCCGAATGGGGAAACCCAGTGTGTTTCGACACACTATCATGTCATGAATACATAGTGGCATGAGGCGAACCGGGGGAACTGAAACATCTAAGTACCCCGAGGAAAAGAAATCAACCGAGATTCCCCCAGTAGCGGCGAGCGAACGGGGAGGAGCCCAGAACCTGAATCGGCTTGTGTGTTAGTGGAAGCGTCTGGAAAGTCGCGCAGCAAAGGGTGATAGCCCCGTACACTAAAATGCACAGGTCGTGAGTTCGATGAGTAGGGCGGGACACGTGACATCCTGTCTGAATATGGGGGGACCATCCTCCAAGGCTAAATACTCCTGACTGACCGATAGTGAACCAGTACCGTGAGGGAAAGGCGAAAAGAACCCCGGCGAGGGGAGTGAAATAGAACCTGAAACCGTGTACGTACAAGCAGTGGGAGCACCTTCGTGGTGTGACTGCGTACCTTTTGTATAATGGGTCAGCGACTTATATTTTGTAGCAAGGTTAACCGTATAGGGGAGCCGTAGGGAAACCGAGTCTTAACTGGGCGAATAGTTGCAAGGTATAGACCCGAAACCCGGTGATCTAGCCATGGGCAGGTTGAAGGTTGGGTAACACTAACTGGAGGACCGAACCGACTAATGTTGAAAAATTAGCGGATGACTTGTGGCTGGGGGTGAAAGGCCAATCAAACCGGGAGATAGCTGGTTCTCCCCGAAAGCTATTTAGGTAGCGCCTCGTGAACTCATCTTCGGGGGTAGAGCACTGTTTCGGCTAGGGGGCCATCCCGGCTTACCAAACCGATGCAAACTCCGAATACCGAAGAATGTTATCACGGGAGACACACGGCGGGTGCTAACGTCCGTCGTGAAGAGGGAAACAACCCAGACCGCCAGCTAAGGTCCCAAAGTCATGGTTAAGTGGGAAACGATGTGGGAAGGCATAGACAGCCAGGATGTTGGCTTAGAAGCAGCCATCATTTAAAGAAAGCGTAATAGCTCACTGGTCGAGTCGGCCTGCGCGGAAGATGTAACGGGGCTAAACCATGCACCGAAGCTGCGGCAGCGACGCTTAGGCGTTGTTGGGTAGGGGAGCGTTCTGTAAGCCGTTGAAGGTGGCCTGTGAGGGTTGCTGGAGGTATCAGAAGTGCGAATGCTGACATAAGTAACGATAAAGCGGGTGAAAAGCCCGCTCGCCGGAAGACCAAGGGTTCCTGTCCAACGTTAATCGGGGCAGGGTGAGTCGACCCCTAAGGCGAGGCTGAAAAGCGTAGTCGATGGGAAACAGGTTAATATTCCTGTACTTGGTGTTACTGCGAAGGGGGGACGGAGAAGGCTAGGCTAGCCGGGCGACGGTTGTCCCGGTTTAAGCGTGTAGGGGGTGTGACCTGGTAAATCCGGTTGCATACTAACCCTGAGGCGTGATGACGATGCACTACGGTGCAGAAGTAGTTGATGCCCTGCTTCCAGGAAAAGCCTCTAAGCATCAGGTAACATTAAATCGTACCCCAAACCGACACAGGTGGTCAGGTAGAGAATACCAAGGCGCTTGAGAGAACTCGGGTGAAGGAACTAGGCAAAATGGTGCCGTAACTTCGGGAGAAGGCACGCTGGCATGTAGGTGAAGTCCCTTGCGGATGGAGCTGAAGCCAGTCGAAGATACCAGCTGGCTGCAACTGTTTAATAAAAACACAGCACTGTGCAAACACGAAAGTGGACGTATACGGTGTGACGCCTGCCCGGTGCTGGAAGGTTAATTGATGGGGTCAGCCGCAAGGCGAAGCTCTTGATCGAAGCCCCAGTAAACGGCGGCCGTAACTATAACGGTCCTAAGGTAGCGAAATTCCTTGTCGGGTAAGTTCCGACCTGCACGAATGGCGTAATGATGGCCAGGCTGTCTCCACCCGAGACTCAGTGAAATTGAACTCGCTGTGAAGATGCAGTGTACCCGCGGCAAGACGGAAAGACCCCGTGAACCTTTACTATAGCTTGACACTGAACATTGAGCCTTGATGTGTAGGATAGGTGGGAGGCTTTGAAGCGTGGACGCCAGTCTGCGTGGAGCCATCCTTGAAATACCACCCTTTAATGTTTGATGTTCTAACTCGGCCCCGTGATCCGGGGTGAGGACAGTGTCTGGTGGGTAGTTTGACTGGGGCGGTCTCCTCCCAAAGAGTAACGGAGGAGCACGAAGGTTAGCTAATCACGGTCGGACATCGTGAGGTTAGTGCAAAGGCATAAGCTAGCTTGACTGCGAGAGTGACGGCTCGAGCAGGTACGAAAGTAGGTCTTAGTGATCCGGTGGTTCTGAATGGAAGGGCCATCGCTCAACGGATAAAAGGTACTCCGGGGATAACAGGCTGATACCGCCCAAGAGTTCATATCGACGGCGGTGTTTGGCACCTCGATGTCGGCTCATCACATCCTGGGGCTGAAGTAGGTCCCAAGGGTATGGCTGTTCGCCATTTAAAGTGGTACGCGAGCTGGGTTTAGAACGTCGTGAGACAGTTCGGTCCCTATCTGCCGTGGGCGTTGGAAGATTGAGAGGGGTTGCTCCTAGTACGAGAGGACCGGAGTGAACGCACCACTGGTGTTCGGGTTGTCATGCCAATGGCATTGCCCGGTAGCTAAGTGCGGAAAAGATAAGCGCTGAAAGCATCTAAGCGCGAAACTTGCCTCAAGATGAGTCTTCCCTGGGCCTTTAAGGCCCCTGAAGGAACGTTTAAGACTAAGACGTTGATAGGCTGGGTGTGTAAGTGCAGCGATGCATTGAGCTAACCAGTACTAATGATCCGTGAGGCTTAACCTTACAACACCGAAGGTGTTTTTAGAGAGATTTTCAGCGAAGTTCCGAGATTGGTTCTGATGGCGACACGAGAGTGAAGCGGTTGGAATGAAACAGAATTTGCCTGGCGGCAATAGCGCGGTGGTCCCACCTGACCCCATGCCGAACTCAGAAGTGAAACGCCGTAGCGCCGATGGTAGTGTGGGGTCTCCCCATGCGAGAGTAGGACACTGCCAGGCATCAAACCAAGCCGAAAGCCCTGAACTGACGTTCAGGGCTTTTTGCTATGCGTAAAACGCAAAAAAGCGCAGCTACGCTGCGCTGCTTTTCCCAGCGTCTCTCCGACAGACAGCCAGAGAAAAGGCCCCGAAGGGCCTTTGATTAGGGTGTGTTTGCTTTTTTCACTTATTATTCGGTCAATGCGAGCTGCCCTGAGAGATGCCCAGCCCGGTCTGCGAACGGACAAACTGAGCCCGGAAGCGTTCCCGCTCCTGCTGCCCGGCCAGCGAACTGTCGGTGATCGAGAATAGCCAGGTACCGACAAAGGCCACGATCATCGAGAACAGCGCCGGGTATTCATACGGGTAAATCGGTTTTTCATGGCCTAGGATCTGCACCCAGATCGTCGGGCCGAGGATCATCAGAATCACCGCCGTCAACAGGCCCAGCCAGCCGCCAATCATCGCGCCGCGGGTAGTCAAACGTGACCAGTACATCGACAGAATGATAATAGGGAAGTTACAGCTGGCGGCGATGGAGAACGCCAACCCGACCATAAAGGCGATGTTCTGCTTCTCGAACAAAATCCCCAGGGCAATGGCGACAATGCCTAGCACCACAACGGTGATCTTGGATACTCTCAGTTCGTCGCGCTCGGTTGCCTTGCCGTTTTTCATCACGCTGGCGTACAGGTCATGGGAAACGGCCGAGGCGCCGGCCAGCGTCAGGCCCGCGACGACCGCCAGAATGGTGGCAAAGGCCACTGCCGAGATAAAGCCGAGGAAGAAGTTGCCGCCAACGGCATTGGCCAGGTGCACCGCCGCCATGTTGGTGCCGCCCAGCAGCGCGCCGGTGGCGTCTTTGAACGCCGGATTAGCGCTGACCAGCAAGATGGCGCCGAAGCCGATGATAAAGGTCAGAATATAGAAGTAACCGATAAAACCGGTGGCGTAGAACACGCTCTTGCGCGCTTCTTTGGCGTCGCTCACGGTGAAGAAGCGCATCAGGATATGCGGCAAACCGGCGGTGCCGAACATCAGCGCCAGGCCGAGTGACAGCGCGGAAATCGGATCGGACACCAGGCCGCCGGGGCTCATGATGGCGATGCCTTTCGGGTGCACCTTCACCGCTTCGGCGAACAGGGTATTGAAGTCGAAGTTAACCGACTTCATCACCATCAGCGCCATAAAGCTGGCGCCGGCCAGCAGCAGCACCGCCTTGATGATTTGCACCCAGGTGGTGGCCAACATGCCGCCAAACAGCACATACAGCACCATCAAAATGCCGACCAGGATCACCGCCACGTGGTAGTTGAGCCCGAACAGCAGCTGGATCAGCTTGCCGGCACCGACCATCTGCGCAATCAGATACAGCGCCACCACCACCAACGAGCCGCAGGCCGACAGGGTGCGGATCGGTTTCTGCTGCAGACGGTAAGAGGCGACGTCGGCAAAGGTATAACGGCCGAGGTTGCGCAGGCGCTCCGCGATCAGGAACAGAATGATCGGCCAGCCGATGAGGAAGCCGATGGAGTAGATCAGGCCGTCATAGCCGGAGGTGTAGACCAGGGCGGAGATACCGAGGAACGAAGCGGCGGACATGAAGTCGCCGGCGATCGCCAGGCCGTTTTGCAGGCCGGTGATGCGCCCGCCCGCGGTGTAGTAGTCCTGGCGGGAACGGGTGCGTTTGGAAGCCCAATAGGTAATATACAGGGTGGCGCCGACAAACAGGATAAACATCACGATCGCCTGGATGTTCAGCGGTTGACGATGCACTTCGCCGCCGATGGCGTCGGCGCAGGCCAGACCGGGCAGCAACAGCAGCGCGGCGGTGGACAATAAGCGCTTCATTGTTTCACCTCACGCAGGATTTCTGCGGTGAGGCGATCGAACTCGCCGTTGGCGCGAAACACGTAGATCCCTGTCAAGACGAAAGAGATCACGATCAGCCCGACACCGACCGGGATCCCGCGGGTGATGGTCGATCCGGCAGCGATCGGCGTGCCGAGCCATTGCGGATCGAAGGCGATCAACAGAATAAAGCCGACGTACAGCGCCAGCGTAATCAGTGAAAGCAGCCAGGCGAACCGGCCGCGTTTTCTCACCAGCTCTTTAAAGCGCGGGTTTTCTTCAATCCCTTGATAAATGGTGTCATTCATCAGAGTGTCTCCAGTCGGTATTGAGAGAGTACGCCGCGCCAGGGCCGCTCAACGGCACGTTATCCGAATGAGCGGCCTGAAGCGGCGTAAATTATGACGGCACTTTCATTGATTGTTTTTCTTCCAACAGCTTGTCGACTACGGCCGGATCCGCCAGCGTGGAGGTGTCCCCCAGGTTGCTGGTGTCGCCGGCGGCAATTTTGCGCAGGATACGCCGCATGATCTTGCCGGAGCGCGTTTTGGGCAGCGAATCTGTCCAGTGCAGCACGTCCGGCGTGGCGATCGGCCCTATCTCTTTGCGCACCCAGTTGCGCACTTCGGTATAGAGCTCCGGCGTCGGTTCTTCGCCGTGGTTCAGCGTGATGTAGGCGTAGATCGCCTGGCCTTTGATGTTGTGAGGAATACCGACCACTGCCGCTTCGGCGATTTTCGGGTGCGATACCAGCGCAGACTCGATCTCGGCGGTACCCAGACGGTGGCCGGAGACGTTCAGCACGTCGTCGACGCGTCCGGTGATCCAGTAGTAACCGTCCTCGTCGCGGCGAGCGCCGTCACCGCTGAAGTACATGCCTTTGAAGGTCGAGAAGTAGGTTTGCTCGAAGCGGTCATGATCGCCGAACAGGGTACGTGCCTGGCCCGGCCAGGAGTCGACGATCACCAGGTTGCCTTCGCAGGCGCCTTCCTGCGGTGTGCCGACGTTATCGACCAGCGCCGGCTGCACGCCGAAGAAAGGCCGCGTGGCGGAACCGGCCTTCAGCTCGGTAGCGCCCGGCAGCGGGGTAATCATGAAGCCGCCGGTTTCGGTTTGCCACCAGGTATCGACGATCGGGCACTTTGCGTTGCCTATCTTGTTGTAATACCACTCCCAGGCTTCCGGGTTGATCGGTTCACCGACCGAGCCCATGATGCGCAGCGAATCGCGTCGGGTGCCCTCGATCGCCTTGTCGCCTTCGGCCATCAGGGCGCGAATGGCGGTCGGCGCGGTATACAGAATGTTGACCTGGTGCTTGTCGATCACCTGCGACAGGCGATTGACGCCCGGATAGTTAGGCACGCCTTCGAACATCAGCGTGGTGGCGCCGCAGGCCAGCGGGCCGTACAGCAGATAGCTGTGGCCGGTGACCCAGCCCACGTCGGCGGTACACCAGTAAATGTCGCCGTCGTGATAGTCGAACACATACTTAAAGGTCATCGCGGCGTACACCAGGTAGCCGCCGGTGGTGTGCAGCACACCTTTCGGCTTGCCGGTCGAGCCGGAGGTGTACAGGATAAACAGCGGATCTTCGGCGTTCACTTCTTCCGGCGGGCAGTCGGCGGAAACGCCCTGAGTCAGCTCATGCCACCACAGATCGCGCCCTTCCTGCCAGTAACCCGGTTTCCCGGTGCGCTGGAATACCACCACGTTGGCCACGCTGACCACGCCGGGATTTTTCAGCGCATCGTCGACGTTCTTTTTCAGCGGTACGGCGCGGCCGGCGCGCAGGCCTTCATCGGCGGTGATGACCAGTTTGGCGTTGGAGTCGATAATGCGCCCGGCGACCGCTTCCGGCGAGAAACCGCCGAAGATCACCGAATGTACGGCGCCGATGCGCGCGCAGGCCAGCATCGCGACCGCCGCTTCCGGCACCATCGGCATATAGATAGCCACCACGTCGCCTTTTTTCACGCCGAGCTTTTTCAGCACGTTGGCGAACTGGCAGACGTCATGGTGCAGCTGTTTGTAAGTCACGTGCTTGGATTGGGTCGGGTCATCGCCTTCCCAGATAATGGCGGTCTGGTCGCCGCGCTCAGCCAGGTGGCGGTCCAAACAGTTGGCTGACAGGTTCAACGTGCCGTCTTCAAACCAACGAATGCTGACGTGGCCGGGATCGAACGAGGTATTTTTGACTTTGGTATAGGGTTTGATCCAGTCCAGGATTTTGCCATGCTCACCCCAGAAAGCCTCTGGGTCTTGAACCGACTGTTGATAATACTGTTGGTATTGTGCCGGATTAATCAGGGCGCGTTCTGCAATTGCAGAAGGAATAGCGTGTTTATGCAGTTGGCTCATAGCTTTTCTCCTTGAAGTTGTTAATAATATGTCAACTGAAGGTTAAGTATAGTTTGCTACGATTCTTTGTTTCTTTTTTGCGCGGCAGATCACGCAACAAAGATATTGATTTGTAATCGTTCTGTCGCATTTGCAGGACGTATCTATCTCTTTGGCGTTTAAATCATCATAAACCCGTGTTTTTAGCCAAAAACCCTTATCTAAAGAACAAAAAAGAATAAACAAAGGTAAAGTTATTTTCCTCGTGCCAAATAAGTCGGTGGAAAGGCCTGCGTTATTTCGCGCTATAAATCTTTTTGGATTATTTTTCGCTATTAATATTCGAAGTTGGTATTAACGCGATATAACGATGGACGGCATATCGTGAAATAACGTTTTATTAACCTTTAATTCCTGATGAAAGGTCGGGAGATACCCGAGGATATTCAGCCTGCAATATCGTTCGTTTTTTAATCGCAATATAAAGTAGCTCTGCATTTATAGAGGAGCATGTCACTCGGCCAATTCTCATTTATTTGACTTTTAAGTAACAAAATATAAACATTTGATGCGGACTAAATATGCAGAATGGGCGAAAAATAACGCATTTCAATTGTGTTCAAAAAAACGTCGTCGGCGCGGTTATGTACTTCATTGTATGAAAAATTATGTTTTTAATAACAACCAATTATGCCGTTTGAAATAGTTACGCGAAATTTTTGTGATTCGATTCAGCGCTCAACCCTGACAAATCAAGGCTTGCAGAGCATGCCGCCCGGATGATACAGATTTATACTGCGTTGCACCCAGGGCCGGTGAACGCTTCCACTGAATTAACATAAGCCTGTAATAAATGATTAAGTATTCTTTTCGCCGTGTTGCGACTTTGTACGGTGAAAAGAGTCTTTGAGGACTTTTTGGGTATGAAAAGTGTAAAAATTAGCCTGGCTTGGCAAATCCTGATCGCGTTGGTACTGGGTATTATTGTTGGCGCAGTGTTGCACAACCAGACCGAATCTCGTGAGTGGCTGGTGAGCAATATTCTCAGCCCGGCGGGTGATATCTTTATTCGCCTGATCAAGATGATTGTGGTGCCGATCGTTATTTCCACGCTGATCGTCGGTATTGCCGGCGTGGGGGATGCGAAAAAGCTGGGCCGCATCGGATTGAAAACCATTATTTACTTCGAAGTGATCACCACCATCGCCATCGTGGTGGGGTTGACGTTGGCCAACGTATTCCAACCTGGCCACGGCATCGATATGTCGACGCTGACCACGGTGGATATTTCGCAATATGAGAAAACCACCGAACAGGTGCAAAGCGGTTCGCACAGTCTGGTGGCGACCATTCTGTCGCTGATCCCGTCGAACGTCTTCTCGTCGATGGCCAAGGGCGACATGCTGCCGATTATCTTCTTCTCGGTGCTGTTTGGTCTGGGGCTGTCGTCGTTGCCGAAAGAGACCAAAGAGCCGTTGCTGAAGGTGTTCAAGGCGGTGTCCGAAAGCATGTTCAAAGTCACCCACATGATCATGCGCTATGCGCCTATCGGGGTGTTTGGCCTGATTTCGGTTACGGTAGCCAACTTCGGTTTCGCTTCGCTGCTGCCGCTGGCCAAGCTGGTGGTGCTGGTATACTTCGCCATCGCGTTCTTCGCCCTGGTGGTGCTGGGGGCGGTCGCCCGGCTGTGCAACCTGCGCATCTGGACGCTGATCCGCATCCTGAAAGACGAACTGATCCTGGCTTATTCCACCGCCAGCTCGGAAACGGTGCTGCCGCGCATCATCGAAAAGATGGAGGCTTACGGCGCGCCCAAGTCGATCACCAGCTTCGTGGTGCCGACCGGCTACTCCTTTAACCTGGATGGCTCGACGCTGTACCAGAGCATCGCCGCTATCTTTATCGCCCAGCTGTACGGCATCGAGCTGTCGTTGGGGCAAGAGATCGTGCTGGTGCTGACGCTGATGGTCACCTCGAAAGGGATTGCCGGCGTGCCGGGCGTCTCGTTCGTGGTGCTGCTGGCTACGCTGGGCAGCGTCGGCATTCCGCTGGAAGGCCTGGCGTTCATCGCCGGCGTGGACCGTATCCTGGATATGGCGCGCACCGCGCTGAACGTCGTGGGTAACGCGCTGGCGGTGCTGGTGATCGCCAAGTGGGAACACCAGTTCGATCGCAAGAAGGCGCTGGCCTACGAAACGGAGTTTCTGGCGCAGAAGGTGAAGCCGGCCAATCAGGCCTAATCATCGAACATCGCCGACGTTAAAACGCCCCAGGCAGCTGTGCCGGGGCGTTTTGCTTTTATGAGCCTTCTACCCGTCACTTTCTTTCCTCCGTCCCTACTGCGTGACTTGCATCCCCGCTTAACAGAATCTAAAGTGTTACCAAATTAATAGAAATGATAATAGATGTTATTATCATTTTCATTTGATGATGTATGGAGACATGCAAAAGCCGTTGAACGGCGGGTTACGCCCGTTCGGCGTCTTTATTCGGGCTTATCAAAGGTAGGTAACATGTCGGACACCGCTTTGGCCTCTGAATGGTTGCCGCTGGCGCCAGCGCAGCTTGATTTCTGGGAAGAACACACCTTGCACCCCGGGCAGACCCTGTCCACCGTCGCACACTGCACCGAACTGTGCGGTGCGGTAGAGGAAGAGACGCTCTGCCGGGCGATCGCCACCACCCTCGCCGAGACGCAGGCGTTTGCCCTGCGCTTTGGTGAGCGGCGTGGCGATGCTCCTCCGCCGTTACGGCACGATCCACAGCGTATACCGCCATTACAACGCATCGATCTGCAAACGCACGGCGATCCCTGGCAGGCGGCGCAAAACCTGATGCGCGAAGATATCGCGCAGCGCCGGGCGCTGCACAGCGAGCCGCTAGCCGCCGCCTGGCTGCTCAAGCTGGGGCCGGAGCGCTACCTCTGGTACGTGCGTGCGCACCATATTCTGGTTGATGGCTTCGGCATGGCCTTGATTGAACACCGCTGCGCCGCGTTATATGCGCACTATCTGGGTGAAGGCAGCGCGGGTATGCCCCTGGGCACCTTCGACGCCTTTCAACAGGCCGAGCTGGCCTACGCTGATTCTGAGCGATGCGAGCGCGATCGGCGCTTTTGGCAAACCTACCTGCCGCTGTCGCAGGCGCTGCCGACGGTGCGCAAGGGTGGTGAGGCCTATGGCGTGCGGCGTCTGAGCACTCACCACCGGCTGCCGGCGGCGGTATCGCAACGACTGGCGCAGCTGGCGGAGCGCAGCGGCATCAATTGGCCCGACTTACTGGTGGCGCTGTCGGCGGCCTGGCTGTTTCAGGTGATGCCGCGCGACACCCGGCAAGGCGATACGCTGCCGATGTGGATGCCGGCGATGAATCGCCGCGGGCAGGCCGCCACCAACGTGCCTTCATTGGCGGTCAACACTCTGCCGCTGCTGGTGTCGCCACCCCCGTCGGCGACGCTGGGAGATTTTCTGACGATGATGGCGCAGCTGCTGCGGGAGCTGCGCAGCCATGCCGGCTACCGCCTGCGTCAACTGGCCGCCGATCGCGGCGTGGAGCCAGGTTCGCGCTTCTTTATTTCCCCCTTCATCAATGTGCAACCCTTCGATGCGCCCCGCTTTACCGGCTGTAGCGGCACCCGCAGCGTATTGGCCGGCGGCTCGGGCGACGGTTTTAACCTGACTTATCGCGGCCGCACCGACGCCCGCGATCTGCAGGTGGATATCGATATCTATCTGGAGCAGTTCCCGACGGAGGATGCGCTGGACTATGGCGAGGCGCTGCAAGAGTTTCTGATGCGCGCGCTGCAGCGGGAGGCCTGGGAGCAACCGCTGGCGGCCCTGACGGCGTTGCCCGCCTGATAAAATGCGGGCGGGGGATGACCCCGCCCGAGTGATGTGGTTTCAGCTGGCCAGCAACGCCGCCACTTCGCGCGCGTTCTTGCACGGCAGGAGCGAACTGCTTACCAGACGGGTGCCGAAAGCGTCATTGAGGCGTGCCGCTACCTGTTTGATATGCGGTAGCTTCAGCCCCATGGCGATAAACGCCGTCTCTTCCCCCCATTCCGGGCGCGGCGTCACGCCGATCGCCTGCCAGTAAATGGTCAGGATCTCTGCGCTGCGGGCCAACGGTGCGTTCGGCGGCGGGGCCGCGCAGGCGTTCAACGCCGGTGCGGTTTGCTGGTGGCTCAGGTCGGCGCGGATACGATGGCGGTCGGTTTTACCGTTGGCGGACAACGGCAGCGCCTCGGCATGGATAAAGCGCGTAGGAATATGGGTACAGGGCAGATAGCCGGTGGCGAAGGCGCGGATCTCGGACAGCGGCAGCGGTTTGCCGTCGCGGGTCAGATACAGGGCGCCGAGCGCCGCCTCGTTGTTCTCTCCGCTGGGGTAATCCACCACCACCATATCCAGGATCGCCGGATGGCGGCGCAGCACGTCTTCGATTTCCGGCAGCGAGACGCGCACGCCGCGGATCTTCACATAGCCGTTCACCCGGGTGGCGAACATGATGTTGCCGTCCGTTCGGTAGTAGCCCTGATCGCCGGTGCGGAAAGCGCGCAGCGGTTGCCCGTCCGGCCCTTCGAGGGTGACGAAGTCATGCTGCTTCAGCTCCCCCTGTTCCAGATAGCCTAACGCCAGGTTCACCCCGGCGGTATGAATGCGGCCGACCACGCCGGCCGGGCAGTGGCTGCCGTCGTCATGGCAGATGAAGTAGCGGTTGGCCGGCAGCGGGCGGCCGTAAGGCACGGTGCCGCTCTCCTGCGGGGCGATCGGGTGCCAGATGCTCCAGATGGTGGTTTCGGTCGGTCCGCCGAGTGAGAACAGCGCGAGATCCGGGCGCAAGGTGCGCAGGGTTTGCACCGTCGCCGGCTTGATATAGTCGCCGCCTTGCGCCACCAGGCGCAGCGAGCGCAGGCTGTCGGCCGTTTTGCAGGTGAGCAGCATCTCCAGAATGGCGGGCACCGAACACCACAGGCTAACCCGGTGCTTTTCCACCAACTGGTTCCAGCTGATGGCGTCTTTTTCCTGATGCGGCGCCGGCAGCACCAGCGTGGCGCCGGCGCACAGCGAACCAAACAGATCGAACATCGACATGTCATGGTGCGGCGGCGTGACGGAAATGAAGACGTCGTCGGCGGTGACCGCCCAGCGCTGCTGGGTCTGGTGGACGACGTTGGCGGTGGCGCGGTTGTTGAGCACCACGCATTTGGGCTTACCGGTGGTGCCGGAGGTATACAGGTAGTAGCTCGCGGCCAGGCTGGCGCTGCGTTCAACCAGCGTCTGCTCATCCGGCAGCGCAGGCGCGCGATCCGTCGGCGCCAGCAGGGTCGCCGGCGTCACGCCGATCGGCGTCTCCAGATCGCCGCCGTGCACCACCAGCGTCGGCCGGCAGTTTTCCAGCAGGTAGGCGGTGCGTTCCGGCGGCGAGTTGATATCGACAGGCACCCAGATCACGCCCTGCAGGGCGCAGGCGAGGCTGAGGATGATCTGTTCCGGGCTGCGCGGCAGATACAGTGCCACCACGTTGCCCGTCTGCACGCCGCGGCTCTGCAGGTTGGCGATCGCCGTGGCGATCCGCTGGCCCAGCTCGCGGTAGGCCAGCGTCTGTTCACCGCAGATCAGCGCGTTGCCGCCGTTTTGTGCGCCAAACAGCCGCTCGGCCAGCTGCGCCAGATAAGGATAAGGTGCGTAATTCGCTTCGCTGTCGTTGTGACGGTAATGCGCCAGATCGATGAAGTCCCGCGGTGCGATCGCCAGGTCGGCCCGTTGGCAGCTGTGCAGGATGCGTCGCTGCAATGCCGCCAGCATGGCTTCTACCTGCTCGCCATGCAGCGCCTGCTCGGCGTAGTCCACGCACAGCTGCAGGTTTTTTTCGCTGTCCAGCGTCAGGCGAATGTCGATGGCGACCTGCGGCGTTTGGGTCAGGCCGTCGTGGAAGCGTACCGGCGCTTCGGCCGGCAGCGTTTCCCAGCCCAGACAATTGGTCAGGATCACCGGCAGCGCCGGGCCGCCCTGGCTTTGGCCGAGCAACTGCCGCGCCAGATCGACGCCGGAAAACGTCAGGTGGTCGAGCGCGCCGAGCACGTCGTCCTGCAGGGCTTGCGCGCGCTGGATAAAATCTTCGCCGTGACGGGAATAGCGCACCGCCACGAAGCTGGAGGCGTTGCCTAGGGCGCCGTCGGCGGCGGGGAATGCCACCGGCACGCCGACGCACAGCTCGCCGTCGGTGGTCCAGTGGGCCAGCGTATCGAGGATCAGCACCGACAGCAGGCTGTTACGCAGCAGCGCATGCGGCGATCCCAGACGGCCGAGTTGTTTTATCGTATCGTGCGGCAGCGTCAGGCTGGCGCGGCGATAGTGTGACGAGGTGAGATTGGCGAGCGGGGCGCGCCACGGCAATGCCGACGGGGTGGTGACATCCTGAAGCTTTTCGCGCCAGTAGGCGGCATCGGCCTGCCGCTGCGCCGCCGGTGCGGCGGGGGGCGGCAGCGCAGCGGCGGTCGGCGCCAGAGGGCGATCGTCAAACAGGCGAGCGATCACGGTGGAGATCCCCTGGCCGTCGAGGATCAACGCATCGAAGCTGGTGAAGATCAGCGTATCGTACGGCGATCCCGTCGGATCCTGCTGTTCGGCCCGTTGGATCACGGCGATGCGCCACAGCGGTTGGCTCGGATCGTGGCGCTGGTGGGAGTATCGCTCGCGCAGCTGTTCGACCTGGCGCTGCGACGCTTCGCCATCAAGGGCACGCAGATCGTGACGATCCAAATGCAGCGTCACCTCCGGTCGTACGTGCTGCGTGCCGCGCTGCACATCGATGCAGGTGCGCAACGCCGGGTAGTGCTGTACCAGCTCGGTCAGGCGCGCTTCAAGGCGCGGTACATCCAGCTGCCGGGCGCGGTATTCGCGAAAGTCGTGCATCGCCACGCCGCCGAGCGGCCATCGATCGCTGCGGCCCAGAAGATAGGCCTGCTGCAGTGCGGTTAATGCTGTCTCCATGGTACTTCCCTATAGTCGCTAACCGATTAAAACGAGCCGGGCGTCGCGCGCCCGGAAACCGATCTCAGTGCTGCGGCGCCAGCGCGGCGAGCAGCGTTTTCGCATGCCTTCCTGCCTCAGGCGAGCGTTGGCAGATCAGCGCCGCCAGCGCCGCAGGGGAGGAGTGCGCCGCCAGATCCTGCGCCGTCAGCGCTGCCGCCAGATACTTGTTGAGCACCGTCAGCAGCGCGTTCACCCCGGCATCCGGCAAGGCCAAGCGGCGGATATCGTCGTGGTCGTGCAAGCTAGCCTCGGGGGCCACTCGCGCCAGCAGCCGGTGCAGCACCAGGCGCACCGGCGCTTGCTGCGCCAGCGCGTCGGGCGTGCATTGCGCCAGCAGCTGCGACAGCGGGCGATCGAACGCCGCCGTTTGCCGCGCGGCCAGGTGCAGCAGCGCCCGGTAACAGGCCAGCAGGCGAGGCAGCACCTGCTCGGGGAACGCATCCAGCCGCACGTCCCAGTTGATCAGAATGCCGTCGTCGACGTGGGCGACCTGCGCATCCAGCGCCACCTGCGGCCCCTGAGAGATGACCCAGCCGAGACGGCCGAAGGTGTCGGTGACCCGTTCGGAAAACAGCGTCTTGCCGCGGATGCCAAAACCGGCGGTAAACACCACCGGCGAAGGCTGCAGGCTGCCGTGCAGACGCGACAGATCGCGCATCACGCTCACACCGGGGTAATCCGCATGCTCGATCAACTCCGCCAGCTGCGTCATCAGGCGCCGGCAGAAGGCGCTCAGATTTTCCGTCGGATTCAGTTCCACGCCGAGCAGCACCAGGTTGGAGAAATCGCCGATGAGGCGATGCGCGTCCTCCCGTTCACTCTCGCGGTGGAACAGCGGCACGTTGAGCCGGAAGCGCGTCATGTTCCAACCCTGGCCGACGGCCAGGGCGAACAGCGCTAAAAACAGCGTCGAGAGCGAGGTGTGGTGCCGTTTGGCGACGTTCTCCAGCGCGCGGCTTTCTTCCGCATTCAGCTGTACGGCCAGGCGATCGCTGCGGCAGCGGTCCGGCGTGCGCAGCAGGCGCGGCGCCGGGGGCACCTGCGCCAGGCGTTCACGCCACCAACGCTGGCCGCGTTCGCGCCGCTGGCGCAGCGCCTCGTCGGCGTCGCGCCGTTCGAGGTGGTCGAAGTAGGCCGGTAGCGCGTCATGGGAGGGGGACGGTGGGCACTGGTGATAAAACGCCGTCAGATCTTCCATCAACAGGCGAAAGCTCATGGCATCGCCGGCGATCATATCGAGATCGACATGCAGGCGGCTGCGCCCTTCCGGCAACAGGCTCAGGCTGATATCGCAGGGCACGCCCTGTTCCAGCGGTAGCAACTGGGTGCTTTTCGCCTGGCGTTTGGCGGCGAGCGCGGCCGCCAGCGTCGCTGTATCGGCGTGCCGCCAGTCGTCGAGATGCAAAGTATGCCGGGGGCCGGGAGGCGCGATGCTCTGGCGGCCATCATCGGTAATGCGCAGGCGTAACAGCGGATGATGCAGGTACAACGCATCGACGGCCTGGCGCAACCGGGCGATGTCCAGCTCGCCGCCGTCGAATTCCGCGTACAGGTGGGCGGCCATGCCGCCGAGAGGAGGAGCGGACTGTCGGCCTACCCAATAGGCGGCCTGCATCGTGGTTAAAGCTTTCATCGGGTATCCATTTTGATTCAGCCAACGAGACTGCAAGAATATATCCAAATGTTAATAGGAATGAAAATTATTATTATTTGATCCATTTGACGCGGAGGTGCTATCTATAAGGGGTTTTAGCGGTGGATGGCGCAGATGGTGTTGAGTGTGAATAATTTATTTATATTATTCTTAGCATTGCAATGATTGCTTGTTATTGCAGCGCGTGTTTTACCTGCAAAAGTATAAGGCCTTCTGGCTGTTTGCGTGCTCGGCCCCTCATCTTTGTTGATAATGATTTGCATTAGAAAATGCAAAATATTATCATTCTTAACATTATTTTACGTTTTTATACAAGCCGCCGGCCGCTCCGCCGGCGGCTTGGCCGTGGACGGGGCCGCGCCCGTTCGGCCGCGCAAGGCATGGGTTTGCCGCAGGGATAAGCAACACAAAGGTCGGGAAGGCCGGAGCGTCAAGGTCTGTGTGAGTGTCGATGTAGGTTGTGTAAAAAAAATCAAATTTTGTGCACCTCTGGGATGAAAGGAGAAGACATCTATGGGCAAGCATTTTGCGGCTCAACGGCATGAAAGCGTAGGAAACGGGGAAAAAGCGGGGTTGAAAGCCATTGGGGCGTTTTCCTCCGTATTTTTAGGGGTTTGTTCACTGGCGATCGGTAACGTCAACGCGGCGGAAACCAAGAGCAACGAAACCTACCAGGACGCGGAAACGCTGCTGGTCACCGGTGAGAAGATCAAACGTTCCATTTTCGACACCGGCTCCAGCGTGCAGGTGTTCGACAGCAACCGCATCGCCTCGATGCCCGACGCGGTACAGATCCCCGATCTGCTGCGCATGACCCCCAACGTGGTGGATCTGGGCATCGGCAACGAACTCCCGACCGTGCGCGGCATCGACGGTTCCGGCCCGAACGTCGGCGCCAACGCCTTCCTCAGCGGCACCCGCCCGCGCCTCAATCTGTCGTTGGACGGCCGTTCGCTGACCTATAACGAACAGGCGTTCGGCCCACAGTCGCTGTGGGATCTGGATCGCGTCGAAGTGTTCCTCGGCCCGCAAAGCTATATTCAGGGGCGCAACGCCATCGCCGGCGCCATCGTCATGGCCAGTAAAGATCCGACCTTCGAATGGGAAAGCGCCTTCAAGGGTGGGGCCGGCAACCAGCACTCTTCACAGCTGGCGGCCATGGCGTCCGGCCCGCTGGTGGAAGATCAGCTGGCGTTCCGCGTCAGCGTCGATCGCCAGCGCCGCCGCAGCGAGGCTGACCTGCCGGCCTATGCGCCGGTGGGCGATCCGCGTGAAGTGGAAGCCACCACCGCCCGCGCCAAGCTGTTGTTCAACCCGGCCGGCCTGCGCGACCTGACCACCAAGCTGACCTTTAACCATTTCGGCAGCACCGCGCCACAGAACGAAAGCCTCAACCCGCAGCCGCACCCGACCAATCCGCGCCACGATCCGCGCCGCGCCGTGTTCAAAAGCAACATGAACAGCACCATCTGGGATCTGGCCTGGGAGGCCTCCGATGCGCTGACGTTTGAAAACCGCGTTATCTACACCGACTTCAACATCAACCGTCCGACGGCTTACAATATCCAGTACGCCGAGATCGACGGCCAGGAAGTTCACGTAGAGCCGGTGGTGCGCTTCGGCGGCGCGGACAGCCGCCTGCACGGGCTGGCGGGGCTGCGTTACTTCCACGGCACGCAGGATGAGTTCGTCAACATCTTCGGCGGATCGACCTTCAAGGATAAAACCGATACCCATTCGGCGTTCGCCGAGCTGACCTATGCGCTGACGCCGCAGGTGGACGTGACCGCCGCCAGCCGTCTGGAACGCGAACACCGTCGCCGCGATGGCGGCAGCCAGGCGGTGCGCATCGACTTTGATGAAACCTATACCGTGTTTCTGCCGAAGCTGGACGTGGCCTGGAAACCGACGGATACCCAAACCTACGGTGCCAAGATCGCGCGCGGCTATAACGCCGGCGGCGGCGGCATCACGATCGGCACGCCGGTGGTCAGCTACACCTACGGTTCCGAGTACGTGTGGAACTACGAGCTGTACACCCGCCACCATCTGAAAGACGCCAACGTGGTGCTGACCGCTAACGTTTTCTACAACGATTACAAAGATATGCAGCTGCCGTACTCGTTGGGTGAGAACTCCAGCGTGATCCGTAACGCCGACAAGGTGGAAACCTACGGCGCGGAAATCGGCGCCACCTGGCAGCCGCGTTGGGACTTCGAACTGTTCGGCAACCTCGGCCTGCTGAAAACCGACATCAAGAAGTTTTCGGGCAGCGGCGTGGAAGGGCATGAGCTGGCGCGCGCACCGGCTTACACCGCCAACATGGGTGCTAAATATCAGTTCTTGAAAGGGTGGGAGCTGAGCAGCAACGTGGCGTTTACCGACTCCTACTATTCGCAATACGACAACGATTCGCGCGGGCGCATCGGCTCCTATTGGACGGCCAACGCCCAGCTGGCTTACACCTTCGACTACGGTCGCGCCACGCTGTATGCGAAAAACCTGTTTGATTCAGACCGCCGCGAGATGGTCAGAAGCAACGACATCTACACGGCGACTCTCCAGCGAGGCCGTCTGGTCGGCGCAGCAGTTGAGCTGAATTTCTAACGCTATCGCGATGACGGGGGACGAATGTCCCCCGTTTCATGCGTCATCCCGGCACGGCCGGGCAAAGGAGATAACGCAGTGATCGGTGATTTTGACAGCATTCTGAGCGATGAAGAGGCCCAGCGGCTGGAGAGCGCCTTTCAGGCGCTGGGCGCGGCGTCGGTGAACGGCGATCGGCCGGTAAGCGAAGCCGAAGAGCGGGCGTGGTTCGCCCATCTGCAACAGGGTGACGCTCGCGGGCAGCGGGCGCTGGCCTGGCGCCTGACGGGGGACGTGGATATCGCCCAACTGACGGCGGCGCTGCAGGCGTTGGTGCGGGAAACGCCGGGCGTGGACGTGCATTACGTTTTTGATGACGAAAACGGTCTTGAGAAACGCCCCGCCGGCTCGGCGCCGTTGCCGGTGAGCCTTCGTCAGGTGGTGGACGAACCACACGCCATGGGTTGCCTGCTGCAAGCGCAGGCAACGCCGTTTGAGCTGGAAAACGAAGCGCCGCTGCGCTGCCTGCTGTTGCTCACGCCGGGCGATGCGGTGATTTTGGGCGTGGTCTTGCATGACATCCTGGCGGAAACGCTGCCGTGGCGCCACCTGCCGGCGATGCTGTCCGCCCGTTATAACGGGGATGTGATGCCTCTGCCTTTCGCGGTGGAACCGGTCGAGCTGGCGGAAACCTCGGAGCCGCAGCTGCCGTGGGTGCGCCAGGCGGTCTCGCTGCAGGATTATCGCAGCCCGGCGCAGCGCGCTGATGCGTTGCCGCCGGTGGGCTCGCGCGTGGTCACGCGCATTGATCGCTCGCTGTTGCCCGCCAACGACACGCCGCGGGCCTTGCTGGCGGCGGTGGCGGCACGGTTTGCCGAATTCGTCGCCGCGCAGGCCGGCGGCCAAGCGGTGCAGCTGTGCGTGCCGGCGGCGGAGACGGCGGAGTGCGTCGGCCTGGAGCTGGGCCTGACGGCGCCGCCGCTGATGCGTTTGACCGTGCAGCATGGCGAGAGCGACGTCGGGCAGCGGCTGCTGGCGCAGGCCGTGGCTGAACAGCCGGACCCGCAACGGGCGCAACTGCTGGTGGCCTGGCGCGACGATCTGGCCGCAGAGTGGCGGCTGGAAGGCGTTCACGCCGAACGCCTGTTGCTGCCGCCGCTGCATACGCCGTTCGAACTGGCGCTGCTGCTGGGCTTGCCGGAAGCGGAAGCGCTGACGCTCGAGCTGGTCACCGACCCGCGCCTGTCTCCCCATGTGGCACCTTTCTTGCTGGAGCAGTTCAGCGCCTTCCTGGCCGGGCAGCGGATTGCCGTCGCACTGCCGGCGGCTGAGGCCGCTTCCCCGGCGATGGCCGCGCCGGCGGCGAACGGCGACGCGGACGAAAGCGTTGCACCGCTGATTTTGCAGGAGTTCCGTGAGGCGCTGGTGGCGCCGGAAATGACCCTGGATGAAGACTTCTTCGATCGCGGCGGCCATTCGCTGGTCGCCACCCGGGTGATCGGTCGCTTGCTGAGCCTGCATCAGATCGAAATCAACATTAACGATCTGTTCAGCCATCCGACGGCGCGCGGGTTGGCGGGCTACGCCAAACGCCTGAACGTCGCGCAGCCGAATGCCGCGGTGGCCACCGCCGACGATCATGATCGCGCGCAGGCGCCGCTGTCGCTGGCGCAGGAATCGCTGTGGAAGGTGTATGAAGCCTTCGGCCATGACGAGATTTTCAACCTGCCGTTCTCTCTGCGCTTCTTCGATGCAGTAGACGAAACGGCGCTGCGTCAGGCGTTTATCGACGTCATGACTCGCCATACCGTGCTGCGTTCACGCTTCGTCGAGCAGCAGGGAGAGGTGGTACAGGTGGTGGTGCCGGCCGCCGAACTCTCGGATTACTCGTGGTTCCGCTTCTCCCACGAAACGCCGGCGGGCAACGCCGCCGCCCTGTTGGCCGACGCCGGCCAGCACCGGTTCGATCTGGCCGCCGAGCTGCCGCTGCGCGCCACGCTGCTGCGCGATGCGGACAACGGCCAGCAGCTGCTGTCGCTGTTGTTCCACCATGTGGTGCTGGATGAATGGTCGCTCAACCTGATGATGGATGAGCTGGGCGTCGCCTATCGCCATCGCGTCGTCGGCCAGGCGCCGCAGTGGAGTGGGCAACCACCGCAGTTCCACACCTTCGCCCGGCAGCAGCGGGCCTCCGGGGTGCAGCAGCAACATCTGGACTACTGGCTCGATGCGCTGCGCGGCGCACCGGTCGGCCAGCCGATCTTCCGGCAAGAAGCATCCACCCACCCGGCGGTGCCGGCACCGGCGGACGTCAACGGCGGCTGGCTGGAGTTCGAGGTCGATCCTGCCGTGGCGGAAGGCCTGTATCAGCTTGCCCGCCGCAACAACGCTTCGCTGTTCAACGTGGTGTATGCCGGGATTACCTCGGCGCTGCGCCTGCTCGGCGGCCCGGCGGATCTGCTGGTGGGCACCTCGACCTCCGGCCGTAACGACGCCGAGTTCTTCGATACCGTCGGCTACTTCACCACCGTGGTGGTGCACCGCGTGCGCTTCGACGAAGGGCTGACAGTGGCCGGGTTGGTCAGCCAGGTGAAAAACACCATCAACGGCTCGCTGCCGTACACCGACATTCCGATCGATCTGGTGGAGGAAGGGCTGTTCGGCGTGGACGCCGACCGCAAGAACCACATGTTCGAAGTGTTCATCCAAATCCACAGCCGCATCAAGCTGAACGGCGAGTTCCGGCTGCAGGACGGCAGCGCGATCGCCTACCGTCAGGTGGAGCCGGAGAAAGCCGAATCGTTGCTCGGCCTGCAGTTTGAGGTGATGGAAGACGATCTGGCCGGGAAGAAATCCCTGCGGGTGATGATGACCTACCGCCAGGACCACTACAGCCGGGAGCAGGCCAATCTGATCGCCGACGGCGTTCAGCACGTCTTTACCCAGTTTGCGCAGCACATCGCTGGCGATATCGCTCTGGCGGCGCTGCCGCCCGGGCCGCAGGCATGACGTTGTTTCACTCTAACCGAAAGCATGATTTTCAAGGAGATAAAAGGATGTCTGGAACCCTAGCAACCCCGCGCGCGATACTGTCGCTGCTGGTGGCGGCCTCTCTGGTGGTCGCCGGCGCCGCGCAGGCCGACGATGCCGGCATCAAACCGCAGGACATCAAGCGCGAGGCGCTGTCGTCGACGGTGGTGGAGATGGCCTACAGCACCTCGCAACAGGCGCTGTTCGTCAGCGCACCAGACTGGAAGGAAGAGGCGCGCTCCCGCGTGCTGCGGCTGGATCCCAACACCCTGGCGATCAAAGCGGAGATCCCGCTGCAGGTGAAAGGCTTCGGCGTGGCGCTGAACGATGCGGGCAATCGCCTATACCTGACGCAGGCCTTCAACGGCGAAGTCGGGGTGGTGGACACCACCACCAACCACGCGCTGGGCAGCATCAAGCTGCTGGACAAAGCGGTGCTGGAGCAGGCTTACAAGCAGGCGGGCATCAGCGGCAAGCGCCTGGATTTCCTGTTGGCGGAGCTGAAGAAATTCAAAATCACCGAGGACTACCTGTACCGCCTCCGCGAGCTCAAGTATGACGCGCAAAGCGGCCGTCTGTTCCTGCCGGGCCTGGGCTTCGGCGTCGACAGCGTGCTGTACGTGGTCGATACCAAGGCCGGCAAGCTGGAGAAAGTGATCCCGGGCTTCGGCTACAACGCGGTGGGCATCACGCTGGATGAGAAGGGCCGTCGGGTATTCGTCTCCAACATGCAGGGGCAGGTGATCACCCTGAACGCCGACACGCTGGCGATCACCGCCACGCACGAAGTACAGGCCGATCAGCTGCTGAACCTGGTGTATGATCCGGCGAGCAATCGCCTGTTGGGCGTCGATCAGGGCATCGATCGCGACGACTACCGCAACCATCATCTGGGGCACGACTACGTGAAGCGCAGCAGCGGCCATCGGGTGTTTGCGCTGGATGCGGACAGCGGCAAGGTGCTGGCCAGCGAGCTGACGGATGAGGTGCCGATCGGCCTGCTGCTCGACGAGCGCAGCCAGCGGCTGTATGTCGCCAACCGCAAAGGCGTGCGTGTGGATCATGGCGCCGGGACGCTGACGGTGTTCGACGCCAAGACGCTCAAGCGCCTGCAAACCGTAGACCTGCCGCCGCACCCTAACAGCCTGGCGTTGGATCCGAAAGGCGACGCGCTGTTCGTGACGGTGAAAAACGACGGCGCTTCCACCAAGGCCGGTAAGCCGGAAAGCGTGGTGCGTATTCAGCTGCATACCAGGTAACGAAAAAGCGAAAATAAAAAGGGGCGCCGCGGCGCCCCTTTGTTATTGGACCATGTCATCAGAAGTGGGTGTTGATGCTCATGTAGTAGGTACGGCCCGGTTCGTTGTAGGTGGCCGCGCCCGCGCCGGCGATGTTAATCGCGCCGGTGTTCGGATCGCCCACGTTCTGCGCGTTGCCGGCGCGGAACTGGCGTTTGTCGAACAGGTTGTCGATGCCAGCGGTGAGGCTGACGTTTTTGGTCAGGTCATAGGTCGCGCTGGCGCCGACGACGGCATAAGGGCTGACCTCGCGGGTTTCGCCGCCGGTGGCCGGTTTACCCTGGTAGTTGTACTTCTTCGGTTTCTGACGGCCGTACCAGGTCAGGGTGGACTGCATCGACAGATCCTGCGTGGCCTGCCAGCTGAGGGTCGAGTTGACGGTGAACTTCGGGATCACCGACAGGTAATCGCCGGTGGTCTTGTTCTTGTTCTCGATCATGTAGGTGGCGTTGTTGCTCCAGGTGACGGTCTCGCTGACCGGCACGTTCAACGAGCCTTCCAGCCCTTGTACCACCGCTTTCGGTACGTTTTCCCACTGATAGACCGCCGTGCCGGTACTGCTGGTGGCGATGCGAGAGTTACCCGCCTCAATCTTGTTGTGGTAATCGTTGCGGAAGTAGGTCACGCCGGCCAGCCAGCCTTCGTTATGGAATTCCAGCCCGATCTCTTTGTTGACGCTGGTTTCCGCTTTCAGATCGTCGTTGCCCAGCAGGTAGCAGCCGTTTTTGGTATCGCTGCCGGCACATCCCTGGCCTTTGCTGTACAGCAGGTAGTTGCCGTTGGTCTGGAACAGCGTCGGGGCTTTATAGGAACGCGCGATGCCCATCTTCAGCGTGAAGTAGTCGCCCAGTTCCTGCGACAGGTTCAGCGCCGGGCTCCAGTTGTTGCCGGATTCGGAATGCAGATCGTAACGCAGGCCCGGCGTCAGCATGGTGGTGTCGGTCAGCTCGATATTGTCTTCGGCGAACAGCGAGAAGATATGCGCGGAAGCGTAAGGGCTGCGCGTACCGGTAGTCATGCCGGGAATGGTGCCGCCCATCAGCGTTTGGCTGGTGGACGTGCCGTCTTTCATCCGCTGCTGGGTCCACTCGGTACCCAGCGTGGCGGTCTGGGCGACGCCCAGTTCAAACGGCACGCTGACTTCGCTGTGCGCCAGGAAGTCGTCCAGTTTGGTGGTGCCGAACCCGGTGTTTTTGGTGTCGAAGATGCCTTCGGTGCCGCCGGCCAGCCCTTCGTTCAGGCGGGTGTTGCGGGTGCGTTCAAACTGAACGTAGTTGTTGGTGCTCACGCCGTTGTCCCAGGCGCCGCGGTGGGTCAGGCCGAAGGTTTCACGGTAGATGCGGTTGGTCTCTTCGCCGTAGTTGCTCTGCACCAGGGCGTTGGTGTTGGTGTTCTGGGTATCGCCGGCGTACAGGTTGCCCTGGCGGCCGTAAGCGTACTCGAACTCCAGCGACTGCAGATGGGCGAAGTCCCAGTGCAGCAAGGCGTCGATGTTTTTATCGACTACCCCTTCGCGCCCGGCCGGGACGCTGTTGGCGTAGGCGCCGACGCGTTCGGACTTGTGTGATTCGTTAATGTCCCAGGCATCGGCCTGCGTTTTGCTGTAGCCGCCGAACAGGCGGAAGCTCAGGGAATCGCTCAGCGGGCCGGACAGGCTGAAGTCGGTGCGCTTGGTGGCACCCTCCTGCTTGTGCTGAGGCACGTTGAAGTAGCCGTTCAGCGAGCCGTGCAGCGCATCGCCGGCCTTCTTGGTGATGATGTTGACCACGCCGCCCGCGGCGCCGTTGCCGTAGCGCGCTGCGGCAGGGCCGCGCAGCACTTCGATGCGTTCGATCATTTCCGGCGGCACCCAGGCGGTATCGCCGCGCGAGTCGCGCTCGCCGCGCCAGCCCTGGCGCACCGAGTTGCGGCTGGAGGCCGGCTTGCCGTCGATCAGAATCAGGGTGTTTTCCGGGCCCATGCCGCGGATATCGATCTGGCGGTTGTTGCCACGCTGGCCGCTGGTGGAGTTGCCGGTCAGGTTAACCCCGGGCATGGTGCGGATCAGTTCGCTGATGTCGCGCGCCGGCGGGCGTTTTTGGATCTCGTCGGCGGTGATGGTGGACACCCCCGGTGCCTGCAGGTTCTGCCGGGCGGCGGTCACCACGATGGTGTCTTCGCCGCGCGGTTTTTTATCCACTGCGCCGCTGTTTTCTTCCGTGGTGGGGGTGTCGGTCTGCTGTGCGGCGTTGGCGAACGCGGACGCGCCCAATCCCAAGCCGATAAGAGTGGCTAAAGAATAACGTGATAGCTTGCTTTTCATTTGAGTGTCCTACCTTGCTGCCATCCCTCGCCGAACGGGGGGAAGGGCGGTTGTAGTTTTTGTGTAGTCGGAAATAGAAAATCGGCTGCGGCAAGGGATGCCATTGATATATCCCCGATCCCTGTCCGTTGCGCGCAATACCAGCACGATCTCCAAGCCTTACACACTATTGCAAATGCAAATTATTATCAATAGTATTTGGCGTACAGTGCGTTCGGGCGGTGGCCGGCGATAGGGAAAAGTCGACGTTCCCGGTGCCGCCAACTACAAAATGGGTAGGCGTTGTGAATACAGAACTACAGTCAGAAAGCAGCAGATTATTGGCCAGCAGCAATGCGGGCAGTCCAGGGTGGTGGTTGACGGTGGCACGGCGCGGTACGCCATGGGTAGAACCGGCGGGTAACGGCCGCTGGCGAACCACCTTTTTCTGGCGCGATCCTCAGGGATGCGAATTGACCTCCGCCTACCGTCGCGTGTGGATCAACATTAACTGCCTGACCGACCATCATCAGCCGAATCCGCCGCAAAGCCTGCAGCGTTTGGCCGGCACCGACGTGTGGTACTGGCAGACCGAGCTGAGCGGCGCCTGGCGCGGCAGCTACTGCTTTATCCCCTGCTTTGACGAGCGGCCGCCGGCGTTCAGCGGCGACGATGCGCACGCCAACATGCACAACCTGCGCCACTGGTGGCATCAGGTGTTCGCCAGCGCCACCCCCGATTTGCTCAACCCGTATCGCTCCTGGCAAAGCGCCAGCGGCCACAGCGTCTCCGGTCTGCACATGCCGGATGCGCCGCCGCAGCCGGTATGGCGCTCGTTCGACGAGTACGAAATCGCCAGCGGGCGCTGCACGCCGCCGCTGCCGGCGCGTTTGCAGCGCCATACCTGGCAGAGCGAACGCCTGGGCAACAGCCGCGATGTCTGGATCTACACGACAGGCGACAGCAAGCCGGCCGAGCGTCCGTTGGCTATCCTGCTCGACGGCCAGTTCTGGGCGAAGCAGATGCCGGTCTGGGAGCCGCTGATGCAGCTGACCCGCGAGGGGGCGTTGCCGGAAGCGGTGTATGTGCTGATCGACATCATCGATCTGCCGCACCGGGCGCGAGAATTAACCTGCAAGGACGATTTCTGGCTGGCGGTGCAGGAAGAACTGATGCCGCAGCTGGCCGACTGGGCGCCGCACAGCGACAAACCGGCCGATACGGTGGTGGCGGGGCAAAGCTTTGGCGGTCTGGCCTCCCTGTATGCCGGGCTGCGCTGGCCGCAGCGTTTCGGCGCGGTGATCACCCAGTCCGGTTCCTATTGGTGGCCGCGGCGCGACATGCTGCAGCTGCCGAGCATTCCCGACGACGCCTGCTGGCTGATGCAGCAGGTAGAACGGCACGGCTTGGGCAACCACGGCGCGCTGAAGGTATTTATGGAAGCCGGTTCGCAGGAAAAGCTGGTGCACCGGGTCAGCGGCGAAATGGCGGCGCGCCTGAGCGACGCCGGCCATCGGGTGCACTACCGGGTGGTGGAAGGCGGGCACGACGCGCTGTGCTGGCGCAGTGGCCTGACCGACGGGCTGCAGGCGGTCTGGGCCTCCGCTTTCGCCACCGCTTACCCGGCATCGGCGACGGCACGAGGAACACATGATGGAAAGCCTGAATCCGTTCGATGATCCACAGCAGCGCAGCCTGGTGCTGCGCAACGTACAACAACAATACAGTTTGTGGCCGGATTTCCGCGCCATTCCGTCCGATTGGACGATCGTCTTCGGCCCGGCGGCGCACACCGCGTGCGCCGAATGGCTGGAACAGCATTGGCAAGACATTCTGCCGGTCGCAGCACGCGAGGCGTGACCGGCGCCAGGTAATCACGGGAGCAATAAGCAGTGTCACACACCCCTAACTCTCTCAGCGGCCCGGCGCTTGCGGGCGAATGGCCGCTGGTCGCGGCGCAACCCGGCATTTGGGTCGCCGATCAAATTTCTCCACATCGCAATGCCTATGCGGTGGCCCATGCCATCGAACTCAACGGCCCCATTGCCGTAGAGCCTCTGCTGCAGGCCATCATACAGGGCCTGGGCGAGGTGGATATGCTGCGCCTGCGTTTTGCGGAACGCGACGGCGTGCCGGTGCAATGGCTGGACGACGCGCTGTCGGTGCATGAGCCGGAACTCGTCGATCTGACGACGTCGCCGGATCCCGAAGCCGCCGCGCGCGCGCTGATGGACATCGATCTGGCGAGCGATCTGCGCGCCGGCAGCGGCGCGCCGCTGTATCGCCATGTGGTGATGCGTCTGGCGGATGACCGCTGGTTCTGGTATCAGCGCTATCACCATCTGCTGGTGGACGGTTTCAGCTTCACCGCCATCGCTCGCCGCGTGGCGGCGATTTACACCCATCTTTGCCGCGGCGACGCGCTGGAACCGACGCCTTTCACGGCGTTCAGCGACGTGGTGGCGGAATACCAGGCTTACCGGGAGGCACCGGCCTGGCAGCGCGACGCCGATTTCTGGCTCGAAAAAGCGCGGCAGCTGCCGCCGCCGGCCACGCTCTGCCCGCAGCCGCTGGCCGGGCAAACCCCCACGCCGCGCATCCATCGATTGGAACAGCGCTGCGATCCGCAGGCCTTCGCCGAACTGGTGCAGTGCGGTGCGCAGCAGAAGCTGAACGCCGCCGATATGGCGGTGGCGCTGGTGGCGCTGTGGGTATCGCGCCTGAGCGGCCAACCGAGCTTCAGTGCCGGTTTTATCTTCATGCGGCGCACCGGATCGGCCGCCCTGTGCGCCGCCGGCCCGGTGATCAACGTGCTGCCGATGGAGATGCATCTCGAGCCGCAGGCCACGCTGTATGAGGCAGCCACTCGCATCAGCCGCGAGCTGAAAACGGTGCGCCGCCATCAGCGCTACGACGCCGAGCAGGTGCAGCGCGATCTGGGGTGCATCGGCGACGGTGAACCGCTGTATGGCACGGTCTTCAACTTCAAAATGTTCGATTACCAGTTGGACTTCGCCGGTATCGAAGGCATCACCCACGATCTGGCCTCCGGGCCGGTGCGCGATCTGGAGATTGCGCTGTTTATCGACGAACACCATCAGCTGAAAGTGGAGCTGCTGGCCAACGCCGAGCGTTACAGCCGCCAGGAACTGCAGGCGCATTTGCAGCGGTTGCCGCTGCTGCTGGCGCAGTTCGCCGTGCAGGCAACGTTGCCGATCGGCGAAGCCGATATGCTGACCGCCGACGATCACGCGCTGCTGGCGCGGGTCAACGACACGGCGCACCCGGTGCCGGCGACCACGCTGAGCCAGCTGCTGGCGCAGCAGGCGCAAACCACGCCGGACGCGCCGGCGCTGGCGGATGCGCATTTCAGCTTTACCTACCGCGAAACGCGTGAGCAGGTTACGGCGCTGGCGCGCGAGCTGGTTGCGCAGGGCGTGCGGCCGGGCGACATCGTGGCGGTGGCGCTGCCGCGTTCGGTGTTCCTGTCGCTGGCGTTGATGGCGATCGTGGAAGCGGGCGCCGCCTATCTGCCGCTGGACACCGGTTATCCGGACGAGCGGCTGGCGATGATGCTGGAAGACGCCGCGCCGCGGCTGGTCATCACCAACCCGGCGCAGCAGGCGCGTTTCGCCGACAAGGGCGAGATCTTGCTGTATGACGCGCCGCTGGCGGCCGATCACGCCGCCGAGGTGGCGATCGCGGGCCCGACGCCGGACCATGCGGCCTATATCATCTTTACCTCCGGCTCCACCGGGCGCCCGAAAGGCGTGTTGGTCGGCCATCAGGCGATCGTCAACCGCCTGCTGTGGATGCAGCACCAGTATCCGCTGGGAGCGGACGACGCGGTGCTGCAGAAAACGCCGTGCAGTTTCGACGTCTCGGTGTGGGAATTCTTCTGGCCGCTGATGGTCGGCGCCCGGCTGGTGATGGCGCCGCCGGAGGCGCATCGCGACCCGCAGCAGCTGCAACAGCTGATCGCGCAACACCGCATTACCACGCTGCACTTCGTGCCGTCGATGCTGGCGGCTTTTGTGGCCGCCCTGGACGACGACGCGGCGGTGGCGAGCTGCGCCGCGCTGCGCCAGGTGTTCTGCAGCGGCGAAGCGCTGCCGGCGGAGCTGTGCCGCCTGTGGCAAAGCCGCACGGCGGTGCCGTTGCACAACCTCTACGGCCCGACCGAAGCGGCGGTGGATGTGACCTGGCATCCGGCCTACGGCGACGCGCTGGCGAAGGTGACCGGCGCCAACGTGCCGATCGGCCTGCCGGTGTGGAACACCGGGCTGCGCATTCTTGACGCGCGCCTGCGGCCGGTACCGCCGGGCGTGGCGGGCGATCTGTATCTGACCGGCGTGCAGCTGGCGCACGGCTACCTTGGCCGGCCGGATCTGACCGCCAGCCGCTTTGTCGCCGATCCGTTCGGCGAGGGCGGGCGCATGTACCGCACCGGCGACGTGGCGCGCTGGCTGCCGGACGGTGCGGTGGAATATTTGGGCCGCAGCGACGATCAGCTGAAGATCCGCGGGCAGCGTATCGAGCTGAGCGAAATCGACCACGCCTTGCTGTCGCTGCCGGGCGTGCGCCAGGCGGTGACGCACGCGCTGGTGCTGCAGGGCACGCCGGTGGACGCCGGCGGCGATGCGCGCCAACTGGTGGGTTACCTGGTGATGCAGCCCGGCGCGAGCTGGGATGCGGAAGCCCTGCGTGCGGCGCTGGCCGACCGCCTGCCGCCGCACATGGTGCCGGTGGCGCTGGTGGAAATGAGCGATTTGCCGCTGAGCGCCAACGGCAAGCTGGATCGCAAGGCCTTGCCGCAGCCGCAGGGCGGTGAACGCAAGGCAGGACGGCCGCCGCAGGCCGGGCTGGAAAGCGAGATCGCGGCGGTATTCGCCCGTTTGCTGCAGCGCGAGCAGGTGTTCGCCGACGACGATTTCTTCGCGCTCGGCGGCCATTCGCTGCTGGCGATGCGGCTGGCGGCGGAGCTGCGCCGCGATCTGGGCAAGGCGGTGTCCGTCGGCCAGGTGATGGTGGCGTCGCGCGTTGAGCAGCTGGCCGCCTTGCTGGCGGAAGATCGCACGCAGGAAGAGGCCGATCGCAGCGGCTTCGACAGCGTATTGCCGCTGCGCGTCACCGAGGGGCCGACGCTGTTCTGTCTGCACCCGGCGTCCGGTTTCTCCTGGCAGTTCAGCGTATTGCCGCGCTATCTCGATCAGCACTGGTCGCTGGTCGGTATCCAGTCACCGCGGCCGGACGGCCCGTTGGCGCTGAGCGAAGATATGGATCAGGTGGTGGATGCCCACCTGCAGACGGTGTTGCAGGTACAGCCGCATGGGCCGTACCACTTCATCGGCTACTCGCTGGGCGGCACGCTGGCGCAGGGCATCGCCGCCCGGCTGCAGGCGCGCGGCGAGCAGGTGGCGTTCCTCGGCCTGCTGGATACCTATCCGCCGGAGACCCAAAACTGGGACGTGATGCTGGACGACAACGTGTTGAAGGAAGTGCAGCGCGAGCGCGAGCAGTTCCTGGCGGTGTCGCAGGATACGCTCGATCCGGCGCTGGGCGAGACGCGCACCGCGATGTTCGACAACATCGAGGCCAACTACGCCGATTCGGTGCGGTTGCTGTCGCACACGCGCACCGCCCGTTTCCACGGCCAGGCGACGCTGTTCGTCGCCAAACGCACATTGCAGGAAGGAATGGACGTGCATCAGACCTGGTCGCAGTACGTCGATGCGCTGCAGGTGCACGAGCTGGACTGCGCGCATGTCGATATCGTTTCGCCGGCGTCGTTCAAAGTGTTGGGGCCGCTGCTGAACCGGATCTTGCGCACGCTGTAATCGCGCCGTTATCTCGCCGCCAGGCACGGGGATGACCCCGCGTGTGGCGGCGTTTCTTGCGGTCGCTCACAGTTGAATATCAATGAGTTTTATTATCATTATTGATTTCGTCATCTGTGCTAGCATAGCGCCCCGCAACTGCAGAATCCCCGTTTAAAGATGTGGTGAACAACCGATGAGTAGCAAACCCTCCATCCTGCTTGATTTTAGCCTGCTGAAAACCAACCGGGCTTTCCGCGCGGTATTCTGCGCGCGCTTTATCTCCATTGTGGCGCTGGGGCTGATGGCGATCGCCATCCCGGTGCAGATCCAGGCGCTGACCGGTTCCACCCTGCAGGTGGGGCTGGCGGTGACGCTGGCCGGCGGCGGCATGTTCGCCGGGCTGCTGATGGGGGGCGTATTGGCCGATCGCTATGAGCGGCGCCGGCTGATCCTGTTCGCGCGTTCTACCTGCGGCGTCGGCTTCGTCGGCCTGTGCCTCAACGCCCTGTTGCCGTCGCCTTCGCTGGCGGCCATTTATCTGCTGGCGGTGTGGGACGGCTTCTTCGGCGCGGTGGGGGTGACGGCGCTGCTGGCGGCCACGCCGGCGCTGGTGGGCCGCGAAAACATCGTGCAGGCGGGCGCCATCAGCATGCTGACGGTGCGCTTCGGCTCGATTCTTTCCCCGGCGATTGGCGGTCTGGTGATCGCCCATATGGGCATTGCCTGGAACTACGGCCTGGCGGCGTTTGGCACCCTGTTGACGCTGCTGCCGCTGCTGAGCCTGCCGCAGCTGATGCCGCCGCCGCAGCCGCGTGAACATCCGCTGCGCGCGCTGGCGGGCGGTTTCGCCTTCCTGTTCCAGAACAAGGTGATCGGCATGGTGGCGCTGATCGGCGCGCTGCTGACCATGGCCAGCGCGGTGCGCGTGCTGTACCCGGCGATGGCGGAAAGCTGGCACATCGACGCTGCCCACCTCGGCTATATGTACGCCGCCGTGCCGCTCGGCGCGGCCATCGGTGCGTTCACCAGCGGGCGCGTGGCGCACGTGGCGCGCCCCGGCTGGGTGATGCTGCTGACAGCGATCGCGGCGTTCGCCGCCATTGGCCTGTTCGGCCTGATGCCGTGGTACAGCCTGGCGTTGCTGTGCCTGGTGGCGTTCGGCTACCTGAGCGCACTGAACTCGCTGCTGCAATACGGCCTGATCCAGAGCCTGACGCCGGACAACTTCCTCGGCCGCATCAACGGCCTGTGGACGGCGCAGAACGTGGTGGGCGATGCGCTGGGCGCGTTGCTGCTGGGGGCGATGGGCGCCTTCATGCTGCCGGCGATGAGCGCCAGCGGTTTCGGCTTCGGCGCGGCGCTGCTCGGCATCCTGTTGCTGTTCGCCATGACCGGTTTGCGCCAGGTGACGCTGCACAAACCGGAGCCGCAGAACGAGGCGCAACCAGCCAGCGAAAAGTAACGTCATGCGCTAATGCGACGCTGTGGGATCAAATAGCAATGCTTATCATCGGCATGCGTAAAACCCACAGCGTTTATGTCATGATTTCGAAATGAAAGAAGTGCTTACGTTTATTGACATAGCAAATATCGGCGAGTAATTTAGCGCGGAATTAACTCAAATGATAATCATTATTATATTGGTTATCACTTCAAATCCTTGAGGGCGAAGCGATGGATACTGCCGTGAACGACATCAATCGAAAGGAAATGCAGGAGCGCGAAGAACACCGGTTCGCCGCTGATTTTTCTCCGGCGTCGGGCTTCTTCTTTACCTCCCCTTTCCGCAGCTTGACCACCACCGGTTGTTTCAGCCGCATTCGCCTGCCGGCCGCGGACGGCGCCGATCTGAACGGCGAGTTCCAGCGCAGCGTGCGGCAGGCGTTTGCCGATGCCCGTCAGGCCGGCATCAAAAACCCGCTGCTGTGCGGCGCCATCCCGTTCGATACCCGGCAGCCTTCGGCGCTGTTTATTCCACAGCAGAGCCGCTGGTTCGATCGCGCCGCCTTTATGGCCGGCGTTCGGCCGGCGGCGAACGGCCCTGAACTGGCCGGCGTGACGGAGCTGCCGCCGCAGCAGCCGTTCATGAACATGGTCAGCGATGCCGTTGACGCGATGAAGGCCGGTGAGCTGGATAAAGTGGTGCTGTCGCGCCTGCTGGAGATCGAAACGCGTCAGCCGGTGGATCGCCATGCGCTGATGGCGCGCGTGATTGCCCAGAACCCGCACGGTTTCCATTTCCATGTGCCGCTGGAGCAGGGCGCGCTGTTGGGCGCCAGCCCAGAGCTGCTGTTGCGCCAGGACGGCGGCCGTTTCTATTCCAACCCGCTGGCCGGTTCCGCCCGGCGCGAGGCCGACCCGCAACGCGATCGCGAAGTGGGAGAGCGGCTGATGGCCTCGGCGAAAGATCGCCACGAGCATCGCATCGTCACCGAAAGCATGCGTGACGTGCTGGCCGGCCGCTGCCGCTACCTGAATGTGCCGCACACCCCCGAATTGTTGACCACCACGACGCTGTGGCACCTCTCCACGCCGATCGACGGCGAGGCGGCGTCTCCAGACGAAAATGCCCTGTCGCTGGCCTGCCTGCTGCACCCGACGCCGGCGCTGTGCGGCATGCCGACGGCCGAGGCGCACGCCCTGATCGGCAAGCTGGAGCCGTTCGATCGCGGCCTGTTCGGCGGCATCGTCGGCTGGTGCGACGACGAAGGCAACGGCGAGTGGGTAGTGACTATCCGCTGCGGCACCGTTGACGGCAACCGGGTGCGGCTGTTCGCCGGCGCCGGCATCGTGGAAGACTCTTCACCCGAATCTGAATGGCATGAAACAGGCACCAAACTCAGCACCATTCTGCGTGCCTTTGGTATGAATCAAGGATAACGACAAGATGAGCATTGCCTTTACCCCCTGGCCGGCGGAGTTCGCCAGCCGCTATCGCGAGCGCGGCTACTGGATTGACAAGCCGCTGACCGAAATTCTCGACCGCCAGGCCAACAACGACGCCCCGGCGATTATCGACGCCCAGGGCAGCCTGACCTACCGCGAGCTGCAGCAGCGCGCCGATCGCCTGGCGGCCGCTCTGCAGCGCCGCGGCGTGAAATCCGGCGACACCGCGCTGGTGCAGCTGGGCAACGTGGCGGAGTTCTATATCGTGTTCTTCGCGCTGCTGAAAATTGGCGTGGCGCCGGTCAACGCGCTGTTCAGCCACCAGCGCAGCGAGCTGAACGCCTATGCCGAGCAGATCAAACCGGCGCTGCTGATCGCCGATCGCCAGCACGCGCTGTTTGCCGACGATCAATTCCTGAACGCCTTTCGCGATGCGCATCCTTCGCTGCGGGTTGTGGCGCTGCGCAGCCAGCCCGAGGGCGAGCTGGCGCTGGCCGCCTGGCTGGACGAAGCCAGCGACGGTTTCGTCGCGCAGCCTTCCGCGGCCGATCAGGTAGCGTTCTTCCAGCTTTCCGGCGGCAGCACCGGTACGCCGAAGCTGATCCCGCGCACCCACAACGACTACTACTACAGCATTCGCCGCAGCGTGGAGATCTGCCGTTTCGACGCGCAGACCCGCTATCTGTGCGCGCTGCCGGTGGCGCACAACTACCCGATGAGCTCGCCGGGCGTGCTGGGCGTGTTTTATGGCGCCGGGCTGGTGGTGTTCGCCGCCGATCCGGACGCCGGGCAGTGCTTCCGCCTGATCGAACAGCACCAAATCAACGTGACGGCGCTGGTGCCGCCGGCGGTCACGCTGTGGCTGCAGGCGATCGAAGAGTGGGGCGGCAATGCCCAGCTCGCCAGCCTGAAACTGCTGCAGGTGGGCGGCGCCAAATTGGGCGAGACGTTGGCAGCGCGCATTCAGAACGAAATCGGCTGCCAACTGCAGCAGGTGTTCGGCATGGCGGAAGGGCTGGTGAACTACACCCGGCTGGACGACGACGAACGCCACATCCTGGCGACGCAAGGGCGGCCGATGTCGCCGGACGACGAGGTGTGGGTGGCGGATGACGACGGCAATCCATTGCCGGCGGGCGAGGTCGGCCGGTTGATGACGCGCGGGCCTTATACCTTCCGCGGTTACTATCAGAGCCCGGCGCACAACGCCGATGCCTTCGACGCCGACGGTTTCTACTGCTCCGGCGATCTGATCAGCATCAGCGAAGACGGCTACATCACCGTGCAGGGGCGGCAGAAAGACCAGATCAACCGCGGCGGGGAAAAGATCGCCGCCGAGGAGATCGAGAACCTGCTGCTGCGTCATCCGGACGTGATCAACGCCGCGCTGGTGTCGATGCCGGACGCGCTGATGGGGGAGAAGAGCTGCGCCTATATTATCGCCAACGCGCCGCTGAAACCGGTGGTGCTACGCCGCCACCTGCGCGAGCAGGGCGTGGCGGACTTCAAACTGCCGGATCGTTTTATTCAGGTGGACAGCCTGCCGCTGACCCCGGTCGGCAAAGTGGACAAAAAACGGCTGCGCCAGCAGCTCGACGCGCAACTACAGACTCAGGCTCAGGGAGATTAATCGATGGCCATTCCAAAACTTAATGATTACGCGCTGCCGACGGCGGACGAACTGCCGCAAAATAAAGTCACCTGGCAGGTAGAACCGCAGCGCGCCGCGCTGCTGATCCACGACATGCAGCAGTATTTCCTCAATTTCTGGGGCGAAGACAGCGCGCTGATTAAACAGGTGGTGGAGAACATCGCCAGCCTGCGCCGCTACTGCAAACAGCAGGGCATTCCGGTGTTCTATACCGCGCAGCCGAACCAGCAGAGCGATGAAGATCGCGCGCTGTTGAACGACATGTGGGGGCCGGGCCTGAACAAACACCCCGAGCAGCAGGCGGTGACCGCCGCGCTGGCGCCGGACGAAGACGACACGGTGTTGGTGAAATGGCGCTACAGCGCCTTCCACCGCTCGCCGCTGCAGGAGATCCTGCAGGAGTCCGGCCGCGATCAGCTGATCATCTGCGGCGTGTATGCGCACATCGGCTGCCTGACCACCGCCATCGACGCCTTCATGCGCAACATCCAGCCGTTCATGGTGGCCGACGGCCTGGCGGATTTCTCGCGCGACGAACACCTGATGGCGCTGCGTTACACCGCCGGCCGCTGCGGCCGGGTAGTGACCACCGCGTCTCTGTTGCCGGCTGCCGGTATCGCCAGCATCGATGCGCTGCGTCAGCAGATCCTGCCGCTGTTGGACGAAGACAGCGAAGACATGGGCAACGATGAGAACCTGATCGATTACGGCCTGGATTCGGTGCGCATCATGGAGCTGGCGACCCGCTGGCGCAAGATCCGCGGCGACATCGACTTTATCGCGCTGGCGCGCAACCCGACCATCGACAGCTGGTGGGCGCTGCTTTCCGAAGAGAAAGCCTGATTTTAATAACGAGAGAGGGCGGCCGAGCGGCCGCCCCGTTGGCTCTATAAGGAGATTTTAATGAATACGTTGATCACCAAGGGAAAACGTACGGCATTTCCGCTGATGCTGTTGTCCACGCTGCTGTTCTCCAACTCGCTGCTGGCGCAGACCGCGCCGGAAGTGCTGCGCAAGCCGGTTGGCAAGGGCGCCTATGAAATGGCCTACAGCCCGAGCGAGAATGCGCTCTACCTGGCAACGTCGCAGAGCCGCAAGCTGGACAAGGGCGGCATCGTTTACCGTCTGGATCCGACCACGCTGGACGTGACCCAAATTATCCATAACGACATCAAGCCGTTCGGCGCCGCCGTTAACGCCAAGACCGGCACGCTGTTCTTCGGCAACACCGTCAATAACTCGGTGACCGCTATCGACGCCAAGACCGGCGACGTGAAAGGCCGCCTGGTGCTGGACGCGCGCAAGCGTTCCGAGACCGTCAAGCCGCTGGCACCGCGCGAACTGGTGGCGGATGCCGACAGCGATACCCTGTACATCACCGGGCTGGGTGAATCCAGCGTGGTGTGGGTGGTGGACGGCAAGGATCTGACCCTGCGCGCCACCGTGACCGACACCGGCAAATACGGCACCGGCCTGGCGCTGGACGCCGCCGCCAAACGCCTGTACGTCACCAACGCTGACGGCGAGCTGGTGACCATCGACACCCAATCCAATAAGGTGCTGTCACGCAAGAAGCTGGATGAGTCCAAAGAGCACTTCTTCCTGAACATCAGCCTGGATACCGCTACCCATCGCGCGTTCATCACCGATTCCAAGCAGCCGCAGGTGCTGGTGGTGGATACCCGCAACGGCAACATCCTGAGCAAGATCGACGTGCCGGAATCGCTGGCGGTGCTGTTCAACCCGGCGCGCAATGAAGTTTACGTCACCCATCGCCAGGCGGGTGAAGTGAGCGTAATCGACGCCAAAAGCTACAAGGTGCTGAACACCATTAAAACGCCGACCCACCCGAACAGCCTGGCGCTGTCGCCGGACGGCCAGACGCTGTACGTCAGCGTCAAGCAGGCCTCCAGCCGCGAGAAAGAAGCCACCGCGCCGGACGATGTGATCCGCGTAGCGCTGAAATAATCCCACGCAGGGTAAGCGTACATCGAACAGGCGAAGCGGCGACGCTTCGCCTGTTTTTTTTCGCCCCAGGATCTGCGGTATAAAGAGTGCATTGATCCGTTAACCCGAAGGAACGTTGGTTATGTTCGCCTCGCGCACCCCGCTGTTGTTGTCCATTATCACCCTGCTGCTGCTGGCCGCGCTGATCCACAGCGGCATCCGCCCTTACGATCGCACCACCTGGCTGATGGAGGTGGCGCCGGTATTGATCGCCTTGCCGCTGCTGTGGCTGACCCATCGCCGTTATCCGCTGACGCCGCTGCTCTATACGCTGATTTTCTTCCATGCGTTGATCCTGATTTTCGGTGGCATGTACAGCTACGCCCGCGTGCCGCTGGGGTTTGAGGTGCAGCAGTGGCTGGATCTTGGCCGCAACCCGTACGACAAACTGGGGCACTTCTTCCAGGGGCTGGTGCCGGCGCTGGTGGCGCGCGAGATCCTGCAGCGCGGCGGTTATGTGCAGGGCCGCAAGATGCTGGGCTTTGTGGTGTGTTGCATCGCGCTGGCCATCAGCGCCGTGTATGAGCTGATCGAGTGGTGGGCGGCGCTGGCGCTGGGCCAGGGTGCCGACGAGTTTCTCGGCACCCAGGGCGACCCGTGGGATACCCAGTCCGACATGTTCTGCGCGTTGCTCGGCGCGCTATGCGGTTTGCTGCTGTTCGCCGGTTGGCAAGACCGGCAAATTCGCCGCCTGCGCTGAGTATTTTCCGACGTTGATCAGGCCCGCCTTATGGCGGGTTTTTTTATTTATGTTCAGGTTGTTAACCCCTTTAGGGGCTCACTGGATTATGGCTATACGGCAAAATATTCTTTCTAATACTACGGATGATTTATTTTTATGTATTTGTTTTATATATGTTTTGTGTATTTTGTTAAGAATTTTCTTATCCTCTGCGCTATGCTAATATCGCCATGTTTGGTAGGGGATAATTGGCGTTAATAAGTTTATCGCGCAGGGAATTATGAGATACATAATTAATAATAATATTAAATATCATGAAGATAGATCGGAGCTGGTCTCGCTGCATGACGATACCCCGCCGATTGTGCTGACGGCCACGCTGAACCGCCTGCTTTCCGCGCTGGTGCGCAACAATAACCTGGTGCTTTCCCGCGAAACGCTGTTGATGCAGGTGTGGGAGGCGCACGGCCAGGTCGCCTCCGGCAACAACCTCAACAACACCATTTCGATTCTGCGCAAAGCGTTTTCTTCGCTCGGCGAGGAAGAGATCATCGTCACCCTGCCGCGGCAGGGATTTATGTTTACCGCCGGTGAGCTGAATACGGCCGATAGCCTGGCGGAAAGCTTGCAAACGGTGGAGGTGGTACCGACATCGCCAGAAAAGGCGGCGCTTTCTTCTAGCGCCGTGCAAAGCCCGTGGTGGAAACTCGCCGCCGTGGCGCTGGTTCTGTTGGCCTTAGGCAGCGGCATTTGGGCGTGGCTGGAGGCGGGCTATCCCCCTGTCAGCGCAATCCCGGTGGGGAAAATCGGCAGCTGTGAAGTCCGCTTCGTCTCTTCCTACCATAAACCGGGGCCCGGTGAGGTCGATTTGGCACATTTGAAAACGTTGCTTGAACAGCGGAATCACATCAACTGCAGCGAGCCCGGCACGCTGTTTTATTATGACAGCCTTTCGATAACACCAAATACCACGGGGCGGGTGAGAGTGTCTTACTTCTATTACTGCCCACAGGCGCAGATGAAGGCCGGCCAGGTACAATGCGAGAATTTTCATGAAAACAGTGGGTTATAAATTTTTCCATCGTTATCGCTATGTGCTGTTGGCGCTTTTGGCGTTGCTCGGTGGTGCAGTGGCCTGTTACTCGTTGTGGTTCAAACCTCAGATCCCAGAATGTCGGGCGGTAATATGGGCAACGAATCGGCTGGAAGGCGAAACGCTGCGGCGTGCGTTATTGATCAGCGTAGTGCCGAACGGGGCGCGGCGCGCCAATCTGATCGTCAACGGCAGCTTTTTTGTCGGGGATGCTCGATACAGCATTGACCGGGTCGTGGTGGCGGACTATCAGCGGCAGGGCAACAACTATACTTTCACGATGGTAGCGAACAACAAAAGGCCCCATGATTCTTTAACATTACCGGAGCTGAATCGGCGCTTGCCTATGGTGGGCCAGCAGTATCATTTACGTATTGAGCAGATAGACAGCCGACATTTCCTGTTCGTCAGTAATTCGGAACCGTTATTTGTCTGTACCGTGGCCTCGTAATAGGGGGTTCCCTTGGCAATGAAGGGAACCCATAAACACGTTCACACCTGGTTGGATAAAGTAAAAAAGACTAGCGCTCGTTATGATCTTTGTAGTTATTGATACATGGGCTACGGGCATCGCGCGGGCAGAAGGTTATTTGCTCCTCATGGCGTTGTGAACTCTCGTTAAGAATACTATCGTAGTAATAGACATCCGCCCGTTGTTGGCAGCTGAGGCCCGCCTGTTGAATCATACGTTTAACTTTTTCTATATTTCCGTTGCCTAGCGTCATGCTATAGATTTGACAGTGCTGATAGTTACCCAGCGGATAAACATTAATGCGCGTGCTGTTTTGGTATAATACGACCGCGGCAAACGGCACTAAACACGCGGCGGCGATCATAATTAATCGCTGTATAGCGTGCCGCATGCTGGGGTCGCTCCTTTGGGAAGCGGGCAGGGTCATATTTTCAATTGTACTTTCATCTCGGTTGTTTGACTCCTCTTGGTGAATATTCATTTCATGAATATTTTTGGCGCTGAATTTAAACCCTTGTCGCGGGTAGGTGATAACAATTTCCTCCGCACCGAACTGCGCCAGCGACTTGCGCAATCCTGAAATGTAGTTGTTCAGGTTATTATTAGACGCTTTCAATCCATGCTCAACCCAAACCTCATTAAGTAATCTATCACGAAGCAGCAGCTTATTATTATTCCTGATAAATAAGGAAAGCAGGCGACTGGCAGGTTTGAGTAAAGCTATTTTATTATTGACGTTATCGATATGCGCCAATGTCCCTTCCTCCTCGTTATAGAGGATGCTGTCATTTATACAGTAAATCATTTTATTTACCCATCAACCTTCCTGTCGAGAGATGATTCTGAGACCTATTCAGGCTTTTTTCAATCCTTGCTGACAGGTGTAAATCAGATTTTTCTCTATATGGGTATATATAGTGTGAAGAGTTTATTAAGTGACAAGTTTTTTAAAATAAATATTGATAATTAATTTATATTTTTTGGAGTTAAAACCTATTTTATTTGTATTTTTTTTATAAAAATCCTGTGTTTTTGTATTTTTACGACATAACATTTTATTTTTTGTTTTTGGAGGGTAAATTTGTTCCCACTGATACGGAGCGATAATGATGCAACGTATTAGCCACAGACGTAACGCAGGGAATAAACCAAGGCGTGGCGAATGTGACTCTTATGGATTTAATTTTTCTCTCTACTTACTAAGGAATGTAAGGGAACTCTATGAAACTGAATAAAATTATGCTGGCTGCAGTCATGGCTTTTGGTGTTTCTTCTCTGGCGCACGCAGCGGACCAGGGTCACGGTAAAGTGACTTTCTCCGGTTCTATTATTGATGCACCTTGCTCTATCGCTCCTGAGTCTCTGGATCAGACCGTTGAACTGGGTGCGATCTCCAACGTGGCGCTGAAAAGCGGCGGTAAATCTACGCCACGTAACTTCCAGATCAAACTGGAAAACTGTGATCTGATCACTACAGATCCTGGTAAAAACAATACCGTTGAACTGACTTTCAGCGGTTCTGCATCTGCAGCGAACGACAAGCTGCTGGGCATTACCGGTACCGCTAAAGGTGCCGGCATCGCCATCACCGATGGCGCGGGCAACGACATCGCACTGGGCAAACCTTCCAAAGCGCGCGAGCTGCAAAATGGCGCCAACACGCTGAGCTTCGCGGCTTATCTGCAGGGCGCAACGGCTTCTACCGCCGTTATCACCCCGGGTGAGTTCCAGTCCGTAGCCGACTTTACCCTGGCCTACCAGTAATTCGTTACCTGACGAACTGCGTGTGATTATCGGGCATGCGGGGCAACCCGCATGCCATTCTCCAGGGATTGTTATTTCGAAAGGAAATAGCGATGACGTGTCGAATAAAAGGAATAACGACGTTTTGCCTATTGCCGCTGCTATTTTTCTCTGCCGGGCCGGTGATTGCCGGGGTACAAGGGCAAGGACGCGTCAATATGCAAGGGGCCATTATCGATACCGCTTGCGCTATCGCAACGGAAAGTCGCGAGCAAATTATTCATATGGATAACTTTCCGATTTCCGATATTGCGAGAGATGGGCAGGGTAAAGCCGTGCCTTTCAGCATCGAGTTGGTGAATTGCGTATTGGAACGAGCGGATAAATCGTCACCGAATTGGAAGCAGTTTCAAATCACCTTCGACGGCCAGGCGGACGGCAATATGTTTGGGGTGAGCGGTGATATATCTGGCCTGGCATTAAAGATAATCGATTCAGAAGGCCATGTCGCCAGCCCGGGGATACCTTTGCCGGCGCGCGATATTACGCCAGGGAATTATCGACTCAACTATAGCCTGGCGTTAATCAGCAATCGCCAACCGTTAAGAGCAGGACATTACTTTTCATCGGTACGTTTTAAAATGGATTATTACTGAAACGGTCGATGCCTTTAGGGAAATAGATTAGAAGGTTGTGGACAATGATGTTTTTGCCTGCTGGGAAGCCGTTTCGTTTACATATTTTGAGCGCGTGCGTGGCCTGTGTGCTGGGGAGTCTGGCGAGCAAAGCCGGCGCCGTGGAAGAGATCCAGTTCAATACCGATGTGCTTGACGTAAACGACCGCAAAAACATTGACCTGAGCCAGTTCTCGCGCGGCGGTTACATCATGCCCGGCAGCTACAGCATGGCGGTGCACGTGAACAAGAGTGATCTGTCGGAGCAGCCGGTAGCGTTTTATGCGCCGGACGACGATCCGAACGGCAGTCGCGCCTGTCTGGTGCCGGGTCTGGTGGATCAACTCGGTCTTAAAGACGAGATGCGCGCAAAGCTGAAGTGGTGGCATCAGGGCGAATGTCTGGACGAAGCCAGTCTGTCGGGTATGGAAGTGCGCGGCGATCTGTCCACCTCGGCGCTGTATCTGAGCATTCCGCAGGCTTATCTGGACTACGTCTCGGACGACTGGGATCCGCCGGCGCGCTGGGACGAAGGGATCCCGGGCATCTTGTTCGATTACAGCCTCAATATGCAGACTCAGCATCAGCTGCGCGACGGCACGCGCAGTTACAGCGTCAGCGGCAACGGCACGGCGGGCGCTAACCTGGGGGCTTGGCGGCTGCGCTCCGATTGGCAGGCGAACCTGAATCACCAAACCGGTTCCGGACAAGGGACGGACCAACGCCTGGACTGGAGCCGTTACTATGCCTATCGGGCGCTGCCGGCGTTGCGTTCGCAACTGACCGTTGGTGAGGATTACCTCGATTCTGGGCTGTTCGACAGCTTCCGCTTCGGCGGGGTGAGCCTGCGCTCCGATGACAACATGCTGCCGCCCAACCTGCGCGGCTACGCGCCGGAAGTGACGGGGGTGGCCAAAAGTAACGCCAAGGTGACAATTAGCCAACAGGGGCGGGTGCTGTACGAAACCACGGTGGCGGCCGGGCCGTTCCGCATTCAGGATCTGAACGACGCGGTGTCCGGCGAGCTGGACGTGAAGGTGGAAGAGCAGGACGGCAGCGTGCAAGAGTTCAAGATGAGCACCGCCAACATTCCGTACCTGACGCGCCCCGGTTCGCTGCGATACAAGCTGGCGACGGGCCAACCCTCGGATATGGATCACCGCTACCGAGGGCCGGTGTTCGGCACCGGCGAATTTTCCTGGGGGGTCAGCAACGGTTGGTCGTTGTACGGCGGTGCGCTATTCGGTGGGGATTACAACGCGGCGGCTCTGGGTATCGGGCGCGATCTGCTGCTGCTGGGGGCACTGTCGTTCGACGTCACCCAGTCGCGTGCCAAATTGCCCTACAGTGGCGAGACGCTGAGCGGCGCTTCGTATCGCCTCAGCTACTCGAAAACGTTCGATGAGTTAAACAGCCAGGTGACCTTCGCCGGCTACCGCTTCTCCGAGCAGAACTTTATGAGCATGAGCGAGTATCTGGATGCGCGCGAGTATGGCCGGCGCTTCGGCAACAGCAAGGAGATGTATACCGTTACCTATAACCAGCAGCTGCGCGATCTGGGGTTGAGCGCCTATCTCAACTATAACCACCAGACCTACTGGGACAAACCGGCCAACGATCGCTATAGCCTGACGCTGTCGCGCTATTTCGACCTCGGCCGCTTCAAGAACCTGAGTTTGTCGCTGTCGGCCTATCGCAACCGCTACAACGAGCGCAACGACGACGGTGCTTATCTCTCGCTGTCGGTGCCTTGGGGGAAAGGCGCGACGCTGAGCTACAACGCCACGCTGGATCGCAACGACAATACCCATCGGGTGGGATATTACGATCGCATTGACGATCGCAGCAATTACCAAATCAACGCCGGCGGCTCGCGCAGCGGCGCCAGCCTGAGCGGCTATTACAACCGCGACGGCGACGTGGCGCGCATGAGCGCCAACGCCAGCTATCAGCAGGACCGGTACAGCGCGTTCGGTTTGTCGGCGCAGGGGGGCATGACGCTGACTGCCGAAGGCGGCGCGTTGCACCGCAGCAATATGCCGGGGGGCACCCGCCTGCTGCTGGACACCGAAGGGGTGGCCGGGGTGCCGGTGCGCGGCTACGGCAGCGCCATCGCGACCAACCGCTGGGGCAAGGCGGTGGTGGTGGACGTCAACAGCTATTACCGCAACCGGGCCAGTATCGATCTGGACAAGTTGGGCGACAGCACCGAAGCCACCAGGTCGGTGGTGCAGGCCACGCTGACAGAGGGCGCGATCGGCTACCGTAAGTTTGAAGTGATCGCCGGGGAGAAGGCGATGGCGGTGATCAAGCAGGCGGACGGCAGCGAACCGCCGTTCGGCGCCACGGTGCTGAACGCGCGCAAACAGGAGACCGGCATCGTCAACGACGGCGGCAGCGTCTACCTGAGCGGCATCAACGCCGGCGAGCGCATGACGGTGCATTGGGGGGGGGTGGCGCAGTGCGAAGTGCAAATGCCGATGCTGCTGCCGCAGGAGATGCTGATGAACAGTTTATTGCTGCCATGCCATCGGCTTGCTGGTGAACCTATCAATGAATAAGTGTGGAGCTTTATGCTGAAGAAATGGCTGTTGCTGCCGGTTTTTCTTTATAGCCTGGCGAGCCAGGCCGCTATCGTCGATGGTGCTTTCTCCGAGTGGTATTGGCAAAGCGGCAACCAAAAAGGGGCGCTGGATTATAATTTTTATGGCGTGAACTTCGACGGTTCGGAAAGGATATTCCAAGGCGGCGTGGTGACTTGCAATTACAAGTGGAAATGCGACTTTCGACTCAAGGTATGGGATAGATGGGGCATGTCTGTTGAAACGTATTATAGCCAGCCGGTAAATCTTGATCCTAACAATCATCAGAAATATACCGTTGATGAATTTAACCAGGCAGTAAAAAGGGTCCTTCCTTTTAGAGGAACCATTCCTTATGACCCGGGGCCAGGCCTGGGGACAAGCGTAGGATGCATCAAACTGTATATGTCGACCGGGTGGGAGGAGACCCAGTTGGCTTCGACCTGCGACGGCACGCTGCCGCCACCGCCGCCGCCACCTTCGGTACCGGTGTTTTGCAGCGTCAGCGGGCTGAGCAGCGATACCGTTGACTTCGGCGAGTTGGCGCAGGGGCACGCCGCCAGCCGCAGCATCACCGCCTCGCTGGCCTGCAGCGGTGATAAGAATACGGTTGGCAAAGGGCGCTTGTTAATTACCGATACGGCCCGCTCGGGTGCCGCGACGGCGACGCTGCGTAATGCCCAAAGCGGGGCGGAAATTAAAGTGCGCCTATCGGTCGGCGAAGAGAACGGCAGCAACGAAAAACGGTTTGACGTCCGGGCGGGATACCAGGCGCAGACGCCGATCTATTTTAGCTTGGACGCCGGTGAAACAATGAATAAACCCGGCTATTTCTCCGGAAGCGCATTATTGATTTTCGACGTGCTGTAATCACTGCGGCGAAAGGCGTTATTCAAGATTGATAAAAGTATTTAAATTTTTGGCCGGTGAATTCATCGGCCCGGAAAGAGGAAGCTATTTATGACCATGCATATAACCGACGGTAAAAGTAAAAGAAACGGCGCACTGCGTGCGGCGGCGGTACTGGCCGCCATGATCGGCGCCTGGGCGCCGCAGGCGAATGCCGCTATCGCGCTGGATCGCACCCGGGTGATCTTCGACGGCGGCGTGCCGTCGGTGAGCCTGAGCGTCAGCAATCAGAACAAACAGCTGCCGTACCTGGCGCAGGGCTGGCTGGAAGATGAACACGGCAACAAGATCCAGAGCCCGTTGGCGGTCTTGCCGCCGGTGCAGCGCATCGAGCCGGGTAAGCCGAGCCAGGTGAAAATCCAGGCATTGCCGGCGGCCAAGCTGCTGCCGCAGGACCGGGAAACGCTGTACTACTTTAACCTGCGCGAAATTCCGCCGAAGAGCAACAAGCCGAACTCGCTGCAGATCGCGCTGCAGACGCGCATCAAGCTGTTCTACCGCCCGGCGGCGATCGCCCCGGAGCGCAACGCGGCGCCGTGGCAAGAGCAGTTAACCTTAAGCAAACAAGGCGACAAGTACATCGTTAACAACCCGACGCCGTATTACGTCACCATCGTCGATGCCGCCAGCCGTAAAGGCGTTGATGGCGCGAAAGAATTTGAGCCATTTATGGTGCCGCCAAAAGGCAACACGGCGCTGACGGTGAGCGCCGCCAGTCTGGGCGGCAGCCCGGTGTTGACCTACATCAACGACTACGGCGGCCGGCCGCAGCTGAGCTTCAGCTGCAATGGCGGCAGTTGCAACGTGGTGCCGGAGAAGAACGCATCGTAGTGCGCCGCGCAGGGCGGTTTAAGGAGCAAAGGAATGGCGAAGACCAGCGGGAAGGCGGGCGAGTGGCGGTATGTTCTCGGCGAGCTGCGTTATTACGCGACCCTCAGCGGGTTGGCGCTGATGGCGCCGCTCAGCCTGGCGGCGTTGCTGTGGATGTTGCCGGCGTCGGAAGCGGCGAACAATTGGGATGTGGAAGGTGCCAACGGCGTGTTGTATGTCGATGGCACCCTGACCGAGAGCGCCTGCCGGTTGGAGATGGACAGCGTGCGCCAGGATATTCGCCTGGCGGATGTCGGCACCGGGCAATTGGCGCAGCCGGGTGCTCGCGGTACGCCGGTGGCGTTTGAGCTGCGGCTGCGCGACTGCCTGCGCAGCCCGGCGAGGAACCGGGACGAACGCACCGGCGCGCTGTATTGGGCGCCGGATCAGCCGGCGGTGCGGGTGAGCTTCCGCGCACCGGCCGATGCAGACAGCCCGCAGCTGGTGAAAGCGCAGGGCGTCTCCGGGCTGGGACTGCGGGTGCTTGATGGCCATGGGCGCGATGTGCGCCTGGGCAGCCGCGGCGAGCCGCTGTGGCTGGCGCCGGGCAGCAATGCGCTGAATTATACGGTGGTGCCGGAGCGTACCGCCGCGCCGCTCAGGGCCGGCTCGTATCGGGCGGTGGTGGATTTTAGCCTGAATTACGACTGAGGCCGTGCGGCCGGTATTGAGGAGAGCGACAGGGTGAGACAAGGAAACAGACTACAGCGGGTTTTGGCGGGGGCAGCGCTAAGCATGCTGGCGATGTCGGCACAGTCGGCAACAACCGTGACCGTGAGCGTAACCGTGTTGGCACCGTTGCCCTGCGTCATCAACGGCAGTAAACCGATAATCGTGGATTTTGGCGATGAGGTGATGACCACGCGCATCGACGGCGCACGCTACAGCAGGCAGGTGGACTATGGGCTGAGCTGCTCGGGGCAGGCGAGAAACAGCCTGCGGCTGCAGATTGCGGGCGACAGGGCGGCTTTCGACGGCCAACTGCTGAAAACCAGCGTGACCGGGTTGGGTATCGCACTACGGCGTGGCAGTAGCGAACGTATTGCGGTGAACAGCTGGCAAAACTTCACCTATCCGGTGTTGCCGGAACTGTGGGCGATACCGGTAAAACAGCCGGGCGCTCAACTGCCGACCGGGGAGTTCACCGCCAGTGCCACCATGCGGGTCGACTATCAATGAACGGGGACAGAAGGATGAAGCACCTGTTGCAATCCCTGCTGCTGTGCGGAGGGGCGATGCTGGCCTCGCAGGCTTCGGCGGTCGACGATGTAAAGATGCAGTTTCGCGGGACGTTGCGTGCGCCGCCGCCCTGCTCCATCGATAACGGCAGCACGGTGGAGGTGGACTTCGGCCAGCGTGTGGGCATCAACAAGGTTGATGGCGTTAACTACCGGCAAGAGGTGGCATATAGCATCAACTGCGAATCGCCGGGGGATTTGGATTGGGGCATGGCGATGGAGATCAAGGGAGCCGCTACCGCCTTCGATCGGGCTGCGGTGCAGGCCACCGGCAATCCCGACCTTGGGATTCGCCTTTATCAGAATGGCCAGCCCTTTACGCTGAATGAAAGCATCAACATCGATCCGACTAACCGGCCGAAGCTGGAGGCGGTACCGGTCGCCAGGCCGGGCGCGGTGCTGAAGGAAGGGGCGTTTGTGGCCACGGCGACGTTGCAGGTGAGCTACCAGTAAGGAGATAAGCATGAAACGAGGTCTGGGGCTGGCGCTGGCGCTCTGCTGCCTGTCGCCGTTAGCCGGCGCGCAGGACAACAATCTGCGTTTCACCGGCGCGCTGGTGGCGGAACCCTGTGTGATCCCGCCGGGGCAGGAGGAGATCGAGTTGAACTTCGGCAGCGTGGTGGATAAGTACCTGTATCTGAACCAACGCACGCCAGGCGCGCCGTTTGAAATCGTTTTGGCCGACTGCGATCTCAGTCTGGGGAAAACGGTTACCGTGACCCTCAGCGGCAATGAAAGCGCGGCGTTGCCGGGGCTATTGGCGCCGGCACCGGGCAGCCAGGCCGCCGGCATCGCTATCGGTCTGGAAACCCGGGAGGGGAAAAAGGTCTCGATTAACCGCCCGGCCGACAAATTCAGCCTGGCGAGCGGTGCCAATGGCATTCGTCTGCAAGCCTATGTGCGCGCTGAACCGGAGGCTATCGCTCAGAAAGCCCTCGTGCGCGGCGCTTTTAGCGCGGTGGCGACTTTTAGCCTGGAATACGAATAATGCAAGCCCGACACGATAGGGTGAGGATTCAGAGCGTTATTGAATAACAGTACAAGTGCAGGGAGCATAAGATGAAAAAGTATCGACTACCCTATCGACAGATCCTCTGCCTGTGTTTTCTGGCGGCGGTTTCATTTACGGCCGTGGCGGCGGGCCTCCAGATGCCAGGGTATAGCATGTATGGCTACATGAAGCGGCTCAATGACTGGGTTCCTTCTAAGTATAGCGTCAATGCCACCGTGGAAGCGGTGGATTGGGATGATCCTCGTCCGCTCGAATGCGATATCCCTTACACGCAGTGGACTTGTATCGTTCATCTTAGAGCGACTCCAGAGGGCCAGGGCGGCAGTAGTGAGAGCTACTATTATTTTCCGCGGGGAAGCATACCGGTAGAAGAATTGCGCGAGCGCGGGATACGCACGGTAGGAGAATATTTACGCTATGCGAGAGAGCGCGGCGTTAATTTCTTCGGGTCGTATGAATGGGGGGGCGTAATCTATATTACAGGCCAGATACGTTATTTTCAGATATGTCTCAATATTAACTACGGTCAGACCAAGCAGTCTCTCAGCTGCACAACCCGGGGGCTGGTAATGCAAATGAACTGCACGATTGAGGAGAGCCAGCGTTCGATCGAGCATGGCACGCTCAGCGCAGACCGCGTCAACGGCCATCGGGCCAGCGTTAACCTGACGGTGAGCTGCAACGGCAACAGTTCGGCCAAACTGATTTCGCCAAATCCGAATTCAACGCTGCCGCTGGCGCCGGATGGCAGCCTGTTCACCACCCTGACCGTCGGGGGGAGGCCCCTGTCGGAAGGGGTGGTGGTAAACGTGGGGCCGGGAGGCACCAACGTAACCTTGACCTCGACGCTGGGAACGAAGGGGGCCCCCCGAACCGGCCGCTTTTCCGGCAGCGTGGTGGTCGTGCTGGCGAGCCCGTAGTGCCTATCGGGCCAAGGGGGGATTTTTGCCTTAATTATGACTTAGCCCTATCCGCCCCTTTGTTAGTGAATCCACGTTAAGTTATTAAGGCGCTTACGGCTAAACCAGCAGGCTTTCTACTCCATTATAGTGGTGTGAAGAGTGGGGATATATTGTTATGGCTTGGCGTTTTTGATGAATTCAACCTTGGTTTTCTATTGGTTTTAATTTCAATTAATCGGAATGGTTGTTTGATTCTTGCTGAGTGGTTTTTTACTACGCATCAATATCGACGGGTTTTCTCTGCTTTAATATTTATTTTTTTGCGATAGGCAAAGGGGATGTTGTCAATGATAAAACATATCTTGTTTTTTTTTACTGGCTTAATTGCCTCATATGGCTACGCCAGTCCTTATCCTATCGTGAGTTCAGTGACCAGCACGATCTTCAGTACGGGCAGTGGCTCTTATGCTATGCAATATGAGTACACAGAGTCGGTGATTGATATCGGCAGTGCGGGCGATATGGTAGTACCTAACCAATGGCCTGTAGGTATTGCCCATAAGCACTATGAATTTAAGGCGAGTATTCCTGTTGCAAGGATTGAAGGGCTGGGTGGTCATGTGAAGGGGAATGGCGTACGCACCATCAGTGACCTGGCGATGGAGGTCTATAGGGCAAAGAAAAGTAATGTCATTTATCACTCTGGCTATTTGGGCGGGGATATTCCGGAATGTTTGGGGTACGTGGCTGCAGCGACGGGGGGGGGGGGGCGCAACCCCCTGGAGCGATGCAATGTATCCTGCTGGGTTGTGCCTGGTTGTTCCGCCCCCCCAGCAATAGTGCAATATGATAACGCCGAAAGTGGAAATAAATCATGGAACCATTTCTATCAAAGAAACTGAAAGCTCCATAGCGGAAGGGCGAGTTTCGATCCAATGTAGCGTGGGAACAAAAGTAATAGTGAGATTCGTTAATGATGAATCATACATTAATCTTACTCCAGGTGGTCTTGCGTATATAAGCGTTAATGGTTACCCCATGGGTAGCGTCTTAAATATGGTGGCAGGTGTTAATGTGATTAATTTAACGAGCAGGCTCTTTGGTGTGAAAAATGCTGGGGAGTATTTTGGTGTTGCCATCATGGTCATTGAACCTGCCTGATAATGATTTTTTATTTTGGTGTGTAAGGGTTAATCCGTGTTGATGGATAGGCATGGCTATGCATTGCCCTGCTTGTTAACTGGGAAAACGTTTAAATTCATGAGCTGCATGAGGCCAGAATGAAATCTATGAACATTATTATCGATGACGAAAACCGGTATTTCGCTGCGGGTTTAGAATGCAGCATTGCAGAATATGCAAAAGCAAATAACAAAAAGGTTTCTTTTTTGACCCCGAATACGGGGGTGCGGCCCGATGTCGTGATTGCTTCCTCTCGGCGGCGCGATCAACGCTGGCGACGAACGGATTATTGTGGTAAGGGTGCGCCGATTGTCACGATTAAGGAAAAACCGTCCAGAGCGCTTGAAGCGTCGCGGGTGCTATACCGTACGGACACCTCGGAAAAATTATTCACGCTGTTGGCCGAAACGCTGAACAACACACGCATCGCAGGGCTGTTTGAATGCCAGGCCTTAACCCGCCGTGAGCGCCAGGTGATGGGGTATCTGCGGCTTGGTTTGGGGCAGGCGCAAACCGCCCGGGTATTGGGGGTGAGCGTCAAAACGGTGCATAGCCATAAACGTTCGGTAATGAGTAAATTAATGTTGAACCGACATCATGAGTTTATGTATTGGCTGCTTTCCCATGAGGGGGAATATTCCTAACCGAGAGGAGGGATATTTCATTTTCTATTTTTGTTATATTTTATTTTCACACGCACTTATATTTTCAACAATTAGATTCATGGTGTGAATGATTTCCATTTTTATCATTAATATACCAGGGGATGTTTATGAAAAAAAACGTTATTTCATTGGTTTTCGCTTGCACAATGTTGGCGACTTACGCGCACGCCGGCTTCAATGGCAACCAAGGTATGACTGGAAATGAGGGGGCAAACAACGGTGCCGGCAACAACAATGTCGGGGTATGCATTAATAGCAATGGCCAAAATGCCGGGCAGTGCGTAGGGGAAAGTAACGGCATCGCCAAACCCAAAGAAAAAGAGCAGAGTGAGACGTTAAAATCCATTTGTTCTTCACCCTTCATGAAAAAATATGCCGCCATCTGCCGACAGTAATTATCCGTCTTGAACTGCAGGGGTAGGCCTGATTTTTTCTACCCCACTTAAAAAGCTATCAGCTTGGCATTACAGATAAGCCGGGGGAGTAATATCGTTCCGGTATCTCGTGAGGTTTCTTTTGAAATAAAGAGGGCCAGTAAACGCTGCCCAAGGAAGGTAAAATGAGTTTGTTATTTCTGGCGGTATTCTTGTTTTTTTTGAGCCTTTATTCATTTTTTCAGCATGCGAAACATATAAAAAGACGGCGATTAATGCAGCAGGAAAATAGAGGCTTCAGGGGGATTGCGGTAGTGGGGAGACGAGTTTCAATGACCAAGACGAGTTCCCCACGCTAAAAAGTAGCAACCCAGCCATAGGCTGGGTTCTCTAAATAGGGCGACCGGACTCGGACAACCGGCTCATGCGCCGGATTGAACAGCGCTTTAGCGCTGGCCCGTAGGGTGAGGCCTTTGGCCGAATAATCGAACGCAGTTCGATGGAGAGTCCGTACTCCAGAAAGCAAAAACCCAGCCATAGGCTGGGTTCTCTAAATAGGGCGACCGGGCTCGGACAACCGGCGCTGGCACCGGGTTGAGCAGCGCTTTAGCGCTGGCCCGTAGGGTGAGGCCTTTGGCCGAATAATCGAACGCAGTTCGATGGAGAGTCCGTACCCCAGAAAGCAAAAACCCAGCCATAGGCTGGGTTCTTCTGAATAGGGCGACCGGACTCGGACAACCGGTGCATGCGCCGGATTGAACAGCGCTTTAGCGCTGGCCCGTAGGGTGAGGCCTTTGGCCGAATAATCGAACGCAGTTCGATGGAGAGTCCGTACTCCAGAAAGCAAAAACCCAGCCATAGGCTGGGTTCTCTAAATAGGGCGACCGGACTCGGACAACCGGCGCATGCGCCGGATTGAACAGCGCTTTAGCGCTGGCCCGTAGGGTGAGGCCTTTGGCCGAATAATCGAACGCAGTTCGATGGAGAGTCCTGTCCCTGAAAAGCAAAAACCCAGCCATAGGCTGGGTTCTCTAAATATGGTGCCCGGACTCGGAATCGAACCAAGGACACGGGGATTTTCAATCCCCTGCTCTACCGACTGAGCTATCCGGGCAACGCGCAGCATTAAACCGTATTGGCCGATGGCCGTCAACGGCTTTATGCGTGAAAGACGTTAAAATGCCACCGGTTGCTGGCTTTTCAGGCAAAGGGCGCAAAAAATGCGCCTGTTCCGGCTATCACCTTGGGCTGGCGGCGCCGCAAGCGCGGTTCGCTTAGCTCAGCGCCCCGTTGCGGCGGCACTGTGCCACCTGCAAGATGTCTTCCGCCAGCCGTTTGGCGACCGATACATCCTGGAGCTGGCGTTTTACCAGCAGTTTGCTCAGGCAGCCTTCCTGAATCAATTCCATTTGATGCGCCACCATGTCGGCGTCGTCGGCGTCCATTTCACGCAGCAGTTCGCGGGTCAGCTCCAGCGAGGTTAGCTTTTGCTGCTCCGCCAGTTGGTGGATCGGGTGATCCGTTTCCGGGAAAAAGCTGCAGGCGGCGATAAACAGGCAGCCGGGATAGCGGTCTTGCTGCACATATTCCGCCAGCACGTCATAGCGCGCCAGCAGCTTTTGCTGCGGGCTCAGGTTTTCGTCCAGCAACAGCTGGCGGCGCCAGGTGTCAATCTGTTGGCCGTGGTAGCGTAGGCAGTCGTACAGCAGCGCTTCGCGATCCGGCCAAAACCGTTTGAGATCGCCGGGCTGAACGTCGAGTTTTTCCGCCAGCATCTCTAATGTGGCGGTCGCCAGGCCCTGTTGTTCTAACAGGCCCAGCGCGGTATCAAGGACGTGTTCACGTTGCACTTGTGCTTCCTCCTCTTCAGTTCTGAACCTCAGTGTTATTTATTATACCCGTCATCTTTCGAGCCGCAGCGTTGTTGGCTGCTCACCGTTATTCGGCCCCTCCATGGGCCTCACCCCTTGCGGGGCCACTGTAGGCAGTGTTCAAATCTACTCCCGACAGATTTGTCACCCCAGTCACTTACTTTAGTAAGCTCCTGGGGACTCCTGTGCTTGCCGCCTAGCTGCAACTCGGAAGCTATAGGGTATGTCGCATCACTTTCTGCAAATGCGCGTTGAAGGCTTCTGCCTTCATGAAACCGGTGACCCGCTGGGCCGTCAGCTCCTGGCCCGCCGGATCGAAGAACAGGATCGTCGGCAGCCCCAGCACCTGCAGGTGCTTCAGCAGCGCCGCCTGTTCCGCACCGTTGGCGGTCACATCCGCCTGCAGCAGCACCGCGTTGGCCAGGCTCGCCTGCACCGCCGCATCGCTGAAGGTGTATTTTTCGAACTCTTTACAGGCTACGCACCAGTCGGCATACAGGTCCAGCATCACCGGCTTGCCCCGCGCCTTTTGCAGCGCCAGATCTAACTGCTCGACGTTGTTGATACGGGTAAAGGCCAGATGCGGTTGAGCCGCCTGCTGCGCCTGGTCGGCGCCGAAAACCCAGTCCTGCAGCGGCCGCGCGGCGATCACCGCCGCCGCCAGCAGCAGTAGTTGCAGCGCGCGCGCCCAGCCGCGCGCGCTTCTGAGGCTCAGGGCGAAGGCCCAACCGAAGAACGCCAGGCCGAGCAGGCTCCACAGGCGCATGCCCCACAAATCGCCGATCACCCGTTCCAGCAGGAACACCGGCAGCGCCAGAATGACGAAGCCGAAGGCCTCTTTCACGTACTGCATCCACGGGCCGCTGCGCGGCAGCAGGCGGTTGCCGAATAGGGTGACGATCACCAGCGGAATGCCCATTCCCAGTGCGTACAGGTACAGTGTGCCGCCGCCGGCCCACAGGTTACCGCTCTGGGCGATATACAGCAGGATGGCGCTGAGCGGCGCGGTGGTGCAGGGGGAACAAATCAGCCCGGCCAGGGCGCCCATCAGAAACACGCCGGTCAGCGAGCCGCCGCGCTGGGTGTTGCTCCAGTTCGCCAGCCGGGTTTGCAGCGCCGAGGGCAGCTGCAGGGAATAGAGGCCGAACATCGACAGCGCCAGCGCGATGAACAGCACCGACAGGCCGATCAGCACGTAAGGGTGCTGCAGCGCCGCCTGGAACTGCAATCCGGCGGCGGCCACCACCAGGCCCAGCAGGGTGTAGGTGAGCGCCATGCCCTGCACGTAAACCACCGCCAGCGCCAGAATGCGGCCGCTGCTTTGCGGCCGATCGCGGCCGAGGATGATGCCGGCGATCAGCGGGTACATCGGCAGCACGCACGGCGTGAAAGCGATGCCGATGCCGATCAGCAGCGCCCACAGCGGCGAGAACGGCAGGCTGGCCGGTGTAGCGGGCTGTTCGATTGGCGCAGAGGCAGCTGCCGGGAGCGGGGCGGCCGCGCCGGCGCTGACAGCGTCCAGCGGGATGATCCGGGTTTCCGGCGGATAGCAGAAGCCGGCCTCGGCGCAGCCCTGATAGGTGACGCTGAGGCTGGCGTTGGCCGCCGCCTGTTGCAACGGCACCTGCAGATTCAGCTGCTGTTTGAAAATCGCCACTTCGCCGAAGAACTCGTCCTTGTGGCTCAACCCTTCGGGTAGGGTAAAGGCGCCGAGTGTCGCCTGCTGCGGCACCAGTTTGATCTGCTGGCGATACAGGTAGTAGCCGGGGCGGATCTGCCAGTTCAGCGTTACCTGGCTGCCTTGCTGTTTGAAATCGAAGGCGAAGGCCTGATCGACAGGCACGAACTGGCTGCCGCCCTTCGGCGCGAACAGCGAAGCCTGCGCCGCCTGCGGCAGGAAGAACAGGCAGCACAGCAGCAAAATCAGTTTAAGGAAGCGTTGATCCATAACAGGTAGTCTTTATCTCCGGCCATCACCGGCAGCACCAGCAGCTCGGGCGTCTGGTAAGGGTGATGTTGTTTCAGGGTGTCGAGCAGAGCCTGCTGACGGCGGCGATCGCTTTTGAACAGCATCTGCACTTCGTATTCCTGTTCCAGTTTCCCTTCCCAGTAATACAGCGAGGTGGCGCCGGGCAGCAGCGTGGCGCAGGCCGCCAGCTTATCGCCCAGGACCCGCGCCGCCAGTTCCTGGGCGCTGGCTTCATCGGGTGCGGTACAGAGTATGACGACAGCTTCGCAATCAGACATCTTCAGCCCTCTCATCGGTTCGAATGGGCACTATACCCTGAAGGCGGATTGGCTAGAAGGCGAGTTTATCGCCAGAAGGAAAACCGGGGCCGCAGCCCCGGTCGAAGCGTTACAGCATGATGCTGCCGAGCAGGAAGCCGAATACCACCGCGAAGATCACGCCCATGGTGCCGGGAATGAAGAACGGATGGTTGAACACGAAGCGGCCGATGCGCGTGGTGCCGGTATCGTCCATCTGCACCGCGGCGACCAGCGTCGGGTAGGTCGGCAAGATGAACAGGCCGGAAACGGCGGCGAAGGAGGCGACGGCGGTCAGCGGCGATACGTTCAGCGCCAGCGCCATCGGCATCAGCGCCTTGGCGGTGGCGGCCTGCGAGTACAGCAGCGCCGAGCAGAAGAAGAAGATCACTGCCAGCAGCCACGGGTGCGCCTGAATGACGCTGCCGGCCGTTTCTTTGATCCAGTCGATGTTGGCCTGCACGAAGGTATCGCCCAGCCAGGCGACGCCGAGGATACAGATACAGGCGCTCATGCCGGCCTTGAAGGTGCTGGAGTTCAGCACCATGTCGGTGTCGACGCGGCACAGCAGAGTGGTCAGCGTGGCGACGCTCAGCATGATGATCAGGATGGCGTTGGTGGTGTTCATCAGCGGCTTGGCCACCAGACCCAGGCCCGGGCTGTTGATGATGGCGTAGGCGACCACGCACAGCACGCCCAGCAGGAACAGCAGCACCGAGGCTTTGGCGCGCGGTTTGATCGCCAGCGCGTTGTTGCCGCGCAGGGTGATCAGGCCTTCTTCCAGGCGTTTCAGGTACACAGGATCGTTAGACAGCTTGGAGTCGAACAGCCAGGTCACCAGCAGCGACATCACCAGCACGGCGCAGAAGGTGGACGGGATTACCACCATCAGCAGGTGCAGGTAGCTGACGCCGTGGCCTTCCATCACCGAAGACATGTACACCACCGCGGCGGAGATCGGCGAGGCGGTGATGGCGATCTGGGCGGACACCACGGCGGTCGACAGCGGGCGGCAAGGCTTGATGCCCTGTTCTTTCGCCACTTCGGCGATCACCGGTAGCGCCGAAAGCGAGATGTTGCCGGTGCCGGCGAAGATGGTCAGGAAGTAGGTGACGATAGGGGCGAGAATGGTGATGTGCTTGGGGTTCTTGCGCAGCAGCTTTTCGGTCTGCTGCACCAGGTAATCCATCCCCCCGGCGACCTGCATCGCGGAGATCGCCGCGATCACCGCCATGATGATGGAAATCACGTCGAAGGGAATGCTGCCCGGCTTGACGCCGATCAGCGCCAGGACCAGAACGCCCAATCCCCCCGCGAACCCGATACCGATACCGCCCAACCTGGCCCCTAAAAAGATGGCCAGCAGAACGATAACCAATTCCACGGCTAGCATAGTGTTTACTCCTTAAAATGAGATTTCCCGTCATCCTTGAAACTGCATCGGTGTTGGCTGCGAGCGCTCACCCCAGTCACTTACTTGAGTAAGCTCCCGGGGCTTGCGCGCTTGCCGCCTTGATGCAGTCCCAATGATTTAGGGTGTAAATTGAAAATAAAACGTTAAAATTTTGTGGGCGCCGGAAAGTAAAAAGGCACGCTATCCAGAGGATTTAGCGTGCCTTTCAGGGCTACCGGGTAGGTCTGTTATTGTTCATTTTCATCCGTATAGCGTTTGGCTTTATAGGCCGGGTGCATCAGGTTCTCCACGGAGAAGATGTCATCCAGCTCGGCTTCGGTCAGCAGGCCGCGTTCCAGCACCACTTCACGCACGCTCTTGCCGGTTTCGGCGCAGATCTTCCCGACGATGTCACCGTTATGGTGGCCAATGAACGGGTTCAGATAGGTGACGATACCGATCGAGTTGAAGACGTAGTGTTCGCAGACTTCTTTATTCGCGGTGATGCCGTTAATGCATTTTTCCAGCAGGTTGTAGCAGGCGTTGGTCAGGATGTGGATCGACTCGAACATCGCCTGGCCGATCACCGGCTCCATCACGTTCAGCTGCAGCTGGCCCGCTTCGGCCGCCATGGTAACGCAAGTGTCGTTGCCAATCACCTTGAAACACACCTGATTGACCACTTCCGGCACTACCGGGTTCACTTTGGCTGGCATGATGGACGAGCCCGCCTGCAGCTCAGGCAGGTTGATTTCGTTCAGGCCGGCGCGCGGGCCGGAGGAGAGCAGCCGCAGGTCGTTACAGATTTTGGACAGTTTCACCGCCAGGCGTTTGAGCGCGCTGTGCACCATCACGTAGGCGCCGCAGTCGGAGGTGGCCTCGATCAGGTCTTCCGCCGGCACCACCGGCAGGCCGCTGACTTCCGCCAGTTTTTGCACCGCCAGCGGCTGGTAGCCTTCCGGGGTGTTGAGCGCGGTGCCGATGGCGGTGGCACCCAGGTTCACTTCCAGCAGCAGCTCCGCGGTGCGGTGCAGGTTGCGGGTCTCTTCGTTCAGCAGCACGCTGAAGGCGTGGAACTCCTGGCCGAGGGTCATCGGCACTGCGTCTTGCAGCTGGGTGCGGCCCATTTTCAGGATGGTTTCGAACTCTTTCGCCTTGCGGTCGAAGCCTTCGCGCAGCTGGTTGATGGCGTCGATCAGTTTCTGGTTGGAGGCGTACACCGCGATGCGGAACCCGGTCGGGTAGGCGTCGTTGGTGGACTGGCATTTATTGAGGTGATCGTTCGGGTTCAGATACTGGTATTCGCCTTTTTGGTGGCCCATCAGCTCCAGGCCGATGTTCGCCAGCACTTCGTTGGTGTTCATGTTCAGCGAGGTGCCTGCGCCGCCCTGGAACACGTCCACCGGGAATTGATCCATGCATTTGCCTTTATCCAGCACCTCGTCGCAGGCCTGGATGATCACATCGGCGATTTTGCGCGGGATGGTTTTGAGTTCTTTGTTGGCCATCGCCGCGGCCTTTTTCACCATCACCATGCCGCGAACGAACTCGGGGACATCGCTGATTTTGCTGTTGCTGATGTAGAAGTTTTCAATCGCACGCAGAGTGTGAACTCCGTAGTAAGCGTCTGCGGGGACTTCACGTGTTCCTAACAGGTCTTCTTCGATACGAATGTTGTTTGACATGAGAACCTTCTCTATGTGTTGCTGCCGAATTAATAATTTGTCAGGTCAAGGCTAGTAAGGGCACAGCCTAAATTAATATTGCCGAAGGCTTGGGGCGTGAAACGATTAACCAAATCGCCCGTTGCTGCCCAGATCATATGCTGGTTGGTAAGAAATGACTGAATCCAGATCACCTTATGGTGTTTAAGGATATGCCCTTTTCCGGTTCTGTGACTTCTTTCACGTTTGTGAACTTTAGCAATAAAAACCGGCTCTCGGTTGAAATGGTGGGGTGATGCCCTCATTGTAATGGTGTCGGCCGTTTACGGCCTCTTTTTTCGCGCCGTCGCCCCGTGGCGGCCGCGCTTTACCTACCGATAGGAGAACCAGGTGCGCTGGTTACCGCTACTGCTGATATTTCTGCTGGCTTACATAGAAATATCCATCTTTATCAAAGTCGCCGCCGTGCTCGGCGTGGCTGTCACCCTGCTGCTGGTGGTGTTCAGCTCCTGCGTCGGCATTTCGCTGGTGCGCAATCAGGGCATGAAAACCTTCGTGCAGATGCAGCAAAAACTGGCGGCCGGCGAAAGCCCGGCGGCGGAAATGGTGAAAAGCGTTTCGCTGGTGCTGGCGGGCTTCCTGCTGCTGATCCCGGGCTTCTTCACCGACTTCCTCGGCCTGTTGCTGCTGCTGCCGCCGGTGCAAAAATCGTTGACGCTGAAGCTGATGCCGCATCTGTCGGTTTATCGCCCCGGCGGTTGGACGGGGGGCGACGCCGCCAATGGCAACACCTTCGACGGCGAATTCCAGCGCAAGGAGGACGAGCGCCCGGTGCTGGAACACCGCCCGGACGAGGAGCGCAAGCCTCACGATCGTTAAGCAAACGCGGCTCAGGCCGCGTTTTTCATCTCTGTCGCACCCGCGCGACCCAAAATGCGAAATTTTTTTCGCTAGCCCCCTTGAAGGGGGCTGGAACGCCCCCATCTCAAATCCCACGAGGCCGGTAATAACAACCTTCCGGTGTACAACCCTAAATCTGATAGAGACCTTCTTACAGGAGAGCGTTCAATGAGTATTCGTCCATTGCATGACCGCGTTATCGTCAAGCGCAAAGAAGTTGAATCAAAATCTGCTGGCGGCATCGTCCTGACTGGCTCCGCTGCGGGTAAATCCACTCGCGGTGAAGTGGTTGCAGTGGGTAAAGGGCGTGTGCTGGAAAGCGGCAACATCCAACCGCTGGATGTGAAAGTTGGCGATATCGTGATTTTCAACGACGGCTACGGCGTGAAAGCAGAGAAGATCGACAATGAAGAAGTGTTGATCATGTCCGAAAGCGACATTCTGGCAATTGTTGAAGCGTAATTGCGCTTTATCTTCTGAACTGAACGAGTTGAAGGGAAATACCAATGGCAGCTAAAGACGTAAAATTCGGCAATGACGCTCGCGTGAAAATGCTCCGCGGCGTGAATGTTCTCGCTGATGCAGTAAAAGTGACCCTGGGCCCGAAAGGCCGCAACGTAGTGCTGGATAAATCTTTCGGCGCACCGACCATCACCAAAGACGGCGTTTCCGTTGCGCGTGAAATCGAACTGGAAGACAAGTTCGAGAACATGGGCGCACAGATGGTGAAAGAAGTGGCCTCCAAAGCGAATGACGCGGCGGGCGACGGTACCACCACGGCAACCGTACTGGCGCAATCCATCATCACCGAAGGCCTGAAAGCGGTTGCTGCAGGCATGAACCCGATGGATCTGAAGCGCGGCATCGACAAAGCGGTTATCGCTGCGGTTGAAGAACTGAAAAAACTGTCCGTACCTTGCTCCGATTCCAAAGCTATCGCTCAGGTAGGCACCATCTCCGCCAACTCCGACGAAACCGTGGGTAAACTGATCGCGGAAGCGATGGAGAAAGTGGGCAAAGAAGGCGTTATCACCGTTGAAGAAGGCACCGGCCTGCAAGACGAGCTGGACGTGGTTGAAGGTATGCAGTTCGACCGCGGTTACCTGTCCCCATACTTCATCAACAAGCCGGAAACCGGTTCTGTTGAGCTGGAAAGCCCGTTCATCCTGCTGGCTGACAAGAAGATCTCCAACATCCGCGAAATGCTGCCGGTGCTGGAAGCCGTTGCCAAAGCAGGCAAACCGCTGCTGATCATCGCTGAAGACGTAGAAGGCGAAGCGCTGGCGACCCTGGTGGTCAACACCATGCGCGGCATCGTGAAAGTGGCTGCCGTTAAGGCGCCTGGCTTCGGCGACCGCCGTAAAGCCATGCTGCAGGACATCGCGACCCTGACTGCCGGTACCGTTATCTCTGAAGAGATCGGTCTGGAGCTGGAAAAAGCCACCCTGGAAGACCTGGGCCAGGCGAAACGCGTTGTCATCAACAAAGACACCACCATCATCATCGATGGCGTGGGCGACGAAGCGACCATCCAGGGCCGCGTTGCTCAGATCCGTCAGCAGATCGAAGAAGCGACCTCTGACTACGATCGTGAAAAACTGCAGGAGCGCGTAGCGAAACTGGCCGGCGGCGTTGCCGTTATCAAGGTTGGCGCAGCCACTGAAGTTGAAATGAAAGAGAAGAAAGCCCGCGTTGAAGACGCCCTGCACGCGACCCGCGCCGCAGTGGAAGAAGGCGTGGTGGCCGGCGGTGGCGTAGCGCTGATCCGCGTTGCAGGCAAAATCGCCGCGCTGAAAGGCGACAACGAAGACCAGAACGTGGGTATCAAAGTTGCGCTGCGCGCAATGGAAGCCCCTCTGCGTCAGATCGTGGTCAACGCCGGTGAAGAAGCTTCCGTTATCGCCAACCAGGTGAAAGCGGGCGAAGGCAGCTACGGCTACAACGCTTACTCCGAAGAATACGGCGACATGATCGCGATGGGCATCCTGGATCCAACCAAAGTGACCCGTTCTGCTCTGCAGTACGCGGCTTCCGTGGCTGGCCTGATGATCACCACCGAATGCATGGTCACCGACCTGCCGAAAGCTGACGCACCGGATATGGGCGCAGCAGGCGGCATGGGTGGCATGGGCGGCATGGGCGGCATGATGTAATCATCCCCCACACGCTTGTGTGCTGAGAACCCCGGTCAAATGGCCGGGGTTTTTTTATGCCTGCGCGCCGCCGCACTGTATTTGATGATATTTTTGCCGCCGGGGGCGATTTAGCTGGTAAACTGGTAAGTCATCAGCTGTCGCTCAAAACGTTGGCCCGCTCGCGTGGCAACGGATGCTTAAGAGATGGCATCGCTTTCTGATAAGCTTTTGCGTAATTCTCAACATCGAATGGGGAACAAGATGCGGATTAAAGCCTTACTGGGTCTCTCGGCAGCGATGCTGCTGGCGGGTTGCAGCACCACTCATGAACTGACCGCTGCGGGTCAGCAGATCAAGTTCACCGACAGCAAGCCGGCGGCGGAATGCCAACTGCTGGGGGAAGTGACCGGCACCCAGAGCAACTGGCTGTCCGGCAACGGCGGTGAAGGCAGCTCCATGCGCGGTGCGGCCAACGATCTGCGCAATAGGGCGGCGGCCATGGGCGGCAACGTGATCTACGGTGCTAACAGCCCGAGCCAGAACCTGCTCTCCAGCTTCGCACCGCTGGACAGCAAAATGGTCGGCCAGGTTTACAAGTGCCCTTAAGGCGCTGAGGCCGCAGCCGCAAAGAGATAAAAAAAGAGGAATGCCCCGGCATTCCTCTTTTCGTTACGGCATTGGGCGTGCGTCACTCCTGCATCAGGCGCAGGTCGATCGGCGTTTTGCTCGGTTCGCCGCCCACTTCGCGCGTCAGGCGCGGCACCAGATAACCGGACACCTTGCTCAGCAGCGCCTGCATGATGGCGCGCGCTTCATCGTCGCTGACCATGAAGTGCGCCGCGCCCTGCACCTTGTCCAGCACGTGGATGTAGTAGGGCAGGATACCGGCGTCGAACAGCGCGTTGCTGAGCGCCGCCAGCGTGTCGGCATCGTCGTTGACGTCGCGCAGCAGTACGCTCTGATTGAGCAGTGTGACGCCGGCCAGACGCAGCTGCGCCATGGCGCTCTGCAGATCGCGGTCGATTTCGTTGGCGTGGTTGATGTGCGTGACCATCAGCACCTGCAGGCGCGAGGCCGACAGCAGGCGGCACAGCGCCGGCGTGATGCGCGCCGGGATCACCACCGGCAAACGGGTGTGAATGCGCAGGCGTTTCAGGTGCGGGATGGCCTCCAGCTCATCGACCAGCCACTCTAGCTCGCTGTCTTTGGCCATCAGCGGATCGCCGCCGGAAAAAATGATCTCGTCCAGTTCCGGGTGTTGGCGGATATAATCCAGTGCCTGCCGCCAGTTGTTCTTATTGCCCTGATTATCCTGATAGGGGAAGTGGCGGCGGAAGCAGTAACGGCAGTTGACCGCACAGCCGCCCTTGACCAGCAGCAGTGCGCGATTGCGGTATTTGTGCAGCAAGCCCGGCACCACGCTGCGCTGCTCATCGAGCGGATCGGTGGTGAACCCTGGGGCGTTGATGAACTCCTCTCTGGCGGTCAGCACCTGGCGCAGCAGCGGGTCGTTGGCATCCCCGGGGCGCATGCGTGCGGCGAAGGCGCGCGGCACGCGCAGGGCGAACAGCCGGCGGGCATCGCGCCCCTGCGGCAGTTCCGGGTGCGTATTCAGTGACAAAAGCTGCAGTAATTCATCAGGATCGGTAATAACATCGGCGAGTTGATGCAACCAATCTTCTCTATGTGCCGTACTTTGGGTTATAATGTGTGCCATTTTTTTGGCTAAGCTACCAGTTCAAATATTCAGAGGGCCATCATGGCGACTTATTCTAGCAACGATTTCCGTCCGGGTCTTAAAATCATGTTCGAGGGCGAACCTTACGCCGTCGAAGCCAGCGAGTTCGTGAAACCAGGTAAAGGCCAGGCGTTTGCACGCGTGAAAATGCGTCGTCTGCTGACCGGCACCCGCGTGGAAAAAACCTTCAAGTCTACCGATTCTTGCGAAGGCGCAGACGTGATGGACACCAACATGAACTACCTGTACAGCGACGGTGAGTTCTACCACTTCATGCACCCTGAGTCTTTCGAACAGCATCAGGTTGACGGTAAAACCGTCGGCGACGCGGCCAAATGGCTGCAGGATAACGCAGAGTGCATCATCACCCTGTGGGATGGCCGTCCAATCGCCGTTCAGCCGCCGAACTTCATCGAAGCGGAAATCACCGATACCGATCCTGGCCTGAAAGGCGATACCGCAGGGACTGGCGGCAAGCCGGCTACCCTGAGCACCGGCGCCGTGGTAAAAGTGCCGTTGTTCGTCCAGATCGGCGAAGTGATCAAGGTTGACACTCGCTCTGGCGAATACGTCTCTCGCGTTAAGTAAGTTTCAAAGCAGAGGAACCCCCGCGGTTCCTCTGTTTTATCCCATCCCCGTTCGTTGGCAGAAAATCCGCATGTTCAAGAAAACGTTGTTGGCCGTGCTCTCCCTGTTGTTCCTTTTCTCCCTTAGCGGTTGCAATACGTTTCGCGGTTTCGGCGAAGACGTTCAGCATCTCGGCGGCGCCATCTCTCGCACGGCCAGCTGATTCCGCCCTTTAACCCGATGTATTTGCGCCACAAAGCCGGTGGCGATCCCACTCCCCGCGCCAATTTTGACTAAGCTTAGAAAGCCGTACTTTTTCATCAACGACAAATAAGGACTTTCTTATGCTGAAGAAAAGTATTATCGCGATCTTCTCTTTGATGATTTTGACCTCGTTGACTGCCTGTAACACCACCCGCGGTGTGGGTGAGGACATTCAGGCCGGCGGCAAGGCCATTCAGCGCAGCGCGGAATAATCCGTTCTCCACCCGGCGGCGTTCCGCACGCGGAGGGCCGCCGCATTTCCTCCTCTTGCCTGAGCGTTAACGCTGCTGCTATCCTGCCGCAGTGCGGGTGAGGTTACCCGCCGTTTATCACCCCGCTGAACGGGACGACCCGTTTACGCGTCATTATATCGGGGACGACCCCAGTGGTAGGAGGCCGTCTCATGGCCTGGATTATTCTGCTTATCGCCGGTTTGCTCGAAGTGGTTTGGGCTATCGGTCTGAAATACACCCACGGTTTTACCCGGCTGACGCCGAGCATCATCACCATCGCCGCGATGGTGGTCAGCATGTTGCTGTTGGCCAACGCCATGAAAACGCTGCCCGCCGGCACCGCCTATGCGGTGTGGACCGGCATCGGCGCGGTGGGCGCGGCCATCATGGGCATGGTGCTGTTGGGGGAATCGACCAATATCGCGCGTATCATCAGCCTGTGCCTGATCGTGGTCGGCATCCTCGGGCTGAAGTTCAGCAGTCACTGATCGGCGGGTTGCTGCACCCAGATCAGCGCATCGGTGGCGAAACCGTAGCCTTTGGCCGTCTGCAATAAGCTGTCGCGTACGCCGGCGTCAAGCGTCGGAGTGCGCGACAGGATCCATAGATAGTCGCGGTTAGGGCCGCAAACCAGCGCGTAGCGGTAGTCCGGGTCCAGGGCAATCACATTATAGCCGCCGTAGAAGGGGCCGAAGAACGACACTTTCAGCGCCGCGACCTGCGGTGAGCCGATAAAGTAGGCTTTGCCTTCGCTTTCTTGCCATTGCTGTTTCTGCGGATTGAAGCCGCGATTGATGACTTTCAGCCCGCCGTCGGCGCGTGGGCTGTAGTGGGCGGTCACCTGCTGCAAACCGCGTTCAAAACGATGATCCAGACGCGCGATTTCGTACCAGGTGCCGAGATAGCGCTGGCTGTCGAAATTGTTCACGACCTTGATGTCTTTGGGCGGGGAGACGCTGCAGGCGACGGAGAGCAGGGCGGAAAGCATGACGCTAAGCTTTGACCATAAACGCATCGGTGACTCCTGTTTACCGGGGGCGAGTAGACAGTGTAGCCGATGAGCAAAGGGCGGCCAACGGGCGTTGGCCGCCTGAGCGGTTTACAGGGTGACGACGCCGATAACGGTGACCACGCTGAGGATCGCCGCCAGACCGTAGAACACCCATTTGCCGGCCGGTACGTGGATCTTCAGATCGTGCATCGCATGGTGGATGCGGTGCAGGCCGCACCACAGCGGCAGAATGATCATCAGCAGCAGGAACAGGCGGCCGATCAGGCTCTGGCAGAACGCCAGCACGCGCTCGTAACCCAGTGCTTCACCGGGGAACAGCCCCAATGGCAGCAGAATGCCGACCAGCAGCACGATGGCCGGCGCGACGATCGCGCCCCACATGCCGCCGGCGCCGAACAATCCCCAGAAAACCGGCTCGTCGGAGCGTTTAGGTGCTTGATTTATCATGTTTCCTCCGGATTAGATCAGGGCCACGGCCAGGATGACCACGCTGACGACGATCGTGACGGCCCACAGCCCTTTCACGATGGGGCCCGGTCCCATTTTCTCGCTGTTGACCACGATATTGGCGGCCTTCGGCGCCAAATCGAACCAGGTTTTGGTGTGCAGCGCCGCCGCCAGCAGGGCGACGACGTTGATCAACAGCACCAACGGGTTCTGCAAGAAGCCGACGAAGCCGGCCCAGCTCTCGGCGCCGCCCTTCAGCGCGAACACGCCGTAGAGCAGCACGATGCTGAACCAGACCGCCAGCACCGAGGTGCCTTCGCGCAGCATGTAGAAACGGTAGAAGCCGAGTTTTTGCCACCAGGTGGGCGTCATGGTGCGCACATAGGGCTTACGTTGAGTTGTCATGGCAATTTTCTCCCTTATTGCGGCTTCAGCATGGCGATCATGAAGTCTTTGGCGCTCTCCACCTTGCCCTGCTGGATGGCGGCGGCGGGATCGACGTGTTTCGGACAGACTTCGGAGCAATAGCCGACGAAGGTGCAGCTCCAGACACCGTTTTGGCCGTTAAGCTGCGGCATGCGCTGTTTCTTGCCGTGGTCGCGGTTGTCCAGGTTGTAGCGGTGCGCCAGCGTGATCGCCGCCGGGCCGATAAACTCAGGGTTGAGGCCGAACTGCGGGCAGGCGGCGTAGCACAGGCCGCAGTTGATGCAGCCGGAGAACTGGTGGTACTTGGCCATCTGCGCCGGGGTCTGCACGTTCGGGCCGTCCTCCGGTTTGCGATCGTTGCCGATGATGTACGGCTTGATCGCCTCCAGGCTTTCGATGAAGTGGGTCATGTCCACCACCAGATCGCGCTCGATCGGGAAGTTGCCCAGCGCTTCGACCTTCATGCCGCCGACGTAATCGCGCAGGAAGGTTTTGCACGCCAGCTTCGGCACGCGGTTGACCATCATGCCGCAGGAGCCGCAGATCGCCATGCGGCAGGACCAGCGGTAGGAGAGATCCGGCGCCAGGTTGTCCTTGATGTAGCCCAGGGCGTCGAGCAGCGAGGTCTGTTCGTCGTAAGGCACGGCGTAGGTGACGAAATGCGGCTCGGCGTCGCTTTCCGGGTTATAGCGCATGACTTCGATCTTCAGGGTTTGCATCTCAGCCATTTGCCTGCTCCTTATTCTTTTTCTCCTGCGCTTCGGCTTCTGCGCCGTAGACGCGTTTGGCCGGCGGCAGCTTGGTGATTTTCACGTCGCTGTATTCGAGGCGTGGCGCACCCTGCGGGTTATGGAACGCCAGCGTATGTTTGAGGAAGTTGACGTCGTCACGCTCGGTGCAGCCTTCGTCCAGGCGCTGGTGAGCGCCGCGCGACTCTTTGCGGTTAAACGCGGAGTGCGCCATGCATTCGGCGACGTCCAGGCCGTAGCCCAGTTCGATGGTGTACAGCAGATCGGTGTTGAACACGCTGGAGTTGTCGGTGATGTTGACGCGCTTGAAGCGCTCTTTCAGCTCCGCCAACTTATCGATGGTTTTTTGCATCAGCTCCGGCGTGCGGTAGATGCCGCAGCCTTCTTCCATCGACAGCCCCATTTCGTCGCGGATCTTCGCCCAGTTTTCATTGCCTTCCTGCTTCATCAGGTTGCTCAGACGGGTTTCGACGTCGCGGGTTTGCGCATCCAGCGCGCTGCCGTTGGCCGGCGCGGTTTCCAGCGCGCGGCGGGCCGCTTGCTCACCGGCGACGCGGCCGAACACCACCAGTTCTGCCAGCGAGTTGGAGCCAAGACGGTTGGCGCCGTGCAGGCCGACGGAGGAGCATTCGCCGACCGCGAACAGCCCCTTGATGCGGGTTTCGCAGTTCTGGTCGGTTTCAATGCCGCCCATGGTGTAGTGCGCGGTAGGGCGCACCGGGATCGGATCTTTCACCGGATCGACGCCGACGTAGGCCTTGGCCAATTCGCAGATGAACGGCAGCCGCTCCAGCAGCTTTTTCTCGCCCAGGTGGCGCAGATCGAGGTAGACCACGTCGCCGCGCGGGGTGGCGATGGTGCGGCCGGCGCGCCATTCGTGCCAGAAGGCCTGGGACACTTTGTCGCGCGGGCCCAGCTCCATGTATTTGTTCTTCGGTTCGCCCAGCGGGGTTTCCGGGCCCATGCCGTAATCTTGCAGATAGCGGTAGCCGTCCTTGTTTACCAGGATGCCGCCTTCGCCGCGGCAGCCCTCGGTCATCAGGATGCCGGAACCGGGCAGGCCGGTCGGGTGATACTGCACGAACTCCATGTCGCGCAGCGGCACGCCGTGGTGGAACGCCATACCCATGCCGTCGCCGGTAACGATGCCGCCGTTGGTGTTGTAGCGGTAGACGCGCCCGGCGCCGCCGGTGGCCATCACCACCGCGTTGGCGCGGATCTGCACGCGGGTGCCTTCCATCATGTTGAGCGCCACCAGGCCGCGCGCCTGGCCGTCATCCACCAGGATATCCAGCACGAAGTGCTCGTCGAAGCGTTGGATCTGCGGGTATTTCAGCGAGGTCTGGAACAGGGTGTGCAGCATGTGGAAGCCGGTCTTGTCGGCGGCGAACCAGGTGCGTTCGATCTTCATGCCGCCGAAGCGCCGAACGTTGACTGAACCATCCGGTTTGCGGCTCCACGGGCAGCCCCATTGCTCAAGCTGGGTCATCTCGCGCGGGCACTGATGCACGAAGTGATCGACCACGTCCTGCTCGCACAGCCAGTCGCCGCCGGCGACGGTGTCGTTGAAGTGGTAGTCGAAGGTATCGTGATCCTGGGTGACGGCGGCGGAGCCCCCCTCGGCGGCGACCGTGTGGCTGCGCATCGGGTAGACCTTAGAGATCAGCGCGATTTTTAGTTGGGGATTGGCTTCCGCTGCGGCTATTGCTGCACGTAAACCAGCGCCCCCGGCCCCAATAATGGCAAGATCGGCGTTAAAGGTTTGCACTGCATTCCTCCAATGTTCTTGTTAAGAACGGCAAGTTAAATATCTATGCTTAAAATTTAGCGAACTCTTCGGGTGCTAACTAATTGAACCGATTAATGTTGCTTAAAGGTTAAGGATAGATATCTCCCACCAATAATGGGGAATTAACTATACCTAAAGTTAAGTAGTCGAAATTTGATGTGATCGATTGTTTTGTCGATTAACGCTAGCCCAACAGGCTTGTCTGTTTTTTTGCGCGTTCGGCCTGCTTTACCCTTTTTAACGCGCTTTTGCCGCCCATTTATCGGAAATTGGCGTTATGGCCGGTTGTACATCGTGAAGAATTTGTTTGGCTGCAAGGATGCGAGTAGACTGCATCCCCTGTTTGATTTCGGAGTTAATTACCATGAGCGAAACGGCAAGCTGGCAGCCTAGTGCACCCATCGCCAATTTGTTGAAACGCGCAGCGATTCTGGCTGAGATCCGGCGTTTCTTCGCCGATCGTGGCGTGCTGGAAGTTGAGACGCCCACCATGAGCCAGGCGACGGTCACCGACGTTCACCTGTTCCCGTTCGAGACGCGTTTCGTCGGGCCGGGGGCGGCAGAGGGCCTGACGCTATACATGATGACCAGCCCGGAATATCACATGAAGCGCCTGCTGGCGGCGGGCAGCGGCCCGATCTACCAAATGGGGCGCAGCTTCCGCAATGAAGAAGCCGGGCGGCATCACAACCCGGAATTCACCATGCTGGAGTGGTACCGTCCGCACTACGACATGTACCGCCTGATGAACGAAGTGGACGATCTGCTGCAACAGGTGCTGGACTGCGAGAGCGCGGAGACCCTGTCTTATCAGCAGGCGTTCCTGCGCCATCTGGACATCGATCCGCTGTCGGCGGAGAAGGCGCAGCTGCGCGAAGCGGCGGCCAAACTCGACTTGAGCAACATCGCCGATACCGAAGAAGATCGCGATACGCTGCTGCAGCTGCTGTTCACCGTGGGCGTGGAGCCGCATATCGGCCGTGAAAAGCCGGCGTTCGTTTACCACTTCCCGGCAAGCCAGGCGGCGTTGGCGGAGATCAGCACCGAGGATCACCGCGTGGCGGAGCGTTTCGAGGTGTACTTCAAGGGCATTGAGCTGGCGAACGGTTTCCGCGAGCTGACCGACGGTCGTGAACAGCAGCAGCGCTTCGAGCAGGACAATCGCAAACGCGCGGAGCGCGGCCTGCCGCAGCAGCCGATCGACTACAACCTGCTGGCGGCGTTGCAGCACGGCATGCCGGAATGTTCCGGCGTGGCGCTGGGCGTGGATCGCCTGGTGATGCTGGCGCTGGGCGCCGAGAGCCTGAGCGACGTGTTGGCCTTCCCGGTCGGGATCGCCTGACGTTTCAGGCGGTGAGAAAAGTAAAAGGGTCGGCATTTGCCGGCCCTTTTTTTATCGCGAGAAGCGCTTACAGGCCCCCGGCGTCGCGCTTGGTGTTCGGTGCCGGTGTAGACGGCGGCGTACGGCCGTTGTTGGTCAGCCGCGACAGCGTCTCGGTGCGCACCTGGAACGGCGGGTACGGCAGCGTGATGCCGTGCTCGCGGTAGCCCGCCAGGATCAGCTGGTGGATCTCGTGGCGCAGCGGCATGCGGTGGCCCATCTCGGCGGCGTAAATACGCATCTCGAAGATCTGGATGCCCTGTTGCAGATCGACCAGGTAAACCTCCGGCGCCGGGTTATCCAGCACCAGCGAGCAGCGCTCGGCGGCGTTCATCAGGATCTTGGTCACCTCTTCGCTGTTGGCTTCGCCCGGCGCCGGCACGGTCAGCACCACACGGGTCAGATTATCCGACAGCGACCAGTTGACGAACTGCTCGGTGATGAAGGCTTTGTTCGGCACGATGATCTCTTTGCGGTCCCAGTCTGAAATGGTGGTGGCGCGGGTGTTGATCTTGGTGACGGTGCCGGTCAGGTTGCGGATCGTCACGGTGTCGCCGATGCGGATCGGTTTCTCGAACAGGATGATCAGGCCGGAGATGAAGTTGGAGAAGATCTCCTGCATGCCGAAGCCCAACCCCAGACTGAGCGCGGTAACCACCCATTGCAGTTTCGACCATTCGATGCCGATCCAGGCGAAGCTGAGCACCGCGCCGAACACCAGCAGCAGGTACTTGGTGATGGTGGTGATGGCGTAGCCGGTGCCCGGCGTCAGATCCAGGTGCTGCAGCACAGCCAGCTCCAGCAGCGCCGGCAGGTTGCGCACCAGCTGCATGGTGATGATCAACACCAGAATGGCGATCAGAACCGCACCGAGGGTGATCGGATGGGCGGTTTCCACGCCGTTCACCGTCGAGGTCACGTCCCACAGCGAGATGTTTTCCAGGAAGGCGAACGCGGAGTGGATCTCCGACCACAGCACGATCACCGACACCAGCGCGATCAGCGTCAGGATCGAACGTACCAGCCGCAGCGACTGGGCGCTGATGGTGTCCAGATCGAAGTCCGAATCGTCCGGATCGATGGCTCCTTCGGTGCTGTTCGGGGTGTGCGAGGTTTCGTCTTCGCCGCGGGCGCGCTGGGCCAGAATGTCGGCGCGGCGCTGTTTGGCGCGATCGAAGGCGATGCGCCGCCGTTGGATCAACATCCAGCGGCGGATGATGTGGTAGATGACCAGCAGCAGGAACCAGATCGCCACCGAGGTTTCCAGGCGCGCCAACAGCGCCTGCGCGGTGGTGAGGTAACCGACGGTCGAGGCCAGCGCCGCCAGCAGCGGCGCCGACAGCAGTAGCCCCCAGAAGGCGCTGTTGAGCATGTTGTCGCCGGAGCCGTTTTTATCCAGATACAGCGGGATGCCGGCGCGCTTCAGGCTATGGGTGACCAGCGCCAGCGCCAGACACAGCAGGATGAAGCACAGCCGTCCCAGCGTGTTGGCGAACTCGCGTTCTTTCAGGCTATCGAAGGTGATCAGCGCCATGATCAGCGGCACGATCAGCCAGATCGACATCTTGTAGTAGCGCATGGCGCGCGAAACCTGCTTCGCCGGCCAGCGGAAGTGCACGATGAACAGCCCCTGCGGGTGGGCAAAGGCGGCGCAGATCATGCAGAGCCACAGGATCGGCAGCGTGGCGGTCACCCCTTTGCCGATCGCTTCCGCCACCGGGTAGTTCCAGGCGCTCTGCAGGCCGTAACCGAGCGCGGCCCACAGCACCGGCAGCGGCATTGCCACCAGAATCGACCAGAACACGGTGCGCACCGTCAGGAAGAATTCGTCCTGCGTCACCTTGCCGACGCGGCTGCTGGCGCGCTCGAGGAAAGCGTGATAGTGCTTGCGCGAACTGATGCTGAAAATCACCAGCAGCAGGGCGCCGAAGATCGGGATCAGCGTTTCGCGGCTGGTCACCATCATCATGAAGGCGCCGCCGAGCTGCGACAGCGTGTCCAGCGACAGGACGCGCGTCAGATCGTGCGCTACGTTGAGCGGATAAGAAAAGTTGATCGGATTGACGTCCGGCACCCAGAACAGATAGCGGTGGGTGGCGTCGCGAATTTCGTTCAACGCTTCGATCAGCTGGGTGTTGGCCACCTTCAGCTTGGTCAGCTCGAGGATTTGGGTGTCGCAACCGGACAGCAGCGAGTTCAGCAGCTCGCGCTGGGTGCGCAATTGGGCATCGACGATGCGCTGCTCCTGGTTGGTCAGCGCGCTGCCGTCATCACGTTTGAATTCGCGCTGCGACAGTTTTTCCAGCTGATTTTCAAACTGCAGGCGCTGCACGCGCAGCTGGGCCATGTCGCCGTCCAGCTGTTGCGGTTTGGGCATTTCCGGCAGCGTCGCCACCTGGGCGCGCAGGGTTTCCCCCAAAGCCGACGATGAGCCGAGCCACTGGGCCTGTTCGATGATGGTGCTCAGCGCCTGACGCACCTGCAGCGTCTGCGCTGCCGCCTGCCGCTGCTGCGACGAAATCAGATCCATGCGCTGAGCCTGGCTGTTCAACGCGGCGGACAGTTCGCGGTTGATCTGCAGCTGTTGGCTGATGCTTTTTGGCAAATCGCCGTTCTGCTCGGCCAACTGCTCGGTTTTTTCCAGCGCCAGTTCCGCTTCGCGTTGGCGTTGGGCATTGAGGTTGTTGCGCAGCGCCTGCAGCTGAATGTCTATTTTCTCGTGGCGCTTTTTATAGACCTCGGCGCGCATACGCGCCAACTCCTGACGGTTGTTGGCCGACAGCTGCGCCAGCTCCAGCTCGTCCACTTTGGCTTTGCGCGCTGCGGCTTCGGTCTGCAGCAGGGCCAGGGCGGCCTGCGCGTATGGCGTGGTCGGGTTGGCGGGCTGCGCCTGCAGACGGCGCTGCACTTCCGTCAGCGCACGGCGGGCGTCGGTCTGCTGCTGCGGCAGCTGGCCGAGCGAATCGCTGATTTCCCGCGTGCGATCCTGCTCTTGCTGCAGCAGGCGCGCCTGTTCCAGCAGCAGGCTGCTGGTTTGCAGGATCTGCTGTTCCAGCTCGGCGGCCGGCAGATCGTCGCCGTTCGGCAGGATCTTGTTGCTTTCTAGCACCAGCTGACGGCGCAGTTCCTGCGTCATCTTCGGGAAATCGTCGATCACTCTCTGATACTGCTCGGAGCGAGTCTGCGACTCTTTACGCTCCGTCAGCCAGTTGAGGGCGCTTTGCAGCGCCTCGGTGGTCTCCGCCTGATTCGGCGCGTTTTTGCTGCTTTCCGCCTGCTTCAGCTCCTGTTTGAGCTGGTTCTCGGTCGGCACGGGGGCGGCCAGCGCCGGTTGCCACAGCAGGCAACCGAGCAAAAGCGTGATGATCAGGCGCACGGCGTCGATTCCTTTAGATCGGGGTCTGTGGTGTTTCAGCGGCGGCCGGGATTTCGGCGAAGGCCTCACCCATGCGGGTGACGCTGCCGTTATGCAACTGCGGCGCGAACTGCACGCTACCTGCGGTAAACAGGTTGATCACCGTGGAGCCGAGTTTGAAACGGCCCATCTCGGCGCCTTTTTCCAGCGCGATGGCGCCTTCTTCACCGGTGGCCGGGTAGGTCCAGCGTTTGATGATGCCTTCGCGCGGCGGCGTAACGGTGCCGGCCCAGACGGTCTCGATGCTGCCGACGATGGTGGCGCCGACCAGGATTTGCACCATCGGCCCGATGTCGGTGTCGAACACGCAGATCACGCGCTCATTGCGCGCGAACAGGTTAGGCACGTTGGCGGCGGTGAGCGGGTTGACCGAGAACAGATCGCCCGGCACATAGATCATTTCGCGCAGCACGCCGGCGCACGGCATGTGCACGCGGTGGTAGTCGCGTGGCGCCAGATAGGTGGTGGCGAACAGGCCGTTGCGGAACGGCTCGGCCAGCAGGTAGTTGCCGGCCAGCAGCGCCTCCAGGCTGTAATGGTGGCCTTTGGCCTGGAAGATTTGGTCCTCGCGGATCGGGCCGAGCTGGCTGATGGCGCCATCGGCGGGCAGCGCCAGCCAGTTGGCGTCGGCGACGATCGGGCGCGCGCCGTCGCGCAGCGGGCGCACGAAGAAGTCGTTGAAGGTGGCGTAAGACGCCAGGTCCGGATTTTTCGCTTCCTGCATATCGACGCGGTAGAAGCGGGCGAAGGCCTTGACCACCAGTTGGGTCAGCCAGCCGGCCCGTTTGTCGGCGCCCCAGCCCGCCAGGCGGGTCAGCGCCAGCTTCGGCAGCCAATATTGCAATTTAATCTTAATGCTATCCAGCACGTTAACCTCGTGAATCAGGGTAAAGGGCGCGCATTGTAACGAGGGCTCCGCCGTCGTCAATGCCCGCCCGTCAGTGTCAGTCTGCGGCGTCCGTGAAGTTCTTGCGAACCTTCACCTGCGCCATGCTTTCCAGAATGCGGTGATAGTTGTCGAAACGCTCTTCCGCGATATCGCCTTTCTCCATCGCCGCGCGGATGGCGCAGCCGGGATCGGTATCGTGGCGGCAGTCGCGGAATTTGCAACCGCCTAAATAATCACGGAATTCGACAAAGCCGCGGGTGATTTGTTCCGGCTCCAGATGCCACAGGCCAAACTCGCGTACCCCTGGGGAGTCGATCACGTCGCCGCCGTGCTGGAAATGGTACAGCCGCGCGGCGGTGGTGGTATGTTGCCCGAGGCCCGAGACGTCGGAAACCTGATTTACCAGAATTTGCTCATCAGACGGCGGCAGCAGCGCGTTAAGCAGGCTGGACTTGCCGACCCCCGACTGGCCGGCGAAGATGCTGATGCGCCCGGCCAGCGCCTGTTCGAACTCCGCCATGCCTTCCCGCGTTTGGCTGGAGACTTCCAGCACCCGGTAGCCAATCTTGCGATAGATATCCATCATGCCGTCGACCAGCTTGCGCGCTTCGGCGTCCAGCAGGTCAATTTTGTTGAGCACGATCAGCGGCTCGACTTCGAGCGTTTCGCAGGCCACCAGATAACGGTCGATGATGTTCAGCGACAGCTCGGGCAGGATCGCCGACACGATGACGATCTGATTGATATTGGCGGCGATTGGCTTCACGCCGTCGTAGAAGTCCGGGCGCGTCAGCACCGAGGTGCGCTCGTGCACCGCTTCCACGATGCCTTTTACCCCTTCATGGGTGCCCAGGCCGGGGCGCCACACCACGCGATCGCCGGTCACCAGCGAACGCAGCGTGCGGCGGATGTTGCAGCGGTGCTGAGTGCCATCCGGCGCCTCAACGTCGGCGTGCATGCCGAAACGGCTGATGACGACGCCTTCCTGCGGCTCGCCCAGTTGGGAATCATCCGGTTCCGGTTTGTTATCAGTGCGCTTCAGGCGACGCTGATGGTTCGCCTGCACGCGGCGTTGCTGACCTTTGGACAGTTTGTTCTTACTCACTGCGCCTCACTTGACTCGGTTTTATACCTTTACATGTACGGCGGCGGTAGGGGATTTCCCCGGCCGCAGCCTTGAACCCATAGGGGTATATGTCGCCCAGGGCGACCAAAAAGACTATGATACACGCTATTTTATATTAAATAACCGTTGTTAGCCGCCGGCTGCGGCGCGTCGCCACCGGCGGCGCCCGTCGTCTCGTCCGCACAGCGTTTTTCTCTCGGCTTTTAGGCAGGAAACATCATGACAGGAAACGAAAATAACCTGATTTGGATCGATTTGGAGATGACCGGGCTGGATCCCGAGCGTGACCGCATTATCGAGATCGCCACGCTGGTCACCGACGCTAACCTGAACATCCTGGCGGAAGGGCCGGTGATCGCCGTGCACCAGTCCGACGAGCAGCTGGCCTTGATGGACGAGTGGAACGTGCGCACCCATACCGGCAGCGGGCTGGTGGAGCGGGTGAAAGCCAGCCGCCAGGACGATCGCGCCGCCGAGCTGGAAACGATAGCCTTCCTGCAACAGTGGGTGCCGGCCGGCAAATCACCGATCTGCGGCAACAGCGTGGGCCAGGACCGCCGTTTCCTGTTCCGCTATATGCCGGAGCTGGAGGCCTACTTCCATTACCGCTACCTGGACGTCAGCACGCTGAAGGAGCTGGCGCGCCGCTGGAAGCCGGAAATTCTCACCGGTTTTAAGAAGCAGGGCACCCATCAGGCGCTGGACGACATCCGCGAATCGGTGGCCGAGCTGGCTTATTACCGCGAACATTTCATTCAGCTTTAAGGCGATGGCGGCCCCTGCGGGGAAAAAACGCCGTTTTTAGCCGCTTAATTCGCCAATCTGGTGCTTTAATCGGCAATCAAACAAAAATCGCGTTTTTTTGCTTTCAGGGGCTTGCGACAAAAAGGATTTCTCGTATAATGCGCACCCCGTACCGATGAAGAATTTCGTAACGTTCCACCATCGATACGCCGGGCGGGAATAGCTCAGTTGGTAGAGCACGACCTTGCCAAGGTCGGGGTCGCGAGTTCGAGTCTCGTTTCCCGCTCCAAATTCAACAATGTCGCGATGCGGCATGATGAATAAAAAAGCAGTATCAAGCAGTACCTATGCGACGCGGGAATAGCTCAGTTGGTAGAGCGCAACCTTGCCAAGGTTGAGGTCGCGAGTTCGAGCCTCGTTTCCCGCTCCAAAAATTCAAAGGTCACGCCAGTGTTTGGTGGCCGGATGCCAAAAGCATCTCAATGCGGGAATAGCTCAGTTGGTAGAGCACGACCTTGCCAAGGTCGGGGTCGCGAGTTCGAGTCTCGTTTCCCGCTCCAATTTTCTCTTCGTTTCAAACTCAAATCCAACGCCTTATCCGGTGCGGGTTTTTGTCCCTTTTACACGCCTCGTAAAAATGTTGTGAACAGAGTTATCCACAGCCTCTGTACATAGACTCGCCTGCCTGAAAAATCAACGTCATACAAATTAAATATTTATCTCTCTGATTTATAAGTTTATTTATTTATCCCAAAACGTTATGCCGATCACTTGCTCTTTTTGTTGCAGTTGAAAGACAACGTGTTTTTATTTTTATGCACAAATCCACAGAGTGAGACATCCGGTGAGATGGCCGCGCGGCGCACGCCGTCAGGCGTCCCTCGGCAAACCTTTTTCCACAGCCCGTATCAGCCGTTTTTTCTGCGCCGTCTGCACCTCGACGCCCTGCGCTTCGCGGCGGGCGAGCTGTTGCGTCAGCGCCCAGTGGATATGTTCGTCCAGCATGGCGTCCTGGCCCAGGCGCGTGCGCAGTGCGAGCACGACGCTGTCCCCGTAGGGCGCATTGCCCAGCGCCACGGCGATATTGCGCAGCCAGCGCAGGTGGCCGATGCGGCGTATCGCCGAGCCTTCGGTGATGCGCAGGAACTTTTCTTCCGTCCAGTTGAACAGATCGATCAGCTGCGGCGCATGCAGCGTGGCGCGCGGGCTGAAATCGTCTTCGTCGGTGAGCTGTGAAAAGCGGTTCCACGGGCAAATCAGCTGGCAGTCGTCGCAGCCATAGATACGGTTGCCGAGCAGCGGGCGGAACTCCTCCGGGATCGCGCCTTCCAGCTCGATGGTCAGGTAGGAGATACAGCGTCGGGCGTCGACGGTATAGGGGGCGACGATGGCGCCGGTCGGACAGGTGGTGATACAGGCGACGCAGCGGCCACACTGCTCTTCCTGCGGCTTATCCACCGGCAGCGGCAGGTCGATCAGCAGCTCGCCGAGGAAAAACCACGACCCGGCTTCGCGGTTGAGAATTAGTGAGTGTTTACCAACCCAGCCGATGCCCGCCTTGGCGGCTAGCGCGCGCTCCATCACCGGCGCGGAATCGACAAAGGGGCGGAAATTCAACTCGCCGCAGTAGGCCTGGATCTGATCGCCCAGCTTTTTCAGGCGCTGGCGCAACAGTTTGTGATAGTCGCGCCCCAGCGCGTAGCGGCTGACGTAACCCAGCTGCGGATTTTGCAAGGTGCTGGCAAACGCCGCCTTGGCCGGCAGGTAATTCATGCGTACGCTGATCACCCGCAGCGTGCCCGGCAACAGTTCGTGAGGACGCGCGCGCAGCATGCCGTGGCGCGCCATCCATTCCATTTCGCCGTGGTACTGCTTGTCGAGCCAGGCCTGCAGTTTCGGCTCTTCGAGGCTCAGGTCGGTATCGCAGATGCCAACCTGTTGGAATCCTAGCGATTGCCCCCATTGCTTGATATGTTGGGCGAGTTGATGGAGATCGAGGGGGTGCGTCATGACGGGCCACAGTGAAAAAGCATACGCTGACAGTTTACCACACTCTGTCTGGCCTGCGGATTGGATCCGGCGCTCGGAACCCGCGGCGGCGGCCTCGCTCGGTATTTCTCTTTACGATTTGATGCAGCGCGCCGGTCAGGCGGCCTACGCATTGGCGCGCAACGCGTACCCCTCCCGCGACCACTGGCTGGTGCTGTGCGGCCACGGCAACAACGGCGGCGACGGCTATGTGGTGGCGCGCCTGGCGAAGGCGGCGGGCCTGCAGGTGACGTTGATCGCCTGCGAAGGCGCACGGCCTTTGCCGCCGGAAGCCGCAGCGGCCCGCCAGGCCTGGTTGGCCGCCGGCGGTGATATTCTGCCTGCAAACAGCCGCTGGCCGGCGTCCGTCTCTCTCATCATCGACGGCCTGTTAGGCACTGGCCTGGGCAGCGCGCCGCGTGCGCCTTACGACGCGCTGATAGAGGCCGCCAACCGCCATGCGGCGCCGGTGGTAGCACTCGATATCCCGTCCGGCCTGCTGGCGGAAAGTGGCGCGGCGCCGGGCGCGGTCGTGCGTGCCGCGCACACCGTCACGTTCATCGGCCTCAAACCGGGGTTGCTGACCGGCCAGGCGCGCGACTGGGTCGGGCAACTTCATCAGAATGCGCTAGGCTTATCGGGTTGGTTGGCGAAGCAACCGGAGCAGATTCAGCGGCTTACCGCCGAGGTATTGCCGCGCTGGCTGCATCCGCGTCGTCCCTGCGCCCATAAGGGCGAGCATGGCCGCCTGCTGTTGGTGGGTGGCGACCGCGGATTCGGCGGCGCCATTCGCATGGCGGCGGAGGCGGCGCTACGCAGCGGGGCGGGATTGGTGCGAGTGCTTACTCACATGGATCACGTCGCACCGCTGCTGGCAGCCCGGCCGGAGCTGATGGCGCAGGCGCTGGACGAGGCGACGCTGCGGCAGGCGATGCAATGGGCGGATGTGCTGGTGATTGGCCCGGGACTGGGCCAGGCTGAATGGGGCAAAAACGCCTTGAACGTGCTGCAAACCAGCGATAAACCGGCCTTGTGGGACGCCGATGCGCTGAACTTGCTGGCATTAAATCCCGAGAAACGGCAGAATCGCGTGATGACTCCGCATCCTGGAGAGGCGGCGCGGCTGTTGAGCTGCAGCACTGCCGACATCGAGAGTGATCGCTTACTTGCCGTGCGTAAGCTGACGGCGCGCTACGGCGGCGTGGCGGTGCTGAAAGGCGCCGGTACGCTGATCGCCGATGAGCAGGGGCAGATGGCGATTGCCGACGTCGGCAACGCCGGCATGGCCTCCGGCGGCATGGGCGATGTGCTGTCGGGCATCATCGGCGGTTTGCTGGCGCAAAAGCTCTCGCTGTATGATGCCGCCTGTGCGGGCTGCGTCGTACATGGCGCGGCCGGCGATCGCGTAGCGGAAAGACAAGGAACAAGAGGCATGTTGGCGACCGATTTACTGCCGGACATCCTTCATTTCGTTAACCCTGAGTGGGCAAAATAGACTTTATCGAATGAAAGAACTCGTTTTACCTCTACCAGACGAGGCAGCGACTGTCGCTTTGGGCACCACTTTGGCCAAGGCCTGCGATCGTGCCAGCGTCATCTATCTCTACGGCGACCTGGGCGCCGGTAAAACCACCTTCAGCCGTGGTTTCCTGCAGGCGTTAGGGCATCAGGGCAACGTCAAAAGTCCGACCTATACGCTGGTGGAGCCCTATGCCTTGCAGCCGCTGGCGGTGTATCACTTCGATCTGTATCGCTTGGCCGATCCGGAAGAGCTTGAATTCATGGGCATTCGCGATTACTTCGCGCAAGACGCCATCTGCCTGGTCGAATGGCCGCAGCAGGGCACCGGCGTGCTGCCGGAGCCGGATCTGGCGCTGCATCTTTGCTATCAGGGCGAGGGGCGAGAGGCGAAGATCGAGGCGATTTCTGCTTATGGCAGCCAGCTGTTAGACCGCATTCATGGATCACAGGGATGATGCTGCAATGACGCACGTGTTGAAAAAATTTGCGGTCATCATGCTGATCGCCGTGCTGGGGCCGCTCGGCGCGCTGAACGCGCTGGCGGCGTCCTCGCTGTCCGATATCAAAGTGTCGAACGCCCAACGCGAAGCGACGGTGTCGGTGAGCTTCAATGGCCCGCCGGACTACGCGTTTTTCCCGTTGCACGGCCCGGAACGCGTGGTGCTGGACGTTAACCAGAAGGGCAAGGTCGGCGGCCTGCCGCTCAATTTCAGCGGGCAAAACCTGGTGAAAAGCATTCGCTCCAGCGCGCCGAAAGACGCTCAGAGCGTGCGCCTGGTGTTTGATCTGACCCAGCGCGCCAAAACCCGCGTCGCCACCCGCCAGAACGGCGGGGTGCATACCGTGGTGTTCACCATTACGGCCGAAGGCAGTGCCAATACGGTGGTGCGCAAGGCGCCGGTGCAAACGCCTGCGCCGGTTGCGGTCAACCCACCGCCGCGTCAGGCGCCGGTCGTGGTGCGTGAAGCGCCGGAGCCGCCGCTGCGCAAAACGCCGGCGGGATCGAATCCCTTTACCCATAAACAGACCGTGGTTGCAGGCACCGCCACAGAGGTCACGCCGCGCAGCAGCCGCGTTTCCGCCGGTTCCGGCGATCGGGTGGTGGTGGCGATCGACGCCGGCCACGGCGGCCAGGATCCGGGCGCCATTGGCCCGAGCGGGCTGAAAGAAAAGAATGTCACCATCGCCATCGCGCGTCGCCTGCAGGCGATGCTGGACGCCGATCCGCAGTTCAAACCGGTGCTGACGCGTACCGGTGACTATTTCATCTCGGTGATGGGGCGCTCCGACGTTGCGCGTAAACAGGGCGCCAACGTGCTGGTCTCCATCCATGCCGACGCCGCGCCAAACCGCAGCGCCAGCGGTGCCTCCGTCTGGGTGCTGTCTAATCGCCGCGCCAACAGCGAAATGGCCGGCTGGCTTGAACAGCATGAGAAGCAATCCGAACTGCTCGGCGGTGCCGGCGATCTGCTGGCCAACAGCCAGGCCGATCCTTATCTGAGCCAGGCGGTGCTGGATCTGCAGTTCGGCCACTCGCAGCGCGTCGGGTACGATGTGGCGGTGAAAGTGCTGCAGCAGTTGCAGAGCGTCGGATCGTTGCATAAACGCCGGCCGGAACACGCCAGCCTGGGTGTACTGCGTTCGCCGGATATTCCATCGCTGCTGGTGGAAACAGGATTTATCAGTAATAGCACGGAGGAGCGGCTGCTGGGCAGTAGCGCGTATCAGGAGAAGATTGCCAAGGCCATCCATAACGGCCTGCGCAGCTATTTCCTGGCGCATCCGCTGCAAGCCGACCCAAAGGTGGAAAACCGACCGCTGGACGTCGCAGCGGCGGTTAACACCTCAACACCAGACGTGCGCCAGCCTGAGCCTATCGTCAGCTCGGCCGGCGCGAGCCGCAGCGTAAGCGGCAAGACCCAGATCCACGTGGTGAAGCGGGCGGAAACGCTGTCCGGCATCGCCGACAGCTACGGCACGACCATGGCGGCGCTGCGGGATCTGAACAAACTGAAGAAAGACGGCGTGTGGGTGGGGCAACGCCTGAAGGTGCCGGCGGGGAAAGCCGCCGCCGTCACCACCGTCGCCAAGGTGAAAACGCCGGCCAAGAAGCCGTCTAAACATAAAGTGGCCCGCGGGGATACGCTCTCCTCCATCGCTTCTCGCTACGGGGTCAGCGTCGGCGATCTGAAACGGGTCAATAATCTGAAGTCGGACGTCGCGCCGCTGGATCGGACGCTGACCATTCCGCAGGCCTAGCGCCATCGCTACAGGAGTCAGCATGCCTATCCAGGTGTTACCGCCACAGCTTGCCAACCAGATCGCCGCCGGAGAGGTGGTTGAACGCCCCGCGTCGGTCGTCAAGGAGCTGGTGGAAAACAGCCTGGACGCCGGGGCGACGCGCATCGATATCGATATTGAACGCGGCGGCGCCAAGCTGATCCGCATTCGCGACAACGGCTGCGGCATCGGCAAGGACGATCTGGCGCTGGCGCTGGCGCGGCACGCTACCAGTAAAATCAGCACGCTCGACGATCTGGAAGCGATCGTCAGCCTCGGTTTTCGCGGCGAAGCGCTGGCCAGTATCAGCTCGGTTTCCCGTTTGACCCTGACGTCACGCACCGCCGAGCAGAGTGAAGCGTGGCAAGCCTATGCCGAAGGGCGCGAGCAGGCGGTCACCGTCAAACCCGCCGCGCACCCGGTCGGCAGCACGCTGGAAGTGCTGGATCTGTTTTACAACACGCCGGCGCGCCGCAAGTTCATGCGCACCGAGAAAACCGAATTCGGCCATATCGATGAAGTGGTGCGGCGCATCGCGCTGGCGCGTTTCGATGTGGCGATCAATCTCAGCCACAACGGCAAACTGATCCGCCAATACCGGGCGGCGAAAGAAGAAAGCCAGCACGAGCGCCGTTTGGGCAGTATCTGCGGCCCGGCGTTTTTGCAGCATGCGCTGAACATCGACTGGCAGCACGGCGATCTGAGCATCCGCGGTTGGGTAGCGGATCCGGCCGGGGCGCGCCAACTGGGTGAAATGCAATACTGCTACGTCAACTGCCGCATGATGCGCGATCGCTTGATCAATCACGCTATTCGTCAGGCCTATCAGGATCAGCTGAAGGACGATCAGCAGCCCGCTTACGTGCTGTATCTGGAGGTCGACCCGCACCAGGTGGACGTCAACGTTCATCCCGCCAAGCACGAGGTGCGTTTCCATCAGGCGCGGCTGGTGCACGATTTTATCTACCAGGCGGTAACCACCGTGCTGCAGCAGGCCGGTCAGACGCCGCCGCTGCCGCTGGCGGAAACGCCTGACGAAGCGCCCGCGCCGGTCTGGCAGCAGGAAAACCGCGTCGCCGCCGGCGGCAACCATTTTTCTCAGCCTGCGCCGCGTCGCGAAACGCCGCCACCGGCCGGCACCGCTCGCGAGCGTGCACCGCAGCCGGGTTGGCAAACGACCGGCGGTTACCAGAAACGCGAAGGCGAGCTGTACGGTAAACTGATGCAGCCCGTCGCCGAGCCGCAGGCCGATGCGGCGCCGGAAGTCTCAAGCAAGCCGCCGTTGTTCCCGCCGGCGAAAGCCGCAGCGGAAATGCCGTTGGCGGGCGGCTCGCACAGTTTTGGCCGGGTGCTGATGATTCATCCGCCGTGCTACGCGTTGATTGAACAGCGCCAGCAGCCGGCGTTGCTCAATTTGACGGTGGCCGAGCGCTGGCTGCGCCAGGCGCAGCTCAACCCGCCGACGGAAGGGCTGCGGCCGCAGCCGCTGCTGATCCCAGTCAAGCTGACGTTGGAAAAGAGCGAAGCGGCGGCCATTGCACGGCATCAGGCGCTGCTGACGATGATGGGGCTGGATCTGCAGGCGGATCACGGCCGTGTGACGCTGCGCGCAGTGCCTTTACCATTACGCCAACAAAATTTACAAAAACTGATACCCGAACTGTTAGGCTATCTGGCCGAACATCAGGAGATGTCGCCCGCGGTGCTGGCCACCTGGCTCGCTCGCCGTCTTGGCAGCGAGCATGAACAGTGGAACACCTCGCAAGCGATACAATTGCTGACCGACGTTGAACGACTTTGCCCGCAGCTGGTCAAATCGCCACCGAGCGGACTTTTACAACCCGTTGATTTACAGGTCGCACTGGCGGCCCTCAAGCATGACTAACACTGAAATGACACCACGTCCCCCGGCTATTTTCATCATGGGGCCGACCGCCTCGGGCAAGACCGCGCTGGCGATCGCGCTGCGCGAACGCCTGCCGGTGGAACTGATCAGCGTCGATTCCGCGCTGATCTACCGCGGCATGGATATCGGCACCGCCAAGCCGAGCGCCGAAGAATTGGCGCAGGCGCCGCATCGGCTGCTCGATATCCGCGATCCCGCCGAAGCTTACTCGGCCGCGGAGTTCCGCGCCGACGCGCTGAAGGAGATGGCCGACATCACCGCCGCCGGGCGCATTCCGCTGCTGGTTGGCGGCACCATGTTGTATTTCAAGGCGTTGCTGGAAGGATTGTCGCCGCTGCCGTCCGCCGATCCCGCGGTGCGCGAGCGCATCGAACGGCAAGCGGCGGAGCAGGGCTGGGAGGCGTTGCACCGCCAGTTACAGGCGATCGATCCGGTCGCGGCAGTGAGAATTCATCCGAATGATCCGCAGAGACTGTCCAGAGCACTGGAAGTTTTTTTTATTTCGGGTAAAACTTTAACGGAACTGACTAAAATTTCGGGTGAATCGTTACCGTATCAAGTTCACCAATTTGCGATAGCGCCGACCAGCCGTGAGTTGATCCATCAACGCATCGAGCTGCGGTACCATCAAATGTTGGCGGCGGGTTTTGAGACGGAAGCGCGTGCACTTTTCGCACGGGGTGATTTGCATACGGACTTGCCCTCCATTCGCTGTGTCGGTTACCGCCAGATGTGGTCATACTTGTCTGGTGAAATTAGTTACGATGAGATGGTTTATCGTGGTATTTGCGCAACACGTCAGTTGGCTAAACGCCAGATGACCTGGTTACGGGGTTGGGAGTCGGTCCATTGGTTGGACAGTGAAAAGCCGGGAGAGGCTTTGGACTCGGTGACACAGGTTGTTAGTGCATAGGTTGGGTGATTGTGTACAATTGCTGAGTATTCAGCGCGCAAATTTTTTACGTCGTTTATTTTAGAGCCGACAGGTTCTTAGTTACAAACAACAAGCAAATAAGGAAAAGATAGAATGGCTAAGGGGCAATCTTTGCAAGATCCGTTCCTGAACGCATTGCGTCGTGAACGTGTTCCGGTTTCTATTTATTTGGTGAATGGTATTAAGCTGCAAGGCCAGATTGAGTCTTTTGACCAGTTTGTCATCCTGTTGAAGAACACGGTGAGCCAGATGGTGTACAAGCACGCTATCTCTACCGTTGTCCCGTCACGCCCGGTTTCGCATCACAGCAACAACCCGAGCGGCGGTTCAAGCAACTATCACCATGGCAACAATCCGTCTGCGCAGCAACAGCCGCAGCAGGAAAGCGATGACGCTGAATAAAGCGCGTTGCAAGTCAACCATGACGGGGAGCATAAGCAGCCGCGGGCTGTTTATGTCCCCCAAACTCACGGTGAGTGTCCGTTTGAGAGGTTGCACGCTTGTTTGACCGTTATGAAGCCGGTGAGCAGGCCGTACTGGTTCATATCTATTTCTCGCAAGACAAAGATACGGAAGACCTCAACGAGTTCGAGTCGTTGGTTTCCTCAGCCGGTGTCGAAGCTTTGCAAGTGGTGACTGGTAGCCGCAAAGCCCCGCATCCGAAGTACTTTGTCGGCGAAGGAAAGGCCGAAGAAATTGCAGATGCGGTGAAAGCCAGCGGCGCGTCTGTTGTCCTGTTTGATCATTCCCTTTCCCCGGCGCAGGAAAGAAACCTCGAGCGCCTGTGCGAATGCCGGGTGATCGATCGCACCGGGCTGATTTTAGACATCTTCGCCCAGCGTGCCCGCACCCATGAAGGTAAGCTGCAGGTGGAGCTGGCGCAGTTGCGTCACATTGCCACGCGTCTGGTACGCGGCTGGACGCACCTGGAGCGGCAAAAAGGGGGGATTGGCCTGCGCGGGCCGGGGGAAACCCAGCTTGAGACCGACCGTCGCCTGTTGCGCGATCGCATCAGCTTGATTCTGCGCCGCCTGGAGCGGGTAGAAAAGCAGCGTGAACAAGGCCGACGTGCGCGGACCCGCGCCGATGTGCCGACCGTATCGCTGGTGGGCTACACCAACGCCGGCAAATCCACCCTGTTTAACCGAATAACGTCTGCCGAGGTGTATGCGGCGGACCAGCTATTTGCCACCCTGGATCCTACGTTGCGGCGCATCGACGTGCCGGACGTAGGAGATACCGTGTTGGCGGATACCGTAGGCTTTATCCGGCACCTGCCGCACGATCTGGTGGCCGCCTTCAAGGCAACGCTGCAGGAAACGCGCCAGGCATCTCTGCTGCTGCACGTCATCGATGCCGCAGATCCGCGCGTCGATGAGAACATCGAAGCGGTGAACACCGTGCTGGCGGAGATAGACTCGGATGAAATCCCTACACTGTTAGTGATGAACAAAATAGATATGCTGGACGATTTTGTGCCGCGTATCGACCGCAACGACGAAAACCTGCCGATCCGGGTGTGGCTGTCCGCCGCCAGCGGAGAGGGAATTCCGTTGCTGTATCAGGCGTTGACGGAGCGCTTATCGGGGGAGATCGCGCATTACGAATTGCGCTTACCGCCACGGGCAGGCCGTCTTCGCAGCCGTTTTTACCAGCTTCAGGCGATTGAAAAAGAGTGGAACGAAGAAGACGGCAGCATTGGCGTGGTGGTGCGAATGCCGATCGTCGAATGGCGTCGTCTCTGCAAGCAAGAACAGGACCTGATTGACTTTATCGTATGATCATATCCTGTTACATTTATGCTTCGCGAAAGCCTGAAGTACCCAATCACAGAATATGGAGCTAAAACATGGCGTGGAATCAGCCCGGTAATAACGGACAGGACCGCGACCCGTGGGGGAGCAGCAATAACAATGGCGGCAACTCTGGCGGTAACAACAAAGGCGGTCGTGATCAAGGGCCACCTGATTTGGACGATATCTTCCGCAAACTGAGCAAGAAATTGAGCGGTTTCGGCGGGGGCAAAGGCTCCAACAGCAATAGCGGCGGCACCGGCACCTCTGGTCCGGGCTTCAGCGGCCGCATTATCGGTATCGCGGCGGTGGCCGTGGTGGTGATCTGGGCCGCCAGCGGCTTCTACACCATCAAGGAAGCCGAGCGCGGCGTCGTGACGCGTTTCGGCAAGTTCAGCCACCTGGTGCAGCCGGGCCTGAACTGGAAGCCGACCTTCATCGACGACGTGCGTCCGGTGAACGTGGAATCCGTGCGCGAGCTGGCGGCGTCCGGCGTGATGCTGACCTCCGATGAAAACGTGGTGCGCGTGGAAATGAACGTGCAATACCGCGTGACCAACCCGGAAGCGTACCTGTTCAGCGTCGTCAATGCCGACGACAGCCTGAGCCAGGCGACCGACAGCGCCCTGCGCGGCGTGATCGGCAAATACTCGATGGACCGCATCCTGACCGAAGGCCGTACCGTGGTGCGTAACGATACGCAGCGCATGCTGGAAGAGACCATCCGTCCTTACAACATGGGCATCACGCTGCTGGACGTCAACTTCCAGGCGGCGCGTCCGCCGGAAGAGGTGAAGGCGTCGTTCGACGATGCGATTGCCGCGCGTGAGAACGAGCAGCAATACATCCGTGAAGCGGAAGCTTACGCCAACGAAGTTCAGCCGCGTGCGAACGGCCAGGCGCAGCGTCTGCTGGAAGACTCCAAGGCTTATAAGGACCGTACCGTCCTGGAAGCTCAGGGTGAGGTGGCGCGCTTTGCCAAGCTGTTGCCGGAATACAAGTCCGCACCGCAGATCACCCGCGAGCGTCTGTATATCGAAACCATGGAAAAAGTGCTGGGCCATACCCGTAAGGTGTTGGTGAGCGACAAAGGCAACAACCTGATGGTGCTGCCGCTGGATCAGATGCTGCGCGGTCAAGGCGCGGCGCCGGAGAGCGGCAACAAGGATACCAGCCTGATTCGCCTCAATCCGAATCCTGCGCCGGCTGCCAACAGCAGCGCCCCGCGCACCAGCGGCGGTTCGATTATGGATCAGCGCCGGGCGAATGCGCAGCGTGACGACACCACTCGCGTAGGGAGAGAGTAATCAATGCGTAAGTCTTTTGTAGTTATTGTCCTCGCGGTGCTGGTGGTGCTGTACGCTTCGCTGTTCGTGGTGCAGGAAGGCCAGCGCGGCATCGTGCTGCGCTTCGGCAAGGTTCTGCGCGACGGCGAAAACAAGCCGCTGGTGTATGCGCCGGGTCTGCACCTCAAGATCCCGTTCATCGAGACCGTGAAGAACCTGGATGCGCGCATCCAGACCATGGACAACCAGGCCGATCGCTTCGTGACCAGCGAGAAGAAAGACCTGATCGTTGACTCCTATCTGAAGTGGCGCATCAGCGACTTCAGCCGTTACTATCTGGCGACCGGCGGTGGCGACGTCTCCCAGGCCGAAGTGCTGCTGAAACGCAAGTTCAGCGACCGTCTGCGTTCTGAAATCGGCCGCCTGGACGTGAAAGACATCGTGACCGACTCGCGCGGCAAGCTGATGTCCGATGTGCGTGATGCGCTGAACACCGGCACCGTGGGTGACGGCGAAGAAGTGGCGACCACCGAAGCCGATGACGCTATCGCCTCTGCGGCGGCGCGCGTTGAACGGGAAACTACCGGCAAACAGCCGCAGGTTAACCCGAACAGCATGGCGGCGCTGGGCATCGAAGTGATCGACGTGCGTATCAAGCAGATCAACCTGCCAGCGGAAGTGTCCGACGCCATCTACCAGCGTATGCGCGCCGAGCGTGAAGCGGTAGCCCGTCGTCTGCGCTCGCAGGGCCAGGAAGAAGCCGAGAAGCTGCGCGCCAGCGCGGACTACGAAGTGACCCGTACCCTGGCGGAAGCCGAGCGTCAGGCGCGTATCACCCGCGGTGAAGGCGATGCCGAAGCGGCCAAGCTGTTCGCCAACGCGTTCAGCCAGGATCCGGACTTCTATGCCTTTATCCGTAGCCTGCGTGCCTATGAAGCCAGCTTCAAGGACAACCAGGACGTGCTGGTACTGAGCCCGGACAGCGATTTCTTCCGCTACATGAAGTCGCCTGATACCCTGCGCAAATAAGCGCGGCAGGCAATCTGATCGAGGGCCCGTTTACGCGGGCCCTTTCTCGTTTTTGGGGGATGCATGAACTCAACGATTTGGCTGGCGCTCGGGCTGGTTCTGGTGTTGGAAGGATTGGGGCCGATGCTGTTTCCGCAGGCCTGGCGCAAAATGATCGTGGCGATGTCGCAGCTGCCGGACGCGACGCTGCGGCGATTTGGCGGTGGAATAGTGGTTGCGGGCTGCGTGATCTACTACATGTTGAGCGGCCGCACGGGTCTTTAAAGTCTAGCCCAAAATTTATGCAATCGTATGCTAAAAGTGCTGAAAATCGAAAATTACGGTGGTAGAATCCATTTTTAAGCAATCGGTGATTTTGAAAAATGGGTAAGAACGTCGTCGTACTGGGCACCCAATGGGGTGACGAAGGTAAAGGCAAGGTTGTAGACCTGCTGACTGAACGGGCTCAATATGTTGTGCGCTACCAAGGTGGCCATAACGCTGGCCACACTCTGGTAATCAACGGTGAAAAAACCGTCCTTCATTTAATTCCTTCAGGCATTCTGCGTGAAAACGTCACCAGCATCATCGGCAACGGTGTTGTTCTGGCGCCGGACGCGTTGATGAAAGAAATGGGTGAACTCGAAGCGCGTGGCATCCCGGTACGCGAACGTCTGTTACTCTCTGAAGCTTGCCCGCTGATCCTGCCTTACCACGTCGCGTTGGACAACGCGCGTGAGAAAGCGCGCGGCGCGAAAGCGATCGGCACCACCGGTCGCGGCATCGGCCCGGCTTACGAAGATAAAGTGGCTCGTCGCGGCCTGCGCGTCAGCGACCTGTTCAACAAAGAAACCTTCGCCGTTAAGCTCAAAGAGATCGTCGATTACCACAACTTCCAGCTGGTCAACTACTATAAAGTTGAAGCCGTCGATTATCAGGCGACGCTGGACTACGTGCTGTCTATCGCCGACATCCTGACCGCCATGGTGGTTGACGTTTCTGAACTGCTGGACGGCGCGCGCAAGCGTGGCGATCTGATCATGTTCGAAGGCGCTCAGGGCACCCTGCTGGATATCGACCACGGTACTTACCCGTACGTCACCTCTTCCAACACCACTGCCGGCGGCGTGGCTACCGGTTCCGGCATCGGCCCGCGTTATGTGGACTACGTGCTGGGCATCGTGAAAGCCTACTCCACTCGCGTGGGTGCAGGCCCGTTCCCAACCGAACTGTTCGATGAAACCGGCGAGTACCTGTGCAAGCAGGGTAACGAGTTCGGCGCCACCACCGGCCGTCGTCGTCGTACCGGCTGGCTGGACGCGGTAGCGGTGCGTCGCGCCGTGCAGATCAACTCCCTGTCCGGCTTCTGCCTGACCAAACTGGACGTCCTGGACGGCCTGAAAGAAGTGAAGATCTGCGTGGGCTACCGCATGCCGGACGGCCGTGAAGTGGATACCACTCCGCTGGCGGCTGAAGGCTGGGAAGGCATCGAGCCTATCTACGAAACCATGCCAGGCTGGAGCGAAACCACCTTTGGCGTGAAAGAGCACAGCAAGCTGCCTCAGGCTGCGCTGAACTACATCAAGCGCATCGAAGAAGTGACCGGTGTACCGGTAGACATTATCTCTACCGGCCCGGATCGCAGCGAAACCATGATCCTGCGCGACCCGTTCGACGCATAATCAGGCTTTGCGGCATTAAACAAACCGGGCGCGTCCCGGTTTGTTTTTATCCTGACTCCCTCCGATTGCGGTTTCACGTCAAAAAATCCTTTCATAAACCCGCCTTAGGGCGCGGGATTCGCTAAATAATTAGCGACGAACTCTCCGGCTGGTTTATTATCCAATGAGTAATCTTTTGAATAGCGCCGAAAAGCGGCGTATCAGACGGGTAAAGTGATACCCAGAGGTAAGATGTGCAGTTAACAAGTTTTACTGATTATGGTCTGCGGGCGTTGATCTACATGGCCTCGTTGCCGCAGGACAAGATGACCAGCATCTCGGAAGTGACCGAGGTTTATGGCGTGTCTCGCAACCATATGGTGAAGATCATCAATCAGTTGAGCCGGGTAGGTTTTGTCACGGCGGTGCGCGGCAAGCATGGCGGCATTCGATTGGGCAAACCGGCCGAGAGCATCCGCCTCGGTGACGTGGTGCGGGCGCTGGAGCCGCTTGCGCTGGTTAACTGCAGCAGTGATTTTTGCCACATCACCCCTGCCTGCCGATTGAAGCAGGTGCTCCACCAGGGCGTACAGAATTTCCTTGAAGAGCTGGATAAGCATACGTTGGCCGACATGGTCGAAGACAATCCGCCGCTCTACAAGCTATTGCTTGTCGAATAAAACGACGTTGAGAAGACAAGGCTCAACGTCATCCTGCTGATGACAACGGAGGAACCGCAATGTCACAAGATCCATTCCTGGAACGAGAAGCAGAAAAATACGAATCCCCTATCCCCAGTCGTGAATATATCCTGGCCCATTTGGCGAAACGAGAAACGCCGGCCAGCCGCGAAGAGCTGGGCAACGAACTGGGCCTCAGCGGTGAAGAGCAGCTGGAAGCGCTGCGCCGCCGCCTGCGCGCCATGGAGCGCGATGGCCAGTTAGTGTTTACCCGCCGCCAGTGCTACGCGCTGCCGGAACGTCTGGATCTGCTGCGCGGCACGGTGATCGGCCACCGCGACGGCTACGGCTTCCTGCGCGTTGAAGGCAGCAAAGACGATCTGTACCTGTCTGCCGAACAGATGAAAATGGCGATCCACGGTGACGTGGTGCTGGCGCAGGCCTTGGGCGCGGATCGCAAAGGGCGCCGCGAAGCGCGCATCGTGCGCGTGCTGGTGCCGAAAACCAGCCAGATTGTCGGCCGCTTCTTCATGGATGCCGGTACCGGCTTCGTGGTGCCGGACGACAGCCGTCTGAGCTTCGATATTCTGATCCCGGCAGACAGCGTCAGCGGCGCGCGCATGGGCTTTATGGTGGTGGTGGAGCTGACTCAGCGTCCGACCCGCCGTACCAAGGCGGTCGGCAAGATCGTCGAGATCCTCGGCGACAAGATGGGCACCAGCATGGCGGTGGACATCGCGCTGCGCACCCATGAGATCCCGCATACCTGGCCGCCGCAGGTGGAAAAGCAGGTGGCCGATCTCAGCGAACAGGTGCCGGAAGCGGCCAAGAAGGGCCGCGTCGATCTGCGCAAGCTGCCGTTGGTCACCATCGACGGTGAAGACGCGCGCGACTTCGATGACGCCGTGTACTGCGAGAAAAAACGCGGCGGCGGCTGGCGTCTGTGGGTTGCGATCGCCGACGTCAGTTACTACGTGCGCCCGCGCACCGCGCTGGACGATGAAGCGCGCAGCCGCGGCAACTCGGTGTACTTCCCGTCGCAGGTGATCCCGATGCTGCCGGAAGTGCTGTCCAACGGGCTGTGCTCCCTGAACCCGCAGGTCGATCGCCTGTGCATGGTGTGCGAGATGACCATCTCCGCTCAGGGGCGCCTGTCCACGGCCAAGTTCTACGAGGCGGTGATGAGTTCTCACGCCCGCCTGACCTACAACAAGGTGTGGCACATTCTGCAGGGCGATCAGGAGCTGCGCGAGCATTACCATCCGCTGGTCAAGCACTTGGAAGAGCTGCATGCGATGTACAAGGTGCTGGATAAGGCGCGCGCCGAGCGCGGCGGCATCGCATTTGAAACCGAAGAAGCCAAATTCATCTTTAACGCCGAACGCCGCATCGAGCGCGTGGAGCCGACGGTGCGCAACGACGCCCACAAGCTGATCGAAGAGTGCATGATCATGGCCAACGTGGCGGCCGCGCGCTTCGTCGAGAAACACAACGAGCCGGCACTGTACCGCGTGCACGATCGTCCGAGCGACGACCACATCTCCGCGCTGCGCAGCGTGCTGAGCGAGCTGGGGCTGACGTTGGGCGGCGGCAACAAGCCGCAGCCGAAGGACTATGCGGTGCTGATGGATGAAGTGTCTGAACGCCCTGACCACGAAATGCTGCAAACCATGTTGCTGCGCTCGATGAAGCAGGCGATTTACGATCCGGAAAACCGCGGCCACTTCGGCCTGGCGTTGGCGTCTTACGGCCACTTCACCTCGCCGATCCGCCGTTATCCGGATCTGGCGCTGCACCGCGCGATCAAATACCAACTGGCCAAAGAACACGGCGAGCCGAAAGAGCGCTGGACGCCGACCGGCGGCTGGCACAGCGAATTCGAAGAGATGCTGCAGCTGGGCGAACACTGCTCGATGACCGAGCGCCGCGCGGACGAAGCGACGCGCAACGTCGCTGACTGGCTGAAGTGCGACTTCATGCAGGATCACGTCGGTGAAGTGTTCAGCGGCATCATCTCCAGCGTGACCGGCTTCGGCTTCTTCGTGCGCCTGAACGATCTGTTCATCGACGGGCTGGTGCACGTATCAACGCTGGATAATGATTACTATCGCTACGATAATATCGGCCAGCGCCTGATCGGCGAGTCTTCCGGCACGGTCTATCGCCTGGGAGATACGGTGGAGATCCGCGTGGACGCGGTGCATATGGACGAGCGCAAGATCGATTTCGCGCTGGTATCCAGCACCCGCAAAGCGCGCGGTGAAGGCAAAACCGAGCGCGATCGCGCCAAGAAGGGCGGCCAGCGTACGCTGCGCGACAACGGCAGCGCGGGGCGCGGCAAGCGTCGCGGCGGCAAACCGCCGGCCAACTTCGAGCCGGACAGCGCCTTCCGCAAGCAGGATGACGCCAAGCCCGCGGACAACGTGAAGAAGGCGAAGAAGAAAGCCAAGAAAGCGTCCGACAAAACGCGGAAAATCGCGGCGGCGACCAAAGCCAAACGCGCAGCCAAGAAGAAAGGTGCCGAGCAGGCCTAACCTGCCGCACATCGTTATCATCGGCCGGTTATCGCCGGCCGCACGAATTTAAAAGAGCATCATGAGCGAAATTATTTACGGCATCCACGCCGTCAAAGCCCTGTTAGAGCGCGACCCGCAACGCTTCCTGGAAGTGTTTATTCTGAAAGGCCGCGAAGATCGCCGTCTGCAACCGCTGATCGCCGAGCTGGAAGCGACCGGCATCGTGATCCAGGTGGCGAACCGCCAGTGGCTGGATGACAAGGTGGAAGGCGCGGTGCACCAGGGGATCGTCGCCCGGGTGCGCGAAGGGCGCCAGTATCAGGAGAACGACCTGCCGGGCCTGCTGGAAAGCGTGGAGACCCCGTTCCTGCTGGTGCTGGACGGCGTGACCGACCCACACAACCTCGGTGCCTGCCTGCGCAGCGCCGACGCTGCCGGCGTACACGCGGTGATCGTGCCGCGCGACCGCTCCGCCCAGCTGAACGCCACCGCCAAGAAAGTGGCCTGCGGCGCCGCCGAAAACGTGCCGTTGATCCGCGTGACCAACCTGGCGCGCACGCTGCGTCTGTTGCAGGAAATGAATGTCTGGGTGGTGGGCACCGCCGGCGAAGCCGACCATACGCTGTATCAAAGCAAAATGACCGGCCCGATGGCGCTGGTGATGGGCGCGGAAGGCGAAGGCATGCGCCGTCTGACCCGTGAACACTGCGACGAGCTGATCAGCATTCCGATGGCCGGGACCGTCTCTTCGCTGAACGTGTCGGTCGCTACCGGCATCTGCCTGTTCGAAGCGGTGCGTCAGCGCGGCTGATTCTCCTGACGGGGGCCTGCGCCCCCGTTAATTCCCCCTCTTGTGATCCCGCCTTCGGCAGAAATCTCTGCGCCGACCATACTTACTCCTGACGCTTTTCTCAGGGAGCACTCTCATGGTCTGGACTACGCACACCGTTTTTAACCAACCCAAGCCGCTGGGCAACAGCAACCTGTTTCTCTCCGATACGCCGCTGCGCGAAGCGTTGCAGCGCGAGCAGGGCGGCTGGGACGCCGAGGTATTGGCCTCGCTGGGCCAGCAGCTCGGCACCCAGGAGTCGCTGGAGCTGGGGCGCCTGGCCAACGCCAACCCGCCGGAGCTGCTGCGCTACGACGCCACCGGCCAGCGGCTGGACGACGTTCGTTTTCACCCCGCCTGGCATATCCTGATGCAGGGGCTGATCGCCAACCGGGTACACAACCTGCCCTGGCAGGAGGATGCGCGCATCGGTTCCTTCGTGGCGCGCGCCGCGCGCTTTATGCTGCATGCGCAGGTCGAGGCCGGCACGCTGTGCCCGGTGACCATGACCTTCGGCGCCACACCGTTGTTGCTGCAGGCGTTGCCGGCTGAGTTTCGCTCCTGGCTGACGCCGCTGCTGTCGGATCGTTATGACGCTCACCTGCTGCCGGGCGGGCAAAAGCGCGGCCTGCTGATCGGCATGGGCATGACGGAGAAACAGGGCGGCTCCGATGTCTTGAGCAATACCACCACCGCCGCGCCGCTCGGCGCGCGCGGGCCGGGTGAGGCCTACCGGCTGGTGGGGCACAAGTGGTTCTTCTCGGTGCCGCAGAGCGATGCGCACCTGGTGCTGGCGCAGGCCGAAGGCGGGTTGTCCTGCTTCTTCCTGCCGCGTATTTTGCCCGACGGCAGCCGCAACGCCATTCGCCTGGAACGGTTGAAAGACAAGCTGGGCAATCGCTCCAATGCCAGCAGCGAAGTGGAGTTTCAGGACGCCACCGCCTGGCTGTTGGGGGATGAGGGCGACGGCGTGCGGCATATCCTGAAAATGGGCGGCCTGACCCGTTTCGACTGCTCGCTCGGCAGCCACGGCCTGATGCGCCGCGGGCTGTCGGTGGCGCTGTATCATGCGCTGCAGCGGCAGGCGTTCGGCAAGCTCTTGATCGAACAACCGCTGATGCGTCAGGTTCTGGCGCGCATGGCACTGCGGCTGGAAGGGCATACCGCGTTGCTGTTCCGGCTGGCCCGCGCCTGGGAGAGTCGCAGCAATGAAGGCGAGCTGATCTACAGCCGTCTGCTGACCCCGGCGGCCAAATACAGCATCTGCCGTCAGGGCATGCCGTTCATCGCTGAGGCGATGGAGGTGCTGGGCGGTATCGGCTACTGCGAAGAGAGCGAGCTGCCGCGTCTGTATCGCGAGATGCCGGTCAACAGCATCTGGGAAGGTTCCGGCAACATCATGTGCCTGGACGTGTTGCGCAGCCTGCACAAGCTGCCGGGCGCGCTCGAGATGCTGCAGTTCGAGCTGCAGCCGGTGCGCGGCCAGAATCGGTTGTTCGATCACGCCTGGCGGCAGTGGCAGCAGCGCGCCCGGCAACCGCGTGAAGAGATGGGGCGGCTGTTGACCCAGCAGCTGTTCGACCTGTGCTGCGCCGCGCAGCTGCTGCTGCACGCCAGCCCGCAGATAGCCGACGCCTGGTGCCACCTGACGCTGGATCACCGCGGCGAGAGCCTGCTGTCGGCCGAGGTGTGCGAACTGCTGCTCAACCGCGCTATCGGCGGTTAGGGAAAAGGGTGGCGCGCGGCGGCGAAAACCTTTTTAATTCAGCCTCACTCTGACAGGAAAATGCACATGGATATTCTCAGCGCGTTGGCGGCGTTCGCCTCTTATTTCTTCAGCGGTTTCGCCATGATTTTGGTGTTTCTGTTCGTCTATACCCGCATCACCCCGCACGACGAATGGGCGCTGATCAAGGCCGATAATCCATCCGCCGCCTTTGCTTTCATCGGCGCTTGCCTGGGGTATGTGATCCCGTTGGCCAGCGCGGCGATCAACTCGATCAGCCTGCTGGATTACCTGCTGTGGGGCGTAGTGGCGCTGGTGGTGCAATTGCTGCTGTTCGCGGCCGTGAAGATCTACATGCCGCGCATCAGCGAAAAGATCGAAGCGAATCATCTGGCCGCCGGGATTTTCCTGGGGGGCGTCTCCGTCAGCGGCGGCGTGTTGAATGCGGCTTGCATGAGCTACTAAAGGTATAAGATGGCCGAGGCGCGCCAGCCAAGCGGGTGCGCCTGTTCTTCCATCCGCAGGATGCGGTAATAGCTGGCGCCGTGTTGGCCGGCGGTGCGGGCGATGGCCTGCTCCGCCTCCTGCGGCGAACCGGGCAGATCGCTGAAGGTGATCTCGGCGATTTCACTGAGCGGCGTCACGCGATCGGCGGGCGCCAGCTCGGCGGACTGTGCGCCGGTGCTGAGCAGCCCTACTGAAAGCAGGAGGGAGGTGAGTGCGGTGGAGCGTTTCATGGCGTTCCCCTTCGTCAGATCCTGAATCGACACCCGCAACATGCGGCATGCTGTCCCTCAGTGTGCAACACCCTTCTTCAGCCAGTGCAAAGCCAGTGTAAATCTGCTTAAAAAATCCCCGCCTTAACGATACAGGATCGCCTGGGAATACCACTGGCCCGGCACGATGGTTTCGCTGTTCATGATGATCACGTAATACCGGGCGCCGGCGGCGGTGGCCTTGCGTTGGATCTCCGCTTCCACGTCCATCGGGCTGCCGCGCACCACGGCGGTGACGCTGCCCATTTTCACCAGCTCGGCGGTCTGTGCGCGCACGATCTCCTGCGCCTGTGCGGTGGGCGGCGGCGGCGGTTTCGGCGTGGTGGTCATGATGCCGCAGGCAGAAAGCTGTGCGGCCAGCGTCAGGGCGATGAGTGTGCGGGCAAGCGTCATGGTGACCTCGAAAGAGCCGGTAGATGGCTTCAGTGTAACGCAATATAAGCTGGAACAGATTGAGCTAACGCTGGCTGGCGCAAGTTTGTCATGATGAAAGCCAACAGGTGAGTGAGGATGAACGGATGATCGAAATTCATGACGAGCGGGCGGGCGATATCGCGGTGATCCATGCGGTGCCGGCGGGGCAGTACCATCGGCCGTTGCCGACGGTGTTCTTCTGTCATGGCTATACCTCGTCAAAAGAGGTGTACGCCTACTTCGCTTATGCGCTGGCGCGCGCCGGTTTTCGGGTGGTGTTGCCGGATGCCGATCGGCACGGCGAGCGCTTCGACGGCGATGAGGCGCGGCGTCTGGCCACGTTTTGGGAGATCCTGCGCAGCAATATCGACGAGCTGCCGCAGATCAAGGCGCATTTTGAGCGGCTCGGCCTGATTGCCGACGGGCGTATCGGCATGGCTGGCGCCTCAATGGGCGGCATGACCGCGCTTGGCGCCTTCGTGCGCTTCCCGTGGGTCCGGGCGGCCGCCAGCCTGATGGGTTCCGGCTATTACCGTTCGCTGGCGCAAACGCTGTTCCCGCCGTTGGGCGAAGAGGGCGAGGCGCTCTCGCCGGCGGCGTTTGCGGCGCGCACCGCCGTGCTGGCGGAGTATGAGCTGGAAGGGCGTTTGGCGGCGATCGCCGGGCGGCCGCTGCTGCTGTGGCACGGCGAGACGGACGACGTGGTGCCGGCGGCGGACAGCCTGCGTTTGGCGGCTGAACTGCGGCAGCAAGGTGCGGACAGCCGTTTGACCTCGCTCGTCGAACCGGGGGTGAAGCACCGCATCACGCCGCTGGCGCTGTCCGCCACGGCCGACTTTTTCCGCCGCGAACTGTGATGCAGCGCCGGGCGCGATGCCTGGAATTGCACCGCTCTGTGCCTGCTGTTTCGGCCATCGTTTGGCCGAATGAAGGGGAGAATGTCAGCGTGAATTCTTTCAGGGCAGCAAGGAGCAGAGGGCATGATAAAAAACATCGGCAGTACGGCCGGTTTAATGGGAACGATGAAAGCGCGCACCGAGCTTAACTCAGCGGCCTTCAGCGAGATGTTGGGGAGCGTCGACGGCAAGGCGCGGCAAAACAAGGCGAATCCGCTGTCGCGCATCACCGCGCAGACGGTGCAAAACATGACGGCGCTGTTTGCCTCCGCGCCGAAAGCGGCGCCCATTCACCCCGCGGCAGCCGGTACGCTCTCGTTCGAACAGCGGGCGACCCTGATGAAAAGCGCCGAGCTGCTGCAAACGCGAACGAACTATCTGCGGACGGCGCTGCAATTGCACAATCCGGACAAGGCGTTCAGCATGCCGACGCTGCTCAAACTCTGATGAGAGAAGCGGAGCGCCCAACGAGCGGCGCTCCGATGCGGGCTGGACGGGCTTTCTGATGAAGCCCTGGGGATTTCCCTGGCGTGGTGCGTTTCTTTAGCGGTACAGCTCGGCGCTGACGTGCATCGTGCTGTTGTCGCCCGGTTCGTGCAGGGCGATGATGCGATAAGAGCTTGCGCCGCGTTGATCGGCGATTTTGCTGACCTGGCTGCTGGCGTCATCCGGCGAAACCACGTTCTGGTTCAGGGTGACGAAGCCGACGCTCTGGCGTTGATCGGCCTGGTGCGAGGTAATCTCCGTCGCGGCCATCACGTTGGCGGAGAAAAGGGCGGCCAGCGCCGTCGCGAGAATGATGCGTTTCATAGTGCCTCTCTTACTTTTGCCGTTACGGCCTGACAGCGAGTGTCGCTGCGGCAAAAAGTCATTTATCTGCATTGAATAACCTGGAATCTTTTTCGTCGCGCTGTCTGCGGCGGATAAGGTTAATTTTAGTCCGTTGCGGTGGATTAAAAAGCGGGGTCTTTTGATGGCCTCCTTCAAAAAAAGTGAAATAGATTTGTGACTCAGCGCTGATTTCATTGAAAGATTTTTGAAACCGATGGATCGGCGTACATAGGTTCTCCCACGAGCAAATCGTGCTATTTCCCATAACGCCTCGCATTAACGCGAATAAAACCCACGCAGTCCTTGAGTTTCCCGCCCTGCGTCAGTATGATTACGCGTCATTTTTCAGCCGCACACTAAACACGTTCCTTGCTTCCATGGGCCGCGGTTGACCCTGACAGGAGGCTGAATAATCCGTAAGGAGCAATTCGATGCGTCATTACGAAATCGTTTTTATGGTCCATCCTGACCAAAGCGAACAGGTTCCGGGCATGATCGAGCGTTACAGTGCTACCATCACTAACGCGCAAGGTCAGATTCACCGTCTGGAAGACTGGGGCCGCCGTCAGCTGGCTTATCCGATCAACAAACTGCACAAGGCTCACTACGTTCTGCTGAACGTTGAAGCGCCGCAGGAAGCGATCGATGAGCTGGAAACTAACTTCCGCTTCAACGACGCCGTTATCCGCAGCATGGTTATGCGCGTTAAGCACGCGGTAACTGAAGCATCTCCGATGGTTAAAGCGAAAGACGAACGTCGTGGCGATCGCCGCGAAGACTTCGCTAACGAAACCGCAGATGATGCAGATGCTGGGGATTCTGAAGAGTAATTGCCGCCGTGACGGCTAATCGTCTGGTTTTGTCGGGCACTGTGTGCAAGGCGCCGGTTCGAAAAGTGAGTCCTTCCGGGATACCGCACTGCCAATTTGTGCTAGAGCACCGTTCGCAGCAGACGGAAGCCGGATTCAGCAGACAAGCATGGTGCCGAATGCCCGTGGTTGTCAGCGGACAACAGTCACAAGCACTAACTCAAAGATTAACGGTCGGCAGTCAGATTACCGTGCAAGGCTTTGTAAGCTGCCATCAAGGGCGCAACGGGCTGAGCAAATTGGTTCTGCATGCCGAGCAGATTGAATTGATAGATTCTGGAGACTAGCCAAATGGCACGTTATTTCCGTCGTCGCAAGTTCTGCCGTTTCACCGCGGAAGGCGTTCAAGAGATTGACTATAAAGACATCGCTACGCTGAAAAACTACATCACCGAAAGTGGTAAAATTGTACCGAGCCGTATCACCGGTACTCGTGCAAAATATCAGCGCCAGCTGGCCCGTGCTATCAAGCGCGCGCGCTACCTGTCTTTGTTGCCGTACACTGATCGTCATCAGTAATCGGCCACTGTCCATTAACGACTTTGAGAGGATAAGGTAATGCAAGTTATTCTGCTTGATAAAGTAGCAAACCTGGGCAGCCTGGGTGATCAAGTTAACGTTAAAGCGGGCTACGCTCGTAACTTCCTGGTACCACAGGGCAAAGCTGTTCCTGCTACCAAGAAAAACGTTGAGTTCTTCGAAGCACGCCGTGCTGAACTGGAAGCCAAACTGGCTGACGTTCTGGCTGCTGCTGAAGCTCGCGCAACCAAGATCAACGAACTGGGTTCAGTCACCATCGCTTCCAAATCTGGCGACGAAGGTAAACTGTTCGGCTCTATCGGCACCCGCGACATCGCTGACGCAGTGACTGCGGCAGGCGTTGAAGTTGCCAAGAGCGAAGTTCGTCTGCCGAACGGCGTTCTGCGTACCACTGGCGAGCACGAAGTGCACTTCCAGGTACACAGCGACGTGTTCGCACAGCTGAATGTAGTTGTGGTTGCAGAAGCGTAATTTACGCTGCTGTTACCCGGTTAAAACGCCAGCCTCGTGCTGGCGTTTTGCTTTTCTGCGCCCGGCAAAACGCGCTACGCTTGAAGACGGGATAAAAAGGAGAGCGTGCGATGGCAAAGATTACGCTACAGCGGGTTTACGATTTCAGCGCGCCGGCGCCGGAACACTGTTATCTGATAGACAGGCTATGGCCGCGCGGCATCAGCAAGGCGCGGCTGACGGGCGTGCAGTGGCTGAAACAGGTGGCGCCGGATGATGAGCTGCGCAAGTGGTTCCATCAGCATACCGACCAGTGGGCGGTCTTCGAGGCGCGTTACCGCCAACAGCTGGCGGCCAACGACGCCTGGCAGCCGCTGGTGGTGCTGTTACGGCAGGGGCAAGCGCTGACGCTGCTGTATGGCAGCAAAGATACCGAGCACAACCAGGGCGTGGTGCTGCGCGAGTTTTTGCTGGCGCAGCTGTAAGGATTAGCGTTCCCGGCGGTAGCTGCCGTCGGCCTGGCGGCGGAACAGCGCCTGGCTGTTGTCCACCGTGGTGACCGACAGCGCGTTAATCACGCCGTTGGCGTCGCGTTCGATGCGCACTTCCTGGCCGGCTTTCATGTTGCTCAGCGGCTTGTCGCCGCCTTCCACCTGCGCCATGGCGAACACTTCATTTACCGGCAGATTGTTGTCGCGAAACAGCTGGGCCAGGGTCTGGCCGGGCTGGATCTGATAACGCTGCCAGTTGCCCGCCGGTGTCGGTTCGTTGGCTGAAGTGGCGCCGCCGCCGTTTTGCAGATCGGCCTGCAGCGGCACGCTGGTTTCCTGCTGGGAAACCGGGAACGGCTGTCTTTCGGGCGAGTAGGGCCACAGCAGGGCCAACAGCAGGATGATGCCGAAGATCAGCACCCAGCGACGGTGGAAGTAGGGCAGCGGCTCCATCCAATGGAAACCGTCCGGCAGATGCCAGACTTTGGCCAGCAGCGCTTTGACCTGCTGCATTTTATCGTTGGCCGGCGGTGGCTCCGATGGCGGTTCCGCGCCTTCAGACGTGGGTGCTGCGCCCGATTTCAGGCGCTGGCTGACGTTCAGCCAGGTGCGCAGCAGCGGCTGGTAGATGCGGGTGGTTTTCCTTCTCCTGGGCGCGATTCTGCCCATGGTGACCTCTCTTCGACGGCGTAATAATGAGCGCGGCGCGGCAAGCGCGTCGCCTGCCCGATATCCTGCTTTCAGTATAGTCCGCTAACTGATTGAAGTGAAAGGCGGCTGAGCGGCAGGGCCGGGGTTTGCGGCTGCGGGCGTTAACAGAAGGTTATTGTTTCTTTTTCTACGACAAAAGTCATCATTCTCCACACAAGATTTTACCCGGCATTGACGCGCTGTTATGCTGCGCTTTCGACTTTTTACAGACTTAAGGAAAACCCCATGACAACCCCTTCTTTTGACAGCGTTGAAGCGCAAGCAAGTTACGGGATTGGTTTACAGGTCGGCCAGCAGCTGCAAGAGTCCGGGCTGGAAGGTTTGCAACCGGAAGCTTTGCTGGCGGGCCTGCGTGACGCGCTGGAAGGGAATGCCCCGGCGGTTCCGGTAGACGTGGTGCACCGTGCGCTGCGTGAAATCCACGAGCGTGCGGACGCGGTGCGCCGTGAGCGCCAGCAGGCGATGGCCGTTGAAGGCCAGAAATTCCTGGATGACAACGCCAAGCGCGACGACGTGACGTTGACCGAGTCCGGCCTGCAGTTCTCCGTGCTGGAGCAGGGCAACGGCCCAATCCCGTCCCGTCAGGATCGCGTGCGTGTGCACTACACCGGTCGTCTGATCAACGGTGATGTGTTCGACAGCTCGGTCGAGCGCGGTCAGCCGGCAGAATTCCCGGTCAGCGGCGTGATCCCAGGCTGGATCGAAGCGCTGACCCTGATGCCGGTCGGCTCCAAATGGCAGCTGTATATCCCGCACAACCTGGCCTACGGCGAGCGTGGCGCAGGCGCGTCCATCCCGCCGTTCAGCGCGCTGGTGTTCGACGTCGAACTGCTGGAAATCCTGTAATCCCACCGAGGATTGCTCCGGGCGCCTTTGTGGCGCCCTTATTTTATGCGCCGCGCAGCGCGCGCGGGAACAGCAGATTGTTTTCCAGGCTGATGTGCTCCATCAGATCGCCGATGAACTCGTCGATGCCGTTGTACAGTGCCCGCCAAGTGGTGCAGGCGCCCTCCGGTGGCGTTACGTTATCGGTGAGGAACTTCACCACCTCCAGCTGTTCACCCGCCTCGTCATGTTCATGCTCCATCACCGAGATCGGTCCGGCGGCCTGCGGCCCCATGCCCTGTTTGATCAGCGGGAACAGGATCTGCTCCTCTTTCATCATGTGATTCTCCAGATCCAGACGGATCAGATTCAGCTGCTTCGCCAGTCCGCGCGGGCAGGTGGGTTTGTCACCGTGCACACGTTCGACTTTTTCCGCCATCAGCACCAGTTCGGCCAATTGCTCGCGGTGCCGCTGATGAAAGCGCGGCAGAATGTAATCGATCACCTCACCGAGCGGCGCCGTGCGCCAGTCCCGGCTTTGCTCCGGCGTGGCGGCGAGAGCGGCCAGCGCGTTCTCCAACTGGTCGATGTCCAGCCCTTTGCGCTCGGCGGCGCGTGCCAGCGATTGCCGGCCGCCGCAGCAGAAATCCAGCTGATGCTGGCGAAACAGACGGGATGCCCGGGGAATGGCGATAGCGAGCGCGCCAAGGGATTGGTTGCGGTAATCCATGGTAGTGCCTCTTTAAACGAAGGAATTTTATAACATGCATTTTAAATGCAATTTAAAGGGCGCGCCAGTGGGAAAATAGCGAAGATGGCCGGGGAATTGCCCCGGCCGGGTGATTATTTCGCGCTTAAATCGATGCGATAGACCGCGAAACCGATGCGGTCATTGCCCTCGGCGGTCATCGAATATTGAGCGTGCTCCTTGATAAACGCCGTCGCTTTGTCCGACGGCGAGGTCTCGAAGCGGATATCCAGCGGCTGCTTGCTGCTGAAGGTCGCCAAACGCCAGTTGTTGTCCGCCTGCGGGTGTACCGCGCCGTGCCGTTGGGTTTCGGCGCTGATATAGGCCGCCAGTACCGAACGGTTCTCATCCGGCGAAGCGAAGGCGATGTGTTTGTCGCCGGTGCCGGCAAACTTGCCGCCGTAGGCGCGGTAGTTATTGGTGGCAACCAGGAAGGTGGCGTTCGGATCGATTGGCTTGCCATTGAAGGTCAGCTGCTTGATGCGCTCCGCCTTATCGTTGATCCGCTGGCATTCGCCGTCGTAGCGCGCCGGCTGGCTGACGTCGATCTGGTAGTTGACGCCGTCGATCACGTCGAAGTTATAGGTACGGAAGCCGTCCCAGTTGATCAAACCCTGCGGCTTGGCGCTGTTGACGTCGATCTGGTTGAACTGGCCGGCGGAGCACTCCAGCCACTCTTTCACCTCTTTGCCGCTGGCCTTCACCACTACCAGGGTATTGGGGTAGAGATAGAGATCGGCGGCGTTGCGGAAGGTGAGCTGGCCCTTTTCCACTTCGACGAAGCTGGCCGGATCGTTCTTGCGGCCGCCGACCTTGAACGGCGCCGCCGCCGACAGCACCGGCAGATCGGCCAGATCCGGATCGCCCTGAATGTAATGTTCAACGTAGGCCTTCTGCGCATTATTGACGATCTGCACCGTCGGATCGTCCTGCACCAGCGCCAGGTAGCTGTACATGTTGCCGTCTGATTTGCCGATCGGCTGGCTGACGAACTCGCGCGTGCCCTTGTGATCGTCCGCCAACACTTTCACCAGCGCGGCGTCTTCCACCGCCAGCGATTTCTTGTTCTCTTTGTCGTAGATCGGCCGTGCTTCCGCTTTGGCGGCGGTCACTTTCCAGCTACCGCTATCGTTGTTGAGCTGCAGGTCGACCACGCCGAGATGATCGCCCCATTGGCCCGGCATTACCGCTGGTACGCCGTTCAGCAGGCCTTTATCGATATCCGCGCCTTTGATATTGGCGAAGTCCTTGCTCGGGAACACCGCATGAGCGTGACCGAACATGATGGCGTCGATGCCCGGTACCTGGCTGAGGTAGTAGACCGAGTTTTCCGCCATTGCCTTGTAAGGCTCGCTGGACAGGCCTGAATGCGGGATCGCCACCACCAGATCGGCGCCCTGTTTACGCATTTCCGGCACGTAGCGTTTGGCGGTGGCGGTGATGTCGTCCACCGTCACCTTGCCCTGCAGGTTGGCCTTGTCCCACACCAGGATCTGCGGCGGCACGAAGCCGATGTAGCCGATGCGCAGCGTATGCGCCTTGCCGTCGCGGTCTTTCACCGGCGTATCGACGATGATGTACGGCGTGAACAGCGGTTTTTGCGTTTTGGCGTCGACGACGTTGGCGTTGATGTACGGGAATTTGGCGCCGGCGATGGCGTTCTTCAGGTAGTCCAACCCGTAGTTGAACTCATGGTTGCCGATGTTGCCGACCACGTAGTTCAGCGTGTTCATCGCCTTATAGACCGGGTGCACGTCGCCCGGTTTCAGCCCCTTGGCCGCCATGTAGTCGCCGAGCGGGCTGCCCTGAATGATGTCGCCATTGTCCACCAATACCGCGTTGGTAACCTGTTGGCGCGCCTGCTGGATCAGGCTGGCGGTGCGTACCAGACCAAACTTATCGGTCGGTGTGTCCTTGTAGTAATCGAAGTCCATCATGTTGCTGTGCAGGTCGGTAGTTTCCAGCACGCGCAGGTCGACGGTGGCCGCCTGCGCCGAGGCGCATACCAGTAGCGCAAGCGCGGACAGCGTCAGGGGATGCTTCATCATTTTGGGCTCTCTCCATTCCATTATTCGAGTGTTATCGCAGAGGGAAATGTAATTAACACTGCTTGCCACAGCAAACTGTGAAGTGTGGCAGAAAACGGCAGCAGGTAACGCGGGGAAGTTCACAGTTGTGCCCAACAAGATCTGAGGAATTCCTGGGGGTTAGCCGGTTGAGATGGATATTCGGCGTAAAAAAAACTAGTCTGCTAGCAGAGACAGAGGGAAATTTCCCACGGAGATGCAGAGTTGAGGTGCATGATGTTAGAGCGAATTTGCCAACTGTCCCGCGAGGCGGGGGCGGCGATCATGGCGGTGTACGACGGTGAACAACCGCTTGATGTCGCACAGAAAAAAGATGACTCACCGGTGACGGCGGCCGATCTGGCGGCGCATCACATCATCAAGCGCGGCCTGGCGGCGCTGACGCCGGAGGTGCCGCTGTTGTCTGAAGAAGATCCGCCGGCGTGGGAAGAGCGCCGCAACTGGACGCGTTACTGGCTGGTCGATCCGCTGGACGGCACCAAAGAGTTTTTGCACCGCAACGGTGAGTTCACGGTCAATATCGCCCTGATTGAAGAGGGGCAGGCGGTGATGGGGGTGGTGTATGCCCCGGCGATCGACGTGTTGTATCTGGCAGAGCGCGGCAAGGCCTGGAAAGAAGAGAAGGGCGTGCGGCAGGCGATCGGCGTCAGCAACGCGCATCCGCCGCTGGTAGTGGTGAGCCGCTCGCATATCGACGACGAGCTGAAAGATTATTTACAGCAACTGGGCGAGCACCAGACCGTGTCCGTCGGCTCCTCGCTGAAGTTCTGCCTGGTGGCGGAAGGCAAGGCGCAGCTTTATCCGCGCTTCGGGCCGACCAACATTTGGGATACCGCCGCAGGGCATGCGGTGGCGGTGGCCGCCGGGGCGCAAATTCACGATTGGCAGGGCAAGCCGTTGCTCTATACCCCGCGTGAATCCTTCCTCAACCCCGGCTTCCGGGTGTCGCTGTTCTGAGTTAGTTCGCCAACAGCTGGTGCAGCTTGGACATCACCTGCTGCACCTCTTCCGGCGTCAGCGCGCCGTCTTTGGCAAACTGAATACGCCCTTGCTTATCCAGCACCACGATGGCGGAGCCTTTCGGCTGCAGATCCCAGGCCTTGCGCACGTTACCGTCGCTGTCGACGATAAACTGCGACCACGGGAACTCCTTCTTGCTGTCTTCAATGCTGCTGCGCACGAACATCGCGGTGCCCATCAGGGCATCGTCGGTGTTGACGATTGTCGTCGTTTGGTAACGATCGTGTGGTAGCTTCGCCTTCTTGATCGCTTCAATCAGTGGGTCGTTCATGTCTTTGGCGGAGCTGCGGCCGGCAATATGTTGTATCACTCGCACTTTTCCACTGAGCTGCGCGCTGTTCCAGTTCTGGTAGCTAAAATTACCGTCAGCGTAATTGAGCTCTCCTTTGTCGCTGACGCCAACCGGCGCCACGCGCTGCTGGAGCTGGAAGTTGTGCGCGGAAGCGAAAAGCGGGGCGAGCAGCAGGGATACCATCAGCATGCGACTTGTTTTCATGCTTTCTCCTTGTAATGGGGGGAATTTGTGCGACAGCACTTCGACAGCCTAAAGCATAGGATGTGATAAGAGGTCTGTCCTGTTAACCGGATCGCAGATTTTCCCTTGGTTCGCTAATCATCAGATTTTGAAGGGATATCCTGAAAACGTTATAAATTATCATATACAATTCTGTCAAAAAGTGTAAATCCAGCGTAGATATCCGGGCAGAAGTGAACGTTCTGGTCTTTACTGGGTCTACTACATGCAATCAAGTTGCGTTCTGAATTTCGAGGCTGCCACTTTTGGCGGCTCGCTGAGCGCATGGATCAACGGGAGGAGCGTAAAAGAATGAGAATCTTCCAGCGTTATAACCCTTTGAAAGTGGCAAAGTACGTTAAGACCCTGTTTCGCGGAAGGCTGTATATCAAGGACGTAGGCGCATTTGAATTCGACGAGGGGAAAATCCTGCCGCCGAAGATTCGTGACAAGCGCCATTTCAGCGTGATGTCTGAAGTGAACCGTCAGGTGCTGCTGTTGCAGACCGAGATGGGGTAACACCTCGCTGACAGCGGTAAAAAAAATGCGGCCCCGATGGGGCCGCTGATGTTTTTGCCGGCTGCCGTCAAGCCGCCGGGGTGTCTTCCGGTGCTTTCGGCAGCACCGCCGCCGGTTTGTCGCTCAGGCGGGTGACCAGCAGTTGGTCTATCTTGTAGCTGTCGATATCCACCACTTCGAACTTGTAGCCGGCGTATTTGACGAAGTCGGTGCGTTTCGGGATCTTGCGCAGCATATACATCATAAAGCCGCCGATGGTCTCGTAGTTGCCCGCCTGCGGGAACTCGTCGATATCCAGCACGCGCATCACGTCGTCGATCGGCGTGCCGCCTTCAATCAGCCATGAGCTTTCGTCGCGCGCCACGATCTGCTCTTCCTGGCCCTGGCCGACCAAATCCCCCATCAGCGTGGTCATCACGTCGTTAAGGGTGATGATGCCCACCACCAACGCATATTCATTGAGGATCACCGCGAAGTCTTCGCCGGCGGTCTTGAAGCTTTCCAGCGCTTCGGACAGCGTCAGCGTATCCGGCACGATCAGCGCCGAGCGGATCTGCACGCCGCTGCTCAGCACCAGACTCTGGTTGCCCAGCACGCGGTTCAGCAGGTCTTTGGAATCGACGTAACCGACCACCTGATCGATATGGCCGTCGCACACCAGGAACTTGGAGTGCGGATGGGTCGAGACCTTCTCCTTGATGCTTTCTTCGCTTTCGCGCAAATCGAAGTACACCACGCTTTCGCGCGAGGTCATCGAAGACGGCACGGTGCGCGATTCCAGTTCGAACACGTTTTCAATCAGCTCGTGCTCCTGCTTGCGCAGCACGCCCGCCAGGGCGCCGGCTTCCACCACCGCGTAGATGTCGTCGGAGGTGATGTCGTCTTTACGCACCATCGGCAGCTTGAACATGCGGAAGATCAGGTTGGCCATGCCGTTGAAGAACCACACCAGCGGGCGGAAGATCATGATGGAGAAACGCATCGGGTTGATGATCCGGACGGCGACCGTCTCTGGTGCAATCATACCGATGCGCTTCGGGGTCAAATCGGCGAACAGGATAAACAGGCTGGTCACCAGCACGAAGGAGCAGATGAAGCTGACCTGTTCCGCCAGTTCGGGCGACAGGAAACGATCGAACAACACCTTGAAAGTGGGAGAAAAAGCCGCGTCGCCGACGATACCGCCGAGGATGGCCACGGCGTTCAGGCCGATCTGCACCACGGTGAAGAAGATACCTGGGGTTTCTTGCAGTTTAAGCACTCTGGCGGCGTTGATGTTGCCTTCGTCCGCCATCAGCTTCAGTTTGATCTTGCGCGAGGCGGCCAGAGAGATTTCCGACAGTGAGAAAAACGCACTCACCGCGATCAGAAAAAGAATCAGTAAAATACTGTTTAACATAATCTATCCATACGTGCCGACGGGATGCCGGCGCTCTTGAGGAAGGGTAGTACATAGTAAAAAAAGCAGCGATAACAACCAGAAGGGAAGCTATCGGGCCGCAGAAGCGGCCCGCATAGTATAGCAGTTGCCCCACAGGGGCCGCCAGCGGTTAAAAAAGTGCCGCCGGCCGGCATCGGATCAGCCCTGCGGCGGCAGGCAAACGCCGATGCCGCCCAGCCCGCAGTAGCCTTCCGGATTCTTGAACAGGTACTGCTGATGATCGTCTTCCGCGTAATAGAACGGCAGCGCCGGTGCGATCTCGGTGGTGATGACGCGCTTGTCGCCCGCCGCGTCCATCGCCTGCTGAAAGCGCTGCAGGCTGCTCTCCGCCTCGGCCTGCTGCTCCGGGCTCAGCGTATAAATCGCCGAGCGGTACTGGGTGCCGACGTCGCCGCCCTGGCGCATGCCCTGCGCCGGATCGTGATTTTCCCAGAACACCTGCAGCAGCTGTTTGTAGCTGACGACCTGCGGATCGAACACCACGCGCACCACTTCGGCATGGCCGGTCTGGCCGCTGCACACTTCGCGGTAGGTCGGGTTCGGCGTATAGCCGCCGCTGTAGCCGGCGGCGGTGCTGTAGACGCCCGGCTGCTGCCAGAACAGGCGCTCGACGCCCCAGAAACAGCCCATGGCGAAGATCGCCACCTCCATGCCTGCCGGCACCTGGGTCATCGAGTGTTCGGTGACCACGTTGAGCGTTGCGACAGGCATTGGCGTGGTGCGGCCTGGCAGCGCGCTTGCCTTATCGACGGTTTGTGATTTATCAAAAAATGGCACCACGGTTGACTCCTGTTGTCACAGTAAGAATTGACCCTACATGGCGGCGGTTCGGTTGTATCTCACCGCGTCTTTGCCCACAATAAGTGGCAAGTTGGATTTTGTATAAGCTTAACGCAGTATTTTGAGCGCCAAAAGTGAAGAATTCGCCTGTTGCGCGGCGGTGGCAAAGTGCGGCGGGCGGCGTCCGGAACAAGGCTGAAGAGGGCTGCCGTCATGATAGCGCGGAGTCTGCCCTGGCCCCGGAGCGAACACCATAACAGGAAAGTAAAATCAATAAGGAGAACACGTGCCAAAGTACCCGGTCATGTGCTTGATAGCTGTGTTGCTTGCGGCACCTGCAGCCTACGCGGCGAACGTGCGGTTGCAGGTGGAAGGGTTAAGCGGAGAGTTGGAAAAAAACGTTCGGGTGCGCCTGTCGTCGATCACGCCTGAAGAGGTCGGCACCGACGGTCGCTTCCGCGCACGGGTGGATGAGGCGGTGCGCCAGGGGCTGCGCGCGCTCGGTTATTACCAGCCGACCATCGAATTTACGCTGGACGATCGGCCGGGGATGTCGCGCCCGGTGCTGCATGCCAAGGTCAATCCGGGCGAACCGGTGCGTATCGCCGGCGCCAACATCGTGCTGGAAGGCGGCGCGAAGACCGATGAGGACTACCTGGCGCTGGTAAAGAAGGACCGGCCGACCATCGGCGAGATCCTCAACCACGGCAAGTATGACAGTTTCAAAGGCTCTCTCACCGGCCTGGCGCTGCGCAAAGGCTATTTCGATGCCGACATGACCAAAAGCCAGCTCGGCGTGGCCGAAGATTTGCACAAGGCATTTTGGGATATCGATTTCAACAGCGGCGAACGTTACCGCTTCGGCAAGGTGAAATTCACCGGTTCGCAAATCCGCGAAGACTATCTGCAAAATCTGGTGCCCTTTCATCAGGGGGATTACTACAGTTCGGAGGATTTGGCCGAGCTGAACCGCCGTTTGTCCGCCACCAACTGGTTCAACTCGGTGGTGGTGTCCCCTGATTTCAACGATGCCAAAGAGAACAAGATTTTGCCGTTGGACGCGCTGGTGACGCCGCGCACGCGCAACACCGTCGAAACCGGTATCGGTTACTCCACCGACGTCGGCCCGCGGGTGAAAGGCACCTGGAAAAAGCCCTGGCTCAACGATCGCGGGCATAGCCTGGAAACCAGCGCCAGCGTGTCGGCGCCGGAGCAGCAGCTGGATCTGACTTACAAGATCCCGCTGCTGAAGAACCCGCTGGAGCAGTATTACCTGCTGCAGGGCGGCCTCAAGAACGTCAATCTTAACGACACTAAATCCGTCACCTCCAAAGTTGTGGCCTCGCGCAACTGGGATCTTTCCAGCGGCTGGCAGCGGGCGATCAACCTGACCTGGCGCTGGGATAACTTTACCCAGGGTAACGTCAGCAACACCACCATGCTGCTGTACCCCGGCGTCAGCTTCAACCGCACCCGCTCGCGCGGCGGCCTGATGCCGACCTGGGGCGACAGCCAGCGCTACTCTATCGACGTGTCCGACACCACCTGGGGTTCCGGCGTGGACTTCGCGCTGATGCAGGCGCAAAACGTCTGGATCCGTACCCTGGCCGACAAGCACCGTTTCGTGGCGCGCGGGCAGGTGGGCTGGATCGAAACCAACGACTTCGACAAGGTGCCGCCGGATCTGCGCTTCTTCGCCGGCGGTGACCGCAGCATTCGCGGCTACAAGTACAAAGACATTTCGCCGCGCGATGACGACGGCAAGCTGACCGGCGCCTCCAAGATGCTGACCGGATCGCTGGAGTACCAATACAACGTGACCGGCAAGTGGTGGGGGGCGATGTTCGTCGACTCCGGTGAAGCGGTGAACGATATCAAGAAGAGCAACTTCAAGACCGGCGCCGGCGTAGGCGTGCGCTGGCAGTCGCCGGTGGGGCCGGTGAAGCTGGATATCGCCGCGCCCGTGGGGGACAAGGACACCCACGGGATGCAGTTCTACATCGGTTTGGGGCCTGAACTATGAGCCTGGTTAAAAAGATTTGTCTCGGATTTCTGGTCGTTCTGCTGTTGCTGATCGGCGGTCTGGCCTTCCTGGTGGGTACCACCACCGGTTTGCATATGGTCATCAACGGCGCGGCGCGCTGGGTGCCGGGGCTGGAGATCGCCGGCGTCAGCGGCGGCTGGCGCGATTTGACGCTGAAGGGCGTGAAGTATCAGATGCCGGGCGTGACGGTCAACGCCGGGCAGTTCCATCTGTCCCTTGACCTGTCCTGCTTTAAGCGCAGCTCGCTGTGCGTCAACGCCTTGACCGCCCAGGATGTGGACGTGGCGGTGAACACCAAAGAGATGGCACCCTCCGCGCCGGTGGAGGAGAGCAGTGAGCCGACCACCAATCTCAGCACCCCTTATCCGATCACCCTGCGCCTGTTGGCGCTGAACAACGTCAAGGTCACCGTCGACGACACCGCCATCTCGCTGGCCGAGTTCCGCACCGGCGCGCAGTGGCAAGAGCGCGCGCTGACGCTGATGCCGACCAAGATCGGCTCGCTGCTGATCGCATTGCCGAAAACGCCGCAAAACCCGTTGCCGGAAGCGATGCAGCCGGCGGCCGAGGTGGCGAAAAAGGTCGGCGAACAGGTTACCGACGCGGCGAAGCCGGCACCGCAGTCGGAAGAGAAGCCGCTGGGCGAAACGCTGAAGGAGCTGTTTGCCAAACCGCTGTTGCCGGATCTGCCGGACATTCGGCTGCCGCTGGATATCACCGTGAAAGAGATCCGCGGCGAGCAGCTGCGCTTGACCGGCGATACCGACGTGCTGATCACGAGCCTGTTGTTGCAGGCCAGCACGCAGGATCAACATATCCAGCTGGACAACTTCGACGTGAAGTCGCCGCAGGGCACGCTGTCGGTGCAGGGGCAGGCGACCCTGACCGGCGGCTGGCCGGTGGCCCTGACCGCCAATAGCGCGCTGAACATTGAGCCGCTGAAGGGCGAGAAGGTGAAGCTGAACATCGGCGGCGGACTGCGCGACGAGCTGAAGGTCGCGCTGAACCTGTCCGGCCCGGTCGGCGCCCAGCTTGATGTGCAAACCCGGCTGGCCGAAGCCGGCCTGCCGCTGGCGCTGACGCTGCAGAGCAAACAGCTGAAATGGCCGCTGAGCGGTGAGGCGCAGTACCAGGTCAACGATTTCCGCCTGCGCTTTAACGGCAAGGCGACCGACTATGCGCTGTCGACGCGTGCCAATCTGAAAGGCCAGGATCTGCCGCCGGCGGTGCTGACGCTGGACGGCAAAGGCAACGTCGAGCAGTTCAAGCTGGAGCGACTGCGGCTGGCGGCGCTGCAGGGCAATACCGATCTCACCGCGCTGGTGGACTGGAGCAAAGCCATCAGCTGGACCTCGCAATTGACGCTGAGCGGCATCAATACCGCCAAGCAGTGGCCGGAATGGCCGGCGAAACTCGACGGCAAGATCACCACGCGCGGCAGTTTGCACGGCGGCAGCTGGCAGCTGCAGGTGCCGGTGCTGCAGCTGGACGGCAACGTGAAGCAGAACAAGGTCACGGCGCGCGGTACGCTGAGCGGCAACGCCGCCGGGCAGTGGAAAATCCCCGGCATCGATCTGGCGCTGGGGCGTAACCAACTGAACGTCAAAGGGCAATTGGACGAGAAGAGCTGGAACCTGGACGCCAACATCGACGCGCCGCGTCTGGATGGCGCGCTGCCGGGCCTGGGCGGCACCGCCAAAGGGCTGCTGAAGCTGCGCGGCAATCTGCAGGCGCCGCAACTGCTGGCGGATTTGACCGCTTCCGGCTTGCAGTGGCAGGCGCTGCGCATTAACCGCGTGAAAATAGACGGCGACGTGCGCTCCACGGATCAGATCCAGGGGCAGTTGGCGGTACGCGTCGAACAGCTGAAGCAGGACGCGCTGGAGGTCAGCTTGCTGACCCTCGACGCCAAAGGCAGCGAGAAGCAGCACCAGCTGCAGCTGAAGATTGACGGCAAGCCGGTCTCCGGCCAGTTAGCGTTGCAGGGCAGTTTCGATCGTCAGCAGCAGCGTTGGCGCGGCAATCTGAACAACACCCGCTTCGATACGCCGGTCGGGGAATGGCGCCTGACGCGCGCCATCGCGCTGGACTACCTGAACACCGAGCAGAAAATCAGCGTCGGGCCGCACTGTTGGCAGAACCCGAACGCCGAGCTGTGTGTGCCTAAGACCATTGAAGCCGGCCAGAGCGGCCAGGCCAGCGTGGTGCTCAACCGGTTCGACCTGGCGATGATCAAGCCGTTCCTCGGCCCGGAAACCGCTCTGAGCGGCGTGTTCACCGGCCGGGCCGACGTCAGCTGGAAGCCGGGCGGCGCGCTGCCGGAGGCGAAAGTCACGCTGGCCGGCAACGGCGTCAAGGTGGTGCAGCAGGTGCAGGGCAACGCGCTGCCGATCGCCTTCGATACGCTGACCCTCAACGCCGGCCTGAACAACGGCCGCGCGCAGGCCGACTGGCGGATCAAGCTGACCAACAACGGCCAGTTCGACGGCAATATCCAGGTGGCGGATCCGCAGGTGCGGCGCACCATTAGCGGCAACGTCAATATCACCAATATCTCGCTGGCGCTGATCAACCCGGCGCTGATGAAGGGCGAAAGCGCGGCGGGCATGCTGAACGCCAACCTGCGCCTGGGCGGCAGCGCGCAGAAGCCGCTGGTGTTCGGGCGCCTGGCGTTGGATCGGGCGAAGGTGCAGGGGCACTGGATGCCGTTCGACATGACCGACGCGCGGCTGGCGGTAAATTTCAACGGCATGACCTCGACGCTGGAAGGGTTGCTCAGCACCACGCGCGGCCAGCTGAATTTGGCGGGCGACGCCGACTGGCGTGACATCAACGCCTGGCGTGCGCGGATTGCCGCCAAAGGCGACAAGCTGCGGGTGACGGTGCCGCCGATGATCCGCATCGATGTGTCGCCGGATCTGGTGTTTGAAGCCACGCCGCAGCTGTTCTCGCTCAACGGCAAGGTCGACATTCCCTGGGCGCGCATCACGGTGCAGGAGCTGCCGGAAAGCGCGGTGGGCGTTTCTTCCGATGAGGTGATGCTGGACGACCAACTCAAGCCGATTCAACCGAAGACCGCCTCGATCCCGATCAACAGCAACCTGATGATCCACGTCGGTAACGACGTGCGGCTGGATGCCTTCGGCTTGAAAGCCCGGCTGAAGGGCGATTTGAAAGTGGTGCAGGACAAGAAAGGGTTGGGCCTCAATGGCCAGATTGACATCCCTTCCGGTCGCTTCCATGCTTATGGTCAGGATTTGATCGTGCGTAAAGGGCAACTGATGTTCTCCGGCCCGCCGGATCAGCCGCTGCTCAATATCGAAGCGATCCGCAACCCGGAATCTACCGAGGATGATGTGACCGCCGGCGTGCGCGTGACCGGCCTGGCGGATGCACCGAAGCTGGAAGTGTTCTCCGATCCGGCCAAATCGCAGCAGGAAGCCTTGTCTTATCTGCTGCGCGGTCAGGGCTTGAGCAGCTCCGGCGCCGACGGCAACGCCATGACGTCGATGTTAATCGGCATGGGGGTTGCACAAAGTGGTCAACTTGTGGGTAAAATCGGCGAGGCATTCGGCGTGAGTAATTTGGCTCTGGACACCCAAGGGGTTGGCGACAATTCCCAGGTTGTCGTGAGCGGCTATGTCCTCCCAGGCTTACAAGTAAAATATGGGGTGGGCATTTTCGACTCGCTGGCCACGCTGACGTTGCGTTATCGCCTGATGCCTAAGTTGTATCTTGAAGCGGTGTCTGGTCTCGACCAGGCATTAGATTTGCTCTATCAGTTTGAGTTTTAGCGATGCGAATAATTGTCTACGGCAGTTTACGGCGCAAACAGGGAAACAGCCATTGGATGACCAACGCCCAATGGCTCGGCGAGCACGAGCTCGAAGGCTACCAGATTTATAACCTGGGCCATTACCCGGCGGCGATCCCTGGAGAGGGCACGATACATTGCGAGGTGTATCGTATTAACTCATCGATTCTGGCAGAGCTGGACGAACTGAAAAGCAACACCAAGGACTATAAGCGCGAGCTGATTCAGACGCCTTATGGGAGTGCGTGGATCTACCTGTATAAACACAGCGTGGATGGTTACCCGCGAATTACCAGCGGTGACTGGCTGAAACGCCTCGAAGAACAGTAAGAAAAAAAAACACCGCTCAATGAGCGGTGTTTTTTCATCGGACGGCGGCGAAATTACTTCTTGGCGGCGCGTTCGAAGGAGGCGATGATTTCCGCTTTAGCCGCGGCAGCGTCTGCCCAGCCTTCCACTTTCACCCATTTGCCTTTTTCCAGATCTTTGTAGTGCTCGAAGAAGTGAGCGATCTGGGCTTTCAGCAGTTCCGGCAGGTCGTTCACGTCTTTCACGTGATCGTACTCTTTGGTCAGCTTGCTGTGCGGTACCGCAACCAGCTTGGCGTCTTCACCGGCTTCGTCGGTCATTTTCAGCACGCCAACCGGACGGCAGCGGATCACGGAGCCCGGCTGCAGCGGGTATGGGGTTGGAACCAGCACGTCAACCGGGTCGCCGTCCAGAGACAGGGTGTGGTTGATGTAGCCGTAGTTGCACGGGTAGAACATCGCGGTGGACATGAAACGGTCAACGAACAGCGCGCCGGTTTCTTTGTCGATTTCGTATTTGATTGGATCGGCGTTGGCCGGGATTTCGATTACTACGTAGATGTCTTCCGGCAGGTCTTTGCCAGCAGGGACCAGATTCAAGCTCATGTCGGTTTCCTTTAATCATCAAACCAGAAATGGAGTGGCGGCTATTATAGCGGACTCTTTTGCGATTTCCTGCCCTTTTCATCGTTGAAAACCCAGCGTGCCGGCGCACGGAGAATTTCCAGATTAATCCCGCCGCGGCATGAAGTTTTGCCTCCGCCTGCCGATAACTTCAACAAACAATAATGAGCCAGCAAAGCTGGCTCCGCGTTTTGCCACCCCTACTACGTCTGATCTCACTATTCTGAAGCCGGGAAGAACTCATGCTAAAAAAGATTACGGTGAAGGCTGGGCTGATCGCCCTGCTGAGCCTGATGACCATGCTGCTGATCATGGTCAGCGTTATTGGCGTCAACGCGATTAACGAAGGATCGCGCTCGATCCATACCTTGAACCAGATCCTCGGCGAAGAGCTGGGCTCGCTGGCCAACAGCTCCAACCTGACGCTGCGCGCCCGAACCGCCGCCTCGCTGGCGGTGCGCCAACGGGAGATAGGCCAGACTGATGTGTCCGATGCCACCGTGGGCCGCATCTACGGTTACCTCGAACAGTCGAACAAGGAAATGGCGCGCTTTGTCGGCGTCGGCACCGTGACCGATCGCGGCCGCGAACTCTCCAATCGTCTGCAAAACAGCTATCACGCCTATCTGGAGCAGGGCGTGAAGCCGATGGCCGCCGCCATCAAAGCCGGCAAGATTGATGAGTATTATCACATTCAGGAGACGCGCATCTCCGCGTTGAGCATCGCGTTTGAAAAGGATCTCAGCGATTTCCGCAGCTTTGCCATGAAGCTCGGCGCGCAGCAGGTGTATGACGCGGAAAGCAACGCCAACACCAAGATCTCGTTGATCGTGGTGGCGGGCCTGCTCAGCGTGCTGCTGGCGGTGCTGGCCTGGTTCGCGCTGCGGGTGATCATTCTGCGTCCGCTGGACGAATCCATCGCGCAGCTGGAACACATCGCCGGCGGCGATCTGACCCATGAGATCCGCGGCGAGGGCGATACCGAGATGGGCCGCCTGGTGCGAGCGATGCAGCGCATGCAGCAGGCGCTGGCCAGTTCGGTCAGCAAAGTGCGCGACGCCAGCAGCCAGATCGACACCGGTTCACGCGAACTGGCGGCCGGCAACCTGCATCTGGCGCAGCGCACCGAAGAATCGGCCGCTTCGCTGGAAGAAACCGCCGCCAGCATGGAACAGCTGACTTCGACGGTGAAAATGAACGCCGAGAACTGCGAGCAGGCCAATCAGCTGGCGCTGAGCGTGTCTGATATCGCCAACCAGGGCAGCGACGTGGTCAGCCAGGTGATGAGCAAGATGCAGGCGATCACCGACAGTTCGCGCCGCATCGCCGACATCATCAGCGTGATGGACGGCATCGCCTTCCAAACCAATATCCTGGCGCTGAACGCGGCGGTAGAAGCGGCGCGGGCCGGCGAACAGGGCCGCGGTTTCGCGGTGGTGGCTGGCGAAGTGCGCAGCCTGGCGCAGCGCAGCGCCCAGTCGGCGAAAGAGATCAAAGGGTTGATCGAAGCGTCGCAAAACCGGGTGCAGGAAGGCGAGCAGATGGTGGAATCGGCGGCGCAGACCATGAGCGGCATTACCGGCGAAGTAGGCCGGGTGACGGCGTTGATGCGTGAGATCTCGGCAGCGACGCGCGAACAAAGCAGCGGTATCGAACAGGTGAACCTGGCGGTGGCGCAGATGGATCAGGTGGCGCAGCAGAATGCGGCGCTGGTGGAAGAGTCGGCGGCGGCGACGCGCTCGCTGGAAGATCAGGCTCAGCTGCTGGCGCAGAGCATGGCGGCGTTCAAGCTGTAAGGCGATAAGGGTTCGGCGCGGCGCCGAACCCTTGCCAGAAATGCGTTACTCGTCCGGGTTTTCGGCGATGAAGCGTTCCGCGTCTTCTACCATCGACTTGGTGCCGACGAAGAATGGTGCGCGCTGGTGCAGTTTCACCGGCGTGATGTCCAGAATGCGGTTTTTGCCGTCGCTGGCCTTACCGCCGGCCTGTTCGGCCAGGAACGCCATCGGGTTGCATTCGTACAGCAGGCGCAGCTTGCCTTGCGGGTGGCTGGCGGTGCTTGGGTAGATGTAGATGCCGCCTTTCAGCAGGTTGCGGTGGAAGTCCGCCACCAGGGAACCGATGTAGCGCGAGGTGTAAGGGCGCTGCGTCGCTTCATCCTGCTCCTGGCAGTACTTGATGTATTTCTTCACGCCGAGAGGGAACTTGATGTAGTTGCCTTCGTTGATGGAATACATGTTGCCGCTCGCCGGGAAGCGCACTTTCTCGTGGGAGAGGCAGAATACGCCCAGAGACGGGTCGTAAGTAAAGGCGTGGACGCCGTAACCGGTGGTGTACACCAGCATGGTGGACGAACCGTAAACCACATAACCCGCTGCGACCTGGGCGCTGCCCGGCTGCAGGAAGTCTTCTTCGGTCACCGGCGTGCCGACCGGCGTGATGCGACGGTAGATAGAGAAAATCGTACCGACCGAGACGTTGACATCGATGTTGGACGAACCGTCCAACGGATCCATCAAAACGACATACTTGGCATTTTCAGCTCGCTCGCCGTCGAATATCACGATTTCATCTTCTTCTTCTGAAGCGATACCCGCAACTTCACCACGCGCTTTCAACGCCGCTTTCAGTTTTTCGTTCGCGTACAGGTCCAGTTTCATCTGAACTTCGCCCTGTACGTTGGACACCCCGCTGGTTCCCAGAATATCAACCAGGCCGGCCTTGTTGATGTCGCGGTGGATGATTTTGGCGCCCAGTTTAATTGCAGAAAGTAACGCGGTCAGCTCGCCGGTGGCGTGAGAGAAGTCGTGCTGTTTCTCGACGATAAATTCGCCTAACGTTTTCATGACACAATCCCTGAATCTACGGATGGATAGCGGCCTGTTAACAAACCGCCAACGTTTTCGCGTGCAGTGTAGCCCAAAGATGCGCGCTATTCATAGGCAAATCCATTTCTTCTGGACGATTCTGAGCGTTAGAATATGCCGACATTCGATGCACTCACATGAGAAACCTATGCGCATTCACATTCTTGGGATCTGTGGCACCTTTATGGGCGGGCTGGCGATGCTGGCGCGTTCACTGGGGCATGACGTCACCGGTTCGGACGCCAACGTCTATCCGCCGATGAGCACGCTGCTGGAGAACCAGGGGATCGATCTTATTCAGGGTTATGATCCAGCCCAGCTGGATCCGGCACCGGATCTGGTGATTATCGGCAATGCCATGACGCGCGGTAACCCGTGCGTGGAGGCGGTGCTGGAGCGTGGTATCCCTTACGTTTCCGGCCCGCAGTGGCTGCACGACGCCGTGTTGCGCGATCGCTGGGTACTGGCGGTCGCCGGCACCCACGGCAAAACCACCACCGCCGGCATGGCGACCTGGATCCTCGAGGCCTGCGGTTACCAGCCCGGCTTCGTCATCGGCGGCGTGCCGGGCAACTTCGACGTTTCGGCCCGCCTCGGCGGCAGCCCGTTCTTCGTGATCGAGGCCGACGAGTATGACTGCGCGTTCTTCGACAAGCGTTCCAAGTTCGTGCACTACAGCCCGCGCACGCTGATCATGAACAACCTGGAGTTCGACCACGCCGATATCTTCGACGATCTGAAAGCCATCCAGAAACAGTTCCACCACCTGGTGCGCCTGGTGCCGGGCAAAGGCAAGATCATCCTGCCGGACAACGACAGCCACCTGAAGCAGGTGATGGCGATGGGCTGCTGGAGCGAGCAGGAGCTGGTGGGGGAAGAGGGTACCTGGCGCGCGCAGAAGCTGACGCCGGACGCCAGTCATTACGCGGTGTTCCTCGACGGCGAACAGGTCGGTGAAGTGAACTGGGCGCTGGTGGGCGAGCACAACATGCATAACGGCCTGATGGCCATCGCCGCCACCCGTCATGTCGGCGTACAGCCGGCGGACGCCTGCCGCGCGTTGGGCGATTTCATCAATGCCCGCCGCCGCCTGGAGCTGCGTGGCGAAGCCAACGGCGTCACGGTTTACGACGACTTCGCGCACCACCCGACGGCGATCCTCGCTACCCTGGCCGCGCTGCGCGGCAAGGTCGGCGGCACGGCGCGCATTCTGGCGGTGCTGGAACCGCGCTCCAACACCATGAAAATGGGCATCAGCAAAAACGATCTGGCGCCTTCGCTCGGCCGTGCCGACGAAGTGTTCCTGTTCCAGCCGCACCACATTCCGTGGCAGGTGGCGGAAGTGGCGGATGCCTGCGTGCAGCCGGCGCACTGGAGCGCGGATCTCGACACGTTGGTGGACATGGTGGTGAAAACCGCACAGCCGGGCGATCACATTCTGGTGATGAGCAACGGCGGTTTCGGCGGTATTCACGATCGTCTGCTGGACGCGCTGGCGAAAAAGCAGGAACCGAAAGTCACCTACTGATCGCTCAACCACATCAAGGGCCGCGTTCGCGGCCTTTTTTTCGCCCATAAAAAAGCCCTCGCGAGCGAGGGCAACGGGGTTCGTCGGATAGGACGACGAGAGGGTCTCTGGGAAATCGGCGTTTGCGTCAGAACTCGGCAGTGGCAGTGACGAGGGTAATCAGCTCTGCAAAGCCGTTCCCAGAGTTGTTATTTGTAAATCTCGGCGGTGGCGTGGTAGTTGCCTTCGTTACGCGCTTCGATCACGCGGTAGGCGGTCGCGCCTTTAGCGTCGGCTTTCTCCGACAACGCCTGGCGAATGTCGGTCGGCGCGCCGTCGATGCCGCTGACGGTAATGGTGCCGATAGATTGCAGGTTGGCGGTCTGATCGTTAGTCACCAGCTGGGCGGCAGACGCGCCGAAGGCGATGACAGACAGCAGGCCGAATGCAGCAAGAGTAGTTTTCATGTTCATGGTAGCGATCCTTGGTCATAACAGCCTGGAAGGGCTTGGCAGCGATTTTTATTCTTGAAGGCCGTTACGACAGCGTTTGATTCCAGAGATGTATTGCCCGTTGCCGGGTAATGCCGGTACTTATTTGTAGATTTCAGCGGTTGCGTGGAAGTTGCCTTCATTGCGGGCTTCGATCACGCGGTAAGCGGTCGCCCCTTTGGCGTCAGCTTTGTCGGACAGCGCCTGACGAATGTCAGAAGGCGCAGCGGCGACGCCGCTCACGGTGATCACACCGGCCGGCTGCAGTTTTGCGGCCTGAGTTGCGTCAACAGATTGTGCTGCGAATGCACCAAATGAAAGCATGGACAGAACGCTCAGGGTTGCAACGGTAGTTTTAATTTTCATCATCTCACCTCATCGTATTCTTTTATCAGTTCCAACGAACTGTGATTCAGTTCACGGAAATGAGTATACAGCTAGTAACGTGAAAAATTAATAGTTCGCTAACAGTTGCTAGTGAAACTTTAACCTCATGATCCTTATTTTTTATAACCACAAGGAATAAAAAACGCTCATAAAACGATCTTTTGATGTTAAATTTATGTAATTTCAATGAGGTAAGTGCTTTTGACCAAAAGTGCGGAAGATCACAGTGGGTACTGCTGGTTACATGGAGATGTCATGGAAATGTGTTCCTGAGGGATAAAAAAGCAGTGTTAAACGCGGTGGCGGGTAGGAAAGGTAAGGCGAAGGTTAAAGAAGCGCTAACAAAGTGCGGGCTACAGCCGTACTTTGTTAGCGCCAGGTTTCACAGCTCTTGCTCGAATACGCCCAGAATAGCTTCATGCAGTTTCTGAGCGGTAAAGCCGTTGGACGGGGTGACGAAAATCGTATCGTCGCCGGCAATCGTGCCGAGGATGCCCTGGGATTTACCCAATGAGTCGAGCAGGCGGGCGATCAGCTGTGCGGCGCCTGGGCTGGTGTGGATCACCACGACGGCGTCGTTATGGTCGACGTCCAGCACCAGATTCTTCAATGGGCTGGTAGTGGTCGGCACGCCGAGTTCGGCAGGAAGGCAATACACCATTTCCATTTTGGCATTGCGCGTACGTACCGCGCCGAACTTGGTCAGCATGCGCGATACTTTGGATTGGTTAATGTTTTCGAAGCCTTCTTCTTGCAGCGCCAAAACGATCTCGCCTTGAGAACTGAATTTTTCTTCTTTCAATAACGCTTTGAACGTCTTGATCAGATCTTCCTGTTTTGCGGGATTACGCATTTTGCACCGTGGAATGTTGATAGTGGAAGTCATGATTATGCATATAGATGAATTTTTATGCAACAAAGGCCGACCCAAAGAAAATAAACATGACCGGGCGGCGAGGAAAGGGCGCCATTTTAACAAAATCCGGCCGCGATGAATATGCCCTTTTGGCGACGGAAAATCGGCCTGCGGTGGTAAATAAAATGTTATTAAAATGATGTTGTTCTGATGTTGCGTAAGGGTGTAATGTAACGGCCGGTTAACTTGCTCGTGAATAACCTCGCACTATTTTTGATTAGTGTGCGCTATGCCCTTCATGCGTAAGCGATTTAATCTAAAATGGGCGCGACAGCGGCCGTTTTATTACACCTGCAGGCAAGAATTGGCTAATTTATTGTTTTTAAAGGTGTAATAACTTAAGGTCCGTTACCAACACATTCACGGCGCTTTATATATTTAAGATAATAAAGGAGTATAGGATGAAAGTTGCAGTTCTCGGTGCTGCTGGCGGTATCGGCCAGGCCCTCGCCCTTCTACTCAAAACCCAGCTTCCTTCAGGTTCTGAACTCTCTCTCTACGACATTGCCCCTGTTACCCCAGGCGTTGCCGTCGACTTAAGCCACATCCCAACCGCAGTTAAAATCAAAGGCTTCAGCGGCGAAGACGCGACCCCGGCTCTGCATGGTGCGGACGTGGTGCTGATTTCCGCCGGCGTGGCCCGTAAGCCAGGCATGGATCGCTCTGATCTGTTCAACGTTAACGCCGGCATCGTGCGTAACCTGATTGAGCAAGTGGCGAAAACCTGCCCGAAAGCCTGCATCGGCATCATCACCAACCCGGTTAACACCACGGTCGCCATCGCGGCGGAAGTGCTGAAAAAAGCCGGCGTTTACGACAAGAACAAACTGTTCGGCGTGACTTCGCTGGATATCATCCGTTCCAACACCTTCGTGGCCGAGCTGAAAGGCAAGCAGCCGGAAGAGCTGAACGTGCCGGTCATCGGCGGCCACTCTGGCGTGACCATCCTGCCTCTGCTGTCGCAGATCCCTGGTGTGAGCTTCACCGATCAGGAAGTGGTGGATCTGACCAAACGCATTCAGAACGCCGGCACCGAAGTGGTGGAAGCCAAAGCCGGCGGCGGGTCTGCAACGCTGTCCATGGGCCAGGCGGCCGCCCGTTTCGGTCTGTCTCTGGTGCGTGCGCTGCAGGGCGAGAAAGGCGTGGTGGAATGCGCGTACGTTGAAGGCGACGGTAAATACGCTCGCTTCTTCGCGCAGCCGCTGGTGCTTGGCAAGAACGGCGTTGAAGAACGCAAAGATATCGGCACCTTAAGCGCCTTCGAGCAGAAAGCGCTTAACGAGATGCTGGACGTGCTGCACAAAGATATCGAGCTGGGCGAGAAGTTCATCAATAACTGATCGTTGCCGATAGTCAGCCGATAAACGCCGCCGGACGCTGTTCCGGCGGTTTTTTTTGCTCCGCGTTCACGATTTTATGCGTGCCTTACGATCCAGGAGGCAATCGTTGTGCGGATCGTAATAGCGGCTTGGCCAGATTTCCGAAGGGTGGATGCCTATCGCTTCGGCGATCAGCCATTCCCCCTTCGGCCACGGGCGCGATAGCGCGTTGGCCAGCGTCGATGAGCTCAATCCGGCCTTGCGCGACACTGCCGCCAGCGTGGTGCCCTGCTTGCGTAGCGCCGCGATGATATCTGCCGGGTGCCAATCTGGGTTCCTTGAATTCATGTTTACATTCCTTTTCTGATTAGCCAAAGTTGCGTTAGTGGTATAACTAACGGGTCAAGGTTAAGTGCTTGAACAACGTGAAACGCTCATTAGGAAACCAGAATACCATTAAATTTCCTAAAAAATACCCGAGTAATTTCCAAAAAATGACGTTGCCCACTATTGCCCAGAGATGATGGCTATGAAAAACGAGTGGTTTGCCGCCAAGGAACTGACAGGCATCGCAGGATTACCCTCCTCACCACAGGGAATCAATCTGATGGCCCGGCGCGAAGGCTGGGTCAGCCGCAGGCGTAAAGGCGTGCAGGGAAAAGCGTTGGAGTACCATATCGACAGCCTGCCTTCAGGTGTGCGTAACCTGCTGGTGCTGAAGGAAGACGGGGCGGCATATGACGTAGAACGCCAGGAACCGTTGGCGGTCTGGATCGAGTATTACTACCATTTGACGGAGAGCGAGCGCGAGAAAATGGTGGCTTTCCTGATGCGGGAAGGGATCGGCGGCCTGTTGGCGCGCATCGACGAAGAGAGCAATAGCTAGGCAGGCCCGCGTACGCGGGCCTGATGTTTTTTAAGAAATATTTATTTCTTAAAAATCGCGTTGCACCGCCAGATGGGCCAGGCCTTCCAGCGCCGTACGGTGCTCCGATGCCGGCAAGACCTGCAGCGCGGCGATCGCCTTGTCGGCTTCTTCTTCGGCGCGTTTGCGGGTGTACTCCAGCGAACCGCATTGTTGCATCGCCTGCAGTACCGGCTCCAACAGGTGACGACCGTTGCCTTGCTCAATCGCACCGCGGATCATGTCACGCTGCGCGTCGTCGCCGTTGTGCATCGCGTGCAGCAGCGGCAGGGTCGGTTTCCCTTCGTTCAGATCGTCGCCGGTGTTTTTACCCAGGGTGCTGCCGTCGGCGCTGTAGTCGAGCAGATCGTCGATCAGCTGGAAAGCGGTGCCGAGGTAGCGGCCATAGTCTTGCAGCGCCTGCTCCTGTTCAGCGCTGGCGCCGGACAGGATCGCCGACGATTGCGCCGCCGCCTCGAACAGGCGGGCGGTTTTGCTGTAGATCACCCGCATATAGCTTTCTTCGGTGATGTCGGGATCGTGCACGTTCATCAACTGCAGCACTTCACCTTCGGCGATGACGTTGACCGCCTCCGACATCAGCGCCAGCACGCGCAGGGATTCCAGGCTGGTCATCATCTGGAAGGCGCGGGTATAGATAAAGTCGCCGACCAGCACGCTGGCGGCGTTGCCGAACGCCGCGTTGGCGGTGGCTTTGCCGCGGCGCATGTCCGATTCGTCGACGACGTCGTCATGCAGCAGCGTGGCGGTATGGATAAATTCGATCAGGGCGGCCACGGTGACGTGCTTGTTGCCTTCATAGCCCAACGCCCGCGCCGCCAGAACGGCGATCATCGGCCGGATGCGCTTACCGCCACCACTGATAATGTAATAGCCAAGCTGATTGATGAGCGTGACATCGGAATTCAGCTGTTCGAGAATTGTTGCGTTCACGGCCGCCATATCTTGCGCGGTTAACTCGGTAATTTGCTCTAGGTTCATTGTGTTTTTTTCAGCTGTGTTTCTCTTCACCGCGTTGAGATCGCTGCTCACATCGGTACATGGCGGTAACTGTCCCTATGATTGTACTTGAAAAACGGTTCAGATAAACGCCACGAAAGAAACTGCGCTTTTTTTCTTCTTTTTTCTTGTTCTGGTCTTATTCTGCTCTTGTCATGCGCTGCTTTTTTGCGTAGAATTCGCGCCCTATTGTGAATATTTATAGCGCGCTCTGAACTAACACAGTCGGGCACGCGGAAAGCGGAGTTTTATATGTACGCGGTTTTCCAAAGTGGTGGTAAACAACACCGAGTAAGCGAAGGTCAGACCGTTCGCTTGGAAAAGCTGGACATCGCAACTGGTGAAGCGGTTGAGTTTGACCAGATTCTGATGATCGCTAATGGCGAAGATATCAAAATCGGCGTTCCTTTCGTCGATGGCGGCAAGATCAAAGCTGAAGTTGTTGCTCACGGTCGTGGCGAGAAAATTAAAATTGTTAAGTTTCGTCGTCGTAAACACCACCGTAAGCAGCAGGGCCACCGTCAGTGGTTCACTGACGTTAAAATCACCGGCATCAGCGCTTAAGTTAGGAGAGCGGATTAATGGCACACAAAAAGGCTGGCGGCTCGACTCGTAACGGTCGCGATTCAGAAGCTAAACGTCTGGGCGTAAAACGCTTTGGCGGCGAAGCAGTACTGGCAGGCAGCATCATCGTTCGTCAGCGCGGCACCAAATTCCACGCTGGTACCAACGTGGGTTGCGGCAAAGACCACACTCTGTTTGCTTTGAAAGACGGTAAAGTCAAATTCGAAGTTAAAGGCCCGAGCAATCGTAAATTCATCAGCATCGAAGCTGAATAATTTTTCGAGCCTTACGAAATAGATGTAAGCCCCGCAATTCGTTGCGGGGCTTTTTACATTTATGGGTTGCCTGAGGGCAGGCCCGTCAGCGTTGGCGAAGGTGATATGGATACGAAGCAGCAGGTCGGCGTTGGCATTTCTCTGGCGTTAACCACGGCGGTTTGCTGGGGCGCGTTGCCGATCGCGATGAAAGAAGTGTTGGTGGTGATGGAGCCGTTTACCGTTGTCTGGTATCGCTTTACCATGGCCGCCATCGGCTTGGGCGTGATCCTCGCGGTGCGCGGCAAGCTGCCGCCGCTGACGATGTTCCGCCAGCCGCGTTGGCTGCTGCTGTTGGCGATCGCGACGGCGGGGCTGCTGGGCAACTTTGTGTTCTTCAGTTCCTCGCTGCAATACCTGAGCCCGACGGCGTCGCAGGTGATTGGCCAGCTGTCGCCGGTCGGCATGATGTTCGCCAGCGTGCTGATTTTAAAAGAACGCATGCGTATCACCCAGGTCATTGGCGCCCTGATGCTGATTTGCGGACTGATGCTGTTTTTCAACGTCAGTCTGATAGAGATCTTCACCCGGCTGACGGACTACACGCTGGGCGTCATGCTGGGCGTGTGCGCGGCGATGGTCTGGGTGAGCTACGGCGTGGCCCAGAAGGTGTTGCTGCGCCGACTGGCTTCGCCGCAGATCCTGGTTATGTTGTACACTTTATGTGCGATAGCGTTGTTCCCTCTGGCCAAACCCGAGGTGATTTTCCAGCTGAGCGGCTGGCAATTGTCGTGCCTGCTGTTTTGCGGCGCCAACACGCTGATCGGCTATGGCGCGCTGGCAGAGGCGATGGCGCGCTGGCAGGCGGCGCAGGTGAGCGCGTTGGTTACGCTGACCCCGCTGTTTACCCTGCTGTTTTCAGATTTATTGGCGCTGGCCTGGCCCCAGACTTTCGCCGCGCCGACGCTGAACATCGTCGGCTATGTCGGTGCGTTTGTGGTTGTGGCGGGCGCCATGTTTTCCGCAATTGGTCACCGGTGGTGGCCGCGACGGGCAGACCCCCCCCTGGTTGCTCCTTTGAAGCAGCCCGGTGAATGATTTACGGAGACGGTAAATGAAGTTTGTAGATGAAGCAGCGATTCTGGTCGTTGCAGGCGACGGCGGTAACGGATGCGTCAGCTTCCGCCGCGAAAAATATATCCCCAACGGTGGGCCTGATGGTGGCGACGGCGGCGACGGCGGCGACGTCTACCTGCTGGCGGACGAGAACCTCAACACCCTGATCGACTACCGTTTTGAGAAGTCTTTCCGCGCCGAGCGCGGCCAGAATGGCCAGAGCCGCGACTGTACCGGTAAACGCGGTAAAGACGTCATCATCAAGGTGCCGGTCGGCACGCGCGTGAAGGATCAGGGCACCGGCGAGATCCTCGGCGACATGACCCGCCATGAGCAGAAGCTGATGGTCGCCAAAGGCGGCTGGCACGGCCTGGGCAACACCCGTTTCAAATCTTCGGTCAACCGTGCACCGCGTCAGAAGACGCTGGGTACCGCCGGCGAAGCGCGCGACCTGTTGCTGGAGCTGTTGCTGCTGGCCGATGTAGGCATGCTGGGGCTGCCGAACGCCGGTAAATCGACCTTCATCCGCGCGGTGTCCGCCGCCAAGCCGAAGGTGGCCGATTATCCGTTTACCACGCTGGTGCCGAGCCTGGGCGTGGTGCGCATGGACCACGAGCAGAGCTTTGTGGTTGCCGACATTCCGGGGTTGATCGAGGGTGCCTCCGAAGGCGCGGGCCTGGGCATTCGCTTCCTGAAACACCTGGAGCGTTGCCGCGTGCTGCTGCACCTGGTGGATATCGCGCCGATCGACGAAACCGATCCGGTGGAAAACGCCAAAGTGATCATCAACGAGTTGAACCAATACAGCGAAAATCTGGCGCAGAAGCCACGCTGGCTGGTGTTCAACAAAATTGATGTGATTGGTGAGGAAGAAGCCGCCGAACGCGCCAAAGCGATTGTGGAAGGCATGGGCTGGGAAGGGAAGTACTACATGATCTCCGCCGCCAACCGCGAAGGCGTCAACGCGCTGTGCTGGGACGTGATGAACTTCATCAACACTCAGCCGAAAGCGATGGCGATCGAAGAAAGCGCACCGGAAAAAGTCGAATTCATGTGGGATGACTACCACCGCGAGCAAATCGCGGAAGTGGAAGCCGAAGCGGAAGATGACTGGGATGATGACTGGGACGAAGACGACGACGAAGGCGTCGAAATCATTTACCAGAAGTGATTCGGTGATAAAGGGCTCAGCAACGCTGGGCCCTTGTTATTTAAGCGCCTTTTCCGGTAGCCAACACTGGGCGTTCAGGCCGCGCACATCGCGGCGATTTTCCAGCGTCAAACGGCCCTGATGCAGTTGCGCGATGCGGATCACGATATTCAAGCCCAGTCCGCTGCCGCCGTAGCGTTGATCCATGCGGCGAAACGCCTGTGTCAGCTCCCCGACCATCTCCTCCTTGATACCTGGGCCATCGTCGATGACCTGCAGCAGATAGCCGTTGTCTTGCGGTGTTAACCGCACCTGTATCGCCCCGCCTTCCGGGCCGTAACGGTGGGCGTTTTCGACCAGGTTGCGCAGCAGCAGCCGCAGCAGCACCGGATCGCCGTTCACCGCGGCGACGGCCGGCAATTGCCAATCCAGCGTCTGCCCGCGTTGGGCGGTCATTTCGTCGAGCTCTTCACGCAGCGGTTGAATCACATCGGCTACCCAATCGAAATGCTGATAATGGCCGCTGGCGAAGTCTTGCCCGGCGCGCGACAGCATCAGCAACTGCTCGACGGTGTGCATCAGCTGATCGATGCGGGCGATCAGCGCCTGGCTGCCCTTGACGCCCTGCTTTTCCATCAGTTCCAGATGCAGGCGGATGCCGGCCAGCGGCGTGCGCAGCTCATGGGCGGCGTCGGCGGTGAACAGGCGTTCCTGTTGAATGGTGTTATCCAGCCGTGAAAACAGCTGATTGAGTGCATTGGTGACCGCCACCATTTCCTGGCTGTCGCTGGTGATTGGCAGCGGCGTCAGGTTATCGGCAGAGCGCTTTTCCAGCCGCTGCTGCAATTGGTTTAGCGGGCGGATGATCCAGCTGATGGCCCAAAACGACGCCAGCAGCGTGACGACCATCATGATCAGCGAAGGCGCCAGCAGCGACGCGATGGCCTCGGCGATCTCGGTATCGACGCGTTCGGTACGCACTTTGGCGGACAGGGTTTCGTCCACCAGGAAGCTGATCTGCTCCTGGCTTTCGTGCCACAGCCAGAAGGCGCTGATGAGTTGCGTGACCAGCAGGATCAGCGCCAGCATCAGCAGCAGGCGGCGGCGCATGCTGATCATGACGAGGGTTCCAGGCGGTAGCCGATGCCGCGCACGGTGCGGATGCGATCCTTGCCCAGTTTGCGGCGCAGGTTGTGGATGTGCACTTCCAGCGTGTTGGAACCCAAGTCGTCCTGCCAGGTGTAGAGATCTTGCTGCAGGAGTTCACGGTTGACCGTTTGGCCGGCACGCATGATAAGACGCGCCAGAATGGCGAATTCTTTCGGCGTGACCTCCACCGGTTGCTGCTGCAGATAGACCTGCTGGCTGGAGAGGTTCAACTGCAGGTCATCCACCTGCATCAGATTGTCGCTGTGGCCCTGGTAGCGCCGCAGGAGGGCGCGCACGCGCGCCTGCAGCTCGACCAGCGCGAAGGGTTTGACCAGGTAGTCATCGGCGCCGGCATCCAGCCCGTCGACGCGGTCTTCCAGCGCATCGCGGGCGGTCAGGATCAGCACCGGCAGATCGATCTGCTGGCGGCGCCACTGCCGCAGCAGCGCGGCGCCGTCCATGTCCGGCAGGCCGAGATCCAGGATCACCATGCTGTATTGGCTGGTGATGAGCAGGCTGTTGGCCTCCGCCGCCGTAGCGGCGCAGTCGCAGACGTAGCCTTCGCCGGTCAGCGCCAGCGCCAGCCCCTGTTGCAGCAGTTCATCATCCTCAACGACCAGCAGCTTCATGGCGATCCTCAGTTGTTTTGGTAAATATCCCGATACAGGCGGCTTTCGAAGCGTACCAGCGGTGCGCGGCGCTGTTTCTGATCTTCCGGCGGTACGGCATAACCGGAAAGATACTGCACGAAGGCCATGCGCTGGCCGCTGGCGGTGGTGATGAAGCCCGCCAGGTTGTACACGCCCTGCAGCGCGCCGGTTTTGGCCGACACTTTGCCGTCGACGCCGGCTTCGTGTAGGCCGCCGCGGTAGCGCAAGGTGCCGTCATAGCCGGACAGCGGCAGCATCGAGATGAAGTTCAGCTCGTTGTCGTGCTGCGCGATGTACTGCAACGCTTGCATCATGGTCGCCGGCGCCAGCAGGTTGTGGCGCGACAGGCCGGAACCGTCGGCGATGATGGTATTGCCCAGATCGATGCCGGCCTTCTGGCGCAGCACCTGCCGCACCGCATCGGAACCCGCTCGCCAGGTGCCCGGTACGCCGAAGCGCTCGTGGCCGATGGTGCGGAAGACGGTATCGGCGATCATGTTGTCCGATTTCTTCAGCATGATCTTCAACAGATCGTGCAGTGGCGCCGACTGGGTTTGCGCGATCACCGTGCCGGTGATGCCAGGGCGCGTCTGGCGTTTCAAATGCCCGTCGATCTGGATACCGGCCTGCGTCAGTTCGTCTTTCAAGATGGCGCCCGCATAGCTGGCGCCGTCCTGGATGGCGAAGGCCAGCGGCAGCGGTTCGCTGCGCTGCGTCAGGCAGCCGGTCAGGGTAAAGCGGTTCAGCTCGCCCGGCACCACGTCCAGCTCGCAGTACTGCGCGTCTGCAGAGCCGCGCGCCAGGGTGCGCACCTGGCTAAACATATTGACGGGATAATAGGAGGCGACGCGGATAAACGCCATGTCGCCCGGATTCGGCGCGCTGTAGAGCGAGACCGAGAAACAGTTGCGATCGACGATGGCGGCGGCCGGCGGTGCGCTGAAGCACTGCGTTAGATCGTTCCACGGCCAGCCGGGCGCCTTGTCATGGCTGGCGAAGACCGAGGTGTCGACCAGCACGTCGCCGCTGATTTGGCGCACGCCCTGTTTCTTCAGGACGGCCACCATATTGCGCAGGCTCTGGCGTTTGAAGGTCGGATCGCCGCTGAAGCGGGCGATCAGGTTGCCGCGCAGCACGCCGTCGCGGATATCGCCCTGGCTCTCCAGCGTGGTGGTGAAACGGTAATCGGGCCCGAGTTGCAGCAATGCCGCCAGCGCCGTCAGCACTTTTTGGGTACTGGCCGGCAGCGCCATCTGCTGAGAGTGATAATCGATCGTCGGCGCGCCGGCACCGATTTTCTGAACGACCAGGGCAAGGTTGGCCCCATCAGGCAGATATTGTGTGTACTCTTCAACCGGGGCCGCATTCGCATTCAGAACAAATGCGCAAGCCAATGCACTGACAATTCGTGAAAAACGCATAATCTCGGGATAACAGCTGGATAACGTGCCGTCATACTACGGTGCAATCAGGGAAAAAGTAAACGATGACCCTCAAGGAACTCTAGGCTAAAATGCGTATCAAAATGCAAAACCAATCTTGGCTTGGGCCTCGTTCCGAGTCAGGTTTCTTTTGTTTGTCGCCTGGAGGCGGGTGGCGGTATGCCAACCGTGTTTTCATACGAATACGTCAGGATGACGGTTATTTGAACAGGAAAGATTTAGAGGTATTTATACGATGAACCAAATTCCGATGACCTTGTTTGGCGCTGAAAAACTGCGCGAAGAGCTCGAATATCTGAAAAGCGTGCGCCGCCCGAAAATCATTGCGGATATCGCTGACGCCCGTGAGCACGGCGATTTGAAAGAGAATGCCGAGTACCACGCCGCCCGCGAACAGCAGGGTTTCTGCGAAGGCCGCATTCAGGAAATCGAAGCCAAGCTGTCCAATGCTCAGGTGATCGATATCACCAAGATGCCGAACACCGGCCGAGTGATCTTCGGAGCCACCGTATCGGTGATGAATCTGGACAGTGAAGAAGAAGTGACTTACCGCATCGTTGGTGACGATGAGGCCGATTTCAAGAAAAATCTGATTTCGGTAAACTCGCCGATGGCGCGCGGCCTGATCGGCAAAGAGCAAGACGACGTAGTGGTGATCAAAACCCCCGGCGGCGACGTTGAGTATGAGATCCTGAAGGTCGAGTATCTCTGATCGAGGCCGTTGGTCACTAATGCGCCAACGTTTTGTAAAGATAGGAAAAAGGCCGCGAGCGGCCTTTTATCTTGGTCAGGCGCATGGCACCTTTTCGTTAACCTGATGGTTATTAACGCGGTAGACTGATCTTGCGCTCTTTCGACGGGCGGTAAAGAATAAGCGTACTGCCGATAACTTGCACATTGCAGGCGCCCGTTTCACGCACGATAGCATCGGCGATCAGGGTTTTGGTTTCGCGATCTTCAGCGGCGATTTTTACCTTGATCAGCTCATGATGCTCCAGAGCCTGTTCAATTTCAGCCAGCACCCCTTCGGTAAGACCGTTATTGCCCAGCATCACCACCGGTTTTAACGGATGCGCCAGGCCTTTCAGGTGCTGTTTTTGTTTATTATTCAGATTCATTGTCTTTTTTGCTTAAGTTGGGATTGAAAACGGTACATTCTACCGCCATCTCATGTATATCACCAAATCGGTCTTCACCGGTGTGAGTCTACGTGAGCAGCGACCCTGACATAAGACTCTTTTTATGATAGTTGGAAAACGAGATGGCTAATAAAAAGCGTTCGGCTAGCTCCAGTCGCTGGTTACAAGAACACTTTAGCGATAAATATGTACAGCAGGCGCAGAAAAAGGGACTGCGTTCCCGTGCCTGGTTTAAACTTGATGAAATACAGCAGAGCGACAAACTGTTCAAACCGGGCATGACCGTGGTTGATCTCGGTGCCGCGCCGGGTGGCTGGTCGCAGTATGTGGTCACCCAAATCGGCGGTACCGGGCGTATCATCGCCTGTGATATTTTGCCAATGGATCCTATCGTTGGCGTCGATTTCCTTCAGGGCGATTTTCGTGATGAACTGGTGCTGAAGGCGCTGTTGGAACGAGTAGGCGAGAGTAAGGTTCAGGTGGTCATGTCCGATATGGCCCCGAATATGAGTGGCACCCCGGCGGTCGATATTCCAAGGTCGATGTATCTGGTGGAGTTGGCGCTGGATATGTGTCGTGATGTCCTCGCACCAGGTGGAAGTTTCCTGGTGAAGGTGTTCCAGGGAGATGGCTTTGACGAGTACCTACGGGAAATTCGCTCCCTGTTTACGAAGGTTAAGATTCGTAAGCCAGACGCTTCCCGCGCTCGTTCGCGCGAAGTGTACATTGTAGCGACAGGGCGCAAACTGTAGTACCCTAACGCTGTTTGTTAACACAGTTGTAAGATGAGGTTAATCCCTTGAGTGACATGGCGAAAAACCTAATTCTCTGGTTAGTCATCGCGGTAGTGTTGATGTCTGTATTCCAGAGCTTTGGGCCCAGCGAGTCGAATGGCCGTAGGGTGGATTACTCTACCTTCATGTCCGAACTGACCCAAGATCAGGTTCGCGAAGCGCGAATCAACGGACGTGAAATTAACGTTACCAAGAAAGACAGTAACAAATACACGACCTACATCCCTGTCAACGATCCTAAGTTGCTGGATACGTTGTTAACGAAGAATGTGAAAGTTGTCGGCGAGCCGCCTGAAGAGCCGAGCCTGCTGGCTTCTATCTTTATCTCTTGGTTCCCGATGCTGTTGCTGATCGGGGTCTGGATCTTCTTTATGCGGCAAATGCAGGGCGGCGGCGGCAAGGGCGCGATGTCCTTCGGCAAGAGCAAGGCCCGCATGCTGACGGAAGACCAGATCAAGACCACTTTCGCCGATGTCGCCGGTTGTGACGAAGCGAAAGAAGAGGTGAGCGAACTGGTGGAATACCTGCGCGAACCGAGCCGTTTCCAGAAATTGGGCGGCAAGATCCCGAAAGGCGTGTTGATGGTTGGCCCGCCGGGGACCGGTAAAACGCTGTTGGCGAAAGCGATCGCCGGCGAAGCGAAGGTACCGTTCTTCACCATTTCCGGTTCCGACTTCGTCGAAATGTTCGTCGGCGTGGGTGCATCCCGCGTGCGCGACATGTTCGAACAAGCGAAGAAAGCCGCGCCGTGCATCATCTTCATCGATGAAATCGACGCCGTCGGCCGCCAGCGTGGCGCCGGCCTGGGTGGCGGTCACGATGAGCGCGAGCAGACTCTGAACCAGATGCTGGTTGAGATGGACGGTTTCGAAGGCAACGAGGGCATCATCGTCATCGCGGCTACCAACCGTCCGGACGTGCTTGACCCGGCGCTGCTGCGCCCGGGCCGTTTCGACCGTCAGGTCGTGGTCGGGCTGCCGGATGTGCGTGGCCGTGAGCAGATCCTGAAGGTGCACATGCGCCGCGTGCCGTTAGCCGCAGACATCGACGCCTCCGTCATTGCGCGCGGTACGCCGGGCTTCTCCGGTGCTGACCTGGCTAACCTGGTCAACGAAGCGGCGCTGTTCGCCGCCCGTGGCAATAAGCGCGTGGTGTCGATGGTGGAGTTCGAGAAAGCCAAAGACAAGATCATGATGGGTGCGGAACGCCGCTCCATGGTGATGACCGAAGCGCAGAAAGAGTCGACCGCGTATCACGAAGCGGGCCACGCCATCATTGGCCGCCTGGTTCCCGAACACGATCCGGTACACAAGGTGACGATCATTCCTCGTGGCCGTGCGCTCGGCGTGACCTTCTTCCTGCCGGAAGGGGATGCGATCAGCGCCAGCCGTCAGAAGCTGGAGAGCCAAATCTCTACCCTGTACGGCGGTCGTCTGGCGGAAGAGATCATCTACGGGCCGGAAAAAGTCTCTACCGGTGCGTCGAACGACATCAAAGTGGCGACCTCCATCGCCCGTAACATGGTGACCCAGTGGGGCTTCTCCGAGAAGCTGGGGCCGCTGCTGTATGCGGAAGAAGAGGGCGAAGTGTTCCTGGGCCGTTCCGTGGCCAAGGCGAAGCACATGTCGGATGAAACCGCGCGTATTATCGACCAGGAAGTGAAGTCGCTGATCGAGCGTAACTACACGCGTGCTCGCTCGCTGTTGATGGAAAACATGGACATCCTGCACTCGATGAAGGATGCGCTGATGAAGTATGAAACCATCGATGCGCCGCAGATCGACGATCTGATGAACCGCAAAGACGTGCGTCCGCCGGCGGGCTGGGACGATGCGAACAAAGGCAACAGCTCTGACAACGGTGGCACCCCGAAAGCCCCGACGCCGGTAGATGAGCCTCGCACCCCAACGCCGGGCAACACCATGTCCGAACAGCTCGACAAGTAACAGCGGCTGTGTAATAACATCAAACCCCGGCATGCCGGGGTTTTTTTTGCCCGGCGGGCAGTGAACCAGGCAACAGTAAGGTGGACCAACCATGCAGTTAACCGTGCGCGACATGACGCTCAATCTCTCCCATCCGCAGGTGATGGGTATCCTCAACGTGACGCCGGATTCGTTTTCCGACGGCGGCCGCCACAACACCCTGAACCAGGCACTGCTGCATGCGCATGCGCTGATTTCGGCCGGCGCCACGATGATCGATATCGGCGGTGAATCGACAAGGCCGGGGGCGGCGGAAGTGAGCGAAGAGGAGGAGCTTGAGCGGGTCGTGCCGGTGGTGGAAGCGCTGGCGCAGCGTTTTGAAGTCTTTATCTCTGTCGATACCTCGAAAGCGGGCGTGATCCGCGAATCGGCGCATGCCGGCGCACATCTAATCAACGACATTCGTTCGCTGCAGGAGCCGGGTGCCCTGGCAGCGGCGGTGGAAAGCGAGCTGCCGGTCTGTCTGATGCATATGCAAGGGCAGCCGCGCACCATGCAACAGGCGCCGCACTACAATGACCTGATTGCCGACGTTCAGGCGTTTTTCGAGCACCATATCCGGCGCTGTAACGAGGCGGGGATAACAAATCAGAAATTGCTGCTCGACCCAGGCTTCGGTTTCGGTAAAAATTTGGCGCACAACTATCAGCTTCTGGCACGGTTGTCGGAGTTTCATCGTTTCGGTTTGCCGCTGTTGGTCGGCATGTCGCGCAAATCGATGGTAGGACAACTGCTGAACGTACCACCGGATCAACGGGTTATCGGCAGCGTGGCCTGTGCGGTAATCGCGGCGATGCAGGGCGCGCAGATTGTCAGAGTGCATGACGTTAAAGAAACCGTCGAGGCGATGCGTGTCGTCGAGGCAACACTTTCAGCTAAGGGACAGTAGAGACATGAGCGAGCGCAAATATTTTGGCACCGACGGCATCCGTGGCAAGGTCGGGGACAGCCCCATCACGCCGGACTTCGTGCTGAAGCTGGGCTGGGCGGCCGGTAAAGTGCTGGCGCGTCACGGTTCCCGCAAGATCATCATCGGTAAGGATACGCGCATCTCCGGCTATATGCTGGAGTCCGCTCTGGAAGCCGGCCTGGCGGCCGCAGGGTTGTCCGCCTCTTTCACCGGGCCGATGCCAACCCCGGCGGTGGCTTATCTGACGCGCACTTTCCGCGCTGAAGCGGGCATCGTCATCTCCGCTTCGCATAACCCGTTTTATGACAACGGCATCAAGTTCTTCTCGATCGACGGGGCCAAGCTGCCGGACAACGTCGAAGAAGCTATCGAAGCCGAGATGGAAAAGCCGCTGACCTGCGTGGAGTCCGCCGAGCTGGGTAAAGCCAGCCGCATCATCGACGCCGCCGGCCGCTACATCGAATTCTGCAAAGGCACCTTCCCGAGCGAGCTGAGCCTGAAGGGGCTGAAAATTGTGGTCGACTGCGCCAACGGAGCGACTTACCACATCGCACCGAGCGTGCTGCGCGAGCTGGGCGCCACGGTGATCGCCATCGGCGTTGAGCCGGACGGCATGAATATCAACGAAAAATGCGGCGCTACCGACGTGCGTCAGCTGCAGGAGCGCGTGCTGCAGGAAAAAGCGCACGTAGGCCTGGCGTTTGACGGCGACGGCGACCGCGTGATGATGGTGGATCACCTGGGCAACAAGGTGGACGGCGATCAGATCCTGTACATCATCGCCCGTGAAGGCCTGCGTCAGGGCCAGCTGCGCGGCGGCGCAGTCGGCACTCTGATGAGTAATATGGGGCTGGAGCTGGCGCTGAAACAGCTGGGCATTCCGTTCGCTCGCGCCAAAGTGGGCGACCGCTATGTGTTGGAGAAGCTGCAGGAGCTGGGCTGGCGCATCGGTGCGGAAAACTCCGGCCATGTGATCCTGCTGGACAAAACCACCACCGGCGACGGCATCGTGGCCGGGCTGCAGGTGCTGACCGCCATGGTGCGCAACCACATGAGCCTGCATGACCTGTGCAGCGGCATGAAGCTGCTGCCGCAGATTCTGGTCAACGTGCGCTTCGCCGGCGATCACAATCCGCTGGAGTCTGAAGCGGTGCGTAAAGTCACCGAGCAGGTGGAAGCCGAACTGGCCGGCCGCGGCCGGGTGCTGCTGCGCAAATCGGGCACCGAACCGCTGATCCGCGTAATGGTGGAAGGCGAGGACGAGCAGCAGGTGACCACGCTGGCGCATCGCATCGCCGACGCGGTGAAATCCGCCGGTTAAAACAGTCAGTTAGCCGCCGGGCTCGGCGAAGCTGAGCCCGGAGAGGCGATTGTTGGCGTTTTTTTCCGCAAACGCGCCGGCGGCTGCAAATTGCCCTTGCGCGGGTTGGCGGCTTTGGTTAGTATTCACACCCGCTTCAGTAGGCAGTTTATAAAAACGCCTGCTTGATGAGTGTGAAGCATTTGGCATGCGGTGAGGCCGCAAGGATACGGGTACTACTATGTACGAAGCTCTTCTGGTAATTTTCCTGCTGATTTCAATCGGGCTGGTTGCTCTGATTATGTTGCAGCAAGGTAAAGGCGCTGACATGGGAGCCTCTTTCGGAGCAGGTGCATCAGGCACATTGTTCGGTTCGAGTGGTTCCGGTAACTTTATGACCCGCATGACTGCTGTGCTGGCGACGCTGTTCTTCGTCATCAGCCTGATTCTGGGCAACCTCAGCAGCAACCAAAGCAAGAAAGGCAGCGAGTGGGAAAACCTGGGTCAGCCAGTGAAAACTGAGCAGACAACCGCGCCGGCAGCACCTGCCAAGCCGAGCAGCGACATCCCGCAGTAAGCCGCAAAAAAGTTTGTAAACGGTGGTTGTGAACTCGAAAAAACAACGGCCGTTAGCAGTAAGAATCAGTACCGAGGTGGTGGAATTGGTAGACACGCTACCTTGAGGTGGTAGTGCCCTAACGGGCTTGTGGGTTCGAGTCCCATCCTCGGTACCAAATCCCAGAGATAACTTGCAATTTTGCGATTATCGGCGTAGTATTTGCCACGTTTTCGGACGCGGGGTGGAGCAGCCTGGTAGCTCGTCGGGCTCATAACCCGAAGGTCGTCGGTTCAAATCCGGCCCCCGCAACCACTTTCCTTTAAGTGTTTATTTTCAAATACACTTTTCGATTGAAATCCGCTTTTCTCGATCAACATTTGAAAATGACACTTGCTCGAAAGTTGTACCGAGGCCGCCTAGCGGCAAACAGGGTCCAGTTGCATAAAGCCCCGATTTTTCGGGGTTTTTTGTTATTTGGCAACAGAATCACTGGGCTATTTAGCCCTTTTTTTATGTCTTGGGGGTGGGCTTGTCCACATTAGAGCAACAGTTAACAGAGATGCTTTCGGCACCGGTAGAAGCGTTGGGCTTTGAGCTTGTAGGCATCGAATTCATTCGTGCGCGCCAATCGACGCTCCGCATCTATATTGATAGTGATAACGGCATCAATGTTGATGATTGCGCTGATGTCAGCCACCAGGTCAGCGCTGTATTGGACGTCGAAGATCCAATCACGGTCGCTTACAACTTGGAAGTCTCCTCTCCTGGCCTTGATCGCCCGATGTTCACCGCAGAACACTATACGCGTTACCTCGGTGAAGAAGTCAGCCTGGTCCTGCGCATGGCGGTACAGAACCGTCGCAAGTGGCAGGGTATTATCAAGTCTGTCGAAGGCGAGATGATCACGGTTACTGTGGAAGGGAAAGATGAAGTGTTCGCGCTGAGCAACATCCAGAAAGCGAACCTGGTACCCCACTTTTAAAGTTTGGAAGAGGCAACTAGGATGAACAAAGAGATTCTGGCTGTTGTTGAAGCAGTTTCCAATGAAAAATCCCTTCCGCGCGAGAAGATTTTCGAAGCGCTGGAAACTGCATTAGCCACCGCAACCAAGAAAAAATACGAGCAGGAAATCGACGTGCGCGTCAGCATTGACCGCAGAACCGGCGATTTCGACACCTTCCGCCGTTGGGTCGCCGTAGACGAGGTGACTCAGCCAACGCGTGAAATCACGCTGGAAGCCGCTCAGTTTGAAGATCCGAGCATCGAGCTCGGCGGCTACGTCGAAGATCAGATCGAATCCGTGACCTTTGACCGTATCACCACCCAAACCGCCAAGCAGGTTATCGTGCAGAAAGTGCGTGAAGCCGAGCGTGCGATGGTGGTCGACGCTTTCCGTGAGCACGAAGGTGAGATCGTCACCGGCGTGGTGAAGAAAGTGAACCGTGACAGCATCGCGCTGGATCTGGGCAACAACGCTGAAGCGGTGATTGGCCGTGAAGACATGCTGCCGCGCGAAAACTTCCGTCCGGGCGACCGCATTCGCGGCGTACTGTACGCCGTGCGTCCTGAAGCTCGCGGCGCGCAGCTGTTTGTCAGCCGTTCCAGCTCGGAAATGCTGAAAGAACTGTTCCGCATCGAAGTGCCGGAAATCGGCGAAGAAGTGATCGAAATTAAAGCGGCAGCCCGCGATCCAGGCTCCCGCGCGAAAATTGCAGTGAAAACCAACGACAAGCGCATCGACCCGGTCGGCGCCTGCGTAGGTATGCGCGGTGCGCGCGTTCAGGCCGTGTCGAGCGAGCTCGGCGGCGAACGCATCGACATCATCCTGTGGGATGATAACCCAGCGCAATTCGTCATCAACGCCATGGCGCCGGCCGACGTCGCGTCGATCGTGGTAGATGAAGATAACTGCACCATGGATATCGCCGTTGAAGCCAGCAACCTGGCACAGGCGATCGGCCGTAACGGCCAAAACGTGCGTTTGGCTTCCCAGCTGCTGAAACAACACCGCGGCGACGATCGTTGGGAACTGAACGTGATGACGGCGGACGACCTGCAGGCCAAGCACCAGGCCGAGGCTCATGCCGCTATTGATACCTTCACCAAGTATCTTGATATCGACGAAGATTTCGCCACCGTACTGGTTGAAGAAGGCTTCTCCACGCTGGAAGAACTGGCCTACGTGCCGATCAAAGAGCTGTTGGAAATCGACGGTCTGGATGAAGATACGGTTGAAGCATTGCGCGAACGCGCCAAAGCTGCATTGACCACGCTGGCCCTGGCACAAGAAGAAAGCCTGGGCGACAACAAACCGGCCGACGATTTGCTCAACCTGCCGGGTCTTGAGCGCAGCATGGCCTTTAAACTGGCCGCGCGTGGGGTTTGTACGCTGGAAGATCTTGCCGAGCAGGGTGTTGACGATCTGGCTGATATTGAAGGGCTTAGCGACGAGCAAGCCGGTGAGCTGATCATGGCTGCACGCAATATCTGTTGGTTTGGCGACAACGCGTAATAACTGTAGCAGGAAGGAACAGCATGACGACAGATGTAACCGTAAAATCGCTGGCAGCAGAGATTCAGACTCCGGTTGATCGCCTGGTACAGCAGTTTGCTGATGCAGGGATCAACAAGTCCGAGTCGGACTCTGTTACCCAGCAAGAAAAAGAAACATTGCTGGCGCACCTGAACCGTGAACACGGCAGCGCGCCGGGTAAACTCACTTTGCAGCGCAAAACGCGCAGCACCTTGAATATTCCGAGCACCGGCGGTAAAAGTAAATCGGTGCAAATTGAGGTCCGCAAGAAACGCACTTATGTAAATCGCGATACGCAGGAAGCCCAGTTGGCTGAAGCGGCAGAGCAGGCACAGCGTGAAGCGGAAGAGCAGGCACGGCGCGAAGCGGAAGAGCTCGCAAAACGCGAAGCGGAAGCGAAGCGCGCAGCCGAAGAGCAAGCCAAACGTGAGGCCGCGGAGATTGCTAAGCGTAATTCAGCGGAAAAAGAAAAAGTGACCAATCAACATACCGACGAAATGACCAAGCCAGCTCAGGCGGAAAAAGCACGCCGTGAAGCCGAAGCCGCGGAACTGAAACGCAAAGCGGAAGAGGAAGTGCGCCGCAAGGTTGAAGAGGAAGCCAAGCGCGTGGCGGAAGAAGCCCGCCGCATGGCCGAAGAGAACGGCGAGAAGTGGGCCCAGGCAGACGCGGCAAGCGCCGCGGTTGAAAGCGCCGACTATCACGTGACCACCTCTCAGCACGCCCGTGCCGCTGAAGACGAAAACGACGCCAAAGTTGAAGGCGATCGTCGCAGCCGCACCCGCGGCGGCAAAGCCACCAAGCAGAAGAAAGGCAACAAGCTGTCCGAGTCCAAAGCGGATCGTGAAGAGGCGCGTGCCGTTACCCGTGGCGGTAAAGGCAAACGCAAGCCTAGCGCTCTGCAGCAGGGCTTCAACAAGCCGGCGCAGGTGGTTAACCGTGACGTGGTGATCGGCGAAACCATCACCGTGGCCGAGCTGGCCAACAAGATGGCGGTAAAAGGTTCTCAGGTCATCAAAGTGATGATGAAGCTGGGCGCCATGGCCACCATCAACCAGGTTATCGACCAGGAAACCGCACAGCTGGTTGCCGAAGAGATGGGCCACAAAGTTATCCTGCGCCGTGAAAACGAGCTGGAAGAAGCGCTGATGAGCGACCGTGATACGGGCGCTGCGGCCGAGCCGCGCGCGCCGGTTGTGACCATCATGGGCCACGTTGACCACGGTAAAACCTCTCTGCTGGACTACATCCGCTCCACCAAAGTGGCGGCGGGCGAAGCCGGCGGCATTACCCAGCACATCGGTGCCTACCACGTAGAAACCGAGAACGGCATGATCACCTTCCTGGATACTCCGGGCCACGCCGCGTTTACCTCGATGCGTGCTCGCGGTGCTCAGGCGACTGACATCGTGGTTCTGGTGGTGGCGGCCGACGACGGCGTGATGCCACAGACCATCGAAGCTATCCAGCACGCGAAAGCGGCGCAGGTGCCGTTGGTGGTTGCGGTGAACAAAATCGACAAGCCGGAAGCCGATCCGGACCGCGTTAAGCAGGAACTGTCTCAGTACGGCGTTATGCCGGAAGAGTGGGGCGGCGAAGCGCAGTTCGTCCACGTGTCCGCGAAAGCCGGTACCGGTATCGACGAGCTGCTGCAGGCTATCCTGCTGCAGGCCGAAGTTCTGGAACTGAAAGCAGTTCGCAGCGGCATGGCGAGCGGCGTGGTGATCGAGTCCTTCCTGGATAAAGGCCGTGGCCCTGTGGCTACCGTGCTGGTTCAGGAAGGTACGCTGAACAAGGGCGATATCGTTCTGTGCGGCTTCGAATACGGCCGTGTGCGTGCGATGCGCGACGAATTGGGCCGTGACGTGACTTCCGCCGGTCCGTCTATCCCTGTGGAAATCCTGGGTCTGTCCAGCGTGCCTGCAGCGGGTGACGAAGCGACCGTGGTGCGTGATGAGAAGAAAGCGCGTGAAGTGGCGCTGTACCGTCAGGGCAAATTCCGCGAAGTCAAACTGGCGCGTCAGCAGAAGTCCAAGCTGGAAAACATGTTCGCCAACATGACCGACGGCGAAGTGTCCGAGCTGAACATCGTACTGAAGTCCGACGTACAGGGTTCTTGCGAAGCGATCAGCGACTCGCTGCTGAAACTCTCCACCGACGAAGTGAAGGTGAAGATTGTCGGCTCCGGCGTAGGTGGTATCACCGAAACCGACGCGACGCTGGCTGCGGCATCCAACGCCATCATCCTGGGCTTCAACGTGCGTGCCGACGCTTCTGCGCGCCGCGTAATCGAAGCGGAAAGCCTGGATCTGCGTTACTACTCCGTGATCTATAACCTGATCGACGAAGTGAAGCAGGCGATGAGCGGTATGCTGGCGCCGGAATACAAGCAGCAGATCATCGGCCTGGCCGAAGTGCGCGACGTGTTCAAATCGCCTAAGTTCGGTGCTATCGCCGGCTGTATGGTTACCGAAGGGACCATCAAGCGTCACAACCCAATCCGTGTACTGCGCGACAACGTGGTTATCTATGAAGGCGAGCTGGAATCCCTGCGCCGCTTCAAGGATGACGTTAACGAAGTCCGTAACGGCATGGAATGTGGTATCGGCGTTAAGAACTATAACGACGTGCGCGTCGGCGACATGATCGAAGTGTTCGAAATCATTGAGATCCAACGCACCATCGCTTAACGATTGCACATCTGCTTATATCTGTTTACGGGGGGCCTTTGTGCCCCCCGATTTGTCTGGAGAATCCAAAATGGCAAAAGAATTCAGCCGCGGTCAACGCGTGGCGCAAGAGATGCAGAAAGAGATTGCGATCATTCTGCAGCGTGAAGTGAAAGATCCGCGCGTCGGCATGGCGACCGTTTCCGGCGTGGAAGTGTCCCGTGACCTGGCGTATGCCAAGGTTTACGTCACCTTCCTGAACGTGCTGACCGAGAACCACGATCCGGATCTGGTCACCAACGGCATTAAAGCGTTGCAGGACGCTTCCGGTTACATCCGCACCCTGCTGGGCAAAGCGATGCGCCTGCGCGTGGTGCCGGAGTTGACCTTCGCCTACGACAACTCCCTGGTGGAAGGCATGCGCATGTCCAACCTGGTGACCAACGTGGTGAAGAACGACGCCGAGCGCCGTTCCGCCTCAGGCGATGACAAGGAGGATTAATGAGTCGCCCTCGTCGCCGCGGCCGTGATATCCACGGCGTGCTGTTGCTGGACAAGCCACAGGGTTTGTCGTCCAACGATGCGCTGCAAAAAGTAAAACGCCTGTACAACGCCAACCGGGCGGGCCATACCGGCGCGCTCGATCCGTTGGCGACCGGCATGCTGCCTATCTGCCTGGGCGAAGCGACCAAGTTTTCGCAATACCTGCTCGATTCCGACAAGCGTTATCGGGTGATCGCCAAGCTGGGGCAGCGTACCGATACCTCCGACGCCGACGGCCAGATCGTGCAGGAGCGCCCGGTGAATTTCACCCAGGCGCAGCTCGATGCGGCGCTGGACACCTTCCGCGGTGATATCCAGCAGGTGCCGTCGATGTATTCGGCGCTGAAATACCAGGGCAAGAAACTCTACGAGTATGCGCGCCAGGGCATTGAAGTGCCGCGCGAAGCGCGCAGCATCACGGTGTACGAGCTGCAGTTTATCCGCTGGGAAGGGGATGAGCTGGAGCTGGAGATCCACTGCTCGAAAGGCACCTACATCCGCACCATCACCGACGATCTCGGCGAGCTGCTGGGCTGCGGCGCACACGTGATCTATCTGCGCCGCCTGCAGGTGGCGACTTACCCGATCGCGCGCATGGTGACGCTGGAACAGCTGAACGCCTTGCTGGCGCAGGCGCAGGAACAGGCGATCGCGCCCGGCGAGCTGCTCGATCCGCTGCTGATGCCGATGGACAGCCCGGTTGAGAACTATCCGGAAGTGAATTTGCTGCCGGTGGTAGCGGGCTACGTCAAGCAGGGGCAACCGGTGCAAGTGGCCGGCGCGCCGGCTTCCGGCCTGGTGCGCATCACCGAGGGTGAAGAGCGAAAATTCATCGGCGTTGGCGACATCGCCGAGGATGGTCGCGTGGCGCCGCGCCGCCTGGTGGTCGAGCATTTCGACTGACGGCGGGGCACTGCGTCGCCTTGCGATCGCACTGCGCTAAGAGTAGAATGGCGCAGCTTATGCATTGGGTTGCTGAATTAGAGATCGGCGCCTGTTTTTATTATCTATAATCTGGAGTATTACAATGTCTCTAAGTGTTGAAGCTAAAGCTCAAATCGTAGCTGATTTCGGTCGTGGTACTAACGACAGCGGTTCTACCGAAGTTCAGGTTGCCCTGCTGACTGCGCAGATCAACCATCTGCAAGGCCACTTCTCCGAGCACAAAAAAGATCACCACAGCCGTCGTGGTCTGCTGCGTATGGTTTCTCAGCGTCGTAAGCTGCTGGACTACCTGAAGCGTAAAGATGTAGCACGTTACACCAGCCTGATCGAGCGTCTGGGTCTGCGTCGCTAATCTAGCAAGTTTCAGTGGAAAGGGGCCTATTTTGGCCCCTTTCTTCTAGGAAGCATAAGCAAATCAGGTTAATGTATTACTGATGTTTCCAAACAGGTTCTTCCGTTACAGAGGTTCGCGCGGCTAATGAGAGGCTTTATCTCCCGCCTGAGATAAGGATTGTCATTAGTCGCGAGGATGTAGTGAGAAGGCAAATCGAGTCACAGGCGTGTCGAGTCGTCAATGCGATTGCGCGCCGCTAATCAAGGATATAATTTTGCTGACACCGATCATTCGCAAATTCCAGTATGGCCAGCATACCGTCACCATCGAAACCGGTATGATGGCTCGTCAGGCCACCGCCGCCGTTATGGTGAGCATGGATGACACCGCCGTATTCGTTACCGTCGTTGGCCAGAAAAAAGCCAAGCCGGGCCAGAGCTTCTTCCCGCTGACCGTTAACTACCAAGAGCGTACTTACGCCGCCGGCCGTATCCCAGGCAGCTTCTTCCGTCGCGAAGGCCGTCCGAGCGAAGGCGAGACGCTGACTTCCCGTCTGATTGACCGTCCGATCCGCCCACTGTTCCCGGACAGCTTCCTGAACGAAGTTCAGGTGATCGCGACCGTGGTTTCCGTTAACCCGCAGGTGAACCCGGACATCGTTGCGATGATCGGCGCCTCTGCCGCCCTGAGCCTGTCCGGCATTCCGTTCAACGGCCCAATCGGCGCAGCGCGCGTAGGTTACATCAACGATCAGTACGTGCTGAACCCGACGACTGACGAGCTGAAAGAAAGCCGTCTGGACCTGGTGGTTGCCGGTACTGCCGGCGCGGTGCTGATGGTTGAATCCGAAGCGGAAGTGCTGAGCGAAGATCAGATGCTGGGCGCCGTGGTGTTCGGCCACGACCAGCAGCAAGTGGTTATTGAAAACATCAACTCCCTGGTTGCCGAAGCCGGCAAGCCGAAGTGGGATTGGCAGGCCCCAGCGGTCAACGAAGCGCTGCACGCGCGCGTGGCTGAACTGGCTGAAGCTCGCCTGGGCGACGCTTACCACATCACCGAAAAACAAGAGCGTTACGCTCAGGTTGACGCGATCAAAGACAGCGTTGTTGAAACCCTGCTGGCGCAGGACGAAACGCTGGACGCCGGCGAAATCCAGGACATCCTGGGCAACGTCGAGAAGAACGTGGTGCGTAGCCGCGTACTGCGTGGCGAGCCGCGTATCGACGGCCGTGAAAAAGACATGATCCGTGGCCTGGACGTGCGCACCGGCGTACTACCGCGCACCCACGGTTCCGCGCTGTTCACCCGTGGTGAAACTCAGGCGCTGGTTACCGCGACCCTGGGCACCGCGCGCGACGCGCAGAACCTGGACGAGCTGATGGGCGAGAAGACCGACAGCTTCCTGTTCCACTACAACTTCCCTCCGTACTCCGTAGGCGAAACCGGCATGGTCGGTTCTCCTAAGCGTCGTGAAATCGGTCACGGTCGCCTGGCGAAACGCGGCGTATTGGCTATGATGCCTAAACCGGAAGATTTCCCGTACACGGTTCGCGTAGTGTCTGAAATCACCGAATCCAACGGTTCTTCTTCCATGGCTTCCGTGTGCGGCGCGTCTCTGGCGCTGATGGACGCCGGTGTGCCAATCAAGGCTGCCGTTGCGGGTATCGCGATGGGCCTGGTGAAAGAAGCCGATAACTTTGTGGTTCTGTCAGACATTCTGGGTGACGAAGATCACCTGGGTGACATGGACTTTAAAGTGGCCGGTAGCCGCGACGGTATCACCGCGCTGCAGATGGACATTAAAATCGAAGGCATCACCCGCGAAATCATGCAGGTGGCTCTGAACCAGGCCAAGGGCGCGCGTCTGCACATCCTGGGCGTGATGGAACAGGCTATCAGCTCCCCGCGCGGCGATATCTCCGAATTCGCACCGCGTATTCATACTATCCGCATCAACCCGGATAAAATCAAAGACGTGATCGGTAAGGGCGGTTCCGTTATCCGCGCGCTGACCGAAGAGACTGGCACTACCATCGAAATCGAAGATGATGGTACAGTTAAAATCGCTGCGACCGACGGTGAGAAGGCGAAATTCGCTATCCGTCGTATCGAAGAGATCACGGCAGAGATCGAAGTGGGCCGTATCTACCAGGGTAAAGTGACCCGTATCGTTGATTTCGGCGCATTCGTCGCCATCGGCGGTGGTAAAGAAGGTCTGGTACACATTTCTCAGATCGCCGACAAGCGCGTCGAGAAAGTGACCGACTATCTGCAGATGGGTCAGGAAGTGCCGGTTAAGGTACTGGAAGTTGACCGTCAGGGCCGCGTGCGTCTGAGCATCAAAGAAGCGATGGCGCCAGAAGCGGGTTCACCTGCGCCTGAAGCAGAATAACTGTATAGATAGTTTTACAGCTCCCCGCCACGGGGTTGGGAGCTGTTCGTATCGCGCGGGTAGGATGCCCGCGTATTAGCAAACGGAGGACAGGACGTTCATCCAATGTTTGTCTTCGGGAGTGGGAAATGAAGCCTTTCTTGCGCTGGTGTTACGTTGCGACAGCACTCATGCTGGCAGGATGCAGCAACCATGATTGGCGTAAAGACGAAGTTTTGGCAATCCCGTTGCAGCCTACGTTGCAGCAGGAAGTGATCCTGGCGCGCATGGAACAAATTCTTGCCAGTCGGGCACTGACGGACGACGAACGCGCACAGCTTTTATATGAGCGCGGTGTGCTGTATGATAGCCTCGGGTTACGTGCATTAGCGCGCAATGATTTCTCGCAGGCGCTGGCGATACGTCCCGACATGCCGGAAGTTTTCAACTACCTGGGCATTTACTTAACGCAGGCAGGCAATTTTGATGCTGCCTATGAAGCGTTTGATTCTGTACTAGAGCTTGATCCAACTTACAATTACGCGCGTTTAAACCGGGGCATCGCACTGTATTATGGCGGCCGCTTCCCGTTGGCGCAGGATGATCTGCAGGCGTTTTATCAAGACGACCCAAACGATCCCTTCCGTTCGTTATGGCTGTATCTGGTGGAGCGAGAAATCGATCCCAAGAAGGCCGAGGTAGCGCTTCAGCAGCGCTATGACAAAGCGGACAGAGGGCAATGGGGATGGAATATTGTCGAATTCTACCTGGGCAAGATCAGCGAAAAAACGCTGATGGAACGCCTCAAGGCAGATGCAACGGATAACACTTCGCTCGCTGAGCATCTCAGTGAAACTGACTTCTATTTGGGTAAACACTACCTGAGTCTGGGGGACAAGGACACCGCTTCGGCGCTGTTCAAACTGACGGTGTCTAACAACGTTCACAACTTCGTTGAGCACCGCTATGCATTGTTGGAATTGGCGCTTTTGGGCCAAGAGCAAGACGACCTATCGGAATCGGACCAGCAATAGCTGACGAACACCAATCAGCCTGATGAACATTGGTTTTTAACCAAAGTTATCGCCTTAACGGGTGAGGGCTTTTTTGTTCGTTTTATAATCTAATTTGAGCCGGTTCACACTTTTCAATGAAAATGACTGAAAATTTTCTCGACGAGTTATGTAGACTGGCTGCCATTATTAATGAGGCACGTGTACATGACGACTGAGTTTGAAACCTCTTTTGCTGATCTGGGGCTGTCTGCTCCAATCATTTCCGCCCTGAACGATCTGGGCTATGAAAAACCATCTCCGATCCAGGCTGAGTGTATTCCTCACCTGTTGAACGGCCGCGACGTGCTGGGCATGGCACAGACCGGTAGTGGTAAAACTGCAGCGTTCTCGCTGCCGCTGCTGCACAACCTGCAGGCAGACCTGAAAGCACCTCAGATCCTGGTGCTGGCACCGACCCGCGAACTGGCGGTTCAGGTTGCCGAAGCGATGACCGATTTCTCCAAACACATGAACGGCGTCAACGTGGTAGCCCTTTACGGCGGCCAGCGTTACGACGTGCAGCTGCGCGCTCTGCGTCAGGGCCCGCAAATCGTTGTGGGTACCCCAGGCCGTCTGCTGGACCACCTGAAGCGCGGCACCCTGAACCTCTCTAACCTGAGCGGTCTGGTGCTGGATGAAGCCGACGAAATGCTGCGCATGGGCTTTATCGAAGACGTAGAAACCATCATGGCTGAGATCCCGGCTGAACATCAGACCGCGCTGTTCTCCGCCACCATGCCGGAAGCGATCCGTCGCATCACCCGCCGCTTCATGAAAGAGCCGCAGGAAGTGCGCATCCAGTCCAGCGTGACCACCCGTCCGGACATCAGCCAGAGCTACTGGTCGGTGTATGGCATGCGTAAAAACGAAGCGCTGGTGCGTTTCCTGGAAGCTGAAGACTTTGACGCGGCGATCATCTTCGTCCGTACCAAGAACGCGACCCTGGAAGTGGCCGAAGCGCTGGAGCGCAGTGGTTACAGCAGCGCCGCGCTGAACGGTGACATGAACCAGGCGCTGCGTGAGCAGACCCTGGAGCGCCTGAAAGACGGTCGTCTGGATATCCTGATCGCGACCGACGTTGCGGCCCGTGGCCTGGACGTTGAGCGCATCAGCCTGGTTGTTAACTACGACATCCCGATGGACTCCGAGTCTTACGTTCACCGTATCGGCCGTACCGGTCGTGCGGGCCGCGCCGGCCGCGCGCTGCTGTTCGTGGAAAACCGCGAACGCCGCCTGCTGCGCAACATCGAACGCACCATGAAGTTGACCATCCCGGAAGTGGAACTGCCGAACGCAGAACTGCTGGGCGAGCGTCGTCTGGCCAAGTTCGCCGCGAAAGTTCAGCAGCAGCTGGAAAGCAGCGATCTGGATCTGTACCGCGCACTGCTGACCAAACTGCAGCCGGAAGAAGAGCTGGATATGGAAACCCTGGCCGCAGCGCTGCTGAAAATGGCACAGGGTGAACGTCCGCTGATCCTGCCGCCGGATCCGGTCTTCAAACCGCGCCAGCGCCGCGAGTTCAACGACCGTGACGATCGTCGCGGTGATCGTGGCGACCGTCGCGACAGCCGCGATAGCCGTGACGGCGACCGTCCGCGTCGCGAACGTCGTGACGTTGGCGAAATGCAGCTGTACCGCATCGAAGTGGGCCGTGACGATGGCGTAGAAGTCCGTCACATCGTTGGCGCGATCGCTAACGAAGGCGACATCAGCAGCCGTTACATCGGTAACATCAAGCTGTTCGCTTCCCACTCCACCATCGAGCTGCCAAAAGGCATGCCGGGCGAGATCCTGAATCACTTCACTCGCACTCGCATCCTGAACAAGCCGATGAACATGCAGCTGCTGGGCGATGCACAGCCGTTCGAACGTCGCGAGCGTCGTGACGGTGGCAACGGTGGCGAACGTCGCGGCAACGGTAACGGTCGTCCGTTCAACGGCGAACGTCGCGAAGGCGGCCCACGTCGTTCCTTCGGCGAACGTCGTGAAGGTGGTAACGGCGGCGAGCGTCGTGGCGGTAACTTCAACCGTGACGGCAAGCCGGCACCACGCCGTGATGACGCAGCACCTGCTGCACCTCGTCGTCGTTTCGGCGACGCGTAATTGCCGACTCATCGTTCGCGATGAATGAAGCGCTCTGAAAAACCAGCCTGCGGGCTGGTTTTTTTATGCCTGAAAGTTGCCGTCAAACGTCCCTGAATGGCGTATCATTCATAAGGTTTTTTCTTACGGATGATATGCACGGGAGATGCCATGAGTTGGCAGCAGTTCAAATCTCAATACCTGGTGCGCTTTTGGGCGCCGCTGCCGGCGGTGATCGCCGCCGGGATCCTTTCTACCTACTACTTCGGCATGACCGGCACCTTCTGGGCGGTGACCGGCGAGTTCACCCGCTGGGGCGGCCATGTGCTGCAGTGGTTCGGCCTGCACCCCGAGCAGTGGGGCTATTTCAAGGTTATCGGCCTGCAGGGTACGCCGCTGGAGCGCATCGACGGGCGCATGATCATCGGTATGTTTGCCGGCTGCATCGCCGCCGCACTGTGGGCCAACAACATCAAGCTGCGCCAGCCGCAGCACCGCATTCGCATCGTGCAGGCGCTGTTGGGCGGCATCATCGCCGGTTTCGGCGCGCGCCTGGCGATGGGGTGCAACCTGGCGGCGTTCTTCACCGGCATTCCACAGTTTTCGCTGCACGCCTGGTTCTTCGCGCTGGCGACCGCCGCCGGCTCCTACTTCGGCGCTAAATTCACGCTGTTGCCGATGTTCCGCATCCCGGTCAAATTGCAAAAGGTGAAGGCTGCCGCACCGCTGACGCAGAAGCCTGAGCAGGCGCGCCGCCGCTTCCGTCTGGGCATGGCGGTCTTCGGCCTGGCGGTGGCCTGGTCGCTGTGGACGCTGTTCGATGCGCCGAAGCTCGGCATCGCCATGCTGTTCGGCATCGGCTTCGGTCTGCTGATCGAACGCGCGCAGATCTGCTTCACCTCGGCGTTCCGCGATCTGTGGATCACCGGCCGCACCCACATGGCGAAAGCCATCATCATCGGCATGGCGGTGAGCGCCATCGGCATATTCAGCTATGTGCAGCTCGGCGTGGCGCCGAAGATCATGTGGGCCGGCCCGAATGCGGTGCTGGGCGGCTTGCTGTTCGGCTTCGGCATCGTGCTGGCCGGCGGTTGCGAGACCGGCTGGATGTACCGCGCGGTGGAAGGGCAGGTGCACTACTGGTGGGTGGGGCTGGGCAACATCATCGGCGCTACGCTGCTGGCCTATTACTGGGACGATCTGGCGCCGGCGCTGGCGACCGACTACGACAAGATCAACCTGCTCGACACCTTCGGCCCAATTGGTGGCCTGCTGGTGACCTACCTGCTGCTGGCGCTGGCCTTCGCCGCCATGCTGTGGTGGGAGAAACGCTTTTTCCGCGCCCGGCCTGAGGCGCAGGTGGTGAATTTGAGGAGCCTGCCATGAAAGAGACGACGATAGTGCCGGACTACCGGCTGGACATGCTGGGCGAGCCTTGCCCGTACCCGGCGGTGGCGACGCTGGAGGCGATGCCGCAGCTGAAGCCGGGGGAAATCCTGGAGGTGATCAGCGATTGCCCGCAGTCGATCAACAACATTCCGCTCGACGCGCGCAACCACGGCTACAAGGTGCTGGATATCCAGCAGGACGGGCCGACCATCCGCTACCTGATCCAGCGTTAACGCCGAGGCGGTGGGGCTCCCCACCGCCTTTTCGCGTTTTACCCCTTCACGATGTCGCCTTGCACCCCGGCGACAATCTCGAACGAACGCAGCCGCGCCTGATGATCGAAGATCTGGCCGTTGACCATGATCTCGTCGGCATCGGTTTCACGCAGCAGCGTTTGCAGCCCGTGGCGCACGGTTTTTTCATCGCCGACGATCGACATCCGTAGCGCCTGCTCGACGCCGTATTGCTCACCGGCGGTCCACAGCGCGTGGATGTTATCCACCGGCGGCGGCAGCGGGCCGGGCGAACCGCGGCGCAGGTTGATGAACTGCTGCTGCATCGAGCTGAACAGGAAGCGCGCATCGCTATCGCTGTCGGCGGCGATCACGTTGACGCACACCATGGCGTGCGGCTGCGCCAGCTGTTTGGACGGTTTGAAGTTCTCGCGGTACAGCTGGAGCGCCTGGAACAGCATATCCGGGGCGAAGTGCGAGGCGAAGGCGAACGGCAGGCCGAGCTGCGCCGCCAGCTGCGCGCTGTAGAGGCTGGAGCCGAGCAGCCAGAGCGGCACGTGCAGCCCCTGGCCCGGCACCGCCTGCACCGGCTGACCGGGCTGCGCGTCGCAGAAGTAGTTTTGCAGCTCCTGCACGTCGCGCGGGAAGGTATCCACATCGCCGGACAGGTGGCGGCGCAGCGCCATCATGGTGCGCTGATCGGTGCCGGGCGCGCGGCCCAGCCCCAGATCGATGCGGCCGGGGTAGAGCGACTCCAGCGTACCGAACTGCTCGGCGATCACCAGCGGCGCATGGTTCGGCAGCATCACGCCGCCGGAGCCGAGGCGAATGCTCTGGGTGCCGGCGGCCAGATAGCCCAGCAGTACCGAGGTGGCGGCGCTGCCGATGCCGGTCATGTTGTGATGCTCGGCCAGCCAGTAGCGCCGGTAGCCCCAGCGTTCGGCATGCTGCGCCAAATCCAGCGAACAGTGGAAAGCGTCGCGCGCTTTGGCCCCTTGCGGGATTGGCGATAAATCCAGTACCGACAGCGGTACGGCAGTGTTTTCAGTCATGACATCGTCCATCAGAGAGTGGATCGCTTAAAGGGCGATTGCAGGAGTCTGCATACCAAAAAGCCGAAAATGATGCTTTTTAGTGTTAAAAGCATAATCCAATTTATAGTTATAAAAGAGGAGATATGTGCTTGTGATATCCTCATGAGAGCAATGGTGTTTTTTGGAGCAATTTGAGACATGGAAATGATGATCCCCGCCCGCCGCTTACCGTTCCGGGAGCCGACATAATGAAAAAAAAGACGCTGTTTACCCTGTTGCTGATGATGGTGGCGATCGCATTGGCGATCTTGTTCCGCGCACACAATCAGGATCTGTTACTGCAGGGTGAAGTGGATGCCCCCGAAGTGATCGTCGCTTCCAAGGCGAAAGGCCGGGTGGTTGAACGCCTGATTGAACGCGGCGACGACGTGAAAAGCGGCCAACTGATTATCCAGCTCGACAGCCCCGAACTGATGGCGCAGCTGCGTTCCGCGCAGGCCACGCGCGACGAGGCCAAGGCGCAGCTTGAGCTGTCGCTGCACGGCACCCGTGAAGAGAGCATCCGCAACCTGCGCGCCAACCTGGCGCAGGCCGAGGCGCAGTACCGCAATGCGCAAAACGACTACAACCGCAATCTGAGCGTGGCCGGCAAGGGCTATATCTCGAAGTCCGAGCTGGACGCTTCGCGCCGGGCGCGCGACACCGCTTTCCAGCAGGTGCAGGCCGCCAAGGCTAACCTGGATGAAGGCATTAACGGCGACCGCGTCGAGCAGCGGCAGCAATATGCGGCGGCGCTGCGGGCGGCGGAAGAGAACCTGCTGCAGATCCAGGCGCAGAGCGACGATCTGCAGGTGAAAGCGCCGGTGGACGGCGAAGTGGGGCCGATTCCGGCCGAAGTGGGCGAGCTGCTGAACGCCGGCAGCCCGCTGGTGACGCTGATCCGGGTACCGGATGCCTATTTCGTGTTTAACCTGCGCGAAGACATCCTGGCCCACGTGCGCAAAGGTGACAAGGTCAAGCTGCGGGTGCCGGCGCTGAAGGATAAAATGATCGACACCGAGGTGCGCTACATCGCGCCGCTGGGGGATTACGCCACCAAACGCGCCACCCGCGCCACCGGCGACTTCGACCTGAAAACCTTCGAAGTGCGCCTGTATCCGTCACAGCCGGTGGACGGCCTGCGTCCGGGGATGAGCACCTTATGGCAATGGAAAGAGTAAGGGCCGGCTGGCGCTGCTTCAGTCACGCGTTCGATAAAGAGTGCCGCGTCGCCTTTCGCAGCCCGGTAGTGCACTGGCTGAGCTGGATCTTTCCGCTGATCCTGTTTGGGCTGATCAGCAGCAACTTCTCCGAAGGCACGCTGCTCGATCTGCCGGTCTCGGTGGTGGACAGCGATCATAGCCCGCTCTCCAAATCGCTGACGCGGCGGCTGGACGCCGGGTCGCACGCCCACGTCGAGGCCTACGGCGGTGGGCTGCCGGAGTCGCTGAGCCGCCTGCGCAGCGCACAGGATTACGCGTTGCTGTACATCCCGCCGGACTTTGAGGCCAACGCGCTGTCGGGCAAACAGCCGAGCGTGGTGATGTACTACAATGCGCTGTTCTACGGCGCCGGGCTGTACTCCACCCAGGACTTTGGCGGCCTGATGAACGAAATCAACGCCAGCACCCGCAGCATCATCGCCACCGAGATGGGCAAAACGCTGCCGCCCTTGGCGGACGTGACGCTCTCCTATGGCAGCCTGTTCAACGCCAGCGGCAGCTATATCTATTACCAGCAGTTCGCCGCCACCATCCATTTGCTGCAGCTGTTCGCGGTGACCTGCATGATCTACGTGCTGGCGCGCAGCAAGTCGCTGCTGCAGGCCAAGCCGTTCAGCCTGGCGCTGCTCGGCAAGCTGGCGCCTTACACGCTGTGTTTCACCACCCTGCTGATGGTGGAGATCGCGGCGCTGGTGGGCATCTTTGACGCCCGCGTCAGCGGCAATCCGCTGTTTATGCTGATGATCGGCCTGTTTTACGTGATGGCGGCGCAGAGCATCGGCCTGCTGCTGTATACCTTTACCGGCAGCACTATCACCGCTTACAGCCTGATCGGTATTTTGGTCAGTATCGCGATGACCTTCTCCGGCATGGCGGTGCCTGAGCTGTCGATGCCGCTGCCGGCGCGTATCATTTCCAACATCGAGCCGCTGACCCACGCGCTGTACGCGATGTTCGACGTGTTCCTGCGGCAGGTGCACGCCAGCGCCATCTTCAGCGTGTGTGCGCTGCTGGCGGTCTATCCGCTGGTGGCCGCGCTGCTGGTGCGTAATCGCCTGCCGGCGCGGCTGGCAAAAGAGGGGAACGCCGGATGAAGCTCTATTGGCAAACCTTCGTTAAGGTGCTGCTCGGCATGCTCGAGCGGCCGGTGTGGCTGATGCTGATCCTGTCGCTGTGCATCATGAGCATGGTGTACGCCAATCGCACGGTGTGGGATCTGCCGGTGGGGGTGGTCGATCAGGATCACAGCACCGCCAGCCGGCAGCTGATCCGCCAGCTGGACGCCACCTCCAAGATCGCGATTGAAACCTACGACAGCCTGGAGCAGGCGCAGCGCGATCTCAGTTGGCGCAAGCTGTTTGCGGTGATCATCATGCCGGTGGATCTGGAGAAGAAGATCCTCAGCGGGCAGAACATCGTGGTGCCGGTGTACGGCGATGCCACCAACCGCCTGGCCAACGGCCAGATCCAACAGGACGTGGTGGCGGCCTACCAACAGCTGCTGACGGAGTACAATAACGGCCTGCTGCTGCGCAGCGGCTTCAGCGAACGGCAGGCGCAGATACTGCTGACGCCGATACTGGGGCAAACGCTGGACGTGTTTAACCCCGGCATCAGCTTCGCGGCGATCATTTTCCCCGGCCTGCTGGTGATGCTGTTGCAGCATTCGCTGCTGATCGCCTGTATCCGCGTCAACATCGCCATGAAGAGCATGCCCGGCGGCAAGGCGCCGCTGGCGGCGCACCTCGGCGGGCTGACGGCGCTGCTGCCGATCTGGCTGTTCCTGTCGATCGTGCTGTTCGTGCTGTGGCCGTGGGTATTGGGCTATCGGCAGACGGCGAACATCGCCGAACTGCTGCTGCTGACCTTCCCGTTCCTGCTGGCGGTACTGGGGCTGGGCAAGCTGGTGACCGAGTGCCTGCGCAGCGTCGAAATGATCTACCTGACGTTGGCGTTCATCACCACGCCGATCTTCTACCTGTCCGGCACCATCTGGCCGCTGCAGTCGATGCCGGCCTGGGTGCGCGCCATCTCGTACAGCATTCCTTCCACCTGGGGCACCAAGGCGATCGCCGGCGTCAACCAGATGGGGCTGTCGCTGAACGAAGTGTGGGGAGACGTGATGATGATGCTGGTGCTCGGCGTGGTCTACACCCTGCTGGGCTTTGGCGTCGGCTTCTTGCGCAACAGCGTGGCGCTGCGCGGGATGTTCAGGAAGCGGCGGGCGAGTTGATCCCCTCATTGACCCTTTTTTTGGCGACTATAATTAATGCTTTTAATTTCAATAAAATGCATTCTCTGCCGGAAAAAGGGTTCTGGGGTGAGTAAGGACGATTATCTTTTTTTTCTCAGCAGGTTAGAGAAACTTGCTAACAGTTCACTGCCGTACAGGCAGCTTAGAAAATATAGCACCTCAGTATACAAAATTTGTTTGTGTTCACTGCCGTACAGGCAGCTTAGAAATTGCGCATCGTGCAGCGCTCTACAGGCATGTTGTTCACTGCCGTACAGGCAGCTTAGAAAAAGCGTGCCAGCCATGCGCTCTGCAGTTGAACGTTCACTGCCGTACAGGCAGCTTAGAAAATCCCACTTTGCCGAAAACATCACGATGAATTGTTCACTGCCGTACAGGCAGCTTAGAAAGTGTTGATAGCGGCCATCATGATAAATAGCCCGTTCACTGCCGTACAGGCAGCTTAGAAAGGACGTTATGAGAGCACGTTCACACCTTAGCAGTTCACTGCCGTACAGGTAGCTTAGAAATGGCTGGTGGATTTGCGGATAACTTCGTTGTGGTTCACTGCCGTACAGGCAGATCTAATGAGCACCACAATGGGTGCCCATTTGTTGAATGTAAGGGGGCTTCACCCCACCAACGCCAACCCCGCCACGCGGCGCCAGTAGCCGTTGCAGTCGGCGTGGTCGGTCAAGGCCAGCGGCTGCTCGCCGCGCTCGTTGGCGCGGAAGGCATCGATTTGCGCCAGCGTCTCGGCGCCCTGCGGTGACAGCCGCACGATGTCCACCAGCCCCTGCATGCTCGGCAGCTCGTTGCCGAGGTTATAGCAGTAACCGCTCATGGTCTGGATGCCGTTGAGCACGAACACCTGCTGTTGTTCCTGCGAATGCATCATGCGGCCCTGCGGATACTTGATGCAGCAGGTTTCGCACTCGTCCTTGCCGCGGTTTTCCGAGCGGGCGGTGAAGCAGCGCGCCGAATAGGCCAGCGGCAGGTGGCCGTAGCTCAGCACCTCCACCTCAAAGTCGTGGCGGAAACCCAGCTCGTCGCACTGCGTCAGCAGGTTGGCCAGCCAATCGCGTGACAGCTCGACCGGCATGCACCAGCGCATCATGCCCTGGCGGCGCAGCAGGCGCAGGGTATAGGCGTTGTAGCAGTTCAGCGCATGGCCGGCGACGAACGGCAGACCGCGTTCCGCCGCCATGTTGACCGCGCCCAGATCGTTGGCTTCAAACAGGAATTCGCCGTTCTCCACATAGCGTTTCAGCTCATTCAGCTCGGACGGCGCCTGCAGCAGCGCCAGCGTGGAGATCACCACCTGCTTGCCGCTGCGGGCGATCTCGCGTGCCAGCGCCAGCCAATCGCCGACCTTCATTTCGCGCCGCTTGGTGCAGACGCTCTCGCCGAGGTAAATGATGTCGGCGCTGCTCTCCGCCGCCTGTTGATAGAACGCCGCGATGTCGTTTTTCGGCCAGTAGTAGAGTACCGGCCCCAGTGCGTATTTCATGCTTCCTCCGGCTACTGCCATTTGCGGTGATAGGCGCCCAGCGTGGTTTGGGTGCCCTCGGACATCGCGCCCAGCGTCTCCATCCAAGCGGCGTCGGCGCGGTAGGCGGCCGGATCGGCCTGGCAACGGTCGATCGCCTGGCGCCAGACGCGTGCCACCTGGCTGACGTAAGCCGGGCTGCGCTGGCGGCCTTCGATCTTCACCGAGGCGATGTTGGCGGCCAGCAGCTCCGGCAGCAGCTCCAGCGTATTGAGACTGGTGGGCTCTTCCAGCGCGTGGTAGCGCACGTCGTCCACCAGATAGCGGCCCTTGCACAGCGTCGGGTAACCGGCGTTTTCATGATCCTGATAGCGGTCGATTAGCACGTCGTTCAGGCGCGACTCCATGCCCTGCGGGGTTTGCTGCCAGCGCACGAAGCGCGCCGGCGAACAGGCGCCGACGGTGTTCGGCGACTCGCCGGTCAGGTAGGAAGAGAGATAGCAGCGCCCCTCGGCCATGATGCACAGGCTGCCGAAGGCGAACACTTCCAGAGGCACCGGGCTGGTGCGCGCCAGCTGTTTCACCTGATGCATCGACAGCACGCGTGGCAGCACCACCCGGCCCACCTCGAAGTTGCGTTGGTAGAAGCGGATCGCTTCCTCGTTGGTGGCGGAGGCCTGCACCGAAACGTGGCGCTCCAGCTGCGGGTAGCGCTGGGCGGCGTATTCCAGCATCGCCAGATCCGCCAGAATCAGCGCGTCGGCGCCCAGTTGGGCCGCCATATCCACCGCGCGCTGCCAGCGGGCGTAGCCGTCGGGATGGGCGAAGGTGTTGATGGCGATATGCAGCTTGCGGCCGTGGCGGTGTACGTAATCGACCGCTTCCTGCAGCTTTTTCTCGGTGAAGTTGAGGCCGGCGAAGTGGCGCGCGTTGGTATCGTCTTTCAGGCCGATGTAAACGGCGTCGGCGCCGTTATCCACCGCGGCCTTCAGGGCCGGCAGGTTGCCGGCGGGACAAAGCAGCTCCATAGATTTATCCTGGCTTAGCCGTGCGCCCGGCCGGGCGCACGCTGTCTTTTAAAGGTTGCCGACGGCGGTGTTCCGCCGGCAAACGCGAATCGGGGAGGCCATTTTAGGCAAAGGGGCGCACACAGGTTTTGATTTGAGGCAGCTTATGGCGTATTGATAAACATGGCGGTGAAATGCACTATTTGTTGATATAGACCGCTGAAGCCGCGCGCCAGTGTGGCAAAATAGCGGTAGTCCGTATTGAAAGGAGTGGATGACCGTGTTGGAACAACTACGAGCACGCCTTGTGCGCCAGGGGCCGTCGCTGCTGCGCATCCCGCTGAAATTCACGCCGTTCGCCCTGCAGCGCCAGCTGTTGCAACAGGTGCTGAGCTGGCAGTTCCGCCAGGCGTTGGCGGATGGGGATCTGGAATTTCTCGAATCGCGCTGGCTGAAGATCGAAGTTCGCGATCTGGCGCTACAATGGTTTATGACGGTAGAAAACGACAAACTGGTGGTCAGCCAGCACGCCGAAGCGGACGTCAGCTTCAGCGGTGACGCCAACGATCTGATCCTGATCGCGGCGCGCAAGCAAGATCCGGATACGCTGTTCTTTCAGCGTCGGCTGCAGATTGAAGGGGATACCGAATTGGGCCTGTATGTGAAAAATTTGATGGACGCCATCGAGCTGGAAAGCATGCCCGCGCCGCTGCGCATGGGGCTGTTGCAGTTGGCTGATTTTGTCGAAGCAGGGTTGCAGGAGGGCACGGCGTCGGCTTCCCGTGTGGCGGTATCATGCTGATCCGCGTAGAGATCCCGGTAGACGCGGCGGGCATCGACGCCTTGCTGCGCCGCGCCTTTGGCCGCGACGACGAAGCCGATCTGGTGCAGCAGCTGCGGGAAGACGGCCTGCTGACGCTGGGCGTGGTCGCCACTGACGACGAAGGCGGGGTGGTGGGGTACGCCGCGTTCAGCCCGGTGGACGTGGCCGGCGAAGACCGCCAATGGGTGGCGCTGGCACCGCTGGCGGTAGATGAAAGCCTGCGCCGTCAGGGGCTGGCTGAAAAGCTGGTGTATGAAGGCTTGGATTCGCTGAACGAATTCAGCTACGCCGCAGTGGTGGTGCTGGGCGAGCCGGCCTACTACGGCCGCTTCGGCTTTAAACCGGCCGCCGCCTATGGCCTGCACTGCCGCTGGCCGGACACGGAAAGCGCGTTCCAGGTGTATCCGCTGGCGGAAGATGCCCTGAATGGCGTCAGCGGCGAAGTGGCTTTTTCGGCGCCGTTTAATCGCTTTTAACGACGACGGGTAATAGATACTCCAACGACAGCGGCGGGTGACTCACCAGCCGCTCTTTTTGTATTTTGCTCAGCTGTTTGACGCGGTATTCCAGCTTCAGCGCCGTTGAGCGATCTCCCACCTGGCAGTGAAACGCCAGCGTCAATACCCCTTTGCCGCGCAGCGCCTTGGCGCCTTTGCCGGCCTGATGCTGCGCCAGGCGGCGCGCCACGTCGGTGGTGATGCCGGTATACAGCATGCCGCTCGGTAAACGCAGCATGTAGAGGTGCCAGAGAGTGGGGGAAGTGTCGGTCATCGTACGCCGTTTCGGTGGCCAGGGTCGGCGTATGATGGCATGTTCGCCATCACAATCCCATCCCCGGCCGCCGGTGCCCTACCGCTTTACCCCTTTTTTCCCGCCAGCTCGAAGCGCGGCGAAACGATGCCGTACAGCGTCCAGCCGAGGAAGGTGGCGATGGCGCCCCACATCATCGCTTCCTCACCGGAGCTGTAGAGCGCGTAGAAGCTGTACAGCGCGCCGATGCCGGCGATGATATTGGCGATGCGCGCCTTGTTGTCCGGCACTTTCGCCACTTTTTGAATAATGACCAGCGCCGCCATCGACAGGATATAAGGGATGATGTTGGTCACCACCGCCAGGTTCACCAGCACGTTGAACTGCTTGTTCAGCGACGGGCTGATGGTCATCAGCGACAGGCCGCTCTGGATGACGACGATGGTCAGCATGCCTTTAACCGGCGCGTCGGCCTTGCTCAGCTTGGAGAAGATTTTCGGGAAGAAGCCGCTGTCGGCGGAGGATTTGAACACCTGAGCGATGGTGAACTGCCAGCCGAGCAGCGAGCCGACGCAGGACATGACCATCAACGCCATGATGATCTTGCCGACCGTCGGGTTGAACATGTGGGAGAACGCCAGCCCGAACGGGGCGGTGGAGTTGGCCAGATCCATGTTCGGCACGATGCCGGCGATCACGTTGGTCGAAATGATATAGATCACCGCCGCGCTGAGGGTGCCGCCCAGTACGGCGATCGGCACGTTGCGCTCCGGGTTTTCCACCACGTCGGTGTTGGCGCAGGCGGATTCCAGCCCGAGAAACGCCCACAGGGTCATCGAGATCGAGGCGCCGATGGCTTCGAAGGTCGGCACCTGATGTGGGTTCCAGGCGGCGACGTAGGCGCTGCCGCTGAACCAGTACCAACCGACAACCGAGATGCCCACCACCGGAATGATCACGCCCCAGACGGTGATGCCGCTGATTTTGCCGGTGATGCGCGCACCGCCGAAGTTGGCGACGGTCGCCAGCCACAGCACGCCGATGGTGGCGATACAGATCCCAAGCGGGCTAAGCGTAGCGCCAAACAGCTCGGTGCCGTAGCCGACGGCGGAAATGGCGATGGCGATGTTGGCGATCAGCAGCGAAACGCCGTAGGTGTAGTTCGCCATAAAGTTGCCTGATTTGCCGAAGGCGTATTCGGCGTAGCCGCCCATGCCGCCGGATTTACGGCTGAACATGCCGCATTTGGCGAACGCGTAGGCCAGCGCCATCGAGCCGACGGCGGTCACCAGCCAGGAAACGATCGAAATCGTGCCCACTTCGGCCAGCTTGGTCGGCAGCATAATTATGCCGGAACCCATCATATTCACGGCGGTCAGGATCGTTAATTGCACGACCCCCATTTTATTATTGGACTTACTCATGATCATTTTCTCTTTTAGGATGCGATCCGGGCGGCGAGAATAATCGCCGCCCCGTAAGGTGATTAATTTTTCATGACGTAGCCGTAAGCGCGGTTCCAGCCGTCCTCATCCTGTTGGATATAAACGCCCTGCAATTCCGGTGCGAATCCCGGCAATAAGTTGATGCCTTCTTCCAATGCCAGGAAATAACGCTGCGCGGCGCCACCCCAAATTTCACCGGGCACGACGCACAGCACGCCAGGCGGGTAAGGCAGGGCGCCTTCGGCGGCGATGCGGCCCTCGGCTTTAGCCAGCGAGACCAATTCCACATTGCCGCGCACGAACTCGGTATTGGCGTCCTGCGGATTCATCACCACGCGCGGGAAATAACTTTTGCGGAACATCTCTTTTTGCAGCTCTTTAACGTCGTAGCTGACGTAAAGGTCGTGCATTTCCTGGCACAGCTGGCGGATGGTGTAGTTTTTGTAGCGCTGCTGGTGGTTTTTATAGACCGCAGGCAGCACCTCGCTGAGCAGGGAGTTCTGCTCGATGTGCTTCTCGAAGCGGGCGATCAGGGCCACCAGATGCTGCATCTTGGCGATGTCTTCCGCCGGCGTCAGCAGGAACAGGATCGAGTTGAGATCGCATTTTTCCGGCACGATGCCGTTTTCACGCAGGTAGTTGGCCAGAATGGTCGCCGGGATGCCGAATTCGCTGTAGCTGCCGGTCGCGGTATCGATGCCCGGCGTGGTGAGCAGCAGTTTGCACGGATCGACGAAGTACTGCGATTCGGCATAGCCCTCGAAGGCGTGCCATTTCTCGCCGGGCACGAAGTTGAAGAAGCGCAGATCGTTGGCCATCGCCGCGGTGTCATAGGCCTGCCACGGTTTGCCGTCGATCTGATCCGGCACGAAGGGTTTGATCATCGTGCAGGTGTCCAGCAGCATTTTGCGCGCTTCGATCCCCACGCGCACGCACTCCTGCCACAGGCGCTGGCCGCTTTTGCCCTCGTGCATCTTGGCGTTGACGTCCAGCGCGGCGAACAGCGGATAGAACGGGCTGGTGGAGGCGTGCAGCATAAAGGCGTTGTTGAAGCGCTTGTGGTTGCAGTAGCGGCTCTGGCCCTTGATGTGCCTGTCTTTTTTGTGGATCTGCGAGGTTTGCGAGAAGCCGGCCTGCTGTTTGTGCACCGACTGGGTGACGATGATGCCGGGATCGTTCTCGTTCAGTTCCAGCAGCAGCGGCGAGCAGTCTTTCATCATCGGAATGAACTGCTCATAGCCCACCCAGGCGGAGTCGAACAGGATGTAGTCGCACAGGTGGCCAATCTTGTCGACCACCTGGCGGGCGTTGTAGATGGTGCCGTCGTAGGTGCCGAGCTGGATGATCGCCAGGCGGAACGGGCGGGCTTCGTTGGCGCGTTCCGGCGCCACTTCGCGGATCTGTTGGCGCAGGTAGCCTTCGTCGAAGCAGTGCGCGTCGATGCCGCCGATAAAGCCGAACGGGTTGCGGGCGGTTTCCAGGTAAACCGGCGTAGCGCCGGCCTGGATCAACGCGCCGTGGTGGTTGGATTTATGGTTGTTGCGGTCGAACAGTACCAGGTCGCCGCGCGTCAGCAGGGCGTTGGTCGCCACCTTGTTCGAGGCCGAGGTGCCGTTGAGCACGAAGTAGGTCTTGTCGGCGTTGAACACCTTGGCGGCGTGCTGCTGAGCGGCGCAAGGCGCGCCTTCGTGGATCAACAGATCGCCCAGTTTGACGTCGGCGTTGCACATGTCGGAGCGGAAAAGCGTTTCGCCGTAGAAGTCAAAGAACTGGCGGCCCGCCGGGTGTTTGCGGAAGAACTCGCCGCCCTGGTGGCCGGGGCAGGCGAAGGTGGCGTTGCCCATTTCCACATACTGCGTCAGCGTGTTGAAGAACGGCGGCAGCAGCTCGCTCTCATATTTGGCGGCGGCGGCCTCCAGCTGTTTGCCGTAGAACTGGGTATTCTTGCCGCACAGCTCAAACACGCCGTGCAGCGCCGGCAATACGGCGTTATCCAGCTCTTCTTCGCAGCAGACAGCGACGAACAGCGGAATGTTCAGGCCGTGTTCTTCGATGCGCGCCAACATACCTTGCGTGACATCATCTACCGACAGCACGATGGCGGCGACGTCATTGAAATCGCTGTGATGCACGTCGACGATGTCGCGTTCAGTTTCAAAGCAGCCGAGGGTTTGGGTGTTGGCGGCAATTTTTAATTTTTTCATTTTTCTCATTCTTCAGGCAAAGGCCGTCCGCCGGCAAATAATTCCATTTGCCGCTAACGCCTTCACGAAAATAAAAGTGTGCGAGAACCCAGTGATGCCGAAAGGCATTAACTGTGTTCGCTGTTTTATTTAGCTTGGATGCGCTTGGCCGAAATTAAGAATGAATTGCGTGTCCTTCCCGGTTAGCGAGAAAGAGGTATTATCACCGGCGTGCGGAGAATAAATAAAAACGCAATGACACTCTTATTAACGGCGTAAGAGCGAGGGGGGAGGGTTATCTGTAGTTGAAGAATGCGAAGCTAAAGCAGCTGCGATGAGCCATCATCATAATATGGGTTGTGCGCCTGATATGCGCCATTTTGCGGTTATTGTTTTCCATTTTCTAATCCACCTTGCTGAGTGAAAAGATGGCGCTATTTTAACGCAAGGTGGGCTAAAAATCGTGATGGTAGTCACATAAATGCCGGTATTTATAAATAACTATTCACCTGTTATGCAATGAGTTGCATAAACAGCGTTCTGGCGGGCTAGCGGGCATGTAAACGAATTGATAATCGGCTCCGGACGGGGGCACTAAATTTACGTACCATCAGGATGGGAACAATAAAATCGCTCGATTAACCGGTTGCATAACGATCAAATAAATCCGTCTTGTATTTTTTATGTTATAAAGCCGCTTTGGGCTTAAATTGATAAAAATGCATTTATTGTGTTTTTATATTCATTTTTAGTTTTTGATGATTATCGTTATTTGTGACTCGCCTCAACAACGCAGGGTAAGATGAAGTGAGTGAACAGGGAGGCGAGTAACCTTGAATACCCCAGAACAACGGCAGCAGATTGCGGATTTCATCGGCAAACAGCACGTGTTGACGCTGTGCGCCGGCGACGGTCTCGACATGTGGTGCGCCAACTGTTTTTACGTGTTCGACGCCGCGATGATGGCGCTGTGGCTGATGACCGAACCGCACACCCGCCACGGCGGGCTGATGCTGAACAACGGCCGGGTGGTCGGCACCATCGCGCCGAAGCCGAAAAGCATCGCGCTGATCCGCGGCGTGCAGTACCGCGCCGAGGCGGTGCTGCTGAGCGGCGAAGAAGCCGAGGCGGCGCGCACGCGTTACTGCAAGCGCTTCCCGATCGCCAGGGCGATGAAGGCCTCGGTTTGGCGGCTGGATCTGCACGAGGTGAAGATGACCGACAACACCCTCGGCTTCGGCAAGAAGCTGCATTGGGCGCGGTCTATACTTTAAGTCGACGTATTGATTACAACGGGAGATTGCATGGCGCGAGCACTGTTAGTCGGCGCAACCGGGCTGGTGGGGCGCGAGTTGTTGCAGTTGTTGCAAAGCGATCCGCAGATAACGGCCATCGTGGCGCCGACGCGCACGCCGCTGCCACCGCACGGCAAGCTGACCAATCCGATCGGCGATGCGCTGTTCGAGTTGCTGAGTAGCCTACAGCAACCGGTTGATCTGGTGTTCTGCTGCCTGGGCACCACCCGCCGGGCGGCGGGCAGCGCCGATGCCTTCCGCTACGTCGATTATCAACTGGTGGTGGAGAGCGCGCTGACCGGCCGCCGCTTGGGGGCGCAGCACTGCCTGGTGGTGAGCGCGTTGGGTGCCAACGCGGATTCCACCTTCCTGTATAACCGCACCAAAGGCGAGATGGAGCAGGCGCTGCGCGAACAGCACTGGCCGCGCCTGACGCTGGTGCGGCCTTCCATGCTGGTGGGGAATCGCCACGCGCCGCGCCTGATGGAGCGTCTCACGCTGCCGCTGTTCAGGCTGCTGCCCGGTAAATGGCGCGCCGTCTCCGCCAAAGACGTGGCGCATACGCTGCTGCAACAGGCGTTCACGCCGGGCGAAGGGGTCAGGGTGCTGGAGTCGGATCGGCTGCACTGCTACCGAGGCTGACGCTGAGGTGATCGAACGCCAGCTCCAGCCCGGCGGGCAGTTCGTTGTCCAGCAGCCACAGATCGAGATGATGGCTGATGTGCGTCAGCAGCGTGCGTTTGGGCTGCAGCAACCGCTGCGTCTCCTGCGCGCGGGTCAGGTCGTTGTGGTTGCGCGGCGCCTGCGGCTGAGGCGGCAGGCTGCAATCGAGCACCAGCAGATCCAGCGCCACGTTTTGCAGATAGTCGGCGGTGGCCGGCGGCAGGCCGACGGTGTCGGTCAGGTAGGCCAGCGCAGCGCCCGCCGCCTGGATCAGATAGCCGTGGGTCAGTTTGGAGTGTTGCAGCGGCAGCGGAGTGATGCGCATGCCGCCCAGCTCGACGGTGGCAAAGGGCGCCAGCGGCGGCTGAAACGCCAGAATGCCGGGGTGTTTGAACAGGTCATCGCAGCCCTGTTCATCCGGCGGGCCATACACCGGAATGGAATTTCCGCACCCCCAACGCAAAGGAAATAACCCCTGAACGTGATCCATGTGGTAATGTGTCAGTAAAAAACGTTGAATTTGCCCCGCCGAAAATCGCCGCTCCAAAGCCGGCAATCCCGCATCCAATAAGGTCGTTTCCCCCTGATAGTTAAGCATGGCGCTGCACGCTCGCCGCCGAAATGCCGGTTCGCGCCGCGCCCGTTGGCAGATCAGGCAGTCGCAGCCGAACACCGGCACCTGCTGCGCGCCGCCGGTGCCGAGAAAGGTCAGTTGCATCGCTCCCCTCCGTTAAAGGTACTTCTGGGCAAAGCGGTTGATGTCGCGAAAATCCGCCAGCCGCGCCTGCAGCGTGGCGTGATCCCAGTGCCACCACTGGCTGCGTTCGATGCGTTCTATCAGCGCGTCGTCAAAGCGCATGCCGATCTTCTTGGCCGCCACGCCGGCGACGATGCTGTAGGGCTCCACGTCCTTGGTGACCACCGCCGCGCTGCCGATCACCGCGCCGTTGCCGATGCTGACGCCCGGCATCAGGATGGCGTTATGGCCGATCCACACGTCGTGGCCGACGGTGACGTGGTGCTCGCGCCGCCAGTCGAAGAACGCCGCGTCGTCTTCCCCCAGCCCGTATTCGGCGGCGCGGTAGGTGAAGTGGTGCTGCGCGACGCGCTGATAGGTCGGGTGGTTGCCGGGATTGATGCGCGCATAGGAGGCGATGGAGACGAACTTGCCTATAGTGGCGTAAAAGATCTGGTTGTGCCCGGCGGTGTAGGAGTAGTCCCCCATCTCCACCTCTTCCAGGATCGCATCGTCGGCCAGATGCACATATTGGCCGAGCCGGGTGCGGTTAAGGGTCACGTTGTCGCCGATTTTCGGCTGGGCAAAGTCGTTCATGGCGTCGCGTCCTGAGCTTGTCGGGTGGCGGTAGGCAGCAGCGCCAGCAGCGCCGCCAGGGTGTCGTCGAGTGGGCCGTCGTTGTGCAGCACCCGGCAGCCGGCGGGCAGACTCTGCTGATATTCCGCCGCCCGCGCCAGGCGCTGCTCGATCTGTTCGGCGCTTTCTCGTCCGCGATCCTGCAGGCGGCGGCGCAGGATAGCGGCGCTGACCTGCAGGCACACCGGCAGCAGCTGCGCGCCATAGCGCTGCTGCGCCTGCGGCAGGTGGGCGCGCGAACCGTTGACCGCCACGTCGATCCCCTGCAGCAGCCAAAGATCCACTTCGATCCCGAACGCGTAGCGCTGCTGGTGGGCCTGCCAGTCGAGCGCGAACAGCCCCTTGGCGCGGCGGCGCAGAAATTCCGGTTCGCTCAGCGCGATGTGATTCTCGCAGCCGGCGTCCGCCGGCCGGGTGATGTAACGGTGCGCCACCAGCGGCGCGCGGTCGGCGTCGGCCCGCAGCGCGGCCAGCAGGCTGTCCTTGCCTGCGCCGGAAGGCCCCATCAGGTAGATGAGCCGCGCCATCAGAACACCTGCCTGCCCTGACGCCACACGTTCTGCACGTAAACGTGCTCACCGTGCGGCCGCGCCAGCACCAGATCCGCCCGCAGCCCTTCGGCGAGGGTGCCGCGATCCTGCAGATCCAGCGCCCGCGCCGGGTTGCGGGTGATCATGCGCACCGCCTGGGGCAGATCGTAGGCGTTGCGTTCGTCCGCCGCGAGGCGAAACGCCGCGTCCAGCAGGCTGGCCGGGTAATAATCGGAAGAGAGGATATCCAGCACCCCCAGCGCCGCCAGATGGTGCGCCGCCACGTTGCCGGAGTGGGAGCCGCCGCGCACGATGTTCGGCGCGCCCATCAGCACCTGCAGGCCCTGCTGGTGCGAGGCGCGGGCGGCCGCCTCGGTGGTGGGGAACTCGGCGATGGCGCTGCCCAGCGCGCAGGACTCGGCCACGTGCGCGGCGGTGGCGTCGTCATGGCTGGCCAGCGAGATGCGGCGCGCGCGGCAATGGGCGGCGATCGCCTCGCGGTTCGGCGCGGCCCAGCGGGCGGACAGGGCGACCTGCTGCTCCTCGTACTCGCTCATCTGCTGGTCGTTGAGGTGATATTTGCCCTGATAATATTCGCGGTATTTTTCGCGCGAGGCGAACTGGCGCTGGCCCGGCGAGTGGTCCATCAGCGACACCAGCGACACGCCCGGCTTGTCCATCAGCTGTTCGAACAGCGGCAGGGTGCTCTCGTGCGGCAGCTCGCAGCGCAGGTGCAGCCGGTGCTCGGCGCGGTTCACCCCGGCGCGCTGGCTGTGGATCACCGCGTCGATCATCTTCTGCAGGTTTTCCAGCCGGTGGCCGCCGTCGCGTACGTCGCCGATCGCCACCGCGTCCAATACCGTGGTGATGCCGTTGGCCACCATCAGCGCGTCGTGGCTGCTCATCGCCGAATGGGCCGGCCAGTCGACGTTCGGGCGCGGGGTGAAGAACTTGTCCAGGTTGTCGGTATGCAGCTCGATCAGCCCCGGCAGCAGCCAGCCGCCGTCGCCGTCCAGCGCCTGCGGCAGCCGGCTCGGGCCGTCGGCGAAGCTGCGGATCACGCCGTCCTGCATCTCCAGCGAGCCTTGCACCACCTGGTCATCCAGCACCAGCTTAACGTTATTGACGATCATCAGAGGGCCTCCAGCGCCTGCGGCGCCTGCATGTCATAAAGCCGGTCGGCGACCTGTTGGCGGACGCCTTCATCGTGAAAAATGCCGACGATCGCCGCGCCGCGCGCCTTGGCGCGTTCGATAAGCTGCACCACCGCCGCGCTGTTGCGGCTGTCGAGCGAGGCGGTCGGTTCGTCCAGCAACAGAATGGGGTAATCGACGATAAAGCCGCGCGCGATGTTCACCCGCTGCTGTTCGCCGCCGGAGAAGGTGGACGGCGCCAGCGGCCACAGGCGCGGCGGCACGTTGAGCGCTGCGAGCAGCGCTTCGGCGCGGTCACGGCACTCGGCGCGCTCGACGCCCTGTTCCAGCAGCGGCTGCATCACCACCTCCAGCGCGCTGATGCGCGGGATCACCCGCAGGAACTGGCTGACCCAGCCCAGCGTATGGCGGCGCACCGCCAGAATTTGACGCGCATCGGCGCTGACCATGTCCAGCCAGTCGCCCTGGTGGTTGATCCAGATATGGCCGCTGTCCGGCAGGTAGTTGGCGTACAGCGAGCGCAGCAGGGTGGATTTGCCGCTGCCGGAGTGGCCGTGCAGCACCACGCATTCGCCGCCGTGGACCGTCAGGTTGGCGTCGTGCAGCACCGGCAGGCGGGTGCCGTACTGCTGGTGCAGCACAAAGGTTTTACTGAGATGTTCAACTCGGATTTGCATAGTCATCTGTTATCGCCTTGGGTTACGACAGCACCGAAGAAACCAGCAGCTGGGTGTAGGGGTGGTGCGGATCGTCCAGCACCCGGTCGGTCAGGCCGCTCTCCACCACTTCGCCCTGTTTCATCACCAGCAGGCGGTGGGCCAGCAGCCGCGCTACGCCGAGATCGTGGGTGACGATCACCGCCGCCAGCTGCATTTCCACCACCAGGTTGCGCAGCAGATCGAGCAGGCGCGCCTGCACCGACACGTCCAGTCCGCCGGTCGGCTCATCCATAAACACCAGCTTGGGGTGGGTCACCAGATTGCGGGCGATCTGCAGCCGCTGCTGCATGCCGCCGGAGAAGGTGGTCGGCAGATCGTCGAGGCGCGACAGCGGGATTTCGACGTCTTCCAGCCACTGGCCGGCCTGGCGGCGAATGTCGCCATAGTGGCGCTGGCCGATGGCCATCAGCCGTTCGCCGATGTTGCCGCCGGCGGAGACCTGCGGCCGCAGCCCGTCGAGCGGGTGTTGGTGCACTACGCCCCAGTCGGTGCGCAGCAGGCGGCGGCGATCGCTCTCCGCCATGGCGTACAGATCCTGTTCCTGGCCCGCCTGCGGGCGGTAAAGGATCTGCCCGCGCTGCGGTGCCAGCCGCGCCGAGATCGATTTCAGCAGCGTGGTTTTGCCGGAGCCGGATTCGCCGACGATGCCCAGCACTTCGCCGGGGTAGATGTCGAACGACACGTCGCTGAAGCCCTTGCCGGGGGCGTACAGGTGGGTGAGCCGGTTCACCGACAGCAGCGGGGTGGTGCTCAAAGGGGTGGAAGTCATCAGTGCTGCGCCTCTTGCGAAGATTGCGCCAGCTGCTGCCGGCAGTAGTCGGTGTCCGAACAGACGAACATGCGGTTGCCCCGATCGTCGAGCACCACCTCGTCCAGGTAGCTGTGGCGCGAACCGCACAGCGCGCAGGGTTCGTCCCACTGCTGCACGCTAAACGGGTGGTCGTCGAAGTCCAGGCTCTCCACCTTGGTGAACGGCGGCAGGGCGTAGATGCGTTTCTCGCGCCCGGCGCCGAACAGCTGCAGCGCCGGCATCATGTGCATTTTCGGGTTGTCGAATTTCGGGATCGGCGACGGATCCATCACGTAGCGATCGTTGACCTTCACCGGGTAGGCGTAGGTGGTGGCGATATGGCCGTAGCGCGCGATGTCTTCATACAGCTTCACCTGCATCACGCCGTACTCCTCCAGCGCGTGCATCTTGCGGGTCTCGGTTTCGCGCGGTTCGATAAAGCGCAGCGGCTCCGGGATCGGCACCTGATAGATCAGGATCTGGTCTTCGCGCAGTGCGGTTTCCGGAATGCGGTGACGGGTCTGGATCAGCGTGGCCTCCGGCGTGCGCTCGGTGGTTTCCACCCCGGCGACACGCTGGAAGAAGCGGCGGATCGACACCGCGTTGGTGGTGTCGTCGGCGCCCTGGTCGATCACCTTCAGCACGTCGGCGCGGCCGATAACGCTGGCGGTGAGCTGAATGCCGCCGGTGCCCCAGCCGTAGGGCATCGGCATCTCGCGGCCGCCGAACGGCACCTGATAGCCGGGGATCGCCACCGCCTTGAGGATGGCGCGGCGGATCATGCGCTTGGTCTGCTCGTCCAGATAGCCGAGGTTATAGCCGGTCAATACTTCACTCATCGCGGGCCTCCTGACGCTCGCTGTATTCCTGTCGCAGCCGCTTGAGCAGTTCCAGTTCGGCCTGGAAGTCGACGTAGTGCGGCAGCTTGAGATGGGAGACGAACCCGGCGGCCTCGACGTTGTCGGCGTGGGCCAGCACGAACTCTTCGTCCTGCGCCGGGCCGGCGACGCCTTCGCCGTAGTCGGGGCTTTGCAATGCGCGGTCCACCAGCGCCATCGCCATCGCCTTGCGTTCGGCGCGGCCGAACACCAGCCCGTAACCGCGGGTGAAGTGCGGCGGGTGGTCCTGCGGATCGATGAAGCCGTTGACCATTTCGCACTCGGTCAGCAGGATTTCGCCGATATCGATGGCGAAACCGAGCTCTTCAGGCACGATCTCCACCGAAACGTGGCCGGTGCGGATCTCGCCGGCGAACGGGTGGTTGCGGCCGTAGCCGCGCTGGGTGGCGTAGCCGAGCGCCAGCAGAAAACCTTCGTCGCCGCGCACCAGCTGCTGCAGGCGCGCCGAGCGCGAGCAGGGGTAAACCGGCGGGTTGCGGGTGATGTCGTCCGGCGTACTGCCGTCGTCCTGTTCCTCCCGCGCCAGCTGTTGGCGACACAACAGATCGAACACGTGGCTGCAGTTGTCCGGCAGCGGTTCGTCGGCCTGCGGCGCACGCGGCGCCTCGCCTTCCGCCAGCAGCGCGAAGTCCAGCAGCCGGTGGGTGTAGTCGTAGGTCGGCCCCAGCACCTGTCCGCCGGGCAAGTCCTTGTAAACCGCCGAGATGCGCCGCTCCAGCCGCATGTTTTCGCTGGCCAGCGGCTCGCTGACCGCCAGGCGCGGCAGGGTGGTGCGATAGGCGCGCAGCAGGAAGATCGCCTCCACCAGATCGCCGCTGGCCTGTTTGATGGCCAGCGCCGCCAGCTCGCGATCGTAGATGCCGCCTTCGGTCATCACCCGATCCACCGCCAGCCCCAGCTGCTGTTCGATTTGTTCCGCGCCGATCGCCGGCAGCGCGTCGTCGCCGCGCCGCAGCTGTTCCTGCAGCTGATGGGCGGCCTCAATGGCTTTTTCGCCCCCTTTTACCGCTACGTACATCAGCACACCTCCACGCGGGTGGTCCGCGGGATCGCCAGCAGGCGATCGCCGCAGGTCAGCAAAATATCCAGCCCCAGCGGGAAGCGCTGCGGGCGGTTGACCAGGTAATCCAGCAGCGCCGGCGGCAGGCGTGGCGCGATCAGGCGTTGGCTCTCGATGCCGGGGCCGGTCAGGCGCAGCGCGGCGCCGTTCTCCAGCTCGCCGAGCTGCACGATGACCGTGGCGCCAAACTCCGGTGAGATTTCCGTGCCGTGCGGCAACGCCTGCAGATCGGCGGCCTGCAGCTGCTCATCGAACAGGGCAAAACAGACCTCTTGCGCCGTGGCGGCCAGCGGCGCGCCGCTGTGAAAACGAATGTTTGTTAGCACTTGCTCACTTTTAAGCGCCGCGCACAGCTGCAGCGGTGTTTCCTGATCGGCCAGCGTCAGCAGCGCGGCGGTGCTGGCGGCGTTCAGCGGTGCCCAGGCCGGGCCGTTCGGCAGCGTCACCCGGTGGCCCGGTTCGCTCAAAGCTTTAAGAATCAAACGAAAAGCGTGCTGCGATTGGTCTATCGGTTGCTCAAAACCGGTCAATAAACTCATGGCTTAATCCCCTCGCACCAGCGTAAAGAAGTCCACCCGGCTGGCGGCGATCGCCCGGGCGCGCAGCTGGCGCTGTTCGTGCTGCAGCGCGGCCAGCGGCGCGATCAGCTGTTGTTGCAGGCGCTCGCCGTGTTCCGGCTGTTGCAGCAGCGCATCGGCCAGCGCACACAGCTCGGCGTGCGCCTTGTCGCGCCCGGCGATATAGCTGTAGCCGTAGCCGCCGTTGTCCAGCTGCACCACCGCGCGGGTGACCGTCATGTCCCCCAGCACGAAGCGGCGGCCGGTGGCGCCCATGCGCCCCTGCAGCTGGGCCAGGCCGATCTCCGGCGCGCGGATGCTGCGGTAACCCGGGCTGAGGTTCAGCGCCTGCCAGTGGCTGCGCAGTTGCTCGGGCCGGCTGTGCGCCAGCACCGACATCCAGCGTTGTCTCGACTCTAAGGCTTGCATTCAGTGCTCCATCGTCAGTTCAATCATGTCGGCGCGGGCCAGGCTGACGGAGTATTCCGCCACGTCTTCGCCGCCGCTACGGACGTTAAGGGTGCGCACGCACAGCAGCGGCGCGTGGGTGGCGATTTCCAGCAGCCGGCTCTCTTTGGCCTGCGCGCGGCGCGCGCTGATGCGCGTCTGGCGACGGGTCAGCGGCTGCTGGAGGTGCTGTTCGATAAACTGGTGCAGCGAACCGCTGTGGAACTGCTGCAGCGCCGGCCACCAGTCCAGATCGGGCAGATAATGGTCGATCACGCTCATCGGCACGCCGTTGACCCGGCGCAGGGTGCGCAGGTGGATCACCATTTCGCCTTCTTCACGCGAGAGTGCGCTGGCGACATGCCCGTTGCACGGGCGCAAGACAGCGAGTAAGCGCTCACTGGTGGGGTGGCTGCCCTGCTCGAACAGGTTCTGGCTGAAGCGGGTATTGGCGTGCAGCGGGTAGTCGTAAGGCCGCATCAGCACCAGAATGCCGACGCCGTGGCGGCGCTGCAGCCAGCCGCGCTCTACCAGCTGATCCACCGCGCGGCGCAGGGTGTGGCGATTGACCTGGTAACGTTCGGCCAGCTGCTGTTCCGAAGGCAGGTAGTCGCCGCAGCGGTACTGCGTGCGCAGCTCCTGTTCCAGCTGCGCGGCGATCTGCTGATAGCGGGTGGGGTAAGTGGTCGGATGTCTAGATAACTCCATCATAATAAAAACCTCGTCATACCGATGGCTGTGCGATGAAGGCGGAAGCGGTGCGTTTCATCGTGCGTCTACCCTGTGGTTTTCAAGTTGGCATCATGGTGCCGGGCGCAGATGACAATCGCGTTACGCATCGGTGGCGAACAGATGAACTATTTAGGACAGCCCGGGCGTGCACGGGCGGCGGCGGCGCGCTATGCTGGCGCCACTGTTGACTGACTCTGGCCGCTACCATGCCGCAACCTCTGAACGCCCCTGAACCCGCCCCACGCGCCTGGCCGCTGTGGAAACCGATCCTGTTTCTGCTGGTGGTGGCCGTCGGCCTCTACTACGTCAAATGGCAGCCTTACTACGGCAAGGCCTTCGTGGCGGCGGACAGCCACTCGATCGGCAAATCGATCCTGGCCGATGGCGCCGCGAGCCCCTGGCTGGCGGCCTGGCAGTACGCGCTGGTCTACTTCACCGCGGTGTGGAAGGCCGCGCTGCTCGGGGTGCTGTTAGGTTCGCTGGTGCAGGTGCTGATCCCGCGCGACTGGCTGGCGCGCACGCTCGGCCACCGGCGTTTTTCCGGCACCGTGCTGGGGGCGCTGATCGCGCTGCCGGGCATGATGTGTACCTGCTGCGCCGCACCGGTCGCCGCCGGCATGCGCCGCCAGTCGGTGTCCAGCGGCGCCGCGCTGGCTTTTTGGCTCGCCAACCCGGTATTGAACCCGGCGACGTTGGTGTTTATGGGATTTGTGCTCGGTTGGCCGTTCGCCGCCATCCGCCTGGTGGCGGGCGTGGTGATGGTGCTGGGCATCGCTTGGCTGGTGCAGCGCGTGACCGCCAACGATCCGCAGCCCGCCGCGCCGCAGCCGCCGCTGATGACGGCGCAGAGCGACGAGCGGCCGTTTCTCGCCCGCTGGGGCAAAGCGCTGTGGGCGCTGTTTTGGTCAACCATCCCGATCTACGTGCTGGCGGTGCTGGCGCTGGGCGCGGCGCGGGTCTGGCTGTTCCCGCACGCCGACGGCGCCGTCGACAATAGCCTGCTGTGGATCATCGGCCTGGCGATCGTCGGCTGCCTGTTTGTTATCCCCACCGCGGCGGAAATCCCGATCGTACAGACCATGATGCTGGCGGGCATGGGCGCCGGCCCGGCGCTGGCGCTGCTGATGACCCTGCCGGCGGTCAGCCTACCTTCGCTGCTGATGCTCAACAAAGCCTTCTCCGCCCGGGCGCTGCGCCTGACGGCGGCGCTGGTGGCGCTGTGCGGCGTGCTGACCGGCGTGGTGGGGATGGGGTTGGTGTAACTTGCCGCTGCTGATGTGTGGCCTGATGCTGTCTCAATGGAGGAGATGGAAATGGAACAGCGGAATAAACTTGAAATGGACGTAGAGGCGATGTTGCTGGAGCAAGCGTTGCGTGAAAGGGTGGATGCCGCCCTTGAACGCTTAAGAAACGGCACCGCGGTTTATCTCAGCCATTCGGAGGTAGAAAAACGAATGGCTATATTCAAAGCGAAGATCCGGGAGCGTTATCGGTGAGGGGGGGAGGGGGTTGGTTCAGGGCTGGGGTGGCAGGTTCTAAAGGTAGAACAGGTGGGCAGCTTTGAACGAGAAGCGGAAGTTCGGAATGCATACTTACATTGAAGTATCTTGAGCTATAGAGAGTAGGTCACTGGTGCTAACTTACACTTGCCAGCTTCTCCTTAGTATTCTCGCTTAGTTGATGTAGTTGCCCGATCTCCATTCATGTTGAGAAGACAAAACCGCTATACTGGCTTGCAATTGCAGCAGCGAGCTATCTTCAGTTAGCTGGCGTAGACAAAGTTCAACCAGTGAAGCTTCTAGCAATAGGACGATTAATACCTGCATCCTTGGGAGATGGTGTGCGATGAATAAGCTGTTGTTCCGTCTGGCGGCATGGCGCGCTCGTCGTCGCGCTAAGCCTAATGCTGATGCCGTAAGGAACGAGCGGCCGGACAGAGGGATTGGGGCTGAAGCTCCGATTCGGACAGCATCCGAAGATCGCCTTAGAAGGGCTGAATTCGCGGTTCGCATAGCCGACGTACTTTCGGAGCTTAGTTTGCGCGAAGGGCGTGTGTTCGCTATTCGTGGGGGATGGGGCTTTGGCAAATCATCACTGAAAAACCTCATCACCGAACGGCTCGATGCCAAGAGCAGCGGAGCGGACTGGCTCGACTTTAACCCCTGGCAATGGGGGGATGGCGACGCAATCGCTCGCGCGCTATTTGGCCAGATAGCAGATCGCTTGGGAGGCGAGCATTCGAAAGCAGCACTCGACCGTGCCGAAGCACTGCGACGCTACGGCGCGATCCTTACCGGGGTCAGTAAACCTCTTAAAGAGGCTGGGAGTTCAGGCCTTCTAATCTCGACGGTGCTAACAAATGCCTCGGTTATAGCGATCGCGTCGGCAATTGGATACGACCTTCCGACGGTCGCAAAGGTCGCGGCTGTTCTCGCTTTTCTCTCGGTCGGAGTACCTCTTCTCGGACGCGTACTATCGCATCTCGGGCGTGACCATAGCGGCGAGTCTCTCGACAAGGTACGTAGAGCGCTTGAAGCTCGTCTTCGCGAACTTGACCGGCCGCTGGTTGTCTTCGTTGACGACATCGACCGGCTCGAGCCTGAGCAGATCAGGATGCTGCTTCGGCAGGTAAAAGCGAATGCTAATCTACCGAATATTGTTTTTGTGCTCCTGTTCCAGCCCAGTATCGTAGAACGAGCATTAGATCCGGTTGCCGACAACGACGGCCGAGCCTTCCTTGAAAAGGTCGTGCAGACTAGCTTTGATTTACCGGCCGTACCGACATCTTTCGTGCATCGTATGTTCGAGGAGGAACTCTCTGAAATAGCGGGTCCCTACGCGACTGAGGCCAACGGGTTCTCTCAGAGACGTTGGGGTAACGCTTTCATTGGCTGCATCCAGCCTATGCTTCGCAATATACGCGACGCTCGCCGTCTCATCTCGTCCATTGCTATACATATGCCACTGCATGTGGTCGGCAACGTATTCGAGGTGAACATTGTTGATTTTCTGCTTCTGGAGACACTCAGGGTCTTTGAGCCAGACCTCCATGATGCACTGTTCCGTGAGCGAGGATTGGTTCTCCAGGAAGGGCGCTACTCCCGTGATAGCCGACGGAAGATAGACCAGGAATCAGCGAAGGTACTTCTTGAGATTGTGTCGGAGCAGCGCCGTGATATTGTTCGTGACGCGCTTAAAGACTTATTCCCTCCCCTCGAATGGGCATATGGGGGGATGAATTATGCAGACGGTTTTCATCGTCAGTGGTTAACGGAGAAACGAGTGTGCACATCGCGATACTTCCCACGTTACTTCGAACTCCAGACGACAGTCGGAGAAATATCTGAGCGCCGCTTCGTTGACTTTCTCGATGCTACAGCGACAGAGGACGAGCTCTCTGCGGCAATCGCTGCCGTCGAAGCTGACGGCCTGCTGAATTCGCTCGTTGCGAGGCTCGACGAATCCGTCGACCGATTACCGACCGAGAACGCTGCTGTTCTGCTCCCGGGGATGTTCGGACTCGCTGAAAAACTTGCAGGCAAGAACAGCGGCACCTTCAATTCGTCATATGTGGCAGCATGGCGTGCAACAAGTTGGTACCTGAAGCGGATTCCTGAGGATGTTCGAGGCGGTTTGGCTCTTGAAGCACTCCGTAAAAGTGAAGCGCTATCCGTTGCCTCAATCCTGATTCATCTCAGCGATCCCACCGATCCCACCGATCGGAATGAGGGCGAGAGTAGAGCGTTCGAGCCAGCGTTAGATCTTAACACCGTTGTGGCAATGAAGACTGAATGGCTACGGTTGATAAGGATCCACGCAGCAGACGGCGATGCGCTGATTGCTGAACCGGATCTCATATACCTGCTCTATCGCTGGAAAAACTATACCGATTCAATGGACGAACCACGAGAGTGGATGATGAATGCAATTCAAACCGACCAGGGCTTCGCAACCATGGTCACACGCTTGATGAGCCGTGGTACAAGCCACACGTATGGTGATAGGGTCTCTACGCCCCACAATAGTTTCAACAAAGAAACAATTGACGATTTTATCGGTATTGATGTTGCTAAGGCTAGGATTGACTCGATTAATCCTGACCAGTTCCCTGAGCACGAAGAAGCCCTGCGAGTGCTGCTTAGGCATCTAGAAAGGTGGCTTGGGTTGAGAGCAAACGACATTCTCGATTTTTAGATCGTTGGAACAGCAACAGCCTCAAGCAAGGAGTTCTGCTGTAAATCTCTCACCTAAGTGGACTATGCGCTTTTAGATATCTGACCTAACGTGCCATAACGTCCGCGATGTCCGCTTCTGGCACAGAGTGGGCAAGCTAATGGAGCTAAAGGTCCGCTGTGAGCGAGAAGCGGACGCTCATGAAAAATTAAAGCATTTTCATATTATAATTTCTGACGTGTCTTCTGTTATAGGGGGAGTATTAAATTCCACCACTAGTCTACCATCAATTACATGATAATGAGTTGCATTTGGTAATATATCTATTGGGAAAGGGTATAAAGCATTAGGGTTATGATAAACGACAAAACCTTCATCCCAAGTCTCGATATATTCTGGGGTCGGAACTATTTTTGTAATGAGTTCAAATTCCCAAGTGTGAATATTAGGCGACTTTACTGTGCGTCTGATTTTATAATTATTGTCATTAAAACCATCTTTCAATCCCATCCGGTTAAATTTGTCAATATCATTCGATGGGGAAAAGAATATTGCGCTAATATTTTCAGCCCCTTCTAACTCAAAAAAACCCGATGGAACTTCTTTTGTTCCCCAGATATGATGACCAATATTTTCACGTTGTTCAACACCATTGGATGTAACTTTTTGTTGAAAACCATAAAGGTATAATGGCAATGCGTCATGACTAACATTACCAGCACCTTTGAATTGACAATCAGCTATAGCGATTGCAAATGGTCTTCCAGAAACATGCTCTTGCTCCCAATATTTCTTTTTTAGTTTTGCAAGCAAAGGGCCAGAATATCGAGTTGGAAAGTAATTTACCAAAAGATTATTGTATTCATCTATGTTTTCTCTGTTTACTTCTGGCATTGGGATTGGTTGACCTGTACGATCTACCGGTTTATTGACAGTAGTCGCCTCGATTGAGAATGGTATGCTGTTGAATCCATTTATATAGGATAAATTAAAATCTGGAGCATTGAATGAAGTATCAAAAACACAGTCATTTTCAGTAAATATACAGTAAAGAAGTACTTCCCAGATCCTTTGATTAAACCCAGTTGTTTGAAATTGCTCTACAAAATTACCATCTATATCAGTATACCATCTCATTAACGGTTCTATAATGTTTTTGGCCGCTGAGTATGCTGGTGAGTCCTTTACTAACATAAAGTCGGGGTTGATATTTCTCTTTTCAATATCAATAAAAAAATCCATTGTTTTAGTATTCTCATCGCCTTGCACCCCTTTTTCATCAGCGGATGGATGTAGTTCGCGTATTTTGTTTAATAAACATTTCTTTGTTTTAGCTCTGTTATCGTAAAATTTAGTAATGCCAATAAAACGATATTTTTTATTTAGATCTCGAGCGAATGCAATCCCAACATATTCGTTATCGATAGTATCTAGCAATAGCACTCCTAATATTTTCCCGTCAGAGGTTTCAAACCACTCTAACTCATTAGAATGAGATTTAACTCGTGGGTTTCTAGCATAAGTAGCGAGTGCATTGAATCTTGAATAGCTTATTGGATTGATGACTATTGGTTCCATGTATAACCTCGGATATGTCAAAAGTTCAGAAATTATAGTCATTTATAAATTTAACACAAAAATAATACATTTATTTTTTAACATCAGATAAACGGAATCTGGATTAACGCCGTCCGCTTTTGGCACAAAGCAGCCTATCAGATCAGGTTTAGCTCCATACTGTAGCCATACCCGGTTGAACTTGGGCCAACACATCTTGCGATGAGCACTATCAGCTCATCGTAACCTATGCACCACCTGGTTGCTGCTGCCGCGCCAAATCAGCGCTGGGTCTTTCAAATCCTGCACGAACTTGCCGTCGATCAGCACGTTGATCCTGTCCACCACCTGCATTTGCTGTGCGTCCAGCTCCGCCAGCCGGTAGCCGGTCCACAGCCAGATATCCTTGCCGGGGCATTCGGCGCGCACCCGTTTCACCAACTGCAATATGCTCGGCACGTTGGCCGGGTGCAGCGGATCGCCGCCGGAGAGCGACAGCCCCTGGCGCGGCACGCGCGGATCGTTCAGATCGGTGATGATGCGGTCTTCCAGCGCCGGGGTAAACGGCTGGCCGGAGTTGAGCCGCCAGGTGCTTTTGTTGTAGCAACCGGGGCACTGGTGCACGCAGCCGGCGACAAACAGCGTGCAGCGGGTGCCGGGGCCGTTGACGACGTCAATCGGGTAGTACTGGTGATAATTCATGTGAGGCCTGCCCATCAGGCTATTTTACTGGCCATTTTGCCTCCGGGCAGTGCTGCCAATCCTCACGTACTGCGTGTACGCTGCGGTTGGTGCGCGCTGGCCGAAGGCAAGCTGGCTGCGACAATCACGCCTGATGAACAGGCTTCTGCATAGGCTGCGCGGCGTTTCTCAGCCCAGCTGCCCGTTGCCGAGGTGTTTCACCCGGCGCTTCACCTCTTCCTGCTTGCCGGCGTTGAACGGCCGGGCATCGGGGCTGCCGAGATAGCCGCACACCCGGCGGGTGACCGAGACCTTGGCCGAGTCGTGGTTGCCGCATTTCGGGCAGGTGAAGCCTTTGCTGGTGCAAGAGAATTCACCGGTGAAGCCGCACTCGTAGCACTCGTCGATCGGCGTGTTGGTGCCGTAGTAAGGCACGCGGCTGTAGCTGTAGTCCCACACGTCTTCCAGCGCCTTCAGGTTGTGCTGCAGGTTCGGGTATTCGCCGTAGCAGATGAAGCCGCCGCTGGCCAACGGCGGGTAGGGCGCTTCGAAGTCCAGCTTGTCGTACGGATTGACCTTCTTCTCCACGTCGAGATGGAAGCTGTTGGTGTAATAGCCCTTGTCGGTGACGCCCGGCACCACGCCGAAATCGGCGGTGTCCAGCCGGCAGAAGCGATCGCACAGGTTTTCGCTCGGCGTGCTGTAGAGGCTGAAGCCGTAGCCGGTCTCGTCTTTCCAGGCGTCGACGGCGGCGCGCAGGCGCGCGACGATCGCCACCGCTTTGGCGCGCAGCGCTTCGTCGTCATACACGTGGTTTTCGCCGCCGAACAGCGCGTTGATGGTCTCGTGCAGGCCGATATAGCCCAGCGAAATCGAGGCGCGGCCGTTCTTGAATATGTCGGCGATGTTATCGTCGGCCTTGAGCCGCACGCCGCAGGCGCCTTCCATGTACAGAATTGGCGCCACCCGCGCCTTGATGCCTTCCAGCCGGGCGATGCGCGTCATCAGGGCCTTTTTCGCCAGCTGCAGGCGCTGATCCAGCAGCGCCCAGAAGCGCGACTCATCGCCCATCGCCTCCAGCGCGATGCGCGGCAGGTTGAGGCTGATGACGCCGATGTTGTTGCGGCCGTCGTGCACCAGTTCGCCGTCCTGCTCGTAGGTGCCGAGGAAGCTGCGGCAGCCCATCGGCGTTTTGAACGAGCCGGTGACCTTCACCACCTGATCGTAGTTGAGAATGTCCGGGTACATGCGCTTGCTGGCGCACTCCAGCGCCAGCTGCTTGATGTCGTAGTTCGGATCGCCGTACTGGTGGTTGAGGCCGTCGCGGATGGCGAACACCAGTTTTGGGAACACGGCGGTCTTGCGGTTTTTGCCCAGCCCGGCGATGCGGTTTTTCAGGATCGAGCGCTGGATCAGGCGCGACTCCCAGCTGGTGCCGAGGCCGAAGCCGAAGGTGACGAACGGCGTCTGGCCATTGGCGGTGTGCAGGGTGTTGACCTCGTACTCCAGCGACTGGAAGGCGTCGTAACACTCTTTCTCGGTGCGCGCCATGGCATAGCCTTTGGCGTCCGGGATCTGCCACGCTTCCGCCACCTGCAGGTGTTTACGGAAGCTCTCGTCGACGAACGGCGCCAGAATTTCATCGATGCGGTTGATGGTGGTGCCGCCATAGATATGGCTGGCGACCTGGGCGATGATCTGCGCGGTCACTGCGGTGGCGGTGGAGATCGACTTCGGCGGCTCAATCTCGGCGTTGCCCATCTTGAAGCCGTTGGTCAGCATGCCTTTCAGATCGATCAGCATGCAGTTGAACATCGGGAAGAACGGTGAGTAGTCGAGATCGTGGTAGTGAATTTCGCCGCGTTCATGGGCCAGCACCACGTCGCGCGGCAGGATGTGCTGCTTGGCGTAGTGTTTGGCGACGATGCCCGCCAGTAGGTCGCGCTGGGTGGGGATCACCTTGCTGTCCTTGTTGGCGTTCTCGTTCAGCAGCGCGCGGTTGCTCTGCTCGACCAGGCCGCGAATCTCCTGGTTCAGGCGGCCGCGCAGCTCGCGCGCCACGTCGCGATCGTGGCGGTATTCGATATAGGCGCGCGCCAGCTGTTTGTATTCGCCGGCCATCAGCTGGTTTTCCACCGCCTGCTGGATCTCGTGGATATCGACGCGCGGCTGCTGCTCCATGCGCTGAGCGACCACGCGGGCGACGGTGGCGCAGTAGTCGGCGTCGACCACGCCCACCGCCAGCGCGGCGCGCTCGATGGCCTGCGCGATGCGCGCTTCGTCAAAAGGTACCTGGCAACCGTCCCGCTTAATCACTACTGGTTTCACGTTGTACTCCTTGTTCCCCGAGGGAGCGTTCATACCCGCCTGGCGTGGCGAGCAACCGTCAAATTTCGCTTATCCACAGGGCAAAGCCGCAGCGCACAAGGGCTGTGGCGGCGTGTGGATGATTTTGTGGATAACTACTATATATAGGTGTTCGCAATTCTTAATGCACTATATATAGATATTGGCGAAATTCTTTTGATGTAGAACAAGGAAAACGGAAGAGCGTGCGCAAGCTGAACAGTCATCAATCGCTCACTGGCCGATCGCGAAAATGCGCCAGCAGAAAATCGACCCAGACGCGCACCCGCGGTGGCAGATCCGCCGAGGCGTAATAGAGCCACAGCTGCACCGGGCGCGGCCAGCACTCCGCCAGCACCGGCCGCAGCGTGCCCTGCTCGAAGTGCTTTTCGAGGTACCAGCGCGCCAGGTTGACGATGCCCAGCCCGGCCAGCGCCGCATCCAGCAACATTTCCGGGCGGCTCACCACCAATCGGCCGTTCAGATCCAGCGCCAGCGTTTCGCCCTGATGGCGCAACTGCCATTTGACGTGGCGGCCGTTGCTGGGATTGCGGTGCAGCAGGCAGTCGTGCCGCAGCAGATCGTGCGGCGTTTGCGGTTCACCGCGCCGCGCCAGATAGTCGGGCGACGCCGCCAGCACCATGTGCATCGGGTAGAGCGGGCGGGCCACCAGCCGGCTGTCGGGATCGACCCGGCTGCCTATGCCGACGTCGAAACCTTCGCCCACCAGATTCACCACCCGGGCGTCCAGCGACAGATCGAGATCGATCTGCGGGTAGCGCGCCAGAAATTGCGGGATCAACGGCATCAGCATCTGGCGGCCGAAGCCGGGGATCATCGTGACGCGCACCACCCCGGCCGGTGCCTGCCGTTCGCCGCCGGCGCTTTCCAGCGTCGCCGCCAACGCCTGCCACAGCGGCGCCACCTGCGCCAGCAGCGCTTTGCCCTCGTCGGTCAGCAGCACGTTGTGGGTGTTGCGCTGAAACAGCCGCAGCGCCAGCTTCTCTTCCAGAGCGCGGATATTTTTGCTGACCGCCGCCGGCGTGACGCCCAACTGGCGGGCGGCGGCGGAGAAATTTTGCGCCTGCGCGGCGGCGAGGAAGGCCGGCAGCAGGCGGTGCACGTCAAAGGGCAGCGACATAGTGGTTGATACTTTCGGTTGAAATTGAAGTGACCTTGAACAGCCTACACCCGAAGCAGCAGAAATGGAAAAATGCCTCATCTTCTTTACGTTCAAGGAATCCTTTATGTCACGCATTTTAGTGTTAACCGCCCACCGCACCCCCGACGAGTCGCGCATCAACCAGGCGCTGATCGAGGCGGTGCGCCCGCTGCCTAACGTCACCGTACATGAGCTGATCCGCGCTTACCCGGATTACCGCATCGATGTGCCACGCGAACAGGCACTGCTGGAAAGCCACGATGCGGTGGTGATGATGTTCCCGTTTTTCTGGTACAGCTCACCGGCGATCCTGCGCGAATGGCAGGACGCGGTATTAACCTATGGTTTCGCCTACGGCAGCGAGGGTACTAAACTGCACGGCAAGCCGCTGCAGCTGGTGGTGAGCACCGGCGGCAACGCGCAGGCCTACACGCCGGCAGGCTACAACCGCTATCCGGTGCAGGATCTGCTGCTGCCGTTCCACGCGCTGGCTAACCTGACCGGCATGGATTATCTGCCGCCGCATCTGGTGCAGGGCGTGACCGACATGAGCGATGAGCAGTTGGCGCAAGCGGCCACCGGGGTGGTGGCGCTGATGGGGACATTGTAGGGCGCAGCGCTCGCCGCGCCCTGCGGGGTTAGTCTTCGAGCAGCCACCACACCGCTTCGAACGGCCGCAGCGTCAGCGCCTGCGGCTGATCCGCCGAGTCGCTGTAGTTGCTCATCAGCGGGCGCCACTGGGCGGAGGCTTCCACGCCCTCCGCCGCCCAGGCCAGCGGCTCGCGGCTCAGGTTGGCCACCACCAGCAGGCGCTGGCCGTTCCAGCTGCGCTGATAGCACCACAGCGCCGGGTGATCCGGCGTCAGATCCTGATAGTCGCCGTGGGTTAGCAGCGGATACTGCTTGCGCAGGGTGATCAGCTGGCGGTAGGCGTAAAACACCGAGTCGAGATCGGCCAGTGCCGCGTCGGCGTTGATCTGCGGGTAGTTCTCGGCGCAGCCGATCCACGGCGTGCCGGTGGTGAAACCGGCGTGCGGCGCGGCGCTCCACTGCATCGGCGTGCGGCCGTTGTCGCGCGATTTGTCCGCCAGGATCGCCAGCAGTTCGGCGTCGCCGCGGCCCTGGGCGCTCAGTTCGGCGTACATGTTCAGGCTTTCCACGTCGCGGTACTGCTCGATGGCGCGGAAGCCGGGGTTGGTCATGCCGATCTCTTCACCCTGATAGATATAAGGCGTGCCCTGCATGCCGTGCAGCACCATCGCCAGCATTTTGGCGGCCGGCACCCGCAGTGCGCCTTCATCGCCGAAGCGCGACACGATGCGCGGCTGATCGTGGTTGCACCAGAACAGCGCGTTCCAGGCGCGGTTATGCATCCCTTGCTGCCAGTGGCGGAAGATCTGCTTTAACTCCACGTAATCCGGCGCCGCCCGCGTCCATTTTTCGCCGCCGGCGTAGTCTACCTTCAGGTGGTGGAAGTTGAAGGTCATCGACAGCTCTTCGCCGCTCTGCGCCGCGTACTGCTGGCAATGCTCAAGCGTGGTGGAGGACATCTCGCCCACCGTCATCAGGCCGCGTGGCTGGAACACGTCGCGGCTCATTTCCTGCAGGAACTCGTGGATGCGCGGGCCGTCGGTGTAGAAGCGGCGGCCGTCGCCCTGGCTGTCGGACGGGAAGTCCTGCTGCTTGGACACCAGGTTGATCACATCGAGGCGCAGGCCGTCGACGCCTTTGTCCGCCCAGAACTGACACACTTTCTTCAGCTCTTCGCGCACCGGCGGGTGTTCCCAGTTGAGATCCGCCTGCTCGGTGGCGAACAGGTGCAGGTAGTACTGGCCGCTGTCGGCGTGCCACTGCCAGGCATTGCCGCCGAACTTGGAGCGCCAGTTGTTCGGCGGCGTATCCCCTTCGCCGTCGCGCCAGACGTAGAACTGGCGATACGGGCTGTGGCGATCCTGCGCGGCCTTGAACCACGGATGCTCGGTCGAGGTGTGGTTGAACACCATGTCCATCACGATGCGGATGCCGCGCCGGTGGGCGGCGGCGACCAGCTGCTCGAAGTCCGCCATGGTGCCGTAAGCCGGATCGATGGCGCAGTAGTCCGCCACGTCATAGCCGTTGTCCACCTGGGGTGAGACGTAGACCGGCGTCAGCCAGATGGCGTCGACGCCCAGCTCCTGCAAATAGTCCAGCCGCCGGGTCACGCCGGCCAAATCGCCGTAGCCGTTGCCGGTGCTGTCTTGAAAACTCTTCGGATAAATTTGGTAGATGACGCCGTTCTGCCACCAGGGGGTTGGGTTGCTCATAGTTCAATACCTTTGAATCGTGACAACGGGCCTGTACCCTTCATCTTTCAAACTGCAGCGTTGTTGGCTGCTGGCGCTGCACCCCAGTCACTTACTTGAGTAAGCTCCTGGGGATTTTCACCCTTGCCGCCTAGCTACAGCTCGAAAGCTATAGGGTATTTCCAGCCCCTACATTCATGTTGCGTATTTTGCGTCAATTAAACCGGCAGCTCGCCGCGGGCGGCCTTGCGTTTGTAGACCATGATGGTCAGCACCAGCGGGATGACGATCGCCACCAGAATCGCCAGCGAGTAAATCAGCCAGAACTGCGGCTTGATAGACAGGATGCCCGGCAGGCCGCCGACGCCGATGCCGTTGGCCATTACGCCGTCCAGGCCGCAGATCAGGCCCGCGATCGCGGAGCCGATCATCGCGCACAGCATCGGGAAGCGGTATTTGAGGTTGATGCCGTACATCGCCGGTTCGGTCACGCCGAGGTAGGCGGAGATCGCCGCCGGCACCGAGATTTCACGCTCGTTGGCCTTGCGGCTGATGATGATGATGCCGAGCACCGCCGAGGCCTGCGCGATGTTGGACAGCGCAATCAGCGGCCATACCGGGGTGCCGCCCATGCTCTGGATCATCTGCATGTCGATGGCCAGCGTGGTCTGGTGCACGCCGGTGATCACCAGCGGCGCATACAGGAAGCCGAACAGCGCGGCGCCCACCGGTGCGAAGCTGCCGGTCATCACCGCTTTCACCGCCCAGGCAACCCCATCGCCGATCATGCGGCCGAACGGCCCGATCAGCGCGTGCGCCAGGAACACCGCCAGCAGCAGCGAAACCACCGGCACCACCACCAGATAGAGATAATCGGGGACGATCTTTTTCAGCCGGGTTTCGATCCAGCCCAGCGCCATGCCCGCCAGGATCGACGGGATCACCTGCGCCTGATAGCCGACTTTCTGGATCACGAACCAGCCGAAGTTCCACACTTCCGGCGTTTGCTGGCCGAGCAGGTAGGAGTTCATCAGCTGTGGCGACACCAGGGTGACGCCCAGCACGATGCCGAGCACCGGCGTGCCGCCCATCTTTTTCACCGTCGACCAGCAGATGGCCACCGGCAAGAACATGAAGATCGCTTCACCCAGCAGCCACAGGAAGTCATAAACGGTTTTCCACGCCGGGTGCATCTGCGCCAGCGTTTGGCCACCGGACATCGGGATGTCGCCGATCACGTTGCGGAAGCCGAGGATCAGACCGCCGCTGATCAGCGCCGGCAGCAGCGGGAAGAAGATCTCGGCGAAGTGGGAGATGGTGCGCTCGGTCCAGGTCATGTTCTGGCGCGCGGCGACCTTGGCCTGTTCTTTGTCGGCCTCGTTGACGCCGGTGCTGGCGATCAGCGCCTGATAGTAGTCGCCGACGTCGGTGCCGATCACCACCTGGAACTGCCCGGCGTTGGTGAAGCAACCTTTGACCATCGGCAGCTCTTCGATTTCTTTGGGGCTGGCCTTGCTGGGGTCATTGAGGACGAAACGCAGCCGGGTAATGCAATGGCTGACGGTGGCGATATTCTCGCGGCCGCCGACCAAAACAATCAGGCGGTCAATATCCTGCTGTTTTACTTTGCTCATTATGGGATACCTGCAGAGGTGTTGACTGAGTAATGATCAAAGCTTAGTCACTCGGCTTTTTTAATGGAATGGGAACGTTCCCGGTTTGGGGCGAGGATCACAAAATGACAAAAAATGGTCGCTTTTTAATCAGGAAAGTTTGCTGGGCACCACCAAGCGGCGGATCCCCTGTTCGCCGCTGAGCTGCGCCAGCAGCTGCTGCGCCGCCAGCAGGCCGGCGCTGCCGTAGCCGAACTCGACCGACAGGGTATCGGGGAACAGGAAGCTGAGCAGCGGGGTGTTGCCGATGGCGCATACCTGAATGGCGCGCGCCGGCTGCTGCTGCAGGTACTTTATCGCCCCCAGGGCGATGCTGTCGGAGGCGCAGATCAGTGCGCTGGTGTGTGTATCAATCACTTCGGCGGCGTGCTGGAAACCGCTCTGGTAGCTCAGCTCGCCCAACGTGGCGCGCGGCGTGAGCTTGAGGCGTTCACAGGCGTCGAGGTAGGCCTGATAGCGGCGCTGGCCGGTGGTGGCGTCGCTGAGCTGCACCCCCAGATAGCCGATATGCCGGTGCCCTTGCCGGTACAGGCGATCCATCAGCAGGTTCACCGCGCCGGCGTCGTCGTAGCAGACGGACGAGAAGCCGTCGTATTCACGCACCATCACCACCATTTTTTCCTGCCACGGTTTGAGCATCGCCGCAGTCAGGCCGGTGAAGCCGAACAGGATCACCCCGTCGACGTTGCGCTGGCGCAGCACGTGCAGGTGCTCCTGCACCAGGCGGGTTTCGAACTGGCTCTCCATCACGATCGGGTCGAAGCCCTGCTGGTACAGCAGCGGCAGCATGGTGCGCACCGCCTGGTTTTCCGACGGCGAATCGAGACGGGAAACGATGATGCCCACCACCTTGTCGCTCTGGCCGCGCATGGCGCGCGCCGACTTGGAGGGGGTAAACCCTTGCTGACGGATCACCGCTTCCACCCGTTCGCGGGTTTGCGGGCTCACGCTGCCTTCATTGTTCAGCACGCGTGAGACGGTGGATTTGCCTACGCCGCTCAGGCGTGCGATGTCCTTGATGGTCAGCCGGTTTTGCATGGTTTACTTTTCGTTGAAGTGGACAGGCGTAACATAACGGCCTGTAAAACAATGCCCGTCAGCATAGCTCATTTTCCTACGCGGATCTTGAGGCAAAACGGGATTGTGACATTGCGATGAACGGCCGCTCCTGCCGCTCTGTTTTTCCCTTTACCGGAGGTTATTCCCCATATGGACCCCGACCCGACTGCTTTAGACACTCACTCGGTTCACCGGTAAAACCTCTCCGCCTGGCGCTGCTGTTTTACCGGTGAAGTACATCACGGTAACCGGTGGCGCGCGCTTCGTCGTTCGCTCCTGCTGCTGAAAAAGAATAAGGATCTGCGTTGGCAGAGGCTTTTTGGCGTGCCCGCCATCCGCCCGGCCGGTGACGATCCCCGTTTACCCGCTGCCGTGAGGCACCGGGCGACGAGGTGCGAACCATGAAACTGAAAAAACTCCCCCGTCAGCTGCTGGGCCTGTTCGCCCGCGGCCTTCCGCGCCGTTTGGTGCGCCGCGACAGCCTGCTGGACGGCGTCGGCGGCGCTGCGCGCGATATGCCGGCCGGCCTGGCGCAGCAGCGGCTGGACTGTGCCGCCGCAGAGACAATGCAGCTGTTTGAGCGTTTCCACAGCCACCCGGAAGGCATCACCGCCCATGAGGCGGAACAGGTGCGCCGGCGCTGCGGCGAGAACGTCATCGACGATCAGCAGAAAGAGGCCTGGTGGCAGCACCTCTGGCACTGCTACCGCAACCCGTTCAACCTGCTGCTGACCGCGCTCGGCATGATCTCTTACGCCACCGAGGATCTCACCGGCGCGTTGGTGATCGCGCTGATGGTGCTGATCTCCACGCTGCTGAACTTCATCCAGGAGGCGCGCTCCAACCGGGCGGCTGATGCGCTGAAAGCGATGGTGAGCAACACTGCCACGGTGATCCGCAGTGATGCGCTCACCGGCAAGAGCGAACACGTGGAGCTGCCAATCGCGCAGCTGGTGCCGGGCGATATCGTCAAGCTGGCGGCCGGCGACATGATCCCGGCGGATCTGCGCCTGCTGTCGGCCAAGGATCTGTTCATCAGCCAGGCGGCGCTGACCGGCGAATCGCTGCCGGTGGAAAAATCCGCGGCGCCGCAGGCGCTGGCGGCCGATCCGCTCGACTGCCGCAACCTGTGCTTCATGGGCACCAACGTGGTCAGCGGCACCGCGCTGGCGATGGTGATCGGCACCGGCGGCGGCACCTATTTCGGCCAGCTGGCGCAGCGCGTCACCAGCCAGGATGAGCAGCCGAACGCCTTCCAGAGCGGCATCAGCAAGGTCAGCTGGCTGCTGATCCGCTTTATGCTGGTGATGACGCCGATCGTGCTGCTGATCAACGGCTACACCAAGGGCGACTGGTGGGAAGCGGCGCTGTTCGCGCTGTCGGTGGCGGTCGGGCTGACGCCGGAAATGCTGCCGATGATCGTCACCTCGACGCTGGCCAAAGGGGCGGTGAAGCTGTCGCGCCAGAAGGTGATCGTCAAACGCCTGGACGCCATTCAGAACTTCGGTGCCATGGACATTCTGTGCACCGACAAGACCGGCACCCTGACCCAGGACAAGATCGTGCTGGAGCGCCACACCGATGCGTTCGGCGCCGGCAGCGAGCGGGTGCTGCGCTACGCCTGGTTGAACAGCTTCTACCAGACCGGGCTGAAAAACCTGCTCGACGTGGCGGTGCTGAGCTGCGCTGAGCAGAATCGGCAGCCGGAAGCGTTGCAAAACTACCGCAAGGTGGACGAGATCCCGTTCGATTTCGTGCGCCGCCGCATGTCGGTGGTGGTGGCCAAGGACAACGAGTATCACGAGCTGGTGTGCAAGGGCGCGCTGGAAGAGATGCTGGCGATTTGCAGCCACGTGCGCCACGAAGACGAGGTGATCCCGCTGAGCGAGGCGCTGCTGGCGCGCATTCGCCGCATCACCGACGATCTCAACCAGCAGGGGCTGCGGGTGGTGGCGGTGGCCAACAAGATCCTGCCGGCGCAAACCCATGAATACGGCGTGGCGGACGAGTCGGATCTGATCCTCGAAGGCTACGTCGCCTTCCTCGATCCGCCGAAGGAGAGCACTGCACCGGCGCTGGCGGCGCTGAAACAGAACGGCGTCACGGTGAAGATCCTCACCGGCGACAACGAGCTGGTGGCCGCCAAAGTGTGCCGGGACGTCGGGCTGGAGGCCGATAGTCTGCTGCGCGGCAGCGAGATCGAGCAGATGGACGACGAGCAGCTGGCGCAGGCGGCGGCGCGCACCACGGTGTTCGCCAAGCTGACGCCGCTGCACAAAGAGCGCATCGTCAAACTGCTGCGCCGCCAGGGGCACGTGGTGGGCTTTATGGGCGACGGCATCAACGACGCGCCGGCGCTGCGCGCGGCCGATATCGGCATCTCCGTCGATTCGGCGGTGGACATCGCTAAGGAAGCGGCGGACATCATCCTGCTGGAAAAAAGCCTGATGGTGCTGGAGCAGGGGGTGATCGAAGGGCGCCGTACCTTCGCCAACATGCTGAAATACATCAAGATGACCGCCAGCTCCAACTTCGGTAACGTGTTCAGCGTGCTGATCGCCAGCGCCTTCCTGCCGTTCCTGCCGATGCTGCCGCTGCACCTGTTGATTCAGAACCTGATGTACGACATCTCGCAGATCGCCATCCCGTTCGATAACGTCGACGACGATCAGATCACCCAGCCGCAGCGCTGGAACTCCGCCGATTTGGGGCGGTTTATGGTGTTCTTTGGGCCGATCAGCTCGATCTTCGACGTGCTGACCTTCAGCCTGATGTGGTGGGTATTCAAGGCCAATACGCCGGAAATGCAGACGCTGTTCCAGTCCGGCTGGTTCGTGGAAGGGCTGCTGTCGCAAACGCTGATCGTGCACATGATCCGCACGCGCAAAATTCCGTTTATCCAGAGCCGCCCGTCCTGGCCGCTGTGCATCATGACGCTGGCGGTGATCGCCACCGGCATCGGCCTGGTGTTCTCGCCGCTGGCCGGCTTCCTGCAGCTGCAGGCGCTGCCGCTCGGCTACTTCCCGTGGCTGGTGCTGATCCTCGCCGGTTACATGGTGCTGACCCAGTGCGTGAAAGGCTGGTTCGTGCGCCGCTACGGCTGGCAATAACCCGTTCGCCCCCTCCGGCCGGGAGGGGGCAACTGTGATCCCGTCCGCTTTTTCACCGCAACGGTTGGACATCTGTTCTGGGCTGAGTCTTTATCTACAGCGTTGGCTGTTTTCCCCTGCGCCTTTCAAGCCACCGCGTTGTTGGCTGTACGCCCGCCCCCCAGTGACTTAGCAGACCTAAGCGCTTGGGGATGCGGGCGCTTGCCGCCTAGCGGTGGTTTGAAATTCATTGGGGATATTTTGTTTTTTTCCTCTGAGGAATTTCCGATGCACAGACCTTTCCGTTATACGCTACTGGCTTCATCGTTATGGTTTTCTTGCGGCGCGCTGGCGCAGCCGGCTGGCGATCTGCCGCTGATGCCCTGGCCGCAGCAGGTGGAAGTGACGCAACCGGCGGGCAAGCTGGTGCTGGATCACCGTTTGTCCCTGACGCTGCAGGGTGACGACTTGGGCGACGCGCTGCCGCGCTGGCGCCAGCGCATCGAACTGCAGACCGGCTGGACGCTGGCGCCGGCGGGTGAAGCGAAGGACGGCGCGGCGATCAGGGTGATGATTAAAGACCGGGTGGCGGCGCAGCCGCTGCCGGGCAGCGACGAGAGTTACCGGCTGGCGGTCACGCCGCAGGGCGCCACGCTGACCGCCAACACCCGATTCGGCGCGCTGCGCGGTATGGAAACCCTGCTGCAGCTGCTGCAGACCGACGGGCAAAATACCTTCCTGCCGCTGGTGGATATCCGCGACGTGCCGCGCTTCCCGTGGCGCGGCGTTTTGTTGGATTCGGCGCGTCATTTCCTGCCGCTGCCGGACATTCTGCGCCAGCTCGACGGCATGGCGGCGGCCAAGCTTAACGTGTTCCACTGGCACCTGACCGACGATCAGGGCTGGCGCTTTGCCTCTGAGCATTACCCCAAGCTTCAGCAGCAGGCCAGCGACGGCCAGTTCTATACCCGCGAGCAGATGCGGCAGGTGGTGGCTTACGCCACGGCGCGCGGCATTCGCGTGGTGCCGGAAATCGACATGCCGGGGCACGCCTCCAGCATTGCGGTGGCCTATCCCGCCCTGATGAGCGCGCCGGGGCCGTATCGCATGGAGCGCGAGTGGGGCGTGCATAAGCCGACGCTCGATCCGACCCGCGACGAGGTGTATCAGTTTGTCGACACGATCGTCGGCGAGCTGGCGGCGATCTTCCCCGATCCTTATCTGCACATCGGCGGCGACGAAGTTGACGCCAGCCAGTGGCGGGCGTCGCCGTCGATTCAGGCGTTTATGCAGAAGAACGGGCTGGCGGATACCCATGCGCTGCAGGCCTACTTCAACCAAAAGCTGGAAAAGATCCTCGAGAAACACCAGCGGCAGATGGTTGGCTGGGACGAGATCTACCATCCGTCGCTGCCGCGCTCGATCGTCATTCAGTCCTGGCAGGGGCAAGACTCGCTGGGTGCCAGCGCCCAGGACGGCTATCAGGGCATTCTCTCCACCGGTTTCTACCTCGATCAGCCGCAAAGCACCGCCTATCACTACCGCAATGAAATTCTGCCGCAGCCGCTGGGGGTCGAGACGGCGGTGCAACCTGGCGAGCAGGCGCAAAGCTGGCGTTTCAGCATGCCGCGCCTAAAGGGCAGCGCGGTGGAGGGCAGCTTCACGCTGATCGAGGGCAAACAGGGCTGGCGCGGCTTTATCGATTTCAACGGCAAATCGCGCCGCGCGGTGCACGACATCGTCTGGCGCACGCCGCAGCAGGTGACGTTCCGCGTCGATACCTGGATGGGTGACACGCGGCCGGTGTTCACGCTGCAGCAGGACAAGCTCAGCGGCTATATGTTGGTCGGCAACGTGCGCTACCCCACCCAGGGCGACAAACTGGCGGCGGTGCCGGCGGGCAAGATGCCGGTGGTGCCGGACGAGAAAGGGCAAGCCAACATTCTCGGCGGTGAAGCGGCGCTGTGGGCGGAAAACGTGCGTGCGCCGCTTCTCGATCTCAAGCTGTGGCCGCGCGCCTTCGCGGTGGCGGAGCGGCTGTGGTCGGCACAGGACGTCACCGACGAAAGCAACATGTACCGGCGGCTGGCGGCGATCGACGCCTGGTCGGTGGTGTCGGTCGGCCTGCAGCAGCACGCGGAAACGGCGCGCGAATTCACCCGGCTGAGCAACAGCGTGCAGATCCTGCCGCTGCAGATCCTGGCCGAGGCGGTGGAGCCGGCGCAGTATTACACCCGCCAGCACCTGAAGTTCCAGGCCGGCAACTATCACCAGTTCGAACCGCTGAACCGCTTTGCCGATGCGCTGCCGCCGGAGAGCGGCGCGGTACGCGACATGCATGCCCAGGTCGCGGCCTTGCTGAAGGATAAGCGCGATAAGGCGGCGGCGCAGGCGCTGCGCGAACGGCTGCAGCGCTGGCAGGCGAACGGCGCTGCAGTGCAGACGGCGATCGCGGGCAACCGCACGCTGCGGGAGCTGGCGCCGGTGGCGCAGGACGTTGACGCTTTGGCCACGCTGGGCTTAACGCTGCTGGATCGCTATCAGCAGGGCAAACCGCTGAGCCGGGCCGAGGCCGAGCAAGCGCAGCGCCGGTTGGATGCGGCGGCGCAGACGCGCGACGAAGTGGTGATTGCGGCGGTGTACCCGCTGGAGGCGCTGCTGCGCGGCCTTAAAACGGAGTGAGGGTGACGGGGCTCGGCCAGCTGAGCCCCGGTTTTGTTACGCCCGTAGCGACAGCGGCGCATACCCGATGGCGTGCTGCAGATAATTCAGCAGCAGCTGGCGGGTGAAGCGCGGCTCATCGATGCCGCTGCCCTGCAAGAAGCGTTGCAGGTTGCTGCAGTCCCACCGATAGGTGTCTTGATAGAGCTCCACCGTCGATAGCTCGTCTACCATGTGGTCCTTGAACAGGCTGAGCAGCGGGTACAGCGGCGCGTCGCTGTCGTTTTCCCATTGGGCCCGCCATTGTGCGAAGGGCAAGGGGCGAAAACGATAACCGAACTCGCGCTCCAGCAGGCTGAAAAACTCACGCAGCGTCAGATTATTGTCACCTTGATGGATCAGGTTGAATTTCTGCCCCAGCGCTTGCGGATTGCGAGAGACGTGGGCGATGGCCCGGGTCATGTAATCCACCGTGGTCAACCCTTCGCGCATATCCCGTAAATCCGGCACCGTGCCGCTGCTGATGCAGGTTTTCACCAGCCGCCCCCACCATTGGTAATCGGCGTTGACGCCGGTACGGCTGTGGCAGGTGGCGTAGCCCAGGCGGAAGGTCATCAGCGGCAGGCCTTGCGCCGCCGCCAAATCGGCGATCTTTTCCATCACCCATTTGCTGCGTACGTAGCCGATATCGCGGCTGACCGCCGGCAGGTTTTGATCGATATCGTCGTTTTCCCGCATCACCCGTTTGCCGGTGTGCAGATGCCCCCAGCTGTAAACGGAGATGGTCGACAGCAGCATCAGCGGTTTGGTGCGGCTCTGCGCCGCGAAGCGAATGATTTCCCGCAGGCCCTGCACGTTGTCGCGCTTCATGTAGGCGTAAGGCTGGATAAAATTCACCGCGCTGGCCGAATGGTAAACCAGGTCGATATCTCGGCTTAACGTCCTGTAGGCCGCAGGCGTCAGCGAAAAGTCGTGTTCCGCGACGTTGCCAGGCACCATATGAATGCGCGCGTGCTGGCTGGCGTTCAGCGCGATCCGGTAGCGCTGCAGCACTGCCTCAAGCCGCTGTCTCGGCGGCAGTTTGGCGCCGTCGCGCACCAGACAGTACAGCTCGGCATCGGTGGTGCGCAGCAGATCGGCCAACAGATGCGCGCCGACGAAACCGGTGGCGCCGGTGAGCAAAATGGCGCGCGGCGCGCTGATTTGCCGCGGATCGAACGTCTGATCGATGACGAGATCCGACGGCAAATACACATCATCTTGCAAGGCACGCGCTGCGCCTTGCCGCTGTGTCGGTTGCCGGTCTCTGCGTTGTGCCAGTGCCTGCGCCAGGGCACCCAGAGTGGGATATTCATAGATGTCGTGCACCGAGGTCTCGACGGCGAACGCCTTGGCCAGCGCCGCCATCAGCTTGGCCGCCAACAGCGAGTGGCCGCCCAGCGAGAAAAAATCATCGTCGGTTGCAGGCTGTTCCACTTTCAGCAACGAGCGCCACAGATCGGCGACGACGCGCTGGTCGGCGGTCAGCGGCTGCGCAACGCCGGCGCTGACCGGTTGGTAATGCGCCAACAGGGCCGCTTTGTCTATCTTGCCGTTGTTGTTCAGCGGCATGTGTTGCAGTAAACGATAATCGGCGGGCAGAAATGCGCTGGGCAGCGTTTCTTTCAGTTTCTGTCGGACGCGTGCGATCACGCTTTCGCCGTCACTCTTCGCGATCAGAAACGCCACGATTTTCTTGCCCAGCGGATCATCTGCCATCGCCACGGCGGCCACCGCTTTACGAACGCCCGCCACCTGCAGCATGGCGTTTTCGATTTCGCCCAGTTCAATGCGATTGCCGCGGATTTTGACCTGATCGTCGATACGGCCCAGATATTGAATGCGGCCATCCGCCAGCCAGCGAGCCCGATCGCCGCTGCGGTACAGACGTAACCCGGCGAAGTGAGGCGGGGTGATGAAGCGCTCGGCGGTCAACGCCGGATTGTTCAGGTAGCCGCGCGCCAGACAACGACCGCTGATATACAGCTCGCCGGGGCGATCGCCGATCACGGGCTGCAGTCGGTCATCGAGGATGAATATTTCGGTATCGCCGATGGGCCGCCCAATGCTGGCGGGCGGATTTTGCGTGGCGCAAGCCACCCGGTTGCAGGTGACGAATATGGTGGCTTCTGTCGGGCCGTAGTAATCGATCAAGGGATAATCGATGCTGCGCAGATCGATCGGATGGAGTTTCTCCCCCGAGCTGAACAGATACCGCAGCGCCAGATTGGTCGGTTGCGGCGCGCCGACCACGTCGGCGACCAGCACGGCGGGCAGGCTGGCGTGGGTGATACCCTGTTCGGCAAAATAGGCCAGCAGCACTTCCGGCTGCAGGCGAGCGTCTTCCGGCGGCAGATACAGTGTGCCGCCGCTGGTCAGAGGCGACCAGACCTCCCATTGCGCGACGTCGAAACTCAAGCCGGCGATCAGCGTAGAACGACTTTCGGCATCCATCGCGAATTGCTTGTTATGCCAGAGAATTAAATTCAGCAGCGACTGATGTTCGATCAGCACACCTTTCGGTTTGCCGGTGGTGCCTGAAGTGAAAATGAGATAAACGATGGCATCGGGAGGCGGAGAGATTGACGTTATATTTTCCTGCGGCGAAGTTGATATATTATCAATATAAATAATATCCTCGCTGAAGTTATTTTCCGATAACGCAATCGTCGCGTTGCTGGCGAGTATTAAAGGGGAACCGCTTTGCGTAACGATATCCTGTATTCTTTTTTCCGGGTAACGCGCGTCGATGGGAATATAGCCTGCGCCGGCTTTGACGATCGCCAACATACCGATCAGCATTTCCGGCGTGCGCAGCGTGACGAGCGGCACATAGCTGCCGGGTGCCACGCCCCGCCGTCGCAACAGCGCGCACAGTGCGTTGCTGGCTTCATCCAATTGACGGTAGGTCAGGTGTTTATTATCGCCGACGACGGCAAGTTTTTCCGGATAACGGGAAACTTGTTGGATAAAATAATCCAATACGCTAGGTGCCATGGTTATCTCCTGTCATTATTCACGGGGTGAACGAAATGAAACAGCAATGACCCGGCCGGGTGAAAAACAATTATAGGCGTATTTTTATTGTGGGATTGTAAATGTGAGCGATATTACGCTATCGCTATAAATTAATTGGATTAATAAAATTCTTATCAATAAAAACGGCCAGCCAAAGCTGACCGTCATTCGCGAGCGTGTCGATTAACGACGCACGGCGATGGCTTCGATTTCGATCTTCACGTCTTTCGGCAGACGCGCTACTTCTACACAGGAGCGGGCCGGGAACGGCGCGCTGTGCTCGGTGAAGAAGGCTTCGTACGCGGCGTTGACGGTGGCGAAGTCGTTCAGGTCTTTCACGAACACGGTGGTTTTCACGATGTCGGCAACGATCAGGCCGGCGGCTTCGACGATCGCTTTGACGTTCTCCAGCGACTGACGCGCCTGAGCGGCGACGTCGTCGGCAACGGCGCCGGTTTTCGGATCGACCGGGATCTGGCCGGAAGTGATGATCATGCTGCCCAAATCAACGCCCTGCACGTAAGGACCAATGGCTGCCGGGGCGAGTTCAGTGCTGATGTTACGTGACATGTTTTCTCCTGATAGACCCGTTGTCTTTCACGCCGCCGCGCGGTCGGCCGCAGCTTGAAATTCGGTGGGTAGCAACGTGGGTAGAGTTATTTTCAGGCTCCCATTATAGGGAGTGACGCGCAGATTAACAGCGCCGCTCCCGTTAAAAGGGCAGAATTCAGTCGGCCTGCAACACCACCTGATGCTCGAACTCTTTTTCGCAGTAGCGGCACTTCAGGTGCACTTCGCCGTCGCGCGGCTTCACGCTGAAGCTCGACGCCACCGGCTCGCTGCGGCTGATGCAGTTGCTGTTCGGGCAGGTCAGCACGCCGTCGATGTGATCCGGCAGGCTGAGGGTCAGCTTGCGCACCACTTCATAGTTGTCGATGCGGTTCACCGTGGCCTTCGGCGCGTACATCGCCAGCTGGTTGGCCTGCTGCTCGGTCAGAAACGTGTTCTCGATCTTGATCAGATCCTTGCGGCCCAGCTCGTTGGAGGGCAGGTTCAGGCCGATGGTGATGCGCTGGTCGGTGGCGGTCAGCTTGAACAGCGTCAGCAGTTTAAAACCGATCTGCGCCGGAATGTGGTCGATCACCGTGCCGCATTTGATCGCTTCGACCTGCAGTTTGTTGTCGTGAGTCATGGCGGTTCCCCCTTAAAGAGCCAAATCGGCGTTGAGTACCAGCGCCAGCAGCGCCTGGCGGGCGAAGATGCCGTTGCCCGCCTGCTGGAAGTAGTAAGCATACGGCGTTTTATCCACGTCGGTGGCGATCTCGTCGATACGCGGCAGCGGGTGCAGCACCTTGAGGTTGGCGCGCGCACCGGCCAGATCCGCAGCGCGCAGGACGAACTGCGCCTTCACGTTGGCGTACTCGGAAGGATCGAGGCGTTCTTTCTGTACCCGGGTCATGTAGAGAATATCCAGCTCCGGCACCACTTCTTCAATGCTGCTGTGCAGGCTGTACTCGATGCCTTTCTCTTCCAGCATTTTCAGGATGTAGGCCGGCATCGCCAGCGCGTCCGGGGCGATGAAGTAGAAGCGGTTGCCTTCGAACTTGGCCAGCGCCTGGGTGAGCGAGTGCACGGTGCGGCCGTACTTCAGGTCGCCGACCATGGCGATGCTGAGATTGCTCAGGCGCCCCTGGGTTTCCTGGATGGTGAACAGATCCAGCAGGGTCTGGGTCGGGTGCTGGTTGGCGCCGTCGCCGGCGTTAAGCACCGGCACGTTGCCGGAGAACTCCGAGGCCATGCGCGCCGCGCCTTCCTGCGGATGACGCATCACGATGGCGTCCACGTAAGTGCTGATCACCGAGATGGTGTCGGCCAGGGTTTCGCCTTTCTTGCCGAGCGAGGTGTTGCTGCCGTCGGCGAAACCGACCACCGAGGCGCCGAGGCGGTGCATCGAGGTTTCGAACGACAGGCGGGTACGGGTCGAGGCTTCAAAGAAGCAGCTGGCGATCACCTTGTGTTTCAACAGTTCCGGCTGCGGGTTGGCTTTCAGACCGGCGGCGGTGCGCAGCACCAGCTCCAGATCCTCGCGGCTGAGATCGTTAATAGAGATGATGTGTTTGTGATACAGCGGGTTGGCCATTTTTCACTCCTCCTCGACGCGTGCCCGTGGCGCGGGACTTTGGGTATGCCCTTTATCTTTCAAGCCGCAGCGGCGTTGGCTGCCCGCCGTCACCCCAGTCACTTAGTGGTCTAAGCTCCTGGGAACTCCAGCGCTTGCCGCCTGGCTGCGCCCCGAAATCTTTCGGGCATAATTTTTTAAGGCAAAAAAAAGCCCCTCAATGAGGGGCTTGAAACGATCGGTTTAGCAACAGGAGAAACAACGGCAGCTGGCCGCCGATAGGCAGTCGGTTTTGTCGATTGCGGCTAACAAAACAAACGTCGTTTTTCATGCTTTCTCCTGGCAAATTGTGGCGCATTATACTCGCGCTTTTCGCCACTGCAAGCGTTAAAACGCCGTTTTTTGCCGCCCCGCAATCGATTGGCCGGCGATGGCCGCCCGCCGGCTATTTGCTGACGCGATCGTAGTAGACCATGTCGGCGTTCAGCCCCTGTTGGTAGCCTTTGACGTTGTCGCGCAGCACCACTTCGGTTTTGGCCTGATCGATAAACACGTACGGCGAACTGCGCTGCAGTTCCTGCTGCATGGCGGTGTACAGCGCGCGGCGCTTGGCCGGATCGGCTTCGGCCAGCGCCGCCAGCGTCTGCTGGTTCAACTGCGGGATCTGCCAGCCGTTCAGCCCGGCCACCGTGCTGCTTTTGCCGTCGTTGTAGGCGAAGGCGCTGGCGTTGGAGTGGGCGTCGAAGTAATCCGGGATCCACAGGCGGATCGCCGCCTGATGCTGCCTGGCGCGCACGCGGGAGTAAACCTGGCTGCCCGCGGCCGGCAGCAGCTCGACCTTCACGCCGGCGGCGGCGAAGCTGCCCTGCAGCGCCTGCGCGATGGTGATGAACGGCGGCTTGTTCTCCACGTCCAGCGTAAAGGCGGCGTGGGTGATGCCCGCCTTGGCCAGGATGGCTTTCGCCTTGGCCGGATCGTAGCGGAACGGATTGGTCTCCAGCGCGCCCGACAGCCCGACCGGCAGGAAGCTCTGGTGCACGAAGTATTGGCCCTTCAGCAGATCCTTCGTGATGCCCTGATAATCCACCAGGTAGCGCGCCGCTTCCCAGAAGGCCGGGTTATTCAGCAGCGGATTGGCGCCGTTGCCGGTGTTGAACACCAGGTAGTTTTGCTCGGCGGACGGGATCTCCAGCACCTTGACGCCCGGCTGGTTTTTCAGCGTGTCGGTCTGATCGGCGCCCAGTTCGCGGGCGATATCGGCGTCGCCCTGCTGGATCAGCAGGCGGCGGGTGGCCGGATCCGGCACGTTTTTAATGATGATGTTTTTCAGCTGCGGCTTGTCGCCCGGCGTGGTGGGGTTGGCGTCCAGCACGATCGCCTGATGCGGCTGATAGACGCGCATTTTGAACGGGCCGCTGCCGGCGGAGTGCATTTTCAGCCAGGCGTTGCCGAAGTCGCCGTCTTTGACGTTGGCCAGCGCCGCTTTGCTGTCGACGATCGAGGCGATCGGCGTCGAGAGGATATTCAACGCTACCGCCGGGCTGACGTCCGCCGTCCAGCGCAGCTGCACCGTATGTTCGTCGATCTTCTTCAGCTGCGCGTCGATGTTGTCCGGCTGCCAGCCGAGCACGTTGAGGATGAACGCCGGCGATTTGTTCATTTTGACCGCGCGGCTGTAGGAGAAGATCACGTCGTCGGCGGTCAGCGGGTTGCCGGAGGCGAACGCCGCCTGCGGCCGCAGTTTCACCGTCAGCGTTTTGGCCGCCGCATCGCTCTGCCAGCTTTCCGCCAGCACCGGCGCCACCTTGGCCGGATCGTCGCGATCCGCCTGCACCAAGCGCTGGTACAGGCTGGGCACCGTCTGGATGCTGGAGAGTTCGTTGGCTTCCGCCGGATCGAGGCTGACGATGTCATCCAGCGATTGCACCACCACCAGCGTATTCGGCGGCGTGGCGGCTAACGCGGCGGCGGGCAGGGCGGCGAGCAGGAACAGCGGCAAGAGTTTGGTTTTCATCGATGTGTATCCCCTGAAGGCGCCGCAAGGCGGCGCTGAGAACGGTTTGTTATCGTTGGTTTTTACGGCGCGGGCGCCGTCGGCCTGTCACGGTAGAACCTTTGCCGGCGGTGGGCAAAGGTCAATCCGCTATTTGATATTCCAGGAATATATTAGCCCCCCTGGCCGGGGGCGCCAGGGCGGAGGGGGGGACAATCAGAGGGTTTCGCTCAGCGTGGCGACCAGCACCGCCTTGATGGTGTGCAGCCGGTTTTCCGCCTGATCGAACACCACGCTGTGCGCCGATTCGAATACTTCGTCGGTCACTTCCATGCCGCCGTGCAGATCGTACTGTTGCGCCATCTGCTTGCCGAGCGTGGTTTGATCGTCGTGGAACGCCGGTAGGCAGTGCAGGAACTTCACGTTCGGGTTGCCGGTCAGCTTCAGCATCGCCATGTTGACCTGATACGGCCGCAGCAGCGCGATACGCTCCTGCCAGGTCTCTTTCGGTTCACCCATCGAGACCCAGACGTCGGTGTAGAGGAAGTCGGCGTCTTGCACCCCTTCGGCGATGTCTTCGGTCAGGGTGAGTTTCGCGCCGGTTTGTTGCGCCAGCGCCTGGCACTCGGCCACCAGCTCCGGCTGTGGCCAGCAGGCCTTCGGCGCCACCAGCCGCAGATCCATGCCCGCCAGCGCGGCGGCTTCCAGCAGCGTGTTGCCCATGTTGTTGCGCGCGTCGCCGACGTACGCCAGCTTCACTTCACTCAGCGCCTTGCCCGGCAGGTGCTCCTGCACGGTGAGCAGATCCGCCAGTAATTGGGTAGGGTGAAACTCGTCGGTCAGGCCGTTCCATACCGGCACGCCGGCGTGTTCCGCCAGGGTTTCCACCAGCGCCTGGCCGTAGCCGCGGTACTGAATACCGTCGTACAGGCGGCCCAGCACCCGGGCGGTGTCTTTCATCGACTCTTTATGGCCGATCTGGCTGCCGCTTGGGCCGAGGTAAGTGACCTGCGCGCCCTGATCGAATGCGGCAACTTCGAAAGAGCATCGCGTGCGGGTCGAGTCTTTTTCGAAGATGAGCGCAATGTTTTTGCCCTGCAGCCGGCGCTGTTCCTGCCCCTGCTTCTTGGCCTGCTTCAGATCGGCCGAAAGCCGCAACAGCGCCTGCAGCTCGGCGGGGGTGAAATCCATTAACCTCAGAAAGTGACGTTGGTAGAACGCATTGCCGGTGCTCATAGTCCGATTCCCTGATTGTCTAATTGAATTAAAATTCACTTTATATGTATGAATATTCAATTTCAACCCCAGCGAGGAAATCTTTCACGTTTATCGTGGAAGCAATGTCGGCGGTGTGTGAAAATAGAAGGAATGAAGGCCATTTGACTTGAGGATATAGGCATGGCAAACCGCGAATTGCTGGAAGAACAACGTGAAGAGACCCGCCTGATCATCGAAGAACTGCTGGAAGACGGCAGCGATCCGGACGCGCTCTACACCATCGAGCACCATCTGTCCGCCGAGAAATTTGAGGTTCTGGAGCAGGCCGCCGTTGAAGCCTTCAAGCTGGGCTACGAAGTGACCGACGCCGAGGAGCTGGAAGTGGAAGACGGTTCGATGGTGATGTGCTGCGACGTGATCAGCGAAGTCGGCCTGAACGCCGAGCTGATCGACGCTCAGGTCGAGCAGCTGGTGGCGCTGGCGGAACGCTGCGGCGTCAACTATGACGGCTGGGGCACCTACTTCGAAGATCCGAACGGTGAAGACGGTGAGGAAGACGAAGACGGCGACTACATCGACGAAGACGACGACGGCAAACGCCACTAATTCCTTTCCGATTAATGCCTGTGGGCTGGCTTTCGCCGGCCCCTGATATCCCCGTCGTCTTTCAAGCTACAGCGTTGTTGGCTGCACTCTCTCACCCCAGTCACTTACCTGAGTAAGCTCCTGGGGATGAGTGAGCTGGCTGCCTAGCTGCAACTTGAAATACATAGGGCAATGACGCCGATGACATACCAATCCCTGTTAGCCCCGATTTTAAGCTTCCTGCACTGTGAAACGCCCGACGCCTGGATTGACGCCGCGCGCCGTCCGGAAAACCTGCAGCTGTTGCTGACCGACCATCTGGTGTGCGAGCTGAAGGCCGCGCAGACCGGCATGTGGCTGATCCGCCGCTACGTGGCGGACAAAGAGAGCGGCGACGCGCTGTTGGCGCTGCTGCGGCCCTACGAGGCGTTTCTGCACGAAGCGCAGGGCGCGCCGGACACGCTGTTCCGCCAGGGCCAGTTCACCCGCAAGATCCTGCCGAAAAACGGCTCGGCCTACGGCCAGGATCTGGCGGATCGCATGGTGCTGTTGATCAAGGAAGAGTTGCACCACTTCTCGCAGGTGCTGGAGATCATGCAGGCGCGCGGGATCCCGTATCGCAAGATCACCGCCAGCCGCTACGCCAAGGGGATGATCCGCGAGATCCGCACTCACGATCCGGCGACACTGATCGACAAACTGATCTGCGGCGCCTACATCGAAGCGCGATCCTGTGAACGCTTCGCCAAGCTGGCACCGCATCTGGACGACGAGCTGAACCGCTTTTACGTCTCGCTGCTGCGATCCGAAGCGCGGCACTATCAGGACTACCTGACGCTGGCCGAGCAGATCGCCGGCGGCGACATCAGCGAACGGGTGGCGCATTTCGGCCGCCTTGAGGCTGAAATGATCCTGTCGCCGGACAGCGAACTGCGTTTCCACAGCGGCGTGCCTGCCGCCGCCTGAGGTTGAAGGGCGCCCCTACTGCGGCGCGCCCAGCAACAGATCCACCGCCTTTTCCGCCAGCATGATGGTCGGCGCATTGGTGTTGCCGCTGGTGAGCTGCGGCATCACCGAGCAGTCGATCACCCGCAGCTGTTCAAAACCGTGCACCCGCAGCTGCGGATCGGTCACCGCGTCCTGCGGCGACAGCCCCATGCGGCAGCTGCCCACCGGGTGATACACCGTCTTGCAGAAGTTGCGCACGAAGGCTTCCAGCTGCGCCTCATCGCGCGTCCACTCCGGCTGCGGCATCAGCAGATCTTTGATCAGCGGCTTCAGCGCCGCGGTTTGCAGGAAGCCCAGGCCGAACTTCACCGCGCGCACGCTGCCGGCCAGATCGTCCGGGTGGCCAAGGTAGTTGGCGTGCAGCTTGACCGGATCGTGCGGGTTGCTGCTGCGCAGCAGCACTTCGCCGCGCGCCTTCGGCTGCAGGTAGCCGACCTTGAGCGTAAAGCCGTGAATGTTCGGCAGCGGCTCGCCGGGCACATCGTCCCAGCTGTCCAGCAGTGGCAGGAAGTGGATCTGCACGTCCGGCCGGCCGTCGCCCTGGCTGTCGGTGAAGGCGGCGCCTTCCAGCACGTTGGACGAGAGCACGCCGCTGCGAAACGCCAGCCACTGCGCACCGTGGCTCAGCGCCTGCAGGCCGCGATCGGCGCCGAACAGGCTGATCGGTTCGCGGGTGCTGACGTTGATCGACATGTGCAGGTGGTCGTGGAAGTTTTTGCCCACCGGCAGATCCGCCCGCACCTCGATGCCCAACTGCTGCAGGTGGTCGCGCGGGCCGATGCCGGAGAGCATCAGCAGCTTCGGCGAACCGACGGCGCCGGCGCTGACGATCACCTCTTTGGTGGCGTGCGCGGTGACTTCTGCGCCACCGTTCTGGCTGTAGACCACGCCGGTGGCGACGTTGCCCTCGAAGGTCAGCCGGTGCGCCAGCGCGTTCAGTTTCACCACCAGCCGCCGTTCGTCGCGCACCGCCTTCAGGTAGGTGCGGGCAGTGCTGGCGCGTTCGCCGTTGTGGGTGGTGGTTTGGTAGAAACCGACGCCGTGCTGGCTGTCGCCGTTGAAGTCGTTGCGATAGGGCAGGTTCAGCTCCTGGCCGGCGCGGATAAACGCCATGCTGAGCGGGTGGCGGTAGCGGTTTTCGCTGACCGGCAGCAGCCCGTCGGCGCCGTGGTAGTCGTCCGACAGGCTTTCGTTGGCCTCGGCGCGTTTGAAATAGGGCAGCACCTCCCGGTAGCTCCAGCCGGTGCAGCCGTAGCGGTCGGCCCAGTCGTCGTAGTCCTGCGGCTGGCCGCGCAGGTAGATCATGCCGTTGACCGAACTGCTGCCGCCCAGCACCTTGCCCTGCGCGATCTGCATGCGGCGGTTATTGGCGTGCGGTTCCGGTTCCGTCTCGTAGGGCCAGCTCTTTTTGGCGATGATCTTGGCCACGCCGGCCGGCATCTTGATGAACAGGTTATTGTCGTCGCCGCCGGCTTCCAGCAGCAGCACCCGCGCCTGGGTGCGGCGGATCAGCTGCGCCGCCAGCACGCAGCCGGCGGAACCGGCGCCGACGATGATGTAATCAAAGGTATTTTCCGACATGACAGCTCTCCGTGCGCGATTGGGATACTGGCAGAGTAACGCGGGGGAAAAAGCGGTCAATTTACGATCGTTAATTTATTAACGAACTTCACATTAAATTTACATCGTGGTTTTTAACGTCAGTTTATCTGCTTGAAAAACGGCGTTATAGCGAATTTTACTGATTGATTGCGATATTAATAAAAAGGCGCAGAAAGCTGCGCCCTGATGTGCAGGCGGGGGCGATTACAGCGTTTTCAGCATGGTGACTTCGCAATCGACGTGGCCGGTGGCGCCCATCGCGTGGTCGATGTGTTCGAAGCCCAGGTGTTCGTACAGCGCAACGGCCTGCGTCAGGCTGGCGGTGGTCTCGAGGTAACAACAGCGGAAGCCGTGCTGGCGGGCGAAATCCAGCGCCTGCAGCGCCAGGCGTTTCGCCAATCCCTTGCCACGCAACACCGGCAGGAAATACATCTTCTGCAATTCGCAAATATCGTCTGCGCCGCCCTGCAGCGGCGCGATGCCACCGCCACCGGCGACCTGGCCGTCCACCTCGATCACCCAGTAAGCGCTGCGTGGCAGGCTGTAGAGCTGATACAGGGCGTCCAGATTGGGATCGGAGACGGTATAGCCTTTATCCGCCGTCAGGCCGTGCTCGGCGGAGACTTCGCGAATGACGTGAGCAATGGCGGGATTGTCTTCCGCCGTGATGGGGCGCACCAGCAGGCGTGCCGGGGTTGCTGTTGTCATGTTTACACTCGCCATTGAAAGAGACCACGTTCGTTTTTCATTTTTATCGCAGCACGAAACGCGCCGGGGGTTATTTCCCGACGGCGTCCCTGCAGCAGTAATATCTTGTAATAACATCTAACCCGGCCCGGATGCAACGGCGATAAAAAAACAGCGGGGAAGACCCCGCTGTTTTTCAGGCGTTGGCGTGAGCCGGTGGATTACAGCGCGGCGATGGTCGCCTGCTGTTCCTGCAGCTTCACTTTGCCTTCTTTGCAGGCCGCCAGACGATCGCGCTCTTTGGCGACCACCGCTTCCGGCGCGCGCGCCACGAAGCCTTCGTTCGCCAGCTTGCCTTCGATCGAGGCGATTTCCGCATCCAGTTTGCCCATCTCTTTCGCCAGGCGCGCGATCTCGGCGTCCTTGTCGATGAAACCGGCCATCGGGATCAGCAGCTCGGCGCCGTCCACCAGCTTGGTGACGGAGACCGGGCCTTTCTCACCGGCCGGCAGCAGCGCGATGGATTCCAGGCGCGCCAGACGGGCGATAAAGCTTTGGTTCTCCTGCACGCGGCGCTGGGCATCGGCGCTGCAGTTGCGCAGCAGCACGTCGAGCGCTTTGCTAGGCGCGATGTTCATCTCGGCGCGGATGTTGCGCACGGCGATGATGGTTTGCTTGATCCACTCCAGATCGTTCAGCGCCTGCTCGTCTTCCAGCGCGGCGTCATAGGCCGGGAACGGCTGCAGCATGATGGTGTCTGCGGTCGTGCCGGTCAGCGGCTTCACGCGCTGCCAGATGGTTTCGGTGATGAACGGAATGATCGGGTGCGCCAGGCGCAGCAGCGCTTCCAGCACGGTGATCAGCGTGTGGCGGGTGCCGCGCTGTTCCGCTTCGCTGCCGTTGCTCACCACCGGCTTGGTCAGCTCCAGATACCAGTCGCAGAACTGGTTCCAGGTGAATTCGTACAGGATGTTGGCCGCCAGATCGAAGCGGTAAGTGTCCAGCGCTTCGCGGTAGGCTTTCACCGTGCGGTTGAATTCGGCCAGGATCCAGCGATCCGCCAGCGACAGCACTTTCTCGCCGCCGTTGAAGCCGCAGTCGTGCGCTTCGGTGTTCATCAGCACGAAGCGGCTGGCGTTCCAAAGCTTGTTACAGAAGTTGCGGTAGCCTTCGAGGCGCTTCATGTCCCAGTTGATGTCGCGGCCGGTCGAGGCCAGCGCCGCCAGGGTGAAGCGCAGGGCGTCGGTGCCGTGCGGCTCGATACCGTTCGGGAACTGCTTCTCGGTGCGCTTGCGGATTTTCTCCGCCAGCTGCGGCTGCATCATGTTGCCGGTGCGTTTTTCCAGCAGGTCTTCCAGCGAGATGCCGTCGACCATGTCCAGCGGATCGATCACGTTGCCTTTCGACTTGGACATCTTCTGGCCTTCGTCGTCGCGGATCAGGCCGGTCATGTAGACGGTCTTGAACGGCACCTGCGGCTTGCCGTTTTCATCCTTGATGAAGTGCATGGTCAGCATGATCATGCGCGCGATCCAGAAGAAGATGATGTCGAAGCCGCTGACCATCACGCTGGTCGGGTGGAAGGTTTTCAGCGCGTCGGTCTGCTCCGGCCATCCCAGGGTAGAGAAGGTCCACAGGCCGGACGAGAACCAGGTGTCCAGCACGTCTTCGTCCTGGGTCAGCACCACGTCGGCGCCCAGGTTGTTCTCGCTGCGCACTTCTTCTTCGCTGCGGCCCACGTAGACCTTGCCGTTCACGTCGTACCAGGCCGGGATGCGGTGGCCCCACCACAGCTGACGCGAGATGCACCAGTCCTGAATGTCGCGCATCCAGCTGAAGTACATGTTTTCATACTGCTTCGGCACGAACTCGATTTGGCCCTGTTCGACCGCTTCCACCGCCACTTTGGCCAGCGGCGCGGTGCGCACGTACCATTGGTCGGTCAGCATCGGCTCGATCACCACGCCGCCGCGGTCGCCGTAAGGCACCGTCAGGTCGTGCGGTTTAACCTCGTCCAGCAGGCCCAGATTTTCGAAGGCGGCAACCACCGCTTTACGCGCCGCGAAGCGCTCCAGGCCGCGGAACTCGGCCGGGATCTCGTTGCAGTAGTCGGTGCAGACTTCGCCCAGGGTGTTGAACACTTCCGCTTCCTGGCGGATGTCGCCGTCGAAGGTCAGAATGTTGATCATCGGCAGGCCGTGGCGTTTGCCGACTTCGTAGTCGTTGAAATCGTGCGCCGGGGTGATCTTCACGCAGCCGGTGCCTTTTTCCATATCGGCGTGTTCGTCGCCGACGATACGGATGCGACGGCCGACCAGCGGCAGAATGATCTCTTTGCCGATCAGGTCTTTATAGCGCGGATCTTCCGGGTTGACCGCCACGCCGGTATCGCCCAGCACGGTTTCCGGACGGGTGGTGGCGACCACCAGGTAGTCTTTGCCCTCGGCGGTTTTCGCGCCGTCGGCCAGCGGGTAGCGCAGGTGCCACATGGAGCCTTTGGATTCGCGGTTTTCCACTTCCAGATCGGAGATGGCGGTGCGCAGCTTCGGATCCCAGTTCACCAGGCGCTTGCCGCGGTAGATCAGATCTTCTTTGTGCAGACGGACAAACACTTCGCGCACCGCGTTCGACAGGCCTTCGTCCATGGTGAAGCGCTCGCGCTCCCAGTCCACGGAGTTGCCCAGACGGCGCATCTGGCGGGTGATGGTGCCGCCGGATTCCGCCTTCCACTGCCAGATTTTGTCGATGAACGCGTCACGGCCGTAGTCGTGGCGGGTTTTGCCTTCTTCCGCGGCGATCTTGCGCTCCACCACCATCTGGGTGGCGATGCCGGCGTGGTCGGTGCCCGCCTGCCACAGGGTGTTTTTACCCTGCATGCGCTGATAGCGGATCATGGTGTCCATGATGGTCTGCTGGAACGCGTGGCCCATGTGCAGGCTGCCGGTGACGTTCGGCGGCGGGATCATGATGCAGAAGCTTTCCTGGCTGGTGTCGCCGTTCGGCTTGAAGTAACCCTGATTCTCCCAGTGATCGTACAGCTTCTGTTCGATCTGTTTTGGGTCGTATGCGGTGTCGAGCTGACTGTTTGTCTTTTCCATTCTTTATCGTATTCAGTGAGTTGGCGGCGTAGCCGTGGTCAAATGGAAGCCGACGCTGCGATAGGCCTTGTAACGGTCGCGCGCCAACTGTTTCAGAGTGTCTTCGTAAGGAACGAAGTCTACCACTTCATGGAAAGCGGTAGCAAAATCGGCAAACTGCGGCAGCAGGGCGATCAGCAGATCGCGCGGGGCGTTGCCGCGCTTGCCGGGCCAGCACAGTTCCACCGGCGCGCCGTAGTGCGGCCCTTCGCCGGCCAGGTTGTGCGGCACGAATTCATGCGGCTCGCGCTGCCACAGCGCTTCGTCCAGCCGCTGGGCCTGCTCCTGGCTCTCGCAGGCGATCAGCACCCGCTTGCCGGCGCGCCAGCGTTCGGCGGCAACGGCGCAGGCCACGGCCTCATGGGCGCTGAGCGCGCCTGACGGTTCCGCGTTGTCGAGCAAATAAAACGTCGCCTGTTTCATTAAGGATCCACCGCTGCCGATAAAAAAATGTAGGGGCACAGCATGCTGTGCCCCTTGGGATTATACCTGAATTACCACTCAGATTTAATCGTCGCCGTTCAGGCCCGCGCGGTTCAATAGGAACTGCGACAGCAGCGCCACCGGGCGGCCGGTCGCGCCCTTGGCTTTACCGGAACGCCAGGCGGTGCCGGCGATATCCAGGTGCGCCCAGGTGTACTTGCGGGTGAAGCGCGACAGGAAGCAGGCGGCGGTGATGGCGCCGCCAGGGCGGCCACCGATGTTCGCCATGTCGGCGAAGTTGGAGTCCAACTGCTCATAGTACTCGTCGGCCATCGGCAGGCGCCAGGCGCGGTCGCCGGCCTGCTCGGAAGCGCCCAGCAGCTCGTGCGCCAGCGGATTGTGGTTCGACATCAGGCCGGTGATGTGATGGCCCAAGGCGATCACGCAGGCGCCGGTCAGGGTGGCGATGTCGATCACCAGCTCCGGTTCGAAGCGCTCGACGTAGGTCAGGGTGTCGCACAGCACCAGGCGGCCTTCGGCGTCGGTGTTGAGCACCTCGACTGTCTGGCCGGACATGGTGGTCAGCACGTCGCCCGGACGGTAAGCACGGCCGCCCGGCATGTTTTCACAGCCGGCCAGCACGCCGATCACGTTCAGCGGCAGGTTCAGCTCCGCCACCACGCGCATCACGCCGTACACGGTCGCCGCGCCGCACATGTCGTATTTCATCTCGTCCATGCCGTCGGCCGGTTTGATCGAGATGCCGCCGGAGTCGAAGGTCAGCCCTTTGCCTACCAGCACGATCGGCTTAGCGTCCGGATTTGGGTTGCCCTTATATTCCATCACCGACATCAATGATTCGTTCTGCGAACCGGCGCCGACCGCCAGATAGGCGTTCATGCCCAGCTCTTTCATCTGCTGTTCGCCGATGACGCGGGTGGTGATGTGGGTGCTGAAGGCGTCCGCCAGCTGGCGGGCCTGCGAGGCCAGGTAGCCGGCGTTACAGATGTTCGGCGGCATGTTGCCGAGATCTTTGGCCGCCTTGATGCCGGAAGCAACCGCCAGGCCGTGCTGGATGGCGCGCTCGCCGCTGGTGAGCTCACGGCGGGTCGGCACGTTGAACACCATTTTGCGCAGCGGACGGCGCGGCTCCACCTTGTTGCTTTTCAGCTGATCGAAGGTGTAGAGCGTCTCTTTAGCGGTTTCCACCGCCTGACGCACTTTCCAGTAGGTGTTGCGGCCTTTCACGTGCAGCTCGGTCAGGAAGCAGACCGCTTCCATCGAGCCGGTGTCGTTGAGGGTATTGATGGTTTTCTGGATCACCTGCTTGTATTGGCGCTCATCGAGCTCGCGCTCTTTGCCGCAGCCGATCAGCAGGATGCGCTCGGAGAGAATGTTGGGCACATGGTGCAGTAGCAGCGTCTGCCCGACCTTGCCTTCCAGTTCGCCACGGCGCAGCAATGCGCTGATATAACCATCACTGATTTTGTCGAGTTGTTCTGCGATAGGGGACAGGCGGCGCGGTTCGAAAACGCCGACTACAATACAGGCACTGCGCTGTTTTTCCGGGCTACCGCTTTTTACACTGAACTCCATGCACTCTCCTGAATCTTAAAGACAAAGGCGGACGCTACGGCTAGAATAACCGACTCCGTAACGATCTCCTGCCATTTGAGTTAACGGATTATGTTAACCTGAACGGCATAAATTGCTCTGTTTTGGCGACTATAAGCAAGTTCCTATAGGACACCCAAACGGCTTGATGTTGTAATACTATTTTAGCTGTGAAGGTTGCCATATGATGAGAATAAATGGCGGATTAACGATGAAATTATCGATTTTCCTGCAAAAAGACAAGTTTTCACAGGCGTAATAAGCGTGATCATCATAAGATATCTGGTACGGGAAACGCTCAAGAGCCAAATCGCCATCCTGTTCATCCTGCTTCTGATCTTCTTTTGTCAGAACCTGGTCAGGGTGTTGGGCGACGCGGTGGACGGCAATATCCCGACAAACTTAGTACTCTCCCTACTTGCGTTGGGCGTGCCGAAAATGGCGCAGCTCATCCTGCCTTTGAGCCTGTTTCTCGGCTTGCTGATGACGCTTGGGCGGTTGTATACCGAGAGCGAAATCACCGTTATGCACGCCTGCGGGCTGGGCAAACGCACCCTGATTATCGCCGCCATGATCCTGGCGCTGTTCACCTCTGCGGTCGCGGCGGTGAACGTGTTTTGGGCCGGCCCCTGGGCCTCGCGCTATCAGGACGTGGTGGTGAATGAAGCCAAGGCCAACCCGAGCATCGCCGGGCTGGCGGAAGGGCAGTTCAAACCCTCGCAGGACGGCAACGCGGTGCTGTTTATCGGCAACGTGAAGGGCAGCACCTTCAACGACGTGTTCCTGGCGCAGCTGCGGCCGAACGGCAACCAACGCCCGTCGGTGGTGGTGGCCGAGCACGGCAACATCGTACAGCAGAAAGACGGTTCGCAGGTGGTGACGCTCGACAAGGGCACCCGCTTTGAAGGCACCGCGCTGCTGCGCGACTTCCGCATTACCGACTTCACCGACTACAAGGCGGTGATTGGCCACCGCACCGTGGCGGCGGACAACACCGAATCCGAACAGATGTCGATGCAGACGCTGTGGGAATCCGACGATCCGGACGCGCGCGCGGAGTTCCACTGGCGCCTGACGCTGGTGGTGTCGGTGGCGCTGATGGCGCTGCTGGTGGTGCCGCTCAGCGTGGTGAACCCGCGCCAGGGCCGCGTGCTGAGCATGCTGCCGGCCATCCTGCTGTATCTGATCTTCTTCCTGCTGCAGACCTCGCTGCGCTCCAACGCCGGCAAGGGCAAGCTGGATCCGATGCTGTGGCTGTGGCTGGTTAACGGCGTTTACTTCGCGATTGCGCTGGCGCTGAACCTGTGGGATACCGTGCCGATGCGCAAGCTGCGCGCACGCCTGAGAGGAGCGGCCTGATGTTTGGCGTATTAGACCGGTATATCGGTAAAACGATTTTCAACACCATCATCATGACGCTGTTCATGCTGGTGTCGCTGTCCGGGATCATCAAGTTCGTCGATCAGCTGCGCAAGGTCGGCCAGGGCGAATACACCGCGCTGAGCGCCGGCATGTACACCCTGCTGAGCGTACCAAAAGACATCGAGATCTTCTTCCCGATGGCGGCGCTGCTCGGTGCGCTGCTCGGCCTGGGCCAACTGGCGACGCGCAGCGAACTGGTGGTGATGCAGGCTTCCGGCTTCACCCGCATGCAGATCGCCGGCTCGGTGATGAAAACCGCCATTCCGCTGGTGCTGCTGACCATGGCGATCGGCGAGTGGGTGGCGCCGCAGGGCGAGCAGATGGCGCGCAACTACCGCGCCCAGCAGATGTACGGCGGCTCGCTGCTCTCCACCAAGAGCGGGCTGTGGGCGAAGGACGGCAACGACTTCATCTACATCGAGCGCGTCTCCGGCGACAAAGAACTCTCCGGCGTGAACATCTACCACTTCAACGACCAGCGTCGCCTCGAGACGGTGCGCTATGCCGCTACCGCCAGCTTCGAGAACGGCCTGTGGCAGCTTTCGCAGGTGGACACCTCGGATCTGACCAACCCGAAACAGGTGACCGGCACCCAGACGCTGACCGGCGAATGGAAAACCAACCTGACCCCGGACAAGCTGGGCGTGGTGGCGCTGGATCCGGATTCGCTCTCCATCAGCGGGCTGCACAACTACGTGAAGTACCTGAAGCAGAGCGGCCAGGAATCCAACCGTTACCAGCTCAACATGTGGAGCAAAATCTTCTCGCCGCTGTCGGTGGCGGTGATGATGCTGATGGCGCTGTCGTTCATCTTCGGCCCGCTGCGCAGCGTGCCGATGGGCATCCGCGTGGTGACCGGCATCAGCTTCGGCTTCCTGTTCTACGTGCTGGATCAGATCTTCGGCCCGCTGAGCATGGTATACAGCATGCCGCCGGTGCTGGGTGCGCTGCTGCCGAGCATGCTGTTCCTGCTGATCAGCGTGTATATGCTGCTCAAGCGCAAATAGCAGGGCAATCGGTAGTGAAGAAAGGCGTGGCCGTGGGGCCGCGCCTTTTTTGTGGGTGCGACATGCCTCCCGATAAACCCGTCCCCCGACCTGTCGCTTTTCGTCGTGCTATAGTCAACCCAGCGGCATGCGGATAGAGGGAGCGGGCAGTCAATGGAAGATGAATATAATCTCAGCGATATCATCGGCAAGCGCCTGGAAGCGGCACTTGGGGAGTTGGGCGATCTCCTGTGGGCGTATGTGGTGTTATCCAAAAAGGACATTGCCTGCATCTTTGGCGTCACCAACTACCCGAGTGACTGGGTAAAAAAGTATCAAGAACAGGGGTTACAGTACATTGATCCGGTGGTGCTTACCGCCCGCAACCGCCTGACTCCGTTCGCCTGGGACGAGCAAATCATGGCCGACGCGGGGCTGCACTTTCCCGAACTGTTCGAGCAGGCGCGCGAGTTTGGTGTGACGCACGGTTATACCTTCGTGCTGCACGATTATAACGATAACCTCGTCACGCTTTCCTTTGCCTTCAACCTTGAGCAGAGAGCGGAAGCCATCCCGGCGCTTATCGAACGTAAAGGTGAAATCTCGGTATTGCTGGCCTCGATACACGAGTCCTATCTGGCGCTGTCACGACTGTCAGAAAAAAACGCCGTAGCCCTGGAGAGCAACGCCCGCTTTACCGACAGGGAAAACGAAATTCTCTATTGGGCCAGCGTGGGTAAAACCTATCAGGAAACAGCGATGATCCTGGGCATAAAGACCGGCACCATCAAGTTTCATATGTCCAACGTCGTCAAAAAGCTGGGGGTAACGAATGCCCGACATGCCGTGCGCCTGGGGATGGAGCTTCGGCTGATTAAGCCGGTGGAATGACAGGTACGCTAGCCCACGGCTGCGCAGAACTCATCGGCCGGGGGACGTCTGAGAAGGTAGAAAATATCGGCTAGCAAACAGCGTCTTTCGATTCGGGAAATGACGAGCGTTAATTGGTATTGATTTGGCCGCGTGTCGGTTCACGTTGAGGACGTAATATAGAGTGCCTGCCCTGATCTCTGCAATATGAAATAATAACATGCATGAACTGATAAAGGTCTAGTAAGGGACTGCACTTTAGTCTAACTAGTTTTTCATTCCTTGAGGCGATACACTTCCCCGGTAATATTTTGATAAAAATACAAAAAAAAAACCTGACCGCGTAGGGCCAGGTTGCCAATATTGGCCAACACCAGGGAAAATTTTCTTGCACCATCTTAAAGCTATTAACTCCGTAGAGGCAAGCGATCTCAGCTGGTTTCTAGGCATTAACCAGCCATTTTGTTAGATCTGTACGCTATTTTCTGGTGATTTTAGTTCGAAGCCAATCCAGCCGAAAATACCGTCTCTTTCTTAATGGTGTTATTCCACGCTTTTATTTCCTGCCTGATATTAACCAATGAAAAAATAGTGTTCTCGGAATGTTACGCAACCTCATTCTTTATTGGTTGACACATGGGTATGCAATTATTTGCAGCATTGCCATTGCGGCTGGGGATTATTTTGTTTTTGATAGACGCTGGGTGAGACAGTGGTGATGGGGGAGGCCGGTGTGGCCAACGGCGTGGCGGACTCCTGAACTTGTTTCGCCAGTTGGGCGAGCGGTTCTGGCTACTGAGAGTGAGTGACGCTCGGCACATGAGCCATCATTGCTTTGTGCAACGATGCTGGAACCTATCGGACGGCATTGTGCGCGCGTGGTGACTGAATCCCCCGATGCTCTCTGCAACAACCTGATGCTCATCATCAACGTGGTTGTGAGGGGCGCGCAGCGAGAAGAGAGGGCGGGCAAACGCGCGTGGCGGCGGTTTTTTCGACACTTAACTCATTGAACAACGGATAAGTGTTGCGTGCTGGTCGCGGGAAGGTATAATTCACCCGTTTTCCGCATACTACTTCAGTGCCGAAGTGGCGAAATCGGTAGACGCAGTTGATTCAAAATCAACCGTAGAGATACGTGCCGGTTCGAGTCCGGCCTTCGGCACCATCGGAACATCAATAGACGTCAACGGACGTCTTTTTTTGTGCCTGAAATCCAGTATCCGCAAGGCTTTCCTCGCTTTTTCACTCAACCTAAGTCAACCTGATTCAATCTACATCAACTTACTGATGCGGGTACAACTGCGGGTATATCCCGGTTCGATAATGTTTGTACCCACACAGAACCCTTGAAAGGATACTCATCATGGCTCTGAGTGATGTGAAGGTTCGTTCGGCAAAGCCTGAAGTAAAAGCCTACAAACTGACTGACGGTGATGGCATGGTTTTGCTGGTTCACCCTAACGGCTCCAAATACTGGCGACTGCGTTATCGCTTTGGCGGTAAGGAGAAAATGCTGGCATTGGGAAAATATCCTGAAGTTTCGCTGGCGGATGCCAGGGCACGCCGGGATGAAGCCCGTAAGCTGTTAGCAAACAGTGTCGATCCCAGTGAGAACAAGAAAGCCGTTAAGGTAGAGCAGGAGCAAGAGGCAATAACGTTTGAAGTGGTCGCCAGAGACTGGCATGCCAGTAATCAGAAATGGTCTTCAGCGCATAGCGCTCGTGTATTGAAAAGTCTCGAAGATAATCTCTTTGCTACCATCGGTAAGCGGAATATTGCGGAGTTGAAGACTCGAGACCTGCTTGTACCCATCAAGGCGGTGGAATCATCTGGGAGACTCGAAGTCGCTGCCCGTTTACAGCAGCGTACTACCGCGATTATGCGCTTTGCTGTGCAGAGTGGTTTAATCGACTACAACCCTGCACAAGAGATTGCCGGTGCAGTTGCTACGGCTAAAAGACAGCACCGTGCTGCTCTAGAGCTTAAACGCATTCCTGAATTACTTCACCGCATCGATCACTACTCTGGCAGACCATTAACCCGACTGGCTGTCGAGCTCACGTTGTTAGTTTTCATCCGTTCAAGCGAACTACGTTTTGCTCGCTGGCCAGAAGTGGATTTTGAAACGGCCATGTGGACGATTCCGGGCGAGCGTGAACCGCTGGAAGGTGTTAAGCATTCTCAACGTGGTTCGAAGATGAGGACTCCTCATCTTGTTCCTTTGTCGCGGCAAGCCTTAGCTATTCTGGAAAACATCAAAAGCATGAATGGGAACCGAGAGCTGATCTTCGTTGGCGATCACGATCCGCGTAAGCCTATGAGTGAGAACACTGTGAACAAAGCTTTGCGAGTGATGGGCTATGATACAAAAACGGAAGTATGTGGGCATGGTTTCAGGACGATGGCTTGTAGCTCATTGATTGAATCGGGCTTGTGGTCGAGGGATGCGGTAGAGCGGCAGATGAGTCACCAGGAGCGTAGTTCTGTACGTGCGGCTTATATACATAAGGCGGAACATCTGGGAGAGAGGAGACTGATGCTGCAGTGGTGGGCTGATTATTTGGATGCGAATATGCAAGAAGTTATCTCTCCCTTTGACTATGCCAAAATTAACAATCCATTGAGATAAGTTGGAACGAACCACTTCATTAATATTCATTTTAAATAAGACAATTCCAGCAAGGAGCAAAAATATACCCTAAATCGCCGGGATATTCTCAATAATGCATATTCCGGCAATTTACTGAACTGGATTGACTGTCTAATCATAGTGAAAATTCAGATCTTCTATGACAGTTATAGGTTGATTAGGTGTAGTAATAATTAATACCAGTAAAAGTGAAATATACCACATCCATTAATGGATGGCATGGTATTTGGATACAGTGAGCGAGGCGCAGTCCAGATCAGTACTGCGCCCCGCAAAACACGCAGGGGATTATTTAACCATGATCTGTCCGTTCATAAGCAGAGGGAGGAGCCAGTCGCGGAGTGCAGTGAGTTGCTGATTTTCCTGTTCAAGTTTGTCCTGACGGGAAAATATTTCAGCCACCATTTTTGTAAAATTATCAGCAATAGAAAATGCCGGAAGCATAACCTCGATACTCTTCAAAACAGCGCCAGAAACTTCTTTAAACGTTGATCCGGAGGCATTTTGCATGATAACGGGTAGGCTATTTTTAACCGCATAGTACACATATTCCGTTGAGTAATTTTTTGACGGAATAAATGATTTGAAACCCTGATTTGTAGTTAATTCATTTCTTGCGATCGCCATATAGCCAATTGGTGCTCGTGAACTTAATAACACAGTTCCGGCAGGGTAAGTCTTTAGTGATGCACTTTTAATCCCTTCAACAGAAACGTCCTGAGCACCACGAGAGATAAATTTATTGTTCTGATTGTCAGACAAATCGTTTGGTGTGATCCACGGAGTACCATTTGTTGTAAAATTCTCTGGTCTACTGGTAGTGGGAGTACTGCCACCCACAATCTGGCCTAAATCCTCTAATGTTCCAGATGCCCACCCCGCCGGAATTTCCCGTTTCAGCGTTGTGTTATACTCCATTTTCCCGCCGGAGGTTTTATACGGTTTTCCATTGGCGTCAGGGAAATCAAACTGTACAAACCAGTAGTCGTACAACGTTTTCGCCATCGCTTCCAGTTCGGCGTTGATGCGATTGTTGATTTCTAATTTGTCATCTATAGCTCTAAGCGCTGATGAAATCTTTTTCTGAACAGACTTTTCAGGGCCAGAAAAAGGAATTCTCGATAAAATTCCCGTATTTAGATTGGGCATCGTTGCCCCAATAGCCTGACTAATAATCCATGACTGAATTTTTGGTGTGCTCAGATAATAAGTTAGGTAGTCAGAATCAAGCAGATTACCAGGTCTTAATAACAAGCAGCCTGTGCCACAAAAATACCCGGCTTCATTTTTTCGGATCAGCGCTTTGAGTGTGACATTACCTCTCCTACTGTAAACAATGTCACCTTCTTTAACGAGGTATTTTGACAACCGTTGAGCATCTTCATCTGAAATAAATGAAATATTGGAAAGGTCTACTCTATTGTCCCTCATATTCGCAGGCATAATGCAAGGAATACCTTGAGCAACATAGTCCTCAGCATGGAGTTGGCTCCCAAAAGGGCCTGTATGTATGATTCCGCCACCCGCTTTAACCAAATCACCGAGCGTTGAATTGATCTGATTACTCATACTCTAGCCTCGACATCTGCTTTTTAATCTCCGCTTCCAGCTCGCGCGACTGGCTAAACAAACTCTCAAGATCCTCCGTAAACCCTTTCATCTTCGAGGCAAACTGTTCCGGCGTCATATCGGTGTATTCAATTTTCACATCAAAATACTGCCCGGCGCTGAACGAGTAATTTTTCCCGGCGATCTCGTCATAGCTGACTACCACCGAGAAATCCTCTTCGCTCCACTTATTGTTGAAAACTTCGCAGATGCGCAGCTCTTCTTCTTCCGCCAGCACCGTCTTCTGGTTTTTGCCGTCTTTGACCTTTTCGCCTAAATTCGAGGCGTCGATCAGCACCACTTTCTCTTTGTTGCTGGCGTCAATGAACAGGATCGAGACATTGGTGCCGGTGGTAGCGAAGATATTCGACGGCATGGAGACCACTCCTGCCAGCATCTTGTTTTGTACCAGATGTTCACGAATGCCTTTATCAATGCCCGACTGTGCGGTGATAAAGCCCGTCGGCACCACGACCGCCGCTTTGCCACCCGGCTTCAACGAGAAAATGATGTGTTGCAGGAACAACTGGTAAATCGCCATTTTATCTTTGGCGGCCTTCGGTACTTTCGGTATTCCGGCAAAGAAACGCTGCTGGTTTTCCTTACTGTCCAGCGCATCACGAAAATCGCTGAAATCCATCTTAAATGGCGGGTTGGAGACGATGTAGTCAAAATGTTTCAGCACGCTGCCGTCTCTATGGAACGGGTGCAAAATGGTGTTGCCCTGGATAACGTTGGGGATCGAATGCACCAGATTGTTGAGGATCAGGTTCAGGCGCAGCAGGCTGGAGGATTTCTGCGAGATGTCCTGCGCGAAGATGCTGCAACGATCTTCCCCGATGGCGTGCGCCACGTTCATCAACAGCGTGCCGGAACCGGCGGACGGGTCGTAACAGCTTACGTTACGCACGACGCCCTGCTGTGCTTTCGGTACCAGTATTTCCGCCATGATGCGTGCCACGGCGTGGGGCGTGTAGTATTCGGCGTACTTGCCGCCGGAATTACTGTTGTAGTCTTTAATCAGATACTCAAAGATGGTGGCGTAGAAGTCGAATTTTTGGGTGAAAATACGTTCGAAGCTGAAATCGGCCAGTTTGTTGATGATGGCGCGACAGAAGTCGTCACGTTTTGATTCGTCGGCGATGTACTGGCTGAGGCGTTCAAACAACACCACTTTCGCGCCGCCGTCGGTTTTGACCGCGAATACGTCATTATTGGTGGAGGCGATGTCCATCAGGGTGTCGTCAAAGGTGGTGGCAAAATTCGCCTCATTTTGACGGTTGTATAAATACTGAATGAAGTGATGCGGCTTAAGACGTGCGGTATCGGCGCTCATCTTTAGTTGTAGCTTGTCCCGCTGTTCTTCGCTCATCTGGTTGAGTGCAACTTCCCATTTTTCAGCACTGTCGATGCTTTTATCCGCCTTTTTGGCTTCAAAGGCGAATTTGTCGTTCAGGAATTTGTACAGGAATGCCTGAGTGATGATTTTGAACTCATTACCGTCGTTACCCAGACCGTAGTTCGCACAGATGCTTTTCAGGCTGTCGATCAGGGTTTTGGTTTTGTCTCTAAATTCCAGTTCTACCACGTACGTGCTCCGGTATTAAATTCGTTCAGGTATTCCGCCACAATCAGGCGGTTGATGTCGCCAGCTGCTTTTGCGCTGAGGGGGATGTGCTGCTGTTGTTCAAAGTGGTCAAGCACACATGACACAATCTGGCGCTCAAAATAGCTTTCATTGTTCAGTATCTGGCTGTTGTTCAGCACTTTTTCATCCGCATCCAGCTTAATGCCAAGCAGTGCTTCGAAGATTTTACGCTCCGGCTCGCTCAGGCCGCCGCGCTCGCGCAGGCGTTTGTGGGTACGCGCATATTTCACGTCGCCCCGGTATTTCTGGCGCAGCAGGTTGTTCTGGCGGTTCAGCTCTTTGATGCGGTCATGAATTTTATTGAGTGTGCCGATATTCGCAACCATTTCTTCTTGGGTGACTTCACTAAGCTTCTTTTTCTTGAACAGGCGCTCCAGTTCGTCTTTCAAGCTGACGAACTGCGGGTCCTGCTGGTCGAAGTTGGCTGCCAGCGCCTCGCGGGTACGCCGTAGCGTCTCTTTCAATTCGTCGGCCAGTACCAGCTCTTCTTCACCCACTTTATGAAATTCAAAGATCACCTCTTCCAGCGCCCGGTTCAGCAGGCCGGAGAGGTCAACACCCTGTTCCAGATCCGCTTTCAGGTTGAGTAAGTCGAGGCGGTGGCTGGCTTCGCGGTAGAGGATGTTGAGTTTGTTGAAGTCCAGCGCCTGAAGAAATTCGGTATTGCCCTGGAGGCGGATCAAATTGTACAGGCTGCGGGCGTCGGCCAGCGCGTTTTTCAGCGCCAGCGCAGTTTCCCGATCCTGGATCTGGTTTATCTGGTCTGTGAAGACTTCTGCGTTTTCCGTATCGAAGCTGAACAGAACGTCTTTGATATGCTCTATTTCTTCACGGATCTCTTCCGCCGATTTGAACAGGCGTGAGTAGTGCTCCATTTCGTCGCCCAGTTCGGCCTGTAGTTCCTCGAAGTAGGATTTGTTAGTGGCGTCAAATTCCTGGCGGATGTCGGCAAAGTCCACCACGTAGCCGTAGCGGAAGTGGTTGTAGGTTCGGTTGACGCGGGTCAGCGCCTGGAGCAGGTTGTGCTTTCTGATCACCCGCCCGAGGTAGAGTTTTTTCAGCCGTTTGGCATCAAAGCCGGTGAGCAGCATATTGTAGACGAACAGAAGGTCAATCTCGCCCGCTTTGAATTGCTCAACCCACTCTTTGCGTTCCTGCTTGCTGCCGATATCGTGCAGGATCAGGGCGGCGCGTTTGATTTTCCGTGTTTCTTTGGCGTGGTTCTGGTAAACGACAGCGGGTTCTGCGGCCTGTAATACAGGCATTTCGTCGGTGACTTCATCGGCGACGGTGGGTGATTCGGCGTAGTCGGCGTTGAACAATTCAAACATCTGTTTGGCCTGTTCAGAGCTGTCACAGATCACCATGCCGCCGATGGTGTCATCATTCAGCGCGCCCCGGCTTTTGGCAAAGTCGGTGACGATGTACTTCAGCATCGGTTTGACGAAGCTGGGATGGGCGTAGATGTATTTGCGATCTACATCGCCCATTCTGACTTCTACGTCTTTTAGCGCCTGTTGCAGGATCATCCGGTAGTTGGTGGCGATCTCTTCACGGATCAGGCGCAGCGTGTAGCCATCGGCAATGGAGGCATTGTAGTAGTATTTGTGGATATAGTCGCCGAAGAGGTCGCGGGAGTTGTAGTCCGTTCCCAGCAGAGGCGTACCGGTAAGGCCAATTTTGATAGCGTTGGTGTCCGACTGGCTTAGGTTCGCCAGGAAGCTCCCTTTGGGGTTATAGCTGCGGTGGACTTCATCAAGGAAGTACACGCGCTGAATGTTGATGTCGTAGTCTTTGGTGGTGACAACATCCGGGTCATCACGGAATTTCTGGATGTTTATGACGGTAATTTCCGCTTTGCCGTGGTGGTTGTGTAATGCCTGCGTCGCTTTGATATCGCGGGTGAAGTCTTCGCGTGAGTCGATAAGGTGAACGATTAAGCCACGGGCGGAAAATTCACGCTGCGCCTGCTGGAGCAGATCCAGACGATCAACAATAAAGTAGAACTTTGGGATCACCTGTTGTTTCTGGAAGTAATCAGTCAGGAAGCGCACGTTGTAATAAGCCAGCGCGGTTTTTCCGCTGCCCTGGGTGTGCCAGATGATGCCTTTTTTTACGCCAGCGTTGAGTTTACGTTCGATCGCTTTGGTGGCGAAGAGCTGCGGGTAGCGCATGATGTGTTTCTGGATGCCGCTTGACTCGGCGACGTATACCAGTGCATAGCGCAGGATAAATGCCAGCCGATCGCGGCTTAACAGCGCGGTGCAGAGGCGGTTGGTCGGGCGGTTGTGATCTTTATTGGTCTGAAATTCTGGGTTGGTGCGGATTACTTCCAGGTTGTTGTCTTTCAGGACGGCGATTTCGGTTTCTTCTGGCAGCGGTTTCAGTAACGCGGTCAGGTTGAAGAGTTCTTCTTCGCGAAAGTAGTTGAATACCGGGTTTCTGTAAGAGCTGCTGGCGTAGAAAGCCCCCTGAATCGGCTCTGGGTCGCTGTCGTCATACTCCATATTGTTGGAGAAGATCATGAACTGGGTGATGTTGGCGAAGCGCTTGAATTTGGGGTTCTTAAAACGTTCGTTGATGCGGTTGCGTTCTGCGACGATACCTTCGCGGTTGTTGGGCTTTTTCACTTCGATAAAGATCAGTGGCATGCCATTGATCAGTAGCGTGATGTCCGGGCGGAACTCTTCATCGCCGTTTTCGCAGGTCAGTTCGGTGACGACATGGAAGCTGTTGTTGTTGAAGTTGTCGAAGTCTATCAGTTTGATGCCGGAACGATCGCTGAGTTTTTCGAAGAAGGCGCGACCCAGGTCGTCGTTGTCGAGAAGCAGCGCGAGGTCTTTTAACAGGCGTACGATGTCGTCGGGCGCAATTCCGGGGTTAATTCTGCCAACTGCAGCTGTGAAAAGGTCAGGAAAAATGTTGGTTTCTTTGTCCCAGTGTTGTTCTTTCAGAGACAGGTAGCGGTAGCCCAGCCGTATCAGGTGGAGGATGACGGGGATTTTTACCCGGGTGTCTTCGGTGAATTTCATCGTATTCCCTGTTTTGATTTTTATCACGTCTCAGACCATGCAGCGCCCCATAATCCCAGAACGGCTGGCAGCAATGTCTGTTCAATTTATATCTATGTTACACGTTCTCTGTTAAATGTGGGTTGCTCCCCACAACCGTAGATATATCCTGTCCTCACGAGGAGACCTGTTCAAAGGCTTCTTGACCGACGCCGATTAAGAGGGCGTAACGACGAGATTAGTGTAGAAGAGTTTACTGATCAAAATAATCACTATCCAACTTTGGTACTTTAACCAGCGTCGAACTAACACCCACCTCATTATCCATCATCAGATGTACCAATCGGTTACCGTCGATAAGTACCATGCCTTCTACCGATTGCGCGTAGGCAACGGCATGCTTAGTAAAGCCAGATGTCGTGATGAATACCCCTCGTTTAGCCTTTTGTCCCACAAGTGCACCGTAGAAGGCATGCAACTCAGGGCGGCCTACGGTGTTTTGCCAGCGTTTGGCTTGCACATACACTTTTTCTAAGCCGAGCTTATCTAAAGAGATAACGCCATCAATCCCCGCATCACCGCTGCCTCCGACACGCTTTAAATCATCGCGGTGGCCGCCGTAGCCTAAACGGTGCAGCACATCCAACACGATAACTTCGAAGCGGCCTGGGGATACCTGGCTTAGATTCTCCAGCAGTTCCGTTGCTACCGCATCGCGGATCTCTTTGATTGATTGTTCCAGGCGGTCGTCTGGGCTATTCGTTAACATCGCTTCGGTGAGAAGGGGCTCTGTAACTGGGTCTAAATCCACCGCATCACTATTTTGTTGAAGTTTGACGTTGGTATAAGCCAAAGCGAGATGTTCGACTTCTGCTGCAGTGAGCGGGTTTGGATGCTGCTTTAACCAGTCGATGCCTTTGGCGGTTAAGCACCATTTTCCTCTGGATAAGCTGTGCGAGAGCCCAGCACGTTTCAGACGATCGTGAGCCCAGCCGGTACGGTTCTTGTAAACCAATTGGCCGCTGGCGATGGTCTCTGCCCGTTGTTCTTCGTTTAGGTTGAGTATGTCTGCTGCTGCATCTTGCACATCCCGAGCAAGTGCGCCTTCGGGCTTAGTAGCCAAAAAGCGAAGCACTGGCTCGATGAATTGGTCGTAGGTAGGTACTGACATGCTGAGGTTCCCTGTTATTCTTTATTATTCCTATGATACTGCACAAACCTGGTTTTGAAGTTGACAGGTAGCACGCTGTTGTAGGCAACTTTTAACCGATAGTGGCCTCTTTCAACTCCAACTTCACCATCAGCTTCTTATTCACCTCTTTCCCATCCACCCCACTATGAATCCGTCGATGGCAAGTCGGGCAGATAGCACCCACCCACTGCGGGTGATCGGGGCCTTCGTCGGCTAAACGTTTGGTGTGGTGGGGTTCGAGGTAGGGCTCACCGTTCCTTTTCATGAACGGTGCAGGTTGGTCGCAGGCTTCACAGATGCCATTGGCGCGCTTCAGCACGTATTTTTTTACGTCTTCGCTACGTTTGAACCAGGATTTTTTGCTGTCGCTCTGCTGGCGCTGGCCAGATTGCTGTGAGGACTGCAGTGCCTTCTTGCGTAACTGTTCGAGCGTCTCTGTCTGCATATCGGCTTCATCAGTTTCTGCATCTTCTTCAACCGCGTGCAGTGACGAGACTTTGAACAGGTTAAAGGTAATGCCTTGCCGCATGTTATTTTCGAAGTCTAAGCACTGAATGTGATCCCAAGAGTCGCACTCAAACATGCCAAGATAGCGGACGCCTTTTTCTTTCTTGTTGTCCTCAAACAGGAAGATGTCTTTGCCGTCTTTTTTATGATCGCGGATGGATTTATTGCCTCGAATAAATTCCATATCACCTTTTTGGCCTTCTCCCGTATAAGAGAAGCTGCCTTCAGCTGTCCATCCATCTTTATAGCCGTAGGTTTCGCCGCTTTCTCCGGTGAAGATAAAGATCACCGGGAATTCCCGTGGGGTCCAGATACCGCCTTGCAGTTGCCCGCCGTAAAGCTCGATAAGCGCTTTACGTGTGTACAGTTTACCTTCGGTTAAATAGTCAAAAGGATGCGGTGTTTCGACGATATCAAAACCGAGATCTTTGAGAAGTTGGATGGCTTTTTCCGTTCCGCTATCGGCGTTGATTCCCTTTAACGGATAGCCATGCTGCTCACTGTATGCTCTAGCGGCAATGCCGCGGATGTCGTACTTCTCGCCATTATAAAGAAGATTGAATTTTTTAAATCGCTTTATTTTATGTTGTTTTAAGAATTCATCTCGGCCAAGTTTTTTATATTCTTCGATGGCTTTTAAAACGGATTCTTTTGAAGATAACGCCTCTATTGCAGTTGCCAAAACCACTCCCTCACATTGCCGAGTAGACTCTGAGCAATGTGCTTGCTGACGAGAGCAGTATGCATCAATACCCAGCAGTTAACTCATCGATTTACCGAATGCGTTAACTATGCCAGGTAGGGGAGGAAATGCCTACCTTGATGAATGTTTTTGTTGTGATATGTCAGTCAGATCTATTGTAAATCCTGAGTGGGAAGGGCGATGAGCATCGCCCTGATTGCCATTTATGTTAGCCGCAGGCTTCCATCTCCCGCAGTGCCCGCCCATAAAGGTTACACAACGCAGGAACCAGATGCGCTGTGGCGTTGAGATAGCGATTCAGCTGTTCCCAGCCTTCAGTGTCCAGTTGTGGGTGCTTTTGCAGCAAGTGGCCGAACAGCATCAGGCCGTGGCACAGACCTTCCGCTTGCTCGGCAGAGAGTGCGGCGAGGTCTAAGAGCTCTGAGGGATTGAAAGCGCTGAGATCGAGGTGGTTAAACAGTTGGCGGTAGAGGGTAAGGGTGCTTGCAACGGATTCTGTAGTGGGAACCTTTATCTTGGGTACATCTCCGTATGTCATTAGCTAATGACTATCACCAGAGACGCTAAACTCGGGTGGTAGCCCGGACGGGGTTAGCGTCACCGGGACATACGAACCGGCGCTTCTTGCGAAGCCCCCGCCTGAGCCACCATTATTTGGAGTGAACTAAAGCTGCTGCATTATTACATAATACAGCGGTAGTATGTCAGATTCGGAACGCTAACTCCGGCTGTGGATTTGGCCGCAGCGGAAAAACTATAACGTTATCAGTAAAAGGAAAAAATAAACTGTATGGAATTACAGTTTATTTACTTTTAGGATTGGAATGTACCTCGCAATTCGGCATATCATCTTTGCGTTGAATTATTAGTCATCCATTCATGGATTATATTTATTCATGAAGATGTATAAATAATGGAATATGATGAAAGCTAATTTCTTACTTATCGCTTTCGGGGCAGCATTACTGAGCGCCTGCACTGGCGACTGCCTCGATCAGCGCTATGCGCCGGACACCCCTATCACTGCCCATGCTAAAGCGAATGGCGACATCTGCATCTATCCGTCACCAAAGGAAAACGAAATGCAAGATACGCTCTATCTCCGCGGTGATACGGATGAGAAATTGATTGAGGTGGGGAATCAGGATCTGAAAAAGGGCATTTGCGTTACGCAGAATGATTACCCGTTTCAGGAAAATTATATCTACAGCATGAGGCTAAATTTCGTACCGCTTGAGAAGCGCAGAAATCTGCAGGATGTTTCCGGCAGGGCCTTTATCGCTCACTTCAAAGTGAAAAGATTCAATAATCACTTTGCTATCGAAAACATCCAATAACGAGGCGCTCTATTGAAATAACAGTGCTTCAGCATTGTCCGAACCTTGCAGATAAGCTGCCGGTTAATTCGGCGTTAACCGTTCCAGTATTTATCCTTTCTAGAGCTTATGTTACTCATACGGCTTTGCTCATTCACGGATGAACGAACATGGCGAATGAAGATGAGTTGCGTATTGCCCTGTCGCCGGTGCAGCTTGCGGCGGTGCTGTCTGATGAAAGCGTCACTGAAGGCGAAACGCTCAGTAACCGTCTGCTTGGTGGTTTGGGGCTTGCCGGTGGTGTCGTTGAGCTGATGGGGGCGGGGGTGTTGTGCTATGCGCCGGATCCGACGTTTATCACCAAGGTCGGGTGTGTGGTGGTGGGAACGCATAGCCTGGACAGCATCAAGGCCGCTTCCAATCAGATGATTACCGGGCATCCAACAACTAGCGATACTTATCAGTCTGCCGTTGTGTTGGCGCAAGCATTGGGTGCCGATCGGGAAACGGCCTATAACGTCGGTTTAACGGTCGATATTGCCGTGCCTTTTGTCTTTGCCGGAGCGGTTGGCGCAGCCCGAGTCGCATCCGTGCGCATGGGGCGGGTTAAGCTGGTTGAGCATGAGTCCCCTACGGGGATGAAACCGGGTGGGCATACCATTAAACGTCATGTTGGGGTGACGAAAGAGCAACTGCTAGAGCGTTTAAAAAATCCACGAGTGAACAAGGCCTCTTCGTTTAAATCATTAGGGGCCGCGGAGGTCGCCGTCAGCTCGGCGTTAAAAGCAAATAAAGAGTGGATAAGACTGTGGGCCACGAATCCTGCGGGTAGGCCAAATCTTGAATTGACCCATATTATGTCCAGTGATATCGGTTATGGCCTGAGTAAAAATTCAACGCAATTAGTGAGAACATCGCGATTAAAGGTCGTGTTGCACTATCAGCAGTTTCAAGGTAAACCCTATTTCATACTGACAGCTTTTCCCGACTTTTGAGGTAATAATGAGATTGTACGGAGACTTCAGCGAACTCAGTAAGTTATTCAGTATTTACTTTGGTCAGGATTATGATCTGTTTACTGATGCCGAAACGGCCGACGGTGTGATTGACGGCTTCCTGGAGCAAAACGGCAGTCAAGTCATCCGTGATATTCTCGAGGAGACTAAAGAGTTTCAGGCTACTTATGCAGGCCGTATAGACGAAGGCATGGCGGAGCATTTTTCAGATGAGTTTGTGCCAGAGAGCTGGAGTACTACAGCGGTAGCGTTCTTTGCCATGTTGCAACGAAAAGCAGAGCAAAAGCTAGGCAGCTTTAATTAACGCAGTGGATGCCGGGTTATTCGAGCCTGGATCTCGGCCTGGCGTTGTGATTGAGTGGCAAACCTTACTTTATCCTTAGCGCTTTCCCTGTGAGATAAGCCGATGAAAACCAGCGAACTTGATAACCTGATCGTCGTTTATTTTGGCCAAGATTATGACCTGATAAATGCAGAGGGCGATATTACTGCGCTGATCGCAGAGTACATTCGTCTGGCGACTCATCAGCAGCGCGAGGCTTTGGTCAATGAGCTCGATGAGCTACTGGCGCAGGATAATGTGGAGTCATTATTCAACCAACGTTTCGGCTTTACCTTCAGCCCCGAGTTATGGGGCACAACGGTTCCCGCGTTTTTGCAGCAGGTGCGTAGTGCCCTCGCGAAGTCATTGACGCATACCAAATGAAGTCCCAGCGTTTGAGGTAATCATGAAACGGATCTTCCCCCTCACTTTCCCCTTCCTGCTCGCCGGCTGTCCGTCGATAGGCGATCGTATCCCCGTAGACTACCCCGCAACCGCCGGCTTGCGTGAGGGCAAAGTATGTATCACCGTTCAGCCGCAGGGAGACGAAAAGCTTGCGGGTATCTCGATCTATCGATTGGATGAGGCACAGAGCCGTACGTTCAAATTCTTCGATCCGCTGCGGGATGTCGCCCCCAATCAGTGCGTCCCTGATGAGGACTACGTATTTACGCCGGGGCAGCAATACCATTTCTCCGCGAAGTTGGTCTCCCTCAAGAAACAGCAGGCGGGCGAGTTTCCCTCTGCGCGTGAATTCGTCGCCGAATTCGTTGTGCAGCAGGAAGGCAATCAACTTAGGTTGGAAGCCCTCCGCACCCCACGCTAACCCCCATCCCCATTACCCCAAATCCCCCCCATTGCTGGCAATCACTTTCTTATACCACCAGAACGATTTCTTGCGGGTGCGGGTGAGGGTGCCGTTGCCCTGGTCGTCGCGGTCGACGTAGACAAAGCCGTAACGCTTGCTCATTTCGCCGGTCGAGGCGGCCACCAGGTCGATGCAGCCCCAGGTGGTGTAACCCAGCACCGGCACGCCGTCGGCGATGGCGTCGGCCATGGCGCGGATGTGTTCGCGCAGGTAGCTGATGCGGTAGTCGTCCTCAATCTCGCCTGCTGCATTGAACTCGTCGTGTGCGCCCAGACCGTTTTCCACCAGGAACAGCGGCTTTTGGTAGCGGTCGTACATCATGTTCATGGTGATGCGCAGCCCCAGCGGATCGATGCCCCAGCCCCAGTCGCTGCGCGGCAGGTGCGGGTTCGCCAGCGATTTCACCACGTTGGCGGCGCTGCTGTTGTTGTCGTTCATGTCGGCGGAGGCGCAGCGCGAGGCGTAGTAGCTGAAGGAGACGAAGTCGACGGTGTGTTTCAGGATGTCGGCGTCTTCCGGCGCCATCGCGATGCTCACGCCTTTCTCGCGGAAGACGCGGGCGGCGTAGGAGGGATAAGCGCCGCGCGCCTGCACGTCGATAAAGAACAGGTTCTCGCGGTCTTTCTCCAGCGCGGCCCACACGTCTTCCGGCTTGCTGGACCACGGGTAGAAGTTGCCGCCGGCCAGCATGCAACCCACCTGGTTGGTGGGGTTCACTTCGTGGGCGATGCGCGTCGCCAGCGCGCTGGCCACCAGTTCGTGGTGCGCGGCCTGGTATTTCACCTGTTCGGGGTTTTCGTCCGCTTCAAACACCAGCCCGGCGCCGGAGAACGGGCTGTGCAGCAGGATGTTGATCTCGTTGAAGGTGAGCCAGTATTTCACCAGCCCGTCGAAGGCTTCGAAGCAGGTGCGGGCGTAGCGGGTGAAGAACTCCACCATCTTGCGGCTGCGCCAGGAGCCGTATTCGGTCACCAGGTGCATCGGCACGTCGAAATGGCACAGGGTCACCAGCGGCTCGATGCCGTATTGGCGGCACTCTTCGAACAGGCTGCGGTAGAAGGCGATGCCTTCGGGGTTGGGCGTCAGCTCGTCGCCGTTGGGGTAGATGCGGCTCCAGGCGATGGAGGTGCGGAATACGGTAAAGCCCATCTGCGCCATCAGCGCGATGTCGTCGCGGTAGCGGTGGTAGAAATCGATGGCGTCGTGGCTGGGGTAAAACTCGTCGTCGCGTAGGCTAAAGCGCTTCTCCAGCCCGAGTTTGACCGCCATGCGGTGCGGGCCGTGCGGGATCATATCGACGGTGGTCAGCCCTTTGCCGCCCTCGCGATAGCCGCCTTCCGCCTGGTTGGCGGCTAAAGCGCCGCCCCATAAAAATCCTTTAGGGAATGTTGAATCGGACATGCAATCCTCTGGTGTCTCAATGCGTTGCGCTGGCGGCGTTCGCCGCCGGTGCGGTTTGGCCGGGCGCGGCGGCGTTTTCCGGCAGATCCTCGAAGCCCAGTATTAGCGTGAGCGCGAACGACAGTACTACCGAGAGCGCCATCACCGCCACCACCCACACGATGCTCATCGGGTTGGCCGGATCGAAGAACTGCACGCTGGTGAACAGCCCGGGCGAGGCCATCGAATGGCTGGCCAATCCGCCGATGCCGGCGACCGCGCCGCAGACGAAGCCGCTGATCAGGCTGGCGATCAGCGGCCGCTTCAGGCGCACCGCCACGCCGTACAGCGCCGGTTCGGAAATCCCCGCCACGATGGCGGAGGCGGCAGCGGCCAGCGCGGTCTGGCGCAGCTCGCGGTTCTTGGTTTTCAGCGCCACCGCCAGCGAAGCGCCGCCCAGCGACAGGTTGGCGCCGATCTCCGAAGGCATCACCATGCCCTCTTTGCCGGTCTCGGCGATGGTCTGGATGATGGTCGGGGTGAACACCCGGTGCATGCCGGTGATCACCAGCAGCGGCCAAATCGCCCCCATGATGGCCACGGAAAGCCAGCCCAGGTAGCCGTGCACGGTGTAGACCAGCGCAGAGATGCCGCTGCCGATCCAGATGCCGAGCGGGCCGATAAGCAGAATGGCGATCGGCGCGGCGATCAGTACGATCAGCATCGGCTTGAGGAAGTTCTTGGTCACCGCCGGGGTGATGCGATCCACCCCGCGTTCGATGTGCGACAGGATCCAGGTCATCACCAGTGCCGGGATCACCGTGTAGGTGTATTTCACCGCCGTCACCGGGATGAAGGCGAATTCCACCGCCTGGCCCTGCGCCGCCTTGGCCATCAGATCGATAAAGTTGGGATGCACCAGCACCCCGGCGATGGCGATCGCCAATGACATGTTGGTTTTGAACTTCAGCGCCGCCGAGGCGGCGACCATCACCGGCAGGAAGAAGAATGCGCCGTCGCCGATCACGTTGAGGATGACGAGGGTCGAGGAGCCTTTTTCGAATACCCCGGCCATATCCAGGATCATCGCCAGCAGCTTCACCATCGAGCCGCCGATGATGGCGGGGATCAGGGGCGACATGGTGCCCACCAGCGCGTCGAGAATGCCGGCGCCGATGCCCTTCAGGGTGAGCTTGCGTTTTACCGGGGCAGCGGGGGCCGCCGCGCTCGACATGCCGAGTGCCAGCACCGCTTGATAGGCCTTGGCCACCTCGTTGCCGATGATCACCTGGCACTGCTCGCCGCTGTGCACCACGCCCAGCACGCCATCGATGGCCTTCAGTGCCGGCATGTCGATCTGGGTTTTGTCTTTCACCACGAATCTCAGGCGGGTCATGCAGTGGGTCACGGCCTCGATATTGCTCGTGCCGCCCAGGGCGGCCACGATGGCGTGCGAGATCTCTGCGTAGTTCTTCGGCATGGCGTGTCGTCTCTCAGATAGCAATTCGGATAGCCCAAAGGCGAATATTTACTGCCTGGGCGATCCGTCGTTCCATTCGTATGAAACGCCCATAAGAAACCGGTTTCACAAAATCATGTATTGGTGTTTTGTTGTTGGCAAGAACTATGATTTTTGGTGTTTCGTTTTCGTGATCTGGATCGCCAGAGGTAAGTACGCATCGACGCACAGGGGCGTGAAAGCGTTCCAAACGCCGGGCGTCTTGGGTAGACTGCGCTGAACCCATGGATTTTGGCGGCGCACAGATGGCAACGATACTCGAGGTGGCGAAAAAGGCCGGCGTTTCAAAGGCGACGGTGTCGCGCGTGTTGTCCGGCAGCGGCTATGTCAGCGAGGAGAAACGCGCGTTGGTGGATAAAGCCATCGCGGAAACCGGCTATCGGCCCAACCTGCTGGCGCGCAGCCTGGCGACCAACACCACTCAAACCCTCGGCCTGGTGGTCACCAACACCCTCTACAGCGGCAACTATTTCAGCGAACTGATGGCGCAGTCGGCGCGCATCATGGAGGCGAACGGCCGCCAGCTGATCCTGGCGGACGGCAAGCACACCGCCGAAGAGGAGCGGGCCGCCATTCAGTTTTTGCTGGATCTGCGCTGCGACGGGGTGATCATCTATCCGCGTTTTCTGTCGATTGCGGAAATGGACGAGATCGTCTCCCAACACCGCCAGCCGATTCTGGTGATCAACCGGCGGCTACGGCTGAACGACAGCTACTGCATCTTCAGCGATCAGCACGCCGCCGGCGCGGCGGCGGTGGCGCACCTGATCGCGCGCGGGCATCGCGACATCGCCTTTATCACCGGTTCGCTCGATTCCCCCACCGGGCTGGAGCGGCTTTCCGGCTACAAATCCGCGCTGGCGCAGCAGGGCATCGCGGTTAACGAGGCGTTGATCGTCGAAGGAAGATGGCACGCGCAAAGCGGCGTGGCGGCGGTCGATGCGCTGCTGGCCGGCGGGCAGCCGTTCAGCGCCATCGTCGCCGGCAACGACGAGATGGCCATCGGTGCGATGAAGCGGCTGGCGGAGCGCGGCGTGGCGGTGCCGGAGGCGGTATCGGTCATCGGCTTCGACGACATCCCGCTGGCGCCCTATACCGTGCCGTCGCTGTCGAGCATGAAGATGCCGGTCACCGAGATGATCCAGGAGACCATCAACCGCCTGCTGTCGATGCTGGACGGCGGCGAGCTGAGCAAACGCCCCAGCTTCCCGGCCAGCCTGATCGAGCGCGACTCGGTGGCGGCGGGGCCGTATTTTCAAAAGAGGTAAAACGGTCGGATTGGCTTATTGTTCGCCACGGTAAGTCATGTAAATTTTCTGTACTTCAGGATCGTCCATGCTGCCGTAGGAGATATTTTCTTTATCCAAGCCATCCAGGCCTTATTTTGCAGATAGCCGTTGGCATCAAAATCGCCGAAAGGATCAAACATCATGCTTTGAATTTCTTGCGAACGGCCCTCTGTTCGCGGAAATAACGCCCCTGAAGACTGAGAATTTCAGACTTGGTCAGGACACCTTTTCGTTTAAGGTTAACCAGTAATTGTTCCACCTCATCCAATTCGACAGCATCGTCAGCCAGACCGGTAATGGCCACCGCCATACGGCTCATGCCGTCGCGGTAATGTGTAATTTCATGGTCTTTAGCCAGTTTATGGACATAGCTGGCAACGTTAACGATAGCTCTTTGGGTCATGGGGCATCCTCCATTATTGGTCATATTTTAGCATGCCAACACGGCGATGTCGCTAAAGCGCAGCGCGTTGCGATGCGTCAGCGTGCCCCGTGGGCGCGGTTTTTCGCCCTTACCCCAGCCCCCCAATCCTTCCCCGAATCTCCTCCTCCGGCAGATCCACGCCAATAAACACCAGCGTGCTCTTGCGTTCTTCCTCTGGCAGCCACTCCCGATCCCAGTCGGCGTTATACAGCCGCTGTACGCCCTGGAACAGCAGGCGGCGCGGCTCGTCTTCGATAAACAGAATGCCTTTGTAGCGCAGTAGGTTGTCGGCGTATTCCAGCAGCAGGCCTTCCATCACGTCGGAGATTTGCATCAGCGGCAGCGGGCGTTCCAGCGTCACGACAATTGAGCGGATGTCGCTCTGCGGCTGCGGGATGCGGCGGAACAGCGGGGTGGCTGGCGTCAGGTTGAGCTTGTCGTTCAGCGTAAAGCCTTCGATGTCGAACAGCACGCTCAGATCGATGTCGCCGTGCGTCACCTGGTAGACCGGCGCACGGGCGTTCATCCGCTGCAGCCGCTGGATCAGCGCCTCGCAGTCCGGCGCCACGTCGGTTTTGGTCAGCAGGAGGCGGTCGGCGTAGCCCACCTGCGCCTGGGCGATGCTGAACTGGCTCAACTGCTGCTCGGCGTGCGCCGCGTCCACCAGGGTGATGATGCCGTCCAGCAGGAAGCGCTCGCACAGGATCTCGTGCGAGAAAAAGGTCTGGGTAATCGGGCCGGGATCGGCCATGCCGGTGCATTCGATGATCAGCCGATCGAATGCCAGCTGGCCGCTGTCAACGCCGTCCAGCAGATCCAGCAGTGCGTCCGCCAGTTCGTTGGACTTGCTGCAGCAGATGCAGCCGTTGCTCAACGTGGTGATGCGGCTGGCGCGATCGCCGATCAGCGCGTCGTCGATTGGCACTTCGCCGAACTCGTTTTCGATGACCGCGATTTTATAGCCGTGTTCGGCGTTCAGGATGTGGCGCAGCAGGGTGGTTTTGCCGGCGCCCAAAAAGCCGGTCAGGATGGTGACTGCAATGGGTTTCATACGGATCCTTGTGACTGCGGGTTAACAGCAGCGCATGCCGCCTTTGCCGTCGCCGCCGTAGCGCGCTTGCTGGCGCTCGCGGAAAAATTCTTTATAGGTCATCACCGGCTTGTCCGGGTGGTTGTCTTTCATGTGCTGGACGTAGGTATCGTAGTCAGGCACGCCCACCAACATGCGCGCTGCCTGCCCGAGGTACTTCCCCGCCTGGCCGAGATTTCCGAACATAGTTTCTTATTCCCAAATACCCTGCTTACCCTTCGTCTTTCGAACCGCAGCGGTGTTGGCTGCATTCCCGAACCCCAGTCACTTACTTGAGTAAGCTCCTGGGGATTCGCTCACTTGCCGCCTTGCTGCGGCCCGAAATCCTTTGGGTACCGGTTAGCTTTCATGTCGGTACTGCATAACTGATTTCATTATGCAGGGTATCCGTTAAATCACATCAATGCTGGGTCGAAACTTTGACCTCCCCCTCAGTTACGCCGTCGGCGGGCGTGGCCTGCGGCACCGGCACGTAAGGCGTTTCCTGATCGGTGCGTTTCGGGTTTTTGTGCGCCGCCAGCGCGGTTTTCACCCCGTAGAAGATGATGCTGTACACCACCAGCAGGAACAGAATGCTCAGCCCGGCGTTGGTGTAGTTGTTCACCACGATGTGGTTCATGTTGGCGATCTGCTGGGCGCTCAGCTCGGCGCCGCCTTCGGCGATCTTGCGCTTATACTCGCCGGCCAGGAAGAAGAAGCCTTCCAGCTGCGGGTTGTCGCTGAACAGCTTCAGGCCCAGCGCGTAGGTGGTGCAGATCAGCAGCCACACCGCCGGCAGCACGGTCACCCAGATGTATTGGGTGCGCTTCATCTTAATCAGCACCACGGTGCCCAGCACCAGCGCCACGGCGGCCAGCATCTGGTTGGAGATGCCGAACAGCGGCCACAGGCTCTTCACGCCGCCGAGCGGATCCACCACGCCCTGATACAGCAGGTAGCCCCACAGCCCGACGCAGCCGGCGGTGCCGACGATGCCGGCCACCAGCGAGTCGGTTTTCTTCAGGAACGGCACGAAGTTGCCCAGCAGATCCTGCAGCATAAAGCGGCCGGAGCGGGTGCCGGCGTCCAGTGCGGTCAGGATGAACAGCGCTTCGAACAGAATGCCGAAGTGGTACCAGAAGCCCATGTTGGCGCCCGGGATGATCTGATGGAACACGTGGGCGATGCCCACCGCCAGCGTTGGCGCGCCGCCGGCGCGGTTCAGCACCGAAGGTTCGCCGATGTCGGTGGCGGTCTGCAGGATCTGTTCCGGGCTGATGACGAAGCCCCAGGAGCTGACCGCCGCCGCCGCGTGCACGGTCACGTCCTTCAGCGAAGCCATGATCATCGGCGCGTCTTCGGTGCCTAAGCGGTGCAGATCCGGCATGGTGATGCCCAGCGCCGCCGGCGGGGTGTTCATGGCGAAGTACAGGCCCGGCTCGATGATGGACGCCGCCACCAGCGCCATGATGGCGACGAAGGACTCCATCAGCATCGCGCCGTAGCCGATAAAGCGCGCGTCGGTCTCATTGGCCAGCAGCTTCGGCGTGGTGCCGGAGGCGATCAGCGCATGGAAGCCGGAGACCGCGCCGCAGGCGATGGTGATGAACAGGAACGGGAACAGGGTACCTTTCCACACCGGGCCGGTGCCGTCGACGAACTGGGTGACCGCCGGCATTTTCAGCTCAGGGTTGAGGATCACGATGCCGATCGCCAGCCCGACGATCACGCCGATTTTCAGGAAAGTGGCCAGGTAGTCGCGCGGCGCCAGGATCAGCCACACCGGCAGCAGGGCGGAGATGAACGCGTAGCCGATCAGCGTGAAGGTGATGGTGGTGTCTTTAAAGGTCAGCGCCGGGCCCCAGTACGGGTCGTGCGCCACCACGCCGCCGAACCAGATGGCGGCCACCAGCAGCACGATGCCGATGACTGACACTTCACCCACGCGGCCGGGGCGCAGATAGCGCATGTAGATGCCCATAAACAGCGCGATCGGCACGGTGGAGCAGACGGTGAACACGCCCCACGGGCTCTCCGCCAGCGCTTTCACTACGATCAGCGCCAGCACCGCCAGGATGATGATCATGATCAGGAAGCAGCCGAACAGCGCGATGGTGCCCGGTATCGGCCCCATCTCTTTTTTGATGATCTCACCGAGCGAGGCGCCGTTGCGGCGCGAGGAGATGAACAGCACCATAAAGTCCTGCACCGCCCCCGCCAGCACCACGCCGCCCAGCAGCCACAGCGTGCCGGGCAGGTAGCCGACCTGCGCGGCCAGCACCGGCCCCACCAGCGGTCCGGCGCCGGCGATGGCGGCGAAGTGGTGGCCGAACAGCACGTTCTTGTTGGTCGGCACGTAGTTCAGGCCGTCGTTGTTGACCACCGCCGGGGTGGCGCGGCCGGCGTCCAGCTTCATCACCTTGGTGGCGATGTACAGGCTGTAGTAGCGGTAGGCCACCAGATACACCGCCACCGAAGCGACGACGATCCACAGCGCGCTGATGTGTTCGCCGCGGCGCAGCGCTACCACGCCGAGGCAGGCTGCGCCGAGTATCCCCAGCAGCATCCACGGAATGTGCTTTAAAATCCCCTCTCGTTTCATGAGGTATCCTTAATTCCAGTCTGCAAATATGAATGAACTCATCCGCTTGTAAGAGATGTCAGAGTGGCGCGGTGAGCCGTAGCGTCTTTCCCGAGGTAAGGCGGGTTTAGGAACAGCTCATCATCGCCGGGGGTAAGGGGGGAAGACAGGCGTATTTCGCTCAGCGGTCAGATTCGCCGGGTGAACGGTTGGATTAGCGGGGTAAGCGGTTGGCGGCCAGGAGAAGAGAGTCGGCCGCCGGCGGGCGGCGGCCTGTCTCCTCAAACCGTCTGCATGGCCTGCAGCAGGTGGATAAACGCGGCGCTGAGCGGCGGCGTGGCCGGCTCATGGCGGGTAAAGACGTAAAAGCGCGCGCTGATGTCGATCTCCTGCGTCGGGATTTTCTGCAGGTGCAGCTGCGGGGCGTAGTGTGCGACCACCCGATCGCTCAGCAGCGCGATATAGCCCTGCTGCCTGACCAGGCACCAGGTCGCCAGAAAGGAGTCGGTCTCGACGATCTGGCCATGCGGCGTGTAGCGTTCGGCGATCTCGCGGATGGCGGCATGCCCCACCGAGCAGGAGCGCGGCACCACCCATTTGGCTTCGGCCGGCGGCTGCCCGGCTGCGGTACGGTCGCCTCCCTGATAGAGCGAGAAGCGCTCGCTTTTCAGCGCCTGCATGGCCAGATCGGCGCCGCCCGCCGCGCCGTTCAGGCTGCTGACCGCCAAATCCAGCTCGCAGTTTCGCAGCCGGGCCAGCAGGCCTTCCGGGCCGTCTTCCACCACCGTCACCCGGGTATGCGGGTAGCGGCGGTTGAAGCCTTCGAGCACCTGAGGCAGGTAGCACAGCAGCGGATCGACGCTCATCCCCACCCGCAGGCGCTTCTCGCCGTCAGCGCTCAGGCCGCGCAGTTCGTCAAACGCGTTGAGCAACTGATTGGTGGCGGCGTCTATCCGCCGGTAAAACAGCTCACCGACCGCCGTCAGGCGCACGCCGCGGTTGCTGCGCTCCAGCAGCCGCGCGCCGATGGTCATTTCCAGCTCTTTCAGCACCCGGCTGAGCGTCGGTTGCGAGATGGCCAGCTTTTTCGCGGCCTCGTGCAAACTTCCACAGTGGACAATGTCTTTGAACATCGTCAGATGAGCCAGTTTTGGCATGGTTTTCATGGTTGATCTCCCTGGAAGTGAACGGCATCAGCCGGAGCCGGCGATGCGGCTGTAATAGGCCTGTTTCATCATGCTGTCGTTCAGCAATTTATTGATGGTCTGGTCGAGCACCGGCGTGGTGACGGAGGCCGGCATCAGCGTGGCGGTGATCTCCACGTCGTCGTCGCCAAAGGGTTCGATATCCAGATGCGAGATAAAGCAGTTTTCCCCTTGCAGCACCTGTTTGAATTTGGCCAGCGCCTCACGCTGCTCATGCTCGAAGGCAATGACGCAAATCTGGTAGGTGGATTCGCCGTTAACGTCATTGAAGGGTTGTTTGTTGACCATATTGACCAGGGGGCGCAACAGGGTGTTGGCGGCGAGCACGAACAGCGTGGCGGCCAGCGCATCGCCGTACAGGCCGCAGCCGGCACAGGCGCCGACCGCCGCGGAGCCCCAGAGCGTGGCGGCGGTGTTCAGGCCGCGGATGTTCATCCCTTCCTTCATGATGGCCCCGGCGCCGAGAAAGCCGACGCCGGAGACCACGTAGGAAATGACGCGCACCGCGCCGCCGCTGCCGTCGATGGTCATGGCCAGATGGACGAAGATCGCCGCGCTGGTGGCCACCAGCGTGTTGGTGCGCAGCCCGGCGGTGCGCTGGCGGAACTGTCTTTCGTAGCCGATGGCGGCGCCCAGGACGGACGCGGTCAGCAGCGTCAGCAGTGTATGAATGAAATGCATGATAATAACTCGATGTATTATCCGCTTATCATGAGCCACCCGTGGCGGGGTAACTCTTGATAAACAGGTAGTTAAGTTGGCGGGATTCCGTCCCGCCAGTCCAGGGCGGCGCTCAGTGCGCGGCGGCGATCTGCCGGCTGAGCGTCTCGCTGATTTTGTCCGTCAGCGGCTGCATCCCCTCGCGGGTGCGCGCCTCGCGGCGCTGCGTGATGTGATAGCAGCCGTCGAGGGTGCCGGCGCCCAGCAGGAGGATGCGGTCAGACATCATCACCGCTTCCTCTACGCTGTGGGTGACCAGTACGATGGAGCGGGTTTTGATCTGGCGCGTGCTCCAGATACGCAGCAGATCGCTGCGCAGGTGTTCGCCGGTATAGACGTCCAGCGCGGAAAAGGGCTCGTCCAGCAACAGCAGCATCGGTTCTACCGCCAGCGCGCGCGCGAAGCCGACCCGCTGGCGCATGCCGCCGGAAAGCTCGCGCGGGTAGGCGTCGCGGTAGGGCGCGAGCCCGACCAGATCGAGCATTTTCAGCGTTTGGGCTTCGACCACCTGCGGCGGCAGATCCTGCGCCTGCAGCCCGAAGGCGATATTTTGGTAGACGTTCAGCCACGGGAAAATGGCGAAGGTCTGGAACACCATGTTGATCTGCGGATTCGGCCCCGAGACTTTTTTATCCCCCAGCATCACGGTGCCCAGATCCGGCGCGATCAGGCCGGAAAGAATGCGCAGCAGGGTGGATTTGCCCGAGCCGGACTGCCCCAAGATGCTGACGACCTCGTTGTCGTAAAGGCGCAAATTGATTTCATTCAGTACCAGACGTTTTTCTTTACCGGTAGGCTGAACGCTTTTGCTGACGTTATTGACCGTCAGCAGCGTGGTTTTTTTTACCATCATGATCCGTCTCCACCCAATTAAAAATATGAGCATGGAAAAAGGGCCGATATTTATCGCCGGGCAGGCGTAAAATAAATGCGGGTGCAAATAAGCCTGACCGTTATCGGACTGTTAATACGCTTATGCTGGAGGGGTTAGCCCATCGGGCGTGCCGGTGCGGCATGCGCGCAGGCCAGAGGCTGAAGGGTAAAGCGAAGGGATGCTATAACTGACTCATATCCTGACACTTTCAGGATGCAATGGGATGACTATTGCTCCTGTGACCTCAGCGATTCCAACAATAAAATAAACAACCAACTGTCGCCGTCCATATCATTCTCCCGTTATTTTTCGTGTGGCCATAATACGCGTGCCATAGCCTGTTATTCAATGTGGTTACGCCGAATTATGGCGGCAAAATGTAATTTAATATGAATGCGGGAAAGATTTTCTTTATTCATTAAACGGGGCGTAAACGGAAGGCGCAAGAATGAATATAGGAATCATTTTACGGAAATATAAACCTGAATTAAACGAGAGAATAAGAGGCGAGCGGAAAGTCACATAATAAACCGGCCGGAGAGCGCCCTCCGGCCGGGATGGGGATCAGAACTGATACATGATGCCGGTTTCGACGATGTCGTCGGCGCCGGCGCCGACGGCGTTCTGCTGTTGCAGCAGGTTGAGTTTGTACTCCACGTAGGTAGACATGTTGGCGTTGAAGCTGTAATTCAGCGCCAGATCCAGGTATTTGACCAGATCGGCGTCGCCGATGCCGGGCAGGTTGCGGCCGCGCGTTTGCAGGTAGGCCAGCGAGGGCGTGACGCCGGAATCGAAGTGATACTGCGCGACCGCCTCGACGGCGTCCGCGCGGGGGGCGAAGCCGGCGTAGCGATTGCCGTCGACGTAGGTCATGTTCTCGGTGCGCGCGTAGCTTGCCGCCAGGTAGAGGTTGTCCTGGTCGTATTTCAGCCCCAGCGTCCAGGCCCGGGCGCGATCGCCGTCAGCCAGGCCGAAGCGCTGTTGCGCCAGGGTGCGCGCAGAGTTGGCGTAGGCGGCGCCAACGTTGAGCCCCACGCCGGTATCGTAGGTGGCGGAAAAGGCGTAGCCATCGCCGTTTTGCGTCTGGATATCCTTCGCCCGTTGAGCGTCGTCCCCCCGATTCTTCCCCTGATATTGCAGGCCGAGATCCAGGCCGTCGACCAGACCGCCCAGGCTGCGGTTGTGGTAGGTCAGCAGGCCGTTGGCGCGGCCGGTCATAAAGTTGTCGGCCGCTTCGTAGCTGTCGTTGCCGAATTCAGGCAGCACGTCCGTCCAGCCGGCAACGTCATACAGCAGGCCGTAGTTGCGGCCGTAATCCAGACTGCCCCAGTGGCCGAACGTCAATCCGGCAAAGCCCAGGCGGGTATAGCTGTCGCCCGGCCCGGCGCTCTCCGGCTGATCGAGCCCTGCCTGATATTCCCATTGGCCATACCCCGTCAGCCCGTCGCCGATCTGCGTCTCGCCTTTGAAGCCGAAGCGGGTATAGGAGCGGTCGCCGTTATTGTCGGCGTCGCTGCTGAAGTCATGCACGCCGTTCAGTTGGCCGTACAGATCCAGTTTATTGCCGTCTTTATTGACGATTTCTGCGCCGGTGGCGGCGGCCGGCAGCAGGATGAACAGCGTCATCAGCACGCTTTTATGGTTCATTTCAGTTCCCCAAGTGAATGAAAACAGGGCCGTTAACCGGCCGATTGCGCTTGCGCGATTTTTTTGTACAGGCAGCTGCGGATCCGATCGGTGAGGTGCCGCAGGCTATCCCGGTTGCGCACCGCACGCGGGAGGTTGACGCTGAATTCGTCGTCGATCCGTTTGCTGGTCGCGTCCAGGATCAGCACCCGATCGGACATCAGCACCGCTTCTTCGACGTCGTGCGTCACCATCACCATGGCGCGCGTGCGCAGCCGGTTGTCTCCCCACAGCGCCAGCAGGTCGCCCCGCAGTTTTTGCGCGGTAAAGATATCGAGGGCGGAGAAGGGTTCGTCCAGCAGCAAGAGGTCGGGCTCTACCGCCAACGCCCGGGCGAAGCCCACCCGTTGACGCATGCCACCCGAGAGCTCGCGCGGCCAGGCGTGCTCATAGCCGGTCAGGCCCACCAGGCGCAGCAGCGCTCCCAGCCGCTCGGCGATCGTCTGCGGCGGCAGCCGTTGCGCCAGTAACCCGAAGGCGATGTTGTCGTACACCGTTAGCCAGGGATAGAGCGCGTAGGACTGAAACACCATGCCGACGTTGGCGCTTGGGCCGTCGACCGGTTTGCCTGCCAGCGTGAGTGTGCCGCTGTCCGGTGGGATCAGCCCGGCCAGCATGCGCAGCAGCGTGGACTTGCCCGAGCCGGATTGCCCCAGAATGGTGACGAACTCGCCGGCGTGCACGGTCAGCGTCACGTCGCGCAGCACGGGGTTGGGGCGCTTGTTTTCGCCGATAAACGTCTTGTTCAGCCGGCGGGCGCTGATAATCACGTCTTGACTCACCATGTTGTTCCTCCTTGATCAGTCATATTTGAATTTGGTTTCCGCGATGCGATACAGCGGTTGCCAGACGAAGATGATGCACAGCGCCACCAGCGCGCACATCGCGGCGCAGCCCAGCGCGGACTCCGGGTTCTTGCCGGCGTCGGTGACGACGGAAATGAACGCGCCCAGCCCGGTGGCGCTGAGGGTGGTGCTGCCCCACTGGATCACCTCGGCGGCGATGGCGCTGTTCCAGGCGCCACCGGCGGCGGAGATGATGCCCGTCACGATGTAGGGGAAAATTGCCGGCAGCATGTAGTAGCGCCACCAGCGGAAGCGGCGCAGCCCGAAGGTTTCGCTGACCTCGGTGATCTGCGTCGGAATGGCGGAAACGCCGGCGATCACGTTAAACAACACGTACCACTGGGTGCCCAACATGATCATCGGGATGGCCCACCAGCCGAGATCCTGATGATAAATGGCGATGAAGGCGGCGATCAGCGGGTAGAAAATGTTGGGCGGAATGGCCGCCAGGATCTGGATGATCGGCTGGAAGATCTTCACCAGCCGCGGATTCATGCCGATCCACACCCCCAGCGGCGTGAAGATCGCCACGCTGAGCAGCATGGCCGCGGCCACGCGCGCGGTGGTGAGCAGCATCCATTCCGGCAGCATGGCGAAGTACTGTTTGGGGAAGTATTCCCACAGCCGGTAACCGAACCAGACGCAGGCCAGCACCACGCCGAGATACCACAGGCTGCGCCACAGCCAGTTCCCCCTGGCGGCGAGCCTGAACAGGCGGTGCAGGCCGAGGGCGTACCACAGCCGCGGCAGCTTGAACAGCCACAGGTCAGCCAGCGCGCGCAGCGTGTGGCCCAGCGCCGCACCGACGTGCGAGAAGGCCAGGCTGTTGTAAAACCACGGATTGCCGAGCGGCCGATTGGCGGTGACGTCTTCGTATTTGAAGCGCGCGGTATAGCGCACCAGCGGGCGGAAAACCAGCTGATCGAGCAGCACGATGTTAGCGGCCAGCGCGACGATCGCATACAGGATCGCCGGCACGTTCTGCTGCGCCAGCGCTTCGGCGATGTAGGAACCGACGCCGGGCAGTTCGACCGAGCGATCGCCGACCGGAATGGCTTCGGAGGCCACCAGGGCGAACCAGGCGGCGGATTGCGACACCATGGCGTTCCACAGCAGGCCCGGCACTGAATAGATGAACTCCAGCCGCCAGAAGCGTTGCCACGGGTTGTAATTGAAGCTGCGTGCGGCTTCATCCAGCTCCTTGGGCACGATGCGCAGCGTCTGATACAGCGTCAGCATCATGTTCCAGGCCTGGCCGGTAAACACCGCGAAGATGGCGGTGCACTCCAGCCCCATCACGCTGTGCGGGTAGAGGTTGAGAAAATACACGGTCGTGAAGGTCAGGAACCCCACCAGCGGCACCGACTCCATAAAGTTGACGAAGGGCAGGATCACCCGGCGCAGCGGCGTATAGCGCGCGGCCAGCACGGCGAAAACCACAGAAAACAGCAGCGACCAGGCCATGCCGAGGAGAAAGCGCATGCTGGTTCTGAGCGAATAATAAAGCAGGTTCCAGGCATCAAGACTAATGGCAGAGACGTTTTGTTCATTGAAGTCACCGTGCATGTCACCCCAGGCACGAATAAAAAAGGCAATGAAAAAAACACCGATGGCGATAACGATAAAGTCATTTAAATAAGACTTTCTGAAAACAGATGTACCCCGGTTATTTTGCATAACGCAATACCTTATTTTTCCCATAAGAAATCCGTCGCCGCTCGGGGAATATGCCCGGCGACACCAGATAAATACCGCCGTAGCGGTTGAGACAGACGTTGTTTTCGCAGCGGGGCGATGGGTGGGCCGGCAGAGCGGGAAAGGCCGTCAGAAGGGGAGCGGTTGCCGCATTCCGTGTCTTTCAGAATGCAACCTGGATGGCATTACTGAAAGACGCCCAATAGCATTAGCGTAAAACTAAAACTTTCATCGCCCATGGGGCCCTCCTCGGTTTAAATATGGCAGGAAGAGGGTAATGTTTTTCGCTAATAAAAAGCAATTGGCGGCGTAGGGTTTTTACGGTTGATGTGTAACAGGATAAATATTCATTTTTTAATCGCTATATCCGGAAAATAAAATAACGCATGGGGGTGGCGATAAAGACGGGGAAATAAATCACGGCGAAATAAAACGGCGCGCCTGAAGGGGGGGCGCCGCCGTAAATCAATAAACCTGCCTGCCGTTGATGCCGGCGGGGAAAATGCCGGTGGCGAAAATATGCCCGTTGGCCTGGATCTGATCGTCGGGCAGCATCTCCAGCGGGAACTCGGCCGCCAGGCAGCTGAGAAAGGCGTTGCGATCGTCCGTGGTGGTAAAGCCGATCAGATCGTAGAACAGCAGCGACGCGATCAGCTGGCGATGTTCCGGGATGCGCCGCAGCAGCGCCGCCGACGGGAACGGCAGGTGGAAGAAGAACGCGCAGGCGTTCAGCAGCCCCTGTTCCTTCAGCGCCTGGGCGCAGGGCAGCAGCTGGTAGTCGTCGATGCAGACGGTGTCGCCGGGGCACAGGTGCTCGCAGGCGATATCGGCAAAACGGCGGTTCAGCTGCCGGTAGGCGCGGTAGTTTTCCGGCGTGAAGTGCGCCTTCTCCGGCTGGTTGTGGAACACCGGCCACAGGCCGTCGTGGTAATAGCCCTGATAGTGGCGGCGAAACTCCTCGATCGACAGCGGAAAGGTCACCTGATCGTAACCGGTGCGTTGGCGGCAACTGATCGGGCGCTGTGCGAAATTCTGCACGTCGCCGTTCCAGCCGAGCCACAGCCCCGGTTCGGCGTCGGCCGCCAGCGTCTGGCCGGCGCAGGCCAGATCCTTACCGTCGCACTGCTTGTTGGAAATCAGCACCAAACGAGACATTGGGGGTCTCCTTATCAGTGAAGGGCGCGCAGGGCGTGCGCCGAACCATCGGCGCGCCAGGGCGCTTGCAGCGCGGGCAGCGTGACGCGCAGGCCGCGCAAGGCCGGATGCGCCAGACAGCAGCGCGTCAGCCAGCTTCCCAGCCCGACGCCGCGGTATTCGGCGCTGACGAACAGTTCGCTCACCGAGGCGAAGGTGGCGTAATCGGTCACCATGCGGGCGAAACCGAGCAGGTGGCGCTTGCGATACAGCCCGAAGCACAGGCCGTGGCGCGCCAGGCGCTCGGCCGCCGCCCGATCCGGCAGGTTGAGGAAACGCTGGATCGCCTCGATATCCAACAGCTGCCGATCGGTGCTGATATGAAAAACGCCTTTGCGCCAGCAGAGCAGCGGCTGCACGGGCGCCCGTTGCGGTTGCATATTCATGATTATCCTTAGGTTAATGAACCGGGGGCTACAGCATCCAGCCGAGTTCGGCGGCGGTGACCTGTTCCTCGAAGCGGCGCAGTTCGGCGCTTTTGCAGGTGTGCCACAGGGTGCAAAACGCCGGGCCGAGCATCTCACGCAGGGGATCGCTGTGGCGGAACAGCGCCAGCGCCTCCTGCTGGCCGAGCGGCAAGGGTGCTGCGTTGTCGCTCTCGCAGCCGTTGGCGGCGGGCGGCAGCGGCAGCGGGTTTTCCAGCCCGTGCAGCAGGCCGCCGAGCATCACCGCCAGCGCCAGATAGGGGTTGGCGTCGGCGCCGGCCAGGCGGTATTCGATGCGCTGGTTGGCGCTGTCGGCGCAGGGCAGGCGCAGCGCCACCGTGCGGTTGTTGTGGCCCCAGGAGGCGCGCAGCGGCACGTGCATGCCGGGGCGGAAGCGGCGAAACGCGTTGATGTTGGGCGCCAGGATCGCCATCGACGCCGGCATCAGCGCCAGCATGCCCGCCATCGCCTGCTGCATGTTGTCGCTCAGTTCGCCCGGCGCGCCGGTCAGCAGGTTCTCGCCGTGCTCGTCCTGCAAACTGATGTGGAAATGCAGCCCGCTGCCGGCGGCGTGGGCGCAGGGCTTGGCCATAAAGCAGGCGTGCTGGTGATGTTGCTCGGCAATCTGCCGCGTCAGGCGTTTCAGCGCCATGATCTGGTCGCAGGCTTCCAGCACGCGCCGGCTGTGATGTAGATTCAGCTCGTACTGGCCGGAGGCGGCTTCGGCCACCACGCCGGTCAACGGCAGGTTTTGCAGGCGGGCGTGCCGTTCGATGTCGCTCAGCAGCGCATGGTGACGCTCGGGCGCATCCACCGCGAAGCTCTGCGTTGGGCAGGTTTCCGCCTCGGCGGGATGCTGCGGATCCTGCAGGTAGAACTCCAGTTCGGCCGCCACCACCGGGAAGCAGTTGCGCTCGTGCAGGCGCTTCAGCACCCGTTGCAGCACCACGCGCGGCTCCAGCTCGCAGGCGCCGCCGTCGGCGTTTTGCATCGTCAGCAGCAGCTGGGCGTGGCGTTCGGGATCGCGCGCGCAGGGGCGCAGCGTGCCGGGCACCGGCAGGCACAAGCGGTCCGGCTCGCCCGCCCGTTGCCCCAGCCCACTTTCTTCAATCACCCGGCCGTGCAGATCCAGGGCGTAGATCGATAGCGGGAAGTAGCAGCCTTTCTCCAGCCCAAAGGCTTCGGCGATCGGCAGCCGCTTGCCGCGCAGCTGGCCGTTCAGATCGTGCAGATAAATATCCAGCTGTTCGGTCTGCGGATAGCGCTGCAGGTAGTGTTCCAGCTCTTTGTGGAAGGTGCGCGTTGGCGAAGCGGGCAGCTCCGCCAGCAGCGGATTGAAGCCGATGATATTAGCATGCATGGCGCGCTCCAGAACGGCGACCGATCACGGCCAGAGGCAGGGATAAACGCATGGGACAACTCTCTTGTGAGGCCATAGTGGCGTTGTGAAAAGGGTATCTGCGGCGGCAAAAACTGTCTGTAAAAACGCCGTAACGTTAACGGGGCGCGGAATAAAAATGCCGTAAAGAATGCGGCGGCGTTGGCGGGTTGGCCGCGCCGGCACGGTCTATACTGGCGAGACGGGCCGTTGAAGGAGAGATAACGATGAAGAAAATAGGGCTGCTTATCGCCGCGCTGGCCGCGTTCAACGCCACCGCGTCTTCCCCACAGGCGTGGGCCGAGAGCGAAAGGGCGATGCGCGCCGCCTGCCTGAAAGCCAGCGGGCTAAAAAACGCCAGGGTGGAAGGGGCGATCGTTCACTACGGCGATGACGTCGGCTATTCGGCGCTGTTTATCGGCGGGCGCTACCCGCAGCCGTTTATGAAAAACAAGCCGGGCAGGGAGCTGTGCTTATATCAGCGCGCCACGCAGAAGGCGGCGGTGCAGGCGGTGGAGGGGAGCAACGCGTCTGCTCAACCTTGATGCTTGATGAGGTAAATAAAAATACAACCCACGGCGATAATAACGGCCTCTACGAGCAAAAGTATAAAATCCATCGCCAGCCACTTCTGTAGCTCAGGAGAGGTAGTTTTTTGCACGAAGTCGTAGGTTTTCGCATCGAGCCAAACTTGATCCCTTATTTTTATTTTTCTCCTTTTCAGGATCCAAAGAAACCACTGTGCCTTTAATGAGATACCTAGCATGCCGAGGCCGTCGGCAAAGGCGACGTAGGGCGGAATAAAATGTCCGCTGCCGGCGTAACGTTGATAGAAAGCATCAAACTCTTTTTTATGGCGACGGTAACCAATGAACTGGATGAAGGCGCTTAAAACCAGCAGCGTTGAGCATAATATGACAAGGGTTTTCATTGAGTAGCCTGAATCACGACATTCTCGCTATCAACATAAAGATCAATGCCATGATGAAGAGCACGCCTTCCAGCGCCAAAAGCGTGCCGTTGTTTTTCATCCAGGTCTGCAAGCGCTCAGATGATGAAAGACGAACAAATTCATAGGTCTTGGCGGTAAGATATTGGTTTTTCTTCACCTTGATTTTCTTGCCGCAAAGGATCCATCTGAACCATTGGGCTTTGATGGAAGTACCTAAAGAGCCGAGGCCATCGGCAATCGCGACGTGAGCAGGGACAAAGTGGCCCTGTTGGATATAGCGTTGATAAAAAACATCGAACTCGCGTTTATAGCGACGAGAGTAAATATCTTGAACAAGCCAACAAAGTAAGAGCAGCGCGGCTGCAATAAGTGATGCTGTTTTCATAAGCCGCCGGCTAAGGTTCAAGGGGCGTTATGCCTTGCTCAAAAAAGCAAAGATACACATCAACGCCAAACACCCCATTTTCAGCACGCTTAAGATGAAGTCTTTTCGAAGCCAGTTTTTGAGGCGTTGAGATGTATTTTCATTTACGAATTCGTAGGTTTTTGGGCTCAGAAAAGCGTTTTTCCCTATCTTTATTTTTCTGCCATTCAATATCCAACGGAACCATTGCGCTTTGATAGATACACCGAGCAAACCAAGGTTATCCGCGAAGATGACAAATGGAGGCAAGGGGTGGGCGCTTTGCACATAACGTTGATAGAATTCAGAAAATTCGTCTTTATAGCGCCGATAGTAAAAGTACTGAACCAGGGCACTAATCAATGTCAGAGTGAAGAACAGAACGATAGCGATTTTCATTATTCACCAAAAATGAAACCAGTAATGCTGTCGGCGGCTGCACCGCCACCCCAACTGCCAGCTGCGCCACCCAGAGCAGCACCTGCTATACCACAAGCTAAAATACCGGTACCAAATGTGGAGGCGCCTAAGACGATACTACAAGCTGTCATTGCTAACATCGCACCACCTTCACCCCCCCAAATCCCCGCCGCAGTACTTGCCGCAAAATGACTGTACCCCTTCACCGCGATCTTGGCGCACTCCTGTTCGCGGCCGAAGTATCATCTGAAAATACAATGATGGGTAGCTTAATGATCGCTACGTAATAGTGTCTTTCCATTATGCTCGATGCTCAAAGTAAAGGTTCTCATGTATTTACGCCTTTCCTTATCGTTATTCATCGAGACGCCGAGCAAGACCGAGTATTCTCCCTCAGCCCAGTTTACTTGCGGATAAGTGACGCATTGCCCGGGTTTCAGGTCAGGCAACGGAGTGACTTCTGGTGAGGTCCAGACGATATGCCATTGCTGTTGTTCCTGCCGTGAGACAATCACTCCCCGGTTTTGCAGGCTGTCGCCGCTGCGAACGCTGTTGATAGGCACGGCAAAGCAAGGTTGGTTGTCTTTTAGCGAGACATCCAACGGATGGTACCAGGGTTGAGTGGATTGACAGCCGTTCAGTAGCAGTGCGCACAGTAACGAGAGATAAAGTCTTATCATGACAAGGTGTTCCGGTTCTTTGGATTGTTCAGGAAAGCTCGCAATACCCATTCATAGCGTTTTTTGATGTCTGGCCCAATAATGCCGCTGTAGTTGGTGATTACTTGAAAGCCATTGCGTCCGAATTTAGTTAGGTAGAAATAGTCAGCAATGATACTTGCCTGTGCCTCCATTCCATAATCGGATAGAAGATGATAATTGGGCAAGGAATACTGATAGGAAACCGCCCAACTAGCCAACCCGCGCAGGCGTACGTTCATGCCTAATTGATATTGCCAGACATGCGCCATTTCATGGATAAACCAATTCTGATCGTAGGCGTTTGCCGTGGCAAAGTCTTCTTGAAAGTGTTTGGGCATAAAATAGAGCGTGCCATTTGGTGTTACGGCCGTATCTTCATGCTGTAAGCCGAAGGGGAAATAGCTGCCGTTATGGACGCGAACGCGGGAGTAATCGACAGCGTTTTTGTAGAGCAGTCTGGCCAATGTGATTTCACCGGCCGTAAGTTTTCTGGCGTTTCCTTGAGTTGTGGCCATGGTTTTAATCCGTTAAAACATGAAAAAAACACCATCGCGAAAGTTCAGGCATGATTAACCCACTTTGTCACAATCTTTTGCGTTCGCTCACAAGATGGAAAGGCAAATGGATGTTGGGTGCAATCTATTGATTGATATGAAAAATGATTTTATTTCTTTTATATATATTCAAAAATAAAAACGCCGGGTTGCGTGCTTTATTACCTCGCCAAATCCGCATGTTTTCTTCTCTGGCCGATACTGATGCCGCTGTTCCCGTATCTCGTCGCATTCCATGCTCAAGCCGCAAGGCAATCACCACTGTTTTTTCGAGCTACCAGGCAAAACGCCAATGGCGGTCTGGAGAAAATTATATATTCCGGTCTATCGTCTTGTCATAGATTGTACTCTATAATCAGGCGATGCCATGTGGACGGTAATGACAACGAAAGAGTTTGCAAGGAGTAACCCATGAGCACCTTAAAGCAACTGCTGGCCACCCGCACCCCGGATAGCCGCCGGCGCATCGAGGAAATGGCCGAAGAGATGCTGTTTGAAGCGCACCTGCACCAGTTGCGGGAAGCGCTGAATATTTCCCAACAGGAATTGGCGAAAACGCTGGGCATTTCCCAGCCTTCTGTCGCGGCCATCGAAGGGCGCGGCAATGAGCTGAAGATTTCGACCCTGAAACGCTACGTGGAAGCGATGGGCGGCACGCTGCGCCTGGACGTTGAGCTGCCGGGCGGCAAGCACGTCGGGTTTACGGTTTAAGCGCAGGCTGTGCGCCACTCCCCGCCATTTCCCGTTCGATCACCGTCGCCAGCGCCTGCGCGGCGGAAGAGAGTTGGTGCTGCGCCAGGCGGATCAGGCCCACGCGCCGTTCGATGATCGGGCCGATCAGCGGCACGCAGACCGCCCCCAGCTCATCCATCTGTTTCTCGCACAGCGCCGGCACCGCGCTGGCGCCGAGGCCGTTGGCCACCATGCGCCCGACCGTCACCAACTGGTGGCTTTCAAACGCCACCTCCAGCGTTCGCCCGCTGCGGGCCAGCTCCTGCTCCAGCAGCAGCCGCACCGCCGATGGCCGCTGCAGGGTGATGAAATCCAGCGTCAGCAGCTCCTTCCAGCTTACCTGCGCCTTGCGCGCCAGCGCCGAATCCTTCGGCACCACCGCCAGAAAGCGATCGCGGCACAGCGGGGTGAAGTGCAGGGTGTCGCTCGGCTCCGGCTCGAAGGCGATGCCCATCTCCACCCGCCCTTCGCGGATCATTTCAAACACCTGTTCGTTGATGACGTCGTGCACCGCCACGTTGATGCCGGCGTAACGATCGCGAAATGCCTTGAGGATCGGCGGCAGCGGGTTGCCGGCGAACGACGGCATGGCGGCGATCGCCACCTTGCCCATCTGCAGGGTGAAGCGCTGGCGCATTGCCTCTTCCGCGTTATCCCAATCCGCCAGCAGCTGGCGCGCCATCGGGAAGAAGGTTTCCCCCTCCGGCGTCAGCGTCACCCGGCGGGTGGTGCGCAGCAGCAGCGGCCCGCCCAGCGCGTCTTCCAGCCCACGGATCGCCAGGCTGAGCGCCGGCTGAGAAATATTCAGCCGCTCGCTGGCCTGGGCGAAGTTCAGAGTGTGAGCCACCGCTAAAAACGCGCGTAACTGTTTGATGCTCATTTTCATTTTTACTTATGTTAACTCTTTGTAAATTGGTGGTTAACGCCTGATTAATAAAAATTCTAAATGAATGCGGCATAAAAACAAAATTAACAAATCATTTTTGTGACCTGAAGATGCCCTCACGCAAGCCAGGGCATTTCGCCCTGCGCCGCAACATGCAGGGGCAACGATATGGCAGGGCTCGACAAACGCGTCGGCAGCTACCAGGAAGCGCTGGCAGGCCTGACGGACAACATGACGGTGCTGGCGGGCGGCTTTGGCCTGTGTGGCATCCCGGAAAACCTGATCGAAGAGATCCGCCGGCGCGGCGTGCGCGGGTTGACGGTGGTCTCCAACAACTGCGGCGTTGACGGGTTCGGCCTCGGGCGGCTGCTGGAAACCCAGCAGATCCGCAAGGTGGTGGGATCTTACGTCGGCGAAAACGCGCTGTTCGAGCAGCAGGCGCTCAGCGGCGAGCTGGAGGTGGAGCTCACGCCGCAGGGCACGCTGGCGGAGAAGATCCGCGCCGGCGGCGCCGGCATCCCGGCGTTCTTCACCGCCACCGGTTACGGCACGCCGATTGCCGAAGGCAAAGAGGTGCGCGAGTTCAACGGCCGCCCTTACATCATGGAAACCGCCATCACCGGCGATTTCGCCATCGTTAAAGGCTGGAAGGCCGATCACTTCGGCAACGTCATCTACCGCCACACCGCACAGAACTTCAATCCGCTGATGGCGACCGCCGGGCGCATCACGGTGGTGGAAGTGGAAGAGATCGTCGCGCCGGGCGAGCTGGATCCGGCGGCGATCCACACCCCCGGCATCTACGTCGATCGGCTGATCCAGGGCACCTTCGAGAAGCGTATCGAACAACGCACCCTGCGGGCATAAGGAGAATTCGCATGCTTACCCGTGAACAAATGGCGCAGCGCGTGGCGCAAGAGCTGCGGGACGGTTATTACGTCAACCTGGGTATCGGCATCCCGACGCTGGTGGCCAACTACGTGCCGGCGGGCATGGACGTGATGCTGCAGTCGGAAAACGGCCTGCTGGGGATGGGCGAGTTCCCGACCGAGCAGCAGCTGGACGCCGACATGATCAACGCCGGCAAGCAGACGGTCACCGCGCGCCTCGGCGCGTCGATCTTCGATTCGGCGCAGTCGTTCGCCATGATCCGCGGTGGCCACGTCGATCTGACCGTGCTGGGGGCGTTTGAAGTGGACGTCGAGGGCAACATCGCCTCGTGGATGATCCCCGGCAAGATGGTCAAGGGCATGGGCGGCGCGATGGATCTGGTGGCGGGGGCGGAGAACATCATCGTGGTGATGACCCACGCCTCGAAGGGCGGCGAGTCCAAGCTGCTGCCGCGCTGCACGCTGCCGCTGACCGGCGCCAACTGCATCCGCAAGGTATTGACCGATCTGGCCTATCTGGAAATTGAAGACGGCGCTTTCGTGCTGCGCGAACGCGCGCCCGGCGTCAGCGTGGCGGAGATTGTCGCCAAAACCGCCGGCCGGCTGATCGTGCCGGAGCAAGTGCCGGAAATGCGTTTCTGAAACGGGAGGTGAATGTGCAACAACGTGAAGTGGTGATCGTGGCGGCGACGCGCACGCCGGTCGGCAGTTTTCACGGCGTGCTGGCGCCGCTGACGGCGGTGGAACTGGGCACGGCGGCGGTGCAGGGGCTGCTGGCGCAAAGCGGGGTGGCGCCGCAGCAGATCGATGAAGTGATCCTCGGCCAGGTGCTGACCGCCGGCTGCGGGCAGAATCCGGCGCGCCAGACCGCGCTGAATGCCGGGCTGCCCGTGACGACGCCGGCGCTGACCATCAACAAGGTGTGCGGCTCCGGTTTGAAGGCGGTGCATCTGGCGGTGCAGGCGATCCGCAGCGGCGACGCCGAGGCGGTGATCGCCGGCGGCCAGGAGAGCATGAGCCAGTCGCCTTACCTGATGGCCGGCGCGCGCGCCGGTCTGCGCCTCGGTCACGCGCAGATGGTGGACAGCGTGATCCACGATGGCCTGTGGGACGCCTTCAACGACTATCACATGGGCATCACCGCCGAGAACCTGGCGGAGAAATACGCCATCAGCCGCGCCGAACAGGACAGCTTTGCGCTGCGCTCGCAGCAGAAGGCGCAGGCGGCGCAGCAGGCCGGGCGTTTCGCGCAGGAGATCACGCCGGTGACGGTGCCGAAGCCGAAGGGCGAAGCGTTGCTTGTTAAGCACGACGAACAGCCGCGCGACACCAGCCTGGAGGCGCTGGCGCGGCTGCGCCCGGCGTTTCGCAAGGAGGGTACGGTAACCGCCGGCAACGCCTCATCGCTCAACGACGGCGCCGCCGTGGTGCTGCTGATGAGCGCGGAAAAAGCCACCGCGCTGCGCTTGCCGGTGTTGGCGCGCATCGCCGGTTACGCCTCGTCGGGCGTCGATCCGGCTATCATGGGCATCGGCCCGGTGCCGGCCGCGCGCCGCTGCCTGGAAAAGGCCGGCTGGCGGCTGGACGAGGTCGATCTGATCGAGGCCAACGAAGCCTTCGCTGCGCAGGCGCTGGCGGTGGGCAAAGAACTGGGCTGGGAGGCGGAGCGGGTCAACGTCAACGGCGGAGCGATCGCGCTGGGGCATCCGATCGGCGCGTCCGGCTGTCGCATCTTGGTGTCGCTGCTGTACGAAATGCAGCGCCGCGGGGTGAACAAGGGGCTGGCGATGCTGTGCATCGGCGGCGGGCAGGGCGTGGCGCTGGCGGTAGAGCGCCCGTAAACAACCGAGGAGGGCACGATGCAGTCATCTGACTATGCGGTACTGGGCGCCGGATTGATGGGGGTGGGCATCGCCACCCACTTTATTCGCCACGGCCATGAGGTGCTGCTGTATGACCCGGATCCGCAGCGCCGGGTGGAGGCGCCGGCGGTGGCGAGCGGCATTCTGGCCGAGCTGAGCGACGTCGGGCAGTTTGATCATGGCGAGCGCGACGCGGCGCTGGCGCGGCTGCACGTGACCGGCGATCTGAACGACGTGGCGCGCGCCCGGCTGCTTATCGAGGCGATCCCGGAACGGCTCGAGCTGAAGCATGCGCTGTATGAGCAGTTGGAAGGGCTGATCGCCGACGACGCGGTGATTGCCAGCAACACCAGCGGCCTGCCGCCGGACGAACTGGCGGCGCGCATGACCCATCCGCAGCGCCTGCTGATCGCCCACTTCTGGCACCCGCCGCACCTGATCCCGCTGGTGGAGATCGTGCCCGGCCGCGCCACCGATCCGCGCCATCTGGCGGCGGTGCAGGCGCTGCTCGGCGGGATGGCGCTGGAGGCGGTGCTGCTGGAACGCGCCGCGCCGGGGTTTGTCGGCAACCGGCTGCAGTTTGCGGTGCTGCGCGAGGCGCTGCACATCGTCCACAGCGGCATCGCCAGCGCCGAGGTGGTGGATCAGGTGATGCGCGCCTCGCTGGGCCGGCGCTACGCCATGGTCGGCCCGCTGGAGGCCGCCGACATGACCGGGCTGCCGACGGTGGCGGACATCGCCCGCCACCTGTTCCCGGAACTGGCGACCGGCGACGAGATGATGGCGCTGGTGGAACAGCGGCTGCAGCGCGGCGATACCGGCCAGCGCAGCGGCCGGGGATTTTATCTTTGGGATGACGCACGCAGGGAACGCATTCAACGGCGACGGGCGCATCAGCTGCGCTTTGCGCTGAAACCGTAATTTCGCACTCCGTACCTGACAATAACAACGATACTGAGGTGACCGATGAGCGTTTTGATTGCCCTGGCAGCACTGGGATTACTGATGCTGGCCGCCTACCGCGGCTACAGCGTGATTTTGTTCGCCCCGATCGCCGCGCTGGGCGCGGTGCTGTTGACCGATCCCGGCGCGGTGGCGCCGACCTTCACCGGGCTGTTTATGGAGAAGATGGTCGGCTTCGTGAAGCTCTACTTCCCGGTGTTCCTGCTGGGGGCGGTGTTCGGCAAGCTGATCGAGCTGTCCGGCTTTTCCCGTTCGATCGTCGCGGCGGCGATCCGCATTCTCGGCCGGCGTCACGCCATTCCGGTGATCGTGCTGGTGTGCGCGCTGCTGACCTACGGCGGGGTGTCGCTGTTCGTGGTGGCGTTCGCGGTCTATCCGTTTGCCGCCGAGCTGTTCCGCCAGAGCGGTATCCCCAAGCGGCTGATCCCGGCCACCGTGGCGCTCGGCGCCTTCTCCTTCACCATGGACGCCTTGCCGGGCACGCCGCAGATCCAAAACATCATCCCGACCAGCTTCTTCGGCACCAATGCCTGGGCCGCGCCCTGGCTGGGGCTGATCGGCTCGCTGTTCATCATCGCGGTCGGTCTGCTGTATCTTGAACGCCAGCGGCGCAAGGCGCAGCTGAAGGGAGAGGGATACGGCACCGATCTGCTGAACGAGCCGGAAACCCCGGACGACATCAACCTGCCGAACCCGCTGATCGCCATCCTGCCGTTGATTTTGGTCGGGGTATTCAACCTTGGCTTCACCCATTGGATCCCGCAGTGGTACGGCGCCAGCCATGAGCTGACGCTGCCGGGGCTGGCCAAGCCGATCGCCACCGACGTGGCGAAGATCACCGCCATCTGGGCGGTGGAAGCGGCGCTGGTGTCGGGTATTCTGTTGGTGGTGGTGTTCGGCTTTCGCAATATTCGCGGCCGGCTGGCGGAAGGCAGCAAGACGGCGGTCGGCGGCGCGATTCTGGCGGCGATGAACACCGCCTCCGAATACGGCTTCGGCGCGGTGATCGCCGCGCTGCCGGGCTTTTTGGTGCTGTCGCAGGCGCTGTCGGCGATCCCCAATCCGCTGCTGAACGAAGCGATCAGCGTCACCCTGTTGGCCGGCATCACCGGATCGGCCTCCGGCGGCATGAGCATCGCGCTGGCGGCGATGTCCGACAGCTTTATCGCCGCCGCCCATGCGGCACAGATTCCGCTGGAGGTGCTGCACCGGGTGGCCTCGATGGCCAGCGGCGGCATGGACACCTTGCCGCACAACGGCGCGGTGATCACCCTGCTGGCGATCACCGGCCTCAGCCACCGGCAGGCCTATGGCGGCATCTTCGCCATCACCCTGATCAAGAGCGCCGCGGTGCTGTTCGTGATCGGCGTGTTCTACCTGACCGGCATTGTTTAAAGGAGCGATACCATGAGTGTACAAGGCAAAACCGCGCTGGTGACCGGCTCGACCAGCGGCATCGGCCTCGGGATAGCGTCCGTGTTGGCCGCCGCCGGCGCGCGCGTGATCCTCAACGGCTTCGGCGACGTGGAGCAGGCGCAAGCGCAGGTCGCGCGGCTGGGCGCCGCGCCGGGGTATCACGGCGCCGATCTCGGCGATGCGGCCCAGATAGCGGACATGATGCAGTATGCCGAACGCGAGTACGGCGGCGTGGACATTCTGGTGAACAACGCCGGCATTCAGCACGTGGCGCCGCTGGATCAGTTCCCGGTGGAGGAATGGAACGCCATCCTCGCCATCAACCTGTCGGCGGTGTTCCACACCTGCCGATTGGCGCTGCCGGGGATGCGCGAGCGCAACTGGGGGCGCATCATCAACGTGGCGTCGGTGCACGGGCTGGTGGCGTCGAAAGACAAGTCGGCTTATGTGGCGGCCAAGCACGGCGTGGTGGGGCTGACCAAGACGCTGGCGCTGGAGACTGCGCGCACGCCCGTCACCTGCAACGCCATCTGCCCCGGCTGGGTGCTGACGCCGCTGGTGCAGCAGCAGATCGACAAACGCATTGCCGCCGGGACCGATCCGCAGCGGGCGCGCGATGAGCTGTTGGCGGAGAAGCAGCCTTCGCAAGCGTTCGTCACGCCAGAGCAGCTCGGCGAGCTGGCGCTGTTCCTGTGCAGCGATGCGGCGGCGCAGGTGCGCGGCGCCGCCTGGAACATGGACGGCGGTTGGCTGGCGCAGTAGTGAATTCTCTCTCGGAGCGCGCAACGCGCTCCGTCGTTATTTCCCCTCATCAGTTAATTCCCCTGCGTGACGGTTTACCTGCGGCAATAATATTTATTTGTTATTTGCTATTTTTATTCCCGGATAATCACGCCGGTTTATTTTGGGTGAAACGTGCGGATTGGTTTATTTCGTGCTGCGGCTATTACATTATTTTTCTCCGCGTTACAGATGAACACGTTTTTGCTGAAATTAAATCCAACCTGAAATAATGACAGGTTATGGCGTGAATTTTTATATCTTGCGTGCGCTGTTCACATCGGGTAATTATTTCTGCGTGGCTTAAGACCACCGTGTTTATAACAATAATTTTTTCGGGCAGGGGTAATAATGAGAAAAAATACAACGCCAATATTCATTGGCGGCGTCTTGCTGTCGGCGTTATCCGCCGGCGCACAGGCCGAGATCACCATTCTGGATAAAAACCCGCAGAGCAATGTGTTGCTGGCGCCGCTCAGTGTAAAAGTGGGCGGCAGCATTCGCCCCGAGTGGATCTTCAATAACGGCCCTGAGCCGGGCTATGACAAAAACGGCCACGACGGCGGCACGCGTTTTCGCTTCAGCGGCGACTATGCGCTGACGCAGGACACCTCGATCATCGGCTATTACGAGTGGGGCGTCGATCTGGCGCACGCGCTCAGCTGGGACGGGCACTATAACGAAGACGGCAAGCGCGACTATCAGCGCCAGCTGTACGCCGGTTTCAAAGACGATCGTTACGGCACCCTGACCTACGGCCATCAATACGGCATCTATTATTCGGTGGTCGGCATCAAAAGCGACGTCTGGGATAACGATGGCCATGCGGGCGGCACCGGCATCGGTATTTCCGGCGACTACGACGGCGGCAATAAACCGAAAAACAGCATCAAGTACACCAATGATTTCGGGCCGGTAACGCTGTACGCCAACTATTTATTGCCGGAAGACGATCTGCACACCGCGGATAACCTGATTTATCGCCGCAAGGGCGGGGGCGGGTTGGGCTTCGATTACAAGGTGACGAAAGATTTTACCTTCAGCGCGGCCTACAGTTATACCGACGCGAAGATCAAAGACAATCTGTACAGCGAAAAGGATTATCACCAGCAGCTGTCCGGCACCGCGTTAACCTGGCAGCCGAACAACTGGTACATCGTCGGCACCGCCAGCTATTACAAAGACTATGTGCCGAGCACCCGCCAGCGCACGCTGTCGCACTTCTTCGCCGGTGACGGCTACGGGCTGGAAGGCTTTGTCGGTTACACCTTCAATATCGACAAGCCGTTCCTCAAATCGATCCAGCCTTACGTGGCGGCGGACTCGCTGCGGCTGAAGGGTGACGAGGCGTATCACGCCAACCACGTTTACCTCGGCGCGGGCACCACCATCGGTTACGGTCTGTCGGTGTATGTGGAGCGCACGCTGGCCAACAGCAGCGACAACGAGCCGGACTCCACCTGGATTACGGTGTTCTACGACTTCTGATTTTTACCTGCTTCAAGCCCGGCGCCTGCGCCGGCTTTTTCACATGGTGATTGCGCCGCCCAGGGTTTCTCCAGAGGCGTTGCGCTCCGCCAGGTAGCGCGCCGGCGGTTTGCCCACCGCCTTTCTGAACATGGTGACGAAGCCGCTGGCGCTCTCGTAGCCCAGATCCAGCGCCACCGTCTGTACGCTCTCGCCCTGCGTCAAGCGCTGCAGCGCCAGCATCACGTGCAGCTGGCGCCGCCAGTGGCCGAAGCTCATGCCCATCTGCTGTTGCAAGGTGCGGCTGAGGGAGCGCTCGCTCATACCGATGCGCTGCGCCCACTGCCCGAGGGTGGATTTGTCCGCCGGGCTGCTCAGCATGCCTTCGGTCAACTGCCGAATGCGCGCGTCGTCGGACACCGGCAGGTGCAGATTCTCGATCGGCGCGGCCGCCAGCTGGTCCAGCAGTACCGCCGTCAGGCGCCCCTCGGCGCCCTGTTCGTTGTAGAGCGGCTCGAAGGTGCTGGCCTGCAGCAGCAGCTCGCGCAGCAGCGGCGAGACCGACAGCGTGCAGCAGTTTTGCGGCAGACCGGCGGCGGCATGTTGATCGACGAACAGGCAGTAGGCTTCGGTGGAGCCGGCGCCTTGGGCGTTGTGCAACACGTTGCCCGGCATCCACAGCGCGCACTGCGGCGGCACCAGCCACAGCCCGTTTTCCACTTCGCAGCGGATCATGCCGCGTACCGTATAGATCAGCTGCGCCTTCTGGTGGCGGTGCGGCTCGACTTCCCAATCCTGCTCAAGGGTCGAACCTTGCAGGGCAAACAGCGGACGCGGCACCTGATCGATATCCAGACAGTGACGGGGGATCTGTACTTTCATGAGAACAATTCTCAATTTGGCGGAATTGAAAAGTATTATGTCCTGATTGCGCAATGTGGTCTAGCGCCGGTGCCGATAAAGTAAGCGCCAGTCCTAAACCATTTCGTGAGGAAACTGATTATGTCATTGGATACCGCCGATTTTCCGCTGGTATGGATGCGCCAAAACGGGCGCGATACCCAGGCCGAGCTGGCCGAATTCAGCGCGCTGCTGGCGCGCGCCGAACCCTTTGTCCTGATGACCGACCGCAGCGTCGGCGATGAAGAACAAGAACATGACCGCGATGCCCGCACCCAGGTCGCGCTGTGGAAGCGCGATAACCGCGAGGCGCTGAAGCTGTGGGTGAAAGGCATGATCATGCTGGAACCGGACGACGCCAAACGCGCGGCGGCGGAAGAATTCGCCGAATACGGCGCCAAGTTCTGGGGCTATCCGGTGCTGGTGGCCGCCGATGAAGCCGCAGGGCGGGTATTGGCGCAGACGTTATTGTTAAAATAAGGGGAATACCATGCACCAGCAACAGGTGATTGAACAGCTGCTGGCCTGGATCGAGCAGAGCCTGGATCAGCCGCTGACGCTGGACGACATTGCCGCCAAGTCCGGCTACTCCAAGTGGCATTTGCAGCGAATGTTCAAGCAGCATACCGGCCATATTCTCGGCACTTACGCCCGTCGCAGAAGGCTGACCGCCGCCGCGCGCGAACTGCGCCTGACCGGCACCAGCGTGGCCTGCATCGCCGATACTTACCAGTTCGATTCGCAGCAGACCTTCACCCGTTGCTTCCGCAAGCAGTTCGGTCTGCCGCCGGCCAGCTATCGCCGCAGCCAGGATTGGTCGAGCTACGGTCTGCAGCCGCCGCTGCGGCTGACCGAAACGCCGTTGCCGCAGGCCGATATCGTGACGCTGCCCGCCATGCAGCTGGTGGGCAACACCCAGCGCCGCAGCTTTACGCTGGGGCAGCTGGCGGCTTCCAAGTGCGAGCTGCGCCGCCACGCCTGGCGGCAACTGCTGCAGCCGCAGGTGCTGCCGGAGGTGGTATACGGCCTCACCAGTCTGGAGGTTGACAGGCAACGCCGGGGTAACCCGCGCATGGCCTATACCGCCGCTCTGCCGGACGAAGGGGCGATGGGGGAGCGGGTGACTATCGAACAGGGGGAGTATGCCCGTTTCACCTATCAAGGGCAGGCGGAAGGGTTACAAAACTTTATCGCGCGGCTGTATGACACCGCGATGCCGCAGATGAACGCCGTCCGCCGGCCGGGGCAGGATATCGAGCGTTTCTACCCGGCGCAGGAGGGCAGCTGCCCGCTTGGCGGCGCGGCGATCCGCTGCGAGTATCTGATCCCTATCCGGCGGGTGGAAGCGTTGGCCGCCGCCAGTTAGGCGGCGGTTCTCGCAAAAAATCGCCATCGTGGTGCGTCAGGTTACAAAAAATTGCGATATTACATCGGTAATGGTTCACACTTTGATTGATGTGCACATATAATGCGCATCCGGTCAAATCCCCCTGGCTTTTCAGGCCGCAGCGCCGTTGGCTGCCGGCTGAAATTCATCGGGGCAAGGTGGCCGTAGAAACCGATATCCCTAATCGCCAGTGGCCTTGACCAACACGAAGATGAAAATGAGCATTCGCGCGTTATTAACCCTGTTTACGGCACTGGTTGCATTCAGCCAGGCTGCCTTCGCCGTCGTCTACCCGCTGCCGCCAAAAGACAGCCGTTTGGTGGGCGAGAATATCCAAATCACCGTACCGGAAGACAGCAAACTGCCGCTGGAAAGCTTTGCCGCCCAGTATCAGATGGGGCTGAGCAACATGCTGGAGGCCAACCCGGGCGTGGATCCGTTCCTGCCAAAGGCCGGCAGCACCCTGACCATTCCGCAGCAGTTGATCCTGCCGGACGCGCCGCGTGAAGGCATCATCATCAACAGCGCCGAGATGCGTCTGTACTACTACCCGAAAGGGTCCAACACCGTGGTGGTGCTGCCGATCGGCATCGGCCAGCTGGGTAAAGACACCCCGCTGAACTGGACCACCACCGTGCAGCGCAAGAAAGACGGCCCGACCTGGACGCCGACCGCCAAGATGCGCGCCGAATACGCGGCCGACGGTGAAATCCTGCCTGCGGTGTTCCCGGCCGGCCCGGACAACCCGATGGGGCTGTATGCGCTGTATGTCGGCCGCCTGTACGCCATCCACGGCACCAACGCCAACTTCGGCATCGGCCTGCGCGTGAGCCACGGCTGCGTGCGTCTGCGCGCCGACGACATCAAGTACCTGTTCGATAACGTGCCGGTCGGCACCCGCGTGCAGTTCATCAACGAACCGATGAAAGCCACCGTCGAACCGGACGGCTCGCGCTACGTGGAAGTGCACAACCCGCTGTCGGCCAACGAAGAGCAGCTGCAATCGAAAGATCCGGTGCCGCTGACCATTTCCGCGCCGGTCGGCAAAGTGCTGATGGACGCCGGCGTCAACCAGAGCGAAGTGGACGCGGCGATCAAAGCCCGTTCCGGTATGCCGGTGAAAGTGAACTGATTGCCTCCGGCCTCAGTGAAAATGCCAAGAAGACGCCTACGGGCGTCTTTTTTTATGCCCGTAAAACATGCTGTTGCGTGTGCGTGCGCAATGATGCCCTCAACGTTGCACAGCAAGAAATCATGATGCGCGCCATCATGCAAATCGGGTTTCTCATGGTGGTCATCATCGACGTTTGAGGTGATGCTGACGGGAAGGAATACTCTGGAAAAGCGTTTCACTAAGTGCTATGTTTTTACGGGAAACTCATCGCAATGCGTACATTTAAAACTCGCTGGTTTAGCAAGAAGGCTCAGGCGCACGGCATTACCGATAAGGCATTATGTCGGGCGGTACACGATGTACAACGGGGTTTGGCTGTGGATTTAGGCGGTGGTGTATTTAAAAAACGTCTTAATCACAATCGGGACCGCGCGTTGGTATTAGCGAAAAACGGTCGGCATTGGGTGTATGTTTTTTTGTTTGCCAAGCAGGTCCAGGCCAATATCTCTGGGGCGGAATTGCAAGCTTTTCGCAAGTTGGCGGTGCATTTTGGCGCGTTGAGCGACGAAATGCTCCAATCCTTGGTCGTGAAAAACGAATGGATGGAGATTTGCCATGAAGAAGGAAAAAACGTTTCGGAGTCCGGCCTTTGAGGCGATTCACAGCGCGGCTGAAGGATTGCATCGTACTGGCGCCATTTCTCTGGAAACCCTACGTAGTTTCGACGAGTCTTGCCTTGCTCCGGTCGAGATGTTGCAGCCCCAGGAGATCAAAGCGTTGCGCGAGCAGTTACGTTTAAGCCAACCGGTTTTTGCCCGTTATCTGAATACCAGCGTGTCGACCGTACAGAAATGGGAAACGGGGGTGAAGCGGCCGGGGGGCGTGTCGCTTAAGCTGCTTTCGATCGTACGCAAGCACGGGCTTGAGGTCTTGTTGTAGTGACCGTTTGGGCTGTCACTATTATCACATTATCCCCTCTGGCTTTGATTCTCTGAAATGCCCGCATCGCAATTATTCCAATAAAAACTATCGCTAATTAATAAGTTATATCTTCTCCGTTATCGCCTGCCATTGAAAAAATTCTCGCAAAAAATCCACACTGTGAAAATAAGATCACACAAGCGTAACAAAAGGTAAACAAACCCCTCCTATATTGGCTGCTTCGCTTTTGGGAGGGAGTGTCATGCGTAACTGGAACGAACCGAAAAAGAATAAAGCGCACATCGAGCTGATCCCGATGATCGACGTGATGATGTTTTTATTGGTGTTTTTCGTCTTGATTAGCCTGAACGTCATTCCGGCGCTCGGGCTGAAAACGCAGCTGCCGTCTGCCGGCAGCGCGCAGCAGCTGAAACCGCAGAAGAAAGCGATCATCACGCTGGGGGCCGACGAACAGCTGCAGCTGGATGGCCAACCGATCGCGCTCGGCGCGTTGGTCAACACGCTGAAGCAACAGCAGCAGGCTAACCAGACCACCACCATCATCGTCAACAGCGACAAGGGCGTGGCGGTTGAGCGGCTGGTGGCGGTCATGGACAACCTGCGCCAGGGCGGTTTCTTTTCCGTCTCCATCGCGACACGGAAGCTGTGACATGTATCTGCTCTATCGCTCACGTCATCTTTTCAGCTGGCTGCCGGCGCTGATTGTCGCCGGTTGCCTGCTGTTCGCCAGCCAGCAGGCGGCGCTGAAGATCCAACCGCGCTACGACGAAACCGCCATCGAACTGGCGCTGGTGGAGCCTGAACCGGCGCCTGAACCCCAACCGGAAACGCCGCCGGAACCCCTGCCCGAACCGCCGCCGCCCGAGCCGGAGCCACTCCCCGAACCGGTGGTGCCGGCGCCGGAGCCGATCGTAGAAGCCAAGCCGGTGCCGAAACCGCAGCCGAAACCCAAACCCAAACCGGTGAAAGAGAAAGCCAAACCGGTAGAGAAGCCTAAACCGACGCCGGCGCCTGCCGCCCCGCGTGCGCTGGTCAGCAAACCTTCGGCGCAGCCCGCACCGGCCGCCCCGGCTGCGCCGAAGGTGAACGCACAGGCGATTGAAAACGGCTATCTGCTGGCCTTGCGCCGCGAGCTGGAACAGCGCAAGCGCTACCCCAGCGGGCGCCAGGCTTCGCTCGAGCGCCCGCAGGGCAACGTCGAAGTGTGGCTGGAGGTCGATCGCAGCGGGCGGGTGCTCTCTTCCGGCATCGCCAACAAAGCCGCCAGCATGTTGCTGAACCGCGCGGCGATGAGCAGCCTGCAAAGCATCAGTTCAGTAAAGCCGTTCCCGAGCGAGGCATTCGCCGGGCAAACAACCAAAAGATTTACCGCAACGTTCAATTATCAGGCGCCTTAGCGCAAGGGTTAATCGTTTGATTTTTATGGGATGCACACAATGAAATCGTTTAATCGTTCTGGGATCTATCTGGCGGTGATGTCGGCGATGCTGCCGGGCGCCGCGCTGGCGGCCGACGCCACCGATGTCGGCACCATCAGCGTCAAGGGGCAGTCGCTCGGCGGCGGCATGATGGTGCAGGATGACAGCGCCAAGGCGCGCTCCACCGTCACCAAAGAGGCGATGGAAAAAATGCCGGCGGCGGGCAACGCCATCGATAAGCTGAAATACACGCCGGGCCTGAACGTCAACAGCAACGACGCCAGTGGCCTGAGCGGCGTGGACTACACCATGCGCGGCATGAACTCGGATCAGATCGGCCTGTCGATGGACGGCATTCCGATCAACGACTCCGGCAACTACGCGGTGTACCCGAACCTGCTGGGCGATGCGGAAAACCTGGGGGAGGTGTTCGTCACCCAGGGCTCCTCCGAAGCGGATGGCCCGCACATCGGTTCCAGCGGCGGCAACATTGGCCTGGTGACGCGCCGCCCGGCGAAAGACTTCGGCGGTTTCCTCAAGCAGACGCTGGGCAGCAATAACCTGAGCAAAACCTTTGCCCGCCTGGAGACCGGCGAGTACAACGGCTTCAGCAACTGGATATCTTATTCGCACACCGAGGCGAAGAAATGGCGCGGTGAAGGGCGCCTGTACTCCGACAAGTTCGAAATGAACTCGCTGTACGAAGACGGCAACGGCAACAGCAGCAACCTGATCATGAAGTACAACCGCCAGAACAACACCAACTACAATACCCTGAGCAAGGCGCAGTTCCTAAACGATGGCCGTGATACCGACTACGCCACCACGCCGGAGTACAACAGCAAAGGGCAGTTGAACAAGTACTACAAGATCGAGCGCAACCCGTTCGAAACCTTCACTCTGTCGTTCAGCCAGAAGCTGCAGCTGCGCGACAACCTGTCGCTGACTCTGCAACCGTATTACTACTGGGGCAACGGCGGCAGCTTCAACGGCCAGACGGCGTCGGTGCTGTCCAGCACCTCCAGCAAGGCCGGGCAGTATGACCTCAGCAATCTGCAGTCCAATACCTATTACCGCCCGTCGTGGACCCAAACCTGGCGGCCGGGTATCACTACCAAGCTGAAGTGGGACATCAACGATCAGCACAGCCTGGACATCGGTTACTGGTACGAGCGCGCGCGCCAGCTGCAGACCCAACCGTTCATCAGCATCAAAGATGATGGCAATCCGGCGCAAATCTCGGGTAAACCGGGCGGTTCCGATCAGGTGAAGGACGCCAACGGCAATACGGTGCAGGGGCGCAATCAGTACACCATCACCCCGGCGCAGAAGGTGTGGCTGCAGGATACCTGGTTCGCCACGCCGGACTGGACCTTCGTCGGTGGGTTAGCCTATCAATACGTTGAGCGCAAGGGACAGCGGTACGGCAGCCTGACCGAGCGGCCGGACAGCAAAAACGCCACTTACCATGAGTTCCTGCCGAACTTCAGCGCCAGTTATAAGGTGAATCAGGAAAATCAGGTGTTCTACAACCTGACGCGCAACATGCGCACGCCGCCGAACTACGTGCTGTACAACGCCGGAGACTCGCTCAGCACCAAGCCGGAACTGAGTTGGAACCATGAATTGGGCTGGCGTTTCCAGCAGGAAGACATGCTGCTGAGCGCCACGCTGTTCTACATGCGTTACAGCGATCGCCAAATCTCCACCACCAACTCGTCGGGCGACTACGAGATGATGAACATCGGCAACGTGGAGAACAAAGGGCTGGAGCTGGAGTGGAGCGGCCAGTTGCCGCATAACTTCAACTACTACACCTCTTATACCTACACCGAATCGAAGCAGAAGAGCGACATCGTCAGCAACGGGTTGCCACTGCCGACCTCCGGCAAAGAGGTGCCGAACGTGCCGAAAAACCTGCTGAACATGACGCTGGGTTATGACGACGGGCGGTATTACGGCAGCGTCAGCGGCAAGTACGTCAGTTCGTTCTACGGCGATCTGACTAACGACGAGAAGATCGGCGGCCGGACGGTGTTCGATCTGGCGGCGGGCGTGCATCTGCCGGTGGACAAGAAAATCGTCAAGAGCGCCGCGCTGCGTTTTGGCATCAGCAACCTGTTTGACAAGGAATACCTGACCTCGGCGCGCACCACCACCTTCAACGCGGCGCCTTACGGCGGCGTGAAGGCCAGCACGCCGTATTACAACGTCGGCGAAGAACGCACCTTCAGCGTCTCGTTGGAAGCCACCTTTTAACTGAATACCCCGTCGCCTGCCGGGCGGCGGGGAAGAGGAACCCTGTATGGACGCCAATCTGTTGCACGACATTATTTTCTACGTGATGTACGCCGCGCTGGCGATTGCGCTGGTGATCATCATCGAACGCACGCTGTACTTCGCCTACACCCAACGCCAGGCGCGCAAGCTGGAGCAGGCGCTGACGCCGGACGTGCGCCGCACCGCCGATCTGCCGGACGAGCTGACCCAGCGCAACAGCCTGCCGATGGCGGTGATCGCGCCGGTGCTGGCGCAGAAACACCACGCCGGCGACCGTGAGGCGATCGGCGATCTGATCGACGCCCAGTACCTGCTGAGCAAGCCGCCGATGGCGCGCGGCCTGTGGCTGCTGGAAACCGTGGTCACCGCCGCGCCGCTGCTGGGGCTGCTCGGCACCGTGATGGGGATCATCGAAACCTTCAAGGCGCTGGCCGCCTCGGGGGTGTCCGAGCCGAGCCTGGTGTCGGCCGGGATGGGCACCGCGCTGTACGCCACTGGCCTCGGCATCGCCATCGCGCTGCTGTGCCTGGTGGCCAACAACTTCCTGCAGAGCCGCATGGAGCGCATCAACGAACTGCTGAAGGTGCTGTTGATCCGCGCCGGCCAACCGGCCAGCCGCCCGGAGAGCGGCAGCGGTGAACAATGGGTTGACAGCGGGGCGCCGCGCTATGCCTAATGGCCATCCAGTACGGCGGCCGCTCGGCCGCCTTTATACGGCATTGTGGGGCGGTTGTTTATTGATGTTGAGCCAGAGCGCCGCGGCGCGTTTTGCTATTCCCGGCTATGAGTTGGTGTACACCGCGCCGGTGGAAACCGCGCTGCAGGCCGACGACCTGCGCAACACCGCCGAGGTGTGGCGCGAGATGTTCGACGCGGCGAAAACCCGCATCGATCTGGGGCAGTTCTACGTGGCGAATCAGGACGGTTCGCTGCTGGACGGCGTGCTGCAGCACCTGAAGGCGGCCGGCGAACGCGGGGTGAAAATTCGCTTTTTGGTGGAAGAGAAGGGCCTTCGCATTTCTACCGCCGAGACGCTGGAACAGCTGAAGGCGATCCCCAATCTGGAGCTGCGCATCATTCCTTATCAGAAGCTGAGCGGCGGCATTCTGCATGCCAAATATCTGCTGGTGGACGGCGAGCAGGCGTTCGTCGGCAGCCAGAACTTCGACTGGCGCGCGTTGGAGCACATTCACGAAACCGGGCTGCGCATCAGCGACGCCAAGGTGGTGGGGCAGATCCAGGCGATCTTCGAGCAGGATTGGCAGGCGCAGGCGCTGCTGGCGCAGGATAAGCCGGTGCCGGCGCTGCCCGATTCGCCGACGACGGCGCAGCCGCAGGGCAACTATCTGGTGGCCAGCCCGCGCGCCTACAATCCGGCGGGGGTGATTGACTCGCAGGCCGAGTTGCCGCGTCTGCTGGCCGACGCCAAACGGCGAGTGCGGGTGCAGGTGATGGACTACGCGCCGCTGTCGTTCGGCCCGGAACGCAGTCGCCCCTTCTACGCGGTGATCGACAACGCGCTGCGCAGCGCGGCGGCGCGCGGGGTGCAGATCGAACTGATGGTGGCCAACTGGAACACCAAAAAGCCGGATATCGCCTGGCTGAAGAGCCTGGCGCTGGTGCCGAACGTGCAGATCAAAGTGGTGACCATTCCACCGGCCAGCAGTGGCTTCATTCCGTTTGCCCGGGTGATCCACAGCAAGCTGATGACCATCGACGATGAAATTGCCTGGGTGGGCACCAGCAACTGGACCGGCGGCTATCTGGACAACTCGCGCAATCTGGAGCTGGTGATGCGCAGCGCGGCGATGAGCGGGCGGTTGGACCAGCTGTACCAACAGCTGTGGAACAGCGTCTACGCCGAACCGTTGCGGCTGGATTACGACTACCCGACGCCCAAGCCGGGCGGCGAATCCTGATAAGCAGGGCGCGGTTAACCCCCGCGCCCTGATTTTTTTACCGCCGCCAGCCGGTTTTCTCCAGCGCCCTCACCAGCTGTTCGGCGCTTAACCCTTCCGCCCGGTGGCCGTTGCCGCTGACGGTATTGGCCGCCAGCAGCGCATTGACGATCGCTTCCTCCACCGCTTCCGCCGCCGCGGCGAACAGCGCCGAAATGTAGTCGTTGTTCACCATGCGCAGCGGCGTGGTGAAGGCGCCTTTATTGGCGTAGTCGGCGGGCGGCAGGCCGTCGTTGCCGGTGGCGAAGGCGATGAAAATGTCGCCGCTCGAGTCCTCGGTGCCGCCGCCGGTGCGGGCGATGCCGATGCTGGCGCGCTGCGCCAGCCGCGCACACTGGTGCGGCAGCAGCGGTGCATCGGTCGCCAGGGCCACCACGATGGAGCCCATGCCCGGATGCGGCAACTGCGGCGTGAACGGCGAGGGGAGATGCCCCAGATGCCGGCCTACCGGGTAACCGCCGACCAGCAGCGACTCGCGCTTGCCGTGGTTGGCCTGCACGATGGCGCCCACCGTCCAGCCGCCCTGATCGGCGGGCAAACGGCGCGATGCGGTGCCGCTGCCGCCTTTGAATTCATGGCAGATCATGCCGCTGCCGCCGCCGACCGCGCCTTCCTGCGGCAAGCCGCCCTGGGCCGCCTGTTGCGCCTGGCGCACGTGCTCGGCCTTGACGTGAAAGCCGTTGATGTCGTTGAGCAGGCCGTCGAAGGTTTCCATCACTACCGGCATATTCCAGTACACCGCGTGGTCGCCCGCGGGCAGCGTTTCACGCTCCAGCGCGATCAGCGCATCGCGCACCACGCCCACGCTGTGGGTATTGGTGAAGGCGATTGGGCTGGTCAGCAGGCCCGCTTCGCGCACCCATTCCAGGCCGGTGGCGTCGCCGTTGCCATTCAGCACGTGCACGCCGGCAAAGCAGGGGGCGTGGCGGGCGGAGCCGGGGCGCGGTTCGATCAGCGTCACGCCGGTGCGCACGCTGCGCCCGTCCGCTAAATCGGCATGAATGCTGGCATGGCCGACGCGCACGCCGGGCACGTCGGTGATGGCGTTCAGCGGGCCGGGCGTGCCCTGTCCGATGATAATGCCCAGATCCTGAGCGCGCTGCGTCATGGTTATTCTCCTTCTATTGAGGGGGCGGCGAGGGGCGCCGCCTGGCGGCCGCGCAGATGGTTCAGCGCCAGCCCGAAGCCGATGATGCCGGCAATGATAATAAAGTCTTTCAGGCTGCTGGCGATCAAAATCGTCCACAGCACGTACAGGCAGCACAGCAGCGCCACCACCACCGGCAGCGGCCACAGCGGCATCAGGTACGGGTGGTGGAAGTGGCGGCGACGGCGGCTGATCAGCGCCGCCACCGCCATGATGATGTACACCAGCAGCAGCAGGATCACGGTGAACGAGGTCAGCGATTCGAGATCGGAGCAAAACGCCAGCAGCGCCGAGGGCACGCCGAACAGCAGGGTAGCGATCCAGGGGGTGCCGAAGCGCGGGTGGATGATTTTCAGCGCCCGGTTAAACGTCGGCAGCCAGAAACCGTCGCGCCCGCTGGCAAACATCATGCGGCTAAACTGCGCCACGATGGCGATGATGGCGTTGAACACCGACAGATAAATCGCGCCGCTTACCACCCGCGCCAGCGTCGGGCCGCCGAGCTCGGTGACCACATAGCCGACCGGATCGGCCTGTTTGGCCATCTCCGTCAGCGACGGCGAGCCGAGCAGCAGGGCGGTGAACGGCACCAGTTCCACCAGCACCACGATGACCAGCGTCAGCATGATCGCGACCGCCATCGGCCTGCCCTGTTCGCGCATGTCTTCCGCCATGTACACCGCCGCGCCGTAGCCGTTGTAGGAGAACAGCGCGACCCCGACCATGGCGACGATCAGCGGCAGCGATACCGGCGCCAGGCTACCTTGCGCGTCCAGCATCACCGGCGCGGTGAGGATCTCCGTGCTCTGATGCGGGTGGCTGAAGCCGAGCCAGGCGATCAGCGCCAGCACCGCCACTTCCACCACCAGAAAGGCGCCGGTCAGCAGGGCGTTGGCCTTGATGTTGAAAATGGCGCAGATGCCGCCGACCAGCACGGTGAGCATGCCGGCGGTCGAGGCGTCGAACTGGGTGCCCAGCGCGGTGTTCAGGTAGGGCACCGCGCCGGTCGCCAGCACCGCCGGCACGAACAGCGAGGCACTGAGGATAAACAGGTAGGTCTGCAACCCGCACAGGGTGCCGAACAGGCGCTTGATGATGCTGTACTCACCGCCGGCGCTGGGGTGTGCGGCGCCGAGCTCGGCATAGCACAGCGCGATGGCGGCGGCGACGCAGGCGGCGATCAGAAACGACAGAAAGGCGCCGCTGCCGGCGCTGGCGATCGCCAGCGGCGCGATGACGAAGATGGAGCTGGCCGGCGTCACGCCGGACGCGGTGATCATCACCACGTCGAGGACGCTGAGATTGCCTTTGAAGGTGTGTTCAGGGGCGGACTCTTTCATTGGGAACTACTCCATTAACGCTTGGGTGAATTGTTGTTGTCGCCAGAAGGGCGACTCTGTTGTCCTGCGTAAAGATGAAATGGAGCGCGTGGAAATACCGGGGAAGCGAACTTCCCCGGAAGGGACTTTTCGTTATGCTGGGATTACCCCTGTCCCGACGGGAAGCTGAAGCTGGCGCGCCGGGCATCGCCGGAGGCCGGCCAGCGCTGGGTCACGGTCTTGCGTTTGGTGTAGAACCTGACCGCGTCCGGGCCGTAGGCATGCAGATCGCCGAACAGCGAGCGTTTCCAGCCGCCGAACGAGTGGTAGGCCACCGGCACTGGCAGCGCCACGTTGATCCCCACCATGCCGACCTGAATGCGGCTGGAGAAGTAGCGCGCCGCTTCGCCGTCGCGGGTGAACAGGCAGGTGCCGTTGCCGTATTCGTGGGCGTCGATCAAGGCCATCGCCTCCGGCAGCGACGCCGCGCGCACCACGCCGAGCACCGGGCCGAAGATCTCCTCCTGATAGATGCGCATGCCGGGCGTCACGCGATCGAACAGCGTCGGGCCGAGGAAATACCCCTGGCTGGGGCGGCCGTCGGCGCCGATCACGCTCAGTTCGCGGCCGTCCACCAGCAGCTCGGCGCCTTCGGTCACGCCCTGATCGATATAGCCTTTGACCTTCTGATAATGCTGTTGGGTCACCAGCGGCCCCATGTCGTTGCGGTTGTCGCTGCCGGGGCCGACGCGCATGGCGGCCATCTGTTTCCGTAGCCCGGCGATCAGCGCTTCAGCGGTGCCGTCGCCCACCGCCACCACCAGCGGGATGGCCATGCAACGCTGGCCGCAGGAGCCGAAGGCGGCGCCCATCAGCGCGCCGACCGCGCCGGGGATATCGGCGTCCGGCAGCACCACCGCGTGGTTCTTGGCGCCGCCCAACGCCTGCACCCGTTTGTTCTGCGCGCAGCCGGTGTGATAGATGTGTTCCGCCACCGGCGTCGAACCGACGAAGCTTATCGCTTTGACGCGCCCGTCATGCAGCAGCGTCTCCACCGCTTCGCGATCGCCGTTGACCACGTTGAGCACCCCCGGCGGCAGCCCGGCTTCCGCCGCCAGCCGTGCGATATACAGCGCGGCGGAAGGCACGCGCTCGGAAGGCTTCAGCACGAAGGTGTTGCCGCACGCCACCGCCATCGGCCACATCCACAGCGGCACCATCGCCGGGAAGTTGAACGGCGTGATGCCCGCCACCACCCCCAGCGGTTGAAACTCGCTCCAGCTGTCGATGCCCGGGCCGGCCTCTTTGCTGTGTTCGCCCTTCAGCAGCTCCGGCACATAGCCGGCATATTCGATATTCTCGATGCCGCGCTGCAGTTCGCCCAGGGCGTCGCTGAGCACCTTGCCGTGCTCGGCGGTGATCAGTTGGCAGATGGCGTCGGCGTGCTGCTCCAGCAGATCCTTGAGCTTCATCATGATGCGCGCGCGCTTCAGCGGCGGGGTGTCGCGCCAGGCGGGATAGGCCTGTTCGGCGGCGGCAATGGCGCGCTCCACCGTGGCGCGGTCGGCCAGCTGCACCTCCTGCGCCGATTGGCCGGTGGCCGGGTCGTAAACCGGCTGGCTGCGTTCGCCGCCGGCGGCGGGCTCGCCGTTGATCCAATGGGTAATGGTCATGGTTCTCTCCTTATTCGGTGGCGTTGAGGGCGTCGCCCACGGCGTTGATCAGCGCATCGATCTGCGCTTCGCTGCTGATGAACGGCGGCGCCAGCTGCAGGGTGTCGCCGCCGTAGCGCACGTAAAACCCGCTTTCCCAGCAGCGCATCGCCGCCTCGAAGGGGCGCCGCGCCGGTTCGCCGGGCCGTGCCGCCAGCGTAATGCCGGCCGCCAGGCCGATGTTGCGAATGTCGGCGACGTGTTTGGCTCCCTGCAGGCTGTGCACCGCGCGCTCGAAGTAGGGCGCCAGCGCCTGTACGCGCTCCACCATCTGTTCGCGCTGCAGGATGTCCAGCGTCGCCAGCGCGACCGCGCAGCTGACCGGGTGGGCGGAGTAGGTGTAGCCGTGCGGGAATTCGAGCTGGTAGTCCGGCTCGCCGCCGTTCATGAAGGTGTGGTAGATCTCCGGCCGCACCACCACCGCGCCCATCGGCTGCGCGCCGTTGGTCACCTGTTTGGCGATGTTCATGATGTCCGGTGTGACGCCGAACGCCTCGGCGCCGGTCATCGCGCCGCAGCGGCCGAAGGCGGTGATCACTTCGTCGAAGATCAGCAGGATGTCATGCTGGGTACAGATCTCGCGCAGGCGCTGCAGGTAGCCGACCGGCGGCACGACCACCCCGGCGGAGCCGGAGAAGGGTTCGACGATCACCGCAGCGATCGTTGAGGCGTCGCGCAGCGCGATGATGCGGTTGAGCTCTTCCGCCAGCTCTGCCCCCTGTTGCGGCATGCCGCGCGAAAAGGCGTTGCCGGCCAGCAGGGTGTGCGGCAGGTGGTCCGCCTCGGCGCCTGCGCCGAACGTCTTGCGGTTGCCGGCGATGCCGCCGACCGAGATACCGCCGAAGTTAACGCCGTGATAGCCCTTTTCCCGGCCGATAAAGCAGGTTTTGGCCGCCTGGCCTTTGGCGCGCCAGTAAGCGCGCGCCATTTTCAGCGAGGTGTCCGCCGCTTCCGATCCGGAGCCGGTGAAGAACACGTAATCCAACCCTGCCGGCGTCAGTGTCTTGATCTTGTTGGCCAGTTCAAACGACAGCGGGTGGCCGAATTGAAACGCCGGCGAGTAATCCAGCGTCGCCAGCTGGCGCTGGGCGGCGTCGGTGATTTCCTGCCGGCCGTGCCCCAATCCGCAACACCATAATCCGGACAGGCCGTCGAAAATCTTTCTGCCGTCATGGCTGGTGTAATACGCCCCCGCGGCTTGAGTAATGATGCGCGGCTGCGCTTTAAAATTACGGTTACCGGTAAAAGGCATCCAATGGGCCTCTAACCCTTCGGCATCGAGACTATTTAGCGGGTGATTTTCAGCGGCCATGTTTTCCTCCGAACAGGAAAATAAGAGCGATTAATGAAATAAACCGAGTTGTTAACGAATTGTTGTGCGAAATTGACTATGTACCGCTTGTTCTCTACTGTGAATAATCATATGTCGAAACTTACTTAAGGTTTTATGCAAGTAAAAAAGCGCGCGCTGTTAGGGCAATTGTCGGATATGGATCTGCGTTTGCTGCGGGTATTCAAGGCCGTGGTCGACTGCGGCGGCATGAGCGCCGCCGAACTGGAGCTGAACATCAGCCTGTCGACCATCAGCAAGCACATCAAGGATCTGGAGCAGCGGCTGGGCCTGACGCTGTGCCAGCGCGGGCGTGAGGGCTTTGCGGTCACCGACGAGGGGCTGCTGATCTACCAGGAAACGGTCAACCTGCTGGCGGCCACCGAGGCGTTCCGGCGCGGGGTTGACGAGGTGCACCAGCGCATGGGCGGGCAACTGCACGTGGCGATCTTCGACCACACGGTCAGCAATCCGCAGGCGCAGATCGGCCGGGCCATCGCGTTATTCAGCGAGCGTGCGCCGGAGGTTTCTTTGCAAATGTACGTGGAGCCGATTAATACCATTGAACGCGGCGTCATTGACGGACAATTTCAGGTTGGCGTTATTCCCATGCATCGCAGCGCGGAAAGTTTATCTTATCATTCGTTATTCAGTGAGAGGATGTTCTTATATTGCGGCGCGCAGCATGAATTATTTTCCGCCCCCCATGAAACGTTAAATTGGGATCTGCTGCACAATTATGCCTTCGCCGGATTAGGCTACCATTCGCCGAATATGGAACTGAGCCTGCAGCAACATTTGCATCGCAAGGCGACGGGGTTCGCGCAGGAGTCGATCGCCACGCTGATCCTGTCCGGCAAATACGTCGGCTTTTTGCCGGATCACTACGCGGCGTTTTTCGTGGCGCAGAACCTGATGCGGGCGATCAAACCGGCGCTGTTCCGCTATCACTGCGAATACTCCAGCGTGCTGCGCCGCTCGCCGGTGCCGCAGCGGGTGGTGAAGCTGTTCCATGAGTGCCTGCTGGCGGCCCACGGAACAGCGTGACGCTTACTGCTCTTTCTTCTTGCCGAAGATTCTGATCAGCGCGCCGACCAGGATGCCGACCGCGATGCCGGCGAAGATCCAGCCGATGATGCCCATTTCCTTACTCCTGCTAGTGCGTTGATCTGATTATACCCGTCATACTTGAAACTGCATCTGTGTTGGCTGCGAGTGCGTACGCCAGTCATTGACTTGAGTAAGCTCCTGGCGAGCCACCTCTTGCCGCCGGGATGCAGCTCCAACTATTTAGGGTAGAAATAATCATTCGACGCGAAACGCCTCTTCGATCATCCGTTGCCGCTGCGCCGGCGCATAGTCGATCCAGGAATTCTTGCTGTTGGATTTCTCCCGCGCCACCGCCAGTTCCTGGCCGGAAATCGGCAAATCGTCCTGCCAGAACGGCGCGATGGCGTGGCGGGTGATGAAATCGGTCAGGTAGCTCTCCGGGCTGCCCTGCCAGTGCGGGTACAGGCGCGCGGCCAGCTCGGCCATCAGCGCGCGTTGCTGCGGCTGTTCGCTGCTTTCCAGCAGGGCGAGGAACGGCAGCAGCAGCCGGCCGCAGACCTGGCCGTGGTGGTAGTCGCGCAGCGCGCCGATCTCGCCGGCGATGCCGTGGATCACCCCCAGCCCGGCGGCGCTCAGCGTCAGCCCCCCGAGGTACGAAGCTTGCATAATCGCTTCGCGCGCCGCGTCGCTGCGGTTGAGCGCCGGCCAGGCTGCAAGGAAATGGCGGATGCCGCTCAGCGACATGTCGCGCGTCATGGCGCCGGCGGTTTTCGACAGATAGGCCTCGAACAGGTGGGTAAAGGCGTCGATGGCGCAGTAGGCCAGCACCTTGTCCGGCGCGCCGGCCAGCAGCTGCGGATCGAGAATGGCGGTGTGCGGCACGAAGTTATTGTGGCGCAGCGAGGCTTTCACTTTGCTGACCTGGGTGTCGGTGATCACCGCGTTCTGCGTCACCTCGCTGCCGGTGCCGGCGGTGGTGGGAATGGCGATCAGCGGCAGGGTGGCGCCGCTGATTTTGCTGTCGCCCACCTTTTCCATATAGCGCAGCGTCGGCAGCGGATGCTCCACCAGCGCGGAGAACGCCTTGGCGGCATCCAGCACGCTGCCGCCGCCGATGGCCACCACGCGCCGCGCCTGGCCGCGCCAGCGCGCCACCCAGGCGTCTATTTCCTGCGGCGACGCCTCGTGGCTGACGATCTCGGTGCCGATGAGCAGCGGCGTCAGCGATTCGCGCAGGCCGGCGTACACCGGGCCGTTGAGAAAAGATCGGCAGCTGAACAGCAGCGTCGGCTGCGGGTCGGCCAGCAGCAGCGGCGGCAGTTGCTGGATGCTGCCGTGGCCGAACCAGGTTTGGCGGTTGGCGATGATGTGGCTGACGGACATGAGGTCTCCTTGACGGCGTTGCAGGGCACGATGCCACAGCATAAGCCAGCGGGCGCGGAGCAGCCACCGCTTTCCCCGCTGCGGCAACTTGTGAGTTGTTTAACATGTAAACGATCGCGTTCTTGCATTTCGGCGCGCCGGATGCTTTTTTTAACAGTACTGGCCGCCATACGGCCAACCCCATCCGAAATCGGTAGATTGTTAATGTATTAATAATGGCGAGGCGGGTATGGATATTCAGGTTGAACGCTTGTCTGCGGTGATCGATGCGGTGGCCAGCCCGCGCTTTTATCCCAGCCTGTTGAATTGGCTGGAAGGGTTTTTCGCCTTCGACAACGCTATCGTCTATGCCTTCGAACGCGGCCGGCCGCCGCGCTGCCTGATCAAAACCGAGCGGGAAAACAGCGATGCGGTTAACCAGATCTACCAACAGGGCGCCTATCTACAGGATCCGTTTTACCGTGCGCTGAACGACGGCGGCGAAGGCGAGGTGCTCACGCTGCGCCAGCTGGCGCCCTGCGGGTTTTATCACAGCGACTATTACCGTAATTTTTATCGCAAGACCGGCTGGCACGATGAGGCCGGCGTGCTGCTGCAGCTGACGCCGGAGCGCGGGCTGGGGGTGTTCTTCGGCTCGGCGTGCCGCACGGTGGCAGTGCGCTACCCGCAGCGGGCGGATCTGCGCAGCGCGCTGACGCTGGTGAAAAGCGTGGCGCGGCTGCACGGCGAAGTGGTGGCGGCGCCGGCCGAGGCCGATACGGGGAACGACGATGGCGCGCAGGCGCGTTATCTGCTGACGCCGCGCGAGCGCGAGATTGTCGATTTGATCCTCGCCGGCTGCGGTTCGCAGCAGATTGCCGACCGGCTGTTCATCAGCCTCGGCACGGTAAAAAATCACCGCAAGAACATCTACGGCAAGCTGAACATCGGCTCGCAGGCCGAACTGTTCAGCCTGTTGCTGACCGCCCCGCAGCGCCGCAGCGCGTGAATGTTAATTTTTTGTAGCGAATGTCCCTAAGGGGACATAGCGGCACGGCTGCCGGCTCCCGATAATCCGATGTCATGGCATAGGCAATCGGGAGTGCGGCAGTGAACAACGAAATCGAGTCCTTAACCTACTACGCGGCGACCAAAAAATACGATCTGCGCTTTCCGACGCTGGAAGAGGATCTGGACGTTGACGTGGTGATCATCGGCGGCGGCTTCTCCGGCATCAACACCGCGCTGGAGCTGGCGGAGAAGGGCATCACCAACATCGCCATTCTCGAAGGCCGCTATCTGGGCTACGGCGGTACCGGGCGCAACGGCGGCCAAGTGATGGCCGGCATCGGCCACGATCTGGAGAAGATCAAGCGCCACGTCGGCCCGGCCGGGCTGGAAACCATCTTCAAAATCAGCAACCTCGGCGCCGGCATTATCCGCGAGCGCATCAAGAAATATGACATCGACGCCGACTTCTGCTTCGGCTACGGCTATCTCGGCAGCAACGCACGCCAGGAGAAGACCCTGCGCGGCTGGCTGAAGGAGTTCAGGGCGGTAGCGCCGCAGGAGGAGATTGAGCTTTACACCGGGGCGGAGGTGAAGCAGGTGGTGGGCTCCGACGCTTACACCTGCGCGCTGAAACACATGGGCGGCGGCCACGTGCATTCGCTCAACCTGCTGCTGGGCGAGGCCAAGGCGCTGAGCGGCTACGGGGTGAAAATATTCGAGAACAGCAGCGTGCTCAACGTGGAGTATGGCCCGCGCATCACGGTGCGCACCGCCATGGGCTCGGTGCGCGCCAACAAGATGCTGTGGGCCTGCAACGGCTTCCTCAACGGCATGGAGCCGCAGATCTACCGCAAGACCATCAATACCTACGCCTTCCAGCTGGCCACCGAGCCGCTGTCTGACGATCTGATCCGCCAGATCAGCCCGATCCGCGGCGCCTACAGCGACATCCGCCCGGTGATCGACTATTACCGGGTGACCAACGAAAACCGGCTGCTGTTCGGCAGCGCCACCCGCCTGATCGAATATTTCCCGTCGGATCTCAAGGCCTGGAACCGCAACCTGATGCTGAAGGTGTTCCCGTACCTGAAAGACGTGAAGATCGATCTGGCCTGGGGCGGCCCGCTGTGCTGCAGCGCCAACCTGTTCCCGCAGATTGGCACGCTGCCGGATCGCGACAACGTGTTTTACGTGCAGGGCTACTCCGGCTTCGGCGTGACGCCGAGCCACATCGTGTGCAAGGTGTTGGCGGAGGGCATGAGCGAAGGATCCGATCGTTACGATCTGATGAGCTCGATCCCGCACGTCAACATCTTCGGCAAGGACAAGCTGCGGCGGGTGATGACCACCGCCGGTAAGGTTTGGCACCAGACATCCGGCTACTGGAAAGGCCGCCGTTAACCCTCAGAGGAGAATGACATGAAACCGTTACTGCTTAAACAACCGCTGCCGGAACTGCTGGAGATCGGCAGCGTCAGCAACCTGGGCGCCACGGTGATCGCCGGCACGCCGACCGTCGGCGTGGCCAGCATCTTCGGCGAACCGACCGATAACCTGAACTGCGGCGTGTTCAGCTGCACCCGCGGCAGCTTCGTGATGGAGTATCCGTTTGCCGAGCACGCCACGGTGTGGGAAGGCAGCGCGACCCTGACCAACGAACGCACCGGCGAATCGGTGCAGTATCAGGCCGGCGATTCCTGGTTCGTCGAGAAGGGCACCCCGGTGCGCTGGGACATCACCTCGGATCGCTTCGTCAAACACTACCTCGCCATCGTCGAAGGCTGACGTCGTCATGCCCCCTCAGCATGCTGAATGCCGAGGGGGAGCACCTTAGCCTAACGCCCGCGCAATAAAATCGGTCACCCGCTTGAGGATCTGATCCTTATTGGTTTCGTTAAAGCTCTCGTGCCGCCCGCCCGCATTGATCATCCGTTCGAAATCGTTGCCGCGCAGACGATCGAGCGCGGTTTGCGTTTCGCTCATCAGCACCAGCCGATCGTCGTCGCCGTGGATCCACAGCGTAGGCAGCGCGCCGAAGCCCGGCCCGGCGTTGATGGCGGCGAGGATCCGCTGCATGGCGCGCAGGGTGGGGCGCTTGAACGGCCCGTGCCACACCAACGGATCTTCCTGATACGCCGCGCCAACCGCCGGATCGCGCGCCAGGGTGGCGGTATCCAGCGGCGCGTCGGGGATCGCCGGCAGTTCGGCCAGGTCGGAGATCGCCGTTCTGTCGCCGAGCAGCGGGCCGGACAACACCAATGCGTGCACTTCCTCGCCGTAGCGCTGCACGTAGCGGGTGGCGATCATGCCGCCCATCGAGTGGCCGATCACCACCAGCGGCAAAGTGGGGTATTGCTGCCGAAAATGGCTGACTACGCGCTGCACGTCGTCGACCACGGCGTCATAATCCTCGATCAGCACGCGTTCGCCCTGCGACAGGCCGTGGCCGAGATGGTCGGGGCCGAACACCCGCGCGCCCTGCGCCTGCAGCGTGCGCGCCACGTATTGGTAACGGCCGAGATGCTCGCCGTAGCCGTGTATCAGCAGCGCCAGATAGCGCGGCTGGTCGTTTCCCCAGTCGTGCACGGCAATGTCGCCGTGACGGCCTTTGATAAAGCTGACGGTTTGTTCGGGCATGTTATTGTTCTCATGGTGGGTAGGGTTGCCCTTCAGCGTAGCGGCTGGCGGCGAGGTTGTCAGGGGCGCCGGGTGCGGCGCCCGCAGAGAGGAGGTTACAAACCGAACTGGCGCGCCAGCGCATCGAGCGCTTCGCGCTGGAAGCGGTTGAAGGCGTCGCGCGGCTGCTGTTGCTGGATGAACGCCAGCAGCGGATCCTGCACTTCAGTGCGCACGCCGCTCAGCTGTTCCATCACCGCCAGCCCGCAGAACGGCACGTAGGATTCGGCGTAGCCGCCTTCGTGCACCATCACCAGCTTTCCGCTGCACAGCCGGTCGGCGGCGTCCTGCACCAGCGCAGTCATGGCGCGGAAGCTGTCGCTGTGTAACTGCATGCGTGCCAGCGGATCGAGGGCGTTGGCGTCGTAGCCGCAGGCGACGATGATCAGCTCCGGCTCGAATTTTTCCAGCGCCGGGATGATGATGCGCCGCATGGCGTGCAGGTAGCCGTCGTCGCCGGCGCCGGCCAGCATCGGCACGTTAACGTTGCAGCCCGCCCCGTCACCTTCACCGCGATCCTGCTCGCCGGAATAGCCCGCCGGGAAGCAGCCGTCCTGATGCAGCGACAGCGTCAGCACGTCGCCGCGTTGCCAATAGATGTGCTGGGTGCCGTTGCCGTGGTGCACGTCCCAGTCGAGCACCGCCACCTTGCCGAGGCCATGGCGGGCCTTGGCGCGCTCGATGGCGATGGGAATATTGGCCAGGAAGCAGAAGCCCATCGATTGATCCGGCAGGCAGTGGTGGCCCGGCGGGCGCGACAGCGCATAGGCGTTATCCAGTTCGCCCTGCAGCACCGCCTCCACCGCCGCACAGGCCAGCCCGGCGGAGAGTTTGGCGATTTCATAGCTGCCCGGCCCCAGCGGCGCTTCCTCCCCCAGCAGGCCGCCGCCGCTGTCGCTCACCTGTTTGAAGCGCTGCAGGTAGTGGGCGGGGTGAATGCGCAGCAGGTCTTCTTCCGTCGCCGGTTCGGCGCTCAGCAGGGTGAGCTGGCGCGACAGGCCGGACACGTCCATCAGGTTCTTCATGCGCCGTTTGGTTTCCGGCGACTCGGCATGGCCGGCGCCCGAGGGCGGTTGCACCCAGCCGCCGACCGGCAAGGTGGTGGCGTGCAGGCCGGTGCTGTGCCAGAAACAGCGTTCATCAAACAAGAAACCGGTTGTTCTTTTCACCTTTCTCCTCCTGTTATACGGCGCGGTGCGCGCGGTGAAGCCAGCGAAATCAACAGCAGCGACAGCAGCGCGCAGCCCAGCGCGCCGAACAGCAAGGCGTTGAAACCGCCGAAAGATTCGATAAGAGAGCCGGCCAGCGTCGGGCCGATGGCCATGCCGCCGCCGATCACCAGGTTGATGCCGTTCATCAGCTTGCCGTCGTTATCCAACCCGGCGACCCGCGCCAGAATGAACGGCAGCACGAAGGTCCAGGTGAATTTGAACAGCAGGGCCGCCAGGGCGAAGCGCAGCAGCAGGGGCTGGCCCGTCAGCAGCGCCACGCTGGCCAGCAGCAGGGCGTACCCCAGCACGATCAGGCGTCCGCCGCCGAAGCGCGCCCCGATCAACGCCGCGGCCCCCGCGCCGACGATGCCGAGCAAGGTGGCGACGGCCAGCACCTGGCCGCTGTGGGCCGGCGACAGCCCGGCGCCGGCGGCGATGCCGCCGATAAAGGTCCAGACCGCGCTCAGGCTGATGTAAAAGGTCAGTACCGCCAGCACGGCGCACAGCTTGCGCGCCAGCGAGGCGGCGGGGCCGCTGCGGGCGGCGCGGGCGGCGGTGAAACCGTTGGGGAACGCCGGGATGAGTGGCAGGCAGCACAGCATGATGGCCGCCAGAATCAGGTAGACCGCCATCAGGCCGAAATGCGCGAACAGCGGCGGCAGCACCAGCAGCCCGACCGCGCCCAGCACCAGCTGGCCAAGCACCCAGAAGGCATAGACCCGGCTGGGGTTGGCGGTGCCGGCGGCGCAGGTGATGCACAGGATCATCAGAGTGCCACCCGCCAGCGAGGCGATAAAGCGCAGCGGCAGCAGCAGGGTAAAATCTTGCACCAGTGCCGAAACCAGGTTACCGACGATAAACACCAGCGCCGACAGCGTCGCGACCCGCCGCCAGTTGATGCGCCCGATCCACCACCACGCCGGCAGCGTGGCCAGGCTCATGGCGCCGAGTTCGGTGGAGAACAGGTGGCCGATCTGCGCCGGGCCGAGCTGCCACTGCGCGGCGAGCTGGGCGGCCACGGCGGGGGCGGTCATCAGAATGCCCGGCGCGATGGCGGCGAAGACGATAATGGCGGTCAGCAGCCGCGGCGGGCAGGGGAGCGCCGCGCCGACGGCGGGCGCGGAAACCGAATCACTGGACATAAACCTTATTCCCCAAGCGTTAAGTGACGATGAAATAACCAGCCTGGCCCGATTGCGGGCAAGGGGAGGCCGCGCCATAAATGGCGAATATGTTCTGGCGTTATTTTCCGGCCGCCGGCAGCGGTGGCCGTTATCGGGCGTTAACCGTGGGCGAGAAAGCCGCCGGCAACCAGTTCGGTGCGGTTCACCACGTCGGTTTTGGCGAAAATATTGCGCATATGGGTTTTCACCGTGGACAGCGAAATGCCCAGCTTCAGGGCGATGCGCTTATTGCTGGCGCCTTCGCGCACCAGGTTGACGATCTCTTGCTCTTTGGCGGTCAGCAACTGCGCCTCGCTGTCGGGCAACAGATCGCGCGTCGCCAGCTCGATCAGCGGCAGCACCGCGCGCAGGCGGCCGCGCTCCACTTCAGTGAACGGCGTATCGCGGATCAGCGATACCCCGGCGACGATGCGCTTGCGCTGGCGGATGAAGATCTCCGTCATGTCGCGCATGTCGTTCGGCAGCATAAAGTCGTGGTAATAGCGGCGGTTGCCGGCGATCGCCGCCGGGCTCATGCCGACCATGGTGATGTCCTGGCGATGGAAATTGGCCGGCTGCAGCGGATCTATCTGCTGGAAGTGGTTCAGGTACTGCTGATGCGTTTTATCGGGCATGCCGTGCAGGATGTAGTGATCCGGCCGCAGGTCGCGATCGACCAGATAAAACACCCCGGCAGACACCGGGATCAGGTGCGTAATGGTCGCCAAACAACTGTTGATAAAGGCATCGGATGCGGTGCTGTGCATGATTCGTGTTCCTCCCTTTATCATTCAATCTGGAGAAGGTTGCCGGTCAATATATGAACGATACAAGCATAGTTGTAGCAATTTGGCAACACAATAAAAACATATTAACAACGTGAGGCCGATTGCAATAAAACACATAAATAACAAGATGACACTGCGTTAATCAGGGCTTTTCATGGCGGATTTTCCGCGATTTTCATTAATAGGTTAATGAAATGATTCACCACTTTTCCCGCTGAATTTACAGCGCTTTTCAGTGCTTGCCCGGACGAAGCCCTCGCCGCCCTGCGCGTGCTACAACCGGCACGAGTGGAGCCGTTCCTCGTTCTTAAGAACGATAGCCAGGCTTTTCCGCTGCTTCCTACACTGCGAATTGAAGATAGCGCCAGGCGGCGCCAAACGTATAAGACGAAAAAATAATGACCTTTCTCGGGCTGAGGCGTCGGGTTGTTCAGTCCGCATGACCATACGGGGAACGAACGATGCAGAAAAAAACGTTGGCGGTGGCGTTGAGCGGCGCCTTATCGGGCCTGGCGCAGGGGGCGGACGCCGATCGCCCCAATGTGCTGATCATTCTGGTGGACGACATGGGCTACTCCGACATCAGCCCGTTCGGCGGCGAGATACCGACGCCCAACCTGCAGGCGCTGGCCGAACGGGGCGTGCGCATGAGCCAGTACTACACCTCGCCGATGTCGGCGCCGGCGCGGTCGATGCTGATGACCGGCAACACCAACCAGCAGGCCGGCATGGGTGGCATGTGGTGGTATGAGAGCACCGCCGCGCAGCCGGGCTATGAAATGCGGCTGACTGACCGCGTGACCACATTGCCGGAGCGTTTTCGCGACGCGGGTTACGCCACCATGATGGCGGGCAAATGGCACCTGGGCTATGTCGACGGCGCCAAACCGACCGATCGCGGCTTCGAGCGCGCCTTCGCCTTTATGGGGGGCGGCACCAGCCATTTCGACGATGCGAAACCGCTGGGCACCGTGGAGGCGTTCCATACCTTCTACACCCTGAACGGCAAACGCGTGTCGTTGCCCAAAGATTTCTATTCCAGCAAGGCCTATGCCGATCAGCTGGAACAGTGGATCCGCGAGACGCCGCAGAGCAAGCCCGTCTTCGCCTATCTGGCGTTTACCGCGCCGCACGATCCGCTGCAGGCGCCGGATGACTGGATCGCTAAATTCGACGGCAAATACGACGCCGGTTACCAGCAGGCCTATCAGCGGCGCATTCAGCGCCTGAAGGCGCTGGGGCTGATCTCCGATCGCACGCCGATGCCGACGCTGGCGCTGGATAAGGCCTGGAACGCGCTGACGCCCGAGCAGCAAAAATATGAAGCCAAGACCATGCAGGTATACGCGGCGATGATCGCTTACATGGACGATCAGGTCGGCGCGGTGCTGAACACCCTGAAGCAGACCGGCCGCGACCAAAATACGGTGATCGTGTTCGCCACCGACAACGGCGCCAACCCCGCCAGCGGCTTCTACTACGGCTCGAAGCCGGAGTATTGGCGGCAGTTCGACAACAGCTACGCCAACCTCGGCCGCAAGGGATCGTTCATCTCCTACGGGCCGCACTGGGCCAACGTCAGCAATGCGCCGTACGCCAACTACCACAAAACCACCAGCGCGCAGGGCGGCATCAATACCGATTTCATCATCTCCGCGCCACGGCTGAAAGGGCGTGGTGGCATCGACCGCACGCCGATGGCGGTGTATGACATCGCGCCGACGTTGTATGACTATGCCGGCATCGACGCCAACAAATCGCTGAAGGCCAAACCGACGCTGCCGATGGTCGGCGTCAGCTTCAAGCGCTATTTCAGCGGCGAGGCCGACGGTGTGCCGCGCGCGACCTACGGCGTGGAGCTGCATAACCAGGCCGCCTATGTGGACGGTATCTGGAAGCTGCGGCGGTTGGTGAAGGCCGGGCCGACGGCGCAGATGGCGCCGTGGGGGCTGTTCAACCTGCATGACGATCCGCTGGAAACGCGCGATCTGGCCGCCGCCAACCCGGATCAAGTCAAACGGCTGAGCGAGGCGTATCGCCGCTTTGCGCAGCAGGGCATGATTATTGAAGCCAAAGGCGCAGCGATCGACTACCTCGGCGTAGACGCCAGCACCGGTGACTACATCGGCCTGGATCCGCAGACCCACAAACCGTTGCCGCAGGCGGCGCCATGAACCTGGCCCAGCTGCGGGCGCAGCAGATCCCGGTAGAGAGCGAACCGCGCGCGGCGGCGCCTTTTCATTTGCTGGTGAAGCCGATCGGCGCCGGCTGCAACCTGGGCTGCCGCTACTGCTACTATCCGCAGCGCCAGCCAGAGCGGACGCGCAAGATGGACGACGACCTGCTGGCGGAATTTATTCGCGGCTATATCGCCGCCCAGCCGCGTTACAGCCGCGAGATCAACTTCGTCTGGCAGGGCGGTGAGCCGTTGCTGGCAGGGATTGGTTTTTACAAGCGGGCGCTGGCGTTGCAACGCCGCTACGCGCCGCCGGGCGTGCGGATCAGCAACAGCCTGCAGACTAACGGTACCCTGCTGAACGACGCCTGGTGCCGGCTGTTCCGGCAGCATCACTTTATCCTCGGCGTCAGCCTGGACGGCGACCGCGAGGTGCAGGACGCCCACCGGCCGGACAAGCGCGGCGGCGCCAGCTATGACGCGGCGCTGCGCGGCATTGCGCTGTTGCAGCGCCATCAGATCGACTTCAACCTGCTGATGGTGGTGCACGACGGCGTCGCGGATCGCGCCGAGGCGATCTACGATCATGCGGTGGCGATCGGGGCGCGCTATTTGCAGTTCCAGCCGCTGATGCTGGAAGGGGATGCGCCCACCGCCGGCTATGGGCTGAGCGCCGCCAACTGGGGGCGCTTCATGCTGGCGGTATACCGCCGCTGGCGCAGCCGCGGGCACGTCGGCCAGGTCTTCGTGATGAACATCGAGCAGGTCTACGCGCAGTATTTCACCCACGTCAGCCCCAGTTGCGTACACGCCGAACGCTGCGGCGGCAATCTGGTGATGGAGCCGGACGGGCGGCTTTACGCCTGCGATCATCTGATCAACGCGCAGCACCTGCTCGGCCATGCCGATCGCCACACGCCGCTCGCCACCCTGGCGGCAAGGGCGGCGGAGATGCCGTTCGGTAAAAACAAGAGCCTGCGCCGCGAGTGCCAACGCTGCAGCGTGAAAAGCGTCTGCCAGGGCGGCTGCCCGGCGCACGTGGGCGAAGATCGCTACAACCGGCTTTGCGCCGGCTATTACGCCTTCTTTTCCGCGCTGCTGGCGCCGCTGCGCGCCTACCCGCGCAGCCCGCAGGGGGCGAGGCAGTGGCGCGCCGCCGTGAGCGCCGCCGCAGGTTGAAAGCGTCTCGTCCTTAAGGACGATAGTCAGCATTTTCCTTTCCTCTCTATAGTGAGATTACCGCCGCTGGCGGCGAAAAACCTGCAAGCACCTGCATGCATCAGGCCAAAACTATAAGAGGAAATAACCATGAACCTGTCGTCGCGGTTGCACGCCCACCTGGCTCGAGGCAAGGTCGGCTTTCCCACCACCCTGGCCAGTTCGGTCGGGGTGATCATGGCCAGCCCGGTGATCCTGACGGTCACCAGCGGCTTCGGCATCGGCGGCGACACCTTCGCGCTGGCGATGCTGATCGCCTTCATCATGATGCAGGCGCAGCTCACCACCTTCTCCGAAGCGGCGGCGCTGCTGCCGACCTCCGGTTCGGTCTACGACTACATCTCCTGCGGCATGGGGCGCTTTTTCGCCATCACCGGCGCGCTGTCGGCCTACCTGATCGTGCACATCTTCGCCGGCACCGCCGAGACCATTCTCTCCGGCATCATGGCGCTGGTGAACTTCGAACACCTCAACACCCTGATGGAAAGCCACAACGCCTCCTGGATGGTCGGCGTCGGGCTGGTAATCGTGTTCGGCCTGCTCAACGCGTTCGGCATCGAGGCCTTCGGCAAGGCGGAGATCGTGCTGACCTTCGCCATGTGGAGCACGCTGGTGATTTTCGGCATCGTCGGGCTGCTGTCGCCGCATGCGGTGCCGCTCGAGGGCTGGTTCGGCAGCACGCTGAACCTGAACGATCCCTTCGCGGTGTTCAGCCTGATCGGCATGGCGATGTTCATGTTCGTCGGCTGTGAGCTGGTGACGCCGATGGCGCCGGAGATCAAACGCTGCGATCGAGTGATCCCGCGCGCGATGGCGCTGGGGCTGTGCGGCGTGGCGGTGTGCATGGCGCTGTATGGCGCGGCGCTCAGCCACCAGGTGGAAAACGTGGTGATCGACGCCGCCAGCGGCACGCGCCTGCTGGAAACGCCGATGGCCATCCCGGCGTTCGCCGGCCAGGTGATGGGTCAGTTCGGCAAATACTGGCTCGGCGTCGGCCTGCTGTTGGCGGGCGCTGCGACCATCAACACGCTGATGGCGGCGGTGCCGCGCATTCTGTACGGCATGGCGCTGGACGGCGCGCTGCCGCGCATGTTCGCTTATCTGCACCCGCGCTTTAAAACGCCGGTGGTCGGCATTCTGGTGGCGGTGTTAATCCCCTGCGTACACGCCTTCGCCATTCAGGGCAACCTCGACAGGATCATTCCGCTGGTGCTGGCGGCGGTGTGCGCCTGGGGCGTGGCCTACCTGCTGGTGACCTGCTCGGTGGTGATCCTGCGCGTACGCCGCCCCGATCTGCCGCGCGCCAATAAATCGCCGTGGTTCCCGCTGCCGCAGATCGTTTCCAGCGTTGGCATCGTGCTGGCCATCGTTTACATCACGCCGCCGGGAATGAACCCGAGCGATATCTACATTCCCTTCGGCTGGATGATCGGCCTGACCGCCGCCTATGCGCTGTTCTGGACGCTGTGCGTGCAAAAAGTGAATCCGTTCAAGCCGGTGCCGGTCGAGCAGGTGCTGGAGAACGCGTTCGCCAAGGGTGAAAACGAGGAGGCGCAGTTTGATCGGCTTACTTCCCTCACTTAATCGCGCCTGGCGGCGAGCGCCGTCGGGCTATCGGCCGGGCGCCGCGCTGGATCGTCTGGCACGCAACCTGGAACCCTACGTGTGCGAACGCCTGGCGCCGAGCCTGCTGCGGCTGACGCTGCCGCAGGGGCCACAGATCGAGATCGGCGAACAGGTGCAGGGGCTGTTTATGGCGCATATCGTCAGCCACCGCTTTCGGTTGCAGGGCGCGAGCGCGATGCAACTTCCGCTGACGCTGGACGTGGTGACCGGCGGCTGGCTGCGGCGGCGCGGGGTGCGTTATCTGCTGCGCCAGCGTCATGCGGCCGCGCAGCGGGTGCTGGACGGCCTGCAGCGCTACCCGCAGATCGGCGAGACGCTGGCGCAGCTGGATTTTCGCCGCGTGCGGCTGACGGTGAACAATGGGCGCTGGCAGGTGGAGATTGAGCATTTCGCCGCGTCGGAGGTGGTCAGCCGTTTGCCGGCCGGCCGCCGCTACCTGCGGCTGGATGCCGAACAGCGGCGGCTGCTGTTGAGCAGTCTGCTGATGATCGGCCAACTGATGGAGAAGCTGAATCATGAATAGAGTGGTTGTGATTACCGGCGGCGGCACCGGCGTCGGCGCTGCCTGCGCCCGTCTGCTGGCGGCGCAGGGCGATCGGGTGTTCATCATCGGCCGCCGCCCGGAACCGCTGGCGGCGCTGGCGCAAGAGATCGGCGCGCAGGCGCTGGTGGGCGATGCCGCCAGCGGCGAGAGCTGGAACCACACGTTGCTGCCGGCCATTCTGCGCGACGCCGGGCGCATCGACTGCCTGATCGGCAGCGCCGGCGGCATGGGCTTCAAGCGCATCACCGAGATGACCGATGCGCAGTGGCAAGGGGCGATGGACAGCAACCTCAACAGCGCTTTCGCCAGCGCGCGCGCCTGCCTGCCGGCGCTGATTAAAAGCGGCGGCAACCTGCTGTTCGTGGCCTCGATCGCCTCGCTGGCCGCCGGGCCGGAGGTCTGCGGTTACGTTACCGCCAAGCATGCGTTGATCGGGCTGATGCGTTCCATCGCCCGCGACTATGGCCCGCTGGGCGTGCGCGCCAACGCGGTGTGCCCCGGCTGGGTGACCACGCCGATGGCGGACGAAGAGATGCAACTGCTGATGGATGCCCATCAGATTTCGCTGGAGCAGGCTTACCAGATGGTCTGCCGCGACGTGCCGCTGCGCCGCCCGGCTAGCGCCGAGGAGATCGCCCGCGTCTGCCGTTTCCTCTGTTCCAGCGAGGCTTCAATCATTACCGGCGCGGCGCTGGTGGCCGACGGCGGCTCCACCATCGTCGATGTGCCGACCCTGGCTTTCACTTCCCTGTAAGGAGCATTTCCATGAGTTCAGAAGCGGTATTCATTCAGGTTGGCGCGCTGGCGGAAGGCTTTGCGCCGCACAGCAATACGCTGGAACGGCAGCACGGGCTGGCGGGCAGCACGCTGACGCTGCGCTTTAGCGACGGCGCGACGCAGCGCTGCCGGTTTACCGACGAGCAGACGCTGGAGTGGGGCGAACGGCGCGGCGTTGCCTATCGCGCCACCAGCATTCGCCCCGGCGTGCTGTTCATCGATTTTCTCGATCCTGCCCGCGCCAACGCCAGCATTACGCTGGTGTGCGACCGCAATCAGGGCAACTTCACCGCGGTGTATGGCCAACTGCCGGACGAAGCGCAGGCGCGGCTCGACGCCTTCAGCCGGGTGGAGCAGGGGCTGCCGCTGACCGCGGTCGAGGCCGAATTCCGCTTCGGCACGCTGGACGACGCCGACGTGGCGCCACCGGGCTTTACCGATGAGCTGATCGGCATGCGCAATATGTACACCTACAGCCCGACCGAACGGTACGAGCACATCTACCTGAACGACAACTTCTACGCCTGGCAGTGTCTGGACGGGGTGGAGAAAGGGCTGGCGGATGTCGATCGCTGCCACTACGTGAAGGTGGCGGAGCAGCTTTATCTGTTCGTCTGGCGCGAGAAGATCATTCCGACGCTGGGCGTGGTGATGATCGATCTGCAGGGCATGCGCACCGACGGCAAGATCCTCGGTTATCAGGGCAGCGATTTCAGCGCGCTGAGCAACTTTGCGGTCGGCGCCCATGCGCAGGTGCTGAACACCACGCGCCACCCGCGAGGATAGGGCGATGAGCGCAACCTATGCGGCTGACGCCTTCGCGGGGCAGGCGGTGCTGGTGACCGGTGGCGCTCAGGGCATTGGGCTGGCGATCGTCAGCGCTTTTGCCCGGCTGGGCGCCGAGGTAACGATCGCGGACGTGCAGCTGCCGCAGGCGCAGGTGGCGGCGCAGGCGCTGCGGGACGAAGGGCTGAGCGTGCAGGCGCTGGCTTGCGATCTGGCCGAACCGGGGCAGATCGCCGAGTTGGTGGCGATGGTGGGTGAGCGGCATCAACGGCTGGACGTGGTGATCCACAACGCCGCTTACTTTCCGCTGACGCCGTTCGCCGCCATTGACGCGGCCTTGCTGCAACGCACGCTGAGCGTCAATCTGATGGCGCCGTTCTTTTTGGCGCAGGCGGCACTGCCGTGGATGCGCCGCCGGGGCGGCGGCTGCCTTCTGGTGACCTCGTCGGTGACCGGCCCGCGGGTAGCCTACCCGGGGCTGGCGCACTACGCCGCCTCCAAGGCCGGGGTGAACGGGTTTATTCGCGCGGCGGCGCTGGAATTGGCGGCGGAGAATATTCGCGTCAACGGCGTGGAGCCGGGGATGATCCGCACGCCGGCGATGGCCAACCTGGGCGATGCGCAGGTGAATCAGGCGATCGCCGCCTCGGTGCCGCTCGGGCGGCTGGGGGAACCGGAAGACATTGCCGCGGCGATGGTGTTTCTCGCCTCGCCGGCGGCGGCCTACATCACCGGACAGACGCTGGTGGTGGACGGCGGCGCGCTGCTGCCGGAAACGAGCTCTCAAGTCTGATTCAGAAGCGCTCTTCATGATAAACAAATAAACCCCTTTAAAGGGGTTTATTTGTTTAGATATCGTTGTTATTGTATCTATCTATACATAATCACCCCAAATAAGAGGGGTGTTAGTAGGAATGATACAGTGGATAAAATGACAGCCATCAATACGCTGGATAAATTCAGCAGGTTGGGAAAGCACATTTTTCTTACTCAAGATCTCGCCACCCTTTTCCCGGCCGAATCACCGAAAACATTACAAAAATCAGTCGATCGCTTAGTGGCCGCCGGTATCCTTAAACGGGTGGCGAAGGGGGTTTATGCGAACACTAGGGCTTCTCTGGGGGGGTACCCTCTGGAGAGCATCGCGATCAATCTTCGGCGAGGAGAATACAATTACATCAGCCTGGAATCTGCTTTATCTCAGTACGGCGTCATTTCACAAATTCCTATCGATAGGCTAACTATCATGTCTACCGGCCGTTCTGGTGAATTCGTCACCCCATGGGGAGTTATCGAGATCACCCATACCAGCAAGAAACCTATCGATATTCTTCGTGGAAGCCTTGAAGGTCGGGGCCCATTGCGCATCGCAACGAAAGAAACAGCAATAAAAGATCTGTTTCGGGTAGGGAGAAATACACATCTCATTCAACAGGGAGAGCTCGCTGATGTCTGATTTCGTCGATTTTAATCAGCTGGTCGATGACATCGTCGGGTCAGATAATCTGGCGTCCGTCAGGCCCGTGGTGGAAAAGGAACTGTTGCATTATGACATTTTGTACGCACTCTCGAATGCAGGATTGTTAAAGTCTCTGATATTTCAGGGGGGCACGTCGCTGCGCCTGTGCTACGGGTCTAACCGTTTCAGCGAGGACTTGGACTTTGCGGGAGGCCGTCTTTTTTGCTCTGCAAACATGAAGGAAATCAAAACGTGCATTGAGCGCTATGTTGGCAGTCGGTATGGTCTGGAGGTGACGGTTAAAGAGCCTGCGGAACTGAGACGGGAGCCCGACTACGTTGATGTTACCGTGGACAAATGGCAAATGTCGGTGACGACGTTCCCGGAGCGTAAAGAATTACCGAAGCAACGCATCAAAATCGAGATAGCCAATATTCCAGCCTATACGAGCGAACCACGGATGCTGATAAGGAATTATTCTCAGTTGCCGGACGGATATTCTGATTTGATTGTCCAGGTTGAGACACTGAATGAAATTATGGCTGACAAACTCGTTTCCCTGCCTGCGACTACGCGCCGCATCCGCTATCGGGATGTCTGGGATTTAGCCTGGCTAAAGCAGCAAAATGCGGATGTCGATGCTGAGTTGGTGGCGAAAAAGCTGGTCGATTATGGCCTGATTCGCAAGTTCGAAACGTTGCTGCAGGCTCGAATCGATACTTTACATGCCGTTGTTTCAAGCCGGGAATTTAATGCTGAGATGAGGCGATTCCTGCCCGTTGACGTTTATGAGCGCACCATCAATCAGCCGCCGTTTATGCAATATCTTGAGATTACGCTAAGTGAGTTGCTGACTACAGTGCAAAGGCAACTCTACGGTAAGCCTGCGGCCGTCCCGCCGTTCAAAATGTAGAGGAAATTTAATCCCTCTAAGCCCGACGAGTTCGGGCTTTTTCTTGGGTACAGGTTAGCCGCAAAGTCAGTTGTCAATGGAATATCTCGGCCAGTGACCTCACTTCTTGGCGGGATGCGCGGTGACGTTGGCGGGCAGGCTGTCGCCCAGGGTGATCAGCTCGTCCAGCAGCGTCATAAGCTGGTCCATTTTCTGCCGCGAGAAAGCGGCTTCAATCTCGGCGTAGCCCTGTTCCACCTGGTGGCGCGCCACTTCATACAGATCCTGGCCCTGCTGGGTCAGCGACACGTACAGCTTGCGCTGATCGTTAACCGGCTTAAGGCGGAAGATCAGCTTGTCACGCTCCATGCGCGACAGAATGCCGGTCAGGCTGGGGCGCAGGATGCAGGTTTCCGCCGCCAGCTCGTGGAATTCGATCGAGCGGCTGTTGGCCAGCACGCGGATGATGCGCCACTGCTGTTCGGTCAAATTGTGGCTTTTCAGGATCGGGCGGAAGAACCCCATGGCGGTTTCACGCGCCTGCAGCAGGGCGATGGTTAACGATTCATGCATAAGTTTGGCCTTAGCTATCAAGGTGTTCGTTGTTACGGCGCTCGTTATGGGGGCGCCTGCCCCGCAAAGCCCGATTTTGTTAATAACTTAATAGTAGCCAAAGTTACCCGTAGGGATAAAGCAAAAATGCGTGGCGCAGCGAAAAATGGCGCAAAAAATAATTAATACATTGAATAATCACGCTAATGTTCGTTATTTGTGAATATTTTGTTATCACGATCACAAATCACTCCAAGCGCGTTGCGTAAAAGCTGCACAGCGTATAAAAGTAATCATTAATATGTTAATGAATACCGGTTGTCATGTTTTGCCATTGGAGGAGTTCGCATGAAAGGCACCGTTTTTTCCGTTGCGCTGAATCACCGCAGCCAACTGGACGCCTGGGATCAGGCGTTTCACCAGCCGCCGTATCAGACCCCGCCCAAAACCCCGGTCTGGTTTATCAAACCGCGCAACACCCACCTCGCCAACGGCGGGGCGATCCCGTTTCCGGCCGGTGAAACCGTGTACAGCGGTGGCACGCTGGCGGTGATCATCGGCGATACCGCGCGCAAGGTGCCGGCGGCGCAGGTGAGCCGTTATCTGGCCGGTTACGCGCTGGCCAACGACGTCAGCCTGCCGGAGAGCAGCTTCTACCGCCCGGCGATCAAGGCCAAATGCCGCGACGGGTTCTGCCCGCTGGGAGAGATCGGCCAGTTGGAGACTGCCGATCGGCTGGAGATCGTCACCGAGATCAACGGCGTGGAGCAGGACCGCTGGTCTACCGCCGATCTGGTGCGCTCGGTGCCGGAGCTGATCGCCGCCATCAGCGATTTCATCACCCTGCAGCCGGGCGATGCGGTGCTGATCGGCACCCCTCACCAGCGGGTGGAGATCAAACCGGGGGATGAGGTGACGGTGCGCGCCGCCGGCCTGCCCACGCTGACCAACCGCGTCACTCAGGCAGGAGCCGCATCATGAAACATGCCCGTATTCGCCATCATGGCCAGGTCTTCAACGTGCAGGTGGACGAGCAACTGCGCGTCACGCTGCCGAACGGCGAGGTGCTGCAGGAGCGCGAAGTTGAATGGTTACCGCCGGCGCAGGGTACGGTGTTCGCCCTGGGGCTGAACTATGCCGACCACGCCAGCGAGCTGGCATTCAAGGCGCCGGAAGAGCCGCTGGTGTTCCTCAAGGCGCCGAACACCCTGACCGGTCACCGCCAGGTGTCGGTGCGCCCGGCCGGCGTGGAGTACATGCATTACGAAGCCGAGCTGGTGGCGGTGATCGGCAAGACCGCGCGCAACGTTAGCCGCGAGCACGCCATGGAGTATGTGGCGGGCTACACCCTGTGCAACGACTACGCCATCCGCGATTACCTGGAGAATTACTACCGGCCGAATCTGCGGGTGAAGAGCCGCGACACCCTGACGCCGATCGGACCTTACATCGTCGATCGCGACGACGTCGCCGATCCGCACCGGCTGGCGCTCAGCACCTACGTCAACGGCGAGCTGCGCCAGCGCGGCAGCACCGCCGACATGATTTTCGACATTCCGTTCCTGGTCGCCTACCTGAGCGAATTCATGACGCTGCAGCCGGGCGACATGATCGCCACTGGCACGCCGAAAGGGCTGGCCGACGTGCAGCCGGGCGACGAAGTGGTGGTGGAGATCGAGGGCGTCGGCCGTCTGGTTAACCACATTATCAGTGAAAAAGATTACGAGGAGAGCCTGCGTTGACTTCCCTAGCTTCAAAGAAACAAGGGTTCCCATTTCAGTGCAATGAACCAAGGCCGCATCAAGCGACTTGAGGATTTACCGTCGCTCCATGGGCTAACACTGCCAGCCCGGCAGCTTTGATATTTCGGGCCGCGTTGATATCGCGGTCATGGTGACTCTGACATTTGGGGCACAACCAAAAGCGAACATTCAGGGGTAAAACTTGCATGGTGTATCCGCAGCAGGAACAGCGCTTAGATGATGGGAAGAATGGGGCGACCGCGATGAGAAGACGGCCTGCCCACTCACTTTTATACCTGAGCTGTCGGATGAGTTCCGACCAGCCTGCATCAGCAATGCTTTTTGCCAACTGTGGATTACGCATCATGTTTTTCACGCTTAGCGATTCGACGCACACAACTTGGTTTTCGTTAATGAGTGTGCGGGACAACTTATGCAGATTGTCCAGACGGCAATCCGCAATTTTTGCATGCAACCGGGCAACTTTTTGGCGAGCTTTAGCGCGGTTTTTTGAACCCAGTTGTTTCTTGTTTAATCGGCGCTGTAGCAATGCAAGCCGCTTGGCATTCTTGGCTGTATTACGCGGGTTGTCAGCTTTAAATCCGCTGTCTGTGACCAAGAGACGAGTTAGACCAACATCTATTCCCACAATTGATGACGTAACAGGTAATAGCTCCGGTTGGACTTCGCATAGACAACTGACGAAGTATCGACCTGCAGAGTCCTTGCTCACAGTGACTGTCGAAGGGGACGACGGCAGTTTGCGCGACCAGCGGATGTTCAGAGGCGTTTTGCTTTTCGCTATGTATAGATGTCCTTCTCGGTACCTAAAAGCGCTGGCGGTGAACTCAGCAACTTGCTTGTGGCGCTTGGATTTAAAGGCCGGATATGAAGTTCGACCTTCAAAGAAGTTTTTAAAAGCAGTCTGTTGGTGGCGCAAGCATTGCTGGAGCGGGACACATGAAACGTCATTTAACCAAGCGAGTTCAGGTGTTCTCTTAAGGATGGTTAACCGTGCGCTAGCTTGGGCATAACTGACTTTTTCTTGCCGTTGACGAAAGGCCTCGGAGCGCCAATTCAGGATGAAGTTATAAACGAAACGTACGCAGCCAAATGTGTGAGCTAAAAGTTGAATTTGCTCAGTTGAGGGATAGAACCGGAACTTATAGGCACGTTTCATGGCGTAACAAATTACAGAGAGATGTGGATAGATGCAAAGAGATTTTAGGTCAAAAATCACTCAGTCACTTTTTTGGCTTTCACGCCAAAAGTTGCAGGAGAAGTGCTAATGAAAACCATCAACCACTGGATCAACGGCAAGAACGTCGCCAGCAAAGAGTACTTCACCACCTCCAACCCGGCGAACGGTGAGGTGCTGGCGGAGGTGGCCTCCGGCGGTCAGCTAGAGATCGACCAGGCGGTGGCGGCGGCGAAAGAGGCGTTCCCCAAGTGGGCCAACACGCCGATGAAAGAGCGCGCGCGCCTGATGCGCCGCCTGGGCGAGCTGATCGACCAGAACGTGCCGCAGATCGCCGAACTGGAAACCGCCGACACCGGCCTGCCGATCCACCAGACCAAAAACGTGCTGATCCCGCGCGCTTCGCACAACTTCGAGTTCTTCGCCGAGGTGTGCCAGCAGATGAACGGCAAGACCTACCCGGTGGACGACAAGATGCTCAACTACACGCTGGTGCAGCCGGTGGGGGTGTGCGCGCTGGTGTCGCCGTGGAACGTACCGTTCATGACCGCCACCTGGAAAACCGCGCCTTGCCTGGCGCTGGGCAATACCGCGGTGCTGAAGATGTCCGAACTGTCGCCGTTGACCGCCGATCGTCTGGGCGAGCTGGCGCTGGAGGCCGGCATTCCGGCCGGGGTGCTGAACGTGGTGCAGGGCTACGGCGCCACCGCCGGCGACGCGCTGGTGCGCCATAAAGACGTGCGCGCGGTCTCCTTCACCGGCGGCACCGCCACCGGCCGTCGCATCATCGAAAGCGCCGGGCTGAAGAAATTCTCCATGGAGCTGGGCGGCAAGTCGCCGGTGCTGATCTTTGAAGACGCCGACATCGAGCGGGCGCTCGACGCCGCGCTGTTCACCATCTTCTCGATCAACGGCGAACGCTGCACCGCCGGTTCGCGCATCTTCATTCAGGAGAGCATCTACCCGGAATTCGTCAAACGCTTTGCCGAGCGCGCCAACCGCCTGCGCGTGGGCGATCCGCAAGATCCCAACACCCAGGTGGGGGCGCTGATCAGCCCGCAGCACTGGGAAAAAGTCTCCGGCTATATCCGCCTCGGGGTGGAAGAAGGGGCGACCCTGCTGGCCGGCGGCCCGGACAAACCGGCCGGCTTGAGCCACGGCAACTTCCTGCGCCCGACGGTGCTGGCGGATGTCGACAACCGGATGCGCGTGGCGCAGGAGGAGATCTTCGGGCCGGTGGCCTGCCTGTTGCCGTTCAAGTCAGAAGAAGACGGCCTGCGCATGGCCAACGACGTGGAGTACGGCCTGGCGTCGTACATCTGGACGCAGGATGTGAGCAAGGTTCTGCGCCTGGCCCGCGGCATTGAAGCGGGCATGGTTTTCGTCAACACCCAAAACGTACGCGATCTGCGCCAACCGTTCGGCGGCGTGAAAGCCTCCGGCACCGGCCGCGAAGGCGGCGAATACAGCTTCGAAGTGTTCGCCGAAATGAAGAACGTGTGCATTTCCATGGGCGACCACCCGATCCCGAAATGGGGCGTTTGAGCCTCAGGCCACAATAATAACGAAAGAGATGAGAACAATGACGACAAAACTGACCACTGATGCTGTCCCTGCTCCCGACGTCGTGCGCTGTGCCTACATGGAAATTCAGGTCACGAACCTTAAAGCCGCACGTGAATTTTACGTCGATATCCTCGGCCTGGTCGTGACCGCCGAAGAGGATAAAACCCTCTACCTGCGTTCGATGGAGGAGTTCATTCACCATAACCTGGTGCTGCGCGAAGGCCCGGTCGCCGCCGTTGCGGCGTTTGCTTTCCGAGTGCGCACGCCGGAAGACGTCGATCGCGCCGAAGCGTATTTCAAGGCGCTTGGCTGCCGTACCGAGCGTCGGGTGAACGGGTTCGCCAAAGGCATCGGCGATGCGGTGCGGGTAGAGGATCCGCTCGGTTTCCCGTATGAGTTTTTCTACGACGTGCAGCACGTCGAGCGTCTGGCCTGGCGCTACGATCTGTATACGCCGGGCGCGCTGGTGCGCCTCGACCATTTTAACCAAATCACCCCTGATGTGCCGCGCGCCGTGGAATACATCCAGGGGCTGGGCTTTCGCGTAACGGAAGACATCCGCGATGAAGACGGCGTGGTTTACGCCGCCTGGATGCGCCGCAAGGCGACGGTGCACGATACCGCGATGACCGGTGGCGCCGGGCCGCGCATGCACCACATCGCCTTCGCCACCCATGAAAAGCACAATATTTTGGCCATCTGCGACAAGCTCGGCGCGCTGCGCAAATCCGATTTGATCGAACGCGGCCCCGGCCGTCACGGCGTCTCCAACGCGTTCTACCTCTACCTGCGCGATCCCGATGGCCACCGCGTGGAAATCTACACGCAGGATTACTACACCGGCGATCCGGACAACCCGACCGTGACCTGGGATGTGCATGACAACCAGCGCCGCGACTGGTGGGGCAATCCGGTGGTGCCGAGCTGGTATACCGAAGGTTCGCTGGTGCTGGATCTCGATGGGCAGCCACAGCCGGTCATCGAGCGCAGTGCGCCCAGCGAAATGGCCGTCACCATCGGCGCAGACGGTTTTTCCTATACCCGTGAGGGCGATACGGAAAAAGGTTTCAAGCTTGGCAATACGCTGTAAATGCCGCTGCGCGGGCCGCGCCCGCGCCTATGCGCCGTCTGGAGAACGCTATGCCCCATTTTTACGCTGAATGTACCGACAACATCCGCCGCGAGGTGGATTTGCCCACCCTGTTCGCCAAGGTCAATGAGGCGCTGGCGGCGACCGGCATCTTTCCGCTGGCCGGCGTGCGCAGCCGCGCCATCTGGCTCGACACCTGGCAGATGGCCGACGGCAAGCAGGACTACGCCTTCGTGCACATGACGCTGAAGATCGGCCACGGCCGCAGTCTGGAAAGCCGACAGCAGGTGGGCGAGATGCTGTTTGCGCTGATCAAGGAACATTTCGCCGCGCTGATGGCGCAGCGTTACCTGGCGCTCTCTTTCACCATGGAAGAGCTGGATCCGGTGCTGAATTACAAACAGAACAATGTCCACGCGCTGTTCAACAAGGCGTGAATAAGGGGTCGTAAATGCTGGATAAAGAGCAGGTTAACCGCGCCGTGCAGCGCCTGCATCAGGCGGAAAAGAGTCGTGAGCAGATCCGCGCGCTGTCGCTCGATCATCCCGAGATCACCATCGAAGACGCTTATGCCATTCAGCGGCAGTGGGTGGAGCTGAAGATCGCCGAGGGTCGCACGCTCAAAGGCCACAAGATCGGCCTGACCTCGCGCGCCATGCAGGTGAGCTCGCAGATCACCGAGCCGGACTACGGCGCGCTGCTGGACGACATGTTCTTCAATGACGGCAGCGACATTCCGATCGATCGCTTTATCGTGCCGCGGGTGGAGGTGGAGCTGGCGTTCGTGCTGGCCAAGCCGCTGCGCGGGCCGAACTGCACGCTGTTCGACGTCTACAACGCCACCGACTACGTCATTCCCGCGCTGGAGATCATCGACGCGCGCAGCCACAACGTCGATCCCGAGACTCAGCGGCCGCGCAAGGTGTTCGACACCATCTCCGACAACGCCGCCAACGCCGGGGTGGTGATGGGCGGGCGGCCGATCAAGCCGGATGCGCTGGATCTGCGCTGGATCTCCGCGCTGCTGTACCGCAACGGCGTGATTGAAGAATCCGGCGTGGCGGCGGCGGTGCTCAACCATCCGGCCAACGGCGTGGCCTGGCTGGCCAACAAGCTGGCGCCGTATGAGGTGGAGCTGGAAGCGGGGCAGGTGATCCTCGGCGGCTCCTTCACCCGGCCGGTGCCGGCGCGGCGCGGTGATACCTTCCACGTCGACTACGGCCCGATGGGCTGCATCAGCTGCCGCTTCGTCTAAAAAGCAGGCTCGGCGAACCGGGCCGCAATAAACCGGGCGGGGCCACGCGCTGCGCCCGCTTGTCAGGGAGAATGCGATGTTAACCAACCACTTCAAGCGTGCGCTGCAGGAAAAACGCCCGCAGATCGGGCTGTGGCTCGGGCTGTGCAGCAGCTACAGCGCCGAGCTGCTGGCCGGCGCCGGTTTCGACTGGCTGCTGATCGACGGCGAACATGCGCCCAACAACGTGCAAACGGTGCTGGGGCAGCTGCAGGCGGTCGCGCCTTACCCGAGCCAGCCGGTGGTGCGGCCGCCGTGGAACGATGCGGTGATCATCAAGCAACTGCTGGACGTCGGCGCGCAAACCTTGCTTATCCCGATGATTCAAAACGCCGAACAGGCGCGCGACGCGGTGCGCGCCACGCGCTATCCGCCACACGGCGTGCGCGGCGTCGGCAGCGCTCTGGCGCGCGCTTCGCGCTGGAACCGGGTGCCCGATTACCTGCAGCAGGCCGACGAGCAGATGTGCGTGCTGGTGCAGATTGAAACCCGCGAAGCGGTGAAAAACCTCGACGCTATTTTGCAGGTGGAAGGGGTGGACGGCGTGTTTATCGGCCCGGCGGATCTCAGCGCCGACATGGGCTTTGCCGGCAATCCGCAGCACCCGGAGGTGCAGCGCACCATCGACGAGGCCATCGCACGCATCCGCGCCGCCGGCAAGGCGCCGGGCATTTTGATGGCCAACAAGGCGCTGGCGCAGCGCTATCTGGCGGCCGGCGCGCTGTTCGTTGCGGTGGGGGTAGATACCACCCTGCTGGCGCGGGCGGCGGAAGCCCTGGCGGACGAGTTCAAACAGGGCGGGGCGCAAGCGCCTTCATCGGGAGTCTACTGAACCATGAACCACGTCGATTCGCTGCCGCCGGCCAACCCGGCGCAGCAACATAAAGCGTTAACCGCCGCCGAGCAATCGGTGATTAAAAAGTTGTTTCGGCGCCTGATCATTTTCCTGTTCGTGTTGTTTGTTTTCTCATTCCTCGACCGTATCAACATCGGCTTCGCCGGGCTGACGATGGGCAAAGATCTCGGCCTCAGCTCGACCATGTTCGGGCTGGCGGCGACGTTGTTCTATGTCACCTACGTGATCTTCGGTATTCCGAGCAACATGATGCTGAGCCGGGTCGGCGCGCGGCGCTGGATCGCCACCATCATGGTGCTGTGGGGCATCGCCTCCACCTGTACCATGTTCGCCACCGGGCCGACCAGCCTGTACGTGCTGCGCATGATCGTCGGCATCACCGAGGCCGGTTTCCTGCCGGGCATTCTGGTGTACCTCACCTACTGGTTCCCGGCGTTCTACCGCGCCCGCGCCAACGCGCTGTTCATGATCGCCATGCCGGTGACCATGGCGATCGGTTCGCTGGTTTCCGGCTATATCCTGGCGCTGGACGGGGTGATGAACCTGAAGGGCTGGCAGTGGCTGTTCCTGCTGGAAGGCATTCCGTCGGTGCTGCTGGGCGTGGTGGTGTGGTTCTACCTCGACGATACGCCGGCCAAGGCCAAGTGGCTGACCGACGAGGAGAAAGTCAGCCTGCAGGCGATGATGGAGGCCGATAAGCTGCAGCTGGTGCAGCCCAACGGGCCGAGCAGCCACCGTGCGCTGCAACAGCGCAGCCTGTGGCGCGAGATCTGCACGCCGATCGTGCTGATGTATACGCTGGCCTATTTCTGCCTGACCAACACCCTGAGCGCGATCAACATCTGGACGCCGCAGATCCTGCAAAGCTTTAACCAGGGCAGCAGCAACGTGACGATCGGCATTTTGGCGGCGATCCCGCAGATCTGCACCATCGCCGGCATGGTGTGGTGGAGTAAACGATCCGACAGGCTGCAGGAGCGCAAGCATCACACCGCGCTGCCGTACCTGTTCGCCGCCGCCGGCTGGCTGCTGGCGTCCGCCACCGATCACAGCCTGATCCAGTTGCTCGGGATCGTGATGGCCTCGGTCGGCTCCTTTACCGCCATGGCGATCTTCTGGACCACGCCGGATCAGTCGATCAGTCTGGAAGCGCGGGCGGTGGGGATCGCGGTGATCAACGCCACCGGCAACATCGGATCGGCGCTCAGCCCGCTGTTGATCGGCTGGTTCAAGGATCTGACCGGCAGCTTCAACTCCGGGCTGTATTTCGTCTCGGCGCTGTTGATCGTCGGCGCCGTGTTGGTGTGGCGCATTCCGATGAAGGATTCGCGCCCGAGAGCGACGCCTTGATGCGCAAGTGGGCATGATTGCAGGAGGTCATGAGGTGCGGAAAAGTACCGGTTTTATCGCCAACATCGATATTTGCAAAGAGTATGACGCGCGCTACGCTGCCGACGAGGTGCACTACGAAACCTTCGCCGGGTTGGCGGCATTCTTCGGCCGCGACATGCAGGTGCATTGGCACGACTGCTTCTTCCAGGTGCATTTCCTGGAGACCGGCAAGATAGAGCTGCAGCTCGACGACCAGCACTATTCGGTGCAGGCGCCGCTGTTCATCCTCACGCCGCCGTCGGTGCCGCATGCGTTCTTCACCGAACCGGACAGCGACGGCCATGTGCTGACGGTGCGCCAGGAGCTGATTTGGCCGCTGTTGGAGCGCCTGTATCCCGGCAGCAACCTGGCGCTGGACATGCCGGGCATCTGCCTGTCGCTGGCCGACGCGCCGCAGGAGCTGACGGCGCTCAGCCACTACTGGGCGCTGATCCGCCGCGAGTTCGGGCAGAACCTGGCCGGGCGCGAACAGACGCTGGCGCTGCTGGCGCAGGCGGTGTTCACGCTGCTGCTGCGCAACACCGCGCTGGAAGACAGCGCCAACAGCGGCGTGCGCGGCGAACTGCAGCTGTTTCAGCGGTTCAACAAGATGGTGGACGAGCGTTTTCGCGAGCACCTGCCGGTGCCGGAGTATGCGCAGGCGCTGGGAGTGACCGAATCGCGGCTCAACGACCTGTGCCGGCGCTTCGCCAACCGGCCGCCCAAGCGGCTGATCTTCGATCGGCTGCTGCGCGAGGCCAAACGCATGCTGCTGTTCAGCGCCTGTACGGTGCATGAAACCGCCTACAGCCTCGGCTTCAAGGATCCGGCCTATTTCGCCCGTTTTTTCAATCGGCTGGAAGGCTGTTCCCCCTCGACCTACCGCGCGGCGCAACACGCCCTTTCGTAACCGCGATCACAGTTTGCCGTGAAAGCGGCAAACTGACCTGAAAAGTACCGGCGATTGCCGCAAAAGTCTCTTCTCGAAACCGGCTTTGGCAGCTTCAATTAAGCAACCAAAAGAAAACATTATTTTAACAAATGGCCGACTCCACGGCCTGAAAAATGCCGATGACGAGGAAGACCCGATGAAACCAGAAGACTTTCGTGCCGACAGCAAACGCCCGTTCACCGGCGCCGAATACCTGAAAAGTTTGCAGGACAGCCGTGAAATCTACATTTACGGCGAGCGCGTGAAAGACGTCACCACCCATCCGGCGTTCCGCAACGCGGCGGCGTCAGTCGGCCAGCTGTACGACGCGCTGCACGATCCGGCCAGCCAGGATCGCCTGTGCTGGAATACCGACACCGGCAACGGCGGCTATACCCACAAATTCTTCCGCTACGCCCGCAGCCCGGAAGAGATGCGCCAGCAGCGCGATGCCATCGCCGACTGGTCGCGCCAAAGCTACGGCTGGATGGGACGCACGCCGGACTACAAGGCGGCCTTCGGCTGCGCACTGGGCGCTTATCCGGAGTTCTACGGCCAGTTCGCCGACAATGCGCGCCACTGGTACAAACGCATTCAGGAAACCGGGCTCTATTTCAACCACGCCATCGTCAACCCGCCGATCGACCGCCACAAGCCGGTCAACGAGGTGAAGGACGTTTACATTCAGGTGGAGAAAGAGACCGACGCCGGCATCGTGGTCAGCGGCGCCAAAGTGGTGGCCACCAACTCGGCGTTGACCCACTACAACTTCATCGGCTTCGGTTCGGCGCAGGTGATGGGCGATAACCCGGACTTCGCGCTGATGTTCGTGGCACCGATGGACGCCGAAGGGGTGAAGCTGATTTCGCGCGCCTCCTACGAGCTGGTGGCCGGCGCCACCGGATCGCCGTTCGACTACCCGCTCTCCAGCCGCTTCGACGAGAACGACGCGATCCTGATTATGGATCATGTGCTGATCCCGTGGGAAAACGTGCTGATCTACCGCGATTTCGACCGCTGCCGCCGCTGGAGCACCCAGGGCGGTTTCGCCCGGCTGTTCCCGCTGCAGGCCTGCGTGCGCCTGGCGGTGAAGATGGACTTTATCACCGCGCTGCTGCAAAAGAGCCTCTCTTGCACCGGCGTGCTGGAGTTCCGCGGCGTGCAGGCGGATCTGGGCGAAGTGGTGGCCTGGCGCAACCTGTTCTGGTCGCTGAGCGACGCGATGTGCGCCGAAGCCACAAAATGGGAAAACGGCGCCTACCTGCCGGATTCCGCCGCGCTGCAAACCTACCGCGTGATGGCGCCGATGGCCTACACCAAGGTGAAACACATCATCGAGAAGAACGTCACCAGCGGCCTGATCTACCTGCCGTCCAGCGTGCGCGACATGAACAACCCAGAAATCGACAAGTACCTGGCGCGCTACGTGCGCGGATCGGACGGTATGGATCACGTCGAACGCATCAAGATCCTCAAGCTGATGTGGGATGCGATCGGCAGCGAATTCGGCGGCCGTCACGAGCTGTATGAGATCAACTACGCCGGCAGTCAGGATGAGATCCGCCTGCAGTGCCTGCGCCACGCGCAGGGATCCGGCAACATGGATCGCATGATGCAGATGGTCGACAAGTGCCTGGCCGATTACGATCAGCACGGATGGAAGGTGCCGCACTTGCGGAACAATGACGATATTAATCAGTTGGATAATCTGCTGAAGTAATTCAGGAGGAGGTTGTATGTCTCAGGAAAATGAACAGCGCCTGCGCTTTCGCGACGCCATGGCCAGCCTGTCGGCGGCGGTGAATATCGTCACCACCGACGGCCCGGCGGGGCGCTGCGGCATCACCGCCACGGCGGTGTGCTCGGTAACCGATACGCCGCCGACGCTGCTGGTGTGCATCAACCGCAATAGCGCGATGAACCCGGTGTTTCAGGAAAACCGCAGGCTGTGCGTCAACGTGCTCAACCACGAGCAGGAGCTGATGGCGCGCCACTTCGCCGGCATGACCGGCGTCAGCATGGAAGATCGTTTCCGGCTGGAAGAGTGGCAGCTCGGCGCGCTGGGGCAGCCGGTGCTGCGCAATACCCTGGCCAGCCTGGAAGGGGAGATCGAGCAGATCCAGAGCATTGGTACCCACCAGATGTACCTGGTGCAGATCAAGCAGATCGCGCTGAGTGAAGCCGGCAACGGGCTGATCTACTTCAAGCGCAATTTCCATTCGGTGATCCACCCGATGGCGGTGCCGGCCTGAGGCGTTGGGGCGCAGCCTGTTGCGCCCCACGTTTCAACTCTTGTTGGTCGCCAGATCGCTCACCAGGCGGTTGACCGGATCGCTCATGTTGGTGAACTTGCTCAGCTCAGAGCGGGTCACCACCACGAACACCCCGACGTTTTTCGCCGGGATCATTGCCATGTAGGTAATGAACCCGCCGCCGCCGCCGGTCTTCTGAATGATGCCCGGCAGCCCGTCCTTCGGCGCCATATACACCCAGCCCAACCCCAACGCATCCGCTTGCCCCGGCACGTCCATGCCCTTCAGCGACACCAGATCGTGACGCTGGAAGTACATGGTTTGCTCGCTGGCGGCGGTGGCTTTGCGTGGGCCGCTGGCGCTGGAGGAGAGGAACTGCTGCATCCAGCGCTGCATGTCGCGCGGGGTGGAGTAGACGCCGCCGCTGCCGGCCGCGGCGGTGGTGTCGCGGCAGGCGCTCGGGCCGGCGGCCGCCACCATCAGACGCGAACATTGTTCAGGGCTCGGCGTCAGCGTGGTGTCGACCATGCCGAGCGGCGCGGTGATTTTCTCTTTCAGCAGCGCGTTGTAGGGCTTGCCCGCGGCGCGCGACAGCGCGTCGGCCAGCAGGTCATACGCCAGGTTGGAGTAGGCGGCGCGTACGCCCGGCGGCACCGTAACGTTGGCATGCGCCAGCCATTGCCAGCGCTGGGCCTTGGTCGGCCAGGTGAACACCGGCGTCTTCGGCGGCTTTTTGCCCGGCTGCTCGCGCGGCAGCGCGCTGGTGTGCGTCGCCAGGTTCAGCAGGGTGATCGGTTGGCCGGCGTTGTAAGCCGGCACATAGGCGCCTTTGGGGGCGTACTTGCGCAGCGGGTCGGTCAGTTTGACCTGGCCTGCCGCCGCCATTTTCACCATCACTTCGCTGGTCATCAGCTTGGTGATCGAGGCGATGCGAATCAGCGAATCCGGACGCGGGCGCAGGTTGTTACCGGGTTTGGTATCGCCAAAGCTGCGGTTAACCACCTGATTACCGTCGATCACCACCAGCGCCATGCCGGTGGCGCCGCTGTTGTAGAAAATATGTTCGGCATACTGGTCGACGATTTGCGAAGCCAGCTGCGGGGGCGCGGCCTGCACGGCCAGCGGCGCGGCGCACAGGCCCAGCGCCAGCAATAAAGCGGAGACAGAGTTCTTCAACGGTCGTTATCCATTTAACAATGCAGCGGGGAAAGGGCTTATTCGTCGCCCAGTGTAATGCGCTCAAGCCCCGGCTGCATGTAGAAAAAAGAGCGGTGGCGATAAAATTTTTTCACCGCCGGCGGCCTACTGCGCGCGGGCGAAAATGGCGATCACTTCATCGAGGTGCGCCTTCATCGCCTTGCGGGCGCCGCGCACGTCGCGCGCTTCGATCGCCGCCAGGATCGCCCGGTGTTCCAGCTCGGAACGATGCGGCATGTCATCCGGCGTATAGTGGCGCTGCAGCACGCGGAACATGCTGCCGTAACGGTGGCCGAGCAGGTGGCCGATGATGAATGCATAGGCCGGGTTGCCGCTGGCCTGGGCGATGCGGATGTGGAACAGCCGATCGCCGGGGTGGGTGGCGGAACCGGCGCGGTTATCGCGGCAGTTCTGCTCATAGGCGGCGCGGATGCCCGCCAGCTCTTCGTCGGTGGCGTGGCGCGCGGCCAGCGCGGCGGTCTCCGGTTCGATCAGCAGACGGGTTTGCAGCAGAGAAAACGGCGGCAGCTCGGCGTTGAAATCCAGCTCGATGTTCAGTTCGTCGTCGATCTCCGCCCACTGGTTGCGGCCGGCCTGGGCCATCACCGGCTCCTGCGACGGCGCCAGCGGCGTTGGCGAGCGCACGATCACCCCGTTGCCGACCTTGACGTCCACCAGGCCGATCACTTCCAGCGCGATAAGCGCCTCGCGCACCGACGCGCGACTGACCTGCAACTGCTGGGCGAGATCCCGCTCCGAGGGCAGGCGGCTGCCCGGCGGAAATTCGTTATTCTCGATAAGACGTTTGAGCTGGTCAGCTATCTGTCTGTAAATCCTTGGGTTTTCCAGTCGGGTAATCGGCATTTTTGACCTTTGACGATTCGGCGTTCAGTGATTTGGCGCACAATTATGCGATAAGGCGCTTGAGTAATCGTTATTCAAGTGTAAAAAAATGGTTAATTGAAATGCGGTTTCAAGGCTGTTTTATTAACTTCTTCCCCCAACGATAACGCGTAAAGCGTCTTTTGTCATGTTAGAGGCCTGACCTTTAACCGCCTTTAGTGGCCTGACCATTAGACCTTTAGGCCGAGGAGTCAAGATGGATTTAACCGGGAAACGCGTACTGATCACCGCCGCCGGGCAAGGGATCGGTTTTACCACCGCCAGGCTGTTCGCCGCCGCCGGCGCCGAAGTGATCGCCAGCGATATCAACCTCGAGCGCCTGCAGGGCTCTGCCGGGATCCGCGCGCTGACGCTGAACGTCACCGATCCGGCCGCCATCGCGGCGGCGGCGGAAGCGATCGGCCCGATCGACGTGCTGTTCAACTGCGCCGGCGTGGTGCACAGCGGATCGATCCTCGATTGCAGCGAAGATCAGTGGGCGTTCGCGCTCGATCTCAACGTCACCGCGATGTTCCGCATGATCCGCGCCTTCCTGCCGGGCATGTTGGCGCGCGGCAAAGGCTCGATCATCAACATGTCCTCGGTGGCCTCGAGCGTGAAGGGGGTGCCAAATCGCTTCGCTTACAGCGCCAGCAAGGCGGCGGTGATCGGCCTGACGCGCTCGGTGGCGGCGGACTACGTCACGCAGGGCATCCGCTGCAACGCCATCTGCCCCGGCACGGTAGAGTCGCCGTCGCTGCGCCAGCGCATCGCCGAGCAGGCGCGCGAGCAGGGACGCAGCGAGCAAGAGGTGTATCAGGCGTTCGTCGCCCGTCAGCCGATCGGGCGCATCGGCACCACCGAGGAAATCGCCCAATTGGCGCTGTATCTGGCCTCCGACGCCAGTTCGTACACCACCGGCACGGTGCAGATCATCGACGGCGGCTGGAGCAACTGAGCCGCCATTTTTGAGAGAGGAAGGCATGAAACTTTTACGTTACGGGCAACCCGGGCAAGAGCGCCCCGGCATGTTGGATGCGCAGGGCCGCCTGCGCGATCTGTCGCAGCATATCGCCGACGTGGGGGGCGCCGCGTTATTGCCGGCATCGCTCGCCAAACTGCGTGCGCTGGACAGCGCCGCGCTGCCGTTGGTCGAGGGGCAGCCACGCCTCGGCGCCTGCGTCGGCGGCATCGGCAAGTTTATCTGCATCGGCCTGAACTACGCCGATCATGCGGCGGAGACCGGTGCGGCCATTCCTGAAGAACCGGTGGTGTTCAACAAATGGACCAGCGCGGTGGTCGGCCCCCACGATCGGGTGGAGATCCCGCGCGGCTCGCAGAAAACCGACTGGGAAGTGGAGCTGGGCGTGGTGATCGGCCAGGGCGGGCGCTACATCAGCGAAGCCGACGCGATGCGCCACGTCGCCGGTTACTGCGTGATCAACGACGTCTCAGAACGCGAATATCAAATTGAGCGCGGCGGCACCTGGGACAAGGGCAAAGGCTGCGACACCTTCGGGCCGATCGGCCCCTGGTTGGTGACCGCCGATGAGATCGCCGATCCGCACAGCCTGAACCTGTGGCTGGAGGTGGACGGCAAGCGCTATCAGGACGGCAACACCAGCACCATGATCTTCCGCATTCCGCAGATCGTCAGCTACCTCAGCCGCTTCATGAGCCTGCAGCCGGGCGATGTGATCTCCACCGGCACGCCGCCGGGCGTCGGCATGGGGCAGAAACCGCAGCCCATCTACCTGCGGGCGGGCCAGACGATGCGTCTGGGCATCGAAGGGCTGGGCGAACAGCGCCAGCAAACCGTACAGGCCTAACCGGGAGCGCCGCCATGACCACCATTACCGCACTGCGGGTTGAAGACATTCGTTTCCCCACCTCGCTGGGGCTGGACGGATCCGACGCCATGAATCCGGATCCCGACTATTCCGCCGCCTACGTGATCCTGGAGACCGATCGCGCGGATCTCAGCGGCCACGGGCTGACGTTCACCATCGGCCGCGGCAACGAGATCTGCTGCGCGGCGATCCGCGCGCTGGAGCATCAGATCGTCGGCGAGCGGCTGGAGGATATCGCCGCCGACATGGGCGCCTTCTGGCGGCGCTTCACCAGCGACAGCCAGCTGCGCTGGATCGGGCCGGACAAAGGCGCTATCCACCTGGCGACCGGCGCGGTGGTCAACGCGGTGTGGGATCTGTGGGCCAAATCGGTCGGCAAGCCGGTGTGGCGGCTGGTGGCGGAGATGACGCCGGAGGAGCTGGTGCGCTGCATCGACTTCCGTTACATCACCGACTGCATCACGCCGCAGGAAGCGCTGGCGCTGCTCAAGCAGCGGGCCGAGGGCAAAGAAGAGCGCCTGGCGCGGCTGCTGCAGGAGGGCTATCCCTGTTACACCACCTCTGCCGGCTGGCTGGGGTATCCGGACGACAAGCTGCGCCGCCTGTGCCAGGAAGCGGTCGACGCCGGTTTCTCCTACCTGAAGCTGAAGGTCGGGCGCGATCTGGAAGACGACATCCGCCGGGTGCGTATCGCCCGCGAGGTGATCGGCCCGGATCGCCGGCTGATGATCGACGCCAACCAGGTGTGGGAGGTGGACGCAGCCATTCCGTGGGTGAAGCATCTGGCGTTCGCCAAACCCTGGTTTATCGAAGAGCCGACCAGCCCGGACGACGTGGAAGGGCACCGCCGCATCCGCGAAGGGGTGGCGCCGGTCAAGGTGGCCACCGGTGAGATGTGCCAGAACCGCATCATGTTCAAGCAGTTCATCATGCGCGGCGCGGTAGACGTGGTGCAGATCGACGCCTGCCGCCTCGGTGGCGTCAACGAAGTGCTGGCGGTGATGCTGATGGCGGCCAAATACCAGCTGCCGGTCTGCCCGCACGCCGGCGGCGTCGGGCTGTGCGAGTACGTGCAGCACCTGTCGATGATCGACTACCTGTGCATTGCCGGCACCCACGAAGGCCGGGTGATCGAGTATGTCGATCATCTGCATGAACACTTTGTCGATCCCTGCGTGATCAAAGGCGCGGCCTACATGCCGCCGAGCCGTCCCGGCTATTCGATCGAGATGCATCCGTCGTCGATCGCGCAGTATCGGTTCCGCGGGTGAGGCGGGAGGATCGCGTGCCGCGCATCGACGCTCACCAGCACTACTGGCGCTATCACCCACGGCACTACCCGTGGATCGACGAGCGGATGAGCGTGCTGCGGCAGGATTTCGATCCGCCCCGGCTGCGGCCGCGGTTGCAGGAACACGGTTTCGACGGCGCGCTGGCGGTGCAGGCGCGCCCCAGCGAGGACGAGACGCTGGCCCTGCTGGCGCTGGCTGAACAGGGCGAGGGCGTATGCGGCGTAGTGGGCTGGCTGGATATCGCCGCGCCGCAGCTGGCGCAGCGTCTGGAGACTTTGCGGCCGCGTACCGCGCTGCGCGGGGTGCGCCATCAGGTGCAGGACGAAGCGGATCCGGCGGCCTGGCTGGCGCGGCCGGAAGTGGGGCGCGGCATACAAACGCTGCAGCGCGCCGGGTATGTGTACGAGATCCTGGTGACGCACCGGCATCTGGCGGCTGCGGCGGCGTTCGCCGCCCGCCACGATGAGCACTGGCTGGTGTTGGATCATCTCGGCAAGCCGGACATCGCGCGCGGCGCGCGGCACTGGGCGCTGCAAATCCGGCCGCTGGCGGCGCTGCCGCACGTGGCCTGCAAGCTGTCGGGGCTGATCACCGAGGCGCAGGGTGGCCGGTGGCGGGCGGAAGAACTGCTGCCGTTCTTCGACGCCGCGCTGGAGGCGTTCGGCCCGCAGCGGCTGATGTTCGGCTCCGACTGGCCGGTGTGCCTGCTGTCCGGCGACTACCGCCAGGTAGTGCAACTGTGCGAACGGGCGCTGTTGACGCTGGGGGCCGCCGAGCAGGCGGCGATTTGGGGCGACACCGCCTGGCGAATTTACGGTTTAACGGAGTCTGGTTATGGATCTGTATCTGCAAGATAAGGTGGTGCTGGTCACCGGCGGCGGTGCCGGCATCGGCGCGGCGATTGCTCATGTGCTGGCCGAAGAAGGGGCGATCCCGGTGTTGGTCACCAACGCCGCGCCGGAGGCGGCGCTGCTGGCCGATTTGCAGCGGCTGCAGCCGCGCACCGAGGTGATCCTCACCGAATTGTGCGACGAGGCGGCCTGCCGCCGCGCGGTCAGCCAGACGCTGGCGACCTTCGGCCGTATTGACGGACTGGTAAACAACGCCGGGGTCAACGACGGCGTCGGGCTGGAGGCGGGGCGCGAAGCGTTCGTCGGCTCGTTGGAAAAGAACCTGGTGCACTACTACCTGATGGCGCACCTGTGCCAGGCGGCGCTGCAGGAGAGCCGGGGCGCCATCGTCAATATCGCCTCCAAGACCGCACTCAGCGGCCAGGGCGGCACCAGCGGTTACACCGCCGCCAAGGGCGCGGTGCTGGCGCTGACGCGTGAATGGGCGGTGTCGCTGCGCCATGACGGCGTGCGGGTGAACGCGGTGGTGCCGGCGGAGGTGATCACCCCGCAGTACCAGCGCTGGCTCAACACCTTCGCCGAGCCGCAGCGGCAGATGGAGAAAATCACCGCGCGCATTCCGCTCGGGCAGCGCATGACCACGCCGCAGGAGATCGCCGATACCGTGGCGTTCCTGTTGTCGTCGCGGTCGTCGCACACCACCGGGCAGTGGCTGTCGGTGGACGGCGGCTACCTGCATCTCGATCGGGCGCTGACGTGAGCGGCGCGGCGGCAGGGCGGCGCCGTTTCTGCCAGGCGCTCGATCTGATTGACTCACCGGCGCTGATTGCGGAGTACCAGCAGCAGCATCAGCGCATCTGGCCGGGCATCGCCGCGCATTTGCGTGAGCACGGCATTCTGGACATGGAGATTTACCGGTTGGGCACCCGGCTGTTCATGATCGTGGAGGTCAGCGCCGATTTCGACGCCGCGCGTTTTGACGCCGTCAGCCTGAACAACCCCGAAGTACAGCGATGGGAAGCGCTGATGTGGCACTACCAGGCCGCCACCCCCTGGACGCCGCAGGGCGAAAAATGGGTGGAAATGGCGCGGATATTTTCTCTGCAACAGCAATAACGCCAACATCATCATCGCCAGACGATACGAGGGTATCACCATGCTTGCTGAAAAAAGTGCGGCCTCCGCGCAGCCGGGCGTCGCCGTGACCGCCAATCTGCGCTGGGCCTTTATCCTGGTCACCAGCCTGTTCTTTATGTGGGGGCTGTCCTATGGCCTGCTGGACGTATTAAACAAACATTTTCAGGAGACGTTGCACGTTACCAAGGCGCAGTCGGGTTTGTTGCAGGCGGCCTATTTCGGCGCCTATTTCCTGGTGGCGCTGCCCGCCGGATACTTTATGGACCGCAAGGGCTATAAGGCGGGCATTCTGGTCGGGCTGTGCCTGTATGCGCTGGGGGCGCTGCTGTTCGTGCCGGCGGCGTCGGCCAACAGCTTCGGCATGTTCCTGTTCGCGCTGTTCGTTATCGCCAGCGGTTTGGGCTGCCTGGAAACGGCCGCCAACCCGTACGCCACGGTGTTGGGCGACGCGCAGGGCGCCGAACGGCGGCTGAATCTGGCCCAGTCGTTCAACGGCCTCGGGCAGTTTATCGGCCCGTTGATCGGCGGCTCGCTGTTCTTCTCTGCCAGCCAGTCCGCCGGCGGCGGCGATCAGAGCGCGGTGAAGATGACCTATGTGGCGATCGCCGTGCTGGTGCTGCTGATCGCGCTGTTGTTCAGCCGCACCCGGCTGCCGGCGATCCGCGAAGAGGAAAAACCGGTGCACGGCGTGATAGCGCAGGGATTGTGGCAGCATCCGCATTTCGTCGGCGGGGTTATCACGCAGTTCTTTTACGTGGCGGCGCAGGTGGGCGTGGGGGCGTTTTTCATCAACTACGCCACCGAACACTGGCGCGAGGTGTCTAACCAGAGCGCTTCTTACCTGCTGTCAATCGCCATGATCTGCTTTATGGTCGGGCGCTTCTTCAGCACCTGGCTGATGGGGCGAGTCAAGCCGGCGACGCTGTTGGCGGCCTATGCGCTGATCAACATCGCGCTGTGCGGCGTGGTGATGCTGAGCGTTGACGGCGTGTCGGTGGTGGCGCTGATCGCGGTATTCTTCTTTATGTCGATCATGTTCCCGACCATTTTCGCCCTGGGGGTGAAAAACCTGGGTAAACACACCAAGCGCGCCAGTTCCTTTATGATCATGGCGATCGTCGGCGGCGCCATCATGCCGTACTTTATGGGCGCGCTGGCCGACCGTTACAGCACCGCGCTCTCTTATCTGCTGCCGCTGCTGTGCTTCGCGGTGGTGCTGGTTTACGGCCTGCGGCAGCGCCGCGCCTGATTCAACCCGGCGGCGAATCGGCCTTCGCCGCCGTTGTCAGCGCCTGCGGGCGCGTTCGCATCAGGATCGCCAACGCCAGCAGCAGCACCATGCCGGACAGCACGCCGTTTATCGTCAAACCTCCGGCGTCCACCACCAGCCCGCCCGCCAGTGAACCGCAGGAAATCGCCAGATTAAACAGCGCGATATACAGCGAAGAGGCGACCTCGACCGCGCCAGGGGCCGCCTTGAGCATCCACGCCATCAGCGAAACAGAAACGCCGCCATAGGCGATGCCCCACAGCAGGAGGAAGGCGCCGCCGCTCATCGGGGCGTGGCCCAGCAGCGGCAGCAGCAGGACGGCGAGCGCCAGCCCGAGGGCGATCAGCGCCAGGGTGCGGCGCAGCCGTTTGGCGGCGGCCTGGCCGGCGATGAAATTCCCGGCGATACCGGCGACGCCGTAGGCGAACAGCAGCGGCCCCACCCAGCGGCCCTCGATGCCGGCGACCGTCTGCAGCAGCGGGCGGACAAAGGTGTAAGCCATAAAGTGGCCGGCGACCAGCAGAAACGTCAGTAGCAGCCCGGTCAGCAGCCGACGATTCGCACGCTGCGCGGTGAATGACCGCCAGCTTATCGCCTGCGTTACCGGCAGCGGCGGCAGCACGCACAGCAGCAGGAGCAGGGTCAGCGCCGCGAGGACGGCGACGGCCAGAAACGCCATGCGCCAGCCCAGCGCTTCGCCGAGGAACACCCCGAGCGGCACGCCGAACACCGAGGCCGCCGCTACGCCGCCGAAGATGACGGACAGCGCCAATCCGACGGAAGCCGGCGGCACCAGACGTTCCGCCAGCCCACCCGCGATGGCCCAGATGCCGCCGATGCAAAAACCCAGCAGGATGCGCGCAGCGAACAGCAGCGCCATGGAGGTGGCGGCGGCGGCCAGCAGGTTGGCGGCGATCAGCAGCAGCAGAAAGGCGATCAGCAGGCTGCGGCGATCCGTGCGCCGGGCGCCCAGCACCACCAGCGGGGCGAACAGCGCGGCAAACAGGGCGGGCAGGGAAATCAGCAATCCGGCGCGGCCGATCGTCGCGTTCAGGGTAGTGACGATCGGAGTCAGCAGCCCGACGGGCAGCATTTCTGCGGTGACGACGGTAAAGGTGGACAGGCCGATCGCGAAGGTCGCCAGCCAGGGCTTTGCGCCGCCGTCGGCGTGTAAGGCACTCATAATGACTCTCCCAACAGATGAAGAGCCTCAGTGTATCCGTGCCAAAATGGCTGATAAACTGGTCAGAATGCGCAACATTGGGGACACATCGTGGCTAATTTACCGTCTATGCCGTTGGATAACCTGACAGACCTGCTGGTGTTCATTCGCGTCGCCGACGCCTGCAGCTTCACGCTGGCGGCCGAGAGGCTGGGCATTTCCCGATCGGCGGCGGGCAAATGCGTGAACCGGTTGGAGGAGCGATTGGCCACCCGGCTGCTGCAGCGCACCACGCGCAGCGTCAGCCTGACCGAAGATGGCGCGGTGTTTTACGAGTATGCGCAGCGCATCTTGTCGCAGGCCGAAGAGGCGGAAACGGCGCTGAATACGCGGCGGCAAACACCGCGCGGGCGGCTGCGGCTGGATCTGCCGGTCTCGTTGGGGCGATTGCATATCTTGCCGATTCTGCGGGAGTTTTTGGCGCAGTGGCCGGAGGTGGACGCCGACGTCAGCTTCTCCGATGAGTACAGCGATCTGGTGCGCGACGGCATCGACGTGGCTGTCCGCGTCGGCGGCAGCGACGACAGCCGGCTGGTGCGGCGGGTGCTCGCGCCGCATCGCCTGATCACCTGCGCGGCGCCGGATTATCTGGCGCGGCACGGTACGCCTGCGAAACCGGAGGCGCTGGGCGATCACGAGACGCTGGTCTTCAGCCATCAGGGGCTGCCGGCGCCCTGGCGCTATTTGGTCAACGGCCAACTGCACGAACGGCCGGTGCGTGGCCGGATGCGTTTCAATAACGTCGAGGCCTTGCGGGATGCGGCTGTCGCCGGGGCCGGCCTGTGCCAGGTGGGGGCGTTTCTGGTCGGCGAACAGATTGCGGCCGGCACGCTGGTGCCGGTGCTGGAGCGCTATTGTCGCCCGGGGCCGCCGATCTGCGCCGTTTATCCCAGCCGACGCCATCTCTCCCCCAAGGTGAAACTGTTCCTGGCGGCGATCGAACGGCGCTGGCAGGGCAAGGCGATTTGGGAAACTGCTTAGCGCGGGCGATTCACGCCGCTTTCAAGGCCAGCGTTCGCCGCATTAAGCGGTAGCCGCCGGCCGCCACCAGCAGCACGATCAGTCCGGCGGTGAGCGTGACGCTGAAACCGGCCGTTATCCCGGCGGCATCGATCGCCAGGCCCGCCAATGCGGCGCCGAGCGCCACGCCTATCCCCAGACCGGTGACCATCCAGGTCAACCCCTCCGTCAGCCGGGAGGGCGGCACGATGTTTTCAACCAGCCCCATGGCAATGATCATGGTCGGCGCAAAAAACAATCCGGCAACAAACATCGCCGCCGCCAGCGTCAAGACATTGTGCACCCACAGCAGCGGCAAGGTGGTGAAGGCGGTGGCGAGCGCCGCGTATAAGAACAGACGAGGCAAGGGGACGGGGATCTTCATTGCGCCGAACATCAGCCCGGCCAGGCAGGAGCCGAACGCGTAAACCGATAGCACAATGCTGGCGGCGGCCGGTTGCCCTTGCTGCTCGGCGAAGGCCACGCTGATGACGTCCACGGTGCCGACGATGGTGCCGAGGGCGATCAGCGCCACCACCAGGATCTGCATCGACGGCATGGCCAGGATGGCGCGCTGCCGCTGGTTATTGCGGGTGTAAACCGGGGGCTGGGTGCTTTTTTGCGAGGCGAATGCCGCAACGCCCGCTACCAGAAGCAGCGCGGCCACCAGAGGGCCGGCTTCAGGGAAGAGTGAAACGCTAAGCCCCACGGCGATCGGTGGGCCGATGATAAAGGCCACTTCGTCTAACACGGACTCGAATGAAAATGCCGTGTGCAGCTGTGGCGTGCCGCGATAAATTTCGCTCCAGCGGGCCCTGACCATCGCGGAGATGCTGGGCATACCGCCCGCGAGCGCGGCGAAGATGAACAACGTCCAGTCCGGCGCCCGATAGTGGGTGCAGAGCAGCAGCAGTAGCAGGGCGATCGCGCTGACTCCAGTGGCATACGGCAGCACGCGGCTTTGGCCGTGACGATCCGCCGCGCGCGCGATTTGCGGCGCAAGCAGCGCCATGGAAAAGGCGAATGTCGCTGCCACCGCGCCCGCCAACCAATAAGAGCCGCGTACCTGCGAGAGCATGGTGATGATGCCGATGCCGGTCATTGAGACCGGCAGGCGCGCGATCAGCCCGGCGGAGGAAAACGCCTTGCTGCCCGGGGCGTTGAACAGGTTGAAATAAGGATTTGCCATGGATAGGGCTCCGGAATGTTGGCGGCTCAGTATTCGCTCAATGTTCGTCATTGACATACGCCACGTATGTTACGTTAATTGACATACGTCATGTATGTCAATTATAACGTCATCAATAACGAGATGGGAGTGGACCCATGGCACGTAAAGCGCGCACCGAAATGATTGAAGAAACCCGACAAAAGCTGGTGGCGGCGGCCCGTCAGCAGTTTGGTAGCGTGGGGTATGCCGAGACGGTGATGGATGAACTTACCGCGCAAGCCGGCATGACGCGCGGCGCGCTCTATCACCATTTTGGCGATAAAAAGGGGTTGTTCCTGGCGGTGGTGAAGGCGATTGACGCTGAAATGGATGCGCGTCTGGCCGACATTACCGCAAGTGCGGCGGATGACTGGGAGGCGTTTGCGGCGCGTTGTCGCGGTTATTTGATCATGATGACGGAGCCGCAAGCGCAGCGCATTCTGCTGCGCGATTCACCTTCGGTACTGGGGGCTGAGTATCTGCAGGCCAGTAAGCTGGCGTGCATTGTCTGGATGACGGGCGCATTGCAGGCGTTGATGGTACAAGGGCGCATTGCCGTCGCCGAGCCGGAATCGCTGGCGCATTTGATCAATGGCGGCCTGATGGATGCCGCGCTGTGGGTCGCCCATCACCCGGAAAAAGACGCAGCGCTGGAGCAGGCCTTGGCCAGTTTGAATCTGTTGCTGAACGGGCTGCGTTTCATCCCCGCTTAAGTTTTACTGGCGGCCGCCGCGCCGTTTCGGCGGCGGCTTAAGGGTGAATGACGACGGGCTGAACGTTTTGCGCCAGCTGAATATTGTTGCGGCCGTTGTTTTTTGCATGATAGAGCGCGGCGTCGGCCGCGCCGATCGCCGATTCGACGTCCAGCTTTTCCAGCGCGGAGATGCCGGCGCTGAGCGTCAGCGTGCCGCTGTGCTGCGGGCTGGCGCCGTGCGGGATATTCAGTTCCGCCACCCGTTGGCGCACCCGCTCGGCCAGCTGCGCCGCATAGCCTTCGTGCACGTTGGTCAGCAGCACCAAAAACTCTTCCCCGCCGTAGCGCACCACGATGTCGCGCGAACGCACCGCATCGCGGATGGCGATCGCCACCTGCACCAGCGCCCGGTCGCCCATGGCGTGGCCGTAGCTGTCGTTGTAGACCTTGAAATGGTCGATATCCAGCAGCAGCACGTAGTGGCGGCCGGTTTGCGGTTCCAGCAGCATGTTGATCTTATTCTCCAGCCCGCGACGGTTATAAAGGCCGGTCAGGGGATCGAGCATGCTCAAATTATTGAATTTGTCCCGTTCGTTATACAGGTTGGCCACCAGCGCGTGGGTAAAGATTTCACTGCGTTTCAACATCAGGTGATGAATGGAGAAAGCGATAATAGGTAATAGCGTGGTGAATAATATCCGCAGGGTATTATGCATGCCATCTAATGCCAGGATCATCATTGCGGAAGGCACGGCGTGTAAACAAAAGGCGGTAAAGTTATCCGTCAGAGAAATAGCGCTGATAAAAAAGATGCTGAACAAACTAATTAATAAAAAATCTTGGTTATTCGGCAGGCAATATTGACTTTTAACGTAGATATGTGCAGCCCACAGCAGGCCGAGCACGCTGGCGAACAGGTTGAGTTTGCACAGGTATTGCCGCGGCGCGTGCAGAGAAAATAGCGCCGCCGCCAGACAAAATAACGGTATGCATAATAAAGGCAGAGTAAAAGAAGGGACATCCCTAAAAGGGAACAATAACGTAAATATGGAAGAGGCGGCATTCATCATTAGAAAAAGAAATAATGCCAGGCGCTGCTTGCTGTTCAGTAATTCCTGATAAGAACGGGCGTTCATACGGAGGTCACTCTTTGCAAAGTCGTACTGTCGAATAATTAAGGTTGAGAAGCATTCCCTCGGCGCGAAATATCCACGGAAGTTGCATGGTTGATGATTGTGATTATTATCATGCAAACAGGACTAGGAATTTTCTTATGTCAAATTATCATTTTTTCCTGCTGGTGTCATCTGGGTTTGGTCACTGCAGTGAAAATGATGCGGCGGCCAAAAAAGTGTTATATGATATTGGTTATCATTATCACTTAAGGGGGTTGTCATGCTCACTGCCATGATTGCCGCGTGTGGACTGTGGGGCGTCAGCTGGTGCCTCGGCGATCGCCTGGCCAGCGCCTGGGGCGTTTTGCTGCCATGCGCGCTGATGCCGCTGCTGGCCTTGATCGATCTGGATATGATGCAGCTGCGCACCCTGATTGTGATAGCGATGTTGGTGACGCTGGTGATGCTGTTCAACAGCCGGCTGCGCCACTATCTGCTGCTGCCTTCCTGCATGGCGTTGGCGGGCGGCCTGGCGGCAATCAGCCTCAACTTCAGCTTCGGGTGAAACGCCGGAAACGGCAAAACCACGCTTAGGCGTGTTTATTATCAATGTGTTGGGATTTTTTTGAAGTAACTACCGGAGAGATCATCAATTGGTGCGAAGAGAGGGACTTGAACCCTCACGTCCGTAAGGACACTAACACCTGAAGCTAGCGCGTCTACCAATTCCGCCACCTTCGCACAGTCGATGTTGTTGCTTTGATTTATATTACGTCGCCAGCTTGGTGCGAAGAGAGGGACTTGAACCCTCACGTCCGTAAGAACACTAACACCTGAAGCTAGCGCGTCTACCAATTCCGCCACCTTCGCATCGATGCTGAGTGCAATATAAATCATGTGGTTATTTGGTGCGAAGAGAGGGACTTGAACCCTCACGTCCGTAAGGACACTAACACCTGAAGCTAGCGCGTCTACCAATTCCGCCACCTTCGCGTACCAGAAACATTACCGGAGTAACGTTACCACGGAGGCGAATTCTAGAGATTTTGGCGGGCACGTCAACAGTTATTTCCCCGCTTTGCAGGCGTTTGCTGGAAAAACAGCCATATCGACGCTTTTCTGCTGGTCAAACAGCCAAATCAGCCAATCAATCAACACCCTGACCCGTGGCGCCAGGAAACGGCCGGGCGGATACATGATGTAAATCGGCATCGGCGGGGGCGGCGTGCCTGCCAACACTTCCACCAGTTCGCCCCGTTCCAGCCAGGGGGCAAGCGAATAGCGCGCCGCCTGAATCAATCCCATGCCGGCCCGTGCGCCGGCGATGTAGGCATCGGCACCGCTGACGCTCAGGCGGGCAGGCAGCTCGCGCAGCTCCACTTTGCCGCCGCGGCAGAATTCCAGTGGGTAATCGCGGTTGCTGGCCAGGGAAAAATACCCCACCGCGCGGTGCGGCGCCAGGCTATCGATGTCGAGCGGCGTGCCGTGGGCCTGCAGGTAAGCGGGGGAAGCGCAGGTGACCTGCGGCAATTGGGCGATGCGCCGCGCCACCAGGCTGTCGTCTTCGGTTTCCCAGGCGCGCAGCACGCAGTCTACGCCTTCGCGCAACAGATCAACGTGGGTGTCGTTGGCGCCCAGCGCCAGGGTGATGTCGGGATAGCGGCGGTAAAAGTCGTCTAACGCCGGAATGACGATCTGGCGCGCCAGCGAATGGGGCATGTCGATGCGCACCTTGCCGGACGGCTGCAGCTTATGGTGGCTGAATAGCGTGTCCGCTTCCTCAAGCGCCCCCAGCAGCTGTACGCAGCGTTGATAGTAAAGGCTGCCTTCGCTGGTCACCTGTACCTGGCGGGTGGTGCGGATCAGCAGGCGCACGCCCAGCCGCTGCTCCAGCCGTTTCAGCGCGTTGCTGACCGTGGCGCGCGGCAGTTGCAGACGCTCGGCCGCCCGGCTGAAGCTGCCCAGTTCGACGATGCGGGTAAAAATGCGCATGGCTTGAACCTGATCCATGTCCACTCCGGATTGTTGGTGATTTTTGAACAGTGATGTGCAATCTGCATTATTTATCTTTGTAGCGTAAACAACCAGACTTTGCTGCGTTATCCATTCATCGCATGAGGGCAGCACAATGCAACATCGTAAACTGGGTTCCCACGGTCCCGTCGTCTCCGCCCTGGGGCTGGGATGCATGGGCATGAGCGACTTTTACTCCACCGGCGCCGATCGGCAGGAGGCCATCGCCACGCTGCACCGGGCGCTGGAGCTGGGCGTCACGCTGCTCGACACCGCCGACATGTATGGCCCCCACACCAACGAAGAGTTGGTGGGGGAAGCGATCAAGGGCAAACGGCAACAGGTGTTCCTGGCCACCAAGTTCGGCATCCTGCGCGATCCGGCGGATCCTTCGGCGCGCGGCGTCAGCAGCCGGCCCGAGTATATCCGGCGCTCCGTCGAGGGCAGCCTGAGGCGCTTGGGCGTAGAGGAGATCGATCTTTATTATCAGCATCGGGTCGATCCGCAGGTGCCGATCGAAGACGTCGTGGGCACGATGGCGGATCTGATCCGCGAAGGCAAGATCCGCTATATCGGCCTGAGCGAGGCGTCGGTCGCCACGCTGGAGCGGGCGCACAAGGTGCATCCGATCACGGCGCTGCAGACCGAGTATTCGCTGTGGACGCGCGATGCCGAACAGGGCGTGCTGGCGGCCTGTGAGCGCCTGGGCATCGGTTTTGTGCCTTACAGCCCGTTAGGGCGCGGTTTCCTGACCGGTGCTATCCGGCGGGCGGAGGATCTGGCCGAGGACGATTTCCGCCGCGGCAACCCGCGCTTCCAGGGGGAAAACTTCGCCCGCAACCTGGCGCTGGTGGAGAAGGTGGGCGAACTGGCGGCGCAGAAGGGCGTCAAGCCTTCACAGCTGGCGCTGGCCTGGGTGTTGGCGCAGGGCGAGCACATCGTGCCGATCCCTGGCACCAAACGCCGTCGCTATCTGGAAGAGAACGTCGCGGCGGCGGAGATAACGCTGAGCGCGGCCGAACTGGCTGCGATCGAAGCGGTGTTCCCGCTGAGTGCGGCGGCCGGCGAACGCTATGGCGCCGAGTCGATGACCTATATCAACGGTTAAAAAAAAGCGCGGCCTCAGGCCGCGCTCTGTCGTTTTCCGCCAACGGCGAATTATTTTTTCTTCGGCGCGCGCGGCGGGCGGCCGACGGTGGCTTGGTACACCTTGAAGCGGCCGTTTTGCGCCAGCACTTCGTGGCTGCCGAAGGTGGCGTCCAGAATGTCCGGGTACGGCAGGAAGGCGTTGGCGACGATGCGCAGCCGGCCGCCGATCGGCAGGTGTTTCACCGCGCCGCGGATCAGGGTTTCGGCGGCGGTCAGGCTGGTCTGCAGCCCGTCGTGGAACGGCGGGTTGGAGATGATCATGTCGAAACGACCGGTGATGTCGGAGTAAACGTTGCTGACGATCACTTCGCCTTCGATGCCGTTGGCGGCCAGCGTCGCGCGGCTGGATTCCACCGCGGCGGCGTTGACGTCGCTGAGGGTCAGTTTCACCTTCGGCGACAGCTTGGCCATCACCGAGGCCATCACGCCGGCGCCGCAGCCGATGTCCAGCACCTTGCCTTTCATGTGTTTTTCCAGCGTCGACAGCAGCAGCGAGCTGCCGACGTCCAGGCCGTCGCGGCTGAACACGCCCGGCAGCGTTTTCACTTCCAGATCGTGCAGCTGATAGCTGTCCCACCAGTCGTTCAGGTCAAACTCGGTCTGTGCGTCCAGGCGGCCGTGATACAGGCCACAGCGGCGCGCGCTGTCGATTTTCACCAGCGTGGCGTGGCCTTCCAGCGTTGGCTCGGCGCTGCGCACGCCGCTGCGGTTTTCACCGACCACGAACACGTCCACGCCTACCGGCAACAGCGCCAGGAGGTTGCACAGCTGGAATTGCGCTTCCTGCTTGCTCTTCGGCCAGTAGTAAACCAGCGTGTCGCAGTCGGCGACGAAAGCGGGATCGACGGTCAAACCGAACTGCACGTTATCGCCCATCGTCCGGTTCAGTAACTGCCAGTGATGGTAATGCTGAGTGTGGACGCGCACGTCCGCGGCCTCGAATTGGGCCGGCAGGCTGTCCTGCAGGTCGCCGGCAAACAGCACGCGGCGTTCGATAAATTCATCACTGTGGCGCAGCATGACTTCACTGGCGGGGGTTAATGCAGACATCAGATATTGGCTCCTGGAAATGAGACCGGGGATTATAGAGCTTTGTGGCGATATGTTCGACGGGTTTGTTGGCGCGGGCTGCGCGGGTTTGTTAGCATAGCGCGGCGCATGGCAGGCATGGCGCACCACAACGGGTAGGAATCGGCATGGCATCAAAACGCGACTGGCTGTTACAACAACTGGGTATTACGCAGTGGACATTGCGCCGCCCGGGCGTGTTGCAGGGCGAAGTGGCGGTCAGTTTGCCGCCCGAGGCGCGCCTGCTGGTGGTGGCACAGACGCTGCCCGCACCCGACGATCCGCTGTTTTGCGACGTGCTGCGCAGCCTGGGGCTGACGCCGGCGCAAACTTACAGCCTGACGCCGGAACAGGCGGCGATGCTGCCTGAAGAGACCGCATGCAACAGTTGGCGGCTGGGCGTGGCGGAGCCGCTTGCGGTCGCCGGCGCGCAGCTACACAGCCCGGCGCTGGCCGAGCTTTCCCAAGACGCGGGGGCCAAACGTGCCCTCTGGCAGCAGATTTGTCATCATGAACACGATTTCTACCCTGACGGCGGCCGACCTGGCCACGGCCTTCACCATTGAGCAAGCCAGCCACGCTTTCCCCTGGACGGAAACCACCTTCGCCAGCAACCAGGGCGATCGCTACCTTAACCTGAAGCTGAACGCCGACGGGGAGATGGCGGGGTTCGCCATCACGCAGATCGTGCTGGACGAAGCCACGCTGTTCAACATCGCTATTCATCCGCAGTACCAGCGTCGGGGCTTTGGCCGCCTGCTGCTCAACGCGGTGATCGAACAGCTGGAGAGCCGCGGCGTAGTCACGCTGTGGCTGGAGGTTCGCGCTTCCAACCAGGCGGCGATCGCGCTGTATGAAGATCTCGGTTTTAACGAGGTCACCGTGCGCCGCAATTATTACCCGAGCGCCCACGGCCGCGAAGACGCGATCGTGATGGCGCTGCCGCTGGCGTAATCCGCCTGGCCGGAAAAAGCATTGATTGTCACCGGTTGGCAAATCGGCGAAAATGCCCGGCTGTTATCTTTTATTCACCGCTTTGCCCGGCGCCGCGATCGGCGCGTTCTGATGATGTCGCAGGGCGGACTAACCGTAGAACCTGAAAACCATGTCTCCTAGTGAATTTGCCCGCGAAGTCTCTAAAAGAAGAACTTTCGCCATCATCTCGCACCCCGATGCCGGTAAAACCACCATTACCGAAAAAGTGCTGCTGTTCGGACAGGCGATCCAGACCGCCGGTACGGTAAAAGGCCGCGGCTCCAGCCAGCACGCCAAATCCGACTGGATGGAAATGGAAAAGCAGCGTGGGATCTCGATCACCACCTCCGTGATGCAGTTCCCGTACCGCGACAGTCTGGTCAACCTGCTGGATACTCCGGGGCACGAAGACTTCTCCGAAGATACTTATCGTACGCTGACCGCCGTCGACTGCTGTCTGATGGTGATCGATGCCGCCAAGGGCGTTGAGGATCGTACCCGTAAGCTGATGGAAGTGACCCGTCTGCGCGATACGCCGATCCTGACCTTCATGAACAAACTGGACCGCGACATCCGCGATCCGATGGAAGTGATGGATGAAGTCGAGCGCGAACTGAAGATCGCCTGCTCGCCTATCACCTGGCCGATCGGCTGCGGCAAACTGTTCAAGGGCGTTTACCACCTGTACAAGGATGAAACCTACCTGTACCAGACCGGTAAAGGCCACACCATTCAGGAAGTGCGCATCGTCAAAGGCCTGAGCAACCCGGAGCTGGATGCGGCGGTAGGCGAAGATCTGGCGGCGCAGCTGCGCGATGAGCTGGAGCTGGTGCAGGGCGCTTCCCACGAGTTCGATCAGGAAGCTTTCCTGAGCGGTGAGCTGACCCCGGTATTCTTCGGTACCGCACTCGGTAACTTCGGCGTGGATCACATGCTGGACGGCCTGGTGGCCTGGGCGCCGGCACCGATGCCGCGCAAAACCGATACCCGCGAAGTGACGGCGGCGGAAGAGAAATTCACCGGCTTCGTGTTCAAGATCCAGGCCAACATGGATCCGAAACACCGTGACCGCGTGGCCTTTATGCGCGTGGTTTCCGGCCGCTACGAGAAGGGCATGAAGCTGCGCCAGGTGCGCACCGGCAAAGACGTGGTGATCTCCGACGCGCTGACCTTTATGGCCGGCGACCGTTCGCACGTGGAAGAAGCCTATCCGGGCGACATCATCGGCCTGCACAACCACGGCACCATTCAGATCGGCGATACCTTCACCCAGGGTGAAGACATGAAGTTCACCGGTATCCCGAACTTCGCGCCGGAACTGTTCCGCCGCATTCGCCTGCGCGATCCGCTGAAGCAGAAACAGCTGCTGAAGGGGCTGGTGCAGCTGTCCGAAGAGGGCGCGGTGCAGGTGTTCCGTCCGATCGCCAATAACGATCTGATCGTCGGCGCGGTCGGGGTGCTGCAGTTCGACGTGGTGGTGGCGCGTTTGAAGAGCGAGTACAACGTGGAAGCGCTGTATGAATCGGTCAACGTGTCGACGGCGCGCTGGGTCGAGTGCGACGACGTGAAGAAGTTCGAAGAGTTTAAGCGCAAGAACGAGCTCAACCTGGCGCTGGACGGTGGGGATAACCTGTCCTACATCGCGCCGACCATGGTGAACCTCAACCTGACGCAGGAACGCTATCCTGACGTGACCTTCCGCAAGACGCGCGAACACTGATTGCTCGGCAGGGCGCCCAGTGCGCCCTGCACGTTTCCTCCATCCTCACTGCGCTAATTAATAAACCTTCCTCATATTTTATCCTGCGAACCGCTATCGCCAGGCGATGTTCGTTCGGCCTGCGTTTTCCGTCTGATGGTCTATCTTTAACGAGATGTCCGCACATTGCTTGAGAGTAAATCACTGTAATACGTTATTTGTTTGGTGAGTTATTCTGATGTGTTGCCGATAGGAGACAGTCAGTGTCTTTAAATATCAATGAGATAGCTATATTTCAGTTTTGTGTAACTTAGCCTGTCGTCAATAGACGACAGTTTTTTGATTAAAAATCCGACTGAAATATTTTTCTCTTTGATAATTAAGGTATTTCTTGAGTTGGCACGGCTGTTGCAATATTCCTGTCGTGAACGCTTAATCGTATAGCGATGATGAAGTATTTACCGAGAAGGCCGCGTGAAGGTGGCCGCAGGGTTCCGGCGCTCTGGCGCTACGGGCCCCCAACAAAAGGAAGAGATCGATGAAAAAGACCAAATTTGCACACTCGCTGATGGCTGTCGTATTGGGTTCTGTTTTGGTAAGCGGCAGTGCGCTGGCCGAAGACAGTCTGCTCAACAAGGCGTCTAACGCCGCGGATAGTGCCGGTGCCAAAATCGATAGCTCCATGAAAAAAGTTGATGGTTACATGGATGACAGCGCGATAACGGCTAAAGTTAAAAGTGCGTTGGTGGAAGATAAGACCATCAAAAGCGCCGACATTTCGGTGAAGACCGAAAAAGGCACCGTGATCCTGAGCGGGTTCGTCGGCAGCCAGGCGCAGGCGGAGCATGCGGTCGCGGTCGCCGGTAAGGTGGAAGGCGTCAAGACCGTCAGCGACAAGCTGCACGTGAAAGATGAAGCCAACCAGTCGATCAAATCGTATGCCGGCGACACCGCCACCACCAGCGAGCTGAAAGCCAAGCTGTTGGCCGATGACATCGTGCCGTCGCGCAATGTGAAAGTGGAAACCACCGATGGCGTGGTGCAGCTGTCCGGTGAGGTGAAAACGCAGGCGCAGTCTGAACGTGCGGAAAGCATCGCCAAGGCCATCGACGGCGTGAAAAGCGTGAAAAACGACCTGGTGGTCAAGCAGTAACCCCGCCAGGCGCCCGTAACAAGCAACAACAAGCCACATCTGTCGGGCCGTGAAGGCGGCCCGGCATGTACCACCAAAAAAAGAAACTGATTTGCCGCCGACGTCCCGTTGTCGGGGCGGTAGGCAGCAGCGAATTTTTCACAATGGTAAGGAGAAGCTTATGTTTCGTTGGGGCATTATCTTTTTAGTTATCGCGCTTATCGCTGCGGCGTTAGGGTTCGGTTCGTTGGCGGGCACTGCTGCCTGGGCGGCTAAAATCGTGTTCGTCGTCGGTATCATCCTGTTCCTGGTCAGCCTGTTCACCGGCCGTCGGCGCCCTTAGCCGGCCGGCTTTTTCCTGCAAACTGTAACAAAGCTTAATTCCTTTTCTCACGTCGGGGAGGGCCGGCCATGAACAGCGACATCATCGTCGGGCGCTGGAAACAGCTGAAAGGCCAGGTATGGCAGGCATTGGCCGAATGGTCCGGCAGCGATTGCGCCTGGCTGGCCGGCAGTAATGATTTCCTCGCCGGTGTGCTGCAAGAGGATTACGGAAGAGAGCGAGACGCGGTATCCTCGGAGAAAACGTCTCACTGAGGATGCCAAGTTGGGATACAGAATACCCATCACGCTCGGCAATATAGAACCGCTGGCGTCTAAACCCTTTCGGCCAGGCAAGATGGCGCTGGTCTGCGAAGGCGGCGGCCAGCGCGGCATTTTCACCGCCGGCGTGCTGGACGAGTTTCAGCGCGCGGGCTTTAACCCTTTCGACCTGATGATCGGCACATCGGCCGGCGCCCAGAATCTGTCTGCCTATATCTGCGGGCAGATGGGCTACGCGCGCCGGGTGATCACCCGTTACACCACCTCGGCCCAATTCTTCAATCCGCTGCGCTTCGTGCGCGGCGGGCATCTGATCGATCTCGATTGGCTGGTTGATACGGCGGCGGCACAGATGCCGCTGGCGATGGACGTGGCGGAACAGCATCTTACCGACGGACGCGAGTTCCTGCTGTGTGCCTGTCGCAGCGACGATTTCGAACCGACCTATCTGCCGGCGCAGCGCGAACGCTGGCTGCCGGCCATCAAGGCGTCCAGCGCCATTCCCGGTTTTTATCGCCAGGGCGTGGAGCTGGACGGCATCAGCTACCAGGATGGCGGCATCAGCGATGCGATCCCGGTGGAAGAGGCCTATCGTCGCGGCGCCGACACCATCGTGGTGATCCGCACCGTACCTTCGCAGATGTACTACACCCCGCAGTGGATGAAGCGCATGGAGCACTGGCTGAGCGACAGCAGCCTGCAGCAGATGGTGCGCATCCTGCAGCATCACGAGCAAAGCTATCACCGCATCCAGCGCTTTATCGAGAAGCCGCCGGGCAAGCTGCGCATCTTCGAAATTTTTCCGCCGAAACCGCTGGCCAGCAATGCGCTGGGCAGCCGACTGGGGTCGCTCAATCAGGATTATCACCTGGGGCGCCGCTGCGGCCGTTACTTCCTGGCCACCGTCGGCCAGTGGATGGCGCAGCCGGAGCCGGACGGCATGAAAGTGAAAAAAGCGCTGTCGCGCCGCCTGATCCAGCCGGAGAACGTCAGAATGCCTTCGCCGATCGTGACCGATATCGTCATGCCGCCCGATCTGGCAGCGCAGCCGGAGGCCGCCGTGGCGGCACCGAAGATCATTCTGCCGGGCGATTTGCCGCCGGGTGAAGGGGGCGCGCTGTGAGTTACGCCTTTACCGATACCCACTGCCATTTCGATTTTCCGCCCTTTACCGGGCATGAGGCCGAGAGCCTGACGCGGGCGGCAAGCGCCGGCGTGCAGCGCATCATCGTCCCGACGGTCACCGCCGATCGCTTTGCCCGGGTGCTGCGGCTGGCGCAGGATCACGCACCGCTGTTCGCCGCGCTGGGGCTGCACCCGCTGTATATCGCGCAGCATCATGAGCCGCAGCTGGAACAGTTGGCGGCGCTGCTGGCCGAGCGGCCGCGCAAGCTGGTGGCGGTAGGGGAGATTGGGCTCGATCTGTATATGGACAACCCGCAGTTCGAGCGCCAGCACAGCGTGCTACTGGCCCAGTTGAAGCTGGCGAAACAGCATGACCTGCCGGTGATCCTGCATTCGCGCCGCACCCACGATCAGCTGGCTGCGGCGCTGCGGCGCATGCAGCTGCCGCGTCGCGGCGTGGTGCACGGCTTCGCCGGCAGCCTGTCGCAGGCGCAGGCGTTTATCCGCCTCGGCTATTACATCGGCGTGGGCGGCACCATCACCTATGAGCGGGCGCAGAAAACGCGCGGCGTGATGGTGCAGCTGCCGCTCGAGGCGCTGCTGTTGGAGACCGATGCGCCGGACATGCCGCTGGCCGGCTATCAGGGGCAGCCGAATCGCCCCGAACGCGCCGCCGAGGTGTTTCAGACGCTGTGCGAGCTGCGGCCGGAACCGGCCGATGAGATCGCCGCTCACCTGCAATGCAATACTCAGGCACTGTTTGCTATGCCGGATTGATGGGTTTATAACGTGACTTGTGTCACGTTATAAGATTTTCATTTGCGTCTCGTTGTATACATTTGTGACATAAATCGGTGCGAGGGTGACCTCGCTCAGTATAATCCCCCCCGAAACTCTCCAATAGCAAACCTCTCTTCATGAGCAGGGATGTATTTTATTTTTTGCAACAGGGAAACTTTGCATGCAACTCATCATGAGTCTGGTTGGCATGGCGGTGCTGATCGCCATTGCGGTGCTGCTCTCCAGCAACCGCCGGGCCATCAAACTGCGCACCGTCGTGTGGGCGTTCATCATTCAGGTCGGCATCGGCGCGCTGGTGCTGTACGTGCCGCTGGGCCGCAGCATTCTCGGCAGTATGTCTAACGGTGTGGCAAACGTTATCGCCTACGGCAATCAGGGCATTTCGTTCATTTTCGGCGGGCTGGTGTCCGACAAGATGTTCGAGGTGTTCGGCGGCGGCGGCTTCGTGTTCGCGCTGCGCGTTCTGCCGGTGATTGTGTTCTTCTCCTCGCTGATTGCGGTGTTGTACTACCTCGGCATCATGCAGTTGGTTATCCGCGTTCTGGGCGGCGGCCTGCACAAGCTGCTGGGCACCTCGCGCACCGAATCGCTGTCGGCGACCGCCAACATTTTCGTTGGCCAGACCGAAGCGCCGCTGGTGGTGCGCCCGTATATCGCCACCATGAGCCAGTCAGAACTGTTCGCCGTGATGTGCGGCGGCCTGGCCTCGGTAGCCGGTTCGGTGTTGGCGGGGTACGCCCAGATGGGGGTGCCGCTGGAATACCTGATCGCCGCGTCCTTCATGGCCGCGCCGGGCGGGCTGTTGTTCGCCAAGCTGATGGTGCCGGAAACCGAGCAGACCCACGATAAAGACGATGCGATGAAACTGATCGCCGAAGAAGAGCGTCCGGCCAACGTGATCGATGCGGCGGCTTCCGGCGCGGCTTCCGGCATGCAGCTGGCGCTGAACGTCGGTGCGATGCTGCTGGCGTTTATCGCGCTGATCGCCCTGCTTAACGGCATTCTCGGCGGCATCGGCGGTTGGTTCGATTATCCGCAGCTGTCGCTTGAACTGATCCTCGGCTGGGTGTTCTCGCCGATCGCCTTCCTGATCGGCGTGCCGTGGAGCGAGGCGATGACCGCCGGTTCGTTCATCGGCCAGAAGATCATCGTCAACGAGTTCGTCGCCTACATGAACTTCGGCGCCTATCTGCGTCCGGACGACGTGGTGGCGGCGGAAGGCCTGCAGGTGCTGTCGGCCCACACCAAGGCGATCATCTCCTTCGCGCTGTGCGGCTTCGCCAACCTCTCCTCGGTGGCGATCCTGCTGGGCGGTCTGGGCAGCATGGCGCCCAACCGTCGCCACGACATCGCGCGTTTCGGTCTGAAGGCCGTGGCGGCGGGCACGCTGTCCAACCTGATGAGCGCCACCATCGCCGGTTTCTTCCTGGCGCTGTAAGCCATCCCGGAGCCCGCGACGGCGCGACCGATCGCGGGACTCCGCCTATACTCTAAGCAACGCGGGTGCTTGCCGCACCCGCGATCTTCAGCCGCTTCTTTAGCGAATTTGTGAACGATATCGCGTTATTTTGTGATGCTCTTCACATATAATTCCGGTCTGTTACAGTGCTATTTCATATAGTGTGACGATGAACGCGAATCGCCCTCGGCATTCGTGTTCAAATAGCTATTACTGGCCGGCCGCAAGGCGGGTGGCCATGTGCGGTGAGAAGGATCTCAGTTGCCGCCGCGGGAACGCCGTTCCCCAGCGCTATCTTCATGGAACCAAGTCCGCTCGCCAACATCCAGGTACTCAGTTGGAGAGTTTTATGACCGAATTAACCGCAGCAGCGCAACGTGCGCTGAACCTGATGGATTTAACCACGCTGAATGATGATGACACCGACGAGAAAGTGATCGCCCTCTGTCGTCAGGCCAACAGCCCGGCCGGCCACACGGCGGCCATCTGTATCTACCCGCGTTTTATCCCGGTAGCACGCAAGGCGCTGCGCGAGCAAGGCACGCCGGACATCCGTATCGCCACCGTGACCAACTTCCCGCATGGCAACGACGATATCGACATCGCGCTGGCGGAAACCCGCGCGGCCATCGCCTATGGCGCGGATGAAGTGGATGTGGTGTTCCCTTACCGCGCGCTGATCGCCGGCAACGAGCAGGTCGGCTTCGAGCTGGTGAAACAGTGCAAGCAGGCTTGTCAGGCGGCCAACGTGCTGCTGAAAGTGATCATCGAAACCGGTGAGCTGAAGCAGGCCGACCTGATCCGCAAGGCGTCCGAGATCGCCATCAAGGCCGGGGCGGACTTTATCAAGACCTCCACCGGCAAGGTGCCGGTCAACGCCACGCTGGAAAGTGCCGAGCTGATGATGTCGGTGATCCGCGATCTGGGCGTGGCGAAGACGGTGGGCTTCAAGCCGGCCGGCGGCGTGCGCACCGCAGAAGACGCGCTGCATTATCTGCAACTTGCCGATCGTATTCTGGGCGAAGGCTGGGCCGACGCACGGCATTTCCGCTTTGGCGCTTCCAGCCTGCTGGCCAGCTTGCTGACCGCGCTGGGCCACCAGACCCAGACCGCCGGCGGCGGCTACTGATCGATTTCGTTGGCGGGCGCCAGGCGCGCCCGTCTACACCGATTCTCGGCGACACAGGGGGATGCCTTGTTCCTGGCTCAAGAAATTATTCGTAAGAAACGCGACGGCCAGCCGTTAAGCGAAGCGGAAATCCGCTTTTTCATCAACGGCATTCGCGACAACGTGGTGTCGGAAGGGCAGATCGCCGCGCTGGCGATGACCATTTACTTCCATGACATGAGCATGCCGGAGCGCGTGGCGCTCACCATGGCGATGCGCGATTCCGGCACCGTGCTGGATTGGAAGAGTCTGGCGCTGAATGGCCCGATCGTCGACAAGCATTCGACCGGCGGCGTGGGCGACGTGACCTCGCTGATGCTTGGCCCGATGGTGGCGGCCTGCGGCGGCTATGTGCCGATGATCTCCGGCCGTGGCCTGGGGCATACCGGCGGCACGCTGGACAAGCTGGAAGCCATTCCGGGCTTCAATATTTTCCCGGACGATAACGCCTTCCGCAAAATCATTCAGGACGTCGGCGTGGCGATCATCGGCCAGACCAGTTCGCTGGCGCCGGCGGACAAACGTTTCTACGCCACTCGCGACATTACCGCCACCGTGGATTCGATCCCGCTGATCACCGCCTCCATTCTGGCCAAGAAGCTGGCGGAAGGGCTGGATGCGCTGGTGATGGACGTGAAGGTCGGCTCCGGCGCCTTTATGCCGACCTATGCGCTGTCGCAAGACTTGGCGCAGGCGATCGTCGGCGTGGCCAACGGCGCGGGCTGCAAGACCACCGCGCTGCTGACCGACATGAACCAGGTGCTGGCCTCCAGCGCCGGCAACGCGGTGGAAGTGCGCGAAGCGGTGCGCTTCCTGACCGGCGAATACCGCAACCCGCGCCTGCTGGAAGTGACGCTGGCGCTGTGCGTGGAAATGCTGCTGTCCGGCGGCCTGGCGCAAGACGAGGCCGATGCGCGCGCCAAACTGCAGGCGGTGCTGGACAACGGCAAGGCGGCGGAGGTGTTTGGCCGCATGGTGGCGGCGCAGCAGGGGCCGATAGACTTCGTCGAACGCTACGATAGCTATCTGCCGGCGGCAACGCTGAGCAAGCCGGTGTATGCTGAAAAGTCGGGCATCATCAGCGCCATGGATACCCGCGCGCTGGGCATGGCGGTGGTGTCGCTGGGCGGCGGCCGTCGTCGGGCGAGCGACGCCATCGACTACAGCGTTGGCCTGACCGAGGTGGCGCGCCTGGGCGATAAAGTGGATGCCCAGCAGCCGCTGGCGATGATCCACGCCAACGATGAAGAGAGCTGGCAGCAGGCGGCCGATGCGGTGCGCAGCGCAATGACGCTGAGCGACAAGGCGCCGGAGGCGACGCCGGTGGTGTATAAGCGCATCACTCAAGCGTGATGACCCTCGTCTTTCAAGCCGTAGCGTTGTTGGCTGCACGCGTGCACCCCAGTCACTTATTTGAGTAAGCTCCTGGGGATACACGCGCTAGCCACCTAGCTACAACTTGAAATCCATTGGGTCTAAATTTAGAGAATAAGGGCGATTGCAGTCTTGCGGTCGCAATAGCGTGAGAACACGCAGGAGAGCACAGATGAAACGCACATTTATTATGGTATTGGACTCCTTCGGCATCGGCGCCAGCGAAGACGCCGAACGTTTTGGCGACCAGGGTTCCGACACCCTGGGCCACATCGCCGAGGTTTGCGCGCGCGGTGAGGCCAACGTGGGCCGCCAGGGGCCGCTGACGCTGCCTAACCTGAGCCGTCTGGGCCTCGGTAAAGCAGCGGAAGAATCCACCGGCAACTTCCCGCAGGGGCTGGATCGCAACGCCGACATCATCGGCGCTTACGCTTACGCCAGCGAGCTCTCTTCCGGTAAAGACACGCCGTCGGGCCACTGGGAAATCGCCGGCGTGCCGGTACTGTTCGACTGGGGGTACTTCAAGGACGAGCACAACAGCTTCCCGCAGGCGCTGCTGGATAAGCTGGTGGAGCGCGCCAAGCTGCCGGGTTATCTGGGCAACTGCCACTCATCCGGCACCGTGATCCTCGATCAGCTGGGCGAAGAGCACATGAAAACCGGCAAGCCGATTTTCTATACCTCCGCCGACTCGGTGTTCCAGATTGCCTGTCATGAAGAAACCTTCGGCCTGGATCGCCTGTACGAGCTGTGCGAAATCGCGCGTGAAGAGTTGACCGAAGGCGGGTACAACATCGGCCGCGTGATCGCGCGTCCGTTCGTCGGCGACAAGCCGGGCCACTTCCAGCGCACCGGCAACCGTCACGATCTGGCGGTAGAGCCGCCGGCGCCGACCGTGCTGAAAAAGCTGGTGGACGAGAAGGGCGGTGAAGTGGTGTCGATCGGTAAAATCGCCGACATCTACGCCAACGTCGGCATCACCAAGAAGGTGAAGGCGACCGGCATCGACGCGCTGTTCGACGCGACCCTGATCGAAATGGAAAAGGCCGGCGACAACACCATCGTGTTCACCAACTTCGTGGACTTTGACTCCTCCTATGGCCACCGCCGCGACGTGGCGGGCTACGCCGCTGCGCTGGAGCTGTTCGACCGCCGCCTGCCGGAGCTGCTGAAGCTGGTGAAAGACGAAGACATCATCATCTTCACCGCCGACCACGGTTGCGACCCGACCTGGCCGGGCACCGACCACACCCGCGAGCACATCCCGGTGCTGGTTTACGGCCCGAAAGTGAAGCCGGGCTCACTGGGCCACCGCGAGACCTTCGCCGACATCGGCCAGACCGTCGCCAATTACTTTGGCCTGTCGCCGATGGATTACGGTAAGACCCTGTTCTAAGCCCTGTCTTTCAAGCCGCAGCGTTGTTAGCTTCACGCGTGAACCCCAGTCACTTACTCAAGTAAGCTCCTGGGGATTCACCCGCTAGCTGCCTAGCTGCAACTCGAAATTCAAGGCTTAGATGTTTGACGTTTTTATTAAATAAGATTTCTAAAGGAAGAAAATTATGGCTACGCCGCACATTAATGCTGAGATGGGTGATTTCGCTGACGTAGTACTGATGCCGGGCGATCCGCTGCGTGCAAAATACATCGCCGAAACCTTCCTGGAAGGCGCGGTGGAAGTGAACAACGTGCGCGGCATGTTGGGCTTCACCGGCACCTACAAAGGCCGTCGCATCTCCGTAATGGGCCACGGTATGGGCATCCCGTCCTGCTCCATCTATGCGCGCGAGCTGATCGCCGAATTCGGCGTGAAGAAGATCATTCGCGTGGGCTCCTGCGGCGCGGTGCGTGACGATATCAAACTGCGTGACGTGGTGATCGGCATGGGCGCGTGCACCGACTCCAAGGTGAACCGTCTGCGCTTCAAGGACAACGACTACGCGGCGATCGCCGACTTCGACATGGTGCGCAATGCGGTCGACGCGGCGGCGGCGCAGGGCATCCCGGCGCGCGTGGGCAACATCTTCTCCGCCGATCTGTTCTACACGCCGGATCCGGACATGTTCCAGGTGATGAAGAAGTACGGCATCCTGGGCGTGGAAATGGAAGCGGCCGGCATCTACGGCGTGGCGGCGGAGCTGTACGAAGAGTTCGGCTGCAAGGCGCTGACCATTTGCACCGTGTCCGACCACATCCTGCGTCACGAGGCGACCACGGCGGCGGAACGCCAGACCACCTTTAACGAAATGATCGTTATCGCGCTGGAATCCGTACTGCTGGGCGACAAAGCGTAATACTCCGGCGGGCGTCATCATGGCGCCCGCCTGTCAATCTATTCATTCCGCTTGGCCAGTTTTGGCTAACGCTTTACCTTTCTGCCGTTTAACGCTATTACTTCCTCTATCAATCTATTCACCAATCTATTCATCTGATGATCACCGTTGAACAAGCTTTGCGTCATGGGCCAGCTACGGCTCGTCAACTGACAGAAGCGTTAGGCATCAGCCAGCCGACGCTATCGCGCCGTATCCGCGAACTGGCGGGCGCAGTATTGATCCTCGGTAAAGGTAAGGCGACGCGCTATGTATTGCGGCGCGGGATCGGCGGTGAGAGGCAGTTTCCGCTGTATCGGGTTGATGAACGGGGTAAGGCGCACCTGTTTGCCACACTTTACCCGCTGTATCCTGCCGATAACTGTGCGGTGTGCGATGAGCGCAGCGGAGAGTGGCAGCTTTATGACGGCATGCCATGGTATTTGAACGACCTGCGGCCGATTGGCTTTCTCGGGCGAGCCTGGGGAAAAGCAGCGGCGCGCGAGTTGAATTTGCCGGAGGATGTGCGGCGATGGGATGAAGGTCAACGCTTGTTGGCGCTCTGCCGTTATGGCGAGGACATAACCGGCGATCTGCTGCCTGGTGCCGACAGCTATCAGCGTTGGTTAATGCGGGATACTGCCGTCGCCATCACGGTGGAAGATAAAACCGAGCGTTACGCCGCATTGTCTGTCCAGGCGCTGGCCGGGGAACTGGTGGGCTCTTCCGCCGGTGGCGAGCAACCCAAATTTGCCGCTTATGCTGAGCTGGCGCCTGGGCGCCGCGCGCATGTGTTGGTGAAGTTCAGTCTGGCGCCGACGCATGTCATTGCACAGCGCTGGAGCGATTTGCTGATCGCCGAGTCGCTGGTGTTGCAGACGGTCGCCGCTGCGGGATTGCCTGCCGCATCGGCGCAAATCCTGTTCGGCGCCGACCGGCAATGCTTTTTAGAGGTAGAGCGCTTTGATCGCATCGGTGAAGAAGGGCGGGTAGCGATGGTGTCGCTGGAGGCGCTGGATGCCGAGTTCAGCGGCAGCGGCCACGCCAACTGGGTCGTGGCCGCCGAGCGGCTATTGCAGCAAGGGGTGATCAATCACTCAGTCTACCAACGGATTGCCCTGTATTGGGCCTTTGGCCGGTTGATCGCCAACAGCGATATGCACCAGGGCAACCTGTCGTTCTTGCGAATAACCCAGCGGCCGGTCATGTTGGCGCCTTTGTATGATATGTTGCCGATGGCTTTTGCCCCGGCAAGCAGCGGTAATCTGCGCCGCGACGCGGTGGAGATCCGTTTGAGCAACGAGGTGAGCGGCGCCGTCTGGCGGCAAGCGGAGCTATTGGCTCTCGAGTTCTGGCGGCGAACCGCGCAACATGACGACATCAGCGAGGCGTTCCGGGCGATTGCCGAGCAAATGTTGGTGCAACTGCAGAAGCTGCACGAGCGCATTCAGCGCCTGGCCTGAGTTACCCCTTCTTCGGCGCTTCCTGTTTTGTTTCCGGCGCATCCTCTTCGTCGTCTTCCACCGTATTGCCTTCTGCCAACGGCGTGTTGGCGGTCAACAGGTACGGCGACTGCTGCCAGCGGCTGCGGCGGTGTTGCAGCAGGGTGCGCGCCAGAATGATGCCGATCGCCAGCGCCAGCAGGATCATCAGGCGCAGCAGGTTGGTGGTGTTGTCCACCTGCTTGGATTCGGTCGCCAGCACGTGGGTGTCGAGGGTGATGCGGATAAAGCCGATTGGGCCGTCTTTGCCCTGAATGGATTCGACCAACTGGTGGTTGAAGTAGCTGCCGGCGCGTTTGCCGTCGAGCGACAGGCGATCGCGTATACTTATCTGCTCCCCGGCGTGGGAGACCAGCGTGCCGTCCAGCTGATACACGCTGACGTCGAGAATGCGGCTGTGATCGGTGAGCTGCTTGAGGATGGCGTCGATGCGCGGGGTGTTGCCGTCGTCGTCCAGCAGCGGCGCCAGGCTGTAGGCGACCTGTTTGGTCAGCGTCTGCGCCAACTCTTCAACCTGCTCGGATCGCGCCATTTGGTGACTCAGGCTAAAATAAGAGGCGCCCTGCATCAGCAGCACCAGCAAAGCCAGGCAAATCAGGATAATAGCGGTGCGGTGCAGGCGAAATTTCAGTTTAGCGCGAGCCATGCAGGTTCCTTGGGCATCGGGGACACTTTATGTTGCCAGAACCGCTGGCGATAGGATAGCTTGATGCGTCGTTTTATCATGCAGCGTTTTTGTCCATTCAGGAGTCAATGATGTCAAACAGTCTGACCTATTGCGATCTTCCGGCGGAGATCTCCCAATGGCCGGGTCTTCCCCTTTCGCTCAGCGGCGACGAAGTGATGCCGCTGGACTACCGGGCGGGCAATACCGGGTGGCTGTTATACGGCAGAAAGCTGGACAAGGCGCGCATTACGCAATTCCAACGCAAGCTGGGCGCGGCGATGGTGATCGTCACCGCCTGGGGCGTGGACGATTATCAGGTGGTGCGCCTGGCGGGCACGTTGACGCCGCGCGCCAAGCTGCTGGCGGCGGAGAGCGGGCTGGACGTGGCGCCGCTCGGCAAGATCCCGCACCTGCGCACGACGGGGCTGCTGGTGATGGACATGGATTCGACGGCGATCGAGATCGAGTGCATCGACGAGATCGCCAAGCTGGCGGGCGTCGGCGAGCAGGTGGCGGAAGTCACCGAACGCGCGATGCGCGGCGAGCTGGACTTTACCGCCAGCCTGCGCCAGCGCGTTGGTACGCTGAAAGGGGCCGACGCCAACATCCTCAAGCAGGTGCGCGACGAGCTGCCGCTGATGCCGGGGCTGACCAGCCTGGTGGGCAAGCTGCAGGCGATGGGCTGGCATGTGGCGATCGCCTCCGGCGGCTTCACCTACTACGCCGAATACCTGCGCAACCGGCTGCGGCTGGTGGCGGCAGCGGCCAATGAGCTGGAGATCCGCGACGGCAAGCTGACCGGCGAAGTGCTGGGGCCGGTGGTGGACGCACAGTTCAAAGCCGACACGCTGCTGCGGCTGGCAGAGAAGCTGGAGATCCCACTGGCGCAGACCGTGGCCATCGGCGACGGCGCCAACGATTTGAAAATGATGCAGGCGGCGGGGTTGGGCATCGCCTACCACGCCAAACCGAAAGTGTATGAAAAAGCGCAGGTGGCGATCCGGCATGCGGATCTGATGGGCGTGCTGTGTATTCTCACCGGCAGCCTGAAACACGAAGTGCGATAACGAAAGATTGAGGTAAGACGTGGCAAAAGCGGCAAAACGGGCATTTGTGTGCAATGAGTGCGGGGCGGACTATCCGCGTTGGCAGGGGCAGTGCAGCGCCTGTCATGCCTGGAACACCATCACGGAAGTGCGTTTGGCCGCGTCGCCCGCAGCGGCGCGCAACGATCGCCTCAGCGGCTATGCCGGTGACGCCGGCGTCAGCAAGGTACAGAAGCTGTCGGAAATCAGCCTTGAGGCGCTGCCGCGCTTCACCACCGGCTTTCTCGAGTTCGACCGCGTGCTGGGCGGCGGCGTGGTGCCCGGCAGCGCCATTCTGATCGGCGGTAACCCCGGCGCCGGCAAGAGCACCCTGTTGCTGCAGGTGCTGTGCAAACTGTCCGAACAGATGAAAACCCTGTACGTCACCGGCGAGGAGTCGCTGCAGCAGGTGGCGATGCGCGCTCACCGTCTGGGGCTGCCGACCGGCGGCCTGAACATGCTGTCGGAAACCAGCATCGAGCAGATCTGCCTGATCGCCGAGCAGGAGCAGCCAAAGCTGATGGTGATCGACTCGATTCAGGTGATGCACATGGCGGACATTCAGTCTTCGCCGGGCAGCGTGGCGCAGGTGCGGGAAACCGCCGCCTATCTGACGCGCTTCGCCAAGACGCGCGGCGTGGCGATCGTCATGGTCGGCCACGTCACCAAAGACGGCTCGCTGGCCGGGCCAAAAGTGCTGGAACACTGCATCGACTGTTCGGTACTGCTGGACGGCGACGCCGATTCCCGCTTCCGCACCCTGCGCAGCCACAAGAACCGCTTCGGCGCGGTCAACGAGCTGGGGGTGTTTGCCATGACCGAACAGGGGCTGCGCGAAGTCAGCAACCCTTCGGCAATCTTCCTCAGCCGCGGCGATGAAGTCACTTCCGGCAGCTCGGTGATGGTGGTGTGGGAAGGCACCCGGCCGCTGCTGGTGGAGATCCAGGCGCTGGTGGATCACTCGATGATGTCCAACCCGCGCCGCGTGGCGGTAGGCCTGGAGCAGAACCGGTTGGCGATCCTGCTGGCGGTGCTGCACCGCCACGGCGGGCTGCAGATGTCGGATCAGGACGTGTTCGTCAACGTGGTCGGCGGGGTGAAGGTCAGTGAAACCAGCGCCGATCTGGCGCTGCTGATGTCGCTGGTCTCGAGCCTGCGCGATCGGCCGCTGCCAAACGATCTGGTGGTGTTCGGCGAAGTGGGGCTGGCGGGAGAAATCCGTCCGGTGCCGAGCGGCCAGGAGCGCATCTCCGAAGCGGCCAAGCACGGCTTCAAGCGCGCCATCGTGCCGCACGGCAATATGCCGAAGAAGCCGCCGGCCAACATGCAGGTGTTCGGGGTCAAGAAGCTGGCGGACGCGCTCGACGTGCTGGAAGAGTTTTATTAATGTCGCCGACGGCGAGAAAGATATGCTATTTTGTTTAGCATACTAAACGGAGGTGGCCATGCCGCAATTTGATTACCTGAAGACGTCCATTAAGCAAAAGGGCTGTACTTTGCAGCAGGTGGCGGATGCCAGCGGCATGACCAAGGGCTATCTGAGCCAGCTGTTGAACGACAAGATCAAAAGTCCGAGCGCGCAAAAGCTCGAAGCGCTGCACCGTTTTCTCGGGCTGGAGTTCCCGCGTAAAGAGGTTAAAGTCGGCGTGGTGTTTGGTAAATTTTACCCGCTGCACACCGGCCACATCTACCTGATCCAGCGCGCCTGCAGCCAGGTGGACGAACTGCACGTTATCTTGTGCCACGACGAGCCGCGCGACCGCGAGCTGTTCGAGAACAGTTCGATGTCGCAACAGCCAACGGTCAGCGATCGCCTGCGCTGGCTGCTGCAGACCTTCAAGTACCAGAAAAACATCCATATCCACTCGTTCGACGAGCAGGGGATCGAGCCCTATCCGCACGGGTGGAACGTGTGGAGTGACGGCATGAAGGCCTTTATGGAACAGAAGGGCATCGTGCCGAGCTTCATCTATTCCAGCGAAGCGCAGGATGCGCCGCGCTACCGCGAGCATCTGGGCATCGAAACCATCTTGGTCGATCCCGAGCGTTCGTTCATGAACATCAGCGGCAATCAGATCCGCCAGGATCCGTTCCGCTATTGGGACTACATCCCGACCGAGGTGAAGCCGTTCTTCGTGCGCACCGTGGCGATCCTCGGCGGCGAGTCGAGCGGCAAGTCGACGCTGGTCAACAAGCTGGCCAACATCTTCAACACCACCAGCGCCTGGGAATATGGCCGCGATTACGTGTTTTCGCACCTGGGCGGCGACGAGATGGCACTGCAGTACTCCGACTACGACAAAATTGCCCTGGGGCAGGCGCAATACGTGGATTTCGCGGTCAAGTACGCCAACAAGGTGGCGTTTATCGATACCGATTTCGTCACCACCCAGGCGTTTTGCAAAAAGTACGAGGGGCGTGAGCATCCCTTCGTGCAGGCGCTGATCGACGAATACCGTTTCGATCTGGTGATCCTGCTGGAAAACAACACGCCGTGGGTGGCGGACGGCCTGCGCAGCCTCGGCAGCACCGCCGATCGCCTGGCGTTCCAGCACCTGCTGGAGGAGATGTTGCGCGCCAACAACATCGAGTATGTGCACGTTGAGTCCAGCGATTACGAAGAGCGTTTCCTGCGCTGCGTCGAGCTGGTGCAGCAGCTGCTGGCGGCGGACGCCGGCCGGTTGGCGAATGCGCCCGCCCATCGCCACGCCGCAGGCTGAGAAAATTAGCGGAATGTGCGGTCGCGGCGGCAGAAACGCCTCTCGGGCGCACATTTAACGGCTTGTTTAAACATGGTTCATTCGACAGCGACTAGGTTAAGATTTTCTTTACAATAACGCTTAGAAGAAGACATGTCTTATCGCTTACTCGCTCTCTGGTTAGTCTGCTATGCCGCAGCCTGGACGCTGCTGACTGTTCATCTCGATCCTACCCTGCCTTACGACGCCGTCGAGGCGCTCAACTGGGGCCTCAACGGTGAGTGGGGCTCACCGAAAAATCCTTGGCTGGTCGGTGCGGCGATGCAGCCGGCGATCTGGCTATCGTGGCTGCCGCTGAACCTGTACTGGTATGGCGGGCACTTTATCGCCATCGCCATCGGCATGTTGGGCGTCTGGCTATTGGCGCGCCGCCTAAGCGGCAGCACCTCGCTGGCCTGGATGGCGCTGCTGACGCTCAATCTGTCCGGCATCATCAATTTCGACATCATTCCCTACAACGATAACTACCTGTTGGTGATGCTGTGGCCGTGGATGGCGTTGTTTTTCCACCTGGCTATCTCGCGTTCGGCCAACTGGTGGCCGGTTTTCGCAGTGGTGGCCGGTCTGGCGATGATGGCGAAATACTCGACCTTCGCCTTCGTCTATTTCGCGGCGCTGTCGACGCTGTTCGTACCGCAGCTTCGCCGCTGCTATCGCCAGCCGCAGTTCTATCTGGCGGTGGCGATCTGGTTGGCGCTGGTGCTGCCGAACCTGTTCTGGCTGTGGAACCACGACTTCGCCGCCTTCAAGTGGGTGGATTCGCAGATCAAGATGCAGCTCAACCTCGATATGCTGCAGTCGCTGTTGCTGGTGTTCTATCCGTCGCTGGCACTGTGGGTGATCCTGCGGCGCAGCGGGGCGGTGCTGGCCTGGCCAGCGGCGTTGCCGATGCGGGTACTGCTGTGGGTCTACCTGTTGCCGCTCGGCATCATCACCTTCTGGTTCTCCTTCAACGTCGGCGGCCGGCTGACCGAATGGCTGCAGCCGTTCTTCATGCTGGCGCCTGCGCTGCTGGTCGGCTGCGTACGTCAGCCGCCAGTGCGTTCACTGCGTGCGGCGACCATTGGGCTGATGTGCGCGGCGCTGGCGGTCTATCTGGGGTATGCCGCGGTGATGCTGGGCAACGTGCGCAACGCCGGCCAGAAAATGGTGGGTATCAAGGCGTTCAGCGCCGGGGTGGAACGGCAGTGGCAGGAACGGTATGGCGTCAGCCTGCGCTACGTCGGCGGCGAATACCTGTCGCAGTGGATGACGGTGTACGCCGCTTCCCGGCCGCAGACCATTACGCGCTGGTCCAATCATACGCGACCGAATATTTACAACGTCAACATCAGCTATTCGCAGATTGCGCAGCACGGCGTCGCCCTGTTCGGGCGGTTGGGTGAAGACTGCGCGCACAGCGACTTCGGCGGTGAGTTGGCCCACTGGCCGAAACTGCGCCTCGATTGGCAGCAGACGCTGACGTTCCGCGCCGATCCGCATGCCGATGAGCAGACGCTGTGCGTCGGCTTCGTTCGTCCGCAGTAACGGCGGCGCAGGGCGCCGCCGCGATTCAGGCTTAGTAAGCGATAACCAGCTTGCCTTGCATATGGCCGCCGAGCAGCTGTTGATGCGCGGCGGTCAGCGTTTCTACCGTCAGCCCGTGCAGGGTTTCGCTCAGCGTGGTGCTCAGCTTGCCCTCGTCCAGCAACTGCGCCACCTGCTGCAGGATCTGGCCCTGCTGCGCGATGTCCGGGGTGGTGAACATGCTGCGGGTGAACATGAATTCCCAGTGCAGCGCGGCGCTTTTCAGCTTCAGCGCGTTTTGATCCAACGGCTGCGCGTTCTCGACGATGGTGCAGATATGGCCCAGCGGCGCGACCAGCTCGGCCATCGCCGGCCAGTGGCCGTCGGTATCGTTCAGGCACAGGATGTAATCCACCTGCTCGATGCCGTGCTGCGCCAGGTTGCCCTTCAGATCGCGGTAGTCCACCACCAGATCGGCGCCGCGTTCACGGCACCAGGCGGCGGATTCCGGCCGTGAGGCGGTGGCGATCACTTTCACCTTGCTGCGCAATGCGGCCAGCGGAATGGCCAGCGAGCCGACCCCGCCGGCGCCGCCGATGATCAGCAGCGTCTTGTTCTCCGGCGCATCCTGAATGTTCAGGTGTTCGAACAGCGCCTCCCAGGCGGTGAGGGCGGTGAGCGGCAGGGCGGCGGACTCGGCCCAGTTCAGGCTGCGCGGTTTGTGCGCGGCGATGCGTGAGTCGATCAACTGGTGGCTGCTGTTGCTGCCGGGGCGGGTGATGTCGCCGGCGTACCACACTTCATCGCCGGGCTTGAAGCCGCTGACGCTGCTGCCTACGCCCACCACGACGCCGCTGGCGTCCCAGCCGAGGATGCGCGGCTGCTGCAGACCGCTCTTTTGCAGACCCGCGTGTACTTTGGTATCCACCGGGTTAACCGACGCCGCTTTCACTTCCACCAGCAGATCGTACTGGCCGGGAACCGGCATTTCCGGTGAGATTTCGATGAAATCTGCGGGGTTCTGCGGGTCTACGGCAATGGCTTTTATCGACATGATTGTACTCCTTTCAAATGATGCCCCCAGTGTAGACCCGCGGCAGAGGGGTGATAAGATGGACAATATCTAACTGAGTGTTCGTTTAAGGTGAACAATGGAATTCAAACAGCTGCAGGATATGGCGCTGTTCGCGCTGGTGGCGGAGTGCGGCAGCTTTACCGCCGCCGCGCAGCGCGTCGGGCTGCCGAAATCCAGCGTCAGCCAGCGCATCAGCCAGCTCGAACAGACGCTGGGGCTGCGCTTGCTCAATCGCACCACGCGCCAGCTGAACCTGACCTTCGCCGGTGAGCGTTATCTGGAACATTGTCAGGCGATGATGTCTGCCGCTGAACGCGCCGATCTGGCGCTGCAGCGGCTGCGCGATAACCCGAGCGGCCGCCTGCGCATCTCGACGCCCGCCGGGCTGGGGGCGACCCTGGTGGCGCGGCTGGCGGCGGATTTTCAGCGCCAGTATCCGGACGTTTCGCTGGAGGTATCGGTGTCCGATGCCATGGTGGATCTGGTACAGGAAGGCTTCGACGCCGCGTTGCGCACCGGCAAACCGCAGGATTCTTCGCTGATCGGTCGCCGTCTCGGGTATGCGCCGCGCTATCTGTTGGCGGCGCCGTCCTATCTGGCGCAGCATCCGCCGATCGAACACCCGCAGCAGCTGCAGCAGCATCGCTGTATCGCTCACCGCGCCTGGACGGCCTGGAACCTGCGCTGCGGCGACGATTACTACCGTTGGCAACTGCCGCTGGCGCACACCACCGACAACCTGCTGTATGCGCGTGAATGCGCTATCGCCGGTGCGGGGATCACGCTGTTGCCGGCGTTTCTCAGCCGCGAGGTGGTGGCGCAGAAGCTGTTGGTGGAAGTCTTGCCGGCATGGCGCGCGGAGGGCAACGAACTGTATCTGGTCTACCCGAGCCGCAAGCTGAATTCCCCGGCGCTGGCCTGCTTCATCGATGTGGTGCTTCAGCACCCGGCGTTTGACGACTACGCGCGCGAGCTGGCGCGGGAGTGACGGCCGGGAGCGTCGCCTTCCCGGATCAGGCGGAGCACCTCGCCACCTGGACGATGCGCTTCCCTATATTCTCGCCCGCCAGCAGGCCGACCAGCGCAGCGGGCAACAGCTCAAAACCGGTGATCAGATCTTCGATGACCACTAATTTTTCCTCGGCGACCCAGGCCGTGAGCGCCGCCAGCCCCTGTTCTTGGCGGTGAAGGAAATCGGCTAACAGGAACCCCTGCATCGTCAAACTGTTGACGATGAGCAAACCCGGGATCCCGGCAGGTGCTGCCGGCGGGGAGGCCGTATCGTACTGCGATACCGCGCCGCAGCAAACGATGCGCCCCTGTTTTGCCATGTGCGGCAGGCTGGTCGCCAAAATATCGCCGCCGACGTTGTCGAACAGCACATCGATGCCGTTGGGGCATGAGCGGCTCAGGGTGTCATGCAGATTTTCCGCCTTATAATCTATCGCCGCGTCGAACCCCAGCCTGTCCGTCAGCAGTGCCGTTTTGGCGGCGCCGCCGGCAATGCCCACCGTGCGGCAGCCGTGAAGCCGGGCGATTTGTCCGGCGAACATGCCTACCGCCCCCGCAGCGGCGGATACGACGACGGTTTCACCGGCCTTGGGGCGTCCGCATTCCAGCAGGCCGAAGTAAGCGGTGAGTCCGGGCACGCCGTAAACGCTGAGCAAATGCGTATGCGGAACGATGTTCGGCTGTTTGAGCGCCTCCGCCGCCGGTAGGGCCGTGAAAGTTTGCCAGCCGGTTTCTGCCAACACTAAATCGCCGGCGGCCAGCAGGGGAGAGCGCGATTCGACAACTTCGGCCAGCGCGGTCGCGGCCATGATGTCTCCCACCTGCAATCCGGAACGATAGGTGACGCCCTGCATCCAGGCTCTGCTGGCCGCATCCAGTGGTACGTACAGCGTGCGCAACAGAACCTCTTCAGAGCCGGGGATCGGCATGGGTGCCTCACGAGTCTGAAAACAATCGACGGTCAGTTTTCCTTGAGGGAGTTTGACGAGGATGATTTGGCGATTCTGCATTGGTGGGCTCCTGTTTAAATCTTGCCGAAGGCATCGACACCGGTGAGTTGTGCCGACAGTTTCCACAGGCGTTGGGCCTGTTCAGGATCGACGGCGTAGCTTTTTACGCCGCTGAATGAAAAGCCCTCGTTATCGTTACGCCGGGCGACATCGCAATCTTCGCAATACAATCCGCCAAGGCCATTGAGTTGAGGTGATGTCGCCGCCCAAACCTGGGTTGCCGCTCCTTGTTGCGGGGTCTTCAGCATTTCCGGGTGGGCGGGTTTGCCGTTGGCGTCGATCCAGTCCAATGCGAACATCTCTTCCTGCGAGAGATAGCGCTGCAGTGGCGTTGGGATCATGCCGGGATGCAGCGAGAAGGCGCGCACGCCTGCGTTTTTCCCCAGCTTGTCAAGCTGCAGGGCGAAGAGCGCGTTAGCGGTTTTCGATTGGCCATAGGCGAGCCACTTGTCATAGCCGCTGTGAAACTGGACGTCATTCCAGCGTATGGCGCTGGCATGGTGACCGGAAGATGAGATGACGACAACGCGGGCGCCGCCCGCCAATGCCGGCCAGAGGTGGTTCACCAGCGCGTAATGCCCCAGGTGGTTGATCGCGAATTGTGCCTCCCAGCCTGGGCCGATACGGGTTTCAGGGCAGGCCATGATGCCGGCGCCGCAGATCAACATATCGAGGTGGGCGCCGGTCGCCAGAAGTTGTTGCGTGAACTTTCTGATGTTGCTCTGATCGGCCAAATCAAGCTCATAAATGTCGACGTTGCTGATACCGGCGATGGCCAGACGAGTGCGGGCGATGACGGGATCGCGGGCGGCGACGATCACCTGTGCTCCCGCCTGCGTCAATGCGCGAGTCGTTTCCAATCCCAGGCCGGAATGACCGCCGGTTACCAGCGCCGTCATGCCGGCCAGTTGACGATCTTTGAGTACGTCGGCGGCGGTGGTGGTGGCGTTAAAGCTGGAATTGAGGGGCACTTGTCGGTTCATTGGACGTTCCTCGCTGCGGTTGGCTGTGACACTGGGAGTGTAAGTCGGTGCTATCAGCGGCTGAATGCAACAAAAACCTAATTTCTGTCGCCATCGTCCTAACGCCTTTGGCTGGAGCATCGCACGGGCTATGCTCTTGAAAGGACCTTAGGGGGAGAGGGTATGGATCCTTTATCGGAAGTGCTGGCACCATTGAACAGCCAAAATGCATTTTTCGGCGGCCTGAAGGCCGGCGGCGACTGGGCCGTTCATTTTCCCGCTCCGCAAGGCGGGAAGTTCAACGCGGTGGTGCGTGGCGGCTGTTGGTTGGCGGCGGAAGGGCTGGCTGAACCGCTGTGGCTGGCGGCCGGCGACTGTTTACTGCTGACTCGTAGCCTGCCGCTGACCGTCGGCAGTGACTTGTCACTGCCGGCGCTCGACGCAGACGCGCTTTATCTGCAGGCGAAAAACGGCATGGCGAGCTGCGGCGAGGGGGAAACGTGCCTGTTTATCGGTGGTCGTTTTAGCTTTGGCCAGGAAGTGGAGCGGTTGTTTGGCAGCCTGCCCGCGCTGATGGTGATCCGCGGGGGGACGGAAGAGGCGGCCGTGCTGCAATGGGCGCTGCAACGGCTGGCGGATGAGCTGGTTAGGCCTTCACCGGGCAGTACGTTGATGACGCATCATCTGGGGCAAATCATGTTGACCCAGGCGCTGCGGATATACCTGATGGGGGAGGAGAGCGCGGCGTCGGGTTGGCTGCCCGCCTTGTTCGATCCGCGCATCGGCGCCGCGATGCAGGCAGTGCACGCCGATCCCGCCCGGCGCTGGACGGTGGCGTCGCTGGCCGCCGCTGCTAGCGTTTCTCGCTCGACGCTGGCGTTGCGCTTCAAGCAGAAGGCCGGTATGGCTCCGCTGGAGTATGTGTCGCGATGGCGCATGCTGCTGGCGACGCGGGCTTTGCGTACCGGCAGCGAACCGGTGTCCACCATCGCGCAGCGTTTGGGATACGATTCAGACAGCGCGTTCAGCCACGCCTTTAAGCGCATGATGGCATGCTCGCCGCGCGACTATCGCCGGACACGGGAATAAAAAAAAGGCGCCGCATGCGGCGCCTGGGGTATTACTTGGCGATCTTCTTGTACTTGATGCGGTGCGGCTCGAGCGCGTCGGCGCCCAGCGTACGCTTCTTGTACTCTTCGTACTCGGTGAAGTTGCCTTCGAAGAATTCCACCTTGCCCTCGTCCTGGTAGTCCAGGATGTGGGTGGCGATACGGTCGAGGAACCAACGGTCGTGCGAGATCACCATGGCGCAGCCAGGGAATTCCAGCAGGGCGTTTTCCAGCGCGCGCAGGGTTTCGATATCCAGGTCGTTGGTCGGTTCATCGAGCAGCAGTACGTTGCCGCCAACCTGCAGCAGCTTGGCCAGGTGCAGACGGCCACGCTCACCGCCGGACAGCTCGCCCACGCGTTTGCCCTGATCGACGCCCTTGAAGTTGAAGCGGCCGACATAGGCGCGGCTCGGCATCTCGGTGTTGCCGATGCGCATGATGTCCTGCCCGCCGGAGACTTCTTCCCACACGGTTTTCGAGCCGTCCATGCTGTCGCGGAACTGATCGACGGACGCCAGCTTGACGGTATCGCCCAGCACGATGCTGCCGGAATCAGGCTGCTCCTGACCGGACATCATGCGGAACAGCGTGGATTTACCCGCGCCGTTCGGGCCGATGATGCCGACGATTGCCCCTTTCGGCACCGAGAACGACAGGTCGTCGATCAGCAGGCGGTCGCCGTAGGACTTGCGTAGGTTGCTGACTTCGACCACTTTATCGCCCAGACGTGCGCCAGGCGGAATGAACAGTTCGTTGGTTTCGTTACGTTTCTGATATTCGGTGTTGTTCAGCTCTTCGAAGCGGGCCAAGCGGGCCTTGCCTTTGGACTGACGGCCTTTGGCACCCTGACGCACCCACTCCAGCTCTTTCTCGATCGACTTGCGACGAGCGGCTTCGGCGGACGCTTCCTGTGCCAGACGCGCGTCTTTCTGCTCCAGCCAGGAGGAGTAGTTGCCTTCCCACGGAATGCCTTCGCCGCGGTCCAGTTCGAGGATCCAGCCGGCTACGTTATCCAGGAAGTAACGGTCGTGGGTGATCGCCACCACGGTGCCTTCGAAGTCGTGCAGGAAGCGTTCCAGCCAGGCCACGGACTCGGCGTCCAGGTGGTTGGTCGGTTCGTCCAGCAGCAGCATGTCCGGCTTTTCGAGCAGCAGGCGGCACAGCGCTACGCGGCGGCGCTCACCCCCGGACAGATGGGCGATTTTGGCGTCCCAGTCCGGCAGGCGCAGCGCATCGGCGGCGCGTTCCAGCTGCGTATTGAGGTTGTGACCGTCGTGTGCCTGAATGATCTCTTCCAGGCGGCCCTGTTCGGCGGCCAGCTTGTCGAAGTCTGCGCCTTCTTCCGCGTACAGCGCGTACACTTCGTCCAGGCGTTTCAGCGCGCCGACCACTTCCGCCAGCGCTTCTTCCACCGACTCACGCACGGTGTGTTCAAGGTTAAGCTGCGGCTCCTGCGGCAGGTAACCGATCTTGATGCCCGGCTGCGGGCGTGCTTCCCCTTCGATATCGGTATCGATGCCGGCCATGATGCGCAGCAGGGTAGACTTACCGGCGCCGTTCAGGCCCAGTACGCCAATTTTGGCCCCAGGGAAGAAGCTCAGGGAGATGTTTTTCAAAATATGACGCTTCGGCGGTACTACCTTGCCGACGCGGTGCATGGTATAGACGTATTGAGCCACGTTGCTCTAAGCCTCTTTATATCAGTATTTATAGGATGTCTGGCGGCATGAGTGTAGCCCGTTTCGATCTCGGATCCCAGACATCGCTCAGCGATCGCTAAGTATAACCGTTTATGCGCCGATAAAGGCGCATATTGGTGGCTTATGGCGTGACGACGATCGCGACGCGGCGGTTTTCCGCGCGGCCGCTGGAGGTGCGGTTGTCGGCAACGGGATCGCGCTTGCCCATGCCGCGGGTTTCGATATTGGCGCGCGGAATGCCGACGCTGGCCAGCAGATCGGCCACCGCATCGGCGCGGCGCAGGGAGAGCTGATCGTTATAGCTGTCTTCACCGTAGTTGTCGGTATGGCCGTCCAGGCGGAACTTGGTGATGCCGACGCTCAACAGCGCACGGCCCATCTTCTGCACCGTCTCGGTGCTTTCCGGGTTCAGCTTGCCGATGTTGTTGCCGAACAGCACTTTATCCGACAGGCCGAACTCCCAGCCGTTGTCGGTCAGTTTGAAGCCCTGCGATTGCAGCAGCGCGACCTGTTCGGGCGTCAGGCCCTGCGGTTTGCTCTGGCAGCCGGCGAGCGCCAGCAGGGCGACGAACGCCATCGCCAGCAGTGAAAAACGACCTTTAAACAGTTGCTGTATCATAGTCAAAATCCCTAGTTCAAGTGTTATAGCCGGGGCTCTTATTTATGTATAGCCAGCCGCCAGCCTCCATTATAACGATGCTTTGCCTGATACATCGCATCGTCAGCTTCGTGCAAAAGACCCTGAGGCGTCGACGCGTGATCAGGGTACAGCGCAATGCCGATACTCAGAGAGGTAATGACCGCCTCGTCGTTCGGTAAAATGACCGGTTGCGTCATGCAGTCGATGATGTTGTCAGCGATCTGCAAGACATCTTCCGTGCCGTGTACCGGCGCCAGCAGCACGGCGAATTCATCCCCGCCCAGACGCGCGACCAGATCGGTCTCGCGCAGCTGCGCGCGAATGCGTCCGGCAATGGTGGTCAGCACCGCATCGCCTGCGGCGTGGCCGTAACTGTCGTTCACTTCCTTGAAGCGATCGCCGTCGATAAACAGCACCGCCAATTTCGCCGGCGGTTCGATATCGCCCAGCGCCCGGCTCAGTCGTCCTTCGAAGAAGGCGCGGTTCGGCAAGCCGGTCAGGCTGTCGTGCGTCGCCCGGTGAGCCAGCGAATCGTTCTCCTGCTTCAGATGTGCCTGCCAGGCCTCCAGCTCGTCGAGCAAGCCGTTGAAATCGTTGCTGAGCTCATGCAGCTCGGCGATTGGCGCCGACGGCACCCGCAGGCCGAAGGTGCGATCGCGGCGCACCGCGTGCGCCACGTTGGCGATATCGTCCAACGAACGGACGATGCCGGCCAGCATGCGGCGCGACAACACCAGGGCGCACAGGGTACTGAGCACCATGCAGGCGATCATGCCGACCAGGCCGCGCAACAGGAAACGCAGCAGGCTGCCGCCGTTGCCGCTCAACCAGACCTGGCCGACCTGTTTGCCCTCGTGAGAGATAGGCAAAATGACCGGCTCGGGCAGCGCCCAGTGCGCAACGATTTGTTCCAGACCGTGCAGCGGGCCGTCGGTGGGATGACGCCAACTGGCCAACATCTTGCCTTTATTATCCAGAATGCGCGCCTCCAGGATCTCTTCGTTGGAGGAGATCAACATCAGCGCCTCGCGCGCGGCGGTGCGGTCTTCAAACACCACGGCGGCCTCGACGGTATAGCTGATGGAGCGCGCGATCAGGTGCAGGTTGTGGTTGGCGTAAGCGCGCAGCGCAAACAGCGCCACCAGCGTCAGAAAGATGCCGGCGGTGCCGACGGCGATCAGCGCCAGCCCAAGATGCACCCGCTGCAGCACCCGGCCCAATGTCGGGCGCGCATTGCCGGAACGGTTTCTACGCAACAGCCTCATAGCGGCGGCGCCTGTTTGCGTGCCAGCTGCAGCACGTTGGGGTGGACGCGCACGCCGCTGCGTGCCAGGGCGTCCAGGTTGACCTTGAAACTGGCCTGATCCCCATCGATAAGCAGGCAAAATGCGCTGCCGGCGGAGCATTCGCTATCGTTCTCGCTGATGCTGAGAATGGAGTTGCCGGAAATGCGCTGCATGAAATTTTGTCTCTGCGCGGCGTTGATGTTCCCTAAATAGATGACATCACAGCCGGTACTCAACGTTGGGCTGTCAAACGGTACGCGTTCGGTTTTAATCGGACGCGGCGCGCTCAGCAGGATCGGATCGAACAGCCCTTCGGCATACTGGGTGGGTGCGGTCACGCACAAGCGGATCGGATTGGGCTCACGCGACCAGCGGGCGTAGCTGATGATGCCGACCACCACGGTCGTCACGGCGTGCGTACGCTTTTGATAGGGATCATCGGCGGCGTGCGCAGGCCCGGGCAACGTCAGCAGCACCAACAACACGATCAGTAGCAGGCGGCCGATATTCAGGCGTGCGTCAAGGAAGCCCGGCACGGGGCTTTTTGCGCAACGCATCGCTATCGCGGTTTTATTCGCCATCTTCACCCGCCATTCCGGCCTGATCCACCGCCCGCAGGCCGTGGCCTGACAAGGAAAAATCCGGCCCGCTTGAAGGGACAATCGTTTTGCTGAAAGCTGTCAGTCGCACTGCCTAATGAACACTATCTAACCCATAATTGGCGCGGATTGTATTATAAGATGCCTTCGTTGGGCGCTTTATGTGCTGTTTTCTCGGAATTATCCTACTTATTTTTGATAGTATAAAAATGCCTACCCGGGTTTGCCACCGCTTTTCTGCAAAGTTGGCGCGTTTGGCCAGCTGTCAGGCGATTTGCGCAACGGCGCTGCCATCTTATAAATGCAATAATGTGATAGCTAATAATTAAAAAATATTTTACTTCCCCAATAAACGCCGAAGCAGCTAATAAAAATCCGGTAGCCAGAAATATTCCGCCGGCCTGATTTGTCAGCCAAAGTAAACGTTTTTTACCTGGCTCCCGTCATGACGATACACTTCTTCTTCTACAGTATTGAATGGATAAGCGATTGCGCTGTCTATGGTAGATATCTGCGACCGGGCCGTGCGCCCGGCATTATTTTGTCCCGCGGCGCTGTGGCGCGGCGGTCACCGGGGAGCTGGGCGGCTCCCGCGGTACAACCAGTGAGGAAAGAGCGAGGATGGTCAAGGTGGACAAGCGACGGCTGTTGGCAATGGGCCTGTGCCTGACGGCGTTTTCAGGCGCGGCACTGGCGGATTCTCTGGATGCGCAACGTCAGCGCTACCAGCAGATCAAGCAGGCGTGGGACGGCAATCAGATGGATGTGGTGGCGCAGCTGATGCCGACGCTGCGCGATTACCCGCTTTATCCTTACCTGGAATACCGCAAGCTGACACAGGATCTGAGCCAGGCGGGGTTCTCCGAGGTGAACGACTTTATCAAGCGCAACCCGACGCTGCCGCCGGCGAAATCACTGGCGCCACGCTTCGTCAATGAGCTGGCGCGGCGCGAAGACTGGCGCACCCTATTGGCCTTCAGTCCGCAGCCGCCCAAACCGGTGGCGGCGCGCTGCAACTATTACTACGCCAAGTGGGCCACCGGCGACCAGCAGGCGGCCTGGAGCGGCGCCGACGAACTGTGGCTGAACGGCAAAACGCTGCCGGGCGCCTGCGATCGGCTGTTCAGCGTCTGGCGCGGCGCAGGCAAGCAGACGCCGCTGGATATTCTGGCGCGCATGAAGCTGGCGTTGAAAGAGGGCAACAGTTCGCTGGTCAGCAACCTTTACAGCCAGCTGCCGGCCGACTATCAAACCATGGGTAACGCCCTGGTGCGCTTGCAAAACGATCCGACCACCGTGGAAGCCTTCGCCCGCAGCGTGGGGCCGACCGATTTCACCCGCGCTGCCACCGGCATCGCCTTTGAACGCCTGGCGCGGCAGGATGTGGAAAACGCGCGGGCGATGATCCCGACGCTCGCGCGGCTGCAGAAAATGAGCGATGACGAGCGGCTGGGGCTGGAAGAGGCGGTGGCCTGGCGCCTGATGGGCAGTGACGCTACCTATGAACAGGCGCAGTGGCGCGATCAGGTGATTCTGCGCAGCCGTTCGCCTTCGCTGCTGGAGCGCCGGGTGCGTATGGCGCTGGGCAACGGCGATCGGCAAGGTGTCGCGACCTGGCTGGCCCGTCTGCCGGAAGCGTCGCGCAACAAGGATGAGTGGCGCTACTGGCGCGCCAGTCAGCTGATGGACGAAGGGAAACGCGCCGAAGGCGAGGAGATATTGCGTAACCTGATGACCGAACGCGGCTTCTATCCGATGGTGGCGGCGCAGAAGCTGAAGGCCACTTATCCGGTGATGGTGGCGGTGGCAGCCAAGCCGCGCGCGTCGCTGACCGACGGGCCGGAAGTCGCCCGGGTGCGCGAGCTGATGTACTGGAATATGGACAACCTGGCCCGCAGCGAGTGGGGCTCTTACGTCGCCAGCCGCAGCCGGCCGGAACAAGAGGCGCTGGCGCGCTACGCCTTTGAGCAAAAATGGGCCGATCTGAGCGTGCAGGCGACCATCGTCGGCAAGCTGTGGGATCATCTGGAGGAGCGCTTCCCGGTAGCCTGGCCGCAGGAGTTCCGCCGTGCCACCGATGACAAGGGGATCACCACCAGCTACGCGATGGCGATAGCGCGTCAGGAAAGCGCCTGGAATCCGAAGGCGCAGTCGCCGGTTGGCGCTACCGGCCTGATGCAGGTGATGCCGCGCACCGCGCAGCATACGGTGCAGATGTTCAATATTCCCGGTTACGTCGGCCCGAGCCAGCTGTTCGATCCGCAGACCAACATCACCATCGGCACCAGCTATCTGGAGTCGGTCTATCAGCAGTTCGGCCGCAACCGCATCCTGTCGAGCGCCGCCTATAACGCTGGCCCGTCGCGTGTGAACACCTGGCTGGGCAACAGCGCGGGGCGTATCGATCCGGTGGCGTTCATCGAAAGTATTCCGTTCTCGGAAACCCGCGGCTACGTCAAGAATGTACTGGCCTACGATGCGTTTTACCGCTATCTGACGCACCGGCCGGCCAAGGTGCTGACCGACGCCGAGTGGCAGAGACGTTATTGATTTTGACGGCCCTATGGTATGCTGCTGTACTAGTTAAATAGTATGGTGGCTGCCATGACGCAATTATCGTTAAACGACCCCGCTCTTTCAGAACAAGGCAATGAGGATTGGCTGCGCTTCGTCGCGCTGCTGCAGAATTCGTTTGCGCAAGAACTGCATCAGCCGCTGCTGCAACTGATGCTGACGCCGGACGAGCGCACCGCGCTGGGCACCCGGGTGCGGATCATTCAGGAACTGATGCGCGGCGAGATGAGCCAGCGCGAGCTGAAAAATGAACTGGGCGCGGGGATCGCCACCATCACCCGCGGCTCGAACAGCCTGAAAGCGGCTTCACCCGAGCTGAAACAGTGGCTCGAGCAGCAGCTGTTGCATGACGCGCCCTAGCTGGCTCGGTGCTATGTGCTATTGCTGATAGATGGCGTTGTGAAACGGCACCAGCGCCAGCAGCAGCGCCTGGTGGTAAACGCTGGTGCGGCTCAGCTGGCCGTCGGTGAAGACGCCGATGGCGCCGCCCTGGCGCTTCACCTCGGCATTGCCGGTGATCGCCGCCATTTCGCTGCCCAATTCGCGACCGGCGCGAATACCTTGTAAGATGACTTCCGGCAGCATCAGGCTCGCCGAGCGGGATTCGCCGCGGATGTGTGGGTTCTCGATGGTCATCCAGGCGAAGGTCATATTCTCTTCAATCCCGGCTTCCACGCCGACCCAAAAATCGGCCTCGGGCCTGACCTGGCGCGCTTCCATGACGCGTTGACGCGAGCCGGTGCGGGTTTCGTGATTGCCTATCGGCTGCAGCGAGACGCCGCTGGCGACGTCAACGGATTCAATGCGGTATTGGCCTGCGCCAAAGACGTCATCGAAGGCCAGTTGAATAGCCTTGATCTTTGCCGGGTTGGTAGTTGCAGCGACAACATGGTACATAACGGGTTTGATATCCTTCTGGCCGATACGCCGGGCAGCGGCAAAAGCGCCGCCGGGCCGGGGATAAACGCAAATTTCACGCAGTATAACGGAAAACAAAAATGTTACAGGTATACCTCGTTCGCCATGGCGAAACGGAATGGAACGCGGCTCGCCGCATCCAGGGTCAGTCCGACAGCCCGTTAACCGCCATGGGTGAACACCAGGCCCGTCTGGTCGCCAGGCGTGTCAGCAAAGAAGGCATTACGCACATCATTACCAGCGATCTGGGGCGCACGCGCCGCACCGCGCAGATCATCGCCGAAGCCTGTGGCTGCGAAGTGATTGGCGATCCGCGTTTGCGTGAGCTGCACATGGGGGTTCTGGAAGAACGCCTGATCGACAGTTTGACGCCGCAGGAAGAGCAGTGGCGCAAACAGATGGTCGATGGTACTCCTGACGGCCGTATCCCTCAAGGCGAATCCATGGAGGAGCTGGGCGAGCGCATGCGCGCCGCGCTGGAGAGCTGCCTGATGCTGCCGGAAGGCAGCAAGCCGCTGCTCGTCAGTCATGGCATCGCGCTGGGGTGTTTGATCAGTACGGTGCTGGGGCTGCCGGCCTATGCGGAACGCCGCCTGCGTTTGCGCAACTGCTCACTGTCGCGCGTCGATCACCAGCAGAGCCCGTGGCTGGCTTCCGGCTGGATCGTGGAAACGGCGGGCGATGTCACGCATCTGGACATGCCCGCGTTGGATGAACTGCAGCGTTAACGCCGAATCGGGATCAGGTAATCGCACTTGATCTCGATAGGTGCCTGATGCGGACGGCGCTCGCCTTTCGGGTAGAAGCGCTCGATGTCGTGCCCTTTGCGACGTGTCAGCTGGAGCGCCGGCAGGCAGGTGCCGTAGACCGTCAGAATAAAGTCTTGCAGTCCCTCGGTGGGCCCTTCGTAGCTGAACATCGCAAACTCACCGCCCGGCAACACCAGCGGCTGGCCTTCCTGTACCTTGTCAGGCACCTGATCCGGTTCCAGCGCCGTGGTGTACAGCACTTCCTGTTCGTCGTCCTTCTCCTGGCTTGGTCGCGAGTGGTGCAGCCCGTACAGCACCGGCGGCAGGGTTTCGACGTCACCGAGGAACTGACGCCAGAACTGCGAGCGTAGTTCGGTGCGCACCGTGGTGATCTGTTCCAGCGTACAGGAGTAGCTTTGGGTCAGGCCGACCAGATGCTTGTCCGGCAGCGAGACGAATTCCGGTTGCGGCAGGGTGAAGGCCCCCAGACGGATCGGCGGACAGATGCCGAATGCGTTCCAGTCTTCGGCGCGGCGGTACAGCGCCGGCGTTTGCGCAAACTGTTTTTTGAAGGCGCGGGTGAAGGTCTGCTGCGAGTCGAAGCGATATTGCAGGGCAATATCCAAAATCGGCCGGCTGGTCAAACGCAGCGCGACGGCGGCTTTGGACAGCCTTCTTGCCCGGATGTAAGCACCGATGGCATTACCGGTAATATCTTTGAACATCCGTTGCAGATGCCATTTGGAGTAGCCGGCCTTGGCCGCCACGTTATCTAGCGACAAGGGTTGGTCCAAATGGCTTTCCAGCCAGCTAAGCAGATCACGAATGATACCGGCTTGATCCATAGATCTTCCTCGTAAAGCTTGGGGGTAGGAACCCGAACTGTTGATTCGTCACGCTGGTGCTGCGCTATCAGACCGATCCATGAGCCATTATGCGTTGCACTCTTTGCCTCTGCTGCGCATGCCGCGCCAGAGTTGGATTGGGGTACACCGTAGTGGGCGCAAAGAAATAACGACGCCGCATCATAGCAATTTTTTTACTCCGCGACTCTCAAAGATTTTTGTCACGCTCTGTGCTAAAACGGACGGTGCGGACCCGTAAAAAACCGATTCCGTGAGCTTAGACATAAATGATGGCGATCGCCGAACCTATTTTTGCGGCAAGGTTATATCGGAGTTAAGTAAATGAAAAAAGGCTGGATATTTTTATTCGGTTTGGTTTGCGCAACCGTTGGTAGCGCGCAGGCGGAGCAGGTGGGCTCCGTTGATACGGTGTTTAAATTGTTGGGGCCGGACCACAAAATCGTGGTGGAAGCGTTCGACGATCCGGATGTTAAAAATGTAACTTGTTATATCAGCCGCGCCAAAACCGGCGGCATCAAAGGCGGCCTGGGGCTGGCGGAAGACACCGCCGACGCGGCCATTTCCTGCCAGCAGGTGGGGCCTATCGAGCTGAGCGACAAGATCAAAAACGGCAAGGCGGAAGGCGAGGTGGTGTTCCAGAAACGCACCTCGCTGGTGTTCAAGAAGCTGCAGGTGGTACGCTTCTACGACGCCAAGCGCAATTCGCTGATTTACCTGAGCTACTCCGACAAGGTGATCGACGGCTCGCCGAAGAACGCACTGAGCGCGGTGCCGATCATGCCGTGGGCCGAGACGAAATAAAAAAACGGGGTTCAGCATGCTGAACCCCGTTTTCATGACGGCAGGCCGGAGTTACTCTTCCAGATCGCCGCAGAAGCGGTAGCCTTCGCCGTGAATGGTGGCGATGATTTCCGGCGTGTCCGGCGTCGATTCGAAGTGTTTGCGAATGCGACGGATGGTGACGTCCACTGTGCGGTCATGCGGCTTCAGCTCGCGGCCGGTCATTTTCTTCAGCAGTTCGCCGCGGGACTGGATCTTGCCCGGGTTTTCGCAGAAGTGCAGCATGGCGCGGAATTCGCTGCGCGGGAGCTTATACTGTTCGCCGGCCGGGCTGATCAGCGAGCGGCTGTTGATGTCCAGCTCCCAACCGTTGAACTTGTAGCTCTCGACCAGGCGGCGTTCTTCGCCGAGGCTGCCCAGGTTCATGGTGCGCGACAGCAGGTTGCGTGCGCGGATGGTCAATTCACGCGGGTTGAACGGCTTGGTGATGTAATCGTCGGCGCCGATTTCCAGGCCGAGGATTTTGTCCACTTCGTTATCGCGACCGGTCAGGAACATCAAGGCGACGCTGGCCTGTTCACGCAGTTCGCGCGCCAACAGCAGGCCGTTTTTGCCTGGCAGGTTGATGTCCATGATGACCAGATTGATATCATTTTCAGACAGGATATTGTGCATCTCTGCACCATCATTGGCTTCATGAACAATGTAGCCTTCCGCCTCGAAAATGCTCTTCAGGGTGTTACGAGTGACTAACTCGTCTTCGACAATCAGAATGTGCGGGGTCTGCATATTTGCTACCTAAAATTGCCAACAAAATAGAAAATAGGAAGTACAGAAGTCTTTGTTTTCTTAGAGGAGGGCAGAGATAGCGCCACGTTCCCTCTCAGCAAATGACTAAAGTACGTAAACTCGTTCTTGATGCACTTTCCATCTCATGTCAACAAGATCGCTAGCCTGGTGGGGATGCTGTTCCCTACAACCCCTGGGGTGCCAAATTGGCGCATATCCTAACCCCATTAACAGCAATATAACAGCGCGTGCCGAATTCATCACCCAACAAAACTACGCTTTGTTGACATATATCAAATTCAATTGTAGCACGTTAACAGATTTGTGAAAAACACTTACAGAAATGCCAGTTTAAGTCACAGAACCTCAAATTCTGTGAACGATTCAGCATTATCCGGCCCGATAGGATACAATTATTCGCTTATTGATCATCGCTTTGTTTTAACTCATTGATAAATAAATGCAGTAAAACATAAGAACGAATAATGACTATTACGACGGGTTTATTAGCTCAACGAGCCGTTTAATCTTGTTTGTTGCTATTAACGCGTTTATTGTTACGCAATTGTAAATATAAGCGGGCGCTGCGCCACCGTCAAAACGCAGGCCCGCCTTCGGTGGAAAAGTGATGCAGCTTCATATTGTTTTAGTGGCTCCGGCGCGGCCGGAAAATGTCGGCGCGGCGGCGCGTGCGATGAAAACCATGGGCTTCACGTCGCTGCGCATCGTCGACAGCGAGGCGCACCTGCAGCCGGCGGCACGCTGGGTGGCACACGGTGCCGGCGAGATCCTCGATGGCGTGCAAACGTTCGCCACGCTGGAGCAGGCGCTGGCGGACGTGGATTTCACCGTCGCCACCACCGCTCGCAGCCGCGCGCGTTTTCACTACTACTGCACGCCGCCCGAGCTGCTGGAACAGTTGAGTGAGCGTAAGCAGTGGGTCGGCCAGGCCGCGCTGGTGTTCGGCCGTGAAGATTCCGGCCTGACCAACGAAGAACTGGCGCTGGCGGATTTGCTGACCGGCGTGCCGATGCAGGCAGACTATCCGTCGCTTAACCTGGGCCAGGCGGTGATGGTGTACTGCTACCAACTGGCGAGCTTGATGGGCGTCAGCACGCCGCAGGAAACGGCGGCGTCGGAAGGGCCGCTCAAGGCGCTGCGCCACCGCGCCGATGCCTTGTTGAACGCATTGGATGTCGGCGATGACCAAAAATTGCGCGACTGGCTGCACCAGCGACTCGGCGCACTGCAACAGCGAGATACGGCGATGTTGCATACGCTGCTGCACGACATCGAAAAAAAACTCGCCAAGTGATAGCGGCTCCATCGGACGGTTACCCAGCGTGATCCACTAGTAAATCGGCTTTAAGTTGTTTTTTTGTTCTGTCGTTTTGCTTTTCACCTCCGATATCGCGCAATGTCGCCGCTGAGCGGAAAATAAGCAAAAAAAAGAAATCGTTTGACTTGGGATAGCGATTGCTTTAACCAATAGAGGGGACAGAGTATTTCATGAGACAGACAGACAACATGCGCAATATCAGCCTGAAAACCACAATTATTACCACCACCGATACCACAGGTAACGGGGCGGGCTGACGCGCACAGGAAACACAGAAAAAAGCCCGCACCTAATCAGTGCGGGCTTTTTTTTCGGCTTAAATTCGGAGAGATCACACATGCGAGTGCTGAAATTTGGCGGAACCTCGGTGGCGAATGCAGAACGTTTTCTGCGCGTTGCCGACATCATGGAGAGTAATGCGCGTCAGGGACAGGTAGCCACGGTCTTGTCCGCCCCCGCAAAGATCACCAACCATCTGGTGGCGATGATCGACAAAACGGTGGCGGGTCAGGACATTCTGCCGAATATCAGCGACGCCGAGCGGATCTTTGCCGATCTGCTGAGCGGCCTGGCGCAGGCGCTGCCGGGCTTTGAATACGACAGGCTGAAAGGCGTGGTCGATCAGGAGTTCGCGCAGCTCAAACAGGTGCTGCACGGCGTTTCGCTGCTGGGGCAGTGCCCGGACAGCGTGAACGCGGCGATCATCTGCCGCGGCGAAAAGCTCTCCATCGCCATCATGGAAGGGGTGTTCCGCGCCAAGGGCTATCCGGTCACGGTGATCAACCCGGTAGAGAAGTTGCTGGCGCAGGGACACTACCTGGAGTCTACCGTGGACATCGCCGAGTCCACGCTGCGCATCGCCGCGGCGGCTATCCCGGCCGACCACATCGTGCTGATGGCTGGTTTCACCGCCGGCAACGACAAGGGCGAGCTGGTGGTGCTGGGCCGCAACGGCTCCGACTATTCCGCTGCGGTGCTGGCCGCCTGCCTGCGCGCCGACTGTTGCGAGATCTGGACCGACGTCGACGGCGTGTATACCTGCGATCCGCGCACCGTGCCGGACGCCAGGCTGCTGAAATCGATGTCTTACCAGGAGGCGATGGAGCTCTCCTATTTCGGCGCCAAAGTGCTGCATCCTCGCACCATCACGCCGATTGCCCAGTTCCAAATCCCTTGCCTGATTAAAAACACCTCCAACCCGCAGGCCCCCGGCACGCTGATCGGCAAAGACAGCACCGATGACGCGATGCCGGTGAAAGGCATCACCAACCTGAATAACATGGCGATGATCAACGTCTCCGGCCCGGGCATGAAAGGCATGGTCGGCATGGCCGCGCGGGTGTTCGCCGTGATGTCGCGCGCCGGCATTTCGGTGGTGCTGATCACCCAATCCTCTTCCGAATACAGCATCAGCTTCTGCGTGCCGCAGGGCGAACTGCAGCGCGCCCGCCGCGCGCTGGAGGAGGAGTTCTATCTGGAGTTGAAAGACGGCGTGCTGGATCCGCTGGACGTCATGGAACGCCTGGCGATCATCTCGGTGGTCGGCGACGGCATGCGCACCCTGCGTGGCATCTCCGCGCGCTTCTTCTCCGCGCTGGCGCGCGCCAACATCAATATCGTCGCCATCGCCCAGGGCTCTTCCGAGCGTTCAATTTCGGTGGTGGTCAGCAATGATTCCGCCACCACCGGCGTGCGCGTCAGCCACCAGATGCTGTTCAACACCGATCAGGTGATCGAAGTGTTCGTCATCGGCGTCGGCGGCGTCGGCGGGGCGCTGATCGAGCAAGTCTACCGCCAGCAGCCGTGGCTGAAGCAAAAACATATCGACCTGCGGGTGTGCGGCATCGCCAACTCGCGCGTGATGCTGACCAACGTGCACGGCATCGCGCTGGACAGCTGGCGCGACGAGCTGGCCGGCGCGCAGGAGCCGTTCAATCTCGGCCGCCTGATCCGGCTGGTGAAGGAGTATCACCTGCTGAACCCGGTGATCGTCGACTGTACCTCCAGCCAGGCGGTGGCCGATCAGTATGTGGATTTCCTGGCGGACGGTTTCCATGTGGTGACGCCGAACAAAAAGGCCAACACCTCGTCGATGAACTATTATCAGCAACTGCGCGCGGCGGCCGCCGGTTCGCACCGCAAGTTCCTTTACGACACTAACGTCGGTGCCGGTTTGCCGGTGATTGAGAACCTGCAAAACCTGCTGAACGCCGGCGATGAGCTGGTGCGCTTCTCCGGCATCCTGTCCGGGTCGCTGTCCTTTATCTTCGGCAAGCTGGACGAAGGGCTGTCGCTGTCGGCGGCGACCCTGCAGGCCCGGGCCAACGGCTACACCGAGCCGGATCCGCGCGACGATCTGTCCGGTATGGACGTGGCGCGCAAGCTGCTGATCCTGGCGCGCGAGGCCGGTTACAAGCTGGAGCTGAGCGATATCGAGGTTGAGTCGGTGCTGCCGCCGTCCTTCGACGCGTCGGGCGATGTGGATCAGTTCCTGGCGCGGCTGCCGGAGCTGGATAAAGAGTTCGCGCGCAACGTGGCCAACGCCGCCGAACAAGGCAAGGTGCTGCGCTATGTCGGCCTGATCGACGAAGGGCGCTGCAAGGTGCGCATCGAGGCGGTGGACGGCAACGATCCGTTGTATAAAGTGAAGAACGGCGAGAACGCGCTGGCCTTCTATAGCCGCTATTATCAGCCGCTGCCGCTGGTGCTGCGCGGCTACGGCGCCGGTAACGATGTGACCGCAGCGGGCGTGTTTGCCGATCTGCTGCGCACACTGTCATGGAAGTTGGGAGTTTAATATGGTTAAGGTGTATGCACCGGCCTCGATCGGTAACGTCAGCGTCGGTTTCGATGTGCTGGGCGCGGCGGTTTCGCCGATCGACGGCACGCTGCTGGGCGACTGCGTCAGCGTAGAGGCTGCCGAGACGTTCAGTTTGCAGAATGCCGGGCGCTTCGTCAGCAAGCTGCCGGCCGAGCCGAAAGAGAACATCGTTTATCAATGCTGGGAGCGTTTCTGCCAGGAGATCGGCCGCGAAGTGCCGGTGGCGATGCGGTTGGAAAAGAACATGCCGATCGGATCGGGGCTGGGTTCCAGCGCCTGTTCGGTGGTCGCCGGGCTGATGGCGATGAACGAATTCTGCGATCGGCCGCTGGATAAGACGACGCTGCTCGGCCTGATGGGTGAGCTGGAAGGCCGCATTTCCGGCAGCGTGCATTACGACAACGTGGCGCCATGCTACCTGGGCGGCCTGCAGCTGATGCTGGAAGAAGAAGGCATCATCAGCCAGGAGGTGCCGTGCTTCGACGATTGGTTGTGGGTCATGGCCTATCCGGGCATCAAGGTCTCCACCGCCGAAGCGCGCGCCATTTTACCCGCGCAATACCGTCGTCAGGATTGCATCAGCCACGGCCGCTATCTGGCCGGCTTTATCCATGCCTGCCACACCCGGCAGCCGCAGCTGGCCGCCAAATTGATGCAGGACGTGATCGCCGAACCGTACCGCACCCGGCTGCTGCCGGGCTTCGCCGAAGCACGCAAGGCCGCTCAGGACATCGGTGCGCTGGCCTGCGGCATCTCCGGCTCCGGCCCGACGCTGTTCGCCGTCTGTAACGACGGCGCCACCGCGCAACGCATGGCCGCCTGGCTGCAACAACACTATCTGCAAAACGACGAAGGTTTTGTTCATATTTGCCGTCTGGATACCGCAGGCGCTCGACTACTGGGATAACGCATGAAACTGTACAACCTTAAGGATCACAACGAGCAGGTCAGCTTCGCGCAGGCGATCAAACAAGGCCTGGGCAAGCAGCAGGGGCTGTTCTTCCCGCTGGAGCTGCCGGAGTTCGAACTGACCGAGATCGACCACCTGCTGGAGCAGGACTTTGTCACCCGCAGCAGCCGCATTCTGTCGGCCTTTATCGGCGAAGAGGTGCCGGAAGCGGCGCTGAAGAAACGCGTGCAGGCCGCCTTTGAGTTCCCGGCGCCGGTGGCGAAGGTGACCGAAGACGTTTCCTGTCTGGAGCTGTTCCACGGCCCGACGCTGGCGTTCAAAGACTTCGGCGGCCGCTTTATGGCGCAGATGCTGGCGGAAGTGGCCGGCGATCAGCCGGTGACCATTTTGACCGCCACCTCCGGCGACACCGGCGCCGCCGTGGCGCACGCCTTCTACGGCCTGAAGAACGTCCGGGTGGTGATCCTCTACCCGCAGGGCAAAATCAGTCCGCTGCAGGAGAAGCTGTTCTGCACCCTGGGCGGCAACATTCACACCGTCGCGATCGACGGCGACTTCGACGCCTGTCAGGCGCTGGTGAAGCAGGCGTTCGACGATCAGGAATTGAAAGACGCGCTGCACCTGAACTCGGCCAACTCGATCAACATCAGCCGTTTGCTGGCGCAGATCTGCTACTACTTCGAAGCGGTGGCGCAGCTGCCGCAGGAAGCGCGCAATCAGCTGGTGATTTCAGTGCCGAGCGGCAACTTCGGCGATCTGACTGCCGGGCTGCTGGCCAAGTCGCTGGGTCTGCCGGTGAAGCGTTTTATCGCCGCCACCAACGCCAACGACACCGTGCCGCGCTTCCTGACCAGCGGCCAGTGGCAGCCGCACGCCACGGTCGCGACGCTGTCCAACGCCATGGACGTCAGCCAGCCAAACAACTGGCCGCGCGTGGAAGAGCTGTTCCGTCGTAAGGTCTGGCAGCTGAAAGAGCTGGGCCACGCGGCCGTCAGCGATGAGACCACCAAGGAAACGATGCGTGAACTGGCCGAACTGGGCTATCTCTCCGAACCGCACGCGGCTATTGCCTATCGCGCGCTGCGCGATCAGCTGCAGGAAGGGGAGTTCGGTCTGTTCCTTGGCACCGCGCATCCGGCCAAGTTCAAAGAGAGCGTAGAAGCGATCCTCGGCCAGGCACTGCCGTTGCCGAAAGCGCTGGCGCTGCGGGCCGATCTGCCGCTGCTGTCGCACACGCTGCCGGCCGGCTTCGGTGAGCTGCGCAAGTTCCTGATGGGGCTGCCAGCCTGAGGTTCGGCAGGCTAGAATGCGAAAAGCCGTCTTGCGACGGCTTTTTTTTATGCCTGCTCCGGGCGTTTGAACACCAGTTCATTGCCCTGCGAGGCGGCTTCGTCGAAGACGTAGCCTTCCAGGTTGAAGTCCACCAGCTGCTCGCTGCGCGTCAGGCGGTTCTTGATGATAAAGCGGCTCATCAACCCGCGCGCTTTCTTGGCGTAGAAGCTGATGACCTTGTACTTGCCGTTCTTCTCGTCGAGGAAGATCGGTTTGATCAGCGCGCCGTGCAGTTTGGCCGGTTTCACCGCCTTGAAATACTCGTCGGACGCCAGGTTGACCACCACGTCGTCGCCCTGTTGCTCCAGCGCTTCGTTGAGTTTTTGGGTGACTTTATCCCCCCAGAAGCTGTACAGGTCTTTGCCTTTCGGGTTTTCCAGCTTGATGCCCATCTCCAGCCGGTACGGCATCATCAGATCGAGCGGGCGCAGCACGCCATACAGGCCGGACAGCATGCGCAGATGCTGCTGGGCAAAATCGAAGTCAGCCTCGTTGAAATCCTGCGCCTGCAGGCCGGTGTAAACGTCGCCCTTGAACGCCAGCAGCGCCTGACGGGCATTGTCCGGGGTAAATTTCGGCTGCCACTCGCTAAAGCGCGCGGCGTTCAGCCCGGCCAGCTTGTCGCTGATGCTCATCAGGCTGGCGATTTGCGCCGGCGTCAGCTCGCGGCAAATTTTGATCAGCTGTTTCGACTTGTCCAGCAGTTCGGGCTGCGTGAAGCGTTCTGTCGCCAGCGGGCTGTCGTAATCGAGAGTTTTTGCAGGGGAAATAATAACGAGCATGGCCAGATCCTGTTTATCCAAGTGCGGATACTGTAGCAAAAAGCGCGGGAAAAAGGGGCAATCGGTCCAATAGGCAGGGGCGCGTATTGCACGCGCCCCGGAAAACTCAGCGCGGCGGCTTTTGGTCGTCCCACACGCCCGGCTCCAGCTGCGACTTCAGCTCCGGATAACGGTTGGCGTCGAAGGTCGGCAGCTTGCCCAGGCGGCGTTGGCGATGGTAATCGTCGGCCAGCTTCAGCGCCACCCGCGACAGCAGCAGGATCGCCGTCAGGTTGGTGATTGCCATCAGCGCCATGGAGGTATCCGCCATTTTCCACACCAGCGGCAGCTCCGCCAGCGCGCCGAACATCACCATGCCCAACGCCACGCAGCGGAAAATCAGCAGGCCACCCGGATGGTTGTGCTCGAGGAACACCAGGTTGCTCTCGGCATAGGCATAGTTGGCGATGATCGAGGTGAAGGCGAAGAAGAAAATGGCGATGGCGACGAACGGCGCTCCCCAGCTGCCGACGGCGGTCGACAGCGCGCGCTGGGTCAGATCGATGCCGCTGATGCTGTCGGTCGGCTGATCGAGTATGCCGGAAGAGAGGATGATCGCCGCAGTGGCGCTGCAGATAACGATGGTATCGATAAACACCCCGAGCATTTGCACGTAGCCTTGCGAAGCCGGATGCGGCGGATAAGGCGAGGCGGACGCCGCCGCGTTGGGCGCCGAGCCCATGCCGGCTTCGTTGGAGAACAGGCCGCGCTGCACGCCCTGGGTCATCGCCTGGGAGATGCCGTAACCGACGGCGCCGGCTGCGGCTTCCTGCAGGCCGAAGGCGCTTTTGAAGATCAGCGCCAGGATCGCCGGCATGTGTTCGATGTTATGGCCAATCACCCAGAGGGCCAACAACAGGTAGGCGCCGGCCATCAGCGGCACCACCAGCTCGGCCACTTTGGCGATGGAACGGATGCCGCCAAAGATCACCACGCCGCTCAGCAGCACCAGGCCGATGCCGACGTGCAGCGGCTGCAAATGGAAGGCGACGGCGGAGGCCTGGGCGATGGAGTTGGCCTGCACGGCGTTGAACACCAGACCGAACGCGATGATCAGGAAGATCGAGAACAGCACGCCCATCCAGCGCATGCCGAGGCCCTTTTCCATGTAGTAGGCCGGGCCGCCGCGGTAGTTGCCGTTATCGTCTTTGGTTTTGTAGAGCTGCGCCAGCGAGCTTTCGACAAATGAAGTGGCCATACCGATAAACGCCACCACCCACATCCAGAAGATGGCGCCGGGGCCGCCGGCGGTCAGGGCGATGGCGACGCCGGTCAGGTTGCCGGTGCCGACGCGCGCCGCCAACGTGGTGCACAGCGCCTGGAAAGAGGAGATGCCGGCGCTGTCGCTTTTATTGCTGTTTTTCAACACCGAGAACATGTGGCTGAAGTGGCGGAGCTGGATAAAGCGGGTGCGCAACGTGAAGTAGATGCCGGTGCCGAGCAGCAGATAAATCAGCACCGACCCCCACAAAATATTGTTTATAAAGTTCATCAGGTCCGTCAAGGGATCCCTCCTCTTATCGAAATTTAATGCGCACCTTGCAGCATCCACCGCAGGTGAAAAACATTGGCCTATTTTTTACAAGAGCTTAGCTGGAATTGGTCCGGCGTCAGTCGATTAAGATTTTTCGCAGATTAGCGGCCGGATTGCATCAATTTTTTCGAATTTAACATAATTTATTCGGACAATAGCACGTTATTGCCTTTCCATCCGCTCGGTTATGGCGAAAGATATCGGCGTAAACGGTTGCTCGCCCAGGGATAAAACAGATGCTTGCGCGCCGCGGTTTTCCAGCCTTGCACCGGGCTTGGCGCATGTTATTATCAAGGGAGGGCATGGTTGAACAATGCCAAAAGTTCATGCACAAACGATGAGATAATGCCAACATGACCGACAAATTAACTTCCCTGCGCCAGTTGACCACGGTGGTTGCAGATACGGGTGATATCGCGGCAATGAAGCTGTATCAACCGCAGGACGCCACAACCAACCCTTCGCTGATCCTCAATGCAGCCCAAATTCCTGAATACCGCAAACTGATTGACGAAGCCATCGCCTGGGCGCGCGGCCAGAGCAGCGATCGCGAGCAGCAGATCGCCGACGCCGCCGACAAGCTGGCGGTCAACATCGGTCTGGAAATCCTCAAACTGGTTCCGGGCCGCATCTCCACCGAAGTGGATGCACGCCTGTCTTACGACACCGTCGCCAGCGTGGCCAAAGCCAAGCGCCTGATCAAACTGTACAACGAAGCCGGCATCAGCAACGATCGCATTCTGATCAAACTGGCCTCGACCTGGCAGGGCATCCGCGCGGCGGAGCAGCTGGAGAAAGAAGGCATCAACTGTAACCTGACGCTGCTGTTCTCCTTCGCTCAGGCTCGCGCCTGTGCCGAAGCCGGCGTTTACCTGATCTCGCCGTTCGTCGGCCGTATCCTCGACTGGTACAAAGCCAACGGCGACAAGAAAGAGTTCGCCCCGCACGAAGATCCGGGCGTGATCTCCGTGACCGAAATTTACCAGTACTACAAACAGCACGGTTACAACACCGTGGTGATGGGCGCCAGCTTCCGTAACGTCGGCGAAATCATCGAACTGGCCGGCTGTGACCGCCTGACCATCGCCCCTGCGCTGCTGAAAGAGCTGGCGGAGAGCGAAGGCGCGCTGGAGCGCAAACTGTCTTACACCGGTGAAGTGAAGGCGCGTCCTGCCGCACTGACCGAACCTGAGTTCTACTGGCAGCACAACCAGGATCCGATGGCGGTTGAGAAACTGACCGACGGTATCCGCAAGTTCGCCGTAGACCAGGGCAAACTGGAAAAAATGATCGCCGACCTGCTGTAATTCCCGCAGATCGCGCAGTAAAAAGGTGGCTTAGGCCACCTTTTTTTATGCCTGACGCACCCGCCGGCGGGGGAAGCCCTTATACTCTCGGCAATGACAACAGAACGGGAGATGAACCCGTTCGGACCCCATCAGGCTGTAGAGGTTACGCATGGATATTTTACGTATTGGTTTGGTTTCCGTTTCCGACCGCGCTTCCGGCGGCGTTTATCAGGATAAAGGCATCCCGGCGCTGGAAGAGTGGCTGAGCGGCGCGCTGGCGACGCCGTTCAAGCTGGAAACCCGGTTGATCCCCGATGAGCAGACGCAAATTGAACAGACGCTGTGCGAACTGGTGGACGAAATGGGTTGCCATTTGGTGCTGACCACCGGCGGCACCGGGCCGGCGCGCCGCGATGTCACCCCCGATGCCACGCTGGCGATCGCCGATCGCGTGATGCCCGGCTTCGGCGAGCAAATGCGTCAGATCAGCCTACACTATGTGCCAACGGCAATTCTTTCTCGCCAGGTGGGGGCGATCCGCAAACAGGCGTTGATCATCAACCTGCCCGGCCAGCCGAAGTCGATCAAGGAAACGCTGGAAGGGGTAAAGGATGAGCAGGGCAATGCGGTGGTGCACGGCATCTTCGCCAGCGTGCCTTATTGCATTCAACTGCTCGATGGGCCTTACGTCGAAACGCACGCCGCGGTGGTAGCAGCATTTCGGCCAAAGAGCGCGCGTCGCGAGATAAACCTCTAAATTTCAGCGTTCTGCGAGATCGGCTTCAGCCCGTCTGGTGTGAAAATAATTTGCCGCTATAGTAAGGATTCTTTTACAGAAAGCCTGCGGCTTTTATTTTTACAGCCTTTACCGACGGTGCCCTATGCCTCACGACAATAATCGCCGGCTGAACCGGCAAGACTACAAAACGCTGACGTTGGCCGCGTTGGGCGGTGCGCTGGAGTTTTACGACTTCATCATCTTCGTGTTCTTCGCCGCCGTGGTCGGCGATCTGTTCTTCCCGGCGGACATGCCGGAGTGGCTGCGGCTGGTGCAAACCTTCGGCATCTTTGCCGCCGGCTATCTGGCCCGCCCGCTGGGTGGCATCGTGATGGCACACTTCGGCGATCTGGTTGGCCGCAAGAAGATGTTTACCCTGAGTATTCTGCTGATGGCGTTGCCGACGCTGGCGATGGGCCTGCTGCCGACCTACGCCAGCATCGGCATCGCTGCGCCGCTGTTGCTGCTGCTGATGCGCGTACTGCAGGGCGCGGCGATCGGCGGTGAGGTGCCGGGCGCCTGGGTCTTCGTCGCTGAACACGTGCCGCGCCGGCGCATCGGCTTCGCCTGCGGCACGCTGACCGCCGGGCTGACGGTGGGCATCCTGTTGGGGTCGGTGGTGGCGACGGTGATCAATACTACGCTCAGCCCGCAGAGCATCGCCGGCGGCGGCTGGCGCATTCCTTTCCTGTTGGGCGGCATGTTCGGCCTGGTGGCGATGTACCTGCGCCGCTGGCTGCAGGAAACGCCGATCTTCATCGAAATGCGGGCGCGTAAAGCGCTGGCCGAGGAGCTGCCGCTGAAATCGGTGGTGCTCAACCACAAACGGGAAGTGGCGGTGTCGATGCTGCTGACCTGGCTGCTCTCCGCCGGTATCGTGGTGGTGATCCTGATGACCCCGACCTATCTGCAAAAACAGTTCGGCATTGCGCCGGCCTTGACGCTGCAGGCCAACAGCATCGCCACCATCATGCTGATCGCCGGCTGCATCGTCGCCGGTTTGTCGGCCGATCGCTTCGGCGCCAGCAAAACGCTGGTGGTCGGCAGTGTGCTGCTGGCCGGCTGCAGCTGGCTGTTCTATCAGACGGTGGGCGTACACCCGGAAATGCTGTTCGCCTGCTATGCCCTGGTGGGGTTCAGCGTTGGCGTGGTGGGGGCCGTGCCGTACGTGATGGTGCGGGCGTTCCCGGCGGAAGTGCGGTTTACCGGCATCTCGTTCTCATATAACGTCTCATACGCTATTTTTGGCGGTTTAACCCCTATTTTTGTGACGCTGATCATGAAATTGACCCCGTTAGCACCCGCTTACTACGTGTTGGCGCTGTCGCTCATCGGGCTGTTGCTCGGTGTCTACCTGCATCGCGATCTGAACAGCGAAGCCGGGGAGCGGCGAGCCGATTCCTACAGCTAAAAAAAAGCCCTGCATTGCAGGGCTTTTCGTCAGGGAAGGGCGATTACGCCGTGACCGGCGAGGCCGCGACGCGGGCCGGGGCCGGCTCGCCAATCGGCAGCACGGTGCGACCGTATTGCTCGTTGAGCACTTCGGCCATCGCCAGGTAGATGGCGCTGGCGCCGCAGATGATGCCCTCATAACCGGCGAAGGTCAGCAGCGCGTGGTTGCCGGTGATGTTGCCGACGGCCAGCAGGGCGAACAGCAGCGTCAGGCTGGCGAACACAAACTGCAGCACGCGGTTGGCGCCCAGGGTGCCGAAGAACATGAACAGGGTGAAGATGCCCCACAGCGCCAGGTAGATGCCCAGCACGTGCGCCTCGGTGGCTTCAGCCAGGCCCAGACGTGGCAGCAGCAGCAGGCCGACCAGGCTCAGCCAGAAGCTGCCGTAGGCGGTGAACGCGGTCATGCCGAAGGTGTTGCCTTTCTTGTATTCCAGCAGACCGGCCAGGATCTGGGCCAGGCCACCGAAGAAAATCCCCATGCTGATGATGGCGGAGTTCAGTGGGAAAAAGCCCGCGTTGTGCAGGTTCAGCAAGACGGTGGTCATCCCGAAGCCCATCAGGCCGAGAGGGCCGGGATTCGCCAACTTGTTGGTGTGCATAAGTCCTCTGCGATAACAGAAAATTAACGGAAACAGCGAAGTAAAATAATAAATGGTCTGAATGGCCAAAAAATCGAAGTTTTCCACCAGAGCGCGCGCATCATAATGATCCCCGCAGCCGGAAACAATGATCTGAATGACGATAAAAAAAGAAATTTTTTTCGCCTTGCCCCTTGATGCCGGATTGGATGGCCCCATCTTATTTGCAACCGCAGTTGCTAACCGCGGGTCGCACTGAGATATCGGGCAGTTGAAAAGCAAAAAATCGCCCGCATATAGGTTAGCAACCTGACTGATTATGAATTTTTTAGTGGAGACGTTTAGATGGGCAAAATTATTGGTATCGACCTGGGTACGACCAACTCTTGCGTAGCAATTATGGATGGTGCCAAGGCACGCGTGCTGGAAAACGCCGAGGGCGACCGCACCACTCCTTCTATTATCGCATATACCCAGGACGGTGAAACTCTGGTTGGCCAGCCGGCTAAGCGTCAGGCAGTGACCAACCCTGAAAACACCCTGTTCGCCATCAAGCGCCTGATCGGTCGCCGCTTCCAGGATGAAGAAGCGCAGCGCGACAAAGCGATCATGCCGTACAAAATCGTCGAAGCCGACAACGGCGACGCCTGGCTGGAAGTGAAAGGCCAGAAAATGGCTCCGCCGCAGATCTCTGCGGAAGTGCTGAAAAAAATGAAGAAAACGGCGGAAGATTACCTGGGCGAACCGGTAACTGAAGCGGTTATCACCGTACCGGCTTACTTCAACGACGCCCAGCGTCAGGCGACCAAAGACGCCGGCCGCATCGCGGGTCTGGAAGTCAAGCGCATCATCAACGAACCGACCGCTGCAGCCCTGGCCTACGGCCTGGACAAAGAAGTCGGCAACCGCACTATCGCGGTTTATGACCTGGGCGGCGGTACTTTCGATATCTCCATCATCGAAATCGACGACGTTGACGGCGAAAAAACCTTCGAAGTGCTGGCGACCAACGGTGACACCCACCTGGGTGGTGAAGACTTCGACAGCCGTCTGATCAACTACCTGGTGGAAGAGTTCAAGAAAGATCAGGGTATCGATCTGCGCAACGATCCGCTGGCGATGCAGCGTCTGAAAGAAGCCGCTGAGAAAGCGAAGATTGAGCTGTCTTCTGCTCAGCAGACCGACGTTAACCTGCCGTACATCACTGCAGACGCGACCGGTCCAAAACACATGAACATCAAAGTGACTCGCGCCAAACTCGAGTCGCTGGTTGAAGATCTGGTTGCGCGCTCTATCGAGCCGCTGAAAGTGGCGCTGAAAGACGCAGGCCTGTCGGTTTCCGACATTCAGGACGTGATCCTGGTGGGCGGCCAGACCCGTATGCCAATGGTGCAGAAGAAAGTCGCAGACTTCTTCGGCAAAGAACCGCGTAAAGATGTGAACCCGGACGAAGCGGTTGCCGTAGGCGCTGCGGTACAGGGCGGCGTGTTGGCCGGTGATGTGAAGGACGTTCTGCTGCTGGACGTGACCCCGCTGTCGCTGGGTATCGAAACCATGGGCAGCGTGATGACGCCGCTGATCACCAAAAACACCACAATCCCGACCAAGCACAGCCAGGTGTTCTCTACTGCGGAAGACAACCAGTCTGCAGTAACCATCCACGTGCTGCAGGGTGAGCGTAAGCGCGCCAGCGATAACAAATCTCTGGGCCAGTTCAACCTGGACGGCATTCAGGCGGCACCGCGCGGCATGGCGCAGATCGAAGTGACCTTCGATATCGATGCCGACGGCATCCTGCACGTGTCTGCCAAAGACAAGAACACCGGTCGTGAGCAGAAGATCACCATCAAGGCATCTTCTGGCCTGAACGAAGACGAAATCCAGAAAATGGTGCGCGATGCCGAGCTGAACGCTGAAGCTGACCGCAAGTTCGAAGAGCTGGTACAGACGCGTAACCAGGCGGATCACCTGATCCACGGCACTCGCAAGCAGCTGGAAGAAGCGGGCGACAAACTGCCGGCGGAAGATAAAACGGCGATCGAAGCGGCGCTGAAAGATCTGGAAGCAGCGGTGAAAGGCGAAGATAAAGCCGAGATCGAAACGAAGACTCAGGCTCTGGTGCAGGTTTCCGGCAAACTGCTGGAAATGGCTCAGGCGCAGCAGGCTCAGCAGGGTGCTGACGCCGGCGCGGACAACGCGGCGCAGAAAGACGACGACGTGGTTGATGCCGAGTTTGAAGAAGTTAAAGACAAAAAATAATCGCCCTTAAGCGGGCACGGGGCGGCCGAGGTGCCGCTCCCGGAAACCAGCACGGGCGTCGAGGCAACTCTGCGCCCGTGCACGCATGTTAAGGGTAAGCGAAAGAATGGCGAAGAAAGACTATTACGAGATTCTCGGCGTCAGCAAGACGGCGGATGAACGTGAGATCAAAAAGGCGTACAAACGCCTGGCGATGAAATACCATCCTGACCGCAACCAGGAGCAAGACGCCGAAACCAAGTTTAAAGAAGTTAAAGAAGCTTACGAAGTCCTGACCGACGACCAGAAACGCGCAGCCTACGATCAGTACGGGCACGCGGCCTTTGAACAGGGCGGCATGGGCGGCGGCGGCTTTGGCGGCGGCGCCGACTTCAGCGATATCTTTGGCGACGTGTTTGGCGACATCTTCGGCGGAGGCCGCCGTCAGCGTGCCAGCCGCGGTTCCGATCTGCGCTATAACATGGAGCTGACCCTCGAGGAAGCGGTACGTGGCGTCACCAAAGAGATCCGCATCCCGACGCTGGAAGAGTGCGACGTCTGCCACGGCAGCGGCGCCAAGCCGGGCAGCTCGCCGGTCACCTGCCCAACCTGTCACGGCCAGGGACAGGTGCAGATGCGTCAGGGCTTCTTCACCGTGCAGCAGGCGTGTCCGCACTGCCATGGCCGCGGTCAGATCATCAAAGATCCGTGCAACAAGTGCCATGGCCACGGCCGGGTAGAAAAATCCAAAACGCTGTCGGTGAAAATTCCGGCCGGCGTCGATACCGGCGACCGCATCCGCCTGGCGGGTGAAGGCGAAGCCGGCGAGCACGGCGCACCGGCGGGCGATCTGTACGTTCAGGTGCAGGTGAAGGCGCACCCGATCTTCGAGCGCGAAGGCAACAACCTGTACTGTGAAGTGCCGATCAACTTCGCCATGGCGGCGCTGGGCGGCGAGATCGAAGTGCCGACGCTGGACGGCCGGGTAAAACTGAAGGTGCCTTCGGAGACCCAAACCGGCAAGCTGTTCCGCATGCGCGGCAAGGGTGTGAAATCGGTGCGTGGCGGCAGTCAGGGCGACCTGCTGTGCCGCGTAGTGGTGGAAACCCCGGTCAATCTGAACGACAAGCAGAAGCAGCTGCTGCGTGAGTTGGAAGAGAGCTTGGGCGGCCCATCCGGCGACAAGAACAGCCCGCGTTCGAAGAGCTTCTTCGACGGAGTGAAAAAGTTCTTTGATGACCTGACTCGCTAACCTGCTGTTTCTGTTGGTTTATGTTGGAACCCCGGGCGCCTGTCCCGGGGTTTTTATTTACTCGCCACAACGCTAATTCCCTAATAATAATGTGATTTACTCGTGCTTTTGATCGGTTTTTTCGAGTTATTTAGCATTTATAAACTTATTTTTTCGAACTAAAACGCCCTCTATACTCACTTCATGACTGTGGTTCGCAGGGCGCTACGTCCTGCACAGATTTGGAGAGACGTACTGTGACCAACATCATTCGTCAATTTTTACGTCAGGAAGCCGCGGGCGGCATCATTCTGATCGCGGCGGCGATCGTCGCCCTGATCATGGCCAACACCCCGGCGCAGGGGATCTATCAGGCATTCCTTAACCTGCCGGTGATGGTGAAGATTGCTTCGCTGGAGATCGCCAAGCCGCTGCTGCTGTGGATCAACGACGGCCTGATGGCCATCTTCTTCCTGGTGGTGGGGCTCGAGGTCAAGCGCGAGCTGATGCAAGGCTCGCTGTCCGGGCGCGACAAAGCGGTATTTCCGGCGATCGCCGCGCTGGGCGGCATGTTGGCACCGGCGCTGATTTACTTGCTGTTCAACGGCGCGGATGAAGTCACCCGCCAGGGCTGGGCGATCCCGGCCGCGACCGATATCGCCTTCGCGCTGGGCGTAATGGCGCTGCTGGGCAACCGCGTGCCGACCAGCCTGAAAGTGTTCCTGCTGGCGTTGGCGATTATCGATGACCTGGGCGTGATTATCATCATCGCGCTGTTCTACACCCACGAAGTGTCGATGGTGGCGCTGGGCGTAGCGGCGGCGGCGACGGTGCTGCTGGCGGTGATGAACTGGCGTGGCGTGGGTAAAACCTCGCTGTATATGATGGTCGGCCTGGTGTTGTGGGTCGCGATACTCAAGTCCGGGGTGCACGCGACGCTGGCCGGGGTGATCGTCGGCTTTATGATCCCGCTGAACGTCAAGAAGGGGCCGTCGCCATCGGAAACGCTGGAGCATGAACTGCACCCTTGGGTCGCGTTTATGATCCTGCCGCTGTTTGCATTCGCCAACGCCGGGGTTTCTTTGCAGGGCGTATCGCTGGAAGGATTGACGTCGCTGCTGCCGGTAGGGATTGCGGCCGGCTTGTTTATCGGTAAGCCGCTGGGGATTTTCCTCTTCAGCTTGCTGGCGGTGAAAATGGGCATCGCTCGCTTGCCTGAGGGGATCGGTTTCAAACAGGTGTTTGCCGTTTCGGTGCTGTGTGGTATTGGTTTCACCATGTCGATTTTCATCGCCTCGCTGGCGTTCGGCGATGCGGATGCGGCGCTCAGCACCTATTCCCGTTTGGGGATCCTGTTGGGCTCCACCGCGGCGGCGGTGGTAGGGTATGGATTGCTGCGTCTGGCGTTGCCGCGCGTGCGTTAATCCTGAATGTGCCCGGTAAGGGCACATAATAAAATGGCTGGTCGGAGCTGCGCGGTATAAAATATGTGCAGCTTCGGCCGTTCTTCGTTGGGACTAATGGGGCTATACGTTGTCTGAAGCAGGGAAAGGAAGTTTGTCGCTCGTCACGGCACACCGTTTGCCGCTGCGAAACGTTGTTAAGGAGAGCCGCTCGTGAGGATGTCGCATATCAACTTTAATCACCTTTACTATTTCTGGCAGGTCTGCAAGGCCGGTTCCGTGGTCGGTGCCGCCGAAGCGTTGTTTTTGACGCCGCAAACCATCACCGGCCAGATCAAAGCGCTGGAAGAGCGGTTGGACGGCAAGCTGTTCAAACGCCAGGGACGCGGGTTGGTGCCTTCGGAGTTGGGGCAGTTGGTGTTCCGCTATGCCGACAAGATGTTTATGCTCAGCCAGGAAATGCTGGATATCGTCAACTACCGTAAAGAGTCGAACCTGCTGTTCGACGTCGGCGTGGCGGACGCGCTGTCGAAGCGTCTGGTCAGCCAGGTGTTGGAAACGGCGGTGGTGGTGGACAACGAACAGATCCACCTGCGCTGTTTTGAATCGACGCACGAGATGCTGTTGGAGCAGCTCAGCCAGCACAAGCTGGATATGATCCTGTCGGATTGCCCGGTGGACTCCAGCCAGCAGGAAGGGTTGTTCTCGCTGAAGCTGGGCGAGTGCGGCATCAGCTTCTTCTGTCGCCAGCCGGCGCCGGAGCTGCCGTTCCCGGCTTGTCTGGAGCAGCGCAAACTGCTGATCCCCGGCCGCCGCTCGATGCTGGGGCGCAAGCTGCTCAACTGGTTCAATACGCAGGGCATTCAGGTGGAGATTTTGGGCGAGTTCGACGATGCGGCGCTGATGAAGGCCTTCGGCATGTACCACAATGCGATCTTCGTGGCGCCGACGCTGTATGCGCAGGATACCTACAACGATGACAACGTGGTGGAGATTGGGCGCATTGACAGCGTGCAGGAGGAGTATTACATCATCTTTGCCGAGCGCATGATCCAGCATCCGGCGGTGCAGCGCGTATGCAACAAAGACTTCTCGGCGCTGTTTTCCTGCTAGCGGTTCACTGAACGCAGGGCGTAAAAAAACCGGCCTGAGCCGGTTTTTTTATCAAGCAGATAACGAAATGCTTATTGCATTGCGTTGATGCGTGCAGTCAGGTTTGACTTATGACGCGCTGCTTTGTTTTTGTGGATCAGGCCTTTAGCTGCCTGACGGTCCACCAGTGGCTGCATTACCAGGAATGCAGTTTGTGCTGCTTCTTTGTCGCCAGCTGCGATAGCTGCGTCTACCTTCTTGATGAAGGTACGCACCATTGAGCGACGGCTAGCGTTATGCTTGCGGCGTTTCTCAGACTGTACGGCGCGTTTCTTAGCTGATTTGATATTAGCCAAGGTCCAACTCCCAAATATATTCTATTGAGGACAATTCAAAGGCCGAGGAATATGCCCTTTTAGCCTTCGTTTGTCAATGGATTTGTGCAAATAAGCGCCGTTTGTACAGGCGGCACTCGCTACGTTGTGATGGCGCAGGATTTTACCAGCTTCGCTCTTGGGAATACAGTGTTTCGCGAGAAAATTCGCCAATGTTTTGCCGCGGCGGATGCAAGCCGTTGGCCACGGTCGAGAATCGGCCCGGCGGCGCCGGATAAACTGCGGCGAAGCCGTTTCACGCACAGATTATCTCCGGTATGGTATGTCTATTACATAAAGGCACCAATCGCGGGTTAACCTTACCGGCTGTACAAGGTATAATCCGCCGATTTCCACTGTTTTGAGCCAGCTATGGAGCTAATTCGCGGCATTCACAATATCCGGGCGCGCCACCATGGTTGCGTGCTCACCATCGGCAACTTCGACGGCGTGCATCGCGGTCATCAGGCGTTGCTGGAGCAGTTGAAGCAAGAAGGGCAACGCCTCGGGCTGCCGGTGATGGTCATGATCTTTGAGCCGCAGCCGCTGGAGATGTTCGCCGCAGACAAGGCGCCGGCCCGCTTGACGCGCTTGCGCGACAAGGCCAACTACCTGGCGCAGGCGGGCGTCGATTACCTGCTGTGCGTCAAGTTCGATCCGCGTTTTGCCGCCAACACCGCACAGGCGTTCGTCGCCGAGCTGCTGGTGGAAAAACTGGGCGTCAAATTCCTGATGGTTGGGGATGATTTTCGCTTTGGCGCCGGGCGCCAGGGCGATTTCCCGCTATTGCAGCAGGCCGGAAAAGAGTACGGCTTCGAAGTGGTTAGCACCCCGACCTTCCGCGAAGGCGATCGGCGCATCAGCAGCACCGCGATCCGCACCGCGCTGAGCGAGGACGATCTGCCGTTGGCGGAGACCTTGCTGGGCCACCGGTACAGCATTTCCGGGCGCGTGGTGCACGGCGATGAACTGGGCCGCACCATCGGCTTTCCGACCGCCAACCTGCCGCTCAAGCGCCTGGTGGCGCCGGTGAAAGGGGTGTATGCGGTGGAGGTGTACGGCCTGGGGCCGCAGCCGCTGCCGGGCGTGGCCAATATCGGTACGCGCCCGACCGTCGCCGGCGTGCGCCAGCAGCTGGAAGTGCATCTGCTGGATGTCACAATGGATCTTTATGGGCGCCATATTGAGGTGGTGCTTCGCGCAAAATTGCGCAATGAACAACGGTTTGCTTCGCTCGATGCCCTGAAGCAGCAAATCGCCAATGATGTGGTGACGGCCCGGAAGTTCTTCGGGTTAAAAACACTGGTTTAATCGTTTACCCTAAACAATTCGAGTTGCATCGCGGCGGCAACCGCGCGAACCCCGATGAGCTTGCACTGGCAAGTGATTCGGGTAAGAAAGGGCGGCCGACAAAGATGCAGCTTGAAGTGTGACGGGTAAATAGCCGAAAACGGAAACGAGAATCTCATGAGTGACTACAAGAATACCCTGAACTTGCCGGAAACAGGGTTCCCGATGCGCGGCGATCTCGCCAAGCGCGAGCCTGGCATGCTGCAACGTTGGTATGAACAGGATCTGTACGGGATTATTCGTACTGCCAAAAAGGGCAAAAAAACCTTCATTTTGCATGACGGTCCTCCGTATGCGAACGGCAGCATTCATATTGGTCACTCGGTTAACAAGATTCTCAAAGACATTATCATCAAGTCGAAAGGGATGGCCGGCTTCGACTCGCCTTATGTGCCGGGCTGGGACTGCCACGGCCTGCCGATCGAACTGAAGGTTGAACAGCTGTACGGCAAGCCGGGCGAGAAGCTGACGGCGGCCGAGTTTCGCCAGAAGTGCCGCGAGTACGCGGCCGAGCAGGTTGAAGGCCAGAAGAAGGACTTCATCCGCCTGGGCGTGCTGGGCGACTGGGATCGTCCATACCTGACGATGGACTTCAAAACCGAAGCCAACATCATCCGCGCGCTGGGCAAGATCATCAGCAACGGCCACCTGCTGAAAGGCGCCAAGCCGGTTCACTGGTGCACTGACTGCGGATCGTCGCTGGCGGAAGCGGAAGTGGAGTACTACGACAAGACTTCGCCGTCGATCGACGTGAGCTTCCATGCGGCCGACGCGGCTGCCGTGGCGGCCAAGTTCGGCGTGAGCCACTTCAGCGGCGCCATCTCTCTGGTTATCTGGACCACCACCCCGTGGACCCTGCCGGCCAACCGCGCGATCTCGCTGCACCCCGACTTCACCTATCAACTGGTGCAGGTTGACGGCCAGTGCCTGATCCTGGCGGCCGAGCTGGTGGAAAGCGTGATGAAACGCGCCGGCATCACCGAATGGACGGTGCTGGGCAGCTGCAAAGGCGCCGATCTGGAGCTGCTGCGCTTCAAACACCCGTTCATGGACTTCGACGTGCCGGCGATCCTCGGCGAGCACGTAACGCTGGACGCCGGTACCGGTGCGGTGCACACCGCGCCAGGCCACGGCCCGGACGACTTCGTGATCGGCCAGAAATACGGCCTGGAAGTGGCCAACCCGGTAGGGCCAAACGGCTGCTACCTGACCGGCACCTACCCGCTGCTGGACGGCAAGTTCGTCTTCAAGGCCAACGATCTGATCGTCGACCTGCTGCGTGAGAAAGGCGCGCTGCTGCACGTCGAGAAGTTCCTGCACAGCTATCCGTGCTGCTGGCGCCACAAGACGCCGATCATCTTCCGCGCTACGCCGCAATGGTTCGTCAGCATGGATCAGAAAGGCTTGCGTCAGCAGTCGCTGGAAGAGATCAAAGGCGTGCAGTGGATCCCGGATTGGGGCCAGGCGCGCATCGAAATGATGGTAGCCAATCGTCCGGACTGGTGCATCTCGCGTCAGCGCACTTGGGGCGTGCCGATGTCGCTGTTCGTGCACAAAGAAACCGAGCAGCTGCACCCGCGCACCGTTGAGCTGATGGAAGAAGTGGCCAAGCGCGTCGAGCAAGACGGCATTCAGGCCTGGTGGGATCTGGACGCGGCCGACATCCTCGGCGCGGAAGCCGCCGACTACGTGAAAGTGCCGGATACGCTGGACGTGTGGTTCGATTCCGGTTCCACCCATGCCTCTGTGGTTGACGTGCGTCCTGAGTTCCAGGGCCACAGCGCCGACATGTATCTGGAAGGCTCCGACCAACACCGCGGCTGGTTCATGTCATCGCTGATGATCTCCACCGCGATGAAAGGCAAGGCGCCTTATAAAGAAGTGCTGACTCACGGCTTCACCGTCGATGGCCAGGGCCGCAAGATGTCCAAGTCGATCGGCAACACCGTCAGCCCGCAGGACGTGATGAACAAGCTGGGCGGCGACATCCTGCGTCTGTGGGTGGCATCGACCGATTACACCGGCGAGATCGCGGTCTCCGACGAGATCCTCAAGCGTTCCGCCGACTCCTATCGCCGCATCCGCAACACCGCGCGCTTCCTGCTGGCCAACCTGAACGGGTTCGAGCCGAGCACCGATTGCGTGGCGCCGGAAGACATGGTGGTGTTGGATCGCTGGGCGGTCGGCCGTGCGCTGGCTGCGCAGCAGGATATCGAACAGGCTTACGCCAACTACGATTTCCACGAAGTGGTGCAGCGTCTGATGCAGTTCTGCTCGGTCGAGATGGGCTCCTTCTACCTGGATATCATCAAGGATCGTCAGTACACCGCGAAGAGCGACAGCGTCGCTCGTCGCAGCTGCCAGACCGCGCTGTATCACATCGTGGAAGCGTTGGTGCGCTGGATGGCGCCGATCATGTCGTTCACTGCGGACGAGATCTGGGGCTTCATGCCGGGCAAACGCGCGCAGTACGTGTTCACCGAAGAGTGGTACGACGGCCTGTTCGGGCTGGCGGAAGGCGAGCCGATGAACGACGCTTTCTGGGCCGAGCTGCTGAAAGTGCGCGGTGAAGTGAACAAGGTGCTGGAGCAGGCGCGTGCCGACAAACGCCTCGGCGGTTCGCTGGAAGCGGCGGTGACGCTGTATGCCGACAGCGAGCTGGCGGCACGCCTGAACAGCCTGCAGGATGAGCTGCGCTTTGTGCTGCTGACCTCTGCGGCAAGCGTTGCGCCATTGGCGGATGCGCCGGCCGACGCGCAGGCTTCTGAGCTGCTGAAAGGGCTGAAGATCGCCTTCAGCACGGCGCCGGGTGAGAAGTGCCCGCGCTGCTGGCATTACACCACCGATATCGGCCTGGTGGCGGAGCACGCAGATATCTGCGGCCGCTGTGTGAGCAACGTCGCCGGTGACGGCGAGAAGCGTAACTTTGCCTGAGAATTCGCGCCTGATGAGTAAATCAATTTGTTCGACCGGCCTGCGTTGGCTGTGGGTTGTGGTGGCGGTGCTGGCGCTGGATTTCGGCAGCAAGCAGTGGATCCTCGCTAACTTTACGCTGGGCCAGTCCCAGCCGTTGATCCCGTCGTTCAACCTGTTTTACGCGCGCAACTACGGCGCTGCGTTTAGCTTCCTCGCCGACCATGGCGGCTGGCAGCGCTGGTTCTTCGCCGGCATCGCCATCGCCATCGTTGCGGTGCTGCTGGTGATGATGTACCGCAGCGCGGCGCAGCAGAAGCTGAACAACATCGCCTATGCCTTTATTATCGGCGGGGCGCTGGGCAATCTGTTCGATCGCCTGTGGCACGGTTTCGTGGTCGATTTCATCGACTTCTACGTCGGTGACTGGCACTACCCGACCTTCAATCTGGCGGACAGCTTTATCTGCGTGGGCGCGGCGATGATCGTGCTGGAAGGTTTCCTGTCGCCGGCGAACAAAGGCGCAAAGAGTAAAGGTGAGTAATATGACGGCTCAGGTTATCAGTGACAGCGCGGTGCTGGTTCACTTTACGCTGAAACTGGAAGACGGTTCGACCGCCGAATCCACCCGCAACAGCGGCAAGCCGGCGCTGTTCCGCCTGGGTGACGGCAGCCTGTCGGCGCCGCTGGAAGCGCAACTGCTCGGCCTGCGCGCGGGCGACAAGTGCGCCTTTACCCTGCAGCCGGAAGCGGCGTTCGGCGCGGAGAACCCGGATTTGGTCCAGTTCTTCTCGCGCCGCGACTTCGCGGAAACCGGCGTGCCGGACGTGGGCACCATCATGCTGTTTACCGCCATCGACGGCAGTGAAATGCCCGGCGTGGTGCGCGCGGTGGCGGAGGATTCAATCACCGTTGATTTCAACCATCCGCTGGCGGGCCATCCGGTGACCTTCGATATTGAAGTACTGGAGATCGATCCGCAGCAGGAGGAGACGCATGCAAATATTGCTGGCTAACCCGCGCGGCTTCTGCGCCGGGGTTGATCGTGCGATCAGCATCGTGGAACGCGCGCTGGAATTGTATGGCGCGCCGATCTACGTGCGGCATGAAGTGGTGCACAACCGCTACGTGGTCGACAGTCTGCGTGAGCGCGGCGCCGTGTTTATCGAAGAGATCGCCGAGGTGCCGGACGGCTCTATCCTGATCTTCTCGGCGCACGGCGTTTCTCAGGCGGTGCGCGCCGAAGCCAAGGCGCGCGATCTGACCATGCTGTTCGACGCCACTTGCCCGCTGGTGACCAAGGTGCATATGGAAGTAGCGCGCGCCAGCCGCCGCGGTACCGAAGCGATCCTGATCGGCCACGCCGGGCATCCGGAAGTGGAAGGCACCATGGGCCAGTACAGCAACCCGAAGGGCGGCATGTATCTGGTCGAATCGCCGGAAGACGTGTGGAAGCTGCAGGTGAAAGACGAAAACAACCTGTGCTTCATGACGCAGACCACGCTGTCGGTTGATGATACCTCGGACGTGATCGACGCGCTGCGTCAGCGCTTCCCGAGCATTATCGGCCCGCGCAAGGATGATATTTGTTACGCCACCACCAACCGTCAGGAAGCGGTGCGTAACCTGGCCGGCGATGCGGACGTGGTGCTGGTGGTGGGGTCGAAGAACTCCTCCAACTCCAACCGTCTGGCGGAACTGGCGCAGCGCGTCGGCAAACCGGCTTATCTGATCGATTCGGCGGCGGATATTCAGGAAGGCTGGCTGAGCGAAGCGCGCAATATCGGCGTTACCGCCGGCGCCTCAGCGCCGGACGTGCTGGTGCAGGAGGTGATCTCTCGCCTGAAAGCGCTGGGGGGCCTGGACGTGCATGAAATCAGCGGGCGTGAAGAGAACATCGTGTTTGAAGTGCCTAAAGAGCTGCGCGTGGATGTTCGGCAGATAGACTGACATACGCCGGTGGATGACAACGGGGAGCTTAGGCTTCCCGTTTTTTTTGGAAAACGTGCCGCATAAAAAAATAACACTTCATGCATATTCAAATTTTCTGCTAACTAAAGTCAAATTTATTCTGAGTATTTGAAGTAACATCGGTGTGATTAATTATATAGGCTGGCGAAAAGTCATTAATAAGAATATCATTAGGCTGCAATCTAAATAGGGCCCGGTGTTGGCAAGGTGATTACAATAATTACAATAATAGATGTTGCAGATGTTTCTTATTTTATTCCTGCCGAATATGTTCTACGGCGGTTAATCCCTTCTCCTGCAAATAGAGTTTCATATGTTCCAGCAACCGTCTGACTTTTAATGGCTGGATCTCCCTGCGCGGCATAATGGCATAGCAATTAATTTCCGGTAACCGCCAATCGGGTAATATTTCAATCAATTCACCGCTGCGCAATTCACGTTCAACGTTGGCGAAGAAATTGCGAATGATACCCTTGCCGGTCAGCGCCAACTCCTTCATCGCCATACCGCTGTTGGTGAACAAACGCCCGGTCATGCGCATGCGGTGTTCACCGCCGTTGCGATGGATAAGACGGACAAACTGCGGGTTGCCGAGCGGCGTAAAGGTCACCCAGTGGTGATGGCTCAGCGCCTGCGGCGAATCCGGCACGCCGTGGTGTGCCAGGTAGGCCGGCGAGGCGCACAACACTTCGCGGCAGCGCGCCAGCCGCGTGGAAACGTAGCTGGAGTCGGCCAGCACGCCGCCGCGTATCGCCAGATCGATGCGTTGCGCGATCAGGTCTATCTTCTCATCGTGGATCTCCAGCCGCAGCGTGAGCCGAGGATGCTCGTCGAGAAAGCTTTGCAGCGCCGGCACCAGATAGTGAGTGGCGAATTCGGTGGAGGTGGCGACGCGCAGTTCGCCGACCAGCTCGCCGCGCAATGCGGCGATCCGTTGTTGGCCACGTTCGGCGGCGTGGATCATCAGCAGGCAATCCTCATAAAAACACAATCCTGCTTCGGTCAGACTCAATGAACGCGTCGATCGCAGCAGTAATTGAATGCCCAGATGCTCCTCCAGCTGACGAATATGTTGGCTGACGGCGGAGGTCGTCATGCCCAATTCTTTTGCCGCCATGCTGAATGCGCCGCAATCGACCACTTTTGAGAAAATGGCCATGCGTTTTAAAATATTGCTCATAGTTTGTTAAGCACAACTTAACCAAGATTGTGAATTATACGGGCTAATAATATAGCACCATCTCTTCTATATTGCCTGAAGCATATAAACGCCGGGCTGATTATTATTTTGCAGGGATTTTTTCTCTTTTTGATAAATCTTATTGCGCTTATCAATAATACACCCGCGCCACATCGCAACAGGAGCTCATTGTGGACAGCGCTCAGAAAGAAGAAATATCGTTAAAGATCCTACGTGAATTATTGCAATACCGCCGCCGTTTCCCCGGCGACGACACCTCGATCGCCGAAGAAGAGCGGCGGGTCACTCAGGTGCAATTGCCGCGCATTCGGGCATTCATCGAAAACGAGCAACGTATCGAATTCGTGCTGCCGGCCTTTCCCACCAAGTCGCCCAACACCAACAAGGTGATCGGTGCGGTGCCGGACATGGCGGAGCGGCTGTCGCTGATCTTCCTCAACTCGCTGTGCCAGCGCATTCAGCTCTATTACCCGCCGGGGGCGCATATCGTTATCTGCTCCGATGGCCACGTGTTCGGCGATCTGATCCGCGTCAGCGACGACGCGATCAACCACTATCAGCGTGAGATTGAAAGCCTGCTGCATGAAGTGGGCGCGACGCACCTGAGCGTGTTTAACCTCGGCGACGTCAAAGGCCTGGCGGAGCATACCGATGATTACGATCTGCTGCGCCGGCTGTTGGTGGAGGGCTACGCCGAATCGGAAGAGGCGATCAAGCAACAGCTGATGCAGGACGAACAGGGCCTCTTGCTGTACCGCGCCATCACGCGTTTCCTGTATGAAGACAGCCAACTGCCGGGCTACAGCGGTTCCAACGCCGCGCTGCAGAAAGACGCCAAGCAGCGCGCCTGCGGGGTGATCCAACGCAGCTGGGCCTGGGGCAACCTGCTGGCGCAGCATTTTCCGGCGGCGATCCGCCTGTCGATTCACCCGCAGCCGGTCGACAGCCTGAAAATGGGCATCCACATGATGCCGACCAAAGACGACTGGCTGACGCCGTGGCACGGTGTGGCGGCCAACGTGAACGGCCAGTTCGTGTTGATGAAGCGTAAAGACGCGCAGAGCCTGGACGGCGAACTGGTGGAAATCCGCGGCACGCCGAGCCATTACCTGATCGAACAACCGCAGGTGGCCTGAGGCCGCTGCGGGCTTTTGCCCCCGATATCCTGCGGGGGCTTTTTTGACGGCACGTTGCCGTGTGAGCAGCACATTCGATGCAAGGAGAATCACCGATGAACAACCAACCGCTTAATTGCCATATTCAACCGAATACCCCGTTTGGCGCGATCCTGACGCCGCAGCATCCGGGGCAAAAGATCGGCGAACTGCCGGTGGCGGCGCTGCGGGCGCTGGCGCAGGAACATCACTTGCTGGTGCTGCGTGGATTCGACTCCGGTTTCAGCGAGGCGGAAGTCCTGACTCGCTACGCCGAGCAGTGGGGCGAGATCATGATGTGGCCGTTCGGTGCGGTGCTGGACGTGAAGGAGCATCCGGACGCCAAAGATCATATTTTCGACAGCAGCTACGTCCCGCTGCATTGGGATGGCATGTATAAGCCGACCATCCCCGAGTTCCAGCTGTTCCACTGCGTGGCGGCGCCGTCGCAGGACGAAGGCGGGTGCACTACCTTCGTCGATACCACGCGGCTGTTGGCCAATGCGGACGAAGTGCTGCTGGATCAGTGGCTGTCGGTGTCGATCACCTACCGCATCAAGCAGGTGGTGCATTACGGCGGCGAAGTCTGTTCGCCACTGGTGGTGCAGCACCCGAACGGCAGGGGGTTGATCATGCGCTACAATGAACCGCCGACGGAGGGGAAAAAATTCCTCAATCAGCATGCGCTGGAATACCACGGCGTGCCGGAACAACAGCAGGAACAGTTCCATCACACTCTGCAGCAGCACCTGTACGATCCGCGTCACTATTATGCCCATCAGTGGCAGCAGGGCGACGTGGTGGTGGCGGACAACTTCTCGCTGCTGCACGGCCGTGAGGGTTTTACCGCCCGTTCCGCGCGTCATTTGCAGCGCGTGCATATTCAGAGCAACCCGGTGTGCGCCAATCTGGCGCTGAAGCCGGCCAACGCAGAAGCGTAAAGGAGCATTATGGCAAGGATACTGATGGCGGCGGTCGCCACTCCGGGGCACGTCTACCCGATGTTGGCTATCGCTCGCCACCTGATTACCCAAGGGCATCAGGTGCGAGTGATGACCGGCGCGCTGTTTCGCGAACGCGCTGAGGCGGCTGGGGCAAACTTCGTGCCATTCGACGCGCAGGTGGATTTCGATTATCGCCACCTGGAAGAGCACTTTCCGGCGCGCGCCGCGCTGCCGCCGGGCAATGCGCAGATGGCGCTGGCGCTGAAGGATTTCTTCGCCGCACCGATCCCGTTGCTGGATCGGCAACTGCGTGCGGCCATCGCTGCCGAAAAGACCGATCTGCTGATGGTGGAGAACTGCTTCTACGGCGTGCTGCCGCTGCTGCAGTCCGCCGAGCGGCCGCCGGTCTTCGGTATCGGCGTCACGCCGCTGTCGTATTCTTCGCGCGATGCTATTTTTTATGGCCCGCGTATCCCGCCGGCGCTGCTGCCGCAGGCGTTGACCCGTGAGCAGCTGGTGGATGAAGAAACGCGCGTGCTGCTCGATGAAGTACAGCAGAGCTTCGATGCGGCGCTGGTGCAGGCGGGCGGGCGGGCGCTGGATCGCCCGTTCACCGACGCGCTGATCGGCGACTGCGAGCGTTTCCTGCAGCTGGCTACCACGGCGCTGGAATATGAGCGTGACGATCTGCCGAGCGGCGTGCGCTTCGTCGGTCCGCTGCGCAGAGGCGGCCAGCCGGCGGCGGAAGAGACGCTGTGGGAGGCGGACGATCGTCGGCCGCTGGTGATCGTGTCTCAGGGCACGCTGGCCAATGTCGATCTGCATCAGCTGATCGTGCCGACGCTGCAAGCGCTGGCGCATCTGCCGGTGCGGGTGCTGGCCACCACCGGCGGGCGGGCGACGGAAGGGCTGATGGACGCGCTGCCGGGCAATGCCAGAGTGCGGGAATTTATCTCCTTCGAACGCTGGCTGCCGGAGGCGGCGCTGCTGATCACCAACGGCGGTTACGGCTCGATCAACGCTGCGCTGGACAGCGGCGTGCCGCTGATCGTCGCCGGTACCGGTGAGGACAAGCTTGAGGCGGCCGCGCGCGTGGTGGCCGCCGGCTGCGGCATCAGTCTGCATACCAGCACACCGACCGCCGAACAGATCCTGGCGGCGGCGATGCGCATTCTGCAACAGCCGATCTATCGCCAACGCGCGGCGCTGGTGCGTGAGGATTATGCCCGCCACGACGCGCTGACGGCGATCGCCAACGAAGTGGCGGCCATTACCGCCTGACCTCGCCGTTCTCCCTTCCTAAGGCGCCGTTTTCGGCGCCTTTTTTATGCATTTTTTTGCCATGGAAACTGCATGATTATGTACAATCGTCGCAGGCCGCCAAATCGGTTGAATGTTAATCTCACGACAGCGCCGCTGATGAGAACGGGGGAATATCATAATTTTCTAATTATGAAATGAATCCTCTGGCGACGCTGAAGCGGGGCGGTTACCCTGAATCGATAGCCTAATGGGATAGGCGTCAAATCAAGAAGAGAGCAAGCATGAGTGATTCACAAATCCGCATTGCGATTGCGGGCGCCGGCGGCCGGATGGGCCGTCAGTTGATCCAGGCGGTGCAGCAGGCGGAAGGCGTGTTATTGGGGGCGGCGCTGTCGCGTCCTGGCTCCAGCCTGGTCGGCGTCGACGCCGGCGAACTGGCGGGCATTGGCGCGCTGGGTATCAAAGTGAGCGACAGTCTGGAGAAGGTGGCGAGCGAGTTCGATGTTTTGATCGACTTTACCCGCCCGGAGAGCACCCGGGGCTACCTGGATTTTTGCGTGGCGCACCACAAGGCGATGGTGATTGGCACAACCGGCTTCGATGACGCCGGCAAACAGGCGATCCGCGATGCGGCGCAGCATATCGGCATCGTGTTCGCCGCCAACTTCAGCGTCGGCGTCAACCTGGTGCTGAAATTGCTGGAGAAGGCCGCGCAGGTAATGGGCGACTATAGCGATATCGAAATCGTCGAGGCGCACCACCGGCACAAAGTGGATGCGCCGTCGGGCACGGCGCTGGCCATGGGCGAAGCGATCGCCGGCGCGTTGGGGCGCGACCTGAAAAACTGCGCGGTCTATGCGCGCGAAGGCCATACCGGCGAACGCGATCCGAAAAGCATCGGCTTTGCCACCATTCGCGCCGGCGACATCGTCGGCGAACACACCGCGATGTTCGCCGACATCGGTGAACGGGTGGAAATCACCCATAAGGCCTCCAGCCGGATGACTTTTGCCAGCGGCGCGGTGCGCGCGGCTAGCTGGTTGCATAACCGGGATAAAGGTCTGTTTGATATGCGAGATGTGTTGAATCTTGACCAATTATAATTGATTTGCATACCATCGTGATGTGGTTGTATTGATCATAATTCTATGATAATCGGACAATAATTTTATTGTCCTTTTTTTTAACATGAAAAATGAGGCTTTGGTAAGACTTTGTTGTTTTGATTGTTATTTGTTGGTGTTTATCTTGCTGATCGTCCCGTTTTTATCCGCTGAGTCTCATTTTAGCGTCTTTTTGAGCCCATTCTGGCACCGTTTCCCGTCATTCTTTCCCGCAACCGTTTTCCAGCCCCGGTTTTCTGTGTTTTTATCGCCGCTCAAGCCGCATGAGCGCCGAGAACTGCAAAAATAAAACAAAAAACGGCAGTTTGGGTAGACAAGCCGAGCACTCATCATTAAAATGCGCCCAATTTGCCAAAAATTGGCCTCGCGGACGGTTTTTGCATTGATTTAGATCGCGATATCTGAATTAATATGCAAATATTGTGATTGATTATTCCTCGGAGGATGTTTTGATAAAGTCAGCGCTATTGGTTCTGGAAGACGGAACCCAATTCCACGGTCGGGCCATCGGGGCAGAGGGAACGGCAGTGGGGGAAGTGGTCTTCAATACGTCGATGACCGGTTATCAAGAAATCCTCACTGATCCTTCCTATTCCCGCCAGATCGTTACTCTTACTTATCCTCATATCGGCAATGTCGGCACCAATGCTTCCGACGAAGAATCCTCCGCAGTACACGCCCAAGGCCTCGTCATTCGTGACCTCCCGCTGATCGCCAGCAACTACCGCAACGAAGAAAGCCTGTCCGACTACCTCAAGCGTCACAACATCGTGGCAATCGCCGATATCGATACCCGTAAATTAACCCGCCTGCTGCGCGAGAAGGGCGCCCAGAACGGCTGCATCATCGCCGCCGACTCGCCGGACGCCGCGCTGGCCCTGGCCAAGGCGCAAGGTTTCCCGGGGTTGAAGGGTATGGATCTGGCGAAAGAGGTCACCACCCAAGAGGCCTACAGCTGGCAGCAAGGCAGCTGGACGCTTGAAGGTGACCTGCCTGAAGCCAAAACCGCCGCGGAACTGCCGTTCCACGTGGTGGCTTACGACTACGGCGCCAAGCGCAACATCCTGCGCATGCTGGTGGATCGCGGCTGCCGCCTGACCGTGGTGCCGGCGCAGACCCCGGCCGACGAGGTGCTGAAAATGAATCCGGACGGCATCTTCCTGTCCAACGGCCCGGGCGACCCGGAGCCGTGCGACTACGCCATCGCCGCCATCAAACAGTTCCTGGAAACCGACATTCCGGTGTTCGGCATCTGCCTGGGCCACCAGCTGCTGGCGCTGGCCAGCGGGGCGAAAACCATGAAGATGAAACTCGGCCACCACGGCGGCAACCACCCGGTGAAGGATCTGGACAACAACACCGTGATGATCACCGCGCAGAACCACGGCTTCGCCGTCGATGAAAACAACCTGCCGGCGAACCTGCGCGTCACGCACAAATCGCTGTTCGACCACACGGTGCAGGGCATTCACCGCACCGACAAAGCAGCGTTCAGCTTCCAGGGTCACCCGGAAGCCAGCCCAGGCCCGCACGATGCCGCGCCGCTGTTCGATCACTTCATCGAACTGATTGAGACTTACCGTTCTAACGCCAAATAATCAGGAGCAGTAAAAAATGCCAAAACGTACAGACATAAAAAGCATCCTGATCCTCGGCGCTGGCCCGATCGTTATCGGCCAGGCGTGTGAGTTCGACTACTCGGGTGCCCAGGCGTGTAAAGCGCTGCGCGAAGAGGGTTACCGCGTCATTCTGGTCAACTCCAACCCGGCGACCATCATGACCGACCCGGAAATGGCTGATGCGACCTATATCGAGCCGATCCACTGGGAAGTGGTGCGCAAGATCATCGAAAAAGAGCGCCCGGATGCGGTGCTGCCGACCATGGGCGGCCAGACGGCGCTGAACTGCGCGCTGGAGCTGGAACGTCAGGGCGTACTGGCCGAGTTCGGCGTTACCATGATCGGCGCGACCGCCGATGCGATCGACAAGGCCGAAGACCGTCGCCGTTTCGACGTGGCGATGAAGAAAATCGGTCTGGACACCGCGCGTTCCGGCATCGCGCATACCATGGAAGAAGCGCTGGCGGTAGCCGCTGACGTCGGCTTCCCGTGCATCATCCGCCCTTCCTTTACCATGGGCGGCACCGGCGGCGGCATCGCCTACAACCGCGAAGAGTTCGAAGAGATCTGCGAACGTGGCCTCGACCTGTCACCGACCAAAGAACTGCTGATCGACGAATCGCTGATCGGTTGGAAAGAGTACGAGATGGAGGTAGTGCGCGATAAGAACGACAACTGCATCATCGTCTGCTCCATCGAAAACTTCGACGCCATGGGCATCCACACCGGCGACTCGATCACCGTCGCACCGGCCCAGACCCTGACCGACAAGGAATACCAAATCATGCGCAACGCCTCGATGGCGGTGCTGCGTGAGATCGGCGTCGAAACCGGCGGCTCCAACGTGCAGTTCTCGGTCAACCCGAAAACCGGCCGCCTGATCGTTATCGAAATGAACCCGCGCGTGTCGCGCTCTTCGGCGCTGGCGTCGAAAGCCACCGGCTTCCCTATCGCCAAGATCGCCGCCAAGCTGGCGGTGGGCTACACCCTCGATGAGCTGATGAACGACATCACCGGCGGCCGCACCCCGGCATCGTTCGAACCGTCCATCGACTACGTCGTGACCAAGATCCCGCGCTTCAACTTCGAGAAGTTCGCCGGCGCCAACGACCGCCTGACCACCCAGATGAAGTCGGTCGGCGAAGTGATGGCCATCGGCCGCACCCAGCAGGAGTCGCTGCAAAAAGCGCTGCGCGGTCTGGAAGTGGGCGCCACCGGCTTCGATCCGAAAGTGAGCCTGGACGATCCGGAAGCGCTGACCAAGATCCGCCGCGAGCTGAAAGACGCCGGCTCTGACCGCATCTGGTATATCGCCGACGCCTTCCGTGCCGGGCTGTCGGTTGACGGCGTCTTTAACCTGACCAACGTCGACCGCTGGTTCCTGGTGCAGATTGAAGAACTGGTGCGCCTGGAAGAGCAGGTGGCCGAAGCGGGCATCAACGGCCTGAACAAAGCGTTCCTGCGCACCCTGAAGCGCAAGGGCTTCGCCGATGCGCGTCTGGCCAAGCTGGCCGGCGTCGCCGAGAGCGAAATTCGCAAGCTGCGCCACAGCCACGGCCTGCATCCGGTGTACAAGCGCGTGGATACCTGCGCGGCGGAATTCGCCACCGACACCGCCTACATGTACTCCACCTATGAAGAAGAGTGCGAGTCCAACCCGACCAACGACCGGCCGAAAGTGATGGTGTTGGGCGGCGGGCCGAACCGTATCGGCCAGGGCATCGAGTTCGACTACTGCTGCGTGCACGCCTCGCTGGCGCTGCGCGAAGACGGCTACGAGACCATCATGGTCAACTGCAACCCGGAAACCGTCTCCACCGACTACGACACCTCCGACCGCCTGTACTTCGAGCCGGTAACGCTGGAAGACGTGCTGGAAATCGTGCGCATCGAGAAGCCGAAGGGTGTGATCGTGCAGTACGGCGGCCAGACCCCGCTGAAGCTGGCGCGCGAGCTGGAAGCCGCGGGCGTGCCGATCATCGGCACCAGCCCGGACGCCATCGACCGCGCCGAAGACCGCGAGCGCTTCCAGCAGGCGGTTAACCGTCTGGGCCTGAAGCAGCCGGCCAACGCCACCGTCACCGCCATCGAGCAGGCAGTGGAGAAGGCGGCGGGCATCGGCTATCCGCTGGTGGTGCGCCCTTCCTACGTGCTGGGCGGCCGGGCGATGGAAATCGTGTATGACGAAATCGATCTGCGCCGCTACTTCCAGACTGCGGTCAGCGTGTCCAACGATGCGCCGGTATTGCTGGACCGCTTCCTGGACGACGCGGTGGAAGTGGACGTCGACGCCATCTGCGACGGCGAGCGCGTGCTGATTGGCGGCATCATGGAGCACATCGAGCAGGCGGGCGTGCACTCCGGCGACTCCGCGTGTTCGCTGCCGGCATACACCCTGAGCCAGGAAATTCAGGACGTGATGCGTCGCCAGGTGGAAAAACTGGCGTTCGAGCTGCAGGTGCGCGGCCTGATGAACGTGCAGTTCGCGGTAAAAGACAACGAAGTCTACCTGATTGAAGTGAACCCGCGCGCCGCGCGTACCGTGCCGTTCGTGTCCAAAGCGACCGGCGTGCCGCTGGCTAAAGTGGCCGCGCGCGTGATGGCGGGCAAAACGCTGGTCGAGCAGGGTGTGACCGAAGAAATTATCCCGCCGTACTACTCGGTGAAAGAAGTGGTACTGCCGTTCAACAAATTCCCGGGCGTCGACCCGATTCTGGGGCCGGAAATGCGCTCTACCGGGGAAGTGATGGGCGTGGGCCGCACCTTCGCGGAGGCCTTCTCCAAAGCGATGCTGGGCAGCAACTCAGGCATGAAGAAACAGGGCCGCGCGCTGCTGTCGGTGCGTGAAGGCGACAAGGCTCGCGTGGTCGATTTGGCCGCCAGCCTGCTGAAGCAGGGCTTCGAGCTGGACGCCACCCACGGCACCGCGGTGGTGCTGGGCGAAGCGGGCATCAACCCGCGCCTGGTCAACAAGGTGCACGAAGGGCGTCCGCACATCCAGGACCGTATCAAGAACGGTGAGTACACCTACATCGTCAACACCACGGCTGGTCGTCAGGCGATTGAGGACTCCAAGCTGATTCGCCGCAGCGCCCTGCAGTACAAGGTGCACTACGACACCACGCTGAACGGCGGCTTCGCCACCGCGATGGCGCTGAAAGCGGATCCGACCGAGCAGGTCACGTCGGTGCAGGAAATGCACGCGCGCATCGGCAAGTAACCGTGCGATAACGCTAGGCCAGGGGCGCTGCAGATGCAGCGCCCTTTTTTATTCAGCGAATTTGTCGGCAGGCGTTAAAAATTTCCGCTATCAATCAGTGGGCAAACTGTCACCCTGTGTGATTGGTATATGCTTGGTGTATTGGCAAGGAACGAAGGAACGACGATAACAATGATTCTGATAATTTATGCTCACCCGTATCCCCGGCATTCGCATGCCAATCAGCGCCTGCTGCAGGCGGTGAGGGATCTTCCCGAGGTAGAGGTGCGCTCGCTGTATGAGCTGTACCCCGATTTCAATATCGACATCAACGCCGAGCAGCGGGCGCTGGCGCGCGCCGACATGGTGGTGCTGCAGCATCCGATGCAGTGGTACAGCTTCCCGCCGCTGTTGAAGCTATGGATCGACAAAGTGCTGGAGCACGGCTGGGCCTATGGCCACGACGGCAATGCGCTGGTGGGTAAAGATTGCCTGTGGGCGGTGACCAGCGGCGGCGACGAGCACCACTTCGAGCTGGGCGACTTTCCCAATTTCGCCGCGCTGGCGCAGCCGCTGCAGGCCACGGCGATTTACTGCGGCATGAACTGGCAGCCTTATTTCGCCCTGCATAACACCTTTACCTGCAACGAACCGGCGCTGCTTGCCGCCGGCGAAGCCTACCGGCAGCGGTTGGTCGACTACCTGATGGAACATGCCGAAGCGGAAACTCGGGAGGCCAGCCATGGATAACCACCACATGATGATCGAGGGGCTGATCTACCTCGGCTCCGCGGCGCTGTTCGTGCCGATCGCGGTGCGATTGGGGCTGGGCTCGGTGCTCGGCTACCTGATCGCCGGCTGCATTATCGGCCCCTGGGGGCTGAAGCTGGTGTCGGACGCCGAGTCGATCCTGACCTTCGCCGAGATCGGCGTGGTGTTGATGCTGTTTATCATCGGCCTGGAGTTGGATCCCAAGCGGCTGTGGACGCTGCGCGCCTCGGTGTTCGGCGGCGGCAGCATTCAGATGGTGGGCTGCGGCCTGGCGCTGAGCGCCTTCTGTTATTTCCTTGGCCTTAACTGGAAGGTGGCGCTGCTGATAGGCCTGACGCTGGCGCTCTCATCCACCGCCATCGCCATGCAGGCGATGAGCGAACGCAACCTGACGCCGTCGCCGATCGGCCGCAGCGCGTTTGCGGTGCTGCTGTTCCAGGATATTGCGGCGATCCCGCTGGTGGCGATGATCCCGCTGCTGGCCAGCAGCGGCGCCACCACCACGCTGGGCGCTTTCGTGCTGTCGGCGGCCAAAGTGGTGGGCGCGTTGACGATAGTGGTACTGCTCGGCCGCTACGTCACCCGCCCGCTGCTGCACTTCGTCGCCCGTTCGGGCATGCGCGAAGTGTTCAGCGCCGTGGCGCTGTTCCTGGTGTTCGGTTTCGGCATCCTGCTGGAGATGGCCGGGCTGTCGATGGCGATGGGGGCGTTCCTGGCCGGGGTGCTACTGGCGAGCTCGGAATACCGCCACGCGCTGGAGAGCGATATTCAGCCGTTCAAGGGGCTGCTGCTGGGGCTGTTCTTTATCGGCGTTGGCATGTCGATCGACTTCGGCACGCTGTTCCATCATCCGCTGCTGATCGCCTCGCTGCTGCTGGGCTTTATGTTGATCAAGGCGGCGCTGCTGTGGCTGATAGGGCCGCTGCTCGGCGTGCCGAAGCGCCAGCGCGGCCTGTTCGCCATTCTGCTGGGGCAGGGCAGTGAATTCGCCTTCGTGATTTTCAGCGCCGCGCAGCTGGCCGGCGTACTGCCGGTCGAATGGGCCAAGTCGCTGACGCTGGCGGTGGCGCTGTCGATGGCGGCCACGCCGCTGCTGCTGGTGATCGCCGCGCAGCTGGAGAAAAATGCGCCGAAAGAGGAGCGCCCGGCTGACGTTATCGACGACGAGAATGCCAGCGTGATCATCGCCGGCTTCGGCCGTTTCGGCCAGATCGCCGGCCGTTTGCTGTTGGCCAACGGCGTACACACCGTGGTACTGGATCACGATCCGGACCATATCGAGACGCTGCGCAAATTCGACACCAAGGTGTTCTACGGCGACGCCACGCGCGCCGATTTGCTGGAGGCCGCCGGCGCCGCCCACGCCAAGGTGCTGATCAACGCCATCGACGACGTGGAAGACAGCCTGGCGTTAACCGAGCTGGCCAGGCAGCACTTCCCGCATCTGAAGGTGGTGGCGCGAGCGCGCGACGTCGATCACTGGTATCAGCTGCGGCAGCTGGGAGTGGAAAAACCGGAGCGCGAAACCTTTGAAAGCTCGCTGCGCATCGGCCGTGAAACGTTGGAGCTGCTGGGGCTGGACGCCTATGAGGCGCGCGAGAAGGCGGATACGTTCCGCCGCTATAACCTGAAGATGCTGGAAGACACGCTGGAGAATTATCAGGACACTGAGTTCCGCATCGCCAGCCTGCAGCGGGCCAAGGAGATGCTCAGCGCGGCCATCGAGCAGGATCAGAATCGGCTGGCGCGGGTGCAGCAGACCGGCTGGCGCGGCAGTATCGACGGCAAGGCGCCGGAGGATGAAGTGGTGGAAGCTAAAGGATAAGAATAGGGGCGCCAGATCGGCGCCCCTTTTTTTGCTTAGCTCAGCGCGACCTTGATGCCCAAGGCGATCAGCATACCGCCCAGCAGCTTGTCGACGATCTTCTGGGTCTTTTCCAGCCCGCGGCGCACCGGCCCGCTCTGGATCAGGAACACCAGCAGTGGCCACCAGATGACCGACAGGCCGAGAATAATCCCCGCGTACCACAGCTTGTCGCCCAGGCCGGAATCGATCTGCAACACCTGGGTAAATACCGCCAGGAAGAACAGGGTGGCTTTCGGGTTCAGCAGGTTGCACAGGTAGCCTTGCGCAAAGGCGCTCTTCAGGCTGACCTGCTGCTGCGGCAGATTGCTGACGTTCATCTTGCCGCCGCCGCGCGACAGCAGCGCCTGGATGCCGATCCACACCAGATAGACCGCCCCGGCGTATTTCAGCAGGTTAAACAACCACGGCGTGGTGGTGATCACCACCGCCAGCCCGGCGACGCAGTAGGACATGTGGGTGGCGACGCCGCAGATCACGCCGAAGGCGGTCATCATGGCGGCCAGCCGCGGATAGCGGGCGGCGTTTTTGATCACCAGGAAAAAATCCGGGCCGGGGGAGAGCATGCCGAGGGCGGCAATGCCGGCGACGAACAGCGAAGTTTCAAGCATGGGAGCGTCTCGCGCAAAAGACAGAGTTCTGGCGATAATAACGCCGCTTCCTCTGATGCGCATCAACCCAATGAGGTATTGTTAGGCTCTATGATAATTATTCATCTACCGCCAGCGACGGAGCACCATGCAGCAGACTACCGCCACAGAGAGGCCGGAGCCGCACCGGCAACAGCGTGAAATTACCCGCCTGTGCATTCAATGCGCGCTGCTGCTGTTGCAGCACGGCGCCGAGAGCACGGTGGTGGAACAGCTGTCGACCCGCCTGGGGCTGGCGCTGGGGATGGACAGCGTGGAAAGCTCGATCTCCGCCAATGCGGTGGTGTTGACCACCCTCAGCCACGGCGCCTGTCTGACTACCACCCGCAAGAACGTCGATCGCGGCATCAATATGCAGGTGGTGACCGAAGTGCAGCATATCGTGATCCTCGCCGAACACCACCTGGCGGATGCGCACGACGTGGCGCGCCGTTTTGAAAGGATCCGGCCGTTGCGCTACCCGCGCTGGCTGGTGGTACTGATGGTGGGGTTGTCCTGCGGGTGCTTCAGCATGCTCAACGGTGGCGGCTCTGACGCCTTCCTGGTGACCTTTATCGCCAGCGGCACGGCGATGCTGGTGCGCCAAATTCTCACCGCCCGCCAGATGAATCCGCTGATCAATTTTTGCCTGACGGCGTTTGTCGCTACATCGATCTCCGGGCTGCTGCTGCGCCTGCCGGCGTTTAAAGACACCTCGAGCGTGGCGATGGCCGCCAGCGTGCTGTTGCTGGTGCCGGGCTTCCCGCTGATCAACGCGGTGGCCGATATGTTCAAGGGGCACGTCAATACCGGGCTGGCACGCTGGGCGATGGCCAGCCTGCTGACGCTGGCGACCTGCATCGGGGTGGTGATGGCGATGTCGTTGTGGGATCTGCGGGGGTGGTCATGAGTCTGCTGTGGGCCTTGTTGCAGGAGATGCTGTTGGCGGCGGTGCCGGCGCTGGGCTTCGCCATGGTGTTCAACGTGCCGCTGCGCGCGCTGCGTTATTGCGCGTTGCTTGGGGCCATCGGGCGCGGTTCGCGCATGCTGATGATGCACGGCGGCATGAACATCGAGTGGGCCTCGCTGCTGGCGGCGATCCTGATCGGTATCATCGGCATCTACTGGTCGCGCTGGCTGCTGGCGCACCCGAAGGTATTCACCGTGGCGGCGGTGATCCCGATGTTCCCCGGCATTTCCGCCTATACCGCGATGATAACGGTGGTAGAGATCTCGCATCTGGGCTACAGCGAAGCCCTGATGGAGACCATGATCACCAACTTTCTCAAGGCCAGTTTCATCGTCGGCGCATTGTCGATCGGCCTGTCGTTACCGGGCCTGTGGCTGTATCGCAAACGCCCCGGCGTGTGAAATTTCCCGGCCGGAGATCGTTGGTTATTAGATATACTGATAAGAGCTATCTTATATATTCATCTTGCTTGATTAGCCTATCGACGGCACTCAGGCCTTTACGTATAGTGTCACCAATTTTGCTGCCTACACAGGGTTAAACAATGATTATCAGCCTGATCGCTGCCTTGGCGGCGGATCGCGTTATTGGCATGGAAAACGCCATGCCGTGGCACCTGCCGGCGGACCTTGCGTGGTTTAAACGCAACACGTTGAATAAGCCGGTTATTATGGGCCGCAAGACTTTCGAGTCCATCGGCCGCCCGCTGCCGGGCCGCCACAATATCGTTTTGAGCAGCCGTCCGGGCAGCGAAGCCGGGGTGACCTGGGTGACCTCGATGGATGAAGCGCTGGCCGCCGCCGGCGACGTGGAAGAAGTGATGGTGATCGGCGGTGGGCGCATCTATACCCAGCTGCTGCCTCGCGCCGATCGCCTGTACCTGACGCACATCGACGCCGAGGTCGGCGGCGATACCCACTTCCCGGATTACGAGCCGGACGAATGGGAAACCACGTTCAGCGAGTTCCACGACGCCGACGATCTGAACTCGCACAGTTACTGCTTCGAGATCCTGCAGCGCCGCTGATTTCAGCGCGTTAGCCAACTCTCCCCGGGGGCGCAAGCAATTGCGCCCCCGGCCTTTTTGCGCCCGTCGTTCGTAACCTTTCCGTCACATTACCTGATTAGTATGAAGCCCAACTCCGAGCGCCTCGGCAACTCTGGTGAATCTTGACCGCGGCGCCATAACTAAAAAGGTAACCACGCTATGAACAAGCAAATTGAGCAATTAGACGCCGACCGCCTGATCGATCCCACTCGCCGCAAACTGCTGCTCGGCAGCGCCGGTGCCGTCGGCCTGGCCGGCTTTCTCGGCGGCGGCATCTGGTCGGTCTCCGCCGAGGCGTTGGCCGAGGATCTGCCGCCGAACAAACTGCTGGGCTTTCAGGGCATCGCCGCCTCTACCGCCGACGAGGTGACCATTGCACCGGGCTACCGCGCGGAGGTGCTGATCTCCTGGGGGGAACCGCTGGTAGACGGTGCGCCGGCCTTCGATCCGCAGGGCAACAACAGCGCCGCCGATCAGGAAAAACAGTTCGGCGACAATAACGACGGCATGAGCTTCTTCCCGATCGACGATCGCCACGGCGTGATGGCCATCAATAACGAATACGTCAACGAGCAGTACCTGTTCGCTCACGGCGGCGCCAAGGCCACCAGCCTGGAAGAGGTGCGTAAATCGCAGGCGGCGCACGGCGTTTCCATCGTGGCGGTAAAGCGCGTCGGCGACGGCCAGCGGTGGGAAGTGGAGCGCCCGTCGCGCTATAACCGCCGCATCACCGCCAACACCGACATGCAGTTCAGCGGCCCGGCCGCCGGGCATCCGCTGCTGCAGACCGCCGCCGATCCGAGCGGCCGCAAGGTGCTGGGCACCTTCGGCAACTGCGCCAACGGCAAGACGCCGTGGGGCACCTATCTGACCTGCGAAGAAAACTTCGATACCTACTTCGGCACCCGCCAGGCCGATTACCCAACCACGCCGGAACAGAAGCGCTACACGCTGAAGGTCAGCGAGCCGGAGCGTAACTGGCCGGACTATGACGAGCGCTTCGACGTGGCGAAGAACCCCAACGAATTCAACCGCCATGGCTGGATCGTGGAAATCGATCCGCTGAATCCGACCTCGACGCCCATCAAGCACACCGCGCTGGGCCGCTTCAAGCATGAAAATGCGGCGGTGACCGTGGCCAAAGATGGCCGCCTGGTGGTGTACATGGGGGACGACGAGCGCGGCGAGCATATCTACAAGTACGTTTCCAAAGGCGTGGTCGACGCTGCCAATCCGGCCAACAATCGCACGCTGCTGGACGAGGGAACGCTGTACGTGGCGCTGTTCGACGGCGACGAAGCCGGCACGCCGCTGAAGGGCAAAGGACGCTGGATTGCGCTCGAGTTCGGCAAGAACGGCCTGACGCCGGAGAACGGCTTCCGCGATGAGGCCGAAGTGCTGATCTTCGCCCGCAAGGCGGCGCAGCAGGTCGGCGCCACCAAAATGGATCGCCCGGAGTGGATCGCGGTGAACCCGCATGACGGCCGCGCTTACTGCACGCTGACCAACAACAGCAAGCGCGGTGAGGAAGGGATGCCGCTGAACGTCGCCAACCCGCGGCCGAACAACATCTATGGCCAGATCATTCGCTGGGACGAAGGCGGCGATGCCACCGCCGGCACCTTTGCCTGGGACATGTATGCGCTGTGTGGCAACCCGATTGCCCACCCGGAAGGCGTCAACCGCGGCACGCCGAACATCACGGCGGACAACACGTTCAACAGCCCGGACGGGTTGGGCTTCGATCGCGCCGGCCGCCTGTGGATCCTCACCGACGGTAAGTACAGCAACAAGGGGGATTACGTCGGGCAGGGCAACAACCAGATGCTGGTGGGCGATCCGGTCAGCGGCGAAATTCGCCGTTTCATGGTGGGGCCGAAGTCCTGCGAACTGACCGGTATCACTTTCACTCCGGACTACAAGACGATGTTCGTCAACGTACAGCATCCGGGAGAAGAGGGCGATTCGCACTTCCCGAACAACAGCCCGCGCCCACGTTCATCGGTATTGATGATCACGCGCGAAGATGGCGGGGTGATTGGGGCGTAAAGCGGTAAAGGGAACAAAGGCGGCCTGGGGCCGCCTTTATGATTTCAGGATGCGGCCAGTCTGCCGGCGTGATCAGGCGCCTCGCCGCGATTGGCGGGCTGCGTGAAGTAACGGCGGTCTTCCCAGCGCAGCATCGTCAAGTCGCCGCCCCAGCAGCAGCCGGTATCCAGCCCGATCACGCCTTCCGGCGTGCCCTTGCCTTCCAGCGAGGCCCAGTGGCCGAAGACGATGGTGTATTCCGGATCCACCAGGCGCGGCAGCTCGAACCACGGTTTCAGCGGCGCGGGCGCTGTGCCCGGCGCATCTTTGCAGATCATGTCGAGCTGGCCGTTGGGGAAGCAGTAGCGCATGCGCGTGAACGCATTGGTGCTGAAACGCAGGCGCGCCAGGCCGCTCAGTTCCGGTGCCCAGTTGTTCGGCATGTCGCCGTACATGGCGTCGAGAAACAGCGGGTAGCTGTCGCTGCTCAATACCGCTTCCACTTCGCGCGCGCACATTTTCGCGGTGTCGATATCCCACTGCGGGGTAATGCCGGCGTGCGCCATCACCAGCTTTTGCTCATCGTCCACCTGCAGCACCGGTTGGCGACGCAGCCAGTTGATCAGCTCGTCGGCGTCCGGCGCCTCCAGCAGCGGGGTGATGCGATCTTTGGGCTTGTTGCGGCTAATGCCGGCGTAGACCGCCAGCAGGTGCAGATCGTGGTTGCCCAGCGCCATGCGCACCGCCGGGCCGAGTGAGCGCACGAAGCGCAGCACGTCCAGCGAGGCGGGGCCGCGCGCCACCAGATCGCCGGTCAGCCACAGCCGATCGCGCTCGGGATCGAAAGCAGCCTGAGCCAGCAGCGACTTCAGTTCATCGTAACAACCGTGAACGTCGCCGATAAGGTATGTCGACATAATTAATGGATCAGCGTTGGAATGGCTAAGCGAAACACGGGAATAGCGGTGCGGAATGGTTGACCCTGATGGTCCACCATTTCGTAATGGCCTTCCATGGTGCCCAGCGGCGTTTCCAGAATGGCGCCGCTGGTGTACTGAAACTCTCCGCCGGGCGGAATGACGGGCTGTTCGCCGATCACGCCTTCGCCCTGAACTTCGGTTTGGCGGCCGTTGCTGTTGGTGATCAGCCAGTAACGGCCCAGCAGTTGCACGTCGCTCCGCCCCAGATTGCGGATGGTGATGGTATAGGCGAAGACGTAACGCTCTTCTTCAGGGATCGACTGTGATTCCACATAGATGCTCTGAACCTGAATACACACGCGGGGCGAATCAATCATGACAACAACTCCTTATTGCTGCGGCGTCGGATTGGCTGACAGCCAGTTCGCCAGCTTGCAGTATTGCGCCACAGAAATATTTTCTGCTCTGAGCGAAGGATCGACGCCCAGCTCCGTCAGCTGCTCCGGCGTGAACAGGTCGCCCAGGCTGTTGCGGATGGTTTTCCGCCGCTGGTTGAACGCCTGCGTGGTGATGCGGCTCAGCATGCGCACGTCGCCCACCGGGTTCGGCAGCACGCTGTGCGGCACCAGACGCACCACGGCGGAATCGACCTTCGGCGGCGGCGCGAACGCGGTCGGCGGCACTTCCAGCACCGGAATGACGTTGCAGTAGTACTGCGCCATTACGGTCAAACGCCCATAGGCCTTGCTGTTCGGGCCGGCCACCAGACGGTTGACCACCTCTTTTTGCAACATAAAGTGCATGTCGCGGATTGCCTGAGTATAGCTGAAAAGGTGGAACATCAGCGGCGTCGAAATATTGTACGGCAGGTTACCAAATACGCGCAGCGGTTGGCCAGCTTCCTCGGCCAGTTCGGCGAAATTCACCGTCATGGCGTCCTGCTGGTGGATGGTCAGTTTGTCTTTCAGCCGCGGGTGGTTCTCCAGCCGGGTGGCCAGATCGCGGTCCAGTTCGATCACCGTCATGCGGTCCATGCGCGCGCCGACCGGCTCGGTCAGTGCGCCGAGGCCGGGGCCGATCTCGACCACCGCTTCGCCCGGCTGCGGGTGAATGGCGGAGACAATGCTATCGATGACAAACTGATCGGTTAAAAAGTTTTGTCCAAAGCGTTTGCGGGCAAAGTGCCCTTGGTGGACTCTGTTATTCATTACAATTAATTATCATTTTAATGGCGAGATTCAGGGCCGTTTGGAAACTGCCGACATCGGCGGTGCCGGTGCCGGCCAGTTCCAGAGCGGTACCGTGGTCGACCGAGGTGCGTATGAAAGGCAAACCGAGGGTGATATTCACCGCGCGGCCGAACCCTTGGTATTTTAACACCGGCAGCCCCTGATCGTGATACATCGCCAGCACCGCATCGGCATCTTGCAGATATTTGGGCTGGAACAGGGTGTCCGCCGGCAGCGGGCCGACAAGATGGATGCCGTCAGCGCGCAGCGCGTCGAGCGCCGGGATGATGGTGTCTATCTCTTCGTGCCCCATATGGCCGCCTTCCCCGGCGTGGGGGTTCAGACCGCAAACGTAAATGTGCGGCTGGGCGATGCCAAATTTGGTTTTCAGATCGTGATCGAGGATGCGGATGACTTCGAACAGGCTCTGTTGCGTGATGGCGCCCGGCACCGCCAGCAGCGGTAGGTGGGTGGTCGCCAGCGCCACGCGCAGCTCTTCGGTCGCGAGCATCATCACCACGCGATCGCAGCGGCTGCGATCGGCAAAGAATTCGGTATGGCCGATAAACGGCACGCCGGCGTCGTTGATCACGCCCTTGTTCACCGGGCCGGTGATCAGCGCCGCGAATTCGCCGTTCAGGCAGCCGTCGCAGGCGCGCGCCAGGGTTTCCACCACGTAGGCGCTGTTGCCGACGTTCAGCTCCCCGGCGGTGACCGGGTGAGCGAGCGGGACCGGCAGCACGGTCAGCGTGCCGGCGCGTTGCGCCTTGGCCGGTTGCTGCGGCTGGTAGTCGCGCAGCGTCAGCGGCAGGCCCAAACGTTGGGCGCGTTCAAGCAGCAGGGCCGGATCGGCGCACACCACCAGCTCAACAGGCCAATCCTGTTGCGCCAGCGCTGCCACCAAATCCGGCCCTACCCCGGCGGGTTCGCCGGGGGTAATGACGACGCGTTTATTGCTGTGCATCGCTGCCATCGAGGATCTTCACGTAAGCCTGGGCGCGCTGTTCCTGCATCCAGGTCTGCGCCTCTTCGGCGAACTTACGGTTGAACAGCATGCGGTAAGCGCGATCTTTCTGCGCGGCGTCGGTCTTATCCACCTGACGGGTATCCAGCAGCTGAATCAGGTGCCAACCGAAGGAAGAGTGGACCGGCGCGCTGATTTCACCCTTGCTCAGCTTCAGCAACGCATCGCGGAAGGCCGGATCGTAGATGTCCGGGGAAGCCCAGCCCAGATCGCCGCCCTGCATGGCGGAACCCGGATCCTGCGACAGCTGTTTGGCTTCGTCGGCAAACTTGGCGCGGCCGCTCTTGATCGCTTCCGCAACGGATTGCAGCTTGGCGCGCGCCTGATCGTCGGTCAGCACCACCGAAGGTTTCAGCAGGATGTGACGGGCGTGCACTTCGGTGACCGACACCGACTGGCTGGCGCCGCGAATGTCGTTCACCTTCAGGATGTGGAAGCCGACGCCGGAACGGATTGGGCCGACGACGTCACCTTTCTTGGCGCTCACCAGACGTTCCGCGAACAGGGTCGGGATCTCTTGCAGTTTGCCCCAGCCCATATTGCCGCCTTTCAGCGCCTGAGAATCGGCGGAGTAGGTGATCGCCAGCTTGCCGAAGTCGGCGCCGCTGTTGATTTCGCCCACCAGGCGTTTGGCCAGCTCTTCGGCTTTGTCGACCTGCTGCTGCGACGGGTTCTCCGGCAGCGGGATCAGGATGTGGCTGATGTTCATTTCGGTGTCGCTGCCGTTCTGCGCGCCCACCTGTTTGGCCAGCGCGTCCACTTCCTGCGGCAGGATGGTGACGCGGCGGCGCACTTCGTTGTTACGCACTTCGGAGATCAGCATCTCTTTGCGGATCTGCGAACGGTAGGTGTTGTAGTTCAACCCTTCGTACGACAGGCGGCTGCGCAGCTGATCGACGCTCATCTTGTTTTGTGCGGCGATATTGGCGATCGCCTTGTCCAGATCGGCGTCGGACACGGTGATGCCCATTTTCTTGGCCATCTGCAGCTGGATGTTATCCATGATCAGGCGTTCGATGATCTGATGGCGCAGCGTCTTGTCGTCCGGCAGCTGTTGGCCGGCCTGCTGGGCGTTGAGCTTCACTGACTGCAACAGACCGTTGACGTCGCTTTCGAGTACCACGCCGTTATCCACGACGGCGGCGACTTTATCCACTTCTTGGGGTGCTGCGAACGCGGCATTGGCGCAAACCACCAATCCGAGAATAAGCGTTCTCCAGTTCTTCATACATTTCCCATTATGTAATCCGCAAATGCGGGTGAAAGTTCTCGTTTTCAAAGTGTTGCAAAGCGTCAGAATGCACGCTGATACGGCAGAATGCCGGAGCGCAGCATTTCTGCGGAACCGAGACTATGATCGCTGCTCAGGCCGCGCAGTTCGACGTTGAACGAAACTCTGTTGTCGTAAACGCTGGTATTGTTGCTGTTGTTCCAGTCGGTGATCTTGCGCTCATAGCCCAGGGTCACTGCCCAGCAGCAGGTGTTGTACTTCAGCCCTACCAGCTGATCGGCGGATTGTTTGGCGCGGGTGTCGTAATAATACGCCCCGACCACTGCCCAACGATCGGCGATCGGCCAGCTGCCGGTGATGCCCACCTGCGAGATGCCGTCCTGGAAGGCCGGAACCTGCCGGGTGTTCAACGCCGTCTGGATATATTCCGGCGTGGCGTAACGGTAGTTCAGCTGCACCACGCGCTCGGCGTCCTGGCGGTATTCCACCACGCCGTTGCCCAGCGAGACGCTGTTCAGGCGGGTATCGTACTGCAGGCCGCCGCGCAGGCCCCAACGATCGTCGATTTTCCAATAGGTATCGCCGGCCCAGGCCACGCTGCCGGTATCGTCGTTGTTGTCGTAACCGGTCATCTGGTCACCGGTACGCGAACGGCTGAAGTAGTAGATTTGACCCACGGAAGCGTTAAAACGTTCAACCAGCGCGTCATCATAAATGCGGGTAGTCAAACCGGTAGAGACGCGGTTCTGCGAAGCGATACGATCCAGGCCGCTGTAGGTGCGGTCGCGGAACAGGCCGGAGTAGTCGGTTTGCAGCAGCGTGCTGTCGTAGGTATAGATATTGCTCTGGTCGCGGTACGGCACGTACAGATACTGCACGCGCGGCTCCAGCGTCTGGGTGGCGCCTTCTGCCCAGATCATCGGCCGCTCGAACACCAGCTTGCCGTCGACCTTGAACTGCGGCAGTACGCGGTTGACCGAGTCATCCAACGTCGGTGCCGTTGCACCTTGATTACGCATACTGTAGTTGGCGGCGAAACCGTCAGGAATATCCTGCTGGTAGTGAGTCGCCATCACCTTGGCTTCGGTGTTCAGGCTGGCCCAGCCGTTGGTCAGCGGCAGGTTCAGCGTCGGTTCCATGTGCAGACGGGTGGCGTCCGGGCTGTACGGGTTGACGCTGGTGAATTTGGCCGCCTGGCCGTAAATATGGAAGTCGAACGGGCCGAGGTCGTTCTTGTAGTAGTTCAGGTCCAGCTGCGGCTGTACCTTGTAGGTCTGCGACCAGGTACGGTCGGTATTGTCGAAGATCTGGAACTGCTTGGAGCTCAGCGTGGCGTTCCAGTTCTCGTTGGCGTAGCCGAGGCTGAATTTCTGCGTGGCGTAGCCGTCGGTGGTGGAGCCGTATTTGGAGTCCAGATCGGTGAAGTATTTGTAGTCGCTGACCTTGGTGTAGTCGACGTTGAAGCGCCACACCTGATCCATGACGCCGTTGTGGTTCCAGTAGAACAGCCAGCGTTTGCTGTCGTCATTGTCTTTGCCGTATTCCTTGTCGTCCGGCAGCCAGTCGAACTCCATCAGGCCGAGGCCCGGCTGCACCAGATAACGGAACTCGGTCTGCCACTGCAGGCCCCGCTTGGACATATAGTGCGGCGTGATGGTGGCGTCGTAGTTCGGCGCGATGTTCCAGTAGTACGGCAACATGAACTCGAAGCCGTTGTTGCTGCCGTACTTGGCGTTCGGGATCAGGAAGCCGGAACGGCGCTTGTCGCCGACCGGCAGCTGCAGGTACGGGCTGTAGAACACCGGCACGCCGCCGATGCGGAAGCGGGCGTTCCATACTTCCGCCACCTGCTCTTCGCGATCGTGGATCACTTCTGAACCGACCACGCTCCAGCTGTCATCACCTGGCAGACAGGAGGTAAAGGTGCCGTTTTCCAGAATGGTGTAACGGTTGGCGCCGCGCATTTTCATCTTGTCGGCGTCGCCGCGCCCCTGACGGCCTACCATCTGGTAGTCGCCTTCATAGACATCGGTATCTTTGGTGTTCAGGTTCGACCAGGCCTTCGGGCCTTTCAGTTTGATCTGATTGTCGCTGTAGTGCACGTCGCCGGTGGCGGTGACGGTGCGGACCGGCTCCGCCTGGCCCGGGTTTTGCGTCTGGTTCAGCTCAACTTCTTTGGCGGTCAGGGTGCTGTTGCCCTGCTCGACATGCACGTTGCCGCTGAACAGCGCGCTTTTCGGGTAGTCGGCGCGCGAGTCATCGGCATTGATGGTCACCGGTTGGCTGTTCGGATCGCCGCTGACCAAAGGCTTGTCGTAAACGGGAACGCCAAGCATGCATTGCTCGGCCAGATCAGCCAGCGCATGCTGACTGTAGAGTGCCGTCCAAATCATCGTGGCCAGCAGTGTTGGGAAACTTTTTTTCATACGCGGTTTTGGTGTTCCGTCATCAGAGGCGTCATGTCCGGCAAACGGTCAGAGACTATATTACTCATCTGCGTTGCGCTAGTGCTAAATCCAGCCGTTTACTTGCGTCGTCGTTAGGCGCAAAGATAAATGACAGGTATGATAATCCAAATTCTAGGAAAAATCGCCTGCACCCTTTCCTGAAGCGAAGGGGGACGGCGGCTTTCGGCATGATAATTGAGGAGTATATGCAGTATTGGGGAAAACTGCTCGGCGTCATCGTCGCCATCTGGTCTGGCGCGGGATTCTGGGGTGTAGTTCTGGGGCTGATTATTGGTCACATGATCGATACGGCGCGCAGCAACAAGCGCAGCCGGGGGTTCTTCACCGACCAGCAAACGCGGCAAACGCTATTTTTCCGCACCACTTTTCAGGTGATGGGCCACCTGACCAAATCCAAAGGACGCGTTACCGAGGCGGATATCCAGATCGCCAGCCTGTTCATGGATCGCCTGCAACTGCACGGCGAAGCGCGCACCGCGGCGCAGCAGGCGTTTCGCGAGGGCAAACAGAGCCAGTTCCCGCTGCGTGAGACGCTGCAGCAGTTCCGCAGCATCTGTTTTGGCCGCTTCGATCTGATTCGGATGTTTCTGGAAATTCAGATTCAGGCGGCGTTCGCCGACGGCTCGTTGCACCCGAACGAACGTCAGGTGCTGTACGTCATCGCCGAAGAGCTGGGCATTTCGCGCGCGCAGTTTGACCAGTTCCTCAGCATGATGGAGGGCGGGCGCCAGTTCGGCGGCGGTCAGCAGGGCGGGTATTCGCAGGGGGGCTATCAGCAGGCTCAGCGCGGCCCGACGCTCGACGACGCGTGCAAGGTGCTCGGCGTGCGCAGCAGCGACGATGCCGCCACCATCAAACGCGCCTACCGTAAGCTGATGAGCGAACACCATCCGGATAAGCTGGTGGCGAAAGGCTTGCCGCCGCAGATGATGGAAATGGCCAAGCAGAAAGCGCAGGAGATTCAGGCGGCGTACGACCTGATCAAACGCGAGAAAGGCTTCAAATAACGATACCCGTCATACTTCGAGCTGCAGGTGCGTTGGCTGCCCGCGCTTACCCCGGTCACGTACTTTTTGTACGTTCCCGGGGCTGCGCTTAGTTGCCGCCTTCCTGCAACTCGAATTATTTAGGGTATCCCTGGGTGATGCGCTTAGAAATCCGGCTCGGTGCGAAAGTGCATCGGCGTCTGAAAAGCGGGATGGGTGATGCGCAGCTCTTGCGCATGCAGTTGCAGCCGCGGCGCCATCGCCTTGGCCTCCGGCGGGGCGTAGAAGCCGTCTCCGAGGATTGGGTGCCCCAGCGCCAGCATGTGCACCCGCAGCTGGTGCGAGCGGCCGGTGATCGGCGTCAGCATCACGCGGGTGCTGCCGTCGGCGTCGCGTGACAGCACCCGATACTCCGTTTGCGCCGCTTTGCCGGTGTCAAAACACACCTTTTGCAGCGGCCGGTTCGGCCAGTCGCAGATCAGCGGCAAGTCCACCAACCCTTCGTCATGCGCCATATGCCCCCAAACGCGGGCGATATAGGATTTCTTCGGTTCGCGTTCGCGGAACTGACGCTTCAGCTCGCGCTCGGCGGCCTTGTTGAGTGCCACCACGATCACCCCGCTGGTGGCCATGTCCAGCCGATGCACCGATTCGGCGGCCGGGTGATTGGCCTGAATGCGGGTCATCAGGCTGTCTTTGTTTTCCGGCGCGCGGCCGGGCACCGACAGCAAGCCGCTGGGCTTGTTGACCACCATGATGTGTTCATCCTGATACAGGATGTGCAGCGGGTCCTGCGGGGGATTGTAGGGTTCCATCTTGGCTCCGCGAAAAGGGCCGAACGGGGAGGCGGCTGCCTCCCCGCGTCGCGCCGGTTACTGGTGGGTGACCACTACCAGACGAATGGCGTCCAGGCGCCAGCCTGCTTCATTGAGGTTGGCCAGCACCTGACGGCGGTTGAACTCCAGCGCTTCGACTTCGTCGTCGCGGATGTTCGGGTTGACCGCCTTCAGCGCTTCCAGACGCGCCAGCTCGGCGCTCAGCTTGTCGTCCGCCTCTTGCTTCGCCTGTTCGATAAGCGTGCGCGCCTGCGCTTCCACCAGGCTTTCCGCCTGCTGCAGCATGGCGTGCACGTCTTGCTGCACGGCGTTGACCAGCTTGCTGGAGGTGTGGCGGTTGACCGCGTTCAATTGGCGGTTGAAGCTTTCGAACTCGACCTGAGCCGCCAGGTTGGTGCCCTTGCGGTCCATCAGCATGCGGATCGGCGTCGGCGGCAGGAAGCGCGTCAGCTGCAGGTGTTTCGGCGCCTGGGCCTCCACTACATAGACCAGCTCAACCAGCAGGGTGCCGACCGGCAACGCTTTGTTTTTCAACAGGGACACCGCGCAGCTGCCGGTGTCGCCGGACAGGATCAGATCCAGTCCGTTGCGGATGATCGGGTGCTCCCAACTGACGAACTGCGCGTCTTCGCGCGACAGCGCCTGATCGCGGTCGAAGGTGACGGTGCAGCCGTCCTGCGGCAGGCCCGGGAAGTCCGGCACCAGCATATGGTCAGACGGCGTCAGCACGATCAGGCTGTCGCTGCGGTCTTCCTGATTGATGCCGACGATGTCGAACAGGTTGAGCGCGAAGCCCACCAGGTTGACGTCGTTATCCTGCTCGGCGATGGCGGCGGCCAGCGCCTGGGCTTTGTCGCCGCCGTTGGAGTGCATCTCCAGCAGGCGGTCGCGGCCCTGTTCCAGCTGCGCTTTCAACTGATCGTGCTGCTGGCGGCAGGCGTGGATGAATTCGTCGAAGCCTTCCTGTTCGGTCGGCGCGGCCAGATAGCCGATCAACTGCTCGTAGCAGCTGTCGTAGATGGTGCGGCCGGTCGGGCAGGTGTGTTCGAAGGCATCCAGCCCCTCGTGGAACCAACGCCCCAGCACCGCCTGTGCGGTGTGTTCCAGGTAAGGCACCATGATCTGGATATCGTGCATCTGGCCGATACGGTCCAGACGGCCGATACGCTGCTCCAGCAGATCCGGGTTGAACGGCAGATCGAACATCACCAGTTGGCTGGCGAACTGGAAGTTGCGGCCTTCGGAGCCGATCTCGGAACACAGCAACACCTGCGCGCCTTCCTCTTCGGAGGCGAAGTAGGCGGCGGCGCGGTCGCGCTCGATGATCGACAGCCCTTCGTGGAACACCGCGGCGCGGATCGCTTCACGCTCGCGCAGTACCTGCTCCAGCTGCAGCGCGGTGTCGGCCTTGGCGCAGATCACCAGCACTTTTTCGTTGCGGTTGGCCAGCAGGTAGTCCAGCAGCCACTCGACGCGCGGGTCGAAGTTCCACCAGGTGGCATTTTCGCCCTCGAATTCCTGATAGATCTGCTCCGGGTATAGCATGTCACGCGCGCGCGCTTCGACGGACTTCTTGGCGCCCATAATGCCGGAGACTTTGATCGCGGTCTGGTACTGGGTCGGCAACGGCAGCTTGATCTGGTGCAGGTTGCGGTGCGGGAAGCCCTTCACGCCGTTACGGGTGTTGCGGAACAGCACGCGGCTGGTGCCGTGGCGATCCATCAGCATGGAAACCAACTCCTGGCGCGCCTGCTCGGCGTTGTCGCCTTCGCTGTTGGCGGCTTTGAGCAGCGGTTCGATGTCCTGCTCGTCGATCAGCTCGCCCAGCAGGTTCAGCTTGTCATCGGCCAGGCGCTCACCGCTCAGCAGCAGGGTGACGGCGTCGGCCACCGGGCGGTATTTCTGCTGCTCGGCGACAAACTCGCCGTAGTCGTGGAAACGATTCGGATCGAGCAGGCGCAGGCGCGCAAAGTGGCTTTGTTGGCCCAGTTGCTCCGGGGTGGCGGTCAGCAGCAGCACGCCGGGGATATGCTCGGCCAGCTGTTCGATCACCTGATATTCGCGGCTCGGCGCTTCTTCGCTCCAGGCCAGGTGGTGCGCTTCGTCAACCACCAGCAGATCCCACTGGGCGTCCGCCAGCTCTTCCAGGCGCTGCTTGTTGCGGCGCACGAAGTCCAGCGAGCAGATCACCAGCTGTTCGGTTTCGAACGGGTTGCTGCTGTCGAGCTTGGCTTCGGCGTAGCGGCTGTCGTCGAACAGCGAGAAGTAGAGGTTGAAGCGGCGCATCATCTCCACCAGCCACTGGTGCTGCAGCGTTTCCGGCACCACGATCAGCACGCGCTCGGCGCGGCCCGCCAGCAGCTGCTGGTGGATGATCATGCCGGCTTCGATGGTTTTGCCGAGGCCGACTTCGTCCGCCAGCAGGACGCGCGGGGCATGGCGTTGGCCGACTTCATGGGCGATGTGCAGCTGGTGCGGGATCAGGCTGGCGCGCATGCCGCGCAGGCCGGCGAACGGCAGGCGATACTGCTCGCTCTGGTATTTGCGCGCGCGGAAACGCAGCGCGAAACGGTCCATGCGGTCAATTTGGCCGGCGAACAGGCGATCCTGCGGTTTGCTGAAGGTCAGCTTGCTGTCCAGCAGGACTTCACGCATCGCCACGCCGCTTTCCTGGGTGTCCTGGCGGGTGCCGATATAGGTCAACAGACCGTTTTCCTCTTTCACCTCTTCCACCTGCAGCTGCCACCCCTCGTGGCTGCTGACGGTATCGCCCGGGTTGAACATCACGCGGGTGATCGGCGAATCGTTTCTGGCATAGAGGCGGTTTTCACCGGTGGCGGGGAAAAGCAGGGTAATCATGCGCGCGTCCAGCGCCACGACGGTGCCCAGTCCTAATTCGCTTTCCGTATCGCTGATCCAGCGTTGACCAAGAGTAAAAGGCATATATTGTCGGCTCGATTCTTTGTAAGTAAGTCTTGTTACCGGGCGGGAAGGGCCGCGGCACCTGTACTGAACGTCTGCTAATCCCGGTTTGTTTTAAATTTGACGGGCAATAGCCGTTCACGCCATGCAGACGTCGTGAGACGGCAGGGCTAAGCGTGGTTCAGTTTTGGGAAGGGCGCTATGGTAATGGAAGGCGGCGCGTTCGTCACCTGCAAAACCGGATGATTTTTCTTAACCTGGCGCAATCTCAAAACAGCCCCATCTGCCCGGTGACCAGCGTGGTGAAGTCGTCGTGCAAGAAAGGGAGTATAGCGTCTGCCACCGGCTGCAGCTGGCGTTCGAGGTAATGCTGATAGTCGATGGGGGAATGGCGCGTCTCCAGCGGTTCCGGCCCGGCGACGGTCATCACGTAGCTGATCCAGCCGCCGTTCTGATACTGCAGCGGCCGCCCCTGGCTGCGGTTGTAGTCGTCGGCGATGCGCGCGGCGCGGGCGTGCGGCGGCACGTTGCGCTGATAGTCGTCGAGCTTTCTGCGCAGGCGTTTGCGGTACACCAGCTGATCGTCGAAGTCGCCGTTCAGGGTTTTGCCGACGTAGTCGCGCACATAGTCCTGATAGGGCTGCCGTTTGAAGATGCGCTGATAGAGCTGCTGCTGGAACTGCTGCGCCAGCGGCGTCCAGTCGGTGCGCACCGTTTCCAGGCCTTTGTACACCATCTCTTCCTCGCCGCCGGCGCGTGCGATCAGGCCGGCGTAGCGCTTCTTGCTGCCCTGTTCGGCGCCGCGAATGGTCGGCATCAGGAAGCGGGAATAGTGGGTTTCGAACTCCAGCTCCAGCGCGTTCTCCAACCCGAACTGCTGCTGCAGATGCTGCTGCCACCAGGCGTTGACCCGCTGCACCAGCGCCCGGCCGATCTGCGCCGCCTGCTGCTCGTCATGCGGCTGTTTCAGCCACACGAAGGTGGAATCGGTGTCGCCGTAAATAACCTGATACCCTTCGGCTTCGATCAGTTCGCGGGTTTGGCGCATGATCTCGTGGCCGCGCAGGGTGATCGACGACGCCAGCCGCGGATCGAAGAAGCGGCAGCCGCTCGATCCCAGCACGCCGTACAGCGCGTTCATGATGATCTTCAGCGCCTGCGACAGGGGCTTGTTGTGCTGGCGCTTGGCGGCTTCGCGCCCCTGCCAGATCTGCTCGACGATCGCCGGCAGGCAGTGTTTGCTGCGCGAGAAGCGGGCGTTGCGAAAACCGGGCACCGAATCGGCGTCGTTTGGGTGGCGCATGCCTTCCACCAACCCGACCGGATCGATCAGGAAGGTGCGGATGATCGACGGATACAGGCTTTTATAGTCCAGCACCAGCACCGAATCGTACAGGCCGGGCTGGGAGTCCATCACGAAGCCGCCGGGGCTGTGTTCCTCCGGCTGTTCGCCGAGGTTGGGGGCGACAAAGCCCAGGCGGTGCATGCGCGGCATATAGAGGTGGCTGAAGGCCGCCACCGATCCACCGCTGCGATCGGCCGCCAGTCCGGTGACGGTGGCGCGTTCCAGCAGGAAGTTGAGCAGGTCGGCCTTGGCGAAGATGCGCGTCACCAGCTCGCAGTCCTTCAGGTTGTAGCGGGCCAGCGCCGGCTTGTCTTCGGCGAAGCGTCGGTCGATCTCCGCCATGCGCTGATAAGGGTTGTCGATCGCCTTGCCTTCGCCCAGCAGCGCCTGCGAAACGTATTCCAGGCTGAAGGAGGGGAAGTTCCAGGTGGCGGACTTCAGCGCTTCGATGCCGTCGATGATCAGGCGGCCGGCGGCAGCGGCGAAAAAGTGGTTCTGTTTGAAGCCGTGCTCGCGCCACTCCAACAGGTTGCCGCCACGCCCCAGCCGCAGCGGGATCTGGTAGCGTTCGGCGTGCTTTTGCAGCACCCGCAGATCGAACTGCACCAGGTTCCAGCCGATGATGGCGTCAGGATCGTGGCGCTCCAGCCACGCGTTCAACCGTTCCAGCAGTTGGGGGCGGCTGGCGCAGTATTCCAGATCGAAATCCAGCGGCGCATCGCCGCCGTTGGCCGGCCCCAGCATGTAGACCTGCCGCTGGCCACAGCCTTCCAGCGCGATAGAGTAAAGTTCGCCGTGGGCGGTAGTTTCGATATCCAGCGACACCAGCCTGAGCGTCGGGCGGTAGTCCGGCGCCGGCTTCATCTGGCCGTTGAGCAAGGGCGCGCCGCCGTTGGCCTGGCCGTTGAACCACACCGGCGCGGTGATGAAGCGCTCCATCAGGTAGCGTTCGGGTGGGCGAATGTCGGCCTCGTAGACCGTAACGCCGCCTTCCCGCAGCAGTTTTTCCAGCTTGATGAGCTGACGGTGCTGGCGGCAGTACAGCCCCAGCATCGGGCGGTGATGAAAATCCGTCAGTGCCAGCGGTTTCAGTTCGACTTGCCGTTCTTCGCGCAGCAGCAGTTCCGCGCGCGGCTTTTGTTCGGCGGGGATAAACGCTACCGAGGTTTGCGGCGGCAAGCGCAGCTGACGCGGGCCTGCGTCGGTCGCCAGCCAAAATTCGACCTCGGTGCCGGCGGGCGTGTCGCGCCAGTGGCGAGTGAGCAGGAAACCCTGTTGCAGTGCTGTCATAACCCCTTCGTCTTCCACCGGGCGGCGTGCGCGACATTCAGCGAGATGTCGGTTTTGGCGCTAATATAGATAAATTATAGTATGTGTTTTTATACAGTCATTGTCCATCGGCGTTCGGCGCTGCCAAATACGCATACAATTCATCGATTGACTCGCCAGCGGCGCCGCTGGAAAATCCTCGGCCCCGTTTGGCCGAATAATCCGCAGAGGTGTAATGGAAGCCTATTTACAAGATTTGATCACCCAGTCACTGGCTTTCACCCTGATGGTCGTCCTGCTGGTCGCTTTTCTCGAGTCGCTGGCGCTGGTGGGGCTGCTGCTGCCCGGCACGGTGATGATGGCCAGCATCGGCGCCCTGATCGGCAGCGGCAAGGTGGACTTCTACTACGCCTGGGCGGCGGGGATCGTCGGCTGCCTGCTCGGCGACTGGATCTCCTATTTCGTCGGCCGCGCCTTCAAAGGGCCCTTGCACCGCTGGTCGTTCCTGAAGAAGAACAAAGCGCTGCTCGACAAAACCGAACACGCCTTGCACCAGCACAGCATGGCGACCATTCTGATCGGCCGCTTCGTTGGCCCGACGCGCCCGCTGGTGCCGATGGTGGCCGGCATGCTCGATCTACCGCCGTACAAGTTTGCCTTGCCGAATATCATCGGTTGCCTGACCTGGCCGCCGGTCTATTTCTTCCCCGGCATCCTGGCGGGCGTGGCGATCGACATTCCCGCCGGCGCCAACAGCGCGATGTTCAAGTGGTTGCTGCTCGCCGCGGCGCTCACGATCTGGCTGGCTGTGTGGCTGAGTTGGCGCTGGTGGCGTGAGGATAAGCGCAGCGCCGATCGGCTGAGCCGTTGGCTGACGCCGCTGCGGCTGCGCGTGGTGTGCGGATTGAGCTGGCTGGCGGCGCTGGCGGTCGGTTATCTGCTGAGCCAGCAGCCCTTGATGCCGGTGTATCGGCACCTGTTGTGGCAGGTGCTGTCCGGGCAATGATTGCGGGGGCGTAAGCCCCCTTCGTATTACTGGAAGAACGCTTCCAGCTGTTCAAATACCCGCACGTCTTCGCTGTGGCGCTTCACCTGCAGCACGTCTTCCAGCTTTTCCACCTGGCTGATCATTTGCTCCAGCCGCTGATCGTCGGCGACCAATAGCCAAATGCGGCTCTGCTGGCCGTCCTTCAGCGGCAGACACAGAATGCCTTCGACGTTGAACGCGCGGCGAGCGAACAGCCCGCAAACGTGCGACATGACGCCGGGATGGTTGCGCACGGCCAGCTCCAGGATCACCTGGGGTTTATCTTGTGGTTGCAGCATGGCTTATTCTCCAATCATGTCGATATTGGCGGCGCCCGGCGGCACCATCGGGAACACTTTTTCGTTGATGTCGATCAGCGCGTGGATCAGGCAGGGGCCCGGGCGTTGGATCGCTTCGGCCAGCGCGGCCTGCGGATCTTCCGCGGCGTTCAAATCGCAGGTATCCAGCCCGAATCCGGCGGCGATCTTCAGGAAGTCGGTGCGCTTCGGATAGGCGGCGGCGAAGATGCGCTGCTGGTAGAACAGGGTTTGCTGCTGGTGCACCAGCCCCAACGCCTGGTTGTTCATCAAAATGATTTTCACGTCCAGATCGTGTTCGACCGCGGTGGCCATTTCCTGAATGTTCATCATCAGGCTGCCGTCGCCGGAGAAGCACAGCACTTTGCGCTCGGGCTCCGCCAACGCCGCACCGATCGCCGCCGGCAGACCGAAGCCCATGGTGCCCAGGCCGCCCGAAGTCAGCCACTGGCGCGGCCGGCTCAGCGGATAGGCCTGCGCCACCCACATCTGATGCTGGCCCACGTCGGTGGTGATGATGGCGCTGTCGTCCACGCAGCGCGCGGCCGCCAGCACCAGGCCGTAATGGCTCAGCGGATCGTCGGCGTTCGGCATGTTGAACGGGAACTCGCGCTTCAGGTCATTGACGGTGCTCAGCCACGCGCTGCGCGGCTGCGTGTCGATCTGCGGCAGCAGCTGTTGCAGCACCTGGCCGACGTCGGCATGGATCGCCACGTTGGCCTGTTTGACCTTGCCCAGCTCGGCGCGGTCGATATCCACGTGAATGATGGCGGCGTTAGGGCAGAACTGCTCGGTTTTGCCGATTGCCCGATCGTCGAAGCGCGCGCCCAGCACGATCAGCAGATCGGCCTCCTGCAGAATGAAGTTGGTGCTGCGCGCCGCGTGCATGCCCAGCATGCCCAGCGACAGCGGGTGTTCCACCGGCATCGACCCCAGCGCCATCAGCGTCATGGTGGTAGGCAGACCGGCGCGTTCGGCCAGTTCCAGCGCCTGGCGGTGAGCGTCGGCGCAGATGATGCCGCCGCCCAGGTAGAGGATCGGGCGTTGCGCCTGGTTGATCATCGCGGCGGCCTGCGAAACCAGCGCCGGATCGAAGCTCGGTGCGGCGTCCTGCACGGCGATCGGCGGTAGCTCCTCCAGGGTGATGGTGGCGGTCTGCACGTCTTTCGGCACATCGATCCAGACCGGGCCGGGGCGGCCGGATTCGGCGATGCGGAATGCGTCCACGATCACCTGCGGCAATTCGCGAATATCGCGTACCAGATGGTTGTGCTTGGTGATTGGGATGGAAATACCGTAGGTGTCCACCTCCTGGAAGGCGTCGGTGCCGATCATCGAAGAAGGCACCTGACCGGTGATGCACACCAGCGGAATGGAATCGAGCTTGGCGTCGGCGATGGCGGTGACCAGGTTGGTGGCGCCCGGTCCGCTGGAGGCGATGCACACCGCCGCTTTGCCGTTGGCGCGCGCCATGCCCTGCGCCATAAAGCCCGCGCCCTGTTCGTGGCGCGCCAGCACGTGGTGAATGCGGGTGCTTTGGCTCAGCGCGTCATACAGCGGCAGTGCCGCGCCGCCGGGGATGCCGGCGACGGTGGTGATGCCCTGCCGCTCCAGCAGATGAACGATCAATTGTGCGCCGGTGAAGCGGGTGCCCGGCTGAGGCGTGCCCGAAGTTGCCATGTTCCTGTCCTTTCTCAAGGCCGGTGAGCTTTTCTGGGCAGGGTGCTAAAACAAGAAACCCCGCCCGGTTTGCGCCGGCGGGGTTTGGGAATCGATGCGTTGATTCGGACCCTACGGCGCATTGCCGACGACCACCACCACACGCACGACGACCACCGCGGCTGGTAGCGCGGTAACTAGTAGGGTCGAAGTCAGCGAGGATGCGATCACAGGGAACCTTATCATCAGTAAAAAAAGTCAGGTTTTTATAAAAGCACAGGCGCAAAATTCGCACAACAGGTTTATTGGCGCAGCATAAAAAACGCGCGTCAGATCACGCTTTACCCAAGATGCCCAGCACGCGCGCTTCGGGCGCGCTGCCGTCCAGCAGGGCCTGCGTCGGGCCGTCGTAGTAGATGCGGCCGTCGACCACCAGCAGCGTGCGCGGCGCGATGCGCGCGGCGTCGTCGAGGTTGTGCGACACCATCAGCAGCGTCAGGTTGCGCTGTTCGCACACCGTCTGCAGCAGCTGCAGCATCTCGTTGCGCAGCGCCGGATCGAGCGCCGAGAAGGGCTCGTCGAGCAACAGGATCGGCCGTTGGCGAATCAAACAGCGCGCCAGCGCGGCGCGCTGGCGCTGGCCGCCGGAAAGTTGCGACGGCAGGCGCTCCAGGTGCTCCTCCAGGCCGACCTGACGGGCGATATGCGCCCGCTGTTGGCGCTGCTGTTCAGTCAGGCGCAGACCGGGATCTAACCCCAGCCCGATGTTCTGCGCCACCGTCAGGTGCGCGAACAGGTTGTTCTCCTGAAACAGCATCGACACCGGCCGTTTGGCCGGCGGCGTGGCGGTGTGGTCTTCATCGTTCAGCAGCAGCCGGCCGCTGGCCGCCGGCAGAAAACCGGCGATCAAACTCAGCAGGGTGCTTTTACCGGCGCCGCTGGGGCCGAGCACCGCGACGCGCTCGCCCGGCTGGATGCGCAGATCAAAGCGCATCGGCAGGTGTTCGTACAGATAGGTCAGTTTTTCAAGCGTCAGCATGGCGCCCCGGTAAGCGTTCGATCAGGGTAAACAGCAGGAAACACAACAGCAGCAACAGCAGCGCGGTCACCGCCCCGTCGTTGCTGCGGTAGGCGCCAATCTGCTGATACAGGTAAAAAGGCAGGGTACGGAAATGCTCGTTGCCAAACAAGGCGACCACGCCGAAATCGCCGATCGACAGCACGCAGGCGAAGGCCAGCGCCTGCGCCAGCGGGCGGCGCAGCGCGCGCAGTTCGATCAGCCGCAGCCGTTGCCAGCCGTGGATATCCAGCGACAGGCACAGCGGGTTGTAACGTTCGGCGAGGTCGCGCATCGGGTTCTCCAATACCTTCAGCGCATAGGGCACCGCCATCAGCGCATTGGTGAGGATCACCAGCGCATAGGGCGACTGCGGCAGCCCGATCGTATCGCTCAGCAGCAGGAAGAAGCCGGTGGCCAGCACGATGCCCGGCATCGCCAGGATCACCATGCCGCTCAGCTCCAGCGCCTGGCCGCCGCGCAGGTGCTGCCGCAGCTTCAGCTCGCGGCTGCTCCACAGCAGCAGCATCGTGAGCGCCACGCACAACAGCCCGGCGCCGAGGGCGATGCGCAGCGACGTGAACAGCGCCTGCCACAGCACCGGCTGGCGCAGCACGCTGACGACGGCCTGATTGGCGCCGTCGGCGATCACCGCCAGCAGAGGCGGCAGCAGCAGCAACAGCGCGGCGGCGATCAGCAGAAAATCGCCGACGCGTCGCCACAGGCTGTCTTCCGGATTGCGCCAGCGCTGGGCGTGGGTATGCCCCACCGGCAATACCTGGCTCAGGCGCTGACTGATCAACACCAGCCCCAGACAACAGCTTAACTGGATCAGCGCCAGCATGGCGGCGCGACCCAGATCGTAGTCGTAACTCAGCGCCTGATAGATCGCCAGTTCGATGGTGGTAGCCTGCGGCCCGCCGCCCAGCGACAGCACGGTGGCGAAGCTGGCGAAGCACAGCATGAAGATCAATGCGCCGCTCGGCAGGATCTGGCGGCGCAGCGCCGGCCATTCGACGAAGCGGAACTGCTGCCAGCCATTCATGCCCAGCTGGGCGGCCAGCTGGCGCTGCTCCACCGGGATATTCTCCAGCGCCTGCAGCAACAGGCGGGTGGCCAGCGGCAGGTTAAAGAACAGGTGCGCCAGCAGAATGCCCTGCAGACCGTAGGGCGAGAAGCCATATTCGATGCCCAGCCAGCCGCACAGCGTCGCCAGCCAGCCTTGGCGCCCATAGACGCTGAGCAGGCCGAACACCGCCACCAGCACCGGCAGCACCAGCGTCATGGCGCACAGCCGCAGCAGCAGCTGCCGGCCGGGGAAGCGGCGGCGATAGAGCGCGCGCGCCAGCAGAACGGCGGGCAGCACCGAAATCAGCGCCGACAGCAGCGCCTGCCAAAAGGTGAAGCGCACCACGTGCCAAAGGTAGCTGTCCTGCCACAGGCCGCGCCAGTCGCTGTCCGGCGCGTGACGCCACAGCGAGCCCATCGCCAGCGCGGCGACCAGCAGGATCACGCCGGCGGCCAACAGCCCCGGCCAGAGCCAGCGGGGGATCAGCGGCTGACGGCGGTTTGCCATGCCCGGATCCAACCGCCGCGTTGTTTGGCCACCTCTTCGGCGCTGTATTGCAGCGCGGTCTGCGGCACGTTCATCTGCTCAAAGCCGACGGGCAGTGGGGTGTTGATCACCGGGTACATCCAGTTGCCGGTCGGGATGGCGTTTTGGAACGCCGGTGTCACCATGAACTGCATGAAACGCTCCGCCAGCTCAGGCTGTTTGGCGGCCTTCAGCTTGCCCGCCACTTCCACCTGCAGGTAGTGCCCTTCGCTGAACGTGGCGGCGGCGTAGAGATCTTTTTTCTCTTCGATCAGGTGATAGGCCGGAGAGGTGGTGTAGCTGAGCACCAGATCGCCTTCGCCCTTCAGGAACAGGCCGTAGGCTTCGCTCCAGCCTTTGGTGACGGTGACGGTTTTCTTCGCCAGTTGCTGCCAGGCGGCCGGCGCCTTGTCGCCATACACTTTTTGCATCCACAGCAGCAGGCCGAGGCCCGGCGTGCTGGTGCGCGGATCTTCGTAGATCACTTTCCAGTTGCGATCGCCGCTGACCAGCTCCTGCAGGCTTTTTGGCGGGTTCTTCAGTTTTTCTTTGTTGTAGACGAAGGCGAAGTACCCGTAGTCGTATGGCACGAAGGTCGCGTCCTGCCAGCCGCCCGGCACCGTCAGTTTGGCGGTGTCGACGCCGCTCGGCGCGAACAGGCCGGTTTGCTGCGCCGCCTGCAACAGGTTGTTGTCCAACCCCAGCACCACGTCGGCGGCGCTGTTCTTGCCTTCCATGCGTAGGCGGTTCAGCAGCGAGACGCCGTCTTCCAGCGCGACGAACTTCAGTTCACAGTCGCACTCGGCTTCAAAGACTTTTTTCACCGCCGGGCCTGGGCCCCAGTCGGCGGCGAAGGAATCGTAGGTGTAAACCGTCAGCGTCGGCTTGGCCAACACCGGCGCGGCACACAGCAGCAATAAGCAGGGCAGAAATGTTTTGACCACGTTGCACTCCTGAAAAATAAGGGGGCAAGGGCATCTGAGGGGGCGAGGCGGCGTCGCCGGTTCGCTGGGCTCAAATCCCTCCGCCGGTATTGACCGGATCAGGTTCGACGGGTGTGCTCTCAGCGGAAAATCGGGCTTATCACGTGGCCCGACTTACCGCACCCCGTTGAGACGGCGCTATTGTAAAGATTAACCGACCCGGGCGAAAGGCGCTTATGCCTCCGGCGGGGCAAACCAGGCGGACTTGAAGTCGAACCAGCCGAGGGTGTTCATCCGCACGCCGCGCATGCTGCGCTGGCCGTGCAGCTGCAGCCAGTGGTGGAACAGCGGATGCAGCTGGTGGTTGCTGACCAGACGCTGGCAGAACTCGGCCAGCGGCAAGCGGTTGGCGCGCCACAGCGCTGCGTCCTGCGCCAGATCTTCGTTCATGCAATGCTGCATCAGCGGCAGTTCGTACAGCGTGGCGAACAGCGAAAACTCCAGCGGCAGATAGAAGTTGGCGCTGCCGAGCCACAGATCGCTGCGCGCGTCGCCCTGGTGCCAGGTGGCATAATCCACGCTTTGCACGATCAGACGGATGCCGTGCTGCGCCAGCAGCGGTTCGATCGCCTGGCGAATGGCGTGAAACTCCGAATGTTCATTGAAGTGGGTCATCGTCAGTTCGGTCAGGCCCGCGGGCTTGGGCTGCTGCGCCAGCGTGCGGTTGTGGTGCCAGCGCGGCAGCAGGCCGTACGCCGGCGACCAATAGCGCTGGTAGAGCGGCCCGGCGTGGCTCAGCAGCGAAATGGGGTTGATCAATTCGCACAGCCAACTGCGAATGGCGGGGTCGACGGCCAGCGGTGAACGCTGATCGAACAGCAGGAAATAGCAACCCTCTTCCAGCCGGCTTTCCAGCTCGCTGTTGCCGGTTTCATCGCCCTGCAGCTGCACGCCGGAGTGCACCAGCTCTTCGGAAAACTCCGGCAGCACCCAGATGTTCACCTCGTCGATCAGCGCCCGGTAGCCAAAATAGTCGTCGAAGGCGTGGATCTTCATCTGGCTGGGATGGTTGCGCACCATGCGGTAGGGGCCGGTGCCGACCGGATGGCGGGCGAAATCCGGCAGTTCACGCCATTCGCGCGGCAGGATCATGGCCTGCACGCTGCCCAGCAGCCAGGGCAGCCAGTGGTCGGGGCTGCGCAGCTGCACGTCGATAACGAACGGCGTCGGCGAGGTGACGCTCTCGATATGCGAGAACAGCGGTTGCGAGGTCAGACGCGAGAGGGAAGTGATGACGTCCGCCATCTCCAGCTCGCGGCCATGATGAAAATGGATCGCCGGGCGCAGGTAAAACCGCCAGTGCAGCGGGGTCAGCGCCTGCCAATGGTGAGACAGATCGGACTCCAGTTCCCCGTTTTCCTCATTTATGCGCGTCAGGCCGTTGAAGATCTGGCGCGCCAAATGGGTCTCCGAACGCCGCAGCGCCGAGCCGGGCAGCAGGTTGTACAGCTGCCGGTAGTAGAGCACCCGCAGGATGTGTTTCCCCTGGCGGAAGCTGCGGCCCAGCTGCGACAGCAGCATCTGGCGCACCACGTTTTTGTCGCCCACCAGCTGCACCAACTGATCGATGCGGTCCTGTTCCAGCAGCTCCTCGGCCCGTTGTTGCTGCAGCGCCAGGCCGGTGTAGTGGAAGGTTAACCGCGAGCGCTTGCCGCGCCCCGACTCCGCCTGCCAGGTGAGCCAGCCTTCCCGCTGCATGGCGCTCAGCAGGGAGCGCACGTGGCGGCGCGAGCAGCTGAGCACCTCCGCCAGCGCCTGCAGCGTAGTGTCGGTGGTTTCACCGTGGCAGCGCTGCCACAGACGGATGAACTGCTGCTGCAATCGGGACGTGGACATAAAAGAGGAACGCTCCTGCCTCAACTCGTCAATTTTTTTTTCCCTATATTACGCCGATAATTTTCATCAATGAAAGGGGAGGGCGTAATCATGAAAGCTTTCTTATCCAGACAGTTCTATCAGCGCTACTTCAGTGCGGTGCGCCGCCAGCGCGCCGACTGGCTGAGCGTGGTGCCCGAACAGGCGCGGCTGGCGATGCTGGCGCACCTGACACAATGGGACATTAAAGAGATGACCGATAAGCAGTATCGCGAGCACCTGTAGGGGCCGCGGCAACCAATTTCTGAGTAATGGTGCTGTTTCACCAGCCAGTGGGGCGACCCACTGGTTTTTTTATGCGTGGTCATGGCGATGCGCTTGCATTTTTCTCGCCGTGGCCTAAGGTTCTTTCTTCTGCTTTGAGGTCAGGGAAGACGATATGCAACGCCTGAGCCGGTTGTCACTGCGCATTAACCCCATCTTTGCCGCATTCCTGCTGATCGCTTTCCTCTCCGGCATCGCCGGCGCGTTGCTGACGCCGACGCTCAGCCTGTTTCTGACCACCGAGGTCAAGGTGCGGCCGCTGTGGGTCGGGCTGTTTTACACCGCCAACGCGGTGGCCGGCATCGTCGTCAGTTTCCTGCTGGCCAAGCGCTCCGACACCCGCGGCGATCGGCGCAGGCTGATCTTGCTGTGCTGCCTGATGGCGGTCGGCAACTGCCTGCTGTTCGCCTTTAATCGCGACTACCTGACGCTGATCACCGCCGGGGTGCTGATGTCCGCCGTTGCCAACACCGCCATGCCGCAGATTTTCGCGCTGGCGCGGGAATATGCCGACCGCGAGGCGCGTGAAGTGGTGATGTTCAGCTCGGTGATGCGCGCCCAGCTTTCGCTGGCCTGGGTGATTGGCCCGCCGCTGTCGTTTGCGTTGGCGCTGAACTACGGCTTTACCGTGATGTTCCTGATCGCCGCCGCCACCTTCGCGCTTTGCGTGCTGCTGGTGGGATTTATGCTGCCTTCGGTGCCGCGCGCGGCGGGAAATGAGGGGCTGCAGAGTGGGGTGTCTGCGCCGATCGCGCCCGCCAGCGCCTGGCGCAATCGCGACGTGCGGTTGCTGTTCATCGCCTCGATGCTGATGTGGACCTGCAACACCCTGTACATCATCGATATGCCGCTGTATATCACCGCCGATCTCGGCCTGCCGGAAGGGTTGGCCGGGGTGCTGATGGGCACCGCCGCCGGGCTGGAGATCCCGGCGATGCTGCTGGCCGGTTATTACGTCAAACGTTTCGGCAAGCGCAACATGATGCTGCTGGCGGTGGCGGCAGGCGTGCTGTTTTACCTCGGGCTGACGGTGCTGGCGGCCAAGCCGGCCCTGATTGCGCTGCAGCTGCTCAACGCGGTGTTTATCGGCATCGTCGCCGGTATCGGCATGCTCTATTTTCAGGATTTGATGCCGGGCCGACCGGGCGCCGCCACCACCTTGTTCACCAACAGCATCTCTACCGGGGTGATCCTGGCCGGGGTGCTGCAGGGCGCGCTGGTGGAAAATTTCGGTCATGGTTCGGTATATTGGATGGCGGTGCTGCTGGCGCTGGCGGCGCTCGGGATGAGCGCCAAAGTGCGTGAAGTGTGAGGTCAAACGACGGCATTCTTGATGCAAGTCATTGAGAAGGCAGAAGCGGACGCCCAAGCTGAAGGCATATGGAGCGCGATCGTTGCGTTCACGCCCGTCTCGCTATTGAGATGCCGCCTTGTCGTTTAGAACAGTGGGAACGTTATGGATAAACTCACACCGCTCAAACCGCTTCCTTCCCTGTGCGCCCTTGCCGCCACGCTGATCATCTGGTTCCTCATTCCCGTGCCGGAGGGCGTTGCGCCCAACGCCTGGCAACTGCTGGCGCTGTTTATCGGCACCATCATCGCCATCATTGGCAAAGCGATGCCGATCGGCGCGGTTTCGGTGATCGCCATCGCTCTGGTGGCGGTGACCGGCGTCACCAACCCCGGCAAGCCGGGCGCCGCGCTGGACGATGCGCTCAGCGGCTTTTCCAACCCGCTGATCTGGCTGATCGGCTTTTCGATCATGATCTCCCTCAGCCTGAACAAAACCGGGCTGGGCGCGCGCATCGGCTACTACTTCATTTCGCTGTTCGGCAAGAAAACGCTGGGCATCGCCTATGCGCTGACGCTGGCGGAAACCACGCTGGCGCCGGTGACGCCGAGCAACACCGCGCGCGGCGGCGGCATCATTCACCCGATCATGAAGTCGATCGCCGACAGCTTCGGCTCTAAACCCGAGCTCAATACCTCCGGCAAAATCGGCCGCTACCTGTCGTTGGTAAACTACAACATCAACCCGGTTACCTCGGCGATGTTTATCACCGCCACCGCGCCTAACCCGTTGATCGTCAGCCTGATCGCCAAAGGCACCCACGGCAACTTCGAGCTGTCCTGGTCGATGTGGGCGATTGCCGCCCTGGTGCCGGGGCTGTGCTCGCTGATCGTGATGCCGCTGGTCATCTACCTGCTGTATCCGCCGGAGGTAAAAAGTACTCCGGACGCGCCGCGTTTCGCGCGCGACAAACTGCAGGCGCTGGGGCCGATAACGCTGCCGGAGAAAATCACCCTCGGCGTGTTCGCGCTGTTGCTGGCGTTGTGGGCCGGCATTCCGGCGATGATCTTCGGTCCGGCGCTGGCGGTCAATCCCACCACCGCGGCGCTGATCGGCCTGGCGGTGCTGCTGGCCACCGGCGTGCTGAGCTGGGAGGATGTGCTCAAGCATAAAGGCGCGTGGGACACCGTGGTGTGGTTCTCGGCGCTGGTGATGATGGCCAGCTTCCTCGGCAAGTTGGGGCTGATCGGCTGGCTGTCGCAAACCGTGGGCAACGGCATCGACCATATGGGCATGAGCTGGGTGGGCGGCACGATCTTGCTGACCCTCATCTATTTGTATTCGCACTATTTCTTCGCCAGCACCACCGCGCACGTGACGGCGATGTTCGCTGCCTTCTTCGCCGCAGGCATCGCGCTCGGCGCGCCACCGGCGCTGCTGGGCCTGATCCTGGCGTTCTCTTCCTCGCTGATGATGTCGCTGACGCATTACGGCACCGGCACCGCGCCGATCATCTTTGGCTCCGGCTACGTGACGCTGGGGGAATGGTGGAAAGCGGGATGGGTGATGAGCGTGGTTAACCTGTTGATCTGGATCCTGATCGGTGGGGCGTGGTGGAAGCTGCTGGGCTACTGGTGATACCCGTCATACTTGAAACTGCCGCCGTGTTGGCTGTGTAAGTGCACCCCTGTCACTTAGTACACTAAGCTCCAGGGGATTGACTTACTTGCCGCCTTGCCGCAGTTCCAATTATTTAGGGTATTCGCCGACGATCAGTTCAGAAACGCCGGCTGCTGCGCTTCGTAGCGGGAGATGTCCGCTTCGTGCTGCAGCGTCAGACCGATGCTGTCCAGCCCGTTGATCATGCAGTGGCGGCGGAAGCTGTCGATTTCGAAAGGATAGCTTTTGCCGCCGGCGTTGACCGTCTGGTTCTCCAGATCCACCACGAACGCCGTCCCCTCGTTGGCGTCCACCAGCTTGAACAGCTCATCCACCTGCTGCTCGCTCAGCGTCACCGGCAACAGCTGGTTGTTGAACGAGTTGCCGTAGAAGATATCGGCGAAGCTCGGCGCGATCACCACTTTGAACCCGTAATCGGTCAGCGCCCAGGGCGCGTGTTCGCGCGAGGAACCGCAGCCGAAGTTCTCGCGCGCCAACAGGATACTCGCGCCTTTATAGCGCGGTTTATTCAGCACGAACTCCGGGTTCGGCTGCTGGCCGGCGTCGTCGAGGAAACGCCAGTCGTTGAACAGGTGCTGGCCGAAGCCGGTGCGGGTGACCTTCTGTAAAAACTGTTTGGGAATAATGGCGTCGGTATCGACGTTGGCCGCATCCAAAGGCACCACTAAGCCGGTATGTTGAGTAAATTTAGCCACGTTAGCCCCTTAGTGAATATCACGGATGTCGGCGAAGTGACCGGCAACGGCGGCCGCGGCGGCCATCGCCGGGCTGACCAGGTGGGTGCGCCCACCGCGGCCCTGACGCCCTTCGAAGTTACGGTTGCTGGTGGACGCGCAGCGCTCGCCCGGATTCAGACGGTCGTTGTTCATCGCCAGACACATCGAGCAGCCCGGCAAACGCCATTCGAAACCGGCTTCGATAAAGATTTTGTCCAACCCTTCGGCTTCCGCCTGGGCTTTCACCGGGCCGGAGCCCGGCACCACGATAGCTTGCACGCCGCTGGCGACCTTGCGCCCCTTGGCGATCGCCGCCGCCGCGCGCAGATCTTCGATGCGCGAGTTGGTGCAGGAACCGATGAACACTTTGTCGATCGGCACCTCGGTCAATTTGATGCCCGGCTTCAAGTCCATGTAGGCCAAGGCTTTTTCGGCGGAGGCGCGCTCGACCGGATCGCTGAACGATTCCGGCGCCGGGATCGCCTGATTGACGGCGATCACCTGGCCGGGGTTGGTGCCCCAGGTGACCTGCGGCGCGATCTCTTCGGCGTGCAGCGTCACCACGGTATCGAATTGGGCGTCGGCATCGGACTTCAGCGTGCGCCAATAGGCGACCGCCTGCTCCCAGTTTTCGCCGGTTGGTGCGAACTGACGCCCTTTCAGGTAGGCGAAGGTGGTGTCGTCCGGCGCGACCAGCCCGGCCTTGGCACCCATTTCGATCGCCATATTGCACAGGGTCATGCGGCCTTCCATGCTCAACGCTTCGATTGCCTTGCCGCAGAACTCCACCACGTGGCCGGTGCCGCCGGCGCTGCCGGTTTTGCCGATCACCGCCAGCACGATGTCTTTGGCGGTAATGCCCTCGGCGGCGTCGCCGGTGACTTCAATCTTCATGGTCTTGGCGCGGCCCTGTTTCAGGGTCTGGGTCGCCAGCACGTGCTCCACCTCGGAGGTGCCGATGCCGAACGCCAGCGAGCCGAAAGCGCCGTGGGTGGCGGTGTGCGAGTCGCCGCAGACGATGGTCATGCCCGGCAGCGTCATGCCTTGCTCCGGCCCGATCACGTGCACGATGCCCTGGAACGGGTGGTTCAGGTCATACAGCGAAACGCCGAATTCCGCGCAGTTCTTGATCAGCTCCTGCATCTGGATGCGTGCCATCTCGCCGCTGGCGTTGATGTCTTTGGTCTGGGTCGACACGTTGTGATCCATGGTGGCGAAGGTTTTGCCGGGCTGGCGCACCTTGCGGCCCATGGCTCGCAGGCCGTCGAACGCCTGCGGCGAAGTGACTTCGTGCACCAGGTGACGGTCAATATACAGCAACGGCGTTTCGTTCGGCGCTTCGTGCACCACGTGGGCGTCGTACAGCTTCTGGTATAAGGTTTTGGCCATGTTATGCCCCCTGAGCTACAAAGCGAGCGATGATGTCGCCCATTTCATCGGTGCTGACGGCTTTACCGTCACCGGCCAGATCGGCGGTGCGGTAGCCCTGTTCCAACGCCTGGTTGATGGCGCGCTCCACGGCGTCGGCCGCTTCATCGGCGCCCAGGCTGTAACGCAGCAGCAGGGTGGCGGAAAGGATCTGCGCAATCGGGTTGGCGATGCCTTTGCCTGCAATATCCGGCGCGGAACCGCCTGCCGGTTCGTACAGGCCGAAGCCTTGCTCGTTCAGGCTGGCGGACGGCAACATGCCCATCGAGCCGGTGATCATCGCGCATTCGTCGGACAGGATGTCGCCGAACAGGTTGGAGCACAGCAGTACGTCGAACTGGGACGGATCCTTGATCAGCTGCATGGTGGCGTTGTCGATATACATGTGCGACAGCGACACGTCCGGGTAATCCTTGGCGACCTGATTGACCACCTCACGCCACAGGATGGAGCTTTGCAGCACGTTGGCCTTGTCGATCGACGTCACTTTGTGGCGGCGCTTGCGGGCGGATTCGAAGGCGATGCGCGCGATGCGTTCAATCTCGAAACGGTGATACACCTCGGTATCGAAAGCGCGCTCCTGCATGCCCTGGCCTTCGCGGCCCTTCGGCTGGCCGAAGTAGATGCCGCCGGTCAGTTCGCGCACGCACAGAATGTCGAAGCCGCGGGCGGCGATGTCGGCGCGCAGCGGGCAGAATGCCTCCAGCCCTTGATACAGGCGCGCCGGGCGCAGGTTGCTGAACAGCTTGAAGTGCTTGCGCAGCGGCAACAGCGCGCCGCGCTCCGGCTGCTCAGCCGGCGGCAGATGTTCCCATTTCGGGCCGCCTACCGATCCGAACAGGATGGCGTCGGCCTGCTCGCAGCCGGCGACGGTCGCCGGCGGCAGCGGGCTGCCGTGGCGATCGATGGCGATGCCGCCGACGTCGTACTCGGCGGTGGTGATGCGAATATCAAAGCGTTGACGCACCGCGTCCAACACTTTGCGCGCCTGAGCCATTACTTCCGGGCCGATGCCGTCTCCGGGCAAGACGGCAATGTGATAAGTCTTCGTCATGTTCACACCGTTTCCTGATTATTTTGATGTTTGTTTTGCTGCAGACGCTGCTTTTCTTTTTCTACCTGCTGTGAGCGCCAAATATTGTTCAACACGTGTACCATCGCCTTGGCGGAGGATTCGACGATGTCGGTCGCCAGACCTACGCCGTGGAAGCGGCGGCCGTTGTAAGAGACCACGATATCCACCTGGCCCAGCGCGTCGCGGCCATGGCCCTTGGCGGTCAGCTGGTACTTCACCAGCTCGATCGGGTAGTCGGTGATGCGATTGATTGCCTGATAAACCGCATCGACCGGGCCGTTGCCGGTGGCGGCTTCGGCTTTCTCTTCGCCGCCGCAGATCAGTTTCACCGAGGCGGTGGCCATGATGCTGCTGCCGGACTGCACGCTGAAGTAGCCCAGGCTGAAGTGCTCCGGCTCTTCCTGCTGTTTGTTGATGAAGGCCAGCGCCTCCAGGTCATAGTCGAATACCTGGCCCTTTTTGTCGGCCAGCTTCAGGAAGGCGGCGTACAGGGTATCCAGGTTGTAGTCCTGCTCCTGGTAGCCCATCTCTTCCATGCGGTGTTTCACCGCCGCGCGGCCGGAGCGGGAGGTCAGGTTCAACTGCACGTCTTTCAGGCCGATCGACTGCGGGGTCATGATTTCGTAGTTTTCGCGGTTCTTCAGCACGCCGTCCTGGTGAATGCCGGAGGAGTGGGCGAAGGCGTTGGAGCCGACGATCGCCTTGTTGGCCGGGATCGGCATGTTGCACAGCTGGCTGACGATCTGGCTGGTGCGGAAGATTTCCTGATGATTGATGTTGGTGTGCACGTTCATGATGTCCTGGCGCACTTTAATCGCCATGATCACCTCTTCCAGCGAACAGTTGCCGGCGCGCTCACCGATGCCGTTCAGGGTGCCTTCCACCTGACGGGCGCCGGCCTGGACCGCGGCGATGGAGTTGCCGACCGCCATGCCCAAATCGTCGTGGCAGTGCACGGAGATGATGGCTTTGTCGATGTTCGGCACGCGGTCATACAAGGTGGTGATGATGCCACCGAACTGGTTCGGCGTGGTGTAACCGACGGTGTCCGGAATATTGATGGTGGTGGCGCCGGCGTTGATGGCGGCTTCGACCACGCGACACAGATTGTCGATCGGCGTGCGGCCGGCGTCTTCACAGGAGAACTCTACGTCGTCGGTGTAGTTGCGGGCGCGTTTGACCGAGCGCACCGCCATCTCCAACACTTCGTCGAACGAGCGTTTCAGCTTCGATTCGATGTGCAGGGTCGAGGTGGCCAGGAATACGTGGATGCGGAACGCTTCGGCGACGCGCAGCGCTTCGGCGGCCACGTCGATGTCTTTATCCACGCAGCGGGCCAGGCCGCAGACGCGGCTGTTCTTGATCTGACGCGCGATGGTTTGCACCGACTCGAAGTCGCCCGGCGAAGAGACCGGGAAGCCGACCTCCATCACGTCGACGCCCATTCTCTCCAGCGCCAGCGCAATCTGAATCTTCTCTTTTACGCTCAGGCTGGCCTGCAATGCCTGTTCGCCATCACGCAGCGTGGTATCGAAAATAATGACTTGTTGGCTCATCGGTGCATTCCTTATCGTGTTGATTTCACGCTAAGCGGGCAAAAAAAAACCCGCGCAGTAGCGCGGGTTTCTTATGGGTGATCGGCTGAGTCAGCTCCGAACTTCGTCCACAGGCATACCGCGCAAACAAGATGCGTTAAGTAGTAGGCCTAGTAGACGGTGAGTACGGATCATAAGGGTTCAGCTTCTCTTAAATGGGGTGTCTGCCTAATTTGATACGTGATTGCCCTGGCGATGTCAACACCTGATTGAATGCGGGGACAATGCATCGGCTAATCGGCCGAACAGAGGATCATGCGGCAAAAAAGCGACGCCCTAGAGAAAAAACGGGTCCAGTTTGCGTGCTGCTTAGCATAAACGAATCGAATATAGACTGCGCTAATTGCTTCTGGATTTCGTTGCGTTAAGATTTGTGATGAAAAAATAAGAGGGATTAATCACGGGGAGTAATAAAATAACATTTTTAATACAAATGATTTAAATTGAATCCATATGAACAATTGATTGTTTTAGTCATAATATAACAAAATAATGCGTTTTTACACAAAGTGAGCGGTGTTTTTAGATGGTTTGATTGCTTATGATGTGTTTTTATAGTTTGTCTCATACAGCGCGGCTACGTTGTTTAATTGTATTAATCATTGTTGATACCTAATTATTAGTACTACCCAGGTGGCATTCTTCTCGTTGACGGGGGAAGCTGCTGACATGTATTCCATATACGACTTATATCGTGTCGATAACACGAGGTTTTTTATCGGTTGATGACGGTAATGGCAGGATTTGTCGTGCAAAGATAAGACAATGCGGCGTTTCATTGTTTGTCGAGCATAAGGATTAGATTATCTACACAGGATTTAGTGGAGTGAAATATGGCTGAATATGATTCAGAAATCGCCATGGTCAAAGAGCCGGCGGACATTCATTTGCGCAGCGTCGATCTTAATTTGCTGACGGTGTTTGACGCCGTGATGCAAATGCAAAATATTACGCGAGCCGCTAATTCGTTAGGGATGTCGCAGCCGGCAGTGAGCAACGCGGTAGCGCGCCTGAAGGTGATGTTCAACGACGAACTGTTCGTGCGCTGCGGGCGCGGGATCCAGCCCACCATGCGGGCCAGGCAGCTGTTTGGTCCGGTGCGGCAAGCGCTGCAGCTGGTGCAGAATGAGTTGCCGGGTGCCGAGTTCGAGCCGCTGACCAGCACGCGAGCGTTCTCTCTTTCGCTGTGCAGCCCGCTCGACTTGCGCCTGGGCGCCGGGATAATCAATCACGTCAAACAGATCGCACCGCAGCTTAATCTGCAAATAAAGTCATACATTAACAATAATATCGAACATCAATTGCGTTATCAGGACGTCGAGTTTGTCATCGGCTACAGCCGTTTCGAATCAGCGGAATTTCGCAGCCTGGCGATGTTCGACGACGAATTAGTGCTGGCGGTTGCGCAGGCGCACCCGAGAATGGGCGAGGAGGCGACGCCGGAGCACATGCTGGCCGAGCAGCACGCCGTGGTTTCCCTGGAAAGTTTTGGATCGTTCAGTAAACCTTTTTATTTAGAGGAGCCGATGCTGCGCGCCGTGACGCAACAGTGCACGGATCTCTACAGTGTGTTGAATATGGTGTCGCAAACGGAAATGGTGGCGATTGCGCCCGCCTGGTTGGTGCGACAGCAGACGGAGGCATTGAAAATAAAGGCGGTTCCTTTATGTGGCAATGATAATAAAGCCACCTGCTATCTCTCTTGGCATGAATCCTCCGAGCGGGATAAAGGCCATCAGTGGATGAAATCCGTCCTGATTGAGGCAGGCAACCCAAAGTAAAGCGATAAAAAATGGAAGCCACATAAAGATAATATTCAACTGAGCGTTTTTTTCTCATGATAAAAACTAAGAACTATCTGTGTTTTTATTAAGATGTTTCTTGGTTTTACGGCGATAAAATAACTTATTTTCAGAGTGAGTTTGTTCGTTCAGCAAAAATAATTAATATAAATTAATATTCTGATTTTTACTTTTCGACTGGTATTTTAAACTAACTCGATGCGGCGGCCCGAACGGGCCGCGTTTTACTGCCATCAGCAAACCTTTTCCTCCCCGTTTTGTCCAACCGATGAAAGTGCGGAAGTCGGACTGAGTTTTGGCTCACACTTCTACGCTGAAATCGCTTTTCCCTCTGCCTGAGAGTAGGTAGACTGCGCAGAAAAAAGTAAACACGTGTAAGCTGAGATGAGAGCCGTAAGGCGTCGTTCAGGCTTAACTGTTTGATTCATTTCAGGCTTAGAGCACTATGATCACTAATCTGCTGCAATACCATTTGATCCGTCGTATACAGCATCAAATCATCCACCGAGCCGATCGCACAGCTTTTCGCCAATGGTCGCCCAACGGCGAGTTGCAACTGACCTGGGGAGAGGCCGCCACCCGCATCGATCGCATTGCTGCCGGACTGCTGGGGTTGGGCGTCGAAGTGCAAGAACGCATCGGTATTTTCGCCAATAACACGATGGCCTGGGCGTTGACCGATCTCGCTATCCTTCACCTGCGCGGCATCAGCGTACCGCTCTATTCCACCAATACGCCGGCGCAGGCGGCGTTCGTCACCAACGACGCCGACATCCGTATACTGTTCGTCGGCGAGCAGGCGCAGCTTGACGCCGCCATCGCGCTGCGCGGCGTCTGCCCACAGCTGCGCCATATTGTCGTCTTCGACGAGGATGCCGATCTGCGCGGCTGCGAGATCGCACAGCATCTGAGCGCCTTCGAACGCGCTGCCGATCCGGCGGCTTTTGCCGCTCAACGTCTGCAGCGTATTGAAGAGTGCGACCTGCAGGATCTCTTCACCCTGATCTATACCTCGGGTACTACCGGCGAGCCGAAAGGGGTGATGCTGGACTACCGCAACCTGGCGGCGCAGCTCTACCTGCATGATGAAAGACTGACGGTCGGCGAAGAGGATGTGTCGCTCAGCTTCCTGCCGCTGTCGCACGTGTTCGAACGTGCCTGGAGCTTCTTTGTGATGCATTCCGGCGCGCAGAACGTTTTCCTGCCGAACACCGACTGGGTGCGGGAAGCGATGGGGCAGGTCCGCCCGACGCTGATGTGTGCGGTGCCGCGTTTCTACGAGAAGATTTTCAGCGCGGTGCACGAAAAAGTGGCGCGCGCGCCTTGGCTGCGCCGTGCGTTGTTCCACTGGGCGATCGTCTGCGGCGAGCGCAAATTCCTGCAGGAGCGCGCCGGCAAACCGTTGGGCAAAGTGTTCGACTTCACCCATCGCTGGGCCGATAAGCTGGTGTTGAGCAAGCTGCGCGGTATCCTCGGTGGCCGGGTGCGCTTTCTGCCGGCGGCGGGCGCCAAGCTGGACGACAATGTGATCCTGTTTTTCCAGGCGATGGGCGTCAACATCAAGTACGGTTACGGCATGACCGAAACCTGTGCGACCGTCTCCTGCTGGGAAGAGGGGCATTTCCGCTTCGGCTCCATCGGCAAACCGCTGCCGGAGGTCGAGGTGCGCATTGGCGAGGAAAATGAAATCCAGGTGCGCGGGCCGATCGTGATGCGCGGCTATTTCAACAAACCGTTGGAAACCGCCGCGACCTTTACCGAGGACGGCTGGCTGAAAACCGGCGACGCCGGGGCGATCGATGAAGAGGGCAACCTGTTCATCACCGAACGCCTGAAGGATTTGATGAAAACCTCCGGCGGCAAGTATATCGCGCCACAAATGCTGGAAGGCACGCTGGCGCAGGATCGCTTTATCGAGCAGGTGGCGATCATCGCCGATGCGCGTAAATTCGTTTCCGCGCTGATCGTGCCGTGCTTTGAGTCGCTGGAAGAGTATGCGAAGTCAGTGAACCTGAAATACCAGGATCGCCTGGAACTGCTGCGCAACGGCGAGATCCTCGAGATGTTCGAAAAGCGCCTGCGCGAGATGCAAAAGGAGCTGGCTCGCTTCGAACAGGTGAAGAAGTTCACGCTGCTGCCGGCGGCTTTTTCGATGGAGCTGGGGGAGTTGACGCCAACGCTCAAGCTGCGCCGCAAGGTGATCCTGCTGCGCTATCAGCGCGAAATCGACTCGATGTACCAGGAACAGGCCTGACGCCGCCGCCGGGCCATGCATCCGGTGAAAAAAACGGCATATCCTTCACCTGATTTAGTTCTGTAATTTCCCCCCTGTTCGAAACAATGCCTAGCCTGACAACCCTGAGGCTAGCGCATTGTTTTTATAAAGCCGCGATCGCCAGCCGCTTGGCAATAACCCCGCTACCGTTAAGCCATTTTGCCGTTTGCCTGCCCCATATTCTGACGTTATGTTAATTCGATAGCGACAACCCATAAAAACTTTGGGGCATTGCCCCGCAGCAGGCGCTACGTTCCGGCGCCAGACAAGAATAAGCAAGCCTGGAGGCAAACCCATGGAGATGTTGTCAGGAGCCGAGATGGTCGTCCGATCGTTGATCGATCAGGGCGTTAAGCATGTATTCGGCTACCCCGGCGGGGCGGTGCTCGATATCTACGACGCCCTGCATACGGTTGGAGGGATCGATCATATTCTGGTGCGCCATGAGCAGGGCGCGGTGCACATGGCCGACGGCTACGCACGCGCCACCGGTGAAGTGGGCGTGGTGCTGGTGACCTCCGGCCCCGGCGCCACCAACGCCATTACCGGCATCGCCACTGCCTACATGGACTCGATCCCGATGGTGGTGCTGTCGGGGCAGGTGCCCAGCTCGCTGATCGGCTACGACGCCTTCCAGGAGTGCGATATGGTGGGCATTTCGCGCCCGGTGGTGAAGCACAGCTTCCTGGTAAAACGTACCGAAGACATCCCGGCGGTGCTGAAGAAGGCGTTCTACCTGGCTTCCAGCGGCCGCCCCGGCCCGGTGGTGATCGATCTGCCGAAAGATATCGTCGGCCCGGCGGTGCGGATGCCTTATGCCTACCCGCAGGACGTGAGCATGCGTTCTTATAACCCGACGGTGCAGGGCCACCGCGGGCAGATCAAACGCGCGTTGCAAACCATTCTGGCGGCCAAAAAGCCGGTGATGTACGTCGGCGGCGGCGCGATCAACGCCGGTTGCGAAGCCGAACTGTTGGCGTTGGCGGAACAGCTGAACCTGCCGGTGACCAGCAGCCTGATGGGATTGGGCGCTTTTCCCGGTACCCATCGCCAGAGCGTCGGCATGCTCGGCATGCACGGCACCTATGAAGCCAATAAAACCATGCACCATGCTGACGTGATCTTCGCCGTCGGCGTGCGTTTCGACGATCGCACCACCAATAATCTGGCCAAATACTGCCCTGACGCCACCGTGCTGCACATCGATATCGATCCGACCTCGATCTCCAAAACGGTGGACGCCGATATTCCGATCGTCGGCGATGCCAGGCAGGTGTTGGTTCAGATGTTGGAGCTGTTGGCTCAGGGCGAGAAAGCGCAGGATCACGACGCGCTGCGTGACTGGTGGCAGTCTATCGAGCAGTGGCGTGCCCGCGACTGCCTGGGTTACGACAAGCACAGCGGCACCATCAAACCGCAAGCGGTGATCGAAACCCTGCACCGCCTGACCAAAGGCGACGCCTATGTCACCTCGGACGTGGGCCAGCACCAGATGTTCGCCGCGCTCTATTATCCGTTCGATAAACCGCGCCGCTGGATCAACTCCGGCGGCCTCGGCACCATGGGCTTCGGTTTGCCGGCGGCATTGGGCGTCAAGCTGGCGCTGCCGGAGGAAACCGTGGTGTGCGTGACCGGCGACGGCAGCATTCAAATGAATATTCAGGAGCTGTCCACCGCGCTGCAATATAACCTCCCGGTGGTGGTAGTGAACCTCAACAACCGCTATCTGGGCATGGTGAAACAGTGGCAGGACATGATTTATTCCGGCCGTCACTCGCAGTCCTACATGGATTCGCTGCCGGACTTCGTCAAGCTGGCCGAGGCTTACGGCCATGTCGGCATCGCCATCCGCACGCCGGATGAACTGGAGAGCAAGCTGGCGCAGGCGCTGGCGGAAAAAGAGCGGCTGGTGTTCGTCGACGTGACCGTCGATGAAACTGAACATGTTTACCCGATGCAGATCCGCGGCGGAAGCATGGACGAAATGTGGCTTAGCAAAACGGAGAGGACCTGATCATGCGCCGTATTTTATCTGTCTTGCTGGAAAACGAATCCGGTGCCTTGTCGCGCGTGATCGGGCTGTTCTCCCAGCGCGGTTATAACATCGAGAGCCTGACGGTGGCGCCGACCGACGATCCGACGCTGTCGCGCATGACTATCCAGACCGTCGGCGACGAGAAAGTGCTGGAGCAGATTGAGAAGCAGTTGCACAAGCTGGTGGACGTGCTGCGCGTCAGCGAGCTGGTGCAGGGCGCCCACGTCGAGCGCGAGATCATGCTGGTGAAGCTGCAGGCCAGCGGCTACGGCCGTGAAGAGGTGAAGCGCTGCGCCGATATTTTCCGCGGCCAGATCGTCGATGTGACGGCGACGCTGTACACGGTACAGCTGGCCGGCACCAGCGACAAGCTCGACGCCTTCCTCAGCGCGGTGCGTGAAGTGGCGGAGATCGTGGAAGTGGCCCGTTCCGGCGTGGTTGGCGTGTCGCGCGGCGACAAAATCATGCGCTGAGCGCGCTCTGGTGGTGAATAATCGGGGGCGCGGCGTGGCTGCGCCCTTTGTTTTTCGGTATTTTTTGCCCGATTGCTGGCACCTTTCGGCAAAAGCGGTTGCTAGGCAGTGTTTTCTGCTGTTAGATCGCAGAGGCTGGATTGAATAACCGCACGGGATGTCATGGTTAATCCGAGCACAGCCTTCACTTCTATTTTCAGCGTCATTAAGGGGTTCATGTGAAACTGGATGAAATCGCGCGTCTCGCGGGCGTTTCGCGCACGACGGCCAGTTATGTCATCAACGGCAAGGCGAAGCAGTATCGTGTCAGCGATAAAACCGTCGAGAAAGTGATGGCCGTGGTCAGGGAGCATAACTATCACCCGAATGCCGTCGCGGCGGGGCTGCGCGCCGGGCGTACCCGTTCTATCGGTCTGGTGATCCCGGATCTGGAAAATACCAGCTATACCCGCATCGCCAACTACCTGGAACGCCAGGCGCGCCAGCGTGGCTACCAATTGCTGATCGCCTGTTCCGAAGATCAGCCGGACAACGAAATGCGCTGCATCGAGCACCTGCTGCAGCGCCAGGTGGATGCCATTATCGTCTCCACCGCCTTGCCGCCGGAGCATCCCTTCTATCAACGCTGGGCCAACGATCCGCTGCCGATCATCGCGCTGGACCGCGCGCTGGATCGCGAGCATTTCATCAGCGTCGTCGGGGCCGATCAGGAAGATGCCTTTGCTTTGGCGCAGGAGCTGCGCACCTTCCCGGCGGAATCGGTGCTGTATCTGGGCGCCTTGCCGGAGCTTTCGGTGAGCTTCCTGCGCGAGCAGGGGTTCCGTCAGGCCTGGCAAGAGGATCCCCGCCACGTCGATTACCTGTACGCCAACAGCTATGAACGTGAAGCCGCCGGCGCGCTGTTTGCCGAATGGCTGAAAACACACCCGATGCCGCAGGCGTTGTTTACCACCTCGTTCTCGCTGTTGCAGGGCGTGATGGACGTGACGCTGAAGCAACGTGGCCGTTTGCCGACCGATCTGGCGATTGCCACCTTCGGCGACCATGAACTGTTGGATTTTCTCGAGTGCCCGGTGCTCGCGGTGGCGCAGCGCCATCGTGACGTGGCCGAACGCGTGCTGGAGCTGGTGTTGGCCAGCCTGGACGAACCGCGTAAACCCAAACCGGGTTTGACGCGTATCCGCCGCAATCTGTTCCGCCGCGGCAGCCTGAGCCGCAAATAGTTCGCACTACGGGAGCTCGCTTTGGCGGGCTCCTGGTTTAGACATAGCCCGCCACCCGGAACAGCCGTCGGCAATATTCCAGGAAATAGCCATACACCACGCCCATCGCCATGGAAACCAGCGCATTACTGGTCACCGCCGCCAGCATTTGTGGGCCGTCGGCGCCTACGCTCCACAGAATGGCGGCATAAACCGGCGACTGGAAGCTGACGTAGGCCAGCAGATCGGCAAGGTTGCGCAGCAGGAACTGGCCGCGCGGGCAGCGGCGCGCCGTGCGAATAAACAGATCGCGATAGCGGCCGTAAGGCCAGGCGATCAGAATGTTGACCGGGATCGACAGCAGGCGCGAAGAGAGGGATTGCTGGAAGCTCATGCCGGAGATCAACACTTCTATCGCCATACCGGCGATAAAGCAGTACACCACCAGCGCGAACGTATCGGCAGCGGCGCTACGCCAGTGAACGGCGGGCGAAAGCATGCACTCTCTCCTTTCTTTGTTAATATTCTGTTGGATTTATTTTTTGTGGTTGTTAATTCTGGTTTTTTGCGTTTTATATAGTGTACTAATCCGTCGTGTGTTTTTTAACTAGATTTATATTTTTATTTTTAACATTTGTTCGGTTTTTGTCCCGCAGAACTGGGGCACAGGATGGGGAGGGGAGATTAAAATCGGTGTTTTTAAATAAGTCCATTAAAAACATGTAGTTGCGATTTTTGGTGTTTGAAGAGGATTTTTTCCGGCAAAAATTGTGGAAATAAAGGTGTAAGGAAATGAAACCATAATTGTAAACAGGTATTTTGGGAATAATCTTACCAAATTGATTTAAATCGAAATTACTTCTGCTCGTAATATCCGAGCCATTTATTTTCGCCGTGCTCTCATCATGGCGGTACAAATTGAAGTAAAATAGCGCGCAGTTTCACGGTGAATAACGATTGAGCGTTATTAACTCAAGGGGTTATGGCCTTATTCTGCGGTCGATTCGTCAGGCGCCGAGCCTTGGCGGGCGCGGGGCGGCAGCGGTTACAGCCCTGAGATTGCCGAGCTGAAAAATGAGACATGGCTTGCAGAAGGAAGTAATGAGTTAATTAATCGCCAGTTCGTCAGGTTTTTAATCAGATTCTTTCCGCTTAGAAAATTCTCTCCGTTTATCATGGTGTTAATTTTTAATCGTCGAATTATCAGAGTTTCTTTCGCGAGTCAGCTCCCAAAATGACCAGAGAAATATTGCCAAAGCGCTGGCGCTCTGGCTTGACAAGGTTTTCATACCCTCCGTAAACTCCATTGTGTGGGAATTTGTGGGGTAAAGTGGTGAAAACGGTCACTAAGGGGTAGCTCAGGAATGTTCCGTGGAGCGACGATGGTCAACCTCGACAGCAAAGGGCGGCTCGCCGTACCTACCCGATATCGGGAATTGCTCAACGAGGAATCGCAAGGCCAAATGGTCTGTACCATTGACCTCCATCAGCCCTGCCTGCTGCTTTATCCTTTGCCCGAATGGGAAATTATTGAACAAAAATTATCACGTCTGTCGAGCATGAATCCCGCCGAGCGCCGCGTTCAGCGCCTGCTGCTGGGGCATGCCAGTGAGTGTCAGATGGATAGTGCCGGTCGTTTGCTGTTAGCCAATACGCTGCGGCAGCACGCCGGACTCACGAAAGAAGTGATGCTGGTCGGTCAGTTCAACAAGTTTGAACTGTGGGATGAACAGACCTGGTATCAACAAGTCAAGGATGATATTGACGCTGAACAGTCGACTCAGGAACCGTTGTCTGAGCGGCTACAGGACTTGTCGCTATAAGCATGTTGGAAAACTATAAACACACCACCGTCCTGCTGGACGAAGCCGTCAACGGCCTCAACATCCGCAGCAACGGCATATATATCGACGGTACTTTTGGTCGCGGTGGCCATTCTCGTCTGATTCTGTCCCAGCTGGGGCCGGAAGGGCGCTTGCTGGCGATTGACCGTGACCCTCAGGCGATTGCAGCCGCCAAATCTATTGAAGATCCTCGTTTTACCATCGTACACGGCCCATTCTCCGAGTTGTCGCACTACGTGCGGGAACGTGAACTGGTGGGCAAGATCGACGGCGTTCTGCTCGATCTGGGCGTTTCCTCGCCGCAGCTTGACGACGCAGAGCGCGGGTTTTCCTTTATGCGCGACGGTCCGCTGGACATGCGTATGGATCCGTCCACCGGCCTGTCCGCCGCGGAGTGGCTGATGAAGGCCGAAGCGGACGACATCGCCTGGGTGCTGAAAACCTTTGGCGAAGAGCGTTTCGCCAAGCGCATCGCACGCGCCATCGTGGAAAGAAACCGCGTGGAGCCGATGACGCGCACCAAAGAGTTGGCGGATCTGATTGCCGATGCCAGCCCGTTCCGTGAAAAGCACAAGCATCCGGCGACGCGCAGCTTCCAGGCGATTCGTATCTATATCAACAGCGAGCTGGAAGAGATCGAGCGTGCGCTCGACGGCGCACTGGAAGTGCTGGCCCCACAGGGCCGTTTGTCGATCATCAGCTTCCACTCGCTGGAAGACCGCATCGTCAAACGCTTTATGCGTCACCACAGCCGCGGCGCTCAGGTGCCGGCGGGCATTCCGTTGACCGAAGAGCAACTGCGCAGCATGGGCGGGCGAACGCTGAAAGCGCTGGGCAAAATGATGCCGTCGGAAGCGGAAGTGGCGGACAACCCGCGTGCGCGCAGCTCGGTGCTGCGTATTGCTGAGAGGATGCCCGCGTGATTGGCAACGAACGTCACGGCCTGGTCGGGGTGATTGGCGGCGATCTGCTGCGCAACGCCAAGATCCCCCTGATTTTACTGATTGCGTCACTGGTCTCTGCGGTTTTCGTGGTGACCACCGCGCACCGTACCCGCCTGCTGACCGCCGAGCGCGAACAGCTGGTTCTGGAGCGCGATGCGCTGGATATCGAGTGGCGCAACCTGATTTTAGAAGAGAACGCCCTCGGCGATCACAGCCGGGTTGAACGTATCGCGACAGAAAAACTGCAGATGCAACACGTTGATCCATCGCAGGAAAATATCATCGTTAAACAATGAATGGTTTAACCTGAATAATGACACGGAGTAGAAAGGAAACGCATGAAAGCAGCGCGCCCCGGTAAGTTGAGACGCCAGGAAGATCAGGCCAGCTTTGTCAGCTGGCGTTTTGCGTTGCTGTGCGGCTGCATTTTGCTGGCGATGGTTGGCCTGATGCTGCGCGTCGCGTACCTGCAGGTCATCAATCCCGATCGGCTGGTAAAAGAAGGCGACATGCGTTCGTTGCGCGTGCAGGAAGTGCCGACCGCGCGCGGCATGATCAGCGATCGCGCCGGCCGGCCGTTGGCGGTCAGCGTGCCGGTCAATGCGGTGTGGGCGGATCCGAAAGAGCTGAACGAGCGCGGCGGCATCACCCTGGACAGCCGTTGGAAAGCGCTTTCCGATGCGCTGAACATCCCGTTGGACCAACTCTCCAACCGCATCAACGCCAACCCGAAAGGGCGCTTCGTTTATCTGGCTCGCCAGGTGAACCCGGCGATCGGCGACTACATCCACAAGCTCAAGCTGCCGGGGATCTATCTGCGGCAGGAATCACGCCGTTACTATCCGGCAGGGCAGGTGACGTCGCACATCATCGGCGTGACCAACATCGACGGGCAAGGCATCGAAGGCGTCGAGAAGAGCTTTGACCGCTGGCTGACCGGGCAACCGGGCGAGAGAACGGTGCGTAAGGACCGCTTCGGCCGGGTGATCGAAGATATCTCCTCCGTCGACAGCCAGGCGGCGCACAACCTGGTGCTGAGTGTCGATGAACGCCTGCAGGCGCTGGTGTATCGCGAACTGAACAACGCGGTGGCGTTCAACAAGGCCGAGTCGGGCACCGCGGTGCTGATCGACGTGAACACCGGCGAAGTGCTGGCGATGGCCAACAGCCCGTCTTACAACCCGAACAACATGGCCGGTACGCCGAAAGAGACCATGCGTAACCGTGCCATCACCGATATTTTTGAACCCGGTTCAACCGTGAAGCCGATGGTGGTGATGACCGCGCTGCAAAACGGCGTGGTGAGAGAAAACAGCGTGCTGAACACCATCCCGTACCGCATTCAGGGCCACGAGATCAAAGACGTGGCGCGGTACTCGGAGCTGTCATTGACCGGGATCTTGCAGAAGTCGAGTAACGTCGGTGTTTCAAAGCTGGCGTTAGCGATGCCGTCCTCAGCGTTAGTAGATACTTACTCTCGTTTTGGGCTGGGAAAAGCGACCAATTTGGGGCTGGTCGGAGAAAGCAGTGGCATATACCCAAAAAAACAACGGTGGTCTGACATAGAGAGGGCCACCTTCTCTTTCGGCTACGGGCTGATGGTAACTCCGTTACAGTTGGCGCGAGTCTATGCAACGATCGGCAGCCTGGGCGTGTATCGCCCATTGTCGATCACCAAGGTTGACCCTCCGGTCGCCGGCGAACGCGTTTTCCCTGAACCTCTGGTGCGCACCGTGGTGCACATGATGGAAAGCGTGGCCTTGCCGGGTGGCGGCGGCGTGAAAGCCGCCATCAAGGGATACCGTATCGCCATCAAAACCGGTACCGCGAAAAAAGTGGGCCCGGACGGCAAGTACGTCAACCGATACATCGCTTATACCGCCGGCGTCGCGCCGGCAAGTAATCCCCGTTTTGCCCTGGTGGTCGTCATCAACGACCCGCAGGGCGGGAAATACTATGGTGGCGCAATCTCCGCGCCGGTGTTCGGTGCCATCATGGGTGGCGTATTGCGCACCATGAACGTCGAGCCTGACGCGTTGCCTACCGGTGACAAAAGCGAATTAGTGATTAACAAGAAAGAGGGTTCAGGTGGCAGATCGTAATTTGCGCGACTTACTCGCCCCGTGGGTGCCGACGGCACCCGGGCGCGCGCTGCGGGAAATGACATTAGACAGCCGTGTGGCGGCTGCCGGGGATCTGTTTGTCGCCGTTGTCGGCCATCAAACGGATGGACGCCGCTATATTCCGCAGGCCATCGCGCAGGGCGTCGCCGCCGTGATCGCCGAAGCTGACGGCCAGGCCGAAGACGGCGCCATCGTTGAAATGCACGGCGTGCCGGTGATCTACCTGAGCCAACTGAACCAGCGCCTTTCCGCGCTGGCCGGGCGTTTTTACCACCAGCCGGGCGAGCGTCTGCGTCTGGTCGGCGTGACCGGCACCAACGGCAAAACCACCACCACGCAGCTGTTGGCGCAGTGGAGCCAACTGCTGGGCGAAACCAGCGCGGTGATGGGCACCGTCGGCAACGGCCTGCTGGGCCAGGTGTGTCCGACCGAGAATACCACCGGTTCTGCGGTGGATGTTCAACACGTATTAAACGAGCTGGCGGAACAGGGCGCGACCTTCGCCGCCATGGAAGTTTCTTCCCACGGTCTGGTGCAACACCGGGTGGCGGCGCTACCGTTCGCCGCGGCGGTCTTCACCAACCTGAGCCGCGATCACCTGGATTACCACGGTGACATGGCCAATTACGAGGCGGCCAAATGGTCGCTGTTCGCCGGCCACAGCGTGGGGCAGGCAATCATCAATGCCGACGATGACGTCGGTCAGCGCTGGCTGAGCAAGTTGCCGGATGCGGTGGCGGTGACGATGCAGGACAACCTGCAGCCGGGCTGCCACGGCCGCTGGCTGAAAACCACGGCGGTCGATTATCACGACAATGGCGCCACCGTTCGTTTCAGCTCCAGCTGGGGCGACGGCGAAATCGAAAGCCGCCTGATGGGCGCGTTCAACGTCAGCAACCTGCTGTTGGCCTTGGCGACGCTGCTGTCGCTGGGCTATCCGCTGGAGGCGCTGGTGGAAACCGGCAGCCGCCTGCAGCCGGTCTGCGGCCGCATGGAAGTGTTCAACGCGCCGGGCAAACCGACGGTAGTGGTGGATTACGCCCACACGCCGGATGCGCTGGAGAAAGCGCTGGAAGCCGCGCGCCTGCACTGCCAGGGGCAGCTGTGGTGCGTGTTCGGCTGCGGCGGCGATCGCGACAAGGGCAAGCGCCCGCTGATGGGCGGCATCGCCGAGCAGTTCGCCGATCGCGTGGTGATCACCGATGACAACCCGCGTACCGAAGAGCCGCGCGCGATTATCAACGACATCCTGACCGGATTGCTGGATGCCGGGCAGGCGCTGGTGATCCACGGCCGCGCCGAAGCGGTGACCAGCGCCATCATGCAGGCGCAGGAACAGGATGTGGTGTTGGTGGCAGGCAAAGGCCACGAAGATTATCAGCTGGTGGGCAACCGCCGCCTGGATTACTCCGACCGCACGACGGTCGCCCGACTGCTGGGGGTGCTGGCATGATCCCTGTCTCTCTTCAGACACTGGCTGAGGTATTGAGCGCTGAACTGATTGGCGTCGATTGCCAAATTGTCGAGGTGACGACAGACACCCGCAAGGTGACCGCCGGTTGCCTGTTTGTGGCGCTGAAAGGCGAGCGTTTCGACGCTCACGACTTCGCGGCGGATGCCATAGCCGCAGGCGCCGGGGCGCTGCTGGTCAGTAAGCGCTTATTGGTGGACGTGCCGCAGCTGGTGGTGCAAGACACCCGTCTGGCGCTGGGGCAGCTTGGCGCCTGGGTGCGTCAGCAGGTGCCGGCGCGCGTGGTGGCGCTGACCGGTTCCTCGGGCAAGACATCGGTGAAAGAAATGACCGCCGCCATTCTGCGCGAATGCGGCGAAGTGCTGTATACCGCCGGCAACTTCAATAACGACATCGGCGTGCCGCTGACGCTGTTGCGTCTGGAGCCGCAGCATGATTTTGCCGTGATAGAGCTGGGCGCTAACCATATTGGCGAAATCGCTTACACCACCGCATTGACCCGTCCGCAGACCGCTTTGGTGAACAACCTGGCGGCGGCGCACCTGGAAGGCTTCGGCTCGCTGGCCGGCGTCGCGCAGGCGAAAGGTGAAATCTTTACCGGCCTGCCGGCCGACGGCGTGGCGATCATCAACGCTGATAACAACGACTGGCCGCACTGGCAGAGCATGTTGGGCGGCAAAACCGTCTGGCGCTTCTCGCCGCAGGCCGCCGCAGGCGTGGACTTCTTCGCGGATAACGTGCGGGTGAACGGTGCAGGCACGCAGTTCACGCTGCACAGCCCGTTCGGCACCGCCGAGATCGCGCTGCCGCTGCCGGGGCGCCACAACGTGGCCAACGCGCTGGCGGCGACGGCGTTGGCGATGTCGGTGGGCGCCACCCTCGAAGCGGTGCGTCAGGGGCTGAAACAGCTGCAGGCGGTGCCGGGGCGTCTGTTCCCGGTGGCGCTGGCCGAAGGCAAGCTGCTGCTGGACGACAGCTATAACGCCAACGTCGGGTCGATGACCGCGGCGGCGCAGGTGCTGGCAGAGATGCCGGGCTACCGCGTGATGGTGGTCGGCGATATGGCCGAGCTGGGTGCGGAAGCGGAAGAATGCCACCGTCAGGTGGGCGAAGCCGCCCGTCTGGCCGGGGTCGACAAAGTGATCAGCGTTGGCGGTTTGAGCCGCGTGCTGAGCGAAGCGTCCGGCAATGGCGAACATTATCAAGACAAGACAGCAGTGATCGCGCGCGTGGCGGAATTACTGTCGGAACATGCGGTCATTACCGTGTTAATCAAAGGTTCACGTAGTGCCGCAATGGAGCAGGTAGTACGCGCGTTACAGGAGAAAGCACCATGTTAGTTTGGCTGGCCGAGCATTTGGTCAAGTATTACTCAGGCTTCAACGTCTTTTCTTATCTGACGTTCCGAGCCATTGTCAGCCTGCTGACCGCGCTGTTCCTGTCGCTGTGGATGGGCCCGCGGGTGATCAAGCGCCTGCAAGAAATGTCCTTCGGCCAGGTGGTGCGTAACGACGGCCCCGAGTCGCACTTCAGCAAGCGCGGCACGCCGACCATGGGCGGCATCATGATCCTGACCTCCATCACCATTTCGGTGCTGATGTGGGCCTACCCGTCCAACCCGTATGTCTGGTGCGTGCTGTTCGTGCTGGTGGGTTACGGCATCGTCGGTTTCGTCGACGACTACCGCAAGGTGGTGCGCAAAGACACCAAAGGGCTGATCGCCCGCTGGAAGTATTTCTGGCAGTCGGTGATTGCGCTGATTGTCGCATTCGCCATGTACGCCGTAGGAAAAGACACGCCAGCCACCGAGCTGGTTGTGCCGTTCTTTAAGGACGTGATGCCGCAGCTGGGCCTGCTGTATATCCTGCTGGCCTATTTCGTGATCGTCGGCACCAGCAACGCGGTCAACCTGACCGACGGCCTGGACGGCCTGGCTATCATGCCGACGGTATTCGTGGCGGCCGGCTTCGCGCTGGTGGCCTGGGCGACCGGTAACATGAACTTCGCCAACTACCTGCATATTCCGTATCTGCGTCATGCCGGTGAGTTGGTGATCGTGTGTACCGCCATCGTCGGCGCCGGCCTCGGGTTCCTGTGGTTCAACACTTACCCGGCCCAGGTGTTTATGGGCGACGTCGGTTCGTTGGCGCTGGGCGGCGCGCTGGGCACCATCGCGGTGCTGCTGCGTCAGGAGTTCTTGTTGGTGATCATGGGCGGCGTATTCGTGGTAGAGACGCTGTCGGTGATCCTGCAGGTGGGATCGTTCAAGCTGCGCGGGCAACGCATTTTCCGCATGGCGCCGATTCACCACCACTATGAATTGAAAGGCTGGCCAGAACCGCGCGTTATCGTGCGCTTCTGGATCATTTCGCTGATGCTGGTGCTGATTGGCCTGGCAACGCTGAAGGTGCGTTAATCATGGCAGACTATCAGGGTAGAAAAGTCGTCATCATCGGATTGGGCCTTACCGGCCTGTCCTGTGTCGATTTCTTCATGGCGCGCGGCGTAACGCCGCGCGTGATGGATACCCGTATCGCGCCGCCAGGGTTGGACAAACTGCCTGAAAGCGTGGAGCGCCATCTGGGCGATCTGAACCAGGATTGGCTGCTGGCGGCGGATCTGATCGTTGCCAGCCCGGGCGTCGCGTTGGCGACCCCGGCATTGAGCGCCGCGGCGGACGCCGGCGTGGAAATCGTCGGTGACGTCGAACTGTTCTGCCGTGAAGCGCAGGCGCCGATCGTGGCGATCACCGGCTCCAACGGTAAAAGTACCGTCACCACCCTGGTGGGCGAGATGGCGAAAGCTGCCGGTTGGGCGGTGGGCGTGGGCGGCAATATCGGCCTGCCGGCGCTGAGCCTGCTGCGTCAGGAGTGCCAGCTTTACGTGCTGGAGCTGTCCAGCTTCCAGCTGGAAACGACGTATAGCCTGCGGGCGGCGGCGGCGACCATCTTGAACGTGACCGAAGATCATATGGACCGCTATCCGTTTGGCCTGCAGCAGTATCGCGGCGCCAAGCTGCGCGTGTATGAAAACGCCGCCGTGTGCGTGGTGAACGCGGACGACGCGCTGACCATGCCGGTGCGCGGCGCCGACGAGCGCTGCGTCAGCTTCGGCGCCGACGTGGGCGACTATCACCTGAACCGTCAGCAAGGGGAAACCTGGCTGCGGGTGCGCGGTGAGAAGGTGCTGAATACGCGCGAGATGAAGCTGACCGGCCGCCACAACTACACCAACGCCCTGGCGGCGCTGGCGTTGGCGGATGCGGTCAACATCCCGCGCGCGTCCAGCCTGAAGGCGCTGACCACCTTCACCGGCCTGGCGCACCGCTTCCAGCTGGCCTGGGAGCACAACGGCGTGCGTTGGATCAACGACTCCAAAGCCACCAACGTTGGCAGCACCGAAGCGGCGCTGAACGGCCTGCAGGTGGACGGTACGCTGCATCTGCTGCTCGGCGGCGACGGCAAATCCGCCGATTTCTCGCCGCTGGCGCGCTATCTGCAGGGCGACAACGTGCGTCTGTATTGCTTTGGCCGCGACGGCGCCCAGCTGGCACAGCTGCGGCCGGAAGTGGCGACGCTGACCGAGACCATGGAGCAGGCGATGCGCACCATCGCCAGCCGCGTACAGCCTGGCGACATGGTATTGCTGTCGCCGGCCTGCGCCAGCCTCGATCAGTTCCGTAATTTTGAAGTGCGCGGCGATGAGTTCGCCCGCTTGGCGCAGGAGCTTGGCGGATGAAACTACGCTTGCCGAACTTCGGGCTGACAGAGCGGCTGAAAGACTGGGTGACCGGCGCGCGCGATAACGACGCGGTCAACATGGTGCTCTACGATCGCACCCTGCTGTGGCTGACCTTCGGGTTGGCGATCATCGGCTTCGTGATGGTGACCTCGGCGTCGATGCCGATCGGCCAACGCCTGGCGGACGATCCGTTCCTGTTCGCCAAACGTGACGCACTGTACCTTGGCTTGGCGTTCGGCCTGTCGCTGGTGACGCTGCGCGTCCCGATGGAAATTTGGCAGCGCTACAGCAACGTGATGCTGCTGATGTCGATCGTGATGCTGCTGATCGTGCTGGTGGTGGGGAGCTCGGTGAACGGGGCCTCGCGCTGGATCGCGCTCGGCCCGCTGCGTATTCAGCCGGCGGAGCTGTCCAAGCTGTCGCTGTTCTGCTACCTGGCGAGCTACCTGGTGCGCAAGGTGGAAGAGGTGCGCAGCAACTTCTGGGGCTTCTGCAAGCCGATGGGCGTGATGGTGGTGCTGGCGGTGTTGTTGCTGGCGCAGCCGGACCTCGGTACCGTGGTGGTGCTGTTCATCACCACGCTGGCGATGCTGTTCCTGGCCGGTGCGAAAATGTGGCAGTTCCTGGCGATCATCGGCTCCGGCGTGTTCGCCGTGGTGCTGCTGATCATTGCGGAACCGTACCGTATGCGCCGCGTGACTTCGTTCTGGAACCCGTGGGCCGATCCGTTCGGCAGCGGCTACCAGCTGACCCAGTCGCTGATGGCGTTCGGCCGCGGCGAGTTCTGGGGGCAGGGGCTCGGCAACTCGGTGCAGAAACTGGAGTATTTGCCGGAGGCGCACACCGACTTCATCTTCTCCATTTTGGGTGAAGAACTGGGCTATATCGGTGTGGTTTTAGCCCTGTTAATGGTATTCTTCGTCGCTTTTCGCGCGATGTCCATCGGGCGCCGCGCGCTGGAGATCGATCAACGCTTCTCCGGCTTCCTGGCCTGCGCGATCGGCGTGTGGTTCAGCTTCCAGGCGCTGGTTAACGTCGGCGCCGCGGCGGGCATGCTGCCGACCAAAGGTCTGACGCTGCCGCTGATCAGTTACGGCGGTTCGAGCTTGCTGATTATGTCGACGGCCATCGTGCTGTTGCTGCGAATTGATTATGAAACGCGCCTGACCAAGGCTCAGGCGTTTGTGAAGAGGTAAGGGATGAGCGGGAAACCTAAGCGTTTAATGGTGATGGCAGGCGGTACCGGCGGGCACGTGTTCCCGGGGCTGGCGGTCGCGCATCATCTGATGGCGCAGGGCTGGCAGGTGCGCTGGCTCGGAACCGCAGACCGAATGGAAGCCGATTTGGTGCCGAAGCACGGGATCGAGATTGATTTTATCCGCATCTCCGGCCTGCGCGGCAAAGGCCTGAAGGCCCAGCTGACTGCGCCGCTGCGGATCTGGCAGGCGGTGCGCCAGGCGAAAGCCATCATGCGCAGCTATCAGCCGGATGTGGTGCTGGGGATGGGCGGTTACGTTTCCGGCCCTGGCGGCCTGGCAGCCTGGCAGTGCGGCATCCCGGTGGTGCTGCACGAACAGAACGGCATCGCCGGCTTGACCAACCGCTGGCTGGCGCGCATCGCCGGCAAAGTGATGCAGGCCTTCCCCGGTGCGTTCCCGAACGCCGAGGTGGTGGGCAACCCGGTGCGTACCGATGTGTTGGCGCTGCCGTTGCCGGCGGAGCGGTTGCAGGGGCGCGAAGGCCCGATCCGCGTGCTGGTGATTGGCGGAAGTCAGGGCGCGCGGGTGCTGAATCAGACAGTTCCTGAAGTCGCGGCGCGTTTGGGCGATAGAATTACGCTCTGGCATCAGGTTGGCAAGGGCGCGCTGGAAACGGTGTTGCGCGACTACGAGAGGGTAGGGCAGACGCAGCACAAGGTGACCGAGTTCATCGACGACATGGCCGCCGCTTACGCCTGGGCCGATGTGGTGGTTTGCCGTTCCGGCGCGTTGACCGTCAGCGAAATCGCGGCGGCGGGGCTGCCGGCGATCTTCGTGCCGTTCATGCACAAGGACCGTCAGCAGTACTGGAACGCACGCCCGCTGGAAGAAGCCGGCGCGGCGAAGATTATCGAACAGCCGCAGTTCAACGCCGATGTGGTGGCCGAACTGCTGGCGAGCTGGGATCGCAAGACGCTGCTGGCCATGGCCGAGAAAGCGCGCGCGGTCGCCATTCCGGATGCCACCGAGCGTGTGGCGGCGGAGTTGGTGCGGCTCGCCAAGTAACGAGTGCAGGGGTTCGGTGTGCCGAACCTGAATAAAAGCAATGTGATGTAGGGCCGGGGTACCGGATCCGGATTAGAGAGAGTGATGAATACACAACAACTGGCGAAACTACGTACTATCGTGCCCGAGATGCGTCGCGTCCGGCACATTCACTTTGTCGGCATCGGTGGTGCCGGCATGGGTGGTATCGCCGAAGTGTTGGCAAACGAAGGGTATCAGATCAGCGGCTCCGACCTGGCGCCGAATCCGGTGACCCAACAGTTGAGCGCGCTCGGGGCGACGATTTATTTCAATCACCGTCCGGAAAACGTGCTGGATGCGAGCGTGGTGGTGGTTTCTACCGCCATCTCTGCCGACAACCCGGAGATCGTCGCCGCTCGTGAAGCGCGCATCCCGGTGATCCGCCGCGCTGAAATGCTGGCGGAGCTGATGCGTTTTCGCCACGGCATCGCTATCGCCGGCACGCACGGCAAAACCACCACCACGGCGATGGTCTCGAGCATTTATGCCGAAGCCCGCCTGGACCCGACCTTCGTCAACGGCGGGCTGGTGAAGGCGGCGGGCACCCACGCGCGACTGGGTTCCAGCCGTTATCTGATCGCGGAAGCGGATGAGAGCGATGCGTCGTTCCTGCACCTGCAGCCGATGGTGGCCGTGGTCACCAACATCGAAGCCGACCACATGGACACCTACCAGGGCGACTTCGAGAACCTGAAGCAGACGTTTATCAATTTCTTGCACAACCTGCCGTTCTACGGCCGTGCGGTGATGTGCATCGACGATCCGGTAGTGCGCGAGCTGTTGCCGCGCGTGGGTCGCCACATCACCACCTATGGCTTCAGTGAAGATGCCGATGTGCGCATCGAAGACTACCGGCAGATTGGGCCGCAGGGGCACTTTACCCTGAGCCGTCAGGACAAGCCGTTGCTGACGGTGACGCTGAACGCGCCGGGCCGCCACAATGCGTTGAACGCCGCAGCGGCGGTGGCGGTAGCGACCGAGGAAGGCATCGACGACGAAGATATCCTGCGCGCGCTGGCGGGCTTCCAGGGGACCGGGCGTCGCTTCGATTTCCTCGGTGAGTTCCCGCTGGAGCCGGTCAACGGCAAAGCGGGCAGCGCGATGCTGGTGGACGACTACGGCCACCATCCGACCGAGGTGGATGCCACGCTGAAAGCGGCGCGCGCCGGCTGGCCGGACAAGCGTTTGGTGATGATCTTCCAGCCGCACCGTTATACGCGCACCCGCGATCTGTACGACGATTTCGCCAACGTGCTGTCGCAGGTGGATGTGCTGCTGATGCTCGACGTGTACGCCGCCGGTGAAGCGCCGATCCCGGGGGCGGACAGCCGTTCGCTGTGCCGCACCATCCGCAGCCGCGGCAAGCTGGATCCGATCCTGGTTTCCGATGCCGATACCGTGCCGGAAACTCTGGCGCAGCTGCTGCAGAATGAAGACCTGGTGCTGGTGCAAGGCGCCGGCAACGTGGGCAAAATCGCCCGTAAACTGGCCGAGCTGAAGCTGCAGCCGCCGAAGAAAGAGGAGGAGCACCATGGCTGATAAAGTTGCAGTTCTGCTGGGCGGCACCTCCGCTGAACGTGAAGTCTCTCTGCAATCCGGCGCCGCGGTGCTGGCCGGGTTGCGCGAAGCCGGTATCGATGCGCACGGCGTCGATACCCGCAATTTCCCGGTGACCCAGCTGAAAGAGCAGGGGTTCACCAAAGTGTTTATCGCGCTGCATGGCCGCGGCGGCGAGGACGGCACCCTGCAGGGGCTGCTGGAGTTCCTCGAGCTGCCTTATACCGGCAGCGGCGTGATGGCCTCGGCGCTGACCATGGACAAATGGCGCACCAAGATGGTGTGGCAGTCGATGGGCTTGCCGGTGGCGCCTTACGTGGCGCTGAATCGCCAGCTGTACCTCAGCGGCGAAAAAGCGGCGCTGCTGGCGCGCGTGGCGGAGCTTGGCCTACCGCTGATCGTCAAGCCGAGCCGCGAAGGCTCCAGCGTCGGCATGAGCAAGGTCACCGAAAGCGCCGCGCTGGAAGCCGCGTTGGAAGAGGCCTTCCGCCATGATGACGACGTATTGGTGGAGAAGTGGCTGAGCGGCCCGGAATATACCGTGGCGATGCTGGGCGACCAGGTGCTGCCGTCGATCCGCATCCAGCCGGCCGGCGTGTTTTACGACTACCAGGCCAAGTACATTTCGGACGACACGCAGTACTTCTGCCCGAGCGGTTTGAGCGCCGAGCAGGAAGCCGAGATGGCGGCGTTGGCGCTGCGCGCTTACCGCGGCCTGGACTGCAGCGGCTGGGGCCGCGTCGACGTGATGCAAGACAGCGATGGCAGCTTCTATCTGCTTGAGGTGAACACCTCTCCGGGCATGACCAGTCATAGCCTGGTGCCGATGGCGGCGCGCCAGTTTGGATTAAGCTTCTCGCAGTTGGTGGCGAGAATTTTGGAGTTGGCCGACTGATATGTCGCAAGCTGCCCTGAATGCGCGCGATCGCGAGGTGGATAACGGCCCGCGCCGCAGCAATGGAACCCAGTTGGCGGGAGTGATTTTCCTGCTGATGGTGTTGGGAACGGTCGTGTGGAGCGGTTGGGCGGTGCTTGGCTGGATGAAAGACGCCAGCCGCCTGCCGCTCTCAAGGCTGGTGGTGACCGGCGAACGCCACTACACCACCAACGATGATATTCGTCAGGCGATCCTGGCGCTGGGCGCGCCCGGCACCTTTATGACGCAGGATGTGGACGTCATCCAGCAGCAGATCGAACGTCTGCCGTGGATCAAGCAGGCCAGCGTGCGCAAACAATGGCCGGATGAGCTGAAGATCCATCTGGTGGAGTACGTCCCGGTGGCGCGCTGGAACGATTTGCACATGGTGGACGCCGAAGGCAAAGCGTTCAGCGTGCCGGCGGAGCGGGCGGGTAAACAGAAGTTGCCGCTGCTCTACGGGCCGGAAGGGAGCGAGCAGGATGTGCTGGAAGGCTATCGGGCGATGAGCGCCACGTTGGCGGCCAGCAAATATACGCTGAAAATGGCGGCGATGACCGCGCGCCATTCCTGGCAGCTGGCGCTGGACAACGATGTCCGGCTTGAGCTGGGGCGCGATGACCGCAATGGGCGTTTGCAGCGGTTTATCGAGCTTTACCCGGTATTGCAGCAGCAGGGCCAGGCGGAGAGCAAGCGTGTCAGCTATGTCGATCTGCGCTACGAGTCCGGCGCTTCGGTAGGGTGGGCTCCGGTGTTGGTCGATCCGCAGGCGCTTGGCGGTCAGCAAAACAGTAATCAGCAACAGAATCAGGCACAGGCAAAACAACAATGATCAAGTCGACGGACAGAAAACTGGTAGTTGGACTGGAGATCGGTACTGCAAAAGTCTCCGCGTTGGTAGGGGAAGTTCTGCCCGATGGCATGGTCAACATTATCGGGGTGGGCAGCTGCCCGTCTCGCGGCATGGATAAGGGTGGCGTAAACGACCTGGAGTCGGTGGTGAAGTGCGTACAGCGCGCCATTGATCAGGCCGAGCTGATGGCGGACTGCCAGATCTCCTCGGTGTACCTGGCGCTGTCGGGCAAACACATCAGCTGCCAGAACGAAATCGGCATGGTGCCGATCTCGGAAGAGGAAGTGACGCAGGACGACGTGGAGAACGTGGTGCACACCGCCAAATCGGTGCGCGTGCGCGACGAACACCGCATTCTGCACGTGATTCCTCAGGAATACGCCATCGATTATCAGGAAGGCATCAAAAACCCGGTTGGGCTGTCCGGCGTGCGCATGCAGGCTAAGGTGCATCTGATTACCTGCCATAACGATATGGCGAAGAACATCGTCAAGGCCGTGGAACGTTGCGGCTTGAAAGTTGACCAACTTATTTTCGCCGGTCTGGCCGCGAGTTATGCGGTGCTGACCGAAGATGAACGGGAGCTCGGCGTTTGCGTGGTGGATATCGGCGGCGGCACCATGGATATGGCGGTGTACACCGGTGGTGCGCTGCGCCACACCAAAGTGATCCCTTACGCCGGGAACGTGGTCACCAGCGATATCGCCTACGCCTTCGGCACGCCGCCGACCGACGCGGAAGCGATTAAAGTTCGACACGGCTGTGCGCTTGGGTCGATTGTTAGCAAGGATGAGAATGTAGAGGTGCCTAGCGTCGGGGGACGTCCTCCGCGCAGTCTGCAAAGACAGACGCTGGCTGAAGTCATTGAGCCACGCTACACCGAACTGTTGAATCTGGTTAACGATGAAATTTTGCAATTGCAGGAGCAACTGCGTCAGCAAGGGGTGAAGCATCATCTGGCAGCCGGTATCGTGCTGACCGGTGGCGCCGCCCAGATTGATGGCCTGGCAGCCTGTGCGCAACGGGTGTTCCACACCCAGGTACGCATCGGCCAACCCTTGAACATCACGGGTCTGACGGATTATGCGCAGGAGCCTTACTACTCGACAGCGGTAGGTCTGCTGCACTATGGAAAAGAGTCTCACCTGAGCGGTGAGACGGAAGTAGAAAAACGCGCCTCGGTGGGCAATTGGTTTAAACGCATCAATAGCTGGCTGAGAAAAGAGTTTTAATGTTTCAACAAAGAGATCATGCTGAGTAATCTTTTTATGATCTCGCAGCGACAGGCACAAAACGGAGAGAAACTATGTTTGAACCAATGGAACTAACCAATGACGCGGTGATTAAAGTCATCGGCGTCGGCGGCGGCGGTGGCAACGCCGTTGAACACATGGTGCGCGAGCGCATCGAAGGTGTTGAATTCTTCGCTGTGAACACGGACGCCCAGGCGCTCCGCAAAACGGCGGTTGGCCAAACCATCCAGATCGGTAGCGGTATTACCAAAGGTTTGGGTGCGGGCGCGAACCCGGAAGTGGGTCGCAATTCAGCGGAAGAAGACCGCGAAGCCCTGCGCGCAGCGCTGGACGGCGCAGACATGGTCTTCATCGCGGCCGGCATGGGCGGCGGTACCGGTACCGGTGCGGCGCCAGTGGTGGCTGAAGTGGCTAAAGATTTGGGTATTCTGACCGTGGCCGTGGTGACCAAGCCTTTCAACTTCGAAGGCAAGAAGCGCATGGCATTCGCGGAGCAGGGTATCGCTGAGTTGTCCAAACACGTGGACTCGCTGATCACCATCCCGAACGACAAGCTGTTGAAAGTTCTGGGTCGCGGCATCTCTCTGCTGGACGCGTTCGGCGCGGCCAACGACGTGCTGAAAGGCGCGGTGCAGGGTATCGCCGAGCTGATCACCCGTCCGGGCCTGATGAACGTCGACTTCGCCGACGTGCGCACCGTGATGTCCGAAATGGGCTACGCGATGATGGGTTCCGGCGTGGCTTGCGGTGAAGACCGTGCCGAAGAAGCGGCCGAAATGGCGATCTCCAGCCCACTGCTGGAAGACATCGACCTGTCCGGTGCGCGCGGCGTGCTGGTCAACATTACCGCCGGCTTCGACCTGCGTCTGGATGAGTTCGAAACCGTGGGTAACACCATCCGTGCATTCGCGTCCGACAACGCTACCGTGGTTATCGGTACCTCGCTGGATCCGGAAATGAACGACGAACTGCGCGTAACCGTGGTTGCAACCGGTATCGGTATGGACAAGCGTCCTGAAATCACCCTGGTGACCAATAAGCAGGCCAGCCAGCCGGTGATGGATCACCGTTATCAGCAGCACGGCATGTCGCCTCTGCCGCAGGAAGTGAAACCTGCCGCCAAGGTGGTCAACGACCAAGCTGCGCAGCCGAATAAAGAGCCCGACTATCTTGATATTCCAGCCTTCCTGCGTAAGCAGGCAGACTAAGAATATCCTGAGAATTTGGAATCTCCGCTCTTTGTGCTAAACTGTCCCGCCAGCCATGCTGTATGCTTGGCTGGTAGGATGGATAACATTGCGAGATAAAACGATGATCAAACAAAGGACATTAAAACGTATTGTTCAGGCGACTGGTGTCGGTTTGCATACCGGCAAGAAAGTCACGCTGACAATGCGCCCAGCGCCGGCTAATACCGGGGTCATCTATCGTCGCACTGACTTGAATCCACCGGTTGATTTTCCGGCTGATGCAAAATCCGTGCGTGATACCATGCTCTGTACTTGCCTGGTGAATGAGCATGACGTGCGTATTTCGACCGTTGAGCACCTCAACGCCGCGCTGGCTGGGTTGGGCATCGACAACATCGTCATCGAAGTCGACGCCGCTGAAATCCCAATCATGGACGGCAGCGCCAGTCCGTTCGTGTTCTTGCTGCTGGATGCCGGCATCGAAGAACTGAACTCGGCGAAGAAATTCCTGCGTCTGAAAGAGACCGTGCGTGTTGAAGATGGCGACAAATGGGCCGAGTTGTCCCCGCATAACGGGTTCCGCCTGGACTTCACCATCGACTTCAACCACCCGGCTATCGACGCCAGCTCTCAGCGCTATCGTCTCGATTTCTCGGCTGAGTCGTTCGTGCGTCAAATCAGCCGCGCGCGCACCTTCGGGTTTATGCGCGACATCGAATACCTGCAGTCTCGCGGCCTGGCCCTGGGCGGCAGCTTCGATTGCGCTATCGTGGTAGATGACTACCGCGTGCTGAACGAAGACGGTCTGCGTTTCGAAGACGAATTCGTACGTCACAAAATGCTGGACGCCATCGGCGACCTGTTCATGTGCGGCCACAACATCATTGGCGCGTTCACCGCGTTCAAGTCTGGCCACGCGTTGAACAACAAACTGCTGCAGGCCGTACTGGCCAAGCAGGAAGCGTGGGAATACGTGACCTTCCAGGACGAAGCCGAAATGCCGTTGGCATTCAAGGCACCGTCCACCGTATTGGCGTAAGGTCTGAATTCCTCGCCTGCTGCAGAATAACGGCAGGCGCATCCTCTGAGAGCCTGAGAATTCAGGCTCGTGATGCCGTCTGATGTTTTGCAGTTGTGTCGCTGATCACTTATCACGACTGGTTGTGTTGGTACCCTCTCCGGCCAATGCAGCCAGCCGTTCCAATATCTTGCGCAGTTTCTCCGGGCTACGGCTCGCCAACCCTCTCAGCTCTTCCGCACTTTCCAGACTCAAATGCCGCATCGGCACGGGTTTTACCGGCGCTTTCTCTGCGTTTTGCACCTGGTGGCTGCCTTTCGCCATCAAGGCCGGATTAATCCTGATGTCGATCGACGACAATGATGGTAGAATTTGCGCTCGTAGTGCAGACAGCAGAGCGGGTTGTTCGTAGCGCAAGCGCATCATCCAGCTGGCATTTGCCGTTTCGAGCACTAAAATACCCTGTCGGAAATTCGCGACGCGGCACCAGGGCTGCAGGGGAGCGGGCAACAGGCCCTTCACTGCACGGTTAAGCTTGAGCAGCGCCACCGCGCGTTGCTGGACGTTATGCAGCGGCCCTTTGCTGCCGGCAGACGCGTCGTCGAACAGGACATCTAATAATTGTGGACGGCTATCGCGCATAATGGGCTCCGGCGGATTATAAACTCGTGATCGGTATTCTAAATCGTTGGCGACAATTTGGCAGACGTTATTTCTGGCCCCATCTCCTGTTAGGGATGGTTGCGGCCACGCTTGGCGCGTCTTCCAATTTGTCCGGCGCCCCCGATCAGGCCGCACTGCCGAATGCGTCGTCCAGCCTAAACCGGCAAAATTCGGCCAACGGCACCTTCAACAGCCTGGCCCTGCTGCAGGACGCGCATCGCCGTCCTACCTTCAGCGTAGATTATTGGCAGCAACATGCGCTGCGCACCGTCATTCGTCACCTCTCTTTCGCGCTGGCGCCGCAGGCGGTTTATGCGCGGGTGCAGGAGAGCGAAGCCGAAGCGGAACCCCCTTTGCAGGTCGCGCAATTGGCGCTGCTTTCTACCCTCAACGCGCTGCTGACGCACGAGCCGAAGCCGCCGACCATCATTCGCCACACCCACCTTGAGGTGCTGCCAACGCTGGCACGGCACCAGACCGGCCTGTGGGTGGCGCAGGTACAGGGCATTCGTGCCGGGCCTGCCGCGCTCGTCTGACTCCGCCCTTAGGGCACAAAAACCATAAATAATAGCAAGTTGACTGCCGTATTCGGCCGTCATGACAGAGATATCAAACATCATGTTAGTGAAATTATTAACCAAAGTTTTTGGCAGCCGTAACGATCGTACTCTGCGCCGCATGCGCAAAGTGGTTGAGCAGATCAACCGCATGGAACCGGACATGGAAAAACTGTCCGATGACGAGCTGAAAGCGAAAACCAACGAGTTCCGCGCGCGCCTGGAGAAAGGCGAGTCGCTGGACAGCCTGATCCCTGAAGCCTTCGCCGTGGTGCGTGAGGCGAGCAAGCGCGTGTTCGGCATGCGTCACTTCGACGTGCAGCTGCTGGGCGGCATGGTGCTGAACGACCGCTGCATCGCCGAGATGCGTACCGGTGAAGGTAAAACCCTGACTGCGACGCTGCCGGCCTACCTGAACGCCCTGAGCGGCCGCGGCGTGCACGTTGTGACCGTCAACGACTATCTGGCGCAGCGTGACGCCGAAAACAACCGTCCGCTGTTCGAGTTCCTCGGCCTGAGCATCGGCATCAACCTGCCGGGCATGCCGGCGCCGGCCAAGCGTGAAGCTTACGCCGCCGACATCACCTACGGCACCAACAACGAATACGGCTTCGACTACCTGCGCGACAATATGGCGTTCAGCCCGGAAGAGCGCGTGCAGCGCAAACTGCACTATGCGCTGGTGGATGAGGTGGACTCCATCCTGATCGATGAAGCGCGTACGCCGCTGATCATCTCCGGCCCGGCCGAAGACAGCTCCGAGATGTACATCAAGGTCAACAAGCTGATCCCTAAACTGATCCGCCAGGAAAAAGAAGACTCCGACACCTTCAAGGGAGAAGGGCACTTCTCGGTGGATGAGAAGGCGCGCCAGGTCCACCTGACCGAACGCGGCCTGATCCTGATTGAAGAGATGCTGGTGGAAGCCGGCATCATGGATGAGGGAGAGTCGCTGTACTCACCGACCAACATCATGCTGATGCATCACGTTACCGCCGCGCTGCGCGCCCACGTGCTGTTCACCCGCGACGTTGACTACATCGTGAAAGACGGCGAAGTCATCATCGTCGACGAACACACCGGCCGTACCATGCAGGGCCGCCGCTGGTCCGATGGCCTGCACCAGGCGGTGGAAGCCAAAGAAGGCGTGGAGATCCAGAACGAGAACCAGACGCTGGCTTCGATCACCTTCCAGAACTATTTCCGTCTGTACGAGAAGCTGGCTGGGATGACCGGTACCGCCGATACCGAAGCCTTCGAATTCAGCTCGATCTACAAGCTGGACACCATCGTGGTGCCAACCAACCGTCCGATGATCCGTAAGGACATGCCGGATCTGGTGTACATGACCGAGAAAGAGAAGATCGGCGCCATCATCGAAGACATCCGCGAGCGTACCGCCAAAGGTCAGCCGGTGCTGGTGGGTACCATCTCAATCGAGAAATCCGAAGTAGTTTCCCATGAGCTGACCAAAGCGGGCATCGAGCACAAGGTGCTGAACGCCAAATTCCACGCTATGGAAGCGGACATCGTCGCCCAGGCCGGCCAGAGCGGTGCGGTGACCATCGCCACCAACATGGCGGGCCGTGGTACCGATATCGTGCTGGGCGGCAGCTGGCAGGCCGAAGTGGCGCTGTTGGAAGAGCCAACCGAAGAGCAGATCGAAGCCATCAAAGCGGCCTGGAAAGTGCGCCACGACGCGGTGTTGGCGGCGGGCGGCCTGCATATCATCGGCACCGAGCGCCATGAATCGCGCCGTATCGATAACCAGCTGCGCGGCCGTTCCGGTCGTCAGGGCGATGCCGGTTCATCCCGCTTCTACCTGTCAATGGAAGATGCCCTGATGCGTATCTTCGCCTCGGATCGCGTATCCGGCATGATGCGTAAACTGGGTATGAAAGAAGGCGAAGCGATTGAGCACCCGTGGGTGACCAAGGCGATCGCCAACGCCCAGCGCAAGGTAGAGAGCCGCAACTTCGACATCCGTAAGCAGCTGCTGGAATACGACGACGTCGCCAACGATCAGCGCCGCGCTATCTACAGCCAGCGTAACGAATTGCTGGACGTGTCCGACGTGAGCGAAACCATCGCCAGCATCCGCGAGGACGTGTTCAAGAGCACCATCGACAACTACATCACGCCGCAGTCTCTGGAAGAAGAGTGGGACATTCAGGGGTTGGAAGAACGCCTGAAGAACGACTTCGATCTGGAAATGCCGATCGCACAATGGCTGGATAAAGAGCCGGAGCTGCACGAAGAGACGCTGCGCGAACGTATTCTGGAGAACGCCAAAGAGCAGTACCAGCGTAAGGAAGACGTGGTCGGCAGCGAAATGATGCGCAACTTCGAGAAGGGCGTGATGCTGCAGACGCTGGATTCCCTGTGGAAAGAGCACCTGGCGGCGATGGACTACCTGCGTCAGGGTATCCACCTGCGCGGTTATGCGCAGAAGGATCCGAAGCAGGAGTACAAGCGCGAATCCTTCAACATGTTCGCCACCATGCTGGAATCGCTGAAATATGAAGTGATCAGCGTGCTGAGCAAGGTTCAGGTGCGGATGCCGGAAGAGGTGGAAGCGCTGGAACAGCAGCGCCGTGAAGAAGCCGAGCGCCTGGCGCAGCACCAACAGCTGAGCCACCACGACGAGAACGCGCTGGTGACCGAAGATCCGAACGCACCGGCGACCGCCGAGCGTAAAGTGGGCCGCAACGATCCGTGCCCATGCGGCTCCGGCAAGAAATACAAGCAGTGCCACGGCCGCCTGCAGTAATGCCGGCTGCGGTTAACCGATAACACCCAGGGGTTCAGCTTGCTGAGCCCCTGTTTTTTGACACCCATCAGGAGGGTGAGATGAAACATTTGAATATCGCCGTGGGCATCATCCGTAATGCGCAACGGGAGATCTTTATTACCCGCCGCGCCGCCGACGCGCACATGGCCGGATTCTGGGAGTTTCCCGGCGGCAAGATCGAACAGGGTGAAACGCCGGAACAGGCGCTGAGCCGCGAGCTGCGGGAAGAGACCGGTATCGAAGCCGAACGCGCCGAACTGCTGGAGGTGGTGGAGCACCGCTTCAGCGACCGTATCGTGACGCTGAATTTTTATCTGGTGGAAGCCTGGGCGGGCGAGCCGTTCGGCCGCGAGGGGCAACCGATGCGCTGGGTAAAACAGGCAGATCTGCGTGAAGACGAGTTCCCGGAAGCCAACGTCGGCATTATTCAACTGCTGGTAGCGCAGGCTAACGCCGCGCAATAACAAGATTGGCCTGGCGGGCACCAGGCCAATCGCGGACGATCAACGGTCGTCCATTTCACTCCAGTCTTCGCTTTCCGACAGATCGCTGTTGCTTGGAATGCGCTTCTCTTCATCGGCCCACTCGCCGAGATCGATCAGCTGGCAGCGCTTGCTGCAAAACGGCCGGAACGGGCTGACTTCGCCCCAAACCACGCCGGTGCCACAGGTTGGGCATTTTACTACGGTCGTCATAACGGTTCCTTACGCCTTCTGTCAGTGCTGAGAAGGCTTTCTTGCACAAGTTCAACAACAGGCCAGTTCGAACGTCAGGCGTTCAGGCACCACGCCATTTTCGCTATCCAGTGGCAGGAAGCGAATGGCATAGCGCGTCTTGTGGCCGGAAATCTGCGGATAAAGCTGCGGCGCCAGATGGAGGCGCAGGCGCAGCAGATCCGCCCCTTCGGCGTTGTCCTGGAAAAAGCCGTTCAGGCTGATTTGATTGCGGAACGGCCCGGATTGGCGGATCAGATCCAATACCATGATCAGCGCCTGGTTCAGCGGATCCAGCGACTGCAGCCAGGCGGCGACGTCGGCATCGCGATCCTGCTGCGGTGCGTGCATCCACATGTGCAGGGTCGGCAGATCGAAGCTGCAGCAGCCGCCGGGAATGTTCAGCCGCTGGCGCACCAGACCGATCAGCCGATCTTCGCGCAGCGCCTGGCCGAGGCGCGGCGCCGCCATCAGCGCCGATGAGCGCGACTTCAACTGGCTGCGCAACTGGTCGATCAGCGCCATATCCACGCCCGGCACATCGGCCCAGGCCAACAGTTTCTGCTGCTGGCGCTCGAGCTCTTTGAGCAGTTCGGTGCGCACTTCGCCGCGCTCCAGCACGTCCAGCAAGTCGGAGACGGTGCGAAAGAAGGTGAGGGCGATGGCGGTTTCACTCAGGGCGCGTTGGCCGTGCAGCTGTTGCAGCAGAAATTCGATGCGTAGCCAGGTGCGCATTTTTTCGTTCAGCGGGTGTTCAAAGAGAACGGTTGGGGAAACATCACTCATGCAGTTTAATCCTGTTGGGGCGCTGTTGCCGCCAGTTCAAGGTAGCGACGATGCAGTGCGGCGACCTGTGGCTCTATCCCCTGAGCGGCGCCGCTGTTGTCAATAATGTCATCCGCCACGGCGAGGCGCTGCCGGCGCGTGGCCTGGGCGGCGAGAATGCTTTGCGCTTGCTCACGGCTGACGCCGTCGCGTGCGATGGTGCGAGCCAGCTGGGTTTCGGCGTCAACGTCGATCACCAGCACCCGATCGGCGCGATCCTGCAGACCGTTTTCCACCAGCAGCGGCACCACCCACAGCGCGTACGGGCTGGTGGCCTGCGCCAGTTGGCGCTGGGTTTCACGGTGTATCAGCGGATGCAGCAGCTGGTTCAGCCAGGTTTTGTCATCGGGATGGCTGAAGATGCGCTGACGCAGCGCAGCTCGATTCAATGCGCCGTCCGGCAGCAACATTTCATTACCAAATCGCTCGGCGATCGCGGTCAAGGCAGGGGTGCCCGGCTCGACGACCTGACGGGCGATCACGTCAGCATCAACAAGGGTTGCGCCGTGGCGCGCAAAGGCGTTCGCGACGGTCGTCTTGCCGCTGCCTATGCCCCCGGTCAACGCAACAATGTAGGCCATGGTGTTAGGTGCATCCGATGTTCATAAAAAAATAATAGTCGAATCATAAAGCGATCGCGCAGAAGTGCAAGTCGGCAGGCGGCGCTTGCGCATCGGCACCGATCGGACGGCGAGAAAAAGCGCAGCGGCACGGCAAAAATGAGCGGGCAATCACACTGCGATTATGCAGGTAAATTTGTCGGATTGTAGCGTAAATAAAGGCGAATTCGCAGTCTTGTTCGGCGATTATTAGCGCGTATTATAACGTCACTGGAACTGGCATTAATCTCGCCGCCGTCTTTTTGCGCCACTGGAAAGCCGTCGGGCAGAGATTCGAACATCCTCCTTGCGATCCGTCGCCATTAACCAGGAAATCATAAGTCATGCGTATTGAAGAAGATTTGAAGTTGGGCTTTAAAGACGTGTTGATCCGCCCTAAGCGCTCCACGCTGAAAAGCCGTTCCGAGGTTGAACTGGAACGTCAGTTTACCTTCAAGCATTCAGGTTGCAGCTGGTCCGGCGTGCCTATTATCGCCGCCAACATGGACACGGTGGGCACCTTCCGCATGGCTGAGGCCTTGGCTTCTTTCGACGTTCTCACCGCGGTACACAAACATTACAGCGTCGAGCAATGGGCTGACTTCGTGCAGCGTATGCCGGAATCGGTGCTGCGCCACGTGATGGTGTCCACCGGCACCTCCGAAGCCGACTTCGCCAAAATGCAACAGATCCTGGCTCTATCTCCGGCGCTGAAATTCATCTGCATCGACGTGGCCAACGGCTACTCTGAACATTTCGTCGCTTTCCTGCAGAAAGCGCGCGAAGCCTGCCCGAATCACGTGATCTGCGCCGGTAACGTGGTGACCGGCGAAATGGTGGAAGAGCTGATCCTCTCCGGCGCCGACATCGTTAAGGTCGGCATCGGCCCGGGTTCAGTCTGTACCACCCGCGTGAAAACCGGCGTGGGCTACCCGCAGCTGTCGGCGGTGATCGAATGCGCCGATGCGGCCCACGGGCTGGGCGGTCAAATCGTCAGCGACGGCGGCTGCTCGGTGCCAGGCGACGTCGCCAAAGCCTTCGGCGGCGGTGCTGACTTCGTGATGCTGGGCGGTATGCTGGCCGGCCACGACGAGTGCGAAGGCACCGTCGTGGAAGAGAACGGCGAGAAGTTCATGCTGTTCTACGGCATGAGCTCCGAGTCGGCGATGAAGCGCCACGTCGGCGGCGTGGCTGAGTATCGCGCGGCCGAAGGCAAAACCGTCAAGCTGCCGCTGCGTGGCGAGGTGGAGTTCACCGTGCGCGATATCCTCGGCGGCCTGCGTTCCGCTTGTACCTACGTCGGTGCCGAGCGCCTGAAAGAGCTGACCAAGCGCACCACCTTTATCCGCGTGGCGGAGCAGGAAAACCGCGTCTTCGGCAGCAAATAAGCCACACCTTGCATTCGGGCGCAGCGCACAGCGGCGCCCGTTATCCTTTTCTTTATCCCAGCACGCTGCCCAGTTGAAAAATAGGCAGGTACATGGCGATCACCAAAGCACCGACAATCCCGCCCACCACCAGCATCAGCAGCGGCTCCAGCGTTTGCGCCAGCGTATCGGCCAACTCGTGCGTCTGCCGTTCGTACCACTGCGCCAATTTATCCAGCAAGGCGTCCAGCGAACCGGATTCTTCGCCCACCCGCACCAGCTGCCGACACAGCGGCGGAAACAGCGGTTGCAGGCCAAGGACATGATGAAACGCCTCACCTTCGGCGATCCGCCGCTGCACCTGCTCCAGCGCCTGTCGGTACAGCAGATGGTCAGCCGCCAGCGCCGCCGCGTTCAAACCTTCCACCAGCGTCAGCCCCGCGCGTTGGGTCATGGTCAGAATACGAAACGTTTGGCTCAACGCGCCGCCGCTCACCAGCCGGGCGATCAGCGGCAGGCGCAGCAAGGCAGCCTGTTCACGTTGGCGCCACGGAGGGCGCGGATGCAGCCAGCGGCAGTAGCCGAACAGCAATGCGCCGAGCAGCAGCGCCAAATAGGGGCCAACGGCGATCAGCAGCGCGGATAACCTCAATAACCCTTGGGTAAACCAGGGCAGCGGCGCATCGAACGATTGATAAACCTTGGCGAACTCCGGCAGCACCATCACCAACATCAGCACGCTGACCAGCAGCGCCACCGCACAGATGAAGAGGGGATAGCGCAGCGCTTTGGTCACTTTGCGGCGCAACATCAGCTGGGCTTCCTGCTGCTGTGCCAGCTGCAGGCAGCAGCGATCGAGGTTACCGGTCAGTTCGCCGATGGCGATCAGCTGGCGATAAATAGGCGGAAAAATGCCTGGTTGCGCGGCAAGGGTTTCGGAGAGCGGCAGCCCTTCGCGCACCTGTTCTGCCAACTGGCGCAACAGGCAACGCCAGGCTGGCGAAGGGTGCTCTGCCGCCAGAAGCTGCAGCGTATTGACCAGCGGCAGCCCGGCCTGCAATAGGGTAGCGAGTTGGCGGGTGAAGTGGATTAAGGGTTCTCCGCGCCACTGGCCAGGCGTGACGCGCTTGCCGTGCCTGATCCGCCACGGTTGCATGCCTTGTTCGATCAGTAATCGGCTCACCTGTCGTTTTTCATCGCTCATCAGTTCGCCGCGGCGCAAGGCGCCCTGAGCGTCGAAAGCCTGCCACAGAAACAGCCGGCGCGCTTTCATGGTGCGGTTACGCCGAGCTGGACGACGTCGATCACACGGTACAGTTCTTCCAGCGAGGTCGTGCCTTCGGCGGCCAGCGCCAGCCCGGCCTGCAGCAGCGAAAGCTGCCCCTGCTCGCGGGCGACATCTGCCAGCAGGCTGGGCGCGGCGCTCGCCAGCAACGCCGCCTGTATTTCCGGCGTAATGGCCAACAGCTCATACACGCCGATGCGACCATAGTAGCCGCCGAAGCAATGCTCGCAGCCGTCGGCGCGCCAGGCGGTCAGCGGATCTGGCCAGACCGCTGCGGGAAAATGCGTGGGCAGGCTGTGCGGGTAGCGGCAGTGGCGACACAGCCTGCGCACCAGCCGCTGCGCGACGACCAGCTTCAGGCAGCCGGCGAGCAGGTAGCCGGGGATGCCCATGTGCATCAGGCGCGTCAGGGTTTCGCCGGTGGAGTTGGTATGCAGCGTCGACAGCACCAGGTGGCCAGTTTGCGCGGCCTTGACCGCGATCTCGGCGGTTTCCGCATCGCGGATCTCGCCGATCATGATGACATCCGGATCCTGGCGCAGCAGGGCGCGCAGCACCCGGGCGAAACTCAGCTCGGTTTTGGCATTGATCTGGGTTTGATTGACGCCGAACAGCGGTATCTCGATCGGATCCTCGACGCTGCACAGGTTGCTTTGTGCATCGTTCAACTGGCGCAGACCGCTGTACAGCGTTACCGTCTTGCCGCTGCCGGTCGGGCCGGTCACCAGGATCAAACCTTGCGGGCAGGCCAGCGCCGCCGCGTAGCGCGCCAGATCTGCCCGGCTCATGCCCAGTTGATCCAGCGGCAGCTCCTGCTGCTCACCCTGCTGAACGCGCAGCACTACCTTTTCGCCGTGCAGCGTCGGCAGGGTGGCGATACGCATGGCATAGCGCGCGCTATCCAGCGTCAGGCTGAGTTGCCCGTCCTGAGGCTGACGGCGCTCGGCGATATCCAACTGGCCGAGGATCTTCAGCCGGGCGATGAGGCGCGCGGCCAGCTGTGGCGGCGGTGAGGCGAGGGTTTGCAGCACGCCGTCGATGCGCAGACGAATGCGAAAATGCTGCCGAAAGGGCTCGAAGTGGATATCCGAGGCGCGGCGCTGAATAGCCAAGCGCAGCGTCTGGTTGATGAACTGCACCACCGGCGCATCGCCGTCGTCGAGGTAGGCGATGTCGGCGGTGTCTTCTTCGGCTGCCAGCGGCGCCGACAGCGATTCGTGGCGTTGGTTCAGCGCCTGCTCAAGCCTGGCCGCCGGCCAGTGTTCCAGATGGATGCGCTTGCCGGTGGCGAAACGCAGCGCCGCCAGCAGCCCCTGCGGCGCTTCTTCGTTGAGCGCGACCGTCAGGGTGGTCGGATCTTCGTTCAGCGCCAGCGCCTGATAGCGCCGGCACAGGGCATGAACCTCTTCGCTGATTTGCGCGTTCATCGCCGTTACTCCGCCGCATTGTCGAAGCGGAAGACTTCCTGACACACTTCAACCAGCGTTGCGTTTTCGCTGCTGCACAGCCGGCTCCAGCGGGTCAGCCCCTCGGCGTTCGATTTGGGGGTTAGTGCCACCGCCAGCCCCTGCAGCGTTTGGGTGCCGGTCAGCGTGATCACGCCTTTGACGACTTTCACCCCGCTGACGTAACGCGACGTGCCGCCGGTGGGAATGCCTTTGCTGCCGGCCTCACAGCCGGTGGGTGCGCCCTCGTCCAGCACGCACAGCTCGACCGCCAGTTTATACGGCGCCATGGTTTGCAGCATGTCGGTCATCGCCGCTTTCTGGATGTAGCGTTGGTAGGCGGGAATGCCGATAGCGCTGAGGATGGCGATGATGGCGATCACCACCATCAGTTCTATCAGGGTAAAGCCGCGTTGCGTTTCCATGCGTTATTTCCTCCATTGGGTGTGGAAGACAACGGTAGCGGCTTGCTCGGGGGCACGGCGAGGGGCTTTTGCGCGTTTCTCGGCGCGCTTCCATCAGTAATGATGTCGTTTGCAGCGGTGAAAAAAACGATGCGAGGGGGTTCGCAATTTTTCGGTGACGCCCCCGACAGCGGCCGGGGGCGAGGGGATCATTTGAAGCGCATTGACAGATCGAGTGCAGTGATGTGCTTGGTCAGTGCGCCGACCGATATGTAATCTACGCCGGTCTCGGCAAAGGTGCGCAGCGTCTCGCTGGTGACGTTGCCGGACACTTCCAACTGGGCGCGCCCTTGGGTTTGGGCGACCGCCTGGCGCATCATCTCGACGCTGAAGTTGTCCAGCATGATGATGTCGGCACCGGCGTCCAGCGCCTGCTGCAGTTCATCGAGCGATTCGACTTCCACTTCCACCGGCACATCGGCGTGCAGCCAGAAGGCTTTTTCCACCGCGTTCTTGATAGAGCCGGAGGCGATGATGTGGTTTTCCTTGATCAGGAAGGCGTCGGACAGCCCCAGCCGGTGGTTGCTGCCGCCCCCGCACAGCACGGCGTATTTCAGCGCGGTGCGCAGACCGGGCAAGGTCTTGCGGGTATCGAGCAGGCGAGTCCGGGTGCCTTCCAGCAGGGCCACGTAGCGGCTGACCTCGGTCGCCACGCCGGAGAGCGTCTGCACGAAGTTCAGCGCGGTGCGCTCGCCGGTCAGCATCACCCGCGCGGGGCCGTGCAGCCGGCAGAGCGGTTGGTTCGGCGTCAGACGGTCGCCGTCCGCCACCAGCCACTCCACCTGCACCTGGTTGCCCAACTGAATAAAGACTTCGTTCAACCAGCGGCGGCCGCAGAACACGCCGGCTTCGCGGGTGATGACGGTGGCTTCGGCCTGCTTGTCCGCCGGTAACAATTGCGCGGTAATATCGCGCCCGGCGTCGACTTCACCCCCCAAGTCTTCGCGCAGCGCCTGGGCGACGGCATAGGGAATATCACTTTCAATTCGTTCAAGAAGCTCGGTGCGGCGACTGTCGGCACTGTAGCGGCGTGTCGGCATGGAAAACTCCGAAATGGACGGTTAGATCGTAGGGGAACATGCTACTCTGTTGCAGGAATAAGTACCACCGTAGAGAGGTGTCTGATGCAGTTGGAAAATGGCTGGATTGTCGGGGTGACGCGAGTGCTCTCGCCGCACTGCGATCGGCGCCCGGATGACGAGCCCCCCTCGCTGCTGGTCATCCACAACATCAGCCTGCCGCCCGGCGAGTTCGGCGGCCCCTATATCGACCAGCTGTTTACCGGCACGCTCGATCCCGCGCAGCACCCCTATTTCGCCGAGATCCATCAGCTACGGGTGTCGGCGCACTGTCTGATCCGCCGCGACGGGGAGATCGTGCAGTATGTGCCCTTCGACCAACGCGCCTGGCACGCGGGCGTTTCTCTGTATCAGGGGCGCGATCGGTGCAACGATTTCTCCATCGGCATCGAGCTGGAAGGCACCGATCTGTTGCCTTACACCGAGGCGCAATACCACAGGTTGCAGGCGGTCACCGCGCTGCTGGCCGAACGTTATCCGCCGCTGGTGGCCAATATCGCCGGGCATTGCGATATCGCTCCCGGCCGCAAGACCGATCCCGGACCGGCGTTCGATTGGGATCGCTATCTGGCATCTCTGGAACAACGCGGCGCGCCCGCCGACGCTATGCTTGAGACAAGAAAAAGGGAGAGGAATCGCTAATGACGCTGTTTACGCTGTTGCTGGTTTTGGCCTGGGAGCGCCTGTTTAAGCTGGGAGAACACTGGCAGCTGGATCACCGTCTCGAAGTGGTGTTTCAGCGGCTGCATCGGGTTTCGCTGGCGCAGACGCTGGCGATGACCACCGCCTGGATGGTGATCGTCTGGGGCGTTCTGTGGCTGTCGCACGGGTTGTTCTTCGGCGTGGTGACGCTGCTGCTGTGGATCGTCATCGACCTGCTGTGCGTCGGCGCCGGCATCAAGCGCAAACACTACCGCGCCTACCTGAAAGCGGCGCGGCAGGGCGATACCCACGCCAGCGATCAGATGGCGGAAGAGCTGGCGTTGATCCACGGTTTGCCGGTGGACTGCAGCGAAGAGCTGCGCCTGCGCGAGCTGCAAAACGCGCTGCTGTGGATCAACTTCCGCTATTACCTGGCGCCGCTGTTCTGGTTCGTGGTCTTTGGGCCTTACGGGCCGATCGCGTTGGCGGGGTATGCCTTCCTGCGCGCCTATCAAACCTGGCTGGCGCGCCACAATACGCCGCTGGAGCGTTCGCAATCGGGCATCGATCACCTGCTGAACTGGCTGGACTGGATCCCGGTGCGTTTGGCCGGGGTGGCCTATGCGCTGTTCGGCCACGGCGAGCGTGCGCTGCCGGCCTGGTTCGCCTCGCTGGGGGATCGGCATTCGTCGTCGTATCAGGTGTTGACGCGGCTGGCGCAGTTCTCGCTGGCGCGCGATCCGCATATGGATCCGGTGCAAACGCCGCGGGCGGCGGTGACGCTGGCGCGCAAGGTGACGATGATCATCGTGGTGGTAGTGGCGCTGTTGACCATTTACGGCACGCTGCTTTAAGCGGCTGCGAAAAACAAAACGGGCGCCGAGGCGCCCGTTTTTTTGGCCATTCGGCCGGGATTACAGCTTGGCGAAGCAGCGACGCGCGGCGTCGATGGTGCGCTGAATGTCTTCCTTGCTGTGCGCCACGGACATGAAGCCCGCTTCGAAGGCGGACGGCGCCAGATACACCCCTTCCTCCAGCATCAGGTGGAAGAAGCGCTTGAAGCGTTCCACGTCGCACTGCATCACGTCCTGATAGCAGGTCACTGTCGGCGCGTCGGTGAAGAACAGGCCGAACATGCCGCCGACGTTGTTGACCACCAGCGGGATATTCTCTTCCTGCGCCGCATGCAGCAGGCCTGCGGCCAGCATTTCGGTCAGTTCGGTCAGCGTCTGGTGCACGCCTACCTGTGATACTTCGGTCAGGCAGGCATAGCCCGCCGCCATGGCGATCGGGTTGCCGGACAGGGTGCCCGCCTGGTAGACCGGGCCGGTCGGCGCCAGCGCGTCCATCACGTCGCGGCGGCCGCCGAAGGCGCCCACCGGCATGCCGCCGCCGATGATTTTGCCCAGACAGGTCAGATCCGGCTCGACGCCGTAATAGGACTGTGCGCCGGCCAGCGCCACGCGGAAGCCGGTCATCACTTCATCGATGATCAAGAGCGCGCCGTACTTGTCGCACAGGGCGCGCAGGCCCGGCAGGAATTCCGGCAGCGGCGGCACGCAGTTCATGTTGCCGGCAACCGGCTCGACGATGATACAGGCGATCTCGGACGGGTACTGCTCGAAGGCGGCACGCACCGAATCCAGGTCGTTATAGGTGCAGGTCAGGGTGTGCTTGGCGAAGTCGGCCGGCACGCCCGGTGAGTTCGGCTGGCCGAGGGTCAGCGCGCCGGAACCGGCTTTCACCAGCAGGCAGTCGGCGTGGCCGTGGTAGCAGCCTTCGAACTTGATGATTTTGTCGCGGTTGGTGTAGCCGCGCGCCAGGCGGATGGCGCTCATGGTGGCTTCGGTGCCCGAGTTCACCATGCGCACCATATCCATCGTCGGCACCAGTTCGGTGACCAACTGCGCCATTTTGACTTCCATCTCGGTCGGTGCGCCGAAGCTCAGGCCGCGCTGCGCCGCTTCAATCACCGCGTCGCGGATCGCCGGGTGGTTATGCCCCAGCACCATCGGCCCCCAGGAACCGACATAGTCGATATAGGCCTTGCCGTCGGCATCGAACAGGTAAGCCCCGTCTGCCCGCTCGATAAACAGCGGCACACCGCCTACGCCGGTGAATGCACGCACCGGAGAGTTCACCCCACCGGGGATCAACTGTTGCGCCTGGGCGTACAGACTTTCGGACTTGCTGTGTAGGCTCATAAATCGGCTCCTGGATTCTCTTTTGAATGATTTGACCGCGCTATTCTAGAGGAGAGCGCCGCGTTATGAAACGATCACAGTCAGATACCATTAACGGCAGCGCCCGCCACCGGGTTGGGGTAGAATAACCGTCTTGCCTATTTGTATTACAAATTACCTGACGAATTACTCGCGATGACGGAATCACAATCACAGCCAGTCGGGACGTTGAGCCCGCGTCTTAGCCGCAGCGATGCGGTGCGTCAGTTTATTCGCCGCGATAAGACCCCGGTGGCGATCCTGGTGATGGCCGCGCTGGTGGGGACGCTGGCCGGTTTGCTCGGCGTGGCCTTCGATAAGGCGGTGGAGTGGGTGCAGCAGCAGCGGCTGGCTTCACTGGCGCAGGTCGCCGATTCCTGGATCCTGGTGTGGCCGCTGGCGTTTATCCTGTCCGCCGCGCTGGCGGCGCTGGGTTATTACCTGGTGCGGCGCTTTGCGCCTGAGGCGGGCGGCTCGGGTATTCCGGAGATCGAAGGCGCGCTGGAGGAGCTGCGGCCAGTGCGCTGGTGGCGCGTGATCCCGGTGAAATTCATCGGCGGCATGGGCACGCTGGGGGCGGGCATGGTGCTGGGGCGCGAAGGGCCCACGGTGCAAATGGGCGGCAACGTCGGGCGCATGGTATTGGACGTGCTGCGCATTCGCGGCGCCGAGGCGCGTCATACGCTGCTGGCGACCGGGGCCGCCGCCGGGCTGTCCGCCGCGTTCAACGCGCCGCTGGCCGGCATCTTGTTCATCATCGAAGAGATGCGGCCGCAGTTCCGCTACAACCTGATCTCGATTAAAGCGGTGTTTATCGGCGTTATCATGTCGAGCGTGGTGTTCCAGCTGTTTAACGGCCAGGGCTCGGTGATCGCGGTCGATAAACTTTCTTCGGCGCCCATTAATACCCTGTGGCTCTATCTGGTGCTGGGGGCGATATTCGGCGCGGTGGGCGTGGGATTCAACGCGCTGATCTTCCGCACTCAGGATATGTTTGCGCGCCTGCACGGCGGCAGAATGCGCAATGTCTTGCTGATGGGCGGGCTGCTCGGCGGCGTGTGCGGTATTCTGGGGCTGATCCAGCCGGAGGCGGCGGGTGGCGGCTTTGGGCTGATCCCCATCGCCGCGGCGGGCAATTACAGCGTCGGCATGTTGATGTTCATCTTTATCACCCGCATCTTCACTACGCTGCTGTGCTTCGGCTCCGGCGCGCCGGGCGGCATCTTCGCGCCGATGCTGGCGCTGGGCACGCTGTTCGGCACCGCTTTTGGGCTGGCGGGGGCGCACCTGTTCCCGCAGTACGGCATCGAGGCGGGCACCTTCGCCATCGCCGGCATGGGGGCGCTGTTCGCCGCCACGGTGCGCGCCCCGCTGACCGGTATCGTGCTGGTGCTGGAAATGACCGACAACTACCAACTGATTTTACCGATGATCATCACCTGCCTCGGCGCTACGGTGGTGGCGCAGCTGCTCGGCGGCAAGCCGCTGTATTCGTCGATCCTGGCCCGCACGCTGCAAAGACAGGAGGCGCAGCTGGCGCGGGAAGCGGCGGAGAAAACAGGTAAGGAAAATACAACAAATGCGGTGAATACTTGAACGCAACACTCAGGTATCGGATAATCGTTAATATTAATCAGGCAGCCATAGTCGCGATCTGATGCTGAACAATGTTGGGAGTAAAGAGTATGAGTGATCAAACGGCACTGCCCCTGCAATTTACCGAGGCAGCAGCAAGCAAGGTTAAGTTCCTGATTGCTGACGAAGAAAATCCGAACCTGAAGTTGCGGGTTTACATTACCGGCGGCGGCTGCAGCGGATTCCAGTACGGCTTCACTTTTGACGACAAGGTCAACGATGGCGACATGACCATCGAGAAGCAGGGCGTGGCGCTGGTGGTCGATCCGATGAGCCTACAGTATCTGGTCGGCGGTTCGGTGGATTACACCGAAGGGCTGGAAGGGTCGCGCTTCGTGGTGACCAACCCGAATGCCAAAACCACCTGCGGTTGTGGTTCGTCGTTCAGCATCTGAGTTTGCCAGTCAGAATATCAACCCGCTCGCCTTACGGCCGGCGGGTTTTTTTATGCCTACCATTCCACGAGGATCACTTCCGCACCGTTCTCCTGTGCCGGTGGGCTGTGGATGATGTTCGGCTGCGCCGTCGCGTGGCTGCATTCGGCCTGTGGGATGTCGGCCTCGAGACGCACGGCGCATTGCGGTTCAATGGTCAGGGTAACGCCGATCTGGCCGCTGACGGCATCGGCATACGCGGTGCCACTCAGCAGGGCACCACAGCAGGCAAGCAGCATTTTTTTCATCATTGCGGGAATAGTCATCCGTAAGCCATCTTGTGATGACTTATCGGCAAAAAGTTAAAAAGTTTTAACAGCGCGGGGAGGGGATTAACCTGCGGATAACAGAATTTTACATCGTCGCTACGCTATTTTTCGGACGAAAATAATATCACCAAACCCGTTTTTAGTCTAATAAATCACCAGGTGCGGCGTTGCCAAGCGTCGCCCCACAGGGCGACGGCTCAGCGTTCGAGAATAAAGGCGGGCAGTTTGAGGTGCCAGCGGATGGCCGCCAGTCGAATGACCAGGGTGATGATCATGCCCAGCATCATGGCCTGTTGCAGCGGCATGCTGAAGGTGTAAAACGCCGTGGCGTGCACGATGCCGCCGATGATGCAGGCGGTGGCGTAAATTTCGGTGCGCAGGATCATCGGGATCTCGCGCGCCAGCACGTCGCGGATAATGCCGCCGCCGACGCCGGTGATCACCCCCATGCAGATTGCCACCAGCGGGCCGGTGCCGGCTGCGAAGGCCTTGTTGACGCCGATGCCGACGAACACCGCCAGCCCGACGGCGTCCAGCACCGGCAGCACCCACTGCGGCAGACGGCGCGGCTGGCGCACCAGCAGCAGCGTCAAGACGCAGGTGATCATCGCCACCACCAGATCGGTGGGATCCTTGACCCAGAACACCGGGCCGTTGGCCAGCGCCATGTCGCGGATGGTGCCGCCGCCGACCGCGGTGACCACGCCCAATACCAGCACGCCGAACGGATCCATGCGCAACTTGCCGGCCAGCAGTACGCCGGAGATGGCGAACACCGCCGTACCGAGAATATCCAACCAGAACACCAGCATCAGCGGATCTCCGCCAGCTGGCGGCACAGCTGCTGCGCCGCCAACAGGATGCGCGGCCCGCCGCGGTTGAACCAGTCTTCGTTCAGCGCGATCACCGGCACCTGCAGCTGCGGCGCCCAGAAGGCTTTCACATTGGCGGCTTCTTTCGCGCCGCCGGTGATGACGATGGCCTGCGGCTGGCGCGCCAACACCTGCTCGCGGCTGATTTGTGGCCAAGGGGTGCGGCTGTCGGCGAAGACGTTCTGCCCGCCGCACAGCGCCAGCACCTGGCTTTGCAATGTGGCGCCGGCGCTGGTGAACAGCGGCTGGGTGCCGAACTGCAGCAGCACGCGCCGCGATGGGTTAGCGGCATACTGTTGTTTGAGAGCGGCGAACTGGCGGCGAAGGCCTTCCGCCGCCTGATGCGCCTGCTCCGGGTGCGGGCTGTATTGCGCCAGCTTGTCCAGCAAGCCGGCGATCCCTTCGAGATTATCGGCGTCCGCATAGAAGATCGGGATGCCGAACGCGGCGAGCTGATCCAGCACGCGCTGTGGATTGCCGCCGCGCCAGGCGAGGATCAGGTCCGGCTTGAGCGCCAGCACCCGCTCCAGATTGATGCCCTGCCAGGAGGCCACCTGCTCCAGCTTGGCGGCCTGCGGCGGATAATCGGAATAGGCGCTCGCCGCCACCAGCACATCGCCCATGCCGGCGGCATAGGCGAGTTCGGTCGCGTTGGGCGCCAGGCTGATCACCCGCTGAGCGGCGCCGGCCGGCATGGCCAGCCAGAGCGCCAACAGACAGAGCATCGAGGTGAAGCGCAGCCTCACATCAACCGCGCTTGGCCAGGGTTTGCAGCATGGCGTTGACCATCAGCGTAGACTGCTTGGCCGCTACCACCAGGAACTCGTCAAAGCTCATGTGCGATTCGCTGTCGGCGACGTCGGAAATGGCGCGCACCACCACGAACGGCGTGCCGAACAGATGGCAGACGTGGGCGATCGCCGCGGCTTCCATTTCCACGGCGGCGACGCGCGGGAAGGTCGCGCGGATGCGCGCCAGCGGTTCGGCGCCATTGATGAAGGCGTCACCGCTGCAGATCAGGCCGCGCACCGCGTGCAGATCCAGCTGTTTGATGCAGCCTTCCGCCAACGCGATCAGCGCGTCGTCGGCGACGAACGCCGCCGGGCAGCCGGCCATCTGGCCCGGCTCGTAGCCGAAAGCGGTGACGTCGGCGTCGTGGTAGCGCACTTCTTCCGACACCACGATATCGCCCACGCGCAGCGTGCTGGCCAGGCCGCCGGCGGAACCGGTGTTGATCACCAAGTCCGGGCTGCAGTGTTCCAGCAGCAGAGTGGTGCCCATGGCCGCCGAGACTTTACCGATGCCGGATTTCAGCAGGGCCACGTCAACGCCGCCAATTTGGCCGGTGTAGATTTCGCAGCCTGCGCGCTGGATAGTTTGACGGTTTTCGATTTGATCGCGCAGCAGGGTGACTTCCTGCTCCATTGCGCCGATGATGCCTACTTTCATAAATAACACTCGCTGATTGGCCGTGAGAATTGCGGCATAGTCTATCATGGCTGTGTATGAGAGATAATGCGTTGCATCCGCTGCCGGGAATTGTTATCACGGGGGCAGGGCGCAACGGCGGAGAAACAGATGTCCGGGATCGACTTCAAGCAAAAAATCAGCTTCCAACGGCCTTTCAGCAAACCGATCGAGGCCGAGGAAGAGTACGACATCGTGCGGCAGTTCGAGAGCGATCGCGGGCGCATCGTCAACTCGGCCGCCATTCGCCGTCTGCAGCAAAAAACCCAGGTGTTTCCGCTGGAGCGCAACGCGGCGGTGCGCAGCCGCCTGACGCACTCGATGGAGGTGCAGCAGGTTGGGCGCCACATCGCCAAAGAGATCCTCAACCGCTTCAAACAGGCGGGGAGAATTGATGAGCTCGGCCTGACCCGGCTGCTCGATCCGTTTGAAAGCATCGTGGAAATGGCCTGCCTGATGCACGACATCGGCAATCCGCCGTTCGGTCACTTCGGCGAGTCGGCGATCAACGACTGGTTCGCCCAACGGCTCGATCCCGCCAGCTGCGGCAGCGAGCCGGGCAGCCACGATCGCTGCCTGGTGGCGACGCTGCGCCTGCATGAGGGGGAGAGCGATCTGAACCGGCTGCGCAGCCGGATCCGTCAGGATCTCAGCCACTTCGAGGGCAATGCCCAGGCGATCCGCATGGTGTACAGCCTGCTCAAGCTCAACCTGACCTATGCGCAGGTCGGCTGCATTTTGAAATACACCCGCCCGGCCTACTGGGCGAGCGACATCCCCGCCAGCCACAGTTACCTGATGAAAAAGCCCGGCTACTATCTGGCGGAAGAGGCCTTCGTCGATCGGCTGCGGCGCGAGCTGCACATGGGCGAGTTCGATCGTTTCCCGCTGACCTATATCATGGAGGCCGCCGACGATATCTCGTACTGCGTGGCCGATCTGGAAGACGCGGTGGAGAAGAGCATTTTCACCGTCGAGCAGCTGTATCAGCACCTGATTCAGGAGTGGGGCGAGGTGGTGCCGGGCGATCTGTTCGACAAGACCGTCGCCAGCGCGTTTCGCAAGATCGATCGCGGCGGCGCGCGGCGCAGCGCGGAAGATCAGTTCTTCATGTATCTGCGGGTGTTTACCGTGGCGCGGCTGGTGCCGCACGCGGCGCAACGCTTTATCGACAATCTGGACGCGGTCTATCAGGGCAGTTTCAATCAGGCGCTGCTGGAGGACTCCAGCCCGGCGTACCAGCTGCTGAAAATATTTAAAAATGTGGCGTTCAAGCACGTGTTCAACCACCCGGAGGTCGAGCAGCTCGAGCTGCAAGGCTACCGGGTGATCAGCGGCCTGCTGGACATTTACAGCCCGCTGTTGGCGATGTCGCTGGCGGACTTCAGCCAGCTGGTGCGCGAGGACAGTCATCGCGCTTACCCGATCGAAACGCGCCTGTTCCACAAGCTGTCCACCAAGCATCGGCTGGCGTATGCGGAGGCGGTAGAGGGGCTGCAGCATTTATCGCCGGAGCAGCAAGCCATTCGGGAATATTATTTCCGCGCGCGTTTATTGCAGGACTATATCAGCGGAATGACCGACCTTTACGCCTATGATGAATATCGTCGATTGATGGCGGCGGAATAATTGATCTGAAGAATAATTTCAGCAATTCCAACCGGTTGGCTGTCTCGAGTTTTGTAAAGACGGACAATATTTGTTTACTATTGCCAATCATCTGTGCCGGAACTTCGGGCTATTAATTAACTCTGAATAAGCACGCAAGACAATCATTCTTTTTGAACGACTTTATAAGAGACACACAGATGAAAAAAACCGCATTAGTTCTGAGCGCACTGGCATTCAGTATCGGTATGGCGATGGGCCCGGTCACGGCCAGCGCCGCTGAAACCGCCTCATCCAGCACCCAACAGCTGCCGAGCCTGGCGCCGATGCTGGAAAAGGTAATGCCTTCCGTGGTGAGCATTAACGTTGAGGGTAGCACCACGGTCAATACGCCGCGCATGCCGCAGCAGTTCCAACAGTTCTTCGGCGAAGATTCGCCGTTCTGTCAGGACGGTTCGCCGTTCCAGGGCTCGCCGATGTGTCAGGGCGGCGAACAGCCTGGGCCGGATGGCCAGCCGCAGGGCACGCAGCAGAAATTCCAGGCGCTGGGCGCCGGGGTGGTCATCGATGCTGCCAAGGGCTACGTGGTGACCAATAACCACGTGGTGGACAATGCCAACAAGATCCAGGTGCAGCTGAGCGACGGCCGACGTTTCGACGCCAAGGTGATCGGCAAGGATCCGCGTTCCGATATCGCGCTGATCCAGTTGAAAGACTTCAAGAACCTGACGGCGATCAAGATGGCGGATTCCGATCAGCTTCGCGTCGGCGATTACACCGTGGCGATCGGCAACCCGTATGGGCTGGGTGAAACCGCCACCTCGGGCATCGTATCCGCCCTGGGGCGCAGCGGCCTGAACATCGAAAACTACGAAAACTTTATCCAGACCGATGCGGCGATCAACCGCGGTAACTCCGGCGGTGCGCTGGTTAATCTGAACGGCGAGCTGATCGGCATCAACACCGCGATCCTGGCGCCGGACGGCGGTAACATCGGTATCGGCTTCGCCATTCCGAGCAACATGGTGAAAAACCTGACGGCGCAAATGGTCGAATATGGCCAGGTGAAACGCGGCGAGCTGGGCATCATGGGCACTGAGCTGAACTCTGAGCTGGCCAAGGCGATGAAGGTCGACGCGCAGCGCGGGGCCTTTGTCAGCCAGGTGATGCCGAAGTCTTCCGCGGCGAAAGCGGGCATTAAAGCCGGCGACGTGATCGTCACCATGAACGGCAAGGCCATTTCCAGCTTTGCCTCGTTCCGGGCGGAGATCGGTACATTGCCGGTCGGCAGCAAGATGTCGCTGGGCATTATTCGCGACGGCAAGCCGGTAACGATTGACGTCACGCTGGAGCAAAGCGCGCAGACCCAGGTGGCCTCGGGCAATATCTACACCGGCATCGAAGGCGCCGAGCTGAGCAACACCCAGGTCGGCAACGTGAAGGGCGTCAAGGTCGACAGCGTGAAAGCCGGCAGCGCCGCGGCGCGTATCGGCCTGAAAAAGGGCGATGTGATCCTGGGCGTGAACCAGCAGCCGATCCAGAACCTGGGCGAGCTGCGTAAAATCCTCGACAGCAAGCCGTCGGTGCTGGCGTTGAATATTCAGCGCGGCGAGAGCCAGCTGTACCTGCTGGCGCAGTGATAAGCGTCAGGCGTTAAAAAACAAAGGCACGCTGCGGCGTGCCTTTTTGCGTTATGGCCTGAGGATTCAGGCGGGTTGCGCCAGATGCGCGCGCGCCGCGTGGATCACCAGTTCAATCTCATCCAACAGCTCCAGCCACTCCGGCTCCAGTTCGTCGTTGGTGATGCCCTGGCGCAGCTGCCGCTCGAGGTAGAAACACAGCTGCTTGAGGCGTGGCACGCCGCTGTAACTGCAACTGCCGTGCAGCTTATGGATCAAATCGAGGATCTCGTCGTCATGCTGGCCGTCGAGCAGCGCCTGTACCCGCTCGCGCACCTGCGGCAGGAAATCGAGCAGCATTTGCAGCAAATCGCGCGCCAGGTCCGGTTTGTTGGCCGCCTGACGCAGCGCCAGCGGCCAGTCGAGCGACAGCGGCGTGTCGTCGGCGATGGCGTTTTCCACGTCGCCGCTGTGGTAGCGCGACAGCACGCGGGTCAGCATTTTTTCGTCGATCGGTTTGGCCAGATAGTCGTCCATCCCGGCCTGCAGCAGGTGCTCGCGCTCGCCGCTGGCGGCATGGGCGGTAACGGCGACGATCGGCGTGGAGTTGTGATGCGGCAACTGGCGGATCAGCTCGCTGGCGTGAATGCCGTCCATCTTCGGCATCTGAATGTCCATCAGGATCAGATCCAGCACGTTGTCGCGCGCCAGCGCCAGCGCTTCCTCGCCGCTCTCGCACAGCAGGGTTTTTTCTACCTGTTCCCCCAGCAGTGTGCCGATCAGCTTCAGGTTGGCCGGGTTGTCGTCAACCGCCATCACCGTCAGCGGCAGGCGTTTACGCTCAGGCTGCGCGGTGAGGCGCGCCGGCGCCTCCATCCTCAATAGCGGGAACAACCGGGTGCTGGTGATCGGCTTGATCAGGCAGCCGAGTGCGCCTTGTTGCTTGAGCAGCTCGGCATCGATCTGCGCCTGGCACGGCAGCGCCAGAATCACCCGATCGGCCAGCTTCAGCGAGGCCAGCAATTTGTCCTCGTGCTGCGCCATGTTGGCGCGGAACGGGATGGGCACGCCGGCCAGCAGGAAGTCATAATGGCCTGGCGGCAGTTGGGCCAGCGTCGGCGAATGGGTGATCACCAACTGCGTAACGCTGAGCATGTTGAGCGTCGCCTGCGCCGCCGTCGGATTGGATTCGACGTAGGCCAGCGTTTTGCCGTTCAGATCCGGCAGGCTCGGCGCCAGCGACAGCATGCCCTCGTTCAGATCCAGCGTGATGTGGAACCAGAAGGTCGAGCCGCGGTTCAACTGGCTGTGGAAGCAGATATCGCCCCCCATCTCCTTCACCAGTTTTTGCGTGATCACCAGCCCCAGCCCGGTGCCGCCGTGGCGGCGGGAGATGCTGGCGTCCGCCTGACGAAACGCTTGGAACAGCTGCGACTGCTGGCGTTCGGAGATGCCGATGCCGGTGTCGTGGATCTGCACCTCCACTTCCACCCGGCGATCCAGCTGTTTGCGCAGCTCGACGCGAATGTCGATATTGCCGGTTTCGGTGAACTTGATGGCATTGCCCAGCAGGTTGGTGATGATTTGCTGCAGGCGCAGCGAGTCGCCGATCACTTGCTCCGGCACGTCGTTGTGCACATCCAGCGTGAGCTCCAGCCCCTTATCGTGGGCGCTGGGCGCCAGCAGCACCACCACTTCGTCCAGCGTTTCACGCAGGGCGAACGGAATATGCTCCAGCACCAGCTTGCCGGCCTCCAGCTTGGAGAAGTCCAGCACGTCGTTGATGATGGTCAGCAGGTTGTTGGCCGAGCGTTCGATGGTCTGCAAATAATCGGTCTGGGTCGCGCTCAGATCGGTTTTCAGCATCTGGCGGGTGAAGCCAATCACGCCGTTGAGCGGAGTACGCAGCTCGTGCGACATGTTGGCCAGGAATTCGGACTTGATGCGCGCTGCCTCCTGCGCGCGTTTCTTCGCCAGATCCAGCTCGACGTTCTGGATCTCCATCTGCTCCAGCGTTTCACGCAGGTCGGAGGTGGCCTGATCGATGTTCTGCTGCATCTCTTCGTGATAGGCGGTGAGCGACATCGCCATCGAGTTGATGCCGTTCTTCAGCATGTGCAGCTCGCCGAGCATGTAGCCCTCCACGCGGCTGTCGAGCTGACCGCGGCGGATGCGGTCGACGGTGTTCACCATGTTGCGGATCGGACCGGTCACGTCGCGCATCAGGCGGTAAGCGAACAGGATGGCGATGCACATGCACAGCAACAGCAGCAGGGTGGAGACGAACACCTCTTTGTATTGCTGTAGCCGCACCGACTGCAGATCCAGCTCGATCGCCACATAGCCCAGGTTGTTGTCGGGATGGCTGCCGCCGTCGGCGGTTTCATCCGGATACTGGCTTTCCGACAGGATCGGCGTGCGCAGGATCAGCGAATCGCCGCGTCGGGTGAGCATCAGTTCGGTGGGCAACGGCACGCCTTTCGGCAACTGCAGCTGAGCGAAGTTGTGGTGATAATTGGAGGTGACGAACAGGTTGTTCTGCGCATCGAACACGGTGATCGAACGCACGATGTCCGAATGGCGGCGGTGCAACAGACTGACCAATTGCCTGACCGATTCGCGGCTGCGGAACGTCATGCCGTACTCGCTGGCCACCGCCAGCGGCTCGATGATGCTGGCGCCGGCGTCGACCAATTGCTCCTGCAGCTCGTTATAGCGGTGCACGACGAAGAAGGTGCTGAGCAGCAAACCAATCAGCAAGGTCGGGGCCAGAATCAGGATCATCATGCGCGCACGCAGGCTGTATTTGGTCATGGGATTCCAATGTGGGAGAATTGACAGCTGACACTAGCTTAATGAACCAGCACACAATCGACAAATATGGCGCAATTCTACTCTCCCAAACGCCGCGTGACGACCCGGCAGAGCTCACAAATCTTCACCGTGACGGTGAGCGATCTCGATCCTTTCGGCCAGGGCGTGGCGCGCCACGACGGCAAAGCGGTGTTCGTGCCGGGCGTATTGCCGGGCGAGCAGGCGGAAATCCAGCTGACCGAAGACAAGCGCCAGTTCGCCAAAGGCAAGCTCAAGCGTTTGCTGAGCCGCAGCCCGCAACGGGTGGCTCCGCGCTGCCCGCATTTTGGCGTGTGCGGCGGTTGCCAGCAGCAGCATGCGGATGAGGGGCTGCAACAGCAGAGCAAGGCAGCGGCGCTGGTGCGCATGATCGCCCGCGAAACCGGGGTGACCCCGCAGCAGGAGCCGGTGATCGCCGGCCCGGAATACGGCTATCGCCGCCGTGCCCGCCTGAGCCTGGCGTGGCAGCCCAAGCTGCAGCGCCTGATGATGGGCTTTCGGCAGGCGGCCTCCAGCGAGCTGGTGGCGGTGGATCACTGCCCGGTGCTGCGGCCGGAGCTGGAACAGCTGCTGGCGCCGGTGCGCGCCTGTCTGAGCGGGCTGCAGGCGGTCCGGCGGCTGGGGCATGTGGAGCTGGTGCTGGCGGACAACGGCCCGCTGCTGGTGCTGCGCCATCTCGACGCGCTGAAAGAGGCGGATCGGCAGGCGCTGTTGGCGTTTGGCGAGCGGGAAAACGTCGCCGTTTATCTGGCACCGGACAGCGATCGCGTGGAGAAACTGTGCGGTGACACGCCGTATTATCAGGTTGACGGGCTACGCTTAGACTTCAGTCCGCGCGACTTTATTCAGGTCAATGACGCCGTAAACCAACAAATGGTGGCGCAGGCCCTTGAATGGCTCGATATTCAACCCAATGATCGGGTGCTGGACCTGTTCTGCGGCATGGGTAACTTCACCCTGCCGTTGGCGCGCCGCGCCGCTGCGGTGGTGGGCATCGAAGGTGTTGCCACGCTGGTAGCGAATGGGCAATATAATGCACATAAGAATAAGCTGAATAATGCGTCGTTCTTCCACGAGAATCTGGAGGACGACGTTGCGCGGCAACCTTGGGCAGCACAAGGGTTTGATAAGGTGATGCTGGATCCCGCCCGCGCCGGTGCGGCCGGGGTGATGTCACACATTGTAAAACTGGCGCCGGCGCGGGTGGTGTATGTTTCCTGTAACCCCACCACGCTGGCTCGCGACAGCAAAGTGCTGTTGAGCGCCGGTTATCGTCTTGCGCGCGTGCGGATGTTGGATATGTTTCCGCACACGGGGCATCTTGAATCAATGGCGCTGTTTATCAACGAGCGCGCGCCAGAGGTCGCTGCAAAGTAGGGAGAAGTTATGGTTGCGGTAAGAAGTGCACATCTGAATACGGCGGGTGAGTTCGCTCTCGATGAGTGGATAGCCGGCTTGGGGCTACCTAACCCGCAGTCATGTGAGCGATTGGCCGCAACCTGGCGTTATTGTGAGCAGCAGACCCAGAATCACCCCGACGCCTCGCTGCTGCTGTGGCGAGGTCTGGAGATGGTGGAAATCCTCTCGACGCTGAGCATGGACAACGACAGCATGCGCGCTGCGCTGCTGTTCCCGCTGGTGGACGCCGGCATCGTGCAGGAAGAGACCCTGACCGAAGCGTTCGGCAACGGCATCGTCGCGCTGGTGCACGGCGTGCGCGACATGGACGCCATTCGCCAACTGAAAGCCACCCAAAACGACTCGATGGCCTCCGAACAGGTCGACAACGTGCGCCGCATGCTGTTGGCGATGGTGGAGGATTTCCGCTGCGTGGTCATCAAGCTGGCGGAGCGCATCGCTCACCTGCGCGAGGTGAAAGACGCGCCGGAAGACGAACGCGTGCTGGCGGCGAAAGAGTGTTCCAACATCTACGCCCCGCTGGCCAACCGGCTCGGCATCGGCCAACTGAAGTGGGAGCTGGAAGATTTCTGCTTCCGCTACCTGCATCCGGAAGAATACAAGCGCATCGCCAAGCTGTTGCATGAGCGCCGCATCGATCGCGAACAGTTCATCGACGACTTCGTCGCCGGGCTGCGCGCCGAAATGGCCAGCGAAGGCATTCGGGTGGAGATCTACGGCCGGCCGAAACACATCTACAGCATCTGGCGCAAGATGCAGAAAAAACATCTGGCGTTCGACGAACTGTTCGACGTGCGCGCGGTGCGCATCGTGGCGGAGCGCCTGCAGGATTGCTACGCGGCGTTGGGCATCGTGCATACCCACTTCCGCCATTTGCCGGACGAGTTCGACGACTACGTCGCCAACCCGAAACCCAACGGCTACCAGTCGATCCACACCGTGGTGCTGGGGCCGCGCGGCAAAACCGTCGAGATTCAGATCCGCACCCGGCAAATGCATGAAGACGCCGAGCTGGGCGTGGCCGCGCACTGGAAGTACAAAGAGGGCGCAGGCGTAACCGTGCGCTCCGGCTACGAAGAACGCATCGCCTGGCTGCGTAAGCTCATCGCCTGGCAGGAAGAGATGGCGGACTCGGGCGAGATGCTCGACGAAGTGCGCAGCCAGGTGTTCGACGATCGGGTCTATGTGTTTACGCCAAAAGGCGACGTGGTGGATCTGCCGGCCGGCTCCACGCCGCTCGATTTCGCTTACCACATTCACAGCGACGTCGGTCACCGCTGTATCGGCGCCAAGATCGGCGGCCGCATCGTGCCGTTTACCTATCAGCTGAAGATGGGCGATCAGATTGAGATCATCACCCAGAAACAGCCAAACCCGAGCCGCGACTGGCTGAACCCGAACCTGGGCTACGTGACTACCAGCCGCGGGCGCTCGAAGATCCACAACTGGTTCCGCAAGCAGGACCGCGACAAGAACATTCTCGCCGGCCGCCAGATGTTGGACAACGAACTGGAACACCTCGGCATCAGCCTGAAAGAGGCTGAGAAGCTGTTGATCCCGCGCTACAATATGAACTCGCTGGACGAGGTATTGGCGGCGATCGGCGGTGGGGACATTCGCCTGAACCAGATGGTGAATTACCTGCAGGGCAAGTTCAACAAGCCGAGCGCCGAAGAGCAGGATCGCGAGGCGCTGCGCCAGCTGGTGCAGCAGAAAGCGCCGCCGCCGACCCGCAACAAGGATAACGGCCGAGTGGTAGTGGAGGGCGTGGGCAACCTGATGCACCATATCGCCCGCTGCTGCCAGCCGATCCCGGGTGACGACATCGTCGGCTTTATCACCCAGGGGCGCGGCATCTCGATCCACCGTGCGGACTGCGATCAGCTGGTCGATTTGCAATCGCATGCGCCGGAACGCATCGTCGATGCGGTGTGGGGCGAAAGCTACTCCAGCGGTTATTCGTTAGTGGTGCGCGTGATGGCCAACGATCGCAGCGGGTTGCTGCGTGACATTACCACCATTTTGGCCAACGAAAAGGTCAACGTGCTGGGCGTCGCCAGCCGCAGCGACACCAAGAAGCAGCTGGCCACCATCGACATGGATATCGAAATCTACAACCAGCAGGTGCTGAGCCGGGTGCTGGCGAAGCTGAACCAGCTGCCGGACGTGATAGACGCCAAGCGTCTGCACGGTAACTAAGCCCACATCGCCTTTCGGGCCGTATCGATAGCGGATGCGGCCCGAAATCCATGAATTCGGCGGGCGCTCCCCTGCGCCCCCATGCTTTCTCAGAGATTTTTTATGACCCAATCCACTCCGCTGCAGCGCCTGCTGAACATCATGAAAACGCTGCGCGACCCGCAGATCGGCTGCTCGTGGGACCGCAAGCAAACTTTCTCCACCATTGCGCCTTATACGTTGGAAGAGACTTACGAAGTGCTGGACGCCATCGAGCGGCAGGACTACGCCGATCTGCGCGACGAGCTGGGCGACTTGCTGTTTCAGGTGGTGTTCTACGCCCAGATGGGGCAGGAACAGGGGCTATTCGATTTCGATGAGGTGTGCACCGCTATCAGCGACAAGCTGGAGCGCCGTCACCCGCACATCTTCGGCGATGCCGAGGGCGGAGACAGCGAAGCCGTGGCGGCGCGCTGGGAGCAGCTGAAGGCCGGCGAGCGCGCCGAAAAAGAGTTGCACTCGGTGCTGGACGACATTCCGCAGGCGCTGCCGGCGTTGATGAAAGCGCACAAGATCCAAAAACGCTGCGCCTCGGTCGGCTTCGACTGGAACACCCTGGGCCCGGTGCTGGATAAAGTGTACGAAGAGATCGACGAAGTGATGCACGAAGCCCGCCAGGCGGTGGTCGACGAGAGCAAGCTGGAGGAGGAGATCGGCGATCTGCTGTTCGCCACGGTGAACCTGTCGCGCCATTTAGGCCACAAGGCAGAGAACGCGCTGCAGGCGGCGAACCGCAAGTTCGAGCGCCGTTTCCGCCAGGTGGAAGCGATCGTAAAGCAAAACGGGCTGCGGCTTGAAGACGCCACGCTGGAGCAGATGGAAGAGGCCTGGCAGCAGGTGAAACGTCAGGAAAGTTGAATCGCCGCGACAATGTTGATCGCCGACAAGGTTCGCCCGAGCTGAAACGGTTAAGCTTTCAGTCAGGTCAGAGGCGCATGGCTGCCGGCGGCAGAAAAAGGGCAACAAACTGAAATCTAAGGCGTTTTATCGCTCCTGAGGGGCGGTAAAAAGAAATTTTCTCAGCTAACTCTTTGTTTTATATGGAGGGTTTATGCGGCGCCGGTGGAGTAAACCCTGATGAACACGGGAGGGCGGCCGAGATGATGGACAGCAAAACGATCGTTTGTAGGTCAGGAGAGGTTCGGGTATACTACTTTCCCGTCTTGGTTCTTCCATCGTCTTTAAACCTAAACTCTCAGGTTCAGCATGACAACTAATTATATTTTTGTGACCGGCGGGGTCGTATCCTCTCTGGGTAAAGGCATTGCCGCAGCCTCTTTGGCGGCTATTCTTGAAGCCCGTGGCCTCAACGTTACCATCATGAAACTGGACCCGTACATCAACGTGGATCCGGGCACCATGAGCCCGATTCAGCATGGGGAAGTTTTCGTCACCGAAGACGGCGCAGAAACCGATCTGGATTTGGGTCACTACGAGCGCTTCATCCGCACCAAAATGTCGCGTCGCAACAACTTCACCACCGGCCGCATCTACTCCGACGTGCTGCGTAAAGAACGCCGCGGCGACTATCTGGGCGCGACCGTGCAGGTCATTCCGCACATCACCAACGCGATCAAAGAGCGCATCATCGAAGGCGGCGAAGGCCACGATGTGGTACTGGTGGAAATCGGCGGCACCGTCGGCGATATCGAATCGCTGCCGTTCCTCGAAGCCATCCGTCAGATGGCGGTGGAAGTGGGCCGTGAGCACACCCTGTACATGCACCTGACGCTGGTGCCGTACATGGCGGCGGCCGGCGAAGTGAAAACCAAGCCGACCCAGCATTCCGTAAAAGAGCTGCTTTCCATCGGTATTCAGCCGGATGTGCTGATTTGCCGTTCCGATCGCGCGGTTCCTGCTAACGAACGCGCTAAAATCGCGCTTTTCTGCAACGTGCCGGAAAAAGCGGTTATCTCTCTGAAAGACGTTGATTCTATTTATAAAATTCCAGGCCTATTGAAATCTCAGGGGCTGGACGATTATATTTGTAAACGATTCAGCTTGAACGCACCGGAAGCCAACCTGGCCGAATGGGAACAGGTGATCTACGAAGAAGCCAATCCGGGCGGCGAAGTGACCATCGGTATGGTCGGCAAATACGTTGAGCTGCCGGACGCCTACAAGTCGGTGATCGAAGCGCTGAAGCACGGTGGGCTGAAAAACCGTCTGACCGTGAACATCAAGCTGATCGATTCGCAGGACGTGGAAACCCGCGGCGTGGAAGTGCTGAAAGGGCTGGACGCGATCCTGATCCCGGGCGGCTTCGGCTACCGCGGCGTGGAAGGCAAAGTGATGACCGCACGCTATGCGCGCGAGAACAACATTCCTTACCTGGGCATTTGCCTGGGCATGCAGGTGGCGTTGATGGAGTTCGCTCGCAACGTGGCGGGCATGGAGAACGCCAACTCCACCGAGTTTATGCCAGACTGTAAGTACCCGGTGGTGGCGTTGATCACCGAATGGCGCGACGAAGAAGGCAACGTCGAAGTACGTAGCGAAGAAAGCGATTTGGGCGGCACGATGCGCGTAGGTGGCCAACAATGCAACCTGAGCGACAACAGCCTGGTGCGCCAGCTGTACGGCGAACCGACCATTGTCGAGCGTCATCGTCACCGTTACGAAGTTAACAACATGCTGTTGAAGCAGATCGAAGCCGCAGGGCTGCGTGTCGCCGGTCGTTCCGCCGACAACAAGCTGGTCGAGATCATTGAACTGCCGAATCACCCGTGGTTTGTAGCCTGTCAGTTCCACCCGGAATTTACGTCTACGCCGCGTGATGGGCATCCGCTGTTCGCCGGCTTCGTGAAAGCCGCAGGCGAGCATCAGAAGCGCCAGGTGAAATAAAATATTTGGTAGGCGGCGCGCGGTGAGAACCGCGCGCTGTTTGTCTGGAGTTTTAGTTTAACTTGTACTGAGGAAAACCTAATGTCCAAAATCGTTAAAGTCATCGGTCGTGAAATCATCGACTCCCGCGGTAACCCGACTGTTGAAGCCGAAGTTCATCTGGAAGGCGGTTTCGTCGGCCTGGCTGCTGCGCCGTCAGGTGCTTCTACCGGTTCCCGCGAAGCGCTGGAACTGCGTGACGGTGACAAGTCTCGTTTCCTGGGTAAAGGCGTACTGAAAGCCGTTGCTGCAGTAAACGGTCCGATTGCTCAGGCAGTACTGGGTAAAGATGCCAAAGACCAGGCGAACATCGACAAGATCATGATCGATCTGGACGGCACCGAAAACAAATCCAACTTCGGCGCCAACGCCATTCTGGCGGTTTCCCTGGCAGCAGCGAAAGCGGCCGCAGCCTCTAAAGGCATGCCGCTGTACGAGCACATCGCTGAACTGAACGGCACCCCAGGCAAATTCTCCATGCCACTGCCGATGATGAACATCATCAACGGCGGCGAGCACGCTGACAACAACGTCGATATTCAGGAATTCATGATTCAGCCGGTTGGCGCGAAAACCCTGAAAGAAGCGGTGCGCATCGGTTCTGAAGTGTTCCACCACCTGGCGAAAGTTCTGAAAGCCAAAGGCATGAACACCGCCGTGGGCGACGAAGGCGGCTACGCGCCAAACCTGGGTTCCAACGCCGAAGCGCTGGCGGTTATCGCTGAAGCGGTAAAAGCGGCGGGCTACGAGCTGGGCAAAGACGTGACTCTGGCGATGGACTGTGCGGCTTCCGAATTCTACAAAGACGGTAAATACGTACTGGCCGGCGAAGGCAACAAAGCCTTCACTTCCGAAGAGTTCACTCACTTCCTGGAAGCGCTGACCAAACAGTACCCAATCGTGTCTATCGAAGATGGCCTGGATGAATCCGACTGGGCGGGCTTCGCTTACCAGACCAAAGTTCTGGGCGACAAAATCCAGCTGGTGGGCGACGATCTGTTCGTTACCAACACCAAGATCCTGAAAGAAGGCATCGAGAAAGGCATTGCCAACTCCATCCTGATCAAATTCAACCAGATCGGTTCTCTGACCGAAACTCTGGCGGCTATCAAGATGGCGAAAGATGCGGGTTACACTGCGGTGATTTCTCACCGTTCCGGTGAGACCGAAGACGCGACCATCGCCGACCTGGCGGTAGGGACTGCGGCTGGCCAGATCAAAACCGGTTCCATGAGCCGTTCTGACCGCGTTGCCAAATACAACCAACTGATCCGTATTGAAGAAGCGCTGGGTGACCGTGCGCCGTTCAACGGCCTGAAAGAAGTTAAAGGCCAATAATTTCGACCGATTCGGTTGTTAAATAAAAACCCGCTGCGGCGGGTTTTTTTATGTTTTAAATTCGTGATAATTGTTAGTTTAATAATAAGTTTTTTATTGAAAGCGTGATCTTATTTAACTCGATAATTTTATTAAGGATAGTAACTGCGTTTATTTTATATTCCTATTTTATTTGCTTTATAATTATTCGTTACTAGACTGCCAATGAGGCAGTTTATTTCTCGCTGTGCTGCCGTAGACCTCTATCATCACAATACGTTAATACTGCCGGCTTGCTGGCCGGTTGAGCGAGGGCTTGATGCGACAGCGAATAATCATTGTCGGCGGCGGAACCGGCGGCACCATCCTGGCGAATCTATTGGCGGCAAAATTACATCGGGAAATCATTAATAATAAAGTCGAGTTATTAATGATATCGGATTCGCCGCTGCATTATTACAAGCCGGCGTTTATGTATGTGGCGTTCAATGCTTTTTTCAAACAGGAACTCACGCGCTCACAGCGGAGTTTATTGCGGCCTGAAATACAGTTTATTGTTGATAAAGTGGAATCTTTCGATTTAAAACAGCGAAGTATAGCGACGCAAAGCGGTAAACTTTATTCCTATGATTTTCTGGTCTTTGCTACCGGCTGTGTCCCCTGGCCGGAGCGCATCGAAGGGCTGGCGCACGCAGGCGATCATTTCTACCAGTATCAGGCCGCCAGGCGGTTGGCGCATAAACTGGCGACCATAGAAAAAGGACGTATCTTTATCACTGTTTCTTTCCCTGAAACGCCCAATGTGCCCCACCAGTGCGGCATTGCACCGATTGAAACCACGCTGATGTTGGACGATTACCTGCGGCGGCGCGGTGTGCGTAAGGCGGTGGAGATCGTTTATACCTATCCCACCATTTCCCAACTGCTGCGCAACTGCCTGTTTTTGCAGCGCCCGACCGGCGAAGCACTGCCCGCCATTTTTGCCGCGCGCGATATCCGTCACCAGCGCGGTTTTACGCTCAGCCGGGTGGATGCACAGCGCAACATTGCCTATTCCGCCGAGGGGGAGGAGCAGTCGTTTGACATCCTGATGGCGACGCCACCTATCCGGGCGGTGGAGGCGGTGCGCAACACCGGTCTGAGCGATATTCAAAACGGTGAGGGCTGGCTGCCGACCGATCACCAAACGCTACAGGTGTACGGCCAACAGGGCGTATACGTGATCGGCGACACCGTGGATCTGCCGGTCAGCAAAGCAGGCGGTTCTTGCCACAACCAGGCGCCGGTGATTGCCGACAACATCGTGGCGGAAATACGGCTGGGGCAAACGGTCAGCCATTACGACGGCAAGGTGCAGGCGATCGCGCAAATGGGGCTGCATGCCGGCATGCCGCTGGTCTACGACTACCGTCATGATGTACTGCCGACTCCGGCTACCAAGGTGGGGGGCATGCTGCGCAACGGCGTTAATCGCGGCCTTTACTGGGCCACGGTAAGGGGGTTGATATGACGGAAGGCTCGATGCATGGCGACGAACTCCAATCGCTGGCGGGGTTGCTGGCAAAACTGCGGCCGCTGCTGGCCGGTGGGCGGTTGGACAACGTGGTCGATCTGCTGTCGTTATTGTCGGATGTAGTGGATATCGCCGACAACGCGCTGGTAGAGAAACTGGCCGGCGTGTTTGAAGGGCTGGTTACGGTCGGTTGGGAGGGAGGGACTGCGTTGAAGATGGCGCACAGCGAGCTGCAATTGAACCCGCCGCCCGCCAATTTTCGTGCGGCTTACGCCTTGCTGAAGCATCCGGACACCTTGCTGGGCGTCATGCTGCTGCTGCGTACTCTGCAAATCATCGGCCGGCGCACGCAGGACAGCGCGTTGCCGCCGTCGCTCCAGGATGAGCCATCGAATTAAGCTTTCCCACTCAGGTAAGGAGTTGCGTTATGTCCGCCATCACTGGCCACGCTTTCGCCACCCGCGCCATTCATTACGGCTATGATCCTCAGCAGCATCAGGGGGCACTGTGCCCGCCGGTATTTATGAGTTCCACCTTTACCTTTCCCACGGCGGAATATGGCGGTGCTTGTTTTGCTGGCACCGAGCCGGGGTATTTTTATTCGCGTATCGCTAACCCAACGCTGAATCTGCTGGAGCAGCGCATCGCCAACCTCGAAGAAGGGGAAGCGGCGGTGGCGTTCGCTTCTGGCATGGGGGCGATCACCGCCTGTTGCTGGACGTTGCTCAACCCGGGCGACGAGCTGATCGTCGATGAAACGGTGTATGGTTGCACCTTCAGCTATTTTCATCACGGTCTGGCGCGTTTTGGCGTCAAGATAACCCACGTTGATATGACCCGGCCGGAGCGGCTGGCGTCGGCTATTGGTCCGCATACCCGGCTGGTGTATTGCGAAACCCCGGCGAATCCCAATATGCGCTTGATCGATATCGCCGCCGTGGCGAAGATCGCCCATCGGTATCAGGCGTTGCTGCTGGTGGACAACACCTACTGCACGCCCTATCTGCAGCGGCCCCTGACGTTAGGTGCCGATATCGTGGTGCACTCGGCGACCAAGTACCTCGGCGGGCACGGCGATCTGCTGGCCGGAGTAGCGGTGACGAGCGAGGCGCTGGCGCAGGAGATACGGTTGGAGGGGCTGAAGGATATGAACGGAGCGGTGTTGTCGGCACAGGACGCCGCATTGGTGCTGCGTGGGTTGAAGACGCTGCCGCTGCGTATGGATCGTCATTGCGATAACGCGCAGCGCCTGGCAGAGATGTTGGCGGAGCATCCGGCGGTCGAGCGAGTGTATTACCCCGGCCTGGCGAACTTCCCGCAGCATGCGTTGGCGCAGCGGCAAATGGCGCGCCCCGGCGGCATGCTGGCGTTTGAACTGCGGGGCGGCATGGCGGCGGGTATTCGCTTCCTCAATGCGCTGCAGCTCATCTTGCGCGCGGTCAGCCTGGGCGATTGCGAAAGCCTGGCGCAACACCCGGCCAGTATGACTCACTCGGCTTACACGCCGGAAGAGCGGAAGCGGCACCACATCAGCGAGGGGCTGGTGCGGCTGTCCGCCGGGCTGGAGGCATTTGAGGATCTGCAGGGGGATCTACGGCGGGCGTTGGCGCAAGCGCAATAAAAAAACCCGCCGCAGCGGGTTTTATCAGAAGCGAGTGTTACATCTGCTGCGTTGCCGCGCTCACCGGCGAGCCGCCGCCTTTCTTGCGCACCCACAGCCAATAAGCGGCGGTGAGGATAGCGATCCACACCAGCCCGACGTACAGCGCGATGCGGCTCTCTTCGAAGTAGCCGAGCAGGCCGATGACAAATGCCATAAAGGCGGTCGCCAATGCCGGCGCCACCGGCCACCATGGCACCGGGAAGCTCAGCTGACGGGTTTCCTCCGGTGACAGCGTGCGGCGCATGACGATCTGCGACAGCAGGATCATCAGCCACACCCAGACGGTGGCGAAGGTGGCGATCGAGGCAATGATCATGAAGACCTTCTCCGGGATCAGGTAGTTGAGCACCACCGCCAGCAGCAGGGCGACCGACATCACCAACACCGTCATCCACGGCACGCCGCTGGCGGTCAGTTTGGTGAAGCTGCGCGGCGCCTGGCCGTCCTGCGCCATGCCGTACATCATGCGGCCGGCGCCGAAGATGTCGCTGTTGATGGCCGAAATGGCGGCGGTGATCACCACCACATTCAATACGTTGGCGGCGGAGCTGATGCCGAGGTTGCTGAAGATCTCAACGAACGGGCTGCCGTTCTGGCCGATGCTGTTCCACGGGTAAATCGCCATCAGCACCGTCAGCGTCAGCACGTAAAACAGCAGGATGCGCACCGGCACGGCGTTGATCGCCTTCGGCAGCACTTTGGCGGGGTCTTTCGCCTCGCTGGCGGTAATGCCGATGATCTCGATGCCGCCGAAGGCGAACATCACCACCGCCAATGACGCGACCACGCCGCCCATGCCGTTAGGCATAAAGCCGCCGTGCTGCCACAGGTTGCTGATGCCGGTGGCGTGCTGGGTTTGGCCGAAGCCGAACAGCATCACCGCCGCGCCGCCGACGATCATCGCCACGATGGCGGCGACTTTGACCAGCGACAGCCAGAACTCCAGCTCGCCGAATACCTTGACGCTGCACAGGTTGAGCGCGCCGATAAACAGAATGATGCTGAGCACCCAGACCCACTGGGCGACGTCCGGGAACCACAGCCCCATATAGATGCCGAAGGCGGTGACATCCGCCAGGGCGACGATCACCATTTCAAAGGTGTAGGTCCAACCGGTGAGGAACCCGGCCAGCGGGCCGAGATAGTGGCTGGCGTAGTGGCCGAACGAGCCGGAAACCGGCTGGTGCACCGCCATTTCACCCAGCGCGCGCATCACCATGAATACCGCTGCACCGCCCACCAGGTAGGCCAGCAGCACGGCCGGGCCGGCCAGTTGGATGGCGCCGGCGGAGCCGTAGAACAGGCCAGTGCCGATCGCCGAGCCGAGAGCCATGAAACGGATGTGCCGCGCGTTTAGTCCGCGTCTGAGTTGTGTCGTTTCGTTACGCATGTTGCTTCCCGTTAAGTGTTTGCCGAACAGGCACGCGCTGCCCGCGCCGGGTGGAACGCACCCGGCGGGGCAGAACAAACTGCGTGATTCAGTGTGTGATGATTATGCCTGGCTAGGCAGCAGCGCCGCAGGCAGCAGCGATGTCAGGTGACCGGCCGCCAAGAGTTGGCTGGCGGCTTCAATGTCGGGGGCGAAGAAACGATCCTTGTCGTAGAAACTGACATGCTCGCGTAGCAGACGGCGCGCCTGCTCCAGACCTTCCGAGGTCTTCAGGCCGTTGCGGAAATCCAGGCCCTGGCAGGCGGCCAACCATTCGACCGCCAGAATGCCGCGCACGTTGTCCGCCATGCTCCACAGGCGGCGACCGGCGGCCGGCGCCATGGAGACGTGGTCTTCCTGGTTGGCGGAGGTCGGGATGCTGTCGACGCTCGACGGGTGCGCCAGCGCTTTGTTTTCGCTGGCCAGCGCCGCGGCGGTCACCTGGGCGATCATGAAGCCGGAGTTCACGCCGCCGTTTTCCACCAGGAACGGTGGCAGCTGCGACATGTGCTTGTCCATCATCAGCGAGATGCGGCGTTCGGACAGCGAACCGATTTCGGCAAACGCCAGCGCCAGGTTATCGGCGGCCATCGCCACCGGTTCGGCGTGGAAGTTGCCGCCGGACAGCACGTCGCCCTGTTCGGCGAACACCAGCGGGTTATCGGAGACGGCGTTGGCTTCAATTTCCAGCACCTCGGCGGCCTGGCGGATCTGCGTCAGGCAGGCGCCCATCACCTGTGGCTGGCAGCGCAGGGAGTAAGGATCCTGCACTTTTTCACAGTTGCGGTGCGAGTCGGAGACTTCGCTGCGCGCGCCGAGCAGGTGGCGATAGGCGAGGGCGGCGTCGATCTGGCCGCGCTGGCCGCGCACTTCGTGGATACGCGCATCGAACGGGCTGCGAGAGCCCAGCGCCGCTTCCACCGTCAGGCTGCCCGCCACGGTCGCGGCGGCGAACAGATCTTCGGCATCGAACAGGCCGCGCAGCGCGAACGCGGCGGAGACCTGGGTGCCGTTCAGCAGTGCCAGGCCCTCTTTCGCCGCCAGGGTCAGCGGTTTCAGGCCGGCCTTGGCCAGCGCTTCGGTCGCCGGCAGCCATTGGCCCTGATGGCGCGCCTGGCCTTCGCCCAGCAGCACCAGGCTCATGTGCGCCAGCGGCGCCAGGTCGCCGGAGGCGCCGACCGAGCCTTTCAGCGGAATATGTGGATAAACTTCGGCGTTGACCAGCGCGATCAGCGCCTGAATGACTTCCAGACGAATGCCGGAGAAGCCGCGCGACAGGCTGTTAATCTTCAGCACCATGATCAGGCGCACCAGGCTGTCGTCGGTCGGCTCGCCTACGCCGGCGGCGTGTGACAGCACGATCGAGCGCTGCAGGTTTTCCAGATCGTCGCGGGCGATGCGCGTCGAAGCCAGCAGGCCAAATCCGGTGTTGATGCCGTAAGTGGTGCGGTTTTCTTCAACGATGCGTTCCACGCAGGCCACGCTCTGCTGGATTGGCGCGTAGGCGTTGTCGTCCAGCGTCAGCGTTACCGGGTGTTGATAGACGTCGCGTAGCTGGGCCAGCGTCAGTTTGCCCGGGCGAATAGTCAGCGCTTTCATGCTTTTTCTCCTTGGGTCGCGGCAACCATCGGCAGGTTCAGGCCTTGCTCGCGGGCGCAGTCGATAGCGATATCGTAACCGGCGTCGGCGTGACGCATGACCCCGGTAGCCGGGTCATTGTGCAGGACGCGGGCGATGCGCTCGGCGGCCTCGTCGGTGCCGTCGCAGACGATCACCATGCCGGAGTGTTGGGAGAAGCCCATGCCGACGCCGCCGCCGTGGTGCAGGGAAACCCAGGTGGCGCCGCTGGCGGTGTTCAGCAGGGCGTTCAGCAACGGCCAGTCGGAGACCGCGTCGGAGCCGTCTTTCATCGCTTCGGTTTCACGGTTCGGGCTGGACACGGAGCCGGAATCCAGGTGGTCGCGGCCGATGACGATCGGGGCGGACAGTTCGCCGCGGCGCACCATCTCGTTGAACGCCAGGCCCAGCTTGGCGCGCTGGCCGAGGCCAACCCAGCAAATGCGCGCCGGCAGGCCCTGGAAGCTGATGCGCTCGCGCGCCATGTCCAGCCAGCGGTGCAGGTGTTCGTCATCCGGAATCAGCTCTTTCACCATGGCGTCGGTTTTGTAGATGTCCTGCGGATCGCCGGACAGCGCCGCCCAGCGGAACGGCCCGATACCGCGGCAGAACAGCGGACGGATGTAGGCCGGCACGAAGCCCGGGAAGTCGAAGGCGTTGTCGACGCCCACTTCTTTCGCCATCTGGCGAATGTTGTTGCCGTAGTCGAAGGTCGGCACGCCCATCTGCTGGAACGCCAGCATGGCTTTGACGTGATCGGCCATCGACTGCTTGGCGGCGGCGACCACTTTAGCCGGCTCGGTCTGGGCGCGCTGGCGATACTCTTCCCAGCTCCAGCCCTTCGGCAGGTAGCCGTTCAGCGGATCGTGGGCGCTGGTCTGATCGGTGACCATGTCCGGGCGCACGCCGCGGCGAACCAGCTCAGGCAGAATTTCCGCCGCGTTGCCGCACAGGGCGATGGAGATGGCTTTGCCTTCTGAGGTGTATTTTTTGATGCGGGCCAGCGCGTCGTCCAGATCGTTGGCCTGCTCATCGACGTAGCGGGTTTTCAGGCGGAAATCGATACGGCTCTGCTGACATTCGATGTTCAGCGAGCAGGCGCCCGCCAGCGTCGCGGCCAGCGGCTGCGCGCCGCCCATGCCGCCCAGGCCGGCGGTCAGCACCCAGCGGCCTTGCAGGCTGCCGTCGTAATGCTGGCGGCCCGCTTCGACGAAGGTTTCATAGGTGCCCTGAACAATGCCCTGGCTGCCGATGTAGATCCAGCTGCCGGCGGTCATCTGGCCGTACATGGCCAAGCCTTTGGCGTCCAGTTCGTTGAAGTGTTCCCAGGTCGCCCAGTGCGGCACCAGGTTGGAGTTGGCGATCAGCACGCGCGGCGCGTTGCTGTGGGTTTTGAAGACGCCGACCGGCTTGCCGGACTGCACCAGCAGGGTTTCGTCTTCTTCCAGCGTCTTCAGGGTTTCGACGATCTTGTCGTAGCAATCCCAGTCGCGTGCGGCGCGACCGATGCCGCCGTACACCACCAGCTCGTGTGGGTTCTCCGCAACTTCAGGATCGAGGTTGTTCATCAGCATGCGTAACGGCGCTTCGGTCAGCCAGCTTTTTGCGTTTAATTGTGTGCCGCGTGGCGCGCGTACATCGACATTGCGAACTTTGTTATTTGTAGTCACAGCAGTTTCCTCAAACAGTATCGGTGCAGATTCCATGCCGCGGTGGGGATGAGTACCACGGCATAATAATGCGTAGGGCTTATTAACATATACTTGTATGTACAAGCATATGCAACACTGACCAGTTGCCGCTGAAAAGTGGCATAAGAAAAATTTATTTTCTTTTTATATCATGTTGATATGCGATTTTTTATCGCCGGTCTCATGTGCTGGAAGCCGGAGAAAAGTGAGCTGTTCGGCAAAAATGAATTAAAATTGACTCATTTTTGGGCGACTAGTCACAATATTTTTACAGACTGATTACAGTTGGCGGCGAAGGATAAACAAGTCCTATCACCGCAGGAACAAAGCCCGCCGTGGGCGGGCTTGCCAGGCTCAGGCGGCCGGTTGCAGCATCGGTTTGCGGCTCATTTTGCACACCGTGGCGATGGCGGCGATCAGCGCCGGTACGCACAGGAACATCAGGATGCTCTGCACTTCCCACTGCATCGCCAGCAGTTGGGCGCCCATCATGGTGCCGGCGACGCCGCCGAAGCGGCCGATGCCCTGCATCCAGGCGATGCCGGTGGCGCGGCTATGGGTGGGGTAGAAGGTGGCTGCCAGCGTTTGCAGCCCGGACTGCGCGCCGTTCATGGTGACGCCCATCAGGAAGATGAAGGCGCCCAGCAACACGATCTGCTTGTCTTCGGTCGCCATCGCCACGATCAACAGGGCGGTGACGACAAAGCCGCTCGAGACCACCTTGTGCGCATTCCAGCGATCCATCAGCCAGCCGGCCACCAGGATGCCAAGCGTGCCGCCGAAGGTGAACAGCGAGGTGAGCATCGCCGACTGTTCCAGCTGATAGCCCAGCCCCTGCATCAGGATTGGCATCCAGCTCAGCAACACGTAGTAGATCACCAACCCCATGAAGTAGGTCAGCCACAGCATCAGCGTACCGAGCAGGTAAGGGCGGCTGAACAGCAGGCCGACGCTGGTCTTGGCCTGCGTCAGCTTCTCTTCGTACAGATAAAAACGCGTTACGCCGTCGAGGCTCTGGCTGACGAAGCGTTGCGCGATGCGTTTGATCTTCATCGCATCCTGCCCGCGGTTGACCATATATTTGACTGATTCCGGCAGCAGCAGGATCAAGAAGACCGTCAATACCAGCGGCGCAATGGCGCCGAGCAGCAGCACGCTGTGCCAGCCGTAGCTCGGGATCAGCCACGATGAAATGGCGCCGCCGCCGGCCGCGCCCAGCGGAAAGCCGCAGTACATGGTGTTGATCGCCAGCGAACGGCAGCGCTGCGGCGCGTATTCGGAGATCAGCGTGATGGCGTTGGGCATTGCCGCTCCCAGCCCGAGGCCGGTGAGGAAACGCCACAGCGTCAGGCTATTGAGCGAGCCGGCGTAGGCGGTGGCCAGGCTCGACAGGCCGAAGAACAGGCAGGAAAACACCAGCACGCGCTTGCGGCCGATGCGGTCGGAGATCGGCCCGGCGATCAGCGCGCCGAGCGACAGCCCCAGCAGCGCGGCGCTCAGCACCGGCCCCAGATCCTGTTTGACGATGCCCCAGTCTTTGGCGACCGAGGGGGCGATATAGCCCATGGCGGCGGTATCGAAACCGTCGATGGCGAGGATCAGGAATCCGAGAATGATCAGGGTCCAGTGAAACAGCGAAAACTTGCTGTCGTCGATGGCCTGCTGAATGTTCAACTCGCTGGTGGAATGAGTCATGGCACCCTCTAAACGCAGATGTAGTCGTGATGGATGGAACGCGGCCGAAACTGACGCCCGGCTTGTGTTTGCTTGTATATACATCTGCGCGTCGAGGCTTTATGTCAAATATATTTATCTTATGCGTTAAATAAATGTTGTTTTTGCGAAGCAGGTTACACCGTGAATGAAAGATCAGAACCCGTCGAACAAATTAAATAAACGCCATGGGCGGTGAGATATGCTGGTGGCGGCGCGGAGGATAAAATTTAATACAATTTTGGCCGTTTGGTCGCCGGGCCGGAATCTGCGATAATCGCTTTTTACTTTTCCAGATTGAGAAACTGATGCAGTACCCGATCAATGAGATGTTCCAAACCTTGCAGGGCGAAGGCTTTTTCACCGGCGTGCCGGCCATTTTTATCCGCCTGCAGGGCTGCCCGGTAGGGTGCAGTTGGTGCGATACCAAACATACCTGGGAAAAGGAAGCCAATCGGGAAGTCGACCTGCAACGGATCCTGGTCAAAACAGAAGAGAGCGACGCCTGGGGCAATGCCAGCGCCGAGCAGCTGCTGGCGGTGATGCGTCAACAAGGCTACACCGCGCGCCATGTGGTGATCACCGGCGGCGAACCCTGCATCTACGATCTGATGCCGCTGACCGAGCTGTTCGAACAGCATGGTTACGGCTGCCAGATTGAGACCAGCGGTACCCACGACATCCGCTGTTCCGCCAAAACCTGGGTGACGGTTTCGCCCAAGGTGAATATGCGCGGCGGCATGAAGGTGTTGGATCAGGCGCTGCGGCGCGCCGACGAGGTGAAGCATCCGGTGGCGCGCGAGCGCGACATCGAGGCGCTGGACGCGCTGCTGGCGACGCTGCAGGACGACAAGGCACGGATTATTGCGCTGCAGCCGATCAGTCAGAAAGAAGAGGCGACCCGCCTGTGCATCGAAACCTGCATCGCGCGCAACTGGCGGCTGTCGATGCAGACCCACAAGTATCTGAACATCGCCTAAAATCAGGGCGCCTTTGCGGCGCCCTTTCTTTTAACCTTTATATACGCATCCCGCGGTACAGGTCTCTTTCACCATCACCGCAGTCAGTTCCGGCAACTGGGGCTTGAGCTGCTGCCAAATCCAGGCGGCGAGCACTTCGCTGGTGGGATTTTCCAATCCTGGAATATCGTTCAGATAATGGTGATCCAACCGTTCCCAGATCGGGGAAAACACAGCCTTGAGCTCGGCGAAATCCATCACCCAACCGGTGTGGGGGTCCACTTCACCGGTCACTTCCAGACGCACCATAAACGAATGCCCATGCAGGCGGCCGCATTTATGGCCCTCCGGCACGTGCGGCAAACGGTGTGCGGCTTCAAACTGAAAATCTTTAAACAGCGTGGTTGCCATTATTACGGCCTCATTGACTCAAAAACCGCCGCATAGTACCGGAAAGCGCGTCTGCTTGCCATTTATACCGTTATGGTCTAGCGCCGCGGTAACCGCGCCCGGTTAACACTTTTTTTGTTTGGTGTTTGCGGCACCTATCGGCTGGGGTAATGAGCCGAAATGTTGAACGGTGAAAAAACGATAAAAAAAAGCGCTTTAATTTCATCTGGATAAAAAACTTTGTTTAACGGTTTAAGCGTTATCCCTTACCAGAAAAACAGCTTAGTCATTTTGGTTATGATTTATTGCTATCCCTTATTTAATCGTTGCTATTCTGCTCGGTAACCTTACAAACTCTCCTGATCTTTTCCGCACACCCGACGCAGCGAAGAGACAGCGACTGACACTGGCGCGCGCCTGGCAGGAAAGGCGCTAAGTATAGGAAATAAGTACAGCAATGACGACTCAGGCTCCTCCAACATCTTTGCTCCCGCTGACGCCCGAACAGCTGGCGCGCCTGCAGGCGACGATCGGTGACTATTCGCCGACGCAGCTGGCGTGGCTGTCCGGCTATTTTTGGGGCATGGTCAATCAACAGCCCGGAGCCGTGGCCATTGCGCCTGTCGCCCCTGCGGCTGCTGCCGGCATCACCCTCATTTCCGCTTCGCAGACCGGCAATGCGCGCCGCCTGGCGGAGCAGCTGCGCGACGATCTGCTGGCCGCCAATCTGAACGCCACGCTGATCAGCGCCGGCGACTACAAGTTCAAGCAGATAGCTCAAGAGCGCCTGCTGGTGATCGTCGCCTCCACGCAGGGTGAGGGCGAACCGGCGGAAGAAGCGGTGGCGCTGCATAAATTCCTGTTCTCGAAGAAGGCGCCGAAGCTGAATGATACCGCTTTTGCGGTGTTCGGGCTGGGCGATACCTCTTATGAGAATTTCTGCCAGTCTGGTAAGGATTTCGACGGCAAGCTGGCCGAGCTGGGCGCCGAGCGCCTGGTGGAGCGCGTGGATGCCGACGTGGAGTACCAGGAACTGGCCGCCGCCTGGCGTAAACAGGTGGTATCGGTGCTGAAGGCGCGCGCGCCGGCGGAAAGCGCCGCGCCGGGCGTGTTGGCCAGCGGCGCGGTCGATCTGATCGACAGCAGCCCGTACAGCAAGGAACAGCCGCTCACCGCCCAACTGGCGGTCAATCAGAAAATTACCGGCCGCGCGTCGGATAAAGACGTGCGCCATATCGAGATCGATCTGGGCGACTCCGGCCTGCGCTATCAGCCGGGCGATGCGCTCGGCGTCTGGTTCGACAACGATCCGGCGCTGGTGGACGAACTGGTGCAGCTGTTGTGGCTGAAAGGCGACGAGCCGGTCGAGGTGGAAGGGCAAACCCTGCCGCTGGCGCAGGCGCTGCGCAGCCATTTCGAGCTGACGCAGAACACCACGCCTATCGTCGATAAATACGCCGCGCTGTCGCGCGACGAAACGCTGATCGGCTTGTTGGCGGATAAAGCCGCGCTGCAGCGCTATGCGCACAACACGCCGATCGTTGACATGGTGCGTCAGGCGCCGGCGGACCTGAGCGCCGAACAGCTGGTCGGCCTACTGCGCCCGCTGACGCCGCGCCTGTACTCTATCGCCTCTTCGCAGGCGGAGAACGAAAGCGAAGTGCACATCACCGTGGGCGTGGTGCGTTACGATATCGACGGGCGCGCCCGCAGCGGCGGCGCCTCCGGCTTCCTGGCGGATCGCCTGGAGGAGGACGGCGACGTGCGGGTGTTTATCGAACACAACGACAACTTCCGCCTGCCGGCCAATCCGGAAGCGCCGGTGATCATGATCGGCCCGGGCACCGGCATCGCGCCGTTCCGTGCCTTTATGCAGCAGCGCGACGCCGACGGCGCCGGCGGCAAGAACTGGCTGTTCTTCGGCAACCCGCACTTCACCGAAGATTTCCTGTATCAGGTCGAATGGCAGCGCTACGTGAAAGACGGCCTGCTGACCCGCATCGATCTGGCCTGGTCCCGCGACCAGCAACATAAAATATACGTACAAGACAAACTGCGCGAACAGGGCGCGGAAGTGTGGCGCTGGATTCAGGAAGGCGCGCACATTTACGTCTGCGGCGATGCCAATCGCATGGCGAAAGACGTGGAAAACACATTACTGGAACTGGTGGCCGAGCACGGTGGCATGGATACCGAGCAGGCGGATGAATTTTTAAGTGAGCTGCGCCTTGAGCGCCGTTATCAGCGAGATGTTTACTGATGAGTGATAAACACCCCGGGCCTTTGGTAGTCGAAGGCAAACTGGCCGATGCGGAGCGCATGAAGAAGGAGAGCCACTTCCTGCGCGGCACCATCGCCGAAGATTTGAACGACGGCCTGACCGGCGGCTTCAACGGCGACAATTTCCTGCTGATCCGTTTTCACGGCATGTATCAGCAGGATGACCGCGATATTCGCGCCGAACGCGCCGAGCAGAAGCTGGAGCCGCGCCACGCCATGATGCTGCGCTGCCGCCTGCCGGGCGGCATCATCAGCCCGCAGCAGTGGCTGGGCATCGACAAGTTCGCGCAGGAGAGCACGCTGTACGGCAGCATTCGCATCACCAACCGCCAGACGTTCCAGTTTCACGGCATTCTGAAAGGCAACGTCAAACCGGTGCACCAGCTGCTGAACCGTCTGGGGTTGGACGCGCTGGCGACCGCCAACGACGTGAACCGCAACGTGCTGTGCACCTCCAACCCGGTGGAGTCCGAGCTGCATCAGGAAGCCTACGAGTGGGCGAAGAAGATCTCCGAACACCTGCTGCCGCGCACCCGCGCCTACGCCGAGGTGTGGCTGGATCAGGAGAAGGTGGCCACTACCGACGAAGAGCCGATTCTGGGGCCGACCTACCTGCCGCGTAAGTTCAAAACCACGGTGGTGATCCCGCCGCAGAACGACGTCGATCTGCACGCCAATGACATGAACTTCGTGGCGATCGCCGAAAATGGCAAGTTGGTAGGCTTCAACCTGCTGGTGGGCGGCGGGCTGTCCATCGAACACGGCAACAAGAAAACCTATGCGCGCCAGGCCAGCGAGTTCGGCTACATTCCGCTCGAACATACGCTGGCGGTCGCGGAGGCCGTGGTGACCACGCAGCGCGACTGGGGCAACCGCACCGATCGCAAGAACGCCAAAACCAAATACACGCTGGAGCGCGTCGGGGTGGACGTTTTCCGCGCCGAAGTGGAAAAGCGCGCCGGCATCACCTTCGCGCCGATCCGGCCGTATGAATTCACCGGCCGCGGCGATCGCATCGGTTGGGTGAAGGGCATCGACGATCAGTGGCACCTGACGCTGTTTATCGAGAACGGCCGCCTGCTGGACTATCCGGGGCGCCCGCTGAAGACCGGCATGGCGGAGATCGCCAAGATCCATAAAGGCGACTTCCGCCTGACGGCGAACCAAAACGTGATCATCGCCGGCGTGCCGGCAAGCGAGAAGACGAAGATCGAGGCCCTGGCGCGCGATCATGGCCTGATCGACGACGGGATCAGCGAGCAACGCAAGAACTCGATGGCCTGCGTATCGTTCCCGACCTGCCCGCTGGCGATGGCGGAGGCCGAGCGCTTCCTGCCTCAGTTCGTCACCAAGGTGGAAGGGATCATGCATCGGCACGGGGTGGGCGACGAGCATATCGTGCTGCGCATCACCGGCTGCCCGAACGGCTGCGGCCGCGCGCTGCTGGCGGAGCTGGGGCTGGTGGGCAAGGCGGTCGGCCGCTATAACCTGCATTTGGGCGGCAATCGCGAAGGCACGCGCATTCCGCGTATGTATCGCGAGAACATCAACGAAGACGAGATCCTGAGCGAGATCGACCTGTTGGTGGGGCGCTGGGCGAAGGAGCGCAATGCCGGCGAAGGCTTTGGCGACTTCACCGTTCGCGCGGGCATCGTCAAACCGGTGCTGGATCCGGCGCGAGATTTCTGGGAGTGAGGCCGGGCGGCCCCTGGGCAGAGGGGCCGCACAGGTAATTTCAAGTAGCAGGAGAGACAACATGGCTGAATTCGATCTGGCGGCGCTGAACGCGTTGCCCAAATCCGGGCAGGCGCTGGCATTGGCGGTGGTCAACGGCCAACTGGAGACCCTCAGCGCCGAACAGCGCGTTGCATGGGCGCTGGAGCATCTGCCCGGCGAGTTCGTACTCTCGTCCAGTTTCGGCATTCAGGCGGCGGTATGTCTGCACCTGGTGACGCGCATCCGGCCGGATATCCCGGTGATCCTGACCGACACCGGTTACCTGTTCCCGGAAACCTACCGCTTTATCGATCAACTGACCGACCAGCTGAAGCTGAATCTGCAGGTGTTCCGCGCCGAAGAGTCTCCCGCCTGGCAAGAGGCGCGCTATGGCAAACTGTGGGAACAGGGTGTGGAAGGGATTGAAAAGTACAACCAGATCAACAAGGTTGAGCCGATGAACCGCGCGCTGGAGACGCTGGGGGCGCAGAGCTGGTTCGCCGGCCTGCGGCGCGAGCAGTCCGGCAGCCGCGCCAATCTGCCGGTGCTGGCGGTGCAGCGCGGGGTGTTCAAGATCCTGCCGATCATCGACTGGGACAACCGCAAGATTTACCAGTATCTGACCGAGCACGGGCTGAGCTATCACCCGCTGTGGGAGCAGGGCTACCTGTCGGTAGGCGATACCCACACCACCCAGAAGTGGGAGCCGGGCATGAGCGAGGAAGAGACGCGTTTCTTCGGGCTGAAGCGCGAGTGCGGCCTGCACGAAGGCTAAACGAGGCGAATCACACGACAGGGCTCAGCAATGCTGGGCCCTGTTTTTTTGCGGGCTACTTTTTCTTCTGTGCTTTCGGCGGGTGCGCCTGCGCCAGCTCTTTGATCAGCGGCAGCAGGATCTGCACGCTGTCGCGGCTGCGTTTGTCGATCCGCCCCGGCAGGTAGCGATCCAGGTACTGCAGGTTGTCATACTGCGGGCGGTGCCAGGTGATGCCCTGCGGGAAGTGCGGGCTGACGGCGCGCTGCTGGTAGCCGTCCTTGTCGCCCAGCGACCAGTTGGTGGCCTCTACCGACAGCACCGGGATGCCCGCCGCATCGAATACCTCTTGATCGGAGCAGCAGCCGGTGCCCTTCGGATGCTGTGCGCTGCCCGGATTGCTGGCGGCGGCGATGCCGTAGCGATGGGCGATATCCAGCGCGCGATCGCGGGAGCGTTTCGCCATCTGCGGCGGCGTGTTGCGCCCGGCGTTGAAGTACAGGCGATCGCCGGTGATCAGGCTGTCGAGGTTGATCACCAGCACGGTGTTGCTTTTCTCTTCCGCGCTCATGCGTTGCAGGTAGTTCTGTGCGCCCAGCGAGCCGAGCTCTTCGGCGCTGGTGGCGACGAAGCGCAGGCCGTAGGCGGTGGGGATGCTCTTCAGGCGCTCCGCCAGCTCCAGCATCACGCCGATGCCGGAGGCGTTGTCGTCGACGCCCTGCAGCGTCAGGCCGCCGAGGTTGTTATCCAGATCTTCGTCGCTCTGCGGCGTGTAGGTGTCGAAGTGGGCGACGATCACTATCTGTTTCGGACTGTCGCCGTTGCGGGCGGCGATCACCGAGCTGGCGGTGACGTTGTTCCAGTTCTTCTTGCCGTCTTTACTGGTGTAGAGATAGCGCGTGTTGACGCTGCGAATGTCGCTTTGGTAACCCATCTTGGCGAACTGCTGCTTCAGGTAGTCGGCGGTGAGCAATTCGGCCGGGCTGCCCGCCATGCGGCCGGGGAAATAAGTGGCGATGTGGCGGGTCTGTTCGGCGGCGAAACGGCCCATTGGCGCGTCTTTTGCGGGCTGTGCGGCACAAACGCTGAAGACGCCGCCGAGTGCGAGGGCCAGCAGGCTGGTCTTCAGGTAAAAACGGGAAAACATACCGAAAAATCCTTCTTTGCTATCGGCGCTGCCGATCATTTTTCTGCGGCACCCAGTATGAGACGCCGGGCGGCATTACACAATTTCCCCGTCTCTTAATTTTCGCGCTAACGCGCAAACCGTCGCCGCAGTTATCACCGTTTGCCTCTGGCGTTGCGGCCTATATTCCATAAAGGAACTAATCATTCCTTTTCGTCATTTCAGAGGCTAAATCTCAGCCCGTATAGTCACACTATCTTTCTGTTATATGAAAAGGCTGTTGTGGACTATCTACCAATATTCGCCGACCTGAAACAACGCCCGGTGCTGGTCGTTGGCGGCGGTGACGTGGCTGCGCGCAAAGTCGATCTGCTTCAGCGCGCCGGGGCTGAAATACGGATAGTTGCGCAGTCGCTCTCACCGGAACTGGAACAACAACGTCAGCGAGGGCAATTGCTCTGGCTGGGGAAAACCTTTGACCCGCAACAGCTGGACGACGTGTTTCTGGCGATCGCCGCCACGGACGACAACGCGCTGAACGCCGCGGTGTTCGCCGAAGCGGATAAACGCCGGGTGTTGGCCAACGTGGTGGACGACCAGCCGCGCTGCTCGTTCATCTTCCCGTCGATCATCGATCGCTCGCCGCTGGTGGTGGCCGTATCGTCCAGCGGCCAGGCGCCGGTACTGGCGCGATTGCTGCGCGAAAAGCTGGAGGCGTTGCTGCCCGCCAGTTTGGGGCAGATGGCGCAGGTGGCGGGCCGCTGGCGTGGCCAGGTCAAACAGCGGCTGGCCTCGATCGGCGAGCGTCGCCGTTTCTGGGAGAAAGCCTTCGGCGGCCGTTTCGCCACGCTGGTGGCCAACGGCCAAACGGCGCAGGCGGAGCGGCAGCTGGAGCAGGATTTACACCGCTTCGCCGCAGGCGATGAAGGCGCGCAGGGCGAGATCGCCCTGGTGGGCGCCGGGCCGGGCGACGTGGGGCTGTTGACCCTGCGCGGGCTGCAGGTGATGCAGCAGGCGGACGTCGTATTGTATGACCACCTGGTCAGCGGCGAGATCCTCGATCTGGTGCGCCGCGACGCCGAGCGCATCTGCGTGGGCAAGCGCGCCGGCGCGCACTCGGTGATCCAGGAAGAGACCAACCGGCTGTTGGTGGAGCTGGCGCAGCAGGGCAAACGCGTGGTGCGCCTCAAGGGCGGCGATCCGTTCATCTTTGGCCGCGGCGGCGAAGAGCTGCAGGTAGCCGCCGCCGCCGGCATTCCGTTCCAGGTGGTGCCGGGCGTCACGGCCGCGGCGGGGGCGACCGCCTACGCCGGCATTCCGCTGACGCACCGCGATCACGCGCAGAGCGTGACCTTTATCACCGGCCACTGCCGTCCCGACGGCGATGGCCTGGACTGGGCCGATCTGGCCCGGGCGCGGCAGACGCTGGCTATCTACATGGGCACCATGAAGGCGGCGGACATCAGCCAACGCCTGATCGCCCACGGCCGCGCTGCCGATACGCCGGTGGCGGTGATCAGCCGCGGCACGCGCGCCGATCAGCAGGTGCAGATCGGTACGCTGGATCAACTGGAACATCTGGCCCACCGGGCGCCGCTGCCGGCGCTGCTGGTGATTGGCGAAGTGGTGGAACTGCACCATCAAATCGCCTGGTTCGGGCATCAATCGCAGACGGAAGGGGCCGCGCGCCCGGCCGTCGTGAATTTGGCATAAGCAAGGCTTTTAAGGACCTGTTATGGACGAAAAACGACTCACTCATTTGCGGCAATTGGAGGCGGAGAGTATCCATATCATCCGTGAAGTCGCCGCTGAATTCACCAACCCGGTGATGCTGTATTCCATCGGTAAAGACTCTTCCGTGATGCTGCATCTGGCGCGCAAGGCGTTCTTCCCCGGCACGCTGCCGTTCCCGCTGCTGCACGTCGATACCGGCTGGAAGTTCCGCGAAATGTACGAATTCCGCGATCGCACCGCGAAGGAGTACGGTTTCGAGCTGCTGGTGCATAAAAACCCGGAAGGGGTGGCGATGGGCATCAACCCGTTCGTGCACGGCAGCGCCAAGCATACCGACATCATGAAGACCGAGGGCCTGAAGCAGGCGTTGAACAAGTACGGTTTCGACGCCGCCTTCGGCGGTGCGCGGCGCGACGAGGAGAAATCGCGCGCCAAAGAGCGCATCTATTCGTTCCGCGATCGCTTCCACCGCTGGGATCCGAAAAACCAGCGGCCGGAGCTGTGGCACAACTACAACGGCCAGATCAACAAAGGGGAGAGCATCCGCGTCTTCCCACTGTCGAACTGGACCGAGCTGGATATCTGGCAGTACATCTTCCTGGAAAAGATCGACATCGTGCCGCTGTACCTGGCGAAACCGCGCCCGGTGGTGGAGCGCGACGGCATGCTGATGATGGTGGACGACGATCGCATCGATCTGCAGCCGGGTGAAGTGATCAGCCAGCGCATGGTGCGTTTCCGCACCCTGGGGTGCTGGCCGCTGACCGGCGCGGTGGATTCGCAGGCGCAAACCCTGCCGGAGATCATTGAAGAGATGCTGGTCTCCACCACCAGCGAACGCCAGGGGCGGATGATCGACCGCGATCAGTCCGGCTCGATGGAGCTGAAAAAGCGTCAAGGGTATTTCTAAGGAGCCGCCGGATGAACAACGCAATTGCACAACAAATCGCTGACCAGGGCGGCGTCGAATCTTACCTGCACGCGCAGCAGCACAAGAGCCTGCTGCGCTTTCTGACCTGCGGCAGCGTCGATGACGGCAAAAGCACCCTGATCGGCCGCTTGCTGCACGATACCCGCCAGATCTACGAGGATCAGCTGTCGACGCTGCACAGCGACAGCAAACGCATCGGCACCCAGGGCGAGAAGCTCGATCTGGCGCTGCTGGTGGACGGCCTGCAGGCCGAGCGCGAGCAGGGCATCACTATCGACGTGGCCTATCGCTATTTCTCGACCGAAAAACGCAAATTTATCATCGCCGATACCCCGGGACACGAGCAGTACACCCGCAACATGGCCACCGGCGCCTCCACCTGCGATCTGGCGATCCTGTTGATCGACGCGCGCAAAGGGGTGCTGGATCAGACCCGCCGCCACAGTTTTATCGCGACCCTGCTGGGCATTCGCCATCTGGTGGTGGCGGTGAACAAAATGGATCTGGTGGACTACCAGGAAGCGGTGTTCGAGCAGTTCAAACAGGATTACCTGACCTTTGCCCAGCAGCTGCCAGGCGATCTGGATATCAAATTCGTGCCGCTGTCGGCGCTGGACGGCGACAACGTGGCGAGCGAAAGCGCCCATATGCCGTGGTACAGCGGCCCGACGCTGCTGGAAGTGCTGGAGAGCGTGGACGTGGTCAGCGAGCGTGAAAACCAGCCGCTGCGCTTCCCGGTGCAGTACGTCAACCGCCCGAACCTCGATTTTCGCGGCTATGCCGGCACGCTGTCGGCCGGCGTGGTGCGGGTGGGGCAACGGGTCAAGGTGCTGCCTTCCGGCGTGGAATCCAGCGTGGCGCGCATCGTGACCTTCGACGGCGATCTGCAAGAGGCGGTGCCGGGCGAGGCGATTACGCTGGTGCTGAAGGATGAGGTGGACATCAGCCGCGGCGATCTGCTGGTCGACGCCGGCGAAAGCCTGCAGGCGGCGCAGAGCGCGCTGGTGGACGTGGTATGGATGGCGGAGCAGCCGCTGGTGCCGGGCCAGAGTTACGACATCAAGATCGCCGGTAAAAAGACCCGCGCACGCGTGGAGAACATTTGTCATCAGGTGGAGATCAATACGCTGGCGCAACACCCGGCAGACACGTTGCCGCTTAACGGCATCGGGTTGGTGGAGCTGACGTTCGACGAGCCGCTGATGCTGGACAGCTATCAGAGCAATCACGACACCGGCGGGCTGATCTTCATCGATCGCATGAGCAACGTCACGGTCGGTGCCGGTCTGGTGCGTGAAGCGCTGCAGACCGCCTCGACGGCGCGCGGCGAGTTCAGCGCCTTCGAGCTGGAGCTGAATGCGCTGGTGCGCAAGCACTTCCCGCACTGGGGCGTGCGCGATCTGCTCGGTGGCCGATAAGGTGGCCGCTGAACTGAGGGCGACCGGGCCGGACGATGAGAACGTGGTTTGGCATCCGCACGCCGTGACGCGCGCGGATCGCGAAGCGCGCAACGGCCACCGCGGCGTGGTGCTGTGGTTTACCGGGCTGTCCGGCTCGGGCAAATCCACCGTCGCCGGCGCGCTGGAGCAGGCACTGCACGGGCTCGGCGTCAGCACCTATCTGCTGGACGGCGATAACGTGCGCCACGGCCTGTGCCGCGATCTCGGCTTCTCCGACGAAGATCGCCGCGAAAACATCCGCCGGGTGGGGGAAGTGGCCAAACTGATGGTGGACGCCGGGCTGGTGGTGCTGACCGCGTTCATTTCGCCGCACCGCGCCGAGCGGCAGATGGTGCGCGAGATGCTCGGCGACGATCGCTTTATCGAGGTGTTCGTCGACACGCCGTTGGCGATCTGCGAGGCGCGCGATCCGAAGGGATTGTATAAAAAAGCGCGCGCCGGCGAGCTGCGCAATTTCACCGGCATCGACGCGGTTTACGAGGCGCCGCAGCGGCCTGAAATCCACCTCGATGGCCAACAATTGGTAACAAATTTGATTGCGCAATTGTTAGACGTGTTGCGTGGTCAGGCTATTATCAAACCCTGAATTCAAAAAAAGCGTGTGGCGTTTTTCGCCATGCGCTTTTTACTCTAAGCCGCCGCAGAGCGAGCCGAATAACCAGGGATCACTATGCAAAATGTCACGCCTATCTTGATCGACTCCAAGCAGTCAAAACAGGAGAGAGAGGAGCCTTCTTATTCTTTCCTGGGCGGCGTCAGCGGCTTTGTTTTCTACTGGCTGGCGTTCGCGTTGCCGTTCCTGGTTTACGGTTCCAACACGCTGTTTTTCCTGCTCTATACCTGGCCGTTCTTCCTGGCGCTGATGCCGCTGTCGGTGCTGATCGGCATCACCCTCAGCACGCTGTTGCGCGGCCGTCTGATCCTGACGCTGCTGCTGACTGGCACCATCGTGCTGTGCCTGTTCTGGCTGGTGTTCAGCTTCTTAACCGGGTGGTGAGAGAGCGGGCGCCGATGCCGGCGCCCGAAGGATTGCAAAGCGGTGCCGAAGGTTACAAAACTTTGCTCAGAAACGCCTGTGTGCGCGGATTGGCCGGATGGCTGAAGATCTGCTGCGGCGCACCTTCCTCCTGAATGATCCCCTGATCGATAAACAGCACCCGATCGGCCACCTCGCGGGCAAAGCCCATCTCATGCGTGACTACCACCATGGTCATGCCCTCGTGTGCCAGCGATTTCATCACCGCCAACACTTCGCCCACCAGCTCCGGATCGAGCGCGGAGGTCGGTTCGTCGAACAGCATGATCTTCGGCTCCATCGCCAGCGCGCGGGCGATGGCCACCCGCTGCTGCTGGCCGCCGGACAGGCTGTTGGGGTAGGCGTCTATCTTGTCGAGCAGCCCGACCTTGTGCAGCAGCTGCTCGGCTTGTGCGATGGCTTCGGCGCGCGGCTGCTTCTTCACGCTCACCGGCGCCATGATGATGTTTTCCAACACCGTCATGTGCGGGAACAGGTTGAAGCGCTGGAACACCATCCCCACGCTTTCACGCATCTTGTTCAGGTCGGTTTTCTGATCGTGGACGGCGAAGCCGTTGACCTCGATCTCGCCGCCGGAGAGTGTTTCCAGCGCGTTGATGCAGCGCAGGAAGGTGCTTTTGCCCGAGCCGGATGGGCCGATGACGCACACCACTTCGTTGGCGGCGATCCGGCAGGAAATGCCGCGCAGCACGTGGCTCTCGCCGAACTGTTTTTGCAGGTTATGTACGCGAATCACTTTTACCGAACCTCTTTTCCATGTGTTGCACCAGCAGTGAGAGCAGGAAGGTGATGACCCAATAGACCAGCGAAATGGTCAGATAGGGCTCCCAGTAGGTGGCGTAGGCGCCGGAGACGGTACGGGCGGCATAGGCCAGATCCGCCAGGCCGATGGCGGAGGCCAGCGACGAATCCTTGACGATGGCGATGGCGTTGTTGCCCAGCGGCGGCAGCATGCGGCGGAAGGCCTGCGGCAGGATCACCTGGCGCATGGTCTTGCCGTAGCTCATGCCCAGCGAGCGCGAGGCCTCCATCTGGCCGCGGTCAATCGACTGGATCCCGGCGCGGAAGATCTCCGACACATAGGCGCCGGCGTTGAGCGTGATCGCCACCACGCAGGAAAGAAAGGCACCGTAATCGGCGCGCAGCGCACGGGCGAAATCGACGCTCATCAGGCCGCTGGTGACCAGCAGGCCGTCACGCGGGTTGATGAACAGCGGCACCAGCGCGAAGTGCACCACCATGATTTGTACGAACAGCGGCGTGCCGCGAAAGGCGCTGATGTAGATGCGTACCGGCCACTGAACGCCGTAATGCAGGATGGGTTTCCAGATGCCGTGCGGCGCCTGCGCCAAACGCCCCAGCCCGAGGATCAAGCCCCAGGTGGTGCCGAGCAGTACGCAGATAATGGTGCATTTGATGGTCATCCAGGCGCCTTCCATAAACAGCGGCGCGTATTCCTGGATGATCTCCCAGCGGAAGTTCAAAGGGTATTCCTTCTTGGTGTGCTGAAACGGTGGCGCGCCGACGGCCTGGCGGGCGCCGGCGACAGAGTGTTATTCCGCCGGCAGCGTCGGCACGTTGCTGTCGAACCAGGTTTGGTAGATCTTGGCGTAGGTGCCGTCGGCGACGATCTTCTTCAGGCCGGCGTTGATCTTGTTACGCAGTTCGTCGTTGCCTTTGGCGACGGCGATGCCGAAATACTGGCGCTCAAACTTGGCGTCGGGCACCAGTTTGAAGGCTTTCTCCGGATGGGTCTTGATATAGAACTTGGCCACGCCAACGTCGCCGACCGCCGCGCCGATGCCGTCTTCATACAGCTCCTGCAGCATCAGCGGGGTATTATCGAAGCGCTTGATGGCGGTGCTGTTTTTGCCCAGCACGTCGGACACCACGATATCGCCGGTGCTGGAGTTCACCACGCCGACCTTCAGCGTTTTCAGCGCGGCGATGGAGTCTACCGTCGAGTCTTTCGGCACCACGATGGCCTGCTCGGCCGGGAAGTATGGCGCCGAGAAATCAACCATTTGTTTGCGTTTGTCGGTGATGGTGATGCCGGAAATGATGATGTCGCGATCGCCGGAATTCAAGGTGGCGAAGATCCCCTCCCACGGCGTATTGATCAGTTTGATTTGGAAACCTTCGGCCTTGGCTACCGCTTTGATGATGTCGATGTCGAAACCTTCCAGCTGCTTTTGGCTATTTTCAAACTCGAACGGCCGATAGGTGCCGCCGGAGCCGACGACGTAGGTAGTTTCAGCCGCCAACGCGACGGTGGAGAAGGTGGCGGCCAGGCAGGCGCCGATCAGAACTAAACGTTTTAACATCGCGATCCCCGATAATGAAAGGTTATATATTGGAATTATTTATGCACTATGAGTGCATAAAAATAAGCTTCAATGAATGAAAGTACAACCCCTGTATAAGGATTATTCTTTCTATGGTGTTAAATATTCACTTTTTTCGTTGCTGTGGCGTAAGCGATGGGTCAGGAGGCGGCTGTGCAGTGGTTCTTGCTGCATAATGGGTGAAGGGCAGGGTATGCTTCATTGCAAAACGCGTCGCGCGCATCGGGCAAAAGGGGCTTTTTTTGCCGCTTTCGCCGTGGAATTAGTCGATAAACTCGGGAATCCTTCATCCGTATTCTGAATTTGGCGTTGAAATGCCGCTCTCAGTGTGGAGTCCAACGAGAAGTTGTGGGATGATTGGTCGGTTTTTCAGGGGGCGGAGATGGGAAAACTTACGCTGCTATTGCTGGCATTGCTCGGTTGGTTACAGTATTCACTGTGGCTGGGCAAAAATGGTATTCACGATTACGTGCGAGTCAATGAAGACGTTGCGGTCCAGCAGGGCAGCAACGCCAAGTTGAAAGCGCGTAACGATCAGCTGTTTGCCGAAATCGATGATTTGAACGGCGGTCAGGAAGCGATCGAAGAGCGAGCGCGTAATGAGCTGGGCATGATCAAGCCCGGTGAGACTTTCTATCGTCTGGTTCCTGACCAATCCAGACGCAACGCGGCGTCTTCCTCGCAAAATAACGCACAAAAATAACGCATGAATCACTCCGCAGGCACCTTTCCCTCGGTGATTGCCGTCCTGCCCGCTGCCGGTATCGGCAGCCGCATGCAGGCGGAATGCCCGAAGCAATATTTAACCATCGGCCGGCACAGCATCGTCGAGCACGCCATCCACGCCCTGTTGCGTCATCCGCGCATTGAGCGGGTGATCGTGGCGATCGGCCCCGAAGATCGCCAGTTCGAACAGTTGCCGATCGCCCAGGATCCGCGGGTGATCGTCACTGAGGGCGGCAAACAGCGCGCCGATTCGGTGATGGCCGGGCTGAAGCTGGCGGGCGATGCGGACTGGGTACTGGTGCACGACGCCGCGCGCCCCTGCCTGCACGCCGACGATCTCGAGCGCCTGCTGGCGATCACCGCACACAGCAAGGTCGGCGGCATTCTCGCCGCCCCGGTGCGCGACACCATGAAGCGCGCCGAACCCGGCCGCGAAACCATCGCCCACACCGTCGAACGGCAGGATCTGTGGCATGCGCTGACGCCGCAGCTGTTTCCGCTGCCGCTGCTCAAGCAGTGCCTGCAGCGCGCGCTGGATGAAGGCGCGAACGTCACCGACGAAGCCTCGGCGCTGGAGCATTGCGGCTATCATCCGCTGCTGGTCGCCGGCCGGGCGGACAACATTAAAGTAACGCGGCCGGAGGATTTGGCGCTGGCGGCGTTCTATTTGACTCAGTTGGACAATTAAGGAGCGCATCATGCGTATCGGTCACGGTTTTGACGTACATAAATTCGGCGGCGAAGGCCCGTTAGTGATCGGCGGTGTTCGCATCCCTTACGACAAAGGTTTGTTGGCCCACTCCGACGGTGACGTTGCGCTGCACGCCGCGACTGACGCCCTGCTGGGCGCGGCGGCGCTGGGTGATATCGGCAAGCTGTTCCCCGATACCGATCCGGCCTTCAAGGGCGCCGACAGCCGCGAGCTGCTGCGCGAAGCCTGGAAACGCATCCGCGCCAAGGGATACCGCCTCGGCAACCTCGATATCACCATTATCGCTCAGGCACCGAAAATGGCGCCGCATATCCCGCAGATGCGTGTCTTCCTGGCGGAAGATCTGCAGTGCCATATGGATGACGTCAATGTAAAGGCTACCACCACCGAGCAGCTCGGTTTCACCGGGCGCGGCGAGGGCATCGCCTGCGAAGCGGTCGCCTTGCTGATCAAGGAATAATTGCATGGATATGGCGAATCTGACCTGGCTGCATGGCCGGCCGCAGAGCACCGGGGTGTTGAAAGCCAATCCGGAAGATTTCGTGGTGGTGGAAGACCTGGGCTTTGCGCCGGACGGCGAAGGCGAGCACGTGCTGGTGAACATCCGTAAAAACGGCTGCAATACCCAGTTCGTGGCCGACTATTTGGCGCGTTTCGCCGGTATCCATGCCCGTTCCGTCAGCTATGCGGGCTTGAAGGATCGCCACGCGGTGACCGAACAGTGGTTCTGCCTGCACATGCCGGGCAAGGACACGCCGGATTTCTCCCAGTTTGCGCTGGAAGGCTGCGAGGTGCTCTCGTCAGCCCGCCACCTGCGTAAAATGCGCATCGGCAACCTGAAAGGCAACCACTTTACGCTGGTGCTGCGCCAGATTTCCGACCGGCAGGACGTGGAACGCCGTCTGCAGGCCATCGCCGCGCAGGGCGTGCCAAACTATTTCGGCAGCCAACGCTTCGGCCGCGGCGGCAACAACCTGGTGATGGCGCGCCGCTGGGCGAACGACGAAATCCGCGTCAAAGAGCGCAGCAAACGCAGTTTCTACCTTTCCGCCAGCCGCAGTGCACTGTTTAATCTGGTCGCGAGCAGGCGCCTGGCCGAAGGCCTGCAGCGCACCGTGCTGGAGGGGGACGCCCTGCAGCTGAGCGGCCGCGGCAGTTGGTTCGTCGCCAAGGCCGATGAGCTGGAGACGCTGCAACAGCGGCTGGATGCCGGTGAGCTGGTTGTCACCGCGACGTTGCCGGGCGACGGCGGGCCGGGTACTGCCGGCGATGCGTTGGCATTTGAACAACAATGCTTGGCGGAGCAGCCGGAATTGCTTACGCTTTTAAAGCGCGAGCGTGTCGAACCCGCTCGTCGGGCCCTGCTGTTGCAGCCGCAAAATATGCTGTGGAACTGGTGGGATGACGTTACCGTGGAACTGCGCTTCTGGCTGCCGGCAGGCAGCTTCGCCACCAGCGTGGTGCGCGAGATTATGCTTCCCGTTGACGGTGATGCAGATATCAGCGAGTAACGGAGAATAGCCGTTCGGGCTTTGACAAGCCCCGAAAGCCCCGGTCAACCCAACCGGGGCTTTTGCGTTTTTATGCCAGCGCTTCCAACTGCGGCGCCGCCAGGCCGTTAAGCGTGATCGAAGGTGAATTGTAATGCATGTCCGCCACTGTTTGTTGCAGATCGCGGTTACCCAACGAGAAGACGATATCCTGGCTGTCAAAGCCGTGGTTGCCATTGCTGTCGATGATGATATACAGCGAATTGCCCAACTTTATGGCACCGACTTCCGCCAGCGCATGTTCGCTGGTGCCGCCGGTGGCTTTGCTGAGCGCTGCGCTGAACAGAGATTGTGCATCGGCAGCGCCACCCAACGTGGAGAACAAGGCATTCAAATTGCCCGTATTGCCGTAGTCGCCATAGGAAACCAGCGATTTGCCGCTGGCCGCTGAAAACGCCCATTGCTGTACGGCGTCGCCTGCATTGATTCGGTCGTTGGCAGCGTTATAGTCGGTGATTTTGACCTGGCTGGAAATTGAGCTGTGAGCAAAGTTGATCGTGTCGCCATGAAAACCCGAACCGTGTCCGGTGAGGGTTGTGTTGCCGACAACGCTGAAGCTGTCGTCTTGCGAAGCGCCCTCTATCACCAATTGCTTGCCGGCCAGCGTATTGATGATTGTGCTGAACTGCCCGCTGTTTTGCAGGCTGGTCAGCGTGTTGTAAAAGTCGCCGCCGCCGGTGCCGCCGATTTCGCTGTGAATGTCCAGGCTGATTGGCGCGAGATTGCCGTTGGGGTTGCTCAGCTCATCTACGTAGATGTGGGCCAGCGAATCGGTAAAGCCCGCTTTGACATTGAGCTTCAGCACATAATTATTCTCACCGCCCAAGGCGAAACCGTTAAGACTGATATCCGTGATATGATTGCTTCCGCCGGATAACGTTAATTCAGAATGGGTAAAGTTGGAGGTGATATTTAATATTTCCTTCACTGGGTTGTTAGTGTAATGGCTGGTGACGGCGAAGGTGCCACCGTTGATTTTCTGGTTGCTATAGGCGGGAGGCGTATCGGTATAAGGATTAAACTCTTTGCCAATATCAATATTAAGATCGGTTGTGACATTTTCACCCTGAACTTTCGCTAGCTCGACATGTAATTTACTGGCGGCCGTTGCGTCATCAAATATACGAATGGTGGTGGGAATATATTGCCCGGCCGAGTAAGAGGCGTTGGCATTAATTAAGTGGACGTTGTCTGCAAATCCACTCAGGGAGAATGCGAGCGGCGCGCTGGGGAAGTAAGGGGATTGCTCGATGTTGCTGACATCGGCATAAGCGGTGTGGTTGATGATGGCGCTGCCGAAGATAACGCCGGCATCGAAGGTGTGGGCTCCCTCGGTCGCTACGGGTTGTCCATCGAGGTGTATGCTGCCGGTGCCGACATAGCCGGCGAGATCGATATAGCTAAATTGATCGAAGTTGCCGATGTTGCTGTTGATGACCGCGGATTTCGTGCCATTGGCAGCGGTCGCGATCAGGATATCTTTGGTGATGAAGTTAGCGGACAGAATCGTCGTGTTATTTGTGCCGAATTCGGCGCTGCCATTGGCGCGGAAATTGGCGTTGACAATGTTTGGCCCATCGTTAGTCGAGTTGCCTGCCCAGCTCAGCATATTAAAACCACTGCCTATCTTTATATGGGCTTTGGACATCGTTAAGTCTGATGTTGGAGTGATAATGACATTGGTATTGTTGATGTTGGTGAACGACAGATTTTCTGTTTCCGGTGTCAGTTCAACGAGGTAATCAGTCATTGATAAATGAGTCATAATGGTTTTCCCTTTGTAAATAATGAAGTTAAGTATTTAAAGAACTGAAGATTACGAACCAATAAAATATAGATGGGAAGCAGCATGTATGCTGAGAAAGTTCCTTGTTTTCTATTTGTATTGGTTATTATTTAAATTGAATTTATTTTCCATGGGGCGTTTTCGGGCATGACCGGGGGCTCCGTATGCCGTGTTGGCGAGAGCGGCGACGCATGCTGTGCAGGCACGGTTTACCGCCGCTATGCTGTGCTCGCCGTTTTTACGGCGAGTTCGGATGCCGCCGGCATGAATTCGATGCGCTAGTAACACAAGCAAGTTCGGTTATAATTCGGGGCAAAGTGAACCAGGGTGATCCAATGAATCCGCAGCCGGACAATAACCGGATAACAAGAGTGCGGTTTTAAGTTTGCTTGTTATGACAACAAGGGGTTGAGTCTACAATGCGGATATTGTTGAGTAACGATGACGGCGTTAGCGCCCCGGGCATTCAGGTGCTGGCGGCGGCGCTGCGGGAATTCGCCGAGGTGCAGGTCGTGGCGCCGGATCGTAACCGCAGCGGCTCTTCTAATGCCCTGACGCTGGAGTCGCCGCTGCGCACGCAGACGCTGGCCAACGGCGATATTGCGGTGCTGCAGGGGACGCCGACCGACTGCGTCTACCTTGGCGTCAACGCCTTGATGCGCCCGGCGCCGGATATTGTGGTCTCCGGCATCAACGCCGGGCCGAATTTGGGCGACGACGTCATCTATTCCGGCACCGTCGCGGCGGCGATGGAGGGGCGGCATCTGGGGCTGCCCGCGTTGGCAGTGTCGTTGAACGGCCACCAGCACTATGCGACCGCCGCCGTCATTACCTGCCGTATTCTGCGCGCGTTGCAGCGTGAGCCGTTGCGTACCGGAAAAATCCTGAATATCAACGTACCGGATCTGCCGCTGGCGGAGATCAAAGGCCTGCGCGTTACCCGCTGCGGCAGCCGCCATCCCGCCGACACGGTTTTCTGCCAGCAGGATCCGCGCGGACAAAATCTCTACTGGATCGGGCCGCCTGGTGATAAATTTGATGCCGGGCCGGATACCGACTTTGCGGCGGTGGAACAAGGCTATGTGGCGATCACGCCGCTGCAGGTGGATTTGACCGCCTACGCGGCGCAGGAAGTCGTGACAACATGGTTAACCAAGGCAGAGGTTAGCGGGGAATGGTGAACAAGCGTATGCAAACATTGCTGACGCAGCTGCGTCAGCAGGGGATCCGGGACGAAAAGCTGCTGCGGGCGATCGAAGCGGTGCCGCGCGAGCGTTTTGTCGACGAAGCGCTGGATCACAAAGCCTACGAAAACACCGCATTGCCGATCGGCTCCGGCCAGACCATTTCCCAGCCTTATATGGTGGCGCGGATGACCGAGCTGCTGAATTTGAAGCCCACTTCACGGGTGCTGGAGATCGGCACCGGTTCCGGTTATCAAACCGCTATCCTGGCGCATCTGGTGCAACACGTTTGTTCCGTCGAGCGCATCAAGGGGCTGCAGTGGCAGGCCAAGCGCCGGCTGAAGCAGCTCGATCTCCACAATGTTTCTACCCGCCACGGCGACGGCTGGCAGGGCTGGGCGTCGCGCGGCCCGTTCGATGCGATCATCGTCACCGCCGCACCGCCGGAGATCCCGCAGGCGCTGGTGGAGCAGCTGGACGACGGCGGCATTTTGGTGTTGCCGGTGGGCGAGCAGGCCCAAACCCTCAAACGCATTCAGCGTCATGGCAACGATTTCGTTGTCGATGCAGTCGAAGCGGTGCGCTTTGTTCCGCTGGTGAAAGGCGAATTGGCCTAGCGATTGTCTGAATTTTCGACCGTCGGCAAAATCTGTTGCACTTTCATCACGTCCGGATAAGGTTTTCTCGTTCCAATCAGGCTAATTTTCACTAGAATTGGCCTTTCTACGTAGTTGTCTTATGGTGCGGCGACGTCAATGTGGTTAGCATTGGCGCGCGTTTTGATGCTCCGGCGGGAGATGACCTGGCGTTCAGGGATCGGCCGGCGGCGCCTTTACATCGCAGAAACTGGGAAGTGGCAAAAGCTCGGCTACGATGTAAAGGGTATTTTGGATATATCACTGATATTGCTGTCATGGGGGAAGCATGAGCACGGGAAGCCCAATGATTACGTTACGCCGGGTTGCGGTGTGTACGATGGTAAGTTTGTGGTTGGCGGGTTGTACGAATACGGCCTCGACGTCGGCCCCTATCAGCAGCGTGGGCGGCGGCGGTGCCGTTCCATCCGGCAATAATAATGGCGGAGTGCAGCAGGCCAGCCCAGAGGGCCGCATTGTCTATAATCGCAGTTATACCGCCATTCCTAAAGGGAGTTACAGCGGCGGTGAAACTTATACGGTCAAGCGCGGCGACACGCTGTTTTACATCGCCTGGATCACCGGCAATGATTTCCGCGACCTGGCGCAGCGCAACAATATTCCCGAGCCATACAGCCTGAATGTTGGCCAAACCATTCAGCTTGGTAATGGTTCTGCTAACGGCGGCGGCGGCATGTTGGCGACGACAGACGCGACCAAAGGCGGTGTTCCGAAGCCACCTTCCAGCTCCCAGATCCAGACGGCAACGGTTGATTCTCAATCAACTAACGCGTATTCTGAAAACTCGGGTAAACAGAATGTAGGTAAGATGTTACCTGCAGCAGGTGCCGCAGCGGTTGGGACCGCGACTGCGCCTGTTACCGCGCCGGAAGCCGCTCCACCAGTGAGCAGCACCGTCAGCAACAGCGCTCCGGTCAGTACCTGGAGATGGCCGACTGACGGTAAGGTTATTGATAACTTTTCCTCATCAGAAGGTGGGAATAAGGGTGTCGATATCGCCGGTTCCCGTGGGCAGCCTATCTTCGCTACCGCCGATGGTCGTGTAGTGTATGCAGGCAACGCTTTACGGGGCTACGGTAATCTAATCATCATCAAACATAATGATGATTACCTGAGCGCCTACGCTCATAACGACACAATGCTGGTCCGGGAACAACAAGAAGTGAAGGCGGGTCAAAAAATAGCCACCATGGGTAGCACCGGTACCAGTTCAGTACGTTTGCATTTTGAAATTCGTTACAAGGGGAAATCCGTAAACCCGCTGCGTTATCTTCCGCAGCGATAGATTGGGCAGAATACGCTGAGATTCTGCTCGCGGTATCACGGGTAGGAGCAGCATATGAGCCAAAATACGCTGAAAGTTAACGAGTTACATGATGATGCGGATTTCGACGAGAATGGAGCTGAGGCCGAGTCGTTTGATGAAAAAGCGCTGGTAGAAGAAGAGACCAGCGAGAACGATTTAGCGGAAGAAGAGCTGTTGTCTCAAGGCGTTACGCAACGCGTATTGGATGCGACGCAGCTCTATCTGGGTGAGATCGGTTATTCACCTCTGCTGACCGCAGAGGAAGAAGTCTATTTTGCGCGGCGTGCTCTGCGCGGTGACGTGCCGTCCCGCCGCCGCATGATTGAAAGCAACCTGCGGCTGGTGGTGAAAATCGCCCGCCGCTACAGCAACCGCGGTCTGGCGCTGCTGGATTTGATCGAAGAGGGTAACCTCGGTCTGATTCGCGCAGTGGAAAAATTCGACCCGGAACGCGGTTTCCGCTTCTCCACTTACGCAACCTGGTGGATCCGTCAGACGATTGAACGGGCGATCATGAACCAAACCCGTACCATTCGTTTGCCTATCCATATCGTCAAAGAACTGAATGTCTATCTGCGCACCGCGCGCGAGCTTTCCCACAAGCTGGATCATGAACCGAGCGCTGAAGAAATTGCCGAGCAACTCGACAAGCCGGTGGATGACGTCAGCCGCATGCTGCGCCTGAATGAGCGCATCACCTCGGTGGATACGCCGTTGGGCGGGGATTCTGAGAAAGCGCTGCTGGACATTCTGGCCGACGAAAAGGACAACGGGCCTGAAGACACCACGCAAGACGACGATATGAAGCAAAGCATCGTCAAATGGCTGTTCGAACTGAACGCCAAACAGCGTGAAGTGTTGGCGCGTCGTTTCGGCCTACTGGGCTATGAAGCGGCGACGCTGGAAGACGTAGGCCGGGAGATTGGCCTGACGCGCGAGCGCGTCCGTCAGATTCAGGTTGAAGGTCTGCGCCGTCTGCGTGAGATTCTGCAGATGCAGGGCCTGAGCATTGAGGCGCTGTTCCGCGAATAACGCCGGTTGTTGAACCGCATCAAATAAAAACGGTGAGCATGATGCTCACCGTTTTTTTATGCCCGCGTTTGGCGCCAGGTTACACCATATTTTTCAGCCGGTAGATCCATTCCAGCGCCTGGCGTGGCGACAGGGAATCCGGATCAAGCCCCTCCAGGGCTTCTACCGCCGGCGAGGTTTCTTCCTGCAGCAGCGTCATCTGGGTAGCATCGACGCTGCCCGAGGCGGTGTGGCTGGAGATTGACTCCAGCTCGCGCAGCTTCTGACGGGCGCGCTTGATGACGTCGCGCGGCACGCCGGCCAGCGCGGCGACCGCCAGGCCATAGCTTTTGCTGGCGGCACCGTCCTGTACGCTGTGCATGAAGGCGATGGTATCACCATGTTCGAGCGCGTCCAGATGCACGTTGACCACGCCTTCCATTTTCTCCGGCAAGGTCGTCAGCTCGAAGTAGTGGGTGGCGAACAGCGTCATCGCCTTGATGCGGTTGGCCAGGTTTTCGGCGCAGGCCCAAGCCAGCGACAGGCCGTCGTAGGTGGAGGTGCCGCGGCCGATTTCATCCATCAACACCAGGCTGTGCTCGGTGGCGTTGTGCAGGATGTTGGCGGTTTCGGTCATTTCCACCATGAAGGTGGAGCGGCCGGAAGCCAGATCGTCCGCCGCGCCGACGCGGGTGAAGATGCGATCCACCGGGCCGATGGTGGCCTTGGTGGCCGGCACGTAGCTGCCGATGTGTGCCATCAGCACGATCAGCGCCGTTTGCCGCATATAGGTACTTTTACCCCCCATGTTCGGGCCGGTGATGATCAGCATGCGGCGCTGTGGCGACAGGGTGAGCGGGTTGGAGATAAACGGCTCGCTCAGCACCTGCTCAACCACCGGGTGGCGGCCTTCGGTAATGCGGATCCCCGGCTGCTCGCTCATGGTCGGGCAAGCGTAGTTTAGGGTATCGGCGCGCTCGGCCAGGTTGGCCAGCACGTCCAGCTCGGCCAGTGCGGCGGCGCTTTGCTGCAGTTCCGCCAGGTGCGGCAGCAGCAGATCAAACAGCTCGTCGTACAGGCTTTTCTCGATCGCCAGCGCCTTGCCCTTGGAGGTGAGCACTTTGTCTTCGTACTCTTTCAATTCCGGGATGATATAGCGCTCGGCGTTTTTCAGCGTCTGACGGCGCACATAGTGGATCGGCACCAGGTGGCTTTGGCCACGGCTGACCTGAATGTAGTAGCCGTGTACGCCGTTAAAACCGACCTTGAGCGTATCCAGCCCCAGTTTTTCACGCTCGCGGATCTCCAGCCGATCGAGATAATCGCTGGCGCCATCGGCCAGTGCGCGCCACTCGTCCAGTTCGCTGTTGTAACCGGGGGCGATCACGCCGCCGTCGCGTACCAGCACCGGCGGCGACTCAATGACCGCGCGTTCCAGCAGCTCACGCAGCTCGTCGAACTGGCCCACCTGCGACAACAGTTGCTGCACGTGTGGGGTATCCACATCTTGCAGCAGCGCGCGGATGTCCGGCAGTTGCTGGAAAGCATGGCGCATGCGCGCCAGATCGCGCGGCCGGGCGGTGCGCAGCGCCAAACGCGCCAAAATTCGCTCCTGATCGCCCACCTGACGCAGCGAAGGCTGCAGATCGGTGAACAGGTCCTGCAATGCGCCGATCGCCTGTTGGCGGGCGGTGAGAACCTTGATATCGCGGGTCGGCATGTGCAGCCAGCGTTTCAGCATACGGCTGCCCATCGGCGTGACCGTGCGATCGAGGATCGCCGCCAGCGTGTTGTCGCTGCCGCCGGACAGGCTCTGCGTCAGCTCCAGATTGCGGCGGGTCGCGGCGTCCATGATGATACCGTCCTGCTGGCGCTCCATGGTGATGCCACGAATGTGCGGTAGCGAAGTGCGCTGGGTATCTTTGACGTACTGCAGCAGGCAGCCGGCGGCGCGCAGTGCCTGGTGCGCCTGTTCGACGCCGAAACCGGTCAAGTCGCGGGTACCGAATTGCAGGTTGAGCTGCTGACGCGCGGTCTCAAGCTCGAATTCCCACAGCGGGCGGCGGCGCAGGCCGTGGCGCTGTTCGATCAGCGCCATTTGTTCGAAGGTTTCCGGGTAGAGCAGCTCGGACGGATTGGTGCGCTGCAGCTCGGCGGCCATGGTTTCCAGATCCTGCGGCTCGGCGACGCGGAAGCGGCCGGAGCTGACGTCCAGGGTGGCGTAGCCGAAGCCGCGCGCGTCCTGCCAGATTGCCGCCAGCAGGTTATCTTGGCGCTCTTGCAGCAGCGCTTCGTCGGTGATGGTGCCGGGAGTGACGATACGCACCACTTTGCGTTCGACCGGCCCTTTGCTGGTGGCCGGATCGCCGATCTGCTCGCAGAGGGCGACGGACTCGCCGAGCTGCACCAGCTTGGCTAGGTAGTTCTCCACTGCGTGGTGCGGCACGCCGGCCATCGGGATCGGTTCACCCGCCGAGGCGCCGCGTTTGGTCAGCGAGATATCCAGCAGCTGGGAAGCGCGCTTGGCGTCGTCGTAAAACAGCTCGTAGAAGTCGCCCATGCGGTAGAACAGCAGGATTTCAGGATGCTGGGCCTTGAGGCGCAGGTACTGCTGCATCATCGGCGTATGCGAATCGAGTTTATCGGTGCTATTCATGCGATTATTTTTCCAATCCATTGAATGTAAAGGGAACTGTGATTTTCATTGTCGTCATTCGCTATCACATTGTTTCAGCAGGCGCCGCCCCATTCAGCGCTTGGCGGGCGGCGCAAATCAAATCATCAAAACGCCAGACGGCGCGCTCAAACCTGAGGTTTGCACAGACGCTTATACTAGCCCAGCGGGCAATCGGCTGTCACAGGTAAAAATGGGAAGCGCTGCGCAAGGCGAGGTTGCAACGAAGCGAGATTGTCGTTTGCCTGCGGGCAACAACGCAAGTCGCCGCCCGCAGTGAGGCGGCGAATTTATTGTGCGGCGGTGAGAGGCAGGGGCAGTTGATAAAGGCGGAAGCTGTCGGGCACTTCGGTTTCATGGCCGGGCAGCAGGCGGTGGCGGATGCGCGATTCGCTGACGAAGGCACAGCCTTGTGGTGTGATAGTCAGATTGACCGGTGATTCCATGCCTTCGCGCAAGACCTCAATCCGGTGCGAGCCTGCCGCCTTGGGGGACGGGATCCGCAGGATCCGCCCTTGGCCGCTCTGGATCCCGTTCTCCAGCACGATCAGCGCGCCGTCCGGTGCCAATCCCATTCCGTCCGGGTTTTCAATCAGGCGCGGCAGCTGCATTTCCGTCAGCTGCGGCTTTGGATCGTTATAGCTGAGGGTATAGAGCTTACCGGTGCCGAAATTGGCGACAGCCATCTGCCGGTTGTCGAGCAGTACGATACCGGCGGCGCCCAGCCCGCTGGGGGCCGCTAACCGCGCATCCTGATACAACGTACTGAATGCCGCTTCGCCCGGCCGCAGGCGCAGGATGCCGCCGCCGCGGGTTTCCGTCACGTACACTGTACCGTCTGCACCGAGCACGATATCGTTGCCCATTTCCCCCGTCGGCAGTGCCAGGCTGCGGTTGAGGGTGCCATCCGCGACGTTCAGCGCATAAATGCGGTTGGCGCGCGTTTTGCCGCCGGAGAGGAAGTCCGGCGAGTTTCCCCACAGCAACCCGCGCCGTTCGTCCAGCCGCAGCGCGTTTGAGGCGAACACCGTGTCAGCGCCGGGGAAGAAGGTTTCCCACGCCTGACCCGGCCGTTTGCGCAGCACGTTGCCGCTGGTGATCAGCCCGACATACAGCGTGCCGTCCGCCGCACGGGCGATGCCGTTGGGGTAAAGCGCGCCGGGCGGCAGCGTCATGCTGCTTTCTGTGCAGTCTGCGCTGATGGCGGCCTGCGCCGGCGCGTTAAGGGTGAGTGCGGTAGCGAGGGTGAACAACGCCGCTCGCGCGGTAACAGCGTATGACATGTTTCTCTCCGGGAATGAGGTAAAAGGGGCTACCAGCGCTCGGGGCGGGCAGCGTGTGCCATTGGCGCCTCCAGCGCGGCCACGTCTTCTGACGATAGCCTGAGGTCGAGCGCCGCCAGCGCATCCTGCAGATGGTGTGGCTTGGACATGCCCACCAGCGGCGACGCCACGCCGGGTTTGGCCAACAGCCAGGCCAGCGCAATCTGCGCCGGTGGAACGCCGCGCGCGGCCGCCACCTCCGCTACCGCGGCGACGGTGCGTTCTACCTCGTTTCTGCCGCCGTACCAACGGGGCGTCTGTTCGTCGGTGGCGGCGCGCAGCGTGCTGCCACTGCCGGAGCCGGCCAGCATGCCGCGGGCCAGCGGCGACCAGGGCGTCAGGCCAAGACCTTCTTCCAGGCACAGCGGGATCAATTCTTCTTCGTCTTCACGCGTCACCAGGTTGTATTGGCTTTGCAACGAAATAAACGGCGCCAGGCGGTGCTGACGTTGAAAGGCCAGCATTTTCATCAGGCGCCAGGCGTGCAGTGAAGACGCGCCGAGATAACGGATCTTGCCCGCCCGCACCAGGCCGTCGAGGGTGTCGGCAGTTTCTTCGATCGGCGTTTCTGTGTCGAAGCGGTGCAGTACGAACAAATCGAGGTAATCCGTTCCCAGCCGCTGCAAGGAGGCGTCGACGCTGTGCAGCAGGTGTTTGCGCGACAGCCCGCGGCTGTTCGGTTGCGCATCCATCGGAAAGTAGGCTTTGGTGGCGATCACCACGTCTTCACGGCGGGCGAACGCTTTCAGCGCACGGCCGAGAATGCGCTCGCTTTCTCCGCCGGAGTAAATGTTGGCGGTATCGAAAAAATTGATGCCCGCCTCCAGCGCCTCGCGGATAAAGGGGCGCGCTTGATCCTCTTTCAGTACCCAGGGCCGCCAGGCCGGATCGCCGTAGGTCATGCAGCCCAGGCAGAGGCGAGATACCTGCAGGCCGCTGCCGCCAAGCCGAACGTAGTTCATGGCGTCGTCTCCTCAGCGCATGCCGGCGATGGTGTAGCCGCCGTCCACCAGCAGGCTTTGGCCGGTGATGAAACGGGCTTCGTCTGTCGCCAGCCACAAAGCCACATCGCCGATGTCTTCCGATTCGCCCAGGCGGCCGGCGGGCGTGTGGGCGATAAAGGGCGCGAACGCCGCGCTGTCGGCCACGCTGCCGCGCGCCATCGGCGTGTCGATGATGCCGGGGTTGATGTTGTTGACGCGGATGCCCTGGCCGCTGTATTCGAGCGCCACCGCGCGGATCATCGCATCGAGCGCGCCTTTGCTGGCGGAGTAGCTGGACGAGCCGGCCAGCGCGCCGTGGGTCAGCCAGGAGGACGTGTTAACGATCACGCCGCCCGAGCGCTGAGCCAGGAAGGTTTCAATCTCGTATTTCATCGCCAGCCAGACGCCTCGGAGGTTAATGGCGATCACGCGGTCAAAATCCTCGCTGCTCTGTTCGGTGATGGGGGCGAAGTTGCCGATGATGCCGGCGTTGTTGAAGGCGACGTCGAGCCGGCCGTAGTGGGCCGTCACCGTGGCGAGCAGCCGACGGATATCGTCTTCCTGGGAGACGTCGGCCACGATGGGCAGGGCGTCGCCGCCTGCGAGCGCGATGTCGCGCGCCGTGGCTTCTATTTCCGCCGCGCGCCGGCCGGCCAGCGCGACTTTGGCGCCTTCGCGGGCATAGGCCAATGCGGCCGCGCGGCCGATACCGGTGCCGCCGCCGCTCACCAGCACGACTTTGTCAGCCAGACGGCGCGGCGTTTCATGAGTTGGAGCTGTAGCATTAATCATCGCATCGATACCTGGTAATGGGGTCGATCGCAATGCTATGTTGTTAGATGACGAATAACTATCCGCTAAAAATTCATCTCACTATTAGATAATTTATATTAATAGCATGAAGAAACCCGAATTGTCCGGCCTGGCGGCCTTCGTGGCTATCGCCAGTGAACGCAGCTTCCGCCGCGCCGCTGCCCGATTGGGCGTGACGCCGCCGACGCTGACCCACACCCTGCGTGAACTGGAAGCGCAGGTGGGCATTCGCCTGCTGAACCGTACCACCCGCAATGTCTCGCCGACGGAGGCCGGTGAGCATCTGCTGGCACAGCTGGTGCCGGCTTTTACCGACATCGACGCCGCGCTGGAGAGTCTGAATGCGTTTCGAGAAGGGCCACGCGGCCTGGTGCGCATCAACGCGCCGCGTTCGGCGATCGATCTCGCCATCGTGCCGCATCTGGGGCGGTTGGCAAGTGAGTATCCCGGCATTACGCTGGAGGTGGTAGCGAACGAAGGGTTCACCAATATCGTCGAGCAAGGCTTTGATGCCGGTATTCGGCTCGGCGAGGATCTGCACAACGATATGCGTGCGGTGCGCCTGACGCCGGATCTGCGTTTTGCCATCGTCGCCACGCCGGACTATTTTCAACGGCACGGCGAACCGACGCACCCGCAGGATTTACTGCAGCACCGCTGCATCGGTTGGCGCAAGGCCTCTTCGGGCGAGCGCTACAAATGGACTTTTCAGCAGGGCGAGCAGCGGTTTTCCGTGGCGGTCAACAGCCCGCTTATCGTGGATGACGCCAGGCTGTTGCTGCAAGCGGCGTTGGCACACGTCGGCATCGCTTTCGCCATCGAGCAGGAGGTGGAAGAACACTTGGCGAGCGGGCGGCTGCGGCGAGTGTTGGCCGACTGGTGCGCGCCGTTTCCCGGTTTTTACCTCTATTACCCCAACCGCAGGAACCATTCCGTGGCGCTGGCCACAGTGATCGAGTTGCTCCGTCTGCCCACCTAATCCTCTTCGCCTGCCATCGCGTTCGGAGAGCAGCAGGCGAATCAAGCTTGAACTATTTTAATTCCCCCTTCGCTTGTTCGGGCGCAAATAAACCCTTAAATTCTCAGCGAGTTTGTAACTGGCTGTTTATAATTGTTATTTGTGTATTTATTGCGAATATTCCGAGTTTTTATCGGTTATTTGAGAGCCCGGTCACACTATTTTTTTATGTGAAATGTGAAGGGGGTCAAGCCGGTAGGTCAAGGAGAGACGGTTATTATCCCCGCTGGCTTACCGATCCGTTTTTCATGCTCCGTATACTGTCTGCAACCAGGGCAACGTGACGGAAATTTTCATAAGGAATGTGCGTGAAGCAATCGTGATTGCATCTGGCATACAAATAACACGGGGTTTTTTTGATTATCTGAGGTGCTTGGTATGGAAAAGAAAAAAATCTATCTGTTTTGTTCTGCCGGTATGTCCACTTCCCTGTTGGTATCAAAAATGAAGGCGCAGGCCGAGAAATACGAAGTACCGGTGATCATCGCCGCCTACCCGGAGGCGCTGGCCGCGGAGAAAGGCGTTGAAGCGGATCTGATCCTGCTGGGGCCGCAGATCGCCTACACCTTGCCGGAGGTGCAAAAACAGCTGCCCAACAAACCTGTTGAAGTCATCGATCCGCTGCTGTACGGCAAGGTCGATGGGCTGGGGGTGCTGAAGGCCGCGGTGGCCGCCATCAAGAAAGCCAATCAATAACAGGAGGCCGCCGTGAATACCCTCATTGCCTCGCTCGAGAAGGTTATCCTGCCTTTCGCCGTAAAAATCGGTAAGCAGCCCCACGTCAACGCCATCAAGAACGGCTTTATCCGCCTGATGCCGCTGACCTTGACCGGGGCGATGTTCGTGTTGATCAACAACGTGTTCCTGAGCTTCGGCGAAGGATCGTTCTTCTATTCGCTGGGCGTGCGCCTGGATGCCTCCACCATCGAGACGCTGAACGGTCTGAAGAGCATCGGCGGCAGCGTTTACAACGGTACGCTGGGGATCATGTCCCTGATGACGCCGTTCTTTATCAGCATGGCGTTAGCCGAAGAGCGTAAGGTCGATCCGCTGGCTTCGGCGCTGCTGGCGGTGGCGGCCTTTATGACCGTCACGCCGTTCAACGTTGGCGAAGCCTATGCGGTGGGCGCCAATTGGCTGGGCGGCGCCAACATCATTTCCGGTATGGTGATCGGGCTGGCGGTGGCCGAGATGTTTGCTTTCATCGTGCGGCGCAACTGGGTGATTAGCCTGCCGGACAGCGTGCCGGCTTCGGTGTCGCGCTCCTTCTCGGCGCTGATCCCCGGTTTCATCATCCTCTCCATCATGGGGCTGGTGGCGTTCGCGCTGGCGCACTGGGGCACCAACTTCCACCAGATCATCATGGACGGCATCTCGGCGCCGCTGGCCAAGATGGGCAGCGTGGTGGGCTGGGTGTACGTGCTGTTCTCCTCGCTGCTGTGGTTCTTTGGGGTGCACGGCTCCATGGCGCTGGCGGCGCTGGACAGCGGCATCATGACGCCGTTCGCGCTGGAAAACGTGGAGCTGTATAACAAATACGGTTCGGTCGAAGCGGCGGTGGCCGCCGGCAAAGAGTTCCACATGTGGGCGAAACCGTTCGTCGACTCCTACATCTACCTTGGCGGAACCGGCTCGACGCTGGGCCTGATCATCGCCATCTTCATCGCCTCGCGCCGCGAAGATTACCGCCAGGTCGCCAAGCTGGCGACGCCGTCCGGCATTTTCCAGATCAACGAACCGATTCTGTTCGGCCTGCCGGTGATCATGAACCCGGTGATGTTCATTCCGTTCATCCTGGTGCAGCCGGTGCTAACCATCATCACCTCGCTGGCTTATTACTCCGGGCTGATCCCGCCTATCACCAACATTGCGCCCTGGACCATGCCGGTCGGCCTGGGGGCGTTCTTCAACACCAACGGCAGCATCATGGCCATGTTGCTGAGCCTGTTCAACCTGGCGGTCGCCACCGTGATTTATCTGCCGTTTGTGGCGATCTCCAACAAGGCGCAGAGTCAGATCGACGCGGCGACGGAAAGCGAAGAAGACATCGCCAAGGCGCTGAAATTCTAACTGTGGAACGGGGCGGCGCGGCCGCCCCGCGAGGGACGCGAGTATGGAATATCAATTTGCCGACGGGTTCTGGTGGGGCAGCGCCACCTCCGCGCCGCAGTCTGAAGGGGCGGCCGCGCGGGACGGCAAGAGCCGCAATATCTTCGACTATTGGTACGAGATCGCGCCCGAGCGCTTTCACGATCGGGTGGGGCCGGCTGAGGCTTCGACCTTTTACGACCATTTCCGTACCGATATCGGGCTGCTCAAAACGCTGGGCCACAATACCTTTAGAACCTCGATCTCGTGGTCGCGGCTGATCCCGGACGGCGACGGCGAGGTTAACCCGCAGGCGGTGGCGTTCTATAACGCGATGATCGACGAGCTGCTGGCGCAGGGCATCACCCCGTTTATCAATCTCTACCACTTCGATATGCCGCTGCGCATGCAGCAGCGCGGTGGCTGGGAAAGCCGGGCGGTGGTCGAAGCCTACGCGCGTTACGCCGATATCTGCTTCGATCTATTTGGCGATCGGGTCACCCACTGGTTCACCTTCAACGAGCCGATCGTGCCGGTAGAGGCAGGTTACCTGAATGACCTGCACTACCCTTGCGTGGTGGACTTCAAACGGGCGGTCACCGTGGCGTATCACAGCGTACTGGCGCACGCCATGGCGGTGCAGCGTTTCAGAGCACGTGAGCTGCCGGGGAGCATCGGCATCATTCTGAATCTGAGCCCGACCTACCCGCGTTCCGACGCGCCGGAGGATCGGCAGGCTGCGCACGACGCCGATCTGCTGCTCAACCGCAGTTTCCTCGATCCGGTCGCCAAAGGGCGTTATCCGGCGGCGTTACTGCAGCTACTGGAACGGCATGGGCTGATGCCCTGCTGCGAGCCGCAGGATGCGCGGCTGATCGAAGGCGGCGTGGTGGATATCCTCGGCGTCAACTACTACCAGCCGCGCAGGGTGCAGGCGAAAGAGGGGCGTCGTGCCGAGGGGCCGATCGCATCGCCGGAGGATTTGTTCAGTTACTATGCGATGCCGGGCCGCAAAATCAATCCGCACCGCGGCTGGGAGATCTATGAGAAGGGGCTGTACGACATCCTGATGGACCTGAAAGAGAACTACGGCAATCTGCCTTGTTATATTTCGGAAAACGGCATGGGCGTCGAGGGAGAAGAGGCGTTTATCGGCGCCGATGGGCGGGTGGAGGACGATTACCGCATCGACTTTATTCGCGAGCACCTGAAGTGGCTGCACCGCGCGCTGGCAGAAGGCTCGCAGTGCAAAGGCTATCATCTGTGGACCTTTATCGACTGCTGGTCCTGGCTGAACGCCTACAAGAATCGTTATGGGCTGGTGCGATTGGATCGGGCGGATCAGCGCCGCACCATCAAGAAAAGCGGCTACTGGTTTGCCGAGGCGGCCAGACGCAACGGATTTGACTAACGGGAGGCCGACGCCGTGTCCGACAACCGAATTTCGCTGAGTGCCAACGATGTGAAGCTGATTCGCGAGCAGGATTTCTTTAACTGCAAAGATTTTCACCTGTTTATCTACAACAAGGTGGAAAGCGCCACCGGCCTGCATCAGCACGACTATTACGAGTTCACCATCGTGCTGAGCGGCAAATGCTATCAGGAGATCAACGGTAAGCGGGTGCTGCTGGAACGCGGTGATTTCGTCTTTATCCCTATCGGCTCCTATCACCAGAGCTTTTACGAGTTCGGCGCGACAAAAATCTTCAACGTGGCGGTCAGCAAAGCGTTTTTTGAAGAGCACTATTTGCAGCAGCTTCCGCGCTGCTTTGTTGCCTCGCAGGCCTACAGCCTGAGAAGCGAGTTTCTGGCCTATATCGAATCGGTGGTGAGTTCGCCGCAGTTTCGTGAGGATGATTTCGCCGAGTTTCTCGAAACGCTGACCTTCTATGTGATCAGCCGCATTCGTCATTATAAAGAAGAAAATGACGGCGGCGATGATATCCCGCAGTGGCTGAAGAACACCCTGGCCGGCATGCATGACAAGGCGATGTTCGGCGAGAGGGCGTTGGCGAACATGGTGGCGCTGTCGGGGAAGACTCAGGAGTATCTGACCCGGGCGATGCGGCGTTACTACCATAAGACGCCGATGCAGGTGATCAATGAGATCCGCATCAATTTCGCCAAGACGCAGCTGGAGGTCACCAACTCTTCGGTGTCCGATATCGCCTTCGATTCCGGCTATGGTGATGTCAGTTTGTTCATCAAAAACTTCAAGCGGCTCACCGAGGTGACCCCAGGCAACTACCGAAAAAAGTGCTACGGCCCTCTTTAGGGCCGCTCCCGATCAGTCTCAATGCCGATATGCCGATGAGCTTCAGGCCGCCGGCCGGTTAGTCATTCGATTTTTACCTTAGCGAAAGGGAATGCCGCGTCGGTCGGACGGACTTCCCTTGTCAAAAATCCATCTCGCGGGAGCCACTATGGAAAAACTACTGATCGTGAATGCCGACGACTTCGGCCTGAGCAAGGGGCAAAACTACGGCGTCATCGAGGCGTATCAATATGGCGTCGTCACCTCCACCACGGCGATGGTGAACGGCGGCGGCGCACAGCACGCGGCGGCGCTCAGCCGGCAACACCCGGGGCTGCCGATCGGGCTGCATTTCGTTTTGACCTATGGCAGGCCGCTGGGCGCCATGCCTTCGCTGGTCAACGAGCATGGCGAATTGGGCAAATGGCTGTGGCGCCGCGCCGAGGCCGGTGAGCTGCAGCTGGACGAGATTCAGGAGGAGCTGCAGCGCCAGTTCACGCGGTTTATGACGCTGTTCGGCAGGCCACCGACGCACATCGACAGCCACCACCATGTGCATATGCAGCCGCAGATTTACCCGCTGGTGGAGGCGTTTGCGCAGGCGCAGGGGCTGCCGCTGCGCCTCGATCGCGAAGAGGCGAAACGGCGCGATATTGCGTTGCAGACGCCCTGCAGCACCGACGCGTTTGATGCGGGATTCTACGGCGAAACGATTTCCGAAGCCTTATTCCTGCAGAGGTTGGCGCGCGCCGACGAGCAGGGCGCCGAGTCATTGGAAATGATGTGCCACCCGGCGTTCCTCGACGCGACGATCCTGCAGAGCAAATACTGCCACCCGCGCCTTGTCGAGCTGGATGTGTTGACCGCGCCGACGCTGAAAGCGGCGATCGCCGAACGCGGTTTTATGCTGGGCTCCTTCCAGGATCTGTAGCGCCGCCGTTCACAGCATGGCGTGCGCCTTTTTCAGGCCGGTGTCCTCTTGCGGATCGGCCCCCTGAGGCAGGGGCTCCGCCTCCTGTTCTTCAGACTGCGGCTCGTCGACATCGGGCGCCGCTTCCGGCGGCGGCATGGTGTCGTGAATGATCTGCTCATCGAAGGTCGGATTGAGCGCCGGCGACAGCGGTGAACTGGCGAGGCTGTCCGGCAGCGCAATGTGTGGCACCGGCGCATCTTGCGCCAGCTGCGGTTCCTCCGCTTTCGCCGTACGGCCGAGGGCCGCCAGCAGTACGCCGCACAGAGCGAAGAAAGCGTACAGGATATTGCCGCCAAGCGGCTCGATCAGTGCGCCGACCGCCAACGGCCCGATGCTGGCGCCGACGCCGAACGCCATCAGCAGACAGGCAGCCAGCGAGACGCGGCGCTCCGGCTCGATCAGATCGTTGGCCAATGCCACCACCAGCGGATAGAGCGTAAACTGCAACATGCTGACGACAAAGCCCACCGCCAGCAGCAACGGAAAATCGATGTGCGGCAGCAGCGCCAGCGGCAGCGCCGCCACGATCAGCAGAATGGCGTTGAAGCGCATCAGCAACGGGCGGTTATAGCGATCCGACAGCCAACTGAGCGGGAACTGCGCCACCAGCCCGGCGAAGATGGCCAGCGCCATGAACAGGCCGGTTTGCTGAGTGGTTAAGGATTGCAGGCTGGCGTAGACCGGCGCCAGGCCGTAAAACGAGCCCACCACCATGCCGATCACCAACGTGGTGGCCAGCACCTTGGGAATGGCGCCGACAAAGTAACGCAGCTCCATCGGGGCCGGCGACATGTGGCGTGCATTGGTGCGGGTGGTGAGAGCGATCGGCACCAGACAGAGCGCGAAACACAGTGCGATCACCAGCAGCGTGGTGATGCCCAGATTGCTTTGCAGCATCAACACGATCTGGCCCAGCGACATGCCGAGATAGGTCGCCGCCATATAGAAGCCGAACACCATGCCGCGCTGGTTGGATTCCGCCTGGTCGTTCAGCCAGCTTTCCAGCACCATATACTGGCACATCATGCACAGCCCGATCACCAGACGCAGCGCGACCCAGGCGGGAATGAACTCCGTCAGGCCGTGCCCCAGCACCGCAGCGGTGATGATGCCGGCGCAGGCCACGTAGGCGCGGATATGCCCGACGCGGGCGATGAGAAAGTGGCCGACCTTGCCGCCGATCACCAACCCGATGTAGTTGGCGGCGATGATGGCGCCGATCAGCGCGCTGCTGACGTGGATGGAGGTCAGCCGCAGCGAGACGTAGGTGGTGAGCAGGCCTGAGCCCAACAGCAGCAGCAGGGTGGTGGTGTACAACGGCAAGAATACGCCCAACGTTTTTTTCACGCTATCATCCTAATCTCTTCTGGTGCGCCCTGAGGCCGCCGCCGCCGCGTGCCGCCTCCGTGATGTTCCTTGTGCTGGTGCGCCGCCGCTCAATGGGGCGCTTCTTTTGATACTAGCAGCTTGGCCGGGCGCTTAAAACCGCACCTCCTGCGAGGCGCTGCGCATTTCTGCGCGCCAGCCGCCGCGTCGCCTTGATAAATGCTACTATCGGGCGCATATACCTGAATTCGCGAGGGAGGGGTTATGAGTGAAAACCAACTGCGCCGGCTCAGCGTGCTGGCGGGGGAAAAACTGAAGGCTCAGGGCCGCTGGATCACCTGCGCGGAATCCTGCACCGGCGGCGGCATCGCCAAGGCCATTACCGATATCGCCGGCAGCTCCGCCTATTTCGATCGCGGTTTCGTCACCTACAGCAATGCGGCGAAGCATGACCTGTTGGGGGTGAGCGAAGCCACGTTGGCGGCGCACGGCGCGGTCAGCGAAGAGGTAGTGCGCGAGATGGCAATAGGGGCGCTGCGGGCGGCACAGGCCGATCTGGCGCTGTCGGTAAGCGGCATCGCCGGCCCGGACGGCGGCAGCGCGGAAAAGCCGGTCGGTACCGTGTGGTTCGGCTTCGCCGGCAGCGATGGCCGGGGGCTGTCGCGCAAGATGCAATTTGAGGGCGACCGCGACGCGGTGCGGCTGCAGGCGACGATTTTCGCGCTGCAAACCGCCATCGACGAATTTTTGTAAATTAGGCTTGATACTGTATGACCATACAGTATAATTAGTGACATTTCCTGCACAACATACATTCAGTGGCAGTGTGGGGTAACACCGGCATTGCGAAACGAAGGAGCAAAAATGGCTATTGATGAGAACAAGCAAAAGGCGTTAGCTGCGGCACTGGGCCAGATTGAGAAACAGTTCGGCAAAGGCTCCATCATGCGCCTGGGTGAAGACCGCTCCATGGACGTGGAAACGATCTCCACCGGCTCACTGTCACTCGATATCGCTCTGGGCGCCGGCGGCCTGCCGATGGGCCGCATCGTCGAAATTTACGGCCCGGAATCATCCGGTAAAACCACCCTGACGCTGCAGGTGATCGCCGCAGCGCAGCGTGAAGGCAAAACCTGTGCGTTCATCGACGCCGAGCACGCGCTGGATCCTATCTATGCGAAAAAGCTGGGCGTCGATATCGACAACCTGCTGTGCTCCCAGCCGGACACCGGCGAGCAGGCGCTGGAAATCTGTGATGCGCTGACCCGCTCCGGCGCGGTTGACGTCATTATCGTCGACTCCGTGGCGGCACTGACGCCGAAGGCGGAAATCGAAGGTGAAATCGGCGATTCGCACATGGGTCTGGCGGCACGCATGATGAGCCAGGCGATGCGTAAGCTGGCCGGCAACCTGAAAAACGCCAATACCCTGCTGATCTTCATCAACCAGATCCGTATGAAAATTGGCGTGATGTTCGGCAACCCGGAAACGACGACCGGCGGTAACGCCCTGAAGTTCTACGCTTCGGTGCGTCTGGATATCCGCCGCATCGGCGCCATCAAAGAGGGCGACGAAGTGGTGGGCAGCGAAACCCGCGTGAAAGTGGTGAAGAACAAAATCGCTGCGCCGTTCAAGCAGGCTGAGTTCCAAATCATGTACGGCGAAGGCATTAACAGCCGTGGCGAACTGGTCGATCTGGGCGTGAAACACAAGATGATCGAAAAAGCCGGCGCCTGGTACAGCTATAACGGCGATAAGATCGGCCAGGGTAAGGCGAATGCCTGTAACTTCCTGAAAGAAAACCCGGCTATCGCCGCCGAGCTGGATAAGAAGCTGCGTGACCTGCTGCTGCACAGCGGCGGTGAACTGGTGGCCGCTTCCGGTGACGACTTCGAAGACGATGAAGCGGAAACCAGCGAGCAGTTCTAATCGCTGAAGATGTGCGCCGCCGTTCGTGTGGCGCATATCCCATAAATTCAGGCTTGAATGATGAATGACTTGCTAAGCCGCGCCATGCGCCTGCTGTCGCAACGCGATCATAGTGAAGCTGAACTGCGCCGCAAACTTGCGGCGCAGCCGTTTGTGGCGAAAGCCCGTTTTGGCGGCAAGAGGCCACATGCGCCGGCATTACCGCCGGTGGCTGAAGAGCCGGTGGATCCTGCGCTGATCGAGCAGGTTATTGCCTACTGTTACCAGCATAACTGGCTAGACGATAAGCGTTTCGCTCACAGCTACATCGGCAGCCGCAGCCGCAAAGGTTACGGCGCGCAGCGCATCCGCAGCGAACTGATGCAAAAGGGCGTCGACAAAGCGCTGGTGCAGGACGCGCTGGCGGAATGCGATATCGATTGGTGCGAACAGGCAAAACAGGTGGCGCAGCGAAAATTTGGCGATGCGTTGCCAACCGACTGGAAAGAGAAAGCCAAAGTGCAGCGTTATCTGCTCTATCGCGGCTTCTTCCAGGAAGAAATTCAGTCAATTTACCGTGATTTTGCGCAATGAGCGCACACGGGGTTTTACTTCCCTCTGAAGAAAATTTATCTTATCCCCACTTTTTGTTCGTGAGCTGGCTGTCATCGTCGGGGTGACGCGTCACCGGCTCACGTGTCGTTATTCTAGCCTTTCCAGGAAAATTATGAGCAAGAGCACCGCTGAGATCCGTCAAGCGTTTCTCGATTTCTTTCATAGTAAGGGTCATCAGGTTGTAGCGAGCAGCTCCCTGGTGCCTAACAATGATCCGACATTGCTGTTTACCAATGCCGGCATGAACCAATTTAAGGATGTTTTCCTGGGGCTCGACAAACGCGCCTATTCCCGCGCCACCACCTCACAGCGCTGTGTGCGCGCAGGCGGCAAGCATAACGACCTGGAAAACGTCGGTTATACCGCACGCCACCATACCTTCTTTGAAATGCTGGGCAACTTCAGCTTCGGCGATTACTTCAAGCACGACGCGATCAGCTACGCGTGGGAACTGCTGACCGGTGAAAACTGGTTCAACCTGCCGAAAGAGAGACTGTGGGTCACCGTGTATGAAACCGATGACGAAGCGTTCGACATCTGGCAGAAGCAAATTGGTGTACCGGCCGAGCGCATTATCCGTATCGGCGACAACAAGGGCGCGCCTTTCGCTTCCGACAACTTCTGGCAGATGGGCGACACCGGCCCATGCGGCCCGTGCACCGAAATTTTCTACGATCACGGCGATCACATCTGGGGCGGCCCTCCGGGCAGCCCGGAAGAAGACGGCGACCGCTACATCGAGATCTGGAACATCGTTTTCATGCAGTTCAACCGTCAGTCCGACGGCACCATGCTGCCGCTGCCGAAACCTTCGGTGGATACCGGTATGGGGCTGGAGCGCATCGCGGCGGTGTTGCAGCATGTGAACTCCAACTATGAAATCGACCTGTTCCGTACCCTGATCGCCGCCGTGGCGAAAGTGACCGGCGCGACCGATCTGGACAACAAATCCCTGCGCGTTATCGCCGACCACATCCGTTCCTGCGCCTTCCTGGTGTCGGACGGCGTGATCCCGTCTAACGAAAACCGCGGCTACGTGCTGCGCCGCATCATTCGTCGCGCGATCCGCCATGGCAACATGCTGGGCGCGAAAGATACCTTCTTCTACAAGCTGGTGGCGCCACTGATCGACGTGATGGGCCCGGCGGCCGACGAATTGAAACGCCAGCAATCGCTGGTGGAGCAGGTGCTGAAAACCGAAGAAGAGCAGTTTGCCCGCACGCTGGAGCGTGGTCTGGCGCTGTTGGACGAAGAGCTGGCCAAGCTGAAGGGTGATACCCTGGACGGCGAAACCGCTTTCCGTCTGTACGATACCTACGGCTTCCCGGTCGATCTGACCGCTGACGTCTGCCGCGAGCGCGGTCTGAAAGTCGATGAAGCGGGCTTTGAAGAAGCGATGGAAGCGCAGCGCCGCCGCGCGCGTGAATCCAGCGGCTTCGGCGCCGACTACAACAGCCTGATCCGCGTGGACGGCAGCAGCCAGTTCAGCGGTTACGATCACGACGAGCAGCAGGCAACTGTCATCGCGCTGTTCCGCGACGGCCAGCCGGTCGATCAGATTAACGCTGGCGAAGAGGCGGTGGTGGTGCTGGATGAGACGCCGTTCTACGGCGAATCCGGCGGCCAGGTCGGCGATAAAGGCGTGCTGAAAGCCGCCGGCGTAGAGTTTGTGGTCAACGACACCCAGAAATACGGCCAGGCTATCGGCCACCAGGGCAAACTGGCGCAGGGCTCGCTGAAGCTGAACGATCGCGTGGATGCGCAGATCGACGCTGAGCGTCGCAACAGCATTCGTCTGAACCACTCCGCGACTCACCTGCTGCACGCCGCGCTGCGTCAAACGCTGGGCGACCACGTCGCGCAGAAAGGCTCGCTGGTTAACGACAAATACCTGCGTTTCGACTTCTCGCACTTCGAAGCGATGAAGCCGGAGCAAATCCGCGCGGTGGAAGATCTGGTGAACCAGCAGGTGCGTCGTAACCTGCCGGTACAGACCGAGCTGATGGCGTTGGAAGATGCCAAAGAGAAGGGCGCGATGGCGCTGTTCGGCGAGAAGTACGATGACAACGTGCGCGTACTGACCATGGGTGACTTCTCCACCGAACTGTGTGGCGGTACTCATGCCAGCCGCACCGGCGATATTGGCCTGTTCCGCATTCTGAGCGAGTCGGGCACCGCGGCGGGCATCCGTCGTATTGAAGCGGTGACCGGCGCAGGCGCTATCGCCACGCTGCACCAGCAAAGCGATTTGTTGCAAGACGTTGCGCAGCTGGTTAAGGGCGACAGCAACACCCTGACCGATAAAGTGCGCTCGGTGCTCGATCGCACCCGCGTGCTGGAAAAAGAACTGCAGCAGCTGAAAGATCAGCAGGCGGCGCAGGAAAGTGCGTCGTTGTCCAGCCAGGCAAAAGTGGTTAACGGTGTGAAGCTGTTGGTCAGCCAGTTGGACAAGGTCGAAGCCAAAATGCTGCGCACCATGGTGGATGACCTGAAAAATCAATTGGGTTCGGCCATCATCGTGTTGGCAACGACGGCTGATGACAAAGTCAGCCTGGTTGCAGGCGTGACCAAGGATCTGACTGACCGCGTGAAAGCCGGCGAGTTGATCGGCAACGTGGCGCAGCAGGTAGGCGGTAAGGGCGGTGGTCGCCCGGATATGGCGATGGCGGGGGGGACGGATATCAACGCCCTGCCAGCGGCGTTAAACAGCGTAGAAGCCTGGGTGGCCTCGAAGCTGTGAACATAAATAAATAGCACGCACAAACGCCATAATACTTTGTTGATTATGGCGTTTTCATACTGTGCTAACACAATTTAGTTACAATTGCGGGAACAAAGTTTTTCAGGTCGGCTAAACTTACCATTATCTGAGGTGGGACCAAGTCTGCTTACACTTATTGTGGGTTGCGCGGCTTACGTTTTCACCACATATGATGGATAATGACGGGGAAACTGAGAGACCCGACTCTTTTAATCTTTCAAGGAGCAAAGAATGTTAATTCTGACTCGTCGAGTTGGTGAAACCCTCATGATTGGCGATGAGGTTACGGTCACTGTGCTAGGGGTAAAAGGCAACCAGGTGCGTATTGGTGTGAATGCCCCCAAAGAGGTTTCGGTTCACCGTGAAGAAATCTATCAGCGCATTCAGGCAGAGAAGTCTCAGCAGACGACTTACTGATTCCGAAGCAGCGTCTCGTTGCCAGACGAGACGCTACTGCATCGTTTTACCCACTTCTTTCGTTCTCCTCTCTCTTTTTCGTGATTATTTTCCCGGTTAGTTTTCTGCTTTGTTGCCACAAACGCTGCAGTTGCCTGTTGATAAAACGCCCTTTTTGCCGTGAAATCGCCCATGTTGGGTGCGAATTGTGCAAACGCGCATGAGTTGGGAAAAATTGTTTGACTTAAAAGTCGGAGAAAGTAATATGTGCGCCACGCAGTGCCGATGAGCTTCTCTAAAGCAAGTTAGGCACAATTCGAAAGAAGCGTATGGTGAGGTGGCCGAGAGGCTGAAGGCGCTCCCCTGCTAAGGGAGTATGCGGTCAAAAGCTGCATCCGGGGTTCGAATCCCCGCCTCACCGCCATTTGCATCCATAGCTCAGCTGGATAGAGTACTCGGCTACGAACCGAGCGGTCGGAGGTTCGAATCCTCCTGGATGCACCATATTTTCCTCATGTGTCGCGAAGCGAGAGTTTCAGACAGATGACGAGCAAGAAAGTGCTCGAAGGAGGATAACATTGCTTAAGCAATGGCCCGTAGGGCGAGGCGCTAGCGCCGAGTAATCCTCCTCGATGCACCATATTTTGCGGTATGGTGGGGTAGTAACAACGTACCATACGGTATCAAAAAAGAATTCCTGTGCATCCATAGCTCAGCTGGATAGAGTACTCGGCTACGAACCGAGCGGTCGGAGGTTCGAATCCTCCTGGATGCACCATTCTTTCCGTCATGCTTCGTTAGTGAAGCAGGCAAGCAGTAAAAAATAGACATGCATCCATAGCTCAGCTGGATAGAGTACTCGGCTACGAACCGAGCGGTCGGAGGTTCGAATCCTCCTGGATGCACCATCTAAGAGAAACCCGCTACGGCGGGTTTTTCGCTTTTCAGCTTTTTCCATTCCCCTTTTCCCCTTTGCGCCCGTTCGGGCACAGCACATTCCGTTATGACGCAGTCAGCGACAACCCAACGGCTTTACGCTAAAGTAGTTTTCTTTCCTCTACGATCATGGAGTAACGATGTACGACCGCTATCAGGGTCTTATTTTCGACATGGACGGTACGATTCTGGACACCGAGCCAACGCACCGCAAAGCGTGGCGTGAAGTGCTGTCCCGTTATGGCATGACGTTTGATGAAGCGGCCATGGTGGCGCTGAGCGGTTCACCGACATGGCGCATCGCTCAGGCGATTATCGCCAGCCACCAGGCCGACCTCGATCCGCATCACCTGGCCGCGGAGAAAACGCGCGCGGTGGAAGCGATGCTGCTGGATAGCGTGCGTCCATTGCCGCTGATCGAGGTGGTGAAGTCCTATCGTGGTCGCCGTCCGATGGCGGTCGGTACCGGCAGTGAGCACCGCATGGCGGAAATGCTGCTGCGTCATCTCGGCCTGTTCAACTGCTTCGACGCGATCGTCGGCGCGGACGACGTGCAGCGCCATAAACCGGAGCCGGACACCTTCCTGCGCTGTGCCGAACTGATCGGCGTACCGCCGGAAAAATGCGTGGTGTTTGAAGACGCCGATTTCGGCATTCAGGCGGCGAAAAGTGCCGGTATGGCTGTGGTAGACGTCCGCACGCTGTGAGTAGTACGCTAGCCGTAATATCGTTATTTGGCAGTAGCTTCCTCAGTGCGACGCTGCTGCCGGGAAATTCAGAAATCGTTCTGGTCGCCTTGCTGACCCAGAGTCGCGTCTCGCCAGAGTTGCTGGTATTGGCCGCGACCCTGGGCAACACGCTGGGTGGCTTGACCAATGTCATTATCGGGCGCCTGTTACCGGCGTTGAAACCACAGCGGGGGCTGGCAACGGCGCTCGGGTGGCTGCAACGCTTCGGCCCGGCTGCGCTGCTGCTCAGCTGGGTGCCGGTGGTGGGCGATTTGTTGTGCGTGTTGGCAGGTTGGCTGCGCATGCCCTGGGGCTCTGTCGCGCTGTTTCTGTGTATCGGAAAGGCGCTGCGTTACATCGTGTTGGCTATGATAACGGTACAGGGTATCGCCTGGTGGCAGTAACCAAGTGAATATAACTCAATATTCTCTCGGGTGCGGATTCAGTATGCTTACGAGTTATTGTTTTTAGAAGCGGGAGGTCAATTTGATCCCGGACGTATCACAGGCGCTTTCTTGGTTGGAAGCCCATCCCCAGGCATTAAAAGGCATTCGTCGCGGCATCGAGCGTGAAACGCTGCGGGTCACGCCGAACGGCACCTTGGCGACCACCGGGCATCCGGAGAAGCTGGGCGCGGCATTGACGCACCACTGGATCACCACGGATTTCGCCGAAGCGCTGTTAGAGTTCATTACGCCGGTTGATGACAACATCGATCACCTGCTGACGTTCCTGCGCGATATTCATCGCTACGTGGCGCGTAATATCGGCGATGAGCGCATGTGGCCGCTCAGCATGCCGTGCTTTATCGAAGCCGAGCAGGATATCGAGCTGGCGCAGTTCGGTTCGTCGAACATCGGCCGCATGAAGACGCTGTATCGCGAAGGGTTGAAGAATCGCTACGGCGCGCTGATGCAGACCATTTCCGGCGTGCATTACAACTTCTCGCTGCCGCTGGAGTTTTGGCAGGCGTGGGCCGGCGTGCAGGACGCTGAAAGCGGCAAAGAGCAGATCTCGGCGGGGTATTTCCGCCTGATCCGCAACTATTACCGTTTCGGCTGGGTGATCCCGTATCTGTTCGGCGCATCGCCGGCCATTTGTTCTTCGTTCCTCAAGGGGCGCGAGACTAATCTGCCGTTCGAGCGCACCGAGCAGGGGATGTGCTACCTGCCGTACGCCACCTCGCTGCGACTGAGCGACCTGGGTTACACCAACAAGTCGCAGAGCAATTTGGGCATCACCTTCAACGATCTGCACAGCTATGTGGCCGGTCTGAAGCGGGCGATTGCTACGCCTTCCGAAGAGTTCGCCAAGCTGGGCGTGAAAGAGGGCGATCGCTACCTGCAGCTGAACAGCAACGTGCTGCAAATCGAGAACGAGCTGTATGCGCCGATCCGGCCGAAGCGCGTGACCCAAAGCGGCGAGACACCGTCGGACGCGCTGCTGCGTGGCGGTATCGAATACATCGAAGTGCGTTCGCTGGATATCAATCCGTTCTCGCCGATCGGCGTGGACGCGGTGCAGGCGCGTTTCCTGGATCTGTTCCTGGTGTGGTGCGCGCTGGCCGATGCGCCGGAGATGAGCAGCGATGAACTGCTGTGCACGCGCAAGAACTGGAACCGGGTGATTCTGGAAGGGCGTAAGCCGGGCCAGACCATCGGCATCGGCTGTGGCGCCAGCCATGAACCGCTCGAAAAAGTGGGTAAGGCGCTGTTCGCCGATCTGCGTCGGGTGGCGGAAGTGTTGGACAGCGAAGCCGGCAACCGTCAATACCAGCAGGTGTGTGATGAGCTGGTCGCCGCGTTCGACGATCCTGAGCTGACCTTCTCCGCGCGCATTCTGAAGGCGATGAAGGAGGAAGGCACCGGGCGCGTCGGGTTGCAGCTGGCGGAGCAGTATCGCCAGACGTTGCTGGAAGAGCCGTTGGAAATCCTGAACGAAGCCGAGCTGGATAAAGAGCGGGAAGCCTCATGGCAGCGCCAACGCGACATAGAAGCCAATGATACGCTAAGCTTTGAAGCGTTCCTGAAGCAAAACGGCGGAAGCTGAAAAAGAAAAAGGCCACATCAATGTGGCCAAATATGCATCTCTGATGACAGGGATGATGATAACAAATGCGCGTCTTTCACATACTCAGACTCGCAGGGTTGGAAAAGGTTTCCCGGTTAGGAAAAAAAGTTTCGAAATAAATGCTCTTTTACGAGGAGGTAGCGAAATGCCATTGCTGGATAGCTTTACCGTCGATCATACCCGTATGGCAGCTCCGGCTGTCCGCGTTGCGAAAACCATGAAAACGCCTCATGGCGATACCATTACGGTGTTTGATCTGCGCTTTTGCCGCCCGAACCTGGAAGTGATGCCCGAGCGCGGCATTCACACGCTGGAGCACCTGTTCGCCGGCTTTATGCGTGACCATCTGAATGGCCAGGGCGTGGAGATTATCGACATCTCCCCGATGGGCTGTCGTACCGGTTTTTACATGAGCTTGATCGGCGTGCCGGAAGAGCAGCGCGTAGCCGACGCCTGGAAAGCGGCGATGGCCGACGTGCTGAAAGTGACCGATCAGCGCAAAATCCCCGAACTGAACGAATACCAGTGCGGCACTTACCATATGCACTCGCTGGAAGAAGCGCAGGAGATCGCCAAGCACATCCTGGATAACGACGTGGTGGTTAACCACAACGACGAGTTGGCGCTGCCGAAAGAGAAGCTGCAGGAACTGCATATCTAGCCGCGCATTTTCCGCAGAGATAAAAAAAGACGCGATTTCGCGTCTTTTTTACGTTCAGGCCGGCGGTCAGTGATGGCCGACGCTGGACTGCAGCGAGGTGATCGGCGTGACCCGCACCTGTTTGATCATGTTGCCCTGCACGTCGAGAATGTCGATATCGTAATGGCCGATACGCACCCGGGTGCCGATTTCGGGGATCTCTTCCAGCTCTTCCAGCAGCATGCCGTTGACGGTGCGGGCCTCACTGGCCGGCAGGGTCCAGTTGAAGGCCTTGTTCAGCTCGCGCACGTTGGCGGTACCGTCGATCAAGACCGAGCCATCGCTCTGCGGCGTGACCTCTTCCGCCAGCGTCGGTGACATCGAGGTGGTGAAGTCGCCGACGATCTCTTCGAGAATGTCTTCCACTGTGACCAGGCCCTGAATGTCGCCGTACTCGTCGACCACGATGCCGACCTTCTCTTTGTTGCGCTGGAACTTCACCAGTTGCACGTTGAGCGGCGTGCCTTCCGGCACGAAGTAAATCTCGTCGGCGGCGCGCAGCAGGTTCTCTTTGTTGAATTCTTTTTTCTCGGTCATCAGGCGGTAGGCTTCGCGCACGCGCAGCATGCCGATCGCGTCGTCCAACGAACTGCGATACAGCACGATGCGGCCGTGCGGCGAGTGGGTCAGCTGGCGCATGATCGACTTCCAGTCGTCGTTGACGTCGATGCCGACGATCTCGGTGCGCGGCACCATGATGTCGTTAACCGTCACCTTTTCCAGATCCAGCACCGAGATCAGCATGTCCTGATTGCGGCGGGAGATTTGCGATTGAGATTCGCGCACGATAGTGCGCAGCTCATCCTTGCTGACGGCGTCGCTGATGCGCACGTTGGTGCGGATGCCGAACAGGCGCAAGGTCAGGCTGGTGATGCCGTTGAGCAACCAGACCAGCGGGAACATCACCTTTTGCAACGGAGCCAGCAGGACGCTGCTGGGGAAGGCAATGCGTTCCGGATAGAGGGCGGCGAAGGTCTTCGGCAGCACTTCGGCGAACAGCAGCACGGCAAAGGTCAGTATGCCGGTTGCGATCGCCACGCCGAGATCGCCATACAGCCGCATGCCGACGATGGTCGCCAGCGCCGAGGCGAGGATGTTGACCAGGTTGTTGCCGATTAGCACCAGGCCGATCAGCCGATCCGGTTTTTGCAGCAGCTTCTCCACCCGACGCGCCGAGCGGTTGCCCTGTTTGGACAGGTGACGCAGGCGATAACGGTTGAGCGTCATCATGCCGGTTTCGGAAGCGGAGAAGTAAGCGGAGACCACGATCATGATCACCAGGATAATGATGAGGGTCCCCGTCGACACATGCTCCAATGCAGTATTCCTTATAGAGAGGGAGAATTGAACCGGGCTGGCTTAGCGCACCATCACCTGCTGAATCAGACGGCTGCCGAAGTAGGCGAGCGTCAGCAGGAAGGCACCGGCGAGGCTGAACCAGACGACGCGGCGGCCGCGCCAGCCTTCATGGTAATGGCCCCACAACAACACGATATACACGAACCAGGCCATGATCGACAGCACGGCTTTATGCACGTTCTCTTTGCTGAACAGATTATCCATGTACAGCAGGCCGGTGCACAGGGTGAGCGTCAGCAGCACCACGCCGATCTGGGTGATATGGAACATCTTGCGCTCGATGCTCATCAGCGGCGGCATGTCGGCGCTAAAGGTCAACTTCTTGTTCTTCAACAGGTAGTCGAGCCAGGCGAGCTGCAAGGCGTAGAGCGCGGCGATGATCAAGGTGGCATAAGAGAACAGCGCCAGGCCGATATGCACCATCAGTTCCGGGCTGGCCTCCAGATGAGTGATGAACTCGCCGGGCATAAAGCTGGCGAAGGCCAGGTTGATCATCGCGAAGCTGTAGACGATCGGCAGCAGGAACCAGCCGCGGTCGCGCGAGGCGACGAAGGTCATCACCGAGCAGATGATCAGGCTGACGATGGAGCCAATGTTCAGCAGGCTGAGATTCTGCCCGGCGCTGACGTCAAAGATGCGCTGCTGCAGCGCGATGGCATGGCAAATCAGCGCCACCACCGCCGAGACGAGGGCAAGCCGACGGTATGCGCTGTTCTTCCGCAACAAACTGGGAATGATCAGTCCAAGGCTGAGCAGGTAGGCCATCAAAGCCACAATGGAGAAAACTGGCATAGCGTTTAATTTTGCTTCGGCGTGGTTAATTGGAGTGTCAGTATAACGTTGCGCGCGTTTCACTCCAACCTATCTCCAACGCTGAGGCAGAGATCCGCCGCGCTTCGTGTTATCATCGGCGCAATTGTGTCGCCGGAGCGGCCTGTCATTACACGTTGAGCATGAGACGATGTTTGAAAATTTAACCGATCGATTGTCGCGCACGTTGCGCAATATCAGCGGCCGCGGGCGGCTGACCGAAGAGAATATCAAGGAAACCCTGCGTGAAGTGCGTATGGCATTGCTGGAAGCGGACGTCGCGCTGCCGGTGGTGCGCGACTTCATCAACCGCGTCAAAGAGAGCGCTGTTGGCCATGAAGTCAACAAGAGCCTGACGCCGGGGCAGGAGTTCGTCAAGATCGTCAAAGGCGAGCTGATCGCCGCGATGGGCGAAGTGAACACCGAGCTGAACCTGGCGGCCCAGCCGCCGGCGGTGGTGCTGATGGCGGGCCTGCAGGGCGCCGGTAAAACCACCAGCGTCGGTAAGCTCGGCAAATTCCTGAAGGAAAAGCAGAAGAAGAAAGTGTTGGTGGTTTCCGCGGACGTTTATCGCCCGGCGGCGATCAAACAGCTGGAAACGCTGGCGGAAGGTGTCGGTATCGATTTCTTCCCGTCTGACGTCAAAGAAAAACCGATCGACATCGTCAATCGCGCGCTGCAACAGGCCAAGCTGAAGTTCTACGACGTCCTGATCGTCGATACCGCCGGCCGTCTGCACGTTGACGAAGCGATGATGGACGAGATTAAACAGGTGCATGCGGCGATCAAGCCGGTAGAAACCCTGTTCGTGGTCGACGCCATGACCGGCCAGGATGCCGCCAATACCGCCAAAGCGTTTAACGAAGCGCTGCCGCTGACCGGCGTGGTGCTGACCAAGGTCGACGGCGATGCGCGCGGCGGTGCCGCGCTGTCCATCCGTCATATCACCGGCAAGCCGATCAAGTTCCTTGGCGTGGGCGAGAAGACCGAAGCGCTGGAGCCGTTCTACCCGGATCGCGTAGCATCGCGCATCCTGGGCATGGGCGACGTGCTGTCGCTGATCGAAGATATCGAAAGCAAGGTCGACCGCGAGCAGGCGGAAAAACTGGCCAACAAGCTGAAGAAGGGCGACGGTTTCGATCTGACCGACTTCCTGGAGCAGCTCAAGCAGATGCGCAACATGGGCGGCATGGCCAACATGCTGAGCAAGCTGCCGGGTGCCGGCCAGCTGCCGGATAACGTCAAATCGCAGATGGACGACAAAGTGCTGGTGCGCATGGAGGCGATCATCAACTCGATGACGCTGAAAGAGCGCGCCAAACCGGAAATCATCAAAGGCTCGCGCAAGCGTCGCATCGCGATGGGGGCCGGCATGCAGGTGCAGGACGTCAACCGCTTGCTGAAGCAGTTCGACGAAATGCAGCGTATGATGAAGAAGATGAAGAAAGGCGGTATGGCGAAGATGATGCGCGGCATGAAAGGTATGATGCCGCCGGGCTTCCCAGGCCGCTGATGGGCCTCCGCACGCCGAGTGCGGGCGCTTTCAGCATTCGCCGTTCGCGGTGAAAACCGCCCGAAATTTGACAGGCTGCAAAAGTTGTCCTCTGCGATCGACGCTTTAGATTGCTTTTTGCGCCAAAATGAGTAAAATTTTCGGGCTTTTTATATTGCAACCGGGCCCCGTCCCTCAATGGGGCCCGGCTGTTTTATTAACTAAAGAGGATGTTATGGTAACAATTCGTTTGGCACGTGGCGGCGCTAAAAAGCGTCCGTTCTATCAAGTAGTAGTGACCGACAGCCGCAACGCTCGTGATGGTCGTTTCATCGAGCGCGTAGGCTTCTTCAACCCGATCGCTTCCGGTCAGGCTGAAGCACTGCGTCTGGACCTGGACCGCATCGAGCACTGGGTTGGTCTGGGTGCAACCGTTTCTGATCGCGTTCACGCGCTGATCAAAGACGCTAAGAAAGCAGCTTAATCTGTCGCGGTGGTGGCAATGAGCAAGCAACTCAAACCGGTAGCGCCTAAGCAGCCGATTGTACTCGGTAAAATGGGGTCCGCTTACGGCATTCGTGGTTGGCTCAGAGTGTTTTCATCCACCGAGAACGCCGAAAGCATTTTTGACTATCAGCCGTGGTTTATCCAGCAGGCGGGTCAGTGGCAGCATATCGAGTTGGAAGACTGGAAGCGCCACAGTCAGGATCTGATCATCAAGGTCAAAGGCATTGACGATCGGGACGCGGCGAATCTGCTGACTAATCGCGAGATTATGGTGGATTCTGAGCAACTTCCTCCGCTGGAGGGTGACGATTACTACTGGAAAGACCTGATGGGCTGCCAGGTAGTCACCACTGCGGGCTACGAGCTGGGTAAAGTCATCGATATGATGGAAACCGGCTCGAACGATGTGATGGTTGTGAAAGCGAACCTGAAAGATGCGTTCGGCATGAAGGAGCGGTTGATTCCGTTTCTTCATGGGCAGGTTATCAAGAAAGTCGATCTCACTGCCCGCGTGATTGAGGCAGATTGGGATCCTGGTTTTTGACCCCCGGATCAAACGGTCGAAGCAAGTGGAATAACGGTAAGGGGATTGGCTTGTGTTCATCGGTATTGTAAGCCTGTTTCCTGAGATGTTCCGCGCTATCACCGATTACGGGGTGACTGGCCGGGCAGTAAAAAATGGCCTGCTGAGCGTGCAGTGTTGGAGTCCTCGCGACTTCACCTACGACCGGCATCGTACCGTGGACGATCGCCCTTATGGCGGCGGCCCGGGAATGCTGATGATGGTGCAACCTTTACGGGAAGCCATTCATGCGGCGAAAGCAGCGGCAGGCGAGGGAGCAAAGGTGATTTATCTGTCACCTCAGGGGCGCAAGCTGGATCAAACCGGCGTGTGCGAACTGGCGGCCAATCAGAAGATGATTCTGGTGTGCGGCCGTTACGAAGGGATAGACGAGCGCGTAATCCAAACCGAAATTGATGAAGAATGGTCAATCGGCGATTACGTTCTCAGCGGCGGGGAACTGCCGGCGATGACCCTGATTGATTCAGTCGCCCGTTTCATACCGGGTGTGCTGGGCCATCAGGCCTCAGCGGAGGAAGACTCCTTTGCCGACGGATTGCTGGACTGCCCGCACTATACCCGCCCAGAGGTGTTGGAAGGGATGGAAGTACCGCCGGTTCTGCTGTCGGGCAACCATGCCGAGATACGTCGCTGGCGCTTAAAGCAGTCGCTGGGCCGAACCTGGCTTAGAAGACCTGAACTTCTAGAAAGCCTAGCTCTGACTGACGAGCAAGCGGTGTTGCTGGGTGAGTTCCAACGGGAACATCAGGCCAGGCAACAGGACTATGAAGGAAACGTCTGACATCAGACGGGACCGATATATCAGTTTACCTAGGGTAAGAGACATATTATGAGCAACATTATTAAGCAACTTGAACAAGAGCAGATGAAACAAGACGTACCTGCATTCCGTCCGGGTGATTCCGTGGAAGTGAAGGTATGGGTCGTTGAAGGTAGCAAAAAACGTCTGCAGGCATTCGAGGGCGTGGTTATCGCTATCCGTAACCGCGGTCTGCACTCTGCATTCACTGTTCGTAAGATTTCCAACGGCGAAGGTGTTGAGCGCGTATTCCAGACTCACTCCCCAGTAATCGACAGCATTACTGTTAAACGTCGTGGTGCCGTTCGTAAAGCTAAACTGTACTACCTGCGTGAACGTACTGGTAAGTCTGCTCGTATCAAAGAGCGTCTGAACCGCGTTAACTAACGCTGCATCCAAAAGTTAATAGTTATCAGGGGTTGGCCTATGCCAACCCCTTTTTTTATCTGAAAATCCAGTTGCGTTGCATTTTCGAGATTTGACCGCCTTGTAGCGACATTAAAAAAGCCTGCATCAGCAGGCTTTTTGCATTACAGCGCGGCGGCGTTTTGTTTATGCTGATTCTCCGGCGGATGCGGCTGCGCCGGGACAATGTCATCGCCGGGCTTGACGATCACCCGTGCAACGGATTCGTGCGTGGCGAACGTGCAACTGCAGTTGATGTTGCGGCATTGATGGTAACGCTCTTTGGTCGACTCGCTCAGATAGCGACTGGAGCGAGTGTGGGCCACGTGACCGCAGAGTGGACAGTGCATCATAAGAACCCCCCTTGAACAAATTAAGTGAAATTGTTGTGGCATCACCACTTAGGCGAGCGAGCCCGTCATGATGAGGCAATGCCTTGCAAGCACAGTGCGCGTTCCGTGGCGCGTCGCTGTTCCAGCCCCTTGTTTTTCTTTCCGTTTACGTAAATCCAGCGTGGCAACTGATCGCAAGCCTGCTGCCACTGGCGCTGCTGCAGCAGCGTGACCAGCGTGGAGTGGCAGGCAGCGCTGATGCCCACGTTGAAGGCGAAGGCGATCACCGAGTCATAGGTTTCTTGTGGGAGCGTTTGCGGCAGGCAGGCGGCCATGCCACGCTCGGTACGGCGAATATCGTCGACCAAATCCACAGCGGCTTGCCGTTCATCGATGGCTTTGCCCGGGATGACGCCGGCGGTGTGCCCAATGCCCTGTGTCCACACTCTGGCGCTGCACTGGTAAGGCGACAGGCGGCAACCTTCGAGATCGGCGATCAGCCTGAGACCGGCTTCTGAGGTTTGCAGCTCGCCAAATGACGGTAACAGCACGGCAATGGCCAAAACGGCGGCGACGCTGCAGCGCTTAACGATTGCACTCATCGTAAATTTTCCTCCGTGATACCGCATTGCGCTCAATAGCCTTCAAGATCTGCAGGCTTTTACGTCGGTAGTACCAGTTCACCAGAAACGTGCCGATGCCTACCGCCGCACCGACTAAAAAGGCAATGTCCTGCGGAGAGAGCTTGCCGAGCCAGGCGAGAAACAGCGCCATGGCGTAGGTGATGAATGAGGTGATTTTCTCCATAGCTTATGCTCGCTTTGTTTACAGCATCTCGGGAGCTGTGGTGGTCATCGATGCGTTACTGGTCGCTCTCTATCGAAATCCATCATGGCCCGAGGCTGTATAATAATAACTGTATATGCATACAGTATTAAGCTATTTGCTAAAGTCGTCAATGGGCGGGATGAATATTTTTAGCAGATTGTGCAAAAGAGGGCGGCGGGCATAAAAAAAGCCCATCGATGATGGGCTTCGAGAAATTCTGGGTGGGGGAAGTTACAGGCCGTAGACCAGCGTGACCGAGGTGGTGGTATCGGTGTTCTTGGGCGCTGAGGCCGGCGGTTTGCTGTTGTAGGTCACGGTGTAGGCCACGCGCAGTGAGAAGCGATCGTTGATCGCCACGTTCAACGCGCTTTCCGAGTTCAGCGTGGTTTCCTCGTTCGCCAGCGCGGAAACGCCCTGAATGAACTTGGTGTTGTCGGTCAGCTGATAGGAGTAGTTGGCCGCACCGTAGGCCAGCCCTTTGGTCGAGCGGCCGCCGCCATGGTATTCGTCATGGCGCACGCCGGGACCGAATTCCACCCGCAGATCGCTGAGCGGCCCGTTGAGGAGTTGACGGCCGTAACCGCCGGTCAGCGTGGAGCGCGAGTCATAACCGTTGAAACGGTCGCTCAGCCAACTCGCCTGGCCGAACAGATAGTTGCGATCGGTCAGGTTATAGCGCGTACGGCCACCGGCCTGGTACTTTTCGGACGAGCGCACGTTGGAGGAGGTAGTATTATTGGCCGCCCCCCACAGGCTATACGCCGTGTCGCTGTTGAACCAGGTCATGTTGGTGTTGGCCAGCAGGGTGGAGCTCTGCGAGTTGCCTGACTGGGCGTTATAGCCCGCCTGCACGTTGCCTTCGAACGGTTTCTTGGCGGTGGCCGGATCGTCCATCGCGGTGAAAAGCGTATTATCGGCAAGAGCTGAAACACTGGTGAAAGTCGTTAAGCAGCAAATATACAGCGGAAAAGCGCGACGAGCGCGAGAAGAGAGCATCTTGGATCCAGTTGTTAAGGGTGGTTATTGTTGATGACGGTCACATTATATCGGTTCATTTCGGCGACAAAAATAGCCGCCATTAGCTTAAGTTTTTAGTTTTTATTCCTCATTTATTCGCTTTTCTTCTACTTAAATTCATCGCTTTCGGCGGCATTTCGTGCTGAGTCTAACGGTATCCGCTGCTGCCCATTCGCTGGCGCCGAGACGGGCGGCGTGGCTTCCCTGTAAAATCAATTGTACAAATATATTTACAGGTAGGGGTTTTGATTGGGAAGGCGCACAGGCGCATTACGATGATCTTTACTCTTGATTATTTAATTGAATTTATTGTGTTTTATTTTGATACCTTAAGGTTTTTACGAATGCTTTTTCATAAGGTTAAGTACGGTAATTTTTTATTTACGGAAATTGGATTGAAAACTTTACATTGCGTGGTAAGGTAGAGCCCTGAAACGCTCAATGTTCCATTTCAACGCATAACGCCAAACGACAGGAATAGCATCATGCAAAAAGACGCGCTCAATAACGTACACATCAGTGCAGAACAGGTTCTCATCACACCGGAGGAGCTGAAGAACCAGTTCCCGCTCAGTGCAGACGACGAAAATGAAATTGCCACTGCGCGTAACACCATCGCCAACATTTTGCAGGGGCGCGATCATCGCCTGTTGGTGGTGTGCGGGCCTTGTTCGATCCACGATCCGGATGCGGCGCTGGACTACGCCCGTCGTTTGAAAACCCTGGCGGCTGACTTGAGCGATCAGCTGTACATCGTTATGCGCGTCTATTTTGAAAAACCCAGAACCACTGTCGGCTGGAAAGGTTTAATCAACGATCCGTACATGGACGGTTCGTTTGACGTTGAAGCAGGCTTGCATATCGCGCGTCGCCTGTTGCTGGATCTGGTGGGCATGGGCTTGCCGTTGGCTACCGAAGCGTTGGATCCGAACAGCCCGCAGTACCTGGGGGACTTGTTCAGCTGGTCGGCGATCGGTGCGCGTACCACCGAATCGCAGACCCACCGTGAAATGGCTTCCGGCCTGTCGATGCCGGTCGGCTTCAAAAACGGCACCGACGGCAGTTTGGGCACCGCCATCAACGCCATGCGCGCCGCCGCCATGCCGCACCGTTTCGTCGGCATCAACCAGGCGGGCCAGGTTTGCCTGCTGCAGACGCAGGGCAACCCGGACGGGCACGTGATCCTGCGCGGCGGCAAAACCCCGAACTACAGCGCCGAGCACGTTGCGGCCTGTGAAAAACAGATGCTCGAGGCGGGACTCCACCCGTCCTTGATGATAGATTGCAGCCATGGCAACTCGAATAAAGACTATCGCCGTCAGCCGGCGGTGGCCGAGTCCGTGGTGGAGCAGATTAAGGCGGGCAACCGCTCGATCACCGGCATCATGCTGGAGAGCCATCTGCATGAGGGCAATCAGTCTTCCGAACAGCCGCGTGCAGACATGCGTTACGGTGTGTCCGTCACCGACGCCTGCATCGACTGGGAGAGCACGGAAACGCTGCTGCGTCATATGCATCAGGAACTCGGCGCTGCGCTGACGGCACGCACGGGAGAAAAGTAAGTTATGGTGGCAGAACTGACCGCGTTGCGCGATCAAATCGACGAGGTGGATAAAGCGTTGCTGGATCTGCTGGCAAAACGCCTGCATCTGGTAGCGGAAGTGGGGGAGGTGAAAAGCCGCCACGGTTTACCGGTTTATGTGCCGGAGCGTGAGGCGGCGATGCTGGCCTCGCGCCGTCAGGAGGCGGAAAACCTCGGCGTGCCGCCGGATTTGATCGAGGACGTCTTGCGCCGCGTGATGCGCGAATCGTACGTCAGCGAGAACGATAAAGGCTTTAAAACCCTGTGCCCGCAGCTGCGGCCGATCGTCATCATCGGCGGCAACGGCCAGATGGGCCGGCTGTTCAACCGTCTGCTGACGCTGTCGGGTTATCAGGTCAGGGTATTGGATCAGGAAGATTGGCCGCAGGCGGAGCCGCTGTTGGCAGACGCCGGCATGGTGATCGTCAGCGTGCCGATCCATGTGACAGAGCAGGTGATAAGCCACCTGCCGCCGTTGCCCGACGACTGTATTCTGGTGGATTTGGCATCGGTGAAAAACCGCCCGTTGCACGCGATGCTGGCGGCGCACAGCGGCCCGGTGGTGGGGCTGCACCCGATGTTCGGCCCGGACGTGGGCAGCGTGGCGAAGCAGGTAGTGGTTTACTGCGACGGCCGCCAGCCGGAGGCTTACCAATGGTTGCTTGAACAGCTGCAGGTGTGGGGCGCGCGGCTGCATCGCATCAGCGCGGTCGAACACGATCAGAATATGGCGTTTATTCAGGCACTGCGGCACTTCGCCACCTTCGCCTACGGGCTGCACCTGGCGGAAGAGAACGTACAGCTGGAGCAGCTGCTGGCGCTCTCCTCGCCGATTTACCGGCTGGAGTTGGCGATGGTTGGCCGCCTGTTCGCGCAGGATCCACAGTTGTATGCCGACATCATCATGTCGTCGGAAGAAAACGTGGCGTTAATCAAACGTTACTACCAGCGCTTCGGCGAGGCGATAAAGCTGTTGGAGCATGGCGACAAACAGGCGTTTATCGACAGTTTCCGCAAGGTGGAACACTGGTTCGGCGATTACGCCCAGCGTTTCCTGGTGGAGAGCCGCACGCTGTTGCGGCAGGCCAACGACAGTCGGCAGTAAAATACTGGCGGTAAATAAAAATGAAGGGTTCGGCTTGGCCGAACCCTTTTTTATCGCGTCAGGAAGGGTTGACCGGCACTACGGTGTCGCTCGGGTAACAACCCAACACCTTCAGCGAACGGGTGATCGACGCCAGATCGCGCAGCGCTTTCTGCATCGCGTCGGCACGTAGGTTGGCCTGCACATCAATGTAGAACATCTCTTCCCACGGATTGCCGTTGATCGGGCGTGATTCCAGCTTGGTCATGATGATGCCGTTGTCGCGCAGCACCAGCAGCGCTTCGACCAAGGCGCCGGATTGCTGACCGGTCGCCATGATCAGCGTGGTTTTGGCCGGCACCTGCTCAGAAACCTCGATCGCTTTGCGCGCCAGGACGATAAAGCGGGTGATGTTCTGCTGCTGGTTGGCGAGGTTGTGTTCCAACACCTGCAGACCGTACAGCGCGCCACCGGCTTCGCTGCCCAGCGCGGCCACTTTCGGCGAATTCAGCTTGGCGACTTTCTCCATCGCGGCTGCAGTGCTTTCGGTGTATTCGATTTTCCAGTGTGGGAAACGGTTAAGGAACTGGCTGCACTGCTGGAACGGCTGCGGATGACTGTAGACGGTTTCAATCTGGCTAAGATCGCTGTCGCCGGCTACCAGAACGCAGTGGTTGATCGGGTTGGTCAGTTCACCGACGATCGACAGACTGGTGTGCTGCAACAGATCGTACACCTCGTTAATCGAGCCGGAGCTGGTATTCTCGATCGGCAGAATCGCGTAGTCCGCCTGGCCGGTTTCCACCTGGGCGAAGATATCCTGAAACTTCTGGCAGCCACATTCAATCAGCTGATCGAAGTGGCGGGCAGCGTATTGGCGCGCCGCCAGATGCGAGTAAGAGCCTTTCGGGCCGAGAAAGGCGATGCGGGCGGAGTGCTGGCTGACGGGATTGAGCTGGTGCTGCAGCAGCGCTTGTTGGGTCAGAACGGAGTCTTCAATGATCAGTTGGAACAGGCGAGTGACGTAGAAACCGTCCAGGTCGTAAGGCTTGGCGGCGGCGATCAGCGCATCCAGCAGATCGCGCTCGCGCTCTTTGTCGCGGATCGGGCGGTGAGAGTGCAGCTTGGTCTTGCCGACTTCGATCGCCAGCTCACGGCGTTCCGCCAGCAGGGCCAACAGTTTCAAGTCCAGTGCGCTGATGCGCTCGCGCAGCACCAATAACGGGTTGTCAGTCATAATCAGCTTCCGCCTTCAGTTCTTATTCGTTATAAAACAGCCATAAAAAAAGCCCCCTGTTTCCAGGAGGCCTTGTTGTTCGTCTTCGCATTCTTTCTCACACGACGAAACGCCTCCCAGTCAGGGGAAGGTAAAAAAGAATGCGAAGAAAAACGATGTACGTAGCATGGTCTACCTAAGGTTGATGCGAACAGGTTTTAAAGTAACCGCTGGCTTTTACCCCGTCAACAAAAATACCCGACAAAAAACGCGCCCTCGGGCGCGTTTGATGCGGTAACCGTAGTCGGACTCGGACAGTTATTCTTCTTCCGGTGTGACTTCCGGCACGATGTCTTTCACGCTGGCGTTGCAGCGGCGCGCTTCACCTTTGTGTTGCACCTTGTTCAGCTGGCGCTCCAGCTTGGCGATCAGCTCATTAACGGCGGTATACATGTCATCATGTTTGGCGCTGGCGACCAGCGGGCCGTTCGGCGTGGTAATGGTAGCGTCGGCGACAAACCCCTGCGGTTCTTTGGATAAGACGATGTGCGGGTTTATCAGCTGGGTCTGCCATTTTTCCAGTTTGGTGAGACGGTCTTCGACGTGATTGCGGATTGCGGGAGTGATATCCATTTGTTTGCTGGTAATGTTCAATGTCATATAACTTACCTCTCTGTCTTTCCGTCTTGGTGAATCCAGCATACCCCGCTTTTTGTTTAAATGCGTGATGTAAATCACGATTTTTTGTCACTTTTTGCAAAGTTAGTTCAATCTGTGATTCAGCATTTGAATTGGTTATCTAATGCTTGAGAGTTGCCGCCGGATGGCGCATTATCGATGAGTTGACCGGTGAGGAGCGTTAGCTAACACCGTGTTTTTACTTGTGTATTTCCCCAGTAAAAACCCGGTCGACGCCAATGAAAACGGCAGCCGAGGCTGCCGTTTGGTTTTTCTGCCGATGCCGACGCGCGGTTATTGCGGGTTGGCGGCGATCACTTTGGCCACTTTGTCAGCTTGGCCGTTCAGCTGCAGCTGCTTGTAGGCATTTTCCATCAGCGGCAACACGTCGTGCGTCGCTTTGGTATCCGGGAATTCACGCAACATCTGCTCGGCGCGATTAACGACCGCGACGTAAGCACCGCGTTTAGTGTAGTATTCCGCCACCGAAAGCTCATACTTGGCCAAGCGGTCTTTCAGATACACCAAACGCTTGTTGGCATCGGTCGCGTATTGGCTGTTCGGGTATTGCTGAATCAGCTGGCTGAAGTCGCGGAACGCAGCGCGAGCGTGCTGAGGATCGCGATCTGAACGGTCAACCCCGAAGAAGCCCTGCAGTGCGCTGTCATCAAGCGCCATGTCGGTCAGGCCGCGCATGTACATCACGTAATCGATGTTCGGGTGCGTCGGGTTCAGGCGCATGAAGCGATCGATGGATGCCTGAGCCATCGGCAAGTCGGCGGCCTTATAGTAGGCGTAAATCAAATCCAGCTGGACCTGCTGGGAATACGGCCCGAAAGGATAGCGGTTATCTAACGCTTCGAGTTGCGTAATCGCGCCCTTGAAGTTACCGTCCTGCAGCTTTTGCTGCGCGGTAGCATAGATTTCCGAAGGTGGGTTGTCGGGAACCGCATCCTTGGATGTGGAGCAACCTGCCAGCGCCAGGCTCAACGTGGCTGCCGCCACCAGATATTTCATACGCGTCATGACGTTTTGATTATCCTCAGGGTGTTATTCCGGGAGACTGTCCGTTAAGCTCCCGACAAAGACCAGGTACAATAGCACATTATATTAAACGGCATCGCCGTGAAAACCCAACGTTAACGAAGAAGCTGCATATGGCACAACAAGTACAACTCACCGCAACGGTGGCCGAATCTCAACTCGGACAACGTTTAGATCAGGCTTTGGCCGAATTGTTCCCTGATTATTCACGATCTCGCATAAAAGAGTGGATCCTGGGCGATCGGGTGCAGGTCAATGGCAAAACGTCAAATAAACCGAAAGAGAAGGTGCTGGGCGGAGAGACCGTCGCCATCGATGCACAGATTGAAGAAGAGGCGCGTTGGGAGCCGCAGGATATCGCGTTGGATATCGTCTATGAAGACAGCGACATCCTGGTGATCAACAAGCCGCGCGATTTGGTGGTGCACCCTGGCGCCGGTAACCCGGACGGCACGGTGCTCAATGCGCTGCTGTATCATTACCCGGAAATCGCCGACGTGCCGCGTGCCGGCATCGTGCACCGTCTGGATAAAGACACCACCGGTCTGATGGTGGTGGCGAAAACCGTGCCGGCACAAACCCGGCTGGTGGAAGCGCTGCAGGCGCGTGAAATTACCCGTGAATACGAAGCGGTGGCGATCGGCACCATGACCGCCGGCGGCACGGTAGAAGAGCCAATCGCGCGTCACTCCACCAAGCGCACCCACATGGCGGTGCATCCGATGGGTAAACCGGCGGTGACGCACTACCGCATCATGGAGCACTTCCGCGCACACACCCGCCTGCGTCTGCGTCTGGAAACCGGCCGTACTCACCAGATCCGCGTACACATGGCTTATATCAGCCATCCGCTGGTGGGCGATCCGCTGTACGGCGGCCGTCCACGTCCGCCGAAAGGCGCTTCGGAAACCTTCATCAACACGCTGCGCGGCTTTGACCGTCAGGCGCTGCACGCCACCATGCTGCGTTTGTACCACCCGATCAGCGGCATCCAGATGGAGTGGCATGCGCCGCTGCCGCAGGACATGGTCGATCTGATCAACGCGCTGAAGGCAGACACCGAAGAATTCAAAGATCAGATGGACTGGTAATGAACCCGCTCATTCTGCCCGACTGGCCGTTGCCTCCCGGCGTTAAAGCTTGCAGCACCACGCGCGGCGGCGGCGTCAGCCTGCCGCCTTATGACTCGCTGAACCTCGGCACCCACGTCGGTGACGAGGAGCAAGCGGTGAAGTGCAATCGGGAAAGGCTGGTTACCGCCGCCGGCTTGCCACAGATGCCGGTATGGCTCGAGCAGGTACACGGTACCCGCGTGGTGCCGTTGACGGGACAAGCGCCCGCCGATCTGCGGGCGGATGCGGTGTACAGCAACGTGCCGGGGCAGGTGTGTGCAGTGATGACGGCGGATTGCCTGCCGGTGCTGTTCTGTTCGCAGCACGGCGACGAAGTGGCCGCCGCCCACGCCGGTTGGCGTGGGTTGTGCCACGGCGTGCTGGAACAAACCGTGGCGGCGTTCAGCGCCGCGCCGGGCCAGATCAGCGCCTGGCTGGGGCCGGCGATCGGTCCGCAGCAGTTTGAGGTCGGGTCGGAGGTGCGCACCGCTTTCATGGCGGAAGATGCTGAAGCCGCGTTGGCATTTACGCCGCACGGCGATAAGTTTTTGGCTAATATCTACTTGCTGGCTCGCCAACGCTTGTTGCGTGCAGGTGTTCAGGCCATCTATGGCGGCGACCGCTGCACGGTTAACGAAACGAGCCATTTTTTCTCCTATCGACGCGATGGAATAACCGGACGTCTGGCAAGTTTAATCTGGCTGATATAACCTATTGAATTAGGACGATCCAACGACGCATGGCGTTGTACCGAAAATTTAGCGTCGAGATAACCTTGAAAATTTGAGGGATGACCTCATTTAATCTCCAGTAGCAATTTCGACCCATCTTGGAGGTGTTATGCGTCTGGATCGTCTTACCAACAAATTCCAGCTTGCCCTCGCCGATGCCCAGTCACTAGCCCTTGGGCACGACAACCAGTTTATTGAACCGCTACATCTGATGAGCGCCCTGCTCAATCAGGAAGGGGGCACGGTTCGTCCACTTTTAACTTCCGCAGGTATCGATGCCGGGCGCGTGCGCACCGAGCTCGAACAGGCGCTGTCCCGTTTACCGCAGGTAGAAGGCACCGGTGGCGACGTTCAACCGTCTCACGAGCTGGTGCGCGTTTTGAACTTGTGCGACAAGCTGGCACAGAAGCGTGCGGATAAATTCATTTCTTCCGAGCTGTTTGTGCTTGCGGTGCTGGAAGACCGCGGTTCGTTGACCGATTTGTTAAAAGCGGCCGGCGCAACGGCCGACAAAATCAGCAAAGCCATTGAACAAATGAGAGGCGGTGACAGCGTGGAAGATCAAGGCGCCGAAGACCAGCGGCAAGCATTGAAGAAATACACGATCGATCTGACTGAACGCGCCGAGCAGGGCAAACTTGACCCGGTGATCGGCCGTGACGAAGAGATCCGTCGCACCATTCAGGTGCTGCAACGCCGTACCAAAAACAACCCGGTGCTGATCGGCGAACCTGGCGTGGGTAAAACCGCCATCGTCGAAGGCCTGGCGCAACGCATCATCAACGGCGAAGTGCCGGAAGGGCTGAAGCACAAGCGCGTACTGTCTCTCGATATGGGGGCCTTGATCGCCGGCGCCAAATACCGCGGCGAGTTTGAAGAACGACTGAAAGGCGTGCTCAACGATCTGGCCAAGCAGGAAGGCAGCGTTATCCTGTTTATCGACGAACTGCACACCATGGTCGGCGCCGGTAAGGCGGACGGCGCGATGGATGCGGGCAACATGCTCAAGCCGGCGCTGGCGCGCGGCGAACTGCACTGCGTCGGTGCCACCACGCTGGATGAGTACCGCCAATATATAGAGAAGGATGCGGCCCTCGAACGTCGTTTCCAGAAAGTGTATGTGGCGGAGCCGAGCGTGGAAGACACCATCGCTATCCTGCGCGGCCTGAAAGAGCGTTACGAGCTGCACCACCACGTGCAGATCACCGACCCGGCCATCGTGGCGGCGGCAACGCTTTCGCACCGATATATCGCCGATCGTCAATTGCCGGACAAGGCTATCGACCTGATCGACGAAGCGGCGTCCAGCATTCGCATGCAGATGGACTCCAAGCCGGAGTCTCTCGACAGGCTTGAACGCCGCATCATTCAGTTGAAGCTGGAACAGCAGGCGCTGAATAAAGAGTCTGACGACGCCAGCAAGAAACGCCTGGACATGCTCAGCGATGAGCTGGGGCAGAAAGAGCGCGAATATTCGGAGCTGGAAGAAGAGTGGAAAGCGGAAAAAGCCTCGCTCTCCGGCACCCAGAACATCAAGGCTGAACTCGAGCAGGCCAAAATCACCCTGGAGCAGGCGCGCCGCGTCGGCGATCTGGGACGGATGTCAGAACTGCAATACGGCAAAATCCCTGAGCTGGAGAAACAGCTTGCTGCCGCTACGCAGGCCGAAGGTAAGAGCATGAAACTGCTGCGCAATCGGGTGACCGATGCGGAGATTGCCGAAGTGCTGGCGCGTGCGACCGGGATCCCGGTGGCCAGAATGCTGGAAGGGGAGCGCGACAAGTTGCTGCGCCTGGAGCAAGAGCTGCATTCGCGGGTTATCGGCCAGGACGAAGCGGTCAGCGCGGTTTCTAATGCTATCCGCCGCAGCCGCGCCGGGTTGTCTGATCCTAACCGGCCGATCGGTTCGTTCCTGTTCCTCGGCCCGACCGGGGTGGGGAAAACCGAGCTCTGCAAAGCGCTGGCTTCGTTCCTGTTCGACAGCGACGACGCCATGGTGCGTATCGACATGTCCGAGTTTATGGAGAAACACTCCGTTTCTCGTCTGGTTGGCGCGCCTCCGGGTTATGTCGGCTATGAAGAGGGCGGTTACCTCACGGAGGCCGTGCGCCGCCGGCCTTATTCGGTGATTCTGCTGGATGAAGTCGAGAAAGCGCACCCGGACGTATTCAATATTCTGTTACAGGTGTTGGATGATGGCCGACTGACCGATGGTCAAGGCCGTACCGTCGATTTCCGCAATACCGTGGTGATCATGACGTCCAACCTGGGCTCCGATCTGATCCAGGAGCATTTCGGTCAGATGAATTACGCACAGATGAAAGAGTCGGTGATGGAGATGGTGAGTCACCACTTCCGTCCGGAGTTCATCAACCGTATCGACGAAGTGGTGGTGTTCCATCCGCTGGGCGAGAAACACATTGCTGCAATTGCCAAGATTCAGCTGTCGCGTCTGTACAAGCGTTTGGAAGAGCGCGGTTACGAAGTGACCATGACCGAACCGGCCCTGGCGCTGTTGAGCAAAACCGGTTACGACCCTGTGTATGGTGCACGTCCGTTGAAACGCGCTATTCAGCAGGAGATCGAGAACCCGCTGGCGCAGCAAATCCTGTCCGGTAAGCTGATCCCCGGCAAGCTGGTGACGCTGGATGTGGAAAACGACCATATCGTTGCACGCCAATAACGGCAATCGAGCGTCATAAAGATGAAAGGGAGCGGGTGACCGCTCCCTTTTCTTTATCTTCGTTTGTCTCTATTTACGGGGTTTGCCGCTATTGCTGTGCTAAAACCGGTGTTTTTTGACTAATAAACATCCTAAAAAGGCATTTTGGGTGATTATTTGAGCGCTTGAGAGGTTTTTTGCATTTAGGGGTTGCGGCCCGCCGAGAACTCCCTATAATGCGCCTCCACTGACCGGGAACAACGACTGACAAGCCGCCGGGTCAGCGAGAGGAAAGCGAAATAAACGCTTGACTCTCAGGGCGAAAAGCGTAATATACGCAGCCCGCGCCGATGAGTTTCTCGGCACTGCTCTTTAACAATTTATCAGACAATCTGTGTGGGCACTCCACAAGACGATATCCAGCATCTTCGGATGCAAAAAAATATCAAGTCTTGAAGAGTGACTAACTGAAGTAAAATTCATGCAGTAAATCTTTGAGCATCGCTTCTCGAGTGGAAGCAAATCAAGCTTTTAATTGAAGAGTTTGATCATGGCTCAGATTGAACGCTGGCGGCAGGCTTAACACATGCAAGTCGAGCGGTAGCACAGGGGAGCTTGCTCCCTGGGTGACGAGCGGCGGACGGGTGAGTAATGTCTGGGAAACTGCCTGATGGAGGGGGATAACTACTGGAAACGGTAGCTAATACCGCATAACGTCGCAAGACCAAAGAGGGGGACCTTCGGGCCTCTTGCCATCAGATGTGCCCAGATGGGATTAGCTAGTAGGTGGGGTAATGGCTCACCTAGGCGACGATCCCTAGCTGGTCTGAGAGGATGACCAGCCACACTGGAACTGAGACACGGTCCAGACTCCTACGGGAGGCAGCAGTGGGGAATATTGCACAATGGGCGCAAGCCTGATGCAGCCATGCCGCGTGTGTGAAGAAGGCCTTCGGGTTGTAAAGCACTTTCAGCGAGGAGGAAGGTGGTGAACTTAATACGTTCATCAATTGACGTTACTCGCAGAAGAAGCACCGGCTAACTCCGTGCCAGCAGCCGCGGTAATACGGAGGGTGCAAGCGTTAATCGGAATTACTGGGCGTAAAGCGCACGCAGGCGGTTTGTTAAGTCAGATGTGAAATCCCCGGGCTCAACCTGGGAACTGCATTTGAAACTGGCAAGCTAGAGTCTCGTAGAGGGGGGTAGAATTCCAGGTGTAGCGGTGAAATGCGTAGAGATCTGGAGGAATACCGGTGGCGAAGGCGGCCCCCTGGACGAAGACTGACGCTCAGGTGCGAAAGCGTGGGGAGCAAACAGGATTAGATACCCTGGTAGTCCACGCTGTAAACGATGTCGATTTGGAGGTTGTGCCCTTGAGGCGTGGCTTCCGGAGCTAACGCGTTAAATCGACCGCCTGGGGAGTACGGCCGCAAGGTTAAAACTCAAATGAATTGACGGGGGCCCGCACAAGCGGTGGAGCATGTGGTTTAATTCGATGCAACGCGAAGAACCTTACCTACTCTTGACATCCAGAGAACTTTCCAGAGATGGATTGGTGCCTTCGGGAACTCTGAGACAGGTGCTGCATGGCTGTCGTCAGCTCGTGTTGTGAAATGTTGGGTTAAGTCCCGCAACGAGCGCAACCCTTATCCTTTGTTGCCAGCGGTTCGGCCGGGAACTCAAAGGAGACTGCCAGTGATAAACTGGAGGAAGGTGGGGATGACGTCAAGTCATCATGGCCCTTACGAGTAGGGCTACACACGTGCTACAATGGCATATACAAAGAGAAGCGACCTCGCGAGAGCAAGCGGACCTCATAAAGTATGTCGTAGTCCGGATTGGAGTCTGCAACTCGACTCCATGAAGTCGGAATCGCTAGTAATCGTAGATCAGAATGCTACGGTGAATACGTTCCCGGGCCTTGTACACACCGCCCGTCACACCATGGGAGTGGGTTGCAAAAGAAGTAGGTAGCTTAACCTTCGGGAGGGCGCTTACCACTTTGTGATTCATGACTGGGGTGAAGTCGTAACAAGGTAACCGTAGGGGAACCTGCGGTTGGATCACCTCCTTACCTAAAGATATTAGTTCGAGTGGCGTGCTCACACAGATTGTCTGATAGAAAGTAACGAGCAGAAATACCTTTATAGGCTTGTAGCTCAGGTGGTTAGAGCGCACCCCTGATAAGGGTGAGGTCGGTGGTTCAAGTCCACTCAGGCCTACCACTTCTTCGAAGTGGAAAAGGTACTGCACGTGACTGTATGGGGCTATAGCTCAGCTGGGAGAGCGCCTGCCTTGCACGCAGGAGGTCAGCGGTTCGATCCCGCTTAGCTCCACCATATAGTCCGGTATTTCAATACTTCAGAGTATATTGGAAACAGTATGCTGCGAAGTATTTTGCTCTTTAACAATCTGGAACAAGCTGAAAATTGAAACATGACGGCTGAAATTTATCCCTCCGTAGAAGTACTGGGATAAAGAGTAACCTGTCATAGAGTCTCTCAAATGTTTGCAGCGCGAACGATGGAAACATCTTCGGGTTGTGAGGTTAAGTGACTAAGCGTACACGGTGGATGCCTAGGCAGTCAGAGGCGATGAAGGGCGTGCTAATCTGCGAAAAGCGTCGGTAAGGTGATATGAACCGTTACAACCGGCGATACCCGAATGGGGAAACCCAGTGTGTTTCGACACACTATCATGTCATGAATACATAGTGGCATGAGGCGAACCGGGGGAACTGAAACATCTAAGTACCCCGAGGAAAAGAAATCAACCGAGATTCCCCCAGTAGCGGCGAGCGAACGGGGAGGAGCCCAGAACCTGAATCGGCTTGTGTGTTAGTGGAAGCGTCTGGAAAGTCGCGCAGCAAAGGGTGATAGCCCCGTACACTAAAATGCACAGGTCGTGAGTTCGATGAGTAGGGCGGGACACGTGACATCCTGTCTGAATATGGGGGGACCATCCTCCAAGGCTAAATACTCCTGACTGACCGATAGTGAACCAGTACCGTGAGGGAAAGGCGAAAAGAACCCCGGCGAGGGGAGTGAAATAGAACCTGAAACCGTGTACGTACAAGCAGTGGGAGCACCTTCGTGGTGTGACTGCGTACCTTTTGTATAATGGGTCAGCGACTTATATTTTGTAGCAAGGTTAACCGTATAGGGGAGCCGTAGGGAAACCGAGTCTTAACTGGGCGAATAGTTGCAAGGTATAGACCCGAAACCCGGTGATCTAGCCATGGGCAGGTTGAAGGTTGGGTAACACTAACTGGAGGACCGAACCGACTAATGTTGAAAAATTAGCGGATGACTTGTGGCTGGGGGTGAAAGGCCAATCAAACCGGGAGATAGCTGGTTCTCCCCGAAAGCTATTTAGGTAGCGCCTCGTGAACTCATCTTCGGGGGTAGAGCACTGTTTCGGCTAGGGGGCCATCCCGGCTTACCAAACCGATGCAAACTCCGAATACCGAAGAATGTTATCACGGGAGACACACGGCGGGTGCTAACGTCCGTCGTGAAGAGGGAAACAACCCAGACCGCCAGCTAAGGTCCCAAAGTCATGGTTAAGTGGGAAACGATGTGGGAAGGCATAGACAGCCAGGATGTTGGCTTAGAAGCAGCCATCATTTAAAGAAAGCGTAATAGCTCACTGGTCGAGTCGGCCTGCGCGGAAGATGTAACGGGGCTAAACCATGCACCGAAGCTGCGGCAGCGACGCTTAGGCGTTGTTGGGTAGGGGAGCGTTCTGTAAGCCGTTGAAGGTGGCCTGTGAGGGTTGCTGGAGGTATCAGAAGTGCGAATGCTGACATAAGTAACGATAAAGCGGGTGAAAAGCCCGCTCGCCGGAAGACCAAGGGTTCCTGTCCAACGTTAATCGGGGCAGGGTGAGTCGACCCCTAAGGCGAGGCTGAAAAGCGTAGTCGATGGGAAACAGGTTAATATTCCTGTACTTGGTGTTACTGCGAAGGGGGGACGGAGAAGGCTAGGCTAGCCGGGCGACGGTTGTCCCGGTTTAAGCGTGTAGGGGGTGTGACCTGGTAAATCCGGTTGCATACTAACCCTGAGGCGTGATGACGATGCACTACGGTGCAGAAGTAGTTGATGCCCTGCTTCCAGGAAAAGCCTCTAAGCATCAGGTAACATTAAATCGTACCCCAAACCGACACAGGTGGTCAGGTAGAGAATACCAAGGCGCTTGAGAGAACTCGGGTGAAGGAACTAGGCAAAATGGTGCCGTAACTTCGGGAGAAGGCACGCTGGCATGTAGGTGAAGTCCCTTGCGGATGGAGCTGAAGCCAGTCGAAGATACCAGCTGGCTGCAACTGTTTAATAAAAACACAGCACTGTGCAAACACGAAAGTGGACGTATACGGTGTGACGCCTGCCCGGTGCTGGAAGGTTAATTGATGGGGTCAGCCGCAAGGCGAAGCTCTTGATCGAAGCCCCAGTAAACGGCGGCCGTAACTATAACGGTCCTAAGGTAGCGAAATTCCTTGTCGGGTAAGTTCCGACCTGCACGAATGGCGTAATGATGGCCAGGCTGTCTCCACCCGAGACTCAGTGAAATTGAACTCGCTGTGAAGATGCAGTGTACCCGCGGCAAGACGGAAAGACCCCGTGAACCTTTACTATAGCTTGACACTGAACATTGAGCCTTGATGTGTAGGATAGGTGGGAGGCTTTGAAGCGTGGACGCCAGTCTGCGTGGAGCCATCCTTGAAATACCACCCTTTAATGTTTGATGTTCTAACTCGGCCCCGTGATCCGGGGTGAGGACAGTGTCTGGTGGGTAGTTTGACTGGGGCGGTCTCCTCCCAAAGAGTAACGGAGGAGCACGAAGGTTAGCTAATCACGGTCGGACATCGTGAGGTTAGTGCAAAGGCATAAGCTAGCTTGACTGCGAGAGTGACGGCTCGAGCAGGTACGAAAGTAGGTCTTAGTGATCCGGTGGTTCTGAATGGAAGGGCCATCGCTCAACGGATAAAAGGTACTCCGGGGATAACAGGCTGATACCGCCCAAGAGTTCATATCGACGGCGGTGTTTGGCACCTCGATGTCGGCTCATCACATCCTGGGGCTGAAGTAGGTCCCAAGGGTATGGCTGTTCGCCATTTAAAGTGGTACGCGAGCTGGGTTTAGAACGTCGTGAGACAGTTCGGTCCCTATCTGCCGTGGGCGTTGGAAGATTGAGAGGGGTTGCTCCTAGTACGAGAGGACCGGAGTGAACGCACCACTGGTGTTCGGGTTGTCATGCCAATGGCATTGCCCGGTAGCTAAGTGCGGAAAAGATAAGCGCTGAAAGCATCTAAGCGCGAAACTTGCCTCAAGATGAGTCTTCCCTGGGCCTTTAAGGCCCCTGAAGGAACGTTTAAGACTAAGACGTTGATAGGCTGGGTGTGTAAGTGCAGCGATGCATTGAGCTAACCAGTACTAATGATCCGTGAGGCTTAACCTTACAACACCGAAGGTGTTTTGGTGAGACCGAGACAATATTCAGCTTGTTTACAGATTGGTTCTGATGGCGACACGAGAGTGAAGCGGTTGGAATGAAACAGAATTTGCCTGGCGGCAATAGCGCGGTGGTCCCACCTGACCCCATGCCGAACTCAGAAGTGAAACGCCGTAGCGCCGATGGTAGTGTGGGGTCTCCCCATGCGAGAGTAGGACACTGCCAGGCATCAAATAAACGTTATCAGTGTGACGACTGGTAATGCGCAAATCGCAGAGCGCGAATTTGCCGGCATCGAGAGATGCGACGTAAAAGAATCGGTGGAGCGGTAGTTCAGTTGGTTAGAATACCTGCCTGTCACGCAGGGGGTCGCGGGTTCGAGCCCCGTCCGTTCCGCCACTTAATTGATAAGCCCTGAGTCAGAGACTCAGGGCTTTTTCATATGCAAAATTCACGAAATATCGTCGAATTTGCCACCGCTCCTGCCGCTTTTTCTCAATATTGTTGCCTGCTGGTCAAAAGTATTATGCCGAACCTGGCGTTTTTGCTCACTAAAAATATTGCCATACTCTCTTGCATCGCTATTTATCCACTAATGAGAGAGTAAACATTGTGAGCATTCCTGCATTTGGTTTAGGTACTTTCCGCCTTCAGGATCAGGTCGTTATCGACTCGGTAAGCACGGCGCTGGAACTGGGCTATCGGGCTATCGATACCGCACAGATCTATGAAAACGAAGCGGCCGTCGGCCAGGCTATCGCCGCCAGCGGTGTGCCGCGTGACGAGTTGTTCATCACGACCAAGATTTGGATCGCGAATCTGGCAAAGGGTGCATTAATTCCCAGCCTGCGAGACAGCCTGGTCAAGCTGCAGACCTCATATGTCGATCTGACGCTGATTCACTGGCCATCGCCAAATGATGAGGTGCCTGTCGCGGAGTTTATGGCTGAACTGCTGGAAGCCAAGCGCTTGGGGCTGACCCGTCAAATAGGGGTATCCAATTTCACGGTCGATCTGATGCAGCAGGCGATTGACTCGGTCGGCGCCGATCAGATAGCGACTAATCAGATTGAGCTGTCACCGTTCTTGCAGAATGAAAAAGTGGTGGCGTTCGCACGGCAGCATGGTATTGCCATCACCTCTTATATGACGCTGGCGTATGGCAAAGCGTTGCAGGATGAGACGATCAAAAGCATCGCCGCACGTCACAATGCGACGCCTGCACAGGTGGTTTTAGCCTGGGCGTTGAAGCTGGGCTATGCGGTGATCCCTTCCTCGACCAAGCGTGAAAACCTGAAAAGCAACCTGTTGGCACAGCAGCTGGCGCTGAGTGACGACGATATGGCGCAGATTGCGGCGCTTGAAAGCAACGGCCGATTGGTCAGCCCGGAAGGTCTGGCACCCAACTGGGATTAATCTCTGGACATCACGACGTCAGGCGCCCAAGAGGGCGCCTTTTTTATCGCTTTAGCCGATCGCTGATAAAATCGATAAAACTGCGCAGGCGGTTACTGACGGCGCTATCGCTGTAGTACACCGCGTTGATCGGCATTTCGAGTGGCAACGTGTCTTCCAGTAGAAGGGGGACCAGGTCTCCGCGTTTGACGTCTTCATCACTCATAAAGTCCGATAGGCAGGCGATGCCGTTGCCGTGCAGGCACAGGTGGCGCTGGGTTTCGCCGCTGTTGGTAGTCAGACCTGGAACGATCTCCAGTTGTCGACCATCGGCACAGGTCAGCGGCCAGCGGTTCAGGTTGGGCAGATCGTTGAAGCCGATGCAGCAATGGTGCTCCAGATCGGCTACCGTCTTTGGTGCGCCATACTGCGTCAGGTAGGCGGGGGAGGCCAGGATGCGCCGATAGCTGGCCATCAGCTTGCGCGCTTTCAGCGTAGAGTCCGTCAGCTCGCCGACGCGTATGGCGATATCCACTTTTCGTTCGATCAAATTGATGAAGTTTTCCGAAGAGACCAGCGATAGCGACATTTCCGGATAGCGTTCACGAAACTCGGCGACCAGCGGCGTCAACAGATGCAAGACGACCGGCGTTGCGGCATCGACGCGCAGCAGCCCCTGCGGGCGTTGACGGCTTTCCATCAACGCATTTTCCGCTGCGGCCATATCGCTCAATACTTTCTGCACCTGCCGAAAGTAGTTTTCGCCTTCTTGGGTCAGGCTGATTTGGCGTGTCGTGCGGTTGAGCAGGGTTACCCCCAGCTTGCTCTCCAGCTTTTTTACCGTCCGACTGACCACGGAGTTGGCCTGCTGCAGGCGCTCCGCCGCCCGGCTGAAGCTGCCGCTTTCCACTACGGTAACGAAGGTGATAAGCTCGTCCGAATTCGCTTTCATTTTTGCTCCACAGGCAAGCTCTATTCTAAATTTTTAGCGATTTAGTCATTTAAGCACGTCGGAGCATCCTCGTCACCCACATGAACGTGATTGCGCATATTCCTGTTTCCCCGTTTGCATTTTGCTGGCCCTTTCGCATTTTTCACCTCTGCTGCACCACCTTTACACAGCTATACCCTCAGAAGATTGAAATCGCCGCAGACGGCCCCTATAACTGAAAAGGTTATGCCTGTAAAAGCCATGCCCTCTGTGCGGGGCAGGCGTATAATCAATTCACCGTTGGCGAAGTCTTCATCGCCAGTTTCATGCTAATGGGTAATAGGCGAATCGCGTGCCGAAACGAACTTATGCAATGAGGTATGTTGCAGGACAGCCAGTTGAGCGAATCTTTCCTGGCGCCGTTAACCAGCCGTTGCCGCCAGGGGCGGCGCTGCCGACGACCGGCGCCTTGCGCGTTATGGTGTGGAATATTTTCAAACAGCAGCGAGCCGACTGGCTTTCGGTGCTGAAAAATCATGGCAAAGATGCGCAGCTGGTGCTGTTGCAAGAGGCGCAAACCACGCCGGAGCTGGTGAGCTACGCGACCGCCAACTATTTGGCGGCCGATCAGGTGCCGGCCTTTGTGCTGCCGCAGCACCCTTCCGGCGTGATGACGCTGGCGGCCGCTCATCCGGTTTACTGCTGCCCGCTGCGCGAGCGAGAGCCGCTGCTGCGGCTGTCCAAGTCGGCCCTGATCACCGTTTATCCGCTGTACAACGGCGAGTTGTTGATGGTGGTGAACATCCATGCGGTGAACTTTAGCCTGGGAGTCGACGTCTACAGCAAACAGCTGGGGCCGATCGGCGAGCAGATCGCCAGCCACCGGGGGCCGGTGATCATGGCCGGGGACTTTAACGCCTGGAGCCGCAAACGTATCAATGCCTTGTATGACTTCGCCGGCGAGATGGCGCTGCGCGAAGTGAGTTTCGCCGACGATCACCGCCGTAAGGCCTTTGGCCGTCCGTTGGACTTCGTGTTTTACCGTAATCTTGGGGTTGTAGAGGCGTCGGTACTGGTGACCAGCGCGTCGGATCACAATCCGCTGTTGGTGGAGTTCCACCCGGAAAAAGACTCCCCCGTCTGGTGAATCACAGGTAATAAAAAAGCACCCCGAGGGGTGCTTTTTTTGTGCCGAAACTTAGGTGTCCGGCGTCAGCTTGTTGCCGACAAACAGGGTCAACTTCAGACCGGGTTGAAGGCTGTTGCCTTTACCGAGCGTTGAATTCCAACGCATCACGTCGTTAATATCGACGCCGTGACGACGTGCGATACTGGCAAGCGAATCCCCTTTACGAACCTGATAGGTGATACTGCTATTACTGCCAGTATTGCTGGCCACTTGCAGGGTTTGCCCAACTTTTATGGCGCTCTTGGCGCGTAAGTTGTTCCAACTCTGCAAATCGCTGGTCTTAACGTTCAGCCGCTTGGCAATGCCCGATAAGGTGTCGCCGGAGCGCACTTTATACGAGCTGCCACCGGTCAAACCGCTGTTCTTCGCCAACTGCGTCGTTGGCTGAGTCACGGCGATCTGGCCATCGGCCAGCGAGTCTTTCAGTTGCTCGGCATGTCCTTTGGGAACCATGATGTAATGGGGCCCGTTGGGTGCCGTAACGCCTTTTTTGTAGCCTGGGTTATACGCTTTCATCTTGGTGACTGAAAGCCCCGCCATCTCAGCCGCCTGAGTCAGCTGGATCTGCTGCCCGACATCGATACGCGCCAGTGCACGGGTTTCATCCGTTTTCGGGAGTTTCACGCCGTACTTCTTGCTGTTCTTGATGATGTCGCTCAGCGCCAGCATTTTCGGGACATAGATTGACGTTTCACGCGGAAGCGACAGTGCCCAGAAATTGGTTGGCTTACCCTGGCGTTTGTTTGCCTTCACCGCTTGCATCACGCGGCCTTCACCACTGTTATAGGCGGCTACGGTCAGTAACCAGTCGCCGTTAAACATGCGGTTCAAGCGTTGCATCATGTTCAGCGCAGCGGTTGTCGAGGCGACGACATCGCGTCGACCGTCATACCACTGATTGTTTTTCAAACCATAATTGCGACCCGTTTGCGGCACGATTTGCCATAGCCCTGCGGCGTTGGCACTTGACGTGGCGTGTGGGTCAAAAGCGCTCTCCACTATGGGTAGCAGTACCAGTTCCATCGGCATATTACGTTTCTTAATCTGCCCGACTATCCAGTACATGTACGGCTCTGCCCGTAATGTTACATCGTGGAGATAGCTCTTACTTTTTAAGTACTTTCTTTTCTGATCACGGATCCGGGAATTTTCCGGAACCTCCATCTTCAGCTCGTCGCTAATGAAGTTCCACAGGTCCTGTTGCGCGGCGGGACTGTTGTTATCCAACCACCGCGCCGAGCTCGCTCGGCCATTTGCTGTGTACTCTCCTGCTTCACCATCTTGACCAGCCGAAGACAAACTCTGTGCATGCTGTTCTGGCGCCGGTGCGTCCTGCCTGGACGACTGGCAACCCACTAGCAAGACTGAGGCGAGAAATATCGCTTTAGCCTTCATGTGTGTGTCAATGTAGTTGCTTAAAAGACGAGCAATAATACTTTGCTTCGCCAAATAACACAACTAAAAGCTTAGAAGTTATCTTTCCGCAGGCGTAATTCAGAAAAAACTGAATGAAGGCTTTCTGGTGGTGAATTAAAGCCTAATTTCTTTTGTAAATCAGTGTCATGGCAACGTAAAAACAGGTTAATTTTGCGCTCTAATTGCAATGTGGTCGGCACACTGGCTTGGCCTTTTGCCCTTAACGCTTCAACATGTTGTTGATATGTTTCAATCTCTCGATCTTCCGGCAAAATAGCCCGCGCAAACTTAAGATTTGAAAGAGTATATTCATGCGCGCAGCAAATTAAGGTGTTATCGGGAAGTTGCGCGAGTTGTTGAAATGAGTCGTACATTTGTTTGGCGGTGCCTTCAAACAGTCTGCCGCAGCCGGCGGAAAAAATTGTGTCGCCGCAGAACAGATAAGGGGCACTATAGAATGCCACATGGCCCAATGTATGGCCGGGGACGGCGAAAGTCCTGAACTGGCGCCCATCGATGTTAAAGGTGTCGCCGTCGCGGACGATGTGATTGGCGCCTTTGTCAGCGGTTTCTTGCGGCCCATAGACAGCCATGCCGGGATACTGGGCCACGATCTGCGCCACGCCGCCGACGTGATCGTGATGATGGTGGGTCAGCAGGATCGCCGCCGGCACCAGCTGCAGGCGCTGCAGCGCTTCGAGCACCGGCTGCGCCTCACCCGGATCGACGATAATGCAGCGCCCCTGTCGGTCATCCAATAACCAAATGTAATTGTCCTGGAAGGCGGGAATGCTGATAAGATTCATGGTGTACCTCTCGTTGGCAACGGCTTGAAAGAAGATAATAAATCATGAAACCAGCCCATACTCTACAAAAGCTCACCGGCCCGCAGTCCTGGGCCGAGCTGCCGTGGGGGGAGTATTATCGTGAAGCGCTCGAGCGGCAGTTGCAACCCTGGTGGCCAAAGCTGTTCGGTTTCCATCTGCTGAAGATGGGCATGCTCAGCGCCGAGCTGGCCACGGACAAGTGCGCGATTTCCCATCAGGTCAACGTAGGGCTGGAGGGAGAAGGGCTGCAGGTGATCGCCGATGCTTATCAACTGCCGTTTGCCGCCAAGTCGGTGGATGCCTGCCTGTTGGCGCATACGCTGTCCTATGCAGACGATCCGCACCGCATGCTGCGTGAAGTCGACAGGGTGTTGATCGACGACGGCTGGGTGGTTATCAGTAGCTTCAATCCGTTCAGCCTGCTGGGATTGGGTAAGCTGGTGCCCGGATTGCGTCGCCGTCAGCCCTATGTCAGCCGCATGTTTACCCAGATGCGGTTGCTGGATTGGCTTAGCCTGCTGAATTATGAGGTGCTGCACCAGGCGCGTTTTCACGTGCTGCCGTGGCATCGCCAGGGCGGCAAGTTTTTATGCACCCATTTGCCGGCGCTGGGCTGCATGAGCGTGATTGTGGCGCGTAAACGCACTTTGCCGCTGACGCCCACGCCGATGAAACTGGGGGCGAGAAAACCGTCTCTCAGCCGCGCGGTGGGCGCGACCAAGAGCTATCGCAAACTGCCTTAGGCTTCCGGTTGGTAACCGACGTCTTCCTGTGTCGGCTTACCGGCCGCTTCGCGCGCCAATACGTCACAACGTTCGTTTTCCGGGTGGCCGGCGTGGCCCTTGACCCATTCCCATCTCACCTCGTGGCGCTGAATGGCCTGATCCAACCGCTGCCACAGATCGACATTCTTGACCGGCTTTTTGTCGGCGGTTTTCCAGCCGCGCTTCTTCCAGTTATGGATCCAACTGGTGATGCCCTGACGCACATACTGGCTGTCGGTACTGAGCGTCACGGCGCAGGGCACGGTCAGCGCTTCCAGCGCCACGATCGCCGCCATCATTTCCATGCGGTTATTGGTGGTCAGACGAAAACCCTCGCTGAAGGTTTTTTCCGTCTGCTTATAGCGTAATATCGCACCGTAGCCACCGGGGCCGGGGTTGCCAAGGCAGGAGCCGTCGGTGAAAATTTCTACCTGTTTGAGCATCTCTGGTAGACTCTTCCTATCAGTTTTTAAAAGCCAAGTCTGACATAAACGAGCGCTGCGAGCACTGCAATATGATCTCTACAACCACCAGACAGATTGTCCTCGATACCGAAACCACCGGTATGAACAAGCTTGGGGTGCACTACGAAGGGCACCGCATCATCGAAATCGGTGCGGTGGAGGTGATTAACCGCCGCCTGACCGGGCGCAATTTCCACGTTTACATCAAGCCGGATCGGCTGGTGGATCCGGAAGCCTACGGCGTACACGGCATCAGCGACGATTTCCTGGTCGACAAGCCGACCTTCGATCAGGTTGCCGAGGAATTCCTCGACTTCATCCGCGGCGGCGAGCTGGTGATCCATAACGCGGCGTTCGATATCGGCTTTATGGATCACGAATTCCGCATGTTGCAGCAGGGCATCCCGAAGACCGAGACCTTCTGCACCATCACCGACAGCCTGCTGATGGCGCGTCGCCTGTTCCCGGGCAAGCGCAACAACCTCGATGCCTTGTGCAGCCGTTATGAGATAGACAACAGCAAGCGTACGCTACACGGCGCATTGCTCGATGCCGAGATCTTGGCGGAAGTTTATCTGGCGATGACCGGCGGTCAGACCTCGATAGCGTTCCAGATGGAGGGTGATACCCAGCAAAACGACGCCGCGCAAGAAATTCAGCGCATCGTCCGCCCGGCGACGGCGATGAAAGTGGTCTACGCCAGCGACGAAGAAGTGAAGGCGCACGAGGCGCGTCTGGATCTGGTGGCGAAAAAGGGCGGCAGTTGCCTGTGGCGCGGTGCGCCGGCGGAGTAGGAGTAACGGCATTTTTGCACGAAAAAAACGCACCGGATGAAGCTTCGTTGAAAAACTGTGCAAACGGTTCATTTGGTGAGAAAAAGGCGTTGACGGAACCGAGAGGCGTCCGTAATATGCGCCTCGTTCCCCCGCAAGAGGGAATGGCGCGGAGCGGTAGTTCAGTTGGTTAGAATACCTGCCTGTCACGCAGGGGGTCGCGGGTTCGAGCCCCGTCCGTTCCGCCACTATTCAGAAGCCCTGAGTTAGCGATAACTCGGGGCTTTGTCGTTTCTGCTCTCTGAAAAACGGTGCGGCCCAATAAAAGGGACCGGCGGACCGGCCCCTTATTCCTCAGAACAACACCGAGTAGTTCAAACCGAAGGTGCGTCCGCGGCCTTTATAGCTGTACAGCTCAGGCGAGCCGTAGGTCGGGCTGTACAGGATCGGCGCGCGTTGGCCCCAAACGGTGGTGTACTGCTTGTCCAGCAGGTTTTCCACGCTGAAGCTGATTTTCCCCACCGGCAGGCTATAGCTGCCGAGAAAATCGAGGGTGTTGTAGCCATCGATCTTGCGGCCCTGAGTGGAGTTGGCCTTGGTGTAATCGCCGTCGTCCGACACGTCGAAGGTTTGCTGCGACTGTAAGCGCAGATTCCAGTCGCCCGGCGCCCAGCCGACATAAGCGGTGACTTTCGATGGGCTGGCGGTATCCACCACCAACTTCTTCCATTCGCCGTTGACCTTGGTTTCGGAACGGATAACGTTGAAGTTGGTGCCGGCGCTCCAGTCGCTGTCTTCAAAGAAATAATCCACCGCGCCTTCCACCCCGTAGATGCGGCGCTTGTCCGCATTGACGTTGATGGTCATGTCGGTTTTGTTGATGGCGATGCTCTTGTCGGACAGCGAGTAGTAGGCGGCGATTTGCGTGCGGAGGTTATCGCCGGTATAGCGCCAGCCCAACTCGTAGGCATTGACCTTGATGCCTTCCAGCTTGGAATCGCCGACGTTGACGCTCTTCAGCAACTGGTAATGGCCGCCGTTCAACGCGTAGGTGCCGTTGCCGTAATATTTGCCCGGATCCGGGATCTCGAAGCCCTGAGAGAAGTTGAACCAGGTTTGCTGGCGATCGGTCAGGTGCGCCAACAGGCCGGCATTAAACAGCGCGTTGTTGTAGTCGGTTTTCCCTCCCGGTATCGCGTCGGCAGAAGTCGCGGCGCCGGTGGCGATCGCCTGCTGTTGGTTATAGCCGACGAAGTCGTCAATCTTGTTTTCGGTGTATTGGTAACGCACGCCGCCGCTCAGGGTGAAGATCGGGTTGATATCGTAGCTGGCCTGCAGGAACGACGCCAGGTTGCTGGTGGTATAGCTCGGATAGCGGCCGGTGCTGTAAGCGTTCTCCAGCGTCATACCGCCGGACTGTTGGGCCTTCGCCAGGTTGAAAAACTGTTGGTTGGCGTTGAAGCTCTCATGCTCGGCGTCGATGCCGTAAGTCAGCGTCAGCGCATCGACAGGCTTGCTGTTTAACGTCAGCTTGCCGCCGTAGAAATCGGTTTTTTGCTGCGAAGCGCCAATGCTGCTGACGTAATAGTCCGGCGCTTTGCCCGCCAGCGTCGGGAATGGGTAGAAGGTCAAGGTTTCGTCGCGGTAGTAGACCTGCGCCACCAAATCCTGGCCAAGGAAATCGGTGTTGGAATACTGCAGGTTGATCAGATGGCGTTCGGTGCCGGGGATGCGGTCGGAATTTAAGTTGCCGCTGTTGTATGCCTTGGCGCCGCCCGTCACCGCCGCGAAGTTTTCCCCCAGGAACAGGCCGTGGTCGCCGTCGGATTGGCTTTTGTAGTATTGGGTGGTCAGCTGCAGCTGTTGATGATCGTCGATGTTGAGGGTGCCGGTGCCCATCACGTCAAGGCGATCGGAATACTGCAGGCCGGTTTGGGTATTGTCGATCAGTACCTCATTGCCTTTGCCGTCGTACCAGCCGCCATAGCGCTGGTAAGAAACGGACAGGCGCCCCGAGGCATTGTCGTTGCCGCCGCTGACCGCCGCCGCCACGTTCTCGTCGTGATCGTTATGGCCGCCAAAGCCGGTTTTACCGCCGATCTGCAACTCGACCTGCTGTTCCCGTTGCCCCTTTTTGGTGACGATGTTGATCAGGCCGCCGGTGCTGCCACCGCCGTACAGCGAAGTCGCGCCGGAAATCACCTCAATATGATCGATATTGAACGGATCGATCGAATCCAACTGGCGGCTGTCGCTGCGCGATGAATTCAGGCGTACGCCGTCGATCATCACCATCATCGAACGGCCGCGCATATTCATACCATAGTTGGTGCGGCCCTGGCCGCTGACGTCCATGCCGGGGATCAGCTGCGCCAACATGTCTTTGATCTCTTTACCGCCCTGAACCTGCTGTTCAATCTCCTGGCTTTCGATGACCCAAGTGGTCTGCGCCATTTCCGCCACGCTGCGGTGCGAACGGCTGGCGGAGACCACCAACTGCTCTTCGTTGCCGGCTTTCTGATCTTCTGCCCAAGCCGCCGGCGCAAGCATTGCCAGCAGACAAGGGTTCAATACCCAAAGGTGTTTGCGTTTCATCGTTATTTCCCAGGTGATATTGTTATTACTCTATTTTTGAGAATGATTCTTTTATCAATAACGTTTCTTGTTATCAATAAAATCATGATATGATTTTTTGCGATACATTAACGTAATTAATTAGTTTTATTAACATTTTACCCGCTGCACGATCGAGCACCCCACGCCGTCAACACGGCAGCCGATCGGCCATACGCACAAGCGACAGCGTTGCCGGAGAATCGAGAACATGTCCGCCAGCTACAGAATTTTTGATATCACCTTGAAAAGTAAAACGCTGATTTCACCTTCGCTGGTGCGCTGCGTGTTTGAAGGTGCGGATATTCATCGGATGAAGCTGGAAGCGCCGGATCAGCGCATCAAACTGTTGTTCCCGGCGGCGGACGGCAAGATCCCGCAGTTGGTCAACGGCCCGGACTGGTACGGCGATTACATGGCGATCCCCAAAGAACAGCGTCCGGTGATGCGCACCTACACGCTGCGTGCGCTGCGCCGTGAGCAGAATCAGATGGACGTCGAATTCGTGCTGCATGGCGTGAACGGCCCAGCCTCCGCCTGGGCGACCCACGCCGAGCCGGGTGACGCCCTTCAGACGGTCGCCCCCAACGCTGACTTCGACGGTGACAGCGGCGGCTACGAATGGGTGCCGCCGGCGCAGTTGCAGCAGGCGCTGTTGATCGCCGATGAGACGGCGGTGCCGGCGGCGATGGGTATTCTGGAGCAGCTGGCGCAGCAGGCCAATCCGCCGCGGGTGCAGGCATTCTTCGAGGTGCCGGTGGCGGGGGATTGCCTGGATTTGGCCCGTTTCCCGTTCGCTGAGGTTTACTGGCTACCGCGCGACGTAGGGCACCAACTGGCACACGGCACGCTGCTGGTGGAGGCGGTGCGCCAGCGGGTCGACATTCCCGCGTCGGCGTGCGCGCAGGCGCAGTCCCTGGCGGAAAGCAGCCTGAGCGATGAGGTGTTGTGGGAGCGGGCGGCCGGCGGTAACGCTTTTTATGCTTGGGTGGCGGCCGAGTCTTCCACGGTGAAAACGCTGCGGCGTTATCTGATCGGCGAACGCGATTTGGATCGCGCTACCGTCAACTTCATGGCCTATTGGTGCTGAACGCGCGGCCCTTTTCCGGCATTGACGCGGGAGAAGGGCATGCCGCTGCCATTTCCCACCCACGAATAATCGCTTGCCAGCGGGTAGTTCGACCGTGTTATGTTCCGCTGAAACGAAGGTTACAGCGAGAACGATAATGCAACGGTTCGACGAACGCCTGCGCCGCGACTACCCACAGCTGACGCCGCAGGAGCAGCGGGTGGCCGACTTCATCTTCGATCACTATGACGATTTGATCGGTTACAACAGCGCCGAGCTGGCGCGCCTGAGCGGCGTTTCCAAAGCCACGGTCAGCCGCTTGTTCAAACGGCTGGGCTACCCCAACTACCGCGCCATGCGCGATGAGCTGCGCACCCTGCGCCAGAGCGGCATGCCGCTGACCGACAGCCGCGATGCGGTGCAGGGCGATACGCTGTTGGCGCGGCACTGTAAGCAGGAAATGGCCAACCTCACCCGCTGGGTAAAGCAGATCGATGCGGTACAGTTCAGCGCGGCGATCGCCGCACTGACGCAGGCGCGAGGCGTACTGCTGCTGGGGCTGCGCAACAGCTATCCGGTGGCGATGCACCTGCGCCAGCAGCTGATGCAGGTGCGTGAACAGGTGCTGCTGGCGCCGCAGCCGGGGCAGACGCTGGCGGAAGATCTGGCGGGGCTGACGCCGCAGGACATGGCGGTGGTGGTGGCGTTCCGTCGCCGGCCGCGTCAGATAAAGGCGGTGCTGACGCTGTTGCAAAGTCGCGGAGTACCGACGCTGCTGATCTGCGAGCCGCAGGCGCAGGCGCTGTTTCCGTTGGCCAACTGGCACTTGACCGTGCCGCTCGACAGCGTGTCGGCGTTCGACAGCTATGCCGCTGCCATGAGCCTGGCCAGCCTGCTCAGCAATGCGTTGCTGCATGAGCGGCTGGCTCAGGGGCGGCAGCGTATTCATCACGTCGCCGAACTGTTCCTGGCGCTGGACGAACTGGAGCTGCGTTAAGCGCGGCAGGTCATTTCCCTTCCTTCACCTACCGCCGTTTAAGGCGGATCGGTCACCTCATTGTGTTACTTTGGTTTCATTTATTGGTTATAAGAATCTTTTGTTTCAACTGAATTCCTATCGGGAGTAGGCTATTGGGCAGCAAACAAACGTCATGTCGACGCTGAAGGCATAACTCAATAACTTACTAAGCTGACAGGGAATGAACATGTTGGATATCTCGCAATTCGATCAGATTAACCCGCCGGCGCGCCTGCTGATGGGGCCGGGGCCGATCAACGCCGATCCGCGCGTACTGCGCGCCATGTCGAGCCAGCTGATCGGCCAGTACGATCCGGCGATGACCGGCTATATGAATCAGGTCATGGCGCTGTACCGCGCGCTGTTCCGCACCGAAAACCGCTGGACGATGCTGGTGGACGGCACCTCGCGCGCCGGCATCGAAGCGGTGCTGGTTTCCGCTATTCGGCCGGGCGATAAGGTGTTGGTGCCGGTCTTCGGCCGTTTCGGGCATCTGCTGTGCGAGATTGCCCGCCGCTGCCGTGCCGAGGTACACACGATCGAGGTACCGTGGGGCGAGGTGTTCAGCGCCGATCGCATCGAAGACGCGATTAAGCGAGTGCGTCCGCGCCTGCTGCTGACGGTGCAGGGCGACACCTCCACCACCATGCTGCAGCCGCTGCATGAGCTGGGCGATATCTGCCGCCGCCACGGCGTGCTGTTCTATACCGACGCAACGGCTTCCTTCGGCGGCAACCCGTTGGAGACCGATGCCTGGGGGCTGGATGCGGTCTCCGCCGGGCTGCAGAAGTGCCTGGGCGGCCCCTCCGGCAGTTCGCCGGTCACTCTCAGCCCGCAGTTTGAAGAGATTGTGCGCCGCCGTAAATGCGTGGAGGAGGGGATCCGTACCGCCGAGCATGCCGACGGCGACGACGAGATGATCTACTCCAACTATTTCGACCTCGGCATGATCATGGATTATTGGGGGCCGGAGCGTCTCAATCACCATACCGAAGCCACCAGCATGCTGTTCGCGGCGCGAGAATGCGCGCGAGTGATCCTCGAAGAAGGGCTGGATCACGCCATCGCTCGCCACCGGCTGCACGGCGCGGCAATGCTGGCGGGCATCCGGGGCATGGGGCTGGCGGTGTTCGGCGATCTCGATCACCGCATGAACAACGTGCTCGGCGTGATGATCCCGCCGCAGGTGCACGGCGAACAGGTGCGGCAGATGATGCTGAACGACTTCGCCATCGAAATCGGCACCTCGTTCGGCCCGCTGCAGGGCAAGATCTGGCGCATCGGCACCATGGGCTACAACGCGCGCAAGGATTGCGTGCTGCAAACCCTGGCGGCGCTGGAGGCGGTGTTGAATCGTCTCGGCTTCGCCAGCAAGCAGGGCGAGGCGTTGCAGGCCGCCTGGAACGTTTATGACGCAGGCAAGCGTGGATGACGCCGGTGGAGGCGCAGCAGGCTGCCGCACGGGTGATGGCGCGCTGTGACGAGCTGGCGGCGATCAGCGCAGAGCCCGATCGGCTGACGCGTCTTTATCTCTCTGCTGAACATCGGCGCGCCAATCGTCTGGTCGGAGAGTGGATGCGCGAGAGCGGGATGCAGGTTTGGCAGGACAGCGTCGGTAATATCTGCGGCCGTTATGAAGGGCTCACGCCCGCTGCCCCCGCGCTGCTGCTCGGTTCGCATCTGGACACGGTGCGCAACGCCGGGCGCTATGACGGCATGCTCGGCGTGCTCACGGCGCTGGAAACGGTGGCGCACTATTACCGCCAGGGGCGTCGATTGCCGCTGGCGCTGGAGGTGATCGGCTTTGCCGACGAAGAGGGCGCGCGCTTTGGCGTCACGCTGCTCGGCAGCCGCGGCCTGACCGGCCAGTGGCCCGCAGAGTGGCTGGCGTGCACCGACGCCGACGGCATCAGCGTGGCACAGGCCATGCGCGACTTTGGGCTGGATCCGGCGGCGATTGCGCAGGCGCGTCGCGCGCCAAACGAAATTCGCGCCTATCTCGAATTGCATATCGAACAGGGCCCGTGTCTGGAGGCAGCCGATTTGGCGCTGGGCGTGGTGACGGCGATCAATGGCGCGCGCCGGCTTACCTGCACTTTCAACGGTGAGGCGGGCCACGCCGGCACGGTGCCGATGGGGCAGCGCAAAGACGCGTTGGCGGCCGCGGCGGAATGGATGATGGCGGTCGAAACGCTGACCCGCGCCGCCGATCCGCATTTGGTGGCCACCGTGGGGTGTATTGAATGCCTGCCGGGCGCGGTCAACGTGATCCCCGGCGAAGTGCGATTGACGCTCGACGTCCGTGGCCCGCAGGATGCGCAACTGGCGGCGCTATTGTCGGCGTTGCTGGCGCAGGCGCAGGCGATCTGCGTACGCCGCGGAGTACGCTTCGCCAGTGAAGAGTTTTACCGCATTGACGTCACCGCCTGCGACGCGGAGCTGCAGCACCGTTGGCAGGCGGCCGTCGAGCAGGTACAGGGGCGCGGCCTGGCGCTGCCGAGCGGCGCCGGTCACGATGCCATCGCCGTGGCGGCGCACTGGCCGGTCGGCATGCTGTTCGTGCGTTGCGCCGGCGGCGTCAGTCATCATCCTGACGAAGCGGTGCGGCCGGCGGACGTGGCGCTGGCGATCCGGGCCTATTGCCTGATGATCGCCGGCTGGGAGAAGGGGGAATCAGTCTAAACGCAGAAAGCTGTCGGCATCGCGCCAGGCCGGGAAGGCGCTGCGGTAACTCTGCAGGGTTTCCAGCGACAGCTCGGCGTCCAACCGCGTGGCCGCGCCGGGCTCCGCATCCGCCAGGATCTCGCCCTGAGGGCTGATGATCAAGCTGTCTCCGCTGTAGTTCAGGCCGTTGGGATCTTCGCCCACCCGGTTGCAGCCCGCCACATACACCTGATTTTCAATCGCCCGCGCCGCCAGCAGCGTTTGCCAATGGCTGCTGCGCGGCGCCGGCCAGTTGGCGACGTACAGCGCCAGATCGTAATCCTGCTGATAGCGCGCCCAAACCGGGAAACGCAGGTCGTAGCAGATCTGCGGCAGGATGCGCCAGCCGCGCCACTCGAAGATTTCACGCCGGTTGCCGGCCTGGTAGTGCAGGTGTTCGCCGGCCATGCGGAACAGGTGGCGTTTGTCATAGGCGTGCACCTGGCCGCCCGGCTCCACCAACAGGAAGCGGTTGACCGCGCCCTCGTCGGTTTTCAGCGCCACGCTGCCGCCGATTAACGCGTGGCTTTTCACCGCCCAACCGTGCAGCCAGTCGATCACCTGCTGTTCGGGCAGCGCGCTCTCGCCGGCATCCATGGCGAAACCGGTGGTGAACATCTCCGGCAAGACGATGAGATCTCGGCCAATGATCGGCGCCAGCAACGCATCGAAAGCCGCCAGGTTGGCGGGGCCGTCGCGCCAGACCAGCGGTTGCTGCAACAGGGTAATTTTTAAAGTCGACATAACCGCTCCGCAGCTGCATCCAGCGTGGCGTCCTGTTTAGCGAAGCACAGCCGGATCAATTTATGAGGGAAAGGATCGGCACAGAAGACCGACAGCGGAATGGCCGCCACGCCCACGTGCTCGGTTAACCAATGGCAGAATGCCACATCGTCCAGATCGGAGATGGCGCTGTAGTCTGCCAGCAAGAAGTATGTACCCGCGCAGGGTAAAATTTCCAGTCGGCTGCTCGCCAGCGCTTGCACAAAGCGGTCGCGTTTGGCGCGATAGAACGCCGGAAGCTGTCGCCAGTGCTCCGGCTCGGCGCGCAGGCTATCCGCCAGCGCCAGCTGCGCCGGGGTATTGACCGAAAAGGTCAGGTATTGATGCACTTTGCGCACCTCGGCACTCAGCGCGGCGGGCGCCACGCAGTAACCCACTTTCCAGCCGGTCATGTGGAAGGTTTTACCGAAGGAGGACACCGCGATCGCGCGCTGGCGCAGCTGCGGGTGGGCCAGCACGCTGGCGTGCCCGCCTTTGGCGAAGCAGATGTGTTCGTAAACCTCGTCGCTGAGCACGTAGATTTCGCGTTCGGCGATAGCGTGCCACAGCTGCTGCATGTCTTCCGCCTGCCAGGCGGTAGCGGACGGGTTGTGCGGCGTGTTGACGATCACCAGGCGGGTGTGCGGTGACAGCGCGGCGGCGAACTTTGGCCAATCCACGGCAAACGCGGGCGGCTGCAGGGCGATGCGTTTGAGTATGCCGCCGGCCAGCGTCACCGCCGGTGCATAGCTGTCGTAGCTGGGATCGAAACAGATCACCTCGTCGCCGGGGCGCACCAGCGCACTGATGGCGGCAAACAGCGCTTCGGTGGCGCCGGCGGTGACGGTCACTTCGGCGGCGGCGTCCGGCTGCCAGCCATACAGCTCGGCGGTTTTGTCGGCGATGGCTTCGCGCAGCGGCGCCACGCCGGTCATCGGCGCATATTGGTTGGCGCCCTGGGCGACGTGCCAGGCCAGACGTTCTTTCAGGTAGTCTGGGCCGTCGAAATCGGGGAAGCCCTGAGACAGGTTGATCGCCTGGTGCTGCTGCGCCAGCGCGCTCATCTGGGTAAAGATGGTGGTGCCCAGTGAGGGCAGTTTGCTTTCGGGAACCAATGCGGAAGTGCTCATAGCAGGTGAATACTCCAGGCGCTTATATTGCCGTCAATATAACACGATGCTAGTATTTGGCAATCAAGACGCTTAGATGGCTAAATTCGAAAAAGTGCTTAGCCCGCCACGCGGCAGGCAAAGCTTCTTCTGCCGGCCGCCTTACCGAACGGGAAACGATAATAATGACGGATAATCCGCAACTTACCGCATTGCTGGCGGCCTGCCACTGGATTGGCGACAAAGGCTGGTGCCCGGCGACCGGCGGCAACATGTCGCTGCGCCTGGACGAACGTCAGTGCCTGGTCACCGAGTCCGGCAAAGACAAGGGTAGCCTGAGCGCCGCCGATTTTCTGCAGGTGGATATCGCCGACAATCATGTGCCGAGCGGCCGCACGCCATCGGCGGAGACTGGGCTGCATACGCTGCTCTACCGCCTGTCTGCGCACATCGGCGCGGTGCTGCATACCCATTCGGTCAACGCTACCGTCTTGTCGCGGGTGGAACGCGGCGATGCGCTGGTGTTGCAGGGGTACGAAATGCAGAAGTCGCTGGCCGGCCAGCGCAGCCACCTGGACAGCGTGGCGATCCCCATTTTCGACAACGATCAGGACATTCCCCAGCTGGCTGCGCGCGTGGCGGCCTATGCCGAGGCCACGCCGTTGCAATACGGCTTTCTGGTGCGCGGCCACGGTCTGTATTGCTGGGGGAGTCAGGTGGCGGAAGCTCGCCGTCATCTCGAAGGGCTGGAATTCTTGTTCCAGTGTGAACTGCAACGCCGCTTACTGGAGGCGAAATGATCCGCGCTATCGTGACCGATATTGAAGGTACCACCAGCGATATTCGCTTCGTGCATCAGGTACTGTTTCCTTACGCCCGCGAACGGCTGGCAGATTTTGTGCGCCGCCATGCCGCTGAGAGCGAAGTCGCCGCACCGCTGGCGGCGCTGCGCGCTGAAATTGACCAGCCGCAGGCTGATCTCGACACGCTGATCGCCGCCCTGTACCGCTTTATGGATGAAGATCGCAAATCCACCGCGCTCAAGGCGTTGCAGGGCATTATCTGGCGCAGCGGTTACCGCGAAGGGGACTTCCGTGGGCATCTGTATCCGGAAGTCGCGGGACAGTTGGCCGCCTGGCAGCGGCAGGGAGTGAAGCTTTACGTCTATTCCTCCGGTTCGGTGGAGGCGCAGAAGCTGCTGTTCGGCCACAGCGACGCGGGCGATCTGCAGCCGCTGTTCAGCGGCTATTTCGATACGCACGTCGGCGCCAAGCGTGAAACCGCGTCGTATCGCAACATCGCGCAGGCTATCGGCATCGCGCCCGACGAGCTGCTGTTTTTGTCCGACATCCACCAGGAGCTGGATGCGGCGCAGACCGCCGGCTGGCATACCTGCCAGCTGATCCGCGATGACGCGGACGACCAGAGCCAGCATCCGCAGGTTAACCGTTTTGATCGTATCGATTTAGGGGAGTTCGTCTCATGAGTGGATTGACCATTTTCAGCGATACAGCGCCGCAGCAGCCGCTGTGGCAGAGCCGCGATGCGCAGGAGATCCAGCGGCAGTTGGCGCAAATCGGCGTGCGCTTTGAGCGCTGGCAGGCAGATCGCGAGCTGGGCGACAATCCGCAGCCGGAGGCGGTGATCGCCGCCTATCAGCATGAGATAGACCGGCTGGTGGCGGAAAAGGGCTACCAGAGCTGGGACGTGATCAGCATGCGGCCGGACCACGAACAGCGCCAGGCGCTGCGCGAAAAATTCCTGTCCGAACATACGCACGGCGAAGATGAAGTGCGCTTTTTCGTCGAAGGCGCAGGGCTGTTTTGCCTGCATCTGGACGGCAAGATCTTCCAGATCCTGTGCGAAAAGAACGATCTGATCTCGGTGCCGGCCAACACCCGGCACTGGTTCGATATGGGCTCGGCCCCGCATTTCACCGCGATCCGGGTGTTCGACAACCCGGAAGGCTGGGTGGCGCATTTCACCGGCGACAAGATCGCCGATGATTACCCGCGTCTGGACTGATCGCCAATCGGCGGGCGTTAACCCAACGCCCGCCGGAAGATCCCCGCTTCAACCTGCTGCGGTGTAATCACGCCGCTGTCGAATACCCATCCGCTGATGAGCTTCGCCGGCGTGACGTCGAACGCCGGATTGTAGACCGGCGCATCGGCAGGCGCCCACTGGCAGGCGCCGAAGCTGCCTGAAACGCCGGTGACTTCGGCCGCCGCGCGCTGCTCGATCGGGATGGCGGCGCCGTCCGGGCAGTGTGGATCGTGGGTGGTATGCGGGGCGGCCACGTAGAAGGGGATGCCGTGATAGTGCGCCAGCACCGCCAGGCTGTAAGTGCCGATTTTGTTGGCGACGTCGCCGTTGGCGGCGATGCGATCCGCGCCGACCCACACTGCATCGACCTGGCCCTGCGCCATCAGGCTGGCGGCCATCGAATCGCAGATCAGGCGATAGGGAATGCCCAGCTCGCCCAGTTCCCAGGCGGTCAGGCGGCCGCCCTGCAGCAGCGGCCGGGTTTCATCGACCCACACCTGTTGCACCTTGCCCTGCCGGTGGGCGCGCCGCAGCACCCCGAGGGCGGTGCCGACGCCGGCGGTGGCCAATCCGCCGGTATTGCAGTGGGTCAGCAGGCGGCTGCCGGGTTTGACCAGCCCAGCGCCGTGATCGGCGATGCGATCGCACAGCAGGCGATCTTCTTCCACCAACCGCAGCGCTTCGTTCGCCATCGCCGGTGCCCAATCAGGCTCGGCCAGCGCCAGCTTCATGCGATCCAGATTATTCATCAGGTTGACCGCCGTCGGGCGGGCGGCGCGCAGCGTGTGCAGCGCCTGTTCCAACTCGGCACGCGATAGACCGCGTTCCGCGAGCAGCGCCAGCAGCAGGCTGGCGGACAGCCCGATCAGCGGCGCGCCGCGCACCCGCAGGCTGTGAATGTGCCCGACCAACTCTTCCACGCTGTCGCAGGCGCGCCACCGCTTTTCCTGCGGCAGGGCTTGCTGATCGAGGATCCAAAGGCGGTTGTCTTGCAGGGTCAAACTGGTGGTGTTAAGCGCTTGCATCGGCGGTTAATTCCTTGTTGCGTGGTTATTGCATCTGAAACGCTATTCTGCCAACATGACTTCCAGATGTATAGACGTCCAAATGCTTTTACGTCTAAATAAACAGAATCGCTGGGTCAGTGAGAGAGAACAGAGGGGTTGGGGAATGTCGCTTTATCGTACGTTTACGGCTGCCGACGCCGTTGAATACGCCCGCCAGTACGGGCAGGTGGCCGAACCGCAGGCGCTGGTCAGCGCCGACGAGATCGGTGACGGCAACCTGAACCTGGTGTTCAAGATCCGCGATCGCGAAGGCGTGAGCCGGGTGATCGTCAAACAGGCGCTGCCCTACGTGCGCTGCGTGGGCGAATCCTGGCCGCTGACGCTGGATCGGGCGCGCATCGAAGCGGAAACGTTGCTGGTCCACGGCGGCTTCTGCCCACGCCATACGGTAAAAGTCTTGCATCACGATCCCGAATTGGCGGTGATGGTGCAGGAAGATCTTTCCGACCATCGCATCTGGCGCAGTGAGCTGGTGCAGGGCAACTATCACCCGCTGGCGGCCGGACAGCTGGCGGAATACCTGGCGCAAACGCTGTTCCACACCTCCGATTTTTATCAGTCGGCACAGCAGAAGAAGGCGGAAGTCAGCCGTTTCACCAACCCCGAGCTGTGCCAGATCACCGAAGATCTGTTCTTTACCGATCCCTATGTCGATCATGAGCGCAATCAGTTCGAGGCGGCGCTGTTGCCGCAGGTGCAGGCGCTGCGTGAGGATGCGCCGCTGAAGCTGGCGGTTGCCGACCTGAAACATCGCTTCCTCAGCAAGGCGGAAGCGCTGTTGCACGGCGATATTCACAGCGGTTCGATCTTCGTGGCGGAAGGGCGGTTGAAAGCGATCGACGCTGAATTCGGTTTCTACGGTCCGATCGGTTTCGATATCGGTACTGCGTTAGGCAACTTGCTGCTCAACTATTGCGGCCTGCCGGGGCTGTTCGGGCCGCGCGACGCCGCCGCTGGGCGCGAGCAGCGCCTGCAGGATGTGCGCGAGCTGTGGCTGATTTTCGCCGATCGCTTCCTGGCGCTGTGCCATCAGCAAAGCCGGGATGCGGCGTTGGCGACGCCGGGTTACGCTGAGCAGTTCCTGCAGCAGGTCTGGACTGACGCAGTAGGGTATTGCGGCACCGAACTGATTCGGCGCACCATCGGCCTGGCGCACGTCGCCGATCTGGACAGCATCGCCGACGCCGATATGCGCCTCGACTGCCAGCGTCATGCGCTGGGACTGGGGCGCACGCTGATCGTCAATGCGCCACAGATCGAGCATATCGACGCGCTGTTGGCGCGCATTCGCCAGCAAGGTTGAAAAGGCGGGTGCTCGTGGATCCTGCCTGACACCATCAGCCAACGGGCGGGGCGAACCCCGCCGTTGGGTTGCCTTACCGTTCGGATTCGTAAGCCAAAGTGGCCGCAACCTCCGAGTCTCCCAGCCTGATGCGCAGTTCGCACAGCGAACCGCGGGTTAGCCAGATGAACGGGATCAGCGTCATACAGACGATCACCAGTTTAAGTACGACCCGTTTTTGCTGCATTTTTGACCTCCCTATCCTTGCCTTGCGGCGGGTAAGAGGCTAACCTGATGTTGTTGGGCATCAGAGTGGCCTCGGGTTGATAATATCGACTCGGGGCCTTTCTCTTTCTCTCCTTTGCCAAGGCTCCGGACAGAAAGATCCAGAGCACCCGCCGCGCAGTCTACTCGAACTTCCTCCCCGTGAAATCCGCCGTTGCGCCAACCTGCGGCGCGGTGCGCAGTTCGTGATGCAAGAAAAGAAAAAGGGGCGATCATCATCGCCCCTTGGATACGTGGAGTGGGAATTGGCGTTAAGCCGCTTCGGTCTGCTGTTGGCGCTTAGACTGCGCCGCCGGCTTTTCCGGCTTGGCGGCCGCCAGCGCATCCGGCGCAAAGTCGTCCACGTTGATGGAGCGCAGACGGCTCTCTTCGGCTTTCACCAGGATTTTCGCCTCGTCGGCGCTGATCTTGCCTTCTTCCAGCGCGCGTTCCGCCAAACGATCCAGACGGGTGAACGGCAGGTTTTTACCGACCGCCTTGCACAGACGTTCATGAATCGGCTCGGCGGCCATCACGTCGGCCAGCGCCGCTTCCAGCAGGCCGATTGGGTTATGTTCGCTCGGCGTCAGGTACTGGCCGCGCCCCAGACGGCTGCGGGTGGCGGAAGGCACCTGCAGGATCTTGGCCAACTGGTGATCCAGACGATCGGACGGTGCGGTATGCACGCGGCCGAGCGGGAAGACCACGAAGCGCATCGCGCCGGCGATAAAGCGGTTCGGGAAGTTGCGCAGCAGGTCATCCAGCGCCTGTTCGGCTTTATGCAGGCTGTCTTGCACGCCCCAATGCACCAGCGGCAGATCTTCTTTCTGACGGCCTTCGTCGTCAAAGCGTTTCAGCACGGCGGAAGCCAAATACATCTGGCTGAGGATGTCCCCCAGGCGAGCGGAGATGCGCTCGCGGCGCTTCAGGCTGCCGCCCAGCACGCCCATGGAAACGTCCGATAGCAACGCCAGGTTGGCGCTCAGGCGGTTCAACTGCTGATAGTAACGACGGGTCGCGTCCTTGGTCGGTGTGGCGCTGGTGCGGCCGTTAGTCAGGCCCAGCCAGAAGCTGCGTACCTTGTTGCTGCCGACGTGGCCCAAGTGGCCGAACAGCGATTTATCGAAGGCGTTCAGATCGTTGCTTTGCGCCGCCGCCATTTCATCCAGCACATAAGGATGGCAGCGGATCGCGCCTTGACCGAAGATCATCATGGTGCGGGTCAGGATGTTCGCGCCTTCCACCGTGATGGCGATCGGTGCGCCCTGATAGGCGCGAGCCAGGAAGTTGGATTCGCCGAGCATGATGCCTTTACCGCCGGCGATGTCCATGGCGTCAACGATCGACTGCTGGCCGCGGTGCGTACAGTGGTATTTGACGATGGCTGACAGCACGGCCGGCTTCTCGCCCTGCACCAGCGCATAGGTGATCAGCGAAGCGGCGGCGTCCATCACATAGGTGTTGCCGGCGATGCGCGCCAACGGTTCTTCGATCCCTTCCATCTTGCCGATGGAGATCTTGAACTGACGGCGAATGTGCGCGTAGGCGCCGGTCGCCAGGGCGATGGATTTCAGGCTGCCGGTAGAGTTGGACGGCAGGGTGATGCCGCGACCGACCGACAGACACTCAACCAGCATGCGCCAGCCCTGGCCGGCCATTTTCGGCCCGCCGATAATGTAATCGATCGGGACGAACACGTCGGTGCCGCGGGTCGGGCCGTTCTGGAACGGCACGTTCAGCGGGAAGTGGCGGTTGCCGATTTCCACGCCCGGCGTGCTGGTCGGGATCAGCGCACAGGTGATGCCCGGGGATTCGTTATCGCTCAGCAGGCGGTTCGGGTCATGCAGTTTGAACGCCAGGCCCAGTACGGTGGCGACCGGCGCCAGCGTGATGTAGCGCTTGTTCCAGGTCAGGCGCATGCCCAGCACCTGCTTGCCTTGCCATTCGCCCATGCACACGGTGCCGACGTCCGGAATGGCACCGGCATCGGAACCCGCTTCCGGGCTGGTCAGGGCGAAGCAAGGGATCTCGTCGCCGCGCGCCAGGCCCGGCAGATAGTGGTTTTTCTGTTCTTCGGTACCGTAGTGCTGCAGCAGTTCGCCCGGGCCGAGGGAGTTCGGCACGCCGACGGTGATCGCCAGGATGCCGGAAACGCCGGCCAGTTTTTGCAGCACCATCGCCTGAGCGTAAGGAGAGAATTCCAGACCGCCGTACTCTTTCTTGATGATCATCGCGAAGAAACGGTGTTCTTTCAGGTACGCCCAGAGTTCAGGCGGCAGATCGGCCAGTTCGTGGGTGATCTGGAAGTCGTTGGCCATGCGGCAGGCTTCTTCCACCGGGCCGTCGATAAACGCCTGCTCTTCTTCCGTCAGGCGCGGTTTCGGGTAGCTGTGCAGCTTGTTCCAGTCCGGCGCGCCGCGGAACAGATCGCCTTCCCACCAGGTGGTGCCGGCGTCGATCGCTTCCTTCTCGGTGGTGGACATCGGCGGCATCACCTTGCGGAAGGCGCGCAGCGCCGGCGCGGAGAGCAGGGAACGGCGCACAGAGGAAAGGTTCAGCGGCAGCAGCACGATAGCCAGCGGCAGCAACAGCCAGAAGCTCCACAGGCCGATAGCGCCCATGGCGGCGGTGTACGCCACCAGGATCAGGCTGCTGAGGGTAAGGTTCACTCGGTGGTAGAACACCACGCCGAGGAGAGCCAGGAAAACGACGATACTAAGAACCATCATAAGAAGCTCCGAAGTAGTAAGAGGTCTGACCTGTTGTGTGTATGTAATAGGTTTTAGTACAAGGCAGAATTTTTATCAATGCGTTTACAGTTTAATTACAACTCAGGTCACAAACTGACAGCACCAATCATCAAAAACCTCTCCGCTTCCTTAACCGGCGCGCTGTTTGGCTGAGAATGCTTCTCGCTGTTTCCGCGATCCGGTACACTGCGAAGCGGAAGATTTGACGATAACAAGAGGTTCCTCATGTACCACGACCTTATTCGCAGTGAACTGAACGAAGCGGCTGATACCCTGGCGAAATTTATCAATGACGACGCCAACATCGACGCCATCCAACGTGCGGCGGTGCTGCTGGCGGATTCCTTCAAAGCCGGCGGTAAAGTGATTTCCTGCGGCAACGGCGGTTCCCATTGCGACGCGATGCACTTCGCCGAAGAGCTGACCGGCCGCTACCGTGAAAACCGTCCGGGCTACCCGGCGATTGCCATCTCGGACGTGAGCCACCTGTCCTGCGTCAGCAACGACTTCGGCTATGAGTACGTATTCTCTCGCTATGTAGAAGCGGTAGGCCGCGAAGGTGACGTGCTGCTGGGCATTTCCACCTCCGGCAACTCCGGCAATATCATCAAAGCCATCGATGCGGCGCGCGCCAAGGGGATGAAAGTGATCACCCTGACCGGCAAGGACGGCGGCAAGATGGCGGGTTCCGCCGATGTGGAAATTCGCGTGCCGCACTTCGGCTACGCCGACCGCATTCAGGAAATCCACATCAAAGCGATTCACATCTTGATTCAGCTGATCGAAAAAGAGATGGTTAAGGCTTGATAGCCTGCGGGGAGCTGCGGCTCCCCATGAATAAGACTGCGGGCGCCGCATGGCCCGCACAGCCTGTGTCAGTGTGGTTAAGGAGTGCTGGCGATGTGTGAACTGCTCGGGATGAGCGCAAACGTACCGACCGATATCTGCTTCAGCTTTACCGGCCTGGTACAGCGCGGCGGCCGTACCGGGCCGCATAAGGATGGCTGGGGCATTACCTTCTATGAAGGGAACGGCTGCCGCACATTCAAGGATCCGCAGCCGAGCTTCAACTCGCCGATCGCCCGCCTGGTGCAGGATTACCCGATCAAGTCCTGTGCGGTGGTGTCCCATATTCGCCAGGCTAACCGCGGCGAAGTGGCGCTGGAAAACACCCACCCGTTCACCCGCGAACTGTGGGGCCGCAACTGGACCTACGCACACAACGGCCAATTGAAAGGCTATCGTCAGCTGGATACCGGCACGTTTCGCCCGGTCGGCCAGACCGACAGCGAATACGCGTTCTGCTGGCTGCTGCATCAGCTGGCGCTGAAATACCCGCGCACTCCGAGCCAGTGGCCGGCGGTTTTCCGCTACATCGGCCTGTTGGCGAGCCAGCTGCGCAAGAAAGGGGTGTTCAACATGCTGTTGTCGGACGGGCGCTTCGTGATGGCCTATTGCTCCACCAACCTGTATTGGATCACGCGCCGCGCACCGTTCGGCAAGGCGACGCTGCTCGATCAGGATGTGGAAATCGATTTTCAGCAGCAGACCACACCGAACGATGTGGTCACGGTGATCGCCACCCAACCGCTGACCGCCAACGAAACCTGGCACAAGATTGAGCCAGGCGAGTTCGCGTTATTTCACTTCGGTGAGCGGCTTGTTCTGAGCGAAGGGGTTGGTGTTGGGCGTCGGGCTGGCTGACGCGTACTGCGTCATCATGCCGCCGCTGCTCATCAACGGTTGACCCAAGACGTACTGGCCATTGAGCACGCCCATTGTCGGCGGCTGGTGGTTCTTCGCGAAGTAATCGTAGCCCGGCTTCAGCTGGCGCCAGAAGGCGATATAGCTGGATGACGCATGGCGCTTGAGGTTTTGCTCGGTCATGCGGAACGGGTAGATGCTGATGTCGACGCGGCTTTGTCCATAGGCGAAGGCGGCTTCGACGTAGCGATAGATCTCATCCATATAGGTGTTGGTCATCGCGTAACAGCCGATCGATTTACATTCGCCGTGGATCATCAGATAAGCGCCGGAATAGCCCTGCGACTTGTCGTAATCATTAGGGAAACCGATATTGATCGCCCGATAATACTTGCTGTCGGGTTTCAGATGGCGTGCGTCAACGCTATAAAAGCCTTCCGGACTTTTAAAATCGCCTTCACGACGTTTAGGGCCCAGCCCGCCGGAGAAATTACAGATCGGGAACGTGTTGACCAGGCGGAATTCATTGCCCATTTTGGCATACAATTCCAGCTTGCGTTCCTCTTTGAAGATCTGAATATAGACCGGCGAACCCAATAATTGCTGTTTAACTACCGGCGCTTCGGGTACCTGCTCGCTGGCGCTGCAGGCCGTGATCATCGGCATAGAAACAAGCATCGCAAACAACAGCGCGATTTTGCTCATTATTATTCCTGCTTATATTTATCTGCCGGCGCAATTGAGGTTGGCCAGCATGCCACTGATTATTGTTTTTACTGCTGCAAAACACCGCCAGATTACCAGCGCGTTTATTTTTAGCAATACGTGATATGTATAAAAAAACGACAAAGCTCGATAAAAGTGAAATGACCGGCAGATTTTAACGATAAGTAGTGAAAAACAGGCGAAATTTAATTGCGTTTGCTTGACCCAAGTCACGACGGAACGCAGAACAATGTTGCGAACAATGTTAATATTCCCTCTTCAATTTAACGCGCTGTGGCGATTGAAACGGCAGGGGTTATGGCATATAACCCGGCCGTTTTGATGGTTATTTGGCTACAGGCCGTTAACACATCGACTGTCGAGCAAACAACGGAAAGGGGGGAATCAAGGGAATGCGCGTTACCCCAATTTTTCACTGCGAGAAAGTTCATGTTGGGCGTGCCGCCATGCGCACTGCCCGGCAATCCTGGCATCGTCAGCACCCGCCTCTGGGGCCGGGCAGACGTGTAAACCCAACTACATCGTATAAATCCTATGATTAAGATCAGAAAAGGGTTAGATCTGCCGATAGCCGGGGCTCCGGTTCAGGCGATCCAAGACGGCCCGAACATTCAGCATGTCGCCCTGCTTGGGGAAGAGTATGTCGGAATGCGTCCCTCCATGCTGGTGCAGGAAGGCGATACCGTTAAGAAAGGCCAGGCGTTGTTCGAAGATAAGAAAAACCCCGGGGTTTTCTTCACGGCTCCCGCCAGCGGCCGCATCGACGCGATTAACCGCGGCGAACGGCGCGTATTGCAATCGGTGGTGATTGCGCTGGAAAACGGCGGCGACGATCAGCTCGAGTTTGCGCACTACCCGCTGGGTGAACTGGCCCAGTTGCCGCGCGAACAGGTCGAGAGCGAACTGATCGCCAGCGGCCTGTGGACCGCGCTGCGCACCCGTCCGTTCAGCAAAACGCCGAGCCCCGGCAGCGAAGCGCGCGCCATTTTCGTCACCGCGATGGATACCCAGCCGTTGGCCGCCGATCCGCAGGTGATCATCGCCGAACAGCAGGCGGCGTTCAACGCCGGGCTGCTGGTGTTGGCGCGCCTGACGGCGGGCAAGGTACACGTATGTCACGCCGCCGGCGCCTCCGTTGGCCAGCAGAGCAGCCCGCAGATCGCCTACAGCGAATTTGCCGGCCCGCACCCCGCCGGGCTGGTGGGCACTCACATTCACTTCCTGGAACCGGTCAGCCTGAAGAAAACCGTTTGGCACATCGGCTACCAGGACGTCATCGCCATCGGCACGCTGTTCACCACCGGCAAGCTCGATACCCGCCGGGTCGTGGCGCTGGCCGGGCCGCAGGTGGCGCAGCCGACGCTGCTGCGCACCCGCCTGGGGGCCAGCCTCGATGAGCTGACCGCCGGCCGCCTGAAAGACGGCGAGAACCGGGTGATCTCCGGTTCGGTGCTGAACGGCATGCACGCCGCCGGGCCGAACGCCTGGCTCGGCCGTTTCCACTCGCAGGTGTCGGTGCTGGAAGAAGGGCGCGACAAAGAGTTGTTCGGTTGGATCGTGCCTTCGCCGAACAAGTTCTCCATTACCCGCACCACGCTGGGCCACTTCCTGAAGAACAAACTGTTCGCCTTCTCGACCACCACCCACGGCGGCGAGCGCGCCATGGTGCCGATCGGCAACTACGAGCGGGTGATGCCGCTGGATATTTTGCCGACGCTGCTGCTGCGCGATCTGCTGGCGGGCGACAGCGACAGCGCGCAGGCGCTGGGCTGTCTGGAGCTGGATGAGGAAGATCTGGCGCTGTGCACCTTCGTTTGCCCCGGCAAGTATGAGTACGCGCCGGTGCTGCGCGAGGTGCTGACCAAGATTGAGCAGGAAGGATAACCGATGGGCCTGAAGAATTATTTTGAGAAGATAGAGCATCACTTCACGCCGGGCGGCAAACTGGAAAAGTGGTACCCGCTGTATGAAGCAACCACCACGGTGTTTTATACCCCCGGCACGGTGACGCGCGGCGCTTCGCACGTGCGCGACGCCATCGATTTGAAACGCATGATGATCCTGGTGTGGCTGGCAGTGTTCCCGACGATGTTCTGGGGCATGTACAACGTCGGCCAGCAGGCGATCCCGGCGCTGCACCATCTGTACAGCGGCGACGAGCTGCAACAGGTGCTGGCGGGCGACTGGCATTATCGCCTGGCGCAGTGGCTCGGCGCCTCGCTGGCGGCCGACGCCGGCTGGGTCAGCAAGATGGTGCTGGGCGCTTGTTACTTCCTGCCGATCTACGCCGTGGTGTTCGTCGTCGGCGGCTTCTGGGAAGTGCTGTTCGCCATTATCCGCAAGCATGAGGTCAACGAAGGCTTCTTCGTCACCTCCATCCTGTTCGCGCTGATCGTACCGCCGACCCTGCCGCTGTGGCAGGCGGCGCTGGGCATCACTTTCGGCGTGGTGGTGGCCAAAGAGATCTTCGGCGGCACCGGGCGCAACTTCCTCAACCCGGCGTTGGCCGGCCGCGCCTTCCTGTTCTTCGCCTATCCGGCGCAGATCTCCGGCGATCTGGTGTGGACCTCTGCGGACGGTTTCTCCGGCGCGACGCCGCTGGCGCAGTGGAGCGCAGGCGGGGCGCACAGCCTGAGCAACGTGGCCACCGGCCAGTCCATCAGCTGGATGGACGCCTTCCTCGGCAACATTCCCGGCTCCATCGGGGAAGTCTCCACGCTGATGATCCTGATCGGCGGGGCGATTATCCTGTTCGGCCGCGTGGCCTCCTGGCGCATCGTCGCCGGCGTAATGCTCGGCATGGTGGCTTCCGCCCTGTTGTTCAACGCCATCGGTTCCGATACCAACCCGATGTTCGCCATGCCGTGGCACTGGCATCTGGTGCTGGGCGGTTTCGCCTTCGGCATGATCTTTATGGCGACCGACCCAGTTTCCGCCTCCTTCACCAACAAGGGGAAATGGTGGTACGGCATTCTGATCGGCGTGATGTGCGTGCTGATTCGGGTGGTCAACCCCGCCTATCCGGAAGGCATGATGCTGGCGATCCTGTTCGCCAACCTGTTCGCACCGCTGTTCGATTATCTGGTGGTGCAGGCCAACATCAAGCGGAGAAAAGCCCGTGGCGAATGAAGCGAAAAACGACGGCATCGGTAAAACGCTGCTGGTAGTGCTGCTGCTGTGTCTGGTGTGTTCAGTGGTGGTGGCGGGCTCCGCCGTCGGCCTGAAGTCCAAACAGCAGGAGCAAAAGCTGCTCGACAAGCAGCGCAATATTCTCGATGTAGCCGGCCTGTTGCAGCCGAAAATGGAGAGCGAGCAGGTCAAGCATCTGTACAGCGAGCGCATCGAACCGCGCCTGGTGGATCTCAACAGCGGCGAGTTTGTCGCCGGCAAGGCGGCGACGTTCGATCTGGGCGCCGCGCTGCGCGACGACGCCAAAAGCGTGGCGCTGGCGGCGGGCGACGATCCGGCCGGCATCAAGCGCCGCAGCAATCAGGCGGAAATCTACCTGGTGCGCGATGAAAGCGGCCAGGTGAACAAGATTGTGCTGCCGGTATACGGCACCGGCCTGTGGTCGATGATGTACGCCTTCGTGGCGCTGGATAACGACGGCAACACGGTCAAGGGCATCACCTACTACGACCAGGGGGAAACCCCGGGGCTGGGTGGCGAGGTCGAGAACCCGTCCTGGCGCCAGCAGTGGGTCGGCAAACAGCTGTTCGACGACAACGGCCAGCCGGCGATCCGCGTGGTGAAAGGCGGCGCGCGTCAGGGGGATGTGCACGGGGTGGACGGCCTGTCCGGCGCCACGCTGACCTCCAACGGCGTGCAGCATACGTTTGATTTCTGGTTGGGCGAGCACGGCTTCGGCCCGTTCCTGAAAAAAGTTCGTGAAGGAGCGCTGAAAAATGGCTGATTCCAAAGAGATAAAGCGGGTCCTGCTGGGGCCGCTGTTCGACAATAACCCGATCGCCCTGCAGGTGCTGGGCGTCTGTTCTGCGTTGGCGGTGACCACCAAGCTGGAGACGGCGGTGGTGATGACCATTGCGGTGACGCTGGTCACGGCGTTCTCCAGCTTCTTCATCTCGCTGATCCGTCACCATATTCCCAACAGCGTGCGCATCATCGTGCAGATGGCGATCATCGCCTCGCTGGTGATCGTGGTCGATCAGCTGTTGCGCGCCTATGCGTTCGAGATCTCCAAGCAGCTGTCGGTGTTCGTCGGCCTTATCATCACCAACTGTATCGTGATGGGGCGCGCCGAGGCTTACGCCATGAAGTCGCCGCCGATCGAGAGCTTTATGGACGGCATCGGCAACGGGCTGGGCTACGGGGTGATCCTGGTGCTGGTCGGTTTCCTGCGCGAGCTGATTGGCTCCGGCAAGCTGTTCGGCGTCCCGGTGCTGGAAACGGTGCAGAACGGCGGCTGGTATCAGCCGAACGGCCTGTTCCTGCTGGCGCCGAGCGCGTTCTTCATCATCGGCCTGCTGATCTGGGTGCTGCGCACCCTGAAGCCGGCGCAGATCGAAAAGGAGTAAAGGCCGATGGAACACTATATCAGCCTGTTTGTGCGCGCGGTGTTCGTCGAGAACATGGCGCTGGCGTTCTTCCTCGGGATGTGTACCTTCCTGGCGGTCTCGAAGAAGGTCTCGACCGCCTTTGGCCTGGGCATTGCGGTGACCATCGTGCTCGGCATTTCGGTGCCGGTGAACAACCTGGTCTACAACCTGATCCTGCGTGACGGTGCGCTGGTGGAAGGCGTCGATCTGAGCTTCCTCAACTTCATCACCTTCATTGGCGTGATCGCGGCGCTGGTGCAGATTTTGGAGATGATCCTCGATCGCTTCTTCCCGTCGCTGTATAACGCGCTCGGCATCTTCCTGCCGCTCATCACCGTGAACTGCGCCATCTTCGGCGGCGTGTCCTTCATGGTGCAGCGCGACTACAACTTTGCTGAATCGGTGGTGTACGGCTTTGGTTCTGGCACCGGCTGGATGCTGGCGATCGTCGCCATGGCGGGGATCCGCGAAAAACTCAAGTATGCCAACGTGCCGGCGGGACTGCGCGGCCTGGGCATTACCTTTATCACCACCGGACTGATGGCGCTGGGCTTCATGTCCTTCTCCGGTGTTCAGTTGTAAAGGCGGGAAGAATTTATGGAAATTATTTTAGGCGTAGCAATGTTCACCACCATCGTGATGGTGTTGGTATTGCTGATCCTGTTCGCCAAATCGAAGCTGGTGAACACCGGCGACATCGCGGTGGAGATCAACGGCGATCTGGATAAGAGCTTCCATGCGCCGGCGGGCGACAAGCTGCTTAACGTGCTCTCCAGCCAGGGGATTTTCGTCTCCTCGGCCTGCGGCGGCGGCGGTTCCTGCGGCCAGTGCCGGGTGGTGATCAAAGAGGGCGGCGGCGATATCCTGCCGACCGAGCTCTCGCACATCAACAAGCGCGAAGCGAAAGAGGGTTGCCGCCTGGCGTGCCAGGTGAACGTGAAGCAGAACCTGAAGATCGAGCTGCCGGAAGAGATCTTCGGCGTGAAGAAATGGGAGTGCGAGGTTATCTCCAACGATAACAAAGCCACCTTTATCAAAGAGCTGAAGCTGAAGATCCCCGATGGCGAAGACGTGCCGTTCCGCGCGGGCGGCTTCATCCAGATCGAAGCCCCGGCGCACGACATCAGCTACGCCGACTTCGACGTGCCGCAGGAGTATCGCGGCGACTGGGACAAGTTCAACCTGTTCCGCTACCGCTCGACGGTGAACGACACCACGGTGCGCGCCTACTCGATGGCCAACTACCCGGAAGAGAAGGGCATCATCATGCTCAACGTGCGTATCGCCACGCCGCCGCCGAACAACCCGGACGTGCCGCCGGGCATCATGTCTTCCTATATCTGGTCGCTGAAGGCGGGTGACAAGGTGACGATCTCCGGGCCGTTCGGCGAGTTCTTCGCCAAGGAGACCGACGCCGAAATGATCTTCATCGGCGGCGGCGCGGGCATGGCGCCGATGCGTTCGCACATCTTCGATCAGCTCAAGCGCCTGAACTCGAAGCGCAAGATCACCTTCTGGTACGGCGCGCGTTCGCTGCGCGAGATGTTCTATGAAGACGACTTCAACCAGCTGCAGGCGGAGAACGACAACTTCACCTGGCACGTGGCGCTGTCGGATCCGCAGCCGGAAGATAACTGGACCGGCTACACCGGCTTTATCCATAATGTTCTGCTGGAGAACTACCTGAGGAATCACCCGGCGCCGGAGGACTGCGAGTTTTACATGTGCGGGCCGCCGATGATGAACGCTGCGGTGATCAAGATGCTGAAAGATCTGGGCGTCGAAGACGAAAACATCATGCTGGATGACTTTGGTGGCTAAATGCGCGCATTGGCGATGAAGAACTGGCTGACGGGCGTGGCGCTGAGCGCCACCCTGCTGCTGACCGGCTGCGGGCCGGAGCAGGTGGACCTGACGGGTAAAACCATGGGCACCTCGTATTCGATCCGTTACGTGACCGGCGACGATACGCCGTCGGCGCGCGAGATGCAGGCGGAGATCGACAAACGGCTGGAGCAGGTGAACGACCAGATGTCCACCTACCGGCCGGATTCCGAGCTGAGCCGCTTCAACGCCAGCCGCGACATTGACCGGCCGTTCCCTGTTTCGCCGGCGACCGCCGAGGTGGTGCGCGAAGCGCTGCGCATCAACCGCGTGACCGATGGCGCGCTGGACGTGACCGTCGGGCCGCTGGTCAACCTGTGGGGCTTCGGCCCGGAAGGGCGGCCGGATAAAGTGCCGAGCGAGGCGGAGCTGGCGCACCGTCGCGCCTGGACCGGTGCCGATAAACTGGCGGTGCAGGGCAGCGCGCTGGTGAAAAGCATCCCCGAGCTGTATGTCGACCTGTCGTCGATCGCCAAAGGATACGGCGTGGACGTGGTGGCGGAGTATCTGCAATCGCAACACGTGCAAAACTACATGGTGGATATCGGCGGTGAGGTGCGCACGCGCGGGCATAACGGCGAGCAAAAGCCGTGGCGCATCGCCATCGAGCGCCCGACCGCCGGCGCGCAGCAGCAGGCGCAGCTGGTGATCCAGCCGGGGGAGATGTCGATTGCCACCTCGGGTGACTATCGCAACTACTTCGAGCAGGACGGGGTGCGCTATTCGCACACTATCGATCCGATCACCGGCCGGCCGATCAACCACCGCCTGGTGTCGATCACCGTGCTGAGCCCGACCTGTATGACCGCCGACGGCCTGTCCACCGGCCTGAACGTGATGGGGCCGGAGCGCGGCCTGGCGCTGGCCAATCTGCTGGGCATCCCGGTGTTCATGATCGTGAAAACCGCCGACGGGTTTGAGGAGCGCTATTCGGACGCGTTCAAACCCTACCTGAAAAAGCGTTCGTGAGGTTGCTATGCTGACGGTATTCGCCGCCACCTTCGTGTTGTTCCTGCTGATCGTCGGCGGGATGTCGCTGGGTTACGTGTTCAAACGCAAAAGCCTGCAGGGCAGCTGCGGCGGCATCACCGCATTGGGGATGGAGAAAGTCTGCGACTGCCCAGAGCCGTGCGATGCGCGCAAAAAGCGCGAAGCCAAAGCGGCACAGCGGCGCGAGCAGTTGGACAAACACCGCATTCTGTAGCTGTAGCGAAAACCCGGCCTTGGCCGGGTTTTTTATTTGGGCCTTAGCCGAAAGGCGTATGAAAGTTGGGCTGGGCGCGATTAACAATGGCGCGAATTTTCAGGGCGTAACGGATAAAACGATCGCCAGAAAATACGAATATGCGCTTTCTCAGTTTCTTAAGCAGAGGTAACAGGATGAACCGCATTTTTTTGGCTGGAACGCTGACTTTGCTGCTTGCCAGCTGCATGCACATGAACGATCCGAGGCCAAAGAACTACGCGGCCAACGTCACTGTCGTTGATAACCACGTTTGTGTGCGGGTTCAACCTGAAGGGGACGAGCGGTTGGCCGGTGTCATTATCGAAGAAATCGGCAACGCCAACGCTATCTTCGGCAAGAACTTCGCGGATAACGAGATGCCTGTGGTCACTGCGGCTACGTGTATTCCCGACGATAACTATAAATTCGAAGACGGGAAGTCTTACGGGGTATCGGTGACGCTGTTGTCGCGGGATAAACGAAGTAAAGGTCTTGAGCCTGCCGCCCGGCTATTTGGGGCAGGGTTTAGTGTACGCAATGAAAATGGCACCATCCAGGTGGTTCCTGTCCACTAATGGGCGTTGAAAGTCAGACAGGCATAAGGCGAGTTTGTCGAACCGCCTTATGCCGTTAGCCGGTTATTTATTTCGCTTTGCGGAAGTTTTTCATATCTATGTAAGGCATCAGTGTTCAAAAATATGTTACCGCATTCATTTATGAGGGGTTATTTGCTTTTGGAATAGGCTAGGTTGCCGAGTGAACCTCCCACGAAACAGCACAACACTAGGCCAATCGCCAGCAACTCGAAGTTAGCCGACATCTGATCCTCGCCCTCAACGTGGCCAATAATCCAGTCTGAGAGAAAGGGAAAAGCCAGGAGCATGAGGCCGATACCTATTATCGCACCGGCAATAATTGCTGCTATCCGTTTCATATCACCTGCCAGAACCAGACTTCTTTTGATTTAAAGAAATCGCTAAAACGTCCATCCCAAGAAAGCCCCCATTGAATACGAAAATAGCTCGATAGTGTGGTTAAACGAGAACCATTCCACAGATCTATATGATCTCCCGAGCGATTGCGAAAGTTTTCATTCCCTCGCAGCCAGTAATCTTTAAAAAAGATAATGCCGGTTTTGCCTTTCAGCACCCGCTCAAACTGGTTGGGTGTGACTTTTACCATGCATCCTAGCCCCGGTATCGGTGTTCGTGCTAATGCATTTGCCAGTTCTTCAGCACGCAAAATATGGCCCTCACTTTTCTTGTGTAACCAACAAAAGTTCACGCCTGACAATTTACTGACATCATACCCACAATGAACCAAAGCTGCACCGATGCGTATAGCACACTGATCATCAAAGGCTTTATCACCATGGGCAGTGCGGCATGGATACTCATCCCCATTGATTTGAGGATGTTTTTCCTAAAGTTTGTTAAAAGTTATCGACATATAATTCCTTTTAAATCATTCCATTATTCTCTAGCCCTCCGATGCCATAACATATGTTGATACCCGTAGAGCTATTTAGATGAGTGGAGGTGCTATTTAGAAAAGTCTAAGAAAGACTGATTGTTGGCGTGTTTCCAAAGATGGCCAGATCCTAGAGTATTGTCGTCACTAATGGTGATGTTTTGTTCGAAAAATAGACGTTGATCGCATTATGAGAAGAGGATATTTATGCACCGAATATTATGTGGCTATACGTTTTATTTTTAATATATTTAATTGATAAAAAATAAAATATTAATATTGATTGATCGTGAAATCCCGGAGAAATTCCCTTCATTGGGGAGCGTGAGTATCCCCATTTCCTCAGATTTTCTCCGGTGTTCTATTGTTATTTCGCCTTGCGGAAGCTTTTTGCCTCGGCCGGTGAGTTGACCATCACGCCGTCGGCGCCCAGCGCCAGCGCCTGCTGATACTCTTGCGGCGAGTTGACGCCGAACAGGATGATGTGCGCCGGGCCCTGCGAGCGGAAGCAGTCCATCGACTCTTTATCCCAGGTGAGAAATGCCTTCGAACGCCCTTCGCCGAGGGTATATTTCTCCACCACTTCCACCTCGCGCTTCAACTCCAGCCCGTACCAGCGCGGCTGCCGGTTGTCCGGTTTGACGTCGCACTGGTGCGCCATGGTGACGTTAGCCAGCAGCGTGCGGGTCTCGTCGCGGCTTTCGAAGCGTGGGATAGCCGGCGGCAGCGCCTGCAGGTATTTGGCGTCGGTGGAGTAGACGCGGGTGCGGTGCAGGCTGTCGGTGCTTTCCAGCGTCGCCAGCAGCGCCTGGCCAAACTGCGCCGGATCGGCGTCCGGGGATTTGATGTCCAGATAAAAGGTGACGTGAGGAAACGCTTTAAGCACGTCGTCGAGCCGGGGAATGCCGATACCCTGGCCGCGGAACGGGTGCGCATCCCCCCTGGCGAAGGCCCAGCCGGCGTCGGTCTCGGCCAGCTGCGCGGCGGTATAGGCAGAAACCGGGCCCTGCCGGTTGGTCAATGTTTTCAGATCCGAAGGGCGATACAGCACGATGACGCCGTCTTTGGATGCTTGCAGGGTGATCCAGATGGCGTCGGCGCCGTTTTTCAGCGCGGTTTCGATGGCGATGCGGGTGTTCTCCGGCGCATCGGCGGTGCCGCCGCGGTGGGCGACGATCGCCGGCGCGTGACCGGTGGCGGCGCTGGCCGCCAGTGCGCTAAGGGATAGCGCGGAAGCCAGCAGCCAATGAGAAAATCTGATCATGTTGGGTACCTTGTCATTATCGTTGTGGTGAGCCGCACGGGATACGGAAATCATACTATTGAAAAATTAAGCTTTTTTAACAACGCGGAAATATCTGGCGGAAACGGCGCTTTCATCGAACCCTGCGGCCTTGAGCTTTCGGTATCTAACTGTATACTTATACAGTGTCACTGGAGGGTGCGATGCGTAAAATCATTCATGTCGATATGGACTGCTTCTTCGCGGCGGTGGAAATGCGCGACGATCCCAGCCTGCGCGATATCCCGCTGGCGATTGGCGGCAGCGCCGATCGGCGTGGGGTGATCAGCACCGCCAACTACCCGGCGCGGCGCTACGGCGTGCACAGCGCCATGTCCACGGCGATGGCGCTCAAGCTGTGCCCGCATCTCACCCTGCTGCCGGGGCGCATGGCGGCCTACAAAGAGGCCTCGCTGCACATCCGCGAAATCTTCGCTCGCTATACCCCGTTGATCGAGCCGCTGTCGCTCGACGAGGCCTATCTTGACGTGACCGACAGCCCGCAATGCAACGGTTCGGCGACGCTGATCGCCCAGGAAATCCGCCAGGCTATCGCCGACGAGCTGAACCTCACCGCGTCGGCCGGTATCGCGCCAATCAAGTTTCTTGCCAAAATCGCCTCCGAGATGAACAAGCCGAACGGGCAGTACGTGATCACGCCGGCGCAGGTGCCGGCGTTTTTGCAACAGCTGCCGCTCAGCAAGATCCCCGGCGTCGGCAAGGTGACCGCCAAGCGGCTGGAGGACGTGGGGCTTATCACCTGCGCCGACGTGCAGCAATACGATTTGGCGCAGTTGCTCAAGCGCTTCGGCAAGTTCGGCCGGGTGCTGTGGGAGCGGTGTCAGGGCATCGATCGGCGCGAAATCTCTCCTGAGCGGCTGCGCAAATCGGTGGGGGTGGAGCGCACGCTGGCGGAAGATATTCACGACTGGGAAGACTGCGAAACGCTGATTATCGACAAACTCTATCCCGAGCTGGAGATGCGGCTGCGCAAGGTCAAACCGGATCTGCACATCGCCCGGCAGGGCGTGAAGCTGAAGTTTCAGGATTTTCAGCAAACCACCCAGGAGCACGTGTTCCCGGTGTTGAATCGGCAGGATTTGCTGGAGGTGGCGCGGCAGGCGTGGCGCGAGCGGCGCGAAGGGCGTGGCGTGCGGCTGGTGGGGCTGCATGTGACGCTGCTCGATCCGCAGTTGGAGCGGCAGTTGGCGCTGCCTTGGGAATAAAAAAGCCGGCGACTCGCCGGCTTTTTGCGTTAAGCGCGCAGCTTACGCGCGCTCAGGGATCGCTTTCAGCAGCGAGGTCAGCAGCTTCCAGTACAGACCGACGCTTTCGATATGCACCTGCTCATCCGGCGAGTGCGGGCCGGTGATGGTGGGCCCGATCGATACCATGTCCATGTTTGGATACGGCTTTTTGAACAGACCGCATTCCAGACCAGCGTGGATCACCATGATGTTCGGCGTCTTGTCGAACAGATCCTGATACAGCTCGCGCACCAGGTGCATCACCGGCGAGTCGGCATCCGGCTGCCAGCCCGGGTAGCCGCCCTTCGGCGCCACTTTGGCGCCGGCCAGCTGGCCCAGCGCGGTCAGCATCTCGACCACGTAGTCTTTGCCGCTGTCGATCAGGGAGCGGATCAGGCAGATGATTTCCGCTTCGTTTTCGCTGGTGGTGACCACGCCGACGTTCAGCGAGGTTTCCACCACGCCTTTCACCGCGTCGCTCATGCGGATCACGCCGTTCGGCGTGCCGTTCAGCAGCGCCAGGAAGCGCTGCTGGCTGTCGGCGCTCAGCGCCTGCGAAGCGCTGGTGGTCGGCTCCAGCAGCACGGTGATGTTCTTCTCTTTGGCGGAAAGTTCGTTCTGCAGCACGGCCAGAAACTCCTGGCTCAGCGCTTTCAGCGCGTCGGCCTTGTCTGCCGGCACCGCAACCACCGCGGAGGCTTCACGCGGGATGGCGTTGCGCAGGGTGCCGCCGTTCAGATCCAGCACGCGCAGGTTCAGCGCCGCCGCATGGGCGAACAGGAAGCGTGCCAGCAGCTTGTTGGCATTGCCCAGCCCGACGTGGATCTCGGCGCCGGAGTGGCCGCCTTTCAGGCCCTTGAGGGTCAGCTTCAGGGTTTGGTAACCGGCCGGCACCGCTTCGCGCTGCAGCGGCAGGGTAGTGATGAAGTCGATACCACCGGCGCAACCCATGTAGATTTCGCCTTCTTCTTCGGAGTCGGTATTGATCAGGATGTCCGCCTGCAGCCAGTTCGGCTGCAGCCCGAAGGCGCCGTCCATGCCTGCTTCTTCGGTCATGGTCAGCAGCACTTCCAGCGGGCCGTGCTCAACGCTGTCGTCGGCCAGCACCGCCAGGGCGGAGGCCATGCCGATGCCGTTGTCGGCGCCCAGCGTGGTGCCGCGCGCTTTCACCCACTCGCCGGCGATATAAGGCTGGATCGGATCCTTGGCGAAGTCGTGTACGGTGTCGTTATTCTTTTGCGGCACCATGTCCAGGTGCGCCTGCAGCGCAACCGGCTTGCGGTTTTCCATGCCTTTGGTGGCCGGCTTGCGCAGCAGGATATTGCCGACCTGATCGCGCTCGGCGTGCAGGTTCTTTTCTTTGGCCCAGGTGAGGATGTGCTGCGCCAGCGCTTCTTCATGATAAGAAGGATGCGGGATAGAACAGATCTTGGCGAAAATATCCCACAGCGGCTGTGGCGAAAGCTGAGACAATTCAGACACTATAAGTCTCCTGTGACGGCAGGCTCCGACAGGACGGGCGTGCCGCGCGGTTGAGGTGAGCGGGTATCTGTGCGTCGTGGCACGATCACCAGAGAATATCACTTTATTTCCGGCGGTGCGCGCACCGTATTGTGCGGTTTAAGCGCTTGATCACACGGCTTCGCTGCGGGAATGTTCGCTTTTTCAGCATCAATCACCGAAAAGCCGCATGGCGGAAATCGCGAGGTTTTCCTCGGTACAACTGGAATTCAACGCGGTCAGTCTCTATAATCTCGCGCAACCTTTTTTCCCCTGAACTATAAAGTAAGCCGCTTCACCAGCCGGCTGGGACACGATTCTATGAGCGAAAAATACGTTGTTACCTGGGATATGCTGCAGATGCACGCACGCAAGCTGGCGCACCGCCTGCTGCCTGCCGACAAATGGACGGGCATCATTGCCGTAAGCCGCGGCGGCCTGGTGCCGGCGGCTCTGCTGGCGCGCGAATTGGGCATCCGTCATGTGGATACCGTCTGCATTTCCAGCTACGACCATGACAACCAGCGCGAAATGAAAGTGCTCAAGCGCGCCGAAGGCGACGGTGAAGGCTTCATCGTCGTGGACGATCTGGTGGATACCGGCGGCACCGCGAAAGCGATCCGAGATATGTACCCGAAAGCGCATTTCGTCACCATCTTCGCCAAACCGGCGGGCCGTCCGCTGGTGGACGACTACGTGGTCGACATCCCGCAGGATACCTGGATCGAACAGCCGTGGGACATGGGCGTCAGCTTTGTTCCGCCGATCGGCGGCCGTTAAGCCCAGCCAGCTCCAAGTCAACGCCCGGTTATGCCGGGCGTTTGCGTTATCTTGGTTTATCCCGCCAGAGTTAGGTACACTACCTCCAGTTAAGTAGGCCTTTTGCGGCCTATCGCCAGATTTACGGAGGCTGTTGTTACCATGGCACAGGCCAACCTTTCTGAAATTCTTTTCAAGCCCAAATTCAAACACCCTGAAACCTCGACGCTGGTGCTGCGCGCGCGCAACAAAGTGAGCGCCGCCATGCATTCCGCATTGGAAGGCGACACTACCGGCAGCTGGTACCGCATGCTGAATCCGCTGCTGTGGGCCTGGCGCGGCGTCAGCCCGATCGAAATCCACGAAGTGCTGGCGCGCATCGCCGCCTCCGACGCCGAGCGCAGCAATCCGCAGCGGCTGGATACCGTGGTGGGCTACCGCAACGGCAACTGGATCTACGAGTGGATCCATCAGGGTATGCAGTGGCAGCAGCGGGCGACGGAACAGCAGGATCCGCTGCTCGGCGGCGAATACTGGCTGAAGGCCGCGAGCCTGTACAGCATCGCCGGTTACCCGCACCTGAAGGGCGACGAGCTGGCCGAACAGGCGGAGATGCTCGCCAACCGCGCTTACGAAGAGGCGGCGCTGCTGCTGCCGTATCAGCTGAAAGAGCTGGAGTTTCGCATCGAAGGCGGCGCCAGCGTCACCGGCTTCCTGCACATGCCGGAGAAGGGCGAGGCGCCGTTCCCGACGGTGCTGATGTGCGGCAGCCTCGACACGCTGCAGACCGACTACCACCGCCTGTTCCGTGACTACCTGGCGCCGCACGGCATCGCCATGCTGACGCTCGATATGCCGTCGATCGGCTCCTCCTGCAAGTGGAAGCTGACGCAGGACTCCAGCTACCTGCACCAACAGGTGCTGATCCAGCTGGCCTCGGTGCCGTGGGTGGATCATCAGCGGGTGAGCGCCTTCGGCTTCCGTTTCGGCGCCAACGTGGCGGTGCGGCTGGCCTACCTGGAGCCGCAGCGGCTGCGCGGCGTGGCCTGCCTGGGGCCGGTGGTGCATCGCCTGCTGTGTGACAGCAGCACCCAGTTGAACGTGCCGGACATGTATATGGACGTGCTGGCCAGCCGCATGGGCATGGCTAACGCCTCGGACAACGTGCTGAAGGTGGAGCTGAACAGCTACTCGCTGAAAATGCAGGGGTTGCTGGGGCGCCGTTGCCCGACGCCGATGATCTCCGGCTACTGGGAGCGCGATACGCTCAGCCCGAAAGAAGAGTCGCAGCTGATCGTCACCTCCTCGGTGAGCGGCAAGCTGGTCGCCATCCCGCGCACCCCGGTTTACGACAGCTTCCACCGGGCGTTGCTGCAGATGTCCGGTTGGCTGAGGGACAAAATGCGTTAATTAGTTGCTAAATTTTAACAGTTTGTTAAAAAGAGTGGTCTACATTGAGGAGGTTAGAGAATGACGTTACCGAGTGGTCACCCTAAAAGCCGACTAATGAAACGTTTTGCCAGCTTGGGGCCGTACCTGCGTGAAGGGCAATGTGAAAACGACCGTTTTTTCTTTGATTGTTTGGCCGTCTGCGTCAATGTAAAGCCCGCTCCGGAGAAGCGTGAGTTCTGGGGCTGGTGGATGGAGCTGCAGGCGGAAGAGGCGCGCTTCACCTATTCGTACCAATTCGGCCTGTTCGACAAGGAAGGCGACTGGACGGCGCAAAACATTAAGGATGATGAAGTGAGTGCCAAGCTGGAAGACACCCTACGCGACTTCCATCGCCGCCTGGGCGAGCTGCTGGCGACCATGGAGCTGGGGCTGGAACCCGCCGACGATTTCAAAGAAAAACTGATCAAACTCTCCGCCTGACCCCGTTTGACCACGTATTGTGCTGATTTCGCGTTGTGCCTGTTGGCATAACGCGTCTCTCCTGTTACAAAGACCTTTGCACCCTTATTCTCATCATACCCTATAGCTTTCGAGTTGCGGCTAGGCGGCAAGCGGAGGAATCCCCAGGAGCTTACTGAGGTAAGTGACTGGGGTGAGTGCGTGCAGCCAACAACGCTGCAGCTTGAAAGATGACGGGTATATTACACGGCAGAAATACTATGAACGGCAGCCAGACATTGGTTGTGAAATTGGGCACCAGCGTGTTGACCGGCGGATCGCTGCGTCTGAACCGCGCCCACATCGTCGAATTGGTGCGCCAGTGCGCGCAGCAACACGCTGCGGGCCACCGCATCGTCATCGTCACCTCCGGCGCCATCGCCGCCGGGCGCGAACACCTGGGCTACCCCGAGTTGCCCGCCACCATCGCTTCCAAGCAGCTGCTGGCGGCGGTAGGGCAGAGCCGGCTGATCCAGCTGTGGGAACAGCTGTTCTCCATTTACGGCATCCACGTCGGGCAGATGCTGCTGACGCGCGCCGATCTGGAAGACCGCGAGCGCTTCCTCAATGCGCGCGACACCATGACGGCGCTGCTAGACAACCGCATCGTGCCGGTAATCAATGAGAACGACGCCGTCGCCACCGCCGAAATCAAGGTGGGCGACAACGATAACCTGTCGGCGCTGGCGGCCATTCTGGCCGGGGCCGACAAACTGCTGCTGCTGACCGATCAGCAGGGCCTCTACACCGCCGATCCGCGCAACAACCCGCAGGCCGAACTGATCCGTGAGGTGCACGGCATCGACGACGCGCTGCGCGCCATCGCCGGCGACAGCGTCTCCGGCCTGGGCACCGGCGGCATGGGCACCAAGCTGCAGGCGGCCGACGTGGCCTGCCGCGCCGGCATCGACGTGGTGATCGCCGCGGGCAGCAAGCCGGGCGTGGTGGCGGACGTGATCGAAGGCAAACCGGTGGGCACCCGTTTCCACGCGCTGGAAACTCCGCTGGAAAATCGCAAGCGCTGGATCTTCGGCGCGCCACCGGCCGGTGAGATCACCGTCGACGACGGCGCGGTAGAAGCGATGATGGCGCGCGGCAGCTCGCTGTTGCCGAAGGGCATCCGCGAAGTGAAGGGCGACTTCTCGCGCGGCGAAGTGATCCGCATCCGCAACCTGGCGGGGCGCGATCTGGCGCACGGCGTCAGCCGCTACAACAGCGACGCGATGCGCATGATCGCCGGGCACCACTCGCAGGAAATCAGCGAGATCCTCGGTTATGAATACGGTCCGGTGGCAGTGCACCGCGACGATATGATTGTCAGTTAAGGAGTGAGCATGCTGGAGCAGATGGGGAAGGCCGCCAAGCAGGCCTCCTGGCAGCTGGCGGTGCTGAGCACGGCGAAGAAGAATCAGGTGCTGTCGGTGATGGCCGACAGGCTGGAAGCCAACAGCGAAGCGATCCTGCTGGCGAACGAACAAGACATGGCGCAGGCGCGCGCCACCGGCATGAGCGAAGCGCTGCTCGATCGCCTGCTGTTGACCCCGGCGCGGCTGGCGGCGATCGCCAACGACGTGCGCCAGGTATGCCGCCTGAACGATCCGGTCGGCCACGTGCTGGACGGCAACCTGCTGGACAGCGGGCTGAAGCTGGAGCGCCGCCGGGTGCCGCTCGGCGTGATTGGCGTGATTTACGAGGCGCGGCCGAACGTCACCATCGACGTCGCCAGCCTGTGCCTGAAAACCGGTAACGCGGTGATCCTGCGCGGCGGTAAAGAGACGCATAACACCAACCAGGCGACGGTGAAAGTGATCCAGCAGGCGCTGGAACAGTGCGGCCTGCCGGCGGCGGCGGTGCAGGCGATCGACAGCCCGGATCGCGCGCTGGTGAACGAACTGCTGCGCCTGGATCGCTATGTCGACATGCTGATCCCGCGCGGCGGCGCCGGCCTGCACAAGCTGTGCCGCGAGCAATCGACCATCCCGGTGATCACCGGCGGCATCGGCGTGTGCCACACCTACGTGGATGCCGACGTCGATTTCGACAAGGCGCTGACGGTGATTGAAAACGCCAAGATTCAGCGCCCGAGCGCCTGTAACTCGCTGGAGACGTTGCTGGTGAACCGCAGCATCGCCGCCGAGTTCCTGCCGGCGCTGAGCGCCAAAATGGCGGCGGTGGGCGTGACGTTGCACGCGGCGGAAAACGCGCTGCTGCTGCTGCAGGGCGGCCCGGCGACGGTGGTACCGGTGAACGCGGAAGATTACGACGACGAATGGCTGTCGCTGGATCTGAACGTGTTGCTGGTGGACGATATCGATCAGGCCATCGACCACATCCGCACCCACGGCACCAACCACTCCGACGCGATCCTTACCCGATCGCTGAGCAGCGCCGAGCACTTCGTGCGTGCGGTGGACTCCTCGGCGGTGTACGTTAACGCCAGCACCCGCTTCACCGACGGCGGCCAGTTCGGCCTGGGCGCGGAAGTGGCGGTAAGCACCCAGAAACTGCACGCCCGCGGCCCGATGGGCCTGGACGCGCTGACCACCTACAAGTGGATCGGCTACGGCGACGATCTGGTGCGCAGCTAAGGCCGCATTGCGACAGTAAAGACGTCAGGGCGCAGCGTGCTGTGCCCTGATTTTTTTGGAAGGGTCAACGTGGGGCAGTGTGGCTGCTTGCAAAACAACCAAACGCCCCGGCGGCTATTGACTCATTTCGTGCACAGGTCTACCTTGTTCAACGCACTTCCGGCTTGCCCCGCAGGCCCGGCTCAATGCCGATATAGCTCAGTTGGTAGAGCAGCGCATTCGTAATGCGAAGGTCGTAGGTTCGACTCCTATTATCGGCACCATCCTCTCTTCCTGCAATGTCCGTACTCATCCATAACCACTCTGTTTTATAAAGATATTTTTGATCTTTTAATCCGTATTAGTCCGTAATGTTCCAGTGGAATCCGGTATCTAATATGTATAGGATTGTGTATATGTTCCTGTTCGGTCTTGGATTTCTATACACATGCCTTTAAACGATATGCAGATTCGCCGCGCTAAGCCTGAAGCTAAAGCCTATACACTTGGAGATGGGCAAGGGCTGTCATTGCTTATAGAACCTAATGGAAGTAAGAGCTGGCGGTTCCGCTATCGCTATGCCGGTAAACCCAAAATGATCTCGCTTGGCGTCTACCCAACGATCACATTAGCAGATGCTCGTTCTCGCCGTGATGAAGCTCGAAAACTTGTGGCAGAAGGAAAGAATCCTAGTGAGGTTCGAAAAGAGCAAAAGCTAGCTCTGCAAACAGAGTCAGAGAACGCTTTCGAAAAGATAGCCAGAGAGTGGCACCAGCTTAAGTCTGCCAAATGGTCGGCAGGATATGCCTCAGATATCATGGAAGCGTTTAAGAACGACATTTTTCCTTATGTGGGTACAAGACCAGTAGGAGAGATTAAACCGTTAGAGCTGTTGAACGTACTGCGTAAAATTGAAAAACGTGGGGCGCTAGAGAAAATGCGTAAAGTTCGGCAGCGTTGTGCTGAAGTTTTTCGTTATGCCATCGCTACGGGGAGAGCTGAGTTTAATCCTGCGGCAGATCTCTCAAGCGCCCTCGAAGTACATCAATCTAATCACTTCCCGTTCTTAAAAGCTGATGAGATACCTGATTTTCTGTGTGCTTTAGACGGTTACACTGGTAGTAGGCTTGTCCAGATTGCCACGAAATTATTGATGATCTCGGGCGTGAGAACCATCGAATTACGTGCAGCATTATGGTCAGAGTTTGATCTGGATAACGCTATTTGGGAAATTCCTGCTGAAAGGATGAAAATGCGCAGGCCCCATCTTGTGCCATTATCGACTCACGCGCTAAAGTTACTAAGTGAACTCAAGATGATGACAGGAAACTATCGTTATGTTTTTCCGGGGCGGAACGATCCGAACAAACCTATGAGTGAAGCGAGTATAAATCAGGTTATCAAGCGTATTGGATATGGTGGCAAAGTTACTGGGCATGGTTTTAGACATTCCTTATCTACTATTCTCCATGAAAGAGGATACGATTCGGCTTGGATTGAAATGCAGCTTGCTCATATTGATAAGAATAATATCAGAGGCACGTATAATCATGCTCAATACCTTGATAAACGCCGGGGTATGATGCAGTGGTATTCAAATTACGTTTTGATTAAGGGATGATCATGGACAATCCACGCAGTGCTATACATGCAATCAAAGGTTATTTTTATCAATTTGATAAAACTATTCTTGAGTTATTACGCCGTTCCGATAATGATATGATTTTGATTGAGGGGGTTGAAGATATTGATCTTAAAACCGCCAATGACAATACGGCGATACAATGTAAATATTATGAGAGTACAGAATATAATTCATCTGTCATAGCAAAACCTATTCGCTTAATGTTAAAGGATTTCGCTGAGAGAACGTTTAAGCAAAAGGAATCTTATAGGTATACATTGTATGGATACTATTCTAAAGGGCACGATAAACTGACTCTTCCGTTGACGGTTGAATATCTCAAAGATAATTTTTTGATATATAATGAATATGAAAAAAAAGACAAAAATAAAGAGGGTGATAAAGAAAGAAAAAAGAAAACCATCGAAACTCATACTGATTTAGGTCTTACCGATCAGCATTTATCAGATTTCATAAAATTATTGACTATTGATATCCATGCACCATCTTATGATGAACAAATAAGTAAAGTGTTTGAAGAGATTCAGAATGTTTATTCATGCTCTATGTTTGAAGCGGAATTTTATTATTACAATAATGCAGTTTCACTTATAAAGAAATATGCCGCCTTGGAAGGAGAGGAGAATAGGAGAATCTATCCGATTGAATTTAAGAAAAATATAGACACTAAGAGTGTCTTATTTGATATTTGGTTCTCTATATTTAAGTCAGAGGCTGTTTACTGTAGGACGTTAAGAGAGAAATATTTCCCTTCGGTAATGAATACCAATAATTTTGACCGTTTTTTTATTATTGAAGATAACGGATATAAAATTAACGAAGTGATTGAGTTAATTGGTGTTATTTTAAAAAGATGGTCTGCCACTAAAATAAGAATAAAAGAAGAGGATAGGTTTTGTCCATACTTTTACATTCATGGAATGTCTTCTTCAGATTTATTAGAATTGAAGCTGGCATTAAGAAGAGCTGGCTATCCTCCGATGGATGGACATGATTTTCAAGGTGCAACTTTTAATTGTGATTCATTAATGAGAGATGTTAATGATATTTCTTTTTATAAAGTTAGATTTATAAATGACATTAAAGTAATTGACGAAGTATTAGCAAGGTCAACTAAAACAAAAGAAATTTATCAATTCTATGTAAATGAGCCTGTTTACAATTATGAAAGTAAACAAGATAAGGTTGTTAAAATACAAGTTAAATCATTAGATATGTGTAAAAGGATATTAAAATGACTAGTGAAAAATCAAACAACGTTAACGCTGAGGTTATATCGGTTTATCCAAATAATATTAAGATACTTGTAACTGATCTTAATGATTTTAAAGATGGTCAAAATTTGAAAGTTGGCTCATATATCAAGGTGCCCTCTGATGATGGGACTATGATGCTCATAGGCATTATTGAAAACTTCTCAATTGAAGCTAAGGATACTGGAGAAAGAAAGTATCTTATACAAGCTAACCCATTGGGAATTATTAAAGATGGGAGGTTTGAGCGTGGTGGTGATTCAATAGCATTACCTCCAAAAGAGGCTGCGCCTGCAACATATGAAGATATTAGTAATATCTACAAAGATTCTGTTGAAAAAAACAAGCATTTTGAGTTTTGCTCTCTTTCATATAACGAAGGTATAAGAATTCCCTTGGATGGGAATAAATTTTTTAACAAACATATTTCTATAATAGGATCAACAGGTTCTGGAAAGTCGCATACTGTTTCAAAAGTAATACAAACAGCAATTAATGGGAAGAGTGGTGATTTTAATTTAAATAACTCTCATGTGATTATTTTTGACATTCATTCAGAGTATCGTTCAGCCTTTCCTGATGCTAACTTTTTAGATGTCAACAACCTTTGTTTACCATATTGGTTGCTAAACAGTGAAGAACTAGAGGAAATTCTATTAGATACTGGGGAAAGGGATAATTACAATCAGTCTGCAGTATTTAGAATGCTGGTAACAGCAAACAAGAAAAAGCACAATAAGTCATTATCAAAAGTTTTTTATGATAGTCCTGTTTTCTTTAATATAGATGAAGTTGAAAATGCTTTAAAAAACCTGAGAGATGAAACGAAAAACTCAAAGGCAAATGATAGGTATATGATTGTTGGCGAGTCTGGTGCGGCAGACGAAAAGGGAGATAGCTCAACAACCCAAGATTGCGGCTGCAAGCTTGATGATAAAGAACGTATTGAAAAGTATTTCGAGAAGAAATTCAGTTTTTACAATTCTAAAAATTCGAATGTAACAAAAGGATTTTACGCTGATGGAACGCTAGATAAATTCATTTCAAGATTTTCAGAAAAAATAAATCAAGATAGACTATCTTTTCTTTTTTCTGAGGAATCTAGGAGCCAGCAATTTGAAGATGTTATAAAAAATTTACTAGGGGCAAAAGGAGAGCCGGGAGGCAATAAAAATGTAACAATCCTAGATCTTAGTGGTATACCATTCGAAGTGTTGAGTATTACGGTTTCCTTGATATCAAGACTTGTTTTTGAGTATGGTTATGTATATAAAAAGCTGAAGGAGTCTAAGGGGGAAGACACTGACTTTCCTATTCTTTTGGTTTATGAAGAGGCGCATAAATATGTTCCGAATAGCGACCTTGCGAGATATCGTTCCTCAAAGAAATCAATCGAGCGTATCGCTAAGGAAGGGCGAAAATATGGAGTTACATTACTTTTAGCTAGTCAAAGGCCATCCGAGATATCTGAGACTATCTTCTCTCAGTGCAATAATTTTATTGCCATGAGATTAACAAACCCTGTAGATCAAAATTATGTTAAGAGATTACTGCCAGATACACTAGGATCCATTATTGATACTTTGCCATCCCTTAAAGCAGGTGAGGCCTTAGTGATAGGGGAGTCGATTGTTCTACCTTCTATAGTATCGATTGATCTATGTCCTGAAGATAGGCAGCCATCTTCAAACGATATTCGATACTGGGAAGTCTGGAAAGAGCAATGGCATGACGCAGATTTTTCAGGTGTTAAAGATCATTGGCTTAAATAATTGCTTTAGACGTTGGTTAGATTCTGATTTTCTAAATGTCCTTTGTGGATTGCCGCCTCCGGGCGGCTTCTCCCTCGTCTTGGTACCTCAGAAGCTCTCGATACTTGCAGAGGTTACTTCACCACCCTCCGGCATTATCATAAACCTGCACAGCGCAGAAAAGCGCTCAGGCCGCGAAAATAAATACGCTCATTACTGTTGGCGCGCAATACTTCCCCCGCCTCGCCTGCGCGCTTCATGTGTCTCTTTTCATGCAGTTGCATGAATGGCCGCAGGCCGCGCCAGCACTGGTGCCGCTGGGGATGAAAAGTGCATTTTCTTGCATGCAAAATCATGCACCCTATGCATGCACGCGCAATTGGAGGCTGGCTAGCCAGGAAAAAGGCTGTTTTGGGCGAGGCGGAAGGGGAATGCCCCGCGATGCTGTCGAGAGCGGCGGGGCGGAGAATGCTTAGTGCAGTGTAGGATTGCTGTTGTAACGGCGATAACGGTTCAACGTCCGTTTCTCCGGCGGTGGCAAGGCGTTCTCATCGACCGGTTGCGCCTGTACCGGCTGGCAAAGGATTTTATCGACGCTTTCCACCGTCTTGAATGTGCAAGAACAGGTCAGGCTCTGACATTGGTAATACGCCTCTTTCGTCCGCTCCGTGATATAGCGACTGGTGCGGGTATAGGATGCATGGGTGCACAGCGGGCAACGCATCATGATTTGGCCCCCTTCTGCTGCAAGCGTTGACGTTTTTCCGCCAGTTCTCTTGCCACTTGCGTCCGGCGAATTGGGCTGCTTTGCAGTTCCGGCAATACGCCGGTTTCTTGCGGTATCGTCAGGCCAATCTCATTAAGCACCGGGTGGTCGATATTTTGCGTAGCCATGGTAGCGCGAATGCGGCCTTGTAGTGCGCCCTGTACCTGTAGCTCAATCATCCTCATCGGATTGTCCGCATAGACGCCGTAAGCCCGTGAAGCCAGTGCACACGCCTTGATAACGTCAGGGCTGATTAGCGCCTTGCTCAGCGCATCCACGGCCTGATGCATCGCGTGAGCTGCAAAGGTAGTGAGGGCGTCTTTGTGCGCGCTCACCACCTTCGGGGCTGTGCCGCCGCAGTTGAGGTGAAGCTGCATTTTGTCCAGCTCCATCTCCTCAATCAGTCCGTCGAACTCTTTCGCCAGCTCCCGCTTGGAAATCCGGCTGTGGTGTTGCGCTTGCAGTTCCGGCGTCATTTCTCCGCGCAGTTTACGAAACAGGGTGCGCCACTGGCTTTCTGCCTCCAGGCTCTGCACTTCGGTGTCTTTCTTCTGTTGGTGGCAGCGGGCAATGCCGGTTACGACGTCGGTCAACGCCTGATAGTTTTTGTCGTGGGCGGTGCGAGCGTCACGCAGGGCTTGCAGTTTATCGGTGATGTATTTCGGTAAGGCGGTGGTGCTCATGGTCATGTCTCCGGTGTCAGTCAATGTGAAGCTATTCTGCTGACCGCCGTACAACATCGCCATTCATCCCGGTTGGACTGTCCCCAGGACAACAGCCTTGAGCACTGATGAGAAAACCATCAAGCCGTTTTTAGTTTTACCTAAAACTATTCACTACTGTTCACCTAAATAAAAAGTATAGATAAATCAGTAAATAAGTGGGTGAACACTTCTCGCTAAACTCTTCACTCGGTGTTCACCACTGTTCACCCGGCCCAAAACAACCTTTTCCCTGGCCAGCGGTGGTTAGTCTGTTTATACCTATTTATTAGCAATGAATTCATTGTTGCAAACTATGGGGTAATGTTGAGGAAGGGTGAGGAGTGGTGAGGATTGCTGAGCTATTATAATTTGTTGTTTTTATGATCATTTCTTAATGGGCCACACAACAACGTCTTGTTGCCACCCCGATAAATATTCACATAATAGGGCGCTACCGAAGTTCACACAGTCCCGGCCAGCGTTGGCCGGACACCAAGAGGTAGCGTTTTTATGTTGACCGTTTCCACCCCCGCCCCATCCACTCTGTCGCCGGTGCTTCCTGGTGGTTACACCCCGCGCGAGCGCTTTATCCGCCTGCCGGAAGTGCTCTACACCACCGGCCTGTCCCGCTCCACCGTGTACGAGATGATGAGCCGCAAGCAGTTCCCGGCTCAGGTCTCCCTCGGCGGTAAAAACGTCGCCTGGCTGGCCTCCGAGGTCGAGCAGTGGATGGACGAACGTATCGCCAACCGTCACCAGGGGGCCGCCGTATGATGCAGTTAACCTTGGGTCGCCAGCATTTCACCCTCGATGAGCGCGACGCGCTGTTTGTGGCGGAAGCTATCCTGTTGCAGCGTAAAGAGCCTGGCGTCGTCTTGCCGGAGCACCGCAGCGAAAAACACGGCGTTATTCGTCTGGCGAGTCGCCAGGCTGAGCCGCGCCTGTTCCGTGCCGGGCCGGTGCCGCTGACTTGCGCGGCTGCCGATACCCGCAACGACCAGTTGACCGACTGTTGATCACTATGCGATCGATTGAACGTCCGGGGGCGTCTTACGGCTTGCCCCCACGTCTGGCCCTGCGCTATAGTCCTCCCGCTGTCGCAAAATCGGCAGCCGGGCGTGAGAACCCGAGTTTAATCTTGGCGACAAATGAACACGCGCCACGCGTGTTTTTTTATGTCACAGCCTTAGTGCGCTCATTTTTTGCGCGGTGCATGTTATGCTACCGCAGCAGTCAATCAATGGTGGCTCAGGCGGGGCAGCCTTTGTGCTGGCCGGTTTCCAAGGTTGCCGGTTTCTCACCCCCGTCTGGGCTACCACCCTTGCGTGAGAACTTCGGTGGTAGCGGTAATCCATTAACCTTGGAGGCTGCCACCATGGCTACGACCCTCACCCCGACTCATCCTACATTCTGCTTTTTGTTTGCGGCCGTGCGCCGTTCTGCGTTGACTGCCGCCCCGCGTATCGTGCGCACCGTGGCGGATTCTGAGCACAACGCTCGCCGCGTGCTGGCCCGTGATTATGTGTTGTCCTTTGCCGGTCGTCTGCCGGTTAAGGCGGCAGCATGAACACCCTGGCCGACCGTTACTACCGCGACACCCATTACCCTATCCCGCACGCCGATTTTCTGCGTCTCCAGCATGCGCACGCCACCGGCGTGCTGTTCCTTGACCTGCTGGACACCCTCGACCTCGGCGGGCAGCGCCCTGATGCCGTGCAACAGGCATCGTTTGCCTCGGTCATTGCCTTGCTGACCGACCAGCTCGGCCACGTCGTCAACACCTGTGAAACCCAAATTCTTGCCCGCATGGAGGCCACCGCCGCATGAATACCTCATCCTGTTTACCGATTGAAGTCCGTACCGCCGTTTTCCGCCGCGCCGTGGCGCAAGCCTATCTGGATACCTGCGCCTTTTACCGGGTGAGCCTGGGGTACACGCTGGACGAGCTGCAGATGACGATTGCCCTGCGCCTGGAGGGACATTTTGTGCGGCAGTACGGCGTGGATGACGGCATGGACATGGCGTGCACGATGTTGAGCGACATGGTGCAGCCGGACGTTCTGGTGGCCGCACCGCGCTTGACCGCGCTGGGGCAAAAGATGATGGACGAGCTGTGCTGCGAGCGCCTGTCGGCGGCACAGAACGCCACCGTACACTGAGGAGAGAAAGGATGAGCGCCCAGTTCGTTTCCCAGACCGTACGCACCGCCACCGGCCACTGGTCGGTGATACTCCCGGCTCTCGGTATCGCCTTGCAGCCGAACGGCAAGCCGCAGCCGTGTCCGACCTGCGGCGGTAAAGACCGCTTCCGCTTCGATAACCAGGACGGACGCGGCACCTGGTTCTGCAATCAGTGCGGGGCCGGTGACGGCCTCAACCTGGTGGAAAAGGCCCTGTCACTGTCTGCCAGGGCCGCCGCCGAACAGGTGGCCGCCGTGATGGGGAGTAACACTAACTCTTTGCCACCGACCGCTGAGGCCGGTCATTCACCACAAGACAAGGCCGAGGCTCAGCGCAAGGCCGCGCAACAGGCACTGGCTCTGGTGGCCGCTGCCCGGCCTCAGACCGGCAATGCCTACCTGAGCGCCAAAGGCTGGCCGGAGGCAGAAACCCTGACCCTGCACGGCCAGCCGCTGCGCGTTGGCGGGATCACCTTCCAACCCGGTGACCTGCTGTTGCCGCTGTACAATGCCGGGGGTGAGGTGGTCAACGTGCAGCTGATTAACGCCAACGGTGATAAACGCATGCTGGCAGGCGGGCAGGTGAAAGCCGCCTGCCACACTTTGAGTGGGCCGGACAACGCGGTTATCTGGCTCACCGAGGGCTACGCCACCGGCCTCACCGTGCACCGCCTGACCGGCGAAACGGTGTGCGTGGCGCTCAGCGCCAATAACCTGACGGCCGTGGCGGTGCAGGTACGCAGCCACTACCCGGATGCGAGGCTGCTGCTGGCGGCCGATAATGACCGAAACGGCACCGGGCAGACCCGCGCCGCCGAGGCGGCCGCACTCACCGGCGGTATTCCGGCGCTGCCGCCCACGGAAGGCGACTGGAACGACGTCTACTGTAATCAGGGGATTGAGGCCACGCGCGCGCAGTTCCAGGCGTTCAGCCAGCCACCGCAGCCGAGCCCGTTCGACACGCTAAGCGATGCTGACTTAAAAGCCATGAGTGCCAGCGAGAAGGCCGAACTGCTGGCCGAGCACTACGGCAACACCCTGGCGGTGCCGCCGGTGGGGGAAGAGCTGTGCCGCTATACGCGCGGCGCCTGGCAGGTGCTGCCACAGCGACAGCTGAGCCGGGAGATTGCCGCACTGTTCCAGAAGGTGCGCGCGCCGTTCTCCGCTGCGGGTATCAACAGCATCCTGGATACCCTCAAGCTGATGGTGCCGCAGATGGGCAACCCGGCCCGCCGGTTGATAGGCTTTCGTAACGGGGTATTCGATACCGTCAGCGGGCAGTTCAGCGCCCACAGTCAAGAGCACTGGCTGCGCACCGTCAACAGCGTGGATTACACGCCGCCGCGCGCCGGGGAGAACCTGGCCGACCATGCGCCGCACTTCTGGCAGTGGTTGACGCGGGCTGCCGCGGGCAACCACGACAAGCAGGAGCGTATCCTCGCGGCGCTCTTTATGGTGCTGGCCAACCGCTATGACTGGCAGTTGTTCCTCGAAGTGACCGGACCCGGCGGTAGCGGCAAGAGCGTGATGGCGGCCATCGCCCGGTTGTTGGCCGGAGCCGACAACACCACCTCCGCCACCATCGATAACCTGGAGTCGGCGCGCGAGCGTGCCAGCGTGGTCGGCTTCTCGCTGATACTCCTGCCAGACCAGGAGAAATGGAGCGGTGACGGCGCAGGCATCAAGGCCATCACCGGCGGCGATGCGGTCGCCATCGACCCGAAATACCGCGACGCCTACGCGGCGCACATCCCGGCGGTGATACTGGCGGTGAACAACAATCCGATGCAGTTCAGCGACCGCAGCGGCGGCATATCGCGCCGCCGCGTTATTTTGCCATTCCCGGAGGCTATTGCTCCCGAAGAACGCGATCCGCTGCTGCTGGCGAAGATCACCGAAGAGCTGGCCGTGATTGTGCGTCATCTGATGCAGCGCTTTACCAATCCGAATGACGCCCGCGCACTGCTCCAGGCGCAGCAGAGTTCGGCGGAAGCCCTGGAAATCAAACGGCATGCCGATCCGCTGGTTGATTTTTGTGGTTACCTGACGGTGCTGGGTACCCCGGAAGGGATGATGATCGGCAATGCCAACATCACCCCGCCGAACCCGCGCCGCTATCTGTACCACGCCTACCTGTCGTTTATGGCCGCACGGGGCTATCAGCACGTGATGAACCTGACGGCGTTCGGCCAGGCGGTGCCGCAGACGCTGAAAGAGTACGAACACACGTTGCTGAAACGCCGTACCAAGCAGGGAATACAGACCAACCTGATATTGAATGACGACTGCGAAGCGGACTGGTTGCCGAAGTGTGGCGCCGTGTGACAATGAGCGAGTCGATCGGCCGGGCCGATCAATAGGCATTTATTGATCTGTCGAACCCATTGGACGCTCAATCGCCACGCCGCCTATAGTGGCAGTGACCCGAATACACGCAGCAACACCAGGGCATCCTATCGGCCGCTGAACGGCCAATATCATAACGACAAGCGCTCCCCAAACCGGCTCAGGCCGGTTTTTTTGTGCCTGCGTTTCAGGCTGTTCACCCTGTAGGTGAACAGAGGTGTACACCGAGAAGGTAGCTATGCACCCATCAATTCCTTGAAATAAAAGGATAAAATCAAAAGGTGTATAGGGTGAACAGTTTTCCTATAAATCTTTTTTTAATATGATGAGCGCTGGGCTAGTGCTAATTGCTTATAATTTATTCTATGTATTGTGCACCATTTTATTGTGTATAGGTATATGTATAGATTGCTGTTTTGTGATTATAAAAATCGTTTTAAAACAGTTGGTTGCTTTATTTATTTCGCTCCTATTATCGCACCATCACCTCTTCTAGACTCCCTTTGCTTACCTTTTCGCCGGTTAAACAACCGTTTAATTAATCACTGTTATAATTACCCCTGTTGAGCCTTGATGGGTGAATGTTTTCTCCTCAAGCATTGCGATGCGGCGCTCTGCGGAGCAGCATCCGTTTTTTGGACATGCCGGTGGTTCGGTGAGAAGTAAGGAGAAGTGCACTATGAGCAGAAAAGACAAGCTCGCGGCGGCCCTGTTGGCCATCTTCCTGGGTGGGCTGGGCATTCACAAGTTTTACCTGGGCATGAAATGGTGGGGGCTGTTCTACCTGCTGTTCTGCTGGACGGGGATCCCGGCGATTGTCGGCTTTATCGAAGGCATTATTTATCTGTTCCAATCGGAAGAGAAATTCAACCAGAAATACAATCCTGGTCTGATTTAAGGCGTTGCTGACGGCGCTTCCCGTTGCGGGAAGCGCCGTTTTTCATTCCGCTACTGTTTCTTCATCATCTTGCCACGCATTGCTTCACTCATCATTTTATTCGAGCTGGAAATTACGCAGTTATATTGCTTGCCTTGGTTAATGATCATAAAGGTGCTGACCGGATTTTTAAAATCTTTGTCGATGGTGAAATAAATATAGGCCTGCGGCAGCGCGGCCGGTTTAAAGGCGCCGAAGGCATACACATCCGCCAGGCCCAGCGCGGAGAGATCGACCGTCAGTTCCATAGGCTGTTTGTCGTTTGGCGATGGGAACATCGATTTGGCCGACATCATCATGGTGCTGCTGTTGATGGTGTAATCGGTTTTGACCTTCATGCCAATATATTTTGATTCCGGCATGGAAAGTTCTTTTTTGCAGGCGGCGTCGTGCTGCGGCGCCGGGCTGCCGTTTTCCATCACGGCGTGCACGTGTTCCAGCGTCACCGCCGCGCTGCCGGTGGTAGGCTGCGCATCGGCCGCGTAAGCCACGCCGCTGAAGGCGGCCACAGAGGTAAGGATAATGCCTGTAACGATTTTCATTGTCGCTCTCCGGAATACTAATAATGATATTAATTGCGGTGTGTAGCCTATTGGCTTGATAAAACGCAAGGTTACCCGTTCCGTAGAAATAAAATTCCCTCGGAATATTGCTATAAAATAGTTTCCCACCCTCGCGGGAAGCGGGGTTGATTTAATTTTACTAAATGCCTTTCTCTTTTTTATTTGGCATTTTTACCTGCATATAAAGAGTATGTCTAAACATAGTCAATGTTTAGAATATATACAAATTATTGCGGTTTTCTTCCTCTTTTATCTTTTGTGTTTTAATGGGGTTGCGAATATTGCATTGAGATACAGAGGGTTATCTTTTTACGTTGGGAACACTCTGTGAAGCGTTATTTATGTGATCTCTGTAGTCACAGAAATAACGCTGAAATTATTACCTTTCTATTTAACGGCTAATTATTCATGGCATAGGCTTCAACCCCGCTAGCCGCCTGCGCTAGAATCAGGCGGTTTTCTCGTGGAAAAGGATATCGCCATGGCCGCCTGGGCCCTTTTGATCGTCGGTTGGTTGTTGATTTGGCAGGATCACCCGGTTTTCGGCGTGCTGTGCATCGCGCTGTTTGCCGTGCTGCAATGGGCGAAGTACGCCGCTAAAAGCGCGCAAGACCCCGCAGAGGCGGCAGAATGGCGCAAGACCGACTGGCGCTCGCAGCCGATTGAGATGGCGCACGCCGGCGACAGCGATCGGCAGATTGGCGGCGTGGGGGAGCTGGGCATGGGCGGCCCCAATTTTTGGACGCTGCTGCTGCGTGACGGGGCGATTGTGCATAGCGCCTGTGCCGCGCCGCAGGACGTGGACGGCGGCAAGCTGCGCCTGATCCCGACCCGCAGCCGCGAGGGTGAGGGGGTGACGGTGTACGAGCCTGCCGCCCGGGTGATGTACGCGCTGCCTGCATTGACCGATTGCGAGCAGGGCGCGTTGGCCGCCGGTTCCGCTGAGGCGCTGGCGCGGCTGCGGGCGAAATGCCGGCAGGCGGAGGCCACGCCGTTGCATGCGGTGCGCGGTCTGTGGGTGCCGCTGTGGACAGAGGATCCGGCCGATCGTCTGGAGATCGCCTTACCCAACGGCCGCGCGCTGGCGGCGCGCTCGATGTTGCCGGCGGATCTGCGCCATGCGGACGATCCTGCCGCGCTGCTGCACGCGCCGCCTTATGAGCTGTTGCTGGATAACCGGCCGACTAATCTCTTTGTGCGCGATCTCGAGCGCGTGTCGGGATCCCCGGCGGGTGACGGCTTGAGCGTCGGTGGCTGCCAGTTCCACGGCGAGCATATTGTCGATGGCCTGTACCATCTGTACTTCGCCGGCGAGTGGTTCAGCCTGCTCTCTTACGCGCACAAACCGGCGGGCGGGCGCGGTTCGGACACCACTTTTTTCGTCGAGCGGGTCGAGCCGCAAGACGGCGGTGTGTTCGTGATTGAATGGGATGCCTACGGCGTGGAGCCCGACGGGCGTGCGCCGCGTGTCGCGGCGCCGCCGGTCTTGGTTATCGCGGTGAGTTGGCAGGAAACGCCGCTGCAGCTGCCCACGGCCAATAACCGCGTGACCGTGCGCTTGCCCAACGCCACGGCGTAAGGTTTAAGGCAGCACCCTGACTTCGCCGTTGTGCAAGGTCAGTAAGGCGATCGGGCTGCCGGAGAAGCACTCCCTAAAGATCCAGTCGCTGGGCCGAAACGCCGCCGCAGGCAGCCCGGCCTGCCACTCCTCCCACTGCGGGGTCGGCTTATCCGGCGGTAAAGAGAAAGAGATCAGCCAACCGGCTTCGCAGTGCACCCTTTGGCCGCTCGGGCGGGTAAAGGTGTGCGCGCTCGCCAGCTCCATCACCGGCGGTAAAACCTCGAAGGCGATGATCGGCACGCCGGCCACGCTTTGCGGCTGAGGAAAACGCACGGCGGTCACGCCGTCCATCGTGATAGGGCTGTCTTCGGTGCCGGGCAGGCGTGGCTCCTGGCGGTTTACCCAACTGCCTTTCGGTAGCGTCGTTTCACCGAACGGCTTTGCTTCGTCGAGCGTCAGGTAGCTGCGTTGATTCCAACGATCTTCCGCCCGTTGGCTCTTGAAATCCTGGATGACGATGCCGATAAGCATCAGCGCGCACGCCACCGGGTAGACTGCCAGCGCCGAGGCCAGCAGATAGCCGCCCCAGGAGAGCGGCGGTCGCGGGCGGCCGCAGCGGGCAGAAGCGTAGCGCCATCCCCACCAGGCGATCAGGATGCCGGTGAGCAGCAGGGCCAACAACAGCGCCAGCAGTCCTGCGGCGCCGGCGCCATAACCTAACAGCATGGCAAGTTCCTTATGTTCACGGCGTGGTGGAGCGATAGCGAACGAAGTAGGGCAGTGGCGGGGTCTCTCCGTCATCGCCATAGTGGCTTTCCGGTTCGATCACGGTCTGACGTGCGTCGTCGCGCCCGTTGTAGCGATACTCCAACGGCTGCCGGTAGCGCACGTCGGATGAGCGCAGATCGAAAATCAGCGAAAGGCGTGCATCGCCATTATCCGTTTGGGCGACCAGCTTGTCGTTGCCCGCCCACAGCTGATACAGCGATTTATCACCGTTTTCCAACAGCACCGTCAGCTGCCCGTCAGATTGATAACGCAGAAGCTGATACAGCCCTCTGTCCAGCGTTTGCGCGATCAGGTAGATGCCGCCATCCGGAGCCTGCGCGCTTTCCTTCACGCGCACCGCGAGCCAATGCAGTTCGGCCACCTCGCCGGTTTTGCCGTTAACGGCAATATGCAAGGCGCCGGAGCCGAGCACCGGGTTCATCCAGAACAGCACGCGTTCGCCATCAACGGCGGTAAAGATCTCGGGCATGGATTTGCGCTTACCGGAGGCGTTAGCCGTCGGTGAGTCCTCCTCGCCGCGCTCAAAGCCCAGCAGCTGCCGCGCGTCCAGCTGTGCCGGCAGATCCAGCGTTTGCTGCCAATGGGTGCCAAAGTCCGGGCTGTAGAATACGCCTTCGGTGCTGATGAAATACAGCGCGCGTTTCCCCGGCAGCGCCACCAGTTTGCCGCCGATAAAGGAAGGCAGGTTGTCGTCACCCTCCGGCCAGGGGATCAGTGGCCCGATGGTGCTCCGTTGCACATCGACCAGCCTGCGCCCCTTGGACAGAAAAAGCACGCACTCCTGCTCGACGCAAACCGCATCGTAGATCAACTCGTCGAGTTGCCCCAGCATCTGCAGCCCCTTAGGGCCGGTGAATAACACCTGGCTGAGGTAGTTGGCCGCCCAGCCGTAAAAGCTATTGTAGGCCCCGCGTTCACTCCTTTTGCTGATGAGCAGCAGAGCGCCGTCCTGCGCCGGGTAGCTGTGGATGAGATCGTAACGGGTTATCGTCGGCAAGGCCTCGTCGCTCTGGGTCCATTGCCACTGTGCATAGCGTTGCTCAGGGGCGAGGAAATAGACGCCCAGCGCGCTGGCCAAAAACAGCGTCAGGATAATAAGGGGTCTTTTATAAAGCGTTAACGTCATCATTTCAGCTCCGTCACCTGTTCCTGCCGCCATAGCCTGCGGCGCAGATGGCGCAGGTATTTGAACGTCTTAAACGTGCGGTGCTGGTCAAAAGAGTAAAAGCGGCAGATCTGGGCGAAGCCCTCGATCAGCAGCGCCAGGCCGCTGACCATCAGCATCAGCAAGAGAAGAATCGGTGGCAATTCACTGCCGAGACGCTTCAGGGTCCAGGCATCCAGGTAAAAGCCCACCGGGGTATCGGCGTTATCCACCACCGCCAGGCCGAGCACAAAGCACGTCACGATCGCGCCCAAAATGAAGACAACGCGCGCGCTCAGGTTAAGGCCGGCTTCGGTGAAGTAGCGATTGCCGCCGATGAGATAGGTCTGGCGATCGCGATGGTTGATGATCCCACGCACCGTAGGGAGCTCGGGGACGGTGTCGTTCTCGCAATACAGCACCTGCAGCGGATCGCCTTTGGCGATGAAAAGCGGATGTTGCCGACGAAATACCGGATGCAGTTTGGTATTGGGGACGTTGAGCGCGCGGGTCGTCAACGCGAAGTGCGTCTCCTTCTGGCGCCACGCATAAGTGTCCAAATACTGCACCTGCCGCGGGATTTCATAGTGGCAGAGTTCGTAGCTCAGGGCGTTGACCGTCTCGATGCCGGAGGCCTCGACGCCGCCAGGGAGGGGGAACTCGGTTTGTTGCGTTGTGGGCTCTGACGCGGCCTCTGCACTGACGGCCCGGTATCTGATGCCTGGGATTTTCAGGCTGAGCGAGCCGGGCGGCGTGACGTCTTGCCCCTGCAGCACGCGATCCAGCGCCCTGAGCAGGCGCCTGCGGCCGCGGTGCGCAATCAACAGGAGCTCCGAACCGACGAACAGCACCAGGCCGATGCCGATAAGGCCGGCGATAATGGCGATAAAGAACAGGACAATAGTCAGCCAGGAATCTTCCCGGTCCATGATGAAAAAGCCCGCCGGGAAACCGCCGGCCAGCACGACGCCCAGCAGCAGCAGGGCAAAGTATTTCAGCTTGTATTTCAGCGTTCTGTCAGGCTCCAGCCGGCCTTTAGTGCCGTGCAGCAGCCAGTGCAGCCAGTAGCTGCCGTCCCGCAGGCGGTGGGCGCCGATCTTCACCCGATCGCCGGCGGCGAGCCTGGCCAGCAGATTTTCGCTGTCGCTGAAGTCGTCACGATAAAAAAAGAACGTCTGGCCGGAGGCGATGATCCTCACCAGATTATCGGGCGCCGTCTGTTGGCAGGCGCATTGTTCGACGGTCACATGAAAAAATTGGGTTTGCATGTCATTCCCTGTCGGCGGGCGTGGCCCGAAAATTCATCCCTGGCGCCGGGTATTCAGCGCTTTTTCATCAACGGCAGCATGCGCACCAACACATTGTCCTTGACGATATAGTGGTGGAACAGCGCGGCGGCGGCATGCAGGCCGATCAGCCAGTAGCCGAATGACGCCAGCGTTTTGTGCCAGCCGATAATCATCCGCGCCTGCGGCCGATCGGCCACGTCGGCGAACGGCATCGGCAGGCCGAACAGATACCACTCCTTGCCGCCCAGATAACGCGAGTACACCCCCAGCACCGGCAGCGTCAGCAGCAGCAGGTAAATCAGGGTGTGCGTCAGGTGCGCCAGGCCGGTTTGCCACTTCGGCGGTTTGGGCGCGATGGCGGGCGAGGGGGGGCGCCAGCGCAGGAACAGGCGGGCGATCATCAGCGCAAACACCGTTACGCCGCAGCTGAAGTGGGTGACAACCAGTACGTACCAGGGGGCGCTGCCCGGTTCGGCAAAGCCGCGCAGCTCGATGGTGACGCAGGTGATGACCAGCAGGATCGCCACCAGCCAGTGCAGGCGAATTTGCCACGGCATGTAGGTGTTCTGCACCGGGTTACCTTTTGATGTTAAAGGGTCTGTGTGTCGATGGTAACGAAATGTTACAGGCGAGGAAAGCGCCCGTGTGCAGTTTAAGCAAAATGCCAGGGGTTACACCGCTTAATAAGCTATGAATTTAGTGGGTTAAGTGCCTGGTGGCAGGGGAGGCAGCGAGCATCGTAAGTTGCGAAGTTAATGCGCCGCAGCCCTCGCCGCGGCGCCCGGGATCAGTTCAACTTGGCCTTGGCGAAATCGCTGCCGTTCACGTCCACCACATAGCCGCTCAGATTGCTGCGGGTGGCGTAGAATACTTTGCCGGTGGCCAGCGGCAGCCACGGCGCTTGTTTGGCGAAGATCACCTGCGCCTGTTGATACAGCTTGGCGCGCGCCTGCGGCTGGTTCTCTTGGATCGCCTGCTGGATCAGCCGGTCATAATCCTTATCGCACCAGCGCGCCACGTTGGCGCCGCTCTGCACCCCGGCGCAGCCGAGCAGGGTGGCGAAGTTGTCCGGATCGCCGTTGTCCGACACCCAACCGTACAGCGCGCTCTGCTGTTCGCCTTTGCGCAGCCCGGCCAGATACTGGCCCCACTCCCAGGTCACGATCTTGGCTTTCACGCCCACCTTCGCCCAGTCGCTCTGGATCATCTCGGCGATGCGCTTCGAGTTCGGGTTGTAGGGGCGCTGCACCGGCATCGACCAGATGTCGGTCTCAAAGCCCTGTTCCAGCCCGGCCTGCTTCAGCAGCTCGCGCGCCTTCTGCGGATCGTAGGCGTACTCCGGCAGTTTATCGTTGTAGCCCAGCATACCCGGCGGCAGCAGCGAGTTGGCCGGCGTGCCGCTGTCTTTGAACACTGCTGCGACGATCGCTTTCTTGTCCACCGCATAGCTCAGCGCCTGGCGTACCAGCAGGTTGTCGAACGGTTTTTTCTGGGTGTTGAACGCCAGATAACCGACGTTGAGCCCGGTAATGTCGTGCAACTGCAGATTGCCGTCGGCCCTGATGGCGGCGAACTGTTCCGGCAGCGGCGCGGGGATGATCTGGCATTCATTGGTTTTCAGCTTGGCCAGCCGGGTTTGCGGATCCGGCGTAATCGAGAAGATCAGGTGTTTGCTGGCCACTTCGCCCTGCCAGTAGTGCGGGTTGGCGATGTAGCGGATCAACGAATCCTGCTTGTACTGCTGCAGTGCGAACGGCCCGGTGCCGATCGGCCAGTTGTCGACGTATTCCGGCGTGCCCTTTTTCAGCATGGCGTCGGCGTATTCGGCGGACAGGATCGAGGCGAAATCCATCGCCCAGTCGGCGACGAAGGCGGCATTGGGCTGGCTCAGCGTGAAGCGCACGTGATGCTCGTCCACCGCTTCCACCTTGACGATCAGCTTATCCAGGCCCATGTCGGTGAAGTATTCATAGTTGCCGCCGGAGACCTTGTGATACGGGTTAGCGGGATCCTTCTGCCGCATCACGGTGAACACCACGTCTTCGGCGTTGAAATCGCGTGTTGGGGTGAAGTATTTATTGCTGTTGAATTTCACGCCCTGGCGCAGGGTAAAGGTGTAGGTCTTGCCGTCCGGGCTGACGCTCCACTCGGTGGCCAGCGAAGGGGCGGGGGTTTTATCGCTTTCGCGCAGCGTCACCAAGCGGTTGTACAGCACCTGCGAGGTGGCGATAAAGGTCGGCCCGGAGCTGGAGAGCTGCGGGTTGAACGATTCCGGCGAGGCGACAGTGCAGTACACCAGCGCATCGGAAGCGGCCAGCGCGCCGCCCGCCGACAGCAGGCCGGCGCTAGCCAGCGCCAGCGCGGCGATAGGGTGTTTTAAAAACGTCAAGGCAAGATCCTCAGGTGGAATGGGCCGTTAGCGGCGAATTGATTTAACTATAGATAACGGATGGCGAGACGGGGAACAAGCGTCTCATCTGCGCATTCTGTGCGCCCCACATTGCTTGCCTTTACGGCGTAGATCTACACTGCGGGGCAATCACTCACTCGCAAGGATTTCCCGATGAGCCACTTTCGCCCTGTCGCCCTCGAACATGCCAGCCGCCTGCTGAACCACGGCCCGACGGTATTGATCACCAGCCGCAGCCGTAACGGCGCCAAACGCAACGTGATGGCCGCCGCCTGGTCGATGCCGGTGGAGTTCAGCCCGCCGCGCATCGCCATCGTGGTGGACAAAGGGGCGCACAGCCGGCAAATGATCGAGGAGAGCGGCGCATTCGGCATTTGCGTGCCGGCAGCCATGTTCATCGACGCCACCTACGCGGTCGGCAGCGTGTCCGGGCTGGATGACGACAAGTTCGCCCGCTTCCACATCGCCGCGGTGCCGAGCGCCACCTTGCAGGTGCCATTGATCGAACAGGGCTGCGTGGCGTGGCTGGAGTGCCGCTTACTGCCGGAAAGCGGCGCGCAGGAAAAATACGACACCTGCTTCGGCGAGGTGCTGAGCGCGGCGGCGGACGAGCGGGTGTTCCAACAGGGGCGCTGGAACTTCACCGCCGCCAATGCGGAACTGCACACCCTTCATCATCTGGGGGCGGGCAACTTCGTGCGCAGCGGCGAGACGCTGCGGGCCAAACCGCTTTAATCGGCCGCGCGCTTGCGGTCTGCATCATAGCGCTCGCGGGCGGCGTCCAGCTCGGGGAAATGGTATTCCGCCCATCGGTCCAGCGCCGTCAGCGTCTCGACCAGCGAGCAGGCGACGGCGCTGAGCCGGTATTCCACATGCGCCTGATTCTTTTCACTTAAATCCAGCCGTTCGAGCAGCCCGTTGCGTTCCAGCTGGCGCAGCGTTTGCGTCAGCACCTTCTGTGAAATGCCGTCGATGCGGCGCAGCAGCTCGCCGTTGCGCATCGGCCGTTGCGCCAGCGCGGGCAGGATCAGCATCACCCACTTGCCGGAAATCAGCGCCAGCGCATCGCGCGCGGAACACTTGCTCGAATAGACGTCGCCGGGATAAGCCATGGGGGGTTACCTTCAGGTGCGTAATTGCCAAGGGGGCGATAAAGCCACAGCATAACAGCACCACCTTACAACGGGAGACACAGGATGAACGTGCTGATTGTGCTGGCTCACCCCGAGCCGCATTCTTTCAATGCCCATTTGGCCGAACAGGCGCGGCAGGCTTATCTGGCGCAAGGGCATCAGGTGAAGACGGTCGATCTGTATCAGGAGGAGTTTGATCCGCGCGAGGGCGCCGGTCATTACCCCAGCAGAAAGCAGGCGGACAGGTTCGATGCGATGCAGGAGCAGCGCCATCACTGGACGAATCAGGCGCTGCCGGCGGAAATCCGGCGGCATATCGAGCTGCTGCACTGGGCGGATACGCTGGTGCTGCAGTTCCCTTTCTGGTGGTTCGGCGCGCCGGCCATCATCAAGGGCTGGATGGATCGGGTGTTCGTTTACGGCGGGATCTACGACAGCCGCCACCGCCATGAGAACGGCGTGATGCGCGGTAAGCAGGCGCTGCTGACCGTGACCGCCGGCGCCTCCGCACAGGCCTGCGCCCCGGACGGGCGCGACGGCGATATGCGGCTGATGCTGTGGCCAATCATGCATGCGCTGCACTATATCGGCTTTAGCGTGCTGGAGCCGTTCCTGGTCTATGGCGTGCGCGGCGGGCTGACGGGAGAGGCGCTGCAGGCGCAGAACGCCGCTTTGGCGCAGGTGACGCAGGCATATCGGGATGATTTAAGCGATCTTGCCGCCTGGCCGGCGGTGCCGTTCAACCGCAATAACGATTTTGACGCCGATCTGGCGCTGAAGCCCGACGCGCCGGTCTACAGCCCGTTCGTGCGGCACCGCGATCCGGTTTAGAACCCGGCCTTCAGCAGTTCCTCGCGCAAGTCATCGATAATCGCCGGTTCGATGTCGGGGAACTGTTGCTGGATATCGGCGATGGCTTCGGCCACGCTCGGGCCGGCGAAGGTGCCGGAGAAGGGCAGCAGCGGCAGATTGGCGTCGCTGTCCGGCAGTTCGCCGCGGATAGTGCCGGTGATCATGCCCGCTTTTTTTTCCGCCGTGAGGTCGTACTCCCCCACGTTTTTGTCGATCGGTTTCATTGGCCGCCTCGCTGTCGGTGAGTGTTTACCCTGTCTGTTAAAGCATAGTGTTTCAGGCAATGAATACCAATCAATGTATATAATATTAATATAAAACAAAGTGATGCACGATTTGTCGTTTGACGTTCACCGGGGGCCGGCGCTATGCTCGTGGCGCTAAAGGAACCTTCCTCACTGACAGGGACAGACGACATGAAAAGACTGAAAAGCGCGGCGCTGTTGTTGCCGCTGTTGGCGCTCAGCGCCTGCACTCATCACCTCAGCAGCGCCGAGCAGCATGCCAAACACTACGTTTATCAAACCCGCGACGACTTCGATCCGCAATTCCGCACCGATGTGAACGGCAGCATTAAAAACGCCGTGCCGATGTTCGAACAGTTCTACCAGCAGGGGAAAAAGGACCGTGTAGCGGGCGTGGCGCGCAGCGAGGCGCAGAAAAAGGCCGATTACCTGGCCAGCCCGGAATTCCAGCAGAACATGGAACACAAAACCATTTTCATCAATCGCGCCTACAGCGGTTCCGACAATCCTAAACGCCGCCAGGTGCTGTCGCAGGAAGCGGTGGGCGCCTATTGGGACGGGTACGAAGGCCGTTGACTGAATCCCACATAAACAGAAGGTAATAAACACTGGCCTTCTGCCGGTTATTTGATTATAAAAACCGCCGCTAAGGACGATGTTCATAGAAGAAACCAGGAGTGTTTATGTTGGCAAACGTTAAGCGTTCGTTCGCCGCCGCCGTCGTATTGATGTTGGCGTTGCCCGCGGCCCAGGCCGCGGATTACCGTGCGGGCGAGCAATATACCCGGCTGGATAAACCGGTGGCCACCGCGCCGGCGGTGGTGGAGTTTTTCTCCTTCTACTGCGGCCCTTGCTATCAGTTCGCCGAAACCTACCGCGTAGGCAGCACCGTGGCGCAGGCGCTGCCCGCCGGCGAAAAGGTTACGAAGTATCACGTCAGCCTGATGGGCAAACTGGGCAATGAGCTGACCGAAGCCTGGGCGGTGGCGACGGTGCTGGGCGTAGAAGACAAGATTGAAGGGGCGATGTTCGACGCGGTGCAGAAACAGCGCGCCGTCAATAGCGCCGAAGATATTCAGCGGGTGTTCACGGCGGCCGGCATCGATGCCGCCACCTATGAAAACGCGCGCCACAGCCTGCTGGTCAAAGGGGTGATCGCCAAGCAGAACGAAGCGGTAAAGGCGTTCGAGGTGCGCGGCACCCCGTCGTTCTACGTGGCTGGCAAATACAAGATAGACAATGCCGGCATGGCCAGCACCAGCGTCGAAGGCTACGCCAAAGAGTACGCGGCGGTGGTGCGCTACCTGTTGGATACGCAGCCTTAAGGCGATTCCTCCCCGGCGCCCGATGATCTGTGATCGCGGCGCCAAATCCCCGGCTCGCCATTGATTGTGTGTTAACGGATTGTTATGGTGGTTTTCTGTTCAACGGCGCAGCACCGCTGCTGTTTGAAGGGAGAGATCATGACGGTATTGGCAACGCTCCGGGACGTCGGCTTCGAAGAGTGGCTGGGGAAAATCAACACCGCCTGTGGCAGATTCTGCGCGAAAACGCTGGGGCCGGGCTTCAGCGGGGCGATGCAGGAGTTTCGCGCCCATGCCCTGCGACTGAGCGTGGTCGACGTGTCTCAGGCCCGGCTGTACCGCACGCCGCGCGAGATCGCCCGCAGTGACGGCGCGCACTTTTTTACCGTCTTCCAGCTGCGCGGCAGCGCGTTGATGGAGCAGGGCGATCGCCAGACGGTGCTCTCTCCCGGCGATGTCACGCTGATCGACGCCTCACGGCCCAGCAGCTTTACCTTCCAGCGCGATTCGCGCCAAATCTCCCTGTTGTTGCCGCGCGGTTGCCTGCCGGTCCCGCCGCCTTGTGCCCAGCGTCTCGGAGCAGAGCTCAGCGCGGTGCGCCTCAGCCGCCAGCTGGTGCTGAGCAGCATGCAGGATCCTCAGCTCGCCGCGGCGGAAAGCGAGGCGGTGCTGAATGCGCTGGCGGCGCTGCTGCGCCCGGCGCTGGCGCTCGAGCAGGCGCGCCCGGAGGGGCAGCAACCGGTCTTCGACAAGGCGCTGGCGTTGATCGACAGGCATATACAGTCGGCGCAGCTGCGTCCTGAGTGGGTGGCGGCCGAGTTGGGGGTGTCGTTACGCAGCCTGTATCGGGTGTTCGCCCGTCAGGGGCTGGTGGTAGCGCAGTACATCAGGAACCGCAGGCTGGATCTGTGCGCGCAGGCGCTGCGCAGCGCCGCCGGGCAGGAGAAGCTGGCCGGCGTCGGCCTCGACTGGGGCTTCACCGATCACAGCCATTTCTCGACCGCTTTCAAGCAGCGTTTCGGCATGTCGCCGAGCGAATACCGTCGGCAGTATCAGTAAGTCAGGGCGCGGGCCAGGCCCGCGCCGCTTCACTCAATAGCGGATGCAGACCGATTTCGATTCGGTGTAGGCATCCAGCCAATCCGGGCCGAAGTCACGGCCGCTGCCCGACTGTTTGAACCCGCCGAACGGCATATTCGGGTCGATCAGCGTATGGGTGTTGACCCACACGGTGCCGGCCTGAATGCGCGGCGTCAGCGCCATCGCCTGCTGCAGGCTGGTGGTCCACAGGCTGGCGGTCAGCCCGAAGTCAGTGTCGTTGGCCTTGCTCAGCGCCTCTTCGGCGCTCGCCACCCGAATCAGGTTGACCACCGGGCCGAACACTTCCTCGCGCGTCAGGTTCAGCCGATCGTCCGGGTTGATCACCAGCGTTGGCGGAATGTAGAAACCGTTGCTGTCCGGCCCGGCCGCGCCGCCGATAAGCTCGGCGTTTTTCGCCCGGGCGTCGTCCAGATAGGCCGCCACTTTGTTGCGGTGCGCGAGCGACACCAGCGGGTTGATTTGCGCGCCGGTATCCATCCCCGGCCCGACCGACAGCGATTTCACCGCCTGTTCGAATCCGGCCACCAACCGATCATAAATCGGCGCTTCAATATAAATTCGTGAGCTGGCGGCGCACACCTGCCCCTGGTTAAGGAAGCTGCCGAGCATCAGGCCTTCGATCACCTGCTGCGGATCGGCATCCTTCAGCACGATGGCCGGGTTTTTGCCGCCCAGCTCCAGCGTCACGCGGGTCAGGCGATCCGCCGCCGCGCGCGCGATGCTTTTGCCCACCGGGGTGGAGCCGGTAAAGCTGACTTTGGCGATCAGCGGATGTTCGGTCAGCGCCTTGCCGCACACGGTGCCGCGGCCGGTGACCACGTTGAACACGCCCGGCGGCACGCCGGCTTCGCTCGCCAGTTCGGCGATGCGCAGCAGGGTGAGCGGGGTGGTTTCCGACGGCTTGATGACGATGGAGCAGCCCGCCGCCAGCGCCGGCATCACTTTCCACATGCCGATCATCAGCGGGAAGTTCCAGGGCACGATGCCGGCGACCACGCCGATCGGCTCTTTACGGGTATAAACCTGATATTTGGCGCCCGGCGGCATTGGAATGGACACGTCCAGCGTCTGGCCGGTGATTTTGGTCGCCAGCCCGGCGGTGTAACGCATCCAGTTCAGGGTGCTGCCGACTTCGAAAGCGCGGGCGATGTTGATGGATTTGCCCTGCTCCAGGGTTTCGAGCTGCGCCAGCTCTTCGGCGTGCTGTTCCACCAGATCGGCGAAGCGCAGCAGGATGCGTTCGCGCTCGACCGGCAGACGCTGCGCCCAGACGCCTTCGCTGAAGGCTTTGTGGGCGGACTGCACCGCCAGCGCGACGTCGTGTTCATTCGCGTCGGCGGTGGTGGCGATCTGCTGCCCATTGGCGGGGTTATACACCGCCAGGCGGCCTTCCGCGGCGGACGCGCGCCACTGGCCGTCGATATACAGCCCATGCTGACGATCGAGAAAACGCGATACGCTATCCAGCACGGCTACGGTATTGTCAGACATACATCCTCCGATCAGGCTCATCAGGTTATCGTTACCCTGCAAGTCTAGATCAGCGGGAAATCGGCGGCTTTGGTCTGCCTGACATTCGGTTTGTCCTGCGTGTCATTTTGCCGTGACGGAAGGGTAAACCGCGGCCGGCGGGCGCCGGCCGGGAGGGATCACGAGCTCAGGGTCGCCAGACGGGTGGCGAAGCCGAGGAACAGCAGGCCGATGAGGCCGTTGCCGAGCTTCGCCAGGCCTTTCTTGTGATTGAAGAAATGCGCCAGCATCGCGCCGGAGAAGATCAGCGTGCTCATGTAGATAAAGCTGACGGCCTCGAGGATCAGCGCCAGAATGGTGAACGACAGCCCGGTGTGCGCGTAGTTGAAGTCGATGAACTGCACGAAGAACGACACGTAAAACAGGATAGCTTTCGGGTTGGTCAGGCTCAGCGTCAGCGACTTGCGCAGAATGCTGTGGCCGCCCTCAATCTGCTGCTGTTGCGCCTGCGCCTTCTGCACGAAGGTGGCGTAGAGAATTTTTGCGCCGAGGAACAGCAGGTAAATCGCGCCGAGAAAACGCACCAGGGTAAACAGGAACGGCGTGGTGCGGATCAGCGAAGCCACGCCGATATAGGCGCAGAAGATCAGGATCGCATCGCCGATGAACACGCCCAGCGCTGCGGTATAGCCGGCACGCACGCCGCGCGATACGCCGGTTTTCAGGACGTACAGCGTATTCGGCCCCGGCAGAATGATGATGAAGACCACCCCGGCCAAATAGGTCCATAAATTCAGGACGCCAAAACTCTCTAACACAATAACCTCTCCATGCGCGCAACTAACAGGCAAAAACACTGGCCACGCCCGTGGCCGGCCGCGATCCTAACGCTGTGCAACCGGGTTGGCAACGTAATAAACTTCATGTTGTTGGTTAAAAATTGTCGAAACATTGTTGAAAACGTCGGCGCTGAATTAAAAAGCAAGAGTCGGCGTGTTTCGCCAACGGCCCGTCACTATGCTGGTTAACATCGAAACCCCAGTGAGGAACGGATGATGAAAAACGTAATCGACAGCGCCGATCCGCGCTGGCTGGCGATCGTTAGCCGCGACAAGCACGCCGACGGCCGCTTTATCTACGCGGTGAAAACCACCGGTGTGTATTGCTCGCCTTCTTGCCCGTCACGCCAGCCGAACCGGCAAAACGTGGAGCTGTTCGACGACGCCGAGCAGGCGGAGGCGGCGGGTTATCGGCCCTGCAAACGCTGCCGCCAGGGGCTGACGCCGTTGACGGAGCAGCATGCGCGGCAGATAGCCGAGGCTTGCCGCTATATCGAACGGGCGGAGAAAGCGCCGTCGCTGCAGACGCTGGCGCGCCACGTCGGGTTGAGCCAATACCATTTCCACCGGCTGTTCAAAGCGATCACCGGCCTGACGCCGAAAGGCTATGCCGACGCGCAGCGCGGCCAACGGCTGCGCACCGGTCTGACGCAGCAGGATACGGTGACCGACGCGATCTTCGACGCCGGCTATGGCGCCAACGGCCGCTTCTACCAGCAAGCCAACGCCGCGCTGGGCATGACGCCGAAGGCCTACCGGGCGGGCGGCAAAGGTATGCGCATCCATTTCGCCGTCGGGCGCTGTTCGCTTGGCGAGATCCTGGCGGCACAGAGCGAGGTGGGTATCTGCGCCATTTTGCTGGGGGACGATGCGCAGCGGTTGGTGCAGGATCTGCAGGACAAATTTCCCAATGCCGAGCTGATCGGCGGCGACGCGCAGTATGAAGCGCTGATGGCGCAGGTGGTGGGGCTGATTGAAGCGCCGGAGAACGGGTTGGCGCTGCCGCTGGATATTCGCGGCACCGCGTTTCAGCAGCGGGTCTGGCAGGCGCTGCAGACGATACCGGTCGGCGAAACCGTCAGCTATGCCGATATCGCTCGGCGCATCGGCGCGCCCAAAGCGGTGCGCGCGGTGGCCGGCGCCTGCGCCGCCAACGTGCTGGCGGTGGCGATCCCCTGTCACCGGGTGGTGCGTAACGACGGCGCCTTGTCCGGCTATCGCTGGGGCGTCGAGCGCAAGCAAGCCTTGCTGGAAAAAGAGGCGCAGCGATGAGCGGCCCGCTGGCGGCGCGGCTGGCCGAATTGGACTGGGCGGCGATTGAACGCGAACTCGATGCGCAGGGCTGCGCGCGGTTGCCAGGCGTGCTCAGCCAAGACCTGTGCCGCGAGCTGGCGGCGCTCTACCCGCACGATGCGTATTTCCGCAGCCGCATCGTGATGGCGAAGCACGGCTTTGGCCGCGGCGAGTACCGGTATTTCGCCTATCCGCTGCCGCTTCCGGTGGCCGAGGTGCGCAGCCTGATGTATGCACGGCTGGCGCCGGTGGCCAACCGCTGGAACGCTTTGTTGGGCCAGGCGGTGCGCTATCCCGCCGAACACGAGGCCTACCTGGCCGAATGCCACCGGGCCGGCCAACGGCGGCCGACGCCGCTGCTGTTGCGTTACGAAGCCGGAGATTATAACTGCCTGCATCAGGATCTGTACGGCGAGCGGGTGTTTCCGCTGCAGGTGGCGTTTTTACTTTCCGCCCCCGAACGGGATTTCACCGGCGGCGAGTTCGTGTTGACCGAACAACGGCCGCGGATGCAGAGCCGGCCGGAAGTGGTGCCGCTGCAGCAGGGCGACGCGGTGGTGTTCGCCGTGCATCATCGGCCGGTGGCGGGAGTGAAAGGCTACTATCGGGTCAATCTGCGCCACGGCGTCAGCCGGATACGCGCCGGCCAACGCCACACGCTGGGGGTGATCTTTCACGACGCGCTATAGCTTGCGCGCCAGCAGGGTGGCGAAGCGCAGCGAGATACGGTTGCCGGCGGCGTCGGTCTTGTGCAACTGGCCGACGTCCTCGTTGTATTTGAGGATCTCCCAGTCGCGATAATAGCGTTTCAGCTCACCCGGGCTGAAGGTGAACGGAAACGGCAGCGGGCAGGGATAATCCTCGGTATCCATCGCCGCCACGATCAGGTTATGGCCGCCGCGCACGGTGCTGTCCTGCATGTTTTGCACGATATGCGGAATTTGCTGGCGTTCGAGAAACATCATCACCACGGTGGACAGGATGAAGTTGTATTCGCCGCTGAAGCGGTGGGTATTGAGATCCTGCACTCCGGCGCTTAGGCGGGTCAGCTGCTCGGCGTCGATGATTTGATTGAGGCGGTCTATCGACGGCGCGTGCTTGTCCCAGGCGGTGACGTCGAAACCTTTCAGATTGAGATAGAGCGAATTGCGGCCGCCGCCGCAGCCCAGATCCAGCGCCTTGCCCGGCGCGATGCGCGCTGCCGCCTCGATCACTTCGGAGTGGGTGCGCGTCAGTTCGTATTTCTTGTGGTAGTAATCTTCCGGCGTGCAGTAAAACGCCAGCCGGCAGGTCATGTCGTCCGAGAAGGAAACGATGCGGTGCCACTGCTGCGGTGCGATAAACGGCGGCTGGCTTTCGGGGCTGAATTGCCAGGTCTCGGTGGTGGCACCGTCCTCGGTCATCATGGCGAACGTCAGGCTGCCGCTCAGTACGGTGAGCTTCGCCCAGGTGCCGCTCTGGGTGTTATGGCGCTGGCGGAAGGCCTCCGGCAGCGTGTCGCTGTTCCATTCCGGCAGGGTTTTATAGCAAAGCAATTGCTGCTCCATACGGGGCTCCTCTGGCTGGGCAAGCAAAGTGATTTATATGATGCATATAAAATACATCTTTATCGATCGTTTGAACATAGCGGCCTGACGGAAAGGCGCGGCGATATCTTTATACTGGATTGTGCGCGGCGGCTGGGCTAATTTCAGTGCTGTTCATGTCATCACGTTCAGGGAAAAGATGCCGATACCTCGTTTATTCCACCCGCAGCCCTTCCGTTGGCTGAGCCTGGCCGCGCTGCTGGCGCTGGCGGGCTGTACCAGCAAAACCACCACCACGGCGCCAACGGCGCGCCCCGCCGACGTCAAAGCGCGACTGATGACGCTGATCCCGGCCAACGCCGGCGATCGTCAGGGCTGGGCCACCGATATTACCGCCGCCTTCGCCGCGCAGGGCATTGAGCCGAGCGATGAGAACCTGTGTTCGGTGCTGGCGGTGGCCGAACAGGAGTCAACGTTCCAGGCTAACCCGCAGGTGCCGGGGTTGCCGAAGATCGCCTGGAAGGAGATTGACCGCCGCGCCGATCAGATGCACATCCCGAACTTTTTGGTGCACACCGCGTTGAAGATTTCGTCGTCGAACGGGCAGAGCTACAGCGAGCGGCTCGATAAGGTGCGCACCGAGAAGGATCTGAGCGATATCTTCGATGACATGATCGACCGTGTGCCGATGGGGCAGAAGCTGTTCGGTCATTTAAATCCGGTACATACCGGTGGCCCGATGCAGGTGAGCATTGCCTTCGCCGAGGCGCACGCCAAAGGGTACCCTTATCCGGTCGACGGCTCGATTCGCCGCGAAGTTTTCAGCCGGCGCGGCGGTATGTACTTCGGCATTATGCATTTGCTGGGGTACCCGGCCGATTACAGCCGGCCGATTTACCGCTTTGCCGACTTCAACGCCGGCTGGTACGCCAGCCGCAACGCGGCGTTCCAAAACGCGGTCAGCCGGGCGAGCGCTATTCCGCTGGCGCTGGACGGCGATCTTATCGACTTCGGCAGCGACAAGCCCGGCTCGACCGAGCTGGCGGTACGCACGCTCGGCAAGCGCCTGAATATGAGCGACAGCGCCATTCGCCGGGCGCTCGAGAAAGGCGATACGGCTGACTTTGCCGATACCGATCTGTATAAGAAGGTCTATGCGCTGGCGGGCGGCAAGTTGCCACGCGAAATGCTGCCGGGTATCCAGCTGGAAAGCCCGAAAATCACCCGCAAGCTGACCACCGCCTGGTTCGCCAAGCGGGTGGACGAACGCCGCCAGCGCTGCATGGCGCGCGCCGGCGGGTAACCTAAAAGAAAACGCCGCCGGTGGCCTGAACCACCGGCGGCGCGATCGCGCCTCAGGCGCTGCGGCGCGGGTTGGTCAGGCCGAAGTTAAAGCTGTTGCAGCGGTTGCAGAACTCTTTCATCACCGGCGGCGTGTCCATCATCGGCACTTTCACCTCGATAAACGCCAGCCGATCCTGCCGCGAGGCGTGTTCCAGGGCCATTTCCAGCTGCTGCGTGGTCTCTACCGCCACGCTGAACGGCTGCGCCTGGGTATTCAGCACCGCCGGCAGTTTGGCGTAGTCCCACGGGCCGATGTCGTTGTAGGACGAGTTTTCGCCGAGGATATAACGCTCGATGGTGTAACCGTCGTTGTTGATCAGGAAGATGATCGGCTTTTGCTCGCAGCGCAGCAGGGTAGACACTTCCTGTGCGGTAAGCTGGAAGGAGCCGTCGCCGATGAACAACAGGTGACGGCGCTCAGGGGCTGCCATCAGGGTGCCGAGCAGCGCCGGCAGGGTATAGCCGATCGAGCCCCAGATCGGTTGGTTGACTACCTTGACGCCGCCCGGCATACGCATGCCGCCGATGGCGGCGCCCGAGGTGCCGTTTTCCACCACCACCACGTCATCCGCCCGGATAAATCGCTGGATCCGTTGCCACAGATAGGCCTGGTCGATGGGGGCGTCGCTCGGCGTCGCCAGCTTTTCACGGGGATCGGGCAGCGGCGCCAGGGGCTGTACCGGCGCGTCTTCGCTCAGATCCAGCAGCGCCTGCAGCAGATCCGTCGTTGCCACCGCCGGGTAGGAGGTGTTGTCCAGCTTCAGCGAGAACGGTTGGATATCCACCTGAGCGGCGGCGGGAATTTGCTGCGAGAAATAGCCGGTGGTGGAGTCCACCAGACGCACGCCGAAGCTCAGCACGCAGTCCGAGTGGGCCATGCGTTCATACAGTTCGGGGCGCGACAGGTTGCCGCTGTAGCCGCCCATCCAACCGGCGGTATCTTCCGGGATAATGCATTTGGCGGTCGGCATATTGGTCAGCGGAATGGCAAAGCGATGAGCGACTTCGATAACCTGCTGCTGCAGCTGATAGCGATCCACCATTTGGTCGACCAACATGATCGGGCGCTGCGCGCGTTTTATTTTGGTTAACAGCGCCATTGCCGCTAATTGCACATTATATTTATCGCTGGCCGGCAACTGCGGCGCCGCTGCGGCTTCGGCGACGTCAATTTCGACGTCGCAAATATCGGAAGGCAGCTGTAAATAGACCGGTTTCTTCTCTATCCAGGCGCGGGAAATAACGCGAGGGATTTCCTGGGCGGCATTTTCCGGCGTAATCAAGGCTTGAGCAACGGTGAATTGTTTAAAACAGTTCATGACGTTGTCGAAATTGCCGTCGCCCAGGGTATGGTGCAATAGCTGATGATTCTTCATCGCGTGCAGCGGCGGCGTGCCGGCGATGCAGACCACCGGCGAGGATTCGGCATAGGCTCCGGCGATGCCGGACAGCGCGGCCAGATCGCCGACGCCGTAGGTGACGATCAGCGCGCCGGCGCCCTTCATCCGGGCATAGCCGTCGGCGGCGTAGGCGGCGTTCAATTCATTGCAGTTGCCGACAAACGCCAGCCGTTCGTCGCTTTCCAGCAGCTCCAGCAGACTGAGGTTATAGTCGCCGGGCACGCCGTAAATACGATCGACCTTCAGGGCGTGCAGCTGTTGCAGAATGAATGACCCGATAGTTATTTTCATTGATTGCTCCGGATTATTTATCTTTAATTTGTCAGGCGAAAATCAGCAAAAATAAATTGCTGGCGATGTTGTGTCGTTAGCATTAACAGTTATTTAAAGCGTCGGCTTGTTCAAGAGACGGCTGGCAGGCGGTAATTAGGCGGTTTGTATTCGGCGCTTTACGCGATTGAGTAATGCATAAAAAGTAGGGTTATTGAATATTGGGAAGAGACGGTATTTTTCATTGGCGGTATATCGACAGAAAAGCGGCGGCGCATTGGCATTTATCATGATGCAGGGCGAATCATCCGGTACTTTTGACGCTGCGTTAAATCCTGCCTGGTAGCACCCGGCTGTGGGTCTGGAAAAGAAAAACCGAAGCTGACGTAAAGGGGGATTTTGGTGATCCGCCGCACGCTTATTTCATGAAACCATCCAGTAACCAATAAAAAACAAAAAATTAACAACAGGCGTTTTTTGTTCGCCCGTTTTCGTCAGCTTTGCTTTACGGGGGCCGCAGTGCGCGCCACGTCGGGCCGGCGTTAAAATACGCCGTTGCGGGCGTTAATATAACGTGGTGGCTATCACATTCCTTGGGAAGTGATACGTAAACTTTTCTCTACGTGCGCGCAGATGGCGTATACCTACCAAGAGGGTGGTGCCCCAGTGGCACTGGCCAACGGGGGAAAGAGCGATGAAAAGCTATCGACATATTCTGGTACTGATTCACGATGAGCGCGATGGGCTGCCGTTGCTGCGTCAAACGGTGGCGATGGTGCGCGGGCTGCCGATTGCCATCACCGTCGGCCACCTTAACGCCGACTATGCGGAGCTGGAGTACGGCAGCGATGCGCTGGTCAAAGATCGCCAGGCGCAGGAGGTGATCGCCGCCAAGGCGATGCTGAGCCGGTTGGTGAGCGCCGTCGATGCGCCGATTGCGGTCAAGCAAATCGTCACCATCCGGCGCTTTAAGGACGTCAGCGATTTCATTCATCAGGCCGGCATCGATCTGGTGGTGGTCGGGCACCAAAACCGCGTGTTCGGCCTCTATTCCTCATATTCTCTGGAGTTTGTGAACCGTCTCGATGTCGATGTGTTGGTCAAGCATCTTGCCCGCGAGTCGCGTGCGACAAAGCGGACTTTTCCCACGGTTTAGCCGTCCTAAAGGCGATAGCATGCGGATATCGGTACAGTTTGTTATGAATTATTGGGAATTTTCCGGTGCTAAACTTAACCAAAGCACAACGGGCGTTGGATAAATTAGATACAGCTTGATCTTGCCTGGGCTATCGGTAAAAATCTGCGGCCGTATTTTTACAGGAGCTTTACGATGTTTCTCAAACGGACTCTTTTGGCATGTTCTCTGGCGTTGATATTTCCTGCACTGCCTTCTTACGCTGAGGTTGGTACAGAAAGTGGCAATACCGCGCAGGCTGAAAAACCGGGTCTATGGCAGCGTTTTACCCATAACGTGGCGGAGACCTGGAACAACTCGCCTAACCACGATCTCTATATCCCGGCCATCACCTGGCACAACCGTTGGACTTACGATGATGAACATATCGATAAGTACAACGAGCGCCCGTGGGGCGCCGGTTACGGCATCTCCCGCTACGACAGTGACGGTGACTGGCACGGCATCTACATCATGGCGTTCAAGGACTCCTTCAACAAGTGGGAGCCGATCGGCGGCTACGCCTACGAGAAGATCTGGCGCCCGCTGGATGACAAGGATTTCCGCCTGGGCCTGGGCTTCACCGCCAGCGTCACCGCGCGTGACAACTGGAAATACATTCCCATCCCGGCGCCGCTGCCGCTGGCCTCTATCGGCTATCAGCGGCTGACGTTCCAGGCGACCTACATTCCCGGCACCTATAACAACGGCAACGTGTTCTTCGCCTGGCTGCGCTGGCAGTTCTAAACTTCCCGAATTCCGAAAAAAACGGCGCGGCGGCGAGATAAAAGGAACTTGTCGCCGCCGCTGGCGTCGGAAGGGTATCCCGGCGCGCTGCGCCGATCGCATGCCGTTATTACAGGAGTTTCACCACTATGATCACGAAACATCGTTTACTGCTGGCTTTGGCGCTGTCCGCTACCCTGGCCAGCGGCGCCACCCAGGCCGCCGGGCTGATGGATTCCCTCAGCAGCGCGGCGGGCGAACTGAGCAAGTCGGGCGGCGACAGCAGCGGCGGCATGTCGCTTTCCTCGTTGACCGGCCTGCTGAACGGTGGCGACAAGGCATTGAGCTCCAGCAGCATGACCAATGCCGCCGGTATCCTGCAGTACTGCGTGAAAAACAACGTGCTGTCGGCTAACGGCGCTGAAGGGGTGAAAGATCAGCTGCTCAGCAAGCTGGGCATCACCAGCACCGAAAACGCCAAGAGTCAGGATTATCAGCAGGGCCTGGGCGGCTTGCTGCAGACCGGCGAAGGCAAGAGCCTGGATCTGAACAGCCTGGGCACCTCGCAGATCACCGAGAAGGTGAAGCAAAAAGCCTGCGATCTGGTGCTGAAACAGGGCAAATCCTTTATTTCATGATCAACGAACGGCGGAGCGCTCCGCCGTTCTTTTTGCATAAGCTGGAAAAATGAAAAAAACGTTGATGCTTTCCCTGTTGGCAGGGATGACGATGTTGCAGGGGTGTTCCGTGAAATCCAACGATGCGCCGCCACCGCCGCAGGTGAAACCGATCGGCATGGCGAACCCGGCCGACGTGTACTGCACCCAAATCGGCGGCAAGCTGAATGCCAAAGAGAATGCGGCAGGCCAGTATTCCACCTGCACCTTGCCGAGTGGGCAGGAAATTGAAAGCTGGAAACTGTTCCGCCGCGATCACCCGGTGAAAAAGTAACCCTCGCGGCGCCGGCTTTTCCGCCCGGCGCCCGATCAGAATTGGCGATCCCCTATCGGCTGCAGCTGCAGGCTGCCGTCCTTCTGTAGCGTCAGCGGCATGCGCCAATCGCTCTGTTTATCCAGGTTGAACGGTCGGGAGCGGAACATGCAGCCGGTCTTGATGTTCTTGATTTTCATGACGTGTTCCGCGTCCGCATTGATTTTTATCTCGAAGCTGCCGGCGGGTGGAATAAAGACTTCCGCCAGCTGTTGCGGCGCCGTCGGCGTTTCCAGCTTGACCAGCACCGCGAAATCGTTGCCCTGATTATCCAGCGTCAGCCGATGCAGACCGGTCGCGGGTAGCCGCGTCGGCTGATGCAGATAACCGGCTGAGGCGGGCCACGGCTGCCCGGCATTGTCATGCAGCGGACCGCCGCACTGTTCACGCGCCTCGCGCAGCGGCATTTCGCGCTTTATTGCGCGGTTATAATCAGTGGGGGCGGCGAGGCTGAACTCGTCGTCATATTGGTGGGCGCGCAAATAGCGCTTGGCGCCGAGCACCCCAACGGCGATCAGCATGAAGAACAAAAATATCCTCAGGCGATTTTTGAAAATCAGCCCGAACAGCTTCCCGGGGAGTTGAAACAGCCACCTTGCGATCGTCAATAACATCGTTTTCCCTTAGCGTCCAAGCCGTTACGTCTGCGGTAACTTCGCTTGCCTCAGTATAGCCAACATCCCGCAGGCGAAAATCCTGCCCGGCGATTTTTCTTTCGCTCTGTATTGTACGTTTTTGTTTGTTTGTGTACATTTGTGATCACTTTAGCGTCACCGGATTGACATGATGTCCAAACTGTTACCGAATGAGCGCCACCAGGCCATTCTCGATGCGCTTCGCCAACAGGGGCGGGTGCTGGCCCTGGAGATGGCGCAACGGTTGAATACCACTGAAGCGACCATCCGCCGCGATCTGCGCCAGCTGGCGGCGCAGAACCTGTGCAAACGCATCTATGGTGGTGCGCTGGCGCCGACGCCGGCCGAAGGCCCCGTTGCGATGCGCATGGCGCTCAGCGGCGATGAGAAGCTGACGCTGGCGCAGACCGCGCTGGGGTTGATCGGTGAAGAGCAGCTGATCTTCCTCGATGCCGGCAGTACCCACCTGTATCTGGCGGATCTGTTGCCGCGCGATCGGCGTTTGACGGTGGTGACCAATGCATTGAGCATCGCCGGCAAAATGCTGGAACGGCCGGGGATCCGCACCATCCTGATCGGCGGTGAGCTGGATGCGCAGGTCGGCGGCTGCGTGGACGCCAAAGCGGCGGAAGAGATAGACGGTTTCCACTTCGATCTGGTGTTCACCGGCATCTGCGCCTACGCCCCGGACGGCGGCTTCTCCGCGCTGAGCTACCAGGACGCCACCTTCAAAAAGCGGCTGCTGACGCGTGCCGGCAGCGTGGCGGTGCTGTGTACCCGCGACAAGCTCAATACCTACGCCCCTTACCCCTTCCTGCCCGCCGGGCGGGTGGATCATCTGGTGACGGCGCGCGGCGCGCACCCGCAGCTCGAGCTGCAGGTGGCGCAGGGCGGCGGCCAGGTTTGGCACAGCGATTTACCGACCGGAGAATGATGATGAAAATAGCCCATGTTGCCCTGTGGACCCGTGATATCGACGCGCAGCTGGCGTTTTGGCAGCGCTATTTCAACGGTGAGGCGGGTGAGGAGTACGTCAGCCGCAACCGGCCGGGGTTCGTTTCCCGTTTCGTCAGCCTGGCGGCCGGGCCGACGCTGGAGATCATGCGCGTGCCGACGCTGTTGCCGGCACCGGCCCAGGAGGAACGGGTGGGCTGGGCGCACATCGCGCTGTCGCTGGGGGATGAACAGCAGGTCGACCGGTTGGCGCAGCGCGCACAGCAGGAGGGCATTTTGCTGTCCGCGCCGCGCTGGACCGGCGACGGCTTCTATGAGGCCGTCATCCGCGATCCGGACGGCAACGCGATCGAAATCACCGCCTGATCACTCTTCTTCAATGCTGGCGAACTGCTCGCCCAGGTAGTCGAGCAGCAGCCGCACCGCTGGCAACAAACCGCGGCGCGATGGGTAGACCGCATGCACCACGCCGCCTTGCGGTTGCCAGCCGGGCAGCAACTGAACCAGTTCGCCGCGCAGCATGTCGTCGCGCATCATCATCGCCGGCAGCTGAACGATGCCGGCGCCGGCGATAGCGGCGGTGCGCAGCATCAGCATGTCGTCGGTGACCAACCGCGGCGTGTGTTCCCACTCGACCCGCTCACCCAGCGGGCCGGTCAGCCGCCATTGGTGCTGACCGCGCGCCGGGCCGAGATCGAGCGTCGGGTATTTACGCAGGTCTTCCGGCGTACGCGCCGGCCCGAGGGTGCGCACCAGCGCCGGGCTGGCGGCGACGCACCAGGTGCGCTGCGCCAGGATCTTCAGCACCAGATCGCTGTCTTCCAGCGGCGGCGGCCGCACGCGGATCGCCAGATCCAACCCTTCGCCCACCACGTCCACCCGGCGGTTGGTGGCCTCCAGATGCACCGTCACCTTCGGATAGTCGGCCATAAAGGCCGCCACCATGCTGCCGACGCGGGTGTGCAGGATCGCCACCGGGCACGACATGCGCACCGTGCCGCAGGGCTCGGCGCGCGTCTGTTCGATCGCCTGCTGCGCCGCTTCCGCTTCCACCAGCATCGCCTTGCAGTGCGCGTAATAGGTTTGGCCGACCTCGGTCACCGAGAAACGCCGCGTCGAGCGCTGGATCAGGCGCACGCCCAGCCGCTCTTCCAGCAGCGCCACGCGGCGGCTGAGCTTGGATTTGGGAATGCCCAGCGCCCGGCCGGCGGGGGCAAATCCCTGGTGATCGACCACGCTGGCGAAAAAAAACAGATCGTTCAGATCGGTCAGCATCGTATCCCTTATCGTTCTACCAGTAGAACGCTGAGTGTACATCTTGCCTACTACTGCAGCAAACTCCGACAGATTAAACTTCTGCCATCAACTTAAGGCCGTGAGGTCTGAAACGGGAGTTCAAGATGAAAAAAATCCTCGGTATTCACAACAGCCCGGAAGCGCATTGGGTCGGTAACGGTTTCCTGGTGAATTCGCTGTTCTCTTATAACGATTTGGGGGCGGAAATGAGCCCGTTCCTGCTGCTGGATCACGCGGCGCCAACCAAATTCCGCTCTGCCTCCGGCACCCGCGGCGTGGGTCAGCATCCGCATCGCGGGTTTGAAACGGTGACCATCGTTTATCAGGGCGAAGTGGAACACCGCGACTCGACCGGCAGCGGCGGGGTGATTGGCCCCGGCGACGTCCAGTGGATGACCGCCGCCTCTGGCATTCTGCACGAAGAGTTCCATTCGCGGGACTTCTCGCGCAAGGGCGGCACTATGGAAATGGTGCAGCTGTGGGTCAACTTGCCGGCCAAAGACAAAATGGCCAAGCCGGGTTACCAGACGCTGCTAAACGCCGATATTCCGGTGGTTCCGCTGGCGGACGGCGCAGGGCAGGTGCGGGTGATCGCCGGTGACTTTGGCGGCCACGCCGGCCCGGCACGCACTTTCAGCCCGCTCAACGTGTGGGATATGAAGCTGAATGCCGGCCACACCACCACGCTGACGGTGAAAGAAGGCCATACGCTGGCGTTGGTGATGCTGCACGGCGCGATCCTGGTCAATGGCGAAGAGGTGGTGCGCGAAACCCAAATGGTGCGTTTCGACCGGGCGGGGGATTCGATCACTATCGAAGCCAACAACGACGTCGCGCTGCTGGTGCTGAGCGGCGAACCGATCGATGAGCCTATCGTCGGCTACGGCCCGTTCGTCATGAACAGCGACGCGGAAATCCAGCAGGCGTTCCGCGATTTCAACAGCGGCAAGTTCGGTAGCATGAACGCCGAAGCGACCGCCGGTTGATCCTTGGCGTCTGGGCCGGGTCGTGTTCCCCGGCTCAGGCGCTACACTTAAACCTCAACGCCCCGTCCCAGCGGCGGGGCGTTTCATCCGCAACATCAACCCCCACAGGAGTAAAACCATGACTGCAAATTACAAGCGCCTCGACAAGGACCAGGCCGCCGTATTGCTGGTGGATCATCAGGCAGGGCTGCTTTCGCTGGTGCGCGATATCGATCCCGATCGGTTTAAAAATAACGTGCTGGCGCTGGGTGATTTAGCGAAGTACTTCAATCTGCCGACCATTCTGACCACCAGTTTTGAAAACGGCCCCAACGGCCCGCTGGTGCCGGAATTGAAGGCCCAATTCCCCGATGCCCCGTTCATTCCCCGCCCCGGCCAAATCAACGCCTGGGACAACGACGATTTTGTCAACGCAGTGAAAGCCACCGGCCGCAAGCAGCTGATCATCGCCGGCGTGGTGACCGAAGTGTGCGTGGCATTCCCGGCGCTGTCTGCGCTCAATGAGGGTTTCGAGGTCTTTGTGGTGACCGACGCCTCCGGCACTTTCAATGAGCTGACGCGTCAGTCGGCCTGGAGCCGTATGGAAGCTGCCGGCGCGCAGTTGATGACCTGGTTCGGCGTCGCCTGCGAGCTGCATCGCGACTGGCGCAACGACATCGAAGGTCTGGGCACGCTGTTCTCCAACCATATCCCGGACTACCGCAATCTGATGACCAGCTACAACACGCTGACTAACGGTAAGTAACACGACGGTCCTTTACCCCACCTTTCGCCTTTCATCACGTTAGACGCGGGATGTAAGCAAAACGTAGCGGGGCGAAAAGGTAGTGAAAAGCGGCTTTCTCATGGGCCGGGGGCGGGGTAGCGTAATCCCGAACCCGGCAAATGAGGCAAATTCAATGAAACAAGCAATCAAGATCCTGGCGCTGCCCTGCATGGGCATGGCGCTGTTGTTCAGCGCGAGCGCGATGTCGGCCCCCGAGGCGCCTGCGGCCAAAGCGTTGCCGCCTGCGGCGGATGAACCGATGCGCATGCCGCCTTTCCCGGGCGGGCACCCGCCCAAGCCGGGGTTCTGCCACGGCGGTGAATTGTTCTGCGCCACCTCGGCCAGCGACAATCCGGTGGAAACCATCAACAAACTGACGGCGGTAATCCCGGCGGGCAGCGCCAAACATTACGAAGTGCGCGTCGCGGTGGTGGCCGTGCCTGACGCCCCGCCTGCGCGTTAACGAACCGTCATCCCGCTCTGGTTCGCACGCTCAAGGCGCGTTAGGCTAAGGCGTGCGTTTAACGGGAGGCGGGATGACCCCTTTATCACCATTGCCCTATCTCCAGCCCGGCGATCGCGCGCTGTTGTTCGACGGCGCATGCAATCTGTGTCACGGGCTGGTGAGGTATCTTATTCGCGCCGATCGACAGCGGCGCATTCTGTTGGCGACGGTGCAATCCGTCGAAGGGCAGGCGATCCTGCAGGCGTTGGGGTTGCCGACCGATCGTTACGATTCCGTGGTCTATGTTGAGCAGGGGCATTATTGGCTGCGTTCGGCGGCGCTGTTCCAGGCGCTGCGTCAATTGGGGTGGCCGTACCGCGTACTGGCGTTGGCGCGTTACCTGCCGCCGCGGCTGGCGGACAAGGTCTACGATGCGGTCGCCGGCAATCGCTACCGGCTGTTTGGCCGTAACGACGGCACCGATTTGCCGGGCACCGACCAGCCCGGGCGCTATCTGCCCCGGCGGCGGGAACCGCCGGCCTGAGCTTTACGCATCTTTACCATCCAACCGCTTGAAATATCAACACCCCAGCTCCATATAATGGAACGATCAGCCAACAAGGAGCGCGTATGGGAATCAGTGAAGAAGAGCACATCCGCCGTTTGACCCAGGAGAAGAACGACATGGGCAATACGGCAAAATGGGTGGCGATCGTTTCCGCCGTGTACTTTGCCTTGATGGTGTTTTACGGCCACCCGACAGGGGTGTTGGCGATGTCGGGCGCGGTGTTCATCGTTTCTACCACCACCTGGCTGAAAAAGCGTCAGAAGGTCAAATCTTACCGCATGGCGTTGGCCAAAATCAGCGACAATCAGCCCTGATAGTCGCCGCGCTTTAGCGTATACACCAGGCTCGGCGCCGCGCCGGGCACGTCATCCAGCGTATCCACACGCTGCATGCCAATTTTTTCCAGCACTCGCCACGAAGCCTGATTCTCTGCGCGCACAATGGCGGAAATCTCGCCCACCTCCAGCCCGATAAAACCGTATTGCAATGAAGCCCGCGGCATCTCGGTGGCCAGCCCCATGCCCCACACGCGGGTGTCGAAGCGATAGCCGAGGTTGACGGTGCGCTGCGCGCCGAGCGGTTTCCAGGACAACCCGCCAAACCCGATAATCCAATCCGGCCGTTCGCGCAGGGCGAGCGCCCAGGAGCCGTAGCCGTGTTGCCGCCAGCCGGCGAGCCGGTCCTGCAGCGCCGAAGCGGCCTGCGCTTCACTGGTGAGCGGGCCGGCGGGGTTGAAGCGTTGGGTTTGCGGATCGCCAAAGATGGCGTAGAAACGTTCGAGGTCCGCCATCACCGGCGGCCGCATCTGCAGGCGTTCGCTAAAAAAAGGGGCGGTAGGATTAAAGCTCTGCATCGTTTCTCCTGGCCGGATAAATGGACAGCGTTCACTGTAGTCCAGATCGGCGAAACGGGAAATCCCCCTCTGCGAGTGAGAGGGGGATAGGGGCATTACAGGAAGGAATCGTCGTCGTCGTTGTAATCGTCGTCGGCGTAGTCCGTGTCATCCTGGTCGTTGGCATTCTGGAAGGCGTTGTCCTGATTCAGGAAGCTGCCGCCGTCGCCGTTGTTGAAGGTATCAAGGTTGTTGGAGGCGTCGAAATTGCGCATCGCGCTGTCGTCCAGCGGCGCCGGGGTTTCTTCGATAATATTCACGATTTCCTGCGGCTGCGAATGGCGGAACATGCCGGTCAGCATGTCGGCCAATACCACGCCCCCGGCGACGCCCGCCGCGGTTTGCAATGCTCCACCCAGGAAGCCGCCGGCGCGCGAAGGCGCCGCCTGCTGCGGTTGGGCATAGGCAGGCTGCTGCGGCTGCGAGTAGCCCCCCTGCTGCACGTTGTTCCAGGCCGCCGTATTTTGCTGCTGCGCCTGATACTGTTCACGCGGGCTTGGCGTACTGCGGCTGCCGCCGCCGAACAGGCCGGCCAGGAAGCCGCCGCTGCTCTGTTGGCCGTTGGCGGTTTGCTGCAGCTGCGCGACCTGGGCTTCCAGCTCTTTGACTCGCTGGTCCATCTGTTTGAGCGCCGCTTCCTGAATGATCATCGCCTGCGCCATGTAATAAGGGGCGGAAGGCTGCTCGCGAATATGCTGATTAATTTGCTGTTCTGCCTGGAGATCCCGTGGGCCCGTCTTGGTCTCGGCTTCTTTCAGGCGGCCAAACAGACCATCGATAAGGCGTTGTTCTTCGGATTGCATAGGCGTACCTCGGGAGATAAAAAACGGTGCTGGATGATCGTTGTCATCGGTAACAATCACCCTAGCGCGTTTACATGAACCAATAAATAAATGGCGGGTAAACCTGTCTATGAATTTGTTACCAATTACGGCAGCGGGATCAGCATCACCAGCTTCAGACCGCCGTGCTCCGCCGGATGGAAGGTGAGCTGGCGATAGCGCAGCGCACCTTGCTGAGGGTGCTCGAACGCGCGCTCGCCGCCTTCGCGCGCCATCACGTCATGCTGTTTCCACCAGTGATTAAAGTCCGCGCTGTTGTGCGTCATGTTGCGCACGAAGGCGCGCATCTCTTCAGTGTTTTGATGATGGCTGGTTTCGGCGCGGAATTCGGCCACCACGCGGCGAGCGCGCTCTTCCCAATCGCTGACCAGCGTTTTCGCCAGCGGGTGGAAGAACATGAAGTGCAGCAGATTGGGGCTGTTGGCCACATCTAGCCAGCCGCTGAACAGCGCCGCCGCCTGTGGGTTCCAGGCGACGACGTTCCAGGTCACGTCCAGCAGGTAGCAGGGCACCGTCATCTGGTGCACGCTTTGCAGCACCGCGTCGTTGGCGGTTTCTCGGTGCGTTTCCTGCTCGGGGTCGGCGACGCGCGCCAGGGTAAACAGGTAGTGGCGTTCGGCGGGGCCGAGCCGCAGCGCCTTGGCGATGCGTGCCAACGTATAGGGGGAAATGGACACCTCGCGGCCCTGTTCGATCCAGGTATACCAGGTGGCGCTGATGCCGCTGATTTGCGCCAGCTCTTCGCGCCGCAGGCCGCTGGTGCGACGGCGCGAGGAACTGGGCAGGCCTAGCATTTCCGGCGTGATGCGTTCGCGGTGCGCGCGCAGGAAAGCGCCGAGGGCCTTTGGCCCGGATAAGGCTTCTGATGACATAGCGTGGTACCTATTTATACCAGGATAACTGCTCATATTGTACCCGTATAGTAGCCTGATTATAGTAGCCGAAAGCCTTCAGGCACAGGCGCAAGCCGGATAATAACGGGAGCAAACATGAGCATCAGCAACAGCCATAAAAACGCAGTAGACCGGCAGTTCGGCGAGCAGGCCAACGCCTACTTAACCAGCGCGGTACACGCGCAGGGCAAGGATTTGCAACGCCTTGCACAGTTACTGGAACCGCACGCCAGCGCGCGCCTGCTCGATCTGGGCTGCGGCGCCGGGCATGCCAGCTTCACGGCGGCGGCCAGGGTGGCGCAGGTGGTGGCCTACGATCTGTCGGCGCAGATGCTGGCGGTGGTGGAGCAGGCGGCGGCGGAAAAAGGCCTGAACAACATTCAGCTGCAGCAGGGCGTGGCGGAGTCTTTGCCGTTTGAAGACGCCGGCTTCGATCTGGTCATCAGCCGCTATTCGGCGCACCACTGGCACGACGTCGGCCAGGCGCTGCGTGAGGTCAGGCGGGTACTCAAGCCGGGCGGCAGAGCGATCTTGATGGACGTGGTCTCGCCGGGGCATCCGCTGTTGGATATCTACCTGCAAACCGTGGAGGTGCTGCGCGACACCTCACACGTGCGCAACTATGCGCCGGGCGAGTGGCTGGCATTATTGACCGAGGCCGGGCTGGTGGTGCGCGGGGTGACGTCGGATCGGTTGATGCTGGAGTTTGGCAGTTGGGTGGCGCGTATGCGCACGCCGGCGCATTTCGTGACCGCGATCCGTGCGCTGCAGCAAAGCGTGTCGCAGGAGGTGGCGGCGCACTTCGCCATTCAGCCGGATGGCTCCTTTACCAGCGATATCATGATGTTTGAAGTGACGAAGGGCTGAAAGCAACGGGGCAGCCGATGAAGGCTGCCCCGTGAAACGCTTCGGCTGCGATGCGCTTATTTTTTGTCTTCCAGCAGGCAGCGGTAGATCAGGCCGCCGATAATGCCGCCGACCAGCGGCACCAGCCAGAATACCCACAGCTGCTGCAGCGCCCAGGTGCCCTGGAAGATCGCTACGCCGGTGCTGCGCGCCGGGTTGACGGAGGTGTTGGTCACCGGGATGCTGATCAGGTGGATCAGGGTCAGCGTCAGGCCGATCGCCAACGGGGCAAAGCCTGCCGGCGCGCGCTTATCGGTCACGCCATGAATAACGATCAGGAAGAAGGCCGTCAGCACCAGCTCAATCACGATTGCTGATTGCAGAGAGTAACCGCCTGGAGAGTGTTCGCCGTAACCGTTGGAGGCGAAACCGCCTGCGGTGGCGTCGAAACCGGCTTTGCCGCTGGCGATCAAATACAGCACCGCCGCTGCGGCGATACCGCCGATCACCTGAGCGATAACGTAAGGGATCACGTCTTTCGCCGCGAAACGGCCACCGGCGAATAAGCCGACGGTGATCGCCGGGTTAAAGTGCCCGCCGGAAATATGGCCGACGGCATAGGCCATCGTCACCACGGTCAAACCGAAAGCGAGCGCGACGCCGAGGAAACCAATACCCAGTTGTGGGAATGCCGCTGCTAATACTGCGCTACCACAACCACCAAACACCAACCAAAATGTGCCAAAAAATTCGGCAAAAAGTCGCTTTGACATAGATTCCATCCTGCGGAATTGACTAACGGGCGTTAGCACTAAAAACTATAGAACAGCTTTTTCAGTTCATGCAGATATTCTATAGAATTTTCTTAATGCACCTTGAATAACGGCGGTATTAAATCCCCGGTATTTTATTTTGTCTATGAGAAAAACACCGTTTTTTGCCGTGCCGGCGCGTGTTTGCCGTTTTTTTTATCTTTGCCATAAGAATTTACCCTAAGCGTAATGGTGGGCTATTTTCGGGCGATTTTTTCCAGCGGTTTTCTCCATTCAATACGCTCAGGTTAATTGCTAATTTCTATTTGCCAGCCAACCTTATTACCGATTGTGCATTTGACGAATGGCCTGTTGTCATCTAAGTGTCATGCTAAATTAATATCTTCTTCTGCCTGATAACGCTTCATTCAACCTCGGGTAAAAACCATGAAAATAAAATCGCTCTCCCTGCTGTTGGCTTCACTGTTTCCTGTATTGGCTCACGCTGCCGACATTGAGGTGGCGCGTTATGTGGTCGGCTTCCCCGGTGGGGAACGCGTCGCCTATCAGGGGGCGTTCGCCAAGAATTTCCCGCAGGGACTGCCGGTGGGGATCGGCTCAGGGCTGACGTTCAATCGCAAGCAGGGCGACGATCTGGTGCTGACGACGTTGACCGATCGCGGCCCGAATGCCGATGCCCCTGCGGTGGGCAAGCAAGAAGCCAAGATTTTCGCCAATCCGCAATTCGTGCCCCTGTTGATGGACATTCGTATTGGCGGCGGCAAGGCCGTGGCCGAGAATGCGCGGCCCTTGCATGACGAAAAAGGGCCGATCAGCGGGCTGCCGCTGCCAGGCGAGCTGATTGGTTCCACGAATGAAGTGGCGTTGAATGATGCGTTGCAACCACTGTCCGGCGATCGCCGCGGGTTAGATACCGAAGGCATCATCGGTGACGGCAACGGCGGCTATTGGCTGTGTGACGAGTACGGCCCGTTTCTGATCCATGTCGACGGTAAAGGTAAAATTCTCGCCAAATACGGCCCAACGCCGCAGGCCGGCGAGCAGGCGGTGGCGAGCGGTTTGCCGAACATCCTGAAGTGGCGCCAGCCCAACCGCGGTTTTGAGGGGCTGACCCGAATGCCGGATGGGCGCATTCTGGCGGCGGTGCAGAGCACGCTGGATGTCGATGGCAAAAGCAAAAACAAGGCGCAGTTTACCCGGCTGGTGAGCTTCGATCCGCGCAGTGGCAAAACCGCCATGTACGGCTATCCCATCGATATCGATAGCTATAAAAAAGCCAAAGACGCCAAGATTGGCGATGTCGTGGCGTTGGACAATCAGCGCATCCTGTTGATTGAGCAAGGAACCGGTAAAGACAAGACGATGATCAACAAGATCTATCTGGTGGATCTCGCGCAGGCCAGCGATCTGAGCGCGTTTGACGGCCAGGGGAAAGCGCTGGAGTTCGACGATGCGAAAGATCTCGCCAAACGCGGCGTGAAGCTGGCGCAGAAACGGGAAGTGGCGGACCTGCGCCAGTTGGGCTGGCGCCAGGAGAAAGCGGAAGGATTGGCGCTGATCGACGATCGCACGCTGGCGGTGATCAACGACAACGATTTCGGCTTGCAGGCGAAGCTGGTGGATGCGTCGCCAAAGAGCAAGAAAATCGGTGACTATCAGCTGGAGAAAGAAGGGCGGTTGAGCCTCGACGGCGACAAGACCGACGCCCGCATCGAATTGCGCCCGCTGGAGCAGCCGGAATCGCTGAGCGAGCTCTGGGTGCTCACCTTGCCGCAGCCTTTGAAGTGACAAACAGCGGGGGCGATAGCGCCCCCGTCAGGCCGTTGACAAAGGAGGAAAAAACGTGGTTTTTCCTCCTTTGTGGCCATCAGCCGAAAATCAATAAATTGATTTTCCTTGTTTTTTTATCCGCTGCTCTCTGCAAACCCGGCAATGGCATGAGGTTTGTCATCAATCTCACAGCGGGGGCGGTGACGCCCCCGTTTGCTTCAGGCTTCCGCGTGCCGCTGCGGCGCTCTGCCGCGCGAGATGCTCTCCCACACCGCCACCACCACCATGATCAGCGTCGTCAGGCCATTGACCATCAGCAGATCGGTTAAATAGGCGATGGGGGCCAATGCCGCCAGCGCCAGCAGCCCCACCAGGTGCGACAGCGGGAAGCGATGATACACCAGCCGTTTATACAGCGCGTTGGCGAACAGGTAGAGCGCCGGACCGAGCAGCAGCACCACCGCCGTGGCGTGTTGGATGCGGCCGTCGGGATGGGCGATCACCAGCTCGTTGGCCACGGCGCAGACGATGATGGCGCCCACCAGCGCGACGTGGACGTAATGGAAATAAGCGCCCAGCTGGCCGGGGTTTTCCGCCTGGCTGATGGCGTGGCTGCCGGCTTTGCTGCTGGTGTCGAAGTAAACCCACCACATCGCCAGGCTGCCGAGAAAGGCCACCAACGAGGCGATGAGCACCGGCAGGCTCCAGCTTTCTATCTCACTCAGGGTGGCGCCGGTGATCAGAATGGTTTCCCCCAGCGCCACGATCACGAACAGCTGGCAGCGCTCCGCCAGATGGTGACCCTCGATGGTCCATTCGCTGCTGCTGTCCGAGCGCCCCAGCACCGGCAGCCGGAAGCCGAACATCGGCGAGACGTATTCGCACAAGACGGCGATCGCCCACAGCGCCAGGCGGGCGTTGCCTTCCGCCAGCCCACCGGCGATCCAGAAGACGGCGGAGATGCACAGCCAGCCGAGAATGCGGCGAAAGTTTTGTTTTAACGGATGACCGGGTGCCAGCAGGCGCAGCACCGTGACGGAGCGCCCGACCTGAATGGCGACATAGAACAGCGCGAAGATCAGGCCGCGCTCGCCAAATGCCTGCGGCAGTGCGGCGGCGGCGAACAGCCCCAGCAGCATGATAGCGAACAGCAGTAGGCGGATCTGACGGGTATCCGGATTGAACCAGTTGGTGACCCAGGCGGTGTATTGCCAGGCCAGCCAGACGGCGAACCACAGCAGCAGGGTTTCCAGCGCGCCGGTCAGCGTCAGGTGATGCAACAGATAGTGGGAAAGTTGGGTTACGGCGAAAACGTAGATCAGATCGAACAGCAGCTCGGAAAATGAGACCGAAGCGCCCTGACCGTCACGCACGCGCAGCAGGTTTTGCGACATAAGCGTTCTTCCTTAAAAGGGTAAGCCACAAAATCAGCGTAGCTCAGCGCGCCTCGGCGGGTAAAAAATCTTAAATAGCGGCGGCGCGCGTTCTTTCTTTCGCCCCGTCTTTAATTGTTCATCAAATAGCGGTAAGGTGAGCTTTATAAAGTCATTCCTGCCTGAAAATACACACTCGCTCTCACATCCTCCTTATTCTCCTCACAATGATTGATGTTCTTTACGTTGCATGACGTCCGTTTTCATTGGCTAGCGGATAATTAACATCACTGACAACGAGCTAATAAACAAGAACACCTGGAGTCAATCATGAAACTTATCCCAAGCATCGCAGCCGTATTGATCGCCGCCGCTTCCTTCTCCACTTTCGCCGCGCCGCTGTCGTCGGTGAAACAGGTCAACAGTGAACAGGCCGCCAATCTGCAAAGCCTCGGCGTGGTGTCGGTTTCCGGCATTAGCGGCTCACCGCATGATGCCGTCACCGCCCTGAAAGAAAAAGCCGCGGCGGATGGCGCCAGCCATTACCGCATTATCGGTCTGGACACCCCCGGGGACTCCAGCAACTGGCGCGGCAATGCGGAAATTTATCGCTAAGCGTTCGCTTTTTTACGCTCTGGCCGCGGCAACGCGGCCAATAAAATAAACGGTCGCAATAATTATCTGAACAGGCGGTGCATCAACGGCTTATTCTCAGGTCATTATTACGGCCGTTTTTCTTTGCCTGCCGCTGATGAGGTTGCATTTTATTACAACTGTGTCCGCCGCTTTCGGAATCATGTTAATGATTACTTAAGATATTCGGCTCACATTGAGGGCTTAACCCAAGGAGGCCTCAATGTTAAATGCGACCCGACTGCAACTGATGAATCACTTCGCTTACCTGCAGCAATTTATGGCTTCACCGCGTACCGTCGGTACGCTGGCGCCTTCTTCCCCGTGGCTGTGCCAGGCGATGCTGAACCAGGTTGAATGGACTCGGGCGCTGTCGATCGCGGAACTGGGGGCGGCGGACGGTGTACTGACCAAACGCATTTTGGGGCGGATGCGCGCCGATGCGGCGCTGGAGGCTTTCGAGATCCAACCCCATTTCGTGCATCGGCTGCGCGGGATAGACGATCGGCGGCTGCAGGTGATGGGCCATTCGGCGACCCAGATGGCCACGGATTACGACGTGGTGTTTTCCTGCCTGCCGCTGCTGTCGATCCCAGTCAGGATCAGCGTGCGCATTCTTCAGCAGGCCCGGCAGCGGCTGCTGGCGCGCAACGGCACGCTGGTGTTGTTTCAATACAGCCCCCTGTCGGAGAAATTGCTGTCCCGCTATTTTCACTGGAAGCGCCTGCGGGTGGTACGCAACTTCCCGCCGGCGCTGGTGTATGTCTGTACGCCGCGCTAACTACAGCGTTTTCGCCATCACCACCACGTCTTCGTCATGCTGCCGCCGGCGTTCCAGAGGCTGCCAACCCCAGCCGGCGTACAGCGCTTCAGATTTGTCGGTGATGAGATGCAAAACCGAGTGATGGCGCTGTCGCGCCGCTTCGACGATCGCCATCTCCAGGCGGTGGGCAATGCCTTTGCGGCGGTGATCGGGATGCACAAAAACGCCGGCCAGCCACGGAGTGAGATCCTGGCGTTGATGGTCGTCGCTGGGCCACAGGCTGGCCATGCCCACCGGACGATCGCCGTCGATCATCATCAGCGTCAGGTGATCGTCGCTTGGCCGGCTGCATTGGGCGAAGCGCAGCTGGGTGCGCTCCAGCGAACCGCCGCGCTGTGAGCCCCATTGGCCGAAGGCCCAGGCGGCGCACACATCGGCAAACTGCGGGCACTCCGACAGCGGAATGATGCGTTGAGTCATGGAGGTCTCCCGGTTTTTTTGCTGTTTTCCCCTCCTATTTAACCGATTTTTCCGCCATTTTTTTAACTTTTTAAAGCCGCTATTTCAGCGGTTTCACGGTGTTTCACCGCGTGTCCGGCGCCGTTTCCCGGATTTCTTTTGGCAATCGCGGCGTGGGATTGCAAGTGTTAATGAGAGTGATTATCATGCGCACACTATTTCCCCCGTTTCGGCTCAATCATGCGCAATTCCCTCATTTTACTGCTGCTTTCCCTGTGGTTCGGCCTGTTCTCCGCCCAGGCGAAGACGGTGACCGATATCACCGGCCGTCAGGTCGTGGTGCCGGATAACCCGCAGCGCATCGTGGTGGGAGAGAGCCGTATGCTGTATACGCTGGCGCTGCTCGAGCCGGGCAACCCGGCGCAGCGTATCGTCGGCTGGCCGGCGGATCTGGCGCGTTTCGATGCGCAAAGCTGGCAACTTTATACGCAGAGGTTCCCGCAGATCGCCGCGATCCCCATTATCAGCGGCAATAATTTCCGCCAGGTCAACATCGAAAGCCTGCTGCAGCTGAAGCCGGATCTGGTGATCCTGGCGCGCTACGCGCGTGAAGACGGCGACAACGATCTGCTGGTTTCCGCGCTGAACAAGGCCGGCGTGGCGGTGATCTACGTCGATCTGCGTATCGATCTGCTGAACAACACCGTGCCGAGCGTGCGGCTGCTGGGTGAAGTGCTCAATCGCCAGCCGCGCGCCGAGCAGTTCATCGCGTTTTATCAGCAGCATATGGCGGTGGTTCAGCAACGGCTGGCGGGCTATCAGGGGGCGAAGCCCAAAGTGATGCTGCACCTGCATCTGGGGCGGCGCGATACCTGTTGCACCACCGCCGCACACGGCAACCTTGGCGATCTGCTGACCTTCGCCGGCGGTGACAACATCGCCAACGCCAGCGTGAAAGGGGTGTATGGCGAACTGAACCCGGAAACCATTCTCAGCGCCAATCCTGACGTGTACCTTGCCACCGGCATGGCCGGCCCACAGGGCAAACGGCTGTCCGATCTGCGCCTCGGGCCGCAGGTCAGCCAGCATGACGCTGCCGACAGCTTCCGGCGGCTGATCGCCACACAGCCGATGCTGGCCAGCCTGCAGGCGGTGAAAAACCATCGCGCCTGGAGCGTCTGGCACAATTTTTACCTCAGCCCGTACCACGTGGTGCTGGTCGAGATGTTCGCCAAAGCGTTTTACCCGGATCTGTTCGCCGACATTAACCCGCAGCAGACCTTCCAACAGCTTTATCAGCAGTTTTTGCCGTTACCTTTTTCAGGGACCTATTGGAGTCAGTTAGATAATGAATAACAACAAGCGTGGCTGGTGGTGCGCATTGCCCTTGGCGGCTTGCGCGACATCGCCGACGTGGGCGGCGGAAAAAGCCGCATCGAAAGAAGAAAGCCTGGTGGTGATTGGCCGCAAAAACGCCGACGGCGTGCAGAGCTATCAGCCGTTGACCAGCGTCACCGGCACCCGCAGCGAAACCAACCTGCTGAACGTGCCGCAGGCGATCGACGTGGTGCCGCAACAGGTGATTGCCGATCAGGCGGTCAGCAGCCTGGACGAAGCACTGTACAACGTCAGCGGTATTACCCAGGCCAACACGCTGGGCGGCACCCAGGACGCGGTCATGAAACGCGGCTTCGGCGACAACCGCGACGGCTCCATTCTGCGCGACGGCGTGCGCTCGGTGCAGGCGCGCAACTTTACGCCGACCACCGAGCGGGTGGAAGTGCTCAAGGGGCCGGCCTCGATGCTGTACGGCATGGGTGAGCCGGGCGGGATGATCAACATGATCACCAAAAAGCCCCAGTTGCAGCAACATACCCATGTGGAAGGCTGGGGCAGCAGCTTCAACGGCGGCGGCGGCCAGCTCGACGTTACCGGGCCGCTCGGCACGTCGGGGTTTGCCTATCGGATGATCGTCGATCACGATGAAACCGATTACTGGCGCAACTTTGGCCGCAACCGCCAGACGGTGATCGCGCCCTCGTTGATGTGGTACGGCGAGAACACTACCGTGCGGTTGGCCTACGAACATATGGAATATCTGGTGCCGTTCGATCGCGGCACCATTATCGATTCGCGCACCGGCAAACCGGTGAATACGCCGCGCGATCGCCGTTTCGACGAAGCCTATAACGCCACCCGTGGCGATCAGGACAGCATTACCCTGCAGATCGATCAAACGCTCAATGAGCGCTGGAAAAGCTCGCTGACCTACGCCTACAGCCGCAACAGCTACAGCGACAACCAGGCGCGCGCCACGGCGTTGAACCCGGAGACCGGCGTGTTGAGCCGCCAGGCCGACTCGACCGCCAACGCCGTCAGCCACGCCAACGCGGTGCAGCTGACGCTCAATGGCGACGTGGACTGGGGCAGCATCAACCACCAGATGCTGTTCGGCTTCGATTTTGAAGATAACCGTACCTTCCGCGGCGACATGATCCGCGGCAAAAAGAACAGCGATTTCAATATCTACCATCCGGTATACGGCCTGATGCCGCCGTCGACGGCGGTCAGCGCCAAAGACAGCGACCAGCGGGAAAACCTCACCAGCTACGGTTGGTTTATGCAGGACTCCATCCAACTGACCGATAAATGGCTGCTGATGGGCGGGCTGCGTTACGACGCTTTCGACGTCTATGCCGGCAAGGGGCGGCCGTTCCAGACCAATACCGACAGCTCGGACAGCAAGGTGGTACCGCGCGCCGGGGTGGTCTATAAGCTGACGCCTTACGTGTCGCTGTACAGCAGCTATACCGAGTCGTTCAAGCCGAACTCTTCCATCGCCACCCAAATTGATTCGCTGCCGCCGGAGCAGGGCAAGTCGTGGGAAGTCGGCGGCAAGCTGGCGTTGCCGAACGGCGTTACCGGCACGCTGGCGCTGTTCGACATCACCAAGCGCAACGTCATGGTCAGTGAGCTGGTGGAAGGTGAAACCGTGACGCGCACCGCCGGGCGCGTGCGTTCGCAGGGCGTGGAGCTGGACGTGGCCGGCAATCTCACCGATTCGCTGAGCCTGATCGGTTCCTATGCGTATACCGACGCGCGGGTGGTGGACGATCCGGACAACAAGGGTAAAGAGATGACCAACGTGGCTCGCCATACCGCTTCGCTGTTTCTGACCCAGAATCTGGGCAGCCTGGGCCTGTACAGCGGCGATGAAGTGCGCATCGGCGCCGGCGCGCGCTATGTGGGCCGCCGCCCGGGTGACGCCGCCAACAGCTTCTACCTGGATAATTACACCGTTGCCGATGCGTTCGCCGCTTACACTATGCCGATCAACGGCTATCAGGTGAAATGGCAGCTGAACGTGAAGAACCTGTTCGATAAAACCTACTACCCGTCCAGCGGGGGCAACTTGCGCGTGGCGGTGGGGGAACCGCGTGAGGTGGTGTTGCGCGGCAGTATCGATTTTTAAGCCGTGGGCGGTGAAATTTGCTTAAATAACCGCCCTAACGTTAAGGAGAACCCATGAGCCTGCAGATTCGTTTGGCGCAGCAACGCGATATCGTGCATTTGATGGCGGTTGAACGTTCGGCGGCGCAGCTGTTTCGCCAGCAGCCGGAATGGCGCTTTATCGCCGAAGGTGAGGTGATGGACCCACAGCAGCATGCCGCGTTTATCGCCGAGCGCCGTGAATGGCTGGCGGAAAGCGACAGCGGCGAGTGCGCCGGTTTTATCGCCGTGCAGGATCAGGGGGAAGATTGGCACATCGCCGAATTGTCGGTCGCCGGCACCTGGCAGCGGCAGGGCGTCGGCCGTCGCCTGATCGGCGCGGTGGCGGAAGAGGCCAAACGGCAGGGCGCCTGTCGCCTGACGCTCACCACCTTCATTGAGGTGCCGTGGAATGCGCCTTACTACCGGCGGCTGGGATTCCGGCCGCTCGACGACGCGCGGCTCACGGTTGCCCTGCGGCGGCACCTGGATGAGGATCTGGCGCACGGCTTTGCCGTCGGCAGTCGCTGTGCCATGGAATTTACACTATCGTAAATATTGAAATACAGAGCGGGCAGGGTATGATGCAGCCACCACGCCATCGCACCCGCTCGGTATTTTGGTATGCAATGCACTCAAGTCACCGCATAAGGGACAACCCGTAATGACACAAACCCTGTTCATGATAGGCGCTCGCGGAGCCGGCAAGACCACGGTAGGCAGCGCATTGGCGTTGGCGTTGGGCTATCAGTTCGTCGATACCGATCTGTTTATGCAGCAGGCGGCGCAGATGAGCGTGGCGGAAATGGTCGAGCGCGAGGGCTGGCTGGGGTTCCGCCGGCGCGAGACCATCGCGTTGCAAACCGTGACCAAACCGTCAACTATAGTTGCCACCGGCGGCGGGGCGATCCTGGCGGAGGAGAACCGTCAGTTTATGCGTCAGCACGGCACCGTTATCTACCTGCGCGCGCCGGCCAGCGTGTTGGCGCAGCGGTTGGAAGAGTACCCGGAAGATGCGCAGCGCCCGACGCTCACCGGCAGGCCGATCGCCGAGGAGATGCTCGAGGTGCTGGCGGCGCGCGAAGCGCTGTATCAGGACGCCGCGCATTACGTGATAGACGGCGCCGCCGATCCGCAGCGGGTGGTGGAACAAATCCTCGCGGTGTTGCCGCGTGAGACGGTGAAGTAACCCTTTCTTCTCTTCGGGCGCTGGGCGCCCGTTTTCTTATTCCGTTTGCCGAGCCGGCGCAAAGTATGCCCCGGGCGTGACGCCGAAGCGGCGGCGAAAGGCGGCGATGTAGGCGCTGACGTTGTCATAGCCACAGGCGTCGGCCACCTCGCCGACCGCTTCGCCGCGTGATAATCCCTCCAGTGAACGCAATACCCGCGCCTGCTGGCGCCACAGCGCGAAGCTGATGCCGGTTTCCTGCAGAAAACGGCGGCTCAGGGTGCGCGGGCTGAGCCCGGCCCAGGCGGCCCAGTCGCGCTGGCTGCGCAGGCTGGCGGGATCGTTCAGCAGCGCCCGGGCGATGTTCAGCAACCGGGCGTCCTGCGGCAGCGGCAATTGCAAAGGGGCGCGGCTTGCCGCGTGCATTTCGTCCAGCAGCACCTGCAGCAGCCGCCGTTGCGGCGCATTCAGCGGGCCGGCGGGGAACTGCGCGATGCGCTCCACCAGGGCCTGCAACAGCGCAGAGGCCGTGAACAGCTGCGGCAGCGGCGGCATCTCCGGCACGCTTTCCACCGGCAGATACAGACTCCAGCCCGCCACGTCGCCGCAGGCCAGCGCCTGATGGGCGCATCCCGGCGGCAGCCAGCCCAGCGTACCGCCGGTGATTGCCCATTGCCGGCCCGGGAGCTCCATTGCCAGCATGCCGCGCGTCAAGAGATAGATCTGGCCGCCTTCGTGCCGGTGCCAGGGCGTTAGGTGTTTTTTTTCATGCTGAAGGCGTTGGCTGCGGATCTGCGTCATATTGGCCGTTTAACGTGATTAAAAGTCTTAATGTGGTTATTATGCCACCGCCGGACCGGGATAGGATCGCCGTTCACCCTATTTCGGAGAAACGTGATGACTCAACTTACCCCACTGGATCTGGTACTCGATACGCTGCAGCAGGTCGTCGCCAGCCCGGAACATCGGCCGACGCAGCTCGCCGCCCGTTTCAGTGCAGGCTACCGCCAGCAGGTGGATGGCAAGGTGCTGAACTTCGAGCAGTTTGAGCAACACATGGCGCTGCTGAAGCGGCAAACTCGCCGCATGACGCTGAGCGTGATCGCGGCGGCGGAGCAGGGCGAGGCGGTGCTGACCCACCATTTGGTCGAGCTGGAAAAGCGCGACGGCTCCTGCAGCCGCGTGCGGGTGCTGGCGCACTTCACCGTGCGTGAAGGCCGCATTTGCGCCTGCGACGAACTGACCGAGCTGTTGGCGGGCGCCCCCGGCGATCGCGATCTTGGCTCGCGCGTGTCGGAATGAGGGCGGCTGCTATACTTGCTACTGTGTGAAACACACGGGAGAACGGCATGCGCGAAAATGATCAACCTGCTTATCCACGGAGCGCCCGCGTCGTAGAGGTGTTTCGGGGCGACCCGAACCTGCATCTGCGCCGTTTTGAAGTGCGCACCGACGACATTGAGCCGAATACGCTGCTCAGTGAACATGAAACCGAGCAGGAAGCGCTCGACGCCAAGCACCGCTATGAGGACGAGGCGCTAGAGCTCTGACCTGCTGCCCAGCGGAAACCGGCGCCAGGCCGGTTTCCTGTTTATCCCCCGCCTTAGCACATATTTCCCAGAACAATATTGATAATGATAATCATTTATGTGATTTTTATCGCCCCTATTGGGTGTTTCACTTCTGGGAAAAGAGATGTCCAATTCCGAGTTGCAGGCGCTGTTTCTGCGCCATATGCGGCCGCTGCAAGCCTATTTGAACGCCAAACTGCGCGACCCTCAGCTGGCCGCGGATTTGGCGCAGGAAAGTTTTACCCGTCTTACCGAGCAGTATCCGCAGGGTAACATTCTCGATATCGAGGCCTACCTGTATAAAACCGCCAAAAATCTGATGCTCGACCATGTGCGCCAGCAGCAGCGGCGGCAGACCGAAGCGGTCGAAGACGACATTCTGGCGCAGTATCCCTCCGGTGAACCGGCGCTTGAACAACTGGCGATCGACAGCCAATTGCTGCAGCTGTTGCAGCAGGCGCTGGCGGACATGCCGCCGCGCACGCAGCAGATTTTCCGCCTTAACCGGCTCGATGGCCTGACCCAGGCGCAGGTGGCGGCGCAGCTGGGCGTGTCGCTCAGCACGGTAGAAAAACACCTGGCCAGCGCGCTCGAGCGGCTGATGGCACGGATGGAAGAACAATAATGGCAATTTTTTTACGGGTTTATCCGCGCTCAGACGTCTTAACCTATAACCAGAAAAAACAGAGGTCTATGCCATTATGAAACCGCTAACCGCACAGGCGCGACAGCAGGCGGCCGCCTGGGCCGTGAGCCTGGCCGAAGGGGCGTTGCCGGCCGATCGGCGGCGAGCGTTGGACGCCTGGCTGGCCGCCGATCCGCAGCATCCGGCGGCGCTGCGTCAGGCTCGCCTGCTGTGGACGACGCTGGGGCAACTGCCGCCAGAGCAGCGGCGGGCGTTACAACCACAGGTGGCGGCGCTGAAAACGTCATCCCATCGCAGGTGGCCCCGCTGGGCGGTGGCGGCGGCGGTGGCGATCGCCGTTTCCTTCGGCGTTTATCGCGGGCCGGATCTGTGGATTGGCCTGCAGGCGGATTATCAAACCGTTCGCGGCGAAGTGCGCGAAGTCGCGCTGCCGGACGGCAGCCGGGTGGCGCTGGACAGCGGCAGCGCGATCGCGCTGGCGTATTCCGCAGGCGAACGCAAGGTGCGGCTGCTGAGCGGCGGCGCCTATTTTATCGTCGCGCCGTTGGGCGGGGCGGAAAGCCGCCCGTTCAGGGTGGAGGCGGAAAACGGCGTCACCCAGGCGTTGGGCACTGAGTTCAGCGTGGCGCGCACCGAACGGGGCGTCGACGTCAGCGTACATCAGCACAGCGTGCGGGTAACGCTTGATCGCGGTGAGCGCTCGCTGGTGGTCGCGCAACGCCAGGCGGCGCATTACCGCAATGGGCAGCTGCAGCTGACGCGGCAAACGGCCGGTGATGACGCCTGGCGACGCGGCTGGCTGGTGATCGACCGCCAACCGCTGACGCAGGCGCTCGCGCAGCTCAACCGCTATCGCGAGACCCGCATCGTGGCGGTCAATCCCGCGCTAAGAGCGCGCACGGTGAGCGGCGTGTTCGCGCTCAATAAACTCGATGACGGCGTCGGCGCCATTCGTCAGGAACTCTCCGCCCGCCAGCTGAATCTCCCCGGCATCACGCTGCTTTACTGAGCGGCAAAGGCGGGCCGGGATGCCCGTTTCGCCGCTATTTTCACTTTCTGTAAAAAATCTTTACGGGTTTTTGCCTCCCGGAACGTCCTTATGTTTAAACGAGATTGATTTCCATTATCACTTGATTTGACATTCTTTCGGGTGGAACACACACGCATGCTTATTCACAAGGGAACCACGCCGGCCGGCCGATTGGCCTCGGCGGTACGCGCCGCGCTGGCGGCGATGATGTTGACTCAGCCGGCTGTGACGCTCGCTGCCCAGGCTGAAGCGAGCGGCGCGCAGGCCGCACAGCAAAAGCATTTCAACATTGCGGCGCAGCCGCTGCAGAGCGCTATGTTGCGCTTCGCCGAGCAGGCCGGCATGCAGGTGTTTTTCGACGAGGTGAAGCTCGACGGCATGCAGGCGGCGGCGCTGGACGGCAGCATGAGCGTTGAACAGGGCCTGCGGCGCTTGATCGGCGGCAATCCGGTGGCTTTCCGCCTGCAGCCGCAGGGGCAGATCGTATTGAGCCGGCTGCCGACGGCGAACGGCGACGGCGGCGCGCTGGCGCTGGATAGCCTGACGGTGCTGGGCGCCGGCGGCATCAACGCCAACGATTGGGTTTACGACGAACCGCGCTCGGTCAGCGTCATCAGCCGTGAGCAGATGGACAACCGCCCGGCGCGACACGCGGCCGATATTTTGGAGCAGACGACGGGAGCCTATTCCAGCGTCAGCCAGCAAGATCCGGCGCTGTCGGTCAACATCCGCGGCATACAAGACTATGGCCGGGTGAACATGAACATCGACGGCATGCGACAGAATTTTCAAAAGAGCGGCCATGGCCAGCGTAACGGCACCATGTACATCGATTCCGAACTGCTGTCCGGCGTGACCATCGACAAGGGCACCACCGGCGGTATGGGCAGCGCCGGCACGCTCGGCGGCATCGCCACCTTCAATACCGTCAGCGCGAGCGATTTCCTGGCGCCAGGCAAAGAGCTGGGCGGCAAGCTGCACGCCAGCACCGGCGACAACGGCACCCACTTCATCGGCAGCAGCATATTGGCATTGGGCAACGAAACCGGCGATATCCTGCTGGCCGCCAGCGAACGCCACCTCGGCGATTATTGGCCCGGCAACCAGGGCGACATCGGCAACATTCGCATCAATAACGACACCGGCAATTACGATCGCTACGCCGAGAGCATCAAGAACAACAAAATCCCCGACACAAATTACCGCATGCACTCGCGGCTGGCCAAGGTGGGCTGGAATCTGCCCGCCAACCAGCGCCTGCAGCTGAGCTATCTGCAGACCCAGACCGCGTCGCCGATCGCCGGCACGTTGACCAACCTGGGCACCCGCCCGCCCTATGAACTGGGCTGGAAGCGCACCGGTTACAGCGACGTGATGGCACGCAACGCGGCGTTCGACTACAGCCTGGCGCCGGAAGACGTCGACTGGCTCGATTTTCAGGCCAAGCTGTATTACGTCGATACTCAGGACGACAGCGACACCTACAGCACCAGCTCGCTGCTGGACAACGGCTACGCGACGCGTACCCGGCTGCGTACCTACGGCGCGCAGGCGCAAAACACCTCGCGCTTCAGCCTGGCGCCGGGGCATGACTTCCGCGCCAACTACGGGCTGGAGTTCTATTACGACAAGGCAACCAGCGACTCTTCCCGCCAAGGCATGGAAGGGGTGACGCCGGCCGGCAACCGTTCGGTAGCCAGCCTGTTCGCCAACCTGACCTACGACTACGACGGCTGGCTGACGTTGGAGGGGGGGCTGCGTTACGACCGCTATCGCCTGCGCGGCCAGACCGGCCTGAGCTATCCGGATTTGGCCAAAGATGGGCAGCGCTACACGATTGACAATCCTTGCAAAGAGTTGCGTCTGACCGGCTGTTCAACCACGACCCGTGAAGATTGGAACGTGGATCGCGATCAGGGCAAGCTGTCGCCGACGCTGGCGGTGGCGGTGCGCCCCGGCGTGGAGTGGCTTGAGCTGTATACCACCTACGGCAAATCCTGGCGGCCGCCGGCGATCACCGAAACGCTGACCAACGGCAGCGCGCACAGTTCTTCCACGCAATACCCCAACCCGTTCCTGCAGCCCGAGCGTTCGCGCGCCTGGGAAGTCGGGTTCAACGTGCAGCAGCCGGATCTGTGGTTTGAGGGCGATCGGTTGGTGGCCAAGGTGGCCTACTTTGACACCAAAGTGGATAACTACATCAACCTGGCGATAGACCGCAATAAACCGGGGCTGGTGCAGCCGAGCATCGGCAATGCCGCTTACGTCAACAACCTGTCTAAAACCCGCTTCCGTGGGCTGGAGTACCAGCTCAACTATGACGCAGGGGTATTCTACGCCGACCTGACCTATACCCACATGATCGGTAAAAACGAGTTCTGCTCGAACAAGGCCTGGTTGGGAGGGCGTCTGCGCTACGGCGACGGATCGCGCCGCGGCAACTTCTATGTTGAGCCGGATGCCGCTTCCAATGACTTCGTCACGTGTGACGGGGGAACGCAGTTCGGCTCCGCCGCCTACCTGCCAGGCGATCGCGGCTCGGTGACGCTGGGCGGTCGCGCCTTCGATCGCAAGCTGGACGCCGGGGTGACCGTGCGCTTTGCGCCGGGCTATCAGGACAGCTCGGTGCCATCCAACTACCCGTACCTGGCCGACTGGCCGAAGTACACCCTGTTCGATTTGTACGCCAGCTACAAGCTGACCGACAGCCTGACGCTGCGCGGCTCGGTGGAGAACCTGACCAACCGCGCCTATGTCGTCAGCTACGGCGAGACGCTGGCCAATACCCTCGGGCGCGGCCGCACCGTGCAGGGCGGGGTGGAATACCGTTTTTAAGCAGTAAAAGGGCGTTGCTCATCCTTGAGCACAAGGGCCGCCCCGCAAGGGGCGCCGTTCATCAATGGAGATAGAGAAATGGCATTTTCAGTTAACTATGACAGCAGCTTTGGCGGTTACAGCATTCATGACTATCTGGGCCAATGGGCTTCGACATTTGGTGATATCAACCATACCAACGGCAATGTCGTCGAAGGCTCAAACAGCGGTGGCTTCTACGGCGGCCGGTTGTCCGGTAGCCAATACGCCGTGACCAGTACGGATAACCATGTCACGTCGGTCGTGGCGGGTGGCAACCTGACCTACACGCTGTTCAATGAACCGGCGCATACCCTGTACGGCCAGCTGGATTCCCTGTCGTTCGGCGACGGTTTGAGCGGTGGCGATACATCACCGTACAGCATTCAGGTGCCTGACGTCAGCTTCGGCGGCCTGAACCTCAGCAGCCTGCAGGCGCAGGGCCACGATGGCGTGGTGCACCAGGTGGTGTACGGCCTAATGTCGGGCGATACCGGCGCGCTGGAGACCGCGCTGAACGGCATCCTCGACGACTACGGCCTGAGCGTCAACTCCACCTTCGATCAGGTGGCGGCGGCGACGGCGGTGGGCGTGCAGCATGCCGACAGCCCGGAACTGCTGGCGGCCTGATTGCGGCCGTTTGCCCGCCGGCGCCGCGCGCCCCGGCGGGCATTTTCTCGTTTTTAGCCGATGGAAAACGCCATGAAAAACGCCGTCAGGCGCGGAGAAGTGATGAGCGTGCTGGCCGCATACCGGCGCGGGTTTTGGGGCATCGCGCTGTTTACCGCGGTGATCAACCTGTTGATGCTGGCCCCGGCGCTGTACATGCTGCAGGTCTACGATCGCGTGTTGCCGTCGGGCAACCGCATGACGCTGGCGATGCTGACCCTGATGGTGGTCGGCCTTTATCTGTTTATGGGGCTGCTGGAGTGGGTGCGCAGTCAGGTGGTGATCCGCCTCGGCGCCCAGATGGATATGCGCCTGAATCAGCGGGTCTACGACGCCGCCTTCGAAACCAACCTGAAAACCGGCAACCCGCTGGCGGGACAGGCGCTGAACGATCTGACCAACCTGCGCCAGTTCGCCACCGGCAATGCGCTGTTCGCCTTTTTCGATGCCCCCTGGTTCCCGGTTTATCTGCTGGTGGTTTTTCTGCTCCATCCCTGGCTTGGCGCGTTGGCCAGCGCCGGGGTGATCGTGCTGGTGCTGCTGGCCTGGCTCAACCAGCGGGTGTCGCAGGCGCCGCTCGCGGAGGCCGGCCGGGTCGCGCTGAGCGCCACGCAGCAGGCCAACGGCAACCTGCGCAATGCCGAAGCCATCGCCGCCATGGGGATGCTGACCGATTTGCGCCTGCGCTGGCTGCGGCAGCACCAGCAGTTCCTGCTGTTGCAGAACCGCGCCAGCGAGAAAATCGCCGCCGTCACCGCCTGGTCGAAAACCGTGCGGCTGGCGCTGCAGTCGCTGATGTTGGGCTGCGGCGCGCTGCTGGCGGTGAACGGCGACATTACGCCGGGCATGATGATCGCCGGATCGATCCTGATCGGCAGGGTGCTGGGGCCGATCGATCAGCTGATCGGCGCCTGGAAGCAGTGGTCGTCGGCGCGCCAGTCCCTGCAGCGGCTGGAGGTGATGCTGGCCGCCAACCCGCCGCAGGCGGCGAGCCTGCCGCTGCCGGCGCCCAGCGGCACATTGGCCGTGAATCAGCTGACCGCCAGCGCGCCCGGCGGGAGCGCGCCGGTGTTGCACGGCGTCAGTTTTCGTCTGGAGGCCGCAGAGGTGCTGGGCGTCATTGGCGCGTCCGGCTCCGGCAAAACGCTGCTGATGCGCCAACTGGTCGGCGCGCTGACGCCGCTCAGCGGCGACGTGCGGCTGGACGGTGCGGATCTCCGGCGGTGGGACAAACAGCAACTGGGGCCGCATATCGGCTATCTGCCGCAGGATATCCAGCTGTTCGCCGGTACGCTGACGGAAAACATCGCCCGTTTTGGCCAGGTTGACGCCGAGAAGGTAGTGGCCGCCGCCGCGCTGGCCGGCGTGCACCAATTGATCCTGCATTTGCCCAAAGGGTATGAAACCGAGCTGGGCGAGGGCGGCAGCGGCCTGTCCGGCGGCCAGCGTCAGCGGGTGGCGCTGGCGCGCGCGCTGTATGGCTCTCCGGCGTTGGTGGTGTTGGACGAACCGAATGCCAACCTCGATCGTGAAGGGGAAGAGGCGCTGCAGCGGGCGATCGAAGCGCTGAAGGCGCGCGGTACCACCATCGTGTTGGTCACCCACAAACCGGCGATCCTGGCGACGACCGACAAATTGCTGGTGCTGGCCGCCGGCCAGGTGCAGCACTTCGGCCCCAGTGACGCCATCCTGAAAAAACTGCCTGGTTTTGCACCCGCGGCCGTACCGGCCAACGCCGGCCGCAGCAGCGGCGGCTTCAACGTCAACTACGCCAACTTTGCCAAAACGGCCAGCGGTGAACGAAAAGTATGAGCAATCAGAGTGTGATCCTCGGCGATATCGACGCCCTTTCCCGGCAGTTCGACGAAGGGCGCCATCTGCGGCTCGGCGGCTGGCTGGTGCTGCTGGGATTTGGCGGCTTCCTGCTGTGGGGGCTGTTGGCACCGTTGGATAAGGGCGTGCCGGTTTCCGGCAGCGTGGTGGTGGCCGGCAACCGCAAGGCGGTGCAGCACCCGAGCGGCGGCGTGGTGTCGCAAATTCAGGTGCATGAAGGCGACCGGGTCCGCGCCGGGCAGGTGCTGTTGCTGATGGATACCGTCGACAGCCGCACCCAGCGCGATGCGCTGCGCAGCCAGCAGTTGAGCAACGCCGCGCAGCGGGCGCGGCTGCAGGCCGAGCGCGACGGCCTGCAGGCGATCGCTTTCCCTGCATTGCTGCAGGCGCGGCGGGGGGAGCCGGAGGTGATGTCGTTGATGCTGCTGCAACAGCAGCTGTTCACCAGCCGCCGCGCGGCGTTGCAGAGCGAGCTGGCGGCGATCGCGGAGAGCATCGCCGGATCGCAGGCGATGCTGGAGGGGATCCGGCAGTCTTACGCCAGCAAACAGCGACAAAAGGCCATGTTGCAAGAGCAGCTGGGCGGCATGCGCAAGCTGGCGGCGCAGGGATATGTGGCGCGCAATCGGCTGCTGGATCTGGAAGGGCAGTATGCGCAGATCGACGGCCAAGCGTCCGAGGACACGGGCAATATCGGCCGCCTGGGGCGCCAGATCCTGGAGCTGAAGCTGCGGGCGATCCAGCGGCGGGAAGAGTATCAGAAAGAGGTCAGCAGCCAACTGGCCGAGGTGCGGATGAAGCTGGACGAGCTGGATAACCGCCTGGCCAAGGCGGAGGCCGATCTGGGCCATACGCAGGTGAAAGCGCCGGTGGCGGGCACCGTGGTGGGGCTGAGCGTGTTCACCGAAGGCGGCGTGATCGGCGCCGGCCAGCAACTGATGGAGATCGTGCCCAGCGATCGGGGGCTGCAGGTGGAGGCGCGTATCCCGGTCGAGCTGATCGACAAGGTGCAGGTGGGGTTGCCGGTCGAGCTGTTGTTCTCGGCGTTTAACCAAAGCACCACGCCGCGCGTTGAGGGCGAAGTGACGCTGGTCGGGGCCGATCGCCTGACCGACGAGAAAAGCGGTGCGCCTTATTACAGCGTGCGCGCCAAGGTCAGCGAAGAAGGATTGCAACGTTTGAACGGGTTGGAGATCCGCCCAGGGATGCCGGTCGAAGGGTTCATCCGCACCGGCGAGCGTTCGATGATGAACTATCTGTTCAAACCGCTGACCGATCGCCTTCACTTGGCGCTGACGGAAGAGTGAGCATGTCGGTTTCGCCGCTGCCTTTCGCCGCGCCCGGCGCCGCCATGCCCTGGCGCCGTTGTCTGGTATTGGTGCTGGCGCTGCATCTGCTGGCCGCGGCGTTGTTCTGGCCCTGGCAGGACAAGGTTGAGCCGCCGTGGGTGCCGCCGCCGGCGGTTATGGTGGTGATGGCTGCCGCACCGCAGGCTCCAGCCGAAGTAAAGCAACCGCCGGGGCAAAGAACGCCGCCTCAGGTTGAACCGCCGGCGCCGCCGGAGCCGTTGCCGACGGTGAAGGTGCCTGAAGCCATACGGCCGAACATCGCCGTACCGCCGAAGCAGAAAAAACCGCCCAAGCCGGTGAAGAATCCCCCCCTGCCGCGCACACCGCCGCAGGAGAAAACGATCGCGCCGCCGAAGGTTCAGGAGCAAAGCGTCGGCGCGCCGCCGCCGGGCCGGGCGGATAAAACGGCCGCGCCGCAAACTCGCCTGACGCCCTATGCTCAAGCGGGGGTGGACAACTGGCGCAGCCGCATCAGCGGCCGCCTGAATCGTTTTAAACGTTACCCCAAAGACGCATTGCGGCTAAAGCGCCAGGGCGTCGGGCAGGTGCGTTTCACGTTGGACAGGCAGGGCCATGTGCTGGCGGTGACGCTGGTCAGCAGCGCCGGGCTGCCGTCGCTGGATCGCGAAATCCAGGCGCTGGTCAAACGCGCTTCGCCGCTGCCCACGCCGCCGGCGGACGCTTACGTCAATGGCACGGTGGAATTGACGTTGCCGATCGATTTCAGTTTGCGCGGCGCGGGTTTTTGACGCGGCTGTTTCATGCCGATGGTCTGGGCGTTGCGCACGGTAACCTTTGCCTCTGCGCCGCGATCGCATTTCGCGCGAAAAACCAGTGACAGATCAACCGCAATCCCCCAATATGGATTTTCCATCAAGATGATTACGCGGGTGCCAGTCTATGCTGAAAGTGAATGAGTATTTTGCCGGAAAAGTGAAGTCTATCGGTTTTGACAGTAGCAGCATCGGTCTTACCAGCGTGGGCGTGATGGAAGAGGGCGAATACACCTTCTCCACCGCGCAGCCGGAAGAAATGACGGTGATCACCGGGGCGCTGAAAGTGCTGCTGCCGGGGGCGCCGGACTGGCAGGTGTTTACGCCGGGCGAGAAGTTCTTCGTGCCGGGGCACAGCGAGTTCAACCTGCAGGTGGCCGACGCGACCGCCTATCTGTGCCGCTACCTGAGCAAATAACGTTGCTTGTTAGGGGAACGCAGGGCTCAGCGGATGCTGGGCCCTGGTCGTTTCTGCGGCGGGATTAACGCTGGGCTTCGCCACCGAGCGCTTCGATGGTGTTTTTGATCAACGCCGCCAGCTCGCTGGTCATCAGGATAAAGTCGGCGTCAAAGCGCTGGGCGAAGTCATCGCGATCGATATCGTCGTTCTGCTCGCGCAGCGTGTCGGCGAACTTCAGGCGCTTGAGCGAGCCGTCGTCCGACAGCATCAGCTGAATGCGTTCCTGCCAATCCACCGCCAGCTTGGTCACCAGCTTGCCGGCTTCGATATGCACCGCGATTTCGTCGCTGATCAGATTCTGTTTCTTGCAGCGGATCACGCCGCCTTCTTCCAGAATCGCTTTCAATTCCGCTTCATCCTGAATGGCGAAGCCGGCCGGCATCTCGCCGGAACGCACCCATTCGGTCAGCGTCAGTTCGATCGGGCTTTCCATTGTCAGCGGCACCACCGGCAGCGAGCCGAGGCTTTTGCGCAGCAGCGCCAGCGTATCTTCGGCGCGTTTTGCACTGGCGGCATCGACCATGATCAGATCGTTGACGGTGTCGATCCACATGAAGGTCTGATTGAAGCGGCTGAACGCGCGCGGCAGCAGGCTGTGCAGCACTTCGTCCTTTAGCGCGTCTTTCTCTGTTTTCTTCAGTTTGCGGTGTTGTTCCGCCTCCAGGCGCTCAATCTTGGCCTGCAGCTCTTGTTTGATGACCGGCGACGGCAGGATTTTCTCTTCCTTACGCGCGCAGATGACGATTTGGCCGTTGACCGCGTGCGTCAGCGCATCGCTGTGCGAGCCCATCGGGGAGACCCAGCCGGTCTTCGCCATGTCTTGGCTGCCGCACGGCGTGAAGGCGAACGCGCTGAGTTGTTTTTCCATTTCATCCGCGTTTAACGCCACTTCGCGGCTCAAACGGTAAACCATCAAATTCTTAAACCACAGCATAATGTTATCCCTGGCTGGGCGTGCGTTCGGCACGCTGATTCGTCAAAAGCAGGGCGGCATGATAACGAATTGACGCTGAAAAATCGCCCCATTCTCTCCGAATTGCGTTGCCGTACGCAGCGGTAAAGCCCTGGCCGGGGAGAGGGAAACAGGTGATTCATCCGCGCGCTTACATTAGGCTGTGGCAACGCTGCGCTGCATCGAGGAGAAAAAACGTGCGCATTGGCATCGACTTGGGTGGGACGAAAATTGAAGTGATTGCGTTGGCGGACGACGGGCGAGAGCTGTTTCGCCATCGTATCGCCACGCCGCGCCATGACTACGGGCAAACCCTGGCGGCGATCGCCGGGCTGGTGAAACTGGCGGAAGATCATACCGGCGAGCGGGGATCGGTCGGGATCGGCATTCCCGGCACGCTGTCGCCGTTTACCGGGCGGGTGAAAAACGCCAACTCGGTATGGCTCAACGGCCAACCGCTGGACAAGGATCTGTCGGCGCTGCTGGCGCGCGAGGTGCGTATCGCCAACGACGCCAACTGCCTGGCGGTGTCGGAAGCTACCGACGGCGCAGGCGCCGGCGCGCAAACCGTGTTTGCGGTCATTATCGGCACCGGCTGCGGCGCCGGCGTGGCGCTGAACGGCCAGGCGCATTCCGGCGGCAACGGCATCGCCGGCGAATGGGGCCACAATCCGCTGCCGTGGCAGGATGACGATGAGCTGCGTTACGCCCGCGAAGTGCCGTGCTACTGCGGCAAACCGGGCTGCATCGAAACTTTTATTTCCGGTACCGGTTTCGCCACCGACTATGCGCGCCTGAGCGGCAACGCGCTGCAAGGGCACGAGATCATGGCGCTGAGCGAGCGGGGCGACGCGCTGGCGGAGCAGGCGATCGTGCGCTACGAAATGCGGCTGGCAAAAGCGCTGGCGCACGTGATCAACATTCTGGATCCGGACGTGGTGGTGCTCGGCGGCGGCATGAGCAATGTGGAACGCCTGTATCGCACGGTGCCTGAAAGGGTGAAAGATTGGGTGTTCGGCGGCGAGTGTGAAACGCCGATCCGCAAGGCGATCCACGGCGACTCCAGCGGCGTACGTGGCGCGGCCTGGCTATGGCCGCAACAGCAGCGCTAAGCGTTGCAACAAAGCGCGAGCAGGCTCGCGCTTTAAACCCTTCCCTGTACAAAAACTGGACGGCGCTTTATGCTTTAGCTAACTTAGCTAAGGAGAACGCGTATGGCAATTCAGGCCAATATGCACGAAGCCAAATCCAATCTGAGCCAGTTGGCGGACAGAGCCGCGGAGGGAGAAACCGTGATTATTGCAAAAGCAGGGAAGCCGTATGTACAGCTGGTTGCCATCCAGGGCGAAGCGCGCCGCCCTGGCGCCGCCAAGGGCAAGTTCACCGTGCCGTCGGATTTCAACGCGGGGGATGCGGCCATTGCGGCGCTGTTTGAGGGCGATGAATGAAGCGCTTGCTGCTGGATACCCACACATTGCTGTGGTGGCTGATTGATGGTGCCTGCCTGGGCGCGAACGCCAAAAGGCAGATCGCCGATCCGGGCAATGCGGTGTACGTTAGCGCGGTCAGCATTTGGGAGATCTCGATCAAGCAGGCGCTGGGTAAACTGGCGCTGCCGGAAGATATCTTTGCGATCATCGAGGCCGAAGATTTTCTGTCGCTGCCGATGGACGCCTTTCACTGCCAACAGGCCGGGCAGTTGCCGCCCTATCATCAGGATCCTTTCGATCGCATGCTGATCGCACAGGCGCAGGCCGAGGGGCTGACGCTGATCTCCGCCGACGCGGTGTTTCCGCAGTACGGCGTGCGAGTGGCGGACGCCCGCCGTTAAGCCGGTTTTTCCTCGCTTTCGCTGCGCACCCGTTCGATATGAATGGTCAGGAACATCATCTCTTCCGTGGTGAGCTGATGCTGATAGTGCTTTTCGATGTGGCGGTTGATCTTGCCGGCGCAGGCGAATGACTCACGGTATTTCTCTTTCACTACCTGATACAGCGAGTCGTCGTCGCTGTCGACGTAGTTTTTCCCCAGCAGGCGCTGGGCGAAGAATTTCAAATGGGTGACGAAACGGTGGTAGCTCAGGGCTTCCTCGTTGTAATCAAAGCGGAAATGGTATTTGACCAGGTTGAGGATCTCTTGCATCACGCGGGTGATATGCAGCGTATTGTGCATCTCGTCGTTAAGCTGGGCGTTGACCAGGTGCAGGGCGATAAATCCGGCTTCGTCTTCCGGCAACGCGGTATCCAGCCGCTGAGCGATCAGGGCCAGTGCCTCCAGGCCGACGGCGAACTCGGCTGGATAGAGCTTTTTAATCTCCCACAGCAACGCATTTTTGATATCCAGCCCTTCCGCGTGGCGCTGCAGAGCGAAATGGATGTGGTCGGTCAGCGTGATGTAGACGATGTTATGCAACTTGCCCGGCAGCCGTTCGCGGGCGAGGGTAATAATCCTGTCGGCGGTGGTGACGCAGGCCAGCGGGATCTCGGAGAGCAGCTCTTTATAGCGCTCGGCGATTTCGCCGCCGTTATGGGTGAACACCTTTTCGATCAGGCTTTCGTCCAGCGTGTCGCCGGGCTTCTTTTTAAAGCCGATTCCTTTTCCCATGACCACCGTCTCTTCCTGACGGTCGTCCAGCGTAATCACCACGTTATTATTGAGTATTTTAGCGATTTTCATGGTCTTTCCCGGTGTTTCAGCATCCTGAAAACGAAAAAACCTGACGCCCGGAAGCGATCCCGGGCGTCAGGTTTTGCCTGTATTTTATGTTTCTGTCCTGCGGCCTGAGCGGCGGAGGGGATACAGTAACAATCCTGTTATGCCTGCATAATAACCCGTGCTCGCCGCGGCTCAACGCTTTTCACCGCGGAGTGCCGCCGCGGTCACACTTCTGCGCCGCGCGCCGCGGGATCATTCCAGCCTGAAGTGCGCCTCCAGCCGGCTGACGCCGAGCCCGTTGACCTTTTTCACTTTGATCTGCACCGGAATACGCTCTTTCATCGCCTCGACGTGGCTGATCACGCCAATGGTTTTACCGGAGGCATTCAGGCTGTCCAGCGCGTCCAGTGCGGTATCGAGGGTTTCTGCGTCCAGCGTGCCGAAGCCTTCGTCGAGGAACAGCGAATCGATGCTGGTTTTGTGGCTGACCAGATCGGACAACGCCAGCGCCAGCGCCAGGCTGACCAGGAAGCTCTCGCCGCCGGACAGGGTGCGGGTATCGCGCAGCGCGTCGGCCTGCCAGGTGTCCACCACCTGCAGCTCCAGCGCGTCGCTGGTTTTGCGCTGCAGCAGGTAGCGCCCGTGCAGCCGGCCGAGCTGAAGGTTGGCCAGATAAACCAGATGATCGAGCGTCAGCCCCTGAGCGAAGCGGCGGAACTTGTCGCCTTCTTTCGAGCCGATCAGCTGGTTGAGGTAGCTCCAGTCGTCGTAGTCTTGCTGGCTGCGGGCGATTTGCTCGAACAGCGCCTGTTGATTGAGACGGCGGGCGGCGTCGCTTTCCAACTGGTTGCGCAGTTCGCCCTGGCTCAGCTGCAGCGCCTTCAACTGCTGTGCCAGATCGGCCAGCGATTGGGTGAGCGCGTCGAGATCCGCGTTGGCCTCATCCACCCCTTCCGGGCGGTTCTGCCGATGCTGCTCCAGCGTTTGCGTCGCCTGAGCCAGCAGGGCCGCAGCCTCTACCTGCCGCTGTTGCAGCTGCTCTTTGCGCTGCTGCAATTCGCGGCGCAGGGCATCGTCCAGCAGCGCGGCGGCGAAGGCGGTTTCATCGGTAAATTCGCTGTCGGCCAGCGCCTGCTGCCATTGCTGCTGCGCCTGCTGTAGCCGTTCCTGCATTTGGGCGTGCTGCTGTTGTAACCCTGCCTGCTGGCCGGCCAGGCGCTCGCGCAGTTCCTGCGCCTTTTGCCATTGCTCGGCGGCCTGCAAGCTGGCCTGTTCACAGGCGGTTTGTTTGGCGCGCAGCTGTTCGCGCACCTCGGCGATCCGCTGTTCGCCGAACAGCGCCAGCCGCTGCGCGCGCCGTTCTGCAAGAGTTTTCTCGCCTTCTTGCCAGCGTTGTTGCAGGTCTTGCTGCTGTTGCAGGCTGTCGGCATGGGTCTTTTGCAGCAGCGTAAAGCGCTCTTCGAGCAGCGCCAGCTGTTGCTGCGCCTGCTGCTGCTGCGTTTGCAGGGCGGCGAGCGCGTCTTTTGCCTGCTGCACCGCCTGCGCCGCCTGTTCGTGCTGCTGCAGCGCGTGCTGCCCGTGTCGCTCTTCGTCGTCGCAGCCGCTCAGCCAGGCGCTGAGTTGCTCGCCCTCCGCCAGGGTAAAGTCGAATGCCAGCGGCGCGCTGAGCTGCTGCCACTGCTGCTGTTGGGCAGCCAGCTGCTGCTCATCCTGCGCGATAGCCTGCTGCTGGCGTTGCTGCTGCTCTTGCAGGCCTTCACAGCGGGTGCGCAGCTCGGTGCCCTGGGTTTGCAGTTTCTCGGCGAGGGTGCGCATCTCAACCAAGCGTTGTTCCGTCGCCGAAGGCTGCACCGCCTGATATTGCTCCACCGCCGGGTGGCTGGTGGAGCCGCACAGCGGGCAGGGGGCGCCGCTCTGCAACAGGGCGCGCTCCGCTTCCAGGCTGACGATGCGTTTTTCCAGCTCGTGGATCCGCTCCACTTCCTGCAGCTGTGCCTTGTGCTGTTTGAATTGCTGACGCGCGTTCTCCAGCTGGTGTTGCAGCCCGGCGAGCTGCGTTTGCCGTTCGGCGTGCTCCGCCTGTTGCCGGGCCAGACGCTCGCGGGTCTGACGGTTAAGGGAAGCGAGCGTAAATAACTGCTGGCGCGTCGGGCGCAGATCCGCCAGAGCGCTCAGGCGCTGGCGCAGCGGGGCCAGCGGCGTTTGCGCCTCCAACGCCTGCCGTTGTTGCTGTTGAGCGGCCAGCGCTTCGGTCAGTGCGTTCAACTGCTGTTGATGCTGTGCGGCCTGCGCCGTCAGCTGGCTGCGCTGGGCGGTGAGCTGCTCCAGTGCGGTCTGCTGCTGGGCGCACTGCTGCGCGGCGGCATCGCCGGCCTGTCGCCGCTCGGCCTGCGTCGACTGCAGTTGGGCGATCTGATGGTCGAGCGGAGCGACCTGGTCATCGATCAGCTGTTGCTGCTGACGCATATGCTCGGCATGGGCTTGCTGCGCCAGACGGGCCTTTTCCACCGCCTGCTGCAGCGGCGCCAGCTGCGCCGAGTGCTGCTCCTGTTGCTGCGTCAGCTGGGCAGCCTGCTGTTGTATCGTCTGCAGCTCGGCGCGGCAGCGATCGCGTTCGCTGCGCAGCGGCCGCAATTTCTCGGCCGGTTCGCTGAGCGCCAGCCGCTGCAGCTGCGGGGCGGCCTCGGCCTGCTCGCGCTGGGCGGTTTCCAGCCGCCGTTGCCCCTCGTTTTGCTGTTGCTGGAGGCGCTGCCATTGCTGCAGCCAGCTCAGCGCCTGTTGCTGTTGCTGGGTTTGCTTGCCGAGAGCGCTTTCCTGCGCGCTCAGCGCCGCTAGCCGTTCAGTCAGGGAGTAGCGCTGTTCATCGTTCAGCAGCTCGATGCCGCTGGCGCGCTGGTGCAACGCATCCAGGTCAGTTTTGGCCTGCTTGTGGGATTCGAACACCTGTTCGGACAGCCGCCCGTAGATTTCGGTGCCGGTCAGTTCTTCCAACAGCTCGGCGCGATCGTTGGCGTCGGCGTTGAGGAACGCGGCGAACTGCCCCTGAGAAAGCATCATCGATTTGGTGAAGCGGCCGAAGTCCAGCCCGGTGATGGCGGCGGTGATCTCCAGCTTATCGCGCACCTTATCCGCCAGGATCTTACCGTCCTCGCGGCGCGCCAGTTCGACCTTCGGCGCCTGCAGATTGCCGTCCGGCGCGTTTTTGGCGCGGCGCTGGCTCCAGAAGGCGCGATAGCCGATGCCCTTAACCTCAAATTCGACCTCCGCCAGCGATTCGGCGGTGTGGCGGGTCATCAGTTCATTCTGGCTCGGCGTGACGTTGAGACGCGGCGTCTGGTGGTACAGCGCCAGGCAGATGGCGTCCAGCAGGGTGGTTTTGCCCGCGCCGGTCGGGCCGGTAATGGCGAACAGGCCGTTGCTGGCGAACGGCTCGGCGGTGAAGTCAATTTTCCACTCGCCCTGCAGCGAGTTGAGGTTTTTTAACCGCAGGCTGAGGATCTTCATGGGTGGGGCTCCTCAAGATTGTGCTGCACCGCATCGACTACCTGGCGGAACAGTTGATGCATCCGCCGTTGGCGCGCTTCGGGCATGTCGGCCTCTTGCGCCAGGCGCCGTTCGAACACCTCGTTGACGCTCAGCTCGTTCAGCGTTTCCTTGTCCTGCTGCGCGATCGCCTGGCGGCGTTGCTCTTTGCTGCGCCGCAGCAGCACCACTTCCACCGGCAGCTCATCCGCCATCAGCTGGATGCGGCGCTGGATATCGCTGAGGTAGTCCTGCGTCGCCACTTCGATATCCAGCCAAACCGGCAGCTCGCCGGCATAGTCGGCAAATTGCTGCAGCTGCCGTTCGATCTCGGCCAGATCGCCTTTGATCAGTTGCATGGGCTGGAACTGCGGGATCGTTAACGCCTCTACCTGCTGCAGGGCGCCGTCGGCGAAATCGACCAGGAAGACGCTTTTGGCTTTGCCCAGTTCATCGAAGCTGAGCGGAATCGGTGAGCCGCTATAGCGAATATGTTCCGACTTGGCGACGTTCTGCGCGCGGTGAATGTGGCCCAGCGCGATGTAATCGGCAGGGGGGAAGGCCTGCGCCGGGAAGGCGTCCAGGGTGCCGATATAGATGTCGCGCACCGAGTCGGAGGTGGTGACGCCGACGGTGGTCAGGTGGCCGGTGGCGACGATCGGCAGCGGCAGGCCCAGCCGATCGCGGCGTTCGCAGGCCGCCTGATACAGCGCTTGGTAATGTTCGGCGATGGCTTCCTGCAGCGCCTGCTGTTTCTGCGCGCCGGATTCGCCGGCGCGGCTGGTGAGCAGATCGCGCGGCCGCAGAAAAGGAATGGCGCACAGCACCGCGCCCGGCTGGCCGTCGCGCCGATTCAGCACCACGATCTGCTGCTCAAGGGAGCCCTGCGCACTCGCGATCACCGTGGTGTTCAGGCAAGAGAGCAGTTCCCGCGATTCGTTCAGCGTCGCTACCGAGTCGTGGTTGCCGCCCAACACCACCAGTTGGCAGCCGGTGCGCTGCAGTTCCACCACGAAGCGGTTGTACAGCTCGCGGGCGTAGCTGGGCGGCGAGCCGGTATCGAACAGATCCCCGGCGACGATCAGCGCATCCACCTGCTGCTGCTCGATCTGTTCGATCAGCCAGTTCAGAAAAGCCTGATGTTCGGCGGCACGGCTTTTGGTGAAAAAGTACTGGCCAAGATGCCAGTCAGAGGTGTGGATCAGGCGCATGACACTCCCGGATGCAAAGGTAATGGCGATGATTATAAAGGCCGCGGCGGCGGCTGTCCCGGCGCAATGGCGATGACCACGGAATGATTTTTCTTTGCGCCGGGAAATAATCGCTATGCTTACTGCCTATAACAGCCGCTTTTTTTCATAAAAGTGTCACAAAACTGACGCATAATGGCGCCCGCAAAGTCGCTAACACATTGGCAGGATTGACGATGGCAAGACGCATACTGGTGGTGGAAGACGAAGCGCCGATCCGTGAGATGGTGTGCTTTGTGTTGGAACAGAATGGTTACCAACCGTTGGAAGCCGAGGATTATGACAGCGCCGTGACGCGCCTGTCTGAGCCGTTCCCTGATTTGGTGTTGCTCGACTGGATGTTGCCCGGCGGTTCCGGCATTCAGTTTATCAAACATATGAAGCGCGAAGCGCTGACCCGCGATATTCCGGTCATGATGCTGACCGCGCGCGGCGAAGAGGAAGACCGCGTGCGCGGCCTGGAAGTGGGGGCGGATGATTACATCACTAAGCCGTTCTCGCCCAAGGAGCTGGTGGCGCGCATCAAGGCGGTCATGCGCCGCATTTCACCGATGGCGGTGGAAGAAGTGATTGAAATGCAAGGGCTGAGTCTGGATCCGTCCTCCCACCGCGTGATGGCTAACGATCAGGCGCTGGACATGGGGCCGACCGAGTTCAAGCTGCTGCACTTCTTTATGACCCACCCGGAGCGGGTTTATAGCCGTGAGCAGTTGCTTAATCACGTCTGGGGCACTAACGTTTATGTGGAAGACCGTACCGTTGACGTGCATATCCGTCGGCTCCGCAAGGCGTTAGAAACCAGTGGGCATGATAAAATGGTTCAAACCGTTCGGGGCACCGGCTACCGGTTCTCAACGCGCTACTGATCGCGCTGCGCTGGAGAATATGCCGTGTTAGAACGTCTGTCGTGGAAGAGGCTGGCTCTGGAGCTGGCTCTTTTTTGCCTGCCCGCCTTACTGCTGGGGCTGATTTTCGGTTATCTGCCCTGGTTCCTGCTGGCCTCCGCGCTGGCTGCGCTGGTGTGGAATTTCTACAACCAGCTCAAACTCTCCCATTGGCTGTGGATTGACCGCAGCATGACGCCGCCACCCGGCCGCTGGAGCTGGGAGCCGCTGTTCTATGGCCTGTATCAGATGCAGCAGCGCAATCGCCGCCGCCGGCGCGAGCTGGCGCTGCTGATCAAGCGCTTTCGCAGCGGGGCCGAATCGCTGCCTGATGCGGTGGTGATGACCACCGTCGAAGGCAACATCTTCTGGTGTAATGGGCTGGCGCAGCATCTGCTCGGCTTTCGCTGGCCGGAAGACAACGGCCAGCACATCCTCAACCTGCTGCGTTATCCGGAATTCAGCCACTACCTGCAACAGCAGGAGTTCTCGCGCCCGCTGACGCTGCAGCTGAACAACGAACACTACGTCGAATTCCGCGTGATGCCTTATTCCGAAGGGCAGCTGCTGATGGTGGCGCGCGACGTCACCCAGATGCGCCAGCTGGAAGGCGCGCGGCGCAACTTCTTCGCCAACGTCAGCCATGAACTGCGCACGCCGCTGACGGTGCTGCAGGGCTACCTGGAGATGATGGGCGACGAAGAGCAGGACGGCTCGCTGCGCAGCAAGGCGCTCGGCACCATGCAAGAACAGACCCGTCGGATGGACGGGCTGGTCAAGCAGCTGCTGACGCTGTCGCGCATCGAGGCGGCGCCCAATGTCGACATGAACGAGCGGGTGGATATCCCGCTGATGCTGCGAGTGTTGCAGCGCGAGGCGCAATCGTTGAGCGGTGGCAATCACGAGATCAGCTTCCGGGTGAACGAACAGCTCAACGTGTTCGGCAATGAAGATCAGTTGCGCAGCGCGGTGTCTAACCTGGTGTACAACGCGGTCAATCACACGCCGAAGGGCACCCACATCGAAGTGAGTTGGCAGCAGACGGCGCATGGTGCGCAGTTCCAGGTCAGCGACAACGGGCCGGGCATCGCCGCCGAACACCTGCCGCGCCTGACCGAGCGTTTTTACCGCGTCGATAAGGCCCGTTCGCGCCAAACCGGCGGCAGCGGGTTGGGGCTGGCGATCGTCAAACACGCGCTCAGCCATCACGACGCGCGGCTGGAGATCCTCAGCGAGCCGGGGATCGGCACCCGCTTTATCTTTACCTTACCCAACCGGTTGATTGTTCCCGCCGCTTTATCAGAGAATGCGGTGAAAAATTAACGCGAGACACCGGTATGACCCGAATAACCCGAGGGCTGTTGCTTTGCCTGGCGCTGCTGGCCGGACGCGGCGCGCTGGCGCAGCCCGACGGCATGCTGGCGGGCAACCTGTCCAGCGTCGGTTCCGACACCCTGGCGAATCTGATGGCGCTGTGGGCGCAGGATTTCAGCCGGCATTACCCCAACGTTAACCTGCAGATCCAGGCCGCCGGCTCGTCGACCGCGCCGACCGCCTTGGCGGCGGGCGCCGCGCAGTTGGGCCCGATGAGCCGGCCGATGAAGGCGGCCGAGGTCTCGGCGTTCGAACACCGTTACGGCTATGCGCCGCTGGCGGTGCCGGTCGCGGTGGATGCGCTGGTGGTGTTGGTGCATCAGGACAATCCGCTGCGCGGCCTCAATCTGCAGCAGCTCGATCGCATTTTCTCCGCCACCCGGCGCTGCGGAGAAAGCAAACCGCTGACGCGTTGGGGCGAGCTGGGGCTCAGCGGCGACTGGGCGACGCGCTCGCTGCAGCGCTTCGGCCGCAATTCGGCTTCCGGCACCTACGGGTATTTCAAACTGCGCGCGCTGTGCGGCGGCGATTTTATGCCGCGCGTCAATGAGCTGCCCGGTTCGGCCTCGGTGGTGCAGGCGGTGGCCGGTTCGCTCAACGGCATCGGCTATGCCAGCATCGGCTTTCGCGCCAGCGGCGTGCGGCTACTGCCGTTGGCAGAGTCGGGTGAGGACTATGTCGCGCCTACCGCCGCCAACGTGCGCAACGATCGCTACCCGCTGTCGCGCTATCTCTATATCTATATCAACAAAGCCCCCAATCAACCGCTCGAGCCGCTGACCGCCGCGTTCCTCGACCGCGTGCTGTCGGCCGCAGGGCAGAACCTGGTCAATCACGACGGCTATCTGCCGCTGCCGCCGGCCGCCCTGCAGAAGACCCGCCAGGCGCTCGGCTTGCAGCCGCTCGCGTCGGCCACGGTGCAATAAGCGACAAAATGTGGCGTAATTTTCGCCTTTTTTAACGGCTGAACGGAGCTTATGCCACGCGAAAATCGGGCATTTATTGGCGTTTTCGCGCGGTAAAGTGGTATATGCTTCACGTTTCGTGAATCTGTTGTTCAAAAATGATACAAATCATGTAGTGTATATTTATTGATAGCCAATATGATCGACTGGTGGCTAAAGTTTATATGGTCGATAGCTCTGCTTTTCGCCGTGCGTCTTGCCTTGAAGCGCTATAAACGTTTACCTTAGCCCTCGTTGTCGGATTAAACCTCCATTTTTATAACTCCTAAAATTTTGCCCATCTTCATGAGTGGCCACTTTCGAATAGGGACATAAACGCCGGATCGACTGCGTTTAGGGTGCTTATTTGGTGCTGCAACGATCGGGCATGCCGGCAACCGGGTGGGGCGTCACGCCACCACGCTATCGGACCATATTTTTTCATTTGAACAGGCAACACGACATCGTATGAGTCATCGTTTAACGTCAAAAGATATCCTGGCACTGGGCTTCATGACCTTTGCCTTATTCGTTGGGGCCGGGAACATCATCTTCCCGCCGATGGTCGGCTTGCAGTCCGGTGAACACGTCTGGACCGCGGCGCTGGGCTTTCTGATCACCGCGGTCGGTCTGCCGGTCATTACCGTCATCGCGCTGGCGCGCGTCGGCGGCGGCATCGACGCCCTCAGCTCACCGATCGGCCGTGGCGCCGGCCTGCTGCTGGCGACTGTCTGCTACCTGGCCGTCGGCCCGCTGTTCGCCACGCCGCGCACCGCCACCGTGTCCTTTGAAGTGGGTATCGCCCCGCTGACCGGCGACGGTGCCATGCCGCTGTTCATTTACAGCCTGGTGTACTTCGCGCTGGTGATCGGCATCTCCCTGTATCCGGGCCGCCTGCTCGACACCGTCGGCCACGTGCTGGCACCGCTGAAGATTGTGGCGCTGGCCGTATTGGGCATCGCCGCGCTGCTGTGGCCTGCCGGCGCGCCGATCCCGGCGACGGCGGCTTACCAGAGCGTGCCTTTCTCCTCCGGCTTCGTTAACGGCTATCTGACCATGGATACGCTGGGTGCGCTGGTATTCGGCATCGTTATCGTCAATGCGGCGCGCTCGCGCGGCGTGAAAGACGCCGGTCTGTTGACCCGTTACACCATCTTGGCCGGTTTGATCGCCGGCGTGGGCCTGACGCTGGTTTACCTGAGCCTGTTCAAGCTGGGCTCCGGCAGCGGCGCGCTGGTGCCTGACGCCACCAACGGCGCGGTGATCCTGCACGCTTACGTTCAGAACACCTTCGGCGGCCTGGGCAGCTTCTTCCTGGCGGCGCTGATCTTCATCGCCTGTATGGTGACCGCGGTCGGCCTGACCTGCGCCTGCGCCGAGTTCTTCGCGCAATACCTGCCGTTCTCGTACAAGACGCTGGTATTTATCCTGGGCCTGTTCTCGATGGTGGTGTCCAACCTCGGCCTGAGCCACCTGATCCAGATCTCCATTCCGGTGCTGACCGCGATTTACCCGCCGTGCATCGTGCTGGTGGTGCTGAGCTTCACCCTGCGTTGGTGGCACAGCGCGCCGCGTATCATCGCGCCGGTGATGCTTGTCAGCCTGTTGTTTGGTATCCTTGACGCGGTGAAAGCCTCCAGTTTCCAGCAACTGCTGCCGGCCTGGACCACTCACCTGCCGCTGGCGGAGCAGGGGTTGGCATGGTTGCCGCCTTCGCTGCTGATGCTGGTGCTGGTCGCGATTTATGATCGGGTGTGCACGCGTTCCCAAGTGACCGCGCACTGATAATCCCCCGGCTTAATCCAGGGCCACGGACATGTCCGTGGCTTTTTTACGTTTAAAACTATGGGTCATCTTCATGCAACAACAGTCACCCACCACGGCCCCCGACAATAAGCTGAAACGCGGCCTCAGTACGCGTCATATCCGCTTTATGGCGCTGGGATCGGCCATCGGCACCGGGTTGTTCTACGGCTCGGCGGACGCCATCAAAATGGCCGGCCCGAGCGTGCTGCTGGCTTACCTGATCGGCGGCATCGTGGCCTTTATCATCATGCGCGCACTGGGGGAGATGTCGGTCAACAACCCGCAGGCCAGCTCGTTTTCCCGCTACGCGCAGGACTACCTCGGCCCGATGGCGGGTTACATCACCGGTTGGACTTACTGCTTTGAAATCCTGATCGTCGCCATCGCCGACGTGACCGCCTTCGGCATCTATATGGGGGTCTGGTTCCCGGAAGTGCCGCACTGGATCTGGGTGCTGAGCGTGGTGCTGATCATCGGCGCCATCAACCTGATGAGCGTCAAGGTATTCGGCGAGTTGGAGTTCTGGTTCTCGTTCTTCAAGGTCGCCACCATCATCATCATGATCGCGGCCGGCATCGGCATCATCATCTGGGGCATCGGCAACGGCGGGCAACCGACCGGCATTCATAACCTGTGGTCGAACGGCGGCTTCTTCAGCAACGGCTTTATCGGCATGATCCTGTCGCTGCAGCTGGTGATGTTCGCTTACGGCGGCATTGAAATCATCGGCATCACCGCCGGCGAAGCCAAAGATCCGAAAAAATCGATTCCTAAAGCCATCAACTCGGTGCCTTGGCGCATTCTGGTGTTCTACGTTGGCACGCTGTTCGTCATTATGTCTATCTACCCGTGGAACCAGGTGGGCACCAACGGCAGTCCGTTCGTGCTGACCTTCCAGCATATGGGCATCACCGTGGCGGCGGGTATCCTCAACTTCGTGGTGATCACCGCTTCGCTGTCGGCGATCAACAGCGACGTGTTCGGCGTCGGTCGCATGCTGCACGGTATGGCCGAGCAGGGCCATGCGCCGAAGATGTTCAGTAAGGTATCGAAGCGCGGCATTCCCTGGGTGACGGTGGTGGTGATGATGCTGGCGCTGTTGCTGGCGGTATATCTCAACTACATCATGCCGGAGAGCGTGTTCCTGGTGATCGCGTCCCTGGCGACCTTCGCCACCGTGTGGGTGTGGATCATGATCCTGTTCTCCCAAATCGCCTTCCGCCGCAGCCTGAGCAAAGAGCAGGTGAAGCAGCTGGCGTTCCCGCTGCGCGGCGGAGTGTTCACCTCGGTGGTGGCAATCGTGTTCCTGGTGTTCATCATCGGCCTGATCGGCTACTTCCCGACCACGCGCGTCTCGCTGTACGCCGGCCTGGTTTGGGTGGTATTGCTGCTGGCGGGATACTGGTTCAAGGTCAACCATCAGAAAAAACGCGCGCCGCTGGCGGCGCAGCAAGACTAAATGGAAAAACACCGGCTAAGGCCGGTGTTTTTTTAGGGGCAGGCGTCAAGCGAAGTCCAGCTTGCGCAGTTTCGAAACGTCGATGGACTGCCTGGCCTGCCACAGATCGTAAGCATCCTGCATACCCATCCAAACCTGTTCGGAACTGCCTATCACGATAGACAGGCGGATGGCCATTTCCGGCGAGATATCGGACTTTCCGCTGATCAGGCGTTGAACCGTGGAGGGCGCGACGTCCAGCGCTTTAGCCAGCGCGCGCGCGCTGAGATTCAGCGTTTCCATGGTTTCTTTGATCAACTCGCCAGGATGAGGGGGATTATGCATGCGGTTCATTAGTGATAGTCCTCATAATTCACGATATAAACATCACCCTCGACCAGTTCAAACGTGATACGCCAGTTGCCGGTTACGGTGACGGACCATTGCCCGCTGCGAGCGCCCGTTAGCGGGTGCAAGAAGAAGCCGGGCAGATCTACGTCATCAATCACTTTCGCCAGATCCAGTACGCTCAGCCGCAGCGCGATTTTCTTCGCCTGCTTGGCGTCGATACCCGCCGTTGAACCGGTTTCGAAAAACTTTTTGAGTCCCTTATGCTTGAAGCTTCTTATCATCCTGACGGCTCCATGAGTGTTGCGCTATACGCATCATAGCCAGGTGTTGCGTGTGACGCAACAAGATGGGGCGTTTTTTAACCTACTATGCCAAGCGTTTGTCTTCCACTTCATCCTCCCCGGCGGCGCGCGCTTCGATGCGCACGTCGCCGCCGTTAAGGCGTTCCTCCTCTTCCTCGCCGGCGCAGCGCGCCAACACTTCGCGAATGTCCTGCATATTGCTGCTGAGCGCGCTCAGCGAAGGTTGCAGATTGCGGGGCATGCGGCTTTCCTCCAGCGAAGCGCTGTGCAGGCAGCCGATAAACAGCAGGGTGGCCATCAGGGTAAACAGCCGATGACGTAACCGTTTCAGCAAGGGCTTTCCCTCTCGGTGGTGAAGGTGATGGCGCATTAACGCCGTTTTCATCGGGGAAAAGAAGGGGATGGAGATATCTGCTGGCAATTGAAAGAACATCATTACCAGCAGACACAGTTACGTCAGCCGACGTCAGGAAGCGTTCGCGTTTTGTAGCAGCATGCCGCGCAGGTCATTGCCGGTTGGCGTCTGATGCACGCGTAGGCCGAACTCGTCGATCACCGCCAGAATATGGTCGAAAATATCCGCCTGAATGCTTTCATACTCCGCCCAGACCGTGGTGTTGGTGAAGGCGTAGATTTCCAGCGGCAGGCCTTCCGGCGTCGGCGCCAGCTGGCGCACCATCAGCGTCATGTTCTGGTGAATGCGCGGGTGAGCGCGCAGATAGGCTTCCAGATAGGCGCGCAGCGTGCCGAGGTTGGTCAGGCGGCGGCCGTTGAGCGGCGAGGCCAGATCGATGGCGATCTCCTGGTTGTGCTGGCTCAGCTCTTGGGTCTTGACGTTCAGGTAGCTGTGCAGCAGCGGGTTGCGCTGCAGGCGGTGCTGTTCCTCTTGCGACAGGAAGTGCACGCTGCCGGTGTCGATATTCAGGCTGCGCTTGATGCGACGCCCACCGGATTCCGACATCGAACGCCAGTTTTTGAACGAGTCGGAGATCAGCGCGTAGGTGGGAATGGTGGTGACGGTATTGTCCCAGTTGCGCACTTTGACCGTGGTCAGGCCGATGTCGGTGACCGCGCCGTCGGCGCCGTATTTCGGCATTTCCAGCCAGTCGCCGATCTTCAGCATATCGTTGGCGGAGAGCTGAATGCCGGCCACCAGCCCGAGGATCGGATCCTTGAACACCAACATCAGGACCGCGGTCATGGCGCCCAGGCCGCTGAGCAGCAGCAGCGGCGATTTGCCCATCAGCAGCGAGACGATCATGATACCGATCAGGATCGCCGCCACCAGTTTCAGGCCCTGGAAAATGCCGCGCAGCGGCAGCTGATTGGAAATCGGGCTTTGGCGCAGCAGCGCCAGCAGCGTATCCAGCAGCGAGAACAGCGACAGCAGGGTGAAGGCGAGGATCCACACCTGTGCGGCGGTGACGATCACCGCCTGGGTCTGGCTGCCGCTCTGTAACCACAGCGTCGCCTGGATGCTGATGATCACCCCTTGCAGCAGCAGCGCCACGCGCTGGAACAGTTTGTATTGGGTGATGGCCTGTTGCCAGACGCGCTGCGATTGCTGGCCGCGGCGCTGAAGGGCGGCCAACACCACCCGGTGCAGCACCAGGTGGATCACCACCGAGATCAGGACAATCAACCCCAATACCATCAACAGCGACATCACTCCGCCGAATTCCAAACCAAACTGTTCCAGCCAGCGCGTTATCTGTTGTTGCATTACCGCTCCTTAAAAAATGCGCAAAAAATATCCTGTAAACTTAAAACGCGTTAGCCTAAGGGGTAACGTGCAGGATTTGTGCCTGTTTACCTTTTTTTACATCGGGTTAGCGTTATTTTTCGGTCTCCGCCCCCCGGCTCATCCCCGGGTTTTGCGGCCAGAGAGGAGGGGGAGTTGCACTTAACGTGGCATTGTTCGCTTCTTGAAGAACGCCGTCGATTTCGTTTGGTACAGCAGGAGAAACAGTATGCTTAACGCCTGGCATCAACCGGTCCCGCCTTTTGTGGTGAAGCAAGGGCAACGTTTGGATATCACGCTGTGGTTACAGGGGGATGAACTGCCGGAGCGGGTGTTTTTGCGCGCCGAACCGGACAACGAAGAGTGGCTGCTGGTGATGAAAGCGCAGCGCCACGAGGGGATGCGGCGCTACCAGGCCAGCCTGACGCTGAATGAGGGCGAGCCGACGCGGCGTTACTGCTTCAAGCTGCTGTGGGCCGATCGCCAGCAGTGGTTCGGCCCGCAGGGCTGGTCATCAACGCCGCCGGGCCAGCTGGCGCAGTTCGCCGTCGACGATCCTGACAATGGCCCCGAGTGGGTGGCGGATCAGCTGTTCTACCAGATTTTCCCCGATCGGTTCGCCAGCAGCGGCGGCGAACACGGCATCCAGAGCGGCAGCTACCGCCATCACGCGGCCGGTGCCGAGGTGATTCGGCGCGACTGGCAGTATCCGTTGGAGGATCGCCACGCCGCCTCGACCTTTTACGGCGGCGATCTGGACGGCATCAGCGCCAAACTGCCGTATTTGCAGCAGCTGGGCGTGACGGCGCTGTATCTGAACCCGATTTTTACCGCGCCGAGCGTGCATAAGTACGATACCGAGGACTATTACCAGGTCGATCCGCACTTCGGCGGCAACGCGGCGCTGCAGCGTTTGCGAGTGAGCACTCACAAGGTGGGCATGAAACTGGTGCTGGACGGGGTATTCAACCACACCGGCGACTCGCATCCGTGGTTCGACCGCCATCGCCAGGGCGAAAACGGCGCCTGTCACCACCCCGATTCACCGTATCGCGGCTGGTTCAACTTTTACCCGGACGGCCGCGCGCTCGACTGGAAGGGCAACGCCAGCCTGCCGAAGCTTAATTTCGCCGAGCCGCAGGTGGCGGAAGCGATCTATCGCGGAGAAGGCAGCGTGGTGCGCCACTGGCTGCGCCCGCCGTACAGCATCGACGGTTGGCGGCTGGACGTGGTGCACATGCTGGGAGAGAACGGCGGCGCCACCGGTAACCTGAACCACCTGGCTGGCATCTATCAGGCGGTGAAGCAGGAGAACCCGCAGGCCTACGTCTTGGGCGAGCACTTCGGCGACGCGCGCCGCTGGCTGCACGCCGGCGTGGAGGACGCGGCGATGAACTACATGGGGTTCGCGCTGCCGGTGCGGGCGTTCTTGGCGGGGCTGGACGTGGCCTATCACCCGGTGCGGCTGGACGCCGCCGGGTGCGCGCAGTGGATGGACGGTTACCGCGCCGGGCTGCCGCACGGCCGCCAGCTGATCCAATTCAACCAGCTGGACAGCCACGATACCGCGCGTTTCCTCACGCTGCTGCAGGGGAACGCGGCGCGCATGCAGATGGCGGCGGTGTGGTTGCTGAGCTGGATTGGCGTGCCTTGTCTCTATTACGGCGATGAGATTGGTCTGGACGGCGGCAACGATCCGTTCTGCCGCAAGCCGTTCCCGTGGGACGTCGGCGACTGGGACCGGCCGCTGTTGGCGCTGTTCCAGCGCATGGCGGCGCTGCGTAAACAGAGCGTGGCATTGCGCCGCGGCGGCTGTCAGGTGCTGTATGCCAACGGAGAAACGCTGGTGTTCGTGCGCCTGTATCAACAGGAGCAGGTGCTGGTGGCGCTGCAGCGCGACGGCAGTGGCCAGGCGCAGTTGCCGCATAACCCGCTGTTGGCGCGCGGCCCGTGGCGGCGTGTGGAAGGGCAGGGAGAGCTGAGCGAAACGGCGGGCGGGCTGCGCCTACAGCTGACGGAAGCGTCGGCCAGCGTGTGGCGTTATGAAGGCTAAAGCAACTGCGGGGGCCGAAGGGCCCCCGCGATCAAGGTGAGTAGGCGTTTACATCAGTAACCGACCGCAGAACCTGCCGGGCGACGCACGTCGTTGGCGCCGTACAGGTAGCCTTCGCGCACCTTGCCGGAAACCGCCGAGTCGTTGCCGGAGTTGGCCGGGCTGACGCCCGCCGCGCCCGGCAAACCGACCAGAATCAGTTCGGCGGCGCCCCACGGCGTTTGCTCGACCATCTTATAGCCCATGCCGCTCAGCAGCTTCAACGTATCGGCGGAAACGCCGCGCTGTTCGTAGTACACCTTATCCGGCAACCATTGGTGATGGATGCGCGGCGCGTCCACCGCTTCCTGCGGTGCCATGCCGTGGTCGATCACGTTCAACGCGGTCTGCAGGGTAATGGTGATGATGCGCGAACCGCCCGGCGAGCCCAGTACCATAAAGATCTTGTTGTCCCTGGTCACCAGCGTCGGGCTCATCGACGATAGTGGGCGCTTACCGGGGGCAATGCTGTTGGCGGTGCCCTGCACCAGCCCGTACAGGTTTTTCTCGCCCACTTTGACCGTAAAGTCGTCCATCTCGTCGTTGAGGAAGAAGCCGGTGCCCGGTGCGATCACCACGGCGCCGAAACGGCCGTTGACGGTATAGGTGGTGGAGACGGCGTTGCCGTCGTGATCGACGATCGAATAGTGGGTGGTTTCCGGTTTTTCATGCGGTTCCATGCCGGGCTGCACGTTTTCCGACGGCGTGGCCTTGTCCGCGACGATTTTCTTGCGGATCTGCTCGGCGTAGCTCTTGCTCACCAGCCGGTCGATCGGGTTCTTGATGAATTCCGGGTCGCCGAGGTAGGTGTTGCGGTCCATGTAGGCATGGCGCATCGCTTCGGTCATGGTGTGAATGGCCGCCGCCGAGTTGAAGCCCATGCTTTTCAGGTCATAGCCTTCCACCACGTTGAGGATTTCGCACAGCGTCACGCCGCCGGAGCTGGGAGGCGGCGCCGACACGAACTTGTAGCCGCGATAGCTGCAGGTAATCGGCGGGGTTTCGGTGACCTTGTAATTGACGAAGTCGGCGGCGGTCAAGATGCCGCCGCCCTGTTTGGCCGCCGCCTCCACCGCCTGCGGGATCTTGCCTTTATAGAAGGCATCGGTTCCCCCTTTGGCGATGGCTTCCAGCGTATTGGCCAGATCGGTTTGCACCAGTTTGTCCCCCGGCTGCAGCGGGCTGCCGTCCGGGCGCAGGAAGATTTTGGCCGACTCGGGATCCTGTTTGAAGCGCGCGATGGTGGTGTCGAGAATATCGGTATCGGCGCGGGTCAGCACAAAGCCTTCGCGCGCCAGCTTGATAGCCGGCGCCAGCACCTGTTCGCGGCTCAGCTTGCCGTACTTCTCACGCGCGGTTTCCATCCCCAGCACGGTGCCCGGCACGCCCGCCGCCAGATAGCCGTACAGGCTGGCGTCTTTCTTTACCTTGCCGTCGGCATCCAGATACATGTTGGCGCTGGCCGCCGCCGGCGCGGTTTCACGGAAGTTGATGAAGGTGTCGGTGCCGTCCGCCAGGTGGACGGTCATAAAGCCGCCGCCGCCGATGTTGCCGCAGCAGGGGTTAACCACCGCCTGCGCATAGCCCACCGCCACGGCGGCGTCGATGGCGTTGCCGCCCATCTTCAGGATATCCACGCCGACCTGCGAGGCCAGGTGTTGCGAGGTGACCACCATGCCGTTTTTGGCTTCCACCGCCGGGTTGGATGCCGCATACAGGCTGCCGCTGACCAGCAGCGCCGCCATGGTCAGGGGTTTGCTCCATTTCTGTAAAAACATAGTTATTCCTACCCTGTCAGTTTTTTATTGTGTTGTGTTTGCTTGCCGCTGTTCGCTTGCAAAGCGCGAGCCAGCGTTATTGATAGTAGCCGCAGATGGGCGTGCGCGCGGCGAACTGGGTGGGAAATGTGAGCGGAAACAGGGAAATAAAGCACTGAAGGTGGGCGGTCTGCCCCATAAAGGGGCATAAAAAAACCGGCCGCGTGGGCCGGTTGATTCACTATCAGGCTGAAATTACAGCTTGGCAGCGTTTTCAGACAGGTATTTTGCAACGCCGTCTGGAGAAGCGCCCATACCTGCTTTGCCTTTTTCCCACTGAGCCGGGCACACTTCACCGTGCTCTTCGTGGAATTGCAGCGCATCAACGGTACGGATCATTTCGTCGATGTTACGGCCGATTGGCAGGTCGTTAACAACCTGAGCACGCACGATGCCGTCTTTGTCGATCAGGAAGGAGCCGCGCAGCGCAACGCCGGCTTCCGGGTGTTCGATGCCGTAAGCTTTCTGGATTTCACGCTTGATGTCAGCAACCATTGCATATTTCACTTCACCGATGCCGCCTTTGTCGACAGGGGTTTTACGCCATGCGTTGTGAACGAACTCTGAGTCGAAGGAAACGCCAACCACTTCAACGCCACGCTTCTGGAACTCTTCATAGCGGTGATCGAAAGCGATCAGCTCGGAAGGGCATACGAAGGTGAAGTCCATTGGCCAGAAGAACAGCACGGCCGGTTTGCCGTTCAGGTGCTTCTTCAGGTTGAAGTTTTCAACGATTTCGCCGCTACCCAGTACGGCAGCTGCAGTGAAGTCAGGGGCTTGACGAGTTACCAGGACCATAATTACTCCTGTAATAGGTGTTAAAGGGTGGATGTAAAAACAAGGGCCAGTATAGGGGCCGCGACTTGGTGAATAAAGGGTAAAAGACCAATCGATGAGATAGCTTTCACCTATCAAAGTCGTTGATATAATTTAGCGAGCTTTAAAAATAACCTTTTCCCACAAAAGGGCAAGCGGCAAAACGTAAATTCTTGCAAGGCGTTGCAATTTCAATGGCCTGGGCTTGACCTCAGAGCGCTTTGTCCTTCGCCTGCCGCATCATTTGCGGGTAAAACTGCCAGAACTGTGTTTCAAGCTGATGATAATGTTGCTCGACGTCGGCGAACGAACCGGCCAGCGCTTCGAGGCGCGGGCGGCGGCTGGCCATGCCCTGCAGCACCCGGGCGATGAACGGCAATTCGGCGTAGCGCTCCAGCCAGCGCTCCGGCCACAGGTAGCCGTTCAGGTTCTGAAAACGCGGCGGCGTGAGCGGCAGATAAGGCTCGATCTGGCTGCGGGCTTCCTGGGTAAACTGGTGCAGATCGCGCGAAGGCTCCAACTGCTGCCAGTGGCGCGCCAGAAAATGGTCCCACACCACGTCGAGGGTGATCGGTGCCACGCGGCGGTAGGGGGCGCTGAAATAGTCGCGGCAGGCTTTCACCTGCGGCAGGCTGTCGGTCAGCACGTCGACGCGGCGGTGCATCATGATGCCGGCCACCACGTCGGGCTGGTAGTCGGCGGCGGGGTTGCCGCGCACGAAATCGGCCAGCAGGTTGCCCAGCAGCGAGCTGTCCGCCAACATGGCCAAATGAAGATGAGCGAGAAAATTCATCCCACAACTATACCCGAAGTCAGGCAAATCCTCCTTATTTCTTGCCGCTGACCGCCCCCGGCTTTAGACTAGGCCGCCTGTTTTTTACCAACCAGCCCTAAATTGAAGAAGTGAATACCCATGCGCGTCGCTGATTTTTCGTTTGAACTTCCCGAATCCCTGATTGCCCACTATCCCCAGGCCGAACGCAGCGCATGCCGCCTGCTGCAGCTGGATGGGCCGAGCGGGGCGCTGACGCACGGCGTATTCACCGATCTGCTGGATAAGCTGGAAGCCGGCGACCTGCTGGTGTTCAACAATACCCGCGTGATCCCGGCGCGCATGTTCGGCCGCAAGGTCAGCGGCGGCAAGATAGAAGTGCTGGTGGAGCGCGTGCTGGACGACCATCGCGTGCTGGCGCACGTGCGCGCGTCGAAAGCGCCGAAGCCGGGCGCCGAGCTGCTGTTGGGGGATGACGAGAGCATCGCCGCGACCATGGTGGCGCGCCACGAGACGCTGTTCGAGCTGCGCTTCAACGACGAGCGCGACGTGTTCACTATCCTCAACGCCGCCGGTCACATGCCGCTGCCGCCTTATATCGCCCGCCCGGATGAAGACGCCGACCGCGAGCTGTATCAGACGGTCTACAGCGAGAAGCCCGGCGCGGTCGCCGCGCCGACCGCCGGCCTGCACTTCGACGAGCCGCTATTGGCGGCGCTACGCGCCAAGGGCGTGGAAATGGCGTTCGTGACGCTGCACGTCGGCGCCGGCACCTTCCAGCCGGTGCGGGTGGAGACCATCGAAGATCACGTGATGCACGCCGAATACGCCGAAGTGCCGCAGGACGTGGTCGATGCGGTGCTGGCCTGCAAGGCGCGCGGCAAACGCGTGGTGGCGGTGGGCACCACCTCGGTGCGCTCGCTGGAAAGCGCCGCGGCGGCCAGCAAAGAGGCGCTGATTGCGCCGTTCTTCGGCGACACCAGCATTTTTATCTATCCGGGCTATCACTATCAGGTGATCGACGCGCTGGTGACCAATTTCCACCTGCCGGAATCGACCCTGATCATGCTGGTGTCGGCCTTCGCCGGCTATAAAAATACCATGAATGCCTATCAGCAGGCGGTGGCCGAGCAGTATCGCTTTTTCAGCTACGGCGATGCGATGTTCATCAGCCGTAACCCGCAGGCGGAAAACGAATCCGTCGGCGGTTAATTTCCCGGGCTGCGCCCACGGCGCGGCCCCGTTTCAACGACATCAGACTGTTTCTCTGATGCTGGAGGCTTTGTGAAGTACGAACTACAAACTACCGATGGCCGCGCGCGTCGCGGCCGCCTGATCTTCGACCGCGGCGTGGTGGAAACCCCGGCCTTTATGCCGGTCGGTACCTACGGTACGGTCAAGGGCATGACGCCGGAAGAAGTGAAAGAGACCGGCGCACAGATCCTGCTGGGCAACACCTTCCACCTGTGGCTGCGCCCGGGCCAGGAGATCATGAAACTGCACGGCGATCTGCACGACTTCATGCAGTGGCATGGGCCGATCCTCACCGACTCCGGCGGTTTCCAGGTATTCAGCCTGGGGGCGATGCGCAAGATCAAAGAGGAAGGCGTGTACTTCCGCAACCCGATCAACGGCGACAAGGTGTTCCTGAGCCCGGAAAAATCGATGGAAATCCAGTATGACCTGGGTTCCGACATCGTGATGATCTTCGACGAATGTACGCCGTACCCGGCCGACTGGGACTACGCCAAGCGTTCGATGGAAATGTCGCTCCGCTGGGCAGAGCGCAGCCGCAAGCGTTTCGACGAGCTGGAAAATAAAAATGCGCTGTTCGGCATCATTCAGGGCGGTGTTTACGAAGATTTACGTGATGTTTCCGTCAAAGGGCTGGTGGATATCGGCTTTGACGGGTACGCTGTGGGCGGCTTGGCTGTAGGCGAGCCGAAAGAGGATATGCATCGCATTCTTGAACACGTTTGCCCGCAAATTCCGGAAGATAAGCCACGCTATTTGATGGGCGTCGGCAAGCCGGAAGATTTGGTGGAAGGCGTGCGTCGCGGCATCGACATGTTCGACTGCGTCATGCCGACCCGCAACGCCCGCAACGGCCATCTGTTCGTGACTGACGGTGTGGTAAAAATCCGTAATGCCAAGCACAAGGATGATACTTCTCCGCTGGATAAGGACTGTGATTGCTACACGTGTCGCCATTACAGCCGCGCCTACTTGCACCATCTCGACCGTTGCAACGAAATATTGGGTGCTCGACTGAACACGATTCATAACCTGCGTCACTACCAGCGCCTCATGGCGGGTTTACGCCAGGCTATCGAAGAGGGTAAATTAGAGCAGTTTGTTGCGGATTTCTATGGTCGGATCGGTAAGCCGATTCCGCCTTTAAACGCTTGATCTAATAATTGATAACTTAATGAGGGAATTTCAATGAGCTTTTTCATTTCTGACGCCGTCGCATCCGCAGGGGCTCCGGCTCAGGGAAGCCCGTACTCTCTGATCATTATGCTGGTGGTGTTCGGCCTGATCTTCTACTTCATGATCCTGCGCCCACAGCAGAAGCGCGCTAAAGATCACAAGAAGCTGATGGACTCCATCGGTAAAGGCGACGAAGTGCTGACCACCGGCGGCCTGATCGGTCGCGTGACCAAAGTGGCCGACACCGGCATCATCGCCATCGCGCTGAACGACACCACGGAAGTGATGATCAAGCGTGACTTCGTGGCGGCCGTTCTGCCGAAAGGTACCATGAAGGCCCTGTAATCTTTTTTCCCGAAGGGAATTGCCGTGCTAAACCGTTATCCTTTGTGGAAGTATCTGATGTTGATCGTCGTGATCCTCGTCGGTCTGCTTTATGCGCTTCCCAACATCTACGGTGAGGATCCGGCCGTACAAATCACTGGCGCGCGCGGCGTCGCCGCCAGTGAAACTACGCTGGACCAGGTCCGTACCGTATTAGAAAAAGACAACATCGCGAGCAAGTCGATTGCGCTGGAAAATGGCGCCATCCTGGCTCGCTTTAAAGATCCTGACGTTCAGCTGCGCGCCCGCGAAGCGCTGGTGACCGAGCTGGGTGACAAATTCGTCGTGGCGCTGAACCTGGCGCCGGCCACGCCGACCTGGCTGGCCATGCTGGGCGCAGAGCCGATGAAACTCGGCCTGGACCTGCGCGGCGGCGTGCACTTCCTGATGGAAGTGGACATGGACACCGCGCTGAGCAAGCTGCAGGAACAGACCATGGATACCCTGCGCAGCGAGCTGCGTGAGAAGGGCATTCCTTACGCGTCTATCCGCAAGCTGGACAACAACGGTGTGGAAGTTCGCTTCCGTGACGATGCGGCTCGCGACCAGGCCATCAGCTACATCGGCCCGCGTCAGCGCGATCTGGTGCTGTCCGCCAACGGCGCCAACACCATGAAAGCCAGCCTGACGGACGCCCGTCTGAGCGAAGCGCGCGAATACGCCGTCCAGCAGAACATCACTATCCTGCGTAACCGCGTCAACCAGCTCGGCGTTGCCGAACCGCTGGTGCAGCGCCAGGGCGCTGACCGCATCGTGGTCGAGCTGCCGGGCATTCAGGACACCGCGCGCGCCAAAGAAATTCTGGGCGCCACCGCGACCCTGGAGTTCCGTTTGGTGAACACCAATGCGGACGCCACTGCGGCGGCCAACGGCCGCGTGCCGGGCGACTCCGAGGTGAAATACACCCGTGACGGCCAGCCGATCGTGCTGTACAAGCGCGTGATCCTGACCGGTGACCACATCACCGACTCCACCTCGAGCACCGACGAATACAACCAGCCGCAGGTTAACATCTCGCTGGACAGCGCCGGCGGCACGTCGATGTCCAACTTCACCAAGGACAACATCGGCAAGCCGATGGCGACCCTGTTCGTGGAGTATAAGGACAGCGGCAAGAAAGACGCCAACGGCCGTGCGGTGCTGGTGAAACAGGAAGAAGTGATCAACGTGGCGAACATTCAGTCGCGTCTGGGCAACAGCTTCCGCATCACCGGTATCGGCAACCCGAACGAAGCGCGTCAGCTTTCGCTGCTGCTGCGTGCGGGCGCGCTGATCGCGCCGATTCAGATCGTCGAAGAGCGCACCATCGGTCCAACCCTGGGTCAGCAGAACATCACCCAAGGTCTGGAAGCCTGTCTGTGGGGTCTGGTGGCGTCCATCGTCTTCATGGTGGTCTGGTACCGTAAGTTCGGCGTGATCGCCACCACGGCGCTGGTCGCCAACCTGGTGCTGATCGTCGGCGTGATGTCCCTGTTGCCGGGGGCGACGCTGACCATGCCGGGCATTGCCGGGATCGTGTTGACGCTGGCGGTGGCGGTCGACGCCAACGTACTGATTAACGAACGTATCAAGGAAGAGCTGAAGAACGGCAGGTCCGTTCAGCAGGCGATCCATGAGGGCTATAAAGGCGCGTTCTCCAGTATCGTCGACGCCAACATCACCACGCTGATCACCGCGGTCATCCTGTACGCAGTGGGCACCGGTTCGATCAAAGGCTTTGCGATCACCACCGCTATCGGTGTGGCGACGTCCATGTTCACCGCGATTGTCGGTACCCGTGCCATCGTCAACCTGCTTTACGGCGGCAAACGCATTAACAAGCTGTCTATCTGAGGAGTGCGTTGTGGCACAGGATTATACTGTTGAGCAACTCAACTACGGCCGTAAAGTCTACGACTTTATGCGCTGGGACTATTTGGCCTTCGGCATCTCGTTGCTGCTGTTGGTCGCGTCGATCGTCACCATGTCGGTGCGCGGGTTTAACTGGGGTCTGGATTTCACCGGCGGTACGGTGATTGAAATCAACCTGGAGAAACCGGCTAACCTCGACCTGATGCGCGATACGCTGGAGAAGGCCGGGTTCCAGGATCCGATCATCCAGAACTTCGGCAGCAGCCGCGACGTGATGGTGCGCATGCCACCGGCGACCGGCACCGCAGGTCAGGAACTGGGCAACAAGGTGATCGGCGTGATCAACGACTCGGTGGATAAAAACGCCACCGTGAAGCGCATCGAGTTCGTCGGCCCGAGCGTGGGCAGCGAACTGGCGCAAACCGGCGGCATGGCGCTGCTGGTGGCGTTGATCTGTATCCTGATCTACGTCGGTTTCCGCTTCGAATGGCGCCTGGCGCTGGGGGCGGTTATCGCGCTGGCGCACGACGTGATCATCACGCTGGGCGTGTTGTCGCTGTTCCACATCGAGATTGACCTGACCATCGTCGCGTCCCTGATGTCGGTTATCGGCTACTCGCTGAACGACAGCATCGTGGTCTCCGACCGTATTCGTGAGAACTTCCGCAAGATCCGCCGCGGCACGCCTTACGAGATCATGAACGTGTCGTTGACCCAGACGCTGAGCCGTACGCTGATGACCTCCGGGACTACCCTGATGGTGGTGCTGATGCTGTACATCTTCGGTGGCGCGATGCTGCAAGGCTTCTCACTGGCGATGCTGATCGGCGTGTCGATCGGTACCGTTTCCTCCATTTACGTCGCGTCCGCGCTGGCGTTGAAGCTGGGGATGAAACGCGAACACATGCTGCAGCAAAAAGTGGAAAAAGAGGGCGCAGATCAGCCTTCGATTCTGCCTTAACCGCCGCAGTATTCAGCGAAATGAGAAGGAGCGCCGATGGCGCTCCTTTTTTTTGCCTCGGGTTTCAGTGTTGCTGCACCACCGCCGGTTGGGCGATCGAAACCAGACTGTGCAGACGGATATAGCCCAATTGTTCCGGCGTCAGGCCGCTGAAACGCAGCTCGAAGTCCTGGCCGGGCTTCGGCAGCAGCGAGTCGGCGCTGGCGATCGGTTGCGACAGCGCCTCGGCGGTCAGCGGCCGGCCGGTGGCCTCGTCCAACTGGCCCCATTCCACCACGGCTTTGAACGGCGGCAGCGTGGCCTGTGAGAGGATGCGCACATGCAGCTGCGCCTGCGTGCCGTTGGCTTCGTTCTTGATGTGGCTCAGCGAAACGCTCAGCTCGCCGATGCCGCTCTGCAAACGGGCGGCGCTTCGGGCTGCCGGCAGCAGGTAGACGCCGTTGTCGGAGTGCTGATTGAGCAGATTTTGCCGCTCCAGCGCAGTGGTCTGATCGGTCAGCACGCTCACTTTCTGGTTCAGCGCGGCGACCTGATGGCGCAGCTGGGGCACGGCGGTGTTGTGCGCGCAGCCCGCCAGCAAAATAGCGGCGGCGAGCAGGGCGATTTTAGGGTAACAGGTTGTCATGACGGCGATTTCCTATGCTGAGTCTCCTGCTATCAAGCTTAGTCCGCATGGCGGTGAAAGTCATATCGTTGCCGCCTTTCCGCCGCCTGTCGCAACAAATGGCCGCCGCCCTTTGTTGTGGCTGCACTTCGGGGTAAACTGCTTTTATCTATAAAAAACGTTTATCAGGACGTGTTATGCATTGCCCTTTCTGCGCCGCCGTTGATACCAAAGTCATTGATTCCCGCCTGGTGGGGGACGGTTCGCAAGTGCGCCGCCGCCGCCAGTGTCTGGTGTGCAATGAACGTTTCACCACCTTCGAGGTGGCCGAGCTGGTGATGCCGCGAGTGATTAAAAGCGATGAGGTGCGCGAGCCGTTCAACGAAGACAAACTGCGCCGCGGCATGCTGAAAGCGCTGGAAAAGCGCCCGGTTAGCTCGGATGACGTGGAAAACGCCCTTAATCACATCAAATCCCAACTGCGCGCCACCGGCGAACGCGAAGTGCCGACCAAACTGGTGGGCAATCTGGTGATGGACGCGCTGAAAAAGCTGGATAAGGTCGCCTATATTCGCTTCGCGTCGGTGTACCGCAGCTTCGAAGACGTGCGCGAGTTCGGCGAAGAGATTGCCCGCCTGCAAGACTAAAGGATCTTTCATGCATCACGACGAATTTTACATGGCGCGCGCCTTCGAACTGGCGCGGCTGGGGCGTTTTACCACCGCGCCCAATCCGAACGTTGGTTGCGTTATCGTGCGCGACGGCGAAATTGTCGGTGAAGGCTATCATCTGCGCGCCGGCGAGCCGCACGCGGAAGTGCACGCGCTGCGCATGGCGGGCGACAAGGCGCGCGGCGCCACCGCCTATGTCACGCTCGAGCCGTGTAGCCACCACGGGCGCACGCCGCCCTGCGCCGATGCGCTGGTGGCCGCCGGGGTGACGCGGGTGGTCGCGGCGATGCAAGATCCTAACCCGCAGGTGGCGGGGCGCGGGCTGTACAAGCTGCAGCAGGCCGGCGTCAAGGTGCGGCACGGCCTGATGCTGGCCGAGGCCGAAGCGGTCAATCTGGGCTTCCTCAAGCGCATGCGCACCGGCTTCCCTTACGTGCAGCTGAAGCTGGGCGCGTCGCTGGACGGCCGCACGGCGATGGCCTCCGGCGAGAGCCAGTGGATCACCTCACCCGAAGCGCGTCAGGACGTGCAGCGCCTGCGCGCGCAGAGCGCCGCCATCCTCAGCACCAGCGCCACCGTGCTGGCGGACGATCCGTCGCTGACGGTGCGTTGGGATGAACTGGACGCCGAGACGCAGCGCCTCTATCCGCGCGACAATCTACGCCAGCCGCTGCGCATCCTGCTCGACAGCCAAAACCGCATTACCCCGCAGCACCGTGTGGTGCAGCAGCCCGGCGCCACCTGGCTGGCGCGCCTGCAGGCGGATGAACAGGCCTGGCCGCAAGACGTTGAGCAGTTTATCTGCCCGGCGCACGGCGGCGGCGTCGATCTGGTGGTGATGATGATGCTGTTGGCCAAGCGCCAGGTGAATTCAATCTGGGTGGAGGCGGGCGCATCGCTGGCCGGCGCGTTGCTGCAGGCCGGCCTGGTGGATGAGCTCATTTTGTACATCGCGCCGAAACTGTTGGGCGATAATGGCCGTGGCCTGTGCCACCTGCCGGGCCTGGAGCGATTGGCCGACGCGCCGGAATTCGTCTTTAGCGACGTGCGTCAGGTCGGCCCCGATCTGCGTTTGCGCCTGCGGGCGAAACACTGAATCTCGCGCCCGCGCGCCGGTTTTACAAAAGCGCCGCGCAGGCGATGAAAGAATATGATAGAATCCGCCCCCCTGCGGGGTATTGAACCCATTTTTAAGGAAAGCCCATGAAAGTTATCGAAGGTGTTGTTGCTACTCCAAATGCCCGTGTGGCGATCGCAATTGCACGTTTTAACAATTTCATCAACGACAGCCTGCTGGAAGGTGCCATCGACGCGCTGAAACGCATTGGTCAGGTTGCTGACGACAACATCACCGTTGTCTGGGTCCCGGGCGCTTACGAGCTGCCGCTGACGGCGAGCGTATTGGCCAAAACCGGCAAATACGACGCGGTTATCGCGCTGGGCACCGTTATCCGTGGGGGCACCGCGCACTTCGAATATGTGGCGGGCGAAGCCAGCTCCGGCATCGGCAACGTTGCGATGAATGCCGAAATCCCGGTTGCCTTTGGCGTGCTGACCACCGAAAGCATCGAGCAGGCGATCGAACGCGCCGGCACCAAAGCGGGTAACAAGGGCGCTGAAGCCGCGCTGACCGCACTTGAAATGATTAATGTTATCAAAGCTATTAAAGCCTGAATTTAGTTAAGGGGAATTCCGTGAAACCTGCTGCTCGTCGCCGCGCTCGTGAGTGCGCTGTTCAAGCGCTTTACTCTTGGCAGTTGTCTAAAAACGACCTTGCCGATGTTGAACACCAGTTCCTGACGGAGCAGGATGTCAAAGATGTTGACGTCGCCTATTTTCGCGAGTTGCTGTCCGGCGCGGCAGTGAATGCAGGTATGCTGGACGAACTGATGGCGCCTTACCTGTCGCGTCAGCTCGAAGAGCTGGGCCAGGTGGAACGCGCGGTGCTGCGCGTCGCGCTGTTTGAACTGAAAATGCGCGAGGATGTCCCTTACAAGGTGGCGATCAACGAAGCGATCGAACTGGCGAAAACCTTCGGCGCAGAAGACAGCCACAAGTTTGTGAACGGGGTGCTGGATAAAGTGGCACCAACCCTTCGCAAGAAAAAGTAAAACATTAAGGCCGGCATTCCCGGCCTTAATTTCTTCTAGTGGAATATCGATATGGCATGCGGCGAATTTGACCTCATTGCCCGCTATTTTGACCGGTTTAAGCGTGTGCGCCGGGATGTACAGTTGGGCATTGGAGATGACTGCGCACTGCTGGCAGTGCCGGAAAAACAGCTGGTGGCCGTCAGTACCGATACGTTGGTCGCGGGCATTCACTTCCTGCCGGACATCGATCCGGCCGATCTCGGTTATAAGGCGCTGGCGGTCAATCTGAGCGATCTGGCGGCGATGGGCGCCGATCCGGCCTGGCTCTCGCTGGCACTGACCCTGCCGGAGGTGGACGAGCCGTGGCTGAAGGCCTTCAGCGACAGCCTGTTCGATCAGCTCAACTATTATGGCATGCAGCTGATCGGCGGCGATACCACGCGCGGGCCGCTGAGCATGACGTTGACCATTCAGGGGCTGATCCCGGCCGGCCGGGCGCTGACCCGCAGCGGTGCGCGCATCGGCGACTGGATCTATGTGACCGGCACGCTGGGCGACAGCGCCGCCGGTCTGGCGATCCTGCAGGATCGCCTGGCGGTGACGGATGCGGCGGCGCGCGATTATCTGATCGCTCGTCATCTGCGGCCGCAGCCGCGGGTGCTGCAGGGGCAGGCGCTGCGCGATCTGGCCAGCTCGGCGATCGACATCTCCGACGGCCTGATTTCCGATCTGAAGCATATCCTGAAGGCCAGCGACTGTGGCGCGCGCATCGTGCTGGACGAGCTGCCGATGTCGCAGGCACTGAGCAGCCACGCCGATGCCGAGCAGGCGCTGCGTTGGGCGCTGGCGGGCGGTGAAGATTATGAGCTGTGCTTCACCGTGCCGGAGATCAACCGCGGCGCGCTGGAAGTGGCGCTGAGTCACCTCGGCGCTGACTACACCTGCATCGGCCAAATTGGCCCGCTGTCTGAGGGCATCCGCTATTATCGCGACGACGAAGCGGTAGAGCTGGATTGGATTGGGTTCGATCATTTCAACGCGGAGCCGGGCACCCATGGATGAAGCCAAGCGTCGGCTGCGGATGAGCAATCCGTGGCACCTGCTGGCCACCGGGTTTGGCAGTGGTTTGTCGCCGGTGATGCCGGGCACCATGGGATCGCTGGCGGCGATCCCGTTCTGGCTGCTGCTGATCCAGCTGCCGTGGCAGCTTTACTCGCTGGCGGTGATGTTCAGCATCTGCATCGGCGTCTATATTTGCCACCGTACGGCAAAAGACATGAAGGTGCACGATCACGGTAGCATCGTCTGGGACGAGTTCGTCGGCATGTGGATCACGCTGATGGCGCTGCCGGTCAACGACTGGCGCTGGGTCGCCGCCGGTTTCGTCATCTTCCGCATTCTGGATATGTGGAAACCGTGGCCGATCCGCTGGTTCGACCGCAACGTACATGGCGGCATGGGCATCATGGTCGACGATATCATCGCCGGCGTGCTGTCCGCCGGCATCATCTACCTGATTGGGCATCACTGGCCGATCGGGCTGTTCTGACAGACGGGCGCGCTGTTTCGCGCCCGCTTCTCTTTATTCAAACCCCGTCACCCGGTGCGGCACGTAAGCCGTCTCCAGCTCCGCCACCTCTTGCGGCGATAAACTCAAATCGACCGCGGCAATGGCGTCATCCAGCTGTTCGCTGCGCGAAGCGCCGACGATCGGCGCGCTGACCGCCGGTTTGTTCAGCAACCAAGCCAGCGCGATCTGCGCGCGTGGCACACCGCGTTCCTCGGCGAGGCTGGCGACGCGTTCGGCGATAATGGCGTCGATGCCTTCAGTTTCCTCGTACAGGCTCTTGCCGAATTGGTCGGAAACCAACCGCGCGGTGGTTTCGCCCCACGGGCGGGTCAGGCGGCCGCGCGCCAGCGGGCTCCACGGCAGCACGGCGATGCCTTCGGCGGCGCACAGCGGGTGCATTTCGCGCTCTTCTTCGCGCTGAATCAGGTTGTATTGATCCTGCATGCTGACGAAGCGCGTCCAGCCGTGCAGATCGGCGGTATACAGCGCCTTGGCGAACTGCCAGGCGTACATCGAGGAGGCGCCGATGTAACGCGCCTTGCCGGCTTTCACCACGTCGTGCAGCGCTTCCAGCGTCTCTTCCAGCGGCGTTTCGTAATCCCAGCGGTGGATTTGCAGCAAATCGACGTAGTCGGTACCCAGGCGCCGCAGGCTGTCGTCGATGGACTGCATGATGTTGGCGCGCGACAAACCGCGCTTCAGGTTACTCAGCGGGAAATACACCTTGGTGGCGACCACCACCTCTTCGCGGCGCGCATAGTCGCGCAGCGCCCGGCCGAGGATTTCCTCGCTGCTGCCGTCGGAATAGCTGTTGGCGGTGTCGAAAAAGTTGATGCCGGCTTCCAGCGCCTGTTTCAGCAGCGGGCGGCTGCTCTCTTCCGGCAGCGTCCAGGCGTGATTGCCGCGGTTCGGTTCGCCGTAGGTCATGCAACCCAGGCAGATGCGCGAAACGTTCAGATCGGTGTTGCCCAGTTTCAGGTACTTCATGCTTGCCTCCCATTCACAGCTCAGACAGTAACTGTAGCGCGGATCCCGGAGGGCGGAAATGAAAACGCCCCCGAAGGCGGGGGCGTTTTGTCAGGCGCGAGTGGCGATTACTGCGCCAGCCAGGTTTCGATTTGGCGCTGAATGCCGGCGGCGTCCAGCCCCAGATCGGCGCGCAGCTCTTCCTGGCTGCCCTGCGAGACGAAGCTGTCCGGCAGGCCGAGGTTCAGCACCGGCACCGGACGGCGTTTGGCCATCAGCAGTTCGTTGACGCCGCTGCCGGCGCCGCCCATGATGGCGTTCTCTTCCAGCGTGACCAGCGTTTCATGGCTGGCGGCCAATTCGAGCACCAGCTGCTCGTCCAGCGGTTTGACGAAGCGCATGTCGACCAGCGTGGCGTTGAGCGCCTCCGCCGCTTGCGCGGCCTCCGGCAGCAGGGTGCCGAAGTTGAGAATGGCGATCTTTTCTCCCTGGCGGCGCACCACGCCTTTGCCGATCGGCAGCTGGTTGAGCGGCTCCAGCGTCGCGCCGGTGCCGGTGCCGCGCGGATAGCGCACCGCGCTCGGGCCGGCATTGTAGTGATAGCCGGTGTACAGCATCTGACGGCATTCGTTCTCGTCGCTCGGCGTCATGATCACCATGGTCGGGATGCAGCGCATGAACGACAGATCGAACGCCCCCTGGTGAGTCTGGCCGTCGGCGCCGACGATGCCGCCGCGATCGATGGCGAACATCACCGGCAGGTTCTGGATCGCCACATCGTGGATCAGCTGGTCGTAGGCGCGTTGCAAGAAGGTGGAATAGATTGCCACCACCGGCTTGTAGCCACCGATCGCCAGCCCGGCGGCGAAGGTGACCGCGTGCTGCTCGGCGATCGCCACGTCGAAATATTGCTGCGGGTAGTCACGAGAGAACTGCACCATGCCGGAACCTTCGCGCATCGCCGGTGTGATCGCCATCAGCGAGCTGTCTTTGGCGGCGGTTTCACACAGCCAGTCGCCGAAGATTTTCGAATAGGTCGGCAGACCGCCGGCGCTTTTCGGCAGCGTGCCGCTGGCAGGATCAAACTTCGGCACCGCGTGGAAGCTGATCGGATCTTTCTCCGCCGGCGCGTAACCGCGGCCTTTCTTGGTCATGATGTGCAACAGCTGCGGGCCTTTCAGATCGCGCATGTTTTTCAACGTGGCAACCAGCCCCTGCACGTCGTGCCCGTCTACCGGACCGATGTAGTTAAAGCCCAGCTCTTCGAACAGCGTGCCCGGCACCACCATGCCTTTCAGGTGCTCTTCGGTGCGTTTCACCAGCTCCTTGATCGGCGGCACGCCGGCCAGCACTTTCTTGCCGCCTTCGCGCAGGGTGGAGTAAAGCTTACCGGACAGCAGCTGCGCCAGATGGTTGTTCAGCGCGCCGACGTTTTCCGAGATCGACATCTCATTGTCGTTCAGCACCACCAGCATGTCCGGATTGATGTCGCCGGCGTGGTTCATCGCTTCGAACGCCATGCCGGCGGTGATGGCGCCGTCGCCGATCACGCACACCGTGCGGCGGCCTTTGCCTTCACGCTCCGCCGCCACCGCCATGCCGAGACCAGCGCTGATTGAGGTCGACGAGTGGCCGACCGACAGCACGTCGTATTCGCTTTCGGCGCGCCACGGGAAGGGATGCAGGCCGTTTTTTTGCCGAATGGTGGCGATGCGGTCGCGGCGGCCGGTCAGAATTTTGTGCGGGTAGGCCTGGTGGCCGACGTCCCACACCAGGTGATCGAACGGCGTGTTGTAGACGAAATGCAACGCCACCGTCAGTTCGACGGTACCCAGCCCGGAGGCAAAGTGGCCGCTGGAGCGACTGACGCTGTTCAGCAGGTATTGCCGCAGCTCATCGCACAGCTTCGGCAAGCTCTCTTTGGGCAGTGAGCGGAGTTCCTCGGGGTTTTCCGCTAGCGCCAGGGTTGGGTATTTGGCTATATCAAGACTCATTCGATACTCATATCAGAGGAGTTAACGTCACACGTTAATTGTCGCGTTCAATAATGAAGCTGGCTAACGCTCGCAATGGCGCTGTGTTATAAGATTGCGCTGCCAAAGTGTCTAATGCAGCTAAGGCTTCCTGATAGAGATCCCACGCTTTTGCTTTCGCGCTGTCAAGCCCGAGCAACGCCGGGTAGGTACTCTTTCCGTGTTGTTGGTCCGCGCCCTGGCGCTTGCCGATTTTTTCAGTCTCGCCGACAACGTCCAAAATGTCATCCTGCACCTGGAACGCCAGACCAACCGCGGCGGCGTAACGATCCAGCTGCGGCAGCGCCGCTCGCCCGGCTTCGCCGGCGCTCAGCGCGCCCAGGCGCACCGCCGCGCGGATCAGTGCGCCGGTTTTGTGGCGGTGGATCTGCTCCAGCGCCTGCAGATTGATGTGCTTGCCCTCAGCCTCCAGATCCAGCGATTGACCGCCGCACATGCCGGCTACGCCGCTGGCGCTCGCCAGTTCGGAGACCATCGCCAGCCGATCGCGCAACGCTACGTCAGGCATTTCGGCATCGGCCAGGATCGAAAACGCCAGCGTTTGCAGCGCATCGCCGGCCAGGATCGCGTTGGCTTCGCCGAATTTAATGTGGCAGGTCGGCTGGCCGCGGCGCAGATCGTCGTCGTCCATCGCCGGCAGATCGTCGTGGATCAGCGAGTAGGCATGAATGCATTCTACCGCCGCCGCCGGCGCGTCCAGGTTGCTCAGCGACACGCCGAACATCTGGCCGGTGGTGTAGACCAGGAACGGGCGCAGGCGCTTGCCGCCCAGCAAGGCGCCATGACGCATCGCCGCCACCATGTTGCCGTCGTTGAACGGCAGCGGGGCGATGAAGTCCAGCAGCGCGCGATCGGCGCGCTGGCGGAAAATCTGCATTTGATCGGCAAAAGCGGCCGATGGGGCGATCTCAGACATGTCGGTTACTCGGTATCCGGTGTGAAAGGCGCCAGCGCGGCATCGTCGGCGCTGTCGTTAAGGAGTATCTGCACACGCTGTTCCGCCTGTTGCAGTTTCTGCTGGCCCTGACGCGCCAGCTGCACGCCGCGTTCGAATTCGTTCAGCGCGTCTTCCAGCGGCAGTTCGCCTGATTCCAGACGCGTCACGATGCTTTCCAGCTCGCCGAGGGCGCTTTCAAAGCTGGCTGTTTGCTCTGTACTGGCTGATTGTGCTGGTTTTTTCGGCATAATTTTCTTTTTACGTCATCATGTGAACCGTGGCGCCAGAGCCTATCCTAGCGGATCTTGATTAGCAAATCATGGCGCTCATGTGTGGTTTTGTGCGCAGAGCACGGTGATATGGTGATATACTCCGCGCCGTAATTCTTATCTGACAACAAAGACCGCCATGAAGTTTATCATTAAATTGTTCCCGGAAATCACCATCAAGAGCCAATCTGTGCGCTTGCGCTTTATCAAGATTCTCTCGACCAATATTCGCAACGTCCTGAAGCAGTATGATGAAACGCTGGCGGTCGTCCGTCACTGGGATCATATCGAAGTTCGCGCCAAAGATGAAAACCAGCGGCCGGTCATCGCCGACGCCCTGACGCGCATTCCCGGCATCCACCATATTCTGGAAGTGGAAGACCGCGCTTATACCGACATCCATCACATCTTCGAGCAGACGCTGGAAGCCTACCGCGCCCAGCTGGAAGGCAAAACCTTCTGCGTGCGCGTCAAGCGCCGCGGCAAGCAGGCGTTCAACTCGCAGGACGTGGAGCGCTACGTCGGCGGCGGCCTGAACCAGCATATCGAGAGCGCGCGCGTTAACCTGACCCGCCCGCAGGTCACGGTAAACCTGGAGATTGAAGACGACAAGCTGATGCTGGTCAAACGCCGCCTCGAAGGCATCGGCGGTTATCCGGTCGGCACTCAGGAAGACGTGCTGTCGCTGATTTCCGGCGGTTTCGACTCGGGCGTGTCCAGCTACATGCTGATGCGCCGCGGCTGCCGCGTGCATTTCTGCTTCTTCAACCTGGGCGGCGCTGCGCACGAGATTGGCGTGAAGCAGGTGGCGCACTACCTGTGGAACCGTTTTGCCAGCTCGCACAAGGTGCGCTTCGTCGCTATCGACTTCGAACCGGTGGTGGGCGAGATCCTGGAGAAGGTCGACGACGGCCAGATGGGCGTGGTGCTCAAGCGCATGATGGTGCGCGCCGCTTCGCAAGTGGCCGAACGCTATGGCGTTCAAGCGCTGGTGACCGGCGAGGCGCTGGGGCAGGTCTCCAGCCAGACGCTGACCAACCTGCGTTTGATCGACAATGCGTCCGATACCCTGATCCTGCGTCCGCTGATCTCGCACGATAAAGAGCATATCATCAAACTGGCGCGCGAAATCGGCACCGAAGACTTCGCCAAAACCATGCCGGAATACTGCGGCGTGATTTCGAAGAGCCCAACGGTGAAAGCGATCAAGGCCAAGATTGAAGAGGAAGAGAGCCACTTCGATTTCAGCATTCTCGACCGGGTGGTGAGCGAAGCGAAGAACGTCGATATCCGCTCTATCGCCGAGCAGGCACAGGAGCAGGTGACCGAGGTGGAAACCGTCGTGGCCTTCGGCGCCGACGAGGTGATCCTGGATATCCGCTCCAACGACGAGCAGGAAGAAAAACCGCTGCAGTTGGAACAGGTTGAAGTGAAAGCGCTGCCGTTCTACAAGCTGAGCACCCAGTTTGGCGATCTGGATCAGAGCAAAACCTACCTGCTGTACTGCGAGCGCGGCGTGATGAGCCGCCTGCAGGCGCTGTACCTGCTGGAGCAGGGCTTCAACAACGTGAAGGTTTATCGCCCGTAACGCACGGAGCGGCATAAACGTGAAGGGCTGAACCGATGTTCAGCCCTTTTTTTATCGGTAAGCCGCTCAGTCGCGGAAGTCGTACATCCCCGGGATCAGCACCAGCTGCGCGGCGATCTCCGCCGCCTTGGCCTTACCAAGCAGCAGGTCTATCAGCTTCAGCGCGAACTCCATCGCGGTGCCCGGCCCCTGGCTGGTGAGCAGGTTGACGCGTGCGTCGTACACCACGCGGCGCTCCATCCATTTATCCGCCGGTATCTGGTCTTTCAGGCCCGGGAAGCCGGTCATATTGCCGATCGGGAACAGATCGTGGTGCTGCAGCACCAGTGCCGGCGCCGCGCAGATGGCGGCGACGATGTTGCCCTGCAGATGCATCTGCCGCACCTTTTCCACCAGCAGCGGGCTGTCGCGGAAGCATTCCGCGCCTTTCAGGCCGCCAGGCAGCACGATGGCGTCGAACGGCTCATCGACGATCGCCACCAGCGGCGCGTCGGCCAGCAGTTTGACGCCGCGCGAACAGACGATAGTCAGCTCGCCGTCGCCGGCAACGCTGGCGGTAGTGACTTTTACGCCCGCCCGCACCAGCAGATCGATGGCAGTGACGGCTTCGGTTTCTTCGCTACCAGGTGCCAGGCAGACCAGCGCCGATACGCTCATATTCATTTTCCTTTCGTTTAATCAGTTCAAACAGCCGCGCATTCTCCGGCAACGTGAGGCCGTGGCTGCGCGCGCGGCGCAGCAGATAGCCGGTGATGTAGTCGATCTCGGTGTGCCGCTGGCTGCGGATGTCCTGCAGCATCGACGAAACGTTGTCGGCGGTGCTGTGGATCACGTCCATCACGTATTGCATCAGGCCTTCGCAGGAGGTGTGGTAGCCCTCCATCGCCATCACGCTGGCGACTTCACGGCACAGCGTTTCGATCTGTTCCGGGTAGCGCTGCAGATCGCCATTGCGGCAGCCGTACAGCGCCGTCAGCGGGTTGATCACGCAGTTGACCGCCAGCTTGCGCCAGTTGGCCGAGGCGATGTTGTTGTGCCAGGCAACGTCGGGCAGCGCCTGATGCAGCACTTCCGCCAGGTGGCTGAGGTGCTGGGCGGCCGGCGAGGTCGGGCCGATGTGGGTGATGCCGGTGGCGACGTGGATAATGGTGCTGCCTTCGTGGCGCGCGGCGTGGGTGGTGGTGCCCTGTAGGATCGGCTGGCCGTTCGGCGGCAGCTCCTCCTGGGTGCCCATGCCGTTGTGCAGCAGCAAAATGGCGCACTGGGGGTTCAGCTTCGGCAGCAGCGCGCTGACCGCACTGGACACCTGCCAGGCTTTCAGCGTCACCAGCAGCAGCTCGCTTTGCGCAAGGTGCTCCGGATCGTTGGTGGGCAAGTTGCGATTGAACGAGACGCCTTCCGGCTCTATCACGTTCACCGCGCAAAAAGGCTGCGGCACTCTTAGCCATCCCTGTACATCGTGGCCCTGCTGATACAGCCGGGAGAGCCACAGTTGTCCGAGCGCGCCGCAACCAAGAATGGTTATTTTCATTCAGTCTCCTTGGAAACACGGGAATACCGCTCAATTACCGTGAATTAACTATAGGCTGTATGGCAGCCCGAAGCGCTATCCCTGCGTGCGTTCAGCAGATTTTGTCTGAGGCGGCAAAGCGGTTATCATGCTCGGCATCAAAATCGCCTAAGCTATTAGGCACTCATTCAGGAGGAAGAAGTATGCCATCTTTCGACATCGTTTCCGAAATTGATATGCAGGAAGTGCGTAACGCCGTTGAGAACGCCACCCGCGATCTCGGCACCCGCTGGGACTTTCGCAACGTGCCGGCCAGCTTTGAGCTAAACGAGAAAGACCAAAGCATCAAGGTTGCCAGCGAGTCTGATTTCCAGGTACAGCAGTTGCTCGACATTCTGCGCGAAAAGCTGAGCAAGCGCAGTATCGACGGCGCTGCGCTGGAGATCCCGGAAGAGTTTACCCACAGCGGTAAAACCTACAGCGTGGAAGCCAAGCTGAAGCAGGGGATTGAAACCTCTGTAGCGAAGAAAATTGTCAAGCTGATCAAAGACAGCAAGCTGAAGGTGCAGGCGCAGATCCAGGGCGAAGAAGTGCGGGTGACCGGCAAGTCACGCGACGATTTGCAGAGCGTGATGGCGCTGGTACGCGGCGGCGATCTGGGGCAGCCGTTCCAGTTCAAGAACTTCCGCGATTAATCTCTTCGGGGCCGGCATTGCCGGCCCCGTTTCTTTACAGCGAATTGACCAGCGCTTCCAACTGACCGCGATTGGTCTGTTTGGTATCCACCTTGACGTAGGCGCTGCGCTCTTCCGGCACCACGATCGCCTCGGCCACGCCGGGCTGCGCCTTCAGGCGGCTTTCCAGCGCCGAATCCTTCACCGCCAGTTCCGACAGCGTAATGCGCAGGCTGCTGACATACGGCGGCTCTTTCATGGTGCTGCTGACCAGGAACCAGAGCGCGGCCAACACGGCGCCGGCGATAAACACCAAGCCCGCCCCCTGCAAACCGTACAGCCAGCCGCCGAGGCTGCCGCCGATCGCCACGCCGATAAACTGGCTGGTGGAGTAGACCCCCATTGCGGTGCCCTTATAGCCGGCCGGCGATTCTTTGCTGATCAGAGAAGGCAGAATGGCTTCCATCACGTTGAAGGCCATGAAGAACAGCTGCACGCCGGCGATGATGCCCCACAGGTGCGCGCCGGAGAGCCACAGTAGCACTTCGGCGCAAAACAGCACCGCCACGCAGCCCATAAAGACCTGCTTCATGCGGCGATATTTTTCGGCATAGATGATGAAAGGCACCACGGCGGCGAATGACACCAGCATGGTGACCAGGTAAACGATCCAGTGCTCGCTGGCTGCCAGTCCGGCTTTTTCCATCGCTAGCGGCAGCGCCACGAAGCTCGACATCAGCAGAATATGCAGGCACATGATGCCGAAGTTGAGCTTCAGCAGGCGCGAGTTGCTCAGCACCTTGCGGAAGCTGCCGCGCACGATGCTGGACTCGCGGTTCAGCAGGTGAGTGTCGGCGGAAGGCACTACTGCCAGGGTGATGACAATGCCGGCCAGCGCCAGTACGGCGATCATCCAGAACAGCGCATGCAGGCCGAAGGCGTGGGTGATGATAGGGCCCAATACCATGGCGATGGCAAAGGTGATGCCGAAGCTGACGCCGATAAACGCCATCGCCTTGGTGCGGTTCTGCTCGCGGGTCAGATCGGAGAGCAGCGCCATGACCGCGGCGGCGATCGCGCCGGAGCCTTGCAGCGCGCGGCCGAGGATCACGCCCCAGATTGAGTCGGTAGCGGCGGCGATCACGCTGCCGAGGGCAAAGATCAGCAGGCCGCCGACGATCAGCGGCTTGCGGCCGATGCGGTCGGACACCAGGCCGAACGGGATTTGAAACACCGCCTGCGCCAGGCCGTAGATGCCGATGGCGATGCCGATCAGCGCTTCGCTGGCGCCATTGAGCGCCATGCCGTAGGTGGTCAGCACCGGCAGTACCATAAACATGCCGAGCATGCGCAGGGAGAATACGGTGCCCAATCCCCAGGTGGCGCGGCGCTCCTGCGGGGTCATTGAATTATCGTTCACATCAAACCTCGGTAAAAACCATGCCATCAGACGTTGCGACAGCGCCTGATGGCATGATTTCTGTAAAGCTGCGTCATTTTAGTGTGCAGGGCAGGGGGGGTAAATCGAATGTTGTTTAACAGATATTACAGTTCGGCCGCTTTTCAGCGTGACAAATAAAATGGGCCGCAAAAGCGGCCCATTCACAGATGATTTGGCTTACCAAACGTAGGTCACCAGCGCTTCAGGCGCCGCCGTGGCGCTGAAGTCGATCGACATCATCACGCTCAGCGAGGTGATGGCGACGATCGAGAACACGAACAGTTTACGCGCCCAGACGCTGTCGTTTTCGGTCTTGTAACCGCGCAGCGCCATGCCGAGCCACCATACGCTCACCGCCGCAGCGACGATCAGGTATTTGTAGCCGGCGTAACCCACCAAGGTCAGCATCAGCGTGGCGATCATAAATGCCAGGATGTAGACCGTGATGTGGTTCTTGGCGACGGAAATGCCTTTCACCACCGGCAGGACCGGAATGTTGGCCGCCTGGTAATCTTTAAAGCGGAAGATAGCGATCGCATAAGAATGCGGCATCTGCCACAGGCTAAAGATAGCCAGCAGGATCAACGCGCCGGCGTCGAACTCGTTGGTCACCGCGCAGTAGCCGATAACCGGCGGCGCGGCGCCCGACAGGCTGCCGATCAGCGTGCCGTAGACCGAGTGGCGTTTCATGTACAGGCTGTAAACGCCGACATAAACCACGAAGCCCATCACCGCCAGCCACATGGCCAGCGGGTTGGCTGCGATATACAGCAACGCAAAGCCCACAATACCCAAAGCGGTCGCATAAACCAGGGTGACACTCGGCGCGATCAGGCCTTTTACCAGCACCCGATTCTTCGTTCTCTCCATTTTCTTGTCGATGTCGCGGTCGATGTAGTTGTTAAACACACAGCCCGACGCGACCACCAACGAGACACCCACCAGGGTGGCGAGAAACAGGGGATAGTCGATGCTCCCTTTGGAAGCGAGCAGGAATCCCCCAACGACAGAAATTAAATTGCCGAAAATAATTCCTGGTTTAGTGACTTGCAGGTATTGCTTAATCATCACGTGCAGCTCAGCTCTTAATCGACCATCATATTGATGTTGAGGTTGTACATAATCCAGAGTGAACCTACAACAACGATACCGATGATCATAGCGGTGAACAGCAATGCCACCAGGTTCCAGCGCTCTTCCGATGAGGTGTTCATGTGCAGGAAGTAAACCAGGTGAACAATCACCTGGATAACCGCCATACCGACAACAACCGCCAGGATGGTGGAATGAGAGGCGGAGCCGTTCATTACCATCGCAAATGGAATTACCGTCAGGATGATCGACAGGATAAAGCCGACCAGGTATGACTTCACGCTGCCGTGGCTTGCGCCGCCGTGAGAGGTTTCATGGGATGAATGGCTCATTACATAACCCCCAGCAGGTAGACAACGGTAAATACGCAGATCCAGACCACGTCCAGGAAGTGCCAGAACAGGCTCAGGCACATCAGGCGGGTTTTGTTGGTCGCGGTCAGGCCGAACTTGCTCACCTGAATCATCAGCACGATGATCCAAATCAGGCCGGAAGTCACGTGCAGACCGTGGGTGCCGACCAGCGCGAAGAAGCTGGACAGGAACGCGCTGCGATCCGGACCGAAGCCTTCGGCGATCAGGTGATGGAATTCATAGATTTCCATCGCCACGAAGCCCAGACCAAACAGGAAGGTCAGGAACAGCCAGGTGTTTACACCGCCAACTTTACCCTTGTTCATGGCGATCATCGCCATGCCGTAGGTGATGGAGCTGAACAACAGCAGGAAAGTTTCGACCAGGACAAACTTCAGGTCGAAGATGTCTTTGCCTGAGGGACCGCCAGCGGTCCCGTTCACCAGGACTGCATAAGTCGCGAACAAGCTCGCAAACAAAATACAGTCGCTCATCAGGTAGATCCAGAATCCGAAGACTTTGGTCTCTCCCGCGTCGTGGTGCCCATGCTCTGCATGGGCTGCGTTATGATTGGTCAGAGTTTCAGTTGACATGGTTCACGCCTGCTTTACGGATTTGTTCGTAGTGTTGGTTCTCAATGCGCTCGATTTCATCAACTTGCACATAGTAGTCAACATCGTGATCGAAGCTCTTGCCGATCCAGACAACGATCATACCGATGAAGCCGGCCAGAGCCATCCACCAGATTTCCCAAATCATTGCGAAACCGAAGACCAGGCTGAAGAAGGCGATGATAACGCCGGCGCCGGTGTTCTTAGGCATATGAATCGGTTCGTATTTAGCCGGTTTCTTATACGCTTCGCCTTTTTCTTTCATGTCCCAGAATTCATCACGGTCATGAATCTGCGGCACTACGGCAAAGTTATAGAACGGCGGTGGAGAAGACGTTGACCACTCCAGAGTACGAGCACCCCATGGGTCACCGGTCAGATCGCGGTTCTGTTCGCGGTCACGGATACTGACGAAGATCTGAATCAGCTGGCACAGGATGCCGCAGGCGATCAGCGCCGCACCGCCGGCTGCAACCAGCAGCAGAGGGTGGAACTCAGGGTTGATGTTCTGGCTGATACGACGGGTCATGCCCATAAAGCCCAATGCGTACAGCGGCATGAAGGCGGTGAAGAAGCCGATGATCCAGAACCAGAACGCGCGGATGCCCCATTTTTCGTTCAGCGTGAAGCCGAAGGATTTCGGGAACCAGTAGGTCAGGCCCGCGAAGCAACCGAACACCACGCCGCCGATGATGACGTTGTGGAAGTGAGCGATCAGGAACAGGCTGTTGTGCAGCACGAAGTTCGCGCCCGGCACCGCCAGCAGAACGCCGGTCATACCACCCACGGAGAAGGTGATGATGAAGCCAACGGTCCACAGCATCGCGGAGTTGAGCTTGATACGGCCCTGATACATGGTGAACAGCCAGTTGAAGATTTTCACCCCGGTCGGGATGGAAATGATCATGGTCGCGATACCGAAGAAGGCGTTAACGTTCGCGCCGGACCCCATGGTGAAGAAGTGGTGCAGCCAGACGATGAACGACAGAACGGTGATCGCGATGGTTGCCCATACCAGTGAGGTATAGCCGAACAGGCGTTTTCTGGAGAAGGTTGCGGTGACTTCGGAGAACACGCCGAACACCGGCAGAACCAGAATATACACCTCTGGGTGACCCCAGGCCCAAATCAGGTTGATGTACATCATCATGTTGCCGCCCATATCATTGGTGAAGAAATGGGTGCCCAGATAGCGATCCAGGGTCAGCAGCGCGATGGTGACGGTCAGAATTGGGAAAGAAACGATGATCAGGACGTTGGTACACAGTGCCGCCCAGGTGAACACCGGCATCTTCATCAGAGGCATGCCAGGGGCACGCATCTTCAGAATGGTGGCGAAGAAGTTCACGCCGGTCAGCAGGGTACCCAGACCGGAAATCTGCAGGCTCCAGATCCAGTAATCGACCCCGACGCCAGGACTGTACTCTTTACCCGACAGCGGCGGATACGCCAGCCAACCGGTCTGAGCGAACTCACCAACCCCCAGGGAGATGTTGATCAGCACAACGCCCACCACGAAGAACCAGAAGCTCAGGGAGTTCAGGAACGGGAAGGCGACGTCGCGCGCACCGATTTGCAGCGGCACCACGACGTTCATCAGGCCGACCACGAAAGGCATCGCCATGAAGAAGATCATGATGACACCGTGCGCGGTGAAGATCTGGTCGTAGTGGTGCGGCGGCAGGAACCCGGCTTCGCCGGCGGACGCCAACGCCTGCTGGCTACGCATCATGATGGCGTCGGCGAAGCCGCGCAGCAGCATGACCATCGCCACGATGATGTACATGATACCAATTTTTTTATGGTCGACCGAAGTCAGCCATTCGCTCCACAGCCACTTCCATTTGCCGAAATATGTCAGCAGCGCCAGCACTGCCAGGCCCCCGACAATAATTGCGGCTACGGTGACCATGATGATCGGTTCGTGGTACGGAACCGCATCAAGTGTTAATTTTCCCAACATCAGTTATTCCTCGGCTCCGGCGTGAGCAGCATGTTCACCCATGTCCATACCTTGGCTCATGTCCATGCCTTCGTGCGCGCCAGCGCCCTTGTGCATATCCATGTCGCCCATGAATTTGGCAATTGTTTCTTTGAACAAATTCGGTTTGACAGCGGCAAAGTACTCAACCGGGTTGTTTTCACTCGGCTCTGCCAGTTTGTTAAAGTCGTCGGTGGTGTTCAGGTTTTTAGACGATGCCTTCACCTTGGCCACCCACTGATCGAAGTCGCCTTCGGTCGGGGTAACGATCGCGGTGAATTTCATACCGGAGAAGCCTGCGCCGCTGTAGCTGCTGGAGATGCCCTTGTAGGCACCGGCTTCGTTGCCGATCAGGTGCAGTTTGGTCTGCATGCCGGCCATCGCATAAATCTGTCCACCCAACTGCGGGATAAAGAACGAGTTCATTACCGAGTTAGAGGTGATCTTGAATTCGACTGGAACATCTTTCGGGAAAGCCAGCTCATTAACGGTCGCAATGCCTTGTTCCGGGTAGATAAACAGCCATTTCCAGTCGAGCGACACCACTTCGATCGTCATCGGCTTCTTGTCGGTGACAATCGGCTTGAACGGGTCGAGTTCGTGGGTGGTCTTCCAGGTAATGGTGCCAAGGATGGCGATGATAATGATAGGAATGGTCCAGACGACCGCTTCGATCTTGTTGGAGTGGGCCCAGTTCGGACTGTACTTGGCGTCTTTGTTGGAAGCGCGATACTTCCAGGCAAAGGCGAACGCCATGAAGATAACTGGCACCACCACGATCAACATCAACGCGATTGCAGTGATAATCAGTGTCCGTTGCTCAACACCAATTGCTCCTTTGGGATTCATCAAAACCATATCGCAGCCACTGAGCAATACAGTGCCTGCGATTAATGACAGCATCCCAATACTTTTATTGTATTTCTTAAGTCTCATCTAACGACCTCAATAACAAAGGCTCAATTGTCGTTTCATGTGTGCGGGCATTTTACGGGAAGGTTGCAGTACTGTAAACATGCTTAAGGGAGTGTCAGCGGCTTGTTGACACTTTCTGTTAAGGGGGTCACAGATGTAACCCTGCGTGACAATTTACCAATGACAACAACGCGTTGGCACGCTGAATCGTGACGAGCAGCCCGTATGTTAAGGAAAACTAAAGGTATGATGAATTTGGCGAAGAAATGCGCGACGGGGAAATACGCAGAAAAGGTTTATTTAATGTAAAATAATTGTGTCTTAAAGGTGAATTTAATTTTATTTCCGAGCGCCGCAGTCGGATAAAAAAATAATTTCCGCACCGATTATCTTTTTTTAGCGAAATAAATATACCCCCGGATCGCTTTTTTTTCGGCCGGCGAAATCACCGGCCGGTCAGATTATGCCAAACGGGTGCGGCGCAGGGCCAGGTAATCCAGCGTGCTGCCCATCGCGACGCCGAGCAGGCTTAGCGCGGCGCCGACCTGCAGCAGCCGATCGGCCAACAGTGGTGCCTGCGTCCAGTCCAGCGCATTGGCGATCAGCAACAGCAACCACAGGCCCAACAGCGAACAGCCTAGCGTCAGCAAGCGCAGCGCCCAACGGTAAGATTCTGAAAACTCGGTGCGCGGCATAAAGTTGTCATGCTGCTGGGTGTGCTCCAGCGTCTGGCGGCAGATGCCGAGCAACAGCAAGCCGGGCAGGGCGGCGGCGATAGAGAACAGGTAGAACAACGGCCAGCCGTGGGCTTCGACGAACCAGCCGGCGATCGGGCCGACATAGACGCGCCCCACGGCAGACAGCGCCGACAGTAGCGCGAACTGGGTGGCGGAGAACGACCGGTTGCACAGCGTCATCAGCAGCGCGACGAAGGCCGCGGTGCCCATGCCACCGCACAGGTTTTCGAGGAAGATGGCGCTGCCCATGGTGAGCAGGCTCTTGTCGGTCACCGCCAGGATCCAATACCCGAGGTTGGAGACCGCCTGCAGGACGCCGAACAGCATCAGCGCGCGGAACAGACTGAGACGCTGCATCAGCACGCCGCCGAACAGGGCGCCGACGATGGTGGCGAAGAGGCCGAGGGTTTTGTTCACCAACCCGACTTCACCGGCGTCGAACCCCACGCCGCGGATCAGGAACGTGGTGCTCAGGCTGCCGGCGAAGGCGTCGCCCATTTTATACATCACGATCAGCAGCAGGATAAGCCAGGCGTTGTTGCGGCCGAAGAAATCGCGCAGCGGCGCGACGACCGCCTGTTCCATGGTGCGCGGCGCCGGGATGCTTTCGTCCGGCTCCGGCGCCAGCAGCGTGGCGGCCACGCCGATCAGCATCAATCCGGCCATCAGCCAGTAGGTGGCTTGCCAGCCGAAATAGCGATCCGCCAGCCACAGCGCCAGGCCACCGGAAACCAGCATCGCCAGCCGGTAGCCCAGCACCGAGATCGCCGCACCCGCCCCGCGTTCTTCGGCTTTCAGCAGGTCGGTCTTGTAGGCGTCGAACACGATATCTTGCGAGGCGGAGCAGAACGCCACCAGCACTGCCAACGCCGCCAGCCACCACAGGTGCTGCGCGGGCTGCATAAAGCCCATCGCCACGATCGCTACCACCAGCAGCAGCTGGCTGATCAGCAGCCAACCGCGCCGCCGCCCGAGGAACGGTGGGGTATAGCGGTCCATGAACGGCGACCAGAGGAATTTGAAGACGTAGGCCTGGCCCACCAGCGAGAAGATGCCGATGGTTTTCAGATCGATATTTTCGACGGTCATCCAGGCTTGCAGCGTGCCGGAGGTCAATGCCAGCGGCAGACCCGACGCGAAGCCCAGCAGCAGCAGAATGGCGGAGTTACGCTGGGTGAAGATGTTCAGATAGTGTTTCGACATGAGGTCCCTGTCTGTGCCGCCCGATCCGCCGGGCGGCACAAGGCGCGGTGATTAGCGCGCGTTTTGCTTGATGAAATCGTTGACGCTGGTGTCCTGGGCCATGTCGGCGATCACGTCGCCCAGCACGGAGTTGACGGCGTCGGTGATCTTCTCGTTGGTCGCCGTGAAGGCGCCCTGCACGTTATAGGTCGAGCGGTAATTCTTCACCTGCTTGTTGCCGTTCTTCGCCTGGGCGATGATCGAGATGTCGGCTTTGGTGGTGATGTTGTAGCGCAGGTTACCTTCGGCGACGTCCGCGTACAGATTATTCACGACGATCTGCAGCGCCACCGGGCCGTCGGCGCCGATCATGTAGCCGCGAGCCCCCATCTGTTTCTCCAGCACTTCCTGCAGCAGGAAACGCAGATCGCGCGATGGCGTCAGCGTGACCAGTTGGCCGTCGCGATTCACCTTGGCCAGCGCCTGATCGGTGCGCTGATCCGCGCCGTTGATGCTGACGGTGATGCCCTGCAGGGTTGGATCCTGCTGCGGCAGAACGATTTTCGGCGTGACGTTCAGGGTGTTGCTGCTGGTCGCGCAGCCAGCCAGCAGCAGGGCGGCCAGCAAAGGAAGACAAAGTTTCTTTAACATGTTTTCTGTCTCATTCTCGATGGATTTAGCAATAATCAGAGCGGGATAGCCGACAACAAATTGCCGACATCATAGCATCGCCGCCGTGCGGTGGAAGCGCGGAAGGCGCCTGAGTGACAAATTTTTACCTGCCGTTGATAAAAACACGCTTTTTTGGCCCGCTCAATCGGATAATCCCCCAAGCGACGGGGATGGCGCTCATCATTTGACCGCAGAAAAGAGAAATTTGTCCCGGCGATGGTCTAAACGGGGGAAAACCGGCTAATATTGAACTAGATGGGCACGGTCCTCTGCCGGTGTTGTAAGGAGATCCTATGATTCGCGAGCAAATAGAAGCAAAGTTAAGGGCGGCGTTTGAGCCCGCGTATCTGGAAGTCGTTGATGAAAGCTATCGTCATAACGTTCCGGCGGGTTCAGAAAGCCATTTCAAAGTGGTATTGGTCAGCGATCGCTTCGTTGGCGAACGTTTTTTGACGCGCCACCGCTCCATCTACGGCGTGTTGTCGGAGGAGCTGGCGGACGGCGTACACGCGCTGGCGCTGCACACCTATACGCTCAAGGAGTGGGAAGGGTTGCAGGATACCGTGCCGGCCTCGCCGCCGTGCCGCGGCGCCGGGACGCTGGCCTGAGGGGGAAATTTTCAGGTATCAGTGGAACTTTGCCCTTGAATTAGGGTATTACTACTGACGAATTTTGAAACGGCCTGCGGGCCGTTTCTGTTTTTGACGACGACACGGCCGATGCGCAATGTGGCCAACGTTCGGTCTGTTTTGGCGGCCTTTTGGCGATCGAATCGGCAAAAGTGTGAGTTTTAGCGCGCCTGCGCCGCCTAGCTTTCCTCGACTCGCCATGCATGCGCCGCTATAATGTCGCGTCTTATTTTTCCGGAATGGTTTCGGGACGCTTCTGTCATCAGGGAACTCGGTTCTTATTTGTAGCCGTCCTGGTTCTTGGAACGGAGTTGACCGAGCACTGTGATTTTTTTGAGGTAACAAGATGCAAGTTTCAGTAGAAACCACTCAAGGCCTTGGGCGCCGTCTCTCTATTACTGTACCGGCTGATACTATCAAGCAGGCGGTGAAGAAAGAGCTGATCAACGCAGCGAAAAGCGTGCGTATCGACGGCTTCCGCAAAGGCAAAGTGCCGATGAACATCGTGGAACAGCGTTACGGCGCTTCTGTTCGTCAGGACGTGCTGGGCGAAGCGATGCAGCGCAGCTTCGTTGACGCGATCATCAAAGAAAAGATTAATCCGGCCGGCGCACCAAACTACGTGCCGGGCGAGTACAAAGAAGGTGAAGACTTCACTTTCGCCGTTGAGTTCGAAGTGTATCCAGAAGTTGAGCTGAAAGGCCTGGAAAACATCGAAGTTGAAAAACCTGTGGTTGAAGTGAACGACGAAGACGTCGACGCGATGCTGGACACCCTGCGCAAGCAGCAGGCGACCTGGAAAGAAACCGATCGCGCAGCGGAAGCTGAAGATCGCGTGACCGTTGACTTCACCGGTTCTATCGACGGTGAAGAGTTCGAAGGCGGCAAAGCGTCCGACTTCGTACTGGCAATGGGCCAGGGCCGCATGATCCCAGGCTTCGAAGAAGGTCTGGTCGGCCACAAAGCGGGCGAAGAGTTCTCCATCGACGTGAACTTCCCGGAAGATTACCACGCGGAAAACCTGAAGGGCAAAGCGGCCAAATTCGCTATCGTGCTGAAGAAAGTTGAAGAGCGCGAGCTGCCGGAACTGACCGAAGAGTTCATCAAGCGTTTCGGCGTGGCGGACGGTTCCGTTGCCGGCCTGCGCACCGAAGTTCGCAAGAACATGGAGCGCGAGCTGAAAGGCGCCGTGCGTAACCGCATCAAGTCTCAGGCGATCGACGGCCTGGTGAGCGCGAACGAAATCGACGTGCCAGCTGCCCTGATCGACGGCGAAATCGACGTACTGCGTCGTCAGGCTGCACAGCGTTTCGGTGGCAACGAGAAGCAAGCGCTGGAACTGCCACGCGAGCTGTTCGAAGAGCAAGCGAAGCGCCGCGTAGTGGTTGGCCTGCTGCTGGGCGAAGTGATCAGCACCAACGATCTGAAAGCTGACGAAGACCGCGTGAAGACGCTGATCGAAGAAATGGCTTCTGCCTACGAAGATCCGAGCGAAGTCATCGAGTTCTACAGCAAAAACAAAGAGCTGATGAACAACATGCGCAACGTGGCTCTGGAAGAGCAAGCGGTTGAAGCCCTGCTGGCAAAAGCGAAAGTGACTGAAAAAGCCACTACCTTCAGCGAGCTGATGAACCAGACTCAACAGGCGTAATGCCGGCGTGCCGGGCGCGATGAACGGCGCCCCCGGTTTCGCCTGGCGAACCGGCGCACGATGAAAAAGCCCGCAACCTGAGGTTGCGGGCTTTTCTTTTTGCCACGTTGCTGATTAATCTCAGGTTAAGCGGGGCAATATGCACTATATTTACCCTGTTGCCTGGGGAACTGGCTGGCATGATAACGGTCAGATTAACGGCATCGTTTTCGGCGCGCGGAGAAAATCGGCCCCTGGGCTTGAAATCGCGCCGGGATCCCCCAATCTGTAAAGAATAATTCTGGGGCTGTTTGCCAAAGTGCGCGGGATGAAATAACCGTCGGGTACGTGTGGCGCGGGTCGAATGCTTGAGCATAGTCATCATGGCCGTTCTCAAGTAGAATCGGCGTATTAGGGTGACACCCTGGCCGCCAAGGCAATTTCTATTAGGAGACGGTAATGTCATACAGTGGCGAACGAGATCAATTTGCACCGAACATGGCGCTGGTGCCGATGGTGGTAGAGCAGACTTCACGCGGGGAGCGTTCTTACGACATCTATTCCCGCCTGCTGAAAGAGCGCATCATTTTCCTGACCGGCCAGGTGGAAGATCACATGGCCAACCTGATCGTGGCGCAAATGCTGTTCCTCGAAGCGGAAAGCCCGGAAAAAGACATTTTCCTCTACATCAACTCGCCGGGCGGGGTGATCACCGCGGGCATGTCGATTTACGACACCATGAAGTTCATCAAGCCGGACGTCAGCACCATCTGTATGGGCCAGGCGTGCTCGATGGGCTCCTTCCTGCTGACCGCGGGTGCCAAAGGCAAACGTTTCTGCCTGCCGAACTCGCGCGTGATGATTCACCAGCCGCTGGGCGGCTACCAGGGCCAGGCGACGGACATCGAAATCCATGCGCGTGAAATCCTCAAGGTGAAAGCGCGCATGAACGAACTGATGGCCGAGCATACCGGCCAGCCGCTGGAGCAGATCGAGCGCGACACCGAGCGCGATCGCTTTATGACCGCGGAAGAAGCCGTGGAATACGGCCTGGTTGACGGCATTCTGACACACCGCAGCTAGAACCACGCGGCGCCGATGGACTATAGTAATCAGAGTGGGCAGGGGCTCGCTCTGTTGTGGCCCCTCGGCGTTCCCGATATGAGTTTGGGCGCACTGCCGCCGTGATTTTCCTGCGGGACAAGACTAAAGAAGAGGTTTGACTGATGACAGATAAGCGCAAAGACGGTTCAGGAAAGCTGCTGTACTGCTCTTTTTGCGGCAAAAGCCAGCATGAAGTGCGTAAGCTGATTGCCGGGCCGTCAGTGTATATCTGCGATGAATGTGTCGATCTGTGTAACGACATTATTCGCGAAGAGATTAAAGAAGTTGCCCCGCATCGTGAGCGCAGTGCGCTGCCGACGCCGCACGAAATTCGCCACCACCTGGATGACTACGTCATCGGCCAGGAGCAGGCGAAGAAAGTGCTGGCGGTTGCGGTGTACAACCACTACAAACGCCTGCGCAACGGCGATACCAGCAACGGTATCGAGTTGGGCAAGAGCAACATCTTGCTGATCGGCCCGACCGGCAGCGGTAAAACCCTGCTGGCGGAAACGCTGGCGCGCTTCCTGGACGTGCCGTTCACCATGGCCGACGCCACCACGCTGACCGAAGCCGGTTACGTGGGCGAGGACGTGGAAAATATTATCCAGAAGCTGTTGCAAAAATGTGACTATGACGTGCAGAAAGCGCAGCGCGGCATCGTTTATATCGATGAAATCGATAAGATTTCCCGTAAGTCCGACAACCCGTCGATCACGCGTGACGTCTCGGGTGAAGGCGTGCAGCAGGCGCTGCTGAAGCTGATTGAAGGCACCATCGCCGCGGTTCCGCCGCAGGGGGGGCGCAAGCATCCGCAACAGGAGTTCCTGCAGGTTGACACTTCCAAGATCCTGTTTATCTGCGGTGGCGCATTCGCCGGCCTGGATAAGGTGATCGGCCAGCGCGTCAACACCGGCTCGGGCATCGGCTTCGGCGCGACCGTCAAGGGCGAGTCCGAGAAGGCGACCGAAGGCGAACTGCTGCTGCAGGCCGAACCGGAAGATTTGATCAAGTTCGGTCTGATCCCAGAGTTCATCGGCCGTCTGCCGGTGGTGGCGACCCTGAGCGAGCTGAGCGAAGACGCGCTGATTCAGATCCTGAAAGAGCCGAAGAACGCCCTGACCAAGCAGTATCAGGCGCTGTTCAATCTGGAAGGCGTGGAGCTGGAGTTCCGCGACGAAGCGCTGAACGCCATCGCCAAGAAAGCCATGGCACGCAAAACCGGCGCCCGCGGCCTGCGTTCCATCGTGGAAGGCGCGCTGCTCGACACCATGTACGATCTGCCATCGATGGACAGCGTAGACAAAGTGGTGATCGACGAGTCGGTCATCGCCGGCCAATCCAAGCCGCTGCTGATTTACGGCAAGCCGGAAGCCCAGGCGTCTGGCGAATAATTAGCCAGTCAAACCAGAGCGTTATCAGCAAAATGGGGGATTTCATCCCCCATTTCTTTTTCCTGCATTCTTGCCGTTGAATGTAAGCGATTCATCCCCATATACTCATTAACCAGATTTTATGAAACGTTAGATGCTTGCGTCTCATGAGATTCCCCCTCAACCTGGCGGAAATTAAACTAAGAGAGAGCTCTATGAACCCTGAGCGTTCCGAACGCATTGAAATCCCCGTTCTGCCATTGCGCGACGTGGTGGTTTATCCGCACATGGTGATCCCGTTATTTGTTGGCCGGGAAAAATCGATTCGGTGCCTCGAAGCCGCAATGGATCACGATAAGAAGATCATGCTGGTGGCACAGAAAGAGGCCTCAACGGATGAACCTGGCATTAACGACTTGTTCTCGGTTGGCACCGTAGCGTCGATCCTGCAGATGCTGAAGCTGCCGGACGGCACGGTAAAAGTGCTGGTCGAGGGGCTGCAGCGCGCGCGCATCACTACGCTGTCCGACAGCGGTGAGCATTTCGCCGCGCAGGCGGAATACCTTGAGTCGCCGGCGATCGACGAGCGCGAGCAGGAAGTGCTGGTGCGCACTGCGATCAATCAGTTTGAAGGCTATATCAAGCTGAACAAAAAAATCCCGCCGGAGGTGCTGACTTCACTGAACAGCATCGACGACGCCGCGCGCCTGGCGGACACCATCGCCGCCCATATGCCGCTGAAACTCAGCGACAAGCAGTCGGTGCTCGAGATGTCCGACATCACCGAACGTCTGGAATACCTGATGGCGATGATGGAATCGGAGATCGACCTGCTGCAGGTCGAGAAACGCATCCGCAATCGCGTCAAGAAGCAGATGGAGAAGAGCCAGCGCGAGTACTATCTGAATGAGCAGATGAAGGCGATTCAGAAAGAACTGGGCGAGATGGACGACGCGCCGGACGAGCACGAAGCGCTGAAGCGCAAGATCGATGCGGCGAAAATGCCGAAAGAGGCGCGCGAGAAAACCGAAGCGGAACTGCAAAAGCTGAAGATGATGTCGCCGATGTCGGCGGAAGCGACTGTGGTACGCGGTTACATCGACTGGATGCTGCAGGTGCCGTGGAATGCGCGCAGCAAGGTGAAAAAAGACCTGAACAAGGCGCAGGAAGTGCTCGATACCGATCACTACGGCCTGGAGCGCGTCAAGGATCGCATCCTCGAGTACCTCGCGGTGCAGAGCCGCGTCAGCAAGATCAAGGGGCCGATCCTGTGTCTGGTGGGGCCGCCGGGCGTGGGTAAAACCTCGCTGGGGCAGTCGATCGCCAAAGCGACCGGTCGCCAGTACGTGCGCATGGCGCTGGGCGGCGTGCGTGACGAAGCGGAAATCCGCGGTCACCGTCGTACCTACATCGGTTCGATGCCGGGCAAACTGATCCAGAAGATGGCCAAGGTTGGGGTGAAGAACCCGCTGTTCCTGCTGGATGAGATCGACAAGATGTCTTCCGACATGCGCGGCGATCCGGCCTCCGCTCTGTTGGAGGTGCTGGATCCGGAACAGAACGTGGCGTTCAACGACCACTACCTGGAAGTGGATTACGATCTGTCCGACGTGATGTTCGTCGCCACCTCGAACTCGATGAACATTCCTGCGCCGCTGTTGGACCGTATGGAAGTGATCCGCCTGTCGGGTTACACCGAGGACGAGAAGCTCAACATCGCCAAGCAGCACCTGCTGCCGAAGCAGCTTGAGCGCAACGCGCTGAAAAAAGGCGAGCTGACGGTCGACGACAGCGCCATCATCGGCATCATTCGCTTCTACACCCGCGAAGCCGGGGTGCGTAGCCTGGAGCGTGAAATCTCCAAGCTGTGCCGTAAAGCGGTGAAAACGCTGCTGATGGACAAGAAGCTCAAGCATATCGAGATCAACGGCGACAACCTGAAGGATTACCTGGGCGTGCAGCGCGTCGATTACGGCCGTGCGGATACCGAAAACCGCGTGGGTGAAGTCACCGGGCTGGCGTGGACGGAAGTGGGCGGCGATCTGCTGACCATCGAAACCGCCTGCGTGCCGGGCAAAGGCAAGCTGACCTATACCGGTTCCCTGGGTGAAGTGATGCAGGAATCGATTCAGGCGGCGCTGACCGTGGTGCGCGCACGCGCGGAGAAATTGGGCATCAACGCCGATTTCTACGAGAAACGCGACATCCACGTACACGTGCCGGAAGGGGCGACGCCGAAAGACGGCCCGAGCGCCGGTATCGCGATGTGCACCGCGCTGGTCTCCTGCCTGACCGGCAACCCGGTACGCGCCGATGTGGCGATGACCGGCGAGATCACGCTGCGCGGTCAGGTGTTGCCGATCGGCGGCCTGAAAGAGAAGCTGTTGGCGGCGCATCGCGGCGGCATCAAAACCGTGCTGATCCCTTACGAGAACAAGCGCGATCTGGAAGAGATTCCGGACAATGTTATCGCCGATCTGGAGATTCATCCGGTGCAGCGAATCGATGAAGTTTTGAACATTGCGTTGCAAAACCCGGCCTTCGGCGCACTGCCGGTAGCGGCAAAATAGTGACGAATCGCAAAAACCATTGATAAAACTTATACTGGCAAGCCATTTCGGACTTGCCAGTATTTTTTTGTACCGCTAAGTTAGATCTCTGTCGGCCGGCGTTTTGCCACCCAGTCGGTGGCTTGTCAAGGTTCGATGGGATTGATATAACAGCTGCGCTGTCGCAACCGTAGGGATTTTTCGGTGCGACGATAGAATTCTAGAGGGGATGATAGAGTGAATAAGTCACAACTGATCGACAAGATTGCCGCAGGTGCTGATATTTCCAAAGCGGCAGCGGGACGTGCTTTAGACGCAGTAATCGCTTCCGTTACCGACTCTCTGAAAGCAGGGGATGACGTGGCTCTGGTAGGTTTCGGTTCCTTCACCGTGCGTGAACGTTCGGCTCGTACCGGCCGTAACCCGCAGACCGGTAAAGAGATCAAAATCGCGGCAGCCAAAGTACCGGCCTTCCGTGCAGGGAAAGCGCTGAAAGACGCTGTAAACTGATTTAGCGTCTAACCGTTTAGCGTAACAGGGTTTTGTAATAAACAATCACCTGACGCAGCGGTGCTGGTAAGGTAAGATACAAGGCGCATCGGATTGATGCGCTTTTTTTATTTTTGTCGCAGGGAACGCGCCTGCACAAGGGTTGTTAATCCACATCACAGCGGAGTGTTGTCACACTATGATGGACAATTTACGCGCGGCTGCTAATCACGTCGTGCTCAAAATCATCCTGGCCCTGATCATCCTGTCATTCGTTCTGACCGGGGTGGGTAACTACCTGATCGGCGGCTCCGGCGATTATGCTGCGAAAGTAAATGGTCAGACGATCGAACGCGCTCAGCTGGAACAGGCTTTCCAAAGCGAGCGTAGCCGCATGCAGCAGCAGCTGGGTGACCAGTTCTCTGCGCTGGCCGGCAACGAAGGCTACATGCAGCAGATGCGCCGTCAGGTGTTGTCCCAGTTGATCGACAACATGCTGCTCGACCAGTACGCCAAGAAGCTGGGCCTGGCGGTCAGCGACGATCAGATCAAGGACGCCATCCGCAAGGCGCCTTACTTCCAGACCAATGGCCAGTTCGATAACGCCAAATACCTCGATCTGATCGGCCGCATGGGCTACACCGCTGACAACTTCGCGCAGTCGATGCGCCAGCAGTTGGTCAATCAGCAGGTGATCCAGGCCTTCGGCGACTCCGGCTTCGTGCTGCCGTCCGAATCGCAAGCCATGGCAGCGTTGGTGCTGCAGGAGCGCGACGTGCGCCTGGCGACCATCGATTTGAAAGCGCTGCAAACGAAACAGAGCGCCGGCGACGACGAACTGAAGGCGTATTACGATCAGAACAAGAACAGCTTCATCGCGCCTGAGCAGGTGAAGGTGAGCTATATCCCGCTGGACGCCGCGTCCATGCAGGACAAGGTGAAAGTGAGCGAAGAGGACATCAGCGCTTACTACGACCAGCACAAGAGCAGCTACGGCCAGCCGGAGCGTAAAAACTACAGCGTGATCCAGCTGAAAACCGAGGCGGAAGCCAACGCGGTGCTGGACGAGCTGAAGAAGGGCGCCGATTTCGCCACCCTGGCGAAAGAGAAATCCACCGACATCATCTCACGCCGTACCGGCGGTGAGCTGGGTTGGCTGGAGCCGGAAACCACCGCCGACGAGCTGAAGCAGGCTAACCTGACCGAGAAAGGGCAACTGTCCGGCGTGGTGAAATCTTCCGTCGGCTACCTGATCGTGCGTTTGAACGATATCGCACCTGAAAAAGTGAAGCCGCTGAGCGAAGTGCATGACGCCATCGCCAAGCAGGTGCAGCAGGAGAAAGCGGTAGACGCGTATTACGCGCTGCAGCAGAAGGTGAGCGAAGCGGCGACCAGCGACAACGAATCTCTGGCCTCGGCTGAAGAAGCGGCCGGCGTGAAAGCGGCGCAAAGCGACTGGTTCACCCGTGACAACATTCCTGCCGCGCTGAACTTCAAGCCGGTCGTGCAGGCGATCTTCGACGGCTCGCTGATCGGCGAGAACGGCGCGCCGGGCAGCAACTCCGACGTGATCACCGTAGACGGCGACCGCGCTTTCGTGGTGCGCGTGAGCGGCCACAAGCCGGAAGGCATCGAACCGTTCGACCAGGTGAAAGATCGCGTGGCTGAGCTGGTGAAGCGCAACAAGGCGCTGCAGGCAGCGAAGCTGCAGGGCGAGAAGCTGCTGGTTGAGTTGAAGCAGGGCAAGGGCGATGAGGCGATGAAAGCCGCCGGCCTGAGCTTTGGCGCCGTGCAGAAGATGGCGCGCGCGCCGGAAGACAGCCAGCTGGTGGAGAGCGTGTTCGCGCTGCCGCACCCGCAGGACGGCAAACCGGTGTACGGCATGTCGCAGGATCGCCAGGATAACGTGGTGCTGATCGCACTCGATGCGGTGAAGCCAGGCACGCTGCCGGAAGACGAAATGAAAACCTTCGTCGGCAAGATGGAAGAGGGCGCGACCGGCGTTTCCTTCGATTCGCTGCTGGCGAGCCTGCGTAAAGAAGCCAAGATCAAAATGGGCGCCGCTGAGCAACAGCCGCAGTAATCGCCGCATTTTTCTGCAACGCAGTGCAACAAACAAAGGCCGCTTTCGCGGCCTTTTCCATATCTGATATCGGCCGATTGCTGAATATCCGCCGCCGCGGCAAGGTAGCCATGCTGTCACACACAAGGAGGATACAGCATGCAACATACAGAGAAAAAATCAGCGTTATCAGGTTATCAGCATCACATTAAAGCTGCGCTGACCGCGCTGCTGTTGTGCCTGGCGGGGCCGGCCGTCGCGCTGGATAAAACCGAGGCGCCGATGCTCTCAACACCAGCGAGCAATGGCGGGCAATCGGTGATGACCAAGGCAACCGAAGAGGCGGCGGTCAGCATCAATCAGGCCACCGCCGAACAGCTGGCCGCCGCCTTGAGCGGCGTCGGTCTGAAGAAGGCGGAAGGCATCGTGCGCTACCGCGAGCAGAACGGGCCGTTCACCCAGGTTGAGCAGTTACAGGAGGTGCCGGGCATCGGGCCGGCGCTGTTTGAGAAGAACCGCACCCGGCTGAAAATGTGATCCCGGTCGCGGCTGCGTGGCAAAATGCCGCTGAGGCCGTGACTCCTCTGCTACATTTTACAGGTCTTACCAGTTTGGCGCATTGACCAAACGGGCGAGGGAGCCGCCGCGGCTCCCTTTTTCTGTAATCACCAGGCAGGAGCGATCGTTCCCTATGCAAACCTTTATCAAAGTTCGCGGTTATCACCTTGATGTTTACCAGCACGTTAACAACGCCCGCTATCTGGAGTTTCTGGAAGAGGCGCGCTGGGAATGGCTGGAGAACGAGGCCGGATTCCGCTGGATGACGGAAAACAACATCGCCTTCATCGTGGTGAACATCAATATCAATTACCGCAGCCCGGCGGTATTGGGGGATAAGCTGCGTATCGACAGCCAGATGGTGCAGCTCAACGGCAAGAGTGGGGTGCTGAGCCAAAAGGTGACGCAGGATCCGGCGGGGACGCCGGTGGCCGACGCGCTGCTGACTTTCGTGTGTGTCGATCTGAAAACGCAGCGTGCGCTGCCGATCGAAGGAGAATTGCGTGAGCACCTGGAGGTGCTCACGCCGAAGGATAATCTGCAGTAAGCTCACGGGTGGCAGTGGCTGCCACCGTCACTGCCTCAGGCCAGAGCGGCCTTCTGTTTCAACGCCGCCATCACTTCCGCCTGGTTGGCCCGGTACTGCATCAGGCCATTGGCGCGCAGGTTGCAGGCGGCACATTCGCCGCAGCCGTCACCCTTGATACCGTTGTAGCAGGTCAACGTATCCTGGCGCACGCGATCCAGTTGGTGGTAATAATCCGCCAGCGCCCAGATCTCGGCCTTGTTCAGCCACATCAGCGGCGTTTCGAAGCGGATATCGCGGGCGATGCCCAGCGTCACCGCCTTGTTCAACGCTTTAACGAACTCGTCGCGGCAATCCGGATAGCCGGAGAAATCGGTTTCACACACGCCGGTGATCACCGCTTCCGCTTCCACCTGGTAGGCGTAGATCGCCGCCAGCGTCAGGAACAGGATGTTGCGGCCCGGCACGAAGGTGCTCGGCAGCGCATTTTTCTGATTAGGATCGTAAGCGGGAACCGGAATATTGTCGCGCGTCAGGCTGCTGACGGCCAGTTCATTGAGCAGCGTTACGTCCAGCACCTTGTGCGCCTTGGCGCCGAGGGCCACCGACAGCTCCTGAGCCACTTCAATCTCGGCGCGATGGCGCTGGCCGTAATCGAACGTGACGCAGTGAACTTCATCATACTGTTGCAATGCCTGGATCAAGCAGGTCGTGGAGTCTTGTCCACCGCTGAAAACGACAACCGCGCGCTTCATAAAATCACCTTTTTGGGCTTTGGCCTCTCCCGATACACATTCGGGCGGCAGGATAAAATTGCGTTGCGGCGACAATAGTAGCAGAAAGGGCCGTCAGGCGCAGGGCGGTTCGGCTCAGGCCGGGGCATCGTCCACCGGCGGCGGCAGCCACGCTTGGCAAAAATCGAACCAGCCGTGGGCGGTCAGCGTCACGCCATGCATGCGCGGCGGCGCGCTGATCTGATACTGGTAGTGAAACAGCGGCGTGATGATGGCGGCGGCCATCAGCCGTTGATAATAGGCCTGCAGCCGCTCGAAGCGCGGTTGCTGCGCCTGCAGCTGCTGGATCTGCCGCAGCGTCTCCTGTTGCTGCTGCCAGCGGCTTTCCGTCAGGATGCCGCGCCACAGCGTATCCTGCCGCAGCCAGCTCTCCAGCGTCGCCTCCGGCGCCTCGCCGATCAGGTTGTCCGCCAGCAGCAGGTCGGCCTGGGCGATCTGCGCTTCGCTTTGCCAGCGCTTGCCGGCATAGTAGCGCACCTCCAGCTCGCAGCCGTGCTGTGCGAGCAACCGCTGCAGTGCGACCGTCACCGTTTCCAACTCGACCGGCGGCCGATACAGCAGCGTCAGCCGGGCGGGCAGAGTGACGTCCTCCTCAATCCGTTGGCTGGGAATACGCCAGCCGGGCAGCATTTCATGGCTGGGGGTGATCACGCTGTTGGGGATTGGCAGATGGCTTAGCAGGCCGGACTGCTGGATCAGCATCAGCAGCTTTTGCCCCTGGGCCTCGCTCAGCACGCCGTGGCGCAGGTTCAGCGCCAGATAACACCAGCCCAGGCTCATGCTGCGCTGCACCGGCCGGGCCTGCGCCAAATCGTCTTGCTGACCGATGGTGATGCGCACTGGATGCTGGCAACTGGTGTCGGCGCCGGCGATGTGCAGGTCGGAGGTGATCCAGTATTCGATGGTGTCCAGATACGGATGCTGCAGGTGGTAACCGGCGTGCTGTTCCAGCCGCACCAACTGCGGCTCATTCAACGTCAGCTTGAACGGGCCGGCGCCGATGGCCGGCAGCTCCGGGTGGGTCATCAGGCAAGGCAGCTCCGCCAGCCGGTGGGCCAACCAGTAGTCCGGCAGGTGCAGATCGAACTGGATGCACAGCGGATGCGGCAGGCTGATGTGCGCGACGTTGGCCAGGCTGGGTTGGCTGCGCGGGTGGCGCTGCAGTTTTTCCAGCGTTTGCAGCAGCTGTTGGCCGGTCAGCGATTCACCGTTGTGCCAGCGCAGCTGGCTGCGTAGAAAGAAGCGCCAGCGCAGGCCGTGCTCGCCAATCTGCCAGTGGTGCGCCAGATCGGGCTGCGGTTCCGGGTTACCGGTCATCAGGCGTGTCAGCCCGGCGTGCAGGGTCGATACCAGATGTTGCTCGGCGCGGCCGGTCAGCGTGAGCGGGTCGAGCGTTTCCAGCGTGCGGTAATAGGGAATGCGTAGCGTCGGGCTGCCGGCCTGCCATTGCCCGCCGAGGTGCGGGCTGAGCAGATCCTGCAGGTGCTGCGGATCGAGCTGCGCCATCTCCAGCGCCCCTTGATGGTTGCCCTGTTGCAGCAGCTGTTGCAGCAGCTGCGCGCGCAGTTCATCCGGGGTTTTCAGGCAGTGCAGGCGGGCGCGTTTGCCGCGTCCGGGTTGCGAATGCCAGCTCAGCCAGCCCTGATCCTGCAGCTGTTGCACCAGCGTGCGGGCGTGCCGTTCGCTGCAGTAGAACATCGCCGCCAGCTCGCCGATGGTCACGGCGACCGGCGCGCTGCCGAGCTGTTGGTACAGGCGTTGATATTGGCTGAGACGGTGAACCAGGCGCATGGGCAGAAATCCGGAACAGTTTTCTCAAATTGTTCACTATTACTTCCGTAAATACCATCCCATACTGCATTGATTGTAATCGCGTTCACATTCAAGAGGTCTTTATGTATCGCCTGGCAGCTTTCGATATGGACGGCACGCTGTTGATGCCGGATCACCGGGTTGGCCCGGAAACGCTGGCGGTGCTGAACCAGTTGGTGGAACGGGAGATGGTGGTGACGTTCGCCACTGGGCGGCACTACCTCGACGCGCAACCGATCATGGCGCAACTGGGGCTGCAGGGTTACCTGATCACCGGCAATGGCACGCGAGTGTATGACAACCGTGGCCAACAGCTGCACGCCACCGATTTGCCGGCGGCGGTCGCCGAAGAGGTGCTGCATCATCATTGGCACACCCGCGCCAGCATGCATGTGTTCCGCGACGAAGGTTGGCTGACCGAGTTTCCCGTGCCGGAAGAGATGCTGCGGGCGCACCACCTGAGCGGCTTTCGTTTTCAGCTGGCCGACGTACGCCGCCTGCCGGCGTTCGGCAACAGCAAAGTGTGCTTTGTCGCGCCCCACGAGGAGCTGCTGGCGTTGCAAGTGCAGCTGCGGGCGCAGCTGGGTGACGAGGCAGACCTGTGCTTTTCCGCCTACGACTGCCTGGAGGTGCTGCCGCTCGGTTGCAACAAGGGCACGGCGCTGGACCGGCTGAGCCGCCATCTGGGGTTGACGATGGCCGACTGCATGGCGTTCGGCGACGCGATGAACGACAAAGAGATGCTGGGGGCGGTGGGGCACGGCGTGGTGATGGGCAACGCCCTGCCGCAGCTGAAATCCCTGCTGCCGCAACTACCGGTTATCGGCCATTGCCAACAGCAGGCGGTGGCCCACTATTTACAACATTGGCTGCGTTCACCTTGCCTCACCTATTCCCCCGAAGAATGAGGTTCTCCTTACAGCCGGCCGGGTATGACTACCCGGCTTTTTTTTATCCGGAGCTTGACGTTATAAATCCGCCAGCTGCGCCAGATACGGCTGCAAATCGCCGATGTTATTGCTGACCCATTCCGGGTTGTAATAGGTATCCAGATAACGCTCGCCGCTGTCGCACAGCAGGGTGACGATCGATCCTTGCTCGCCGTTTTCCCGCATCTGTTTCGCCAACTGCAGCGCACCCCAGACGTTGGTGCCGGTGGAGGCGCCAACCTTGCGGCCGAGCACGCCTTCCAGCCAGTGAATGGTGGCGACGCTGGCGGCATCCGGCACCCGCAGCATGTTGTCGACCACCGACGGGATGAACGACGGCTCGGCGCGCGGGCGGCCAATGCCTTCGATACGGCTGCCGCAGCTGCCGATCAGGGTGCGATCGCCGTGGTGGAAGCAGTCATAGAACACTGAGTTTTCCGGATCGACCACTGTCAATTGGGTGTCGTGCCCCTGATAGCGGATGTAGCGCCCCAGCGTGGCGGAGGTGCCGCCGGTGCCGGCGCTCATCACGATGTGTTTCGGCACCGGGAAGGGTTCGCGCGCCATCTGGCGGAAGATGCTGTCGGCGATGTTGTTGTTGCCGCGCCAGTCGGTGGCGCGCTCGGCGTAGGTGAACTGATCCATATAGTGGCCGTTCAGCTCTTTCGCCAGCTGTTCGGAGGCGGCGTAGATCTGGGCGGCGTGATCGACGAAGTGACAGCGGCCGCCGTAAAAGGCGATCTGCTCCACCTTGCGGCGTGCGGTGCAGGACGGCATCACTGCGATGAACGGCAGGCCGATCAGACGAGCGAAGTAGGCTTCGGACACCGCGGTGCTGCCGGAAGAGGCCTCGATGATGGTGGTGTTCTCGGTGATCCAGCCGTTGCACAGGCCGTAAAGGAACAGCGAGCGCGCCAGACGGTGTTTCAGGCTGCCGGTCGGGTGGGTGCTCTCATCCTTCAGATACAGGCAAATGCCGGGAAATGCCGGTAGGTTCAGGCGAATCAGGTGCGTATCGGCGGAGCGCTGAAAATCCGCTTCTATTTCACCGATAGCATATTTTACCCAAGAGTTTGTCATGATTTGGCCTCAGAATAGGGGGCAGGTTTATGGCGTAGCATAGCCTGTCGGCAGGAAAAAAGGATTGCTATTTTCCCTGTTTAATCGCCTAATGAGAGAAAATTTTTCTCCTGGTTGCCGCTATGTTAGATAAAACAGACCGTAAGCTGCTGTGCATGCTGCAGCAAGACTGCACCCAGTCGCTGCAGGCGCTGGCCGATGCGGTCAATTTGACCTCGACGCCGTGCTGGAAACGGCTGAAGCGCCTGGAAGACGAGGGTTATATCCGCGGCCGGGTGGCCTTGCTGGATAACGAAAAGCTCGGCCTGGGGCTGACGGCGTTCGTGCTGATCAAGACCCAGCAGCACAGCAGCGAGTGGTATCAGGCGTTTGTGCAGCTGACCAGCCAGATGCCCGAGGTGCTGGCGTTCTACCGCATGGCGGGGGAGTACGACTACCTGATGCAGGTCGAAGTGGCGGACATGAAAAGCTACGACGGTTTTTACAAGCGCCTGGTGAACGGCGTACCGGGCCTCATCGACGTCACCTCGAGCTTTGCCATGGAAAAAATCAAATACACCACCGCGCTGCCGGTGCCGGAGTGAAAAGTTCACCGGACGGGCGGCTCAACGGTGGTATCCTGCTCTGCTGAAGCAGAAAAAGAGACAAATCCCATAAAACCCTGGAATCAAACTGCGTGAGATTATTTGCTCAAATCGGCTGGTACTTCCGCCGGGAGTGGCGCCGCTACCTCGGGGCGGTGGTGCTGCTGATCGTCATCGCCATCCTGCAACTGCTGCCGCCTAAGCTGGTCGGCATCATCGTGGACGGCGTCACCGAAAAACAAATGTCTACCGGCGTGCTGATGGCCTGGCTCGGGCTGATGATCGGCACCGCGATCGTCGTTTACCTGCTGCGCTATGTGTGGCGGGTGTTGCTGTTCGGCGCGTCCTATCAGCTGGCGGTCGAGCTGCGCGAAAACTTTTACCGCCAGCTCAGCCGGCAAAACCCGGCGTTCTACCTGCGCCACCGCACCGGCGATCTGATGGCGCGTGCCACCAACGACGTGGACCGCGTGGTGTTCGCCGCCGGTGAAGGCGTGCTGACGCTGGTGGATTCGCTGGTGATGGGGTTGGTGGTGCTGGTGGTGATGAGCACCCAAATCAGCTGGCAGCTGACGGTGCTGGCATTGATCCCGATGCCGCTGATGGCGATCGCCATCAAATATTACGGCGACCAGCTGCACCAGCGCTTTAAATCGGCGCAGGCGGCGTTTTCCAGCCTGAACGATCAGGCGCAGGAAAGCATGACCAGCATCCGCATGATCAAGGCTTTCGGGCTGGAAGATCACCAATCCAACCGCTTCGCCGAAGTCGCGGCGCAGACCGGCGCCAAGAACATGCACGTGGCGCGGGTGGATGCACGCTTCGATCCGACCATTTATATCGCCATCGGCGCCTCTAACCTGCTGGCCATCGGCGGTGGCAGCTGGATGGTGGTGAACGGTTCGCTGACGCTCGGGCAACTGACCAGCTTTGTGATGTATCTCGGCCTGATGATCTGGCCGATGCTGGCGCTGGCCTGGATGTTCAACATCGTCGAGCGCGGCAGCGCGGCCTACAGCCGCATCCGCAGCCTGCTCGACGAGGCTCCGGCGGTGCAGGACGGCCCGCAGGCGCTGCCGGCCGGGCGCGGCGTGCTGGACGTGGATATCCGCGCGTTCCACTACCCGGAAAACCCGCGCCCGGCGCTGCATGACGTGACGCTGACGCTAAAGCCGGGGCAAATGCTGGGGCTGTGCGGGCCGACCGGGGCCGGTAAATCGACATTACTGTCGCTAATTCAGCGCCAGTTCGATGTCAACGAAGGGCAGATCCGCTATCACGGCCTGCCGTTGCCGCAGGTCAAACTCGACGACTGGCGTTCGCGGCTGTCGGTGGTGAGCCAAACGCCGTTCCTGTTCTCCGATACCGTGGCGAACAACATCGCGTTGGGCCATCCGGGCGCGACGCAGGCGCAGATCGAACAGGCGGCGCGGTTGGCCAGCGTTCATGAGGACATTCTGCGGCTGCCGCAGGGCTATGACACCGAGGTGGGCGAGCGCGGCGTGATGCTGTCGGGTGGGCAGAAACAGCGTATCTCCATTGCGCGTGCGCTGCTGCTGGATGCGGAGATCCTGATCCTCGACGACGCGTTGTCGGCGGTGGACGGCCGTACCGAACACCAGATCCTGCATAACCTGCGCAGCTGGGGGCAAGATCGCACGGTGATCATCAGCGCGCACCGGCTGTCGGCATTGACTGAAGCCAGCGAGATCCTGGTGATGCAGCACGGTGGCGTTGCCCAGCGCGGCGATCCGGCTGCGCTGGCGGCGCAGCCGGGCTGGTATCGCGATATGTACCGTTATCAGCAGCTGGAAGCGGCGCTGGACGAAGCGCCGGAAAACGGCGAGGAGGCGTTGGCCGATGAATAAAGTGCAAAAGCTGTGGCCGACGCTGAAGCGGCTGCTGGCCTACGGCTCGCCGTACCGCAAACCGCTGGGGCTGGCGGTGTTGATGCTGTGGATAGCGGCGGCGGCGGAAGTCGCCGGGCCGATCCTGGTGAGCTATTTTATCGATAACTACGTCGCCAAAGGACAACTGCCGCTGATGATCGTCGGCGGGCTGGCGGCGGCTTACATTCTGCTGGAGCTGCTGGCGGCGGCGCTGCACTACTTTCAGGCGCTGCTGTTCAACCAGGCGGCGGTGGGCGTGGTGCAGCGGCTGCGCACCGACGTGATGGACGCCGCGCTGCGCCAGCCGCTCAGCGCCTTCGATACGCAGCCGGTCGGGCAATTGATCTCGCGCGTCACCAACGACACCGAGGTGATCAAGGATCTGTACGTGATGGTGGTCTCCACGGTGCTGAAAAGCGCCGCGCTGATCGGCACCATGCTGGTGGCGATGTTCAGCCTCGACTGGCGCATGGCGCTGGTGGCGGTCTGCATCTTCCCGGCGGTGTTCGTGGTGATGGGCATCTATCAATACTACAGCACACCGATCGTGCGACGGGTGCGCAGCTATCTGGCGGACATCAACGACGGCTTCAACGAAGTGATCAACGGCATGGGCGTGATTCAGCAGTTCCGCCAGCAGGTGCGCTTCGGCGAACGCATGAGCGCCGCCAGCCAGTCGCACTATCTGGCGCGCATGCAGACCCTGCGGCTCGACGGTTTCCTGCTGCGGCCGCTGCTCAGCCTGTTTTCGGCGCTGGTGCTGTGCGGATTGCTGATGCTGTTCGGCTTCAGCGGCGAGGGGGTGATTGGCGTCGGCGTGCTCTACGCCTTCATCAACTACCTGGGGCGCCTGAACGAACCGCTGATCGAGCTCACGTCGCAGCAATCGATCCTGCAGCAGGCGGTAGTGGCCGGCGAACGCATTTTCGAGCTGATGGATCGCAGCCAGCAGAGTTACGGCGCCGACGATCGTCCGTTGGCCGGTGGCCGCATCGACATCACCGATCTGAGCTTCGCTTACCGCGCGGACAAAAAGGTGCTGCAGCACATTTCGCTGGCGGTGCCTTCGCGCGGCTTCGTGGCGCTGGTTGGGCATACCGGCAGCGGCAAGAGCACCTTAGCCAACCTGCTGATGGGCTATTACCCGGTCAGCGAAGGGGAAGTGCGCCTCGATGGCCGCCCGCTATCCAGCCTGTCGCACCGCACGCTGCGCCAGGGCGTGGCGATGGTGCAGCAGGATCCGGTGGTGATCGCCGATTCGGTGCTGGCCAACGTCACGTTGGGGCGCAACATCGAGGAAGACGCCGTGTGGCGGGCGCTGGAAACGGTGCAGCTGGCGGATCTGGTGCGCGGCTTCCCGCAGGGTATTCACACCCGGCTGGGGGAGCAGGGCAATAACCTGTCGGTCGGGCAGAAACAGCTGCTGGCGATGGCGCGGGTCTTGGTGCAGGCGCCGCAGATCCTGATCCTCGACGAGGCGACCGCCAACATCGACTCGGGCACCGAACAGGCGATCCAGCGCGCGTTGCGTGCGATCCGCGAGCACACCACGCTGGTGGTGATCGCCCACCGGCTGTCGACCATCGTCGATGCCGATTCCATCCTGGTGCTGCATCGCGGCCAGGCGGTAGAGCAGGGTAACCATCAGCAGCTGCTGGCGCAGCAGGGGCGCTACTACCAGATGTACCAGCTGCAGCTGGCGGGCGAGCAGCTGGCGGAAGCGGTGCGCGAAGAGAGCCAACCCGCCTGAACATGGGCCGCGATCGCGGCCCTTCTTTCTTTCCCTCGCACCACAAGCAGGCAACCCGCCTGCATCACGCCCCCTTTCTGCACTTTTTCGACGCGATGCGCACCAAATTAGTGCGCGATATTTAATCAATTTAAGGTATCGGTACGGCGACGGGGCCTGATGGTGCCCGCGTACCCGCTAATCCACTGAATCACCATGCAAAATTAAATATGGCACAGCCCTTGCTACATATGACGCGTACCAGGGGTGAGTTTGGGCTTAATTCGTGGAGGGGCAATATGAAGCTGGTGACCGTGGTAATCAAACCGTTCAAGCTGGAGGACGTGCGCGAGGCTCTGTCCTCCGTGGGCATTCAGGGGTTGACCGTAACCGAAGTGAAGGGCTTTGGCCGCCAGAAGGGGCATGCCGAGCTGTATCGCGGCGCCGAGTATAACGTCAACTTCCTGCCCAAGGTTAAAATCGATATCGCCATTGCCGACGATCAGTTGGATGAAGTGGTTGATGTGATTAGCAAAGCCGCCTACACCGGCAAAATCGGCGACGGCAAAATTTTCGTTGCCGAGTTGCAACGCGTGATCCGCATTCGCACCGGCGAAACCGACGAATCGGCACTGTAACCGCGAACTCAGTTAAGTGATGGGGATGGATTGATAATGAAAAGACTGTTATCCATGTTGGGCCTGAGTTCGGTAACCCTGGTTCCTTCTTTGGCCCTGGCCGCCCCGGCGGTCGCCGATAAGCCCGACAACGCCTTTATGATGATCTGCACCGCGTTGGTGCTGTTCATGACGCTGCCGGGCATCGCGTTGTTTTATGGTGGCCTGCTGCGCGGCAAAAACGTGCTGTCGATGCTGACGCAGGTCACCGTCACCTTCGCGCTGGTCTGCGTACTGTGGGTGTTGTATGGCTACAGCCTGGCGTTCAGCGAGGGCAATGCGGTGTTTGGCGGGTTCGAAACGGCGATGCTGAAAGGCATCGGCATCGACAGCGTCACCGGCAGCATCAGCCAGATGATCCACGTCGCCTTCCAGGCGTCCTTCGCCTGCATTACCGTGGCGCTGGTGGTGGGGGGCTTCGCCGAACGCATTCGCTTCTCGGCGGTGCTGATCTTCGCGATCGTATGGTTCACCCTGTCTTATCTGCCGATTGCGCACATGGTGTGGGGCGGCGGCTACCTGGCCGCCGACGGCGCATTGGACTTCGCCGGCGGCACCGTGGTGCACATCAACGCCGCCAGCGCCGGGTTGATCGGTGCCTACCTGATCGGCAAGCGCGCCGGCTTCGGTAAAGAGGCGTTCAAACCGCACAACCTGCCGATGGTGTTTACCGGGGCGTCCATCCTGTATATCGGCTGGTTCGGTTTCAACGCCGGCTCCGCCAGCGCGGCCAACGGCATTGCGGCCCTGGCATTCCTCAATACCGTGGTCGCCACTGCGGGCGCCATTCTCTCCTGGACCTTCGCCGAGTGGGTGCTGCGCGGCAAGCCTTCGCTGCTGGGCGCCTGCTCCGGCATGATCGCCGGGCTGGTTGCGGTGACGCCGGCGGCGGGCACCGTGGGCGTGGGCGGGGCGTTGATCATCGGCCTGGTGGGCGGCGTCGCCGGCCTGTGGGGCGTAGTGACGCTGAAGAAATGGCTGAAAGTGGACGACACCTGCGACGTGTTCGGCGTACACGGGGTGTGCGGCATCGTCGGCTGTCTGCTGACCGGGGTGTTCACCGCCTCTTCACTGGGCGGCACCGGCTATGCCGAAGGGGTGACGATGGGCCATCAGGTCTGGATCCAGCTGGTGAGCGTGCTGATCACGCTGGTATGGTCGAGCGTCGTCGCCTTTATCGCCTTCAAGATCGCGGGAGCGATGGTGGGTCTGAGAGTGCCGGAAGAGCAGGAACGCGAGGGGCTGGACGTCAACAGTCACGGCGAGAGCGCCTACAACCAATAAGACTCGAAGCAGGGCAGTGCGCTAAAGACTAAAATAATGATGAAGCCAAAAGGGGCGATGGAAACATCGCCCCTTTCTTTATGCTGCGGATCAGGCGTCGCGCTGGCGAATCACCCCTTCCTGCACGGTGGTGGCGACCAGTACGCCGTCGCGGGTATAGATCTGGCCGCGTACAAAGCCCCGTGCGCCGGAGGCGGAGGAGCTCTCCACCGCATACAGCAGCCAGTCATCCATGCGGAACGGACGGTGGAACCACATGGAGTGGTCAATGGTGGCCACCTGCATGCCCGGCTCGAGGAAGCCGACGCCGTGCGGCTGCAGCGCGGTCGGCAGGAAGTTAAAGTCCGACGCGTAGCCCAGCAGGTATTGGTGGATGCGTTGATCGTCCGGCATGCTGCCGTTGGCGCGGAACCACACGTAGCGATGGGGTTCTTCCACGCTGCCTTTCAACGGATTGTGGAATTTCACCGGGCGCATTTCGATCGGCTTCTGGCCGATAAATTTTTCGCGCACTTTTTCCGGCAGCATATGCGCCAGCTTCTGGGCGATCTCTGATTCAGACAACAGCCCTTCCGGCGGCGGCACGTCCGGCATCAGGTTCTGGTGCTCGAAACCTGCCTCCGGGCTCTGGAAGGAGGCGGTCATATAGAAGATAGGTTTGCCGTGCTGGATGGCGCTGACGCGGCGTGCGCTGAAGCTGTTGCCGTCGCGCAGGGTTTCCACGTCGTAAACGATAGGCTTGCTGCTGTCGCCTGGGCGCAGGAAGTAGCTGTGGAACGAATGCACGCTGCGCTCGTCAGGCACCGTCTGCTTGGCGGCGTACAGCGCCTGGCCGACCACCTGTCCGCCGAACACCTGGCGCAGCCCCAGATCTTCACTCTGGCCGCGGAACAGCCCTTCTTCGATTTTCTCCAGATCCAGCAGATCGAGGAGGTTTTGCAATGCCTGGCTCATAAAATTGTTACCTTTCTAATAATCATTTTGCGCAGTGTGCGGAATATCACGGCGCGGCGTCAACATTTTGCGTTAAAGGGCCGATGAGAATGCTCTTAATCCTGGGCGCCTTGGCCTGTTTAAGTGATTAATAGGCGGGGCAAAGTGGATTTATCAGTGTTTTGTGCTAGGTTTAATAGGTGAGGTGGTGAAAGCCACCAACATGTTGATAATAAAAAAGGAGACCGATCCATGAAACTCTGGCAAATCGTAGGCGGTGCCGCGGCACTGACGATCACGCTGGCAGGATGCGCGCAAAAGAGTGCTGATGTGCCTACACAGGCGGCCGGTAACCCGGCGGCTGCGCAAACGCAGATTCAGGGCCCGGCGGTGACAGGTTCGGTTAATATACGTCAGCGCATTGCGCTGCCGCCGGACGCCGTGCTGACGGTCACCCTCTCTGACGCCTCGCTGGCGGATGCGCCGTCCAAAGTGATTGCACAGCGCGCGGTACGCACTGAAGGGCAACAGGCGCCGTTCAACTTTACGCTGCCGTATAACCCGTCCGACATCCAACCGAATGCGCGTATCATTCTGAGCGCGGCGGTGACGGTCAACGGGCGACTGATGTTTATTACCGACACCATCCAGGAAGTGGTTAACCGCAACGGCACCCGTGCCGATCTGCTGCTGGTTCCGGTTCAGGGTGTGCCGATTCAGGCTGCGCCAACCGCCATGCAGTAATCTTACTGCGGTACAGCAAGATGAAATCAACAGCCTTTGCGCTTCGGCCAAAGGCTGTTTTGTTTTACCAGCGCCAGCCGTAGCGATCGAAATCGACCGTGCTGTGCGGGCCGAAAATAATCCCCTCCGCCAGCAATGCCTGCCGTTGCCGTTGAAAATCCTCCCCCTGCTGCGATATCTGTCCGTGGCGGTTGATCACCCGGTGCCAGGGCAGCGTGCTGCCTTCCGGCAAACGCCGCAGCACGCCGCCGACCTGACGCGCGGCGCGCGGCGAGCCGGCCAGCCGGGCGACTTCGCCGTAGGTGGTGACTTTGCCGTAAGGAATGGCGGCCACGACGTGGAATACCCGCTGGCTGAAAGAGGCGTCTTCTGGTTGCATATTGCTGTTCCTGCGCGAGTCAAAACCCAGGCGGAGAGTGTGCCACAGCGCAGGTGGGTAAGAAAACAGCGGTTGGTCCCGGTTGGCTTGCTATTTGATAGGGTATCGCCGATAATGCCCACCGCTTCGGAGTACAGAAGCCGTCAATGGGGGCCCTGTTGGTTCTCCCGCAACACTAACTTGTGAACTCGGTCAGGTCCGGAAGGAAGCAGCCGCAGCAGGTGACGTGTGTGCCGGGATGTAGCTGGCAGGGTCCCCACCCATTTGGGCTTCGCCAATCCGCGTTTTTGTTACCTCTCTTCCACGTATCTATTATCCATTTCTGCCATCAGGCAGAGCGACACGCATTTCATTTCTTCCCGCCCTCAATTCTTTTGGATAATGAATTAGCGGTTCTGGGGAGCGGGCATAGTGAGGTGGGCGATGAGGTAACCTGCCTCGATTAAAAAAGAAAATTGTTTCCGGGCAATATTATTTTCGAAAGAGGGAGCGTAAATGAAGTTTTACTGTCAATAGGAAAAGTACGCATTCAACGTGGCCATTGAAGCCGATAAAAGCATCGGCTCAACGCGTCGGGGGGCTGATTATCTGACATATTTCCAAACGGAGGTGGGGATTTTGTCATACAGTTTGTTCATGGTGAGCTCGGCCAGACGGTGATCGGCCGCTGAGTAAAACAGCTCCAGTTCATCATCGGACAGCTCGTACTTATTTTTCTCAATAACACGTTCGAGAGTATCAATCGTGGTGCATTTACGTAAACGCATCAGATAGTCGGTTTTAGTCATGGTGGCCTTTAGTTTAATAACCGTAAAATAGCTCGGGAATAATTATCCCCTAAGTTTTCATTGTCGTACAGATGTCCTCTCCTGAGAACATTCTGAATAATCTCGCCTTGGTTTTTTGCCAGCGGCGCAGGTCGGAATCATTGATACCGTAGCTGCTGAACAGCGTATAGGTATCGTCGAGATATTCTTCGACTAACTCCGACAGGTCAGATTCGTCCATGTATTTAATTTTATAGCTCATCACAAACGAAGCGATATGTTCGATCAACTCATTAAGCTGCAGGTTGACGGAGGACGTCGGATCGTTGACCCACCCATGATGGCTGTCTCCCAGGGTGGCGATACCTTCATCATACAAATTTTCGCACAAGAATTTGAGCTGAGCAATGTCGTGTCGCTTAGGCGAATACTCATCCATATCATCCCCTCCGTAAGTCTTAATTGCGGTGTGATAACACTATGTGAGTAAGCTGATTTACATCATGAACGGAGGCAGCTTAACGGTGGTTAAATAAACTTCCCGTAAAATGAATATAAATCATTTTTTCGCGTTTGGCCTGTAGTTATTACGTAAACTTACAATTCATCCGCAGTTGATGGGCGTGAGTTATCAATGATATCGAAGATTAAACCCCGCGCCGTCACTCGAAACCGGACGCTGTCGTTGATGATATCTTCGCTGTTGATATCCAGGCAGGCATTAAAAATGCCCCACTTATAGCGATAACTCATTGAATAATCGCCGTCACCTTGTTGCACTATATCAAGTATTTCTAATGAATCCTCGACATAGCGTGCGCTTTCAGAATAAAAGCTGAGTCCGCTGGTCAGCGCTGGCACTAACTCCGCTATATTGTCATTAATCACTTTCTTTAATTCTTTAACAGAAAGTGCGTTGACTTCCAGGTTACAGGCAAGGGTAACAAGCATTAATCTCGGCCAACAACAATGTTATCTACTTATCTTACTCCTTTTCCGGCCTCGTCGGTAAATTTTTCGATTTACCGCTGTTCTTTACCTTACGCCAACATTCCAACCGAACGGAAATATCCCTGGGTTTGGTAAGGGAGGGTTATGGGGGGAAGATCCGCTGCGCGAGGGACTGTTACGTTCCGTTGCATTATTGTCGCGCCATAGCTTGAGATACGGTAGTTGTTGTGATGTTATATTATAACTATTAACTCACCATTTTGGCCACGACATTGACCCCCACTTCGCAACATGACGCCGCGCCGTCACTGAATTCGTTGTTCACCACCTCCGCTGCCGCGCGTTGCGCAGGTGCCGTTATGCTGCTGGCCCTGCTGTGGCTCGGCATCTTCTGGGCGGTGTCACTGCCATGATTACCTTGCGTCAGCTGGCGATAGGCTATGGGGCCAAGCCACTTTTCCCGCCGCTGAGCGGGCAGTTTACCGCCGGATCGTTAACCGCAGTGGTGGGCGTCAACGGGGCAGGTAAGTCGACGCTGTTGAAAACCTTCGCCGGATTGTTGCCGCCGTTGGGGGGCTGCCTGAGTTTTAGCGGCGGAAAGCTACCGCGCAGAGCTTATTTGCCGCAGCAGGCGGAGCTGGATCGGCAGTTCCCCATCGCGGTGAGCGATCTGGTGGCGATGGGCTGTTGGCCACAAAGCGGCATGTTCGGCGGCATGAACAAGCGTGCGGCGAGCCAGGTCAATGAGGCGCTGGCGAACGTTGGCATGAGCGCGCTGGCGCGTAGCCCGGTGGGCGAACTGTCCGGCGGCCAGCTGCAGCGGGTGTTGTTTGCGCGCCTGCTGGTCCAACAGGCGCCGCTGATTTTGCTGGATGAGCCTTTTACCGGCATCGACAGCGCCACCACGCAGATTTTGCTGCAGGCGATCGCGCAACTGCATCGGCAGGGGAGAACGGTGATCGCCGTGCTGCACGATATGTCGATGGTTGCCGAGCATTTTCCACAGGCGCTGTTGCTGACGCCACAGGCTTGCCATTGGGGCGCGGCCGAGCGGGTGCTGGAACAGGTGCCGAGGTATCGTGTCGCCGAACGGCAGCCGGATCTGCGGGCGGTGGCGCCATGATGCTGTGGCATGGGCTTATCGATCCTTTTCTCTCTTTCGGTTTTATGCGCCGCGCGCTCATGGCGTGCCTGGCATTGTCGCTCAGCGCCGCCCCGCTGGGCGTGTTTCTGTTGTTGCGCCGCATGAGCCTGGTGGGGGATGCGTTATCCCACGCGGTGTTGCCGGGCGCGGCGATCGGCTATCTGATCTCCGGCATGTCGCTGGTGGCGATGGGCGTGGGCGGCTTTATCGCCGGACTGGCGGTGGCGATGCTGTCCGGCCTGGTGAGCCGCCGCACGCCGCTGAAAGAGGATGCCAGCTTCGCCGGGTTCTATCTGGGCTCACTGGCGCTGGGGGTCACGCTGGTCTCGCTGCGTGGCTCCAGCGTAGATCTGCTGCACGTGCTGTTCGGTTCGATCCTGGCGGTGGATGCCCAGGCGATGCTGATGGTCGGTGCGATCGCCTCGGTTTCGCTGCTGGCGCTGGCGGCGCTGTACCGCGCGTTAGTGATCGAATCCTTCGACGTGACTTTTCTGCGCGTCAACGCCCCACGCCGGTTGGCGCTGATCCACGGCCTGTTTCTGTCGCTGGTGGTGGTCAATCTGGTGGCGGGATTCCAGATCCTCGGCACCCTGATGTCGGTGGGGCTGATGATGCTGCCCGCCGCCAGCGCGCGCTTCTGGGCGCGCAATCTGCCGCAGACGCTGGCGGTGGCGATGGGCATCGGCGCGCTTTCCAGCCTGATTGGGCTGGTGTGGTCCTATTATGCGTCGCTGCCTGCCGGCCCGGCGATCGTGCTCAGCGCCAGCGTCATCTTTTTCGTCTCGATCCTGTTTGGAACGCGCGGAGGCATTTGCGCCTTCGCGCGCCGTTGAGAAGTGCCATTTGCAAGGAGAAAGTATGAAACGTTTACCTATATCGCTGGCGGTTGCTGCTCTGCTGGCCAGCCCATGGGCGATGGCGAAGACCGTCGACGCCGTCGCCAGCTTTTCCATTCTGGGCGATATCGTCAAACAGGTGGGTGGCGATCACGTCAAGGTCAGCACGCTGGTGGGGCCGGATGGCGATCCGCACAGTTTCGAACCTTCGCCGCAGGACGGCAAGAAGCTGGCTCAGGCTGATGTGGTGTTCGTCAGCGGCCTGGGGCTGGAAGGGTGGATCGATCGCCTGGTCAGCGCTTCGGGTTATAAAGGGCAGGTAATCACCGCTTCACAGGGGATCAGCACCCGCCAGATGGAGGAGGACGGCAAACCGATTACCGATCCCCACGCCTGGAACAGCATGAAAAACGGCGTGCAGTACGCCACCAACGTGATGAACGCCCTGATTGCCGCCGATCCCGAGGATGCCAACTATTTTCGCCAGCGCGGAGCCGAATACATTCAGCAGTTGCAAAAGCTGGACCTGTGGGCCAAAACCCAGTTCGCCGCAGTGCCGCCACAGAAACGTAAGGTGCTGACCAGCCATGACGCTTTTGGCTACTTTGGGCAAGAGTATGGCGTCACCTTCCTTGCCCCGGTCGGATTTTCCACCGAGGCTGAAGCCAGCGCCAGCGACGTGGCGGGCCTGATCAAGCAGATCAAACAGGAAAAGGTTAACGCTTACTTTATCGAAAATCAGACCGATCCGCGGCTGGTGAAACAGATTGCCGCCGCCACCGGCGCCAAGGCGGGCGGCGAGCTGTACCCTGAAGCGCTCTCCCGCGCGGGCGGCCCGGCGGCCACCTATGAGCAGGCGTTCAAGCACAATGTCGACGCGCTGCTGAGCAGCATGAAGTAATCTCCGCCCCCGCCTGCCGGCGGGGGACGGCTTGCAGGCACTTTCTCGCCATAAAAAAAGCCCCGTTGAGCAGCAACGGGGCTTGGCGACAGATGACACTGGGGAGTTAACGCTTTTTCTTACGTCCCTGTACCGCTTTGAATCGCGGATTGCTTTTACAGATCACATAGATGCGGCCACGACGACGCACGACTTTGCAATCCGGGTGGCGATTTTTCGCCGAACGCAATGAACTCAATACCTGCATGGGATTTCCTTGTTACTTATTGCCGATAAAGCGGCCAAAGCGCTGCTGGAAGCGCGCCGTGCTGCCTTCTTTGGAATAGTCTTTCTGCTTGCCGGTGTAATACGGATGCGAAGCGGAAGAGACGTCAAGGGTGACATACGGCCAGCTTTCGCCGTCCAGCTCGATGGTGCGATCGGTTTTGATGGTCGATCCCACTTTGAAGTAGGCGTTGGCGCTGACGTCGTGGAACACCACGGTGCGGTAATCGGGATGGATGCCGGGTTTCATAATGGCCCTCTCATGTAATGTTATACTATAACATTAATTATGCGCCGACCTGGCATCGCGATCAAGCGCAAATTGCACACAAGAGTGAATTAATGAGAACGGTTTGCATTAAGCAGCTGAAGCAAAAGAAAAAGGCCGCATGCGCGGCCTTTCGATTATCGGGTGGAGCTCATATCACTGAGCGATCAGTGGTGCTCTACCGGATGGCTGTGTTCCAGGTCCTCGTTCTTCTTGCTGAAGCGGCGGCGAACCACCACGAAGAACACCGGTACGAAGAAGATCGCCAAGACGGTGGCGGTGATCATCCCGCCCATTACGCCGGTACCTACCGCGTTCTGTGCGCCGGAGCCCGCACCGCTGCTGATAACCAGCGGCAGAACCCCGAGGATGAAGGCCAGAGACGTCATGAGGATTGGACGCAGACGCATACGCACCGCTTCCAACGTCGCTTCGATCAGGCCTTTGCCTTCTTTCTCCATCAGGTCTTTGGCGAATTCCACGATCAGGATGGCGTTCTTCGCCGACAGACCTATGGTGGTCAGCAGCCCCACCTGGAAGTACACGTCGTTGTTCATGCCGCGCATCGTCGCGGCCAGCAACGCACCGATAACCCCCAGCGGCAATACCAGCATGACCGAGAACGGCACAGACCAGCTTTCATACAGTGCCGCCAGACACAGGAACACCACCAGAATCGAGATGGCATACAGCGCCGGCGCCTGGTTGCCCGACAGACGTTCCTGATAGGACATGCCGGTCCAGTCGTAACCGATGCCGCTTGGCAGTTTGGACGCCAGCTGTTCCATCAGGTTCATCGCTTCACCGGTACTCTTGCCCGGTGCGGCCTGGCCCAGAATTTCCATCGACGGCAAGCCGTTATAGCGTTCCAGACGCGGTGAGCCGTATTCCCACTTCGCCGAAGAGAAGGCGGAGAATGGCACCATCTGGCCGCTGGTACCGCGCACGTACCACTTGTTGATGTCTTCCGGCAGCATACGGAACGGCGCCTCGGCCTGTACGTACACCTTCTTCACACGACCGCGGTCGATGAAGTCGTTGACGTACGAGCCACCCAGTGCGGTGCTCAGCGTGCTGTTGATGGTAGTGATGCTGACGCCCAACGCCTTGGCTTTCTCCTGATCGACGATCAGTTTGAACTGCGGCGTATCTTCCAGGCCGTTCGGGCGCACGCCCACCAGCACGTCCGGGTGCTGAGCAACCATGCCCAACAGCTGGTTACGCGCTTCGGTCAGTTTCTCGTGCCCCAGGCCGCCCTGGTCAATCAGCTCGAAGTCGAAGCCGGTTGCGGTACCGAGTTCGATAATCGCCGGCAGGTTGAACGGGAACACCAGGCCTTCTTTAATCTGCGAGAACGCGCCCATGGCACGGCCTGCGATCGCCTCGACCTTGTTCCCGGCCCCTGGGCGCTCACCCCAGTCTTTCAGGCTGACGAATGCCAGGCCGTTGTTCTGGCCGTTACCGTTGAAGCCGAAGCCCGCGACGGTAAACACCGAAACCACGTTGTCCTTTTCCTTGTTCAGGAAGTAGTCGGAGACTTCTTCCAGCACTTTGTTGGTACGGGATTCGGTGGCGCCGGCAGGCAACTGCACCATGGTCAACAGGATGCCCTGATCTTCGTCCGGCAGGAACGAGGAAGGCAGGCGCAGGAACAGCAGGCCCATGCCAACCACGATCAGCAGGTAGATGATCAGGTAGCGACCGGTGCTGCGCAGGATGTTGCCCACGCTGTCGGTATAGTGATGCGTGCTCTTCTCGAACATGCGGTTAAACCAGCCGAAGAAGCCTGTTTTAACCCCGTGATCGCCTTTCGGGATCGGTTTGAGCATGGTGGCGCACAGCGCCGGCGTCAGGATCAAGGCCACCAGCACCGACAGCGCCATCGCGGACACGATGGTGATCGAGAACTGGCGATAGATGGCACCGGTTGAACCGCCGAAGAACGCCATCGGCACGAATACCGCCGACAGCACCATGGCGATACCCACCAACGCGCCCTGGATCTGGCCCATCGATTTACGGGTCGCTTCTTTCGGCGGCAGCCCCTCTTCGGACATGACGCGCTCGACGTTTTCCACCACCACGATGGCGTCATCCACCAGCAGGCCGATCGCCAACACCATGCCGAACATCGTCAGGGTGTTTATCGAGAAGCCGAACGCCGCAAGGATCGCAAAGGTCCCCAGCAGTACCACCGGCACCGCGATGGTTGGGATCAGCGTCGCGCGGAAGTTCTGCAGGAACAGATACATCACCAGGAATACCAGGATGATGGCTTCGATCAGCGTTTTCACCACTTCGTTGATGGAGATTTTAACGAACGGGGTGGTGTCGTACGGATAAACCACTTTCATCCCTTGCGGGAAGAATGGCGCCATCTTGGCCAACTCGTCTTTCACACCTTTGGCGGTGTTCAGTGCGTTGGCACCGGTAGCCAGTTTGATACCCAGACCGGCGGCAGGCTTACCGTTATAGCGAGCCGTAACCGCGTAGCTTTCCGCGCCGCGCTCGATGTGAGCGACGTCGCGCAGGCGCACCTGGGAACCGTCGGTATTCACCTTCAGCAGGATCTTGCCGAACTCTTCCGGCGAAGTCAGACGGGTCTGCGCGATGATCGAGGCGTTCAACTGTTGCCCCGGCACCGGCGGCAGGCCGCCCAGCTGGCCTGCGGCGATCTGGTTGTTCTGCTCGGTGATGGCGGAGGTCACGTCCGTAGTCGTCAGCTGGTAGTTGTTCAGCTTGTTCGGATCCAGCCAGATACGCATCGCGTACTGGGCACCGAACAGCTGCACTTCACCCACGCCGGACGAACGGCTGATCGGGTCCTTGATGTTGGACGCCACGTAGTCCGCAATATCGTCCTGAGTCATGTTCGGATCGTCGGAAACGAAGCCGGCCACCATCAGGAAGCTGCTGCTGGATTTTTCTACTTTCAGGCCCTGTTGCTGAACTTCTTGCGGCAGCAACGGGGTGGCCAACGACAGTTTGTTCTGGACCTGAACCTGCGCGATGTCAGGATCGGTGCCGGAATCAAACGTCAGGGTAATGGTGACGCTACCAGAGGAATCACTGGTGGAGGACATGTACATCAGGTTATCGATACCGTTCATGTTCTGTTCGATAATCTGCGTGACGGTATCCTGCACCGTTTTGGCATCTGCGCCCGGGTAGTTGGCGGAAATACTCACCGCCGGCGGTGCAATAGTGGGATACTGCGCGATAGGCAGTTTCATTATTGCAAGCACCCCCGCCAACATGACGATGATGGCGATTACCCAGGCGAAAATTGGGCGGTCTATAAAGAACTTAGCCATGTATTACAGGCTCCTTTTTATGACTTCTGCGCTTCAGACTGCGGCTGTTTTTGCGCCTGAGTGTCAACTTCCTGCACTTTTACCTGCGCGCCCGGATGCACTTTCATCAGGCCGGTGACGATCACGCGATCGCCGGCTTTCAGGCCATCGGTAACCAGCCATTTGTCGCCAATCGCCTGGTCTGCCTTCAGCGTGCGCAGCTCAACTTTGTCGTCTGCCCCTACCACCAACGCCGTCGCGTCGCCACGCGGGTTGCGGGTAACGCCTTGCTGAGGTACCAGCAGCGCATCGCTGCGCACGCCTTCGTCCAGACGGGCGCGTACGAACATGCCCGGCAACAGCGTATCGTTCGGGTTAGGGAACAAAGCGCGAATGGTGATGGAGCCGGTGGTCTCATCGACGGTGACATCGGAGAACTCCAGCGTGCCTTCCTGCGCGTATTCGGTGCCGTTTTCCAGCATCAGTTTCACTTTGGCCTTGCCGTTTTCCTGCTTCAGCGCGCCGCTGGCCAGTTCTTGCTTCAGGCGCAGGAAGTCGGTGCTCGACTGGGTGACGTCGACATACATCGGATCCAGCTGCTGCACGGTAGACAGTGCGGTTGCCTGGCCGTTGCTGACCAGTGCGCCTTCGGTCACGGCGGACTTGCCGATGCGGCCGGAGATCGGGGAGGTCACCTTGGTGTACGCCAGGTTGATGCGCGCGGTTTCCACGGCGGCCTTGGCGGCCACCACGGCGGCGTCCGCCTGCTGCAGCGTGGAGACGGCGTTGTCGTAGTCCTGTTTACTGATGTAGCTCGTGCCCAGCAATGGCTTGTAGCGGTTTACCGTCACGCGTGCGATGGAAGCGCTGGCCTGTGCTTTGGCCAAATCGCCTTTCGCGCTGTCGTAGCTGGCTTGATAAGTGGCGGGATCGATTTGGTACAGAGACGTCCCGGCCTTGATATCGCTGCCTTCAACGAAGTTGCGCTTCAGGATGATGCCGCTGACCTGAGGGCGAACTTCGGCGATACGATACGCAGCGGTGCGGCCAGGAAGATCGGTAGTGATGTTGAGAGGCTCGGCCTTCAAGGTGACTACGCCCACTTCAGGAGCCTGTTGTTGGGCGCCTTGCTGTTGGGTTTCTTTATCGTTACATCCTGTTAGCACTAAGCTGCCTGAAAGCATCAGAACGGCCGCCAGAGGCGTTAACCCTCTGTTTTTGTTCATAGAAAAACCTCAAGTGTCCGATTTCAAAATGATCAATGGATCACAAGCTTTAAAACCCATTGCTGCGTTAATTATATGTGCGTGCTATGGTACATACATTCGCGAATGTATGTAAATCACACTCCCCCTAAATAACAATGCCATGGCACGAAAAACCAAACAGCAGGCGCAAGAAACCCGACAGCAAATCCTTGATGCTGCGGTGAGAGAGTTCTCTGAACGTGGCGTTGCTGCAACGTCACTGACAGATATTGCCACCGCTGCCGGGGTTACGCGTGGAGCCATCTACTGGCACTTCAAGAATAAGGTAGACCTGTTTAATGAAGTTTGGGAATCTACCGAGCCGAAAATTGACCAGCTCGAAACAGAGTATCAGGCAAAGTTTCCCGATAATCCACTGCGGGTTATCCGAGAAATTCTGATTTACATTCTGACGTCTACGGTTGAAGACGGCCGTAGGCGGGCGTTGATGGAAATTATATTCCACAAATGCGAGTTTGTCGGTGAAATGATGCCGCTGCTGGATTCGCGCAAGGTGCTGTACCTCGCCGGCTACGAACGCATTGAAGCGGTACTGTATAACTGCATTCACCACGAGCAATTGCCCGCCGATTTACATACCCGCCGTGCGGCGATCATCCTGCGCGGTTATATCACCGGCCTGATGGAAAACTGGCTGTTTATGCCGGAAAGTTTCGATCTGCGGGCCGAAGCCGAAGCGCTGGTGGACGCGTTTTTGGAGATGCTGCAGTTTTGCCCCACCTTGCGCCTCAAACCCGACGCGGCGACGCCTGGCGCCGACCGCCTTCCTTTATAAGGAGAAATTTCATGTCATCCATCGTTCTCATCGCCAATGGCGCCGCCTATGGCCATGAATCCTTGTTCAATGCGCTGCGGCTGGCCATTGCGCTGAAAGAGCAGCAGAGCAGCCTCGATCTGCGGCTGTTTCTGATGTCCGATGCGGTGGTGGCCGGGCTGGCCGGGCAGCAGCCGCACGAAGGGTATCACCTGCAGCAGATGCTGGAGATCCTCACCGCGCAGCAGGTGCCGATCAAGCTGTGCAAGACCTGCGCCGACGCGCGCGGCGTCAGCCGCTTGCCGCTGGCGGACGGCGTGGCGATCGGCACGCTGGTCGAGCTGGCGCAATGGACGCTGGCGGCGGAGAAAGTGCTGACTTTCTGATTTCGCGACAACGGGACATCACCGGCAACGCTTTTGTTGTTCGTTGCCCGCCGGCGATCGTGATAATCTTCAGGCTTCTTAACCGATCCGAAGCTAAATCATGCATCGCTGGTTGACTCTGCCTTTTCTGGCGCCGCTCACGTTTGTCGGCGCATGCCGGCGGCGTATCGCCGCCGCGACACTCCTTTTCCTGATTTGCGCGCTCAGCTTGCCGGCGCAGGCGGCGCTGAACGGCGATCTGCCGCAGCGCAGCGACGTGCAAAGCCAGCTGGAAACGCTGAACAAGCAAAAAGCCCTGACGCCGGTCGAAAAACTCTCCCAGCAGGATTTGACCCGCACGCTGGAGCTGCTGGACGCCATCGAGCGCAACCGGCAGGACACCGCACAGCTTAAACAGCAGGTGCAGCAGGCGCCGGCGAAGCTCAATCAGGTCACCGCCGAACTGGATGCGCTGAAGCAGCCGGTGGATAATGCGGCGGCGCGCGCCGCGCTGCTGCCGCTGTCGCTGCGCCAGCTGGAAAGCCGGCTGTATCAAACGCTCGACGAGCTGCAAAGCGCGCAGGAGAGCCTCTCCACTTACAACAGCCAACTGGTGTCGCTGCAAACCCAGCCCGAGCGGGTGCAAAGCACCATGTACGCCGCTTCGCAGCGCCTGCAGGAGATCCGCAGCCAGCTCAGCGGCCAGACGCCGGGGCAAGATTCGCTGCGCAACAGCCAGCAGGTGATGCTGAACACCGAACAGGCGCTGCTCAACGCGCAGCTGGAGCTGCAGCGCAAGAGTCTGGAAGCCAACACCACGCTACAAGATCTGCTGCAAAAACAGCGCGATTACACCACGGCGCATATCGACGCGCTGGATCGGTCGGTGCAGCTGCTGCAGGAGCTCGTCAACAGTAAGCGCCTGACGCTGTCTGAAAAAACCGCCAAAGAGGCGCAGAACCCGGAAGACGCCACCGATATCCAGCACGATCAGTTGGTCAGCAAGCAGCTGGACGTCAACCGCCAGTTGAGTCAGCAGTTGATCGCCGCCACCGAAGAGAGCAACACCCTGTTCCAGCAGAATATTCGGGTCAAAAACTGGCTCGATCGCGGTCTGCAGGCGGAACGTAACCTGAAAGAGCAGATCCAGGTGCTGAAGGGCAGCCTGGTGCTGTCGCGCATCCTGTATCAGCAGCAGCAGAGCCTGCCGCAGGGCACGCTGCTGGCGGACATAGACACGCGCATCGCCGATCTGCGGCTGGAGCAGTTCGATATCAATCAGCAACGCGACGATCTGTTCAAGGGAGAGGATTACATCAACCAACTGGTGGCCGAAAGCAAGGAAAAGGCCGGCCCGGAAGTGATCGACGCGCTGAAGGAAATTATCGACATGCGCCGCGAGCTGCTGGATCAGCTGAACAAGCAGCTCAGCAACCAGCTGTCGTTATCGATCAACCTGCAGATCAACCAGCAGCAGCTCACCAGCGTCTACGGTTCGTTGCAGGATACGCTGACCCAGCAGATTTTCTGGGTCAACAGCAACAAGCCGGTCGATCTGGCGTGGCTGAAGGCGATGCCGGAGGCGGTGCGCGATCAGCTCGCCGGGCTCGATATCAAATTCGACGGCGGCAAGCTATTGCAGGGCGGCTTGAATGCGCTGGTGTTCCTGATCCCGATGCTGCTGGCGATCGGGCTATTGCGCTGGCGCTATCGGCTGATCGACGGCCATCTGCAAAAATTGGCCAACGACGTGGGGCAGCTTAAACGCGACGGCCAACTGCATACGCCGAAGGCCATCGCGCTGACCTTGCTGAAGGTGTTGCCCGGCGCCGCGCTGCTGCTCGGCGTCGGTTTCTGGATGTATCGCGCGGATTTCGGCATCAGCGACTTTATTTGGGCGCTGTCGCAGCAGCTGGCGTTGTCGTGGCTGGTGTTCGGCTTCAGCTACCGCATGCTGAAACCGGGCGGCATCGCCGAGCGGCATTTCAACTTCGGCGCCAACCTGTGCGCGCATTACCGCCGCCAGACGCTGCGGCTGGGGCTGGCGCTGCAGCCGCTGATCTTCTGGTCGGTCTTGGGCGAAAAAGCGCCGCTGCGCCTGGTGGAAGACGTCATCGGCCAGATCGTGGTGATGTTGACGCTGGCGCTGCTCACGGTGCTGGTGTTCCCGCTGTGCCGCGACAGCTGGCGTGAAAAAGGCTCGCACGCCGTGCGGCTGGTGGTGGTCACCGCGCTCGCCGCCACGCCGCTGATCCTGCTGGGGCTGATGTTTGCCGGCTACTTCTATACCACGCTGCGGCTGGCGAGCCGCTGGATAGACAGCCTGTATCTGTTCTTCCTGTGGAATATCGTGTACCTGACCGCGCTGCGCGGCTTGAGCGTGGCGGCGCGGCGCCTGGCCTACCGGCGCGCGTTGGCGCGGCGGCAAAACGTGGCGAAGGAGGGGGCCGAAGGCGGCGAGCCGGTGGTGGAAGAGCCGCCGCTGGCGCTCGATCAGATCAACCAGCAGTCGCTGCGCCTGACCACCCTGGTGCTGTTTGCTATCTTCGCCAGCGCCTTCTACGCCATTTGGTCGGATCTGGTGACGGTCATCGCCTACCTGGACAGCATCACGCTGTGGCATTACACCAGCACCGTGGCGGGCAGCAGCGTGTCGCAGGCGGTGACGTTGGGCAACATGATGGTGGCGTTCGCCGCGGTGATCGTCGCCTATGTGCTCACCCGCAACCTGCCCGGTCTGCTGGAGGTGGTGGTGCTGTCGCGGCTGCAGCTGCGGCAGGGTGCGTCCTATGCCATCACCACCGTGCTCACTTACCTGATCACCGCCGTGGGCGCAGTGGTCGCATTGGGATCGCTGGGCGTTTCCTGGGACAAACTGCAATGGCTGGCCGCCGGTCTGACGGTCGGGCTGGGCTTTGGCCTGCAGGAGATCTTCGCCAACTTCGTCTCCGGCCTGATCATTCTGTTCGAACGCCCGATCCGCATCGGCGATACCATCACCATCGGCACCTTCTCCGGTTCGGTCAGCAAGATCCGCATTCGCGCCACCACCATTACCGACTTCGATCGCAAAGAGGTGATCATTCCGAACAAGGCGTTCGTCACCGAGCGGTTGATCAACTGGTCACTGTCGGACACCATCACCCGCGTGCTGATCAAGGTGGGCGTGGCCTACGGTTCCGATCTCGACAAGGTGAAAAAGGTGCTGCTGCAGGCGGCGCACGACAACCCGCGGGTGATGACCGATCCCGAACCGCAGGTGTTCTTCCTCAATTTCGGCGCCAGCACGCTGGATCATGAGCTGCGGCTGTATGTGCGCGAACTGCGCGATCGCAGCTACACCGTCGACGAGCTGAACCGCTCAATCGATCGTTTGTGTCGGGAGAACGACATCGACATCGCCTTCAACCAGCTGGAGGTCTATCTGCATAACCAGCAGGGCAACGAAGTGCAGGAAGTGAAAAGAACGCTGTCGCCGGATGAAGGCGGCCAGACGGCGGGCTGATAAGCGTTGAAAGACGAAAGGGACAGCGTCGCTGTCCCTGATTACTGTCCGGCAGGCAGATAGGGAGAGGTGACGCCGGCGCGCTGCAGTTTTTCCTGATAATCCCGTTTGACAATATCCAGCGCCGCCAGCGCGGTGGCCGGATCGATCTCGTTGCACTCCAGCAGGTAAATCAAGTCTACCGCCAGCTGCAGTTCGGGTGAGGCGTTTTCCAGAGACATAGCACCTGCGCTTATATTAATTAATGGGATGAATCACTCGCGTACCGGCAGAGTATAGTGAACTCGGCGCGCAACCGGGAATAATCATTAAAATATTGTGATAAATCTTCAAAAACCGTTTTCTTTGCGCTCGATATTGCGCTCGATGCGCGCCAGCGCTTGGCGGCAGCGCATCAGGCGCCCCTCCAACGCCGCCAGCTCGTGCTGCAGCTTCTGCTGCGCCGCCAGCGTGGTTTGGCGGCCGAGCAGGCTTTCCCGATCCTGAATCATGGCGATCAGCCGGCGTTCGTAGTCCTGATGCTCGGCCAGCTTGTGGTACAGATCGGCCTCGGGGGCTTCTTTCGGCTGGTTCTTGCGCCGCAGCGCCTGGGTTGCCAGCTCGCGCTGCAGGGCGGCGGTCTGAGCCACCAGTTTTTCGGCCAGAAAGGCCACCTGGCTGGTGCGGCTGTCGTTGGCGGCGCTTTGCAACTGGGCGAAATTCTTCTCCACTTCGGCCAAATAGTCGCGCAGCCGCGTGCCGCGGTTGGCGAACAGGGCAGCGTCGAAGCGTGCCTGCGGGATCGGGGCGTCGCCGCGCGGGGTCACTTCGGCCGCCAGCGCCGCGATCTGCTGTGCCAACACCTGTAATAGACGCTGAGTGCTCACATAAGCTCCCTCTTGATTTCAACTGGCGTAAGCTTGCCCGCGATCCTGCCGTGAAACAAGCGCCGCACGCATATTCCACCTGCGCGGCGCCGATGCTACAGTAGGCGGCAACCGATTGAGGAGCGAAGAGCCGCATGGCGCGTGGGTTATTGATCATTTTAGGCTGGCTGGCGGTGGTGCTGGCGACGTTGGGCGTGGTGCTGCCGCTGCTGCCGACCACGCCGTTCCTGCTGTTGGCCGCCTGGTGCTTCGCCCGCTCTTCGCCGCGCTTTCATCACTGGCTGCTGCACCGTTCCTGGTTCGGCCCCTATCTGCGCCACTGGCAGCAGCATCGCGCGCTGCCGCCGGGGGCGAAGTGGAAGGCTGTGCTGGTGATCGTGCTCACCTTCGCCTGTTCGCTGTGGCTGGTGAAAATCTGGTGGGTGCGCGGGCTGTTGCTGCTGATGCTGGCTATTTTGCTGACCTTTATGCTGCGCCTGCCGGTTATTGATCTGCCGCAACAAAAACAGCGCTGATTGTCCCTTAAACTCCCCAATAGCTTTCAAGCCGCAGCCAGGCGACAAACGCAGGCATCTCCAAGAGCTGACTTAGGTGAGTGACCGGGGGGGAATGCGTGCGGTCAGCAACGCTGCGGGCTGAAAGATGCAGGGGAGAGTTGCATTTGTCCGCCAGTTTGCATAGATTTGGGCGTTTTCGTGCGCGGATCGCCTGCCATTTCTTCTCCGGTGTGTTTCACCCGGGGGCGGTGGGTGAGCGGCGCGCCGGTTTTCAGGCAGTTTTATCAGGCAACAATTATGACCGCTACTGCGCAGCAGCTTCAGTTTATTAAAGACAGTATCAAAACCATCCCGGATTATCCGAAGCCGGGCATCCTGTTCCGCGACGTGACCAGCCTGCTGGAACACCCGTTGGCCTACGCCGCCAGCATCGAGCTGCTGGTTGAGCGCTATCGCGAAGCGGGCGTGACCAAGGTGGTGGGTACCGAAGCGCGTGGTTTCCTGTTCGGCGCGCCCGTCGCGCTGGCATTGGGCGTCGGTTTCGTGCCGGTGCGCAAACCGGGCAAACTGCCGCGCGCCACGCTCAGCGAAAGCTATGAGCTGGAGTACGGCACCGACAAGCTGGAGATCCACACCGACGCCATCACCGCGGGTGACAAAGTGCTGGTGGTGGACGATCTGCTGGCGACCGGCGGCACCATCGAAGCGACCACCAAACTGATCCGCCGCCTGGGCGGTGAAGTGAAAGACGCCGCGTTCATCATCAACCTGCCGGATTTGGGCGGGGAAGCGCGTCTGAACAAGCTGGGCATCGACTGCTACTGCCTGGTGGACTTCGCCGGCCATTGATGCGGCAACGCCCCTTGGGCACAACGGCCTCGCGGATCGCCGCGGGGCTGTGTTAGCATGACCCTCCAGATTCCTCGACTTCTCCGGTATTAATGAGCTATCAGGTTCTCGCCCGTAAGTGGCGCCCTCAAACGTTCGCAGACGTGGTCGGCCAGGAACATGTCCTGACCGCGCTGGCCAACGGCCTCTCGCTGGGGCGGATCCATCACGCCTATCTGTTCTCGGGCACCCGCGGCGTGGGGAAAACCACTATCGCGCGCCTGCTGGCCAAAGGCCTGAACTGTGAAACCGGCATCACCGCCACGCCGTGCGGTCAATGCGACAACTGCCGCGAGATCGAGCAGGGGCGCTTCGTCGATTTGATCGAGATCGACGCCGCTTCCCGAACCAAGGTGGAAGATACCCGCGATCTGCTGGACAACGTCCAGTACGCGCCGGCGCGCGGCCGCTTCAAGGTCTACCTGATCGACGAAGTGCACATGCTCTCGCGCCACAGCTTCAACGCGTTGCTGAAGACGCTGGAAGAGCCGCCGCCGCACGTCAAATTCCTGTTGGCCACTACCGATCCGCAAAAGCTGCCGGTGACCATTCTCTCGCGCTGTCTGCAGTTCCACCTCAAGGCGCTGGACGTCGATCAGATCCGCCAGCAGCTGGAAACGGTGCTGACGGCGGAACAGATCACCAGCGACGCCCGCGCGCTGCAGCTGCTGGCGCGCGCCGCCGACGGCAGCATGCGCGATGCGCTGAGCCTGACCGATCAGGCGATCGCCATGGGGCAGGGGCAGGTGACCGCCGCCACCGTCAGCCAGATGCTCGGCACGCTCGATGATGAGCAGCCGCTGGCGATCCTCGAAGCGCTGGTCAGCGCCGACGGCGAAAAGGTGATGGCGCAGGTCGCGCAGGCCGCTTCGCGCGGCGTGGACTGGGAAAACCTGCTGGTGGAGACGCTGGCGCTGCTGCACCGCATTGCGATGGTGCAGCTGCTGCCTTCGATGCTCGACAACCACTACGCCGCCGTGGAACAACGGCTGCGCGAGCTGGCGCGCACCCTGCCGCCGGCCGATGTGCAACTTTACTACCAGACGCTGTTGGTGGGCCGCAAAGAGCTGGCCTATGCGCCGGATCGCCGCATGGGGGTTGAGATGACCCTGCTGCGCGCGCTGGCGTTTCACCCGAAAGCGGTGATCCCGGAGCCGGTGGCGTTGGTGCAGACCGCGCCGGCGCCGATGGCGCAGCCGCAGGCGGCCGCAGCGCAACAGCCGCCGCAGTTTCAGGACGCGCCGCCGCCGTTAGGGCAGCCGGCCGCGCCACAGCGACAATCATCGACCCCATTACCGGATGCCACCGCCCAGCTGTTGAAAGCGCGGTCCCAGCTGCAACGGCAGCAGGGAGCATCCACACCAAAAAAGAATGAGCCGGCGGCGCCAGGAATAGCGCGGCCGGCAAACTCGGCACTGGGGCGTTTGGCTTCCGTGACCGAGCGTAGCCAGCAGCGCCTGGCGGAGAAGAAGGTGCCGGAAAAACCGGCCAAGCCGGAAGCCTATCGCTGGCGCGCGCAGACCGAGCCGGAAGCGGCGCCGGAACCGCTGGCGACGCCGAAAGCGCTGCGCACGGCGTTGGAGCACGAGAAAACGCCGGAGCTGGCCGCCAAGCTGGTGGTGGAGTCGCTGGAGCGCGACGCCTGGGCGGCGGAAATCGACAAGCTGAAGATCCCGAAACTGGTGCAGCAGCTGGCGTTGAACGCCTTCAAGCAGCAGCCGGAAGCGGGCAAGATTTGCCTCCATCTGCGGTCTTCGCAGCGTCATCTGAATTCGCCTTCGGCGCAGAAGACGTTGGCCGAAGCGCTCGGTGAGCTGTACGGCAGCCCGATCGAGCTGACCGTGATAGAGGACGATAATCCGGCGGAGCGCACCCCGCTGGAGTGGCGACAAGCCATCTATGAAGAAAAGCTGGCGCAGGCGCGCCAGTCCATCGTTGCGGATACCCATATTCAGACGCTGTGCCGGTTCTTCGACGCGGATCTGGATGAAGAGAGTATCCGCCCCCTTTAAACGCCGCGCGAGGTGCGCGGCCCTAGCGACGAGAGACGACTATGTTTGGTAAAGGCGGTCTGGGCAACCTGATGAAGCAAGCCCAGCAAATGCAAGAAAAAATGCAGCAGATGCAGGAAGAAGTCGCCAAATTGGAAGTAACCGGCGAGTCTGGCGCGGGCCTGGTGAAGGTCACCATCAACGGCGCGCACAACTGCCGCCGCGTGGAGATCGATCCTAGCCTGATGGAAGACGACAAAGACATGCTGGAAGATCTGATCGCCGCCGCGTTTAACGACGCCGCGCGCCGTATCGAAGAGACCCAGAAAGAGAAAATGGCCTCCGTTTCCAGCGGCATGCAGTTGCCGCCTGGCTTCAAGATGCCGTTCTGATGCAAACCAGCCCGCTCCTTGAATCCCTGATGGAGGCGCTGCGTTGCCTGCCGGGCGTTGGCCCGAAATCGGCGCAGCGCATGGCGTTTCAGCTGCTGCAGCGCGATCGCAGCGGTGGTATGCGCCTGGCGCAGGCGTTGACGCGCGCGATGTCGGAGATCGGCCACTGCGCCGATTGCCGCACCTTCACCGAACAGGACGTCTGCACCATCTGCGCCAACCCGCGCCGTCAGCAAAACGGCCAGATTTGCGTGGTGGAAAGCCCGGCGGATATCCACGCCATCGAGCAGACCGGCCAGTTCGCCGGGCGCTACTTTGTGTTGATGGGGCATCTGTCGCCGCTGGACGGCATCGGGCCGGGCGATATCGGTCTGGATCGCCTGGAGCAACGGCTGGAAAAGGAAAGCATCACCGAAGTGATCCTCGCCACCAACCCGACGGTGGAAGGGGAAGCGACCGCCAACTACATCGCTGAGATGTGCGGCCAGTATGGCGTGCTCGCCAGCCGTATCGCCCACGGCGTGCCGGTGGGCGGCGAGCTGGAAATGGTCGATGGCACCACGCTGTCGCATTCGCTGGCCGGGCGTCACGCCATCAAGTTCTGATGTTTTCCCGGATGGGGCCGTTCGGCCCCGTCATTTTTTTGCCAAAAATCTCCCGCCGTCCGCTTGAAAAACAAGACCCTGACCCTCATCTGATCCTCATTGTTCGATTTTGGTAGCCATTGTCTTTTGAGGTAATCAATGAGTATGAAAGGTCAAGAAACCCGCGGGTTCCAGTCTGAAGTAAAACAGCTGCTTCATTTGATGATCCATTCGCTGTACTCCAACAAAGAAATTTTCCTGCGCGAGCTGATTTCCAACGCCTCTGACGCCGCCGACAAGCTGCGCTTCCGCGCCCTGTCCGCGCCAGAGCTGTACGCCGGCGACGGCGAGCTGCGCGTACGTTTGTCCTTCGATAAAGAGCAGCGCACCCTGACCATCGCCGACAACGGCATCGGCATGCGCCGCGAAGAAGTGATCGAAAACCTCGGCACCATCGCCAAGTCCGGCACCAAAGCGTTCCTGGAATCCATCGGTTCCGATCAGGCGAAAGACAGCCAGCTGATCGGCCAGTTCGGCGTCGGTTTCTACTCGGCGTTCATCGTGGCGGACAAAGTGACCGTGCGCACCCGCGCCGCCGGTGCCGCCGATGACGAAGGCGTGTTCTGGGAGTCTGCCGGCGAAGGCGACTACACCATCGCCGATATCACCAAAGAGACCCGCGGCACCGAAATCACCCTGCATCTGCGCGAAGGCGAAGATGAGTACCTCGACGCCTGGCGCCTGCGCTCGGTGATCGGCAAATATTCCGATCACATCGCCTTGCCGGTAGAGATCGAAAGCAAAAACGAAGAAGACGATACCGTCACCTGGGAGAAGATCAACAAGGCGCAGGCCCTGTGGACCCGCAGCAAGGCGGACGTGACCGACGAAGAGTACAAAGAGTTCTACAAGCACATTGCCCACGACTTCACCGATCCGCTGAGCTGGAGCCACAACCGGGTGGAAGGCAAGCAGGAGTACACCAGCCTGCTGTATATCCCGGCACAGGCGCCGTGGGACATGTGGAACCGCGATCACAAGCACGGCCTGAAGCTGTATGTGCAGCGCGTGTTCATCATGGACGACGCCGAGCAATTCATGCCGAACTACCTGCGCTTCGTGCGCGGGTTGATCGATTCCAACGATCTGCCGCTGAACGTGTCGCGCGAGATCCTGCAAGACAGCCGCGTGACGCAAAACCTGCGCGGCGCGCTGACCAAGCGCGTGCTGCAGATGCTGGATAAGCTGGCCAAAGACGACGCCGAAGGCTACCAGAAATTCTGGCAGCAGTTCGGTCTGGTGCTGAAAGAGGGTCCGGCGGAAGACAACGGCAACCAGGAAGCGATCGCCAAATTGCTGCGCTTTGCCTCCACCCACGGCGACAGTTCGGCGCAGACCGTGTCGCTGGAAGAGTACGTCGGCCGCATGGCGGAAGGGCAGGAGAAGATTTATTACATCACCGCCGACAGCTACGCCGCCGCCAAGAGCAGCCCGCACCTGGAGCTGTTCCGCAAGAAAGGCATCGAAGTGTTGCTGCTGTCCGATCGCATCGACGAGTGGATGATGAGCTACCTGACCGAGTTCGACGGCAAGCCGTTCCAGTCGGTCAGCAAAGCGGATGAAGCGCTGGATAAACTGGCGGATGAAACCGAAGAGCAGAAGGCCGCCGAGAAGCAGCTGGAACCGTTCATCGAACGCGTGAAAACCCTGCTGGGCGAGCGCGTGAAGGATGTGCGCCTGACGCACCGCCTGACCGATACGCCGGCGATCGTGGTGACCGACGCCGACGAAATGAGCACCCAGATGGCCAAGCTGTTCGCCGCCGCCGGCCAGCAGGCGCCGGAAGTGAAGTACATTTTCGAGCTTAATCCTGAGCATGCGTTGGTCAAACGCGCATCTGACGTGGGCGATAACGAACATTTCGCCGAATGGATCGACCTGTTATTGGATCAGGCGCTGCTGGCTGAACGCGGCACGCTGGAGGATCCGAACCTGTTCATCCGTCGCATGAATAAGTTACTGTCCGCCTAAAGCTGAAGGTATGCGCCCTTAACGGCACCGTTAGGGGCGCATTGCCGATTTTTCCCCGCTTTTTCTCGCCTTTTGCTTGTCCGCTTTTTTGCACATTCCGCAATCGATTTCCTTCGCGCGCCTTGAGCCTGCCCCCCCTGAAATGGTATCGTTGAGCGTTTTCGCAATTTTATAAAAACTACATAGCAAGGGGATTTACGCAATGCGTATCATTCTGCTGGGCGCTCCGGGCGCTGGTAAAGGTACTCAGGCTCAATTCATCATGGAGAAATACGGCATTCCGCAAATCTCCACCGGTGATATGTTGCGCGCAGCCGTGAAGGCCGGCAGTGAACTGGGCAAGCAGGCGAAAGAGATCATGGACGCCGGCAAGCTGGTGACCGATGAGCTGGTGATCGCGCTGGTCAAAGAGCGCATCGCTCAGGAAGATTGCCGCAAGGGCTTCCTGTTGGACGGTTTCCCACGCACCATTCCGCAGGCTGACGCGATGAAAGAAGCCGGCATCAACGTGGACTTCGTGCTGGAGTTCGACGTGCCGGACGAGCTGATCGTTGACCGCATCGTTGGCCGCCGCGTGCACGCGCCGTCCGGCCGCGTATACCACGTGAAGTTCAATCCGCCGCAGGTGGAAGGTAAAGACGACGTGACCGGCGAAGAGCTGACCACGCGCAAGGACGATCAGGAAGAGACCGTGCGCAAGCGCCTGGTGGAATACCATCAGATGACCGCGCCGCTGATCTCTTACTACAGCAAAGAAGCGGCAGCGGGCAACACCCAATACCGCAAAATCGACGGCACCCGCAAGGTCGCCGAAGTGAGCGCAGAGCTGGCGACCATCCTCGGTTGATCGCAAGCGCATTGTGCATGACGCCGGGCCCGTGGCCCGGCGTTTTTTTTTGCCGTTTTCCCGCCAAATTGTGATCGCGGCAGCTTGTTGCGGCCGTGCCCGTTAATCGCTTACGCCAAATGGCGTATAACAGGGCTGCGTTTTCACCCTCAGCAGGGAGCGGGCATGTTCAGACAGACCAATCTTCTGGCGGAAGCCACCGCGCGCCAGATCGTCCAGCGTGCGATGGGTATCATCAGCCATTCCGTCAACGTGATGGACAGCAACGGTGTGATCATCGCCTCCGGCAACCCGCAGCGCCTGTTCCAGCGCCACGAAGGCGCGGTGCTGGCGCTGGCGGAGAACCGGGTGGTGGAAATCGACCGTGTCACCGCCGAACACCTGAAGGGCGTGCGGCCCGGCATCAACCTGCCGTTCAGCTTTCGCAACCAGCGGGTGGGGGTGATCGGCATCTCCGGTGAACCGGCCGAGGTGCGTGCCTACGCCGAGCTGGTGAAGATGGCGGCGGAGATGATGGTAGAGCAGGCGGCGCTGCTGGATCAGCACCAGTGGGAAAAACGCTATCGGGAAGAGCTGGCGAATCAGCTGCTGCAACCGCAGCCGAACACTGCGTCGCTGGCGGCGATGGCGGCGTATCTGGGATTGGAACTGCGCCAGGCGCGCATCGTGTGGATCGTCGAGCTGCAAGAGGCGCAGCCGCACCTGCTGCGCGAGTTGCTGGCGGAGCTGGAAGCCACCCAGCGCGACGCGTTGATCGCCATTACCGGCTTCAATGAAATGACCCTGCTGCGCCCGGCCTGTATGGCGCAGGGCGAATGGAGCCTGAAGCTGGAGCGCCAACAGGCCCAGCGTTTGCAAAACCAGCTCAAACACCGCTTTCGGGTGCGCTTGATCGTCGGCGGTTTTTATGACGATCCGCAAAGCGCCTACCGTTCCAGCCTGACGGCGCGCGCCACCCAGGCGATGGCGCAGCGCCTGAAACTGCGCCATGCCACGCTGTTCTACCACGACTATCCGCTGCCGTCGCTGCTGTGCGATCTGGGGGAGGACTGGCGCGCGCAGGAGCTGGGGCGCCCCTGGCGGACGCTGGGCGAACAGGACGAAAAAGGCGTGCTGCGCGGCACGCTGCGCCACTATTTTTCGCAGAATTGTGATCAGACGCAGACCGCCGCGCAGCTGCATATCCACGTCAATACCCTGCGCTATCGCCTGCAGCGCATCGAAGCGATAACCGGCATGAAAATCAATCAATTAACCGACGCTCTGCGGTTGTATATCGGCATGTTGATGCACGACTGAGTTGTGCCAACCCACAAATTCCACGCCGTTCACCCGGCGATTTTTTGTTGTTTCCCCTCAGGCCAACGCCGGGCGCGCGGGATATGTTGGCCTGCACATCAACCACGGAGAAAACAACAATGACAACCGTATCCACTCTGGGGGCGCTGGTGGCGTTAGCCGTCGCCATCGTCCTGATTCTACGCAAGGTGCCACCGGCTTACGGCATGATCGCCGGCGCGCTGGCGGGCGGGCTGTGCGGCGGCGCCGACCTGGTGCAGACCGTAACGCTGATGATCGGCGGGGCGCAGGGCATCACCAACGCCGTGATGCGCATTCTGGCGGCGGGGGTGCTGGCCGGAGTGCTGATCGAATCCGGCGCGGCGCACACCATCGCCGAAACCATCGTGCGCAAGGTGGGTGAAACCCGAGCGCTGCTGGCGCTGGCGGTGGCTACACTGATCCTGACGGCGGTGGGGGTATTTATCGACGTGGCGGTGATCACCGTCGCGCCGATCGCGCTGTCGATCGCCCAGAAGGCCGGCATTTCGCGCGCGGCGATCCTGCTGGCGATGATCGGCGGTGGCAAGGCCGGCAACGTGATGTCACCTAATCCGAACACCATTGCGGCGGCGGACAACTTCCACGTGCCGCTCACCTCGGTGATGATGGCCGGCATCGTGCCGGGGCTGTGCGGCCTGGTGGTGGCCTATCTGCTGGCGCGTCGCCTGAGCGATAAAGGCAGCAAAGTGATGGCCGAAGAGCTGACCCAGCATGCCGAAGGGGCGCGGCCGGGCTTCGCTGCGGCGATCAGCGCGCCGTTGGTGGCGATCCTGCTGCTGTCGCTGCGGCCGATCGCCGGTATCGCCGTCGATCCGCTGATCGCGCTGCCGGCCGGCGGGTTGGCGGGCGCGCTGCTGATGGGGCGCATCCGCCAGTGCAATCAGTTTATGGTCTCCGGCCTGTCGCGCATGGCGCCGGTGGCGATCATGCTGCTCGGCACCGGCACGCTGGCGGGCATTATCGCCAACTCGGCGCTGAAGGATGTCTTGATTAACGGCTTAACGCACACCGGGCTGCCGGCCTGGCTGCTGGCGCCGCTGTCCGGCGCGCTGATGTCGATGGCGACCGCGTCGACCACCGCCGGCACCGCCGTGGCTTCCGGGGTGTTCAGCTCCACGCTGCTCGAGCTGGGCGTGAGCGGGCTGGCCGGCGCGGCGATGATCCATGCGGGCGCCACGGTGCTGGATCACCTGCCGCACGGCAGCTTCTTCCACGCTACCGGCGGCAGCGTCAATATGGCGGTGCACGAGCGGCTGAAGCTGTTGCCGTATGAAACGCTGGTGGGATTCACCATCGCGGCAATCTCGGCGCTGATGTTTGGCGTATTTAACCTGGCGGGATAAGGAACAGTGATGAAAACGCTGAAAAAAGTGGTTATTGCCCCGGATTCTTTCAAAGAGAGCCTGAGCGCGCTCGGCGTTGCCGACGCCATCGAGCGGGGATTCCGCCAAATTTATCCGCAGGCGCACTACGTGAAGCTGCCGATGGCGGACGGCGGCGAAGGCACGGTGGAGTCGATGGTGGCGGCCACCGGCGGCGAAATCGTCCAGGTGACGGTCACCGGGCCGCTGGGAGAGCCGGTGCAGGGGTTCTATGGCCTGCTGGGCGACGGCGCAACCGCAGTGATTGAAATGGCCGCCGCTTCCGGGCTGCACCTGGCGCCGCCCGGCCGGCGCGATCCGCGCATCACCACCAGTTACGGCACCGGCGAACTGATGCTGGCGGCGCTGGAGCGCGGCGTGAAGGCGATCATTCTCGGCATCGGCGGCAGCGCCACCAACGACGGCGGCGCCGGGATGATGCAGGCGCTGGGCGTTAAATTGTTGGATAAGGATCGCCGGCCGCTGCCGGTGGGCGGGGCGGCCCTGGCGCAGCTGGCGCACCTCGATCTCGCCGGGCTGGATGCGCGTTGGCAATGGGTGAGCGTAACCGCCGCCTGCGACGTCGATAACCCGCTGTGCGGCGAAAAGGGCGCCTCGGCGGTGTTTGGGCCGCAGAAGGGGGCGACGCCGGAGATGGTGGTCCAGCTCGATGCGGCGCTGCATCACTATGGCGAACTGCTGGAACGGGAAACCGGCCGCGCCGTGCTCACCCGGCCGGGCGCGGGGGCGGCGGGCGGCATGGGGGCGGCGCTGCTCGGCATGCTCAGCGCGCGCTTGCGGCCGGGCATCGAGATCGTCACCGAAACCCTGCGTCTGGATGAGGCGGTGCGCGATGCCGATCTGGTGATCACCGGCGAAGGGCGGCTGGACAGCCAGTCGATCCACGGCAAAACGCCGATCGGCGTGGCGCGGGTGGCCAAGCGCCACGGGGTGCCGGTGATCGCCATCGCCGGCAGCCTGACGCCGGATTACCAGGTGGTGCATCAACACGGCATCGACGCGGCGTTTTCGGTGCTCGATCGCATCGTGACGCTGGAAGAAGCGCTGGCGGACGCCGATCGCAATCTGCAGGTGACGGCGCGCAATGTGGCGGCGGTGTGGCAACTGGCGCAAAGGGAAGGCCCACAGGCATAGCCTGTTGCTGTTATCGGTTTCGATGCAGGACTTTTCCGTTACAATAGCCGGCATTAATGACTGCTGACATCCCGACCCAGAACGGAATGCCGGCCGGAAAGGAAATGAGGGGAACTGAGATGAAGCAAGAGAAACACGGCGTATTACTGGTGAACCTGGGCACACCAGATGCGCCGACCTCGTCGGCGGTCAAACGCTATCTGAAGGAATTCCTCAGTGACGATCGCGTGGTCGATACGGCGCCGCTGATCTGGTGGCCGATCCTCAACGGCGCGATCTTGCCGATCCGTTCGCCGCGCGTGGCGAAGCTGTATCAGTCGGTGTGGATGGAAGAGGGCTCGCCGCTGCTGGTGTACAGCCGCCGCCAACAGCGGGCGCTGGCGGCGCGCATGCCGAATACGCCGGTGGAGCTGGGCATGAGCTACGGTTCGCCGAGCCTGGCGGAAGCCATCGACAAGCTGTTGGCGCAGGGCGTGACCAACCTGGTGGTGCTGCCGCTCTATCCGCAATATTCCTGTTCCACCAGCGCGGCGGTATGGGATGGCGTAGCGCGGGTGCTGAAAGGCTATCGCCGTTTGCCTTCTGTGGCCTTCATCCGCGATTACGCCGAACATCCGGCCTACATCGCCGCGCTGCAGCAAAGCGTGGAGCGCTCGTTCGCCGAGCACGGCCAGCCGGATCGGCTGGTGCTGTCGTTCCACGGCATTCCCAAACGTTATGCGCGCCTGGGTGACGACTACCCGCAGCGCTGCGAGGACACCCTGCGTGCGCTGAGCGCCACGCTGCCGCTGGCGCCGGAACGCGTGATGATGACGTACCAATCGCGCTTCGGCCGCGAGCCGTGGCTGACGCCATACACCGATGAGACCCTGAAGGGGCTGCCGGCGCAGGGCGTGAAGCACATTCAGCTGATTTGCCCGGGTTTCTCGGCGGACTGCCTGGAAACGCTGGAAGAGATCAAAGAACAGAACCGCGAGATCTTCCTCAAGGCCGGCGGCGAGAAGTTTGAATATATCTCGGCGTTGAACGACGAGCCGGCGCATATCGATATGATGCAGCAGTTGGTGGCGCAGCGCCTGTAATCATCCATAATCTGTATATTAGATGCATCGTGATCGGGCGGGGATGTGTTAACATTCTCCGCTTGTTAAACCGTCACCACCGCCAATCACATGAAATTTCCTGGTAAACGCAAGTCCAAACACTATTTCCCGGTGAGCGCCCGCGATCCGCTTCTGCAGCAGGCCCAGCCCGAAAGTGAAATCAGCACCTCGTATATCGTCGGCATCGATCAGACGCTGGTGGATATCGAGGCGAAAGTGGACGACGCTTTTGTCCAGCGCTACGGCCTGAGCCTGGGCCACTCTCTGGTGATCGAAGACGACGTCGCCGAGGCGCTGTATCAGGAACTGAATGACAACAACCTGGTTACCCATCAGTTCGCCGGCGGCACCATCGGCAATACCATGCACAACTATTCGGTGCTGGCGGACGATCGCTCGGTGCTGCTCGGCGTGATGTGCAGCAACGTGAAAATCGGCAGCTATGCCTACCGTTACCTGTGCAATACCTCCAGCCGTACCGATCTTAACTATCTGCAGGGCGTTGATGGCGCCATCGGCCGCTGTTTCACGCTGATTGGCGAAAGCGGCGAGCGCACCTTCGCCATCAACCCGGGCCAGATGAACCAGCTGCGCCCGGAAAGCATTCCTGAAGAGGTGATCGCCGGCGCGTCGGCGCTGGTGCTGAGCTCTTATCTGGTGCGCTGCAAGGAAGGGGAGCCGATGAAGGCCGCCACCCTGCAGGCGATCGAATACGCCAAAAAACACGACGTGCCGGTGGTATTGACGCTGGGCACTAAGTACGTCATTGCCGACAACCCGCAGTGGTGGCGCGACTTCCTGAAGGAAAACGTGACGATTCTGGCGATGAACGAAGACGAAGCGCTGGAGCTGACCGGGCTGAGCGATCCGTTGACCGCCTCGGACATGGCGCTGGAGTGGGTGGATCTGGTGCTGTGCACCGCCGGGCCGAACGGCCTGTATATGGCGGGCTACACCGAAGAGGCCAACAAGCGCCAGACCCAGCACCCGCTGCTGCCGGGGCATATCGCCGAGTTCAACCGCTACGAATTCAGCCGCGCCATGCGCCGTGAACACTGTGAAAATCCGCTGCGCGTTTATTCGCACATCGCGCCGTATATGGGCGGGCCGGAGAGGATCATGAACACCAACGGCGCCGGCGACGGCGCGCTGTCGGCGTTGCTGCACGATATTGCCGCCAACGGCTATCACCGCCATAACGTGCCGAATTCCAGCAAGCACGTGCGCAGCTACCTGACTTATTCCTCCCTGGCGCAGGTGTGCAAATACGCCAACCGCGTCAGCTACCAGGTGTTGAACCAGCATTCGCCGCGCCTCACCCGTGGCCTGCCGGAGCGGGAAGACAGCCTGGAAGAGTCCTACTGGGAGCGTTAACCCGCTGAAAAAGAAAAGGTCCGGCATGCCGGACCTTTTTTTATGCGCCGGCGGCGCTTCAGATCGGGCAGCCGCCCATTTTTTCTTCTTCGCTCAGGGTGTCCAGCTGCAGGATGTTCAGCATGCTGTTGGCGATCTCCCGTTCGCCCATCACCACCTGATTAGCGCCGCGATCGGTGATGTAGGCCACTTCGTCGTCGTAGTGGGCGCGGGCGATGATCTCGATGTTCGGCCGCTTGGCGCGCGCCGAGGCGACGATCTCGCCGGCCTCATAGCCGTTGGGGATGGTCAGCAGCAGCCAGCGCGCGCAGTCGAGCCGCGCCAGATCCATCACTTCCGGATTGGCGGCGTTGCCCAGCACCGTCTTGATGCCCTGTTCGCGCAGCGCTTCCACCCGTGGGCGGGAGTTCTCGATCACCACCAGCGGAATGCCCGCCTCGGCCAGTTTGCCGCCCAGCAGGCTGCCGACGCGGCCATAGCCGACCACCAGCGCGTGGTTGCACATGTCCACCGGGATCTGCTTCTCTTCTTCCACCGCCTCTTCGAGAATTTGCTCTTCGATGGTTTCGGTTTTGGCCAGATAGCGCTCCAGCAGGGTGAACAGCAGCGGGTTGAGCATGATGGACAGAATGGCACCGGCCAGCACCAGATTGCGCCCGTGTTCCGACATCATGCCCAGCGCGATGCCGAGGCCCGCCAGAATAAAGGCGAACTCGCCGATCTGCGCCAGGCTGGCGGAAATCGTCAGCGCGGTGCGCTTGGAGTGACCGAACATTTTCACCAGCAGGAACGCGGCGGCGGATTTGCCGAACACGATGATCGCCAGCGTCGCCAGCACCGCCAGCGGTTCGTTAATCACGATCATCGGATCGAACAGCATGCCGACCGAGACGAAGAACAGCACCGCAAACGCGTCGCGCAGCGGCAGGGTGTCGTGCGCCGCGCGGTGGCTCAGCTCGGACTCGTTCAGCACCATGCCGGCGAAGAAGGCGCCCAGCGCGAAGGAGACGTCGAACAGCTTCACCGCGCCGTAGGCGATGCCGAGCGCCAGCGCCAATACCGCCAGGGTGAACAGCTCGCGCGAGCCGGTGCTGGCGGTTTTCGACAGGATCCACGGCACCAGACGGCGGCCGACCACGATCATCAGCGCGATGAAGGCGATGACCTTACCGATGGTCAGCGCCAGCTCCATCAGCAGTTGGCCGCTGCTGGCGTTGTTGTTGCCCAGCATGTTGCCGAAGGCCGGCAGTAACACCAGCGTCAGCACCATCGCCAAATCTTCGACGATCAGCCAGCCGATGGCGATTTGCCCGCGCTGGCTGTCGATCAGCTGCCGTTCCTCCAGCGCGCGCAATAACACCACGGTGCTGGCGGTGGAGAGGCAGAGGCCGAACACCAGCCCGGAGATCAGATCCCAGCCGAGCAGCTTGGACAGCCCCATGCCGAGCAGGGTGGCGACGGCTATTTGCGCCACGGCGCCGGGAATGGCGATAGATTTTACTGCGAGGAGGTCTTTCAAAGAGAAGTGCAGGCCAACACCGAACATCAACAGGATAACGCCGATTTCCGCCAGTTCCGGCGCCAGTGAGGTATCCGCGACGAAACCGGGGGTGAACGGGCCGGCGAGCACCCCTGCGGCCAGATACCCCACCAGAGGGGAGATGCGCAGGCGGTTCGCCAGCATGCCGAGGAGGAAGGCGAGTACTAACCCTCCGACGATGGTGGTAATGAGCGGTGTTGAATTATGCATCCATACTCCTTCTGGCTATGCATCGCGGCACGGGAGAAACGCAACAAAGTTACGAAAAGATACATTTAGTTTATTGCATTTGTTCGCGGCTTGCTTGGCTAATTTGGCCTTTTTTGTAAAAAAGCGGAGGATTTTACTTAAGGTGCGGCAATGAGGCAATTTTGTGTCAGATAAGCCAAATAACATTGGTTTATCCGTGGGATAACCCGGATGAATAAATAATTTCATCCGGGTATTCGGCGGGGTTATTGCGCTTTATGTTCCATATTGGGCAGTAGCACCGTTATAATGCCGATCAGCGGCAGGAAAGCACAGATTTGGTAGACCAGCTCGATACTGGTCAAATCGGCGACATAACCAAGAACTGCCGCGCCTAACCCGCCCATACCGAAAGCAAAACCGAAGAATAAGCCGGAAACCATGCCGACTTTACCGGGGATCAGCTCCTGTGCGTAGACCAGGATGGCGGAGAATGCCGAGGCGAGAATAACCCCGATGATCACCGTTAAAATGCCGGTCCAATAGAGCGATGCATAGGGTAAAACAAGGGTAAACGGCGCTGCACCGAGAATGGAGCCCCAAATAACATATTTACGCCCTATCTTGTCGCCGAGAGGCCCGCCGATAATGGTGCCTGCCGCTACCGCGAACAGAAAGGCGAACAGGTGAATCTGCGCGTTCTGCACCGAAACGCCAAACTTATGTATCAGATAAAAGGTGTAATAGCTGCTGATGCTGGCCAGATAGAAGTATTTGGAGAAAATCAGCACCAGCAGGATGCCCATCGAGTAGGCTACGGTACGTTTTGGCAGCGGTTTCAGCAGCGACGGGCTTTTTGGCTGCCCTTTGGTTGCCCGATGCTGATGTTGATACCACTTGCTGACCTGCAGCAACACCACGATCGCCAGCAGCGCCGCCAGCGAGAACCAGGCGACGTTGCCCTTGCCGTAAGGCGCGATGATCAGCGCCGCCAGCAGTGGGCCGAGCGAGCTGCCGAAGTTGCCGCCGACCTGGAACAGCGACTGCGCCAGGCCGTGCCGCCCGCCGGAGGCCATGCGCGCCACGCGCGAGGATTCCGGGTGGAACACCGATGAGCCGGTGCCCACCAGCGCCGCCGCCAGCAGCACCAGCGGGAAGGTGCTCGCCACCGACAGCAGCAGCAGGCCGGACAGGGTAAAGCCCATGCCGATCGGCAACGAGTAAGGCTGCGGGTGTTTATCGGTGTAATACCCGATCAGCGGTTGCAGCAGCGAGGCCGTCAGCTGATAGGTCAGGGTAATCATGCCGATCTGCACGAAGCTGAGGTGGAAATCGGCTTGCAGGATCGGGTAAATCGCCAGGATCAGCGACTGGATCATATCGTTGAGCAGGTGAGACACGCTGATGGCGCCGAGGATGGAGAAGGCGGTGCCTTTCACCGCACTGCCCTTGGCGGGCGGCATCGCGCTTTGGCTACTGTCGGTCATATTATTATTAGCCTGATAAGTTGTTGAGCACAGAGATGACATCTTAGGCAGGGCGCCCAATTTTTACCATATCTGAAATAATCAGACTCACATCGCAAAAATTTGAAATCAGCTGTCATTAATTCGCGCTACAATTCCGTCCTCATCATAAAAGCTATTGAATACACGGAGATCCGCCATGCGTTTTTCGCTGAAAACCACCGCATGCGCGTTGGCCGTTTCCCTGACGTTGCTGTCGGGGAGCGCCAGTGCCTGGGAAAAGGATAAAACCTACGCCATTACCATTCTGCACACCAACGATCATCACGGTCACTTCTGGCAGAACGATCATGGCGAATACGGTCTGGGCGCGCAGAAAACGCTGGTGGACGGCATTCGTCAGGACGTGGCGGCGCAGGGCGGCAGCCTGCTGCTGTTGTCCGGCGGTGATATCAACACCGGCGTGCCGGAATCGGACTTGCAGGACGCCGAGCCGGACTTCCGCGGCATGAACCTGGTGGGCTATGACGCGATGGCGATCGGCAACCACGAATTCGACAACCCGCTGAGCGTGTTGCGTCAGCAGGAAAAATGGGCAACCTTCCCGCTGCTGTCCGCCAACATCTATCAGAAAAGCACCGGCCAGCGCCTGTTCAAGCCTTACGCCTTGTTCGACAAGCAGGGCATCAAGATTGCCGTTATCGGTCTGACGACCGACGACACCGCCAAGATTGGCAATCCGGAATACTTCACCGACATGGAGTTCCGCGTGCCGGCGCAGGAAGCGAAGCAGGTGGTGGAGCAACTGCGTAAGGACGAGAAGCCGGACGTGATTATCGCCGCTACCCACATGGGGCACTACGACAACGGTGAACACGGCTCGAACGCGCCGGGCGACGTGGAGATGGCGCGCAGCCTGCCGGCCGGATATCTCGACATGATCGTCGGCGGCCATTCGCAGGATCCGGTGTGTATGGCCGGCGACAACCGCAAACAGGTGGATTATGTGCCGGGCACGCCGTGCTCGCCGGATCGCCAGAACGGCACCTGGATCGTGCAGGCGCACGAGTGGGGCAAATACGTGGGTCGCGCCGACTTCGAATTCCGCAACGGCGAGCTGAAGCTGGTGCATTATCAGCTGATCCCGGTAAACCTGAAGAAGAAGGTGGAGAAGGCGGACGGCACCAGCGAGCGGGTGTACTACACCCAGCAAATTGCGGAAGATTCGACCATGATGAAGCTGCTGACGCCGTTCCAGGAGAAGGGCAAAGCGCAGTTGGGCGTGAAGATCGGCAGCGTTAACGGCAAGCTGGAGGGCGATCGCAGCAAGGTACGCTTCGTGCAGACCAACCTGGCGCGGGTGATGCTGGCCGCGCAGAGGGAGCGCGCCGATGCCGACTTCGCTGTGATGAGCGGCGGCGGGGTGCGCGATTCGATTGAAAGCGGTGATATCACCTACAAGAACGTGCTCAAGGTACAGCCGTTCGGCAACACCCTGGTGCATGTCGATATGACAGGCAGCGAGATTGAGCAATACCTGGCGGTGGTGGCCAACATGAAGCCGGATTCAGGCGCCTACGCCCAGTTCGCCAACGTCAGCCTGGTGGCGGACGGCAAGGGCGTCAGCGAGGTGAAGATCAACGGCCAGCCGTTGCAGGCGGATAAAACCTACCGTATGGCGACGCTGAACTTCAACGCGCTGGGTGGCGACGGCTATCCGAAGCTGGACGGGCTGCCGAGCTACGTCAACACCGGCTTTATCGATGCCGAGGTGCTCAAGCAGTACATCGAGAAACACTCGCCGCTGGATGCGGCGGCTTACGAACCGAAGGGCGAGATCGTTTATCGCTAATCGCCACCGCAGCGGCCAGCCCCTCATGGGCGGGCCGCCTGTTTTCCCGCCGAAAACCCTGCCTCAAATGCACGCAAAAGTCGCCGCCGCCGCCTTCCAATGATAGCCTGAGCAACAATTTGGTTTTGATAACGCAAGCAGGGAGATGACATGTTGAAAACCGCAGGCTGGCTGCTGCCCGCCATCCTGGCGCTGGCGGGGTGTTCGTCATCCGGCCAACGCCATGAGCAAACGCTCAGCCAGGCGCTGGCGGCCCTCGGCCAGGACAAGGCGCTGGTTGGCGCGTCGAGCGGCGTGATGGTGCGCGATGCCGACAGCGGCACCGTGCTGTATCAGTCGCACGCGGAGCAGCGCCTGGCGCCGGCTTCCAACATGAAGATGTTCACTTCTCTGGCGGCATTCGGCGTGCTGGGGGCGGATTACCGGTTTGAAACCCGGTTGCTGACCACCGGCGAGCAGCGCGGCGACACCTTGCGGGGGGATCTCTATCTGCAGGGCAGCGGCGATCCGACGTTGCATCCGGACGATCTCGACACTTTCGCCGCCACGCTGGCGCAGCGCGGCATTCGCCATATTCATGGGCGGCTGATCCTGGACGCCAACGCGTTCGATCAAACGCCCTTCGGCGCCGGTTGGAGCTGGGACGACGAACCCTTCGCCTTTGCCGCGCCGATCTCGGCGCTGAACTACGCCTTTACCCCCGGCGGCGATATCAACGTGGTGCGGGTGGAGGTGCAGGCGGGTGCCCGCGCCGGTGCGCCGGGACGGGTGAGCTTCTATCCCGCCAATGACGCGGTGACGCTGGCCAACCGCACCAGCACCGGCGGCGACACCGCACTGACGTTCGATCGCCTGCCGGGCAGCAATCGAATCGTGGTCAGCGGCACCATCGCCGCGCAGGCGGAGACCCGCTCGCGATTGATCACCGTCGATCAACCGGCCCGCGTGGTTGGCGCCTTATTGCAAAATGCCCTGCGCACGCATGGCATCACGCTGCGCGGTAACGCTGAAGAGGGCGTGACCCCTGCCGATGCCCGGCTGCTGGCCGAAAAAACCTCGCCGCCGCTCTCCCGCCTGGCCGTCACCTTCCTGAAGGTGTCCAACAACGGTTACGGCGAGGTACTGACCAAAGCGATGGGCCGCAAGACGCAGGGCAAGGGGGATTGGGCCGCCGGCCTGCAGGCGATTAGCCGGTTTGTGCAAAGCCAGGGCATCGAGGCCGGCGCGTACCGTCAGGTGGACGGTTCCGGGCTGTCGCGCATGAACCAAATCACGCCGCAGCAGCTAACGACGCTGCTGTTGGCGGCCAGAAAACAGCCGTGGTTCGCCGACTGGTATCGCGCCTTGCCCGTCGCGGGCCAGCCGGGGTTGCTGGTGGGCGGCACGCTGCAGAGCCGTATGGTAAAAAGCGCGGCGGCGGGCCGCGCCCACGCCAAGAGCGGTTCCATGACCGGGGTATCGTCGCTCAGCGGCTATGTCGACTCGGCGGCCGGGCGGCCGTTGGCGTTCGCCATCATCAGCAACAACTATCTGGTACCCGGCGCGGAGGTGAAGGCGCTGGAGGACCGCCTGGTCGAGACGCTGGCGGCCTGTGACGCTACGGTGGTGTGCCGCTGAGCGCGCGGCGTCAGTCGCGTTTGGCGATGTCGGCGAAGCTGCCGGCCAGCAGGCGGCACAGATCGGCGGCGGCCAGCTCGATGTCCAGCCCGCGTTTGCCGCCGGAAACGTAGATGGTGGCGAACGCTTGCGCCGGGCTGTCGATCACCGTCGGCAGCCGTTTTTTCTGCCCCAGCGGGCTGATGCCGCCCACCAGATACCCGGTGACGCGCTGCGCCAACTGCGGATCGGCCATCTCGGCCTTTTTGGCGCCAAGCGCGCGGGCGACCTTTTTCAGATCCAACTGGGTGGCGACCGGCGTGACCGCCACCGCCAGGTGTTTGGCGTCGCCGTTCAGCGCCACCAGCAAGGTTTTGTAAACCCGATCGGCATCCAGCCCCAGCTTTCTCACCGCTTCGTCGCCGAAATTAGTTTCGTCGCTGTCGTGGTGATACGGATGAAGGGTAAAGGCGACCTTTTGTTTCTCAAGCAGAACGACTGCGGGCGTCATGATGTGTTGTCCAGAATGCCCCCTGCGGGGGAAGGGTGATAACCAGCCTTAAAAATACAAAAATCCAACCTGCCCGGCAACCTGAGCGGCTGTTACATAAAGCGGGTTGCCAAGATATTCACCGGGTTGCTACCCTGTTTGTTGTAACCGTTAACACGGTTGCTATGCGTATAACTAGAATACAAGAAATTCCTCTTTGACTGGCCAATAGCGATATTGGCCTCTTTTTTAGCCCTGCGGCTGCAGCATCGCCGGCAGGTTATCCTCGCCGTACAGGTGCAATGCGCCAACCGCCACCACATAGTCCCCGGCCGGCAGCGCCTCCAGCTGACGCCGCCAGTCGCGATTGCGCTGATGCATCAGCACGTCGTACAGCCCGGCGCTGAAGGTGGCGGGCAGGGTGTCCAGCGTGCCGCGCGGTTTGGCGTCCAGCCACCAGCTCACCATGGTTTGCAGCAGCCGCGCGTTGGTGTGCCAGTGTTCCAGCGTATCGCGCAGCAGCGCAATGCCGCCTTCCGGCAGCTGTTCCAGCATCGCCAACTGCTGCTGCGCCCCTTCCAGTTCGATCACCGGTTTGTCCTGCGCCCTGGCGGCCTGCAGCAGCTGATAGTCCACGCCGTACTCTGCCCGCAGCCCCAGACGCTGAGCCTGGCGCGCCTGCATCATCAGCGCCACCTGCCAGCCGGGCAGGGTGGCGAAGGCGTGCGGATCGGTGCCCAACTCGTGGCACAGCGTCAGCAGCCGTTGAAATTCTTCGGCGGACAGACGCTGTTCCAGCGCCGGCTGCTGTTCTGCGTGGTCGAAAGGGGAGGCGGCGCCGGTGATATCGGCTTCGACGATCAGCGCGTCGGCCTGTTGCAGCCGGGCGGTCAGCCGGGGCGGCAACGGCGACATATCGACGGTGCCCATATGGATGCTGCCCACCAGATGCAGCCGACGATCGCCCGACAGAGTGATGTCCAGCGCCGGATAAGCATAACGTTTGGGGGAGATCAGGCCGAGAAAGGCGGCGAGGCGGCGTAACAGTTGACCCATACGGCGTGGCTCCTGAATAACGGGTGCGCGTTTCAGCATGAAAGGCGAGAGAAAATCATCATTCATGCTAAACGCTATCCGCCGCGCAGGAAAGCCCGGAAAACGGCGGGGCGCCATGACGGCGCCCCGGCGATCACTTCCTGGGTTTAAAACGCAGCAGCCGGTTGGCATTGCTGACGACGGTAATCGACGACAGCGCCATCGCCGCGCCCGCCACCACCGGGCTGAGCAGCGTGCCGGTCAGCGGGTAAAGCACGCCGGCGGCGATCGGGATGCCCAGCGTATTGTAGATAAAGGCGCCGAACAGGTTCTGCTTCATGTTGCGCAGCGTGGCCTTCGACAGTTCCACCGCATCCGCCACGCCGTGCAGGCTGTGGCGCATCAGGGTGATGGCGGCGGTCTCGATGGCGATGTCGCTGCCGCCGCCCATCGCGATGCCCACGTCGGCCTGCGCCAGCGCCGGGGCGTCGTTGATGCCGTCGCCGACCATCGCCACGCGCTGGCCCTGCGCCTGCAGCTGCTTGATCGCCGCCGCTTTGCCGTCCGGCAGCACTCCGGCAATCACCCGATCGATACCGGCCTCTTTGGCGATGGCGTTGGCGGTCACCGGGTTGTCGCCGGTCAGCATTACCAACTGATATCCCTGCTGGTGCAGGCGCTGCAGCGCCGCGACGCTGTCCTCGCGCAGCGGATCGCGAATGGCGAACAGCGCGGCCGGTTTACCGTCAACGGCCAGCAGCACCGGCGTCACGCCGCGTTCGGCCTGGGCGCGCATCGGCGCTTCCAGTTCGGCGGTCGCAACCTGATGCTGTTCCAGCAGCGCGGCGTTGCCCAGCAGCAGCTGCACGCCGTCGATCTCCCCGCTGACGCCGGCGCCGCGCAGGGTGCGGAACTGCGCGACCTGCGGCAGGGTTTGCCCGCTGGCGCGTTCCATGATGGCGCGCGCCAGCGGGTGGTTGGAACCTTGCTCCAGCGCGGCGGCCCAGCCGATCGCCTGCTGCTCGCTGACCTGATTGAAAGTGAGGATGTCCACCACTTGCGGTTTCCCTTCGGTCAGGGTGCCGGTTTTGTCGAACACCAGGGTGTCCAACTGGCTGGCCTGCTGCAGGGCGTCGGCGTCGCGTACCAGCACGCCGAACTCCGCCGCGCGGCCGACGCCGGAGATGATCGACATCGGTGTCGCCAGGCCCAAGGCGCACGGGCAGGCGATGATCAGCACCGTGGTGGCGATCACCAGCGTGTAGACCAGCTGCGGCTGCGGGCCGAAGAAGTACCACATCGCCGCGCTGAACAGGGCGATCGCTACCACCGCCGGCACGAACACCGCCGAGACGCGGTCGGCCAGTTGGCCGATCGCCGGTTTACTGCTCTGCGCCTGACGCACCAGTTTGATGATGCGCGCCAGCGTGGTTTGGCTGCCGATGGCGGCGGCGCGGAACAGCACGCTGCCGTCGTCGACCACCGTCCCGGCATGCACTGTATCGCCGGGGCCTTTTTGCTGCGGCACCGCTTCGCCGGTCAGCATCGCTTCATCGAGCCAGACTTCGCCCTGCACGATGTCACCGTCGACCGGCACGCGATCGCCGGTGGTCAGCCGCAGCGTCATGCCGAGCTGCACCTCCGCCAGCGGGATATCGCGCTCGCCGTCGTCGGTTACCAGGCGCGCGGTAGGCGGCGTCAGATCCAGCAACCGCTCCAGCGCCTGCGAAGAACGCTGACGAGCGCGTTGCTCCAGCGCATGGCCGAGGTTGATCAAACCGATGATCATCGCGCTGGCCTCGTAATAGAGGTGACGCGCTGCCATCGGGAAGAAATCGGGCCAAATGTTGACGGCGATCGAATAGAGCCAGGCGGCGCCGGTGCCGAGCGCCACCAGGGTATCCATGGTGGCGCTGCCGTTCATCAGCGCGCGCCAGGCGTTGCGGTAGAAGTGCCCACCGGCGAACACCATCACCGCCAGGGTGATAACGCCGACCAGCAGCCAGGGCCGCTGGGTTTCCGGCGTCAGTGTCATGCTGCCGCCGAACAGCCCCCAGGCCATCAGCGGGATACCCAACGCCAGACCCAGCGCCGCCTGCCAGCTAAAGCGCTTCATGTTGGTGCGTGCGGTCTGCTGCTGACGCTCGCGGCGTTCGGTCTCGTCCTGAATCATTTCGGCACCGTAGCCGGCTTTTTCCACCGCCGCCACCAGCGCCTGCGCATCGGCGGCGCCGGTCACCAGCGCGCTGCGTTCCGCCAGGTTGACGCGCGCGTGCTCTACGCCGGGAACGCTTTGCAGCGCCTGCTGCACTTTATTGACGCAGCTGGCGCAGGTCATGCCGCTGAGCAGCAGCTGTACGCTGTCGTCCGCGCCGTCGGTTGCCGGAAGGGGAGATTGCGCCGCTGGCTGAACGTCCGGCAACGAAGGTGTTGCGTCAGTCAACGGCTCAGTTTTTGGGGCGACGGCGCCCGCTACGCTGGCGTGATAACCGGCATCTTCCACCGCGGCGATCAGCGCCTGTGGATCGGCATCGCCGTACACTTTCGCGCTGTCGATCTCGACCTCGGCGGCGAACACGCCCGGCACCGCTTCCAGCGCTTTGCGGGTGGTGCCGACGCAGTGCATGCAGCTCAGGCCGCTCAGTTGCAGTTCGGTATCGGCGTGCGGCGCGACCTCGGCCTGATAACCGGCGGCAATCACGCTGTCGATCAGCGCGCTGTCCGGCGCGTCGCCGGTCACTTTGGCGTAATGTACGTTAACGTCCGCCTGTTCGACATCGCTGCGGCTTTCCAGGGCTTTTTTCACCCGCTGCGCGCAGTTCATGCAGGACAGCCCCTGCAACGCCAGCATAGTGGTGTGTGACATGATTGGACTCCTTGCGTAGAAGGCGGTGTTTAAAGGTTGACCGCCTGACCTGTTTTCACTAAGAATGGAGCTTAAACCTTCCAGCAAGGGTAAGGTCAAGGAGGGAAAATGAATATTAGCGACGTCGCGAAAAAAACCGGGTTAACCAGCAAGACGATTCGTTTTTACGAAGAGAAAGCGCTGATTACCGCCCCGATCCGCAGCGATAACGGTTATCGCCACTATTCCGCCAGGCACGTCGAAGAGCTGACGCTGCTGCGCCAGGCGCGGCAGGTAGGCTTCAACCTGGACGAGTGCCGCGAGCTGGTGGCGTTGTTCAACGATCCGGCCCGCCACAGCGCCGACGTGAAGGCGCGCACGTTGCAGAAGGTGGCGGAGATTGAAAGGCACATCAGCGAACTGGGCGAAATGCGCCAACGCCTGCTGGCGCTGGCTGACCAATGCCCGGGCGACGAGGGGGCGGAGTGCCCCATCATCAATAACCTGGCGGGGTGCTGTCGTTCGAATTAACGGCTGATGGCGCGGATCACCAGCGTGACGCCTTCCACCGCCACCACTTCCACTTCGGTGCCGGCGGGCAGATCTTCTGCCGCTTGCGCGCGCCAACTGCTGTCGCCGATATTGATGCGCCCCATGCCGTTGTGCATCGGCTCCGTCAGCGTAGCGCGGGTGCCGATCAGCTGGCGGTTGCGCTGGTTGAGCACCGGCGACCCGCCGGATGCGGCCGCCGGGCGCCGGCGCAGCCAGTACCACCACAGGTAGGCGACGACGACGGTCAGGACGGCGAAGATCATGCCCTGCCACGCCCAGGAAAGCGGCGGCAGCAGCCAGATCAGAGCGCCGACCAACAGCGCCGCCACGCCGCTCCACAGCAGATAGCCGCCGGCGCCGAGCATTTCCGCCGCCAGCAATACGCCCCCGAGGGAGAGCCAAAACCACAGCGGATTCGCCGCGATCAGTTCGAGCATGATTATTTGCCTTTGCTTTCTTTCAGCAGTTCGGTAATGCCGCCGATCGAGCCGAGCAGGCTGCTGGCGTCCAGCGGCATCATCACCACTTTGCTGTTGTTGGAGGAACCGATCTTCTGCAGCGCGTCGGTGTATTTCTGCGCCACGAAGTAGTTCACCGCCTGAATGTTACCGCTGGCGATGGCGTCCGACACCAGCTGGGTGGCGCGCGCCTCGGCCTCGGCGGCGCGTTCACGCGCTTCCGCCTGCAGGAACGCCGACTGGCGTTCGCCCTCGGCCTTCAGGATCTGCGATTGTTTCTCCCCTTCGGCACGCAGAATGGCCGCCTGACGCACCCCTTCCGCCTCGAGGATGTCGGCGCGTTTGGTACGTTCGGCTTTCATCTGGGCGTTCATCGAGGCGATCAGTTCCGCCGGTGGCCGCACGTCGCGGATCTCGATACGGGTGATTTTCACCCCCCACGGATTGGTCGCTTCATCGACGATGTGCAGCAGGCGGCTGTTGATGCTGTCGCGTTGCGACAGCATTTCGTCCAGCTCCATTGAGCCGAGCACGGTACGGAAGTTGGTCATGGTCAGGTTGACGATCGCCTGTTCGAGGTTGCTGACCTCGTAGGCGGCGCGCGCCGGATCGACCACCTGGATAAAGCACACCGCGTCGATGGCGACGTTGGCGTTATCGCGGGAAATGACCTCCTGCGAGGGGATGTCCAGCACCTGCTCCATCATGTTGATTTTGCGGCCGATGCGATCCATGAACGGCACCACCAGGTTCAGGCCCGGCATCAGCGTTTTGGTGTAGCGGCCGAAGCGTTCTACCGTCCATTGGAACCCCTGCGGCACAATTTTGACGCCGGCGAACACCACAATCAGCGCGACGACGATCACGATGGGAATAAAAGTAAGCATGCAAACCTCCTGTCAGACATATGTAAACAGATATTACGTCAGCGCCGGAAAAATGCCTACCGTTACCGCGACTTAATCCAGGGCGCCGACCAAACCCGCGATCAGCGGATCCCGCGTCTGGAACAGGTTGATAAGGGTGCGCACCGCTTCACCGCCGCGAGCGTCGGACCAGGCCAGCGACAGGGGAGAGGGTTGGCGCGGATATTTGAGCTGCTTAGCCACCAACTCGCCGCTATCAAGGTAAGTTTGGCACAGCTGGCGCGGAAGGAAACCGATCCCGAGGCCGCGCAGATGGCACTCCAGCTTGGTGCGCAGGTCCGGCACCTTGATCTCCTGTTGGCCCGACAGCAGCCAGGCGGTGCGCTTGGCCAAATGGCGTGCGGTATCTTCGACGTTGATCGCGGCGTAAGGGCGCAGCTGCGTTTCGTTCAGCGGATCGGCGGCGGCGGCCAGCGGGTGCGTCGGCGAGATGGCGAACACCCAATCGATCTTGCCCAGCGGCAGTACCTTGATGCTGTTTTCCAGCGATTCGTTGCCCGCCGCGCCGATCGCCAGATGGCAATCCTCATTCAGCAGCGCGTCCCACACGCCCATGTACACCTGGCGAGAAATGTGGAATTGGGTGAACGGGTATTTGTCGTGCAGGTGGGCCAACAGCCCGGCCACGGCGGCGGCGTCGTACAGCAGGTTGTTGATCACGATATTCACCTGATGCTCTACGCCGTCGTTGATTTGCCGCAGTTCGCCCGGCATGGCGTCCAACCAGGTGTGCCACTGGCGGCAGCGCTCCAGTAAATATTCTCCGGCCGGCGTCAGGTTGACGGTGCGGGTGGTGCGGATAAACAGCTGCGTGCCGATGCTCTCTTCCAGCGTTTTGATGCGGTAGCTGATGGTGGCGGTGGTTTTATGCAGCAATTCTGCCGCGCGCGAGAAGCTTTGGCACTCGGCAACTTTGATAAACGAACGAATGGTTTCGTGATCCAGCATGTGGGGTCCTTGGCTGACACCGCCTTTTCGGTTATCGGTGAGAAGAATCTACTGATGTTGCGGCGCGATAGGCAGCGGCAAAGCCCAACCCCACGATCCCGGTCACAGAATCATCCGATAGCGATGAATATGCGCCGCCCCATTTTGCCCGATGATGAATCAGGTGATTTTTTAATTCATTGATTTAACGCAACTAATATTGTTATTCGATCGTAAAGTGTGCGGGTGATCTTATTGTGGAAAAATTTTCCAAAAAAATGCTGTCAAATTCACCACGCGCTGTCTAGAGTGAAGTCGTTGGGTGAAATATTGCCGTTCAATCGTCGTCTGGGTCATGCGTTTTGGAGAATCACATGGATTTAGTCATCGAAGAATTAACGCCGGCGGCCTTTGCGCCTTACGGCGATGTATTGCAGATAGAGGGCTCGCGTTTCTTTCATATCAATGACGGGAAAACCGAGCGTTATCACGATCTCGCCAAGATAGAGGTGTCCGACGGCAACCGGGTGCTCGCCAGCATCAACCGGGCGGAACCCAGCGAGCTGCCGATGACCTTTTCCCTGTTGGAAAAGCATCCGCTCTCGTCGCAGGCCTTTGTGCCGATGAACGGCGAACGCTTCGTGGTGATCGTCGCCGAACCGGGCGAAACCATCCCCGTCGGCACGCTGCGCGCCTTTATCACCAACGGCAAGCAGGGGATCAACTATCATCGCAACGTCTGGCATCACCCGCTGTTTGCCTATGCGAAGGTCACCGACTTTTTCACTATCGATCGCGCGGGTGCCGACAACTGCGTGGTCAGCCGCTTGCCGGAGCCGTATCGCATAGTTTTGGCATAGCGCTGGCCGCACGCCGCGCAGGGCGTTTATCATAGCGTCACCCATGCCGTTACTGATAAAGGAAGCTTGAATGACCGAATTACGCAGGAAAGGACGACCCGCCACCGAAGCCGGTGCCACCAAAGGGGCGCAGGCGTTGGATCGTGGGCTGGAGATCCTCCAGTACCTGGCCAACGCCGGGGGGAGTTCGTCGGTTTCCGTGCTGTCCGAAAAGCTGGAGTTGCCGCTGTCCACCACCTTCAGATTGTTGAAAGTGCTGGAGAAATCGGAATTCGTCTTTCAGGATCCACAGCTGGGCTGGTGGCATATCGGCATTCAGTCGTTCACCGTCGGTTCCGCTTACATGAACGATCGCGACGTGGTATCGGTGGCCGGGCCGTTCATGCGCCGGCTGATGTTGCTGTCCGGCGAGACCGCCAACCTGGCGATCCGCAACAATTTCGACGCGGTGCTGATTCGTCAATGCGAGTGTCAGGCGATGGTGCGCATGTGCGCGCCGCTGGGCAGCCGTTTGCCGCTGCACGCCTCGGGCGCCGGCAAGGCGCTGCTGTACCCGCTGGCGGAAGAGGAGATGCTGGATCTGATCGTGCGTTCGGGGCTGCAATCCTACACGCCGAAGACGCTGACCAGCGTGAACCTGCTGCGCAAGGATCTGCATCAGTCGCTGGCGCAGGGCTACACCATCGACGATGAAGAGCACGCGCTTGGCCTGAACTGCCTGGCTTCGGCGATTTTCGATCGCAACAACAACGTGATCGCCGCCATCTCCATCTCAGGGCCGAGTTCGCGAGTCGGCAAGGAGCGGTTCAAGGAGCTGGGTGAACTGGTGGGTGAAGTGGCCAGAGATATCAGCGCCGCGCTGGGCGAATCGCGCAGCAGGGCGTAAACGTCGCGCGCCGGGCTGAACCGGCGCGAAGCAAGACTCCCCGTTTGATGAGCAAACGGGTTTTTTTGACCGCAATTTTAAGTTGGAAAAATTTTCCAATAAATTAAGGAGAGCATCACATGGCAATTATGCGAGCGGTAGACGCGGCAATGCACGTGCTGGAAAAAGAAGGGATCACCACTGCGTTCGGCGTGCCCGGCGCGGCGATCAACCCGTTCTACGATGCGATGCGGCGGCACGGCGGCATCAAACACTACCTGGCGCGGCACGTGGAAGGGGCCTCGCACATGGCGGAAGGGTACACTCGCGCCGCCGCCGGCAACATCGGCGTGTGCATCGGCACCTCCGGCCCGGCGGGCACCGACATGATCACCGGGCTTTACTCCGCCTCCGCCGATTCGATCCCGATCCTGTGCATCACCGGCCAGGCGCCGCGTGCGCGTTTGCACAAAGAAGATTTTCAGGCGGTAGACATCGAATCGATCGCCAAGCCGGTGACCAAGATGGCGGTCACCGTGCAGGAACCGGCGCTGGTGCCGCGCGTGCTGCAACAGGCGTTTCACCTGATGCGCTCCGGCCGACCGGGCCCGGTGCTGATCGATCTGCCGTTCGACGTGCAGATGGCGGAGATCGAGTTCGATCCGGACACCTACTCTTCACTGCCCGCCTATAAGCCGGCGGCCACCCAGATGCAGATCGACAAAGCGCTGGATCTGCTGTGCGCGGCGAAAAAACCGCTGATCATCGCCGGCGGCGGCATTCACAACGCCGACGCGGCGGATCTGCTGCAGCAGCTGGCGGAGATCTGCAATGTGCCGGTGATCCCGACGCTGATGGGCTGGGGCGCCATTGCGGACGATCACCCGTTGATGGCGGGCATGGCGGGCCTGCAAACCTCGCACCGCTACGGCAACGCCAACCTGCTGGATTCGGATCTGGTGTTCGGCATCGGCAACCGCTGGGCCAACCGCCACACCGGCTCGGTGGACAAGTACACCGCCGGGCGCAAGGTGGTGCACATCGATATCGAGCCGACGCAGATTGGCCGGGTGATCTGCCCGGATCTGGGTATCGTCTCCGACGCGCGCATCGCGCTGCAAATGCTGGTGGACACGGCAAAGCGCCGCTTCGAACGCGGCGAGTTGCCGAATCGCGACGCCTGGTGCGCCGCTTGCCTGCAGCGCAAGCAAACGCTGCTGCGCAAAACCCACTTCGACAACGTGCCGGTCAAGCCGCAGCGGGTGTATGAAGAGATGAACCGCGCCTTCGGCCGCGACGCCTGCTACGTCACCACCATCGGGCTGTCGCAGATCGCCGCCGCGCAAATGCTGCACGTTTTCGAGCCGCGTCACTGGATCAACGCCGGCCAGGCCGGCCCGCTGGGCTGGACGCTGCCTGCGGCGCTGGGCGTATGCGCCGCCGATCCGCAGCGCAAGGTGGTCGCGCTGTCAGGCGACTATGATTTCCAATTCATGCTCGAAGAGCTGGCGGTCGGCGCACAGTTCAAGCTGCCCTATATCCACGTGCTGGTGAACAACGCCTATCTGGGGCTGATCCGCCAGGCGCAGCGCGGGTTCGATATGGATTACTGCGTGCAGCTGTCGTTTGAAAACATCAACAATGCGGAGATTGGCGAGTACGGCGTCGATCACGTCAAGGTGGCGGAAGGGCTGGGCTGCAAGGCGCTGCGGGTGTTCAAACCGGAAGAGATTGCGCCGGCGTTCCGTCAGGCCCAGGAACTGATGCAGCAGCACCGGGTGCCGGTGGTGGTGGAAATCATCCTGGAGCGCGTCACCAATATTTCCATGGGTACCGAGCTGGATAACGTCAACGAGTTCGAACCGGTGGCGGCAACGCCGGAAGACGCGCCGACCTCGGTCAACTTCTTTGATTACCGTTGAGGAGCCTTACCATGCCGAAATTTTCAGCCAACCTGTCCATGCTGTTCACCGAAGTCGATTTCATGCAGCGCTTCCGCCGGGCGAAGGAGCAGGGCTTCAGCGCGGTGGAATACATGTTCCCCTATGACTACCCGATCGCCGCGTTGCGCAGCGAACTGGAGGCGCATCGCCTGAGCCAGGTGCTGTTCAACCTGCCGGCCGGCGACTGGGCGGCGGGCGAACGGGGCATCGCCTGCTTGCCGGGGCGTGAAGCGGAGTTCCGCGACGGCGTCGGGCGCGCGATCGAGTATGCGCAGGCGCTGGGCTGCGATCGCATCAACTGCCTGATCGGCAATCCTGATCCCGCCGTCAGCCGCCACACCACCGACGAACGGGTGAAGGAGAACCTGAGCTACGCCGCCGACACTCTGGCGCGGCAGAATATCCGTCTGCTGATCGAACCGATCAACCGCTACGACATGCCGCAGTTCTACCTGCAAACCTCCCGGCAGGCGATCGAACTGATCGAAGCGATCGGCAGCCCCAACCTGTATCTGCAGTACGACCTTTACCACATGCAGCGCATGGAGGGGGAGCTGACGCAGACTCTCGAGCGCCTGCTGGCGAAGATCGACCACGTTCAGGTCGCCGACAACCCGGGGCGGCATGAGCCGGGCACCGGCGAAATCAACTGCGAGTTTATCTTCGCGCAGCTGGATCGCATGGGTTATCGCGGCTGGATCGGCTGTGAATACAAACCGCTCACCACCACGGAAAGCGGCCTATCATGGATTAAAAAATACCTGTCTTGAGGAGATGAAAATGAAAGTGGGATTTATCGGTCTGGGCATCATGGGCGCGCCGATGGCGGAAAAGCTGCTGGCGGGCGGGCATACGCTTTACGCCCACACCCGGCATGAGGTGCCGGCGGTGCTGTTGCAGCAAGGGGCCATCGCCTGCCGCGATCCGCAACAGGTGGCGAATGAGGCGGACGTGATCTTTATCATGGTGCCGGATACGCCGCAGGTGGAGGAGGTGCTGTTCGGTGAACGTGGCTGCGCCGCCGGCAAGCTGAACGGCAAAGTGGTGGTGGACATGAGCTCTATTTCACCGCTGGAGACCAAGCGGTTCGCGCAGCGCATCAACCAGCTGGGTGCCCAGTACCTGGACGCGCCGGTTTCCGGCGGCGAAGTGGGCGCCAAACAGGGCACGCTGACCATCATGGTGGGGGGCGAGGAAGCGACCTTCGAACGGGTGCAGCCGCTGCTGGCGCTGATGGGCAAGAACATCACGCTGATCGGCGGCAACGGCGACGGGCAAACCTGCAAGGTCGCCAACCAGATCATCGTGGCGCTGACCATCGAAGCGGTCTCCGAGGCACTGGTCTTCGCCTCGCGCGCCGGCGCCGATCCGGCCCGGGTGCGCGAAGCCCTGATGGGCGGTTTCGCCTCGTCGCGCATTCTGGAGGTGCACGGCGAGCGGATGATCAAGCGGGCGTTCGCGCCGGGGTTCCGCATCTCGCTGCACCAGAAGGATCTCAATCTGGCGCTGCAGGGCGCGAAGGCGCTGGCACTCAGCCTGCCGAATACCGCCACCTGCCAGGAGCTGTTCAACGTCTGCGCCGCCAATGGCGACGGCGAGCTGGATCACTCCGCGCTGGTGCGGGCGCTGGAAATCATGGGTAACCACCGGGTGGCCGGCTAAGAGCACCCCCGGCATTTGATTTGCCGGCTTATCGTTAGAATCAGAGATGTTCGACATTAATAACGCCCTCTTTATGATAAATAAAGAGGGTCCCCGCCAATCCAAAAAAAATGATTCAGCACAATAAAAAGTAAAAAGCAGGATGCCAACCAAGGAGACACTGAATATGGCAACCGATAATGCTGTTATTGATAAAGATATTCTTACCGCCCCTGACAAAAACCGTTTATATCGAAAAATCGCCTGGCGCATTATGCCCATTTTATTAGTGAGCTATATCGTCGGTTATCTCGATCGGGTTGGGATCTCGTTTTCGAAATTCCAAATGATGCCCGATATTCTGAACGGCAATGTCTCGATGGCCGAAGCCGTTTACGGGCTGGGCGCCGGGGTGTTTTTCATCGGCTATATCATCGCCGGGGTACCCAGTAACATTCTGCTGAGCCGCTACGGCGCCAGAAAGATCATCGCGCTGCTGATGGTGGTGTGGGGGGCGATCTCGATGCTGAGCATCTTTATCACCAACCCCTGGCAATTCTACCTGGCGCGTTTCCTGCTGGGGCTGGCGGAGGCCGGCTTCTACCCCGGTGTGATCCTCTATCTGACGCTGTGGTTCCCGTCCAGCCAGCGTGCCAAGATGACGGCGCTGTTCGTATGCGGCATCCCGGTCAGCAACATCATCGGCGGCCCGCTGTGTGGGTGGATCATCGAGCACATGAACGGCCTGATGAATCTCTCCGGTTGGCAGTGGCTGTTCTTTATCAGCGGCCCGCGCGCGCTGCTGATCGCCATCGTCATCTTCTGTTTCCTGGATAATACCTATCAGAGCGCCAAGTGGCTCAGCCCGCAGGAGAAGGCGCTGATCAAAGAGGATATGGCGCAGAGCGCGCCGCGCCAGGGCGCCGCCGGCGGGCAGGAGTGGACGATGAAAAGCATGCTGAGATCGTCCGCGTTCACCAAAATGTGGCTGATTTGCTTCTGCACCGTGATGGGCCAGGGCGGGCTGGCGTTTTGGGTGCCGACCATTATTCGCGACACCGGCGTGACCTCGGTGATGGATATCGGCCTGCTGACCATGCTGCCGTACATGCTGGCGGTGGTGGCAATGCTGGCGGCCGCACGCAGTTCGGACAAGCATCGCGAGCGGCGCTGGCACATCATCGTGCCGTTCTGCATCGCCGCGGTGTCGCTGATCTTTATCGGCCTGTTCCCGGACAACAAGCACGTGGTGATGGCGGCGCTGTGCGTGGCGGTGGCGTCGAGCCTGGTGCCGTCGCCGCTGTTCTGGAGCCTGCCGAACGCCATTTTTACCGGCACCTGCGCTGCGGCGGGCATTGCGCTCATCAATTCCATCGCCAATATCGGCGGTTTTATTTCACCTTATATCATCGGCTATTTCAAACAGCTGACCCACAGCAATTTGGCGGCGATGTGCGTCTTGTCGACGATGATGATACTGGGGGCGATATTAACCTACAGCGTGCCGGCGAAATGGGTCAATAAATAACACTTTCCTTCAGCTTCATTAAATAGTCGGCAACAGTTTTATTTTTATTTCGCCATGCATTTCTCATCTGATTATTTCAGCGGGGGAAGGCATGGCCATTTTTATTTCGTCTCGAATAAAGGAGGCAGCATGAAAATTGTTATTGCACCGGATTCATTTAAAGAAAGCGTCAGCGCAGAACGGGCGGCGCAGGCGATCGCGCGCGGCTTTCACGAGGTTTATCCCGATGCCGAGTGCGTCTGCCTGCCGATCGCCGACGGCGGCGAAGGCACGGTGGACGCGCTGGTGGCCGCCACCGGCGGGCGCAAGGTGACGGTATCGGCGACGGGGCCGCTGGGGGAACGGGTGACGGCGTTTTATGGCATCAGCGGCGACGGCAAGACGGCGGTGATCGAAATGGCGGCGGCCAGTGGATTGATGCTGACGCCGGCGGCGCGCCGTAACCCGCTGCTGGCGACCAGCTACGGCACCGGTGAACTGATCCGGCATGCACTGGATCAGGGCATTCGCCACCTGATCCTCGGCATCGGCGGTAGCGCCACGGTGGATGGCGGCGTCGGCATGGTGCAGGCGCTGGGCGGGCGCTTCTACCGCCCGGACGGCAAGGCGTTGCCGTGGGGCGGCGGCGAGCTGGCGACGCTGAGCGGAATCGATCTCAGTACGCTGGATGCGCGCCTGCGGCAGTGCCGAATCGAGGTCGCCTGCGACGTAGACAATCCGCTGGTGGGGCCGCGCGGCGCGGCGGCGGTGTTCGGGCCGCAGAAGGGCGCGACGGCGGCGATGGTGGCGCAGTTGGAACGGGGCCTGACGCAGTATACCGAGGTGATCCGCCAGAGCACCGGTCACGACGTGCGGCACGTCGCCGGCGGCGGGGCGGCGGGCGGCATGGGGATCGCCTGCCAGGTGTTTCTCGGCGCAACGCTGAAGCCGGGTATCGAGATCGTGATGGCGGCGCTGGGCCTGGAGCAGGCGCTGGCGGAGGCCGATTTGCTGATCACCGGCGAAGGGCGCATCGACAGCCAAACGCTGGGCGGCAAGGCGCTGTCCGGCGTCGCCCGTCTGGCGCGCGCGCGCGGCCTGCCGGTGATCGCGTTGGCCGGCGTGGTGGAGGACGGGGCGGAGGCGCTGCACGCGCAGGGAATCGACGCGATGTTCAGCATTCTGCCGCGCCTGAGTACGCTGGAGGTCGCGCTGTCGCAAGGGGAACTCAACCTGCAGCGCAGCGCCGCCAACATCGCCCGCGCGATGCGCATCGGCCGCCGATTGGGATAAAAAAGAAGGCCACGCTGCGCGAGCAGGTGGCCTTGGTTTTGGCGGCGAAGCGCTTACGGCTCGACGTCGCGGTTGCAGTCCTTGGAGTAGATGTAGCTGAAGGTTTCCTGGCCCACCGCATAGCCCGCCTGCTGCACATAGGCGCCCATGAAGATGTAGTCGCCTTGCTTCACCGGCATCCATTCATTGTCCAGGTTGTACACGCCGGCGCCGCTGAGAATGTAGGCGCCATGTTCCTGCACGTGGGTCTCGATGTAGCCGTGGCTGGCGCCGGGGGCGAAGGAGAGGATGTGCATATTCATGTCGAAGCCCAGATCTTTCGGCAGCAGATCCTGCAGGATCACCTCGCTCATACCCTCGTAGTGGATCTTCTCCAGGTTGGCGACGTTGTTGCTGACCACGTGCGCTTCATAGCCCTTGATGCGCTGGTAGCGGCGCTTGTAGAGGAACAGGCGGCTGGATTGACCGCCGTTGGCGTTTTCCAGCCGCATCGTGACGCCCGCCGGGCAGTAAAGGTAGCCGCCGGCGGTCAGCGGGTAGTCGGTGGCGTCGGCGGAAGCGGTGATGGCGCCGTCGATGACGTACACGAAGGTTTCGATCTCTTCGCCGCCAAAGCCTTTGGTGTTGCGGCCGCAGTCGTGCAGCGTCACCAGATAATCGACGAAGGTGGCGCCCAGTTTCGGCGTCGACAAGATGGTGACGTCGCAGTTTTCAAAACCGGGAATGACGTTGCGCACCAGACCGTTCGGCGGGATCAGCGCATAGTTGCCGCGTTTGATGATGGCGCGCGTTGACAGAATGTCGGTTGGATAACCGGTTTGATTGTTGAAGTAACCCACGTTGATTCTCCTGATCGTTGAAAGGGCGCCGCGGCGGCGCCCGGTAAAAAAAGCGCCGTCAGGCCTCGGTGGCCGTTTGGGCTGCCGTAGTGCGTTTCATCAAGACGTTGACGGTGAAGAAAATGGCGGTGCCCACCAGCAGGATGGCGGCGGAGATGTAAAAACCCATCACCTTGGAGCCGGTGCTGTCGGAGATCACGCCGGTGAGGAAGGGGGCGATCACCGACGAGGACATGCCGAAGAAGTTGAACACGCCGAAGCTGGTGCCATAGCCTTTCTTCGGCGCGTTGTCGGCGACGAAGGAGATCATGATCGGATCGACCGCCAGTTTACCCAGCAATCCGTACAGGATCAGGCTGATCAGCAGCATGGTGGAGTCCGGCGAAATGACGGTGCAAACCAGCATCACCGCCGCGCACAGCTCGAGGAAAATGATCAGCTGTACCTTCTTGTTGCGGAAACGGTCGGACATGCGGCTGAAGAACAGCGCGCCCGGCACCGACGCGAACGCCACCAGGGCGGAGGAGAAGCCGATGGCCACCCCTTCAAAGCCGCGCTCCTGCTGCAGGAACGAGGGCAGCCAGGTGACTATCATGTAGTAGCCGTAGCAGGTGGCGAAGTACATCGCGTAGGCGGAGATCATGCGCAGGCTGAACAGGCCGCTGGGCTGGCCGTCCTCTTCGGGCTCGGCAGCCGTCGGCGCAACGGTCTGGCTGACGGCCGCCGCGGCTTGAGGCTGCGAGCCTTTGATGACCACGGCGAACACCAGCGTCATCACCACCAGCAGGCCGGTGATGATGAACAGCATGATCTGCCAGTTCATGTTGAAGCTTTTCACCAGCAGGCTGGAGGCGATCAGGCCGATGGCCATGCCGAGCGCCGAGCCGCTGTTGATCACCGCGGTCGCCAGGCCTCGGCGTTCCAGCGGGATATTCTCCGACGACAGGGAGTAGGCCGAGCCGTAATACGAGCCGCAGCCCATGCCCGCCAGCAGGCTGCCGGCATAGACCATGGTCAGGCTGGTGGCGTTGCCGATCAGCAGCGTGGCGATGATGAACAGGCAGAAGCCCGGGATCAGCACCACCTTCTTGCCGAATTTGTCCACCAGGATGCCCGCCGGGATCTGCATCCCGGTGTAGGCGAAGAAGTAGAAGCTGGCGATCAGCCCCATTTCCGCATTGGAGTGCGCGCCGATGGTTTGTTGGATCTCGGGGAAGATCGGCGTCAGGACGGTGCGATAGATCCAGATCACCGCCCAGCCCAGACAGAGCACGACGACGATCTTTTTCCAGTAGCGCGGGTCGATGTCGTTGCTCATGCCTCGGCCCCCTGTTCGGTATAGGCCAGCTGATACAGCGTCTGCGCCAGGATTTTCACCCCTTCGTTCAAATCGGCGACGGCGGTTTTTTCCGCCGGGTTATGGCTGATGCCGGCGATGCTCGGCACGAACATCATCACCGTCGGCATGCGCGGGGCGAAGATTTGCGAGTCGTGCCCGGCGCCGCTGTGCATCATGCGGTAATTCAGCCGCTGCGTTTCGCACAGGCGGCTAACGCAGGCCACCAGCTGTTCGTTCATCGGGATCGGCGCTTCGTCCATCCACAGATCGATCTCGGCCTCGATGCCCATCTCGGCGCAGATGCGCTGGATATCCTGCTCGATCTCCTGTGTGAAGCGCAGCAGCGCGGCCTGATCGGTGTGGCGGCAGTCGAGGGTGAAGTGGGTGAAGCCCGGCACCACGTTGACAGTGTTCGGCTTCGGCTCCACCTTGCCGAAGGTCAGCACCAGCGGGTCGCCCTCGGCGCGCGCCTTGGCGATCGATTCGCAGCAGATGCGGCTAAAGGCGTGCACGGTATCCCGGCGGTAGCTCATCGGGGTGGTGCCGGCGTGGTTGGCTTCGCCCTGCAGCCGCACGTCATAACGCCGTTGGCCGACGATGCTGGTCACCACGCCGATGGTTTTGCCTTCGGTTTCCAGAACCTTGCCCTGTTCGATATGGATCTCGACGAAGGCCGCGATGTCGCTGCGCAGCGGCTGATGCGGCGGGGGGAAATCGAAACCGGCGTCGCGCATGGCGTTGACGAAGCCGACGCCCTTGGCGTCCGTAATGTGCTGCACGTCTTCCCGCCGGGCCAGGCCGACGATGTTCTTGCTGCCCCAGAACACATAAGGGAAGCGGCTGCCTTCTTCTTCCGCCAGCGCGATGACTTCCAGGCTGCGTAGCGGCGGACCGTAGGTGTCTTTAAGGTATTTGATCGCCATGAAGGCGGCTTCGATACCGAACTGGCCGTCGAGGTTGCCGCCGTTGACCACCGTGTCGATGTGCGAACCGGAGAGAATCACCTGGTCGGGGTATTTGCTGCCCTCCAGTCGGCCGAACAGGTTGCCGACCGCATCAAAATGGGTGCTCAGCCCGGCGGCCTCGAAGGTATTTTTCAACGCGTGCTGCGCTTCGATCCATTCCGGGGTATAAAGCAGACGCGTCATGCCGCCGCTGGGGTCGGCGCCGATTTTCGATAACCAGCCGGAAATATCACGGATTTCTTGTTGGAAGTCTTTCATGTTTACCTGCCCGCATGTTATGTCTCAGCGGTGATGCGGCCAGGGCGGAGGCTATTCGCCGCCGGCCGGCCTATTGCGCTGAGCGCGCTGATGAAGGTTTTCTTTTTTTCTCCCCGGCTCTGACATATCAACCGCGAGCCGCGGCGTAAAAAGCCCACGATAATAAGAGTGCGTTAACTGGCGAAGGGATCTTTATGGTCGTAAGAACGCTGGTAAAGAGCATTTGAAATTAAGTATTGATAAATATCGTCGACGATTTCGATACCGTTTTTCTCGCTTTCCATTTCACGCGCATGGCTGTTCTGCCCCGGGTAAAGCACTTTGCTGACACCCGGCGCCGGCTTAACGGCATTCAATTCTTTCATGACCTGGCTGATATTTTTACGGAATGCGGATTCGTTGGTGAAATAACCCGGGTTCAGCACGATATGCAATTGGCCCAATTCCCGGCCGGCGCTGAGATCGTGATACATCGAGCTGACGTGTTTGCCGAACGGCAGGCCGAGCAAAATGCCCGACAGCACGTCGACCATCATCATCAGGCCGTAGCCTTTCGGCCCGGCGATCGGCAGCAGCCCGCTGACGGCGAACGGATCGGTGGTGTGCTTGCCCTCGGCGTCCACTGCCCAGGTATCGGGGATGGCGGCGTTGCGCGAACGGGCGTCCAGCACTTTGCCCCAGGCCTGCACGGTGGTGGCCATATCGAAGGTGATCAGCTCGTCGCCTTCGCCCGGTGCGGAGAAGGCGATGGGGTTGGTGCCGTAGTAGACCTCGGCGCCGCCGTACGGCACCACCATCGGATCGGACTGGCACAGCGAAATGCCGACCATGCCGGCGCGCGCCGCCTGCTGCACGAAGTACGACAGCGCCCCGCTGTGGCCGATGCGGCGCACGCCCACCACCGCCACGCCGTTCTCTTTCGCCATCTCGATGGCGCGATCCATGCTCAGCTTGGCCGCCACGTGCCCGGCGCCGTTGTCGCCGTCGAAAATGGCGCTGCAGGGGCCGGTTTTTTCAAAGGTGAAATGCGGGTGATTGTTGGTGCCGCCTTTGCTGATGCGTTCGGAATAGTATTCGACCCTGACCGCGCCGTGAGAATGAATGCCGCGCGCATCGGCATGAACCAGCACGTCGGCGACGATGCCGGCGTGTTCCTGGCTCAGGCCGGCGGCGTGAATTTTTTGCTGGATAAGCTGATGTAATTGTTGTTTAGAGACCTTCATATACAGTCCTTTTATCACTACGGTTTATTTAATTCGCCTCTGCGTTGTAATGTATAAATACCGGGGGGGAATAATGTGATCCAGATGCGTTTTATCCGATTGGATTAAAAATTCGTTGAATTAAATCGCCATTGTTAGAAGTTTTTTTATAAATGCTTTTTCCCGTCTGGATTAACTAATATTCAGGCGATTAAGTTATTTTTTCTAACAATGAATAAAGTGTGACCGTACTCACCTCAGGGCGTGGTTTTAATTTGTAGCTTGATCATTAACCTTTTCGCTGGATTCAATGCATCGCCGTGCCGCCGGTACGGGAAATATTGCCGATATTATTAAATGCTGTCTTAAGGATATCACCATGATCCATGCTTTTATTAAAAAGGGGAGCTTTCAGGATTCCGTCAGCCTGATGTTGATCTCCCGCAAACTCAGTGAATCTCCCAAGGTCGAGGAAATATCCGTCATGATGGGGACACCGGCCAATAAATCTTTATTGGAGGTGACCGGTTTCTGGCACCCGCAGTTTAGCGAAGCGACGCCGAACGATATTTGCGTGGCGATCAAAGCGGAGTCCGCCGACGAGACGATCGCCGAGGAGATCGGCGCGGCGTTGGAGATGGCGCTCAAGGCGATTGCGCAGGGGAGCCAGGGCGGCAAAAAACTGCTGCGGGCGCGCAGCTGGCGCACCGCCAGGCAAAAGCTGCCCGCCGCCAATCTGGCGCTGATCTCGATCGCCGGCGAATACGCGGCGGAGCTGGCGGATAGCGCGCTGGAAGACGGCTGCAACGTGATGATGTTCTCCGACAACGTCAGCGTGGCGCAAGAAGTGGCGCTGAAAACCAAGGCGCGCGAACGCGGGCTGATCGTGATGGGGCCGGACTGCGGCACCGCCTGCATCGCCGGCGCGCCGCTGGCGTTCGCCAACGTGGCCCCCGCCGGATCTATCGGCGTGGTGGGCGCCTCCGGCACCGGCATTCAGGAGCTTATTTCGCAAATTACCCTGGCAGGCCAGGGCATCTCGCACGCCATTGGCCTCGGCGGGCGGGATTTGACGGCGGAGATCGGCGGCATCAGCGCCATCAGCGCGCTGCGCATGCTGGCAGCGGATCCGCAGAGTCTTGTGCTGGCGTTCGTGTCCAAACCGCCGGCGCCCGAGGTGCGCCAACGGGTGATCGACGAGATGAAAGCGCTCGGCAAGCCGGTGGTGGCGCTGTTCCTCGGCGCGCAGTCCGCCGTGCGCCAGGAGGGCAATATCACGTTCGCCGCCACGCTGGATGAAGCGGCGCGGCTGGCGGCGATGCTGGGCTGCGTGCAGCAACAGGCGGCGCAACAGCCTGCGGTGCCCGGCGGCAAAATCGCCGGGCTGTACGCCGGCGGCACGCTGGCCGCCGAATGCGCGATGCTGCTGGCGGAAAAACTGTCCCTGCCGCTGGATAGCGAGCACCCGCGCGGCGCCATGCTGGTGGCCAACGGCCATCGCATCATCGACATGGGCGATGACTTCTACACCCAGGGGCGCCCGCACCCGATGATTGACCCGACCGCCCGCAATCAAGAGATCGCCCGCCTGGCGCAGCAGCCGCAGACCGGCGTGTTGCTGCTGGACGTGGTGATCGGCTTCGGCGCTCAGGACGATCCGGCGGCGTCGCTGGCGGCCGAGGTGGCCAACGTGCGCGCGGCGCGCGGCGCGGCCCACCCGCTGGCGGCGATCGCCACCGTCACCGGCACCGAACAGGATCCGCAGCAGCGCTCGCGGCAAATCGCCACCCTGCAGGAAGCCGGCATCGCGGTGATGCCGTCGCTGCCGGCGGCGGTCGCGCTGGCGCATCAGCTGATTACCCCCGTCTTACCCGCACTCGAACGCGAACGGCCGGCCTTGCTGGACGGCGTCGCGGTGATCAACGCCGGGCTGCGCAGCTTCGCCGATGACCTGCAAACCAGCGACATTCCGGTGGTGCATTACCAGTGGGCGCCGGTAGCCGGTGGCGATCAACGATTAGCCAACATCTTGAAAAAATTAAAGTAAGGAACCGCTATGTACGCAACGATTGAGCAAGCAAACGCCGCCGTTATCGCCCGTATCCGCGAGGCGCGCCCGCACTGGCAGGATGTGGATCTGGCGCACCGCTTGATCCCGCAGCTGGCCGAAGGGCGCAAGCTGCTGCACGCCGGCCCGCCGGTCACCTGGCAAGAGATGAGCGGCCCGGTGCGCGGCGCCTGCATCGGTGCCTGCCTGTTCGAAGGCTGGGCGCAGGATGAGCAGCAGGCGCTGGCGCTGCTGGCGCAGGGGGAAATCGAGTTTATCCCGTGCCACAGCGTGAGCGCGGTGGGGCCGATGGGCGGCATCACCTCGGCCCACATGCCGATGGTGGTGGTCAGGAACACCGTTCACGGCAACTACGCCTACTGCAACATGAACGAAGGTATCGGCAAAGTGATGCGCTTCGGCGCCTACGGCGAGGACGTGCAGCAGCGCCTGCGCTGGATGCGCGACTCGCTGGCCCCGGTGCTGAAAGCGGTGTTGGCGACGCTGGAGGAAGGGATCGATCTGACCGCGCTGATGGCGCAGGCGATCAGCATGGGGGACGAATTCCACCAGCGCAATATCGCGGCCTCGGCGCTGCTGATGCGCAGGCTGGCGCCGGAGATCAGCCTGCTGCCGCGCGATAAGGCGGAGCTGGCGCAGGTGATGCAGTTCCTCAGCATCACCGATCAGTTCTTCCTCAATCTGGCGATGGCCTACTGCAAGGCGGCGATGGACGCCGGGGCGGAGATTGAACAGGGCACCATCGTCACGGTAATGACCCGCAACGGCAAGAATTTCGGCATCAAGATCAGCGGGATGGGCGATCGTTGGTTCACCGCGCCGGTGAACACGCCGGAAGGGCTGTTCTTCTCCGGCTTCAGCCAGGCGGACGCCAACCCGGACATCGGCGACAGCGCGATCACCGAAACCTTCGGCATTGGCGGCGCGGCGATGGTGGCGGCACCGGGCGTGACGCGCTTCGTCGGGGCTTCCGGCGGCATGAGCGCCGCCACCGACATCTCCGAGGAAATGGCGGAGATCTACCTCGAACGCAACATGATGCTGCAGATCCCGACCTGGGACTTCCAGGGCGCCTGCCTGGGGCTGGATGCTCGCCGGGTGGTGGAAACCGGCATCACGCCGCTGATCAACACCGGCATCGCCCACCGCGAAGCCGGAGTCGGACAGATCGGCGCCGGCACGGTGCGCGCGCCGCTCGGCTGCTTTGAGAAAGCGATCGAAGCGCTGGCCGATAAGCTCGGCATTACGGCGTAAACGAACGGAGGCGCGTATGGACATTATCGCGTTAGCCGGCAGCCGCCATGCGACGCAGGACTACGGCGCGCTGCGCTGCGTCGGCAGCTTCAACAATGCGATCAATTTCCTGACGGAAAACGCGCGGCTGCTGACGCTGCACCGCGCCGGCAGCGGCCTGAGCCCGATGGGGTGGCAGCTCGGCGCGCGGGATTTCGATCGCGTGCGGCATGCGGTGTCGTCCGTACGACGCTGCGCTTTCTCCGCCTCTGGCCTCTTGCTGGATACGCTCTTTGTCCGTCCTGCGGCGGCGGCCCGGGATCTGGCGCTGGCGCCGCGTGCGGCCATTGCCGATCGGCCGCTGACGGCGGTATTGCAGCACTGCACGGCGCTGTGTGGGTTGCACGGCGAGCTGGGCCGATTGGTGAGGCAGCCGTTAACGCCGGAGCCGGCCGCGCTGGTGCGGGATTTTTCCCGTTGGCTGCGGGGCGACACGGTCGACTGGCACCAGGCGCTGGGCAAGGGGCCGGGGCTGACGCCGAGCAACGACGACACCTTGCTCGGCCTGCTGCTGAGCGCCCACCTCGACAGCCGCATCCAGGTTACCGGGCTGGCGCCGTTTTTCGCCCAGACGCCACCGCTGGAAGCGCTGACCACGCTGGTGAGCGCGCATTACCTGCGTTACGCCGAGCAGGGCGTGTTCGCCACGCCGCTGCATACGTTGGCGCAGGGGCTGCGGGCGCCTGAAGAGGTATCGGCGGCGGTGAAGGCGGTGCTGAGTCTGGGGCACTTCTCGGGAGCGGACACGCTACTGGGCGTGTGGCTGGGGGTGACGACGATTAACGCACTGTGCGGCGCGCGGTGTGAACACGAGGGCCGGATCGCGGATCCGGCCGGGAAGGTATGATTTCAACTACGGGTGCAAACCATGAAAACCTTGGTCATTGCGTTGGGCGGCAACGCCCTGTTGCAGCGCGGAGCCGTGCTCTCTGCGGAAAATCAGTATAAGAGCATCGCCCTGATCGCCGACGCCATCGGCAAACTGGCGCAGAAATACCGCATCGCCATCGTACACGGCAACGGGCCACAGGTGGGGCTGCTGGCGTTGCAGAACCTGGCGTACCGCGATGTGCCGCCTTATCCGCTGGATATTCTGGTGGCCGAAAGCCAGGGCATGATCGGCTATATGCTGGCGCAGCAGCTGAGCGCCAGCCATCCGCAGCAGCCGGTGTCCACGCTGCTGACGCGGGTGCTGGTGGATGCGCAGGATGCGGATTATCAGGCGCCGAGCAAGTTCATCGGGCCGGTGTATGCGCCGGAACAGCGGCAGGCGCTGGAGGCCAAATACGGCTGGACGCTGAAGGCGGACGGCAACTACATCCGCCGGGTGGTGCCTTCGCCGGCACCGCAAAAGATCCTCGACATCGAGGCGATCACGCTGCTGCTGTCGCAGCGGCACATCGTGATCTGCAACGGCGGCGGCGGTATTCCGATGATCGCCGGCGAGCATGGGCTGATGGGCAGCGAAGCGGTGATCGACAAAGATCTGGCGGCGGCGCTGTTGGCGGAGCAGGTGGGGGCCGATCATCTGGTGATCCTCACCGATGCCGACGCGGTGTACCAGGAGTGGGGCACGCCGCGCCAGCGCGCCATTCGGCGCACCACCACGCAGGAGCTGGCGCCGATGGCGGTGGCGGACGGCGCCATGGGGCCGAAGATCATGGCGGTCAGCCGCTTCGTCGATCGCACCGGGCGGACGGCCCATATCGGTGGCCTGCAGGATATCGACGCGGTGCTGGCGGGCCAGGCCGGCACCTCTATTTTACCTTAGCCGCCGTCGGTTGATCCGCGCTCGCGCTGGCGCGGATAAGTATGCCTAAATGGCATGATTTCAATAATTTTTATTCATTTCATGATGTTGCTCGCCTTGGCTAGAGTAAAAACACCCCGGTATTTACCGTCAAAAATTTGTCATTTTTATTTGCGACTATGCTTTTTGAAATGACATTTCGGCCAAGGATTGTTATGGATTCGCTCAGTGTTGATGAACTCGCCCAGAAGAAGGATCGCTGGTATCGCATTGTGGAGGAGATGTTGGCGGAAGCCGGCGTCGCCATCAACGGCCCGCGCGCCTGGGATATCCGGGTGCACAACCCGGCGCTGTTCAAACGCATTTTGCAGGAAGGTTCGCTCGGTTTTGGCGAAGGCTACATGGACGGCTGGTGGGAGTGCGAACGGCTGGACATGCTGTTCACCCGCATTCTGCAGGCCGGCGTCGATGAGCGGCTGCCGAAAAGCCTGAGCGACATTGCGCGCGTTGCCTATGCCCGGCTGTTCAACCGCCAATCGCGCAAGCGCGCCTGGCAGGTGGGCAAAGAGCACTACGACATCGGCAACGACCTGTTCCGGGCGATGCTCGACCCTTACATGCAATACTCCTGCGGCTATTGGAAAGAGGCGCAGACGCTGGAGCAGGCACAGCAGGCCAAGCTGCGGATGATCTGCGAAAAACTGCAGCTGAAACCGGGCATGACGCTGCTGGATATCGGCTGCGGCTGGGGCGGGTTGGCGCAGTTTGCGGCGCAAAACTACGGCGTCACGGTGCACGGCGTGACCATTTCGGCCGAGCAGCAGAAGCTGGCGCAGGAACGCTGCGCCGGGCTGAACGTCGAGATTTTGCTGCAGGATTACCGCGATCTGGATCGCCAGTTCGATCGCATCGTGTCGGTCGGCATGTTCGAGCACGTCGGGCCGAAAAACTACGAGACCTATTTCAGCGTCGCGGCGCGCAACCTGAAGCCCGATGGCCTGTTCCTGCTGCATACCATCGGTTCCAATCAGACCGATCTCAACGTCGACGCCTGGATAGACAAATACATCTTCCCCAACGGCTGCCTGCCTTCTGTGCGGCATATCGCCGAGGCCAGCGAAGGGCGTTTCGTGATGGAGGATTGGCACAACTTTGGTGCCGATTACGATCGCACGCTGATGGCCTGGCTGGAGAACTTCAAGCGGGCGTGGCCTGAGTTGGCGGGCGGCTATTCCGAGCGCTTCGAACGCATGTTCACTTACTACCTGAACGCCTGCGCCGGCGCGTTCCGTTCGCGCAACATTCAGCTGTGGCAGGTGTTGTTCAGCCCGGCGGGCGTGGAGGGCGGGGTGCGGGTCTATCGTTGATATCCCCGTCATATTTCAAGCTACATCAGTGCTGGCTGCGTTTGCGCGCCCCGGTCGCTTACTTGAGTAAGTTCCCGGGGACTGACAAACTTGCCGCCTTGATGCAACTCGAACTATTTAGGGGATACCCTTCAATATTTACTTTGGGACAACACATATACCCAATGGATTTCCAGTTGCGTCCAGGCGGCAAACGTGAGAAACCCCAGGCGCTTAGATAACTAAGAGACTGGGGTTCGAACGTGCAGCCAACAACGATGCGGCTGGAAAGACGAAGGGTATATCAGTACAGCAGCGAGTACAGCTGGCGGCGATATTTAGCGGCCAGCGCGTCGCCGGTGCCGAGCGCGGCCAGAATGTCCATCAGGGTCTTGCGCGCGTTGCCGTTGGCGGCGGCCAGATCTTTCTTCAGATGCCCCATCAGCAGTTCCAGCGCTTCTTCGTTACGCCCGACCTGATGCAGCTGCAGCGCCAGCTGTACTGCCAGCTCGACGTTGCCCGGTTGCTGCTGCACCTGCTGTTGCAGCTGTTGGATTTCCGGCGTGTCCGCCGCCTGCTTCAACAGTTCAATCTGCGCCACCAGGCCCTGATAGCGGGTATCGCGATCCTGCAGCGGGATGGTCGCCAGCACCGCTTCGGCGTCTTCGCTGCGGCTGAGCGCGATCTGAGTTTCGGCCAGGGTCAGGCCGATGTCGCTGCGCTGTTGGCTGCTCTGCCAGGCGTCTTTCAGCAGCGGCAGCGCTTCGGCGGCGTTGCCGGCGGCCAGCAGTTCCTGCGCCTGCGCCAGTTTCAGATCTTCTTCCTTCGGCAGGAAACGCTGCAGCAAGTCGCGGATCGCTTCTTCCGGCTGCGGGCCCTGGAAGCCGTCGACCGGCTGGCCGTCTTTGAACAGGTAGACCGTCGGAATGGAGCGCAGCCCGAACTGGGAGGCGATCATTTGTTCGGCGTCGCAGTCCACCTTGGCCAGAATGAACTGACCGGCGTATTCCGCCGCCAGCTTGTCCAGCACCGGCGTGAGCTGCAGGCAGTGTTGGCTGCGCTCGGACCAGAAGTAGAACAGCACCGGAATGGACATCGATTGTTCCAGCGTCTGGTGCAGGTTAGTTTCGTTAATATCAACAACAGCTTGAGCTAGCATCTTTTTTCTCTCTGATCGTGCGGAGCCATGGGGTGTAGATGGGGGCGCGCCGCCATTCTTCAACCCCGGCGGGCGAATTAAGCGTTGCTGCGCAGCAGCCAATCCAGACAGCGGCCCGGCAGAATACGGCGCAGCACGCTCATGGCGTGCGCCAGCAGGGTCACCGGGTAGCGCAGTTTGGCGCGCGGGCTTTCCAGCGCGTGGCGCAGTTTGGGCAGAATGGCCTCCGGCGGCAGCGTCAGGCGTTTGGCGATGCCGGGGTTGTGCACCGGCTTGTCGCTCTGCGCCTGGTTGACGTTCTGGCTAAAGTGGGTGGAAATCGGCCCCGGTTCGATCAGGCTGACCTGAATGCCGCTGCCGTGCAGCTCCATGCGCAGCGCGTCCGACCAGGCCTCCAGCGCGAACTTGCTGGCGGCGTAGGCGCCGCGCCCGGCGCTAGAGACCAGCCCCATCACCGAACTGGTCTGGATAATGCGCCCTTCGCCGTGCGGCAACATTGCCGGCAACAGCAGCTGGGTCAGCTGGTGGGTGCCGAACAGGTTGGTGGCGAACTGCCGCTCCAGCTGGCTGCGCGAAATGCGGCTGAGCGGGCCGTAAACGCCGAAACCGCCGTTGTTGAACAGGCCGTACAGGCGACCGTCGGTCAGCGCGATCACCTCGGCGGCGGCGCGCTCGACGCTGGCGCTGTCGTCCAGATCCAGCTCGATGCCTTCCAGCCCGAGCTGGCGCATGTTTTCCACGTCCTCCGGCTTGCGGCAGGCGGCCAACACCCGGTAGCCGCGGTTGCGCAGATCCTGCGCCGCAATCAGTCCAATCCCGCTGGAGCAGCCGGTTATCAATACTGCTTTTTGCATAACTTTACCTAGTGTACGACCCTAATTTAGTTAGACTCATGTTTTACTAGCGGTTCCAGGCGCTCCGCCATCCAAGTGGCGATAAACGGCTGGGCGTCCCCATTGGGGTGCAATCCGTCATCTTGCATCCATTCCGGCTTCACCACCACCTGTTCCATATAGAACGGCAGCAGCGGAATGTTGAACTGTTTGGCCAGCGCCGGGTAGACGGCGCTGAACGCCTCGGTATAGCGGCGGCCGTAGTTCGGCGGGATACGGATCTGCATCAGCAGCGGCTGTGCGCCGGCCTGCTGCACCTGCGTGATGATCTGGCCGAGTTCGCGCTGTATGTCCTGCGCCGGGAAGCCGCGCAGGCCGTCGTTAGCGCCCAGCTCGATCAGCACCCAGCGCGGCTGATGCTGTTTCAACAGCGCGGGCAGACGCGCCAGCCCCTGTGCGGCGGTGTCGCCGCTGATGCTGGCGTTGACCAGCTGCGGCGCGCCCGGTTTTTTCTGCCACTGTTCGGCCAATAGCGTCGGCCAGGCCCGCTCGATCGGCAGGCGGTAGCCGGCGCTTAAACTGTCGCCCAAAATCAACAAGGTATCGGCGGCGACAGCGCGTAAACTGAATAATCCCAACAGCAAAAGGAAGGGAAGATGCCAGCGGAAAACGTTCTTGAAGTTCATCATCTTAGTAAACACGTTGGTCAGGGTGAGCATCAGCTCACCATCCTTACCGGAGTCGAGCTGCTTGTCAAACCCGCGCAGACGATCGCCCTGATCGGCGAATCCGGATCGGGGAAATCGACCCTGCTGGGCATTTTGGCCGGGCTGGATGACGGCAGCGAGGGCGAGGTGCGCCTACTTGGCGAGTCGCTGACCGCGTTGGACGAAGAAGGCCGCGCCGCGTTGCGCGCCAGGAACGTCGGCTTCGTGTTTCAGTCGTTCATGCTGGTGCCGACGCTGAACGCGCTGGAAAACGTGCAGCTGCCGGCGCTGCTGCGCGGCGAGAGCGACAGGCAGAGCCGCGAGCAGGCGGTGCAACTGCTGGAACAGCTGGGGCTGGGCAAACGGCTCGATCACCTGCCGGCGCAGCTGTCCGGCGGCGAGCAGCAGCGCGTGGCGCTGGCGCGCGCCTTCAGCGGCCGGCCGCGGGTGCTGTTCGCTGATGAACCGACCGGCAATCTCGATCGCCAGACCGGCGATCGCATCGCCGATCTGTTGTTCTCCCTCAACCGCGATTTTGACACCACCCTGATCCTGGTGACCCATGACGAAACCCTGGCGGCGCGCTGCCAGCGGCGGCTGCGGCTGCGCGAAGGCAAGCTGTGGGAGGAAGCATGATCTGGCGCTGGTTCTGGCGCGAATGGCGCTCGCCGTCGCTGCTGATCGTTTGGCTGGCGCTGACGCTCTCCGTCGCTTGCGTGCTGGCGCTGGGCAGCATCAGCGATCGCATGGACAAAGGGCTCAGCCAGCAGAGCCGCGACTTTATCGCCGGCGATCGGGTGCTGCGCAGCGCGCATCCGGTACCGGAAGGCTGGCTGCTGGACGCGCAGCAGCAGGGGCTGAAACTGAGCCGTCAGCTGTCGTTCACCACCATGACCTATGCCGGCGATCGGCCGCAGCTGGCGGACGTGAAAGCCACCGATCTGGCCTATCCGCTGTACGGCAAGCTGGAAACGCGCCCGGCCAACATCAAACCCGAACCGGGCAGCGTGCTGGTGGCGCCGCGTTTGCTGGCGCTGCTGAACGTGAAAGTGGGGGATTCGCTTGAGGTGGGCGACACCACGCTGCGCATCGCCGGTGAAATCATTCAGGAGTCGGACGCCGGCTTCAACCCGTTCCAGACCGCGCCGCGCATCATGATCAACCTGGCGGACGTCGATAAGACCGGCGCGGTGCAGCCGGGCAGTCGTTTGACCTATCGCTACATGTTCGCCGGCGCCGAGCCGGATATTCAGCGTTACGAAGGACGGTTGACGCCGCTGTTGACGCCGGATCAGCGCTGGTTCGGGCTGCAGGAGTCCGGCAGCGCGCTCGGCAAGTCGCTGCAGCGATCCCAACAGTTCCTGCTGCTGTCGGCCCTGCTGACGCTGCTGTTGTCGATCGCCGCCGTGGCGGTGGCGATGAGCCACTATTGCCGCAGCCGCTACGATCTGATCGCGGTGCTGAAAACCCTCGGCGCCGGGCGCGGCGCGCTGCGTAAGCTGATCGTCGGCCAGTGGCTGGCGGTGATGGCGCTGGCGGCGGTGTGTGGCGGGGGGATCGGGCTGGCGTTCGAAGCGCTGTTGATTCGCCTGCTGAAGCCGGTGTTGCCGGCCGCATTGCCCGCCGCCGGCGCCTGGCCGTGGCTGTGGGCGCTCGGCGCGCTGGTGCTGATTTCACTGCTGGTCGGGCTGCGGCCGTACCGTCAGTTGCTGGCTACCCAGCCGCTGCGGGTGCTGCGCCGCGATGTGGTGGCCAACGTCTGGCCGCTGCGCTACTTCCTGCCGGTGACGGCGGCGGTCGTGGTGGTGCTGCTGGTGACGCTGATGGGGGCCAGCACACTGCTATGGGCGATCCTGGCCGGTATGGCGGTGCTGGCGCTGCTGCTGGGCGGCATCGGCTGGGGCAGCCTGCTGTTGCTGCGACGCATCACGCTCAAGAGCCTGGCGCTGCGGCTGGCGGTCAACCGCCTGCTGCATCAGCCGTGGGTGACCATCAGCCAGCTGGCGGCATTTTCGCTGTCGTTCATGCTGCTGGCGCTGCTGTTGGTGCTGCGCGGCGATCTGCTCGAACGCTGGCAGCAACAGCTGCCGCCGGACAGCCCGAACTATTTCCTGCTCAACATGACCGAGGCGCAGGTGCCGCAGGTGAAAACCTTCCTGCAGCAGCACCAGATCAAGCCGGAAACCTATTATCCGATCGTTCGAGTGCGTCTGACCGAGATAAACCAGCAGGTGGCGACCGAGCGGGTGCATGAAGACGATCCGGGCGGCGAGGCGGTGAACCGCGAGCTGAACCTGACCTGGTTGGCCGATCTGCCGGCTCACAATCCGCTGGTGGCGGGCAGTTGGCCGCCGAAAAGCGGCGAGGTCTCGATGGATGAAGGCATTGCCGGGCGGCTGAAGATCACGCTGGGCGACACGCTGACCTTCAGCGGCGATACCCAGGCGTTTAGCGCGAAGGTCACCAGCCTGCGCCAGGTGGATTGGGAAAGCCTGAAGCCGAACTTTTACTTTATCTTCCCGCCCGGCGCGCTGGACGGCCAGCCGCAGACCTGGCTCACCAGCTTCCGCTACGACGGCGACGGCCAGATGCTGACCCAGCTCAACCGCCAGTTTCCGACGCTCAGCCTGCTGGATATCGGCGCGATCCTGAAACAGGTCGGCGGCGTGCTGCAGCAGGTCAGCCGCGCGCTGGAAGTGATGGTGGTGCTGGTGGTGCTGTGCGGCGGCCTGCTGTTGCTGGCGCAGGTGCAGGTCGGCATGCGTCAGCGGCGTCAGGAGCTGGTGGTGTACCGCACGCTGGGGGCCGGCAAACGGCTGCTGCGCCGCACGCTGTGGTGCGAGTTCGCCCTGCTGGGGCTGGTGGCGGGCATCGCGGCGGCGGTGGGTGCCGAGGCGGCGCTGTGGCTGCTGCAGAGCCGGGTATTCGACTTCCCGTGGACGCCGACGCCGGTGCTGTGGTGGGCGCTGCCGCTGACCAGCGCGCTGCTGCTGTCGCTGTGCGGCGGTTGGCTGGGCGTGCGCCTGCTGCGCGGCCGGGCGCTGTTCCGCAGTTATGAGGGCTGATCTTGCTATCGCAGGTCTGTTGCCGCCAGGCGTGGCCGGGCCTGCCGTTTTTTCGCGCGTTACTGGCGCTATTCATCTTCATGCCCACCCTGAGTGAAATCGATTACATTTATGTCATGTCGATACGGTTGCCGTTAATCATCGGTGCAACGGATATCGGGTCAGTCTCGCCTGTTTTATGCATTAATTTAGAGTTTTATGCATAAATAAAGTGACTTTGTCGCCTTAAAAAACAGCGCATCCATTTTTAATAGAGTGTAATCGTTTTCACTAATGTGATCGCACTCACTTATCTCCGACGCATTGCCTCCTATCATGTCGCACACTGATGACCGTTTTCTCCTGGAGGCTGTATGAGCGATACCGTCAAAGTTACACCGGCGGAGAAAAGCCCGACCCATGTCGGCATGACTTTTTTCGTCTGTTTTTTAGCCGCGTTGGCCGGCCTGTTGTTCGGTCTGGATATCGGCGTAATCGCCGGCGCTCTGCCGTTTATTACCGACACATTTCAGATCACCAGCTCTCAGCAGGAGTGGGTGGTCAGCTCAATGATGTTTGGCGCCGCCGTCGGTGCCATCGGCAGCGGTTGGATGAACTTCCGGCTGGGGCGCAAATACAGTTTGATGATCGGCGCCATCCTGTTCGTGGCGGGATCGCTGTGTTCTGCGTTCGCCCCCAACGTGGAGGTCCTGATCGTTTCACGCATTCTGCTGGGATTGGCGGTGGGTATCGCTTCTTATACTGCGCCGATTTATCTCTCTGAAATCGCGCCGGAAAAAATCCGTGGCAGCATGATCTCGATGTATCAATTGATGATCACCATTGGTATTTTGGCGGCTTACCTGTCTGATACGGCGTTCAGCTATACCGGTGCCTGGCGCTGGATGTTGGGCGTCATCACCATCCCGGCGGGGCTGTTGTTGGTCGGCGTGTTCTTTTTACCTGACAGCCCGCGGTGGTTGGCCTCGCGCAATCGTCATGAGCAGGCGCGTCAGGTGTTGGAGAAGCTGCGCGACAGCAGTGCCCAGGCGCAGTATGAGCTGAATGAAATTCGTGAAAGCCTCAAACTGAAGCAAAGCGGTTGGGCGTTGTTCAAAGGCAATAAAAATTTCCGCCGCGCGGTTTTCCTTGGCATTCTTCTCCAGGTGATGCAGCAGTTCACCGGGATGAACGTCACCATGTATTACGCGCCGAAGATTTTCGGTCTGGCGGGCTTCGCCAGTACGGAACAGCAGATGTGGGGCACGGTGATCGTCGGTTTGGTCAACGTGCTGGCCACCTTTATCGCTATTGGACTGGTCGATCGCTGGGGCCGCAAACCCACCCTGATCCTCGGGTTTATCGTGATGGCTGTCGGCATGGGGGCGCTGGGAACCATGATGAACATCGGCATGAACTCGGCGGCGGAGCAATATTTCGCCATCGTCATGCTACTGATGTTTATCGTCGGCTTTGCCATGAGCGCCGGCCCGTTGATTTGGGTGCTGTGTTCAGAGATCCAGCCATTGAAAGGCCGCGATTTCGGCATCACCTGTTCCACCGCCACTAACTGGATCGCCAATATGATCGTGGGGGCGACATTCCTGACCATGCTGAATTCGTTGGGTAGCGCTCACACCTTTTGGGTCTACGCGGGGCTTAACGTGCTGTTTGTTTTCATCACGCTGGCGCTGATCCCGGAAACCAAAAATATTTCGCTGGAACACATTGAACGCAATCTGATGGCCGGCAAACCGTTGCGTAACATCGGCTCACGTTGATCTTTGCGACAATAAAAAAGGTTCAGCCTGGGCTGAACCTTCTTCTTTTCGGCGGTGTAAACCGTTAAGCCAGCTTCTGCTGTGCCCAGGCCAGCCCGCTTTGGTATTCGCCCGGCAGCAGCGGCGCCAGCGCCTGCAGTGCCTGGCGCAGATCGGCGGCGCTCGGGTCGTTCAGATTGAGATGGCCGACCTTGCGGCCCGGGCGCACCTCTTTCTCATACCAGTGCAGATGCACCAGCGGCAGCGACAGCCACTGTTCGTTGACGGCGGTGCCGATCAGGTTGACCATCACCGACGGTGTGCTCACCACCGGCTGCGGCAACGGTAGGCCGAGGATGGCGCGCAGATGCAGTTCGAACTGGCTGATGGACGCGCCGTTTTGCGTCCAGTGGCCGCTGTTGTGCACGCGCGGCGCCAGTTCGTTGATCAGCAGCCGATCGCCGACGATAAAGCACTCCATCGCCATTACGCCGACGTAGTTCAGCTCGTTCAGGATCGCCGCCAGCATCTGCTCGGCCTGTTGCTGCAGCGCCGCGTTGGGCTGCGGCAGCGCCACGCTGGTGCGCAGGATGCCGTCTTCATGCAGGTTGTGGGTCAGCGGGTAGAATACCGAACGGCCGTCGTGGCCGCGTGCGCCCACCAGCGATACTTCGCCGGAGAAATTGATGCCTTGCTCGACGATGCACTCGCCATAGGCGTCGGCCGGCAGTTCGGCTTCCTGGCCCGGACGCAAACGCCATTGGCCGCGGCCGTCATAGCCGCCGACTCGGCGTTTGACGATCGCCAACTCGCCCAGCGAAGCGAATACCTGCGGCCATTCGGCGGCGCTCGCCAGCAGCTGCCACGGCGCGGTCGCCAGGCCGAGCTGGTCGAGCAGCTGTTTTTGCGTCAGGCGATCCGCCAGACGCGGAAAGATGTCGCGGTTGACGAAGGCGCTGTGGGTCGCCAACTCGCGCGTCAGCGCGGTTTCCGGCCAGCGTTCGATCTCGGCGGTAATGACGCTGTTCTGATACGGCACCGCCTCGGGTTCGGCATCGATGCCGACAGGGTAAACGGCGATGCCCAGCGGTTCGCCGGCCTGGCGCAGCATGCGCCCCAGTTGGCCGTTGCCCAGTACGCAAACCGGCTTCATGCGTCCTCCCGCGGATCGGGGTGGTTCAAGACGTCTTCGGTCTGCGCCCGACGCCAGTCCGCCAAACGCTGCGCCAGCGCGGCGTCGTGCAGCGCCAGGATCTGCATCGCCAGCAGCCCGGCGTTGGCGGCGCCGGCTTTGCCGATCGCCAGCGTGCCCACCGGAATGCCGCGCGGCATCTGGACGATGGAGTACAGGCTGTCTACGCCGCTCAGCGCGGCGCTTTGCACCGGCACGCCCAGCACCGGCACCAGGGTTTTCGCCGCCAGCATGCCCGGCAGGTGCGCCGCACCGCCGGCGCCGGCGATGATCACGTCAAAACCGTTGGCGGTAGCCTGCTCGGCGAAGCTGAACAGCTTGTCCGGCGTGCGGTGAGCGGAAACGACTTCGACATGGAAGGGGACATCGAGCTGGGTCAGGACTTCGGCGGCGAACTGCATGGTGGCCCAGTCACTTTTCGATCCCATTACAATTGCGATTTTCGCCCCGGTAGTGGCGGCTGAAGCGGCGTTGGCTCCCATGGGTGTAAGGCTCCTGTGATTTTTCTGGCGTCGGCTGAGGGCCGAATGAGGGCGTAGAGCATACCATGAGCGCACGGCGAGGAAAACGGTTGCGTCGCCGGTTTTCAGCGCCGAAAGCGCGAATTTTCACTCGCGCGCCAGCCCGGGGCTCAGAATGGGAATTGGATCAGCTCGACGGCGTCGGCGCTGACTTTGATCATCGATCCTTCGACGTGCCAGGCGCCCAGCACCGCGCGATGGGCTTCGCCGTTGCTCAACGCCAGCCGGTGCACCGCCGGGCGATGGGTATGGCCGTGGATCATCCAGTGCACGTCGTGGTGCAGCATCGTCTGTTCGACTGCCTGCGGGTTGACGTCCATGATGGCGTCCGACTTGCCCTGGTTGGATTGCTGGCTGCGGGCGCGCATGTTGGCGGCGATCTTCAGTCGCCAGCGCAGCGGCAGCGCCAGGAACAGTTTTTGAATCAGCGGGTTGTGCACTTTACGGCGGAATTGCTGATAGGCTTGATCGTCGGTGCACAGGGTGTCTCCGTGCAGGATCAGGATCCTGCGGCCGTACAGCTCCAGCACTTTTTCTTCCGGCAGCAGCTGCATGCCGCTGGCGCGAGCGAAGCGCTTGCCGAGCAGAAAATCACGGTTGCCGTGGATGAAGTAGCAGGGCACGCCGGCCTGTTGCAGCGCTTTCAGCGCCGCGGCGATCTCCGCGTGCAGCGGCTCGGGATCGTCGTCGCCGATCCAGGCTTCAAACAGGTCGCCAAGGATGTACAGCGCGTCGGCGTGCACCGCTTCGCGCCGTAAAAAACGCAGAAAACCGGCAGTGATTGCCGGTTCCTGTGCGCACAAGTGCAGATCTGCGATGAACAGCGTACTCATGCAGCCGCGATTACTCGCTGACGGTCACGCTGTTGATCACCACGTCTTCTACCGGTACGTCCTGGTGCATGCCGCTACGGCCGGTTTTCACGCCTTTGATCTTGTTGACCACGTCCATGCCTTCAACCACTTCAGCGAACACGCAGTAGCCCCAGCCCTGCACGTTTTCGCCGCGGAAGTTGAGGAAGTCGTTGTCAGCCACGTTGATGAAGAACTGTGCGGTGGCGGAGTGCGGATCGTTGGTACGCGCCATTGCCAGGGTGCCGATGGTGTTTTTCAGACCGTTGTTGGCTTCGTTCTTGATGGTCGCGTTGGTCGCTTTCTGGTTCATGCCCGGCTCGAAACCGCCGCCCTGGATCATGAAGCCGTTGATCACACGGTGGAAGATGGTGTTGTCGTAGAAACCGGCGCGGCAGTAGTTCAGGAAGTTTTCAACGGTAACCGGCGCTTTGTCAGCAAAGGTCTTGATAACGATATCGCCGTGATTGGTGTGGAAAGTAACCATAGTTTTAATCCTAACAAGGTGAAGTGAGACGTCACGTAAAGCGAGTGAACATTCAGACCGCCCTTATAACATATCCGCCCCAGCGAGTCAGCAGCGGCTCAACCGCGCACTGTCTGTGGTAATCGTGCAGTTGTTATATTATAACAACTGCGTCGGCCGCTGAATTTCGTGCATTTTATTCGCGTGAAGTCAGCAAAGCATGGCCTTAACCTTGCAATAGATCAGGCTTCAGGTTTCAATACGCTACCGGGCGGAAAACCTGAAGCCCGGTTATCTTTTTTGTTATCACGCACACCACGGAATCTCCCGATGCTAAAGATTTTTAATACCCTGAGTCGTCAAAAAGAGGAATTCAAACCCATTCATGCCGGGAAAGTGGGCATGTACGTGTGCGGGGTAACCATCTATGACCTGTGTCACATCGGCCACGGTCGTACCTTTGTCGCTTTCGACGTGGTGGCGCGTTACCTGCGCTACCTCGGCTATTCGCTGAACTACGTGCGCAACGTCACCGACGTGGACGACAAAATCATCCGCCGTGCAGCGGAAAATCATGAGACTTGCGACCAGCTGACCGAACGTATGCTGGCGGAAATGCACGCCGACTTCGACGCGCTGCTGATCGATCGCCCGGATCAAGAGCCGCGTGCGACCCAGCATATCGCCGAGATCATCGAGATCACCCAGCGCCTGATCGATCGCGATCACGCCTACGTGGCCAGCAACGGCGACGTGATGTTCTCCATCGACAGCGATCCGCAATACGGGCTGCTGTCGCGCCAGGATCTGGATCAGCTGCAGGCCGGCGCGCGCGTAGAGATCGACGACGTGAAGCGCAACCCGATGGACTTCGTGCTGTGGAAGATGTCCAAGCCGGGTGAGCCGAGCTGGCAGTCGCCGTGGGGGGCGGGCCGTCCGGGCTGGCACATCGAATGCTCCGCCATGAACTGCAAACAGCTGGGCACCCACTTCGATATCCACGGCGGCGGTTCCGATCTGATGTTCCCGCACCACGAGAACGAGATCGCGCAGTCGAGCTGCGCCCACGACGGTCCGTACGTCAATTACTGGATGCACTCCGGCATGGTGATGATCGACAAAGAGAAGATGTCCAAATCGCTGGATAACTTCTTCACCATTCGCGACGTGCTCGGCCATTATGATGCGGAGACGGTGCGTTACTTCCTGATGTCCGGCCACTATCGCAGCCAGCTGAACTACAGCGAAGAGAACCTCAAGCAGGCGCGCACCGCGCTGGAGCGCCTCTATACCGCGCTGCGCGGCACCGATGCCGACGCCGCGCCGGCCGGCGGCGAAGCGTTCGAAGCCCGCTTCCGCGAAGCGATGGACGACGACTTCAACACCCCGGAAGCCTATTCGGCGCTGTTCGATCTGGCGCGCGAGGTTAACCGCCTCAAGGGTGAAGACATGGTGGCGGCCAACGGCATGGCGGCGGAACTGCGCAAGCTGGCGAACGTGCTCGGCCTGCTGCAGCAGGAGCCAGAGCAGTTCCTGCAAGGGGGCGCTCAGGTTGACGACGGCGAAGTGGCGGAGATCGAAGCGCTGATCAAACAGCGTAACGAAGCGCGCGCCGCGAAGGATTGGGCGCTGGCGGATGCCGCTCGCGATCGGTTGAACGAGATGAATATCGTGCTGGAAGACGGCCCACAGGGCACCACCTGGCGCCGCAAGTAATCCGGCCGCAGGGAAAAACAAAAAAGGCGCTGAATTCAGCGCCTTTTTCTATGGCTGCGGGTTAGGGTTTAACCACGACCTTGCCGCCGTTGAACTCCACTACCTGATCGGCGACGATCTTGCAGCGCTTACGGGTTTCGACCTTGCCGTCGACTTTCACCCGCCCTTCGGCGATGACTTCTTTGGCGCCGCCGCCGCTTTCACACCAGCCCTGGAACTTCAGCAGATCGCACAGTTCGACGTGGGGATGATTGTCCAGATTGAAAATTTCCATACTGCCTTACTTATTTAGGTTGAACGTCGTGATATTCCTCGCAGGCCTGCAAGGTATTTTGGATCAGTGTAGCAACGGTCATCGGGCCAACGCCACCCGGCACCGGGGTGATGTAGGCGGCGCGCTCGCTGGCGGCGTCGAAATCGACGTCGCCCACCACTTTACCGCTTTCCAAGCGGTTGATGCCGACGTCCACCACGATGGCGCCCGGTTTGATCCAGTCGCCCGGAATGAAGCCCGGCTTACCGACCGCCACCACCAGCAGATCGGCGTTCTCGACGTGATGACGCAGATTCTTGGTGAAGCGGTGGGTGACGGTGGTGGTGCAGCCGGCCAGCAGCAGCTCCATGCTCATCGGGCGGCCGACGATGTTGGACGCGCCGACCACCACGGCGTTCAGGCCGTAGGTATCGATGTTATAACGCTCCAGCAGGGTGACGATGCCGCGCGGCGTGCACGGGCGCAGCTTAGGGGCGCGCTGGCACAGGCGGCCGACGTTGTATGGGTGGAAGCCGTCGACGTCTTTGTCCGGGTGGATGCGTTCCAGCACCTTGACGTTATCGATGCCGGCCGGCAGCGGCAGCTGCACCAGAATGCCGTCGATTTCCTCATCGGCGTTCAGCTGGTCGATCAACGCCAGCAGCTCGGCTTCACTGGTGGCAGCGGGCAGGTCGTAGGAGCGGGAAAGGAAGCCGACTTCATCGCAGGCGCGGCGCTTGCTGGCGACGTAAATTTGCGAAGCCGGGTTCTCGCCGACCAGCACAACCGCCAGCCCTGGGGCGCGTTTGCCGGCCGCCAGACGTTGTTTCACTTGCTCAGCCACTTCGTTTCTAACCTGCTGCGCAATCGTTTTACCATCAATAATCTTTGCTGACATCAGTGTGGAAATCCATCAATTAAGAAAAGCGGGGATGCCGCTATTCTGGCAGAAGCTGAGCGCGCTGTCAGGCGCAGAATCACCCTCGCGACCGTTGCCGGCGGCGATTTACGCTTTTTTTATGCCCGCCTCAGGATCCTCTACGCCATTTTTACCTGCATTTGCATACGCTGGGGCCATACACAGGGCGAAAGAGGGCAGGATCATGAGAGCGATAACCCGGCTTTATCCGTTGCATCACCAGCCTGGCGAGCAACCGGTGGAGCCTAAACATATGGGAGAAACGGTGTTCGATTCTTCGCTGCATCCGGCGGACAGCGCGCAACTCACCGCGCTGCATCAGCTCGGTAAGCATGAAGGAGCGCCGTCGTGGCGGGCGCGCTTGAGCGCGCTGTGGCGGAGGCTGTGCGCATGAAGGGCTGCGCCTGGGTAGGCTGCACGCTATTGTTGGTTTGGGCGCCGTGGAGCCAGGCTTCTTTAAACAGCGCACGCCCTGACGCTACACTGGGGGAAAGGATGGCGACGACCTGCAACGCACGGGGGGTTGAGCTTGCGGATTGGGGTAACATCGCCGCGGTGGTGCAGTCAGCTCACCTTTGCCGGTGGCGGGGCGACGTGCGGCAGTGGTCTGAACGCGCGCCGATTTACGTAGGCGTCGGTCTGGTTCAGCATCGTGGCGACCGGTTGACGGGAACCCTCGCCGCGCGGGCGCTGGCGGAAAAAACGCCATAAAGCACGGCCGCCGCCGTAACGTCATGAAAAGGCATTGACTCGCTAACCTCTGACCGTATAATCCCAACCCGCAGCCGCAGGTTGCCGCATCTCAATGCGCCCTTAGCTCAGTTGGATAGAGCAACGGCCTTCTAAGCCGTAGGTCATAGGTTCGAATCCTATAGGGCGTGCCATTACTCCCTGATGTTCTTCCCCCTACTTTTTCCCTTGAAAATTCGACTGTGTAATCCATACTCCCGTTGGCTCGCCATTGAGCGCCATGCTATGTTCGTTCGCTAAATTTAAGACAGTGGCAGAGTGAAAAATGCAAAGCTTATTCGTATACGGCACCCTGGGGCCGGGCAGACCCAACGCGCACATTATGGAAGCCATCGGCGGCAGCTGGGAAGAAGGCAGCGTCGGCGGATCGCTGCTTAACCAAGGCTGGGGCGCCGAGATGGGCTACCCGGGCATCGTGCTGGATAACAGCGGCAATCGGGTGAACGGTTTTCTGTTCCGTTCAGCTAATCTCGTCAATCACTGGCCGACTCTCGATGCGTTCGAAGGCGAGGGTTATGCGCGGGTGGCGGTCAGCGTCACCACCGCCGGCGGCGAAACCGTCGATTCGTTTATCTACATGTTGAAGAAATGATACGAACCGCCTCGCCGAGTGGGTGCGAGGTGCTTGACCCGCCGGCAATTGAACTTTCGTTTATTTTGCCGCGCTACAATAGGCGAAAATTTCCCCGTGGAGCCTATCGTGCGCAAATCCAGATTCCTGCTCGTGACCTTGCTGTGCCTGTGCGCCGCCGCCGTGCTGTACGTCATGGCTTACCGGGCGCTGGGGCATTACCTCAGCGATGGCGAGAAAGCCTACCCGGATATCACCGTTGAAATCCGCTGAGAGCCACGCGGCGCCGCGGTGATTGCACCGACTTTTTCGCACCGATTTACCCGCCATTTACCCGCCGTCGGCAATGATGACGCTGCGTCTCCACACGGTGTGGTTCTCTTGGGCGGAATGCCGTTATGTCACTGCAGCAGGTATCGAATGTTTCTTTGAGCAACAATGGCTTAAAGGGCATCGGTTACAAACATTTCGCGTTGGCGATCGTGGCGTTTTCGGCGATCGTGCGATTTATTTCCTTATCAGATCGGTATTTTTGGTGCGATGAAGCCTCCAGCGTACTGACCAGCCGCTATGACGTGGGCGCTTTGCTGTACCACGCTTCTTTCGATGTTCACCCGCCGCTTTATTACCTGTTGCTGCATGGCTGGATGGCGCTGTTTGGAGACGGCATCATGGCGGCCCGCTCGCTGAGCCTGGTGTTCGGCGTAATGACGGTGGTGCTGGCGATGCGCTTTACCCGTTGGTTGGCCAATGAGCGGGCGGCGCTGATAGCGGGGTGGCTGATGGCAATCATGCCGATGGCGGTGCGTTACAGCCAGGAGGCGCGCATGTACGCGCTGATGGGGATGCTGGCGATCGCCGCCGCCATGGCGTTGGCGAAGTGGCTGAAAACGCCGGATAACCACCGTTACCTGGCGCTGTATGCGTTATTGATGACGCTGAGTTTTTATACCCACTACTTCACGATTTTTACGCTGATCGCTCACTGGCTGGTGCTGCTGGCGCTGTCGTGCCGCCGCGAAGGCGTACGTTACATCAAGCAGCCGGCGTGGTGGCTGGCCAATGTGGCGATCGGGGTGGCCTACATTCCCTGGCTGCTGGTGCTGTTCAATCTGCTGGCGCATATCGCCGAGCTGCGGGTCGGCGGCGACGTCGGTTGGATCCCTCAGGTTTCCTGGGGCGATCTGCCGGCGATGTATTGGCGTTTTCTCACCGGTCATGATGGCAGCAATTATCCGACGGTCATTCTCTGGCTGCTGCCGGCGATGTTTATCGCCCTATGTTCATTGCTACTGTGGCGGCGGGAGACGCCGAGAACATTCTCGCTGCTGCTGCTCGGCGGCATTCTGATCCCGGTGACGTTGGTATTCGCCATTTCCTGGCGTTCGCCGCTGTTTGTCGATCGCTATCTCTACTCGGCTGCGCTCGGCATTCCGTTGGTGTTGGGCGTGCTGAACGCAGGAACGAAAAGCCGGGTGCGCGGGATCTCTTTGCTGTTGTTCTTCAGTTTGCTGTTCGGCTGCGGCGTGCGTAACGATTACCCGGTCGAGAAAGATGAGTTCAAGGCGATGGTGCACTACATCAACAGCCACTATCAGCCCAACGATGCGGTGGTGGTCAGCAATATGTTCAACTACCTCAGCTATGTGTATTACAACAAGAAGGGCTATCGCGCTCTGCTGTATACCCCGGCCAGGCCCAACGGCATTTCGGGCAAGCCCAATGCCTATGGTTTCGGCACGTTTTTCCACGATCGGGCGGCGCAGACCTACGTCGATAAGCTCAGCGTTTTATCGAAAGCCCATCGCCGGGTCTGGCTGGTCAGCGGCGGCGATTTCAATCAGGACTTCGGCCGTTCGCCGCCGGGATGGGTCAATACCAGCACCTTCAAAAGCGGCGGTTTTGAGTCACGCCTGTTCGTGGTGCGTTGAGAAAAATGTCATATTTCCCATTCGGCGTTACATCTGGCCGAGCAAACTTACGCGGGGATGACAGTTCTATACATTGGGATTGGTACTGTAGCTCTACCCGATGATGTTGTGTGTTATCCATTCCCTGTAGTGTATTACCCCATCCCTGTTAAGTTTATCCCGCCTTGTGCGGGATTTTTTTTATCTGCGCCGGGCGAGATGCACGCCGCCGGTCATGATGTTGCGGGTGACCGGCAGGGCGAGAAAATCGTGCGGGAATCCCAGCTCGATGGCGCTGAGATCGTCCAACCGTCGCCAATGATCTTCCGCCAGCGCCACCTTCAATGCACCGAGGTTATCTTCCAATTGCGACAGGGTACGGGCGCCGACAATCGGCGCGGTAACCGTCGGGTGACGCAGAGTCCAGGCTAGCGCGATTTGTGATGGGGTATACCCGGTCTCGTGAGCTATCTGGTTGACGGCGTCGGCGATACCGAGATTGCGTGCGTTCAATGTCCCCTTGGCGCGCACGGCTTCGCGCCGAGTGCGCGCTTCATCCGGCGACGGTTGCAGATCCTGTCGCCGGTATTTGCCGCTTAATACGCCGCCGGCCAGCGGCGACCAGGGGATCACGCCTAACCCCAATTCTTGCGCCATCGGCAGCAGTTCGCGTTCGACGGTGCGCTCCAGCAGGCTGTACTCGATTTGCAGGGCGATCAGCGGTGACCAGCCGCGCAGGTCCGCCAGCATTTGCATTCTGGACGCCTGCCAGGCGGGGAGATCGGACACCGCCACATACAGCACTTTCCCGGCGCGCACCAGGTCGTCCAGGGCGCGCATGATCTCTTCCACCGGGGTGGTGAAATCCCAGGCGTGCAGATAGAGCAGGTCGATGTAGTCGGTATTGAGCCGTTGCAGGCTTTCTTCAACCGATCGCAGCATGCTTTTGCGATGGTTGCCGCCGGAATTGGGATCGTCCGGCTGCATCGGCAGGGTGTATTTGGTGGCGATCACCAGCCGATCGCGGCGCCCGGTGGCGAATTCCCCCACGAAACGTTCGGCGCTGCCCTCGGTATAGCGGTTGGCGGTATCGATAAAGTTGCCGCCGCGTTCGACATAAACGTCAAACAGGCGCCGAGCCTCGGCCTGTTCGGCACCCCAACCCCAGTCGGCGCCGAAGGTCATGGTGCCCAGTGCCAGCGGTGAAACGCGCAGGCCGGAACGGCCCAATAAACGATAGTGATCCAGCGATAGTGAGGTGTTCATAGGCATTCTCCCGTGTAGGTAGCGTCTACGATAGCGCCCGCAGGTTGTTTAAGGAATGCGCTATAATCTTCATGAATTATTAAGGAGAGAGAGCATAATGAGGGGCAGTGATTTCGCCGAGTTGCGCGCCTTTGCCGCGATTGTTGAGCACGGCGGTTTCGCCCGTGCCGCCGCACATTTGGGCGTGTCCGCTTCGGCGCTCAGCCAAACGCTGCGCAACCTGGAGGCGCGTCTGGGCGTGCGTTTACTGAATCGCACCACTCGCAGCGTGGCGCCGACTGAAGCCGGAAGACTGATGTTGGCGCGCCTGACGCCCGCGATGGCCGAGATCGACGCGGCGGTGGCGCAGGCGGTAGAGCAACGCCAGAACCCCTCAGGTCTTTTGCGGCTTAACGTAACCCGCGTGGCGGCGTTGCATTTTCTGGCGCCCTTGATCGCGCCGTTTCATCATCAATACCCCGATATTACGCTCGATCTTAATGTTGAGGAGCGGCTGGTGGATATCGTTGCCGGCGGTTTTGACGCCGGCGTGCGGCTGCACGAGAAACTGGCGAAAGATATGGTGGCGGTCAAACTGGGCGGGGAGGTGCGGATGCGCGTCGTCGCTTCGCCGGCGTACTTGGCGCGTCACGGCCGGCCGTTAACACCGAGCGACCTGCATCGACATCGCTGTTTGAATTACCGCTGGCCGACCAACGGCAGTTTGTATCGCTGGGAATTTGAGCGCGACGGTGAAAAGCAGGAGATCGCCGTGGAAGGGCCGGTGATAGTCGATGAGCCGGAAGTCTTGGTGCGGGCTGCGATGGATGGGGCTGGCATTGCCTACCTGTTTGAGCAACAGGTTGCCGCCGGTATGGCCGATGGCCGGTTGTTGCCGCTGCTCGATGCCTGGACGCCGCCGTTCCCCGGTTTCTATCTGTACTATCCGGCAAATCGCCAAATGCCGCGCCCGCTGCGCGCTTTTATCGACTTTGCTCGTCAACCGGCAGAGCAGGGCGTGTAACGCGATTTTTTTGAATAACACCGTCAGTTTTATTCGGTATTCAGCCGCTGCGCGCTTGATTAGATTGAACGCGAGAGGGGTGCCGTCGGTGCCTTTGTGCAATGAGTGGAGAATTTCTATGGCGAAGACAGTAGTGGTGTTTCATTCCGGCTACGGCCATACCGAGCGTTTGGCGAAAGTGGTAGCGGAAGGTGCCGGGGCGGAACTGATCGCCATCGATCAGAACGGTGATATCAGCGACGAAGCCTGGCAGACGCTGGATGAGGCGGACGCCATCATCTTTGGTTCGCCAACCTATATGGGGGGCCCGTCGTGGCAGTTCAAGAAGTTCGCCGACGCGAGCTCTAAGGCCTGGTTCGGCCGCAAGTGGCAGGACAAAGTGTTCGGCGGCTTTACCAACAGCGCCAGCCTGAACGGCGACAAGCAGGTGACGCTGATCGCGCTGCAGACGCTGGCTTCGCAACATGGTGGCCTGTGGGTCAGCCTGGGGCTGCTGCCGGCCAACACCAAATCGGCGCAGCGCACCGACGTCAATAACCTGGGCGGTTCGGTGGGGCTGCTGGTGCAGACCCCGGCGGATGCCGGCGTGGATGAGATGTTGTCGGGCGATCTGGCGACCGCCAAGCTCTATGGTCAGCGCGTAGCGGGCTTTGCCGCCAAACTGGCGTAAGGCCTTCCGTGCAGAGAGAGCGGCGGTGCGGTTGAACGGACGCCGCGTTCATTTTCTCTGCACAATTGGCGTGTAAGCTGCGAAATGTTATTAGCCTGCTTGGGCTAACACTGCATTTCGTACAAATATTCCCGGTTCCTAGGCCGGGTTTTTTGTTGCTAAGGTCCGCTTAAGCTTTCACCGCTATACTGCGCGGCAGCACGAGCATGCAATGCATGGCCGTGTTGTAACTGTCGATTTGCTGTTGTTCAGGCAAGCCCGCGCTATGCGGGCTTTTTTTGGGTTGTTATTGCACGGGCGGCCCAGTTGCAGGAAAATAATCGCGCAGTTATTCAAACATCATTCAACGACCAATAACCACAAGCTTATTAATGTAATTAACGCCGTCGGCGGCCTATTACGCTATGCGCTATGCTGACAGCAGAGTCGGCATTATTTGCTGACGCTATGCGGGTGAGACCGCCGCGGTCGCATCAGGCTAAGAAAAGTCTGTTAATTAAATGTTAACTATTTTTATTATTGATTTGTCTGGCTTTTTTGGTTGAAATTCGAATTGACTATCCCTCACTGGCCGGGCGAGAGAGTATGCATATTATTATTCTGGTTATTAGCAAAATATGGGCGAGGCGATGAACGCCAGAATAAACGCCAGGCATGGCCTGCCGCTAACGGTTCAGCTGATCAATCTTTTCATGCTGGCTTTTTTACTTTCTCTGGTGGGTATTCTTAGCCGACCGATTGGCTCGCTTTCCTTATTTTGGCCGGTGAATGCGATTCTGCTCGGCCTGCTGCTGCGCAAACCCGTTTATGCCACGCCGCTCGGCTGGCTTACCACCTATCTGGGCATGGTCGCCGCCGATCTCAGCACCGGCGAAGGCTGGTCCCTGGCGCTGTGGCTGAACGCCTGCAACATGTCGCTGATCGCCGTCGGTTACGGCATCATGCTGATGCTGCCCCAGTCTCAACGGCGCATGGGTAAACCCCAGGCGATACTCTATATGTTCAGCGCCAGTCTGGCCGGTGCGGCGGTGGCGTCGACGCTGTCGGTGCTGCGCAACGACAGCCTGTACAACAACACGGTGGTGGTTGCCTGGCTGGCCTGGTTCAGCGAGCAGTTCTCGACGACCTTGCTGCTGTTGCCGGTGCTGATGGCGGCGCCGCGGCTGAAGCAGCTGTTGCGCATGCAGGTGCGTTGGCGTTTGAAAGGCTGCCTGCCGCTGCTGGCGCTGCTGCTGTCGCTGGTGTTCAGCGTCTATATCGGCGGGCCGGGCGCCATCGCCTTCCCGATCCCGGCGCTGCTGTGGTGCGCGGTGCGCTACCCGCTGTTCCCCGTGACGTTGCTGACGCTGTTGACCGGCATGACCGAAATCAGCAGCATTTCCGCCAACCTGGTGCTGTACGAAACGCCGAACAACCACAACGCCTTCCTCGACACGCTGATGTCCGCCCGCTTGGGCATCGCCATGCTGGTGATGGGGCCGCTGATCCTCGCCAGCTCTATCGCCGCCAATCGCAAGCTGATGCGGCGTCTGGAGCACAGCGCCAACCACGATTTTCTGACCGGGGTGCTGGCGCGCAGCGCGATGACGCGCAAAGCGGGCGAGCTGCTGGAGCACAAGCACCGCTCGAAAGAGGCGGTGTCGCTCCTGCTGATCGACATCGATCATTTCAAGCAGATCAACGATACGCACGGCCACAGCGCCGGCGATCAGGTTTTGGCGTCGTTCGCGCACATCGTGCGGCGCGAACTGCGCCACGATCAGCTGTTCGGCCGCCTGGGCGGGGAAGAGTTCGCCATCATGCTGCCGCGCGCGCTGGCGGCGCAGGGCGTGGCGCTGGGGGAGCATCTGCGCCGGCTGGTGGAGCAGGCGCAGCTGCAGGCGGAGGGCAAACAGACGCTGAAAATCACCATCAGCGTCGGCGTCGCCAGCCTGGCGATGAACGAGGTCAAATCGCTGGAGCAGTTGATGAATATGGCGGATATCGCGCTGTATCGCGCCAAATCGCAGGGGCGTAATCGGGTGGAGTCGTTCAACGTGGTGAGCGGCAACAGCGTCGAGCATATCCTGTTTCGCTAAGCGTTTTCAGCCCTGTCTGGGTTCGAATCGGGTCTCGCAATTAGGGCAAATCAGTATTACGTCTTGCAGCATCGCCGCGCATTTCTGCCGGGTAACATAGCCGCATTTAGGGCAGACGATGTTGGTGGAACGGTTGGTAAAACCTTTGACGCTGTGGGAATCGGACATATCGATAGCCTGTGCCAGGTGAAAACTCACGCTAACACAGGAGACGATAAATTACGTTGGTTATTTTCTGCACATCGCTGCTTACAGGCTCTTCAGCGCCTTGATGGTCTCATCCATATCGATCTCGTGCTCGGAGAAGGTATGGGTGGTGTTCTGGAAGGTGGTGATGGTCAGCATGCGCAGCGTTTGCATGGCCTGCGCTTGGTCTTCTGACTGCGGGCGAATGCGGTTCATCAGCAGGCCGACCGACAGCACGGTGTTCTCTTTATCCACGTCGGCTTTGACCGGCACTTCCTTGGTGAAAGTATTGAAAGACTTGATGCTGGTGATCTTGATTCTTTCATTGGCGATGATGATGTATTTGCTGGGCGCCAATACTTTGACCGCATAAGCCGACGGGCCTTTGGTGTTGTTGGTCGGTTCGAAGGTCACCGCTGCGTTTTTCTTAATCAGCTCCGGGTTTTGCACTTTAATCACGTGAAAATAACGATTTTCTCCGTTCTCGTCGGTAATAAAGCCGAAGCCTTTGTCTTCAAAAAAAGTCGTTATCTTGCCGTTCATCGCTATTCTCACAAAAGGGTTCTATACAGCGCTTATGATAGCGCGGAATGCCTTGCAGCGACAGATTGCGCGGGCGGCATTTAGTCATGCGATAACGGCATTTAGCGGCTTTCCCCCCACATGCTATGTTCATGCTGACTTCATTCAATGCGAAAAAGGAATATCGATGGGCATCAAACGTCTCAATCACGCCGTGCTGTATGTCAGCGACGTGCGGCAGAGCGCCGACTTTTATCATCAGGTGTTGGGGTTTAAGCTCAAGCCGTCCGACAGTCCCGATCGGGCGGTGTTTACCCAGGCCGCCGATTCGGACAACGATCACGATTTGGCGCTGTTCAGCAAGAACCTGGGCCAGCAGCGCGCCGGGGTCTTTCGCGCCAACAACGAGCCGCCGGCGGAGCATGAGCCACCGGCTGGGCTGTACCATCTGGCCTGGGAAGTGGACAGCCTGGAGGAGCTGGAGCGCATTCGTCACCAGTTGGCCGAACGCGGCATTCTCGGGCTGGAAGAGGATCACGGTGTGCACAAGAGCATTTATGGTCACGATCCGGACGGGCTGCTGTTCGAGGTGACCTGGTTTATTCCGCCGGCGCTGCTGACCGACGAGGACAAAAACCAGCAGGGGATCCGCCCACTGGATTTCGCCGCCGAGAAGCGGCGTTTCGCCGGCCGGTAAGCGGCTCGGGTACGGGGCGCCGCGGCGCCCCGACGATCACAGCACTTTGTTGAGGAAGTTGACGGTGCGCGGATGTTGCGGCTGAGCCAGCACTTGCCTGGCATCGCCCTGCTCGACAATCTGCCCGTCGACCATAAACACCACCCGATCCGCCGCTTCGCGCGCAAAGCCGATTTCATGGGTAACCACCACCAGCGTGACGCCCAGATCCGCCAACCCCTTTATCACGTCCAGCACTTCGCCGACCAGCTCAGGATCGAGCGCGGAGGTCGGTTCATCGAACAGGATCACCTTCGGGTTCAGTGCCAGCGCACGCGCGATGGCGATGCGCTGCTGTTGGCCGCCGGAGAGGTGGCGCGGGTAGGCATCCGCCTTGTGGCGCAGCCCGACGGTATCCAGCAGTTCATAGGCCACCGCTTTCGCCCGTTCGCGGGAGTGGATCTTGTGCACCACCGGCGCTTCGATGATGTTTTCCAGCACCGTCAGGTGCGGGAACAGGTTGAAGTTCTGGAACACATAGCCGACGTTGATGCGTTGCCGAAGGATGGCCTTTTCCTTCAGCTCATACAGCCGGTTGCCCTTGCGGCGATAGCCGACGTAGTCGCCGTCGATGCGGATAAACCCCTCATCGACGCGCTCCAGGTGGTTGATCGCCCGCAGCAGCGTCGACTTGCCGGAACCGGAAGGGCCGAGGATCACGGTCACGGTACCCGGCTGCAGCGTCAGGCTAACGTCGTCCAACGCTTTGTGTTTGCCGAAGAACTTGCTGACGTTGCTGATTTCGATCAGGCCGCGTGCCGGCACCGGGGTGAGATTGCGCGCCGGCTGCTCGGGCAAGGCATAATAATCAATGGCTTCAGACATGTGGGTCTCCTAACGTTTTAGCCAGCCGGCCAGTTTCTGCCAGGGCGTCGGCGGCAGTTCGCGCACTGCGCCTCGGGCGAAATAGCGCTCGATGTAGTATTGGATCACCGACAGTGCGGTGGTGATGAACAGATACCAGACGGTGGCGACCATCAGCAGCGGTATCACCTGCTGGGTGCGGTTATAGATCACCTGAATGGTGTAAAACAGCTCCGGCAGCGCCAGCACGTAAACGATTGAGGTGCCTTTCGCCAGGCTGATGATCTCGTTGAAGCCGGTCGGAATAATGGAGCGCAGCGCCTGCGGCAGAATGATGCGGAAGGTGCGGCGATAGCCCGGCAGGCCCAGCGCCGCCGCCGCTTCGTGCTGACCGTAATCCACACCCAGGATGCCGCCGCGGATGATCTCGGCGGTGTAGGCGGACTGCACCAGCGTCAGGCCCAGCACCGCCACGGCGAACTGGCCGAGAATGTCGATGGTCGGGTAGCTGGCGAACACCACGGAAGTGAAGGGAATGCCCAGCGAGATGGCCTCGTACAGGTAGGAAAAGTTGTACAGAATGATCAGCACCAGAATCAGCGGCAGTGAGCGAAACAGCCAGATATAACCCCAGGCCAGCGACGCCAACAGGTAAGAGCGCGACAGCCGCGCCAGCGCCAGCAGGGTGCCGAACAGGATGCTGAACAACGTGCCGAGCAGCGTCAGCAGCAGGGTTTGCCCCAGCCCCGCCAGCACCGCCGGCGCGAAGAACCATTCGGCGAACACGCCCCATTCCCAGCGCGCGTTGCCCGCCACCGATTGCACGATGGCGGCCAGAATAAACAGCGAAAACAGCGCGCCGATCAGCCGCAGCGGATAGCGGGCGGGCACCACTTTCAAGACGTCTTGTTTGGACATTTTATGTCTCCTGATACAGATAAAGGGGCCTTAGGCGATTTTCCTTTCCGACGCGCAACAACACGCGTCCTCTGCAATCAGGCTTTTGCGGAACGGCAGGCGGCCATCGTAGGGCGGGCGGCTGTAAACCTCGCTGTCGACGGTGGGATCGAACTGCGGCTGATACCCGTTGCGCAGATACAGGCCCACCGCTTCGGGCTGGCGAAAACCGGTGGTCAGATAGAGCCGGCGATATCCCTGCGCCAGCGCCAGCGTTTCGAGCTGCTGTAACACCCGCTGCGCCAGGCCCTGGCGCCGCAGATCGCCCCGCGTCCAGATGCGCTTCAGCTCGGCGGTTTGTGCGTCATAGCGTTTGAAGGCGCCCATGGCGATCGGCGTGCCGGCGCGCAACAGCACGATGAAGGCCCCTTGCGGCGGCGCGTACAGATCCAGCGCTTCCGGTTCCTGGTCACCAAAATAGTCGCCGTAACGCTGGCGATATTCGCCGAACAGCCCCTCGATCACCGGGGCGATCAGCGGATCGGTCGGCAGCGTTTGAATGAAGGTGTCTTGCGTCATCGCGCGCTCCTAATCGCCCAGGCCGGGCGGGTTGATTTCCGACTGCGCAAGGCGTTCGACGCTCTCGCCCCAGCGGTTGAGCACCCGATCGTACTGCCCGCCGCGGATCGCGCCGTTCAGCGCTTCGTTCACCGCCTGCACCAGCCCGTTGCCTTTACGGGTGGTGACGGCGATGTGCGCCGCCTTGGGCCAACCGCCTTCCACCGTGCCCGCCAGCCGGGTGCGGCCGTTCAGCGCCGCCTTATAGGCGCCAAGCACGTTCGGCCCGAAGTAGGCGTCGGCCCGACCAGACTGGATCGCCAGCGTGGCGGCCGCATCGTCGGTCACGTAGATCGGCTGGAAGGGTTTGAGCCCCTGCTGCTGATTCTGCTTGTCCCACGCCAGCAAGATGGCTTCCTGATTGGTGCCGGAGCCGACGATAATTTTTAATCCGGCGATATCGGCAGGCTGTTTGATCGTCGCGATCTTGCCGCCGGTTTTGACGTAAAAGCCGAGCGAGTCGATGCGGTAGGTGGCGAAGTCGAAGCGGGTTTTGCGCTCTTTGGTCACGGTGACGTTGGTGATGGCCGCATCATACTTGCCGGAAACCACCCCGAGCGGCCAGTCTTCCCACGAGGTTTGCACCACGTTAAGCGTTAGGCCCAGGCTGTCGGCCACCAGCTGCGCGATATCCACTTCGCTGCCGATCAGCCGCCGGTTGTCGGCAGCGAACAGCGCCAGCGGCGGCGTGTTGAGCGCGGCGATCGCGACGGTGAATTGGCCCGGCTTCACGAAGTGGAAATCGGCCGGCATTTTGGCGATCGCCTGAGGATTTTTCGGCGCGTGGATCGGGATTTCATTGGCCTGTAAATCGATGCCGGTGCCCGCCTGCGCGGCGCCGGTCAGGCTCAGCAAGGCCGCCACGAGGGCGGCGGTAACGGTTTTCTGCATAGCGGGTATCCCTGAAAGCGATCTTATTATTGGGTGAATCTGTTCAACGGGCGCTTCAGGCCCAGGTGTTCGCGCAGCGTGTCGCCGTGGTACGCCTGGCGGAACAGGCCACGTTGTTGCAGGACGGGCACCACCCGATCGACGAAGTGGCCGAAGGCGTTGGGCGTACCGCCGCTGATGATGAAACCGTCGGCGGCTTTGCCGTCGAACCAGCGTTGCAGACCGTCCGCCACCGCTTCCGGCGTGCCGCTGAACACCGGGCGCGGCGAGGCGGCCTCCAGCGCTACCTGGCGCAGCGTGAGATTACGCTCGCGGGCGCTGCGCTTGATGGCGTCGGTGGTGCTGCGGAAGCTGTTTTGCCCCAGATCGCCGATGTCCGGGAAGGGCGCGTCCAGCGGATGACGGGCGAAGTCGTAATGCTCGAAGTAGCGGCCGAGGTAGTTGAGGGCATTCTCGATGCTGACCAAGCGGGCGGTCTCCTGGTACTGGCGCTCGACGTCCGCGTCGTCGTCGCCGACGATCACGCTGACGCCCTGGAAAATGCGCAGGTCGTCCGGTTCGCGCCCCTGTTCCACCAGCTGCCGCTTCACGTCCTGATAGAAATCCTGTGCCTGCTCAAGCGTGTCGTGATGGGTGAAGATCGCATCGGCGTGTTGGGCCGCCAGATGCTTGCCGTCTTCTGAGGCGCCGGCCTGGAACAGGATCGGGCGCCCCTGCGGCGTGCGGCCGATGTTCAGCGGCCCCTGCACCGAGAAAAACTCCCCCTGGTGATTGAGAGTGTGCAGTTTGCCGGTGCGGAAGAATTCGCCGCTGGCCTTATTACGCACGAAAGCGTCGTCTTCCCAGGAATCCCACAGCCCTTTGGCGACGTCGAGAAATTCGCCGGCGATACGGTAACGCAGGCTGTGTTCCGGGTGTTCTGTGCGCGAGAAGTTTTTGGCCGAGCCTTCCAGCGGCGACGTCACCACGTTCCAGCCGGCGCGGCCGTTGCTCAGGTGATCGAGGCTGGCGAACTGGCGGGCGACGGTGAACGGATCGCTATAGGAGGTGGAGAGGGTGCCCACCAGGCCGATTTTATCGGTGGCGGCGGACAGCGCTGCCAGCAGGGTGAGCGGTTCGAAACGATTAAGAAAATGCGGAATGGATTTTTCGTTGATATATAACCCATCTGCGACGAAGACGAAATCGAATTTCCCCTGTTCGGCTTTTTTCGCCGAGGCGATATTAAATTCGAGGTTAATGCTGGCGTCGGCGGTGGCGTCCGGATGGCGCCAGGCGGACATATTTCCCGATGCGCCATGCAGAATGGCGCCCAGGCGCAATTGCCGTTGATTATTCGCGTTGTCGCTCATCGTGATTATCCTGTCATGCGCCGCAGAGGCGCGCGGTGTCTGATGGGTTCACTATTGATGAGCGGCGGCGGGATGTAAAACAACAAAACAGCATATTCAAATGTTGAAAACTGCAAATATCATGACGGGTGAAATAATAAAGCCCGACGCGGCATGTGCGGCGTCGGGGAAATACTACTTTTCATTATTCAGGCGTTGCTGAGGGCTTTTTCCGGCGCGGTGGTTAATTGTTGCAGCGTGCGTTCCGCCAGCAGCGTGAAATATTGCGCGGCGGGGAACAGGGCGCGTTCATCGGGATTGAAACGCGGATGATGCAGACCGAACTCGCTGGCGGAGCCGATGCTGACGAATACGCCCGGCACGTGATGCAGATACAGCGCGAAATCTTCACCGCCCATCTGCAAGTCCGCCTCTTCGACCTGGTAGCCGGCCTCGGCGGCGACGGTTTTGCTGAACGCCGCCCAATGGGGGTCATTGATCACCGCCGGCGGCCCCGGCTGCCAGCGGAGTTCGGCCTGTGCGCCCAGCGCGGCGGCAATGCCGTCGATCACCTGGCGAATTTTGTCCGGCACCTGGCGGCGCACCGCATCGCTGTGGGTGCGCACCGTGCCTTCCAGCTCCACGGTTTGCGGCAGCACGTTCCAGGTATTGCCGCCTTCGATGCGCGTTACGCTCACCACCAGTGATTCCAGCGAGCTGAAGCTGCGGCTGGGCAGCGTCTGCAGCGCGCCGACGATCTGGCTGGCGGTGACGATGGTGTCGACGCCCTGTTCCGGTTTGGCGGCGTGGGCGCCCTTGCCGGTGATGAGGATCTGGAAGCGATCGACGTTGGCGTAGAACGGCCCTGCGCGGGTGGCGAAAGTGCCGGTGGGCAGCTCCGGCGCATTATGCAGGCCAAATACCGCCGCGACGTTATCCAGTGCGCCGGCGTCGATCAGGTGCCGGGCGCCGTTGAAGGTCTCTTCCGCCGGCTGGAAGAAGATGCGTACCGTGCCGGGCAGGTCGGCCTCACGCGCTTTCAGCAGGTGTGCGGCGCCGAGCATCACCGAGGTATGAAAGTCGTGGCCGCAGGCGTGCATCACGCCGTGGTTTTGCGAGCTGAAGGGCACGTCGGCTATTTCGTCGATCGGCAGGGCGTCGATGTCGCCGCGCAGCGCGATAATCGGCTCCTTGCCGCTGCCGATCTCCGCCACGACGCCGGTTTTCAGCGCCAGCGGCAGCAGACGAATGCCCGCCTCTTGCAGCCAGCGCGTCAGCCGGGCGGTGGTGGCGAATTCGTGATTGGAAAGCTCCGGGTTTTGGTGCAGCTCACGCCGATAGGCGATGATTTTGTCTGCCAACTGGCTGGTCATAGGCTTGGCTCACAGTGGGAAATAAACCCTAACCCTAGTGCAGCGGCCGCCGAAGCAAAAAGACCATCTGGTTATATTTCATAGCGATTGCGTCTGCACGGGTGCGTCAATGCTGGGGTAAGCGGGCGGGTTTGGGCGTTCGCGCGTTGTTCGCCGGCGCATGGAGAGGATTGACCTGGAACGGTAACTTATCGCAACCGGTGCAATGCATTTACACCGGACAACACGGATTTTTTCACTCTTTATCGGATTTCTGTGATCGCGGTGGTGGACAAAATCCTGCCTGCTTGCTGTACTGTAATCGACACAGGTTTTGTGTCTTTCATTCACGTTAAAGGTAAGTTTGATGTCTAAGATTAAAGGTAGCGTTAAGTGGTTTAATGAATCCAAAGGCTTCGGTTTCATTACTCCGGAAGATGGTAGCAAGGACGTTTTCGTTCACTTCTCTGCCATCGTTAGCAACGGTTTCAAAACGCTTGCTGAAGGCCAGCGTGTAGAATTTGAAATCACGAACGGTGCCAAAGGCCCATCTGCCGCTAACGTTACTGCTATCTAAGCTGCGTAGCTGAATTTCTTAAAACCCGCTCATTGAGCGGGTTTTTTATTGGGTACGTTATGCCTCGCTACGGCGGCCTAACAGACTGAACAGCAGGATGGCGACGGCGTAGCAGCCGACGATGGTCAGCGCCATCGACAGGCTGGAAGTGCCGCCCAACCCGGTGAGCGGCACGGCGCAGGCACCGAGCGCGAACATGCACACGCCGATCAAGGCCGACGCGCTGCCCGCTTTGTCACCCTGGCTTTGCATGGCCAGCGAAGAGGCGGTCGGGCCGACGATGCCGATCACCGCCACCGAAAAGAACAGCGGGACCAGCAACAATACCAGTGGCGCATGCAGCGCGGCGGCCAACAGCAGCAACAGCGACGCGACGGCCGCCAGCGTTAGCCCGCCCCTCAACACCCGACGCTCCCCCCAACGTGAACTGAGGCGGCTGGCCAGCTGCGCCGCAATGATCAGCCCGACGCCGTTAATGGCGAAACACAGGCTGAACATCTGCGGGCTGAGGCCGTAGATCTGCTGCAAGACGAAAGGCGAGGCGCCGATATAGGCGAACATGCCGGCCATCACGAAGCCCTGCGTCAGGCACAGGCCCATGAAGTAGCGTTGGGTCAACAGACTGCCCAGCGACATCAACATCGCCAGGATACCGCCCTGGCTGCGGCGTTCTACCGGCAGGGATTCGCGCAGTTTCAGCGCCGACAGGCTGAACAGCAGCACGGCGATGGCCGCCAGCACGCCGAAGATACCGCGCCAGTTCATCACCTGCAGCATAACGCCGCCCAGTACCGGCGCGACGATCGGCGCCAGGCCGTTGACCAGCATCAGCAGGGCGAAGAAGCGGGTCAGCTCATGGCCGGCGTACAGATCGCGGGCAATGGCGCGGGAAATCACCGCGCCACCGGCACCGGCGATGCCCTGAAGCAGACGGGCGATCAGCAATTGGTCGATGGTGGGCGCGAAGGCACACCACAGCGAAGCGCCCAGCAGCAGGATCAGCGACAGCAACAGCGGGCGCATGCGGCCCAGTTTGTCGCTGTAAGGGCCGAAAATCAGCTGGCCGACGCCCAGACCGAGCAGCCCGGCGGTCAGGCTGAGCTGCGCGGCGGCGGTGGAGGTATTCAGCTCGCCCGCCATTTCCGGCAGGGCGGGCAGGTAGAGATCGGTGCACAGCGGCCCCAGCGCGGCCAACAGGCCAAGCACGACGGCGTACACCAGACGTTGTCTGGCTAAGTGTTTGGTCATGGGAGATTAAGATTTCCTGAACAGGTGAGAAATGGCCTGCTGATACAGATCGCGCAGCAGGGACGCATCGGCTTTTTGCGTGGTAAGGATACGGTAACCGGTGCCTTCGCTCATGACGGCGATAAATTCCACCCGCGCGGCGATCTCCTCCGCGCTGAAATGGGGATACAGCCGCTGCAGATTGTGGCACACGTGGCGAAACAGCCGCGCTTCCGCATCGCTGAGCATTTTGGCCACCACCGGGTTGCGCGTGGCTTCGGCGGTCACTTCCAGCATCAGCATGTGATCGGTTTCGCTTTCGCCCGGCTGCTGAAACAGCGTGCGCGCCGCCAGCGTGCCGGCGATCAGGTTGATGTGATCGCCAAGGTTTTCCAGTCGCTGCATCTTGCTGGCGATGATGCGGTTGACGATCTCCTCGATAATCGCGTCTTTATTGGCGAAATAGCGGTAGATTTGCCCGACGCTGAGCTGCGAGCCCTGGGCGATTTCCGCCATGCTGGCGGCGTGGAAGCCGTGGCGGCGGAAGCTGGTTTTCGCCGCTTCGACGATCTGATCGCGACGGGCCTGCACCTTGGCCTGTTTACTGTCGTTGGGGGAGAGCATCTGCCCGATCCTTTGCTACGCGTGAGCCGGGTTCACATTTTTGGGTGTGAACGTTCATTCTCAATTGTAGTGTAATCGGCCGGAAAGACGCAAGATGAACGCGTGCTGCGGGGAAAAGGCGCTTAAGCGAACAGGTAGGATTTGATAAAGGCGGCGACGATCAGCACGCACAGCGCAACGGCAATCGCTTCGGCGGCGGTTTTCGGCAGGCTAAACATAGCGGTTTCTCATCCAGTCAGGAGTACTGGATGAGATTATGCGCATGCAAGATTAAGGAAACATTAAGGCTTAGCGCCCGTTGACCCACATCACCAGCATGAAAGCCAGCAGCGTCATCGCCAGCGATCCGGCCAGGTTGAGCAGCATATTGGCCAGCGCCCAGCCGAAGCGGCCATCCTGCATCAGGTACACCACCTCCAGCGAAAAGGTGGAGAAGGTGGTCAGGCCGCCGCAGAACCCGGTGGTGATCAGTAATTTCCAGGTGGGATCCAGATGCGTCATGCGGGTGAAAATCGCCATCGCCAGGCCGATGATAAAACCGCCGATCAGATTGACCATCAGCGTACCGAGCGGAATATGGGCGTTCAGCGGATTCATTTTCATGCTTACCGCCCAGCGTAAAACGCTGCCGACGCCGCCGCCGATAAATACGGCCAGTAAAGAGCTCAACATGGGGCAACTACCTTTCAATCAGAGAAATTCACGGGACTCGGAAAGGGACAGGCGTAACGCTACGCGCCTCTCTCCGAGAGGTTACGTAGACATCATCAGCCTGTGAAGGCGGTTAGGGAGGAATGTCATCTCCAGCGTGCCGCACGGCCTTTTTGCCGTACCCGGTGGATGTTACACCTAACGCCGCCTATTTTGTAGTATCGACAACCTGCGAGGTCACCCCATGGAAATCAGAACGGCGCGCCTGAGCGATCGCCAGGCTATCGCCGAATTAATGACGGCGTTGGATTATCCCGGCACCGAAGCGTTTCTGACGCAGCGGATGCGCCAACTGCTGGCGCATCCGGACGAGGCGCTGCTGGTGGCGGTGGAAGGCGAGCAGGTGCTGGGCGTGCTGTCGCTGCATTTTCTGCCGCAGCTGGCGTTGGCCGGCGACATTGGCCGCATCAGCTATTTTTGCGTCGACGATCGGGCGCGCGGCGCGGGGGTAGGGCGGCGGTTGCTGGTGGAGGGCGAGATGCTGGCACGCCGTCGCGGCTGCGATCGCTTGGAGGTCCATTGCCACAGCCGCCGCGAGCGGGCGCATGCGTTTTACCGGCGCGAAGGCTTTGTCGAAGCGCCGAAGTATTTTGCCAAATTATTAAACCAGTAAGTTAGTCGCCCGTCGGCGCCGCCGTTTCCAGCCGATTGCGGCCATTTTGCTTGGCCCGGTAAAGCGCGCCGTCGGCCGCTTTCAGCCAGTCCAGATAACCGCCCAGCGTGGGGTGGTAGTTGGCGATGCCGGCGCTGATCTGCAGCCGCAGCTGTGGCGCCTCTTTGAAGATAACGGCGTCCAGCCGCTGTTGGATGCGCCGCAGGACGATTTCCGCCTGTTCAGCGCTGGTGTTCGGCAGCACCGCGCCAAACTCGTCGCCGCCGTAGCGCCCGACGATATCCACGTTGCGCAAGCCGATCAGCAGCTCTTCCGCCAGCGCCGCCAGGGCTTCATCCCCCAGCGCATGGCCGAAGGTGTCGTTGATGGTTTTGAAGCGATCGATATCCATCAGAATCAGCGTGGCGTTGTCCTGGTAGCGGCGGCAGCTGTCGAACTGGCGATGCAGCAGGTGTTCCCAGTGGCGGCGGTTATACAAGCCGGTCAGTCCATCGCGGGTGCTGATGCGTTGCAGCTCCTGTTTCTTTTCCGCCAGCCGTTTGGCGGTGCGGTAGGTCACCAGCCCGAGCAGCGTCGGGTAAAGGTAGATCATCGGCAGGCACAGATAGATTTGTAGCGGCGTGCTGTGCGGGTGGAACGGGAAGCCGAGCAGCGCGCCGGTCAGCGCCGCCGTGGCCAATTGAATCGCCAACCCTTTGACAAACAGTATCTTACCGGCCGAAGCGATGTTGTTCATGCTCATCATCGACAGGATGACAATCGCCGGCAGCGCGTTGAACGCCATCATCGCCGCCCAGAAGCCGCCGAAGGCGGAGTCGATCAGCAGATTGCGGATCTCGGCTTTGAACGGATCTTTGGCGCGGCAGGCCAGGCGGTAGGCGAGATGCGGCCAGAGAAAACCGTGAAAGGCCAGCAATAGCCAGACCGCCGTGGGCGGGGCCAAGGGGTAGAGCGCGGCGCAAACGCAAATAAAGCCGAGCCCCAGGCCGGCGACGCGGGGCAGATAGGTGCGTTTGGCGAAGCTGAGGCCGGATTTTCGGGCATCGAAAATGGATGGAGCAATATACATCCGGCCTCTCCCTGATAAGTATCACGGCAGCGTATCATGCGGGTGATAAACTAAGAATAGTCTGGGATTCATGCCGCGGGGCCGCGTGGCATTCCTGCGACGGATCTCACTCTGTTACATGTTGCGGTTGTGCGAGCGGGGGGAAAGTCGCTAAATATTCGCAGGCAAGGTCAGTTTTTCTCGCTGTTCACGCAGCGCTCTATGATAAGAAGGTGAGTATGGAAGGTATCAGTATTACCAAACTTCTGGTGATTGCGGTATTGGTGATTTTACTGTTCGGCACCAGCAAACTGCGCACGCTCGGCGCCGATCTTGGCGCGGCGCTGAAAGGCTTTAAAAAAGCTGTGGGCGACGACAGCACGCCGCCGGCCGCCAGCAACAACACCGCCGAGAGCCAGTCCGCTCAGCAGAGCGTCGAAAAGAAAGACGTTTAACCCCGTCTGACGGCGCGCAATAAAAAACGGATGCCTTGCGGACATCCGTTTTTTGGCGTTTCCGCCGTCTTTAGCGTAACAAACTATTACGCGTTATTTCACTTCCATCCCTTTGGCCTGTAGATCGGCGTGGTAAGACGAACGCACGAACGGGCCGCAGGCGGCGTGGGTGAAGCCCATCGCCATCGCTTCTTCTTTCATCTCGTCGAACTCGGCTGGGCTGACGTAGCGCTGCACCGGCAGGTGGTGACGGCTCGGCTGCAGGTATTGGCCCAGCGTCAGCATGGTCACGCCGTGGCGGCGCAGATCGCGCATCACTTCGACGATTTCCGCATTGGTTTCACCCAGGCCGACCATCAGTCCGGATTTGGTCGGGATATCCGGGTGCGCTTCTTTAAAGCGCTCCAGCAGCTTCAGCGACCACTCGTAGTTGGCGCCCGGGCGCACTTGGCGATATACGCGCGGCACGTTTTCCAGGTTGTGGTTGAACACGTCCGGCGGCGTGGCGGTGATGATCTCCAGCGCGCGATCCATACGGCCGCGGAAGTCCGGCACCAGCGTTTCAATTTTGATGTTCGGGCTCTTGGCGCGGATGGCCGAGATGCAGTCGGCAAAGTGCTGAGCACCGCCGTCGCGCAGATCGTCGCGGTCAACCGAGGTGATTACCACGTAACGCAACGCCATGTCGGCGATGGTTTGCGCCAGCTTTTCCGGCTCGTTGGCGTCCGGCGCGATCGGGCGGCCGTGGGCCACGTCGCAGAACGGACAGCGACGGGTGCAGATAGCACCGAGGATCATGAAGGTGGCGGTGCCGTGGTTGAAGCACTCGGACAGGTTAGGGCACGAAGCTTCCTCACAGACGGAGTGCAGGCCGTTCTTACGCATGGCGGCTTTGATGCCTTGAATGCGCGTTGAATCGGCAGGCAGTTTGATCTTCATCCACTCGGGTTTACGCAACAGCTCCTGCCGTTCGGTGACCACCGTTTTGACCGGGATCAGCGCCATTTTGTCAGCATCGCGGTATTTGACGCCGCGTTCCATCTGAATTGGTTTACTCATAATCGTGCAGGTTCCAGTTACGAAGCTCGACCGTCTGGTAGCCGAGTAAATGAACAAATTCCTGTACCAGGATTGGGTGTATGTCTTCAATGCCAACGCCGGGCGCCAGCGCGCTGACCTGCGTCATTTGCATGCCGGCGTAACCACAAGGGTTGATGCGTTGGAAGGGGCTGAGATCCATCGCCACATTCAGGGCCAGGCCGTGGAATGAGCTGCCTTTGCGGATCCGCAAACCCAACGAACAGATTTTCTGCTCCCCCACGTACACGCCCGGCGCATCCGGACGGGCGCGCGATTCGAGGCGGAAGTGGGCGAGGGTGTTGATAACCGTATCTTCTATTGCCGTGACCAATTGGCGTACGCCGACCTTGTTGCGTTTCAGATCGACCATCACGTACATCACCTGCTGGCCCGGCCCGTGGTAGGTCACCTGGCCGCCGCGATCGCTCTGGACAACCGGGATATCGCCGGGCATCAGCACGTGTTCGGCTTTGCCGGCCTGGCCCTGGGTGAACACCGGGTGATGCTGCACCAGCCACAGTTCGTCCGGCGTAGTCTCGGTACGTCTGTCGGTGAAGTTATGCATGGCTTGGGATACAGGCGCGTAGGGCTGCAACCCCAGCTGACGCAAAATGATCTTGTCTGGTTGCAAAAGAGTCATCGTCAGGTTACAGAAGTGGTAAAGCCATTATACCGGGCGCTCCGGTCTGCGGCCAGCCTTTCGCTGACCAAAAATGCGCAACCCGGGAAGACGCTGCGCCATCCCGGGTTGATAAGCAGGGTTTTATGCTGGGATTACAGCACCATGCGAACAATTTCAATATTGCCCAACTCTTCGTACAGGGTTTCGACCTGCTCGATGTGAGTGGCGTTGATGGTGATGGAGACCGAGTGGTAGTTGCCTTTGCTGCTCGGCTTAACCTGCGGGTTGTAATCGCCCGGTGCATGGCGCTGCACCACTTCAACTACCTGGTCAACCAGCTCAGGCTGCGCCAGGCCCATCACCTTGTAGGTAAACGAGCAAGGGAATTCGAGCAGTTCGTTCAGTTTAGTTTTTTGCATGTGCGTGCGCTCCAGAGTGCTAGCTAATCTATAAATTATAACTCCCGCCGGGGCGGGAGTTAATGTTATTCAGTATATGGGGGCAATTTCGCCCGTTTCAACCGTTAACCGAACCAGTGGTGGAACATCAGTTTGATGTAGTCCACGATGCGGCTGAAGAAACCGCCTTCTTTCACTTCGTTCATCACCACCAGCGGACGCTGGTCGATGGTTTTGCCGTCCAGCTGGAAGTTGATGCTGCCGACCACCTGGTTTTTCGCCAGCGGCGCGTGAATTTCAGGGGTGTTCAGCACATAGCTGGCCTTCAGATCTTTCATGCGGCCGCGCGGGATAGTCAGGTAGACGTCTTTGTCCACGCCCAGCTCAACGCGGTCGGCATCGCCGAACCAGACCGGCTCGGAAGCGAACTCTTTACCGACTTTCAGCGGTGCCACGGTTTCAAAGAAGCGGAAGCCCCAGGTCAGCAGTTTCTTGCTTTCGGCTTCGCGGCCTTTGTAGGTGCGGCCGCCCATCACAGCGGAGATCAGACGCATCTGGCCTTCGGTCGCCGAAGCCACCAGGTTGTAACCCGCCGCGTCGGTGTGGCCGGTTTTGATGCCGTCGACGTTCAGGCTGTTATCCCACAGCAGACCGTTGCGGTTCATCTGGCGGATATTGTTGAAGGTGAACTCTTTTTCTTTGTAAATCGCGTACTCTTCCGGCACGTCGCGGATCAGCGCCTGGCCGATCAGCGCCATGTCGCGCGCCGAGCTGTATTGGCCCTGGGCATCCAGGCCGTGTACCGTCTGGAAGTGGGTGTTCTGCAGGCCCAGCTTGCTGACGTAGGTGTTCATCAGGTTAACGAACGCGTCTTGGCTGCCGGCGACGTAGTCGGCCATCGCCACGCAGGCGTCGTTACCGGATTGCAGGTTGATGCCGCGGGTCAGTTTGGAGACCGGCACGCGATCGCCCGGCTTCAGGAACATCAGCGAGGAGCCTTTGAACACCGGGTTGCCGGTCGCCCAGGCGTCCTGGCCGACGGTCACCAGATCGTCCTGGCCGATTTTACCCGCTTTCAGCGCCTGGCCGATGACGTAGCTGGTCATCATTTTGGTCAGGCTGGCCGGATCGCGACGCGCGTCGGCGTTCATCTCGGCCAGCACCTTGCCGGAGTTGTAATCAATCAGGATGTACGCTTCCGCATCGATCTGCGGGACACCTGGGATCATGGTTTTGATGTTAACGTCATCGGCATGTGCAACGGAGGCTGCGCTCATTGCGATAACGGTGCCGAGGGCGATGCTTTTGATTAAGCGAAAAGAAGTTACTTGTTTCATGATCGGGACTACAACATCCGTGAAAGTAAAGTTAAAAAACGAGCCACACTATAGCAGATGCGATCCCGGCAGGCATTACCCATTCATCTGACTAATTGCGGTTAGAGAACTTTTAGCTGCAAGAAAATGTTTCAGCTAAATAACCGCTTATCAGCCGCGAATACCCGCCGGGCTTAACGCTCAGGGTGCAGCAGTAACGAAAGACTGTTGTTGCGCTTCGCTGGCCAGGCGTTGCTGCAGCTGGGCCGCCTGCTGACGGCTGCTGAACGGGCCGAGCTGGACGCGGTAAACGTTGCCGTTGGCGGCCACTTTGCCCGGCACGCCAAACTGTTGGCTCAGGCTTTGCTGCCAGCTCTGGGCGCGCTCGGCGCTGCTCAGCGCACCGACCTGCACCACGTAGCCGCCGGAGGAGGACGCGGCAGCCATGCCGGCGGCTGCGGCCCCGGTCGCGACCGGGGCGGCCACGGAGGCGGCTTCAGGCTCGGAACCTTCCAGCACGCCGGCCGGTAATGCGCTTGGCGCGCCGAGGAAACCGCTGCGGCCGTTGGCGGCGTTGCCGCCGGCGGCTGGCGCGTTGTTGTCGTCGGTGCGCAGGGTACTGTTATCAATCGGGCGCACCGCCGCGCCGCTGGCGACCGGCACGTCCTGTTGGATTGGGGTACCCATGCCGCTGGCGCCGAGATCCGGGCGCGACGGCAGGGCATAACTCTGTTTCGCCACGATGGTGCCGATGGTGCCCGGGCCGCTCAGCGTGCCGTCCGGCGCCACGTTGATGAAATCGACTTTGACTTTGGTGTTGTTGGACAGGTTGAGGCGATCGGCGGCGGCTTTCGACAGATCGATGATGCGGCCCTTAGTGTAAGGCCCGCGATCGTTGACGCGCACCACAAGTTGGCGGCCATTGGCCAGGTTGGTGACGCGTACATAGCTCGGGATCGGTAAGGTCGGGTGCGCCGCGGTCAGGCCGTTCGGATCGAACTGCTCGCCCAGCGCGGTGGTGTTACCGTTGGCTTCTTCGCCATACCAGGCCGCCAGGCCGGTCTGCGAGAAGTTCTGCGGATCTTTTACGATGCGGTAAGTATCGCCATTAACCTTATAATCCTGCATGTTGTTAGGGTTATAGGGTTCATATTGAGGCTCGACGCCACCGATTTCCACCACCGGGCCGTTATACGGCTGCTGTGGCGCCTGCTGTTCCGTGGTCGGGGCGGTACAGGCGGAGAGCAACACCGCCGCGACGCCGATCCAAAGCCATTCCTTACGCATTACTCACCTCTTATAAACTTTTAGACAGCATTTTCCGATGCGTGTGGATCGACATGATGATGCCGAAACCGGCCATCAACACTATCAGCGCCGAACCCCCGTAACTGACCAGAGGCAAAGGTACGCCAACTACCGGCAAAATGCCACTGACCATACCGATGTTAACAAAGACATAAACGAACAAAATCAGCATCAAGCCGCCGACCATCACGCGGCCGAAGGTGGTTTGCGCCTTGGCGGCGATCATCAGCCCGCGAATGATCACCAGCAGGTAGAGCGCCAGCAGCACCAACACCCCGATCAACCCCAGCTCTTCGGCCAACACGGCGAAGATAAAGTCGGTATGGCGCTCCGGCAGGAACTCAAGCTGCGACTGGGTGCCGTGCAGCCAGCCTTTGCCGGACAGGCCGCCGGAGCCGATGGCGATCTTCGACTGAATGATGTGATAGCCGGCGCCGAGCGGGTCGCTTTCCGGATCGAGCAGCATCATTACGCGGTCGCGTTGATAGCCATGCATCAGGAAGAACCACAGCACCGGGATAAAGGCCGCCAGCGCGACGGCGGCGACGGCGATCAGTTTCCAGCTCATGCCCGACAGGAACAGCACGAACAGGCCGGAGGCGGCGATCAGGATCGAGGTGCCCAGATCCGGCTGCGCGGCCACCAGCAGCGTCGGCAGGAAGATTAGCACCAGGGCGATGGCGGTGTTTTTCAGCGAAGGCGGGCAGACGTCGCGGTTCATAAAGCGCGCCACCATCAGTGGCACGGCGATCTTGGCGATTTCCGACGGCTGGAAGCGCACCACGCCGAGATCCAGCCAGCGCTGCGCGCCTTTACTGATCTGCCCGAAGGCGTCCACCAGGATCAGCAAAATCACGCAGAAGATATACAGATAGGGTGCCCAGCTTTCGTACACGCGCGGCGGGATTTGCGCCATGACGGCCATTACGATCAGCCCCATGACGATCTGCCCGATCTTGCGCTCCATCATGCCGATGTCCTGGCCACTGGCGCTCCACATCACGAAGGCGCTGTAGACCAGCAGGGCCAATATCAGCAGCAGGAACGTCGGGTCGATGTGGATTTTGGTCCAGATCGAGCCTTTTTGTTGGCTTTCAGTCATGTTCTACCTTAGTCACCTTCTACGCCAGGCGGCAGCGGGGCCTCGCTTGGCAATTGCGTATTGTTGTCGCCCAGCATGATATGGTCGAGGATCTGGCGGGTGATGGTGCCCACCGCCGGACCGGAGCCGCCGTTTTCCAGAATGATGGCGACCGACACCGTCGGGTTGTTGAACGGCGCGAAGGCGGTCATCAGTTTGTGATCGCGCAGGTGCTCCGCCAGTTTGTGGGCGTTGTAGGTTTCGTAGCCGAATACCTGTGCGGTACCCGATTTTGCCGCGGCTTTGTAAGGTGCGTCCGCAAAGTACTTGCGCGCCGTCCCGTTCGGACGGTTGGCCACCCCGTACATGCCGTCTTTGGCGATTTCCCAGAAGCCGGAGTGAATATCGCCGATCTGCGTGCTCTCTTCTTGTTTGAACGGCACCAGCGCGCCGTTGACGCGGGTGCTCTGCAGCAGGTGAGGCGTTTTGACGGTGCCGTCGTTGATCAGGGTGTTCAGCGCTTTGGCCATCTGGATCGGCGTGGCGGTCCAGTAACCCTGGCCAATGCCTACCGGAATGGTGTCGCCCTGATACCACGGTTTTTTATAGCGCTTCAGCTTCCACTCGCGCGTCGGCATCAGGCCGGAACGCTCTTCGGACAGATCGATGCCGGTGTACTGGCCGTAACCGAATTTGGTCAGCCAGGTCGACAGCCGATCGATCCCCATGTCATAAGCGACCTGATAGAAATAGGTATCTGCGGACTCTTCCAGCGCCTTGGTGACGTTCAGCCGGCCGTGGCCCCATTTTTTCCAGTCGCGGAAGCGTTTTTCCGAGCCGGGCAACTGCCACCAGCCGGGATCGAACACCACGGTGTTCTTGGTGATCACCCCGGCGCTGAGCGCCGACACCGCGATATAAGGTTTCACCGTCGACGCGGGTGGGTAAACCCCCTGCGTGGCGCGGTTGATCAGCGGGCGATTCGGATCGTTCAGCAGCCCCTGATAGTCCTTGCTGGAAATGCCGTCCACGAACAGGTTCGGGTCGTAACTCGGGTTGGACACCATCGCCAGGATGGCGCCGGTGCGCGGATCGCTCACCACCACCGCGGCGCGGCTGCCCACCAGCAGCTGTTCGATGTAGCGCTGCAGGTTGAGATCGAGCGTCAGGTAGACGTCCTGACCGGCGGAGGGCGGCTGCTCGTGCAATTGGCGGATCACCCGGCCGCGGTTGTTGACCTCGACCTCTTCATAGCCGGTTTTGCCGTGCAGCGTGTCTTCGTAATAGCGTTCGATGCCCAGCTTGCCGATATCGTGGGTGGCGGCGTAGTTGGCCAGCTTGCCGTCTTTGTCCAGGCGTTCGACGTCGCGGTCGTTGATCTTCGACACGTAGCCGGTGACGTGGGTGAGGGCGGAGCCGTAAGGGTAGTAGCGGCGCTGGTAGCCTTTCACTTCCACGCCGGGGAAGCGGAACTGATTGACCGCAAAGCGGGCGACCTGCACTTCGGTCAGCGCGGTTTTCACCGGAATGGAGACGAAGCGGCGCGAACGCTTGCGCTCTTTTTCGAAATTGGTGATGTCGTCGTCGGTCAGATCGACCACCGTGCGCAGCGCCTGCAGCGTGGCTTTGAGATCGTCGACCTTCTCCGGCATCAGCTCCAGCTGATAAATGGTGCGGTTGAGCGCCAGCGGGGTGCCGTTACGATCGTAGATAATGCCGCGGCTGGGCGCGATGGGCACCAGCTTGATGCGGTTTTCGTTGGAGCGGGTGCGGTAATCCTCGACGCGGACCACTTGCAGATTATACAGGTTGGCGATCAGGATGCCGGACAGCACCAGGATGACCAGGAACGCCACCAGGGCGCGGCGTACAAACAGGGCGGATTCAGCCGTATAGTCGCGAAAAGGGTTACGTTCTATTTTCATCCCGCTGCTTTATTTCACTCTGTCACGGTCACCACCGGCTATTCCCGGTGGTAAGGATGATTTGTAGTAATACTCCAGGCGCGGTAGAGGCTTTCGGCCACCAGGACGCGCACCAAAGGATGCGGCAGCGTCAACGGAGAAAGTGACCAGCTCTGTTCGGCAGCGGCTTTGCAGGCGGGCGCCAGCCCTTCCGGGCCGCCGATCAGCAAGCTGACGTTGCGGCCATCTTGCTTCCAGCGCTCAAGCTGCTGCGCCAACTGCGGCGTTTCCCACGGCGTGCCTGGAATATCCAGCGTAACGATGCGGTTGCCTTTGCCCACCGCCGCCAGCATCTGTTCGCCTTCCTTGTCCAGAATGCGCTTGATGTCGGCGTTTTTGCCGCGCTTGCCCGCCGGGATCTCGGTCAGTTCAAACGGCATATCTTTGGGAAAGCGGTGCAGGTAATCCATAAATCCGGTTTGCACCCAGTCTGGCATTTTGGTGCCGACCGCCACCAATTGCAGTTTCACCGCTTAGCTCCAGAGTTTTTCCAGCTCGTACAGGCGACGGCTTTCTTCCTGCATCACGTGCACGATCACTTCGCCCAGATCGACCACGATCCAGTCGGAGGCTTCCTGGCCTTTCATGCCGTACAGTTCCATGCCGACGGCGCGGGATTCCTGCACCACGTGGTTGGCGATCGACATCACGTGGCGAGTCGAGGTGCCGGTGCAGATGATCATGCAATCGGTGATGCTGGATTTGCCCTGGACGTCCAGAGCGATAATGTCTTGGCCTTTCAGGTCATCGATTTTATCGATGACGAAATCTTGGAGCGCTTTACCTTGCAAAGGTTCCCCCTCGGGTGTGTTCTGTTCAGTCGGCTGCGGCGGGCAAAATGCGCGCGCCGCAGCGTAACCGGATAATGGTTTCGGCAGGCTGCCGCTGAAAGCCAGCTAACTGGTGACTGCCCGGCCAGCTAAGGTTTCCGGGGTTTTCAGCGGATACCTGAAAAATAGCGGCGCAGTATATCACGCACCTTTCGCTAGCGATATAAACCCTGCAACTCGATATAGCGCTGCACCGGGCGTGGCAGCAGGTCGTCGCAGTTGAGGCCCTGATGGCGGCGCTGGCGGATCTCGGTAGCGGAAATTTCCAGCTCCGGCGTATCGGCCAAATAGATATGGCCGTGTGGGCGACGGCTGAGCAGCGCCGGGTCGGCGGTGCGATGGCGTTCCAGCCACTGCTGCAGCTCCGGCGTGTCCATGCGATCGTTATAGCCCGGGCGCGCCAGCACCAGCAGATGGCAGACGTCCAACAGCGCCTGCCAGCGGTGCCACTTATGCAGCGTCAACAGCGAGTCCTGGCCAATAATAAACGCCAGCGGCTGGGCGGCGCCACGCTCTTTACGAATCGTTTCCAACGTCTCGATGGTGTAGGAGGGGGTGGTGCGGTGCAGTTCGCGATCGTCGACCGCAAACAGCGGGTTGCCGGCGATCGCCAGCTCGACCATCTTCAGGCGCTGCTGCGCATTGGCCTCCGGCTGCGGGCGGTGCGGCGGCACATGGTTAGGCAGCAGCGTGACGCGATTCAGGCCCACTTCGGTGGCCAACGCTTCCACCGGCCGCAGGTGGCCGTAGTGGATCGGGTCAAAGGTGCCGCCGAACAGCGCGTGCAAAACGGTGGGGTGTTCCGGATTAGTGGGCATCGCTAAAACTCGTGGCCAGGGGTTTGCCGCACAGCAGCATCGACAGGGTTTCCAGTTCCGGCCAGACCGACTGGCCATAGTCCTGCTTGAGGGTCAGCTCGATTTGCGTCAGCAGCTGTACCGCCTGCTGCAGCTGGGGGCCGGACAGGCGTTGCAGCGCCTGGGTCACCAGCGGGCGGCGGTTCTGCCAGACCTTGTGCTGATCGAACAGCGTGCGCAGCGGCGCGGAAGCCATGCGGCGCTGCAGCGTCAACAGCAGCAGCAGTTCGCGCTGCAGAGTGCGCAGCAGGATCACCGGCTCCACATCCTCTTGCTGCAGCTGTTGCAAGATATGCCAGGCGCGCTTGCTCTTGCCGGCCAGCAGAGCATCCAGCCAGTGGAACGGCGTGAAGTGGGCGGCGTCGTTCACCGCCTGTTCGACGCGCGGCAGCGTGAGCTTGCCGTCCGGGTGCAGCAGCGACAGCCGCTCCAGCGCCTGCGACAGCGCCAGCAGGTTGCCTTCATAGCAGTAGCACAACAGCTGATTGGCGGCATCGTCCAGCTCCAGCTTCATCGCCTTGGCGCGCGTGGCGACCCAGCGCGGCAGCTGCGCCTGTTCCGGCGTCTGGCAACTGACGAGGGCACCGTTTGGGCTGAGCGCCTTGAACCAGGCGCTGTTTTCCTGCGCTTTGGTGAGGCGCGGGCCGCGCAGGATCAGCAGAATATCCTCGTGCAGCAGCGTGGCGAGTTTGGTCAGCTGTTCGCCGATCGGCGCCGTCGGGCCGTTTTCCGGGAAGATCAGCAGCAGCGTCTGGCGGCTGGCGAACAGGCTCATCGCCTGGCAGATGCCGAAGATGGCGTCCCAGTCGGTATGGGCGTCGAGGGAAATGCTGTAGTGCTCGCTGAACTGCTGCTGTTGCGCGGCCTGCCGGAGCAAATCCTGGCTTTCCTGCAGCAGCAGCGGTTCATTGCCGCTCAATAAATAACAAGCGCGCAGCCCCTCTCGGAGCTGCGCGGCAAGTTGTTCCGGATAAATGCGGATCATTGTGCGGTTTGGCTTGCCGCTCGTTCGCCGGCGGCAGCGGCTTTCTGCCGGTTCTCTTCTTCCGCCGCATGCACGGTCAGCAGTTTGCGCACCAGCTGTTGCGCCGCCTGCTCACGCATTTCCTGGCGAATGATCTCCTGTTCGGAGTCCTTGGCCAGCGCGGTCAGCGGGTTGTCGAAGAAGGAACGGAACACTTTCACCGACAGCGGATACAGGTCATGGCCCGGGATCAGCACCTGCGCCTGCACGGTCAGCACCAGCTGGTACTCGGCGGTTTTACCGTCCTGGAAGATCGAAGCGGTGTCCTGGCTTTCCGTCGCGCCGAGGATGCGCAGGGAAGGCACGTCTTTACGCTTCGGATCGCTGACGATAGTCACGTCGTTCAGACGCAGCTGCTCACGCACCGCGCGCGTCAACGGGCCGTAAGGGTCAGCGCTGTCCAGGATCAGCGTTTTCATTTCATTCGGCACCTGCGTGGTGCCACGCAGGTGAAAACCGCAGCCGGCGGTGACCAGCACCGCCAACCCCAGCAACAGCGTCAGAATACGTTGTCGCACAACTCCTCCTTGTGTTAACCCACAACCAGGTTAAGCAGTTTGCCCGGAACGTAGATCACTTTACGAATCGTGACGCCGTCCAGATATTTAGCCACCAGATGCTCTTCGGCAGCGCGCGCGCGCACTTGCTCTTCGGTCGCATCGGCAGATACGGTGATTTTAGCGCGAACCTTGCCGTTCACCTGCACCACCACCAGCTTGGAGTCTTCGACCATCGCCTGCTCGTCGGCAACCGGCCATGGCGCGGTGTCCACGTCGCCTTCGCCGGCCAGCGCCTGCCACAGGGTGAAGCACACGTGCGGGGTGAACGGATACAGCATGCGAACCACGGCCAGCAGCGCTTCCTGCAGCAGCGCGCGATCCTGCTCACTCTCCTGCGGCGCGCGGGCCAGCTTGTTCATCAGCTCCATCACGGCGGCGATCGCGGTGTTGAAGGTCTGACGGCGGCCGATATCGTCGGTTACCTTGGCGATGGTTTTGTGCAGATCGCGGCGCAGCGCTTTCTGATCTTCAGTCAGCGCCGCTACGTCGAGCGGCTGTACCGCGCCTTTTTCCACGTGATCGTAGGCCAGTTTCCACACGCGTTTCAGGAAGCGGTTAGCCCCTTCCACGCCGGATTCCTGCCACTCCAGCGTCATTTCTGCCGGTGAAGCGAACATCATGAACAGACGCACGGTATCCGCGCCGTATTTTTCCACCATCTCCTGCGGGTCGATGCCGTTGTTTTTCGACTTCGACATTTTGCTCATGCCAGCATAGACCAGTTCGCGGCCTTGCGGATCGGTGGCTTTGATGATGCGGCCCTTGTCGTCGCGCTCGACGGTGGCGTCAACAGGGGACACCCAGACGCGCTCGCCGCTGTTGCCGGTGTAGTAGAAGGCGTCGGCCAGCACCATGCCCTGACACAGCAGGCGCTTGGCCGGCTCGTCGGAATCCACCAGGCCTGCATCGCGCATCAGCTTGTGGAAGAAGCGGAAGTACATCAGGTGCATGATGGCGTGTTCGATGCCGCCGATATATTGATCGACCGGCAGCCAGTAGTTGGCGGCGGCCGGATCCAGCATGCCCTGGTCATACTGCGGGCAAGTGTAGCGGGCGTAGTACCAGGAAGACTCCATAAAGGTATCGAAGGTGTCGGTTTCACGCAGCGCCGGCTGGCCGTCGACGGTGGTCTTCGCCCACTCAGGGTCGGCCTTGATCGGGCTGGTGATGCCGTCCATGACCACGTCTTCCGGCAGGATCACCGGCAACTGGTCTTCCGGCGTCGGCATCACGGTGCCGTCTTCCAGCGTCACCATCGGGATTGGCGCGCCCCAGTAACGCTGACGGGAAACGCCCCAGTCGCGCAGACGGTAGTTGACCTTGCGCTGGCCCACGCCCTTGGCGACCAGTTTGTCGGCGATGGCGTTGAAGCCCGCTTCATTGTCCAGGCCGTCGAATTCGCCGGAGTTGAACAGCGCACCTTTGTCGGTCATCGCTTCGGCGCTCACGTCAGGCCGGCTGCCGTCGAGGTTCAGGATCACCGGCTTGATCGCCAAATCGTATTTGGTGGCGAATTCCCAGTCGCGCTGGTCGTGCGCCGGTACCGCCATCACGGCGCCGGTGCCGTATTCCATCAGCACGAAGTTGGCGACCCACACCGGCAGCTTCTCGCCGCTCAGCGGGTGGACAACGAACAGGCCGGTCGGCATGCCTTTCTTCTCCATCGTCGCCATTTCGGCTTCGGCAACTTTGGTGTTGCGGCATTCGTCGATGAAGTCGGTCAGCGCCGGGTTGTTACGTGCGCCCTGTTGCGCCAGCGGGTGGCCCGCGGCGACCGCCACGTAGGTGGCGCCCATGAAGGTGTCGGGACGGGTGGTGTAAACCGTCAGCTTCTCTTCGCTGTCCGCCACGTCGAAGGTGATTTCCACGCCTTCGGAGCGGCCAATCCAGTTGCGCTGCATGGTTTTCACCTGCTCCGGCCAGCTTTCCAGCGTGTCCAGATCGTTCAGCAGCTGATCGGCGTAGGCGGTGATTTTGATGAACCACTGCGGGATCTCTTTACGCTCGACCTTGGTGTCGCAGCGCCAGCAGCAGCCGTCGATAACCTGTTCGTTGGCCAGCACGGTCAGATCGTGCGGGCACCAGTTCACCGCCGAGGTCTTCTTGTAAACCAGGCCTTTTTCATACAGCTTGGTGAAGAACCACTGTTCCCAGCGGTAGTATTCCGGCTGGCAGGTGGCGATTTCGCGATCCCAGTCGTAGCCGAAGCCCAGCAGTTTCAGCTGGTTCTTCATGTATTCGATGTTGTCGTAGGTCCACGGGGCCGGTGCGGTGTTGTTTTTCACCGCCGCGCCTTCCGCCGGCAGGCCGAACGCATCCCAGCCGATCGGCTGCAGTACGTTTTTGCCCAGCATGCGCTGATAGCGCGAGATCACGTCGCCGATAGTGTAGTTACGAACGTGGCCCATGTGCAGTCGGCCGGACGGGTAAGGCAGCATGGATAGGCAGTAGTACTTTTCCTTGCTGTCGTCTTCGGTAACTTTGAAAGTCTGCTTCTCTTGCCAGTGAAGCTGTACGTTCGATTCTATGTCTTCTGGACGGTATTGCTCTTGCATGGCGGCCGGTGGTCCTGTAGGTGTAAACCGTTGCCCCGGTCAGAGGCAACGCAATGAACATTTAGTATTCGTAGATCCGCATAGCATAGCTGATAAGACCTCCCGGCAACAACTCCAAGCGCCTGACTCGGCGCATTTAAAAAAAACGCCGCCATGACGCGGCTCACAACCTGCGGATCCCGCGTCTTGCCAAGTGACATCAGTCATTTACGGCTAAAATAAGAACAAGTAGCTTAGGGGTATTCCTACAGCCAAGTCCGGCGCAGCGTTTACGAGGAGAGTCTATGAACAAGGTTGCTCAGTATTACCGCGAATTGGTGGCATCGCTGACCGAACGCCTGAAAAACGGTGAACGCGATATCGACGAACTGGTGGCCAGCGCGGAGCGGCGGTTGAACGAAGCCGAAGATCTGACCCGCGACGAGGTGCGGCAGGTGACGCAGGCGGTGCGGCGCGATCTGGAAGAGTTCGCTCGCAGCTATCAGGAAAGCCGGGACGAATTTACCGACAGCGTGTTTATGCGGGTGATCAAAGAGAGTCTGTGGCAGGAACTGGCGGATATCACCGACAAAACCCAGCTGGAGTGGCGCGAGGTGTTCAAGGATGTCAGCCACCACGGCGTTTATCACAGCGGTGAAGTGGTGGGGCTGGGCAATCTGGTGTGCGAGCAGTGCCACTACCACCTGGCGTTCTACACGCCGGAGGTGCTGCCGCTCTGCCCGAAATGCGGCCACGACCAGTTCCAGCGCCGGCCGTTTGAACCTTGATGACGTTCCCCGCTGCGGCGGGGAACGCTAAGGCGGCGTTTAACGGAACAGTTTCTTCAGCAGGTTGCTGAGGAAACCGCCGCTGATGGCTGCCGGGGCGGCTTGCGCTTGCGCCGGTGCGCTGGCCGGGACGGCGACGCCGGCCGGGATTTTCTGCGCGACCGCGATGCGGCTGTCCTGGGCGGCTTTCTCTGCCGCTTCCGGGCCGTAGGCGAAGCCTTCCGCCAGCACGAACTCAACGTCGGTGATGCCGATAAAGCCCAGGAACAGCTTTACGTACGGCGTGATCAGATCCGTCGGCGTGTCGGCGTGGATGCCGCCGCGGCTGGAGATGACGATCGCTTTTTTGCCCGTCACCAGCCCTTCGGCGCCGGCGGAGGTGTAGCGGAACGTCTGGCCGGCGCGGGCGATCAGATCGAAGTAGATCTTCAGCTGCGTCGGGATGTTGAAGTTGTACATCGGGGCGCTGATGATCAGCGTGTCGTGCGACTTCAGCTCGGCAATCAGCTCATCGGACAGCGCCAGGGTGCTTTGCTGGTGCGGCGTCAGCGGTTTATCGCCGGCGGTAAAACCGGCCATCACTTCACCATCCAGCTCCGGCAGCGTCGGGTTGGCCAAGTCGCGCACGGTGAACGTGTCTTCAGGGTGAGTTTCACGCCATTGTTCAACAAAAAAATCGACTAATTTTCCAGACTGGGAATATTCACCCAGAATGCTTGATTTCAGGACCAGTACGCGGCTCATTGGCTTATCTCCAGGCGAAGTCTAATCGGTGACGATGTCAGTCGGTGTAAACGCATGGTAGAGGCAAGCCATGAACAGTGATAGCGCAAAAATTCGCTGAGTTAAATCAAAAAACTTGAATGAGGGGCGCGAGCGCACCCCGATGGGATCAATAACGCGCTACGCGCTCGGCCAGCAGGTCGATAAAGCCTTCGCGGTTGATGCCGGTCAGCACTTCCACGTTGGCTGCGTTGCCGGTTTGCTGGAAATAGTCCACCACCGTCATGCCGACGGTGTATTCCCCTTTGGTTTCCACCCCGACCCAGCGTTCTACGCCGGTGAACAGCTGTGGCGCCAGCAGCCAGGCGATGGTGCAGGGATCGTGCATCGCCGCGCCGGGCAGGCCGCGAGGATGGCTGAGGTACAGCGGCAGGTAAAAATCGAGCATCTCCGCGACCGCCTGCGCGACCGGATTGTCTATCTGGCGAATACGCTCGATATCCTGTGGCAACACCAGCGCCTGATGGGTGACGTTCAGCCCGGCCATGGTCAGCGGCACGCCGGATTTCAGCACCATTTCGGCGGCTTCGGGATCGACGAAGATGTTGAACTCCGCGACCGGCGTGGTATTGCCGGCGTTCATGCCGCCGCCCATGAATACGATGCGTTCGATGCGGCTTTTCAGCTCGGCATGCTGGGCCAGCAGCAGGGCGATGTTGGTCATCGGGCCGGTCACCACCAGGGTTATCGGCTGCGGGCTGGCGCGCAGCAGGTCGGCGATCAGCTCGACGGCACCGCGGGGATCGGGTTTGAGGGTCGGCGTCGGCAGGTGGGTGTTGCCCATGCCGGTTTTGCCGTGGACATAGTCGGCGATCACCAGCTCGCGCATCAGCGGGCCGCCGGCGCCGGCGGCGACCGGTATGTCCTCGCGCTGCATCAGGGTCAACAGGCCCAGCGCGTTATGCAGGGTTTTCTCCGGCGTCTGGTTGCCGGCGGAAGTGGTAATGGCTTTGACGTCCAGCTCCGGCGAACGCAGCGCCATCGCCAGCGCGATGGCGTCGTCGAGGCCGGGATCGCAATCGATGATAATAGGGCGGGGCATGTTCTTTCTCCTCTGTTTGTTATCCAGCGAGCATCGGATCAAAACCGGGGAGAAACAAGCGCTTTTAGTGCCGGGAGAAAAGATGCGCCCCTGGGGGCGCATAGGCAAAGCGTTTAGTGCAGGATCTTGGCCAGGAAGTCCTTGGCGCGATCGGACTCGGGGTTGTTGAAGAAATCGTCTTTGTTGCGGTCTTCGACGATTTTGCCTTCGTCCATAAAGATCACCCGATTCGCCACCTTGCGGGCGAAGCCCATTTCGTGGGTTACCACCATCATGGTCATGCCTTCGTTCGCCAGTTCGACCATCACGTCCAGCACTTCGTTGATCATTTCCGGATCGAGCGCCGAGGTCGGTTCATCGAACAGCATGGCGATAGGATCCATGCACAGCGCGCGGGCGATGGCGACGCGCTGCTGCTGGCCACCGGACAGCTGACCGGGGAACTTGTTGGCATGGGCGGAGAGGCCGACGCGTTCCAGCAGCTTCAGGCCCTTCTCGCGCGAGGCGGTCTTGTCGCGCTTGAGCACTTTCACCTGCGCCAGCGTCAGGTTGTCGATGATAGACAGGTGCGGGAACAGCTCGAAGTGTTGGAACACCATGCCGACCTTGGCACGCAGCTGCGCCAGGTTGGTTTTCTTGTCGTTGACCGGCGTGCCGTTCACCAGGATGTCGCCCTGCTGGATCGGCTCGAGGCCGTTGACGGTTTTGATCAGGGTGGACTTGCCGGAACCTGAAGGACCGCAGACGACGACCACTTCGCCTTTTTTCACTTCGGTGGTGCAATCGGTCAACACCTGAAAGTGACCGTACCACTTAGAAACATTTTTCAGGGATATCATCAAACAGTCCTTTTCTTCAAATAGCTTACCAGCGCCGAGGCGGCGAGACTGATAACAAAATAGACAAAGCCGGCGAACAGGATCATTTCAACCTGGGTGCCGTCGCGTTCGCCGATGGTCGACGCGGTGCGGAAGAAGTCGGCCAGGCTCAGTACGTAAACCAGCGAGGTATCCTGGAACAGTACGATGCCCTGGGTCAGCAGCAGCGGCACCATGGCGCGGAACGCCTGCGGCAGGATCACCAGCCGCATGGACTGCCAGTGGGTCATGCCCAGCGCCAGCGCGGCGGAGGATTGGCCGCGCGAGATGCTGATAATGCCGGCGCGGATGATTTCCGAATAATAGGCCGCTTCAAACAGGGAAAAGGCTACCATAGCCGAGATCAGGCGAATATCGGTTTTCGGCGACAGCCCTAGAACCTGTTGTAATAAGCTTGGAACCACCAGATAGAACCACAGCAGCACCATCACCAACGGCACCGAACGGAACAGGTTGACGTACAGGGTGGCGAACCAGCTGATCGGTTTGAACGGCGACAGGCGCATCACCGCCAGCACGGTACCCCACAGAATGCCAACCACGATGGCGGTCACGGTGATCTTCAGCGTGATCACCATGCCCTGCAGCAAATAAGGGAAGCTTGGGACGATCGACGCCCAGTCAAATTCGTACATTATTTACTCCCCAGGTTGCCAGGCAACTGCACTTTCTTTTCGACCAGACGCATAAACAGCATGATAACGACGTTGATGCCGATATAAGCCAGCGTGATGGCAGTAAAGGATTCATAGGCGTGTGCGGAGTAATCCAACAGCTTGCCGGCCTGCGCGGCCATGTCCACCAGCCCGATGGTGGAGGCGATGGCGGAGTTTTTGACCAGGTTGAGCATCTCAGAGGTCATCGGCGGCACGATCACCCGGTAGGCGTTCGGCAGCAGCACGTAGCGGTAGGTTTGCGGCAGCGTCAGGCCCATCGCCAGCCCGGCGGCTTTCTGGCCGCGTGGCAGGGACTGGATGGCGGCGCGCACCTGCTCGCAAACGCGGGCGGCGGTAAACAGCCCCAGGCAGAGCATGGAGGAGACGAAGAACTGCACGTTGGGATCCAGCTCGCTTTTAAACCAGGTGCCGATATTGGCCGGCAGCAGCTCGGGGATCACCAGATACCAGGTAAAGAATTGCACGATCAGCGGCACGTTGCGGAACAGTTCGACGTAACAGGTGCCGAGGGTGGAAAGAAAGCGGTTGGGCACGGTACGCAAGATACCGAACAGCGAACCGACGAAGAAAGCGATAATCCATGCACAGACGGAGAGGGCCACCGTGACCTGAAAGCCGGACCATATCCAGCCGAGGTAAGTGGTGTTCCCAAACGGGGCCTGCTGCAGGAAGATACCCCAGTTCCAATCTATTGACATAACAAACTCCGGTAAACGGGCGCAGGGCGCCGAAGATTGATGACTTGATGAGCGCCGATCGCCGCGCGGCCAGTCTGGCTGGCTTGTTGTGTACGGATGTCGGTGGCGCGCCTTGGGGAAAATGAGGGAGGGGAACGGCCCCCCTCATTCCTGTCTGTCCCAGTCATCAACTGGGCCGGTTTGGCCTGGCGGCCGCCCCGGCTTTTGTTCTATTTAGTTCAACGCTTTGTCGTTAGGCTCTTTGAACAGCTGCTTCATGTCGTCCGACAGTTCGAAGTTCATGTTGAGGTTTTTCGGTGGAATAGGCTGCTTGAACCATTTATCAAACCACTTGGCCGCTTCACCGGAAGTTTGCGCCTGGGCGATGGTGTCATCGACCAGCTTTTTGAACTCAGGATCGTCTTTACGCAACATACAGCCGTAGGCCTCTTTCGACTGCGGTGTGCCGATGATTTCCCACTGATCCGGTTTCTTGGCTTTGGCGCGCTCGCCCGCCAGCAGGGCGTCGTCCATCATGAAGGCCACCGCGCGGCCGCTTTCCAGAGTGCGGAAGGAGTCACCGTGGTCTTTGGCGCTGATGATGCGCATGTTCATCTTGCCGCTGTCGTTCAGCTTGTTCAGCAGCACTTCGGAGGTGGTGCCGGAGGTGACCACCACCGGTTTGCCGGCCAGGTCTTTAAAGTCTTTGATGTCGGAGCCTTTTTTCACCAGCAAGCGGGTGCCGACCACGAAAATGGTGTCGGAGAAGGCGGCCTGTTTCTGGCGCTCGAGGTTATTGGTGGTGGAGCCGCACTCGAAATCATAGGTGCCGTTTTGCAGCAGCGGGATGCGGTTCTGTGAGGTAATCGGCAGCATTTTCACCTGCAGATTCGGTGCATTCAGCTTTTTCTTAACGGCTTCAACGATTTGGTTGGAGTAGTCCTGAGAGTAGCCCACAACTTTTTGCTGGTTGTCGTAGTAGGAGAACGGCACTGAAGATTCGCGGTGGCCGACAACGATCACGCCATTGTCTTTGATTTTCTTCAGCGTACCGGTCAGGTCTTCCGCGTGCGCCACGCTACCTGCCGCACCGAGCAGCAGTAACGATAACGCCAATTTACGCATTTGCATGGTCCAACTCCTTTGCTGTTGTTGTGGCTCTGACTAAAGAGCGTCAGGTTAAATCGACTGTTTATTGCTCAAGTTATAAAGATAGTCTTATGAACTGAACGCTGTTAAAAAATAACCGATTGTGAACACCTTGAAACTAAAATGTTTCATTTTTTGAGACGCCACGCGCACCAAATCAATGCAACAAAACTTTGACGCACCCGCGCGGTGCGCTCAATGCACCCAAAATGTGCGCAGGTGCGACAAAACGTCAGCAAAAGTAAATCGGCGCGCGATATCGCCATAGATAAAAGCAAAGAGTGTGCCAGCCGCGTGGATTTAACGGCGTTTTCTGACTGAGGTGGGGATAGTGACGGGAAAGCGGGGCGCGGCGGGCGCGCCCCGGCGAAGAGGACTATTTGCGGCGCAGGCCCAACATCAGCGCCCAGCCGCCCAGCAGCAGGGTTATCACCCACAGCGGCGTGGCGCCGAAGCGCGCGTAAGGCGTGACGCCGGTGGTCGGCGTGACCTTCACTTCGAGCACCTGACGGGTAAACTGCGGGATCTCGGCGATCACCTCGCCGTTCGCATCCACCGCGGCGGTAACGCCGTTGTTGGTGCTGCGCAGCAGCGGCCGACCGAGCTCCAGCGCCCGCATGCGCGCCATCTGGAAGTGCTGCCACGGGCCGATGGAGTGGCCGAACCAGGCATCGTTGGAGATGGTCAGCAGGAAATTGGTGTCCGGGCGGAAGTTATCGCGAACCTGCTGGCCCAGCACGATTTCGTAGCAGATGGCCGCCGTCAGGTTGTACCCGCGTACGCTGAGCTGCGGCTGCACGTAGTCGCCGCGGCTGAAGGAGGACATCGGCAGATCGAAGAACGGCGCCAGCGGCCGCAGCAGGGTTTCCAGCGGCACGAACTCGCCGAACGGCACCAGGTGGTGCTTGTTGTAGCGATCCTTGGCCGGGTAGCTGTACGGCGTCGGTTCGCCGAGCACGATGGCGCTGTTGTAGATCTGCTGGCCCTGTGGCGTGGCGCGCACGTCGACGATGCCGGTGATCAGGCTGCTGTTCTTCGCCCGCATCAGGTCGTCCATCATGGTCAGGAAGCCGTTCTGGTTGGCTTCATAATCCGGGATGGCGGACTCCGGCCAGATAACGATCGGCGCCTTGCCCACGTACGGACGGGTTTCGTCCAGATAGGTTTGCAGCGTGCTGACCAGCGCTTTCGGATCCCATTTCATCGACTGGGCGATGTTGCCTTGCACCATGGCGACGTTCACCGCTTTCTCCGGCTGCGGAGTAAACCAATGCAGCTGGCGCAGCGGCCACGGCAACAGCAGCAGCGCGGCGGCGATGACCGCAGCCGACAGGCGGCGCTGATTGACGGCGTACACCAGCAGGCCGGCGATGGCCATCAGCACAAAGGTGATGGCGTCGACGCCCAGCAGCGGCGCGATGCCCTTCAGCGGGCCGTTGATCTGGCTGTAGCCGAACTGCAGCCACGGAAAGCCGGTCAGCACCCAGCCGCGCAGGAATTCGGTCACCTGCCACAGCGCCGGCGCGGCGATGGCCAGCCGCCACCAGCGGGTGGTCGGCCACAGGCGCGTCAGCAGCCCGGCGAACAGCCCGGTATACAGCGACAGGTAAGCGGCGAGCAACACCACCAGGAAGACGTTGACGGCGAAAGGCATGCCGCCGAAATCGGCGATGCTGACATACACCCAGTTGATGCCGCTGCCGAACAGCCCTAAGCCCCAGACAAAGCCGAGCAGGGCAGACTGTTTGGTGGTGCGATTGAAGGTAACGGCCAGCAGGCCGAACAGGGAGACGATGGCCGCGGGCCAGAAGTCGTAGGGCGAGAACGCCAGCGTCCCGCCGGCACCTGACAACAGCGCCAGCAGGGCGCGAACCCGCTGGCGTTCAAGTAATGAGGCTTTAGCCATGTTGGATTTAATCTTCCAGTTTCGGTGGGGGAGAATCGTCCGGAATTTTTACATGAACCTGGATAATACGTCGACTGTCGGCCATGGCAACTTTAAATAGGTAACCTTCGATTTCAATGGTTTCCCCGCGCGCCGGCAGGTGACCGAAGGCCTGCATCACCAGACCGCCGATGGTATCGACCTCGTCGTCGCTGAAATGGGTGCCGAAGGCTTCATTGAAGTCTTCGATCGGGGCCAGCGCGCGCACGGTGTACATGTGGCGGCTGAGCTGGCGGATATCCAGATCGTCTTCGTCGTCGTATTCGTCTTCGATCTCGCCGACGATCAGTTCCAGAATGTCTTCGATGGTGACCAGGCCGGATACGCCGCCGAATTCGTCAATGACAATCGCCATGTGATAGCGCTGGGAGCGGAACTCTTTCAGCATCCGGTCGACGCGCTTGCTTTCCGGCACTACCACCGCGGTGCGCAGCACCTTGTCGATGCTGAACGGCTCGGAGTCTGCGCGCATGAACGGCAGCAGATCCTTGGCCATCAGGATGCCTTCGATGTGATCTTTGTCTTCGCTGATCACCGGGAAGCGCGAGTGGGCGGAGTCGATAATCACGTCCAGGCACTCTTCCAGCGTCTGGTTGCGCTTGAGCGTCACCATCTGGGAGCGGGGGATCATGATGTCGCGCACGCGCTGCTCGGCGATATCCATCACGCCTTCCAGCATGTCGCGGGTATCGGGATCGATCAGGTCGTTTTGTTCGGAATCACGGATCAGCTCGACCAGATCGCCACGGTTTTTGGGCTCGCCGTGGAACAGCTGGTTAAGGATAAGAGTAAAGAACCCCTTCTTGGGACTGGGGCTGTCATTGCTTTGTGAATGGTCGTCGCTCATGGCGTTTTCGTTACTGTCACTCATGTCAGAGTTAAGGGGCGTCAGCGACAGCCCCGCAGGGGGCTGTAGGGTAAACGGCTGACGTCAGACGGGGTCTTTTTCCGCCAGGTACGGATCAGGATAGCCCAGTCCGTGCATGATTTCGGTTTCCAAAGACTCCATTTCTTCGGCTTCATCGTCTTCGATGTGGTCATACCCTAGCAGATGAAGGCTGCCGTGGACAACCATATGCGCCCAGTGGGCCTCCAGCGCCTTGCCTTGCTCAATCGCTTCCTGTTCAACCACCTGGCGGCAGATGATCAGATCGCCGAGCAACGGCAGCTCGATGCCCGGCGGGGCCTCGAACGGGAAAGAGAGCACGTTGGTCGGCTTGTCTTTGCCGCGGTAGGTCAGGTTCAGCTCGTGGCTTTCCGCTTCGTCTACCAGACGCACGGTCACCTCGGCCTCTTCCTGAAATTGCGGCAGCACGCCTTCCAGCCAGCGCTGGAAGGTGGCTTCATCCGGCAGGCCGTCGCCGTTTTCACAGGCAATCTGCAGATCCAAAATCACCTGACTCATGGTGTCTCCTGCTCGGAGGCGGCGAGCGCCTCGCGCTTACGTTGTTCGGCAATCGCGTCTTTGCGTTTCTGTTCGGCCGCTTCCCAGGCCTCATAGGCGATGACTACGCGGGCCACCACCGGGTGGCGCACCACGTCTTCGCTATGGAAGAAGTTGAAGCTCAGTTCTTCCACGTCCGACAGCACTTCCACCGCGTGGCGCAGGCCGGATTTCTGGTTGCGCGGCAGGTCGATCTGAGTGACGTCGCCGGTGATGACCGCCTTCGAGTTGAAGCCGATGCGCGTCAGGAACATCTTCATCTGTTCGATGGTGGTGTTCTGGCTCTCATCCAGAATGATAAAGGCGTCGTTCAGCGTGCGGCCGCGCATATAGGCCAGTGGCGCGACTTCGATCACGTTGCGCTCGATGAGTTTCTCCACGCGCTCGAAGCCCAGCATTTCGAACAGGGCGTCGTACAACGGTCGCAGATAAGGATCGACCTTCTGGCTCAGATCGCCGGGCAGGAAGCCCAGTTTTTCGCCGGCTTCGACCGCAGGGCGGGTCAACAGAATACGGCGAATTTCCTGGCGCTCCAGCGCATCCACCGCGGCGGCGACCGCCAGGTAGGTTTTGCCGGTGCCCGCCGGGCCGATGCCGAAGGTGATGTCGTGATCGAGAATGTTGGCGATGTACTGCGCCTGGTTAGGCGTACGCGGTTTCACCATGCCGCGCTTGGTTTTGATGGTGACCGCCTTGCCGTAATCCGGCACGCTGTCGGCTACCTGTTCCAGCACCCGGCTCTCTTTGATAGCCAGGTGGATTTGTTCCGGATCGATATCCGGGATCACGCCGCGAATCGGCGCGGTATCCACGTACAGATGACGCAGGATATCGGCGGCGGCAACCACGCACAGGTTTTTGCCGACCAGCTTGAAACGGTTGTCGCGGCGATTGATTTCGATGCCCAATCGGCGCTCGAGTTGCTTGATGTTGTCATCAAACGGGCCGCACAGGCTGAGCAAACGCTTGTTGTCTGCGGGCTCTAACAAAATTTCTTGTGTTGCGACGTTCAAACTATTCCTCTAGGTCACATCGGGCCTGGTTGATGTCACATAGCGCGTCTGGGACGCGCGCGTTCAGGGTGAGCCTGAATACTCTCTTTCTTGAATTATTCATGGTGCGCCGCAACGGCGCAAGTTTACCGCTGATCTATCTGTGCGCCGTCGGCGGAATTCAAGGGAAGATAAGGAAAAAACGCGGCGGGGCGCAAAGCCCGCCGCGTCATCACAGAACAAGGCCGCCGTGAATCAGTTCTTTTTCACGAACTCGGATTTCAGCTTCATCGGGCCGAAGCCGTCGATTTTGCAGTCGATGTTGTGATCGCCTTCGACCAGGCGAATGTTTTTCACCTTGGTGCCGATCTTCAGCATCGAGGAGCTGCCTTTGACCTTCAGGTCTTTGATCACGGTGACCGCATCGCCGTCTGCCAGCAGGTTGCCGTTGGCGTCTTTGACGATCAGCGCGTCCTGATCTTCCGCCGGGGCGCTGTCGCTCCACTCGTGGGCGCACTCAGGGCAGATGAACAGGGCATTGTCCTGGTAGGTGTATTCGGAGTTGCACTTCGGGCAGTGTGGGAGTTGCATGTTATGTCGCCTCTTCAACAATAAAAAAATAAAAAAGAAAATCACCGGGCGCGGGCGCCCGGCGGAGAAACGGTAAGGAGTAGCGCGAATGGGCGGCGATAAGGCGGCCACCGCGGCGTCAGGGCTGGTAAATGCCGACGCCCAGCGCGTTTTCTTTGCGGGTACGGGCGATCACCGACTGCGGGGATTCATGTACGCGCAGATCCATCTGCTGTTCGGTGCGCACCACTGCGCCACGCAGGGTGTTGGTCAGCACCTCGGTAATTTCCACGTCGACGAACTGGCCGATCATGTCGGGCGTGCCCTCGAAGTTTACCACACGGTTGCACTCCGTGCGCCCGGCCAGCTCCATCACGCTTTTGCGCGAGGTGCCCTCCACCAGAATACGCTGGACGGTGCCGAGCATGCGGCGGCTGAACTGCAGCGCCTGCTGGTTGATGCGATCCTGCAGAATATACAGCCGCTGCTTTTTCTCTTCTTCGCTGACGTCGTCGACCATGTCCGCCGCCGGGGTGCCCGGGCGCGACGAATAGATGAAGCTAAAGCTGACGTCGAAATTGACGTCGGCGATCAGGTTCATGGTCTGTTCGAAGTCGGCCTGGCTTTCGCCCGGGAAACCGACGATGAAATCGGAGCTGAGCTGGATGGCCGGCCGCGCCTTGCGCAGCTTGCGGATAATCGCCTTGTACTCCAGCGCGGTGTGCGCGCGTTTCATCATGGTCAGGATGCGGTCCGAACCGCTCTGCACCGGCAGATGCAGGAAGCTGACCAGCTCCGGCGTGTCTTCGTACACCGCGATGATGTCATCGGTGAACTCGATAGGGTGGCTGGTGGTGAAGCGAATGCGATCGATGCCGTCGATGGCCGCCACCAGGCGCAGCAGTTCGGCGAACGAGCAGATATCGCCGTCATGCGTGGCGCCGCGGTAAGCGTTGACGTTTTGGCCGAGCAGGTTGACCTCGCGCACGCCCTGCGCCGCCAGTTGGGCGATTTCGAACAGCACGTCGTCGCTCGGGCGGCTCACTTCCTCGCCGCGGGTGTATGGCACCACGCAGAAGGTACAGTATTTGTTGCAGCCTTCCATGATCGACACGAACGCGGTCGGGCCTTCGGCGCGCGGTTCCGGCAGGCGGTCGAATTTTTCGATCTCCGGGAAGCTGATGTCGACCACCGGGCTGCGGGTGCCCTGAACGTGGTTGATCATTTCCGGCAGGCGGTGCAGGGTCTGCGGGCCGAATACCACGTCGACGCAGGGCGCGCGGCTGCGGATCAGTTCGCCTTCTTGCGAGGCCACGCAACCGCCGACGCCGATGATCACCGACGGGTTCTTTTCTTTCAGCAAGCGCCAGCGCCCCAGCATGGCGAAAACTTTCTCCTGCGCTTTTTCACGGATCGAGCAGGTGTTCAGCAGCAACACGTCCGCCTCTTCGGCGTTTTCGGTCCACTCGAAGCCGTGTGTGCTGTTCAACAGGTCGGCCATTTTTGATGAATCGTACTCATTCATCTGGCAGCCCCAGGTTTTGATATGTAGTTTTTTCGTCATTGACTTGCCATTACTCAGTGCGGAGCGAAAGTTGCGTTACGCGACATGCAGGGCGCGTATTGTAATCATTTGCCGCCGTTGTGACCAGCGCGGGGGAAAATGGCACGCGACCTGAAGCCGAAGCGAAAATCCGGTACACTGCGCAAAACGCCATGCCGGGTGGGATGGCGAGCATTCACACAGAAAACATAGCCAATATGAAGACATCTCAAAATCGGTATGACGCGGTGGTGGTGGGCGGCGGCATGGTCGGCGCAGCGGCGGCCCTGGGGCTGGCGCAGGCGGGCTGGTCGGTGGCGTTGCTGGAACATCAGGCGCCGCAGGCGTTTGAAGCGCAAAGCCCGCCGGACCTGCGCATTTCCGCTATCGGCTGCACCTCGGTGGGGCTGCTGAAACAGCTCGGCGCCTGGCCCGCCGTGACGGCGATGCGCACGGCGCCGTATCGCCGGCTGGAGACCTGGGAATGGGCGTCGTCGCGCGTGGCGTTCGACGCGGTGTCCCTGGGGCTGCCGGAGCTGGGCTTTATGGTCGAAAACCGCGTTCTGCAGCTGGCGCTGTGGCAGCAGTTCGCGCAGTGCGCCAATCTGACGCTGCTGTGCCCCGCCAGGCTGCAATCGCTGCACCGGGCGGACAATGCCTGGCAACTGACGCTGGACGGCGGTGAAACGCTGCAGGCGCGCCTGGTTGTCGGCGCCGACGGCGCCAACTCGCAGGTGCGCAAGCTGGCGGCGATCGGCACCAACGGTTGGCAGTATCGTCAGGCGTGTATGTTGATCACCGTCGATACCGGCGCGCCGCAGCAGGATGTGACCTGGCAGCGTTTCTTCCCGTCCGGGCCGCGCGCCTTCCTGCCGCTGTACGACAGCTGGGCATCGCTGGTGTGGTATGACAGCCCGCAGCGCATTCGCCAGCTGCAGGCGATGCCGCCGGCGCAGCTGGAGCGCGAAATCGCCGCCGCTTTCCCGGCGCGCCTGGGCCCGGTCAAGGTGCACGCCGCCGGTTCGTTCCCGCTGACGCGGCGCCATGCGCAGCGTTACGTGCTACCGGGGCTGGCGCTGCTGGGGGATGCGGCGCATACCATCAACCCGCTGGCGGGGCAGGGCGTCAATCTGGGGTATCGCGACGTGGATGCCTTGTTGGACGTATTGAGCGATGCGCGAGAGCAGGGAGAGGACTGGAGCAGCGAGACGGTACTGCTGCGTTATCAGCGCCGCCGCCGTACCGACAATCTGCTGATGCAGAGCGGCATGGATCTGTTTTATACCGCCTTCAGCAATAACCTGGCGCCGCTGAACGTGGCGCGCAATCTGGCGCTGATGGCCGCGCAGCGGGCGGGCAAGCTGAAAGAGCATGCGTTGAAGTACGCCTTGGGATTGTAACCGACAGGGCTCAGCTGCGGCTGGGCCCGTTAGGATTGGCTGAACGCCAGACAGCAAAAAGCCCGCCGAAGCGGGCTTTTCTAAATATGGCTGGGGTGCCAGGATTCGAACCTGGGTATGCTGGTATCAGAAACCAGAGCCTTACCGCTTGGCGACACCCCAATTATGGTGGCTACGACGGGATTTGAACCTGTGACCCCATCATTATGAGTGATGTGCTCTAACCAGCTGAGCTACGTAGCCGATGTTACTTTTTACTTCTTTGATTTGCAAGCAGTTTGTGATGGCTGGGGTACCTGGATTCGAACCAGGGAATGCCGGTATCAAAAACCGGTGCCTTACCGCTTGGCGATACCCCACCTGCAAACAAATCTTATGTTGAAACCCCGTTCCCGAAAGAATATGGCTGGGGTACCTGGATTCGAACCAGGGAATGCCGGTATCAAAAACCGGTGCCTTACCGCTTGGCGATACCCCATCAACATACTGCGCCGACGATGAAGAGAAATGGTGCGGGAGGCGAGACTTGAACTCGCACACCTTGCGGCGCCAGAACCTAAATCTGGTGCGTCTACCAATTTCGCCACTCCCGCAAATGCAAAAAAGAGATGGTGGCTACGACGGGATTCGAACCTGTGACCCCATCATTATGAGTGATGTGCTCTAACCAGCTGAGCTACGTAGCCCTCTTTTTTTGCTTTGCCTTCATCGGCGTTGCGGGGCGCATTATGCGTATATGACCGATTTGCGTCAACAAGTTTTTTCCCGAAAAAGCGCCCGGAAGCGCCGTTTGTCTGGCTTGTGAACATTATGGCGATAAAATCGGCAATTCAGGCAGTTGGCGGGGGAGAAAGGCAACAAAAAGGCGGGCCAAAAGGCCCGCCCCGAGGGAAAACGCCGCGCGATTATTTATAGGCGGCCTGGTGCACGCCGACGGCGCGGCCGGAAGGATCGTCCATCTTCTTAAACGATTCGTCCCATTCGATGGCCTTGGCGGACGAGCAGGCGACGGACGGGCCGCCCGGCACGCATTCGGCGGCGCTCGACAGCGGGAACAACTCTTCAAAGATCTCGCGGTACAGGTAGCCTTCTTTAGACGTTGGCGTGTTGTACGGGAAGCGGAAACGCGCGGTTTCGAGCTGTTGATCGCTGATTTGCTGCGCAGCGACCTCTTTTAGCGTGTCGATCCAGCTGTAGCCGACGCCGTCGGAGAACTGCTCTTTTTGGCGCCAGGCCACGCTGGCCGGCAAATAGGACTCGAAACATTCGCGAACGATGTGCTTTTCCATTTTGCCGTTGCCGCACATTTTATCTTTCGGGTTGATGCGCATCGCCACGTCGAGGAATTTCTTGTCCAGGAACGGCACGCGGGCTTCGACGCCCCAGGCCGACATCGCCTTGTTGGCGCGCGCGCAGTCGAACATATGCAGCGCCAGCAGTTTACGCACGGTTTCTTCGTGGAATTCGCGGGCGTCCGGCGCCTTATGGAAGTAGAGGTAGCCGCCGAACACTTCGTCCGCGCCTTCGCCGGAAAGCACCATCTTGATACCCATCGCCTTGATTTTTCGCGACATCAGGTACATCGGCGTCGAGGCGCGAATGGTGGTGACGTCATAGGTTTCGATGTGGTAAATCACGTCGCGGATGGCGTCCAGGCCTTCCTGCACGGTGAAGTGGATCTCATGGTGCACGGTGCCCAGGTGGTTAGCCACCTCTTGCGCGGCGCGCAGATCCGGCGAGCCTTCCAGGCCGACGGCGAAGGAGTGCAGCTGTGGCCACCAGGCCTCGCTGCGTTCCTGATCTTCCACGCGGCGCGCGGCGTACTTCTTGGTGATCGCCGAGATGACCGAGGAATCCAGCCCGCCCGACAGCAGCACGCCGTAAGGCACGTCGGACATCAGGTGGCTTTTCACCGACTCTTCCAGCGCGGTGCGCAGGGCGGTGGCGTCGGTCACGTTGTCTTTGACGCTGTCGTAATCGAACCAGTCGCGGCGATAGTATTCGCGGATCTCACCGTCCTGGCTCCACAGGTAGCTGCCAGCCGGGAATTCCTTGATGGTGCGGCACACCGGCACCAGCGCTTTCATTTCCGAGGCGACATACAGGTTGCCGTGCTCGTCGTGGCCCATGTACAGCGGGATGATGCCCAGGTGATCGCGGCCGATCAGATAGGCGTCTTTTTCGGTGTCATACAAGGCGAAGGCGAACATGCCTTGCAGGTCGTCGAGGAAATCCGGGCCTTTCTCCTGATACAGCGCCAGGATCACTTCACAGTCGGAACCGGTCTGGAACGCGTAGCGGTCGCTCAGCTGTTGGCGCAGCGCCTGGTGGTTGTAAATTTCGCCGTTGACCGCCAGAACGTGGGTGTGCGCAGCGTTGTACAGCGGTTGAGCGCCGTTGTTGACGTCGACGATCGACAGGCGTTCGTGAGCCAAAATGGCTTTGTCGCTGGCGTAAACGCCGGACCAATCCGGGCCGCGGTGGCGCATCAGGCGCGACAGCTCCAGCGCTTTCTTACGCAGTTCAACGGGATCGGACTTCAGATCGAGCACACCGAAAATAGAACACATACAACTCTCCTAACGGGCTTTTATGACTGTGATGTTGTTTTTTACTGTTATGGGCAGCATTGCCGGTTCATCAGCGATAACGCGGTTTTGCTGCGCTGTGGTTATGAAAATGCGCCTAAAGCTGCAGGAGATGCAAGCGTTTTAGCCATACGCTGAGAAATAGTTGTTTGCGAGGGCGTGGTTTTTAACGGATTTCCAGTTATTGGCGGGAAAAATTAGCGATTATGCAATTTTTAACGCGATGACGGGATTGCCGGCCGGTTTGGCCGGCAATCGATTGGCGATTAGGCGATGAGCTGCCACAGGGTGAAGGCGGCGTCCGGCGTCCAGCCGGCGTTGGAAGTGTGCGCCTGGATACAGGTGTATTTCTTGCCTTTATAACTCACCACGTCGCCGGCTTTGTAGCTGTGGTTGTTCTGCCACTCGGGCGCCCCCGGATCAGGCGGCGTGCCGTCGTTGGCGGTTTTGACCGCCAGCGCGCTGCTCGGCAGCGAGGTATTGCCCTGGCTGTCGGTCGCGGTAACGAAGTAGCTGTACTGGGTGGCCGGCGTCAGGCCGCTGTCGGCCAGTGACAGGGCGGCGGTCTGGCCGATCGGGTTGCCGTTGCGGTAGACGGTGTAACTGGCGATCGGTGAGGCGCCGGTGGCGGCAGCCCAGCTCAGTTTCAGCGAGGTGGCGCCCAGATCGGCGACCGTCAGCGCCGTCGGCGCATTAGGCTTTCCCGGCGGCGGGGTGACGCCGCCCTGAATCAGCGGCGCGTAGCGGGTTTTGAATTCCCAGTTGTAGGCGACGCCGGCTTTGCTCTTGCCATTGTCCCAGTTGGTTGACCAGGTCATCAGGCCCTTGATCGACAGGTTCTTGGCGTCGAGACGCGAGAAGGCGTTATACACCGCCTGTTTGTCGATCACGTAGCCGGTGGCGGCGGCGTCGTTGTTGCTCGGCAGGCCGATGACGAATTTCGCCGCCGGGATCTTCGCATAGCCGCGGGTGCCGGTAACCAGGCTTTCCGTCAGGTAGTAGAGGAAGTCCTCTTTCATGGCGTCGTTATTCTGCGTGATCCAGGCGTTGAGTTCATCCACCCAAATACCGTCGCCGCCCTGGTTATAATATTGCGGCGCGATAAAGTCGTAATAGCCTTCGAGGGCGTTGATATAATCCAGGTAGGTGCCGTTGGTGCGCAAATACGGGAATTCCGGCGCCATGCTGATAATAAAGTTCTTCCCCTGCGCAGCGTAATAGTCTTTTACTTTTTTCAACGCCGCAGGCAAGACGGTTTTATTATTGGCTGCACCGATCGCCGCCTGTTCCAGATCGATATCCAGGCCGTCGAAGCCATAGACTTCCACCAGGCGAATAATCTCGTCTTTCAGCTTATCTTCGTCGCCGGTCTTCAGTTCGATATGCGCGTCGGCGCCGCCGAGGGAGATCAGCACCGCGCGGCCCTGGCTGTTCAGCACGCCCACCTGTCGGCGGAACTCGGCGTCGGACAGGTTGTAAGGTTTGAAGGTTGGGATGCCCTGGCCTTTCATAAAGGCGACGGCCACCACATTGTATTCGGCGGGAATGTCGGTCAGGTTCATATTGGCGAACTGGCCTTGCTGATAGCCGTCACTGGCGCCGGCGGCCCAGTTGTGCCAAAAACCCATCAGGATTTTTTTATTGGCGATAGTCGGCATAATGGCTGCGTCATCGGCGGCGACATTAATCATGTTATTTGTGCTCATGGTAGCCTCATTAATTAGGGGTAAAGGTTTTCCGCTGGCCGGCAATATCAGCTATTGGCGGGGCGTAAGGTTATAATGAGGATTTTTAGCGCAGGCAGGCTGAAACCTTTTGCGGTCATGAACGAATTAAATTCAAACTGCGGTCAGGAATAGAGAAATAATGGCGGCCGGGCAGCCGCCATAACGCATCAGAAAATGGTGATATCGGCAACGGAAGGGTAGACGTAGCTCGGGCGGAACGGCATGGTTTCGATGTCGCTCAGCGTGGAGACGCCGGACAGCACCAGCACGGTTTCCAGACCGGCCTGGAAGCCCGCCAGAATGTCGGTGCGCAGGTTGTCGCCGACGATCACCGTCTCTTCCGAGTGCGCCTGCATTTTGTTCAAGGCGGCGCGAATGATCCACGGGCTGGGCTTGCCGACGTAAAACGGCTTGCGGCCGGTGATCTTCTCGATGGGGGCGCACAGCGCGCCGCAGGCCGGCGAGAAGCCGTGGCCGTGGCTATCCGGGTTGGTGGCGATAAAGCGCGCGCCGTTACTGACGAAGTAGGCGGCCTTGTGCATCATGTCCCAGTTGTAAGAGCGGGTTTCACCGACGATCACGAAATCCGGGTTGATGTCGGTGATGGTGAAACCGGCTTTGTACAGCTCATGGATCAGGGCGCCTTCGCCGACCACGTAGGCTTTTTTGCCTTCCTGGCGACGCAGGAAATCGGCGGTGGCCATCGCCGAGGTATAGAACGCGCTCTCCGGCACTTCCAGCCCGGCGGCGGCAAAGCGGTTCGCCAGATCCTGCGCGGTCTGTGACGGGTAGTTGGTCAGCACCACCAGCGGCATGCCTTGTTCCTGGATGCGCGCCAGGAACAGATCGGCGCCGGGCACCGGCGTATTGTCATGCAGCAGCACGCCGTCGATATCGCATATAACGTTTTTGATTTTCATTTGTCGCTGTTTCTCATGATTACGGCAGGCAAGGGGTGACGATAACACACCTGCCAGAAGCGGCGGATCAGCTTTCCAGCAATCGCTGCAAGAGCACGCCGTTGAGCATCGCGCGTTTGGCCAGGGCGAAAGCGCCGATCGCCGAGCGATGATTAAGTTCGGAGGTCACCACCGGCAGATTTTTGCGGAAGTCCTTCAGCACCTGGGTATTGATGCAGCTCTGGATCGCCGGCAGCAGCACCTTGTCTGCCTCGGTGATCTCACCGGCGATCACCACCTTTTGCGGATTGAACAGGTTGATGGCGATGGCCACCGCCTTGCCCAGATAGCGGCCGACGTGTTCGATCACTTCGCTGGCCAGCAGATCGCCGCGGTTGGCGGCCTTGCAGATGGCGTTGATGCCGCAGTCTTCCAGCGTCAGTTTGCTCGGGTAGCCCTGGCTCAGCAGTTGGCGCACACGCTGTTCGATCGCCGCGTTGGCGGCCACGGTTTCCAGGCAGCCGAAGTTGCCGCAGTGGCAGCGTTCACCCAGCGGATCGATCTGGATATGGCCGATCTCGCCGACGTTGCCGTTATTGCCGAGAAAAATTTGCCCGTTGACGATGATCCCGGCGCCGGTGCCGCGGTGCAGGCGCACCAGAATTGAGTCTTCGCAGTCGCGGGTGGCGCCGAAGTAGTGTTCCGCCAGCGCCAGGCTGCGGATGTCGTGGCCGACGAAACTGGTGACGTTGAAGCGCTGCTGCAGGTTGTCCACCAGCGCCCAGTTGCTGACGCTGATGTGCGGCATGTAGCGCACCACGCCCAGCGCCGGATCCACCAGGCCGGGCAGGATCACCGCGATGGCGATCAGCTCGCGCAGGCGGCGTTGGTTCGCTTCGATGAATTGGGCGATGGCGGCGAACAGCGCATTTTCCAGCGTTTCCTGGGTGCGTTCCGGCAGCGGATAGTGTTCTTCGCCGAGCGATTTACCGCTCATGTCATACAGGGTGATGGTGGCGTCGTGGCGGCCGAGACGCACCGCGACGGTATGGAAATGACGGGTTTCCGACACGATGGAAATCGCACGGCGACCGCCGGTGGAGGCTTGCTGATCGACTTCTTTGATCAGCCCGCGCTCCAGCAGCTGGCGAGTAATTTTGGTGACGCTGGCGGGGGCAAGCTGGCTGAGTTCGGCAATTTGAATGCGCGAGATCGGGCCCTGCTGGTCGATCAGGCGGTAAACTGCTGCGCCGTTAAGTTGTTTGACTAAGTCAACGTTCCCTATTTGTGCTTGTCCGCCAGTGCTCATCAATAATGTTACTCGCTGTTCATTGAATTAAACCTCGTTACCGTTAACGAGCGTTTTGGTGATGTTAAAATCACGGGTGAAGGCGGTCAGGTTAGCCACCTTGCCGGCTTCGATGGTGCCCAGACGGTGCTCGACGCCAATGGCGCGCGCCGGGTACAGCGTCGCCATGCGCAGCGCTTCGTCCAGCGCGATACCGATATGCTCGACGCTGTTTTGCACCGCTTCGATCATGGTCAGCGCGGAACCGCTCAGGGTGCCGTTCTCATCCACGCACAGCCCATCCCGATAGTATATTGTTTTACCGGCGAAAATAAATTGGTCAATATCGGCACCCGCCGGAGCGGTCGCGTCGGTGACCAAGACCAATTTATCACCTTTCAGGCGTTTGGCGTTACGGATACTCGCCCAGGCCACGTGATGGCCGTCGGCGATGATGCCGGTATAGACCTCCGGCGTATCGAAGATCGCCCCCATCAGCCCCGGTTCGCGGCCGGTGATATACGGCATGGCGTTGTACAGGTGGGTGGCGAAGCTGATGCCGGCGGCGAAGCCGGTGCGCGCCTGATCGTAGGTGGCGTTCGAGTGGCCGGCGGAGACCACGATGCCGGCCTCGGTCAGCTGCTTGATAACGTGCGGCTCAACCATTTCCGGCGCCAGCGTCACCTTGGTGATCACATCGGCGTTGGCGCACAGGTAATCGATCATGTCCTGCGTTGGTTTGCGAATGAACGCCGGATTATGGGTGCCTTTTTTCACCGGGCTGAGATACGGCCCTTCCAGGTGCAGGCCCAGCGCCTGATTTTGGTGCTTTTTCAGATAAGCGCGCATCACGTCGACGCTGTGCTTCATGAATTCGTCGCTGCTGGTGATCAGCGTCGGCAGATAGCTGGTGCAGCCGGATTTCTCGTTGGCGCGCTGCATGATCTCCAGCGTTTCTTCCGAAATCGCTTCCAGCGAATCGTTGAACTGGACGCCGCCGCAGCCGTTCAGCTGCACGTCGATAAGCCCGGGGGCCAGGATGGCGCCACCCAGGTCGCGCGTTTCGATGCCGGCGGGCAATTCAGCCGCCGGGCAGACTCTCTCGATCAGCCCATCAGCGATAATGACTGCATGGTCATCAAGTACGTCGTGGCCGGTATAGATTCGGCCGTGGGTTAAAGCGAACATCGTAGCCCCCTGCAAAGATTAAAGACTTTTCACGCTTTCCGCTTCTAACTCGCGGAAATATTTGACGGTTTTGACTTTCAGCTCCATGGTGGCCGGTTCGTCGCACACCACCACCGCTTTGGCGTGCAGCTGCAGGCAGCTGATGGTCCACATGTGGTTGATGTTGCCTTCCACCGCGGCTTCCAGCGCCTGCGCCTTGGCGTGGCCAGTCACCAGGATCATCACTTCTTCGGCATCCAGCAGCGTGCCCACGCCGACGGTCAACGCATATTTCGGCACCAGGCTGACGTCGCCGCCGAAGAAGCGCGAGTTGGCGATGCGGGTGTCTTCGGTCAGCGTTTTGATGCGGGTGCGTGAAGCCAGGGACGAAGCCGGCTCGTTGAACGCGATATGGCCGTCGATGCCCACGCCGCCCATGAACAGGTTAATTTTGCCGTAAGACTTGATCTTCTCTTCGTACTGGCGGCACTCGGCGTCGACATCCGCGGCGTTGCCGTTCAGCAGGTTGATATTCTCACGAGGGATATCAACGTGGTCAAAGAAGTTGCGGTACATGAAGGTGTGGTAGCTTTCCGGGTGTTCCTGCGGCAGGCCAACGTACTCGTCCATGTTGAAAGTCACAACATGCTTAAAGCTTACTTCACCTGCTTTGTGCATCGCAATCAGATGTTTGTAGGCTTCCAGCGGCGTGCCGCCGGTGGGCAGGCCGAGGACAAACGGGCGCTCTGCGGTTGGCTTGAATGCGTTGATGCGTTGAACGATATGACGCGCGGCCCATTTGCCGACTTGTGCGGTATCTTTCAGTGGGATAAGTCTCATCTAACACCTCTTGGGATAAGTAAACTAAAGCTATACTGTACGGGCCTGCGGGAGTCCTAAGCGTAACCCAGCTTTATGATTCTCGCGTGAATCGTCCGTCCGGTTGATTTTTTGAATGATAAAATAAGTTTTGTGTGATGGCCAGCAATCTGGGAGGGAAAGACTACTTTTTGGTGATATTTATCACAAAAAGGGAGGTTTTAATTTGCGATACAAAATAAATTTTTTACACTCGGCATGAGTGATACGTGCCATGCGTTTTTTCTAAAAAGGTAGTGAGAGCTCCAAATAAACTACTAATAGGGTCCGTCCGCGGACAACATAGGGGGAAAAGGTGAACATTCTTAGTTATTTGCAAAAGGTGGGACGGGCGCTGATGGTGCCGGTTGCCACGCTGCCCGCCGCCGCCATCTTGATGGGCGTCGGGTACTGGATTGACCCTGTTGGTTGGGGCGGCGACAACGCTTTCGCCGCTTTATTGATTAAATCCGGCTCTGCGATTATCGATCATATGGCCGTGTTGTTCGCCGTTGGTGTGGCCTACGGCATGTCCAAAGACAAGGACGGCTCTGCCGCACTGACCGGCTTCGTCGGTTTTCTCGTGTTGACCACCCTCTGTTCACCGGCCGCCGTGTCGATGATTCAGAAGATCCCGCTCGATCAGGTGCCTGCCGCGTTCGGCAAGATTGAAAACCAGTTCGTCGGTATTCTGGTGGGTATCATCTCTGCCGAAGTGTACAACCGCTTCAGCGGCGTCGAGCTGCCTAAGGCGCTGTCGTTCTTCAGCGGCCGCCGCCTGGTGCCGATCCTCATTTCCTTCCTGATGATCCTGGTCGCTTACATCCTGATGTTCGTCTGGCCAGTGGTGTTCGGCGCTCTGGTGAGCTTCGGTGAACACATCCAGAAATTGGGCTCGGTCGGCGCGGGCATCTATGCCTTCTTCAACCGCCTGCTGATCCCGGTCGGCCTGCACCACGCGCTGAACTCAGTGTTCTGGTTCGACGTGGCCGGCATCAACGATATCCCTAACTTCCTCGGCGGCCAGCAGTCGATCGACGCGGGTAAAGCGGTCGTCGGCATCACCGGTCGTTATCAGGCGGGCTTCTTCCCGATCATGATGTTCGGTCTGCCGGGGGCGGCGCTGGCCATTTATCACTGCGCACGCCCTGAGAATAAGGCGAAAGTGCTGGGGATCATGATGGCGGGGGCATTCGCTGCCTTCTTTACCGGCATCACCGAACCGCTGGAATTCTCCTTCATGTTTGTGGCGCCGGTGCTGTATGTGATCCACGCCGTGTTGACCGGTATCTCGGTGTTCATTGCCGCTAACATGCATTGGATTTCAGGCTTCGGCTTCAGCGCCGGCCTGGTGGATATGATGCTGTGGGTGCGTAACCCGCTGGCGACCCACTGGTACATGCTGATCCCGCAGGGCCTGGTGTTCTTCGTTATCTACTACGTGGTGTTCCGCTTCACCATCAACAAATTCAACCTGATGACCCCGGGCCGCGAGCTGGCGGTTGCCGGTGACGAAACCGACGGTTACGACGTCAACGTCAACAGCAACGGCGGTAAAGACGAGAACGAAACCACCACGCTGGCCCGTCGCTACGTCGGCGCGATCGGCGGTTCCGACAACCTGACCGGTATCGATGCCTGCATCACTCGCCTGCGTTTGAACGTGAAAGACTCCGCGCTGGTGAACGACGCATTGGCGAAACGCCTCGGCGCATCCGGCGTTATCCGCCTGAACAAGCAGAGCGTGCAAGTGATCGTCGGCACCCGTGCCGAGCTGATTGCCAGCGCAATGCGCAACGTGATTGCAGCCGGCCCGGTAGCGGCAGCGGCGGCCCCGGCGGCGGCACCTGCCGCAGAAGCCAAACCGCAGGCGGTACCGAACGCACCGAAAACCGCGTTTGAAACGCTGGTGGCGCCGGTGACCGGTGAAGTCGTGGCGCTCGATCAGGTGCCGGACGAAGCTTTCGCCAGCAAGGCGGTAGGCGACGGCCTGGCGATTCGCCCGACCGACAAGCTCGTCGTGGCGCCGGCGGACGGCACCGTGGTGAAAATCTTCAATACCAACCACGCGTTCTGCCTGGAAACCGACAAGGGCGCCGAGATCGTGGTGCACATGGGGATTGACACCGTCGCGCTGGAAGGGCAGGGCTTCAAACGCCTGGTGGAAGAGGGCGCGGAAGTGAAAGCCGGTCAACCGATTCTGGAACTGGATCTGGATTATCTCAACGCCAATGCGCGTTCGATGATAAGCCCGGTGGTGGTCAGCAACTCTGACGACTACGCCGGCCTGGCGGCGCTGGCCAGCGGCTCTGTGGTCGCCGGTCAGACCAAGCTGTACGAGATCCAAAAGTAAGGCCGTTTTTACCTGAGTAGTACCGGGGGCCGGTCACGCATCATGGCGGAGTGTGCCCCGACTTGGCGGGAAGAGAGCGATCTCTTCCCGCTTTTTTTATCCCCTTTCGCTCCACTGCGGTGCGCTGTGCGCCTATGGCGCAACGCGCCGCATTTTTCGTGAAACAAACGGTTGTTTCCAGACGTGGCTTGTTGGATCATAGGCGGTTATGTGTAGCGCTTTGCATTGAGGAACAGTGAAATGAGTGAGGCTGAAGCCCGCCCAACCAATTTTATCCGTCAGATCGTCGATGAAGATCTGGCGTCGGGGAAACACACGTCGGTACATACCCGCTTCCCGCCGGAGCCTAACGGCTATCTGCATATCGGCCACGCCAAGTCCATCTGCCTGAACTTCGGCATCGCCAAGGACTATCAGGGCCAGTGCAACCTGCGTTTCGATGACACCAACCCGGTGAAAGAAGACATCGAGTTCGTGGAGTCAATCAAGCACGACGTGGAGTGGCTGGGCTTTGAGTGGAGCGGCAACGTTCGTTACTCCTCAGACTATTTCGATCAGCTGCACCAGTATGCGGTTGAGCTGATCACCAAGGGGCTGGCCTACGTCGATGAGCTGTCGCCGGAGCAGATCCGTGAATATCGCGGCACCCTGACCGCGCCGGGCAAAGACAGCCCGTACCGCGGCCGCAGCGTGGAAGAGAACCTGGCGCTGTTCGAGAAGATGCGCAACGGCGAGTTCGCCGAAGGCGCCGCCTGCCTGCGCGCCAAGATCGATATGGCTTCGCCGTTTATCGTGATGCGCGATCCGGTGCTGTACCGCATCAAGTTCGCCGAACACCACCAGACCGGCAATAAATGGTGCATCTATCCGATGTACGATTTCACCCACTGCATTTCCGATGCGCTGGAAGGGATCACCCATTCGCTGTGCACCCTGGAATTCCAGGATAACCGCCGTCTGTATGACTGGGTGCTGGATAACATCACCATTCCTTGCCACCCGCGTCAGTACGAGTTTTCGCGTCTCAACCTCGAATACGCCATCATGTCGAAGCGCAAGCTGCACCAGCTGGTGGCCGAGAAGATCGTCGCGGGCTGGGACGATCCGCGTATGCCGACCGTCTCCGGTCTGCGTCGCCGTGGTTATACCGCCGCCTCGATTCGCGAGTTCTGCCTGCGCATCGGCGTGACCAAGCAAGACAACAACGTCGAGATGGTGGCGCTGGAATCCTGCATCCGCGACGATCTGAACGAGAACGCGCCGCGCGCCATGGCGGTGCTGGATCCGGTGAAAATCGTTATCGAGAACATGGGCGATGCGGTGGAAATGGTCACCATGCCTAACCACCCGAACAAGCCGGAAATGGGCAGCCGCGAAGTGCCGTTCAGCCGCGAGATCTATATCGATCGCGCCGACTTCCGCGAAGAAGCCAACAAGCAGTACAAGCGTCTGGTGCTGGGCAAGGAAGTGCGTCTGCGCAATGCCTACGTGATCAAGGCCGAGCGCGTCGAGAAGGACGAAGCGGGCGAGATCACCACCCTCTTCTGCAGCTACGATGCGGAAACGCTGAGCAAAGATCCTGCCGACGGCCGCAAGGTGAAGGGCGTGATCCACTGGGTGTCAGCGGCGCACGCGCTGCCGGCGGAAATTCGCCTGTACGATCGCCTGTTCAGCGTGCCTAATCCGGGCGCGGCGGAGGATTTCCTCTCCACCATCAACCCGGAATCGCTGGTCATCAAGCACGGCTTCGTCGAGCCGAGCCTGGCGGCCGCACAGCCGGAGAAAGCCTATCAGTTCGAGCGTGAAGGTTACTTCTGCGCCGACAGCCGTCACTCGTCGGCCGAGCATCTGGTGTTTAACCGCACCGTCGGCCTGCGTGACACCTGGGCGAAAATCGAAGGCTAATCCTATTCGCCTGAAAAATTAATGAATCAGCGCGGCTTTAAGCCGCGCTTTTTTATGCCTGCACTCAGCTCGTGATCTATTCCTCTCTCATTTTATCCGGGATGCGTTTAATTAATAGCGACGCATTAACCCATTGGTTCTCTTATATTGGTCCTATTAGTCTTCATTTTTTCTTATATATTCGTGATGCGAATTAATTTCATTTAGAGAGCGCTCTCAGTTTTTATCTTCTGACTGACGGATTTAGTCAGGCTGAAACCATTAATCGTCTCAGGTTGACCACGTATCTCAATTTATTCTGATTTAATTGAATTTTTTATTCGACACCTTCCATGATCACCGGCGTAACAAAATCTCACTGATATGTGCTCCTTGTCATACTTTGACAAATCTCCCGCATTTTTCATTTGATAATTCGCGTCGCGAAAAATAGTCTGTCTGTAGCAATTAGTGCTGTGGGAATAACATCTCGTCGGCAATATTTTTTACCCGTTCGGGTTTTTTATTGGCAGTCGTGCAGGGCAGTGGTGAACACAGGCGGCTGCAACTTTTAAGTTAAGTCAAAGAGGAATTTCAATATGGGTACGCACGGTGCTCAGCGTAAAACGCTGGCGCTCGCAGTCGCGGGCGCGCTGTTGGGAACAGGGTTTGCCATGGCGCCTGAGGCGAAAGCCGCAGGGTTTATCGATGATTCCACGCTGACCGGCGGCATTTATTACTGGCAACGTGAGCGCGACCGTAAAGATCTCAATCCGGACAGCAAGGATTACAACCAATACACCACCAACCTGTCGCACTCCACCGCCAACCTGAGCCTGGATTTCGCTTCGGGCTACGCCTGGGACATGTTTGGTTTGGACGTCGGTGCCTTTACCGCCATCGAGCTGGCAGAATCCAGCGCCAGCGGCCACCCGAACGAGATCGCGTTCTCCTCGAAAAACCGTACCTACGACGAAGACTATTCCGGTGACAAAGGCGGCGTGAGCCTGTACAAAGCCGCCGCCAAATTCAAATACGGCCCGGTCTGGGCGCGCGCCGGCTATATTCAGCCGAGCGGCCAAACCCTGCTGGCGCCGCACTGGAGCTTTATGCCGGGCACCTATCAGGGGGCCGAAGCCGGCGCCAAGTTCGACTACGGCGACGCCGGTGCGTTGAGCTTCTCCTACATGTGGACCGACAAATACAAGGCGCCGTGGCATATCGAGATGGACGACTTCCGCCAGAACGATAAGAAAACGCGCGTCTCCTACCTGCACTCGCTGGGTGCCAAGTACGATTTCAAAAACGATCTGGTGCTGGAAGCCGCCTTCGGCCAGGCGCAGGGTTATGTGAATCAATACTTCACCAAGGCGTCTTACAAATTCGATGTGCTCGGCAACCCGCTGACCACCAGTTACCAGTTCTACGGTGCGGAAGACCGCATCAGTAACAAGAACGATCCGAACAGCATCTACGACGGCCTGGCCTGGCTGCAGGCGCTGACCTTCGGTTACACCACCGGTCAATTCAACTGGCGTCTGGAAGGCACCATGGTCAAGGCGGAAGGCAACCAGGGCTTCTTCCTGCAGCGCATGACCCCGACCTACGCCTCGTCCAACGGTCGTCTGGACGTGTGGTGGGATAACCGCTCCGACTTTAACGCCAACGGCGAGAAAGCAGTGTACGCCGGCGTGATGTATGACCTCAGCAACTGGAACCTGCCGGGCATGGCGGTCGGTGGCTCCTACGTTTACGCCTGGGACGCCAAGCCGAGCACCAACCCGATCTACGATCAGAGCCAGCGCCTGAAAGAGAGCGCCTGGAGCCTGGATGCGATGTACACCATCCAGGAAGGGCGCGCCAAGGGCACCCTGATCAAACTGCACTACACCCAGTATGACAACCACACCAACATCCCGAGCTGGGGCGGCGGTTACGGCAACATCTTCCAGGACGAGAAAGACGTCAAGTTCATGGTCATCGCGCCATTCACCATCTTCTGATGCATTCCCCGGCCTCGCCGCCGGGGGCAGTTAAGGGAATTCAACGATGAAAAAAATCATGCTGATGTTGGCGGCCGCCGCGGCCTTGAGCGCCTGCGCGCAACCCGCCGCGCCGCCGGAAGACGCCAAATTGAAACAGGCGTATAGCGCCTGTATCAACACCGCCGAAGGTTCGCCGGAGCGTCTGCAGCCCTGCAAGGCGGTGCTGAACGTGTTGAAACAAGAGAAGCAGCACCAGCAGTTCGCCGCGCAGGAAACGGTGCGGGTGATGGATTATCAGAACTGCATTATGGCGGTGCACAGCGGTAACGGTCAGGCTTACGACGCCAAGTGCGGCAAGCTGTGGCAAGAAATTCGCGATAACAATAATTAAGAAGGACAAGAACATGAACGCATTCAAACTGAGCGCATTAGCCGCGTTGACGGCAACGATGGGATTCCTGGGCGGCATGGGAAACGCCATGGCCGATCAACAGCGGGTGGATCAGCTGAGCCAGCTGAAGCTGAACGTAAAAATGCTGGATAACCGCGCCGGTGAAAACGGCGTGGATTGCGCGGCGCTGGGCGCCGACTGGGCCTCATGCAACCGGGTGTTATTCACCCTCAGCAACGACGGCCAGGCGATCGACGGCAAAGACTGGGTCATCTATTTCCACAGCCCGCGCCAGACCCTGCGGGTAGACAACGACCAGTTCAAGATTGCTCACCTCACCGGCGATCTGTACAAGCTGGAGCCGACCGCCAAATTCAGCGGCTTCCCGGCCGGTAAGGCGGTGGAAATCCCGGTGGTCGCCGAATATTGGCAGCTGTTCAGAAACGACTTCCTGCCGCGCTGGTATGCCACGTCCGGCGACGCCAAGCCGAAAATGCTGGCGAATACCGACACCGAAAACCTGGACCAGTTTGTGGCGCCGTTCACCGGCGACCAGTGGAAGCGCACCAAGGACGACAAAAACATTCTGATGACGCCGGCTTCGCGCTTTGTCAGCAATGCCGACTTGCAGACGCTGCCTGCCGGCGCGCTGCGCGGCCAGATCGTGCCGACGCCGATGCAGGTGAAGGTTCACGCGCAGGATGTCGATTTGCGCAAAGGGGTATCGCCGGATCTGAGCACGTTGGTCAAGCCGGCGGCGGACGTCGTCAACCAGCGCTTCGCGCTGCTGGGCGTGCCGGTTCAGGCCAACGGCTATCCAATCAAGACCGACATCCAGCCGGGCAAGTTTAAAGGCGCGATGGCGGTGCCGGGCGCCTATGAGCTGAAAATCGGCAAGAAAGAGACGCGGGTGATCGGCTTCGATCAGGCCGGGGTGTTCTACGGGCTGCAGTCGATCCTGTCGTTAGTGCCGAGCGACGGCAGCGGCAAGATTGCCACGCTGGACGCCAGCGATGCGCCGCGCTTCCAGTATCGCGGCATTTTCCTCGACGTGGCGCGCAACTTCCATAAGAAGGACGCGGTGCTGCGCCTGCTGGATCAGATGGCGGCCTACAAGCTCAACAAATTCCACTTCCACCTGAGCGATGACGAAGGCTGGCGCATCGAGATCCCCGGTTTGCCTGAGCTGACGGAAGTCGGTGGCCAGCGCTGCCACGATCTGAGCGAAACCACCTGCCTGCTGCCGCAGTACGGCCAAGGGCCGGACGTCTACGGCGGCTTCTTCAGCCGTCAGGACTATATCGACATCATAAAATATGCCCAGGCGCGCCAGATTGAAGTGATCCCGGAGATCGACATGCCGGCACACGCCCGCGCCGCGGTGGTCTCGATGGAAGCGCGCTATAAAAAGCTGCATGCCGCCGGGAAAGAGCAGGAGGCCAACGAATTCCGCCTGGTGGATCCGACCGATACCTCCAACACCACCTCCGTGCAGTTCTTTAACCGCCAGAGCTACCTGAACCCGTGCCTTGACTCGTCCCAGCGCTTTGTCGACAAGGTGATCGGCGAGATCGCCCAGATGCATAAAGAGGCCGGCCAGCCGATCAAGACCTGGCACTTCGGCGGCGACGAAGCGAAAAACATTCGCCTGGGCGCCGGCTACACCGACAAGGCGAAACCGGAGCCGGGCAAAGGCATCATCGATCAGAGCAACGAAGACAAGCCGTGGGCCAAGTCGCAGGTGTGCCAGACGATGATCAAAGAAGGCAAGGTGGCCGACATGGAGCATCTGCCGAGCTACTTCGGCCAAGAGGTCAGCAAGCTGGTGAAGGCGCATGGCATCGACAGAATGCAGGCCTGGCAGGATGGCCTGAAAGACGCCGAGAACGCGAAGGCGTTCGCCACCTCGCGCGTGGGCGTCAACTTCTGGGATACCCTGTACTGGGGCGGTTTCGATAGCGTCAACGACTGGGCCAACAAAGGGTATGAAGTGGTGGTTTCCAACCCGGACTACGTCTATATGGACTTCCCTTACGAGGTGAACCCGGACGAGCGCGGTTACTACTGGGGCACCCGCTTCAGCGACGAGCGCAAGGTGTTCAGCTTCGCGCCGGACAACATGCCGCAGAACGCGGAAACTTCGGTCGACCGCGACGGCAACCACTTCAGCGCCAAGAGCGACAAGCCGTGGCCGGGCGCCTACGGGCTGTCCGCTCAGCTGTGGAGCGAAACCCAGCGCACCGATCCGCAGATGGAATACATGATCTTCCCACGCGCGCTGTCGGTGGCAGAACGCGCCTGGCACCGCGCCGGTTGGGAACAGGACTACCGCGCAGGCCGCGAATACAAAGGCGGGGAAACCCACTTTGTCGATACCAAGATGCTGGAGAAAGACTGGCTGCGCTTCGCCAATATCCTGGGTCAGCGTGAACTGGCCAAGCTGGATAAGGGCGGCGTCGCTTACCGTCTGCCGGTGCCGGGCGCACGCGTAGCGGGCGGCAAGCTGGAGGCGAATATCGCGCTGCCGGGATTGGGCATCGAGTACTCCACCGACGGTGGCAAGCAGTGGCAGCGCTATGACGCCAAGGCCAAGCCGGCGGTCTCGGGTGACGTTCAGGTGCGGTCGGTCAGCCCGGACGGCAAACGCTACAGCCGCGCCGAAAAGGTCTAAGCCCGGTGCAACGGCCTGCTGTCCTGGCGGCGGCCGTATAACGAAGGGGGAATGCGTTCGCCCGCGCGTGTCGGCGTAGGGCGGACGTTGTAGTGAGAGGAGTACGTGGAGTCGCTGTGCCGCTGCAATTGTGATATTTCATGACATGATTTTCCCCCGGCTTGTCCGGGGATTTTTTTGCCCGTTGCACGGAGGGCATAAAAAAACCGCCTCGGTGTGAGGCGGTTTTTCATAGCCGGTCAGGCTTATTTCTTGTCGTGCAGCGTTTCGTCTTCGCGGCAGTCACCGGTTTCACAGTGGCCGTACAGGTACAGGCTGTGGTTAGTGAGCTTGATGCCGTGCTGCTTGGCGATATCACGCTGGCGCACTTCGATGGATTCGTCGCTGAATTCGATCACTTTGCCGCAGTCCAGGCAAATCAGGTGATCGTGGTGATGCTGTTGGGTCAGCTCGAACACGGACTTGCCGCCTTCGAAATTGTGACGTGTCACAATGCCCGCATCGTCAAACTGGTTCAGTACGCGATAAACCGTTGCCAGCCCGATCTCTTCGCCCATATCAATCAGTTTTTTGTACAAATCTTCCGCACTGACGTGATGGCATTCCGGATTTTGCAGTACTTCCAGGATTTTGAGTCGCGGAAGCGTGACTTTTAAGCCGGCCTTCTTCAATGCGATGTTGTTGTCGGTCATGCGAATTCAGTCCTGTTACTATGCTAATCAAGTTGAGGCGTACTCGCCTGTGGCATCGGTCGGCACAAAGAGTTAATGCGTCTCATTATAGAACCGGTTGTACTAAATGGAAACCGCCGGTTGTTAACAAAGATATAATTGCACTATTGCATGTTTTGCATGCAACGCCTTGATGGATGGGATAAACCGATATCTCAGTCTACCGTGACGGGGTGGGAAGTTACAAATCTGTAGCTTCTATCGCAGCAATCCCTGTTGCCGATGACGGCCCTGTGGGCACACTATGCACTTTACAGGGCCTTTGTTCAACCTTTCGCCAGTGCCGGGGCTTAGCCGACGATATCGGCCAGGCTCAGCTCTTCGACGATCTGTTTGACCCAGGCGTCGACGCGCTCGTTGGTCAGCTCCGGCTGACGGTCTTCGTCGATCGCCAGACCGATGAAGTGGTCGTCGTCCGCCAGGCCCTTGGAGGCCTCGAAGTGATAGCCTTTGGTCGGCCAGTGGCCCACGATGGCCGCGCCGCGCGGTTCGATAATGTCGCGGATGGTGCCCATCGCGTCACAGAAGTATTCCGCGTAGTCTTCCTGATCGCCGCAGCCGAACAGCGCCACCAGTTTGCCGTTGAAGTCGACTTCTTCCAGCGTCGGGAAGAAATCATCCCAGTCACACTGCGCTTCACCGTAGTACCAGGTCGGGATACCCAGCAGCAGGATATCGAACCCTTCCAGGTCTTCTTTGCTGCTTTTAGCGATGTCATGCACTTCAGAGACGTCGTCGCCAAACTGTTTCTGGAGAATTTTCTGGATCATTTTGGCAATGTTTTCGGTATTGCCAGTGTCGCTGCCAAAGAAAATGCCTACAGTAGCCATATCGCGTATAACCTTTAAATTCAAGTAATTGCATTACTCGACGCCGGCACTGCCGCCGCTGACGCCGATTAAAATGATGCCATGGCAAGAGCCTTTCGCCTCCGGGGCGGGCGCCGACAGGCGCAGTCTCTTACCGGTAAATGCGTATCATGCCAGAAAGTGGCGCCGGGGTTTTATCGCATTTATGCGATGCCGGAGAATGAAGAAAAGCGTGGTCGATCCGGCGTTGTCCTTAACGCCGCGCCGCGCGTGCGGCCGAAGAGATCAATGTTCCGGCTGTTCTTCCGCCAGTTGTGCCAACAGCATCTGCTCGATGAGTTCGCTGCGGCTGATGTTGCGCTGTTCCGCCAGTTTGTTCAGGGCGTCCACCGCATCCGCGTTGATTTTCAGCTCTACGCGCCGCAATCCACGCACTTTATCGCGCCGTAACTGATTGCGCTTATTGATTCTAAGCTGTTCATCGCGGGAAAGCGGGTTGGTTTTCGGGCGCCCCGGACGGCGTTCATCTGCGAACAGATCCAGCGTCGTGCGATCCGTTTGTTCTTTTGCCATAGGTAGCGGTACTGCAAGGGAGTTTGCATCAAAAAGCGCTCGCACGCTTCCGGAGGCATCGGTTAACACACTTCGGGCCAATAAACCCTAACCCAAATTCACCCCCGAACCGGCGTTCGCGAACGCGCTGGCGCGGCGGCAAAATTATAGCGCGCCATATTACCCCAGCAGATGGAGCGGCGACAATGCCTAACTGCGGGCTAAACGCGCTAAGCCGTTATCTTTAGCGCGTTTTTTCGCCAGATGAGCGGGTTTTTCAGGCTTCGTCGAGAAAACGGTGGATGGCGCGCAGCACCGCCTCCGGCTTCTCGGCGTGCACCCAATGGCCGGTGCCGGCGACGACGTGCGCGCGGGCCTGCGGGAACTGGCGCGCGATGTCTGCACGGTAACTGTCCTGCACGTACGGCGACAGGCCGCCGCGAATGAACAGGGTTGGGTGCGGCCAGGCCGGCACATCCTGCCAGCCGGTGATGTCTTCGTAACGTTCGATCAGCACCGGTAGGTTGAAACGCCATTCGCCGTTGTGGAAGGACTTAAGCAGGAACTGGATTACGCCTTCTTCCTGCAGATAGTCGCGCATCAACTGGGCGGCCGCCTGGCGCTGGGTGATGCCGGCGGCGCTGACGGCCTTCAGCGCGGCGAAAATCTCGTCGTGGCGGCGGGTCTGGTAATCCACCGGCGCGACGTCGATGACGATCAGCCTGGCGACGCGCTCGGGCGCGATAGCGGTCAGCGCCATCGCCGCTTTGCCGCCCATCGAGTGGCCGATGACGATCGCTTTCTCCAGCTGCAGTTCGTCGAGCAACGCCAGCAGATCCTGCGCCATGGCGGGGTAGTTCATGTCGTCGGCGCGCGGGGAGAGGCCGTGGTTGCGCAGATCGACCTTGATCACGGTGTGCTGTTTATGCAGATCGCGCGCCAGCACGCCCAGGTTGTCCAGATTGCCGAACAGCCCGTGGATCAGCAGCACCGGCAGCGCGTCTGACTCGGCGGCCAGCAGTTGATAATGTAATTTCATGGCGAAGTTCATACTGAGAGAGATTCAGATTAGGGTATCATGATTGAATCGCACGATGAATCATGCGGAATTTTCGCGGCGCGGGCTTGGCAGTGCCGGCTATAGGTATTAGTCTGCATTTGCCGTCCAGAGGCACATTGTTGTGTTCGCCCCAGCGCTTTTAACCTTATAATCCCATGGCTTGAATGCAGGATCTGGCTTCAGGTTCTAAGTAGAAAAAACAGTATTGGATAAAGATGAAAACTATTGAAGTCGACGAAGAGCTTTACCGTTATATTGCCAGCCACACGCAACACATCGGTGAAAGCGCGTCCGATATTTTACGCCGCATGTTGAAATTCACCGCCGGGCAGCCGGTGCGCGCGTTGCCTGCCGCCAGTGCACCGCAGTCCGTCGAGCTGGAAAAAGCGGCGCCGGCGCAGCGCCCACGCGATCGCGTACGCGCCGTACGTGAGCTGCTGCTGTCGGATGAATATGCCGAGCAGAACAAAGCGGTCAACCGTTTCATGCTGGTGCTGTCCACGCTGTATACCCTCGATGCCGCCGGTTTCGCCGCCGCCACCGAGGCGTTGACCGGCCGTACCCGCACCTATTTCGCCGGCGATCAGCAGACCCTGCTGGCCAACGGCACGCACACCAAGCCGAAGCATGTACCGGGCACCCCTTACTGGGTGATCACCAATACCAATACCGGCCGCAAACGCAGCATGATCGAACACATCATGCAGGCGATGCAGTTCCCGGCGGAACTGATCGAGAAAGTTTGCGGTACCGTCTAATTTAGCGAACAGCCCGTCATGCTGGCCGTGCGCGACGTATCTGCCCGGTCACCGACAGGGATGAGGGAGATATGTCGATGGCGAATAATCCACGTGCCGGGCAGCCCGCCCGCCAAAGCGATCTGATCAACGTAGCCCAGCTGACGTCGCAGTACTATGTGCTGCAACCGGAAGCCGGCAATGCCGCACACGCGGTGAAGTTTGGCACCTCCGGCCACCGTGGCAGCGCGCAGCGCCACAGTTTCAACGAAGCGCATATCCTCGCCATTGCTCAAGCGATTGCCGAAGTTCGTCATCAGCAGGGCACCACCGGCCCGTGCTACGTGGGCAAAGATACCCATGCGCTGTCCGAGCCGGCCTTCATTTCCGTGCTGGAAGTGCTGACCGCCAACGGCGTCGATGTGATCGTGCAGGAAAACAACGGCTTCACGCCAACGCCGGCGGTATCGCACGCCATTCTGTGCCACAACCGCCGCGGCGGCGCGCAGGCCGATGGCATCGTCATTACGCCGTCCCATAACCCACCGGAAGACGGCGGCATCAAGTACAACCCGCCGAACGGTGGCCCGGCCGACACCAACCTGACGTCGGTGATCGAAAAGCGTGCCAACGAACTGCTGGCGCAGCAGCTGAAAGGCGTTCAGCGTCAGTCTCTGGACAAGGCCTGGAACAGCGGCCACCTGCATGCCAAAGATCTGGTGCAGCCTTATGTCGAAGGTCTGGTTGAGGTGGTCGACATGCCGGCCATCCAACGCGCCGGCCTGAAGCTGGGCGTGGATCCGCTCGGCGGTTCCGGCATCGCCTATTGGCAGCGCGTGGCGGAGCACTACAAGCTGGATCTGACGCTGGTAAACGATTCCCTCGATCAGACCTTCCGCTTTATGCACCTGGACCACGACGGCATCATCCGCATGGACTGTTCGTCCGAGTCGGCGATGGCCGGCCTGCTGGCGCTGCGCGACAAATTCGATCTGGCGTTCGCCAACGATCCGGATTACGACCGTCATGGCATCGTCACCCCGAAGGGCTTGATGAACCCGAACCATTATCTGGCGGTAGCCATCAACTACCTGTTCCAGCATCGCCCACAGTGGGGCGCCGATGTGGCGGTAGGTAAAACGCTGGTGTCCAGCGCGATGATTGACCGCGTGGTGGCCGATTTGGGCCGCAAGCTGGTGGAAGTGCCGGTCGGTTTCAAATGGTTCGTGGATGGCCTGTTCGACGGCAGCCTGGGCTTCGGCGGCGAAGAAAGCGCCGGGGCCTCGTTCTTGCGCTTCAACGGCCAGCCGTGGTCGACCGACAAAGACGGTATCATCATGTGCCTGCTGGCGGCTGAAATCACCGCGGTAACCGGTGAGAACCCGCAGCATCACTATGACGATCTGGCCAAGCGCTTCGGTGCACCAAGCTATAACCGCATCCAGGCGCCGGCAACCCATGCGCAGAAAGCGGCGCTGTCCAAACTGTCGCCGGAGATGGTCAAGGCCAGTACGCTGGGCGGGGACCCGATCACCGCACGTCTGACTGCAGCACCGGGCAACGGTGCGTCGATCGGCGGCCTGAAAGTCATGACCGACAACGGCTGGTTCGCGGCCCGTCCTTCCGGTACCGAAGAGGCTTACAAGATCTACTGCGAGAGCTTCCTCGGAGCGGAACACCGCGAGAAGATTGAGCACGAAGCGGTCGAGATCGTCAGCGAAGTGCTGGCTTCCGCCAAGTAATCGCTTTTCTTGATTGATAAAAAGCGCTGTTTTTACAGCGCTTTTTTTATGCCTGCAATTTAGATATATCTTTTTATCGGCGCACGCTTGCGCATTTAGATATATCGATCTAGATTAGCGTTATCGACGCTGTTTAGATATATCTAAACAACCTCGTATTGATGTTCACTGTTAAAGCGAGGTATCACCCTATGTTTCATCGATTAGGTTTACACCGGCATCACCACCACCATCATGAATGCGAAGAGGGCCGCCGTCATCGCGGTGGGCGCCATCACTTCGGCGGCGAAGGCGAAGAGCACGGTCGGGGTGGGCGCGGCGGCCGGGGCGGGCGTCACCGTCTGTTCGAGCACGGCGATCTGCGCCTGGTGCTGTTGGCGCTGGTGGCGCGCAAGCCTAGCCACGGCTATGAGCTGATCAAGGCGATTGAGGAAGCGTCATCCGGCCTGTACGTGCCGAGCCCGGGGGTGATTTACCCCACGCTGACGCTGCTGGAAGAGCAGGATTTCCTTGAGCCGCTCACCACCGGCAACGGCCGCAAAAGCTACCGCATCACCGCCGCGGGCGAGGGCGAGCTGCAAAAGCATCAACAGGTGGTTGACGTCATTCTGGCGCGCCTGGCGGGCGCCGGCCGCGAGCATCATCGGCACGGCAATCTGGCGGAAGGCATTTATGACGCCATGAACCGCCTGCGCAGCCTGCTGCGCGGCAACGTGATGCGCGCCGATCTCACGTCGCAGCAGGTGGAGCGCATCAACGCCGCGTTGCTGACCGCCGTGGCGGCGATCGAAAGCGAAATGCATATTCAACCCACGCAGCAGGAGAAGAACTGATGCCCGGCCACCGTTTTACTATTACCGTTGAAGCCCTGAGCGATCGCCAGGGCAATCCCGTCGAGAAAGCGCCGCTGAGTTTTGAAGTGACCAACCACGACGATATTCTCGACATCGTCGAGCGCATCCGGGCGCGTGACGATCTGAACTTCGGCCCCGAGCAGAGCGCGGCCTTCGCCGTAGGATTGAAGCTGTTTTCCGAAGTGATGATCGAAAACCGCAAACACCCGGTGTTCGCTCCGCTGCGCGATGCGTTTAAGGAATTTATGGTCGGATTGAAGAAGGGCCCGGCGGCGTAAAGGCGCGACACACCACGCCCGCCGGGGTTAAGGCATGAAGCGATAGCCGACGCCGGTTTCGGTCAGCAGGTGTTTGGGCCGGGCCGGATCGGCTTCGAGCTTCTGCCGCAGGTGGCCCATGTAGATGCGCAGATAGTGGCTGTGCTCCACGTAGTTCGGCCCCCAGACGTGACTCAACAGCTGGCGTTGGGTGATCACTTTGCCGGCGTTGGCCAGCAGCTCCGCCAACAGGCGAAACTCGATCGGCGTCAGATGCAGATCTTCGTCGTTGCGCAGCACCCGGCGATTCACCAGATCGACAGTGATCGCCGAAAAACTCACCAGCGGGCTTTCCTGTTGGCTGGCGGAGTGGCGGCGCAGCGCGACCCGCACCCGCGCCAGCAGCTCACCGATGCCGAACGGTTTGCTGAGGTAGTCGTCAGCGCCGGCGTCCAGTGCGGCAATTTTGTCCTCTTCGGCGTTGCGCGCCGACAGCACGATCACCGGAATGGCGCTCCACTGCCGCAGATCGCGGATGTAGCTCAGCCCGTCGCCGTCCGGTAAGCCCAAATCAAGAATGATCAGATCCGGTTTGCGCGTGCCGGCTTCAATCAGCCCACGCTGCAGCGTTTCACTTTCAAACACCCGCAGGCCTTCGCTCTCCAGCGCGGTGCGCACGAAGCGGCGGATCTCTTTTTCATCTTCAACAATCAGAATGTTGGTTGGCGTTATGCTCACGTTTCCCCTGCGTTGATTACAGATCGAAGGCGTCGCCGTCGATCTCGGGCGGTTTTTCCAGCGGCAGCACGAAGCGGAAGCTGGCGCCGCCGTTGGCGCCGTTTTCCGCCCAGATGCGGCCATCATGCACTTCAATAATGGCACGGCAAATCGCTAACCCCAAGCCGACACCGGGGATTGCCGACTCTTTATTGCCGCGTGAAAACTTGTCGAAAATCAGCTGCAGCTGATCGGCGGGGATGCCGGGGCCGTTATCCCAGACCTCGACTTCCAGCCATTCGGGCAGCGTGCGGGCGCGAATGCCGATGGTGGCCTCGGCGCCGGCGTATTTATTGGCGTTTTCCAACAGGTTGGTGAACACCCGCTCCAGCAGGCTGCCGTCGCAGTTCACCAGGATCTGTTCCGGCGGCAGCTCGACCACGATCGGATGCTGGCTGAGCAGCGGCTCCAGCATGTGCAGCGAGGCGCCGACGATCTCTTCCAGCGACTGCCACTCTTTACGCAGGCTGAAACCGCCGGATTGGATGCGCGCCATATCCAGCAGGTTATTCACCAGCCGGGTGGTGCTCAGCACCTGCTGGCGGATCTGGCTGGCCTGGGTGGCGTGATTGGAGCCTTCGGCCGCCAGATCCAGCGTGAGGATTTCCGCCTGGCCGAACAGCACGGTCAGCGGCGTGCGCAGATCGTGCGACAGCGCCGCCAGCAGCGAGTTGCGCAGCTGTTCGCGCTCGGCGTCCAGCTTGGCTTCTTCGGCGCTGCGCGCCAGGTGCAGCCGCTCCAGCGCGCTGGCGATCAGCACCGCGAAGGTCTGCAGCAGCCGCTGCTGTTCCGGCACCATCAGCTGGCGCAGGTTGTTGGGTTCGATCGCCAGCAGGCCGAAGGTCTGCTTGGGGGTATTGAGCGGCAGCAGCTGGTAAGGCACGCCGGGCAGGGTGTCGGTGCCGGCGCCGGCCGGCAGGCCTTTGTCGAAGCTCCAGCGCGCGATGGCTTCATCTACCGACAGCAGCCCACCTTCCTCGCCGACCATCTGTTGCAGGCGGCCGTCTTCCTGCGGCAGCAGCAGCACGGTTTTCGCCTGGAAGCTGCTGGAGAGGAAGTGGCGGCTGGTGTTGGCGATGTCGGCCACCGTCAGCGCACGGCTCAGCCCGCGCGACATTTCATACAGATGACGCGCCCGCTGCTCGCGGTAGCGTGCCACCCGGGCCTGATAACGCACCCCGGCGGTCAGGTTACCGATGATGATGCCGACGGCGAGCATTACGCCGAAGGTCAATAGGTACTGCATGTCGCTGACGGCGAACGACCATTCGGGCTGAACGAAGAACAGATCGAAACTGGCGACGTTGATCACCGCCGCCAGCACCGACGGCCAGCGGCCGAAGAACAGCGCGACGATCGCCACGCCGAGCAGATAGACCATCACCAGGTTGGCCTGATCGAAGCCCGGCAGCAGCCACTGCGAGAGCAGGGTAATCAGCGCGCACAGCGCCACCGCGACCGCGCAACCGCGCAGCTGCATGCGCCATTTCTCATTGAAGCTGCGGCCGTCGTGCTCCTTGCCCGGCGGCGGTGGTGCGGTGTCGCTCTCCAGCGCCACGATCACCAGATCGAGATCCGGGCCCAGCCGGCCGAGGCGATCGGCGAAACTGCCGCGCAGCTTCCAGCGCTGCTCGCTGCGGCGGCCGATGATGATTTTGCCGAGGTTATGCTCGCGGGCATAGCGCAGCACCGCGCGCTCTTCGGACGGATCGGCCAGGGTGGCGGTTTCTGCCCCCAGTTCCTGCGCCAGCCGCAGCGCGCGCAGAATGGCGCGGCGCTGGTTTTCCGGCAACCGGTGCAGTTTGGGGGTTTCCACATAGACCGCATGCCAGTGGCAGCCAAGCCGCGCTGCCAGCCGGGCGGCGATGCGCACCAGCTTTTCGTTGCCGCTGTTGTGGCCGACGCACAGCAGAATGCTGTCGCGGGTGTGCCACACTTTCTCGCGCCCCTGGGTGTCGCGAAACTCGCGCATCTGGTCATCGACCCGATCGGCGGTACGGCGCAGCGCCAGCTCGCGCAGGGCGATCAGGTTGCCTTTGCGGAAGAAGTGCTCGATGGCGCGCTCGGCCTGGCCGGGAATATACACTTTGCCTTCGTGCAGCCGCCGGCGCAGATCGTCCGGCGGCAGATCGACCAGCACCACTTCGCTGGCCTCGTCAAACACGTGGTCGGGCACCGTTTCACGCACCCGCACGCCGGTCACGCCGCCCACTACGTCGTTCAGGCTTTCCAGATGCTGTACGTTGACGGTTGTCAGTACGTCGATGCCGGCATCCAGCAGCTCTTCCACATCCTGCCAGCGTTTGGGGTGGCGCGAACCGTGAGCGTTGCTGTGCGCCAGTTCATCCATCAACACCAGCGCCGGGTGGCGCGCCAGCGCGGCGTCGAGATCGAATTCATGCACCAGCCGGCCGCGATGCTGGATGCGTTTTTGCGGCAGCAGCGTCAGGCCGTCGAGCAGGGCGGCGGTCTCGCTGCGGCCGTGGGTTTCCACCACGCCGACCAGCACGTCCAGCCCCTGAGCGCGCAAACGCTGGGCTTCCTGCAGCATGGCGTAGGTTTTGCCGACGCCGGCGCAGGCGCCGAAGAATACTTTCAATCGGCCGCGTGGTTTTTCATTGGCCATCGCCAGCAGGCTATCGGGATCGGGGCGCTGCTGCTCTTCTTCGACCATGACAATTCCTTGTGTTACCAAGCAAAAAGGGGTTCGGCATGCCGAACCCTATCACTATGCTGAATACGGCGCGTTACTTCAACGCATCCAGCGCCAGGTTCAGCTTCAGTACGTTCACCACCGATTCTCCCATGAAGTTGGGCGTGGCCCGATCGGTGTTGTCTTCGATCAGTTTGGCGATCTGTTGCGGCGGCAGATGACGCGCCGCCGCGACCCGTGCCAGCTGATACTGTGCGGCGGCGATCGAGATCTGCGGATCCAACCCGCTGCCGGAGGCGGTCAGCAGATCGACCGGGATCGGGCCGCTCATCGCAGGATTGGCCTGGCGCAGGTGCGCTGCGCGCTCGGCGATAGCCTTATCCAGCGCCGGGTTGGTGGCCGCCAGGTTGCTGCCGGCGGAGGCCAGCGAATTATAGGCCGAATCGCCGGTGGCCGATGGGCGGCCCCAGAAATAGTCGGCACGCGTAAAGTTCTGGCCGATCAGCGCGGAGCCGACCGCCTTGTCGCCCCGGTACAGCAGCGAACCGTTGGCCGCACCCGGAAACAGCAGCTGCGCCAGCCCGGTGGTCAGCAGCGGATAGGCGATGCCGGTAATCAGCGTCAGCAGGATCAGCATCACCAGCGCAGGTCGTAAATAAGTCATGTTCATTTCCCTCAATGGTTAACCGGCGACGTGCAGCGCGACCAGGATCAGGTCGATCAGTTTGATGCCGACGAACGGCACCAGCAGGCCGCCGACCCCGTACAGCCACAGGTTGCGGCGCAGCAGGGCCGCGGCGCTCATCGGTTTGTAGCTCACCCCTTTCAGCGCCAGCGGGATCAGGAACACGATCACCAGGGCGTTGAAGATCACCGCCGACATGATGGCGGAGGCCGGGGAATGCAGATGCATCACGTTCAGCGCGTTCAGCTGTGGATAGGTGGCCGCGAACGCCGCCGGAATGATGGCGAAGTATTTGGCCACGTCGTTGGCGATGCTGAAGGTGGTCAGCGAGCCGCGCGTCATCAGCATCTGTTTGCCGATGTGCACCACTTCGATCAGCTTGGTCGGGTTGGAATCCAGATCGACCATGTTGCCCGCCTCTTTGGCGGCCTGGGTGCCAGAGTTCATCGCCACCGCCACATCGGCCTGTGCCAGCGCCGGGGCGTCGTTGGTGCCGTCGCCGGTCATCGCCACCAGGCGGCCTTCCGCCTGGTACTGGCGGATCAGCGCCAGCTTGGCTTCCGGCGTGGCTTCCGACAGGAAATCGTCCACCCCGGCTTCGGCGGCGATCGCCGCCGCGGTCAGCGGGTTATCGCCGGTGATCATCACCGTTTTGATGCCCATCTTGCGCAGCTCATTGAAGCGTTCCTTGATACCGCCCTTGACGATATCCTTCAGCGCCACCACGCCCAGCACCCGGGCGCCTTCCGCCACCACCAGCGGCGTGCCGCCGGTGCGCGCCACGCTTTCCACCAGATCGTCCACCGCCCGCGGGAAGTGCCCCTGATTGGATTCGACGTGACGGCGAATGGCATCCACTGCGCCTTTACGGATCATGCGCTCCTGCACGTTGACGCCGCTCATGCGGGTCTGGGCGGAGAAGGGCACGAAGGTGGCGTTCAGTGCCTGCAGATCGCGTTCGCGCAGGTTGAATCGCTGTTTGGCCAACACCACGATGCTGCGGCCTTCCGGCGTTTCGTCCGCCAGCGAGGCCAGCTGCGCGGCATCCGCCAGCTCTTGCTCTTTCACGCCCGGCGCCGGCAGGAACTCCGAAGCCTGGCGGTTGCCCAGCGTGATGGTGCCGGTTTTATCCAGCAGCAGCACGTCCACGTCGCCGGCGGCTTCCACCGCACGGCCGCTGGTGGCGATCACGTTGGCGCCGAGCATGCGGCTCATCCCGGCCACGCCGATGGCGGACAGCAGGCCACCGATGGTGGTGGGGATCAGACAGACCAGCAGCGCGACCAGCACGGTGATGGTGACCACGCTGCCGCTGCCGGCCGCTTCCACGCTGTATTGCGAGAACGGGAACAGGGTGGCGGTGGCCAGGACGAACACGATGGTCAGCGCCACCAGCAGGATAGTCAGCGCGATCTCGTTGGGCGTTTTGCGGCGTTTGGCGCCTTCCACCATGGCGATCATGCGATCGAGGAAGGTTTCCCCCGGGTTGACGCTGCACTGCACCACCAACCAGTCGGACAGAACGCGAGTACCGCCGGTGACCGAGGAGAAGTCGCCGCCGGACTCGCGGATCACCGGCGCGGATTCACCGGTGATGGCGCTTTCATCCACCGAGGCGCCGCCTTCCAGCACTTCGCCGTCACACGGGACGGTGTCGCCGGCTTCTACCAGCACGATATCGCCCTTGCGCAGGCTTTCGGCGGCCACTTTCTCCGTGGCGCCGTCGCGGCGCGGGCCGGCCAGCTTTTTCGCCCAGCTGGTTTTCTTGGTGCCCTTCAGGCTTTCCGCCTGGGCCTTGCTTCGCCCTTCGGCCAGCGCTTCCGCGAAGTTGGCGAACAGCACGGTGAACCACAGCCACAGGGCGACGCTGCCGGTAAAGGCGGCGGCGCCGTCGGTTTGGCCGGTGAGGATCGCCAGCCAGATGGCGGTGGTCAGAATGCTGCCGATATACACCACGAACATCACCGGGTTGCGCCATTGAACGCGAGGGTCCAGTTTTTTCACCGCATCGATCAGCGCGGTGCGCACCAGGGCCGGTTCAAACAGCGCACGTTGTTTGCGAGTCATCTCTTATTCTCTCTCTGTGACGTCGGTTAGTTTGCCAACCAAAGCTGCAAATGCTCGGCCACCGGGCCCAGCGCCAGCGCCGGCACGAAGGTCAGCGCGCCCACCAGCAGCACGGTGCCGATCAGCAGGCCGATAAACAGCGGCCCATAGGTCGGCAGGGTGCCGTTGCCCGCTGGTTGGCGTTGTTTGGCGCTCAGCGAACCGGCGATCGCCAGCACCGGCAAGATCACCCCGAAGCGGCCGACAAACATGGCGAAGGCCAACAGCAGGTTGTAGAACGGCGTATTGACGCTCAACCCGGCGAAGGCGCTGCCGTTGTTGTTGGCGGCGGAGGACAGGGCGTACAGCACTTCGCTGAAGCCGTGGGCGCCCGGGTTGAGGATGCCGGCGCGGCCCGCGTCGGTGCCGATGGCCAGCGCGCTGCCCAGCAACACCAGCGTCGGCGTGACCAGGATCGCCAGCGCGGTCATTTTCATGTCGTAAACGTCGATTTTCTTGCCCAGATATTCCGGGGTGCGGCCAATCATCAGACCGGCGATAAACACCGTCAGCAGCACGAACAGCAGCATGCCGTACAGGCCGGAGCCGACGCCGCCGAACACCACCTCACCGATCTGCATCAGCCACATCGGCACCATGCCACCCAACGCGGTGAAAGAGTCGTGCATGGCGTTAACCGCCCCGCAGGACGCGGCGGTGGTCACCACCGAGAACAGGCTGGTGGCAAGAATGCCGAAGCGCGACTCTTTGCCTTCCATATTGATGTTGCTGTCGGCGCCCAGCGCGCTCAGGTGCGTGTTGCCCGCCAGTTCGGCGACCATCACCACTACCACCGCCACCACGAAGATCAGCGCCATCGCCCAGATCAGCGCATGGCCCTGGCGGTTTTCACCGGCCAACTGGCCGAAGGAGAAGCACAGCGCGCAGGGGATCAGGAAGATGGCCAGCATCTGTACGAAGTTGGTCAGCACGGTCGGGTTCTCGAACGGGTGCGCCGAGTTGGCGCCGAAGAAGCCGCCGCCGTTGGTGCCGAGCATCTTGATCGCTTCCTGCGAGGCCACCGGCCCCATCGGCAGCGTCTGCTGCGCGCCTTCGAGCGTGGTGACGTGCAAGTAAGGCAGGAAGTTTTGCAGCGTGCCCTGGCTGACGAAGAACAGGGCGATCAGCAGCGCGATCGGCAGCAGCACATACAGCGTGATGCGGAACAGATCGGCCCAGGCGTTGCCGACGGTCTTGCCGGCGCGGCGGGTAAAGGCGCGGATCAGCGCAAAGGCCACGGCGATACCGGTGGAGGCGGAGACGAAGTTCTGCACCGCCAGCCCGGCCATCTGGCTGAAATAGCTGAGGGCGCTTTCGCCGCTGTAGGCCTGCCAGTTGGTGTTGGTGACGAAGCTGACGGCGGTGTTGAGCGCCAGATCCCAGGAGAGGCCCGGGAAGCCTTGCGGATTGAGCGGCAGCGAGCCCTGCGTCATCAGCAGGGCGAACAGCAGCGCCAGGCCGAGCAGGTTGAACGCCAGGATCGCCAGCGCGTATTGCCACCAGTTCATCTCGGTGGCGCGGATGCCGCAGGCGCGCCAGACGCCGGCTTCCACCCCGCGCAGCGCAGGCAGCGGCTCACCTTCGATCAGGCGCGCCATAAAGCCGCCCAGCGGACGGGCCAGCAGCAGAAGCACCAGCAGGAAGCTGGCGATCAGTAAAAAGGCTGAAGCCGCCATCAGAAATCCTCCGCGTTAAACAGGGCGTAGACCAGATAGGCCAACAGCAGCAGGACCAACAGCGCACCACCAATAACGCTGAAACTCACGGGACACCTCCAGAGGTGTTGTTTTTGATAGAGGCAGTGTAGGGAGCGGGGTAGAAAGAAGATGAAAAAATCGCGCAGGCGGGTGTAAAAAAAGTATAAAAATGGCTGAAATTTCAGCGGAAATTGGGCGTGTCAACCATCAGGCCGGTGGCGAGATTGCCCCTGATGGGGAGTGAGGACGGGCGCAAGCGGGAAATAATGAACCGGATAATAACCACAATGTAACCCATGTTTAGTTAAAAATTAACTTGGCTGTAACAAAATTACGGATCGCTGCGGCGATTAGCGATTTTTTGTGCGATTTAGTGGTCGGATGAGTAGTAAACTTTCATCAAGTGCGCTAAAATTTTGTCCAGTTACCAAATTACCGATTGTTCATTTGATACGCCGACGCCGTTTTCCCTGACAAATCAACGGCAGGCGTTTTTAAGGAGGTTCGCATGTCTACTACCTATCACGCTTATTCATTGCATCGGATTCTCCTGCGCCGCAGCGCAGTGGTTATCGCGGGCATTTTGGCCCTGCCGGTGATGCTGTTCCGCAGCGATCGCGGGCGTTTTTACAGCTACCTGCACCGCGTCTGGTCAAAAACCAGCGATAAGCCGGTCTGGCTGCAGCAGGCGGAACTGGCGTCCTGCGATTTCTACTGATCCACTGCTGATTCACGAAGAACCCTCGCCCTGCGGCGGGGGTTTTTTTATGCCTATAGCCGCCCCTATCAAGCGCAAGGTCGTATTCGGCAAGCCATTCTTCTACACTTTCCTCATCGGCCAACAACACGGGAGAGCGGTATGAGCGACAAGATCCCTATCGGCATCAGCGCCTGTTTACTGGGCGACGCGGTGCGTTTCGACGGCGGCCACAAGCGGCTGGCCTTTGCTGTGGAGCAGTTGGCGCCCTATGTGCGCTTTGAGCCCGTTTGCCCGGAAATGGCGATCGGCCTGCCTACGCCGCGCCCGGCGCTGCGCCTGGTGAAACAGGCGCAGCCGTGGCCGGCGATGCGCTACAGCAACGACGCCGGCGTGGATTTGACCGAGGAGATGCGCGGCTTCTCCGCGCAGCGCGTGGCGGCCTTGCAGCATCTGTGCGGGTACATCGTCTGCGCCAAGTCACCGAGCTGCGGCCTGGAGCGGGTGCGGGTCTACAGCGAAAACGGCAAGGACTCGCGTAAAAACGGCGTCGGGTTGTTTACTGCCGAACTGCTGCGCCAGATGCCGTGGCTGCCGGTGGAAGAGGACGGACGATTGCAGGATGCGGCATTGCGGGAAAACTTTATCGAGCGGGTGTACGCGTTGTACGAACTGAACATGCTGTGGCGTCAGGGGCTGACCCGCGGCGGGCTGATCGCGTTTCACAGCCGCTACAAGCTGTCGCTGCTGGCGCATTCGCAGCCGGCGTACCGCGAGCTGGGGCGCTTCGTCGCCGATATTCACCGCTGGGATTCGCTGGAGGCCTTCGCCGTGGAATACCGCAGCCGCCTGATGGCGCTGTTGGCGCACAAGGCGACGCGCCGCAATCACACCAACGTGTTGATGCACGTGCAGGGCTATTTCCGCCGTCAACTCAGTACGGCGCAGCGTCAGGAGCTGGCGCACCTGATCGACCGCTACCGGCAGGGCATGCAGCCGCTGTTGGCACCGATCGCGCTGCTCAAGCATTACATGGCGGAATACCCCGATCGCTATCTGGCAGAACAACGCTATTTCGAACCTTATCCGGAGGCGCTGCGTTTGCGTTACGGCCATTGATTGACAAGGAGTTTTATGACCACGCATCTGGTCTGGTTGCGTAACGATCTGCGTATCACCGACAACAAAGCACTGCACGCCGCCTGCAGCGATCCTGAAGCCCGGGTGCTGGCGGTGTTTATCGCCACCCCGCAGCAGTGGCGGCAACATGAGATGGCGCCGCGGCAGGCGGCGCTGATCCACGCCAGCCTGCAGGCGGTGCAGCAAGCGTTGGCGCACAAGGGCATTGCACTGCATTGCCATTCCTGTGCGGACTTTGCCGCGTCGATTGACTGGCTGGCGGACTATTGCGAGCGAGAGCAGGTGGATGCGCTGTTTTACAATTGCCAATACGAACTGAACGAACGGCGGCGCGATGCGAGGCTGGAACAGCGGTTGAGCGGCCGGGTGAGGTGCCACGGTTTCGATGACAGCCTGCTGTTGCCGCCGGGCAGCGTGCTCACCGGCGGCGGCGAGATGTACAAGGTCTATACGCCGTTTCGCAACGCCTTTCTTCAGCGCCTGACCGAGTCCGACGTGAGTTGCCTGCCGGCGCCGAAGATCCGCGCCGGTGGCGCGTTGCCTGCGCCTGAGGCGCCGGCGGCGTTCGATTACCCCACGGCGGAGACTGGGGATGGCTATCCCGCCGGCGAGGAGGCCGCGTTGCAGCGGCTGCGCGCCTTTTGCCGCGAGCAGGTGCAGGATTACCTCCGGCAGCGCGATCTGCCGGCCCTCGCCGGCACCAGCAGCCTGTCGCCTTATCTGGCGATCGGCGTGCTGTCGCCGCGCCAGTGCTTCAATCGCCTGCGCGCCGAATGCCCGCAGCTGCTGGAAGATCGCGAAAGCGGTGCCTTCGCCTGGCTCAACGAGCTGATTTGGCGCGAGTTCTATCGCCATCTGCTGGTGGCCTATCCCGATCTGTGCCGCCATCGGCCGTTTATCGCCTGGACGGACAAAGTGCGCTGGTGCGATGACGTGGTGAAGCTGCAGGCCTGGCAGCGGGGTGAGACCGGCTACCCGATCGTCGATGCCGCCATGCGCCAGCTGAATGCCACCGGCTGGATGCACAATCGGCTGCGCATGATCAGCGCCAGTTTTCTGGTGAAGGATCTGCTGATCGACTGGCGCGCCGGGGAGCGCTATTTCATGTCGCAACTGCTGGATGGGGATCTGGCGGCCAACAACGGCGGCTGGCAGTGGGCGGCCTCCACCGGCACCGACGCCGCGCCGTATTTCCGCATCTTCAACCCGACGACTCAGGGTGAACGTTTTGATCCACAAGGCACTTTTATCCGTAAATGGTTGCCGGAACTGGCGGATGTGCCTGACAATGACATCCATCATCCCCATCGCTGGGCGGAAAAGCAGCGATGCACGCTGAACTACCCGCTGCCGATCGTCGACCATAAGCAAGCCCGCCTGGAGACGTTGGCGGCGTTCGAGGCGGCAAAACGGGGAGAGTCTTGAGGCAACTGCAAGGAGCGATGCAATGATGAAAAAGGTGCTGGCCCTGTGCCTGAGCGGCTATTCGGCGCTGGTGATCGCCGGCTTTGACGTGGTGGCGCTCGGCGTCGACGGCGGCGTCAGCGACGGCAACCTGACCTCCTACCTGATCCGCAGCGACAATCAGCCACGGTATGTGGCGCTGGACGCCGGTTCGCTGCTGCCGGGCATCGCCAAAGGGCTGGAGAAGGGCAGCTTCCCGCAGGTGACGCCCGAGCTGGCCGCGCCTTACACGCCGCAGGGCTATGTGTTCCGGCAGTTGATCGGCAGCTACTTTATCAGCCACGGTCATCTGGACCATGTGGCGGGGCTGATCGTCGGCTCGCCCGAGGACAATAAAAAAACCGTTTACGCCCAGGCGGACACCGTACTGACCCTGCGTAATCACTACTTCAACTGGAAGGCGTGGCCGAACTTTACCGATGCCGGCAACGGCTCGCGGCTGGGCACTTACCGGCTGCAAACGGTGCGGCCGCAGCAGCGGTTTACCCTCGGCCTGACCGGGTTGACCGGCGTGATGTACCCGCTCAGCCACGATCGCTATCCGTCGTCGATGCTGCTGATTTCCAACGGCAACGAGTTCTTCGCCTACTTCGGCGATACCGGGCCGGACAAGGTGGAGCAGTCGCGCGATCTCGATACCGTCTGGCGCGCGCTGGGGCCGCTTGTCGAGCAGAAGAAGCTCAAAGGCATGATTATTGAAACCTCTTACCCTAACGGGGTGGAAGATAAACATCTGTACGGCCATTTGACGCCGGCCTGGCTGCTGAAGGAGCTGAAGAACCTGACGCAGTACAGCGGCGGCGATGGCTCGCTGAACGGTTTGCCGGTGGTGATCAGCCACATCAAGCCCAGCCTGAAACAGGGCGAAGACACGCGCGCCGCCATTGCGCAGCAGCTGGCGCAGGGCAATGATCTGGGCGTGAAATTCATCCTGATGGCGCAGGGCGACCGGCGGACATTTTGACTATGAAGAGAGAAGAGAATGCGTAACCTCGATCTGGAACAACTGATCAACACGGAACTGAACGCCGCGGCGTTTCAGGACTACGCCCCCAACGGATTGCAGGTAGAAGGCCGCCCGCACGTGCAGCGCATCGTGACCGGCGTCACCGCCTGTCAGGCGCTGCTGGACGCCGCGGTGGCGCATCAGGCCGACGCGATTATCGTGCACCACGGCTATTTCTGGAAAAACGAGGCGCCGACGGTGCGCGGCATGAAGCGCAACCGCCTGAAAACGCTGCTGACCCACGATATCAACCTGTACGGCTACCACCTGCCGCTGGACGCGCATCCGGTGCTGGGCAACAACGCGCAGCTGGCGCAGGCGCTGGGCATTCGGGTGATTGGCGACGTCGAGCCGCTGGTGCCGCACGGCGAATTTGAACAGCCGCTGACCGGCGAAGCGCTGCAGCAGCGTATCGAGAGCCGGCTGGGGCGCGCGGTGCTGCACTGCGGCGATAACGCGCCTGAGCACATTCGCCGGGTGGCCTGGTGCACCGGTGGCGGCCAGGGTTTTATCGACAGCGCGGCGCGCTTCGGCGTCGATGCGTTCATCAGCGGTGAAGTGTCTGAGCAGACCATTCACAGCGCGCGCGAAATGGGCGTGCATTTCTTCGCCGCCGGCCACCACGCCACCGAGCGCGGCGGCGTGAAGGCGCTGGGCGACTGGCTGGCGCAGCACCACGGCTTTGATGTGACCTTTATCGATATCCCGAATCCCGCCTGATTTTTTTCTTCCCCGGATCCAGCCGGCCTGTGCGCCGGCTGAATCCTTTTACCGCGCTATTTCCTTATTTTCCTTATGGTTGCGTTCTATTGACAGCCGGGGCCGCGTCACGCATAACTGGTGTGTTTTTCATCGCGATAATAATAAGGAGAATAAGGGTGCAACAAGCACGTTATTACCTGTTGGGTGAAAGAGCGGTAGTGCTTGAACTGTCGCCGCCGGTGACCTTACCGAGCCAGCAGCGCATCTGGGCGCTGGCGGAAAAGCTGAATCACCACCCCGACGTGCGGGAAGTGGTGCCGGGGATGAATAACCTGACGCTGTTGCTGCATACGCCGCAGGCCGACGCCGAAGCGATGCTCGCATTGCTGCAGCAAGGTTGGGAAAGCAAAGAGAGCCTGACGCCGGAATCGCGCCAGGTGGATATTCCGGTGGTCTACGGCGGGGAGCAAGGCCCCGATCTGGATGACGTGGCGCGCCATACCGGCATGACGCCGCGGCAGGTAGTGGAATGCCACGCGGCGGCAGCCTACGTGGTCTATTTCCTCGGCTTTCAGCCGGGCTTCTCCTATTTGGGCGGCATGCCGGAACAGCTGGCGACGCCGCGCCGCGCTGAGCCGCGTCTGGCGGTGGCGGCCGGCTCCGTCGGCATCGGCGGCGGCCAGACCGGCATCTATCCGCTGGTGACGCCCGGCGGCTGGCAGCTGATCGGCCGCACGCCGCTGGCGCTGTTCAATCCGCATGAAATGCCGCCGACGCTGCTGCGCCCGGGCGATAACGTGCGCTTCGTGCCGCAGAAGGAGGGCGTATGCTGATTATTCTGCGTGCCGGCATCTATACCACGGTGCAGGATTTGGGCCGCGAGGGATTCCGCCGCCTGGGCATCAGCACCGGCGGGGCGCTGGATCAACCGGCGTTGAAGATCGCTAACCTGCTGGTGGGCAATGCGCCTGAGGCCGCCGGGCTGGAGATCACCCTCGGCCAGTTCAGCGCCGAGTTTACTCGCCCTGGCTGGATCGCCCTGACCGGCGCCGGCTGCGACGCGCAGTTGGACGGCAAGCCGCTGTGGACCGGCTGGCGCTACCCGGTGAAAAAGGGGCAGCGGTTGGCGCTGGGCACACCGAAACGCGGCATGCGCAGCTACCTGGCGATCTCGGGCGGCATCGCCGTGCCGGAAATGCTGGGCTCGTGCAGCACCGATATGAAAGCCGCCTTTGGCGGCCACGAAGGCCGTAACCTGAAGGATGGCGATCGGCTGCCGCTGGGTAAATCCACCGCGCTGCCGCAACACCGCTGTGGCGTGAAGCAGCTGCTGTTCACCAACCGCATCCGCGCGCTGCCGGGGCCGGAGTACGCCGAATTCAGCGAAGAGGCGCAGGACACGTTCTGGCGCACCGCTTGGCCGCTCAGCCCGCAGAGCAACCGTATGGGCTACCGTCTGCACGGCGGCACGCCGCTGGAGCGCACCACCGATCGCGAGATGTTGTCGCACGGCCTGCTGCCCGGCGTGGTGCAGGTGCCGCACAACGGCCAGCCGATCGTGCTGATGGCCGATGCGCAAACCACCGGCGGTTACCCGCGTATCGCCTGCGTGATCGAGGCCGATCTCTACCACTTGGCGCAGATCCGTCTCGGCGAACCGATCCACTTCGTTCTCTGCTCACTGACGGAGGCGCAGCGCGCCAAGGCTGAGCAGGATCTCTTCCTTCGACAGATTGCCTGGGGGTTACATGATCGTTGATTTGAACGCCGATCTCGGCGAAGGCTGCGCCAACGACCAGGCGCTGTTGCAATTGGTGAGCTCGGCCAACATCGCCTGCGGCTTTCACGCCGGCGATGCGCAGACCATGCGTCAGTCGGTGCGCTGGGCATTGCAGTACGGCGTGGCGATCGGCGCCCACCCGAGTTTTCCCGATCGGGAGAACTTCGGCCGCACCCGCATGCAGCTGCCGCCGGAAACGGTGTACGCACAGGTGGTGTATCAGCTCGGGGCGCTGGCGGCCATCGCCCGCGCCGAGGGCGGGGTGATGGTGCACGTTAAGCCGCACGGCATGCTGTACAACCAGGCGGCGGTTGAGCCGGCGCTGGCGGAAGCGATCGCCCGGGCGGTGCAGGCGGTCGATCCGGCACTGCGGCTGGTGGGGCTGGCCGGCAGTGAGCTGATCCGCGCCGGGGAAAAACTCGGTCTGACCACCCGGCAGGAGGTATTCGCCGATCGCGGGTATCAGGCCGACGGCACGCTGGTGCCGCGCGGTTTGCCGGGGGCGTTGATCGAAGATGACGAACAGGCGCTGGCGCAAACCCTGGAGATGGTGCGCCATCACCGGGTGCGCAGCGTGGATGGCGTCTGGGCCGCCGTTCAGGCGGAAACCGTCTGCCTGCATGGGGACGGCGAGCATGCGCTGGCGTATGCGCGCAAGCTGCGGGACAGTTTTGTTCAGCAGGGGATCCGCGTCAGCGCGGAGCAGTAAAGCAAGACACAACATCACAAGCAAAAAACTATTAGAAAATATCGAGGGAAGACTATGGAACAGGCCGTGAATCTCTGGCCACTGATTGGCATCGCCGCCATCGTGGTCGGATTTGTATTGCGTTTCAACCCGGTGCTGGTGGTGATCGCCGCCGGCATCATCACCGGTTTGGCGGCGCTGATGCCGCTGGACGTCATTCTGGAAAAGCTCGGCGAGGGCTTTCTCAACACCCGTAACCTGCCGCTGATCCTGCTGCTGCCGCTGGCGGTGATTGGCCTGCTGGAACGCCACGGGCTGAAAGAGCGGGCGCAGGCGTGGATCGCCAAGATCAAAAGCGCCACTGCCGGCCGTTTGCTGATCGTGTACCTGTTCGTGCGCGAGATTACCGCGGCGATGGGACTGACCAGCCTGGGCGGGCATCCGCAGATGGTGCGGCCGCTGCTGGCGCCGATGGCGGAAGGGGCGACGGAAAACCGCTACGGCGAGCTGCCGGAGCGCACGCGCCACCGTCTGCGCGCCATGTCGGCCGCGACCGACAACGTCGGGCTGTTCTTCGGCGAAGATATCTTCGTGGCCTTCGGCGCGATCATCTTCATGCACAACTTTATGCTGGAGTCCGGCGGCATTCAGACCGAGCCGCTGCATATTGCGCTGTGGGGCATTCCGACCGCGATTTTCGCTTTCCTGATCCACGCGTTCCGGCTGTATCGAATGGATAAACGGCTGAGCGCTGAGCTGGCGCAGCTGAATCAGGCGGCGCTGCAGGCGAAGGGGGAGGCACGATGAACTTCCAGCAACAATACCTCTACTGGCTGGCCGGTGCGGTGCTGCTGATTGTGGCGGTGATGTCCTTCCGCGATCGCGCCAACCCGCGCCGCATCACCACCGGGCTGTTTTGGGGGCTGTACGGCCTGGTGTTCCTGGTCGGCGACTGGACTTACCGCCTGTTGGGCGACGTGCTGGGCGAGGGCAGCAACGAAAAACGCGTGCTGCATATCATCGTTGGCGGGGTGGTGGTGGTGATGGCCCTGATTGCCGGCTTCGGCGGCGTGCGCCTCGGCAGCTATCACCAGCGGACGCCGCAGGAGCGCGAGGCCAGCGCCAAGCGCCTGGGCAACAAGCTGTTTATCCCCGCTCTGGCGATCCCGGTGGTGACGGTGATCGGCGTGCTGCTGTTCAACAACGTGCCGGCATTGCAAAGCGCGGTGTTCGGCAGCGGCAACCACGCGACGCTGATCACCCTGTTCTCGATGACCGTTGGTTGCCTGATTGGCCTGGCGATCGCGGTGAAAATGACCCACGAGAAGGCGCTGCAGCCGGTGCAGGAAGCGCGGCGTTTGCTGGATTCGATCGGCTGGGCGTTCATTCTGCCGCAGCTCCTCGCCACGTTGGGGCTGCTGTTTACCGTCGCGGGCGTCGGCACCGCGATCTCGCATTTGACCCAGGAGTATCTGGCGGTCGATAACCGCTTTATCGCCGTGGCAGTCTACGCTATCGGTATGGCGGTGCTGACCATGGTGATGGGCAACGCCTTCGCCGCTTTCCCGATCGTTACCGCCGGTATCGGCATTCCGATCCTGGTGCTGCAACACGGCGGTAACCCGGCGGTGATGGCGGCGATCGGCATGTTCTCCGGCTATTGCGGCACCCTGATGACGCCGATGGCGGCGAACTTCAACATCGTGCCGGCGGCGCTGCTGGAGCTGCCGGACAAGAATGCGGTGATCAAGGCACAGGTGCCGACCGGCGTGCTGCTGCTGTTGGTTAACGTGTTCCTGCTGTATTTCCTGATGTTCCTGTAGGAGTAAGGATGCAAAAAGTATTGATTACCGGCTTTGAGCCGTTTGGCGGCGAGCGCCTCAATCCCTCCTGGGAAGTGGTGAAGCAGCTCAATGATATGGAGCTGGTCGGCACGCGCATCGTGGCGCGCCAGCTGCCGTGCGTGTTCGGCGCGGCGCTGGACGCGCTCAATGCGGCGATCGACGAGGTGCAGCCGGTGATGGTGCTGGCTATCGGCCAGGCCGGCGGCCGTACCGACATCACGATTGAACGGGTGGCGATCAACGTCGACGACGCGCGTATCCCCGACAATCAGGGGCAGCAACCGGTGGACGAGCCGATCGTCGCCGGCGGTCCGGCGGCCTATTTCAGTACCTTGCCGATTAAAGCGATGGTCAGTTCGATGCGCGAGGCCGGCATTCCGGCCGCCGTTTCGCAGACTGCCGGCACCTATGTGTGCAACCATGTCATGTATGGCCTGCTGCACCGTTTGAGCGGCCAGCGCGAGGTCAAGGGCGGGTTTATCCATATCCCGTACCTGCCGGAACAGGCGGCGGCACACCCCGGTGCGCCGAGCATGGCGGCCTCGACGGTGCTGTTTGCATTGGAGTTGGCCGTTTCCATCGCTTTGCAGGTGGAACACGATCTGAAAGTGGTGGGCGGCGCGACACATTAATCATGTCATCCCCGGCGCATCGGGCTGCGCCGGGTCTATGCAAGGAGTGGTCTATGCCGGAAGGACCGGAGATTCGCCGGGCGGCGGACAAACTGGCGGCGGCGGTGATCGATCAGCCGCTGACCGCCGTCGATTTCGCTTTTCCCCAGCTGAAACACTATCGCCAGCGTCTGCTCGGCGAGCGTATCGTCGCCATTGAGCCGCGCGGCAAGGCGCTGCTGACCCATTTCTCCAATGGGCTGACAATGTACAGCCATAACCAGCTGTACGGCGTGTGGAAAGTGGCGGCGGCAGGGGAGACGCCGGAGACCAAGCGCGATCTGCGGGTGCGGCTGGAAACCGCCCGCAGCGCGATATTGCTCTACAGCGCTTCCGACATTACCGTCGGGCCGCGCGTGGAAATAGAGCAACACCCGTTTTTGCAACGCATCGGCCCTGACGTGTTGGACATGTCGCTGACGGTAGACGATGTGGCGGAGCGGTTGCTGACGCCGCGTTTTCGCCGCAGGCAGCTGGGGGGCATGCTGCTCGACCAGGCGTTTCTTGCCGGATTGGGCAATTATCTGCGCGCCGAAATCCTGTGGCAGGCCGAACTGGCGCCGCAGCACAAACCGCAGGATCTGACGCCAGAAGCGCTGCGCCGCCTGGCGGAGGCATTGCTGGCGGTGCCGCGCCTTTCCTACCAGACGCGCGGGCAGGCGGATGACAACCGGCATCACGGCGCGCTGTTTCGCTTCAAGGTATTTCATCGCAGCGGCGAGCCCTGCGAACGCTGCGGTGGGATGATCGTGCGTACCGAACTGTCGTCGCGGCCGTTTTATTGGTGCCCGGGCTGCCAGAGATAACCAAAAAAAAGCGCCGCCCGAAGGGGCGGCGCTGTGCGGTTTCAGCCGGGAAAGCGGCTTACTTGTTTTTCAGCTGGGATTTGAAATCACGCTCGGCATAGCCGGTGTACAGCTGACGCGGACGGGCAATTTTGATGCCTTCGTCGTGCATTTCGTTCCAGTGGGCGATCCAGCCGATGGTGCGCGCGATGGCGAAGATCACGGTGAACATGGAAGAAGGAATGCCCATCGCCTTCAGGATGATGCCGGAGTAGAAGTCGACGTTCGGGTACAGTTTCTTCTCGATGAAGTACGGGTCGTTCAGCGCGATGTGTTCCAGCTCCATCGCGACCTGCAGCAGATTGTCGTCCTTCTTGTTCAGCTCTTTCAGCACTTCGTGACAGGTTTCGCGCATCACGGTGGCGCGCGGATCGTAGTTCTTGTACACGCGGTGGCCGAAGCCCATCAGGCGGAAGGAGTCGTTCTTGTCCTTGGCGCGCTTGATGAATTCCGGAATGTGCTCGACGGTCTTGATCTCTTCCAGCATTTTCAGCGCCGCTTCGTTGGCGCCGCCGTGCGCCGGTCCCCACAGGGAGGCGATACCGGCCGCGATGCAGGCGAACGGGTTGGCGCCGGAAGAGCCGGCGGTGCGCACGGTCGAGGTAGAGGCGTTCTGCTCATGGTCGGCGTGCAGGATCAGAATGCGGTCCATAGCGCGTTCCAGTACCGGGTTCACCACGTACTCTTCGCACGGGGTAGCGAACATCATGTGCAGGAAGTTGCCGGCATAGGACAGATCGTTGCGCGGGTAAACGAACGGCTGGCCCAGGGAATATTTGTAGCACATCGCGGCCACTGTCGGCATTTTGGACAGCAGGCGGAACGCGGTGATTTCACGGTGACGCTCGTTGTTGACGTCCAGCGCATCATGGTAGAACGCCGCCAGCGCGCCGGTCACGCCGCACAGCACCGCCATCGGGTGCGAGTCGCGACGGAAGCCACGGAACAGATGGGTGATCTGGTCGTGGATCATGGTGTGGCGGGTGACGGTCGTCTTGAAGGTCTCGAACTCTTCCGGCGTTGGGGTCTCGCCGTACAGCAGGATGTAGCACACTTCCAGATAGGAAGATTCTTTCGCCAGTTGCTCGATAGGGAAGCCGCGGTGCAGCAGCACGCCTTTGTCGCCGTCGATGAAGGTAATCTTGGATTCGCAAGAAGCGGTGGAGGTAAAGCCGGGATCAAATGTGAAATAACCTTTGGAACCCAGAGCGCGGACATCGAGGACATCAGGGCCCAGTGTCGGTGTCAATACGCCCAGTTCGATCGGAGCTTCGCTGTCGTTAATGGTTAGCGTCGCTTTCTTATCAGTCATTTACTGTCTCCTTAGCGCCTTATTTTAAAAACCACTAACAACTGAAATACCTTAAATCTCTGCAGGTTGCCCGCAAAAAAATGGTGCGGACGCTAACTCTGTGAGCGACTGCGCAACTGTGCGCGGGTAGGGTACAGAGTGCTGACCAGGCGAACGAGACGGGTGACCAGTTGTTAACGATTCATAGTAATTCGTTATAGTCTGTTAATCTTACCTATGAGCTGTTCGAAGAGATGTGAACCTATCCCAATAATCTGTTTTTATTTGCTTTATTTGCTTTTTGACGCCGGCAAAATCGAGCGGGAAACAACGGCTATTGGGATAGGTTCGTCAAATACACTGTTGCATAACTCGAACCCGGGGGGAAGTGTATCTGCTGACCCATAGCGCATCATAGGACCGTTTGTGCCCCTATATGTAATGGAAATGTTGATCTCTTGTCAAATCAGATAATTAATTTTGCACTAATTGTGAAATCCGTGATCTGAATCACTGTTCGGGGGAAATGTTATCAAAGCGGTTGTATGAGAATTGTAATCAGAATGTGATCCTCCTATACTGCCGCCAGGTCTCCGGATTACCCTGAAGTAGGAGCACCCAGCGTTATAAATGCGCGCCGTTTGAGCACAGAGGATGTTGATGTTTGAGCGCGTGACGTGTAAGGGTTTTAGGCTCTTAACGCTGTCTGATCCCCGCCCAGGCCCGGAGGAAGGAAAATAATAAGAGCTGTGTGGGCAAATACGTGAAAAAACAACGACCTGTCAACTTGGATCTGCAAACGATCCGGTTCCCTGTAACTGCGATAGCGTCTATCTTACACCGAGTCTCTGGCGTAATTACCTTCGTTGCCGTGGGTATCCTCCTCTGGCTGCTGGGCCTGTCACTCTCTTCCCAAGAGGGGTTCCTGCAGGCGGCCGCCATCATGAATAGCTTCATCGTCAAATTCATATTCTGGGGCATCCTCACGGCGCTGGCCTATCACATTTGCGGTGGCATCCGTCACTTGTTAATGGATTTTGGCTACATCGAAGAGAGTTTGGCCGCCGGTACCCGTTCCGCCCAGGTGGCGATCGGTCTGACCGTCGTGCTGTCAGTTCTGGCTGGAGTCCTCGTATGGTAAACAACGTTTCTGCATTAGGGCGCAACGGCGTGCACGATTGGCTGCTGCTGCGCGCTTCCGCTATCATCATCACCCTGTACGTCCTGTATATCCTGGGCTTTTTCGTCACGGCCCCGGAACTCACTTATGACATCTGGCGCGGTTTCTTCGCCACTTCCATTACGAAAGTGTTCACTCTGCTGACCTTGCTGTCGATTCTGGTGCACGCCTGGATCGGGCTGTGGCAGGTGCTGACGGACTACGTCAAGCCGCTGGCGGTTCGCCTGGTGTTGCAGCTGGCTGTCGTGGTCGCGTTACTGGTCTATTTACTGTACGGAACAATCGTAGTGTGGGGTGCTTAAATGAAACTGCCAGTCAGAGAGTTTGATGCCGTCGTAATCGGCGCCGGCGGTGCGGGCATGCGTGCCGCGCTGCAAATTTCCCAAGCGGGCTCGACCTGTGCTCTGCTGTCCAAAGTTTTCCCGACCCGTTCCCATACCGTGTCCGCACAGGGCGGCATCACCGTCGCGCTGGGCAACAGCCACGAGGACAACTGGGAATGGCATATGTACGACACGGTGAAAGGTTCCGACTATATCGGTGACCAGGACGCCATCGAATATATGTGTAAAACCGGCCCGGAAGCGATTCTGGAACTGGAACACATGGGCCTGCCGTTCTCTCGTCTGGACGACGGCCGCATCTATCAGCGCCCGTTCGGCGGCCAATCGCTGAACTTCGGCGGCGAGCAGGCGGCGCGTACCGCAGCCGCAGCTGACCGTACCGGCCACGCGCTGCTGCACACCCTGTACCAACAGAACCTGAAAAACCACACCACCATCTTCTCCGAGTGGTATGCGCTTGATCTGGTGAAAAACCAGGACGGCGCGGTGGTCGGCACCACGGCTATCTGCATCGAAACCGGTGAAGTGGTTTACTTCAAAGCCAAGGCCACCGTGCTGGCGACCGGCGGCGCAGGCCGTATTTATCAGTCCACCACCAACGCCCACATCAACACCGGCGACGGTGTCGGCATGGCGCTGCGCGCCGGCGTGCCGGTGCAGGACATGGAAATGTGGCAGTTCCACCCGACCGGCATCGCCGGCGCGGGCGTGCTGGTGACCGAAGGCTGCCGCGGCGAAGGCGGTTACCTGCTGAACAAACACGGCGAGCGCTTCATGGAGCGTTATGCGCCGAACGCCAAAGATCTGGCGGGCCGCGACGTGGTTGCCCGTTCGATCATGATCGAAATCCGCGAAGGCCGCGGCTGCGACGGCCCTTGGGGCCCGCACGCCAAGCTGAAGCTGGATCACCTGGGTAAAGACGTGCTGGAATCCCGTCTGCCGGGCATTCTGGAACTGTCCCGCACCTTCGCGCACGTCGATCCGGTGAAAGAGCCGATCCCGGTTATCCCAACCTGTCACTATATGATGGGCGGCATTCCGACCAAAGTGACCGGCCAGGCGCTGACCGTGAACGAGAAAGGCGAAGACGTGGTGATCCCGGGGCTGTTCGCCGTGGGGGAAATCGCCTGCGTATCGGTGCACGGCGCCAACCGCTTGGGCGGCAACTCGCTGCTCGACCTGGTGGTGTTCGGCCGTTCCGCCGGCATGCACCTGCAGGAATCGCTGGAAGAGCAGGGCGAGAGCCGTGACGCCAGCGACTCCGACGTGGAAGCCTCGCTGGACCGTCTGAACCGTTGGAACAACACCCGTTCCGGCGAAGACCCTGTCGAAATTCGCAAAGCGCTGCAGTCTTGCATGCAGCACAACTTCTCGGTATTCCGCGAAGGTGATGCGATGGCCAAGGGCCTGGAAGAACTGAAAGTGATCCGTGAACGTCTGAAGAACGCACGCCTGGACGATACCTCCAGCGAGTTCAACACCCAGCGCATCGAATGCCTGGAGTTGGATAACCTGATGGAGACCGCGTATTCCACCGCCGTGTCGGCCAACTTCCGTACCGAGAGCCGTGGCGCACACAGCCGCTTCGACTACCCGGAACGCGATGACGCCAACTGGCTGTGCCATTCGCTGTATCTGCCGCAATCGGAAAGCATGACGCGTCGTGAAGTGAACATGCAACCGAAGCTGCGCCCGGCATTCCCGCCGAAAGTGCGTTCTTACTAATTGCGGAGATCGACAGATGAAACTCGAATTTTCCATTTATCGCTACAACCCGGATGTCGATGACGCGCCGCACATGCAGGACTACACCCTGGAAGCGGAAGAAGGTCGCGACATGATGCTGCTGGATGCGTTGATCCAGCTGAAAGAAAAAGACCCAACCCTGTCGTTCCGTCGCTCATGCCGCGAAGGCGTCTGCGGTTCCGATGGCCTGAACATGAACGGTAAAAACGGCCTGGCGTGCATCACCCCGATTTCGTCGCTGCGCAAAGGCAACGGCAAGATCGTGATCCGTCCGCTGCCGGGCCTGCCGGTGGTGCGCGATCTGGTGGTGGATATGGGCCAGTTCTACACCCAGTATGAAAAGATCAAGCCATACCTGCTGAACGACGGCAAGAACCCGCCGGCGCGCGAGCATCTGCAGTCGCCGGAGCAGCGCGCCAAGCTGGACGGCCTGTACGAGTGCATTCTGTGCGCCTGCTGCTCGACCTCTTGCCCATCGTTCTGGTGGAACCCGGACAAGTTCATCGGCCCAGCCGGTCTGTTGGCGGCGTATCGCTTCCTGATCGACAGCCGTGACACGGAAACGCAAGAACGTTTAGATGATCTGGACGACGCTTTTAGTGTTTTCCGCTGCCATAGCATTATGAATTGTGTCAGTGTATGTCCTAAAGGCTTGAATCCGACGCGTGCGATCGGGCATATCAAGTCCATGCTGCTGCAACGCGGCGCATAAACGGAATGAGATGCTGCGCCGGGCTCTTTTCCGGCGCACATCCCATAGGGGAGGGAACCTCTAAAAACTGACCCGCGGCTGCGGCGCTATGCAGCCTGGTTCTTCCGCCGGTTTTTAGAGGTTCCTTGTAAGGGACCGCAAGGTCCATAACAGAACGTATCGGGCCGTCATGGCCGCAAGTACGTCGAGTGAACCGTTTTACGGCAAACCGTATTCATCACGGTAATTATGTTAACCACGGCGAAAACTAAAGCTTCAAAGCTTAAGGGATCATGATGCAGAACGGCGCAATGAAGGCCTGGCTGGATTCCTCCTATCTGGCGGGCGCGAACCAGTCTTACATAGAGCAGCTCTATGAAGACTTCTTAACCGATCCGGGTTCCGTTGAAGATAGCTGGCGTTCCATTTTTCAACAGCTACCAACCGCGGGTGTCAAACCCGATCAGCTTCACTCTCAAACGCGCGATTACTTCCGCCGCCTGGCGAAAGACTCTGCGCGCTACAATACCACCATCACCGATCCGGAAACCGACGCCAAACAGGTCAAGGTACTGCAGCTGATAAACGCCTTCCGCTTCCGCGGGCATCAGCATGCCAACCTCGATCCGCTCGGCCTATGGCAGCGCGAGCAAGTTCCTGACCTTGATCCCGCTTACCACAACCTGACCGAAGCCGATTTCCAGGAAACCTTCAACGTGGGCTCTTTCGCCATCGGCAAAGAAACCATGAAGCTGGGCGATCTGTACGCCGCGCTGAAGCAGACCTATTGCGGGTCGATCGGCGCTGAGTACATGCACATCACCAACACCGAAGAGAAACGCTGGATCCAGCAGCGCATCGAGTCGGTGGTGGGGCGCGCCAGCTTTACCGCCGACGAAAAACGCCGTTTCCTGAACGAGCTGACCGCGGCAGAAGGCCTGGAGCGTTACCTGGGCGCCAAATTCCCGGGTGCCAAACGCTTCTCGCTGGAAGGCGGCGACGCGCTGGTGCCGATGCTGAAAGAGATGGTGCGCCACGCCGGTAAGAACGGCACGCGCGAAGTGGTGTTGGGCATGGCCCACCGCGGCCGTCTGAACGTGCTGATCAACGTGCTGGGCAAAAAGCCGGCCGACCTGTTCGACGAATTCGCCGGCAAGCATAAAGAACACCTCGGCACCGGTGACGTGAAATATCACCAGGGCTTCTCTTCCGACGTGGAAACCGAAGGCGGCATGGTTCACCTGGCGCTGGCGTTCAACCCGTCGCACCTGGAGATCGTCAGCCCGGTGGTTATGGGCTCGGTACGCGCCCGTCGCGATCGTCTGGACGAAGCGCGCAGCAACATGGTACTGCCGATCACCATCCACGGCGACGCCGCCATCACCGGCCAGGGCGTGGTTCAGGAAACCCTGAACATGTCTCAGGCTCGCGGCTACGAAGTGGGCGGCACCGTGCGTATCGTCATCAACAACCAGGTTGGCTTCACCACCTCCAACCCGCTGGATGCGCGCTCTACCGAATACTGCACCGACATCGCCAAAATGGTTCAGTCGCCGATCTTCCACGTTAACGCGGACGATCCGGAGGCCGTGGCCTTCGTCACCCGCCTGGCGTTGGATTTCCGTAACACCTTTAAGCGTGACGTGATGATCGATCTGGTCTGCTACCGTCGCCATGGGCACAACGAGGCCGACGAGCCGAGCGCCACCCAGCCGGTGATGTATCAGAAGATCAAGAAACACCCTACGCCGCGCAAAATCTACGCTGACGTTCTGACCGAGCAGAAAGTGGCCAGCCTGGAAGATGCCACGGAAATGGTCAACCTGTACCGCGACGCGCTCGACCGCGGCGATTGCGTGGTTGAAGAATGGCGTCCGATGAATCTGCACTCCTTCACTTGGTCTCCGTACCTGAACCACGAGTGGGACGAAGAGTACCCGAGTAAGGTTGAGATGAAGCGTCTGCAGGAGCTGGCACGTCGCATCAGCACCGTGCCGGAAGCGATCGAAATGCAGTCGCGCGTGGCGAAAATCTACGCTGACCGCGCCGAGATGGCGGCGGGCAACAAGCCGTTCGACTGGGGCGCTGCCGAAACGCTGGCTTACGCTACCATGGCGGATGAAGGCATCCCGATCCGCATCTCCGGTGAAGACGCCGGCCGCGGTACCTTCTTCCACCGTCACGCGGTCGTGCATAACCAGAAAAACGGTTCCGTCTACGTTCCGCTGGCGAACATCCATAGCGGCCAGGGCGAATTCAAGGTCTGGGACTCCGTGTTGTCTGAAGAAGCGGTGCTGGCGTTCGAATACGGTTACGCCACGGCGGAACCGCGCACGCTGACCATCTGGGAAGCGCAGTTCGGCGACTTCGCCAACGGCGCGCAGGTTGTTATCGACCAGTTCATCAGCTCCGGCGAGCAAAAATGGGGCCGTATGTGCGGCCTGGTGATGCTGCTGCCGCACGGCTATGAAGGCCAGGGCCCTGAGCACTCTTCCGCGCGTCTGGAGCGTTATCTGCAGCTGTGCGCAGAGCAGAACATGCAGGTGTGCGTCCCGTCCACGCCGGCGCAGGTTTACCATATGCTGCGTCGTCAGGCGCTGCGCGGTATGCGCCGTCCGCTGGTGGTGATGTCGCCGAAGTCGCTGCTGCGTCACCCGCTGGCGATTTCTTCGCTGGACGAACTGGCCAACGGCACCTTCCTGCCGGCGATCGGCGAGATCGACGACTTGGATCCGAAAGCGGTCAAGCGCGTCGTGCTGTGCTCCGGCAAGGTCTACTACGACCTGCTGGAACAGCGTCGCAAGAACGAGCAGAAAGACGTGGCCATCGTGCGTATCGAGCAGCTGTATCCGTTCCCGCATCAGGCCGTGCAGGCCGTGCTGGAGCAATACTCGCACGTGCATGATTTCGTCTGGTGTCAGGAAGAGCCGCTGAACCAGGGCGCCTGGTACTGCAGCCAACACAACTTCCGTGAAGTGGTGCCGTTCGGGGCTTCTTTACGTTACGCAGGACGTCCGGCCTCCGCTTCTCCGGCGGTGGGCTATATGTCCGTACACCAGAAGCAGCAGCAGGCTCTGGTGAACGACGCGCTGAATATTGACTAATGTTCGCTCGCTTGCCGGCCGAGAGCCGGCAAGCAGATGATAAAAAACTTAAGGGAAAGCTAAATGAGTAGCGTAGATATTCTGGTTCCTGACCTTCCTGAATCGGTTGCCGATGCGACCGTAGCCACCTGGCACAAAAAACCGGGCGACAGCGTGCAGCGTGATGAAGTCCTGGTTGAAATCGAAACCGACAAAGTGGTGTTGGAAGTGCCGGCCAGTGAAGCGGGCATTCTCGATGCTATCGTGGAAGAAGAGGGTGCGACCGTACTGTCTCGCCAGCTGCTCGGCCGCATCCGTCCGGGCGACAGCTCCGGCAAGCCGACCGCTGAGAAGAGCCAGGAGAAAGAGGCCACGCCTGCACAGCGCGCTACCGCGAGCCTGGAAGAAGAAAGCAATGACGCGCTCAGCCCGGCGATTCGCCGCCTGATCGCCGAACACGATCTCGATGCCGGCGCCATCAAAGGCACCGGCGTGGGTGGCCGCATCACGCGTGAAGACGTGGAAGCGCACCTGGCCAAAGGCGGCGCCGCCGCCAAACCGGCCGCCGCCGCTGAAGCTGCACCGCAGCCTGCTCTGGCCGGCCGCAGCGAAAAACGCGTGCCGATGACTCGCCTGCGCAAACGCGTCGCCGAACGTCTGTTGGAAGCGAAGAACAGCACCGCGATGCTGACCACCTTCAACGAAATCAACATGCAGCCGATCATGGATCTGCGCAAGCAGTACGGCGAAGCCTTCGAGAAGCGTCACGGCGTGCGTCTGGGCTTCATGTCCTTCTACATCAAGGCGGTGGTTGAAGCGCTGAAGCGTTTCCCGGAAGTGAACGCGTCGATCGACGGTTCCGACGTGGTTTACCACAACTACTTCGACATCAGCATCGCGGTTTCTACCCCGCGCGGCCTGGTGACGCCGGTACTGCGCGATGTGGACGCCATGAGCATGGCTGACATCGAGAAGAAAATCAAAGAGCTGGCCGTTAAGGGCCGCGACGGCAAACTGACCGTGGAAGAGCTGACCGGCGGTAACTTCACCATTACCAACGGCGGCGTATTCGGCTCCCTGATGTCCACCCCGATCATCAACCCGCCGCAGAGCGCCATCCTGGGCATGCACGCCATCAAAGATCGCCCAATGGCGGTCAATGGTCAGGTGGTGATCCAGCCGATGATGTATCTGGCGCTGTCTTATGACCACCGCCTGATCGACGGTAAAGAATCCGTCGGTTATCTGGTGACGGTCAAAGAGATGCTGGAAGATCCGGCTCGTCTGTTGCTGGACGTCTAGTAACCCTTGCCGGGCGCGGCATGCCGCGCCCGCACTCTGTGCTATGTGGCCGGAAAACCATGCGGTTTACCGCGTAATAATGGTCCGGCTAAAAACCTTCAGAACTGAATGGATAGAACATCATGAATTTACACGAATATCAGGCAAAACAGCTGTTTGCTCGGTATGGCATGCCGGCACCAACCGGTTACGCCTGTACCACTCCGCGTGAAGCAGAAGAAGCCGCATCCAAAATCGGCTCCGGCCCGTGGGTGGTGAAATGTCAGGTTCATGCTGGCGGCCGCGGTAAAGCGGGCGGCGTTAAAGTCGTCAACAGCAAAGAAGATATCCGTGCCTTCGCGGAAGCCTGGTTGGGCAAGCGTCTGGTGACTTACCAGACTGATGCGCTGGGCCAGCCGGTTCACCAGATCCTGGTAGAAGCGGCGACCGACATCGATAAGGAACTGTACCTGGGCGCGGTCGTGGATCGTTCTACCCGTCGCGTGGTGTTCATGGCGTCTACCGAAGGCGGCGTGGAGATCGAGAAGGTGGCGGAAGAAACCCCTGAACTGATCCACAAAATGACCATCGATCCGCTGGCGGGTCCACAGCCTTATCAGGGCCGTGAGCTGGCCTTCAAACTGGGCCTGACCGGTAAGCAAGTCAGCCAGTTCGCCAAGATCTTCATGGGCCTGGCGACGCTGTTCCTGGAGCGTGACCTGGCGATGGTTGAGATCAACCCGCTGGTGATCACCAAGCAGGGCGATCTGGTGTGCCTGGACGGCAAACTGGGCGCCGACGGCAACGCCCTGTTCCGCCAGCCGGAACTGCGTGAAATGCGTGACCCTTCCCAGGAAGACGAGCGTGAATCCCGTGCGGCTCAGTGGGAGCTGAACTACGTTGCCCTCGACGGCAACATCGGCTGCATGGTTAACGGCGCCGGTCTGGCGATGGGTACCATGGACATCGTTAAACTGCACGGCGGCGAACCGGCCAACTTCCTGGACGTTGGCGGCGGCGCGACCAAAGAGCGCGTGACCGAAGCGTTCAAAATCATCCTGTCCGACGACAAGGTGAAAGCGGTTCTGGTTAACATCTTCGGTGGTATCGTACGTTGCGATCTGATCGCCGACGGCATCATCGGCGCAGTGGCCGAAGTGGGCGTTAACGTCCCGGTGGTGGTGCGCTTGGAAGGGAATAACGCCGAACTGGGCGCCAAGAAACTGGCGGACAGCGGCCTGAATATCATTGCTGCGACCAGCCTGACTGATGCGGCTCAGCAAGTTGTTGCAGCAGTGGAGGGTAAATAATGTCCATTTTAATCGATAAGAACACCAAGGTAATTTGCCAGGGCTTCACCGGTAGCCAGGGGACTTTCCACTCCGAACAAGCTATCGCTTACGGCACCAAAATGGTTGGCGGCGTAACCCCGGGCAAAGGCGGCACTCAGCACCTGGGCCTGCCGGTGTTCAACACCGTGCGCGAAGCGGTTGAAGCGACCGGCGCCACTGCCTCGGTCATCTACGTTCCAGCGCCGTTCTGCAAAGACTCCATCCTGGAAGCGATCGATGCCGGCATCAAACTGATCATCACCATCACCGAAGGCATCCCGACCCTGGACATGCTGACCGTGAAAGTGAAGCTGGACGAAGCCGGCGTGCGCATGATCGGGCCGAACTGCCCTGGCGTGATCACCCCGGGCGAGTGCAAAATCGGCATCATGCCTGGCCACATCCACCTGCCGGGCAAAGTGGGCATCGTTTCCCGCTCCGGCACCCTGACCTATGAAGCGGTGAAACAAACCACCGATGCCGGTCTGGGCCAGTCCACCTGCGTGGGCATCGGCGGCGACCCGATCCCGGGCTCTAACTTCATCGATATCCTGAAGATGTTCCAGCAGGATCCGCAGACCGAAGCGATCGTGATGATCGGTGAGATCGGCGGCAGCGCTGAAGAAGAAGCGGCAGCTTACATCAAAGAACACGTCACCAAACCGGTTGTCGGCTACATCGCCGGCGTGACCGCGCCGAAAGGCAAGCGTATGGGCCACGCGGGCGCCATCATCGCAGGCGGCAAAGGCACGGCGGACGAGAAGTTTGCTGCGCTGGAAGCGGCGGGCGTGAAAACCGTTCGCAGCCTGGCGGACATCGGCGACGCGGTAAAAGCGGTGCTGAAGCGCTAAGAATTTAGTACGAAATAACAATATCTCGACATGTTTGGCCACCCATAGGGTGGCCTTTTTTATGGGCGAAGATCAGAAGTCGTTGAGCGCCTTGATCAACGCGATCCGATCCTGCAGGCGACGCTGTTGCACCGGATCCGCGGCGGCTTGCCGCTGTTGATCCAGAGAGGTGAGGGCGGCGCGGTAATCGTCGGCGTTGCGGAACAGCGCGTCTTTGACGTTGATCGACGCGACGTTGGTGTAGCGGCCGTCGTCGGTGGTCGGCACCTGGATGACGCCCTCGTTGAGCAGCTGTTTGACGATCGCCCGCTGCGGTTCGTAACCCTCCATGCCGATCAGCTTCCAGCGCTGTGGCGGCACGCCCTGATAGTGGCCGTGTTTCACCTCCGTCAGGTAGCGCAGAGTCAGGTGGCGGATAGTACCTTCTTCTTCACCGTATTGCGCTTTGCTGTCGAACAGCACCGGGAAGGATTGCCCCTCCAGCGCGCCACCCTTTTGCGTCAGGTGGCCCATGCGGTAACTGTTCATGCCCAGGCGGATCGGCATATCGTCGGTGACCGGCGTGCCATCCGCCAGGCGCAGATCGACGATGCGTGAGCCGGCGGGTTGGCGCAGGTCAATGGTGTAAGTGACGCCATCGAAGAAATCGTTGGTGGAATATTTGGACGATCGCCGCGCCGGGTTAAAGCTGTAGGTGACGTCGCCCGGCTGCAGCTGATTGAAATAGTCGGCGGACCACTCCATGTAGCGTTTAAGCGCTTTGCCGTTGAGCTGATACACGGTGATCTCGCCGCCGGCGTATTGGTAGTTAAAGGCGATATCCTTGGCCTTGATGTCGCCGACGTCCAGTTTGGCGCGATCGTTGTCGATCTGCAGGGCGATCACCTGCGCCAGCGGCGCATAGTGGCGGGCGGCCTGCTGGAACAACGCGCTGATACCGGTATCCTGCACGTGCACCTGGGGAATGCCGCGGAATTCGTCACCGGGCACCAGATCGCTGCCGCTCAGCTTCGCCACGACCCGGTTGGCGTTGGCGCGCAGAATGTCATGGTATGGCTGGTAGAGAGCCTGCAGGGCGCTGTCCGGCGTCATCCCCTTGATGGGGTAGGTGTAGCTGTTTTTGTCGATCAGCGTGAATTTGCCGTCGCGGCGTTCAAATTGCAGATCGATGCGCGACAGCGCGCGGCCGTATTTATCCGGCTCGGTGATGATGACGCCGTTAACCACCGCTTTGTCGATCTTCACATGCATATGACCGGCGACGATCGCCGCCAGCTCCGGGTTGGCGTTGGCGATGTCGGCTACGCCGGTGCCGGGGCGCTGGTTCTCGTTGTCGATGCCCATATGCGCCACCAGCACGATGGCGTCGACCTGGCCGTCGATTTGCCTGATGACCTGTTTCACCGCCTGCACCGGATCGGTGAAGTTCAGCCCTTTGATGCGATCGGTACCCTTGGCGAATTCGGCGGTCATCGGCGTGTCCATGCCGATAATGCCGATCTTCACGCCTTGGCGCTCGACGATGGTGTAGGCCGGCAGATAGGGCTTGCCGTTGTCCCAGACGATATTGCCCGCCAGCGCCGCGCCCTTGAACTGCTTAAGCGGTGTAGCCAGCACCGGCAGGCCGAAGTCGAACTCGTGGTTGCCCATCACCCAGACGTCATAATTGAGCGCGTTGAGGCCCAGCATCATCGGGCTGACGGCCTCATGCTTGAAGGTTTCGACGAAGTTGCCCTGAATGGTGTCGCCGGCGTCCACCAGGATCAGGTTTGGCTGCTCGGCCCGCACCTTTTTGACCTGGGTGGCTATCTGGCTCAGGCTGCCCGCCAGATTCTCCGTGTCGCTGGCGTAGTCCCAGGGCACGAAGGTGCCGTGCAGATCGGAGGTGCCCAGTAGGGTGATATTTACCGTTTCGGCGGCCATGGCGTTTCCCGAGAGTCCCAAGACAGAGGCAAAGATGATTTTTTTCATAAGTTATTGTCACTCAATGCAATTTTAACATAAGTGGTCATTCTGCTACAAAATCGCAACCTTTACGATCCCATCGCGAGAAATAGACTAATATTGGAGAGAGATTTGTTGTTTTGTGACTGCTATCACTGTCACGGCTTATTGGAAATAAAAGGTTAATTATGTCGCATAATAAGCGCGTAATAATACAATGGCGGCTCTTTTAAATTACATTTATTTAACACAAAAATATCATTAAAAAACAATTAAACCATTGCGCAACATGACCCTAAGAAAATTATGCGAAATGTGCTGATGAATATGGAAATAAGATGCGGATAGGCTTAAATTGTCTCAGATCAAATTAGCCCGAAGTACCTCTTTCGGCTAAGATTTGACCTGTAACCAAAAGTCTAACCCACGTCACGTAAAAACCTATTTATTGTGTGGGATTGGGCGAGTATCATCCATGTTGTGATTATGGATGGTTGATCTTGTTGCATTTGTTACCCGTTGTCGGTTTTCAGTGGCGCGCTTGTCGACGGCCCGAGAGGCTATTGGCCGAGTGTGCGGTTGAAAGCGGAGAAGCTGGATCAAATTTGTTGTGTTTTAGGGCATTCACTGCGGGGCGTTACTGGCGGCTTTGAAAAAGGCGTGCCGATAACCGCGTGTCGGAGTCTTCCTGCGAGGAGCAAGGAGTCAAGATGTTTGATATTGTCGAACTGTCGCGCTTACAGTTTGCTTTAACGGCGATGTACCATTTCTTATTTGTCCCATTAACGCTCGGTATGGCGTTCTTGCTGGCAATTATGGAAACGGTATATGTCCTGTCTGGCAAACAAATCTATAAAGACATGACCAAATTCTGGGGAAAGTTATTTGCGATTAACTTTGCTCTGGGTGTGGCCACCGGTTTGACCATGGAGTTCCAGTTCGGGACTAACTGGTCGTACTTCTCTCACTACGTCGGCGATATCTTCGGGGCCCCACTGGCTATCGAAGGTCTGATGGCGTTCTTCCTTGAATCGACGTTGGTCGGCCTGTTCTTCTTCGGCTGGGATCGTCTGAGCAAGGTGCAGCACATGGCGGTAACCTGGTTTGTGGCCCTCGGCTCCAACCTGTCCGCGCTGTGGATCCTGGTCGCCAACGGCTGGATGCAGAACCCGATCGCTTCGGATTTCAACTTCGAAACCATGCGCATGGAGATGGTCAGCTTCTCCGAACTGGTGCTTAACCCGGTTGCGCAGGTGAAATTCGTTCACACCGTGGCTTCCGGCTACACCTGTGGCGCGATGTTCGTTCTGGGCATCAGCTCCTACTACCTGCTGAAAGGCCGCGACATCGCCTTCGCCAAGCGCTCCTTCGCCATCGCTGCCAGCTTCGGTATGGCTGCCATTCTGTCCGTTATCGTTCTGGGTGATGAATCCGGCTACGAAATGGGCGACGTGCAGAAAACCAAACTGGCCGCTATCGAAGCAGAATGGGACACCCAGCCGGCGCCGGCCTCCTTCACCCTGTTCGGCATTCCCGATCAGGACAAGATGGAAAACTCCTTCTCTATTCAGATCCCGTATGCGCTTGGCCTGATCGCCACCCGCTCCACGGACACTCAGGTCACCGGCCTGAAAGATCTGATGGCTCAGCATGAAGTGCGTATCCGCAACGGGATGAAAGCCTACCAGCTGCTGGAAGAGCTGCGCGGCGGTAACACCGATCCTGCGGTGCGCGCCGAATTCAACAAAACCAAGCAAGACCTGGGCTACGGTATGCTGCTGAAGCGCTATACCCCGAACGTCACCGACGCGACGGAAGCGCAGATCCAGCTGGCGACCAAGGACTCCATTCCGCGCGTGGCGCCGCTGTACTTCGCCTTCCGCATCATGGTGGCCTGTGGCGTGATCATGCTGTTGATCATCGGCCTGTCGTTCTGGAACGTGATCCGCGGCCGCATTGGCCAGAAAAAATGGCTGCACCGCGCGGCGCTGTACGGTTTGCCGCTGCCTTGGATCGCGATCGAGTCCGGCTGGTTCGTGGCGGAATACGGCCGTCAACCGTGGGCGATTGGTGAGGTGCTGCCGACGGCGGTCGCCAACTCTTCGCTGACCGCGGGCGACATTCTGTTCTCGATGGGGCTGATCTGCGGCTTGTACACCCTGTTCCTGGTGGCTGAATTGTACCTGATGTTCAAGTTTGCGCGTCTGGGTCCAAGCAGCCTGAAAACCGGCCGCTATCACTTTGAACAACCGACTGCCGCCGTGCAGGAAGCGCGCTAAACAGGAGTCCACGTATGTTTGACTATGAAGTACTACGATTTATTTGGTGGGTCCTGGTTGGCGTACTGCTGATCGGCTTCGCCGTCACCGACGGTTTCGACATGGGCGTCGGCATTCTGGTGCGCATCATCGGGAAAACCGATACCGAGCGCCGGGTGATGATCAACTCCATCGCCCCGCACTGGGACGGTAACCAGGTGTGGCTGATCACCGCCGGCGGTGCGCTGTTCGCCGCCTGGCCGATGGTCTACGCAGCGGCCTTCTCCGGCTTCTACGTCGCCATGATCCTGGTGCTGGCCGCCTTGTTCTTCCGCCCGGTCGGTTTCGACTACCGTTCCAAGCTGGAGAGCAGCCGCTGGCGCAACATGTGGGACTGGGGCATCTTCATCGGCTCCTTCGTGCCTGCCGTGGTATTCGGCGTGGCGTTCGGCAACCTGCTGCAGGGCGTGCCGTTCCACATGGACGAGTATATGCGCCTGTTCTACACCGGCAACTTCTTCCAACTGCTGAACCCGTTCGGTCTGTTGGCGGGCGTGGTCAGCCTGACCATGCTGGTCACCCAGGGTGCGACCTACCTGCAAATGCGCACCACCGGCGAGATCCACCTGCGTTCACGCGCTGCGGCACAGATCGCGACGCTGATCATGGCGGTGTGCTTCCTGCTGGCGGGCGTATGGCTGGTGAAAGGCATCGACGGCTTCGTCGTGACGTCGGCGCTGAACACCCTGGCGGAATCCAACCCGATGCGTAAAGAAGTGGCGCATCAGGCCGGTGCCTGGCTGATCAACTTCAACAAGTATCCGCTGCTGTGGGCGCTGCCTGCGCTGGGCGTGGTGCTGCCGTTGTTCACCATCCTGTTCTCGCGTCTGGAGAAAGGCGCGCTGGCGTTCGTCACCTCGTCGCTGACCATCGCCTGCGTCATCCTCACCGCCGGGGTCACCATGTTCCCGTTCGTGATGCCGTCCAGCACCGTGCCTAACGTCAGCCTGACCATGTGGGACGCGACGTCGAGCCTGTTGACGCTGAAAGTGATGACCGTCGTGGCGGCGATCTTCGTGCCTATCGTTTTGGCGTACACCAGCTGGTCGTACTACAAAATGTTCGGTCGCCTCGACAAGAACTACATCGAAAACAACAAGCATTCGCTGTACTAAGGATAAGGAGCTAAACCATGTGGTATTTTGCCTGGATTCTCGGAACGCTTCTTGCCTGCGCCTTCGGCATCATCACGGCGCTGGCGCTTGAGCAGAGCGAAGCGACCAAAGCTCAGCAAGACGGTAAGTGATGAGCTCGTCCGTGATTGACAAGCTGTACGCTGTCACCGACAAGGGCCCGATCCGGGCCCTTTCCCTGGTGCTGGCGTTGATTTTGGCGGGATGCGTGTTCTGGGATCCGACGCGTTTCGCCGCCAAAACCAGCTCGCTGGAGATTTGGGAAGGGCTGTTGCTGATTTGGGCGGTGTGCGCCGGGGTGATCCACGGTTTCGGATTCCGCCCGCAGCGCAGCGTCTGGCGCGCCTTTTTCGCGCCGCTTCCCGCAATTGTGATCTTGTGCGCAGGATTACTTTACGTTTCTTTATAATCTCCCCGATGTCCCCATGTTATGGGCCCTCACGGCCCATAATTATTTTCATTCCCATCTTGTAACCCATTCCCAACCCGATCCGTCTTGCGTATAGTAGCAGCGTTAAATTGCATTGCTGGGAAGTAGAGTGAGTAATACGTTGTTTCGATGGCCGGTTCGCGTTTACTACGAGGATACCGATGCCAGTGGTGTGGTCTATCACGCCCGCTACGTCGCCTTTTTTGAAAGAGCGCGCACAGAGATGCTGCGTCAGCACAACTTTCATCAACAGCAGCTGCTCAGTGAACAAGTCGCTTTTGTCGTCCGGCGCATGACGGTGGATTATCTGGCTCCGGCTCGTCTCGACGAGCAACTGGAGGTCCAGAGCGAAATCACCTGTCTGCGCGGGGCTTCTCTCACGTTTGCTCAACGCATTGTCAATTCTGACGGGGCCCTACTGAGCCAGGCTGATGTCCTGATTGCCTGTATTGATCCACACCAAATGAAGCCAAGAGCGCTTCCTAAGTCTATTGTCGCGGAGTTTAAGCAGTGACTGACATGAACATCCTAGATTTATTCTTGAAGGCGAGCCTGCTGGTTAAGCTTATCATGTTGATTTTGATATGCTTCTCGGTAGCCTCTTGGGCGATCATCATTCAGCGTACCCGCATCCTCAATGCGGCGACGCGTGACGCCGAAGCCTTTGAAGACAAATTCTGGTCCGGTATCGAGCTTTCCCGTCTGTACCAGGAAAGTCAGGCGCGTCGCGATAGCCTGACCGGTTCCGAGCAGATCTTCCATTCCGGATTCAAAGAGTTCGCCCGCCTGCACCGCGCCAACAACCATGCGCCGGAGTCGGTGATCGAAGGGGCGTCGCGTGCGATGCGCATTTCTATGAACCGCGAGCTGGAAACGCTGGAAACCCATATTCCGTTCCTCGGCACCGTCGGTTCGATCAGCCCGTACATCGGCCTGTTCGGCACCGTGTGGGGGATCATGCACGCCTTTATTGCGCTGGGCGCGGTGAAGCAAGCCACGCTGCAGATGGTGGCGCCGGGTATCGCCGAAGCGCTGATCGCCACCGCGATCGGTCTGTTCGCCGCCATCCCGGCGGTAATGGCCTATAACCGTCTCAACCAGCGCGTCAACAAGCTTGAGCAGAATTACGACAACTTTATGGAAGAGTTCACCGCTATTCTGCATCGTCAGGCCTTCTCCAGCGACAGCAAATAAGTAGGAGGTAGCATGGCGAGAGTACGTGGACGTAGTCGGCGCGAGCTGAAGTCCGAAATTAACATCGTTCCGCTGCTCGACGTGTTGCTGGTGCTGCTGCTGATCTTTATGGCAACCGCGCCAATCATCACGCAGAGCGTGGAAGTTGACCTGCCGGACGCCACCGATTCCAAAACGGTGTCCAGCGATGACAATCCGCCGGTGATCCTCGAGGTTTCCGGCGTAGGTCAATACACCCTGGTGGTGGATCACAACCGTATGGAGCTGCTGCCGCCTGAGCAAGTCGCGGCCGAAGCCAAGTCGCGTTTGGCGGCTAACCCGAAAACGGTCTTTTTGATCGGCGGTGCGAAGGAAGTCCCTTACGATGAGATTATCAAGGCATTGAATATTCTCCATCAGGCGGGCGTGGCTTCCGTGGGGCTGATGACCCAGCCGATCTGACCGTAAGGCGAACGGCAACCCGGTTCCTGCGCTGCGGCCCAGGAACCCCGTATAAGCAACACCAGTTTTTGGGAATCTATTTTGGTAAAGGCAACTGAGCAAAACGATAAGCTGAACCGCGCCGTTATTGTTTCGGTCGTTCTGCACTTCATATTGATTGCCCTGCTGATTTGGGGATCGCTGCAGGAAAAGGTCGACATGGGCGCCGGCGGTGGCGGTGATGGCACCGTGGTGGGCGCAGTGATGGTCGATCCTGGCGCGGTGGTGGAGCAATACAACCGCCAGCAGCAGCAGAGCAACGATGCGCAGCGTGCCGAGAAGCAGCGCCAGAAAAAGGCGGAGCAACAGGCCGAAGAGCTTCAGCAGAAGCAGGCGGAGCAGCAACAGCGCCTGAAAGAGCTGGAGAAAGAGCGTTTGGCGGCGCAGGAGAAAGCTGCGCAGGACGCCAAAGCGCAGGCTGAGCAACAGCAGAAGGCAGCGGAGCAGCAGAAACAGGCCGCCGAGCAGCAAAAAGCGGCGGAAGCCGCCGCAGCCAAGGCCAAAGAGCAACAGAAGGTCGCCGAAGCCGCCGCCGCTAAGGCGAAGGCCGAAGCGGACAAGGTCGCCAAGGCGCAGGCGGACGCGCAGAAGAAAGCCGAAGCGGAAGCCAAGAAAGAAGCGGCCGCCGCTGCCGCCGCCAAGAAACAGGCGGAAGAGGCGAAGAAAGCTGCTGCCGCCGCCGCAGAGCAAAAAGCCGCAGAGGCCGCAGAGAAGAAAGCGGCCGCTGAAGCCGAGAAGAAAGCCGCAGCGGAAGCCGAGAAGAAGGCTGCCGCCGAGGCAGAGAAGAAAGCGGCCGCCGCTGAGAAAGCTGCGGCAGCCAAGAAAGCCGCTGCGGATGCCAAGAAGAAGGCCGCCGCTGAGGCTGCGAAACAATCGGATGAAGTTAGCGATCTGTTTGGCGGCCTGGCGGACGGCAAGAACGCGCCGAAAGGCGGCGGCGCCAAATCGAAGGGCGACGGTAAACCGACCGGGCAGGGCAATGCCAAAGCGGCTGGGGCCAGCGGGGCGGATATCAGCGGTTATATGGGGCAGATTCAAGGGGCGATTCAGAGCAAGTTCTATGACGCCAGTTCGTTCGCCGGCAAAACCTGCGATCTGCGTATCAAGCTGGCGCCGGACGGCCTGCTGATAAGCGTACAAGCGGCGGGGGGCGATCCTGCACTGTGCCAAGCAGCGGTGTCTGCCGCCAAGTTGGCGCATATACCGAAGCCGCCGAGCGATGCCGTTTATCAGCACTTTAAGAATTCTATCCTTGAATTCAAGCCGCAATAACGGTTGATTGAGTGAGTGAGTGATATCACAGGGATGTACTAAGGTAACCAACAGGGATTATGTAGTTTTACGTAAGTTGGTTTGTTAAAATTCTGCTAATTTATCGCAGGCATCCCGCCTGGATAAGGGAGATGAGATGAAGCAGGCATTTCGAGTAGCGCTAGGTTTTTTAATTCTGTGGGCGTCCGTGCTGCACGCGGAAGTTCGCATTGAAATCACCCAAGGGGTCGACTCCGCTCGTCCGATTGGCGTGGTGCCGTTTAAATGGGCGGGCCCAGGCACGCCGCCGGAGGATATCGGCAAGATTGTCGGCGCGGATCTGCGCAACAGCGGCAAATTCAACCCGATCGACGTGGCGCGCATGCCGCAGCAACCGACCTCCGCGTCTGAAGTGACGCCGGCGGCCTGGACTGCGCTGGGCATCGACGCCGTGGTTGTCGGCCAGGTTCAACCTGGCGCTGACGGCAGCTACCTGATCTCCTACCAGCTGGTGGATACCTCGGGTTCGCCGGGCACCGTTTTGGCGCAGAACCAGTATAAAGTGACCAAACAATGGTTGCGTTATTCTGCCCATACTGCCAGCGACGAAGTGTTCGAGAAGCTGACCGGCATCAAGGGCGCGTTCCGTACCCGTATCGCCTACGTCGTGCAGACCAACGGCGGGAAATTCCCGTATGAGCTGCGCGTAGCGGATTACGACGGTTATAACCAGTTCACGGTGCACCGTTCGCCTGAGCCGCTGATGTCACCGGCCTGGTCGCCGGACGGCAGCAAACTGGCTTACGTGACCTTCGAGAGCGGCCGTTCCGCGCTGGTGGTGCAGACCCTGGCTAACGGCGCTATCCGCCAGATCGCCTCGTTCCCGCGCCACAACGGTGCGCCAGCGTTCTCGCCGGACGGCAGCAAGCTGGCCTTCGCGCTGTCCAAGAGCGGCAGCCTGAACCTGTACGTGATGAACCTCGGCTCCGGCCAGATCACGCAACTGACCGATGGCCGCAACAACAACACCGAACCGACCTGGTTCCCGGATGGCCAGTCTCTGGCGTTTACCTCCGACCAGGGCGGGCGTCCGCAGATTTATAAAATCAGCGCCAGCGGCGGTGCCGCACAGCGTCTGACGTGGGAAGGCGCTCAGAACCAGGATTCTGAAGTCAGCTCCGACGGTAAATTCCTGGTGATGGTGAGCACCAACAGTGGTGCACAACACATCGCCAAACAAGATCTTGGATCGGGCGCCGTTCAGGTTTTGACCGGCACCTTCCTGGATGAAACGCCTAGTATTGCGCCAAACGGCACCATGGTGATCTATAGCTCCACGCAAGGTATGGGCTCCGTGCTGCAGTTGGTGTCAACTGATGGGCGTTTCAAAGCGCGTCTTCCGGCAACTGATGGACAGGTCAAATTCCCTGCCTGGTCGCCGTATCTGTGATGCATGTGTAAATATGTATGGCAAACTATAAAAGGATCAAAGAAATGCAACTGAACAAAGTGCTGAAAGGGCTTCTGCTGGCACTGCCAGTTCTGGCTGTAGCAGCTTGTAGTTCTAACAAAAGCGCGAACAACGACCAATCTGGTATGGGCGCTGGCACTGGTATGGAAAACGGCAGCAGCAACCTGTCTTCCGAAGAACAAGCTCGTCTGCAGATGCAAGAACTGCAGAAGAACAACATTGTTTACTTCGGCCTGGACAAGTATGACGTAAGCTCCGAATTCGCTCAGATGCTGGACGCGCACGCTGCATTCCTGCGTAACAACCCGTCTTACAAAGTGACCGTTGAAGGCCACGCTGACGAACGCGGCACGCCGGAATACAACATCGCTCTGGGTGAGCGCCGTGCTAACGCCGTTAAAATGTACCTGCAGGGTAAAGGCGTTTCCGCTGACCAGATCTCTATCGTTTCTTACGGTAAAGAAAAACCAGCAGTACTGGGCCACGACGAAGCGGCTTATGCTAAAAACCGTCGTGCCGTTCTGGTTTACTAAGAGAATCGCATGAACAGTAACTTCAGACGTCACCTGTTGAGTCTGTCGTTACTGGTTGGCGTAGCGGCCCCTTGGGCCGCTACTGCCCAAGCGCCAATCAGTAATGTCGGCTCCGGCTCGGTCGAAGACCGCGTCACCTCGCTTGAGCGCATCAGTAATGCTCAAGGCCAGCTTTTAAATCAACTCCAGCAACAACTCTCTGATAACCAACGCGACATTGATTCTCTCCGTGGGCAAATCCAGGAAAGCCAGTATCAGTTGAATCAGGTGGTTGAACGCCAGAAGCAAATCTATCAACAGATGGATAGCCTCAGCCAGGGCGGCGCTCAGAGCGCTTCTGCGGCCGCGGGCGCTGCCGGTGGGGCAGCCGCAGGCGCATCTTCCGATGCGGGCGGCAGCGCGCCTGCAGCCGCTTCTGCAACGCCGAGCGGCGGTGATGAGAACAGCGACTACAACGCCGCTGTTTCTCTGGCGCTGGAAAAAAAACAGTATGACCAGGCGATTTCCGCCTTTCAGTCCTTCGTAAAACAGTACCCGAAGTCTACCTACCAGCCTAACGCCAACTATTGGCTGGGCCAGTTGTTCTACAACAAGGGTAAAAAAGACGACGCGGCCTACTATTTTGCGGTGGTGGTGAAGAATTACGCTAAATCACCGAAGGCGCCGGACGCCATGTACAAGGTGGGTATCATCATGCAGGAGAAAGGGCAGGCCGATAAAGCCAAAGCCGTGTTCCAGCAGGTGATTAAACAATACCCAACCAGTGCGGCGGCCAAACAGGCGAAAAGTCGCGTAGGCGGTTAACAGTCAGAAAAATGAGCCCAGAAGTTAGTCGATTTGACCGATTTCTGGGCTCATTCGCGTGAAGAACAAGCAGTTGAACGCATCAGTCAAAAATTTAGGTTGCGCTGCCAAGATAAATTAGTAATATATGCCGCCGTTGCCAAGACATCTTGCAAGATGTTAAAGCGGCAGGGAAATTGGGTCGTTAGCTCAGTTGGTAGAGCAGTTGACTTTTAATCAATTGGTCGCAGGTTCGAATCCTGCACGACCCACCAATTTTGAAGCAAGAAATGAAGTGGAATCGGGAAGGATAACATCACGAAGTGATGGCCCGTCAGGGCGAGGCCAAAGGCCGAGTCATCCTGCACGACCCACCAATTTCTGAAGTAGCAGTAACCACAACAGTGGGTGATTAGCTCAGTTGGTAGAGCATCTCCTTTACACGGAGGGGGTCGGCGGTTCGAGCCCGTCATCACCCACCACTGTTATGGGTCGTTAGCTCAGTTGGTAGAGCAGTTGACTTTTAATCAATTGGTCGCAGGTTCGAATCCTGCACGACCCACCATTCTTTAAGAATGGCTGCGATAGAGAATCGTAAAGGATGAGAACCGTAAAGGTTCGAGTCTCGCGAAGCGAGACAACATCACTCCGGTGATGGCCCGCAAGGGCGAGGCCAAAGGCCGAGTTATCCTGCACGAGCCACCATTCTTTAAGAAAGAATGGCAGCTTCAGAATCGGTTTGATGTGGCAAAGTAAAGGTCCGAGTCGAGTACCCGTCGAGTTGTCCTGAACATCCCCATCCTTGTTTTCCGCGAGTCGGTTCCAATAGCCTATTCGCCATCAGCAGTAAACCACATCAGTGGGTCGTTAGCTCAGTTGGTAGAGCAGTTGACTTTTAATCAATTGGTCGCAGGTTCGAATCCTGCACGACCCACCACGCTTTAATAGAGCAAGGTGTTAAATCGTCAGGATGAGAACCGTAAAGGTTCGAGTCTCGCAAAGCGAGACAACATCACTCCGGTGATGGCCCGCAAGGGCGAGGCCAAAGGCCGAGTTATCCTGCACGACCCACCACTCTTTGAGAGTGAAAAATAGCAGTACCACAGCAGTGGGTGATTAGCTCAGTTGGTAGAGCATCTCCTTTACACGGAGGGGGTCGGCGGTTCGAGCCCGTCATCACCCACCACACTGCGGGTCGTTAGCTCAGTTGGTAGAGCAGTTGACTTTTAATCAATTGGTCGCAGGTTCGAATCCTGCACGACCCACCAATTCAGAAAAAAGCGCCTTTTGGCGCTTTTTTCGCATCTGCGCCACCAGACTCTACTTTACCCTCTTGCTAACAGAGTTCACCGAGTCGTGCGGGTGAGATCCTGCGCTCAGGTTCGAGCATCGCGCAGCGATACGACAACGCGCAGCGTTGCCCGCAGGGTGAGGCCACAGGCCGAATCAATCCTGCACGACCCACCCATTCAGAGAAAAGCGCCTTTTGGCGCTTTTTTCGCATCTGCGTCATCGCAATCTGAATCCGCTGCTTTCTCGTTTCAACACCGCACCGATCATCCTCACGCTGTTCTCTGAACGGCTATACGGTCTCGTCAGGCCATTATCCGCTGTGAGCTGTGCAGCCACTGTCTGTGTTTTTTAATTCATTAAACAATAGGTGCGCAAATATGAAAATATCAGCGGACTTTTCGCGCGGTTTTAGGTATTTTGTTTAGTATATAAAACGAAGGGCGTTGCGGCAGGCGATATTCACGCGGCAGGCGCCCAGCCTAGCATGAGATTGCAGCGATGAGTGAAATGTTTGATGTCAATGCGGCGGTGTACCCCTTCCCGCCTAAACCGGTTCCGCTGGACGTAGCCGAAAAAGCCTTTTATCGCGAGAAAATCAAAACCCTGCTCAAGCAGCGCAATGCGGTGATGGTCGCCCACTATTATACCGATCCGGAAATCCAGGCGCTGGCGGAAGAAACCGGCGGCTGCGTGGCGGATTCGCTGGAAATGGCGCGCTTCGGCAGCGCCCATCCGGCTTCCACGCTGTTGGTGGCCGGCGTGCGCTTCATGGGGGAAACCGCCAAGATCCTCAGCCCAGAAAAGCAGGTGCTGATGCCGACGCTGTTTGCCGAATGTTCGCTGGATCTGGGCTGCCCGGAAGAGGAGTTTCATGCGTTTTGCGACAGACACCCCGATCGTACCGTGGTGGTCTATGCGAACACCTCGGCGGCGGTCAAAGCGCGCGCTGACTGGGTGGTCACTTCCAGCATCGCCGTTGAGCTGATCGAACACCTGGACAGCCTGGGCGAGAAGATCATCTGGGCGCCGGATCGTCATCTCGGCAGCTACGTGCAGAAGCAGACCGGCGCCGACGTGCTGTGCTGGCAAGGCGCCTGCATTGTCCATGACGAGTTCAAGACTCAGGCGCTGCGGCGCATGAAGGCGCTTTATCCGCAGGCGGCCATCCTGGTGCATCCCGAATCGCCACAGGCGGTGGTTGAGTTGGCGGATGCGGTGGGATCGACCAGCCAACTGATTCAGGCGGCGAAAACATTGCCGCATCAACAGCTGATCGTCGCCACCGATCGCGGTATCTTTTACAAGATGCAGCAGGCCTGCCCGGACAAGGAGCTGTTCGAAGCGCCAACCGCCGGAGAAGGGGCGACCTGTCGCAGCTGCGCGCATTGCCCGTGGATGGCGATGAATGGCCTGAAGGCGATTGCTGAAGGGCTGGAGCAGGGGGGCGCGCAGCATGAGATCCACGTGGACGCCGCGCTGCGTGAGAAGGCCCTGGTGCCGCTGAACCGCATGCTGGATTTCGCCGCTCAGCTTAAGATGCAGGTTAAAGGCAACGCTTAACCGTTTAAAAGGATGACCTCATGAGCTTCTTCAGTACCAGCAATATTCTGGTGCATATTCCGCTTGGCGCGGGCGGTTACGATCTGTCGTGGATCGAAGCCATCGGCACGCTGTTCGGGTTGCTGTGCATCTGGTACGCCAGCAAGGAAAAAATCATCAACTACCTGTTCGGCCTGATCAACGTCACGCTGTTCGCGGTGATTTTCTTCCAGATCCAGCTGTACGCCAGCCTGCTGCTGCAGCTGTTCTTTTTCGGCGCCAACATTTACGGTTGGTATGCCTGGAGCCGCCAAACCCAGGATAATCAGGCTGAGCTGCAGATCCGCTGGCTGCCGTTACCGAAAGCGTTGGCCTGGGCGGCGGTTTGCGTCATCGGCATTGGCCTGATGACCTTTAACATCGACCGCGTGTTCGCTTGGCTGACGCAGATCGCGGTAGCGGTGATGCAAGGGCTGGGGCTGAACGTGCAGATGCCTGAGCTGCAGCCGGACGCGTTCCCATTCTGGGATTCGGCGATGATGGTGCTCTCCATCGTGGCGATGATCCTGATGACGCGCAAGTACGTGGAAAACTGGCTGCTGTGGGTGGTTATCGACGTCATCAGCGTGGCTATCTTCGCCTACCAGGGGGTATACGCGATGGCGCTGGAATACGTCATTCTGACGCTGATCGCCCTGAACGGCTCCTGGCTGTGGATCAAGAGCGCCGGGCGCAACCGTTCCAACCCGCTCTCTTCCGCACCGTAACAACGCAGAGGGCGCCGTGGTGGCGCCCTCTTGGCTTAGTGACGATGTCCCAGATGGGAGTGCGCTTCGGCATGTGAGTGTTCACTCGGCTCCGGCGCCCGGTTGATACCGCAGTCCGGTGTCTCGCAGTGCCGGTACTCCATCTGAATGGTCACGTGGCCAATCTTGTAGTGTTCCAACAGATAACCCTGAATGCGTTGCAACAGCCCATCATGATCATGCGGCGGGATCACCTGCGCATGCAGCGTCATCAGCTTCTGTTCGCCGATCTGCCAGACGTGCACGTGATGGATGTTGCGCACCTCCGGGATATTCAGGCACAGGTCTTTTTGCAGCTTGGCGATATCGACCTCCTGCGGTGTGCCTTCCAACAGCTCGTGGAAACTCTCCTTCAGCAGCCGCCAGGCACTGCGCAGCACCAGACAGGAGACCAGCACCGACAGGATCGGGTCAATCGGCGTCCAGCCGGTGGCGAGAATGACGATGGCGGCGACGATGGCGCCCACCGAACCGAGCAGGTCGCCCAACACATGCAGCGCGGCGGCGCGCACGTTGATATTTTTCTCTTCACTGCCGCGATGCAGCAGCCAGAAGGCGAACAGGTTCGCCAGCAGCCCCGCTACGGCGATGATCAGCATTGGCGTACCCATCACCGGCTGCGGTTCGAAGAAACGCCGTATCGCCTCCCACAGGATGAATACCACGATCACCAGCAGCGCCGCGGCGTTGAGGAAGGCCGCCAGGGTGGTCAGGCGCAAATAGCCGAAGGTGTGGCGCGCGTTGGGTTTGCGCTGGGAGAAGTGCACCGCCATCAGCGCCACCAGCAGCGCGGCGGCATCGGTCAACATATGGCCGGCATCGGCCAACAGCGCCAGCGAGCCGGACAACAGGCCACCGACCACCTCGGCCACCATAAAGACGGCGGTGACTAAAAAAGCGGTCAGTAGGCGTTTACTATTACTGTCTTTCGGCAGGTGTACGTGTGGAGTGTCCGACATTATTCATCCTTATGCATAGCGAAAGAGGGGGCGGCGGCGAGCAGGGCGTCCAGCTCCGGTTCTATCTGCGCCACTAACGCCTTTAATTTAGTATAAGCGGTGGCGGCAAGCTCGCCCCGACGTGCGGTATCCACCAGCTGCTGGCACAGCTGCGCGGCTTCCGGCAGCTGCAGCATCAGCAGGCTGCCCTTGATGCGGTGCGCCGCCTGCTCCAGGTGCGGCCAGTCGCTCGCGGCGACGGCGTCCGCGAGCCGCTGTCGATCCTGACGCAGCGTATCGCCGAGCGTCTGCGCCAGCCGCTGCAGCATGGCGCGATCGCCACCTGCTATTTCGGCCAGCGTTTGCCGCAGGTCAGTAAGGACTGACTTTTCTTCCTGGGCCTGCGGCTGCTGGGCCAATACCTGGCCGATCGCCGCCAGTGAAATCGGTTTGGTCAGGAAGTGGTCGATCGCCACCAGCCCCGGAGGAATGCGGGTAAACTCCTGCACGTCTGCCGAGCAGAGCACGATGTGGCAAGGCGGGCGTTGCAGCCGCTGTTCGTCGCGGCGGATCAGCCTGGCCAGCGTCAGGCCGTCCGGGCGCGGCATGTTATAGTCGATAAACAGCAGATCGAACGGTTGACGGCGCTGGGCTTTCAACAGCGCATAGCCTTGTTCGAAGCGGGCGGGTTGCAGCCCGAAGTGGCGCAACTGGCGTTCCATAAGCAACAGATTGGTGGGGTGATCGTCAATCAGCGCGGTACGCAAGACGGGAGGCGGCAGAGCAAAGGGGCTTTCCTCCGGGGCGATAACCGGGGCCGCGCCGCTCAGCTCGACCGGTATCGCGACCTCGACGCGGGTGCCGACTCCTGGCTGCGAGTGCAGCTCGATGCGGCCGCCCATCTGTTCGACGATCTCTTTACAGATAGACAGTCCCAAACCGGTGCCCTGCACCGAGATGCGTTGTGCGCCGCGCGCGCGGTAAAACGGTTGGAACAGCTTGCCTATTTCATCGGCGGCGATACCGCAGCCGCTGTCGTTCACCGCTAATCGCAATTCCCCCTGCCGCTCATCCTGCGCGCGCCAGCCGATCTCGACCTGAATGGTGCCGCGCGGCGTGAACTTTATCGCGTTGTTTATCAGGTTGTTAGCCACCTGAAGTAAACGCTCACCATCAATAATCACCGCCTCCGGCAGCGCCGGATCCGCCACCACGCTCAGCGTCAACGGCCGTTCACCGATCAGCGGTCGGTAGAGGGCGTCGATGCGCGCGACCCAGGGGTGTAGCGTCACCGGTTTTGGCGCCAGCGTCAGCGAACCGGTTTCCAGCCGAGCGTGATCCTGCAGGTCATTGAGCAGGTTGAGCAGCGAAGAGGCCGAACTGTATATCACCGGCAGGCCTTCCGGCGCGGGTTGGCGTTTGAGCTCCAGCTCCAGCAGGCCGAGGATGGCGTGCATCGGCGTGCGCAGCTCGTGGCTGACGGTGGCGAGGAATTTGCTCTTCATGCGATTTTCCGCTTCGGCGCGGCGGCGCGCGTGCTCGAGCTCTTCGCGTTCGCGTTTTTCACGGCGCTGCAGCATGAAACGGCGCAGCGTCAGCGCCAGCAGCAGCACGGTGGCGGCGGCCAGCAGCGCCAGCAGCCAGGTGGTCTGCGGTGGCATGCGGTTGTCGTTCACCGCGTCGATCAGGTTGCTGCGATCGACGATCCACTCGTCGCGCAGCGATTGCAGGGTGTCCGCCGGGATCTGCATCAGGTTCTTATCGAGGATCGCCAGGAGCAGCGGCTGATCGCGGCGCACGCCGAAGGCCACCGGATAGGGGATGTTGTTGGCGGCGAAGGCCAGCTTGATGGCGCCGGAATAGCGCGACAGCGCCAAAAAGTTGGCGGAGATGACGTTATCCACCAGCGCATCCAACTGGCCGTTGGCCAGCGCGTCGTACATCGACTTGCTGTCGGCGAAGCTGACGGTCTGCTCCCGCTCCGGCACCAGCCCCTGCGCCAAATCGCCCTGCAGCACGCCGATGCGCTGGCCGGCCAAATCGCTCCAGGTGGAAATGCCGTTAGCATGCTGGCCGACGTAAACGCCCCACAGTGAACGGTGGATCGGCATGCTGGCGCCGTAGCGCGCCTTGACGCCGCGCGCCAGCGGCAGGGCGGCGCGGAAGCTGGCCTGGCCGGACTGCACCAGCTGATCGGCCTGCTCGGCGTTGCGTGCCCACAGCGGCGCGAAACGCAGCCCGGTGTTTTGCGCGATGATGTTGAGAATGTCGATGGCGTAGCCGCGCGGCTGGCCGTCGGAGCCGCGGTAGGCGAACGGGAAGTTGTTCTCGATGGCGGCGTAGTACACCACGCGGTGGCTCGCCACCCAATTCTTCTCCATCGTCGTCAGATCGGCATTGCCGGTGTCGAGGTAGCTGGGGATCTTTTTGCTCCAGCGGCTCTGCAGGGCGTTCATCAGCTCCATCGGCGCGTCGGCGATGGCGGTGTCCAGCGTGTCTATCAGCCGCGAGTCGGCGGCGGCGAACACGAAGGACAGGTTGCCCAGATTCTCGTTGCTTTCAATCTGATAGAGCTGGCCGAGCTGCAGTTGGTCGATGATAAAGCTGGCGCTGGCCTCGTCGGCGATAAAGTAGTCGCTGCTGCCGTTGAGCAGCGAGTAGACCGCCTGCAGATTGTTGTCGTAGCGCTGGATCTGCGATGCCACCGCCTGCAGAGCGCCGCCGGACTGCATGTCGGTCAGCGCGCCGATCGCGACGCGGGCGTTGGCGGAGTTGAGCATCACCGGCCGATCGTTGCTGCGATCGCGCAATACGCGCAGGTTGCTGACGTAATAGGGCTGAGATATCGCCAATCCGTGCAGCGCCTCACTCTGCGGGATGCCGTACAGCAGATCGATCTTGCCGTCGTGCAGCGCCTGCTCCAGCTGCGTCAGATCGGCAAAGCCGTAAATGGCGAAGCGAATGCCGGTCACCTGCTGGATATAGCCGAGGTAGTCGGCGTTCAGCCCGTACAGATCGTCATCCACGATGATGTTGTACGGGCTGGTGTTCTCACTGATGATGCCGATGCGCAGCGTTCGGTCGCGCCAGGGGTTTTTCTCGCCGACGATCAGCATGTTCTCGGGGGTATTCAGATTGCTGACCAACTGATAGCGCACCGGCGCCGCCGCCTGCACCAAACCGCACCACAGGATCAGCAGCAGCAGAGCGCGGCGCATCATGGCGCCAGCTCTTTAAACACCGCCACCAGCTCCAGCAGGTTGCCGGCGCCGGTTTTGCGCTGGATGTTCTTTTTGTGCGTGCTGACGGTCTTGTTGCTGATGTGCAGCCGATCGGCGATCTGCAGGTTGGACAGCCCCTGGCTCAGCAAGCCCAGCACTTCGAGCTCTTTGGGAGTGAGCAGCCCACCGTCCGCCGTCGGCGCTTCTTCGGCCAGCGCGGCGGCGGGGAAGTGGGTTTCACCGTCCAGCACCTGCTCGATCGCCTGTACCAGCTCTGCCAACGAGCTGCCTTTATTGACGAAACCGTTGGCGCCGGCGGCATGGGCCATGCGCGCATACACCTCGGCTTCCTGCGCGGTATAGATCAGGATCGGCTGCTGCGGATAGCGGCGGCGAATTTTTTTCAACAGCTGCAGCCCGTCGACCTGCGGCAGGCCGATATCCAGGATCACCAGGCCGAAAGCGGCCTCGGCCAGCAGGGCCTGCGCCTGGACGTCGTCCTGCGCCGCCTGCAGACGGTAGGGGCGGGATGATTTCATTAGCGCCGCTTCCAGTGCGACATGAACCACCGGGTGGTCATCAACTAATAACAGAGAGGGCATGTTCAACTCGGGTCGCTTTATATTCCGATCGCTAGCATAGCGAAAAAGGAGGCTCTGCGCTCCCCTGATGAAACAGCACAATCTGCTGTTAATTTGGCGGTTCCAGCGGAGGGGGGCAAAGGTGATTTACAGCGCCATTCCCACAGGCTAGATTGTTGGGATCTACACCGTTACGCACTGCGAAATACCCCTCGATACCGAATGGAAAAGCTATGAATTACCAAAACGACGATTTACGCATTAATGATATTAAGGAACTCCTGCCGCCGGTGGCTTTGCTGGAGAAATTCCCGGCCACTGAACGCGCAGCAAAGACGGTGTCCCAGGCCCGCAGCGCAATTCACAATATCCTCCGCGGCAGCGACGATCGCCTGCTGGTGGTGATTGGCCCTTGCTCTATTCACGATACCCAAGCCGCCAAAGAGTACGCGGGGCGCCTGCTGGCGCTGCGTGAAGAACTGAAGGGCGAGCTGGAAGTGGTGATGCGCGTATACTTCGAAAAACCGCGCACCACCGTGGGCTGGAAAGGCCTGATCAACGATCCGCAGATGGACAACAGCTTCAACATCAACGACGGTCTGCGTCTGGCGCGCAAGCTGCTGGTGGAGATCAACGACAGCGGTCTGCCGGCCGCCGGCGAATTCCTCGACATGATCACGCCGCAGTACCTGGCGGATTTGATGAGCTGGGGCGCCATCGGCGCGCGCACCACGGAATCGCAGGTGCACCGCGAGCTGGCCTCCGGCCTCTCATGCCCGGTGGGCTTCAAGAACGGCACCGACGGCACCATCAAGGTGGCGATCGACGCCATCAACGCCGCCGGTGCGCCGCACTGCTTCCTGTCGGTGACCAAGTGGGGCCACTCGGCGATCGTTAACACCAGCGGCAACGGCGACTGCCACATTATCCTGCGCGGCGGTAAAGAGCCTAACTACAGCGCGGCGCACGTGAAAGACGTCAAAGCCGGCCTGAGCAAAGCCGGGCTGCCGGCGCAGGTGATGATCGACTTCAGCCATGCCAACAGCAGCAAACAGTTCAAAAAGCAGATGGACGTGAGCGCTGACGTTTGCGGGCAGATTAGCGGCGGTGAAAAAGCGATCATCGGCGTGATGATTGAGAGCCACCTGGTGGAAGGTAACCAGAACCTCGAAAGCGGCGAACCGCTGGTTTACGGCAAGAGCGTGACCGACGGCTGCATCGGCTGGCAGGACACCGAAACCGTGCTGCGCGATCTGGCGGCGGCGGTGAAAGCGCGCCGCGGCTAATCGCGAAAATGACAAGGGCCCGGCAGCGGGCCCTTGTTTTAATTTTCATCATTGCACTTCTCTATCTCCCCCTTCCGATAATTTAAGGCTTACAATTAATAGGCCAATGAAATCATTAAGCGGCCACCTTCGCATTATTCCTATTTAATAAAAGAATAATTGTCACTGCTCGCGGCATTGTGCTTATATAAGACGCTTTTTTATTCCGCAAACCCCGCATGACGAATAAGCGGGGAGTGGTATGACCTATTACTTTCAGGACGAAAGAATTATGACAAGCAATACCTCGCAGCCGCTGGGGCTGCACCGGATTAAATTCCATGGGAAAGGTGGCGAGTACTTCGCGATTTGGTTGGTCAACGCATTATTGACCATCGTGACCCTGGGCATCTATTCCGCTTGGGCGACGGTACGCCGCCGCCGCTATTTTTACGGCAACACGGAATTGGATGGCGATCGTTTCGACTACCATGCGCAACCGCTGCAAATTCTGAAAGGGCGGCTGTTGGTGATCGGCGGCCTCATCGTATTTTATATCCTGTTGGCGGTAACGCCACTGCTGGGGCTGCTGGCTTTGCTGGTGTTGCTTGCCCTGCTGCCGTGGATCGTTATCCGCAGCTGGCGCTACAATGCGATTATGTCGAGCTATCGCGGCGTGCGTTTTAATTATGTTTGCCGCACCGGGCGCGCTTATTGGGCGTTACTGTTCTGCCCGCTATTACTGATTATCGGGCTTTATGTCGCCTTAATCATTTTGCTCAGCATTGGCAGCGGTTTTGACAGCATCAACGCCATCGGTCTGATGCTGGTGTTGACGCTGCTGTTGGCCGTGCCGGCATTCGCCGCCGTCAACGGTATTATTAGCGCGCTGCAGCACGATCTGTACGTTAATAATCTGTTCTTCGGCCGAACGCCGTTTATTGCCGAGCTGAAAAAGTCGGCCTTTATCAAATTTGCCTTGATCGGCCTGCTCATTTTCCTGCCGTTTATGTTGGCTGCGCTGGTATGTATGGGGTCGTTCATACTGTCCCTGTACCAAATGGTATTGATGGGCATGCTGACGGATGAAACCGCCGATTTGCTGGTGTTGGAAAATATTGGCAGCCTGCTGCTGATGATGGTGGTGCTGCTGATTGGCGCCTTGATCGCCGGCAGCTATCAGGTCGTCGCCCAACGCAACTATCTGTTTAACCAGGCGACGCTGAACGGCAACGTAAAATTGCGCTCTTCCATGCAAACGCTGCCGTATATGGGGCTGTTGATCACCAATACCCTGATCACCCTGTTCTCGCTCGGTTTCGCCGTGCCGGTGGCGGAAGTGCGCCACGCCCGTTATCTGGCGGACTGCACGGCGGTCGAAGGCGATCTGGCGTTGCTGGACATCGCGGCGCATCAGGAAACCGCCAACAGCGCGGTGGCCGAAGAAGCGGTGCAGGCGCTGGATCTGGGCGGCAGTTTCTGAGGCGCCGATGATCCTCGAGGGCGCCTATCAGTTGCCGGGGCGGGCCGCACGTGAGGCGGCTCGCCTGTTGGTTAACGAAAGCGGCGAGGGCGTGACGCTGCAGCGGCAGGATGAGCAACGTTACATCCCCTTGGCGGACATCACCGTCTCTGCGGCGCTGGGCAATATCCCGCTGACGCTGACCTTCAAGGACGGCGCGCGCTTTGTGCCGGACGACGACGCGGCCTTTCGCCGCTGGTTCTATCAGCGCCGTTCGCCGGGTTGGGTGCACCGCCTGGAGCGCCATAAACGCGGCGTCGCCCTGGCGCTGTTGGTGACGCTGCTGGCCGCCGTGGCCTACGTTAACGTCGTGCTGCCGTGGGCGAGCAACGAAATCGCCATGCGCATCCCCACTTCGGTGGAACAGACGCTGGGTGAACACACGCAGACGTTTTTGAGCCAGAGCGGTTTTGAACCCTCCGCATTGCCGGCCGAGCGGCAGCAGGCGTTGCAGCAGCTGTTCCGGCAGGTGATGCCGGCCGAGATGCGCCTGGAGCGTACGCCGCTGTCGTTGAAGCTGATGGCGGTGCCCGGTGCGCCGAACGCCTTTATGTTGCCGGACGGCACGCTGGTGCTCAGCGATAGTCTGGTCGCCCTGTCGAAAAACGACGATGGGCTGGCGGCGGTGATGTTGCATGAGATGGGGCATCACGCTCATCGTCACCCGATGCGCATGTTGGTGCGTTCGTCACTGGTGGCGTTGACGCTGATGTGGATGACCGGTGACGTCAGCGGCATCGGCGACACGCTGCTGCAGTCTGCGTCCTTCGTGAATGAGATGCAGTTTTCACGCGGGATGGAGCGCGAGGCGGATGCGTTCGCGATAGCGGAAATGCAGCGCCAGGGGCGTTCGCTGGCGCAAATGGCGGCTATCTACCGCGCGTTGGCGCAGGCGCCTGAACGCGAGACGGCTGACGGCTGGGTGCTGCCGGCCTGGCTCAGCACCCATCCGGCGATGCAGGAACGGCTGGATGCGGTGAACGAGGCGATGGCGCAGCAGTAATAAAAAAGCCCCCGGTTTTCACCGGGGGCTTTTTCGTTAACGGGCGAAATTACTTCGCTTTACCCTGGTTTGCCACGGCGGCCGCTTTTGCAGCGATCTCGTCGGCGTTACCCAGGTAGTAACGTTTGATTGGCTTGAAGTTCTCGTCGAATTCATACACCAACGGCACGCCGGTTGGGATGTTCAGCTCGAGGATTTCGTCTTCGCTCAGGTTATCCAGGTATTTCACCAGCGCGCGCAGCGAGTTGCCGTGCGCTGCAACGATCACGCGCTCGCCGCTCTTGATGCGTGGCAGGATCTCTTCGTCCCAGTAAGGGATAACGCGATCGATGGTCAGCGCCAGGCTTTCGGTCAGCGGCAGCTCTTGCTCGGTCAGCGAGGCGTAGCGTGGATCGTGGCCAGGGTAACGTTCGTCTTCTTTGGTCAGCTCAGGTGGGGTCACCGCGAAGCCGCGACGCCATTGTTTCACCTGCTCGTCGCCGTATTTTTCGGCGGTTTCCGCTTTGTTCAGACCCTGCAGCGCGCCGTAGTGACGTTCGTTCAGCTTCCAGGATTTTTCGGTCGGCAACCAGGCCTGATCCAGCTCGTCGAGGATGTTCCACAGGGTGTGGATCGCGCGCTTCAGTACGGAGGTGTAAGCGAAGTCGAAAGTGAAACCTTCCTCTTTCAACAGCTTGCCTGCTGCTTTCGCTTCGGTGCGGCCCTTGTCGGACAGATCAACATCATACCAACCGGTGAAGCGGTTTTCTTGGTTCCACTGGCTTTCGCCGTGACGCACCAGAACCAGCTTAGTTACAGCCATAGCTTAACTCCTTAATAATCTGACATTTCAATGATAACGAAAATCATTATATTGCCGCGGGCCGGGGCTCGGCAATCGATAGTGTCTAACCATAGCCAATTTCTTGCCGCAAAGTAAGGGCTGGCGAAAGGAAAAAGCTGAATCGTTCAGGCTGGCACTGCGAGGGGGAAATGGCGCGCCGAAATCGCTCCGGGCGCGCCGTGGCGCGGGGAAAATCAGGCCGATTTTTTCAGGCAGTTGCTCATGAAGGTTTTACGCGCGTCGCCCTTCAGATCCTTGGTCTTGGCGTCGGCGTTGCAGCTTTTCATTTTCTGCTGCTGCGGCGTCAGGGTTTTACCCGTCGCGGCGGAGCCTTCGGATTTCAGACAGGTGCTCATGAAGGTGGAGCGATCGGCGCCTTTCAGCGATTTGGTGGATGCCTGTTGGTTGCAATCGGTCATGCGTTTCTGTTGGGCCGCCTGCGCCGGAGAAGGCGTTTTCGTCGCCGTCGTCGCGTCGGCCGCCATCAGATTGGTGCTCAGCATTAAGCCCGCCAGCAATGGAAGTGCAGTAATCAGACGCATAGGTGTTCCTTCAGCTATTGATTGGCCGCCATCGGCCGAAAATGGTGACGTTGCACAAGGCGTTGTGCTTATCACGGTAGCCTGAGTGTAGTGTGCGCTTTGGAATAAGGGAAGGTGGGCGCCGGTGGGGGGATAGCGCTAAAAGGTAAGCATTTATAACAAATTGCCCCCGGCCGCACGGCGAGGGGCGTAGCGGGTCAGATAGGATAAAACTGATAATGCGTGGCGCTGCGGTAGCGGCTCCCCGGCTGCAGCCAGCAGTCCGGCTGCGGCCACTCGGGATGGTGCGGGCTGTCCGGCAAAAACTCGCTCTCCAGCGCCACGCCGGCATGGTCGGCGTAGCTGCCGCCATCGCGCGCCGGCGTGCCGGCTAGGTAATTGCCGCTGTAGAGTTGCAGCGCAGGCGCGTCGGTGAACACGCTCATTTGCACTTGCCCGTCGGCGGACCACAAATGGGCCGCCGGGCTCTCCAGCGCCCCACAGGTACGATGCAGCAGGAATGCGTGATCGTAGCCTTTCACCCGTTGCTGGTCCCTGTCGCGCAGGAAATCCTGCAGCAGCGTTTTCGGCTGACGAAAATCCATGCCGCTGCCGTCCACCGGCGTCAGATCGGCGCAGGGAATGCCCTCGGCGTCGACGGGCAGATAGCGATCGGCGAACAACTGCAGCCGCTGGGCGCGTGCGTCGGTGCCGGCGCCGTCCAGGTTGAAATAGGCGTGGTTGGTCAGGTTGACCGGGCAGGGGCGATCGACCTGCGCCAGGTAGCTGATTTCCAGACGATTGTCGTGAGTCAGGCGGTAACAAACCTGCACGTCGAGATTGCCGGGGAAACCCTGATCGCCCTCCGCCGAGTGCAGCGCATAGCAGACCTGTTGCGCATCGTGCTGGACCCGGCGCCAGCGGCGGGCATGAAAACCGTCGGGGCCGCCGTGCAACTGGTGGGCGCCCTGATTGGCAGCCAGCGCATGGGGTTTTCCGTCGATGGGCAGGCTGGCGTTGGCGATGCGGTTGGCGTAGCGGCCGACGGTGGCGCCCAGATAGGCGCCCTGACGCGGGTAGTCCGCCGGGCTGCCGCAGCCGAGCAGCAGCTCGCGTTTTTCACCGGATGTGAGCGGCAAGACGGCGGACAGCCAGGTGGCGCCCCAGTCCATCAGCGTCACCGTCATGCCACCGGCGTTTTGCAGCTGGGTCAGCTGATAAGGCTGCCCATCGGGGGCGACTGCCGTCAGCATAGGCCGGCGCCTTGAGAAGCCTGGCAGACATAGAACGTTTCCTGCAATCCGCCGGTTTGCCGCGGATACTCGTACGCCACGGCGGCACGCACCGTCTCCACGAGATCCTGCGGCATCAGCGCGACGATGCAGCCGCCAAAGCCGCCGCCGGTCATGCGCACGCCGCCGCGTGGGCCGATCGCCGCTTTGACGATCTCGACCAGCTTATCGATCGGCGGCACGGTGATTTCAAAGTCGTCGCGCATCGAGGCGTGCGACTCCGCCATCAGCCGGCCCATGCGCTGCAGATCGCCGGCCGCCAGCGCGTCGGCCGCTGCCAGCGTGCGGGCGTTCTCGCTGATCACATGGCGCGCGCGTTTGGCCACTAACGGATCGAGCTGGTGTTGGCGCGCCTCAAACTGTTCGGGGCTGACGTCGCGCAGCGCCTTGACGCCGAAGAACTGAGCCGCTGCTTCGCACTGTTTGCGGCGGGTGTTGTATTCGCTGTCCACCAGCCCGCGTTGCACATTGGAGTTGACGATCACCACCGCGACGTTGTCCGGCATTGGTACCGCACGGGTTTCCAGCGAGCGGCAGTCGATCAGCAGAGCGCTGTCGCGCCGGCCGAGCGCGGAGATCAGCTGATCCATGATGCCGCAGTTGCAGCCGACGAATTGGTTCTCCGCCTCCTGGCCGTTCAGCGCCAGCGCGACGCCGTCCAGCGGCAGCTGATAGAGCGCCTGCAGCGCCTGGCCCACCGCCACTTCCAGAGCGGCGGAGGAGCTGAGCCCCGCCCCTTGCGGCACATTACCGGCGATCACCAGATCCGCGCCGCCAAAGTCGGCGCTGCGGCGCTGAAGGTGTTTCACCACGCCGCGCACATAGTCGGACCAGCGCTGATCGGGGTGGCTGACGATCGGATCGTCGAGCGAGAATTGATCCTGCTGATTCTGATAATCGGCGGCCAGCACGCGGATCTGGCGGTCGTCGCGTTTGGCGCAGGCGATGACGGTTTGGTAATCGATGGCGCAGGGCAGCACGAAGCCGTCGTTGTAATCGGTATGTTCGCCGATCAGGTTCACCCGCCCCGGCGCCTGGAGGGTCAACGCCGGCGCGTAGCCGAAGTGTTCGGTAAACAGGGAATGGGTAAGCGGTTTCAGGCTCATGCTTGGGCTCCGGCTTCACGGTAATGAATATCGCTGACGGCACGCAGACGCGCTGCGGCCTGTTCGGCGGTCAGATCGCGCTGGGTTTCCGCCAGCATCTCGTAACCGACCATAAATTTGCGCACGCTGGCTGAACGCAGCAGCGGCGGGTAGAAATGGGCGTGCAGCTGCCAGTGTCGGTTGTCGGCGCCGTTGAACGGCGCGCCGTGCCATCCCATCGAATAGGGGAAGGAGCACTGGAACAGGTTGTCGTAGCGGCTGGTCAGCTTCTTCAGCGCCAGCGCCAGATCTTGGCTTTGCGCCGCGCTGAGATCGGTAATGCGCTGCACCGCGGCTTTCGGCAGCAGCAGCGTTTCAAACGGCCAGGCGGCCCAGTAGGGCACCACCGCCAGCCAGTGTTCGGTGTTCACCACGATGCGTTCGCCGGCGGCCAGCTCGCGCTGCGCGTAGTCCAACAGCAGCGGGGAGGCATGCTCCTGAAAATACTCGTGCTGCAGGCGATCTTCGCGCTCGGCCTCGTTCGGCAGAAAACTGTTGGCCCAGACTTGCCCGTGCGGGTGCGGATTGGAGCAGCCCATCGCCGCGCCTTTATTTTCGAACAGCTGTACCCAGGGGTACTGCCTGCCCAGCTCATCGGTTTGCGCCTGCCAGGCGGCGACCACCTGCTCCAGCGCCGGTAGCGGCAATTCGGGCAGGGTCTTGCTGTGATCGGGAGAGAAGCAGATCACCCGGCTGACGCCACGCGCGCTCTGGCTGCGCATCAAAGGATCCTGGCTGTCGGGCGCCGGCGGCGTATCACTCATCAGCGCGGCGAAATCGTTGGTGAAGACGTAGGTGCCGCGATAATCCGGATTGCGATCGCCGGTGACGCGCGCATTGCCCGGGCACAGGAAACAGTCGGGATCGTGCGCCGGCAGCGTTTCCGTCGGGACGGCCTCTTGTTGGCCCTGCCAGGGGCGCTTGGCGCGGTGCGGTGAAACCAGCACCCACTGGCCGCTCAGCGGGTTGTAGCGGCGGTGCGGATGGTCGATAGGGTTAAATTCCGTCATACGGTTCCTTTCTTGGCGTCGACGAGGGTGTAATCGTTTCCAGTTACCGTCTTAATACGCCCGTTGCTGAACAGGGGGAGGTCATTGCACAAAAAGATAGCACGCTCGCGACGGTAAAAAGGTGATCTAACGCGAAAAATGGAATCGTTTACACTTCATTGAAATGCGCAGGATGGGCGAAGGAAAGCCGGAGGCAACGTAATTGAGGGCATTGCGATGAGATAACGGTGATAGCGTTTTCACCCAGCCAGCCGGCAAAGAGGGGCTCTCTGCCGGCTTCAGCCGTTAAGGATGCTGATACAGCGGGTAGGTGAAGAACAGCAGATGGGTCAGATTAAGCCCGAAATGGAACAGAATCGGCACCCACAGGCGGCCGCTCCACATCCACGCCAGGCCGTAGATCACCCCGGCCAGCGTCGCGAAGATCACCATCAGCATGCCGCCGGCCAAATGCGCGGCGCCGAACACCAAAGAGGCGACGATCAGCGCCGGCCAGGCGCCCAGCCATTGGCTGAGGCGCTGTTGCAGGTAACCGCGAAACAGCGCTTCTTCGGCCATACAGACGAAGAACAGGTTTGCCATCACGAAAGGCAGCATCCAGGCGGGCGCATGCAGCTCGATTTTTAAGCCACCCAGCGCTACGGCCAGCAGCAACAATGCCGGTACGCTGATGATCAATGCAATCCAGGAACCCGAGGCGATGCTTTTTTCCGCTTTATCGGTTCTGAACAGCGTGGGCAAGCAGGCGAACAGCAGGAAGGGCACCATCGCCTTGTCGAAGTTGTAATACATGGTGAACGGCGCGCTGAGCGGGCCGGCTTTTTCGCCGTCGATCATCAGCTGGTTGTGGATGCCCGGCACCAGATGCAAGAACAGCGCGACGCAGCCGGCGACCACCAACCCTTCGAATGCGATCGCCAGATTACGCTGCTCGCGAAAATGGTGACGCAGCCCCGCCAACGCTACGATCACCAGCAGATAACTCAGGCTGAGTGGCGTCAGTACCCCATGATAAAGCCCCATGCCCGCCGAGGCGGCCAGGATCACCCAGGCGATCAGCCGGTTAAACGGCAAGAAAAATAACGAAGCAGCCAGTACGCCCCACATAATATGTCCCTTTAAAATATGTACACGGCGCTCAGCGCCTTTGCGGCGTGCGATGATGGCGAGATTGAGCGCTAAAGCGGATAGTAGCACACCAAGATGACGCTAAAGGTCGGGGCAGTGACGCATTCGTGCATGATGCCGGCCCACATGACCGGCGGCGATGGGAGTTAGCCTTTCATCCAGGCCTGCGAACGGGTGATTTCGGCCAGATTTTGCAGGGTATCCAGGCTCTGCTGGTGGATCTCTTGCGTGGGGGCTGCGCACAGATCGTGCAGTACGGTCACCTGAAAGCCGGCGTCGTGCGCCTGACGCGCGGTGCTCTCAATGGCGAGCGGCGTGCTGATGCCCGCCAGCAGCAAATGGTGGCACCGATGTTGCCGCAGCCAGGCTAACAAATTGTTACCGGAGAAGGCGCTGACCGCCGTTTTTTCAAACTGCAGATCGGTCTCTTCCTGATGCAGTTCGGGCACCCAGCGGCAGCCCGGGCTGTTTAAACGCAGCGCGCCTATCTGCTTGAGATGGTTGAACAGCGGCGAGTGGGGCGGGATGTCATGATAATCGTCGGCGAAACCCACCCGCACCCAAATCACCGGAATTTTTCGCACCCGGGCATAAGCCGTGGCGGCATTGACGTTGGCGAGCAGGTGGGTCGCCACCCCCTGTTCGCGGCAGTGATTGGCGCGCCCTTTGGACCCGATCAGATCCTCGATCAGGTCGATAATAATCAACGCAGCGGACATGGCGTCTCCAGGAAATGGCCTTCTTTCTATGATAAAAGGCCAAATGTGATGTGCTGCGGTGAAGTGTTGCCGGATATGTTTACGCCGCGTTTCAGGCGGAGGCCGCCTCCAGCCGTTGCTGTTGGTAGCCGTAGCCGCCTTCGTCGTCGGGCACGAAGCTGAGGCGGTGTGTGATGCACTGCGGCGCGTCTTCGGCATGGTGCGAGACGAACAGCAGTTGGGTGGCGCCCTGGCCGATCAGCACGTCGATGAAGCGGCGCACCAGCTGGCGATTGAGCGGATCCAACCCTTGCAGCGGCTCGTCGAGGATCAGCAGCGCCGGGTGTTTCACCAGCGCGCGGGCGATCAGTGCCAGCCGCTGTTGGCCCCAGGAAAGGCTATGGAACGGGGCATCCCCGCGCGCGCCGTCGAGCCCGAGCAGCGCCAGCCACTGCTCGGTCAGCTGCCGCTGACGATCCGAGACCGCCTGATAAATGCCGATCGAGTCGAAGAACCCCGACAGCACCACGTTGCGCACGCTGGTGTTGACGCGATAATCCAGATGCAGGCTGCTGCTGACGTAGCCGATATGGCGTTTGATTTCCCAAATGGTTTCCCCGCTGCCGCGGCGGCGGCCGAACAGCGTCAGATCGTTGCTGTAGCCCTGCGGATGGTCGCCGGTGATCAAGCTGAGCAGCGTGGATTTGCCGGCGCCGTTCGGGCCGACGATCTGCCAATGTTCACCGGGGTTAACCTGCCAGTCGAGATGATTGAGGATCGGCCGATCGTTATAGCTGACCACGCCGTCGCGCAGGACGATCAGCGGCCGGTCCGCCGGCAGGGCCACTTTTTGCGTCGGATCCTCGGTTTCCGGCAGCGCCAGCCCGCTGAGGTTTTCGCTGTGCGCCAGCTGTGCCACCAGCGCGTCCGCCATCACTTGGCGGCGCGGCCCGCGGCTGGTCAGGGTGCAGTCCGCCAGCACGCCCACCTGTCGGACAAAATCCGGGATTTCGTCGAAACGGTTGAGCACCAGCACCACGGTTTGGCCCTGGGCGGAAAGCTCGCTCAGCAACGCGGCGAGCTGCGCGCGCGAGTGCACGTCCAGCCCGTCGAAGGGCTCGTCGAGGATCAGCAGGTCAGGCTCGGGCATCAGCGCCCGGCACAGCAAGGTCTTGCGCGTTTCGCCGGTGGAGAGGTATTTGAAGCGGCGCGTCAGCAGGGCGGTGATGCCGAACTGCGCGGCCAGCCGCTCACAGCGCGCGGCGTCTTTCACCTCTTCCTGAATGATTTCCGCCGCGGTGCGGCCGGTGTCGTCCTCGTCCGCGCTGAGCAGATCGGTGTTGTTGCGTTGCCACTCGTCGCTGACCATTTTTTGCAGCTGTTCGAAAGAGATGCGCACCGCGTGCCGAAAATCGCTGCGGCGCTCACCGCTCAGCAGAACCAGTTCGTCCGCCAGCGCGCGCGCCAGGGCGGATTTGCCGCTGCCGTTGGCGCCGACGAAGGCCCAGCTGTCGCCGGCCTGGATTTCCAGCGCCTCCAGCGTCAGGGTGCGGGTATCGCTTAAGCGGAATGAACCTTGCGAAATATGCAACGACGACATCACCTGTTCCTTTTTTTGCAATTATTTGCCTTAGAAATAGGCGCATTGCAGGGGGATGTCAATCAACAAAAACGCAACGTCACGTTGCGCTTAACACAACGTGGCGACAATCACGCGATCGGCGTTGAACAGGGCGTGTACGGCGGCGCCGACGCTCAGTTGCAGACGCTGCAACTCCGCCGTCGTCAGGGTGGCGCACAGGGTTTCTCCGCCCGCCAGCGTTACCAGCACCTCGCTGTGTTCGGCGCCTGGCTGAATGCCGGCCACTACGCCCGCCAGCACGTTATCCGCACCGGCATGATCCGCCGTCTCGACGCTTAACCGCACCCAGGGCGCCTTGATCAGCGCCAGCACCTCTTTGCCCGGCGTCAGCTGCAGCCGGTCGGCACTTTGCTGGGTAATGGCCGCCATCAGGCGAGTGGTGCCGTCGTTCAACAAAATCGCCAGGTGCTGCTGCACCTGCTGATGATCGCGTTCGATGACGGTGCCGAAGAACTGATTGCGCGCGCTGGTTTGCAGCGAGAAGCGCGAGATGGCCGCCAGCAGGCTGTCGAGCGGCAGATCGTCCTGCTGCAATACGTCGAACGCTTTTTGCTGCACCTGGCCCAGCAGGTCATACAGCTGGATCAACCGCTGGCCATAGTGCGTCAGCTGCGCGCCGCCGCCGCCTTTACCGCCGGTGGCGCGTTCTACCACCGTGTGTTCCGCCAGTTGGTTCATTTCATTGATGGCGTCCCAGGCGCTTTTGTAGCTGATACCCGCCAGTTTGGCGCCCTGGCTGATGGAGCCGGTGTGCTGCACCTGTTTCAGCAACGCGATGCGGCGCGGATCGGCGAACAGCTTTTGCTGGAGTTTGAGAGTCAGAAGAATTTCGGCCTGCATAGCGCATCCTGTCGGCGGCAAAAATCTTATTGTCGCCGATTTGGCGGCAAAGCGCCAAACGCAGTGCACTGGAGCGCGGGGCAATAAAGACTGGCATTGCTTTATTGTTATAATATAACATAACTAAAAAACGATAAGGCTTTACGCCGGCTGCGGCCGGTTTTTATTTCACCACAGGGATGCTTCACATGAGTACGACACGCCGGCGTCTTGTCACGCCCAGAAAATCTTTATGCCTTGCCGCCGCCTGGGTCGGCGGCGCACTGACGGCGCCGCTGGCTTTCGCCGCCGACTGCGATAAAGCCCGCAATGCCACGGGGTGCGAAGAACAGCTCACCGTGGAGGCGGCGGCCCCCGCTGGGCGCTACGATGCGTTGAGCGCCGTGAGCCGCAGCGCTTCGCAGCTCGGGCTGACCACTCGGGAGACGCCGCGCAGCGTCGATATCATCAGCGCAAGGGCGATCCAACAGCGGGGCGATCGCTCGCTGGCCGCCGCCGTCGAGCACGCCACCGGCTTGTCCGGCGTCGCTTCGCCAACGTTGTCCAACAACTTTTCCGCGCGCGGTTTTCGGCCGATCGCCTGGCTGTATAACGGCGTGGAGATGCCCGGCAGCACGCTGCAGCTGGGCGATCCGGCGCATTACGACAGCATCGAAATACTGCGCGGGCCGGGATCGGCCTTGAACGGCCTGAGCGCCGCAGGCGGCAGCGTCAACCTGATCTCGCGGCGACCGACCTTCAGCCGCCAGCCGCTCGAGCTCGATTATGGCTTCGGCAGCTACCGCAGCCAGCGTCTGCATCTGGGGGCCGGCGGCGCGCTGGTGGATGATGCGGTGGCGTACCGGTTGGACGTCAGCGGCAACGACAGCGGCAGCAACGTGCAGTATGAACGCGATCGGCAGAAGCGGGTTTCCGGCTCGCTGCTGTTTAAGCTGACGGACGATGCGCTGTTGACGCTGAGCCTGGACCGCATGCTCAATCGCACCAACAACCCTTACTACGGCACGCCGCTGCTGGACGGGCGCATTGCCGGTGAGCTGCGCGACATCAATTACAACAACCTGACCGACAGCCGCATCCAGAGCAACGCCACCGCATTTCAGGCCAGCCTGGACTGGTTTATGACGCCCGAAGTGGAATGGCATAACCAATTCTATTACTACAGCGGCTTTCGCGAATGGCGCAACGTCGAGCGTTTCCGCGTCGCGGCGGCGGCCCGGCCCGGCGACGTCAACCGTGACTCCTTCGGCGCTCTGGCGCACGACGACGATCTGATCGGCAACCGCAGTTCGCTGGTATTCGACCGCGCCATCGCCGGTTTTGATAACCGGTTGCTGGTCGGCCTCGATCTGAGCAAGCGGCATTTTCAGTATTATTCCAACGGCTTCCCCGGCTCGGAAGACGTTCCGCTTGGCGCGCCGCCCCGAGAGCCGTTCGCCCAGGGTACCGACCGGCAACGCGCGCCGGTGCGCCACGTCACCCAGAACCAGTACGCCGCCTTTCTCGAGGATCGCTTCAGCCTGACCGAGCGTTTAGCGCTGCTGGGCCAGTTGCGCTACAACCATATGAACATGGACTGGCGCTTCCAGGGGCCGCAGGAAGAGAGCCGCGCGCACACCTACGTTTTCAGCACCTGGAGCCTGGGCCCCAGTTATGCATTGACCGATAACCTCACGCTCTACGCCAACTACACCACCGGCCAGGAGCCGGGCAACGATCTGTTCTTCCTCAGCCCAACGCAGACCGATCTGCCGCTGACGCGAGCGCGCCAGTGGGAGGCCGGCGCCAAAGGGCAGTTTTGGGGTAACAAGGGCGAGGCGACGCTGGCGCTGTACGAACTGCGCAAGGACAACCTGTTTGTGCCCGACGCGCAGCGGCCGGATGCGTTGAACGCGGTAGGCCGGCAGACGTCGCGCGGCATCGAGCTTGGCGTGGTGCTGCGTCCCGACGAGCGCTGGGAGCTGGCCGGCAACGCCGCCTACACGCACGCCCGCTACGACGACTATCGCGGCGGCAGCCCGCTGCGCAGCTATAACGGCAATCGCCCGGCCTATATCCCGGACTGGACCGCCAACCTCAGCGTGCATTATCAGGCGACGGAGCGCCTGGGGCTGGCTTCTTCGCTGCGCTACGTCGGCAGCAGCTACAACGACGACGCCAACCGGCGCAAGATGCGCGCGTACACCACGCTCGATCTGGCGGCAGACTATCAGCTGACGCCGATCGTCGATGTCGGTTTTCGCATTCGCAACGCCACCAACCAGCTGTACGCCTATCAGCGCACCTACCCGGATCAGGCGCTGATCGCGCCGCCGCGCAGCTATGAAACCTTCGTGTCGGTCAGGTTTTGACGGCGTGAGACGCTGGCTTGCCCTGCTGTTGTGCGCCCTGGGATTGGGCGGGGGCGCGCCGCTGCGTGCCGATGCCGTCAGCCTGCAAAATTGCGGGGTAACGCGCGATTACCCGCAGCCGCCGCAGCGGGTGCTGGTTTACGCCAACCCGGCGCTGGAAAATCTGCTGGCGCTGGGGCTGGCCGCCCGCGCGATCGGCGTGGTCGGGTATGACCGCGCGCGCGATCCCGCGCCGACGGCGCCGGCCGATGCGCTGCGGGCGCCCACCAGCCCGGCGCCGCCCACGGCGGAAGCGTTGCTGCTGATGCGGCCGGATTTTGTCTATTCGGCCAGCTATTACTGGCTGCACAGCCCGGAAACGCCCGACCGGGCGCGGCTGGCGGAATGGGGCATCGGCACTTATCTCTCTCCCGACGCCTGCAGCGGTCAGCAAAGCGCGATCGCCGCGGTGCTGACGTTCGAAGACATTTTCACCGAGCTACGGGAGCTGGCGCGTATTTTCAACGTCAGCCGCGCCGGTGAAGCGCTGATCGAACGGCTGCGCGGGCAGCTGAGGGCGCTTGAGGCGCAGCGCGCGCAACTGCCGCATTGGCGTCTGCTGTGGTGGTATGCCGGCGCGCAGACGCCTTATGTGGCGGGCTGCTGCGGCGCGCCAGGCTTGCTGAGCCGCAGCGTCGGCAGCGAGAACCTGTTCGGCGATCGGCCCGAGCTGTGGCCGACGGTGTCCTGGGAAATCATCGCCGCCCGCGATCCGGATGCGATCGTGCTTGGCGATCTGCCGCGCGGCGGCCTCGGCGACAGCGCGGCTGACAAGATCGCCTTTCTGGAACATCACCCGCTGACCGCGACGCTGCGCGCCGTGCGCCAGCGGCGCTACGTGATCCTCCCCGGTTACGACATGGACCCTTCCGCCCGCACCGTGGCGGCGCTGGGCCGTTTGATTCGGGGCCTGGCGGCCTTGCCGCCGCAGGCTCCGACTTTTTCCAACAAGGAACCTTGATATGACTGCCGTTTCATTCTCTTCGCTGCTGGACTCCTGGGATCGCCAGCAGGCGGCCTACATCGCCGAACGGGAAGCGCGTTTTAACGCCCAGCTGGACGTGCTGGCGCTGGCTGCCGGCCAGGATTTTCACGTGGTGGATCTGGCCTGTGGCCCGGGCTCGCTGAGCCTGCGCATTTTACAGCGCTTTCCACAGGCCAGAGTGACCGCCATCGATCTTGATCCGCTGCTGCTGGCGGTGGCGCGCGGCGCGCTGGCGGAATACGGCGATCGGATCCGCATTCTGCAGGCCGATCTGGCGGATCCGGCCTGTTTTTCCGCGCTGTCCGGCCCCGCGCCGCAGGCGGCGGTGTCCAGCACGGCGCTGCACTGGCTGATGCCAGAGCAGCAGCTGGCGCTGTACCGCAACGTCGCCGGGCTGCTGGCCGACGGCGGCGTATTCCTCAACGCCGATCATCAGCGCTATGACCCGCGTCAGCCGCGGCTGAAAGCGTTGGCGGAGCGGCATGATGAGCAGACCCAACAGCGCGCCTGGGACAACGGCGTCGAGGATTGGGATCGTTGGTTCGCGGGCGCGCTGCAATCACCGGCGCTGGCCGCTTATCAGGCCGAGCGTGAAGCGCTGTTCGCCGGCCGCCCGGTGCCACCGCCGACGCCAGTGGATTTCCAGCTCGCGGCCCTCAGGCAGGCCGGTTTCAGCGAGGCAGGGACGGTGTGGCAGCTGTTGGACGACTATGTGATCGCAGGCTGGAAATAGCATGATCCGGCGGTTACTGCCCGGCCGTGAGGCCGGCTGGCTGCTGTTGTTGGCGGCGGCGCTGCCGCTGGCCCTGCTGGGCGCCACCTTGTCGGGGCCTGCGCCGATCGCGTGGCACGACGCCTGGCGCATCGTATTCGGCGTCAGCGGCAGCGCGGCGACCGATGCCGAGGTGTATCAGCGCATCATCTGGTCGCTGCGGATGCCGCGCGCGCTATTGGCGGCGCTGGCCGGCGCCGGGCTGGCGTTGGCGGGCACCGTGCTGCAGTCGCTGACCCGCAACCCGCTGGCCGATCCCTGGGTGCTGGGGATCTCCTCCGGCGCCGGCGTGGGGGCGGTAACGGTGTTGATATTGGGACTGGGGGGCGGCCTGTTGTCGGTGTCCGGTGGCGCGTTTATCGGCGCGCTGGGGGCGTTTGCGTTGGTGATGCTGCTGGCCGGGCGTTCCCTGCAGGGGGAGTCCACGCTGTTTATTCTGGCCGGGGTAGCGGTGACGCAGCTGCTCTCCGCACTGACTTCGCTGATCACCCTCTGGCAGGCGGATGCCAACGCCACGCGCGGCGTGATGTTCTGGCTGCTGGGATCGTTCAGCGACGCGCGCTGGCCGCAGGTCGGGTTGTGCGGGCTGGCGCTGGCGGCGGCGCTGCTGCTTTGTTGGCTGCGAGCGGGTGAGCTGGACGCGCTGGCGTTCGGCGGCGTGACCGCCGCTTCGCTGGGGGTGGCGGTGGCTCCGCTGAAGCTGCTGCTGTATGTGGTGACCACCGCGCTGACGGCGGCGATCGTCGCGTTCAGCGGTGCGGTGGGATTTATCGGGCTGACGGTGCCGCACGTCGCCCGGCGGCTGGTCGGCTCGCGGCATCGGCGGCTGTTGCCGGCCAGCGCGCTGTGCGGTGCGCTGTTCGCCGTGGCGGCGGACACGCTGGCCAGAACGCTGTTTGCCCCGCGCGAGCTGCCGGTCGGCGTGCTGACCGCGCTGCTGGGGGTGCCGGTATTCCTGCTGTTGCTGTATCGGAAGGTCAATGCATGACGATTGAAAAAGCGCGATCCGGCCTGTGCGCCGAGGGGGTGAGCTGGCGGGCGGGCGAACGCACGGTGCTGGAAAATCTGGATTTCTGCGCCTTGCACGGTGAGGTCACCGGCGTGCTCGGCGTCAACGGCAGCGGTAAATCCACGTTGCTCAAGCTGTTGGCCGGGTTGCAGCCCGTCGCCGGGGGCCGCGTTTGGCTGGAAGGGCGCGAAATTAATGCGTTTTCCGGGCGGGAGCGCGCCAGGCGCATCGCCTTTCTCGAGCAATCCGCCCCCGGCGCCTTCGCGCTGCCGGTGAAGGAGGCGGTGCTACTGGGGCGCCTGGCCCATATCGGCCGCTGGCGCGGTTTTGGTACCGAGGATCGCCGCCTCGCCGGGCAGGCGATGGAGCAAGTGGGCATTAGCCACCTGGCCGATCGCGATTGGCAGCGGCTGTCCGGCGGTGAACGGCAGCGGGTGCACCTGGCGCGCGCGCTGGCGCAGCAAACGCCGTGGCTACTGCTGGACGAACCCGCCAACCATCTGGATATCGCCCATCAGCAGCAGTTTATGGCCTTGCTGCGGCGGCTAAAACTTAGCGTGGTGGTGACGTTGCACGATCTGAATCTGGCCGCCTGTTATTGCGATCGGGTGGCGCTGCTGCAGCGAGGCAGGGTCTGCGCGGCGGGTGCGCCGCAGCAGGCGCTGACGCCGGAACACATTCGCGCGGTGTACGGGGTGGAGGCCCGGCTGGCGGCGCCCGCCGGCTACGCGCCGCCGTTGATCTACTATCCCGCGGCGGGATGAGATCGGTCAAAAGGGCACGTTTGGCCGATCACAATTTCGCCCCGCTGGCTAAAATAACTCCGGTTTTAGCGATTTTTTTGGGTTAGAATAACCCGATATGCGGTGAAAGGCATTTGCCGCTCAATGGGCAGTTAAGCGAGGCTATCATGTTGGAATTATTGAAAAGTCTGTTGTTTGCCGTAGTCATGGTGCCGGTGGTCATGGCGCTGATCCTCGGCCTGATCTACGGTTTTGGCGAAGTGTTCAATGTCTTCTCCAAAGTGGGCCGTTCGAAAGAAAACCGCACCCAGCACTGACCGTTCCCCATCCCGATACCCGCCGGCGTCGCCCGGCGGGCATTCCTCAAGTTATCTCACGCTTTGCCGATAAACCGCATGACAAGCTTTCGCGCAACGTTATATTATTTTTTATATAACGAAGAGTGATAATGCACGTTAACTTGCGGAGAAAAACAATGAAACAGCAATGGACCAAATGGGTTGGCGGGATCGTGTTGGCCTCGGGCCTGGTGGCACAGGCTTCGGCGGCGGAAAAGATCACCGTGTTCGCCGCCGCGTCGCTGACCAACGCGCTGCAGGACATCGCCACCCAGTATCAAAAAGGCAAGGATGTGCAGGTGGTTTCCTCCTTTGCGTCGTCCTCGACGCTGGCGCGCCAAATTGAGCAGGGCGCCCCGGCCGATCTGTTCATCTCCGCCGATCAACAGTGGATGGATTACGCCATCGACAAGCAGCAGATGGTGAAAGACACCCGCTACACGCTGCTGGGCAACGAACTGGTGCTGATCGCCGCCAAGAGCGATAAGCAAGACAAGATCGCCATCGACAAGCAGACCGACTGGACCAAGCTGCTCAACGGCGGCCGCCTGGCGGTGGGCGATCCGGATCACGTGCCGGCCGGCATCTACGCCAAAGAGGCGCTGGAGCACCTGGGCGCCTGGAACGCGCTGGAGCCGAAACTGGCGCGCGCCAACAACGTGCGCAGCGCCATGGCGCTGGTGGAGCGCGGTGAAGCGCCGCTCGGCATCGTCTACGGCTCCGACGCGATCGCCAGCGACAAGGTGAAAGTGGTGGGCGTGTTCCCGGAAGACAGTCACAAACCGGTTGAATATCCGATGGCGATGGTGAAAGATCGTCAAAATCCGACGGTCAGCGCTTTCTATACCTATCTGAAGAGCCCGGAAGCGGCCGCTATTTTCGAACATTATGGATTCACCCCGCGTAAATGATTCTGAGTGAGTACGAGTGGCAGGCGGTTGAGCTGAGCCTGAAAGTCTCCGGTTTGGCGGTGGTTTGCAGCCTGCCGTTCGGCATTCTGATGGCTTGGGTGCTGGTGCGTTGCCGCTTTCCCGGCAAGGCGCTGTTGGACGGCGTCATTCACCTGCCGCTGGTGCTGCCGCCGGTGGTGGTCGGCTATTTGCTGCTGATCGCCATGGGGCGGCGCGGCGTCATCGGCGAGTGGCTGTACGACTGGTTCGGCTTCAGCTTCAGCTTTAGCTGGCGCGGCGCCGCGCTGGCGTCGGCGGTGGTGGCGTTTCCGCTGATGGTGCGCGCCATCCGGCTGGCGCTGGAGGCGGTGGATACCCGGCTGGAGCAGGCGGCGCGCACGCTGGGCGCCAACCCGTGGCGGGTGTTTTTCACCATCACGCTGCCGCTGTCGCTGCCCGGCGTCATTGTCGGCGTGGTGCTGGCCTTCGCCCGCTCGCTGGGGGAGTTTGGCGCCACCATCACCTTCGTCTCCAACATTCCCGGTGAAACCCGCACCATTCCGCTGGCGATGTATACGCTGATTGAAACGCCGGGGGCGGAAGCCGCCGCCGCGCGCCTGTGCGTGATCGCCATCGTGCTGTCGCTGGCTTCCCTGATGGTGTCCGAATGGCTGGCCCGCTGGGGCCGCAAACGGATGGGGGTGTAAATGCTGGAGCTGGATTTCTCGCAGCAGCTGGGCGACCTTAATCTCAACGTCCGCGCCGATTTGCCGGCGCAGGGCATCACCGCGATTTTCGGCCTGTCCGGCGCGGGCAAAACATCCCTGATTAACGCCATCGGCGGCCTGACCCGCTTGCAGCAGGGGCGCATCGCACTTAATGGCCGTACGCTGGTGGATACCGCCGCGGGCCTTTGCCTGCCGCCGGAAAAGCGCCGCATCGGCTACGTGTTTCAGGATGCGCGGCTGTTCCCGCACTATCGGGTGCGCGGCAACCTGCAGTACGGCATGGCGGCCGGCATGCGCGCGCAGTTCAATACTATCGTCGAGCTGCTGGGCATCGGGCCGTTGCTCAATCGGCTGCCGCTGACGCTCTCCGGCGGTGAAAAACAGCGGGTGGCGATCGGCCGCGCGCTGCTGACCGCGCCGGAGCTGCTGCTGATGGACGAACCGCTGGCCTCGCTCGACCTGCCGCGCAAACGCGAGCTGCTGCCGTATCTGGAGCGGCTGGCGCAGGACGTCAACATCCCCATCCTCTACGTCAGCCACAGCCTGGACGAGATCCTGCGCCTGGCCGAGCAGGTGATGGTGCTGGATCGCGGCGAGGTGCTTGCGTTCGGCGGGCTGGAAGCCGTCTGGGCCAGCAGCGCGCTGCGGCCGTGGCTGCAGCGTGAAGATCAGAGCAGCGTGCTGCGCGTCAGCGTGATTGAGCATCATCAACGCTATGCCATGACCGCGCTGGCGCTTGGCGATCAAAGGTTGTGGGTCAGCGGCATCGACGCCGAACTGGGCACCCAACTGCGCATTCGCATCAACGCCGCCGACGTCTCGCTGGTGCTGCAACCGCCGGTCAACAGCAGCATTCGCAACGTGTTGCCGGCCAAGGTGAGCGAGTATCTGGAGGTGGACGGGCAGGTGGAAGTGAAGCTGGCGGTCGGGGAGCACGTGCTGTGGGCGCGGATCACGCCGTGGGCGCGCGATGAACTGGCGATCCGCCCCGGGCAGTGGCTGTACGCACAGGTGAAGAGCGTGTCGATCAGCCGCGAGAGCCGCTAAGACAGGCCCTCCCGGCGGGAGGGCGAAAAAACTAGAGTACGCGGGTGCGGATCACCTCGGCGATGCCCGGCTGCAGGTTATCGGCGATCACCAGATCGGCGCGTTCCTTGATCGCGTCATCGGCGTTGCCCATCGCCACACCCAACCCGACCGCTTCCAGCATGCTGATGTCGTTGTAGTTGTCGCCGAACGCCACCACCTGATCCATGCTCAGCCCCTGCGACTCTACCCATTGGCGCAGGCGCTTGCCTTTGCTGTTGCCGCCTTTGGCGATATCCACCTGATCGTGCCAGGACCATTCGCACGCCAGCCCCAGCTCTTTCTCCACCGTGTCGGCAAACTCGCGCAGCGCCAGGGTATCGGCGTGCGAGGTAGCGAATTTCCAGATCGCCTGCGCGTCGTCGGCCGCCTGCGCCAGGCTGCCGACCTGCAGCAGCGTCGGGCGCTGCGCCGCCGGCAGAGTTTCGGCCCAGGCCAGCGAGCGGGTCACGTGGCCGCTCGGCTCCTGGTACAGCATGGCGTCGTCAACGTACATCAGCCCGTGAATGTCGGTCTGTTTGAGCATCTGCAGCACCTGCTTGGCCTGATCTTTCGCCAGCGGATCGGCGGCCAGCACCTTTTTCTGCTGAAAATCATACAGGTAGGTGCCGTTGCAGCAGATGGCCGGGGTGTCTATCTGCAGCGCCTGGTAGAAAGGATGGATGGCGACGTGATGGCGGCCGGTGACCACCACCACCTGGACGCCGGCGGCGCGCGCCTGCGTCAGTGCTTCCAGCGACTGCGGTAAGATGCGTTTTTGGTTGTCCAGCAGGGTGCCGTCAAGATCGAGGGCGATGACGCGGTAGCTCATAGGGTTCTCGTTATCGTTAGCCATAAAATTAATTCGATGGTACACCGGATAGCCAACGGAGAAAACCGCGTGAGCTTCCGGTGCTAAGCGGGGTTGCCATGCGACGGATGTGCGGTAAGCTAGGGGCAATCGAACGGCCTGAAACCGGTTCCTCTTTTACCCTTTGCAAGGAGAACACATGAAGCAAATCGTTTATGTCGCCAGCCCGGAGAGCCAGCAGATCCACGTTTGGCAGTTGGACGACGCCGGCGCGCTGGCGCTGCTGCAAACCGTTGATGTGCCGGGCCAGGTGCAGCCGATGACCCTTCATCCGGACAAGACCCACCTGTACGTCGGCGTACGTCCGGCGTTCGGCATCGTCAGCTACCGCATCGAGGCGGACGGCACGCTGCAGCAGGCCGGCATGGCGCCGCTGCCGGGCAGCCCGACCCATATCTCCACCGATTTGCAGGGGCGTTACCTGTTCTCCGCCTCCTACAGCGGCAACTGCGCCAGCATCAGCCCGATTGGCCATGACGGCGTGGTGACGGCGCTTATTCAGCAGATCGACGGCCTGACCGCACCGCACTCGGCGAACATCGATCCGACCAACCAGCTGGTGCTGGTGCCGTGCCTGAAAGAAGACCGCATCCGCCTGTTCAACCTGAGCCTGGCAGGCCAGCTGACGCCGCACGCGCAGGAAGCGGTGGTGACCGCCGCTGGCGCCGGCCCGCGCCATATGGCGTTCCACCACAACGACAAGTTCGCCTACTGCGTCAATGAGCTGGACGGCACGGTGGACGTGCTGGCCATCTCGGAAAACGGCGGCCACTACACCGTGACGCAGACGCTGGACATCATGCCGGCCGACTTCGACGGCACCCGCTGGGCGGCGGACATCCATATCACCCCGAACGGCCGCTTCCTGTACACCAGCGATCGCACCGCCAGCATTCTGACCATTTTCAGCGTTTCCGAAGACGGCGGCACGCTGAGCGTGGTCGGCTATCACCCGACCGAAGCGCAGCCGCGCGGTTTCAATATCGATCACAGCGGCCGCTTCGTGATTTCGTCCGGCCAGAAATCCGATCACATCGCGGTGCATGAGATTGACCAGCGCAGCGGCGAGCTGACCACGCTGGCGCGCTATCCGGTGGGCAAAGGCCCGATGTGGGTGAGCGTGCTGGCGAAGTAATTCGGCGGTCAGACGAGTATGGAAAAAGCGCGGTTCGGTTGAATCGCGCTTTTTTATTGGCGGGGAATCAGTTGAACGTCACCGTCAGCGTGGCGCTGCCGAGGCTGTGGAAATGGACGTTGAAGCCCACCAGCGCGCCGCTGGATCCCTCATCCACTTCGATACGCTCCACGTCCAGCGCATGCACGGTGAACTGGTAGCGGTGGCTTTCGCCCTCTGGCGGTGCCGCGCCGCCGTGGCCGGCCGAGCCGAAGTCGGTGCGGGTCTGCAGCGAGCCGGCGGGCAGTGGGGCTTTGCCGGAGCCCGCGCCCTGCGGCAGCTCGCGCACGTCGGCGGGAATATTGGCCACGATCCAGTGCCACCAGCCGGAGCCGGTCGGGGCATCGGGATCGTAAACGGCGATCACGAAGCTTTTGGTGCCGGCCGGCACGCCGTCCCAGGCCAGATGGGGCGACAGGTTATCGCCGTGGTAGCCCATGCCGTTGAAGACCTGCGGCTGCGGCAGTTTGCCGCCGTCCTGCAGATCGTTGCTGTACAAACGAAAAGCCATAGTGACTCCCAGTTGTCGGTAAACGCGGACCCTTAAGCTAGATCGTTTCGCCGTGACAATACAAGTGGGATTGCCATTCGCCAACGGCGGCGCGGATCGGTTACCATGGCCGCATCTTCCTCCCTACAGACCGCCGGATAGCCAAACAACGCCACCATGATCTCACTGAAAAAACGCACGCCGTGGTTCGGCTGGCTGCGCCGTTGGGCCAAAAGCATCAAGCGCGATATTTACGCGCTGTGGCTGGCCGCCCGTGATAAGCGCACCCCGTGGTACGCCAAACTGATCGCGCTGCTGGTGGCCGGCTATGCGATCTCGCCGATCGATCTGATCCCGGACTTCATTCCGGTGCTGGGCTATCTGGATGACGTGATCATCGTGCCGTTGGGCATCATGCTGGCGGTGCGCCTGATCCCCAAGCCGCTGATGGCCGAGCTGCGCGAGAAGGCGCAAAAGCGCGTCGATAACCCCACCGGCCGCATGGCGGCGGCGATGATCATTTTACTTTGGCTGCTGTGCCTGGGCCTGCTGGCCCGCTATCTGGACCAGCATTGGTAAGCTATTAACGTGCGGCGGCGGCCACGGCGGCGGTCAGGCGGCTGAGCTGTTCCGCTTCGATGATGTAAGGCGGCATCAGGTAAATCAGCTTGCCGAACGGCCGGATCCACACCCCGCGCTCGACGAACCCGCGCTGCAGCTCGGCGACGTTCACCGGTTCGCGCATCTCCACCACGCCAATCGCCCCCAGCACCCGCACGTCTGCCACCTTCGGCAGCGCCGCGAGCGGCAGCAGTTCCTGCTTCAGCTGGGTTTCGATGGCGCTCACCTGTGCCTGCCAGCGATTTTCCGCCAGCAGCGCCAGGCTGGCGTCCGCCACTGCGCAGGCCAGCGGGTTGCCCATAAAGGTCGGCCCGTGCATAAAGCAGCCGGCCGCGCCGTTGCTGATGGTCTCCGCCACGTGGCGGGTGGTCAGGGTGGCGGACAGCGTCATGTAGCCGCCGGTCAGCGCCTTGCCCAGGCAGAGAATGTCCGGTACCACCTGTGCGTGCTCGCAGGCGAACAGCTTGCCGGTGCGGCCGAAGCCGGTGGCGATCTCGTCGGCGATCAGCAGCACCTGATAGCGATCGCACAGCTCGCGCACCCGCTTGAGGTAGGTCGGGTGGTAGATGCGCATGCCGCCGGCACCTTGCACCACCGGTTCCAGGATCACCGCCGCCACTTCACCGGCGTGCTGCTCCAGCAACGCGGCGAACGGGGCGATGTCCTCTTCGCGCCATTCTTCGTCGAAGCGGCACTGCGGCGCGGTGGCGAACAGGTGCGGCGCCAGGTAGCCCTGATAGAGGCTGTGCATCGAGTTGTCCGGATCGCAGACCGACATCGCGCCGAAGGTATCGCCGTGATAGCCATGGCGCAGCGTCAGGATGCGCTGCCGCCGCTCACCGCGCGCCTGCCAATACTGCAGCGCCATCTTCAGCGACACTTCCACCGCCACCGAACCGGAATCTGCCAGGAACACGCACTGCAGCGCTTCCGGCGTCATCGCCACTAACCGACGGCACAGCGAGATGGCGGCCGGATGGGTAATACCGCCGAACATCACGTGCGACATCTTCTCCAGCTGCTGGCTGGCGGCCTGATTCAGGCGCGGGTGGTTGTAACCGTGGATCGCCGCCCACCAGGAGGACATGCCGTCCACCAGACGCCGGCCGTCCGCCAGCTGCAGTTCGACGCCGCTGGCCGATTCGATCGGGTAACAGGGTAACGGGCGGCTCATGGAGGTGTAGGGGTGCCAGATATGACGTTGGTCAAACGCCAGGTCGGAAGCAGTGATGGACATACTTGTAAACCAAATTGAATTAAGATTGGTTGACAGTATATCCACAATATTTAAACTGGCGACACTTTTTCGTTTTGGAGACGCCATGATGGCCGACCGCATTCACTGGACAGTAGGGCAAGCCCAGGCCCTGTTTGATAAACCGCTGCTTGAACTGCTGTTCGAGGCGCAAACCGTACACCGCCAACACTTCGACCCGCGTCAGGTGCAGGTCAGCACACTGCTGTCGATCAAAACCGGCGCTTGTCCGGAAGACTGCAAATACTGCCCGCAGAGTTCGCGCTACAAGACCGGCCTGGAGTCGGAGCGGTTGATGCAGGTCGAGCAGGTGCTGGAATCGGCGCGCAAGGCCAAGGCGAACGGCTCGACCCGTTTTTGCATGGGCGCGGCGTGGAAGAACCCGCACGAGCGCGATATGCCTTATTTGCAGCAGATGGTGCAGGGCGTGAAAGCGATGGGCATGGAAACCTGCATGACGCTGGGCACACTGGACGGCACTCAGGCCGAGCGGCTGGCGGAAGCCGGGCTGGATTATTACAACCATAACCTCGATACCTCGCCGGAGTTCTACGGCAGCATCATCACCACCCGCAGCTACCAGGAACGCCTGGATACGCTCGACAAAGTGCGCGACGCCGGCATCAAAGTGTGCTCCGGCGGCATCGTCGGGCTGGGTGAAACGGTGCGCGACCGTGCCGGGCTGCTGGTGCAGCTGGCCAACCTGCCGAAGCCGCCGGAGAGCGTGCCGATCAACATGCTGGTGAAGGTAAAAGGCACGCCGCTGGCGGATAACGACGACGTCGATCCGTTTGACTTCATCCGCACTATTGCGGTGGCGCGCATCATGATGCCGTCCTCTTATGTTCGCCTCTCCGCCGGCCGTGAACAGATGAATGAACAGACGCAGGCGATGTGCTTTATGGCTGGCGCCAACTCGATCTTCTATGGCTGCAAGCTGCTGACCACGCCGAACCCGGAAGAAGACAAAGACCTGCAGCTGTTCCGCAAGCTGGGGCTGAACCCGCAGCAGACCGCCACCGAACACGGCGACAATCAGCAACAGCAAGTGCTGGCTAAGCAACTGCTGAACGCCGATACCGCCGAGTTTTACAACGCGGCGCTGTGATGAGCTGGCCACAACGCATCGAGCAGGCGCTGGCAGAGCGGCACCTCAACGCCGCCTACCGTCGGCGACAGACCACCGAGGGCGGCAATGGCCGCCAGATCCGGCTCGGCGATCGCCTCTACCTGAACTTCTCCGGCAACGACTACCTGGGGCTGAGCCAGGACGCGCGGGTAATCGCCGCCTGGCAGCAGGGCGCGCAGCGTTATGGCGTCGGCAGCGGCGGGTCGGGCCATGTCACCGGCTTTAGCGCGGCGCATCAGGCGCTGGAGGAGCAACTGGCGGCGTGGCTCGGCTATCCGCGCGCGCTGCTGTTTATCTCCGGTTACGCCGCCAACCAGGCGGTGCTGGCGGCGTTGATGCAGAAAGGCGATCGCATTTTAGCCGATCGCCTCAGCCACGCCTCGCTGCTGGAGGCGGCGGCGCAGTCGCCGGCCGAGCTGCGCCGCTTCCAGCACAACAAGCCGCAGGCGCTGGCGGATCTGCTGGCCAAACCCTGTGAAGGGCAGCGGCTGGCGGTGACCGAAGGGGTGTTCAGCATGGACGGCGACGGCGCACCGTTGACGGAACTGCATCGCTTAACCCGCGCGGCGGGCGCCTGGCTGATGGTGGACGATGCCCACGGCGTCGGCGTGCGCGGCGAGCAAGGCCGCGGCAGCTGCTGGCAGCAGGGCGTGCGCCCTGAACTGCTGGTGGCGACCTTCGGCAAGGCGTTCGGCGTCAGCGGCGCGGCAGTGCTGTGCGATGAGGCGACCGCCGAGTATCTGCTGCAGTTCGCCCGCCATCTGATCTACAGCACCGCGATGCCGCCGGCGCAGGCCTGTGCGCTGCAGGCGGCGCTGGCCTGCATTCGAGAGGGCGATGAACTGCGCGCCCGGCTGCAGGACAACATTCGGCGTTTCCGCCAGGGCGCGGCGCCGCTGGCGCTAACCCTGACGGATTCCGACACCGCCATCCAGCCGTTGCTGGTGGGGGACAATCAACGCGCGCTCGATCTGGCGACCCGCCTGCGCGAGCGCGGGCTGTGGGTGAGCGCCATCCGCCCACCGACGGTACCGCCGGGCGGCGCGCGGCTGCGCATTACCCTGACGGCGGCGCATCAGCCGCAGGACATCGATCGCCTGCTGGAGGTATTACATGACGTCAGCCAATGACGCGGTGAACAAACAGGCGGTCGCTTCGGCCTTCAGCCGTGCCGCCGGCAGCTACGACGCCGCCGCCGCGCTGCAGCGTGACGTTGGCGAGCGCTTACTGGGGATGGGGAGTGCCCATCCGGGCGAACGGCTGCTGGATGCCGGCTGCGGCACCGGTTATTTCAGCCGTCTGTGGCGTGAGCGCGGCATGCAGGTAACCGCGCTCGATCTGGCGCCGGGCATGCTGGACGTCGCCCGCCAACGGCAGGCGGCGCATCATTATTTGCTGGGCGATATCGAACAGGTGCCGCTGCCCGATGCGGCGATGGACATTTGTTTCAGCAGCTTGGTGGTGCAGTGGTGCAGCGATCTGCCCGCCGCGCTGGCGGAGCTGTATCGCGTGACCCGCCCCGGCGGCGCGATCCTGTTTTCCACGCTGGCGGCGGGATCGCTGCAGGAGTTGGGGGACGCCTGGCAACAGGTGGACGGCGAGCGCCACGTGAACGCCTTTCTGCCGCTGGCGCAGATCCGCGCCGCCTGTGCTGACTACCGACACGAGCTGGTCACGGAGCTGCGCACCCTGAACTACCCGGACGTGATGACGCTGATGCGTTCGCTCAAGGGCATCGGGGCCACGCACCTGCATCAGGGGCGCGAGGGCGGCCTGATGTCGCGCGGCCGTCTCGCCGCGCTGCAGGCGGCTTACCCGTGTCGGCAGGGGCAGTTCCCGCTCAGCTATCATCTGGTTTATGGAGTGATTTATCGTGATTAAACGTTGGTTCGTGACCGGCACCGACACCGAGGTCGGAAAAACCGTCGCCAGCAGCGCCTTGCTGCAGGCCGCCAACCGGGCGGGCTACCGCAGCGCTGGTTATAAGCCGGTGGCTTCCGGCAGCGAGATGACCCCCGAGGGGCTGCGCAACGGCGACGCGCTGGCGCTGCAGGCCAACAGCGGCGTGGCGCTCCGCTACGACGAAGTGAACCCTTACGTTTTTGCCGAACCGACCTCGCCGCATATCGTCAGCGCCGATGAAGGCCGGCCGATCGAGGCGGCGCGGCTGTCCGACGGCCTGCGCCGGCTGGAGCAGCGCGCCGACTGGGTGCTGGTCGAGGGCGCGGGCGGATGGTTTACCCCGCTGTCGGCGCAGTACACCTTCGCCGACTGGGTGCAGCAGGAGCAGCTGCCGGTGATCCTGGTGGTGGGCATCAAACTGGGCTGCATCAACCACGCGGTGCTGACGGCGCAGGCGGTGCAACAGGCGGGGCTGACGCTGGCCGGTTGGATCGCCAACGACGTGACGCCGCCGGGGCGGCGGCATCAGGAATACCTGGCCACGCTGCGCCGTATGCTGCCGGCGCCGCTGCTGGGCGAAATCCCGCACCTGCCGCAGGCCGAGCGGGCACCGCTGGGGGAGTATCTGGATATCAGCCTGCTGTAAACTCTCCATGAGGGGGGCTTCTCTCCCTCATCCTTCTTCTTGCCCTGTCAGCCCGGTACCGATCAACGCCTCATCCAGCTGCGCCAGCGCGCCGTGCGCCACCGTGCGCCCGCTGTCCAACAGGCAGAAGCGGTCCGCCACCCGGCGCACGAACGACAGCTGATGCTCCACCAGTAAAATGGTCATGCCCAATTCGCGGTTGAGCCGGCGGATCACGTTGCCGATGTCGGCGGCGATCGAGGGCGGTACGCCCGCCGTCGGTTCGTCGAGGATCAGCAGCGCCGGCTCCTGAGCCAGCGCCCGACCAATAGCCAGCTGGCGTTGGGCGCCCACGCACAGATCGCCGGCGCGGCGCGCGCGCATCTGACGCAAATGGGGAAACAGGTTGTAGATCAGCGGCGGAATGCGGCGAGGGGCGCCGCGCCCGGCCATTTGCGCCACCTGCAGATTTTCCTCCACGCTCAGCTGCGAAAAAAGCTGCCGCCCCTGGGGCACGTGGCTGATGCCCAGCGCGGCGCGGCGCTCCATCGGCTGCAGCAGCAGATTTTGCGGCGGCTGATCCGCCGGTTGCCAGGTCATGCTGCCGCTTACCACCGGTACATGCCCCATGATGCAGTTGACCAGCGTGGTCTTGCCCACGCCGTTGCGGCCGAGCAGCACGGTGCACTGGCCGCGCGGCAGCTCCAGGTTGATGTCCCACAGGGTGTGGTTCTGCCCGTAAAATTGATTGACCGATCTCAGTCTCAGCATTTGGCATTCTCCTCATAGACGCCCGTTTCACTCGTTGGCGAGGACTGCAAAGGCCGCATGCGCGGCGAATTTCCCGAGTGTGGCAATGTCTGGAACAAAATGCCCTCCGTCCGATGAGCCCGAGCAAGGTCTGCGGTGGACGGAATGACAGTCAATATGTCGTTAAAAACGACGCTTGTGACGACTTGGTGTCGTTCTTGCGCTTTTACGGGCGATAGCGCCGCGGAGATTACGCGTCGCGGCAGGCAGCGCATCATGCTGCCGCGCCGCATTTATGCGCGGGAAGATAAAGCAACTCTCAGGCCAGTTTTACCGCCGGGTGAAAACGGGGATTGTTATCGCCTTGTTAACCACGCGTCAGGCCTGACGCGCGCTGCCGTGGCGGCTCGAAAATACGCGGGGAAGTTAACCCGGACGTTTTTTGCACTCTTGTGGTGCTCTTCGGTGAGGGCATGGTGCAAGGCATTGCGCCGGCGTCAAGAGCGATCCGCGAGAAAGGGGCCGATGCGATTTTGGCAATGGGGATTTTTAGTATTAATCGGCATAAACAAAGCGATATTTTTATGAAAAAATAACTAAAAAAGCCATTTTAGCGGGTGTAAAGGGCGAAAAGCTTTCTTTCTGTAACTCCCGCCCCGGGCGGGGCGGTGAGAGTTATCCACTATTCCTGTGGATAACCTTGTGTATTAGATTTAGAAAAACGCTGTAAAGCGAGAGCGGACGCGGGTTCTGTTCGCTTTGCCCGCATTCTCGTCTTTTTATTAAATGTGTTATATATCAATATATTAATTAAAATCAAGACGCAGGGTTATTGATCAGGTCTCTATGTATGATTTTTCGACGCGGTGCTATCAATAAGTTAATTCGCGGCAAGTTCTGGGGATAAATCTGTTATTGACAATAAAAATGTCACCCGGCTGTAACGTCACGGTGCAGCGGCGTGGCCGCAGTGCCGGGCGCAGCGACGAATCCGCTTGAAGCTGGTTTTATATCCAGTATCATGGGCACTGGCGCAAATCGCCGACACTTTCCATAATTAGGGGCCACGTCCGGCGCAGAGTCGGCTGGCCGCCTGAGCGCGCGCATCTCCACAGGGTAGCCGAGCAATGAGTAAACTTTTCAAACTGCATTCCGAGTTCAAACCGGCCGGCGATCAGCCGGAAGCCATCCGCAAGCTGGAAGAGGGGCTGGAAGACGGCCTGGCACATCAGACGCTGCTGGGGGTCACCGGTTCGGGCAAGACATTCACCATCGCCAACGTGATAGCCGATCTGAATCGGCCGACCATGGTGCTGGCGCCGAACAAGACGCTGGCGGCGCAGCTGTACGGCGAGATGAAAGCGTTTTTCCCGGAGAATGCGGTGGAATACTTCGTCTCCTACTACGACTACTACCAGCCGGAAGCCTACGTGCCCAGCTCCGACACCTTCATTGAAAAAGACGCTTCGGTGAACGAGCATATCGAGCAGATGCGCCTGTCCGCCACCAAGGCGCTGCTGGAGCGGCGCGACGTGGTGGTGGTGGCGTCGGTATCGGCGATCTACGGCCTGGGCGATCCGGATCTTTACCTGAAGATGATGCTGCACCTGACCCAGGGCATGATCATCGATCAGCGATCCATTTTGCGCCGTCTGGCGGAGCTGCAGTACTCCCGCAACGATCAGGCTTTCCAGCGCGCTACCTTCCGCGTGCGCGGCGAGGTGATTGACATTTACCCGGCGGAATCGGACGAGCTGGCGCTGCGCGTCGAGCTGTTCGATGAAGAAGTGGAGCGGCTGTCGCTGTTCGATCCGCTGACCGGGCAGATCGAGCAGGTGGTGCCGCGTTTTACCATCTACCCGAAATCGCACTACGTGACGCCGCGTGAGCGGATCATGCAGGCGATGGAAGAGATCAAGGTCGATCTGGCGGACCGCCGCAAGGTGCTGCTGGCCAACAACAAGCTGCTGGAAGAGCAGCGCCTGACGCAGCGCACCCAGTTCGATCTGGAGATGATGAACGAGCTGGGTTACTGCTCGGGCATCGAAAACTACTCGCGCTACCTGTCCGGGCGCGGCGAGGGCGAGCCGCCGCCGACGCTGTTCGACTACCTGCCGGCGGACGGCCTGCTGGTGGTCGACGAATCCCACGTCACCATTCCGCAGATCGGCGCGATGTTCAAGGGCGACCGCGCGCGTAAAGAAACGCTGGTGGAGTACGGCTTCCGCCTGCCGTCGGCGCTGGACAACCGCCCCTTGCGCTTCGAGGAGTTCGAGGCGCTGGCGCCGCAGACCATCTATGTCTCCGCGACGCCGGGCAAATATGAGCTGGAGAAATCCGGCGGCGATCTGATCGATCAGGTGGTGCGGCCGACCGGGCTGCTGGATCCGATCGTGGAAGTGCGACCGGTGGGCACCCAGGTGGACGATCTGCTTTCCGAGATCCGCAAACGCGCGGCGATCAACGAGCGCGTGCTGGTGACCACCCTGACCAAACGCATGGCAGAAGACCTGACCGAATACCTGGAAGAACATGGCGAGCGCGTGCGCTACCTGCACTCGGACATCGATACCGTGGAACGGGTCGAAATCATCCGTGACCTGCGTCTGGGCGAGTTCGACGTGCTGGTGGGCATCAACCTGTTGCGTGAGGGGCTCGACATGCCTGAGGTGTCGCTGGTGGCGATTCTGGACGCCGACAAGGAAGGCTTCCTGCGTTCCGAGCGTTCGCTGATCCAGACCATTGGCCGCGCGGCGCGTAACCTGAACGGCAAGGCGATCCTGTATGGCGATCGCATCACCGATTCGATGGCCAAGGCGATCGGCGAAACCGAGCGGCGCCGCGCCAAGCAGCAGGCGTATAATGAAGCCAACGGCATCGTGCCGCAGGGGCTGAACAAGAAGATCGGCGACATTTTGCAGATCGGCCAGCCGGTCAACCGCGCCAAGAGCAAAGGCAAGGGCAAGGCGCTGGACGGCGGCGCGCCGCTTCAGAACCTCACGCCGAAAGCGCTGGATCAGAAAATCCGCGATTTGGAGGCGCAAATGTACACCCACGCGCAAAACCTGGAGTTCGAACAGGCGGCTGCGCTACGCGACGAGATCCACCAGCTGCGCGAGCAGTTCATCGCGATTTCCTGACCGTTGGATGGCGCCCGCGCCGTGGGCGTCAAAATTCCTTGTCGGCCGCGTCAAAGCTGTTATGGTGTGCGGCTCGATTTGACCACGAAGAGTACCGAACATGAGCCAACACCAGTCCAAAGATCCGCTGCACGGCGTGACGCTGGAGCAACTGCTGAATAAACTGGTGGATCATTACGGTTGGTCCGAACTGGGCGCGCGCATTCGCATCAACTGCTTCCTCAGCGATCCGAGCATCAAGTCCAGCCTGAAGTTTTTGCGCCGCACGCCCTGGGCGCGCAAAGAGGTGGAAGACCTGTATATCGATATGGTCAGCCATCCCGCCCCAGCCAGCGATAATCCCTGGCTGCGCGGGCGAGATGGTTAAATCCGGTCAGCGGCGGGCGGCCAGCTCCACCAGCGCCCGATCCAGCGCCTGGCGCAGCAGTTGGCGATCGTGGCGGTAGGGGATGTCGCTCGCTTCCAGCGGTTGCTGAATCACCACCCGATCCTGCACTTCACTGGCGTCCACCGCCGGGCCGACGATCAGCGCATCGATCATCCGGCGGCCTATCTTCTCTTCCATCAGCGTCAGCTTATCCTTTAACGACAGCGCCGCGGCGGCCACGCTCAGCTCGCGGCCGAGATTGCCGATATAGATCATGCTGGCGCTGCTGCGACGCAGCGCCTGGGTGAGATCGTCCAGCAGCAGCAGCGGCATCAGGCTGGTGAGGAAACTGCCCGGCCCGATCAGGATCACGTCGGCCTGCGCGATGGCGTCCAGCGCTTCGCGCGTGGCGCTGACCGGGGGCGACAGCATCAGCTCCTGCGGCATATGGGCCAGCTGGTCGACATTCACTTCACCGTAAACGTGATTGCCTTCGTGATCGTGCGCCATCAAATCCACCGGCTGCTCCGACATCGGGATCAGCGCCGCGTCCACCTTCAGCAGGCTGCGCACCAGGTTGATCGCTTCCAGCGGGCGCACGCTCAGGTGATCCAGCGCTTTTAGCATCAGGTTGCCGAGGTTGTGGCCGGCCAGTTCGCCGTTGCCGCTGAAGCGGTATTCGAACATCGCCGAGGCGACGCTCGGTTCGGTGATCAGCTGGTTGAGACAGTTACGGGTATCGCCCCAGGCAATGCCGCCTTCCGAACGGCGGATGCGGCCGGTAGAACCGCCGTTGTCGGTGGTGGTGACGATGCCGGTCAGGCGGGAGCCTAAGGACGACAGGGCCGACATCACACGGCCCAGGCCGTGTCCGCCGCCTAACGCCACCACGCGGTCGAGATCGGCCAGGGTACGATTACGCATAAATTTCCTTACAAAGGGGCTGAACTGCCCGCATAAGGTAGCGGATCCGGCATAAAAACGCGATAAGAGTGTCATTTGCGTGATTCCGGTCAATTCGTCCGCGCAAGTGACGTTTATCATGGTTTACCTGAATACGCGGCGTCTAAAAACGATGTATAGACAATTATATAGCGAATTTACGCGTTGGCTATCGTTGCCGATTAGCGCTAGAATTCTGCTGAAAACCACGGTTTCGTTCCGGCTACTCAAGGTAGCGGGAAGAGAAATCAAACTCCTAGCCCCTGCGCCTACGTTGTTCATCCGGAACGATATGGTGCCTGGGCCGTGGCGAAGTCAGCCACCAGGGTGCAGAGGGGAAACGCTCGCATCTCCCGACTTTGGAAAGGTGTTATGGTGCCGCAACTCATTGATGCTTATGAGCGCAAGTTCTATTACCTGCGCTTGTCGATCACCGACGTGTGCAACTTTCGTTGCACCTATTGTCTGCCCGATGGCTACAAGCCGAGCGGCAGTCCGAAAAGCTTCCTGTCGCTGGATGAAATCCGCCGCGTCAGCCGCGCGTTCGCCGAACTGGGCACCGAAAAGGTGCGCCTGACCGGCGGCGAGCCTTCGCTGCGCCGCGATTTTACCGAGATCATCGCCGCCGTGCGGGAAAACCCGGCCATCCGTACCCTGGCGGTCACCACCAATGGCTACCGTCTGGCGCGCGACGTCACCGCCTGGCGTGACGCCGGTCTGACGGCGATCAACGTCAGCATCGACAGCCTGGATCCCCGCCAGTTTCACGCCATCACCGGTCAGGATAAGTTCCGCCAGGTGATGGACGGCATCGACGCCGCCTTCAGCGCCGGTTTCAGCAAGGTCAAAGTCAACGCGGTGCTGATGCGCGACGTTAACCACCAGCAGCTCGGCGCCTTTCTCGCCTGGATCAAAGACCGGCCGATCCAACTGCGCTTTATCGAACTGATGGAAACCGGTGAGGGCGGCGAGCTGTTTCGCAAACACCACGTTTCCGGCGAAGTGATTCGCCGGCAGCTGGAGCAGCAGGGCTGGCAGCGCCAGGCGCGCGGCCGCAGCGACGGCCCGGCGCAGGTGTTCAGCCACCCGGACTACCAGGGTGAGGTGGGTCTTATCATGCCGTATGAGAAAGACTTCTGCGCCAGCTGCAACCGGCTGCGCGTTTCTTCCATCGGCAATCTGCACCTGTGCCTGTTCGGCGAGCAGGGGGTGCCCCTGCGCGATCTGCTGGCGGACGACGGCCAGCTCGACGCGCTGAAGGCACGCATCCAGAGCGGGCTGCTGAGCAAGAAGCAGACCCATTTCCTGCATCAGGGCAACAGCGGGATCACCCAGAACCTGTCGTTTATCGGCGGCTGATACCCACATATTTCAAGCCGCAGCGTTGTTGGCTGCGTGCGCTCACCCCAGTCACTTACCGGAGTAAGCTCCTGGGGATTTACGCACTGGCCGCCTGGCTGCAACTTGAAAGCTGTTGGGTATCTCAGAATAGGAGCCTATTGAACCATGAGCCATGCGAGCAGCGAGTTTATTCCGGCGCATATCGCCATCCTGACCGTGTCCGACAGCCGCGGCGCGGCGGAAGACACCTCCGGCCAATATCTGCAGGACGCGGCGCAGGAAGCCGGTCATCAGGTGGTGGATCGCGCCATCGTCAAAGATGATATTTACCAGATCCGCGCGCGGGTTTCCGCCTGGATCGCCGATGACAACGTGCAGGCGGTGTTGATCACCGGCGGCACCGGTTTTACCGCGCGCGACAACACGCCGGACGCGCTGCTGCCGCTGTTCGACAGAGAGGTGGAAGGGTTCGGTGAACTGTTCCGCATGGTGTCGTACGAAGAGATCGGCACTGCGACGATCCAGTCGCGCGCGCTGGCCGGCCTGGCCAACCGCACGGTGATTTTCGCCATGCCGGGCTCCACCCGCGCCTGCCGCACCGCCTGGGAGCGGATTATCGAAGAGCAGTTGGACGCGCGCCATCGCCCGTGCAACTTCCAGCCTCACTTGAAGAAGCCCTGAGTCATGACACAGCTAACCCACATTAACGCCGCCGGCGAAGCCCATATGGTTGACGTGTCCGCCAAGGCCGAAACGGTGCGCGAGGCGCGCGCCGAAGCCTTCGTCGAGATGCTGCCCGCCACGCTGGCGATGATCGTCGACGGCAGCCATCACAAGGGCGACGTGTTCGCCACGGCGCGCATCGCCGGCATTCAGGCGGCCAAACGCACCTGGGAGCTGATCCCGCTGTGCCACCCGCTGATGCTGAGCAAGGTCGAAGTGCAGCTGGAGGCGCAAACGCAGCACAACCGGGTGCGCATCGAAACCTGCTGCCGGCTGACCGGCAAAACCGGCGTCGAAATGGAGGCGCTGACCGCCGCCTCGGTGGCGGCATTGACCATCTATGACATGTGCAAAGCGGTACAGAAAGACATGGTGATCGGCCCGGTACGCCTGCTGGCGAAAAGCGGCGGCAAATCCGGCGATTTTAAGGTGAACGTATGATCGATATTCTTTTCTTCGCGCAGGTGCGCGAACTGGTGGGCACCGGCGGCCTGTCGATGCCGGCGGATTACCCGACCGTCGAGGCGCTGCGCCAGGCGCTGTGTGCGCGCGGCGATCGCTGGGCGCTGGCGCTGGAATCCGGCAAGCTGTTGGCGGCGGTCAACCAGTCGCTGGTGGCGGCGGATCATCCGCTGCGCGCCGGCGATGAAGTGGCCTTCTTCCCGCCGGTTACCGGGGGATAAGCATGGAAAATACCCGCATTCGCGTGGGCGAAGCGCCGTTCAACGTCGGCGACGAGTATCAGTGGCTGGCGCAGTGCGACGCTGATGGCGCGGTGGTGACCTTCACCGGCAAGGTGCGCAACCATAATCTGGGTGATGACGTCAGCGCGCTGACGCTGGAACACTACCCCGGCATGACCGAGAAGGCGCTGGCGGAGATCGCGGCCGAGGCGCGCAGCCGTTGGCCGCTGCAGCGGGTGACGGTGATCCACCGCGTCGGCGCGCTGTATCCCGGCGACGAGATCGTGTTCGTTGGCGTGACCGGCGCGCACCGCAGCATGGCGTTCGCCGCCAGCGAGTTCATCATGGACTATCTGAAGACCCGCGCGCCGTTCTGGAAGCGCGAAGCGACCGGCCAGGGCGATCGTTGGGTAGACGCCCGCGACAGCGATCGCGAGGCCGCGCAGCGCTGGCACGACGCGGCTAAATAACGCGTCAACAGCGGAAACAAATCAAGACCTTTGCCGCTTTCGCCCGGCATATTCTGTGGTACGCTTATAGCAGGCGAAGCCCCGTTCGCGGGGCTTCGGAATCTTGTTTACAACGCAAAAGGTAACCGTCATGGACCGATATCCACGCTCTAATGGTTCAATCGTCGAACGTGCCAACAGCGGCATTCAGGCCTACATGGCGCAGGTTTACGGCTGGATGACCTGCGGTCTGCTGCTGACGGCGTTCGTTTCCTGGTATGCGGCCAACACGCCCGCGATCCTCAACTTCATCTTCTCCAGCCAGATCACCTTCTTCGGCCTGATCATCGCCCAACTGGCGCTGGTGTTCGTGATTTCCGGCATGGTCAACCGCCTGAGCGGCGCGGTGGCCACTTCGCTGTTCATGCTGTACTCGGCGCTGACCGGGCTGACGCTGTCGAGCATCTTCATCGCCTACACCTACAGCTCGATCGCCAGCACCTTCGTGGTCACCGCCGGCATGTTCGGCGCCATGAGCCTGTACGGTTACACCACCAAGCGCGATCTGAGCGGCTTCGGCAGCATGCTGTTCATGGCGCTGATCGGCATCGTGCTGGCCTCGCTGGTGAACATCTGGCTGAAAAGCACCGCGCTGATGTGGGCGATTACCTACATCGGGGTGGTGGTGTTCGTTGGCCTGACCGCGTACGACACGCAAAAACTCAAGGCGATGGGCGAGCAGCTGAACGCCGATGATAAAGACAGCTTCCGCAAGTACGCCATCGTCGGCGCGCTGACGCTGTATCTCGACTTCATCAACCTGTTCCTGATGTTGTTGCGTATCTTCGGCAACCGCCGCTAAATCCGTCGTCTTTCAAGCCATAGGGTATCTGGCGATCAAAAAGCTCTGCATGTGACATGCAGAGCTTTTTTTATGCGATTATGCGATGCTTAATCTTTCGTGAAGCAAAAGGATTTTGCATGATGCCCGATACTTTCCGCTGTATCTTTATCGAAGGTAGTGCGCCCCTACCTGAAGGTTACCTAGACCACACCGTCAAAGTGCTTCTGACCGGTGATGAACGTTTTTCCCTCGATCAATGTTTCTCGCGACGCGCTGCTGCAGCAGGTGCTGAACAGCTACCGGGCGGCATAACGATGAACTCTTCACGTAAAAGGACCTTACGATGACCGAAGCGGCCCGCGTCGGCGATACCATCGGGCACTCCCATGCCCTGGCCGGCATGATTGCCGGCACCCTTGTCGGCGGCCTGATCGCCGCCGCAGGCGCGGTGGCGGCGGGTGCGCTGTTCGTCGCCGGCCTGGCGGCTTCCTGTATCGGCGTCGGTGTGCTGCTGATCGGCGCCAGCCTGGCGGTGGGGTATCTCACCGGGGAGGCGGCCACCGCGGCGCGCGACGGCATTGCCGACGCCGGTGCCGGTAGCCTGACCCCCAAAGGCAATATCGTCACCGGCTCCCCCAACGTCTTCATCAACGGCAAACCCGCCGCGCTCGCCACCAACAGCCAGGTGGCCTGCAGCGACGACGGCCCGAGCATGCAGATGGCGCAGGGCTCCGACAAGGTCAGCATCAACGGCCAACCCGCCTCACGCGTGGGGGACAAAACCAACTGCGACGCGCAGGTGATGGAAGGCTCGCCCAACGTGTTTATCGGCGGCGGCACCGTCACCACCTTGCCGATCAAGCCCGAAGTGCCGGATTGGCTGTACAAGGTCTCTGACCTGACGCTGTTGTTCGCCGGCCTGGTGGGCGGCGTGGGCGGCGCCGCCGGCAAGCTGGGGGCGCTCGGCAAACTGCTGGGCAAGCTGCCCGGCATCAACAAGCTGGCGCGCATCGCCTGCCGCGCCGGCACCTTGATGACCGCCACCGCCGCCGTCGGCATTATCGCTCGGCCGGTGGATATCGTCAGCGGCCAGAAATTCCTCGACGGCGAAGACGATCTCGATTTCGTGCTGCCTTCGCGCCTGCCGGTTGCCTGGCAGCGCTATTGGCGCAGCGGTAACCCCGGCGACGGCGTACTGGGCCGCGGCTGGAACCTGTTCTGGGAGAGCAGCCTGCAGCCGTATCAGGACGGCCTGGTGTGGCGCGCGCCTTCCGGCGACTTCGTCGCTTTCCCCAGGGTGCCGCGCGGTCACAAAACCTACTGCGAAGCCGAAAAATGCTGGCTGATGCACAACGACGACGGCAGCTGGCAGCTGTTTGACGTCGGCGAACAGATTTTCCACTACCCGCCGCTGGCGGGCGACCAGCCGAGTCGGCTCAGCATGATCACCGACGCCATCGGCAACGCCACCTCGCTGTTTTACGACGACGAAGGGTTGCTGAGCGAACTGGTGGACAGCGCCGGGCAGCGCCTGATGTGCCGTTATGCGCAGGGCCGCCTGCGCGAAGTGGCGCTGCAAACCGCCGAAGGCGAACGGACGCTGGCGCGCTACGGCTACGATGAGCAGGGCCAACTGACGACGGTGAGCAACCGCGCCGGTGAGGTAACGCGCCGCTTCGGCTGGCGCGACGGTCTGATGATCAGCCACCAGGACGCCGCCGGGCTGCTGAACGAATACCAATGGCAAGAGATCGACGGCGTGCCGCGCGTGACGGCCTACCGCAACAGCGCCGGGGAATCGCTGGAGTTCGGCTATGACTTCGCCGGCGGGCGCCGCAGCGCGGTGCGCGGCGACGGCAAGCGGGCGGAGTGGCGGCTGGATGACGACGACAACGTGGCGCAGTACACCGATTTCGACCAGCGCCGCTACGGCTTTATCTACCAACGCGGCGAGCTGTGCAGCGTGCTGCTGCCCGGCGGCGCGCAGCGCCAGAGCGAATGGGATCCTTACGGCCGCCTGCTGTCGGAGACCGATCCGCTCGGCCGCGTGACGCGTTATCAATATTCGCGCAACAGCGGCCGGCTGTTCGCCGTCGCGTACCCGGACGGCAGCAGCGAAGCGCAGCACTGGGACACGCTGGGGCGCCCGACGCGCTATGTCGATGCCCTGGGCAATGCCACGCTGTACCGCTACCCGGATGACGAAGAGAGCCTGCCGGCCGGCGTGATCGACGCGCTGGGCGGGGAAGTGAAGCTGGAGTGGGACGCCCGCGGCCAGTTGACGCGGTACACCGACTGTTCCGGCAGCGTGACGGCTTATACCTACGATGTGCTGGGGCAACTGACGGCGCAGACCGATGCCGAAGGCCACCAGACGCGCTACCGGTGGGATAACGGCGGGCGCCTGCACACCCTGATCCACCCGGACGGCGGCGAAGAGCGCTTTAACTGGAATGCGCACGGCCAGCTGGCCGAACATCAGGACGCGCTGGGCAGCCTGACCCGCTGGCAGTACAACGCCCTGGGGTTGCCGGTCAGCATCACCGACCGCATTAACCGCACCCGGCGCTATCACTACAGCCCGCAGGGCTGGCTGACGCGGCTGGAGAACGGCAACGGCGGCGAATACCGCTTCAGCTACGATGCGGTGGGCCGCGTGCTGGCCGAAGAGCGCCCGGACGACACCCGCCACTATTATCGCTACGGCGCGGCCGGGCTGCTGGAGGAGCACCGCGAGGTCGGCCTGCCGGGCGGCGCGGGTGAGCTGACGCAGCGCGAACAGCGCTTCCGCTTCGACGAGGCCGGGCAGCTGGTCTGGCGCAGCAACGCCAGCGCGGAATGGCATTACCGCTTCGACGCCATGGGGCGGCTGCGCGAACTGAACCGCCTGCCGACGGCGAGCGGCGCGGCGCTGGGCATCGAGCCGGACAGCGTGCAGATGCGCTATGACGCCACCGGGCGACTGCTCGGCGAGCAGGGCGTGAACGGCGAGCTGCAATACCAATGGGATGCGCTGGCCAACCTGCAGGCGTTGACGCTGCCGCAGGGCGATCGCCTGCAGTGGCTGTATTACGGCTCCGGCCACGCCAGCGCCATCAAATTCAACCAGCAGGTGGTAAGCGAATTCACCCGCGATCGCCTGCACCGGGAAACCGGCCGCAGCCAGGGCGCGCTGCAGCAGCAGCGGCGTTACGACGCCATGGGCCGCCGCAGCTGGCAGAGCAGCGCCTTTGGCCACGACAAATTGACCCGGCCGGAAGACGGCGTGCTGTGGCGCGCTTATCGCTACACCGGCCGCGGCGAGCTGGCCGGGGTGAGCGACGCGCTGCGCGGCGAAGTGCACTACGGTTACGACGCCGAAGGCCGCCTGCTGCAACACCGCGAACCCAATCAGGGCAAACCGGGCGCGCGACTGGTGTACGATCTGGCGGATAACCTGCTGGGCGAGCGCAGCCCGCAGAGCGACATCGACGCGCACCTGCCGTTGGCGCCGATCGCCGATAACCGGCTGACGCACTGGCAAAAACTGTTTTACCGTTACGACGCCTGGGGCAACCTGATCAGCCGGCGCAACGGCCTGTACGAACAGCACTACCGCTACGACGCCGACAACCGGCTGGTGCAGGCGCACGGCCGCGGCCCGCAGGGCGAGTTCGAAGCACAGTACCATTACGATGCGCTGGGCCGCCGCAGCCGCAAGGCGGTGCGCTACAAGGGCAAAACCGAACAGACGACCCGTTTCCTGTGGCAGGGCTACCGGTTGCTGCAGGAGCAGCGCGACGACGGCAGCCGCCGCAGCTGGAGCTACGATCCGGCCAGCCCGTGGAGCCCGCTGGCGGCGCTGGAGCAGGCGGGCGACAGCCGCTCGGCAGATATTTACTGGTATCACACCGATCTGAACAGCGCACCGCTGGAGGTGACCGACGCGGCGGGCAACCTGTGCTGGTCCGGGCAATACGACACCTTCGGCAAGCTGCAGGGCCAGACGGTGGCCGGCGCGGCGAAGCGGCAGGGCGCGCAATATCAGCAGCCGCTGCGCTACGCCGGGCAATATCAGGACGACGAAAGCGGCCTGCACTACAACCTGTTCCGCTACTACGAACCCGAGGTGGGGCGTTTCACCACGCAGGATCCGATAGGGTTGCGCGGCGGGTTGAACCTGTATCAGTATGCGCCGAACCCGCTGATGTGGGTGGATCCGCTGGGGTTGAGTAGTAAGCCTTGTAAAACAGAAAAAGAGCCGAAAGATTCTTATGAACAAGCTAGGAATAAAGCACTCAAATGGCTTGAGGAACGTGGTTTCAAAGCGGAAAAAGTCAATACAGGGAAATTTGGCGCAACCAGAGGACAACCTGTTGGAATGACCACCCTTGATGGTAAAACAGGGTTTAGGATTGAATATGATGAGAGAAGTGGTGCTCATATCAATGTCTTTAGTGGGAAGGATAAGGGAGAGCACTTCTTATTTGATGCAAAAGAATCTACAGTAACTAAGCTTCAGGAACTATTTGATTTCCCGTCGAAACCGTGGAGAGGAATGTAATGACACTTGATGAAGAAATTAGAAATAAAATAGGTGAGAAATCTATTTTTTTTAATATCGTAGATGATTGGGAATCGATTGCCGATGAGTTATCAGATTCTTTCGAATGGACTGGCTCTAAGATAAGCTGGTCTAAAACAAAGGAACATAAGTTTATTAAGTTACATGGAGACTATCAGTCATGGTTATCTCAGGTGTCTTCTTTTTTAGAGGATAATGCAGTAAATAGAGAAATTTCCATGAGCGATGAGATTTACTACATCAATGATTCCTCTCTGGATTTCTCAGTTAAGATGAACTCTGATAAAATTCATGAATTTCTTGATTTTGCCTTAAAAAATATACCTCAGCATCATTATTTCTTTGAAAGAAATAAAAAGTGGTGCCTTGTAATTAGTTCTGAAGGTTATGCCGATTTTGGTATTTCTGGTAGGTGAAGTGTTGTTGGGATAGACGTCGAAGAACCTTATAAAACAGTTTAAATAAACATCGTTCCTTGAAAGTTAATTAAAAGTTCGATGTTTATTTCACTGAAAACCACCTATGAGCTAGACAGGTAGAACCAGGCCGACGTGCTACCCCGAACATTCAATTGAAAACTATTCTGTGAATTTGGAGAAAAAATAGTGGGAGGTGTGGAGACCTGAAATTAATAAGATAGTTAATGGTGGTAAAGATTGTTAGAGTTTTACAACAAATTTGAGCAACATTGAATATGAGATGTAAGGTAGAGGCTTGAAAAGGAGATATTCGGCTCTTTAAAAATAAAAAAGAGGAAGAGTAAAAACATTAGATTGTTAGTTGCATCAAAGGCCGCTTGCTGCAACACCGCGAACCCAATCAGGGAAAACCGGGCGCGCGGCTGGTGTACGATCTGGCGGATAACCTGCTGGGCGAGCGCAGCCCGCAGAGCGACATCGACGCGCACCTGCCGTTGGCGCCGATCGCCGACAACCGGCTGACGCACTGGCAAAAACTGTTTTACCGTTACGACGCCTGGGGCAACCTGATCAGCCGGCGCAACGGCCTGTACGAACAGCACTACCGCTACGACGCCGACAACCGGCTGGTGCAGGCGCACGGCCGCGGCCCGCAGGGCGAATTCGAGGCGCAGTATCATTACGACGCGCTGGGCCGCCGCAGCCGCAAGGCGGTGCGCTACAAGGGCAAAACCGAACAGACGACCCGTTTCCTGTGGCAGGGCTACCGGTTGCTGCAGGAGCAGCGCGACGACGGCAGCCGCCGCAGCTGGAGCTACGATCCGGCCAGCCCGTGGAGCCCGCTGGCGGCGCTGGAGCAGGCGGGCGACAGCCGCTCGGCAGATATTTACTGGTATCACACCGATCTGAACAGCGCACCGCTGGAGGTGACCGACGCGGCGGGCAACCTGTGCTGGTCCGGGCAGTACGACACCTTCGGCAAGCTGCAGGGCCAGACGGTGGCCGGCGCGGCGAAGCGGCAGGGCGCGCAATATCAGCAGCCGCTGCGCTACGCCGGGCAATATCAGGACGACGAAAGCGGCCTGCACTACAACCTGTTCCGCTACTACGAACCCGAGGTGGGGCGTTTCACCACGCAGGATCCGATAGGGCTGCGCGGCGGGTTGAACCTGTATCAGTATGCGCCGAACCCGCTGATGTGGGTGGATCCGTTTGGGTTGAGTGCGTGTGGTGCTGAAAAAAATAAAAAAACCACATATATTGGCACCAGTAGAAGAGATGCATTTAGACAAGCTAAGCGTGATGCAAAAATCAGTAATAACCAACATCCAAAAATAGATCGGGTTGACTTATTGGATGGTAAAGGTAATAAGATACTTGATGCTAATGGAGCACCTATACAGGTCAGGCAATATCACTATACAAATAGAGAAGGGGGCCCTGTTGTAATCCAAGAGCATAGTCTTGGTCATACAAAGGCAACTGCATTACATGGGGCAGAACCACATTTTAATGTGAGGCCTATCGATAATTTAAATACAGGGAGTTTTCCCGGTACGCATGGCCATTACAATTTTTAATTGGTGATTATATGAATTTATTGGATTTTGTAAGAAGAAACGAGTTTTTAACAAAAGTGTTCCCTAATGGTTTGGAAGAAAGTGTATATATTGGACAGATTGTTTTCGATGTCGAAGGACGTTTGTCAATTAAGATACATACACATCAGAAACCAGCAGTTGATGTGGGTAAGTGGGGGGCTTGGGGAAAGGATTTCAATGTTTTGGTCATAGAGTTAAACGGGGCTGGTTGTGATGATATTAATATTGTCAACTGGAAAAAGGCCTCTTATGCAAAAATTAACATTGTATGTGAAAAGGGTAAAAAATTTATTTCACAGCAGGGAGATGATTGGAGTGTGAATATTGAGTTTGATGATTTTATATTCCAAGGATTTAGTAACTATATTGATGGTGATAAAGATTAAATGTAGCTATGGTTGTCTGGGGCTAGTTCATTAAAGTGTTTTTTTATTATCACGAGTTAATATCGGCTGGTGCAGGCGCACGGCCGCAGCCCGCAGGGCGAATTCGAGGCGCAGTACCATTACGACGCGCTGGGCCGCCGCAGCCGCAAGGCGGTGCGCTACAAGGGCAAAACCGAACAGACGACCCGTTTCCTGTGGCAAGGCTACCGGTTGCTGCAGGAGCAGCGCGACGACGGTAGCCGCCGCAGTTGGAGCTACGATCCGGCCAGCCCGTGGAGCCCACTGGCGGCGCTGGAGCAGGCGGGCGACAGCCGCTCGGCGGATATTTACTGGTATCACACCGATCTGAACAGCGCACCACTGGAAGTGACCGACGCAGCGGGCAACCTGTGCTGGCCCGGGCAGTACGACACCTTCGGCAAGCTGCAGGGCCAGACGGTGGCCGGCGCGGCGAAGCGGTAGGGCGCGCAATATCAGCAGCCGCTGCGCTACGCCGGGCAATATCAGGACGACGAAAGCGGCCTGCACTACAACCTGTTCCGCTACTACGAACCCGAGGTGGGGCGTTTTACCACGCAGGATCCGATAGGGCTGCGCGGCGGGTTGAACCTTTATCAGTATGCGTCGAACCCGCTGATGTGGGTGGATCCGCTGGGGTTGACTGAGGTTACTGTTGGTCGCTGGATGGGACCGGCAGAATACGAAAAAATGGTTTCCACAGGTAAGGTTGTGCAAAGCAACCCATGTAGCATCACCTGCAAATATTGATGCGTTTGGAAAACAAGCTAAACCGGGTACTATGTACGTTGAATTCGAAGTGCCTGAACGATCTTTAATCAAGACTAATGAAGGTTGGGCAAAAATAGTTGGTCCTGACTCGTTGGAGGGGAGATTAGCCAAACGTAAGGGGCTACCAGTACCAGAAATGCCGACTGTGAAAAACATTGAGGTTAAGGCTCATAAAGCAGAATCAGGAATTTCAACATGCTCAAAAAAATAAGTGATTGGATCTTATCTAATAGCCATTATGAAGTTAAGTACAATGCTAATGATTTTACAGATAGTCTGGTTGTTGATATAGATGATGATACGAAGATTGCGCGTTTTACTGTGTGGGATGATGCATCTTGTATGTTGGAGAACATTGATGTTGAAACCGGGAACTATATAATTAATGAACGAAGAGAATTATCAGACGAGGAAACTGTAATAGAAGCATTTAAAGAGTTTGTATCATTGCTTAGAACACAGTTATAAAGATTATTGATCTGAGTTTGATTTACTAATTTTAAATGCTCGTCTTTATGCACTGATGGACTATTAAATAACGATCCGGCGAGTCCGCTGGCGGCGCTGGAGCAGGCGGGCGACAGCCGCTCGGCGGATATTTACTGGTATCACACCGATCTGAACAGCGCACCGCTGGAAGTGACCGACGCGGCGGGCAACCTGTGCTGGTCCGGGCAATACGACACCTTCGGCAAGCTGCAGGGCCAGACGGTGGCCGGCGCGGCGAAGCGGCAGGGCGCGCAATATCAGCAGCCGCTGTGCTACGCCGGGCAATATCAGGACGACGAAAGCGGCCTGCACTACAACCTGTTCCGCTACTACGAGCCCGAGGTAGGGCGTTTCACCACGCAGGATCCGATAGGGCTGGAAGGCGGGTTGAACCTGTATCAGTATGCGCCGAACCCGCTGATGTGGGTGGATCCGTTTGGGCTAAGTTGCTCGCCATCAACGAAGTTGAACCGAAAGTTTAGGGCTTTAGAAAAAGCTCAAAAAACGGCAGTAAATACTCGACATCTACCTGATGGTCGCATTCGCTATTATGACAAAGAGGCATTAGCTAGAACTCAGGGGCCAACAAGAGGACGCTCCCATGTTACAGAATGGGATCCTAAAACAGGGAATGTAAGATCTTGGGAAGAGACTTATAATCATGCAGGAGAGGTCAATCGAGTTCATCCAAAAATGAAAGATGGTGACGTGTTAAACCTGCCCCATTATCCACCAACTAAGGCTGATATCGATGCAGGAATCGCAACTCCTTCAGGTAAAGCAACAGGAATAGGATGGTGATTTAATATGAATGAGATGAGAACGCTGTTTTTAAATGGATTGAACTGTCTTCTTGATGATAATTATAGTTCATCTAAAGTGGCGGACTACGCCTATAGATTTTATCTGGACTATGACATTCCTGACGAAGAACTCTCATATGTAGTAGATTATTTAAAAGGAATTGATTCTGGCCCGGAATTTGAAATGAGCAAAGATGAAGTAATATCTTTCATCAAGCTAAATCTGAAATGATAAATTGAAAACCGGAATGGTTAAAACCTACCCGGCTACAGTATATAGTACTAAACTGACTGAGTCCCTCTCCGTGTTAAAGACAAGTCATGAGGGGGAAGGTCGGACAAGGATAGAGGCATATGGCAGTGATATGAACACGTGGTAAATGTGAATCGCCACGGGTTTAACAGACACCTCAGAGTCATTTAAGATGACTTAAAGAGAGAGGTGCCCATGAGTGGTAAACGTTATCCTGAAGAGTTTAAAATATTTGATCAATATCTTGATTAGTTTCTCTCAGACGTGAGCCGTCACAGACTGTTAAATCAAGCTATAGTGAGCATAACCCCTTCAAACAGTCGTTTGCCAATAAGCTGAGAGGTTATGTCAATGGCATATTCGTGAGTCCCACGCATCGTCGGAGTACCAGCGTTCTGGAAGGGATAAATAATAAAGTTAAGGCGATAAAAAGAATGGCCTAGGGATACCGGGATAACGATTACTTCTTTTTGAAAATCAAAGCAGCGTTTCCCGGTAAAGCGTTATGAACCTTTTTATGCGATTTTGCGGCGGAATAGCGCGTAGGCGGCGCTGCCGGTGGTGGCGGTGATCACCAGCAGCGGCCACAGGCTGTGCCAGATGATGCTGAAGCTGGCGTCCTTCAGGTAGATCTGCTTGGTGATGTCGGTGAAGTGGCGTATCGGGTTGACCCAGGTCAGATCCTGCAGCCACACCGGCATATTCTCCACCGGCGAGACGTAACCCGAGAGCAGGATTGCCGGCATCATGAACACGAACACGCCGATGAACGCCTGCTGCTGAGTGGCGCACAGCGACGAGATCAGCAGGCCGAAACCGACCAGCGACAGCCCGTAGATCAGCATGGTGGCATAGAACAGCAGCAGCGATCCGGCAAACGGGATCTGGTACAGGAAGATGCCGATCAGCAGCACGATGCTGGCCTGGAAGCTGGCGACGATCAGCGCCGGCACCGCCTTGCCGATAAAGATCTGCCAGGTGGTGAGCGGCGAGACCAGCAGCTGTTCCAGCGTGCCCTGTTCGCGTTCGCGCGCCACCGACAGCGAGGTGACGATCAGCACGCCGATGGTGGTGATCATGGCGATCAGCGATGGCACCACGAACCATTTGTAGTCCAGATTCGGGTTATACCAGTTGCGCACCACCAGCTCGCTGTTGTTGGGTTTGGCGCGGTTGCCGAGCAGCTCGTTCTGATATTCCTGCACGATCTGCTGCACGTAGTTGGCGGCGATCTGCGCGCTGTTGGAGTTGCGCCCGTCGAGCAGCAGCTGCAGCGGGGCGGTGTTGCCGGCGGCGATATCGCGCGAGAATTGCGCCGGGAAGCGGATCAGCAGCAGCGCTCGCTGGTTGTCGATGGTGGTCTTTATCTCCTGCGGGCTGCGCAGCAGCAGCACGTGTTGAAAGGCCTTGGCTTTGGCGAAGCGCTGGGTCAGCTCTACCGAGGCCTGGCCACTGTCCTCGCTGTAGACCGCGATGGTGGCGTTGGTAACTTCCAGCGTCGCGGCGAACGGGAACAACAGCACCTGCAGGATCACCGGCATGATTAAAATGGCGCGGGTTTGCGGATCGCGCAGCAGCGCCTGCATTTCCTTGATGATGAGCGTCAACAGACGATGAAACATCGCTCTTTCTCCTCAATCCAGCCGGCGCTGGGTTTTCCAGGCCGTCAGGCCGATGAACACTACGGCGGAAGCGATCAGGAACAGCAGATTGATCAGCAGCACGGTGCCGACGTTGCCCGCCAGGAACAGCGTTTGCAGCGTGCTGACGAAGTAGCGCGCCGGAATGATGTAGGTCACCGCGCGCACGATGGCCGGCATGCTGTCGATCTGGAAGATGAAACCGGACAGCATGATCGACGGCAGGAAGGCGGCATTCAGCGCCACCATCGCCGCATTGAACTGATTGCGGGTGAGGGTGGAGATCAGCAGGCCCATGCCGAGGGTGCTGGCGAGGAACAGGCTGCTGATCAGCAGCAGGATCAGCAGCGAACCGCGATAGGGCACGCCGAGCACCCACACCGCCACCGCCATGCACAGCGCCATGGCGATCATACCGAGGAAGTAATAAGGGATCAGTTTGGAGAGCAGTAGCTCGCTGCGCGTCACCTGGGTGGACAGCAGGGCCTCCATGGTGCCGCGCTCCCATTCGCGGGCGATCACCAGCGAGGTGAGGATGGCGCCGATCACCGTCATGATGATGGTGATGGCGCCGGGAATGATGTAGTGCCGGCTGATGGCCGCCGGGTTGAACCAGTAGCGCATCTGCACGTCAATTAGCGGTTTGTCGCTGTTGCCCCGATCGGTGGCGCGCTGCTGCTGCCAAATTTGCCATACGCCCTGGGCATAGCCCTGCACGAAGTTGGCGGTGTTCGGCTCGCTGCCGTCGGTGATGATCTGGATAGGGGCGCTGTCGTGCGGGCGCGCCATGCGCTGGTCGAAATCGACCGGGATCACCACCAGGCCGCGGATCGTGCCGGCCTGCATCTGCTGGATCAGCTGTTGGCGGTTGTCGCTGATGGTCGGTTCGATATAGGGGGAACCGGCGAACGCCTGGGCCAGATCGCGTGCGTCTTCGCTCTGTTGCTCCATCAGAATGCCCAGATGCAGCTTGCTGGAGTCCAGGTTGATGCCGTAGCCGAAGATAAACAGCAGCATCAGCGGGATGACGAAGGCGATCAGGCCGCTGCTGGGATCGCGCAGTATCTGCCGCGTTTCCTTCAGGCACAGCGCGCGCAGCCGGCGCCAGGAGAAGCCGCCGTCGTCGATTGGGATGCGGTTATTGCTCACCGTGATTCCTCCTCGTCGTAGCCCTGCACCAGCTCGATAAACGCCTGTTCCATCGAGGGGTTGGGATTGTCGTCGCGCGCCACCTGCTGTTTGAGATCGTCCGGCGTGCCGGCGGCGATGATCTTGCCGCGGTACACCAGGCCGATGCGGTCGCAGTATTCCGCCTCGTCCATAAAGTGGGTGGTCACCATCACCGTGACGCCCTTGTCGACCATGCCGTTGATGTGCAACCAGAACTCGCGCCGCGTCAGCGGATCGACGCCGGAAGTCGGTTCGTCGAGGAACAGGATATCCGGTTCGTGCATCAGCGCGCAGGCCAGCGCCAGGCGCTGTTTGAAGCCGAGCGGCAGCGCGTCCGGCGTCTGATCGAGGATCGGCGCGAAGTTGAAGGCGCGGGACATCTCGTCGATTTTGTCGCGCTGCGCCTTGCCGCTCAGGCCGTAGACGCCGGAGAAGAACTTCAGGTTCTGCGCCACCGTCAGGTTGCCGTACAGCGAGAATTTTTGCGCCATGTAGCCGAGGCGCTGGCGCGCCTGGCCGGAGCTGGTCTTGAGATCCATCCCCAGCACCAGCGCCTTACCGCTGGAGGGGATCAGCAGGCCGCACATCATTTTGAAGGTGGTGGACTTGCCGGCGCCGTTCGGCCCGAGCAGGCCGAAAATTTCGCCGCGCCGCACCTGGAAATCAACGTGATCGGTAGCGGCGAAATCGCCGAATTTCTTGGTCAGTTGCACCGCTTCGATCACCGTTTCACCGCTTGCGCCGTTGACGGTCGGCATGATCTCCGCCAGCGCCGAGCGGTGGTTGGGGCCGCCGCCGAGCAGATCGATAAACGCATCCTCGAAACGCGGATCCGCTTCGTCCAGTTCGGCGTCCGGCAGATCCAGCGCCTGCAACAGCTGCCGGTGATCTTCGCCTTCCTTCAGGATCAGGCGCAGAGACTTGCCCTGGATCACCCCGTCGGTGACCGCCGGCAGGCAGATCGCCCGCTGCAGCAGCGATCGATGGCTGCCGGGGGGCGCGGCGATCAATACCGTGCGTCCGGCCATACGGCGGGTCAGCTCCTGCGGCGCGCCGCTGAACAGCAGCTCGCCCTCGTTGAGCAGCAGCACTTCGCGGCACTGCTCGGCCTCATCGAGATAAGAGGTGCTCCACAGGATCAACATGCCGTCGTTGGCCAGCTCGTGCACCATGCGCCACAGCTCGCGGCGCGAGATCGGATCGACGCCGACGCCCGGCTCATCCAGCAACAGCACCTGAGGTTCGCCCACCAGCGTGCAGGCCAGGCCGAGTTTCTGCTTCATGCCGCCGGACAGCTTGCCCGCCAGGCGCTCGGTGAAGCGGGTCAGATCGGTGAATTTCAACAGCCGCTCGAAGGTCTGGCGGCGAAGATCGCCGGTGACGCCGCGCAGATCGGCGTACAGCGTCAGGTTCTCCATCACCGTCAGATCCTCATACAGCCCGAACTTCTGCGGCATGTAACCGAGGATCGCGTGCAGTTGACGATCCTGCGCGATCGGATCCAGCCCGGCGATCCGCAGTTTGCCGCTGCTGGGTTGCAGCAGCCCGGCCAGCATGCGCAGCAGGGTGGTTTTGCCGGCGCCGTCCGGGCCGACCAGCCCGATCACCGCGCCGCTGCGCAGGGTGGTGGTCAGGCTGGCGACCGCCGGTTTCTCAAGCGACGGGAAGCGCTTCTCCAGCTCTTCCAGCTCAATGGTGTGCGCCTGTTCCATGGCCGGCCTCAGGGTTTGGCGAAGCGCAGGGTGACCGGCATGCCCTGGCGCAGCGCGTCGTCGGCGTCGGTGACGATCACCCGCAGGCGGTACACCAGATCGGTGCGCAGATCCGGCGTTTCAACGCTTTTCGGCGTGAATTCCGCGGTCGGCGAGACGAAACCGATCTTGCCGTGGTAAGGCTTGTCGGGGCGGCCGTCGGTGTAGATCTCCAGTTCGGTGCCGGGCACCGCCTGGTTCAGGCTGGTTTCGTTGACGTAGGCGCGCACCCACACCGGCCGGGTCAGCGACAGGGTGAAGACCGTGCCGCCGGCGCCGAGCATGGTGCCCGGCTCCACCGCGCGGGTCAGCACTGTGCCGGCGGAAGGGGAGACCAGCGTGGCATCTTGCAGGTTCAACTGCGCCTGCGCCAGCGCCGCCTCGCTCTGCGCCACGTCGGCCTTGGCCTGTTCGATTTCTTGCGGGCGGTTGCCGCTGCGGTATTGCGACAGCTTGTCCTTCGCCGCCTGCAGGTTGGCCTGCGCCTGATTGCGGGCGGTGCGCGCATCCTCCAGCGCGTCGGCGGAGGTGGCGTTTTTCGCCCACAGCCCCTGCTGGCGTTTCAGGAAGCTGTCGGCGTAGGCGAAGGCGGACTGGCGCTGCGCCATTTCCGACCGTACCTGGGCGATCTCTTCGCTGCGGTAGCCGGCCTGCAGCAGCGACAGTTTGGCGCGCGCGCTGCCGACGTTGGCTTCGGCCTGCTGCAGCGCGTTGCGGTAAGGGGCGTCGTCCAGCTTACCAAGCAGCTGGCCCGGCTGAACGGCATCGCCTTCATCCACCGTCAGCGACGCCAGGCGGCCGTCGACGCGAAAGCCGAGGTTTACCGTGCGGATGTCGACGTTGCCGTACAGCGTCAACGGCTTATCTTGCTGCTGTTGGTAATGCCATACCCCGTAAGCGGCGGCCGCGATCAGCAGAATTAACAATACGATCAAGGCACTGCGTTTTTTGTTCATAACACTCCCTGCCTGAATTTACGCGCCATGACGTTGGCGCAGCCCGGTAACCAGAATCTCAATATGTTCGCTCAGCACGGCGCCGATCTGCGCCGCTTCGTCCTCGCCAATGGCTTGCCAGCCGGCCTGGCGGCGGATGGTTTCGCGCGCCACGCGGAACGACAGCACCTCGCCGATCAGCGCATGGGTATGCAACACGAGGCGGGTCGCCTGTTCGTCGATGCCGGTCGCGGCTGCCAGCAGGCGGCACAGCCGCGCGTGCATCGGCGCGATCACCTGGCTGTGGATCAGCGGGTAGGCCTCGGTCGGGGCGAGCTGTTCGCGCGACATGATTTTGCTCAGGTTCAGCGTGTGCGGCTGGGTCATCAGGTCGCTGAAAGCCAGCAGGCCACGCTGCAGCAAACGCAGCGCCGCGTCGGGTGAGCGCTGCGCGGCGGGCTGTTGCCAGAAGCGATCGACCTCGTCGGCCAGCGGGGCGAACGCCTGCTGGATGAAATCGGCGAGCGACTGCGCCACGGCCAGGTACAGCCCCTCTTTGGAGCTGAAGTAATAGGTGATGGCGGCGATATTCTGGCCGGCGCGCTGGGCGATGTCGCGGGTGGTGGCGCCCTGCAGGCCGCATTCGCCGAACAGTTCGGTCGCCGCGGCGAGCAGCTGCCGGCGCGTTTGCTCGCCGCGCGCTCGGCCGGCGGCCTGATGAGGGACGGAAGCTGGCATGGGTCACGCTCAAAGTTAATCAATCATATGATTAACTTTATGCCAGATTGCTTAAAACGCAACCGCTAATCACAATGAGTTATGTGATCGGCTTCAGACAATGCTGAATTTACGGCAGATTGTGCTCTGGGTGCGTAAAAGTGCTTTTTATTACGCGACTTCTGTTACAATCGCCGCCTGGTGCACTGCAGTTTGTGCCAATCCCTCGTGGTCATGCTTAATGCCCCGTCTGATCATCCTCCCAGGAAACTGCACCGAACACCGTTAGGTTAGGGGGGATCTGGAGTTTTTCTCTTTATGTCATTTGAAACCCTCGGCTTAAGTGCTGAAATTGTGCGCGCTGTTGAAGAACAGGGCTATCGCGAACCGACGCCAATTCAGCGTCAGGCTATCCCTGTCGTGCTGGAAGGTCGTGACCTGATGGCCAGCGCCCAGACCGGCACCGGTAAAACCGCCGGTTTTACCCTGCCGCTGTTGCAGCTGCTGAGCAAGCATGACCATCCGGTCAAGGGCCGTCGCCCGGTGCGCGCGCTGATCCTGACGCCAACCCGTGAGCTGGCGGCGCAGATCGGCGAAAACGTCGATGCCTACAGCAAACACCTGCGCCTGCGTTCGCTGGTGGTGTTTGGCGGCGTGAGCATCAACCCGCAGATGATGAAGCTGCGCGGCGGCGTCGATATCCTGGTGGCAACGCCGGGCCGTCTACTGGATCTGGAACATCAGAACGCGGTTGACCTGTCCAAAATCGAAATTCTGGTGCTGGACGAAGCGGACCGCATGCTGGACATGGGCTTTATCCACGACATCCGCCGCGTGCTGGCCAAGCTGCCGGCCAAGCGTCAGAACCTGCTGTTCTCCGCCACCTTCTCCGACGACATCAAGGCGCTGGCCAATAAGCTGCTGCACAACCCGGCTTCGGTAGAAGTGGCGCGCCGCAACACCGCGTCTGAGCAGATTGAACAGAGCGTGCATTTCGTCGACAAGAAGCGTAAGCGGGAACTGCTGTCGCAGATGATTGGCGAAGGCGACTGGAAACAGGTGCTGGTGTTTACCCGCACCAAGCACGGCGCCAACCACCTGGCGGAACAGCTGAACAAAGACGGCATCACCGCTGCGGCGATCCACGGCAACAAGAGCCAGGGCGCCCGTACCCGTGCGCTGGCCGACTTCAAAGACGGCCGCATCCGCGTGCTGGTGGCGACCGACATCGCGGCGCGCGGCCTGGATATCGACCAGCTGCCGCACGTGGTGAACTACGAGCTGCCTAACGTGCCGGAAGACTACGTACACCGTATCGGCCGTACCGGCCGCGCGGAGCGCACCGGCGAAGCTATCTCGCTGGTGTGCGTGGATGAGCACAAGCTGCTGCGCGACATCGAGCGTCTGCTGAAGCGTGAAATTCCACGTATCGCGTTGCCGGGCTACGAGCCGGATCCGACCATCAAGGCCGAGCCGATCATCAACGGCCGTCAGGGTGGCGGGCGCGGCAACGGCGGCGGTCAACGTTCCGGTAACGGCGGTGGTCAGCGCAGCGGCAACGCGAACGGTGGCCAACGTGAAAACCGCGGCAACGGTAACGCCCGCCCGCAGGGTGATGGCCAGCGCCGTTCCGGCGCGCCGGCTTCGCGTCGCCCACGCAGTCGCAAACCGGCTGAATAAGCCTGATTGCTCAAAGAGTAAGCCGCCGATACGGGCGGCTTTTTTTTTGCCTGGCGGAACGGCATTTTCGTACTAGGCTGGACGGTGGCTAACCCTACATTCCAGGAGACGGAGATGAAATTGAAGTGCGCAATTCTCGATGATTACCAGCAGGTGGCGCTCAAGATGGCGGACTGGTCGGCGCTGGCCGATCGGGTGGAGGTGTCCGCCATCAGCGCACACTTTACCGATGAGACGGAGCTGGCGGTGCATCTGCAGGAGTGCGACATTCTGGTCATCATGCGCGAGCGCACGCCGATGACCGCCTCGCTGCTGGCGCGGCTGCCGAAGCTGAAGCTGTTGATCACCTCCGGCATGCGCAACGCTTCTATCGATTTGGCCGCCGCCGCCGAGCGCGGCGTCGTGGTGTGCGGCACCAGCAGCGGGTCGGCGGCGCCGATGGAGCTGACCTGGGCGCTGCTGCTCGGGCTGGCGAAGCATATCGTGCCGGAAAGCGTCGGGCTGAAAAACAACGGCCCGTGGCAGCGGGATCTCGGCGTTACCCTGCAGGGGAAAACGCTGGGGTTGCTGGGGCTGGGCAAGATCGGCGGCCAGATGGCCCGGGTGGCGCAGGCGTTCGGCATGCGGGTGTTGGCCTGGAGCCAGAACCTGACGGCGGAACGGGCGGCGCAGGAGGGGGCCCTACTGGCGCCGTCCAAACGGGCGTTGTTCGAGCAGAGCGATTTTGTCTCTATCCACCTGGTGCTGAGCGATCGCAGCCGCGGGTTGGTGGGGCGCGACGAATTGGCGGCGATGAAGCCCACCGCTTACCTGATCAACACCTCGCGTGCGGCGATCGTCGATCGGGCGGCATTGGTGGACGTGCTGCAACAGCGGAAGATTGCCGGTGCCGGGCTGGATGTGTTCGAGACGGAGCCGTTGCCGGCCGACGATGCGTTTCGTCAGCTGCCCAACGTGCTGGCGACGCCGCATGTGGGTTACGTGGCGGACGACAACTACCGCGCCTACTTCACCGAGGCGGTCGAGGACATTGCGGCGTTCCTCGCCGGCCAACCGATCCGCCGGCTGGGCTGACGGCGCTTTTAATGCCCGCAGAGGCTTGTCTGGCGCGGGCATTCACCCGTATCATTGCGGGTCTTTTTTTAGCTGGGATTGGTCATGCGCGTATTATTGGCTCCGATGGAGGGCGTTCTCGATTCTTTGGTGCGTGAGTTGCTCACCGACGTGAACGACTACGATCTGTGCATCACCGAATTTTTGCGCGTGGTCGATCAGCTGCTGCCGGCCAAATCGTTCTACCGGCTGTGCCCGGAGCTGCGCCACGCCAGCCGTACGCCGTCGGGCACGCTGGTGCGCGTGCAGCTGCTGGGGCAGTACCCGCAGTGGCTGGCGGAGAACGCCGCGCGCGCGGTGGAATTGGGCTCTTACGGGGTCGATCTCAACTGCGGCTGCCCGTCCAAGCTGGTAAATGGCAGCGGCGGCGGGGCGACGCTGCTCAAAGATCCGGAGTTGATCTACCAGGGCGCCAAAGCGATGCGCGCGGCGGTGCCGACCCATCTGCCGGTCACGGTGAAGGTGCGCCTGGGCTGGGACTCCTCCAGCCGCAGTTTTGAAATCGCCGATGCGGTGCAGCAGGCGGGCGCCAGCGAGCTGACGGTGCATGGCCGCACCAAAGAGGACGGCTACAAGGCGGATCGCATCAACTGGGCGGCGATCGGCGAGATCCGCCAACGGCTTAGCATTCCGGTGATCGCCAACGGCGAGATCTGGGATTACCAGAGCGCGCAGGATTGCCTGCAGGCGACCGGCTGCGACGCCATCATGCTGGGGCGCGGCGCGCTCAACGTGCCGAACCTGAGCCGGGTGGTGAAGTACAACGAACCGTGCATGCCCTGGCCGCAGGTGGTTGAGCTGCTGCAAAAATACGTCCATCTTGAAAAGCAGGGCGACACCGGCCTGTATCATGTGGCGCGTATCAAACAGTGGCTGGGCTATTTGCGCAAAGAATATGACGAAGCCACCGAACTGTTTAGCGAAATACGCGCGCTGACGACGTCAGGGGATATTGCGCGCGTCATCTGCCGTAGCTAAAAATAAACCCGCACGCGGCGGGTTTATTTTAAATCGGTATTATCAGGCGGCTTTGTCGAGACGGTTAAATTCTATCTCGATATCCTGAATGATTTTTTCCAGCCCTTCCAGGCAGGCGCCCTGTTTATTCAATAGGTCGTTAATGGCTTCGGCGAACGCCTTATTTTTGCATTCCCCCTGATCGAAGGCCAGCCAGTGTGCGGAGAGCGTCTCGGTATTCGCCTGCGCATAGTGGCGCATTTCCTTCAGCTGGGAAGCGACGTTGCGTAAATTATCCAGCTGCGCCTGTGCGTTTGCATTGTTGCTCATGAATTTCTCCTTGAGTTGGCCGTTAAATAATTTCGACTACGGGATTAAGCTTACCCCATCTAAATAAAAATATCACCCTTGGCGGCCCAGGTGGTTATTTTTTAATGAATGCGGATATATTTATTTTCTCGGTTGAACAAGGACTTGGGGTGAATTGTAAAAATAGATAAATACGTTTTTTTGACGGTTATTTCCGGCCATTCCATGCGGAATGGCCGTTATTCTAACGCTTAAGAGTGATGCTTATTATGCCGCGTCCGCCAGCATAAACATGCCGTAGGGGTGAATTTCCAGATAATACTGTTCGCCGACGTTGGGCTGCAGGCGAGTGGCGTTAACCTGCAGCAAAATCTGCTGCCCATGCCACGCCACCGTCACTTCATACTGCGGCCCCATGTAGGCGACATGCTGGATCACGCAGCGCTGGCTTTCCTCGCCGTGCTCGCTCAGCGTGATCGCTTCCGGCCGCACGCCCACCGTGCCGGCGCCTTCGGTGGCAAAGTGCGCGGGGCGCGGCAGGCGATAGCCGCTGATATCGACATAGTCCGCGCTGAAGCTGGCCGGGAACAGGTTGGCGTCCCCCATAAAGCTCGCCATAAAGCGCGACGCCGGCTGCCGATAGAGATCCTGCGGCGAACCCATCTGCATGATATGCCCTTTGTTCATCACCAGCACGGTGTCTGAAACCGCGAAAGCCTCACTCTGATCGTGGGTAACATACAGCGATGTGATATCAAACTGCTTTTGCAGCTCGCGGATTTTTTCGCGCATGCTGCGGCGCAGGTTGGCGTCGAGGTTGCTCAACGGCTCGTCGAACAGCAGCACTTTCGGCTTGAGGATCAGCGCGCGCGCCAGCGCCACGCGCTGTTGCTGGCCGCCGGAGATCTGATCGACATAGCGATCGTCGAACCCCGCCAGGTCCACCATCGCCAGCGCTTCCTGCACGCGCGCTTTCACTTCGGCGCGCGGAATGCCGAGCATCTTCAGCCCATAGCCGACGTTTTCCCCCAGCGACATGTGCGGGAACAGGGCATAAGACTGAAACACCATGCAGATGTCACGTTGCTGAATGGAACGATGGGTAACGTCTTCGCCATCAATGAATATCTGCCCGTCGCTCGGCTTTTCCAGCCCGGCGACCAGGCGCAAAATGGTGGTCTTGCCGCAGCCGGAAGGGCCGAGCAGCGTCACCATTTGCCCCCGAGGGATGGTGAGCGTGATGTTATCGATCACCGTGTTGCTGCCGAACCGTTTGGAGACGTTGCGCAGTTCAACGAAATTTTTCTGGCTCATCATGGGCTCCATTACGCCTGGTTTTTGGCTTTTGAACGGGAGATGCGTGCCTCGCCGATCAGCCAGTCAAAGAGGAAAATAATCGCCAGCATCACCACGATCAGAATGGAACCGTAGGCGATCGCCACCCCGTATTCGCCGTCTTCCACGCGGTTGAGGATGTAGGCGGTGGCCACCCGGGTATCGGGGGTGACCAGGAAGACGATGGCGCTGACGGTGGTGATGGCGCGCACGAAGCTGTAGATCAGCGCCGACAGGATCGCCGGGCGCAGCAGCGGCAGCAGGATGTGCGTGATGGTGCGCAGCGAGCCGGCGCGTAGGCTGAGCGAGGCTTCGTCCAGCGATTTGTCTATCTGGCCCAGCCCGGCGATCCCGGCGCGAATGCCCACCGGCACGTTGCGCATCACCATCGAGATAATCACGATGGCGGCCGTCCCGGTGAGGTACACCGGCGCGCTGTTGAAGGCGAGAATGTAAGAGACGCCCGCCACGGTGCCCGGCACCGCAAAGCACAGCATGGTGGTGAACTCGATGGTCTTTTTGCCCCTGAACTGCTGGCGCACCACGATCCAGGCGATCAGCAGGCCGAAGGCGGCGGTGATCGGCGCGGCGATCCCGGCGTACAGCAGCGTGTCGAGCAGCGAAGGCCACGCGCCGTCACTCATGCCCTGGCCGAACAGCTTGGTGAAGTTATCCAGCGTCAGCGTGTAATCCACCCCCCAGTTGACGGTGAAACTGCCGTAGAAAATGCTGCCGTAAAGCAGGGCGTTAAAGGCGATCCACACCGCCAGCAACGCGATCACGCCCCACACCAGCGTGACCGGCAGCGGCTGTACGTCGCCGCGGTAGGATTTGCCGGATACGGTGACGTAGGAACGCTTGCCGATCCACAGGTACTGGATGCAGAACACCAACAGCGAGAACAGCAGCAGGAAGGCGCCGAGGGTGCTGGCGGCCTGATAGTCGAGCTGCGAGCCGGTGATGTAGAAATAGATTTGCGTCGCCAGCACGTCGAAGTTGCCGCCGAGCACCAGCGGGTTGCTGAAGTCGGCCAGCGATTGCACCACCACGATCAGAAACGCGTTGGCCAGCGCCGGTTTCAGCAGCGGCACGAACACGCCGTTAAAGGTTTGCCAACGGCTGGCGCGCAGGGTGTAGGAGGCCTCTTCCAGCGAAGGATGAATGGTCTTGATCGCGCCGTCGAGGATCATGAACGCCATCGGGGTGAATGCCAGCACCTGCGCCAGCCAGATACCGGTAAAGCCGTAAAGCCAGTTGGTGTTGGTCAGGCCGAACCAGGCCACCATCCACTCGGTGACGTAGCCGGAGCGCCCCATCATCAGCGTGACGCCCAGGCCGACGACGAACGGCGGCGTGACGATGGGCAGGATGGAGAAGATGCGGCCGATAATGGCACTGCGCTTGGCGATGCGGGTGGTGTAAATCGCCAGCACCAGGCCGAAGAAGGTGCAGCCGGCACCCACCGCGATCGACAGGGCGATGGAGTTGAGGATCACCTGAACGATATGCGCCTGCGACAGCACGTTCATAAACGCCAACGGCGCGAATGCCCCCGCCTGGTCGGTGAACATCGGAATGAAAATCGCGATGCTCGGCCAGACGATGAAGACGCCGATCAGCGCCACGATGGTGACCAGCGCACCGATAACGAAACGGTCGCCGCCCAGCCATTCGAGGCGGGTCAGCGCCAGCGTCATGATGGCGCCCAGCGCGGTCAATTGCACCAGGGTGGCGTAGCCTAAGCCGCGTCCCGCCACCGTGGCGCTGACGACGATAAAAGCCATGCACAGCAGCGCCCAGCCGGCATCGAACGCGTGGCGCCGCCGCCGTTCACCGCCCGCCGGGGCGTAAGGGCGAAGCAGCAGCAGGCTCGGCAACAGGCACCATAGCCAGCTGACATTGCGGTTTGACCAGCCGTAGGCCGCGAGGAGCTCATCGCCGGTGGACTCCAGCAGACCGTAATCCAGGCTCCAGCTCGGCAGCAGGGCGAACGCCAGCCAGCCAAGCAAGACCCAAAGGAATATCGCATCTCGTTTTTTCACGAGATGGAGTGCATGTGTATGTGACATAAGTTTCCCGGATGTTCAGGCCGGGTAAGGCGTGAGGCTTACCCGGCAACAGGCGCAGAATGCGGGTTTATTTACCCATCTTGACTTCGCTGACCCATTTATTGATCAGCGCCTTGCGGACCTCGGTCGAGCCGTACTTGTCCATGTCGTAGTTGATCAGCTTCAGGTCGTCGAGCTTCAGCGAGTTCGGCGAGGTAGCGGCGGTGGTGTTGGTCAGGATCTGATAGGACTTGCCTTTCTGCCATGCCAGTTCCTGCGCCTCTTTCGACAGCACCCAATCCACGAACAGCTTGGCGTTATCGAGGTTGCGCGCGCCATTGAGGATGCTGACGCCGCCGATTTCGTAGCCGGTGCCTTCACAAGGCGAGATCAGCTCAAGCGGTGCGCCCTGTTCTTTTTCGAGCGAGTAGTCATGCAGGAAGCCGATGCCGATCGCCGTTTCACCGCGGGCGGCGTTGCGCGCCGGGGCAATGCCCGACTTGGTGTACTGCGAGACGTTGGCGTTCAGCTGCTTGAGGTAATCGAACGCCTGATCGTCCCCCCACAGCTGGGCAAAGGTCGCCAGCGCGGTGTAGGCGGTGCCGGAGCTCTGCGGATCGGCGATTTGAATCTCGCCTTTGTATTCCGGTTTGGTCAGGTCTTTCCAGCACTTGGGCACCGGCAGGTTTTTCTCTTTCAGGCGCTGGGTATTGACGCCGAAGCCGAGAATGCCGACGTAGACCGCCGAGGAGTAGTTGCCTTTCAGCTTCGCCGGGTCGCGGAATTGTTGCATCACCTGGTCGAGGTTCGGCGATGTGTAGGGCTGCAGCAGCCCCATTTCACCGGCCTGGGATTGCGGATCGAGCGTGCCGCCGTACCAGACGTCCGCCTGCGGGTTTTTCTTCTCGGCGTCCACTTTCGCCAGCGTGCTGCCGGAGCCGTTGCGGATGAACGAGGTTTTCACGTCATATTTCTCGCCGAAGGCTTTGGTCTCCGCTTCGCACATTTCATTGGTGGCGCTGCAGTAAACCACCAGGCGGCCCTTGGCGTGCGCGGCGCCGCTCAGCGTGGCCAGCGCGATGCCGGAAGCTATCAGGGTCGTGACCCACATTTTTTTCATTGTTTTATCCTTCTCTCGGTAGAGGTGGTGACGCTCGCCATCAGCAGCGGCATCAGCAATAAACCCATAAGAACGGCGGCGATCGACAGCAAACTGAACATGCCTGACCAGCCGTAGCCTTCGATGACCTGCGACAGCGGCCAGCCCGCCAGCGCTGCCCCCAGGTAGGCGAACAGGCCGAGAAAACCGGTGATGGAGCCCGCTGCGCCTTTGTGCCCGCATTCCACGGCGGCGAGGCCAATCAGCATCTGCGGGCCGAAGACAAAAAAGCCCACCGTAAAGAAACAGCCCGCCAGCAGCGCGTAGTGATGCACCGGCGCCAGCCACAGCGCGGCGACGGAAACCATCAGCCCGAGCGTGAACAGCAAAATCATCGGCGCGCGCTGCCCACCGAACAGCAAATCCGAGCCCCAGCCGGCGAACAGCGCGCCGAGCAGGCCGCCTATCTCGAACAGCATCACCGTCGCGTTGGCGCTGAGCAGGTTGGCGCCGTGGCTTTCCGTCAGCCAGAGATTGCCCCAGTCGTTCAACGCGATGCGGATCAGGTAGACCAGCACGTAAGAGACACCGAGCAGCCAGATCATCGGGTTCTTCAGCATCGTGGTACGCAACATCTGCCACAGCCCCATCGGCGGGCTTTGCTGTTCCTGGCGCAGCTCCAGCGGATCGTGGCGCCACTGGCCGACCGACGGCAGGCCTTCTTCCTGCGGCGTGCCTGTCAGTTGCCGCGTGAGCCAGAGGCCCAACACCATGCTGACGGCGCCCGGGATCAGCATCGCCGCCTGCCAGCCCCAGCGCTGGGCGGCGAAGGCGCTGATCAGCGGCACGATCGCGCCGCCGAGGTTGATCGACATATTCCAGCAGCCCCACCAGAAGCCACGCTCGTTGCGCGAATACCAGTGGGTCAGCAGCCGCGCGCAGGGCGGCCAGCCCCAGCCCTGAAAGAAGCCGTTCAGCGCCCAGACCGCCAGCAGCAGCGTCAGCGATTCGCCGAAGGCAAACGCCACGTTCAGCAAGCCGGTGGCGAACAGGCCGATCCCCATAAACCTGCGCTGCCCGTGGCCGTCGTGCCACAGCCCGGCGGCGAATTTCGACAGGCCGTAGCTCAGGTAAAACAGCGAGCCGAGCAGGCCGATGTCCCCTTTATCCAGCCCCAAATCCGTTTGCAGCGCCGGCAGCACGTAATTCACGCTTTTGCGCGTCAGGTAAAAGGCGGCGTACCCGATGACCATGTACAGCAGCAGTCGCGGGCGCAGCGCGCGGTAACGATGATCGATTTCAGATGCCGAGCGTGCCTGCATAGCCGCCTCCCTGGTGGTGACTATAAGAAGGTGAAAGGGAAAGGGGATGAGAGAAAGTCTGGAGTGGCTAAGACTTTTTCCTAGTTAGTCGGCGATTTGTTGCAAATTTGTGGGCAGGTTAACAATTACCCGCGTACCGCACTGCGTTTCCAGCGTCAGCTCGCCGCCCAGCGCGCTGACCCGCTCGCGCATTCCCTGAATGCCGAGGCCGGGCACCTTGTCCGCGCGGATGCCGATGCCGTTGTCCCGCACCTCGAGGTGCAAAAGCGCGCCTTGCTGATACAAAACGATGGCGACCTCGCTGGCCTCGGCGTGTTTGCACACGTTGTTGAGCAGCTCTTGCAGCAGGCGGTAGAGGGTGAAGCGCACCGTTTCGCCGGCGGGCGTGTCGCTCAGCCGGTAATCGAAACGGCAGTGGATGCCCCGTTCGGCAAAGGCGAATTCGCTCAGCAGATGGTGAAGCGCCTCTTTGAACGCCAGCTCGTCCAGCGCGGGCGGGCGAAGCTGGCGCAGCAGCTGGCGCGTGGAGTGATGAATGCGCCGGGCGAGCTCGCCTATCTGGTGCGCCGCGGCCTGGGTTTGCGCCGGATCGCGCGCCCGTTTGACCAGCTGCGACTGGATTTGAATCGCGGTGATGTTCTGGCCGATTTCATCGTGCAGCTCGCGCGCCAGGTTTTTCCGCGTGTCTTCTTCGGTGTGGATCAGTTTTTCGGTCAGCGCCCGCCGCGCCGCCAGCTCTTCTTCCAGGCGACGCTGATAGTGGTGCAGGTTTTGCGCCAGGTGCTGCTGGCGGCTGATGGCGATGCCCAGGCCGATGCCGAGCAGCGCCTGCGTCGCCAGAAAGATTTCCAGCTCGACCAGATTGCCGAACCCCACGCCGACCTGCCGGGCGAGGGTGATCATCATGCTGCCGAGCAGGCCGGACAGCACGCCGCCCTGCCAGCCGAACTTCCACGCCATCACCACGTTCGGCAGAAACACCACGATCAGCAGCAGGCGTTCGATTTCCGGCGACAGCACCATCTGCGTGCCGATGCCGATAACGAAAAACAGGCTGCACCAGATGATTAAGGATGCGCGCAGCGGCGGGTTGGGGGTGTCTAGGCCCAGCAGGTGGTAACGGTGCTGCTGGCGCAGAAATTCAAAGATCAGGTAGACGAACGGGGTCAGCAAGACGCCGCCGGTAAACGACGCCAGGCCAAGCAGCATCGCCGGGCTTGGCACAAACGGCGAAAGCAGGGCGGTGTTGAGCAGCGAGGCGGCGGTCACCGCAGCCAGCAGCAGCGTCAGCCGCTGCCAGTAGAGTGGAAAACGGCGCCAGAATCGCTGCGCGAGCGCGGCCGGGAGCAGGGTGATGAACGGCGCGGCCAGCAGGCTGTAGCCGCTCATCAGGCGTTCGCCGTGCAGCCAGAACAGCAGCAGCACCGGCGGTATTATCAGAGCGGGCCAATAGCGGCGTACCAGCAAGATCAGCAGCGCGAGATAGACGCCGTGCGGCAGAAACAGCGCCGCCTGGTTGCCGTTGCGGGTCAGATAGAAACCGAGCGTCCACAGCATCAGCCAGCCGCTGCCCCAGGCCAACAGGATAAACAGCGAGATAACCCAGGGCCGGAAACGGGGTGACATCAATGCCCCGCCAGCAGCTGATGATCGAGGGCGAAATGCACCAGCTCGATGGTGCTGTTGCACTGCAGCTTGCCCAGGACGTTGGCGCGATGCACGTGCACCGTTTTATGGCTGAGATCGAGCTTGAAAGCGATCTCCTTTACGCTGTCGCCTTTGACCAGCAGATCGAAGATTTCACGCTCGCGCGGGGTCAGCACTTCCAGCGCCGTGGCCGGCTGCTCGCCGCCGCGCAGCGCCCGCAGCGCGTCGGCGCACAGGTAATGGCCGCCCATATCGACGGAACGCACCGCCTGCACCAGCTCTTCCGGCCCGCAGCGTTTGGTCAGATAGCCGCTGGCGCCAGCGTCCAGTGCGCTCTGCACGAAGGTGGGGGAGTCATAGATGCTGAGGATAATCGCGCGGAACTGCGGCTTCTGCGCCCGCAGGCGCTTCAACAGGCTCAGGCCGTTTTCATCCGGCATGGCGATGTCCATCACCGCGACGCTGACGTCGTCGCGCAGCAATGCCGGCCAGGCCGCCGCCGCGCTGCTGTATTGCCCCACCACGTCGAGATCGTCCTCGAGGTTGAGCAATTGCGCAAAGCCGGAGCGCACCACCACATGGTCATCCACCAGTATCACACGGATCATTTTTCGCACTCTGTTGCCGAATCATGACCCTATGATGCCTGCCGGCGCGGTGCTGGCAATCAGCCAAGCGCGGTTATGCAATCGGTGTAACAGAATCGTAATAAAAGGGCGCCGCTGTGCGTAATGCTGGTCACTTAAGCCTGACTGGCATTTTTTTATCCAGTCTCTGTACGTGGCGTGCAGGATGAATTGCCGTAAATGCCCAGAATTTCTCTGTTACTACAATGAACGGCAATTGGAGGGGCCGAAGGCGCGGCCCCTCCACCCGCGCCTTCGCTTAACACCATCTGTCCGCTGTGCGGATACCCTCGCCGCGTCTGCATTGTCGGGCGGGTCGGCTGCGACAAACGTCCCTGTTAGTCTCGCCTCAACCGGCCTTCCCTGGCCGGTTGCCCCTGACAACGCTGTCTTGCTCGGCAGCCGGTGATGCGCGCCAAAGGTCAACACCCGTGCGGGCAGCTACCGGGCAACCTGTTCTTTATGACGTTATGGCAGAGAAGTCGGAGATGAACACAGGGTTGGACGCCCTTGAAGACGCCGAACGCAGGCATAGCGCATTAGGAGAAACCGCCATGGACGGCGGTTTCAGGTGAGACAGGCAGGGACGCCTGTCGCAACCGGCCTCAATGCGGTATGGCGGAGGGAGGGGAGTTGGCAAAGCCAACCGTCTGATAGGGCAAAGGCGCGGGTTGCCAGGGGCCGCGCCTTCGGCCCCTGGCTCGGTCGAGGCGTATGAGCCTCATGGCGCATCTCACCTTTATCGACCGAAAACTGCACAAATACGTTCAGAAAAACGCTAACTGACCAGCATTACGCCGCCGGCGCCGTCAACGATCCAAATCGATGGCGAAATGCTGCCACAGCGCGGCGCGCCGTTCCTCTTCCGAATGCAGCGTCGTTTCGTGGCGCTGGTGATCTTCGGTCACGATCAGCTTCATGTCGCTGAGGGTCACCCGGCCGTGCTCCGTCGGCCGTGAACACACCAGGCGCTGGGTGAAATGCGACTGCGGCGAGGTGCTGTGGAAGCGGCACATCTCGTCGAACTCGTGCAGCTCGCGCGGTTGGGCGGTAAAGCGATACAGGGTTTTGGCATGCGAGCGTTGGTCGCCGTTGCGGCGCTCCAGCAGGTAATACTCGCCTTCCTGCTCCAGGTGGAAGGTGCCGCTGGCCTGCGGTTGCGGCTCGGAGGCGACGATCTTCAGCGGCGTCAGGAAGGAGTCGCCGAAACCGACGTCCACCAGCCAGGCCAGGCCTGCCAGATCCACCCGCAGCGCCAGATGGTCGTAGGGCGGGCCGAAATGGCCGTCGCGCGCGCGGATCTCGCCGGAGATGAAGCTCACCTTGAAACCGATCTCCCGCAGCAACAGGGCGAACAGCGTGTTCAGCTCATAACAGAAACCGCCGCGGTTGCGCTCGACCACCTTGCTGAACAGCGCCTCCGGCGCCAGCTGAATGCCCTGATGATAAATAATGCTCAGGTTCTCGAACGGGACGCTCAGCATGTGGCGATGGTGCAGCTGTTGCAACGTGGGGAGGTCAGGGCGGGCGGCGCCGGTAAAGCCGATATGCTGTAGGTAGCGTTGGGTATCCACAGGGAGTCTCGCATGAGAAAAAGTAGGCATAAAATAGCGGGCTTTGCGGCTTTTGTGAGCGCATTACGTGCTGCGCTGTTGCTGCTGCCGCAAACTGTCACTGGCCGGCGCTAGCCTGTTCCCCTGAGTTCAACGTTGCAGGAGAATGGCTATGCAAGATTTCAAACATCGGGTGGCGCTGGTGACCGGCGCTTCCACCGGCATCGGCGAAGCGATCGCCGCCGAGCTGTTTCGGCGCGGCGCCACGGTGGTGATGACCGGCCGCCACGAAGCGCCTCTCGTCGCAGCCGCCGCGCGGCTCGATCCCGAGGGCCGACGGGTGATGACGTTGCGGATGGACGTGCGTGATGCGCCGTCGGTGCAGCAGGGCATTGAAGAGACGGTGCGGCGCTGCGGCGCGCTGCATCTACTGGTCAACAACGCCGGGATCACCGGCCCGCACGAGGTGGACATCGATCGGTACGCGGTCGAAGACTGGCATGAGGTGATCGCCACCTGCCTGAGCGGCACGTTTTTCGGCATGAAGTATGGCCTGCCGGCGATCGTCGCCGGCGGCGGCGGGGCGGTGGTGAACCTCTCTTCCGCCAACGGCGTGGTGGGCATTGCCGGGATTGCGCCTTATACCGCCGCCAAGCATGGCGTGTTGGGCCTGACGCGCTCGGCGGCGCTGGAATTCGCCACGCGCGGCGTGCGCGTCAACGCCGTCGGGCCGGGCTATGTGGATACGCCGGCGATGGGGGCGCTGCCGGCGTCGGCGCGGGCGCAGATGGCCGCTTCGCACCCGATGGGGAGAATGGCGACGCGGGAAGAGGTGGCGAAAACGGTGGCTTTCCTGCTCTCGGACGACAGCAGTTTCACCACCGGCGCGTTTTACAGCATCGACGGCGGTTATACCGCGCGCTGAGCCAGCGCCTGCAGCCAACTGAGAAACGCCGCTGCGCCAGGTTTTTCCAGCGTGCGCGGCGGGTAAACCACGTAGTAGGGCTTGCTGAGCGGCAGCGCCGGTTCGGCCAGGGTGACCAGCTGGCCTTCCGCCAATTCACGGGCGATCAGCCGCCGCTGGCCGAGCAGCACCCCGCGCCCTTGCACGGCGGCGTCGATGGCCAGCGAAGTCAGGTTATAGGTCAGCCCGCGCCGCGCCGGCGGCATTTGATCGGCGGCGGTGAACCACTCGTGCCAGCCCGGCAGAAACTGGCTCTCTTTGCCCCAGTCGACGTGGATCAGCGGGAGCTGCGTCCAGTCGCCGCGATCGCGCAGCGCCGGGCTGCACACCGGCTGCACCCGATCCTGAAACAGCCGCACCTTTTCCAGCAGCGGATAATCCTGATCGCCGAAGCACAGGGCGAAGTCTGCCGCCGAATGGGCGAAATCGACCGCCGCATGGGTGGCGTGCAGCCGCAGATCGCCGTCGGGGCACTGCGCCAACCAGTCGCCCAGCGCCGGGTTCAGCCACTTGGAGGCCAACGCCGGCAGGGCGAATACCGTCAGCGCCTGTTTGCCGCGCTGGCGCTCGACGTGCTGCTGCGCCACGCGCAGCGTTTCGAACGCCTCCTGCACGTAGGCCAGGTAGTCCGCGCCCTGTTCGGTCAGCGTGACGCCGCTTTTGGCGCGGATGAACAGCGTGATCCCCAGGTGTTGCTCCAGCTGGCGGATCTGCTGGCTGACGGCGGCGGCGGTCAGCGCCAGCGTATCCGCCGCGCGGGCCAGGCTGCCGGTGCGGGCGGCGGTTTCGAACGCCAGAATGGCGCTCAGCTTGGGCAAGCGCGCGCGGGACGGTGAGTGCATGGGCAGGGCTATCGCTAAGAATTGGTTAGCTTATCCATAACGTATTTTTGTTATGGCGGCAATGCGCCATTCGCTACAGTGAGAGGCATCCGGCTATCGCACACGAGGGGAACGTCATGCCGCAACTTGCCGATATTATCGATCTGTCCGCCCATCCCATCGACGACGCCGCGTTCCGCGCCCGTTGCCGGCAAACGCTGGAGCGCGCCGGCGCGCTGGTGCTGCCGGGATTTCTGCGCGCCGCCGCGCTGGCGACGGTAAGGCTGGAAGGCGCCGAACAGCACCGCGCGGCGTTTTACGCCACCAGCCAACACAACGTGTATCTGCGGCCGCAGGACGACGCGCTGCCGGCCGATCACGCGCGCAACCGGCTGGTGGTGTCGTCCAAGGGCTGCATTACCGACGAAGATATTCCGCCGCAGTCGCCGTTGCGCGCGCTGTACGACGCCCCGGCGTTTCGCGCGTTTCTCTGCGCGGTGCTGGATGAGGCGCAGCTGTATCCCTACGCCGATCGGCTGTCGTCGATCAACCTGCATTACGCCCACACCGGCCAGGAGCTGGGCTGGCATTTTGACAACTCCTCGTTCGCCATCACGCTGCTGATCCAGAAACCGGCGGCGGGTGGGCGTTTCGAGTACGTGGAGAACCTGCGCGACGCCGATCGCGGCGAGATGAACTATGCAGGGGTCACGCAGGTGCTGGACGGCGAGCGGGCGGTCAAACGGCTGGCGATGGAGGAGGGGGATTTGGTGCTGTTTCGCGGGCGCAACGCCATGCACCGGGTGACGCCGACCGAAGGCGACACTACGCGCATGCTGGTGGTGCTGGCCTACAATGCGCAGCCGGACGTGATGCTGTCGGAAAGCGCCAGAATGACGTTCTACGGCCGGTTATAGCGGATAAAAAAACCGCCCCGGAGGGCGGTTTGTCGATTCAGTGCGGGTTCAGCTCTTCGTGAGCCTGCTGCTCCAGCTTCACTTCCTGCGCGCGCTTGCGCAGGCCGAACCAGCCCAGCGTCAGCAGCACCGCCAGCACCGGAATGGTGGCGATGGTCCAGGTGCCGTTCGGGTAGTCGAACGCCATCATCACCACCACGATCAGCAGGAACGCCAGCGTCAGCCAGGAGGTGAACGGCGCGCCCGGCATTTTGAACGAGACCGGCTGCGCGCGGCCTTCGCGCACGGCTTTGCGCAGGCGCATCTGGCAAACGATGATAAACGCCCAGGAGGCGATGATGCCCAGCGAAGCGATGTTCAGCACGATCTCGAACACCTGCGACGGCACCAGGTAGTTGAGCACCACGCCGATCACGTAGATGCCGCAGGTGACCAGGATGCCGGCGTAAGGCACCTGCTGGCTGCTCATTTTGGCCATCAGCTTCGGCGCGGAGCCGCCCATCGCCAGCGAACGCAGGATACGGCCGGTAGAGTAGAGGCCGGAGTTAAGGCTGGACAGCGCGGCGGTCAATACCACGATGTTCATGATGGTGCCGATGTAAGGCACGCCCAGTTTGCTGAAGAAGGTGACGAACGGGCTTTGGCCGGCCTGATAGGCATTCCACGGCAGCAGCAGCACCAACAGCACCACGGAGCCGACGTAGAACAGGCCGATACGCCAGATCACGCTGTTGATTGCTTTGGGCATCATTTTGGCCGGATCTTTACACTCGCCGGCGGCGGTGCCGATCAGCTCGATGCCGGCGAAGGCGAAGATCACCCCTTGCACCAATACCAGCGCCGGCAGCAGGCCGTGCGGGAACATGCCGCCGTTTTCGGTGATCAGGTGCATGCCGGTGGTGTGGCCGGCGACCGGCGTGCCGGTGCCGAGGAAGACGACGCCGACAATCAGGAACAGCGCGATGGCGACCACCTTGATCAGCGCGAACCAGAACTCCATCTCGGCGAACCATTTCACGCCGATCATGTTCATGGTGGCGACGATGCCGAGCGCACCGAGGGCGAACAGCCACTGCGGCACGTCGGCAAAGGTGCCCCAGTAGTGCATGTACAGCGCCACCGCGGTGATATCGACGATGCCGGTCATCGCCCAGTTGAGGAAATACATCCAGCCGGCGACGTAAGAGGCTTTCTCACCGAGAAACTCGCGGGCGTAGGAAACGAAGCTGCCGCTGGAAGGGCGATGCAGCACCAGTTCGCCCAGCGCACGCAGGATGAAGAAAGAGAAGATCCCGCACACCAGATAGACCAGCGCCAGCGCCGGCCCGGCCAACTCGAGACGGCCGCCGGTACCGAGGAACAAGCCGGTGCCGATCGAACCGCCGATGGCGATCATTTGGATCTGCCGGTTGCCCATGCTTTTGTGATAACCGGATTCATGAGAGTCTAGCCAGCGTCTTCTGGCGGCGTGTTTATCGTCCGCCGACTTTTTTTGTGAGTGCATTATCCGTCCTGTTTACCTGTCTATGATGAACTCCGCCCTGAGCTACAGGGCAAACGATTGCCATCAGCAATCGTAATGAGAATGAGGTCGTGGCATCATTCCGCTGTTTGTTGTGTATACAGCCGCCGTTAAATAACGGCGTGGCATGCTACCGTTTCCCGATAAAGGTGGCAAAAAAACCTGCGTACAAAGCGTGAACAATTGTGTGTATTTTTTAAACTGAAAACAAAAGCGCATATTATTCAGTAAGATGAGTCTCATTATCAACACGGAAATATCGAACGATAAAAGTGATTGAAATCACAGAATAATAATTACCGTGCAAATTAAAGGGATTTAGAAGTTATTTTGCGTGAGGGGGAAGGCGGGCGGAAAATAAAGCGATGGCGCCTGCGCAGTAATTAGCGTGCGCAGGCGAATCGGACGCGGGGGCTTTTTAGGCGGTTTCACCGGCCGGCAGAGCCGAAGCCGGCAGGCCGAACAGCTTGTCGAACGCCCAGTTAAACAGGAAGGTGTAGCAAGGAATGATGACGATCAGCGCCATGTCCAGCAGCAGCGCCTGCCACAGCGTGATGCCCATCCACCAGGCGATCAGCGGGATCAGATACACCACCAGCGTCAGCTGAAAGCCCACGGCGTGCAAAATGCGGCGCTTGAGGGTGCGGGTGCGCGACGCCTGGCGGCTTTCCCACCACTCGAATAAATAGTTGTAAATAAAGTTCCAGCTTACCGCGATGGTGGTGATCACCACCGCCAGCGGCCCGGTGCTGCTTGGCGCATGGCCCGACAGCAGCGCCAGCCCCAGCGCCGAGATCGCCATGCCGATGATTTCATAAGCGGTGACATACACCAGTTTGCGTTTGACGCCTTGCATTGTTTTCTCCCGATCTGTTTTTAGTTGCCTCTGTGGCGACGGCGGCTAAGATAACGTCAATCACATTGATAGAAAAAGTCAGGAGCTGTCAGTTTTACTGACAGGTTGAACGATGAATTTTTCCAGCGACAATATCGAACTGTTTCTGGCGGTGCTCGATCGCGGTTCGTTTTCCGCCGCCGCCCGCGCGCTGCGGCGCGTGCCGTCCGCCGTCAGCATGGGCATCGCCAACATGGAGGCGGAGCTCGGTTTCGCGCTGTTCGATCGCTCGCACCGCGAACCGACGCCGACCGCGCTGGCGCTGGCCCTGGCGCCGCACGCCCGCCTGATCGCCGGGCAGCTCAAGCAGCTGCAGGTGCACGCCATCGAACTTTCCCAGGGGCTGGAAAGCACGCTTTCGATCGGCGTGGCGTCGGACATCAACGGTGCCGGCCTACTGGCGGCGGTGAAAACGCTGTCGCAGCGTTATCCGCTGCTGAACATCGAAGTGCTCAGCGCGCCGCAGGACGACGTGCTGCACATGCTGCATCAGGAGCGCATCGGCGTCTGTCTGGCGTTCGGCGGGCTCAACATCAACAGCACGGAGCAGTTCCACTTCGTGGGCGCGGAGTCGCTGGTGGCGATGGTATCGCCGCAGCATCCGGCGCTGGAGGGCGCGGCGGGCGAGCTGTTTCTCGAGGATTTGATCAACGTGCGGCAGATCATGGTGGCCAGCCGCGATCTGCCGATCGGCGATCTGCGCCCCCAGGTGGCGGAGGCCTACTGGCGCACCGACAGCCTGCCGATGGCGCTGAACATGGTGGAAGCGGGCCTGGGGTGGGGCAATTTCCCGCTGTCGCTGGCCGAGCCGCTGCTGGCGCAGGGGCGGCTGGTGCGGCTGAAATTCAAAAACACCAAGAACGAGCTGCGCTTGCCGATGCATCTGATCTGGCTGAAGAGCCGCCCGCTGGACAAGGCGGCGCGCGAGCTGGTCGAGCTGATGCGCGCGGCGCCACAGGAAAGTTGACGCCAGGCGCGCTGGCTTATTCCGCGTGGCGTTTGCGCCACCAGAAGCGCACCAGCAGGATGGCGGCGATCGCCAGTGCGACAAACAGCAGGCTGGAAAGTTTTTTATTGAAGCCGGTAAAGAAGCTTTCGATCGCCTGGCCACCAAAATAGCCGAGCATGACGAAGATCGTCGCCCACAGAATGGCGCCGAGGATGTTGAGCGGCACAAAGCGCGACGGCGGCAGGCGGCTGGCGCCGATCAGCACCGGGCCGATGATGCGGAAGCCGTACATAAAGCGCACCCCGATAACGAACAGCATCGGGTGGCGAGCGATCAGCCTTCTGGCGCGCGCGATGCGCTTTTCCTGCCCTTTGAGCCGCGAGATGACCCGGCCCTCGAACCGGCGGCCGGTGAAGTACAGCAGCTGATCCCCCAACGTGCCGCCGAGCGCCACCACCGCGATCACCCACGGCCAGTGCAGCAGCCCTTCGTGGGCGGCGATCCCGCCCAGCAGCGTGATGGTTTCTCCCTCAGCCAGGCAGCCGATAAACAACGCCCAGTAGCCGTAGTCCGTAATGTAGTGGGCCAAATCGGTCATTCCTTACTCCTTATGTGACTGACGCATAAGGGCAAGTATACGCCCGATCGCTAGCCTTGGGCGATCTGGGCCACCAACGCTCTGCGCCGCGCCAGGCTGTCCGCCATTTGTGCCTGTACCTTGGCGTAAATGTGCGGCGGGGCCAGTTCCGGCGTGCCGCCCGTGAACGGCGGGGCCGGGGCGTATTCCAGATAAAGCTGGATCGTCTGGGCGGTGTCTTCGCCGTGCAGTTCGGCGATCAGCGCCAGCGCAAAGTCGATGCCGGCGGTGACGCCGCCGCCGCTGATCACGTTGCCGTCGCGCTCTACGCGAGCCGCGCTGGGGATGGCGCCGAACAGCTTCAGGCTGTCGCGCATCGACCAGTGGCAGGCGGCGCGTTTGCCCGGCAGCAAGCCGGCGGCGGCCAGGATCAGCGAACCGGTGCACACCGAGGTCAGGTAGCGTACATCGGCGCCCAACCGCCGGATTTGCCGCATGAACGCTTCATCCTGCAGCGCCTGGGTGCAGCCGCTGCCGCCCGGCACGCACAGCACGTCGCAGCGCGCGATCTCCGGCAGCGGGCGCAGCTGGGTGAAGTGCAAGCCTTCCGATTCGACATCCGCGCCGTCTACCGAAGCGACGATGATTTCCGCGCCCGGCATGTGGCGCAGAAACTGCAGCGGGCCGGTGAAGTCGAGCTGTGTGACGCCTTGATAGATGGGAAATACAATCACGAGTGGTTCAGACATGACATTCGCCTCATTTTTATCGTTGGACCTGGGCCATAATAGCCGCCCTGTTTTTGGCTGATATGACAGATAACCCTCAAAAAGCGCCATCATGAAAACGATCGGTTTTGTGGTTTTCCCCGGTTTCAACCTGCTGGACTTTGCCGGCCCGCTGGCGGCGTTCGATAACGTCAGCCAGTTTACCGATCCGCCGGCCTACCGCTGCGTGGCGATCTCGCCGCAGGGTGGGATGGTCGCCAGCTCGGCCGGGGTGGAGATCGCCACGCAGCCGTGCGGCGATGAGCGTTTCGATACGCTGGTGGTGGCCGGCGGCAGCGGCAATGTGATGGCGGCCCAGTCGCCGGCGCTGGTGGCGTTTCTGACCACCCACAGCCGGCGAGCGCGGCGCATCGCCAGCGTGTGCACCGGCGCGTTTATTCTGGCGGCCTGTGGTTTGCTGGACGGTAAACGCGCCACCACCCACTGGTATCACGCGGCGCGGCTGCAGCAGAGTTATCCGCGCATCCGCGTCGACAGCAACCGTATCTTCATTCGCGATGGCGATATCTGGACCTCGGCCGGCATCAGCGCCGGCATCGATCTGGCGTTGGCGCTGATCGAGGACGATCTGGGCGCCACGATGGCGGCGGCCGTGGCGCGGCAGCTGGTGGTCTATCACCGGCGCCCCGGCGGGCAGTCGCAGTACTCGCTTTTGCTGGCGCTGAACCCGTCGTCGGATCGCATGCGCGCCGCGCTGTCGTACGCGCGTGAGCACTTGCACCTGCCGCTGTCGGTGGCGGATCTGGCCGACGCCGCCTGCCTGAGCGAGCGCCAGTTTGGCCGGCTGTTCCGCGCCGAAACCGGGCAGACGCCGGCCAAGGTGATTGAACAGCTGCGGGTGGAGGCGGCCAGGGTGCGCATCGAAGAGAGCGCCGAGCCGCTGGAGGCGATCGCCCGCTCGGTGGGATTCAGCGATCCGGAGCGCATGAGGCGGGCGTTTATCCGGGTATTTGGCCTGTCGCCACAGGCGATCCGCCGGCTCGGCCGCGCGGGATAACTTTTTAGCCACGCCTGGCGGCGGGGCACACCAGAGGAGCAACGGATGTATCAGGATTTCGAGAGCGAATTGAACTGGGCGATGCGCCATATGCCGCGCACCCGGGCGGCGGTGGCGGCGTTGCCGGACCTGCACGGGGTACGGCTGGCGTGCAATATGCACCTGGATCTGAAAATGGCGCCGCTGGTGGCCGGCCTGCTGGACAAGGGCGCGGCGATCTTTCTGACCACCTGCAATCCCACTACGGTGCAGAACGATGTGGTGGCCTGGCTGGAACGGCGGGGTGCGCAGGCCTATGCCTGGCGTGACATGAACGCGGGCGAATGGTCGGAATCTTTCGACCGCGCGCTGGCCTGGCAGCCGACTCACCTGTGCGAAATGGGGGCGGACTTGACCACCCGTTTGCACCAATCGCCGAGCGGCCCGCAGATCGTCGCCGGGCTGGAGGCCACCGGATCGGGCATCAACCGTTTGAACGGCGTGGCGCCGCGCTACCCGATCTTCAACTGGGACGATCTGCCGGTGAAAGAGGGGCTGCACAATCGGCATATGGTTGGGCTGACCGCCTGGCACACCTTCTTCCAGACCACCCATTTGACGCTGCACGAAAAGCGCGTGCTGGTGATCGGCTACGGCCTGGTCGGGCAGGGGACGGCGGCGGCGGCCAGGGCTTACGGCGGCCAGGTGATGGTGGCAGAAATCGATCCGGCGCGCGCGCTGCAGGCGCGTTATGACGGCTGGCAGGTGGTGGATCTGGCGAGCGCCGTCGCGCAGGCGGACGTGATCGCCACCGCGACCGGCGCGAAAAACGTGCTCTCGGCGCAGCATTTGCAGCAGGCGCAGGACGGCGTGTTTATCCTCAACGTCGGCCACGTGGCGGAAGAGATCGACGTCGGCTTCCTGCAAGGCCTGCCGCACCACGAGCCGATGCCTTATGTGAACGCTTACCAACTCAATGAGAAGACGGTCTATTTGCTGGCCAACGGTTCGATGTTCAACCTGACCGCCGGCTACGGCGACAGCCTCAACGCCTTCGACGTGACGCTGGCGGTGATGGCGGCCGGCATCGGCCATATCGTCGGCGCGGGGGCGCGGCAAACGCCGGGGTTGTACCTGCTGCCGCAGTCGGCCTGGCAGCCGGCGCTGTAACTTTTTCTACGCGGGCGTTCATCCCAGAGCGCCCGCGGGCTGCGTCGTTTTTCGGCCGACAGAATTTGTCACAAATCCGCCATACAATCCCAGTGCCAAGCGCTGAACCCTCACATATAATTCGCTGAGTTCAAGCCCCCATTTCAGAGTAATGCCTGTGAAAATACGTGTTTTGGTTCTGACCCTGCTCGCTTTGCAGGCGGGCGCAGGCTTTGCGCCGCGCGCGCTGGCCAGCGACAACGCCGCCGCCCTGCACGCCACCCAGCCGGAGCTGGCCTCCGGCAGCGCGATGGTTGTCGATATGCAAACCCATAAGGTGATGTACGCGCGCAACCCGGATGAGGTGGTGCCGATCGCCTCGATCACCAAGCTGATGACCGCCATGGTCACGCTGGACGCGCACCTGCCGCTCGACGAGATGCTGGCGGTGGATATCCACCAGACGCCGGAGATGAAAGGGGTGTATTCGCGGGTGCGGCTGAACAGCGAAATCAGCCGTAAGGATATGCTGCTGCTGGCGCTGATGTCGTCGGAAAACCGCGCCGCCGCCAGCCTGGCGCACCACTATCCTGGGGGCTACAACGCCTTTATCAAAGCGATGAACGCCAAGGCCAAGGCGCTGGGCATGACCAATACCCATTATGTGGAACCGACCGGGCTCTCTATTCATAACGTGTCGACGGCGCGCGATCTGACCAAGCTGCTGATCGCCACCAAACAATACCCGTTGATTGGCCAGCTCAGCACCACCACCGAGCGCATGGCCAGCTTCAAAGATCCGAACTATACGCTGCCGTTCCGCAACACCAACCATCTGGTGTATAACCCGAAATGGAATATCCAGCTGACCAAAACCGGCTTCACCAACCAGGCGGGCCACTGCCTGGCGATGCGTACGGTAATCGGTAACCGCTCGGTGTCGCTGGTGGTGCTGGACGCCTTCGGCAAATATACCCACTTCGCCGACGCCAACCGGCTGCGCAGCTGGATCGAAACCGGCAAGGTTACGCCGATTCCGGCCGCCGCCCGCGACTATCGTCGCCAAAAAGACGCCAGCCTGGCGAAAAACGCCACCGAATGACCCGCCTGGCGGCCTGCTCGTTTGCAGCAGGCCGCTATCGGCCCTCGGGCCGCTATCGGCCCTCGGGCCGCTATCGGCCCTCGGGCCGCCTGATGACAAATCCCCGCTCGCGATCGCCGTCGAAACCCGCTTTGAGATAAAGCTGGTGCGCGCCGGTGCGTTGCTGCCCCGACAGCAGCATCACCTTGTAACAGCCCTTGCGCCAGGCCAGCTGCAGCGCGTATTCGATCATTGCGAGCGCCACGCCGTGGCCGCGATAGGGCTCCGCCGTCACCACGTGCTCGATGACGCCGAACGGCCGCGCCTGATGCGCCAGCCCCGGGATCAGCGCCAGCATGCAGGTGGCGATCGGTTGTTCCTCGTCCGCCGCCACCACCAGACGGATAGCCGGATCGTCCAGCAGGCGCTGCAGGGTGCGGCGCGCGTCGTCGGTGCGCAGCGGCGCGTCCTGCGGACGCAGCTCGCGATACAGAGCCAACAGGCCGTTGAGATCGTCCGGCTGCGCCAGGCGATGAATGATGCTCATGGTTGCTCCTTTCCGCCGCTTCAACGGTAATCCGCTATCCTCCATTAATACCACAACGATTGCCGGAGAGGATGTTATGAGTCAGGTTTCGACCTTTGTCATGTTCCAGGGGGAGGCGCAGCAGGCGATCGACCTCTACAGCCAGGTGTTTGCGCGTTTTCGGCTCATGCAGGTGCAGCATTACGACCCGACGCCGGACGGCCGGCGGCTGATCAAGCATGCCACCATCGATTTCGACCGGCAGAATCTGGTGTTTATCGACAGCCCGATCAGCCATGATTTCAGCTTCACCCCGGCGGTATCGCTGTTCATCAATCTGCCTAACGAAGAGGCGCTGGAGCAGGCTTTCCACCGCCTGGCGGAGGGCGGCAAGGTGCTGATGCCGCTCGACGACTACGGCTTCAGCGCTCGCTTCGGCTGGCTCAGCGATCGCTTTGGGCTTTCCTGGCAGCTCAATGTGCCGGCGGGGGATCTGCCCTGACGTTAAGGGGGCGCGTGCAAAAGGCATGGCAGTTCCTGCTGTCGTTTCATATGCTTATCACCGGGGCAGCGGCTCTGCCGTGGGGAATACCGACAACATCAGGGAAAGGTGCGATTTGATTGATTTTGACCGCTATGTTGAGCAAGCAAAGTCTTACGGTGAGTGGCCGGGGGCACAGGTGGGCACGTCGTCCGGCCGCGTTGAGGGATTGAGCTATCGCCTGTATCGGCAAACTGCCGAGAGCGAAGAGGTGATCCTGGTTTATCACGGCGGCGGGGTTAACAGCGCCGCCGGGTATGACATTCTTGCACGCCAGTTGGCCGCCGAGCCAACGTTCGCGGTGTGCCTGGTCGATATTCGCGGGCATGGCGACTCCTCGGGAGAGCGGGGGACGGTTGAGCGGCCTGAGCGTATTTGGCGCGATGTCGATGTCATGCTGGCGGAAATGCGCCTGCGTTTTCCGTTGGCGCGCAGACACCTGCTTGGCCATTCCAGCGGCGCCGGAATGTTGCTCAACTACTTGACCCGCTATCCTTGCGAACAGCAGGCGGACAGCCTGATCCTGCTGGCGCCCGAGCTGGGGCCATTTTCCGGGATGGCCCGCGATCTGCCGGCGGCGGCCCGTTTCGCCCAGGTGCGCCAATGGCCTTTTGTGGCCAATGCGCTGAGCGGCGGGCGGTGGTTTGGGCAATCCCGGGCGGTCAGCCTGAATTTTCCCCCGGCCGTGCTGGCCGCCGCACCCGATTTTGTCTGCCAATACAGCGTTAATATGGCTAACGCCTTGACGCCACGCACGCCGGCAAAGCAACTGGCGGCGCTGCGATTGCCGACTTTGTTGCTGGCGGCGGCGCAAGACGAGCTGTTCAGCGCGCAATCGCTGCAGCGTTTCGTCGAACAGCATGGCAGCGTGCATGTTGCCTTTGGCTTGCTTGAGAGCAGTACGCATTTATCGTGCGTCTTTGCGGCCCACGGTCATGTCCTGCGCTACCTCTCGCGCGTATTCGCTATCGCGTCTGATGGAAACGTCCCCACGTAGCTGTTTGTTTTTTAACCACTTCTTCTCCGTCAGTAACTGGACGGAGGAGTGGTGATTAAGATCACGAAATTAGTTAATAAATCTTTATGAATTTGATTGCAAGGTGTTAACATCCTGCCGCTTTCATTAGGCTTGCTAATGATATTCTTATTGTCAAGGAATGCTCAGGATGGATTACCAAAACGTCTTTCAATTGACGGATCAGGAAAGAAACGAGTTATTTTCGGCATTAGATAAAATTGCTTACGATCCGGCCGGCGGTGATGCGTATATTCACGCCATACGATCGGCCATGATTACCCACTTACCCCACAGATTAAGCGCCGCATTAAGCCAGCAAAAGGCGTCAATCAAACCACGGCCTTACCTTATTTTAAAAAATGTGCCGGTGGATAAAGAAGTGTTCTTTTCCCCTTGTCCGAACCAATACACGCCTTCGGCCAAATCCGGTAATATCAGCGAAAACCTGTTGGTGGGTATTTCTTCGTTAATCGGCGAGCCCTATTCGATGTATTTCGAGGGGAAGGAACTGATTAATAATCTGATCCCCAAACGCGAAGCCAAAAAAGAATATACCGGTCTGGGGTTCGATGTTGAACTGGATTTCCATATTGAAAATGCAGCGCTGAAACACCTGGAGCAGTTCAACGTCTCGCCAATGGGCCTGCTGCTGGCCGGCGTGCGCCGCGATCCGCACAGCCCGATGACGCGCATCTCCGATTCGCGTCTGGCGATCGCTCAACTGAGCCGCGAGGACGTCGAAACGCTGGCCAGCCCGCTGTACAGCATCAAGCTGCCCTACCGTTGGCGCCAGTCCACCCAGGCCGGGCGCGAAGAAACCGCGCTGGTGCCTTTGATTTCGCAAAATCACGTATTGCCGGATGTGAGCGCCGTCTTTTATCCCGGCATGATTGCGGCCAGCACGCCACGAGCGGAAGCCGCGCTGGAGCGTTTCTACGGGTTGGTGAAAGAAAACGCCATCGGTATCGATATTTGCCCGGGCGATTTGGTGTATATCGATAACCGCTTTGCGCTGCATTCGCGCGATAAATTCACGCCTTCTTTCGATGAAAGAGATACGCCGTTGCGCTGGGTGCAACGCGTCTTCATCTCGGCAAGTTTGTGGAATCACCGCAACCTCAATCAGGTTGAAGAGCGCATTTTCTCGATTTAAGGTTATTATTCATGCTGAACGTTTTTCTTTCTATATTGCCGATTTTTTTGTTAATCGTGCTGGGTTATTTTTCGAAACTCTATGTTAAAGACGTCGCCGTATTTTGGGGCTTCTCAGACAAATTCGTTTATTACCTGTTTTTTCCGGCGCTGTTGATATTGGATATCAGCGAGGCGGATTTTAGCGGCGCGGACAGCTTTTATCCCGTTGTGGCGACCATTGTTTCCACGCTGGCCATCGCGTTGATTATTTTCGTTGGCAAACTGTTCTTCAATACGTCGGCCGATCTGTTTACCTCCATTTTTCAGGGCGGAGTCAGATACAACTCTTATGTATTCATCGCGCTGTCGCAATCGCTGTTCGGCAGCGAGGGGGTGGCGCTGTCCGGTTTCTTCGTGGCGTACATGATCATTCTGACCAACATCATGAGCGTGTTGGTGATGAACCACTACGGCACCGGCAGCAAGAAAAGCCTGAGCGGTGCGCTGCTGGCGCTGACGAAAAACCCGCTGATCATCGGCGCGCTATTCGGGGTGCTGATGAACCTGTGCAACCTGCACATCACCGGCGCGCTTAAACAGCTGTTCGTTTATCTCTCCAACGCCGCCACGCCGCTGAGCCTGATGTCGGTCGGCGCAGGGTTGATCGTCAGCATGCATATCCGCAAGCTGGTTTCCATCTCTTATGCGACCGTGCTGAAACTGGTGGCCATGCCGCTGATTACCATTGCGCTGGTGCACTATTTCGGCGCCACCGGCGTGCCGGCCAGCATCGCCATTCTCTACTCCGCCGTGCCTTGCGCCGGCAACGCCTATATTCTGGCGCGGCAAATGGGGGGCGATCATGAAGCGATGGCCTCCATCATCACCTGGACGACGCTGCTGTCGGTGATTACCGTGACGTTCATCCTGGGCAGCGTAGCGCTCTAACGCCGGCGCCGGGCGGCATTCGCCCGCCCGGCATTTTCCGCGATCCTCCCATATCCTTTCATGACGCTTTACCGCTATGCTAAATATAGAATGGCCCGTGAACATGAAAAGGATGAATCATTTTGGCAGGAAGTAGCTTACTTACCCTTATCGACGACATCGCCTCGTTGTTGGACGACGTCTCGTTAATGAGCAAGATGGCGGCGAAAAAAACCGCCGGGGTGCTGGGGGACGATCTGGCGCTCAACGCGCAGCAGGTCACCGGCGTTAAAGCCGACCGCGAGCTGCCGGTGGTGTGGAACGTCGCCAAAGGCTCGTTGATCAACAAGGCAATCCTGGTGCCGCTGGCGCTGCTGATCAGCGCTTTTGCACCCTGGGCGATTACGCCGCTGCTGATGGTGGGCGGCGCCTACCTGTGCTACGAAGGGTTCGAAAAGGTGTTTCACAGCCTGAGCCACGGCAAGGCGGCACAGGAAGAAAAATCGGACGGTCCCGGCGCCAATGAGGATGCCGCGGCCTATGAGAAACGTAAGGTGAAAGGCGCAATACGCACCGACTTCGTGCTCTCCGCCGAGATTATCGCCATCACCTTGGGCACGGTCGCCGGCGCCACCTTCAGCCAGCAGGTGATCGTCTTGTGCGGCATCGCCGTCGTGATGACGCTTGGCGTGTACGGCATCGTCGCCGGCATCGTCCGGCTGGACGATCTGGGGCTGTATCTAAGCCGTAAAAGCAGCGCGGTGGCACGCTCCCTCGGCAGCGGCATCGTGCGTGCCGCGCCTTATCTGATGAAGACGCTGTCGATCGTCGGCACCATTGCCATGTTTATGGTCGGTGGCGGCATCCTGACCCACGGCCTGCCGCCGGTGCATCATCTGTTCGAAGACTGGGCTTCGTACACCACCGTGGTGCCGACGTTTGGCCATCTTTTGCAGGGAGTGGTTCCGGCTCTGCTGAACGTGGCGTTCGGGCTGGTGGCCGGCGGCGTGGTGCTGGCGGTGGTGTCGGCGCTGGGGGCGGTGCGCGCGCGTTTCAAGGCATGATGAAAAGTCTCGCCCCGAGAGGGGCGGGACGTATGAGACGGATTAAAAGATCAGTTTGAGAACGCCGGTAATCGTCAACAAACCCACGATAAAGATGATGGCGACAATCCACAGAATAATTTTCATTTACTTCTCCCTTACCGGTTAAATGTGGCGCACGATTGGCGCTAACTCAATGAAATCACTCTTCACTATAGACGCTAACTTCCTATCGTGCGTCGCCATGCATTCAGGGATGCCGATTGTCGCCCGCGCCCAGCGCGCGCTGCATGATGTGGGTGTCGCGCCATTCCCCCAGTTTGAACCCCACGGCCTTTAACGTCCCTACGCTGGTAAAGCCGAGCGACTGGTGCAGCGCCAGCGAACCGCGGTTGGCGGCGGAATCGCCGACGATCGCCAGCATCTGGCGCCAGGGGCCTTGCTCGCAGCGGGCGATCAGCGCGCTCAGCAGCGCCTTGCCGACGCCTTTGCCCTGTTGCCCCTCGGCGATATATACCGAGTCTTCCACGGTAAAACGATAGGCCGGCCGGGGGCGATACGGCGTGGCATAGCAGTAACCCACAATACGGCCTTCGCTTTTCGCCACCAGCCAGGGCAGCCCGGCTTCTTGCACCTTGCTCCGCCGCAGTTGCATTTCCGCCAAGGCTGGCGGCTGTTCTTCAAACGAGGCGGCACCGTACAGCACGTGGTGGGTGTAAATGCGCAGCACGGCGGCCATATCGTCCGGCGTGGCATCGAGGAGGCTGAGTACGGGAGCGGAGAGCGTCATGATAATGCCTGTTTACCTTGGAAATCAGCGGATAAGCGCCATTATGCGCGCCGCTTGCCGCCGGGGTAAATCGGGTTTTCTTATGGTGAGATAAGAAAAGGCGATGGTGAGCGGGAAGGGGCTCTTTGGGGAGAGCCCCTGTGGCGCTGTGCCCGGAATTACCAGCCTTTTACCGCGCCGCCGTTGAAGATTTTCTCGGCGGCTTTGGCCACTTCGTCAGACTCATAGGCCTTGATGAAGTTCTGCACGTTCGGCGCGTCCTTGTTGTCTTCGCGGGTAACGATGATGTTGGTGTACGGCGAGTCCTTATCTTCGATGAAGATGCCGTCTTTGGTCGGCGTCAGACCGGTCTGGTTGATGTAGGTGGTGCTGATGACGGCGACGGTGACTTTCGGATCGTCCAGCACGTGCGGCAGTTGGGCGCCTTCCAGCTCCATGATTTGGTAATGGTGCGGGTTGGCACTGATGTCCAGGGCGGTAGGCAACAACCCCTTGCCTTGCTTCAGCGTAATCAATCCGGTTTTTTCCAGCAGCAGCAGGGCGCGCCCCAGGTTGGTCGGATCGAGCGGGATGGCGATCACCGCGCCGTCCGGCAGCTCTTTGAGCGATTTTATCTTTTTCGAGTAGCCGGCCATCGGGAAGACAAAGGTATTGCCGACCGCCACCAGCTTATAGCCGTGATCTTTATTTTGTTGTTCGAGGAACGGGCGGTGCTGGAACACGTTGGCGTCCAGTTCGCCTTTGTCGGTGGCGTCGTTCGGCAGCAGTGAACCGCTAAAGCCGACCAGCTCGACGTCCAGCCCGTATTTCTCTTTCGCCACCTGTCTGGCGACTTCCGCCACGTCCTGTTCCGCGCCGTTGATGACGCCGACCTTGATATGATTCTGATCGGTTTTTTGATCGCAGCCCTGAAGCGCCAATACGGCGGCGAAGGCCGCCGCCAGAGGGGTGATACGCCAGCGTAAGGTCATCGAAGTCTCCCTGAAAAGAACAATAAAATCAGTTGTTTTTTGTCCTTACAGCTAAGCCTGAACCGCCGATGAAGTCAAACGCTCGTTCAGCATAAACGGCTATAGCTTATAGCCGTTATGCGGCGGGGGATTATCGGCTGAGCGAACGCAGCACCACGATGCCCGGCGTAGCCATCACGTAATCCATAAAGGGCGAATCGACCACCTGCATGTTGGCCTTGCGCGAAGAGGCGTTGCGCAGCACCGGACCGTTGTCGGTCATCACGAAGATGCCGGTGTGGGTCACATCCAGCCCGTCCAGGTTGGTGTAAATACCGATGTAATCGCCGGTGTGCAGCTGGGCCAGCACCTTGTCGTCGACGTTGTCGCTGGGGATATAGGTCACGCTGCGTTGTACGTTGGGCAAACCGGGCAGGTAGCTGCTGCCGTCCGCCTTGCGGTTGAGGGTTTTCACGAGGGTGACGGCGTGCGGGCTGAGCTGCGCGGTGATGTCTTCGGCCACCTGGTGCGGCCGCTGCGCCCAGTCGGTGAAGAAGTGTTTGCGCTGCGGGAAGGCGATTTTGCCGTCGACGTAGCGAATGTCTACCAGACGCTGTACGAACTCGCCCTCGCTGCGAGCGGTGCTGAGCGCTTCCACATAATCGATGTAGGTGAAGCAATCCAGCCCGCGGAAGTCGATCACCAACTTCTCGGGCGTGCTCTGCGAGCCGATCAGGCGGTTGGCGAGATAGGGCGTGCCGAGAAACTCGCGCGAAATCAAATCGACGGTGCGGCCATGCGGCTGTGCGGCGGGCCAACCGGCGCGCAGCGCGAGGATCTCACGCAGCTTGCTGCGGGTGCTGGCGTCCATCTCCGGCTGCGCGCCCGACGGCGAAACGGTGACGTCGGTCGGCGGCGTCGCGGGGGAGACGGCGGCAGGGCGCTCGGCGCATCCGCTCATGGCGATAGCTAACATCAGTAAAACAACCTTGTTCTGGTTCATACGGCCCTCCCTGGGTGTCGCTGGCTTATCAGAGTCAGTGATAACAGTTCTCATCCGATGGTAGGGGTTAAAAAGTAAACATAGCCTCAATAGCGGCCGATAAATCAGTAACCGATTTCGCTATTGAACGGCAAATACCAGAACAGCGCGATTTCGTGATCGGCGATCTCCGGCTCGGCGCGGTACAGCAAACGGTCGATGCCGCCGAGAATAAACCCGTAATGCTGGTAGCAGCGACAGGCGGCCAGATTGTTGTTCTGCGTTTCGAGCATCATACCCGAGGTTTCCTGCTGCCGCGCCCACTGTTTGGCGCAGTCCAGCAGCGCCCCGGCGATGCCCTGACGGCGCGCGTGAGCGCTGACGGCGATCTCGTCAATCAGGGTATAACCGTTCCAGTTTTTGCTCAGCGTGATGTGGCCAACGGCGTCGTCCTGGCGATACGCCAGGAAGGTCGCGCTGTCTTCGTTGGCGAACGGCGCCAGGGGATACTGCTTGCGAAACGGCGCCACCGGGTGGGTTGGCCAGCTGTCGACCGGCGTGTCGAACTGCGGCAGGGCGTAACAGCGGATGGTAAAGCCGAAATCGCCGCGCGTCAGGTAATCATCGGGCAGCGCCTCAATGGCTGCGATGCGGATGGCCGGGGTCATTACGGCAGCTCCCGCAGCAGGCGCGCCGGGTTGCCGGCATAAATCCCCTTGCGGGTGATGTCGCGGGTCACGACCGCCCCGGCGCCGATCACCGCGTCGCTGCAGATCTCCACCGCCAGGATCGTGGCGCCGGAGCCGATGGATACCCGATCGCCGACGCGTGTGCGCCCCCAACTGGCCGGATCGGCATTGGGCGCGCCGTCTTTGAACAGATCGTTGGCAAAGGTGACGCCGTGGCCGACAAAGCACGCTTCGCCGAGGGTGACGTATTCGCAGATAAAGCTGTGCGACTGAATTTTACTGCGCGCGCCGATGCTGACGTGGCGCTGGATCTCCACGAACGGGCCGACGAAGACATCGTCGCCGAGCCGGCAGCCGTACAGATTGCAGGGCTCGACAACGGTGACGTTGCGCCCGGCGTCGACGCCGACGATCCCCGCCTGGCGGGTGGTGATAACGGATGACATGGCCTTCCTCGCAGCCTGGTTTTTATGGTGGGAGTATAAGACAAAGCGCCGCGGCGTTGCGCTTTCCGCACGTTTTTTCGCCGAAAGACTATAATTAGTACAGGGGAGAGAGCCCCGTGGCCGCAATCCTCGCACGGGTAGCAGTCCGTCGGAGGTGTGAAATTCGTTCGCCGATCGCGGCCTACGGCGAGATAGGAGGTGTCTCATGGTCAGTCATGTTTGGGGACTTCTGGCGCATCCCAGCGCCGAGTTCGAACAGATCAAAAGCGAGAATGAAAGCGTCTCGCACCTATACACCCATCACGTGTTGCTCTTGGCAGCCATCCCGGTGGTCTGCGCCTTTATCGGCACCACCCAGTTGGGCTGGCTCTCCGGCGAGGGACATGCCATCAGGCTCGACATGTTTACCGCGCTTTATACCGCCGTGGCGTTTTACCTGCTGATGCTGGCGGGTGTAGCGGCCATGGGGAAAGTCATTCACTGGATGGCGCGGCGTTATGAATCGCGCCCCAGCCTGCACCGCTGCATGGTGTTCGCCGGCTACGTGGCGACCCCGATGTTCCTCAGCGGGATTGTGGCGCTCTATCCGGTCGTCTGGCTGTGTCTGTTTGTCGGCATTATCGGCCTGTGCTATTCGGGCTATCTGCTGAATCTGGGGATCCCGCACTTCCTGAATATCGACAGTAAGGAAGGGTTCATCTTCTCCAGCTCGACCTTCGCTATCGGTATCCTGTTGCTCGAGCTGCTGCTTGGGGTGACGGTGCTGCTGTGGGGGTACGGTTCCTGGTTGTTCTGAGTTAACGGCTGTTGTTATCGCCCCCGCGCCGGTGGAACGGCGCGGGGGCTTTTGCTTTTATACGCGGCGGAAAACCAACATCACGCCGAGCACGATGCCCGCCATGCCCAGCAGGCTCAGCGCCGCCAGCGCGTGGCCGAGCAGCAGGTAGTCCAGCAGGGCGGTCACCGCCGGGATCAGATAGAACAGACTGGTGACCTGCACCAGGTTGCCGCGCTGGATCAGGCGATACAGTAAGAAGGTCGCCAGCACCGAGATCACCACCGCCATCCACAGCAGCGGTAGCACGAACGCCGGCCGCCATTCGACCCGCAGCGGCTCAAACGGCAGCGCCAGCGTACACATCAGCAACCCGACGGCATACTGCAGCGGCAAGACCGCCAGCGGCGGCTGCGTCATGCCTTTTTGCAGCAGGGTGCCGGCGGTCATGCAGCCCAGCGCGATAAAGGCGAACAGCATGCCGCTCAGCGAGAAGTGGGCCACCATCAGGCTTTGGTACACCACCAGCGTCAGCCCGACCATTGCCAGCGCCAGGCCGAGCGCCCGCAGCCCGGTGCAGCGCCGTTCGGTGATGAACTGGGTGAGGATCGGCTGTACGCCGAGCAACGTCGCCAGCACGCCGGGCGTAATACCCTGTTCCAGCGCCAGCAGATAGCAGATTTGATAGCTGCCGATCATTAACACGCCAATCAGCGCGACGCGCCGGCGGGTGCCGAGAGCGGGCAGGCACTGGCGCTGCCACAGGCCGATGGCCAACAGCACCGCCAGCGCGATGGCGCAGCGGAAGAACAGAAAAGCGAAGGCGGAGGCGTGCTCCAACCCCCAACGGGAGAAGATCGCGCCGCTGCTCCAAAGCAGGACGAACAGCGTAGCCAGGCCGGCATTGGCCCAGAGAGAAGGTAATCGCATGTCAATTTCACCTGTCGTGAAAATTACAGGCTCCGGCGCGCGCGGCGGTCTACGCCTGAACGCTACAGATCAATAAGCCGGAGGTAAAAAGTCGGTTTGGCTTAGCGCACGACCACAATGCGTGGCGGGTAAGCGGCAACCGCTGAAACGACAGAGGAAACGGCGGGTGGGGCGGAGGAAGCACACAGCAAAACGACGGCCGGAATGGTCGCGTCTGTCGGATCTGTGCTGTGCGCCAGGTAGGTCATGTGAGTTCCTGAAAACCGGGAATGAGACTCATCGCTTCAAACATAACCAAGTTCGCCGGGGTGCGCAATCGGAAATCACTATGATTTAATTGATAATGAAAATCATTATCATTAATAAAAGGCTGTGCTATGTTGCTTTGGTCGCGCAGTGTTGACGCAGGGGCGCGGCTTGCTCCCTGCCTGGCTCCACGCAGCACGTGGGGCAAAAGACGTTGCGATTCGTTTTTGCAGAAGGCGCGTAATCGTGGTAAAAACATTGATATGTTATAATATAACAATTTAAACATGATGAATTCAGTTCACGACATCCTCCACGTTGATGGGGTTAGCCTGACCGGCCACGGTGAGGCATTGATACTCGACAACATCCATTTCGCGCTGCGCGCCGGTGAGAAGCTGGCGGTGATCGGCCCTAACGGCAGCGGCAAGTCCAGCCTGCTGCGTGCCCTGATCGGCGAAATGCGGCCGGACGGCGGCGTCATTCACTGGCGAGGGCGCGCCTTGTCCGCGTGGCCGGCGGCGGAACGTGCCAAAAGCATCGCCTTTCTGGCGCAAAACGATTCGCCGGATTTGCGACTGTCGGTTGAGGACTACGTGGCGTTGGGCCGTTTGCCGCATGGCGAACGCTCTGCGACGGGAAAGCGCATCGTTGACGAGGCCATCGGGGAAACCGGGCTGGCGCCGCTCAGGCACCACCCGTTGGGGCGGATCTCGGGCGGCCAGCGTCAGCGCGCGGCGCTGGCTCGGGCGTTGGCGCAGTCTCCCGATCTGTTGTTGCTGGATGAACCGACCAATCACCTCGATCCGCCCGGGCGCTCGGCGCTGCTGTCGTTAGTGAAAAATAAAGACATCGCCGTGATTGCGGTACTGCATGACCTGCCCGTGGCAGAGGCGTTTGCCGATCGGATCCTGGTGCTCAACGAAAGCCGTCAGGTGGCCTGTGGTACGCCCGAGTCGGTGTTACAGACTTCGGTGATTTTGCCGGTGTTCGGCATGAACAGTTTCAAGGTAGCGCATCCCGTCAGCGGGAAAACGCTGCGCATTTTTGACGTTCCCCATTGCGCTTGATAAACCAGAGAGAAACATGAACGCACGCGTATTCATCCTGCTTCTGCTGCTGGCCGCCAGGTCGGCGGCGGCTGAACATTTTCCCGTCACCGTAGAAAGCTGCGGTGTGCCGGTCACCTTCAACCAGGCGCCGCAGCGCGCCGTCATCAACGACATCAACATGGCCGAGATGGCCTTTGCACTGCATCTGCAGGATCGCATTGTCGGGCTGACCGGCATCACCGGCTGGTACAAACTGACGCCCGACTTCAAGGCCGAGATGGGCGCCATTCCCGAACTGGCGCCAAAATATCCCACTTTGGAAACGCTGCTGGCGGCACAGCCGGATTTCTTTTTCGCCGGTTGGAATTACGGCATGAAGATCGGCGGCGACGTCACGCCGGAGAAGCTCGCCCCGTTCGGCATCAAAACGCTGGTGCTGAGCGAGAGCTGCATACAGGCCGGCGGGCGGCCGCAGAAGGCCGATATGAATCTGCTGTATGACGATGAGCTGAAGCTCGGCAAGATTTTCGGCAAGCGGCAAGAGGCCACTGCGCTGGTTGAGGGCTGGAAGCGCCGGTTGGCTGCGCTGCCCGCCAGGCCGACGGGCCAGGCGCCGCTCAAGGTGTTCGTCTATGACTCGGGGGAGGAGAAGCCTTTCACCAGCGGCAAATACGCTATGCCGACGGCGATCATCGAAGCGGCGGGCGGCCGCAACGTGATGGACGGTTTGCCGGCGAGCTGGACGACGGCGTCCTGGGAGGCGGTAGCGGCGGCCGAGCCCGACTTCATTATTCTGCTGGATTACCAGACCGGATCGGGCGCCGATGCGCTGCGGCGCTTCCTCGAGTCTCACCCGTTGATGAAATTGACGCCTGCCGTACGGCACCACCGCTATCTGAAACTGCAGTATGCGGAGCTGACGCCGGGGCCGGCCAACATCGGCGCGGTGGAAAAGCTGGCGCGGGCGCTGTACGCGCCGGAGGCTGAATGAACTCGCCGACCCGGCGGTTTATGCTGCTCGCGCCGTTGGCGCTGTCGGTATTGTGCGGGTTAATGATCTGGAGCCTGCAGCTGGGCAGCGTCGCGCTGTCATGGCGGCAGACGATGGCGGCATTGGGGCTTTCATCGGCGCCCCTCTCCGGCATGCTGGATACCATCGTCGTGCAACTGCGGGTGCCCAGAGCCTTGCTGGCGGCCTTGACCGGCGCCGGGCTGGCGATGACCGGCGCGCTGCTGCAGACCACCACCCGCAATGAGCTGGCCGATCCTTTTTTGTTTGGGCTCTCCTCCGGCGCCTCCGCCGGTGCGGTGCTGGTCATCACGCGCTTCGGCGATGCGCTGGGCGTGCTGACCTTGCCACTGTCCGCTTTCGCCGGCGGCATTTTGTCCGCCTTGGCGGTGATGATCCTGTTTCGCGTCGGCCGGGTCAGGCGCGCCGAGCAGCTGATCGTTTGCGGCCTGGCGGTCTCGTTTTTGTTCAGCGCGCTCACCAGCTACCTGGTGTTTTCCGGCGATCAGCGGGCGGCCGGCTCGGTGTTGTTCTGGTCGCTCGGCGGGCTGGGGCTGGCGCGTTGGGATAATCTGTTCATTCCACTAGCGAGTTTCGTGCTGCTGGCCGGGTTTACGGCGCTGCGTTGGCGGGCGCTGGACGCGCTGCTGGCGGGCGAACAAACCGCCCATTCGATGGGGGTCAACGTGGCGCGGCTGCGCACCGAGACCTTTCTGTGCTGCGCACTGTCCACGGCGTTTCTCGTTTCGCTGACGGGCGTGATCGGCTTTGTCGGGCTGATGGTGCCTTATCTGGCCCGGCGCCTGGTGGGCGTGCGCCACCGTTTATCCGTGCCGATGTGCGGCCTACTGGGGGCGATGTTGCTGACCGGCGGCGACATGCTCAGCCGCAGTCTGATCCCCCATCAGGAGCTGCCCATCGGCATCATTACGGCGGGGCTGGGGGGCGCGTTCATCGTGTCCTTGCTGCTGCGTGCGGAACGATGAACGCCACCCTGATTCAATAGAGTTCCAGATGCAGGCGCTGCTGCTCAATCAGCGTCTGCCACAGGTTTTCCGCCCCGCAGGCTTGCTCCAGCGCCGTCGCCACGGCATGTTCCAGATACTGGCGATTGCCGCACAGGTAGACATGCGCTCCCCGCTGCAGCAGGCCGCTGATGGCATCGGCATGATCGCCGATCGCATGCTGCACATAGTATTTGGCGACGGCGTCGCGCGAGAAGGCGGTGATGAGCCGCGTGAGTACGCCCGCCGCGTTCAGTGCAGCCAATTCCTCGCGATACAGGAAATCTTCATCACGCCGTTTTTCGCCGAAGATCAGCACGGTTTCGCGCCGTTCACCCTGGGCGGCCATTTCGCGCAGCAAGCCTATCAAGGGCGCTATGCCGGTACCGGTACCGATAAGCAGCACCGGCACAGTGGTATCGCGCGGCAGGTAAAAGCCGGGGTTGGCGCGGCAGAAGAGGCGGAAAGGGCCGGGTTGGCTGAGCAGCCAGCCGGTCGCCGTGCCGCGCCGGATGCGGCCGCCGCGTTCATAATGTACGTCGCGCACGCACAGATCGAGGCTCTCTGCCCGCGTTGCCGAAGCGATGGAGTAGGCGCGCGGCAGGCAAACGGGCAGCAGCGCCAGCAGGTTCTCCAGCGTGACCGCCTGCGGCGGGCAAAAATCGTGCAGCACGTCCAGCAGATCGGCGCCGTACAGATAGCTCTCCAGGGCTTTGCGTTGGCGGATCTTAAGCAAGCCTTTGAGCTCTTCGCTGTCGGCCAACTGCGCCAGTTCGCGCAGCGTCGTTTTGCTGAGCTGGCGCAGCTCCCGGCGGCGCAGCGCGTCGGCGGCCTCCGGTCTGCCGAGCCAGTCTGCCAGCCGGATCAATAATCCTTCGTCGTTTTCCGGCAACAGATAGACGGTATCCCCCGCCCGGTAAACGATGCCGCTGCCGGCGATATTCAGCCGCAGGTGCCAGGCCTGCGGCGTGCGTGCGCTGAGCGGCCGCCGTTCGAGGAGGGGGGCGCTGAACGCATGGTCTTCACCGTAGGCGGTCACGCGCAGATGCAAATCGCGGCCGGCCTGGACATCGCCGGCCAGCACCTTCTCCAGCGTCGTCAGCCAGGTTACGAAGAACGGTTCGAAGTTAACGTCGGCGTCGACGCGATTGACGATGGCGCGGGCGCCGTATTGCGTCAGGCGTGTATCCAGCGCCTGCGTGAAGCCGCAGAAATGCGGGTACGCGGTGTCGCCGAGACCGAAGATGGCGTAGCGCAACCGGTGGCGATCCGGCCATTGCGCCAGCGCGTCGGAAAAACGCTCGGCGTTGGCGGGCGGTTCGCCGTCGCCAAATGAGCTCGAGACGATCAGCAGGGCGTCACGTTCGCCCACATCGGCGGGCTGGATGGCGTTGAGTTCTTTCACGACGGGGCGGTAGGGTTGCAGGCTGCTTTGCTCGCCCAGGCGCATCGCCAGCGCCCGGGCGTTGCCCGACTCCGAACCGTAACCAATCAGGATGCGTTCGATAAGGTCGGCCATGGCGGTTACTTGTCGTAGTGGTTGTCGAACTGTTCTTTGGCGAATTCCACCGATTCGAAGTCGGTCATCAGATCGTTGATCACGCGGCGGATGCTGATATAGGCCGCGATATTGCCCTGGGCGTCATACAGCGGCTGCACCGTGGTATCGACCACGTACAGCACGCCGCCCTTGCCGACGTTCGGGATGATGCCGGTCCAGATGCCGCCTGCCTTGATGGTGTCCCACATCGCTTTGTAAACCGCTTTCGGCACCGAAGGGTGGCGCACGATGCTGTGGGGCTGGCCCACCAGCTCTTCCCGGGAAAAGCCGGTCAGCTGGCAAAACAGATCGTTGACGTAGGTGATGGTGCCCTGCAGATCGGTGGTGGAGATCACCATCACTTTATCGAGCGCGGACAACAGCTGGGCGGAATCGAGGGTCTGACTCATGGTAGGTTCCTTCTCATTAACAACTTCGCGGTGATTGCCACGGCGGACGTCATGTATCCGTCATGACAGCTTTGTAATTGATTCTCATTTGCGATGAATGGTAATCGGGAAATTTATAAGTTGCAATAAAAATGCATCTTTAAGGGCGCAGAAAGGTCACGATGAGGTAGGCAGTGGGGAGGAAGCCCGCGCCGGGTGCGGCGGCGGGCCTATCGGGCGGTCTTAGCGGGGGCCTTCGGCCCAACCTTTGCGTTTGCTGGTTTTGCCGATGCCGGGGTTGAAGCTGTTGGTTGGATCGGCGGTGCGGTAGAACGCCTGCAGATCTGCCTTGGCGTGGTACAGGTGGCCGACGTTATGCTCCGCCGGATACTCGGCGCCGCGCCGGTTAAGGATCTCGAGCATCTTTTCCTTCAGCGCATGGCTGTCGACGCCCTTTTTCACCACGTAGTCCTGATGGAAAACGTGGCACATAAAGTGGCCGTAATACAGCTTATGCACCAGCTGGCTGTCGATCTCCGGCGGCAGGGTTTCGAACCAGTCGGTGTCGTTGCGGCGCAGGGCGATATCCAGCGCCAGAATATCCTCCACCTTGTCGGCGTGCACCGCATGGTAGCGCACGGCGGCGCCGGCGGCGGCGAAGCGGTGCAGGAAGGCCTTTTTGCCTTCGTCAGGCGTGCAGGCGAAGAAAGCGCCTTCGGCCTGGGCGAAATAGTCGGTCAGGTAGCGCTGCGCTTCGTCTACGCCGGGGCCGGCCATCTTCAGCAGCAGGTGATGTTCGAAACGTTCGCGGTATTCCTTCATGCGCTTCGGCAGGTGGCTCGGCGCCAGATGGCTCAGGCCCTGCATCAGCCGGTCGGTCAGGTTGTGCGGCAGCAGCGGCAGCTTGTTGAGGCTGGCGTCCATGCGGCCTTTCAGGGTGAAGAAGCGCGGCATCTGATCGGTGCCGAGCTTGTCGATCATCATGAAGGTGTCTTTGCCGTACACCTCGGCGATGTCGAAGATATCGCGGTGCATGTACTCACCGGCCACCGGCAGGTTTTCGAACTGGCTCAGCATGTGGCGGCGCAGTTCGGTCAGCACCGCGGTGTCGTTGGTGCCGATATAGAACACCTGCTCTTTGCCTTCTTTCTCGAAGGTGTCGAGCCGCACCGCGAACACCGCCAGCTTACCGGCGCAGCCGGATGCCTCGAACAGGCGGCGTTTGTCGGCGTTGAAGCGGGAAGGGGTGTCGGCATCGACGTCACGCACCCGGCTGGCGTACTCGTTATCCGAGGCGCGCAGCTCGCCGTATTCGACGTCTGTCGGGCGATAGTCACCTTTTTCCAGCCGGGTGAGGATCTCTTCCGGCGTGTCGCCGAGGCGGATGCCCAAATGGTTCACCAGGCGCAGCTGGCCGTCTTCCCCGAGCTGGGCGTACAGCGCCATTTCGGTGTAGGCCGGGCCGCGTTTCACCAGCGAGCCGCCGGAGTTGTTGCACACGCCGCCGATCACCGAGGCGCCGATGCAGGAGGAACCGATCACCGAATGCGGTTCGCGGCCGTAGGGTTTGAGCAATTTCTCGAGGTGGTGCAGGGTGCTGCCGGGGAAGCCGACCACCTGCTTGCCGTTGTCCAGCACCTGAATATGGTCGAGGCGCAGGGTGCTGACGATGACGATGTCGCGATCATAGTCGTTGCCGCTGGGGGTTGATCCTTCGGTCAGGCCGGTATTGGCGGCCTGCATGATGACGATTTTGTCGGCGGCCACGCAGGCCTGCAAAATGCGCCACAGCTGCAGCAGGCTGGTGGGAAACACCACCGCCAGCGCCTGGCCTTCACCGGAGCGGAACCCCTTGCGATACCGCTCGGTGTTGCGATCGCCGGTCAACAACTGCGGGCCGCCGACGATGTCCTTGAGCTGATTGATAAACGTCTGATTGCCTGACTGCATGCTGCCTGTCTCCCTGTCATCTCCGTCGCTTTAACCGCGGCGCCGGAGTGCCGCATATAAGCTAAGAGGTTATCAATTAAATAACTTATTAAGCTATCAGCTTGCCAAGCTAATGGCTTGCGGGTTTAGTAGCGCTCGGCGTAGCCGGCCCGGCGCTCTTCGTCGCGCAGCGTCAGGATCTCCACGCCGTCGGCGGTGACCGCCACGGTGTGCTCCCACTGCGCCGACAGTTTTTTGTCGCGCGTCACCACCGTCCAGCCGTCTTTCTTCTGCTTGATGCGGCGGTCGCCCTGGTTGATCATCGGCTCGATGGTGAACACCATGCCTTCCTGCAGCACCAGACCGCTGCCGGGTTGGCCGTAGTGCAGCACCGCCGGCTCTTCATGCATATCGCGGCCGATGCCGTGGCCGCAATACTCCCGCACGATGCTGTAGCCGGCCTGCTCGGCATGCCGCTGGACGGCATGGCCGATATCCCCCAGGGTAGCGCCCGGTTTTACTGCGCGAATGCCTTGCCACATCGATTCATAGACGTTGTTCACCAGCCGTTTGGCCAGCGGTGTCACCTGGCCGAAGCAGTACATCTTGCTGGAGTCGGCGATATAGCCGCCGTTTTCCAGCGTGATGTCTACGTTGATAATCATGCCGGAACGCAGGATTTTGCTGGCCGATGGCACCCCGTGGCACACCACGTCGTCGATTGAGGTGTTGAGCACATAGGGGAAATCATACTGCCCCTTGCTGGCCGGGCGCGACTTCAGCTCGTCGACGATAAACGCCTCGGCGCGGTCGTTGATCTCCATGGTGGAGATGCCTTCGACGATGACCTCATCGAGCATAGCAAACACTTTGGCCAGCAGGGCGCCGGAATGGCGCATTTTGGCAATCTCTTCCGGCGTTTTGATCACAATCTGTTTCACCCGACAATCTCCTTCAGCGTCAGCGCGTTATCTTTCATCATTTTTTTTACCAGCTGCGGGTAGGTCAGTTCCGGATGGAACTCCGCCAGCATGCCGATCTTGATCCAGTACTCGGCCTGCGCGTTGATCGAACGCGTCATGGTCAGGCTGGCGAGGCGCAGATCGTCGTGCAGCGCGTCTGAAATTTTTACGATGCCCATCGTCGTCTCCCTAAGTGAACGATATACGAAGTGTATACGTTTAGGATGGTCGTGATGTGGCAATCTGTGGCGTAAGAAGATTCTGGCAACAACGATTGCCGCCGCTAGGCAATGCGTTTATTGTGATGAACGACTTTTTTGCCATGATTTTTCAGAAGGATTTAAGGCGTGACTAAACTACGTGTTGGGGTGATTTTTGGCGGTAAGTCGGCGGAGCATGAGGTGTCGCTGCAGTCGGCCAAAAACATTGTGGATGCAATCGACAAAGAGAAGTTTGACGTCACGCTGCTGGGGATCGACAAACAGGGGCAGTGGCACATCAACGACGCCTCCAACTACCTGCTCAACGCCGAGAACCCGGCGCTGATCGCGCTGAACCGCTCGAACAAGAACGTGGCGCTGATCCCGGGCCAGGAAAAACAGCAGCTGATCGAAGCGGGCAGCGCCGGCGCGCTGGGCCAACTCGACGTCATCTTCCCGATCGTGCACGGCACGCTGGGGGAGGACGGTTCGCTGCAGGGGCTGCTGCGCATGGCCAATATGCCGTTCGTCGGCGCCGGCGTGCTCGGCTCGGCGGTCAGCATGGACAAAGACGTGACCAAGCGCCTGCTGCGCGACGCCGGGCTGGCGGTGGCGCCGTTCGTCACCCTGACGCGCGCCAACCGCGCCGGATTCACGTTTGAGCAACTGAGCGAGCGCCTCGGCCTGCCGCTGTTCGTCAAGCCGGCCAACCAGGGCTCGTCGGTCGGGGTCAGCAAGGTGGAAAACCGCGCCGAGTTCGACGCGGCGGTATCGCTGGCCTTCAGCTTCGATCACAAAGTGCTGGTGGAGTCGGCGATCGTCGGCCGCGAGATCGAGTGCGCGGTGCTGGGCAACGACGACCCGCAGGCCAGCATGTGCGGCGAGATCGTGTTGAGCGACGCCTTCTATTCTTACGACACCAAATACATCAATGAGCAGGGCGCTCAGGTGGTGGTGCCGGCGGCGATCGCGCCGGAAGTGAGCGACCACATCCGCGAGGTGGCGCTGAAGGCGTTCCGCGCGCTGGAGTGCTTCGGCCTGGCGCGGGTGGATGTGTTCCTGACGCCGGATAACCAGGTGGTAATCAACGAAATCAACACGCTGCCGGGCTTCACCAACATCAGCATGTATCCCAAGCTGTGGGCCGCCAGCGGCGTCAGCTATCAGGCACTTATCACACGCCTGATCGAATTGGCGCTGGAACGCCATCAGCAGGATCGCGCGCTGAACAGCTCGGTGTTCGATCGCTAAACGCGGCAGGGGGCGGCGGTGCCGCCCCCGTCTATCACTTTACCGTCACGTCGATGTCGCCGAAATACTTCTTCGACAGCGCCGCCACCGTGCCTTGCTGTTTCACTTTGGCGATGGCGGCATCCAGTTTTTTCTTCAGCGGCTCATCCCCTTTACGCAGGCCGAAGGCAATACCTTCACCGAGGATTTTGTCGTCGCGTACCGCCTCGCCGACGAAGGCGAAGCCCTTGCCGTCCGGCTGCGACAGGAAGCCGCTTTGCCCCGACGGCGCCATCACCAGCGTGGCGTCAAGCCGACCAGCCGCCAGATCGAGGTAAACCTGATTCTGATCCTGATAAGACACCACGTCCACGCCCGCCGGCGCCCAATGGGTTTTGGCGTAAATCTCCTGAATCGATCCTTGCAGCACGCCCACGTGTTTGCCCGCCAGCGATTTGGCGTCCGGCAGCAGGCCGCTGCCGGCTTTGGCGATCAGGCGGTTCGGCACCTGATAGATGGCGTCAGTGAAGGCGATCGCCTGGCGCCGCTGTTCGGTCACGTTCATCGCCGAGTTGATGGCGTCGAACTTGCGCGCCTGCAGCGCCGGGATCAGGCTGTCGAACGAGGTTTCCACCCAGCTGCATTTCAACTGCGCGGCGGCGCACACCGCGTCACCCAGTTCGATATCGAACCCTTCCAGTTTGCCGCTGGCGGATTTGGATTCGAACGGCGGATACAGCGCTTCCAGGCCGAAGCGCAGGCTGTTTTCCGCCGCCAGCGAAGTGCCGGCGGCCAGCAGGCATCCGGCGGCGAACAGCGTTTTCAGTGCTTTCATAGGCAGTGCCCCTTTCCCATGGTCGGACAAAAAATTACGCCTGGCTCAGGCGGCGCGCGCCTTCCAGCAGGGTCTCGTTATCTTTGGAAAAACTCAGCCGGATTAGGCCGGTATTGGTGCCGTCGCTGTAGAACGCCGACAGCGGGATCGTCGCCACCTTCGTTTCGCGGATCAAGCGGACGGCGAAATCATTGTCGCTTTCGTGACTGAAGCCGCTAAAACGGGCCAGCATGAAGAAGCTGCCGCGGCTGGGCAGCAGCTCAAAGCGCGAATCCTGCAAGGCGCTGGCCAGCAGATCGCGCTTTTGTTGGTAAAACGCCGCCAGCCCCAGGTAGCTCTGCGGGTTGGCGAGCGCGGCGGCGAAGGCGTGTTGCATCGGCGTATCGGCGGAGAACACCATAAACTGGTGCACCTTGCGGATCTCGTCCATCAGCGCCGCCGGCGCCAGGCAGTAGCCGACGCGCCAGCCGGTGACGTGGTAGGTTTTACCGAACGACGACACGATCACGCTGCGTTCCGCCAGCTGCGGATAGCGCGCCATGCTGTGGTGAATATCGCCGTCGAACACCACGTGTTCGTAGACCTCGTCGGACAGGATAACGATGTCGGTGTCGCGGGTCAGGGCGGTCAGGCGCTCGATGTCGTGCTCGTCAAACACCGCGCCGGTCGGGTTGTGCGGCGTATTGACGATGATCATGCGCGTTTTGCCGTTGATGGCGGCGGCCACTTCGTCCCAGTCGACGCGAAAATCCTGCAGCGACAGTTTGATCGCTACCGGCGTGGCGCCCTGCAGGCGCACGATCGGCGCATAGCTGTCGAACGCCGGTTCGAAATAGATCACCTCGTCGCCGGGATGCACCAGCGCGCTGATCGCCGAGTACAGCCCTTCGCTGGCGCTGGCGATCACCGTGATTTCTTCGTCGGCGTCATAGCGTGCGCCATACAATCGTTCAGCTTTTTCCGCCAGAGCAGCACGTAACGCCGCCACGCCGCTCATCGGCGCGTATTGGTTATGACCTGCGCGCATGGCTTGCGCCGTTGCCTCGATCAGCTGCGGGTCGCCGGCGAAGTTGGGCGCGCCCTGCGACAGATTGAGAGCCTGATGTTCGGCGCTGAGTTGGCCAATAACGGTGAAAATGGTGGTGCCGACGTCCGGCAGCTTCGAGCGGGATGAGCAGGCGCTCTGCATGATGGGCTCCAGGCAAACAGGGAAGTGTTGAGCGATTAAGCATCAGGCGGCGTAGGCGGACAAGGGAAAGTTTGTCATACTTGCCATGCACTACGATCATACCTAATCGAGGCCCGCTATGCCGATATCCCTGCCGTCGCTCGACGTGTTGAAAACCTTCGTGGTGGTGGCGCAACGCCTCAACTTTACCCATGCCGCTCGGGAGCTGCACCTGACGCAGGGAGCGGTCAGCCGGCAAATTCTCGGGCTGGAACAGCGCCTGGGCTATCCGCTGTTCAGCCGCCAGGCGCGCGGTTTGGCGCTGACGCCGCAGGGCGCGCAGCTGCTGGCGCCGGTGCAGCTGGCGCTGGGGCAGTTGGACGAGGCGCTGACGCGGGCCGCCGCCCCGCCGGGGGCGCTGCGCATCAAATGCCCGACCTGCGCCATGCGCTGGGTGCTGCCGCGCATCATTCGCTTGCAGAATGAACGGCCGGACATGCATATCGAGCTGACCGCCTCGGTGTCGCACGGTCTGGATTTCAGTACCGAGCAGTTTGACGCCGCGGTGGTATTCGGTCGGCCACCGGGTAAAAAGCTGATCGCGCACCTGCTGTTCGACGAAATCCTCACGCCGGTCTGCACGCCGACGTTCCTGCCGCCGGCGCCCCGGCTGGCGGATTTGACGGATAAAACCCTGCTGCATCCGACGCGCGATCGGCGCGACTGGCTGCGCTGGCTGAAGGCGGCGGGCGCCGATGCGCTGCCGTCCGGTAAGGCCCAGCATTTCGATACTCTCGATCTGGCGATGAGCGCCGCGCTGCAGGGGTTCGGCATCGCCATCGGCGATCTGTGCCTGCTGGAGGAGGATATCCAGGCGCAGCGCATCGTGACGCCGTTCCCGCTCTGCGTCAGCAGCGGCGCGGCCTATTATTTGGTCTATCCTGAACGCACGGTAGCGCCGCCGACGTTAACCGCACTGGTCGATTTTCTGGCGGCGGAGGCTGCCGACAGCCGCGCCCGGCTGCAGAATTACCTGCCGATAACCTGTAATGCTTTGTAAACATTACCGATGCGAATTCCCTTGGCGATGAAACAGAGTGTGGCAAACTGTTTCTTCACTCCGATTAAACCCCGCGGCTTTGGCGGCGGAAACACGCCTGAGATAAAACAAGATGAAATGGCTTTGTGTGGTGAGTATGTTGTCCGGTCTGGCCCTCAGCCCGGCTTTTGCGCAGGAAACGCCGATAACGCAGGGCATTCACGCCCAGCAGCGCGACGCCTTCGTGTCCCATTTGATGAAGCAGATGACGCTGGAAGAGAAGATCGGCCAGCTGCGGCTGATCAGCGTCGGGCCGGATAACCCGAAAGAAGCGATCCGCGAGGGCATCCGCAAAGGGCAGATCGGCGCCATCTTCAATACCGTCACCCGCCCGGACATTCGGGTGATGCAGGATCAGGCGATGCAGCTCAGCCGCCTCAAGATCCCGTTGTTCTTCGCCTATGACGTGGTGCACGGCCAGCGCACCGTGTTCCCGATCAGTCTGGGGCTGGCGGCCAGCTTCGATCTGGAAGCCATCGCGCTCAGCGCTCGGGTAGCGGCGCAGGAGGCCAGCGACGACGGCCTGAACATGACCTTCGCGCCGATGGTCGATATCACCCGCGATCCGCGCTGGGGCCGGGTCTCCGAAGGCTTCGGCGAAGACACCTGGCTGGTATCGAAAATCGCCAAGGTAATGGTCGACGGTTTCCAGAACGGCGATCCGGCCAAACCCGGTTCGGTGATGGCCAGCGTTAAGCACTTTGCATTGTACGGCGCCGTCGAAGGCGGCCGCGATTACAACACCGTCGACATGAGCCCGCTGCGCATGCATCAGGACTATCTGCCGCCTTACAAAGCGGCGGTGGATGCCGGCAGCGGCGGGGTGATGGTGTCGCTCAACTCGGTGAACGGCGTGCCGGCCACCGCCAACCCGTGGCTGCTGAAAGATCTGCTGCGCGATCAGTGGGGCTTTAAAGGCATCACCATCAGCGACCACGGCGCGATTAAAGAACTGATAAAACACGGCGTGGCCGCCGACGCGCGCGACGCGGTGCGGCTGGCCATCACCTCCGGCGTCGACATGAGCATGAGCGACGAGTTCTACGACAAATACCTGCCGGGTCTGGTGAAAGACGGGCTGGTGCCTGAAAGCGATATCGATCGCGCCTGCCGCGACGTGCTGAACACCAAGTACGACATGGGGTTGTTCACCAATCCATACGTGCATCTGGGCCCGGCGGGTTCCGACCCGCAGGACACCAACGCCGAAAGCCGCCTGCACCGCGCCGAGGCGCGGGTGGTGGCGCGCAAGACGATGGTGCTGCTGAAGAATGATAAGCAGACGCTGCCGCTGAGCAAACAGGCGACCATCGCGCTGGTCGGGCCGATGGCCGACAGCCAGCGCGACGTGATGGGCAGCTGGTCGGCCGCCGGGGTGGTCAAGCAGTCGGTCACCCTGCGCGAAGGGCTGGAGCGGGCGGTGGGCGACAAGGCGCGCATTCTTTACGCCAAGGGCGCCAACGTCACGCAGGATAAAGGCATTATCGACTACCTTAACGAGTATGAGCCGGCGGTGGCGTTCGATACCCGTTCGCCGCAGCAGATGATCGACGAAGCGGTGCAGGCGGCGAACAAGGCCGACGTGGTCGTGGCGGTGGTGGGGGAATCGCAGGGCATGGCGCACGAGGCCTCCAGCCGCGCCGACATCACGATTCCGCAGAGCCAGCGCGATCTGATCGCCGCGCTGAAAGCCACCGGCAAGCCGTTGGTGCTGGTGCTGATGAACGGCCGGCCGCTGGCGCTGAGCTGGGAGAGCGAGCAGGCGGACGCCATGCTGGAAACCTGGTACAGCGGCACCGAGGGCGGCAACGCAGTGGCGGACGTGCTGTTCGGCGACTACAACCCGTCGGGCAAGCTGCCGATGACCTTCCCGCGCTCGGTCGGCCAGATCCCGATGTACTACAACCACCTGAACACCGGTCGCCCGTTCGGCAAGGAGAATCCGGGCAAGTACACCTCGCGCTACTTCGATTCGCCGAACGGCCCGCTGTATCCGTTCGGTTACGGCCTGAGCTACACCACCTTCAGCCTGTCGGATCTGAAACTGTCCAGCCCGACGATGGCGCGCAACGGCAAGCTAACCGCCAGCGTCACGCTGAAGAATACCGGCAAGTACGACGGCGCCACGGTGGTGCAGCTGTATTTGCAGGACGTGACCGCCTCGGTCAGCCGGCCGGTAAAAGAGCTGCGCAACTTCAAGAAAGTGACGCTGAAGGCTGGCCAGTCGCAGCAGGTTGAGCTGCCGATTAGCGAAGACGATCTGAAGTTCTACAACGCCAGCCTGAAATGGGGAGCGGAGCCGGGCAAATTCAACGTGTTCGTCGGCCTGGACTCCGACAACGTGCAGGCGCAAAGTTTTATGTTGAAGTAACCCTGTCCCCCTCGTTCAGCCGCGCTGAGCGAGGGGGCATCCATTCCCGCTAACGTCATCGGAGCTTGCCTCATGAAACGCTATCTGGACTGCAGCGCCAGCGATCTGGCCGATATCGGCAAAGCCGATCTGCTCTATGCCATCCGCGCCAGCGAAGGGCGCATTTTGGTCAGCGAAACCATCGCGGTCACTCAGCCGCTGCTCAATAACGTCACCAACGCCGAGCTGGCGGCCAGCCAGGGCGCCGACCTGCTGCTGCTGAACCTGTTCGACGTTGACCAGCCGCATATTGCGGGCCTGCCCGCTGATGTGCCGCCACAGGAGGCGCTGCGCACGCTGCAGCGGCTGACCGGACGGGTGATCGGCGTGAACTTGGAGGCCGTCGATCCGGCCTTCGCCACCGAACATAACGATTTCTGGCAGATGACGGCGGGGCGAGCCGCCACCGCCGAGAATGCCCGCAAGCTGTATCAGCTTGGCGCGCGCATGCTGGTGCTGACCGGCAACCCGAGCAACGGCGTCAGCAATCAGGCGATCGCCGCCGCGCTGAAAGCGATCCGCGATGAGGTGGGCGACGAGATGGTGCTGGTGACCGGCAAGATGCACGGCGCCGGTATTGTGCGCGAAAGCGGCAGCCAGCTGATCGGCGAGCGGGACATCGCGCTGTTCGTGGAGAACGGTGCGGACATCGTGCTGTTGCCGGCGCCGGGCACCATTCCCGGCATGTCGCAGGAGAAAGTGGCGGCGCTGATCGCCTTTGCCCAGCGGCAAGGCGCGCTGGCGATGACGGCGATCGGCACCTCGCAAGAGGGAGCCGACGTGCAGACCGTGCGGCAGATTGCGCTGATGAGCAAAATGGCCGGGGCGGATCTGCACCACATCGGCGATACCGGCTATCTGGGGCTGGCGCTGCCGGAAAACATCTTCGCTTACAGCGTGGCGATTCGCGGCGTGCGCCACACCTACAGCCGCATGGCGCGCTCGGTGAACCGCTAAGCCTGGCGTTTTTGCGCCGTCACGATGCTGAAATAGCCGAGCGACGGCAGCACCTGAGCAGGCCCGAAGCCGACGTCGCGCAGCAGGTCGCCGATTTCCCTGCCGGAGTATTGGCGGCCCTGCGTCCATCCCATCATCATCAGGCTGTAGCCCGCGGCGGCAGGCGGGCCATCGCCGTCATCGTTGTACAGCACTTCGTGGATCACGATCCTGCCCCCGGGCGGGAGGGCCGCATAGCTCTTTTGCGCCAGGAAGCGGTTCTTGTCCATCGGCCAGTCGTGGAAAATATTGGAGTACAGGTGCAGATCCGCCGCCGGGTAGGGATCGCGCCACATATCGCCGCTGTGAGTGCCGATGCGGTGGCTGAGGCCGTAATGGCGCGCGTAGTCGGCGGCGAGCGGGCACACTTCCGGCAGATCGAACACGGTGCAGGTCAACGTCGGCCAGTGGGCCGCCAGGCTGATGGCATGGGCGCCGGAGGCGCCGCCGATATCCAGCGCCGCGCGGCAGGCGCCGAGGGGCAACAGCGCCGGCCAAACGCTGGCCGATCCCATGCTCAGGCTGTGCATGGCGTGGGTAAACCGCCGCATTCTGTCGGCGTCGAGCGTATGCGTTTCAAACAGTTCCTGCTCGCCGTACACCTGCGAAGTATTCTTTCTGATGGCGCTTTCCAGGTTTTTCAGCGAGAAAATGTCGCTGTTTTCAACCATCAAATCCCAGAAATAACCGAAATAATGCGGGTTGTTTTTTAACAAAAAGGTTTCCGCTTCCGGCGTGAGAGAGAATGTTTCACCGTCTCTGTCTATCAATTTCAATGCCAATAACGCCATGACCAACGTTTCCGCCGGGCGTCTTTCCACATTGGCCTGAGCGCATATATCGGTCAGGTTGCGGGGGTGCAGAGCAATAAACTCAAAGATACCCAGGCGATGCGCGATAAGCACCGCCGGATAGAGATATAAATTCATCGTGATATCAAGAATGGTTTTGTCGTCGCATTGCGGCGGCCGGACGGAATGGTTCATGTGAATCCCCTCCCACTAGGCATGGCGCGTCTTAACAGGCTATGCCACGCCGGTGGTTTTAGCAAAGGGCGGGAGCGCGATTGGCCGCAGGTCAACGCTTTTGTTGTAAATAATTCCTGGGTGAGATTATTTTTACTATGAATTGAGCACGGCCAAACCTAACGTGAAAAAATGACGCCGGGCGGAGGTTATTACCCCATCATGCGTTTTTATTTTATTGAGAGTTAACTTAATCACCGCTATTAATGCATTAGGGTTGTGCTAATCTAGGCCGCCGTTATACCGTAGCGGTATTCACATTGTATTTGTGAATAATTAAAAATTAAATAATTCATTATTAAAACGAGTTAACAATGAAAAAAAGCATTCTGACCGGCATGATTGCCGCGACTCTGGGCCTGTTCAACACCGCTAACGCTGAAGGGATGGATCCTGCCGCATTGAAAAACGTCTATGACATCACGCGCAATACCGCCGGGCTGATGTCTTACTGCGTCGATAAAGGTTTCCTGAAAGCCGACAGCATCGACAACGCCAAGAAAATGGTGGTCTACGTGGCGGCTATTCCCGGCGGCGTCGACACCCGCGACGGCGACAAGCGCGAAGCGATGGGCCGTGAAGGCAATGTGCTGAACGACGACGGCAAAGTGGTTGCGTTGGAAAAAGAAGCGCCGCAGGGGCTGCAGGCATGGTGCCAGCAGGCTGACGAAGGGATCCGCCAGGGTCTGACGTCTATCGGTCAATAAGTCTTCTTCACGCGCCCTTTCAGGGCCGATGGGATCCGTCGCCACACCGGCGGATCCGCTTCCAGGATCGCATTCACGCCTCGTTTTACCTCCCGAGTACCCGCATCCGGTTTGATCCCGCTGATTGTTTCGCCATGCTCATCGCTATATCATTTGCTATACAACGATAATCAACCGGTCACTGCCATGTTTAACTTTCTCCCTCGCCTGCTGTTGGCGCTTGTTTTGTTTTCCACCGCCGCCCAGGCGGATCGCCAGGTCACCGATCAGCTCAATCGCCAGGTCACGCTGCCCGATCGCATCACTCGCGCGGTGGTGCTGCAACACCAGACGTTGAACCTGTTGGTGCAGCTTGATGCGATGCCTCAGGTGGTCGGCGTGCTCAGCAGTTGGAAAAAGCAGCTGGGGCCAAACTACCTGCGGCTGGCGCCGACGTTGGCAACCCTGCCGATGCCGGGCGATCTGACGTCGGTGAATATCGAGAGCCTGCTCGGCCTGCATCCGCAGGTGGTGTTCGTGGCCAACTATGCGCCGCCGGAGATGATTGCGCAGATCGAACGGGTGGGCATTCCGGTGGTGGCTATCTCGCTGCGCCGCGAGGCGGCCGATCAGGCGGGTAAAATGAATCCGCAGCTGAGCGATGAAGATCGGGCCTATACGCTGGGGCTGCAGGATGGCATTCGCCTGATCGGCGAAGTGATGTCGCGTCAGCCTCAGGCCGAAGCCCTGATTAAGGACGTTATTCAGCAGCGCGCGTTGGTCGCCGAACGGCTGCGCGATCTGCCGGAAAATCAGCGGGTGCGGGTGTATATGGCCAACCCCGATCTCACCACTTACGGCGCCGGCAAGTATACCGGGTTGATGATGCGGCACGCCGGGGCGCTCAACGTGGCGGCGAAGGACATTCAGGGGTTTAAACAGGTTTCTATCGAGGATGTCCTGAAGTGGGATCCGGCGGTGATTTTCGTGCAGGAGCGCTACCCGGACGTGGTGAAACAGATCCTGACGTCACCGCAGTGGCAGCCGATCGATGCGGTGAAGAATAAGCGGGTCTACCTGATGCCGGAGTACGCCAAGGCCTGGGGGTATCCAATGCCGGAGGCGATGGCGTTGGGTGAGTTGTGGATGGCGAAAAAACTTTACCCGCAGCGTTTTGCCGATATCAATCTGCAGCAGCGGGTCGACGCTTACTATCAACGTTATTACCGCGCCACCTGCTGCCAGAGCGGGCAATGAGGCTGGGCTGGCTGGCGTTGTTGACGCTGTGCTGCGCACTGTTTTCACTCGGCGTTGGCCGCTTTCAGGTGCCGATGACGCACAGCCTGATGATTTTGCTGGAGCCGTTCACCGGGCAGCATTATGCCGGCATCGATGCTATCCAACGCCAGGTGATCCTGGGCGTGCGCGTGCCGCGAGTGCTGTTGGCGATGGGCGCCGGCGCAGCGCTGGCCCTGTGCGGCGCGGCTTTGCAAGGCGTCTTTCGCAACCCGCTGGTCGATCCGCATATTATCGGCGTGTCTTCCGGCGCGGCGTTTGGCGGCACGCTGGCTATCCTGCTCAGCCTGCCGTTGGCGGCGCTGCTGCTGTCGGCTTTTGTTTTCGGCATGGCGGCGCTGCTGCTGATTTTCACTCTCACCAGCGCCATTGCGCGGCGCAATATCCTCTCTTTGGTACTGGCGGGGGTGATCCTCAGCGGCTTCTTCTCCGCCTGCGTCAGCCTGATGCAATATCTGGCGGATACCGAAGAGAAACTGCCGAGCATCGTGTTTTGGCTGCTTGGCAGCTTTGCCACCGCCGATCGGCAAAAGCTGCTGATGCTGTTTGTGCCTTTGCTGTTGGCCGGCGGCTTGCTGTTGGCGCTGCGCTGGCGCATCAATCTGCTGTCGTTGGGCGATGAGGATGCCGGTGCATTGGGCATCAACGTGGAGCGCACCCGCTGGCTGATTTTGACGCTGTGCGCCGCCATCGTGGCCGCCCAGGTGGCGGTCAGCGGCAGCATCGGCTGGGTCGGCTTGGTGATCCCGCACGTGGCGAGGCGGCTGGTGGGGCCGGATCATCGGCGTCTGCTGCCGGCTTCGCTTTGCCTGGGGGCCTTGTACATGCTGGTGATCGACGATTTGGCGCGCACGCTGAGCAGCAGCGAAATCCCGCTGGGCATTCTGACCGCGCTGATTGGCGCGCCGCTGTTCGCGCTGCTGCTGCGCCGCGCGCAAGTGAGAGGCTGGCATGACTGACACCTTATTGGCCGCCAGGGGCGTGAGTTTCGCCTGGCCGGGCGGGGCTCCGCTGTTCCAACATCTGGACATTCAGCTGCGGCGCGGCGAAGTGCTGGCGATATTGGGCCCGAATGGGCGTGGCAAGAGCACGCTGCTGCAGCTGTTGTTAGGCAGCCTGACGCCGCAGTCCGGCGAGATTGAGCGCCGCGGTGAGATGGGCTTTGTCCCGCAGCACTTTGCGCCGCCGTTCGCCTATCGGGTGCTGGATATCGTATTGATGGGGCGGGCGCGCCATGTCGGCCTGTTCCGTTCACCGTCAGCCGAGGACCATCGGCTGGCGAGAGAAGCGTTGCAGTCGTTGGATTTGCAGCACCTGACAGAGCGTGAGTTTGGCAGCCTATCCGGCGGCCAACGTCAATTAGTGATGATCGCCCGCGCGTTGGCGATGCGCTGCGAGGTGTTGATTCTGGATGAACCGACTTCGGCGCTGGATCTGCATTACCAGGATCGGGTGTTGAGCTTGATGGTCCGCCTGGCGCGGGAGCAGCAGTTGGCGGTGGTGTTCTCCACGCATCAGCCCAACCATGCTCACGCGGTGGCCGATCGGGCTTTGCTGTTGGGCAAGGAAGGGCGCAGCCGGCTCGGGGCCTGCCGCGAGGTGTTAACGGCGCAATCCTTGTCACCCCTGTTCGAACTGGCGATCGAACGGGTGCCGCTGACGGTGGCGGGCCGCCGCTACGCGACGCTGGTGCCGCTGTATCGCAGCCAACTGGAGCGACATGATGAGTGATCTCCTGCTGTTTGCCGCCGGCAGCCTGCGGCTGGCGTTTGCGCCGCTGCTGTCGGCATTTCAGCGGCACGCCGGGCAAAAAGTCACGGCGGAATTCGGCCCGGCGGGGTTGTTGCGCCAACGGATAGAGAATGGTGAGCGGCCACAGCTGTTCGCTTCGGCCAACGTGGCGCACCCGCAAAGGTTGGCGGATCTTGGGATGGCGGGGGCGGTGCAGATTTTTGCGCGCAATCGGCTCTGCGTGACGGTTCGTAACGTGCCGGCATTAACCGAACGTCCGCTGCCGCAGGTGCTGTTCGATCCGCACTGGCGCCTTGCTACCTCGACACCGGGAGCGGATCCTTCCGGCGATTATGCGCTGCAGCTTTTCGAACGCTGTGAGCAATACTGGCCGGGGCAAGGGGAAGCATTGCGCCGCCGGGCGCTGCCGTTGGTTGGCGGCATGGATTCCGCCCCGGTGCCGGCGGGCCGATTGGCGGCGGAATATCTGATCGCCGGCGGGCAGGCGGATATTTTTCTCGGCTACGCCAGCTATGCTCCGGCTTTAGCCGCCTACCCGACGTTGGCGGTGCGGCCGTTGGCGCCGCCGCTGGACATCGAGGCAGATTACGGTTTATGCCTGTTGGATGGCGGCGCGCAGCGGTTGGCCGCATTTATCTTGAGCGAAACGGGGCAGGCAATCCTGAGCCGACACGGGTTTATGCGGCGCGCGGAATGACTCGCCGGGCCAGGCGGCCCGGGGAATCTTACCAGAACAGCGGGGTGGTGTTTTCAGCCAGAAACGCCAGCAGGATTTCGTTGACCGCCGTCGGGTTTTCCTTGTTGCTGATATGCCCGGCGTTGGGGATCAGCACGTGCCGACAGCCGAGAAGATCGGCCATGCGCTGGCCTTCAGCCGGCGGGCGCGGTTTATCCTGCGCGCCGGTGATGACGATGCTGGCGGCGGTAATGTTTTTCAGCAGAGGCAGCTTGTCGGGGCGACCGAAGATCATCCGGCCCAGCGGGACGATGCTCTCGCGCAGGCGAGCGGCGGGCAGGCTCTGCAGATGGGCCAACAATGGTTGCGACAACGCATCGGGTACTTCGTCGGAATAAAACTGCGCGGCGATATACTCCAGCAACGGCGAGGTGATGGCACCGGCCTGTTCAACGGCCGCCAGCATGCCCATATAACGCTGCCGCGCCTCCGGCGTTTCGTCGCCCAGATAGCTGTCCATCAGCGCCAGCACCTTGACCCGCTCCGGCGCCAGTGCTGCCAGTTCGGCGCCCCACATGCCGCCGACGGACAGGCCGACGATGCCGAACTCTTCAATATCCAAATGATCCATCAGCGCCAAATGATCGGCGGCGATATCCGACAGGCTGTTTCGCCCGGCCGGCAGCGCCGGTGAGTCGCCGTGGCCCCAGAGATCCGGCACGATCAGGCGGTAGCGTTTCGCCAGCGCTTCGAACTGCGGTGCCCACATGTTCAGCTCGAACAGATAACTGTGGCCCAGCAGCAACGGAAAGCCTGAGCCCACGTCGAGATAATGCAGGGATTTGCCCATCGTTGGCATCTTATCGGTTCCTTATATAAAGAGAGTCCGGCTGCTTATATCACACTCATATTCAACCTGAGGTATTAATTTACCTTAAATTACTTAGGTAAACCCTTATTTTTAATTTCTCTTGATAACAAGACGTCAATGAAAGGTAACGCTAAGGATAATATTCTGGTGACGATAAGAGCCTTGGTTTATGCTGGCGCTCCTTTCAAGATGGAATAGGTAAACAGGGAGTCACGATGAAAAGACTTTTCAGACTATTAATTATTTTGCTTGTCATTTTGCTGCTGGCGGCGGTGCTGTGGTGGTTCTTCGGGCGTGGTAATCCGAATGCGCTGTGGCAAATCGTCAGCCAACAGTGCGTGCCCAATCAGCAGCAGAACAACGATCCGGCGCCCTGCTTAAAGGTTGATTTAACCGAGGGTTATGTGCTGTTTAAGGACAGCAAAGGCCCCTATCACGATCTGGTGATGCCAACCGAAAAGGTCAGCGGCATCGAGAGCCCGGCATTGCAGACGGAGCACGCGCCGCCTTATTTCGCCCAGGCCTGGAATAACAGGGAACATATATCCGGCGAGCTGGGTAAACCGTTAAAAGATGCGTGGCTTTCTCTGGCGGTCAATTCGAAATATGGTCGTTCTCAGAATCAGCTGCATATTCACGTCGCCTGCCTGCGTCAGGATGTCTATAACGCACTGGGGCAGCAGGCGGAACAATTAGATCAACAGTGGCGCCCGCTGGCGGTGAAATTGGTCGGTCACCAATATCTGGCCAGAAAATTGGCGGGCACCGATTTAACCCAGGAAGATCCTTTCCATTTACTGCAGAACTATGTGGTCGAGCAGGGCGACAGCATCGGCAATTATGGCCTGGCGTTGGCGGTCAGCCCACAGGGCGAGATGCTGCTGTTGGCGAACCGTTTGAAGCTGACCGATCTGAATCTGGGCTCGGCCGGCGAAATTCAGGACTACCAATGCGCGGTGGCGGGCAACTGAGTTTTTCTTATCGCTCCCCGTTACCGGGGAGCGAATCTGTTAAAATGCGCTATACCGATCTGTATTAACTAGATTTTATTTTATTCTGCGACATCTGCTTGATCCCGTCATAACGTCCGATCTATTATTTGTTTGCACAAGCAAATAAATAATCGAGAGCAAACCGGTATGTCACAACCACGCAAACTTCCTGCTGCACTGGGCATCCATCTGGATGTGGCCAATCGCCTGTGGCGCACGGCGATGGACCAGTCGGTGAAAATGACCAATCTGACGCGCCCGCACTGGCTGGCGCTGAGTGCGATTGCCGATTTGGGGGATGGCTGCACCCTGAAAGACGTTTCGCAGCATTTGAACGCCGAAGTCTCGACGATGTCGCGTGCGTTGCTGTTTTTGGAAAAAAATCGGCTGATCGCTCGCGATGCCCTGTCTGAAGATAAGCGCGCTAAAGGCGTGAGAATGACCGTGGCCGGGCAGGAGATGCTGGCGCAGTTGGATCACTCCAGCCAACAGGCGCGGCAAAAGCTGCTCAACGGCATTTCGGCCGGCGATCTGGAGGCTTTTTATCGCGTATTGTTTGGCATCAAACATAACGCGATAGCGATGCTCGAACAGGAAAATCTGTTGCCGGACGAGTTTGCGCTGTTGGCGGAGGAGCGAGCGGGTGCGGTGAAGCCGGAAGGTGAAGCGTGAACGGCGGCTGGCGAAGAGCACGACAGCTGTGCGTTATCGCGTTGGGGATCTTCTCCTGCCCGGTTTTCGCCAGCCAGAATGACCAACAGGTCATCGCACGCGGAAAATACCTGGCGATCGCCGCAGATTGCGCGGCTTGTCACCGCGGCAGCAGCCAACAGGACGCCCCCTACGTCGGCGGTTATGCCATCGCTTCGCCGATGGGCGATATCATCGCCAGCAATATCACGCCCGCCAAAGGAACCGGCATCGGCGACTACAGTGAACCCGAGTTTCGCCGCGCGTTAACGCAGGGCATCCGGCGGGATGGTCAACCCTTGTATCCTGCCATGCCTTATACCGCTTATCGGGGATTGAGCGATGACGATCTGCACGCGCTGTATCGCTATTTTATGATCGGGGTCGCACCGGTCGATCGTGCGGTGCCTGAGACCCAACTGGCGTTCCCTTTTTCCTGGCGTTATGCGATCCACGGCTGGAACTGGCTGTTTCTGAAAAAAAGGCCCGGCGATGAAGATGAGCAAAAAGCGCGGGGTCGCTATCTGGTGGATGTTTTGGGGCATTGCTCGGCGTGTCACAGCCCGCGTAACGGGATGATGGCCGAACGCGACGATCGCTATCTGGCGGGAGGAGAGGCCGGCGGTTGGATCGCGCCGAATATCACCTCGGATCCCGTCAGCGGCATCGGCGGCTGGAGCCGGAAAGAGTTGGTGCAGTATCTGCGCACCGGGCGCAATGACAAAGCCCAGGCGGCCGGCGGCATGGCGGAGGCGGTGGAGCATAGCCTGCGTTTCCTGAGTGACGACGATCTCGACGCCATCGCCGACTGGCTTAAACAGACGCCGCCGATCGTCACCGTGCAAGGAACGAAAGCGGCCTATCAATACCAGGGGGGCGGTGAAGGCCGTGCAGCCGGGCAGGCGCTGTATGCCGCTGCCTGCGCCAGCTGCCATCGCCTGGGCGGCGAAGGCGCCTACGACGGCCATTTCCCTTCATTGACTCACAATTCCACCGTTGGCAGCGAGCAGGCCAATAACCTGATCATGGTGATGCTGCATGGCGTGCAGCGCCAGGGAGAGACGCTGCAAACCTGGATGCCGGGATTCGCCGATAGCCTGGATGACCGGCAACTGACCGAGTTGGGCAATTACGTATTACAGCAATTCGGCAATCCGGCAGTCAGGATAACGCCGGAGCAAGTGGCTCGGCAGCGGGCTGGCGGTGAGAAACCGTGGTTGATCGCGTCATTGCCTTATGTGTTCTGGGGCGGTGTATTGCTGGCATTGATCGTCATCGGGGCGTGGGTGAAACGTCGGATGAAGCATTGATTGGGGAGAGGATGGCATGAAGTTCAATCTGAACGGCCAGGCGGTCGAATTTAACGGCGAGCCGGATACGCCGCTGCTGTGGGTGATCCGGGAACATTTTAAGTTAACCGGCACCAAGTTCGGCTGTGGTATCGGCGCCTGTGGCGCCTGTACGGTACATGTCGACGGCAAGGCAGTGCGTTCATGTTGCTATCCGCTGCAATTGGTACGCGATCGGCAGGTGACTACCATCGAAGGGTTGTCCACCGATCGCAGTCATCCGGTGCAGCAGGCCTGGATTGCGGAGGATGTGCCGCAGTGCGGCTACTGCCAATCGGGCATGATCATGGCAGTCAGCGCGCTGTTGGCGGAGCACCCGAAGCCGGACGACCGGCAGATAGAGGCGGGCCTGACCAATCTGTGCCGCTGCGCCACTTACCACCGTATCCGCGCAGCGGTGCACCGCGCCGCCGACAAGGGAGAACCCTAAGCATGGCGATCACCCGCAGAACCTTGCTAAAAGGCAGCGCGTTGGCGGTGGCCGCCATGCTGCTGCCGATATCGACGCGCAGCTTGGCGGCCGTGGTTTCACAGGACGCGGTGCCGCCCGACGGTCAGTACGAATTGAACGATTGGATCTGGATCGATAGCGGCGGCCGCATCGTTATCGGCGTGTCGCAATGTGAGGTCGGGCAGGGGATTTACACCGGCCTGGCCGAAGTGGTGGCGGCGGAAATGGATGCCGATTGGGCGCAGGTGACGGTGAAGTTCGTCACCGGCCGCGATGCCTACCGTCAGGTTGCCGGGGGCGAGGCTTTCGCGCAATTTGTCGCCGCTTCAACCTCCATGACCAAATTTTATCAGCGCACCCGGCTGGCCGGCGCGCAGGCGAGAGATTTCTTTCTGCGGGCCGGTGCGAGACATCTCGCGCTTTCACCGCAGCAGTGTCGCACGGAGAAGGGCTGGGTGATTGAGGAAGGCGGGCAGCGCAAGGTCGCCTACGGCGATCTGGTGCGCTATGCCGCCGAGTTGCCGTTGGATCCGCAGCCTGGTTTAAAGAGCGAAGCGCAAGAGCAAGAGAGTTTCATCGGCAAGCCGTTGTTGCGGGTCGATACGCCGGAGAAAGTGGACGGCAGCGCGATTTACGGTATCGATATCGACCTGCCGGAGATGCTGATCGGCGTCCCCTGGATGGTGCCCGACCTCAGCGGAAAGCTGGTCGCCGTGCGTAATGAACGGCAGATTCGGGCCATGCCGGGCGTGGTGGATCTGGTGCTGACCCGGCAGTGGTCGATGAACAACATGGTCGGATTGGATCACGATATGTCGCTCAATACGGTGATCGTGGTGGCGGAGAGCTATTGGCAGGCCAAAAAGGCGGCGGATTTGCTGGAGGTCGACTGGCTGCCGGGCGCAGGGCAAGCGCTGAACGATAGCGCGATTGCGGCGGAGAATCTGGCGATGCTGGACGGCGATACCTTGGTGCCGGCGGTTGATCGCGGTGAGGCGTCGGCGTTGATCCATGACGCTGAGCAGGGTTCGCGCCTGCATGAGGCGCGTTACAGCGCGCCTTATGTGGCGCATGCCACCCTGGAGCCTTGCAATGCCACCAGTCATTATGAAGAGGGCCGTATCGAAACCTGGGGCCCTTTCCAGGGGCAGGACATGGTGCGCAACGTTCTGGCGAAAATGTTCGGGCTGAAGCCGGCGGATGTGGTGGTGAATACGACCTACCTGGGGGGCAGCTTTGGGCGCAAATATCTGCCGGATGCCGTGATGCATGCTACCGCCGCCTCCCGGGCGGTAGGAAAACCGGTCAAGGTGATCTATCCGCGCGAGATTGACATGCGGCATGAATATTATCGTCCGGCCTGCATCAGCCATTATCGGGCGCTGCTGGATGAAAACGGCTACCCGCTGGCGCTGTGGGCGCGCTATGCGGGGCAGTCTCTCTTTTGGCAAATGCGGCGCGAAACGGTACACGAGGCCGGGGGATGGGATGAAAGTATGGTGGAGTGCGTTTACAGCACGCCGTATCGCATCCCTCATCTGAAGGTGGAGGCCGGCATCGTTGAACAGCCGATTTCCCTGAGCTATCTGCGCGGTGTCGGCAGCGTCGCCAGCCTGTTCTTTTTGGAAAGCTTTATCAGCGAACTCAGCCATAAGGCCAAGCGGGACGAGTATCAGTATCGGCGGCATCTGCTGCAGGACACTCCGGAAGCGTTGCGCGTACTGGACGCCACCGCGGCGGCGGCGGGTTGGCAGCACGAACCGCCGCCGGGCGTTTATCGCGGTATGTCGTGCAATATTTGGCTCGGCCGCAATAACGCTTTCACCACCTACGTCGGTTTGGTGGTTGAAATCGCCATTCAGGAGGGGCGACTGCGGGTGCTCCGCGCGGTATGTGCGATTGACTGCGGCAAGGTGATAAACCCAAATCTGGTACGCGCCAACGTAGAGGGCGGCATCGGCTTTGCGCTGACCACCTGCCTGCACAGCGAACTGCATTTTGAACGGGGCGGCGTGGTGGAAGGGAATTTCGATCGTTATCCGCTGCTCGCGATCGCCGAAATGCCCAAGGTGGAAGTGGCGGTGCTCGATAGCGCGCGTGCACCGCAGGGATGCGGGGAAGTATCGACTGCGGTGGTCGCTCCGGCAATGGCCAGCGCGCTGCATAAGGCCACCGGCAAAACCTATCGTACTATGCCGTTCCCACGCGAGTTCTCCTCGGTTTAACGGCCCGTCGGCGGCTGCCGCGCGGTCAGAGCTTCTTCAGCAGCGTCAGCAGCTGCGCTTCGCTTTTCTCCGCCAGCCCGTCGATCGCCAGCTTGATGATGTCGGAGCGGGTGATGCGCACGATGCCGTTGCGCGCCGCCTGCACGATCACTTCATCGATCGCTTCAATGTGGTTGTCCGTCAGGCTGACGGAGATCGCCTTATAGGTGCGCTTGCGGCCGGCCGGTTTGGCTTCCGGTGCGGGCGCCGCGACCGGCAGCGTGTGCGAGGTGGCGCTGTTGATGAATTCGTCTTCCGACATGCGGTGGGTGGGTGTGCGCTTCTTCACAGGATCACCTCTTTCACCAGGCATTCAATTTCGCTCTGTGCCTTTTCGTTGTTCGCCTCGTGCACGGTGATGGCTTCGCCCCAGGCGTCGCGGTAAATCTTGCGGTCGCACAGGCGGTGGCTCACCAGGGTGAACTCCGGGTATTCGCTCAGCACCTGCGCCGCTTCGTTGGCTTCATTGATGAAGATATTGGTCGGACACATGTTCAGCACGATGTAGCCTTTGACCTTCTCGTTATACTCCTGCGCGGTGGAGAACATCTCCGACAGATAGCCTATGGTGTCGAGATCCATCTGCGAAGGGCGCAGCGGCGAGAGGAACAGATCGGCGGCCAGCAGCCCGGAGCGCAGTTCGGCGCTGTCGCGGCCGGCGGTGTCGACGATCACGTAGTCGTAATGGCGATCCAGCTCCAGCAGGGTTTCCTTGATTTTGCCCGATGCGGCCACCACAGGAATGTGCGGTAACCCCTCGACGTTCTGACGGTCGTTGTACCAGGTCATGATCGATTTCTGGTCGTCGGCATCGACGATGATCGCCGTCTTGCCTTGCTTAAGAATCAAATACCCGGCGATATTCACCGCTTTCGTCGATTTGCCGACGCCGCCTTTTTGCGAGCCAATCAGGACAATCATGCTGCCATCTCTCAAGTTATTAAGCTGATAACTTATTAAGTTAATGTGCTTATTAGGTTGATAATCAAACAGGTTAACAAGAACAACTCGCGAACAATATGCACCAACTGCGGCGGCTTGCCAAGCCAGTATGTCGTTAACTGCGCAGCTTATTTTGCGCTGGATGGCCCGGATGGGTAAGTAGGAATTCTCTGGGAAGTGGCGGTGCGGAGGCAGGTTTTGTTAATTTAACAGCTTAATAAGTTAGTTGCCTATTAAGCTGTCGCCGACATTATTTCTTCATCATCGCCTTCAGATTGGCGAACGGGTTGTGGGTGGCGACGCCGACATCTTTCTGCGCGTCTTCACCGGCCACCACCGTCGAACCGTATTGATCGGCCTCGGTGTATTTCGAGTGTTCATGGTCGTGGCAGTACAGGCACAGCATTTCCCAGTTGCTGCCGTCTTCCGGGTTGTTGCTGTGATCGTGATCGATGTGGTGCACCGTCAGTTCGCGCAGGTTGGAATAAACGAACTCGCGCGAGCAGCGTCCGCACACCCAGGGGAACAGTTTCAGCGCTTTTTCGCGGTAGCCGGTTTCCAGCTTCGCATAGTTTTTGGGGATATAGGCCATGGTGGTCGTCCGTCGTGAATCACTATGCGGCAAATAATACCACATTGCGTGCGGCTACAACGTGCGGCTCATCCTGCCGCTAGCGAAACGTCTCCACCGCCCAGTCGATAAACGCCCGCAGCTTGCCGCTGAGGTGGCGGTTGGACGGGTAAACCACGTACATCTGCTCCGGCGGCGGCTGCCAGTCGTGCAGCAGGCTGACCAGCTCACCGCTGTCGAGATGCGGCTGCGCCATAAAGCGGTAGGTCTGGATGATGCCCAACCCGGCCAGGCTCGCCGCCAGCAGCGCGTTGCCTTCGTTGATGCTGACCGGATAGCGTTGCTGGATGGCGATCTCTTTGCCGCGTTCGACATAGCGTTGCGGGTGAATGCGATCGTTGAGCGGGTGGCGATAGTGCACCATCGGGAAACCCTGCTCCAGATCGCACGGGTGGCGCGGTGTGCCGTGGCGCGCCAGGTAGGCCGGGGTGGCGCAGCTCACCCAGTCCAGATCGAACAGGCGGCGGGCGATCAGGCTGGAATCGGCCAGCGGGCCGCTGCGGATCACGCAGTCGGTGCTGTCGCTAATGAGATCGATAACGCGGTCGCCGACGCTCAGATCGATCTGGATCTGCGGGTAGCGCGCCAGAAAGTCGGGCAGGGCGGGCAACAGCAGCCGGCGCGCGGTGCCGCCGCCGGTGTCGATGCGCAGCACGCCTTGCGGAGAGCTTTGCGATTCGGTCAGGCAGCCTTCCATCTGCTCCAAATCCGCCAGCCATTTCACCGTATTCTGGTAATAGCATTCGCCCTCGCGGGTAACCGACACGCTGCGGGTGGTGCGCTGAAACAGCTTGGTTTGCAGGTGATCCTCCAGATTCTGGATCAGCTTGGTCACCGTGGCTTTCGGCATGCCCAGCGAATCGGCGGCGCGGGTAAAGCCGCCGGTTTCCACCACGCGGTTAAATACCCGGATAGCGAGCAAATGATGGTCCATAGGTTCCCAACGTCATGCCCCGGCGACGGCCGGGGCATGTTTCTGCGGATAAATAAGGATTAACACTGTTTAGCGCCAATCGCGCCGGATCGCAAGCTGAGGCCGAACACCAGCGTGGCGGAGAGGATCAGCGCGCCGCCGAACAGCATGGTGCTGCTGACGCCTTGCCAGTCCACCACCTCGCCGCCCAGCAGTGCGCCGGAGGCCAGCGCGATCTGAATGACGCACACCAGCAGCGCCTGGCCGGCTTCCGGCGCCTGCGGCACGGCGGCGAACATCCAGTTGGTGGCGCATACCGGCACCGCGCCAAAGGCCAGCCCCCAGACCAACACCATCAGCGTGGCGCCGCCGAGGCCGCTGAGCAGCGGCGAAACAATCAGAATGCCCGCCAGCATGGCGGCGATCAGGATGAAGGTGGCGCGCAGGCTGTACTCCCCCAGACGCTCGCCGAGGAAGGTGCCCAGCAGGCCGATGGCGCCATAGGCCAACAGCTGCAGTGAGATCGCTGACGGGCTGAGGACGAACACCTGTTGCAGCAGGGGCCGCAGATAGGTGTAGGCGGCAAAGTGGCCGATGAACAACAGCACGATGGCGATCAGGCCGATGCGCGCCATCGGCAGGCGCAGCGGCAGCACCAGATCGCGCGGCGTGACCGGCCGGGAAGGCGGCACCGAGGTCAGCAAACGCAGCTGCGCGAGCAGCACGCCAACCGCCAATGCCGCACCGCCGAAGAAGGCGGCGCGCCAGCCGAACAGATCGCCGATCAGGGCCCCGGCCGGCACGCCACACACCGCGCCGACCGAGATGCCGCTGAGGATCAGCGCGGTGGCGCGGCCCTGGCTGGCTTCCGGCACCAGATGGCGGCCGTAGTTGGCGGCGAACGACCAGAAGCCGCCGACGCAGATGCCCAGCAGCACGCGGCCCAACAGCATCATCGGGAAGTTAACCGCCAGCGCCGCCACCAGGTTGGAGACGATCAGCAGCAGCGACAGCCCCAGCATCAGTAAACGCCGATCCAGGCGGCCGGAAATCAGGCTCAATGCGGGGGCGGCCACCGCCGCCACGATGCCGGGCATGGTGACCATCAGCCCGGCAGTGCCGGTGCTGACGCCGAGCGAAGGGGCGATGTTGGTCAGCAGGCCGATCGGCAGAAACTCGGTGGTGACCATGACAAAACAGGCGACCGTCAGCGAGAAGATCGCCGGCCACGGGGATGATGCAGGTTTATCTTTATTATTCAGCATAATGCCGCTCGTCTTGGGTGAATGCGCAGGCCGCGCTCGGGGCGCGGTGTGACCGAAATCACAATCTACGGCAGGCCGAAGCCGCGGATAAATCCGTTTGCGGTGGTTACACTGTTTCTGAGGGGAAACAATCGCCGGCGGCGAGTGGAAACGCGGCTTGCGCCGCGCTGAGGGGAAATGAATAAAACGGCATAAGGTTATGACCGAATGCCGCGTAGCGTTTACAGCCCTGGCGCTTTCCACAGCGAAGTGGTCAGGCCGCTATCCACCAGCGTCAGCTGATCGGCGTAAACCTGCCGCCAGGTTTCTTTCTGTTCCTGATACAGCGCGTGGTGGGCCATGTCCGGCTGATACTCACGTTCCCAGCGCACCAGGCGCTCACCGGTTTCGGCCAGCGACTCGTACAGCCCGGCGCCGACGCCGGCGGCGATCGCACAGCCCAGCGCGGTGGCCTCTTTGACCACCGGCACCCGCACCGTCAAACCGGTGACGTCGCTGAGGATTTGGCTCCACAGCTTGCCCTTGGCCCCGCCGCCGGCGAACACCAGCGAGCGCGCCTGCACGCCGGAGAAGGCAGCGATTTGCTCCAGGTTGCAGGCGGAGACGATGGCGGCGTTCTCCTCCAGCGCGCGGAATAGCGTCTGTTTGTTGCAACGTTCCGGATCGATCGACATGTTGATGAACGATGGCGCCGCGTGGTACCAGGTTTTGAAATGCATGGCGTCGGAAAAGATCGGCATCACGCCGTAGGCACCCGGCGGCACCCTGGCCGCCATCTCTTCCAGCAAGCTGTAGGCATCGACCCCCAGCCGCTCCGCCAGCAATTTTTCCTCCGCGCAGAAAGCGTCGCGGAACCAGCGCATGGTCAGGCCGGTAAAGAAGCTGATGGATTCCGCCTGCGCCATGCCGGGAATGACGTGGGGGTTGATGCGAATGTTCATCTCCGGATCGATGGCCGGCTCCGGCAGGTTGACGATCTGCTGCCAGAAGGTGCCGCCGAGCACCGCCGTCTGCCCGGCGCGCACGATGCCGAGCCCCAGGCTACCGAGCTGCACGTCGCCGCCGCCCATCACCACCGGGGTGCCGCGCAGCAGCCCGCTCTCCTGCGCCGCTTGTTCGGTGACGCGCCCCAGCACGCTGCCGGTCTCTTTCACCGGCGACAGAATATCGGCGCGCAGCCCGGCCATGTCGAGCAGCGCCGGCCGCCAGTCGCGGCTGGTCAGATCCAGCATGCCGGTGGTGCCGGCGTTGGAAGGATCGACCGCCAGCTCGCCGCTGAGCATGTTGGCCAGCCAGTCGCTGATCATGGTCAGCGTCGCCGCCTGGCGGTAGATGTCCGGACGATGGTGCGCCAGCCACAGCAGGCGCGGCATGGCGCTCAGCGCCAGCGTCTGGCCGGAGTATTGATACACCTCGCGTTCGAAGCCGTGGTTGTGCAGCTCTTTCAGCTCGCTGACTTCGTGGCTGGCGCGCGCATCGACGTTGGCGCAGGCCCAGATCGGCACGCCGTTGCGGTCGTACAGAACGATGCCTTCACGCATCGAGCAGCAGGCCACCGCGCGTATCGCCTGCGCCGTCAGCCCGGCGCGCTGCAAGGCCTGGCGAATGCACTGGCAGGCCAGCTGCCAGTTGCGGCTGAGGTCAAACTCCATCGAGCCGGGCACGCCCGACACCGCCAGGTGTTGCCACTCCGCCTGGCCGTGCGCGATCTGGTTGCCCGCCACATCGAAGATCACCGCGCGAATGCTGCCCGTTCCTGCGTCCAGCGCCATCAAGTAGTTATCCATAGCCTATGCTCTCAGGGGGAGGAGTGTTAACTATAGATGCCACCGCCTTACCCCGCCGGGGAAGGAGTGGGCGTCGCCGATGCGATTTGTGAGCCAGGCGGCAAAATTGCCGTTGCGGCGGGCAATCGACGGGAATAAACCTATGGTTGGAAAGAGTCATTTTGCGGTACGCCGTTTAAACAAGGAGTTGCCATGCACGTCACATTGGTTGAGATCAACGTTAAACAGGACAAAATCGACGAATTTATCGATGTTTTCCGCGCCAATCATCGGGGGGCAATCGAAGAGCCGGGCAACCTGCGCTTCGACGTGCTGCAGGATGAACAGATTCCGACGCGGTTTTACATCTACGAAGCTTATCGCGACGAGCAGGCGGTGGCGGCGCACAAGCAGACCCCGCACTACCTGCAGTGCGTGGAGAAGCTGGAAGCGCTGATGACCGGCCCGCGCAAGAAGACCACCTTTATCGGCCTGATGCCGGAATAATCGCCGGCGTTTGCCGGTGTCCATGCGCCCGGTTTGGTTGTAACCTGCAAGCTAAAGCGAATTTTCAATGGGATAAGCGGGGCGAGGATGACATTGCGCGATCGGCTGTTGGCGCTGTTGGTGGTGGTGATCTGGGGCGTGAATTTCGTCGTGATCAAGTTCGGTTTACAGGGCATGCCGCCGTTTCTGCTGGCCGGGATGCGTTTTTTGCTGGTGGCGTTGCCGGCGATCTTTTTTATCCCGCGTCCGACTATCCCGTGGAAATGGCTGCTGCTGTATGGCATGACCATGAGCTTCGCGCAATTCGCGTTTCTGTTCGTCGCCATCAAGGTGGGGATGCCGGCGGGGCTGGCTTCGCTGGTGCTGCAGGCGCAGGTGTTCTTCACCTTGCTGTTGGGTGTCGTGCTGATGGGCGAAAAGCTGCGCGTCAACCATTTCGTCGGCATCGCTATCGCCAGCGGCGGCATGCTGGTGCTGGCGCAGGCCAGCCTGCATAAGCCGGGCAGCGGCGCGGTCCCCCTGGCGGGCCTGCTGCTGACGCTGGCGGCGGCGTTTTCCTGGGCGCTGGGCAACCTGACCAACAAGAAGATCCTGGCCGGTTTCCCGCAGCGTAATATTTTATCGCTGGTGGTGTGGAGCGCGCCGATCCCGGTCGTGCCGTTCCTGGCTTGCAGCTGGCTGTTCGACGGCCCTGAGGCGGTGCTAAGCAGCCTGAGTCATGTGCAGGTCGGCACCTGGCTGGCGGTTGCCTATCTGGCGTTCGCCGCCACGCTGTTCGGTTATTCGGTGTGGGGCAGCCTGCTGGGGCGCTATGAAACCTGGCGGGTTGCGCCGCTGACGCTGCTGGTGCCGCTGGTCGGGTTGTTCGCCGCCTGGCTGCTGCTGGACGAAGCGCTGTCGCCGGCGCAGTTCGGCGGCGCATTGCTGGTGCTGGCCGGCATGGCGGTCAACACCTTCGGGCTGCCGCGCCGTCGGGCGGCGATCGCGCGTTAAACCGAACAGGGCAATTCTGTTCAATACGTTGTCGGCGGCGGCCGGCATTCTGGCGCCTGTGAATACTTTCTCAGGTGCCCATCATGAACATCTACCTTTCCATGGCCGCGTTTGCGCTGGCGGCCTCCATCACTCCCGGCCCGGTCAACATCGTCGCCTTGAGCGCCGGGGCGCAATTCGGCTTTGGCGCGACCCAGCGCCACGTGTTCGGCGCTACGCTGGGGTTTACCCTGTTGCTGGTGCTGCTGGGATTGGGCATGCACCAGCTGCTGATCCTGTGGCCGGCATTGACCCGCTTGATTCAGTGGGCCGGCGTGGCCTTCCTGCTGTTTATGGCCTACCGGCTGGCGTTTGACGACGGCAGATTGGGCAACGGCGCGGCGCGGGCGCCTTCCTGTTGGTACGGCGCGCTGATGCAATGGCTGAACCCCAAGGCGTGGCTGGCGTCGGTGGCCAGCCTCGGCGCCTTTGTCGGCGACGGCGATATGCTGTTGCTGTGGCAGTTCGCCGGGCTCTACTTCGTGATTTGCTATGCCTCGGTGGCCTGCTGGGCCTATGTCGGCGCGATGCTGCGTGGCCTGCTCAGGCAGGCGCGCAACGTGCGGCGTTTCAACCGGGCGATGGCGCTGCTGTTGGCGGCCAGCGCCTGCTATCTGCTGGCGGAAGGTTTTTGATACTGCCCCGGCGTGGCGGCCAGCAGCTGCTTGAAGGTGCGCTGGAAGTGCGCCTGATCGGCAAAGCCGCTTTCGCTGGCGGCTGCGGCGATCGGCAGGCCGCTCTTCAACAGCCGATGGCCGTGCTGCACGCGGCGGTTGACCAGATAGGCGTGCGGCGTCATGCCGTAGCGCTGGCGGAAGGCGCGGATCAGGTAAGAAGGGGACAGCGCGGCGGCGCGGCAAATGTCGTCCAGCGTCAGCGGCCGGGTGCAGTGCGCGTCGATAAACGCCGCCGCCGCTTCCAGTCGGGTATGCGACGGTGTCTCCGGCTGGCGGACATCGCCCAGCCCGAGCTGCAGGGCGCTGAAATACTCCACCATGGCGATCTGTTTTTCCAGCGCGCAGCACAGCGGATCCGTCAGCAGCGCATAAAGCTGGTTCAGGCCGTGGAACAGCGCCGGATCGCGGCTGAGCGGCTGGCTGAACGGAACAAAACGGTCGCCGTCGCCGCCGAGCAGCTCCTGCTGCAGCGCGCCGAGCCAGGCGAGATCGAGATAGAACATGATGTACGACCAACGGCGTTCGGCAATGGGGTTGCAGGCATGCGCCTGCTGCGGGTTGATGACAACCAAATCGCCGGCGCTGACCTGCATGCGCCGCTCGCCGTTGACATAGGTGCTGACGCCGCCGGTGATGGCGCCGATGGAAAAGAATTCGTGGCTGTGCAGGCTGTAACACACCTGGCGGCCATCCGCGATGGCGCGGGCTTCGACGAACGGCAACTGCGGATCGCGCCAGAACTGCGGCGTTTTTTCACTCATACGCTTTCCTTTTCACTGCGGCGGCATCACAGTGTTATAGCCTGAAAGCGACGAGAGAGGGAATGGCGGATGATGATTTTTAACGTGTTCGGCCGTCTGCTGGGCGTGAAGCGCATCGGGGACGAATGGCGGCTGTTCCGCGTGACGTTGCCGGAGCGCAAATATGCCCCCAGTCACGATATCGTGCTGCCGGCCGATCTGCGCGAAGAGGAGATCGCCGGCTATCTGGGGGATATCTATCACGAGGCGGCGACGCCGCAGCGGCCGGACGTGTTTCGCGTCGAATAGCGCGGCGCGTTACTCTTCCGCGTTGCGCGCCATCATGCGGCGCTGGTGTTCCTCGCCGGCGGCCTGGATCTCTTCCAGCACCGATCCGACGTCGGCGCGTTTCTGGATTTCGCTGAACCGGCCGCTGAGAGTGCTGTCCGGTGTCAGGTTGCCTTCCTGATACAGCGCCCAAATCTCTTTGGCGTATTGGCTGTCGCGCAGCTCCGGCGCGAACTGGCCGTAATACTCGGCCAGATTGCCGATATCGCGCTCGAACATGCTTTTGGCGTGGTTGTTGGCGGCGGCGTCCACCACCTGCGGCAGATCGATGATCACCGGCCCGTCTTTATCCATCAGCACGTTGAATTCCGACAGGTCGCCATGCACCAGCCCGGCGCACAGCATGCGCACCGCGTAGTTCATCATCAGGGCGTGATCGGCGCGCGCCTGTTCCGGCGTCAGGATGACATCGCTCAGGCGCGGCGCCACCAGGCCTTCTTCGTCGGTGATCAGCTCCATCAGCAGCACGCCGTCCAGGCAGATGTCCGGCTGCGGCACCCGCACCCCGGCCTTGGCCAGCAGATACAGTGCGTCCACTTCGGTGTTTTGCCAGGCTTCTTCCTGCTGCTGGCGGCCGAATTTGGAGCCTTTGCTCATGGCGCGCGCGTCGCGGCTGTTGCGCACCTTGCGCCCTTCCTGATAGTGAACGGCCTGCTTGAAGTTGCGCTTCTCGGCCTCTTTGTACACTTTGGCGCAGCGGATCTCATCGCCGCAGCGCACGATAAACACGTCGGCTTCTTTGCCGCTTTTCAACCGGCGGATGACGTCGTCGATTAACCCGTCATCAACCAGCGGCTGGAGTCGTTTTGGAATTTTCATGCAGCCTTGTACCCTATTTAGGCTCCGGTGTGAATGGCTTGCGCAGTTGATAGCGTAAGTTAGACCCGAAAGGCAAACATTAGTTTTGCCGCCGCGTCATCATTACGCGGCGGCGGGCGCTCACAGGCTGGCGGCCGGCACCCAAACGCTGACGCCGCCGGCGTTGACCGGGAAATGGGCGCTGCCCTGGTCGTCGGTGGTGATTTCTTCCTGACGGTTGCCGAGGAAATCGCGCCAGGCGATGTGCGCCAAATCGGCGCCCAGTGCGACGGTCTTGCCGCTCTCGCCGCCGTTGGTCAGCACCACCACGCAGCCGGGGGCCTCGGCGGTGCCGGCGCGGCTGAAGGCCACGCAGTGGCTGTCGTCGAAGTAGTCGGTTTGCGGGCCGTTGGCGAAACGCTGGCGGGCGGCAATCAGCTTCTCCAGCTCCGGGATCGCCGGCATGTCAATCTGGTACTCGCCGCCGTCGCGCCCCTTGTCGCGGTAGCTGGCGCCATACAGGTCGGGGTAAAACACGCAGGGCACGCCCTGTTCGCGCAACAGGATCAGCGCGTAGGCCAGCGGTTTGAACCAGGGTTCTACCGGCGCTTCCAGCGATTGCAACGGCTGGGTGTCGTGGTTGGCGACCAGCGTTACCGCGTGGGCCGGATCGGCGGCGGTCAGGGTATCGGTGAAGATCTGCGCCATGTCGAAGCCGTCGCCCTGTTTCGACGCCTGATGAAACTTCAGGTGCAGCGCCACGTCGAACAGCATCACCTTGCCGTCCACCAGCTCGATGTATTGTTGCAGCGCACTCAGATCGTGCGACCAGTATTCGGCGACGATAAACAGGTCGCGCTGTGCGCTGCCGCGCACGTGATCCGCCCACTCTTTGAAGAACCAGGCGGGAATGTGTTTGGCGGCGTCCAGGCGGAAGCCGTCGCACGGCAGGCTTTCCAACAGCCAGCGCGCCCAGTATTTGAGCTCCTCCGTCACGGCGGCATTGCGGAACTCCACGTCGGCCCCCATCAGATAGTCGTAGTTGCCTTTTTCGTCGTCGACCTGATCGTTCCAGCCGTCGTCGCCATAGTCGTTGGCGATTTTGAACACCCCTTTGTCGTCCGGCTGCTCAACGTAATCGACGCCGCTGAAGCATGTGTAATCCCAGATAAACTCGGAATGCACGCCCTGGCGGCCGGGAAAGGTGAAGCGGGTGTAGGCCAGCGCGTCGAAGCCCTGGTCGTCGATGTCGTTGCGGTTGTTGGCGTCCACCTTGAACACGTGTACCTGTTCTTTCTCGTCCGCGCCGAGCTTGTGGTTGAACACCACGTCGTAGAGCACCCCCACGCCGTGTTCGCGCAGCGTATTGGCGGCGTGTTCGAGCGCCGCCTTGTCGCCGTATTTGGTGGCCACGCTGCCTTTCTGGTCAAATTCGCCGAGATCGAACAGATCGTATGTATCGTAGCCGACGGAGTAGCCGCCGGAAGCGCCCTTGCAGGCGGGCGGCAGCCACAGGTCGGTGATGCCCAGTTCGGCCAGGTGCGGGGCGCGCTCGGCGGCCTCCTGCCACAGTTTGCCGCCGTCGGGGTAGTACCAGTGAAAGAATTGCAGCAGGGTGGTTTTTTTCGTCATGAGCCAGCGTCCCGGTTAGCCAGAAGGAGAGGAGCAGTTAAAGCATGGGCTACTTTTGGCAAAAGGGACAATGGTGCAGGGAGGCGTGCGAAGGCAGGCGTAAATATGTAACCGACGTTGACCAGATAGCGGTTAAGTTGTTGCTATCAAGTTTTCACGTTTTAATTTTTATATTTTATTTTTCAAATAGATATTTATTTTATTTTTTGCTATTTCAAGGTTTGCTGTTTTTGCGCTCATTTTAATTGGTTTTTTATTTTAATTTTAAATTTTAATTTGAGTTTTAATTTTTAAAGTGATTATTTTTTTGGTTTTAAGTTCTTGTGAGTGAAATATTTTGACATATTCAGGTGCCCCGTTGGTTATTCATTCGCAATTGTTTATGCGTTATCGTTATGTTCGAAATTAGGTAACACTATCAACCAATAATCCATCCAACCTAGCGTGAAGGTGGAAGAACAGGGGAGCATAACGTCGTGAACATCAGGGATTTCAGAGCATTGGCGCGCAGTTTGGTCAGAGAATTCGGCATGTTGAACAAGCAGAGCAACGGCTCGCGCTTTTCGCCGCTGCAGATCCATCTGATGATTGAAGTCAGCGAGCAGCCGCTGGGCGTCACCGAGCTGGCGGCCCGGCTTTGCATCGACAAGGCCAGCGCCAGCCGGGCGCTGCGCAGTCTGGTCGCCGCCGGCGTGATAGAAACGGTGGATCATCCGGATGACAAGCGGCACAACCTGCATCGGCTGAGTAAAAACGGCGGCAAGGCGCTGGCCGGCATCGAGAGCGACGCCGACGGTTTTATGCAGGCGGCGCTGGCGCAGTTGAACGACGATGAGCTGGCGAGCACCACCGCGGCGATGAAAAAGATGACCGCGGCGCTGCGCAGCGCACGCAAACAGCGCGACGCCAACCTGCGGGTGCGGCCGATCGCCGCGCGCGACGATGCGGCGATGGCGGCGATCATTCGCGACGTGTTTCGTGAGTACGGCATGGACAAGATGGAAGGCGTCAGCCTGCACGATCCGGATCTCGATCGGCTGACCGGCCTGTATCGCGACAACGGCGGCCACTACTGGGTGCTGGAGCGGGACGGGCAGGTGGTGGGGGGCGTCGGCATGGCGCCGCTGGCGGGCGAAGAGCCCGGCTATTGCGAGCTGCAGAAGCTGTTCTTCAAACCCGGCGCGCGTGGGCTGGGTATGGCGCGCTATATGGTGGTGCAGGCGCTGAAGGCGGCGCGGGCGGCGGGGTATCGCTACTGCTACCTGGAAACCACCGAACAGTTGAAAGAGGCGATCGGGTTGTACTACGCGCTGGGATTCACGCTGCTGACGGAACGGCGCGGCAACACCGGCCATCACGGTTGCAACGTGTGCATGCTGAAAAATCTGAAGAACGGCGATATGTGAGCGGTTTCAAGGTTAGCGCCCGCGCCTTGTGCCACCCTGTTAACCGTTTGATAACAATCACAACGTTTTATCAGGGAGGAAACTATGCTGGGGGATCCGATGGCGCTGTCCGCGCTGGTCACGCTGGTGGTCATCGCGCTATGGGCCAGCGCCCGCTTGCCGGAGTATTTGGTCGCGCTGCTGTTCTTCGCGGCGGTGATGGTGTTGCAACTGGCGCCTGCCGCGGTGACCTTTTCCGGTTTCGCGTCTTCCGCATTCTGGCTGGTGCTCAGCGGTTTTGTGCTGGGCACCGCCATCCGCAGCACCGGTTTGGCGGATCGCCTGGCCAACCGGCTCTTGCCGCACCTGGCCGGCTCCTGGCTCCGCCTGGTGGGCGGGGTGGTGGCGATAAGCTACGCGCTGGCGTTTGTCATGCCTTCCAACATGGGGCGCATTACGCTGCTGATGCCGATCGTCATGGCGTTGGCCGATCGCGCCGGTTTGGTGGAGGGCTCGCGCGGCCGCATCGGTTTGGCGCTGGCGGTGGGGTTCGGCACCTTCCAGCTCTCCGCCAGCATCCTGCCGGCCAACGTGCCCAACCTGGTGATGAGCGGCGCGGCGGAAAGCGCCTACGGCAGCCACTTCGCTTATCTTTCCTACCTGCTGTTGCACGCCCCGGTGCTCGGGATCGCCAAAGGCGCGCTGCTGACGCTGTGCATCTGCGGCCTGTTCCGTGCGCGGCCGCAGCCGGTGGCGGCCGAGGCGGCGCAAACCCCGCTCAGCGCCGCCGAATGGCGGCTGATCGCACTGTTGGGTGCCACGGTGTTGCTGTGGATGACCGACAGCTGGCACGGCATCGCCCCCGCCTGGATCGGGTTGGCGGCGGCCTGCTTCTGCCTGTTGCCACGTATCGGGTTTCTCAACGGCGAGCAGTTCGCCGCCGGGGTTAACGTGCGCACCTGCATCTACGTGGCGGGGATCCTGGGGCTGACTGCGCTGGTCAGCCACTCGGGGCTTGGCGATCGGCTGGGCGGTGCGCTGCTGGCGATGATGCCGGATCTGCACGGCAAACCGTTCACCGCATTCGGTTCGCTGGTGGGGATCACCGCGTTGCTGAATTTCGTGGTGACCGCCAACGGCGTGCCGGCGCTGTTTACCCCGCTGGCGCAGGCGCTGTCCGCGGGCAGCGGTCTGCCGCTGCTGACGGTGTTGATGACCCAGGTGATCGGTTACGCCACGCCGCTGCTGCCGTATCAGGCCTCGCCGATCGTGGTGGCGATGGGGATGGGCAAAGTGCCGGCGCGCGAAGGGCTAAAGCTGTGCCTGCTGTTGGCCGCGCTCAGTTTTGCGCTGCTGGTGCCGTTGGATTATCTGTGGTTCAGGCTGCTGGGGTGGATCCCGTAAACAGCCCCGCGCCGCCGGCAAAACAATCTTCGTCCAGCGTCAGGGTGGCGATTTTATGCACCGGTCCGCGCATGCTGACCTGAAAATCGCCGCTGAAGGCGATTTGCAGTTCGCCGCCCGGCATCCGCACGCTAACCCGATCGTCGACTTGTCCCAACTTGCGCATCACGCTGGCGGCGGCGCAGCTGCTGCTGCCGGAGGCGAGGGTAAAACCGGCGCCGCGCTCCCAGATGCCGATGCGCAGCGTCTGGCGATCGACCACTTCCACCAGTTGTACATTGGTGCGTTTCGGGAACAGCGGATGGCGTTCAATCTGCGGTCCGAGCCGATGCACCTGCGCCAGATCCAGTTTTTCCACCGGCACCACGCAGTGCGGGTTGCCCATCGACACCAGCGAAACGCTTAACGTCTCCTCCATCAGGGGCAGCGGATAGTTCAGTGCCTCCGGCAGATCGATCAAGGCCGGCAGCGCCGCCGGGCTGAAATTGGCGCGCCCCATCTCCACGGTTATCTGATGCGCGTCTTCCGCCACCTGGCAACGCACGTCGCCGCCGGCGGTATGCACCAGAAACGGCTGATGCCCCACGCGCTCGCTGTCGAACAGATACCGCGCGTAGATACGCAGGCCGTTGCCGCTTTTCTCCGCTTCGGAGCCATCCGGGTTGATGATGCGCAGGGTGGGATTGACGGCGTCGCCGCTGTCGATCAGCAGGCCGTCGGAACCGATGCCGTAATGCGGGTGGCACAGCAGGCGGATCTGTTCCTGGCTCAGACGATCGGCGACCGAACGGTGGCAAACCAGGTAGTCGTTGCCCAGGCCGTGATATTTGTGAAACAGCAGGGGAGTCATGGCGTTGCTCGGCTCAGCAAGAAAAGGTTGCTACAGCTTACAACAGAACGTTGGCATCAAAACAAACAAAAGGCGGCCTGAGCCGCCCTTTTGCGCGATTGCCGGTGTGGCAATTAATTGTAGATGATCGCGGTACCGTGCAATTTGTTGTCGCCGGTAGTTGCGATGATCTGGAAGGATTTGGCGCCGGCTGCGTCGGCTTTGGCCGCCAGTTTGTTTTCCAGGCTGCTCAGGTCGGAAGCACCGCTGACGCTGACGACGCCGGCTTTTTGCAGATCGGCCGGTTGAGCGTTGACCAGTTCGGCGGCGAAGCTGCCGAAGGAGACGGAAGCCAGTGCGATGGCGGCGATGGTCATTTTCAGGTTTTTCATGGTCTTATTTCCTATCTTTGTTCTTTACGATGTTAGTTTTGTAAGGTCGTTAAATTAATTAACGATCGATAATTTAATGTTAGATGCCGGTTTGACGGATTGCAAGTATTTTTTTAATGCTCGTTAATTAATTTTTTTTAACGCCCTGGCGTCGGGAGCAGAATTTCTCGCGATCCGCTGGTTTAATACCTTGTTATTGATAGATTTCTGCGGTGCCATGCAGTTGGTTGTTACCGCCGGCACCGATGATGCGGAAGGATTTGGCACCGGCCTGATCGGCTTTGGCGGCCAGGCTGCTTTCCAGCGAGGTCAGATCGGATGCGCCGCTGACGGTGATGACGCCCACTTTCTGCTGGTCTGCCGGTTGGTTCTGGACCAAATCAGCGGCGAAGCTGCCGAAGGAAACGCTGGCCAGAGTGAGAGCTGCTAAGGTTAATTTTAAGTTTTTCATGATGTTATTTCCTTTCCGATAACGGTAAATAGAGGGGGTTAATCTGCTTCGCTAAATTATCTTAACGATCGATAACTAAATGCTAATCGGTTCTCGACGAGGGCGCAATATTTTTTTATAATGATCGTTAAGTTATTTGTGCTAACCCTGCCGTGGAGCGGGATAGGAGAGGAACGATGGGCATCAATGAAGCGGTCTGCGGCAAAAAAAGCCGCGGCAGACCGAAACAATTTGATCGCGATCGGGCGCTGGAAAGCGCGCTCGATCTGTTCTGGCGGCACGGCTATGAAGCCACCTCGCTGGCCGATCTGGTGGAAGTGACCGGCGCCAAGGCGCCGACGCTGTATGCGGAGTTCGGCAACAAGGAAGGGATGTTCCGCGCGGCGGTGGAACGCTATCTGCAAAAATACACCACCTGCACCAACCAACTGTTGGAGCAGGATCTGCCGGTGGCCGAGATCGTCGAAGCCTACGTGCGCTCTTCCGTCGAAGTGTTTACCGATCCCGATACGCCGTCAGGCTGTTTCATGGTGTGCGCCTCGGCCGCGCTGTCGTCGGCGTCCGATGACGTCGCCCAGATGCTGCGCAGGAAGCATCATGCGCAGGAAGCGGCGCTGAAAGCCTGCTTCGATCGCAAGGTGCAGCAGGGCGAACTGCTGGCGAAAACCGACACCGTACTGCTGGCGAAATACGTGATTTGCACCATTGAAGGCATGTCGGTGCAGGCGCGCGAAGGGGCAAGCCGGAGCGATCTGCTGCGGTTGCTGGAGGCGTTGATGCTGGTGTGGCCACGGCTCAGCCAGATTGGCAATAAGGTGTAACAACCGGCCCGGCTTTTACCGCAATGCTGATCAGTTAGCGTTTTTCTGCAGGCGTTCGTGACATTTTCGGTCGATAAAAGTGAGATGCCCCATGTGGCTCACGCTCCTCGACCGAGCCAGGGGCCGAAGGCGCGGCCCCTCCAATTGCCGTTCATATTGGCCACAGAGAAATGCGGACATTTACGGCAATTCCCCTGCACAGAACGCCCAGAGGCTGGATAAAAAAATGCCACTCAGGCTTAAGTGAGCGGCATTGCGGCTTTTACCGGGCCGTGTAACCGATTACTGATTGACCGGGATCACCGCGCCCTGGTATTTCTCGCGGATAAAGTCCTGAATCGGCTTGGAGTGCAGCACCTTCACCAGCGCCACAATCTCCGGCTTGTTCACGTCGGCCTTGTGCACGGTGATGATGTTGGCGTATGGGTTGTTTTCGCCGCTTTCGACCGCGATCGGATCTTTGGTCGGATTCAGCCCGGCGTCGATGGCGTAGTTGGCGTTGATCACTACCGCGTCGCCTTCGTCGTTGTTGTACATTTGCGGCAGCAGCGCGCCCTCAACGTTGGCCTGGAACTTCAGGTGTTTCGGGTTTTCCACCACGTCGGTGATGCGCGCGTCCACCTTGCTCACCCCCGGTTTCAGCTTGATCACCCCTTCCCGTTCAAAAATAGACAGGATGCGGCCTTCTTCCGCCACCGCGTCGCGCATGATGATTTTGCCGTTTTCCGGCAGATCTTTCAGGCTCTTGTACTTCTTCGAGTAGATGCCGATGGGCTCAATATGGATCGCGCCGGCGCTGACGAAGTCGTAGCTCTTGTCGTCGGCGTGGTCTTTCAGCACCGAGTTCAGGTAAGGCACGTGCTGGAAGTAGTTGGCGTCGATGTCGTGGCTGGCCAGCGCGGTGTTCGGCAGGATGTAGTCCTGAAAGCGCTTGATCTGCAGATCGATGCCTTCCTTCGCCAGTATCGGTTTGGCCTGTTCGAGGATCTCGGCGTGCGGCACGTTGGAGGCGCCGACCACCAGCTTGGTCGCGGCGGCGGCGCCGTAAGAGGCGAGGGTGGCGACAGAGGCGAAAGCCAACATCAGTAGGTGCTTTTTCATCATCGTTTTCCTTGGTTAATTAACGTTTATCGAGCGTTCTTGTCAGGGTGTCGCCAATGAACTGAATGACGAAAACGATCAGCAGAATCGTCAGCGTCGCCACCAGCGTCACGTCACTGTGGTTGCGTTGGAACCCCTCCAGATAGGCCAGGTTGCCCAGGCCACCGGCGCCGATCACCCCGGCCATCGCGGTGTAGCTCACCAGCGCGATCAGGGTGACGGTGATGCCGGAAACCAGCGCCGGCGAGCTCTCCGGCAGCAATACGCGGAAAATCAGGGTGCGGTTTTTGGCGCCCATCGAGCGCGCCGCTTCGATCACCCCTTTGTCGACCTCGCGCAACGCGATCTCCACCAGCCGGGCGTAGAACGGCGCCGCGCCGACGATCAGCGCCGGCAGGGCCGCGTCCGCGCCGAGAATGGTGCCGATCAGCGACTTGGTGAACGGGATCAGCAGCACGATAAGAATGATGAACGGAATGGAGCGGAAGACGTTGACCAACACGGAGATCAGCGAGTAGACCGCCCGGTTCTGCCACAGCTGGCCCTTCGAGGTTAAAAACAGCAGCACGCCGAGCACGATGCCCAGCACCAGCGTGGCCAAACCGGCGATGCCGGTCATGTACAGCGTTTCCCAGGTGGCGTCCCACAGTTGATCCAGACGCAGGTGGGGGAACAGGGATTCAATCATGTTGGATAACCTCGACGGCGATGTCTCTTTCGTGCAGCAGGTTGAGCATGTCGGCGACTTGTTGTTCGTTGCCTTCGGCGTGGATATACAGTTCGCCGAACGAACCGTTGAGGGTGTGGCTGATCTTGCCGTGCAGAATGTTGACGGTCAGGGCATAGCGCCGGATCACTTCAGAGATCACCGCCTGATGGGTTTGCACGCCGACGAAGGTCAGCTTGAAAATCGCCCCCGGCAGGTGGGCGATGAGCAGCGGGTTGAAGCTCTCTTCGGTGTCCGCATACTGTGACACCTGTTTGACGAACTGCCGGGTGATCGGCTGCTGCGGCCGGGTGAACACGTCGAGCACCGGGCCTTCTTCGACGATGCGGCCGTTTTCCATCACCGCCACGCGGTGGCAGATTTTGCGCACCACGTGCATCTCGTGGGTGATCAGCACGATGGTCAATTTCAGCTGGCGGTTGATGTCCAGCAGCAGGTCGAGAATGGCGTCGGTGGTCTGCGGATCGAGCGCCGAGGTGGCCTCGTCGCACAGCAGCACGCTCGGGTTATTGGCCAGCGCGCGGGCGATGCCGACGCGCTGTTTCTGGCCGCCGCTGAGCTGCGACGGGTAGGCGTCTTCGCGCCCCTGCAGGCCGACCAGCGCGATCAGTTCCGCCACGCGCGGCGCAATCTGCGCCTTGGGCACGCCGGCGATCTGCATGGAAAAAGCGATGTTTTGGCTGACGGTGCGCGACCACAGCAGGTTGAAGTGCTGAAATACCATGCTGATTTTCAGGCGCGCCTGGCGCAGGTGGCTGCCTTTGGCGCGGGCGATATCGAAGCCGCCTACGTCAATGCGGCCGCTGGTGGGCGTTTCCAGGCCGTTAAGCAGGCGGATGAGCGTGCTTTTGCCGGCGCCGCTGTAGCCGATGATGCCGTAAATTTGCCCGGCCTCTACCGCCAGACTGACGTTGTCTACCGCCACGACGCGGCCCTGTGTGCTGTCAAAAGTTTTGCAAACGTTCGAAAGAACGATCATAGCGAAGCGGATCCTTATCGATGCTTCACAGCATTCCGTCCAGAGCTCGGTGCGCCGGACAGGGATCGTTCGGCTTTTCGGCGGGCACAACCCGGCGGGGAGTGGCGGACGGAACCTCTGTTGCGGGTGAATACCGGGCAATCCTACCGAGGGTTTATAGTGACAGGAAGAATGTAAATTCTATTACTTATTCTGATTTGATATATAAAACGGCGGGTGAAACAGGGGGGAGAAAACCGGCCGCAGGGCGGCCGGCGGGAGGGCTAGCGTTTATCCAGCTTCATGTGCAGCAGCGGGAACGGGTTGCCCTGGCCGTCGAGCGGCGAGCGGCCGGTGATGACAAACCCGTAGTGGCGATAGAAACCGCTGGCCTGCGGGTTTTGCTCGTTCACGTCCAGCTGCAGTTCATCGTGCAGCGTTTCCGCGTGGGTCAGCAGCGCTTTGCCCACCCCTTTGCCGCGCTGATCGGCGTCGATAAACAGCATCTCCACCTTGTTGCCGTTCAGGCCGATAAAGCCGCAGGGGTGCCCCGGCCGCTCTTCAGCCACCCAGACGTTAACCGCCGGCAGGTAGTCGTTCAGCACCAGCGGGAACAGCTGCGCGATGTTGTCTTCGGTTAAAAAATGGTGAGTGGCGCGCACCGAACGCAGCCAGATATCTGCCAATTGCGCGTTGTCTTCCGCCGCGCGTGCTCTGATGGTAATCATCGAACTCTCTGCTATCTAAGTTGGAGGAAAAAAACTAGATAGAGGTTTTGTGGGGTTAGTGCCGAATTAACGTGGGTTAACGCCCTGCAAAGCGCCTCTGCAGTGGATCGAATAGGCCCGCCTTTCTGCCAGCGGTATAACAACTGTAATTCAGTAAGTTAATGCTTTCAACCGCCGCAGGGCGTAATGGGGCGCCCGCCACGTGATACACTGGCCGCTGAATGAGCGAGAGGGCAGCAGGATGGAAGCGGTACGCGCAGCGATAGAAAAACAGGTGCTCAGCCTGACCGGGCTGGCGCTCGGCGGCGTCGATTTTGAGAACCCGCCGGGCGATCCGGGCTTGTTTGGCCCGCAGTCGGTCATCTGGCAGGTACACCGCGATTTCACCCCGATGCTGTGCGGCGGCGTCAGCGCCTTGCTGCTGCAGATGCTGCACCCGCTGGCGCTGGCCGGGGTGTGGGATCACTCCAACTTCCGCGACGATATGATTGGCCGCCTGCGCCGCACCAGCCAGTTCGTGTCGGTCACCACCTTCGGCCCGACCGCCGAGGCGGAGCGGCTGATCGCCAAAGTCAAAGCTATCCATCTGCGGGTGACCGGCGTCGGCAGCGACGGCACGCCTTATGCTGCCAGCGATCCGGCGCTGCTCACCTGGGTGCACGTCGCGGAGAGCAGCCGTTTTCTGGCCAGTCACCTGCGCTACCGCAACCCCCATCTTTCCCGCGATTTGCAGGATCAATACTACCGCGAAGCGGCGCGCGTGGCCGCCGCGCTGGGGGCGACCGCAATTCCTCAGTCCTGCGCGGAGATAGAAGAATACCTGCAGGCAATGCGGCCCCAGTTGGTCTGCGATGAACGCACGCAAGAGGTGGCGCGCATTCTGCTGAAAGCGCCGGCGCCGAGCGTATTGGCGCGCCCACTCGGAGGGGTGGTGATGCAGGCGGGCATCGATCTGTTACCCGATTGGGCGCAGCGGCAGTTCGGTTTTCATCCGGGCGCGCTGCGGCGGCGGCTGGTGCGGACGGGCGCCGCAGGCCTTGGCAAGGTGCTGGGCGCGTCGATGCGCAACGGCTCCTATCAGCGCGCGGTGCGGCGCATCACTCAGCCGTCATGAGTCACAGCCGCTATAATTAACCTTTGTTTATCTTCGTTTACGGACGCTTTTGAGACTTTTACGGGTGATCCGGCCAGTAATGCGTTTTACACTTGGGGGCAAAGCCACATTCCATTTTTGGCGCGCAGCCGATTCTGCCGCGCCCTGACCCTATTGAGGTGATATGAACGAGTCATACGTACTTGCTGAAGTCAGCAATGAGAACCAGACGCTGGTTGCGGTGGTTCAGCAAGATCACCGGGCAGCCTATTTTTATATCTATCCCGCCGAAGCCTACAGCGATCGCTATCAGGTGCGCGCCTGCTGGCTGCGCAACCTGGCCGCCGCGCCGCTGCAGGAAGATCGCGCCGCGCTGGAACAAGGGCAGCCGCCGATGCTGGCGGCGGAGTATTGCCGCAACCTGGAAGGCGAAGCGCCGCTGAACCCGGAAGGGCTGATGGTGGTGTGGAGCGAAAGCGACGACGGCGCGGCCCTGTGGTATTACGGCCAACTGCTGGCGGTGATCCCCGGCTGGAGTCTGTATATCGACCATTCGGTGTGCTATTCCGCCAGCTGCATCAAGGAGAGCCCACTGGCTTATCCGCTCGGCTCGGCCTCGACCAACACCCAGTATGCGCAGGCGGAGAGCACCCGCCAGTTCTGGCGCAGCTGGCAGCGTGAAGAGGGCAACCCGTGGCCGAAGATGCAGCGCGATTTTCAGGCGCGCTATGAGCCGCATTTTGGCCCTTCGGTGAAGTACTACGCCATCGATCAGGGCAAGTGGCCGCCGATGGCCATCACCCAGCACGAGCGCGACGGCATTTATTACTTCCTCACCATGGGGGTCAGCATCCGGCCGATGCCGTGGGTGGAGATCCTGTTCAATGACGAGGCTTCGCGCTATCGCCGCATGGAGATGGCGATCGCCATCGACAGCCAATACATGACCGAAGACAACGCGGTGCAGATGGCCAGCGCACTGGCCGGTTTCGCGCACGCGCCATGGGCGCGGCTGACCTGGATCGGCGAAGGGCATACGCTGGAGTCGGACGTGGCGCCGCTGGGCTACGAGGGTTATATTTTATCGTCGTCCTTCTACCCGCATAGCGCGCACCTGGCTCTGCCGCAGCAGTACGGCGATCCGGTGAACCTGTTCTGGGCCAGCCCGGTGTTTACCGCCGAGCGGCAACTGGCGCACGCCACGCCGAACGGCGGGCACGATCTGGTGAACCGGCTGCGCGAGCAGGGCGTCGACCATATTTTCCGCCCGCGCCAGCCGGTGTGCTGACGCTATTTATCTTCTCTTCGGGAGCCGCCATGACCACCGCGCTGTTGATTATCGATGTGCAGGAAGGATTGTTTACGCCGCCGCCGGCGGATGCCGCGGGCACCGTTGCGCGCATCAATCAGCTGAGCGAGCGCGCCCGCTTGGCGGGCGTGCCGGTTGTCGTGATTCAGCACCACACGCCGGACGATGAGCTGCGGCACGGCAGCGCCGCCTGGCAAGTGCTCGCGGCGCTAAAGGTGGCGCCGGGCGATCACCGGGTGGATAAAACCACGCCGGACTCGTTCCTGCGCACCTCGCTGGGCGCGTTACTGATCGCCCACGGCGTATCGCAGCTGGTGGTTTGCGGCTACTCCACGCCGTTTTGCATCGACACCACGGTGCGCAGCGCGGCGGCGCACGGTTATCCGGTGACGCTGGCCGCGGATGCCCACACCTGCCACGACAAACCCTATGCCGACGGTCTGCTGATCCGCACCCACCATAACGAGACGTTGTCGAATATCGAAAGCTTCGGCGTGCCGATCCGCGCCGTGCCCGCGGCGGACATCGTGTTCTGAGAACGGAAAAACGGGGGCTAACGCCCCCGTTCGTTATTTCAGGCCCGCCCGCCGCGCCGCCACTTTGGCCAGCGCGGCCCAGTCCAGCTCCGCATCCCCTTGCGCCATCGCGTCGAGGAAATTGTCTTTCAGCACCCCGGCGAACGGCATCGGCGTATGGCTGTCGGCCTCGGCAGCCAGCGCCAGCCCGACGTCCTTCAGCCCCAGCGCCAGCCGGAATCCGGCGGGGGAATACTTCTCGGCGGCGATCAGCGCGCCATAGCCTTGATAGGCCGGGGCGGCGAAGACGGTGCCGCTCAGCATCTGCAGGTAGTCGGCGCCGGACACGCCGTAGTTGCGCACCAGCGCGCTGCCTTCCGCCATCGCTTCAATGGCGCTGGCCAGCGTAAAGTTGGTGGCGATCTTGACGACGTTGGCCTGCGCCGGATCGGCACCGAAGTGCCAGGTTTTCTGGCCGAGGGCATCGAACAGCGGCTGCGCTTTCTTCAGGAGCCCGCTATCGCCGGCCGCCAGAATATTCAGCTTGCCGGCGGCCGCCACGTCGACCCGCCCCAGCACCGGCGCGGCGAGATAGCCGATGCCGTGTTCCTCATGCAGCGCCGTCAAACGCCTGGCGAGTTCGACCGAGATGGTCGCCATATTGATATGCAGCGCGCCCGGTTTCATCCGCTGCAGCAACCCGCTGCCCACCACCACCTGTTGCGTGGCGGCATCGTCGGCCAGCATGGTGATCAGCACGTCGGCATCGGCCAGCTGTTCCGGCCGTTCGGCCTGCCGCGCGCCGGCGCTCACCAGCGGCTGTGCCGCCTGCGGCGAACGGTTCCATACCGTTAAGGCGAAGCCCGCCTGCAACAGGTTGGCCGCCATGGCGCTGCCCATCCCACCCAGTCCGGCAAATCCGATCTTCATCATGCGCTCCTTTTTCAGGTTGAAGGTTTTACCCTAGCGCGCCAGGCCAGGAACGCAAATGTCGGAGTGTAACGCCGTCTTACGCGCCGGCGGCGGGCTATTGACGCGCTGCCGCTGCGGGTATACCTTGATGGCATGAATATATCGATGCACTCCACCCACAATCAGTCATGGTGGCGCCTCTTCTGAGGCGGCACGAGTATTCACATCTCTTTTTAATGCCGCCGGTTTGGCGGCATTATTTTTTGTGGCGTTGATCCGGCGGTCTACAGACCTTCAGGAGCACTGTCATGAGTTACACCATTCTTACCGGCGATCGCGCCACCGGCCCACTGCATTTAGGCCACTTCGTCGGCTCGCTGCGCCAGCGCGTCGAACTGCAGCACCAGCATAACCAAACGGTGATGGTGGCGGATCTGCAGGGCCTGACCGACAACGGCAACAACCCGCAAAAAATCAGCGCCAACGTGCTCAACGTAGTGGCCGACTATCTGGCGGTGGGCATCGATCCGCACAAGACCACGATCTGCCTGCAGTCGGCGCTGCCGGCGTTGGCCGAGCTGACGATGTACTACCTCAACCTGGTCAGCGTGGCGCGGCTGGAACGCAACCCGACGGTGAAAAACGAAATCGCCGAGAAGGATTTCGCTCGCAGCCTGCCGGCCGGTTTTTTGATTTATCCGGTCAGCCAGGCGGCGGACATCACCGCCTTTGGCGCCACCCACGTGCCGGTCGGCGAGGATCAGCTGCCGATGCTGGAGCAAACCAATGAGATCGTGCGGCGTTTCAACCACATCGTCGGCCAACCGATATTAACGGAGTGCCAGCCGTTGTTGAGCAACGTCGGGCGTCTGCCGGGGCTGGACGGGCAGGGCAAGATGTCGAAATCGCGCGGCAACGCCATCCAGCTTGGCGCTGGCGCCGACGAGGTGCACAAGGCGGTGATGAGCATGTTCACCGACCCCGGCCATCTCAACGTCAGCGATCCCGGCCGGGTGGAGGGCAACATGGTGTTCACCTACCTGGACGCCTTCTGCGAAGACGCCGCGCTGGTAGCGGAGCTGAAGGCGCATTACCGTCGCGGCGGGTTGGGGGACGTGAAAATCAAACGGCTGCTGGAGGATTGCCTGCAGAGCCTGCTTGAGCCGATCCGCACCCGCCGCGCCGAATTCATCGCCGATAAAGGCGAGCTGACGCGCATCCTGCAGCAGGGCACCCGCCGCGCGCATCAGGTCAGCCAGCAGACGCTGCAGCAGGTCAAGACGGCGCTGAGGCTGGACTTCTTCACCCTGGCGTGAGGCGAACGCCGGGGCGGCACGCGTCACGCCCCGGCCATAAAACGATCATCCCACTGTCATAAACTTATCCGTTAATAGGTGCCCATAATGATTAGCCACTGAAACCAGAGAAATCATATGGCTCAGGCACTGTTAAAATTGGCACAGCACGACTTTCCAGGGCAGCACGCCGCCGCATCCCGCAAAGTATTATCGGTAAAGGGACTCGGCAAGGCCTACAAAGCGCAGCAGCGCGTGCTGGATGACATCAATTTCGATCTGCACGCCGGCGAATTCGTGGCGGTGATCGGCCGTTCCGGCGCCGGCAAGTCCACGCTGCTGCACACTCTGAACGGCACCATTCCTTCCAGCTGCGGCGAGATGCTGCACTTCGAAGACGACGGCATCGCGCAGGATATCGCGCAACTGGCCGGCCGCCAGATGCGCCAGTGGCGCGCGCGCTGCGGCATGATCTTCCAGGACTTTTGCCTGGTGCCGCGGCTGGACGTGATGACCAACGTGCTGCTGGGCCGTCTGAGCCACACTTCAACCCTGAAATCCTTCTTCAAACTGTTCGATGACGCCGACCGCGCTCGCGCCATCGAGCTGTTGCAGTGGCTCAACATGCTGCCGCATGCGCTGCAGCGCGCCGAGAACCTCTCCGGCGGCCAGATGCAGCGCGTCGCCATCTGCCGCGCGCTGATGCAAAACCCGCAAATCCTGCTGGCCGATGAGCCGGTCGCGTCGCTCGATCCGAAAAACACCCGCCGCATCATGGACGCGCTGCAGAAAATCAGCGAAGACGGCATCGCGGTGATGGTGAATCTGCACTCGGTCGAACTGGTGAAAGAGTATTGCTCGCGGGTGATCGGCATCGCCCACGGGAAGATCGTGTTTGACGGGCATCCTTCGCAACTGAACGAACGGATCCTGCACCAGCTGTATGGCGAAGAAGCCAATCAGATCCATTGAAGCACTTTTGACCTTTACCCTTTACACACAAGGCACACCTGATGAAAAAAGTATTGAGTCTGACCACCCTGATGGCCGGCGCGATGATGGTATTTAATGCTGCCGCAGCGGATGCGCCGAAAGAGCTGAACCTGGGCATTCTCGGCGGCCAGAACGCCACCCAGCAGATCGGCGATAACCAGTGCGTGAAGCAGTTCCTGGACAAGGAGCTGAACGTCGATACCAAGCTGCGCAACTCGTCCGACTATTCCGGCGTGATCCAGGGCCTGCTGGGCGGCAAGATTGACCTGGTGCTGAGCATGTCGCCGTCGTCGTTCGCCTCGGTCTACATCAAGGATCCGAAAGCGGTAGACATCGTCGGCATCGCGGTCGATGACGTCGACCAGTCGCGCGGCTACCACTCGGTGGTGGTGGTGAAGGCCGGCAGCCCGTACCAGAAACTGGAAGACCTGAAGGGCAAGGCCATCGGCTTCGCCGATCCGGATTCCACCTCGGGCTTCCTGATCCCGAACCAGGCGTTTAAAAAGCTGTTCGGCGGCACGGTCGACAACAAATACAACAACACCTTCTCCAGCGTCACCTTCTCCGGCGGCCACGAGCAGGACATCCTCGGCGTGCTGAACGGCCAGTTCGAAGGCGCGGTGACCTGGGCGTCGATGATCGGCGACTACAACACCGGCTACACCAGCGGCGCGTTCACTCGCATGATCCGCATGGATCACCCGGACCTGATGAAGCAGATCCGCATCATCTGGCAGTCGCCGCTGATCCCGAACGGTCCGATCCTGGTGAGCAACTCGCTGCCGGCCGACTTCAAGGCCAAAGTGGTCACCGCCATCAAGAAGCTGGATAAAGACGATCACCAGTGCTTTATCAAAGCGATGGGCGGCAAACAACACATCGGCGACACCACCCTGGCGGAATACCAGACCATCATCGATATGAAGCGCGAGCTGACCAAAGGCGACCGTTAATTCCCGGCTGCCTCGGCCGTCCGAATGAAGGGGTTCAGCATGCTGAACCCCTTGTTCCATAAAGATGGAAGACCTCTTTTGAATACCGATTTCGCACACTATTACCAACGGATCCGCAGCAAGCAAAAGCGCGAAGCGCTGCTGTGGTCGCTCGGGTTGGTGGTGCTGTACCTGGGCGCCGGCAACCTCGCCGAGTTCAACCTGCACACCGTCTGGGTGTCTATTCCGCACTTCTTCGACTACCTGGCCGAAACCGTTCCGACGCTGCATTGGCCTCTGCTGTTCGCCGACGGGCGCACCGAAGGCTCGCTGGCCTACTGGGGTTACCGCCTGAACATCCAGCTGCCGCTGATCTGGGAGACTCTGCAGCTGGCGCTGGCGGCGACCATTTTCTCGGTATTGGTGGCGACCGTGCTGGCGTTTCTGGCGGCCGGCAACACCTATACCCCGGCCTCGGTGCGGCTGGCGATCCGCACGCTGGTGGCGTTTTTGCGCACCATGCCGGAGCTGGCGTGGGCGGTGATGTTCGTGATGGCGTTCGGCATCGGCGCCATTCCCGGCTTCCTGGCGCTGGCGCTGCACACCATCGGCAGCCTGACCAAGCTGTTCTACGAATCGATCGAAACCGCCTCCAACAAACCGGTGCGCGGGCTGGCGGCCTGCGGCGCCACGCCGCTGCAGCGCATGCGCTTTGGCCTGTGGCCGCAGGTGAAACCGGTGTTTCTCTCCTACAGCTTCATGCGGCTGGAGATCAACTTCCGTCAGTCGACCATTTTGGGGCTGGTGGGGGCGGGCGGCATCGGCCAGGAGCTGATGACCAACATTAAACTCGATCGCTACGATCAGGTCAGCATGACGCTGCTGCTGATCATCGTGGTGGTTTCCGTGCTCGACTACGTGTCGGGCGAGCTGCGCAAGCGCGTGGTGGAGGGGGCAAAATGATAGCGGGCACTCCGGCGTCGGCGGAAACGCTGCGCCAGTTGAAACAACAGCATCCGGCGATCTTCGCGCAGCAGGGGCGCTACCTGCGCACCGTCGGCCTGATCGCGCTGGCGATCGTGCTGTATTACGTGTTCTTCTTCCTGGTCTTCGGCATTACCTGGCCGCAGTTTATCAACGGTTGCCAGCAGCTGGGGCGCTATTTCCTGCGCATGTTCGTCTGGCACGACTTCGTCAACTGGCCGTTCATGTACTACTTCCAGCAGATTGGCATCACCATCGCCATCGTGTTCGCCGGCACCATCACCGCGTCGCTGATCGCGCTGCCGCTGTCGTTTTTCGCCGCGCGCAACGTGATGTCGACGCCGTTGCTGCGGCCGATCTCCGTGCTGGTGCGCCGCTTGCTGGACGTGCTGCGCGGCATCGACATGGCGATCTGGGGGCTGATCTTCGTGCGCGCCGTCGGCATGGGGCCGCTGGCCGGGGTGTTGGCGATCGTGATGCAGGACGTCGGGCTGCTGGGCAAACTGTACGCCGAAGGGCACGAGGCGGTGGACAAGTCCCCCAGCCGCGGCCTGACGGCGGTGGGCGCCAACGGGTTGCAGAAGCACCGCTACGGCATCTTCACCCAATCGTTCCCCACCTTCCTGGCGCTCAGCCTGTACCAGATCGAATCCAACACCCGTTCTGCGGCGGTGCTGGGCTTCGTCGGCGCCGGCGGCATCGGCCTGGTGTACGCGGAGAACATGCGGCTGTGGAACTGGGACGTGGTGATGTTCATCACCCTGATCCTGGTGGTAGTGGTGATGATCATGGACAAGGTCTCATCGATGCTGCGCAACAAGTACATCATCGGCGAAGACATCCCACTGTATCAGCAAAAAAGCCAAATCGATTGAGAAACCCCTTGCCGATCCCTATACTGCCGCACATTCAAGGTGTGCGGCCATACCCGTCATACTTGGAGCTGCCTCTTTGTTGGCTGCATTTGCGCGCTCCGGTCACATAGTTAACTATGCTCCGGGGGCTTACAAATTTGCCGCCGCGATGCAACTCCAATTATTTTGGGTATGGGGCATTTTTTTACAATGCGCACGTCCCCGTTAGACAAGTAAAGGCAATGCAATCCCATGATGAACAACGACGTGCTGCGCAGCGTGCGCTATATGCTGAGCATTAACAACGCCAAAATGGTCGAGATTATCAAACTGGACGATTTCGAGGTGGCGGTGTCGGCGATGGACGCTTACGTGATCAAAGAAGGCGAGCCGGGCTACGAGAAGTGCCCGGACGAAGTGATGGCGCACTTCCTCAACGGCCTGGTGTTCTTCAAGCGCGGTAAGGACGATAAGTTCCCGGCGCCGGCGGTTGAACTGCCGATCACCAATAACCTAGTGCTGAAAAAGCTGCGCGTGGCGTTCGAGCTGAAAGACACCGACATGCACCAGATCTTCACCGCGGTGGACTTCCGCATCTCCAAGCCGGAGCTGAGCGCGCTGTTCCGCAAAGAAGGCACCAAGAACTACCGCCCGTGCGGCGATCAGATGCTGCGCTACTTCCTCAAAGGGCTGGCGCAGCGCGTTCGCGGCGAGTAATACGCAACGTTCACCGAACATCGGGCGCAATCGCAAGGTTGCGCCTTTTTTATTGCCGCTCTCCCGCCTGCCGTTGTTGTACAGGCCCTCAGCCATCCGCCATCGATGGTGGGCGGGCCGCCCCTCCGGTTACTTTTCCAGGGTTCGTTCAATGTCGATTGAAACGTAAAATCCAGAGGAGTAATTCAATGGCTCAAATGTCAAAAGAAGATCCGCAGTTCAACGCAGGAAAAGCCGCCGCTCAGGCCAATGACGGCGGCGAATTCGTTGAATATACCCCTGAACAGTTCGGCGCCGTAGGCGATGGCCTGGCCGATGATCGAGAGGCTGTCAGCGCCATGTTCGCTAAAGTGGCTATCGACGCCGCTAAATCGATAAAAAAACGCCAGGTCAGAATGGCGAATGTTTATAGATTGACGCTGGGTACGGCTTGGCAGCCTTTGCAGATCCCCAGCAACTGTCATGTTTATGGCGGTGGTGAAATTCACCTGGATGACGATACGCCTCAAATCAACATTTTTAATACCGTTGAGCAGTCGAATTTTATCGTAGAAGATCTGAGGATCACGAGAAAGGCGACCCAGAAAGATGCAGATCCTATTTGGTGGTATGCCACTCGCGCGTGTACCGGCATGGCTTTCACCCGTTGTGAAAACTTCACGGTGAGGAATTGCGTCATCAGTATGCATACTGATGCTTTAGGCCTTTCTGACTGTACGTCCGTTACTCTTGAGAACAATTTACTTAAAGATCTGGGAGAGGAACCTATCGCGGTTCGTGGCGGCCGCCATATCACGATCCAGAATAACGAGCTGACGAATCACCAGGGCGACGGGATCCTGCTGAAAACGGGCGTGAACAGAGAGGCTTATGACATCTTAATCGTGAACAATCATATTCACGATGGGCACAAGCCTGCGAAACCGGCAGGGGCAGGGCACACGCAAAGAGGGGGCGGGGTGACGCTCAATAACGAGGTGACCGGAACGCCTCATTCATTCACTAACCTGACCGTTGCCAATAACCATATTGTTAATACCAGCTATGGCATCGCACTGGGTGGAATCAGTGACATTAATATCTCTAATAACTATATCAAAACGATCGAAAGGTTCGGCATTCAGATAGACTATTCCTTAGTAAATAACCCCACCAAAATTCCTACGAATAATTCACGAATTATTGGGAATCACGTTGAAGATACCGTTGAGAATGGCATCGACTATCACGGAAATAACGATATTTCTGTCGCGGAGTCTGTTATCGCAGATAACTTTTTAAATTTCTGTGGTACCTCCACGGCGTCGGCCTTCAATGGCATTGCCGCAACGGAGGCGACCCTTTCAGGCAATATTATCAATAACTGTAAGGTCGCCCTGTTCGCCAATAGCTGCGTGATGACCGGCAACAAAATAACCAACTCCGGATGGACCAGCAGCCAGGTGTGGATCAAGCTCTATGGCGACCGCACGGTGTTTTCCGGCAATCGGGTAACGGACTCTGATTTTGGTTATATCCGCTTTTTGAATGGGAAAAACGCTATTATTGAAGGGAATGTGATTAAGCTTGCTGCGCCTGCCCGGGCACTGGAGTTAGGCGGGGCATTTGACGAAACGACCCTCATTGGCAAGAACGTCTGGGATTGCGCTTTTAAACCGATTCTCTCTACGATTGCTGGGGTAACGGGCAATCGACTTATTCAATATTCCTTCCCGAATGAAGGCGTGGACCACATTACCCCTCAGATGTTCGGTGCGAAGGGCGATTGGAATGATACAGCCGGCGTTGGAACGGATGATACGCAGGCGTTTAAACAGGCTATCGCCTATGCGATTAATCAAGGCTACAAGAAGCTCTATGTTCCTGCTGGCAACTATTACATTACGGATACGTTAAATTTAGGGGGGGAAAACTACACCGGAGATAAAGGCATTGCGATAGAGGGTGAAAATTGGATTAGTACGACATTCTTCTTTAAACCGACGTCTAATAATCATGCGTGTTTTGAGTCGAAAGGCGGTTCCGGGATCCATACCAACAGATATATCAGCGACGTGACGATTACGCCGTCCAAGGGTGCGTTATATACGGGCACCGGCTATCGGATCAATGGTTCCTGCTTCATGCGGCATGAAAGACTGCTGATTATGAAATTTTTTGTGAACCTACATCTGTTGAATGGCTATGCCGGTGCGTTTACCGAGTTCGTAAGTTTTCACTCTTGCCGGTTCCACCGCGGCCTGTCCAACATATTGATGGAGAGCAATGGCGGGGATAGCTCCTTCCACGGCGTGGGGTTCCACGAAATTCAATGTCAGATCAAAGTCTCCGGCAATCCGGGCGATGGTGGCACAAATACGGATGCCGGCGTGGGGCTGGAGCTGAGAGGAAACGCCAACACGGTGCGGTGGTACAATGGTTTCTGTTATATCCACCTGTTCGGCGGCGTCGGCGCTACGGCGATTAAACTCACCCGAACCAACACCAATAACATCCTGGGGCAGTTTACTTGCGAAGGTGAAACCATTCTTCAGAGTGATGGAAGCACCTTTGAATGTCGAGGCGGTTTCTATAACGTGAGTAATACCACTTACAATGTGGCGGCAGAGCCGGTAAACGGCATCGCGGCGGCATTTGTGTTTGATAACATGATGAGCAATACGGCAAGATTCGCCAACGCGGCAATCGCCGATATGGCTCCGAGGCAGCTTCCGTGGTCCTTGGCGGACAGGGTCAGCAATGGCGCTTATCCAGCCATTTTTCATGGCATCAAGGGTGAATCCGATAACCTGTTCTATGCCGCCAGAGGGGGGAATACCAACTACCATTACTTTGGCGGCATTTCTCCAGGCAATAGCCTTCAGGGGTTTGAACCAGGCGTAAGACTGGCTCAGGACGGGGCTTCTTTCATTAGTTTTGCACCTAAGTTTACGCTTGGCGCTAATAACAATACGACCAGCAGTGGCGTATCCATCTCCCCCGCGGATTTTTCGCCGCAGAAGGATATCGCGACCGCCTTAGGACAACCTTCATTCAAATGGAGCGGGTTGTACACTAAGCAGTTAACGGTTGCGGATAATGGCATTTACCCGGCCGGCAACGGCGCTTACCCTATTGGTGGGCCGAATAACCAATTCTCCTCTGGCCACATAAAAGTGGTGAATATTTATGATTCAGCAAACGTGAACGGAGACCCCATAGGTGTCAGAGTCGCCGTCCCCGCTTCGGCCGCCGCCCCCGGTAAAGTCGGCCAATGGTCGGCAGACGCCGCATTCTTTTATGTTTGTACGGCGGCCAATACCTGGAGAAGGATCACGTTAGAAAACTGGTAGCAACCTGGCCTGCAACATATTGCGTATTGATCTCCATCGGCCTCCCGGGGCGGCGAGTGTCGTCGCCCCGATTTTTACGCTTTGCCATCCCGCCATTGCACTCTTTTTGTTCTCCCGTTGCGCGCCGTTGGTGCAGGCCGTTCACCGTCACTGTCATAAGTTTTAATTATAATTTATTGAAATCATGAGATTAAAAATTGGCACGCCGGTTGCTCTGTTGAATCCCATCTTGTGTACCAGATGGAATTCAGCCGATGAGCGACCCTGTTGAAGCGTGCGGTTTTACCCTCAGTGAATGGCAGCACCATTATCAAACCCGTCCGGCGGGCGAGCGTCTCGCCTGCGTCAGCGCGACGATCGAAACGCTGATCGCCGGGCTGAACCCGGACGATAACGCCTGGCTGTATCTCGCCACGCCGGCGCAGCGCGAGCAGCAGTATCGGCAGCTGGCGCAACGGCTGGAAGCGGTCGCCGGCGATCTCAGCCGCCTGCCGCTGTTCGGCGTGCCCTTTGCCATCAAAGACAATATCGACGTCGGCGGCTGGCCGACCAGCGCCGCCTGCCCGGCGTTCACCTATCAAGCCGCGGCGGACGCCACCGTGGTCGCCCATCTGCGCGCCGCCGGGGCGATCGCACTCGGTAAAACCAACCTCGACCAGTTCGCTACCGGGTTGGTGGGCACCCGCTCACCTTACGGCGCGGTGGTCAACAGCTTCGACAGCCGCTACGTCAGCGGCGGTTCCAGCTCCGGCTCCGCCTCGGTGGTGGCGCGCGGCCTGGTGCCGTTCGCGCTGGGCACCGACACCGCCGGTTCGGGGCGCGTGCCCGCCGGGTTCAACAACATCGTCGGGCTGAAGCCGACCAAGGGCCGGTTGTCCAACCGCGGCGTGGTGCCGGCCTGCCGGTTGAACGATACAGTGTCGGTCTTCGCGCTGACGGTGGCCGATGCCGCACAGGTGGCGGAGCTGGCGAGCGGCTTTGACGCGGCAGATCCGTATTCCCGCCCCGATCCGCATACCGCGCCGGCGGATATTCCCGCCGCGCCGCGTTTCGCCATCCCCGCCCAGCTGGAGTTTTTCGGTGACGCTCAGGCTGAGCGGGCGTTTCACCGTGCGCTGGCGCAGCTGCAGGCGGGCGGCGCCACGCTGGAACCCCTCGATTTCGCGCCGTTTCGCACCCTGGCGGAGCAGCTGTATTACGGCCCCTGGGTGGCGGAGCGCACCGTGGCGATTGAGCAGGTGCTGGAAGCGAGCCCGCAGGCTATCGATCCGGTGGTGCGCGGCATCGTCGGCAACGGCCTGGGCTACAGCGCCTGCGACGCCTACAAGGCGGAATACCTGCGTGCCGAATTAGCGCGGCAGATCGCCCAGCGGCTGGCGTCGTTCGACGCGCTGGTGGTGCCGACCGCGCCCACTATTCGCACCCTGGCGGAGATGGCGCAGGAGCCGGTGCTGTTCAATTCGCAGTTCGGCACTTACACCAATTTCACCAACCTGGCCGATCTGAGCGCGCTGGCGCTGCCGGGACCGCTGCGCGAAGACGGGTTGCCGGCGGGCATTACCCTGATTGCGCCCGCCTGGCATGACCGGGCGCTGGCGGCGTTTGGCCTGCGCTGGCAACGGCAATGCGCCTTGCCGCTCGGCGCTATCGGCCGAGCATTGCCGCCGCAGCCCGCGCCGGCGCCGTCGGCGGGACATGTGCGTCTGGCGGTAGTGGGCGCTCACCTCAGCGGCATGCCGCTCAACGCCCAGCTGACGCAGCGCGACGCGGTGCGGGTGGAGCAAACCGTCACCGCCCCCTGCTATCGCCTGTATGCGCTGGCCGATACCGAGCCGCCGAAGCCGGGTCTGGCGCGCGTGGCGCAGGGGGCGGCGATCCGCGTTGAGCTGTGGGACATCCCGCTGGCCCGTTTCGGCGAGTTTATGGCGGAGATCCCGGCGCCCTTGGGCATCGGCACGCTGCTGCTGGCGGACGGCCGGCGGGTGAAGGGGTTTATCTGCGAAGCCTGGGCGCTGGAAGGCGCCACGGATATTACCGAGTCTGGCGGCTGGCGTGACTATCTCGCCGGCGTTAAGGGGGCATGAACATGTTTACTACCGTACTGATCGCTAACCGCGGAGAGATCGCCTGCCGCGCCATTCGCACCCTGAAACGCCTGGGCGTCACCAGCGTAGCGGTCTATTCCGACGCCGACCGCAATGCGCCGCACGTCACCGAGGCCGACAGGGCAGTGGCGCTCGGCGGCGACAAGGCCGCCGACAGCTACCTGCGCATCGACAAAATCCTCGCGGCGGCGGCGGCCACCGGCGCGCAGGCGATCTACCCCGGCTACGGCTTTTTGTCCGAGAGCGCCGAGTTTGCCGACGCCTGCGAGGCGGCGGGCATCGCCTTTATCGGCCCGACGGCGGCGCAGATCCGCGAGTTCGGCCTCAAGCACCGAGCGCGCGAGCTGGCGGCGTTGGCCGGAGTGCCGATGACGCCGGGCACCGGCTTGCTGGAGAGCGTCGAGCAGGCGGTTGCCGCCGCCGCGCGCATCGGCTACCCGGTGATGCTGAAAAGCACCGCCGGCGGTGGCGGCATCGGCCTGACGCGCTGTGACGATGAGGCGGCACTGCGCGACGCGTACGACAGCGTCAAACGGCTGGGAGAGCAGTTCTTCCGCGACGCCGGCGCCTTTATCGAACGCTTTGTCGATCGGGCGCGCCACGTCGAGGTACAGATTTTCGGCGACGGCCAGGGGCGGGTGGTGGCGCTCGGCGAGCGCGACTGCTCGCTGCAGCGCCGCAACCAAAAGGTGGTGGAAGAAACCCCGGCGCCGCACCTGCCAGCAGCGACCCGTCAAGCGCTGCATCGGGCGGCGGTGGCGCTGGGCGAATCGGTGAATTACCGCAGCGCCGGCACCGTGGAATTCATTTACGACGCCGCGCGCGACGAGTTTTACTTCCTGGAAGTGAACACCCGCTTACAGGTAGAGCACCCGATCACCGAGATGGTCACCGGCCTGGATCTGATCGAAGGCATGCTGCAGGTGGCGGCGGGCGACGCGCTGGATTGGGCGGCGCTGCAACGCGCGCCGCAGGGCGCGGCGATCGAAGTGCGCCTCTACGCCGAAGATCCGTTGAAAAACTTCCAGCCCAGCCCCGGCGTGCTGACTGAAGTGCATTTCCCCGCCGACGTGCGCCTCGACGGGTGGGTGGCGACCGGCAGCGAAGTCTCGGCGTTTTACGATCCGATGATCGCCAAGCTGATCGTGCACGGCGCTGACCGCGCGCAGGCGCTGGAAAAACTGCGCGTCGCGCTGGCGGCGACCCGTTTGCACGGTATCGCCACCAACCTCGATTATCTGCGACAGGTGATCGCCACGCCGCAATTTCAGCGCGGCGACGTTTGGACGCGCCTGCTGGACGATGTGCGTTTCCAGCCGCACTGCCTCGAAGTGCTGCAACCCGGCACCTACAGCAGCGTGCAGGATTATCCCGGCCGCCTCGGCTATTGGGACATCGGCGTACCGCCGTCCGGCCCGATGGACGACTTCGCGTTCCGGCTGGCCAACCGCATCGTCGGCAACCACCCGGCGGCCGCCGGGCTGGAGTTTACCCTGCAGGGGCCGACGCTGCGCTTTCATTGCGACGCCATCATCGCGCTGACGGGTGCCAGCTGCCCGGCCGACCTGGACGGCGAAGCGGTCGCTTACTGGCGACCGATCGCAGTGCGGGCTGGGCAGGTGCTGACGCTGGGGCGCGCCACGCACGGCTGCCGCACCTATTTGGCGGTACGCAACGGCTTTGACGTGCCGGTGTATCTCGGCAGCCGTTCCACCTTCGCGCTCGGGCAGTTCGGCGGCCACGCCGGGCGCACCTTGCGCGTGGCGGACATGCTGGCGATCGCTCAACCGGCGCTGGCGGCCTGCACCACGCCGGCGCCTATCGCCGCGCCACAGGCGATGGACGACAGCCTGATCCCGCACTACGGCGATCAGTGGCACATCGGCGTGCTGTACGGTCCGCACGGCGCGCCGGACTTTTTCACCGCTGAATCAATAGAGGCCTTCTTCGCCGCAGACTGGCAGGTGCATTACAACTCCAACCGCCTCGGCGTGCGCCTGGCGGGGCCGAAGCCCGAATGGGCGCGGGAGGACGGCGGCGAAGCCGGTTTGCATCCTTCCAACGTGCACGACTGCGAGTACGCCATCGGCGCGATCAATTTCACCGGCGACTTCCCGGTGATCCTGACCCGCGACGGGCCCAGCCTCGGCGGCTTCGTCTGCCCGGTGACCATCGCCAAGGCCGAGCTGTGGAAAGTGGGGCAGGTGAAGCCGGGCGACCGCATCCGGTTCCATCCGATCGGCTTTCGCCAGGCGCAGTCGCTGGAGCAGGCGCAGTTGGGCAGCATCGAAGCGCTGGCGGCGGTGAAGGCCATCACCCTGCCGCCGCCGGATCTGGCTCCGGCGGAGACCGTTTCCGCCGCGGTGCTGGCGGCGCTGCCGGCGGCGGAAGGGCGCCCGGCGGTGGCGTATCGCCAGGCGGGGGACGGTTACATTCTGATGGAGTACGGCGACAACGTGCTCGATCTGGCGCTGCGGCTGCGCATTCATCTGCTGATGCAGTCGCTGCGGCAGGAGGCGATACCGGGCGTGGCGGAGCTGGCGCCGGGCGTGCGTTCGCTGCAAATCCGCTACGACAGCCGGCAGATTAGCCAGGCCGATCTGCTGCAGCGCCTGCTGGCGCGCGAACGGGCGCTGGGGGACGTCAGCCGCCTGAAGGTGCCGACGCGCACCGTTTGGCTGCCGATGGCGTTCGAGGATTCGGCCACGCTGGGCGCGGTGGATCGCTATCAGCAGACGGTGCGTGCCTCGGCGCCCTGGCTGCCGAACAACGTCGATTTCATTCAGCGCATCAACGGTCTGAGCCAACGCGAGCAGGTGCGCGACATTCTGTTCGACGCCAGCTACCTGATCCTCGGGCTGGGGGACGTCTACCTCGGTGCACCCTGCGCGGTGCCGCTCGATCCGCGCCATCGCCTGCTGAGCTCCAAATACAACCCGGCGCGCACCCACACCGCCGAAGGAACGGTCGGCATCGGCGGCATGTACATGTGCATTTACGGCATGGATTCGCCGGGCGGTTACCAGCTGGTGGGGCGCACGCTGCCGATCTGGAACAAATTCCTCAAAAACCCGCAGTTCACCGCCGGTGAGCCCTGGCTGCTGCGCTTCTTCGATCAGGTGCGCTTCTACCCGGTCAGCGAGCAAGAACTGGACGAGCAGCGCGAAGCGTTCCGCGAAGGGCGCATGCAGGTGCGTATCGAAGAGAGCGAATTCGACTTCGCTGCCTACACCGATTTCCTGGCCGACAACGCCGAGGCGATCGCCGACTTCCAGCATCGCCAGCAGCAGGCGTTCAGCGCCGAAGTAGCGCGCTGGCGCAGCGATGACGACGAGGCCGAGGCGCAGCTGTTGCCGCCGGTTGAAGAAGACGCGATCGACGGCGATTTGGTCAGCGCCGATCTGAACGGCAGCGTGTGGAAGATCCTGGTGGAGCCGGGGCAGGCGGTGGCGGCCGGGCAGCCGCTGATCGTGGTCGAGGCGATGAAGATGGAATTGGCGGTCACCGCGCCGCGCGCCGGGATCGTCAAACGTATCAGCTGCCGGCAGGGGCGGCCGGTCGGGCCGGGCGACGCCCTGCTGTGGCTGGAAAAAGCGGTCTGAACGGAGAGGCGATGATGCAAATCACCAACGGGGAGCACAAGGCGCGGCCGGAGGGACTGGCGGAGCGCATTTATCTGCAGCTCAAGGCCGACATCTTCGAGTTTCGCCTGCTGCCGGGCGATCGCTTCAGCGAAAGCGACGTGGCGCAGCGCATGGCGGCCAGCCGCACGCCGGTGCGTCAGGCGCTGTTTCGGCTCGAGCGCGAAGGCTATGTCGAGGTGCTGTTTCGCAGCGGCTGGCAGGTGCGGCCGTTCGACTTCGCCTACTTCGAAGAGCTGTACGACCTGCGCATCGTGCTGGAACAAGAGGCGGTGAAACGGCTGTGCGAATGGCCGGCCGGGGAAACGCCGGCCGCGCTGGCGGCGCTGAGCCATTTTTGGACCGAAGCGCCGCGCCTGGCGGACGGCCAGGCGGTGTCGCAGCACGATGAGCAGTTTCATCAGGCGTTGGTGGCCGCGGCGGGCAACGGCGAAATGGCGCGCATTCACCGCGAGCTGACCGAAAAGATCCGCATCATTCGCCGGCTGGACTTCACCCAGCAGGCGCGGGTGGACGCCACCTACCGCGAACACGCCGCCATTTTGCAGGCGATCCTGCAGCGGCAAAGCGGGGCGGCGCAAGCGCTGCTCGGCGAGCATATCGCCGTCAGCAAGGCAGAGGTACGAAAAATAACGCTGCACATGTTGCATCAGGCGCGGGCCCAGCAGCCTGCGCGCTCGGCGCAACGATTTTGATTTCACACACATCAGGAGTTCGAACTATGCAACGTCGTCGTTTTATCAAAGCTTTTGCGCTGTCCGCCGCCGCTGTCGGCCTGGGCCTGGCCTGGAGCGCGCAGGCCGCCGATACCATCAAGGTCGGCATTCTGAGTTCGCTCTCCGGCACCATGGCGATTTCCGAAACGCCGCTGAAGGATGTGGCGCTGATGACCATCGACGAGATCAACGCCAAAGGCGGGGTGCTCGGTAAAAAGCTGGAGCCGGTGGTGGTGGATCCGGCCTCCAACTGGCCGCTGTTCGCCGAGAAGGCGCGCCAGCTGCTGAGCCAGGACAAGGTGGCGGCGGTGTTCGGCTGCTGGACCTCGGTGTCGCGCAAGTCGGTGTTACCGGTGTTTGAGGAGCTGAATGGGCTGCTGTTCTACCCGGTGCAATACGAAGGCGAAGAGATGTCGCCGAACGTGTTCTATACCGGCGCGGCGCCGAACCAGCAGGCGATCCCGGCGGTGGAATACCTGCTGAGCGAGGACGGTGGCGGCGCCAAACGCTTCTTCCTGCTGGGCACCGATTACGTCTATCCGCGCACCACCAACAAGATCCTGCGCGCCTTCCTGCACAGCAAAGGCGTGCAGGACAAGGATATCGAAGAGGTCTACACGCCGTTCGGCTACAGCGATTACCAGACCATCGTCGCCAACATCAAGAAGTTTGCCGCCGGCGGCAACACGGCGGTGATCTCCACCATCAACGGCGACTCCAACGTGCCGTTCTACAAAGAACTCGCCAACCAGGGCGTCAAGGCCACCGACGTGCCGGTGATCGCCTTCTCGGTCGGCGAGGAAGAGCTGCGCGGCATCGACACCCAACCGCTGGTGGGCAACCTGGCGGCCTGGAACTACTTCGAATCGCTGGATAACCCGACCAACAAACAGTTTGTCAGCCAGTGGAAAGCCTACGCCAAGGCGCACAACCTGCCGAATTACGCCACTGCGGTCACCAACGATCCGATGGAGGCCACCTACGTCGGCCTCCACATGTGGGCGCAGGCGGTGGAAAAGGCCGGTACTACCGACGTCGATAAGGTGCGCGCGGCGATGGCCGGGCAAACCTTCGCCGCGCCGTCGGGCTTCACGCTGACCATGGACCAGACCAACCACCACCTGCACAAGCCGGTGATGATCGGCGAGATCGAGGGCAACGGCCAGTTCAACGTGGTGTGGCAGACCGAAGCGCCGGTGCGCGCGCAGCCGTGGAGCCCGTATATCGCCGGCAACGACAAGAAGCCGGATTACCCGGTGAAAGGCGGCAAGTAACGTCACTCAGCGCCGGCGCGGCCCAACGCCCGCCGGCCCAACAGAAGAGGCAGCTGATGCAATCTCCGTTTTTATCTTCTTTGCGCGTCGGGCTGTGGCTGCTGTGTGCCTGGCCCCTGCTGGCGCAGGCCGGGCCGGCCGATGAGTTCGCGGCGGCCAATCGTGCGCAGCAGGCCAAACTGCTGCAGGCCTGGGCGGCCGAGCCGGACGCCGCGCGCCTGCCGCTGCTGCAGGGGCTGCAGCAGGAAACCGTGGCGATCGACGGGGCGAAGCGCGCCTTTATCCGCCAGGGCGAGCGCTATCTGCCGCTCGAGGGCGAGGCGGCCCCGGTTGGTGAACCGAAGAAGGTGTGGCTGAACAACCGGCTACGCATTCTGATCGCCAACGCATTGTCGGCGCAGCGGCTGGTCAGCGCGGACGCGGCGGTGCGGCTGCAGGCGGCGAGCGCGCTGCAGCGCGAAGCGAACGGCGAGCAGCTGCCGCTGTTGGCCCGGCAGCTGGCGCGGGAAACAGACCCACAGGTTCGCGACGCGCTGAGCCTGGCGCTGGCTAACCTGCAGCTGGCCGACGGCAATCCGCAGGTGCGTTTCAATGCGGTGCGGCTGTTGGGCGAATCGGGTGAGCCGGACACCCGCGCGCGGCTGCAAGCGTTGACCGACGTGGCCAATGAACCGGACGCCGCGGTGCGCGCCGAGGCGCAACGCAGCCTGCAGCAGGTGCAGCATCGCCTGATGATCGGCGATCTGCTCGGCCAGGCGTTCAGCGGCCTGTCGCTCGGTTCGATCCTGCTGCTGGCGGCGCTCGGGCTGGCGATCACTTACGGCCTGCTCGGCGTCATCAATATGGCGCACGGCGAAATGCTGATGCTCGGCGCCTATTCCGCCTACCTGGTGCAGGGGCTGTTTCAGCAGTTTGCGCCGCACTGGCTGGCGCTCTATCCGCTGGCGGCGCTGCCGGTAGCGTTCGCCATCACCGCCGGGATCGGCATGCTGCTTGAGCGTACGGTGATCCGCCACCTGTATGGCCGACCGCTGGAAACCCTGCTGGCCACCTGGGGCATCAGCCTGGTGTTGATCCAACTGGTGCGGGTGCTGTTCGGCGCGCAGAACGTCGAGGTCGCCAACCCGGCGTGGCTGTCGGGTGGCGTGCAGCTGTTGCCGAACCTGGTGCTGCCGTGGAACCGCATCGCGGTGATCGCGTTCGTGCTCTTGGTGCTGGCGATGACCTGGCTGCTGCTGAACAAGACCCGGCTCGGTATGAACGTGCGTGCGGTGACGCAAAACCGCGCGATGGCGGCCTGCTGCGGCGTGCCCACCGGGCGTGTGGACATGCTGGCCTTCGGGCTGGGATCCGGTATCGCCGGGCTCGGCGGCGTGGCGCTGTCGCAGTTGGGCAACGTCGGGCCGGAGCTGGGGCAAGGTTACATCATCGATTCGTTCCTGGTGGTGGTGCTCGGCGGCGTCGGCCAGCTGGCGGGGACGGTGGCGGCGGCCTTCGGCCTCGGCATCGTCAACAAGATCCTCGAGCCGCAGATCGGCGCCGTGTTGGGCAAGATCCTGATCCTGGTGCTGATCGTTCTGTTTATTCAAAAGCGCCCGCAGGGGCTGTTCGCCCTCAAGGGCAGGGTGATTGACTGATGAGCCAACCATTGACCGTAACCGGCGTGCAGAAAGCGCCCCGGCTGGCGTTAAGCATCGGCGCGCTGGCGTTGCTGGTGCTGCTGGTGATGCCGTTCATGACGCTGTTGCCGGCGGATCATCCGCTGGCGGTGTCCACCTATACCCTGACGCTGGCGGGCAAGATCCTGTGCTACGCGGTGGTGGCGGTGGCGCTCGATCTGGTGTGGGGCTATGCCGGGCTGCTGTCGCTCGGCCACGGGCTGTTCTTCGCGCTCGGTGGCTACGCCATGGGCATGTACCTGATGCGGCAGGCGGCGGGCGACGGGCTGCCGGCGTTTATGGCGTTCCTCTCCTGGAATGAGCTGCCGTGGTTTTGGAGCGGCACCCAGCATTTCGCCTGGGCGCTGTGCCTGATCGTGCTGGTGCCGGGCCTGCTGGCCTTCCTGTTCGGCTACTTCGCCTTCCGCTCGAAAATCAAAGGGGTGTATTTCTCGATCATGACCCAGGCGCTGACCTATGCCGGCATGCTGCTGTTCTTTCGCAACGAAACCGGCTTCGGCGGCAATAACGGCTTTACTGGTTTCACCACGCTGCTCGGCTTTCCCATCACCGCCGCCGGCACGCGGGTGGCGCTGTTCCTGGCGACGGTGCTGCTGCTGGCCGCCAGCCTGGCCATCGGCTTTGCGCTGGCGCGCAGCAAGTTCGGCCGGGTGCTGACCGCGGTGCGCGATGCGGAAAACCGGCTGACCTTCTGCGGCTACGATCCGAAGGGTTTCAAGCTGTTCGTCTGGACGCTGTCGGCGGTGCTGTGCGGGCTGGCCGGCGCGCTCTATGTGCCGCAGGTCGGCATTATCAACCCCGGCGAAATGTCGCCGACCAACTCGATCGAGGCTGCCATCTGGGTGGCGCTCGGCGGGCGCGGCACGCTGGTGGGGCCGCTGCTCGGCGCCGGCATCGTCAACGGCGCCAAGAGCTGGTTCACCATGGCCATTCCCGAATACTGGCAGTTCTTCCTCGGCCTGATGTTTATCGTCGTCACGCTGTTTCTGCCCAAAGGGGTGATCGGCCTGCTGCGCCGGAGGAAAACCTCATGAAAGCGATGCAAGTGACCGACGAGCTGTTTACCCACCCGCTGCCGGCGGATAAATACCGGCAGCAAACCGATCCGGTGCTGCAGCTCGACAACGTCAACGTCAGCTTCGACGGTTTTCGCGCGCTGACCGATCTGTCGCTGCGCATTGGCGTCGGCGAACTGCGCTGCGTGATCGGCCCCAACGGCGCCGGCAAGACCACGCTGATGGATGTGATCACCGGCAAGACCCGGCCGGACAGCGGCAGGGTGTTTTACGATCAGACCGTCGATCTGACCCGGCTGGTGCCGATGCAGATCGCCCACGCCGGCATCGGCCGCAAGTTTCAAAAACCGACGGTGTTCGAGGCGCTGACGGTATTCGAGAATCTGGAGATCGCGCAGAAAACCCGCAAGTCGGTGTGGGCCTGCTTGCGCGCTCGGTTAAGCAGCGAGCAGCGCGACCGCATCGACGAGATGCTGAAGACCCTGCGGCTGGGGCATGAGCGCCACCGGCCCGCCGGGTTACTGTCCCACGGGCAGAAACAGTTTCTCGAGATCGGCATGCTGCTGGTGCAGGAGCCGCACCTGCTGCTGCTCGACGAGCCGGCGGCCGGCATGACCGACGCCGAAACCGACTACACCGCCGAACTGTTCCGCGAGCTGGCGGGTAAGCATTCGCTGATGGTGGTGGAGCACGATATGGGGTTTGTGGAAACCATCGCCGATCGCGTGACGGTGCTGCACCAGGGGCAGGTGCTGGCGGAAGGATCGCTGGCGCAGGTGCAGGCCGATGAACGGGTGATTGAGGTATATCTGGGGCGCTGAGGAGGCGTAACGATGCTGCAGGTAGAGGAATTGAATCAGTATTACGGCGGCAGCCACATTCTGCGCGGCCTGTCGTTCGAGGCGCGCATCGGCGAGGTGACCTGCCTGCTGGGGCGCAACGGCGTGGGCAAGACCACGCTGCTGAAATGCCTGATGGGGCTGGTCCCGGCGCGCAGCGGCAGCGTCCGTTGGCAGGGCGAAACCATCACCGGTAAAAAACCGCATCAGCGGGTGCAGGCGGGCATCGCCTATGTGCCGCAGGGGCGGGAGATTTTCCCGCGCCTGACGGTGGAGGAAAATCTGCTGATGGGGCTGGCGCGCTTTTCCGGCGCCGCTGCGCGCACGGTGCCGGATCCGATCTATGACTTGTTTCCGGTGCTGCGGCAAATGAAGGATCGGCGCGGCGGCGATCTCTCCGGCGGGCAACAGCAGCAGTTGGCGATCGGCCGGGCGCTGGCCTGCCGGCCGCAGCTGCTGATCCTCGACGAGCCGACGGAAGGGATCCAGCCTTCGGTGATCAAGGAGATCGGCGCGGTGATCAAGCAGCTGGCGGCGAAGGGCGATATGGCGATCCTGCTGGTGGAACAGTTCTATGACTTTGCCGCCGATCTGGCGGACAGCTATCTGGTGATGTCGCGCGGCAGCATCGTGCAGCGCGGCGCCGGCAGCGCCATGGAACAGGACGGCGTACGCGGGCTGGTGGCGATTTGACGTTGGATCAGCTGAAAAAGGATTGACTGAGCGGATCGCGGGAATGATGCAGCACTCTGATGATATTCACCTCCCGCCTGTGCTGACGAAAATAAATCAGGTGGTTGGCGACGGGCAATACCCATAGGCCGGGGCCGATAGCATCGATGTTTCTGCCGAGTTGGTGGTGGCTAAGGTTATCGAAAGCCTGATGCAGGCGGCGCAGATAATCTTCGGCCACCTATAAGCCAAAGCGCGCCAACCCGTAAAAATAGATCTCTTCCATATCGTCCAACGCTTTTGGACGAACGGTTACTTATCTGCGCATCCTTTTGCTTTGCCCCGTATTCTTTCCATGAACACATCACGATCCCATTCGACAGCTTCGCCGCTGTTCTCTCCTTCGGCGATCAGGCGCCTAAGCTCTTCCAGCTTTGAGGTGGCGGTACGTTCGCGCAAGGTGCGCACCGATTCGCGGATGACTTCACTGGGCGTGCGGTAATCGCCGCTGGCCACCAGGTCTTCGACGAAACTACGCAGTTCGTCACCCAGATCTACCGTTAATGTTCTGCCCATTGTTCCTCCTCACTTTCGGCTATGCTGCGTCATTGTAAGATTAGTTCTTACATTGTGCACGTCAAACTATCAGGATCTCAATAGCGGTCCCGTCATGAGGGCGGGAGTTACCCGTTTATTCATTAAGGATAACCATGAACGAAATCACTGTGTCACGCCTCGGTTGCATCGTCCTGTCCCTGTTTCCAGCCCTGTGGGGGCTGTTCAGCCTGTTGAACAATACGGCGGATTTCGCCGGCACTGCGCGCAATGCGGTGGGGCCGCTGCTCGCCATGCAGGATACCTATCAAACACCGGGGCTGATGTGGCGCGCGATCAGCGCCGACTGGGCCTGCATGTTGGGGTTGGCTGTCATCACCACGCTGGAAACGCTGGCCGGCCTATTCGCGGCCGTAGGCGTGGCGCTGATGCTTGGGCGATTGAAAGGCCCTTACGCCGCCTTCGCCAAAGGCAAGGCCTGGGCGATGCTGGGGGCGCTTTGCGCGATCGCGGTGTGGGGCGTCGGCTTTATGGTGGTCGCCGGCGACTGGTTTATGGCCTGGCAGGCCAAGAAGGATCCGCTGGCGGTGCAGCTGGGGGCGCTGATCTACCTGGCGCCCAATGCGTTTGCCTTGCTGTTCCTGATGCTGCAGCGGGAGCCGCGCTAAACGACGGCGGAGCGGGGCGCGGTTACAGTGCCTTGCTCATATACCAGATGCCTATCGAGCCCTGGGCGCTGGTGTAGCAGGTCTCGCCACAAATGCTCAATCCCTGGCGCTGATAAAAGCGTTGGGCGCCGGTGTTGCGTTGCAGCACCTCCAGCCACAGCGTCTTCTGCCGGCGCTCGATGGCCCGCTGCTGCACCTGTTCGAACAGGCGCTGGCCATAGCCGTTGCCGGCATGGCCCGGCAGGAAATAGATTTTCTGCAGCTCTGCGCCGCGGGTTTGTGTTGGCGCCAGCAGGCTGTCGACGTTGAGCCGCGCATAGCCGACCAGGGCGTCATTCTCATAGGCCAACAGCCAGCACACATCGGGATCGCGCAGCGTCCGTTCCAGCGCGGAGACGGAAAAATCCTCGGCCAGAAAGGCCTCCAGCTCGTGCGGGTAGCGCCACAGCTCACCGAAGTGCGCGCGATAGGTGCGGATGCCGATATCGCGCACCTGGGTTAAATCTTCCAGCAATGCCTGACGGACGGTGAACATGAATGAACCTCATCGAAGCGGGAACCGATGAGTATAGCGGGTTAATTTTCAAGATGTCGCGGCGTTTCACGGCGAAAACCCAGGCCGATGATGCGGCCGAACAGGCGCGGCAGCCAGCGGCTGTTGCCGACGCGGGCGATCAGGCGCGAACCGCCCGCTGGGCGGCGTTCGCCCGGCTTGCGCTGGCTCATTTTGATCTGCAAAAACTGGGTGGCCCGGGTGGGGAATTCGCGCCGGCGCTGCACGCTCAGCAGATGCTTCAGCTGCAGCCGATGCTGGCGCAGCGGCGGGATCAGGGCGTTGGCGGCGGCCACCGCGTCCTGAATCGCCAGGTTGACGCCCACGCCGCCGATCGGCGACATGGCGTGCGCGGCGTCGCCGATGCACAGCACCCCCGGTTTGGCCCAGCGATCCAGACGATCGATGCGGATGCTCAGCAGCTTCACCTGATCCCACTCGACGATCTCCTGCAGGCGATCGTCCTGGAATGGCGCCACCTCGGCGAGGTGCAGCAAAAATTTCTCCAGGCCGCTGCGGCGGATCGCGTCGAAGCTGCCTTTATCGATCGAGTAGCCGCACTGCCAGTAGTCGCCGCGATCAATCATGATGAAGTTCTGCTTCGGCCCGGTATGGCCCATCGACCAGGCCGGATCGCCCGGCTGCTTGCTGAGCTTCATCCACAATACGTCGCGCGGGGCGCCGAATGAGCGGCTACTGAGCGCCGCCTGCTCGCGCACCACCGAGTTGCGGCCGTCGGTGCCGATCACCAGCTGGCTACGCACGCGGATCGGCCCTTCCGGCGTGTCGGCCAGCACGCCGCATACCTGGCCGCGGTCGTAGAGCAGCTCATGAACCTGCGTCGAGGTGAGCAGCCTGAAATGGGGGAATGCGGCGGCCTGCTGCGCCAAAAAGTTGAGGAACTCCCACTGCGGCATAAAGGCGATAAATTTGCAGCGCGTCGGCAGGCGGGTGAAATCCGCGAGCTTGATGTCGCGCCCGGCGACTTCGGCGTGCAGGGATTCGGCGCGCTGGTGCGGCAGCGTCAGCAGTTCATCGAGCAGGCCCAGCTGGTGCATGACTTCCAGCGTCGACGGGTGAATGGTGTCACCGCGAAAATCGCGCAGGAAGTCGGCGTGCTTCTCCAGCACCGTCACGTCGATCCCCGCCCGCGCCAGCAGATAGCCGAGCATCAGCCCGGCGGGGCCGCCCCCCACGATGCAGCAGGTGGTGGCGTAAGGTGTGATCGGTGATGACGGCATGGCGGTTGACCCCGGAGAGCGGCCCGCATCCCGCGAACCGCAAATGAATGTTTAGTGTTGATAATGATTATCAATATCAAGTTTGACTGTCAACCCGCGGCGCAGTGTGGTCAAAGGGGACGGACAGATGGCCGACGCGGAACAGCTGGCCGTTTTGTGCGGGGGACTGCGGCGGTTCACGCCATAAATCCAGCCGCACTAACCGCCACTCGGCGGGATCGAACGCCACGATGGAGGCCAGCGCGCCGGGCGCCGCTTGCTGTTGCCGACGCAGCGCAGGCAGATCGCTGTAGGGGATGATGGCCCGTTCCTGGCAGGTCGCCCAGGCGGCCTCGGTCAGATGAGGACGATCGAAATGCGCCAGCCACGGCAGCCAATGATTGACGCGCGGCCAGCCGAACGCCTGGCTGAGGCCCCTGAAACCTTCGCCGGTCAGGAAGTCGCTCATGCCGGCGCTGCTGTTCCACAGGTAGAAGGGAGCATAGAGATTCTCGGCGCTCCCTTCGCTGCGCTGCGCGTACAGATAGGCTTTGACGATCAGCTGTGGGCAGGCGTCGAGCCGATGGCCGAAATCGGCGATGCGGCGGCGGACGATCGCCATGTCGTAATCGGCGGGCAGGGTGAAACGGTATTGCATCGCGAGCATAAGGATTCTCCGGAAAGACATTGACCTGGAGAGCGTGACACGCCATCTTTATCAGTAAAATCGGTATTATTTTGATTGATGGTTCAGAAAATCAGGATGGTCAGCATGGGGCGAATAACGTTCGATCTCGAGGATTTACGCAGCTTCGTTACCGGCGTCGAACTGGGCAGCTTCGCCAAGGCCGCTGAACGGTTAGGGCGCTCGACGTCGGCGGTCAGCGCCCATTTGAAAAAGCTGGAACAGCAGGTCGGCGCGCCGATCCTGCGCAAGGCCGGGCGCGGCATGGTGATGACCGAGGCGGGGGAAACCCTGCTCGGCTACGCGCGCCGCCTGCTGGAGCTCAATGACGAAGCCGCCGCCGCGGTGCGCGGGTTGGATCTGCAGGGTACGGTGCGGCTGGGGCTGCAGGAGGACTTCGGCGAGACGTTTCTGCCGCAGGTATTGGGCAGCTTCGCGCGCGCCAATCCGAAGGTGCGCATTGAGGCGCGCATCGCCCGCAATGCCGAGCTGATCGACTGGGTGCTGAAAGGCCAGTTGGATCTGTCGCTGGCGTGGGATGGCGGCTTGAGCACGCCGTTTCATCAGGCGCTGGGGCAGCGGCAGCTGCACTGGATAGCGTCGCCCGGCTTCGCGCTGGCGCCGTGGCGAGAAGGGGATGAGCCGCTTTCGCTGGTGATGTTCGACGCGCCTTGCCTGATGCGCAGCGCGGCGACGCAGGCGCTGGATCGCGCCGGCATTCCCTGGCGCATCGCCTTTACCAGCCGCAGCCTGAACGGCGTGTGGGCGGCGGTGAACGCCGGATTGGGCGTTACGGTGCGCACGGCGGCGGGTTTGCCGCCCGGCCTGGCGCCGCTGGCGCCCGATCTGCTGCCCGCTCTCGGCCAGCTTGGCGTGGTGCTGCACCGCGCCGAGGATCAGCCTTCCGCCGCCGTGCAGCGGCTGGCGCAGATCGTGGTCGAGCGGATCGAAACCTAATCTTTGGCGATAGGCTGCTTGCCGCTCAGCTGGCCCCATTCGCTCCAGGCGCCGTCATACAGCTTGACCTGCGGCGCGCCGAGCGACAGCAGGCCGAACGCCAGCACCGCCGCCGTCACGCCGGAGCCGCAGCTGGTGATGATCGGCCCGTTGATGTCCACACCCTTGTCGCTGAAGGTTTGGCGCAGCGCCTCCAGCGATTTGAAGCGGCCGTTTTCCAGCAGTTCGCCGTACGGAATGTTGATGCTGCCGGGAATATGGCCGCGGTGCAGGCCGGGGCGCGGCTCAGGCGCTTCGGCATAAAAGCGCGGCGCGGCGCGCGCGTCGAGAATTTGCACCGGCGTGCCTAACGCCTGTTCCACTTGCCGCATATCCACCACCGCGTCGGCATTGAACCGGGCGTTGAACGTCTGCGGCTCAGGCTGCGCCGGGCCGGTTGCCAGCGCCTGGCCCAGCGCGGTCCAGCCGTTCAGCCCTTCGTCCAGCACGTAAACATGCCGGGCGCCGAAATTGCGGAAGGTCCACCAGCCGCGCGGCGCGGAGAACTGGTTGCCCTCATCGTAAATCACCAGGGTGTCGCGTTCGCTGATGCCCAACTTGCCCACCGCCGCGCCAAACTCCGCCGCCGTCGGCAGCATGTGCGGCAGCGCGGTGTTTTTGTCCGCCACCTCGTCGATATCGAAATAGACCGCGCCGGGAATATGGCCGCGTTCGAACTCGGCAAGCATGTCTTTCTTCGGCGTCAGCCCGACCGGCGACATCCGGACGTCGATCACCACCAGATTTTCATCGTTGATATGTTGCGCAAGCCATTGAGGGGTCACCAGAAACGGAGAGTTCATCGTTATTGTTCGCCTGTTGTGAAAACGGATTTTCACTATACACCAGGCCGCGCGGGGATGAAGTATGATGTTCAGTCAAAGAGGATGGGCAAGGGGCGGAGAAAACATGACGGACGAGGCGTTTGGCGGGGCCAAGATCGCGCTGCTGTGCGACGATCGCTTGCTGGTTTACCAACGGGACGACAAGCCGGGCATTCCGTGGCCCGGCCTGTGGGATCTGCCCGGCGGCGGGCGGGAAAACGGCGAAACGCCGCTGCAGTGCGTGCAGCGGGAGACGCAGGAAGAATTCGGCGTGGCGATCGCCGAACGCCAGGTTATCTGGCGGCGGCGTTACGACGGCATTTTGCCCGGCTCCCCGCCGACCTGGTTTATGGCCGGCGAGATCGCCCCGGCGCAGATCGCCGCCATTCGCTTCGGCGATGAAGGCCAGCGCTGGCAGATGATGCCGGTGGCGCAGTTTATTCACCATCCGCAGGGCATCAAACATCTGCGCCGCCGGGTGGCGGAGTTTTTGCTTCACTCCGGCTGAGGTTGCAGCACGCCGCTTGGCATCAGCCGCTGGATGGTGGCGCCGACCCGCTGCACCGCCTGTTCGATCTCCGCCGTCAGCGTCGGCGCATAGTTGATGCGCAGGCAGTTACGGTATTTACCGGCGGCGGAAAAAATGCTGCCGGCGGCGATTTGTACGCCTTGCGGCTCAAGGTGGCGGTTCAGCCGCAGGGTGTCGAACGCTTCGTCCAGTTCGATCCACAGCATAAAGCCGCCGCGCGGCCGGCTGACGCGGGTGCCGGCCGGGAAGTGCTTCAGGATAAGGTCGGTCATGCGGTCGCGGTTCTGCTGGTAGCGGGCGCGCATGCGCCGCAGGTGCTGCAGATAGTGCCCGCCGCGGATAAATTCGGCGATCGCCAGCTGCGGCTGGGTGGCGGTGGCGCCGGAGCCGATGAATTTCATGTGCAGCACCCGCTCCAGGTAGCGACCGGGCGCGATCCAGCCTACGCGCAGCCCCGGCGCCAGCGTTTTGGAAAACGAGCTGCACAGCAGCACGCGGCCGTCGTCGTCGAATGACTTGATGGTGCGCGGCCGCGGGTAGTGATAGGCGATGTCGCCGTAAACGTCATCCTCGATGATCGCCGCGTCGTGGCGTTGCGCCAGCGTCAGCAGCCGCTGTTTGTGGGCGTCGGGCATGATGTAGCCCAGCGGGTTGTTGCAGTTGGGCGTCAGCAGAATCGCTTTGATCGGCCATTGTTCCAGCGCCATCTCCAGCGCCGCCAGGCTGACGCCGGTGAGCGGATCGGTGGGGATTTCCAGCGCCTTGATGCCCAGGCCCTTCAGCGTCTGCATGGTGCCGTGGAAGCAGGGCGAATCGACCGCCACGATGTCGCCGGGTTGGCAAACGGCGCGCAGCCCGGCGGAGATCGCTTCCTGACAGCCGGTGGTGATCAGCAACTGATCGGGGCTGATTTGGCAGCCGGAATCCAGCAACAGACGAGCGACCTGTTCGCGCAGCGCGGCCACGCCCTGAATGCTGTCGTAATACAGGCTGCGCAGGTCGCCGTGGCGGGCGGCGTTGCGCAGGGCGACGATCAGCGGTTTCATCGTCGGCTCGGCGATATCCGGCATGCCGCGCCCCAGTTGGATCAGACCTTCGCGCGGCCGGCTGCGCACCAGCTCCAGCACCTGCTCCCATTGCGAAATGTCCACCGGCCGCTGCACCGGCGCCGTCATGGCGGGCAGCTCGGCCTGCGCGCGCCGCGTTTGCACGAAGTAGCCCGACTTCGGCCGCGCCTCCACCAGGCGCTGCTCCTCCAGCAGCCGGTAGGCTTGCTGCACCGTGCTGATGCTGACGCCGTGCTCCTGGCTCAACGCGCGCACCGAAGGCAGGCGATGGCCGGCCGGATACAACCCTTGCTGAATGCGTTGGCTGAGAATGGCGGCCAGCGTGGCGTAGCGTGTCATACAGAGGTCTCTCATCGGTGATAAGGGTTAAAAAACCGGTACAGATGCTTTCAAAGTAAACCATTCAGCAGGTTTTTTGGTGCAGCTGTATGAAAAAAATAGCACCAGCGTGAATCTGTATTGTTTTTCTCTCGGCGAGCATGATGACTGCAACGCGAAAACATCAGGGAGAATAACAAGATGGCTCTGTTTACTGGCGCGCCGCGGCGGCGCTCATCAGGTTGGTCACGCTGGCGTCTGTATCTGCAACGTTACAGGACGCGAAAAGAATTATTATTGCTGGACGATGCACGGCTGATCGATATTGGTTTGTCGCGTGCGGAAGCGCTGCGTGAAGGCTATAAACCGTTCTGGAAAGAATAAGGAAAACCGATGCTGAGAGTCTTGGGCAAGGCTTCATCGATCAACGTGCGCAAGGTGTTGTGGACCTGCCAGGAGCTGGGGCTGCCGTTGGCGCGGGAGGACTGGGGCAGCGGCTTTCGCTCCACGCAGGAGCCGGCGTTTCTGGCGCTGAATCCCAACGGCCTGGTGCCGGTGCTGATCGACGGCGAGCGGGTGCTGTGGGAGTCGAACACCATCTGCCGCTATCTGGTGGGGCGAGAAGGGCGCCGCGATCTGCTGCCGCAGGAACCCGGCGCGCGCGCGGCGGTGGAGATGTGGATGGACTGGCAGGCCACCGATCTGAACGGCGCCTGGCGCTATGTGTTCATGTCTCGGGTGCGTGGGCATGCGGATTATCAGGATGCCGCCAGCCTGGCCGCCGCCGAGCGTGAGTGGAACCGGCTGATGGGGTTGCTGGACAAGCATTTGGCGCAGCACGGCCCTTATGCCGCCGGCGCCGCCTTCACGCTGGCGGACGTGGTGCTGGGGCTGTCGCTGAACCGCTGGCTGATGACGCCGTTCGAGCGGCCGAATTATGCGGCGCTGGCGGCCTATCAGCAGCGCCTGCTGCAACGCCCTGGCTACGTGCAGCACGGCGCCAACGGTTTACCGTGATATGAAATAAACGGTTCATTTTATCTCGTCCGGATACGACCCGCCGTGTCCGGACTTTCCTCGTTGCATTATCCCGTCAACGTTTCATGAACGGCATCACGAATATGAACTTTATTTTCCCGTGTGCTTGTTATTGAAATTTATATTCCATATAAACCCGTTATCAGAGGGCGCGTTTCATTGAGCGACGCCTTGTTCTACGCAGGATTTCGATCACGGGAGAAAATGATGAAACAGGTACGCGTTGGGTTAATCGGCACCGGTTATATCGGGCGTTGTCACGCTATCGCCTATGCGCAGGCCCCCACGGTCTTTCCTCTGAAAGGGGAGCTGGTGCTGGAGATGTTGGCGGAAGTGACGCCCGAGCTGGCGGCGCAGCGCGCCGGCGAGTTCGGTTTTGCGCGTTCGACCGGCGATTGGCGGCAGCTGGTGGCCGATCCGGCGATCGACGTGGTGGACATCTGCGCGCCCAACTTCTTGCACAAAGAGATGGCGCTGGAGGCGATACGCCACGGCAAGCACGTGTATTCGGAAAAGCCGCTGGCGCTGGACGCCGCCGACGCGGCGGAGATGGTGCAGGCCGCCCGCGCCAAGGGCGTAAAAACGCTGGTCGGTTTCAACTACATGAAGAACCCGACCAGCCAGCTGGCGCGCGAGATCATCGCCAACGGCGAAATCGGCGAAGTGGTGCATTTTTACGGCACCCACAATGAGGATTATCTGGCTGACCCGCGCACGCCGATTGACTGGCATTGCCGTCGCGCCAGCGCCGGGCTGGGTGCGCTGGGGGATCTGGCGGCGCACATCGTCAATATGGCCCACTACCTGGTGGGCGATATCGTGGCGGTTTCCGGCGATATGCAGACCGTGATCAAACAGCGTCCGGATCCGCAAGACCCGGCGCGCCTGCTGCCGGTGGAAAACGAAGATCAGGCCAGCGCGCTGCTGCGTTTCGCTGGCGGGGCGATGGGCACTATCGAAACCTCGCGCATTGCCTGCGGGCGCAAGATGGGGCTGACCTATGTGGTCACCGGCACCAAGGGCACGCTGAGCTATACCCAGGAACGGATGGCGGAGCTGAAGCTGTATCGGCACGATGAGCCGGCGGAGCGGCAAGGGTTCAAAACGCTGTTGGTAGGGCCGAAGCACCCGGACTACGCGGCGTTCTGCATCAGCGCCGGGCACGGCATCGGCTTTAACGATCAGAAGACGGTGGAGATCCGCGATCTGGTCAATGGCATCGCCGCGGGCGATCGCATGTGGCCGGACTTTGAAGAAGGCTGGAAGGTGTCTTGCGTGCTGGATGCGATAGCCGCCTCCGCCGAGCAGCGGCGCTGGCTGGAGATCAACCGCGATTGAAAATGAAATGGCGCTCTCCCGTGGACAGCGCCATTAGTTTGCTATGTTGCTAACTTAATATCTTATTAAGCTAGTTACATAATAAGTTGCTGACCTGGCAACTTAGAATGAGAAGCACGAACAGCCGAACGCGCCCCAGAAGGCATTCTCGTCCGACACCGGGATGCTGGAGCGGCGCGCAATGTCATGCTGATGCGCGTGTACACCGCACGGGCCGCAGCATTGGTGCGCCTGGCTCAGCACGCCGACTTTGGCCGCCGTCGATGGCGGCGCGGAGCGGTAGTGGCCCGGCACCTGGGTGACCGGCGACCACTCCGGCAGCACCGGCAGCGGCGGCGGCGCCAGCGGCGAGAAGCTGCCGGCGGCGTAGACCACCTTGCCGTCCACCACCGTCATCACCGACTCGATGCCTTTGATCTGCTCTTCTGGCACGCTGAAATAGTCCTGCGACAGCACCGCCACATCCGCCAACTGGCCGACCTTGATCTGGCCTTTCTTGCCCTGTTCGGTGGAGAACCAGGCGCTGCCTTGCGTCCACAGCATCAGCGCCGTTTCGCGATCCAGGCGGGCGCTGTCGTCGTACATCGCCATGCCGCCGACGGTGCGGCCGGAAACCAGCCAGTACAGCGCCGTCCACGGGTTGTAGCTGGCGACGCGGGTGGCGTCGGTGCCCAGTCCGACCGGCAGTTCGGCCGCCAGCATTTTCGCCACCGGCGGCGTATGTTTGGTGGCTTCGATGCCGTAGCGGTCGGCGAAATATTCGCCCTGGAACGCCATGCGGTGCTGCACCGCAATGCCGCCGCCCAATGCCTTGACCCGCTCGATATTGCGCTCGGTAATGGTTTCGGCGTGATCGAACAGCCAGTGCAGCCCGTTGAACGGAATGTCGCGGTTCACCTTCTCGAACACGTCCAACATGCGGCTGATGGATTCGTCATAGGTGGCGTGCAGGCGGAACGGCCAGCGGTGCTCGACCAGATGGCGCACCACCCGTTCCAGCTCGTCCTCGGTGCCCGGCGGCAGATCCGGGCGCGGCTGCAGGAAGTCTTCGAAGTCGGCGGCGGAGAACACCAGCATCTCGCCGGCGCCGTTGTGGCGATAGAAGTCGGTGCCCTGGCCCGGCTTGAGCATGTCGGTCCACAGCTCGAAGTCTTCCAGCTCCTGCTTCGGCCGCTGGGTGAACAGGTTATAGGCGATGCGGAGGGTCAGCTGCTTTTTCTCGTGCAGCTCGGCGATCACCTGATAATCCTCCGGGTAGTTCTGGAAGCCGCCGCCGGCGTCGATGGCGCTGGTGAGGCCCAGACGGTTCAGCTCGCGCATAAACTGGCGGGTGGAGTTGACCTGCTGCTCCAGCGGCAGCTTCGGCCCTTTCGCCAGCGTGGCGTACAGGATCATGGCGTTGGGCTTGGCGATCAGCATGCCGGTCGGGTTGCCGTTGGCGTCGCGCTGGATCTCGCCGCCGGGCGGGTTCGGTGTGTCTTTGGTGTAGCCGACCACCTTCAGCGCCGCGCGGTTGAGCAGCGCGCGATCGTAGAGGTGCAGAATGAACACCGGCGTGTCCGGCGCCGCCTGGTTGATCTCGTCCAGCGTCGGCATGCGGCGCTCGGCGAACTGGAATTCGGTCCAGCCGCCGACTACCCGTACCCACTGCGGGTTCGGCGTGCGCAGCGCCTGTTCTTTCAACATGCGCAGGGCGTCGGCCAGCGAAGGTACGCCTTCCCAGCGCAGCTCCAGGTTATAGTTCAGGCCGCCGCGGATCAGGTGCAGGTGCGAGTCGTTCAGGCCCGGAATGGCGGTGTGGCCGTGCAGATCGATCACCTGGGTTTCCGGCCCGGCGTGCTGCATGACTTCGCTTTCGCTGCCGACCGCCAGAAACTTGCCGTCGCGGATGGCGACCGCCTGTGCGGTGGGATTTTGGCGATCGACGGTGTGAAACTTGCCGTTGGTGATGATCAATGAAGCGTGGTGGTTCATAACATTCTCCCGGCGAACCGCCTAGCGGCGGGTCAGCCATTGATGAAAAACGCGAGTCACGATAGGCATCCACAGGTACACCACCAGGGCGACCACGGTGGCGTCATTGAGAAAATGGCCGAGCAGCGTGCCGTCCAACTGCGGCAGCACCAACCCCCAAAACCAGGGCACCAGATTGGTGGAAGGGAAAATCACCAGCAGGGTGATGATGAACTGCTTCCACTGGGGCGGCTGGCGCACGCCGGGGTTGGGCGGGGTAAACCAGAACTCCGCGCCGGGGCGGATCTCGATATGGTCGCTCTCCAGCAGCAGCGGGGTGACTTCTTCGATGTATTGCTTGCGCAGCGGCGAGTGGATCCAGCGGTACAGGTTGTCGAGGTTGTCGAAGCGGACCAACACCGTATAGGCCTGTTCGTCGCCGGAAGGGCGGATGACGTTGACGCCCAAATGGCCGGTGAAGCCCGCGGCGTCGGGCATGATGCGGTTCAGCCAAGCCTCATAGGCCTGCTCGTTCCCCGGCGCCAAACGGTGGGTGATCACCAGCGTGACATGCTGCGGATGGGCCATAAAACCGACTCCTGAAAATACCCCGGCGCAGGGCCGGGGCAAGGGGATTATTTCACCGTGCGAGCCGGTGCGTGGTGCACCATGGTGTAAGCGTAGTCGACGCCCATGCCGTACGCGCCGCTGTGTTCGCGCACCAGCGCCATCACCGCGTCGTAGGTGTCTTTGCGCGCCCAGTCGCGCTGGTACTCCAGCAGCACCTGCTGCCAGGTCACCGGCACGGCGCCGGCCTGCACCATGCGCTCGATCGAACGCTCGTGCGCGTCGACGGAGGTGCCGCCGGAGGTGTCGGTCACCACATACACTTCATAGCCGGCTTCCAGCGCCATCAGCGCAGGGAAGGTCAGGCACACTTCGGTCCACAGCGCGGAGATCACCAGCTTTTTGCGGCCGGTGGCTTCCACGGCTTTAACGAAGGCCGCGTCTTCCCAGGAGTTCATCGAGGTGCGTTCAATCGGGGTGATTTCAGGGTGTACCGCCAGCAGTTCCGGCCAGATATAGCCGCTGAAGCTTTCGGTTTCGACTGAGGTGAAAAGGGTAGGGACGTTGAAAATCTTGCCTGCCTTCGCCAAACCAACAACGTTGTTTTTCAGTTGCTGACGATCAATATTAGCCACGCCGAAGGCCATTTGCGGTTGATGGTCGATAAAAATCAATGCGGAGTTGTCTTTATCAAGCAGTTGAAACTTGGACATAATTTACCTTCCCAGTGATATCTCGGTTGAACATCTGATGAGTGTAACGCCGATAAAACCCATGGTAGGCAGAGGGCGATTTCAAAGATACCGCAGAATTTTTGCCGACTTGTTGAGTTTTTTTATACACGGGAGAAAGCATGAGATTAAACCTGGAAGCGTTGCTGATTTTGGACGCGCTGGACCGGCACGGATCTTTCGCCGCCGCGGCCGCCGCACTGTTTAAAACCCCTTCGGCGCTGAGCTATATGGTGCAGAAGCTGGAGAACGATCTCGACATCACCCTGCTGGACCGCTCCGGCCACCGGGCGAAGTTCACCGATACCGGCAAGCTGATGCTGGAAAAAGGCCGGGTGCTGCTGCGAGCGGCGCAGGATCTGGAGCAGCAGGCGCGCTACGTGGAGAACGGCTGGGAAAGCGAGATCACGCTCGGGATCGACGCTTCCTTCCCGTTCGCCCGCCTATTGCCGCTGATCGACGAGTTCTATCGGCAGCATCATCATACCCGGCTGCGTTTCAGCCACGAGGTGCTGGCCGGTTCCTGGGAATCGCTGGTTTATGGCTGCGCCGACATTATCATCGGCGCCATCTGCGAGCCGCCGTCGCGGGTGGGCTATGCGTTCAGCCGGCTGGGGCAGCTGGATTACGTGTTCGCCGTCGTGCCGAAGCATCCGCTGGCGGCGCTACCGGAACCGTTGCCGAAGGACGAAATCCGTCAGCACCGGGCGGTGGTGGTGCGCGACACCTCGCGGGTCAACGCGCCGCAGAGCCTGAACCTGCTGGAAGAACAGGATACGCTGACGGTCTTCGGCTTCGACGCCAAGCTGCAGGCGCAATTGGCCGGGCTGGGCTGCGGCTATCTGCCGCGTTCTCTGGCGGAACCTTACCTGAACAGCGGGGAATTGGTGGCGAAACGCGTGGAATCTGAACGCTGCAGCGACGTTGCCTATTTCGGCTGGCGGGAAAGCGCCAGCGGTCTGGCGGCCAAGTGGTGGCGTGAGCGGCTGCAGCGTTTCGCGGATGACGGCGAGGCTTACCCGGCGGCGCAGTGAGGGCCGCTCGATAAGGATAAATCCCCCAATAAGGACATCGGGAATGAAAAAAACACTAGGCCTGTTGGCGTTGTTGTTGCTGAGCGGCTGCGGCACCGGGCGTCAGGCCGGCATCCCGTTGCCGGAGCCGCAGGCCGAGACGCAGGCCACGGCACCGCTCAGCTATCCGGTGCGGGTGCATAACGCGGTGAGCCGCGAGCTGCGTTTGCCTGAACGCGCGCGCGGCCAACGCTGCACCATCAGCATTCGTCTGCGGCCGGACGGCAAGCTGGCGAGCAGCAAGATCGTAAGAGGCGACGCGCCACTGTGCGCAGCGGCCAGCGCGGCGGTGCAGCACGCGCAGTTTCCGCCGATGGCCACCGCCACTGAGTACGCGCTGTTCAACGCCGTGGTGCTCGATTTCGTTCCCTGAAGGGAGGTAAAGGACGGGCCGCCTGCGTGGTTAATGCTTGTCTGTTAGCGTTTTTTTTGAAGTACTCGTGACGTTTTCGGTCGATAAATGAGAGGTGCATCATGAGGCTCCTGCACCTCGACCGAGCCAGGGGCCGAAGGCGCGGCCCCTGGCAACCCGCGCCTTTGCCCTATCAGACGGTTGGCTTTGCCAACTCCCCTCCCTCCGCCATACCGCATTGAGGCCGGTTGCGACAGGCGTCCCTGCCTGTCTCACCTGAAACCGCCGTCCATGGCGGTTTCTCCTAATGCGCTATGCCTGCGTTCGGCGTCTTCAAGGGCGTCCAATACCGTGCTCATCTCCAATTCCTCTTCTCTGCCATAAACTCATAACGGACAGATAGCGCGGTAGCTGCCTGCTTGGGTGTTGACCTTTAGTGTGCATCACCGGCTGCCGAGCAAGACGGCGTTGTCAGGGGCAACCGGCCAGGGAAGGCCGGTTGAGGCGAGACTAACAGGGACGTTTGTCGCAGCCGACCCGCCCGACAATGCAGACGCGGCGAGGGTATCCGCACAGCGGACAGACGGTGTTAAGCGAAGGCGCGGGTGGAGGGGCCGCGCCTTCGGCCCCTCCAATTGCCGTTCATTGTAGTAACAGAGAAATGCGGAACATTTACGGCAATTCAGGCTACACGAAACACACAAAGATGGGATAAAAAATGCCAGTCAGGTTTAACTGACTGATATTACCGCCTCCGCGGCCCGTTTTTTCGCTTTTACGAGTACGCAACCCGCTGAATTTTCACTTAGCTTTGCCATTTTCGTTATTTTGAACGCCGCTACGGCTCACGGATACTGGGAGAAAATCTCTTACCGCGAGCCGCAGCATGTCCCACGCCCACTATTTGCACCCCGAACAGCGCGAACGAATCAGGCAGCTTTATCGGCGCCGGTATTGGCGAATGGAATTGCCCACCTGGGGGATCATGGCGGCGGTGTACGGCGGCTGGTTCGGCGTGGCGATGGGATGGCAAACGCTGGGCCCGTGGCTTGGCGCGCCGCTGTTGATCCTCCTGACCACCTGGTACCTGTCGTTGCAACACGAGCTGATCCACGGCCATCCGACGCGCTGGCCGCGCGTCAATCAGCTGTTCGGCCTGTTGCCGCTGGCGGTGTGGTATCCCTACGGGCTGTATCGCGATTCGCATCTGCGCCACCACCGCAACGACCACCTGACCGATCCGTACGAAGATCCCGAAAGCTATTACTTCAGCGCCGCGCAGTGGCGGCGCTATCCCCGCCTGTTGCCGCTGCTGGCTGCCGTGCGCAATACGCTGATCGGCCGGGTACTTCTCGGCCCGGCGCTGGATATCGCCGCGACCTTGGCCGGGGCGACGAAGGCGCTCGCCGCCGGGGAGTGGCGCGCCTGGGCAAGGTGGTTGGTGCACCTGTCGCTGTTGGCGATGTTGCTGAACTGGCTGCAGGCGCAGGGTATCGGCACGGCGTTTTACCTGCTGGCCATCAGCTACCCGGCACTGGCGCTGACCAAGGTAAGATCGTTTTTTGAGCATCGCGCCGTGGACGCACCGCAGGCACGTTCTATTATTAATGAGGCGGGCTGGCCGTGGCGGCTACTGTTTCTCAATCTGAACTACCATTTAGTGCATCACGATCTGCCCGGCCTGCCCTGGTATGGGTTGCGCGAAGTTTATCTGGCGGAGCTTGAGGCGTATCAGCGGCGCAGCCAGGGATTTGTCGCGCAAGGCTATGGCGAGTGGCTGCGCGATTACGCCCTAACGCCGATCGACGTTGGCGTTCATCCATTGCGCGCCGATGAACCGCAGGGGGAAGGCGATGCCCTGCCGACGGAAAAATTTATTGCGCGCTGGAAGCGCGTTTCTCAGGATTTTCCAACCTAACCGGCCCATGAGCCGGAAAACATATAACCAGAGGAAAAGTATGGCAATCACCTTATCACGCGGACGTTCCTTTGCCGTCGCACTGGCCCTGCTGGCCACCGGCGGTCTGGCGCAGGCGGCCGACTCGGTGCGCGTCGGCTCCAAGATCGATACCGAAGGTTCGCTGCTCGGCAACCTCATCGTGCAGGTGCTGGAAGCCAACGGCATCAAGACCACCAACAAGCTGCAGCTCGGCACCACCAAAGTGCTGCGCGGCGCCATCACCTCCGGCGAGATCGACATCTACCCGGAATACACCGGCAACGGCGCGTTTTTCTTCTCCGATGAGAAAGATCCGGCGTGGAAGAACGCCCAGGCCGGCTTCGAGAAGGTGAAAAAGCTCGACTACGACAAAAACAAAATCGTCTGGCTGGATGCGGCGCCGGCCAACAACACCTGGACCATCGCCATTCGTCAGGACGTGGCGGAGGCCAACCATCTGAAGACGCTGTCGGATCTCGGCAAGTGGATCAACGGCGGCGGCAAGTTCAAGCTGGCGGCCTCGGCGGAATTTATCGAGCGGCCGGATGCGCTGCCGGCGTTCCAGAATGCCTATGGCTTCAAACTGAATCAGGACCAACTGCTGTCGTTGGCCGGCGGTGACACGGCGGTGACCATCAAGGCGGCGGCGGAGCAGACCTCTGGCGTCAACGCGGCGATGGCCTACGGCACCGATGGCCCGGTGGCGGCGCTGGGGTTGCAGACGCTGGCGGACCCGAAAGGCGTACAGCCGATTTATGCGCCGGCGCCGATCGTGCGCGAAGCGGCGCTGAAAGCGCACGCCAATCTGCCTGAGCTGCTCAAGCCGGTGTTCGCCTCGTTGGACGGGCCGACGCTGCAAAAACTCAACGCGCAGATCGCCGTGGAAGGCCAGGACGCCAAACAGGTGGCGGCCGCTTACCTGAAAGAGAAAGGGTTTGTTAAGGGATAATGCCGAGGTGCCCCCTCTGCCGTCGGGAGAGGGGGTAAACCGAGGGAGCCGGAGCGTTTCTTTGACTATCGTCGTAAAACATCGCGTCTTGTTGACGCTGTTCATGCTGTTGCTGCTGGCCGCTTTCGGCCTGCCGTTCCTCAGTTATGCCCCCAATCGCCTGTTGTCGGGCAAAAGTCTCTCCTTGTTCTCCCTGCTGCACGGCCCGGCGCTGTGGCTGCTGTTGCCGCTGGCGGCGTTGGCAGTCCTCAGCCTGTTGCCGCCGACGCGGGGGCGGGCGCTGCTGGCGGCGCTGGCCGCCTGTGGGGTGCTGACGCTGGCTTTCTGGATCAGCGGGCAGGCCGCCGAACGCCTGGCGCAGGAGGGATCGCGCCTGGCGCGCACCTCCTGGGGCAGCGGATGCTGGCTGACGATGGCGCTGAGCCTGCTGATCGCCGCCGACGCCATGGCGCGCATCACCGCGTCGCACCTGTGGCGCATGCTGGGCAACGCGCTGGTGCTGGTGCCGCCGGCGCTGCTGCTGTTCGGGCATCAGCTCGATCAGCTGTCGCTGCTGAAGGAGTACCACAATCGCCAGGAGGTGTTTGACGCCGCGCTGCTGCAGCACCTGACGATTCTGCTGGCGACGATGGCGCCGGCGCTGGCGATCGGCGTGCCGCTCGGGGTGCTGTGTTTTCGCTCCGAACGCTGGCAGCGGCCGATTTTCTCCGCGCTGAACATTATCCAGACCGTGCCGTCCATCGCGCTGTTCGGCCTGCTGATCGCGCCATTGGCGGGGCTGGCGACGGCGGTGCCCTGGCTGGCGGAGCACGGCGTCAGCGGCATCGGCATGGCGCCGGCGATCGTGGCGCTGGTGCTGTACGCGCTGTTGCCGCTGGTGCGCAGCGTGGTGGCGGGGCTGCAAAGCGTGCCGGCCGGGGTGATCGAATCCGCCACCGGCATGGGGCTGACGCGCGGGCAGATCTTCCTGCGCGTGCAGCTGCCGTTGGCGCTGCCGCTGTTCCTGACCGGCGTGCGCATCCTGGCGGTGCAAACCGTCGGCATGGCGGTGGTGGCGGCGCTGATCGGCGCCGGCGGCTTTGGCGCCATCGTGTTCCAGGGGCTGCTCAGCAGCGCGCTGGATCTGGTTCTGCTGGGGGTGATCCCGGTGGTCATGATGGCGGTCATCGTCGATTCGCTGTTTAAATTTTGGGTTTCAATCCTGGACGTATCGCGCCGATGATTCACTTTGAGCAAGTCAGCAAAATTTTTCAGGGCAAGCCGGCGGTCGACGATCTCACGCTGCACATCGCCGAAGGCGAATTCACCGTGTTGATCGGCACCTCGGGTTCCGGCAAGTCCACGACGTTAAAAATGATCAATCGCCTGATCGAACACGATCGGGGCAAGATTCTCTTTGCCGGCGCAGAGATCCAGTCGTTCAAACCGCAGGATCTGCGGCGGCGCATGGGCTATGCGATCCAGTCGATCGGCCTATTTCCGCACTGGACGGTGGAGGAGAACATCGCCACCGTGCCGCAGCTGCTGAAATGGCCGTGCGCGCGCATTCGCGATCGGGTGACCGAACTGTTGGAGCTGTTGCATCTGGAGCCGGATCTGTTTCGTCGCCGCTATCCGCACCAGCTGTCCGGCGGGCAGCAGCAGCGGGTCGGGGTAGCGCGTGCACTGGCCGCCGATCCCGAGGTGTTGCTGATGGACGAACCGTTCGGCGCGCTGGATCCGGTCACCCGTGCGGCGCTACAGGCGGAGATCGCGCGCATTCATCAGCTCTCCGGCCGCACCATCGTGCTGGTGACGCACGACATCGATGAAGCGCTGGGCTTGGCGGACCGCCTGGTGCTGCTCGATCAGGGGCGGGTGGTGCAACAGGGCACGCCGCTGGCGCTGCTGACCGCGCCGGCCAACGACTTCGTGCGGGATTTCTTCGGGCGCAGCGATCGCGGCATCAAGCTGCTGTCGCTGGGAACGGTGGCGGAGCGGGTGCGGCCCGGCGCCGCCGAGGGCGAACCGATCGCCGCCGCCATGAGCCTGCGCGAGGCGCTGTCGGTGTTTGTGGCGCGCGGCAGCGACTGCCTGCCGGTGGTGGATGAACGGGGCGAAGCGTTGGGGGTGTTGCACTTCAACGATCTGATCGCCGGGCAGGCGCTGTCATGAGCGGGCGCGTCTGGCGCCTGCTGCGCGATCCGCTGCCCTGGACGCTGGCGCTGCTGTTAGCGCTGGTGTTCGGCATGGATCATCTGCGCGGCCTGTTCGCCGCCTGGTTCCCCGATCTGGAGCGGCCCATTTATCAGCAGGACAGCTTTATCGCGCTGGTGGGGGCGCACCTGTCGCTGGTGGCGATCTCCAGCCTGATCGCGGTGGCTCTCGGCGTGGCGGCCGGCGTGGCCGTCACCCGGCGCAGCGGCCGGGAGTTTCGTTCGCTGGTGGAAACGGTGGTGGCGGTGGGGCAGACCTTCCCGCCGGTGGCGGTGCTGGCGGTGGCGGTGCCGGTGATGGGCTTCAGCGAACAGCCGGCGATCATTGCGCTGGTGCTGTACGGCCTGCTGCCGATCCTGCAGGGCACGCTGGCGGGCATCGAATCGGTGCCGCCCGCCACGCGCGAGATTGCCCGCGGCGTGGGGATGAGCGCCTGGCAAATTCTGTGGCGGGTCGAATTGCCGCTGGCGGCGCCGGTGATCGTCGCCGGGATCCGCACGTCGGTGATCATCAACATCGGCACGGCGGCCATCGCTTCCACCGTCGGCACCAAGACCCTCGGCTCGCCGATCATCATCGGCCTGAGCGGGTTTAACACCGCCTATGTGATCCAGGGCGCGGCGGTGGTGGCGTTGTTGGCTATTATCACCGATATGCTGTTCGAACGTTGGGTGCGTTATCTCACCGCCTGGCGCCAGCAGACGCTGGCGACCACTCCGGCGGGGTAAGGGGGAAATGATGCAGGTGTCTCTACCGATGTACGGCGTTGGCCGGGAGCAGGCCGAATCCTTCTGGCAGGTATTGCGTGGCAAGCTGCTGCGGCTGGGGTTGCCGGCGGCGCCGGAACGGCTCAGCTGGCCGGACGATCTGGCGCAGCACTGGCGGCGCGACGATCTGTTGCTCAGCCAAACCTGCGGTTATCCGTTGGTCAGCACCCTGTCGCAGGTGCAGCTGATCGGCACCTACCATTACCGGGTTGAAGGGTGCGACGGGCCGAATTACCGCAGCTGGCTGGTGGTGCGCGCGGGCGATCCCGGCGAACGGCTGGCGGATTTTCGCGGTCGGACGGTGGCCTATAACAGCACCGATTCCCAGTCCGGCTACAATGGCCTGCGCGCGCTGATCGCGCCGCTGGCGCAGGACGGGAAATTCTTTGGTACGGCTATCGCTTCCGGCGCGCATTATCAGTCGCTGAAGCTGATCCGCAGCGGGCAGGCGGATATCGCCGCCATCGATTCGATCAGCATGGAACTGCTGCGCCGCGCGCAGCCGCAGGCGCTGGAGGGGCTGAAAATCATCGGCCGCACGGCGGCGGTGCCCGGACTGCCGCTGATCACAGCGGCAGGCACGCCGCCGGAACAGGTGGAAATCCTGCGCGCCGGCGCCCGGGCGATGCTGGATGAGGCGGTCAGCGACCGCCTGCTGATCGGCGATTTCAGCCTGGTGCCGCGTTCGGCCTACCAGATTATCACCGTGCTGGAACAGCAGGCCGCCGCGCAGGGTGTAACGGCGCTCTAGCTGCCGTTACAACAGGCCGCCGCCGTCGATGTCGATCACGCTGCCGGTCACGAAGCCGTTCTCCATCGCCAGCAGGTAACCCGCCGCGACGTCGGCCGCCTGGCCGACCCTGCCGACCGGCAGGCTGCCGCCAACCCGTTCGAACAGCGCCTGACGCTGCGCGGCGCTCATGCCGTCGTAGGCTTCGGTGGCGGTGATGCCGGGGCTGACCACGTTCACCCGCCGCGGTGCCAGCTCCTTCGCCAGCTGCTTGCCGGCCGCTTCCAGTGCGGCGTTGATGGCGGTTTTGACCAGATGACCGCCGAGGTATTTACGCGACAGCTGGCCGGAAGTCAGGGTGATGGAGCCCTGTGGCGACAGCGTCGGCAGCGCAGCCTGCACCGCGCGCAAGCTTCCCCAGAATTTGACGTTGAAGTCGGTCTGCGCCTGTTCAAAGGCGGTCTCCGCCAGCGGCTTCGCTGCCACCAGCGGCCCGGCGGTGATCACCAGATGATCGAAATCGCCGACGGCGGCAAACAGCGCGCGCAGCGACGCTTCATCGGTCAGGTCGGCCTGCATCAGGCGCAGCGCGTCGTTCTTCTCCTTGGCGTGGGGCAGGCGGCGCGAAGCCAGCACCACTTCAGCGCCGCGCGCCGCCGCTGCGTAGGCCACCGCGGCGCCAATGCCGCTGGTGCCGCCCAGGATCACTAGTTTTTGTCGTTTCAGTGGGGAATCGTCATGTTAAGGCCTCTTTTAGGGTAAGTTTCAACGGGATCTATCTTTCCTGATTGAAAATGACCTAACAATCGGCCTTACTGACAAACACTTGTTAATGAATTTTAAAGATCACGCGGCGCTAAAGCGGGCATTTAACTTCTGATCCACGATAATTTCGAAGTCGGTAAACAGCGCCCGGGGTTTTACCGAACGCCCCTGTTTTTCCAGTGCCACCAGGCCGTGCCCGTTCAGTGTTTTCAGCGTGGTCGACAGGTTGCTGACCTGGCGGCCAGACAGTTCGGCCAGTTGGCTGATGGTCTCGGGGCGAGCGGTGTCGATAAGACGCAGCAGGGCGATATTCTCGTTGCTGAGCACCTGGGCCAGCGCAATCATCGACGTGAACCAGACTTTGGGTTCACGTTCCTGAGGCTGGTATTCCCCTTTCGCGATCGCCAGTATGCGCTTGCGAATCAGTTCTTCAGGCATCACGCCAATCAGTGCTTTCATCATCAACCTCGATTTTCTCTCTTGCGTATGACTTCATCTATCCGGGTAAAAAAATCCTCCACCAACTGATAGGCGGAATAAAACTCGTAGGGTGAGCCTTTGTCCGTCGGGGAATCATGTTGATGATCGTAAACGACGCGGCCTGAAAATTTTCCTTTGTGAGGGGTTTTAATGGCATGCGCGTTGTCTATGCCAAAAACCCGGGTATTGTGGTTATCGTGCAGGGTCAAATTGTAACGGATGCCGTGAGGGATAAAGGCGGTTTGGGTCACCGTCCAGGCCTCGATTTTCCACCAATAGCCATCTTCACGATTGACCCGCGTGCCATGCAGGCTAAGGATGTAGTCCAGTCCGTTGTGTTCATCCATTAATCAAAGCTCCATTTGTTATGATCTAATCATAACAAATGGGCGTTTTATCGTCAATCCAATACGCCGTGAATCCGGCTCTCCAAGAAGGGAAATACATGACCTCATTTGCCGATCTCGAGGTGTTTGTCCGCACGGTGGACGGCGGCAGTTTTTCCGCCGCGGCGCGCGCGCTGGATATGACGCCGGCGGCGGCCAGCATTGCGGTGAAAAGGCTGGAGCAGCAGCTGGGCGCGCGGCTGCTGGTGCGTTCCACCCGCAGCCTGCGGTTGACGGAGGAGGGTGCCCGCTATCTCGACAGCGCGCGCCTGGCGTTGGGTGCGTTGGCCGAAGGGGAGCAGGCGATCCGCGAAAAGCATCAGGGGCTGTCTGGGGTGCTGCAGATTTCCGCGCCGTCGGATTTCGGCCGTAATCTGCTCTTGGGCTGGCTGGACGAATTCCGGCAACAGCATCCGCATATTCAGCTGCAGCTCCTGATCAACGATCGGCAGGCCGATCTGTTTCGCGAACCGGTGGACGTGGCGTTGCGTTTCGGGCCGTTGGCCGACTCTTCGCTGGTGGCGCTGCCGATCTTGCCGCAGCACCGGCGGCTGATTTGCGCCAGCCCGGATTACCTGCGGCGGCATGGCGTGCCGCAAACGCCGGCCGATCTGGCCCGGCACAGCATTCTGGTGTATCAGCCCAGCGGCAAACGGCAGGTGGAATGGCGGCTATGGCGCGGTGAGGAGCTGGTCGAAGTGCCGCTGAACGGCAGCTATTTTACCGATGACGGTGAGGTGGCGCGGCGCTGGGCGCTGGCCGGCCACGGCGTGGTGCGCAAGTCGGCGATCGACGTGGCGGCGGATATTCGCGCCGGGCGGCTGGTGCAACTGTTGCCGGAATGGCGCAGCGACGCGGTGCCGATCAATCTGGTCTGCCCGCATCGCTCGCAGGTGTCGGAACGCGTCAGGCAGCTGCAGCGCTTTTTACAGCAGCGCTGCCAGCGTTGGATGGACGATCACTTGGCCTGAAGGGTTTCGGTTTGCGCCGGCGTGGCGGCGGCATCCCCGGCAGGCGCGCTTTCTTCGTGCGGGGTGGTGGAACGGGTGTAGATGTTCAGCCCGGCGAGGAATACGCCGCCCAGAGAACCAAAGGCGCACAGGGCGATGACGATGACGAACGCTTTTTTCAGCATAGGAATAATTTCGCAGGTTGCTTGGAACAGCGGGAATTATAGCCCCTTCGCCGGGTGAAACAAGAATCGTTTTTAACGGCGGCCCGCGGACCGCCCTTTGCGATCGCTACCGTTCACTGTCGATGGCCTGCACGCGGGCCGGGCGGGCGAACAGGTATTTCCCCAGCGTCACCAGTACCACCGCCGCCACGATGATCGCCAGCGCCAGCCACTCGCGCGGCGCCAGCGATTCGCCGGCAAAGCCGATGCCGAGCAGCACCGCCACCACCGGGTTGACGTAGGCGTAGCTGGTGGCGACCGCTGGGCGCACGTTCTTCAACAAAAACATATAGGCGCTGATCGCCAGCATCGAGCCGAAGACGATCAGATACCCCAGCGCCAGAAAGCCGCTGGTGCTCGGCATCTGCGTCAGGTGCTCGCCGCTCAGTTGGCTGGCGACCAATAACACCACGCCGGCGACCAGCATCTCCGCCGCGCCGGCCATCGGCCCGGCCGGCAGCGAGATGCGCGATCCCAATACCGACCCGAAGGCCCAGCTGGCCGACGCCAGCAAAATGAGCAGCGCGCCGGTCGGGTTGCCCACCAGGTTGTTGCCGGTGTTGAGCAGCACGATGCCCACCAGCCCGAGCGCGATGCCGGCCCATTCCAGTTTGGAATTGCGCATACCCCACAGCAGGCTGAAGCAGAGGGTGAACAGCGGCACCGTCGCCACCATCACCGCGGCGATGCCGGACGGCACATCTTGGTGTTCCGCCACCGTCACCAGGCCGTTGCCTACCGCCAGCAGCAGAATGCCAATGGCGCCGGCGGCCAGCCACTGCTTCGGCGTCGGCAGCGCATGGCCGCGCCAGGCCAGGAAGCTGAACAGCACGATGCCGGCGGTCAGAAAGCGAATGCCGGCCATCATCAGCGGCGGCCATTGCGCGACGCCGAGGCGAATGACGAAATAGGTGGAACCCCAAACGATATATAACGTGAACAACGCCCCGATCAACGGCAGGACGCGACGGCTTGGTTGGCTAAGCATAGGGATTGTGTTTTGCAGGGATGATTATTATTAGAATGCTCAGTAAACCCGATCGGGCAGCGGATAAGCAATGGCTTTCGGCATTATTTTTCCCGGCCGCCGTTCAGCTGTCCCGTCGTTTCCACTGCAGCCAGCTGACGGCCGGCAGGTAAATCGACCAGCCGATGGCCAGCAGCAGCAGCATGAACTCCGGCGGCACGCCGGGCAGCAACACGTCCAGCTTCCAGGACACGGCGTAGGCGAAGGGGCCGACGGCGGCGCCCAGCACCGCCAGCGGCCAGGGGGCCGCTCTGACCACGTCCAGCAGCCAATACCACCAACAGCCGAAGCCGATCCACAGTGCGAGGGCCCAGAGCGGCAGGCCGTGTTCCCCGCTGTAGTGCAGCACGCCGCTGTAGCTCCACAGCCCATCCATGCCGATGCCGCCCAGGGCCGCCAGGGCCGCGCCTTTGCGGCGGGCGGCAGGGGTAAAGATCAGCGCCAGCGCCGCGCCGGCCAGCAGTATGCCATTGAGCCGATCGCGAGTCAGCAGCGCCAGCAGCCAGCAAACGCCCAGTCCCAGCGTCGCCAGCCAGAATCCGGCATGCGGCTTCTTCATCGTTCAACTCCCGTGGGGTTACTCTGCCGCTGCGCGCTTAGCGCCGACGGATTTGCCAGAGCGGACGCGAGGCCCGCCGTTTGCCTGAATGTTCGTTAATTCAACCTTAGAAGGGAAGGTGCGGGGTGCACAAGCAGAATAATCTGTACCGGTTGAAAACGTGGGCAAAAACCGGTGTTACAGGAGCGAAATGCGGTAGGCGCAGCGGCGCGAGCCGGCCAGAATGTGTTCGGCGCGCTCCACCTGTGCCTGCAGTACTTCGGTAAAGATGCTCAGCTCCGCCCGGCAGAAGCCCTGGCAGACGGTGGCGGCGGCGCAGATCGGGCAGTGATTTTCCACCAGCAGATAGGCGCCGTCCTCCTCCTGGCGCCATTCGGCCATATACCCTTCGCGGCAGCGGATTTCGGTGAGCCGCGCCACGCGTTCGCGCAGATCGGTGGCGCCGATCATCGCCTGCTTGTAGTTGATGCGGTTTTCCTGCTCGCGGGTCTCGATCAGCACGTCGAGCGCCTGTTCGCCCAGCTTGTCGCGCACGGTGCGCAGCAGCTGCACCGTCAGATCCGCATGGGTGTCGGGAAAGCGTGCGTTGCCGGCCGAGGTCAAATGCCACAGCTGCACCGGGCGGCCCACGCCGCGCGTTTCCGCCACCGCTTCGACCAGCCCCTCTTTCGCCAGCTTGACGAACTGCTGGCGGGCCGCCTCACCGGTGGTGCCGAGCACCTTTCCTGCGTCAGAAGCTTGCTGCGGGCCGCGGGTTTTCAATAGCGTCAGCAAGCGGTCACTGACCGATTGTGCGGTGCCGCCGCTATTTTCCAAGTTTATTCTTGACATATTTCTCCGCCTCGCCCTAACTTATTCCAAGATAACTCTTGTTAAATTTAACGCAATCTTATGATCAACTCAATGCCATTCCTCTGAAAACAGGACGACAACCGTGATAACCCATGACGATAGCCGCTGGAGCGACCTTTTCTCCGGCAAAAATGCGGCCAGTGCGATCGCGCTTTCGCTCGGCGTAGCGCTGCATGCCATCAATATTCTGGTCGCCACCACCATTCTGCCCTCGGTGGTGCAGGATATCGGCGGGCTGGATCTCTACGCCTGGAACACCACGCTGTTCGTGGTGGCGTCGATCCTCGGTTCCGCGCTGTCGGCCCGGCTGCTCAGCGGCTACGGCGCGCGCAGCGCCTATCTGGTGGCTTCGCTGTTTTTCATCGCCGGGGCGGCGCTGTGCGCGCTGGCGCCGAGCATGCCGGTAATGCTGATCGGCCGCACGGTGCAGGGCTTCGGCGGCGGCCTGATCTTTGCGCTCTCCTACGCGATGATCAACCTGGTGTTCGAGCAGCGATTGTGGCCGCGCGCCATGGCGCTCATCTCGGCGATGTGGGGCATCGCCACCCTGGTGGGGCCGGCGGTAGGCGGTATTTTCGCCGAGCTGAACGCCTGGCGCTGGGCCTTCGGCATTCTGCTGCCGATCATGGCGCTGTACGCCGCGTTTACCTTCCTGATCCTGCCCAAGGGCAAAGCGCAGCAGGCGGCTGCGCCGTTGCCGACCGCGCAGCTGCTGTTGCTGACCGTGGCGGTGCTGGTGGTGTCCGCCGGCAGCCTGGCGCACAGCGCCTGGATCAACCTGGCGGGCATCGCGCTCTCGCTGCTGCTGATGGCCTGGTTGCTGAAGCGTGAAGCGCACTCGAGGGCCCGCCTGTTGCCGCACGGCGCACTGCGGCGCGGCTCATCGCTGGCGGCGCTCTACATCACGACCGCGTTGCTGGTGATCGGCATGACCAGCGAGATCTTCGTGCCTTATTTCCTGCAGCTGCTGCACGGCCAGTCGCCGCTGATCTCCGGTTATATCGCCGCCGCCATGGCCGCCGGCTGGACGCTGTCCGAGATCCTCAGCTCCGGTTGGCGTGGGGCGGGCATTCGCCGGGCGATCGTCAGCGGGCCGCTGTTTGTGCTGGTGGGGCTGCTGGCGCTGGCGATCCTGATGCCGGTGCCGTCCGGCGGCCATTGGCAGGCGCTGGCGCCGATCGTCATTGCGCTGTTGCTGGTGGGATTCGGCATCGGCTTCGGCTGGCCGCACCTGCTGACGCGCATTTTGCAGGTGGCGCCCGAAGCGGACAAAGACATCGCCGGCGCTTCGATTACCACGGTGCAGCTGTTCGCCACCGCATTCGGTGCGGCGCTGGCCGGGATGATCGCCAATCTGGCGGGGCTGAACGATCCGGGCGGCGCGGCGGGCGCAGCGTCGGCGGCGCGTTGGCTGTTCCTGGCGTTCGCGCTGGCGCCGCTGCTGGCGATATTCAGCGCCTGGCGCTGCGCGGCGATCGCGCCGCCGGGCGCCGAGACGGGCAATTTTGTACAAAACCCGCCCTCGCGCGAGTGCTAGAATGGCGCTCATTCAGCGGAGGTAGGCAAGATGAAGGCGGAAGGCATAGCGCGCAAAGCATCCCGGGAACAGGCCCATTTCATGCACGTCGACGATCTCGGCGGGCTGGAAGTGCTGCAGGCCACCTACCGCCGCCAAACCTTCTCGCGCCACAGCCATGAAGGCTTCTGCGTGGGCGTCATCGACGACGGTGCCCAGCGCTTCTACCGCACCGGCGGCGAACACGTGGCGCCGCTGGGCAGCATCATTCTGGTCAACGCCGACGACATCCACACCGGCAGTTCCGCCACCGAAGAGGGATGGTCGTATCAGGCGATGTACCCGACGCCGGAGCTGCTGGCGTTTTTGTCGCGCGATCTGAAAACCGGCGCCGGCGCGACGCCTTATTTCCCCAACCCGGTGGTGCACGACGTCGGCCTGGCCGGCCAGCTGCGGATGGCATTCAGCCTGCTGCGCAGCGATGAGAACCGGTTGATGAAAGAGACTATGGTGTTCTCGGCGCTGACCTGGCTGATGCTGCGGCACGGTAAAAGCCGTATCGATCCCACGCCGCAGAGCCGGGCGCAAAGCCAGGTGGCGCGGGTGAAAGCCTTTCTCGACGATTTCCCCGAGGCGGACATTTCGCTGCTGGAGCTGGCGGAGCGGGTGGCGCTCAGCCCTTATTACCTGCTGCGGCAGTTTCAGCAGGCCACCGGTTTGCCGCCGCACGCCTATCAAATTCAGGCGCGGCTGCGCAAGGCGCGCGGCATGCTGAAGGCCGGCAGCAGCGTGCTGGACAGCGCGCTGAGCTGCGGTTTTCACGATCAAAGCCATTTCCACCGCCATTTTCGCAAGTCGATGGGCATCACGCCGGGCGACTACGTCAAATCGCTGAAATAGTCGGGCAATCGGGTGCAATACCCGTGTGCGCCTGCGCCGTAAGCTGGCTTCTTCAACCGAAGGAGAAGCCCATGACTGATTCAATCCCCCTCATCACGCCGCCGTCTGCCCGCCTGCGCCCCGCGCTGCAGGGGGGAATGACGATCTTGCCGCTGTGCCTGGCGGTGGTGCCGTGGGGCATACTGGCGGGCTCGATGGCCCTGCAAAACGGCCTGACGCCGGCGCAGGGGCTGGGCATGTCGGCCATCGTGTTCGCCGGGGCGGCGCAGCTGGTGGCGATGGGCATGATCAAGGGCGGCGCCGGGCTGCTGGCGATCCTGCTGTCGACCTTCTTCGTCACCGCCCAGCATTTTCTCTATGCGCTGCGGCTGCGGGAGCGCATTGCGCCGCTGCCGTTACGCTGGCGGCTGGCGCTGGGATTCTTGCTCACCGATGAGCTGTTCGCGCTGACCGGCGAACAGGCGCCGGCGCGTTTCGACCGCTGGTATGCGCTGGGCGCCGGGCTGACCTTTTACCTGTGCTGGTTTCTCTCCACGCTGCTCGGCATCGTAGCCACCGGCAGCGCCGGGGATCTGGACGGTTATGGGCTGGATTTTTCCATCGTCGCCACCTTTATCGCCATCGTGGTGCCGCTGGTGCGCAGCCTGCCGGTGTTGGCCTGCGTGCTGACCGCGCTGCTGCTTTCCATCGTGTTGCACCATTTCCAGACGCCGGGCGCACTGGTGATCGCCACCGTGGCGGCGATGCTGGTCGGGCTGCTATGCAGCGGGGGGCGCCGATGATCTGGCTGACGATAGTCTTGATGGGGCTGGTGGTGTTCTTCAACCGCTACTGCTTTTTGGCGCCGGGCTTGCCGCTGCGGTTATCGCCGCGCGTCAAAACCCTGCTGAGCTTTTCCGTGCCGGCGGTGCTGACGGCAATTTGCGGGCCGATTGTCGCCTTCAGCGGTGACCAGCTGCGCGCCGCGCCGGATAATCCTTACCTGTGGGGGGCGGTGTTTGCGGTGATATTGGCGTTCTTTCTGCGCAACATGCTGGCGGTGGTGTTGCTGAGCCTGCTGATATTTATCGCGCTGCGCGGCATTTTTTAAAATTCGCTTGCCATATCTCTAGTTTGAGATTATTTCTCTTATATGGGATTTATAACGGAGTGTGAGCGATGGATAACGGTTTGGAGACGGCCGACCAGAGGTTGGCGCAGCGGTTGGCGGATTTGCGCCAACAGCAGGGGTGGTCGCTGGAGGCGCTGGCGCAGCGCACCGGCCTGAGCCGGGCGACGCTCTCGCGGGTGGAGCGCGCCGAAACCAGCCCGACGGCGTCGCTGCTGAACCGGCTGTGCGCCGCCTACGGGTTGACCATGTCGCGCCTGCTGAGCGAAATCGAAGACGAACCGCCGGAGCTGCTGCGGCCACCGCAACAGCCGGTGTGGATCGATCGCGCCAGCGGTTTTCACCGTCGCTCCGTTTCCCCGCCTGCCGCGCTGTATAAGGCCGAGTTTATCGAAGCCCGGCTCGATGCCGGGGCGCAGATCGATTACGACCTGCCGTCGATTCCGGCGCTGGAGCATCACCTCTGGCTGCTGTCCGGGCAGCTGGAGCTGACGCTGGAAGGACGCGTTTTCCGGCTGTCGCCCGGCGACTGCCTGCGCTACCGCCTGTTCGGCGCTTCCCGTTTCCATGTCCCCGGCGATGAGCCGGCCCATTACACGCTCGTTATCTGCAGGCCATAGCCATGATTGAATTGCAACAGTGGGGCGCCGACGCGGCGCAAAACGCCATGGACGACCTGGCCGAGATGCTGCACGCCAGCGTGGCGCACGGCGCCAGTATCGGTTTTGTCATGCCCTTTACGGTGGATCAGGCGCGGGCGTTTTGGCAGGGGCTGCTGCCGGCCCTGGCGCGGGGAGAGCGCGCGATGCTGGTGGCGCTCGCGAACGGTCGGCCGGTCGGCACCGTGCAGCTGCTGTTGGCGATGCCGGACAATGGCCGCCACCGGGCGGAAGTGGTCAAACTGATGGTGCACCCGCAGGCGCGGCGGCAGGGCGTCGCACGGCTGTTGATGCAGGAAGTGCAGGCGCTGGCGGCGCGTCATCGCCGCAGCCTGCTGGTGCTGGATACCCTGAGCGGCAGCGCGGCGCAGGGGTTGTACCGCCAATTGGGGTTCGAAGCGGCGGGCGACATCCCACAATACGCCCGCGCCAGCGACGGCGGGGCGTTGGAGGCCACCTGCTATATGTACAAACTGCTGTGAGGCTTAGCGCCCGCGCCAGGCTTTGATCGCCTGTTGGCGCACCTGCAGCTTCTGCTGCGGCGTCAGCTTGTTGTAGTCGCGGGTCAGGCCGCTTTCCCAATCGCCGTACAGCGGGTTGGGCAGCACGATGAATTCGGTGCCGAACTTACCCTGGTTCTCACTGACGAACGCCCGGCGCTGCGCATTGTCCTGGTGGTAAGTCGCGGCGCCGAAATCGTTCAGGTTGTCGCCCGCGTACACCACGATGTCATAGCCGGCTTGTTTGATGGCGTCGAAGCGCGCCTGCTTATTGGAGGTGTCGGTGCTGAGCAGCACGGTCTTTTCCGACATGCCGGTGAAACCGAGCTTCTGCATGTTGGCCACCGTGGCGGCGTATTCGCTCTGCTTGCGGTTCGACACGTAGAACATCGTGCCCTGATGGGCGTTGACGTAGCGGGCGAACGACACCGCGCCCGGTACCGCGCCGGCCTGTTCGGCCTGCGTCCATTGGGCCCAGGTGGCGCCGTCGTACGGCTGGCCCTGCTGCGCCTGCCAGCCGGAGTAGGCGCTGTTATCCAGCATGGTTTCATCCAGATCGACCACCACCGCCTTTTTACGGCCCGGCGCGGCCTTAGCCTGATCGAAGGCGCGCTGCGCGCTGTTGAACGCCTGATGCGCCAGCGCTTGGTATTCGCCGGACTGTTGGAACCAGTTCACCGCCAGCACTGACTGATCCGCCAGCCGCTGCTGGGCCTGAGCGTCGGTGTGCGGCGGCTGCGCGCAACCGGCCAACGTCAGCAGCGCGACGCCAACCGCCGCGCCGAGGGTGAGTTTCCTTGCCTGTTTTCCTGCCATCGTTATCTCTCTTGGTTTTAGTCTTGTGGGCTGTCCAGCAACATATCCATCTCGAACTGGCGCAGGGGATCCTGCCGCCAGCCAAGATGCGTAAAGAAGGGGGCGGCCACCTCGGGCACAAAGACGTTGGCGGCCAGCGGCAAAGGGGCGAACTGCGCTTGCAGAGCGGCCAGCAAGGCGCGGGCATGCCCCTGGCCGCGGTGCTGCGGCGGCACGTAGATCAGGCGTAGCCAGCAGTGCTCGGCGCCGGGCATCACCACGGCGTAGGCTTGACGATTGAGCGTATAGGCTTGCGGTTTGCCCGGCAGCTTGAACAGCGATTCGGGGGCGATCAGCCAGGGCAGGTCGGTGGCGCCTTCCGCCGTCAGGCGATGGCTGACGGTCAGCGGATCGACCGCCTGCAGCACCGCCGTGCCAGGCGGCACTTCCGCTGGTGCCTGATGGCCGGTCAGGGTGCGCACGATGCGCAGCCCGGCGCGATGATACAGTGCCAGCGCGGCTTCGTTGCCTTCGATCACTTCCAGCGACAGCCGACGGTCGCCGCGTTGGCGGGCATCCGCCACCAGGCGCTGCATCAACGCCTTGCCCAGCCCCTGGCCGCGCATCTCCGGGCGCACGGAAAAGGCCGCCACCCGGCTGTGCCGGCCGCGGCGGGCGATCAGCGCCACCGCCACTGGTTCCTGGCGATGGGTGACGATCAGGCTGTCGTTCAGGCTGAGATCTTCGGCACCGAAGCGGGCGGCGAAGGTCGGCCCGTCGAGCACGAAGCGCACCATGTAGTTTTCAAAACAGTGGTTGAGGATGTTTGCCAGCTCGTCGCTGCTGTAGCGCAGGGCGTGGTGGAAGTCGAAGCGTCCGTCGTTATGCATGGCTGATTCCGCTCGGGGGAAAGCTATACATGTAGACCCGTTTGTTTTGCAAGGCAAGCGGGGGCATTCGTTGGCGGGAAAATAAAAACAAAAAAGCCGGACGCAGCCGCCCGGCGAAATAAAACTCTGGGTATCAAGTGACGCTAAAGTTTGCAGTGGTGGTTATTCATTCATCACATCAGAACTGGTAGGTCAGAGCGAGAACAACGACGTCGTCGTTTTTCAGGCCCAGCTTGTTGTCGTCATCGAGTTGGTTAATTTTATATTCGACATAAGTGGACATGTTTTTGTTGAAGTAATAGGTCGCCGCCACGTCGAAATATTTCACCAGATCGACATCGCCGATGCCTTCAATATCTTTGCCTTTCTGCTGAACGTAACCCAGCGATGGGCGCAGACCGAAGTCGAACTGATATTGCGCGACCAATTCAATCCCTTCCGCTTTATTGGCGAAGCCGCTAACGGAAGTCGAGTTGTTATTGATGGTGGCGGTGCCGGAAATAGGCGCAATATTGCGGCTCTGCGAATAAGTCGCGGCCAGGTAGACGTTGTTGTTGTCGTATTTCAGACCACCGGCCCAGATATCGGCCTTGTCGCCTTTGCCGAAGGTGCCCGCCTTTTGCGTGGCGGTGCGGTTGGAAGAGGCATAGGCGGCGCCTACGCTCAGGCCGTCGATGATTTCGTAGCTGGAGGATAGGCCCCAACCGTCGCCGTTCGCCTTGCTGGCGGAGCGGCCGTCGTTTTCGTTCTTGCCCTGGTACTGCACGGCAAATTTCAGGCCGTCAACCAGACCGAAGAAGTTGTTATTACGGTAGGTGGCGACACCGTTGGTGCGGCCGTTCATGAAGTTGTCGGTCTTGATATAAGCATCGTCGCCGAATTCAGGGATCATATCCGTCCAGGCGCCGACGTCGTAAATGATGCCGTAGTTGCGGCCGTAGTCGAAGGAGCCGAGGTCCTTATATTTCAGACCGGCGAAGCCCAGACGCGTTTTGGTGTCTTTAGTGCCGTCGGATTCAGTATGGTTGGCGGCGATCTGATATTCCCACTGGCCGTAGCCGGTCAGCATATCATTAATCTGAGTCGCGCCTTTAAAGCCGATACGCACGTAAGTTTTATCACCGTCGTTGCCGGCATCATCGGAGAAATAATGCAGGGCTTTTACACGGCCGTAAAAATCGAGCTTGTTGCCGTCTTTATTGTAGATTTCTGCTGCCTGTGCCGCTTGCGCAAGTAAAAGTGCCGGAATAATAACGGCCAGAAGATTACGTTTCATGAGTTACCCTGCTTTATTCGATTGAAAGACGCTTATCATCAGTTGCATTGCTGTTTCACTGTGCCGCCTGATTGTTGGCGGCGGAGAATTTTTACCGTAGTAATGTGATCTATTTATGACAAAAAATTCATTTTCATGTCGAACGATTAAAAAAGTCGCGCAAAGGGTGAATTTTTTCTTCAACCGACGGTCGGCGGCTGGTCTACAGTTACCGATACCTTGTTCCGCTGCGGGAGGAATCATGCACGATACTTATACTTTGTTCGGTACGCAGGGCTGCGGTTCGACGATCGTGGCCGCCGCGTTGGCGTTGACGGCTTTCCCCTGGGGCTATGAGGAAGTGGACTACACGCAGGACGGCCCGGAGCGCGATCGCCTGCTGGCGCTGAACCCGCTGGGCCAGGTGCCCACCTTAGTGTTGCCCAATGATGAAGTGATGACGGAGAGTGCGGCGATTATTTTGTTGCTGCACGATCGCGCACCGCACGCCGAGCTGGCGCCGCCCGGCGGTTCGCCGCTGTTGCCGCGTTTTCTGCGCTGGCTGCTGTTCATCAACGCGGAGATTTACCCCACCTTCACCTATGCCGACCATCCGCAGCGCTGGCAGCCGCAGGCGGCGGGGGCGGAACAGCTGAAAAACGCGGTAATGGATTATCGCGAGCGTTTATTGCAGCAGCTGAACGCCGCCGCCGGCGCAGCGGGCCCGTGGTTTCTCGGCAAGAGCTTCAGCGCGTTGGATCTGTACGTGGCGGTGATGTGCCACTGGCGGCCGGGCCGCGCGTGGTTCCGGCAACACTGTCCGCGGCTGTACGCCATCGCTGAACGGGTGGAGCAGCGGCCGGCGCTGAATGCGCTGCTGAGCGCGCAGTTCGACGGCGTTGCCCCGCTGGAGTCCTGAAATCTCCCCGCCGCCCGGCGGGGAACCCTCCCGTTTTTCTGAACCGAGACTGCCGAAAATCCCGATTTTCACTCGCTGCGGCGGCGGGTAGCGTAAGGCTATCCGCAACTGACAGGAGAGTGTGATGCCATCAGAATCCCAGGCCGGACAACAGGCGTTCGGCGATATTGCCCCCAAGCTGGCGCAGCTCAGCGACCGCGTTTTGTTTGACGATATTTGGCAGCGGCCGGCGCTGAGCCCGCGCGAGCGCAGCCTGATTACCGTCGCCGCGCTGGTGGCGCTCAACCGCGTGGAACAGCTGCCGTTTCACCTGCAGCTGGCGCAGCGCAACGGCGTGACGCGTCAGCAATTGGCCGAGCTTATCACCCATCTGGCGTTCTACGCCGGCTGGCCCGCGGCGGCATCGGCCGTGGCGCGCCTACGCGAGCTGGAACAGGAGGCCAATCATGCCGTTTAGCCGCATCGCTCTGCATCAGGGCAAGTCCGCCGACTATCTGCAAACCTTGTCCGACAGCCTGCATCAGGCGCTGGTGGAGGCCTTTGAGGTGCCGCCGACGGATAAATTTCAGGTGATCGATCAATACCGCCCCGGTGAGCTTGTCTACGATCGCGACTATCTTGGCGGGCCGCGCAGCGCGGATTTCGTGTTGTTTTATATCACCGCCGGGCGGCCGCGCGACACCGACACCAAGCGGCGCTTCTACGGGCGGCTGGCGGCGCTGCTGGCGGAAAACCTGCGGCTGCGCCCCGAGGATGTGATGGTGGTGATCACCACCACCCAGTTGGACGAGTGGTCGTTCAGCGCCGGGCGCGCCTCGATGATCGATCCGCAGACGTAACTCGGGCTGACGCCGCGAGCGGTCTGTGGGACAATAGCGCCATCATTTCGTTTAGATAAGAGTTGAATGGCGCTCTCCTCCGCAGTTAAAGATCAGATTGGCCAGTGGTACAAAGCCCTGCAGCAGCAAATACCGGATTTTATTTCCCGCGCGCCCCAGCGCCAGATGATCGCCGAGGTGGCGAAGACGCTGGCCGGTGACTACCCGCGCCATCTGGCGATCGAGGCGCCGACCGGCGTCGGCAAAACGCTGTCTTACCTGATCCCGGGCATCGCCGTCGGGCGAGCGGAGAGCAAACCGCTGGTGGTCAGCACCGCCAACGTGGCGCTGCAGGACCAGATCTACAGCAAGGATTTGCCGCTGCTGAAGAAGATTATCCCCGATCTGAAATTTACCGGCGCCTTTGGCCGCGGGCGCTACGTGTGCCCGCGCAACCTGGCGGCGATGAGCACCGACGTCAGCCAACAGGGCGATTTGACGCTGTTCCTCGACGACGAGCTGGCGCCCTCCAGCGGCGAAGAGCAGGCGCTGTGCCAGAAGCTGACCAAGGCGCTGGCCCGCTTCGAGTGGGACGGGCTGCGCGATCACTATCAACAGAGCATCGACGATCCGCTGTGGGCCAAGCTGAGCACCGACAAGGCCAACTGCCTGGGGCGCAACTGCCACTACATTCGCGAATGCCCGTTTTATATTGCCCGCAAAGAGATCGAGAGCGCCGACGTGGTGGTGGCCAACCACGCCCTGGTGATGGCGGCGCTGGAGACGGAGTCGGTGCTGCCGAACCCGAAAGAGCTGCTGCTGGTGCTGGACGAAGGCCACCATTTACCGGAGGTGGCGCGCGATGCGCTGGAGATCGACGGGGAAATCACCGCGCTGTCGACCAACCTGCAGCTGGACATGATCGTGCGCCAGGTCGAGCAGTGCATGACGCAGTACCGGCCGAAGAATCCACCGGGGCTGGCCAACAGCGAGCGGTTGAAGAACCATTGCGAGGAGCTGCGCGAGCTGGTGCAGATCTTCGAGCATCAGGTCAGTGCCTACCTGCCCGGCGACAGCGTAGCGGCCGAGCACCGTTTCGAGATGGGCGAGCTGCCGGCGGAGATGGTGGAGAGCTGCGCGCGGCTGTTCAAACTGACCGATGCGCTGCGCGGGCTGGCGGAGTTCGTGCTTAACGATCTCACCGAGCAGACCGGCAAGCATGACATCGTGCGCCTGCACCGGTCGATCATTCAGATGAGCCGCACGCTGGGCTATCTGGAGGCGATGAGCAAGCTGTGGCGGCTGGCGGCGCTCGATAAATCGTCCAACGCGCCGATCTCCAAATGGGTCACGCGCGAGCTGCGCGATAACGTTACCCATCTCTACCTGCACTGCGTCGGCATTCGCGTCAGCGACCAGCTGGAGAAGCTGCTGTGGCGCAAGGTGCCGCACGTGGTGGTCACCTCGGCCACGCTGCGTTCGCTGAACAGCTTCGCGCGTTTGCAGGAGATGAGCGGGTTGAGCGAGAAGGCCGGCGATCGCTTCGAAACGCTCTCTTCGCCGTTCAATCACGTCGAACAGGGTAAGATTGTCATTCCGCAGATGCGCTTTGAACCGGCGCTCGCCAACGAGGCGGAGCACCTCGAGGAGATGGCGCGATGTTTCCGCGCCGAGCAGGCGAGCGGCAAACACAAAGGCATGCTGATCCTGTTCAGCAGCCACCGGGCGATGCAGACTTTCCTCAGCTACGTGACCGATCTGCGGCTGATGCTGCTGGTGCAGGGTGACCAGCCGCGCTACCGGCTGGTGGAAGAGCACCGCAAGCGGGTGGAGAAGGGCGTCGCCAGCGTGCTGGTGGGGCTGCAATCGTTCGCCGAAGGGCTGGATCTGAAAGGCGAGCTGCTGACCCAGGTACACATTCACAAAATCGCGTTCCCGCCGATCGACAGCCCGGTAATCATTACCGAAGGCGAGTGGCTGAAATCGCTGAAGCGCTATCCGTTCGAAGTGCAGAGCCTGCCGAGCGCCTCGTTCAACCTGATCCAGCAGGTCGGCCGCCTGATCCGCAGCAACCAATGCTACGGCGAGATCGTGATCTACGATCGCCGGCTGTTGACCAAAAACTACGGTTCGCGGCTGTTGGCGTCGTTGCCGGTGTTCCCGATCGAACAGCGCGCGGTGCCGGAGGCCGACAAGGCGCATCTGGCGGCGCTGAAATCCGCCGCCGACGCGGCCAAAAAAGAGAAGAAGCGTGGCAACCCGTTTGCCCGCAAGCGGCGGCGTTAATCAGAGCAGCGGCGGCAGGCGGCGTTTAACCGGCGTGGTTTTCACGATCGAGGTGTTGCTCTGTGCGTGTTCGGCCAGCCGATCGAGGGTGTGGTCGAGCTGTTCCATCGAGTGCGCCACCAGCCGTACGATAAAGCAGTCTTCGCCGGTCACCTTATCGCATTCGACCACTTCCGGGATCGCCTGAATCAGCTGTTCGACCTTTTTCAGCATGCCCGGCAGCGGCTTGATGCGCACCAGCGACTCGAAGGCGTAGCCCACCGCCTGCAGATTGACGTTCAGGGTATAGCCCTGGATCACGCCGTTTTCCTTCAGCCGCCGCAGCCTTTCCGAGGTGCTCGGCGACGACAGCCCCACCTGCGCGCTCAGCGTCTTCAACGATGCACGCGCATCTTCCGCCAGAATGGTCAGGATTTGGCGATCGATATCATCCATAACGCCTCCATTAGGTATTTTATTTATTATAGCTACGAGAAAAAGGCAGTTAAGCATATCTGCCTTCTTTGTGCTATGGAAAGCAGTGCCGTGAAGCCGCAAGCTATGCCTCTGGGCAAGTTTGGAGGAACGCAGAATGAATGCAGAGATAAAACGCGGATCGCTGGAGATGGCGGCGGCGATGTTGATTTCCGGCTCTATCGGCTGGTTTGTGTTGATGTCCGGCCAGCCGGTTATCAACGTGGTGTTTTGGCGCTGCGCGGTGGGGGCGCTGGTGCTGCTGGCGGTGTGCGGCGCGCTGGGGCAACTGCGGCGCGATGTGCTGACGCGCGCCACGCTGCTGCTGGCGATCGCCGGCGGCGTCGCGCTGGTGATCAACTGGCTGCTGCTGTTTGCCGCCTACTCCTATGCGTCTATCTCCATCGCCACGGCGGTGTACAACACCCAGCCGTTTATGCTGGTGGGGCTGGGGGCGCTGTTTCTGGGGGAGCGGCTGACCGCCCGCAAACTGCTGTGGCTGGGGCTGGCGTTCGGCGGCATGATGCTGGTGGTGCTGGCGCAGCCGCGGCAGGCGGGGGAACAGAGTCATTATCTGGCGGGCATCGCGCTGGCGCTCGGGGCGGCGTTTTTCTACGCCCTGATGGCGCTGGCGGCCAAGCGACTGAAGGGCACGCCGCCGCATCTTATCGCGCTGATCCAGGTGGCGGTGGGGGCAGTGATGCTGTTGCCGCTGGTGGATTTCCACGTTTCGGCCAGCGCTGGGCAGTGGGGAATGCTGGCGACGCTCGGCGTGCTGCACACCGGCCTGATGTATGTGTTGATGTACGGCGCCCTGCAGAAGCTGCCGACTAACCTGATCGGTTCGCTGTCGTTCATCTACCCGATCGCCGCCATGCTGGTGGATCGCCTGGCGTTTGGCCACCGGCTGTCTGCATGGCAGCTGCTGGGCGCGGCGATCATTCTGCTGGCGGCGGCGGGCATGAACCTGCTGGGCGAGCGGCGAGCGCGGCTGCTGCCGGCCTCAGACGGCCGGCGCGCCGGCTGATGCTCAGTTCGTTTTTTTCAGCCGGCGCCATAACGTGGTGCGGCTGATCCCGAGCAACCGGGCGGCGGCGGCGTGGTCGCCCCCGCACCGCGCCAGCGCCTCATGAGCGGAGACGGGCGCTACCGGCGTCTCGGGCGGTGTGGCCGCCGCCAGCTCCGGCAACAGCCAGCGCAGCGTCTCGCCGCTCGGCGCGGCGCCGGTGCTCAGCATCAGCGCCACCCGCTCCATCATGTTGCGCAGTTCGCGCAGGTTGCCGGGCCAGGCGTAATGACTCAGCGCGGCGTAACAGCCGGCCAGGGCGGCGCGCAGCGGCTCCGTCAGCGGCACGTCGAGCGCCGCCAGTGACCGTTTCAGAAAGTGTTCCGCCAACATCGCGATATCGTCGCCGCGCGCCCGCAGCGGCGGCAGCTGCAGCCGCAGGGCGCTCAGGCGGTAGAACAGATCGGCGCGAAAGTCGCCCCGTTGAATCGCCTGCTCCAGGTGGCTGTGGGTGGCGCTGATGACGCGAAAGTCGACCGTTACCGGCTGTTGCCCACCCACCCGGGTGACAGTTTTCTCTTCCAGCGCGCGCAACAACCGGGTTTGCAGGTGCAGCGGCATTTCGCCGATCTCATCCAGAAACAGGGTGCCGCCGTTGGCGGTTTCCAGCAGCCCACGTCGGCCGCCCCGCCGTGAGCCGGTAAAGGCGCCTTCCTCATAGCCGAACAGCTCCGCCTCCAGCAGCGATTCGGCGATGGCGCCGCAGTTGATGGCGACGAACGGCGGCGTCGCGCCCCTGGACGGTGCGCCGCGTCGGGAAAAGTATTCCCGGTGGATCGCCTGCGCCGCCAGCTCCTTGCCGGTGCCGGTTTCTCCTTCAATTAATACCGCGGCCGGCGAGCGGGCGTACAGCATGATGGTGCGCCGCGCCTGCTCCATCTGCGGGGACTCGCCCTGCAAATCGCCCAGCCCGTAGCGCGGCTGCAGGGTATTGCGCGCGGCGTAGTCACCGCCGCGTTTGCCGCCGCCCAGCATCAGGCGCGTTACGTCCAGCGCATCGCTGAAGGCGGCGCGCAGGGTGGCGGCGGAATAGAGAAAAATGGCGGTGAGCCCGGCCTCTTCCGCCAGATCGCTGATGAGGCCGGCGCCGACCACGGCCTGAATGCCGACGGCTTTCAGCTCGGCGATCTGGCCGCGGGCGTCCTCTTCGGTGACGTAACTGCGCTGCTCCAGCGGCAGATCGAAGGTCTGCTGGAACTCCAGCAGCGCGGGCAGGGGGGTTTTATAGGTGATGACGCCGATCCGATCGGCGGTTCTGCGCGCCTTGCTCAGCGCCTGCAGCAGGTCGAAGCCGCCGGGCTTGACCAAAATGACCGGCACCGACAGGCGGCTTTTCAGGTAGGCGCCGTTGGAGCCGGCGGCGATGATGGCGTCGCAAGGCTCGGTAGCCAGGCGAGCGCGGATGTGCTGCACCGCCTCCTCAAAGCCGAGGCGGATCGGGGTGATGGTCGCCAGATGGTCGAACTCGAGGCTGATGTCCCGGAACAGATCGAACAGGCGGGTGATGGAGACGGTCCAGATCACCGGTTTGTCCGGTGTGATGTGATCGCTCATGGCGGGTTACCGAATGGAAGAGACTGCATTAGGTGTAGCCCGGTTTCAGCTATGTTTCAAATTCGCTACGTGCAACAGCAATTGAAACGTTAACTGAAACGTTTTTTATTCCTTTGCCTGGCCAATGGCGCTGCAGATCTTTTAACTCACTTATTTTTAACGTTTTTAATTTTTCTCCTCACCGAAGTACAACCTGGCCCGCCCTTTGCTCTGTCTGTTTCATCTAGCTAATCGGAGAGAACGTCATGACGCTGCGCTCACCCGGGCTCGCCTTTCGTCAGGCCCTGAGTAAAGAAAAACCTCTGCAAATCGCCGGCGCGATCAACGCCAACCATGCGCTGCTGGCCCAGCGGGCCGGGTTCCAGGCCATCTACCTTTCCGGCGGCGGCGTAGCGGCCGGTTCGTTGGGGCTGCCGGATTTGGGCATTTCGACCCTGGACGATGTGCTGACCGACATTCGCCGCATCACCGACGTTTGCCCGCTGCCGCTGCTGGTGGATGTCGACAGCGGTTTCGGCGCTTCGGCGTTCAACGTCGCCCGCACGGTGCGCTCGGTGAGCAAGGCCGGGGCGGCGGCGCTGCATATCGAAGATCAGGTCGGCGCCAAGCGCTGCGGCCATCGCCCCAATAAGGCCATCGTCTCCACCGAAGAGATGGTGGATCGCATCAAGGCGGCGGTGGATGCGCGCAGCGATCCGGACTTCGTGATCATGGCGCGCACCGATGCGCTGGCGGTGGAGGGGCTGGAGGCGGCCATCGAGCGCGCTCAGGCTTATGTGGCGGCTGGGGCCGACATGCTGTTCCCGGAAGCGATCACCGAATTGGGCATGTATCGCCGTTTCGCCGAAGCGACGCAGGTGCCGATCCTCGCCAACATCACCGAATTCGGCGCGACGCCGCTGTTTACCATCGACGAGCTGCGCAGCGCTCGGGTGGATATGGCGCTGTATCCGCTGTCGGCCTTCCGGGCGATGAACCGCGCGGCGGAGCGGGTATACCGCGCCCTGCGCGAGGAGGGCACGCAGAAAAGCGTCATCGACACCATGCAGACCCGCAACGAGCTGTACGAAAGCATCAACTACTATTTGTTCGAAGAGAAACTCGACGCCCTGTTCGCTCGCCAGCGCGACGAATAGGCGCCATTCACGCAGAAGCCAAATGAGGACAGTATGAGCCAAGCGATCCCCCCGCAAAGCCCGACTGGCGTTAAGCCGAAAAAATCCGTGGCGTTATCCGGCGTACCCGCCGGGAATACCGCGCTGTGCTCCGTAGGGCGCAGCGGCAACGATCTGCACTACCGCGGTTACGACATTCTCGATCTCGCGCGCCACTGCGAGTTTGAAGAGGTCGCCCACCTGCTGATCCACGGCAAGTTGCCCAACCGCGACGAGCTGCAGGCCTATAAACACCGTCTCAAAGCGCTGCGCGGCCTGCCGGCCAGCGTGCGCACGGTGTTGGAGGCGCTGCCTGCGGCGTCTCACCCGATGGACGTGATGCGCACCGGCGTCTCGGCCCTTGGCTGCACGCTGCCGGAAAAAGAGCAGCACGGCGCGGCCGGCGCGCGCGACATCGCCGACCGGCTGCTGGCGTCGCTGGGATCGATGCTGCTGTATTGGTATCACTACAGCCACAACGGCGAGCGCATTCAGCCGGAGACCGACGACGATTCCATCGGCGGCCACTTTCTGCACCTGTTGCACGGCGAAACGCCTTCCGCCAGCTGGGAACAGGCGATGCACGCTTCCTTGATCCTGTACGCCGAGCATGAGTTCAACGCCTCGACCTTCGCCGGCCGGGTGATCGCCGGCACCGGATCCGACGTCTATTCGGCGATCGTCGGCGCCATTGGCGCGCTGCGCGGGCCGAAACACGGCGGCGCCAACGAGGTGTCGCTGGAGATCCAGCAACGTTATGAAACGCCGGACGAAGCGGAAGCCGACATTCGCCGCCGCATCGACAACAAAGAGGTGGTGATTGGCTTCGGGCACCCGGTGTACACCGTCTCCGATCCGCGCCATCAGGTGATCAAAGAGATCGCGTTGCGCCTGTCGCAGGAGGCGGGCGCGATGAAGCTGTATGACATCGCCGATCGGCTGGAAAGCGTCATGCGCGACACCAAAAACATGTTCCCCAACCTCGACTGGTTCTCGGCGGTGTCTTATCACCAACTGGGGGTGCCCACCGAAATGTTCACGCCGCTGTTTGTCATGGCGCGGGTGAGCGGCTGGTCGGCGCACATCATCGAGCAACGGCAGGACAACAAAATCATTCGCCCGTCCGCCAACTATACCGGGCCGGAAGCGCGGGCGTTCGTACCGCTGGATCAGCGCTGAGCGCCGATTGTTATTCACTATGGAGTCTTCGGGAATCATGATGCTTGAGTCTGCCAATACCCGCCGTCCGCCGTTCGATCGCGAAATGATCGATATCGTCGATTATGTGATGAAAGAGGCCGTCGATACCCCGGCGGCGTACCGCACCGCCCACTATTGCCTGCTCGATACTCTCGGCTGCGGGCTGGAGGCGCTGAGCTATCCGGCCTGCAAGAAACTGATGGGGCCGGTGGTGCCGGGCGCCGAGGTGCTGAACGGCAGCCGGGTGCCGGGCACCCGCTTCCAGCTGGATCCGGTGCAGGCGGCGTTCAATATCGGCGCCATGATCCGCTGGCTCGACTTCAACGACACCTGGCTGGCGGCGGAGTGGGGCCACCCGTCGGACAACCTGGGCGGGATCCTGTCGGTGGCCGATTGGCTCTCGCGCCAGGCGGTGACGGCGGGCAAGGCGCCGCTGACCATGCGGCAGGTATTGATCGCCATGATCAAGGCGCATGAGATCCAGGGCTGCCTGGCGCTGGAAAACGCCTTCAACCGGGTGGGGTTGGATCACGTGCTGCTGGTGAAGGTGGCGTCCACCGCGGTGGTGGCGCAGCTGCTCGGCCTGAGCCGGGCGGAGATCCTGAACGCGGTGTCGCTGGCGTGGGTGGACGGGCAGTCGCTGCGTACCTATCGCCACGCGCCGAACGCCGGCACCCGCAAATCCTGGGCGGCGGGGGATGCGACCGCCCGCGCGGTGCGGCTGGCGCTGATGGCCGCCACCGGCGAAATGGGCTATCCCTCGGCGCTGACGGCGCCGACCTGGGGGTTTTACGACGTTTCATTCAACGGCAAACCCTTCCGCTTCCAGCGGCCGTACGGCGCGTACGTGATGGAGAACGTGCTGTTTAAAATTTCGTTCCCGGCGGAGTTCCATGCCCAGACCGCCGTGGAGGCGGCCATGACGCTGCACCGCCAGATGCAGGCCGCCGGCAAAACCGCCGCCGACATCGCCAGGGTGAGCATCCGCACCCACGAGGCCTGCCTGCGCATTATCGACAAGCAGGGGCCGCTGGATAACCCGGCGGATCGCGATCACTGTATTCAGTATATGGTGGCGATCCCGCTGCTGTTCGGCCGGCTGACGGCGGGGGACTACGAGGATCGGGTGGCCGAGGATCCGCACATCGACGCATTGCGCGGCAAGATCCATTGCCATGAAGATCCCGCCTTCACCCGCGATTATCACGATCCGGAAAAACGATCGATCGCCAATGCGCTGACGGTAGAGTTCGCTGATGGCAGCCGCCTGGATGAGGTGGCGGTGGAGTACCCTATCGGCCATGCGCGGCGGCGCGAAGAGGGCATCCCACTGCTGATCGAGAAGTTCAAAACCAACCTGGCGCGCCAGTTCCCGGCCCTGCAGCAGCAGCGCATTCTCGAGGTGTCGCTGGACCGGCAGCGGCTGGCGCAGATGCCGGTCAACGAATACCTCGATCTGTGGGTGATCTGAAGCGAGGCGACGCTGACAAGCCACGTCGGCGTCGCTATGATGGACGCTCCATTCCCGTCCATCTTCTTATCAGGTGATTCATGATTGATGCCGCAACGCTGTTGTTGTTTTCTGGTGCCTGCGTGGCGCTGGCGCTGACCCCCGGCCCGGATATGCTGCTGATCGCTTCGCGCAGCGTCAGCCAGGGGCGGCGCGCCGGTTTCGCTTCGCTGGCGGGCATTCAGCTCGGCACGTATTGCCACGCGCTGGCGGCGGCGCTGGGGTTGTCGCAACTGTTCGTCGCCGTGCCGCTGGCCTACGACGCGGTGAGAATGCTGGGCGCCGCCTATCTGCTCTATCTGGCGTGGAAAACGCTGGGATCCGGCAGCAGTTTGCAGGCTTCTGCCGGATTGCAGGCGGTGCCGACGGCGCGCATCTTCCGCCAGGGGCTGTTCACCAACATCCTCAACCCGAAAATGGCGCTGTTCGTGCTGGCGCTGTTCCCGCAGTTTATCGATCCGCGTTCAGGCTCGGTGGTGGTGCAGATGCTGGCGCTGGCGACGGTGCTGAATCTGGTGGGGTTGCTGATTAACGGCGGGGTGATCCTGGCGGTCAGCGGCATGAAAAGCCGCTTCGCCGGCCGCCGCTTCAGCGCCCGCTGGCCGAACTATCTGCTGAGCGGGGTGTTCGCCGGGCTGGCCTGCAAGCTCATTTTCGACAGCCGCCGCTAGCCCTCGCGCAGCAGCGCTTCAAACGCCGCGCTGGCCGGTTCCTCCGGTAGCGCGCTGTACATTACCAGCCGCAGGTGGTTCTCTTCGTCGACGATGAAAGAGGCGTGGTCAAAGGTGACCGGGCCGATTTCCGGGAGGGTGAAGCTGCGCCGCCCCTGGCAGCGCCCGTGGATATCGTGCTGCCGCCAGAGCCGGCGGAACGGCGGCGATACCCGCTCCAGCGCCTGTACCCGTTGGCGCATTACCTCATCCTCCGGCGCGCGGGCGTAGTCGCGGCGGAAGCTGGCCAGGATTTGCGGCGCCTGCGCCTCCCACTCCAACAGGCGCGCATTAAGCTGCGGATCGGCAAACAGCATCCACAACATGTTGCGCTCTTCCGCCGGGCGTTCGCCGATGGCGAACAGCCGCTGCGCCGCCGGGTTCCAGGCGATGATGTCCCAACTCAGGTTCATGACGTAGGCCGGCCGCAGCGGCAGGTCGTCCAGCAGCCGCCGCACCAGCGGCGAGACCTGGCACCATTGATGGCCGACCGGCACCGGCGGCCGCTGATGTGCCAATAAAAACAGGTGGTAGCGGCCGGCGGCGTCGAGCTGCAGCACCCGCGCCAGGTTCTCCAAAAATGCCACCGACGCATTGATTTCCCTGCCTTGTTCCAGCCAGGTGTACCAGGTGAGGCCGACGCCGGCCAGCGCCGCGACCTCCTCGCGCCGCAACCCCGGCGTGCGGCGGCGGCTGCCGCTCGGCAAACCGACCGCCTCCGGCGACAGCTGTTCTCGCTTTTGACGTAGAAAATCCGCCAGTTCGTGGCGGGTGCGCTCTAGGGTGCGTGGGGGCATGTCGGCCGTCCTGTTGCTGTTAGTAATAGTATAAGTGGCTATATAGTAACAGTTTAAACCCTGTTCCATACTGCGACCATCATAATCTCTGGAGGTGGTATGGAATATTCATTATCTCGTGAGCGGCGAGCGCTGCCCGGCCTGCCGGTACTGCTGTTGGGCGGCTTCGTCACGGTGTTCGATCTGTTTGTGGTCAACGTGGCGGCGCCGGTGATCCAGCGGCAGTTCGCCGCCGATTTCGCCGGTGTCGGTCTGATCGTCGCCGGCTATGAGCTGGCGTTCGGGGTGCTGCTGATCGCCGGTGGGCGCCTGGGGGATCGCTTCGGGCGTCGGCGTCTGTTCAGCCTCGGCATGCTGGGATTCACGCTGAGTTCTCTGCTGTGCGGGTTGGCGGGATCGCTCAACCTGTTGATCGCCGCGCGTATCCTGCAGGGGGCGACGGCGGCGCTGCTGTTTCCGCAAATTTACGCCTTGATGCGGGTGCTGTATGCGCCGCAACAGCGGCGGCGCGCCTTCGCCTGGCTAGGTATGACGCTGGGATTGGCGGCGATCTTCGGCCAGATCCTCGGCGGATTTATCATCGAGGCCAACCTGTTCGGCAGCGGCTGGCGCATGATCTTTTTGATCAATTTGCCGATCGGCGCGCTGGCGCTGTGGGCGGCGCGGCGGATTCCCGAATCGCGGGTGGCGCAGGCGCAGCGGCTGGACGGCGTAGGCCTGTCGCTGGCGGCGATCGGCCTGTCGCTGTTGCTGCTGCCGCTGCTGGAAGGGCCGGCGCGCGGCTGGCCGTGGTGGATAGCGCCGATGCTGGCGTTGGCGATGGTGACGCTGTGGGGCTTCCTGCGTTGGGAGCGCCGTTTGGCGCGGCGCGGCGGTGATGCGGTGCTCGATCCGGCGCTGTTATGCCAGGCAGGCTTCGCGCCGGGCATGGCGGTGGTGCTGGCGATTTATGCCACCGCCTCCTCGTTTTTCTTGTGCTTCGCGCTGCTGCTGCAGGCGGGGGCGGGGCTGACGCCTTTTCAAGCGGGCAGCCTGTTCGCCCCGGCCAGCGCGGCCTTTATGCTGGCGTCGATGCTCGCGCCTCGGCTGGCGCTGCGTTGGGGCAACGGCGTACTGAGCGTGGGCGTGGCGATTTACGCCGCCGGGTTGGCGGTGTTGATGGCCCAGGCGCTGTGGGGCGCGGGGCTGGCGCATCCGCTGCGGCTGCTGCCGGGGTTAGTGGTGCTGGGATTCGGCCAGGCGCTGAGCATGACGCCGCTGCTGAATCTGGTGCTCGGTTTGGCGCCGGAGCGGCAGGCGGGCATGGCGGCGGGCCTGGTCGCCACCGTGCAGCAGGTGGGAGGCGCGCTGGGCATCGTGGTCAGCGGCGTCGGCTTCGTGCCGCTGCTGGCGAATGGCGGCGCGGCGGAACGCTATGCGCAGGCCTTTGCCGGCGCCATGGTATTTAATCTGTTGGCGATGGGCATTGCCCTGATCTTGTTAAACCGGATCACTCGAAATAGTCAGAAAGCGGATCTTAAGTAGGCCGCCGGCGGGTGCTTTACTGTCTTCATCATGAGAGAGCGTAAGGAGCCACACTGATGTTTCAACCCGCCGCATTTCGCGAAGACGATCTGGATGCCCAACTGGCGCTGGTGCGCGCCCACCCGCTGGGGCTATTGGTCAGCCACGGCGAGCAGGGATTGACGGCCGATCCGCTGCCGTTTCTGGCCGATGTCGAACAGGGGCAGATCCGGCTGCGGGCGCACCTGTCGCGCGCCAACGAGCACTGGCGGCGGCTGCAGCACGCGGCGGAATGCCTGGTGATTTTTCAGGGTTTGGAAGGTTATGTGTCGCCCGGCTGGTACCCGAGCAAGCGCCAGACCGGCAAAGTGGTGCCGACCTGGAATTACAGCGTGGTGCAGCTGTATGGCGTGCCGACGGTGATGGACGACCCGGCCTGGCTGCGCCGCCAGCTGATCGACCTGACGGCGCAACAGGAAGGGCGCCGCCCGGCGCCCTGGCGGCTCGACGACGCGCCGGCCAACTACATCGCCGCGCAGCTTAACGGCATCGTCGGTATCGAGATCGCCGTCACCCGGCGCGAAGGCAAATGGAAGATGAGCCAAAACCGCAGCGCCGACGATGCCGATGGGGTGATCGCCGGGCTGCGCGATGGCGATGAAACGCAGCGGCGGCTGGCGGCGGAGGTTGAGCGGCGGCGCGGATAGGGTATGCTAACCGAAGAGTGAGCAAGGGGAACTTTCGGATGGATTACACCAAAATTATCAAAGAAATAGGCCGCGGCAAAAATCATGCGCGCGACCTGGACCGGCAGACCGCTTTTGAGCTGTATCAGGCGATGCTGGCCGGGGCGGTCCCCGAGCTGGAGCTGGGCGGCATTCTGATCGCGCTGCGCATCAAGGGTGAGGCCGAAGAGGAGATGCTGGGCTTCTACCAGGCGATGCAGCAGCAGGTGTTGCCGCTGCAGGCGCCGCAGGGGCGGCCATTGCCGGTGGTGTTGCCGAGCTACAACGGCGCGCGCAAGCAGGCCAACCTGACGCCGCTGCTGGCGCTGCTTCTCGCGAAAGTGGGCCTGCCGGTGGTGGTGCACGGCGTGCTGGACGACAGTACCCGCGTGACCAGCGCCGAGATTTTCCACGCCCTGGGGCTGCCGTGGTCGGAACAGGCCGTTCACGCCCAGCAGCGTCTCGATAACGGCGAGGCGGTATTCATGCCGGTTTCTGCGCTGTCGGCGCCGCTGGCGCGGCAGCTCGGGTTGCGTTGGCGCATGGGGGTGCGCAACAGCGCGCATACGCTGGCCAAGCTGGCGACGCCGTTCGGCGAACAGGATGCGCTGCGCCTCGCCAGCGTCTCACACCCGGAGTATGTCGGCCGGGTAGCGTCGTTTTTCCGCCAGATCGGCGCCCGCGGGCTGTTGATGCACGGCACCGAAGGCGAAGCCTACGCCAACCCGCTGCGCTGCCCGCAGATTCATTATATTGCCGGCGGCGAACAGCGCGTGTTGCTGGAGCGCACCTTGCAGGATGAAACGCCGACGTTGCCGGCGGCGAAAGACGTGGAAACTACCGCGCGCTGGACCGAGCGCTGCCTGGCGGGCGAGGTGGCGATCCCGCAGGCCATCCAGCGGCAGATCGCCTGTTGTCTGGTGGCCGCCGGCGAGAGCGAGACGCTGGAACAGGGGCTGCAGCGCCTGCATCAGGCCTGAGCGCGACTATACTGGGATATTTCCTCATCGGCTGAGAAGGACGGTTATGCAACAGGCTCTCGATTACTTCAATCAATTGAACCAGGATTACCTCGACGTACACCGCGCCAAAGAAGAGCTGTTCTGGCAAAACTACATGGGCACCGGCGGTGAAGACCTGTCGGCGCGCTTTTCCGCCGCGGAAAGCGCCTATAAGCGCTTTATCGCCGAACCGCGTCGTCTGGCGGAGATCCGCAATCTGCTGGCCGGATTGGAAGCCCTGCCGCAGGAGGCGCAGCGCGATGCGCTGATCCACGGCCTGCAAGGTTGGCTGCGTTTCTTCGACTGCAACGCCATCGAAGATCCGCAGGCGCAGGCGCTGTTGGATCAGATCATTCACGCCGAATCCGATCTCTACTCGCGCCGCAAGGGCTACCAGGTCACGCACCTGAACGCCGAGGGCCGGCGGGTGGCGGCCTCGCTCGGCGAGCTGTTGACCAACCAGGCGACCAACCCGAACGAAGACTACCGCCGCAGCTCGCAGCAGGCGCTGCGCGATCTGGAGCAATGGCTGCTGCATAATGGCCTGCCGGAGCTGATCGGCTTGCGCAACCGTTTTGCGCGCCAGATGGGCTATCGCAACTATTTCGACTACAAGGTGAACAAAACCGAGCGCATGACGCCGGAGCAGCTGTTCGCCATTCTGGATCGTTTCGAGCGGGAAACCCGCGAGGCCAACGCGCGCAGCCTGCAGCAGCTGGCGGCCGACAAGGGCAGCCAGGCGCTGGAGCCGTGGAACGTGCGCTTCGCCAGCGCCGGCGACGTCACCCGCCAACTGGATCCTTACTTCCCGTTCTCTCGTTCGCTGGAACGCTGGATCGACAGCTTCAAACGTCTGCACATTGGCTTTGGCGGCGCCGAGATGAACCTCGATCTGCTGGTGCGCAAAGGCAAATATGAGAACGGCTTTATGCACGGCCCGGTACCGCCGTTTGTGCGCCAGGGGGAATGGGTGCCGGCGCGCATCAACTTCACCAGCCTGGCGCAGCCGGAGCAGGTGGGAAGCGGCGCTTACGGGCTCAACACCCTGTTCCACGAAGGCGGCCACGCGGCGCATTTCGCCAACATTCGCCAGAATGCGCCGTGCTTCTCGCAGGAGTTCCCGCCGACCTCGATGGCCTATGCCGAAACCCAGTCGATGTTCTGCGACAGCCTGCTGGACGACGCCGACTGGCTGAAACGCTATGCGAAAAACGCCGCTGGTGAAGCGGTGCCCGATGCGCTGATCGAAGCCGGCATCGCGGCGCGCCAGCCGATGCGCGCGTTCAACGAACGCCATATCCTGCTGGTGCCGTACTTCGAGTGGGCGCTGTATCAGTGGGATGACGAGCAGCGTACGCCGGAAGCCATCACCGCGCTGGCGCGCGAGGTCGAGCAAAAGATCCTCGGCATCAGCGGCAGCCCGCGCCCGACGCTGGCGATCCCGCATCTGCTGTCGCTGGAGTCCGCCTGCTCTTACCAGGGCTATCTGCTGGCGATGATGGCGGTAGAGCAAACCCGCCAGTTCTTCCTGCAGCGCGACGGTTACCTGACGGACAATCCGGCCATCGGCCCGGATCTGGCGCAACACTATTGGTTACCGGGCAACAGCGTCAGCCATGACGACACGCTGCGCAGCCTGACCGGCGAAGGGTTCAACCCGGACTCTCTGGCGCAGGCCTGTAACCAGACGGTGGCACAGGCGTGGCATGAGGCGCAGCAGACGATGGCCGCCGCCGCCACGCGCCCGCAGCCGCCGGCGGATTTCGATTTGGAGGCGCACATTCGGGTGGTAGACGGCGAGACGGTATTGGCGGACAACGCCGACGGTGACGAACGGATGTGCCGCGACTTCGCCGCGGCGATAGAGGCGCGTTTGGTTTAAGGCTGACAATAAAATCCACGCGGCAGCGTGGATTTTATTTAAGGGTTAAAACCGGGCGTTATTTTATTCGAAATAGACGTCGGGATTATCGGCCAGGGACACGAAGCTCTTGGTGTTTCTATCCAGCGTACGAATTTCGCCGCTTTCGATGTCGTACACCCAGCCGTGCAGGCGCAGCCCGCTGTTGCGCAGACCCACCGCAACAGAAGGGTGGGTTTTGATATTATTTAGCTGGGCGATAACGTTCTCTTCCACCATAGCGTTAACTTTGTCTGTTTCGCTATTCCAGGTTTTCTTCTCGACCACCGCTTTGGCCGCATCCGCGTAGTGCAGCCAGTGGGCTACCGCAGGCATAGGGTCGAGGCATTGGCAGGACGCGATAGCCTTCATGGCGCCGCAGTTCGAGTGGCCACAAATCACGATATCAGTCACGCCCAGTGCCACCACCGCGTATTCGATCGTCGCAGAAACCCCACCCGGCTCCGGGCCAAAGGAAGGGACGATGTTACCGGCGTTGCGGATAACGAACAGTTGCCCAGGCTCTTGCTGAGTCACCAGCTCGGGCACCAGGCGGCTGTCAGAACAGGAGATAAACAGCGCTTTAGGATTTTGGCTGGAGGCCAGGCTGCGAAAGAGTTCCTTACGCTGCGGGAAAATCTCTTTCTGGAAACTGAGGAAACCTTCAATGATATGTTGCATACAACGCTCTCTGCATCTGTAGTCTGCGTAACATGATAATCATCCTCTCCCGTTAGTCCAGCAATGGGGTGGTAAAAAAATGTGTGCTCATCCCCCCTGCAAACCCCATTAAATACGGGGTTTCTACCTATTTCCGGCAGCATTGTCCGGTTCGTTTACGCGTGGGTTGCTGACAAAGCAGACGGTAAGAAACTCGCTGTCGTACCCATTCGGCGCTAATACACTTGAACATGAAAAAGCCCGCCGGGGTGATAGCCGGCGGGCTTTTTGACGTCTGGGGCGGTGATTATTTGTAGATAACCGCGGTGGCGTGCATCAGGTTGTTGCCGCTGGTGGAGGTGATGGTGAAGGCCTTGGCGCCTGCCGCGTCGGCTTTGGCGGCCAGCTGAGAGGTCAGGCTGCTCAGGTCGGTTGAGCCACTGGCGACGATCACGCCGGCTTTTTCGAATTGGGCGGCATCCTGGGCGCTAACGTGCTCAGCGGCGAAAGTGGTGAAAGAAACGGTGGCCAGGGCGATAGCAGCAGCAAAAGTTTTGATGGTTTTCATGTTCGTTATTCCTGTCAAAGTGAATTAGGGAGAAAGGGGGTTGCCTTTCGATGGGAAGATTATTGCGCAGTGACAGGCGGGATGAAATCGGAGAGTGTTGATGGTTTCTTTCAGATTTTTTGATTATTTATTCCCCCGTTCATCTTCTACCTAAACGGGGGAGACGATCAGCACGTCGGGCGCGCCAGATCGAAACGGTGCTGTTCGGAAATGCCATAGTAGGCGGTCGGGCCGCCGGCACGCAGGATCGGTTCGGCGGCGGCGGTCTGGTAGACGCCGTGTTCGTCCAGCAGCGCCGGATCGAGGTGTACCGCCACCACCTCGCCCAATACCAGCCAGGTTTCCACCTGTTCCCCGGCGGCGGTTTGCAACTGAATGTACTGGGTCAGCCGGCATTCGAAGTTCACCGGGCTTTCGGCCACGCGCTCGGCTTTGACCCGGCGCCCGGGCAGCGGCGTGACGCCGGCGAAGGCAAACTCGTCCTCACCGCGCGGCAGGTTGATGGAACTGTTGTTCATCGCTTCCGCCAGCGGGCGCGTCGCGAGGTTCCAAACGAACTCGCCGGTTTCCACGATATTCGCCACGCTGTCTTTCCAGCCGGTGCTGGCGAAACCGATGATGGGTGGACGATAGTTGAAGCAGTTGAAAAAGCTGTAGGGCGCCAGATTGCGCAAGCCGGCGGCGCTGCGGGAAGAAATCCAGCCGATGGGGCGCGGGCCGACGATGGCGTTCAGCGGATCGTGCGGCAGGCCGTGGCCGGCGGCGGGTTCATAATAATAACGAGATTCACGGCTCATGGGGGACCCTGTGGCAATCGATGAAGCTTTCATTGTGCCGGGTTTCCCGCCGCTGCGCCATTCCGGGCCGGATGTGTTATCTTACGCGCCGGAAATACCTTCAAGAGAGCCCGTCACGGTGGAAAAAAAGAAAACCTTCCCGCAGCAGAAAAGCGGCCTGCATCCGCGTAACCGTCATCGTTCGCGCTACGACTTTCCGGCGCTGATCGCCAGTTGCCCGGCGCTGGCGCCGTTCGTGAAACCGAACGCCTGGGGCGATGTCTCGGTGGACTTCGCCGATCCGGCGGCGGTGAAAATGCTCAACCGTGCGTTGCTGCAACACTTTTACGGCATCGAACACTGGGATATTCCGGCGGACTACCTGTGCCCGCCGATCCCCGGCCGCGCCGACTATCTGCACCACCTGGCGGATCTGCTGGCGACCAGCAACGGCGGCGAAATCCCGCGCGGCAAGGGTGTGGCGATCCTCGACGTCGGCGTCGGCGCCAACTGCATCTATCCGATTGTCGGCCTGCGCGAATACGGCTGGCGTTTCACCGGGTCTGAAATCGATCCTGTGTCGCTCAACGCGGCCAAGATGATCGTCGAGATGAACCCGACGCTGCGCAACAGCGTGCGTCTGCGGCTGCAAAAACAGCCTGAGCTGATTTTTAGCGGCATCATCGGCGCGGCCGAGAAATTCGACGCCACCCTGTGCAATCCGCCGTTCCATGCGTCCGAGCAGGAAGCGCGCGCCAGCACCCGCCGCAAGCTGCATAAACTGGGCAAAGGGGAAGTGGCCGACAAGCCGGTGCAAAACTTCGGCGGCAAGAACAACGAGCTGTGGTGCGAAGGCGGCGAAGAAGCCTTCGTGCGCAAGATGGTGGAAGAGAGCGTCGGCAAGGCCAACAACTGCCTGTGGTTTACCTCGCTCATTTCGAAAAACACCACGCTGCCGTCCATCTACCATGCGTTGAACGTGGCGGGCGCGGCCGAGGTACGCACCATCGAGATGGCGCAAGGGCAGAAGATCAGCCGCTTCGTCGCCTGGACCTTCCACGACGCCGAGCAACAGGCCGCCTGGGCAGCCGAACGCTGGCGTTAGGTCTTCAGGTGCCTCGGTATGGGAGCAAAGTCTCATACCGAGGACCGGTTTTCCCCGTTTTATTGACTTATCGCATCAGCATTTCTTAACTGTAGAAATACCAATAAAACCCATTCAGGCAGTGTGCAATGTCTCTCTTCCCTATGTAGGAGACAGGCCGCGGTGCAGCCATGCCGCGAACGTAATCCATCACACTGACGGGATTTATTATGATTCCTTTAGCTACGCAACAAGAGGTCGGCGCCTTAATCATCGGGATTTTCGGGCGTTTGCCGACGGCGGCGGAAATCGATTACTACGACAGCGCATTTGATATCGGCAGCCAGCCGCCCGCCTATATGGCCAGTATTTTAATGAGCCAACCCGATGCCGGTTGGATGAGCGGCCAAAGCGAATACGACATTCTCAGCCAGGTTTATTTCTCCGTTTACAATACCGCTCCCGATCCGGATTACATCAATGCCTTGCTACAGCAGGGGCATTTCAACAGCGCTGTCGCCAGCGTTGTCATCGACCTCTTTAACTATCTGGGGGACGATCCGGTGATGCTGGCGCAGCGTGATGCGCTCGATCAGCGCATTGCAGAAGGTTTGTATCCCGGCACGGCAGCCGATGCCGCCGGCGGAAGCGGCGACGCGCAGGCGATGTTTTATCTGCTGCGAGCGCCCTGGCAGACCGATGAAATTGCGCATGACGGCCAGCTGCTCAATCAGGGGGGCGATCTGGCTGCGTTGGCGCAGAGCAAGATTGCCACCCTGCCGCTTAACGATCTTTCCGATCATGACTTCATTTTGCATCTGTTCGCTCAGGGATTCGAACGGCCGCCGACGGCTCCTGAACTGGCCGCTTACCAGCAACGGCTGGCGGAAGGCGCGACGCGTGGCGATCTGCTGGTGGATATGATCGCGCAGTTGCGCGGCGTGGTGGCGCCGGAAGATGCGGCGGCTCAACAGCATTTCAATGCGGCGGGCCAGGAATATTCGCCGGGCGAACTGCCGGCGACCGAGTATCTGGAGCAGATAGCGGCGCTGTTCCGTGCATTGCCCGAGCGGGCAGTGGACAGCGTCTCGCTGGACAATTGGAGCAAGACGTTGGCCTCCGGCACCTTGAGCTATAGCGAATTGGTCACGGCCCTTCTGGCGACGCCGGAATTTCAGGCGCAGGTCGGTGGTTTGCAGGGCGACGACTTTATTCAGCACGTCTATCAGGCGGTGCATGGCCGGGCGGCGGATGAACAGCAGTTAGAACACTATCGGGCGTTGGGCGGCGACAAGGCACTGGTTACGCAGGCGGTGATTGCCGATCTGATCAATGCGCCGCCGGCTGGTGACGCTAAGTATGAACAGTGGATGTTCGCGCGCGATGTCGGCGCCAGCCTGGCGTATAAAACGACCGCTTCTCTCGCCACCAGCGAGGGTGGCGGCAACGCGTCGGGTACGGTGAATACGCATGCTCACCATACGCTGAGCAATGCGGAAACCGCCGTGCTGTTCAGGGTGTTCCTGCATGCTGACGCAGACGTTATGGTTGACCTGAGCTATGCCTCGCAGCTTTCTTATCTGATCGTCAATGGCGACGCTGCGGCGGATATCTGGCTGCATAACCACCCTGCCGCTCGGTATGGGGTGGACATGACGGTAAACAATGCCAATGTGATAGTGCATGGCACCTATGGCGACGATCGGGTGCAGCTCACTTCGCAGGCCGACCTCGCCGCCGCCCAAGGGCACTTTTATCTGAACAACGGTAATGACAGTTTGCTATGGGGAGGCAATGCCAATGGCGGCGCCAATCATGTGGGGTGGGTGTTCAGCGCCGATGGCGGTGACGGGCACGATATTTTGTCCGCCAACCTGATCGTCAAAATGACCTCGACGCTCGATCTTTTTGGCGCGCGCATCAGTACGGTGAGCAGCAATGCCGCCAATTTCAGTCATTTCGAACAGATAGATATGGCGGGTTATATCGGCCAGGCGGAAGCCACGCTGACGCAAATCGGTTGGAACGGTTACAGCACGAAAGCGCTGGCGACGAGTGCTCATGTGTTTGACTACGGGGTATTGAGTGGCAACGCCACCGTAGAGGGAACGGACGGAGGGACGATCGTGCAGAGTTGGGCGGCGCAGGCGCTTGGCCGTGAGGGATTGCTGTTGTCCGGCCGGGCGGATAACGTCAAGGTGATCAACGCCAATGCCGATGCGGCACGCCTTGAAATCAGCGGCATCGGTGATCATGCGGACAGCCGGCTGGAGATAGCCTTCCTTGAGAATGCCACCGATCGTTTCGACCTGTTGTTCTCCGGGCGCGGTAACGCCGGATCGTTGGCGCTTGACTCGCATGGCGATGAAAACCCATTGACGCTGATCGCCGTCACCACCGGCGCCTGGGGAAATGGCGCGCTGACGCTGACGGGGCAAAATGATCAGATGCAAGACATTACGTTGTCCGGCGGCGCGAATTTCAACCTCACGCTGACCGAGGGGTATACTCAGGTCCGCCTGGTTGACGCTTCGGCCTTCGCCGGTAATGGGTTTACTCTGACGTCCTCTCATGGCGGCAGCGGTGACGGCACGATCATTCAAATGTTGGATTCGCTACCGTTAAGTGGTGACGCGCAGGCCAAATTGGCGCCGTTGCTGGAAGATCTTGGGCTACAGGGAGAGCAGCTGTTGGTCAAAGGCGGGGGAGGCAGCGATCAATTTAACGTGCTGGGAGATACGACGATCGTGGCCGGCGCAGGCAAAAGCCACGTGACGCTGCAGAGTAGCACGGCGGCGTCAGGCGTGACGTTAAAAGACTTTTCGCTGACGCAGGGCAGCATCGACGATGTGCTCTCAGGCCTGCGGATCGTTCATGGTACCGGTGGCGGCGCGCTGGCGGATTATGGCGTCAGCGATGCGCAAGGCGTGGAGACGAGAATCGGTGCCCTGACGGCCGAACCAGGGGGGAGTGCCAGCCAGCTGTTGGCCGCGTTGCTCGATCTCGGCCAGCCTGGCGCATTGAGCGCCAAGGTCGGGGTCAGTAGTGTTCTGGGCGGGCAAAACAGCAGCTATCTCATTGTCGATAACAATGATGACCACCGTCTGGATGAAGCGGACAGCGTCATCCTGCTCTTGGGACAGGATCATCAAAGTCTGCTCAACGAACTGCGCTATGTTCCGGAAATCATGCTCAACGGCACGGTGGTTGAGCCGGAGTCGCTGGTCGCGTAAGAGGTGATGTTGTAGCTCAACGGCGCCGGTTATCCTGCCGGCGCCGACAAAAATCCGCATTTTACCTTTCAATTTTCATCACTTACGTTATTCTCAATACGGGTTTAATAATAAAAATCTTAGGCTGTTGGTTTATTTAAATTCTAATAATTACTTTACTGAATAAATAAATTTAATCCGGTTAATAGCAATAACCAGAAGGAACGGCGCTGCCCGTTCCTTCCGCGATGGCACGTCTGCGTGTGGGCGCGGTATGTGGCCAGGCAAAAATAAGAAAAGCGCCATCATCTGCCACAAGGATTACACCTTATGCTGTTACGATTCAGTCAGTTAACTACCCACAAAGGCGCCGAGTTGAGCGCGATAGAACACGCCGTTCCCATGATCGTCTTCTCACCGGACGGTACGGTATTGCGCGCCAACGATCTTTTCCTCAGCACGCTGGGATTTCAACGCGATGACGTGATTGGCCGGCATCACCGTATTTTCTGCGATCCGAACTATGTCGCCAGCCTGCAGTACCGCAAACATTGGGAGACGCTGAATAAGGGCCAACCCATCACGGACACCATAAAACGCATCGCGAAAAACGGCGAGGCGGTATGGCTGCAGGGCACCTACGCGCCGGTGCTGAATAAACAGGGTAAGGTGGTGGAAATCGTCAAGATCGCCAGCGAAGTGACCGAGCGAGTGACCCAGGCGCAGGAACATCGCAGCCTGCTGGCAGCGCTGAATCGCTCGATGGCGATGATCGCTTTCTCGCCGCAGGGCACCATTGTCAGCGCCAACGACAATATGCTGGCGCTGATGGGCTATCGGCTGGAAGAGGCGTGCGGGCAGTCGCATGCGGTGCTGTGCCCGCCGGCGTTCGCCAATTCCGACGATTATCGGCGGCACTGGCAGCGCCTGGCGCGTGGCGAGTTCATTACCGGGCGTTTTGAGCGCCTCAACCGGCGCGGCGAACGGGTATGGCTGGAGGCCAGCTACAACCCGATCCTCGACAACGAAGGCCAGGTGGTGAAAGTGGTGAAGATTGCCCAGGACATCACCCGGCTGATGCAACAGCAGCAGCATGAAGAAGAGATGGTTCGCAACGCGCATCATCTGTCGCTCGACACCGATCGGCAGGCGGCGCAGGGCGCGATCATCGTGCAGCAGGCGGTGAAAGGCATGCAGCAGGTCGAAGCGGCGGCGCGCGAAACCTCGGACGTGGTCACCGAGCTCGGTAAGTGTTCTCAGCAGATCGGCACCATCGTCGAAGCCATTCGTAAAATCGCCTCCCAAACCAACCTGCTGGCGATTAACGCCTCCATCGAAGCCGCCCACGCCGGTGAGCACGGGCGCGGTTTTGCCGTGGTGGCCAATGAAGTGCGCACGCTGGCGGAACAGTCGCGCAAGGCGGCGACCGAGATCGAACGCATGACCAAGTCCATCCAGCAAGGCGTGGCGGCGGCGATTGCCGGCATGGCGACCTGCGTAGAGCAGGCCGGCGGCGGCGTGGCGCTGACCCACGATGCCGGGGAAGTGATCAATCAGGTCAACATCGGCATGCACGACGTCGTGAAACTGATGCAGGCGTTTACGTCGGTGAAGCAGGGCGACGCGCTGCACTGAGTTTTCATCGCGCCGCCCGCCGAAAATGAGGGCGGCGTTTTTATCTTCCCACCGATTCACACGCCGTTGAGCCGCGGTTCAATTTTACCGGCCTATGCTATCCTTAAATATGAACGAACGTTCATTCATTAATGTTTATTCGATGGCGCCAGGCGCCCCCTTCACCGTTTCGGGAGTTGCCGATGGGAAACCGAGAAAAGATTGTCGAGGCCGCGCTGCACAGCTTTACCCACAGGGGATTTCACCAGACCAGTATGCGGGATATCGCGCAGGCGGCGGGCGTCAGCGTCGGCAACCTCTATAACCACTTTACCGGCAAGGAGGCGTTGATCGGCGAAATTGCGCTGCTGGAAAACGGCGTATTCGCCGAGTTTGCCGCCGGGCTGCGGGCCGACAGAACGCGGCCGAAACAGGCGCTGTCGGCCTTTTTTACCGCCTATCACGCCTTTGTCGCCGAACCGGCCAATGTGCAGCTGTCGGCGGAGATCGTGGCGGAGGTGGCACGCAACCCGGCGTTGGCCGAGCCGTTCAGCGCCAACCAGCGGCAGCTGATTGAGGCGCTGGCGACGGTTATCGCCGAGGCGCAGCAAACCGGTGAGATCGCACCGGCGATAGCGCCGTTGCCGCTCGCGCAGCTGGTGCTGGACGTGATCGAAAGTCAGGCCTGGCGGCAGGCGATCTTTACGTCGCCTGCGCCGGAGGAGACCACGCCGGTGCGGCTGTTGGAACAGCTGCTCTACCGGCATCCCTAGTCGAGGTGGATATGCTGCACATTGAGTCGTACCGCGATGCTGACCGCCGGCAAACGGCGGCGCTGATCTACGCCGCGTTCTGCGACAAGTTTCAGCGCGCACGCCGTCTGAGCGCCCGCCTTCAGTGGCGTTTGTTCTATCGGCTATGGCGTTGGAAGCAAAGCGGCAGCCGGGAGCGCAGCTTTGTGGTGAAGCAGGATGAACAGGTGGTGGCGGCCTTTGCCCTCAATGCGGCCGCTGGCGAGAATAACGCCGGGCGGCGTCCGTGCACCTTGCCGATTTGGCGGCTGTGCCGCCGCTATGGCTGGCTGAACGTTTGGCGTATGTATCTGCAAATGGCGGTGTTGCAGCACACCCCGGCGGCCAATGAGCTGTATCTCTCCTACCTGGCGGTGGCCGAGAGTCAGCGTGGCAAAGGGGTGGGCAAGCGGCTGCTGCAGTGGATGAACGACTATGCTGCTGAACAAGGCGCGGGCCGGCGTCTGAGCCTGCACGTCAGCCGGCGCAACGTGGATGCGCTGCGTCTGTACCGGCGCTGCGGTTTTCAGGTGCGGCGCGAAGAGCATTACGCTTCGTTGGGATGGCTGTTCGGTCAGGCCGACTGGGTGTTGATGGAGAGACGCTGCGGGGAGGCGTCGTGCACAAAATAGGACTGTGCTGCGTGGCGCTGCTCCTGCTGGCGCTCGGGTGGGTCATTTACGTCAACGACTTTCGTTTTGTCACCGAACCGGTCACGGTGACCGCCGGCGGCAACCGGCTGACCGGCACGCTGGTGTTGCCGCAGCATGCGCCGATCAAGCCCGGCGTCGTGGTGTTCGTGCACGGCGATGGGCCGGCCAACGCCAGCCGCGACGAAGGCTATTACGGCATTTGGGAGGCGATGGCGCAGCAGGGCTACGCGGTTTTATCCTTCGATAAGCCGGGCGTTGGCGGCTCCGGCGGCAACTGGCTGCATCAGACCATGGCGGATCGCGCGCGGGAAACCGCCGATATCATCGACTGGGCACGGCGGGACGGGCGCTTTGATGCGCGCTGCGTGGGGCTGTGGGGCACCAGCCAGGCGGGATGGGTGATGCCGGAGGTGGCGCGTTTGCGCCCCGACATCGCCTTCACGCTGGCGCTGGCGCCGGCGATCAACTGGCTGCGGCAGGGGCGCTATAACACCCGGGCGGCGATGGCGGCGGCGGGGAACGATGAAGCGCAAATCCAGGCGCGCGAGGCGCATTGGCGCCATATCCAGACGCTGCTCGAGCAACCGGACGGCTACGCGCAGTACCGCCGCGAGTATGGCGCCGCCGCTGCATTGAGCGCCGACCGCTGGCGCTTTATCCGCGCTAACATGGCCAGCGACGCGACGGCGGGATTGCGGTATTTCACTACGCCGGTGCACCTGATCCTGGGCGGGCGCGACGTCAACGTGGACACGGACGAAACCGAGCGCGTGTATCGGCAGACGATCCCGGCCTCGCTGCTGACGGTGACGCGCATCGATGAAGCCGATCATGTGATGATCAAACCGCTGTTCGCCCGCCATCCGTGGCTGATCAACGCGGTGGGTCTGTTTGCCCCGCGCTCGGTGCAATACGACGCCTACCGACAGGACGTGGCGGCCTTCCTGGCCGCTCAGCCCTGCGGGCGCTAACCGCCGGGAGCAGCGGGCGGCGCCTGTTCTTCGTGCAGTTGCGGCGCGCGGGAGATCTGCATCGCCTGCTGAGGCATGCCGATGCCGGCCCGATCGAAATGAATTTTCACCAGCCGATCGAGGGCGTACTGCACCACCCACTGTTTCAGCGCCTGCGTGCGCACCGTCACGCGGGTGGTGAACGAGCGGTCGCCCAGCGCTACCACGCCGTTGAACACCGGCTCGCCAATCAGGAAATGCTTCACCTGTTCATCTTGCTTCAGCGCCGCGATGGCCTGATGCAGCACCTCATTGACCCGATCGATATCCTCGTCGCGGCTGACGGTATAGTTGGCGCGGTATACCCCGAATTCGCGCGCATAGTTGGCCAGCGTAGTGATCGAGGAGTACGGCACGATGTGGTAGACGCCGTAATCGTCGCGCAGGCCGATCGAGCGGATGGTCATGCGTTCCACAGTGCCGGTGATGCCGCTGACGGTGACGTATTCGCCGGTGTTCATGCCGTTTTCGAACTGGATGAACACGCCGGTGATCACGTCTTTCACCAGCGTCTGGGCGCCGAAGCTGATAGCCAGCCCCAGCGCGCCGGCGCCCGCCAGCAGCGGCGCGATGTTCAACCCCACCTGCGACAGCACGATCATCACGGTAATGGTGCTGATAACGATAGCCAGCACGTTGCGAAACAGCGTCAGCAGCGTGCGTTCGCGCGCGCTCGGCCGCACGCCATTGCTCAGTTCCAGCGCCAGGCGGTGCTCGATGATGCTGGCCATCAGCGTCCAACTGAAGACGGCGATCAGCAGGATCAGCAGGATATGCACCAGCCCGCCGAGCGTCCGCTGGCCATTTTCGCTGCCCGCCCACTGGTACAGATTAATCAGGTGCCAGGCGTCGAGCAGGAACAGCGTCACCGCCAGCACCACCATCACCCGCAGTATCTTCAACCCGTTGGGGATATAGGAGTTGATGCGCCGCTCGAGCATCGGATAGCGCAGATTGACGTCGGTTGGCAGCGAAATGCGGCGGAAAATCCAGCGGGTCAGCATGCCGGACAGCAGGGCGCCGACGCCGACCACCAGCAGGCTTTTCACCGTGGCGCTCATCATAAAGCGCAGGCTGTTGCCGATGTCGAACTGGGACAGCACGAACAACACCAGAAAATAGGCGATCGCCAGCAGATGCCAGATATGCCCCAGGCCGCGCAGGATCACGCTGAAAAACGCCATCGACCGCTCGGCCAGCAGATTGATTTGTTGCTGTATCGGCTTGCGGTTGTGCAGGATCAGCCAAATGGCGTACAGCGTCAGCGCCAGCATCACCACCAGGTTGACGGCGGCGGCGGCCGGGTAGCTTATTTGTACCGCCACCACAGGCACCACCACCATCAGGCCGTAGCCGATCAGCCCGCTGAGCCAGGCGAGGCGCGTGTTCCAGTAGCGCGCGCTCTGGTCGCTGAAGGGGAAGGGGCGCAGGTAGTCGAAGTTGGGGGCGAAAATCAGTCGCAGCACCGCTTTGAAAAACTCAATCACCGCGAAGGCGCTGAGAAACAGGGTCTGCAGCCGCAGAATGGTGGCGCTGTCGGCGTGGACGTGGCGGGCGAACAGGTTGCCCGCCGCCAGCGCCAGCAGCAGTACCAGCAGATCGACGGCGAAAGCGCCGAGAATGGCGGCGGGGCGTTTATACCACGGGCCGCGCTGCAGCCGGGCGTTGTGCCCCCAACTGCCCATGCGTTTGTACAGCGGCGCGATCAGCCGCCGGATCAGGTGGAACAGCGCAAAGGTGACCGCCACCGTCAGCAGAAAGTAGCCCAGCGCGCGGAAAAAGCCGGCGGGATTGAAAACGCGCTTCGGGCCGGAGTCGATCAGCTTTTGCAGCGCGCCGAGCTTCTGGTTAAAGGTGCCGATGCCTTCCTGCGCCAGCGAGTTCAGGCTGTCGCTCAGCGTGGCCGGCGTTGATTCCTCCGGCGTTGCCGGGGCGGCGGCGGGGGCGTCGCCGGCGGCCTGTTTCAGGTGGTTGATGAGTTCTGCGCGCGCTTGGTCGTCTTGCAGCAGATCGGCCAGCGCGGCATAGGCGGCCTTCTGCTGCTCGCTTTTGTCGGCGGGCGCCGGCGGCGCGTTTTGCGCCAGCGCCGGTGGTGCGAAGATGCCTAGGGTCAGCAACAGCAGCAGGGAAAGCAGGTGTTCTCGCAGATGAGAACCTCGTCGGGAGTATGCGTTTGGCGGCATTGTTCCTCTCTTTGGCGTTCTGTGATCGGCGGATGTCAGAGCAATACGATGAAAACAATGAATATAGTAGGAAAGGAAACGCGATGGGGCGTGGGAACGCGTGCGGAATGAAAGCGGCGGGCGCGTGGCGCGCCCGCCGTTAAACCGCAGGATCAGGACACGTGCTGCAGGAACTCCTGCAGACGCGGGCTTGGCGGATGGTTGATCAGGTCGTGCGGGTTGCCGTCTTCGGCAATCCGGCCTTTATCGATAAAGATCAGGCGCGACGCCACTTTTTCGGCAAAGCCGACTTCATGGGTGACGATGACCATCGTCATCCCTTCCTCGGCCAGATCCTGCATCACCTTCAGCACTTCGTGGCGCAATTCCGGATCGAGCGCGGAGGTCGGCTCGTCGAACAGCATCATTTTCGGCTTCACCGCCAGCGCGCGCGCAATCGCCACGCGCTGCTGCTGCCCGCCCGACAGTTCGGACGGGTAGTGGTGGGCACGCTCCGCCAGACCGACCTTGGCCAGCAGTTCGCGCGCCAGCTTTTCCGCATCGGACTTCTTCGCGCCGCGTACGCGGATCGGGCCGAAGGCGACGTTTTCCAGCGCCGTCAGGTGCGGGAACAGGTAGAACTGCTGGAACACCATGCCGGCTTCCTGGCGGATCAACCGATCGTCCACTTTCGGATCGTTGGCTTTCAGGCCGTCGACGATCAGATCGCCGCTAGTGACCTCTTCCAGCTTGTTGATGCAGCGCAGCAGGGTGGATTTGCCTGAGCCGGACGGCCCGATGATCACCACCACTTCGCCTTTGTCGATCTTCAAATCGATGTTGTGCAGCACCTGGGTTTGGCCAAAATGCTTGGAGACGTTTTTAAATTCAATCACAGGATTTTCATCCTTCTTTCCAGACGACGCAGCACGAAGCTCAGCACCAGGGTAATAATCAGATAGATAACCGCCACGGCGCTCCAGATTTCCAGCGCGCGGAAGTTACCGGCAATAATTTCCTGACCCTGACGGGTCAGCTCCGCCACGCCGATCACGATGAACAGCGAGGTGTCTTTGATGCTGATGATCCACTGGTTGCCCAACGGCGGCAGCATGCGGCGCAGCGCCAGCGGCATAATGACGTAGCGGATGGTTTCGCGGCGTGACAGGCCGAGCGCCAGGCCAGCTTCGCGGAAACCGTTATGAATCGACAGCACCGCGCCGCGGGTGATTTCCGCGATGTAGGCGCCGGAGTTGATCATGATGGTCACCACCGCCGCGGTGAACGGATCGATGCGCAAGTCGCTAAATGCCATCGGCAGGGCGAAGTAGATGAACATCACCTGCACCACGATCGGCGTGCCGCGGATCACCTCGATAAACACCAACGCGATGTGGTTGGCGATCCAACCGCCGTAGGTGCGGGCAAAGCCGGCGACGAGGCCGATGATCAGGCCACCAATCAGACCGAGGACCGAAATCCACAGGGTCATTTTGGCGCCCTCTAACAAGATAGGAATGGCGGGCCAGATGGCGCTCCAGTCGAACTGCATGATATTTCTCCCGGTGATCCCAAACGTGGGTATCAGATACAACGAAGCGCAGGGGGTAAGCGCCCCCTGTGCTTAAGTTAATAACTTGCCAAATTCACAGCTTACTTAGGTTCGGTGCCGAACCACTTCTTGTAGATCTCGTTATAGGTGCCGTTCTCGCGCAGGGTTTTCAGCGCGCCGTTCACCTTCTCGCGCAGCTCGTCGCTGCCTTTAGGGAAGGCGATGCCATACTGCTGCGCTTCCAGCGAATCGCCTACGGTTTTGAACTTGCCGGCGCCGGCCGTCTTAATGAAGTATAGGATGTTTGGCGTGTCGTGCAGCACCGCATCGGCGCGCTTGGTGCCCAGCTCCATGTAGGCGTTGTCGATGTTAGGGAACTGGCGCAGATCCTTGGTTTTGATGTGCTGCTTGGCGTAATCCACCGAGCCGGTGCCGCTCTTCACCGCCACCACTTTGCCGTTCAGATCGTCGATGCTTTTCACGCTGTTGTTGTCGGCGTTGACCATCACCAGCAGGCCGCTCTTGTAGTAGCCGTCAGAGAAATCGATGGCTTTCTTGCGCTCATCGGTGATGGTGATGCCGGCCAGCGCCAGATCGACGTTTTTGGTCTGCAGCGCCGGAATGATGCCGCCGAAGTCCATCGGTTTCAGGGTGTAGTCCAGCTTCAGCTCTTTGGCGACGGCGGCCCACAAATCGATGTCGAAGCCGACGTATTTGTCGCCTTGTTTGAACTCAAAAGGAACGAAAGCGGTGTCGGTGGCAACCACCAGTTTGTCTGCTGCGTGGGAACTTACGGCAAAGGCCAGAGAGAGTGCGGCCAGGGAGACTTTAAAAATCGACTTCATGAGAGGAATTCCTGTACAGGTTGCGGATTACCCATTTTTTATATTGCAGTTGGTGCCATGAAAAAATCGTGCCATGTTTTCAACTACCATAAAAACAAAGAGTTATTGCGTGATGTTGTGCCGGAAAGGCGAATTGTTATGGTTGTGCACCACAATGAGGCACCGAAATGGTGCGTAAGAATTATCTTGGTGCACGGGGCTATCATTAACCAAATTTTGGCTGTGAAACAACCGTTCTTTAACGTTTTTGCTTCAATATTGATAACTAACTCTAACTTTCATGATGCACTGACGGTGCACGCGGGGCCGCGAAGGGAGAAAAAGGGGGAGCAGATAATGCTAGCGCAACTGGCTGTCTTTGCTGCCGCGCCGGTTGTACAGGCTGGCGGCCGCGTGTTTTTTGTCTTGTTCGGCCTGGCAGGCGAGGCAAAAACGCACGCCCGTTAATGCCTGGCGGCGCGCCTCGGGGATCGGTTCCCCGCATTCCTGGCAATAGCGTTCGCTCTCGCCGTGCCCGAGCGCTTCACGAGCGCGCTGCACCGCATCGTCGACGGTGGAATCAATCTGATCCTGTACGGCGCCGTCCGCCGCCCAGCCACTGGCCATCGTTACCTCCTGACAAAGGAACCTCACCGTTTAATATGGGGCGTTTTTTGTACAATGCAACGGTCGCGCAAAAGAAAACAGGCCGGGCAAAGCCCAGCCTGTTCTGCCCGGAACGACGGGCGCGCTGCAACGCTTTCGCGTTATTCGATGTTGGATTCGATGAACCACAGGAACTTGTCCAGATCGCGCGAGGCGGCGGTGAACATATCGGCGGTGTCTTCGTCTTCTACTTCGGTAATGGCTTTGCGGATGTCATTCGCGACCGCGCCGTAGCGATCGGCCAGCGCCTTCAGATGCTCTTGCACGCTGTGGATATTGGTCGGATAGCTTTTCAGCGGTGTCCGATCGTTGACCACCTGTACGGTGCCCAGCGCCACGCCGCCCAGTTGCACCACGCGTTCGGCGAAGGTGTCCTGATGCTCGATGATGGCGGTGCGGAAGCCGTCCAGCATTTCATGGACCGCGATGAAATTCGCGCCGCGCATGTTCCAGTGCGCCTGTTTGGTGATCAACGAAAGATCGATGAATTGCACGACCTGATGGTTCAGCGCCTTGATGGCGGCCAGTTTAACTTTTTCGTCCAGATCGTTACGGGTATACAGCAGATCAGAAGATTTCGTTTTCACCAGTTTAGCGGTACTCATATCAGATATCCTCTTGATTAGTCGTTGTCCTATTTCGTCACGGGAACAATTATAGCAGGGGTATTTATTTTTGCCGCACGAAAATGGCTATTGCACAAATAGGAATGGCCTAATGGCACTATTTTTATTTGATTTTTGTTTTTGTGTAATTTGATGAATTTTATTGCGATTTTTGTTTTTGGTTATTATTTAGATCAGTGACGATTTATCCCTGTTATCTTATTTTCTACAGGCATACTGCTCCGGATAAATATCCACTTTGTTATCGTGGTGTTAATTCCAAGCCTATTCAGATTGATAGCCGTAATAGATACGGCTAAAGTAAGGGAATTATCCCCAGTCTTTATTGGCGAGTGATGAAAATTAACGTCGTCGGCACCAGCGGCAGCGGTAAAAGCACCCTGGCGCGTCAACTGGCGGAACGCCTTGACGTTCCCTATATCGAGATGGACAGACTCTATTGGCGGCCTGAGTGGCAGGGGACGCCCGATGACGCGTTCCTGGCGCGGCTTGAGCAGGCGCTGGCCGAAGCGGGAGGAGGCTGGGTGCTGGACGGCAACTACAGCCGCACGCAACCGCTCAAGTGGCGCGAGGTCGATTATATCCTGTGGCTGGACTACGGTTTCTGCCACACGCTGTGGCAGGCCGTGCGCCGTGCGTGCCGTCGCGCGGCCAGCAAAAGCGAGCTGTGGCCGGGCACCGGCAATCGGGAAAGTTTCCGCCGTTCTTTCTTTAGCCGCGAGTCGATCGTGCTGTGGACGATCCGCACTTACTCGAAGAACCGGCGAAAATACCTGGCGGAGATGGCCCGTACCGATGTAGGGCGCCGTTTCAAGCGCTTGCGCTCTCCCCGCCAGGCCGCCGATTTTCTACGGACGCTGCCGCAGGTTCACAGCAGCAGACGGTGATGGATCCTCACCACCGCTTTCTTGATTTGCTGCGGGCGCTGCCACAGGCAGCCGGTCTTGTGCGGTTCCATCTGGAAAAAGATCGCGAACATGCCGTGCGTCATGTGCAGCGTTTGCGGGTGGCGTTTGATATCCAGCAGCAGAAGGTCGCTATTTTCTGCGTGCGGATGTTCGCGATGCCAGTCGCCCGCCAGGCCGTATTCGATGCGTTCTTCGCCGCTGATCAGCAGATGCAGCGCGATGTACTCCTGATGCATTTCGGCGCGCTTTTCCGCCGTAGGCACGGTGGTCAGCGTCATCACGTCCATAAAGATGTTGTCGCCGTCGATCGGGTGATGGCCCAGCGCCAGTTCGGGCAGGTCGCATCGGCGCAACTCGGTCAGGGTTGAAACCAGCGCCGGCGCGAGTCCGCGGCCGAAGCGTGGGTTGAACAGGCTGTTGTGAATCACTGTTATTCTCCATGTGAGCGAAAGTCCAAAGAGCCTGCGATACAGGCTAAGGGGAAGTATGCCGATTTGTCACGAGGAAAACAGTTAACCCGCCTGCATTCCGGCGTTGCGGTCGGCAGGCGAGTCAGGCGATCAGGAAAGGCTTTCGAGGCGCGGCTTGGGGCGAATGGTCAGGGCGGAGCCCATGGAGGCGGCGATAATCGCCGCCAGCGCCAACCATTGCACGCCGCTCAGGTGTTCGCCGAGGAACAGCATGCCGGACAGCGCCGCCATCGCCGGTTCCAGGCTCATTAAGGTGCCGAAGGTGCGCGCCGGAATTTTGGGCAGCGCGATGATCTCCAGCGAATAAGGCAGCGCGGTGGAGAGGATCGCCACCGCCAGCGCCACCGGCAGAATATCGAGGTTGAACAGCACGCTGCCGGTTTGCCAGGCGCCGATCGGGCAGAACACCAGCGCGGCGATCAAGGAACCGAGCGCCACCGTGCCGGGGCCGTGATCGCCGCCGGCCTTTTGGCCGAAAATGATATAGACCGCCCAGCAGGCGCCGGCGCCGAGTGCACAGGCGGCACCGAACGGATCGATCCCGCCCACGCCGTGGCCGAGCGGCAACAGGAACCACAGCCCGGCGATCGCCAATGCCACCCAGAGGAAGTCTATCGGCCGCCGCGAAGAGAACATGGCCACCGCCAACGGGCCGGTAAACTCCAGCGCTACGGCGATGCCGAGCGGCACGGTGCGCAGCGACAGGTAGAACAGGTAGTTCATCGCGCCGAGCGACAGGCCGTAAATCAGCAGCGGCAAGCGGCTGCCGGCGACGATGCGCATACGCCACGGGCGGAAGATAATGAACAGAATCAGGGTGCCGATGAAAAGACGCAGCGTCGTAATGCCTTCTGCGCCCACGATCGGGAACAGGCTTTTGGCCAACGAGGCACCGCTTTGGATAGACACCATGGCGATGATTAACAGACAGATGGGCAGCAGCGCGGAGGGCGCTCTGCCGGAAGTAGATAACGACATCCTTAACGGGCCTTTTTTGCGCCGTTCCTCAGCCTTGAGAAAACGGTCGAAACGGGGATGCGAGCAGTGTAAATGAAATGGCGAAAATCTGTCTGAGAAAAGCGCGCATCGCGGTGAAATCCGCCGATCCTCGGATGAGATGTGGCGAATTTGGTCAAAAAGTGCGCTTTTTCTTAAGAATTATCTGGATATTAAATTGGTGATTTTTGTCACAGAAAGCCGTAGAATACGGCCGAAAATAGAGCGAAAAGAAGCAGATACACTGTTCTTGAAATCTTCTGTTACACGATATAAAGCATTAGACACTCATTTCAAGGCAGAGTTTCACGCTAATTTTTGTTATATTTTCAAAGCATGAACAAATGGATGTACTTAATAATAAAACGCGTTTGAGGTGGTTATGAAAAAAATTGCATGTCTTTCCGCAGTAGCAGCTTGCGTATTAGCAGTTAGCGCAGGTACCGCATTCGCTGGTCAGAGCACCGTATCCGCTGGCTATGCGCAGGGTGATCTCCAAGGCGTTGCTAACAAGGCCGACGGTTTCAACCTGAAATACCGTTACGAGTTCGACAACAACCCACTGGGTGTGATCGGCTCTTTCACCCACCTGGAAAAAAATCGTTCTGAAAACGGTTTCTACAAGAAATCTCAGTACGATTCCATCACCGCAGGTCCAGCTTACCGCTTCAACGACTGGGCGAGCATCTACGGTGTGATCGGTGTTGGCTACGGCAAAAACATCGACAACGCCCAGGCTGGCGGTAACAAAGGTGGCAACAGCGACTACGGCTTCACCTACGGTGCCGGTCTGCAGTTCAACCCAATCGAAAACGTTGCCCTGGACGTTGGCTACGAGCAGAGCCGCATCCGCAGCGTGGACGTTGGCAGCTGGAACGTTGGCGTAGGCTACCGCTTCTAAGATTTCTTCATGCCTGCGGGCGTGAATGCGCGGCACAGGTTGCTGCGCGGATAAAAAATCCGCCTTCGGGCGGATTTTTTTTATCTGTCATTAGCCGCCGCGCCCCGTCGGCTGCGTCGAAAAGCGCGCGCTGCGGGCATCGCGCTCATAGCCTTGCGGTTCGGTCAGTGAACCGTACAGCTCGGGGCGGCGTCCATAAATCCAGCGGCGGCCGGTGCTGAGCGGGATCAGCGCCAGGTCGAGATCGGCGCTGACCATCCGATCTTCCGCCGCCCAGGTCTCCGCCACGATGCGGCCGTAGGGATCGAGGATCATCGCATTGCCGGTGCGTACCTCATCGTCATCGCGGCCCACGCCGTTGCTGAACAGCAAAAACAGCCCGTTGTCGTGAGCGCGCGAGGGCAGCCAGCGCATCAGCCAGCCGCGGCCGTGCTCACCGCGAAAGGCGGCTTCTATTGCCTGCGGCTCTTCCGCCCGCCGCTGCCACAGCGCCTGTGAGATCGGCTTCATGCCGTGCGGGCTGCGCGAATGAGTGCCGCCGGTCTGGTGCGGGGCCATCAGCACTTCCGCGCCCATCAGCGCCGTCGCACGCACATTCTCCACCAGATTGTTGTCCCAGCAGATCAATACGCCTACGCGCACGCCCCAGGGGGTGTCGAACACCGTATAGCGATCGCCGCTGGCGATAGCCGGGTGTTCGAAGGCGTGCAGTTTACGGTGCACATGCAGCGCGCCGTCCGGCAGGCATACGGCGTAGGCGTTGTAGCAACGGCCGTCGTCGCCCAGCTCGATCAGCCCGACGCCGATCGCCATGTTGTAACGCTCCGCCAGTGGGCGAATACGCGCCAGCGAAGGGCTGGCGGCGATCGGTTCCGCCAGCGCCCGCACTTCGGCGTCGGAAAGATGGCGCACGTGCCAGTAGCCGGTGATGCACATTTCTGGGAAGGCCAGCAGCTGTACCTGCTGCTCGGCCGCCTGAGCGATAAAGCGCTCAATGGTCGACAGGTTGTAATTCTTATCGTTGGCGCGATGCTGGAATTGCACCGTGGCGGCGCGCAATGAGATGGTCATGGTATCTCTCCGGTTAGGGTCTGCGTTGATTACAGCAGGTAGATTGATTACTGTATAATCAATTAAATTCCCTATTCGATAACCTAATGGAATGGATATAAAACAACTGCGCGCCCTGGTGGCGCTGGCCGAACAGGGCAACTATCGGCAGGCGGCGAGCCGGCTGTACATCAGCCAACCGGCGCTGAGCAAGCAGATTCAGGCGCTGGAAACCCAGCTCGGCGTTCGGCTGTTCGAGCGTGGCCGACAGGGGGCGGTGCTCACCGCCGGCGGCCAGCGGCTCTACCCGGAGGCGCAGGCGCTGGTGGAACAGTACCAGCAGTTTCAGCGGCGCGCCCGGCGGGTGGCACTCGGGGAGGCGGGGCGGCTGGCGTTGGGGTTTGGCCTTTCCTGCTTTCATCTGGCGCCGCAGTTGGTAGCCGCCTTTCGCCGGCGTTTTCCCGAGGTGGCGATCGGCCTGGAGGATATCCCGTCGGAACGGCAGTATCAGCTGCTGTTACAGGGGGAGTTGCAGGCGGGCTTCGTGCGTTTGCCGGTCAATACGCCGCTGTGCGGCGTGGCAATGCTGAGTGACCGGTTGGTGCTGGCTGCGCCGGGTGCGCTGGCGCTGTGCGCCGACGATCTGATGGCGCGTTTCAATCAGCTGCCGCTGCTGCAGTTGACCCCTAAACGTGGGCGTGGGCTGAGCGATCAGTCGCTGCGGTTTATCGCCGCTCACCGGTTGACGCCGACCGTGGTGCAGCAGGCCGGCGATATCCAGACGCTGCTGGCGCTGGTCGCCGCCGGCGTCGGCGTCGCGCTGTTGCCGCACAGCATCACGCATATCGCGCCGGCCGGCATCGACATTCTGCCGCTGAGCGGCGAGGAAACGGAGTGGCAGGTCGGCATCGCCTGGGACCCGCAACGCACCGACGCGCTGCGGGACAACTTCATTCAGACGGCGTTGGCGATGCAACGCGGTTAGGTTTTAGAGTGGGCAATGCAGCACGACGATCGGGCTCTGGTGATACTCGCTGCGGTGGCTTTCGCTAAAGCCGACTTTATTCGCCAGCGCCAGCGAGGCCTGGTTTTCCGGCGAGATGATGCAGACGGTTTTCTCGCCCGGCAGGTGCGTCTTACCCCAGGCCAGCGCCGCCCGCAAAGCCTCGGTGGCGTAGCCTTTGCCGTGCGCCGAGCTCACCAGCGTCCAGCCCATTTCCGGCGCGTCGAGCGCCGGGGTGATGTCGCGCAGGAAGTTGGAGAAGCCGATGCTGCCGAGATACTCGCCGCTCTGTTTGTCACGCACCGCCCAATACCCGTACCCCAACAGCGCCCAGTGGCCGACGTAGCGCATCAGGCGCCCCCAGGAGTCTTCCCGGTCGCGCGGCGTGCCGCCGATATAGCGTACCACCAGCGGATCGGCCCACAGAGCGGCCAGCGAGTCGAAGTCGTCCAGCGTGTGCGCGTCCAGCCGCAGGCGTTCGGTGACAAGCGTTGGCGCGGTGTTGATTACGGTCATGTTGCTGCTCCTGCACAGGGTGAAAGGCGATGAAAAACAATGGCATTCAGTATGCCAGAGAAATCACACTGCCAGCCACAACAGCCAGGTGAGCAGAAAGCCGCTCAGGCCGAGCAAGGTGGTCAGCACCGTCCAGGTCTTCAGGCCATCGGCCACCGACAGCCCCAGATAGCGCGTGACGATCCAAAAACCGGAGTCGTTGACGTGGGAAAGCCCCAGTCCGCCGAAACAGGTCGCCAGCGTCACCAGCACCAGCTGTAGCTGATTCAAGCCGCTGACCGCTTCCGACAACAGGCCACCGGTGGTCAGGATCGCCACGGTGGCGGACCCTTGCGAAGCGCGAAGCGCCAGCGAAATGATAAAGGCGGCGGGCACCAGCGGCAGGCCGATGGCTGTCAGTACTTCTGCCAGCGCTTTGCCGACGCCAGATTCCACCAGCACCTTGCCGAACACGCCGCCCGCGCCGGTCACCAGGATCACCACTGCGGCGGTCGGCAGCGCGGCGCCCATCACGTCGCTGGCGTGCTGCAGGCTCCAGCCGCGGCGCAGCGCCAGGAAATAGAAGGCCAGCAGCAGGGCGATCATCAGCGCCACCGCCGGTGAGCCCAGCAGCGACAGCGTATCGCGCAGCGCCGAGCCGGCCGGCAACAGCGTAGCGGAGACGGTGCCGAGCATGATGATGGCGATCGGGATGACGATCAGCGCCGCCACCAGGCCGGCGCCGGGCGGGTTGATGCGATCGCTGAGCGGCGCTTGCCCTTCCGGACGCGGTTCCGGCGCCGCCAGCTGCAGTTGTTCCAGCACCTCTATCGATAACGGATAGGTTTTGCGGTTGAGGTAGTTGGCGGCGAAATAGCCGATCGCGCCGACCGGAATACAGATCGCGAGGCCGATGATGGTCAGCCAACCGATGTCGGCGTTGAGCAAACCGGCGGCGGCGACCGGGCCGGGGTGCGGCGGCAGCGCGACGTGTACCGTCAACATCACGCCGGCCATCGGCAGGCCGAACTTCAGCGGCGACACTTTGGCGACCTTGGCGAAGCCATAGATAATCGGCGCCAGAATGATAAAACCGACGTCGAAGAATACCGGAATGCCGAGAATGAATGCGGCGAGGGTCAGTGCGGCGACGGTATGTTTCGGCCCCAGCCCCTGGCTGAAGCGTTGCGCCAGCGACTCGGCGCCGCCCGAGTGTTCGATCATGCGGCCAAGCATCGCCCCCAGGCCGATGATGATGGTCACCGAGCCAAGCACGCCGCCCATCCCGGCGGTCATCACTTTCATCACTTCGCCGGTCGGAATGCCGCTGGCCAACGCCACCAGCAGACTGACCACCAACAGCGCGACGAAGGGCTGCACCTTCGCCTTGATGACCATCAATAACAGCAGCACCACGCCGAGTACGGCAATCAGCAACAGCAGAGAGGTAGACATGAAAAAAGCCTTTCGTTGGGTAAGCGTTGGGCACCGCGATCGCCGCGTGGCGATACGGGTGCGTTTCATTGTTATAAAATCGATTTCCTGGTGTCGGCGACGGCGTTAGCGGTAAGGCTTCAGCCAGCCGAGCCCGGCGGCGGTATCACCGCGCGGCCGGTATTCGCAACCTATCCAACCCTGATAGCCGAGCGCATCCAGCCTGTCGAACAGCCACGGATAATTCAGTTCGCCCTCGTCCGGCTCATGGCGATCCGGCACGGAGGCTATCTGGATATGCGCGTAGCGCCCGGCCAGCGTCTCCAGCAGCCCGCTGATATTGCCATCCACTAACTGTGCGTGGAAAAAGTCGAACTGAATGAACACGTTCGGTCTCCCGATCGCCGCCACGGCTTCCGCCACCTGGTGTTGACTGGCAAACAGGTAGTCGGGCTTGACCGGCGGGCTGAGCGCTTCGAGCAGCACCTTGACGCCGTGCGGGGCGAAGGCGTCGGCGGCATAGCGCGCATTGGCGATAAAGGTGTCGAGATAACGCTGCCGATCCGCGCCTGCGGGCACCACGCCGGCCATCAGGTGCACGCAGGGGCAGGAAAGGGCGATGGCGTAGGCCAGCGCGCGGTCGATATCGGCGCGCGCGTCCTGTTCGCGACCCGGCAGCGCCGCCAGCCCCCATTCGCCGGCGGCGGCATCGCCGGGCGCGGTGTTGAACAGCACCTGTTGCAGGCCGTGTTCGCGCAGCTTTTCGGCCAACAGCTCGGCGGGATAGTCGTAAGGGAACAGGAACTCCACCGCGCTGAAGCCCTGTGCGGCAGCGGCGGCGAAGCGCTCGAGGAACGGCACTTCGTTAAACATCATCGATAAATTGGCGGCAAATTTAGGCATAGTTCAGCTCCGTAATTCGGCAATTTCATCATCGGTCAAATAGCGGATAGGACGATCGCCGAGGGTGAAGATCAGCCGCGCCGCATCTTCCATCTCTTCGGCATTGTCCGCCGCCGCTCGCAGGTCTTTACCGGTCACCACCGGCCCGTGGTTGGCCAGCAAAAAGGCGCGGTGGGTGGGTGCCAGGCGGGCCAGATCCTGCGCCAGCCTTTCGTCGCCGGGGCGGTAGTAGGGCACCACCGGCACCTTGCCGACGCGCATCACCACATAGGGGGTGAACGGTTTGATAGCGTTGTCGACGTCCAGCCCCTGCAGGCAAGAGAGCGCCGTGAGGTAGGTGCAATGCAAGTGCACCACCGCTTTGCATTCCGGATTGTTCAGATACAGCGCTCGGTGAAAGCTGATCTCTTTCGACGGCTTGTCGCCGGAGAGCCAGTCGCCGTTCAGGCTCACTTTAGACAGGCGATCGGCCTGCAGCTCGCCGAGACAGGAGCCGGTCGGTGTCGCCAACAGCGCGCCGTCCGGCAGCAGCAGCGAGAGGTTGCCGGCAGAGCCGGTGGCGTAACCGCGTTGGAAAAACGAAGCGCCCAGGCGCACCATCTCTTCTCGTGCCTGCTGCTCGATGGTCATGGTCATACTGGAAACTCCGTTTGCGCGCGCGTGAAGAAGGCTTCATCGCCAAAATTGCCTGACTTCAATGCCAGTGAAATGGCCCGGTCGTTGGCGCGCACCCAGGGAACGCCGGGGGAAATGCTGGGGCCGATATGGAAGCCGCGAATGCCCAGCGCCTGCGTGACCACGCCGGAGGTTTCGCCGCCGGCGACAATAAAGCGGCTGAATCCCAACTGGCACAGCTGCACCGCCAGCTCGGCGAACAACGCCTCCACCGCCTCGCTGGCGGCGCTACCGTACTGCCGTTGCGTTTGCTGCAGCGCTTCCGGCGCTGCGGTGGCGTAGATCAGCGGGGCAAGCGCCTCCCCGGCGTGGCGCTGCGCCCAGTGCGCCAACTCGGCGGCGTAGGCGGTGCGCGCCTGTGGCTCGAGGCAGCGGCCGATATCGATGGCCTGCGCCGAAGCGCGTTCTCGATAGTGCGCCACCTGCCGGTTGGTCATCACAGAACACGAGCCCGACAGCACCGCCGCTTTTTCCCCCTGCGGCGCACCGGCCGCCTCTGCCGAACGTTCGCCGTTCTGCGCCCATTGCCGCGCCAGGCCGATCGCCAGGCCCGAACCACCGGTCACCAGCTTCATCGTTTTCAACGCTTCACCCTGGATGAGCAGATGCCGTTCGTTGAGCGTATCCAGCACCGCGTAGCGCACGCCGTCCTGCGCCAATTGCCGCAGTTTCTCGCTGACTGCCTCGGCGCCGCGATCCATTTCCGCCGCCGTTACCAGCCCGCAGCGCCCGGCGGCCTGGGACGCCATCAGGCGCAGCAGGTTGCTCTCGGTCATCGGCGTGACCGGGTGATGACGCATGCCGGATTCAGACAGCAACTGTTCCCCGACGAACAGATGGCCCTGATAGACCGTGCGGCCGTTTACCGGCAGCGCCGGTGAGACAACCGTGAAACTTTCTCCCAGCGCGGCGAGCAGGGCGTCGGTCACCGGGCCGATATTGCCTTGTGCGGTACTGTCGAAAGTGGAGCAGTATTTGAAGTAGAACTGGCGGCAGCCCTGTTTTTGCAACCAGGTCAGCGCCTGCAACGACTGTTCGACCGCCTGTTCCGCCGGGCAGGAGCGCGATTTCAGGCTAATGACCGCCGCCTGTGCGTTTACCTGCGTTTCGTCTTGCGGCACGCCGTTCAGCTGCACCGTCGGCAGGCCGCTTTGCACCAGAAAACTGGCGATGTCGGTCGCGCCGGTAAAGTCATCCGCGATTACGCCGAGCAGCATCAGATTGACTCCTTTTTCTGCGGCAGATCGATGCCGGCAAAGATTTTGATCACCGCACTGTCGTCTTCTTTACCGTAACCGGCGTTGCTGGCGGCGGTAAACATGGTGAAAGCGGTGGAGGCCAGCGGCAGCGGGAAGTGCAGCGCCTTGGCGGTATCCGCTACCAGTCCCAGATCCTTGACGAAGATATCCACCGCCGACTTGGGCGCATAGTCGCCGTCGACCACGTGACGCATGCGGTTTTCGAACATCCAGGAGTTGCCGGCGGCGTGGGTGACCACGTCGTACATCACGTCCAGCGGGATGCCGGCGCGGGCGGCCAGCGCCATGGCCTCGGCTCCGGCGGCGATGTGTACACCAGCCAACAGCTGGTGGATGATTTTTACCGTCGCGCCCAGGCCGATCGTCTCGCCGATGCGGTACACTTTGCCGGCAATGGCGTCCAGCACGGGTTGCAGACGCTCGAAGGTGGCGTCGTCGCCGGCGGCCATCACCGTCATCTGGCCTTCCTCCGCCTTGGCCGCTCCGCCGGAAACCGGCGCATCCAGCATCGGCAGCCCGTAGTCCAGCAGGCGTTGTTCGATCTGTTTGGCGTCATCGGCGGAAATGGTCGAAGAGACCATCACCGCGGTGCCCGGCTTGAGCTTTGGCGCCAGGCCTTGTTCACCGAACAGGATCTGCTTCACTTGGGCGGCGTTCACCACCAGCAGCAGCACGGCGTCCAGCTCGGCCGCGAAGTCGCGCGCGCTGGTAGATGTTTGTTTCGCGCCGGCCTGTTGCAGCGCCGCCAGCGCCTGCGGATTCAGGTCCGCCCCGTAGGTGGTCAATCCGGCGCGGAGGCACGAGCGCGCCGCGCCCATGCCCATCGCGCCCAGCCCAATGATGCAGACGGCATATTTCCTTGGGTGTGTCATACTGCACTCCTGTTAATTTTAGTGATAATTTGTTTTGTTGTGTTAAATGTAAGCGCTTGGCGGCCGTTTATCCGCGATCGTTATCACAATAATTAACAATGCGCGAGACGGGTTTTTTGTGCGGCTTCTGGCCTGTATCAACATTACTATTATGTTTTTAAATAAGTTTATGCTTGTCTGGTGTCACTGCGCTCACCGTCACGCCGTGAAAAATTAGGGCTATCGGCGAACGAAAATTGACGTAAAATCACAATTATTATCACCGCAGCAACGAGAGGGAACCGTGATACCTGTAGAACGCCATCAACAAATTCTTGCGCTGGTATCCGAACGCGGCGTCGTCAGCATTGCCGAGCTGACCGAACGGCTGGGGGTCTCGCACATGACGATCCGCCGCGATGTGCAAAAGCTGGAGGAACAGGGCGCGGTGCAGTCGGTCTCGGGCGGCGTGCAGGCGCCTGAGCGGGTGGCGAGCGAACCTTCGCACCAGGCCAAGGAAGGGATGTTCAGCCGGCAGAAAATCGCCATCGGCCGGCTGGCGGCGCGGCATATTCCCGCCAATAGCTGTATTTATCTGGATGCCGGTACCACCACGCTGGCGCTGGCGAAACAGATCGGTGAACGTGACGATTTGACGGTGGTGACCAACGACTTTGTCATCGCCGGCTTCCTGATCGAACACAGCCAGTGCAGAATCATCCACACCGGCGGCACCGTGTGCCGGGAAAATCGTTCCTGCGTCGGCGAAGCGGCAGCGCAGGCGCTGCGTGCTCTGTTTATCGATTTGGCGTTTATCTCCGCCTCTTCGTGGAGCATGCGCGGCCTGTCGACGCCGAACGAAGACAAGGTGATGGTAAAGAAGGCCATCGTCGAGGCCAGCCGCCGCTGCATTCTGCTCAGCGACACCTCGAAATACGGCAAGATCGCGACCTACCTGGCGCTGCCGATCGCCGCCTTTGACGCCATCATTACCGACGAAGGGTTGCCCGCCGCTGCGCGGGAGGCCATCGAGCAGGCGGGGCTTGCGTTGTTGACGGCAGGGGAAGAAGAGTAAGAACGAACCGGAATCAGGATGAAAGTTCGGTATCGATGCCACTGGCGGGCAGTTCACTTGCTTCAGCACCGCCGCGTTCGCGCCATTCGCGGCGTCTTTGTTCAGCCCATTCTTCGTGGAAGGCTTGCATTTCTCTTTGGTGCCGTTCCTTTATGCTCATAGGAGTTGGGTGGGATTCTGCCGTTAACAGGCGGTATTTCGATGACATATAATCCGTCCTCAATAAGCGCTTGGTTGTACAAATAATGTACGTGATGCGCATGTTTTTTCAAGAGCGAGTCATAAATTCTGGCTAACGCTGGCCTGAGCGGTACGCTGAAAATCAATCTCGCTTGGTATTGCACCACAAACGTGACGATCGCCAGGCCGATGCCATTAATGAAGAGTTGTTCTCGTTCATCTTGGGTGTACGCCATCCTGGTATAGGTATCAAATAAGGATTTGGTTACTTCGGCGCGGGTTTTCAACGCCCTTACATCGTACAGTTCCATGACGTAAGCATTGTCCAATACTTCCGAGGCAGGATAAGCCCCAATAAGCCATTGACGCATCCTTAACGTCGCTTTTTTAAAATCAAGGTAATACGCAGCAACGCTGCTGGCATTTTTATAAACTGTTATTCGGCATCTATACTCTGTGGCAGGTCGCGCATTGATCTCCCTCACATCAATCTCCATGATAAAATCATTTTTACTATTACTTTTCCTATAGTTATCCCCGTTGTGACGAACAAATTATTAACCGCGGCGGAGAAGATCCTCCAGCCGCCGATGAGGCTTATGCGCAGCGCTGCGCAAAACTAAATGCCGCTGAACCAGTTATAGCCCTGATCCTCCCAATACCCGCCCGGATTGACGTCGCTGACGAAGATCGCGGCGATATGTTTGGCATTTTTGAACCCCAGCTTGGTGGGCACCCGCAGCCGCAGCGGGTAGCCATAGTCCGCCGGCAGCGCCTTGCCGCCGAAATCCAGCGCCAGGATGGTCTGCGGGTGCAGCGCGGTGGCCATGTCGAGGCTGGAGTAGTAGCGATCGGCGCATTTGAAGCCGACGTAACCGGCATTCAGATCCGCGCCGACGTGCTGCAGAAAGGTGCGCAGCGGCACGCCGCCCCATTGGCCGATGGCGCTCCAGCCCTCAATGCAGATCAGGCGAGTGATCTGGCTTTGCTGCGGCAGCCGCTGCAGCTGTTCCAGCGTCCAGGGGGCTTTTTTCTCCACCTTCCCGGCGACCTCAAGCCGGTAGCCGGCGAGATCGATCTCGGGGACGTTGTATTCCGGGTAAAACGCGTTGAAGGGGAAAGGGTGGGTAATCTGATCGGGCCGGTAAGTTTGCGCCAGCCGCTGGCCGCTGAACAGCCAGGCCTGCACCCGGTCGTTCCAGCGCGACATGGCCCACAGCACCTTATCCACCCGATCGCCGTCTTGCAGGTTGCAACCGGTGAGCATGGCGATACCGCCCAGCGTCAGGCCGGAACGCAGCATCAGGCGGCGCTGCAGATTGACCAGCTGCTTTTTTTGGTCCGGTTCCAGTTTTGGCGCGGCTGCCCGCGGCTTTTTCTCATTCATGTTTGCCACCCGTTATCATCGCCCACAGCGTTTTGGGCACGACGATCACCATGAAAACGTGGATCGCCACGAACAGGCCGATGCCGGCCATGGCGAAGAAATGCACGTAGCGCGCAAAATCGAAGCCGCCGAACAGGGCGACCAATCCCTGCAGCTGAACCGGCTTCCAAATCGCCAGGCCGGACAGCACCAGCAACAGGCCCAGCGCCAGCACGCCGAGGTACATCAGTTTCTGAATGGCGTTGTAGTGGCCATGCCGGTGGCGCAGGCGCAGCGTCAACGCCAGCCTGATATCCTGCCGCAGCGCGCCGACGCGCAGCGGCAACAGATCGCGGCGAAAATGGCCGCTGAACAGGCTCCACAGCAGATAGCAGACGGCGTTGAGCGCCAATAGCCACATCACCGCCAAATGCCAACCAATCGCGCCGCCCAGCCAACCGCCCAGCGTCATCTGCGGCGGAAAGCGGAAATCGAACAGCGGCGAGGCGTTATAGATCTCCCAACCGCTCATGAACATGCACACCATGGCGAACAGGTTGATCCAATGAGTGATTCGAACCGGCCAGCGATGCACCGGCCGCGACGCGTTGGTTTTCATGGCTTTCTCCGGTTACATCGGCGGTACGGTGCCGTCTTTGCCGGCGGAAATGCGGGTGGCGATGCGCTCGCCCTTATCGTTGACGGCGGAGAACAGCACGATGTGCACGCCCGGCTTGAGCAGGCTCAAATCGCCCGGATCCAGCGTCACGATCGGCACGTCTTCCGGCACGATGACGGTTTTCTGCTGGTTGCCGTAGGTGACGGTCAGGGTGCGGCCGTTGGATTTCACCAGTTTACCGACGGTGCCGTTGGTCATGGTGTCTACTTTGCCGTCGGCGGATTCCCAGGCCGAGTGCCCTTCACCGGTGCCGCGCAGGCTGGCGGCGAATACGTGCACCTCCAGCGCTTTGAGCGTGCCGTCCGGCTGCGGCACGGCGGCGGTGCCGATAAAGCTGTCCGGTTTTATGTCGTCCAGCGTGGCTTTGGACACGCTGAGCACGTTGGTCTGATCGTTCAGCTTGACGCTGAGTGTCTCGCCTTTGCGATCGGTCAGCTGCAGATTGCCGTCGGCCACCTGGCTGATGGTGCCGCGCAGCGGCGCGATGACTTTGCCCGGCGTTTGGGCGGCGGCCAGGCCGCTGGACAGCAGCAAGGTGGATAACAGTAAACCGGCTATACGATGACGGGTAATCATAACGTTCTCCTGAAATGAGTTTGCCGGTTAAGCATGGTTGAGCCATTGGGTCAGCGCCATGGCCGTTTGATGACATTAATGTCATCAAGTTTGTCCGCCGAAGCTGCTAGTATTTTTGCAGACGTAACGAGGTGGCGAGCATGCGAATACTGGTAGTTGAAGACGATATCGGCACAGGGGATTACCTGAAGAAAGGGTTGGGTGAAGCGGGGTACGGCGTCGATTTGGCGCGCAACGGCACCGACGGGCTGTTTCGCGCGTTGGAGCAGGATTACGACGCGATCGTGCTCGATGTGATGCTGCCAGGGCTGGACGGTTGGCAGATCATCGAGGTGCTGCGCAAGAAAAGCGACGTGCCGATTCTGTTTCTCACCGCCCGCGACGGCGTGCAGGACCGCATCCACGGCCTGGAGCTGGGCGCGGACGATTATCTGATTAAACCGTTTTCGTTTACCGAGCTGGTGCTGCGTTTGCGCACCTTGCTGCGCCGCGGGCCGGCGCGCGAAGCCGACCATTACGCCATCGCCGATCTGCAGCTGGACGTGCTGCGCCGCCGGGCGGTGCGCCAGGATCAGGTGATCCCGTTGACCAACAAGGAGTTCATGCTGCTGCATCTGCTGGTGCGGCGCGAGGGCGAAGTGCTGTCGCGCACGCAAATAGCCTCTCAGGTGTGGGACATGAATTTTGACAGCGACACCAATGTGGTTGACGTGGCCATCAAACGCCTGCGTGCCAAAATAGACCGGCCGTTCGACGTCAAGCTGATCCACAGCGTGCGCGGCATTGGCTATGTCTGCGAGCCACGCTCGTGAGCGGGCGCACTTCACGTCGGCCGGTGTCGCTGACGCTGCGCACCGCCACGCTGTTCGCACTGGTAGCCGCTTTGGTGGTGAGCGGAACGGGCGGGTATCTGTATAGCGCCATGCGCCAGGAAATGACGCTGCGCAGCGATCTGCAGGTGACCGGGCGCGTAGAATATTTCCGCCATTTGCTGGGGCAGCGCTTTCCTTTGGCGCGCCTGACCGCCAATAACGGCCTGTTTGAAAACATGCTGGGCAATGAACAGGACGTGCTGATTTTCCAAATTCCGGGACAAAAACCGCTCATCAACGTGAATCCGGCCGGGGTGAACCTACCGCCGATCGCGCCGACGCCGGCCGGCCAGGCGCAGACGCTGGCCGCTGTCCGCGGTGGGGAAACGGCGCAGGGGGTGCCGCTGCGCGCGGCTTCGGCGATGGTGCGCCTGGAAGACGGCAGCCTGTTGCAGATCTCCGCCGCGCACGTGATGGCCAACGAACAGAAAATGCTGGCGCGCTACCTGTGGCGCATCGTCGCGGCGGTGGCGGTGGCTTTCCTGCTGATTGCGCTCCTGGGGTATGGGGTCATGCGCCGGGGATTGAAGCCGTTATGGCGCATGGCGGCGCAGGCGTCGCAGATTGCGCCCAATACGCTGTCGACACGCCTCAGCGAGCAGGGGGCGCCGAAGGAGTTGCAGCAGCTGATCCGTTCGTTTAATGCGATGCTCGATCGGTTGAATGAAGGCTACCAGCGGCTGACGCAGTTTTCCGCCGATCTGGCCCATGAAATCCGCACCCCGGTAGGGGCGTTGATGGGCCAGTGCCAGGTAGCGCTTTACCAGCCTCGCAGCGTGGAGGAGTACGAAACCCTGCTGTCGAACAATATGGATGAGCTGGAGCGCATTTCCCGCATGGTGGAAAACATCCTGTTCCTGGCGCGTGCCGGCGAGGCGCAGTCTGCGCTGAACTACAATCGTCTGGATGTGGCGCTGGAGCTGCGGCGGGTGGCGGATTACTTCGAGGGGCTGGCGGAAGAACGCGGCATCGTGCTGAGCTGCGAAGGTGAAGGCGGGTTGAAGGCGGACGCAATGCTGTTCCAGCGGGCGTTGAGCAACCTGGTGGCTAACGCAGTGCGTTATGCCGACGAAAACAGCCGGATCGTCCTGCGGGCTGAACGGCGCGCCGATGCCTGGTGGGTGCAGGTTATCAATCAGGGGCAGCCGATCGCGCCGGCACAGCTGGAAAAATTGTTCGATCGCTTTTATCGCGCCGATCCCGCACGCAGCGCTGGCAATCATGCCAGTGGGCTGGGGCTGTCTATCGTGCGCGCCATCATGACGCTGCACGGTGGTGAAGTTCGCGCGCAGTGTTCCGTTAGCCGGGGTTCCGCTTGTTTGACCTTTAGCCTGGTTTTCCCTTCATCAGTTCAATGAGCTGCAGCGAATGTTTTCGCCTGTTGCGGAAAGCGCGACAGGCGTCATTCGTAAGTTTTTCCTTTCATTATTGTTTCCCATCAGCCTCGGCTGAACCTAAAATTTAACATTTGCGTCGCGGCAAACGCGTTAATTCATCGGGCTAATGCAGATGGACTGCGGTCTGTGATTACGCTCAACATTCACGTGTTATTATTTTTTTATTAAAATTTAGTTCTGCGGTCTTTTTTTGAGATGTTTTTCCTTAAAATGGATGATTTGCGACACAAAAAACTAACTTTGTGGTTTTTGTCGCGTCAATATATCAATGAATGAGGTGATTGGTTAACCTTTGGTTATGGTTTACAAGAAAAATCCTATATAAACGGTGGTGAGGTGACAAAGCGTATTTCGTGGCGTTAATTGAGTGGTTTTTCTTGCCTGTGCTTGGGTATTTTCGCGAATTACCTGATTAAATATTTATTTAATATTTCATTAACATTTGACGCCAAACTATAAATGATCGCTATAGTGAAAACATGTGAATAAAATGAAATATAGATTTAATGACCATATTCTCTTTGACGCAGACACCAGAACCCTTAGCCCAACAGATTTTTCTGACGATCCCATATCCATATCCGGTCCTTCCAAACGGTTGTTGCTGCTGTTGATTGCCCATCATGGCGAGGCCGTAGGGCGTGAACTGATATTCAAGAAGGTCTGGGATGATTACGGCATGGTGTCCAGCAATAATAATCTTAATCAGTGCGTCAGCAAATTGCGTCGGGTGATTAAAAACCTTGGCGTCGAGGATGAGGTCATTGTTACGGTCCCTAAAGTGGGTTTTATGTTGCGTGATGAGATTACCATCGAGTCTTATGAGGACGCGGAAGATATTCACGACGCGGAGCCTGCCGCGGCTGTGCCTGGAGCTACGCCCGCAGCGGTGGTCAATCCGGCGTCCGACACCGTCATCGACGGGGCCTCTCCTCATCTTGGTTATTCCCGCCGTGGTTGGCTGATGTTAAGCGCGATGGTTCTGGGAGGGATCCTCATGGCTATTGCTGTCTCGGCCTATTTCAGCGGCTCGGGGGCCCGGCAGGAGAGCTACCTGGGAAAGTCAGGCAACTGTAAGGTTTTCATGTCGCTGCCTGATGCTTCGGCGACGGTCAACGCCAGCCTGAATCGGGATATTCTGGCTTACGCCGCGCACCAAACGGGAGAATGCAGCGGCGATGAGTTTTTGCTGGTGGTGCGCAGCAATCAGGTCAGGGCTTACATTTCCGGTATTTCCCGCTTATTCCTGCTGCGCTGCAAGATCTTGCGTGAACATAAAATGGAGATCTGTTCAGGGTTGGAAAGTGACAATGCCGAGTTTATTAATTGACCATTGATAGCCGCCGCCCAACGAGATTGAAAGGACGGTGGGTATGCCAAAAATATTACAGTATTGAAATATAACGTTCGACTTTCATTTGGCGGGCTGCCGTGTGGCGTTTATCGAGAGATATTTCTCTTTCTCTACCGCTTTCTACCTCATTATGGTGATTATGTATGGTTAAAGCCGATTTCGGTGATGCGCTGCTATTTTTCGAACCCAGCGATTTAGTGAGAAGAGGAATGGAAGCATTTCTCGTTACCCAATCAAGTGACCGCTATTTTATCGACACCTTGAGGGAGCTGGAGGGGGTATTGAAAGAGGGAAAGCCTCGCGCGCTTATTATGGAGTTATATCATCAGAGCGAATATTTGTATGATGTATTACGGTTCGTTCTGACGGCAAAAAATGTCTGGCCGGAAATTCCCTTGGTGATTTTCACCGCTGTAGAACATCCCGGTATATTAGCGTTGTTGGCGACGGATGCGCGCATAGCTATAGTGGCAAAGGAGGAGCCTTTGCATTGCCTGAGTGATGCCATTGCGGCTGCGGGTGAGTTCTCCGGCTATCGTTCCCCGCATATTCGCGCCCGGCTGGTGCACTCTGCAGCCGCATTATCTGACACTGAATGGCGAGTTTTGGCCATGATGGTTGCCGGCGCGTCTGCACGAAGCATCGCCAACGTGACCCGGCGAAGTTACAAAACCATAAGCTCCCATAAACTGAATATTATGCGAAAACTGGGCCTCAATCAGGCCGGCTTTATGCGGCTTATTCTTACCCTGAGAACCCGATACCCTTCCTGACACGTGGCGATAAGCCCCCCTTTTCTCTACAGCGGCCGATCTTGATTGGCTGCTGCCCCCTGCGTAAATCCAATCAATCCCCCCTCAGCGAACAACGCCGGCGCTGAAATTTTGCACCGACATGAGAAGGGCGAACAGAGCGTATTTGTGGTTAAACAATAACCGCCTTGCCGGGGTTAAACCACAATGTGATTGTGCTTTCATCAAAGGCTTAACACGCTTTTTAATGTGATTGATGGGGGTTAAAACATTAATGACGGGATTTAAATCTAAATATTTGAACTTTAATAGTTAATGATTCTTTTTTGATCGGCCAGGGATATTCTTGTGGCGTCAAGCAGACTGGCTAAACGCAGTGATGCAAACGGCTGGCTGAGAATGGACGAAAGAAAGAAAACATATTCAACATTGAAGGGAGTTATACCATGAAGAAAATGACACTGGCTCTGGCGATCGTTTCCGCCTTTGCAGCGGTCAGCACTGCTCAAGCCGCCGACGTTACCGCTCAGGCGCTGGCAACCTGGTCTGCGACCGCCAAGAAAGACACCACCAGCAAACTGGTTGTGACGCCGATTGGCAGCCTGGCCTTCAACTATGCAGAAGGCATTAAGGGTTTCAACAGCCAGAAAGGCCTGTTTGACGTCACCGTGGAAGGCGATACCACGGCCACCGCTTTCAAACTGACCTCAAAACTGGTCTCCAATACGCTGACTCAGCTGGATACTTCCGGTTCTACGCTGGAAGTCGGGGTGAACTATAACGGTGCGGTGGTCGGGAAAACGGCTGAAACCACCATGATCGACACCACCGCCGGCATTTTGGGCGGCAATTTGAGTGCCTTGTCCAACGCCTACAACCAGGCCGGCCGCACCAGCGCGCAGGATCAGTTCACCTTCAGCATCATCGGCGCGACGTCAAACGGCACCACCGCCGTCACGGATTTCAGCACGCTGCCGGAAGGTATCTGGAGCGGCGACGTCAGCGTCGAGTTCAACGCGACCTGGACTTCCTAATCCCCCGAACGATCTGCATCTGGCAGGGGGGAGACCTCCTGCTATTTACCGCCCATCAACGCCAGTGGAATACCGCAATGACACGCTTTTCTCTCGCCGTCACCCTGATGTTAATGCTGCTGAGGCCGGCTTTGGCTCTCGATGTGGGTGAGATCAGCGCCTTCATGCCTGGCGACAGCGCGCGCCTGAGCAAGGAAATCAAAAACACCACCGACAGCGGCAGGCTGGTGACCATCAAGATCGAACGCATTTCCAGTCCCCTGGCCTCTGGTACGGTGATCCCGATGAGCAGCCGGGACGAAATGCTGCTGTCGCCCGCCAGCCTGATCTTGCCGGCTAACGCCAGTGATGTGATCCGCTTTTACTACAAGGGGCCGAATGATACCCAGGAGCGTTACTACCGCATCGTTTGGTTCGATCAGGCGCTGAGCGAGGCGGGGCAAAACTCGGCTCGGCGTAATGCCGTGGCCACTACGTCGGCGCGCATCGGCACCATTTTGGTGGTGGCGCCTCGGCAGGATCGCTTCGCCTATCAGTTCGCCAATGGGCGGATCAAAAACACCGGCAACGCCACGTTCAAAGTGGTGGCCTACGGCAATTGCAGGAACAAGCAAGACGGCAGCGACTGCAAGGAAAACTATTTCGTGATGCCGGGGAAGGATCGTGCCTTCAGCAAGGTTGACGTCAACGATAAAAAAGGACGCGTCGCGCTGTGGCACGGCGAACAGTTTATCCCGGTGAAGTAATGCGCGCGTTATCCACGATGGATGCAAAACAATCACGCAAGGAGTGGCATGTGAACGCTGTGCTGTTGAAAACGCTTTTGGCTGCCGGTGCGCTGGCGCTCCCGACGCTGTTGCCTGGCCGGATGGCGATGGCGGCCGGTTTGACGCAGATTAACGGCGTGCTGATCCCGCACACTTTCAGCCTGGCGTTGCGCGAGGGGATGAGTATTCCGCTGTTGTTGCATTATGAAAAGAGCGATGGCGTCAAAGACGACAGCCGCATCGGCCATGCCTTTCTCTACCTGGATCAGGACAGGCTAAAGATTCGTCGGGTGACGCTGGAGGATAACGACGACGGTGCCCCGCTGACCACGGCGATTGCCGGCCAGCTGCAGGCTTTGCAGGATGCGCCATTCGATCGGCAGCAGCATATCCGGGTCGCGGACGACGCCTGGCTGGCGCTGGATTTCCGGCAGCTCAACCTGCAGCTGGTGGTGAAGGAATCCGCGTTGGGGACGGTGCTGCGCGCTCGCTCCAGCGACATCGGCGCGTCCAGCGTGGATGCCGTAAGCAGCACGCTGGATTATAACCTCGGGGTCTACGATAACCGGGCCCGCGCCAGCGAAGGCAACACCTCCAGTTATTTATCGCTCAACAGCGTCACGGCGTTGCGTGAGCACCACGTGGAGTTGAACGGTTCCATCTACGGTATCGGCAGCGGCGATGAAAACGCCACGCTGTACAAAGCGATGTACGAGCGTGATTTCGCCGGCCGCCGTTTCGCCGCCGGCATGCTGGACAGCTGGAATCTGCAGTCGCTGGGGCCGGTCACCACCATCAACTCGAGCAAGATTTATGGTCTGTCCTACGGCAACCGCGCCAACTCGACGGTATTCGATAATTCCCAATCGCTGACGCCGATCGTGGTTTTTTTCCCCTCGGCCGGCGAGGTGCATCTGTCGCGCGACGGGCGGCTGCTCAGCGTACAAAACTTCACGATGGGCAACCATGAAGTGGACACCGGCAGTTTGCCCTACGGTATCTATGACGTAGAGGTGGAGATCGTGGTCAACGGCAAAGTGGTCGATAAACGCATGCAGCGAGTGAATAAATTGTTCAGCCCCAATCGCGGCGCCAATGCGCCGCTGGCCTGGCAATTCTGGGGCGGGATGCTGCGCATGGACGACTGGCGCGGCGAACGGGAGCGCCACCGCCCGGCAAAGGACTCTTATTTGCTTGGCGCTTCGGCTACCGGCAATCTGCAAACGCTTAATTGGGCGCTGTCGGGGTATTCGTTTGACGGCAACGCCGTCGGCGAGAGCCGCGTCAGCCTGCCGGTGACCGAGTCGATTCAGATCAACCTGCAAAACATGGCGGCCTCCGATCGCTCCTGGAGCCTGGTCAACAGCGTCAGCGCCGCGTTGCCCGGCGGCTTCAGCAGCGTATGGATCAATCAGGAGAAAACGCAGATTGGCGATCGTCTGTTGCAAAATGACGCCTATAACCGCGCCGTTGGCGGCAGCCTTAATCTGGGGGCGCTGTGGTCTCCGCTGGGCACCCTGAGCGCCAGCTACAACGACGATAAGAAGAACGACAGTCACTATTACAACGCCGACTATTACCAGAACATCTTTACCGGCCGCTTCGGCACGCTGGGCGTACGTGCGGGCGTGCAACGCTACAACAACGGCAGCAGCAACGCCAATACCGGCAAGTACATCGCGCTCGATTTTTCACTGCCGATGGGCAACTGGCTCAGCGCCGGCGTTTCCAATCAAAACGGCTACACCACCGCCAACCTGGCGGCGCGCAAGGACATCAAGGACGGGCCGATCCGCACCTTGGGCGCCAACCTGTCGCGGGCGATTTCCGGTGATACCCGCGGCGACAACCGCTTCAACGGTGGCGGCTATGCGCGCTTCGACACCAAGTATTCTGCCGGCACGCTCAACGTCAGCAGCTCCGCCGACGGCTACGTTAACAGCAGCCTGACCGCGAGCGGCAGCATGGGCTGGCAAGGGCGCGATATTGCCATCAGCGGCCGCAACGAAGGCAACGCCGGGATTATCTTCAATACCGGCATTGAAAACGACGGCCTGCTGACCGCACGGGTTGACGGTCGGATGGTGAAGCTGAGCGGCAATAAGAATTACCTGCCTTTGTCGCCTTACGGTCAGTACGACGTTGAGTTGATGAACAACAAAAACTCGGCGGAGAGCTTCGATATCGTCACCAAGCGCAAGAGCAAGCTCACCCTGTATCCGGGCAACGTGGCGGTGATCTCGCCGGAGATAAAACAGATGGTGACGGTGTTCGGCCGCATCAAAGCGGAGGACGGCACGCTGCTGGCCAACGCCTATATCAAGAACCATATCGGCCGCACCCGCACCGATGAGAAAGGCGAATTTATCATGGACGTCGACAAGAAATTCCCGGTTATCGATTTTACCCACAGCGGCAATCAGACATGCGAAGTGGATTTGGATCTCAGCAAGGCGCAAGGCGCCGTGTGGGTCGGCGACGTGATCTGCACCGGGCTGAAAACCTATGCGGGCAATAGGTCATCCGGGGAGTCTGACCATGAGAGCTAACGTTATGCTGTTGTTGTTGGCGCTGGTCGCCCCCGCGCTGCAGGCGGCGGTCAGCCAGACCAACTGGCCGGATGCGGCGGTCATGAAATTTGTCTTCGTGGAGAACAACGCCGACGACAACTTTTTCGTCACGCCGGCCGGCGGGCTGGATCCGCGCATGACCGGCGCCAATAAGTGGACCGGGCTGAAATACGGCGGTTCCGGCACTGTCTATCAGCAGAGCCTGGGGTACGTGGATAATGGTTACAACACGGGGCTGAATGCCAACTGGCGCTATGACATGTGGCTGGAAAATGCGCCGATAAAGAATCCGTTTCTCGGCCTGCGCTGCATCAACTGGTATGCCGGTTGCAATATGGATACCAGCTTGATTCTGCCGCAGACCACCGACGAAAAGGGATTTTACGGTGCCGTGGTCACGCCCGGCGGCGCAAAATGGATGCACGGCATGATGTCGCCGAGCTTCTATCAGTATCTGAAGCAGATGGCGGCGGGTGACGCATTCAGCATGCAGATCAACGGCTGCCAAACGTCGGTGGCTTACGACGCCGCGGCCGGCGGCCGCTGTCGGGATCAGGCCAGCGGCAGCTGGTACAAGCGCACCGTCACGCACAGCAAGGCTGCCCATCTGCGCTTTATCAATACCAACGCCGTATCGGAGGTGTTCGTCAACAGCGATGGGGTGCCGATCATCGGTGAGGGCAATGCCGATTGCAAGAACCAGACCATCGGCGCCCGCTCAGGCATCATGTGCAAGATGGTCAGCTACGATTTGCAGACCGACGGCAGCGTGAGCAATACCTCGATTCATATTTTCCCGGCGATTAACCATGCGGCGCTGTCATCCGCGGTGAACGCCGCCGATCTGCAGTTCAGTCTGAACGGCAACACCTGGAAAAATACGTCGGGCACCGGCAGCTACTATACGTTTAACGAGTTGAAGAGCAGCAACGCCGTGTATGTGTTCTTCTCCAGTAACTTCTTCAAACAGATGGTCGCGCTGGGGATTTCCGACAGCGGCACTCGCGATCTGATCAATTTCCGTTTTCAGAACACCACCTCGCCGGAGTCGGGATGGTATGAGTTTTCCACCTCAAACCAGCTGATTATCAAGCCGCGCGATTTCAGCATCAGCATTATTTCCGATGATTACGACAACAGCCCACACCGTGAAGGTTATGTCGGCCCGGCGGAACCGGCGCTGGAGTTCGGCTACTTCGTGACCACCAGCGGCAAAACCGCCGCCGATCAGGTGAGGGTGATGGCGACCGGGCCGACTCAGGCGATCAACGGGGTGAACTATTGCCTCTTTTCTTCTGCGGATAACAGTACCCAGGTACCGTTCCCCGCCACCCTCGGCATCACCACCAGCACCAACGGCCAGCAGAGCTTCGCCGCCGGCTGCGATGGCCAGTGGCACGACATGACCAATGCGCTCTGGAGCAGCACGCCGTGGAATGATATCTCCGGTGAAGTGGGGGTGCTGAACAAGACCCGCGTGACCTTTAGCATTCCGATGAACAATCCGATCTCGCTGAGAACCGTCGACGGCAACGGTTGGTATGGCGACGTCAGCGCCGCCGGTGAAATTCATGTCGAAGCCACCTGGCGCAACATCAATTGAGGACAGGGCGTGAAACTTGTGCTGATAGGGTTGCTGTGTTTGTCCTTCCCCTTTACCGCCGCTGCAATCAATGTCGGTACCCTGACGTTTGCCATGGATCAGGATCGCTCATTCACCGCCAAGCGGGTGTTGAATAACAACCGTAGCGCGCGCCTGTATCAGGTGAGCATTCGCGCCATCGATCGGCCGGGAGAGCGCGAGGTGCGCAGCCGGCCGGCGGATGGCGAGCTGCTGTTTGCGCCGCGCCAGCTGACGCTGCAGGCCGGGCAGGCGGAGTACTATAAGTTTTTCTACCGCGGGCCGCAGGATAATCGCGAGCGTTATTACCGGGTATCATTTCGCGAAGTGCCGACCCGATTGTTCGAACCGGGGCCGCGTCGGGGCGCCGGCGTCAACCTGGAGCCGATCGTGGTGATGGACACCATTCTGGTGGTGCGCCCGCGTCAGGTAAACTTTGCCTATCGGCTCGATACCCAGCGCGGTACGCTCACCAACACCGGCAACACCTATTTCAAGTTCCTGCTCAAGCCGGGCTGCAACAGCACAGATGAAGAGGGTGTCACCGAATACCTGCGCCCCGGCGATACGCTGACCCATGCCGGTATTCGGCTGAAGGGGCAGAAATTCATTATCTATAACGACAAATTTATCAGCGTCGATCGCAGCTGCCTCGATTAACGCGGCGGAATGGCAAAGCGGAAACAGGCGCCGCTTTGCGCTTGTTCGATCAGCTGAATATCGCTGTCGTGCAGCTGCAGAATGCGCCGCACGATCATCAGGCCCAGTCCGCCGGAAGGGCGCCGGGCGCCGCTCAGGACAGACGGGCGTACGAACAGATCGGCGCGCAGCGTCTGCGGAATGCCGGGGCCGCTGTCGCTGACCTGCACCATCACCCGATCGTCCTGCCGCCACAGCCGCACGCCGATGTCGCCGCCGGGCGGCGTATGGCGAATGGCGTTGTCCAACAGGTTAGTCAGTACCCGCTCAATCATGCTGAGATCGGCGAACACCGGCGGAATGCCGGGGGGAATGTCGGCGTGCAGCCGCTGGTTGCGCGCCTCCGCCGCCAGCTCGAACTTTTGGAACACGTCCTGCAACAGCTCGCTGAGGGAAAAAGGCTCTTTCTGCGGTTTCACCACGCCGTACTCCAGCCGCGCCAGCTCGAACAGCTCCTGCGCCAGCTTGCCCACCTTGCGGCTCTGCGCCAGCGCGATCTCCAGATAGCGCCGCCGATCGGCTTCGCTCAGGGTGGCAGCCTTGACCGACAGCGTCTCCAGATAGCCGTGCAGCGAGGTGAGCGGGGTGCGCAGATCGTGCGAGACGTTGGCGATGAACTCACGCCGCAGCCGATCCTGCTGCGCCAGCGTTTGCCACTGATCGGCAAGGCGCTGCGCCATGCGGTGGAAAGCCTGCTGCAGCTGGCTGACTTCGTCGCGCCCGGCCCGTACCGCAGGCAGCGCCGCGTAGGCCTGCACCGCCTCGATGCCGCCGCTGTCCAGCGCGCTGACCTGCCGGGTCAGGCGACGGATAGGGCGCGTCACCCAATAAAACGCGAAACCGCCGGCCAGCAGGCTGAACAGCACCATCAGCCCGGAGGTCCACAGCGCCATCCTGACCGCCGAGTTGAACTGGGCGTTGCTGGCCAGCGCCGTGTACTCTTCGCCGAGCAGCACCACGTACAGATAGCCTTCGATCCGGCCATCGACCTTAAGCGGCGCGACGCTGAACACCTTGCGCCCGTCCGCGCTGCGCGGATCGTCGCCATACACCGGCATCGGCGCGCCACCGAGCAGCGCCTGCAGCGGCGGCAGCGCGACCCGCTGCCGCTTCAGATGCCCGGCCGGCGCGGCGTTGCCGATAATCGCGCCCTGTTTGTCGAGAAGGTAAACCTCAACGCTGGGATTCACCGCCATCAGCTGATCGAACAGGGTATGCACCGCCTGCGGATCCGGCCCGTTTACCCCCAGCAGCGGGTTGCTGTCGGCAATATGCTGCGCCAGGTTGCCGGACAGGCGCTGGATCACCGCCTGGCTGTACTGGGTGCTGCTGCGCACCTGCATCCAGCCGGAAAAGGCGCAGCCGATGACGATCAGCAGCGCGAAGATCAGCGTGAGGCGTTGCGCTAACGTAAGGTTTTTCATGGCTCACTCTTGCGGCGCGGCCGCGAATTTATAGCCCATGCCCCACACCGTGAGGATGCGCTCGGGTTCCGCCGGGTTGCGCTCGATCTTGATGCGCAGCCGGTTGATATGGGTGTTGACGGTGTGCTCATACCCCTCGTGCTGATAGCCCCAAACCTGATTCAACAGGCTCAGGCGTGAGAACACCTGGCCCGGGTGGCGGGCGAAAAAGTACAGCAGGTCGAATTCGCGCGGCGTCAGCTCGACCGGCTGCTGGTGCAGGTGCACTTCGCGGGCGATGGGGTCGATGGTCAGATCGTTGAAGCTGAGCACGCCGGCGTCCATGCGCAGGTTGCGGCTCATCGCTTCCTGGCGGCGAAACAGCGCCTTGACCCGCGCCACCAGCTCCAGCATGGAGAAGGGCTTGGCCAGATAGTCGTCGGCACCCAGCTCCAGCCCCAGCACGCGGTGCACCTCGCTGGAGCGCGCGCTGGTGATGATGATTGGCGTGTAGCGCGTCATGGTGCGCGCCCGGCGGCAAATCTCCAATCCGTCCACGCCCGGCAGCATCAGATCGAGGATCAATGCGTCCCAGCCGCCCTGTTCCAACATCGCCATGCCCCGATTGCCGTCGGCGGCGTGGCTGATGGCGTAACCTTCGTCGCGCAGATGCAGCTGCAACAGTTCGGCGATGTCGCCGTCGTCCTCGACGATCAAAATTCGTTTTGGCTTGTCCATTCTCATTACCGCTGATTGCCCGTTTCTCTCTGAAGTCTACACAACCCCCACCGGCGGAGTTATCACATTTTATTTAACTTTGCGTGAGGTCTTGGGGAACAAATCCGGCGAATACTTGGCTCATCGCATCGTTAGCTGGCAGGAATCTTTATGAGCCTCACTTTCACTCCGGAACAACGACAGACGGTGCATCCGCTGTGGCTGCGGTTGACGCACTGGCTGAATGCGCTGGCGATGCTGATCATGGTGACCAGCGGCTGGCGCATCTACAACGCCTCGCCGCTGTTCAACTTCAGCTTTCTCAATGAGCTGACGCTCGGCGGCTGGCTGGGCGGCGCGCTGCAGTGGCACTTCGCCGGCATGTGGCTGTTCGGCGTCAACGGGCTGTGCTACCTGCTGATCAACCTGGCCAGCGGGCGTTTCAAACGCAAATATTGGCCGCTCAGCCCACGGCAGTTTCTCGCCGATATAGGCGCCGCGTTGCGCGGCAGGCTGCAACACGCCGACCTGCGCCACTACAACATGGTGCAACGCGTGGCCTATCTGTCGGTGATGATCCTCGGTGTGATGAGCGCGCTGTCCGGGCTGGTGCTGTGGAAATCGGTGCAGTTTCCGCTGCTGCGCACATTGCTCGACGGTTATGAGGCGGCGCGCTATATCCACTTTTTTGCCATGTCGGCGCTGGTGGCCTTCGTCGCGATTCACCTGGTGATGGTGGCGCTGGTGCCGCGGACGCTGCTGGCCATGCTGCGCGGACGCTAAGGAGTGAATGATGGAAAAGGATAAACGGATCATGACGATCGGTGAAGGGCAGGCGATCGTCAAAGAAGCGCAGCGGCTGTTGAGCGCGCCTTCGCGCCGCCGCTTTCTGCGCAACGGCCTGACGCTGGGCGGCATCGCCATGCTCACCGGCTGCGATCTCAGCGATAACGCCAACGTCGAACAGGCGCTGAGCCGCATCTCGCGCTTCAACGATCGGGTACAGGGCTGGCTGTTCAACGGCGATCGCCTGGCGCCGGTCTACCCGGAATCGATGATCACCCGGCCGTTCCCGTTCAACGCTTTCTACGCCGAGGAGGACGCGCCGGACATCAACGGCGACGATTACCGGCTGGAGGTGGCGGGACTGGTGCAGGACAAACGCGCCTGGAGCCTGCCGCAGCTGCACCGCATGGCGCAGGTCAGCCAGGTGACGCGCCATATTTGCGTCGAGGGCTGGAGCGCCATCGGCAAGTGGGGCGGCGTGCCGTTCGCGACCTTTCTCCAGGCGATTGGCGCGGATCTGAGCGCCCGCTACGTCAGCTTTACCTGTGCCGACGATTACTACACCAGCATCGACATGGCCACCGCGCTGCACCCGCAGACGATTATCGCGCTGACCTATGACGGGCAGGTCTTGCCGCGCAAATACGGCTACCCGATGAAGCTGCGCATGCCGACCAAGCTGGGCTACAAGAACCCGAAACACATTCAGGTGATCGAGGTCACCAACCGCTTCCCGGGCGGTTACTGGGAAGACCAGGGTTACAACTGGTTTGGCGGCAGCTGAGGCAGCCACCGGCCATTCTCCGGCACCCCGGTGCCTTTGACATGACGGAAGGAAATACCATGAAAAAGTTATTCGCAATGATGATGTGCAGCGCGCTGATGCTGGGCGTGGCCGGCGCCAACGCCGCGGACGGCATGAGCAAAGACGCGATGAAAAAGGACGGCATGAGCCAGATGTCGCACGACGGCATGAAGAAAGAGTGCATGGGCAAAGAGTGCATGAAGAAAGACAAGATGGGCAAAGACGCCATGAAAAAGGATGGCATGGCGAAAGACGGTATGGCCAAAGACGGTATGAAGAAAGACGAAATGAAGAAGGACGCGATGGGGCACTAAGCCGCCGCACCCCGCGGCCGCAAGCGGGCGATCCGCGGCGGCCGTGGGCAACATAAGGAGAGAGGATGATGCTGGTGACATGGCTGCGGCGCTTTCAGCGCTCGAACGGGGACGTTATCTTTATGCGCGCGGCGCTGGTGGTGATCTTCGCCGCCTTCGGTTACGCCAAGTGGTTTGATTACGAGGCGCAGGGGCTGGTACCGCTGATCGGCAACAGTCCGCTGCTGAGCTGGATGCATCAGGCGTTCGGCATCCGCGGCGCCAGCTATGCGCTGGGCGTCGCCGAGTGGAGCTTCGGTTTGCTGCTGCTGGCGGGATTCTGGTCGCGGCGGCTGGGGTTGCTGGGGGCGATCGGTTCGACGGTGACCTACCTGACCACGCTGACGCTGATCTTTTCCACGCCGGGTGCCTGGGAGCCTTCCGCCGGCGGTTTCCCGGCCATGGCCGGGGCCACCAGTTTTTTAATCAAGGATCTGGTGTTGCTGGCCGGTTCCCTGGTGCTGCTGAAAGCCGACTTGCCGGCCGAGCAGGCATAAAAAAGGGCGTAGCCTGGCTACGCCCTCTCGTTATTTATCGACCGTCACATATCCGGGAAGGTCAGGGTGCCCCCCGGCGCTTCACGATGAATATGCAGGAAGTTCAGGTGCTTCTCGTACTGGTCGAGGATATCGCCAATCACCTGTTCCTTGCTGTAGTCCATCAGGTCGTTGCCCTGGGTGCCTTCCATCAGGAAGGTTTCCAGCCGGTAGTAGTGTGACTTGCCGGAGCGGGCGCGGTAGGTGAAGCCCGGCACCGAGTAGCGCATCGGCCAGATCTGATAGATAAAGTTCTGTTCTTCGCCCAGGCGCACCAGCAGCTCCAGGTGGTTCAGACGCTCGTCTTCGGTCGGCGGCACTTCGCTGAACTCCACTTTCGCGCCGCGCAGCTCCAGCTCACGCGCCACGTCCTGCATCGCCGGACGGCAGACTTTATCCAACATTTTCTGCGTGTACTGGGTGCCCGGGTAGTTCATCACCCGCGACAGGCGCTGTTTCCAGTTGAGCACGTCGTGGCTGGAGACCGGCACCGGCGCCAGGGTGCTGAGCGCGCTGGCCTTGCGGTAGTCTTCCACCCGCAGCGATTTATACAGCCCAGCCATCACGAAGAAGATCACGAAGCTGAACGGCAGGCCCATGATCACCGTGGTTTTCTGCAGCGCCGGCACGCCGTCGGTCATCAGCATGCCGATGGTCAACAGGCCGATGGCCACCGACCAGAAAATCCGCAGCCAGTTCGGCGCATCATTATTGATGTCGGCCAGGCGCGAGGTGAAGTTGCCCAGCACCAGCGAGCCGGAGTCCGCCGAGGTGACGTAGAACAGCAGGCCGGTGATGGTGGCCACCGAGGCGCTGAAGGTGAAGCCGGGGTATTGCGCCAGCAGGCTGTAGAAACCGCGCTCCGGGAACTGCATCACTTCCTGAGCAAACTCGGCGTTGCCGTGAATGATCTGGTAGAGCGCACTGTTGCCGAAGATAGACAGCCACAGCAGGGTGAACACGAACGGTATAATCAGCGTGCCGACCACGAACTGACGAATGGTGCGTCCGCGCGAGATGCGCGCCAGGAACAGGCCGACGAACGGCGACCACGCCACCCACCAGGCCCAGAAGAACAGCGTCCAGTTGTTCATCCACTCCACCGGCCGATCGAAGGCGAAGCTGTTGAGCGTCATGCCCATAAAGCGATTGACGTAATCGCCGACGTTGAGCACCAGCGCGTTGAGCAGGAACTCGGTGTCGCCAAAGAACAGCACGAACAGGATCAGGCCCAGCGCCAGCAGCACGTTCAGCTCGGACAGGATGCGGATGCCCTTGTTGACGCCCGAGGTGACCGAGATGGTGGCCATGATCACCGACAGCAGGATCAGCGAGCCCTGCACCGTCAGGTTTTCCGGGATTTCGAACAGCACCTTGAGGCCGTAGTTGAGCTGCACCACGCCGATGCCCAGCGTGGTGGCGATGCCGAAGATGGTGCCGAGCACCGCGGCGATGTCCACGCTGTGGCCGATCGGCCCGTTGATGCGCTTACCGAAAATGGGATACAACGCCGAGCGGATGGTCAGCGGCAGATTGTAGCGATAGCTGAAGTAGCCGAGGGCGATGCCCATCAGCGCATACATCGACCAGCCGGTCAGGCCGTAGTGGAACAGCGTCCAGACCATCGCCTGGCGCGCGGCTTCCAGCGTTTGCGCGTCGCCTTCCGGCGGCATCATGTACTGGGTCACCGGCTCGGCGACCGAGAAGAACATCAGGTCGATGCCGATGCCGGCGGCGAACAGCATCGCCGCCCAGCTCATCAGGCTGAACTCCGGCTTGGACTGCTCCGGCCCGAGCTTGATCGAGCCGAAGCGCGAAGCGGCGATAAACACCACGAACACGATGTACAGCGTCGCAGCCAGCAGGTAGTACCAACCGAAGGTGGTCGACACCCAATTCAGCGTACGGGTGATCCACTGCCCGGAGAAGTCGGTGAAAAAGATGGTCATCAGCGAGAAGGCCAGGATCAGCCCTGCCGAGGTGAAGAAAACCACAGGGTTGAGGCGGTCCTGCTGCGGTTTGGAGGAGGTTTCGTGGGTTGTCATCGTCATCCTCTGAACTGAGAAAATCGTGCCGCTCCGCATTCCGGGGCGCGTTGGCCTCTGGAAAACGGGCGAATGAAGGCGGCGGCCATCCCCGTGAGGAGGGCCTGAATGATACCGCTTTCGCCTGTTAATGAAGCGCCGGCGCGCTTCGCGGCGGGAACCGCTTACAGCCACTGATTTTGGTCAGATTCGTTAATTACCTCACAAAAATCAGCCAGTTCCACAACCAGATAGTACAAATTTTTAACCAGGCGGCAATAAAATATATGCAATTTTTATTGAACGTTCAATCAAAAAAAAGTTTAATGGTCCTCATGATGACCTGAATCACGGGCGAAACGGCAGTGAAATTTGCCCGCTGAGATAAGGCCGAAGTCGGTTTTGTGAGAGTCGAAATATGCCAAAGGTAGGAATGCAGCCAATCAGAAGGCAGCAGTTGATTGATGCCACGCTCGCCGCGGTAAACGAAGTGGGAATGCATGACGCCACCATCGCGCAGATCGCGCGGCGGGCCGGCGTTTCCAACGGCATCATCAGCCATTATTTCAAGGACAAGAACGGCCTGCTGGAAGCCACGATGCGCTATCTGATCAGTCATCTGGGCGAGGCGGTGAAGCTGCGCTTGCAGGCGCTGACCGATAACAGCCCGGCGGCGCGGCTGCAGGCGATCGTCGCCGGCAACTTCGACGACAGCCAGATCAACAGCGCGGCGATGAAGACCTGGCTGGCCTTTTGGGCCAGCAGTCTGCACCAACCGCAGCTCAACCGGCTGCAGCAGGTGAACGGCCGCCGGCTCTATTCCAACCTGTGCGCCGAGTTTCGCCGCGTCATGCCGCAGCCGCAGGCGCGGTTGGCGGCCAAGGGGCTGGCGGCGCTGATCGACGGACTGTGGCTGCGCAGCGCGCTGCGCGGCTCGGCGTTCAATCAGGCGCAGGCGCTGGCGCTCACGACCGAATACATCACGTTCCAACTCCGGGGGCAGACGCCGCCCGGAGGATAACCCAAGGAGATCCTATGTCCCGTTTTGGCTTGCAGAAGCTCTATATTCATGGCGCCTATGTAGACAGCACCGCTGGAAAAACCTTCAACGCCATTAACCCGGCGAACGGCGAAGTTCTGGCTGAAGTCCAGTCCGCCGGCGCTGAAGACGTCGATCGTGCGGTGGCCAGCGCGGCCAGCGGGCAGAAGGTGTGGGCGGCGATGACGGCGATGGCGCGTTCGCGCATCCTGCGTCGCGCGGTGGATATTCTGCGCGAGCGCAACGATGAACTGGCGGCGCTGGAAACGCTGGATACCGGCAAAGCGATGTCGGAAACCACCGCGGTGGATATCGTTACCGGCGCCGACGTGCTGGAGTATTACGCCGGCCTGATCCCGGCCATTGAAGGCGAACAGATCCCACTGCGCGAAACCTCATTCGTTTACACCCGCCGCGAACCGCTGGGCGTGGTGGCCGGCATCGGCGCCTGGAACTACCCGATTCAAATCGCGCTGTGGAAGTCCGCGCCGGCGCTGGCGGCGGGCAACGCGATGATCTTCAAACCGAGTGAAGTCACCTCGCTGACGGCGTTGAAGCTGGCGGAAATTTACACCGAAGCCGGCCTGCCGGACGGCGTTTTCAACGTGGTGACCGGCAGCGGCGCGGAAGTGGGGCAGTACCTGACCGACCATCCGGGCATCGCCAAAGTCTCTTTCACCGGCGGGGTGAAAACCGGCAAGAAGGTAATGGCCAACGCGTCGGGGTCGACGCTGAAAGAAGTCACTATGGAGCTGGGCGGCAAGTCACCGCTGATTATTTTCGACGACGCCGATCTGGATCGCGCCGCCGATATCGCCATGATGGCCAACTTCTACAGCTCCGGCCAGGTGTGCACCAATGGCACCCGCGTCTTCGTGCCGGAGGCGCTGCAGGCGCAGTTTGAGGCGAAAATCCTCGAGCGCGTGAAGCGTATTCGCCTCGGCGATCCGACCGATCCGCAGACCAACTTTGGGCCGCTGGTCAGCTTCGCGCACATGGAGTCGGTGCTGCGCTTTATCGAGAGCGGCAAGAACAGCGGCGCGCGCCTGCTGTGCGGCGGCGAACGCGTCACCCACGGTGAATTCGGCAAAGGCGCTTATGTGGCGCCGACGGTATTCAGCGACTGCCGCGACGACATGGAAATCGTGCGCGAGGAGATCTTCGGGCCGGTGATGAGCATTCTCAGCTACCAGAGCGAAGAGGAAGTGGTGCGCCGCGCCAACGACACCACCTTCGGCCTGGCCGCGGGCGTGGTGACCAACGATCTGGCACGCGCGCACCGCGTGATCCATCAGTTGGAAGCCGGCATTTGCTGGATCAACACCTGGGGCGAGTCGGCGGCGGAAATGCCGGTCGGCGGCTACAAGCAGTCCGGCGTCGGCCGCGAGAACGGCCTGACGACGCTGGAACACTACACCCAGATCAAATCGGTGCAGGTTGAGCTGGGCGAATACGCCTCGGTATTTTAACTATCCCCGTCGTCTTTCAAGCTACAGCGTTGTTGGCTGCGAGCGCAGACCCCAGTCACTTACTTGAGTAAGCTCCTGGGGCTCTGCGCCCTTGCCGCCTAGCTGTAACTCGAAATCCATAGGGGATATATCTTTTTTGCATCCAAAACTGCCTTGATATATTCAGCATGCGGAATTCAAGCCATTCGCATCATCCAGGCATACGAATATTTAGGAGATAATGAATGGAATTTGACTACATCATTATCGGTGCCGGTTCTGCCGGCAACGTGTTAGCCACCCGATTGACCGAGGATGCCGATGTCAGCGTCCTGCTGTTGGAAGCTGGCGGCCCGGATTACCGGATGGATTTCCGTACCCAGATGCCGGCCGCGCTGGCGTTTCCGCTGCAGGGCCGCCGCTATAACTGGGCGTATGAAACCGATCCTGAGCCGCACATGAACAACCGCCGGATGGAATGTGGCCGTGGCAAAGGGCTGGGCGGTTCGTCCCTGATCAACGGCATGTGTTACATTCGCGGCAACGCGATGGACTTCGATAACTGGGCCAAGGCGCCGGGTCTGGAAGACTGGACCTATCTGGACTGCCTGCCGTATTTCCGCAAGGCGGAAACGCGCGATATTGGCCCGAATGATTACCACGGCGGCGAGGGCCCGGTGAGTGTCACCACGCCGAAAGCCGGTAACAACGAACTGTTCCACGCCATGGTAGAAGCCGGCGTGCAGGCGGGTTACCCGCGCACCGACGATCTGAACGGTTACCAACAAGAAGGCTTCGGCCCGATGGATCGCACCGTGACGCCGAAAGGGCGCCGCGCCAGCACCGCCCGCGGTTATCTGGATCAGGCGCGTTCGCGGCCGAACCTGAAAATCGTTACCCATGCGTTGACCGACCATATCGTGTTCGACGGCAAGCGTGCGGTGGGCGTCAACTATTTGCAGGGCGACAGCAATCAGCTGACCCACGCCAAAGCGCGGCGCGAAGTGCTGCTGTGCGCCGGCGCCATCGCCTCACCGCAGATCCTGCAGCGTTCGGGCGTTGGCCCGGCGGCGCTGCTGAACAGCCTGGATATCAAGGTGGTGCACGATCTGCCGGGCGTCGGGGAAAACTTGCAGGATCACCTGGAGATGTACCTGCAGTACGCCTGTAAGAAACCGGTGTCGCTGTACCCGGCGCTGCAATGGTTCAACCAGCCGAAGATCGGCGCGGAATGGCTGTTCAACGGTACCGGCGTCGGCGCCAGCAACCAGTTCGAGGCCGGCGGTTTCATCCGCAGCCGTGCAGAGTTCGCCTGGCCGAACATTCAGTATCACTTCCTGCCGGTGGCGATTAATTACAACGGCAGCAACGCGGTCAAAGAGCACGGCTTCCAGGCGCACGTCGGCTCGATGCGTTCGCCGAGCCGCGGCCGGGTGCAGGTAAAATCGAAAGATCCGCGCCAGCACCCGAGCATTCTGTTCAACTACATGGCGACCGAACAGGACTGGCAGGAGTTCCGCGACGCTATTCGCATCACGCGCGAGATCATGGCGCAGCCGGCTTTGGACGAATACCGTGGCCGCGAGATAAGCCCGGGGCCGGAGGTGCAGACCGACGAACAGCTAGACGCTTTCGTGCGCGAGCACGCCGAAACCGCCTTCCACCCGTCCTGCTCGTGCAAGATGGGCGAGGATGAGATGGCGGTGGTCGATGGGCAGGGCCGGGTGCACGGCATGGAAGGATTGCGGGTGGTGGATGCGTCGATCATGCCGCTGATCATCACCGGCAACCTGAACGCCACCACCATCATGATCGCCGAGAAGTTAGCCGATCGCATTCGCCAGCGCGCGCCGCTGCCGCGTAGCGCCGCCGACTATTACGTCGCCGGCGATGCGCCGGTGCGCAAGCAGTAACCGACACGCCCTCTCGCCGTTGAGGGGGAGGGCCGCCGTAGCAAGCAACCCCTCTCCATATGCTCTTCCCCAAGGCGAGGGGGCAACTCTTTTTTATTCCTTATCCCATCATGCCGCCGGCAGCGAGATCGCCTGATCGAAACTGGTGGGCGTCGCCATACGCCACATGCGGGCATAGAACTCGCTTTTGATCTCCGGCTGCAGCAGCGCCCCCGGCTCCAGGTAGTAATAGATATCGGCGTACACCTTGATCTCGGTCGGCGTGATGCGGCGCAGCATATGGTGTGAGGTCAGCTGTTCCGGGCGGCTGACGCCGGCCGCCGCCAGCATGTCTGCCAGCGCTTTCACCGTATTCTGATGGAAGTGGTAGACGCGTTCCGCCTTGTTCGGCACTACAAGCGCTTTCTGTCGTAGCGGATCTTGCGTCGCCACGCCGGTTGGGCAGTGGTTGGTGTGGCAGCTTTGCGACTGGATGCAGCCGACGGCGAACATAAAGCCGCGCGCCGAGTTCACCCAGTCAGCGCCGAGCACCAGCACGCTGGCGATATCGAAGGCGCTGATGATCTTGCCGCTGGCGCCTATCTTGATTTGGTCGCGCAGGCCGCAGCCTACCAATGTGTTATGCACGAACAGCAGCCCTTCGCGCAGCGGCATGCCCATATAGTTGGAAAGCTCGAGCGGCGCGGCGCCGGTGCCGCCTTCCTTGCCGTCCACCACGATGAAATCCGGCAGGATGCGGGTGTGCAGCATCGCCTTGACGATGGCGACGAATTCCCACGGGTGGCCGATGCACAGCTTGAAACCGACCGGCTTACCGCCAGACAGTTCGCGCAGCTGCTGGATGAAATGCATCATTTCCAGCGGGGTGGTGAAGGCGCTGTGCGAGGCCGGCGAGATGCAATCGACCCCTTCCGGCACGCCGCGGGTGGCGGCGATTTCCGCATCCACCTTCTTCGCCGGCAGAATGCCGCCGTGGCCGGGTTTGGCGCCTTGGCTGAGCTTGATTTCAATCATTTTCACCTGCGGGCTTTGCGCCTGTTCGGCAAAGCGCCGCGGATCGAAATGGCCGTCGGCGGTGCGGCAGCCGAAATAGCCGCTGCCCAGCTCCCACACCAGATCGCCGTTGTTTTCGCGGTGATAGCGGCTGATGCTGCCCTCGCCGGTGTCGTGGTAGAAATTGCCCTTGGCCGCGCCGAGGTTGAGCGCGCGAATGGCGTTGGCGGAGAGCGCGCCGAAGCTCATGGCCGAGATGTTGAAGATCGACGCGGAGTAGGGCAGGCGGCAGTCGGCGCCGCCGATAGTGATGCGGAAACTGGTCGGGTCGGCGGCTTCCACCGGCCGCATGGAGTGGCCGATGCACTCATAGCCGGTCTGGTAGACGTCCAGCAGGGTGCCGAACGGCTTGTCGCCCATCTCGTTTTTCGCCCGGCGATACACCAGCGTGCGCTGGGTGCGTGAAAACGGGATCTCTTCATTATCCTGCTCGAGGAAATACTGGCGCAGTTCCGGGCGGATGAACTCGAAGAAGAAGCGCAGGCGGCCGATGATCGGGTAGTTGCGGCAGATGGCGTGGCGTTGCTGCGTGAGATCATAGATGCCCAGCACCATCAAGCCACCGCAGGCCAGGGCCGGCAGCCAGAACCACGGATGGTTGCGCATCATGATCAAGAAAACCAGGGTGAGCAAGATGCTCAGCACAAAGCAGGTGTAGCGGCTGAATAAGGACGACTTCATAACATCTCCTGATGTTTATTTTAATCCACACGACATGACTCACGGATAATCCGTGTGCAAATCGTAACCAACAGGAGGAGATGTTGTGTGTCTGTTGCTGCTTTGTCGCCGGTTGTTACATTAATTTAACTTGGCGGGGGAGGGCTGGTTGCCGCGCGGCGTACCGCGCAACAAGCCAGGGCAGGTTATTTGCCGGCGACGAAGATGGTGCTCATGCTGCGCAGCCGCAGCTTTTTCATCGCGCTGTATTTCTGCGAAAAGATGGTTTTTGGGTGCGTGCCGCGTTTTTCGGCAATGTGCAACAGGCTGTCGCCGCGCAGCAGATTGAAGATCACGTCGCTTTCCGCCGGGCTGAGCTCGCGGGTTTTCTGCACTCTGATGCCGCCCGGTTCTTTGCTTTCCAGCAGCCGCTGGATTTTTTCCTGCAGCGAATAAAGCGGAATGCGGGTAGAGACCAACTCAACGGAAATCCCCAGGATCGACAACAGCTTCACCACGCGCTCGTCGTCATAGAACACCAGCAGACGCGTCTTGCTGTTGTACTGCTGGTGCAGGGACACCAGGCTTTCGATCACGTTGACGCTCTGTTCCAGATTTTGCGAGGTGAAAATCAGCGCGATATCGTGCTTGGTGATCTTCTCTGCTTTGGCGCCGCCGTGCATGAAATCGGAAAACAGGCGGATATCGTACGCGCCGTAGTGTTTCTTCAGCAGCACCGACAGGCCAACATAGCTGTACTTACACTCACTAATCACAAGAACGTTGTTTTTAGACATAGGGCAAACACCAATACCGAGTTAAAAGTATTCAGCTGTAAGAAGCGAGTTCAAATCCTTGATGCTGGATTCCTTCCACAGCTTTCCCTGCAGTGCGTAATATGGCATTTCATCCAGCCATTTCTTGTGTTCGGGAGTTTCAACTCCTTCGATAATTACCTTGTAATGATTAAGGTAAAAAAAGCGCAGTAACGCGCGCATCAAGCCCTCGCCGCCGGACTTTTTCATGAAGTCCCAAAGCAGAAAACGGTCGAGCTTAACGAAGCGGAACTGGCTGTTGTACAACGCGGAGAAACCCGCATAGCCAGAACCAAAATCATCGAGCCAAAATGAATAACTATTCAATGACGGATCGCCGTGTACGCGATCTTTCACCAGCCGGGTTGAATTCTCGCTGATCTCAAAATGAATACAGCGCAGGGCATTAATTCTTTCGGCAAAGTGAGTATTCGCCAGCGATTGCAGGGAATAGTCGTCAACATTCAACGTGGCTATCACTTGGTTTTCATGAAACCAGTGTTTGTATTTATCGATCAGATTGATCTGATCCATCAAAATCTCAATCCGGGTGGCACTGTCGGCGTGACGAAAGAACTGTTCGGGAGAAAAATGGGCGTACTCACTATTAAACGTAAAGCGAGACAGACATTCAACGGCCAGCAATTGTCCCGATTTCGCGAACATTGGCTGAAAAACATAATTAATGCCGTTATTTTTCTCTCTGAAAGAACTGCTCATTTCCCAATCCTTGGATTGATATTTAACTTGTTGATTTTAAATGGTTAAAAAGAAAGTTACTCCGAGTTTATTGGTAAATTTCTTATTTAAAGCGTCAGGATGGCCGAAGCGTGTCGACAGACCATTTAACGCGTAATTCGTGCCAAAGTCCAAACGTCGCAATGTGTTACTAAATGTAAATATTCGGGATAATATTCTGATTTTCAGGCCTTAATGCAAAATCTTGAACTCTGCAGCTTTCCCAAACACAGATTATTCCTATTCATATGAATCGTCAACATCGATCGATAGGTACCCGCCGATAGTTTATTCCTATCAAGAGGGGCCTTATGAATGTTTTAAACGATTTAACATTAAGAATATGCTTAGTCTATATTTCGTCCGGCAATGAGTTCATCGAGGCAACGCTCCTTTTCAGCAAGGGAGTGCTATCGCTGAGTGTATGCTCAGTGGCGGCAATATATATATAAGCCCGCCACTGAATCGATTATTTTATTGTTCTATGGAGCTGGAAATGAAAAAAGTATTATTGCCTTTGGCCGCCCTGGTATTGTCTGCAACTGCTTCCAACGCAATGGCAGCAAACGGCAACGTTAAATTCACCGGTGAAATTGTACAGTCCACCTGTAAAGTTGTTGATAAAGACCAGAATAAAGAAGTTTACCTGGGTAAATATCCTACTACCGCTTTCCCAACTGCCGGTTCTACCAGCGGTGCTAAAGCTTTCGATATTAGCCTGGAGAAATGTGAAGCGGGTAACTACACCCTGCGTTTCGACGGTAACACCCCTGCGGGCCACCCAGAGCTGTTGGCTGTAACTGGCGGCGCGGCTGGCGTTGGCGTTGAAATTCTGGATAACAACGGCTCTACTCTGCCTATCTCTCAGGAAGTGGCTACCCCAGCTACCGTTACTGTTGCTGCTGATGGCGATAACCCAGGCGCTGCGACTTTCAACCTGCGCGCTCGTTACAAATCCTTCCAGGATCTGGTAACTGCCGGTCAGGCAAACTCTAACGCTACCTTCACCATCGAATACAAATAATTCGCTGGCAGGATAGATAGAGTTATTGGCCAAGGATGGCTAAATTTTGAGAGTTGAGACATTCCGATGAAAAAAATTCTGACTGGTATTTTATTCGCATTCTCTGTTAATGCCTTCGCAGGCATCCAGGTTGATGCGACGCGTGTCATCTATAACAGTGCAAGTAAATCCGCATCGCTCTCAATCAGCAATGACAGCGACGATACCTACATGGTGCAAACCTGGCTGGATACTGGCGATGCAAGCCAGATGCCTAAGAATTTGCCGATCGTGGTGACGCCACCCATTTTGAAGCTGGCTGCCAAGAAAGACGCTATTTTGCGTTTTATCTATTCCGGCAGCGGTTTGCCGCAGGACAGAGAATCTCTGCTCTGGGTCAACGTACAGGAAATTCCGCCAACGCCTAAGCAAGATAACGTGCTGCAGGTGGCGATCCGTACCCGTATCAAACTGTTCTATCGCCCAGATTCGTTGAAAACCAACCTGCAACAGCAGGCGGAAGCGCTGAAGTGGAAGCGCCAGGGCGGCAATTTAGTCGTGACTAACGATGGCCCGCTGTTCGTCACGCTGGGCGTGTTGAACCTGAAGAGCGGTGGCAAGAGCTGGAAAGTGAACGCCGACATGGTCAAGCCACACGACAGCCTGCGTATCTCCCTGCCTCAGGGCGCGCAATCAGCCAACAATATGTCGTTTACCTATATCAACGACTATGGCGGTCACACCGAGATTAAAAACGTCGCACTGAATTGATTGAAGCACTTCAAGGAATGAAAGAAATGGCACACAAAAGAATAACAACCCTCGCGCCAAAACGTTTGGTGAAGCTGATTAATGGTGTAATTTATTTTTCTGCTGTGCCTTTTTCATTCTCACAGATGGCCATGGCGGAGGAGCAGTTCAACACCTCCTTCATCCATGGCGATGACAATATCGCCCAAGTGGCGTCGTTGGCCAGCGGGGATGATATTCTGCCGGGTAAATATCCGTTTGATATCTATCTCAACGGGCAGCGTATCGATCACCGCGAGATCGAGTTCAAGAAAGAATCCAAAGACTCCCCGGTAGCGCCGTGCCTGACGGCTGTGGATTACCAGGATTACGGCGTAAAGCTGCCCGGCGATCTGACCACCGCTGGCGCCGCGCAATGCTATGCATTGCCGCAAGAAATCTCCGGCGCCAAGCTGAGCTATGACGCCGCCGTACAGCGTATGGATCTGGAAGTGCCGCAGGTGTTTCTGATCCCGCGCCCGCAAGGTGCCATTTCACCGAAAGTTTACGATCGCGGCATCAACGCCGGCTTTGTAAACTATAACTTTAGCGGCACCCATAACCGCTATGGCAATAACCAGAACGACAAGACTTCTGACTATTACTTCCTGAGCCTTAACAATGGCCTTAATATTGGCGATTGGCGCCTGCGCAACAACTCGACGCTGAACCAGCAGTCGGGTGCCGGCACGCACTGGAAGAACATTTCCAGCTGGGCGGAAACGGATATCGTTTCTCTGCGCAGCCGTCTGGTGATCGGCCAGACCAACACTAACAACAACGTTTTCGACAGCATCCAGTTCCGCGGTGTGCAGATGTCCAGCGCCGACGACATGCTGCCGGAAAGCCAGCGCGGCTATGCGCCGGTGGTGCGCGGCGTGGCGACGACCAACGCGCGCGTTGAAGTGCGTCAGAACGGTTATACCATTTACAGCACCAACGTTCCGCCAGGGCCGTTTGCGCTGACGGACATTTTCCCAAGCACCCTGAGCGGTAACCTGGACGTGACGGTCATCGAAGCCAACGGTTCGAGAACCTCTTTCGTCGTGCCATTCTCCTCGGTGCCGAACATGCTGCGCGAAGGGATTTGGAACTATCAGCTGACCGCCGGTAAATACCACGACGGCACCAGCCGCTATCAGCCCAAGTTTGTCCAAGGCACCTTGTCGCACGGCATGGCGTATGACATCACGCCTTACGGCGGCGTGCTGGTGGCGGAGAACTACCGTTCAGCGGTCGTGGGCCTCGGTAAAAACCTGGGGAACTGGGGGGCCGTCTCTTTTGATATGTCCTATTCCGACACCAACCTGGTGAACGGTGATGACAAACAAGGGGAGAGTTTCCGTTTCCTGTATTCCAAGTCGCTCAACGACTGGGGGACGGAATTCCGCATTGCCGGTTACCGTTACTCGACCTCCGGATATTATGATTTCTCCGATGCGGTGGCCGAGCGTGAACGCTATGAGAACGGTTATTACCGGAACGATTACTACGATCAAAACGATCGCAACCTGGGCGTGCCGGATTGGGCGGAATCGCGCCGTCGCAGCTATTACACCAGCCGTTTCAACAACAAACGCCAGCGCGTTGAGCTGTCTGTCAACCAGCGCATCGCCGGTAGCTCGACGCTGTACGCTAACCTCAGCAACCAGTCTTACTGGGGCGGGTCCGGTGAAGATCGCACTGTACAAACCGGTTTCAACAGCAGCTATAAAAATATCAGCTATGGCGTCTTCTATCAGGACAGCCGCAGCAACTACGGCTATAAAGACCGCAGCGTCAACCTGACCGTGTCGATTCCGTTCAGCTTCTTCAGCAAGGACTCGTCGGACATGACCGCCAGCTTCAACGCCGGCCACAGCAAGCAGAGCGGCAATACCTACAGCGCCGGCCTGAGCGGCACCGCGCTGGATGACAACCGCTTGAACTATGCGGTGCAAAGCGGTCATGATCGTTATTCGGGCCAAACCAGCTCGGCCAACGTCGGTTATCAGGGCAGCATGGGGACCATCAATGCCGGTTATAGCTACAGCAAAGATTATCAGCAGTCTTCGTTGGGCGTGGCGGGCGGCATCGTCGCGCACTCCGGCGGTGTGACGCTGACCCAGCCGCTGCAGAATACGTTTGTGCTGGTGGAGGCGAAAGACGCCAAGGGCGTTCGTATCGAAAACCAACCGGGTGTCGCCATCGACCGCTTCGGTTACGCGGTGATGACCTCTGCGTCGCCATACCGCCATAACCGCGTGGCGCTGCGCACCGAAGATATCGGCAACGGCCTGGATATCCCGATGGCGGCGAGAGACGTGGTGCCGACTTACGGCGCAATCACCCGCGTGAAGTTTGAAACGCATACGGGCCAAAGCCTGTTGGTACACAGCAAGATGGCCGACGGCAGCGTACCGCCGATTGGCGCCAACGTCTTCAGTGCGGACGGCAAGAACAACGGTACTGTCGGTACCAACGGCGATATTTATATTTCAGGGGCTTCCGCAGGGGATCGCCTGCTGGTGAAATGGGGCAACGACGCGGGCGAGAGCTGCTCACTGGTGGTGCCGGAATTGAAAGCGGCGACTGAACAGTTGATGGGTTATCAGGAACTTTCGCTGACCTGCGGAAAACCGTAAAAGGAAAGGATATGTCTTCTTTGTTAAAGCACAAGAATCTCGGGTTGGCGGCTGGGCTGCTGGTCACGCTGGGCGCGTTTTCGCAGAGCAGCTATGCGCTGTCTTGTAAGCAGAACGGCAGCATTCGCCAGGATATCGTGCTGGATAAAGCCATCAAGGTGTCGACCGCCAATACCGCGCCGGGCGCGTTGCTGTGGCGTTCGCAGACCTTTACTTCGACTTTCCAATGTACAGATGACTGGAACAACCCGAAAGGGGAGAATGCCTACCTGTACTGGGATCCGCAGTCCCGGATGAGCCAGATCCATAACTCGATCGAAGTGGGCGTTACTTATCAGGGGGTTGACGTCAAACCGACGAAAGGCGCACGTCAGGACGTGGGGCCCGGCACGGAATGCCGCCGTTCGGGTAGCCGCTGCCTGTCTCCGGCCAGACCGCTGACGGTAACCGTGTCTTACGCTATCTATATTAAAGCAACCGGCAAAGCGCCTCCGGCCGGCGGCAAGATCAACGACAACAACTCCTACTCGGTGTTTCAGGTTGATGGCGTCGGCGGCTTGAACGGCACGCCGAACAGTAACTTTAACGCCTACATTTCCGGGTTGGGCAACATTCAGTTTATTTCCTGCAACCCGAAAATCACCGTCGTGGCCAACAACGGTTCGACGGTGAATTTTGGCACTATCCCGCGTCAAAATGCGGTGGTGGGTAAAATCGAGAAACAGGTGCCGTTCTCGGTTGCCGCCAATATGTCCGATCCGACGACCGGGCAGGACTGCCAGGGGGAAACGTTGCAGGCCAGCTTCAGCAGCACTTATCCGCTGCAGGATAACAGCGTGATCCTGCCGACCAGCGACAGCGGCTTCGGTATTTTGATCTCGCAGGCGGCCACGCCGAATACGCCGATCATGATGAACAGCCCGGTCGATCTGGGTCTGGTCAACGGCACCATCGTTGAAAAGAACTTCATGGCCAGCCTGAAATGGTTGAGCACCAACCCGAAAGTGGGGCCATTCAGCGCATCGGCGAATATTGACGTCACCTTCAAATAATCCGGTGTCGCTTCAATAAAAAAGGGTTCAGTTCGCGAGAACTGAACCCTTTTTACGTGTTATGCCGCGTTTATCAACGCAGCCCCATCCAGGTGGTGCAAACGCCTTCCGGCGGTTTGCCGGCGTACCAGCGGGGCAGCGTGGGGGCATCGTGGCGTGGCTCGGCCTCCAGCTCTACCGGCTGCGCCGGCCATTCCGCGACGTCCCAGCGAGTGGTGCGGCGATAGACCGCCGGGGTTTTGCCGAACTGTTTCTTGAAGGCGCGTGAGAACGAAGGCTGAGAATCGAAATGGTATTGCAGGGCGATATCCAGGATCGGGCGCGGGGTGGAGCGCAGCGCCTGCGCCGCCTGCGACAGGCGCCGCTCGCGGATATAGCTGCCGAGCGCGTGGCCAGTGGTGCTGCGGAACATGCGCTGCAGGTGCCATTTGGAGTAGCCCGACTTGGCGGCGACGTTATCCAGCAGCAGCGGCTGGTCCAGATGAGTTTCAATCCAGTCTAGTAAATCGTGAATGATATTGACGCGATCCATGGTTTTAGTTCTCCCGCAAAAACGACATTCAGGTCACAGTGACTTAGCTTAATTATCCAAGAATATGCTTTGATAATAGGCGTGAGTGCGCCGTTACGCAAGGGTAAACCGGGGGTAAAAAGGTGACCAAAAATGCTCTTTGAATCGCAGGGGGATAAAAGAAAGGCCGCATAAAGCGGCCTTTCCAGCAGGAAACGAGTGGAAAATCAGTTGGTTTCCGGTTTCACTTCAATGTAGTTCAGACCCAGGACGCTGCTGGTGTAGCCGCGGATCTTGTTGGTCATCTCGATATCGCCGTTCAGCTTGTGGCCGTAGGACGGGATGATCTCTTCCAGCTTGCTCTGCCATTCCGGCGTCGCCACTTTGTCTTTGAACACGGTTTCCATCAGGTGCAGCATGATTGGCGCAGCGGTGGAAGCGCCCGGTGACGCGCCCAGCAGAGCGGCGATGCTGCCGTCTTCAGAGCTGACGACTTCGGTACCGAACTGCAGCACGCCGCCTTTATCCGCGTCTTTCTTGATGATCTGCACGCGCTGGCCTGCGGTCCACAGCTTCCAGTCTTCCTGCTTGGCGTCCGGGAAGTACTCTTTCAGCGCGGCGAAGCGATCGTCGTCGTTCATCATCAGCTGGCCGACCAGGTATTTCACCAGATCGAAGTTATCCAGACCAACGTGGGTCATCGGCATCAGGTTCGAGGTGCTCAGCGAGTGCAGCAGATCGAACAGTGAACCGTTCTTCAGGAACTTGCTGGAGAAGGTGGCGAACGGCCCGAACAGCAGCACGCGCTTGCCGTCCAGCATACGGGTATCCAGGTGCGGCACGGACATCGGCGGCGAACCTACGCTGGCCAGGCCATACACTTTGGCCAGGTGCTGGTTGGCGATCGCCGGGTTGGTGGTGACCAGGAACTGGCCGCCGACCGGGAAGCCGCCGTAGCCGTCGGCTTCTGGGATGCCGGATTTCTGCAGCAGGGTCAGGGACGCGCCGCCGGCGCCGATGAACACGAACTTGGCGTTAACGGTGGTTTCTTTACCGTCGCGGTTCAGATCGGCAACGGTCACGCTCCAGGTCTGGTCGGCGTTGCGCTTGATGTCGCGTACTTCGTGGCTCAGGTTCAGCTTGAACTTGTCGCTGGTGCTCAGCGCGTCAACCAGCTGGTGGGTGATCACGCCGAAGTTAACGTCGGTACCCAGCGGCATGCGGGTCGCGGCGATTTTCTGCGCCGGATCGCGGCCGTTCATCACCAGCGGCGCCCACTGTTTGATTTGCGCAGGATCTTCGGAGTATTCCATGCCGCGGAACAGGGTGCTGTGCTGCAGCGCCGCGTAGCGTTTACGCAGGAAGTTGACGTTGTCGTCACCCCACACGAAGCTCATGTGTGGCACGCTGTTAATGAAGGATTTCGGATCTTTCAGGACAGCGTTCTTCACCTGATAAGACCAGAACTGGCGGGAGATTTCGAAAGACTCGTTGACCTTCACCGCCTTGCTGATGTCGATGGTGCCATCGGCTTTTTCCGGCGTGTAGTTCATTTCGCTGAAGGCGGAGTGGCCGGTACCGGCGTTGTTCCAGCCGTTGGAGCTCTCTTCCGCCACGCCGTTCATGCGCTCGTACATGTCGATGGTCCAGGTCGGCTCCAGCTCATGCAGATAGGTACCCAAGGTCGCGCTCATGATGCCGCCGCCGATCAACACCACGTCGACGGTTTTATTCTTCTCTTCAGCCGCTGCCTGCTGCGTAACGCTAAACAGGCTGAGACTGAAAATCAGGACGAGTAATTTTCTCATTGAATTAAATCTCTTGTGTGTAAATTCTACTCATTGCAGGTGAAAGAATTTAGCGGGAGTTACCCTGGAAAATAGTGAAGCCGACCGCCCGGCGTGAGCCGATAGGCAGCGATAATGCCTTTTTGTTAATAGGGTTTTTAACGAAAAGTGAACTATTGCAGGCCGTCCGGATGCAAATTGATCGGTTCACGTTACTGGCGGGGTATTATTGTTTGCGAGAATGTTAAAAACTACTTTTGTAACTAAAAAAAATGAATATAAGCAAAAATAGGTCGGTTGCTGTCGCAGGAATAAACAGAGAGGGGGGAAGGGCCGTATAACCGCGTTATTTTCAGGGGCTAATTGCCGCGCAATTAAACGTTATTTCGTTATCACACAATAATTGCGGTTAAATTGCAAATATACATCGGTAACCAATAATAAATGGCCGCCGCTACGGGCGGCCAGGATTCACAAGGTGGTTACTTGATGCCCATCGCATCGCGCATGGTGAAGAACAGATCGGTCTGATCGGTCAACCCCACCACGTTGGCGGCGTGCGGGCCATAGGCCGCGACGCGCAGCTGGGTGCCGGTGTGCCCCTGCGACTCTTCTTCCGAGTTGCCGTAGCTGAGGGTCATCGGCGCGCCGTCTTTGGTGGTCAGTGTCTGGGTCAGGCCTGGCGCTTTGGCGTCGGCAGCGACGATCTGGCTGGCGTGCGCGTGGTCGGCGGTGACGATCACCAGCGTGTTGCCGTCGGCGCGGGCGAAGGCCAGCGCTTTTTGCACCGCTTCGTCCAGATCGACGGTTTCACCAATCTGCCCGCACGGGTTGGCGGCGTGATCCTGCTTATCGATCGACGCGCCCTCTACCTGCAGGAAGAAGCCGTTCGGGTTGTCTTTCAGCAGCGCGATCGCTTTTTCGGTCATCGCCGCCAGCGTTGGCGTGGCCGCGGTGCGCGCCGGGTTGTCTTCGCAGGTTACCGCCGGCTTGTCGAGGTTGCCGTGATAGCTGGCTTTCGGCCCCAGCCAGCGCACCGGCATGTTGCCGTCGGCGAACAGGCCCAGCAGCGGCTTTTGCTGATTGGCCAGGGTAACGGCCTGCAGCTCATCCGCGTTGCTCACCCACTGATAACCCTGCGCTGCTGCCTGATCCTTCAGCGATTTTCCTTGCCATTCGCCGCTTTTCGCCAGTTGGTTGAAGGACTTCGCGCCGCCGCCCAGCGTGACGTCGGCGCGAGTTTTCAGCAGTTGCTCGGTGATGGAGCCGCGGCCGCCGTTTTCCAGCGCGTTAGCGGCGCATTTCTCGCTGGTTTCCTGCGGGCCGTAGCATTTGCGCGAGGTGACGTGCGACACCAGCGCCGCCGGCGTGGCGTCCTGCAGTTCGGCGGTGGAGACGTTGCCGGTGGCCTTGCCGGCCGCCTTGGCGATCTCCAGCAGCGTTGGCTGGTCTTTGCCGTTTACGTCGACGCCGAGCGCGCCGTTATAGGTTTTCACCCCGGTGGCCCAGGCGGTGGCGGAGGCGGCGGAGTCGGTCACGTAATCCGGCTTGTGGGTTTTCTTGTCCAGCGAGTAGTGGGTGTATTGCCCGGTCAGCGGCAGGGCGTCGATGCCCTTGAAGTAACCGCCTGCGCCTTCGGCGTAGTTACGCGCGGCGGTGATCTCGGAATCCCCCATACCGTCGCCGATCAGCAGGATCACGTTTTTCACCGTTTTGTCCGACAGCGACGCCTTCAGTGCGGCGGTCTGATCGCCGGCCAGGCGACGGGCGCCGCCCGGCTCGGTGAGGGTGCCGCGCGCGGCGCGCTCGGTCAGGCCATCGGCATTGGCTGAGGTTTCCGTCGCGGTGGCGGAGGAACAGAGCAGGGCGGACAGCACGGCGCCGGCGATCAGGGATACAGCAGGTTGCATGGGGTAAGCTCCTTGTCGTAATACAACAATGTAAATAACATCAAATTGTTACGAAAGGAGAGTAGAGCAGAGGGATGACAATTTTATGACAGCGAAAGACGGGATGGCCCGGCGGCCACCCCGTTTGGCGTCAGGCCGCGCGCGCCGGGATAGCCAGCCCACGCTGTACCGCCGGCCGCGCCAGACCGCGCTCCAGCCACTGCGCGACGCGCGGGAAACTGTCGAACGCCACCAGCTCGCGCGCCTCATAAAAGCCGATCAGGTTACGCACCCAGCCCAGCAGCGAGATATCGGCGATGGTGTAGTCCGCGCCCATGATCCAATCGCGGCCCTCCAGGCGCGTTTCCAGCACGCCGAGCAGGCGTTTCGATTCGTTTGTGTAGCGCTCCAGCGGCCGTTTGTCTTCATACTCGCGCCCGGCGAATTTGTGGAAGAAACCGAGCTGGCCAAACATCGGGCCGACGGCGGCCATCTGGAAGAACACCCACTGAATGGTTTCGTAGCGCTGCGCCGGATCCTGCGGCAGGAAACGGCCGCTCTTTTCCGCCAGGTAGAGCAGAATGGCGCCGGATTCGAACAGCGGCAGCGGCCGGCCGCCGGGGCCATCGGGATCGATGATCGCCGGGATCTTGCCGTTCGGGTTCAGCGCCAGAAATTCCGGCGTCCAGGTTTCGTTGTTGCCGATGTCGATCAGGTGCGCTTCATAAGGCAGGCCGATCTCTTCCAGCATGATGGACACTTTGACACCGTTCGGCGTCGGCAGAGAGTAGAGCTGCAGCCGTTCCGGGTGCTGAGCCGGCCAGCGTTTGACGATCGGGAATTGGGTGGAATCGAGCATGGAAACTCCTCGGGTTGGCGGGGTCGCTTAAGCGTACCCCTTGAGTATTGCAGTAAAACTACCCCGCCGCCGGGTTACACCGTGAGCTCAAAATGTGCGGCCAGCGCTTTTTTACCGGCGGGGGTCAGCTGCAGCTCGCGGCTGTCGAGCCGGCGGACGATCCAGCCGCGTTGAATAAAAGCGGCCAACAGCGCGGCGCCCAGTGCGCCACCGAGGTGAGAGCGGCGTTCGCTCCAGTCCAGGCAGCCGCAGGCGAAGCGGCGGCGGGTGGGGGCGGGGGAGCAATCGACGCCCAGCCGCGCCAGCGCGGCCTGACCGGCGTCGCTTAACCGGTAGTCTTCCTCACCGGTCAGCCAGTTCAGCGCACGTAGCCGATCGTGCAGCTTCACCGCCACCTCGCCCGCCATGTGGTCGTAGCAGGTGCGGGCATATTGCAGCGTGGTGGGCGTGCTGCTTTTCACCGACGGGCGCGGTACGCCCGCCAGCGCCATCAGGCCTTCCAGCGCGTCGGCCACCGGCTGGCCGGCCAGCCTGAAATAGCGGTAGCGCCCCTGTTTGACGCAGGCGAGCAGCCGCTGCTCCAGCAGTTTCGCCAGATGCGCGCTGGCGGTGGACGGGGCGACCTCGACCGCCGCGCTGAGCTCGGTGGCGGTGTAGGCGCGCCCATCCATCAACAGGCACAGCATGCGCGCCCGGGTGCGGTCGGCGATGGCGGCGCTCAGCGCCGCTAAACGATCTTCTATGTCGATGTCATGCATACTTCGAGGTTAGGCGAAGTATGACTGCGCGTCCATTGCTAGCCTGTGGTTGTCGCACTCTGGGCCAGTGCGTCTGTGTTCGCTGGATATTGATGAGCGGGCGTTGGAATCGGTGCGGTGGCTACAATGTGCGCGTACCTGAATGTTACCGTTGAGAGGAAACGATAATGATCGCCGTGATTTTTGAACTGCAGGCCGCCGATGGGCAGCGTGATACCTATCTGGCGCTGGCGGCGGAGCTGAAGCCGCTGTTGGCGCAGATCGACGGATTCATTTCCATCGAGCGTTTTCAAAGCCTGGCCGATCCTGCGCGCCTGCTGTCGCTCTCCTTCTGGCGCGACGAGGCGGCGGTGCAGCAGTGGCGCAATCTCGAGCAGCACCGGGCGGCGCAGGCGCGCGGCCGTGGCGAGGTGCTGGCGCAGTACCGGCTGCGGGTGGCGGAGGTGGTGCGGGATTATGGGTTGGAGAGTCGCGATCAGGCGCCACAGGATAGCCGTTGTTATCACCACACCTGAAAAAAGCCCGCCGGCGGCGGGCTTCCGTCTGTTATTTCGCTTCGCTGCCCACTTTCATTGCTCCGGCGTAGCTGGCACCCATTCCCCAGGCGGCGCCGTGGTCGCGGGCGATCTGCAATACGCCCCCCGCCGTGGCCTTGCGGCTCCAGTCCTGCTGCCATTCCAGCATTAATGCCACCCAGTTGATAGGGGTGGCGCCCGCCTGTATCAGACGCTGCATGGCGTTGTTTTGGCTGTCTGGCGTAATGTCGCCGGTGACGTCCGACAGGATATAAACCTCATAACCCTCGCCCAGGGCAGACAGCGCCGGCAGCATCACGCAGCTGGCGGTCCATAGCCCGCCGATGATGATTTTCTTGCGGCCGGATTGTTTGATCAGATCCACCACGCGCCGATCCTGCCAGACGTTGATGGCGGTGCGATCGTACACCTGCAGATCCGGGCGTGCCTGCGTCACCTGCTGGAATACCGGCCCGGCGAAACTTTTGGCGTTAGCCGAGGCCAGAATGGTCGGCACGTTGAACACCTTGGCGGCCTTGGCGATACCGGCGGCGTTATTCACCAGATTGGTTTGGTCGATAGAGGAAATGGTCATGCCGAACATGTCCTGCAGATCGACCAGCAGCAGCAGACTGTTGTCGGCGGTCAGCGGTTGCACATAACCCGCCTGGCGGCTGTCGGCGGCGGGGGATTGCGCCAGCGCGGCGACGGGGGCGGTGGCGGCGCTCAGGCCGAGCATCAGGGCGAACAGGGTCTTTTTCATTATTAACTCCATTTTTATCAGTACATTAAATTCACTTCACACTCAGGGAAGCGGTTGAATAAAGTCTACTGTTATTTATTTGGTTAATAATCTATGGTTTACTGAATTAATAATTAACTTATAGGACATAATATGGACGTGCTACTGACGATGCGCGCCTTTCGCCGCGTGGTTGAGCGCAACAGTTTCTATAAGGCGGCGGAGGATCTGGCGATCACGCCGGCGGCGTTGAGCAAGCAGATTAAGCAGTTAGAGAACCGGTTGGGGGCGCTGTTGCTGGTGCGCACCACTCGCAGCATGAGCCTGACCGAAGCCGGGCAGCTCTATTACCAGGAAGCCTGCCGATTGCTCGGCGAGTTCGACGCGCTGGAGCAGACGGTTGCCGCCAGCGCGCAGCAGGTCTCCGGCACGCTGCGGGTCAATGCGCCGCTTTCGTTCGGCCTGACGGTGCTGTCGCCGCTGCTGCCGCCGTTTATGCAACGTTACCCGCAGCTGCAGGTGGAACTGACGCTGGACGACAGGGTATTGGACGTGGTGGCGGCCGGTTTCGATATTTCCCTGCGCATTCGCCGACGGCTGCCGGATTCTTCCCTCAGCGCCCGGGCGCTGGGTGAAGTGCACCAGCGAATTTGCGCCGCGCCCGGCTATTTGGCACAGCACGGTGTGCCGCAAACGCCGAATGACTTGCAGCGGCACAGCTGTCTGGCCTATTCCCTGGCGGAAAGGCCGGGGCAGTGGCAGTTCACCGCCGGCGAGGAGAGCCTGAGCGTGGCGTTCACTCCCCGGTTGATCGCCAACAACAGCCTGATGCTGCGGGATATGCTGGTGGCGGGACTGGGCATCGGTTCGCTGCCGTCGTTCGTGGCGGATCCCGAAATCGCCGCCGGCAGGCTGGTGCGGTTGTTCCCTGAACAGATTGCCGAAGCGCATCAGGTCTTCGCGGTTTACCCGACGCGCCGGCATGTGCAGCAGAAAGTGAGTTTATTCACCGAGTTTGTGCGAGAACAGGGATTGATGACGGCGAATTGACAACGGCGCACGGTTGTCATATTCATTAGTTATGAAAAAATCCTATCGCCCATTCGCGCAAATTATTATCACCCTTCTCCAAAGGGTGGGATAGCGCGTGTGTCGCCAATAAAAACCCGCCGGCAGGCGGGTTTTTTATCCCCTTCCGGCAACGACCGGAGAACGCCATGAAAACCTACCCTGCAGTTTTACACCTGATGTGCGGCAAGGCCGGCGCAGGCAAATCGACGCTGGCGCAGCGTTTGGCGCAGCAACCGCAAACGCTGTTGCTGGTCGAAGATGCGTGGCTGGCGACGCTGTATGAACAGGAGATGGCCAGCCTGCAAGACTATGCGCGCTGTTCCGACCGGTTGCGGCGGGCGCTGGGCGGGCACCTCGTTCAGCTGCTGCGCGGCGGCTGGTCCGTGGCGCTCGATTTCCCGATGAATACGCCGGACAGGCGGCGCTGGGCCAAAGCATTGGCGGAGGAGGCCGGTGTTGCACACTGCCTGCACTTTCTCGACGTCAGCCATGCGCAGTGCCTGAGCCGGATAACGCTGAGAAACGCGCGCGGCGAGCATCCGTTTACACTGAGCGAAACGGAGTTTGAGCGCCTGGCACAGTACTTTGTTCCCCCGGCGGAAGAGGAAGGGATGACCGTCTTGCGTTATGGCGAACAGGACTGAAAACCGGCGCCATGACGGCGCCGGCAACAGGGTTAGGCTTCGGCGTTAAACGCGTTGTGGAAGGCGACTTCTGCACACGGCAGCGCGCCCTGGAAGGTGATGGCGCGGAAGTAGTCTTGCGGCACGCCCGGCAGGGTCAGCGCCGTTTGCGCCAGGAAGCCGAAACGGCCGTAATAGTTCGGATCGCCCAGCACCACGCAGCCTGCGGCGTGCCGTTCTTGCAGTTCGGCCAATAGCTGGCGGATCAGCCGGCTGCCGATCCCCCGGCTCTGACAGGCCGGCAGCACCGACACCGGCGCCAGCCCGTACCAACCGGCGCCGCCGTTGCTGAGCACGACCGGTGAGACGGACGCGTGCCCGATCGGTGTGCCATTGTGCTCAGCGACCAGCGACAGGGTGAGAGCGCCTGCCGCACGCAGCGCGTTGACGATAAACTGCTCGGTGTGGCTGCTGTGTTCGGCATGCAGGAACGCGGCGGCGGTCAGGGTGGCGATGGCGCCGACGTCGGCCGGCGTTTCGTGGCGTAAAGTGATGTTCATGGTTGTCTCCTGATCAACAAGGCTGAGTCGACCGGGCTGCCTGCCCGGCCGGTATCGATGATTAACGGTTATCCAGCTGCGCACGCACGGCCTTGAGCCCGGCGAAGGTGACGCGATAAGGGCGCCCCTGGCGAGAGAGGATCAGGCGTTTGGTTTTGAGCTTGGTGAAGACGGCCAGCGAGCAGTCGGCCAGGCCGAGCCCTTCGCGGGTGTAGCATTCGACGTGGGTGACGCGACCGGCGTCGTTGCGGGTGAAGGCGATATAGCCGCCTTTGGCCAACACGTGCAGCACGCGTTGTTCCGCTTTGGAAATGTTCATGTTGGGAGATCCTGTAATAACCCCAGATACGCGCATCCCCGCGCAAACGCGCGTCGGATACGTCAGAGTCCCTCGCCATACGGCAAGGAAGCGACTATCGGGTGGTTACAATCTCCAACATACAGGCCTCGGGCAGTGAAAAACGCCAGGGCGGCGTTTCAGCGCAGATAATGTAGCCAATGGCCGGTTGGCTGTCAATTTGCCGGCGGCGGCGGGCCGCCGGCGAAAGGCCAATTAGAAAGGCTTGGTCGGCAGGTATTTGCCGTCCAGGGTGATCACCGCACGTTCGCCGCCGTCCGGATCGGCGACCTTTTTGATATCCAGCTTGAAGTTGATGGCGCTGATGATGCCGTCGCCGAACTGCTCGTGCACCAGCGCTTTCAGCGTGGAACCGTAAACCTGCAGCATTTCATAGAAGCGATAAATGGTCGGATCGGTCGGCACGCCGCCGGGAATGCTGCCGCGCAGCGGGATGGTTTGCAGCAGCAGCACCGCCTCTTCGTCCAGCCCCAGCTTGGCCGCGACCGTGCGCGCCGCCGGTTCCGGCAGCGCATGCTGCCCCAGCAGCGCGGCGGTGACGAACGCCAGGCTGAGACCCGTGCCCTTGGCCAGCGCGTCGAAAGTCAGGTTATGGCGGATCTTGGCGGCCATGATGGTGTCGGTGAGCGCTGAGCGCGGGGCGGCATTGTGCAGAGAGTGTGTCATGTTAGCTCCTTTTGTTGGCTTAAAAGCGGGCGATCGCCGGGGTGGCGGTCACGTCGGGATGGGTGGTGAGCGGCACGAAGCGGCGGGTTTCGCCGTCCAGCGCCTCGATAGCGCCGCTGGCGATGTCATAGACCCAGCCGTGCAGCGTCAGGCGGCCCTGATCCAGCGCCAGGGCGACGGAAGGGTGCGTTTTGATGTTGTTGAGCTGGGCGACGACGTTTTCGCGCACCATCGACGCGACCCGGGCCTCATCGGAGGCGTGCGGATAAGCCTGATTGACCGCCTTCGCGGAATCGGCGTAACGCAGCCAGCCGGCGACCGTCGGCAGGTGCTCCAGACACTGGCAGGTGGCGATGGCGGTCATCGCGCCGCAGTCGGAATGGCCGCAGATCACGATATCCTCCACGCCCAGCGCGGCGACGGCGTACTCGACCGAGGCGGTAACCCCGCCGGGTTCGGGGCCGAAAGAAGGCACGATGTTACCGGCGTTGCGGATCACGAACAGATCGCCCGGCTCGCGCTGGGTGACCAGCTCCGGCACCAGGCGGCTGTCGGAACATGAGATAAACAGGGTGCGCGGGTTTTGGCGGGTCGCCAACTGCTGAAACAGCGCCGTGCGTTCAACAAAGGCTTCGCGCTGGAATTTCAGGAAGCCTTCAATCACCTCTTTCATCCGTTTCTCCATTGGGTGTCGTTATGCGATGGCGGCATGATGAACGCTTCTGGCTATAGGGTCTAAGACCCATTTATAATGCCAGCTATAGGTTTTACTAATAGCTGGGGCGCCATGCTGCTGCGACACATCCGTTATTTTCTGGCCGTTGCTGAACAGGGCAACTTCACCCGCGCCGCCGAAGTGCTGCACGTCTCGCAACCGACGCTGTCTCAACAGATCAAGCAGCTGGAAGACACACTGGGGGCGCCGCTGTTCGATCGCAGCGGTAGAGCCGTGCGCCTGACCGACGCCGGTGAGGCGTGGATGCGCTATGCGCGGCTGGCGCTGCAGGATCTGGACGCCGGCGCGCGGGCGATCCATGACGTGGCGACGCTGGCGCGCGGCCATTTGCGGCTGGCGATGACGCCGACCTTCACCGCCTATCTGGTGGGGCCGGCGATCGATGCGTTCTACCGCCGCTATCCGGGGATTACCCTGAGCATTGAGGAGATGGCGCAAGAGCGAATCGAGGCGCTGCTGGCGCAGGATCGGCTGGATCTGGGCATTGCCTTCGAGATGGCGCAGTCGGCGGAGGTGGAAGCGGCGGCGTTATTCAGCGAGACGCTGGAGCTGATGGTCGGCGCCGACCATCCCCTGGCGGCGCATCGCCGGCCGCTGACGCTGGCGGAGTGGCAACATCTGCCGCTGGCCTTGCTGAGCGGCGACTTCGCCACGCGCCAGTTTATCGATCGCTACTGCACGCAGCTGGGATTTCGGCCGCAGGTGGCGGTGGAGGCCAACGCGCTGGGCGCCATCGTCGAGATCGTGCGGCGTGGGCAGCTCGCCACGCTGCTGCCGGCCGCCATTGCGCGCGAGAACCGGCAGTTGAAAAAAGTGGCATTGGCCAACGCTATGCCGGTGCGGCAGGCGGTATGGCTGCAGCGCAAAGGCGCTTACCGCAGCGCCGCCGCGCAGGCGTTTATCGCCGTCTTGCAGGAACAGGGCGTTACGCCTACGCCGGGCAGCCAATAGCCACGTGGCCCGGCAGCATGCGCTATTCTTTATGACGCTCTCGGAACAGCAGAGTGGCTATCAGGCTGACGGTCAGCATGCCGGTCACGTACCACGCCGGCGCCAGCGGGTTGCCGCTGGTCTCCAGCAGCCAGGTGACGATCAGCTGCGCCGATCCGCCAAACAGCGTCACGCCGAAAGCGTAAATCATCGAGGTGCCGGTGGCGCGCACGTGGCGCGGCAGCGCCGAGACGATCAGCATGGTGCTCGCCAGCATGTTGATGCCTAGTGCGCCGATCAGCAGGATGCGGAAAACAATCGCCAGCCACAGGGTTTGCGTGGCGCTGAGGAACCAGAAGGTCGGGTAAATCAGGATCAGTGCCGCAAAGATCGAGAACAGCAGCGGCCTTTTGTAATTCTGGATCCGATCGACATAGCGCCCGGCGTAATAGACTGCCACAATTTGCACCACGGAGGCGATGCAGCTGAACAGATAGGCGGTCGGGCCGGCGATGTGGTAGGTCTGCATCATGTAGGTCGGCATGTAAAGCAGCACCACATAAACCATCACGGTGCCGGACATGATGACCAGCACACCCAGCAACAGGTCTTTAGCATGGTTGCTCACCAGATCCCATACCGGATTCAGCGGCATCCGCGCACGATCCGGCTGTTCGCCGCTGTAGGTCTCTTCCAGGTGCTTACGGATATAGACGCCGACCGGAATGATCAGCAGGCCGATGATGAACGGCACGCGCCAGCCCCAGGCATAAAGCGCCTCTTCCGGCAGAAAATAGGTGAGCGCCAGCCCACAAGAGGCGCCGAGCAGGGCGCTGACGCCCTGGCTGATCGCCTGCCAGCTGACGAAAAAGCCGCGCTGATTGGCGCCGGCCGACTCCAGCAGCAGCGTAGTCGCTGAGCCCACTTCACCGCCGGCAGCGAAGCCCTGAATCAGGCGGCCGACTACGATCAGCACCGGCGCCAGAACGCCGATTTGCGCATGGGTCGGCGCGAAGGCGATCAGGGCAGTGCCGACGCCCATTAGCACGATGGTCATCAGCATGGCGGCCTTGCGGCCGACCCGGTCGGCATAGGCGCCCAGCACCATGCTACCCAGCGGGCGCATGATAAAGCCGACGCCGAACACCGCCACCGACATCAACAATGAACCGTAGGCGCTGTCGCTGGGGAAATAGAGTTTGCCGATGATGGCGGCAAAGAAGCTGTACACGGTGAAGTCGAAAATCTCCAGGCCGTTGCCCAGGCTGGCGCCGACAATGACTTTGTAATTTACCGCGCCTTTCTCCGCCGTTTGGCTTTTGGGCAAGGTTTTTTCAGCAGTGTTCATCGTTATCTCTCGCGATAGGTGGACGGTGTGTTGTTATTATTTTCTGGCCGTGGTGGCATTATCCGGGACGGCGATAATCGCCGCCCGAAGCGGCAACAGAATGGCAACGTCTCCTTTACATATACTTGTATGTACAATCATATGCAATGCGAGATCAATTAACGGGATAACGGTGGTTTGATTTTTTTAAGATTTTGTATTTATATGTTTTTTTTGGATTTATGATGTGTGGCAGTGAGGTGATTTAGTGCCGATTTAGTGAGCTGTAGCGCATTAATCATTGAAAAAATCCTGGCATTTAAGAGGAGGGTCACAAAATGTCGCGTATAGCAGAATATGTGGCGATAGTCGGCAAGAAATAGAATTAAATAGAGGTGCGTTGACTGTATCAATGATTTTCAAGAGGTATTCAGGTGCGATTTATTCTTACCTGGTGCGGTATCTGGCGAGAATGAAATTCATTTTTTATTTTAATTAATACCGCTAATTAATATTTTTGGTGAATTTGTTCCAGTTATTGTACGGCTTGCTGCGTGAAGCCTTCCTGTGACTTTCATTGGCGTTATTAAATGCAGGTATGGCTCATCCGTCGGAAACGCTCAAAATGTCACCAAAACTTCCCGCGATCTCTGAACCCCGTTGTGGCATAATGCGCGCCAAATCACATTCCCTATGTATAAAGAGCGAGCGCTGTGTTAAGCACCAACAACATCACCATGCAGTTCGGCAGCAAGCCGTTGTTTGAAAACATCTCTGTCAAATTCGGCGGCGGCAACCGTTACGGCCTGATCGGCGCCAACGGCTGCGGCAAGTCCACCTTTATGAAAATCCTCGGCGGCGATTTGGCGCCGACCGGCGGCAACGTGTTCCTCGATCCGAACGAGCGCCTGGGTAAACTGCGTCAGGATCAGTTCGCCTTCGAACAATACAGCGTGCTGGACACCGTGATCATGGGCCACACCGAGCTGTGGGCGGTGAAGGAAGAGCGCGACCGCATCTACGCCATGGCGGAGATGAGCGAAGAAGACGGCTATAAAGTGGCCGATCTGGAAGTCGCCTACGGCGAGATGGACGGTTACACCGCCGAAGCGCGCGCCGGCGAACTGCTGCTTGGCGTCGGCATTCCGGTGGAACAGCACTACGGCCCGATGAGCGAAATCGCGCCGGGCTTCAAGCTGCGGGTGTTGCTGGCGCAGGCGCTGTTCTCCGATCCGGAGATCCTGCTGCTCGACGAACCGACCAACAACCTGGACATCGATACCATTCGTTGGCTGGAGCAGGTGCTGAACGAGCGTAACAGCACCATGATCATCATCTCGCATGACCGTCACTTCCTGAACATGGTCTGCACCCATATGGCGGATCTGGACTACGGCGAGCTGCGCGTCTATCCGGGCAACTACGACGAATACATGACCGCCGCCACCCAGGCGCGTGAGCGTCTGATGGCGGACAACGCCAAGAAGAAAGCGCAGATCAACGAGCTGCAATCGTTCGTCAGCCGCTTCAGCGCCAACGCCTCCAAGTCCAAGCAGGCCACCTCGCGCGCTCGCCAGATCGACAAGATCCAGCTGGAAGAAGTGAAAGCCTCCAGCCGCCAGAACCCGTTCATCCGTTTCGAGCAGGACAAGAAGCTGTTCCGTAACGCGTTGGAAGTGGAAGCGCTCACCAAGGGCTTCGACGAAGGCCCGCTGTTCAACAAGCTGAACCTGATGGTGGAAGTGGGCGAGAAGGTTGCAGTGCTGGGCGCCAACGGCATCGGTAAAACTACCCTGCTGAAAACGCTGGTGGGCGATGCGCAGCCGGACAGCGGCACCGTGAAGTGGTCGGAAAATGCCCGTATCGGTTATTACGCGCAGGATCACGAATACGAGTTCGACGACACCCTGAGCGTATTCGATTGGATGAGCCAGTGGAAGCAGGAAAAAGACGACGAGCAGGCGGTGCGCAGCGTGCTGGGCCGTTTGCTGTTCAGCCAGGACGACATCAAGAAGCGCGTGAAGGTGCTGTCCGGTGGTGAGAAGGGCCGCATGCTGTTCGGCAAGCTGATGATGCAGCGCCCGAATATTCTGGTGATGGACGAACCGACCAACCACCTGGATATGGAATCCATCGAATCGCTGAACATGGCGCTGGAGATGTACGAAGGCACGCTGATCTTCGTCTCTCACGACCGTGAGTTCGTCAGCTCGCTGGCAACCCGGATTCTGGAAATCACCCCGAACAAGGTGATCGACTTTACCGGCAACTACGAAGACTATCTGCGCAGCCAGGGCATCGTGTAACCCTCGTGGCAACGCATCAGGGCGGGAATTATCCCGCCCTTTTTTTATCCGTCATTCCCCGCCGCACACTTCGCAGTGCGGATCCTTTGGCAGTTTCATCTCCCGGAACTGCATGCTCATCGCATCGAACATCAACAGCTTGCCGCGCAGCGGTTGACCATAGTCGGCCAGCAGCTTGATGGCTTCCATCGCCTGTAGGGTGCCGATGGTGCCGACCAGCGGCGCCATCACGCCCGCTTCTACGCAGGTGAGGGCGCTGTCGCCGAACAGCCGGCTCAGGCAGCGGTAGCAGGGCTCGCCCGGCTGATAGGTGAACACGCTGAGCTGGCCTTCCATGCGGATCGCCGCGCCGGAAACCAGCGGCTTGCGCTGCGCGTGGCACCGGCGGTTCAGGGCATCGCGCGCCGCCACGTTGTCGGTGCAGTCCAGCACCAGATCGCAGGCGGCGATCTCTGCCGCAACTGCCTCATCTTCCAGTCGGCCGTCGATCGCGTCGATGCGGATATGCGGGTTGATGGCGCTCAGTTCGCGCTTGGCGGAGGCGACTTTGCTCTGGCCGATGCGATCGTCGCGGTGCAGGATCTGACGCTGCAGGTTGGAGAGCGAGACGGTGTCGAAATCCACCAGCACCAGATGGCCGACGCCGGCCGCCGCCAGGTAAGGCGCGGCGGCGCAGCCCAGCCCGCCCAGCCCGGCGATCAGCACGCGGGCGGCCTTCAGCTTCTCCTGGCCGTCGAAGTCAAAGCCGCGCAGCACGATCTGGCGGTTGTAGCGCAGCGCTTCGGCGTCGGTCAATTCCGGCAGCATGCTCAACTCCTCAGCAGGGCGTTGAACGGCTCGATCTCCACCGTTTCACCCACCGCCACCGAACCGCGTTCGCGCTCCAGCACGATGAAACAGTTGCCCTGACTGTAGGAGCTGAAGACGTGCGAGCCCTGGTGGCCGGTGGTGCTGACCTCCAGTTCGCCCGCGGCGTTGCTGCTGAACACGCCGCGCTGGAAATCGAGGCGGCCCGGCGATTTCTTCAGTGGGGTCAGCGCGCGCGCGCGCAGGCGCGGCGGCAGGCGCCAGTCGCTGTGGCCGGCCAGCTTCGCCAGCAGCGGCTGCACCAGCTGGTAGAAGGTCAGGGCGGCGGAAACCGGGTTGCCCGGCAGGCCGCAGAACCAGGCGTGGCCGAGCTTGCCGAAGGCGAAGGGTTTGCCGGGTTTGATCGCCAGCTTCCAAAAGCTGACCTGGCCCAGCTCGTCGAGCATCTGTTTGGTGTAGTCGGCCTCGCCGACCGAGACGCCGCCGCTGCTGATGACCACGTCGGCCTGGCTGTCCGCCCGTTCGAAAGCGGCGCGCAGCGCATCGCGATCGTCGCGGATAATGCCGAGATCGAGCACCTCGCAGCCCAGCTGTTCCAGCATCAGGCGCACCGCGAAACGGTTGGTGTCGTAGATTTGGCCCGCCTGCAGCGGCTGGCCGACCGGCTGCAATTCGTCGCCGGTGGAGAACACCGCCACCTTCAGCTTACGCATTACCTGCACTTCGGCGACGCCGAGTGAAGCCAGCAGCGGCAGCTGCGCGGCGCCCAGCTTCACGCCGGCCGGCAACACGCTCGCGCCTCGGAGAATGTCTTCACCCGCCAGACGGATATTCTGGCCGGCTTCAACCGGCGCGGTAAAACGCACGCCCTGGTCGCTCACTTCTGCCTGCTCCTGCATGACAACCGCGTCCGCCCCGGCGGGGATCGGCGCGCCGGTCATGATGCGCACGCAGCTGTTGGCCGGCCATTGGCCGTCGAACGGCGCACCGGCGAAGGCTTTCCCGGCGACCGGCAGCGGCGCATTGGCCGCCAGATCGGCGAGGCGCAGCGCATAACCGTCCATCGCCGAGTTGGCGAACGGCGGCACGTCGAGCGGCGAGACCACCGGCGCGGCGGTGATGCGGCCGGCGGCGGCGGTCAGGGCAACGGATTCGGTTTGCTGTAGTGGGGCGATCTGCCCGAGCATTTTTTCCAGCGCTTGCTCCAGGGAGATGAGATCGGAAGTATGGCAATGATCCATAAAGGGAACTCCGTAATCAGGGTGCGCTAAAATAGCGACAAAGTGCGGGTATTATGGCAGAGAACGCCGGGGGGGAGAACGGGTTATGCCCGCCATCTTTCGCACTGCGGCGCCGGGGCGATCGGGTATAAACTGCGTAAAACAGAGGAGAATCATGATGCATAAACAGGTTATCGAGTTCTGGTTCGACGAGATCGAACCGATCATGTGGTTCAAAAAGGACGACGATTTCGATCGTCTGCTGCACAGCCGTTTCGGCGAAATCTGGCGGGCGGCGGCGGCGGGGGAGCTGGCGCACTGGCGCGACACCATCGAAGGGCGCCTGGCGGAGGTGATCGTGCTCGATCAGTTCAGCCGCAACCTGTTCCGCGGTACGCCGCAGTCGTTCGCCTGCGACGGCATGGCGCTGATCCTGGCGCAGGAGGCGATCCGCAGCGGCGAGTGCGAACGGCTGAGCCGCGAGCAGCGCGGCTTCCTTTATCTGCCGTTCATGCATTCGGAATCGCCGCTGATCCACCAGCAGGCGCTGGTGCTGTATACCGAGCTCAACAACGGTGACCAGCTGGAGTTCGAGCTGCGCCATAAGGCGATCATCGATCGTTTCGGCCGCTACCCGCATCGCAATGCGATATTGGGGCGCACCAGCACGCCGGAAGAAGAGGCCTTTTTACAGCAGCCTGGATCGGGCTTTTAATCGTCGGATCATCTGCGCCCGACCGGGGAAAAAGCAGCAGGTCGGGCGCCACAATAAGCGTTATTCAGCGCGAACGTTTATTTCCTCACGCCATGCCGCTATTTCCGCACGCGAAATTACCAATAATCTCAGCCGCACGATCGGCGGTTCGCTGCTTTTTATAACCTGCTGTTTTTATTCCAATAAGCTATTTCAAGGTGCGAAATGGTCTAAGCGGACTACGCTAAAAGCGGGACGTGGACGTTATGCTGTACTTCCACTGTAGGACTAAATAGAGTCGAAAAAGACTAAATAATAATGATACCGCGCTCAGCTTATTCGCTGTGCAACGGCGGGATTAACACAGGGTGTCAGGCAAATGAGCAAACCAGTGATTGCCATTCATGGCGGCGCGGGCGCAATTACCCGGGCGGCGCTAAGTGCGGAAAAAGAACGGCTGTATATCCAGGCGCTGTCCGAGATCGTGGCCGCTGGGCAGGCGATATTGGCACAGGGCGGCAGCGCGCTGGACGCGGTGACCGAAGCGGTGCGACTGCTCGAAGAGTGCCCGCTGTTCAACGCCGGCAAAGGCTCGGTGTTTACCCATCAGGGCACTCACGAACTGGACGCCTGCGTGATGGACGGCCGCACCTGCGATGCCGGCGCCGTCGCCGGCGTCAGCCATATCCGCAACCCGGTGCTGGCGGCGCGCGCGGTGCTGGAAAACAGCGAACACGTGCTGTTTGCCGCCGAAGGCGCCGAGAAGTTTGCCGCCGCCCACGGCCTGGAAATGGTCGCCCCTGACTTCTTCTTTACCCAGGAACGCTTTGATCAGCTGCACCGCGCCCAGGCGGAGCAGGGCCGGGTATTGCTCGATCACGACGGCGCGGCGCAGGCCGGCGATCCGCTCGATCCCGATCGCAAACTCGGCACCGTCGGCGCGGTGGCGCTGGATGCGCTGGGCAACCTCGCCGCCGCCACCTCCACCGGCGGCATGACCAACAAGCAGGCCGGGCGGGTGGGCGACACGCCGATCATCGGCGCCGGCTGCTATGCCAACAACGCGACGGTAGCGGTCTCCAGCACCGGCACCGGCGAAATCTTCATGCGCGGTGTGGCGGCCTATGACGTCTCCGCCCTGATCGAATACGGTGGCCTTAGCCTGCAGGCGGCCAGCGATCGGGTGGTGATGGAAAAGTTGCCTGCACTGGGCGGCAGCGGCGGCATGATCGCCGTCGATCGCCACGGCAATCTCGCGCTGCCGTTCAACTGCGAGGGGATGTATCGCGGTTTTGGTTATGTCGGCGATGCGCCGTCCGTCGGGATTTATCGCTAAGCGTTCACCGGGAGGGTGTATGACCGACGTTTCATTCCGGCCCGCCGGCGATGGGTTGTCATTGCTGCCGCAGCGGGTGCTGACGGTGCGCGATCTGAGCATCAGCTTTCCTCAAGCGGACGGCGCCGTGGCAGCGGTGCGCAACCTGTCGTTCGATCTCGATCGCGGCGAGACGCTGGCGATCGTCGGTGAGTCCGGCTCCGGTAAATCGGTGACTTCGCTGGGGCTGATGCGGTTGGTGGAGCAGGGCGGCGGGCGCATCGTCAGCGGTGCCATGACGCTGCGCCGGCGCGACGGGGCGCTGCTCGATCTGGCGAACGCCTCGCAGAGCACGCTGCGCACGGTGCGCGGTGCCGACATGGCGATGATCTTCCAGGAGCCGATGACCTCGCTCAACCCGGTGTTTCCGGTCGGCGAGCAGATCGCCGAATCGCTGCGCCTGCATCAGGGCATGGATCGCCGCAGCGCGCGCCAAGAGGCGCTGCGCATGCTCGATCTGGTGCGTATTCCGGAGGCCAAAGAGGTGCTGGGGCGCTACCCGCACCAGCTTTCCGGCGGCATGCGCCAGCGGGTGATGATCGCCATGGCGCTCTCCTGTAAACCCGCGTTGCTGATCGCCGACGAGCCCACCACCGCCCTCGACGTCACCATTCAGGCGCAGATCCTGCAGCTGATCCGTGTGCTGCAACGGGAGATGCAGATGGGGGTGATCTTCATTACTCACGACATGGGCGTGGTGGCAGAGATCGCCGATCGGGTGCTGGTGATGCGCCGCGGCGAGCAGGTGGAACAGAATCGGGTGCGCGAGCTGTTTGCCGCGCCGCAGCAGGCCTATACCCGAGCGCTGTTGGCGGCGGTGCCGAAGCTGGGGGCGATGGCCGATCGGCCGCTGCCGGCGAAGTTTCCGCTGCCGGACGGCGAGGGGGATACGGCACCGCAGGATACCGTGCCGCCAGGCGCTGCGCCGATCCTGCGGGTGGAGCATCTGGTTACGCGCTTTGATCTGCGCGGCGGGTTGTTCAATCGGGTCACTCGCCGGGTGCACGCGGTAGAAAACGTCAGTTTCGATCTTTACCCCGGCGAGACGCTGGGGCTGGTGGGCGAGTCCGGCTGCGGCAAGTCCACCACCGGGCGCTCTCTGCTGAAGCTGGTGGACAGCCAAAGCGGCACCATCACCTTCGCCGGGCGGCGAATCGATCAGTTGAAGGGGCCGGCGCTGCAGCACCTGCGGCGCGATATTCAGTTCATCTTTCAAGATCCCTACGCCTCGCTCGATCCGCGCCTGACGGTCGGTTTTTCCATCATGGAGCCGCTGCTGGTGCACAACGTGATGCGCGGCCGGGAGGCGGAGCAACGGGTGGCCTGGCTGCTGGAACGCGTCGGCCTGCTGCCGGAGCATGCGCGCCGCTACCCGCACGAATTTTCCGGCGGCCAGCGCCAGCGCATCTGCATCGCGCGCGCGCTGGCGCTGAACCCGAAAGTGGTGATCGCCGACGAGGCGGTCTCGGCGCTGGACGTGTCGATTCAGGCGCAGATCGTCAATCTGTTGCTCGATCTGCAGCGCGAGTTCGGCATCGCTTTTCTGTTTATTTCACACGACATGGCGGTGGTGGAGCGCATCAGCCACCGGGTGGCGGTGATGTACCTCGGGCAGATCGTCGAGATCGGCCCACGGCAGGCGGTGTTCGACAATCCGCAGCACCCCTACACCCGCAAGCTGATGGCGGCGGTGCCGGTGGCCGATCCCGCGCATGCCCACAAACGGCAGCCGCTGCCGGCCGATGAGATCCCGAGCCCGGTGCGCGTGCTGGGCGATGAACCCGTTACCGCACCGCTGGTGCAGGTTGGCGCCGGGCACTTTGTCGCCCGCCACCCGATCGCCGGTGCTTTTTAAAGACCTCAGGAGAGACAAGCGACATGAAGCACACATTCAAACGCAATGCGCTGTTGGCCGCCGTACTGCTGGCGGCGGGAACCGGCCCGGTCTGGGCGGCGAAGGACGCGGTGATCGCCGTGGCCTCCAACTTCACCACCCTCGATCCTTACGACGCCAACGATACGCTGTCGCAGGCGGTGGCCAAGTCTTTCTATCAGGGGCTGTTCGGCTTCGATAAGGACATGAAGCTGGTGAACGTGCTGGCGGACAGCTATGAGGTCAGCAAAGACGGCCTGACCTATACCGTCAAACTGCGCCAGGGGATTAAATTCCACGACGGCACCGCGTTCAACGCCGAGGCGGTGAAGATCAACCTCGATCGTGCCAGCAATCCGGACAGTCACCTCAAGCGCTACAACCTGTTCAAGATGATCGACAAAACCGAGGCGGTGGACGCCAATACGGTGAAGATCGTGCTGAAGGCGCCGTTCTCGGCGTTCGTCAACAACCTGGCGCACCCGGCGGCGGCGATCATCTCGCCGGCGGCGCTGAAGCAATACGGCAAGGAGATCGGTTTCCATCCGGTCGGCACCGGGCCGTATCAATTCGTGACCTGGAATCAGACCGATTTCGTCAAGGTGAAGAAGTTCGACGGCTACTGGCAGCCGGGGCTGCCGAAGCTCGACAGCATCACCTGGCGCCCGGTGGTGGATAACAACACCCGCGCGGCGATGCTGCAGACCGGCGAGGCGACCTTCGCCTTCCCGATCCCCTACGAGCAGGCCAAGGTGCTGGAGGGCAATGCCAAGCTGGACGTGGTGGCCGCGCCGTCGATCCTGCAGCGTTACATCAGCATGAACGTCACCCAAAAGCCGTTCGACAACCCGAAGGTGCGCCAGGCGCTGAACTACGCCATCAACAAGGACGCGCTGATCAAGGTGGCGTTCGCCGGCTACGCGGTGCCGGCGGAAGGCCCGGTGCCGCCGGCCATTGACTTCGCCGCCCGCTATAAGCCGTGGCCGTACGATCCGGCCAAGGCGCGCGAGCTGCTGAAAGAGGCCGGTTACCCGAACGGCTTCACCACCACGCTGTGGTCTTCCCACAACCACAGCACCGCGCAGAAGGTGCTGCAGTTCACCCAGCAGCAGCTGGCGCAGGTGGGGGTGAAAGTGACGGTGACGGCGATGGATGCCGGGCAGCGTGCGGCGCAGGTGGAGAGCGTCGGGGTGAAAGACACCGGCGTGCGGATGTTCTACACCGGCTGGTCGGCCTCGACCGGGGAAGCGGACTGGGCGCTGTCGCCGCTGTTCTCTACCCAGGCGGCGCCGCCGAAGCAGTTCAACACCGCGTTCTACAGCAACCCGCAGGTGGACAAGGATCTGACCGACGCGCTGGCGACTACCGATCGCGCCGAGAAGCAGAAACTGTATCAGGACGCGCAGGATCGCATTTGGGCCGACGCGCCCTGGATCTTCCTGGCGACCGAACGTTTGCTGTCGGCCAACAGCAAACAGCTGAGCGGGTTCTACGTGATGCCGGATACCTCGTTCAACTTTGATAACGCCGATCTGAAATAAGGCGCCCATCCCCGCCTGCGGCCAGACGGCGGCGGGCGGGGGAAGGAATGAGATGCTCAATTATTTTCTGAAACGACTGCTGGGCCTGATCCCGACGCTGCTGATCGTGGCGGTGCTGGTGTTCCTGTTCGTCCATCTGCTGCCGGGCGATCCGGCGCGTCTGGCGGCGGGGCCGGAGGCCGACGAGGCGGTGGTGCAGCTGGTGCGCAAGGATTTGGGGCTGGATAAGCCGCTGCCGCAGCAGTTCGCGCACTTCTTCGTCAACGCGCTGCGGGGCGACTTTGGCATCTCGATGGTGTCCAAACGCCCGGTGAGCGAAGAGATCGCCTCGCGCTTTATGCCGACCTTCTGGCTGACCGTCACCAGCATGCTGTGGGCGGTGGCGTTCGGCCTGGCGATCGGCGTGGTGTCAGCGGTGTGGCGCAACCGCTGGCCGGATCGCCTCGGCATGACGCTGGCGGTGTCGGGGATCTCGTTCCCGGCCTTTGCGCTCGGCATGCTGCTGATGCAGGTGTTCTCGGTCGAACTGGGGTGGCTGCCGACGGTGGGCGCCGACAGCTGGCGACACTACATTCTGCCTTCGATCACCCTGGGGGCGGCGGTGGCAGCGGTGATGGCGCGCTTCACCCGCGCTTCGTTCGTCGAGGTGCTGCAGGAGGACTACATGCGCACCGCGCGCGCCAAGGGCGTGCGGGAAAGCGTGGTGGTGATGAAACACGGCCTGCGCAACGCGATGATCCCGGTGGTGACCATGATGGGGCTGCAGTTCGGCTTCCTGCTCGGCGGTTCGATCGTGGTGGAAAAGGTGTTCAACTGGCCGGGGCTGGGGCGGTTGCTGGTAGACTCGGTGGAGATGCGCGATTACCCGGTGATCCAGGCCGAGGTGCTGCTGTTCTCGCTGGAGTTCATCCTGATCAACCTGCTGGTGGATATGCTGTACGCGGCGATCAACCCGGCGATTCGTTATCAATGAGGACGCGGCATGATTAAGCATTGGCGGCGCAACGCCGCACTGAAGGCGATGCCGCTTATCGACCCTAACGCGGTACGCACGCCGTGGGGCGAGTTTTGGCGGCGTTTTCGCCGCCAGCGGGCGGCGCTGGTCGCCGGCCTGTTCGTGCTGCTGCTGATTGCGGCGGCGCTGCTGGCGCCTTATCTGGCACCGTTCGATGCGGAAAACTACTTCGACTATGACCGGCTGAACGAGGGGCCTTCGCTGATGCACTGGCTGGGCGTGGATTCCCTAGGGCGCGATATCTTCAGCCGCATCCTGATGGGCACGCGCATTTCGCTGGCGGCCGGGGTGTTCTCGGTGCTGGCAGGCGGGGCGATCGGCACCCTGCTGGGGCTGCTGGCCGGCTACTATGAGGGCTGGTGGGATCGCCTCACGATGCGCGTCTGCGACGTGCTGTTCGCGTTTCCCGGCATTCTGCTGGCGATCGGCGTGGTGGCGATCATGGGCAGCGGCATGGCCAACGTGATCGTCGCGGTGGCGATCTTCAGCATTCCGGCTTTCGCCCGCCTGGTGCGCGGCAATACGCTGGTGCTGAAGCACCTGACCTATATCGAATCGGCGCGCAGCATCGGCGCCTCGGACTGGACCATCATCCTGCGGCACATTCTGCCGGGCACCCTGTCTTCGATCGTGGTCTATTTCACCCTGCGCATAGGCACCTCGATCATCACCGCCGCCAGCCTGTCGTTTCTGGGCCTGGGCGCCCAGCCGCCAACGCCGGAGTGGGGAGCGATGCTCAACGAGGCGCGCGCCGATATGGTGATTGCGCCGCACGTGGCGATCTTCCCCAGCCTGGCGATATTCATCACCGTGCTGGCCTTCAACCTGTTGGGCGACGGATTGCGCGACGCGCTCGATCCGAAGCTGAAGGGGTGATGCTTTAACGTATGGCGCATATTTGAACGGGTTAAAATGACGTCTCAGTGCTATTATCCGTTCAATAAACCGTGTTGTTTGCACGAAGATGAGTGAGAGAGGTGCCGATGCCAGTAAAACAACGAACGACGCAAAGTGTGACCATGACGCTGGAACGCAGTTTGTTGAGCCGTGCGCGTGAGGCGGGGATTAATCTCAGCGCGACGCTAACGGCTGCTTTAGATGCTGAGTTGCGTCAGCATGAGAGGATAAAATGGCAGGAAGAAAACCGAGAGGCGCTTGAAGCGCTTAACCGATTTAATGATGAGCATGGTTGCTTTAGCGACGAATACAGGACGTTTTAGCGATGCAATTTACAGTGTATGCGAATAGGGGAAACAGCGCGGTTTATCCCCTGTTGCTTGATGTGACGAGCGATATCATTGGGCAATTAAATCGTCGAGTTGTGATCCCTTTGTTGCCCGTTGAAAAATACCCGGGGAGTACGCGGCCGGAGCGCTTGATCCCGCTGATCAGATTGATTGATGACAACGAGTATGCCGTGATGACATATGAAATGGCCAGCATCCCGGTTCGGGCTTTGGGGGCCGAGTTTTGTGATGTTTCCCAGTATCGGAGCAGGATAAAAGCCGCCATCGACTTTCTTTTTGACGGTATTTGAAGAAATCCGGACGGGTTAATAACCGCCCGGATTTTTTATCAGCGGAACAGGTGCTCGGCGTGGAAGCGCAGGTGATCTTCCACGAAGGTGGCGATGGTGAAGTAGCTGTGATCGTACCCCGGCTGAATGCGCAGCGTCAGCGGCCAGTCGCGCTGGCGCGCCAGCTCCGCCAACCGCGCCGGCTGCAGCTGGTCGGCCAGGAACTGGTCGTCGTCGCCCTGATCGATAAGGACCGGCATTTTTTCCGCGCCGCTGGCCAGCAGATGGCAGCTGTCATACTGCAGCCACTGGCTTTCGTCGCTGCCCAGATAGGCGGTGAACGCCTTACGGCCCCACGGCACCTGGCACGGGTTGACGATCGGCGCGAACGCCGATACCGAGCGGAAGCGCTGCGGGTTGCGAAACGCCATCATCAGCGCGCCGTGGCCGCCCATCGAGTGGCCGAAGATCGACTGACGATCGCTGACGCTGAAGTGCTGTTCGATCAGCGCCGGCAGTTCGGCGCTGATGTAGTCGTACATGCGGAAATGGCGATCCCACGGCGCCTGGGTGGCGTTCAGGTAGAACCCGGCGCCCTGGCCCAGATCGTAGCCTTCGTCGTTCGGCACTTCGTCGCCACGCGGGCTGGTGTCCGGCATCACCAGCACCAGGCCCAGCTCGGCGGCGATGCGCTGCGCGCCGGCTTTCAACGTGAAGTTCTCGTCGTTACAGGTCAGCCCCGACAGCCAGTACAGCACTGGTGGCGGGTTGTCATCACGCGGCGGCGGCAGGTAGATGCTGAATGTCATGTTGCAATTCAGGCTCTGCGCCGCGTGGCGATAGCGCTGCTGCCAGCCGCCGAACATGCGGTGCTCTTCGAGAAGTTCCAATGACAACGTCATCTCTGCCTCCTGGCTTATTGGTCGAAGTGGATGACGGTGCGGATCGATTTGCCTTCGTGCATCAAATCGAACGCTTCGTTGATCTGCTCCAGCCCCATGGTGTGGGTGATAAAGTCGTTCAGTGCGAATTCGCCGTCCAGATAGCGCTCGACGATGCCCGGCAGCTGCGAACGGCCCTTAACGCCGCCGAACGCCGAACCACGCCAGACGCGGCCGGTGACCAGTTGGAACGGACGAGTCGAGATCTCTTCGCCCGCGCCTGCGACGCCGATGATCACCGATTCGCCCCAGCCTTTGTGGCAGCATTCCAGCGCGGAACGCATCACGTTAACGTTGCCAATGCACTCGAAGGAGAAGTCGACGCCGCCGTCGGTCAGCTCGACGATCACGTCCTGAATCGGCTTGTCATAGTCTTTCGGGTTGATCAGATCGGTAGCGCCCAGCTTGCGCGCCAGATCGAACTTGCTGGTGTTGATGTCGATGCCGATGATGCGGCCCGCGCCGGCCATCTGCGCGCCGATGATCGCCGACAGGCCGATGCCGCCCAGACCGAAGATCGCCACGGTGTCGCCCGGCTGCACTTTGGCGGTGTTCATCACCGCGCCCATGCCGGTGGTCACGCCACAGCCCAGCAGGCACACTTCTTCCAGCGGCGCTTCCTTGTTGATTTTCGCCAGTGAGATTTCCGGCACCACGGTGTACTCGGAGAAGGTGGACGTGCCCATGTAGTGGAAGATCGGCTTGCCATCCTTGAAGAAGCGGGTGGTGCCGTCCGGCATCAGCCCTTTGCCCTGGGTGGCGCGGATCGCCTGGCACAGGTTGGTCTTGCCGGATTTACAGAATTTGCACTCGCCGCACTCCGGGGTATAGAGCGGGATCACGTGATCGCCGACCGCCACGCTGGTGACGCCTTCACCGACCGCTTCCACCACGCCGCCGCCCTCGTGGCCGAGGATTGCCGGGAACACGCCTTCCGGATCTTTGCCGGACAGGGTGTAGGCGTCGGTGTGACAAACGCCGGTGGCGACGATCCGCACCAGCACTTCGCCTTTTTGCGGTGGCATCAGCTCGACTTCTTCGATCTTCAGCGGCTGGTTCGGGCCCCAGGCAACGGCGGCGCGGGTTTTGATCATCTCCATCATAGTCTCCTCAGTGGTTTTCTTTTTAAATCAGGCGATATCGACAACGTCTGATAAATCGTTGGGGGTGCTTTCATCAACAGCGGCGGTTTCCGTCTGTTCAATAATCAATTCTTTCAGCGCGCGCACGTTCGGCCCGAACGCATCGCGGCGCCACAGCAGCCAGGTGGCGGTGTCGGCCACGTCCGGCGGCAGGGTGTGAACCCGGACCCGCTCATGGCCCGGCAGCAGGCTGAGCACCGAATGCGGGATCATCGCCAGCCCGGCGCCGCTGGCGACGCAGGCCAGCATGGCGTGATAGGACTGGATCTCCATGATCTGCCCCGGCCGCGCGCCTTCGCGCTTGAACCAGGCCTCAAGCCGCAGGCGGTAGGAACAGCTGGCGCGAAAGGCGAACAGCGTTTCGCCGTTGGCGTCTTTGGCGCTGTGGATCGGCGCGTGATCGAGACAGGAGATCACCACCATATGTTCAGGATAGGCGATGCAGCCGTTCAGCTCGTCATAAGACACCGGGCCGTCGACCAGCGCCGCGGCCAGCGTGCCGGCGCGCACTCGATCGGCGATTTCGCCGGAGGTGCCGGTGGTCAGCGACAGCGAAACCTGCGAGAAGCGCTGGTGGTAAGCCGCCAGCAGCGAGGGCAGGCGGGTGGCGGCGGTGCTCTCCATCGAACCGAGGGCGAAGTTGCCCGCCGGTTCGCCGGCGTGGGTGATGCTCATCGCCTCGTCGCTCAGCGCCAGGATGCGGTTGGCGTAGCACAGAAAGTTATGGCCCATCGGCGACAGGCGCAGGCGCTGTTTTTCGCGGATAAACAGATCGGCGCCCAGCTCCTGCTCGAGCTGGCGCAACCGGGTGGTCAAATTCGACGGCACGCGGTGCAGCTGCTCGGCGGCGCGGGCGACCGAGCCGGTTTCCGCCACGCAGCAGAACATGCGAAGCTGGGTCAGATCCATAATGTTCTCGTTTCGTGATGAACTTGATAACTATTATTCAGTTTTTGTGAGTTTAATACTGCGGCATGATACTGGCAACTTTCTTTTAACCTTTTGGATACCGGTATGGCTTTACGTATTGCCTTGAGCGGTTTTGCCGCGCTGATCGTCGCGATGGGTATCGGCCGCTTCGCTTTCACTCCCCAGGTGCCGCTGATGATCGCGGAACACCAGTTCAGCCTCACCGGCGCCGGGCTGGTGGCGGCGATCAACTACCTGGGCTACCTGTGCGGCGCCTACGACGCGATGCGCGCCACGCGCCACGTCGAGCGGCGCCTGTGGCTTGGCGTGTGGGGCGCGGTGGCGCTGACGCTGCTGTCGGCGCTGGCGCAGGATGAATGGACGCACGGTGCGCTGCGTTTCGTCATCGGCTGGGCCAGCGGCTGGGCGATGGTACTGGTGGCGGCCTGGACAAACGAGCGGTTGGCGCACTACGGCCGGCCGGCGCTGAGTGCGGCGGTGTTCGCCGGGCCGGGTGCCGGTATCTTCCTCAGCGGCATGCTGGCGGTGGGCATCAACACGCTGGGGCTGACGGCGGCGCAGGCTTGGCTGGTATATGGCGGGCTGGCACTGGTGTTGGTCGGGGGGATTAGCGCCTTTCTGCCGCGCAGCGGTGAGCTGCATCGCCCGGACGTGGCCCCGGAGCCGCTGCTGCTGACGCCGGCGCTCAAACGCCTGGTGTGGAGCTACAGCCTGGCCGGTTTCGGCTACATCCTGCCGGCGACGTTCTTGTCGCAGATGGCGGCCGCGCGCTTTCCCGACAGCCTGTTTGCGCAGTTCGTCTGGCCGGTGTTCGGCGGCGCGGCGGTACTGGGGATCGTTATCGGTATTTTGACCCGCCACCGGCTGACCACCCAGACCCGGCTGGCGATCACGCTGTGGATACAGGCGCTGGGCGTGCTGAGCGCCGAAGTGGTGCCGGGCGTGGCCGGCCTGGCGTTGGGGGCGTTGCTGACCGGCGGCGGTTTTCTCTGCGTGGTGCAGCTCGCCCTTCAGCACGGCCGTGAACTGGCGCCGCGCCATGCGCGTTACATGGCCGGATTGCTGACTACCGGTTATGCGATCGGCCAACTGGTCGGGCCGATGCTGTCGGCGCTGTCGACCGCCTTGACCCATCGACTGGAACCTGCGCTGTACGTGGCGGTGGCGGCACTGTTGGTGGCCGGTGCGCTGATGGTGAATACCCCGGCGCGGCGGTTGGCGCAAAAAACGGCGATGCGGTGATTAAAATCCATACAAAAAACGTGGAATCCTGCAGCCGGCCTGATTGTGCTAAATGCGAATATTTCACCTGCGGATGAAGCACTATCACTGGATAATCGCCGCGCTCTCATCTACAGTGGGGCAAAATCTTGACCGGGTTCACGTTATCCACCACGAAAACTCTGCCGTCACGAGAGCAAGCAATTCGCCGGCCGCACGCCCTACCAGGCCGCCGGCGGGTTCCGTCCGCAGGAGAACAAAGACATGACATCATTAAGTAAAGAAGCCGCGCTGGTGCATGCGGCACTGGAAGAGCGTGGTCTGGAGACGCCGCTGCGCGGGGAAGTGCTGGATCGCGAAACGCGCAAGCGCCGCATCAAAGAGCACATGACCGAAATCATGCAGCTGCTGAATCTCGATCTGTCCGATGACAGCCTGGCGGAGACGCCGCATCGCATCGCCAAAATGTATGTCGACGAGATCTTCTCCGGGCTGGACTACGCCAACTTCCCGAAAATTACCGTCATCGAGAACAAGATGAAGGTGGATGAGATGGTGACGGTGCGTGATATCACGTTGACCAGCACCTGCGAGCACCACTTCGTGACCATCGACGGCAAGGCCACCGTGGCCTATATCCCGAAAGACTCGGTGATCGGCCTGTCGAAGATCAACCGCATCGTGCAGTTCTTCTCCCAGCGTCCGCAGGTGCAAGAGCGCCTGACCCAGCAGATCCTGGTGGCGCTGCAGACTCTGCTCGGCACCAATAACGTGGCGGTATCGATCGATGCGGTCCATTATTGTGTCAAGGCACGCGGCATTCGCGACGCGACCAGCGCCACGACTACCACCTCGCTGGGGGGGCTGTTCAAGTCCAGCCAGAACACCCGTCAGGAGTTCCTGCGCGCGGTGCGCCATCACCAGGGGTGATGGCGTTGCGGGGCGACCCGCACGACGACAACAGGCGCCTGCGGGCGCCTTTTTCATGAGCGGAAGACAGCGATAAAAAATGAACAGTCACCCTCTGCCGCGCATCGCCACGTTGGACTGCGTGCGCGGCATCGCCATCCTCGGCATTTTATTGCTGAACATCAGCGCCTTCGGCTTGCCGAAGGCCGCCTACCTCAACCCGGCCTATTTGGGTATGCCGTCGTCGCGCGATGCCTGGACCTGGGCGCTGCTCGATCTCTTCGCCCAGGCCAAGTTCCTGGCGATGTTCGCGCTGCTGTTCGGCGCCGGGCTGCAAATGCTGCTGCGGCGCGGCAAAAGCTGGATCCGCGCGCGGCTGTCGTGGCTGGTGCTGTTCGGCCTTGCGCACGCCATCTTCCTGTGGGACGGCGATATTCTGCTGGCCTACGGGCTGATCGGCCTGGTGTGCTGGCACATGATCCGCGAAGCCAGGGAAACCTTCCAGCTGCTGAAAACCGGCGTGGTGCTCTACCTGATCGGTGTGGCGGTGCTGCTGCTGCTCGGTTTTATCTCGCACGGTGAACCGGGCAGCTTCTGGCAGCCGGGCGTGGCGGAGCTGCAGTACGAGAAGTTCTGGAAGCTGCAGGGCGGTTTCGAAGCCTGGCGCAGCCGCACCGATTTGCTCTCGTCCAGCCTGCTGGCCATCGGCGCGCAGTATGGCTGGGAGCTGGCGGGGCTGATGCTGTTCGGCGCCGGGCTGATGCGCAGCGGCTGGCTGCGCGGCAGTTATTCCTCCGGCTATTACCTGCGGCAGGCGGCGTGGCTACTGCCGCTTTCGGTGCTGATCCAGCTGCCGGCGGTGGCGCTGCAATGGCAGGTCCACTGGGACTATCGCTGGAGCGGTTTCCTGCTGCAGGTCCCGCGCGAGCTGGGCGCCCCGCTGCAGGCGATGGGCTATCTGGCGCTGTGTTACGGTTTCTGGCCCACGCTGTCGCGCATGCGCATCGCCCACTGGCTGACCCTGGTGGGACGTATGGCGCTGAGCAACTACCTGCTGCAAACGCTGATCTGCACCACGCTGTTTTATCGCTTCGGTCTCTATGAGCAGTTCGACCGGCTGCAGCTGTTGGCATTCGTGCCGCTGGTCTGGCTGGCCAACCTGGCGTTTTCCGCACTGTGGCTGCGTTACTTCGAGCAGGGGCCGATGGAGTGGCTGTGGCGCCGGTTGACGCAGTTGGCCGCCGGCGCAGCGGAACCCAGGGCATTGAAGTGAGCGCCTGCCGGCAGGTTAAAAAAATGTATGTAAACGTTTTCTTTCCTGTGACGTAATTCACGCGAGCAGCGGGCCAATCGGGGTAGGATAGCGCCACCGGCCACTACCCCGATTTCAGGATCCCGCATGCCTCCAGTTCATCCGATCACCATTCGCGACGTGGCGAAACGCGCCGGGGTCTCCGTGGCGACCGTCTCCCGCGTGCTGAACCACAGCGCGCTGACCAGCAAGGAGACGCGCGAGCAGGTGCTGCAGGCAGTGGCGGATCTGGGCTATCGCCCCAACGCCAATGCGCAGGCGCTGGCGACCCAAAGCAGCGATACCCTGGGCGTGGTGGTGATGGACGTCTCCGACCCGTTCTTCGGCGCGCTGGTGAAAGCGGTAGACACGGTGGCGCAGAAACACCACAAATACCTGCTGATCGGCAACAGCTATCATCAGGCGGACAAAGAGCGCCACGCGATCGAAGTGCTGATCCGACAGCGTTGTAACGCCCTGATTGTTCACGCCAAAGCCCTGAGCGACGCCGAACTGATCGGTTTTCTGGAACAGGTGCCAGGCATGGTGCTGATCAACCGGATTATCCCCGGTTATGAGCCGCGCTGCGTCGGGCTGGATAACGTCTGCGGCGCGGAAATGGCGATGCGTCTTTTGCTGTCGCAGGGCCATCGGCGCATCGGTTATCTGGGCTCCAATCACCCGATTGAAGACGGGCCGCTGCGCCAGCAGGGCTATGCGCAGGCGATGACCGCCGCCGGGCTGGCCACGCCCGACAACTGGCGCGCCTACGGTTCGCCGGATCTGCAGGGCGGCGAGGCGGCGATGGTGGAGCTGCTGGGGCGTAATCTACAGCTGAGCGCGGTGTTCGCCTACAACGACGCCATGGCTGCCGGCGCCATGGCGGTGCTGAAAGAAAACGGTATCACAGTGCCGCAGCATTTCTCGCTGATCGGCTTCGACGACATCCCCATCGCGCGTTACACCAGCCCCAAGCTCACCACGGTGCGCTATCCGATCGTCTCGATGGCCACGCTGGCCACCGAGCTGGCATTGCAGGGCGCAGCAGGCCTGGTGGAGCCGCAGGCCGCTCATCTGTTCATGCCGACGCTGGTGCGGCGCCATTCTGTCGCCCCTTGGCAAAGTGAGGCGACGGTCACTCTCTGACGATTTAATCTTGTGTAACCGTTTTCAATCTGTGAGAAAATTCACAGAATATTAACATCACGCCGTCTATGCTCTAGGCGTTTTCCGGCGCAAAGGCCCTTGCCGCTGCAACCTTTATCTCGCGCTGACACAGCATTTCTCGGAAATAACAAGATCCACGGACGACAGGTGTTGAGTGGAAATCGCCTGGCCTGGGGTGTGCGCACTGCCGGTGACCATTGGCTTAAAGACGAGTAATACCCTACACAGAACCGGAGACTGACAATGAATAAGAAGGTTTTCACCCTGGCCGCCCTGGCCGCAGCCATGATGTTTGGCGCCGCAGCCCATGCTGACACCCGTATTGGCGTCACGATTTACAAGTACGACGACAACTTCATGTCGGTGGTGCGCAAGGCTATTGAGAAAGACGCCAAGGCTTCACCGGACGTCACCCTGCTGATGAATGACTCGCAGAACGACCAGTCCAAGCAGAACGATCAGATCGACGTGCTGCTGGCCAAGGGCGTGAAAGCGCTGGCGATTAACCTGGTCGACCCGGCCGCGGCACCGGTGGTTATCGATAAGGCGCGCGCAAACGATATCCCGGTAGTGTTCTACAACAAAGAGCCTTCCCGCAAAGCGTTGGACAGCTATGACAAGGCATATTACGTCGGCACCGACTCCAAAGAATCCGGCGTGATCCAGGGCGAGTTGATCGCCAAACACTGGAAAGCCAACCCGGCCTGGGATCTGAACAAAGACGGCCAGATCCAGTTCGTGCTGCTGAAAGGCGAGCCGGGCCACCCGGATGCCGAAGCGCGCACCACCTACGTGGTGAAAACGCTGAACGAAAAAGGCATCAAGACCCAGCAACTGCAGATGGATACCGCGATGTGGGATACCGCGCAGGCGAAAGACAAGATGGACGCCTGGCTCTCCGGCCCGAACGCCAACAAGATTGAAGTGGTGATTGCCAACAACGACGCCATGGCGATGGGCGCGGTTGAAGCGCTGAAAGCGCACAACAAGACCAGCATCCCGGTGTTTGGCGTCGATGCGTTGCCTGAAGCGCTGGCGCTGGTGAAATCCGGCGCGATGGCGGGCACGGTGCTGAATGACGCCGATAACCAGGCGAAAGCCACCTTCGAGCTGGCGAAAAACCTGGCGGCGGGCAAACCGGCCACCGAAGGCACCCAATATAAAGTCGAAAATAAAGTCGTGCGTATTCCTTACGTCGGCGTAGATAAAGACAACCTGTCTCAGTTTGTTAAATAAGAATTGAGATCCCGCTAAGACCCCGCCGGCGGCGCCAACACCAGGAATACCGCCGGCGGGGATGTTTACGACTGCAAGATCGTTAAGCCAGGTGTATTTATGGCCGATAGCTCACGCGAATTTCTGCTGGAAATGACGGATATCTGTAAGTCATTTCCCGGCGTCAAAGCCTTGGACAATGTCAATTTACGCGTCCGCCCGCACTCGATTCACGCCCTGATGGGGGAGAACGGCGCGGGGAAATCAACGTTGCTGAAATGCCTGTTCGGCATTTACAAAAAAGACAGCGGCAGCATTGTGTTTCAGGGCCGGGAAATCGATTTCAAAAGTTCGAAGGAAGCGCTGGAGCACGGCGTTTCCATGGTGCACCAGGAGCTGAACCTGGTGCTGCAGCGCACCGTGATGGACAACATGTGGCTGGGGCGCTACCCGACCAAAGGCCTGTTCGTCGATCAGGAAAAAATGCTCAAAGACACTCAGGCGATCTTCGACGAGCTGGATATCGACATCAACCCGCGCGAAAAGGTGGGCAACCTGTCGGTATCGCAGATGCAGATGATCGAGATCGCCAAGGCGTTCTCCTACGACGCCAAAATCGTCATCATGGATGAACCGACCTCCTCGCTGACGGAGAAAGAGGTCAATCATCTGTTCACCATCATCCGCAAGCTGAAAGAGCGCGGCTGCGGCATCGTTTATATCTCGCACAAGATGGAAGAGATCTTCCAGCTGTGCGACGAGATAACGGTGCTGCGCGACGGCCAGTGGATCGCCACCCAGCCGTTGGAAGGGTTGGATATGGACAAGATCATCGCGATGATGGTCGGCCGCTCGCTCAGCCAGCGCTTCCCCGACAGGCAGAACACGCCGGGTGAGGTGATCCTCGAGGTGAAAAACCTGACGTCGTTGCGCCAGCCCTCGATCCGCGATGTGTCCTTCGATCTGCACCAAGGCGAGATCCTTGGCATTGCCGGATTGGTAGGCGCCAAACGCACCGATATCGTCGAGACGTTGTTCGGCATTCGCGAAAAGGTGGCGGGCACCATCAAGCTGCACGGCAAGGCGATCGATAACCACAGCGCCAACGAAGCGATCAACCACGGTTTTGCGCTGGTGACCGAAGAGCGCCGTTCCACCGGGATTTACGCCTACCTCGACGTGGGCTTCAACTCGCTGATCTCCAATATCCGCAATTATAAAAACAAACTCGGCCTGCTGGATAACGCGCGGATGAAGAGCGACACCCAGTGGGTGATCGACGCCATGCGGGTGAAAACGCCGGGGCATCACACCCATATCGGCTCGCTGTCCGGCGGTAACCAGCAGAAGGTGATCATCGGCCGCTGGCTGCTGACGCAGCCGGAGATCCTGATGCTGGATGAACCGACGCGCGGCATCGACGTGGGCGCCAAGTTCGAGATTTATCAGCTGATGACCGAACTGGCGAAGAAGGGCAAGGGGATCATTATCGTCTCGTCCGAAATGCCGGAGCTTTTGGGGATCACCGACCGTATTTTGGTGATGAGCAATGGTCAGGTTGCGGGCATCGTTAACACCAAACAGACCTCGCAAAATGAAATCTTACGTCTCGCCTCCCTGCACCTTTAAGGATCGGAATTATGAACGCGCTAAATAAAAAAACCTTATTTACCTATTTCAAGGAAGGCGGCATTTACGTGGTGTTGTTGGTGCTGTTGGCCATCATCATCATTCAGGATCCTACCTTCCTCAGCCTGATGAACCTGAGCAACATTCTGACGCAGTCTTCGGTGCGCATCATCATCGCGCTGGGCGTGGCGGGGCTGATCGTGACCCAGGGCACCGACCTGTCCGCCGGGCGACAGGTGGGGTTGGCGGCGGTGGTGGCGGCCACGCTGCTGCAGTCGATGGATAACGTCAACAAGGTATTTCCGCACATGGAAACCTGGTCGATTCCCCTGGTCATCCTGCTGGTGTGTGCGGTCGGTGCGGTGATTGGCCTGGTTAACGGCCTGATTATCGCCTATCTCAATGTGACGCCGTTCATCACCACCTTGGGCACCATGATCATCGTCTACGGCATCAACTCGCTGTATTACGATTCGGTCGGCGCTTCGCCGGTCGCGGGCTTCGATCCGAAGTTTTCCACCTTTGCCCAGGGGTTCTTGCGCTTCGGTGACTTTAAGCTGTCGTACATTACCTTCTATGCGCTGATTGCCATCATATTCGTCTGGATCCTGTGGACCAAGACCCGCTTCGGCAAGAACATTTTCGCCATCGGCGGTAACCCGGAAGCGGCCAAAGTGTCCGGGGTCAACGTGCCGTTGAACCTGATCATGATCTATGCGCTGTCCGGCGTGTTCTACGCCTTTGGCGGCCTGCTGGAAGCGGGGCGCATCGGCAGCGCCACCAATAACCTCGGCTTTATGTACGAGCTGGATGCCATCGCCGCCTGCGTGGTGGGGGGCGTCTCCTTCGCCGGCGGGGTGGGTACGGTGTGGGGCGTGGTGACCGGGGTGATCATCTTTACCGTCATCAACTACGGCCTGACCTATATCGGCATCAACCCGTACTGGCAGTACATCATCAAGGGCAGCATCATCATCTTCGCCGTGGCGCTGGATTCGTTGAAATACGCCAAGAAGAAGTAGATTTATCACCTCGCAGACAACAAGGTCGGCCTATTGCCTAATGCTGGTCAGTTAGCGTTTTTCTGAACGTATTTGTGCAGTTTTCGGTCGATAAAGGTGAGATGCGCCATGAGACTCATACGCCTCGACCGAGCCAGGGGCCGAAGGCGCGGCCCCTGGCAACCCGCGCCTTTGCCCTATCAGACGGTTGGCTTTGCCAACTTCCCTCTCTCCGCCATAGCGCATTGAGGCCGGTTGCGACAGGCGTCCCTGCCTGTCTCACCTGAAACCGCCGTCCATGGCGGTTTCTCCTAATGCGCTATGCCTGCGTTCGGCGTCTTCAAGGGCGTCCAATACCGTGCTCATCTCCAATTCCTCTTCTCTGCCATAACCTCATGAAGTACGGGTTGCCCGGTAGCTGCCAGCACGGGTGTTGACCTTTGGCGCGCATCACCGGCTGCCGAGCAAGACGGCGTTGTCAGGGGCAACCGGGCAGGGAAGGTCGGTTGAGGCGAGACTAACAGGGACGTTTGTCGCAGCCGACCCGCCCGACAATGCAGACGCGGCGAGGACAAATCTGCCGGGAGCAGATTTGAACGCTGCTTGCAGCGGCCCCGAAGGGGCGAGGCCCAGGATGGGCCGAGTAATTTCCGCATAGCGGACAGACGGTGTTAAGCAAGGGCGCGGGTGGAGGGGCCTCGCCTTCGGCCCTCCAATTGCCGTTCATTGTAGTAACAGAGAAATTCGGGGTATTTACGGCAATTCATCCTGCACGTCACGTAAAGAGACTGGATAAAAAATACCAGTCAGGCTTAAGTGACCGGTATTAGGCCTATTGCCGGCCTTTCTGTTGGGCGTTTGCCGCGTCAGGGCTGTTTGGCTTTCTGCTTCTCTTCTTTCAGCTTGTGCTCCAGCTCCACCAACTGTTCCGGTGACACGGCGGGATAGCCTTGGGCGTCTTCCGGCACGGTGTGCATGGCGGAGATCGGGATCAGCGGGCCGAGGAAGCGCGGTTCGCGCTTGAGGATGTACAGATCGGTCAGCGCGCCCAGGCGAGCGAAGATCTCGCGGGCGCGGACCGTCATCATGTCTTTCGGCGACGGCACCGCGTAGCACTGCGCCTGAATGCCCATGTGCAGGGCGATGAACAGCGCGCGCTCGCAGTGGAAACGCTGGGTGATGATGATGAAATCGTTGGTATCGAACACCTTGCGGGTGCGCACGATGGAGTCCAGGGTGCGGAAACCGGCGTAGTCCAGCACGATATCGCTCGGCGCCACGCCGGCGGCGATCAGATCGCGACGCATGGTCATCGGCTCGTTATAGCTTTGCTGGGCGTTGTCGCCGCTCAGCAGCAGGTATTTCACCTTGCCGCTGTTATAGGCGTTGATCGCCCCCTGAATGCGGTAACGGTAGTACTGGTTGATCACCCCGGTGCGGTAATACTTGGCGGTGCCGAGCACCACGCCGACCTGGCGGTGCGGCAATTCCTGCAGTTCGTCGTAGACGTAAGGCGCGGTTTTCCAGCTGATCCAGCGATCCAGCGCAATAGCCGAACCCATCAACACCGCAATGATGATGAACAGGCTGATGATCAGGCGTTTCCACATGTTGTTGCCTTACGCGCGCCGGGCTGAAAAAGATGGATCAAGGCTACTTTACCTGACCGATCGACGCAAGACGCGAACCGCCTGAAGCACGCGCAACGCCGCATTTTTAGGCGGTTTTGCCGCACAAAAAAGCCCGGCGGAGCCGGGCTGGGTCATTTCAGCGCGCCAATCAGAACGAAGTGCGCTTGTAGCTGCGGTACTGCGGCCGCCAGAAGTTGTGCTCGATGGCTTTCGACAGCGCGTCTTCGGAGGTGACGATCGCCACACCCTGCAGCTGCGCCGCTTTACCCACTTCCATGGCGATGCACTTCGACACGCCCTGAATATCGTCGATATTCGGCAGCAGTGCGCCGTGGCCGTCGGTGGCCAGCGGCGAACAGTCCGCCAGCGCGCGGCTGGCAGCCATCAGCATGGCGTCGGTGACGCGGGTGGCGCCGGAGGCCAGCACGCCGAGACCAATCCCGGGGAAGATGTAGGAGTTGTTGCACTGGGCGATCGGGTACAGCTGCTCTTTATAGCTCACCGGTGCGAACGGGCTGCCGGTCGCTACCAGGGCGGCGCCGTCGGTCCAGTTGATGATGTCTTCCGGACGGGCTTCCACGCGCGAGGTCGGGTTGGACAGCGGCATCACGATAGGGCGCTCGCAGTGCTTATGCATTTCGCGGATCAGCTCTTCGGTAAACAGCCCCGGCTGGCCGGACACGCCGATCAGAATGGTCGGCTTGGCATTGCGCACCACGTCCAGCAGCGAAATGGCGTCGCTGGCGGTTTCCCAACCGGCCAGGTTGTCGCTCTTCTGCACCAGCTTGCTCTGGAAATCGAGCAGGTTCGGCAGTTTGTCGGTCAGCAGGCCGAAGCGGTCGACCATGAACACGCGGGCGCGCGCTTCGTCTTCGCTCAAGCCTTCGGACTTCATCTGCGCGATGATCTGCTCGGCGATGCCGCAGCCGGCGGAACCGGCACCGAGGAAGGTGACGGTCTGATCGCGCAGCTGGCTGCCGGCGGCGCGGCTGGCGGCGATCAGGCTGCCGAGGGTCACTGCGGCAGTGCCCTGAATGTCATCGTTGAAGCAGCAGATCTCATCGCGGTAGCGATTCAACAGCGGGGTGGCGTTGTTCTGCGCGAAGTCTTCGAACTGCAGCAGCACGTTCGGCCAGCGGCGTTTGACCGCCTGAATAAACTCTTCGACGAAGGCGTGGTACTCCTCGCCGGAGATGCGCGGATGGCGCCAGCCCATGTACAGCGGATCGTTGAGGCGCTGCGGGTTGTTGGTGCCGACGTCCAGCACCACCGGCAGCGTGTAGGCCGGGCTGATGCCGCCGCAGGCGGTGTACAGCGACAGTTTGCCGATGGGGATACCCATGCCGCCGATACCCTGGTCGCCCAGACCGAGAATGCGCTCGCCGTCGGTGACCACGATCACCTTGACGTTCTGCTTGGTGGCATTTTGCAGCATGTCATCGATGCGATCGCGGTTCGGGTAGGAGATGAACAGCCCGCGCGCGCGGCGGTAGATATCGGAGAAGTGCTCACAGGCCTCGCCGACGGTCGGGGTGTAGATGATCGGCATCATCTCGCTCAGGTGCGAGTCCAGCAGGCGGTAGAACAGGGTTTCGTTGGTGTCCTGGATGTTGCGCAGGTAGATGTGCTTGTCGTTATCGTTCTTGAAATCCTGATACTGACGGTAGGCGCGTTCCACCTGTTCTTCGATGGTTTCCACCGCTTCCGGCAGCAGGCCGTGCAGGTTGAAGTGGCTACGTTCTTCCTCGGTGAAAGCGCTGCCTTTGTTCAGCAGCGGAAATTCCAGCAGAATCGGGCCGGCGTAAGGGATGTAGAGCGGGCGTTTGCTTTCGTATTCTAGTTCCATCAGTTTTACTCTTCACGTATCAGATAACTTTATTGCCGACGATCCTAAGAGATAAAGAGAAGATGTACAGCATTTGTTGCCAGATGATGAACCAGGTTGGCGTAATTATCGACAATCAAATGATTTTTTAACTAAAGAAAGTCTCTCTGGCGGCGTTGGGGCATTGTATTTGGCGGGCGGGGCTGTTAGCGGCGGAACCGGATGGCTCCGCCGTGGTGCGCTTAGAACGCGGCGCGGCTGACGTTTTGGCAGCCCAGTGCCGCCAGCGTGGCGCGGGTGGCGTCCCACTGGCTGAGGATCGCCTCTTGCGGTTCGACCAGCACGGCGCGGCGGATGTTCAGACAATCGCCGCCGGAGAGGTTCAGCAGGATCAGCGCGGCCTGCAACGGCGGCAGGCTCGGGTTGAAGGCGGCGTTTTCTGCATAGCGGCCGGCGTAGAGGTTACCGTCCTGCGTTTCCAGCGCCACGCCGCTGTGGGCGTTGCTGTACGGTGCGTGGCTCTGATTGGCCGCCGCCAGCGCCGCCTGCGTCAACGCATCGTCCAGCGCCAGCCGGTGGCCGTGATCGACCTTGTCCATCAGCAGCGAAGCGATATCCAGATCTTTCGGGCCGAAGGCGTCCGGCAGATAGTCCGCCAGCGTGGCCGGCGCGCGGCCCGGCAGACGGATCTGCAGATCGCCGCCGCTGTTCAGCTCATTCATAAACTGACGGCAATGGCCGCACGGCGTGTAGTTGACGGTGACCGAAGCCAGTGCCGGTTCACCGCGCAGCCAGGCATGGGTAACCGCGCACTGTTCCGCATGCACGGTTTGCTGCAGCGGTGCGCCGCTGAATTCCATATTGGCACCGAAATAGAGGTTGCCACTTTGCCCGCGTGCGATGGCACCGACGTGGAAGTGCGATATTGGGGTTAACGAGCAGGCCGCCGCCAGCGGCAGCAGCGCGAATGCCAGCGCATCATCGTCCAGTCCGCAGCCTGTGCGGATCGCCGCCGCTTGCTCGGCCGTGAACATCGCCGGAAAGTCAGGCGCGTCCAGATAGGGCTGCAGGGCGGATTGCAGTGTCGCGGGCAGTGCGCTGAACGCGGTGTGAAAACGCGGATGCATAGAAAGTCTCTCTACAGGTTAACGGGATAACATTCTAGGCAGGCCAGAGACATTAAAGTGTGATTAATGTCTCTTAATCGATGAAATTAATGCAATGAGATACATAAATGCGAGATGTATCGCAAGTTTCAACGTATTCAACCGAACAGATGCAGCAGCACCGGGAACAGGAACGGCGCCAGCAGCGAGGTGATAATGCCGCAGATCACCAGCGCCAGCGAGCCGAAAGCGCCTTCCTGGTAGTCCATCTCCGCGCAGCGTGCGGTGCCCAGCGCGTGGGATGCGGTGCCCATCGCCAGGCCGCGCGCCGAGTGGGTGGTGATTTTCAACAGGTTGAACAGCGTATGGCCGAGCACGGCGCCGAGGATACCGACGAAAATGACACAGACCGCGCTGATCGCCGGAATGCCGCCGAGCGAGTCCGCGACGGCCATGGCGATCGGCGTAGTGACCGATTTCGGCAGGATAGAGGCGGCGATTTCCGGCGTGGCGCCCAGCCACAGGGCGATGGCGCCGCCGCTGATCATGGCGGTCAGGCTGCCGATGAAGCACACCGCGATAATCGACTTCCAGCGCGCGCGGATCTGGTGCAGCTGTTCATACAGCGGGAAGGCCAGCGCGACGACCGCCGGCTGCAGCAGATCGTTGAGGATTTTGCTGCCCTGAAAGTAGCGCTCATAGGAGATGCCGGTGAGTAGCAGCAGCGGGATGATCACCGCCATGGACACCAGCAGCGGGTTGAGCAGTGGCATGTTCAGCTTACGCGCCAGCCAGCGCGCGGCGAAATAGACCGCCAGCGTTAGCGGCAGCGACCACCAGATTTCATGGATCATGGGTTACCCTCCGTGTCGTCGGGCTTACCGACGATGCGACGCTCGCGGTGAAAATAGTGTGAGGTATAGCCGACCACCACCAGCACCATCAGCGTGCTGATGAGGCAAGAAATAACCAGTGGGCCCAGATGCGCGACGATCTGGTCATAGTATTTCATCACCCCGACGCCGATCGGCACGAACAGCAGCACCATGTAGCGGATCAGCAAATGGCAGCCGGGTTTGACCCATTTGGCCGGCATAATTTGGGTAGAGAGCAGGGCGAACAGCAGCAGCATGCCGAGGATGCTGCCGGGAATGGCGAACGGCAGCAGCGCCGCCAGCGCGTTGCCGACGAACAGACAAAGATAGATGAGGAGCAGGGCTCTCAGGTATTTCCAGCACAGTGTGAGCACGTTGGCCATTGTCTTTTCCCGTTTAACTGATGCATTCATCATACAATTAAGTTGGGCAGTGTGCTATAGCTCACAAAAAATCATGACAGGGAGGAGTGCAGCAAGGAGGGGGGGTAAGAGGAGAGCAAACCAGCAACCCTCTGCATGCATTGTTCATGAGCAGAGTGTTGCTGGTTTGTAACAATATAAAGATAAAGGCGATCTCAATAGGGTTGGTGTTCCACACCTGCAGAATTAAGCGCGCGTTGCTCGTCCAAAGACTTCCTATGAAGCACAAATGGAATGGCGACGAACAGTATCAGCAGAATGTTGTTCGGGAAGTTTCCGAGTCCAAGGTTATAGAACAGTTCGATAGTGAGCGTAAAGAACACAAAATATCTGGCGCCGAAAATGTCAAAATGCTTGATCTTGTACAACTTGAATTGCAAGTAGACCATCAGAGCAAGATAAGTGAAGAAGCCAACAAATCCATAGTTGCTGACCATATAGATATAGGCGCTATCAATAGGTATTGCTTGTATTCCATAGAGTGACTTATCGAGACCGAAGGTACCATTCAGACCCAAGCCTGCACCGAAAAGAATTTTTCCCGTTGAGTCCAGGTCTGAGAGGATCTTTAAATGTTCCCAGACGCGCAGGTAAATTGAGTTGTACGCCGCATTTTCATTATATTTTCTAACAATTTCATAGACATCATAGCTATGCGTTGAGTAACAGAACATTGAGAATATGACGAGCCCCATGCAGAACACGATAATGCCCGACGTTCTTCTGAATAGAAACTCAATCACTTTAGTCAGCAAATACACCAATGCAGCCAAAATGGCTGTCTTATATGTTGTGCAGATGATGGCAACGATAAATAACGGCGAGAAGAACAATGGCCAGCGTTTACCTGCGAATAGCTTCCGTGCTTCGAATGACACAACCAAGCAGAAAAACATGAGCACACCGGACATGGTGAAAGCAAGCTGGAACCCGATGGCCCGGATATTGCCTTCGGTCGAGTTTAATCGAACGCCGCTGTCACTTCCCCATTCACCGGCGCTTAAGCCAAGTAGCCCCATGAAGGAATCTGGGAAAAGTTGCTGAAGAATAATCGCAACGGCATTGAGCCCGCCCAAGAAAAACATCATCTTGGCAACGCTCATGCAGAGGGCTTCGAGATCCTGCAGCGATTGTTTAGATAAAATGATCAATACTGCGATTAAAAAAAGCATTGGCAGTACATCAAACTTCAACTGATAAAAAACAATAAAATTTTTACTGTTGAAATTTGTCGCGATAGTGAGAATCGCAAAGATGAGAATAGCTAAAAGTATTATTGTCGGTATGATTGATTTTGCACTGATTCGGCCACCTGAGTAGCAAATGGCAACAACCAACATTAAGGCCATGAAGGCTTCTTTCCAAAGCTTCAATATGGCCATATTCAATACTACGGATGCCAGACTCACGACACCCGAAAAGAAAGAGATAAATAAAAAAAGCAGTAAAAATCTATTTGGAAGATACGTTCGCATTATTTTCATTGCAAAGCTCTGCGCATGAATATCTAATATTCTGTTTCAATTCAGTGAAAATTACTGAGTAGACTGCTGGTTAGTATCATTTTGCACTGTGTGATTTATTTGGCATTTCTTTCCATATCTTATGGATCTTTTTTCAATGCTATCGTATGACAGCTTCGATACGAATAGAATGACGGCAAGAAAACAAAAAACAAGGATGTTGTTAATCGTAGCATTGCCTAGGTTTATATATCTTATTGGATTTCCGTACGGATTAGTTTGAGAGTAGCTTAGTTCAACGCCCAATAGTTTTGATAGTATCATCGCGCCACTGACCATCAGGAAAATTATTGCTGCATGGGTCATATAAATGGAAAATGAATGTTTACCCAAGTTTTGGAAGAACGTCGATTTTAACAATGACGAGAAGATACCGAATTCACCAGAGAAAATAATAATAGCTAAGCCATACAGTATACTGACGGTAACACCCTTGTTTTCGATAGGTAAAGTCATACAGAAGAAACAGGCAAGGATAATGGCCATTTCCAGTAGAGACGCCACATACTTGTTGATATTTATATTGGCTATTCTTGAGTGAATAAAGTAAATGAGCGAGCCAAAAAAGAAACAAGAGATACCGCGGAATGCATCATCTTTAAGCAATAGATTATGACTCAGCAAAGAGTAAAAACCCCATACTGACAGCAGTGCGAATAGCGCGATTGCGATACTTTTCCTGTCATTGCTGAAGAAGAGGACGCCACCAAAAACAAGATAAAGGTAATACTCTACACTGATGCTCCATGAAGGGTAGTTAAAGGAGAGACTCTCGGCGGAAGGAATCCAGGATTGCAGCAGCAACAGATTAGGAATGAATTCCGTTGGTGCACTCAGTTCCGTAAATGCCGGCTTATTAAAGTAAAATCCATAATTTTGAGCAGCGAGTTTCCCAAACTCGAAAAGCAGGAATACGAGCAGCATAATAATATGAAGTGGGAAAAGTCTAAAACTGCGGCTGATGACGAAATTAGCCAGAGTGATTTTGTTGAAGTCTCGGCTAAAATAACTGTGAGTTAATACAAAACCGCTAAGGATAAAGAAGAATTCAACCATATAGGTGGAATTTCTAAATATAGCCCATTCAGTAATGCTGCCAGTGACATTCAGATGATGTAAAGCCACACAAAGCGCACATATTCCCCTAAAACTATCCAAAACAGTATATCTTTTCATCAACACTCCGAAGTGAAAGGGGGCTCTATTAATAATTATTTTTTTGCTCAGTGCGGGATAAACACAAATTGCACCCGGAATATAAAATTCGCGGGTGCATAATAGACTATTAGCTATTGTTTTTGTAACTGTAGTTATAATATCCATAGCCGCCGTAGTAGCTACTGGCGCGCTTTTCAATGGCGTTGAGAATGACGCCGCGAGTATCGATCCCATTCTGTTGGAAACGGTTGATACTGACTTCAATTTCTTTAGCGGTGTTGACGCCGAAGCGCGCTACCATCAGAACAGTACCCGCCATGCGCCCGATAATCGAAGAGTCAGTCACGGCAAGCACCGGAGGCGTATCGATCAGCACGATATCATAATGTTCACTAGCCCATTTTAATAACGCACTGCAGCGATCATTCATCAACAACTCAGATGGGTTCGGCGGGATCTGGCCACGTGGAATAAAGTCCATATTATCAACGCTGGTTTTTCGCACGGCTTGCTCAGCGGTAGTCTGCCCGGACAGGATATCAGAGAGACCATTATTCCAATTGACGTTAAGCAGGGCGTGTGAGTAGCCTTTACGCATGTCGGCGTCGATGACCAGTATACGTTGTCCTGATTGGGCAATAACGGCTGCCAGGTTTATGCTGACAAATGTTTTACCAATATTAGGACTTGCCCCGGAAATCATTAAGATATTGTTTTTTGATTCGAGCATGGCGAAGTGAAGGCTGGTTCGCAGGCTGCGAATCGCTTCAATGGCCAGGTCGGCAGGGTTGCCTATTGCCAGCAGTGAATCTGAACGCGTGTTTTTCTTTTTGCCGCCCCGCAGTAACGTTTCACGGTCTGACTTTTGTTGCCACTCAGACAGAGGAATACTGGCATACACATTGATACCGCGCTCTTCCAATTCTTCTGAGTTTTCTACGCCGCGATGCAGCATATTTTTCAAGAGAACGAGTGCTGAAGAGACAATAAAACCGACGATCGTCACTAACAAGACAATCAGCGTTTTCTTCGGCGCGACAGGGCGTAATTGGGTCACAGCCGAGTCGACAATGCGGACATTACCTACGGTGCTCGCTTTGGTGATGCCGAGTTCCTGCTGTTTGTTCAGCAACTGCATGTAAATCTCTTGCCCAGCCTGAACATCACGGGTTAATTTCAGAATCTCTTGCTGCGTTTTAGGCATGCCTGAAACGCGTTTGTTCAGTTTCTCTTTCTCGTTTTGCAGTGTCTTGCGTTTTTCCAATAGTGCGCGATAGGCAGGGTGTTCCTTCGTGTAGAGCTTGGAAATCTCCGCTTCTTTGAAGGTCAATTCATTCAGCTGGGATTCAACGGAAACAATGGTATCGAGAACCGACTTGGCTTCCAAAGACAAATCTACAGAGTCATTGGCTTGGCGGAACTGATTAAGCTTACTTTCCGCCGCATCGAGTGAACTGCGAACATCGGGAAGCTGTTTTTCAAGAAACTGCAGGCTCTTACCCGCTTCTTCAGATTTACGCTCGACGTTTTGCAGCAGGTAATTCCTGGTGATGCTGTCGAGAATTTTTCGTACCGAAGACGCATTTTCCCCTGTAAAGCTCAAGGCCAAGACACCGGTATCCTTGCCTTTATCTTCAACAACCAGTGATTTCAGCAGAGCGTTGATAGCGGAAAGCTGTGGTACACGTGTTAGCGTGAATACGGTGCCAGGTTTACCGAGATAGGAGCTGACCAGCAGCGTGACGCCGTGGGCTTGCGCAAACTGCCCGATCTGGCCTTTGAGAACCTCGGTGCCATCGAAATCCAGCACATACTCTTTGTCGTTGACAACGGTGAGTTCCAGAGGTTTATCCAGCATATATTCTGGCACAGTGAAACGAGACAAGGCGATCTGTGCCGGCTCTTCATTGGTCAGACGAGCCCAGCCTCGGCCAAAGATCGGAAAGTATTTTTGCTCTATCACCGTTTCCAGATCGAGATCGTCAACCGTTTTGCCTGTTACCAGTCGAGATTTGATCAACTCGATTTCAGTGCTGGACATCGGCTGGCTGTTAGGAAGCATTTCAGACAAGTTGTTCAGAATTGAATTGCCAGCATTCTGTTCCACCTGGACCAATGCATCCGCCTGATATACGGGCGTTGAAAATAGTACATAAATGATACTGGCTACAGAAAATAATGCCGTGATTGCAATAATAAGCCAGCGATTATCTATCAATGTACCGAACAAACGACCGAGGTCGATCTCTTCACTTCTATTGTCTGTGCTTCGGCTACGAATATTGTCTGTCATTGTCATCTCTGGTTATTTATTTAAAACAGTTGCCCATTTCTTTGCCGATTCGTCCAGTTGGCGATAGACGAAATCAAACGCCTCGGCGCTTTTCCCATAGGGATCGGGGATGTCCTTTTGCGCAAGCCAGTGAGCAAAAAGCATGGTTTTCCCCCTGACTTCAGGCGCCAATCGGCAGACGCCGTCGATGTGTTTCCTCTCCATGACCAAGATAAGGGAATATTCGCGGCAGAGTTCTTTAGTCAGTTGGGTGCCTGAATGGTGCTCCAGCGATAGGCCGTTTTGTTCGGCAACAGCCATAGCTGAAGGGTCTGCTGGATGGCCGACCATGGCCCCTAGACCCGCAGAGGCGATTTTTTTATGGGGCAGAAGACGTTTTAACATCCGTTCGCCAGTCGGCGAACGGCAAATATTCCCCACACATACGACGAGAATCGAATCAAACATAGCTACCTCTACGGCCAGTTACGAATACGCAACGAACCTTCGCTCAGATTGTTGAAGCTTTCTATGGTTGGGTAGAGTTGGCCAATCAGACGGTTCCATCTTGCGATAGGCGCTGCTGTCACATAGACCACGTCATAAGGCTGTAGACGGAACTCGGCGCCCATCACAAAGGCGGTTGCATCCGACAAGTTCAACTGATAGATATCCGCCAGCTTTTTCCCTTGCGTTCCGCGAAGAGGGCGGATAACAAAGATGCCGGTAGCGTCAGCGATATTTTGCTCCAGGCCGTTGCCGTTGCCTAAGGCTTCGGTCAGGGTCATACCGCTGCGATCCATCTTCAGGGTCGATTGATTTTTCACTTCACCCATCACGAAGACTTTCAGATCGTCGTTACGCGGGATGTAGAGAATATCACCCGGATACAGCAGCCGGTTTTGCATCAAATCGCCATTCTGCATGAGCTGTTGCAGAGAGATACGTTCTTCTTTGCCATTGTGGGTGAGAATAACGTTACGCCAGTCGGCATTCTCGGTCAGGCCTTCTGCGTTATTGATCGCGTCGAGAATCGTTAGCGGCACGTTAGTGATAGGCTGCTGGCCTGATTTAGCGACTTCGCCGGTCACGTAGGCTTTTTGCGAACGGAAGGCAGCGATGCTGACATCCACTTGCGGGCTCTCGATATATTGCGCCAGGCGATTAGCTATTTCAGTGCGGATTTGCGTCACGGTTTTGCCGACAACCCTGACCTTGCCGATATAAGGATAGAATATCGTGCCGTCTGAATGCACCCAGTTCCCGGTATCGCTGGCACTGCGGTACTGGCCTGCAGGCGTTGTCAGCTCTGGGTGATCCCAAACTGTTACGTTGAGGACATCGCCAACACCAATTTTATATTCGTAACTGCGTAGAGCGTTATCGAGAGAGGAGTTAGGTTGAGCGACGACGGGAATCGGCCGCATTTTCTCGATTAGCTTGGGCGTTAGTGGGTAAATATTGACCAGGTCATCGATTTTGTAATCAGCATCATCTTGTTTTACAACATTTTTTCCTGAGGTGGAAAGATGTGTACCCGGAATAACGGTACAGCCGCTGAGCATACTAAGCGAAACGAGTATGGAAATTAATTTAAGTTGTCGGTTAGCCATCTAGTTATCATCACTTTCAATGTAAATATCATTACAAATAATCTGGTAGGTCTTCCGGTTTTACAGAGAAATGCGTTCCCAGCCGAAGTAAAACAGAAAAGGATTATTTGTTCTATTTAGTAGCATTCAGTTCTCTATACAGCGTCAGGTTTGACGTCAACTGCGTACTGTGGTGCCGTCTGATCGCTTCTGGTATGAATTTTACACTAATCACCCAGCGGCAGAAGACCATTGTTGCAGCCAATGGCTGAACTCTTCTCCCTGGTTGGGGTGACGCATAGCATAAGTTAAAAAGGCCTGCATATAGCCGATTTTCTCACCGCAGTTGTAAGACTCACCCTTTAAACGGAGGGCTTCAACAGGATACTTATCAAGCAGATTGGCAATTGCATCCGTCAGTTGTATCCGCCCCCAGGCGCCAGGTTCCGTTTTCTCTAGAATAGGCCAGATGTCGGAAGAGAGCACGTATCGACCGACAGCGGCATAATTGGCCTGTGAGATAGCTTCTTTTTCCGGTTTCTCGATCAGGGACAAGATGGTGGCACCTTCACCGGGCTTCAGGCATTGCTTATCGCATTCTACAGCAGAATAATTATGCAACATTTCGGCATCGCCTTGCTTAATCAATACCTGGCTGACCCCAGTGTCATTAAATCTGTTTATCATTTTTGCCAGGTTATCCTGGCGTGGATCGGCCAAAACGTCATCGATAATCACATCTGGCAATAACACTACAAACGGCGAATTGCCGACAATCGGTTTAGCGCAGAGTACCGCATGTCCCAGCCCCTTGGGCTGACCTTGGCGAACATGCATCAACTTGACGCCTTTCGGGCAGATAGATTGAACCTCATCCAATAGCTGGCGTTTTACTCGTGATTCGAGCATCGCTTCCAGCTCGAACGACGTATCAAAATGATTCTCTATCGCATTCTTTGATGAGTGGGTAACGAGGATAATTTCTTCGATACCTGCCTGGGCGCATTCATTAACAATGAATTGAATGACAGGTTTATCGACAATGGGCAGCATTTCTTTAGGGATGGCTTTGGTCGCCGGTAACATTCGCATTCCCAGTCCTGCCACCGGGATAATCGCCTTCAACTTGCTCATCTCCACTCCTGTCTTTAATGAATCCGGTTCGAGCCCGCCATGTTTGAGCCGGTTTATCAAACATGATTTTTAAAAGCTTACAGTGCAGGTTATCTCTGGGCTATTGCGCAGAGGCGCTGACCAGAAAGCTACTCGTTGACTAAATATATAGGTGAGACCGGGCATAGTATGGATGATATCACTACAGTTCCCCTCCGCAGAGCAGCCCCGGCACCGTTTGAATCGATCCACAATGAGGCTGCTGACGAGCAGAGAAACGGCTTAAGCACGCTACCGCCCTTGGTTTGCAGCTACCAAAACGCTGTGTGCTTCATATTGTGTTGCCAGCAATGGGCTTAATTGCGGCATTTTAGGGCAAAATAACGATTAACACTTTGATTTTAACTTGCTTTGCTATAGAAGGGTATATTCCGATTTTGCCGTGGCAGATTTTCATATGAATAGGGCCATGTTACAAGCATGAGCAGCTTGCCGCTGCCTTTTTAGGATTAAGACTACCATCGTTCCAACATGGCTTATCACATTCTTTTCCCGTCATTGAGCTTTTTCAGTCCAACGTAGTAGAAGAGGGGGCTAGCGTTTTGCATACCCCGTGCAATCATCCGGTGATGTTCGATAACCGCAAAAGAAAAACAGCAGGCTGAGCAGCGCCGCGACGATCAGCATCACGAACATCCACGGCGGTGCGGCATAGCTGAGCAGCACCCCGCACAGCACCGGGTTGATGGCGCCGCCCAGCGCGCTGAGATTTTGTACCCCATAGTAGCTGCCTTTCAGGTGCGGCGGCGCGATAAAGTCGATAAACATGTACTCTACCGGGATAACGATGATTTCGCCGAGGGTAAATACCGCCATCGCCGCCAGCCATAGCCAGACCGCCTGGCCGGCCACCATGAAACCAAGCAGCCCGATGATGAAAAACAGCGTGCCCAGCACCAGCCAGCGCAGCATGTTTTCCTGGCGCATGCCGCGGCTGAGCAGGTATTGCAGGGCGATGACGATGCTGGCGTTGACAATCATCACCAGCCCGATGATTTTGTAGGCAAACTCGGCGCTGGAGACGGTGATCAGGTACTGCGACAGATAGCCGGTGAACTGACCGAACACCACGGCGCCCAGGGTGCTGCCGAGAGTGAAGTAGATCAGCCGCCGATCGCTGTGCAGGATAGTCAGCGTCTGGCGGAAGTTGGGGAGCGCGGCCGGTACGCTGGCGGTTGGCGTTGGGCGCTGTTCCTGGCCGCGCAAGCGCAGGCTGAGCGCCGCCACCGTCGCCAGCGCCAACCCGCCCGACAGGTAAAACGGCAGCAGTGGGCTAAGCCCGGCCACCAGGACGCCGAGCGCAGAGCCGATCGCCCAGCCGACGTTGACCAATGTGTAGTTGATTGAGAAAGCCTTGATGCGCTGCTCGACCGGCAGCCAGTCGGCGAAGCAGGCCTTAATGGTGATGCTCAGCACCGAATAACAGGTATGCAGGATCGCCAGCACCACGATCACGCCGCCGGGGCGCGGGATCCAGGGAAGGGCGAAGAAGCTCAGCGCAAACAATAAAATCGACAGCAGGATCAGGCGGTTCTTGCTGAATTTGTCTACCAGATAGCCGCCGTACAGGCTCGCAAGGATGCCGAGGGTCAGGCTGACACCCAGGATCACGCCCACGCTCTTCGGCAGCAGATGGAAATGCTCGGTGAGGTAGATAGTGATGAACGGCAGCGTCACGCCGCGGCCGATGGTCAACACCAGCGAACTGGCCAGCAGTACGTTGATCAGCGGGGGAAATCCCTTCATTCGAAGCCTGTTTATGCATACAGTTATTGGGTAATGCAGATAACATAGCGTATTTTGGCGAGGACGGAAGGGGAAAGCCGATAATTAGTTTAAAAACAGAGGCTGCGTCGCCAGCCTCGTCAAAAAAAGCATTATTTACCGTGTTCGGCCTGCAGCGTGGCGAACCACGGCTGCACGAAGTCGCTGCTGCTGCCCCAGCCGGGGATGATCTTTGCCAGCCCGGCGACGTTGACCGGCCCCGGCTGCGCCTGTAACAGCGCCTGCGGAATGACCGTCGCTTTGAACTGATAGCTGTCCGGCGTGCTTTCCCCGGCGATCTTGTTGGCCACCAGGCGCAGGTTGATCGCGCCGATAAGCTTCGGATCCACCGCCACGCTGACCTGCCACGGGCTGCCGGCTTCGCGCATCAACTGCAAGTCCTGGTTGGAAATATCGATGCTGTACAGCTTGATTTCGGTACGCCCGTTCTCCTTCAACGCCTTGTAAGCGCCCTGGGTAAAGGCATCCCAGGTGCCCCAGATGGCGTCGATCTTGCCTTTCGGGTATTTCGCCAGCACCGCGCCCACTTTATTGGCGGTATCGCCCTGTACGTCGGAGGAGACCGCGCCGATCGATTCCAGCTCGTGAATGCCCGGATGCTGTTTCAGCAGCTGCTGATAGGCGGCCTGGCGGCGTTCCATCGGCGGGAAGCCGGCCACCCAGAGTTTGATGATATTGGCCTGGCCGTTGAAATCCTTCACCAGCTGGCCGAAGGAGGCGTTGGCCAGCGAAGCGTCGTCCTGCTGCGAGACGGTGACGCCGGGAACGCTGCCGCTGACGTCGGTATCGAAAGCCGCGACGGCGATGCCGGCCGCCGCGATGCGTTTGACCAGCTCGGTGGAATAGGGGGCTCGCCCCTGCGAGAGAATGATGCCGTCATATTTCTGGCTGATAGCCTGGTTGACGAAGTCCTGGAAGCGCGCGTCGTCGCCGTTGCTGAGGAAGGTGTCCACCTTGAAGCCCAGCTTGCGTCCTTCCTGAATGGCGCCCGCCAAAAATTGCGTGGTGTTGTCGTCGGATCCGAGGTTGCGGATCACCGCGATGCGCACCGGCCCCTGATGCTGAGCGATGGCGGCCGGCACGGCGGCGTTTTCCGCCGCCTGCAACGGCAGGGCGGCCAGAAGGCTGAGGGCGAGCAGCGAAGTCTTGAGGTTTTTCATTATTATAGGCTCCAAAAAAGCGGGTAAACGGTCCCGGTGAAGGTCTGTTATAGCAGTCTTTCTATCTGGACGTCTATTTGTTGTTGCAGAGCATCATAGCGGGATGCGGCGGACGAGGGAATCAGAGCGGTTATGACTTTTTCTTACTGTTTATAACGCTGGGGACGGGGTAATAAAAAAGGGCCGAGCAAGCTCGACCCTTGATGTAACGCGCCGGTGCGGTTACTTGACCTGCATGCCAGGCTGTGCGCCGCTGTCCGGGCTCAGCAGGAAGATCTCTTTCCCGCCGGGGCCCGCCGCCATCACCATGCCTTCCGAAACGCCGAAACGCATTTTGCGCGGCGCCAGGTTGGCGACCATGATGGTCAGGCGGCCTTCCAGCGCTTTCGGATCCGGGTAAGCGGAGCGAATGCCGGAGAAGATCTGGCGCGATTCGCCGCCCAGGTCCAGCTGCAGTTTCAGCAGTTTGTCAGAGCCTTCGACAAAGTCGGCGCTCTTGATCAGGGCGATGCGCATGTCCACCTTGGCGAAGTCGTCGAAGGCGATGGTTTCCTGGATCGGATCATCGGCCAATGGACCTGTCACCGGTTTGGCGGCGGCCATGTCTTCCTTCGAGGCGTTGACCATCTCGCTGACCTTGTCCAGATCGATGCGGTTGAACAGCGCTTTGAATGCGTTCACCTGATGGCCCAGCAGCGGCTGCGGGATCGTGTCCCAGCTCAGCTCGGCATTGAGGAACGCTTCGGCGCGTTCGGTCAGCGAAGGCAGCACCGGCTTCAGGTAAGTCATCAGCACGCGGAACAGGTTGATGCCCATCGAGCAGATGGCCTGCAGATCGGCGTCGCGGCCTTCTTCCTTCGCCACCACCCAAGGTGCCTGCTCATCCACGTAACGGTTGGCCAGATCGGCCAGCGCCATGATTTCGCGGATCGCGCGGCTGAACTCGCGGCCGGCGTAAGCGTCGGCGATGCTCTGCGCCGCGTCGACGAAGGTCTGGTACAGCGCCGGATCGGCCAGGCTGTCGGCCAGCTTGCCGCCGAAGCGTTTGTTGATAAAGCCGGCGTTGCGCGACGCCAGGTTCACCACCTTGTTGACGATATCCGCGTTTACGCGCTGCACGAAGTCTTCCAGATTGAGATCGATGTCATCAATGCGTGAAGAGAGCTTGGCGGCGTAGTAATAGCGCAGGCAGTCGGCGTCCAGATGCTGCAGGTAGGTGCCGGCCTTGATGAAGGTGCCGCGCGACTTGGACATTTTGGCGCCGTTCACCGTCACGTAGCCGTGCACGAACAGGTTGGTCGGTTTGCGGAAGTTGCTGCCTTCCAGCATCGCCGGCCAGAACAGGCTGTGGAAGTAGACGATGTCCTTGCCGATAAAGTGATACAGCTCGGTAGTGGAGTCTTTGCGCCAGAACTCGTCGAAGTCCAGATCGCCGCGCTTGTCGCACAGGTTCTTGAAGGAGCCCATGTAGCCGATCGGCGCGTCCAGCCAGACGTAGAAGTATTTGCCCGGCGCATCCGGGATCTCGAAGCCGAAGTAAGGCGCATCGCGGGAGATGTCCCACTGCTGCAGGCCGGATTCGAACCACTCCTGCATCTTGTTCGCCACTTGCTCTTGCAGCGCGCCGGAGCGCGTCCACGCCTGCAGCATTTCGCTGAAGGCCGGCAGGTCGAAGAAGAAGTGTTCGGAGTCGCGCATCACCGGCGTCGCGCCGGAAACCACGGACTTCGGATCGATCAGTTCCGTCGGGCTGTAGGTGGTGCCGCACACTTCGCAGTTGTCGCCGTACTGATCGGGCGATTTGCATTTCGGGCAGGTGCCTTTCACGAAACGGTCCGGCAGGAACATGCCTTTCTCCGGATCGTACAGCTGAGAAATGGTGCGGTTCTTGATAAAACCGTTTTCTTTCAAGCGGCTGTAAATCAGGGTGGACAGCTCGCGGTTTTCATCGCTATGGGTCGAATGGTAGTTGTCATAGCTGATGCCAAAGCCGGCGAAATCCTGTTGGTGCTCCTGGCTCATCTCCGCGATCATTTCTTCCGGTTTCACGCCCAGTTGCTGCGCTTTCAGCATGATCGGCGTGCCGTGCGCGTCGTCCGCGCAGATGAAATGCACTTCGTGGCCGCGCATTCGTTGGTAACGCACCCAGATATCCGCCTGGATGTGCTCGAGCATGTGGCCGAGATGGATGGAACCATTTGCGTACGGTAGCGCGCACGTCACCAATAATTTTTTCGCGACTTGAGCCATAGTGAGAACTTGCTTTCTGTAATGAATAAAAGGGCCTTCGATGTTAACCGATCGCGCCCTTCGCTGCTAGGGCGGTTTCTTGCAGGTTATATGCGCCAGCGGCAGCGCAGTTCTGATATGCTTAGCCGGAAGCTACCCATTCAAAATCAAGGAGCCGGGATGAACGCAAAATCCCCTGAGCAGACCAACCCCGAAGTTCTGCGCGCCCTGGTGACCGGTGTACTGGCCGCCTTTGAACACCCGACGTTGAAAAACAACCTGACCGCATTGAAGGCCATCCATCACTGCGCGTTGCTGGACGATGTGCTGCATATCGAACTGACGATGCCGTTTGCCTGGCAGAGCGGTTTTGAGGCGCTGCAGGCGAGCGTCGGCCCCGAATTGCTGCGCGTGACCGGCGCCGGCGCCATCGACTGGAAGCTAAAACACGATATCACGACGCTGAAGCGTGCCAACGGCCAGGCCGGGATCAAAGGCGTGCGCAATATCATCGCCGTCAGCTCCGGCAAAGGCGGGGTGGGGAAATCCACCACCGCCGTCAACCTGGCGCTGGCGCTGGTCGCCGAAGGGGCCAAGGTCGGTATTCTGGACGCCGACATTTACGGCCCGTCGATCCCCAATATGCTGGGCACCGAACACGAGCGGCCGACTTCGCCGGACGGTCAGCACATGGCGCCGATCGTGGCGCACGGCCTGGCGACCAACTCCATCGGTTACCTGGTGACCGACGACAACGCCATGGTGTGGCGCGGCCCGATGGCCAGCAAGGCGCTGATGCAACTGCTGCAGGATACGCTGTGGCCGGATCTGGATTACCTGGTGCTGGACATGCCGCCGGGCACCGGCGACATCCAGCTGACGCTGTCGCAGAACATTCCGGTGACCGGCGCGCTGGTGGTTACCACCCCGCAGGATATCGCTTTGCTGGATGCCGCCAAGGGCATCGTGATGTTCGAGAAAGTGCATGTGCCGGTGCTGGGCATCGTGGAGAACATGAGCGTGCACATCTGCAGCAACTGCGGTCACCATGAGCCGATCTTCGGCACCGGCGGCGCCGAGAAGCTGGTGCAGAAATACCACAGCCGTCTGCTGGGGCAGATGCCGCTGCATATCTCGCTGCGCGAAGACCTGGATCGCGGTACGCCGACCGTGATAAGCCGCCCGGACAGCGAATTCGCCGAAATGTATCGTCAACTGGCCGGTCGCGTGGCTGCGCAGATGTATTGGCAGGGCGAGGCGATCCCGACAGAGATTGCATTCCGCGCGCTGTAATCTGCCTATCGCAAAGCAAGAACCCGGCTTAAACGCCGGGTTTTTTTATGGGATGCGGACAGGGTTGTGCAAATCTGCCCGGGTATAGGGACGTTCGATCTGCGCCAGCGTTTTGGCGATATGCTCCAGCAACCCCTGGGTGGGAGCCGGCTGCCGCTGCCCCATCAGCGCTAATGGCAAGGCCAGCGCGATGGCGAAGTGCGGCCAAGAGAGATGCGGGCGCGTTTTGCTTCGCTGCAACCACAGGAACAGTGCGCTGGCCAGATAGCCTAAAATCAGCCCGCTGATCACCTCTGATACCGAGTGAACGCGAATTTCCAGCCGCGAAACGCCGATGGCGAAAGGCAATATCCACCCGGTCAGCAAAGCGATGCTACGTATTGGGTGGGAAAAGCGGCCGGTCAACGTCCAGAGCAGTGGCGGCCAGATGCTTGCCGCGAGGGCTGAATGGCCGCTGAATCCGGTGAAATCATAGCGCTCGCTGCCTATGCCCCAGCCCATAAAGGCCAGTTTGGACAGGCAGACCAGCCCGCCGGTGAATCCGAAGATCAGCGCCCACTGCCAGCCTGCCGCGCGGGTGGTGGGAGAGATGAGCAGCAATAAAAACAGAATCAGCGCGCAGGGCAGCAGTAGCATACTGTCGCCGAAAAAAGTCAGAAAATACCAATCCAGCACATCAATCTCCGATGAAGGGGGCGGGGAGCAAAAGTCAGCGCCGGGGAGTGTAACCCGTTACGGCGCGTTGCCCTAGCCGCGAGATTCTTAAAATGCTGCGTGCCCGTGGCGTAGCAGCCCGAATTCGCCCGCCGCCGCGTAATATACAGTGGCGGAATCCCCGGCGACTCCCTATAATTGTCGCGTTTTAGTTCCCCCCTTCACATTACGAAATCAGGTCTTTAATTTTATGACTGACAATCCGCATCAGTGCGTCATTATTGGTATAGCTGGCGCATCTGCCTCCGGAAAAAGCCTTATTGCCAGCACGTTGTACCGCGAACTCCGCGAGCAGGTCGGCGATGAGCACATCGGCGTTATTCCAGAAGACAGTTACTATAAAGACCAGACTCACCTGACCATGGAAGAACGGGTCAAAACCAACTATGACCACCCGAGCGCCATGGATCACAACCTGCTGTTCCAGCATCTGCAAATGCTGAAGGCCGGCAAGGCGATCGAACTGCCGCTGTACAGCTACACCGAGCACACGCGCAAGAAAGAAACCGTCCATCTCGAACCTAAAAAAGTGATCATTCTGGAAGGGATCTTGCTGCTGACGGATATCCGCCTGCGCCAGGAGATGAACTTCTCGATCTTTGTCGACACGCCGCTCGATATCTGCCTGATGCGCCGCATGAAGCGCGACGTCAACGAGCGCGGCCGCTCGATGGATTCGGTAATGGCGCAATACCAGAAAACCGTGCGTCCGATGTTCCTGCAGTTTATCGAACCTTCCAAACAATACGCCGATATCATCGTCCCGCGCGGCGGCAAAAACCGCATTGCGATCGATATTCTGAAAGCCAAAATCAGCCAATTCTTTGAATAATGCCGCTTAATGGCCGGAAATGCGTATTTCCGGCCGGCGGCCAACTATTTGCACCCCGGCGTAGACCTTTCGCCCGTTGTGTGGCAATTTTTGTTTAGTTACGCGTTTTGATGGAGAAGAAAGACATGAGACTGTGCGACCGCGATATAGAAGCCTGGCTGGATAGCGAGAAACTGGTGATTTCCCCGCGCCCGCCGCTCGAACGCATCAACGGGGCCACAGTAGATGTCCGTTTGGGCAATCAGTTCCGCGTGTTCCGCGGCCATACCGCGCCTTTTATCGATCTTAGCGGGCCGAAAGACGAAGTCAGCGCCGCGCTGGATCGCGTGATGAGCGACGAGATTGTCCTGCCGGAAGGCGAGGCGTTCTTCCTTCATCCCGGCGAACTGGCCCTGGCGGTGACGTTCGAATCCGTGACGCTGCCGAACGATCTCGTGGGTTGGCTCGACGGCCGTTCTTCTCTGGCGCGTCTGGGGCTGATGGTGCACGTGACCGCGCACCGTATCGATCCGGGTTGGCACGGGCGCATCGTGCTGGAGTTTTACAACTCCGGCAAGCTGCCGCTGGCGCTGCGGCCGGGGATGCTGATTGGCGCTTTGAGCTTTGAGCCGTTGTCCGGCCCGGCGGCCCGGCCATACAACAGCCGGCAGGACGCAAAATATCGCGATCAGCAGGGCGCAGTAGCCAGTCGAATCGACAAGGACTAACGGCGCGGGATGCACCGTCGGTGTGGCGCTGACAAGAGGGTGGCATGAGAAGATTACTGACGACATTGGCGATTTTACTGGTGGTCGTGGTGGCGGGAATGTCCGCGCTGGTACTGCTGGTCAATCCGAATGATTTTCGCGGTTACATGGTCAAAAAGGTCGAGCAGAAGAGCGGCTACCAGCTAACGCTCGAAGGCGACCTGCGTTGGCATATCTGGCCGCAGCTCAGCATTTTGGCCGGGCGCATGACGCTGACTGCGCCGGGCGCCAAGGCGCCGGTGGTGAGCGCGGAAAACATGCGTCTTGACGTCAAACTGTTGCCGCTGCTGTCGCATCAGCTGTTTGTGAAACAGGTGATGTTGAAAAATGCCGTCATTCGCCTCACGCCCGACAGTGAAGAGCACTCGCAAGTGGACGCCCCGATTGCGCCGGCCGGCAGCGGCGCTGATGCGGCAGACGCGGCCTGGAAGTTCGACATCGATAACCTGCGCGTCGTGGACAGCCTGTTGATTTGGCAGCGTGCCGACAACGAGCAAATCAATGTCCGGGACATCAATCTTACCCTGCAGCAAACGGAGAAACGGCAGGCGCAGCTGGACATTTCCAGCCGGGTCAACCGCGATCAGCGCGACCTAGCCTTCAGCATGGCGGCCGATATCGATCTGCAGCAGTTCCCGCACCAGATCGGCGCGAAGGTGACCCAGTTCAATTACCAATTGTCGGGGGCGGATATTCCGAACGGCGGTATTCAAGGCGAGGGTAATGCTCAGGTGGTCTATAAGCAGACGCCGGCGCAAATTGCCGTCAGCCAGCTGAACGTCAGTGCCAATAACAGCCAGTTGACCGGCGATATCAGCGCCAGCCTGGGGACGGTGCCCGGCTATGTGGTGAACCTGAATTCGGCTAATCTCGATCTTGACGCGCTTTCCGGTTGGCAATCCAGCACCAATACCGCCGAGCAGCCCGCCGTGACCGCTGCACCGGTAATCGCCAGCCAGGTTGACGATCGGCAGCAGAACCTGGAAGCGCTGCGCGATTTCAATGCACAGCTGAATCTGCAGGCGGCGCAGTTGACCTACCGCGGTATGAACGTTACCCAGTTAGCCGTCGCGGCGGATAATCAACGCGGCCTGTTGACGCTGCATAAACTTGCCGGGCAATTGGCCGGCGGCGATTTCTCCTTGCCGGGATCGCTCGACGCACGCGGCAATAAACCGGTGATAAACGTGAAGCCGACCCTGAACCAGGTTGAGCTCGGCACGGTGCTCAAAGCCTTCGACATGCCGCAGATGCTGACCGGCAAATTCAGCATGAAAGGGGATTTGACCGGCGATCGCCTTTCTTCACAGTCATTTGAGCACCGTTGGCGCGGTACGGCGCAGCTGACGATGCAGGATGCGCAGTTGCACGGCCTGAACATTCAGCAATTGATCCAACAGGCGGTGGCGCGCAACGATAACAGCGTGCGCGGGCAAGACAGCTATCAGCGTTATACCGAAGTCAAAAGCGTCTCGGCGCAGGCCAGCCTGAGCCAGGGCATAGTCAAACTCAGCAGCCTGACGGCGGATTCGCCTTTGCTGGCGCTGACCGGCGCCGGCAGTATCGATATGCCGGGAAAACAGTGTGATATGGCACTTAACGTGCGCGTCACGGGCGGCTGGCAAGGGCGGGGTGAACTGATCGAGCAACTGCAAAAAACGCCGATCCCGCTGCGGGTTTACGGGCCGTGGCAACAGCTGAATTACCAACTGCAGGTCGATCAGGTGCTGCGCAAAACGCTGCAGGATCGGGCCAAAGATGCGTTGAACAAATGGGCTGAAAAGAACAAGGATTCGCGCGAAGGCCAGGATCTGAAAAAGCTGCTCGACAAACTGTAATTCCCCAACGCGGGCCATACTGTGGCCCGCGTCAATATCGATGCTCCTCGCGATAATTTCCCTCCGTTACCTTGATGAAGGTCATGAAGAAACGTGCTCAGTTTGTGCAGAGTAGGAACCTATTCTGCGATTGCGATGCGCCTGGGCGCGAAAACATGACGAGTTGAGGAAACATGATAGAGCTTCTTATTGGCGCGGCGGTGGCGGCGGGCGTGGGCCGTTACATCATCAAAGGGTATTCCGCCACTGGCGTCTTGATGGTGGGAGGGTTGCTGCTGCTTGGCATCAGCGCCCTGATGGGGAAAACGCTGTTGCCATCCGGCGCCGCGTCTACCGGCTGGCGCGCGACCGACATTATCGAATACGTCAAGATCTTGCTGATGAGCCGCGGCGGCGATCTGGGCATGATGATCATGATGCTGTGCGGTTTCGCCGCCTACATGACGCATATCGGCGCCAACGACGTGGTCGTCAAGCTGGCCTCGCGCCCGTTGCAGATGATCAACTCGCCTTATCTGCTGATGGTGGCGGCCTATTTTGTCGCTTGCCTGATGTCATTGGCGGTCTCTTCCGCTACCGGCCTCGGCGTATTGCTGATGGCGACGCTGTTCCCGTTGATGGTGAACGTTGGCATTAGCCGCGGCGCGGCGGCGGCCATTTGCGCTTCGCCGGCGGCGATTATTCTGGCACCGACCTCTGGCGACGTGGTGCTGGCAGCCAAGGCGGCGGAGATGCCGCTGGTGGACTTCGCGTTCAAAACCACGCTGCCTATCTCGATTGCCGCCATCGTCTGCATGGCCGTGGCGCACTTTTTCTGGCAGCGTTATCTCGATAAGAAGAGTGATGAACAGCACCACATTATGGACGCCAGCGAAATAAAAACGCACGCGCCGGGTTTTTACGCTGTATTGCCGTTTACGCCGATCCTCGGCGTGCTGATCTTCGACGGCAAATGGGGGCCTGAGCTGCACATCATTACCGTGTTGGTGGGGTGCATGCTGTTGGCGGCATTGATCGAGTTCGTGCGCAGCTTCAGCGCCAAGCAGGTATTCAGCGGCCTGGAAGTGGCCTATCGCGGTATGGCGGACGCTTTCGCCAGCGTGGTGATGCTGCTGGTGGCCGCGGGTGTGTTCGCGCAGGGGCTGAGCACCGTCGGCTTTATCAGCGGCTTGATCGGGCTGGCGCAGTCGTTCGGCACCGGCGGTTTGATCATGATGTTGGTGCTGGTGGTGATCACCATGCTGGCGGCCATGACCACCGGTTCCGGCAATGCGCCGTTCTATGCGTTTGTCGAACTGATCCCGAAACTGGCGGCGCAGATGGGTGTAAATCCTGCCTATCTGGTGATCCCTATGCTGCAGGCGTCTAATCTCGGCCGTACGTTGTCGCCGGTCTCCGGCGTGGTGGTGGCGGTCTCTGGCATGGCGAAAATCTCGCCTTTTGACGTGGTGAAGCGTACTTCGGTGCCGGTGATTGTCGGGTTGGTGGTGGTGATCGTGGCGACGGAGCTGCTGGTTCCCCAGTAAAAGAAAGGCCGGGCGATGCCCGGCCTCAATGTTAAACCTCGTAGTCCTCCGGTGGGGGTGGCGGGGTGATCTTCACTTTCAGGATACGGTGGCTGTTGACCTCCAATGGCTCGAACAGGTAGTCACCAATCTTGATTTGTTCGCCTTCTTGCGGCACGCGCTGGCTGTGTTCCATCAGCAGACCCGCCAGCGTGTGATATTCGCGCTTTTCTTCCAGCGGCATCGGCAGGTACAGCACCAGATCTTCCAGCGGCATATAGCCGTTGGCAATCCAGCTACCGTCCTCGTTTTGCTGAATGTCATGGCGAGCGTCCACCTCTTCGCCGGCCTCCGGCAGATTGCCGGCGATGGTTTCCATCACGTCCGTCAGGGTGACGATGCCTTCGACGGAGCCGAACTCGTCGACCACAAAGGCAAAGTGCGTCTGCGCCTGGCGGAATTGCTCCAGGGCGCTTAACAGCGTGAGCTGTTCCGGGAAGATCAGCGGTTGGCGTATCAGCGCGCGCAGATCCAGCGGCGCCTGCGCCAACTGCTGTTTGAGGACGTCGATGGTATGGATCACGCCCAACGGCTCATCGCTGGCGCTGCTTTCCACCACCACGATGCGCGTGTGCTGATTGCGCTCCAGCAATTGCGTCAGCTTTTCCTGCGGATCGTTCAGCTCAAGGTATTCGACGTCGTGACGCGAGGTCATGATGCTACTGACCGTGCGCTGCGCCATGCCGAGTACGCGTTCGATCATGCGCCGCTCTTGCTGGTTGAAGATCTCGCCGTTTTCGCTGTCGCTGTCGGCCAGCAGGTTGGCGGAATGGCTGTCGACCTCCGCCTCTTCATGTTTGCCACTCAGCATGCGTAGCACCGCCTCGGCGGTACGCTCGCGCAGTGGCCGCACCTTCGACAGGAAGCGACGGCGGTTGAACTGCGCCAGCTGGTTCAATGCTTCGATCATTACCGAGAAACCGATCGCCGCGTAGAGGTAGCCTTTCGGAATGTGATAGCCGAAGCCCTCCGCCACCAGACTAAAGCCAATCATCAGCAGGAAGCTCAGACACAGGATAACGATAGTCGGGTGAGCGTTGACGAAACGCGTCAGCGGTTTGCTGGCCAGCAGCATCAGGCCGATGGCGATACAGACCGCGATCATCATCACCGCCAGGTGATCGACCATCCCAACCGCAGTGATCACCGAGTCGAGCGAGAAAACGGCGTCCAGTACTACGATCTGCGCCACGACTGGCCAGAAACGTGCGCCTTTGCGCGCGCCGTGTTGCTCTTCATCCTTGCCTTCCAGCCGCTCATTGAGCTCCATGGTGGCTTTGAACAGCAGGAATATCCCGCCGACCAGCATGATCAGATCGCGGCCGCTGAAGGGGTGCTCCGCGACGATGAACATCGGTTTGGTCAGCGTCGCCAGCCACGAGATGGAGGCGAGCAGCGCCAGACGCATGACCAGCGCCAGCAACAGACCGACGACACGGGCCTTATCTCTTTGTTGTTTTGGTAATTTGTCCGCCAGAATGGCGATGAAGACAAGGTTGTCTATACCCAGCACGATTTCCAGCACGACCAACGTGGCCAGGCCAGCCCAAATTGTTGGATCAGCGATCCATTCCATACGCCCAATTTCACCTGTAAGTTCTACGGCTTATGCCGCTCGGGAATGATGGGCGTTGAGGCGGCAAAATTCAACTTTAAAAAACCGTAAATATCTCACGGTGAATTCACTATCAATGCTGATAGCTCAAACATGACTTAAAAAACACCACAAAAGCCGGCAGTGAGGACGGGAATTTCCCCAGTGGCCCAGCAAGTCGGCTACGATGGAGAAAGTTGGGGAATAAATTTTTTGAAAATCAGCGTATTGCCTATTGGCAATACGGCTACACTACGGGCAGGTCATGGTGATGAGTAGTCTTATTCTGAAAAGGTCGGTGAGCGCCATCTTTGGCTTGTGTCGCTAAACTAATAGTATAAGAATCTTAGATAAAATGTGGTGAGACGCATTAACTTTTTCATTATAAGGCGTGTCTTCATGAAGGTTGATATTCAATAAAAACAGATGATTATGATCTCCTCGAGGAGATTTTTTAATCAGTATGAGCATTGGTGCAGGCACAGCGGGTTGGTAACTGAGAGCCAAGGGCGGTAGCGTGCCTTTTTTTGGCGGATACGCTGCGGTAATCCCGGTGTGGTGGTTGAATAATAACCCATGTATGAATCGACATGTACAGAGTTATATGGAAGGACAAATGTATAAACGAATGAAAGCAGTAATTCCGGTAGCTGGTTTGGGAACTCGAATGCTCCCTGCGACTAAGGCCATTCCAAAAGAAATGTTGCCTGTTGTCGATAAACCATTGATCCAATACATTGTTAATGAATGCGTATTGGCAGGTATCAAAGATATCATTTTGGTCACTCACTCTTCAAAGAATGCGATAGAGAACCATTTCGATACCTCTTTTGAACTGGAAGCCATGCTGGAAGCGCGTGTGAAGCGTCAACTACTCGCCGAAGTAAAGAGCATTTGCCCACCTGATGTCACTATTATGCAAGTGCGGCAGGGCCAGGCAAAAGGACTGGGTCATGCTGTCCTTTGTGCAGAGCCGATGGTGGGCGATGAACCCTTTGTTGTGATCTTGCCTGATGTTTTGCTCGACGAAGAATCTGCAGATCTTACCGCTGACAATTTGGCATCGATGCAACGCCGTTTTGCTGAAACGGGATGCAGTCAAATTATGGTCGAACCTGTACCAGAACAAGATGTTTCAAAGTATGGGGTGGTTGATTGTGGCGGCGTCGTCATCGAGGCCGGTGAAAGCGCGCGAATGAATGCGATAGTAGAAAAACCGGCGCGTGAAGATGCACCGTCTAATTTAGCCGTTGTAGGGCGCTACGTGCTGTCATCTTCCATTTGGGATCTGTTGCGGAAAACACCGGCAGGTGCAGGCGGTGAAATTCAGCTCACGGATGCGATCGCAATGCTAATGGAAAAAGAAAATGTTGAAGCTTTCCATATGAGCGGAAAGTCGCATGACTGCGGTGATAAGTTAGGTTATATGAAAGCTTTCGTACAATATGCTGTCCGTCACCCTTCTGAAGGGAAAGCATTTAAAGAATTATTGAATAAAATGATCAAACACAGCGAGTAAGAGCTACCGGTAATAAAAGCATAAAGTAAAAAGCATATCCTGAAAGCAGAAGATAATTGTCAAAAGAGTCATCGAATATGCAAGCATTGCAAGGAAAGAAAATTTGTATCGTCGTGCCGACCTTCTTTGGTGGCGGGGCGGAAAGAATCGCCTTGAATTTGGCTGAGTATTACTCAAAAAACAACCAGGTTAAGATTCTGGCCTTCAATGCAGAAGGTCCTTATCGATCGCAGGTCTCTGACAATATTAAAGTTTATGATGCCGGCGTGAAGGTGGCCAGCAGAGGCTTAAAAAAAATATATGCGACATTTAAATCAATAGATTATGATGTCGTTATTTCAGTTATGCGGGACTCAAATATTTGGACTGGGCTGGTTCATCTGCTGTTGAGAAAGAAGAAGATAATATTTTTAGAGGCAAGCACCATGCATGGCATTCAAAAAATGCCAACGCTAAAAAGGAATATCTTCAAATGGCTAATGAGAGTGGCTTATCTACGAGCGGATAAAGTTATTTCCAACTCGTATGATACGGAAAGTGATCTGGTTAATAATAAGATAATCAGTAAGAACAGCAAAAAAAGCGTTGTCATTGGTAACCCGGTATTACCGGATAATGTGGCGGCACTGGCGAGTGAGTCAATCGATCACGAATGGTTCAATGATACGAATTTGAAGGTCGTATTAAGCGTGGGCCGACTGCATGAGTTGAAAAACTTCCCAATGCTGATCAAGGCATTTTCTTTGCTGCAAAAGGAGCAGAGTAATACACGCTTGGTGATACTAGGCGCTGGTGAAGACGCAGCTAAAGATAAATTGATGTCGCTGGCTGATTCTTTACAAATATCGCCTTTCGTACAAATTCTTAGCTTTGAAAAAAATCCTTACCCGTTCTATCAAAAAGCCAGCGTATTTGCTTTGTGCTCGGAGTGGGAAGGATTTGGCAATGTGTTGGTTGAAGCCTTGAGTTGCGGTACGCCGGTCGTCAGTACTAATTGCCCTGGCGGCCCAAAAGAGATCCTTGAAAATGGCAAGTTTGGCCGTCTGGTAACACCAGGTGATGTTACCATGCTGGCTAAAGAATTGGACTATGTTCTGAGTGAAAATGTGTATTCAGAGCAAGAGTTGAAGTCCAGAGCGGCCGATTTTGAAATCGGAAAGATAGCGGAACGGTATATAAGGCAAATTTAAACGGTAAATATCATCATAGTGTATAAACTTTTTGAATATATAAATGCGAGAAGTGATGTCTAGTGACTCATTAAAAAAGAAAGCGATACTGGGTATTATCTGGAACGTCGCGGAGAAATTTCTTGTCCAAGGTGCCAAGTTTGTCATCGGGATAATACTGGCACGAATCATTTCGCCAGAAGACTTCGGTCTCATCGGCATGATTCTTATTTTCATTGTGTTATCTGATATAATCACCGATGGTGGGTTTTCGCAGGCACTAATACAAAAAAAGGACAGGAAAAACATCGATTTTTCCACGGTTTTTTACTTTAATATACTTATCAGCTTACTTCTTTATGCCTTGCTTTACGTCTGCTCACCAAGTATCGCGCATTTCTTTAATAATGATAAGCTGATTGATGTAGTAAGAATATTGTCCTTAAATATCATCATAAAGTCTTTTTATCTTATACACTTAACAAAATTATCAATAGAATTGAACTTTAAGTTAAGAACAAAGATAAATATCATTTCTGTTATAATAAGCGGTGCGCTTTCGCTTTATCTTGCCTACAACGGTTATGGCGTAATGGCGTTGGTTTACCAAACGTTATCCAACTCGTTAATTATATTGTTCTTGATGTATTTTGCGGTGAAATGGTATCCAACACTTCAATTTTCTATGGATAGTTTGAGAAAACTTTTTGGATTTGGCTCAAAGTTGTTGCTTGCCAGTTCCATCGTCACGATCGTTGACAACTCCTATTCAATTTTGATTGGGCGGTACTTTAATAGTCGTGATGTCGGATATTACACACAGGGGAGGACAGTGCCCGATCTTCTCTCATCTAATCTGTACAGTGTACTACAAGCGGTCATGTTCCCTGTAATGACATCGACTCAAGATGATCGGGAGCGTTTAGTCAGAATTTATAAAAAAAGTCTAAACATGACCGCATTTATAATTATTCCAACGATGGTTGGATTTAGCTTTATCGCTGAGCCATTTGTTCGCGTATTCTTGACTGAAAAATGGTTGCCAGCCGTTGTTGTCATTCAGTGGTTATGTTTGGCAAGAATGGTTACGCCAATCAGCGCACTGAACTGCAGCATACTCAATGCGACTGGGCGTTCTGATATCTATCTCAAAGTCGATCTCATGAAACTGCCATTGACTTTTGGTGTGCTATTCATGACCGCTCCTTATGGGCTACGCGCTGTTGTCATCGGGTATTTCGCCGTTGCTGTCATCTCTTTCTTCATACATGCATATTATCCCGGTAAGCTATTTGGCTATGGGGCCTGGAAGCAGCTGAAAGATATGACACCTATTTTTATCGCGACGGCAGCAATGTCGGCCGTGCTGTATTTTATACACATTGACGGTGGCATCTACGAACTCATGGTCAAAATCGTAGTTGGCATTGTGGTTTATGTCCTTGCGAGCCTAATAACCAAGTCTGACTCATGTTTGGAAATCATCAGGATACTTAGAAGCAAGTTACTGAAAAGTTGACTAATGCTAAGATTTATTTGTTTTTATATCACTTGGGGTTTTCAGTGAAGAATATTCTTTTTGTTATGCCAGTGTTGGGGCGAACCGGCGCGGATCGCGTCATTTTTACGTTGCTAAATAACATCGATAGAGCAAGGTTCAAGCCATTTCTTCTGCTTTATAAAAACGATCCGGAAATAAATACGTTGGTGAAGGATTTGTGTTCCGACGTTACGGTGCATTATTTAAATATTCAGGGCCGGGCGCGCTCTTCATTTCCTAAAATAATAAGTGGAATTAGTAAGTTTACTAAATCCAATGCGATTGACACTATCTTAATCAGTTCCGGAACATCGAATGCAGTACTGTCACCGTTTTTATTCCTTTTTGGGCGTAAGGTGAAAAAAATCGCTAGGGAGTCTAACCTTCCTAGTCTATTCGAAAAAAGCCGAATTGCGAACATTCTCTATAAGACAACATACAGTAACTACGATGCAATCATTGCGCAGAGTGATGATATGTTTAACGACCTGGTCAATAACTTAGGTATCGATAAGCAAAAGATCGTCAAAATAAATAACCCATTAGATTATAGATCCATCGTGAAGCTTTCTGTAGATGAAAGCTTGAGTAACCTTTACGATAAAAGTAAAACGAACCTTCTTAGCATTGGCCGATTAACTTACCAAAAAGGGTTCGATCTTCTGCTTGAAGCGATGTCTAAGCTCGATGATGACCGTTTCCATCTAACAATAATCGGTGATGGTGAAGACAAGGATAAACTGATTGCCTTAAGACGACAGCTTAACCTAGAGTCGAAAGTGACCTTCGTTTCCGGAGTTGACAATCCTTATCCCTATATGAGACAGGCCGACGTGTTCGTTTCCAGCTCTCGTTGGGAAGGATATCCCAATGTTGTTATTGAGTCTTTACTGTGCGGCACACCGGTGTTGGCCAATAACTATCCTGGGGGCATAGCTGAAATAATTAACGTTCACAATGGCATGATATGTGATATAGAAAATGAATTCGTGCCGTCTTTGGAAAAAGTTGTTGAGATAAAGAATGTTGATTTCGATACTGCAAAAATTGACAGCATCTTTGAGAAATACAATCAAATTCTGAGTTGATGTTTTCGTAGGCGTTCTAAGGCGTTCTGTTGATAAAGTGAATTTATAAAGGTGAATGATGATATACGTAAACGCCCGGTTCTTGACTCAGGAAATGACAGGTGTACAACGCTTTGCAGAAGAGATATCCCTAAATTTGCGCTCAATCAGAGATGATGTGGTATTCGTTTCTCCTCCAGGCGTTTTGCGAAATGATATTGCGGAAAAATTGGGTGTTGAGATCATTGGTCATAGATCGGGGCATGCTTGGGAACAAGTGGACTTGCCTCGATACTTAAAGAAAAAAGGATCGCCGCTGCTGATAAATTTGTGCAGCACTGCACCTATATTTTATACTAATAAGGTAGTTACCCATCACGATGTGATTTATAAGCGTTACCCGCAGAGTTATAGTAAGAGCTTTAGACTTTTTTATAATACTCTCGTCCCTCTGATGCTTAAATCGAGCAAAAAGCTGATCACCGTCAGTGAATTCTCAAAGAAAGAAATTAGTGAAACATTCAACTACAATGCAGACAATATTATTGTTGTCAGCAATGCGGTTAACTCATCGTTCACGCCTTCGATAAATCCTGGCTCATCAAAAGAACGCTACTTGCTCTTGGTTTCATCAAAGAACTATCATAAAAACTTCCATGGTGCTATTGCTGCCTTTTCTCAATTGGCTGGACATGGGAATTTCTCATTAAAGATAATTGGTGCTGCAAACGGCAGTTTTTCTGAAATGAATTTAACTGATGAACAAGTTGACAATATAGAATTTATGGGGCGTGTTGACGATGCCACGCTGATCAAACTGTATCAGGGAGCATTGGGCTTCGTGTTTCCCTCGTTCTATGAAGGCTTTGGTATTCCGCCATTAGAGGCGCAAGCCTGTGGCTGCCCAGTTATTTCCTCAAATAAGGCTTCGATGCCGGAAGTGTTGCAGGGCAGTGCTTTGTACTTCGACCCTTATAACATTGATGATATTGCGTTGCATATGAAAGCGTTGATCGATGATGAGTGCTTGAGAAACGAATTAAAGGAGAAGGGCTATCTTAATGTTAAACGTTTTTCTTGGCATTCCTCTGCTACCAAAGTTAACGAAATTATCAATGGGTTAATTCCTTAGCCGCATCGCAGAATAGGAACTGTACTATGAACATCGTTTGGCGTGGTGTCCTACCTTCTTTATTTGTGATTTCATCCTTGCTGTCAGCCCAAGTCAGTGCCTTTGAAGTGGGTATCGGCATGCATGTGAGAACTTATCCTAATGAGCCTGGATACTACCTGGATAAGATAAAGAATGCTGGATTTACCTCCTTTCGTGAGGATTACCCTTGGCAGCTTGTTGAATTACAAAAAGGGACGTACAGCAATAACAGTTACCTCCAAAAAGTCGATACGGCATTTAATGATAGCGAAAAGTACGGTTTATCTTCAGTTTTAATTCTGGATTACAGCAATAAAAACTACGATTCATACGGATACCCAAATACCGATGCTGCTATTGAAGGTTTTGCTAACTATGCCTATTGGACCGCTAAACGGTTTAGTGGGAAAGTGAAGTACTTCGAAATTTGGAATGAATGGCTGTATAAAACCGGCATTCAGGTGAGAGGGGCCGTCCCTCCGCCTCCTGAGGTGTATGCAAAATTGGTTATTGCGACTGCTAAAGCGGTCAAAAAGGCCAATCCAGATGCAATTATCATTACCGGATCGTTCAGTCCGTTTTCTACCAGAGATGTCGCTTGGTTTGACAAGGTCATTGATGCTGGAGTATTAAACTATATTGATGGTATTTCATTGCATACATACACTCCTTCAGGGTCTTCGGGTGAAATCAGGACAGCAGAAGGAAATCTACAACTCATTGATGCATATGAAAAACATGTCGCGCAAAAAACCGGTAAAAATGTACCGTTATATATTACAGAGTTAGGCTTCCCGACTTACAATGGCAAGGACGGTCTACGAGCTGATAAGGTCGCTCAGTACGTGATGAAATATACTCTCTTGGCACAAGCCAGGAGTTATATAAAAGGCGTTTGGTGGTACGATCTTATCGACGACGGAACTTCGACGGATAACAAAGAGCATAACTTTGGCTTCTTTACTCGTACTGAATCACCTAAAGAGTCGGTCTCAGCGATAGAAAAAATTACGCAACTGACAAAAAATTATTCTATTCAAGGTGTTAAGAAATCCAATGACGGTACAAATATTGTCACCTTAAAGGACAAAGGTGAAAACAAATTTGCCACTATTTATTGGAAAGAAGATGTACCTGCTGCGAACAAAAATGGCATTCAAAAGTTAATGCAAAGCTTTAGTGCGAAAGACAGCAGTGATAAAGTTAATTTTTTAAACGACCCAGGTATAGACAGTTCTACGCCACAGGCGTCATCAACGCCAACAATTATTTACTCTAATAATAAACCGGCAGTGATTAACTGATTATGTTAAAATGAATTGATAGGGAAGGGGATATTTTGAAAGTACTGCATGTTGCAGAAACAATAAAGGGTGGCGTGGCCACTGTTTTGCGTCAGTTATTATCTGACAGGTCAGAAGAGAGAGAGTTATACTGTCTGATTCCTGACGCTCATCGTAAAGAGTTGCACGAGTTTGATAATGAGAATGCGCTTTTCTTCAAACGGTCTGGAAGAGATGTTAAATCTCTTTTATCCTTGCTCGTTAACTACATTCGATTCATAAAACAACACCGTCCAGAGATCATTCATATACACAGTTCATTTGCTGGGGTTGTTTGTCGCAGTGTCTTGCCATTTGTCTATTTGTGGTATAGGCCTAAAGTTGTTTATTGCCCACATGCATTCTCTTTTATTATGAATGTCTCTGAGAAGAAGAAGAAGATATATTCATTGATTGAACGTACCTTGCTTACTTTTACTGACCGAGTGGTTTGTACAAGCCGCTATGAGATGAATGAAGCTATAAAGTGGGGAATAAAAGAAAGCAAGTGCAAGGTTGTCTATAACGGTATACCGGCCCCCAAAGCGAGTGATAGCGAGACGCATGAGGCATTGTGTGGGGACGAGATAAAAATCCTTTATGTTGGGCGGTTTGACTATCAAAAAGGATTTGATGTTTTGCTTCAGGTTGCCAATCGTCTTCCTGCAGGCATGCATATCACCGCTATTGGTGATGTTGTTCATGCTGATGAATCTCCACCACCGCATGAGAATATCTCCTATCTGGGCTGGCTTGATTATCGTTTAATTGTTCCACACTTTAACAACTCAACATTGCTGTTAATGCCGAGTCGTTGGGAGTCTTTTGGGTTAGTTGCGGTGGAGGCTCAAAGTTTCGGACTACCTGTAGTAGCTTCTCGTTGCAGTTCTTTACCCGAGGTCGTCGACGAAGGGAGAACTGGATTTTTGTTTGAAACTGAAAATGTTGATGAGATAATCTCTATTCTAAACTCCAAAACTAAAAACGATTGGAAATCAATGCATCAAAGTTGTATTGATTATTATAGCGATAAATTTACTTCAAAAATAATGCTGAAAGAAATAAATCGGCTATATAAAGAGTTGATGTAGCGATTCTGATGTTGCTGGCGAGGATAGATACACCTATTAATACTGTCTATGCGCACAGAAACTATTATGCTTTTTTTTAATATTAATGGCTTGATGAATAAGCTTAACTATTATCAGAGGTAGCTGGCTTATGATCGCAGAAAGGCAAAAGAATATGATGAGTTTTCGTCGGGGGACATTGCAATCCAACGCCTCTGTCACTTCAATGATACAAAGATTTTCAGATATATTTATTATATTTTCTGGTCTTTATATTGCACGGACTTTCTTTCATGAAACGTTTCAGTCACAAGATTTAATTATTGTTTTGACTTCTATCGTCATGTTCCAGATGATTGGTGGAATAACGGACTTTTATCGTTCATGGCGAGGTGTCCGCATTGGTGTGGAATTGCGTGTTATCTTCCAAAACTGGACGTTAAGCGTTCTCTTCACCTTGGGAGTGTTATCGGTAATTAACATTTCTGATAATGATGTGACTCTATATGTTCGCTGGTTTGTTATTGTTAGCATAGGGTTTATAATCTCACGGTTAATTATTCGCTTGGCAATTGGTTATCTTCGAAATCTTGGTTTCAATACCCGAAATGTGGCTATCATGGGCGCAGTTCCTGTTGGTATCAGGTTGGCAGAAACACTGCGAGATGCGCATTGGATGGGGTTCCGCGTGTTGGGGATTTACGATGATAATGTCATGCCAGTTGGCTCCAGCATCAATAAATGTGGCGATCTGAAAAAAATGATTGCTGATGCAAAGGAGGGCAAAATTGATCGGGTATATATCGCTTTGCCTATGTCACAGGAGAAACTTATCAAGGAAGTTGTGGCGGAGTTGTCTGACTCGACTTGTTCCGTCATGCTTATCCCGGATATCTTCACCTTTAATCTTTTGCATTCCCGCAGTGAAGAAATAAATGGCGTTCCAGTCGTTTCGCTTTTCGATACGCCAATGAGCGGCGTTAATAAAGTCATTAAGCGTTTAGAAGACATTATCCTTTCTATTCTTATTTTGGCATTTATTTCCCCCGTATTGATCCTGATCTCTATTTTCGTAAAATTAAGTTCGCCTGGTCCCGTGATTTTTAAACAAAAGAGGTACGGTATCGATGGGAAGGGCATTGCAGTATGGAAGTTTCGCTCTATGGTGGTGATGGAGAACGATGATAAAGTGGTTCAGGCGAAGAAAGGCGATGCGCGCGTTACAACCTTAGGCGGTTTTTTACGACGTACCTCCCTTGATGAATTGCCGCAATTTATCAACGTATTGAAGGGTGATATGTCGATTGTTGGTCCAAGACCCCATGCGGTTGTCCATAATGAGCAATATCGAAAGATGATCAGCGGTTACATGCTTCGGCACAAAATGAAGCCAGGCATTACCGGCTGGGCTCAGATAAACGGTTGGCGTGGCGAAACCGATACGCTGGAAAAAATGGAAAAGCGTGTTGAGTTTGATTTAGAGTACATCCATAACTGGACCCTGTGGTTAGATATAAAGATAATTTTTATGACAATATTCAAAGGGTTCGTTAATAAATCTGCATATTAATAAAAATGGCCGCATAATGCGGCCTTATTTGTATCTGACTTGCAAGTTTTGCGTTTAGAACGTTTTTTAATGGAGAGACATAAGAATGCGTTGGCTCAATAATGCAAGGATCATCGCCATACTTGCTGTTGTCTTATTGCATGTATCCTCGCGTGTCATAACGTGGAGTGAGCTTGGTTCAAACGATTGGTGGTATGCTAATCTCTACGACTCTCTGGTGCGCTGGTGTGTCCCTGTCTTTGTGATGATTTCAGGTGCTCTTTTGCTGGCACCAGAGAAAGCAGAGCCTTTAGGTGTCTTTTATAAAAAGCGTGCATCCCGAATCCTTTCCCCTCTGGTTTTTTGGTCACTTTTCTACATGCTTTGGGATTTTTCAAGAAACATGTTAAAAGGTGATCCTAAATCTATTCAGGAGATTTTTTTTGCTTTGCTTTCGGGAAAACCCTATTTTCATATGTGGTTCCTCTTTATGATTCTGGGGCTCTATTTTGTAACACCCTTTATCAGACAGGTCGTTGCTGCATCTGATCGGAAAGCGTTATGGTTGCTCAGTCTGACATTGCTGGCAATATCCTGTCTAAACTCGTATTTCAGCAACCCACATGACATGGTTATTAACTCTGTTTTTATTGTATGGTTTATACCTTACATTCCCTACTTTATCCTGGGCTATCTTTTGAAAGATGAAAGGATATTCCCTTCCATTGTCTGGTTGTGTTTATTCGTTGTTTCGATTGCAGTAACGGCTTTGTGGTATTATTACTGCGCGGTTAACTTAGGTAATGTGCCTGGTCTATACCCATACACATATCTTTCGATCACTGTGATTATTATGTCGATTTCAGCTTTCCAGCTGTTAAAGGTAATCAATATACCCCTCCTCAGTGACCACCAGCTTAAAACGGTGGCTAGCCTGACACTTGGTGTCTACTTGATTCACCCGATTCTCTTGGATGTTTCAAACGCACTGGGGCTGAAACCGGTATCCTACTTACCTCTGATCACTATTCCTTTAGCGACTATCGTTGTCTTCTGCCTCTCTTTAGGATGTGCTTTTGTCTGCAGTAAGCTTCCCCTCTTGAAGCGAACTATCTGACATCTGTTGTGTTGACCGGGCCTGAGGGTCCGGTTGTCATCATCCGTTACGTCCCTTCTTTTTCCGCTCTAAGCCATCCTTCCCGATTGAAATCCTATCTATTCTCATTTTCATCCCCCCAATGTCCTTGCGTGCTTTTCTAACATAATAAAATTCTTATATCTTTTTTTTATATCTATTTTTTAAGAATCATGATCTTTTCCTTTTTATTTGAACGTCAATGATTTTAGATATAAAACTATTTCATGTGTGATTATTTTTTTGATAGTAATTATTTTTACCTATCACAATGAAAACAAAGGATTTTATTTTTTTATTGGCGAAGTGAAGGTTATTCTTGTGGATGGAATCATTATTTATTTAGTAATGCCCGTCCTTACCGGCTCTTTTTGTGTGGTCTATCTTTACATGCTGATACGCTTCAATATAAAAATTATCCTAGTACCTTGATTAAATTGTGTATGGGTACTTTACTTATTTTTACCAGAAACCGACGTAGGGGTGGGGTTGGCGAACAGTCTTTGTTTAGCGTTTGAAAATTAAGCTTTTAATTACATTTCCCGCTTTCTTTTTGAATTTGCGGGGGGTATTCCCATGTTATTTATATAATAATTTGGAGTTTATGTATGGCTTCTCTAGCAGCGCAATATAAAGTAGCATCAATCACATACGCGATTTTGGGTAAGAGCGCGGTGGCTTCGGCTTTGGATTACTACGGTCAGCAGTTCATGACCAATACTCTGACTGCGGATGCCTTTGCAACTAGCTTACTCAACGGCGCCGATGGTCAGGCCAGATTTTCCGGTAAAACGACCAGCGAAATCATCCAAACTATTTACACCAACGTTCACGGGGTGGCGCCAACGCCGGCACAGCTTTCTACATTGCTGGGTTCGGGGCAGACTGTCCCGCAAATGATCAACTCTATTGTCAGCGATTTGCTGAACTATACCGGCAGCGACGCAACGACGGTGACGCAAGCAAGTGCATTTGATAATACGGTCAAGGGAGCGCTATTCCCGTCGGTTATCACTGCGGCGGCATCAGGAACCGGTGCGGCCGATTATCTGGCTATCTGCCAGGTACTGGGGACGACCAAGGATGCAAATGCCATTAACTACTGGGGTTCGCATATTAATAACGGATCGTTGAGCGCATTGACGGCTGCGCAAGCTACCATCAACGATCGTAGCTACATCTCCAGCCTGAGCGATACAGACTTCGTCGCTCGCCTATTCCAGTTCGGTTATGAACGTGCGCCAACCTCAGCGGAAAGTGCAACTTATCTAGCCGAACTGAGCGGGGGCACCAGCCGCGCTCAGGTCGTGCTTAATATCATCAATACGCTGAAAGGTACCGTGGCTGCTGGTGATTTGGTTGCACAGCAGCATTTCCAGGCTGGGACGACGGTTTACGCAGTCGGGCAATTGCCTGCGCTGTCGTATCAGGAGCAAACCTCTGCAATCTACCTGGCCATTCCTGACCGTCTGATTGACTCCAGTGCGCTGGATACTTGGAGCAAGGCGCTGGCTTCCGGCACCTCTTACAGCTCGCTGATCTCATCGCTGCTGAATTCCACTGAATTCGTTAAGAAAGTTGCTGGGATGACCACCGACTCTTACATTCAGAGCGTCTTTACGGCTGTGCATGGTGTTGCCGCCACGGCGGCTCAGATTGCCAACTACAGTGCTCTGAGTTCTGACCGCGGTGTGATCACGCAGGCAATTATTAACGACTTGCGTAATTCCGTGGCGACGGATGCCACCACGGTAACGCAGCAGCATGCCTTTGAATTCGATATCGGTTCAAGCCTGTTGTATAAAACGGTTGCGAATCTTTCTGTCACCGCTGCAGGCGGCAACGCGACAGGTACCGTGAATACGGGAACCAGTCATGTGCTGAGTAATGCGGAGACGGCAGTGTTGACTACGGCCGTTCTTAATGCCGGTGCGGCTGCGACGGTCAACCTGAAGTTCGCCGATCATCTGGCTAACCTGACCATCAACGGCACCAGCGCGGCAACGGTGAACCTGTCTGACAACGGCGTCAACCCAGGGGTTGCTGTCACAGTCAACAACGGCAACGTCATTCTGAACGCCAGTTCGGGTGCAGATAACGTGGTTGTTACTTCGACGGCTAACATCGCGACCGGTACCGCACAGTTTAACCTCGGCGCCGGCAACGACAGCCTGCACTGGGCGGGTAACGCGGTCTCCGGCGGTGCGAACACCGTTGCCAATACCGTCAAGGCTGACGGCGGTACGGGCACGGATTCCATCTCCGCCAACTTCATCACCAAAACCGTGGTGACCAACCAAAACGCCTTGGGCGTTCGCACCAGCACCGTGACCAGCAACGCCAACAACTTCTCGAACTTCGAGCAGATCGACCTGACCGGCTATATCGGCAAGTCCGTCGGTACGCTGATTACGACGCCGCTGATTGGTTCACCGACTACCACCAGCGTGACAACGCCAAACAACACCTTTGACTTTGGCCTGACCAACGGCACGTCCACGGTCGAAGGCACTACGGGCGGCACGGTTACGCAGAACGCAGCGGCCACCAATCTGGGCACGCAGGGGTTTGTGGTCTCCGGTCTGGCCAACGTCAACGTCATTAACGCCGCCGGCGGCAACGCCGCGCAGTTGGCCGTGAAAGGGGATGCTACCGCTGCCAGTACGCTGAATTTCACCTTTGTCCAGAACGCCACCGATCACTTCAATATCAACTTCGATGCGGTGAGTTCTGCCAACGTGAATGCCGGCGCCATCACCCTCAACAGCAGCAGCAGCGCCCTGTTGGGTACCGCGCTGACCACGGTGAACGTGGCCTCAGGCGGTACCGGCAGCTTTGATAACATTCTGTCATTGGCCGGCACCAATGCGCAGGTTCAGACCATCAACGTGACAGGTAATCACGCGCTGGATCTGACTCTGGGCAGCGGTTTCAGCAACGTGCGTGATATCAATGCGTCTACCAATACTGCGGGTCTGAATCTCGACTCCAGCCATGGCGGTACCGGTGACGGTATCATCGTTCAGTTGCTGAACATTCTGCCGCTGAGCGTCATTACCACCAACCTGTTGGCGCCGGTGCTGACGGCGTTGGGCCTGAACGGTTACCAAATGACCGTAGAAGGTTCCAGTGCTGCCGATACCCTGGGCGTGATTGGCAACACCACGCTGACCGGTGGCGCAGGTGCCAACACCTATGACATCAAGGCGAGTAACACGCAGGCGGGTGTGACCATCAAGGACTTTAATAGCCTCAAGGACTCGATTGTCGACGTGAACCATGGCGGCCTGACTATCTCCGATGACGCTAGTGGCACTGCGGTAGCGAACTACGGTACGCGCTCTGCCGACACGTTGGATGCGTTGTTGGGGACACTGGTGGGCGGTTTGACCAATGGCGTTATCGGTCTGCTGGGCGGTATCTTGGGTCTGGATAGCAGCAACTCGCTGACGGCGAAAGTGGGTGTGGCATCCGTTGTATTCAGCGGTGGCGGCAATACCGCCAGCTCCTATGTGATTATCGATAACAACGATAACCACACGCTGGACCTCAACGATACCGTGGTATACCTGACTGGACAAAACCACCAGCAATTGGTGGATACTCTGCACTACGCCTAAGTAAGAGTTCCCGTGGGGTATAATTCCCATTGAAACTGTTAGTCAATAAATAATACGGGGTGTGTAAACACCCCGTATTCTTTGAAAATTGTGAACTACGTCATTATCTCTAATTTATTCCCTTTCGTACTAAACTCGCTTTGCCCTGTCTGTTATTTACCCTACTGTTTTTATTTGTTTTTTTCTGTGATTCGTGAGGCGATTTTTTTTGCTTACGGCCTTGCTGATATCCGCTTTCTCTACCTATAGTTAGAAAAAGTATCTGCAGTCTCGAGCATGTCTGGGGTGGGGGTTCTTTAGGATTTATTTTATTTTTCCCTTTTTAGGATTTTCCTTATAAGAGTCCAATGCGGATTTTGACTGACAGTGCACATGATGTAAGGGCAGAAAGTGAATCAATTTATACCGCGCAACGAAATTGCGGATGTTATACGGACTCGCAGTAAGGTTTTTTGGACCGTTGGCATATTTACCGCATTTATTAATTTATTAATGCTAGTTCCTTCTATCTATATGCTCCAGGTTTACGACCGGGTGCTTCCTTCGCGTAATGAAATCACGCTGTTGATGCTGACGCTGATCATGTTGGGCATGTTCGGCATGATGTCGCTGTTGGAATACGTGCGTAGCATGGTGGTGATCCGTATTGGCAGCCAGCTGGATATGCGCCTCAACACGCGAGTCTACACTGCGGCCTACGAGGCGAATCTGAAAAACGGTTCGTCTGACGCCGGCCAGATGCTGAGCGATTTGACCAATCTGCGCCAATTCCTCACCGGCAGCGCGCTGTTCGCCTTCTTTGATGCGCCGTGGTTTCCGATCTATCTGTTGGTGATATTCCTCTTTAACCCTTGGTTGGGGCTCTTCGCCCTGGTCGGTGCGCTGTTGCTGATCGCATTGGCGGTGATCAACGAAATGGTGTCGAAAAAGCCGCTGGCGGAAGCCAGCAAGCTGTCGATTATGTCCGGTACGCTGGCCAGCACCAATCTGCGAAATGCCGAAGTGATCGAGGCTTTGGGGATGTTGCCCAACCTGAAACGCCGGTGGTTCGGCCTGCACCAGCGGTTCTTGAACAGTCAGCGCATCGCCAGCGAACGCGCATCGCGGGTCACGTCGATCACCAAGTTTGTGCGCATGTCGCTGCAGTCGCTGGTGTTGGGGCTGGGGGGCTGGCTGGCGATCGATGGGCACATCACGCCCGGTATGATGATCGCCGGCTCCATTCTGATGGGGCGAACGCTGGCGCCGATTGAGCAGGTTATTAACGTCTGGAAGAGCTACAGCGCGGCGAAGCTTTCTTATGGCCGGTTGGTCAAGCTGCTGGAAACGCACCCGCAACGGGGTACCGGTATGTCCTTGCCGCGTCCGGAAGGGGTACTCGCCGTAGAAGGCGTCACCGCCACGCCGCCGGGATCCAAAGGCGATGCGGTATTGCATAACGTGAGTTTTGCTATCCAGCCCGGTGACGTGCTGGGGATCATTGGCCCAAGCGCGTCGGGGAAATCGACGCTGGCTCGTTTGCTGGTCGGCATTTGGCCGGTCAGTGAAGGGATTGTTCGGTTGGATAATGCCGACATCTATCAGTGGAACAAGGATGAATTGGGGCCGTATATCGGCTATCTGCCGCAGGACATTGAGCTGTTTGCCGGGACTATCGCCGAGAATATCGCACGCTTTAACGATATCGACTCAGAGAAAGTCATTGAAGCCGCTAAGCTGGCCGGTGTGCACGAACTGATCCTGCGTTTCCCGAACGGCTACGATTCGGTGCTCGGCAACGGTGGCGCTGGGCTGTCCGGTGGACAGAAACAGCGTATCGGCCTGGCGCGCGCACTGTACGGCGACCCTTCGCTGGTGGTTTTGGATGAGCCTAACTCCAATCTGGACGATGCGGGCGAGAAAGCGTTGAACCAGGCCATTATGTTCCTCAAGCAACGTAATAAAACGGTGGTTCTGATTACCCATCGCACCAATTTGCTGTCGATGACCAGCAAGCTGTTGCTCTTGGTGAATGGCAACGTCAACGCGTTCGGCCCGACTCAACAAGTGCTTCAGGCGTTAGCCAATGCGCAAAAAGCGCAGACGCAACCGCCTCAGCAAGCGGTGAGGGCGGTAAATTCCGAGCCGGATGAAGGCAACATCCCGAAAACGCAAATTAATTAAGCCGTGAATTGCCTGATGGCTTTATTGCCGTCCGCAGTTTAAAGGAGTTGGTATGTCGACGCACATTGGCGAGCCGCAAGACTCGTATATTGAAGAGATCCCGCAGGATGAACGGCGGTTTACCCGGATGGGCTGGCTGGTGGTGGGGATTGGCCTGTTCGGATTTTTGGCTTGGGCAGCGTTCGCGCCTTTGGATAAAGGGGTGGCATCACCGGGATCGGTAACTGTTTCCGGCAACCGCAAAACGGTGCAGGCTCCGGCCAGCGGCATCATCAAAAATATCGCGGTGAAAGAGGGCGACAAGGTGAAAGCCGGTGAAGTCCTTGTGCAGTTGAGCCAGGTGCAGGCACAGGCGCAGGTCGATTCCCTGCGCGACCAGTATTACACCACGCTGGCCACCGAAGGGCGTTTACTCGCTGAACGCGATGGTCTGAGCAGCGTCACTTTTTCTCCCATTTTTACCCAGATCAAGGATCAGCCGCGCGTGGCTGAAATCATCGCGTTGCAAACGCAGCTGTTCGCCTCCCGCCGCCAGGGGCTGCAAAGTGAAATTGACGGTTATAAGCAGTCGATGGACGGGGTTCGTTTCCAATTGAAAGGCCTGCAGGATTCGCGCGCCAACAAGCAGATCCAACTTTCCAGCCTGCGTGAGCAGATGAACAGCATGAAGCAACTGGCGGCGGACGGCTACCTGCCGCGCAACCGCTACCTGGAAGTGCAGCGTCAGTTTGCCGAGGTGAACAGCAGCATCGATGAAACCGTCGGGCGGATTGGCCAGCTGCAAAAGCAGCTGCAGGAATCTCAGCAGCGTATCGACCAGCGTTTCGCCGACTATCAGCGCGAGGTCAGAACGCAACTAGCGCAAACCCAAATGGACGCCAGCGAGTTTCGCAATAAGCTGCAAATGGCCGATTTCGATCTGGGCAACACCGCCATCACTTCACCGGTGGATGGCACCGTGGTCGGATTGAATATCTTCACTCAGGGGGGCGTCGTGGGAGCGGGTGACCACCTGATGGACGTTGTACCCAGCCAGGCGACATTGGTGGTGGATTCTCGCCTCAAAGTCGACCTGATCGATAAGGTGTACAACGGGTTGCCGGTGGATCTGATGTTTACCGCCTTCAACCAAAACAAAACCCCGAAAATTCCGGGAACGGTCACGTTGGTTTCCGCCGACCGTCTGGTCGACAAAGCCAACGGTGAACCTTACTACCAGATGCAGGTCACGGTCTCGCCGGAGGGCATGAAGATGCTCAGTGGCGAGGACATCAAGCCGGGGATGCCGGTAGAGGTATTCGTGAAAACGGGGTCGCGCTCGCTGCTGAGCTATCTGTTTAAACCTATTTTGGATCGCGCTCATACTTCATTAACCGAGGAATAATTTTGATTCAATCAAAACGACAGGCTGCCGGTCTGGTTATCGGCACCCTTTTGTTTGCGATATCTGCGCCGGTTTATTCGATAGGGATTTTAGACGCATATTCGCTGGCATTAGAAAAGGACCCGACCTTCCGGGCGGCTATAAAAGAGAAAGAAGCGGGAGATGAGAACGAAAACATCGGCAGGGCGGGGCTGCTGCCGAAAGTGTCGCTGAACTACCAGAATTCGCCGCGTAACTGGCAGACGCAAAAATACCCGCAGAGCGACTTTTTCGGCAATGTTTCGGAGGTCACCCGGCGGCAGCAATATCGCAGTTATTCCAGTTCGATCACGCTGACGCAGCCGCTGTTCGATTATGAAGCGTACGCGCGCTACAAAGCCGGCGTAGCGCAGACGATGATGTCGGACGAGCGCTATCGCAGTAAGTTGCTGGATCTTGCGGTTAGGGTGATTAACGCCTATGTCGAAGTGGCCTATTCCAAGGATCAAATCGCGTTGGCTGAAGCGCAAAAGACGGCTTACAAGGAACAGTTGACCTTGAACGATCGCCTGATGAGCGCCGGTGAAGGCACCATTACCGACGTATCGGAAACTCAGGCGCGCTACAGCCTGGCCGAAGCGCAGGTCATCGAAGCGCGCGATGCGCTGGACGCCGCGCAGCGCGAATTGGAAGTGATTATCGGCATACCGCTGAACCAACTGGATGAATTGCAGGTTTTGCGGCCGGGCAAGTTTAAGGTGGCGCCGCTGATCCCGTCCAAGTTCGAAGAGTGGCAAAAGATCGCGCTGGAGAACAACCCGGTGCTGGCCGCCTCGCGTCATGGCGTGGATGCCGCTAAGTATGACGTCGAAAGGAATCGGGCGGGCTTTATGCCGCAGGTTCAGCTGTATGCTTCGCATTCGGAAAACGACTCCAGCAGCGATAACACGGTTAACCAGAAATACCGTACCGACAGTATCGGTGTGCAGGTCAGCATGCCTATTTATTCCGGCGGCGGCGTTTCGGCGTCGACCCGGCAGGCGGCCGCGCGCTATGGCCAGGCGATGTATGAAATGGATGCGCAGACGGGTACCACGCTCAACGATCTGCGCAAGCAGTACAATTTGTGCATCAGCAGCCGCGCCAAGGTGGCGGCCTATGAGCTGGCGGTACAATCGGCCACCACGCAGGTGACGGCGACCCGGCAAAGCGTGCTGGCCGGGCAACGTGTCAACGTTGACGTGCTCAACGCCGAACAGCAGCTCTATAGCGCCCAGCGCGATCTGGCCTCCGCCAAGTACGCCTACATCAAGTCCTGGATTACCCTGTTGAGCGACTCCGGTACGTTGGACGAAAAAGATGTTATGCGGGTAGCGCAGTATTTTGCCCGCAGTCGCTAGTGGATTTTCACTATAAGCATTAATCTGAAAGAGCAGCGCCAAGCTGCTCTTTTTTTCGTTAATACGTTATGTTATCGACTGGTTGTTCCTCCTGTGTTTTTACTCGCCGGGTTTATTTCTGAACATAATTCCTGTTAAAGGGCGGTAGGTTAGAGGAATTTATACTTTTAGCAAAAACGTAGCGATTGGTTGATGATCGTATGAATTTTAGAATGATGATGTCAGTGAAATGTGGCGTCTTCGTTTAGGAAATATGGCGGAGTAAAGGGTAGATAATGTCCAAACTAATTCCTGTGGTTATGGCCGGCGGCACTGGGAGTCGTCTGTGGCCGATGTCGCGAGAATCGTTCCCTAAACAGTTTTTGTCTATTGATGACAGTGGTATGAGCCTGCTGCAACAGACGTTACAGCGTTTGACCGGTCTGTCTGGCATCGAAGTTGCCTCTCCTCTGGTCATCTGCAACGAGGAACACCGTTTCTTGGTTGCGGAACAATTACGTGAAATTGGGCAATTAGCGACCAATATTATTTTAGAGCCCGTAGGACGGAATACCGCGCCAGCAGTGGCGTTAGCCGCTCATCTTGCTGCTGAAGAAGACGAAGACAGCATGCTTTTGGTGCTGGCTGCCGATCATCTGATCACGAAAGTGGACAATTTCCACGCAGCGATTCAGACGGCCGTGTCGTTTGCAGACAACAACCAGCTGGTCACGTTTGGCATCATTCCTGAGCATCCGGAAACAGGATACGGTTACATCAAACGTGGCGGCCACCTGTCCAATGCGTGTTTTAAAGTTGATTCGTTCGTTGAAAAGCCTCGTTTGGAGAAAGCGATCGAATACCTTGCCAGCGGTGATTATAGCTGGAACAGCGGTATGTTCATGTTTAAGACAGCCAAGTTCTTACAGGAACTGCGGCAGTTCAGCCCCGATATCTTCAGCACAACTCAGCAGTCTGTGGCTAAAAGTCAACGCGACATGAATTTTATCCGGGTTGAACAAGACATCTTCAAACATTGCCCAAGTGATTCCATCGATTATGCGGTGATGGAGAAGACACATGATGCCGTTGTGATCCCTATTGATGCGGGCTGGAGCGACGTCGGTTCCTGGTCCTCCTTGTGGGAAGTTTCTGAAAAAGATCGGTTGGGCAATGTCAACGTGGGTGAGGTTATCTCGATCGACTCCAGTGACAACTACATTGCGTCTGAGTCTGCGTTGGTCGCAACCATTGGATTGGAAAACCTTATCGTGGTTAATACCAATGATGCGCTGCTAATCGCTCACAAAGACAAAGTGCAGGATGTTAAGAAAATCGTCGATGAGCTTAAAAAGCGTAATCTTCATCATTTTCGCCAGCATTCTACCGCCTACCGCCCTTGGGGAAAGATTTGCGACATTGACAGCGGCACGCACTTCCAGGTGAAGAAGATTATTGTACGGCCGGGGGAAGGACTTTCTGTTCAAAGACATCTTCACCGCGCTGAACATTGGGTCGTCGTGAGTGGGACAGCAAAAGTTAGCGTTGATGATAAAGAGTTTTTCCTATCGGAGAATCAGTCCACTTTTATCCCTGCAGGCAGTGTCCATACGTTGGAGAATCCAGGAAAAATCGATTTGGAAATGATCGAAGTCAGGTCTGGACGCTATCTGGAAGAAGATGATATTGAACGTTTGCAAGATCGATATGGCAGAGTTTGAGAAAGGGTTTGGCAATGCAAAAGTTAACGTGTTTTAAGGCGTACGATATTCGGGGAAAATTGGGCGAAGAGCTGAATGAGGACATCGCGTACCGTATCGGACGGGCATACGGCGAGTTTTTGAAGCCCAAAAATATCGTGTTGGGCAGCGATGTGCGGCTAACCAGTGAAAGCTTGAAGCTGGCGCTGGCGAAAGGTTTACAGGATGCGGGCACTGATGTGATAGACATCGGCTTAACCGGTACCGAAGAAATCTATTTCGCCACAACCTATTTAAAAACTGATGGCGGCGTGGAAGTCACCGCCAGCCATAACCCTATCGATTACAACGGCATGAAGTTGGTGCGTGAAGGCTCTCGCCCGATTAGCGGCGATACCGGGTTACGGGCGATCCAAGAACTGGCGGAGAAAAACCAATTTCAGATGCCGACGGCAACGCGCGGTCGCTATGTTCGCCAGGACGTATTAGGGGCTTATGTAGAACACATTCTGTCCTACGTCGACGTGAAAAATTTCAAACCGTTGAAGCTGGTGATCAACTCGGGCAACGGCGCGGCGGGGCATGTGATCGATGCTATTGAAGCGCAACTGAAGGCGCGGGGCGTGCCGCTGGAGTTTATCAAGGTGCATCACCAGCCGGACGGCACTTTCCCGAACGGTATTCCCAACCCATTGCTTCCTGAGTGTCGTGCAGATACCGCCGATGCGGTGCGTGAGCATGGCGCTGATATGGGCATTGCGTTTGACGGCGATTTCGATCGCTGCTTCCTGTTCGATGAAAAAGGCGATTTCATCGAGGGCTATTACATCGTCGGCTTGCTGGCGGAGGCCTTCTTGCAGAAACAGCCGGGCGCGAAGATCATCCACGATCCACGTCTGAGTTGGAACACCGTCGATGTGGTTACCGGTGCCGGGGGCGTACCTGTGATGTCGAAAACCGGCCATGCTTTCATTAAGGAACGCATGCGTGCGGAAGACGCCATTTATGGCGGAGAGATGAGTGCCCACCACTATTTCCGTGATTTTGCTTATTGTGACAGCGGCATGATCCCGTGGCTGCTGGTCGCTGAGCTGGTCAGTGTGAAGGGGCAAACGTTGGGGCAACTGGTACAGGATCGCATTGCCGCCTACCCGTCTTCCGGTGAGATCAATATCAAGCTGGCTCAGCCTGCCGTGTCCATCGAAAGCGTTAAACAACACTATTTACCGTATGCCGATGAGGTGGACTACACCGATGGCATCAGCATGGCGTTCGTAGGCTGGCGTTTCAATTTGCGTTCCTCCAATACGGAACCGGTAGTGCGTCTTAATGTCGAATCACGTGCCGATGTTGCGCTGATGCAAGAGAAAACCGACGAGATTTTGGCACTGTTGGCCGCAGGAGCGTAATGTTTGTTTTAAGGTTTTGCGGTAAGTCAGTGATGAGGGTGGTTTTTACCACTCTCGCTTAGGGGCGCTGTGATACCTTTGAGTTTCGATGCAGGCCTGTTTAGGCGACGTGGCAAGTAACTTCCTTACAGAACGAAGAGATATCTTTCGGTACAACCGAAATATAAGAGGTTGAAATGACAATATTAGTTACCGGTGGTGCCGGTTACATTGGATCTCACACCGTTTTATCTCTGCTGGAACGTGGCGACGATGTGGTGGTGTTGGACAATCTGTCGAATTCTTCTGCGGAATCTTTGCACCGCGTGGAAAAGCTGACGGGGAAAGCCGCCGTATTCTATCAGGGGGACGTCCAGGATGCAGAATGCCTGCATCGCATCTTTGAAGCGCACTCGATTACGAGCGTAATCCACTTCGCCGGTCTTAAGGCTGTCGGGGAATCTACGCGTAAACCGCTGGAATACTACCAGAATAACGTTACTGGCACGCTGGTGTTGTTGGATGCGATGCGTCATGCCGGCGTACATGCGTTCATCTTCAGCTCGTCCGCCACCGTTTATGGGGCCAATTCGCCGGTGCCTTATGTCGAGACGACCCCGATCGGCGGCACGACCAGCCCTTATGGTACGTCCAAGCTGATGGTGGAACAGATTCTGCAAGATTTCGCCAAGGCTGAGCCGCAGTTTTCGATTATTGCCTTGCGTTACTTTAACCCGGTAGGTGCCCATGAGTCGGGGTTGATCGGCGAAGATCCTAACGGAATTCCCAATAACCTGTTGCCTTACATCTCGCAGGTAGCGATCGGTAAACTGGAAAAGCTGGGTATTTTCGGCGGAGATTATCCGACGAAGGACGGCACGGGAGAGCGCGATTACATCCATGTCATGGATCTGGCTGAAGGCCACCTGAAAGCGATGGATCATCTGCCGAAGATCAACGGCTTCAAGGCTTATAACCTGGGCGCCGGCGTAGGGCATTCGGTACTGGCGATGGTTCAGGCATTTGAAAAAGCGTCCGGGGTAGCGATCCCTTATCAAATATTACCGCGCCGCGACGGCGATCTGCCTGCCTTCTGGGCGAACGCCGATCTGGCTTATCAAGAGCTGGGTTGGAAAGTGAGCAGGGGGCTCGATGATATGATGCGTGATACTTGGAACTGGCAGAAGAAAAATCCTAAGGGTTTTCAGCGCTGATCCTGCAATTTAGCCCCACCGTTATAGGAAAGAATAAATGGTGGGGCCCAAACGGCCTTTGGGCAATCAGTAAGCGATACTTGATAAATTGTAACCAGCCTCCTAGACAGCACAGCAAAACTTTCTGCTCCATTTCCTATATTTCATTTTAAAAACATTGAGTTAAATATTATCTTTGAACAAGAACCACACAGATTCAGCGTATTTTTTTACGTTACGGTGTCGGATGTTTTTGCAAATTGTGCTAGTCTCTCAAACCTTCACGGACCCTATATTATTTCTGTCATATGCACGCGAGTTTGTTTAAGGTTCGTTCAAAAAGACCTCAAACGTGAAGTGTAAACTCGGTGGCGACGCGTGTTTATAAGCATAATTCGAGGTCTCTGGGTAACGTTTTTTGTGAGTAAATTTCTAATGAAAGTGATAGAGACGCAGGTTGAAGGTGTAAAGCTGATCGAACCCAAAGTGTTTGGCGACCAGCGTGGTTTTTTCTTGGAAACGTTCCAAAAAAGCCGATACCAGGAGCTGCTCGGCATTGATGCGGAGTTCGTACAAGATAACCATTCTCGTTCCGCACGTGGCGTCTTGCGGGGATTGCATTTTCAAACGGCAAAACCGCAAGGTAAGTTGGTGAGAGTGGTACGCGGCGAGGTATACGATGTGGTCGTCGATATTCGTCCTGATTCTCCGACGTTCAAAAAATGGGTTGGCGTCTACTTGTCTGAAGAGAACAAAAACCAGCTTTGGGTGCCGCCTGGTCTCGCCCATGGTTTTGTCGTAGTTTCGGACTCGGCTGATTTTGAATATAAATGCACTGATTACTATGATCCAAGTAATGAAGGCTGCCTGCTGTGGAACGATCCGGAAGTCGGTGTCGAATGGCCAATCAGCGATCCGCTGTTGTCGCCAAAGGATCTGCAGGGAAAACTGTTTAGAGAGCTTTTTTAATGCGTGTACTTTTGACTGGTGCTGCGGGGCAGTTGGGACGCTGTATTATCGATCGTTTCCCTGCCAATTGGACCCTGATGGCGATGGACAGCCAGCAATTGGATATCGCGGACTCCGCCGCTGTTTCAGCCGCGGTTGAACAGCTAGTGCCGGATGCTATTATCAATGCTGCGGCTTATACTGCGGTGGATAAAGCGGAGTCGGAGCCTGAAAAGGCCAGGGCGATCAATGCACTCGGCCCAGGATTTCTGGCTACTGCAGCGGCGAAGTTAGGCATTCCTTTTATACATATCTCGACCGATTACGTCTTTGACGGTACTTCATCGGAACCGTATTGTGAAGAGACGCCTTGTTCACCCAAGAGCGTTTACGGGCAGACTAAACTCGAAGGTGAGCGGGCGGCTTTGCTGGCAAATCCGAAAACCATAGTGATCAGAACGGCCTGGGTTTTCAGCGAATACGGCAACAACTTCGTAAAAACCATGCTGCGAGTCGGTGCGCAGAGAGGGGAATTGGGCGTGGTGAGCGACCAGTTCGGTTGCCCTACCTATGCGGGAGACATTGCGGCGACGGCCATCGCTATGCTGTCCCATCCTAAATTACCTTACGGTATTTATCATTACTGCGGCGATAACGCGGTTTCATGGTTCGATTTTGCTTGCACTATCTTCCGGGAGGCGGAGAGCTCAGCTCATTATCCGCATAAGGTGAGTGTCAAACCTATCGCAACCCATGAATATCCAACGCCTGCATCCAGGCCTGCTTTTTCGATTCTGAGCACCAGCAAGATTTGTGCGCTGGATCTGAAGCCTAGCCCATGGGAACAGCAACTTAAAATTGTGCTCCAGAAGATATTATCTCAGTGATGATCCTTCAACTGGATGAGATTAAAGGGGATAATACTATCCCCTTTGACGTTTTTGCATGGTGATGAAACGTTAACATCGCTTATGGGCCTGACGTTCAGTCTTTTAACCACCCTAATGGCATGACTTTGTGACTGCGGTAAATTACGGGTTTAGGAACTAGATACAGCATGGCTGTAGACCAAGAAAAATCTCAATTTCAGATCGTTGCATCTATCGTTTTATTCAACCACAGCTATGAGCAGGTGGCGGGTACCTTGACGTCTCTCTTGGCCGAGCGCTGTGTTGAAAAGATTGTTTTGGTCAATAATGGCGGTGCCGATTGGGCCGATGCTTTGGAAAATGATCGTATCAGCTACATCTCTGCTAAGGGAAATGGCGGGTTTGGTCACGGACATAACCTGGCAATGAGCCGCTACCTGGACTCCTGCGAGTATTTTTTGATCTGTAACCCGGATATCAGTTTTGAGATGGGGGCATTGGCGAGTTTGTATCAGTTCGCCAGCGAAGGGAAACATCAGTTTGTCTCTCCACGGATACATTATAGCGATGGCCGTTTTCAATACAGTTGCCGATTGCTGCCGACGCCGGCGAATTTGCTGTTGCGCCGCTTTATTCCCCGTTTAGGCGCTAAGATGGACGCCGCTTATGAGCTGCAGGCCGCGGATTATGATTCAACGTTTGCCGTGCCGACCGTATCGGGGTGTTTCATGCTGATTGCGTCCCCGTTGTTGAAAAAGCTGGAAGGGTTTGACGAACGCTTTTTCATGTACATGGAAGATGTCGATCTCTGTCGCAGGGCTTTACCGCACAGCGATATCATCTACTTTTCGGGGGCGCAGATCACGCATGTCTTCGGCAAAGGGTCCTATAAAAATCTGGTGTTGCTGGGTCATCATGTGCGCTCTGCTGTTGCCTACTTTTGCAAGTGGGGATGGTTTTTTGATCGTCAGCGCCGCCAGTATAACCAGCAATCCTTAAAGAGCATTCCTATGAAAGAAAATGGTCGCAAGCGGTAGCATACACCGCGAGAAGAAGCGTAAAGACGGTATGTCAAAAGTATTAAGGTATTGATTATGAATATTTTTAATGAGTTTATGGCGGTGACGCATGCTGCCGTGATCACACCGGGGGTAGGGGAATGAGCAATCCGCATAAAAATCAACCAATATCGCCACTCTCCTTGGTGCGTAACATATGGGGTTACAAGCAGCTGATTCTGCAGATGACCAAACGCGAAGTGATTGGTCGCTATAAAGGTTCCGCGATGGGGCTGGCTTGGTCATTTTTAAACCCTTTGTTTATGCTCGTTGTCTATACTTTTGTCTTTTCAGTCGTTTTTAAAGCTCGCTGGTCCGTCGGCGGAGACGAAAGCCGCACTCAGTTTGCCGTGATCCTCTTTGTCGGCATGATTGTGCATGGCTTTTTTGCTGAAGTGGTGAACCGTGCGCCGCAGATCATTTTGGGAAATACCAACTACGTGAAGAAAGTGGTGTTTCCTTTGGAAACCCTGCCGGTGATCAGCTTATGCGCTGCGCTGTTCCACACCTTGATCAGCCTGCTGGTTTTGCTCTGCGCCTTTTTCCTGTTCAATGGCTATTTGCATTGGACGTTGGTGTTTACCCCGCTGGTTTTCTTGCCGCTGGTCATTTTTTGCCTCGGTTTGGGATGGATCCTGGCCTCCCTTGGGGTCTTTATCCGCGATGTCGGCCAAACGACGGTGATCATTACCACCGTAATGATGTTTTTGTCCCCGGTCTTCTTCCCAATCACTGCGTTGCCGGAGAAATATCGGATTTGGATTATGCTCAATCCTCTGACATTCATTATCGAACAGGCGCGTAATATTTTGATCTGGGGTCAGATGCCTAACTGGAACGGGCTGGCGGTTTACACGCTGGCCGCGATGTTAGTCGCTTGGCTGGGTTATGCTTTCTTCCAGAAAACCAGAAAGGGGTTTGCAGATGTCCTCTAACGATGTTGCGATTCAGGTTAGCAATTTAAGCAAGTGCTACCAAATCTACTCTCGTCCGCGCGACCGTCTGAAGCAGTTCTTTGCCCCTAAACTGCAGCGCGTGGCGAGGAAAGAAAGCCGTACGTATTTCCGTGAGTTTTGGGCTCTCAGGGATGTGTCCTTCACGATAAACCGCGGCGAGACCGTCGGCATTATCGGCAGAAATGGGGCGGGCAAGTCCACGCTGCTTCAGATGATATGCGGTACGCTGACACCGACGACCGGTGACATCAGCGTCAACGGCCGAATCGCTGCCTTGTTGGAGCTGGGGGCGGGCTTTAACCCTGAGTTTACCGGGCGAGACAACGTCTACCTTAACGGTAGCGTATTGGGGTTAAGCAAGGCTGAGATCGATCGCAAGTTTCAAAGCATTCTCGATTTCGCGGATATTGGCGAGTTTATCGATCAGCCGGTAAAAACCTACTCCAGCGGGATGTATGTGCGGTTAGCGTTTGCAGTGCAAGCCTGTATTGATCCTGAGATTTTGATCGTCGATGAAGCGCTGGCGGTAGGGGACATCGGCTTCCAGTATAAATGCTTTAAAAGGATGGAGGCGCTGAAAAAACAGGGCACAACCATCATTATGGTGACTCATTCAACTGGCAGCATTCTGGAATATGCCGACCGCTGTCTGGTTATGAGCGATGGCCAATTGATCGGCGATACGACGGACGTTCTGGCTGCGGTGTTGGCCTATGAAAAGGGCATGCTGCTTTCCGAAAAAAAACAGGAGCCGGTTGTCTCTTCCTCCGTTGACTCCTCCGCCAGGTATGGAATTGAAGATCTCCGAGCTCTGCAACAAGCGTCGATCAATACGGAAGTGGATGAAAAGCGCTTTGGTAGCGCGCGGGCGATTATCGAGTCGTTCTCGGTCATCAAAGGCGATGGCACGCCGCTGGCTGACAAGCCTTTAGTCAAATCGGGTGAAGAGTTGTACTTTCACTTTACCCTGGCGGCTTCGGAGACGATCAGTGATGTTGTTTTGGGGATCTCGATTTCCCGCGCTCAGGGGGGGGATATTTGGGGGGATAACAATATCGGTGCCGGGCACCCCCTGACGTTGCAACCGGGTTTACAAACGTTGAAATACAAAGTCAAGTTGCCAATCAACGCCGGCGATTATCTGATCCACTGCGGTCTGGCTTGTTTTAATAATGGCGAGCGGGAAGAGCTCGATCAGCGTAGGCCTATCGGAAAAATTAAGTACTGGTCCTCACGAGAGCTCGGTGGAGTGATCCATGCTCCAATTCAAATCGTTGCCGACGGGGTGTCATAATGATCAGCGTTTTCTTGCCGGCCTACCCCTTTAGAGGCGTCAAAGCGCCCTATTTGTGGTTTTTCTATCGCGTTTTGAGCTCGATGAAAGAGCCCGTTTATTTCATGATGGGCAACGATTACCAGTGTTCTCTTGAGCAATGGGAAAGTGAGAAGCGTTGGGAGCTTGAGGAGGATTCGCAAAAGCGTCTGGGCTTCCAATTGCCAGACCTGAACCTGCTGAGCGATAAACATAAAGTCAGTGTGATTGATGAGTCTTTTTTCGGTCACTACATGGCAAAATGTTTTAACAATCCCGATGCGCTCTTTAAGACGTTCATCACTGAGGTGATTCCTGAGCTTGAGGCGGCTCTGTTTGCTGCGCTAAGCCAGGAAAGCCACATCGAGTGCGTATTGACATGGTGTAATTGCCCTTCCTTAAATGCGGCAGCGAAAAGAAGAAATATTAAAGTCGTCAATCTTGAGTTGGGGCCATTGCGTTCGCCGGAGTATTTGTCGACCGCTTATTTTGACTTTAGCGGAGTAAACGGCAATACGGAGGCGGAAAGACGCTACTTGAGTAGCGATTACCGTTTCAATATGAATACTCAAGTGGAGCAACTCCGCGAGTTCTTTGCAGGTCCGCCCCCGGCGATGCCAAACGCACCTCAGGATGATGACGACCGAGCGGAAGACAAGTTTGATGTCGGTATTGCGCTGCAGGTTGAAAATGATTCCAATATCATCGCGTTCAGCAACTCTTTCAATAATCAGTCATTGCTCGACTATGCCGAGTTCACTTTCCCTGGAAGGCGCCTGGTTCGTAGCCATCCAGGCAGTCGCTTCACCTTGCAGGCAGGGCATGATGTCATCGACCATTCGGCAAACAGCATCGGCTTTATTCATCGTTGCAAACATATTCTGACGATTAACTCAAGTGTGGGTCTGGAGGCGATGTTATTGGGCGTCCCCGTGACCGTGCTGGGTGACTGTTCATACGCGTTCTGTAATGTCGCCAATCAGGCAGAGAAGGTAAAGCGTCTTGCCTTCTACCTCTTCTCCTATTTGGTGCCTTTTGAGTTATTGTTTGATATCAACTATATTCGTTTCCGGCTTTCCTCTCCTGATGAAGCGGAAATAATAACGAAACACGTCAATTATTATATTACCCGTGGTGATGGCATGCGTGATGCGGAAATGGAAAAAAAGGCCTCTTCCATTATCGAAGATGGAAGTGTTGAAAGGACTGTTTGTACCTTAATGAATACAATTGAAGATTTGAACTCGGCATTGGCAGCCAAACAGGCTGAGATCGGCGTTCTGGAAGAAAAGGTCGGCGCGTTGGAGGCCACGGTCAGTGAGCAATCCGAAGAGATCATCGTCGACGTCGTAGTCCCTGTTTACGGTGGGTTGGAAGAGACTCAGGAATGCATTGAGTCCGCTCTGGCGACTTTGCCGCATTGGGCCCAGTTGGTGGTTATCAACGATGCTTCCCCGGAGCCTGAACTGACTCAGTGGCTACGGGAGCGGGCCGAGACGGCGCGTTTCAAACTGCTTGAAAACGAGCAAAACCTGGGCTTTGTAGCAACGGTGAACCGTGGCATGAAGCTCAATCCAAAGCGGGATGTCTTGTTGCTCAATAGCGATGTTGAGGTCGCTAATGATTGGCTGGAGCGCATTCGTGAAGCTGCTTATTCACGTAGCCGAGTCGGCAGCATTACACCATTCTCAAACAATGCGACCATTTGCAGCTTCCCTAATTTCTGTGAAGACAATGAACTCTTTATGGGAATGAACGTACAGCAGCTGGACGATCAGTTCTCGACTTACGGCAGAGAAAACAACCTGGTGGAAGTGCCGACCGGTGTTGGCTTCTGCATGTATATTCGTCGGGATTGTTTGAATGAAGTGGGGTATTTCGACGTCGAAACCTTTGGCCGCGGTTATGGCGAGGAAAACGACTGGTGCCAGCGTGCGGCAAAAGCCGGATGGCCTAACTTCCATCAACTCAACGTCTTTGTCTACCACAAAGGCGGCGTGAGCTTCGCCGGCGAACAGAACCCGCGCAAAACGCGAGCGCTGGAGCTGTTGAACGAACTCCATCCTAACTACACGAAAGATGTGATGGATTTCATTGCACACGATCCGGCCAAAAAAGCGCGCCAACAGATGCTGCTGCGCATTTTGGCTAAGAAAGACGTTAGCAAAGTCTTGCTGGTCTCTCATAAGATGGGTGGGGGTGTTACCCAACATTTGCATGAGTTGGTCAAGTTTTATAAAGATAAAGCGCATTTCCTGCTGTTAACACCGGAAGAGGAAGGGCGCAGCGTTGCGTTGTCGTTAAATACGAACGAGGCAGTGTACCGCGAGAAGTTCATTATTGATGTCGCTCATGGTTATGACACGCTGGTCAATCTGCTGCGCTTTATTGGCGTTGGGCACATTCATTTCCATCATATGATCGGCGTTGCCGATAAAATTGGCGAGCTGAAAAATAGCTTGTCATGCACCTATGACATTACGATTCACGATTACTATTTCGTGAACGCGAATCCGACATTGACTGATAAAAACGGCATCTTTGCCGGTGATGTTATCGCTATCCGCGATAAACTTTGCAGTGAACACTATCCGATTCCGGGTGGGATGTCGGCGGAACAATGGCGCGCTAAACTGCTGCCATGGATCGAAAACGCCGAGCGGGTTATTTTCCCTTCTGCCGATACGCAAGTCCGCTTTATGCGTGATTTTCCGAGTTGTGCACAAAAGAGTGTCATTGCTTGGCACCCGGACTACGAAGTTGCCGCTCCTTATCCTGAAGTCAAGTCCACCTATCAGGCGGGAAAGAAGCTGAAGGTGCTTGTGTTGGGTGCGATCAGCCGTGAAAAAGGCGCATTGATGCTGGATGAGGTCGCCAATGACTTGAAACACGAAGATATCGAGTTTCATCTGTTAGGCTACGCTTTCCGCCCCCTGTGCGATGCCGTCAAAGGTCATGGCGCCTATTCAAGCCGCGACCTGCAGCAGAAACTGGATGAGATCAAGCCGGACGTCATTTGGTACCCGGCTCAATGGCCTGAAACTTATAGCTATACGCTCAGTATCGCGCTCGAATATGGTATCCCCGTTGTTGTTCCGAACATTGGCGCTTTCGGCGAGCGTGTTGTCGGCCGCCGTGATAGCCGGGTGATAGCATGGGATACTTCCGCCAAGAAAATGTGCGAGCTCTGGCGTTCTCTGCGTACCGATCCGCAAGCTTTCTTTGCGGCTGCTAATGCGCCGGCATTGCTGGATCTTTCTCACGCAGAACGCGTAGGTGACTTCTATCGGGACGGCTATCTGCAGGCCGATTGGCTGCGGGAAAGCGAGTTGGGGCGTATCGATTATAAAGCCCTGCTGGCATCCGTTTACGCTTCTGCTTATGTAGAAGTTGTTGCCGTAACGCCAGCCGCACCGCAGGGCCGTAAGGAGAAATTACTGGCCATTCTGTGGCGGCTAAGCAAGCATCCGGCGTTGGCCTGGGGCGTAAAGTTAGTGCCTTACCGTTTGCAGCGTTATGTTAAGCGAATTCTGTCGCGCAGAGCGATCCATGAGATCATCGGTTGAGACAGAGAGTGAGTGTCTTGCATTAAAAAAAACCGGCGCTATAGCGCCGGTTTTTTAATGTAAAGAGAGCGAGGGGACTTTTCAACGGCGCTATTGGCACTACTTGATGGCCAGTTCATCCCGATTAATCGCCGTTGTGGCGGATGGTATCGCTTTCTTGCGCAGGAAGCGTCTTTCCACGAGATGCCAGGATAAAGCACCGAGGAGCAGGGTCATTAAAGCGCTGAACAACATGCTGCTGTAAAAACCTAACGATGTATGGTTTATAACGATTTGCTGCACTGGGAACGCATAAATATATACACCATAAGAGTAATCAAATCGGCCATAGATAAGTTTGTCCGTCAGCGAGACACCAATGATAATGACCAATGTAGGAATAATGAGGTAGCCTAAAACCCTCAATTCATAACTTCCCTTCAGTACATAAAGTAAAACGACACCTGAAATAAAGAGGAATTTCTTGGCGTTTCTATTATTCCAACTGTTTTCTGTTAATGCCATTAAGGCACCGCAGAAGAAGGCGACGGCACGTGGCGTAAACAGTTGCAGCGAAATTGAATAAAAGCCGAGTGTCGTTGGGTTTGACAGGAAATAAATAGTGAGCGCCAACATGGAGAGCAGGACGACGAGTATTGGCTTGATATTTTTTGCGAAGCAAAAAGCGACGGCAAGAATAAGATAACAAGCGAACTCTAACGGCAGTGTCCAGAGACTGCCATTTATCGCGTTAGGGTAAATATAATGCTGCGCCATAGTGATTGGGTCAGCACCGCGTAAGGCGACCAGGTTAATCGCCGCAATCAACGATCTTTTAGTGAAGACACTTTCAGGTTGTAAAGCTAAGCCTAAGGCGATGTATAAAACGAGGCTGCATACGACAAGTGCCGGGAATATTCGCTTTATTCTCTTTTCCATAAACGAGACAAAGCTCCCGCTTCTCATCCCTGACTGAGCGATCAGATACCCGGAAACGCCAAAGAATATGACAACGGCCAATCCGCCAAAGCTTTCAAACCCCAGAAAGGACGGTTCGGCTCTGCCACTCAAAGCAAAATGATGCGAATAAAGGACAAGGAATGCTGCAAAAATACGAATAACATCAAAACAGTTTTTTTGATGAGAATAGAGAGGCTTCATTTTCTTTTTTACACAAAAAATGGGTTGCTGGATTTTAGTTCATCTCACTTCAAGTTTAAAGTTTTTCCCCTAATTGACTTCCCTTTTTGTCAGTGTGTGTAACAAAATGTGAGTTTATATGCTATGAATTTGTGCTGTGATGTGACCTATCGCACCAATCACTACCCACCCGGCTCAATCCTGAGTTAACATGTGTGCCACATCACAAAACCTGCTGGCCGACGTTGCCGGCAGGGTCATCCTCAGACAGGAGTTCCTAAATGTCCAAGCAACAAATCGGCGTTGTCGGCATGGCGGTAATGGGCCGCAACCTCGCGCTGAACATCGAGAGCCGTGGTTACACCGTTTCCATTTTCAACCGTTCTGGCGACAAAACTGACGAAGTGATCGCTGAGAACCCGGGCAAGAATCTGGCGCCGTATTACACCGTTGAAGAGTTTGTCGAATCGCTGGAAAAACCGCGCCGCATCCTGCTGATGGTGAAAGCGGGTGAAGCAACGGATAAAACCATTGCCTCGCTGACTCCGCACCTGGACAAGGGCGATATTCTGATCGACGGCGGCAACACCTACTATCAGGACACCATCCGTCGTAACCGCGAACTGTCCGACCAGGGCTTCAACTTCATCGGTACCGGCGTTTCCGGCGGTGAAGAGGGCGCGCTGAAAGGGCCTTCCATCATGCCTGGCGGCCAGAAAGAAGCTTACGAGCTGGTGGCGCCAATCCTGGAGAAAATCGCTGCGGTTGCGGAAGGTGAGCCTTGCGTGACCTACATCGGCGCAGACGGTGCCGGCCACTATGTGAAGATGGTGCACAACGGCATCGAATACGGCGACATGCAGCTGATTGCCGAAGCCTATTCTCTGCTGAAGCAGGCACTGAACCTGAGCAACGAGCAGCTGGCCGAAACCTTCGCCGAGTGGAACAAGGGCGAACTGAACAGCTACCTGATCGACATCACCAAAGACATCTTCACCAAGAAAGACGAAGAGGGTAAATACCTGGTCGATGTGATCCTGGACGAAGCCGCCAACAAAGGCACTGGCAAGTGGACCAGCCAGAGCTCGTTGGATCTGGGCGAACCACTGTCGCTGATCACCGAGTCGGTGTTCGCACGCTACCTGTCCTCGCTGAAAGATCAGCGCGTTGCCGCCTCTAAAGTGCTGACCGGCCCGAAAGTGGCGCCGTTCACCGGCGACAAAGCTGAATTCATCGAGAAAGTGCGTCGCGCGCTGTATCTGGGCAAGATCGTGTCCTACGCGCAGGGCTTCTCTCAGCTGAAAGCCGCGTCTAAAGAAAACAACTGGGATCTGCACTACGGCGAAATCGCCAAGATCTTCCGCGCCGGCTGCATCATCCGCGCTCAGTTCCTGCAGAAGATCACCGACGCTTACGCGGCGGATGCCGATATCGCCAACCTGCTGCTGGCGCCATACTTCAAGCAAATCGCCGACGAGTACCAGCAGGCGCTGCGTGACGTGGTGGCTTACGCCGTGCAGAACGGTATTCCTACGCCGACCTTCTCCGCTGCGATCGCCTACTACGACAGCTACCGCTCCGCGGTGCTGCCGGCGAACCTGATCCAGGCGCAGCGCGACTACTTCGGTGCGCACACCTATAAACGTATCGACAAGGAAGGCGTGTTCCATACCGAATGGATGGAATAAGCCCGTTCGTTGAACGATAAAAAAAGCCGCCGAGGTTAACGCCCGGCGGCTTTTTTATTGGGCGTGATTTAACGTCACGCTTTTTTCTGATGCCGCTCGCGCAGCCGGCCGATCACCGCACTCAGATCCAGATCCTGGTCCTGCAGCAGCACCAGCAGGTGATAGACCAGATCCGAAGCTTCGTTGGTCAGTTCCTCGCGATCGTTGACCGTGGCGGCCAGCGCGGTTTCCACGCCTTCCTCCCCGACCTTCTGCGCAATGCGCTTGGTGCCGCTGGCGTACAGGCTGGCGGTGTATGAGCTGTCCGGGCTGGCGTGCTTGCGCTCTGCCAACAGCTGTTCCAGCTGATAGAGGAACGTCCAGTCGCTGGCGGCCGGGTGGAAGCAGCTGCTGTTGCCGAGGTGGCAGGTCGGGCCGATCGGGTTGGCCAATACCAGCAGCGTGTCGTTATCGCAGTCCGGCGTGATGCTGACCACTTTGAGGAAGTGGCCGGAGCTTTCACCCTTGGTCCACAGGCGCTGCTTGGTGCGCGAGAAGAAGGTGACGTTGCCGCTCTGCTCGGTGGTCGCCAGCGCTTCCGGCGTCATGTAACCCAGCATCAGCACTTCGCCGGAAACGGCGTGCTGCACGATGGCCGGCATCAGGCCGTCGGTTTTTTCCCAGTCCAGCTGGTTGCTCTGTTGTTCTGTCAGCACACGCGAATCTCCACGCCTTGTTCAACCAGGAACCTTTTCAGTTCGCCGATATTGATGATTTGTTTGTGGAACACCGACGCCGCCAGCGCGCCGTCAACGTCCGCATCGCGGAACGCTTCCAGGAAGTGCGCCATGGTGCCCGCGCCGCCGGAGGCGATCAGCGGCACCTTGCAGGCCTCGCGTACCAGGCGCAGCTGCTGCAGATCGTAACCGTTGCGCACGCCGTCCTGGTTCATCATGTTCAGCACGATCTCCCCGGCGCCGCGGCGCTGCACTTCCTGTACCCAGTCGAGGGTTTCCCACTGGGTGATGCGGGTGCGGCTCTCGTCGCCGGTATATTGGTTGACGTGATACTTGCCGGTTTCACTGTCGAACCAGGTGTCGATGCCCACGACGATACACTGCACGCCAAAGCGTTCTGCCAGGCGGCTAATCAGCTCAGGATCGGCCAGCGCCGGCGAGTTGATCGAAATCTTGTCGGCGCCGAAAGACAGGATCTGGCTGGCGTCCTCGGCACTTTTAATGCCGCCAGCGACGCAGAACGGAATATCAATCACCTCCGCCACGCGCGATACCCAACTTTTGTCCACCACCCGGCCGTCGCTTGAGGCGGTGATATCGTAAAACACCAGCTCGTCCGCACCTTCTTGCGCATAGCGCTGCGCCAGCGGCACGATGTCGCCGATGATTTCGTGGTTGCGGAACTGCACGCCTTTCACCACTTGCCCGTCTTTAACATCCAGGCACGGAATTATCCGTTTTGCCAGCATGCGATCGCCTCCTCAACGCTAAATTTACCTTCCAGCAGGGCGCGCCCCACGATCACGCCGGCAACGCCGCTGCCGCGCAGCTGGGCGATGTCATCCAGACTGCCAATGCCGCCCGAAGCCTGGAAGGCCACCTGCGGATAACGGCGGCTGATCGCCTGATACAGCGCCACGTTGGAACCGGCCAGCGTACCGTCGCGCGAAATATCGGTGCACAGCACGTGTTTCAGCCCGTAGGGCAGGAACTGCTCCACCACCTGTTCAAGCGTGGCGTCGGAATCCTCCTGCCAGCCGCTGATGGCCACGCGTTTCACGCCCTGCGCGTCGATGCGCACGTCCAGCGCCAGCACCAGCGCGTCGGCGCCGTAGCGCCCGAACCAGCTCTGCACCAATTGCGGCTGTTTCACCGCGGTAGAGCCGATCACCACGCGCGTGGCGCCGGCCTCCAGCAGGGCGCTGACGTCTTGCTCGTTGCGGATGCCGCCGCCGATCTGAACCGGCACGTCAACCCCCGCCAGCAGCTTGCGCAGCAGCGCGATCTGGCGCGCCGTCGGATCCTTGGCGCCGGTCAAATCGACCAGGTGCAGCACCTGCGCGCCCTGTTGTTGATAGTCCTGCAGGCGCAACAGCGGATCGTTGCCGTAGTCGCGCTGTTGGCCGTAATCGCCCTGATGCAAACGCACTACGTTGCCGTCGATCAAATCCAAAGCCGGAATAATCATGCTGCCTACATCTCCAGAAAGTTTTTCAACAGTTGCGCACCGGCCTCTCCAGAACGTTCTGGATGAAACTGCACGCCGAAGAAGTTGTCTTTTTGCACGGCGGCGGTGAAGGGCTCGCCGTAGTTCGCCTGAGCGATGGTGCTGGGGCATATCGGCATCGCATAGCTGTGAACGAAATAGAAGTAGGCGCCGTCATCGATGCCGCGGAACAGGTGGTGGCCCGCCTGCGCAGACACCTGATTCCAGCCCATGTGCGGCAGCGGCAGGCCGAAGTCGGTCATCTGCTTCACCGGCGTATCGATGAGGCCGAGTGTCGCCACGCCGCCGTTCTCTTCGCTGCTGACCGCCAGCAGCTGCATGCCGAGGCAGATGCCCAGCACCGGTTGAGAGCAGGCCTTGATCAGCTCGATCAGATCCCGCTCGCGCAGTTGATCCATCGCCGCCTGTGCGGTACCGACGCCCGGCAGGAACAGCTTGTCGGCGCGCAGCACGATCTCCGGATCGCGGCTCACCTCCGGCTGGTAACCCAGGCGCCGCACCGCGTAGGTGACGGAGGCCAGGTTGGCGCAGCCGGTATCCAAAATCACCACGTTCATCACAGCACTCCTTTCGAGCTCGGCAGGGTATTGCCCTCGACGCGGATCGCCTGGCGCAGCGTGCGGCCAAACACTTTGAACAGGCTCTCGACCCGGTGGTGATCGTTTTTGCCCTTGGTCTTCAGGTGCAGCGTGCAACCCATGGTGTAGGAGAGCGAACGGAAGAAGTGCTCGACCATTTCGGTGCTGAGATCGCCGACGCGCTGATAGTTGAACTCGGCCTTGTACTCCAGGTGTGGGCGGCCGGAGATATCCAGCGCGCAGCGCGCCAGGCATTCGTCCATCGGCAACACGAAGCCGAAGCGGGCGATGCCGCGCTTGTCGCCGAGCGCCTTGTTCAGCGCTTCACCCAGCGCCAGGCCGGTGTCTTCCACCGTGTGGTGATCGTCGATATACAGATCGCCTTTGACGTCGATCTCCATCCGGAAGCCGCCGTGGGTGGCGATCTGATCCAGCATGTGATCGAAGAAGCCGACACCGGTTTTGATCTTGCTGCCGCCTTCGCGATCCAGCCAGACGTTGACGTCGATCTGCGTCTCTTTGGTCACGCGGTTAACCCGCGCGTGGCGATCGCGCAGGGTCAGCTGGCGCACGATCTCTTTCCAGCCCAGCACGCCGCGCTGGTAGCGCAGCCCCTGGATGCCCATGTTTTCCGCCAGCTGCACGTCGGTCGGCCGATCGCCGATCACGTAGCTGTGGGCGGCATTCAGCACACCGGGTTCGAGGTAACCCTTCACCAGCGCGGTTTTCGGCTTGCGGCAGTCGCAGTTGTCCGCCGGCAGGTGCGGGCAGATCAGCACATCGGCGAATTGAATGCCCTGCGAGCTGAGGATCTGCATCATCAGGTTGTGCGGCGGATCGAAGGTTTCCTGCGGGAAACTGGCGGTGCCGAGCCCATCCTGATTGGTGATCATCACCAGCTGATACCCCGCCTGTTGCAGCGCCAGCAGGGAAGGGATCACGTCCGGCTCGAGTGCCAGCTTGTCCAGGCGGTCAACCTGGAAATCTTCCGGTGGCTCGGCGATCAGCGTGCCGTCACGATCGATAAAGAGGGTTTTTTGGCTCACATTGGCTCCTGGCGAGTCGGGTTGGCGCCGGGCAGGGCGGACAAGGCGTCCACCACGCGTTGACATTCGTCGCGGGTGCCTATGGTGATGCGCAGGCAGCCGGACAACCCGGGCTGTTTGTTTTGGTCTCGTAAGATAATGCCCTGATCCCACAAGCTTTTAAACACATTACTTGAGGCAGTGAAGCGGGCCAGCAGGTAATTGCTGTCGCTGGCGAAAACCTGCTCGACGCAGGCGCATTTTTCCAGCTGTTGCTGCAGCCAGCTGCGGGTGGCGGCGATGTCGGTGACGCGCTGGCGCATGGTGCGGATACCTTCTTCGCTCAGCGCCTGCGCGGCGATATCCGCCACCGGCGTCGAGAGCGGGTAAGGCGCGATCACCTTCAGCAGCAGGGCGATCAGATCTTCGTTGGCGAGCGTAAAGCCGCAGCGCAGGCCGGCCAGCGCAAAGGCCTTCGACAGCGTGCGCAGGATAGCCAGGTGCGGATAGTCGCTCAGCCACCCGGCCACCGAGGCCTGCGGGCAAAACTCGATATAGGCTTCGTCCACCGCGACGATCGCCTTGCCTTTGGCCAGCTCCAACAGGCTGCGCAGAGAGTCCGGATCGATCAGGTTGCCGGTCGGGTTGTTCGGGCTGCAGACGTAGATCAGCTTCACGTTGTCCATGCTGTCTGCGATGGCCGGCAGATCCAGCTGCCAGTCCTCTTTGGCGGCTACGGTGCGGCGCTCCACGCCGAAGGTTTCGGCGCTAACGGCGTACATGCCGTAGGTCGGCGGGCAGAACAGAATGGCGTCTTTACCCGGCTCGCAGAAGGCGCGGATCAGCAGCTCGATGCCTTCATCGGCGCCGCGGCTGACCAGCACCTGCTCTTTCTTCACCCCGGCGTAGGTGGCGTAGCGTTCGATCACCAACGCCGGCTGGCACTCCGGATAGCGGTTGAAGGTTTGTGCGGTCAGCTGGAACTCGGGCGCGATCGGGTATTCGTTGGCGTTCAACCACACGTCGCCCTTACCGCCGAGGCGGCGCGCCGATTGATAAGGGGTCAGCTCGCGAACGTTGGCGCGCGCCAGTTTTTCGATGCTCATGCTTGCTCCTTCAGGGCGGCGACGCGCAAGGTCACGGCGTTCTTGTGAGCGATCAGCTGCTCGGCGGCAGCCAGGGTCTCGATGGTGGCGGCCAGGTTGCTGAAGCCCTGCGGCGTCAGCTCCTGCACCGTCATGCGTTTTTGAAAATCGGCCAGCCCCAGGCTGGAGCAGGTGGCGGTGTAGCCGTAGGTCGGCAGCACGTGGTTGGTGCCGGAGGCGTAATCGCCGGCGGACTCCGGCGACCAGTCGCCGAGGAACACCGAACCGGCGCTGGTGATGTCGTCTACCAGCTCGCGCGCATTGCGGGTCTGAATGATCAGGTGCTCCGGGCCGTAGCGGTTGCTGATGGCCACGCACTCAGGCAGATCGCGCGCCACAATCAGGCGGCTGCTCGCCAGCGCCTGGCGGGCGGTCTCGGCGCGCGGCAGCTCGGCCAGCTGGCTTTCCACCGCATCGGCCACCGCCTGCGCCATTGCCGCGTCCGGCGTCAGCAGGATCACCTGCGAATCCGGGCCGTGTTCGGCCTGCGACAGCAGATCGGAAGCGACGAACGCCGGGGTAGCGCCGGCGTCGGCGATCACCAGCACCTCCGAAGGCCCGGCCGGCATGTCGATGGCCGCGCCGTCGAGACGCTGGCTGACCTGCCGCTTGGCTTCGGTCACGAAGGCGTTGCCCGGCCCGAAGATTTTCGCTACGCGCGGTACGCTTTCGGTGCCGAACGCCAGGGCGGCGATCGCCTGCGCGCCCCCGACCTGAAACACTTCCTGCACGCCGCACAGCTGTGCCGCATACAGGATCTCATCGGCGATTGGCGGCGGCGAGCACAGCACCACCCGGCGGCAACCGGCGATGCGCGCCGGCGTCGCCAACATCAGCACGGTGGAGAACAGCGGCGCCGACCCGCCGGGAATATACAGGCCCACCGAGTCGATTGGGCGGGTCACCTGCTGACAGCGCACGCCCGGCTGCGTTTCGACGTCCACCGGCGGCAGTCGCTGCGCGTTGTGGAAGGTGTCCACGTTGGCGACGGCCAGCGCCATCGCCTGTTTGATGTCATCGCCCAGCCGCGCGCAGGCGGCGGCGATCTGCTCGGCGCTGACGCGCAGTGCGGCGACGTCCGCCTTGTCGAAACGGGCGCTGTAGTCGCGCAGCGCCCGATCGCCGTTGGCCTTCACGTTGTCGAGGATCTCGCTCACCGTGCGGGTGATGCTGTCGGAAGCGGCGATTGCCGGGCGCATCAGCAGCTCGGCCTGGCGTTCGGCGCTGCACGTTGCCCAATCGATCGGCGTGTTGAAGGTCGACATGGCGTTACTCCATCATCTTTTCAATCGGCAGCACCAGAATCGAGCTGGCGCCGAGCGCTTTCAGTTTTTCCATGGTTTCCCAGAACAGGGTTTCGCTGCTGACCATGTGCATCGCCACGCGGTTCTGCGCGCCGGCCAGCGGCAGAATGGTCGGACGCTCGGCGCCCGGCAGCAGCGCGACGATCTCGTCCAGTTTCTCGCTCGGCGCGTGCAGCATGATGTATTTGGATTCGCGCGCCTGGATCACGCCCTGAATGCGGGTCATCAGGCGGTCGATCAGCTGCTGTTTGGCTTCCGGCATTTCGCCGTCGCGCTGGATCAGGCAGGCCTTGGAGCGGTAGATCACCTCCACTTCGCGCAGGCCGTTGGCCTCCAGCGTGGCGCCGGTAGAGACCAGATCGCAGATGGCGTCGGCCAGGCCGGCGCGCGGCGCCACTTCCACCGAACCGTTCAGCAGGCAAGATTTGAAGCGCACGCCCTGCTGGTCGAGGTATTGCTTCAGCAGGTGCGGGTAAGAGGTAGCGATGCGGGCGTCCTGCAGGCTTTGCGGGCCGGCGTATTCGGCGTCGAGCGGGGTGGCCAGCGACAGGCGGCAGCCACCGAAATCGAGGCGGCGCAGGGTGAAGTAACGCGGGTCTTCGCCCTGAGCGCGGCGGCTGAGCAGCTCTTCTTCCAGCACGTTTTCGCCGATGATGCCCAGATCGACCACGCCGTCCATCACCAGGCCCGGAATGTCGTCGTCGCGCACGCGCAGGATATCGATCGGCATGTTCTCGGCGAAGGCGATCAGACGCTGCTGCTGCAGGTTGATCTTGATGCCGCAGCGCGCCAGCAGTTCCTGGGATTCATCGCTCAGGCGGCCCGACTTCTGCATTGCGATCCGTAAACGTGTCTTGTCCAGCATGGTAACCTCTGTTTAATCTGTAATTTTATGAATTTATTGTAAAAACTATTCTTTTTGTCTGTCCGGAGCCAAAAAAAAACCCTCGGAAGATATCTTCCGAGGGCTCTCTCTTGCGTTCTGCGCGCCACTGGAAGATTAACAAACCGTCTTCCAGCACTCATCGCCTGAAAGACTAGTCAGGGTGATGGTGATGATGGTGGTTGAACTGAACGCGTGTCATGGTGTTTTTCTCTAATCAAAAGCCGGTAAAAACCGTATGCCAATTAAGCTAAACTATCCGCTGTCCACCGCGCAACCCTTTTTTAACGTCATAAATTTAATTTATTGAAACAGGTTAGGTTATTAGCCACACACGGCTTTACCTAACCTTAAGCCGGGCAGATTGTATCGCCGTGCACAGTGGCGTAGCCTTAAGGGCAGGGCGCTGCGATCTTCAGGAGAGGAAGAGGATGAAAAAGGTAGCCATTATTGGTTTGGGTTGGCTGGGCATGCCGTTGGCGCTGTCGCTGATGGGGCGCGGGTATGATGTGGTCGGCAGCAAAACCACGCCGGACGGCGTCGAGGCCGCGCGCATGAGCGGCATCGAATGCTATCAACTGGAGCTGACGCCGGAGCTGGTGTGCGATCCGGACGATCTGGAATCGCTGCTGCGCGTGGATGCGCTGGTGGTGACGCTGCCCGCGCGCCGCACCGTCGAAGGCAGCGAGAACTATTTCAATGCGGTGCGCATGCTGGTGGACAGCGCGATGGCCTTCGGCGTGCCGCGGGTGATCTTTACCAGTTCCACCTCGGTGTACGGCGAAACCGCCGGCACGCTGCGCGAAGAGTCGCCGCTGCGGCCGGTCTCGCCGTCGGGCCAGGTGCTGGCCGAGCTGGAGCGCTGGCTGCATGAATTGCCGAACACCTCGGTGGACATTCTGCGGCTGGCGGGGCTGGTGGGCGCCGATCGCCACCCCGGTCGCTTCCTGGCGGGCAAACTCGACGTGAAGGGCGGGTCGCAGGGGGTGAATCTGGTGCACCAGGACGACGTCATCGCCGCCATCCAACTGTTGCTGAAGCTGCCGAAGGGCGGCCATGTGTACAATCTGTGCGCGCCGCATCATCCGGCCAAACGCGAATTTTACCCGGCGCTGGCCGAACAGCTGCACCTGGAGCCGCCGCAGTTCGCCGACGAAGCGGTGCAGGATGAGCGGCTGGTGGACGGCAACCGCATCTGCAACGAGCTGGGTTTTGAGTACCAGTATCCCGATCCGGCGCGCATGCCGGTCAGTTAAGGCAGCCTACGCCGTTTAAAGCGGGAAAAGGTGGCTCGTCACAAAGTCGACGAACAGCCTGATTTTGACTGACAGGTGGCGGCCCGACGGCCAGAGGACATGAAAAACCATGTTCTCGCGGTCGTATTCATCCAGAACCGTCACCAGGCTGCCCTGTTCCAGCTGTCTGCGCACGGCGATTTCCGGCAAATAAGCGATGCCGAGCCCTTGCTCCGCGAAGCACACCTGCGGATCGAGGGTATTTGTCACCATGCTGGCCGGCCGTTCGGGGATCATCTCCGTCTTGTCTCCCAGCGGCCAGACATCCAGTTTGCCGGTGCTGGGAAAGCGATAATGCAAACGGGCATGGCTTGTCAGATCCTCGGGCTTGCTCGGCATACCCGCTTTGCTGAAATAACCCGGCGCGCCAACGAAAACCTTGCGGCAGGTACCCAGCCGGCGGGCAACCAGCCGTGAGTCGCTCGGGGTTCCGCTGCGGATAACGGCATCGAAACCTTCCTCAATCACGTCAACCAGCCGATCCGAATAATCAATATCCAGCTCGATCTCAGGATAGCGGCGTTTGAAGTCCCCCAGTTTTGGCATGAAAAGCGTGCCCAGCGACGGCAGACTGATGCGCAGCTTGCCCTGGGGAGTTCCCCGCGTTTGCAACAGTTCGGCTTCCGCCTCTTTCACCTCGCTCAAAATGCGTCGACACCTTTCCAGGAACAAGGCCCCTTCCGGCGTTAGGTTGACCGTGCGGGTGGAGCGGTGAAACAGCCGCACGCTGAGCCGTTCCTCCAGCCGGGCGATGGTTTTGCTGACCGCCGACGCGGAGATCCCCAGCTGTTGCCCGGCCGCCGTGAAACTGCGGCTTTCACTGACCCGAACGAAAACGTCGAGAGAACCCAGACTTTCCATAGGCTTCCATTCTATTGATGACTTTTTTGTCATGAGTGTTATTAACTTTAGCTTGTTTTTCTTTTATCGGCGAGTGGGCAGCATGATGCAACCGTCATCCGCAATGAGCGGAAACATCTTTGAATGGGGAGTGATTGATGAATCAAACGACGATATCTGCGCCTGCCGGGAGCAGCGAGCGGTTGCCGCTGGGGGGCCTGCTGGCATTGGCGATGGCCGCTTTTATCACGCTGCTGACCGAGATCATGCCGGCGGGCGTGCTTTCTTCGATCGCGGGCGATTTGAACGTATCTGAAAGTCTGGCGGGGCAGTTCATCACCGCCTATGCGGTGGGGGCGTTGGTCGCCGCTATTCCGCTCACCGCATTGACGCAAGGCATGCGGCGCCGCCCCTTGCTCTTGAGTGCGATCGGCGGTTTTGCCATCGTTAACCTCGTCACGGCGCTGTCGCATGATTACCACGTCTCATTGGCGACGCGTTTCTTCGCCGGCGTTTTCGGCGGCATCGTTTGGTCCTTGCTGGCCGGTTACGCCGTGCGCATGTCACCGGCCCATCTTGGCGGCCGCGCTATTGCGATCTCCGGCGCCGGCGCCACCCTGGCGCTGGTGCTCGGCGTACCGCTCGGCACGTTGCTTGGCCGAGCCATCGGCTGGCAGGGCGCCTTTGGCCTGATGACGTTGATGGCGCTGATGCTCGTGGTGTGGATCATCGCTATCGTGCCGGATTTCCCCGGCCAGGCTAAGGCGCATCGCCCGTCTCTGAGCGGCGTATTCTTGCAATGCGGGATCCGCGCCGTGCTGTTCGTGGTGTTCACCTTCATCGTTGCCCACAACATTCTGTATATCTACCTGGAGCCTTTCCTCACGCCGTCGGGGTTATCCGAGCGGGTCGATATCGTGCTGTTTATCTTCGGGCTGGGCGCGATTGCCGGATTGGGCGTCGCCGGGATGCTGGTCGATCGACGAGTCCAATCTCTTACGGTGATGAGCATCGTCATCTTTGCCCTCGCCGCCGTGCTGCTGGGAAGTGGGGGGCGGATAGCCCCGATGGTGTATCTCGCGGTCGTATTGTGGGGCGCGGCTTTCGGCGGTTTTGCCACCCTCACGCAGACGGCATTGTCACGCCTTTCCGGCCGTGCGGCCGACGTGGCACAGTCCATGTATACCACGGGCTGGAATACCGCCGTGGCCGCCGGTGGCGCGATCGGCGGCATGCTGCTCGACAGGGGCGGGGCGGCCTCTTTTGCCTGGGCCATTATCGGGCTCCTCATCCTGTCTTTAACCGGCACGCTGTTTGCCATGAATCGGGCGCTGGCCTCTCAGCGATGAGGCGATTGGCGTGCGGCGCGCGCCAAATCCTCCAGCAGCGCGTTCAACGCCTCGTCGGGCTGGACGGGGCGGCTGACCAGGCTGAGCGTGGCGCGGTAAGAGAGCGCCGCGCCGCCCAGCTGCCGCAGCAGCCCCTGTTCCACCCAGCGCGCCGCGTAGTGGGTGGGCAGGTAGCCGAGACAGGTGCCGCTCAGCACCAGATGGGCGACGCTTTCCATATGGTGGGCCACCGCCGCCAGGTGCGGCGGTGCGATCGGACACAGCTGCTGCGCCAGCAGGTAGCCGCGCTTGACCCAGCGCGCGTTTTCAATCTGCTCGCGCTCCGGTTCTTCCACCGCGAACAGCGGGTGATCCTCACTGCAGTAGATCGCCTGCGTCTCTTCCAGCCACGGCTGATAACGCAACGCCTCCAACTGTTGGCCGAAGTAGCCGATGCCCAGATCGAGCTGCCGGTGCAGCAGCCCTTGCTCAATCTCGTTCGGTGAGCAGATGCGGCACTGCAATTGCACGTCCTGATGTCGGCGCTGGAAGTGCTTGATGGCCTGGCTGAACGGGTTGCCCGGCAGCGAAACCAGATTATCCACCAGACCGATCTGCAGATCGCCGGTCAGCAGGCCGTTCAGCGACTGGCTGACCCGGGTGAAGTCGCGGGCGGCGTTGAACAGCGAGCGGCAGGCGATCAACATGCGTTCGCCCTTGGGCGTCAGCCGGAAGCCGGAGCGGCCGCGCTGGCACAGGCGAAAACCCAACCGGGTTTCCAGCGAGGCCAGGTGGGTGCTGATGGTGGACTGGTTCATCAGCAGCGCTTCCTGCGCGGCGCTGACACCCTGGGCTTCCGCCACCGCGACGAACACCCGCAGCAGTTTCAGATCGATATCGCTTAGGTTGGTGAGCATTCCCCCTCCGCAGAACGTCGGCCGGTTAACCCATTTTTAACATCGAAAAAATAGGGGCGGCGCTGAAGATATGGCCTTCCTTATGGCATGAAGTGGAAATAAAAATCAATACTTCAATGAGTTAGTTGCATCTCGTTTTTCGATGTTTACATGCAAAAGCGGGAATGGTAGCCGGGGTGGCCAACGGGGTAGTCTGCGAATGTTGCTCAAATGTTTCAATTCATCGCAGATCAAGACAAGGAAACGCCATGCTGAACCAACCCCAAAGCGGTAACGATATGCCGCGCTTTGCCGGTATTCCCACCATGATGCGCCTGCCCGTAGCCGATCAGGCGCACGGTCTGGACGCCGCCTTTGTCGGCATTCCGCTGGATATCGGCACCTCCAACCGCAGCGGCACCCGCTATGGCCCGCGCCAGATCCGCCAGGAGTCGGTGATGATCCGCCCTTACAACATGGGCACCGGCTCCGCCCCGTTCGAACGGCTGCAGGTGGCCGATCTGGGGGATGTCGCCATCAACCCCTACAGCCTGGCGGACAGCGTGCAGCGCATCGAGGCGGCTTACCACGAGATCCTGGCGCACGGCTGCATGCCGTTGACGCTCGGCGGGGACCACACGCTGACGCTGCCGGTGCTGCGCGCCGTCGCCCGCCGACATGGCCCGGTCGGGCTGATCCACGTCGATGCGCATTCCGACACCAACGAGGAGATGTTCGGCGAACAGCTGGCGCATGGCACCACCTTCCGCCGCGCGTTCGAGGAAGGGCTGCTGGCGCCGGAAAAGGTGGTACAGATTGGCCTGCGCGGCAGCGGCTATACGGCGGACGACTTCGACTGGTCACGCCGCCAGGGCTTCCGCGTGGTGCCGGCCGAGGCCTGCTGGCACCGGTCGTTGACGCCGCTGATGGCGGAGATCCGCGAACAGATGGGCGATGCGCCGGTTTATCTCAGCTTCGATATCGATGGGCTGGATCCGGCCTTCGCGCCGGGCACCGGCACGCCGGAGGTCGGTGGGCTGTCGGTCTGGCAGGGGCTGGAAATCGTGCGCGGCTGCTGCGGGCTGAACCTGGTGGGCGGCGACGTGGTGGAGGTGTCGCCGCCTTACGATCGCTCCGGCAACACGGCGCTGCTGGCCGCCAACCTGCTGTTTGAAATGTTGTGCGTGCTGCCGGCCCGCTGAGGCCGGTGCACTGACCCTACCGGCGGAGCGGTTGCGTCGGGACCCCTGATAACAATAACAACGGAGTGGAGGTACCCATGAATCTCGATCTGCTGGTCGTGGTGTTTTACTTTCTGGTGATCGGCGCGGTGGGGTGGATGGGCATTCGCCGCGCCAATTCCAAAGAGGCGTATCTGGTCGCCGGGCGCAATCTGGGGCCGGGGCTGTATCTGGGCACGCTGTCGGCGGTGGTGCTCGGCGGCGCATCGACCATCGGCAGCGTTAAACTCGGCTACACCTACGGCATCTCCGGCGTCTGGCTGTGCGGCGCGCTGGGGCTGGGCATCGTGGTGCTGAGCCTGGTGCTGGCCAAGCCGCTGCTCAAGCTGAAGCTGTATACCGTCAGCCAGGTGCTGTCGCAGCGCTATCACCCGGCGGCGCGGGTCACCAGCGGCGCGATCATGCTGGCGTATGACCTGATGGTGGCGGTGACCTCGATCATCGCCATCGGCAGCGTGATGCAGGTGATGTTCGGCCTGTCGTTCAGCACGTCTATCCTGCTCGGCGGCGGGCTGGTGGTGCTGTATTCGACGCTGGGGGGGATGTGGTCGCTGACGCTGACCGACATCATTCAGTTCATCATCATGACCGTCGGCATGATGCTGGTGCTGATGCCGATGAGCATCGTCAAGGCCGGCGGCTGGGAGGCGTTCACCAGCCTGCTGCCCGCCGGTTACTACCGGCTGTCGTCGATCGGGCTGGACACCATTCTGGTGTTCTTCCTGATCTACTTCTTCGGCATTCTGATCGGTCAGGACATCTGGCAGCGGGTGTTTACCGCCCGCAGCGCCAACGTGGCGCGCTTCGCCGGGCTGGGGGCGGGCGTCTATTGCGTGCTGTACGGCGTGACCGGTGCGCTGATCGGCATGGCCGGCAAGATCGTGCTGCCGTCGCTCAGCAACACCGACGGCGCCTTCGCCGCCATCGCGCAGGCGGTGTTGCCGGTCGGCGTCAGCGGGCTGGTGGCCGCCGCGGCGTTGGCGGCGCTGATGTCCACCGCCAGCGCCTGCCTGCTGGCCTCTTCCACTATCGCGCTGGAGGACGTATTGCCGGCCATCCGGCGCAAACCTTCCGGCGGGTTGGCCGCCGGGCGCTTCACCACGCTTCTCATGGGCATGGCCATGCTGGGGCTGGCGTTTGTGGTACGTGACGTGCTGGCGGCGCTGACGCTGGCCTATAACCTGCTGGTGGGCGGCATGCTGATCCCGCTGGTGGGGGCGATCTTCTGGCCGCGCGCCACCAGCGCCGGCGCCATTGCCAGCATGTTGACCGGCAGCCTGTGCGTGGTGGGGTTGATGGCCTGGCACGGCATCGACGCCAACAGCCCAATCTACGGCGGCCTGCTGGGCGGCGGCGTCGCCTTCGTGCTGGGCAGCCTGTTGAGCCGCCCGGCAGCACAGCTGCAGCCGCAAACCGAGCGTTGAAAAGACGAGGTGGGACATGAACAATCGCAATGTGGCGTCACGCCCAAAAATTGAAGTGCGCTCGATAGACTATGTGCCCCGTCACGAACGGCATGGCAAGGTTTGGCATCAGGCGCCGTTTTGGTTCACCGGTAATTTCGTTTTGACGACGATGGTGGTCGGTTTCACCGGCCCGGCGCTGGGGTTGGGCGCGCTTTATTCGATGCTGGCCATTGCCGCCGGCGTAGGGTTCGGCACGTTCTTCATGGCGTGCCATGCCAACCAGGGGCCGCGCATGGGGCTGCCGCAGATGATCCAGTCGCGGGCCCAATTCGGCCTGCGTGGGGCCATCGTTCCCTTTGCCGCCGTGGTGTTTGTTTACATCGGCTTCAATGTGTTCAACGTTATTCTCGCGACCGATGCGATCAACACGGTGTTGCCGGGCCACCGCCTGCCCTGGTATGCGTTGCTGATCGCGGTGGCCGTGCTGTTGGCGATCGTCGGCCACGATATGCTGCATGCGGTGCAGCGCTGGCTGACCTATGTGATGATGGCGGTGTTCGGCGTGCTGACAATCGGCGCCGTGTTGTCGCTGCGGATGGACGCCGCCGTCGGCGCCGGGCATTTCTCGTGGGCGGCCTTTTTGATTCAGCTGTCGGCCGCCGCCGGCTACCAGATCAGCTACGCGGTGTACGTCTCCGACTACTCACGCTATTTGCCGCATGAAACGCCGTCTGCCAACGTGATCTTTTGGACTTATCTGGGGGCCGCCGGATCGGCGCTTTGGCTGATGTCGCTGGGCGCATTTCTGGCCTCAGCCCTACCGGCCCCCGATGCGATCGGCAGCGTACAGGCGGTGGGTAATGCCGTTTACCCGGGGTTTGGCACGCTGACCGTGTTGATCGCCGTGCCCTCGCTGGTCGGCATCATGGCGGTCAACTGTTATGGCGCAATGTTGACCAGCCTCAGCGCGATTGACGCGTTCCGTAAAGTGACGCCGACGTTGAGATTACGCATGATCGGCATTGGCGTCGTCGCCCTGACGGTGTTTGCGGTTGCGTTGGCTATCCCGGCAAGCTATCTCACCAGCTTCAATACCTTCGTGCTGCTGATGCTGTATTTCCTGGTGCCCTGGACGGCGGTGAATCTGATGGACTTTTACGTGGTGCGCGGCGGGCATTACGCGATCGGTGAAATCTTCAACCCGGCGGGGATCTACGGCCGCTGGGGGCGCTCCGGCCTGACGGCCTACGCGATCGGCCTGCTGGCGATGGTGCCGTTCATGACGTTGGGCTTTTACACCGGCCCCTTTGCTGTTTTACTGGGCGGTGCGGATATCGCTTTTCTGGTCGGCCTGCTGGTGGCCGGGAGCGTTTATGTCGTGATGTGCCGGAAGCTCGATCTTGAAGCCGAACGGCGGGTGGCGTTGTGCTGCGAGGGTTTATTGGAAGGAGAACGGGAGTGAAGGAAAAAATCAGCGTCGCATGCTGTCAGTTAGCGTTGCGGGTCGGGGAAGCGGAACACAATCGGGCGCTGTCCGCCCAGGCTATCCGCCGGGCGGCGCAGCGCGGCGCCAACGTCATCGTGCTGCCGGAGCTGGTGAACAGTGGCTATGTGCTGCGCGATAAGACAGAGGCGCGGGCGTTGGCCGAGGGCGAAGACGGGCCGAGCCTCAGCCTGTGGGTAGCCCTGGCGCGCGAGTTGGATGTGGCGATCGTCGCCGGTTTCTGCGAGCGCCTGCCCGATGGCGAGGTGGCCAACAGTGCGGCATTGATCGATGCGCAGGGGGTGAGGGCGATTTATCGCAAAGCGCACCTGTGGCACGAAGAGAGCACCATTTTTACCGCCGGCGATCGGCCGCCGCCGGTCATCGAGACCCGCTTCGGCCGGTTGGGGGTGATGATCTGTTACGATCTCGAATTCCCTGAGTGGGTGCGGCTGCCGGCGCTGGCCGGCGCTCAGCTGCTGTGCGCGCCGGTCAACTGGCCGCTGGCGCCGCGCCCGCAGGGCGAACGGCCGGCGGAGATGGTGAAGGCGCAGGCCAACGCCGCCGTCAATCGGCTGTTCATCGCGGTGTGCGATCGTTGTGAAACGGAGCGCGGCGTTGCGTGGATCGGCGGCTCGGTGATCGTCGACGCCGACGGCTATCCATTGACGCAGAGCCTGGCGGGCGAAGGCATGGTACTGGCATCGATGGATATCGGCGCGGCTGATGACAAGCACATCGGCCGCCACAATCACGTGCATCGCGATCGGCGGCCGAAGTTGTATTGAAGCGGCGGGGTGGGCTGCCCCCGGGCACCCCGCAGATCGTCTTCGTCGGCGTTTTTGATCTTCACCCGCACCACGTCGCCGACTTTCACACCAGCGCTTGATGCGTTCCTGCGTGCACTTTACGCTTCATCAGCTTGAGGATTTTCAGGCTGGCCTGCTGCAGCGGGATATCCAGGTACGTCAGGACGTTGCCTTCTGCCATCAATGAGTCACGTGGTCCACGTGCGGGGAGGATAGACGCAGTGCAAGCGCACCTGTAAATCTTATTTATTCAATAAGTAATTCTATTTTTATATGTGTTTCATTCTATTTATTTGCCTTGATGAGGAAAATAGGTGGTGAATTCTTAAAATTCCCGATTTGTTTCAGCGTGAGGTTGGTATTCTTGCTTTTTATTGTAATAATCTCCCCATTGTAGGCTCACGTAAACACGTTATTTATATTCGTGACAGGTTAGCTCTCGATTATTCTCAGGGAATATATGTGAAAAAGTATATGAATATAAATTGGATGGCCGTGTTTTCCATTCTAAGTTTCCCTATAGAGGCCAGTTGGGCAGGAGCCCCGGCAGTAGACATCCGGGTGGTTGGAACCTTGGCCGCGCCTGGTTGTGTGGTCGTTGCACCGAATAACGGCATTTATGATTTAGGCACATTACCGGTCACATCAGGGAAGTCTGCGAAAATCGCGTTGGCACCGCTTAGCCAAACCTGGCGCATTCAGTGTGAGGCGGAAACCTATTTAAAACTGCTGTCCACCGATAATCGCGCCGTTGTCGGGACATCGTCGGAACCGGCGAGCTACGGCCTTCGCGCGCGCAGTGGCGGCGAGGCGTTGGGCTATTACTATGTCGAGATCGCTAACGCCACGGTTAACGGAAAACCTGCACGGGTCTTGGCACCGGGCGGCGGCGATTCTGCCCGCCTGCGTTCGGGGCGCCCTATAGGATGGGGGCAGGGCGACGTGGCGCTGCACAGCGGCCGGCTGTTTAGTGCCGATATTACCGTTTACCCTTTTTTGACGGCTGCCGGAACGGCTAAAAGCCGCGTATTAGAAGGTGAAAAGGTGGACGGCTCTATGACGATGAGCTTTGAGTTTGGCCTGTAAGGCATCGTGATATCCGGTAATAATAGGATGAATTGTTGGCACTGCTCGTTCAGCTCGGGCTCACTCTTTCTATCTTTGGCTGTTGGCAAGCAATTTTGTTGCTCTGGAATGGGAATTTTCCTTTGCAATGAATAAGGCAATGATATTGCCGTCTTTCGATGAATCTAATTCTCGCCATGAATAAATGGTGGGGGCGTGATTCTTTTTGTCAAATATATGGAAATAATGAATATGAAAAATACTTTTTTGGGCGGCGCCATGCTGTCAGCCGTTTTTTTATCGATCAGCAGCGCATGGTCGGCACCGTCTATCGAGTTAAAAGTCACGGGGGCGTTTACTACACCGAGCTGTAATTTAGTGAACGGTAATAGTGGCACCGTTGAGCTTGGCAAGATCTCCGTAACCGGTATCAAGCAAACAAGTGACACGGAACTGGCTGCTGTGCCCTTTGTCTTTGCGGTGACCTGCGACAGCGCGACTTTCCTCAGTTTCAAAACGGTAGATAACCGGGCGGGCACCGCCAGCACCGCCAATGACAAAAACTTTGGCCTCGGTGCGGTAAATGGCACCGGGAAATTGGGCTACTACACGGTGGAGCTGCTGCAGGCTCGAGTGGATGGCAGTTCTACCGGCACCTTTACTACGAAAGGCTCCACCTTCACGAGCATGCCAACCAATTATCTGCAACCGGGCGCTCGCACGGGCTGGAGCAGAGGGGATAACGACCAGGTCGGCGGTAAGGTATTTGGCGGCACGCTTCTGGTAAAACCTTATCTGGCATCAGAAAAAGCGATGAATGGCCCCATCACCGATCAGGCTAAGCTTGATGGTTCCGCGACCCTGGCGTTCAGCTACGGGATTTAAGCGCAATCTGCGCTCTGCAAAACCCGCGACGGGCTTCTCGTTCGTCTTGCTGGCTTGCCGGTAAGCGCTGCTGTATTGGGGGAGTTCTGCTCCCCCTTATTCGTTTTCTCGAGGACACCCCGTTTGCGGTTACGTTGGCTGGCCGTTTTGCTCTCTTGCGCCGTATTTAAAGGCATTTCAGCGGAAACGCACACGGCGTTTGATGTAAAAACCCTCATGGGTAGGGGGTATTCGTCCGATATCGCCGGTTTTTTTGATCGCGCACGTTTTTTGCCCGGGGTGCACGCCGTGACGATCGAGGTGAATGCAGCACAAACTTACGAGGCTGACATGCAGTTTGGCCAGGAAGGGCAACCTTGTATGGATGAGTCACTGTTAACGATGATGAAGCTTTATCGTCGAGAGCTCCCTGCATCCTGTGTGGCGTTAGAAAGCCTGTGGCCGGAGGCGACGGTGAACGTCGAGCCCGGCAGATTTCGCGTTTTATTGACGGTGCCTGAACGCGCTTTTGATCCCGATCTGGCGAGTAATGAACAGCGGGGCGGCTACGCGGCCTTATTGAACTACGACCTGTTTGGTCAGCAATTTCGCAGTGGCTACAGCCAACAGACGTCCTTGATGGGCACTTTTGAACCCGGCATCAATGTGGGCAATTGGGTGATCCGTAACCGCAGCCAGTTCTCTCGTGATGGTTATAGCAACCGCGTTGAATACCAGGAAACAGCGGCATGGCGCAGCATTGAATCCTGGTCATCAGTACTGCAATTGGGGGAGTTTGGTACCCGTGGCTCCTTGTATAGCGGGCTGCCGTTACTTGGCGGCCAATTATTCACCGATGAAGGACAGGCGACCTCAGGCCATTGGCTGTTACCTATCCAGGGCGTGGCGCAGAGTAACGCCACGGTCGAAATACGCCAGCGTGGAAGAACGGTATACCGCACCTTGGTTCCGCCGGGGCCATTCAGCCTCAATAGCGGCGGGACGGTGATGCCAGGCGCCGAGGCGACGGTTGAGATCACCGAAGAGAATGGGCAAAAACAAAGTTTCCCGGTGAATATACCGGCAACGGGGGCCGGGGGAGAGCACGGCAGTTATCAACTTGGGATTGGGCGCTATCGCCGGTATCAGGCTGAACCGCCGCCGTCAGGCATTCCATTGTTATTGTTGGGGGAAAAAACATGGACCGTCGGCCAGCGCCGGCAGGCCACGTTTGGCGGGCTGCTGGCGTCGAATTACCAGAATTTGGCATTACGTGGAGATATCTTTGAGGGCGAAAAAGGAAGCCTGTCGGCGTCCGCGTTGTCTTCGAATGGGCGTCAACGGCGGGGCGGACAGCTGGAGGGGCAAGGGCAAATCCAGCTCGGTGAGCGGCTTTCCCTGTCGTTCTTCTCTCTTTATCGAACTGAAAAATATCAGGATCCCGATGAGGCCTTGAGTTCGGCTTCCTTGGGCGGTAGGGACAGTTCCTCCCGGCTTCGCAGCGCCAGCGGATTGGCGATATCGATATTTGTTCCGGAGTTGGGGGCGTTCAGCTATAGCCTGTCGCAGAACCGCTATTATCGCGGCCAGAGCAGCCTCATGCATATTGTGGGCGTAACCCGTTCCTTTGAGCGGGCGACGCTAAGCGCCAATCTGCAGTCGTCCGTCAACGAACCGGCCGCGCTGTATGTCAGCCTCTCTTTACCGTTGGGAAGCGGGAGCCTCAGCAACCGTTTTCAGCGTTCTAAAAGTAATCGCAGTGCGTTCGGGATTCAGTACCAAAACGGGGGCAGCGAAAATTTCGACTATACGCTGGATACGAGCGCTGCGGATCAAGAACGCAGTGTGGGAGGGTCGTTAAATCTTAAAACGGCTTATGCCAGGTTGGCTGCTGGAGCCTCGCGTACCAATCAGGGGAACAGTGCCTTTAATCTCTCGTCTTCGGGGGCGGTGGCATACGCCAACGGCGTTCTGGCGACATCACCGCAATGGATTGGGGATTCTCTGGCGGTAGTGAGCTTACCGCGGCAGTCGGGGGTGCCCGTGACCGTTTCTGGCGGTTCCGGGGGAATAACGGATTTCTCCGGGGATGCCCTGTTGCCGGTCATTGAGCCTTACATGGATATACAGGCTAACGTGAATACGCAAAAACTGCCGCTGAATGTGAGATTGGACAGCACGCACACGGCCTTCAGGGTGGCGCGAGGCTCCGTCGTGAAACGGCAGTTCAAAGTGACTGAGGTGCGGCAGTTGCTGTTGACCGTGCGTACGGCCTCTGGTGGTTCCCTGCCTCAGGGGGCGGCGGTATACGATGAGGCGGGAGGATTTATGGGGACGTTAATTGGAGACGGCAACGTGATGCTGGTCAATGCCGATATCGGCAAAAAACTGCGTCTGCGCGTGCCCAATCAGCCCGAATGCACATTGTCCTACCGGGTACCGGAGGTATTCGATCCGGAGGCGTTGTATGAAGCGGAGGATGCCGTTTGTCGTTGAGGGAATTTATTATGGAGATCAAATGGATGTTAAAGGAAATAATGATGAAATTAATAGCTTTGCCGACGATGGCATCGCTCGTGAGGCGAATGAGGGGAATAGGCTGGATCGGTGGGTTGCTGTTGGTGATGACGCCGGCCTGGGGGGCATTTCAACTGGAAAGTACCGGCATCGTTTTGGAAGAAAAGGAGGGGAGGGTCAGTTTTACGATCCAAAATACCTCCCAGGCACCGATATTGTTGGCGAGCCAGGTAGAAGATTTGGATAACGCGGGTTTTAGTAAAAATGTGCTGCTCTCCCCCCCGATCACCCGCATTGAGCCGGGCCAGAGTCAACAAGTGAACTTTTTGCTGAAAAAGGGGAGCACGCTCACCCATGAGGTGATGTTGAAAGCGTCGTTCGAAGGCATCATGCAGGTGGTGGAAAATAGCGCCCAGATGCCGATACGTCAGAGCGTCAGTTTAATCATTCAGCCCGCCGCTGTCGCGATGACCGCGACGCCCTGGTCGGATTTGAAAATCACGCGCGATCGGCAGGCATTGGTGTTGAGCAATACGGGCAAGCATGTGATTCGCTTTGCCCCTCAGCTCAAATTGAACCCTGACGGGGGCTTTTTGCCACTGGACTCGCTTTATCTGATGGCGGGCGAAGCCCGGCGCGTGCCCGTCAATGGCTCACCGGTATCCATTGGCTTAACGCCGCTGAGCCGTTATGGCGCCAGGCTGCCCGAAGTCACACTGCCGGTCAGTGTGGAATAACCTTGCCAAGCTGAGGAACCGTTCTCCTCGGTAGCGGCGCTGGCAGGCGCCGCTTTTCGCTTACAGCCAGCCCGATTTCTTCAGCTTCTGATACAGGAAAATGCAGCCGACGGCGGTCACTCCCAGCGTGGCGTGGTAGGCCCACGGGAATTTCAGCTCCGGCATGTCGGCGAAGTTCATGCCGTACAGGCTGAAGACCACCGTCGGGATGGCCAAAATCGCCCCCCAGCCCGCCAGCCGTTTCACCACTTCGTTTTGTTTGACCGTCACCAGCGCCAGGTTGACGTGCATGGCGTTGGTCAGCATTTCACGCATGTCGTCAATGTTGCTGACCACCTGATGCGCGTGATCCTGCACGTCGCGCACGTAGGCGCGCAGCTCTTTCGGGATCACCTCTTCGTGCAGGCGGATCAGTTGGTTGCAGATTTCATCCATCGGTAGCGCGGCGTTGCGCAGTGCCAGCAGATGGCGGCGCAGGGTATAGACGTTCTCGATCGCCGCCTGATCGAACTCCGACTGGAACATGTTGGCTTCGATATTCTCGATGGTGCTCTCGAAGCGCGTCACCACGCTGCGGTAGTTGTCCACCACGAAGTCCAGCACCGAATAGAGGGCGAAGCCCGGCCCGCGACACATCTGCTTGTGGTTCTCTTCCGCCTTGGCGCGGATCGGCGCGTAGCTGGGCGAGGCGCCGTGGCGCACCGTCACCAGAAAGTTTTTGCCGACGAAGAAGTGGGTTTCACCGTATTCGATTTCGTCGTGCTCGCCCCACTGCGCGGTTTTGACCACGATGAACAGCGAGTCTCCGTAGGTTTCCAGCTTCGGCCGCTGATGCGCGCACAGCGCGTCTTCGATCGCCAGATCGTGCAGGCCGAACTCCTCCTGCACCTTGCGCATAAACGCCGGTTCCGGCTGCCTGAGCCCCAGCCAGACGAAGGTGTCCGGCTGTTTGACCACCTCGCTGATATCGTCGATGGTCACTTCGCCCAGCCGTTGGCCGGCTTTGTATGCCACACAGTTCACCACCATGCTTTTGCTGTCCATCCGTCCATCCATTAATCAGTCAGGGTTTTGGTGAGAAAATAACACTCATGTTCCACCGGATACTCTTTCAGCGTCATTTGCAGCTGATAGCCGAGCTTTTCGTAGAACGGCCGCGCCTGGAAGCTGAAGGTATCCAGGCGAGCGTAGCGACAGCCGCGCGCCTGCGCCTCGCGTTCGGCGGCGCGCATCAGCCGGCCGCCGAGGCCGCTGCCGCGTTGGGAGTCCGCCACCCACAGCCACTCGACGCTCAGCCAGTTGCCCCAGGTTTCGGCGGTCAGCCCGCCGATCACCGTGCCGGCCTCGTTGCGCGCATAGACGCTGAGCGGCTTGCGGTGACGGGCGTCGATATGCGGCAGGTTGAAAGCGCGCAGACCTTGCCTGATCGCATCAAGGGTGTGTTCGTCAATCGCGTCGGTAACGGTAATGTCCATGATTCCTCCTGGGTGATGGGTTAACTTAAGCACACTGCGGCCAAAAGGCAACCTGTTGAAATGTAATGCAAACGACCGCGCCAGCTGAGTGGGCTACACTAAACGGGTCATTTCACCCTCAGGAGGATGCCATGCCCCGATTGACTTTACTGGCCGCTTTGCTGCTGTGCAGCGGCCTGCTGCACGCCGCGCCGACGGTCAGCCAACTGCAGGACGGCCTGGAACACCCGTGGTCGCTGGCCTTCTTGCCGGCGGAACAAGGCCTGCTTATCACCGAACGGCCCGGCCGGCTGCGGCTATGGCAGCAGGGCAAAGGCCTGTCGCCGCCGATCGTCGGCGTGCCGCAGGTTTACGCCGAGGGGCAGGGCGGCCTGCTGGAGGTGTTGCCGGCCCCTGACTTCACCGCCAGCCGTCGGGTGTACCTCAGCTTCGCCGAACCGGGTGACGGCGGCAAAGCCGGCACGGCGGTCGGCTACGGCCGTTTGAGCGACGACGGCGCGCGGCTGGAAAACTTCAAGGTGATCTTCCGTCAACTGCCCAAGCTGTCGGTCGGCAATCATTTCGGCGGCAAGCTGGCGTTCGACAGGCAGGGCTACCTGTTTATCGCGCTGGGCGAAAACAACCAGCGTCCGACGGCGCAGGAGACCGACAAGCTGCAGGGCAAGCTGGTGCGGCTGACCGCCGAAGGCGCGGTGCCGCCGGACAATCCCTGGGTCGGTCAGGCCGGCAAACGGCCGGAGGTTTGGTCTTATGGCCATCGCAATCCGCAAGGGCTGGCGCTGAACCCGTGGAGCGGCGCGATCTGGGAACACGAGCACGGCCCGCGAGGCGGCGATGAGCTCAACATCCCGCTGCCGGGTAAAAACTACGGCTGGCCGCTGGCCACCTACGGCATCAACTATTCCGGCCAGCCGATCCCGGAGGCCAAGGGGGAACGGGTACCCGGCACCGAACAGCCGCTGCACTATTGGCGGGTTTCGCCCGGCCTCAGCGGCATGGCGTTCTATGACGGGCAGCGCTTCCCCGCCTGGCGGCACTCGCTGTTCATCGGCGCGCTGGCGCAAAAGGAGCTGATTCGCCTGACGTTGGAGGGTGACAAAGTGGTGGCGGAAGAGCGGCTGCTGGGCGATCGCGGCGAGCGCATTCGCGAGGTGCGCAGCGGGCCGGATGGCTACCTGTATCTGCTGACGGACGAGCGGGACGGCAAGCTGCTGAAAGTCGGGGCGTCGTAACGCCCCGTATCGATCAGGTGAGTTCGCTCATCACGCCGCGCTGATAGGCCGGGCGAGCGCGCAGCTGCTGATACCAGCGCTCCATGTTCGGCCGCGGGCGGCGGGCGATCGGCATCTCGAACCAGGCGTAGGCGAAGCTGCCGAGCGGAATATCGCCGAAGCCGAACGCGTCGCCGGAGAGGTAAGGCTGATGCGCCAGTGCCTGTTCAATGACGTCGAAGTGTTTTTCCAGTGTGGCGATCGCCGCTTCGATTTTCGCCATGTCGCGCAGCTCTGGCGCGGTGCGGATCAGGCCCCAAAAGACGATGGTGAAGGCCGGGACGATGGTCGAGGTGGTCCAGTCCATCCACTTCTCGGCGGCGGCGCGCGCCTGCAGATCTTGCGGATAGAACGTCGCGTCGCCGAATTTCGCCGCCAGGTAGCGCACGATGGTGTTGGACTCCCACAGCACGAAGTCATCGTCCTGCAGCAGTGGCACCAGGCCGTTCGGGTTCAGCGCGCGGTAGCTCTCTTCGTTCACCTTGCCGAACGCGCCGCCGGCGTTGATGTGGGTGTAGCTCAGCCCCAGTTCGGCGGCGCACCACAGCACCTTCCTGACGTTATTCGAATTCTCACGGCCCCAAATGGTCAGCATTGCGCAACTCCGTTAGTGAATTAAAGACCCTCTATACCTACGCCACAACGCGCTTTTTGTCACACCGCAGGGCACTTTTTGCCTGCCGATCAACGCTCCCAGCGGCACACTTCCCAGCCGTGCTCCGCCGCCAGCGCGCTCAGTTCGCTATCGGGGTTGATCACCGTGGCGCTGTCGACGAATTGCAGCATCGCCTTATCGTTGAGGGAGTCGCTGTAGCCGTGGCTGTGCTCGAACTTCAGGTGCGGATGCTGCGCCAGCCAGTGCTGCAGGCGGATCACCTTGCCCTGTTGGTAGGTCATGGTGCCGTAGGTGTTGCCGGTGAAGCGGCCGTCGCTGATTTCCACGCCGATCGCCAGCGCATCGTCGGCGCCGAGCTGTTCGGCGATCGGCGCCACCAGGTGTTCGCCGGTGGCGGAGATCACCAGGATGCAGTCGCCGCGTTCGCGGTGCCACTGCAGGCGTTCACGGGCGGCGGGATAGACGCGCGGCAGGATATCGCGGCGAATGTAGCGTTGCACCCAGCCGGCCACGGTTTGCACACTCAGGCCGGCCAGCGGCGCCAGCGTGGCCTGCATGTAGTCCTCCATCGACAGCTTGCCCTGATAATAGAGCTGCATCAGCTGCTGCTCCTGCAACTCCAGCTCAGCCGGCGCGAAGCCCTGGCTGACCAACCAGCGGATCCACAGGCTGGCGCTGTCATCGTCAATCAGGGTTTCATCCAGGTCGAATAAGGCTAAATCCATCAGTATTTCTCCGGCAGGCAGGGTATGAGGTCGTTTACAGGATAGCGGATAGCGCCCATCGCCAGCCAGCGGCGTCGGCGAAATTGCGCAGAGCATAAGAAACATTGATGACGGTTTTGCGACAGTTTGTTGAACGTTTGCATAACTTAGAACGCAACAATATTGGCCGCTCCGGCGAGCGCGGTGATAACTATGAGGCAAACGCAGCGACCCGCTGGAGAGAGACAATGTTGATTATTCGCCTGTATGGCGGCCCGATCGTGATTGGGGAAGAAGAGGAACCGCATGATGACGCACCTGACGACGCTGAAGACGCTGCCGCTGCTGGATCTTTCGCAGCTTGACGGCGATGCGCGCCGGCGGCGCGCCTTTCTTGACGATTTGCGCGCGGCGGCCCGCGACGTCGGCTTTTTCTATCTGCGCGGGCACGGCGTGGACGGCGCGCTGAATGCGCAGCTGCAGCAGGCCGCGCGGCAATTTTTCGCCCTGCCGGAAGCCGACAAGCTGGCGGTGCAGATGGTGCAATCGCCGCACTTTCGCGGTTACAACCGGGCGGCTGCGGAACTCACGCGCGGCCAGCCGGACTGGCGCGAGCAGTTCGATATCGGCGCCGAACGCCCGGCGCTGACGCTGTCTGATGACACCCCGCGCTGGGCGCGCCTGCAGGGGCCAAACCAGTGGCCGGCGGCACTGCCGACGCTGAAACCGCTGCTGCTGCAGTGGCAGCAGGCGATGACCGCCATGTCGCTGCGGCTGCTGCGCGCTTTCGCTTTGGCGCTGTCGCTGCCGGAGCAGGCTTTCGATCGCTTGTACGGCGATAAGCCCAACGAGCACATCAAACTGATTCGCTACCCGGGGCGGGACGCCACCGGCAGCGCACAGGGCGTCGGCGCGCACAAGGACTCCGGTTTTCTCAGCTTCCTGCTGCAGGACGAGCAAAAAGGGCTGCAGGTGGAGGTGAGTGAAGGGCGCTGGCTCGACGCCCAGCCGCGTGAAGACACCTTCGTGGTGAATATCGGCGAGCTGCTGGAGCTGGCGACCAACGGCTATCTGCGCGCCACGGTGCACCGGGTGGAGACGCCGCCGGCGGGGCGTGACAGGCTGTCGATCGCCTTCTTCCTCGGCGCGCGCTTGGACGCGGTGGTGCCGTTGTATCAACTGCCGCCGCCGCTGGCGGCGCAGGCGCGCGGCCCGGCCAGCGATCCGCTCAACCCGCTGCTGCGCGACGTGGGGTATAACTACCTGAAAGGCCGCATCCGTTCTCACCCCGATGTGGCTCAGCGCTTTTATCGGGACGTCATCGGCGTCTGAACATTAGGCACAAAAAAGCCCGGCGCGCCGGCCGGGCTGATGGCGATTGATTCGGGCGATTATTCCGCCAGCGCCTGCTGCAGATCGGCGATCAGATCTTCCACATCCTCAATCCCCACCGACAGGCGAACCAGCTGCGGCGTGATGCCGGTTGCCAGGCGCTGTTCCAGCGGAATAGAGGCGTGCGTCATGCTGAACGGCTGGCTGATCAGGCTTTCCACGCCGCCCAGGCTTTCCGCCAGGGTGAACAGGCGCGAGCGCTGGATGACCCGGCGCGCATAGGCGTCGTCGCCTTTCAGCCGCACCGAGATCATGCCGCCGAAGCGCGTCATCTGGCGCGCCGCCAGCGCGTGCTGCGGGTGGCTCGGCAGGCCGGGATAATAGACGTTTTCCACCTGCGGCTGGCTCTCCAGCCACTGGGCGATGCGCAGTGCGCTGTCGCTGTGGCGCTGCATGCGCAGGGCCAGGGTGCGGATGCCGCGCAGCGTCAGGAAGCTGCTGAACGGATCGAGAATGCCGCCGACCGCGTTTTGCAGGAAACCGAGCTGTTCCGCCAGCGCCGGGTTATCCCCCACCGCCGCGACGCCGGCCACCACGTCGGAGTGGCCATTGAGGTATTTGGTGGCGGAGTGCACCACCACGTCAAAGCCCAGATCCAGCGGACGCTGCAGATACGGCGAAGCGAAGGTGTTGTCCGCCACGCTGATAAGCCCATGCTTTTTGGCGATCGCGGCGATGGCGCTCAGATCCGCCAGCTTCAACAAGGGGTTGGTCGGGGTTTCCACCCAGATCATTTTGGTGTCCGGCTCGATCGCCTGTTCCAGTCCGGCGAGATCCGCCGGTGACACGTAGGTGACGCGCAGGCCGGCGGTGCGGCTGCGCACCTTTTCCAGCAGGCGATAGGTGCCGCCGTACAGGTCGTCCACCGCGATCAGGTGGCTGTCTTTATCGAGCAGCTCCAGCACCGTGGAGCAGGCCGCCAGGCCGGAGGCGAAGGCGTAGCCGCGGCTGCCGCCTTCCAGTTCGGCGATGGCACTTTCCAGCGCGGTACGCGTCGGGTTGGCGCTGCGGGAGTACTCGTAGCCGGTATGCTCGCCCGGCGCCGGTTGGGCGTAGGTGGAGGTGGCGTAAATCGCCGGCATCACGGCGCCGGTGGCGTCCGGGGTGTAACCGGCGTGAACGGTCAACGTATCAAACTTGGCCATAATGGGTCCTTATTAACGTAATTTTTGGCGCCAGGCGTTAAGCACGTCTGTGCGGGTAATCAGGCCGAGGAAGCGCTCGCCGTCGAGCACCACCGCGACGTGGCCATGGTTGAAGGTGGCCTGCAATTCGTCGTAGCCGGCTTCTTTTTGCAGCGTATGGACCCGCTTGGTCATTGCGCTGCCGGCCGGCAGGCTGAAGTGGGCGGCGTCGGCCTGGACGGCGTTCAGCAGATCCCACTCATCGATCAGGCCGACCACCCGATCGCCTTCCAGCACCGGCAACTGCGAGATGTCGTACAGCCGCATGCGGGCGTGCACGATCGCCAACGTGTCGTCCGGCGCGGCGGAGACGGCGGCGCCTTCGTCGTGGCGGTAGGCGATCAGATCGCGCAGATCGCCGTGCTGCGGCTTGCTCAGCAGGCCCTGTTCCAGCATCCAGTGGTCGTTATACATTTTAGACAGGTATTTGTTGCCGCTGTCGCAGACGAAGGTCACCACTCGTTTGGGTTCGGTCTGTGCGCGGCAGTAACGCAATGCGGCGGCCAGCAGGGTGCCGGTGGACGATCCCGCCAGCACGCCTTCCTTGCGCAGCAAATCGCGCGCGGTGGTGAAGGCTTCTGCGTCGCCGATGCGGTAAGCGTGGCGAACCTGGTCAAAGTCGCTGAGCGGCGGGACGAAGTCTTCGCCGATGCCTTCCACCAGCCAACTGCCCGCTTCGCCGATGCGGCCGTTGTCGAGATAGTCCGCCAGTATTGAACCCGCAGGGTCGGCCAGCACGAATTCCGTCTGCGGCGAAACGTCGGCGAAATAGCGGCTCAGCCCGCCCAGCGTGCCGCCGGAGCCGACGCCAACCACGATAGCGTCCACGTCATGCTCCATTTGCCGCCACAGTTCGGGGGCGGTGGTGGTGGTATGGGCCGCCGGGTTGGCCGGGTTGTTGAACTGATCGATATAAAAAGCGCCGGGGATCTCCCCGGCCAGGCGTTTGGCGTAATCCTGATAGTAAGCCGGATGCCCCTTGCCGACGTCCGAGCGGGTCAGCTGCACTTCCACGCCCAGCGCGCGCAGGTGGAAGATCTTCTCGCGGCTCATCTTGTCCGGCACCACCAGCAGCAGCTTATAGCCTTTCAGCGCCGCCACCAGCGCCAGCCCCAGGCCGGTATTGCCGGCGGTGGCTTCGATGATGGTGCCGCCCGGCTGCAGTTTGCCGTCGCGCTCGGCCTGTTCGATCATCGACAGCGCCACGCGGTCTTTGATCGAACCGCCGGGGTTTTGATTTTCCAGCTTGACGAACAGCCGGCACGGGCCGGTATCGAACTGGGTCAGTTCCAGCATCGGGGTATTGCCAATCATCTCGATGACGGAATGGGGGATCGCCATGACTCATCTCCAGGATTATTCGGTATAAAGGTCGTTATATGGATGATAGCGCTGAGGATAAGCGCTTTAAAAAGAACAAATAACGGTTCTATATGCCATTATGGAATATATTAATCTTTTTTGGACGTATGGAAGCGCAGATGTTTAGCGGTGCAGATGCTTGGCCGTGTAGCCGTGGGTGGGTGTAAAAGTGCGCACCGCGATGCTTTTTTGAACGATAAGCGGGGGCCTGCGTACAGTTATGTAAAAATGCTGAAAATTCACGCTAAACCCTGCAAAAATAAGATAAATCACATAAACTCACAGCAAGGGCATTTTCGGTGCGCTTCGTTACTCGTTACGGGCGCCGCAGGGGGTTGCGGCTGGCACGCGCGCACCGGGCCACTCTCGCTGGTTGGCTTAAAACGTGAACATGTTTAAAAGTTAACGCTATTTCAATGGTTTGAATGGACACTCTGGCGACGTCATGATGAAAAAAAACTTATCCACTTCCCTGAAAAAACTGACCTTCAGCGTAGGCATCCTGTTGCTGGCCACACCGGCCGTGTACGCGGCTGAACCGCCGGCGCCGCCGCAGGTAGACGCCAAGGCCTTCATTCTGATGGATTACAACAGCGGCAAGGTGCTGACCGAAGGTAATGCCGATACTCGCCTCGATCCCGCCAGCCTGACCAAGATCATGTCCAGCTACGTGATCGGCCAGGCGATCAAGGCCGGCAAGATCAAGCCGGAAGACATGGTCACCGTCGGCAAAGACGCCTGGGCGCCCGGTAACCCGGCGCTGCGCGGCTCTTCGTTGATGTTTATCAAGCCGGGCGATCAGGTGCCGGTGATGGAACTGAATAAGGGCATCGTGATCCAGTCGGGTAACGACGCCAGCATCGCGTTGGCGGACTACGTGGCGGGCAGCCAGGATTCGTTCGTCGGCCTGATGAACAACTACGCCAAATCCCTGGGGCTGCAGAATACCCACTTCCTGACGGTGCACGGCCTGGATGCGGAAGGGCAGTACAGCACCGCGCGCGACATGGCGCTGCTGAGCCAGGCGCTGATCCGCGACGTGCCGGACGAATACGCGCTGCATAAAGAAAAAGAGTTCACCTTTAACAAGATCCGCCAGATTAACCGTAATCGCCTGCTGTGGAGCAGCAACCTGAACGTCGACGGTATCAAGACCGGTTACACCAGCGGCGCCGGTCATAACCTGGTGGCGTCCGCCACCGACGGCCCGATGCGCCTGATCTCGGTGGTGCTGGGCGCGCCGAGCGATCGCGTGCGCTTCAGCGAAAGCGAAAAGTTGCTGACCTGGGGCTTCCGCTTTTATGAAACCGCGACGCCGATCAAGGCCGATAAACCGTTCGTCACCCAGAAAGTGTGGTTCGGCGACGTCAGCGAAGTGCCGCTTGGCGTGGCGAAAGACGCCTCGGTCACCATTCCGAAAGGGCAGATGAAAAACCTGAAGGCCAGCTACAAGCTGACCCAGCCGACGCTGGAAGCGCCGCTGGCGAAAAATCAGGTGGTCGGCACCATCGATTTCCAACTGGACGGCAAGACCATCGAGCAGCACCCGCTGGTGGTGATGCAAGAGGTAAAAGAGGGCAACTTCTTCAGCCGCATCTGGGATATGGTGATGATGAAGCTGAGCCAGTGGTTCGGCGGGATCTTCGGCTGAATGCCCTGATGTGAGGAGCGCGCCCCGGGCGCACGATCCTCGACCAAGCCGCAACGGAGACGTTGCGGCTTTTTTTTCGCGAGTATCTGGGACGCGGTGATTAAAAGTAGTCCACCAGCATGGTGGCACCGCTGGTGAAATCGCCTTCCGCCAGGGTGACGGCGCTGTTTTTCACCGGCACCGCATCAAGCGTCGGCGGATTGGCGTAGTCGATGTTCAGCGGCGTATTGATGGCGAAGGCCTTACCGTTGGCCAACAGCTTGATGCCCAATCCATTGACGCTGCTGGTTAACACGCTGCCGTCGAAGGCCGCCGCGCCGCCCATGATCTTCATTTTCAGCTGGCGGCTGTTGTCCAGAAACTCGCATTTGATGCTGTAATCGATGCGTTGCATATAGCGATTGCCGTCGATGCGCTTGATACCGACCTTGCCGAAGTCGATATCGATGGTGCGCCCGTCGTTGATCACGCAAGGCGGAGGCGCCACCACGGTGGCGGTGATGTTGACCTTGGTACCCTGATCGGCGGCCTGAACGGCGGCGCTGATCAGACTCAGCGCCCACAGCAGAGCGCAGCGCGTTTTTCTCGTCATGTTCATTTTGGCTCCCGTCTCAAGGTGCGCTGAAGATCAGCGTGGCCGAACCCGACAGCGGGCCGGTGGCGATGCTGGTGTAAGGGACATTGTTCTTCACCGGCACAAAGGTCACGGTATCGTTGCCCAAGCCGTTGACGATGCGCGTTCTGAAGGCGTTGTTGGGCTTTACCACCGCGCCGTTGTACACCATCGCCACGCCGACGTTAGGGTTGCTGGTCTTGATAAAATCGCTGGAGAAGCCGCTGGCGTCGCTGACCATGCGGATCAGAATATCCTGCGTCGCGCTCTGGTCGTCGCATTGGTAGCTGAGCGCCTTGTCCTGTTTTATCTGGGCATCGCTGGCGCTTTGAGTCAGAAAGTCCTGACGGATCTGGCCGAAGTCGACGTTAATCTGCTGGCCGTTGTTGATGGTGCAACTGGTGGTGACGAAGTAAGCGTCATTGTCGGCGATCAGGCGCCAGCGATAAACGCCGCACTGCGGGCAACCCGGCTGATCGTTGGTCTGAATAAAGTTGATTTGGCCGATGACGTCGCCCTTGTTCACCTTGATGTCCGGCGTTGGGAAACGGTTCAACACGATATAGACCCGGATGGCGACCGACTGGGTCTGTAACCCGGTAAGACTGAGTACGCTGATACCTGATGGCACCGGAGAGTTGTAATCGGTGCCGTTGATGGTGGTACCGCTGCCGATGGCGCCAAAAATCGCACTGTTCATCGACAGCGCCGGACTGTCGGTTTTGAGATAGTCATACCAGCTCGCGACGTCGTTTTTACAGGTGACCTGGCTGACGTTGACGATTTCGTTTTTGCCATAAGAAAGCTGTGGCCCGATGCGTACCCGGACGTCAACCGGCGTGGTCGAGCCCCCGGGTGGAATCAGTCCGCCATCGGACGTACGGCAGGTAAACGCATTGGCGTTGCCAATCAGCATGAAGAAAGATAATGCCAGGCAGCAACGTAAAAATAGCAGGGCTGTTTTTCTCACGATAATATCCCAATATATATAAATAGTGTGCGGCATTACTCCGCAATGAAATATTGCCAATCAGGCCGGTTGGCCATATTCATTTCGTTAAAGGGGAGTGGGGGGCAATTCTGTTGGGTATGCCGTCGTTATCACCGTTCAGCAACGCGGTGGGATACCACCTCAACGAGTTGTTGATAGAGCCGTCCGTCACAATCACTTTTTGTCGGGCGACAAGATCCAACAACAGCCGCCGAGCCCGGTAAACACCGACGTTGACAGCATTGGCCAGTTGCCGCGTCGATAGCCATTGCCGCGGTGGCGGCAACCCGGCGACGGGGCACTTACGGGGCGACTGTGCGAATAATGTTTGCAGCAGATCGTGCTGCAATTGCCGTATTTCCTTTTGTTTCGGGGATAACGCATCCATAGCACTTCCTCTGTATTCCGATTGCCGTATTCCTAAGAAAAAACAAACTTTCGCTGCCTACCAACAACGAGGTAAAACGCGAACAAAGAAAATTCCTATCTATTTATCAGGATTGAAAAAAAAGGCGTTGCCCGCCCCGTTTTTGCCTATGCCAAGGCAGGGGTGGCGTCACGCTGAAACCTAAAATTTTGGTTTATTATATTCACAAAGCGCCACTTTGCGATCTGATTACTTGTGAATCACAGAAAAACAGGATATTGCTCTATAAAAGCATCTTTTACGATCTATGAGCCTAAAAATAACAGTAAATTAACTTCAATTAGGAAATAAATTGCGAATGTTCGCCTTGATCAAAAAAAGCCTTTTTTTGCTGAGAGGCATTTGCCAGAATATTCATCGCCGAACAAGAAGGACGGATTAGAAAGTATTGGCCTCTGCTTGTTGTGATTTCGTTTATTTTCACATGATGAATTCATTAATGGGTGGGCCGCTGCGGACTTGCCGTTATCGACATGTTTATTGTCGGTGTCTTTGGGTTTTGGCAGTTAACCAACCAGCAAGATGCTAAAGGATCAGGGCTGCGCATATATAAGCGCGAGCAGGTTTCCTGTCGCTCTTTTTCTTGATTGGAATATGCATTTTTTCTTATAAGGAATATAGGTTCTATGAAACTTAACAAAATCATGATGGCTGCAGTGATTGCATTTGGCGCAAGTTCTTTTGCACAGGCAGCCGATCAGGGACACGGTAAGGTCACCTTCACGGGCTCTATTATTGATGCGCCATGCTCTATTGCGCCCGAGTCGATCGATCAGACCGTCGATCTGGGCCAGGTTTCCAACGTGGCGTTGAAAAACGGCGGCAAATCCAACCCGCGTCCGTTTGAAATCAAACTGGAGCAGTGTGATATCACCACGCTGAAAACCGTTAAAACCACCTTCAGCGGCGTAGCATCGTCCACCGACAAGGATCTGTTGGGTATCGCGGGCACTGCCAGCGGCGCCGGCGTAGCCATCTCTTACAATGGCCAGCCGATCAAACTGGGTGAAGCGACTACCGCGCAGACCCTGAACACCGGTAACAACACCCTGCATTTCGCCGCCTACCTGCAGGGCGAAGGCGCTTCCGCCGCCATCGTTCCGGGCGATTTCACTGCCGTAGCCGATTTCACCCTGGCTTATCAGTAAGTGAGCCCGAAGGCTTAATCAACCAGGCATGGGGTTCGCCGCATGCCTGGTGAATCTCCCTGTCAAAGGAATGTCGCGATGTTTTTACCAAGGAATCGAGCGGGTGCCGTTCTTTTGGCGTCGTTGGCGTTTGCGCCTGGCTATGCAATTTCCGCCGCGCAGGGGTGGGGCAAAGTCAACATGCACGGCGCCATTATCGACACTGCCTGCGCCATTGCTGCCGGCAGCCGCGATCAGACGATCGATATGGACACTATTCCTCTCGGGCAGATCATTCGTGACGGCCAGGGGATGACCAAACCTTTCAGTATCGAATTGGTCAATTGCATTTTGGAACGGCCGGAAAACAAGCCTGACTGGAAATTCTTTCAGGTCACGTTTGATGGTTATGCGGAAGGCGCTCTGTTTGGCGTACAGGGCGATGCGCGCGGCGTTGCATTGGAGATAAAAGACAGCAGCGGCACGGCGGTTATTCCAGGGAAACCTTTGCCGATGGAGGGAATAATACCGGGGAACCGAGTGCTGAATTATTCCATGACGTTGATGCCGAATCACCAGCCGTTGAAGGTGGGAGCGTATTTTTCCACAGTGCGTTTTAAGCTGGATTATTTTTGATTTTTTCTCGTACTGACGGTTAATTCGTTATTGAAAGGACTTTATTATGCTTTCACCGGCAGGGAAGTTATTTCGTCTTCAAGCCTTGGGGCTTTGCGTTGCCCTTTCTCTGGGAAATCCAATCGCGTTGGTCTATGCCGCCGACGTTATTCAATTCAATACCGACGTATTGGACATCAACGATCGCAAAAATATCGATCTGAGCCAATTCACGCGCAGCGGCTACATCATGCCGGGCGTTTATACCATGGTGGTGCACGTCAATAAGAACGATCTGCCGGAACAACCGGTGACGTTTATGGCGCCCGAGAACGATCCTAAAGGCAGCGAAGCCTGTCTTTCGCCGGAATTGGTCAACCAACTGGGGCTGAAAGAAAAACTGTTAAGCACGCTGAACTGGACGCACGGCGGCCGTTGCCTTGACGCCTCCAGTCTGGCGGGGATGGAAGCCCGCGGCGATCTTGCCAGCTCTTCACTGTATCTGAACATTCCTCAGGCCTATCTGGAATACAGCTCGGAAAACTGGGACCCGCCATCGCGCTGGGATGACGGTATTCCTGGGCTGCTGTTTGACTATAACGTCAACGCCCAAACGCAAAAACATCAGAAAGGCGGCAGCAGTTACAGCCTGAGCGGCAACGGCACCGGCGGCGCCAACCTGGGCGCCTGGCGTCTGCGCGCCGACTGGCAGGCCAACCTCAACCATCAGACCGGCTCTTCTCAGCCGACCGACAAACAGTTCGACTGGAGCCGCTATTACGCCTACCGGGCGATCCCGGCGCTGCGTTCGCGGCTGACGATGGGTGAGGATTACCTGAACTCCGACATTTTCGACAGCCTGCGCTTTACCGGCGTCAGTCTGCGATCCGACGACAGCATGTTGCCGCCCAACCTGCGCGGCTATGCGCCGGAAGTGACCGGCGTGGCGAAAACCAACGCCAAGGTGGTGGTCAGCCAGCAGGGGCGCGTGCTGTATGAAACGCAGGTGGCGGCGGGACCGTTCCGCATTCAGGACATCAACGATGCGGTTTCCGGCGAGCTGGACGTGCGCGTCGAAGAGCAAGACGGCAGCGTGCAGGAGTTCAAGATGAACACCGCCAACATCCCTTATCTGACGCGGCCGGGTACGGTGCGTTACAAGCTGGCGACGGGCAAGCCATCGGAGTGGGGGCACCATCTGCGCGGGCCGATGTTCGGCACCGGTGAGTTTTCCTGGGGGATCAGCAACGGCTGGTCGCTGTACGGCGGGGGCATCGCCGGCGGCGATTACAACGCGCTGTCGCTGGGGATCGGGCGCGATCTGATGGCGCTGGGGGCGCTGTCGTTCGATGCCACGCAGTCGCGTGCGCGTTTGCCGCAGGATGGCACGCTGACCGGTGGTTCGTACCGGCTGAGCTATTCGAAGAACTTCGATGAATACGACAGCCAGGTCACCTTCGCCGGTTACCGCTTCTCCCAGGAAGATTTCATGAGCATGGGCGACTACCTGGATGCGCGTTACGAAGGGGGACGCAGCGGCAAGAGCAAGGAGATGTACACCATCACCTTCAACAAGCAGTTCCGCGATCTGGGGCTGAGCACCTATCTCAACTACAGCCACCAAACCTACTGGGATCGGGCGCCGAACGATCGTTACAACCTGATGGTATCGCGCTACTTCGACATTGGCGATTTCAAGAACGTCAGCGTGTCGCTGTCGGCCTATCGCAACCGATACAACGAGCGCAACGACGACGGGATGTATCTGTCGCTGTCGCTGCCCTGGGGCAGTGCAGGCACGCTCAGTTACAACATGACGCTCGATCGCGAAGAGAACGCTCATCGGGTCGGGTATTACAACCGGGTCGATGAACACAACAACTATCAGATCAGCGCCGGCGCCGCACGCAGCGGAGCGACGGCCAGCGGTTATTACAGCCATCAGGGCGACATGGCGCAGATCAACGCCAACGCCAGCTACCAGGCCGGCCGCTACAGCGCCGTTGGCATCGGCGCGCAGGGCGGCCTGACGATGGCGGCGGAAGGGGCGGTGCTGCACCGCGTCAATACGCCGGGCGGTACGCGCTTGCTGCTCGATACCGAAGGCGTCGCCGGTGTACCGGTGCGTGGCTACGGCAGTACGGTGCTGACCAACCGTTACGGCAAGGCAGTGGTGGCGGATGTAAATAGCTACTACCGCAACAAGGCCAGCATCGATCTCAACAGCCTGAGCGACAACGTCGAGGCGACGCGTTCCGTGGTGCAGGCCACGTTGACCGAGGGGGCCATCGGCTACCGCAAGTTTGAGGTGATCGCCGGCGAGAAGGCGATGGCGATCGTCAAGCTGGCGGACGGCAGCGAGCCGCCGTTCGGCGCCACGGTGCTGAATGCCCGCAAACAGGAGACCGGCATCATCAATGATGGCGGCAGCGTTTATCTGTCCGGCCTCAACCCCGGCGAGCGCATGAGCGTGCACTGGAACGGCGCGGCGCAGTGTGAAATTCAGCTGCCGGCGCCGCTGCCGGCCGAAATGTTGATGAACACGTTGCTGCTGCCTTGCCGTCCTCTTGCCGGCGACAAGCCGGCGGCTGACGCCAACTGACATACACCCGGCGGAGCCCGCTCCGCCGCTAAACCGCCGGGGCGGGCTCGTCCGCTTCCGGCCGACTGGAACCGTGAAGACATGATGAATCTGACTATGACCAGAAAGACCGTTTTCCTTGTGGGCCCGCTCGCCGCCGCGTTGACGATCGGCGCGGTCAGCCTGCCCGCCCATGCGGCCATCGCGCTGGATCGCACGCGTGTGATTTTCGACGGCGACCTGAAAACGGTCAGTCTTAACATCAGTAACCAGAACAAACAGTTGCCGTATCTGGCGCAGGGATGGATCGAAGACGATCGCGGCAACAAGATCCAAAGCCCTTTCACCGTGTTGCCGCCGGTGCAGCGGGTGGAACCGGGCAAACCGAGCCAGGTGAAGATCCAGTCGCTGCCGGCGGCGCGTCAGCTGCCGCAGGATCGGGAGACGCTGTATTACTTCAACCTGCGCGAGATCCCGCCGCGCAGCAATAAGCCGAACACGCTGCAGATAGCGCTGCAGACGCGCATCAAAATGTTTTATCGCCCGGCGGCGCTCGCCCCGAAGAAGAACGCGGCGCCGTGGCAGGAGCAGCTGACGCTGACCCGGCAGGGCGACAAGTACGTGGTGAACAACCCGACCCCGTATTACGTGACGATCGTTGAGGCGAGCGCCGGTAAGGGCGGGAAAGGGGCGGCGGGCTTCGAACCGTTGATGGTGGCGCCGAAGGCCAGCGCCCCGCTGAACGTCTCCGCCGCGAGCCTCGGCAACGGTCCGTCGCTGGCATACATCAACGATTACGGTGGGCGGCCGCAGTTGAACTTCCGCTGCGCCGGCAATGCCTGCCAGGTCGTGCCGGTCGCCAAATGACGAGCCGCGCGCAGGCAGGGAAGACAGAGTGAACACAGCGGAGTGAACGAATCATGCAACGAAAGATCCCCATGCTGTTGGGAAAGGCCTATGAACGTCATCAGCGACGCACTATCGGCCTGACGGTGTTGGCCGCGCTGATGGTACCGCTGACGGCGGGCACGCTGCTGATGCTGATGCCGCCGGCCCGCGCGGTGGACAACTGGGACGTGGAGGGGGCGAACGGCACGCTCCACGTCTACGGCGCGTTGACGGAAAGCGCCTGCAGTCTGGAAATGACCACCGCTCGTCAGGAAGTGTGGCTGGGGGAGACAGGAACGGCGCACTTCCAGCGCCCGGGCGATCGCGGCACGCCGGTGGCGTTTGAGCTGACGCTGAAAGACTGTCTGCGGGCGCCGGCGAGCAACCGCGACGCCTGGACCGGGGTTCTGGCCTGGAGCGGCAGCCAGCCTGCGGTGTCGGTGGCGTTTGCCGCGCCGGCGGATGACGACGCGCCGGGTTTGGTCAGGGTCGCCGGCGTTACCGGCTTGGGGTTGCAGTTGGCGGATGCCAGCGGCCTGCCGGTGCGCCTCGGCGCGCGTAACAAACCGATCTTGTTAACGCCGGGACAAAACACCCTGACGTATACGGTGACGCCGGTGCGCACCCCGGCGACGCTGAGCGCCGGCGCCTACCGTGCGGCGATCGATTTCCGCCTTTATTACGACTAATACGCCGCTTGCGTCGGACCGGCGCAAGCCTAATCAAAGGGAGTGGCGTCATGCGCGCGACAAAGACGAACCGGCGCCGGAGCGCGCTGTTGGGGGCAGGCATGGCCATGGCGGCCGGCATGATGGCGCAGCCGGCGGCTGCGGCGGAAAACATGCGCTTCCACGGTACGCTGGTGGCAGAGCCGTGCGTCATTCAGCCGGGAGATGAGGATATCCAACTGGATTTCGGCACCATCGTCGACAAATACCTGTATCTGAATACCCGCACCCATAGCCAAACCTTCGCGTTGCACCTGACCGAGTGCGATCTCAGCCTGGGCAATACGGTGGCCATCACATTTACCGGCACCGAGAACGCCAAACTGCCCGGCCTGTTGGCGCTGGATGCCGGCAGCCTGGCCTCGGGGATCGGCATCGGGCTGGAGGACAGCACCGGCAAGGCGCTGCCGCTCAATCGCGCCAGCGATAAGTTCCGCCTGAATGCCGGCAACACCACGCTCACGCTGCAAGCCTATGTGCAGGGGGAGCCGGAGGCCATCCAAACGAAGTCCATCGGCCGCGGCACCTTCAGCGCGGTGGCCACTTTTACGTTGGAATACGAATAAGCGTCTACAAGGACAAAAAACGCAATGATGATAAAGCCCCTCACTCGCGCCCTGCACATGGGCCTGCTGTGCCTGTTGGCGTTGAGTGCCGCCGCCTGTCAAAACCAAAAACCGGGCAAGCCCGCCGCGAACCCCCAAAATCAGGCTGTGCAAGCTCCCTCAGAAGAGGCTTTGCGCAAGCAGCGTGAGGCCGAGCAGCTGCAGCAGTGCCAGCAGCAGCTGGGCGCATTGCGCACGATCGACGAGAAACAGTATCAGCGCTATAAACAGGCCTTCGACAGCCTGATGAGCGGTGCTTCGCAGTACGCCAACCTGCGCGCCCGGGTAAACGGCGATACGCAGGAGACGGTGGATGCGCTGTATCGCTACAAGGTCAACTATCTGTGCGCCGGGGTGAATCAGGCGGTGTTGACCGGCTTGGCGGATCGCGGGGAGCAGGTTAAATGAGGCTGCGCCTGCTGGGCTGTGCGGTTCTGCTGTTCACTGGCGCCGCGCAGGCGGACGACGGCGTGCCGGCGCTGCTGCAGTTTGCCGAGCAGTATCAACGGCAGAACACCGGGCCGGCGAGCGAAAACGTGGCGCCCGCCGATCGCGGGGCGGGGCAAAAAAAGCGTGAGCCGGCAAAGCGTCCGTCGGATACCCACCCGCCGGCTTCACCGGCCAAAGCTTTTACGCTGAGCCAGGAATTATTGGCGCGTGACCAACAGCTGGCGCGCCAGCGAATGGAACTGACGGTGTTGCGCCAGGAACTCGCCGCGCTGCGGGCGGAGAAAGCGACGCCATCTGTCGCGACGTTGCCTGATTCATCAACGCTGCAGCAGTGGATCGCCGGGTTGGGCGCCGCCTGGCGCGGCTCACCCGATGCGCAGCGCGCCGAGGCGCTGCTGCGGCAGGCGACCCAGGAAACCGCCAAAACCAAAGCGGCGGCGATGCAGGCTGAACGGCGCGTCACCGAGCTGGAGTCCGCCGCGCAGGCATCGGCGCAGACGCTTGCACAACGCCAGCGCGAGCACCAGGAGGCGCTGCACGCTCTGCACGCCGCGCTGGAGGCGAGCGAGCAGAAGCGGGCCGGTGAGCAGAAAGTGACCCAGCAGGCGCGCGAAGCGCTGTTGGCGCTGCATAAGCGGCTGCAATGGGAGATAACGCCGGAACAGTTGAAGGATGAACGCAAGCGTTTGTCCTATGCGGCGGGCAGTGCGCTGGGGCGGGATATTCAGGGGGTAGTGACGGAGCGTCAAAGTTGGGGCGTACCGGTGGATCGCGACAGCCTGTTGGCGGGTGTCATCGATAGCGTGTCGGGGCGTTTGCAGCTGCCGCCGGATGAACTGAATGTATTGATGGCCCAGGCGGATGCCGCCGCCGTAGCCGCGCGTGAGAAACGCGTTAACGAGCAGCGGCGGCGTGATGAAGATTACCTGGCGCAGTTCAGTCAACAAAAGGGCGTAAAACAATCGGCGATGGGCTTTTGGTATCGGGTGGATTACGCCGGGGAGGGCGCGCTGGCGCCAACGGCGGTGGTCGAGGTGGTCGTCAAAGAGAAGCTGACCGACGGCACGGTGATCCAGGATATGGAACTGAGCGGCAAGGTGCTGTCGCAACCGCTGTCCGAGTATCCGCCGCTGTTCCGGGAAGCGATAGGCCATCTGCACAACCACGGTTCGCTGACGATGGTCGTGCCGCCGGCGCTGGCCTACGGCGAAACCGGCTATCCGCCGAAAGTGCCACCCAACGCCACCATGATTTATGAATTACGCATCGACAACAGTCAGGCTCCGGCAAAGGGGGCCCAGGCGGTTAAACGGGAAGCTGGAACGGCGGGAGGGCAGGGATGAACACCATGATAAAAATCGCGCTATTTGATGAAAACCGCTACTTCAGCGCCGGTTGGCAGGAGGCCCTGGCGCTGCACTTCAGCACTTACGGCAAGCGCACGCTGTTACTGGATGCGCAGCAGGTTCACGAAGCCGATCTGGTGTTCTGTTATTTTCCTCCCGGCGTACAAAGTTGTTTCTGTCACTTTTTTGAGACGCAGGCCGCAGGGCGTAAAACGCTGTATTTCTCGTTGCGAACGCCGGAGGGGCGGCATAAGCGCACCGTCGGCACCCGCTGCGCGCTGGAGGCCGGCGTCATCTACCACGATACGCCGCTGGTATCGGCATTGTATCAGGTGAGCGCCGAGCTGGAGCGGCGCAGCAAATGGCCGAGCAGGCCGGGTTGTGGCAAGAACTGCGTATGCCAGCACCGAGGCCTGACGCTGCGCGAACAGGAGATCATGCGCTGCATGACGCGGGAGATGGGGGTAACGCAAATCGCACGGATGCTGGACATCAGCGTGAAAACCGTCAGCAATCACAAGATGAGCGTTATGCGCAAGATGGGATTCCGGCGTAATGCCGAACTTTACGGCTGGCTGCGGCACAGCGCCCGCCCCGGCGCCGTGGGGGCTCGAGCCGGCATTCAGCCGGGCGTTGCGGCAGGGAAAGAGCGACATTGAAACGGCGCCGGCCAGATCGGACCGGCCGGCGCCTTTAGTGATTCGCCGTGGTGGTCAGTTGCAGGCCACGACTTTGATCGCCAGCCCGCCCTGTGAGGTTTCGCGGTATTTGGCGTTCATGTCTTTGCCGGTTTCGTACATGGTTTCGATCACCTTATCCAGACAAACCCGCGGTTCGCTGGTGCGGCGCATCGCCATGCGCGCGGCGTTGACCGCCTTGACGGCGGAAATGGCGTTGCGTTCGATACAGGGCACCTGAACCTGGCCGGCGAGCGGATCGCAGGTCAGCCCCAAATGGTGCTCCATGGCGATCTCCGCCGCGATGCACACCTGCGCCGGGCTGCCGCCCAGCAGCTCGGTCAACCCGGCCGCCGCCATCGAACAGGCCACGCCGACCTCCCCCTGGCAACCTACTTCGGCACCGGAGATCGAGGCGTTCATCTTGTACAGCGCACCAATCACCCCGGACGCCAGGAAGTAGCGCGTGTAGGAATTGGCGTTCACCGGACGGATGAACTTGTCATAGTAAGCCAGCACCGCAGGGATGATGCCGCAGGCGCCGTTGGTCGGCGCGGTGACCACGCGGCCACCGGCGGCGTTCTCTTCGTTGACCGCCAGCGCGAACATGTTGATCCAATCGACCACGTTCATCGGGTCGATATTGTTCTTGTCGCCGGTCACCAGAATGCGACGCAGCGCGGCGGCGCGGCGCGGCACTTTCATCGGGCCGGGCAGCAGACCTTCTGTGTTGATGCCGCGCTCGATACCGGCGCTCATCACCTGCCAGACGTCGGCGAAGTGCGCGTCGATATCCGCCTTGCTGCGCAGCGCCAGCTCGTTCTGCATCACCAGGCCGGACAACGACAGCCCGGTGTCTTTGCAATGCTGCTGCAGATCGTGCGCCGATTTGAACGGGTAGGGCACCGGCGTGGCGCCCTCGGCGGACTGGCCGAAGTGCTCTTCGTCGACGATGAAACCGCCACCGATCGAGTAATAGGTTTTGCTGTGCAGCAGGCGTTCACCGGCGAAGGCGCGGATGCGCATGCCGTTTTCGTGCAGCGGCAGGTTGTCGCTGTGGAAATTCATGCCGCCGTGCAGCGGGAAATCCACCTCGTGATGGCCGTTGGCCAGCGGCAGGCGGCCGCGCTGTTCGACGTCGCGGATAAAGCCCGGAATGCTGTCGATGTCCACGTCGTGCGGCAGGTTGCCGGCCAGGCCCATGATAATGGCGATATCGGTGTGGTGGCCTTTACCGGTCAACGACAGCGAACCGTACACGTCAACCACCACGCGGGTGGTGTCCTGCAGCTGCTGGTGGGCGATCAGATCGTCGACGAACTGTTTGCCGGCTTTCATCGGGCCAACGGTGTGGGAACTGGATGGGCCGATGCCAATCTTGAAAATATCGAAAACGCTGACCATGGTCTCGCCTCCTTCTTCAGGTTTCAGGCGGTGAATACGGGAAATGGGGGAGTGCGGGAGGGCCGGCGCGCAGCGGCGCCGGCCGGACGTGATTAGCCGAGCAGGCTGAACACGATAGCAGAGATGGCAATCAGACCCATCACAACCACGAACACGTTGCTGATGTGGCCGCTGTACTTGCGCATGGCAGGCACTTTACGGATGGCATACATCGGCATCAGGAACAGCAGCATGGCGATGATTGGGCCACCCAGGGTTTCGATCATGCCCAGGATGCTTGGGTTCAGGGTAGCGACGATCCAGGTAGTCACCAGCATGAAGATAGCGGTCATGCGGTTCAGCTTGGCGGTGCTGACGGTTTTGCCGCGGCTCTTCATCGACTTGGCAACCAGACCGTTGAAGCCTTCACGGGCGCCCAGGTAGTGGCCCAGGAACGATTTGGTGATGGCGACGAAGGCGATAACCGGCGCGATGTACGCGATCATCGGGTTGTTAAAGTGGTTAGCCAGGTAAGACAGAATCGAGATGTTCTGCGCCTTGGCTTCCGCCAGGTTTTCCGGCGTCAGGCTCAGCACGCAGCTGAACACGAAGAACATCACGGTCAGCACCATCATGATGTGTGCATAAGCCAGAATGCGGGAGCATTTCTTCTCGGCGTCTACGCCGTACTCTTCGCGCTTGGCGACGGCGAAGGCGGAGATGATCGGTGAGTGGTTGAAGGAGAACACCATTACCGGGATCGCCAGCCACAGGGTCATGATCAGGCCGTGGCCCATGCCGGTACCGCTGCCGGACAGCGACACGTTTTCGAAGATGGCGCCGGTCCAGTTAGGGATCAGATACACAGCCAGCAGCATCAGCACCGCGACGAACGGGAAGACCAGGATGCTCATGGTTTTCACGATGGCCTGCTCACCGAAGCGCACGATGGTCATCAGGCCGACGATCAGGATCAGCGACAGGATGGCGCGCGGCGGCGACGTCATGCCCAACTGGTGGGTGATGAAGCTGTCGACGGTGTTGGTGATCGCCACGCTGTAAACCAGCAGAATCGGGTAGATGGCGAAGAAGTACAGCAGGGTAATCAGTTTACCGGCGGTGATGCCGAAGTGCTCTTCTACCACGGCGGTGATGTCTTCACCGGGATTTTTGCCGGACAGAACGAAACGGCACAGGCCGCGGTGGGCAAAGAAGGTCATCGGGAAAGCGATGATGGCCATGATGATCAGAGGAATCAAACCGCCGATGCCGGCGTTGATTGGCAAGAACAGGACGCCAGCGCCGATGGCGGTGCCGTACAGGCCCAACATCCACATGGTATCCGTTTTACGCCAGGTACTGCTGGAGCCCGAGGCCGCAGAGGCAATTGTGCCGGTCTGTGTAGTGTCCATAAATATCTCCGAAGTGAACACGAATTTAAAATTAAAAGGCAAAACTTAAGGTTAAACCGTCAAACGTTCTATTCAGGCAACGCTTGCGGTAAGAATCAGGTGTTGCTTGCGGGGATGTTTTGGCGTCCCCCTGGTTGTTTATTGTGTTCATTACCAAGGCACAGCGCCGGGTAATTCACTAAAGACTTTTCACCGTCACGGGCGATAAAAGTCGTTACCGCTGCCGACAGGTCTTTGCCTGTCGATTTTTGTTGGCGGCAAGATAACGATTTACAGTAGAAACAACCGTGATCCTGCTCTCAAATGCGCAATATGTGCAGTTATCCGCTTTTTTATCGATTTTTCGCGCATTTGTTGCACATTTGTGTAAGATTTTGTGCTGAGAACGCTCTCATAAAAATTTCTGCGATTATGCGGTTTGTACAATAATTAGCCGGATAAAGCGCTGTGCTCAGCAGCAAGCCGAGCAATATATTTTATGCGTGGTTTTGGATCTAGCGAAAAACCCGGATTAAGCAGTTTTAGTGACGTAGATCACATTGTGTTTTTAAGTAAAATTCCATTCATTTATTTGTTTTTAAATGTTTTTTATTAAAAATCACCGCTAATAACGAAGGGAAATTACTTACGTGGTTAGCGGATAAAAATGCGTAACCATTCATCATATAAATAACAGATAGCTAACAGGTATTGGCGAGATTTGCTGCAATCGCGTAAACCGCCGTTTATTTAAACATCCCGGCCTTTGGCGAGATTTATCATATAAAAGCCATAAATAGTCGTTAATTCGCGCAGCTGACAGCGTGTTTAGCCTGTGAGAAAATAATCACTCAGGTGACCTGTTGCATTTTATTAACCTGATGTTGCGTGCGGATAAGCGAAAAACGCGAATCGATTGCGCATTATTTGTTCATTTCCGGGCGGGGAAATAAGGGGATTGCAGCGGTGCGCCGCCGGTTTCGACGGCGCAGAAGGCGGATTAATAGCGGGTAGCGATGGCGTTATCGTTGAAGAACGCCATGAAGTCGGCGTCCGGTTGGCGGTCGCTGATCACCCGATCGAACTGCGTCAGGGGGCCGATGCAGGCCGGTTTGGTTTTGCCGAACTTGCTGTGATCCGCCACCAGGATCTTTTGCTGCGCCATCGCCATGGCGCGATGCTTCATCTCCAGCTCGTCGAAGTTGAAGCAGGTGGCGCCGTGCTGCAGGCTGAGGCCGGCGGCGGAGATAAAGGCGATGTTCGGGCAGATGTGATCGAGCTCGTTGCGGCCACCGACGCTGGAAAAGATGTAGTTGTTCGGCTTGAACTCACCGCCGCACAGGACCACTTTGCAGTTCGGTTTGTCCTGCAGCGCCAGGAAGGTGTTCAGCGAATGACAGACGGCGGTGAAGGCCAGCTCGTCGGCAATGGCGTCAATGATCGCCGGGGTAGTGGTGCCGCAGTCGAAAAACACCGTGTCGTTTTCGTTGATCAACGGCGCCGCCAGCAGGCCGATGCGCCGTTTCTCCGTCACCTGCTTGGCTTTTTGATCGGAAACAAAGTAGTTGGTCACGCCGTTGCTGCGCGGATCGGTCACCACGTAACCGCCGAGCAGCACCACCGTCGCCGGTTCGGCGCTCAGATCGCGGCGAATGGTCATCTCCGAGACCCCCAGCAGCGCGGCGGCTTCTTTCAGGTGGATCTTGTCAGCGCGTTTTAACGCCTGAACTAGCCGGTTGATACGTTCTTCGCGCCGCGTTTCCATAGGTCCGTCTTCCCACAGGTGATAGAGGTAAAGGGCGTGCCGGCATTTCCGGCTAAACACAACGATGCGGGGCAATATCGGGCCGCCTTGGCCGCCCGTATTGTCCCGCATCGTTGTGTATTGGCTATGCCCGTCAGGGCATGCCGACGATCAGTAGCTGCCCGCCGCCGACTGGGCGCCGGAAACGATGGCGACGCCGGAGCTGGTGCCGATACGCGTGGCGCCGGCTTTGATCATCTTCTCGGCGGTGGCGCGATCGCGCACGGCGCCAGAAGCTTTCACGCCCATTTCGCTGCCCACGGTCTCGCGCATCAGTTTGACGTGCTCTTCCCGAGCGCCGCCGGTGCTGAAGCCGGTGGAAGTTTTCACGAAGGCCACATCGAGTTCGCGACACATTTCACAAACCTGGACGATCTGCGCATCGCTGAGCAGGCAGGTTTCCAATATTACCTTCAACGGGATCGCCGCGCAAACCTCGCGCACGGCGGCGATGTCGGCTTTCACTTCGTCCAGCAGGCCGCTTTTCAACCAGCCGACGTTGATCACCATATCGATCTCTTGCGCGCCGGCGGCGATCGCCGCTTTGGCTTCAAAGGCTTTGGCGACGGTAAGACCGGCACCCAGCGGGAAACCGATCACCGAGCAGACTTTCACGGTGCTTTCCTGCAGCAGTTGGGCCGCCAGCGGCACGTAGCCGGAGTTGACGCATACGGCATAGAAGTTGTGCTGCTGCGCTTCTTCACACAGTTTGGCGATCTGCATTTCGGTGGCGTCCATCGCCAGCAGGGTGTGGTCAACGTAGCTGGCGTAATCGATGTTTTCGATGGTCATCGCGGTTCCTTAGTGAGGTTAAGACAGTAAACGGGGTGAGTAATGTGAAAATAATAACATTGCGATACCGATAAACCTAGTGGTGTTTAAAAAATGTCGATCAGATCGTCGATATGATGCCGTTATGCATATACATTAAGGATGGTTGTTTTGTTATTTAAATAACATTTTAGGGCTCGCGGCCTGCGCGAGCGAAACGTCGAGGGAAAAAAGATGAAGATCAACATCGATCTGGCTCCTGAAGCTTTCGGGGCGCAGCGGCAGGAACTGTTCCGCAACGCGGATTTCGCGGTGAGTGCGCATCGCTGCGCAAAACGCGGGCCGATGCTGACGCTGGCGAACAGCCGTGGCGCGCTGACGGTTTTACCGTACCAGGGCCTCGCGATCTGGGATGCCGAGTTTGACGGTTACTCACTGAAGTCGGGCCGCCGCAGCGTGCGGGGCGCAGGAAAAAAGCGCGCTGACGATGCCGCGTTCTATCCCGCCTGGTCGGGTCAGGACCCGGCGCCGCCACAGATGCAGCGCGTGTGGCTGCAGCTGGTAGGCGATGAGTTGGCGTTGCACGGTGAGGGCGAGCGGTTGGGTGGCCATTGGCACATCGGCCCGGCGCTGCGTCTGGCGGCGCAGAGCGCGCAGTTCGCCATAGAGATGAAGGTCACCAACCTGGACGAGCGGCCGCAGCCGCTGCGCTATGTTTGCTGTCTCAACTACGATTGCATTCCCGACGCGGTATTCCGCCAGAATCTGCCGACACCGGCTTTGATAGGGGATGCGATCGGGCAGGAGCTGCTGTGCTCTGACGATCTGACGCGTTACGTGGATCAGGCCGAGTTTTTTATGCTGGCGCCGCAAGGCCGGCGCTATGTGACGCGCTTCGCCACCGGGCAATTCAACTATGGTCTCCGGCGCATCGCCGTTCAGGGCAACCGGCGGCTGCTGGCTTTTATCCAGCCGGCGAACTGTCGGCCGAACGCGCCGGAAGGGGAGGCGGGAGTGATGCTGGGAGCGGGAAAAACGCGGGCGTTTTGTGTGACCACCGGCGTGGTGTGAAATCACGGGGCGGTAACGCCCCGGTCATGTTGTGCGGTTACTCTTTCACCCAGCCGCGACGGATGGCGAAGGCGAACAGGAAGCGATACAGGCGCGACAGCTTGTCAGCGAGGATATCGCCGAACAGATTCCACACCAGCTGAGCGAACAGGCAGCCGACCAGGCCGAGCAGGAAACCGCCGACCATATCCAGCGGCCAGTGCACGCCGAGGTAAACGCGTGACCAGGCGATGCCGACGGCGACAATCATCAGCAGCGCACCGGACCAGACTCGGTGCCAGAACAGGAACGCCAGCGCAAAGGTAAAGATGGCGGTGCCGTGATCGCTGGGGAACGAACTGTCCGGCGCGTGCGCCAGGAAGGTATAACCCACGCCGGCGACGAACGGGCGCTCATGCGGCAGCAGCGCGCCGATAGTGGAGGCGGCAAGCATGGCGAACAGCAGCGCGATCGTGGTTTTCGCCACCACTTCGCGCTGTGAAACCAGCTGGCTTCGCGGCCCCCACAGCCACAGGCCGACGATCAGCAGCGGCACGATAATGATAAGATCGCGTGCCAAAAAGGTGGCGAAATCGATCATCCACTCGGGAGACGCCGGGGTCGCATTGATCCAGGCGAAAAGAACATGGTTTAACTGCTCCATAACCGTTACCTCATCTTGCGGCACCAATAGCCGCTAACCATCCAATAAATAGCCAACTGGCTTAACCAAACCCACCAACCTGCCCACAGGTTATGGGTAAGAAAATGTGCGCCGCGCATGATCTGACCAAAGCCCATCAACATGCCGAGCACAATACCGCCGCACCAGCACCACCAGGCCAGGCGCGGGCGCTGCGGATAAAACAGGAAAAACAACGCCATGATCGCGAAACCGCTCGAGGCGTGCCCGCCGGGGAAACAGCGACCGGGGCCCGGCAGTGCCGGCACCGCGCCGAACAGCGGGAAGGACATCGCCTTGCCGCCGTACTCGATCAGATCCCACGGACAGGAGTGCGCGCTGGTGGCTTTGAGAATGCCCACCACCAGCGGGCCGATGCCGAGAAGCAACATGCTGACAATCAGGCGTGCGCTGCGGCGATAGATGCCCCAAAACAGCGCCAGCACCGCCCCGACGATCACTATTTGCTTCAGCAGGCGGTGGTTGATCAGGTCTAGCCAATAATTGTTTTGCCACGGGAAATGCCCGCTGGCGGCATCGTACCAATAATTACTGATCGCCCAGTCCAGCTGTTCGTTGCGGGAGAGCCACAGGAACACCAAACCGCTGATCAGCAGGCCAAAAACTTGCCAACGGTAAAAGGATGTCGGCAGGGAGTAAAGGGCGGTTGTCTTAATTTGCGGTGCCGTTGAGGATTGATTTAATGATGATTCTGGATTCACGCGCAGGCTCGGTGACAGGATTGAATAGCGCCACTGTAATAATTCTGTCTTAAGAAAACCTTAGTCCGCCGGTAAGAAAACCCTATCCGAGGCCACCGCCTTCGGCTAAGGTAATCGTTTGCTTTTTTTCGGGATGAGAGGGTGGTGATGAAGAATAAAGCGCGTGTCTTACTGTTGGCGGCCGCCGGTGCGGCCTTTTCCCCGCTGAGCTTTGGCCAACCTACGGCCGTCGGGCCGATCGTGGTGCAGGGCGCCATGCCGGTAGAGGCGGAACGTTTCGCCCAGCGGTTGGAGAACCCGCGCGAGGAGCAGATTGGCGGCTGGCGCTTTTGGCACGGCACCGTAGACGGCTACCCGGTGGTGGTGTCGGAGACGCTGAAGGGCATGTCCAACGCCGCGGCGGCCACGGCGATCGCCGCCACGCAGTTTCACCCGGTGGCGATCATCAACCAGGGTACCGCCGGCGGCCATGATCCGGCGCTGAAAGTATATGACATCGTGCTGGGCAAATATTCGGTCAATCTCGGCGCGTTCAAAACGCCGGCCAAGGCGTTGGGGGAAGGTAGCGACTCGCGGCAGTGGCAGCCGATGGATCTGTTGGCTTCCAAGGGCAGCGCCGGCGAGGACAAAAAGGCTCACAGCCTGCGCCAGTTTCCCGCCGACCCCAACCTGCTGGCGATTGCGCAAGGCGTTAAGAGCGATTACCGACAGGGTAAGGTCGTGGAAGGGGTGATCGGCTCGGCCGACGTGTGGAACAGCGAGCTGGACCGTATTCGTTATTTCCACGACCGCTATCAGACGTCGGTCGAAGAGATGGAGACCGCCTCCGCCGCGCAGATCGCCGCCGAATTCAAGGTGCCGTTTGTCGGCATTCGCGTGTTGTCCAACAACATCACCAACCAGGGCAAGTACGATCCGCAAACCGGGCTGGCATGCCAGGATTATGTCTATCAGGTGGTGAAGGCCTATATCGCCAACCTGAAGAAACACTGAGTCATTGCTCCGGTTAATTGACGATATTAGGCGATTGTCACTATTGATAGCCTATTGTAAAGAAGATTAAACCTGTGGCGAGCTTGGCGGTAGTGTATTAGTTTATAGGCGGATTATTTGACAACGTGTAGGGATAAAACATGAACAAGGCATCCGTTGTATTTTCCGGCCTGCTGATGGCCGTTTCCGCCGGCGCCATGGCGGCTACCTCTGGCGATGATGCGGATATCAGCAAACAGCCGCTGGAAAAGGTCGCGCCTTACCCGAAAGCCGAGAAGGGCATGAATCGCCAGGTGATCTACCTGCCGAAGCAAGAGCATGAAGAGAACTACAAGGTGGAACTGCTGATCGGCAAGGTGCTGGAAGTGGACTGCAACCGCCACATGATCGGCGGTACGCTGGAGACTAAAACCCTCTCCGGTTGGGGCTATGATTACCTGGTGCTGGAGAAGCTGTCCGAACCGGCCTCGACCATGATGGCTTGCCCGGACAACACCAAGACCAAGCAATTCATCGCCGCTAATCTGGGCGACGCCGCGATGCAGCGCTACAACAGCCGCCTGCCGATCGTGGTGTATGCGCCGAAAGACGCGGAAGTTAAATACCGCATCTGGAAAGCCGAAGATACCGTAAGCCAGGCCGAGCAGAAGTAATCGCCGCCTGATGCCACTCCGCTTGCCCTGCGCGGCAGGCGGAGACTTTTCCCCGTTACACTTTCCCTTCGCTCGCCAACACCGCCCGTTCGGTTTCTTCGCCCATGGCGACCAGCCAAGCCAATACCGTTGAGAATATTGCATCGTCCTGGCCGTCGGCCTGGGTCATCAGCACGTAATCCGTCCCGTCAGCAGCAAAGCCATATGGCGCCACCAGTGCGCCGTTGACGATATCATCCGCCACCAGCGCCAATGGGCCGATGCCGATACCGGCACCGGCGACCGCCGCCTGCAGGCTGAGATAGAAATGTTCGAAACGCAGCTCATTGCCCGGCCGGATCTCGATGCCGCTGTGGGCGCACCAGTCGCGCCAGGCGTGCGGGCGCGTCTCGGTGTGGAGCAGGGTGCCGCGCAGTTCACGCCCCGTCGCGGCATGCTCCCGGCGGCAAACCGGGCCGACCCGTTCTTTGAGGAACGGGCGGGCGACCACGTCATCGGCGATCGGGAAATCGTTGCGGCGAATCGCCAGATCGATGCCCTCGCGCGAGAAGGCGACGGCGCCGCCGGCGGAGACCAACTGCAGATCGCGCTCTTTCCCTACCGCCTGCTGTAAACCGGCCAGACGCGGGATCAGCCAGCGGATCAGAAAGGTCGGCTCGCAGGAGATCACCAACGGGCGATTCTGATGATGCCGACAGGCGCGGTCGATCGCCGACTGCAGGTTGTCCAGCCCCCGGCCGATCTCGCTCGCCAGCTCTTGCGCCTGCGGCGTCGGATGCACCATGCGGCTGGTGCGTTGAAACAGCGCGAATCCCAGGGTCTGCTCGAATTCGCGCACCGCGCGGCTGACGGCGCCGTCGGTGACGTTGAGAGATTTGGCGGCTTTCGACACGCTGCCGTACCGCACCGTAGCTTCGAAAGCCCGTAATACCGCCAGGTTAGGCAACCTTCGTTGACGCACTACGCCCCCTTTTGATTGAGTTTTTATCAATCATCGATACTACGCAAATCGTTTTTTATTGCCAGCCAAATCCGCCAAAGTGTGCATCACTTTCCACTTACGGGTAACTGCGATGATTGCCATTCTCGCCGATGATCTTACCAGCGCGCTCGACGGCGCGGCCCCGTTCGCCGCACGCGGACTGAACGCCTGCGTCATGCTGCGCCTGCCCGATGCCGCGTTGCAGGGCGCTGAGATCGTCGCCTTCGATTTAGATTCCCGCTTCGTTTCGCCGGAGCAGGCGGAGCGGCGTTTTCGCCATGCCGCCGCCTGCGTGAAACCAGCGCGCCTCATCTACAAAACGGTGGATTCCACGCTGCGCGGCAATCTGGGGCCGGAAACGCGCGGGGCGCTGACGGGCAGCGGGCGCCGTCTTGCCATCGTCGCGCCGGCCTTCCCGGATGCCGGCCGCACCACGCTGGGCGGCCGGCAATACGTCGACGGCGTCGCGCTGGAGCAGACCGCCTTTGCGCGCGATCCGAAGAACCCGATCGTCACCGGCTACGTCATGGAGCGCATGGCGGGGCTGGAACCGACGCGCTTTCAGGTATTCGACGCCGCAGACAACGGCGAGTTGGATGAGGTCGTGAGGCGGATCGGCATTGCCGAACCGGTGGTGTGGGTGGGATCGCCGGGCCTGGCGGCGGCGCTGTCGCGTGCGTTGTCCTCGGAGGAGAACGCGCCGCCCGCTCAACCGCCGCTGAGAGCCCGCAAGGTGCTGGTGGCGATTGGCAGCCTGCATCCGGCGAATGCCGCCCAGCTGGCAAGCCTGCGGCAGGTGGGCGCCGTGCTGGTCACGCTGCCTGACGCGGCCGATCCCGAGGCGGTAGCGCAAGAGGTGCGCGCGGCGTTTGCGCGTGCCGATGTGGTTTGCCTGATATCGCCCCGGGCGCGAGCGGACGTGGCGGATCATGCCGCTGCGCTGGGCGCGGTCGTCAGCCGTTGCACGCCAGCCTTCGACGGGCTGGTGGCGACCGGCGGGGATACCGCGCGGCGTATCGTCGACGCCATGGCGGCCGGCTCATTGACGCTGTTCGGTGAGGTGGAACCCGGCGTGCCTTTCGGGTTGTTAAATCTGCCGGGCCGCAGGCTGCCGTTCGCCACCAAGGCGGGCGGTTTTGGCCGGGCCGATACGTTGTTGAACTGCGTAACCCGGTTGCGCGCTGACCGAGAAGGAGAAGAACGATGACCCTTTCCACCTTGCCACTGGCGATAACGATGGGCGATCCCGCCGGCATCGGGCCGGAGATCATCGCCAAACTGGCGGCCACAGAGCGGTTGAGCACGCCTTATGTGGTGATTGGCGATGCCGGTGCCCTGACGCGCGCGGCGGCCCGTTTGGGGCTGACGCTGCCTATCCGCGAACTGCCCGCCTCGCTGGCGGGATGGGACGAAGCCTGGACGCGAGGAGAAACCGCCGTCTATTCCGCCGGCGTTGCGTTGCCGGCGGACTTGCCCCTCGGCAGGCTCGATAAGCGCGCGGGCGCGGCGTCTTATGCCTGGGTGGTTGCCGCCATCGATCTGGCGCTGGCGGGGCGCATCGCCGGTATCGTCACCGCGCCGCTGAACAAGGAGGCGATGCGCCTGGCGGGGATCGATTATCCGGGGCACACCGAGATCCTGGCGGCGCGCTCGGGCACCCAGGACTTCGCCATGATGCTGGCCAACGACGAGTTGCGGGTGATCCTGGTTTCCATTCACGTTTCGCTGCGGGACGCCATCGACGCGGCGACCGTGGAAAACGAGCTGCGCGCGTTTCATCTGGCGCAAACGGCCTGTCGGGCGTTAGGCATAGCGAAACCGCGCATTGCGGTGGCCGGCCTGAATCCGCACGCCGGGGAGAATGGCCTGTTCGGCCGCGAAGATCTTGACGTCATCGTGCCCGCCATCGCCCTGGCGCGGGAACAGGGGTTGGACGTCAGCGGCCCCTGGCCCGGCGATACCGTGTTCATGCGCGCCCGGCGCGGGGAGTTCGACATTGTGGTCGCCCAATATCACGACCAGGGCCTGATCCCGGTGAAATATCTCGGGGTGGATCACGGCGTTAACGTCACCGTCGGCCTGCCGTTTATCCGCACCTCGGTCGACCACGGTACGGCGTTCGATATCGCGGGCAGCGGACGGGCGGAACATGCCAGCCTGCTGTACGCCTTCCGGCAGGCGGAAAAAATGCTGCGCGCCCAATAACTCACATCACCTGAAGACAATAAGGAAACACCTTGCACACACCCGAGTTTATTTTCATGCTGACGCGCAACGACAGCACGGTGCCCGATGCGCAAGCGCGGCTACCAGAGGTGCTGGCTGCCGGCGTGAAGCATATCGGCTTTAAGGATATCGGCCTGCCGCTGGATCAGCTCAAACAGTTGGCGCAGGCGATCCACGCCGGTGGCGCCACCGCTTATCTGGAAGTGGTTAGCCTGGATGAGGAAAGCGAGATGAATTCGGCGCGCGCGGCGCTGGCGTTGGGCGTTGATGTATTGATGGGGGGGACGCGGCCGGAAAGCGTGCTGCCGATCATTCGTCAGTCTGGCCTGCGCTACTATCCGTTTGCCGGCCGCATCAGCGGCCATCCCAGCGTGCTGGAAGGTGACATCGAAGACATTGTCGCCAGCGCCCGCCAGCGCGCCGCTTTACCGGGCGTGACAGGGCTGGATCTGCTGGCCTACCGCTTTGCCGGCGACGTGCCGACGTTGATTCGGCGGGTGTGCGATGCGGTCGACAAACCGGTTTATATCGCCGGGTCTATCGACCGCGAAGATCGCATCGCCGCCGTGGTGACGGGCAATGCGGTTGGCTTCACCGTCGGTACCGCGGCGCTGGACGGCGTGTTTCCCGCCGACAAGCCGGGGCTGACGGCGCAAGTCAACGCCGTGAAATGCCTGATTGGCAATGTGATCCGCAAACTGTAACGCGTCTCCATTCGGTTCTTTCCACGGCGATGGGGCGGTTATCTCATTCGTTGAATCATTAATTTGTATGGCTTCTCTTTTTAATGCTCTAGCGAGCAGGCACGCCCTTGGGCGCTCGCCGACGTTTACCCGGCAAAACAGCGTAATTGCCGCCAGGTTCAATATATATAGAGGGAGTGAAAAATGAGTAAAGGGTTAGGGAGTGCCGTTGTGGCGGTGAGCCTGTTGTTAACCGGCTGCGATACCTTCAGCCTGTTGCGCGATCAAAAGATCGCCGAGGCCTTTTACGTCGGCGCCGACAAGCGCTCGGTCAGCCGGGATTTTGGCGCGCCGATCGCCACCCGGCCGACGCTGAACGGCCAGGGCGTGTGCCACGACTATAACCACCGCTTGCCGAACGGCACCATGACGCCGTTCTACGTCGGCTTCAGAAACAGCGACGGCAAAGTGGTGGCCTTTGGCCCCACCACCTGCGGGGAGGCGCAGGCCAACGGCAATCTGAACAGTGATGAACCTATTAAACAGCGGTTCTAAACGGGCGTTGCTGCGCTGGCCTGGGGCCGGCGCAGCAAAAGCAGCCCAGCAACGTCGGGTGTGCCATTTTTCTTTTTCTCTATATCCCTTCTGATTTTCCGCCAGACTTTTATCTGAGATTTATTTTCCTATGGCGTTTGCCAGACGCCGCTGCCGAAAAACGCCATGCGTGGATTTCCTCCACCGAGCGTTACGGTGTGAACAGCAAGACAACAAAGCAATCTTTGCTGAATTGTGCTAGTTTTTCGAACATTCACGGACATGCAGTGACCTGCAAGATAAGGATATCCAATGCGTTATCGTTCGCTAAATCTCGGCGAGGTGACAAGGAAAGGGGCCGGAACGCCGCCTCAAGGAACCGACGTACGGGCTGGTACCGTATGAAGCTGCTCTCTCTCTTTTCTGAACACACGGCGCCGGAAAGTTTCTCCCGGATACTCACCCCGACACAAGCGTGCCATGAGCTGGAACGGCATTATCTGTTCGGCGGCGCAGCCGGCATATCGATAAGCAGCCGGTACTCCATAACCCGCAATACTCAATCCGGTATTGGCGTCACCGGTTATCGTGAGGACGCGGCTGTGAAGCGCAGCGTGTTCGATGATCTCAATCGGGGCGGTTTGCTGGCGATTGATGAGGAAATTGGCGCCTGGACGCCGACCAAATACGCGTTTTACGTCGACGCGGAAGGCCGATTACAGCGCTATCCCGGCAGCTCTCTCCCTGCCTTTTATCCTACTGGGCGCGTGATCGCCCGCTATGAAGAAATGGTCAGCCGCTATGGCCGGCGGGCAAAACTGACGGTGCTGCCGGCGAGGCAGAATACGACCCGGAATCCCCCTCTGCAGCAAGCTATCGCTACCGCAGTGGCAACCGTTGCCGCCACGGTACAGGCCATCCGTCCGATGACCAAGGCAGAACGCTGGCAAGAACGCCAGTACCTGATAGGGCGAGGCAACCGCAGCATTTACCCGGATGCGCGCATGGCGGCACAGCGATTGGCGGAGAACAACGTCGCGGTCGAAAAGGCGAAGTTGGCTGAGAATGTTTACAAGATCACTAACCCACTCAAGGACACGATAGACATCCCTGAGGGCTGGAAGGACATCAGTAACAATGATGGGGCGCTGGGCCGGCTTGGTTTGAGCAGTAACATGCTTTATGACAAACCAATGAATCCTGACTTTTTAGCCCGAGTTTATCAGCCAGACGAAAGTGTCTTTGGCAAGGCGATGAACCCGACGGTGGTATTCCGCGGATCGCGGGCACCAGAATTCCCGGAGGGAATAAGCCGCGCAACCCAAAAAGCCTTAATAAGGGGTGACTTATCAGGCATTAAAAATCTCAGTGACTGGAAAAACAACGGTGCTCAGGGAATAGGGCTTAATTCTGAATACTACAAAAAAGCGGTTGGTATTGGCGATAAAATTTCAAAGGTATCCAATATCGACGTTGCAGGTCACTCATTAGGCGGTGGCATGGCGTCTGCTGCCTCCATGGCCAGCGGCAAGCCAGCTTGGACGTTTAATGCCGCTGGATTGCATGCGGGAACCGTAGAAAAATACGGCGGCTCTATAATAGGCAGTGTCGATAATATTCAGGCGTATCGCGTGAAAGGGGAGCTGTTGACCAAGCTGCAGGAGGTTGATTTGTGGGAGGATGCCAAAGACCTCAAATTTTATCCGCCGGCGGTGATGGCGAAAGAACGGTTGTCCATGTTGGCGCCTGACGCCGTGGGAGTAAAACACACGCTTTCCGGTGGAACAGGCTCACTGCTGGATAAGCACGGTATAGACCAGGCGATACAATGCATTGAAAATGAAAAAGACGATGACATTGCCACAATCAAGGGAAGAATATGAAAAAACTTATTCTCATTATCACGATGGTAGTGTCTACGCTCATCATGCAGGGGTGCGAAAAAGGTATGGATTTACAACCGCAGGATTATTTTGACGGTCAGCAATTGGACATTGCCAAAGCCATTTATGATGGTGATAGGCCGCAGTTGGATAAACAGTTATCATCAGTAAACAAAGAGATCTTAAATCGTCCAGCTAAGGAAGAAATGACCTTATTGTTCTGGGCAATAAACAATGCCATCTATGATAAAACCACACCTGAAAGGCTGAAAATTATCACTGATTTGGTAAAATCCGGCGCAGATCCTTTACAGCCTCAACCCAACACGCCAGGTAGCCCAGCTGAATTTGTTATGAAAGCGGATAAAGGTATCTGGATACAGGCTATGTTAGAGGGCGGACTTTCTCCAAATGCTAGGGATAAGGTTCATAATCAACCCATTATATTTAATAGCATCTTTGCAAAAAACACAGAAACATTAGAGGTCATGTTGGAGCATGGTGCTGATATAAATATAAGAAATTCACTGGGTGATACGCTGCTCATCGATGCTTTAGACTATCACTCCTACGACCACGTCATTCTTTTATTAGAAAAAGGCGCCGATAGCGATATAAGAGGCAACTCGGGTTGGACGATGGGCAATCAGCTGCAACGGCTGATTAATAGAAGTCCGGACGGCAGTGAGGCGAAAGCGTCTCTTGAACGTATCAAAGACGAGCTAATTAAGCGTGGCGGGAAATGGCCGCCTGCTCCTGTCAGTCAATAAGCCGTCTCGCTGTATTACCAGAAAATGGGCACATGTTGTAAAGGTGTTCTTACCGCAGAGGCATTGTCCACAGACGGTCGAGTTGCGAAAGTTTGCTTGGGTTGCGCACGATAAATACCTGAGCCAGTCGGCCTTCGGCATTCAAGCTGAGACTGACAGACGCCGTAATACGGCCTTGTTCGGATAGCAAGGCGCCTGGCACGCCATTGATGAGCGCGTGTTGCCAGACATAGGTTTGCCAAAACATTGGCAATTTACCGCCGATAAACTCGAGCACGTCACGTTTGCCGATGAGTTCAGCCAGGTTGGCGGGCACTTTACCGCCGCCGTCCGCACTGAGCTTAACGTCTTCGGACAACAGGGTCGAAAGGGGTTCGATATCTGCCGTTTCCACCGCCGTTTTGAAAGCGATAAGCAACGCCTCCTGCCGCTCTGTGGGCTGGGTTTTACGCTCCTCTGGGCGGCCAACTTTTTCGCGCGCGCGTGACACCAGTTTACGACACGCCGTTTCTTCCCCACCTAATGTCATGGCGAGATCCGCGTAGGGCAAGTCAAAGATGTCATGCAGCAAATAGGCTGCGCGCTCGCGGGGAGTGAGTCTTTCGAGCAACAGCATAAAGGCCGTCGACAGCGACGATGCGAGTTCCAACGTCTGCTCGGGCGTTTTGGCTACGGCGGTTTGAATGGGTTCTGGTAGCCAAATACCGACATAATCGACGCGAGCCTGCTGCGCGGCGCGCAGCAGGTCAAGACAACGACGAGTGCAGACGGTGGTCAGCCAGGCCGCAGGATTCAGAATGCTGTGGCGATCCGCATGTAACCATTTGATATAGGTATCTTGCACGGCATCTTCCGCATCGGCCAGAGAACCTAAAATACGATAGGCGAGGCCGATCAGAAACGGTCTTCTCGATTCGAACAGTGCTGCATACTTGTCGTTTTTCATATTAGTGGCCGGAAATATGAATTCTATTCCACAGATTTATCATAGTGATATTTGCGGTTAGCGCGCTGATTTCTTCCTCGGAATAGTACGCGCGCAATGCCGCGCGCAGTGGGCCATACTCGGTATGGCGTTCAAGCCGCGTTAACGCTTCTGTCCAGGCAAATGCGGCGCGCTCGCGAGGCGTGAAATCATCAACGTGTTCCCATACCACCAGCCTGTCCAGACGTGCGTTGGTTTCACCGTCTTCGCGCGCTTCTTTGGTATGCATCTCGACACAGTAACCGCAGCCATTGATTTGCGAAGCACGCAGGAGGACGAGATGGTAGATCTTGCGCTCCAGATTGTGCACATCGATAGCGCCATGCACTTTCAGCAGCGCGGAAAAAACGTTGGCAATGGTTTGCGCATGATTGACAGGGTCGGTATTCACTAACGTAGTCATAAGAACTCCTCATTTATCGGGTTGACACATATAGATGACGAATGAGAAGAGGGATGTGTGACCGAACCACTGCAAAAATGTGCATTTTGGGGCCGTGGGCCGTTGATGTAATACGTTTTTCAGGCAACAAAAAACCCGATTTCCTCACTACAATAATAAAATCAATAAGTTAATTGCTTTTTAAAGAGTTTTCATGTCGGTGAAGGGTGAGGAAATACGGGGATTGTCGACCTATGCCGCCACTTTGTCGCCACTTGACATAGTCGCTAGCGGGTTGAATTGCAGGGCGGTTTCGAGGTGCTCCGGCGCAAGGTGAGCATAGCGCATCGTCATCTTAATATCATGATGGCCAAGGATACGTTGCAACACCAGAATGTTGCCGCCCGACATCATAAAGTGCGCGGCAAAAGTATGGCGTAGCACATGGGTTAGCTGGCCTTTGGGCAATTGAATGCTGGTGTTTTCGAGTGCGGCCATGAATCGGAAATAGCATTCGCTGAAAAGTCTGTCCTCACCCCGTGCTACCAGCTTCTTATACAGTGTTTTGCTGATCGGCACGCTGCGGTTCTTTTTGCCTTTGGTACGGATGAAGGTGATCTTGTGCGGTGTTATCTGTGACCGGGTAAGGTTTTCCGCTTCTCGCCAGCGTGCGCCGGTGCTGAGACATACCTCGACCACAAGCGGCAAATCAGTATCTACTTTGCTGCAGGCTGCTAATAGCTCCGTGATTTGTGCGTGGGTAAGCCACGCCATTTCCTTTTCTGCGACAGTAAACTTACGCATGTTCTCTAGCGGATTGGGCTGGTTCCATTCGCCTAGCCGCGCTAGCTCGCTGAACATGCCGCTTAGGTAACTTTGTTCAAGATTAACGGTGACTGGTTCTGCACCGTTCTTCCACTTTTCGGAAAAGTAGATTTCACCGGACAGACGCTTGTCACGATAATGCGCGAAGTCTTTAGCTGTGAAGGTAGCAGCAGGGGGATCGCCTAGGGCTTCGATGACAAGGCATAGTTTTTTGTAGGTATGTTCACCAGCGGTGAGGGATTGTCCGTGTAGGTTGTACCAAAGTTTGGCGATATCGCTCAGCTTGCGGCGATCGATCGCTTCGCCTAACCACGGCTTATTGTCTACCTGCTCCATAGTGAAGCGTTCAAACGCTAAGGCTTCACCTTTGGTTGCGAACTGCTTACGTACCCTGCGGCCTTCACGGCCTGCAGGGTAGCACTCACATAACCACTTACCGGATGATTGTTTTCGAACTGCCATTATAACCCCTCTTTGAAGTGGGGTTTATTTGACTGGATGTAAATCCAGTAGTCAATGTTTTATTATAATAGAAAAAAACGATAGTTTATGGTTGATCTGTAAGGTATATTTATTTCATCTCAAGAGTTTCAATCGTTTGTATAACTAGCTCACATACATCTTCAGGCCTATCGTTTCCGTTGTGAAAAATTGAATCCACATATCCATTCCACTCTACTACCTTAGAGTCATTCAATGTGAAGCTTGTATCTTTTCTTTTATGATAATCATGTTGTATTGCATATAGTATGATGAATATATGTGGTGGGTATCGATTTATATTGTAAGGTATGCGACTTAATCTCAATGAGTTGATTATTGTATCTTCGGTGAAGATTTTCGATGTGATTTTTTTTGCACTTTCACCATCAAAACAAAAAATAAACACACCAATTAAATATAATAATTGACGACCTAATGTTGTATTTTTATCTATTGGCTTTAGAGATAGCGTCTGATATATTTCAATGTGCCTTGCAAATGTTTCAACTTCGCGTAGCGAAATATCTCGCATGTTAATAATATTGCTTATGGATTTTATTGCATTTTCATTGATTAAATTTAATTTTGTTGAGCAGATGTTTTCCCAATGTCTTGAGGATGCTCGCGTGTCTTTTTCGCTATGCTCCTTAAAATATTCAGGAAGTGTTAGGGAATACCGGATGAATTTATCTAAATATCGATTTGCATCTACGGAGTTACCATATGTATGGTGTATCGATGCCCGAAGTTGTTGAGTATTAGAAATTAAAATGAAATGTAAGTTATCCACATCGAAAACATGTTTTATATTCTCAATGATCGATATGGCAAAGCTTGGTTTGCATCTATCTAACTCGTCGATACACACTACAATCGGCGTTGTTTTGGCTATGTCTTTTAGTTTTATTTTCAGAGTGTCGATGTGCTTTTTAGAGTCAATATGATCTTCAAGCAAAGCATTAACGGCACCATCAATTGCTGCGCGACTGCTTTTTTTAATTGCCTCTTTGAGTTCTTCTGCAAATTCGTCAGAATTTTTTCTTATTAACCAGCTGGCTCCGGCGTTTAAGGTTGTTTTTAACCCAAACCTAACAACTGGTAATGCACTTTTAATTAGCGATGGCCTGATTTTTTCTGGAATCGCTGTTGCTATTGCTGCTAAAACAGTTGTTATTGGTGAGTCGGTATGGTCTTCATTAAATGCGTTGACGTATACAACTTTGAAATCATCGACCTCTTTTTTGAATAGATTGATTAACTTATGGCAAAACTCAGTTTTTCCTGTTCCCCATCCACCGTCAATAATCATAGGAGAGGTGTCTATGTCCGAAATAACAAGTTTTACTATTTTTTGAGCTATGCTTTTTCTTTTGTACTCGTCTCTATCATCGAATGTCATATCAATTATATCTTTGTCCACTTCCACTATTCCTTTATGATTTTTTGATTAATATAGACTGCGTTTTTGATATGAAAGTTATTATGCTGGAGTGCAGATGGTCAAAATTTTAGCAATAACATTCAACTCCTCTAATGGACAACTAAAAGAAGTCTTATGATCTGATACATTAACTTTGTTTCCAGGCGTTCGTACAATCTCCCGAATGCTTATATTGCCATCCACATTAATAAGCCAGGCACCATCATAAATTTCGTCGTAGGAATGAGTTGCTATGTATTGAATAACGCCATCAATAATTACAATCGGTCCTTTGATGTCTTTAGGTAAAAAACTTTTATCCAACAAGAGAGTCTCCCCATCGACTAACTTTCTGGCAACAAGGATTTTGCAAGGGACAGCCAGTGCGTTCGGGGCTGAAACCACTGTTTGATCAAACATATCACCATGACCATATGTTAACCAACGTACAGACGCCCCCGTATCTAAAGCACATTTCAAAACATACTCTGCAGGAAAAGCGTTGCGGTTTTGTCTGTTCGCAAGGGCGCTAGCCGTGATGCCTAAGGCTTCACACAAAGCTAGTTTAGTCTTGACTCCGTAGGCCTTTACCATCCTTTCGATAGCAGCTTTTGCGTCTTGATTGAATTCCATAAACTTCCATTTTGCCAATTTTTGCATTGACATTGTCATTTTGTGGCATTAAATTCACTTCCAATTTGGAAGGGAACACCCTTGTTACCGTTTATCACCACTTAACGCGACCCGCCACAGGTCATCGGAGGATCTTGCACTATGCGTAAAAACATTTCAATCACGGTTCCTACGCCGCACGTAACCATAGAAAAATACTGTGAACTCACAGGGTTATCTAAGAATACTGTTGATGACATGCTCGCTGATGGGCGTTTGTCTTCATACCGTCACCGTTTGGGAACTGGTGCAAAACGAGAGAAAGTCCTTATCAATATGGTGAAGCTTACGCTTAATGCACTCTCGGAATGTGAATTTTCGCTAACGGTTTGAGATGTTGCCAGACGCAAAAGGGGAGAGGAATGTTTGATTTTGAAGTTTCAAAACATCCACATTTTGAGATGGCGTGTCGCCAGTTTGCTCTTCGGCAAAACCTTGTGCGCGTTGCTGAACAGATTGGAATGAAGCCGCAGATGCTCCGTAACAAGCTGAACCCAGAACAACCGCATCAGCTGAGTTGCACCGAATTGTTGGCAATCGCTGATGCAACAGAAGATTCCAGCTTAGTAGATGCCTTGCTGGCACAGTTGAACTGTTTACCTTCAGTGCCAGTTAATGGGGCATGTGCTGGCAACATATCTACATACGCGTTGAAAGCGACAGCGGCAGTAGGTTCAGTTGCGGCGGCGGCGGTAGAAGGCGATCACAAAACGGCATCTCGTAAATCCGCTCTACTCGATAGCGTTAACACTGCGATTCGCCATTTGTCTCTAATCGGCCTGACTGTTCAAAATCGCATTCAATCCAATCCGGCTTTGGCCACAACCGTAGATGTTCTCGGTGGCTTGGGTGCCGTGGCTGGATTGGCTTGATAACGAAAGGAGAGGGCATGCGGGAAGTTAAAAAGAATTGTATTGAGGCGGCACTTAAAGGGCAAATTACAACTGCAAAACAGCGCACTCGCCTCTTAAGAGTAATGCAAAAATCTTTAGGCAAAGAAGTTAAAAAAATGGGGTTGAAAGGAGTCCCAATGGAGGAGATTAAGCAAGTGATCGATGCTTTTATATGTCTAGGTGAAATAAAATAGGGAGGCCATTTTCAGACCTCGTGGATAGTATTCAGAAAAACTCGAGAATAGATTTATGGGTTACGGGCATTTTTTCATTCAACTTGGCACCCAGATCCATATGTAACTTTTTCAGCTCTTCAGCGTGTGAGCTGTTCTTAATTGGTTCCTCAATTTCGTCGAGCATTCTATTTAATTCGGAAAGTAAAGATTTAATAGTATTGATATCACTATCTAGCATGAAATAACTCCGTTGTTGGTTGGTTGTTTTTGGCGATTCGATCCTACCACAGCAAACATGTACCGGGCATGGCTAAAACCCGGTTTTCATTCTCAACTGCCTATATTGTGGACTGTTGCGAATGGATTAATTAGGAGGGAAAATATATGCCAATGTCTATAGCCCCGCTATTGAAGCAACAAAGCCCATCGAGGCATTTTGAACACGGTTTTATTGAACTGCAGGGCGGCAAGCGCTGGCGCCCATGTCACGATCAGTCGGCCTTACTGCGTGGCCTGTCAACGGCTAAGCCTGTTTCACCCCTGCGCCGTTTGTTTTGCCGTTAATTGGTGCTGTCATGTTGTTGGCTACTGAAACACAAAAAGCGATCGGCATTAAGCGCATTTCACAGATTAAGCGTGAGCTGTTCCTGCATAAGCGGAATCAGGCGCAAGAGGCTTTTGATAAGTCGCCGGAACATATCCGCAGAACTGTTTGTTTTCATGCCGGGCTGAAAGAGCGGCACATAAAAATGAAGTTTGCAGAAATGAGTTATTCAGAACGTAAACAAATCGTGTGGGCGCTGAATGACCTGATTGATTTATCAAAAACCTTACCACGATTTATCAGTGATGATGATTGCGAATTAAACGTTAATTAACCGCATTGCGTAATTCTGGCGTTAACCCGTCGGGCATCGCTTTGTCTGAAATAAGGAATTTACGATGAAAGAATATTTGCTTCTTACTCCAAGTTTAACCAGCTCGGCAAATAACGCCTTTCAGCGTGGTGTTGTCGCTGGCACTTGCCGCGCGGTTTCTGCTTTAACGAATGAGTTTCAAGATTTGTTAGATAGCGCGCGTATTGATGAACGAAAAAACCAATCTCAGGTAGCCGCTGCGCGTTTGGTTCGGCTGGCGGCCCACATCACCCAAGAGGGGTTAACAGCGGTCGAGGCTGTGGAGCTGTTGCGCCAAGAGGCTGAAGCCATCGAGCATCAAGTGCAGGAGCTGCACTAATGGCCGACTTGATGGACTACGAACAGGAGCGGCAAGCGCTGGTATTGGAGGCGCAGATTACCAATGCTCGCAAATCCTCCGCGCTGCCTTCTGCTTTCGTTTGCAAAGAATGTGACGCTCCGATTCCTGCCGCACGCCGCGCTGCCGTTCCCGGCGTTGATACATGCGTAAGCTGTCAGCAGATCCGCGAGACGCAAAGTCACCTATACGCGGGGAAGGCATGACGGAGTTCTCGATTTTGTTCGGCCTGCTGGCGTTGCTGGCAGGTCATTTTATTGCGGCTGATTTGAGTGATTCAGAATTTGCACGGAGGCCAGAAAACCTAAATTACGATTAAGGAAATAACATGGAAATTAAAATCGGCTCTGAGTTTGTTATCACCAGCGATAACTTGCAATTCATTCTTAATACGGTGAAGGTGGGGAAATCAGGAAAAAGTGAAGGCCAAGAACGTTACGAGGCTATTGGCTATTACCCGACGATTAACCAGCTTGTAAATGGCCTTATTCGTCACAGCGTCCGTAATTCCAGTGTTAATAGCATTGCATCACTGGGCGCGGAGATAGGCCGCATTGGCAATTTGTGCCAAGAGGCTTTTGCTGCATGTGAGGCGGCGAAAGTTCAATGAGCCAAGCGGCTAACGCCTACGCTTACCCATGGAACGAACCGCGCCCGGCTGTTGCCGGGCCGGTAAGACCGCTTACCCGTGAGGAACTCGCTCAGGGGCAAGCTGTTTTAACCAATATCCGCCGCTTGCCGCGCTTCCTCAGCGCCATGTTCCTGACGCGTTACACCAACTTGCTCAAGAGCAAAGGGCTACACGACGCCAACAAATGGCTGGTATTCCAGTTCGATCGCCGCATCTGGCCGCGCCTGCAAACGGTGAGCGCCAAGAACGCGATGAACCTTGCCGCGTCAATGCGGTTTTCTGCTGAAGTCGATAACTACGCAGCTCTGCCCGGCATGGATGACAAAGAGTTACGCCGCCTTGCCGATCGGGTGGCCGGTCAACTTCTGCAGAATTACGCAGATTACTGCGATGAGTTTGTGGCGGAGAACTGCGGCGACAATGCCGGGCTTTTCGAAGATGCCACCCAATCAGAATTTTATGGCCGCATTGCCGGTATGGCGCGCGCCTTCAACATCACCCCGATGCACTGGCGCAAATACCGCAAAGGCAAAGTGGATGCCCGGTCAGCGATTGCCAGTCTGTCACGGTTGGTTAATTCCGAGTGGTGGGAGCGCCAGTTGAAAGCCCAGCGCACGCAATGGCGCGAGGCGTTGTTGATCGCCGTCGGCAATGTGAACCGTGGGGCGTCGTCCTACGCCAGTCGGCAGGCAATCCGCGATGTGAAAGCGCGCCGACAGTCCAATTTTGATTATCTGAACAGCCGCGAGCTTGAGAACGTCGAAACAGGTGAACGCTTCAGCCTCATCGACAAGGTGATGGCAAGCATCTCTAACCCGGAAATCCGTCGCAAGGAGTTAATGACGATGATTGCCGGTGTTGAGCAGGCCGCCGCTATCCGTGGCGATAAAGGGATGTTTATCACCCTCACCACCCCATCCAAGTATCACCCGACGCGCGCCGTCGGCAAAAACAGCCAGAAGGTGCATTTTAATCACAAATGGGATGAAGAGGCGTACACGCCAAAAGACGGCCAGCGCTATCTTGTGAAGCTGTTTAGCAAGATCCGCACAGCGTTTAAAGATGCGGGCCTTCAGGTCTACGGTGTGCGCGTTGTCGAACCACACCATGATGCGACGCCGCACTGGCATATGATGCTGTTTACCTCCAAAAAACAGCGCCAGCAGGTGATCGATATCATGCGCCGTTATGCCATGGCTGAAGATGGCGACGAGCGTGGCGCCGCCAAAAACCGTTTTGACTGTAAGCATCTGAACAAAGGTGGTGCGGCAGGCTATATCGCTAAATACATTGCAAAAAATATCGACGGCTACGCGCTGGAAGGTGAACGCGATCATGAAACCGGCGAGCTGTTGACTGATACGGCCGCCGCCGTCACCGCGTGGGCGTCAACGTGGCGTATCCCTCAATTTCACTTTATCGGCTTGCCGTCGCGCGGGGCATGGCGTGAGTGTCGCAAGATCCGCTTTGTCAGTCTGGCCGATGAGTTTGACGAAACCGTTGAGGCGGTGCGCGCTGCTGCTGATGCCGGTGACTTTGCCGCTTACATTCTGGCTCAGGGCGGCCCTAACGTTGCCCGTGACGATCAGACTGTGCGTGTAGCTCGCCGGGTTGCCGACGAGCGCAACGCCTATGACGAAGAAGTGCAGAAAATCGCGGGGATTTTTGCCCCGCATATCGGCGCCGATCGCGTTTATGAAACCCGCACCACGCAATGGCGCATCGTCGCTAAAGCCGTTGCCGTTGAGCCTTTGACTTTGAAAAGCGCCTCCGGCGCGCCTCGGAGTCCTGTCAATAACTGTGGGTTGGTCGGCAGCGATGGCGCCGAAAATACGCAGGATGGGGAGCCTGTAGAGTCCGTGGCGGTGATGGAACACCATCCAGACACCCCAATTGACTGGGATGACATGACCGTTGCACGGTCTGTTATGACGCGTTTACGGGCAAATGCCCCGCATATAAACAGGCAGCAAAGAGGAATTGACCCATATAAGCGCATAGAGCCTGCTGCATCGGCCAGATTGACCACTGTCGAGCGCGATCGCGTAACCAGAATTTATTCAGAACTGGCACTCCATGGCATCGAGCCGACGCGATGGGAACTCGAGGTGCTAGCGCGCGGCGCTAAAGTCAAATTTGGTGATATTTCAATGTACTATCCAGCGGTTAACGATTGGACTAGCTTCCAATAATGTCTTGCGCACATAAATCTGATAGGCATATACTGTATATGCATACAGTAATTAGGCATCGGAGGGAAAGGGTGCAAGCAGTGGATGAAGTGGTTGTTTTAGAAAGAATTGAACTCATCGCCCGTCTGGGGGTTTGTTATGAGAGCCAAGCGAAAGACAAAGACATTGCACTGATATGGATTTCAGAACTGGCGGGGGAGATGAAAACTAGCATTACCCCCGAAAAAGTAGAGGTGATCAGGCAGCTTGCCGCGATCTCTTAATCCATAGGTGACGTATGAGACAAGATTTAAACTTAGCCGGGGCGTTTATGGAGGCGCTGAACTTCAACGAGAACGGCAAGGGCCGCCGCATAAGAACCGTTGATTTCATTCACGCCGCAAACCGGCTCGGCACACACCTAACGCCTGAAGAGGCGAATTACTACATCAAGCACCAGTCCGGCCACGTGTTCAGGCTGATTGACGAGGGACGTTATCAGCACAACACATACCTGTTTCTCTGCTAATAGGCCTATGCATGCACTGAGTGCATGAAATCGCATGATGATCCGGTGTTGTCTTTCTCCATGCGGCTCCAGTGCTGGTGCGGATCGCACCGGATCATGCAACTGCATCAAAAGCGACACATGAAGCGGGCAGGCGAGGCGGGGATAGCATTGCGCGCAAACTGGGTAGATCGATTGTTTTTGTTCGATTACTATGTATCTTTGACGATCACTCTTAAAAGTGGATCTTGAAATTCAGCCGTAGAGAGGTAGGTAAATGGAAGACTATGCCAGCGCTGCAATTAGGCATTATATAGATGCCGAAAAGTTAAAGAGTAGTGGCTCAATTGATAATGCAGGGCACCTTGTCGGATTTGCTGCAGAATGCGCTTTAAAATATAAAATAAGCACTATCTCTCCAGATATGGATAGACCACGAGGACATTTTCCTGATTTTGTTAATATTGCGAAAAAAAGATTGAATTCTAGAGCTCATATGTCTGTCTTTAAGCTTCTTTCCAATCCAATTTTAGCTGGGTGGGATGTTAATTATAGATACTATGTTGATGGTACAGTTAACTCGGCCGTTCTAGATTCTTGGATTAGAGATACAGTTAGATTAATTTCTGCTGCGGGGTTAAAAGTAAGAAAATGAATAAGAAAATATATTTTGATGACTCGCTGCCTATTTTTGCAAAGTTTGTAAGTGAGGAGCTGGGCGTTGCAGCCCTCGAGAATAATTATTTTTTGCGCGATGCGGAAGGTCGACTCTCCGTAATTGTTTTAGATGATAAAATTGACAAGGAAAATAGAACGCGACTTTCAACTAAAGCTAAAGATTATTTGGGTGATTATGTCGATGATAATGATTTTGTCTTCTCTACTCCTGATGAGCTCTTTGATGAGTCGTTAAAAGATATTGGTATTGCTTCAAAAATAACCTTGTCCTCTAGTTTTTATAGCGGGAATGTGTTTTTATTTGAAAGGCGAATAATAGGTTCTGATTGGTTGAAAAAAACAAAACAAGAAACTAACAATCCAGTGAGAATTGTTTTTTCAAGTATTAAGGGGGGGGTGGGGCGTTCGACAGCCTTGTGTGTTGTTGCTAGTGCATTAGCCCAAGAAGGAAAAAGAGTATTAGCAATAGACATGGATTTAGAAGCTCCTGGGCTTGGCAACATGCTTTTAACTGAAAAAACTTTGCCAAAATATGGTCTTTTAGACTTTTTTGTTGAAAAAAATGTCAGTAAAGTTAATGGTTCTAGTTATATTGATATGGTCAGCTCTTCATGGATTTCATCAGGGAAGGGGCGTGTTGATGTAATTCCTGCTCTTGGTGAAAGTTCATTCAATAATCCAGAAAATGTCTTAGGGAAGATTGCTCGATCTTATCTTTCTACAACTGATTGTGCTGGTAATAACTTCTCTTTCATTGATTACATGGATATCTTGGTAGATAAATTTTCTGATCCCACTAGATATGATGTTATTTTAATTGATGCTCGTTCCGGTTTGCATGAAACGACAGCGTCTGCAATGGTCGGCTTGGGGGCGAATATATTTTGTTTCGGTGTGGATCAGCCTCAAACTTTTGCTGGGTATGATCTGTTGTTTTCACATTTATCTATATTCAATAATATTGATCCCTCATGGTTAAATAGATTTAATTTTGTTCAGGCTAAAGCTTCTGACGGACAAGATAAACGAGATCTTTTTGCCCAAAAAATGGAAGCTAAAATAGCTTCATATTTCTCAAAAAAAGAGGCTGATGTTGATATTAATGTGGCATCCCTTAAGGACACATTTGAAGTAGAATGGGATGATACTGAATCAGTAGAGCTTATAACCGAAGAGATTGATGTTATTAATCCGATAATAAGTATTTTAGATGATAGCAGGTTCAGTGATTTTGATCCTATTTCGAATAGGGATATACTAACAAGTAATTTTTATGATGTTACATTTAAACTTCTTTTGGAGAGGGTGAGATCAATCCTAGAGGAGTCTTTGGAGGGGGAGGAGATATGAATACCATTAATTACTCCAAAATATCAGAGGCCTTAGCTTCGTTGCCTTCTGATCATGATGCTAGTGGAGAGTATAAACCAACAGTAGATGAGATATTTGCGCCACAGCAACATGCTAATGCCTTAGATCCTTATACGACAATAGTTGTAGGTGCTAGAGGTACAGGGAAGAGCTTTTGGGCTGGTGTACTAGCGCAAAAGGATACTCGAGATGTTGCGGCTCAGTCGTATCCTAATTTAGGCCTTGAAAAGCTATTGGTTGCGGAAGGCTATAATGGTTTTTTATCGACAAGAATACTGCAGGAGTTAGTGCCTGAGGGACAGGAGAGTAAAAAATCTTACGAATTTTGGCAAGCGTCCATAATAATGGCGATCGATCGGATGATTGCTGAAGAAAAGGGCGTTAAATTTAAAGAAAAATTATCTGACTATATAAAGAGATACTCAGATCCTGAAGATGCAGATCTATATCTTTCTGATCTTGATGATAAACTTGAAGAGGATGAAAAGACAGTTTTAATAACATTTGATGCCTTGGATAAGCTGTCTAAAGACTGGAGTCGTTCAAATTTATTACTGGATTCTTTGTTTGAAGTTGTATGGGACTTGCGAATCAGAAAGCGTATTCGTGCAAAAATATTTATACGTCCTGAGCAATTCAATGATGATTCTTTAAAGTTTGTAGAAATACCAAAATTGAGAAGTTCTCGAGTTGAACTAGAGTGGACACAGATCGAGCTTTATGGGCTTTTGTTTTCTCGCTTAGGTTATGATCAGTCTAAAAATGCAGATGAATTTCTTAAAGTTGCAAAGTCGATAGGTGCTCCATTTAAGCCTTTACCCCATAAGCAAAGAAGAAATTGGAATCTTGTTAGTGATAAAAAAATTCAAAAAGACATGATGACTGCTCTTGCTGGCCCTTATATGGGGAAGAACTTTAAAAAAGGTGGAACATATGATTGGCCTTATAAACATTTGGCTGACGCTAATGGGGATGTTACACCTCGGAGCTTCTTGAAGCTATTTTCAGAAGCTGGTAAGTTTGGCTCCTTATTACAAGATAGGGCGATCTCCGCGGAAGGCATTCGACATGGTTTACGTGAGGCTTCAAAAGTAAGGGTTGAACAGTTAGTTGTTGAATATCAATGGGTTAAGAGGGCTTTGGCACCTTTGGCCGGATTGCGTGTGCCATGTACGGAAGAGGATATACTTTCCCGTTGGGAAGATAGTAATACCATAGAAGTTATTATGAATGCTTCCCAGTCTGATAGTGGTGGTTTCTTGCCACCATACCCCTATCCCCTCTACAAGAAGTTGAAGGGTGAGGCGAAATTATCAGCCTTAGCCGACTCAATGGCTAAGATTGGCTTGTTTGAAATTAGAGCTGATGGCCGCTTTGATATCCCTGATTTATTCAGGGTTGCAGCTAAGATGTTGAAAAAAGGCGGTATAACACCAACCGCAAAATAATTTGGTAAGGCTGCTATTGTTGCAGCCTTAATTTTAAAATGATTTTATAGTATATATTTTTTAAAATTAATCACATTGCAATTGAAATGCGAGTTTATTGCTTGCATTCTTTCTTGTAGTGGTATCAATTCGTTCCGCACAAACACCTGACTAGCCTTCTCAACATCTCCAAAACCGCCAGTATTGTTCGGAATAATCCCCATCATCTGAGGTGGCACCCGATGGGCACTCAGCAGATCGTCCCTCGTTGCATTCTTAATATTGAAGAAATCATCTTTGGTAGCGACTTCACTCAGAGGCAGTATTTTTATGCCGTCCGGCTTGCCGTTCGGCGCGTACATAAACAGATTCCGGAAGTTCCCCAGTCCCTTTGTGTCTCGCATCGCTTGGCGCATTCTGTCGACGTCGCTGGTACTTTGCGCAGCATCGGTCATATACAGTATGTATCCAGCGTGCGCGCCGTTTTGATAGTATTTACGGCGAAATAGTGTTGCCGCTTCATTCAACCACGCAGAGTTCAACGCACTAAGGTATTCCGGCAGGCCATAAAGTTCCTGATTAATGTCCGGTTCAATTAGTTGAAACACGCTTCCCGGCGCAAATTGGTGTGGCTCTTTCCAGTCATGCACAAACCAATACGTATCAGGTTCAACACCCCGGCGGGTGTATTTTGCCGGTGAGCACTGCAGGCGCAGTGGTTCTCCGAGTCGATTTTTCCTGACCTCTAAAAAAGCGTTTCCAAATACCAGATAATCCAGCGCATAGCGGCTAAACTCCTGCTGACTTAACAGCCGGTGTGGGATAAACGTTGACGCTAAAATATTGCGCTTAACGTACATTGGCGAGCTGTGATGCACGGCGGCGCGCACGCTGCGCGCCAGCCCGTCGAATGAGATCGGCGGCTCGTACCACTTGCCATTGGTCGTGCATTCGATGTAATCCAGAATTTCCCGCTTATCCAGCACCGCGGACGGCTCGCCAAAGGTAAACGCCTCAAAATCCTGCTTCTGCTCTGCTGCCGGGGCTGGCGCCGGGGCGATAAATGCCTTGCGGCCTTTGCGCTTGCTCATCAGTAAAACTCCAAAATGTTCGGGCTGCTGTGGCCGCTGCCTGCGGTCAGCGGTTCGTTCAAGAGGGCGTGCATGATTGCCCACGCGACATCGGCGTGGCTGGCTTCTTCGCTGCGGCTGGCGGTGTAGGTGGAACGCGCGCCGCTGGCGGTCATGGTTTTGCGGATCGCCATAAAGGCGGCGGTGATGTCGGTGTGGCTGGTGTCGTATTCCAGACAGCCGCGCCCGATGGTGTCTTTTGCCTTCAGCACCATGGCGGTTTTGATTTCCGGGGTGTATTTGATCTCCCGCGCGGCCGGGAAGAACTCGCGCACCAACTGGAAAACACCTTGGCCGACGGTGGTCGCATCGATGCCGATGTACTCCACGCAATATTTTTCGGTCAGGTCTTTAATCTTCTGGGCCTGAGCGGCAAAGTTCATGCCCTGCCACTGGTGGCGCTCGAGCACGCGGAACTTGCCCCCGGCCACCATTGGCGGCGCGATCACCGCGCACCCGGCGCTGTCGCCGCCGTTGGCTTCCGATGGGTCGTAGCCGATCCACACCGGGCGATAACCGAACGGCCGCACGGCGTATGGGTTGAAGTCCTCCCACTCTTCCAGCGTATCGACCATGCAGCCTTGCAGCTCGGCGAACGGGAATACCGACGCGGTATCGTCCACAAATTCACACATAAGCAGGTTCTGATATTCAGCCGGGCTGTATTCGAGCGACAGCTGATCGAGGTCGAACAGGTTACAGCCGCCGGTCAGCGCATCCTCAACCGTAACAATCTGGCGCCATTGCCCATCGCCGCACAGCACGCCTTTTGACAGGTGGCTGTGACTGAGGTCGAGCTGAACGTGATCGGCTTTGCTGCGGCGGCCTTTGTTGAACAGTTCCCCAGACCAGAACGGATAAGCGGAGTGCGCCAGACTCGACGGCGTGGAAAAGTAGGTGGTGCGCCACCGCTTGTGCAGCGACATCCCGCTGGCGACTTTGCGCAGCTCCTGAAACTTCGGTATCCAGAAATACTCATCCAGATACAGATTGCCGGTGTAGCTCTGCGCGGTGCGCACGTTGGTGCCGAGGAACATCAGGCGGGCGCCGTTCGGCAGCACCATCGGATCGCCTTTCAGGTCAACCTCGACCAGCCGCGCAAAATCAATGATGTAGTTGCGGAACACATGCGCCTGCGCCTTACTGGCCGACAGGAAAATCTGATTGCGGCCGGTGGTCAGCGCATCGAGCAACGCCTCGCGGGCAAAGAAGAACGTGGCGCCGATCTGGCGCGATTTCAGGATGTTGCGGATACGGTGTTGCAGCCCGGCGCGATACCACCCCATTTGATACTCGAAGGTGGTTTCCGTGAAGATACTTTGCAGTTTCTCCACGGCGGCCTCGCTGAACACGTTGCGCTCGGCGGGCTTGCGCTCGCCTTTGTTGCGGTTGGCGACGTTCGGGTTTAAGTCCGCCTCGTTGCCGGTCGCCGAATAGCGATTGACCCGCGCCAGCCGTTCAATCTGGCGGCCTAACAGGTCGATTTCTTTGAAGTCTTTCCCCTCCTTGACGTCTTTCATGATGAGCTGAATCAACCGCGCTTCCATGCTTTGCTCCACGCGGGAAATGGGCGCGATGTCGTCCCATTTATCGCGCAGTTTCCAGCTCTGCACGGTCGGCCCCTTGAGGTTCAGCGTTTCCGCAATTTGGCGCACAGAAAAGCCCTGCCAGTAGAGCAAGGCAGCTTGGCGGCGCGGATCGCTGATGATGGTTGTTGCCTGTGTCGTATTCATGCCGCCAAGGCTACGAAAGCGCCGGGCGACTCGCATTAAGCCCTTGTTGTGCCTCAGATCTTCCAACCGCAACGCGTTGAGACGCGGCGCCATTCCCCCGAAACTAGCCCCGAACCCAATCACCACAACCGGAGCCGTTTACATGGCAAAGAAAGTTACTAAGTTTTTCCGCATCGGCGTTGAAGGCGACACCGTTGACGGCCGCGAGATCGGCGCTGCGGATATTCAGCAGATGGCGGCGACCTACAGCCCGAAGGTGTACGGCGCCCGTATCAACATGGAGCACATCAAGGGGATTTTGCCGGATGGCTATTTTCGTCGTTACGGCGGCGTGGTTGAGCTGAAGGCCGAAAAAATCGACGAGCCGGACGAACCGCTGTTGCACGGCAAGTGGGCGCTGTACGCCAGTCTGGCCCCGACCGCCGATCTGGTGTCGATGGTCGGCGCGGGCCAAAAGGTTTTCACCTCGATGGAGATCCGCCGCGATTTCGCCAAGACCGGCAAGTCGTATCTGGTCGGGTTGGCCGTCACCGATGACCCGGCGAGCCTCGGCACTGACATGCTGGAGTTCAGCCGCCGCCACGAGAACGTCGAGTTCTCCGCGCCGCTGGAAGTCCATTTCGATTTTGAGCCGGTCGCTGACCCGGAAACCTCATTCTCTGCCCGCATCAAAGCGATGTTTAGCCGCAAGCAGGCCACCGATGATGTGCGCTTTGGTGAGATGGAAGGCGCCGTGATGACCGTGGCCGAGCTGTTACAGGAAGCGGACACCCGCTTTACCGAGACGTTAGCCGTATTGAGTGAGCAGGTTGCCGACCTCAAGCAACAGGTAAAAACCGGCAGCGATGCGTTCAGCGCGCTGCAAGCCCAGCTTTCCACCTCGGAAGATTTCAGCCAGCAGGCGCGCCCGGAGGCCACCGGCGGCAACAGCGCACAAGACGTGCTGACCGATTGCTAAGGCAGTTACACCCGATAAAACCGAACAAAAACAGGAAGAAAAATGCGCAAGCAAACTCGTTTTAAATTTAATGCGTTTATGTCTCGCCTCGCCGAACTGAATGGCGTAGCAACCGGCGATCTGGATAAAAAATTCAGCGTTGAGCCGTCCGTCACGCAAACCATCATGACCCGCGTACAGGATTCCTCCACGTTCCTGACCCGTATTAATATCCTGCCGGTTAAGGAAATGAAGGGAGAGAAAGTCGGTTTAGGTGTGAGCGGCTCCATCGCCAGCACCACCGACACCGCCGGCGGCGATGAACGCGAAACGGCCGACTTTGCCACGCTGGACAGCGATGACTATTTCTGCCAGCAGGTGAACTACGATTTCCACATCCGCTACAACACCCTCGACCTGTGGGCGCGTTATCAGGATTTCCAGACCCGCTTACGCGATGCGATTGTGAAACGTCAGGCGCTCGACCGCATCATGATCGGCTTTAACGGTACGCACCGCGCCAAAACCTCCAACCGCGTCAAGTTCCCGCTGCTGCAGGACATTGCGCCGGGCTGGTTGCAGAAGTACCGCGAGAACGCGCCGGGCCGCGTGATGAATAAAATCGTGGGTATGGACGGCAGCGTGGTGTCTGAAAACATCCGCGTGGGTGCCGGTGGCGATTACGCCAACCTCGACGCGCTGGTGATGGATGCCACTAATACCCTGATTGCACCATGGTATCAGGAAGATCCGGAGCTGGTAGTAATCTGCGGTCGTCAGTTGCTGGCCGACAAGTATTTCCCGCTGGTTAATCAGGAACAGCCCAACACCGAAGCGCTGGCCGCCGATCTGATTATCAGCCAGAAGCGCATCGGCAACCTGCCCGCTGTGCGCGTGCCGTACTTCCCGGCGGATGCGTTGCTGATTACGCGCATGGATAATCTGTCGATCTACTGGCAGGAAGACACACACCGCCGCCATATGGTGGAGAACGCCAAACGCGATCGCATCGAAAACTATGAGTCCATCAACGAGGACTATGTGGTTGAGGATTACGCCTGCGGTTGTCTGGTGGAGAACATCGAGCTGTTGGCCGTCAAGCCGACCGAGCCAAAAACCAAGGCCGCACTGCCGACCTCCGGCGATGACATTAAGGCGCTGGCCGGTGCCATTGTTGAAGCGGTGAAGGTTGCCACCGCCCCAGCGGAGCCAGTCGCCGACGTGAAAGACCCGGAGGAAGCACCGGCAGACGACAAAGCGAAAGGTGGTAAATAACCATGACCAGCCCTGCCCGCCGTCACCTTATGCGCCAGTCAGCGGTCGAGGCCGCGCAGCGGGAGAATGACCCGCTGCGCCACGCCAACGGCTATGAACGGATGATGCTTAAACTCAATGAAGATAAGCGAAAGCTCAAACAGGTGCGCTCACAAGAGCGTAAGGCCGAACTCAAGCGCCAACTGCTGCCGGACTATGCCCCCTGGGTTGCCGGTGTGCTGGCCGAAGGTCGCGGCGCGCAGGACGCCATTCTGATGACGGTCATGATCTGGCGTCTGGATGCCGGGGACATTCCCGGCGCGCTGGACATCGCCCGCTATGCGCTGCGCTACCAGTTGGCGCCGCCGGGCAATTTCGCGCGCTCCACGCCATACCTCATCGCAGAAGACGTCGCCGAGTCTGCCACCCGCGCCTTTGAGGCCGGGGAGCCGGTCAACATTGACCACCTCACGCAGACGATGGAACTCACCGACGCAGAAGACATGCCCGACCAAGTGCGCGCCAAGCTGCACAAAATCACCGGGTACGTCTTGCGCGCGGCGGGCAGGGCTGAACTGGCATTGAACCACCTTAAGCGTGCGCTGCAGTTGCATAACGGCTGCGGCGTGAAAAAAGACATTGAACGGCTGGAGCGGGCAATACGCACCGCCGCCAGCCGCTGACAGAACGCGCCCCGCGCCGGGCGGCACGACGGCCGCGACAGGTTTCACCTCGTCAACGCCGTCGTCCACCGCCCCCTAACTTTCTGAGGTCATATGAGCACCGTTGTGATTAAGCGGCCACGCCCGGACGCGCCAGCACCGCGCCCGGAGGATGAGCCGATCGTTAAAAACGTCTTTTTCTGGCCGGACATTGACCCGGCGGACGTGCGCGACGTGATGCGCATTGAAGGCACCATCACCGCCCCGCGCCTGCGGCTGGCAATTAAAAGCGCGATCGCGGAGGTCAACGCCGAGCTGTTCACTTTCCGCCGCGACCAGATGGCCGACGGCTATCAGCGGCTTGAGGATGTGCCGGGCGAACAGCTCGACGGCGAAAGCGTGCGGGTGAGCGAATACCGCAACGCCGTTAGCGCGATGACCATGGCGACGCTCTCGGAGCAATACCGCAGTTTCGACACCACCGCCACCGGCGGCCGTAAGGCTGATGTGGTCGAAGCCTCGATCGGCGAGCTGTGGCGCAATGCCCGCAACGCGATCAGTAACGTGGCCGAGCGTAGCCACTGCATCATCGGGCTGCTCTGATGAGAGTCTACGCCCTGCAGGGCGACACCGTTGACGCGATTTGTTGGCGCTACTACGGGCGCACGCAGGGCGTGGTTGAGCAGGTCTATTCGCTAAATGAAGGGCTGGCCGCTGCCGGGGCGATTTTGCCCCACGGCCACCCGGTTGAGCTGCCGGACGTGACCGCCGCACCGCAGCGTGAAACCGTCAATTTATGGGATTAAAAACATGGAGCGCATCACCTCATTTTTAGCCTACGCGGTGGCGATGTTCCTCGCGTGGATCGGCAAATATTCGCCGCAGGACATCGCTTTTATGGTTGGCGCCGCCGTCGGTGTCGGCACATTTCTCGTTAACTGGTACTACCGCCGCAAAAGCTACCAGCTGTTGAACAAGCTAGGCGTTAGCCGGAGGGTTTACGATGAACTCAATCGCTAAACGCTGCAGCGTGGCCGCCGTGCTGGCGCTGGCGGTGCTGTTGCCGCAATTCAGCGCGCTGCAGATCTCTGAGACCGGGTTGCGCCTGCTGGCCGATTTTGAAGGTTGCCGCTTATCGCCTTACCAATGCCAAGCGGGCGTCTGGACAAGCGGCATTGGCCACACGGCCGGGGTAAAGCCCGGCACGGTTATCAGCGAGCGCCAAGCTGCCGTTAACCTCGTTGCCGACGTATATCGTGTGGAGCACGGCATAGGCCGCTGTATGCCTGTCACGATGCCGCCGCCGGTTTATGACGCGGTGGTGTCCTTTGCCTTTAACGTCGGCGTCACGGCCGCCTGCGGCTCTACGTTGGCCGGTTTCATCAAGCGGCAGGACTGGCGCAACGCCTGCCAGCAGTTGCCGCGCTGGGTGTTCGTCAACGGCGTCAAATCGCCGGGGCTGGAACGGCGTCGGGCGGCGGAGCTGGCCCACTGCCTGATCGGGGCCGCGCAATGAGCCGCGCGATCGGCTGGTTTCTGGTGCTGGCGCTGGTCGTCGCCGGTTGGATGAAATGGCAGGTTGTCACGTTGGGGGAACGGCTGGAAAGCGCCCGGCAGGAGAACGGCCGGATTGCGGCGGCGCTGACCGATACCCGCGCGGCGATCGACACGTTGCAGGCGGCGGTAGGTGTGCTGGCGCAGGAAGAGGAAAAGTTAAGGGGCGACCTAAACGCCGCGTACCGGCTGGCGCTGACGCGCGAGCAGAAAATACAGAGGTTACTCAATGAAAATCAGCAATTACGGGACTGGTTTAACACTGCTTTGCCTGCTGACGTTGCCCGGCTGCACCAGCGCCCCGGCTTCACCGGCGCCGCGGATTATCTACGTTGGCTGTCCGAAAGTGAGTCTGTGCCAAATCCCGGCCAGCCGCCCGGCGACTAACGGCGATCTGAGCGCCGATATTCGCCAGCTTGAAAACGCCTTGGCGGCCTGCGCGGTGCAGGTCGAAACGATAAAACAGTGTCAGGAACAACACGATGTTAAAACCGCAACAGCTCCGCGCTGAGCTGACAAGCTGCCTGCTGTGGCTACAGCGCAACCCTGAAAATCTGCAAGTGCGGGTAGAACGCGGCAATGTGGCCGCCACGCTTGCCGCCTCGCTATCCCATGAGTACCGCTATACGCTTAACCTGCTGTTTTTGGACTACACCGGCGATCTGGATTTAATCATGGTGCCGATTCAGGCATGGCTACGAGAGAACCAGCCGGACATCATGGCAACCGAGGAAAAGCGCCGCACCGGGATCACCTTCGCGAGTGACTTCAACAACAACGGCTCTTACGATTTCAGCGTATCGCTGCAGCTGACCGAGCGTATAGTGGTCAGCGAACAGAACGGCGCACTACACGTTAAGCACCTGCCGGAGCCGCCGTTACCGGAGGACATCACGCGGCCGATGCAGCTCTTTGTTCACGGTGAATTAGTGAGTGAATGGCATGATCGAGCTTAATCCCTTTGACACCCGGCTTGCCGGGCTGATTGCCAAGCTGTCGCCGCAGTCTCGAAAGTCGCTGGCCGTTGCCGTTTCAAAGCGCCTGCGCGCCGGTCAACAGCAACACATCAAACGTCAGCAGGCGCCGGACGGCACACCCTACGCGCCGCGCAAAACTCGGCTTCGAAACAAAAAGCGCCTGCGCGAACGGGCAATGTTCTCCAAGCTGCGCACGGCCCGTTACCTGAAAGCCCAGGGCAACAGCGATGCGGCCGTGGTTGAGTTTGTCGGGCGGGTTCAGCGTATGGTCAATGTGCATCATTTTGGCCTGCGCGATCGGCCGACGCCGCACAGCGAGGCGGTAAAATATGAGGCCCGTCCTTTACTTGGGTATTCAATCAGCGACATTAAAGCTATAGAGGAAGTAATTATTTACCACCTTCTTGATTTGAATTGATACTAAACTTATGTTCTTGCTCTCTACATTTAAATATGTGTTCATTTAGTTTTTTATGGTTGGTTATCCCCCAGATTAAGCATGCGGAAAAAATCAATAGGGACATGAATATAATAAATGATATTTTTCTCATGTCATCCCAAGAGTTTATTGCATCAATTAACTCTTGGTTTTTTTTCTCATCCTTTAATGCAATGTATTCGCATGCTGCACGATATGCATCATATGGATGTGTTTTAATGATTCTCGTGCAAGCACTAATGTTTAATGTTTTGTTTTTCTTGAATATCCCTGTCGGGATGATTACATCATTTTGGGAAACTAAAAGTGATGTGTCTTTATAGTTGAAGTTTGTATAACCCGATTTTGGGAAGCTACTTAATAGTGATATGGAGAATGCTATTATGATGATGATTATGGCAACTAAGAGGGCGGTATCATGAGGAGATGACTTGCTTTTACCTACGGTTCCGAAGAAAGAGGTGAAGTAAAAATTTTTTTTTGAAATCTCGCCAGTAAGTAATCCATTAGATAATAACTTTGCATCCTTGGTGTTTGCAACTTTAACGCCATTTAATAACATGAACTTCTGAGTGTAGAATATCTCATCGTCAGCCCTGCCTAAGACTCCTTTTTTGAAATTCAATCCGGCAATTCTTAATAAAATTCGGAATAGTGCGGAAACCCCACCACAGCGCCAAATGATAATTGCAGCGCAAATTAATGAAAAGAAAAATCTGAATGTTTCTGGGAACGTCTGCTCTATTCCAAACATTATTCTCTCCTTAAATAAATCCGAAACGATATTAGCAAATTTTTAGCTTGTTGTGTCTTTAGCCTTCCAACCTCTCCTCATTGTCGCCGCCCGCGCCGGGCGGCATCCTTCCAGCATGAACAATCAACACGACATTTTGCGCCTGCTGCGCAACCTGATCCGCATCGGCACCGTGAGCACCGTTGACCTCGATAACGGCCTGTGCCGCGTCGAAACCGGCGGCAATCTTACCGATTGGCTGAATTGGCTAACCTGTCGCGCCGGGCGTACTCGCAGCTGGTCGGCGCCCTCGGTCGGTGAGCAGGTGCTGATCTTTGCGCTGGGTGGCGAACTCGATACCGCGTTTGTGCTGTGCGGCATTTTCTCCGATGACTTCCCGGCCCCGTCTGCGTCGGCGGATGCGCTGCACATCGCGTTCCCGGATGGTGCGGTCATCGAGTATGAACCGGAAACCGGCGAGCTGAGCGTGTCCGGCATTAAAACTGCCAACGTGCAGGCCTCGGAGTCCATCACCGCCAGCACCAAAGTGGTGATCGTTACGGCTGACAAAATCATGCTCGATGCACCAGAGGTGGTCTGCACCAACAAACTCACCACCGGCACGCTGGAAGTGCAAAAAGGCGGGGCGATGCGCGGGAACATTGAGCACAGCGGCGGCTCGTTCTCGTCGAATGGCGTCGTTGTTGATACGCACGCCCACGGCGGCGTCCAGACCGGTGGCGGACAAACGGGGAAACCAACATGAACAGCGCCAAATATATCGGCATGAACCGAGGCACCGGCCGCACGCTGACGGACATCGAGCATATTCGCCAGTCCGTGGCGGACATCCTGATCACGCCGCAGGGTTCGCGCCCGATGCGCCGGGCTTATGGCTCGTTGCTCTCTGAGCTGCTCGACCAGCCGCAGAACGACGCGCTGCGCCTGCAGATTATGGCCGCCTGCTACAGCGCGATTTTGGCGTGGGAGCCGCGCGTCAAGCTGACCGGCATCGTTTTTAATACCACCTATGACGGCAAGATGGTGATCGACATCACCGGCACCCGCACCGATGCTCCCGGCGCGCTGTCGCTGTCTGTTCCTGTGAGCTGAAACCATGGCAACGATTGACCTTTCACAGCTGCCCGCGCCGATCGTCGTTGAGGTGCTGGATTATGAAGATATTTTGGCGGAGCGTAAGGCGACGCTGATTTCGCTTTACCCGGAGGAACAGCGGGAGGCCGTCGCGCGCACGCTGTCGCTGGAGTCGGAGCCGATCGTTAAGCTGCTGCAGGAGAACGCTTACCGCGAGGTGATTCTGCGCCAGCGCGTCAACGATGCCGCGAAAGCGGTGATGCTGGCGTATTCCACCGGCGAAGACCTCGACCAGCTCGGCAAAAACTTTAATACGCCGCGACTGGTGATCGCCCCGGCGGATGAGAGCACCATTCCGCCGACACCGGCAGTCATGGAAGCGGATGAAGATTACCGCCTGCGCCTGCAGGATGCTTTTGAAGGCATGAGCACGGCTGGATCGGCCGGTTCCTATCGTTTTCACGCCCGCTCGGCCGATGGCCGGGTGGCCGATGTGACGGCAATCAGCCCATCACCGGCTAACGTGACCGTCACCGTGTTGTCGCGGGACGGCGACGGCACCGCCAGCCCCGAACTGCTGCAGGTTGTCCGCGACGCGCTGAATGATGAGGACGTGCGCCCGGTTGCCGATCGCGTCATCGTGCAAGCGGCCAAAATAACCCGCTATGGCATTGATGCCACGCTGTTTCTCTATCCCGGCCCGGAGGTTGCGCCGATCCTCACGGAGGCGAAACAACGTTTGCAAAATTATGTACTGACCATGCGCCGCTTAGGCCGCAGTATCCGGCGTTCCGGCATCATCGCCGCGCTGACCGTAGAAGGTGTTGAACGTGTCGAAGTTGCTCAACCGGTCGCCGACATCGTGCTAGATAAAACGCAGGCGGGTTACTGCACCGGCGTGAACATCACACCGGGGCGCGCCGATGACTAACCGCTTATTGCCTGTCGGCTCCTCACCGCTGGAAGTTGCTGCCGCTGCCGCGTGTGCCGAGCTGGAGCGCGTGCCGGTTCCCCTGCGTGACCTGTGGAACCCGAAAACCTGCCCGGTGCATCTGCTGCCCTATCTGGCGTGGGCGTTCTCTGTCGATCGCTGGGATGAGGCGTGGCCGGAGGACGTGAAGCGGGGCGTGGTTTCGGCTGCGTTCTACATTCACCGGCACAAGGGCACCATCGGCGCCGTGCGCCGCGTGGTGGAGCCGCTCGGCTACCTGATTAACGTTATCGAATGGTTCCACACCGATGGCACCGATCCGCCCGGCACATTCCGGCTGGATATTGGCGTGCTGGAAACCGGCATCACCGAGGAAATGTATCAGGAAATGGAGCGCCTGATCGCCGACGCCAAGCCCCTGAGCCGCCACCTGATCGGCCTCAACATTTTGCAGGACATCCCCGGCCGGATTTACACCGGCGCGGCCGCGATTGATGGCGATGTCATTACCGTTTACCCCGGATAAGAGAAAATCATGAACAAATACAAAGCGATTATTACCATCGCCGGGGCGGCCAAGATTGCCGCCGCCAGCGCGGGCGGCACGCAGTTGAAAATCGTCTCTATGGCCGTCGGCGACGGAAACGGCACGCTGCCGACACCTAACCCGGCACAAACAACGCTCGTCAACGAGAAATACCTCGCGGCGCTCAACGGGCTGACTATCGATAAGGCGCTGAAAAATCACATTCTGGCCGAGATGATTATTCCGGCGAACGTCGGCGGCTTCTGGCTGCGTGAAATGGGCCTCTATGACGAGGCCGGGACGCTGATTGCCGTCAGCAACATGGCGGAGAGCTACAAGCCGAAGCTGGAAGAGGGCAGCGGCCGAACGCAGACGCTGCGCATGATCCTGATTGTCAGCAGCACCGAGGCGATTCAGGTGATCGCCGGTGGCGACACCGTGCTGGCGACCAAGGATTTTGTGGCCGACGCGATCGCCGCGCATGAGAAAACCCGAAACCACCCGGACGCCAGCACCACGGCGAAAGGGCTGGTACAGCTGAGCAGCGCAACGAAAAGCACCGACGAAACGAAAGCCAGCACCCCGAAGGCGCTTAAAACGGTCAGCGATGCCAGCATGAAAAAGGCCGCCAATCTGTCCGACTTGCCAGACAAGGCCGCCGCGCGTGGCAATCTGGCGCTGGGTGATGCCGCGACGCGCAACGTCGGGGTAGAAGGCGGGCAACTAATGGCTGTCGGCGCGTTTGGTCTGGGGGCGGGCGCGCGGGCTTTCGATAACGCTTATTGCAACACTGCGCAAATTTACCGGCTGAATGCGACCTCTGAGAACAAGCCGCCGATCGCTGGAAATATTGCCGCCGGGGTGCTGAGCCTGCCTTGCGATGCCGCACCCTCAACGGGCTATGTCAGCGTGTCGGGGCTGGGACATGGTTTTATTGGCCGTTCTAACCGTCCTGAAAATGGGGTGGTGTGGTCACGGATTTACACCACCGATTACAAACCAACGGCCGCCGATGTCGGCGCATGGAGTAAAACCGAAGCTGACGGCCGTTTTCTGATGCTGTCCGGCGGCACGGTTAAAAAACTGGCTATTAAGCCCGGTAGCGCTGAAACGGATGGGGATTCACTGAGTATTGAGGGAAACCAGCATACGCCGTTGGTCATGAGCCGCCCTTCAGCACAGAGTAATTTATCAATCGGTTTCCAAGTCGCCGGGAAGGCACTGATGCGTCTTGGTATGGGGATCGATGACGAGCTGCATTGGGGCGCTGAAGCTAATCAGGGAGCAAACCCGCGTATTTATACGACGGCGAAACCGCCTACCGCGCAAGAAACCGGTGCGCTGACGGATGCGCAGGCTATGCAGAAATATGCGCTCCGATCCATCAAGGTGAACGGCAAACCGTTGAGCGGGGATGTCAATCTATTGGCGGGGGATGTCAACGCATGGAACAAAACCGAAGCGGATGGCCGCTATGTAAAACAGACCGGCGACACGATGAAAGGGGCGTTAACTCTGCCGCGTATCGTATTCCCGAACGAAAATACCGCCAATGCTGACGATGACTTAAATCGCGAAAATGGCTTTACCGTTGAGTCATTGGTTGCCACTACCAATAAGGGCTATCCCGTGCCGGGCGGCATGGGGGTGTTGTTTACCGGGAAAGTGAACGAGTTCCGCAATGTGCAATTTGCCGTAGGCTCCGGCGATATGGCGTTTTATTTGCGCTCGATGCGAAAAGACAACTCGGCTTCGCTCCGCTGGGCACGAGTTTATACGACGGACTACAAACCGACGGCGGCTGACGTTGGCGCGCTGACCGACGCGCAGGCCGCGCAGAAATACGCGCTGCGCTCTATCAAGGTGAACGGTAAGCCGCTGTCCGCCGATGTGAATTTGCTGGCCGGTGACGTTAACGCGTGGAATAAAACCGAAGCAGATGGCCGCTATCTGGCGAAGACTGGCGGGCAGCTAACCGGGACGCTAAAGACCAGCGCGGAGATCCAATCTACCCATATTGATAATTATCGCATGGTCGGCGGCGGGTTCGGTTCCTTCTGGCGCAATGACGGCAACCGGCTTTATCTGCTGCTGACAAACGAAAATGACCAATACGGCACATTCAACACCCTGCGTCCGTTCTCTGTGGATGTCAGAACCGGCGCCGCCGCTTTTGAGTCGGGTATTCATATCGGCGGTAAATGGCCTGCGATCACCACCTCCAGCGGGACAACGTGGCATCCGGACGGAAACGTACAGGGGTCAGCATGGGGCGGATACCTCAGCAACTGGCTTAATCAAAATATCTCGGCTGCGCAGAACAATGCGCAGAATTGGGCGTATCAGAATCTGGTTCAGGGCGTGCGCATGGCCGGGCGCACGGTTATCTCGGATACCGGCGGCCGCATCGATTTACCGTCGGGCTGCGTTTATACCGGCATGTCCGGCTCAAACTACAACCCCTCAATCTGGGGCGCTTATTCAGCGGTTCAAGTGCTGATTAACGGCACATGGGCAACAATTGGAACGGTGTAAAATGCAACACATTAAGAATTTGAAAAGATACGCGCCGGAAGAGTTATTCCTCGGCGAGAACGTGATTTATCTTCAGGATGATAACGGTATTGACTGGTACGCCGCGCAAAAATTGTTTTCGCTGGACACCGTAAAACTGGCTTATGACGAAAGCGGCATTATCTGCGCGATTAACCGCGATGTGTCGATGTTGTGGCCGATTGGGTTATCGGTTATTGAGCTGAACCCTACGAAGCTGCCAAAGCGCTGTCTGGCGAATGGTGAGTGGGTGTTTGACGGTAAGAAGGTGAGCCAGCGCGCCTATTCTGCCGAAGAAATGATGGCGAGGGCTGAAGCCAGAAAAAATGAATTACTGGCGATCGCGGGTAAGGCTGTTGCGCCGCTTCAGGATGCTGTTGATTTGGATATGGCGACCGAGGCAGAAAAAGCGCTGTTGGCGGACTGGAAAAAATACCGCGTGACGCTGAATCGCCTTGATATGTCAGCCCCGGAAATTGACTGGCCGGTGGCGCCCGCCGCCTAAGAAAAAAGCCCGCAGCGATGCGGGCTTTTGTATTTGCGGTATTCCCTGATGTTGCCGCATCTACCTTTCGACATTACCCCGCCCGGCTAAAATCCGTCCAATTGATTGCATAGATCAATACAGCGTTATTGATCGGCGCGAGCGATCGTTATTTCCTCAAAATCTCCCAATCCGGCCCGGCCTGTTGTCTGGTCGGCCTTCCAGCACCCACCGCGTGCGGCCCGGCGCGCCGGGCATCATCATGCCTGCACCTACTCACCACCCGGAGCAAATTAATGGGCGATTATCATCACGGCGTGCGCGTCGTCGAAATCAACGACGGCACCCGCGTTATTTCCACCGTATCGACGGCAATCGTCGGCATGGTCTGCACGGCGGAGGATGCTGACGCGTCGGTTTTCCCGCTCGATACCCCGGTACTGATCACCGACGTGCTGGCCGCTTCCGGCAAGGCCGGTAAAAAAGGCACGCTGGCGGCGTCGCTGCGGGCGATCGCCGAACAGACGAAGCCGGTCACGGTGGTTGTTCGCGTTGCCACCGGCAAAGACGCGGCGGAAACCACCTCCAACATCATCGGCGGCGCGAACGCGGAAGGCCGTTACACCGGCATGAAAGCGCTGTTATCTGCACAGGTTGAGCTGGGCGTTAAGCCGCGTATCCTCGGCGTGCCGGGGCTGGATAATCAGGAGGTCGCGACGGCGCTGGCCGGAATTTGCCAGCAGTTGCGCGCGTTCGGCTATATCAGCGCCTACGGCTGCAAAACCGTGCAGGAGGCTACCAAGTACCGCGACAATTTCAGCCAGCGCGAGCTGATGCTGATCTGGCCGGATTTTGTCAGCTGGAACACTACCGCCAACCAGAGCGACATCGCCTACGCCACCGCCCGCGCGCTGGGCCTGCGTGCCAAAATCGACACGGAAACCGGCTGGCATAAGACGCTTTCAAACGTTGGCGTTAACGGTGTGACCGGCATCACCGCCAGCGTGTTCTGGGATTTGCAGGCGCCCGGCACCGATGCCGACCTGTTAAACCAAGCGTGCGTCACCACCCTTATTCGCAAAGACGGCTTTAAATTCTGGGGTTCCCGCACCTGTTCCGATGATCCGTTGTTCCTGTTCGAGAACTACACCCGCACCGCGCAGGTGCTGGCCGATACCATGGCCGAGGCGCACCTATGGACCGTTGACCGCCCGGTAACGCCTACGCTGGTGCGCGACATGATTGACGGCATCAACGCGAAATTCCGCGAGCTGAAATCCGCCGGGCTGATTATCGACGGCACTTGTTGGTACGACGAAAGCGCCAACACCAAGGAAACCCTGAAGGCGGGCAAGCTGTTTATCGATTACGACTACACGCCGGTGCCACCGCTGGAAGATTTAACCCTGCGCCAGCGCATCACCGATCGCTATCTTGCGACGTTTGCGGCATCCGTGAACCGCTAAAGGAGACGTTAGAACATGGCACTGCCGAAAAAACTGAAATACCTGAACCTGTTCAACGACGGCTACAGCTACATGGGCGTGGTGTCCTCGCTGACGCTGCCGAAGCTCACCCGCAAGCTGGAGAAATACCGGGGCGGCGGCATGAACGGCGCGGCCTCCATCGATATGGGGCTGGACGATGACGCGCTGGCCGTTGAGTGGTCGATGGGCGGCATTGATGAGCTGGTGTTGAAGCAGTGGGGCGCCGTCGATGCTGTGCCGCTGCGCTTTGCCGGTTCCTTCCAGCGTGACGACACCGGCGAGGTGTCCGCTGTGGAAGTGGTGATGCGTGGCCGTCACAAAGAAATCGATTTTGGCGAGTATAAGCAGGGCGAGGATACCGAAACCAAGGTATCCACCGAGTGTACTTACTTCAAGCTGACCGTGGACGGCAAAGAGCTGATCGAAGTCGATACGGTGAACATGGTCGAAAAGGTCAACGGCGTTGACCGGCTGGCCGAGCATCGCAAGGCGATCGGCCTGTAATTTTTGCGCCAGCCCGCCGGGCTGGCCCTTTTCCCCCTGATTTGAGAGAACACCATGAAAGACGCAAAAGAAAATACCGTTACCCTCGACACCCCGATCCAGCGCGGTGAAACCACCATCACCGAGGTGCAGGTGATTAAACCGAACGCGGGCGCGCTGCGCGGCGTCGGGCTGGCGGCGATCGCCAACGCCGATGTTGACGCGCTGCTGGTTGTGCTGCCGCGTGTGACCGTGCCGAACCTGACCAAAGAAGAATGCGCGCGCCTGGAATTGCCGGACTTGGTAGCGCTGGCCGGGAAAGTGGTCGGTTTTTTGTCGCCGAACTCGGCGGTGTAATCCCCGACGCCCGGCTGGGCGTTGATGACCTGATGGCGGACATCGCGGTGATCTTCCACTGGCCGCCGTCTGAAATGGCCGGAATGACGCTCACGGAGCTGTTGAACTGGCGCCATTTGGCACTGCAACGCAGCGGAGTTAATCACGATGAGTAAAAGCCTGCAGCTACAGGTGCTGCTGAAGGCCGTAGACCAAGCCACCCGCCCGCTAAAGAGTATCCAACAGGCAAGCAAACAGCTTGCCGGTGACATCAAAACCACGCAGCAAACCCTCAAGGCTCTGGACGCGCAAAGCGCCCGGATTGACGGGTTTCGCAAGGCGCAGGGCCAGCTCGCTGTTACCGGACGGGCCCTGAAAAACGCCAAGGCTGAAGCGGCGGCGCTGGCCGTCCAGTTCAAGGCTACGGAAAAGCCCACAGCGCAGCAAGCGCGCTTGCTGGAAGCATCAAAGCGCGCCGCCGCCGAGCTGCAGACGAAATACAACGGTCTGCGCCAGTCGGTGCAGCGCCAGCGTGACGCGCTCAACGCTGACGGCATCGCTACCCGGAACCTGAGCGCCGAACAGCGCCGGTTGAAGGCCAGCGCCAGCGAAGCCACGACAGCGCTGGGCCGCCAGCGCGGCGAGCTGGATCGCCTGAGCAAGAAGCAAGAGCAGGTTAACCGCGTCAGCGCGCGTTACCGTGCCGGGCAATCGGCAACCGCGGCTGTCCGTAATACCAGCGCGGCCGGGCTGGGTATCGCTACCGCCGGGCTGGTCGCTGAAGGGGCGTTTATTGCGCCGGGGGTGCAGTTCGACAGGCAGATGTCAGACACGCAAGCCACGTTAGGGCTGGCGAAGGATGACCAGCAACTGGCCGCCATTCGCCAGCAGGCGCGGGATATTGGCGCCACCACTGCGTTTTCGCCGACGGACGTCGCCCGCACGCAATCCGTATTGGCAAAATCCGGCTTTAACGGCGATGCCATTCTGAAATCGACCGAATCAACGGTAAATCTGGCGCTGGCCTCTGATCTGGACATCGCCGACGCGGCCGACATCATCACCAACATGCAATCGGCGTTTAACATGCCGATAGACGAGATCCAGCGCGTCGCGGACGTGATGACCAAGGGCTTCACCAGCTCGAACAGCAACCTGATGGATTTTGGCGAAGCGATGAAGTACGTCGCGCCGATCGCCGAGGCTGCCGGGGCCAGTATCGAGGACACCACCGCCTTGCTGGGCGTGTTGGCTGATAACGGCATCAAGGGGTCTATGGCCGGTACGGCGGCCAGTGCGATGTTTACGCGGTTACAGGCGCCCGTCGGGCAGGCGGCTGATGCGTTGTCAGAATTGGGCGTAAAAACCAAGGACGGCAAAGGGAACATGCTGCCGATCGCGAACATCCTCAAGAAAATTAACGGCTCGTTTAAAACCAACAAGCTCGGCACCGCGCAGCAGGCCGAATACCTGAAAGTCATTTTCGGCGAAGAGGCGATGAAAGGCGCTATCAAGCTGATTGATGCCGCCGGTAACGGCAAGCTGAGCGAAAAACACAGCACCGTCACCCAGTCAAAAGGGGCTACGGCCCAGATTGCCCGAGTGAAGGTGGACAACCTCGACGGCGACCTGAAAAACCTGTTTTCGGCGTGGGAAGATGTTCGCATTGAGGTGTTCGACGGCCAGAATTCAGCGCTGCGCAAACTCACGGTTTCCGCCACTGAATGGCTGACCAAGGCCGGGGCATGGGTGAAGGCTAATCCTGAGCTGGTCGGCACGCTGGTGAAAGTCACGGCGGGCGTTACGGCCCTGATCGGTGGCCTCGCTGCGCTGGGCCTTATTGCATGGCCGGTGATGGCCGGGGTCAATATGTTGATCGCCGGGGCCGGGCTGCTGGGAACGGTCTTTACCACCGTCGGCGCCGGGATTGCGGCCGCATTCAGTGTGATCACCCTGCCGGTGGTTGCGGCGGCGGCGGTGATTGCCGGTGTGGCGTTGACTATCCGTAAATATTGGGAACCTATCAGCGCCTTTTTAACGGGTATTGGCGAAAGCTTCAGCGCCGCGCTTGTCCCGCTGGCCGGTGCGTTTACGCCGCTGCTGAGCATGGTGCGCAACGTGTGGCAGTGGTTCGGCAAGCTGATCGAGCCGGTGAAATCTTCACAGGCCGAACTCCAGACGGCCGCGCGCTATGGGCGCATGTTCGGTGAATGGATCGCGGCCGGATTGAGCCTGCCGCTGCAGCTGTTGGGCGGATTGCCCGGCCTGCTGACCGGCATTTGGGGCGTTGCGAGCGGCATTGCAGAGCGTGCCGCCGCCGTCTGGGACACCATCGGCGAGCGTGTTAACGCGGCATGGCTGGCGCTGAGCGCCGCCACGGTTCAGGCATGGGATCGGCTGACCGGTTGGCTTAATGGCAAATGGGAGGGGCTGGTAAACGGCGCTAAAGCGCTGCCGGGGCAGTTCAAAGAAGCCGGGATGAACATGATTAACGGGGTCATTGACGGCATTAGCGAGCGCTGGCAGGCGCTGAAAGACAAGTTTTCCAGCCTCACGGATATGCTGCCGGACTGGATGAAGTTTGGCGACGATGAGGCCGAGGTTAACCCGGCGATTTCATACAATCGCCCTGCGCCTGAGCTGATGCTGGGGCCGGGCTATGCGGGGGCATTCGACACGGGCGGCATCATCCCGCGCGGCCAGTTCGGCATCGTCGGCGAGCGTGGCCCGGAGATTGTCAACGGCCCGGCCAACGTCACCGGGCGCCGGAAAACGGCGGCACTGTCGGCGGCGATGTTATCGCTGTCAACGCCGGTGATGGCGTCGGCCCCGGCTGCTGCACCTGCCACGGCGCCAGCCCCGATCACGATTAAGGTGTACGGCGCCCCCGGCCAAGACGCGGCCTCCATTGCGCGAGAAGTATCGCGCCAGCTCGAGGCCGAACGACGCAAACACGCGGCCGCCGCGCGTAGCCGCATGATTTACGGAGATTCATGATGATGTTAACGCTGGGGCTGTTTGTTTTTATGCTGCAGACGCTGCCGTATCAATCCATGAGCCGCAACGCGGAATATCGCTGGCCGAGCAACGGCCGCGTTGGCCTGCGCCCGGCGGCGCAATTTCTGGGGATGGATGAGGAAAAAATCACGCTCTCCGGGGTGCTGCTGCCGGAGATCACCGGCGGCCGCTGGTCACTGCTGACGCTGCAACTGATGGCAGAGCAGGGCCGGGCGTGGCCGCTCATTGAAGGCACTGGCACGATTTACGGCATGTTTGTGATCGAGTCGATTTCTGCAACGCACTCCGAGTTTTTCGCCGACGGCAGCCCGCGCCGCACAGAGTTCACGCTCAACCTGAAGCGAGTCGATGAATCCCTGTCTGCGATGTTTGGCGATCTGCGCCAGCAGGCCGGGGAACTGTACGATAAAGCCGGAGAGATGGCCGGGAAGGCCGCCGGTACTATGGGAGGATTGTTATCATGATCACCGGCGTAAGCCTGCCAGCGGGGGCGCGAGTTGCCCCGGATTTTTCGCTGTTGCTGCAGGATAACAACATCACGCAGAACATACGCAAGCGGCTGATTTCGCTGTCGCTGACGGATAACCGGGGCTTTGAGGCCGACCAGCTCGACATCGAGCTGGACGACAGCGACGGACTTATGGCGATGCCTCAGCGCAATGCGGTGCTGTCGCTTGCGCTCGGCTGGCAAGGCTCGCCATTGACGCCAAAGGGCCAGTTTACGGTCGATGAGGTCGAACACCGGGGCGCGCCGGACACGCTGACTATTCGCGCGCGTAGTGCGGATTTTCGCGGCTCGCTGAACACCCGGCGCGATGAGTCCTACCACGACACCACCCTGGGCGACATTGTGCAGAAGGTGGCTGCGCGCAATAAGCTGAAAGCTTCGCTGGCCGCCGGTCTGGGCACCATCAAAATCAGCCATATCGACCAGACGCAGGAGACGGACGCGGCATTTATTACCCGGCTGGCAACGCTCAACGGCGCGGTGGCGGCGGTGAAAAATGGCGCTCTGCTGTTGTTGCGACCGGGGAACGGCGCCACGGTAGGCGGGAAGCCGTTGCCGGTGTATACCATCACCCGGCAGGATGGCGATCAGCACAGTTTCAGCATTGCCGATCGGGATGCCTACACCGGCGTGACGGCGAGCTGGCTCAATACCAAACAGCCGAAGCCAAAGAAAGTGAAGCTGCAGCGCAAGCCAAAAGAGCAGCATTTGCGCGCGCTGCAACACCCGAAAGCGAAGCCGGGCAGCAGTAAAAAACCGGGGAAACCGGCGGAGGCGGCGAAAGGCGACTATCTGGTGGGGGCTGACGATAACGTGTTTGCGATCACCAAAATTTACGCCACAAAGGCCGCCGCGATGCGGGCAGCACAGGCAAAGTGGGAAAAGCTTCAGCGCGGTGTGGCTGAGTTCTCGCTGTCGCTCGCCATGGGGCGTGCCAACATCACCCCGGAAACGCCGGTACGCGTCAGCGGGTTTAAAGCGGCGATCGATGCGCAAGACTGGATAGTGAGCAAAGTTACGCACAATCTCAGCAATAGCGGCTTTACGACGGCGCTGGAGTTTGAGGTTTTGCTGTCGGATGTGATTTATGAAGTCTCGTAATGTGAATTGATGTTTTGTAAATTCACTTAAAGGTAGTTTTGTTCTCGATCGGGCGGAGTATTATCGCGACAAATGAGAGATTGAGAAGGGAATATCAACATGATGCATTGCCCGCTTTGCCGAACTGCCGCCCATGCCCGCACAAGCCGCTATCTAAGTGAGAACACTAAAGAGCGTTATCATCAATGCCAAAACATAAATTGCAGTTGTACTTTTGTGACGTTGGAATCTATTCAGCGGCAGATCGTATCACCGGGCAAAGTTGATATCGCGCCGCCACACCCAACCCGAAGCAATCAGGGAACACTTTGGATTTAACAAGAAGCCTGCGAAAGCAGGTTTTTTTATGTCCGTAAAATGGCTGTCGCCACTTTGTCGCCACAGGGTAGTTATGTGTTTTGCGAAGCATTGTTTTATAAGGATATTTTTCCAAGGCAACAAAAAACCCGATAATCTTGAACCTAAAAGGCGGGATTATCGGGCTCCACAAAATGGGGACATCAAAGAAAAGCAGTGGCACTAATTCAGACTGCGGCCCCCAACGAAAGTTCTGGTCAGCGACAAAAAAATCAAAATATTTTTATCGCCGATCCATCTCTCCCGCTAATCGATCAGCCGAGTATGCCCGGCCATAGCACCACGATGAGTGAACCCGCCAGCGTTAACAGCACGTTAGCGATGGCGTAGGTGCCGGCATAGCCCAACGCCGGGATGTTGCTGCGTGCGGTGTCACTGATGATTTCCATCGCCGGCGCACAGGTGCGGGCGCCCATAATCGCACCGAACAGCAGGGCGCGGTTCATGCGCAGCACGTAGGCGCCGAACAGGAAGCAGATAACCACTGGCACCAGGCTGACGATCAGCCCGGCAATCAGCATCTGGCCGCCGACCGCGCCCAGGCTGTGGCCGATGCCGGCGCCGGCGCTCAGGCCCACGCCCGCCATAAACACCATCAGGCCGAATTCTTTCACCATGTTCAGCGCGCCCTGCGGAATGTAGCCGAAGGTCGGGTGGTTGGCGCGCAGGAAGCCGAGCATGATGCCGGACATCAGCAGGCCGGCGGCGTTGCCGATGCCGAACGAGAAGTTACTGAACTGAATGGTGATCTGGCCGATCAGCAGGCCGATGATGAAGAAGGCGCAGAACGCCAGCAGGTCGGTCACCTGGCTATGGATCGAGATAAAGCCAATCTTCTCCGCCACGCTCTTCACCCGGCGCGCGTCGCCGCTCACCTGCAGCACGTCGCCCTTGTTGAGCACGATGCTGTCGTCGATCGGCATTTCGATCTGGCTGCGGATCACGCGGTTGAGGAAGCAGCCGTGGTCGGTCAGCTTCAGCTGGCTCAGGCGCTTGTTCACCGCGTTGCTGTTCTTCACCACGATCTCTTCGGTCACGATGCGCATGTCGAGCAGGTCGCGATCGAACACTTCCTTGCCGTTGCGGAAGCTCGGGTCCAGCCGCGCGTGGGCGTCCGGGTAGCCGACCAGCGAGATCTCGTCGCCCACCTGCAGCACCGCGTCACCGTCCGGGTTGGCCAGAATGCCATTGCGGCGGATGCGTTCGATGTAACAGCCGGTCTGGCGGTAGATGCCCAGTTCACGCAGGTTCTTGCCGTCGGCCCAGGCCACCAGCTCGGGGCCGACGCGATAGGCGCGGATCACCGGCAGGTAGACCTTGCGCTGGCTGTCGGTGTCCAGGCCGCGTTCGCGGGCGATCTGCTGGGCAGAGGTGGACAGGTCCTGGTGCTGCAGCTTCGGCAGGTAGCGCGCGCCGAAGATCAGGCTGACCAGACCGATCAGGTAGGTGAGGGCGTAGCCGAGGCTCAGATGATCCTGCGCCGCCAGCAGCGCCGGGCCGTTGACGATGGTGTTGCGCAGCGTGTCGCCGGCGCCCACCAGCACCGGCGTCGAAGTCATCGAGCCGGCCAGCATGCCGGCGGTCAGGCCGATGTCCCAGTGGAACAGTTTGCCGAGACCGATGGCGAGCACCATCGCCGAGCCGACCATCACCAGCGCCAGCATCAGGTAGTTTTTGCCGTCGCGGAAGAAAATCGAGAAAAAGTTGGGCCCGGCCTCCACGCCGACGCAGAAAATAAACAGCATAAAGCCGAGATTCAGCGCCTCGGTGTTAATGGCGAAGTGTTGTTGGCCGAGCAGCAGCGAAACCACCAAAACGCCAATGGAATTACCGAGTTGGACGGAGCCCAGACGGAGTTTACCGAGGCACAGCCCCAGTGCGAGTACCACGAACAGTAACAGAATGTAGTTACCGTTTAACAAACTAGCGACGTTTATGTTCACGGAGGATAACTTATTGTTTACCAGTAAGTGCTTGATATAGATAACTATAAGAGATAAATTTAGCCTTAAAACGACGTCATAAATCACCACCAGCGTAAGGCGAAGCGAACCATCGTTCGGCGGCGTTCATTCTAGACGCTATGACCGATGACAGCCAGCACAGAAAGCTGATTTCCTGCGCCGCCGTGCGCATTTAACTCTCTTTTGACCAAGGAAAAAATTCGGTTCAGCGTCTCCGCGCGGGGGCCGGGCCGATTTCTATTGATGCAGTAATTGGGCGGGGGAGAATTCGCATGACGAGTTATAGATATTGGCTGGGCATTCTCAGCTGTTTTCTGTTGTTCAGCCTGGTGTTTCTCGGCCAGCAAACCGGCCTGTTCGGCAGTACGGATCATGAGCACCATGGCGAAACCGGCCTGCTGCTGTTTGTGATCCCCGGTGCGATAGCCAGCTATCTGTCGAGCCGCAAGCGGCTGCTTTGCCCGCTGCTCGGCGCGCTGTATGCGCTGCCGCTGTGCTTGCTGATCCGCCACTTCTGGCTGACGCCTTCCTCTTCGTTCTGGCAGGAGCTGGCGTACGCCACCAGCGCGGTGTTCTGGTGCGTGTTCGGCGCGATGCTGATGTTGTTCGCCCTCGGCCTGTTGCAGACGCTGCAGCAGCTGCACCGGCGGCAGCGGCAATAAAAAAAGGCGCGTTAAGCGCCTTTTTATCTTTTTTTCAAAAGCTTACTGGAACAGGTTCAGGTGTTCTTTAGCGTAAGCTTCGAAATCGGTGCAACCGCCGATGTGCTTCTCATCCAGGAAGATCTGCGGCACGGTTTCAACCGGTTTGCCGACGGTTTTTTCCAGATCGGCCTTGGTGATGCCTTCCGCGTGGATGTCAACGTAACGGAAGTTGAAATCGTCGCGTTCTTCAGTCAGTTTTTCCGCCAGTTCTTTAGCGCGGACACAATAAGGACAGCCAGGACGCCCGAAGATTACTGCAAACATGCAACGCTCCTTAATTGGATTTTCAATAAATTGTTCGCTACCGCAACGACATCCCGTCACCGAAAAAGTCATTACCTGCGTCAGATGGCGCCTACTATGCCCGTTGAGGCGGTGAAAAAAAAGCAGGAATTACCTGTTAATCTGATTCATGTAACCAATTAGTCTGCCGGGGCTGTCGCCGCCGATGGGAATTCACTACACTGGGGGCAGACCTTCTGGAGAAGAAAAATATGCGTTCATTCGGTGACTTACCGCGCCCGGTGCTGGTGTTGGAAGGGCTGGGCATCGTGATGCTGGTGTTGGCCTACCTCAGCATTCACGGCCACCTGCAGCTGCCGGGCTGGCTGGCGTCGCAGCAGGCGGCGGTCGGCATGATTTTCCTCGGCGTGGCGCTGATGGTGCCGGCGGCGGCATTTCTGGTGTGGCGCGTGGTGCAGGGCTTCGGGCCGCTGATGCGCGGCGGGTTGCCGCCGGAAAACGATCGCCGCAAACCGCAATCGAAAGATAATCAGGACAGCGATCCGCGCGCCTGAGCGCCGCGGCCGCTAACCCGCCTGCCGGGCAGGCGTTGGCTTTTGGGGTGACGAGTGAAAATTGCCATTCTTTCTCGCGACGGAACGCTCTACTCATGCAAGCGGCTGCGTGAAGCGGCGGAAGATCGCGGGCACAGCATCGATATCATCGATCCGCTCTCCTGCTACATGAACATCAATCCGGCGGCGCCGACCATTCATTATCGCGGCCGCCAACTGGAGCGTTACGATGCGGTGATCCCGCGCATCGGCTCCGCTATCACCTTTTACGGCACGGCGGTGCTGCGCCAGTTCGAGCTGCTCGGCAGCTACCCGCTAAACGAATCCGTGGCCATTACCCGCGCCCGCGACAAGCTGCGTTCGCTGCAGCTGCTGGCGCGGCAGGGCATCGATCTGCCGATCACCGGCTTTGCCCATTCGCCGGACGATACCGGCGACCTGATCGAGCTGGTCGGCGGCGCGCCGCTGGTGGTCAAGCTGGTGGAGGGCACGCAGGGCATCGGCGTGGTGCTGGCGGAAACCCGCCAGGCGGCGGAAAGCGTGATCGACGCCTTTCGCGGCCTGAACGCCCACATCCTGGTACAGGAGTATGTGCGCGAAGCGCAGGGCAGCGATGTGCGCTGCCTGGTGGTCGGCGGCCGAGTGGTGGCCGCCATCGAGCGTCAGGCCAAACCGGGTGAGTTTCGCTCCAACCTGCACCGCGGCGGCACCGCCCGCAAGGTGACCATCACCGCCAGGGAGCGGGCGATCGCGGTGAAAGCGGCGAGCACGCTGGGGCTGGACGTCGCCGGGGTGGATATCCTGCGCGCCGAGCGCGGCCCACTGGTGATGGAGGTCAACGCGTCGCCGGGGCTCGAAGGCGTGGAAACCACCACCGGGCTGGACATCGCCGGCATGATGATCGAATACATCGAGCAGCGCGGCCGGCCGGGTTTTCGCCTGAAATCTGGCGGTTGACGGGGCGGGCGGCGCGCTTTTCCCGCCGAGCAATCGCTTAATTAGTGAATTAAGCCGCATTGATCGTGGCGTATCGGGTGAATATTCCGTAAGCTATGCGCCTTTTCGCGTTTTGAATATTGTGAGGCTGGTTATTATGGATTCACTCATTGTCCCCGATTTGGCGCTGTTGCGGCGCTGGCTGGATCAATCGGGCATTTCTTTCTTTGAGTGCGATTCCTGCCAGGCGCTGCACCTGCCGCACATGCAGAACTTCGACGGCGTGTTCGACGCCAAGATAGATCTGGTGGACAACGTCATTCTGTTCTCCGCGCTGGCCGAGGTGAAGCCGACCGCGCTGATCCCGCTGGTGGCGGACCTGAGCCAGATCAACGCCAGCTCGCTGACCATCAAGGCGTTTGTCGACATTCAGGACGACAACCTGCCGAAGCTGATCGTCTGCCAGTCGTTGAGCGTGGCGGTGGGCATTACCTACGAGCAGTTCACTCATTTCATGCAGCAGGGCGAAGAGCAGGTTTCGATGGTGATCCTCGAGGCGCGGGCGAACGATCTGCTGTTTATGGGGGACGAAGAAGAGATCCCCGCTGGCGCCGTGCGTCAGCCGATGTTGCACTGATCCTCGCCGTACCTTAAGCATGCCGCCGCTCCGGCGGCATGCTGCCATTATTCCCCTCCGCAATAAAATATTCTGCACTTTGGCCTTTGTCGCCCGATCTTTCTCGCCTTTTGTGCCGTTAATGGCGCATCACATAGAGAAATACTGCATAAAAAATCGATAAAAGGCGTTTTTTACCCTGGGGGCTGGCGGGTTGCGATAGCAGCGGCTATGCTGCTGATTCTGCAAAGGGCTTGCGATTTCCCTTGTGACCACGCGAGCAGGCAGTGAAAAAAGGCGCATGCAATCATATGCATAGCCATTCAGTTCGCGGTTGCAACGATTGCGCTCAATCAGGAAAGGTTTTGTGTCGCTGCAGATACAAGTTCAATTCTATGATTCACCCTGTTTTGGAGGAAGTTACGGATGGTCACCCAACGTAGAACGTGGTTATCGGGTGTGGTTGCCGGTCTGTTGATGGCCGCGTCCGTCAATGCGTCAGCCGAAGAGAAAACGCTGCACGTGTATAACTGGTCCGATTATATCGCGCCGGATACTTTGGCTAATTTCCAGAAAGAAACCGGCATCAAAGTGGTGTACGACGTCTTTGACTCCAACGAAGTGTTGGAAGGCAAACTGATGGCGGGCAGCACCGGTTATGATCTGGTGGTTCCTTCATCCAACTTCCTCGAGCGCCAGTCGCAGGCCGGCATCTTCGAACCGCTCGACAAGAGCAAAATGCCCAACTACAAGAATCTCGATCCCGAGATGCTGAAGCTGGTTGCACACAACGACAAAGACAACAAATACGGCATCCCATATCTGATGGTGACCACCGGCATCGGCTATAACGTCGACAAGGTGAAGGCGGCATTGGGCAAAGACGCGCCGGTCGACAGCTGGGATCTGATCCTCAAGCCGGAAAACCTCGAGAAGCTGAAAAGCTGCGGCGTCTCCTTCCTCGATGCGCCGAGCGAGGTTTACGCCACCGTGCTGCACTACCTGGGCAAGGATCCCAACAGCACCAATGCGGCGGACTACACCGGCGCGGCCAACGATCTGCTGCTGAAACTGCGGCCGAACATTCGTTACTTCCACTCTTCTCAGTACATCAACGATCTGGCGAACGGTGATATCTGCGTGGCGATCGGCTGGTCCGGCGACGTGATGCAGGCGGCCAACCGCGCCAAAGAGGCGAAGAACGGCGTGAACGTGGCCTACGCGATCCCGAAAGAGGGGGCGCTGACCTACTTTGACATGTTCGCCATGCCGGCGGACGCCAAGAACAAAGACGCCGCGTACCAGTTCCTGAACTTCCTGATGAAACCTGATGTGATGGCGGGCATCAGCAACTATGTCTATTACGCCAATGCGGTGAAGGATTCCACGCCGCTGGTGAAGGCCGAGGTGCGCGATAACCCGAATGTCTATCCGCCGGCCGACCTGCGCGCCAAGCTGTTTACTCTCAACGTGCAGTCGCCGAAGCTGGACCGTGTCATTACCCGCGCATGGACTAAAGTTAAAAGCGGGAAGTGATGATGGGGGGGATACCCCCGATCGTCGGTAAACCGGCAGGCGGGCGCCCCCGCCTGCATTGCCGTTTTGGGCCACGGCGCTCGCCGTGGTTTTGTGCCGCTTTACGCCGGAGAGCACCCCGATTGAACGACGCTATTCCTCGTCCTCAAGCCAAGTCGCAGAAGGTCTTCACCCCTCTGCTGGAAATCCGTAACCTCACCAAAACCTTCGACGGGCAGAATGCGGTCGAAGACGTCAGCCTCACCATCTACAAGGGCGAGATCTTTGCGCTGCTTGGGCCGTCTGGCTGCGGCAAGTCCACCCTACTGCGCATGCTGGCCGGCTTCGAACAGCCCTCGGAAGGGCAGATCGTGCTCGATGGGCAGGATATGTCGCATGTGCCGCCGTACCAGCGGCCGATCAACATGATGTTTCAGTCTTACGCGCTGTTCCCGCACATGACGGTAGAGCAGAACATCGCCTTCGGCCTGAAGCAGGACAAAATGCCGCGGACGGAGATCGCCGAACGGGTGGCGGAAATGCTGGCGCTGGTGCACATGCAGGAGTTCGCCAAACGCAAACCGCACCAGCTTTCCGGCGGCCAGCGGCAGCGGGTGGCGCTGGCGCGCAGCCTGGCCAAGCGGCCGAAGTTGCTGCTGCTGGATGAACCGATGGGCGCGCTGGACAAGAAGCTGCGCGATCGCATGCAGCTGGAAGTGACCGACATTCTCGAGCGCGTCGGCGTGACCTGCGTGATGGTGACGCACGATCAGGAAGAGGCGATGACCATGGCGGGGCGCATCGCCATCATGAACCGCGGCAAGTTCGTACAGATCGGCGAGCCGGAAGAGATCTACGAGCATCCGAACAGCCGCTTCAGCGCCGAATTTATCGGCTCGGTCAACGTCTTCGACTGCGTATTGCAGGAGCGGTACGACGACGCGCTGATCCTGCAAAGCCCGGGGCTGCGCCATGCGATCAAAGTGGATCCGGACGCCTCGGTGGTGGACGGCGTGCCGATCCAGGTCGCGCTGCGGCCGGAAAAGATCCTGCTGTGCGAACAGGTGCCGGAAGACGGCTGCAACTTCGCGGTGGGGGAAGTGGCGCACATTGCCTATCTGGGCGATCTGTCCATCTACCACGTGAAGCTGCACAGCGGGCAGATCATCAGCGCCCAGCTGCAAAACGGCCATCGTTTCCGCAAGGGGATGCCCACCTGGGGCGATGAAGTGCGTCTATGTTGGGAAACCGACAGCTGTGTCGTGTTGACGGTGTAGTGGAGCTGGTGAGGAGTAACCCGTATGTCCCTGCTTTCTGAACGCACGCCGGAACCGCCGGCCAAAACGCCGGCCACCCTCAAGGCCTTGTTCCATCGCCTGCTGATGGCTCACGGCCGCAAGCTGGTAATCGCATTGCCGTATTTATGGCTGACGCTGCTGTTTATGCTGCCGTTCCTGATCGTGTTCAAAATCAGCCTGGCGGAGCTGGCGCTGGCGGTGCCGCCCTACACCGAGCTGATGAGCTGGGTGGACGGTAAGCTGAACATTGCGCTCAACTTCGCCAACTATCTGCAGCTGACCGACGATCCGTTGTATATCGATGCCTACCTGCAGTCGCTGCGCGTGGCGGCGGTCTCGACGCTGTGCTGCCTGATCATCGGCTATCCGCTGGCCTGGGCGGTGGCTCACAGCAAGGCATCAACCCGCAACATTCTGCTGCTGCTGGTGATCCTGCCTTCTTGGACCTCGTTCCTGATCCGCGTCTATGCCTGGATGGGCATTCTGAAAAACAACGGCATTCTGAATAACTTTCTGATGTGGCTGGGGGTGATCGACCAGCCGCTGGTGATCCTGCACACCAACCTGGCGGTGTATATCGGCATCGTTTATTCCTATCTGCCGTTTATGGTGCTGCCGATCTACACGGCGCTGATCCGGCTGGATTACTCGCTGGTGGAGGCGTCGCTGGATTTGGGGGCTCGGCCGCTGAAAACCTTCTTCAGCGTGATCGTGCCGCTGACGCGCGGCGGCATCATCGCCGGTTCGATGCTGGTGTTCATTCCGGCGGTGGGCGAGTTCGTGATCCCGGAACTGCTCGGTGGGCCGGACAGCATCATGATCGGCCGCGTGCTGTGGCAGGAGTTCTTCAATAACCGCGACTGGCCGGTGGCCTCGGCGGTCGCTACCATCATGCTGCTGCTGTTGATCGTGCCAATTTTGTGGTTCCACAAACACCAGAACAAGGAAATGGGGGGGCAGGAATGAACAACTTGCCGGTAGTGCGTTCACCGTGGCGCATCGCCATCCTGACGGTCGGCTTTACCTTCCTGTATGCGCCGATGCTGATGCTGGTGATCTACTCCTTCAACAGCTCCAAGCTGGTGACGGTGTGGGCCGGTTGGTCCACGCGCTGGTATACCGAACTGTTCCACGATTCGGCGATGATCAGCGCGGTGGGGCTCAGCCTGACCATCGCCGCCGCCTCCGCCACCGCCGCGGTGGTACTGGGGGCCATCGCCGCCGTGGTGATGGTGCGCTTCGGCCGCTTTCGCGGTTCGACCGGCTTCGCGTTTATGCTGACCGCGCCGCTGGTGATGCCGGACGTGATCACCGGCCTGTCGCTGCTGCTGTTGTTCGTGGCGATGGGGCATGCCTTCGGCTGGCCGTCGGAGCGCGGCATGTTTACCATCTGGCTGGCGCATGTCACCTTCTGTACCGCTTATGTGGCGGTGGTCATCAGCTCGCGCTTGCGCGAGGTGGATCGCTCCATCGAGGAAGCGGCGATGGATTTGGGGGCGCCGCCGCTGAAGGTGTTCTTCGTCATCACCTTGCCGATGATCGCGCCGGCGCTGATCTCCGGCTGGATGCTGGCGTTTACCCTGTCGCTGGACGATCTGGTGATCGCCAGCTTCGTCTCCGGCCCAGGCGCCACCACGCTGCCGATGCTGGTGTTTTCCAGCGTGCGCATGGGGGTGAATCCGGAAATCAATGCGCTGGCCAGCCTGATCCTGCTGGTGGTGGGCGTTCTCGGCCTGATCGCCTGGTGGTTTATGGCGCGTTCGGAAAAACAACGATCGCGTGAATTACAGCGGGCGGCCCGTAGCTGAATCGTAACAAACCTGCTATTTTTGCAATCAATAAGAATTGCAACTAACTACCTGACTTTACATGCGCCATCTGTATTGGTGGCGCGTCGTAGCGGAACACGGATATGTCAGACATGCTGAAAAGCGGGCAGGGAATGGGATCGACTTCGGATGCGCCGGTGCCGGTGATGGTGGCGGGCACCGCCATGGTGGCGATCAAGTGTATCAGCGTGGTGCTGCTGCTGGGCGAACTGGGCGTCGACGGCGCACAGGAGTTCGTCAACACTAGCGCGCAGGCGTGGGATTCTACCTTTATCTTTCTGGCCGGCCTGATGCTGCTGTGCCTGCAGATCAGCTGCGGCTTTGCGGTGATGCGCGGCCGCAACTGGGGACGCTGGGGCTATGTGACCTGCCAGTGCATCGTGGTGCTTTATCTGCTGTTGGCCACCATCGGCAGCGTCTTCCCCGAGGTGTTTACCGTGGAAGGGGAAACCAGCGGCCAAATCCTGCACGTTCTGATCCTGCAAAAGATCCCCGACGCGGTGATCCTGGCGTTGCTGTTTGTTCCCACCGCCAGCCGCCGCTTCTTCACCGCGCGCAAGTGAGATTTTAGGCGCGCGGAGTGGTAAACTCTGCGCCCTTAATTCGTCATCCTGAACTTCACGGTAATCTTCATGCATTGCGCTTTGTATACGGCGGGCACCTGCCGTTCCTGTCAGTGGCTGGAAAAGCCCTATCCGCAGCAATTGGCCGACAAACAGCATCACCTGCAATCGCTGCTGGCCGGGCGCGATGTCGCGCAGTGGCTGCAGCCGGCGACGGGGGAACTGAGCGCATTTCGCAATAAAGCCAAGATGGTGGTCAGCGGCAGCGTGGAGCGCCCGCTGCTCGGCATGCTGCACCGTGACGGCACGCCGGTCGATCTGAGCGACTGCCCGCTGTATCCCGCCGGTTTTGCGCCGATGTTTGCGGTGCTGAAAAGCTTCATCGCCCGTGCGGGCCTGACGCCGTATAACGTGGCGCGCAAACGCGGCGAGCTGAAATACCTGCTGCTGACCGAAAGCACGCTCGACGGCGGCGTGATGCTGCGTTTCGTGCTGCGCTCGGAAACCAAGCTGGCGCAGCTGCGCGCCGCGCTGCCGTGGCTGCAGCAGCAGTTGCCGCAGCTCAAGGTGATCTCCGCCAATATTCAGCCGGTGCACATGGCGATCATGGAAGGGGAACGCGAGATCGCGCTGACCGAACAGCAGGCGCTCGAGGAACAGTTCAATCAGGTGCCGCTCTTCATCCGCCCGCAAAGCTTCTTCCAGACCAACCCGCAGGTGGCCGCCGATCTGTATGCTACCGCCCGCGACTGGGTGCGCGCGCTCGCTATCGACAGCATGTGGGATCTGTTCTGCGGCGTCGGCGGCTTTGGCCTGCACTGCGCGCAACCGCAAACGCGGCTGATTGGCATCGAAATCAGCGCGGAAGCGATCGCCTGCGCGCGCCAGTCGGCGCAGCGGTTAGGGCTGTTGCACGTCGATTTTCAGGCGCTCGATTCCACCCGCTTCGCCACCGCCGAAGGCCAGGTGCCGCAGCTGGTGCTGGTCAACCCGCCGCGGCGCGGCATCGGCCAGGCGCTGTGCGATTATTTGGGCCGGATGGCGCCGGACTCTATTCTCTATTCCAGTTGCAACGCCGAGAGCATGGCGAAAGATATCGAGATGTTGCCGGGGTACCGCATCGAACGGGTGCAGCTGTTCGACATGTTCCCGCATACCGCGCACTACGAAGTGCTGACGTTGTTGGTGCGGATTTTATAAAACATAAGGCCCGGATAACCGGGCCTTATTGCTTACTGCGGGAACCACTTGTCGTTGATGGCCTGGTAGGTGCCGTCGGCCTTGATGGCGTCCAGCGCGGCGTTCAGCTTGGCCAGCAGCGCCTGGTTGTCCGGGCGCACCGCGATGCCGAGACCGGTGCCGAAGTATTGCGCATCGGTGATGTGCTCGCCCACCGGCGCCAGCTGCGGGTTGGTTTTCAGCCACTCGTTCACCACGGCGGTGTCGCCGAACACGCCGTCGATACGGCCGTTTTTCAGCTCCAGAATGGCGTTCTGGTAGCTGTCGTAAGAGACGGTGTTAATCTCCGGATGCTTGTCCTGCATGTATTTCTGGTGGGTGGTGCCGTTTTCCATGCCGAGCTTTTTGCCTTTCAGATCCGCCAGCGAACTGAACTTGCCTTTTTGCGCGATCACGATCGCCGAGTTGGCGTAGTAAGGCTGGGTGAAGGCGACCTGTTTGCTGCGCTCCGGCGTGATGTCCATCCCGGAAATCACCGCATCGTATTTCTTGAATTTCAGCGCGGCGATCAGGCTGTCGAACGCCTGGTTGGTGAAGGTGCACTGCGCCTGCATCTGCTTGCACAGCGCGTTGGCCAGATCGATATCGAAACCGACGATCTGGTTGTTGGCGTCCAGCGATTCGAACGGCGGGTAGGTGGCGGAGGCGGCGAAGCGGATAGTCTCGGCCGCGGTGGCGTTAAAGGTCATCCCGGCCAACATCGTCGCGGCAAGCAGCAGTTTTTTCATGCGTAGAGCTCCTGTCTGGATCCTGAAAGTGATTATTTCGCTATCGTTTGTTTTTACTGGTAATCGCCAGAGATTTTTGCGCGTGCGTCTGCTGATAACCCTGCCACTGAGTGAATTAAAATGCAATGCAAATGATTAAATATTGCTGCAGGGATAAAAAAAGCCCCGCACAATGGCGGGGCTCATGGGGAGAGGCGGCCTCAGTTGCGGCGCTCAAACGCCAGCGCGCGGCGCTCCACCAGCCGCATCAGCAGCGTCAGCAGGCCGTTGACGCACAGGTACACCAGGCCCGCGGCGCCGAATACCATGACGTCGTAGGTGCGACCATACATCAGCTGGCTGTAACCCATCACCTCCATCAGCGTGATGGTGTAAGCCAGCGAGGTGCTTTTGAACACCAGCACCACTTCGTTGGAGTAAGACGACAGCGCGCGCTTGAAGGCGAACGGCAGCAGGATGCGCAGCGTCTGCCGGCGCGACATGCCCAGCGCTTCGCATGACTGCCATTGCCCGGCGGGAATGGCGCGCACCGCGCCGTAGAACAACTGCGTTGTGTAGGCCGCGCTGTTCAGCGCCAGCGCTATCATCGCGCACAGCCAGGGCTGCGACAGCAGGTTCCACAGCCACGGGTAGTCGCGGATTGCCGGGAACTGACCGGGGCCGTAGTAGATCAGGAAGATCTGCACCAGCAACGGCGTGCCGGTGAACAGCGTCACGTAGATCTTGACCAGCGGCGTCAGGATCGGCGTTTTCAGCGTCAGGATCACCGTCAGCAGCAGCGACAGCACCAGCGCGACGATCAGCGCGGCAACGGTCAGCGTCAGGCTGGTGTGCAACCCTTTGAGGATCTCCGGTAAATACTCAATCATCAGACCGGCCCTCGCTCAAAGCGCGTGGCGCGCAGCTCAATGCGTTTGATGACGTATTGGCTGAACAGCGTCACCAGCAGGTAGATGGCTGCCGCGATCACATACCAGGTAAAAGGCTCCTGGGTGCGGGTGGCGATACTCTTGGTTTGCAGCATCAGATCGTTCACGCTGATCAGCGACACCAGCGCGGTGTCTTTCAGCAACACCAGCCACTGGTTGCCGAGGCCGGGCAGGGCGTGGCGCCACATCTGCGGCATGATCAGGCGAAAGAAGATCGCGGCCTTGCCGAGCCCCAGCGCCTGGCCGGATTCCCACTGCCCCTGCGGTACCGCTTTGAGCGCGCCGCGCAGCGTCTGCGAAGCGTAGGCGGAATAGAGCAGGGCCAGAGCGATCACCCCGCACAGGAACGGGCTGACTTCGAAGTTGTCGATCGCCAGCTGAATCGGCAGCTGGAACAGACCGAGGTTGAGGGTAAAGCCGTCGGAGAGCATCAGCAGCAGCTGCGACGAACCGAAATAGATAAACAGCACCACCAGGATTTCCGGCAGGCCGCGCAGCACGGTCACCCAGGCGGTGCCGAGCCAGCTGACCGCTTTCCAGCGGGACGATTCCCATACGGCGAACAGCATCGCCAGAATCAGCCCGAGGATCAGGGCGCAAACGGCAAGGCCGACGGTCATGCCGGCGGCGCTTGCTAAAGGTTGTAATTCATTCATCGGAGCGTATTACTGCTGGAACCATTTTTTGTAGATGGTTTCATAGGTCCCATCCTGCTTGATCTTGTCCAGAGCGGCGTTGAACTTGCCCTGCAGATCGGTGTTCTTCTGGCGTACCGCGATGCCGAGGCCGGTGCCGAAGTAGTCTTTATCCGTCACTTTGGCGCCCACTGCCGCCAGCGCGTCATTCTGCTTCAGCCATTCGTTGACCACCGCGGTATCGCCGAACACCGCATCAACGCGGCCGTTCTTCAGATCCAAAATGGCGTTCTGGTAGCTGTCGTAAGGCACGGTGGTGATTTCCGGGTGCTTGTCGGTCAGGTATTTCTGGTGGGTGGTGCCGTTTTGCACGCCCACTTTCTTACCTTTCAGCGCTGCCACGTCGGCGATTTTTCCTTTCTGCGCGATGAACAGCGCCGAGTTATCGTAGTACGGCTTGGTGAACAGCACCTGCTTTTCACGCTCCGGCGTGATGTCCATACCGGCCATCACCGCATCGAAACGCTTGAACTTCAGGCTCGGGATCAGGCTGTCGAACGCCTGGTTGGTGAAGGTGCACTCGGCCTGCATCTCTTTGCACAGGGCGTTAGCCAGATCGACATCAAAACCCTGAATCTTGTTGCTGGCGTCAATAAATTCAAATGGAGGATAGGAGGCTTCGGTAGCGAAACGGATCGTTTCGGCTGCGGAGGCGGAAACGCTGATGCCGGCCAGAACGGCGGCGATTATTAGTTTTTTCATCGCAAACTCCCCAAATTACAGCAAGTTAATTGTTAGTGTGATAAGTAGTTGGCAAACTCGGTGGTCCGCGGCTGCGTGAAGTGGCTGCTGTCGCCTTGCTCTACCACGTGGCCGTTTTCCATGTACACCACGCGGCTGGCGGTCTTGCGCGCCACTTCCACTTCGTGAGTGACGATCACCTGCGTGATGCCGGTGCCGGCCAGTTCGCGAATGATGCTGACGATCTGCGCGGTGATTTCCGGATCCAGCGCCGCGGTCGGTTCATCGAACAGCAGCACCTGCGGTTCCATCATCAGGGCACGGGCGATCGCCACGCGCTGCTGCTGGCCGCCGGAAAGGTGAAGCGGGAAGCGATCGGCGAAGTCGGTCAGGCGCAGACGCTTGAGCAGCTTGTCGGCACGCTCCATCGCCTGAGCCTTGGTCAGACCCAGCACGCGGCAAGGCGCTTCGATCAGATTCTGAACCACGGTGAGGTGAGGCCACAGGTTGTATTGCTGGAAGACCATGCCGACATTTTGGCGCAGTTCGCGAATGGCTTTCTCGCCCGGCGCCTGCTTGAAGTCGAATTGGTTGCCGGCGATCTGCAGTTGGCCCGAACGCGGCATTTCCAGCAGGTTCAGCACCCGCAGCAATGAACTTTTCCCGGCGCCGCTTGGGCCAAGCAGCACCAGGGTTTCCCCGGCTGGACAATCCAGCGTGATGTCAAACAGCGCCTGGTGAGCGCCGTAATAGCAATTGATACCGTTAAGTTGAATACTCATGCGCCAGAATTGAATAGACATTGATGCCGCAAATGTTAACTTCCACAGAATACTTATGCAATCTTTGTGCGTTAAAATTTATGAGTGTGCGGCGGGACAGTAAAAGATTAGCACAAGATACCGCGACTCAAGCCGAGGGAGGGGATTTGTGGCGCAGGCTGTGAGATCGGTAGCGAAATTTTTTCTATTGGACGAAATTCGAGCGGTGGACGGACGGCGGGGATGACCGACGCGGCAAGCCCGCGTCGGCCGGGGTATTGCGGGTTACTGGTTTTCCAGCACCTGGCGCACGCTGCCGTTGGTGGCGTGCGCTGGAACATTCAGGTAGCGAATATCATCAACCACCCAGCAGGTCCCTTCACGCACCATCAGCACTTCGTCCTGCCAGTTCACGGTGCTGTTGGCGTCTTTTTGGTAGCTCAAGTCAACGCGCAGCGGGATGTTTTTCGCATCGGTGTTAGGAATGGTCGAGGCGCTGGCGACGGAGGCGCTGCTTGGCCCCTGCGCATTGCCGGAGAACAGATCGCCGGTTATCCGGTGCTTGCCCGGGTTCTGACCGGCGCTGACCAGATCCTGATACAGCACTTTGCTCAGATAGGGCTGCAGCTGCGCCAGGCGGTTGCTGTCCGGCAAGCCGGCACCCTGCTGGATGCGCAGGTCATAGAATTTTTGCGCGACCGTATCCGGGCCGCCTTCCACACAGCTGCCGCTGCGGGTGCCGATATCCTTGTATGCCGGTTCCACCGTGGTACAGGCACTCAGCAACAGCGCTAAGGGTAAAACAGCCGCAATCGTTTTTGTTTTCATCTTATTACCTTATGTGAAAGTCTCTACCATGAAGACCGATAGCTTACAGTATAAATGCGTTTTTTGGCCTTGCATTCGTACTGCGTGCCATTGATTAAGCGAACATAACGCCAATCTTCTGGTCATAGATACGTTGAATTAATCAAACAAGGAATTCTGATGCAGCTTTCAACTACCCCGACCCTGGAAGGGTTCACCATCACCGAATACTGTGGCGTCGTCACCGGCGAAGCGATCCTCGGTGCCAACATTTTTCGTGATTTCTTCGCCGGCGTGCGCGATATCGTCGGCGGCCGCTCGGGCGCTTATGAGAAAGAGTTGCGCAAGGCGCGCTTGATTGCGTTCGAAGAACTGGAAGATCAGGCGAAAGAGCTGGGCGCCAACGCGGTGGTCGGCATCGATATCGATTATGAAACCGTTGGCAAAGACGGCAGCATGCTGATGGTGACCGTCAGCGGCACCGCGGTGAAAGTCAGCCGCTAACGCCATTCTCCGCGCCCCGGCCGTTCTGCCGGGGCGACATCCTGTTGGTTCATCCCACCTTGTGCTGCTCGACGATCGGGCGGTGTTCCTGCGGTTTCACCGGCGCCGGCGTCTGGCGATGCGATATCGGCTGAGCGGACGGCTGGTGGATCTGCGGCGCCGGGGCAGGATGCGGCATGACGCGTGCTTGCGGCACCGGTGCCGGGCGGACTAACGCCGGATGCTGCGTTGCGGCCGGTTCACGCACCATCGGCTGAACGACGTGCGGCGCTTCCTGAACCAGAGGGCGCACGGCAGATGGATGCACCGACGCGACGGCCGGCATCGGATGTGTCTGTACCGGTGCTGAATGCACGGCCATCGGCTGCTGCGCGTGGGGCGCCGCAGGCGCGGTATGCGTGAACGTCGGCATGCTCATCGGTTGCCGCACATGGGGCGCGTTTATCGGCTGTTGCACGTGCGGCGCGGCCGCTACCGGCTGAGTATGCGCAAAGTTCGGCAGGGTCATCGGCGCATGGGCTGCAGGCGCGACGCGCGGCTGCGCGCCAGGCGTCGGCTGGCTGAAATGCGGCGTCGGCGCGGGGGTCGTATTGCTGTAGTTATTCACCGTGTGGGTGCTGCGATTCACATTGTTGACGTTGTTATATTGATTGATGTTGGTGACGCGATTTACCACGGTGGTGGAATGCGACACGTAGGGCGCATTGCGGTAGACCACCGGTTGGCGTCGATCGTCCCAGCGCATATCCCAGCTATGCCAGCCGCTGTTGTGCTGATTGAACAATGAGGCGACCGCGATGCCGACGCCGAAGCTGATCGCGCCGGCTGCCAACATGTCGCCGCCGCTGTAGCCTGAAGGTTGATACCGATAGCTCGGATAGGCGGGGATCGGCGTGCCGTAGGCCACCCAAGGGTCGTAATGCGGGACGTAAACCGTATCCGGCTGGCTGGGTTCGATGACGATGGTTTCGCCCGGCGCCGCCACCACGCTCTGACGATAGGGCTGCTGTTCGACATAACGCGTCGTCGGCGCTACGACGATGCGCTGCTGCGGGCTGTTTTTCAGCGTGCCCTGTCTGGCCGCCCGCTGGCGCATCACCTGAATGGCGTTCATCACGTCGGTGGGATCGTTGAGGTAGGCGCTGCCCAGAGCCGTGGTCCAGGGGATGTTTTTCGCCATCTGATCGAGTACGTCGGGGAATTGCACCAGGCCGCGCACGCTGGGATCCCAGGGTTGAGCGTCGGCTGCCGAGCTGAGTGCCTCCGGCTGCAGGCCGCGGTTTTGCACCAGCCAGGCATCTGCGGCGCTGATTTGGTCGGGATAACCTGCGCCGGCCAACACCTGCGCCAGCAGCTTGTCGGGGAACAGCGCCACCGGGCTGACCAGCTGGTACAGCTGATCGGCGGTCAGCGGCGTATAGGCCGGCGCACTCACATTGGCGGCGGGAGCGGTCGGGGGCGGGGCGCTTGCGCCCATCGCGTCGGCGACTTTTTGCCGATCGCAGCCGCTGAGCGGCAGTATGGCGGCGCAGAGCAACCAGGACAGATAGCGTGGGGTGAACATGTTCGACTCCGCTCTTTCAGCGCAGATGATACTTTGAGACTATCATGGGCGTGAGAGGCCGCCAGTCGGGAGAAACACCCGCTTGCACATCGGCGTTGTCTGTCATCATTTCTCGATGAGCGTGATGATTGGACACGGATTAATCGCGCGGCGTTACCGCTTTCACGGACGTCAATCAGGAGGATAAGTGAAAATTTGGCCAGGGATCATCGCCGCCGCGCTGTTGGCGGGATGCCAAAATCCGCAGCAGGACACGCTCGTCGATCGCGGCGCTTACCAGCTCGAAACCCTGCATCAGGCGCAGGGTGCCGATCAGCGCATCCGGTTTTTGGTGATGCACTACACGGCGGAAGACTTCCATTCATCGCTGAAAACGCTGACCGATGAACACGTCAGCGCACACTACCTGTTGCCGGCGCACCCGCAGCGCGAGCACGGTAAACCGACGGTGTACCGGCTGGTGCCGGAGGCGATGCGTGCCTGGCATGCCGGTGCCAGCGGCTGGCGCGGGCGCAGCAACCTCAACGACACCTCGATCGGCATCGAAATCGTCAACAAGGGTTTTACCCGCAGCATGCTGTTCACCCACTGGCAGCCCTATACGGCGGAGCAGATCGCTGTGCTGATCCCGCTGAGCCGCGACATCATCCAACGCTACGGCATCCAGCCGCAGGACGTGGTGGGGCACAGCGACATCGCGCCGCAGCGCAAACAGGATCCCGGCCCGCTGTTCCCCTGGCGGCAGCTGGCGCAGGCCGGCATTGGCGCCTGGCCGGACGAACGAGACGTGCTGCGCTTGCTGGCGGGGCGCGATCGTCATGCGCCGGTGCCGATGGCGGCACTGCTCGAAAAGCTGGCGCGTTACGGCTATGCGATCGATCTGTCATGGGATGCGCGGCAGCAGCGCAATGTGCTGGCGGCGTTTCAGATGCACTTCCGACCCGACGATGTGCGCGGCAAGCCGGATGCAGAGAGTGAGGCGATTGTCGATGCGCTGCTGGTGAAGTACGGCGCGGCGCGTTGATTACAGGCCGTGCAGCTTACCGTGATCTTTCAGCCAGCGGGCGGTGCGCGCGATGCCTTCTTCCAGCGAGACGATCGGCTGATAGCCCAGCTCTTGCTGCGCGCGGGTGGTATCGAGCGTGAGGTCGAAGTTGAGTTTGGCGACGCCGTAGTGGGTCAGCACCGGCTCCTTCTCGCTTTTGCTGCCGAGGCGTTCCATGCCGCGCGCCATCATGTCGAGCATCGGATAGGGGACGGAGCGGATGCGGCATTTCATGCCCAAATCGTCGATCAGCTGCTGCACCACGGTGCGAAGCGGGCGCGGCTGCTGGTTGGTGATGTTGTAGGCGCGGCCGGACGGCGTATCTTCTTTTAGCGTCGCCAGCCACATGGCGTGCACCGCATTCTCCAGGTAGGTCATGTCCACCATCGCCGCGCCGCCGCGCGGCAGCAGCAGGTTGCCGTAGCGTTTGATCATCTGTAGCAGCCTTGGCAGCATCACCTTGTCGTGTGGCCCGAACAATCCCTGCGGGCGCAGAATGGTGAAATGGGTCTGCGGATTGGACAGCGCCAACTGCTGGATCACCTGCTCGCCGGCGGCCTTGCTGCGCGCGAATTCGTTGGCGTAGCGCTGCGGGCGGAAATCTTCGGTCACGTTGCGGTGATGGTGGTAATCGAAATAGATCGCCGGAGAAGAGATGTGGATGAACTGCGCCACGCCGTAGGCCGCCGCCCATTCGCCGAGGCGGCGGGTGGCGCGGACGTTGGCCAGCTCGAAGGCCTCTTCGGTGCCCCAGGGCGAGGTAAAGCTGGAGCAGTGCCACAGCACGTCGACGTCGGCCAGCATCGCCTTGGCCTGCGAAGAGATCAGATTGGTGAGATCGGCATGAATGAACTCAGCGCCCATTTTTTCCAGCAGGCCGCCCATCGCCTGGTTGCGGCCGGTGGCGCGCACTTTGATGCCCTGGCGGCGCAGATATTCAACGGCGTTACGGCCTAACCCACTGGTGGCACCGGTGACCAATACCTTCATAACGGACTCTATTCTCACCCAAAATCGGAATACCGGCGGGCGCTTGCGGCGCCTCCAGCAAATAAGATGCCATTCTTCCGTGATTTCGTGCGCTATGCAATCGGAAAGCCCCGAAGCACAGCGGCAAACTGTGCGGTTGATCGACAAATGAACGCCGTTCAGCGCTGTTGGCGGTCCAGGCTCTCGGCAAGCTCGGCGATGCGCTTCGCCATGCCGCGAAAAATGAACAGGTGTGCGGGCATCATGGCGAACCAATACAGCAGCCCGCTGAAGCCGGCCGGATGCCACCAGGCGCGCACGTCCAGCGTGCGGCGATCGCCGTGATCGGTAATGGTGAAGCTCAGCCGCCCCAGTCCCGGCGCCTTCATGCCGAACAGCAGCGCCAGTTGCCGCAGCGGCTTCAGCGTGATGACTTTCCAGCCGTCGATCTCGTCGCCCAGCGCCAGGGTCGCGCGTGCCGGGCGGCCATAGACCACGCCGTTGCCGATCATGTCGTCCATGCGGGCGCGGATCCGCCACAGAATATTGGCGTAGAAATAGCCTTCTTCGCCCCCCAGCTGCTGCACCGTTTGCCACAGGGCCTCGCGGGTGGCGGCGGTGTCCAGCGAACAACCGGCCTGTTTCGGATAGTAACCGTAGCCGGGGCGCCAGCGAGCCCGCGCCGCCGGATCGTAGCCCCAGTCGGCGGAATCGACCACCTCCTGTTCGCGCTGCAGCGTGGTGGCGACCGCCTGATCAAAGGTGTGCAGCCGCTGCGGGATCAGGGCCTGCAGCGGCCGGCCGTCGGCGGGCAGATCGTGCTTCAGCCCCTGGATCAGCGCGCGGGCGATCGGCGTCGGCACCGAGGTGATCAGGCTGATGAACCACACCGAAATCAGCCGCGTCGGCAAAGGGATCGGGATCAGCCAGCGCCGCTTGCCGCTGAGGGCGATAAAGCGCTTGAACATATCCTGATAGCTGAGGTATTCCGGCCCGGCAACGTCGAAGATGCGGTGTTCCTGTGCCGGGTGCGCCAGCAGATCGGCCAGATAAACCAGCAGGTTCTCCAGCGCCACCGGCGACGACTTCGAGCGCACCCAGCGCGGCGGCGTCAGCACCGGCAGGTTATAGACCATGTCGCGCATCACTTCGAACGCCGCCGAGCCGGGGCCGACGATGATGCCGGCGCGCAACTCGGTCACCGGCACGCCGCTCTGGCGCAAGATCTCGCCGGTCAGGCGGCGGGCCGCCAGGTGCGGTGAGCTGTCGTCGTTCGGCTGCAGCGCGCCGAGAAAGATCACCTGCTTGACGCTGGCATTGCGCAGCGCGTCGCGCAGGTTTTCCGCCGCCTGGCGCTCCTTCTCGATAAAGTCGTCGCCGTCGCCCATCGCATGCACCAGATAGTAAAGCGTATCTATCTCCCACAGCGCCGCGCTCAGGGTTTCCGGGCGATACAGATCGGCATACAGGCAGTTGACCTGCGGCCAGTTCCGCTCCTGCAGCCACTCGATGCGCCGCGCGGCGGCGGTAATCTGGTGCCCCTGTTCGATCAGGTGCGGGATCAGGTTCTGGCCTATATAGCCGCTGGCTCCAAGAACCAGTACGCGTTGGGGTGTCATCGGGCCGCCTTGTGCGGTAGAGGATTGGCTGAACGACAGGATGCCAAATTCCGGGTTTAAATGCACTTTTTGTATGGGTATAAGCCGGTTGCATACGTCGCGGCGCGAGTTCACACTACGCGCCCCCTTACCGAACGAAAAACCGGATGTCATGAAGCTCAATGTGATTTGTTACGCCCTGCTGGGCCTGGCGCTGATCGCCAGCCTGTTCTCGCTGCATCCGGTGTGGATGTGGTTGCTGTTGGCCAACCTGCTGACGTTTCTGATCTACGGCGGCGATAAGCTGGCGGCGCGCAAGGGGTGGCGGCGGGTGCCGGAGGCGACGCTGTTGCTGTTCGGCGCGCTGGGCGGGTGGTTGGGCGCACTGGCGGCACAGCAGCTGTTTCGCCACAAAACCCAGAAGCAGCCGTTTAAAACCTGGTTCATCCTCAGCGTGGCGCTCAACCTGGTGGCGGTGCTGGGATTGTGGTACTGGGTTTATGGCCGCTGGATCTTCTGATTACAACAACAGCGGCAGGGTAGCGCTCGCGGTGGCCTGCATCGCTTGAGCATAGGCGGGATCGCGCTGAGCCAGTTCGGCGATCATCAACTCCACCAGTAGCATGGCGCCGACCTTGGCCGGCAGGGCGCCGGCGGTCAGCGGCCCTTCCGGTTTGGCCGCCACCAGCAGCGTATCCGCCATTTTAGCCAGCGGGCTGCGTTGGGTGTTGCTGATTGCGATCACGCGTGCACCGCGCCCTTTGGCCAACGCCACCGCATGCAGCACGTCTTTGGTGGAGCCGGAGCTGGAGATGACGATCAGCAGATCCTGCTCACTCAGCGAGGCGGCGTTCATCGCCGCCCGGTGCATGTCGCTGAACAGTTGCGCCGGTTTGCCGAGGCGCAACAGTTTGTAGTGCAGGAAATCACCGATGATGGCGCTGGCGGCGACGCCGTAAATCTGCACCGAAGCGCAGCGCTGCAGATTGTCCGCCGCCTGTTGCAGCGCCTGCGGATCCAACAGCGCGCCGGTATCCCGCAGCGCCTGGACGCTCTCTTCCACCAAATTTTCCGCCGCGCTTTGCCGCGTCGCCGCCTCCGGCTGGCTTTGCTGCAGGCTGAGGGCCAGCGCCATTTTAAATTCGGTATAGCCTTTACAGCCCAGATGGCGGCACAGCCGCGTGACGCTGGCTTCGCTGGTGGCGCTTTCACGCGCCAGTTCGGTGATGGTCAGGTAAACGGCGCGGGAGGGCTCCGCAAGAAGATAGTTGCCGAGCTTTTGCAGCGTGGGGCTGTACCCCGCCAAATCCTGCCGCAGCCGCAATAACAAGTTGCCTGTATTCATCACGTTACCTTTCTGAGTATTCCCGTTTCTATTGTGGCGGAAAGACGCCGCCGCTCGCCAGCGAAATCGACGGATTGTGAAGCCGATCATCGTTATGAATAAAATTTTCATTAAATTAATTTTAATGTGGTAAAAATTTTCATCATAAAAATGATAGCGGGGAAAAATTTATGTCAACACCAGAATTGTCGCGCTCCGGCGGCTGGTTCGAAAAAGCCCAGCTGTTCGGCAAATCGTTCATGTTGCCGATCGCCGTGCTGCCGGCGGCCGGTCTGCTGTTGGGGATCGGCGGTGCGCTGTCCAATCCCAATACCGTCGAGGCGTATCCCTTCCTCGACGTCGGCTGGCTGCAAGGCATATTTACCGTGATGGCCAGTGCCGGCGCCGTCGTGTTCGCCAACCTGGCGGTCTTATTCGCGGTCGGCGTGGCGGTGGGGCTGGCCAAAAGCGACAAGGGCACGGCGGGGCTGGCCTCGCTGATCGCCTATCTGGTCATGAACGCCACCATCAATGCGCTGTTGAAAATCAACGGCACGTTGGCCACGCAGAACGCCGGCGCGGTGGGGCAGGGAACGATTCTCGGGATCCAGACGCTGGAGACCGGGGTGTTCGGCGGGGTGGTCATCGGTTTGGTGACCTGGTATCTGCACGGCCGCTACAACAAGATAGCGCTGCCGCCGTTCCTGGGTTTTTTCGGCGGTTCGCGCTTTGTACCGATCGTCAGCTCGCTGGCGGCGATGGCGGTCGGCGCCCTGATGACCGTGCTGTGGCCGCATTGCCAACGGTTGATCTTCGGCATGGGCGGCCTGGTGGATGCCAGCGGCTATCTCGGTACCTTTATCTACGGCTTCGTGCTGCGCATGCTCGGACCGTTCGGCCTGCATCACATCTTCTACCTGCCGTTCTGGACTACCGCACTCGGCGGCAGCGAAGTGATCAACGGACAGCTGGTGGAAGGCACACAGCGTATTTTCTTCGCTCAGTTGGCCGACCCGAATACGCAGCAGTTCTACATCGGCACGGCGCGTTTCATGTCCGGCCGCTTTATCACCATGATGTTCGGCCTGATCGGCGCCTGCCTGGCGATGTACCAAAGCGCGCGCCCGGAGAATCGCAAGCGCGTCGGCGGGCTGCTGCTGTCGGCGGCGCTGACCTCTTTCCTGACCGGCATCACCGAGCCTATCGAATTCTCGTTCCTGTTCATCGCGCCGGCGCTGTACGTGGTGCACGCGCTGTTCGACGGCCTGGCGTTCACGATCGCGCACATCCTGCATATCACCATCGGCCAGACGTTCTCCGGCGGTTTTATCGATTTCATGCTGTTCGGCGTGCTGCAGGGCGAAGCGAAAACCCACTGGATGTACGTGCCGCTGGTCGGGGTGCCCTGGTTCTTCCTGTACTACTTCACGTTCCGTTTCCTGATCTTGCGCTTCAATTTCAAAACGCCAGGGCGCGAGGTGGAAACCATGTCGGAAGCGGTGATGACCGGCACCGAACGCTCGCAGCAGGTGCTGGCGGCGCTGGGCGGCAAAGAGAATATCGTCGAACTGGATTGTTGCGCCACGCGGCTGCGCGTGACGGTAAAACAGAGCCGGTTGCTGGACGAGGGCGGGCTGAAGGCCAGCGGCGCGCGGGCGGTGATCGTTCGCGGCAACGGCGTTCAGGTGATCTATGGCCCGCACGTGACCATTATTAAAAATGAAGTCGAGGAGTTGTTGGATTTATGACGCTTTCCATTTTGCAGCAGATTAAGGGCCGGCTGGTGGTGTCTTGCCAGGCGCTGGACGACGAGCCGCTGCACAGCGATTTTATCATGGCACGCATGGCGCTGGCGGCCGAGCAAGGCGGTGCGGCGGCGATTCGCGCCAACGGCGTCGAAGACGTTAAAGCCATCATGCGCACGGTGGCGCTGCCGGTGATCGGCATTATCAAGCGCGATTATGCCGGTAGCGATGTCTATATCACGCCGACCCTGCGTGAAATCGATGAGTTGATGGCTGCGGCACCACAGATGATTGCGCTGGACGCGACCGGCCACCCTCGGCCAGGGGAGCTGCAGCTGGCAGCGTTGGTTGCCGCGATCCGCGCCAGGTATCCCCGGCTGCTGCTGATGGCGGACATCGCCACCGTGGAAGAGGCGCAAGAGGCTGCCAGATTGGGGTTCGACTGCGTGGGCACCACGCTGCACGGCTATACCGCCGAAAGCCGGGGCGCCCGACTGGCGGAGGACGATTTCGGTTTTCTGCGCGCGGTGTTGGCGGCGGTGCCGGTGCCGGTCATCGCCGAGGGCAATGTCGAAACGCCGGCGATGGCCGCACGCTGCCTGGCGCTGGGGGCGTATGCGGTCGTGGTGGGCGGCGCCATTACGCGCCCGCAGCAGATCACTCGCCGTTTTGTCGAGGCCATCGGCGGGCGGTGAAGGGCTCCCCGGCGCGCCGGGGAGGAGGGATCAGGCGTGCTGCTGGAGGAACTCCCGCCACAGCTCGACCACCCGCTGCAGATCCTGACGGCTGACGTCGAGGTGGGTCAGAATGCGCGTCAGCGGGCCGCTGCTGATCAGCACGCCGCGTTCGCGCATCCACGGGCCGAATTTGGCCGCCAGCGCCGGTGATTGGCGCAGGTACAGCACGTTGGTCTGTGCGCCGGGTTCGGCGATCTCTACGCCGATCTGCCGCAGCTGTTGCTCCAGCCAGACCGCGTTGTCATGGTCTTCGCGCAGCCGCGCGACGTTATGCTCCAAAGCGTAAAGACCGGCCGCCGCCAGGATGCCGGCCTGACGCAGCCCGCCGCCGGTCATCTTGCGCCAGCGCAGCGCGCGCTGAATGAAGGCCTCGCTGCCGCACAGCAGCGATCCGACCGGCGCGCCCAATCCTTTCGACAGGCAAATGGTGAAGGTGTCGCAGTATTGCACGATCTCTTTCAGCGGCAGGTTCAGCGCCACGGCGGCGTTGAAGATGCGCGCGCCGTCGATATGCAGCGCCAGCTGCCGCTCGCGGGTAAACTGCCACGCCTGCTGCAGGTAGGCCTGCGGCAGAACTCGGCCGCTGATGGTGTTTTCCAGGCTCAGCAGCCGGGTGCGGGCGAAGTGGATATCGTCGGGTTTGATGGCGGCGGCGAGCTTGTCCAGCGGCAGTGTGCCGTCCGCGTCGGCCTCGATCGGCTGCGGCTGGATGCTGCCCAGCACCGCCGCGCCGCCGGCCTCGTATTTATAGTTGTGCGCCTGTTGGCCGACCAGATACTCGTCGCCGCGCTGGCAGTGGCTCAGCAGCGCCACCAGGTTGGCCTGGGTGCCGCTGGGCAAAAACAGCGCCGCTTCTTTGCCCGACAGGCGCACCGCCTCGGCCTCCAGCGCGTTGACCGTCGGGTCATCGCCGTAGACGTCGTCGCCGACCTCTGCCTGAGCCATCGCCTGGCGCATGGCGGCGCTGGGGCGGGTGACGGTGTCGCTGCGTAGATCGATAAGCATAGGGTTCCTGGAATATAAGGGAGAGGAAAAGGGTACATGGCATCATATACCCTTATTTCACCGGGGGCAGCTTGCTTAGCGCAGCCAGTTGGTTTTCGCCAGCTCGACCACTTCGTCACCGCGGCCGTTGATGATGGCGCGCAGCATATACAGACTGAAGCCTTTGGCCTGTTCGAACTTGATCTGCGGCGGCATCGCCAGCTCTTGCTTGGCGGTGACCACGTCCAGCAGCGCCGGGCCGGGGTGCGCCAACATTTCCTGCAGCGCGCCATCCAGATCCGAGGCTTTTTCTACGCGGATGCCCTTGATGCCGGCGGCGTTGGCGATCGCCGCGAAGTCCGGGTTATGCAGATCGGTGCCGTCGGTCAGGTAGCCGCCGGCCTTCATCTCCATCGCCACGAACCCCAGCACGCTGTTGTTGAACACCACGATTTTCACCGGCAGCTTGAGCTGTGCCAGCGACAGAAAATCCCCCATCAGCATGGTGAAGCCGCCGTCGCCGCACATGGCGATCACCTGTTTATCCGGCGCGGTGGCCTGGGCGCCGATCGCCTGCGGCATGGCGTTGGCCATCGAACCGTGGTTGAACGAACCGAGCAGGCGACGCTTGCCGTTCATTTTCACGTAGCGGGCGGCCCACACCGTCGGTGTGCCGACGTCGCAGGTGAAGATGGCGTCGTCGCTGGCGTACTGGCTGAGCTGTTGCGCCAGATACTGCGGGTGGATCGGCTGGTCGTCGTTGGCGGTCGCCAGCCCGTCGAGATCCTTGCGCGCGTTGCGGTAATGCTCCAGCGCCTTGTCGAGGAACGCCCGATCGCGCTTTGGCTCCAGCTGCGGCAGCAAGGCGGCGAGGGTGGTGTGGATATCGCCCACCAGCGCCATGTTGACCGGGCAGTGCGCGCCGATGCTGCCGGGGTTGATGTCGATCTGAATGATGTTGGCGTTGGTGGGGTAGAACGCGCGGTAGGGGAACTGGGTGCCGAGCAGCACCAGCGTGTCGGCGTTCATCATCGCGTGGTAGCCGGAGGAGAAGCCGATCAGCCCGGTCATGCCGACGCTGTAAGGGTTATCCCATTCGATATGCTCCTTGCCGCGCAGCGCGTGCACCACCGGCGCCTGCAGCAGCTCGGCCAGCTTGACCACCTCATCGTGCGCGCCGGCGCAGCCGCTGCCGCACATCAGGGTGATGTTTTTCGCCTGATTCAGCGTTTCCGCCAGCTTGTTCAGCTCGCTCATCGGCGGCTGCACCAGCGGCAGCGCTGGGGTATGCCAGGTCAGGGTCGCGTCTTCCGGCGCCATGCGCAGCGCCACGTCGCCTGGCAAGACCACCACCGAGACGCCGCGATTGAGGATCGCCTTGCGCATGGCGATCTCCAGCACGCGCGGCAGCTGTTCCGGGTTGGAAACCAGCTCGCAATAGTGGCTGCATTCGCGAAACAGCTCCTGCGGATGCGTTTCCTGGAAGTAGCCGCTGCCGATTTCGCTGGAAGGGATGTGCGCGGCGATCGCCAGCACCGGCACATGGTTGCGGTGGCAGTCGAACAGGCCATTGATCAGGTGCAGGTTGCCGGGGCCGCAGGAACCGGCGCACACCGCCAACTGGCCGGTGAGCTGGGCTTCGGCGCCGGCGGCGAAGGCGGCCACCTCTTCATGGCGGGTGCCCAGCCATTCGATGGTGCCCATGCGGTGCAGGCTGTCGCTCAGGCCGTTGAGCGAATCGCCGGTCACGCCCCAAATGCGTTTTACGCCGGCTTGATCCAGCGTTTTGGCGATCAGTGTGGCTACGGTTTGCTTCATGGTTCCCCCAAACATGGTTTGAAAAACGATGTGTACTCGATCCGGTGAGTGGCAGCAGAACAACTGCAAGCATAGCTTACCGGCTGTGGACGAGATGCGGTCAGGAAGGGTAAAGAGCGTAGGACGGAGGAAAGTGTAACCGGGCGGGGATGAGGGAACTTGCCGATAAATGCCCCATCGCGGCGATGGGGCCAGGGGATCACGCCAGCGTGACGTCGCCCTGCAGCTGGCAACTGCAGGCCAGCACGTAGCCTTGCGCCACCTCTTCCGCGCTCAGCGTCATGGTGCTGGTGGTGGTGTAGTCGCCCTCGAGGATACGGGTTTTGCATGAACCGCACACCCCGGCGCGGCAGGCAGCGTTGACCGGCAGGGCATTGGCCTCCATCGCCGCCAGCAGCGTGCTGCCGACCGGCACGCGGAATTCGCGCAGCGGGCGGGCGGCGCGCAGCGTCAGCCCTTCAGTGGCCTCGGCCTGCGCCGCCGGCGTGTGGAACTGCTCTTTATGGAAACGCTCGGCCGGCACGCCGAGCCGGCGGCACAGCTGCTCCACGTGGTCCATGTAGGGCGCAGGGCCGCAGGTCATCACCGTGCGTTCGACGATATCCGGCGCCGCCTGCTGCAGCGTCTGTTCATCGATGCGGCCGCTGAGGTAGCCGGGTTGTAGATCCTGCTCGGCCATCAGCGTCAGGCGCAGCTGCGGATGGGCGGTGCACAGCGTGCGCCATTGATCGGCGAAAATCGTGTCGGCGGGGGTGCGTACGTTAAAGATCACGGCGATATCGCAGGTCGGACGGTTGGCGGTCAGCCAGCGGCACATCGAGACGATCGGCGTCACGCCGCAGCCGGCGGCCAGCATCAGATAACGATCGGCCGGGTGGCGCTCGCAGCTGAACTCGCCCTGCGCGTCGGACAACCACAGCGTGTTGCCGGGCTTGACCTCTTGCGTCAGCCAGCGCGATCCGACGCCGTCTGGCAGGCAGCGCACGCTGATGCTGAGAAAGCGGCTCTGGCCGGGCGAGGAGGAGAGCGTATAGGCGCGCAGCGTCTCGTCGCTGTTGCGGATGCTGACCAGCGCAAACTGGCCCGCCTGATAAGGGTAGAAAACGTCGCAGATCAGGTTCAGCGTCCAGACGTCGGCGGTTTCACGCCGGATGGAATGCACCTGCATGCGGTTCGGGCAAAGCGGAGTGGGTTGAGTCATCGGGGCACCTCAAAAAGCAAAGGGGCCGGCGCAGGCGGCCCCATAACGTAACGGCATCAGGCGAGCAGCGCGTTGATATCCTGCTCGACGGTGGTGATCGGACGCAGGCCGAATTTCTCGTTGAGGATCGCCATCAGGTTGTCGGTCAGGAAGCCCGGCGCGGTCGGGCCGGTGACGATGTTTTTCACCCCCAGCGACAGCAGCGTCAGTAGAATGACGATCGCCTTCTGTTCAAACCACGACAGCACCAGGCTGAGCGGCAGCTCGTTGACGCTGCAGCCGAGCGTGTCGGCCAGCTTGACCGCCAGCATGATGGCGGAGTAGGCGTCGTTGCACTGGCCGACGTCCAGCAGGCGCGGCAGCCCTTCCAGGGTGCCGAAGTCCAGCTTGTTGAAACGGTACTTGCCGCAGGCCAGCGTCATGATCAGGCAGTCTTGCGGCACGCTGCGGGCGAAGTCGGTGAAGTAGCTGCGCTCGTCGCGGCTGCCGTCGCAGCCGCCGACCAGGAAGACGTGGCGCAGTTTTTTCTGCGACACCAGATCGATCACCGTGTCGGCGGCGTTCAGCAGCGTCTGGCGGCCGAAGCCGACGGTGATCAGATGCTCGATCTCGGTATAAGGGAAGCCGTTCATGCCCTGCGCCTGGCGGATCACGGCGCCGAAGTCGTCGCCTTCCAGATGGTTGACGCCCGGCCAGCCGACGATGCTGCGGGTCCAGATGCGATCGCCGTAGTGGCCGACGTTAGGATCGATGATGCAGTTGGAGGTCATCACGATCGGGCCGGGGAATTTGGCGAATTCCGTCTGCTGGTTCTGCCAGCCGCTGCCGTAGTTGCCCACCAGATGCTTGAATTTTTTCAGTTCCGGATAGCCGTGCGCCGGCAGCATTTCGCCGTGGGTGTAGACGTTGACGTTTTGCCCTTCGGTTTGTTCGAGCAGCATGCGCAGATCTTTCAGATCGTGGCCGGAGATCAGAATGGCTTTCCCGGCCACCGGGCGCACGTTGACCGCGCTGGGCTGCGGATCGCCGTAGGCCTGGGTTTCGCCGCGATCGAGGATCGCCATCACGTTGAAGTTCATCTTGCCGATGCCCATGGCGTTGTTCAGCAGGGTGTCGACGTCGCGCGGCTGGGTGCCGAGCCAGGCCATGAAGGCGTGGTAGTCGGCATAGAGCTGCTCGTCGAACTGGCCGAGCACGTGCGCGTGTTCCATATAGGCCGCCGCGCCTTTCAGGCCGTACAGGCACAGCATGCGCAACCCGTGTACGTCGTCGCCTACCTCGGCCTTGTCGCTGTTGAGTGCAAACTGCGCCGCCTGTTGCAGCAACGCAGGCATATCGTCACCGGCCAGCTGCAGCGCCGCCATCGGGTGATCGACGCGCACGCCGGCGTCCAGCAGCCGGCAACGGGCAGCCAACGAATCGCGCAGCAGCAGGGTTTCGCGCGCGTAACCGATGATGCGCTGGGAGTCGAAGTTGACGTTGGTCAAGGTGGAGAAGAAGGCGCGCGGGGCGAAGCTGTCGATCTCGTGGTCGACGATGCCCAGCGAACGCGCCTGCAGCGCCCAGGCGGAGAGGCCCTGCAGCGCCGCCACCAGCAGATCCTGCAGATCGGAGGTTTCCGCCGTCTTGCCGCACATGCCCTGAGCATACGAGCAGCCGTTGCCTGCCGGGGTACGGATGGTTTGTTCACATTGCACACAGAACATAGTCGCTTCCTTTTATTTTTAAAGTTGCATTTGTAATGCTTGTTTAAAAGCATAGATCGGCGATCGGGGTTGCAAAAGGCTTTTGTGCGACTACTGCGGGCAAGTTTGATTTAGCGCAATTTTGCCATGCGGATGGGAATTATTACGCTTTGGGGGCCGACTGGCCCCCAGGGGGAAAGGCTCAGGAGAACAGGGCGATCAGCACCGGTGCCAGCAGGCTCAGCAGGAAGCCATGCACGATGGCGGGGGGCACCATGTCCAGCCCGCCGCTGCGCTGCAGCACCGGCAGGGTGAAATCCATCGAGGTGGCGCCGCACAGGCCGAGGGCGGTGGAGCGGCTGCGGCGCACCAGCGTCGGGATCAGCATAATCGCCACCAGCTCGCGCGCCAGATCGTTGAAGAACGCGGCGCTGCCCATTACCGGGCCGTAGGCGTCGGTGATCAGAATGCCCGACAGCGAATACCAGCCGAAGCCGGAGGCCATCGCCAGCCCGGCCTTGACCGGCAGCCCCAGCAATTGCGCCGCCAGCGCGCCGCCGGCCAGCGACGCGACGGTCACCACCAACGCCACCAGCGTGCCGCGGCGGTTGAGCACAATCTGGCGCAGCGTCATGCCGCTGTTGCGCAGCTGAATACCGACCAGCAACAGCAGGAAGATCAGCGCATATTCGCTGCCTTTATGGGCGAACTGCAGCCATTGCCACTGCGTCAGGCCGAGCAGGAAGCCGCCGAGCACCACGCCGCACAGCTTGAGCGACTCCAGCGCCATGTGCACGCGCGAAGGCAGCTTTTCCTGTTTATGGCTGCTGCGCCACGGCATGCGCCGCTCCAGCAGCGCCAGCAACAGCAGATTGGCGCAGAGAATGCAGAAGAAGAACACCGCGCTGTACTGGAAGATCAACACCAGGTTGCTGCTGAGATCTTCCATGAACGCCAGGCTGATACCCATGAAAAACAGGATCACGTACACCATCCAGCTCAGCAGCCGGTTGATCAGCACCAGCAGCGGGCGATGGCGTAAGGGAATGAGGTAACCGACAATCAGCGGTAACAGAATAATCAACAGTCCTGAGTACATGGTGCAGCTTGTGTCCTTGAGTTTTGAAGCGTGCCGAACGGCGGCGAGGAGCACACGCTAACCAAAAGCCCGGCCGGAGTAAAGCGGCAGATTTGACGTTGGCCGCTTGACCTGCAAGGGGTTTTTTGACCATGCTCTGTGAAGGTCTCCTCATTGAAGAGGCGACGGCGCGCACGGGAGGCGGCGGATGTTCTTGGAGCGTATCGAAATTGTAGGTTTTCGCGGCATTAACCGGCTGTCCCTGATGCTGGACGACAACACGCTGTTGCTCGGCGAAAACGCCTGGGGTAAATCCAGCCTGCTGGATGCGCTGACGCTGCTGTTGGCGCCGGAGCAGAAGCTGTATCGGTTTGAAGCGCACGACTTTCATTTCCCCCCCGGTGAAGAGTCGGCCAAAGAGCGCCACCTGCAGGTGGTGTTCACCTTCTGCGAAAAAGATATCGGCCATGCGCACCTGCCGCGCTATCGCCATCTGACGCCACTGTGGGTCAAGGGCGAGGATGGCCTGAGCCGCATTCATTACCGCTGTGAAGGCGAGTTGGCCGACGACGGCACGGTGTGCACCTGGCGCGGTTTTCTCGATGCTGACGGCAACGCCTTTCAACTGCACCATATCGAACAGCTGGCCCACGCCATTATCCGCATTCATCCGGTATTGCGCCTGCGCGACGCGCGCTTTATTCGTCGCCTGCGCCCCAGCAGCCTCGGCGATGAACGTAAACCCGATACCCAGGCGCTGGCGCAGCAGTTGGATCAGCTGACGCGCGAGCTGGTGCGCAATCCGCAGAAGCTGACCAACGGCGAGCTGCGTCAGGGCCTGGCGGCCATGCAGCAGCTGCTGGAGCACTATTTTGCCGAGCAGAGTTCGCAGGTGGCGCGGCCGCGCCGCCGCGGCGGGGAACCGGAGCAGGATGCCTGGCGCGCGCTGGACGGCATCAACCGCATGGTGGCTGAACCGAACAGCCGCAGCATGCGCCTGATCCTGCTGGGGATGTTTTCCACCCTGCTGCAGGCCAAGGGCGACGTCAAGCTGGATCCTCATGCCCGGCCGCTGCTGCTGGTGGAGGACCCGGAAACTCGCCTGCACCCGATCATGCTGTCGGTGGCCTGGGGGCTGCTCAATCAGCTGCCGCTGCAGCGCATCACCACCACTAACTCCAGCGAACTGGTGTCGCTGGTGCCGGTGGAGCACGTCTGCCGGCTGGTGCGCGAGTCGGGGCGGGTCGCGACCTACCGTCTCGGGCCGCGCGGGCTGAGCGCCGAAGATGGGCGGCGCATTGCGTTTCACATCCGTTTTAACCGGCCGTCGTCGCTGTTCGCCCGCTGCTGGCTGCTGGTGGAAGGCGAGACCGAAGTGTGGCTGCTGAACGAGCTGGCGCGCCAGTGCGGCTACCATTTCGAGGCGGAAGGGGTGCGGGTCATCGAATTCGCCCAGTGCGGCCTGAAGCCGCTGCTGCGCTTCGCCCGCCGCATGGGCATCGAGTGGCATGCGCTGGTGGACGGCGACGAGGCGGGCAAAAAGTACGCCAATACCGTGCGCAGCCTGCTGGACAATCATGAAGACAACGAGCGCGATCGGCTGACCGCGCTGCCGGCGCCGGACATGGAGCACTTCATGTTCCGCGAAGGGTTTGGCCCGGTCTATCACCGGATGGCGTCGGTGCCGCTCAACGCGCAGATGCCGGTGCGCAAGGTGATCCTGAAAGCGGTCCACCACTCGTCCAAGCCGGATCTGGCGATCGAGGTCGCGATGCAGGCCGGCGAATGGGGCACGGACTCGGTGCCGCCGCTGCTGAAGAAAATGTTCTCACGGGTGATCTGGCTGGCGCGCGGCCGGGCGGACTGACGGCCCGCCGGGCGTTATCGGGCGCAGAAATGCGCCGCCAATCCCTGTTCCAGTTCGTCCAGCAACTGATAGCGGCGGCGATACTCGGCGCGCTTCTTGCTGGCAATCTCTTCGATCGGCTTGCGAGCGATGCGCTCGGGCAGCAGGAAATAGCCGCTGTCGAGCGGTTTGGCGCCCATCGACAGCCAGAACTGATCGTAATCGGCGTGCAGTTGGTCTTTCTTCTTACTCTGGTAACGCCAGTTTTGATAGATATGGGTGGCGTTGCCGACCGCTACGATCTGGCGGATGCCGAGGTGCCGCGCCAGCGTGCAGATGCCTTCCAGCACCAGCCGTTTGGGGAACAGGCCGTGACACTCTTTGGTGGTGTGCTGGATCTCGGCGTGCGGCACCTCATGGTTTGCGCCCTGCAGGCCGCCGATAAACAGCGTCGGCTGCTGCTGATAATGCATCAGCGCAAAGGTGATCTCCGCCAGCATCACGCCGTTGGCGTTGCGCAGCAGCAGCGTGGCTTCCCCTTCCTTATTCAGTTTGTCGATCGCCGCCAGTTCCAGCGCGATCGGCGCTTCGTTTTTGCCCATCGCGCTGGCTAGCAGGAAAGGCTGCGGGCCGAGGTGGCCGAGGCGCATCTTCAGCGGCATGCGCTGCACGATGAGATCGTAATGATCGCGCAGGGCGAACAGGCATTCGATCTTGTTCATGTTGGCTGCCAGGTAGGGGCGATGCAGTTTGCACGGCAGGTTCGGCTGCGCGCTGAGGATCTCCTCCAGCAGCGGGTTGCTGGCCAGGGTGCTGAGCAGGCCGCTGGTGGTGCGCCAGTTGAGCAGCGAACGGCCGAGAAACTTCAGGCGAAACGAGGTTTTTTTCCAGGCGTTGCTTGGCGCCTTTTCGCCATTGATCAGCGCCGTCATCAGTTGCCAGCCGTTAAGCGGCCGGGCGGAGGCGAGTGGGTAGCTGAGCTGTGACATGATGAAATCCTTGACTGTATTGAATGGCGCTATTTCATCAAGGCTTCACTAAACGGGAGTTCAATGCTGAACTGTAACCAGGCGTGTCTCCACATTGTGTTGAGCTAAGGTTTAGTTATTCCCTACGGTGCGTGCTAATTTAGCTCCGCCGCCGCAATGGGCGGTTGATATTCACAAGCACAGGCAGGTCAATTTTGACAGGGTTTAAAGGACATAAACGCCGCTGGATACTCGTTCTGGCGGTCATTGCGGCGATTGCCGCGGCGGCCGTTTGGCACTTTCGCCATCCGGCGCCAACCGATTTCAAAACGGTAAAGGTCACCCAGCGCGATCTGCAGCAGAACGTATTGGCGACCGGCCAGCTGGACGCGGTGCGCAAGGTTGACGTCGGCGCGCAGGTCAGCGGGCAGCTGGAAAAGCTGTATGTCGAGATCGGCGACAAGGTGAAGAAAGGCCAGTTGCTGGGGGTTATCGATCCGCAACAGGCGCAGAACAGCATCCGCGAAGGCGAGGCGACGCTGCGTGAACTGCATGCACAGCTGCTGCAGGCGCAGGCCGAGCAGCAGCTGGCGGCGGTCACGCTGCAGCGCAACCAGGCGCTGGCCAAGCTGCAGGCGGTGTCGCGCCAGGATCTGGATCAGGCTGCGACGCAGCTGGCGGTGAAGAAAGCGCAGGTGGGCACCATCAAGGCGCAGATCGCGCGGAACCAGGCCAGCCTGGATACCGCCAAGATCAACCTGGCCTATACCCGCATCGAGGCGCCGATGGATGGCGACGTGGTGCAGATCACCACGCTGCAGGGCCAGACGGTGATCGCGGCGCAACAGGCGCCGAACATTCTGACGCTGGCGGATCTCGGCACTATGCTGGTGAAGGCGCAGGTGTCGGAGGCCGACGTCATTAACCTCAAGCCGGGTCAGAAGGCCTGGTTCACGGTGCTGGGCGATCCGACCCGGCGCTTCGACGGCGTGCTGAAAGACATTCAGCCGACGCCGGAAAAGGTCAACAACGCCATCTTCTATTATGCGCGTTTCGAAGTGCCCAACCCGGAAAGGTTGTTGCGCTTGCAAATGACGGCGCAGGTGCATATCCAGCTGGCCGGCGTCGAGCAGGCGCTGGTGATCCCGCTGGCGGCGCTGGGCGATCAGATCGCCGACAACCGCTACCACGTCTCGGTGCTGAAGCAGGGCAAGGAAGAGAAGCGCGAGGTGGCTATCGGCCTGCGTAACAATATCGACGTACAGATCCTCAGCGGCCTCGAGGCGGGCGATGAGGTGATCGTCAGCCGCGGCGGCGTGGAGGCCGGCTGATGGCGGCGCTGTTGCAGCTGAGCGGCATTCGCCGCAGCTACCGTTCGGGCGAGCAGACGGTGGAGGTGCTGAAGGGGATCAGCCTGAGCATCGACGCCGGTGAAATGGTGGCGATCATGGGGGCCTCCGGCTCCGGAAAATCGACGCTGATGAACATTCTCGGCTGTCTGGACAAGCCGAGCGCCGGGGTATATCGGGTGGCCGGGCAGGATGTGGCGACGCTGAGCGACGATGCGCTGGCGCAGCTGCGGCGCGAGCATTTCGGCTTTATCTTTCAGCGCTATCATCTGCTGCCGCACCTGAGTGCGGCGCACAACGTCGAAGTGCCGGCGGTGTACGCGGGGCTGGGCAAAGCGGCGCGGCGCGAACGGGCGGTGGCGTTGTTGCGGCGTCTGGGGCTGGGGGAGCGCGTCAATTACCGGCCAAGCCAGCTTTCCGGCGGCCAGCAGCAGCGCGTCAGCATCGCCCGTGCGCTGATGAACGGCGGGCAGGTGATCCTGGCGGATGAACCGACCGGTGCGCTCGACAGCCACTCCGGCGAAGAGGTGATGGCGATCCTCAAACAGCTGTGCGCCCAGGGCCACACGGTGATCCTGGTGACCCACGATCCGGCGGTAGCGCGCCAGGCGGAGCGGATCATCGAGATCCGCGACGGCGAGATCATCGCCGATTCGCGCCCGGCACCGCAGGAGAACGCGCAGGCCAAGCCGCTGGCGCTGGCCACTGCGGCACCTTCCTGGCGGCAGGTGGGCGGCCGTTTCCGCGAGGCGCTGGTGATGGCCTGGCGTGCGATGGCGGCCAACAAGATGCGCACCGCGCTGACCATGCTCGGCATCATTATCGGCATCGCCTCGGTGGTGTCGATCCTGGTGATCGGCGACGCCGCCAAGCAGATGGTGCTGGCGGACATTAAATCTATCGGCACCAACACCGTCGATATCTATCCCGGCAAGGACTTCGGCGATGACGATCCGACCTACCGGCAATCGTTGAAATACGGCGATCTCGATGCGCTGCGCGAACAGCCTTACATCAGCGCGCTGTCGCCGAGCATCAGCAGCAGCATGCGGCTGCGCTTGGGCAACGTCGACGCGGCGGCCAACGTCAACGGCGTCAGCGAGCAGTTCTTCCGCGTGTACGGCATGAGCTTTACCCAGGGCGTCGGCATCGATCCGCTGCAGGTGCAGTCGCAGGCGCAGACGGTGGTGATCGACGCCAATACCCAGCGGCGGCTGTTCCCGCACCAGAAGAACGTGGTGGGCGAGGTGATCCTGGTAGGCAACATGCCGGCGACGGTGGTTGGCGTGGCCAAGGAGAAGCAGTCGATGTTCGGCAGCAGCAAGACGCTGAACGTGTGGGTGCCTTACAGCACCATGGCCAACCGGCTGATGGGCAACAATTATTTTGACTCGATTACCGTGCGCATCCGCGACGGCTACGACAGCAAGGAAGCGGAACAGCAGCTGTCGCGCCTGTTGACGCTGCGTCACGGCAAGAAGGACTTCTTCACCTATAACATGGACAGCCTGGTGCAAACCGCCGAGAAAACCACCCGCACGCTGCAGCTGTTCCTGACGCTGGTGGCGGTGATTTCGCTGGTGGTCGGCGGCATCGGCGTGATGAACATCATGCTGGTGTCGGTGACCGAACGTACGCGTGAGATTGGCATCCGCATGGCGGTGGGTGCCCGTTCCGGCGACGTGTTGCAGCAGTTTCTGATCGAGGCGGTATTGGTCTGCCTGGTGGGGGGCGCGCTGGGGATTACGTTGTCGTTCGCCATCGGCCTGGCGGTGCAGCTGGTATTGCCGGGCTGGCAGATCAGCTTCCCGCCGGCGGCGTTGCTGAGCGCGTTCCTCTGTTCCACCGGCATCGGCGTGGTGTTCGGCTACCTGCCGGCGCGCAATGCCGCGCGGCTGAATCCGATCGATGCGCTGGCGCGCGAGTAAGCAAAAGGCATAAAAAATGCCAGTCACACGGCGGCTGGCATTTTTATCGCAGTCACGGTCAATGCAGCGCGACGCTGCCGGAAGCGTTTAGGACAGCGCCTCGCTTTCCACCGGCACAATAAGACTGGCATGGTTCCCTTTTGGCCCTTGATGCACGTCGAAGCTGACCTGCTGGCCCGCCTTCAACGTTCTGTAACCATCCATCTTGATGGTGGAATAATGCGCGAAAATATCTTCGCCACCGCCGGCTGGGCAGATGAAGCCAAAGCCTTTGGCGTTGTTAAACCATTTAACAGTACCCGTCTCCATGCTTTTACATCCCTCGCAACGCTATTTTAAGTGAGATGAATAACTGAATTCGCACCCGCCGTGGGCGGGTAGCAGGGTGGACAAGGGGTGGTTAAAAGACCACCAGCCACGAATTTACACTCTAGAGCAAATGATCGGGGCGTCAAGGGATCGGCTTTTGTCGGCGGGGAGCAGTTCACCAAAGTTTGAAGCAGGTAACGCTATTGCCACGATTCAGTCACAATTGGCCCGTTTTTTTGCGCACGTTACAGTGCGGCGGGACGAGGCCGAAGATGATAAAATAGTAACTATCCCCACTTTGAATAACCGAAACCTGCCCCCATATCAGAGGGCAGAGCAGAGAAGATGAGCAGCGATGGGCAATAACAACGACTGGCTAAACTTTGAACACTTGGCCGAAGAAAAACAAATCGATGCGGTAAAACCGCCGTCTATGTATAAAGTTATACTTAACAACGACGATTACACACCGATGGAATTTGTGATTGACGTTCTGCAAAAGTTCTTTTCTTATGATATTGAACGCGCAACGCAACTGATGCTCACGGTCCACTATCAAGGCAAGGCGATCTGTGGTGTTTTTACCGCCGAGGTGGCGGAAACCAAAGTCGTCCATGTGAACCGGTACGCAAGGGAGAACGAGCATCCGTTGCTTTGTACGCTGGAAAAAGCCTGAATAAGGCAATCTATTGGGGAGGTGCTTATGCTCAATCAAGAACTGGAACTCAGTCTCAACATGGCTTTCGCCAGGGCGCGTGAGCACAGACACGAGTTTATGACCGTGGAGCACCTGTTGCTGGCGTTGCTGAGCAACCCTGCCGCGCGAGAAGCGCTTGAGGCATGTACGGTGGATCTGGCCGCGTTGCGCCAGGAGCTGGAAGCCTTCATCGAACAAACCACACCGACGCTGCCCGCCGGCGAAGAAGAGCGCGACACTCAGCCGACGCTCAGCTTCCAGCGCGTGCTGCAGCGTGCGGTCTTCCATGTGCAATCTTCCGGCCGCAGCGAAGTGTCCGGCGCCAACGTGTTGGTGGCCATCTTCAGCGAGCAGGAGTCGCAGGCGGCCTATCTGCTGCGCAAACACGACGTCAGCCGTCTCGACGTGGTGAACTTCATTTCACATGGCACGCGTAAAGACGAGCCGGGCCAAGCGCCGAATGCGGAAAACCCGGTGAACGAAGAGCAGTCCGGAGGGGAAGACCGTATGGAAAACTTCACCACCAACCTCAATCAGTTGGCCCGTGTGGGCGGCATCGATCCGTTGATCGGCCGCGATCGTGAGCTGGAGCGCGCGATTCAGGTGCTGTGCCGTCGTCGTAAAAACAACCCGCTGCTGGTCGGCGAATCCGGCGTCGGCAAGACCGCCATCGCCGAAGGCCTGGCCTGGCGTATCGTGCAGGGCGACGTGCCGGAAGTGATGGCGGACTGCACGCTGTATTCGCTGGATATTGGTTCACTGCTGGCCGGCACCAAATACCGCGGCGACTTCGAGAAGCGCTTCAAGGCGCTGCTCAAGCAGCTGGAGCAGGATCAGAACAGCATCCTGTTCATCGATGAAATTCACACCATCATCGGCGCCGGTGCGGCTTCGGGTGGGCAGGTGGATGCCGCCAACCTGATCAAACCGCTGCTGTCGAGCGGCAAAATCCGGGTGATCGGCTCGACCACCTACCAGGAGTTCAGCAACATCTTCGAAAAGGATCGCGCCCTGGCGCGCCGTTTCCAGAAGATCGACATCACTGAACCGACGGCGGAAGAAACCGTTCAGATCATCAACGGCCTGAAGGCCAAGTATGAAGCGCACCACGACGTGCGTTATACCGCCAAGGCGATCCGCGCCGCGGTGGAGCTGTCGGTGAAATACATCAACGATCGTCATCTGCCGGACAAGGCGATCGACGTGATCGACGAGGCGGGTGCCCGCAGCCGGCTGATGCCGGCCAGCAAGCGCAAGAAAACCGTCAACGTGGCTGATATCGAATCCGTGGTGGCGCGCATCGCGCGCATCCCGGAGAAAACCGTGTCGGCCAGCGATCGCGACGTGCTGAGAAACCTGGGCGATCGTTTGAAGATGCTGGTGTTCGGCCAGGATCAGGCGATCGAAGCGTTGACCGAAGCGATCAAGATGAGCCGCGCCGGTCTGGGCCACGAGCGCAAGCCGGTCGGTTCTTTCCTGTTCGCCGGGCCGACCGGGGTCGGGAAAACCGAGGTCACCGTACAGTTGGCCAAGGCGATGGATATCGAGCTGCTGCGTTTCGACATGTCCGAGTATATGGAGCGGCATACCGTCAGCCGTCTGATCGGCGCGCCTCCGGGCTATGTCGGTTACGATCAGGGCGGGCTGCTGACCGATGCGGTGATCAAGCATCCGCATGCGGTGGTGCTGCTCGATGAGATCGAGAAGGCGCACCCGGACGTGTTCAACCTGCTGCTGCAGGTGATGGACAACGGCACGCTGACCGACAACAACGGCCGCAAGGCGGACTTCCGCAATGTGATCCTGGTGATGACCACCAACGCCGGGGTGCGGGAAACCGAACGCAAATCGATCGGCCTGGTGCAGCAGGACAACAGCACCGACGCGATGGAAGAGATCAAGAAGGTGTTTACGCCGGAATTCCGCAACCGTCTGGACAACATCATCTGGTTCAACCATCTGTCTACCGAGGTGATCCAGCAGGTGGTCGACAAGTTTATCGTCGAACTGCAGGCGCAGCTGGATGCGAAGGGCGTCTCGCTGGAAGTGAGCGACGAAGCGCGCGACTGGCTGTCGGTGAAGGGCTACGACCGTGCGATGGGTGCTCGCCCGATGGCGCGCGTCATGCAGGAGAACCTGAAGAAACCGTTGGCCAACGAACTGCTGTTCGGCTCGCTGGTGGACGGCGGTTCCGTGAAGGTCGAGCTGGACAAGGACAAGAAACAGCTGACCTACCACTTCCTCAGCGCCGCCAAGCGCAAGGCGGACGAGGGCGCGGTGCACTAAGAAGGCCGGCTTCAGGCAAAGAAAAAGCGATGCTTTGGCATCGCTTTTTTTATGGGTGAGATTCACCGTACAACAGAAACGAGTGAGCCCTCTCAGTTTACCTGCGCACCTGCAACCCGTTGTATAACGTCGCTGCGGGGGTAAACGGAAAGGGCTCCCGAGGGATTACATCCTCGATGCCGCCAGCATGTGGCGCGCGGTGAGCCGATTAACGGCTACGGAAGACAATGCGGCCTTTGCTCAGGTCGTACGGGGTCAGCTCTACAGTGACTTTGTCGCCCGTCAGGATGCGGATATAGTTTTTACGCATTTTACCGGAGATGTGTGCGGTTACCACGTGCCCGTTTTCCAATTCAACGCGGAACATGGTGTTCGGCAGCGTATCAAGAACGGTGCCCTGCATTTCAATATTGTCTTCTTTGGCCATCGAATCCTCTAGGTCTAACTACCTTAGTTTTTAACCGGCAAGATAATGCCGAAAAACCCCCATTATGTAAAGATGTGTCGGTGAACATTGCACCGTTTCCATCAATTAGTTTACTGGAGAGGGCGGTTCAACCGGCTGTGGGGATATGACTTGCTGCTCCCAGCACGCCGGCGCCAAAGGCCGCCGTTGAAGGGTGCTGAGCTGCTGCAAAAATTGACGGCGCGGAATTTCACGCGCGCCAAGGCGGGCAGTGTGAGCGTTCAGCACCTGGCAGTCAATCAATTCCCCGCCATAAGCGGCAAAATGGCGGCAAAAGGCCATCAATGCGCATTTTGAGGCGTTGGTGACGCGGCTGAACATCGATTCGCCGCAGAACAACGCGCCCTGCGCCACGCCGTACATGCCGCCGACCAGTTGATCATCCTGCCATACCTCCACCGAGTGCGCGTAGCCGAGACGGTGCAGATGCTGATAGGCGCGCTGCACCTCCGGGCCGATCCAGGTGCCTTCATCCGGCCGATGGGCGCAGGCGGCGATCACCGCGGCGAAATCGTGATTGAGCGTGATGCGAAACGGATCGTGGCGTAAAAAGCGCTTCAGACTGCGGTTGAGATGAAACTCGGCCGGGAACAGCACCGCACGCGGATCGGGTGACCACCACAGAATCGCTTCACCCGGCGAATACCACGGGAAAATGCCGCGCTCGTAGGCCGCCAGCAGCCGCGGCGCCGTCAGGTCGCCGCCGATCGCCAGCAGGCCGTTGGGATCGCGCAGGGCGCCCTCAGGCGAGGGAAACGCCAGCGATTGGGGGGAAAGCTTAACGATGCGCATACAGGCTCTCTGCGTCCTCTACGGGCCGATTACGGCGCCAGGTTGCTGATACGGTTGCGAAAGCGGGCATAGCGGCCCTGCATGCGCATCAGGGTGGCGTGATCGCCCTGTTCGACAATCCGGCCATCGTCCATCACGCAAATGCGGTCGAGATGCTCCAGGCCGTACAGACGGTGCGTCACCAGGATCAGCGTCTTACCCTGACAATGCCGGCGCAGCAGCGCCAGGATCTGCTGCTCGGTTTCGGCGTCCAGCCCTTCGGTCGGTTCGTCGAGCAGCAGCAGCGGGGCAGGGTGCAGCAGCGCGCGGGCGATGCCCAGACGGCGCTGTTCGCCGCCGGACAGCTGCCGGCCGCCTTCGCCCAGCCAGGCGTTCAGCCCGCCGTCGCTGTCCAGCAATTTGCCCAGCCCCACTTGCTGCAGTACGTCGCTCAGGCGAGCGTCGTCGGCATCCGGCGCGGCCAGCCGCAGGTTTTCCCGCAGGGTGTCGCTGAAGATATGCACCCGCTGGCTGACGACCGTGGTCATCCGACGCAGCGTGGTTTCATCATAATCCTCCAGCGGTTCGCCGTTGAGCAGAATGTTGCCGCCGTCGGGGCGCCAGGCGCGGGTCAGCAGCTGCAGCAGGGTGGACTTGCCGCAGCCGGTGCGGCCGAGCAAGGCGATGTGTTCGCCGGCCGCGATCTCGAGCGTGACGTCGCGCAATACCGGCTGCGGCTGATCGGGGTAGGTGAAGCTCAGCTGCTGCAGACTAAGCTGTGCCCGATCGGCGGCGGCCGGGCCAGCGGCCGGGAAGGTGACCTCCGGCTGACGATCGATGATCTGTTTGACCCGTGTGGCGGAGGCAATGACCTGGCCGAGGTGTTGGAAGGCGCCGGCGACCGGCATCAGCGCTTCGAACGACGCCAGCGCGGCGAAGACGAACAGCGCGATCAGCGCGCCGGGCTGGGTATCGCCGCCGATGCCGGCGGCGGTCAGCCACAGCAGCAGCGTCACCGTCAGCCCGCTGGCGAGGATCATCAGCGCCTGCGCCTTGCCGCTCAGCGAGGCCTGCTGCCACTGGCGGCGTTGCCACCGCTGTTCGGTGGCGTTCAGCGTCTGGCGGAAGTCGTTGACGGCGCCGAACACCACCAGCTCCGCCTGCCCCTGCAGCCAGGCGGTCAGATCGGTACGGTATTGGCCGCGCAGCGCGGTGAGTTGGCCGCCGATCGGTTTACCGGCGCGATAGAACACCGGTGGCACCAGCAGCAACAGCAGCAACAGAATGCCGCCCAGCGTCAGGGCGAGCGCAGGATCGAGCCAGCTCAGGCCGTAGGTGACTACCAGGATCACCACCGCCGCGCTGATCAACGGCGAGATCACCCGCAGATAAAGATGATCCAGCGTGTCCACGTCCGCCACCAGGCGGTTGAGCAACTCGGCCTGGCGGAAGCGGGCGATACCCCCCGGCGTCAGCGGCAGGATCTTGCTGAAGGTGAACACCCGCAGATGCGACAGCACGCGGAAGGTGGCGTCGTGGCTGACGACTCGCTCGGCATAGCGCCCGGCAGTGCGGAAGATTGCCGCGCCGCGCACGCCGGCGGCCGGCAGCATGTAGTTGAAGGTCAACAGGCCTGCCAATCCGGCCAGCGACGAGGCGGCCAGGAACCAGCCGGAGAGTGCCAGCAGGCCGATGCTGGCCAGCAGAGTGACGATCGCCAAAAGGATGCCCAGGCTAATCAGCAGGCTATGGCGGCGATACAACGCCAAAAACGGCAGCAAAACGCGCATGATTAAAGCTCCCCGCGGCGATGGGCGATCAGAGTGGCAAACAGGCCCGGCTGGGCGCTGAGGGTGGCGTAATCGCCCTGTTGCACGATGCGCCCGTTATCCATCACCCAAATCTGATCGTAGTCTTCGGTGTCTTCCAGCTGGTGCGTTACCAGCAGGGTGGTTTGCTGATGCGAAGCGGCGTTCAACGCCTGCATCACCCGCTGTTCACTGTGGGCATCGAGGCTGGCGGCCGGTTCATCCAGCAGCAGCAGGCGGCGCGGGCCGATCAGCGCCCGGGCGACCGCCACGCGCTGCGCCTGACCGACCGACAGGCGGGCGGCGTTGTCGCCCACTTCGGTGTCGAGCCCCTGCGGCAGATAAGGGAGCAGTTCGCTGACGTAGGCGTGTTCCACCGCCTGCTGCAGCTGCACTTCGTCGGCCTGCGGGCAGCCCAGTAGGATATTGGCGCGCAGGGTTTGCGCCGGCAGGTGCGGGTTCTGGCCGACCCAGCTCAGCTGCTGGCGCCAGGTTTCGGCGGACAGTTCACGCAGCTCAATGCCGTTGACGCTCAATGACCCGCGATAGGGCAGGAAGCCGAGCAGCAGATTCAGCAGCGAGCTTTTGCCGGCGCCGCTTAGCCCGACCAGCGCCACGCGCTGCTGCGGTTGTAGGGTGAAGCTCAGCGGCCCGGCCAGCAGCACGCCGTTCGGCGACAGGATTTCCAACGCGTTCGCCTGCAGCGTCAGCGGTTGATCGGCGGGCAGTTGCCGCGTGCCGTTGCCCATCTGCTCGCCTTCGGCGCTGAGGAAGGTTTCCAACGCTTCCGCCGCGCCGATTGCCTGCGCTTTGGCATGGTAGAAGGTGCCGAGATCGCGCAGCGGTTGGAAAAACTCCGGCGCCAGAATCAACACCAGAAAACCGGAAAACAGCGTCACGCCGAGGCCGTAGCTGCCGAAGTTGAGTTCGCCGAGGTAGGAAAAGCCGAAGTACACCGCCACCACGGCGATGGAGATCGAGGCGAAGAACTCCAGCACGCCGGAAGAGAGGAAGGCCAGGCGCAGCACTTCCATGGTGCGGCTGCGGAAGTCTTCGGAGGATTTGGCGATCTGCGCGGTTTCGGCCTGCGCGCGGTCGAACAGTCGCAGGGTATCTAGGCCGCGCAGGCGGTCGAGGAAATTGCCGCTCAATCGCGCCAGCGCCACGAAGTTGCGGCGGTTGGCATCGGCGGCTCCCATGCCGACCAGCGCCATAAACAGCGGGATCAGCGGCGCGGTCGCCAGCAGAATGATGCCTGCGGCCCAATTGATCGGGAAGACGGCGATCAGGATCAGCAGCGGGATGAAGACCGCCAGATACATCTGCGGCAGATAGCGCGAGTAATAATCCTGCATATCCTCGATCTGCTCGACGATGATGCTGGCCCAGCTGCCCGCCGGTTTGCCTTGGATCCAGGCCGGGCCGAGCTGCTGCAGCTTATCCAGTACCTGTTGGCGCATGCGCTGGCGGATCACCTGGCCACACAGGAAGCCGATCCGTTCCCGCAGCCAGCTCAACAGTGCCCGCAACGCGAACGCGGCGGCCAGCCAGATGAACGAAGGGATTAGCTGTTCGCGCGGGGTATGCTCGATGATCAGGGCGTGCAGCAGGCTGGCCAGCAGCCAGGCCTGCGCCACGATCAGCAGGCCGCTGAACAGCCCCAACAGCATGGAAAGGCGCAGCCAACGCTGCGCTAACGAACTCTGGGTTTTAAGCCAACGGGTTAACTGTTGCTGTCTGGTTTTTTTCATCAGATATGCGTCTGCGTCGCCGGCGCCCGTTTGTTACGGGCTGGGTTAACGTACTGTTAAATAATAGTGTTTGGCGCAATCGGCGACAAACAAGCGAGGTCCCATGTTACCTCGTCACCCGGCAGACTGAAAATAATAAAGCGGCCAAATGTGGCTATAACAGACGCGTTACCGACTATTTGACTTCCTCACTCACGGCCTCGGCTTCCAGAGCGGCGCGCACCGACGCTCGCTCTGCGATCCGCGCCATATAATGCTGGAGCGGCGGCCACTCGCTCAGCGAAATCTCGAAGCGCGCCATCCAGCGCAACACGGTAAACAGATAAGCGTCAGCGACGCTGAAATGCGCTTCCAGCAGATAGGTTTGTGGTGCCAAAGCTTGCGCGAGGTAACTCAATCGCCGCCTCAACTTATCGCGCAGCAATGCCTTGGCGACGTCGGGCAGAGCGTCATTGAATAAAGGGGCGGCACCGGCATGGATCTCGCTGGTGATGAAATTAAGCCATTCCTGCAGCCGTACCCGCTCAAAGGCCGTCGGTGGCGGCGCAAGCCGGCGCTCTGGGCGCAGGTCGGCGAGGTATTGAACGATAGCGGGGCCTTCGGTGATCACGTTACCGTCATCCAGTTGCAGGGCGGCGACGTAACCTTTGGGGTTGATGCGATAGAAGTCCTCACCGTCGGCGCAGCGCTTGCTGCGATTGTTCACCCTGACCAGGGTGAAGGGGAGCGCTAATTCGCGCAGGACGATATGTGGGGCAAGCGAGCACGCATCGGGAGCAAAATACAGCTTCATGCTATTTCCTTGTGGGTTAATGAGAACGCTCGCCACAGCATGCCGACACCGATGCCGGTGGGAAAATGGAAATTTCAGAAAGCCGCTATTAGCTCAGCGACTGGCCAGAGTTTGCTCCTGTTCTCGCAGGTAACTCAGCAGGGTTTGGACGGGGGGCAGGGCCGCCGCCTCGGATGAGTACGCGAGGCCGAAACGGCGATAAATCGGCGCAACGAGCGGCAGAGTGCAAACCCCAAGCGCGTCGGGCGGGATCACGGACGCGGGCATCAGCGTGACGCCCGTGCCTTCCCTGACCAGCGTCAATGCCGTTTGCCAATCGCTGACGGTGGCGCGGATATCGGCCAGCGCCAAACCTGACTGCTGCGCCAAGCGTAGCGCATTCACATCACAGCCGCCGGTCGCCAGGATAAAAGGCAGCCGGAACAGGGCATCCAGCGCCACCGGCCGCCGCGCTCGCGCCAGCGGGTGCGCGCTGGGCACGACCGCCAGCCAGGCATCCTCCCCCAAAGGGAAGCACAGCCGCTCCGGCGCCGGATTGAGCACCACGCCGATGTCAGCCGTCGCCGATGCTAACCAGCTCTCCACTTCGTGGTCGGTGCCCTCGAGCGTAATCAGCTCAATGTCGGGGTACAGACGGCGAAATTTGCGCAGCAGCGGCGGCAACAGTTTGCTGAATGCCGACGGGAAACTGGCCAGGCGTATTTTGCCCGCGTGCGCGTTGCCGGCTTGTTGCGCACATTGCTGAATGGCCCGCAGTGCTTCCAACATCGTGCGGGCATGGGCGACGATCTGCAGGCCGCTTTGGGTCAGGACGACATTGTGCGGTTGGCGAACCAAAAGCCGGGTGCTCAGCATTGTCTCCAGTTGAGCGATGGCCTGGCTGGCGGCAGACTGCGTCATACCGCAGAGCGCCGCAGCCTGAGTGATGGTGCCGCTGTCGGCGACGGCAACCAGCAGGCGCCAGTGAAGAAGATTATGCATCGGCGTGCATCCTCTTGAGGAGCGAAGACAAAAAAAGCGGCCCGAGAGCCGCTTTTTGCTGGTGGTGAGAAAGCCTTAGCAGACTTCTGCGCCGGCGATGCCGTCCAGGTAACGCTCTGCGTCCAGCGCCGCCATACAGCCGGTGCCGGCGGAGGTGATCGCCTGGCGGTAAATGTGATCCATCACGTCGCCTGCGGCGAAGACGCCGGGGATAGTGGTTTGGGTCGCATTGCCGTGAATGCCGGACTGCACCTTGATGTAGCCGTTTTCCAGCTCCAGCTGGCCGCCGAAGATGCCGGTGTTCGGGCTGTGGCCGATAGCGATGAACACGCCGGCCAGCTCCAGTTCACGGGTTTCGTTTTCCGCTTTGGTGCTGCGGATACGCACGCCGGTCACGCCCATTTCATCGCCCAGCACTTCGTCCAGCGTATGGTCGGTGTGCAGCACGATGTTGCCGCTTTTCACTTTTTCCATCAGCCGGTCGATCAGGATCTTCTCCGAGCGGAAGCTGTCGCGGCGGTGGATCAGGTGAACTTCGGCGGCGATGTTGGACAGGTACAGCGCTTCTTCAACGGCGGTGTTGCCGCCGCCGACCACTGCGACTTTCTGGTTGCGGTAGAAGAAACCGTCGCAGGTCGCACAGGCGGAAACGCCTTTGCCCTTGAACGCGTCTTCGGAAGGCAGGCCAAGGTAGCGGGCGGAGGCGCCGGTCGCGATGATCAGCGCGTCGCAGCTGTATTCACCGCTGTCGCCGAACAGGCGGAACGGACGCTGCTGCAGATCGACGCTGTTGATGTGATCGAAGACGATTTCAGTCTGGAACTTCTCCGCATGCTCGCGCATGCGCTCCATCAGCGCCGGGCCGGTCAGGCCTTCGGCGTCGCCCGGCCAGTTTTCCACTTCGGTGGTGGTGGTCAGCTGGCCGCCTTGTTCCATACCGGTGATCAGCACCGGGCTCAGGTTGGCGCGCGCCGCGTAAACGGCGGCGGTGTAACCGGCCGGGCCGGAGCCCAGAATCAGTAATTTGCTATGTTTAGCCGTGCCCATGAATAACCTCTTTATTCCACAATGGCGGACAATGGAACCGATTGTAGGGAAAATGGCGCAGTAAAAAAAGCGCCGGGCGACGTTGTTAACGATTTGTATGATAGTTGTCGCCTATTAATGCACCCGCTGTTGGCAAATCGCACGCCAAACGCAGAAATTTACCTTATCAAAGCCGCATTCGGCCACTGAATCACCAACCGCGCAAAAACGGCGCATTCTGCGACTTGAGCCGCTCCTGGCTGGGGTTTACCAACCAGCGATTCATAACCAAAAATGGGATGCAGACTTTTCGTGACGGTACGTTGTTCTGATTTTGCTTCTTTTACTTTGACAATCCGCTGCGCATTTGCGAAAACATCATAGGAAGAAGAAATTATCCCCGTAACACCAGCAAATCGTACGTATTTGCGCCGCGAGGCGGCAATGCGCGGTGGGTTTGCGGAGCAGGGCGCGCAAGCGTTTGCTGATTTTTTCTCGACCTAAACGTCGTTACCGGCGTCGCGCGGGGTTGGACAGACAGGCTGTGCGGCGTGGAATGATGGTAGTGAAGAAGCATATGACAGGCATCGGGTCTTCGCTTGGAACGAACCCTTACACATTGACGTTGGCTAGGGTGTGGCAAGTGCACGGAAGAAAATAAGAGAGACAATAATAATGGCAGACAACAAGAAACGCCCGGGTAAAGATCTTGACCGTATCGACCGCAACATCCTGAATGAGCTGCAGAAGGATGGGCGTATTTCGAACGTCGAGCTTTCGAAGCGCGTGGGGTTATCCCCGACACCATGTTTAGAACGCGTGCGCCGTCTCGAGCGCCAGGGTTTCATTCATGGCTATACCGCATTGCTTAACCCGCATTATCTGGATGCGTCCCTGTTGGTTTTCGTGGAAATCACGCTGAACCGCGGCGCGCCGGATGTGTTTGAGCAATTCAACTCGGCAGTGCAGAAGCTTGAAGAGATTCAGGAGTGTCATCTGGTTTCCGGTGATTTCGACTACCTGTTGAAAACCCGCGTACCGGACATGTCGGCTTACCGCAAATTGCTGGGCGAAACCTTGCTGCGTTTGCCGGGGGTCAACGACACCCGTACCTATGTAGTGATGGAAGAAGTGAAACAGAGTAACCGTCTGGTTATCAAAACACGGTAAGGTGCAGGTGCAAAACCTGATTAAATTGGTTACACTCCTGTTTATTCATACAGTTTCGGCGCCGGGGAAGCTTCTCGGCGCTGTTGCTATGTCAGCTAACAGGAACCTGGAGAGCCTTTCTTGAGCCAGGAATATACAGAAGATAAAGAAGTTACCCTGAAAAGACTCAGCAGTGGCCGGCGTTTGCTGGAGGCTGTGCTTATCGTGGTAGCGATTTTTGCCGTTTACCTCATGGCTGCGCTGGTCAGTTTCAACCCGTCTGACCCAAGCTGGTCGCAGACCGCGTGGCATGAGCCGATTCACAATTTGGGCGGCGGTGTCGGGGCCTGGTTGGCCGACACGCTGTTCTTCACCTTCGGGGTGCTCGCTTACGCGATACCACCGATCATGCTGATCCTGTGCTGGGCGGCCTATCGCCAGCGCGGCAACAGAGACTACATCGACTATTTCGCGCTCTCCCTGCGCCTGATCGGCACCCTGGCGTTAGTGCTCACCTCCTGCGGGCTGGCGGCGCTGAACGTTGACGATCTCTATTACTTCGCTTCCGGCGGCGTGATCGGCAGCCTGCTGAGCAACGCCATGTTGCCGTGGTTCAACGGCATCGGCGCCACGCTGGCGCTGCTGTGCGTGTGGGCGGCGGGGTTGACGCTGTTTACCGGCTGGTCCTGGCTGGTCATCGCCGAGAAGATAGGCGGGGCGGTGCTGGGCGTCGCGACAGTGATGACCAACCGCTCACGCCGCGAAGAGCGCTATTTCGAGGATGACGAGCGTTACGTTGACGACGAGCCTGAGCAGGCAGGGAAGGGCGCCGCAGCCGCGGTTGCCGCGACCGCCGCCGGCGCCGCGGTTGCCGATGACGACGTGCTGTTCTCCGCGCCTTCGGTCACCGAAAGCGCCAAAGAGGCGGCGGAAGACGCCGCCGATCCGTTGCTCAGCGGCCTGCGTGCCGACGATGGTGAGGTTGAAACCGACGCCGCGCCAATCACGCCGGCGGCTTCGCCTGCACCAGCGGTAAAGGCAGAGATCCACGAGCCCGTTGCCGCACCGATCGCCACACAGGCGCCGTCGGTAACGGTGGCGCCGGCCGCGCCGGCCTCGGTCAATCAGCACCCGGTGAGCGCCCCGGCGCAAGACGCCACGCCGCCGCTGTATTCCTTCGAGATCCCGGAAGAAACGCCTGTACCTAAGGCGACGCGCCCTGTCGATCCTTATCAGGATGACGATGAGCCGCGCCTGGGCAATTGGCAAGAGCCGGCTGCACCGCAGCCGCCGGCGCGTTCTCCCTTTGATTTTACCGCCGCGCAGCGCGATAGCGTCGACATCGGTGGTTCGGACGGTTTCAGCGCTACCGGTGCCAAGCCACAGCTGGATACGGCAGCCGCTGCTGCTGCAGGTACCGCGGCGGCGACCTTTATGCCGGCCTTCACGGCGACCAGCGACAGCAATTCGCAGGTTAAACAGGGCATCGGCCCTGAGCTGCCGCGGCCGAATCCGGTACGTATTCCGACCCGTCGTGAGCTGGCCTCATACGGCATCAAGCTGCCTTCGCAGCGTGCGGCCGAGCAGGAACAGCGCCAGGCGGAGCCTCAACAGCCGACGGCGGTGAATCCGCAGGAAGAAGAGGCGCAGCAAGAAGCCGCGCTGCGCCAGGCGTTCGCCACGCAGCAAAGCCAGCGCTATGGCGAAAGCTACGAGCCGGAGCAGGATGATGAAAATGCTCAGCAGGAAGCCGAGCTGAGCAAGGCGTTCGCCGAACAACAGAACCAACGTTACGGTGAAATCCAACAAGACGATGAAGAGGCGCGGCAAGAGGCTGCGCTGCGCCAGGCGTTCGCCGAGCAGCAGCAGGCGCGTTATGGTCAGCAAGAGACTGCCCCGCAGGCGCCTGCCGCCAGCCCGGTCGATACCCGCAATGCTTTCAGCTTCTCGCCGATGGCGGATCTGGTGGACGATGGCCCGAGCGAGCCGATGTTCACGCTGTCCCCGCAGCTTGAAGAGCGCATTGAACAGCAAAGCGAGCAAGAGGATGACGTGCCATTCGTCCAGTTTGAGCCTGTGGCACCGGCTGTTCAACCTCAGCAATCGCACTCACAGCCTCAACAATACCAGCAGCCGCAACAGCAGTATCAACAGCCGTCGCCGCAGCAATATCAGCAGCCACAGCAACCGGTGCAGCCGCAGTCTCAGCAAGCACCGGCCGAGCAACATCCGGCGATGGACAGCTTGATTCACCCGTTCCTGATGCGCAACGATCAGCCGCTGCAGAAGCCGACCACGCCGCTGCCGACGCTGGATCTGCTGACCGAAGCGCCGAAAGAGGTGGAGCCGGTCGATTCCTTCGCGCTGGAACAGAAGGCGCGCCTGGTGGAGGCCAGTTTGGCCGATTACCGCGTAAAAGCCGACGTGGTGGATATCCTGCCGGGGCCGGTCATCACCCGCTTCGAGCTGGATCTGGCGCCGGGCGTTAAAGCGGCGCGCATTTCCAACCTGTCGCGCGATCTGGCGCGGTCGCTGTCGACTTCGGCGGTGCGCGTGGTGGAAGTGATCCCCGGTAAGCCTTATGTCGGTCTGGAGCTGCCGAACGCCAAGCGGCAAACGGTGTATCTGCGCGAAGTGCTGGATTGCCCGGCCTTCCGTGACAACCCGTCGCCGTTGTCCATCGTATTGGGTAAAGACATCTCCGGTGAACCGGTGGTGGCCGATCTGGGCAAAATGCCGCACTTGCTGGTCGCCGGTACCACCGGTTCCGGTAAGTCGGTCGGGGTCAACGCCATGATCCTGAGCATCCTGTATAAAGCCACGCCGAAAGAAGTGCGCTTTATCATGATCGACCCGAAAATGCTGGAGCTGTCGGTCTATGAAGGCATTCCGCACCTGTTGACCGATGTGGTGACCGACATGAAAGACGCCGCCAATGCGCTGCGTTGGTGCGTGGGTGAAATGGAACGCCGCTACAAGCTGATGTCTGCCCTGGGCGTGCGTAACCTGGCCGGCTACAACGAACGCGTCGATCAGGCCGAAGCGATGGGGCGGCCGATCCCGGATCCGTTCTGGAAGCCGACCGACAGCATGGATATCACGCCGCCGGTGCTGGAGAAAGAGCCGTACATCGTGGTGATGGTCGACGAGTTCGCCGATCTGATCATGACGGTCGGCAAGAAGGTCGAAGAGTTGATCGCCCGCCTGGCGCAGAAAGCGCGTGCGGCGGGTATCCACCTGGTGCTGGCGACCCAGCGTCCGTCGGTGGATGTGATCACGGGTCTTATCAAGGCCAACATCCCGACGCGTATCGCCTTTACCGTGTCGAGCAAGATCGACTCCCGCACCATCCTCGATCAGGGGGGCGCCGAGTCCTTGCTGGGTATGGGCGACATGCTCTATCTGGCGCCGAACTCTTCCATTCCGGTGCGTGTACATGGCGCATTCGTGCGCGATCAGGAAGTGCATGCGGTGGTCAAGGATTGGAAAGCGCGCGAGCGGCCCCAATATAAAGAGGGTATTCTCAGCGGCGGTGAAGACGGCGAGGGCGGTGCCGGCGGCGGTATGGATGGCGACGAAGAGCTGGATCCGCTGTTTGATCAGGCGGTGGATTTCGTGGTGGATAAACGCCGTGCCTCCATCTCCGGCGTGCAGCGCCAGTTCCGTATCGGCTATAACCGCGCGGCGCGCATCATCGAACAGATGGAAGCGCAAGGCATCGTCAGCGAGCAGGGGCACAACGGCAACCGTGAGGTGCTGGCGCCGCCACGGCACGATTGATGGTCGTTTAGCCATTGCAATTCAATAAGAAAGGGCCGCTTAAGCGGCCCTTGTGCAAAGAAGCGTAAACCCGTTTCTTCTCGGAACATTGGCCTACCGGCCGATCGCCGGCTTCGGGTAAAGTAACCGGGTAGAGGGTTGATTTGACCCGCACGGCGTCGCCCTGCGGTTAACGCATTTCATAAGGTATCTGGAATAATGAAAAAACTGTTAGTTGCCTGCTGTCTGCTTTCGGGATTCGCGTCTACCTCCGTGCTGGCCGATGCCGCACAGGATCTGCAAAGTCGCCTGGCGAAGGTGAACAGTTTCCACGCCAGCTTCTCGCAAACCGTGACCAGCGCCGACGGTGCAGCGGTGCAACAGGGGGAAGGCGAGCTGTGGGTGAAGCGGCCAAACCTCTTCAACTGGCACATGACGTCGCCCGATGAGAGCGTGCTGGTCTCCGATGGCCAGACTCTGTGGTTCTATAACCCGTTCGTCGAGCAGGTGACGGCGACCTGGCTGAAGAACGCCACCGGCAATACGCCGTTTATGCTGATCACCCGCAATAATGCCAGCGACTGGAAACAGTACAACGTGAAGCAAAAGGGCGATGATTTCGAGCTGACGCCGAAGTCCGCCAGCGGCAACCTGAAGCAGTTCGCCATCAGCGTGACCAACAGCGGTACCATTCGCAGCTTCGCTGCGGTGGAGCAGGATGGCCAGCGTAGTTCCTACGCGCTGAAAAGCCAGCAGAACGTTGCCGCCGATCCGGCCAAATTCAAATTTACCCCGCCGAAGGGGGTGACGCTGGACGACCAGCGCCAGTGAGGTGCAAGTGAGTAATAATCTGTCGCTCGATTTTTCCCAGAACGAGTTCCAGCCATTGGCCGCGCGTATGCGGCCAACCACGCTGGCGCAGTATATCGGCCAGCAGCACCTGCTGGCCGCCGGCAAGCCGCTGCCGCGTGCCATCGAGGCCGGGCAGCTGCACTCGATGATTTTATGGGGGCCGCCGGGCACCGGGAAGACGACGCTGGCAGAGCTGATCGGCCGTTACGGTCAGGCGGATGTCGAACGGATCTCCGCCGTGACCTCCGGTATCAAGGAGATCCGCGAGGCGATCGAGCGGGCGCGACAAAACCGCGACGCCGGCCGCCGCACTATTCTGTTCGTCGACGAAGTGCACCGCTTCAACAAAAGTCAGCAGGACGCTTTCCTGCCGCACATTGAAGACGGTACCATCACCTTTATCGGCGCCACCACCGAAAACCCGTCGTTCGAGTTGAACTCGGCGCTGTTGTCCCGTGCCCGCGTTTACCTGCTGAAGGCGCTGACCGCCGAGGATATCGGCCAGGTGCTGGATCAGGCGATGGGCGACAAGGCGCGCGGCTTTGGCAATCAGAACGTCGAGCTGCCGGCGGAAACGCGCCGCCTGCTGTCGGAGCTGGTGGGCGGCGACGCGCGCCGGGCGCTGAACAGCCTGGAAATGATGGCGGACATGGCGGAGTTAGACGCCAAAGGCGTGCGGGTGCTGACACCGGAGCTGCTGAAAGAGGTGTCGGGCGAACGCAGCGCGCGATTCGACAACAAGGGCGACCGTTATTACGACCTGATTTCCGCGCTGCATAAATCGGTGCGCGGCTCGGCACCGGACGCGGCGCTGTATTGGTATGCGCGCATCATTACCGCCGGCGGCGATCCGCTCTACGTGGCGCGCCGTCTGTTGGCGATTGCCTCTGAAGACGTGGGCAACGCCGATCCGCGCGGCATGCAGGTGGCGATCGCCGCCTGGGATTGCTTCACTCGCGTGGGGCCGGCGGAGGGCGAGCGCGCCATCGCGCAGGCGATCGTCTACCTGGCCTGCGCGCCGAAGAGCAACGCGGTTTACACCGCGTTCAAGGCTGCCATGCGCGACGCCAAAGAGCAGGCCGATTATGACGTACCGGAGCACCTGCGCAACGCGCCGACCAAGCTGATGAAGGAGATGGGGCTGGGAGCGGAGTACCGTTACGCCCACGACGAACCCAACGCCTACGCCGCCGGCGAGAACTATTTCCCGCCTGAAATGGCCCATACGCGCTACTATCAACCCACCTCGCGCGGGCTGGAAGGGAAAATCGGCGAAAAGTTGGCATGGCTGGCTGAGCAGGATCAAAATAGCCCGACAAAACGCTACCGCTAGCGAGGCCGTTGCGGTAAGGTTAGCGGGTATCACTCTTCTTTTATGCGGCTATAAATCAGCCGCATAGAACAACAACACTTCTTTCAATAACAACAAGCACAGGATTAGCATGCTCGATCCCAATCTGCTGCGTAATGAGCTAGACGCAGTCGCCGTCAAACTGGCTCGCCGAGGCTTTAAACTCGATCTGGATCTGCTGCGTTCGCAGGAAGAACGTCGCAAAGTTCTGCAGGTAGAAACTGAAACGCTGCAAGCGGAACGCAACTCCCGATCGAAATCCATCGGCGCGGCCAAAGCGCGTGGGGAAGATATCGAGCCGCTGCGTCGCGAAGTGAACGAGCTGGGTGACAAGCTGGATGCCGCCAAGGCGGCGTTGGATGCGCTGCAGAGCGAGATCCGCGATTACGCCCTGACGCTGCCTAACCTGCCGGACGACGCCGTGCCGGATGGTAAAGACGACAGTGAAAACCTGGAAGTGACCCGCTGGGGCGAACCGCGCCAGTACGACTTCGCGGTGCGCGATCACGTCGACCTGGGCGAAATGGCCGGCGGGCTGGATTTTGCCGCCGCGGTTAAGCTGACCGGTTCGCGCTTCGTAGTGATGAAAGGGCAAATCGCCCGCATGCACCGCGCGCTGTCTCAGTTCATGCTGGATCTGCACACCGAGCAGCACGGCTACCTGGAGGCCTACGTGCCTTATCTGGTCAACCACGCCACGCTGTATGGCACCGGCCAGCTGCCGAAGTTCGGTGAAGACCTGTTCCATACCCGTCCGCTGGAAGAAGAAGCCGACAGCAGCAACTACGCGCTGATCCCAACGGCGGAAGTGCCGCTGACCAACCTGGTGCGCGACGAGATCGTGGAAGAGGAAACTCTGCCGCTGAAGATGACCGCACACACGCCATGCTTCCGTGCGGAAGCCGGTTCTTACGGCCGCGACACCCGTGGTTTGATCCGCATGCACCAGTTCGACAAGGTCGAGATGGTGCAGATCGTTCGTCCGGAAGATTCGATGGATGCCCTGGAAGAGCTGACCGGCCACGCGGAAAAAGTGCTGCAGCTGCTGAACCTGCCTTACCGCAAGGTGCTGCTGTGCACCGGCGACATGGGCTTCGGTGCGTGCAAAACTTACGATCTGGAAGTGTGGCTGCCGGCGCAGGATACCTACCGCGAGATCTCGTCCTGCTCCAACATGTGGGATTTCCAGGCGCGTCGCATGCAGGCGCGCTGCCGCAGCAAAGCCGACAAGAAACCGCGTCTGGTTCACACCCTGAACGGCTCCGGCCTAGCGGTTGGTCGTACGCTGGTGGCGGTGCTGGAAAACTACCAGCAGGCCGACGGCCGCATTCAGGTGCCTGAAGTGCTGCGTCCTTATATGGGCGGCCTGGAATATATCGGCTAAACGGCAAACCACGAAAAAAGCGCCTACGGGCGCTTTTTTTATGTCGAGAATTCAGCCCGTAGTCAGCGCATAAGCCTGTTGAATGTAGTCCGCCAGATGCTTGCTTTTCACCTCGGCGGGCGAGTGGAGCTTGATGTGCCGCCGATATTGGCCGCTGCCTTCGAGCTGGTGATGACTGTCTGCCAGCCGGTAGCCGTGGCCGAACTCCACCGTGGCGTGGTGGCGGTAGGCGAAAACGCCGCAGAAAAATTGGCCATGCGAGAACATGATACCGCCGTATTTGACCGATTCGGTGACGCCGTTGCCGCTCGCCGCAGCGATCCTGCGCACCTGCTGCACGATGGCCAGCAGCTCACCGTGCGTGCTGCCGATGTCCGCCAGCAGGGCCTCTACCGCCGCATCATTTGCCTGACTCATCTTGCCTCTCTGTCGTCAAATTCGCTCTGCGCTGAGCATAGCGCTTTTTCAGCCGGTTAGCCGGAAACAAATCGTGCGGTGGAACGATAAGAGGCGATTGACTTTTTTATCGCCAGTGGCATGATGCGCGCACTCTCATTGCGCGTTCGGTCACAATTTCACTATGTCCGCATACTCCCGCCCAGTGCTCTTATTGCTCTGCGGCCTCTTGCTGCTCACGGTATCCATTGCCGTTTTGAATACGTTAGTGCCTCTTTGGTTAACCCATGCTCAGCTGTCGACCTGGCAGGTGGGAATGGTCAGCTCCTCTTATTTCAGCGGCAACCTATTGGGCACGCTGGTGGCGGGCAAACTGATCCAGCGCGTCGGCTTTACCCGCAGCTATCATCTTTCTTGTCTGGTGTTCGCCGCCGCGACCGCCGGCATGGTGCTGTCGATCGATTTTTGGAGCTGGCTGGGCTGGCGCTTCTTCGCCGGCGTCGGTTGCGCTTGGATCTGGGTGATCGTGGAGAGCGCGCTGTTGCGCAGCGGCAATCTGAGCAACCGCGGCCAGCTGCTGGCGGCCTATATGATCGTTTATTACCTCGGTACGGTGACCGGCCAATTGCTGTTGAGCATGACCTCGACCGAATTGCTGCACGTGGTGCCGTGGGTGACCGCCATTGTGATCAGCGCCATGCTGCCGATGCTGTTTGCGCGGGTCAACCGCCATGAAGACGAGCCGCAGCAGGCGGCGGTGTGGACAATGCTGAGACGCCGCAGCGCGCGTCTCGGCATCAATGGCTGCATCATCTCCGGCATCGTGCTCGGTTCGCTGTACGGCCTGATGCCGCTGTACCTCTCCCATCAGGGCATGAGCGATGCCAACGTCGGTTACTGGATGGCGCTGCTGGTCAGCTCCGGCATCGTCGGCCAATGGCCGGTCGGTCGCCTGGCCGATCGATACGGGCGCCTGCTGGTGCTGCGCATTCAGGTGTTCGTGGTGATCCTGGCCAGCGTGGCGATGCTCGGCAACTACGCCATGGCGCCTTCGCTGTTCATCCTCGGCTGCGCCGGCTTTACCCTGTACCCGGTGGCGATGTCCTGGGCCTGCGAGAAGGCGCTGCCGCACGAGTTGGTGGCGATGAACCAGGCGCTGTTGATGAGCTACACCATCGGCAGCCTGCTGGGCCCGTCGATGACGGCGCTGCTGATGCAAAACTACTCCGACCGCGTGCTGTTCGTGATGATCGCCGCCGTGGCGCTGGTTTACCTGCTGATGCTGTTGAAAAAGCAGAAGCCGGATCACCATCACACGCCGTTCGCCGCCGCCTGAGCATAAAAAAACCGGCCATGAGCCGGTTTTTCTTTGGCGCCGCGCCAATCAGTAAATGACTTTGTGGCCGTAGCTTTCCAGGATACCTTTGACGCGATCCATGGTCTCGGCCTTCGGCGGATGAACGCCGTCCAGCTTGTACTCTTCCCCCATCGCTATCCATTTGTGCTTGCCCAGCTCGTGGTAGGGCAGCAGCTCGATTTTCTCGATGTTGCTCATGTCTTTGGTGAACTCGCCCAGCAGGTGCGCCGACTTATCGTCGTCTGACCAACCCGGCACCACCACGTAGCGGATCCAGGTGCGCTGGTTGCGTTTCGCCAGATAGCGGGCGAATTCCAGCGTGCGGTGGTTGGAGACGCCGACCAGGTTCTGGTGGATCTCGTCGTTCATCTGTTTCAGGTCCAGCATCACCAGATCGGTGGTGTCCAGCAGCTCGTCAATCACCGGATCGTAGCGGCGCACGAAGCCATTGGTGTCCAGGCAGGTATTGATGCCTTCGGCGTGGCAGGCGCGGAACCAGTCGCGCACGAATTCAGCCTGCAGGATCGCCTCGCCGCCGGACGCGGTCACGCCGCCGCCGGAGGCGTTCATGAAGTGGCGGTAGGCCACCGCGTCTTTCATCAGCTCTTCGACGGTCACTTCTTTGCCGCCGTGGGTATCCCAGGTATCGCGGTTATGGCAATAGAGGCAGCGCATCAGGCAGCCCTGGAAGAAGACGATAAAGCGGATCCCTGGCCCGTCGACGGTGCCGCAGGATTCGAAGGAGTGGATGCGACCAGTTACTGACATTGCGGGGTTTTCTCCAATATTGACTGTCAAACGCAGTCTAAAAATAGGCGCGTGGCCGCCGGCCAGGTATCTGCGATGCAGTGGCGGGGTGAGCCCGCCACCGGGGGTAATGATGCCTGTCGGCCGGTCAGTTGCCGGATAACTGTTTTGCCGGCTATCCATTCAGTATAGATGTCCGGCAAAACAGACTCGTACAGAGTCAGGGGAGAGCGGTGGGAGAAAAGGGCCGGCAGAGCCGGCCCCGACGTTGGCACCGGGCGGTTTCCCGCCCGGTTGGCGTATTACATCGTTTGAGTGAAGGTACGAGTAATCACGTCCTGCTGTTGCTCTTTGGTCAGCGAGTTGAAGCGCACGGCGTAACCGGAAACGCGGATGGTCAGCTGAGGGTATTTCTCAGGGTTTTCCATCGCATCCAGCAGCATTTCGCGGTTCATCACGTTGACGTTCAGGTGCTGGCCGCCTTCGATGGAGGCTTCATGGTGGAAGTAACCATCCATCAGGCCCGCCAGGTTGGCTTTACGCACGTCGTCGTCTTTACCCAGCGCGTTAGGCACGATGGAGAAGGTGTAGGAGATCCCGTCTTTCGCATAGGCAAACGGCAGTTTGGCTACCGAGGTCAGGGAGGCTACTGCGCCTTTCTGGTCGCGGCCGTGCATCGGGTTGGCACCTGGGCCGAATGGTGCGCCTGCGCGGCGGCCATCCGGGGTGTTACCGGTTTTCTTACCGTACACCACGTTGGAGGTGATGGTCAGTACGGACTGGGTCGGTACCGCGTTGCGGTAGGTGCGCAGTTTCTGAATTTTCTTCATGAAACGTTCCACCAGGTCACAAGCGATGTCATCGACGCGGGCGTCGTTGTTACCGAACTGCGGATACTCGCCTTCCACTTTGAAGTCGATAGCCAGGCCGTCTTCGTCGCGAATGGTGGTGACTTTCGCATACTTGATGGCGGACAGGGAGTCGGCTGCAACGGACAGGCCGGCGATGCCGCAAGCCATGGTGCGATAAACGTCACGGTCATGCAGGGCCATCAGCGCAGCTTCGTAGCTGTACTTGTCGTGCATGTAGTGAATGATGTTCAGCGCGGTCACGTACTGCTTGGCCAGCCAATCCATAAAGTGGTCCATGCGGGCCATGACTTTGTCATAGTCCAGCACTTCGTCCATCATCGGCGCTTCTTTCGGGCCGACCTGCATTTTCAGTTTTTCGTCAACGCCGCCGTTGATGGCGTACAGCATGGTTTTCGCCAGGTTGGCGCGGGCGCCGAAGAACTGCATTTGTTTGCCGACGATCATCGGGCTGACGCAGCAAGCGATGGCGTAGTCATCGTTGTTGAAGTCAGGGCGCATCAGGTCGTCGTTTTCGTACTGAACGGAAGAGGTGTCGATGGACACTTTCGCCGCGAATTTCTTGAAGTTCAGCGGCAGCTTCTCAGACCACAGGATGGTCATGTTCGGCTCCGGAGACGGCCCCATGGTGTACAGGGTGTTCAGGAAGCGGAAGCTGTTTTTGGTGACCAGGGTGCGGCCGTCGACGCCCATACCGGCCAGGGATTCAGTCGCCCAGATTGGGTCGCCGGAGAACAGCTCATCGTACTCAGGGGTACGCAGGAAGCGCACCATACGCAGTTTCATCACCAGATGGTCGATCAGTTCCTGCGCTTGCTCTTCGGTCAGTTTGCCCGCCTTGATGTCGCGCTCGATGAACACGTCGAGGAAGGTGGACACGCGGCCGAAGGACATGGCGGCGCCGTTCTGGGATTTTACCGCGGCCAGGTAGCCGAAGTAGGTCCACTGCACCGCTTCTTGCGCGCTGGTGGCCGGGCCGGAGATGTCGTAACCGTATTTGGCGGCCATCTCTTTGATCTGAGCCAGAGCGCGATGCTGTTCAGCGATCTCTTCGCGCAGCTGGATGGTCATTTCCAGGTCTTCGCCGTTTTCCAGTTTTTCCTGCAGCGATTTGAACTGGTTCAGCTTGTCGGCCATCAGGAAGTCGATACCGTACAGCGCCACGCGGCGGTAGTCGCCGATGATGCGGCCGCGGCCGTAGGCATCTGGCAGACCGGTCAGCACGCCGGACTTACGGCAGTTCAGGATGTCTTTGGTGTAAACGTCGAATACACCCTGGTTGTGGGTTTTACGGTATTCGGTGAACACTTTTTTCAGCTGCGGATCCAGCTCGCGGCCGTACACTTTGCACGAACCTTCGACCATTTTGATGCCGCCGAACGGGATCAGCGCGCGTTTCAGAGGCGCGTCGGTCTGCAGGCCTACGATGGTTTCCAGCTCTTTGGCGATGTAACCCGCGTCGTGAGAAATGATGGTTGCAGCAACGTTGGTGTCGAAATCAACCGGCGCGTGAGTGCGGTTTTCCAGTTTGATCCCTTCCATAACCTTGTCCCACAAGGTGGTGGTGGCCTGAGTGGCGCCAGCCAGGAAGGATTCGTCACCTTCATAAGGCGTGTAGTTTTTCTGGATGAAGTCACGAACGTTGACTTCATTCTGCCAGTCACCCTTGCTGAAACCTTCCCAAGCGTTGGCTAATTTCTCGTTAAGTTCGGTCATTGTACACCTACCTTTGATTGTGGATTTCTAACTCTGCGCGCGGTAACTCACAGCTTAGTGCTGTTCGCGACCCCCGCGCAGATAAATTACCCAGTAAGTCAACCCAACCAGCAGGCCGCCGCCGATGATGTTGCCGATGGTGACCGGAATCAGGTTGTCGATGATGAAGTTGCTTACTGTCAGATGAGCGAATTGCTCAGGTACCGCCCCTACGGCTTGCCAGAACTCCGGCGTGGCGAAGTGTTTGACCACGATGCCCATAGGGATCATAAACATGTTGGCGATGCTGTGCTCGAAGCCGCTGGCGACAAACATCCCGACCGGCAGCACCATGGCGAACATCTTGTCGGTCAGGGTGCGGCCGGAGTAGCTCATCCAGACCGCCAGGCAGACCATCAGGTTAGCCAGAATGCCGAGGCACACGGCTTCGATAAAGGTGTGATGTAGCTTGTGGTCTGCGGTTTGCAGGACATTCAGGCCCCACTGGCCGTTGGCGACCATATATTCACCGGAGAACCAGATCAGCGCCACGAAAAACAGCGCGCCGACCAGGTTGCCGAGATAAACGTTCAGCCAGTTGGCACCCAACTGGCCCCAGCTGATGCGGCCGCTGGCCTTGGCGATGACGATAAGTACGGTAGAGGTGAACAGGTCGGCGCCCGATACCACCACCAGCATTAACCCGAGAGAGAAGCAGATGCCGCCGACCAGTTTCGCCAGCCCGAAAGGCACGCCGGCGGTGCCGGTGGTCGCCGTGATGTAGAAGACGAAGGCGATGGAAATGAAGACACCGGCGGTGATCGCCAAATAAAACGTTTTCAGCGGATGTTTGGTGGCTTTATACACGCCGGCATCTTCAGCGATTTTCGCCGTGGCCGCAGGTAAAATCAGATCGAAGGGGCTGTCAGTTTTCAAACTAACTCTCGCTCTTAAGGGTTAAAACAACGCAATGAGATACTAGCAAAGCAGTATAGGGGAAAATTTGATTTGGATCATAAGGCGGGGAAGTAGAGCGGCAAAATGGCGTGTTTTTTGTGTGGTTTTTATGGTTAACTTATTGATTTTTAAGTAAAAACATTTTTTTAATGTTTGCAAAATTTTTTGAATTCACCGGGTGGACGGCGTAGGGTAAAGTTAAATTTTTAGGCGTTTTGTCGCCGCGCAGCGCTGAAAGTTTAATTATCGGTTAATTATTATTTCACCGTCCGGCAACAATTGACGGTTTATTTATTTTTATGGTCGTTTAACCGCCAATTTTACGGCGAGAAAATAAAACCGAATGCGTTGAAATACACCGCAAAAATGAAAACGCCGCAACGAAGTGCGGCGTTTGGCAGCAGGGGTACTCCCAAAGTGGCAGTATCCCCTGATGATGCTTAGGCCTTGGCCCAGTGGCGGCGTTTGGCAGCCTGCAGCTTCTCGTAGGCCGCCAGCAGCGCCTGATGGGCCGGCAGCGCCTCCAGATCGGCATCGACGGTGAACAGCCCGTTGAAGCGCTCTTCACCGCTGATGGCGGCGGAGGCGGCGTCGACCGCTTCCTGGCCGTACATCTTCACGAACGCGGTGTAGTACTGCGCCGCTTCGCGTTCAGGCTCCTGCGCCAGCAGCAGCAACGTTTGCAGGCAGCGGTAGTAGTTGCTGCGCGCCGGGTTCAGCACCGAGGCGTTGAAATCCTGCGTCCATTCGGTCCAGATCAGCGCCTGATCCAGATCGCCGCCCGCCAGCGCCAGCATCGACTTCAACTCGCCCACGCGCAGGGTATGCCAGGCGTTGTCTTTGCCGCTGGCAATGCCCAGCAGTTCGCGTACGCGGGTGAAGTCGTCCAGCCCTTCGTCGTCCAACTGCTCGATCAGCGCCAGGTATTCTTCCGGTTCCCACTCGCTGCCCGGCAGCGCCAGCAGCGTATCGCGCAGGTGCGCGCCCATGCTGTTGTTGGCCAGCAGCAGGTCTTCTGCCGGGTAGATATCGGACATGCCCGGCACGATGATGCGGCAAGCATAGACGCCCAGGTGCTCGTAGTCGGCGATGTACACTTCCGCGTCTTCTTTGTCGAAGATGCTCATCAGGGTGGCGAACTCTTCCTGGGTGCTGCCGCTGAAGCTCCAGTCAACGAACGGATAGTCCGCATCCTGCTTGAACAGATCCCAGGAGATCAGGCCGCTGGAGTCGATGAAGTGCGTTTCCAGGTTGGTGTGTTCCGCCACTTCTTCGTCATCGAAGGTCGGCGCGGTGAACACGTCGAGATCTTTCAGGCTGCGGCCCTGCAGCAGTTCGGTCACCGTGCGCTCCAGCGCCACGCCGAAGTCCGGGTGCGCGCCGAACGAGGCGAAGCAGGTGCCGTTGGTCGGGTTGAACAGCACCACGCAGATCACCGGATAGTTGCCGCCCAGCGAGGCGTCGTAGGAGAGGATCGGGAAACCTTCCTCTTCCAGCTTGGCGATGGCTTCCACCACGCCCGGGTAGCGGTTCAGCACTTCGTCCGGGATCGCCGGCAGGCTGATGGATTCGGCGATGATGCGGTTTTTCACATAGCGCTCGAACACTTCCGACAGGCCCTGCACCCGCGCTTCGTTGGCGGTGTTGCCGGCGGACATGCCGTTGGAAACATACAGGTTGCCGATGATGTTCATCGGGATGTACACGGTTTGCTGATCGGACTGACGGGTAAACGGCAGCGCACACACGCCGCGATCGGCGTTGCCGGATTGCAGATCGACAAGATCGCTGGCGCTCAGCTCTTGCTGCGGATCGTAGAAGGCGTGCAGGCGTTCGTCGAGGATGCCGGCCGGCAGCGCGTCGTCTTCAGGGATCGGGAACCATTTCTCATTCGGGTAGTGCACGAAGTCGCCTTCGGCGATCTGCTTGCCCAGATAGAAATCGGCGAAGAAGTAGTTGGTGGACAGGCGCTCGAAATATTCACCCAGCGCGGAGGCCAGCGCGGCTTTTTTGCTGGCGCCTTTGCCGTTGGTGAAGCACAGCGGGCAATCGCGATCGCGAATGTGCACCGACCACACGTGCGGCACCGGGTTCAGCCAGGAGGCTTCTTCGATGTTGAAACCGAGATCGCTCAATTTCTGCTGGAAACGGGCGATGGAGTCTTCCAGGGCGGCGTCTTTACCGGGGATAAAAGTTTGCGTCATTGTCTTCACTTTTTGCGCGTACTAAAAACGCGCAATGATACGGGGTTTTACGCTGGAGCTCCACGTATTCCTAAAGCGGTGGCAAAGTCACAGTTTTTTTAAGGATAAAGGCCATAATTCAGCGAGTTATCTGTCACGGAGAAATCTAATGAAATCAGTGAAACTCAGCGTGTTAACCCTCCTGTTGACCGGCTTCAGCGCCTCGGCGCTGGCGCTGCCCAGCATCACTCTGCTGGCGACCGGCGGCACCATCGCCGGCGGCGGCGATTCGGCGACGAAATCCAACTATACGGCGGGCAAGCTGGGCGTCGAGGCATTGGTCGATGCGGTGCCGGCGCTGAAAAACATCGCCAACGTGCAGGGGGAGCAGGTGGTGAACATCGGCTCGCAGGACATGAACGATCAGGTTTGGCTGACGCTGGCGAAGAAACTTGACGCCGACTGCGGCAAAACCGACGGCTTCGTCATCACCCACGGCACCGATACGCTGGAAGAGACGGCCTATTTCCTCGATCTGACGGTGAAGTGCGACAAGCCGGTGGTGCTGGTGGGGGCGATGCGCCCGGCGACGGCGATGAGCGCTGACGGCCCGTTCAACCTGTATAACGCGGTGGTGACGGCGGCGGATCCGCAATCGGCCAACCGCGGGGTGCTGGTGGCGATGAATGACACGGTGCTGGATGCGCGCGACGTCACCAAGACCAACACCACCGCCGTGCAGACCTTCCAGTCGCCGAACTACGGCCCGCTGGGCTATATCCATAACGGCAAGGTCGATTACCAGCGCTCGCCGCAGCGTAAGCATACCCGGGATACGCCGTTCGACGTCAGCAAGCTGAGCGAACTGCCGAAGGTCGGCATCGTCTACAACTATGCCAACGCCTCCGATGCGCCGGCCAAGGCGCTGATCGCCGAAGGCTACCAGGGCATCGTCAGCGCCGGGGTCGGCAACGGCAATCTGTATAAAACGGTGTTCGACACCCTGGCGACGGCGGCGCACCACGGTGTGGCGGTAGTGCGTTCATCGCGCGTGCCGACCGGCGCCACCACCGAAGATGCGGAAGTGGACGACGCCAAGTACGGCTTTGTGGCCGCCGGCACGCTGAATCCGCAAAAAGCGCGCATACTGCTGCAGCTGGCGCTGACGCAAACCAAAGACGCGAAGCAGATCCAGCAGATGTTCAATCAATACTGATCGTTTTCTTCTCTGCGGGGGCCGACCGGACTCCCGCAGCCATCTTGGCTGAATACAGCATAAAACACCGCGTTAACCCGCTGAATTTCCCCATGTCGCAGGGTTTTATCGTCCAAACAATCGCGACGGCCGCAGAGCCTGTCATCACCCGGCGCGGCCGTTTGCCGCCGACGGGCGAATAAGCGTTGCAGCCATGGGGCGTGAGTGATAAAACCGATGGGTTGGTTAACGCGAGCGTTAACTTCGGGCGTCTTTTCGACAGGTCGCTTTTCTGCGGCGAACAGTGAATGTGGTGAGGGGAAATGACTCAGGTTTATAATTTTAGCTCTGGCCCGGCGATGCTGCCGGTGGAAGTGTTGCGTCGTGCGGAACAGGAACTGTGCAACTGGCACGGGCTGGGCACGTCAGTGATGGAGATCAGTCACCGCAGCAAAGAGTTCATCGCCGTTGCTGAGCAGGCGGAACAGGATCTGCGCGATCTGCTGAAAGTCCCCTCCAACTATAAAGTGCTGTTTTGCCACGGCGGCGCCCGCGGGCAGTTTGCCGCGCTGCCGCTGAACCTGCTGGGCGACAAGACCACCGCCGACTATATCGACGGCGGTTATTGGGCGCACAGCGCCATCAAGGAAGCGGAGAAGTATTGCACCCCGAACGTCATCGACGTGAAAACCCGCATCGACGGCCTGAGCGGCATCAAGCCGATGAAAGAGTGGCAACTCAACGCCGACGCGGCTTATGTGCACTATTGCCCGAATGAGACCATCGACGGCGTGGCCATCGATGAAACGCCGGACTTCGGCGACAAGGTGGTGATCGGCGATTACTCCTCGACCATTCTGTCCCGCCCGCTCGACGTCAGCCGTTTTGGCGTGATTTACGCCGGCGCGCAGAAAAATATCGGCCCGGCCGGCCTGACGCTGGTGATCGTGCGCGACGATCTGCTGGGCAAGGCGCGCAAAGAAGTGCCGTCGATCCTCGATTACACCGTGCTGGCCGAGAACGACTCGATGTTCAACACCCCACCGACCTTCGCTTGGTATCTGTCCGGGCTGGTGTTCAAATGGCTGAAAGAGCAGGGCGGCCTGGTGGAGATGCAGAAACGCAATCAGGCCAAGGCCGAACTGCTGTACGCGACCATCGATAAATCCGACTTCTACCGCAGCCAGGTGGCGATCGCCAACCGTTCCTGGATGAACGTGCCGTTCCAGTTGGCCGATGCGGCGCTGGACAAGGTGTTCCTCAGCGAAGCCGAGGCCATCGGCCTGCAGGCGCTGAAAGGCCACCGGGTAGTTGGCGGCATGCGCGCTTCTATTTACAATGCCATGCCGCTGGCCGGCGTGCAGGCGCTGACCGACTTCATGACCGACTTCGAACGTCGTCACGGTTGATTCCGTCAGCCCGCCAGGCGCGGGCTGCTCAGGCTGTTGTCCTTTTGCATTAAAGCGGCTCCGGCATTATTCCGGAGCCGTTTCGTTTATCAGAATTGGAGAGTTTTGTTCACATGGTGGATTCCCTGACGTTACACCCGGTCGCCCTGGTCAATGGCACCGTCAACTTACCCGGCTCCAAGAGCGTTTCTAACCGCGCTCTGCTGCTGGCGGCGCTGGCGAAAGGCTCGACCCGGCTGACCAACCTGCTGGACAGCGACGACGTGCGTCATATGCTGAACGCGCTGCAGGCGTTGGGCGTGAACTATCAGCTTTCCGCCGATCGCACCGTGTGCGAAGTGACCGGCGTGGCCGGGCCGCTGGTGGCCGATCGGCCGCTGGAACTGTTCCTCGGCAACGCCGGGACGGCGATGCGCCCATTGGCGGCGGCGCTGTGCCTCGGCGAGGGCGACGTGGTGTTGACCGGCGAACCGCGCATGAAAGAGCGCCCGATCGGCCATCTGGTGGACGCGTTGCGCCAGGGCGGGGCGCAGATTGATTACCTCGAGCAGACCGATTACCCACCGATTCGCCTGCGCGGCGGCTTCCAGGGCGGCGACGTCACCGTTGACGGCAGCGTCTCCAGCCAGTTCCTGACTGCGTTGCTGATGACCGCGCCGCTGGCGCCGCAGGATACGCAGATCCACATCAAGGGCGAGCTGGTTTCCAAGCCGTACATCGACATCACGCTGCATCTGATGCGCACCTTCGGCGTATCGGTGAGCCACGACAACTACCGGGTGTTCCATATCCAGGGGCGCCAGACGTATATCGCGCCGGGCGATTACCTGGTTGAGGGGGACGCCTCTTCCGCCTCCTACTTCCTGGCAGCGGCGGCGATCAAGGGCGGCACCGTGCGCGTGACCGGCATCGGCCGCAAAAGCGTGCAGGGTGACACCAAGTTTGCCGACGTGCTGGAGAAAATGGGCGCGCGCATTACCTGGGGCGACGATTTCATCGAGTGCAGCCGCGGTGAACTGCGCGGCATCGACATGGACATGAACCACATTCCGGACGCGGCGATGACCATCGCCACCGCGGCGCTGTTCGCCGAGGGGCCGACCACCATTCGCAATATCTACAACTGGCGGGTGAAGGAGACCGACCGTCTGGCGGCGATGGCGACCGAGCTGCGTAAAGTGGGGGCGGAAGTGGACGAAGGCGAAGACTATATTCACGTTGTGCCGCCGGCCAAACTGCAGTTTGCCGAGATCGGCACCTACAACGATCACCGCATGGCGATGTGTTTCTCGCTGGTGGCGCTGTCGGATACTCCGGTCACCATTCTCGATCCGAAATGCACCGCGAAAACCTTCCCGGACTATTTCGAACAGCTGGCGCGCATCAGCCAGCCGGCGTAACCCGTCAAATCGTTTATTTTAAGGCCCCTTTGTGGGCCTTTATCGTTTTTAACCTTTGGCGACCGGCGTTTCTTCTATACTTTTTCGCGGTTGTGCGCTTATTTTCAACAACCGGACAGTTCCAGGGTAACAGATCGCCGTAGGGCAGCGTATAATACGCCACCGTATTTGCCCCTGATTGGGCAGGTGACAGGGCGCACGGGCTTCGCGTCGAAGCTCACCGTGCCTCTGTGAGGTTTTCTACCTGAAGGAGAGAGAAATGACGGCTACAGCCCCGGTGATAACCGTTGATGGACCAAGTGGCGCAGGCAAAGGCACGCTGTGTAAAGCGTTGGCCGAGTCCCTTGGTTGGCGTTTGCTGGACTCCGGCGCGATCTATCGCGTGCTGGCGCTGGCGGCGTTGCATCATCAGGTGGATATCACTTCTGAGGAAGCGCTGGTTCCGCTGGCCGCACATCTCGATGTTCGCTTCGTTGCCCAGGACGGCAAGCTGCAGGTGATTTTGGAAGGTGAGGACGTCAGCAATGAGATCCGCACCGAAACCGTCGGCAACACCGCGTCGCAAGCGGCGGCGTTTCCGCGCGTGCGCGAGGCGTTGCTGCGTCGCCAGCGCGCATTCCGCGAAGCGCCCGGCCTGATTGCCGATGGTCGCGATATGGGCACGGTGGTGTTCCCGGACGCGCCGGTCAAGATTTTCCTCGACGCCAGCTCGGAGGAGCGCGCGCACCGCCGCATGCTGCAGTTGCAGGAGAAGGGCTTTAATGTTAACTTTGAACGTCTTTTAGCCGAGATAAAGGAACGGGACGACCGTGACCGTAATCGGCCTATCGCGCCTCTGGTGCCCGCTTCTGACGCCCTCGTGCTGGATTCTACCAGCATGTCGATCGAAGAAGTGATCCGGCAGGCGTTGACGTATGCACAGAAAGTGTTGGCGTTGCCGCAGCAATAAGCGCGGCGGCGCTATTGGCTTTTTGTCATATTTGTCATAGCGGTATCGCAATATATCGGGTAAAATTTTACCCCTGTAACCTTAAACCCTGTCGGCATGGAGCCAATGGCGGGGTATGTGAAACAACCCCATTCGGCGGGACGCTAAATGGACGTTAAACTAAAGAACCCTGAAGATTAACAACATGACTGAATCTTTCGCTCAACTCTTTGAAGAATCCTTAAAAGAAATCGAAACCCGCCCGGGTTCCATCGTTCGTGGCGTCGTTGTTGCTATCGACAAAGATATCGTACTGGTTGACGCCGGTCTGAAATCTGAGTCTGCCATCCCGGCTGAGCAATTCAAAAACGCCCAGGGCGAGCTGGAAATCCAGGTTGGTGACGAAGTTGACGTTGCTCTGGATGCTGTTGAAGACGGCTTCGGTGAAACCCTGCTGTCCCGTGAGAAAGCTAAGCGTCACGAAGCTTGGATCACGCTGGAAAAAGCCTACGAAGAAGCTGAGACTGTAACCGGTGTTATCAACGGCAAAGTGAAGGGTGGCTTCACCGTCGAGCTGAACGGCATCCGCGCGTTCCTGCCAGGTTCCCTGGTTGACGTGCGTCCGGTACGTGACACTCTGCACCTGGAAGGCAAAGAGCTTGAGTTCAAAGTCATCAAGCTGGATCAGAAGCGCAACAACGTTGTCGTTTCTCGCCGTGCGGTTATCGAATCCGAGAACAGCGCTGAGCGCGATCAACTGCTGGAAAACCTGCAGGAAGGCATGGAAGTTAAAGGTATCGTTAAGAACCTCACTGACTACGGTGCATTCGTTGATCTGGGCGGCGTAGACGGCCTGCTGCACATCACTGACATGGCTTGGAAACGCGTTAAGCACCCAAGCGAAATCGTCAATGTTGGCGATGAAATCACTGTTAAAGTGCTGAAGTTCGACCGCGAGCGTACTCGTGTATCCCTGGGCCTGAAACAGCTGGGCGAAGATCCATGGGTTGCTATCGCGAAACGTTACCCAGAAGGCACCAAGCTGACTGGTCGTGTAACCAACCTGACTGATTACGGCTGCTTCGTAGAAATCGAAGAAGGTGTTGAAGGTCTGGTACACGTTTCTGAAATGGATTGGACCAACAAAAACATCCATCCGTCCAAAGTTGTTAACGTGGGCGACGTAGTGGAAGTGATGGTTCTGGACATCGATGAAGAACGTCGTCGTATCTCCCTGGGCCTGAAGCAGTGCAAATCCAACCCATGGCAGCAGTTCGCAGAAACCCACAACAAGGGCGACCGCGTTGAAGGTAAAATCAAGTCTATCACTGACTTCGGTATCTTCATCGGCCTGGACGGCGGCATCGACGGCCTGGTTCACCTGTCTGACATCTCCTGGAACGTTGCAGGCGAAGAAGCAGTACGTGAATACAAGAAAGGCGACGAAATCGCAGCGGTTGTTCTGCAAGTTGACGCAGAGCGCGAGCGTATCTCCCTGGGCGTGAAGCAGCTGGCTGAAGACCCGTTCAATAACTACCTGTCTATGAACAAGAAAGGTGCTATTGTTACTGGTAAAGTCACTGCAGTTGACGCCAAAGGTGCTACAGTTGAATTGGCAGGCGGCGTAGAAGGTTACCTGCGTGCATCTGAAGCCTCTCGCGACCGCATTGAAGATGCAACTCTGGTTCTGAACGTAGGTGACGAAGTTGAAGCCAAATTCACCGGCGTTGACCGTAAGAACCGCGTTGTAAGCCTGTCCGTACGTGCTAAGGACGAAGCTGACGAGAAAGACGCCATCGCTACTGTTAACAACAAACAGGAAGAAGGCAACTTCTCTAACGCAATGGCTGAAGCTTTCAAAGCGGCTAAAGGCGAGTAATGACGGGGGGCGGTTTTTGACCGCCCCGATACGGTAGTTTAGCTGCAAAGCTTGGAGGTACTATGACCAAGTCTGAACTTATTGAAAGACTTGCTGGCCAGCAATCTCATATTCCGGCGAAGGCCGTTGAGGATGCAGTGAAAGAGATGCTTGAGCACATGGCCGCAACGCTGGCCGAGGGCGAACGCATTGAGATCCGCGGATTCGGCAGTTTTTCTCTTCACTACCGTGCCCCGCGTGTAGGCCGCAATCCGAAAACCGGTGACAAAGTTGAGCTGGACGGCAAGTACGTTCCTCACTTCAAACCCGGCAAAGAGTTGCGTGACCGCGCCAATATCTATGGCTAGTCGCTGACTGCTCATAGCGTTGTTGCTTGTAAAGAATATAAAACGGTGCCTTTAAGGCGCCGTTTTTTTTCGCCTGCGATTCTCCATGATACGCTCGTGAATTGCGTACTGCGCCGCATTTGCGGTGTGGCTGCTGCATAGGCCTCTCTTATCCTGCCATGCTCACCGCATCTTCGTTAAAGCCCGCTGGCGGCGACATATCGCCTCAACGATCCTGCTTGCTTACCGTGACGCGTTTTTGCTCATGGTGGAGCCGAAGGGAGAAGAGCGATCAAAATTTCGCTGGATCTGGCGATATTCGCCGTCATCTGCGGCATCCTGCCGCTGCTGGTTTTACCGCGGTTGCCAGAGCCATGGCTGCTGTGGCCGATGCTGTTTGTCGCCTGTTTACTGCTGCGCACCCGTTGGCCGATCTGCCGCTATTTGGCCTGCCTGGGTTTGGGATTCATATGGGCGGTTTTCAACGCCGGAAGCCTGCTTGGGCAAATGGAGCACCTAAGCCGCATGCCGGATGTAACGGCGGTGGTACAGGTGAGCAGCGTCGCACTGGAGCCTGCCGCCAGTAAGCAGACGCTGATGCGCATCGAACGAGTCGACGGCCATTGGTTGGTGCCTGCGCTGGCGTTTACCACGACGTGGGCCCCAGAACGGCAGCGGCTGTGCGCCGGGCAGCGTTGGCAGTTGAAACTGCGTTTGCGGCCGGTGCACGGTAAGCTCAATGAAGGCGGCTTTGACAGCCAGCGTTGGGCAATCGCGCAGCGCCAACCCTTGACCGCGCAGGTCAGGCAGGCTCGTTTGCTGGATGGCGATTGCGGCCTGCGCCAGCGCATAATCAGCCATGCGGAAACCAACATCGGTGAATTGCGTTACAAGGCGGTATTGCTGGCGCTGGCTTTTGGGGAACGAACCGCACTTGAACAGGCTTTGCGCACGCTGATGCTGAAAACCGGCATTGCGCACTTAATGGCCATTTCAGGGCTTCATGTGGCGATGGTCGCCATTTTGTTTTGGGCGGTGCTGCGTGCGCTGCAGTTTTTTCTTCCCGCCCATCTGATTGGCTATCGCTTTCCGCTGGTCGCAGGCTGGGTGGCGACGCTGATCTATGTCTGGTTGGTGGGCGCCCAGCCGCCGGCGGTACGCACCGCGTTGGCGATGACCCTGTGGATGCTGCTGCGCTTGCGCGGCGTTCATTGTTCTTCCTGGCAGGTGTGGCTATGGTGTATCGGGCTGATTTTGCTGTGCGATCCGCTGGCGGTATTGTCAGACAGTTTCTGGCTGTCGGTGCTGGCGGTAGGTTGCCTGATTTTTTGGTTTGAATGGGCGCCGATCGGTGAGCGATTCCGGTCGGCGTGGTATTGGGCGCCGGTACGCTGGCTGCATATTCAGCTCGGCATGACGCTGCTACTGGTGCCGATGCAGGTCGCACTGTTTTTAGGCCTGACGCTGACCTCGTTGCCGGCCAATCTTTGGGCGGTGCCGATCGTCTCATTGGTGACGGTGCCGTTGATTTTGCTGGCGGTGATCGGCGGCGTCTTCCCCTCGCTAAGTTACGGGCTTTGGTGGTTGGCCGATTTCACGTTGAGCTGGGTGTTTGTGCCGCTGAATTACCTGCAACGCGGTTGGGTGGATTTGGGGGCTGCCTCGCTGCTGGCCAGCATAGCGGGATGGCTTATCGTTATCTGTTGGCGCTTTCATTGGTGGCGGCGTTATGCCCCGGGGCTGGCGACGATAGCGATATGCTGTGTGCTGTGGCGGGAAAAAGAGCCGGGATACCGCTGGCGAGTCGATATGCTCGATGTCGGGCACGGCTTGGCGGTGGTCATTGAGCAAAACGGCAAGGGAATACTGTACGATACCGGCGATCGTTGGCCGGGCGGCAGCGCCGCCGAACGACATATTTTGCCGATGTTGAACTGGCGAGGAATTGAATTGGAACAGATCATTATCAGCCATGATCATCTCGATCATATCGGCGGGCTGCCGACGGTACAGAGTGCGTTTCCACAGGCGACGGTGCGTAGCCCGATACGCGGGGTGGGGCACTTGCCCTGCGTCGCCGGTGAGCGTTGGCGTTGGCAGTCGTTGCAATTCGAGGTGCTGTGGCCGCCGAGAACGCTCAAAAGGCCGGTCAATGACGACTCCTGCGTGATTCGTATCGACGACGGGCAATACAGCCTGCTGCTTACCGGCGACGCGGAAAAGAAAGCGGAGGCACAGCTGATTCGATTGCGGCGCGACCGTCTAGCGGCCACGATATTGCAGGTGGGGCACCATGGCAGCAGAACCTCTTCCACACCGCCGTTTCTGCGCGCGGTCAATCCTGAGGCGGCGCTGGCGTCTGCATCTCGTTACAACAAATGGCGTTTGCCTGCGCGTAAAGTGGTCGCCAGATACCGGGCAAATGGCATTATATGGCGTGATACGACGCGCTCTGGCCAGTTATCGGTACTTTTTTTCGACAACGATTGGCAAATTAAAGGCTTTCGCGAACAATTAATGCCCCGTTGGTACCATCAGCGGTTTGGCGTAGAGGGTGATAATGAGTAAAATAGGCCGCTATTTCTTCCGATGCTGGTATTTGCATGATGAATGATAAAGATCTCTCGACCTGGCAGACTTTCCGTCGACTCTGGCCGATGATCACTCCTTTTAAGACCGGGCTGATTGTGGCCGCCATTGCGTTGATTATGAACGCAGCGGGTGACACGCTGATGCTGTCTCTGCTTAAACCGCTATTGGACGATGGGTTTGGAAAAACCGACAGCAGCGTGCTGGTGTGGATGCCGCTGGCGGTGATTGCGCTGATGCTGATGCGCGGCGTGACCAGCTTTGTTTCAAGCTACTGCATTTCCTGGGTTTCCGGCATGGTGGTGATGCAGATGCGCCGCCGCCTGTTTGGCCACATGATGAGAATGCCGGTGGCCTTCTTCGATCAGCAGTCTACCGGGACTTTGCTGTCGCGCATTACCTATGATTCCGAGCAGGTGGCTTCCTCCTCTTCCAGTGCGCTGGTGACCGTGGTGCGTGAAGGGGCCTCGATCATTGGCCTGTTCATCATGATGTTCTACTACAGCTGGCAGCTGTCGGTGATCCTGATCGTGCTGGCGCCGATCGTTTCCATCGCCATTCGCCTGGTGTCCAAGCGTTTCCGTAACATCAGCAAGAACATGCAGAACACCATGGGGCAGGTGACCACCAGCGCCGAGCAGATGCTGAAAGGCCATAAGGAAGTGCTGATCTTCGGTGGCCAGCAGGTGGAAACCGAGCGCTTTAACTCGGTCAGCAACCGCATGCGTCAACAGGGCATGAAACTGGTCTCCGCGTCTTCGATTTCCGATCCGATCATACAGCTGATCGCTTCGCTGGCCCTGGCGTTCGTACTGTTTGCCGCCAGCTTCCCAAGCGTGATGGCAACCCTGACCGCCGGTACTATTACTGTGGTGTTCTCGTCGATGATCGCGCTGATGCGCCCGCTGAAGTCGCTGACCAATGTCAATGCCCAGTTCCAACGCGGGATGGCGGCCTGTCAGACGCTGTTCTCCATTTTGGATATGGAACAGGAAAAAGACACCGGTACCCGCGAAGTGAAGCGTGCGAAAGGCGATATCGAATTCCGTAACGTTACCTTCTACTACCCATCCAAGGAAACGCCGGCGCTGCGTGATATCAACCTGAAAATCGCTGAAGGCAAGACCGTTGCATTGGTGGGCCGTTCCGGTTCGGGGAAATCCACCATCGCCAACCTGTTGACGCGTTTCTACGATATCCAGGAAGGCGAAATTCTGATGGATGGCCACGATCTGCGCGAATATACCCTGGCCTCACTGCGTAATCAGGTGGCGCTGGTCTCGCAAAACGTGCATCTGTTCAACGACACCATCGCCAATAACATCGCCTATGCGCGCGAGAGCGAATACAGCCGCGAGCAGATTGAGAAAGCGGCAGAAATGGCGTACGCGATGGACTTCATCAACAAGATGGAGAACGGCTTGGATACGGTGATCGGTGAGAACGGCGTAATGCTGTCCGGCGGCCAACGTCAGCGTATCGCCATCGCGCGTGCGTTACTGCGTGACTGTCCGATCCTGATCCTGGATGAGGCGACTTCTGCGCTGGATACCGAGTCCGAACGTGCTATTCAAGCTGCGCTTGACGAGTTGCAGAAAGACCGTACTTCGCTGGTGATCGCGCACCGTCTGTCGACGATTGAGAAGGCGGACGAGATCCTGGTGGTGGAGGACGGCCGCATCGTCGAACGCGGCGAGCACGCCGAATTGCTAGAACGGCAGGGCGCCTATGCGCAGCTGCACCGCATGCAGTTTGGTCAATAATGATTGAGCGCATCTGGTCCGGCGGTTCGCTGCTTTATCTGGCGCTGCTGCCGCTCTCTTGGCTGTATGGCCTGTTTAGTTGGCTGATTCGCCTCAGCTATCGCTGCGGCCTGCGCAAAAGCTGGCGCGCACCGGTGCCGGTGGTGGTGGTGGGCAACCTCACTGCCGGCGGCAACGGCAAAACGCCGATGGTGATCTGGCTGGTGGAACACCTGCAGCAGCGGGGCTATCGCATTGGCGTGGTCTCGCGCGGTTACGGCGGCAAGTCGGCGGTCTATCCCCTGGTGCTCAATCAGAATACCTCAACCCGCGAAGCGGGGGATGAGCCGGTGCTGATTTATCAGCGCACCGGCGCGCCCGTGGCGATTGCGCCCAAGCGAGCCGAGGCGGTGCAGGCCTTGCTGCAACACCAGCCGCTGGATGCGATCATCACCGACGACGGCTTGCAGCACTATGCCTTACAGCGTGACTTCGAGCTGGTGGTCATCGACGGCGTGCGCCGTTTCGGCAATGGCTGGTGGTTACCGGCCGGGCCGATGCGCGAGCGTGCCGCGCGGCTTGGCAGCGTCGATGCGCGCGTCGCCAATGGCGGCGTGGCGCAGGCGGGAGAGATTGCCATGCGCCTGCAGGCGCGTGACGCGGTGAACCTGCTGAGCGGTGAACGTCGCCCGGTGGCCGAGCTGCCGCGCGTGGTGGCTATGGCGGGTATCGGTCATCCGCCGCGTTTCTTCGCGACGTTGGAAAAACTGAACGTCGAGGTGGTGCAGGAAGTGGCGTTTGCCGATCATCAGGAATATCAGCAGCCGCAGCTGGCGGCGCTGGCTGCAGCCGATCAGACGCTGCTGATGACGGAGAAGGACGCGGTGAAGTGTCGCGCCTTTGCCCAGCCTAATTGGTGGTATTTGCCGGTTGATGCGGTGCTACCGTCCGCTCAGGCTGAGCAACTGCTGCAGGATATCGAATCTCTACTGACTAAATAATCTCAGGACGCCAGCGTGATAAGCCCCAGGGCTTGCGCGCAGGCTTCCAGCGAACGCTGCTGGGTTTGCTGATACAGTGCCAGCTCATCGATCACCTCACTGCCCAACGCTTGTTCAAACGCTGCGCGGCTGGAAGTCGCGTTGTATTGCGCGTGGCGGCTGTCCCCCAGATTCGACTGGAAAATCCCCGCCGCGCTGACCGGCAGAAAATCTTCATACACCAGCGGCTGGAAGCGAACGTGTTCTTTCTCGATCAGTTGTTCCAGGGTGCTGTGCTTATCCAGCGACTCTTTGGCCGCCAGGCCGCATTCGGTCGGGAAATAGCGGAACCAGGCCAGCTGTTGCTCACGCAGCGTAGCGTAATCGTCCGGAAACGCCCGGAAGTTTTCCTCCAGCAATTGATAGTAGCGCTCGGCATTCTTCTCGCTCGGCGGCGCCTGTAGCGCATCGTTGGTCGCCTGCAGCAAACGGTCGTAAAGTTCGCGTCCTTTAGGCGTCAGCGCCACGCCGCGTTGTTCGATCTCGCCGAAGCGTGCGGTGTGATGACCGGCGATGGCGTGGCCGTCGTGCTCAACGAAATCGACGCTTTCTTCCAGCGCTTTGAAGCTGGTTTGGCGCAGCAGGATCGCGCGGCGGCGGCGCGGTGGGCCCTCGATGACTGCTTTGGGCGTAATACCGCGGCCGGGCATCGCCTGCTGAACGCGATCGATATCCAGCGTGCGTGGTGTCAGGTGGTTGATATGTGGCCCTTTAAACGCTACCACGTCAGCGATCAGGCGATGCTGATCGTGCAGTTGCCGGTATTCTTCGGCGCTGACCGTCGCTTGGTTGTGCCAGCGGAAAGTTTCCAGTGCTTGCTCGACAAATTCCTGCGCCTGCACTTCATTCAATCCGCCTTGCGCTTCCTGCAGCGCGATCAGCTCCAGCGAGCGATCGGTAAAGATGCGGCGGCGTGCCAGCAAGCGCTCGGCCAGCGCACGCAGCGCGGGATCCTCTATCAGTTCCAGGCGCAGCAGGGAGGTGAACACGCGGAAAGGACTGATCTGCAGAGCGTCTTCGTGTACGGCGCGAAAAGCGGTGGAGTGCACCGGAACGCCTGCTACCGACAGGTCATAGTAACCGACCGGCGCCATGCCCATCACCCGAAACAGGCGGCGCAGGGTGGTCAGCTCGCCTGCAGTGCCGACCCGGATTGCGCCGTGGCGCTCCATGGCCAGGCGTTCTATCTCGCCGGTGATTTGCAGTTGATGAGCCAGTGCGGCGTCTTCGCGCAGAACCTGCCGGTTGGTTTCCGCCACCAGCTCCAGCAGATCGCCGTACAGCGGTACCTCTTTTTGATACATGTCCGACATCGCGTGAGAGAATCTGGCGCGGATTTCATTAGGTGAAACGAACTGCTGGGCGGTCATGCGCATAGCTCCTTGATTCAGCATAATCTGAAAAATCGTGTTTTTAGCGGCAAAAGTGCTGGCGAAAAAGCCGTCTGCCTTGTTTTCCCCTCAAGTTTAGCCATCTGATTTGGGATTTGTTATAGACGCGGCAAGCATATTAGAGTTTTATGCGTTAGCTCTCATTTGCAGCGCACAGGCGGGCAAACGATGCCCTGGTGAGCGGAGGGGCGCGGTGGTTCGGACGCGGCGACCGTTAAATTAAGTCATGTGTATTCAGGGGGATAAAAATAAATCGGGCGTAATAGCGAATTTAATGCAATAAACCTCTTGTGCATTCGCCAGTTTTATGAGTAAATGCAAGTCGGCCTGTAATCCAGACCTATTTATGTTCGAGTTTAGAGTTAAGCAGTTCCTCCAAAAACGTTATCATTCGATTCCGCTTCAAAGACGAACCTTCTAAGTACCTCCCATAAGTAATGTTTCTGAAATGGCCTCAATTGCCTCTTATGGCAGGTTTTGTAAATATATTTAAAGGTAAAAGTAATGTCTAAGAAGACGGGTCAGGTTAAGTGGTTCAACGAAAGCAAAGGTTTTGGTTTCATTGAGCAGCACGACGGTGGCAAAGATGTATTCGTACACTTCTCCGCTATCATGACCGACGGTTTCAAGACCCTGGCTGAAGGCCAGCGTGTCGAGTACACCATCCAGGACAGCCCGCGCGGGCCGGCTGCCGCCAACGTAGTTGCTCTGTAAGAAGACAGGGAACGCGTATAAGAGATCTTAATACAACCATGGTGACGCCTCAGCGCTGAGTCATGCGGAAGATATTAAGTTCAACAAGCCCGCCTTCGTGCGGGTTTTTTATTTTTTGCTCACGAGAGGTTTGTTACGAAAAACTTTAGGATGGGCTGGTAGCGTCCAGACAATATAAAAAATGACGTTGTCAAGGATGCTCAAGTAAAAGGATATAAGTTATGTTTAAAAATACTGTGTTAAAAATGGGCCGCGTGAAATGGTTTAATCAGGCCGAAGGCTATGGTTTTATTTCACCGGTCGATGGCAGCGACGAAATCTATGTCAATCGCAACGCTATCGCCAACACCAAAAATAAGTCGTTGAACGAAGGTCAGAACGTAGAGTTCTCGATCTATCGCAGCTCACATGGGCTGTCCGCGGCAGACGTTATCGCGTTCTGATCGCACCCTCCTTCCTCGCCAGTGCCGGTGTCGCCACCCGCAAGCACTGGCGAAGATAAATCTCTCGATATCCACTATTATCAGGCCATTGCCTACTTGCCACGGATATCAGGATGACCACCCCGATAATTTCCCTTACCGCCGCTCGCGCGCTGCACCTTGCCGCCCAGGGGCTGCTTTCTCGGCTTAAGCGCCAGGCTCGGCCCGATGACGTCGTGAACGCGATCCAGCGCATGGGGCTGTTACAAATCGATACCATTAGCGTCGTCGCCCGCAGCCCGTATCTGGTGTTGTTCAGCCGTTTGGGGGCCTATCAGCCGGAATGGCTGGAGCAGGCGCTCGCCGGCCGCAAGCTGTTCGAGTATTGGGCGCACGAAGCCTGTTTCCTGCCGATCGAGGATTTTGGTCTGCTGCGGCACCGCATGCTGGCGCCTCATGATATGGGCTGGAAATATTCCGCCGACTGGGTGCAGCAACACCAGGCGGCGATGGACAGCCTGCTGCGGCACATCGAACAACAGGGGCCGGTGCGCTCCGCCGATTTCAGCGCCGAGAAAAAGGGCAACAGCGGATGGTGGGACTGGAAACCGGAGAAACGACATCTGGAGATCCTGTTTACTGCCGGCAAGCTGATGGTGGCCGAGCGTCGCAACTTCCACCGGGTTTACGATCTGACCGAAAGGCTGTTGCCGGCCTGGGACGATGCGCGCCATACGCTGCCTGTGGAGCAGGCGCGCAGGCAGATGCTGCGCCGCACCTGCCGCTATCTGGGCATTTTTCGCGCCGAGTGGTTGGCGGACTACTATCGGCTGAAACGCGTGGCGCCAAAAGCCTTGCTGGTAGAGCTGCAGGAGCAGGGGGAGATTACGCCGCTGCAGGTAGAGGGGCTGGAAGGGCCGTTCTATGTGCATGAATCACTGGCGGAACTGCTGCCGTTGGCGGAGCAGGGCAAACTGAAATCGACGGTCACCAGCCTGCTGTCGCCTTTTGATCCCGTGGTTTGGGATCGGCGTCGGGCGCTCGAGCTGTTCAACTTTGACTATCGGCTGGAATGTTATACGCCGAAAGAAAAACGTCGCTATGGCTACTTCACCTTGCCGGTGCTGCATCGCGGTGAGCTGGTGGGGCGTATTGACGCCAAGGCGCACCGCCGCCAGGGAGTGTTTGAGATCATCAGCTTCCATGCGGAGCCGCGGGTGCGCTTCGGCCAACAGCGGGCCCAGGATATCCGGCTGGCCATCGCGCGTACGGCCAAATGGCACGGTGCGCAACGCGTTGCGCTGGGCGACATTCCGGCGGCGTTGGCCGCTGAATGGGGGGACGGCTGGGAAGTGGGATAACGAGCGACGCCGTCGATGGGGTAAAACGAAGTTCAGCGCCGCTCGTTACAAAGGGGCTCAGTGGCTGAAGTTAGCGAACAGAGCGATGATTTTATGCAGACGTTTGATCACGTATTACGGCCTTTTTGTGATTTGTATCACAAAATTCTACGCCGGGATGCGCCCCAGTTCAAGCGGTTGCCCCCGCGCGGTGAGGAAATATCGGTGGGTTGGTGCCACCGGTGATTAACCTGAGGCCGGGCGTTATGCTATCCTCACAGCCTTTCCCAGATGACCTATCCCCTTACGGAGGATGCATGGACCACCGTTTACTCGAAATCGTTGCCTGCCCGGTATGCAACGGCAAACTCTATTTCAATAAAGAAAACCAGGAACTGGTGTGCAAAGCGGACGGATTGGCTTACCCGCTGCGCGACGGCATTCCGGTGCTGTTGGAAAATGAAGCGCGCGCGCTGTCGCTGGATGAGAAGCACGCATGAGTTTTATCGCTATAATTCCCGCCCGCTACGCCTCGACCCGTTTGCCGGGTAAACCGCTGGCCGATATTCACGGCAAGCCGATGGTGGTACACGTGATGGAGCGCGCCCGCGAGTCCGGCGCCAGCCGCGTCATCGTGGCGACCGATCATCCTGAAGTCGCCAAAGCGGTGGAAGCCGCCGGCGGCGAAGTGTGCATGACCAGCCCGGATCACCATTCCGGCACCGAACGTCTGGCGGAAGTGATCGCGCACTACGGCTTTGCCGACGATCAGATTATCGTTAACGTGCAGGGCGACGAACCGCTGATCCCACCGGTGATCGTGCGTCAGGTGGCGGAGAACCTGGCGGGCAGCCAGGCCGGTATGGCGACGCTGGCGGTGCCGATCGAGAGCGCCGAAGAGGCTTTCAACCCCAACGCGGTGAAGGTCGTGATGGACGCTCAGGGCTACGCGCTCTATTTCTCACGCGCCACCATTCCGTGGGATCGCGAGCGTTTCGCCGCGTCGAAAGAGAGCATCGGCGACAGCCTGCTGCGTCATATCGGCATCTACGCGTACCGCGCCGGCTTTGTGCGCCGCTACGTCAGCTGGGCGCCGAGCCAGCTGGAGCAGATCGAGCTGTTGGAACAGCTGCGCGTGCTGTGGTACGGTGAAAAAATCCACGTGGCGGTCGCGAAAGCGATCCCGAGCGTGGGGGTCGATACGCCGGAAGATCTCCAGCGCGTGCGCGACAGCATCCAACCCTGAGCCTGAGTTCGTCGGCGCGCCTCGCAACGCGCCGACGATGCAACACCCCCCATGATTGTTCCCCGTTTTGTTGATCTGCGTTGAAGAATTTTTCCGCTCACCGTTCGATGATGTTACGTATCCCCTTATTAGCCTGAGGTGAATGCCTTATGGAGCAGTTACGCGCTGAACTGAGCATTGTGTTGGGTGAGTCCATCAGCCGGCTGGAGCGGGTGAGCGAGCAGCCTTATGCGCATATGTATTCGCTGTACGATCGGCAGGGCAACGCGATCCCGCTGATGGCGAAAAGCTTTATCTGTCAGGGTATCGCCCAGCAGGAGGCTTACAAGCTGTCGATGCTGGCGCGCGACGGGGATATTCGGCTGCCTACGGTGTACGGCGTGGTGTGCACCCACCAGGCGCCGTATACGGAAATCCTGCTGATCGAGCGCCTGCGCGGCGTGTCGGCCGAAGCGCCAACGCGTTCGCCGGATCGCTGGAACATGCTGATGGAGCAGATCGTCGACGGGGTATTGGCCTGGCACCGCATCGACAGCCACGGCAGCGTCGGCAGCGTTGACAGCACGCAGGAGAACGACTGGTTTTGCTGGTATCAACAGCGGGTCGAAGTGCTGTGGGCGACGGTCGTCAATCTTACTACCCCGCAGCTGACCATGGCGGATCGGCGTTTGCTGTACCGCACGCGCGAAGCGCTGACCCATTTCTTCGTCGGCTTCGACGATCCCTGTGTTCTGGTGCACGGTAATCTGTCGCTGCGCAGCATGCTGAAGGATCCCAAAAGCGATCAGCTGTTGGCGATGCTCAATCCCGGCGTGGTGCTGTGGGCGCCGCGCGAATACGATCTTTTCCGCCTGTGCGAGGCGGGTATGCCCAGCCAGCTGCTGTTCCGCTATCTGCAGCGCGCGCCGGTCGCCGACGCTTTCCTGGCGCGGCGCTGGCTGTATGTGGTGTGGGAAGCGGTAGGGCGTTTGGTTCATACCGGCAAGCTGGAGCGGCGGCCGTTCGACTATGCGTCGCAACAGCTGCTGCCCTGGCTGGCCGGTTGAACGGGCCTTACTCTGCGCCGGCGCGATCCGCGCCTTTCAGCCATTGCCACAGGCTGCCCAGCGTTTCATACCAGGCACGTTCGGTATGGCCGAGGAACATCGACGACGGTGTGGCGCGGTCCCAGATATTGAGCGGCGAGTCGATCGCCAACTGGTTGGCCGGCGCCGGGATCGGGTGCAGGCCTTTCGCCTCGAAGAAGCGCATGGCGCGCGGCAAATGGTTGGCGGAGGTCACCAGAATGAACGGTTGCTCGCCGACCAGCTTGGCGACCTGAGCGGCTTCTTCCTCGGTATCGCGCGGTTCCCCCAGGATCACCATATCGCTGCGCGGCACGCCCAGGCTTTCGGCCACCAGCGCCGCCGTGGCTGCGTTGCTTTGCATGCTTCCGGCGGACGCGCCGGTAAACACCATCCTGGCGCCGGGATGTGCAAGGTAAAGCCGCACGCCTTCCGTCACGCGCGGCAGGCTGTTGCCGAGCAAATTCGAGCTGGGTGCCCAATCGGGATTGTAGGTATAGCCCCCGCCCAATACCACGATGTAGCTGACCGGATCGCTGCCGCGATAAGTCTGGTATTGGGCTTCGATCGGCCGCAGCAGTCGGTCGGCCACCGGTTGCAGGCTGAAAAGCAATAAAAACAGCCAGCTCAGCGTGAAAATCGTCTTACCGCTTTTTTGCCAGCGGGTGAACCACAGCAGCAGCAGCGCCAACCCCATCAGCAGCATCAACAACGGCAGCGGCATCAGCAGGGCGCCAAAGAACTTTTTCAGGTTGAACAGCATCGAAAATCAGATCCTTTTGGGTGAAAAAGCGGCATCCAGGCATAAACAGGCCGCAAGAAGATACATTCTAAGCCAGTCTGTGCCAAAATAGCAGGTTTGAATAGGCGTGCGCTTTGCCGCCGACAATAATGAGTTCAGCGGAGCCGTTGTCCATGCAGGATCGCAATTTTGACGATATTGCTGAAAAATTTGCGCGTAATATTTACGGCACCACGAAAGGAAAAATCCGCCAGGCGGTGGTTTGGCAGGATCTGACCGGGCTGCTGGCGCAGTTGCCGCAGCGGCCGCTGCGCATCCTCGACGCCGGGGGCGGTGAAGGCCATATGGCCTGCCAGCTGGCAGAATTAGGACATCAGGTGTTGTTGTGCGATCTTTCTGGTGAGATGATCCAGCGCGCCGCGCAGCTGGCGGAGCAGAAAGGTGTGAGCCAGAACATGCAATTCGTACAAAGTTCTGCGCAGGATATCGCTCAACATTTGGAACAGCCGGTTGATCTGATATTGTTTCATGCAGTGCTTGAATGGATCGCCGAGCCCGAAGCGGCGCTGCAGGCGTTGTATAACTGCCTGACGCCGGGCGGCGCGCTGTCGCTGATGTTCTTCAACGCCAATGGCCTCTTGATGCGCAACGTGGTGTTGGGTAATTTCCAACTGGTGGAGCCCGAGGTCAGACGCCGCCGCAAGCGTTCGCTGTCGCCGCAATACCCGCACGATCCGCTATTGGTCTACGGTTGGCTGGAACAGCTGGGCATGCGTATCAGCGGCAAAACCGGCGTGCGGGTGTTCCACGACTATCTGCAGAGCAGACAGCTGCAAACACAAAAATTTGAAGAGTTACTGGCGCTTGAACAGCACTATTGCCGGCAGGAGCCGTACGTGAGTTTGGGGCGCTACATTCACGTCATGGCGCATAAACCAAACCTGAAGGACGAACTATGAGTGAATTTTCCCAGACAGTACCCGAACTGGTCGCCTGGGCACGGAAAAATGATTTCTCTATTTCGCTCCCTACGGAGCGTCTCGCATTTCTGCTCGCCATCGCCACCCTGAACGGCGAACGGCTGGACGGCGAGATGAGCGAAGGTGAGCTGGTTGATGCATTTCGCCATGTCAGCAAGGGTTTTGAACAGACGCATGAAACGGTGGCGATGCGCGCCAACAATGCGATCAACGACATGGTGCGCCAGCGCCTGTTGAACCGCTTTACCAGCGAACTGGCGGACGGCAACGCGATTTACCGCCTCACGCCGCTGGGTATCGGCATTACCGATTACTATATTCGCCAACGCGAATTCTCCACGCTGCGCCTGTCGATGCAGCTGTCGATCGTGGCGCAGGAGCTCAAGCGCGCCGCCGACGCCGCCGACGAGGGCGGCGACGATTTCCATTGGCACCGCAACGTGTTCGCGCCGTTGAAATATTCGGTGGCGGAAATTTTCGACAGCATCGACATGACCCAACGCGTGATGGACGAGCAGCAGCAGAGCGTGAAAAACGACATTGCGGCGCTACTGAGCAAAGACTGGCGGGCGGCGATCTCCAGCTGTGAAATGCTGCTGTCGGAAACCTCGGGCACCCTGCGCGAGCTGCAGGATACGCTGGATGCGGCGGGCGATAAGCTGCAGGCCAACCTGCTGCGCATCCAGGATGCGACCCTCGGCAACGTGGAGCTGGGCTTCGTCGACAAACTGGTGTTCGATCTGCAAAGCAAGCTGGATCGCATCATCAGCTGGGGCCAGCAGGCGATCGACCTGTGGATCGGTTACGATCGTCACGTACATAAATTTATCCGTACCGCTATCGATATGGATAAAAACCGCGTGTTCGCCCAACGCCTGCGCCAGTCGGTGCAAACCTATTTCGACCACCCGTGGGCGCTGACCCATGCCAATGCCGATCGTCTGCTGGACATGCGCGACGAAGAACTGGCGCTGCGCAGCGAGGAAGTGACCGGGGAACTGCCGCCGGATCTGGAGTTCGAAGAGTTCAGCGAAATTCGCGAACAGCTGGCGGCAATGATCGAAGAGGCGCTGAAGGTGTATCAGGAACAGCAGATGCCGCTCAACCTTGCAGCGGTGATGCGCGATTATCTGGCGCAATATCCGCGTGCGCGTCATTTCGACGTGGCACGTTTAGTGGTCGACCAGGCAGTGCGCCTCGGTGTGGCTGAAGCAGATTTCTCAGGGTTGCCGGCGGAATGGCAGGCAATCAATGATTACGGAGCCAAGGTCCAGGCCCATGTCATCGACAAATATTGAACAAGTAATGCCAGTCAAACTGGCCAAGGCACTGTCCAACTCGCTGTTCCCGGCGCTGGATAGCCAACTGCGCGCGGGTCGTCACATCGGTATCGATGAGCTGGACAACCACGCCTTTTTAATGGATTTCCAGGATGAGCTGGAAGAATTTTACACCCGTTACAGCGTCGAGCTGATTCGGGCGCCGGAAGGTTTCTTCTATTTGCGCCCGCGCTCCACCACGCTGATCCCGCGCTCGGTGCTGTCCGAACTGGATATGATGGTCGGTAAAATCTTGTGCTACCTGTATCTCAGCCCCGAGCGCCTGGCGCATGAGGGCATTTTCAGCCATCAGGAGCTGTACGACGAGCTGCTGAGCCTGGCCGATGAGAACAAGCTGCTGAAGTTCGTCAACCAGCGCTCCACCGGCTCGGATCTCGATCGGCAGAAGCTGCACGAAAAGGTGCGCACCTCGCTGAACCGCCTGCGCCGCCTCGGCATGGTCTACTTCATGGGCAATGACAGCAGCAAGTTCCGCATTACCGAGGCGGTGTTCCGCTTCGGCGCCGACGTGCGCAGCGGCGACGATCCGCGTGAAGCGCAGCTGCGCATGATTCGCGACGGCGAGGCGATGCCGGTTGAAACCAGCCTGTCGCTGAACGATGAGAATGAGGCTGAGGATCAGCAGGTTGATAACGCTCCTGACGGTGCAGAGGATGAACAGGAATGATTGAACGCGGTAAATTTCGCTCGCTGACGCTGGTTAACTGGAACGGCTTCTTCGCCCGCACCTTTGATCTGGATGAGCTGGTGACCACGCTGTCCGGCGGTAACGGGGCAGGGAAATCCACCACCATGGCGGCCTTCGTCACCGCACTGATCCCCGATCTGACGCTGCTGCACTTTCGTAACACCACCGAGGCGGGCGCCACCAGCGGCTCGCGCGATAAAGGCCTGCACGGCAAGCTGCGCGCCGGTGTGTGTTATTCGACCCTCGACGTCGTCAACTCGCGCCACCAGCGCGTGGTGGTGGGCGTGCGTCTGCAGCAGGTGGCGGGGCGCGATCGCAAGGTCGACATCAAACCCTTCACCATCCAGGGCCTGCCGACCGCGGTGCAGCCGACCGAGCTGCTGACCCAGACCGTGGGTGAGCGCCAGGCGCGCGTGCTGTCGCTACAGGAGCTGAAGGATCGCGTGGAAGAGATGGAGGGCGTGCAGTTCAAGCAGTTCAACTCCATCACCGATTACCACTCGCTGATGTTTGATCTGGGCGTGATCCCGAAACGCCTGCGTTCGTCTGCCGATCGCAGCAAGTTCTACCGTCTGATTGAAGCGTCGCTGTACGGCGGTATCTCCAGCGCCATCACCCGCTCGCTGCGCGACTATCTGCTGCCGGAAAACAGCGGCGTGCGCAAGGCGTTCCAGGACATGGAAGCGGCGCTGCGCGAAAACCGCATGACGCTGGAGGCGATCCGCGTCACCCAGTCGGACCGCGACTTGTTCAAGCATCTGATCTCCGAGGCCACTTCCTATGTGGCGGCGGACTATATGCGCCACGCCAACGAACGCCGCATCCACCTGGACGGCGCGCTGGCGCTGCGCAGCGATCTGTTGGGCAGCCGCAAGCAGCTGGCCGCCGAACAGTATCGCCACGTGGAAATGGCGCGTGAGCTGAGCGAACAGAGCGGTGCCGAATCCGATCTGGAAACCGATTACCAGGCCGCCAGCGACCACCTGAATCTGGTGCAAACGGCGATGCGTCAGCAGGAGAAGATCGAACGCTATGAAGCCGATCTGGAAGAGCTGACCTACCGTCTGGAAGAGCAGAACGAAGTGGTGGCCGAGGCGAGCGAGCAACAGGCCGAAAACGAAGCGCGCGCCGAAGCGGCCGAGCTGGAAGTGGACGAACTGAAGAGCCAACTGGCCGACTACCAGCAGGCGCTCGACGTGCAGCAGACCCGCGCCATTCAGTACCAACAGGCGCTGCAGGCGTTGGAGCGCGCACGCGCCCTGTGCCAACTGCCGGATCTGACCGCCGATAACGCCGAACAGTGGCTGGACACCTTCCAGGCCCGCGAACAGGAAGCGACCGAAGCGTTGCTGATGCTGGAACAGAAGCTGAGCGTGGCCGACGCCGCGCATGGCCAGTTTGAACAGGCCTATCAGCTGGTGGGGAAAATCGCCGGCCAGGTCAGCCGCAGCGAAGCCTGGCAGTGCGCGCGCGAATTGCTGCGCGACTGGCCTTCGCAGCAACACCTCGCCGAGCGCGTTCAGCCCCTGCGACTGCGCCTGAGCGAACTGGAACAGCGCCTGCGTTCGCAGCAGGATGCCGAGCGCCTGCTGCAAGAGTTTTGCAAACGCCATGGCCAAGAGTACCAGCCTGACGATCTCGATATGCTGCAGCAGGAGCTGGAAGAGCGCCTGGAAGCGCTGTCGCAGAACGTCAGCGAAGCCGGTGAACGCCGCATGGAGATGCGCCAGGAGCTGGAGCAGATCCAGCAGCGCATCCGTGAGCTGACGGCGCGCGCGCCGGTGTGGCTGGCGGCGCAGGACGCCCTGGGCCAGCTCAGCGATCAGAGCGGAGAGCCGCTGGAAAACAGCCAGCAGGTGACCGAATACATGCAGCAACTGCTGGAGCGCGAGCGTGAAACCACCGTCGAGCGCGACGAAGTGGCGGCCCGCAAACGTGAAGTGGAAGCGCAGATCGAACGTCTCAGCCAGCCGGGCGGCGCGGAAGATCAGCGCCTGGTCACGCTGGCCGAACGTTTCGGCGGCGTGCTGCTGTCGGAAATTTACGATGACGTCACCATCGACGACGCGCCTTACTTCTCGGCGCTGTACGGCCCTTCGCGCCACGCTATCGTGGTGCCGGATCTGTCGCTGGTGCGCGAGATGCTCGAAGGGCTGGAAGATTGCCCGGAAGATCTGTACCTGATCGAAGGGGATCCGCAGTCGTTCGATGACAGCGTGTTCGCCGTCGAAGAGCAGGACAAAGCGGTGGTGGTGAAGATCGCCGATCGCCAGTGGCGTTATTCCCGCTACCCGGAAGTGCCGTTGTTCGGCCGCGCGGCGCGCGAAAACCGCCTGGAAGTGCTGCATGCCGAGCGTGAAACGCTGGCGGAGCGCTATGCCACGCTGTCGTTCGACGTGCAGAAAACCCAACGCTCTCACCAGGCTTTCAGCCGCTTTATCGGTACCCATCTGGCGGTGGCGTTCGACGCCGACCCGGAAGCGGAGATCCGCGGCCTGAACGCCCGTCGTGGCGAGATCGAACGCGCGCTGAACAATCATGAAGCGCAGAACCAGCAGCAGCGTCAGCAGTACGATCAGGCCAAAGAGGGCATTTCCGCGCTCAACCGCCTGATGCCGCTGGTGTCGTTGCTGAACGATGAAACGTTGCAGGACCGCGTCGACGAGATCCGCGAAGAGTTGGAAGAAGCGCAGGACGCCGCGCGTCATATTCAGCAGCACGGTGTGTCGCTGACCAAGCTGGAACCGCTGCTGTCGGTGCTGCAGAGCGATCCGCAGCAGCATGAACAGTTGCAGCAGGACTACGCGCAGGCGCAAAGCGTGCAGCGTCAGGCTAAACAGCAGGCGTTCGCGCTGACTGAAGTGGTGCAGCGTCGCGCGCACTTCAGCTACACCGACTCTGCCGGCATGCAGAATGCCAACAACGATCTCAACGACAAGCTGCGCCAGCGCCTGGAGCAGGCGGAAGCCGAACGCGCCCGCGCCCGCGAGCAGCTGCGTCAGTATCAAACCCAGTTCACCCAGTACAGCCAGGTGCTGGCCTCGCTGAAAAGTTCGTATGACGCCAAGCGCGACATGCTGAAAGAGCTGAGCCAGGAGCTGGTGGACATCGGCGTGCAGGCCGACGCCAACGCCGAAGCGCGCGCCCGCGCGCGTCGCGACGAGCTGCATGCGGCGCTAAGCAACAACCGCGCTCGCCGCAATCAGTTGGAGAAACAGCTGACCTTCTGCGAAGCCGAAATGGACGGCCTGCAGAAGAAACTGCGCAAGCTGGAACGCGATTATCATCAGCTGCGCGAGCAGGTGGTGACCGCCAAGGCGGGCTGGTGTGCGGTAATGCGCCTGGTGAAAGACAACGGCGTGGAACGCCGCCTGCATCGCCGCGAGCTGGCGTATATGGATGGCGACGAACTGCGTTCGATGTCGGATAAGGCGCTCGGCGCGCTGCGTCTGGCCGTGGCGGACAACGAACACCTGCGCGACGTGCTGCGCCTGTCGGAAGATCCGAAGCGGCCGGAGCGTAAGATTCAGTTCTATATCGCGGTCTACCAGCATCTGCGCGAACGTATCCGTCAGGACATCATCCGCACCGACGATCCGGTCGAGGCCATTGAGCAGATGGAAATTGAGCTGGGCCGTCTGACCGAAGAGCTGACCGCGCGTGAGCAGAAGCTGGCGATCAGTTCGAAAAGCGTGGCCAACATCATTCGCAAAACCATTCAGCGCGAGCAGAACCGCATTCGCATGTTGAATCAGGGGCTGCAGGCCGTTTCCTTCGGCCAGGTGAAGAGCGTACGGCTGAACGTCAATGTGCGCGAAGCGCATGCCACCCTGCTGGACGTGCTCTCCGAGCAGCAGGAGCAACATCAGGATCTGTTCAACAGCAACCGCCTGACCTTCTCCGAAGCGTTGGCCAAACTGTATCAGCGCCTGAACCCGCAGATCGACATGGGGCAGCGCACGCCGCAGACCATCGGTGAGGAGTTGCTGGATTACCGCAACTACCTGGAGATGGAAGTGGAAGTGTACCGTGGCTCCGATGGCTGGCTGCGTGCGGAAAGCGGCGCGTTGTCTACCGGTGAAGCCATCGGTACCGGGATGTCAATCCTGGTGATGGTGGTGCAGAGCTGGGAAGAAGAATCCCGCCGCCTGCGCGGTAAAGACATCTCGCCATGCCGCCTGCTGTTCCTCGATGAAGCGGCGCGTTTGGATGCCAAGTCGATCGCCACGCTGTTCGAACTGTGCGATCGTCTGGAGATGCAGCTGATCATCGCGGCGCCGGAAAACATCAGTCCGGAGAAGGGCACCACCTATAAACTGGTGCGCAAGGTGTTCCAGAACCACGAGCATGTGCACGTGGTGGGGCTGCGCGGTTTCGCCGGCGAGCCACCGGCGCTGGGCACTGCGCCGGTTGAAACGCCGTAAGGCAGAAAAACGCCCTAAAAATCCGAAAATAGCCGCCGCAGGGTGGCTATTTTTTTGTATGCGTGGATGATAGTCCTGCTTTTTTATCCGTTGAAAAGCGGTTAGTTTAATCACATAAACAGTTATTCGACGCCCGCAGGGCGAAACGGCCTTTCTGTTTGTATACTGAAACTATATGCAGTTTTTGACGTTTTTTTTGTGAGCATACAGGGGGCAAGGGATGTTGCTTAAAAAGGGAAACTCTCTACGACGTTTGGCGCTGAGTGGCGCTATCGCCTGTAGTCTTGTGTCGTCGTTTTCCGCATCGGCCACCGTCACGGCATTGCCGGTGGCATCAGCAGGCATGTCCGTTGCGCAGAGCCGTTCTGAACTGCTGGCCGCGTTGCCGCGTGGCATGGATTTGCACTACCTGTCCACGCTGGCGCCGCTGTATGCGGCGAACCACATGCAGCCGATGTGGCAGGATCGCGAGGCCGTTCAGCAGTTTCAGCAGCAGTTGGCCGAGCTGGCGATGTCCGGCGTGCAGCCGCAGTTCACCCAATGGGTGAAGATGTTGACCGATCCGGCGCTCAGTGAAGCGGGCCGCGATGCGGTGCTGTCCGATGCGATGCTGGGCTATTTGCAGTTCGTCTCCGCCATCGGTGCCAACGGCAACAACTGGCTGTACAGCAATATTCCCTACAAGCTTGGCTTGCCGCCCACCGCGGTGATCAACCAATGGCAGCTGGCGGTGCGTCAGGCGCGTACTCTGAGCTACGTGAATTCGCTCGCGCCGCAGCATCCGCAATACGCCAAGATGCATCAGGCACTGCGCGACATGCTGGCGGACAATCGTCCCTGGCCCCAGGTGGGCAGCGGACCGAGCCTGCGTCCAGGCCAAATGAGCAATGATATCCCGGCGCTGCGTGAGATCCTGACGCGCACCGGTATGCTGGCCGCCTCGGCGCCGGAAGCGGAAGCGGAACCGGCGGTGGTCTCGGCGAAGATCAATGAGCCCGACGACGGCGGGCTGACGGTAGACGAAGAGAAAAGCCGCGTGACGGTCAGCCCATCGGCGGCGCCGGTGACGGAGCTGACCGCGGAACAGACGCCGCCGCAGATTGGCAGCGTGGTGAGCGACAACCTCTATACCGACGAGCTGGTGGAAGGCGTCAAGCGCTTCCAGAAATGGCAGGGGCTGACGGCGGACGGCGTGATCGGCGTGCGCACCCGCGAGTGGCTCAACGTGTCACCGAAAACCCGCGCCGCGCTGTTGGCGTTGAATATCCAACGCCTGCGAATTTTACCGGGGCATGTCGGCACCGGCATTATGGTGAACATTCCCAACTATTCGCTGACCTACTACCAGAACGGCAATGAGGTGCTGTCTTCCCGCGTTATCGTCGGGCGGCCGAGTCGTAAGACGCCGCTGATGAGCAGCGCGTTGAACAACGTGGTGGTCAACCCGCCGTGGAACGTACCGACTACCCTGGTGCGTGAGGACATTGTGCCGAAAGCGATGCGTGACGGTAACTACTTCCAGAAACACGGCTATACGGTACTGTCGGGCTGGAGCAACGATGCGGAAGTGATCAACCCGGCGATGATCGACTGGAGCATGGTTTCTGCGCGCAACTTCCCGTATCGCGTCCGTCAGGCGCCGGGGGCGACCAACTCGCTGGGGCGCTTCAAGTTCAATATGCCGAGCTCGGACGCCATCTACCTGCACGATACCCCGAACCACAGCCTGTTCCAGAAAGACATCCGCGCGCTCAGCTCCGGCTGCGTGCGGGTGAATAAGGCTTCCGATTTGGCGAATATGCTGCTGCAGGACGCCGGCTGGAACAACAGCCGCGTGTCTTCCACGCTGAAAGAGGGGAATACCACTTATGTGAATATTCGCCAGCGCATTCCCGTAAAACTGTATTATCTGACCGCCTGGGTTTCGGATGACGGCCAACCGCAATTCCGTACAGATATTTACAATTATGATAATACGGTGCGATCGGGCGCACAAATTTTGGCTCAGGCCAAAAAATTAATGCAGTAAATGCAGTAATTATAAATAAATAACGGTCAGAATGTTTGGCTATACCGCAGGCTCCCGTCGCCGGGGGCCTGTAAACCTAGGCGTATCGCGGGTTGACTCAGCATACGCAGGCGGTTATGGTTCGGACAGTGCGCTGCTTTGTGCATTTATTTTGACATTCTTGCCGGGTTTAACAGAGTCATGGACAAAATTGATCATCACCGCCGTAAATGGCTGGCGCTAGGTGGCGCCGCTATGGGCATAGCGCTGCTCCCAGGGCAGGCGTTTGCCAGTCTTTCCACCGCTCGACCGCGTATTTTAGTGCTGAATAACCTGAATACCGGTGAATCTATTAAAGCCGAGTTCTTTGACGGCAAAGGGTACAATAAAGAAGAGCTGGTGCGGTTAAATCATCTGTTCCGCGATTATCGCGCCAACAAGGTTAAATCGATCGATCCCCGCTTGTTTGATCACCTTTATCGTCTGCAGGGGCTGCTGGGCACCAGCAAGCCGGTGCAGCTGATCTCCGGTTACCGCTCCGTAGATACCAACAACGAATTGCGCGCACACAGCCGCGGCGTGGCCAAGCACAGCTACCACACCAAGGGCCAGGCGATGGACTTCCACATCGAAGGCATCCAATTGAGTAATATCCGCAAAGCGGCGTTAAAAATGCGCGCCGGTGGTGTAGGATATTACCCACGTAGCAACTTCGTACACATCGATACCGGCCCGGTTCGGACTTGGTAATCGCTGTGCCGTCAGTGAATAACGCCGCCCCTTGCGGAAGCGGCGTTATTGTCGTTGGAGCCTTATGAAATACCATCTTATTCCCGTTACCGCCTTTAGCCAGAATTGCAGCCTGATCTGGTGCGAAAACACGCAGCAGGCGGCGTTGGTCGATCCCGGCGGTGAAGCGGAAAAAATCAAAGCGGAAGTCGCGCAGCAGGGGGTGGCGATCACCCAAATTTTGCTGACGCACGGCCATTTGGATCACGTCGGTGCGGCGGCGGAGCTGGCGGACCATTATCAGGTGCCAATCTACGGCCCGGATAAAGAAGACGCGTTTTGGCTGGATGGTTTGCCGGCGCAGAGCCGGATGTTCGGGCTGGAAGAGTGCGCGCCGCTGACGCCGACTCGCTGGCTGTCGGAAGGCGATGAGATGCAGGTGGGCGAAATGACGCTCAAGGTGCTGCATTGCCCCGGGCATACGCCGGGCCACATCGTCTTTATCAATGAGCAAGCGCGTTTGGCGCTGGTGGGCGACGTGCTGTTTAACGGTGGCGTGGGGCGCAGCGACTTCCCGCGCGGTGACCATCAGGCGCTGATTACCTCTATTCGCACCAAGCTGCTGCCGTTGGGCGACGATATGCGCTTTATTCCTGGCCACGGCCCGATGTCGACCTTTGGCCACGAGCGCCAGACCAACCCGTTCCTGCGCTAAGAGCCGGCGGTGTGGTAGCGATTATTTCCCGGCAGAAATAATCAAGGGCGCATAGAGCGCCCTTTTTTTATGATTTATGGCCTGCGTCGATGCTTTTAGAGCACGGCGACGATGGCTTCACATAGCGGTGCCATGTTGTCCGGCGTCATGCCGGCCACGTTCACCCGGCCCGAGTTCACGGCGTATACGCCGAACTCTTCGCGCAGACGCAGCACCTGTTCTTTGGTCAGGCCGCTGAACGAGAACATGCCGTTCTGCTGGATAATGAAGCTGAAGTCCTGTTGCGCGCCTTTCTCCTGCAGGGTGTTCACGAACAGCTGACGCATGCGGTGAATACGCTGGCGCATGTCGGTCAGCTCCTGTTCCCACATTGCGCGCAGAGCGTCGTTGCCCAGAATGGTGGCGACCACGGCCGCGCCGTGCGACGGCGGGTTGGAGTAGTTGGCGCGAATCGCCGCTTTCACCTGGCTGAAGGCGCGATCGGCGGTTTCGGCATCGGCAGCCACAATGGTGCAAGCGCCGACGCGCTCATTGTACAGACCGAAGTTTTTCGAGTAGGAGCTGGCGACGATCAGCTCTTGATGTTTGGCGGCGAAAATACGCAGGCCCTGCGCATCCTCTTCCAGACCGTTGGCGAAGCCCTGGTAGGCGAAGTCGAACAGCGGCAGCCAGCCATTGGCCACGGAAAGCTCAGCCAGTTGTGCCCACTGCTCCGCCGTTGGATCGATACCGGTCGGGTTATGGCAGCAGCCGTGGAACAGTACGACATCACCGGCCTGGGCCAGTTTCAGGCTGTTCAGCAGGCCGTCGAAATCCAACGCGTGGTTGGTGGCGTCGTAGTAGGCGTATTCCAGCACTTCCAGGCCCACGGCGCTAAAGACGTTCTTGTGGTTCGGCCAACTTGGGTTGCTGATCCAGATGCGTTTGGCGCTGGTCTGGTTAGCGATGAAGTCTGCCGCCACGCGCAGGCCGCCGGTGCCGCCTGGCGTCTGTGCGGTGCGCGCGCGACGATCGGCGACGATCGGGCTCTCTTTACCGAACAGCAGCGCTTGCGTGCAACTGGCGAACGCCGGGATGCCTTCAATACCGAGATAGTTTTTGGTGGTCTCATTTTCCAGCAGATACTGCTCAGCTTTTTTTACGCTGGTCAGCACCGGGGTTTTACCGGTTTCGTCTTTATAAACGCCAATCCCTAAATTGATTTTATTCGGGCGGGCGTCTGCGCGGAAAATGTCGGTCAGGCCCAGGATCGGGTCGGCGGGTGCGGCGGTGATTTTTTCAAACATGTCAGGTGCTTCCAAATCTCGGAGTTAAGCAGACAGAAGCATCAGGGTAACGCCAGTTATCGGCTTTGCCAACCGTTTGCGACAAAAACACCGCGATCTTGTGAAGGGGGAGTATTAGGCAGAAAAAATGATGGGGAAGGAGAAATCGGCAGGATAAAAAGTTACCGGCTGACACAAACAAAAACAGGGCCGAAGCCCTGTTTTTTAACTTAGCCGACGGTAAACCGCCGTTAAGCGAGACAACTTAGAACTGGTACACCAGACCAACAGCGACGATATCGTCGGTAGCGGTGCCGGTTGCTTTGGTGAACTCGTTGTCATCCAGCAGGTTGATTTTGTAATCAACGTAGGTGGACATGTTTTTGTTGAAGTAGTAAGTGGTACCAACAGAAACATATTTAACCAGATCCTGGTCAGAACTTACGCCTGGGACGTTCAGGTTTTTACCTTTAGACTGCAGGTAAGACACTTCTGGACGCAGACCGAAGTCGAACTGGTACTGAGCAGTCACTTCGAAGTTCTGAGTTTTGCTCGCGAAGCCACCGCACTTGTCATCGGTAGCTGCACAGCCTGCACCGAAGTTACCGCCGCCGAACGGAGTCATGTTACGGGTTTCTGCGTACATCGCCGCCAGGTAAACGTTGTTGGCGTCGTATTTCGCGCCCACGGTCCATGCGTCAGCCTTGTCGCCACGCTCGTTGGAACGCAGTTTCTGGTCGTCGGTACGGTTGGAAGAAGCGTATGCAGCGCCGAAGCTTACGCCTTCGCCGATGTCATAAGTAGAGGAGATACCCCAGCCGTCGCCGTTTTGTTTCTTAACGTTACGACCGTCGTTCTGGTTTTTGCCCTGGTATTGCAGAGCGAAGTTCAGACCGTCAACCAGACCGAAGAAGTTGTTGTTACGATAGGTCGCAACGCCGTTGGTACGGCCGGTCATGAAGTTGTCGGAGTAGGTGTAAGTATCGCCACCGAACTCTGGCAGCATATCGGTCCAGCCTTCTACGTCGTACAGTACGCCGTAGTTACGGCCGTAGTCGAAGGAGCCGTAGTCAGCGAATTTCAGACCAGCGAAGCCCAGACGGGTTTTGGTGCCTTCGGTGCCCTGAGACTCGGAGTGGTTAGCCTGGACGTTGTATTCCCACTGGCCGTAACCGGTCAGTTGGTCAGTAATCTGAGTTTCACCTTTGAAGCCGAAACGAACATAGGTCTGATCGCCGTCGTTACCTTTGTCGTCGGAGAAGTAGTGCAGACCGTCAACTTTGCCGTACAGATCCAGCTTGTTGCCGTCTTTGTTGTAGATTTCAGCTGCGTTTGCTGCACCAGCAGCCAACAGAGCCGGGATAACCACTGCAAGAATGTTGCGCTTCATCATTATTACCCTCATTGGTGTTATTCGGACACCTTTGCCACTGCCGCCAATAATTCTTTGGGAACTATTGTTGATAGATTGGTGTCGTCCTGTGTCTGAACGCAGTGTTCCATTCACAGGCGGGTTAATCTAGGACGAAAATGATACCAATGTCCCAATCAGGTTGCAAAAGGAAAGTATGTGTAACCAAATGTAATTTTTCGGGAACTTTGTGACGTGCGTCAATATTAAAAAATGCGAAAGGCCAGCGAGGCTGGCCTTTGTTTTGTAACGAAATCGTTTAAAAAACGTTTGATCGTATGAATTAGAAGCTTGCGTTACGTGGTGTGCGTGGGAACGGGATTACATCGCGCACGTTTTGCACGCCGGTGACATAGGCGATTAAACGTTCAAAGCCCAGGCCGAAACCGGAATGCGGCACGGTACCGTAACGGCGCAGATCGCGATACCACCAGTAGTCTTCTTTATTCAGACCCATCTCTTCCAGACGTTGATCGAGCACGTCGAGACGTTCTTCACGCTGAGAACCCCCGATGATTTCACCGATGCCCGGCGCCAGTACGTCCATGGCTGCAACGGTTTTGCCGTCTTCGTTCATACGCATATAGAATGCTTTGATGTCTTTCGGGTAGTTTTTCACCACCACCGGTGCCTGGAAGTGTTTCTCCGCCAGATAACGCTCATGTTCGGAAGAGAGATCGATGCCCCAGGAAACCGGGTTTTCGAAGGTTTGGCCCGAGGCCAGCAGGATCTCAATGGCGTCGGTGTAGTCCACCTGAGCGAAATCGGAAGAGACGAAGCGCTCCAGACGAGAGATTGCGTCTTTATCCACGCGCTCGGCGAAGAATTTCAGATCGTCTGCTCGTTCATCCAGCACCGCCTGGAACACATACTTCAGCATGCTTTCGGCCAGGCCGGCGACATCGTCCAGCGTCGCGAAGGCCACTTCCGGCTCGATCATCCAGAATTCCGCCAAATGGCGGCTGGTGTTGGAGTTTTCAGCGCGGAAGGTTGGGCCGAAGGTGTATACCTTGGACAGCGCACAGGCGTAGGTTTCGCCGTTCAGCTGGCCGGATACGGTGAGGAAGGCTTCCTTACCGAAGAAGTCCTGGCTGAAATCGACGGCGCCCTTGTCGGTGCGCGGCAGGTTTTCCAGATCCAGCGTGGACACGCGGAACATCTCGCCGGCGCCTTCAGTGTCGGAGGCGGTGATCAGCGGGGTAGAGACCCAGAAATAGCCATTTTCATGGAAGAAGCGGTGGATCGCCTGCGCCAGGGTATGGCGCACGCGCGCCACGGCGCCGATCAGGTTGGTGCGCGGGCGCAGGTGGGCCACTTCGCGCAGGTATTCGATGCTGTGACGTTTGGCCGCCATCGGGTAGGTGTCCGGATCGTCGACCCAGCCGACCACTTTGATCGCGGTGGCCTGCAGTTCGAAGCTCTGGCCTTCGCCCGGTGAGGCGACGACCTTGCCGGTAACTTCAATCGAACAGCCGGTGGTCAGGTGCAGCACTTCATCCTGATAATTCGGCAGAGAATTATTAACGACGGCCTGTAACGGATCAAAGCAGGAACCGTCATAGACGGCCAGGAAGGAGATACCAGCTTTTGAATCTCTCCGGGTACGTACCCAGCCGCGTACGGTGACTTCACTGTCAACCGCAGCACGACCTTGCAGTACGTCGACTACAGGCACTACGCTCATAGATTTCTCTCTTTAATAATTTGGTTTAGAAATAGCTTACAACCCAAGAATATGGGGGTAATGGCTATGTTACTTGCCGCGGTGCAGAGCACAAGCAGAAATCATCGGATTGGCGCAACATTTATCGTGGCTGGCTGAAAAGAGGGCGGTCGGGATAAAAACAAAAAAGCCGACGCGTGGACCGGGCCGGCTTTCTCTCTATATATAGAAGGCTCAGCTGGCTTTCTTCACCAGCGGCAGATCGAAGGCCTTGCGCAGGGCTCTGACGAACGCCTGATCCTGACAAATGGTTTTGCCGGGGCTGTCGGAGAGCTTGGCCACCGGCTTGCCTTTGCACTCGACCAGCTTGATCACGATATTCAGCGGTTTGACGCCGGGAATATCGCAGGTCAGGCGCGTGCCGATGCCGAAGCCGAGATTGATGCGCTGGTAGAAATGGCGATAGAGCGCCAGCGCTTTTTCCAGATCCAGGTTGTCCGAGAACACCAGCGTTTTGCTCATTGGGTCTATGCCCAGTTTCTGATAGTGGGCAATGGCCTTTTCACCCCATTCGACGGGATCGCCCGAATCATGGCGCAGCCCCTGATAACGCTCGGCGAACTGCGGGCCGAAGTCGCGCAGGAAGGCATCCATGGTGATGCAGTCGGTGAGCGCGATGCCAAGCTGGTCGGGGTATTCATCCAACCAGGCTTGCAATGCGGCACGCTGGCTGTTGGCCAGCACCGGGCTTATCTGCTGATGCGCCTGGAACCACTCATGCGCCTGAGTGCCGACCGGCGCCAGGCCCAGTTGGTGCGCCAGATCGTAATTGCTGGTGCCCGACAGGTACGGGAATTCGGCCTGCAAGGTGCTGACAATGGCCTGTTGCACGCCTTGAGAGAAACGGCGACGGGTGCCGAAGTCCATCAGCTTGAAGCGCGAAAGATCCAGATCGCCCGCCAACGTCTTGAACTGCGCCAGCTTGGTTTGCAGGTGTGCCACCGCCTGTTCCGGCGTCGCCAGCGGAGAGCGCCGACGGTGCACCACTTCGCTGATCACCGCCAGCAACGGCACTTCCCACATGATCACTTCACGCCAGGGGCCGGCGATGCGGATTTGCAGCTTGCCGTCGCGATTGTCGATAGTGACCTGCTGCGGATCGTAGCGGAACGTTCGCAGCCAGTTCAGGTAATCTTGACGGAAGAAGGGCAGGCCCGAAAGATAAGCGAATTCGGCATCGGTCAGCGCCAGCCGGCTCATCAGCGCCACCTGCGCGCGGATCTCGTCGGCATATTCGCCCAGCAGTTCGTCGCCGCGGCAGCGGAATTCCGCCGCCACGCTGATCGCGGGATAGCGATGGAACACTGCTTGCTGCATATGAAGCTTATAAGCATCGGTATCAAGCAGTGATGTCAAAATCGGGGAAGCGTATTGAGTCATAGCGCGTTACAGCATCCTCGTCAGGCGCGTGTCCAAATCCGGATAATCATAAAAGTGGGGGTGGAGTATACCCGGATTATCCTGTTATTGAAGCTGCATCACACCATAAATCACCAAAGCGGGTCGAGGATTAAACGTGCCTTTATGGCGGCCTGATGGCGACGGGGAAGAAAAAAAGCCAGATATGCCTGTAAGGTGAATGACTTAGCCTAATTAGTCATAAAAATTATAATGTTAATTATTTTAAACAGCGAATCAGATAAAGCCGGCCTGGGTATGCACGCTGACCCGATCCTTGCCGTTCTTTTTGCAAAAATAGAGCGCTTCGTCCGCCTGTTTGATCGCCGCCTGCAGCGCGGTGAACGCGTTGACCGGCGCGATGCCGCAACTGGTGGTGAAACGCACTTGTCGTCCGTCGGCCAGATGTAGCGTGAGGCGATGAGTGCGGGCGCGCAATTGCTCCATGATGTCCCGCGCGTTGTCCAACGAACAGTTGCCCAGCAGCACCGCGAATTCTTCGCCGCCATAGCGGCAGAAAATGTCGCTGGCGCGGAACGCGCGTTGCAGCAGGTGGCCAAAGGCCACCAGCGCCCGGTCGCCCACGTCGTGGCCGTAGCTGTCGTTGAGCTGTTTGAAGTTGTCGATGTCGATCAGGCAAAAGGCCTGCGGGTAGCTGCCGTCGCCCAGCAGCTGACATTCAAGGAAGAATTTACGGCGGTTGTAAATATTGGTGAGCGGATCGAGGAAGGAAGAGGCCTCGAGCTCTTTAATCAGCAGTTGCTTCTCACTTTCCAGCGAGACCTTGTCCAACTGGTATTGCCTGAGCTGCTGAATGGCGTCGCTGATGGCGATCAATTCCTGGCTGTAGAAGGCGTCGTTTCGATCGATATTCATCTCACCGCGCGACAGCCGCACGATATTATTGTGGGTCTTGGTCAGCCAGCGGTTGATGCTGGTGCAGAACACCAGCGCCGGCAAAATGAACAGCAACACGACCAGGCCGGCGAGTGCGATCATGCCGTAAATGGTCGTCTGGCTGTCGTAAATCTTGTGGCGCGAGGCGAGAGTTTCCAATTCGAAGCTGCGTTGATACAGCGCCTGCGAAAGCCCGCTCACATCGTTGACATAGCCCGAAATAAGCGCTGTGGGGTAGGGCTTATGGGTATCGATAGCGGTGTACAGCCCATCGGTAATCTGCTGGAGGCGCTCAGCGGACACTTGGGCGAGCAACGGATTGACGATGTTGTTGATTTGTACATCGTCGTAGTTGATCTTCATGAAGATCAATCGGGTGCTCAGCGCGTTCAGCACGCCGGTCAGCTGAATGGACTTCAGATAGGCGTCTTTGCGAACGAGCGGGCTGACGTTGACGTCGATAATCTGATCGCTCAATTCGGTCAATGACATATTCAGCCGGTTATTGAGGCGGATGGCCTCGAGAAACATAAAGGAGTCGGTATCCACCATCCGGGTATCGTAGGTGTAACGGTAATAACTCTTGCTGGTTTGCGAGATGTAATAGGCGCTATTGATGTTGAACAGATTGGCGTTGGTGTTATTGACCTGCGAAAGCTGCAGGTTGTCATTATCCAGCAGTTGTTTCATCAAAGCGATCATCGACAGCGCAGCGATTTTTTGCCGAACCCCGAGCTGTCTGGCGACTTCATCGTCCAGATGTTCGCGGATCCGGGTGATTTTCTCGCGCGCCACCCGATCGGCGGCCAAACATTGGGCGCGGGTGATTTGCGGATCGATCAGGCTCAATCGTTTGAGGCGGTGAGCCAGCAACGCAGCCTGAAAGGCTTCGGAGATTTCTTTGGCGCGATCAATTTTGTACAGGTTGAGCTGGTTGTCGCGGTAGTCGGTATGGGCTTCGAGCAGCTCATCGACGATGAACAGCGAGAAGGAAGTCATCAGGCACAGGGTAAAAAAATAGATTGCGTATTTAATTTTCATAGTGCGAGTCATCCCTGAGCCTGATGTCGCAATTATACCACCATGCCACCGGTGTCGCCTCAACTATGCCGGCGCGCCGCGATGGCGGTTTTTTAGCATTAAATGCTGATTTTTATTTAGCCATTGGTCACCCGCGCTATCGCCTGGCGGGCGATTTATGATTTGCCTCTGATTTCTCTCTCGTGGTCGCCCGGCGGCTCTGGGCTTTTCGGCCAGCTGTGATACAGTTTATTCACAATTCAGGCCCGCCGCGCGCCGCAGGGGGAACACACCTGCGGTACGAAGGAGAAAAGCGGCCTGGCTCCTATAACTCACTGAGACGTTTAAGGGTTTTTATGACACAACAGCCACAGGCAAAATACCGCCACGATTATCGCGCGCCCGATTACATCACGACCGATATCGATTTGGACTTCAGTCTGGACGCGGAAACCACGCGCGTGACTGCCGTCAGTAAAATCAAACGTCAGGGCGCGGCCGGCGCCCCGCTGGTGCTGGATGGCGAAGATCTGACGCTGGTGAGCATTCAGGTCGACGGGCAACCGTGGAGCGCCTACCGTCAGCAGGATAACCAGCTGATCATCGAAGAGTTGCCGGCACAATTCACTCTTACCATCGTCAACGACATTCACCCAGCGAAAAACACCGCGCTGGAAGGGCTGTACCTGTCCGGCGATGCGCTGTGCACGCAATGCGAAGCCGAGGGCTTCCACCACATTACCTATTACCAGGATCGCCCGGACGTGCTGGCGCGCTTTACCACCCGCATCGTGGCCGACAAGGCGCGCTATCCGTTCCTGCTGTCGAACGGCAACCGCATCGGCCAGGGCGAATTGGCCGATGGCCGCCACTGGGTGCAATGGCAGGATCCGTTCCCGAAACCTTGCTACCTGTTTGCGCTGGTGGCGGGGGACTTCGACGTGCTGCGCGACAGCTTCACCACCCGTTCCGGCCGTAAGGTCGCGCTGGAGCTGTTCGTCGATCGTGGCAACCTGGATCGCGCCGACTGGGCGATGACTTCGCTGAAGAACTCGATGAAGTGGGATGAGACCCGCTTCGGCCTGGAATACGATCTCGACATTTATATGATTGTGGCGGTCGATTTCTTCAATATGGGTGCGATGGAGAACAAAGGGTTAAATATCTTTAACTCCAAATATGTGCTGGCGAAGGCGGAAACCGCCACCGACAAGGACTACCTGAACATCGAAGCGGTGATCGGCCACGAATATTTCCATAACTGGACCGGTAACCGCGTGACCTGCCGCGACTGGTTCCAGCTCAGCCTGAAAGAGGGGCTGACGGTGTTCCGCGATCAGGAGTTCAGTTCCGATCTGGGATCGCGTTCGGTCAACCGCATCGATAACGTGCGCGTGATGCGCGGCGCGCAGTTCGCCGAAGACGCCAGCCCGATGGCGCACGCCATCCGTCCGGACAAAGTGATCGAGATGAACAACTTCTACACCCTGACGGTGTATGAAAAGGGTTCCGAAGTGATCCGCATGATGCATACCTTGCTGGGGGAAGCGAACTTCCAGAAAGGGATGCAGCTCTATTTTGAGCGCCACGACGGCAGCGCCGCTACCTGCGACGATTTCGTGCAGGCGATGGAGGACGCGTCCAATGTCGATCTGTCGCGCTTCCGCCGTTGGTATAGCCAGTCCGGCACGCCGCTGTTGACGGTGCGCGACGAATACGACGCGGAAACTCAGCAGTATCGCCTGCATGTCAGCCAGAAAACCGCGCCGACCGCCGATCAGCCGGAGAAGTTGCCGCTGCATATCCCGCTGGATATCGAACTGTACGACAGTGAAGGCAACGTCATTCCATTGCAAAAGGGCGGCCTGCCGGTCAACAACGTGCTGAACGTCACCGAAGCGGAGCAGACCTTCGTGTTCGACGGCGTGGCGCACAAGCCGGTGCCGTCACTGCTGCGTGAATTCTCCGCACCGGTGAAGCTGGACTATCCGTACAGCGATCAGCAGCTGACCTTCCTGATGCAGCACGCGCGCAATGAATTTGCGCGTTGGGATGCGGCGCAGAGCCTGCTGGCGACCTATATCAAGCTGAACGTGGCGCGGCACCAGCAGAGGCAGCCGCTGTCGCTGCCGCTGCACGTGGCCGATGCGTTCCGCGCGGTGCTGCTGGACGAAAAACTGGATCCGGCGCTGGCGGCGCAGATCCTGACGCTGCCGTCGGAGAACGAAATCGCCGAGCTGTTCACCACCATCGATCCGGAAGCGATCGCTGCGGTGCACGAAGCGATCGTACGCTGCCTGGCGCGGGAGTTGGCCGATGAGTGGCTGGCGGTGTATCACGCCAACAAGACCGACGGCTACCGCGTAGAGCACGCCGAGATCGCCAAGCGCGCCTTGCGCAATGTGTGCCTGGGCTATCTGGCGTTCGGCGAAGATGTGGCGCTGGCTGACCAACTGGTGAGCGAACAGTATCGCCAGGCGGACAACATGACCGACTCGCTGGCGGCGATGTCTGCCGCGGTCGCGGCCCAGCTGCCGTGTCGCGATGCGCTGCTGGCGGCGTTCGACGAGCGCTGGCATCAGGATGGCCTGGTGATGGACAAATGGTTCGTGCTGCAGGGCAGCAGCCCGGCGGCAGACGTGCTGAGCAAGGTTCGCGCGCTGTTGCAACACCGTTCGTTCAGCCTGAGCAACCCGAACCGCACCCGTTCGTTGATCGGCGGCTTCGCTTCCGGCAACCCGGCGGCGTTCCATGCGGCGGACGGCAGCGGCTATCAGTTCCTGGCGGAAATCCTCAGCGATCTCAACCAGCGCAACCCGCAGATCGCCGCGCGCCTGATTGAACCGCTGATTCGCCTGAAGCGTTACGACGCGGGCCGCCAGGCGCTGATGCGCAAGGCGCTGGAACAGCTGAAAGGGTTGGAAAACCTGTCCGGCGATCTGTACGAGAAGATCAGCAAGGCGCTCGACGCCTGATCTTTTCGCGCTGATATAGATAAGGGACGGCCTGCGCCGTCCCTTTTTTTATCCGTTCAATTTGCCGCCTGGCGCGGGCTGGCCCCGGTAACCGGCGGCGATAACACCCGTTCCAGCACTTCGGCCTCCAGTTCCGCCAGCCGGGTAGAACCCTTGCGGCGCGGCCGCGGCAGATCGAGGGTGAGATCCAACCCGATGCGCCCCTCTTCGATCAGGATCACCCGATCCGCCAGCGTGATGGCTTCGCTGACGTCGTGCGTGACCAGCAGTACGGTAAAACCGTGCTGTTGCCACAGCGTTTCTATCAGCCCCTGCATCTCAATGCGCGTCAGGGCATCCAGCGCCCCGAGCGGTTCGTCCAGCAGCAGCAGGCGAGGGCGATGGATCAGCGCGCGCGCCAGGGCGACCCGTTGCTTTTGCCCGCCGGACAGCGCCGCCGGCCAGTCGCGGGCGCGATCCGCCAAGCCGACCGCGTCCAGCGCCTGCAGTGCCGCATCGCGCCACTGGCCGCGTAGCCCCAGGCCCACGTTGTCGATCACCGTTTTCCACGGCAGCAGGCGTGCATCCTGAAACATCAGCCGGGTATCCTCTTTAGCGGCGGCAAGCGGCGCGTTGCCGCTGAGCAGCGCGCCGCTGCTGGCCTGTTCCAGGCCGGCCAACAGGCGCAGCAGGGTGCTTTTGCCGCAGCCGCTACGGCCGACCACCGCCACGAACTGCCCGGCGGAGATATGCAGCTGAATATTGTCCAGTACCGTGCGGTTGCCGTAACCTTTGCCGATGGACTCCAGCGTCACCGGCGTGCCTTGCGCAAGGCGAGCGGGAAGGGTCATAGCGCTTCTCCCTGTTTCAGTTGATAGGCCGGATGCCAGCGCAACCAGACGCGCTCCAGCAGCTGCGCGCCCACGTCCGCCAGCTTGCCGAGCAGGGCGTACAGCACGATTGCTACCACTACCACATCGGTTTGCAGAAATTCACGTGCGTTCATCGCCAGGTAGCCGATGCCCGAATTGGCCGAGATGGTTTCGGCGACGATCAGCGTCAGCCACATGAAGCCGAGAGCGAAACGCACGCCGACCATAATCGACGGCAGCGCGCCCGGCAGCACCACCTGTGTAAACAGGCGGAAACCGCTCAGGCCGTAGCTGCGGGCCATCTCCAACAGGCCGCGATCGATGTTCTTGATGCCGTGATAGGTATTGAGATAAATCGGGAACAGCGTACCGAGCGCCACCAGAAAGATCTTGGCGGATTCATCGATGCCGAACCACAGGATCACCAACGGGATCAGCGCCAGGTGCGGCACGTTGCGAATCATTTGCACCGAGCTGTCCAGCAGGCGTTCGCCCCAGCGCGACAGCCCGGTAATAAATCCGAGGATCAGTCCGATGCTGCCGCCGATGCCAAAGCCGATCAACGCGCGCTGGCTGCTGATGCTCAGGTGCTGCCACAGTTCGCCGCTTTGGCTCAGGCTCCAGAAGGCGGCCAGCACCGCGCTCGGCGCTGGCAAAATGCGGTTGGATAGCCAGCCGGTTTCGACGGCGATCTGCCAGAGGATCACCAGCGCCAGCGGCAGCGCCCAGGGGGCCAGCCGGTACAGGATGCGTTGCGCGTTCTTTGCCATCGGGGCGCTCCTCAGCTCTGCGACACTTTTTGCGGAACATAGATGTTGGCCACCACTTCGCCCTGCGGGCGCACTGGCTGAAGGCGCACGGGCGTTTCCTCCTGCGCCAGATCGAGGTGCGGGAACAGCAGTTCGCCGACGCGGTAGGCCTCTTCCAGATGCGGATAGCCGGAGAGAATAAAGGTATCGATGCCCAGATCGGCATATTCCTGCATGCGCGCCGCGACCGTCGGACCATCGCCCACCAGCGCGGTGCCGGCGCCGCCGCGTACCAGGCCAATGCCGGCCCACAGGTTCGGGCTGATCTCCAGGTTATCCTTTTTGCCGCCGTGCAGCGCCGCCATGCGCCGTTGGCCGACGGAGTCGAAGCGCGCAAAGGCCTGCTGCGCGTTGGCGATGGTTTCCTCATCGAGGTGCGCGATCAGCCGGTCGGCGGCGCGCCAGGCCTCTTCGGTGGTTTCCCGCACGATGACATGCAGGCGGATACCGAAGCGTACCTGGCGGCCTTTCGCCGCCGCTTTGGCGCGCACCTCTTCGATTTTCTCTTTAACCTGCGCGGGCGGCTCTCCCCAGGTGAGATACATTTCTACCTGCTCGGCGGCCAGATCCTGCGCGGCGGCGGAGGATCCGCCGAAATAGAGCGGCGGGCGCGGCTGCTGCACGGGTGGAAACAGCAGTTTGGCGCCTTTCACCTGAATATGCTTGCCGTCGAAATCGACAGTTTCGCCTTCGAGCACCCGGCGCCAGATGTGGGTGAACTCGGTTGAGGCTTCGTAGCGCTCTTCATGGTTAAGGTGCAGCCCCTCTGCCGCCAGCTCTTCCGGATCGCCGCCGGTGACCAGATTGAACAGCGCGCGCCCGTTGGACAGGCGATCCAGCGTCGCCGCCTGGCGCGCCGCCAGCGTAGGAGAGATGATGCCCGGCCGCAGCGCGACCAAAAACTTCAGCCGCTGGGTGACCGGGATCAGCGAGGCGGCCACCAGCCAAGAGTCTTCGCACGAGCGGCCGGTGGGGATCAGTACCCCGCCGAATCCCAGCCGATCCGCTGCCTGGGCAATCTGTTGCAAATAACCGTGATCGACGCTGCGCGCCCCCTGTGCGCTGCCAAGATAGTGGCCGTCGCCGTGGGTGGGTAAAAACCAGAAAACGTTCAGGCTCATCGTCAATGCTCTCCCATGATTTATTGCGCGCTTGGGCGCCAGATGCGTTGCGAGATGTCGACCTTCACCGGCACCAGCCGGTTGGCGTAAAACAGGTCGGCGGTTTGCTGCTGCGCGGCGATCGTCTGCGCATCGAGCGGTGTGATGGCGGTCGGCGGGCGGTGATCCAGATAGCTGGCGATCACTGGCTCCGGCAGCCCCATGGCGTTGGCCAACAGGGCCACGCTTTGCGCCCGGTCGCTGCGGGTGAGCGCATCGGCCTGGGTCAGCACCGTCAAGACCTGGCTGATAAAGGCGCCGTTGGCTTCAACATAGGGGCGCGCCGCCAGATAGAAGGAACCGGTCTGGTTCAGATCGGTGCCGTCGCCGAGCACCCGTACGCCGCCCTGCAGCAGCGCGGCGGAATAATAAGGATCCCAGATGGCCCAGGCGTCGACGTTGCCCTGTTGGAAGGCGGCACGCGCATCGGCGGGCGTCAGATAGGCGGGCTGGATATCGGTGAACTGCAGTCCGGCCTTTTGCAGCGATCGCAACAGCAGGTTGTGCGAGCTGGATCCTTTCTGGAAGGCGATCTTATGGCCTTTCAGATCGGCGACGGTTTTGATCGGGCTGTTTTCCGGCACCAGGATCACTTCCGCCTTGGGTTTGGGCGGCTCAACGCCGACATACAGCAGGTCCGCACCGGCAGCCTGCGCGAAGATCGGCGGAATATCGCCGGTGCTGCCCAGATCGATGCTGCCGACGTTCAAGGCCTCCAGCATCTGCGGGCCGGCGGGAAACTCGATCCAGCTGATGCGGGTGGCGGGGAAACGTTCTTCCAGCAGCCGGTGGCTCTTCGCCAGCACCAGGCTGACCGATCCTTTTTGGTAGCCGATGCGGAACTGCGCCGGATCCTGCGCTGCGGCGGCATTGGCCCAGACCAGCGACAGCAAGCCGGTGAGGGTAGCGGCGCTCAGCCAGCGGCGTAAAGCGATGCGTTTTTTCATTCAGGCTCTCCTTTTCCAGGCTTTTCAGGCAGTCTGTCGCGCCGCCAGCGGCGAGGCGACGCGCAGCGCGGGCGGTTTGCGGCGGCCCAGCGCCAGATAGAAACTGGCGAGCGCTTCTTCCAACCGGGCGGCGACGGCGTCGGTGAGCGTGGCGCCTTCGCCGGTCAATTGGATCTGGCTGTCGTCGGCGAATACGCCGTGCAGCACTTCCTGCGCTTTCAGCGCCGCCAGCACCGGTTTCAGCGCATAGTCCACCGCCAACATGTGACCGACAGAACCGCCGGTTGCCAGCGGCAGCACCACCTTATGATCCAGTGCGCGTTCCGGCAGCAGATCCAGTAAGGTCTTCAGCGCGCCGGAGAACGACGCTTTATAAACCGGCGTGGAAATCAGCAGGCCGTCGGCCTGCGCTAACTGGTCGGCAAACGCCTTGATCGCCGGGCTGTTGAAGTTGGCGTACAGCAGATCTTCGGCGTCGAAGTCGTGCAGGGTATAAGCCGTCACTTCCACCCCTTGCTGCCGCAGCCAGTTCTGACTCAGCGCGAGCAGCGCCGCGGAACGTGATGGGATGCGTGGGCTGCCGGCCAGTGATATAACGCGCATTGCCACTCCTTATAACTAAAAGTTAGGTTTAATTAAAAAATCAATGAGAAGTGTTTTAAAACTACCAGCAACCGGGCGCGTTTTTTAAATCTCATTTTTTGATTTGGATATGCGCAAAAGCGGATTGGCGCCGATTTTGCGGTGAGGAGGGAAAACGGTTGCGTAAAAACGGCTTTTTTTGCCTTTAATCAATTCCAATTAGGCGGGGGATACCGGATAATACGCCCCCGGTTTGCAACCGGGAAATCAGGAGAGTCCATGTACTACCCCCTCATCAGGAAAGCGTTGTTCCAGCTCGATCCGGAGCGTGCGCACGAAGTGACCTTTCGTCAGCTCAGTCGTATTGCCGGCACCCCATTAGCGTTTCTTGTCCGCCAGTCCGTGCCGACCAAACCGGTCAGTTGCATGGGGCTGTCGTTTAAAAATCCGCTGGGATTGGCCGCCGGTCTGGATAAAAACGGCGAGTGCATCGATGCGTTCGGCGCGATGGGCTTCGGCCATGTGGAAGTCGGCACCGTGACGCCGCGCCCGCAGCCGGGCAACGACAAGCCGCGTTTGTTCCGCGTGGTTGAGGCGGAAGGCCTGATCAACCGCATGGGGTTCAATAACCATGGCGTGGACAATCTGGTTGAAAACGTTAAGAAATCCCATTTCGGCGGCATTCTTGGGATCAATATCGGCAAGAATAAAGACACCCCGGTCGAACAGGGTAAGGACGATTATTTGATCTGCATGGATAAAGTTTATCCGTATGCCGGTTATATCGCGATTAACATCTCTTCACCGAATACGCCGGGGTTACGATCCTTACAGTATGGCGAAGCGCTGGACGATCTTTTGGCTGCGATTAAAAATAAGCAGCAGGAATTACATGCGCGCCATCACAAATATGTGCCGGTAGCGGTAAAGATCGCGCCGGATCTTTCAGAAGAAGAATTGATCCAAATTGCCGATAGCCTGGTGCGGCATAATATCGATGGCGTGATCGCCACCAATACCACATTGGATCGAAAATTGATCCAAGGGTTAAATTACTGCGAACAAGCGGGCGGGTTAAGTGGGCGTCCGTTGCAATCACGCAGCACGGAAGTGATCCGCCGTCTCTCTACCGAACTGCAAGGGCGCCTGCCGATTATCGGCGTAGGCGGCATCGATTCGCTGACGGCGGCGCGCGAAAAAATGGAGGCCGGCGCGAGCCTGCTGCAAATTTATTCCGGATTTATCTATCACGGCCCGCGTTTGATTAAAGATATCGTTACCCATATCTAATATTTTTCCTCTCATTTTATTCCGGGGGTTTATTTCTGCCCCCGGCTCGTCTATATTTTGTTCGTTAGCATAAATATCGTTCGCGGAATTATCCGATGTTTAAGCTATTTTATCGGTGATAAAATCGCCTTTTAGGGTGAGTGCGGCGTTGGCATAGGCAGCGAGAAGGATACGAAATGAAGATAAAACCTGACGATAATTGGCGTTGGTATTTTGATGCCGAACACGATCGGCTAATGCTGGATTTAGCTAATGGTATGATCTTCCGTTCACGTTTCCCGGCCAAAATGTTAACGCCGGACGCCTTCGATGAATGTGCTTTTTGCGTGGATGACGCCGCCCTTTATTTCACCTATGAAGAACAGTGCAAACAGGTCAAGCTTAGCCATGAACAGCGTGCCGAGCTGGTGTTGAATGCGCTGGTCGCCTACCGCTTCCTGAAACCACTGATGCCGAAGAGCTGGCATTTCTCGCAGCAGCATTACCCGCTGCAGCCGAAAAACGGCGAGCTGGCGGCGGTTAAAGTGATGGAAAGCGGCGTGGAAGCGCGCTTGCTGGTGGTAGAGGCCGGGGATAACGCCAGCCTGTGCCTGCTGGCGCAAAATCAGCTGACGGTCGCCGGCCGTACCATGGTATTGGGCGACGCCATCAAGGTAATGCACGATCGGCTGAAACCCTGCGCGCAGGATGAAAGCAGCGCCCCGGCTTACGACAGGGCGGTATAGGGCGAATTACGCCAGGGTCAAATCACTTTTCGGGATGCAGCTGCAGCACAGGATGGTGCCGTTGTCGCCCAGCGCGCTTTTCTTCAGGGGCGCGACTTCACCGCTCAGCAACGTAATGCGGCAACTGCCGCAAATCCCGGCGCGGCAGGAGTAAGGTACGCGGATGCCTTGCTGTTCCAACTGCTCGAGCAAGATCTGCTGGTTGTTGCCGGTAAACACCTTTCCTTCGTATTCAATAGTGACGCTGTGCTCGCTGTCTTGCGGCGCTTGCACGCTCTCCACCACTTTGCCGGCGCCATAAGGGCGCGGCGGCTTGGTCGACAACACTTCCACCGTATCGCCCACGCGAATGATGCCGCTGTTGCGCGCGATCATGTTCTGGCCGAAATCGATGTCGCCGTTGTCGGCGGAGCGGAATTTTTGCAGCGTGCTCAGCGGTTCGCCGCTCGGATGCTTGCGGCCGCGCTCGGTGCTGACGGTGGTGAGCACGCAGCGGCTGCAGGGTTTCACCAGATCGAACATGACGTCGCCGACGCGGATCACCTGCCAGCCGTCCTCGGCCCAGGCGGTGGCGCCGCTCACTACCAGATTGGGGCGGAACTGCTCCAGCTTGATGCTGCCGGGGCAACGCTGCTGCAGATCGTTGAACGAAGCCTGGTTAATCAGCAGATAAGGATAGCCATCGGCAAACGTCAGCGGGATTTCGGGGTGTTTCTTCACCCGGCGGGTCAACTCCGGTCCCAGCCAGCGTAGCTGCACGTCGCGCTGGAAATAGCCGCTCAGCCAGCGGTTGATCTCATCCGGCGCGATCAGCGCGGTGAAGTGGTTGCCCCATACCTCGGTCGGCTGCGGCGCGGCGGCGAAGTCGCTGAAGCGAATGGCGGCGCTTTCGCCGTCCGGCGCTGTCAGGAATAGCCCGTCCGGCAGCAGCGCCGGCGTGAACAGCACCATCTGCGGGTATTGGCGCGCGGTAATAAAGGTGCCATCCGGCTCGGTGATCATAAAGTTGCGGTCGAAGGCCAGACCGCTGCTGCCGACCTGGGCGTAAGAAAGCTGCAGACCGCGCAGTGATTTAACCGGATGGACGTAGAGTCTGGAAAGCGTGATCACCCTTATCTCCGTGCGATTATTAAATAGAAGGGAGCAACTTTATGACAAGCGGTGCGGATTAGCTATAATGCGCAACAATTTTCTTTTTGGTGATAAGCACGATATGAACTCTCTGTTTGCCAGCACGGCGCGTGGATTGGAAGAACTGTTAAAAAGCGAGCTGGAAGCGCTTGGCGCTCACGACTGCAAAGTGGTGCAGGGTGGGGTACATTTTCAGGGTGACGATCGTCTTCTGTACCAAAGCCTGCTGTGGAGCCGCCTGGCTTCGCGCATTCTGTTGCCGCTGAACGAATTCCGCGTGCACAGCGATCTGGATCTGTACCTCGGGGTGCAGGCGATCGACTGGCCGAGCATTTTTGGCGTGGATAAAACCTTTGCCGTGCATTTCAGCGGCGTGAACGAAGAGATCCGCAACAGCCAGTATGGTGCGTTGAAGGTAAAAGACGCCATCGTCGACAGCTTCACCCGCAAACTCGACCAACGCCCGACGGTCGCCAAGCAGCAGCCGGATATTCGCGTTAACGTCTTCCTGCAGCGCGATATGGCCAGCGTGGCCCTCGATCTGAGCGGTGAAGGCCTGCATCAGCGCGGCTACCGCGATCTCACCGGCCAGGCGCCGCTGAAGGAAAACCTGGCGGCCGCCATCGTGCTGCGTTCCGGCTGGCAGCCGGGCACGCCGATGCTCGATCCGATGTGCGGCTCCGGCACGCTCTTGATCGAAGCGGCAATGATCGCTGCCGATCGCGCGCCGGGCCTGCACCGCCAGCACTGGGGCTTCAGCGCCTGGAACGGCCACAACGCCGAACTGTGGCGTGAAGTCACCGCCGAAGCGCAGGTGCGTGCACGCCGGGGCCTGCAGGAAACCGCCTCTCGCTTCTTCGGTTCCGATATCGATCGTCGGGTGATTGAAATGGCGCGCGGCAACGCCCGCCGCGCCGGCGTCGCCGAGCTGATCACCTTTAACGTCGGCGACGTGGCGCGCCTGACCAATCCGCTGCCTGAAGGCCCGCACGGCACCGTGATCAGCAACCCGCCGTACGGCGAGCGTCTGGAAAGCGAACCGGCGCTGATCGCGCTGCACAACATGCTGGGCCGCGTGATGAAAAGCGCCTTCGGGGGGTGGCAGCTGTCGCTGTTCAGCGCCTCGCCGGAGCTGTTGAGCTGCCTGCAGCTGCGCGCCGAGCGCCAGTTCAAGGCGAAGAACGGCCCGCTGGAGTGCGTGCAGAAAAACTATCAGCTGGCGGCGAACCCGGCCGGCGCCACTGCCGGCGGCGTGCAGGTGGCGGAAGATTTCGCCAACCGCCTGCGCAAAAACTTGAAGAAGCTCGACAAGTGGGCGAAACAGCAGGGCATTGAATGCTACCGCCTGTACGATGCCGATCTGCCAGAATACAACGTCGCGGTGGACCGCTACGGCAGCAAGGTGGTGGTACAGGAATATGCGCCGCCGAAAACCGTCGATGCGCAAAAAGCGCGTCAGCGCCTGTTCGATGTGATCAACGCGACGCTGGCGGTGTTGGAGCTACCGTCGAATCAGCTGATCCTGAAAACCCGCGAGCGGCAGAAGGGCAAGAACCAGTACGAGAAACTGGCGCAGAAGGGCGAGTTCCTGCTGGTGGAAGAATATAACGCCAAGCTGTGGGTCAACCTGACCGACTATCTCGATACCGGCCTGTTCCTCGATCACCGCATCGCGCGCCGCATGCTGGGCGAGATGAGCAACGGCAAGGACTTCCTGAACCTGTTCGCCTATACCGGCACCGCCAGCGTGCACGCCGGGCTGGGCGGCGCGCGCAGCACCACCACGGTGGACATGTCGCGTACCTACCTGGAATGGGCGGAGAAGAACCTGCGCGCCAACGGCCTGACCGGCCGTCAGCATCGGCTGATCCAAGCCGACTGCCTGTCGTGGCTGAGCAACGCCAACGAACAGTTCGACGTGATCTTCATCGATCCGCCGACGTTCTCCAACTCCAAGCGGATGGAGAACACTTTTGACGTGCAGCGCGATCATCTGGCGCTGATGAAAGATTTGAAACGGTTGCTGCGCCGCAACGGGACCATCATGTTCTCGAACAACAAGCGCGGTTTCCAAATGGATATGGCAGGGCTGAGCGCGCTGGGCCTGGAGGCGAAAGAGATCACCGCCAAGACGCTGTCGCAGGACTTTGCCCGTAACCGTCAAATCCACAACTGCTGGCTGGTGAGTCACGCCGGCGAAGGAAAATAATTACTATGTCGTTAATCAGCATGTCCGGCGCCTGGCTCTCTTTCAGCGATGCGCCACTGTTAGACAACACCGAAATTCATATCGAAGACAACGAGCGCGTGTGTCTGGTCGGGCGCAACGGCGCCGGCAAGTCCACGCTGCTGAAGATCCTCGGCAAAGAGATCCCGCTGGACGACGGCCGGGTAATCTACGAACAGGATCTGATCGTGGCGCGCCTGCAACAGGATCCGCCGCGCAATATCGGCGGCAGCGTGTTCGACTTCGTGGCCGAAGGCGTTGCGGAGCAGGCAGAACACCTGAAGGCGTATCACGCGATCTCCCACCTGGTGGAAAGCGATCCGAGTGAGAAAAATCTGGCTCGTATGGCGCAAATCATGGAGATCCTCGATCATCAGGGGCTGTGGCAGCTCGACAGCCGCATCAGCGAGGTGCTGCTGCAGCTGGGGCTGAACGGCGACGCCGAGCTTTCCTCGTTGTCCGGCGGCTGGCTGCGCAAAGCGGCGCTGGGCCGTGCGCTGGTGAGCTCGCCGCGCGTGCTGCTGCTCGACGAACCGACCAACCACCTCGATATCGAAACCATCGACTGGCTGGAAGGCTTCCTGAAAGAGTTCGACGGCAGCATCGTCTTCATCTCGCACGACCGTTCGTTTATCCGCAACATGGCGACGCGCATCGTCGATCTGGATCGCGGCAAGCTGGTTTCCTGGCCGGGCAACTACGATCTGTATCTGCAGAGCAAAGAAGAAGCGCTGCGGGTGGAAGAGCTGCAAAACGCCGAATTCGATCGCAAGCTGGCGCAGGAAGAGGTCTGGATCCGTCAGGGCATCAAAGCGCGCCGTACCCGTAACGAGGGCCGCGTGCGTGCGCTGAAGGCGCTGCGCGTCGAGCGTTCAGAGCGCCGTGAAGTGATGGGCACCGCCAAGATGCAGGTGGAAGAGGCGACCCGCTCCGGCAAAATCGTATTCGAGCTGGAAGACGTCAATTATCAGGTTGGCGAAAAAGTGCTGGTGCGCGGTTTCTCCGCTCAGGTGCAGCGCGGCGACAAAATTGCGCTGGTGGGGCCGAACGGCTGTGGCAAAACCACGCTGCTGAAACTGATGCTCGGTCAGCTGAAAGCCGACAGCGGCCGCGTGCACTGCGGCACCAAGCTGGAAGTGGCCTATTTCGACCAGCACCGCGCGGATCTCGATCCGGAGCGCACGGTGATGGACAACCTGGCGGAAGGCAAGCAGGAAGTGATGGTCAACGGCCGCCCTCGCCACGTATTGGGCTACCTGCAGGACTTCCTGTTCCACCCGAAACGCGCCATGACGCCGGTGAAGGCGCTGTCGGGCGGTGAGCGTAACCGCCTGCTGTTGGCTAAGCTGTTTCTGAAACCGAGCAATCTGTTGATCCTCGATGAACCAACCAACGATCTCGACGTCGAAACGCTGGAGCTGCTGGAAGAGCTGATCGACGGCTATCAGGGCACCGTGCTGCTGGTCAGCCACGATCGTCAGTTCGTCGACAACTCGGTGACCGAGTGCTGGATCTTTGAAGGCAACGGCGTGATCAACGCCTTCGTCGGCGGTTACTACGATGCGCATCATCAGCGCGCCACGGCGAAACCGATTCGTCAGGCGGCGCCGAGCGCGAGCAAACCGGCGGCGGAGAAAAAGGCCGAACAGCCGAAGAAAGCGGTGGCCAAGCTGAGTTACAACCTGCTGCGCGAACTGGAACAGTTGCCGCAGCGGCTCGAACAGCTGGAGGCGGAAATCGAAGCGCTGCAGGCGCAGATGAGCGATGCCGACTTCTTCACGCGGCCGCACAGCGAAACGCAAGACGTGCTGACGGCGTTGGCTAACGCTGAGCAGGCGCTCGAGCAGGCCTTCGCCCGTTGGGAAGAGCTGGAAGCGATGAAAAACGGCTGACCGTTGCGATACCGCCCGCGCGCTGCTGCGGGCGGTATCGACGTGCCGGTGAGCAACGTTATTGAGGAGGAATATGGTGTGTTCCCACAACAATCATCAGCAGCATAGTCATTCCGCACCTTCGGCGGAGCACCAGGATAACCTGATGCTGTGCCCGCAGTGCGACATGCTGGTGGCGCTGCCGCCGCTGGCCTATGGCAGCAAAGCGGTATGCCCGCGCTGCAAAACCACGCTCAGCGCCCGCTGGGACGAGCCGCGCAAGCGGCCGATCGGTTACGCGCTCAGCGCCTTGTTCATGCTGGTGCTGGCCAACATTTTCCCGTTTATCAACATGCGCGTCGCCGGCCTCGGCAACGAAATCAGGCTGATCCAAATCCCGGAAGTCATGGTGGCGGAAGACTACGCCAGCATGGCCACCTTGTTTATGGTGTTCGTGCAGCTGATCCCGGCGTTTTGCATGGTGGCGATCATTCTGCTGTGCGCCAAAGTGCGTTTGCCGCTGGGACTGAAAGAGTGGATGGCCCGGGTGCTGTTTCAGTTCAAGACCTGGTGCATGGTGGAGATTTTCCTCGCCGGGGTGTTGGTCAGCTTCGTCAAGCTGATGGCCTATGGCGATATCGGCATCGGCAGCAGCTTCGTGCCTTACTGTCTGTTCTGCCTGCTGCAGGTGCGCGCTTTCCAGTGCGTGGATAGGCGCTGGCTGTGGCAGGACATCGAACCGGCGCCGCGTCTCGATCGCCCGCTGACGGTGGGGCGCACCGGCATGCGGCAGGGCGTGCGCTCCTGCGCCTGCTGCACGGCGATCCTGCCGGCCAATCAGGTGCGCTGTCCGCGCTGCCACACCAACGGCTACGTGCGTCGCCGCCACAGCCTGCAATGGACGCTGGCGCTGCTGGTGACCTCCATCATGCTGTATATTCCGGCCAACCTGATGCCCATCATGGTGACCGAGGCGTTGGGCAACAAGATGAACTCCACCATCATGGCGGGGGTGATCCTGCTGTGGGGGGACGGCTCTTATCCGGTGGCGATGGTGATTTTCATCGCCAGTATCATGGTGCCATCGCTGAAAATGCTGGCGATCGGCTGGCTGTGCTGGGATGCCAACGGCAGGAAGAAGCCGCGCGCCGACAGCGAGCGCATGCACCTGATTTATGAAGTGGTCGAATTCGTTGGCCGATGGTCAATGATCGACGTGTTTGTGATCGCCGTATTGTCGGCGCTGGTGCGAATGGGGCAGTTGATGAGCATTTACCCCGCGACGGGCGCCGTGCTGTTCGCGCTGGTGGTGATCCTCACCATGTTCGCCGCCATGACATTTGATCCCCGGCTGACCTGGGATCGCGCAAGTGAAACAATCAACAAGGAGCCGCAAGGTGACGGAAAATAATCATAGCGTCGCGGACGTCGAGAAGATCAAACGCTGGTCGCCGGTGTGGATCATTCCCATCGTAACCGCACTGATCGGCGCCTGGATCCTGTTTTACCACTTCAGCCATCAGGGGCCGGTAGTGACGCTGGTGACCTCGACGGCGGAAGGGCTGGAAGCGGGTAAAACCAAAATCAAAAGCCGCAGCGTGGACGTCGGCGTGGTGGAAACCGTCACGCTGAGCGATGATTTGAGCAAGGTGATGGTGCAGGCGCGTCTTAATTCCGGCATGGAGAAATTGCTGCGCCAGGATTCAGCCTTCTGGGTAGTGAAGCCGCAGATCGGCCGTGAAGGCGTCTCCGGGCTGGGGACGCTGCTCTCCGGCGCCTATATCGAACTGCAGCCGGGCAACAAGGGCAAAGACGGCAAAGACAACTATCAGCTGCTCGACGCGCCGCCGCTGGCCTCTCCGGACGCCAAAGGGCTGCGTATCGTACTGGACAGCGAGAAATCGGGCCAGCTCAACGCCGGCGATCCGGTGCTGTTCCGCGGTTATCGCGTCGGGTCGGTGGAGACCAGCTATTTCGATCCTAAAGCGCGCGCCATGCGCTATCAGCTGTTCATTACCGCGCCTTACGATCAGTTGGTCACCACCAACGTGCGCTTCTGGAAAGACAGCGGCGTGGCGTTTGACATGTCGGCACAGGGCATGCGGGTGGAGATGGGGTCGCTGACTACCCTGTTCAGCGGCGGCGTCAGCTTCGACGTGCCGGACGGCTGGGATCGCGGCGAACTGGCGAAAGAGAAGGCGGAGTACCAGCTGTTCGACAACCAGCGCAGCACGCAGGATTCGCTGTATACCGTGCATAAGGACTACCTGCTGTTCTTCTCCGATTCGGTACGCGGCCTGCAGCCGGGCGCGCCGGTCGAATTCCGCGGCATCCGCCTGGGCACGGTGGCGCAGGTGCCGTTCTATAAAGAAGGCATGGCGCAGCGCCTGGATAACGACTACCGCATTCCGGTGCTGATCCGCATCGAGCCGGATCGCTTCCAGAAACAGCTGGGCGGCAACTTCGATATTGAAGGGCACCTGAAAGACGCGGAATCGCGCGGCATGCGTGCCTCGATGAAGTCTGCCAACCTGCTGACCGGTTCGCTGTATATCGATCTCGACTTCTATCCGCAGGAGAAACCGTGGAAAGGGCCGCGCGAGCTGTTCGGTTATCCGCTGATGCCGACCACCAGCGGCGGGCTGGCGCAGATCCAGCAGAAACTGATGCAGACGCTGGACAAGATCAACGCGATGCCGATCAATCCGATGATCAACGAAGCGACCAAGACGCTGGCGGAAAGTCAGAAAACCATGAAATCGACGCAGCAGACCATGAAGTCGCTGAACGACATCATCGCCAGCAAAGAGATGCAGGCGCTGCCGCAGGACATGCAGAAAACGCTGCTGGAGCTGAACCGCAGCATGAAAGGGTTCCAGCCTGGTTCACCGGCTTACAACAAGATGGTGGGCGATATGCAGCGCCTCGACCAGGTGTTGCGTGAGCTGCAACCGGTGCTGCGCACCCTGAATGAGAAGAGCAACGCGCTGGTGTTTGAAGCCGCCGGCAGCACTGACCCTCAGCCGAAGAAGGCCACGAAATGATGAAATGGATCCCGGTAGCCCTGGCGCTGTTGCTCAGCGCCTGCAGCAGTTCGCCACAGAAGACCTACTATCAGTTGCCGGCGCTGGGTGCGCCGGCCGCGGCCACCAGCAGCGGCGCCTCCACGCGCCAGCTGTGGCTGGAGCACGTGAGTGTGGCGGATTATCTGGCGCAGAGCGGCGTGGTGTATCAGACCAACGACGTGCAGTATGTGATAGCGCAGAACAACCTGTGGGCCAGCCCGCTCGACCAGCAGCTGCAGCAAACGTTGGTCACCAACCTGAGCAGCGCGCTGCCGGGTTGGGTGGTCTCTTCGCAGCCGATGAGCAGCGATCAGGATGTGCTGAACGTCACCATCAGCGGCTTCCACGGCCGTTTTGACGGCAAGGCGATCGTTCGCGGCGAGTGGGTGCTGAACCGCCAGGGACGCTTGATCAAACGGCCTTTCAACCTGGAATTGAAACAGGGTGAGGACGGTTATGATGCCCTGGTGCGCACGCTGGCGCAGGGCTGGCAGCAGGAAGCCCAGGCTATCGCAGTACAGATGGGCGGCATTTAGTCATAATTTGGTCTAAAATCGTCTAATCCCTGTCAGCGTGAAAAGTCTTTTTTTCTCACTGGCAGGGATTTCTTTTTTATTTCAAAAAGTTAAACCCTTTCTCAGCAGATCAGCCACTTAGCACTTTCCTCGGGCGTAGCTCACAAATATGACATTGGCGTGAATTTTGCGCATTGATCTTCTCTTCTTTTAGCGCTATTGATTACTCGTGGCTGCGCAAAAAGCAGCCATTGTTTTCTTTCCACCAGACCAAAATGAGGGAAACGAGGCATGAAGAGACAGAAACGCGATCGTCTGGAAAGGGCGCATTCGAGAGGGTATCAGGCAGGTATTTTAGGGCGTTCCAGGGAACATTGTCCCTACCAATCATCGGTGGACGCCCGGTCTCAATGGCTGGGAGGTTGGCGAGAAGCCATGGAAGACAGGGCTGTGACCGCTTAAGCGGCTCCCTGTCAAATAAAAGGAATAACCTCCGCCCTTTGGCGGAGGTTTTTGTTTCAGGCGTTTATTTATCCTGCCAGCGCTTCAACAAAATACTCGCATTCACGCCGCCAAAGCCGAAGCCGTTTGATAAGGCGTAGGTCATATTCATCGATTCCGCCTGTTTCGCGACCAGATGCAAGCCTGCCGCCGCCGGATCGGGGTTATCCAGATTTAGCGTTGCAGGGGCTATCTGATCGCGCAGAGCCAAAGCGGTAAAGATGGTTTCCAACCCGCCGGCGGCGCCCAGCAGGTGCCCGGTCGCTGATTTCGTCGAGGTCACGGCGACAGTCCCGGCGGTGCCAAACAGGTGCTTGATGGCATTGATTTCGCCTAAATCGCCTACGGGTGTCGAAGTCGCGTGCGCGTTTAAATGCTGAACTTCCTCGGGGGCGACGTTCGCCTGCTTCAACGCAATTTTCATCGCCCGATAGGCGCCGTTGCCGTCTTCAGCACCGGATGTCATGTGGTAGGCGTCGGCGCTGGTGCCATAGCCGACGATTTCCGCGAGCGGCGTGGCGCCGCGCGCCTGCGCATGCTCCAGCGTTTCAATCACCAGCATGCCGGCGCCTTCCCCCATGACAAATCCGTTCCGGGCGCTGTCGAAAGGCCGAGAGGCCTGTCGCGCCAACTCGGCCGGTGCGGTGGACATGGCGCGTGCGGCGGCGAATCCGCCCAGGCTTACGGTGTCGATAGCGGCTTCGGTACCGCCGCATAGCGCGATATCGGCCTCATCATTGCGGAGCAGTCGCACTGCGTCGCCGATAGCCTGCACGCCGGCCGCACAGGCGGTGACCGGTGCGCCAATCGGGCCTTTGAAGTGATGTTTGATGGAAACGTGACCGGCCGCCAGATTGACCAGGAAAGAGGGGATGGTGAATGGCGACAGGCGTTTGGCGCCGCGGCTGTCGGTAATGCGTACCGCCTGGGCAATCGCCGGAAAGCCGCCAATACCCGAGGCGATGACAGTGGCGGTGCGCTCTTGCTTTTCCTCCGTATCGGCGATCCAGCCGGCCTGACGAACGGCTTCATCCGCCGCTGCCATGGCAAACAGGATAAAGCGATCCATTTTCTTTTGATCCTTGGGGGCGACTGAAGCATCGGGGTTGAATCCCGCTTCAGTATCTTGCGCCAGCTCCGGGACCTGGCCTCCGACCTTGACCGGCAAATCTGCAACGATCTCGTCAGGTAAAGCCCGAATGCCGGACTCTCCTGTTAATAAACGTTGCCAGATACTCTCCACGCCGCACCCTAACGGTGAAACGGCGCCCATGCCGGTAATAACGATACGGCGATTGCTCATGACTGCTCCTTGGTAAGTTCGGATAAATCGGCGAGGCGCCGCTGACGCATCAGTTCGGCGCGTTGACGTATGCCGTCATTTGCCGCAGGCCCTGGTGCCAATATGACAAACTGCGGCGGCACCTGCTGTTGGGTATCGACATTGACCAACTGGACCTGGATCGGCCGATCGGTGCGGCCGTCGACTAACAAGGCGCTAATGTCACCGTCGATCAAATGACGATTGCCCCATTGTGAGAGAGCGGCCAGCACGGGGAGAAAATCGTTGCCGCGTTCGGTGAGCAGATACTGATAGCGGACCGGCCGCGTTTGATAACGTTGCTTATGCAGAATGCCGTGGGCCACTAAATCCTTCAGGCGTCGGGCCAGGAGCGTCGGCGACATCCCCAGACTTTGTTGGAATTCGTCGAATTTGGATAATCCCTGAAAGGCATCACGCAGGATCAGGATGCTCCACCATTCTCCGACGCGATCTAATGAACGCGCGACGGGGCATGGTGCATCGCTAAAGCGAGTTTTTTGCATATCGCCTCTTTGTGGATACATTTATTGTAGTTACATGCATGACTATACTAGGTGATTTTGAGGGGCAAGAAAATAACCGGATGCAAAAAACCGCTATCGCGTCGATAGTTGGCTGCAGGAAGGAGCCTTCGCTCAACGAGCCTGTAGCTTTGGTCGTTTCGGATAAGCATAGGGCAGAGAAAGGAGGGAAAAGGCGTTGCGATAGCGGGCGATTAAAGGTGATGAATGGTCTTTAAACGATAAGAGAAAGAAATGCCGCCACGATAGCGTGACGGCATGCGCCGAACGTTGGAAAAGAAGACGGTGGCCGCCTTCTCGTCAGCGTGATTAGAACGCTGTAGTATCCTTGAACAAGCCCACTTTCAGGTCGGTGGCAGTATAGATCACTTCACCATCAACCAGCACTTCGCCATCGGCGACGCCCATGATCAGCTTGCGGGTGATGACGCGTTTGAAGTTAATGCGGTAGGTCACTTTCTTCGCGGTTGGCAGCACCTGGCCGGTAAACTTGACTTCACCGACGCCCAGCGCGCGACCTTTGCCTTCGCCACCCAGCCAACCGAGGTAGAAACCGACCAACTGCCACATCGCATCCAGGCCCAGGCAGCCTGGCATGACCGGATCGCCGATAAAGTGGCAACCGAAGAACCATAGGTCCGGATTAATATCCAGCTCCGCTTCCACATAACCTTTGTTGTGAGTCCCGCCGTCTTCAGTCATCTTGACCACGCGGTCCATCATCAACATGTTACCTGCCGGCAACGGTGGGCCACCGGCGCCGAACAGCTCGCCACGGCCGGATGCTTCGAGGTCTTCTTTCGTATAGGAATCGCGTTTATCTACCATGTTCTCAGTAAGCCTTATTTTAATGAAGGACGCAGGTTAGCTAACACGTGTACGCTGAACAAGTCCGATCAGCCGTGGTTAAACCAGTTGAGCCAGCGCAGCGGCCACGGACGACGGCGTTCTTGCAGGCTCACCTGCGCAATCCGTTCCTGTATGGCCGCCAGCAAATTCGGCTGTTGTTCGTCAGAGTAGAGGCAACCTGTGAGCAAAGGCAAGGCGTCCGCCGCGCTCTCTACCGCCCACAGATGGAATTGCCCCTCGCGTACCGCGTCAACGACATCCTGACGCAGGCACAGGTGGCGCACGTTGGTCATGGGCAGTACGACGCCCTGTTTACCCGTCAGGCCGCGGCGTACACAAACCTCGAAGAACCCTTCGATTTTTTCGTTAACGCCACCTATCGGCTGTACGTTGCCGAATTGGTCGACGGAGCCGGTGACGGCGATCTGCTGGGTGATCGGTTGCAGTGACAGGGCGCTGACCAATGCACACAGCTCAGCCAGCGAGGCGCTGTCACCGTCCACTTCACCATAAGATTGCTCAAAGACGATGGAAGCGGAGAAGGGCAGTTGTTGATCAAGGTCCAGTTCGGCGATCAGAAACGCCTGCATGATCATCATGCCTTTAGCGTGCAGGTTGCCGCCCAGTTCGGCTTTGCGCTCGACGTCGGTGAACTCGCCGTCGCCGAGATGCACAACGCAACTGATACGTGACGGTTCGCCAAAGCTGCGTGGATGGCCGGGATAATCCAGGACTGACAGACCGTTGATCTGTCCGATCACTTCACCCTCGGTCTCAATCAGAATCTGACCCAGCTCGATCTCATCCTGCATACGCTCGGCCAGATAGCTTTCACGCCATTCGCGGGCATTTAACGCCGCTTCGAACGCTTTGGCCGTAATGCGATCCTCTTCGGCATACAGTGCGGCTTCGGACAGCTGCTGGCCAAGCCAAACCGGCGAGAGTGGCAGGATGCCCTGGTCGCCACTGTAACGTACCGCCTGGACGATCAGCGGCGGCCAGGCGTCGGTCGCCAGCATCGGCAACTGCAGGTCGGCAATCACGCCGTTGACGTAGCCACACCACTGCGCCATATCATCAATTTCAGTCAGCTGCAGGTCGTCTTCGAATTCACCGTAGATCGCTTGTTCACTCAGTTCCGGCTCGATATCGTGAAAATCAGCCAGGCCGTGACGGTCGCCGACCACGATCAGCCGCAGGTCCAGCGGCATCGGTGGAATGGCTACCGGCAGCGGGCGGGTTTCGTCTGGCGAAACCCAATGGAACTGACGCTGGCCGATCATCTGTTTCAGCCGCAGCCACAGTAACGGCTGAGCCAGCAGCGCACGTGCCGACAGAATCAGAATGCCGCCGTTGGCCTGGTGCACCAGACCCGGCTGCAGGGTAATGTCGCCATTGTGGATCCGTACGCAGCCAAACAGCTGTTCCGGTTCGATCCACTCCTGGAACAGGCAAGCGCCGCCGGCGGCAAAAGGTTCATCGCCACGGCTGGCCGGTTCTACGCTGACCTTGCCATCCTGAATGACATAGTGGCTGCCGCAGTATGCCGTATTTTTCGGCAGCAGTGGTTTGACGGCGTGAGCGATCAGTTCCAGATACTCTCGCGTTTCTTGCGCTTTCAACAGCATGAAACGCGGTGGTGATTGAGGGTGGCAAAATAGCGTCAGGGCATTTTCCAGCCGAGGCTGAATGGCGGAAAAGGGCACGGGTGCCAACTGAGCGGCGGTATCAAATATCGCCTGATAAGGCGTTACGTCCGGCAATAAAGATTGCCATTCAAGTCGGTTATTGGTCAAAGTGTTAGATGCAATCGTTAAAAAGGGAAAGGGCGATTATACAAGAATAACGGCTGCTTGATACATGCGGAGTGCCAGTTGGCATCAGGGAGTTTGACATCGCGCGGTGACTGTGCAAAAAACAGTCTAAAAGACGGCTTAATTGCCGGGGAAATTCGGCGTAAAGCTGTTATGCTTATTTGAAGTTACGCGGTCACTGAAGAGCTCAAGATGAAATATCAGCAACTGGAAAATCTGGAGAGCGGTTGGAAATGGAAGTACCTGGTGAAGAAGCACCGGGAAGGGGAACTCATTACCCGCTACATTGAAAACAGCGCTGCTCAGGAGGCGGTTAACGAGCTGCTGAAGCTGGAAAATGAGCCGGTAAAGGTACTTGCATGGATTGCCGCTCATATGAATCCGGAACTGGATAACCGGATGAAACAAACGATCCGCGCCCGCCGTAAACGTCATTTTAACGCAGAACATCAGCATACGCGTAAAAAATCTATCGATCTGGAATTTTTGGTTTGGCAACGATTGGCTGCCCTGGCGCGTCGCCGCGGCGTCACGCTGTCGGAAACCGTCGTGCAGCTTATTGAAGACGCTGAACGCAAAGAAAAGTATGCGAACCAGATGTCATCGTTGAAAGAAGACTTGAAGGCGATTCTTGGCAAAGATTCCGAGTAAGTGCGTGAGAACGCCTTAGTGGTGCTTGGCTTTGAATGTTATGGCAACAAGAGGACGAAAAAAAACCCCGCATAGCGGGGTTTTTTATTAGGCGAGTAAACTTAGCCCTGAGGCTGAGTTACAACGTCTTTGATACCTTTAACTTCGATCTCTACGCGACGATCTGGTGCCAGGCAAGCGATCTGAGCTTTGGTAGCGCGGCCAGATTTGTAGCCACAGGTGTTGCCAGTAACTGCATCTGCTTCACCCATACCACGTGCAGAGATTTTGTCTGACGGGATGCCTTTGGAGACCAGGTAGTCAACAACGCTCTGTGCACGCTGTTCGGACAGTTTCTGGTTGTACTGGTCAGAACCAACGGCGTCGGTGTAACCCAGAACCACTACAGAACCGTCTTTAGGATCCATGGAGCTCAGCTGGGTGTACAGCTGATCCAGAGCCTGCTGGCCTTCTGCTTTCAGAGTAGACTTGTTGAAGTTGAACAGCACGTCAGACTTCAGAGTGAAACGCTTGGTTTCAACAACTGGAGCCGGAGCCGGAGCTGGTGCTGGTGCAACTACGTCATCCTGACCGAAGCGGTAAGAAACGCCCAGGCTCAGCATGGTGTTGTCTGGACGTGCGCCAACGGTACCTGCGTCACCGATGTTGCTTACGAACTGGTAATCCAGGCGGGTAGCCCAGTTTTTGGTCAGTGCGTATTCAACACCAACAGCAGCCAGCGGAGAAACGCCGGTGTCGTGGTCGCTCAGGCGAGTGCCGTTGCCGTAGTTAGCTTTGGAGTCTGCACGCCATACCATACCACCCAGACGAGTGTAGATGTCCAGATCGTCAGCAATTGGGTAGCTCAGTTTAGCGGCCAGTTGAACGCCCTGCGCTTTGAAAGCACCGTTGTTCACGCTGCCTTTGTAAGGCATGCGGCCGAGCCAATCATAGCCCAGTTCGAAGCCCAGGTATTGGTTTGCCTGGTAGCCCAAGAACGCGCCAGCACCCAGCTGATCTTTGTGGGTTGGGCCGTTGCCGATACCGTTCTGGTAACCGTTACCGTAGAAACCAGTGTCGTGGTACTGGGACCAGCCCAGTTTAGCACCGGTGTACCAAGTGTTATCTTTTGGAGCGGCTTGCGCTACGGTAGCGAAACCTGCCAGTGCCACTGCTAATGCGATAGCTGTCTTTTTCATTTTGCGCCTCGTTATCATCCAAATAGGCAATGAGCTTTAAAGCTGTTTAAGCCCTTGGTTAAATTCCTTCGCCAAGGTTTAAGCCCTCGTTTGTTACTCGCCAGTTTTTCTGACGTTATAGAGCAACCTTGGCGATGTAAAGTCTACAACGTGGCGCGAAAGTTACAAGTGTGATGTGATAAGGCTCTAAAAAAAAACGCGGAATCGTACATATTTGCTAACATTCTTAGCTTAAAAAATCGGCGGTTCATTGGGCGTTTTTGCTTGCCAAACCGCAGCCGGACTCGCTTTTTGCCTTCCCCCGCAAAGGTTCCGCTTATCGAGTGCGAAAATGATGGGAAAAATCCTAAATTTACTTAATGATACAAAGAAGAGTGAATTTTTAGGGTGGAACACTGTCCGTGAGTCGGGTCAATGTCACGTTGAGGACGCATGATAAACCCGTAGGCATTACCCAATTCTGCCGCACGTCTTAATTTTAGACGATCCTCCTCCGTTAGTTCGGGCAACCAGCCGAGAACCACGCTATAGTTCCCCGTTTGCAGCGCTTTTTCCATTGCCTCAACCGTATTCACCGGGCTGATTTGGCTCAACTGCACCATTTTATCCACCGGCAGGCCGGACTGCTGTAGCCATTGCTTGCTTAACTTTTGCTGCGGTGTCAGCCACAGCAGCCAGCGAGACTGCTTGCCCAGTTGCTGCAGCAGGGGCAACAGCAGTTGAGCCACTGCGGGCTGGCGCTCGTTGTAAACAAGTTCACTGATCAAGCCATTCTCTTTGCCGACATTCGTATTCTTCGCAACGCTGTTTGCGGTAAAAGAGCCATGGCTAAAATGAGGTTGGTAGAGTGATTGAGTACGCATAAAGTTCCCGCCCGTCGTGTTACTGTATGTTTATACAGTATCCCTGATTTCGGATAAGATCAACCCAAATTTTCGTAGCGGCTCGCATAATTGCGATCATTTTTTGTACCGGTGTTTTTTGTGATTGGCATGTGGGCAGATAGTGCGTATTTTCCTAATTAGTTGTTCACGTTACTCTTTTCATTGATAAGAGAAATAATACGACCGGAACCTAAAAAGGAGAAATGCTATGAAAAGGATGTCGACGCGGAGGATCGCGCAGGCTAAAAATTGCTTCGCGGCGCTGGGCGCCATCACCACGCGGTCACAGTTTGGCGGCTATGGGCTGCTGGCCGAGGGGGTCATGTTTGCAGTGGTAGCGGAAGGTGAATTGTACTTGCGAGCTACGGCGAGCATGGAACCGGCCTTTCGCGCCAGAGGGATGGTCAATATGGTCTATTCCAAGCGCGGAGCGCCCATCACCTTGCGTTATTACTGGGTTGACGAGTCGCTGTGGCGGGAACGCAACGAGTTGGTGGGGCTGGCCTGGCAGGCCATCAGGGAAGCGCGCCGAGAGCAGCAGGTCAAGGCCGGCGATCACGGCAGATTGAAGGCGTTGCCGAACATAGATGTCAACATGGAACGCTTGCTGTGGCGAGCGGGGATCCGCAACGCCTATGACCTGCGGCTGCATGGCGCTAAACGCAGCTATCTCCGCCTGCTGCAACAGCAGACCAATCTGGGTCTGCGCGTGCTGCTGTCACTGGGCGGCGCGATAGCCGGTTATCATCAGGCGGCATTGCCGACCGAATTGCGCAACGAACTGGTGCGCTGGTTCGATCATACGATGGCGATGCGCCGCCATGGGCATGAGCCAGTGGTTCAGGGCCCATTGAGTGGGCCCTGAATAATTAGGTTGCCTTATTGATTTGAGTGTGGAGTTCGGTGAGCTCCGGCAGCAGTTCGAGCATTAATCCCACCTGCTGCAAGACCAACTGTTCTTTGCTTTCAGGTTCCGGAACGGCTCTGCGAATGCGCTCCGCCAGCTGTTCCAGCGCTTTCGCAATGCGCTGGCTGTTCCGTTCTTCCTGATGCAAGGCGCCGTCCACGTAACACACGGCATCATTGAGCAGATCGAGTGTGGCAGGGGTATTCAGCCGCTCGCGGTGTGCCCCTAACGCCGAGATATAACTCAGGAGAGTGTGGTTTAGGCAGAGCAGGCGGAAGGCGGCTTCCTGTAATTCCTTGTCGGCCTTGGGATCGGCGGACATGTTGGAGATGACCGAAGCCAGTTCGGCATCGCTGTTGTGGGCATCTCGCCGCGCAATGCGGTAGGCGAGGCCGTTATCCTTACCCTGGTGGTATTGCACCAGAATGGCGTCCAGATAACGGCAGTTGGCATTCAGCGTTTTATCCACCACCGCCGGCAGTTGGCGGAACTTCCAGTCTGGCCAGATAAAGCTGACCGCCGCCCAGGCGATGGCGCAACCCAACAAGGTATCGTAAACGCGTGGTGCAGCCACTTCGAATCCCTCACCCAACAGGTTAAAGCACAGCAACACAAGCAGCGTGATGAACATCGTTGCATGGGCATACTGTACGGTGCGAAAAGCGAAGAACAGGACACCGGTGATGACGATCAACACCAGTTGCCCTTCCAGTGAAGGCACGAAATAGAGGATTGGCAGGCCGATCAGGATACCGGCCAGGGTGCCGATGATGCGCAGCGCCAGGCGCCGGCGGGTAGCGTTGTAGTTCGGTTGACAGACGAACAGGCTGGTCAACAGGATCCAGTAACCGTGCTGCATGCCGGTGAACTGGATGAAGGCGTAACCCACGCACAGCACCGCCGACATGCGGATCGCGTGGCGGAACAGGGCCGACTGCGGCGTCAAATGGCGGCTGATACGCAGCCGGATATCGCTCCAGCCGGTTAAGCGATCGTCGGCCAGGCTGTTCTCTTCTGCCTGCCCGCTGGCCAGCGTCTGCTCTGACTCGATATTGGCCAGCTGCGCATCGATCGCATGCAGGTTTTTCAGCAGGTGCGCCAGCGCCTTGGTTTGCTCTGAATTGCCCTGGGTTTCGGCGATGCGTGCCAAGGCTTCCTGAATGCGGCTGAAGGCCGGCTCAAAACGCGGATTGTGCTGGTATTTTTGCCGCAGCAGGATCGATTGTGCCAGTTGGCGGCAGGCGCGCGCCTGCATGCTCAGCAAACGCTGGAAGCGGAATAAAATATCGCTGTGACGGAATTGTCGGCTGAGCGCGTGATACTGAACGTGGGAAGAGCTGGCGCGTTCGTGGATATCCTGCGCGACAAAATAGTAGTGCAAGGTGCGGCGGGTGCCGCGCTGGCCGCGATCGCCTTTCAGGCGCGTCAGCAGCGAGGCTTTGGTCTGGTTAAGCAACGCGACCAACGCGCTGTTGGCCATCGCGACATCCATCCATGGCAGGTCGGCGTCGCGTTCGGCGTCGGGATCGAACAGATTGGCTTTGGCATCCAGATAGTTGGCCAACTGATCGTAGCAGCGCGCCAGGTTCTCTTGCAGTGGCCGGATAGGGAACAGCAGGTGGCCCGCCAGCGTCAGCAGGTTGTACCACAGAGCACCGATCACCAGCAGCAGCGGTTGCTGATACCAGGCATCGTACATAGCAGTGCCGAGCATGGTGTAAACCGCGATCAACAGCGCGCCGAAGGCGATGGTGGCGTAACGTTGCCCCAAGGCGCCCAGAAGGATAAAACCGCAGGTCGACGTGGTTAAGCCAAGGGCGAACAACCAGGGGTAGGGGAACAGTAGCTCGATTGAAGCGGAGGCGACAAAGAAGCACACCAACGTGATCAGCAGGTTGCGTAACCTGCCGGCCAGGCGATCATCCAAATCGGTCAGGGCCGCTGCCACGACGCCCAGCGTTAGCGGGATGGTCAGCTTGGGAATGCCCAGCCACCAGGGAACGGCGGTGGTGCCGATCAGCGCAATAAGGATGCGCAGGTGATACAGCAGATTGCTGTTGTAGGTGTAACGACGTACTGCGGGTGCAAAAGAACGCACAAAAAACTCCTCAAACGGAGAAAAAATTAACGCTGATGATAGTGGCGGCGAGCATTCTCAATACGCGCTTGCTGAGCCATTTCTACCGAGACGACACGGCGCCCCACCGGCCACAGCGCGATGGCGGCTATTTTGAAATTGGCGATGCCCACCGGAATGCCGATGATTGAAACGCATTGCACGATGCCGGCGGCGATGTGTGACAGGCACAGCCACCAGCCGAACAGCACCAGCCAGATAATGTTGAGCAGTGAGCCGCCGGCGGAGAGCAGCGCATTGCTTTTTTCCGGGTGCAGTTCATCGACGTGTATCGCTTCGTTGCCGAACGGCACCAGCGACAGCTTGGTGATTTCCCAGCAGGAGCGGGTGAGCGGCAGTGTGACGACCAGCAGCACGCTGAACACCGTAGCAATAAGCCAGCCTAACGTGGTGAAGAAACCGCCCAACACAAAATTAAGAATATTCAGTACAGTACGCATAGACGTCATTCTGCTCTAATGATGGTCAAACCGCGATGCGGGCGTATTCACGATAAAAACGCAAAATCTATTCTACCCTTTTTTTAGCGCTAGAGTGCCACTGCTTATCGCAGGTAAACTGGCAGATATCCGTTATTTACTCTCAACATAGTCATGGCGCGACGATATGGAACTTAAAGCGACATCGCTGGGGAAACACCTGGCTCAGCATCCTTATAACCGCGTGCGGTTGCTGCACGCCGGCGTTGAGGTGAGCGGGGAAAAACATGAATACCTGATCCCCTTCAATCAACTGATTCAGGTCAGGTGCAAGCGTGGCATCGTCTGGGGTGAGCTGGAATTTGAATTGCCGGACGAGAAAGTGGTGCGACTGCACGGCACCGAATGGCAGGAAACGCAGCGTTTTTATCACTATCTGCAGCAGGCGTGGCAGCAGTGGAGCGCCGAAATGAGTGAGGTCAGTGCCGGCGTCTTGCAACAGCAGGTGGCACAGATTCAGCGCATTGAGCAGCAAGATAAATGGTTCAAAAAGTCTGAGCTGGGCAAGCTGCAGCAGCAAATCCGTGAGGCTTTCTCCGCGCTGCCGATGCCGGTGGCGCGCCTGGAGGAATTCGATAACTGCCGGGCTGATTACCATCTGTGTCTGCAATGGCTGCAGCAGGGGCATCGCAGCGTTGAACAACGCAACCGGCAGTGGACCGATCGCATGCTGGAGCAACATCACGACTTCTTCCAGACCGTCGAGAGCTCACCGCTCAATGACTCCCAGAGCCGTGCGGTCGTCAACGGCGAAGATTCCGTCCTGGTATTGGCGGGGGCCGGCAGCGGCAAGACGTCGGTGCTGGTGGCGCGCGCCGGTTGGCTGCTGCGCCGTCAGGAGGCGGAGCCGGGCCAAATCTTGCTGTTGGCGTTCGGCCGTCAAGCTGCGGGGGAGATGAATGACCGCATCAAAGCGCGTTTGGGCGATGTCGGTATTCAGGCCAAGACATTCCATGCATTGGCGCTGCAGATCATTCAACAGGGCAGCCGCAAAGCCCCGGCCATCAGCCGGTTGGAAACCGATGCCAACGCGCGCAAAGCGTTGCTGATTACCCATTGGCGCCAACAGTGCGCTGAGAAGAAAGCCCAGGCCAAGGGATGGCGTCAATGGTTGACCGACGAGCTGGAATGGGAAGTGCCAGAAGGCGACTTCTGGCAAGATAAACGCCTCGCGGATCGGCTGGCGGGCCGCTTGGAACGCTGGCTGGGGCTGATGCGCATGCATGGCGGCAGCCAGGCGGAAATGATTGAGCAGGCGGATGAAGACATCCGCGATCTGTTTTCGAAACGCATCCGGCTGATGGCGCCGCTGCTGAAAGCCTGGAAAAGCGCCTTGAAAGAGGAAGGGGCGGTGGACTTCTCCGGCCTTATCCATCAGGCGGTCAACATTCTCGACAAGGGGCGCTTCGTCAGCCCGTGGAAACATATTCTGGTCGATGAGTTTCAGGACATCTCGCCGCAGCGTGCGCTGTTGCTGGCGGCGCTGCGTCGGCAAAACAAGCAGACCTGCCTGTTTGCGGTGGGGGATGATTGGCAGGCGATTTATCGCTTCAGTGGCGCAGAGTTGACGTTAACCACGGCTTTTGCCACCCACTTCGGCGAAGGTGCCCAGTGCGCGTTGGACACCACTTATCGCTTCAATGAACGTATCGGCGAGGTGGCCAACCGGTTCGTGCAGCAAAACCCGCACCAGCTGAAAAAACCGCTCAACAGCCTGAGTAAGGGCAATAAAAAGTCGGTGGCGATCCTGCCGCACGAGCAGCTGGAGCCCCTACTGGATAAACTGAGCGGCTATGCCAAGCCGGATGAGCGCATCCTGGTGTTGGCGCGTTACCACCATCTGAAACCGGAAGCGCTGGCGAAGGCGGCCACCCGCTGGCCCAAGCTGGATCTGGAGTTTATGACCATCCACGCCAGCAAGGGGCAGCAGGCGGAATACGTCATCATCGCCGGTTTGCATGAAGGGCGTGATGGTTTCCCCGCCGTGGCGCGCGAGTCGGTGTTGGAAGAGGTGCTACTGCCGCCGCCGGAGGATTTCCCGGATGCCGAAGAGCGTCGTCTATTGTATGTCGCGTTGACGCGCGCCAAACATCAGGTATGGCTGTTGCAGGATCGTGAACGCCCTTCGGTGTTCGTCGACCACCTGCAGGATCTTGGCGTACCGGTGCAGAAAAAACCGTAGGCATCAGGCCTGGCCGCAGCCAGGCCGCGAGGACTATTTCAGGCGGTCTTGCAGGTAGCGCTGATAGTCGGGGATAGCGATCTCTACCTCGCTTTTGAACAGCGGAGAGTCGATCAGAAAGTCCGCAGTCGAGCGGTTGGTGGCCACCGGAATATTCCATACGGTCGCCAGCCGCAGCAGCGCTTTCACGTCCGGATCGTGCGGCACCGCGTTCAGCGGATCCCAGAAGAAGATCAGCATGTCTATCTTGCCTTCCGCAATCAGTGCGCCAACCTGCTGATCGCCCCCCATCGGGCCGCTCAGCATGCTGGTGACTGGAATGCCGCTGGCGCGCTGGATCAGGTTGCCGGTCGTGCCGGTGGCGTACAGTTGGTGCTGCGCAAGAATGGTCTTGTGGCTTTCTACCCACTCCAACAGGGCCTGTTTGCGGTGATCGTGCGCTACCAGCGCAATGTGTTTGCGTGCGGCGATAGTGCGGGTGGTCAATTCCATCTCGGTGTCCTTCGCTAATCGGGGATGTGCGACAGATTACTGAAACTGTTTTTCACTGCCTAGCGTTTGCGCCTGAAAATGCGAAGAAAAGGCGCCTTTGCGGGGAAAGACGCCGGGAAGGATCAGCGAACCGGCTGTTTATTGGCCCAGCGCAGGAAGCGCTTTTGGGTTTCCTTGTCCGCTTGTTGAAACCAGTATTGCAGCATTTGCTCCGACACGTTTTCACCTTTCAACGTCACCGTCGGGGCGTTTATCGGCGTGCCGGCCAACGCGAGGGCTGAGGGATTGCCTGCGTTCACCTGAACAAAGGTCGGAACGGAGGCTGGGCGGTTCTGGCGGTTGTAATCGGTCATCACCTTTTCCAAATCGGTATTGAAGGTGACGCTGTCGGGATGCAGCACATCATGCCGGAATGGCAGGGCGTTGCCGTCTTTATCGACCACCAGATAATTCAACGTTCTGTCAAAGCGTTGCGCATCACGATCGTTCTCGATGCGTGGGAGTTCGATCGCCACTTGGCTGATCTTTTGCGTATTGAAGGTGGCAACCAGCGGCAGGGACGTATAGGCCTGTGTATGCTGGCCGGCACGTACGGTTTTGGTCACTTTAAACAGCAACTGGTGCTGCCCGCCATCCAGTTCAAGGCTGTCGGCACCTTTTAACAACGAACCTGTCATTTTCTTGCCGTCGACCACCAGCAGGTCGATGTCCGGGGAGAGTTTCAGGGTCGTAGCCGCGGCAGGCATACTGATGCTGAGCAACGCCGCAACCACCAGACCAAATTTCATCATTATCTCCTTATAAAGTGACGTAGCTCTAAGTGTTGAACACGGCATAGGTTGTGTCAAAATTTTTCAAGCGGGTATTTTGTTTACATTTTTACATATTTTATCGCGATTAGACACGACCGTGCGCAGCTGAACCGCGACAGCCTCTGACCATAAGATTGCGGTGAAGTTTCCTTCGCATTAGCGTTTAACCGAGCGAATGCCGATCGGTTACACTCGAAGCGAAGAGTGACGCACTGATAAACGGGAGTTGAAGATGCAAGATCAAGAGATTGTTGAGCTGTTGCAGCAGGTGAAAACCATCGCGCTGGTGGGCGCCAGCGATAACCCGTCGCGGCCCAGCTATGGGGTGATGGCGTATCTGTTGGCACAAGGGTATCAGGTGATCCCGGTTAGCCCCAAACTGGCGGGGCAGACGCTGCTGGGGCAACAGGTTTACCCTACGCTGGCCGCTATCCCACAGCCGGTAGATATGGTTGACGTGTTTCGCAATTCGGAGGCGGCTTACGGCGTGGCGCAAGAGGCGATAGCAATCGGTGCCAAGGCGCTCTGGCTGCAGATAGGGGTGATTAACGATCAGGCGGCAGAGCTGGCGCAACAGGCCGGGTTGCGTGTAGTGATGGATCGCTGCCCGAAAATAGAAATCCCGCGCTTAGGGTTGGAGCGCTAAATAAAAAGGGCCAGGCGCGATGCCGGGCCCTCTCGGGTTTCTCAGGTCTTGGCGCGGTCAATTGCGCAAGCGTGGCGCCTGTAGCTGGTGACGGATGGATTCCGCCAGTTCGTCCAGCGATGGTTGCTCGGGATGTGCCTCCTGGGCTTCGCTATCCAGCTGCGCTTCCGCCAGATAGGTGTGTACCGGTTGGCCTTCCTCGTCTTCCATCACCACGTGGTACCAAGGGGCTGAACGCAGTTCATCGTTCGCCGCTATCTCGTCAGCTTTGGGTTGTTCTAAAGAGTATTCTGGGTCGATATCGATCACGACGCCTAAATACCCCAGCAGTTTATGCCTAACCTGTTGTCCGATACCGAATTTGCTGGCAATCATGATGACCTCCTGAGAAACAATGCCTTGCTCATATATGGGGGCAAGGCAGCGCATTTCAAGTTACATCACCCGACAAGCGAATCCTTTCAGATACAGCCCTTCAGGGTATGTGGCGATCACCGGGTGATCGGCAGCCTGTCGAAACTGCTCTATAAATTGTACATCACGTCCGGCATCTACAGCGGCGTCGGCCAAAATTTTCTGGAACAGGTCGGTCGGCATCAGGCCGGAGCAGGAGAAGCTGAGCAGAATGCCGCCCGGATTCAGCAGCTGCAGCGCCAGCATATTGATGTCTTTGTAGCCGCGGCAGGCGCTGGCCAGCTGATTCTTGTTCTCGACGAATTTAGGCGGATCCATGATGATCAGATCGAATTTTTCGCCTTGAGCCCGGTAGTTGCGCAGTAGCTGGAACACGTCATCGCGGACGAACTCCGCCTTGTTCAGATCCAGCTTGTTGAGCTCGACGTTCTGTTTGGCGATATCCAGCGCCGCCTGTGAGGTATCCACGCTGATCACTTGCTCGCAGCCGCCCATCAGAGCGGAAACGGCGAAGGCGCCGGTGTAGGAGAAGCAGTTCAGCACCCGGCGGCCGGCAGAGTAGTTCCGCGCCGCCAGGCGACTGTCGCGTTGGTCGAGGTAGAAGCCGGTCTTGTGCCCTTGCTGAATGTCCACCAGCAGCTTCATGCCGTGCTCGGTGATAGGCAGCAGTTCCGGCGGCAGATCGCCCAGCACCGGGCCCTGCGCCAGCGGCAAGCCTTCTTTTTTACGCACCGCAACGTCGGAGCGATCGTAGATCGAACATTCCGGGTAGCAATGCTGCAGAGCGGAAAGCAGGGCCGGGCGCTGGTATTCGGCACCGGCGGACAGCAACTGCAGCACCAGGAAATTCTGGAAGCGATCGATAGTGATGCCCGGCAGGCCGTCGGACTCGCCGGCGATCAGACGGTATCCGTCCAGACCGTCGCGCTGCGCGATCCAGTCGCGCCAGCTTTGTGCTTGCTGCAGGCGGCGAATGAAGAAATCGATGTTAATCTCTTCATCCTGCTGGAAAGTCCAGACGCGTGCGCGGATCTGCGACTCGGGCGAATAGGCGCCGCGCGCCAGCCACTTGCCCTGGCTGTCGAGAATATCGATGGTTTCACCGGAGAGGGCTTTACCCTCAACGCGTTGAACGGCGCCGGAGAACACCCAAGGGTGGCGACGGAGTAAGGACTTTTCACGTCCTTTGGCGAGAAACAGGCGTACGGTCATAATTAATAATGCTGCCAGCTAGGATAGAAAGAGTGACACGGCGGTGCAAAGGCACGCAATGCCATAACGAAAACTGAATAAGGGGGCGATTATGACACAAGTTTGCATAGCTGCGTATGTGTATGGCGTGGTGCAGGGGGTCGGGTTCCGCTATTCCACCCAGCGGCAGGCTGAGGCGCTGGGGGTGACCGGCTATGCGCGCAATCTTGATGACGGCAGCGTCGAGGTGGTGGCCTGCGGCGCACAGGCACAGGTGGACAAGCTGGTCGAATGGCTGAAACAGGGCGGCCCGCGCAGCGCGCGCGTCGAACGCGTGCTGCTGGAGCCGCAGGGCGTGGCCGATTACGCCGGGTTTGGCATTCGCTATTGAATGCCCGCCTGCCGCGGCGCTGCGGGCGGAGCGGTCAGATGCATTTTACCGGTTTCGGCAATCCGGCGATCTTGGTGGCTTGTTTGGCCGGCCCCTTTGGGAACAGGCGATACAGATAGCGACTGTTGCCTTTTTCTTCGCCGTATTTCTGCGCCATGGCTTTGACCAGCATGCGAATAGCCGGTGAGGTATTAAATTCCTGATAGAAGTCGCGCACGAAGCGTACCACTTCCCAGTGTGCTTCGGTGAGCACGATCTCTTCCTGAGCGGCCAGCAGCGACGCCAGGCCTTCATGCCAGTCGGCGCTGTTTTTCAAATAGCCTTGCGCGTCAGTGTCGATAACCTGACCTTCAAACTCCAACATACTGCCTCGATAACGGATAATTCGGAACGGCTGCCAGTTTAGCAAATTTTTTCGGCCGCAAAAAACAAAGCCCCGCCGGAGCGGGGCCAGGAAGGCATGCGTAACGTGCAATCAGTTACTGCGGGCGAAGCCCAGAATGCTCAACAGGCTGATGAACATGTTGTAGAGCGACACGTACAGGCTAACGGTGGCGCGAATGTAGTTGGTCTCGCCGCCGTGAATGATGTTGCTGGTTTCCCACAGGATCGCGCCGGCGGAGAACAGGATGAACAGCGCGCTGATAGCCAGGTGCAGGGCAGGGATCTGCAGGAACAGGTTGGCGATCACCGCCACCAGCAGTACCACAAAACCGGCCATCATCATGCCGGACAGGAACGACATGTCTTTACGGGTGGTCAGCACATACGCCGAGCAGCAGAAGAACACCGCTGCGGTGCCGCCCAGCGCCAGCATGATCAGGTCGCCCGCGCCGGCGTTCAGGAACGAGCTGAGAATTGGGCCGAGGGCGTATCCCATGAAGCCGGTCAGCGCGAACGCCGCCAGAATGCCCGCCGGGCTGTTGGCCAGTTTATGGGTCAGGAACATCAGGCCATAGAAACCGACCAGCATCAGCAACAAACCCGGCGCCGGTAGACCCAGCATCGTGCTGGCGGTTGCGGTCAGGGCTGAGAAGGCCAGCGTCAGGGATAACAGGAAATAGGTGTTGCGCAGGACTTTATGCGTGCTGAGCAGCGAGTCGCGCGAAGAAGATGAGACGACAATGCGGTCCATAATGCTCTCTCTTATCAAGCCATCACAAAATAATCCCGATAATAGGCAGCGCAAGCGCTTGATTAAAGTTTGTTTACCAATCTTTACCCTTAGTTATCATTGTTGCAACAGCAGGCGCTGCGGTTGTGCGTTTGTTCGCCGTTTGCTGCACCTTCGCCGATTTTTCGCGCGGTTGAACGTGTCCGGGCTTTACAAGCGAATGAGGTCTGTTTATAGTGCGCGTCGTTGCGGAGGGGTGGCCGAGTGGCTGAAGGCAACGGTCTTGAAAACCGTCGACGGGAAACCGTTCCAGAGTTCGAATCTCTGCTCCTCCGCCATACATTCTGACCCCGTGCTCTCTGAGCACGGGGTTTTTTGCTTTTGCGTGCGCAGAAACTGGGGCGCTTTTGCAGGAAACGCGATCGACTATTGATAAGGGCCTCGTATCGGTGAGATTATGCCTTCATCAAGGTCGGCCGCTCGGATGCCTGCTGTTGTCAGACGTGACCGGTGCGATAATCAACGCCGCCTTATCTATTTCGCTTAATGCTCTATGGAGACAGAGATGAATTGGTATCAAGTCGCCTTATGGACCATGATTTTTCTGAAGTCTGGCGCTTTCCTGGTGTTTGTGTGGTGGTGGATGTTCAAGCGTGCGACCAAACCTTATGTGCGCCCGCAAGACGTCGTGGTAGATGATACGCCGTACGACGAGAATCTCACCATGGAAGAGGTGATGAAAAATCACGGCATCGTCCGTACGGATATGTCGGTAAAATAGCTCCCCCTGCCCAACCGGTATCTGGGGCGCGTTTGCCACGAGTGCGCCCCATTGTGTTTCTTCGCTGCCTCTCTACTCCCCCCTCAACGTCAGCCTGACGGCTAGATTGCCTAAAATGGGCATGGCGCAGGTGCTGAGTAACAACCAACCCGGCTACACGCCGTTCTCGCTGAATATCAGCTGCCAGAATATGCAGCAGGAATGCTCTGCCGATCGCGCCATCTCACTGTTTCACGTCGCCGCCGGCGGCAGCCTGAACAGTCACTTCATCATCGGCATGGGGGCTTATTATTACCCTTATCAGCGCGATGGCGTCACGCAGGGGGAAATCAACACCTCGGCCACGTTGAATATCATCTATCCCTGAGAGGCTCGGGGCTGGGAGAACCGGTGCGCAACCTGCTTCGTTCACCGGTGTTCCGTCGGGCGTTCGAAAATATGCGCGCCGGCGCCCTGTTGGCCCAAAATATCGTTTGGGTTGCGCAGCGGGCAGTCGGTGAGCGACAGGCAGCCGCAGCCGATGCAGCTGTCGAGATGGTCGCGCAGCACCGTCAGCCGCTGAATGCGCTCATCCAGCGTTTTGCGCCAGGCGGAGGACAAAATCCCCCATTGTTCGGAGGTCAGCTTGCTGCCGGTGGGAAAGCGGCCCAGCGCGGCGCGGATCTCCTCCAGCGGAATGCCCGCGCTTTGCGCGATTTTGATCACCGCGATGTAGCGCAAGACCACCGGCGTGTAGCGGCGCTGGTTACCGGCGTTGCGCGTTGCCTGAATCAGCCCCTTACTCTCGTAAAAGTGCAGCGCGGATACCGCCACACCGCTGCGCTTCGCCACTTCCCCCACGGTCAATAGCCGATAGGTGTCAATCGGTTCATTTCTTGCCATTCCAGGTTCCTCAGCTTGACCTCAAGTTAACCTGAGGTTTTATAGTGCAGCCAGCCGGGCTTGGCAACCGGCATCTCTTGTCACCTGCCTGCGCTGCGTCGGGGGAAGGATGACTTTGGCTGTAAAATCAGGAAGAAACCGTTACATGATGAAACGATACCTCATTATTGCCGCGCTGCTGGCGACGCTCGCCGTCGCCGCCGTGGCGATGCGTTCCACCGCGCGACAAAACGAAGGCGCGCCGGCCTATCCGCCGGTGAAAGTGGCGCTGGCGCCTGCCGTGCGAGAACAGGCGGCGCGCAGCTATGCCGGCGTGGGCGAGCTGGAGGCGGCCAGCCAGGTGGCAGTGGCAGCGGAGACCAGCGGGCGCATCACGCGCATTTTGTTTGAATCCGGCCAAACGGTGCGGCAGGGACAGCTGCTGGTGCAGCTCAACGATGCGGTCGAGCAGGCTGAGCTGGTGCGCCTGCAGGCGCAATTGCGCAATGCCGATCTGCTGTTGGCGCGTATGCGCAAGCTGATGAACCTCAACGCCACCGCGCGGCAACAGTTGGACGATGCGCTGGCCGAACGGGATATGGCGCTCGGTGCGGTGCAGGAAACGCGGGCCAAAATCGCGCAAAAGGCGATCCGTGCGCCGTTCGCCGGCACCATCGGCATTCGCCGCGTGCATGAAGGGCAATACCTCAACGCCGCCGACGCGGTGGCGAACCTGGTGGACGCCGATACGCTGCGCGTCAACTTCTCGCTGGACGAACAAAGCAGCGCCGGGCTGGCGCTGGGGCAGGCGGTGTCGGTGCAGGTTGGGGCGTATCCCGATCGCGCTTTCCCCGCCGCCATTACCGCTATCGACCCGATGATCGGCAAATCCCGCACCGTGCAGGTGCAGGCGACGTTGACCAACCGCCAGGGGTTGCTGAAGGCCGGCATGTACGCCGGCATTCGCGTCACGCAGCAGCAGCGCGTGGCGGTGTTGACGGTGCCGGAAACGGCGCTGACCTACACGGCCTACGGCGATACCGTGTTCGTGGCGCAGCAGGGTGAAAAGGGCATGACGGTCAAACGCGTTTCGGTCGCCGTGGGTGAGCGCAACGACGGGCGCGTCGAGATCGTCAGCGGCCTGCAGGAAGGCGAGCGGGTGGTGACCTCGGGTCAGCTCAAGCTGAGCGACGGCATGGCGGCCGAACCGGTGGCGCAGGATACGCTGAACGCCGCCCAGGCCGGTTCTTGAGGAGAGACCGATGACATTTACCGATCTGTTCGTGCGCCGGCCGGTGCTGGCGCTGGTGGTCAGCACCCTGATCCTGTTGTTCGGCGCGCTGGCGCTCAGCCAACTCCCGATCCGCCAATACCCGCTGTTGGAAAACTCCACCATCACCATCAGTACCGACTATCCCGGCGCGTCGTCCGAGCTAATGCAGGGCTTTGTCACGCAGCCGATCGCTCAGGCGGTGTCGTCCGTCGAGGGCGTTGACTACCTTTCTTCCTCCTCGGTACAGGGGCGTAGCGTGGTGACGGTGCGCATGGCGCTGAACCGCGATTCGACCCAGGCGTTGACCGAAGTGATGGCCAAGGTCAACCAGGTACGCTACAAGCTGCCGGAGCAGGCTTACGATCCGGTGATTGAGCGCTCCGCCGGTGAAGCTACCGCCGTGGCCTATGTCGGCTTTTCCAGTAAAACGCTGTCCACGCCGGCGCTGAGCGAATACCTGACGCGGGTGGTGGAGCCGATGTTCACCACTATCGATGGCGTCGCCAAGGTGGAAGTGTTCGGCGGGCAAAAAATGGCGATGCGCCTGTGGCTGGACAGCGATCGGCTGGCCGGCCGCGGCCTAACCGCCGCCGACGTGGCCGACGCGGTGCGGCGCAACAACTACCAGGCGGCACCGGGCAAGGTGAAAGGGCAGTATGTGGTTGCCAACGTGCGGGTGAATACCGATCTCACCAGCGTGGAGGAGTTTCGCAATCTGGTGGTGCGCAACGACGGCAACGGCCTGGTGCGCCTGAAAGACGTCGGCACCGTCGAGCTGGGCGCGGCGGCCACGGAAACCAGCGCGCTGATGGATGGCGAACCGGCGGTGTTCCTCGGCGTCTTCCCCACGCCGACCGGCAACCCGCTGGTGATCGTCGACGGCATTCGTCACCTGATGCCGGCGATCGACAAGATGCAGCCGCCGGGCGTGAAAATGGCGCTGGCGTTCGAAACCGCACGCTTTATCCAGGCCTCGATTGATGAAGTGGTGCACACCCTGATCGAAGCGCTGGCGATCGTGGTGGCGGTGATCTACCTGTGTCTGGGATCGCTGCGCACCGTGCTGATCCCGGTGGTGACCATTCCGCTGTCGATCCTTGGCGCCGCCGGGCTGATGCTGGCCTTCGGCTTCAGCGTCAACTTGCTGACGCTGCTGGCGATGGTTTTGGCGATCGGTCTGGTGGTGGACGACGCCATCGTGGTGGTGGAGAACGTGCATCGTCATATCGAAGAAGGGAAAACGCCGCTGGCGGCGGCGATGATCGGCGCGCGCGAAGTGGCGGGGCCGGTGATCGCCATGACCCTGACGCTGGCGGCGGTCTACGCGCCGATCGGCCTGATGGGCGGTCTGACCGGCGCGCTGTTTCGCGAGTTCGCGCTGACGCTGGCCGGCGCGGTGGTGGTGTCCGGCGTGGTGGCGCTGACGTTGTCGCCGGTAATGAGTTCGCTCCTGCTGCCGGCCAAACAGAGCGAAGGGCGCGTGGCGCGCGCCGCCGAGTGGTTCTTCGGTGGCCTGACGCGGCGCTATGCGCGCGCGCTGGATTTTTCGCTGCACCACCGTTGGGTGACCGGCGCGCTGGCGCTGCTGGTGATGATCAGTCTGCCGCTGCTGTACCTGATGCCGCAGCGCGAGCTGGCGCCGACGGAGGATCAGGCCATCGTACTGACCGCCATCAAAGCGCCGCAGCATGCCAACCTGAACTATGTCGAACGCTTTGCCTACAAGCTGGACGAGGTTTACAACCGCATGCCGGAAACCGAAAGCCGCTGGATCATCAACGGCAGCGACGGCACGGCGTCCGGCATCGGCGGCATCAACCTGACGCTGTGGCAGGCGCGCCAGCGCTCGGCGTCGGCGGTGCAGGCCGATCTGCAGCGGGCGGTGAACGACGTCGAAGGCACCAGCATTTTCGCCTTCCAACTGCCCGCGTTGCCGGGCTCCACCGGTGGACTGCCGGTGCAGATGGTGCTGCGTACGCCGCAGGACTACCCGCAACTGTACCGCACCCTGGAAGAGGTGAAGCAGAACGCCAGAAACAGCGGCCTGTTTATGGTGGTGGACAGCGATCTGGACTACAACAACCCGCTGGCGGAGGTGCATATCGATCGCGCCAAGGCCAACAGCCTGGGGATCCGCATGAGTGACATCGGCGAATCGCTGGCGGTGCTGGTGGGAGAGAACTACCTCAACCGCTTCGGTATGGACGGGCGCGCCTATGACGTCATCCCGCAGAGCCTGCGCGAACAGCGGCTGACGCCGCAGGCGCTGGCGCGGCAGTACGTCCGCACGCAGGACAATACGCTGGTGCCGCTCTCTACCGTGGTGTCGGTGGCCGTTAAGGTCGAACCGAACAAGCTGACCCAGTTTAACCAGCAGAACGCCGCCACCCTGCAGGCCATTCCCGCACCCGGCGTTTCGATGGGCGAAGCGGTGGCCTTCCTCGAACGGCAGGCCAATGCGCTGCCGGCCGAATTTAGCCACGACTGGCAGGGGGATTCGCGCCAATATACCCAGGAAGGCAGCGCGCTGGCGTTCGCGTTCCTGGCGGCGTTGGTGATCATCTACCTGGTGCTGGCGGCGCAGTATGAGAGCCTGAAGGATCCGCTGATCATCCTCATCACCGTGCCGCTGTCGATCTGCGGCGCCTTGCTGCCGCTGGCGCTGGGTTACGCCACGATGAACATCTATACCCAAGTCGGGCTGGTGACCCTGATCGGGCTGATCAGCAAGCACGGTATTCTGATGGTGGAGTTCGCCAACGAACTGCAGATGCATCAGGGGCTGACGCGGCGCGCCGCGATTTTGCAGGCGGCGCAAATTCGCCTGCGGCCGGTGCTGATGACCACCGGGGCGATGGTGTTCGGCTTGATCCCGCTGCTGTTCGCCAGCGGCGCCGGGGCTGCCAGCCGCTTCGGCCTGGGGCTGGTGATCGTGTCCGGCATGCTGGTGGGCACGCTGTTCACCCTGTTTGTGCTGCCGACGGTGTACACACTGTTGGCGCGCGATCACGCGGTGGCGTCGCCCCGGCAGCGTGAGTTGGCCGCCGCGCAAAAGGCGCTGACGGAATAAACCGCCGGCGCCCGTATGAAAAATAAACCCGCCTCGGCGAGTTTTTTCGTCAGTTTTTGCAGCCCATCAGGTCCGGCAGGACGCCGGGCTTGCTCTTCAGCGAAGCCTGTACGTCGTCCGGCAGACCGGCCCAGATGATCAGGCCGGTACGTTTCTCGATCTCGTCCACCGTCACGCGGAATTGGCAGAAATCGGCGCCCTTCGGCGTGTTTTGATCGAACAGGAAAGCGGCATAGTGGTTTACCGCTGGGCTGTTGTTGATGAAAATCACCTTCCAGTAGGCGCTGGGGATGGTGTGCGCTTTCTGGGTGCCCGGCAGTTTGCCCATATCGCGCTCATACAACGGCCCGGTCACGGTATAGACCGAGGAGATGTCGGCGCGATCGATCAGCTTGCGTTCCTGATCTTCCAGCCGCGCCCAGGCGCCCTGGTTAAGATCGGACTTTTGCGGCGTGATGTTGGACAGGTAGTTCAGCGATTCCCAGTCGGAAACGCCCGCCAGCGAGGCCAGCGGCGCCTGATGACCGCGATCGACCTTCAGCGCCGCGTTGGCGCCGGTGTAATCGGCGGGCGCCAGGGTGTCGGCCGGATTGAGCGCCGGGTCGGTTTTCCAGTTGCGCGTCTTGCCGCTGGCCGGCGTGTCTTTGGTGATGTGATAGGCCACCCAGTTGGCGAACTTGGTGGTGCTGTTGTTGTTCAACGTATAAGCATGACGCACGATCGACACGTTGCTGCTGCCGCCGGTCGGGCAGCCGACCGCGCAGTTGTCGATGGATTCGAGCGTGTCGGCCGACGCCTGTGCGGCGAACAGCAGGGCGGCCAGGGCCAACATCTTGTTGTTAAAGCGCATATTCATATCCTCAATAAGTTAAAAAATACTGTATACATTTACAGTAAATTAAACTTATCGCAGTGAAACGAATACAACAATGCAACATATTCATGTTGTGAATGTGTCAGTCATAGTACAGCCATGCTGCACGTGAAATGCGGCAAAAATGAAAACGGCGTCCAACAGACGCCGTTTCAAAGGGGGGAGGATTACTCCAGCAGGTCGTTGACCGTGCGGCGCACATAGTGCGTCATTTGCGCCAGATCGTCCGGCGACACCGGGCCGCCGCCGGCGCGCACCACCTGCTGTTCGATCTGGGCGATCTCTTGCTCGACCTTGTTGGCGATTTGCACTTTGACTATCTTGTCCACCGAAGACAGCAGCACCTTCAAGACCACTTTCAGCGCGATGTTCTCGCAGAACGAGTCGTAGTGATGAACCGGCGGCGGCGGGGCCGGAGCCGGCTCGGGCGCGCGCGGAGCCAGAGCCTTGAAGCTGTCTACATTTTCAATAATAAGATCCATGTCTCTTATTAGTTCATCAAAATCTTTAGACACTGACTTATTCCCTTCGCTGTGCGCAAAAAACAGAACGCCCGTCCTCGGGCTGAAAGCGGATGAGCGACGGGCAGAACGAATTCGGGCCTGGCCTTCAGACGCTGAATGGCCGGGGGACGGGCATTCTAACCTTGCGGCGGGTCGGCAACAAGATGGGGCCGTGCGAATGCGCGGCCCTTTGAATCACAGGCGCAGGAGGGTGCTTAACTTTTCAGCTTGGCGGTGATTTTTGCCACGTGCTCGCCCTGATAGCGGGCAATGGTCAACTCTTCGTTGCTCGGTTGCCGCGAACCGTCGGCGCCGGCGATGGTGGTGGCGCCATACGGGGTGCCGCCGCGTACCTGCGAAACGTCAAACAGCTCTGGCGTGGCATAGCCGATCGGCACGATGATGAAACCGTGGTGCGCCAGCGTGGTCCAGGTGGAACTGATGGTGTGTTCCTGGCCGCCGCCGGTGCCGGTAGAGGAGAAGACGCTGCCTACCTTGCCGTACAACGCGCCGGAAGCCCACAGGCCGCTGGTCTGATCGAGGAAGGTGCGCATCTGCCCGGCCATATTGCCGAAGCGGGTCGGCGTGCCGAAGATAATGCCGTCATAGTCCGCCAGCTCCTGCGGGCTGGCGATCGGCGCCTGCTGATGTTGTTTGCCCCCGGCTTTGGCAAAGGCCTCCGGCGTCATGGTTTCCGGCACGCGTTTAATCGTCACGTCCACGCCGCTAACCCGATTCGCGCCTTCGGCCACCGCCTGCGCCAGGTGTTCGATATGGCCGTACATTGAGTAATAAAGCACCAACACTTTCGTCATGTTCCGTACTCCCGCTCAGATGATTAACAAAAACCCTTGATAAGCATAGAAGCGAATGACGAATTTGGTTTTGTCGAATGGCGGATTCAGGGCAAGCGCCGCAGCTTGTGCGCCAGCCGCTGTTCCTGCCAGCGGCTGAAGACATTGCGTAGCAGCAGGGTGCGCACCGCCCGCATGACCAGCGCGAGGCTCATGCCGCCGATCGCCCACAGCGACCAGAGATATTGCGGGTGGGTAAACCCATTGATGGCGAACAACATCACGCCAATCACGGCGAAACGCACCGCCATGCTCAGCAGTTTGCCTTCTGCCGCGACCTGGCGACGAATACGCTGTTCGTCAGGCGTCTCCTCCTCCATTACCTGTTGCGGCTGCGCATTGAGATCGCTGACCTGCACGCCCAGCGCGGCAGCGATCGCGGTCAAGGTTTCCAGGCTGGCCTGTTCACCGTTTTCAATCCGCTGGACGGTGCGGGTGCTGAGGCCGGCGATCGTCGCCAGCTGCTCCTGCGACCAGCCTTTTTCCAGACGTAATGGCCTGATGCGGTACTTTTGCATGGTGCACTCCTGAGTTCGCTGTCACTTTCATTCAGTGTAGGGCGAGCGGGGTGGCGGCGCCACGACAGCGGCACGACAGCGAGACGACATCCGCCGCCGGCGCGGGCCGGCGGGCAGTCAGAAGGCGACGTTGCGGATAAAGCGCAGGGGCTGGCCGCCGTGGTTGGCGTAAGCGTAGCGTTGATCGCTGTTGAAGGTTTGCGCGGCGCCGGCGGTGAGCGTCAGCGTATCTTGTTCCAGCTCCAGCGTCAGGGTACCGGCAATCACGTAGATCATTTCGCTCCAGCCTTCGGCGTCCGGCGCAGAGTCATAGCGCTCGCCCGGCATCAGCGTCCATTCCCACAGCTCGGCCCGCTGCCGCGCCGGTACGCTGGCGGCGAACAGCGCCTGGCTGCCCGGCTTCGCGCCTTGCCAGGCCAGTTCCCCCACCAGATGGTTGCCGCGCGCTTCCGGCGCCTGGATCAGATCGGTGAAGGAAATCGTCAGGGCGGCGGCGATCTTATCGAGCACCGCCAGGCTGACGTTGCGATCGCCGGCCTCGATGCCCGCCAGCATGCGGCGGCTGACGCCGGAAAGCTCGGCCAGCGCCATCTGGCTCAGGCCCGCCCGTTGGCGGTAGCCGCGCAGGTTGCTGCTCAGGTACTGCAGCACCTTGGGGGGATCGGTTTTTGCGTTATGCGCCGTATTGCTCATCGCCGGACTTTATCTCATACTGGCAGGATCTGTGCATTATATTGCACTCAGCAGGAAGGGCAAGCCGGTGTCAGCAGCAAAAAAATCCTTTATTTCCACCGTGGTTCCGCAAATCAGGCTGCCGGAGGCGGTGTTGATTTTCATCACCATGATCTGGGGCGGCACCTTTTTGGCGGTGCATCATGCGATGCAGGTCAGCGGGCCGTTCTTTTTCGTCGGCCTGCGTTTCGCCACCGCCACGCTGGCGCTGACCCTGTTTTCGCTGCGCGTGTTGCGCGGCCTGACCCTGTATGAACTGAAGGCGGGCGGGCTGATTGGGCTGGCGATCATGTTCGGCTACAGCATGCAAACCGTCGGCCTGCAGACCATCACCAGCAGCCAATCGGCGTTTATCACCGCCATGTACGTGCCGATCGTGCCACTGTTGCAATGGTTGGTGCTGGGGCGGTTCCCCGGCATTATATCGTGGATCGGCATTCTGCTGGCCTTTACCGGCCTGATGCTGCTGGCGGCGCCGAGCAGCACCGACATGACGCTGAGCCTCGGCGAAATTCTGACGCTGGCCGGCACCCTGGGCATGGCGGCAGAGATCATTTTGATCGGCGCTTTCGCCGGCAAGGTGAATATCCGCCGGGTGACCATCGTGCAGCTGGCGACCGCCTCGCTGGCCTCATTTTTGATGATGGCACCGACCGGCGAGTCGCCGCCGCCGTATTCGGATTACCTGCTGTACAGCGCCATTGGGCTGGGGCTGGCCAGCGCCTTGATTCAGCTGACCATGAACTGGGCGCAGCGCAGCGTTTCGCCGACGCGGGCCACGGTGATTTACGCCGGCGAACCGGTCTGGGCGGGCATCGTCGGGCGGTTGGCCGGGGAGCGTTTGCCGGGCGTGGCGTTATTGGGGGGCGCGTTGATCGTGATTGGGGTGGTGGTCAGCGAACTGCGCGTGCGGCGCAAGGATAAAGCGGCGGTGGCGACGGAAGCGGATTAGCGCAGAGGCACAAAAAGAAGTAAGGGGCGGAGATATCCGCCCCTTTTTGCATCACGCGGTTTTCTTCTTGCGCAGGAACACGTAAGACAGGCCGAGCACGATGAACCACAGCGGGGTGACGATCAGCGCCTGGCGGGTGTCTTCGCGCAGCGACAGCAGCACCAGCACGAACACGAAGAACGCCATGCACACCCAGCACATCAGCTTGCCGGCAGGCATCTTGTAGATCGATTTCTGGTGCAGCGCCGGGCGCTGTTTACGGTAGACCAGGTACGAACACAGGATGATGGTCCAGACGAACATGAACAGAATCGCCGATACGGTGGTCACCAGGGTGAAGACCGTCATCACGTTCGGGATCAGATAAATCAGCACCACGCCGCCCAGCAGGCAGATGCAGGAGAAGGTGAGGCCGTTGGCCGGCACCGCGCGCTTGGACAGGTTGGCGAACGATTTCGGCGCGTCGCCTTCCTGCGCCAGCCCGAACAGCATGCGGCTGGTGGAGAACACGCCGCTGTTGGCGGAAGAGGCGGCGGAGGTCAGCACCACGAAGTTGATCACGCTGGCCGCAGCCGGCAGGCCGATCAGCACGAACAATTCAACGAACGGGCTCTTGTCCGCCACCACGGAATTCCACGGCGTCACCGACATGATGACGATCAGGGCGAACACGTAGAACATGATGATGCGGATCGGAATCGAGTTGATGGCGCGCGGCAGCGATTTCTCCGGATCCTTGGTTTCTGCGGCGGTGGTGCCCACCAGCTCAATGCCGACGAAGGCGAATACCGCAATCTGGAAGCCGGCGAAGAAGCCGCTGATGCCTTTCGGGAACATGCCGCCGTCATTCCACAGATGGGTGAATGAGGCCACGGTGCCGGTCGGCGACTGGAACTGCATGGCGATCATCACCAGCCCGGCGACGATCAGCCCGACGATGGCGACGATTTTGATCATCGCAAACCAGAACTCCATTTCGCCGAACATCTTCACGGTCGCCAGGTTAAGGCCAAGCAGCAACAGCACGCACAGCAGCGAAGCGATCCATTGCGACAGCCCGGGGAACCAGAACTGGGCGTAGGCGGTGATCGCCACGACGTCGGCGATGCCGGTGACCACCCAGCAGAACCAGTAGGTCCAGCCGGTGAAGAACCCGGCCCACGGGCCGAGCAGATCCGCAGCGAAATCGCTGAACGATTTGTATTCCAGGTTGGACAGCAGCAGCTCGCCCATGGCGCGCATCACGAAGAACAGCATAAAGCCGATGATCATGTACACGAAGATGATCGAAGGGCCGGCCAGGCTGATGGTTTTACCGGAGCCCATAAACAGGCCGGTGCCGATGGCGCCGCCGATGGCGATCAGTTGAATATGTCGGTTAGTGAGGTTTCGCCGTAGATGATCTTCTGAAGCGGGCGTCGCGTCAGTCGCTATTTTAGAGTGATCTACCATCTGATGATGTCCTGTTTTACCTGTCATTAGTGAAGTCGTGAGCTCTGAAGTGGCTCTTTTTTATACATTTATCCGGTTGGTCCGGCTTTAGTAAGGTAGTGCAATAACGCCACCTTTGTGCAACATGTTTACAACATTTATACGCGGGATAAAAGTCGAACAATCTTTACACGGAGGAGGCAAATCGGACGTTCAGGGAGCGGAAGATTACTCTTCAAAAGATGGGATGAACAGACCTTATGCGGCTTATCTCGTTGATTAAACAAAGGGTTGCAAAATTCGCATGAGAAAAAGTAATGAGTGTAAGCGTTTGACAGCGATGGCGGCGAAGAGGGCAATTTACCTCGTTGGGTCGTTAGCTCAGTCGGTAGAGCCGTTGACTCTTAATCCATGGGCCACAGGTTCGAACCCTGTACGACCCACCAACCAAATCAGCGTGTTACGCCCAGGCTTTTCTCTGCTTGTTTCCTCATTGCGCCGTTTTAAGCGCGCTTTTTGCAAAAAAATTCGCATTTTTCGACTGATGTTCAGAAAGGTGATCTGGCGCAAACTGCGGTGTTGCACCGCAGTTTATACGGCAAGAGAGGCTGTGCGCTGGCGCAACGTCGGCGCATGGAGCGGTCATTTGCCCAAGAATCTTTCAGGTCAAGATGCGGGGAATACATGCGCAGCCGACATCAAGAGCAGCGCCCAGGCGGCGGCCGAGAGCGCGGCGGTGGCATAGACGCGCCCCAGCGGCAGCTTCAGCATGCCGGCCATCAGCGGTACGGTATAGCGCATTACCGCCAGAAAACGCGAGGCGAACAGCAACGGCAGCCCTCTTTTTTGCAGGGCGCGCTGGGCTTTGCGCAGAGGCGCATGAAAACGCGCCGGTAGCCGGCTGCCAAGATCGCGGCGGCATAGCAGCGCGCCGCAGTGGAACGACAAGATCGATCCCAGCGCGGCCCCGAGGGTGATGGCCGCCCAAACGGCGCCGACAGGCAGCGCGTGCTTGCCCGCAACGATGCCCATCAGCAGCGTGACCGAGGCGGGCGGCAGGACGGAGGAAACGAAGATCACGGATTTACCCAGCGCAAACAGGAAAATCAGCAGCAGCAACATCTCTGGATTCGGGCTGTATTTGGCGATAATGTGTGTCAATTCATTCATTTAACACCTGTGGGCGAGAGGGCTGAGTGCCAGTGTCCCATCCACAGGTTCAATAATGGCTAAATAACGCGCCGCTATCCGGCAATCTCTGCGTCTTGCTTGCGCACGTCGGCGCGCCGGTTTTTGAGCGCCCACAACAGCGCGGCGCACAGCAGTGCAAAGGCGGCCAGCACCAGCGGCCCGGCATGCGGGCTGTGAAAACGCTGTTCCGCCTCGGTGCGGATCAGCGGGGCTAAAAAGCTGAACGCCGCGCCGAGCGTGGTGCAAAAGCCGATGCCAGCCGCCAGCGCCGGGCCGGTGAGCAGCTGCGCGGGAAACGTCCAGAAAATCGGCTGTACCGCCAGAAAACTGACTGCGCAGCAGCTCAGGGCGACGATAGCGAGCAGAGGGCCGGCATAGGAAGAAACCACCAACCCCAGCGCCGCCGCGACCATGCACCCGACGGCGATCGGTAATCTTCTGGCGGTGTTTCTGTCGGCATAGCGCGGCAGGAAATAGACGCCCAGCGCGGAGAACGCCCAGGGAATGGCGGCCACCAGCGAGGCCTTGAAGCCGAGATGGGTGCCCATCAGCGAGGCGACCTGCGACGGCAGGAAAAACATCAGGCCGTACACGCCGATCTGCAGGGTGCCGTAGATCAACGCCAGATGCCAAACTTTGCCGCTTCTCATCGCCGCTTTGACGCTGCTGGTTTCGGTTTGCTGCTGTTCGGCGGCCAACTGTGCGACCAGCGCCGTGCGTTCTTCCTCAGTCAAAAAGCGAGCCTGCCGTGGGTTATCGTCGAGATAGAAAAAGGCGAAGATGCCGAGGGCGACGGCCGGCAGCCCTTCCAGCACGAACATCCAGAACCAGCCGGGTTTACCCAACACGCCGTGCATCTCCAGCAATGCCCCCGACAGCGGTGAGCCGAGCGTCAGGGCCGCCGGCACGCCGAGCACGAAAATGCCAATGACCGAGGCGCGCACCTTATTGGGAAAATAGATCGACGCCAGCAGCAGGATGCCGGGATAAAAGCCGGCTTCGGCGATCCCCAGTAGAAACCGCAGGGCGATAAATTGCTGTTCGTTGGTCACCAGCCCGGTGCAGGCCGACAGCGCCCCCCATAACGCAGTGGTGGCGCTGAGCCAGCGTTTGGCGCCCCAGCGGTTCATCAGCAGGTTGGCCGGGATGCCGAACAGCGCATAGGCGGCAAAAAATATCCCGGCACCCAATGCAAAGGCGGATTGCGACAGCGCGATATCGATGGCCATCGCGTCCTTGGCAAAGCCGACGTTAACCCTGTCGATAAACGCGATGAAGTACATGGCGAACATCAAGGGCACCAGCCTGTGCCAGGTTTTGCGGATGGCGGCGTTGAGCGCTGGAGCGGCATAAGTGGCGTGATTCACTGGCGGTAACCTCTCTTCTGAGAATGACAAACGTCGGTCATAAGGACCGTCCTGGTGCCGTTGCCCTCAACACGACGGTTACAGCGGATTTTTTTCGTGAGTTTTAAAGGTCTAAAGGACTAATGGTCAGGCCTTTAAAGGCGAAAAAAACGCCGCGTATCGGGTCGGCAGGCTGATGCAAACATCACCATGGTGAATGGTGTGTTGCTTTTTTGTTAACCAAACGTTCACACAGGGCTATGGCGCGTTCAAGCGCTTTGATCGAGATCTGTGTGCGCTATCACCGAATTGGCAACCCAGTGATAGACCTGGAGTAGGTCGCTTTCATCTCGGGAGGAAGGACGATAAGGTGAGGCACGGCAAAACAGAATGCAGGAGCGCAACATGCTGAAGGTCATCGCTGAAGATTTTATTCACCCGGAACACATTGAAACCGTTATGCCATGGTATCGCGAGCTGGTGGAGAAAACCCGTCAAGAGCCGCTGTGCATCCGTTATGAGCTGTGCATCGACCAGCAGGACCCCGGGCATTTTATTTTTATCGAAAGCTGGCCGGATCGCGCCGCCCTGGATGCGCATTGTCAGACCGAGCATTTCACCCGGCTGGTGCCGCAGATCAATCACTATCAGCGCAAGCCTTGTACCTTCCTGTTTATGCACGCATTTCCTGAAACAGGTGATAAATGACGAAAAAATCCCCGCAGGGGGCGGGGTCAATGGCTTCTCACTACTGTCTTCTTGTGATTAAAAAATAGGCTGGTAATGATTTTCATTCTCTAAGAATGCTCTTAAATAAATCAGCTTGATGAATGATTCACTGCCTGCTTTTCGCTGGCGATTTTAATGGCGCGCAACATACGGCGCCGTATCAACCCGCTCACCAGGCGAATAGCATACCAATACGGGGTAAACCGCCGCCGGCTGGCGTCGTCGGGGCAGAAGATGCGCGTTTCCGTCACCAGACGACAGCGCCCGCCCTCGAGAGGATTCACGATATAACCCAGCGCCAGTTTGGCGACGCCGGGCTGAGCGAAGGCCAGAAAGCCCGCCCCGTCAGCGACCTGCTCCAGGCCGTATTCAGCCTGCCAAAAGCGGCCGATCAGGCCATAGACCAACGCGCTGTCATCCTGCTCAAGCAGGCAAAAGTTATGCAGGCCAAACGGCGGCTGGCTGGGCTTATCGCGTGGCATCAGCCGCGCGGGCAATTCGCGCAGCGCTATCATGCTGCGGAAGAAACGATCGTGTTTGGGATCGTAAGCGGCCACGGCCGTCAGGATCCGAGCCTGCGGCGCGGCGATGGCAATCGCATGCTGCTCCGAGAACTGGTATTGCCCAAGGTATTTATTCAACAGCGCCATGTTTTTCATTCTCCCGCCATTCGCTTTGCAGCAGGGCGAAACCGAATTCGTCGCCCCATGCGCCTTTGAAAAATACGTTTTGCCGCCAGCAGGCCTCACGACGAAAGCCCAGCTTGCCGAACAGCGCGGCGGCGCGAAGATTACGCGCGTCCACCACCGCGGTAATGCGGTGCTTCGCCAGCGGCCCGAACAGCAGAGCGATGACGGCGTTTAGCGCCTCGCGTGCCAGCCCTTGCCGCTGATGGCTGGGCGCGAAGGTCACGCCCAGTTCAGCCTGGCGCCCCGCATCGAAGAAATGCACCGCGACATCGCCGAGCAACGCGCCGTCCTCCCGGTGCTCGACCGCCAGTTGAAACCAGCTGTCGTCGCGGTTGAATGCGAGCCGCCGTTGCCGTTCGAAAAAGGCCTGCGCATCGGCGGCGCTGTAGTCGCTCCAGCTTTGGTAGCGCGCTACGTCTGGGTGGCGGCGGTAGGCGGTAAAGTGGGGCAGATCGTCAGCCGTGAACGGGCGCAGGATCAGCCTGGGGGTCTGCAGAGGCAAAAGGCGCATTATTTTTCCTTATCAGCGCATTAGGGCTACCGGCAGTGTAGCCCAGCGCCGAGAGGCGGGCTGCGTAAAATGAGCTGTGGAAAAGGTGAGGAAAGTCGGTCATCGTTCACTCGTCGGGGGTGTTTCCCTGAAAAAAGATCAGCGTCAGCAGCAGGGCGATGGCGCCGAACGGCAGTGAAAACAGCGGCAGGTAATAGGCCGGCAGCGCGTAGAGCGTCAGGCCGCCCAGCATGCCGCCCGCCGCGATGCCGGCGTACAGCACCGAGCTGTTGAGCGACACGGTCAGCGCGCCAAAGCGTTTCGACAGCGACAACAGGTGGTGCTGGATCGGCACCAGATACATCCAGCCGGTGATACCCCAGACCATAAAGATGGCCAGCACCCACCAAGGGGATGTGACATAAAAGGCCAGCAGAAACAGGGACAGCGTCTGGATCGCCACGGAAAGCAGCAGCACGAACTTGCTGCCAAGGGCATCGGTTAACGCGCCGGAGGCAAAATTGCCGATCACTGCGCCAATGCCGAACACCAGCAGCGCGGGGGGCAGGATCGCTTGCGGGCCGAACTGGGTGTTTTTCAGCAACACGCTGACGTAGCTATAGACGATGTGTTCCGAGCAAACGGCAAAAAAGGTAATCAGTAGCGTAGTCAGCACCGCCTTTTGCCGCAGCGGGGCGAGCTGCTCTTTCAGAGAATGCTTGCCCGGTGGCGCAATGGCGCGCAGCGCCAGCGAAAGGCCCAGCAGCGCAATCGCCCCCAACAGGGCGATAAACAGGAAGATTTCACGCCAGCCGATCAGTTTGGCGAGAAAGGTACCGAATGGAATACCGAGCGCAATAGCCAACGTCATGCCGCCATAGACGATGGAAATGGCCAGGCCGCGGCGTTTTTCCGCCACCAGTCCCACCGCTGCTGCGGCGGCCTGCGGCGTGTAACAGGCCGCTCCCAATGCGGCCAGCACTCTGCCGAACGCGATCTGCAGGTAGCTGGTGGCCCAGACGCAGGCCAGGTTGCCGACGATGAACAGCACCAGCGCCAACTGCAGGATATGCTTGCGGTTGACGTTGCCGAGCAGCCAGGCAGTCAGCGGTGCGAACAACAGATAAGCCAACGCGAATACCGATATCAACTGCCCCGCTTGCGCGGGGCTGACGGCAAAGGTATCGGAAATGTCGCTGAGCACGCCGGCGACGATAAAGGCGTCGGTGCCGATGGCGAATGTGCCGGTCGCCATCAGACAGAGCGTGAACAGATGGCCGTTATAGTCCGTTAATCTCATTCTGTATTCCTGATATGTTCGTTCTCTATCGTGGCACGCCGCCATTATTTTCGGCTTGGCGGCAGTTATTCATCAAACTCAGCATCACAGAAAAAGTAATGGCGGACAGATGGCGCTGTCCATGACAGGAATGACAGGTTTACGACCTGAAGAGATTATGCTATTCGCGTAGTTTTCCTCTTCGACGCAATAAAAGGCTTATTTTAATGGGAATAGCTTTTTTCGTTATAGCGTTGGTGTTTTTTATTATATGAAACGGCTACTGGCGCCGGGCGACGATATTCTATAGTGAGTCTGACCTATCGATAAATCGGCATCGCTATCTGGAGAACCTGCGTTATGGATACCCGCACTCAACGGCTCATGGCTGAGGTGATAGGCAGCCTGGCCGATCGCGAATGCTTTTTGACGCAGCTGGAGCCCTGCGCCGAGGCGTTGGGGTTTGATTATTTCTCCTACATCGTGTTTTCCTGTTATCCGGCCAGCCGCCCCAAGATGCTGATCGAAGGGAATTTTTCAGCGAGCTATCTCGAGGATTATCGGCGGCAGCGGGTATACTTGCAGGATCCGGTTATTGAGCGCGCTCACCACTCCACACTGCAGTTCCAGTGGGACGAAAGTTTTTATCACGAGCGGCCGACGCTTTGGCGGCATATGGCGCAGTTTGGCCTGTGCGCCGGTTGGTCGCAATCGGTCAAGGATTGCTATGGCCGGCTGGGGATCCTGACGTTTGCCGGCAAAGCGCTACCGGAGCAAACACCACAAGCGTGTGCGGCAAATGAAACCTTTTTCCTTTGGCTGGCGCAAGCCGCCCATAAAACGCTGCGTGAAGCCTTGATATCGGTGAATGACGACGCGATAAAAGACGTGCTGACGCTGCGCGAAAAAGACATTTTACGTTGGTGCAGCGAAGGGAAAACGGCGGAAGAGATCGCGCTATTGATGGGGGTGAGCGAGCGTACGATCAATTTCCACATCGGCAACTCGATTAAAAAACTTTCTGTCGCCAATAAGACCGCCGCCACTGCCAAAGCGGTTTATTTACAGCTGATTTAATCTCGAGTAATAAATAATTAAGCGCCTATCCGTTTTCGGCGTGATGTTTATATTTTGTTAAATTAAGAGTTATCCTTATCAGTATTTACCCCCGATCACAAAAGCGTGATAAAGCGATTCACCGCGCCCGCGCGCGGCAGTACTCTGTAGGCACCCGGTTTACATAGAAAGGATGTGATATGTACAAGACTATTTTAGTGCCGATCGATATTGAAGAAGATCTGTTAACCGAGCATGCGCTGAAGCATGTGGAATATTTGGCGAAGATGTCCGGCGCTAAAGTGCACTTCTTCCATGCGCTGCCGGATGCCTCGGCGTTTGTTACTGCCTATTCGTTCGGTCTCAAGGAGTTTGAGAATCAGGCGGAAGTGAAGGCGGTGGATAAACTGAAGAAAGTCATGTCGGAAATCGATCTGCCGTTGGATCGCCTCAATTACACCGTCAGCTTCGGTTCCGCGCGCGATCAGGTGTTAGAACTGGCGGAAGAGATCGACGCCGATCTGATCATCATCGGTTCGCGTCGCCCGAGCGTGAAAACCTATCTGCTGGGGTCTAACGCCGCCGCTATCGTTCGCCATGCCAATATTTCGGTGATGGTGGTCAGATAATCCGTCTTAAGCCCGCCGTTTTCGGGCGCGTTCTGTGGTTGCCTGTCGGCTGCAGAGCGTGCCTTGCGTTTTATTGCCATCTCAGCCTGAGCTGCTACGATTTTAGCTGACGTTTTTATGCCAACCGGGCCACTGGCCTTGCGCATATTCTTCATCTCAGCCAGAAGAGGGGCAGCTATGCCATTAGAAGTTGATGGGATTATCAGGGGCGATCGGGGCAGTGAACCGAGCCGTTGGCAACATGCGTCAACCAAACCGCTTATCACGCTGACCTGGCATCACACCATTCCCTGGAACTGTTTGCGGAATGTCTGGAATGGTTTGGTGGCGGGGCAGCATTGGGACGCGCTGGACGAGTTTATGAACCTTATCGGTGTACCAAACCGCGCCGAAGTGCTCAAACAGATCAAGAATAAAAACCTGCAGGATCGCGATGGATTACACACTCTGGTGACCTGGCAAGGATGGAATATCGTCGAGGGGCCAGGTAATGAGTATCGCGCGCAGGGGGACGATCCCGGTGAAAACTTCGACGGTTGGTCGGGTAAGGGGATGAGCACTAATCAGCAGGCGACGCTGCAGCAGGTCAACGTGTTGTATCGGGTGATGGCGCCGCTGGGAAGCCGTGCGCTGGACGCCGCCAGACAGGCGCCGCCCATTACCGCTGAGGAAGCGGACGTCTTGCAACGGACGATTAAACAGACCCGCCCAACGTTGCGAGGAAAGGAACCGATCCGGTGGCAAGAAGATATGTGGCACCAGGTGCAGCCGGGTAAAGAGGCGAAACACTTCGCTCGCTGGGACACCAAACCGGTGTGGCGCAAGCGCCTGCACAGCGATCTGGCTCAGGCAGGATAAGCCTCTCCCCGCGCCGGATTGCCGGCGCGGGAGAATCAATCCGGTGCTAATCGCACAGTGCCACTATTTCGTCGTACAACGTCCTGGGAATTTTCACGCCGTCTTGTTCGCTCTGGCGCCGCTGCCGATAACGGCGTTCGCCGGGGATGCGTGCGCCTTGCGCCAGCATATCGGCAAACATCGCCTCTGCGCTGGCGAAATATTTGGCCTTATCCGCACCGAGAAAACGCTCAGGATCCAACGCGATGATCAGCTCACCGCCGTAAGGCGACGAACCGGTGCCGTCGTCGTAGGCCAGCGATTCCTTGCTGGTCATATCGCCGATCAGCGGCCCGGCCAACAACTCAACCATCGCCGCCAGCGCCGAGCCCTTATGTCCGCCGAAGGCCAGCATCGCGCCCTCCAACACGCTGGCTGCATCGGTGGACGGATTGCCTGCCTTATCAATGCCCCAGCCTTCAGGCAGCGGGGTGCCTGCACGGCGGTGTAATTCGATTTCGCCGCGCGCCGCCGCACTGGTGGCCATGTCGAACAAAAACGGCGGCCGATCCGAGCGCGGCCAGCCGAAGGCGATGGGGTTGGTGCCGAACAGCGGGCGCGAACCGCCGGCCGGCGTCACCCACGCATGGCTGGGCGTGCAGGCCAAGGCCACCAACCCTTGCTCTGTCAGCGGTTCGATATCGGCCCACAACGCGGAGAAGTGCACGCAGCGGTTGATCGCCAGCGCGGCGATACCGTTGGTTCGCACCTTCTCGATAAAGGCCGGCAGAGCGGTGCGGTAGGCCAGCAGGGAAAACGCGCCGCCGGCGTCGGCACGCAAGATGGCTGGCGCCTGGTCGAGCAACCTGGGCATCGCATCGGCAGAAACCTTGCCTGCCCGCAGCGATCGCACACAGCCCAATAGTCGATACAGCCCGTGCGAAGCGCAGCCGTCGCGTTCGCCCTGGGTGACATTTTGAGCTACCGCCTCGGCATGCACCTGATTGAAACCGTTGCTGCGCAGCGTGCGCAACGCCAGTTGATAAGCCTGTTCCAGCGACAGAACGTGCATGGATGTCATTTCGATGTCCTCCCTGGGTTCATTCTTCTTCATCGCCGATAAAATTGGCCTGGGGTAAACAGGTATAGGCGCCCCAGTAGTAAACCGCCAGCGCAATCACCGCCATGGTGAGGGTGTCCCACGGGTGGGCAATGGCGCCGATGCCGCCGAAGCTGCTGAGGTAAGAGAGTGCGATCACCAGCGCATAGAAGACGATCAGCCACAGCGAGGACCAAATTTGCTGCCGAAGGCTAACGGCGTGGGTCGGCACCTGATTCTTGAACAGGATGTAGATGAAGAACATTAGGATCTGCAAGCCGAGCAGCCAGGAAACGGTATCCCAGCCGGACCAGAATACGATCAGCGCCGAAATGATAAACGACAGCGGGCCGAGTACGCAGAAAGCGCGCACCCGGAACGGACGCGGCATATCGGGCGCATTGCGCCGCAGCCCGGCGGCGGTGACCGGGGCGATGGCGTAGCTCAGCACCAGCGCGGCGGACACCACGCCGATCAGCTTTTCCCACGACGGGAACGGCAGCGTCCAGAATACCGAGAGAGCGAAGGTCAGCCACAGCGCCGGGCGGGGAATGCCGGACTCGCCATCCACCCGGGTGAACAGTTTGAAGAAGGTGCCGGCGCGCGCCCAACCGTAGATCACGCGAGGCGTGGCGTTCATATAGATGTTGCCGGTGCCGCTCGGCGAAACGATCGCGTCGCTGACCACCAGAAATGCCAGCCACCCCATGCCCAGCGTGATGGCGATATCGCGAAACGGCAGGGAGAACTGTTGGCTGATACCGGCCCAGCCGCCGCTCAGCATCTCACTGGGGATACTGCCGAGAAACGCTATTTGCAGCAGCACATAGATGATGGTGGACAGCACCACCGACAGGATCAGCGCGATGGGAATGGTGCGCTGCGGCCTTTGCACCTCGCTGGCGACCGAAATGATCGGCGTCAGGCCGAGGTAGGCGAAGATGATGCCACCGGCGGAAATGGCGGCCTCAACCCCGGCTGAACCGAAGGGGGCAAAGCCCTGGCTGTGCAGGTTTTCCGGTTTGAAAAAGCTGAACAACACCACGATCACCAGCAGCGGCACCAGAAACTTCAGCACGCTGATCAGGTTATTGGATTTAGCGAAGGTTTTGACGCTGTAATAGTTGAGCGCGAAGAAAAAGCACAGCAGCGCCAGCTGCACCAGCCAGCCGATCGGCGTAGGGTCGCCGGAACCCGGCTGGCTGAGGAATGGGAACCAGGCGGCGGCGTATTGCCGGGCAGCGACGACTTCGATGGCAATCAGGCTGGAGAAGGCGATCAGCGTGATAAACCCCAGCAGATAACCCATCAGTTCGCCGTGCGAGAACACCGGATAGCGAATGATGCCGCCGGCGCGCGGCAGGGCGGCGCCCAGCTCGCAGTAGACGATGCCGAGCAGCAGCACCGCCAGGCCGCCGATCAGCCAGGAATAGATGCCGGCCGGGCCGGCGATGGAGGAGACATGGCTGGCGGCGAACAGCCAACCGGAGCCGAAGATGGCGCCCAGACCGATGAACGTCAGATCGGTGAGCGTAAGCTGCTTCTTGAATTTGCCTTGGGTTGTCATGGTATTACCCTTTTGTTATTGAGTGGCAGGCAGATGCGGCCGGGCTAATTTTGGGCAGGTGAAATCAGGGGATCTCGGGTGAAAACGCCGTTCACCAGCCGCAGCAGGTTGAGCGGGTTGGCGTCCTGCAGCGGTGGCGGCAACAGCGCCGCAGGGGTGTTTTGCAAACAGACCGGCCGCAGGAAACGTTCGATGGCCAACGTGCCGACCGAGGTGCCGCGTGCGTCGCTAGTCGCCGGGTAGGGGCCGCCGTGCACCATGGCGTCGCACACTTCTACCCCGGTCGGATACCCGTTGAACAGCACCCGACCGGCTTTGCGTGCCAACAGTGTCGTCAGCTCGGCAGCCGTATCGAGATCGCCGTCATCCGCCAGCAGCGTAGCGGTTAACTGACCTTGCAATGCCGCCAGCGCCGCATGCAGCTGCACTTCGCTATCTACAGCGACGAGGATGCTGGCCGGGCCGAAGACCTCCTGTTGCAGCAGCGGATCGGCCTGCAGCAGCAGTGCCTCCTCCGCTTGATACAGCTGTGCCGTCGCCCGATGAGGGGGCGTTTCACTGCGGCCCGCCAGACGGCGCATACCCGGGTGCGCATCGAGGGCTGCCAGCCCGTGACGGTAATGCTCCAGCGTACCGGTATTCAGCATCGGCTGCGGCTCGGCGGCGTTGACCAAGGCGCTCATCGCTTCGGCCAGCCGATCGAAGGCGCCGCCGCGCAGCGCGACGATCACGCCGGGCTTGGTGCAGAACTGACCGCAACCGAGCGTAAAGGAAGAGACCAGTTCCTGCGCGATGTGCTGCCCGCGCCGCGCCAGCGCCTGTGGCAGGATCACTACCGGATTGATGCTCGACATTTCGGCGAAGACCGGGATAGGTTGAGGGCGTTGCATCGCCAGATCGAAGAGCGCTCGACCGCCTTGCAGCGAGCCGGTGAATCCCACGGCCTGAATCGCCGGATGTTGTACCAGGTCGGCTCCCACGCGGTTGCCGAAGATCATGTTGAAGACGCCGGCAGGCATCCCCGTGCGTTTCCGGGCGCGCTCGATCGCCTGAGCGGTCAGCTCGGCGGTGATCATATGGCCGCTGTGCGCCTTGAACACGACCGGGCAGCCGGCGGCGAGCGCGGCGGCGGTATCGCCACCCGCGGTGGAGAACGCCAGCGGGAAGTTGCTGGCACCGAATACCGCCACCGGGCCGAGCGCCGTGCGGTATTGACGTAGATCGGGGCGCGGCTGGGGGGAGCGTTGCGGCAGCGCGCAGTCGATGCGCACGCCCTCGACGTCGCCGCGCCGCAGTAGCGTAGCGAACAGCCGCATCTGGCCGCTGGTTCTGGCGCGTTCGCCGCTCAACCGCGCCGGCGGCAAGGCGGTTTCCTGCATGGCTAAGGCGAAGAAATCCTCATCCAACGCGTCTAACTCCTCGGCAATGGTGTCGAGAAATTTCGCGCGTTGTTCCGCGCTGAGCTGCGAATAAGGTGCAAAGGCCGCGGCGGCAGCTTCTGCGGCGGCGGCGGTTTCTGCCGCCGTGGCCTGGTGGAAGCAGTAGCCGGTCGGCTGACCGTCGTCGGCGCGCAGGCTGAGCAGCGCCGCTTCCCCTTCGGCGCGGCGTTGGCCGCCGATAAATTGTTGGCCGCTGATGGCGGCGTAGCGATCGTTGGGCATTGGTTCCCCCGGTAGAGAAAGCATGACGCCCGGCATGGCCGGGCGGTGAAGGCGTTACAGGCCGACGTTCGGCAGCGCAGGGCGAGTGGCCAGCGCTTTATCGATCACGGCATTGATCTCGGTGAGCGTCTCGCCCTGCAGCGCCAGGCGCGGCGGACGAGTGACGGCGCTGCCGCGGCCGACCCGCTGTTCGCAGAGTTTGATGCACTGCACCAGATCGGGGCGGGCATCGAGGTGCAGCAGTGGCATAAACCAGCTGTACAGCGCCAACGCTTCCTCATAGCGTTTTTCCTTCGCCAGCCGGAATAGTGTTTCTCCTTCGCGCGGGAAAGCATTCGACATGCCGGAGATCCAGCCTTGCGCGCCGACGGCGATGCTTTCCAGCACCACATCGTCCAACCCGGCGAACAGCACGAAGCGATCGCCGACTTCGTTGCGCAGGTCGATAAAGCGGCGGGTGTCGCCCGACGAGTCTTTGAAACACACGATGTTCTCGCAGTCGACCAGCGAGGTCAGAATGTCTGGCGTGACGTCATTTTTGTAAATGGGAGGGTTGTTGTAGACCATGATCGGCAGATCGGTCGCGCCGGCGACGCTGCGGAAATGCGCGGCGGTTTCGTGCGGTTTGGCGGAGTAGACCAGCGCCGGCATCACCATAATCCCGTCGACGCCGGCCTTTTGCGCTTCACGCGCCATGTTCTGCGCGAAGGCGGTGGTGAACTCGGCGATGCCGGCGATCACCGGCACTTTACCGTCGGCGGCGTCTCTCGCCACTTCGATCACCGCCAGCTTCTCTTGCACCGTCATCGAGGTGTTTTCACCGACGGTGCCGCACACCACCAGGCCGGAGACGCCGTCGCGTACCAGGTTTTTGATCACCGTATGGGTGGCGTCGAGGTCCAAAGAGAAATCGTTGCGGAACTGGGTCGTCACCGCCGGGAATACGCCGCTCCAGCTTATGGCTTTATGGCTCATCGTGTTTGTCCTGTCGTCCGAAAGTGTTAATGAAAAGTGAATCTTTGGTAAGGCTCACCGACAGATTGACCGGTATTGCGTGGGGAGGCTTGACGCTTTTCACCGATTGCCGCGACGAAATTGGCACAATGGCGCCGAAAAGCGGACGTGAAAAAACCGGGCGCTGGTGCACCGTGAAAAGAGGGGGCTTAACCAGATAAATCAGCGCATTAAGCGGAAAGCGTCAGGCGGAAATCGCGCGGCGTAGAGCCGGTCATCGCTTTGAATTGACGGCTGAATGCGCTGTGATCGGTGTAGCCGCACAGCAGCGCGATGTCGGTGATCGGCAGATCGCCGGCCAGCAGTTCCGTGGCTTTTTCCAGCCGCACTTTATGGATCATCTGCCGTGGGGTGAGGTGGAAGATACGTTTGCAGTAGCGTTCGATCTGCGCCACCGACAACCCGGTCAGCGCCGTCAGCTCTTCAAGCGCGATCGGTCGGGCATAGTGGCGGCGGATGTGCACGTCGATCGCCGCCAGCCGTTGGTAGGCCGGGTGATTGGCCCTGGCCTCCTGCAGATCGTGAGAAATACCCGCCATACCGATGATTTTTCCCTGCGCGTCATACAGCGCCAGCTTTTGCGTCAGGCACCAGCCGGTTTCTCGGCCATTGTACAGGTGCATCTCCAGCTGATCCTGGATCAGCACGCCGTGGCGCAATACCCGCAGATCCTGCTCGGTGTAGCCGGATCCAAGCTGAGCGGGAAAAACGTCGGCGGAGGTCTTGCCCAGCAGCGGCGTGACGGTTTTGAAACCGCAGCGCCTGGCCAGCGTCAGGTTGGCCAGCAGGTAGCGAGCCTGGGCGTCTTTGATAAAGAACACCACGTTGGGAATCGCGTTCAGCAGCGGCGCGATCAGCGCCAGCGTATTCAGCAGATCGTGCAGGTTATTCGGGCGCTGCTGCGCCAGTCCGTCGCACAGGCGCGACAGATGTTCGACGGCAAAAACGTCCTCTTGCTCCGGCAGTCCCACAAGCGAAGGCGGCGAGAGAGAAACCGGAGGCTGATAGTCTGAAGTGGATCGCATAACAGTCCCTTTTCGGTCGTTAGCCGGAAAAACAGGCGGGCCAGGTTGGCGCTTTCGCATCAATATTAACTTTTATGTAACGAAGCAAGCGCTATTTCCGGCCGGCTGCCAAATATGCGGATTGCCGCATACTTTTGCCGGGCGGAGTTTGGCAGTTGCTTGAAAACTGCGGCGTTTCTCGCTACACAAAGGTTTAGCATGAAAATAACAATATGATAAATAAGTCATTGTTATGGCATTCGCTAAGCACATACCCGCGACGCGTCAGGCCTGACTTTTGTCACTGTGCTGATTTCTTCATTCGCCGCGCCGAAACGCATCAAGCCGTTATGCTCACATTCGTTCAGGCTAATGCCATTGGTAACATCTCATTAACTCAGGAGACGCCGATGGCACTTTCTGCGCATATCACCGCTTTGCGGGCGATCGATTCTCATACCGGCGGAGAGCCGACCCGTCTGATCGTGGAAGGTTTTCCCGATCTCGGCGAGGGCAGCATGGCGGAACGGCGGGCGTGTTTCGCGCAACATTATGACGATTGGCGCTGCGCGGTGATGCTCGAACCGCGCGGCAATGACGTGCTGGTGGGGGCGTTGCTGTGTCGCCCCTGTTCGCCACAGGCCACCGCTGGGGTGATCTTCTTTAACAACAGCGGCTATCTGGGCATGTGCGGGCACGGCACTATCGGGCTGATTGCTTCGCTGGCGCACCTGGGGCGCATCCACGCCGGTCGCCATCTGATCGAGACCCCGGTCGGCCCGGTAAACGCCACGCTGCATGACGACGGCAGCGTCACGGTAGAGAACGTGGCGGCTTATCGTTACCGCCGCCAGGTGCGGCTTGAGGTTGCGGGTTACGGACCGGTGACGGGTGACATCGCCTGGGGCGGTAACTGGTTCTTCCTGATCGGTGAGTCGCCGTTGCCCATCGATAAACAAAATCTGGAGGCATTGACCTCGTTCTCCTGGGCGGTGCGGCAGGCGTTGGATCAGGCGGGCATCCGCGGTGAAGACGGCGGGGTGATAGACCATATCGAACTGTTCGGTGACGATCCGCAGGCCGACAGCCGCAGCTTCGTGCTGTGCCCCGGCAAAGCCTATGACCGTTCTCCGTGCGGCACCGGCACCAGCGCCAAACTGGCGTGCCTGGCGGCGGACGACAAGCTGCCGCCGGACACGCAGTGGCGGCAGGCCAGCGTGATCGGCAGCGAATTTCAGGCCTACTATCACCGGAATGGCGATCGCATTACCCCCTTTATTCGCGGGCAGGCCTATGTGTGCGCCGATAGCCAACTGCTGCTCGACGAACGCGATCCCTTTGTTTGGGGAATACGCTGATGGGCGCCGAGCGGGGAGCCGATGTCATCGTGATCGGCGCCGGCATCATCGGCGCTGCCTGTGCCTGGCGGCTGGCGCGGGAAGGGTATCGTGTTTCGGTAGTGGACGATCGCCGCGCCGGCGCCACCGCCGCTGGCATGGGGCATCTGGTGTGCATGGACGACAATCCGGCCGAGCTGGCGTTGAGCGCTTATTCGCTGCGGTTATGGCGTGAAGTGACGGGGCGCATGCCGCAAGCGTGTGCCTGGCGCGGCTGCGGAACGCTATGGCTGGCGGATAAAGCGGATGAAATGGCCATCGCCGAGCAAAAGCGGACGCGGCTGGCGGAGCAGGGCGTGGCTGCGGAGCTGCTGACGGCGGAGCAGATCGCCGCGATGGAGCCGATGCTGCGGCACGGCCTGGCCGGTGGGTTGCGGGTGCCGGGCGACGGCATTCTGTATGCGCCGCTCGCGGCTCGCTGGCTGTTGGCCGACGGTGGTGCGGCGATCGACGTGGTGCATGGCGAGGCGGCAGTGCTGGATGAAGGGGCAGTGCGGCTGGTGGACGGCAGGCACCTGGCTGCGCCGCGGGTAGTCCTGGCCTGCGGCCTTAGGGCCAATAGCCTATTGCCGCAGACTTTGCTTCACGCCAAGAAGGGCCATCTGGCGATTACCGATCGCTACCCGCCTCGGGTGCGTCATCAGTTGGTGGAGCTGGGATATGGCGCCAGCGCGCATGCCAGCGACGGCACGTCGGTGGCATTCAATGTACAGGCGCGGCCCACCGGGCAATGGCTGATCGGTTCTTCCCGCCAGTTCGACGCCGTCGATTCGGCGTTGGACATGCCGCTGTTGGCGGCAATGCTCACGCGTGCGCAGCATTTCTTGCCCGCATTAGCGCAGATGAACATCATTCGCTGCTGGACCGGGCTGCGCGCCGCCTCTGCTGACGGGCTGCCGCTGTTAGGCGCGCATCCGCAGCATTCCTGGCTGTGGCTGGCGCTGGGGCACGAGGGATTGGGCGTCACGACTGCCCTCGGCAGCGCCGCGCTGATTACTGCGCAGATCGGCCGGCAAACGCCGGAAATTGACGTTTCCCCGTATTTGGCGGCGCGGGTGTTAGCCGCCAAGGAGCTGCCTGTATGAATGAAAGACAAAATACGCTCTCGTTGAGTATCGATGGCGAGCACCGGCGGGTACCGGTTGGGCTCAGCGTTGCTGCGGCACTCAGCCTGTGCGGTGACGATCGTTGTCGGTTATCTGTTTCACACCAACCGCGCGCCCCCTTTTGCGGCATGGGCGTTTGTCAGGAGTGCCGGGTGACCATTAACGGTCTGCGTCGCCTGGCGTGCCAAACGCTGTGCCAAGCCGGCATGCGCATTGAGAGGAGCGATGATGAGTAACTTCAATTGTGAGGTGCTGATCGTCGGTGCCGGTCCGGCCGGCCAGGCGGCGGCGCTGGCCGCGGCGGAAAGTGGTGGCCAGGTGCGAATGATTGATGATAATCCGCATCCCGGTGGGCAAATCTGGCGCGATGGACCGCAGGTGGCGTTGCCTGAAACGGCGAACCGCTATCGGCAGGCGGTGGCGACGAGGGAAAATATTGCGCTGCAGTCCGGCTGCAAGCTGGTGGCGCAGTGTGGCGCTAACCGATTGGCCTATGAAGACGCCGAAGGCTGCGGCGTGATTCGCTATCAGAAGCTGATTTTATGCAATGGCGCGCGTGAACTGTTGTTGCCGTTTCCCGGCTGGACGCTGCCGGGGGTGACCGGCGCCGGTGGTCTACAGGCGCAAATCAAGCAGGGGTTGGCGATCCGCGGCGAGCGAGTGGTGATAGCCGGCAGTGGTCCGCTGCTGTTGGCGGTGGCGGACAGCGTGAAACAGGCCGGCGGTGAGGTGGTGCTGGTGGCTGAGCAGGCGCCGCTTTGGCGGTTGGCGGCGTTTGCCGGCGGCCTGTGGCGCTGGCCAGCCAAGCTGCGTCAGGCGTTTTCTCTGATGCCGCATCGTTATCGTGCCGGTAACCGGGTGCTGGCGGCGTTGGGGCAAGAACGTTTAACCTCGGTGCACGTCAATAACGGCGGGCGGCAAAGAACGATCGCCTGTGACCGGTTAGCCTGCGGTTTTGGTCTGGTGGCGAACATTGAGTTGGCGATGCTGCTGGGGTGCCGGATAGAACACGACGCCGTAGCGGTGGATCATTTTCAGCAAACCAGCCAGGCGCAAATTTATGCCGCCGGGGAGTGTACCGGCATTGGCGGCAGTGAATTGGCGCTCACCGAAGGCGCCATTGCCGGTTATGCTGCCACCGGGCAGCGGGAAAAGGCAGAGCGCATGGTGGCGCAGCGGCGGCGGTGGCGGCGTTTCGCCACGGCGACGGCAAGTACCTTTGCTCTCGATGAGCGCTTGAATTCGCTGGCCAAACCGCAAACGTTACTGTGCCGCTGCGAAGACGTTACGTTGGAACAGGTACGCCATCAGCCGGATTGGAACTCGGCTAAACTGAGCAGCCGATGTGGTATGGGAGCATGCCAGGGAAAAATCTGTGCGGCGGCGGCGAGGCAGCTTTTGGGCTGGCCTTTACCGTCGCCGCGTGTGCCTTTAACGCCGGTCAGGACAGAAACGCTGGTTGCACTGGGGCTGAACCGATGTGATGACGACGGTTGAATGGGTTAGCGGCATTTCGCCCCCAGGCAAATGCCGCCACATCACCATTGCGGCCAATAGTAGGTTTTCTCTCGCCAGCCTTTGCCGTACATACAGGCTTCGATGATGGCGTCCCGGGCGGACTGATTGCGATCGGTCTGCACTGTTTTAATCGACGGCTCCTTGTCGTAGCGGTATCCCGATGGACAATCTTTCTTATTCTTCTCGCAAGGCATGTATTTGTTTTCGTAGCTGAACTCCACGTCCCGCACTACGTCCGGCGGAAAACGATCGTATCCGCGGCTACGGCATTCGGCATATTCGGCATCCCGGGTACTCTCAACCGCGCCGGGCCTTTCCCATTGAGTGCAGGCGGTCAACATCAATAACGGCAAAACAATCAAACAACGGCAATTCTTCATAGTGTCCCTAGCTCTTTCTCTATCCTGAGGCTCGCAGCCTAGGAATTTTCCTAACTGGCGAGGTAGGAAAGTGTAATAAACTGGCGGAACAATTGGAAATGATAATAGTTATTGTTTAGGTATGATTGAGGAAGTACCGCGCTGAGAGAGGATGTGGCACATTGAGGGAAGTCTGTAGAGATCTGCGGCCTCACGAAGAAAGGGGGCGATGTGGCGCTGGTTTTATTCGTTCTCTTTATGCCGCAATGATCCGATCGCAATTGCATCGTTTTGATGAGGTAAATAATACGCAAGCTAAGTATATTCTTATCTGGTCTGACTATTATTTTTATTTAGGATATTTACCCATGCCAAGGATTTAATACTCGGTATTAATACCCTATTTTTTTATTTCTGTTTTTTTATTGGGGTTTTATTTTCAGGTTTTTCCGTGAAAGTATTTTTTGTTACAGGGAATTCATTTGCATTTTAAATTTGGATTTTTTAAATTCATTTTAGAGAAAGGATAACCGTATGCGACAAAGTCAAAAAGGAGTTTATTTTGTCTGGGATAAAGAAAACGCCTGAAAGTCATGACGGTTTACCTTCATCATCAGAGGATTATGATACTTTTAAGCACCTCTCCGATGTGGGTGCCGTGTTGGGATATGGGCGAACTCGTTTTTATCAGTGGTGCCGTGGGCGCGGATTTCTAACCCCGATGAACGTTCCGTCACATGAAATGATCAGCTTGGGATATATGGTGGCGGTGTTATCAGAGACCGGTCATACCAGGGTTTACGTCACGCAGGATGGTTTCAGTTACGTCAGTGGTGCTTTTGCGGCAGATATCCAACGTGGCATGGTCAAGTTTTAAATCTGCAAGAATCGCCTTTATTTCAAGGGCTTTAATGCAGAATCTTCTTATTTCTGCAGGTTTGTGGGGGAGTGGGAAGTTATCCGATTTTTTCATCTCTGCGGTATGAATGCTACTGGAGACAGCTATCTCTTGTTACGATAAGCATTATTTTCTTCAGGAGCTAAGGATGAAGCATTACGCCGCGCTATTATTTGCCTCTGCACTGTTGACGGGGTGTGCGACTCAAGCCGTACCGCCGCAACAGGCTGAATTGCCGCCCCCAAGCCGTCTGATGCTTTATCAGAATATCCCGGATACGCCTTACGCCACGGTGGTGGTGGTGCGCGATAGCGGAATGCTGGCGGGCAGTTGCCGCACCGGCGTCTATGTGAATGGGGAGTTCGCCGCTTCACTGGCGTCGAAAGAGAAAGCAGAATTTCGCGTACCGCCAGGCAATATTACGGTCAGTATCGGGCAAGATATGATCGAGAATAACCTGTGTATTTGGCGTGAGACCGGCGGCAGTATACCGATGACGCTGCGCGCCGGTGAAAGCCGCTATCTGCGTATCGCCGGTGATCGGCAGCGTGGTTTCGTTTTGCAGGCGGGGCGACCTTAATCTGCCCTGGCAAGGGCGTTAACGCCCTTGCCACCACCCCCACAGCGTAATGAGTAGCCACGCTGCCGCAATCCAGCACAATACCGCCGCCCCCAGAGCCAACGACAGCCGCAAACTGTTGATCAGGAAATAAAGCGAGATCAAATATACCAGGTAGGGCAACACCGCCCACATGCCGAAAATCAGCGTAGTTTTCAGCGCCGCGATGGAACGCTCGTTGCCGACAATGTAATGCGCAATCAGGGCGAAAGTGGGAAAGAGCGGGACTAAACCGGCGATATAATAGTTGCGCGTTTTGGCCAACAGGCCGATCAGAACCACGACCAGCGCGCCGATCAGCGCTTTGACAAGGATGCCCATAACGGTCTCGGGTGTGGGGGAAAGTCAACACACTGCCCGAAAGCACGTGCAAGATCAATGGGGTGTGGTGTAGCGCGGTGAAAAGCAGACCCACAATAAGTGCGGGTCTGGGATGCAACGCTTACTGACGGTAAGCGTGCTTGATTTGCTGAATGCTGTTCTTGAAGATTTCCGCCTGGGTGGGATCTTCAATCTGAGCGATGAAACGTTCCATGTTGATGATAACTTTCCCGGCGTCGGCCTGGCCGATCGATTTCAAGATCAGCGTCAGCGTAGCTTTGAGGCAGGCAACCTCGGTCGCCAAGATTTCCGGGTTTGCAGACGTAGTGAAATCAACGTTGCTCATTTTCTCTCCTGATTTTTTGAGGCCGTAGCCTGATACAAGCTGCTTTGGCGCACCGCACGCGGGCTACTAAAAGGTTGCCCCGCGCGCGGCGGCGAATTTAACTGGGCGCGGAGTATAGCATAGCATGCGCCTGTCATCTGCACCGGGCTTGCTCAGGTCACGCGGGTGGGCAACGTTCGCTCATTGCTTGTCTGAATCATCTACTCGTGGCAAGTTATTTCGAGGTGGTTAACAAGTATTTGTCCGGCACGTTATTGTTGAACAATGGGGGTTATTATAATTATTTGGGGTGGGGGACACCGATTTTACCGGCGTTTGCCGGGAATAATAGTTTCGACCGCGGGTTGCCAGACACAGGTTGGCAGCGGATTTTGTTACGCCTTTAAATATCAAATGATTACAAACAACCAACGGCCGTGTTAATATTATTCATGTCGTGATTGCTTACACAGATTTCTCTCTCGTAGCATGATTATCGCGCTATCCTGTGTCTGGTACAGCGCCGCGGAATTATTTTCGGCGTCCGATCTTTTCCGACGTGACGATTTATCGGCGGCATAGACGGCTAAAATTGAAAAATCAGCTCTGCTCCGCAAAGTTATTCGGAAGTATGTATTAATCTGTGTTCATTCTTGTCTGAAAAACAAGTAATATCTCTGGCGAAAACAGAGGCCGATTGCGTTACTCCCTTTTTTTGGAGATTTTTCCTTGATTAGCGTTCTTCTTGTTGATGACCACGAACTGGTGCGCGCAGGGATACGACGCATTCTTGAAGATATCAAAGGTATAAAAGTTGTCGGTGAGGCTCAGTGCGGTGAAGACGCCGTAAAATGGTGCCGTGGCAACGCTGTCGATATCGTGCTGATGGACATGAATATGCCGGGCATTGGCGGGCTGGAAGCCACGCGCAAGATTGTGCGTTATGCACCCGACGTCAAAGTCATCATGTTGACCATCCATACTGAAAATCCTTTGCCCGCGAAGGTGATGCAGGCGGGTGCCGCCGGTTACCTGAGCAAGGGCGCCGCGCCGCAGGAAGTGATTAATGCCTTGCGTTCCGTGCATGCGGGGCAGCGTTATATCGCGTCTGATATCGCCCAGCAGATGGCTCTGAGCCAGCTGGAACCGCAGGCCGAAACGCCGTTCAGCTGCCTGTCTGAACGCGAGTTACAGATCATGTTGATGATCACCAAAGGCAAAAAAGTGAATGAGATCTCGGAGCAACTGAGTCTCAGCCCGAAAACGGTGAACAGCTACCGTTACCGCATGTTCAGCAAACTGAATATCAGCGGCGACGTCGAATTGACTCACCTGGCCATCCGACATGGATTGTTCAATGCGGAGACATTGTTAAGCAGTGAATGACCGTTTTGATGCCAAAGCCTTCCTGAGTACCGTCACCAGCCAGCCCGGCGTCTACCGCATGTACGACGCCACGGGCACGGTGATCTACGTCGGTAAAGCCAAAGACCTGAAAAAGCGTCTCGCCAGCTATTTTCGGCAGCAGGTCAGCAGCCGTAAAACCGAGACGCTGGTTAAAAATATCGCGCAAATAGACGTAACGGTTACCCACACCGAAACAGAAGCGCTGCTGTTGGAACATAACTACATTAAATTGTACCAACCGCGGTATAATGTTCTTTTGCGAGACGATAAATCTTACCCACTGATTTTTCTCAGTGCGGATACCCATCCCCGTTTGGCGGTACATCGCGGCGCCAAACACGCCAAGGGCGAATATTTCGGGCCTTTTCCCAACTCTTATGCCGTACGCGAAACGCTGGCGCTGCTGCAGAAGCTGTTCCCGATTCGTCAGTGCGAAAACAGCGTATATCGCAACCGTTCTCGTCCGTGCCTGCAGTATCAGATCGGCCGCTGTCTGGGGCCTTGTGTTGCCGGCCTGGTGAGCGAAGAAGAATACCAGCAGCAGGTGGACTACGTGCGGCTGTTCCTTTCTGGTAAAGATCAGCAGGTATTGCACCAGCTGATTGCGCGTATGGAAGAAGCCAGCAAACTGCTCAATTTCGAAGAGGCGGCGCGCATTCGCGATCAAATTCAGGCCGTGCGTCGCGTCACCGAGCGGCAGTTTGTGTCGGGCGACAGCGACGATCTGGACGTGATCGGCGTAGCGTTCGATGCCGGTATGGCGTGCCTGCACGTGCTGTTCATCCGTCAGGGCAAGGTGCTGGGCAGCCGCAGCTATTTCCCTAAAGTACCGGGCGGCACGGATATGGGCGAAGTGGTGCAGACCTTTGTCGGCCAGTTCTATCTGCAGGGCAGCCAGGCGCGCACATTGCCCGGCGAGATCCTGCTGGATTTCAGCCTGCCGGAAAAAGACCTGCTCGCAGAATCGCTCTCCGGGTTGGCGGGGCGCAAGATCCAAATTCAAAGCAAACCGCGTGGCGACCGCGCCCGTTATCTGAAGCTGGCGCGCACCAACGCGGCAACGGCGTTGACCACCAAGCTTTCGCAACAGTCGACTATTCATCAGCGGCTGGCGGAATTGGCCAAAGTGCTGAACCTGACGGAAATCAACCGTATGGAGTGCTTCGATATCAGCCATACCATGGGCGAGCAGACCGTGGCTTCGTGCGTGGTGTTCGACGGTAACGGCCCGGTGCGCGCGGAGTATCGGCGCTACAATATCAGCGGCATCACTCCAGGCGATGACTACGCGGCGATGACGCAGGTGCTGAAGCGCCGTTACGGCAAGGCGCTGGAAGAGAAAAAGATCCCGGATGTCATTTTCATCGACGGCGGTAAAGGGCAGCTCGGCATGGCGATCGACGTATTCAAATCGTTGAACGTTACCTGGGACAAGAATAAGCCGCTGCTGATTGGCATCGCCAAAGGCGCCGATCGCAAGGCCGGGTTAGAAACGTTGTTCTTCGTGCCGGAAGGCGAGGGGATTTCGCTGCCGCCGGATTCGCCGGCGCTACATGTGATCCAACACATCCGTGACGATTCACACAATCATGCGATTACCGGCCACCGGCAGAGAAGGGCGAAAGTCAGAAATACCAGCGCATTGGAGTTGATTGAAGGCGTAGGGCCGAAACGGCGCCAGGTGCTGTTGAAGTATATGGGCGGACTGCAACCTTTGTTGAACGCCAGCGTGGAGGAAATTGCAAAAGTGCCGGGTATTTCACAAGCATTGGCAGAAAAGATCTACAATGCATTGAAACACTGAGGGCAATGTAGCAACATACTCTTAATTTCCACTCTAGCCAGATAGTTACCGTAGCATTATGCAATTGAATATACCGACTTGGCTTACCCTGTTTCGCGTAGTTCTGATCCCATTCTTTGTGCTGGCGTTTTATCTGCCGTTCAACTGGGCTCCGATGGTTTGCGCCGTTATCTTTGTGTTCGCCGCCGTCACCGACTGGTTTGACGGTTTCCTGGCACGCCGCTGGAAACAAACGACGCGCTTCGGGGCGTTTTTGGATCCGGTTGCGGACAAAGTGATGGTGGCGGTGGCGCTGGTGTTGGTGGCGGAACACTACCACAGCTGGTGGATCACGCTGCCGGCGGCCACCATGATCGCCCGTGAAATCATCATTTCGTCGCTGCGCGAGTGGATGGCGGAAATTGGCAAACGCAGCAGCGTGGCGGTGTCCTGGATCGGCAAAGTGAAAACCATGGCGCAGATGATGTCGCTGGTGGGCTTGCTGTGGCGCCCGGATCGCTCCGTAGAGTATGTGGCGATTGGCTTGCTGTATATCGCAGCGGTGCTGACTTTCTGGTCGATGTTCCAATATTTGAACGCGGCACGCAACGATCTGCTGGAACCGTGATCGATACGCTGCAAAAATCGGCAAACGATCGTGATGAGCCAACAATTTTATTGACTCATCACGTCAGGTAAGTAGAATGCATCGCATCAGACGACAACGATGAATTGCCAAAAGATAGCAAATAAATCAGTCAGTTCTGGTAATGCGGGAATAGCTCAGTTGGTAGAGCGCAACCTTGCCAAGGTTGAGGTCGCGAGTTCGAGCCTCGTTTCCCGCTCCAAACATTGGCCTGTTGGATCCCCGTGATTCGGCAGGTAAACGAAAAGGGGCTTCGGCCCCTTTTCGTTTTCTAATCCTTTGCCGTCCGGCGAAACCTTTCTTCAACGTGATACATCGATTATTGCCTCTGTATATCCTGTCGTTTTCATACCGCAGGATGCATCCGTTGCATGGTGTAATCAGGCACATTTGATTGGATATTGTGCCGGTGCTCCCGTGCGGTGTACGGCCTGACATCAGTCTCTACCTCTGCAGTTCCGTTGGCTATTCAGGGCGGCGACGTTGGGTTGGGGGAGTGATATCCCACTTTCGGAACGGTGCTCGGTTTTCTGCCGGTATGTTTGGTGGGAGCTATCGTCGAAATCGCTCTTCCTGGCATTCGCCGATTACGGTGGTTTCTGCTGTTATACGTGCGTGGTCAGCTAGCGGCGCGGAGATTGCGCGATGTCACCCATAATGATGTTTTGCACGGTACCCCATCATCATAAGCAAATGAAACCCGCAGAGGGCGCGGGTAAGTGATTCCTGCCAAGAAAAAAGATCCGATTCGCCCGTGAATCCCTGAGCCGATGCATATAAAATCAACATTCCGCTTGCCTTTCCGTTGGCATTGTGAACAGTGCGCCCACAAAATAAGCAGTTGAAAGCGTTAGAGAACTTTTTGCTATTTCGGGGGGTTGCCAAGGTGGGGGGTTTAGTCCATAATGCAGTCCATCGATTCGGCGGTAACGAAATAAATTACTTAAGAATCAGATGATTAAGATAAGTGATTTCAACATCGCGGATCAAAAGAACAAAACGAAGTGGGTGAATCACCGGCTTTGGCCTGAAAAGGCAAACAGAATAAAGGCGCGTTAACAAAGCGGTTATGTAGCGGATTGCAAATCCGTCCAGTCCGGTTCGACTCCGGAACGCGCCTCCAACTTTCCCGAGCCCGGGTGGTGAAATCGGTAGACACAAGGGATTTAAAATCCCTCGGCTTATGGCTGTGCGGGTTCAAGTCCCGCCCCGGGTACCAGGGAATGAAAATACCGAATAATCAAAGCAATAAGTAGTAATGTCGTAGACCGCCGAGAGGCGGTTTTTTTGTGCCTGAAATTCGTATTATACCTGCATCCTTTCTTGTCGTGCTGCCACCCTGCCTGTACGGAGCCCCTCAGGGCTCCGAAATACAACTCATAAGAAACCGAACGCCGCGGCGAGGATCCAGCCGAAGACGCAGGAGACGCTGACGCCGATCAGGCCGGGCAGAATAAAGCTATGGTTGATCACGAAGCGGCCGATGCGGGTGGTGCCGGATCGGTCGAACTGGATTGCCGCCAGATCGCTGGGGTAGGTTGGCAAAATGTAATAGCCGTAACAGGCCGGCGCCGAAGCGACGATATAGGCCGGGTTGACGCCGATCGCCAGCGCCACCGGCACCAGTGCCGCCAGCGCGGCGGCCTGCGAGTTGACGAACTTCGACACCAGCAGCAGGATCAGCGCATAGGCCCAGGGGTATTCTTTCACCAGCACGCCCAGCGTGGCTTCGATCTGCACCAGATGCGCGCCGAACATGGTTTCCGCCATCCAGGCGACGCCATACACCGCCACGATGGCGATCATGCCGGAGCGGAACACTTCGTTTTTAGAGATAGACGCCGGGTTGGTGCGGGTAATGATGACGATCAATGCCCCGGCCATCAGCATACACATCTGGATCACCAGGACCATGGAGAGCGGCTTGCCGCCGAAGCTGGGCCGCAGATCGGAAAACGCCCCCAGTACCGCCACCAGTGCGATGGTGGCGAGGAAAATCCACATGGCGATCCAGTTGCTGCGTGGCAGAATCCGGTCCAGTAAGGTGGCGGCATCGCCATAAACGTAGCGATGGTTTTCCGGCACCGAGATGAATTTCTGGAACTCCGGGTCTTTGTCCAGGTCTTTGCCGCGGAACCAACTGAAGATGCCGATCGCCAGAATGCCGCACAGGGTAGACGGGATGGTGATAGACAGCAGATCGAGGAATTCCAGATGGCGGCCATTGAAGGTGTAGCTGCTGAGCATCGCCACCAGTGAGACTACCGCCACTGAAACCGGGCTGGCGATAATGCCCATCTGCGCGCCGATCGAGCTGGCCGCCATCGGTCGCTCCGGGCGAATGTTGTTTTTGATTGCCACGTCATAAATGATCGGCAAGATGGTGTACACCACGTGCCCGGTGCCGCACAGAATAGTGAGAATGCAGGTCACGAACGGTGCGATGATCGAGACATAGCGCGGGTTACGTCGCAGCATCCGTTCGGCGATCTGCAGCATGACGTCCAACCCGCCCGAGGCCTGCAGGGTGGCGGAAGCCGCCACCACCGCGATAATCACCAGCATCACGTCCACCGGCGGTTTGCCGGGCTGCAGGTGAAAGCCGAACACCAGGATCATCAACCCGATCCCACCCAGTAACCCCAGCGCAATGCCGCCCTTACGCGCCCCATACAGCAGGCATGCCAATATCACCGCTAATTGCAGAAAGAAATCCATGATAGATACGCCTTAATAATGTTGAACTTAACTGCGTTCAGTTTCCGGCTGCGCTGGCAGCAGAAAGTTGTTTTAAATCTAAAGGCGCTAAAAAATTAGGGTTATTAGCGCTAAAGAGTGATGACGGTCACGTTCAGAGAATCTGAAGAGCAGGCGGCTGACGACATCAGCACGAAAAAACAAGTCAAGAGGTCAGACCTCTCCTATATAACGGGTTTATCACCAGAGGAGAGATCAATGGATCCGACAAAAATGACAGGACTGGCGCTATTACAGGCTGCGATGGCCGGTAAAATTCCACCGGCCTCGATCGCTGAAACCGTGCCCATGAAACCGGTTGCGGTGGAAGAGGGGTATATCCGCATCGTGGCGCGAGCCGACGGGCGCCACCTGAATCCGCTGGGGGGCGTTCATGGCGGCTTTGCCGCCACGGTTTTGGACTCGGTGACCGGTTGCGCGGTGCACAGTACGCTGGGCGCGGGGATTGGTTATGGCACCGTCGATCTGCAGGTTAAAATGTTGCGCCCTGTGCCGAAGGAAACTGACCTGATCGCCGAGGGGCGTCTGGTCTATGCGGCGAAGAACGTCGCTTTCGCTGAAGGCACGCTCAAAACGGCGGAAGGGAAGCTGCTGGCTTCGGCAACCGCCACTTGTTTTATCATTCGCCCTACCGAACAAGCACCGCAATAATCTGCTTTTTGTCGGGCTTCGGGCTATCAACCCGGGGCCCGATGCAATTCTCTTCGGCTGCATACCTTGCTGCGCTACGATGACAGGCGCGATACACCATTGTGGTCTAGTATTCTTGGGTAAAAATTTATCGGGGTGATTATGCAGCCGTATAAAGAGATTGAGTTTGATCATGAGCTTTGTCTGGCGATCGGCAAAGCCGTATTAGACGTGGTGGCGCAGGGGGAAGAAACCAGCGCTCCGGGGGTGATGAACGCGATCGAGCGGTCGATGGAGCAGGGGCTGAATGACGACGAAATCGCCGCTGCTGACGATGCCCTGGATTTGATGGCGCGTTTCATCCACGGCTGCCGGATTGTTAACCTACCGGGTGAAGAGGAGACTTCCCATGCATTGGTTGAATTTCAAGCGCTACAAGAGTGACGTTGCTAAACAGGCCGTGCCGCCGCATTTGAATGCGGCTGAATTTGCGCGGCATTACGCCGATAAGCCGCAAACCGATACGGAAGAGTATCTTTCGCTTAGCGGGGAGATGTGCTGGGATGCGGTGGTGCTTTGCGCTCACCGTTCAGGCGCGCTCAGTAAGGCGAAATACAAGCAGCTGTGGCAGACGGTGTTCGATAAGCAATACAAACATTTCGTCAGCCCTGACGATAACGAGATCCGCACCATGGCGGATATGCTGCGCGCGCCGCAGGGATGTTTTATCGGCATATTCTCCCTGCGTGACGCGGCGGCGCCCCGTTTGCTGCATGCCATGATCGGCACCGGTGCAGGATTTGCCGCCGGCAATAAAAATCTTTGCATCGGCGTGGGGGGCGCGGTCGGTTGGGAAAATCTCAATCTGGCGCGCGATCTGCGCTGGCAGCCGGAAGGCGGTTTTTTACGCCAGGGTGACAACGAAGTGCTGCGCATTTTTTATCGGCCTTTCCCCGCCTGAGTTGGTTCGCCTGCTTCTGGGATAAAAAATCGCCGTCTGGCGGTTTTTTTGTTGGCGCGTGTCGTCCTTATTTAAACCCGCCGTTGCGAATGAACTCGAGACCGGCGGCGGTGATCCGCGTTTGATGCGGGTCGATATCATAGTTGTTCTCATCGATGTCGCTCATCACATAGGCCTGTATCAGCCCTTTGGTTTTGAGATAGGCGAAGGGATCGGCGAAGGCATGCGGGCTAGTGGCGTCTTGTTTCCACAGTTCGTAGTTTTTTTCATCCAGCGTGCCGGGGTGATTGGCGGCCAGTCGGGTCAGGATCTGATTGTAGAACGTATAATCGGTCATGATGCAGTCCCCTTATCGCGAGCGATAATCGTGGAAAATGGCGGTAACGTCTTTTAATCATAGCCGATGTTTTCCACCGCCTGCGTCGGCGTGGGGTTAGCTGCGTTGGCTCTCAATCCAGTGAAACAGGCGTGAAATGCTGAAGGTGATATCGCCAATGTTGAAGAACGCGCCAAACCAGAGGGCGAGCATAACAAGGATGCCGATGATGACGGGAAGATCCATTTTGCTCATGATCATGTTCTTCATCAATAAAGCGTGTGCTGCAAAGCGTACCACCAATCCCGATGGTCATAAAATGCGCTGCGCATTATTTCGTTTGAAATCAAAATAAAAAAGCCACCCAATCGGGTGGCTTTTGCCTTTCAGCGCCGATCAGTCCAGCTTGGGATGCTGGTCGATCAGGATCTGTTTTTTCTTTTCCAACTCGGCGATCTGCGCGTTGATGTCCTCGACTTTCTGTTCGATGTTGTCGTAGGTCTCCTGCAGCAGCTCTTTCGCCTCTGAGCGGTCAGATGCCGCCGGCGTCGCGCCGCGCAGCGGCTTGTTGGCGGTCTCTTTCATGTACAGACCGGTGATAAGACCGATCACCGCCACCACCATCAGGTAGTAGGCCGGCATGTACAGGTTGCCGGTCGCTTCGACCAGCCAGGCAGCGGCGGTCGGCGTCGCACCGGCGATCAGCACCGAAATGTTGAACGAAATCGCCAGCGCGCTGTAGCGAATGTGCGTCGGGAACATCGCCGGCAGGATGGAAGCCATCACTCCGGTGAAGGAGTTGAGCAGCACCGCCAGCACCAGCAGACCGACGAAGATCAGGCCAATCACGTTGCTGTTGATCAGAATGAAGCACGGGATCGCCAGCGCTAACAGGCCGATGCTGCCGCCGATGATAAACGGCTTACGGCCGATGCGGTCGCTGGTCAGGCCAATCACCGGCTGCACGAACAGCATGCCGATCATGATGGCGATGATGATCAGAACGCCGTGATCTTCCGAGTAGTGCAGGTTATGCGACAGGTAGCTCGGCATATAGGTCAACAGCATGTAATAGGTCACGTTGGTGGAAATCACGATACCGACACACACCAGCAAACTTTTCCAGTGTTTGGCCGCGATCTCTTTGAACGAGGTTTTCGGCGGATTTTCGATGGCGTTGCGGTCTTCTTTCTCCATCTTGTCCACGTGCTGCTGGAACGCCGGGGTTTCTTCCAGCGCATGGCGCAGATAGAGGCCGATCAGGCCCAACGGCGCGGCGATGAAGAACGGAATGCGCCAGCCCCAGTCGAGGAAGTTGGCTTCGCCGACGATGCTGGAGATCAGCACCACCACGCCTGCACCCATCACAAAGCCGGCGATGGAGCCGAAGTCCAGCCAACTGCCCATAAAGCCGCGTTTGCGGTCCGGCGAGTATTCGGCGACGAAAATTGCCGCACCGGAATATTCACCGCCGACGGAGAAGCCCTGCGCCAGTTTGGCCAGCAGCAGCAGGATCGGCGCCCAGATGCCGATCGACGCATAAGACGGGATCAGACCGATACAGAAGGTGCTGACCGCCATGATGATAATGGTGACCGAGAGGACTTTTTGACGGCCGAACTTGTCACCCATGGCGCCGAAGAACAGACCGCCGAGCGGACGCACCAGGAAGGGCACGGAGAAGGTCGCCAGCGCGGCGATCATTTGCACGCCGGGCGAGGCGCCGGGGAAGAAGACCTGGCCAAGCGCATAGGCGACAAAGCCGTATACGCCGAAGTCGAACCACTCCATCGCGTTGCCCAGGGCTGCCGCGGTGATCGCCTTCTTGAGTTTGCTGTCATCGATGATGGTGATGTCGTTAATGTGCATCGGTTTATGTCGTTTTTTTCTTAACTTCATATAATCATCCCTTAATGAATTATTCGTTGTTCGTGAAAGCGTAATCTCCGTTCACTGTTGTTTTCGAGTTATCAAATCGGCTAATCGAATCGCGGTTCAAGACGATTCATTATCCACATTTAAGTTGGGATGTGGATCACAAAATATCGTCTTTTATGCCAAGGTTATGTCATTTAGGTGACTAATTATTTTGCATCTATAGCTTAACGTTATATCTTGCGCCGATCAAATCCAGCAGTTTAACTTAAGTGTTTGCACCGATTTGGTGCGATAATGGTCTAATAAATGCGCAATTTGACGATTTTTCGTCTCATTGATGATGTTTCAAGTATAGAGAGTGCGGGAGATAAAACAGGGAAAATTGATGTATTCGCCACCAAAAAGACGCCTGACCTAATGGCCAGGCCTTTTGGTTTAGGGTACCGGCGAACCGCCGAATTCCAGATAGAGTTTCGCCAGGTTCTGGTACTGCGCGAAGCGGTTTTCGTCCACCGCCAACTCCGCCTGACGGCGCTGCTCCTGAGCATTTAGCCAGTCGGTAATGGTGACGGCGCCCTGCCGATAACGCACCTCGTTCAGCCGTTCCGACTTGCGCGCCAGCGCCAGCGAGGCCTGCAGCTGCGTCTCTTGCGCCAGCAGCTGCGCACGCAGCGACAGGGCGTTATTCACATCGCCCATCGCCTTGTACAGTGCCTGCCTGAATTCCAGCACTTGCTGTTCGTAGTCATTACGGGCGATCTTGATATCCACGCCCATTTGCCGCCATTGCAGGAACGGCAGCGTCAGCCCGGCACCGAGGCTGCCGGTCGGGTTGCGCAGAAACTCCAGCAGCGCGCTGCTGCTGGCGCCCAGCGAGCCGGTCAGACTGAATGCGGGGTAGTATTGCAGACGTTTTTCGTCGACGTTGGCCAGCGCGGCGCGCAACCGCAGCTCTTTGGCGCTGAGATCCGGGCGACGGCTCAAGACGCTGGCGGGAATGCCGGTGCTGATCTGCGGCATTGCCGTCGTCGGCAAACGTGCGGGCGTGATGGTGGCCTGGCCTGAAGGCGCGCCCAACAGCACCGCCTGTTCGTTCAACGCCTGTTGACGCTCGTGTTGCAACGTCAGCAGCCGGCTTTCCTGCGTCAGCACGTTCTGTTCCGCGTTCACCACGTCCAGCGCCGAGATGCTGCCGGCCCGATAGCGGGCGTTGGCCAGCCGCAGCGTCTCTTTGGCATAGTCGATGCTCGCTTGGCTGACACCGATCTGCTGATTGAGGAAGCCGATGCGCCAGTAATTCGTGGCGGCGTTGGCCAGCAACGTCAGGTGCGCCGTCTGCAGATCCTGCTCGGAAGCCTGGCTGGCCCACTCGGCGGCGTCGCGCTGGCGCGCCAATTTGCCCCACAGATCGACTTCATAGCTCGTAGAGAGCGTTGCGCCGCTGGTTTTATTCCAGGCGGAGGACTCCGACAGCGGGCGATTGATGTTGCTGTTCAACGAGGCGTTGACGTCGGGCGCGGTGCTGATGCCGACGCGTTCCGCCTCGAGGCGCGCGCGGTAGACGCGCAACACGGCGACGGCCAGATCGTTGTTGCTGGCCATCACCTGTTGCAGCCAGCGGTCGAGCTCGGGATCGTGGAAATCGCGCCAGTCGAACGGCGTCGGCGTGGCGTTTTCGGCGGCGTGCTGCCAACTCGTCGGATAGTTGACCTGTGGCGCCCGGTAGTCGCTTTTCAGGGCGTTGCCGCAGCCGGCTGTGAGCAGGGCGGCGAGGCTTAATGCCAGGGGAGAGAAAATTTTCATGGGTTACTCGCTGGCCAATGAAACGACCGGATCCATCCTTGCCGCTTTGCGGGCGGGGAGATAACCGAAGATCATGCCGATTAAGGTTGAACAGAAAAACGCCGTCGCGGCGGCTTGCCAGGAATAGATGGCGGTGAACATGCCGCCCGCCAGCGAGGTGAACAGCGACCCGGCGGCGAACGACAGCGCGATGCCCAATGCGCCGCCGATCAGACAAACCAGCACCGCCTCGATCATGAACTGTTGCATGATGTCACCGCGCCGCGCGCCGACCGCCATGCGCACGCCGATTTCGTGGGTGCGTTCGGTAACCGAGACCAGCATGATGTTCATCACGCCCAGGCTGCCGATCACCAGCGCGATGGATGCCACCATCAGGATCAGCAGGCTAAAAGTCATTGACGTGCGTTCGATGGACTTTCGGATTTTATCGAAGTTGTACAAACGGAAATCTTTTACGCCGTGGCGTTGGGTCAACAGCTGTGTGATAGCGGTGACGGCCGATTCGCTGGCGACATTGTCCTTTAGCCGAACGGTGATGCCGCTGAGCGTCGGTTTGCCTACCATGCGATACATCACCGTGCTGTAGGGCATCCATACAGTGATGCGATTGGGCGCGTAGTTGCGATTGCTTTTAGCCACACCGATCACCCGGGCCGGCACCGAGCCGAGAAACACGATCTGGCCGAGCGGCTCGACGCCGAAATCGCCGAACAGCGCCTGGCGTGCATTGTCGTCGATGATCACTTCCTGCAGCGCATTACGATCGTCGCGGAAAGTCACGCCTTGTAACAGCTCGACGCCGTTAACGCGGAAATAGTCGCGCCCGACGCCGGTGATCGAGGCGGTGGCAGATTTGCTGCGAAAACGGATGCTGTCGGAAGCGTCTACTTCCGGGCTGACGCTGTCGACGAAGCTTTGCTGCGCCAGCGCGTCGGCATCGGCCGGTACCAGGGTGCGGATGCTGTCGATGGCGTCGTCGAAGAAATCGCGGCCCGGATAGATGCTTACCACGTTAGTGCCGAGATCTTTGAGGTTTTCCAGCGTGCGCTGTTTGGCGCCTTCGCCCAGCGCCACCACCGTGACCACGGCGGCGATGCCGAAGATGATGCCGGTCATGGTCAACGCGGTGCGCAGGCGGTGGGCGTTCATCGCCTTCAGCGCCATGTGCAGCGACTCGCGGGTGCGGTCGATCAGGCTTTGCCAGCCGCTTTGCCGGCTGCGGTTCGGCGGCGGCAGCGCTGCGACGGGCGCCGATTGGCGGCCGCTGTCAGCGATGATCTCGCCGTCCCGCAGCTCGATGACGCGCTGCGCATGTTGCGCCACGTTCATATCATGGGTGACGATCACCACGGTGTGGCCGCGCTGATTCAGTTCGCTCAGGATCGCCAGCACCTCCTGGCCGGATTGGGTGTCCAGCGCGCCGGTCGGTTCGTCCGCCAGGATAATTTCGCCGCCGTTGATCAGTGAGCGCGCGATGCTGACGCGCTGCTGCTGGCCGCCGGAAAGCTGGCCGGGCTTGTGGTCTTCGCGTCCCTCCAGGCCCAACCGCGCCAGCAGTTGCGCCGCCCGCTGCCGCCGCTGATCGCGCCGGGCGTTGGCGTAGATGGCCGGAATTTCGACGTTGCCCAGCGCGCTGAGGTCGGGCATCAGGTGATAACGCTGGAAGATAAAACCGATGTGCTCGCGGCGCAGGCGGGCCAGTTCGTCCGGCGACAGGTGGGCGGCGTTCTGGCCGCTGATGTAGTAGTCGCCGCGATCCGGTACGTCGAGACAGCCCATGATGTTCATCAGCGTCGATTTGCCGGAGCCGGAGGCGCCGATGATCGCCACCAGCTCACCGGCGGCGATGGTCAAATCGATGTCTTTCAACACCGTCAGCGCCTGACCGCCGTTGGTGTAGGTCCGGCTGATGCCTTTTAGCTCGATGATCGCGTTCACAGGAAGATGCCATCCTCAGCCGACTTGGCGGCAGGCTGCGACAGCACCACGGTTTCACCGGCTTTCAGGCCGCTGAGGATCTGAATGTCGACGTTGTTGGTGATACCGGTGGTCACGTCGCGCGTTTCCAGCCGCTGATCCTGGGTCAGTACCTGCACCTGTTGCCCTTTTCCTTCGGTTTTATGCACGGCCTGGATAGGCACCAGCAGGGCATTCTTCGCTTCGCCGAGCAGCAAGGAAACCTGCGCGGTCATGGCGATGCGCAGGCGGTTTTCCGGGTTGGGCACGTCCAGCAGCGCGTTGTAATAGACCGACGCGTTCGAGGTGCCGGAGCCGGACGCGGAGCTGGTGCCGGCGAGCGAGTCGTCCTTCATCACCGATTCCGGCGCCAGTTCGATGGTGCGCAATGTGGCGTCGTAGCGTTTATCCGGATCGGAGAAAATGGTGAAGTAAGCCTTTTGCCCCGGCGAAATGCGGGTGATGTCGGCTTCGGAGATCTGCGCCTTGATGGTCATCATATCCAGACGCGCCAGCTTGACGATGGTCGGCGCACTTTGGGTTGAGTTGACCGTTTGCCCCTGCTGCGTGACCACGGCGATGACGATGCCGTCCATCGGCGCGACCACGCGGGTATACCCCAGATCGATCTTTTTCTTGTCGACTTCAATCTGCGCCTGCACCAGGCGCGCATTGAGCGAAAGCAGCTCGGCGCGGGTGGTGGCGAGCGTGGCTTCGGCGGTTTCGAAGTCTTCACGCGAGCTGGCTTCGTCGTTCAGCATGCGCCGCTGGCGTTTGAAACGCGACTCGGCCTGCTTAAGCTGTGCCTGTTTGGCCTGCAGTTCGGCTTTGATGACGTTCAGCGCCGCTTCGGCGTTGCGCAGATCGTTGCGCTGTTGCAGATCGTCGATGTCGGCGATCGGCTGCCCTTTGGTGACGCGATCGCCCAGTTTGACCTTCAGCGATTTGACTTCACCGGAGACCCGCGCGCCGACGTTAACGCGTTCGACGGCATCCAGCCGCCCGGTGGCCAGCACGGCGTTCTCGATATCGCCCAGACGGGCCGGCGCGGTAACGTAATCCTGCTGCGGCGGGCGTTGCCAATAGAGGGCCAGCGCGATGGCGACGGCGATGAAAACGATGACGGCGATCAACGCCAGATGACGGGGTGTGAGTTTCAGTGATGGCATGCCCAGGTTTTCCATAACGATAAAAGCGGCGGTTGCAGTCTGCCATCATGGCAGCGCCAGCTTGAACTGGCGCTAAACGTGAGGCGCTTTCCCGCTGGAAAGGGGATAGTAAAGGCTTTCCCGCTAAAGATCACGGCGAGTTATTATCCTTCGAGTGTGCAACCGGCTGCGCGGCGCGTTATACTGGCTAAAAAACCAGTATTCATTCATCCGCAGGATAACGCCGCCGCCATGATGCCAAACCGCCTCGAGCCGGAACTCGACATTTACCACTACCCGGATCACCTGCGCGCTTGCCTGGCGCCATTGCCCAAGGGGCCTGGCGTCTATCTGTTCCACGGCGAGAGCGACAGCCTGCCGCTTTACATCGGTAAAAGCGTCAACGTACGCAGCCGGGTGATGGCGCATTTTCGCGCGCAGGATGAGGCAAAAATGCTGCGGCAAACCCGGCGCATCAGTTTTATCGAGACCGCCGGCGAGTTGGGGGCACTGCTGCTTGAGGCGCAATTGATCAAGCAACAACAGCCACTGTTTAACAAACGCCTGCGGCGCTCGAAACAGCTGTGCGCACTGCGTCTGCAGGCGGACAGGGTGACGATTGCCCATGCCAAAGAGATCGATTTCGCCGTCACGCCTCATCTTTACGGGCTGTTTGCCAATCGCCATGCCGCGCTGGAAAAACTGCGCGCCATCGCCGACGAGCATCGTTTATGTTACGGCAAGCTGGGGATCGACAAGCTGCCCGCCGGGCGAGCCTGCTTCCGCTACAGCCTGCGCAAGTGCGCCGGTGCCTGCTGCGGCGTGGAGTCGGCGCAGGAACATGCGCGGCGGCTCGGCGCGGCGCTTGAACAGCTGCGCATCGCCTGTTGGCCGTTCGCCGGGCGCGTGGCGTTGGAAGAGCAGGGCGAAACGCTGCGCCAGTACCATGTGATTCACAATTGGTTTTATCTGGGTTCGGTCAGCACCCTGGCGCAGGCGCAGCGGCTGCAGAGTGCGGCCAGCCACTTTGACAGCGATGGCTACAAGATTTTGTGCAAGCCGCTCATCGCCGGCGATTACCGGATTATTGAGCTGCCGTAATGCCATAACGCTATCGATAACCTAAGACTTATCTGTAAATTCAGGGTATTATGCTAAAAAAGCTTGAGTCCATAATGTTGTTATGGATAATGGCGCCCCGAAGCGAAGGAACGCGCTATTAACTCAGTTGGCAGAGTGATTGGTTTTATAATGGCTTGTTTTGGCTTGAAAATTGATAGACGCGGGTTCGAGTCCTGCATAGCGCGCCAGCTTTCTTCCCTTCATCTCACCGCGCTTACCGTAAAGCGCACCCGGGTTGATTTGCACTATCGGCTCCTCGTTGGGATTTTCGGGTGTGCTTTACCGTAACCGCTGGCTTTCCTTCCTCTTTCTCTTTCGATCCTTTGCTAAACTGTAATCAGGCAGGCTTGCTGCCCGGCAACAGGAGGTCGATATGTCTCACTCCGAGCAACTGCAGGAACTCTTGCAACGCGTCGCCGCCCTCGAGGCGAGAGAGAAAGCGCTGAGCGCCGCGTCCAATGCTTATCAGGCGATTATCACCACCATGTTGGGCAATATGGAGAAGACCGAACGAGATCGGATCATTGCGATGATCGATCAGGCCCACGAAATCGCTTACGCCCGCGCCATTCATCGCAGCAACGAACCGCAAAAGCAGAAAATCAAACAGGCCGACGATGTGGCCCAGCGCATGTTCATGTTTGCGCAAGGCAAGGCCGCCCAGCCGCGTTGAAGCCGAACTATAACAGTTGCCGCCATTAAGTTGGCTAACTGATCTACCCGGCGAAACTGTACTTGTGTTACTTTTAGCGGTGAGATTTGATGGCAATGCTGTTTCCAGCATAAGGTTGTAACGATGGACGCGATTAAAAGCATCTTGGTTAAAGAGATTGAACAGATCAATCGGCGCGAAGGGCGGGACGGCAAGCCGCGCTTCAACAGCGAATTCGCCCGCACTCACCGCTATTTGTGCATTGCCATGTTCGCCGGTTATTTCGCGGTGATCGCCGTGATGTACCAGGTGCCGTACATGGGGATATATGCCTTCCTGGGCTTCACCGCTTTCGTACTGTTTATGTTCGCCATGCTGCTGATAGAGATCCGGCCGGTATACCGCTTCGAGGACATCGGGGTGCTGGATCTGCGGGTTTGCTACAACGGCGAGTGGTACTTTACCCGCGCGCTGTCGCCTTATGCGGTGCAGCAACTGCTGGATGAGCCGTCTATCGGCGCCGCGTTGAAACAGAAGATGCGCGTGATCATCGGCAATAAGGGCGAAATCGACTTCTACGACGTGTACGACATGGCCTACGGAAAAAAGCCGCAGGATGAGCCACCGCAGTTGGCGGCGGCAAACTGAAAGGTTTCCGGCCGGCGGCTTGTCGATTATACTCAGCGTTTGAACACGAAGCAGAATGAGGACCAAGCGATGAGTGATGATATTTTCGATTTTGATATCGATGCCGAACTGGCGAAAGCCGAAGAAAAAGCGGCGCAGAAGGTAAAAGAGGTCCCTGAGTTCCTCGAGGACGAAGCGGACTGCGAAGGTTGCAAGATCTGATCGCCTGACCCATAAAAAAAACCGCCGCGGCGGTTTTTTTATGTCTGAGTGTCGTGCGATATCAATCCAGCACGAATCCCCAGATCAGGAACGCCGCCACCAGAATCAGGCAAAGCGCGGACACCGTCACCAGTATTTTCCCCAGAATGTCTTTTTCTTGTTCCTGCTGCGTCACGTTAAAATTATCCAATTAAAAGTCTATGGACCAAACCGGCGATGCCGAGATCGGCTGCCGCTACGCCCAGGGCCATGAGCATCATCACCGAAAGAAATCGAGTCTTGCCGTTCACATCCCTAATCCCTGACGGCGCCACTGCTAAATTGTTTTTATATCAAATGGATATAATTCAGCGGCGCCGTACTTCATGCATCATGATAGTGATTAAGAACGTTCTTAAGGCCAGAAGTTCCCTCGTCTGATAACGCAGCCAGTGCGGCAGCGTCAGTCGGTTACGATCCGCACGCCTATCTTGCTGACTTGGTTGCCGTCCATTTCGGCGATGGTCCAGGTCAGGCCGTCCCATTCCACCTGGTCGCCGATCACCGGTTCACCGCCGATCAGCTGAATGACGAACTGGCCAAGCGTCTGCTGCTCGTCCACGTCGTCTTGAAGGTTGAGGCCATAAAGCTGAGAAATGTCGCTTAAACGGGCGTCGGATTGCAGGATAAAGTCGCCGAAAAAGCGTTCGTCGAGCGTCACGGCCGGCGCCTGGCTGAACAGCTTGCCGAGGATCGGCAGATCGTGCTCATGGCCGATGACGCACAGAATATCGTTCTCCCGCAGCCGGGTGCTGCCGCTAGGGTGCAGCAGCTCTTTGCCGCGGAACAGGGCGGCGATGCGGGTGTTGGGGGGCATTTTCAGCTCACGCAGCGCCGCGCCGACGCACCAGTTTTCCGCCGAAAGCTGATACACGAACTGTTCCCACTGGTTCTCCGGGTGTACATCCAGCCCAACGCGGGAGATCGGCGTCAGCGCCGGCGGCACGATCACCTTGGCTTTTTTGGCGGCAAACGACAGCGTGGTGCCTTGCAGCAGCAGGGAGACCAGCACCACGAAGAACGCCACGTTGAAGAACAATTGGGCGTTGGGCAGCCCGGCCATCATCGGGAACACCGCCAGGATCACCGGCACCGCGCCGCGCAGGCCGACCCAGGAAATAAAGCCGCGTTCGCGCAGGGTAAAGCTGCGGAACGGCAGCAGGCCGATAAACACTGACAGCGGGCGGGCGAACAGGATCATCCACAGCGACAGCAGCAGGGCAGGGATGGCGATCGGCAGCAGCTCGTGCGGGTTGAGCAGCAGGCCGAGTACCAGGAACATGCCGATCTGGCTGAGCCAAGCCAGGCCGTCGAAGGTTTGTACGATGCCGTGACGGTTGCGGATCGGCCGGTTGCCCAGCAGCAGGCCGCACAGGTACACCGCCAGAATGCCGCTGCCGTCCAGCGCAGTGGTCAGCGCGAAAATAAGAATACCGCCGCTCACCGCCAGCAGCGGATAGAGGCCGTCCGCCAGTTTGATGTGGTTGATCAGCGTCAGCAGCAGCCAGCCGCCGCCCAGACCGAAGACGATACCCATGCCGAACTGCTGCATCAGATGCAGCGGGAAGGTCCAGCTCAGCGCGGTTTCTCCGGCGGCGATCATCGCAATCAGCGTGATGGTGAGAAACACCGCCATCGGATCGTTGCTGCCGGATTCGATCTCCAGCGTGGCGCTGACGCGTTCGTTCAACCCTTTGCCGCCCAGCAGCGAGAAGACCGCGGCGGCGTCGGTGGAACCGATGATGGCGCCGATCAGCAGCCCCTGTAGCAGATCGAGGTTGAACAGCCAGGCGGCGGCCATGCCGGTCAGGCCGGCGGTGATCACCACGCCGATGGTGGCAAGAGACAGCGCCGGCCACAGAGCGACGCGGAATGAGCTGACCCGGGTTCGCATGCCGCCGTCGAGCAGGATCACCGCCAACGCGAGGTTGCTGACCAGATAAGCGACAGGATAATTGCTGAAGACGATGCCGCCGGGGCCATCGACGCCGGCCAACATGCCGATCGCCAGGAAGATCACCAGGATCGGAATGCCGAGCCGGGAAGAAAATGAGCTGAGCAGAATACTTGCCCCCACCAGCACGGCACCGATGACGAACAAACTGTTAATGGTGCTGGCATCCAAAATATTGCTCTCCTGAGGCTGGGAATCGGTGGGGCACTGCGCGTGTGTCGATGATAGCGTGTTTAGTGGGTAAAACGCCAAGGCTGATTGCGAAAACAACCGATCAATTATTGCCCTTTGATGCGATTAACCGAAGAAAGTGAGGAGAAGAGAGAGAATCCTGCCTTTTATCCAACATTATCAGGCTGCTGTATTTCTGCTTTGGCAACAATTTCCGATCGTGGCGGAGGGAAAAACCATTAAGCCCGCGCTGGCAGGCTTAATGGTTTGTAGACGCGGTAGGGTTAGTGGTCGAGCGATTCCAGCGCCCGTTTGATCAGCTCGTTGGCCAACTTGCTTTCCGTTTCGGAAATGCCGTCGAGATTGAAGTTGGAGAGCTCAGCGACCAAAACGCTGCGTTCTTTGCCGCTGATTGAGGCGTCCAGTGCGGACAGCAACCTGCCGAGGATCTTCAGCAGGGTGGCGTTTTCCGCTATGGCTTCCTGAGCCGGGGTGTGCTTATCGGTCATTCAAAATCCTCTCTGTCGTGACGGAAGGGAGATGCAGCTAACGCCATCGAATAAATTCAACGATCGCGCAGCCCTTCGGGGGTGTTGAGCCCAATCACTACCGTAAGGCAGGGATCCGGATTTCTACTTATGCATTGCAGTTATAACGGCTAGGTTATCTATGCAGCCGTATCACTTTGCCCTAACGGGCGACGCCAGGCTGAGCAATGTGTGCTCTGCATGCAAACCACCAGTATAGGCTTATTGCACGACGGCAAGATGACGGGAAACCCCTGCAAACGTTCGGGTTTACAGGGGCGGAAGGTTATTGCGGCTTGCCGGAGAACAGGAAGCGCAGTACCGGAATACGCTTGTGCAGTTCATATAGCGCGAAGGCCAGCGAGAACACAAACAGCAGGCCCAGCAAGAATCCCAACAGGTTGTTGCCGATATAAGGCGTCACGAAAGCGCCATATATCAGGGTCAACGGATGGTGCACCAGATATATAAACAGCGAGGCGTTGACCAGATAGGTGATGCGCGGCGAGTGATAATTCAGCAAGTTATGCCCGAAAGAGAACACGACGTTGGTCATCAGGATCCCCATTAGGGTTTTGATCACCACTTCTACCTCGAACATATAGCTGCTGTGCGCCAACAGCTTTTGATTCAGCATATATGCGATAAACAGCAGCAGCGAACCGAGCAGCGCCAGCGGTGAGCGGCGCAGAAAAATCTCCTTAAGCCACACGTACTTAAACGCATAGGCGCCGAGGATGAAGAACGGCAGGTAGAACATCGTCTCCATCACCACGAAATTGAACAGGCCGTTGGATAATAGCTGCGGGGCGAAAATTAAAATAATGCGGTGCGCGGCCGAATAGCATACCGCATAAATAAAGAAATACAGTGAGATGTTTCCTAATCCGTGCATTCGGTTTATTAACGCCGGAATAGGCTCACGGGGTTGATGCTTGATTTTGCGGAACAGATAAAAACAGGCGCAGGTTAACAATGACAGTGTCAATAAGAACCAGAGATGAGAAACCAATTCCCAAACTGTTACATTTATTTTCTGATAGAGAGAAAATTCATCCCAGCCGTTTAATTTATCGGTGAAGTATTTCAGCATGAAAAACTGCGGTACCGTGATTAGCGGGATGGAGCTCAGCAGCGGGATCGCCACCCGCTCCAGCCTGACCTTCAGCCACTGGTGGCGCTCGTAGCGCTCGTAAAGCATGTAGGAGAAGTAGCCGGATATCACGAAGAACACCTGCATGCGGAAAGCGTGAATGAAGTCGTTCAGCACCGTGAGCGAGAAAGAGGGCGACGCGCTGTTCACCGCCCAGGCATGGCTGGAATAAATCAGGGAGAGGTGAAACGGAATCCCGAGCAACATCAAATAGGCTCGGATCGAATCGAGAAAAAACTCGCGCTGTTTGCTGCCTTTAGTCATAGATTACCGCTGGTGATTTAATCGAGAGTTCATTAACACGCTTAATAAGTCGTCAAACGTTAAATTGTTATCCGGAACCCTACTATAGCCCCCCGCATTTTTCCATAGCGTCTTGTTGCGCGGCTTGCTACGCTGGTGTTCCATCAGCTGCTTAAACAATGAGCCGTAAACATGAACCATCCATTTATCATGTTGTCGGAAAGCTGAGTAATCCATTAATATGGATTTAAATGATTTGAGCACACGAATAGGGGGGGATGTGCTAGTTAATATATTATCCGGACAACCACGCGCCGCGAGCGTTCGTTGGTTAGGTGCTACCGTATTGTTCACGCTGTTCAGTTCGCCGGCTTGGGCCTTTTCTATTGATGATGTGGCCAAGCAGGCGCAGGATCTGGCGGCGAAAGGTTTCGAAGCCCCGAAGAGCAACCTTCCTTCTCAGTTCCGCGAGATGAAGTTCGCAGACTATCAGCAGATTCAGTTCAATCACGATAAAGCCTATTGGAGCAAGCTGAAAACCCCTTTCAAGCTTGAGTTTTATCATCAGGGGATGTACTTCGACACGCCGGTGAAAATCAACGAGGTCACCTCTACCAGCGTAAAACAGATCAAGTACAGCCCGGATTACTTCAACTTCGGTTCGGTCAAACACGACCCAGAATCGGTGAAAAACCTCGGCTTTGCCGGTTTTAAGGTGCTTTACCCGATCAACAGCGCCGACAAAAACGATGAGATCATGAGCCTGCTGGGCGCGAGCTATTTCCGCGTAGTGGGTAAAGGGCAGGTTTACGGGCTTTCCGCTCGCGGCCTGGCTATCGACACCGCTTTGCCGTCCGGCGAAGAGTTCCCGCGTTTCCGCGAATTCTGGGTTGAGCGTCCGAAGCAGGGCGACAAGCATCTGGTGATCTATGCGCTGCTGGATTCCCCGCGCGCCACCGGCGCTTACCGTTTCACGGTGATCCCGGGCCGCGACACCACCGTGGACGTCGAGTCTAAAGTGTTCCTGCGCGACAAGGTGGGCAAACTGGGCCTGGCGCCGCTGACCAGCATGTACCTGTTCGGGCCGAACCAGCCGTCGCCGACGTTGAACTATCGCCCGGCGTTGCACGATTCCAACGGTCTGTCTATCCATGCCGGCAACGGCGAGTGGATCTGGCGTCCGCTGAACAATCCTAAACACCTGTCCGTCAGCACCTATACCGTCGAGAATCCGAAAGGCTTCGGTCTGCTGCAGCGCGGTCGCAACTTCAAAGAATATGAAGACCTGGACGATCGTTACGATCTGCGCCCTAGCGCCTGGATCGAACCGAAGGGCGACTGGGGCAAAGGCAAGGTCGAGCTGGTGGAGATCCCGACGGCGGATGAAACCAACGACAACATCGTCGCGTTCTGGACGCCGGATACCTTGCCGGAAGCCAAAAAGCCGCTGACGCTGAGCTACCGTCTGAACTTCACCCGCGATGAAGACAAACTGCATTCGCAAGACATCGCCTATGTGGCGCGGACCATGCGTTCGACCGGTGACGTGAAGCAGTCCAACCTGATTCGCGAGCCAGACGGCAGCGTGGCCTTCCTGGTCGACTTCGTCGGTCCGGTGCTGAAAGGGCTGGATGCCAATACCCCGGTCGCTTCTCAGATCAGCATCGGCGACAACGGTGAAATGGTAGAAAACAACGTCCGCTATAACCCAGTGACCAAAGGCTGGCGCCTGACGGTGCGTCTGAAAGTGAAAGACGACAAGAAGCCGGTAGAAATGCGCGCGGCGCTGGTCAATGGCGATAAGACTCTGTCGGAAACCTGGAGCTATCAGCTACCTGCCAATGAATAAGCCTACTCAACCCGCCCAGGATTATCTTGCGGCGCTGCCTCTGACCGCCGAGCGGTCGGAGGCGCTCAACCCTCAAACGGCGGATGACGCTCAGGCACTGGAGGCGCTCCATCGGCAGATGGGCGCCGCCGACGCCAACGTCAATAGCCTGTCGGCGGATGACGTGGCGCTGGCCTCGGTCAAACCGCGCATCGAAAACGCCTGGCCGGATGCGGTCAGCGATGACGACTTCGATACCGACGCCGAAGGGCGCGCCATTCTGAAGGCGACGCCGCCGATCAAACGAACCACCATGTTCCCGGAAGCCTGGCGCACCAACCCGGTGGCGCGCTTCTGGGATTCTCTGCTGGGGCGTTCGCCGCACAATCGGCACGCCACCAAAGAGGAGGCCGAGGCTGAGAACCGCTGGCGCGTTGTCGGCTCCATGCGCCGCTATGTGCTGCTGGTGCTGATGCTGGTGCAGACCGGCATCGCCACCTGGTACATGAAAACCATCTTGCCTTATCAGGGCTGGGCGCTGATCGATCCTATCGCCATGCTGGATCAGGATCTGATGCAGTCGGTGCTGCAGCTGCTGCCGTATGTGCTGCAAACCGGCATTCTGATCCTGTTCGCCGTGCTGTTCTGCTGGGTCTCGGCCGGTTTCTGGACCGCGCTGATGGGCTTCCTGCAGTTGCTGATCGGTAAAGACAAATACAGTATTTCCTCCACCATCAAGGGCGATGAGCCGATCAACCCGGCGCACCGCACCGCGCTGATCATGCCGATCTGCAACGAAGACGTCGAACGCGTGTTCGCCGGCCTGCGTGCGACCTATGAGTCCGTCGCCGCCACCGGTCAACTGGAGCACTTCGATATCTACGTGCTGAGCGACAGCTACGATCCGGACATCTGCGTGGCGGAGCAAAAGGCGTGGATGGAGCTGTGCCGCGATGTCGACGGCCACGGCCGCATCTTCTATCGCCGCCGTCGCCGCCGCGTAAAACGCAAGAGCGGCAACATCGACGACTTCTGCCGTCGTTGGGGCGGTGAGTACAGCTACATGGTGATCCTGGACGCCGACAGCGTGATGAGCGGCGAATGCCTCACCGGGCTGGTGCGTCTGATGGAAGCCAACCCGAACGCCGGCATCATCCAGTCCGCGCCGAAGGCGTCCGGTATGGATACCCTGTATGCGCGCGTGCAGCAGTTCGCCACCCGCGTTTACGGGCCGTTGTTCACCGCCGGCCTGCATTTTTGGCAACTGGGCGAATCGCACTACTGGGGCCATAACGCCATCATCCGCGTGAAGCCGTTTATCGAGCACTGTGCGCTGGCGCCGCTGCCGGGCGAAGGCTCCTTCGCCGGTTCAATCTTGTCGCACGACTTCGTTGAAGCGGCGCTGATGCGCCGCGCCGGCTGGGGCGTGTGGATCGCTTACGATCTGCCGGGCAGTTACGAAGAGCTGCCGCCAAACCTGCTGGACGAGCTGAAACGCGACCGTCGCTGGTGCCACGGTAACCTGATGAACTTCCGCCTGTTCCTGGTGAAAGGCATGCACCCGGTGCACCGCGCGGTGTTCCTGACCGGCGTCATGTCCTACCTGTCGGCGCCGCTGTGGTTCATGTTCCTGGCGCTCTCCACCGCGTTGCAGGTGGTGCACACCCTGATGGAACCGCAATACTTCCTGCAGCCGCGGCAGCTGTTCCCGGTCTGGCCGCAGTGGCGGCCCGAGCTGGCGATAGCGCTGTTCTCCACCACGCTGGTGCTGCTGTTCCTGCCGAAGTTGCTCAGTATCGTGCTGATCTGGGCCAAGGGCGCGAAAGAGTACGGCGGGGCGTTCCGTCTGTTCATTTCGATGCTGATGGAAATGCTGTTCTCGGTGCTGCTGGCGCCGGTGCGCATGCTGTTCCATACCGTGTTCGTGGTGAGCGCCTTCCTCGGTTGGGAAGTGGTGTGGAATTCGCCGCAGCGTGACGATGACGATACGCCTTGGGGCGAAGCGTTCCGCCGCCATGGCTCGCAGATGTTGCTGGGCCTGGTGTGGGCCGGCGGCATGGCGTGGCTGGATCTGCGCTTCCTGTGGTGGTTGGCGCCGATCGTGTTCTCGCTGATCCTGTCGCCGTTCGTGTCGGTGCTGTCGAGCCGCGCGACGCTGGGCATGAAGAGCAAGCGCGCCAAGCTGTTCCTGATCCCGGAAGAGTACAACCCGCCGCGTGAACTGCTGGCGACGGAAGAGTACCTGCATCTCAACCGCAACCGTGCGCTGACCAACGGCTTTATGCACGCGGTGGTCAACCCGTCTTTCAACGCGCTGGCGACGGCGTTGGCGACGGCGCGTCACCATCTGCGCGCTACCCTCGATCGCAACCGCGAGGAGCGGGTGAACGAAGCGCTGCAGCTGGGGCCGGAGAAGCTGGTGAAGGGCAAACGTCTGGAGCTGCTGAGCGATCCGGTCACGCTGGCTCGTCTGCACCAGCGCGTCTGGCTGCTGCCGGAAGGCGCCGCCTGGCGTGAGCACTATCAGCAGTTGCCGCACAACCCGCTGGCACACCCAACGGGCCGACGTTAATCGCTGAACGGCAACGCTCAGACGGGGAATGCGCATGGCGCGTTCCCCGTTTTTTTTACCTTTTGCTTACGTGCGCCGGTGCCGGCAGAAAAAGGGAACTGTGGTAGACTGCGGCCGATGCGTTGTTCACTCGCGAAACAACCCTTTGCTCAGAGTCAATGTCGTGAAGCTCTCTTCCTACCTTCGGCTGGCCTGCGTGGCGGCCGGCGTGATGGTCTTAACCGGTTGCGGCAGCATCATCAGCCGCACCGTGCCCGGTGCGGGGCATGGCCACCAGTACTATCCCGGCGTGCAGTGGGATTTGCGCGATACGCCCTGGCGCTACGTCACGGTGATAGACGTGCCGCTGTCGATGGTGGTGGACACCTTTATGCTGCCATTCGATGCGCAGCATGGCCCCTATGAATAAACCCGTTCAGCGGGTGGCGAACACCACCAGCTGATAGCCTTTCTGCCCACAATGGAAAGGCGCCAGCGCCGTCATGCCCAACCCTTGCACGTGAGCCGCCAACGAATGCGGATTGTCGTCGTCGATAAACAGCGCGCCCACGTCGTAGTCATGACGGGTGTGCGCTTTGACCGCGGCGTAAAGGCGCTTTAGCACACCTTTGCCGCGCCAGGCGGCGTCGAGGCAAACCGGGCCGTAGAGAAACACCCGCTGTTCACTCAGCGCCCGCCCGGTGAAGGATTGCGTGGCGAGCGTCGCCAGCATCGCGTCCACCACCGGCGGCCTCGGGTGCACGTCGGCGGGCATCAAGCAAACGAACCCTGCCAGTTGGTTCTCCTGTTCGGCCACTAGTATGCCGATGCCGCGGTTGATCGCCGTCAGTTGTGCCTCATTCATGCGCGATACGATAAATCCCTGCCGTTTTTGGCGCTCGTCGAGCGCTTCCGGCACGTTTTCCCCCTGCAGCTGCAAAATGGCAGGGTAGTCGGTGGGGCGGGCCCGGCGAATGATCATGCTGCCTCCTTGGCGATGAAAGCGTGGTGCGGGTTAACGCTCATCCCATTCATCGGCCGCGGCCTGGCCTTCTTCGGTATCCAGCGGCGGTTCGAGCTGAAAGTCACCTTCTTCCCATTCGTACAGGGTGTTTTCGTCTATCCACTCTGCGGTAATTTCCACCTCGTCGTAGTCACCGTCGAAGATCGCCTGCGCCGCCGCACCGCTGCGCAGCGTCAGGCATTCCACCGCCTCACCTTCTTCTTCGAAGAACTCCGCCTGCCACATCGTGTCGCCATCCTGCATCACGTACTTTTGCAGATTGAACTGTTGCGGCACCGGTGGTTCGTCACCGCTGCCGCCTTCGGCGGTGTCGATAAACGCTTCGCGTGCGGCCTCGATGGCTTCTTCCAGGGTTGCATACAGGCTCATGTTTGCCTCCGTTGACGATGAGAGTAAAGCGCCCGGCGGTGCTGCCGTCGCGTGGGTGAAAACGTCAAAACTAATTGTTGTCTCACTGGCGCAGGATGCAAATTTTTTTGTTGTCCGCTTTGCGACGATGATTGTCCGCAAAGCGGGAGAAGAGGCGGCGATGGCGGGAAATAATGGCGCTATCGTTCACTCAGGCGTCAGGAGAAGCCCATGTTAATCGACCCTTCAAGCAAATACCGACCGTTCCCGCCGGTGGCGTTACCGGACCGCGAGTGGCCTGCGCGTACGCTGCGGCAGGCGCCGCGCTGGTGCTCCAGCGATCTGCGCGACGGCAACCAGGCGCTGGCGGAGCCGATGGATAACGCGCGCAAACGCGAATTCTATCAACTGCTGTTGCAGTGCGGTTTCAAAGAGATCGAGGTGGCTTTTCCTTCGGCATCGCAAACGGATTTCGATTTTGTGCGCACGCTGATCGACGAGCGGCTGATCCCGGACGACGTCACTATTCAAGTGCTGACGCAGTCGCGCGACGATCTGATCGATCGCACCTTCGAGGCGCTGCAGGGAGCACCGCGGGCTATCGTGCATTTGTACAACGCCACGGCGCTGATGTTTCGCGATATCGTGTTCCGCCAGGATAAGGCCGCCACCGTGGCGCTGGCGGGGAACGGCGTGCGGCGCATCCGCCGGCAGTGCGAGGCACAGCCCGATACCACCTGGTGCTTTGAGTATTCGCCGGAAACCTTCTGTTTTACTGAATTAGAGTTCGCGCTGGAGATCTGCGAAGCAGTGGCGGAGGTGTGGCAACCGGGGCCGCAGCGGCCGATGATCATCAACCTGCCGGCGACGGTGGAGGTGAGTACGCCCAACGTGTATGCCGATCAGATCGAATGGTTTTGTCGCCACTTCAGCCGCCGCGCCGATGTGACGATCAGCGTGCATCCGCATAACGATCGTGGTACCGGCGTGGCCTGCGCGGAGCTGGCGCTGTTGGCCGGCGCCGATCGGGTCGAAGGTTGCCTGTTCGGCAACGGAGAGCGCACCGGCAACGTCGATCTGGTTACGCTGGCGTTGAATCTCTATACCCAGGGCGTAGCGCCGGGCCTGGACTTCAGCCGCCTGAAGCAGGTGGTGGAGGTGGTGGAGCTGTGCAATCAGCTGCCGGTGCATCCTCGCCATCCTTATGCCGGTGAGCTGGTGTTTACCGCCTTCTCCGGTTCGCATCAGGATGCGATCAAAAAAGGCTTCGCTGCGCAACGGCAGCGACAGGATGGCTGGTGGCAGGTGCCTTACCTGCCGCTCGATCCCGCCGATGTCGGCTGCAGCTATGAGGCGGTGATCCGGGTCAACAGCCAGTCCGGCAAAAGCGGCGCCGCCTGGCTGTTGGAACAGAATCATGGGCTGGCGTTGCCGCGCGGCTTGCAGATCGATTTCAGTCAGGTGGTACAGCGGGCGACCGACGGCAGTGGCAAGGAAATGAGCGGCGCGCAGCTGTGGCGCTTGTTCCGCGATACCTACGGGCTGGTGGAGCAGCCGCGTTTGCAGCTGTTAAGCTACCAGACGGAAAGTCACGGGGTAGAGGCTTATAGCTTCAACGCGCGAGTTGCCTGCGAGGGAGTGCCACTGCGCCTGCAGGGCGCCGGCAACGGCCTGCTTTCCAGCGCGGTGGATGCGCTGCGCCAACGCTTCGGCTTGCCGCTGGCGATCGAGGATTACCACGAGCATACGCTGGGGCATCAGAGCGACAGCCGAGCGGTGGCCTATATCCGCTGTACGTTGCCGCAAGGTGAGGCGACCTACGGCGTTGGCATCGACGTTGACTCCGCCAGCGCTTCGCTGCAGGCGCTGTTCAACGTTGCCGGGCGCTATCTGTCGTCGGCGCGGTCCGGCTGAAATAGTCGCTGGGCGCAACCCCCAATAACCGGCGGAACATGGCGCTGAACGCGCTGGGGCTGTCATAGCCAAGATCCAGCGCCACTTCCAACACCGAGCGGCCGGTCGCCAGCGCGTTCAACGCCGCCAGCAAACGGGCGCGCCGCACCCAATCACTAAAATGCAGCCCGGTTTCTCGCTGGAAGCGCCGCGACAGGGTGCGCCCGCTGACGCTGAGATGAGCGGCCGCCTGTTCCAGCGTCCAGGGCTGTGCCAGCGTGGCCTGAATATGGCGGCACAGGGCGAGCAGAGAGGCCTCGCGCGGTTCCGGCAGATGCAGCGGCAGAATCGGCAGCATTCTCAACTCATCCAGGATCAGTTCCATCACGCGCTCATCGCGCCCGCCGCTTGGATAGTCAGGCGCAATCTCCATCGCACAGATAATCAACTCGCGCAGCAGCGGCGACACCTGTACCACCTGGCATTGGGCCGGCAGATCGGCACGCGCCAGCGGATCGACGAACAGCGTCCTGGCCGCTACCTGGCCGGTGATGCGCAGGCTGTGCACCATTTTCGCCGGTACCCAGACGCCGCGGCCGGGTGGCACCACCCAACTGCCGAGCCGGGTCGTGACCTGCACCACGCCGCTCAGGCTGTGAATCAGCTGCGCGCAATTATGGTAGTGGTCCGGCTCGCTGTCACCGTGGTGATAATCCCTGGCTAATGGCCGGACAGGCTGTTCGGGCGGCAGAACGTCGTGAAACAACAGCATCGTAAGCAGGCTCCGCGCGGCAAAAGGGGGAGGACAGCATGCCATGCGGCGCTGTTTCACACCAGTCTGTGGCGTGGCACGACAAGATAGTTTATAAAATGATATTATATAATTTTGTAAATTGATGGGGGGCAATGGATATTGACGCGATGCGCAAGGCGGCGGCGCAGGCCGGTGCGATGCTGCGCGCACTGGGCAACGAAGATCGGCTGCTGCTGCTGTGCCGGCTCAGCCAGGGCGAAATGGCGGTGAGCGAGCTGGCGCAGACGCTGGCTATCCGCCAGCCGACGTTGTCCCAACAGCTTGGCGTGCTGCGCGAGGAGGGCTTGGTCTCCACCCGACGCGCCGGCAAGCAGATTTACTATGCGGTGGCCGATGCCAAAGCGCTGACGCTGCTCCATACCCTGTATCAACTGTATTGCCCACAGCCGGAGAGCCGCGATGACCATTGACTGGCAACACTTCACGCCTTATTCCGCGCTGGCGGGCGGGGCCATTATCGGCGGCGCGGTGGCGTTGCTGCTGCTGTTCAACGGCCGCATCGCCGGTATCAGCGGCATTACCGGCGGCTTATTGAGCGCGGGCGGCCGGGAGCGGGGCTGGCGCGCCGCATTTATTGGCGGGTTGCTGCTCTCCCCCTGGCTGTATGCCGCCGCTGCGGCTTTGCCGTCCGGTGAGATCGCGGCCGGCAGCGGCGGGCTGGCGATGGCGGGGCTGTTGGTGGGGGTGGGTACTCGATTGGGCAGCGGCTGCACCAGCGGGCACGGCGTGTGCGGCGTCGCACGGTTGGCGCCGCGATCGTTGGCCGCCACGGCGGTGTTTATGCTGCTGGGCTTTACGATCGTGTGGCTGATGCGCCATCTGCTGGGAGGGTGAAGATGCTTAAGTCTCTGTTGGCGCTGCTGAGCGGCGTGATTTTCGGCCTGGGGTTAATTATCGCCGGCATGGCCAATCCGGCTAAGGTACTGGCGTTTCTCGATATTACCGGCCAGTGGGATCCTTCGCTGGCGTTGGTGATGGTTGGGGCGATTGCGGTAGCGGCGCCGGCCTTTATGTGGGCGCGTCGACGCCAGCGGAGCCTGTTGGGAGAACCGCTGCAGATCCCGGCCGCCGGGCGTGTGGATCGCCGTTTGCTGGTGGGCAGCGCGTTGTTCGGCATTGGTTGGGGCATTGCGGGCATTTGCCCTGGCCCGGCCTGGGTGTTGGCGGGGGCGGAGATACAACGGGTATGGCCGTTCCTGCTGGCCATGCTGGCGGGCATGGCGCTGTATGAGATTATCATGAGATGGGGGCGTTCATGTCGATAGCCAAGGCGGTGCTGCGCATTGCGCGCCCGACCGATAGGTTGCAAGAGATTGCCGCGCTGTATTGCCGCGGGCTGGGTTTCGAAAAACTGGGCGAGTTTGTCGATCATCAGGGGTTTGACGGCATGATGATCGGGCATCCGCAGCATGCCTACCATCTGGAGTTTACGCAGCATCGCGGGGTGCGGGTCGGGCAGGCGCCGACGCAGGATCATCTGCTGGTGTTTTACCTGCCGAATGAGAACGAATGGCGAGCCGCGTGTGAGCGGATGCGGGCGGCGGGATTCCTGGCGGTCACTGCCTATAATCCCTATTGGGATCGGGCGGGGCAAACCTTTGAAGATCCTGACGGCTACCGGGTGGTCCTGCAACATCAGGCCTGGCAGGCATAAAAAAACCGGCGCATCGAGCGCCGGTTTGCAAGATAAACGGGTTATCCGTCAGGCGTTGTTCGCCGGTTTTTGCGCGCTCTTGGACTGGGTATTTTCCAGCATGCGGCGAATCGGCACGATCAGCACGATCAGCACGGCGGCGCAGATCAGCAGCGCGACGGAGCAGCGAGCGAACAGATCCGGCAGCATATCCAGTTGGTCGGCCTTGACGTGACCGCCGATCAGACCGGCTGCCAGGTTGCCCAGCGCACTGGCGCAGAACCACAGCCCCATCATTTGCCCGCGCATTCTCTCCGGCGCCAGCAGCGTCATGGTGGCCAGCCCGATCGGGCTCAGGCACAGTTCACCCAGCGTCAGCATCAGGATACTGCCCACCAGCCACATCGGCGATACGCCGGCGCCACCGTTGCTCAGCACATTCTGCGCGGCCAGCATCATCAGGCCGAAACCGCCGGCGGCGCACAGGATACCGATCACGAACTTGGTGATGCTGCTCGGGCGCACGTTATTGCGCGCCAGCGCAGGCCAGGCCCAGCTGAACACCGGGGCCAGCAGGATGATGAACAGGGCGTTGATCGACTGGAACCACACTGCCGGGATCTCGAAGCCGCCGACCATGCGATTGGTGTAATCGTTGGCGAACAGGTTGAACGAGGTCGGCTTCTGTTCAAACGCCGACCAGAAGAACGCGGCGGAGATCAGCAGGATGAAGCACACCAGCAGGCGCGCACGCTCTTTGCGGCTCAGGCCGGCAAAGGCGAACAGGTAGATGAAATACAGGGTGACCGAGGCGGCGATGACGTACACCAGCACGCTGGCTACCTCAACCGGGTTGATGACGATGGTGCCCTGAGCGATCAGCACGATGACCGCAGCCAGGACTACCGCCAATGCCAGCAGCCAGGCGCCGACGCCTTTTTTCTTTGCGACCGGGCTGTTCCAGGTGGAATCCAGGCCCACTTCGCGGTCATAGCGTTTCATCGCCGGTACGGCGAATACCCGGAAGATCACCAGCGCCACCAGCATCCCGATACCGCCGATGCCAAAGCCCCAGTGCCAGCCGTGTGACTTGATCAGCCAGCCGGAGATCAGCGGGGCAATGAACGAGCCGATGTTGATGCCCATGTAGAACAGCGAGAAACCGCCGTCACGGCGCGCATCGCCTTTCTTGTACAGCGTACCGACCATCACCGAGATACAGGTCTTGAACAGGCCGGAACCGAGCACGATGAACATCAGGCCGATGAAGAACAGGTTGGTGCCCATCACCGCGGACAGGGCGATCGACAGGTGGCCGAGGGCGATCAGGATAGAACCGTACCAGACGGCCTTGCGTTGGCCGAGCCAGTTGTCCGCCAGCCAGCCGCCCGGCAGCGCCGCCAGGTACATGCTGCCGGCGAAGATGCCGACGATCGCCGACGCGTTCTCGCGCGCCAGACCCAGACCGCCGTCGTACACGGTGGCGGCCATAAACAGGATCAGCAGCGGGCGGATGCCGTAGAACGAGAAACGCTCCCACATTTCGGTGAAGAACAGAGAACCCAGCGGATAGGGATGGCCGAAGAAGGTCCGGCTTTCTGACTTATTGACAGAGGATTGCATAACGATTTCCCAATAAAAAGGCGCTGCATGGCTGCAGCCCGTACTGTGGTTGTATGTGTATTTAATGAAGGCGATCCGCCCAATGCGGATTACCCGACAAAACCGCGGCTGCAACGCTGATAAACCGTGGAAAGCGTGCTGACCTTTTTTCACTTGGCCGATGGGTCACATCTGGCGTGATATTATTTAACCATTTGATAACTGGTCGTTGGTTTTGTCTAGTACCTGTATCCCATTTTTTAGACGAAAAGTCGACAAGCATCTCCTTTTCTGGTTTTTCTGTTGGTTATGACAGGAATATGATTGACAGCGGGTTTTATGCGCTGAAGGTTAATTAATTGTTGATAAACAATATGTTGGAAAAGGAATGTTCCGACTGGCGCGAAAATTCGCAGGCCCGAAGGAAGCATTATTAAAAGTAGGGGAAACGCGGCGTTGATCCGGCCAATCGCGGAAATTGGCGATAAATGCAGCTATTGTTCTTCCTGCAGCGTGTCTTCCCGCATGTAGCCCGGCCGCCGCCGCAAACACCACCAGGAATAACCGGCGTTGAATAGCACCACCAAAGCGGTGACGGCGAAGACCGCGCGAAAACCGTAGCCGGCGGAGACCGCGGCGCCAAGCAGCGGGCCGCTGACGTTGCCGACGTCGCGGAACGATTGGTTATAGCTGAAAATTCGGCCGGCCACCTGATTGGTGCAGTTGTAAATCAACAGCGTCTGTACCGCCGGCAGCAGCGCGCCGTCAGCCGCCCCCAGCAGAAAACGCAGCACCCCGAGCTGCCACGGGGTTTGCACGAACGCCATCGGGATCAGCAGCAGCACCGAGACGATCAGCATACATATCAAAATGCGCTCCGGGCCGATGCGATCGCCCAGCTTGCCCAGCCTTGGGGCGCTCATCAATGCCGCGACGCCGGGCACCGAGGCGATCAGCCCGCTGATAAACGCCAGATTATGGGTGGCGCCGGCCAGATCGCGCACATACAGCGTCAGGATCGGCGCAATCGAGCCGGTGGCGATCTGGATAATCATGGTAGTCACGAACAGGCTGAGCACCAGCTTCGGGTTCTTCAGCGAGGCGAGCACCTGCCGTGCGTGCAACATGTCGCGCTTTTGCACCGGGGTGAATTGCTCTTTGACATACAGCAGCGTCAGCACGAAGCAGACGAACAGCACTGCGGCGGTGATATAAAACACCGGGCGCAGGCCGTACAGATCGGCCAGCAGGCCGCCGATCAATGGGCCGATCAGCGCGCCGCCGACGCCGCCGGTAGACAGGGTGCCGAGCGCCCAGCCGCTGCGGTTGCGCGGCACCTGAGTGGCGATCAGCGCGTTGGCGTTGGGTATGAACCCGCCGAGCAGCCCCAGCACCGCTCGCAGCGCGAGAAACTGCCAGACCGTTTGCGCCATGCCCATCAGCACCATGACGATCGCCATGCCCAGGGCGGAGCGCAGCAGCATCAGTTTACGGCCGCGTCGGTCGGCCAGGGCACCCCAGAACGGCGCGGCGATAGCGGAAAACAGGAAGGTGATGCTGAACAGCAAACCGGACCACATGTTGAGCGCCTGATGGCCGGTTACGCCCAGCGTCTCTACGTACAGCGGCAGAAACGGCATCACCAGGCTGAAGGCGGCGCCGGTGAGAAAACACCCGACCCAGGCGACGAAAAGGTTGCGTTTCCAGTTAACGGGTTCTGCTGCCGAAGCCATAAATGTCCACTGCCGAAAGGTGACGCGTTTTGCCGGCGGCAAGATGAAGGGGCAAAACGTGAAGGTTAGCCTGATAAGTATGCGCCGCCTGCGTGGCAACGGCAAACCAGGGGACGGAAATAGGGAGAAAAATGAAATAAAGTTTTAAAAATGGCGTTTAAACCTTATTCCGCGCTTAGCGCGCGGAATTTACAGCGTTTTATAAGCCGGCCAGCGCCTCGAAACCGGTGGCGGTGGTGGTGGCGCTAAAGTCGGTGACCTCGTAGTGGGCCACGGCGTTGAACGGATCTTCGGCCAGGATGGCGTCCAGCCGCGCACGCTCAATGCCTTTGGCCAGGATCACGCCGCCGGTGCGGGGATTCTTGCGGCCGGAGGCGATGAAGGTGCCGTCCTGAAAATATTTCTTAAGCCAGGCGATGTGCCCGTCAAGGTGGCTGTCGACGTCGGCAATGGGGCGATGGTAGGTCAGGCTGACAATGTACATAGCGGCTCCGGGGGTGGCGGTAAAGGCTTTACCATCCCACCCTCGCCGTCGATTCTCAAGGGGCGCGCAATAAAAAAACCCGCCGGCGGCGGGTTGGTTTGATCAGTACAACGAAGGCTCGCCTTCCGGGCGGGTCTTGAAGCGGCGATGCAGCCACATGTATTGGTCCGGCGCCATCAGGATCTCTTTCTCCACCACTTTGTTCATAAAGGCGGCGGCGTCGAGTTCGTTATCCAGCGGGAAGTTTTCCACCGCCGGCTGCATGATCAGCTCATAGCCTTTGCCGTCCGGCAGGCGGCGCGGGGTGAACGGAATGATCGCCGGTTTGCCCATCCGCACCAGCACGTAGCTGCCGGTGGTGGTGGCGGCTTTGTCCACCGCGAACAGCGGCGCGAAAACGCTGCTGCGCGGGCCGTAGTCGTGATCCGGGGCATACCAGATGATATCGCCCTGTTTCAGGGCGCGGATCATGCCTTTGATGTCTTTGCGGTCCAGCATCGATTTGTTGGAACGCATGCGGCCCCAGGTTTGCAGCCAGTCCATCAGCTTGTTGTCGTGCGGGCGGTAAACGCCGATGCCCGGGTTATGAATGCCGAAGATGCGCGCACCCAGCTCCAGCGTCAAAAAATGCAGGCCAATCAACAACACGCCCTGCCGGTTGTCGCGCGCTTTTTGGATGTGCTCCAGGCCGCTGACCTTGAACCAGCGCTCGATGCGCCAGTTGGGCCAGAACCACGCCATGCCGGTTTCAAATAGCCCCATGCCGACCGATTCGAAATTCTTTACCACCAGCGCATCGCGTTCGGCCTGCGGCATGTCGGGAAAACAGAGCTCGAGGTTGCGTTGGGCGATAGCGACGCGTCGCTTGAGAAAGCGCATGGAAAATCGCCCAATCGAGGTGCCGAGCCAGTAGATGACGGGGTAAGGCAGCAACACCAGCAGATACAGCAAGCCGATGCCGACCCAGGTCAACCAGTAGCGCGGGTGCAATAAGGAACGATTGAAAGTAGGAACTTGAGTCATGGGTTCTCTGTTTGAATACGGTTGTTTAAGTGTAATGACAGAGTCATCGCATGGTCTGGCAGCCGGGTGAGATCGGCGGCAAGGTTCGTTTCTGCCGTTTGTTTGCGACTATTGTGGCATTTTTCTGGCGATCCGGGAAAACACAACGCATTAAAATCCCTTTTTGGGCGTTAAATATGCATCGAATGCCGAATTTTTCCACAATCTTTCCTGCCAAAGATAATGGCGATATTATTGCTGGTACTTATTCAGAGGGTAAATATTTTGGCACCATGGATCAGTGCGGGGCTGCTGGTTTTGGGCGCAGCGGTCGGCAGCGTCGGCGCGCATTTGCAGATGAACGCGATATTGGCGCTCGCCGGCGTGATGATGGCGCTCGGCATAGTGGCTTCCGCGTTTACCGAAGGCGGCGGAGGCTGAACGGGGCGTTTGCGCCAGGGCTGCGCGGCGGCGGTTTTTCGGGTATGATATGCGCCGCGCGCGGGCCGGCAGGCCGCGTGCGGTAAATCAGTCACCTCCCGAAAGACAGGAAAGTACACCATGCCAGTGTTACATAACCGAATTTCTAATGAGGAACTGAAGGCGCGCATGCTGGCGGAAACCGAGCCGCGCACCACAGTTTCTTTTTACAAATACTTCTCCATTGACGATCCCAAGGCGTTTCGCGACAGCCTGTACGTTCAGTTCGAAAAACTGAAGGTGTTCGGCCGTGTTTACGTGGCGAAAGAGGGCATCAACGCGCAGATCAGCGTGCCGCAGCATAATTTCGACGCGTTCAAAGCCGCGCTGTTCGCCTCGCACCCGGCGCTGGATCAGGTACGCCTGAATATTGCGCTCGAAGACGACGGCAAATCCTTCTGGGTGCTGCGCCTCAAGGTGCGCGAGCGCATCGTGGCCGACGGCATCGATGACGAGAGCTTTGACCCAAGTAACGTCGGCGAGTATCTGCAGGCCGATCGCGTCAATCAGATGATCGACGATCCGAATACGGTATTCGTCGATATGCGCAACCACTATGAGTACGAAGTCGGTCACTTCGAAAACGCCATCGAGGTGCCGTCGGATACCTTCCGCGATCAGCTGCCGATGGCGGTGGAGATGCTGCAGGACAGCAAAGACAAAAACATCGTCATGTACTGCACCGGCGGCATTCGCTGTGAAAAAGCCAGCGCCTATATGCTGCACAACGGCTTTAAAAACATCTACCACGTGGAAGGCGGGATCATCGAGTACAGCCGCAGAGCGAAAGAACAGGGGCTACCGCTGAAGTTTATCGGCAAAAACTTCGTATTCGATGAGCGCATGGGCGAGCGCATCTCCGACGATGTGATCGCCAACTGCCACCAGTGCGGTGCGCCGTGCGACACCCACACCAACTGCAAGAACGACGGCTGCCATCTGCTGTTCATTCAGTGCCCGAGTTGCGCCGCCAAGTTTGAAGGGTGCTGCAGCGAGATTTGCCGCGAAGAGCTGAAGCTGCCGCGTGAAGAGCAGCGCGCGCGCCGTGCCGGCCGTGAAAACGGCGTCAAGATCTTCAATAAGTCGAAAGGCTTGTTGCAGACTACGATGCACATTCCGGCACCGGAAGAAGAAGGCCCAGCCCGCTGAGCCTGAGGAAATGAGAAGCCCGGCCGCCAAGCCGGGCTTTTTTTTATTTCTCGCGCACGCCTTCTACGGAGATGATCAGCTCAACGTCTTGCGACGCCGGACCCAGATCGGTGGTGATGCCGAAATCTTTCAGCTTGATCTTGCCGTTGGCCTCAAAGCCGGCGCGGTAGCCGCCCCACGGATCGTTGCCCTGGCCAATCAGTTTGGCGTCCAGCGTAACTGGTTTGGTCACGCCGTTCAGCGTCAGGTTGCCGACCACTGCATAACCGTCGCCGCTTTTCTTCACTTCGGTGGATTCAAACTTGGCCTGTTTGTTCTTCTCCACATTCAGGAACTCGGCGCTGCGCAGGTGCTTGTCGCGCTCGGCGTGGTTGGTGTCGACGCTGGCGGTATTGATGATCACGTTGACCTTGTCCTTGGACGGATCTTTTTCGTCGAAGGTGAAGCCGCCGTCGAAGTCATTAAAGCTGCCGTACAGCCAGCTATAACCCAGGTGCTGGATGCGGAACTCGATAAAGGCGTGCTGGCCCTGTTTGTCGATCTTGTAGTCCGCCGCCAGTGCGGAACCGGCGCTCAGCAGCAGGACGCCTGCGGTCAGGCCCAATACGGTCTTTTTCAACATAGCAATCTCCATAAATCCAAAGGTTAATCGGCGCTGCTACCCAGCATCCGTTTCAAAGTGACATCACGATCGATAAAGTGATGTTTAAGCGCGGCCAGCCCGTGCAGTACCGAGAGCACTACCACGGCCCAGGCCAGGTAAAGGTGTATGGCACCGGCGGTATCGGCCTGTTCCGCCATGCCGGTTACGGTGGCTGGCACGTCGAACCAGCCGAATACGCTGATCGGTTGGCCGTCGGCGGTCGAGATCAGATAGCCGCTGATAAGAATGCCGAACAGCACGGCATATAGCGCCAGATGCGCGAGAATGGCGCTGACGCGAGTGAGGCGACCATAACTGGCCAGAGGCTTGGGCGGCGGCGAGACAAAACGCCAGATCACGCGGATCACCATCACGCTGAACAGCAGCGCGCCGATGCTTTTGTGGATCTCCGGCGCCTGATGATACCAGACGTCGTAATAGCCCAGCGTGACCATCCACAGGCCGAGCGCGAACATGCCGTACACCGTCAGCGCCACCAGCCAGTGGATCAACACTGACACATGGCCGAAACGATCGGCGGTATTTTTCCAGAGCATCCTGTTTCCTTCGATTACCGATTGGCTGGCTGCAATAATTAAACTTTAGGAAACATAAAATCAATAATAAATTTAACTATGTTACTTCTTAGAAATATTAGTCAGTGAATTTGTTTGAGATGTTCGGGGTTCATCAGATAAATCGTTGAAGATGATATTATTTCTTTCACGTAACGATTATGCTAGTTGTTGAAAATTAGGCTTATTATCTATTAATGTCAGCTTTTGTCATTTTACGTAAATCGTCCATAAATTGCTCGATGGGATTATTTGTTGGCAAAGTTTATGCCTATTTCTCGCGGCGAAGAGCAGGGCGGAAAGATTAATTTTTTCGAACGGTTACGCGTAACCCTCTGCGGCATAACGGCGGACTTTGCTACCATTAGCGCCAAGCGTCGGCTCTTTGTGGCCGGTTAACCCAGTGAAATAACAAGGAAACGTGATGGGCCGAACCCGTGTAACCGACAACAGCCTGCGTTTGGCCGTCCTGCTGGCGATGTTGGTGATCATTCTGGCTGGGGTGAAAGCCGCCGCCGACATTGTGGTGCCGTTTTTATTGGCGGTGTTCCTCGCCATGGTGCTGAACCCGCTGGTGGCGATGCTGGAACGCCGCCGGGTGCCGCGCATCCTTGGGGTGACGCTGTTGGTGACGGCGGTGATTGTGGTCGTGATGCTGTTTATCGGCATGCTGGGCGCTTCGCTCAATGAGTTCGCCCGTTCGTTGCCGCAGTACCGCGGCATGATGATCGAGAAACTGCGCGAGCTGCAGCATTACGCCGATCGCTTCAATATCAGCCTCTCCAGCGAAGCGATGCTGCAGTATGTCGATCCCAGCGCGGCGATGAATCTGGTTACCCGCATGCTGGGGCACCTGTCTGGCGCCATGACCAACGTCTTCCTGCTGCTGATGACCGTGGTGTTTATGCTGTTCGAAGTGCAACTGCTGCCTTATAAGCTGCAGGAGGCGCTGGATAAGCCGAACGAAGGCCTCGCGGCGATGCGGCGTGCGCTGGACGGCGTGACGCGTTATCTGGTGATTAAAACCATCATCAGCCTGGCCACAGGGGTGATCGTCTGGATCTTCCTGGCGGCGGTCGGCGTGCGCTTCGCCTTTATCTGGGGGCTGCTGGCGTTTCTGCTCAACTATATTCCCAATATCGGCTCGGTATTGGCCGCCATTCCGCCGCTGATTCAGGCGCTGCTGTTCAACGGATTGGGTGATGCGCTGGTGGTGGCGGGCGGCTTTATCGCAGTCAACATGGTGATCGGCAATATCCTCGAGCCGCGGGTGATGGGGCGCGGGCTGGGGTTGTCGACGCTGGTGGTGTTCCTGTCGCTGATCTTTTGGGGCTGGCTGCTCGGCCCGGTCGGCATGCTGCTGTCGGTACCGCTGACAATTGTGGCGCGCATCGCGCTGGAGACCACCGAGGGCGGCTATCGGCTGGCGGTTATCCTGGGCGACGGCCGCCCGCCACGCCAGCCTCCGGCGCCGCCGGAGTGAGGAGCGTTTTTGTAGCCACGTTGAGCCGTGCGTTGTTAATGAGTTTTGAATAAGCCACCCAACGGTGGCTTAACGCTTATACTGTTAGTGCAGACTGGGAGCATTGGCTAATCAGTAAAAAACTACAACCACTTAGACCACTTTACATAGGCGACACAAACGACAATGGCCCAGATGAGGGTGAGGTAAAAACCAGAGTTTGGGAACACTGAAACGAAAATAACCCCGCCGACAATAATGAGTACGATAGGGATTAGGTAAGCGAACGAGTTACCCAGCCATTCAATCAACCACTTCATTTTGTGAGCACCCAAAGTTCAGAAAGATTTTCTATTTTATGCCTAAAGACTATATGGGTAACAACAGGAATATCACTTCGGTAAATTAGCGGCATCCAAGGGTTCGTAAAATTTATCTTTATCCATATCATTTTCAATATATATAATGCGGTAGTGATTAATGACAGGAATTACGGATGATATAGCTAGTGAAATACTTTTACGAGAACAGTGATAACTGTTATACATACCAAGAAAAGCGGTAGAGTACATAAATGTACCAAGCATAAGGATATGTGCATGTTGATAATGAGGATGAGTTACAACGATCTTTCAAAAAACGGAGGAGAAGCGAAGCTCCACGTCTATGGGCTAGGTACTTTCCCCGTTTTTTCTGGTAGGCAGCCGTACACAAATGATCCTAACTGCACCTACATTGAGAACAGTGCAATACCTGTTGGTCGTTATTGGGTGGTTGACAGGCCGAGAGGTAGTCTAGCCAATCAAGTTCGTTCGTGGGTGTTTGACCAGTACACAGGAAACGATCATAGCGACTGGTTAGCTCTGTTCAGTGCTCAAACAATGAGTGACAGCATGTTTGTAAATAAGATCGCACGTGGTAGTTTTAGATTGCATCCGCTCAGACCCGATGGCCGCGGTTATAGTGAAGGGTGCATTACGTTTGTGAGTCGTCTGGAGTTTTACAAGGTTCGTCGCTTCATCCTTGGAATGAAGCTTATTAGAGTTCCTGGGTCACGCAGTACGTTGATGACCTATGGTTTTGTTGATGTGCAAGGGGAGAGCAAGTTTGAAAAATGCATCGCTCGTTAAGAATATAGTACTGTATATTGCATGTTTCATTACTGCTTTCTATTTTTCTCGCTATGGGATGCCACTGTATGGCTTAACGTCACTCATCATCGATACCTCTCAACAACTCTTTGGCAGGTATCAAACAGGTTTCTATGAAATGGACGCAGATCCACTGACATTCAGCACGCTGATATTCACTGTGGTTCTCTATGCCTTGGTTATATTTGGTTTGGTAAAGATGGCATTAAGACAATTCAGATAAATACAGAATGTCCGATGTGTTAATAAAAGGGCATCTCACCACTAATAAATTTGCATTAATGGAAAAAGCGCCTTTTCCTCCATTTCATTTTATTTATTGGGAACTCCGTTGAATAATGGTTAATCCACCGCAACCATCTCCGATGCCGTCGGCTTAAGAAAGATTTTGCCGTTCACACCGGGCTGCGCAGCGTGTTGCAGAGCAGTTGCGTACTGTTGCAAAGGGTAAATCGCGGCGGGTTGGCGCAGCGCCAGCTGGCCGCGCCGCAGCAGCTGGAATAGTTGATAAAACGCCGTTTGCCACTGCGCCGGCGCCGCCTGCGCATTCCATTTGCGCAAGTGGAACAGCGAAGCGCGCAGCTTCAATTCGTCCACCACGCGCCGCCAATTCACCTGGCGCCCACCCAGCAGGCCCAGCGCGACAAAGTCGCCGCCGGCGCGAACCGCCCGCGCCAGCTGCAATCCGTCTTCTCCGCCGATGCAGTCGATAGCGGCGCGGGCGCCAAAGTGGGTCATTTGCGCCAGCTGCGGCGCCTCAATAACGCGCCAGGCGCCGGCGGCCAGCAGCGCCGGGCGATGAGCGACGTTGCGCACCACCACCGCCAGACGAATGCCGCGCAGTGCCGTCATCTGCGCCAACAGCAGGCTAACGGCGGAGCCGCCGCCGTTGAGTAGCAGCACGTCGCCGGCGTTGAGCGGCAGCCATTGCGTCAGCAGCACCCAGCAGGTGAGCGGGTTGATATAGATTTGCGCCGCGCCGGCGTCGTCGATGTCGTCCGGCACCCAGACCATCCGATCCTCAGGCAGCGTGACGAAGGTTTGCCAGCTGCCGTCACCCGCTACCGCCAGCGCGCGTCGGCCGGTCGAGCGCCCGCTTTGCGGATCGACGATGACGCCTACGCCTTCATAGCCCGGCACCTGCGGCAGGGCGATGCGGTGCGCGTATTGGCCGTGAATCGGGATCAGGTCAGAAGGGTTGATCGGGGCATAGCGCATCTGCAGCAGCCGCTGGCCGGGGCGCAGCGTCGGCCTGTTCACCTGCTGCAGCGCCAGCACCTGGGTGGGATCGCCGAAGCGGCTGAAGCTCAAGCGGGGAAATGACGACGGCATGGGTTACATCACGAAGAAAAAATAAACATCCAGCGCCAGCAGTATCAGCCACAGGCAAAGGTACAGCACCAGGTGCTCACGCACGTTGTTGACGATAGCCGCCAGTATTCGGTTTAACATTTCAGCCGCCTGAAGAAAGAGACCTTTGATTATAGTCCTTTTCTTGGCGTCTTTTATAGCGCGCCGCGCGTGAGCGCTGGAAGAGTGGCGATAAAAAAGCCTGCGTTATCGCAGGCTTGATATTACACCGCCAGCAGCGCCAGCGGCGTCGAATTCGTTGGTGCGCTTGGCGGGTAGAAATAACGCAGCACGTTATACAGCGAGTAGAACTCAAGCCGGTTGCGCGCGTTGATCTTCTCCGTGATGTGACGCTTGTGCACGTACACCGTATGCGAGCTGATCTGCAGCTTTTTCGCGATGCGGTAGTTGGGCATTTCCGCCATCCAATATTTCATCACCGTCAGTTCCTGCGGGCTGAACAGGGAACGCTCTTCGCCGTCATCGGCCAGCGCCAGCGGATTTTCGCGCAGCGTGCGCAAGGTGAGCGGCAGAATGCTTTTATTGAACAGAAACGCGTTATCGGCGATGCGCATTGGCGCTTCGCTGTAGGGGTAAGGCGTGTCGAGATAGATAAACAGCAAAGCAGACTGGCTGGCTTCCATAAACGCCAGCAGCTGTGCGTCCGCTTCGTTATAGCGGCACTGGTTGCTGAGGTTCACCAGAATGTGGCTCGGCTGAAAGCTGGCCAACAGTGGCGTAGCGTACTCAATGCTGTGGCAGCACTTGATCGTCGTAATCCCACTATCAGCAAAGTAGCTGGCTATACCGACCCGGGTGAAGCAGCATTCGTCCACGACAAGTAGTTTCATGGTGACGTCCTTGTTGAAAGCCGATGGAGCATATCTTCTGTAAAATAGGACTTACACTGCAAGTGTTCAATTCGGAAATTCAAATGCTGAATACAAGAAATTTCCGTTATCAGAATTTTTACTTGGTATTTAAAAGAGTTAGCATGTTAATGAATTGTAACCGCCAAATTCGCTGTCCAGGGCGCGGTGGCAACCTGGACAGCGAAATCCTTCGCTTAGCTAAATCGTTTCAGACCAAAGCTGGCGACATCGACCGGCGGCGCTTTGTCCTGCGCAAACAGCGCGGCAATCTCACCCAGCGCGCTGGCGAACTTGAAGCCGTGGCCGCTCAATCCGCTGATGACCATCAGGCGATCGCACTCCGGCAGGGTATCGATAATAAAGTCTTCGTCTGGGCTCATGTCATAACTGCAGGCTTCGCCGTGTAAACATACGCCTACACCTGGCAAAAACTGCCGCAGGAAGGTGAAGACTTCGGTGCCGTCGCTGGCGTAGCTGCCGAAGGGCTTGCGCTGCTCGGGGGCATCCATCGGCTGGCCGCCATCGTGTTTGCCCACTTTCAGGCCGTCGTTGTCCGCCGGGAAGCCGTAATAGTGCGTGCCGTCCTGCGCTTCGACGGTAAAGGCCGGGAAGCGGTTGTTCACACTGTAGCGGCCGTCCGCCTGATGCCAGGAGAATACCTTGCGCAATGGCGCGATCGGCAACTGCGGCAACAGCGCTTTCACCCAGGTGCCTGCGGTGACCACGGCTTTTCGCGCCGTGAAACGCCCTTCGCCGGTGACGACTGCAACGCCGCCATCGATAGGTTCCACCGCGCTGACCGGGCAATTGAACAGCTGGCTGCAGCCGGCCTCTTTCGCCAGCTTGATCAGGCTGGCAACCGCCAGCTCGGCGCGCAGGAAGCCGGCGTCCGGCTCGAAAACGCCGACGTAACCATCCGGCGCACGGAATTCCGGCCAGCGTTGAGCGATCTGTTCGGCGCTGAGGGTTTGCGCGTTCAGGCGGAATTTCTGCGCGCTCTGCTGAGCATTACGAATGAATTCGGAGTGCAGCGGCCCCAAATTGAGCACGCCGCACGACTGGAACAGTTCCTCGCCGGATTGCTGAATCAGCGCATTCCACAACGCCTGCGCGCGCAGCACCAGCGGCACGTACTTTTCACCTTCGCCGTAAGCATGACGGATGATGCGGGTGTCGCCGTGATGGCTGCCATTGCGGTGCGGGGGAATGGCGCTGTCGATCATCAGCACTTTCAAGCCGGCTCGGGTAGCGTAATACCCTGCCGCCGCGCCGACTGAACCGCTGCCCACCACAATCAAATCATATTCCACGTGCCCACCCTCTCTGATAGCGATTTCTTATCGCCCCATGATAAAAGGTTGCCGAGCGCAATGCACTGATTGAACGGCGAAAGGCAAAGAAAAAGGCGCCGGGAATGGGCCACGGCGCCTTAGGGGTTAGGGGACGATGAATCAATGTTTTCTGCGATCAAGATCCTGGTAATCCGTAGCTTCAATCTTGGCGATGCCGGCCTCTAAGATATTGATTAATTGACGGGCGACATCTGTGGTCAGCCAAAGCGTTCTGTCTACTTGGGCTTCTTCAGGCGTTTGGTCTAGTGAAGACAGGTAATGAAGGCGTATCATCATGGCGTCGTAAACGTCGACAGTACTGATATCCCAACCGACAAGCGGGTGCGTCTGAATTACTTCATCATTTCTGTCCATAAAGACCCCTTATTGAGTAGTAACTACCGTGAGTGACTAACGAGGATCAATGCGGCTCATCATCATGAGAGCAATTACAGTATACGCATCCGCTTTCATCGGTGGAGGGGGTTGTCACCGAAATTTGCAAAATAAATATTTATTTGAACAATTATTCTACAAATTTGTATGTGCAGCGGTGGATGAGTAACGCGCAGCGCGTTATTCCGCGTCGGCAGGTGGCGATGCGCCATGCAGACATTTTTCCAGCTCTTCGGCCAAATGGGCGAAATGCTTTTGCGTTTCGGCGTCGCGATTCTGGCTGTGCGATTCCAGCTTCAGGCTGTGGATCAGCCTTTGATTGGCTTTATCATCCAGGCTGAAGGCCAGATAAGAGAAAGCCACTTCCAATACGTTCAAGCGCCTTTTCTGATCGGCTATCAGCGCCAGCAGTTCGCCAAACGTCATTGCGTCTTCGGATTTCACCTTGTCCGGGGCCATGCTTACTCCTTTGCGTTAAGTACAGCGCTGAGGCGCATTTTGTTCCAGAGTAAGGGTAAGCGATGAATGGGCAGGGCGCCAGAAACAAAAAAGCCGGAGAGCGACCCCCGGCAAAAACAGCATTGCAGTGTTATTCTGCGCTGAACCACTCGTCCGCGCTTTCCCAGGTTTCCTGAAGGATTTCCTCGATCAGATCCCGGTCGGTTTTGGCGCCCCCCAGCACGGAGAGGCCGTTGGCGCCGGCATAACGTACTTGCACGACGGCGTCTGGAAACTGGCGATTGACCCGCTTGCCCAGTTCGCCGGTCAGCGCCTCAATGGCGCCCGCCGGCAGCGGCCGGGTTTTATCTATAGTGACTTCAACACGCATAATTGCCCCCGAAGCGATTTACTGTTTATTTATACAGTTAATCGGGCTCGGGGGCAAGAGGGCGAAACAAAAATATCAGTCTTTCAGCGACCAGTTCAGGGTTTCACCGGCGAGGAAGGGGATTACGGATTCATTGCCCAGGGCGATCTCTTCCGGTTGGGTGGTCGGCACGCGCTGCAACTCGATGAAGTCTTCGTTGAGCGGAAGGCCGTAGAAGCGCGGACCGTTGAGCGAGCAGAAGGCTTCAAAGTGCTCCAACGCGCCGAGCTGTTCGAACACGGCAGCGTAAGCCGGGATGGCATTCGGCGCGTTGAAGCAGCCGGCGCAGCCACAGCTGGACTCTTTGCGGTGCTTGAGATGCGGGGCAGAGTCGGTACCGAGGAAGAAACGGTCCGAGCCGCTGGCGACCGCCTGACGCAGCGCTTCCTGGTGGACATTGCGCTTGAGGATCGGCAGGCAGAACAGGTGTGGGCGAATGCCGCCCACCAGCATGTGGTTGCGGTTGAACATCAGGTGCTGTGGCGTGATGGTGGCACCGAGGAAACGATTGCCTGCCTGCACATATTGCGCCGCTTCTTTGGTGGTGATGTGCTCGAAGACGATCTTAAGCTCCGGGAACCGGCGGCGGATAGGCTCCATGACCTGTTCGATAAAGCGCGCCTCGCGGTCGAAGATATCGACGGCAGGATCGGTCACTTCGCCGTGGATCAGCAAAGGCATGCCGATTTTTTGCATCTGTTCGAACAGCGGGTAAATGCCGGTCACGTCGCTGACGCCGTGGCTGGAGTTGGTGGTGGCGTTGGCTGGATACAGCTTGGCGGCGGTAAACACCCCTTGCTCGAAGCCGTTGATCAGTTCACTGGCCGCCAGGGAGTTGGTCAGGTAGCAGGTCATCAGTGGAGTGAAGTTGTGGCCCTGCGGGACCGCCGCCAGAATGCGATCGCGGTAGGCGCGCGCGGCGGCCACGGTCGTTACGGGCGGAACCAGGTTCGGCATCACGATCGCCCGGCCAAATACCTGGCTGGTATAGGGCACCACGGTTTTCAGCATCTCATCGTCACGCAGGTGAATATGCCAGTCGTCTGGGCGGCGGATTTTCAGAACTTGAGGTTGTGCGGTCATCTAGCTAGGCTCCGGCGGTCAAATACGTCTAATGAAAAGCGAATAATGGGTTTATTCACGCCGGGGTGTAAGGATAAGCGGAAAGTGCCTGAGATGCATCTGTTTGTTGGCGACAAGTTGAAATCAGTAGGGCAGCGGGCGCATAGTAACAGGGATTTCAACGATGCCGACGCCAATACCGTCGACTGTCATCAAGTGGAAAGGGAGAAAGCAATGGAAGTACGCGTTATCGCCACCCTGCAAGCGAAAGCGGGATTTGAAGCCGTCGTCAGCGAAGCGGTGCACGACATTATCGAGCCGAGCCGCCAGGAGTTGGGCAACCTGCAATATGACTTGCATCGCGATCTGGAAAAGCCGGGCGTTTTCGTGTTTTTTGAGCGTTGGGCCAGCAGCGAAGCGCTGGATAAGCATAATGAGACGGCGCATTTTCAGCAGTTCGTCAGCCGGCTTGACGGCAAGTTGGATGTTTTGGACATCAAGAAACTGAAGAAGATCGCCTGAGCATTTTACAGGCAAGAAAAAACCCGCCGATGGCGGGTTTTTTTTAGGGTTGCAGATTAACTTATTCGTTAACCGGCTGCGGCTTGGTGGCCGGCGCGGTGGCCTGGCTCGCTGCCGAGTGACCGCCGGCTGAACCTTTGCCTTCAAAATTGAAGGAAGGGCGCTGCCAGTCGCTGTGCTTGCGTTCTTCCGGCTCGTAGGCCGGCGCAGGCGCTTTGGTCATCGGCGCAGTGGCGATGTGTTTGTACAGCACGTCCTGTACGGCTTTCACCGGAGCGGGCTGTTGAACAACCGCAGGTGCAGGCTCGGCGGCAGTTGGCTCCGGGGCTTTTTCCACCGGAGCGGCTTCCACGGCGGCTGGCGTAGGTGCGGCTTCTACCACTGGCGTGGCTTCTACCGGTGCAGTTTCGACCACAGGCTCTTCTTCCACCAGCTTGGCTTCAACCACAGGCTCTGCCGCAACGATTTCAGCTACCGGCTCGGCTTCCACTGCCGGGGCAGTCTCTTCCGCTTTCGGTTCTTCAACTGCGGCAGGTGCCGGAGCGGCTTCCACCGGCGCCGGGGTTTCCTCGGCCGGGGTAGCAACGACAGGCGCTACGGCTGCAGCTTCTTCCGATACGGTAACGGCAGCAGTTTCAACGGCGGCTTCTGGTGCCGACTCGTTGACGCTGGCCGCAGCCTGAGTTTCTTCCACGGCAACGTTGTGCTGTTCAACCGCTGCGGCGACAACCGGTGCCGCTGCCTGTTCTACTTCTACGACTTCGGCCTGCACTTCGGCTTCTTCAACCTGAGCAACCGGGTAGCTTACCCAGACTTTGCCCGACGCCATTTCCGGCGAAGCGAACGCGCCCGCCAGTGGCATTGGGGATTGCAGCGGGTAACGCTCATCACGGTAACGGCGGCGGCGCTGGCCGCTGACGCGCAGGTGACGCGGTGAACGACGGGAGCGACGCGGCATGCCTTCACCATTGCCGCGGTTTTCGCCCTGGGCATCGTCTTCCGGCTGAGCGGCAACGGTTTCCGGCAGCAGCTTGACGCTGTCGTCGGCGGTCGACTGCGCGTCGGCGGCTTTCGCGACCGGCGCTTTCGGCGCCAACAGCTCTTCCGCTGCACGCTGCAGTTCTTCTTCCGCAGACAGGATACGCACTTTCTGCGACAGAGGGCGGCGCTGACGGCGCTGCATATTCTGCTGCTGGCGTTCTTCCTGCTCTTCGTCGGTGCTCTCGACCGCTTCAACGCTTTCCAGCGCTTTCACTTCCTGCTGAGCCTGGCGCTTCTCTTCCTGACGACGACGCTGGCGTTCAGCACGTTGCTCACGACGCTGCTGCTGATCTTCGCGCGGCGCTTTAGCGCTTTCTTCCGAGGCGGTTTCCTCCGCTACCGGTGCGTTCTGCTGCTGGTTGCGGCGGTTGCGGCGCTGCTCATCGCGGGATTCACGCGATTCACGGCCTTCGCGGTTCTCACGCGGTTCACGGTTGTCGCGCTCGCGATTGTCACGGCCTTCACCGCGCTCTTTACGCTCGCCGCGTTCCGGACGATCGCCACGCTCACCGCGCTCTTTACGGCCGGTGCCTTGACGGCGCTGACCGCGACGATCCTGACGACGGTTTTCACCGTTGCCTTCCGCCTTCGGCGTTTCGGCCGGTTTGGCTTCTTCGACGGCAGGTTGTTCTTCACCGGCGAACAGGCTCTTCAGCCCCCCGAACAGGCGGCCCAGGAAGCCCGGCTTGGTGGCGACCGGCGCTGCGGCTTGAGCCTTGGCGGCGGTAGCGGCAGGCTTGGCCACGGCGACGGGTTCTTCAGCCGGCGGCGGCGCATCGGCGGACAGTGAGAAGGAAGCCAGGGCCGGTTGCTCTGGACGTTTGCGCTCCATCGGCGCATCTTCCAGCGGGCGCTCCATGTCTTCTTCATGCAGCTTCGGCAGCAGGTAGCTGAGGGTAGAGGTTTCCTCTCCCTTGCGCACGCGCAGCACCGAGTAGTGCGGGGTTTGCATCTGATCGTTCGGCACGATGACGGCTTTCACGCCGCCCTGGCGTTTTTCGATCGCGCTGACGGATTCGCGCTTTTCGTTCAGCAGGTACGAAGCGACCTGAACCGGCACGATAGCGTGAACTTCTTTGGTGTTTTCCTTCAGCGCTTCTTCTTCGATCAGGCGCAGGATGGACAGCGCCAGCGATTCGTTGTCGCGGATGGTGCCGGTGCCGTTACAGCGAGGGCACACGTGGTGGCTGGACTCGCCCAGCGACGGGCTGAGGCGCTGACGGGACATTTCCAGCAGACCGAAACGGGAAATGCGGCCGATCTGGATGCGCGCGCGGTCCTGGCGCACGGCGTCGCGCAGGCGGTTTTCCACTTCGCGCTGGTGGCGAACCGGCGTCATGTCGATGAAGTCGATGACGATCAGGCCGCCAAGGTCACGCAGGCGCAGCTGGCGAGCGATCTCGTCCGCCGCTTCCAGGTTGGTGTTGAACGCCGTCTCTTCGATGTCGCCGCCGCGGGTTGCGCGGGCGGAGTTGATGTCGATGGCGGTCAGCGCTTCTGTACTGTCGATGACGATCGAGCCGCCGGACGGCAGACGCACTTCGCGCTGGAAGGCGGATTCGATCTGCGATTCGATCTGGTAGTGGCTGAACAGAGGGATTTCACCGCTGTACAGTTTGATTTTGCTGCTGAAATCCGGGCGGCCCAGCGCAGCGATGTGCTCTTTGGCCAGATCGAGAATTTTCGGGTTGTCGATCAGGATTTCGCCGATGTCCGGGCGCAGGTAATCGCGGAAGGCGCGCACGATAACGTTGCTTTCCTGGTGGATCAGGAACGGCGCAGAGCGGCCCTCGGCGGCTTTTTTAATCGCTTCCCAGTGCTTGAGGCGGAAGGAGAGATCCCACTGCAGCGCGTCGGCGGATTTGCCTACGCCCGCGGTGCGAACGATCAGGCCCATGCCGTCCGGCAGTTGCAACGAGGAGAGCGCTTCTTTCAGCTCGGTGCGATCGTCGCCCTCGATGCGGCGAGAAATACCGCCTGCACGCGGGTTGTTCGGCATCAGCACCAGATAGCTGCCCGCGAGACTGATGAAGGTGGTCAAGGCGGCGCCTTTGTTGCCACGTTCTTCTTTGTCTACCTGAACGATGACTTCCTGGCCTTCGCGCAGCACATCTTTGATGTTTGGGCGGCCATGGGAAGAGTAATTGCTAGGGAAGTATTCGCGGGCGATTTCTTTAAGGGGGAGGAAACCATGTCGTTCTGCGCCGTAGTCCACGAACGCTGCTTCAAGACTTGGTTCAATGCGGGTGATTTTGCCTTTGTAAATATTCGCTTTTTTCTGCTCATGACCCGGACTTTCGATATCCAAATCATACAGCCGCTGTCCATCTACGAGGGCAACACGCAACTCTTCCTGCTGAGTTGCGTTAATCAACATTCTTTTCATCTTAACTTACTCGTTATTTTTACATTATCGACAAAGCTGCGGGCAAAATAACCTCATGGCCGGAGTTAAACCGAAAGCCCCGTGTCTTCTCGCAAAGCCGTCAACCTCACGGTTGTCGCCTGCATAGGGGCGCATTATCTCGGTAAGCCTGCTTTTCTTTGTGAAAGACAGCACTTTTACTAGGGGAATAGCCTCTGATTTACGTCGACAGATCTGATTCCATTTGCCGGCCAAGCTGCAACCCGCAGCCCGCTAATTGTTTGATTTCGCATTACGTCTTACGCCATTGCTGCGTTTTTGCGCGATCAGACAAATTTTATAATTCCACCGTTTTCCCTGTTTAACGAGAATCAACGCGGAAAGTAACTGCATTATTCCACTGCTGATGCCGTTATAGCAAGGTGACTTTTCCTTAACTGCGGAAGAAATCGCAAACGTTCAAATCGGCTTGCTGCCTTATTGTTCGCTGGGGTTTCGCCCGCCGTCAGAGAGACAGTTAAGCACAGAAAAAGATGTGGCGCTATTCACGCGCTCTATTTAGAATCCCGCACCATGAAAACGAACAATCCAGCAGTACAATTCATCACGATTTCCGACGACGAAGCCGGTCAGAGAATCGACAACTTTCTGCTCGCTCGCCTGAAAGGCGTGCCGAAGAGCATGATTTACCGCATCGTGCGCAAAGGCGAGGTGCGGGTCAATAAAGGACGCATCAAGGCCGAATACAAATTGGCGGCCGGCGACGTGGTACGCGTGCCGCCGGTGCGCGTGGCCGAGCGTGAAGAGACGCCGGTGTCGGCCAAGCTGGATAAGGTAGCCGCACTGGCGGACTGCATCCTCTATGAAGACGACCACCTGCTGATCCTCAACAAGCCTTCCGGCACCGCGGTGCACGGCGGCAGCGGCCTGAGCTTCGGTGTGATCGAAGGGCTGCGCGCGCTGCGCCCGGAAGCCCGTTTCCTCGAGCTGGTGCACCGTCTGGATCGCGATACCTCCGGCGTGCTGTTGGTGGCCAAGAAGCGTTCCGCGCTGCGCTCGCTGCATGAACAGCTGCGGCTGAAAGGCATGCAGAAGGATTATCTGGCGCTGGTGCGCGGCCAGTGGCAGTCCCACTGCAAGGCCGTACAGGCGCCGCTGCTGAAAAACATTCTGCAAAGCGGCGAACGCATCGTGCGCGTCAGCAGCGAAGGCAAGCCTTCGGAAACCCGCTTCAAGGTGGAAGAGCGTTACGAATTCGCCACTCTGGTGAAGGCTAGCCCGATCACCGGGCGTACTCACCAGATCCGCGTGCACACTCTGCATGCCGGGCACCCGATCGCCTTTGACGATCGCTATGGCGACCGTGAGTTCGATCGCCAACTGGCGGGTACCGGCCTGAAGCGGCTGTTCCTGCACGCCGCGGCGCTGCGCTTCGAGCATCCGTCCACTGGCGAAACGATGCGCATCGAAGCGCCGATGGACGAAGAGCTGCGTCACTGCCTGCAGATGCTGCGCCGGCAAGCGTCCAAGTAATCCGCGTCAGACCAGCGGGTTGATGCCTTCAGCCCGCAACATCTCCAACAGCGCGATCAACGGCAGGCCGATCAGGGCGTTCGGGTCCCGGCCTTCCAGCCTGTCGAACAGCGCGATCCCCAATCCCTCGCTCTTGAAACTGCCTGCGCAGTTCAGCGGCTGCTCCAGACGAATATAGGCAGCGATCTCCGCTTCGCTCAGCGCGCGAAAATGCACGTGGAACGGCTCGCACAGGGCCTGCAGTTGCTTGCTGCGCCCGTTGTACAGCGCCAGGCCGGTATAGAAAGTCACGGCTTGGCCGCTGGCCTGGCGCAGCTGCGCCCGGGCGTTCTCCTCGGTATGGGGCTTGCCGGTGATGTTGCCATCGATCACGCAGACCTGATCGGAGCCGATGATCAGATGTTCGGGATAGGCGAGGGCCAGCGCCTGAGCCTTCGCCGCCGCCAGGCGCAGCACCAGCGCTTCGGCGGTTTCGCCCGGCAGTGGGGTTTCATCCACCTCGGGTGCGGCGCAGTCGAAGGGCAGCTGCAGCTTCTCCAGCAGCATTTTTCGATAGGGGGAGGTGGAAGCTAAAAGCAATCTCTGCATAATTTTTTTCGCAAACCGTAGCGTAAATGGGTACGGCATTTTAAACTGTCGGCCGCTGTGGAAGCGAATATTGGTGAAAGGAGCCGTTTTACGGCCTTTTTCTTTGACTCTATGTCGTTACAAAGTTAATATGCGCGCCCTATGCAAAAGGTAAAATTACCCTTGACCATTGATGCGGTACGTACCGCTCAGAAACGCCTGGACTATGCTGGTGTCTATGCGCCTGAGCAGGTTACTCGTGTTGCCGACTCCGTGGTCAGTGTGGACAGTGATGTCGAGGTGTCGTTGTCGTTCAATATCGACAATCAGCGCCTCGCGGTGATAACAGGGCATGCGGACGTCACGGTAACGTTGATGTGCCAACGCTGTGGAGTCCCGTTCGAACATCAGGTTCACACAACATATTGTTTTAGCCCGGTCGTCAATGATGAGCAGGCTGAGGCATTACCGGAAGCGTACGAACCGATCGAAGTTGACGAGTTTGGCGAAGTCGATCTGTTGGCAATGATTGAAGACGAAATTATTCTTTCACTGCCTGTCGTTCCGGTACATGAATCTGAACACTGTGAAGTGTCCGAAGCGGACATGGTATTCGGCCAACTGCCTCCCGAGGCGGAGAAACCGAATCCGTTTGCCGTATTAGCCAGTTTAAAGCGTAAGTAATTGAGGAGTAAGGTCCATGGCCGTACAACAGAATAAACCAACCCGTTCCAAGCGTGGCATGCGTCGTTCTCACGATGCTCTGACCACGACTACTCTGTCTGTAGACAAAGTATCTGGTGAAACTCACCGTCGTCACCACATCACTGCCGACGGTTTCTACCGCGGTCGCAAGGTTATCGGCTAAGTAGCGATACCTTGACTCGTCTAACCCTGGCGTTAGATGCAATGGGCGGGGACTTCGGTCCCTGCGTCACAGTGCCTGCTTCGTTGCAGGCACTGGCCTCTAATTTACAGCTTCATCTCCTGCTGGTCGGCAATCCCGACGTCATCTCCCCTTTGCTTGCCCACGCCGATCCGGTTCTTCTGGAGCGTTTGCAAGTCGTGCCCGCCGAGTCCGTGATCGCCGGCGACGCCAAACCTTCACAAGCGATACGCGCCAGCCGCGGCACGTCGATGCGCATTGCGCTCGAGCAGCTCAGCAGTGGAAATGCACAGGGCTGCGTCAGCGCCGGCAATACCGGTGCGCTGATGGGATTGGCGAAGCTGTTGGTCAAGCCGCTGGAAGGCATCGAACGCCCGGCGCTGATGACGGCGATCCCGAATCAGCAACGCAGTAAAACCGTGGTGCTGGATCTGGGCGCCAACGTTGAGTGCGACAGCACCATGCTGGTGCAGTTTGCCGTGATGGGTGCGGTGATGGCGGAAGAGGTGATCGGCATTGCGCAACCGCGGGTGGCGCTGCTGAATATTGGCGAAGAAGAGACCAAAGGCCTGGATAATATCCGCGAAGCGGCCGCTGTGCTAAAAAATACTCCGGCAATCAACTATATTGGTTACCTGGAAGGAAACGAACTGCTCACCGGCAAGACCGACGTGTTGGTTTGCGATGGCTTCGTGGGCAACGTCACCCTGAAAACCATGGAAGGGGTGGTCAGGGTGTTCTTATCGCTGCTGAAATCGTCCGGCGACGGAAACAAGCAAGCGTGGTGGCTGAAATTGTTGGGCCGTTGGTTGCAAAAACGGGTGGTTAAGCGGTTCGGCCACCTGAACCCCGACCAGTATAATGGCGCATGTCTGTTAGGATTGCGCAGCACCGTAGTCAAGAGCCACGGCGCTGCGAACCCTCACGCGTTTGCAGTCGCAATCGAACAGGCTGTGCAGGCGGTGCAGCGGCAAGTCCCGGAAAGGATTGCTGCGCGCCTTGAGGCTGTATTACCTAAGAGTGACTGATCGTACATGTATACAAAGATTCTCGGTACGGGGAGTTATTTGCCCGTACAAGTGCGCACCAATGCTGATTTGGAAAAAATGGTGGATACCTCTGACGAGTGGATCGTCACGCGTACCGGTATCCGCGAACGTCGCATCGCCGCTGCGGATGAAACCGTTGCGACGATGAGCTTCCAGGCCGCTGAGAAAGCGCTGGAAATGGCAGGTGTGGCTAAAGAAGACATTGGGCTGATCGTCGTGGCGACCACCACGACCACTCACGCGTTCCCGAGCGCGGCGTGCCTGGTGCAGCAAATGCTGGGCATCAAAGACTGTGCGGCGTTCGATCTGGCTGCGGCCTGCGCCGGCTTCACTTACGCGCTCAGCGTGGCCGATCAGTACGTGAAAAACGGCGCGGTCAAACATGCGTTGGTTATCGGCGCGGACGTCTTGTCGCGCACGCTGGATCCTGAAGATCGCGGCACCATCATTCTGTTTGGCGATGGCGCAGGGGCGGTGGTGCTGGGGGCTTCTGAAGCGCCGGGCATTCTGTCTACCCATCTGCATGCCGACGGCAGCTACGGCAACCTGCTGACGCTGCCGTACAAGGATCGTCAGAATCAAGACAAGCCGGCCTATGTCACCATGGCGGGCAACGAAGTCTTCAAGGTTGCGGTTACAGAGCTGGCGCGCATCGTCGACGAGACGTTGCAGGCCAACAACATGGACCGCAGCGAGCTGGATTGGCTGGTACCGCACCAGGCCAACCTGCGCATCATCAGCGCAACGGCGAAAAAACTGGGCATGGGAATGGACAAAGTGGTGGTGACGCTCGATCGTCACGGCAACACCTCTGCCGCCTCGGTGCCTTCCGCACTGGACGAAGCCGTGCGCGACGGGCGAATTCAGCGTGGCCAACTGGTGCTGCTGGAGGCCTTCGGCGGCGGCTTTACCTGGGGCTCGGCGCTGGTTCGTTTCTGATTTGGACAGGAAGAAAAAATGACGCAATTTGCTTTTGTTTTCCCGGGCCAGGGGTCGCAGACCGTTGGCATGCTGGCCGAGTTGGCCGCACAGTTCCCGATCGTCGAAGAAACCTTCGGCGAAGCCTCTTCCGCCCTGGGTTACGACCTGTGGCAACTGGTGCAGCAAGGCCCGGCGGAAGAACTGAACAAAACCTGGCAGACCCAACCGGCTCTGCTGGCCGCCTCGGTGGCGATTTTCCGCGTTTGGCAGCAGCAGGGCGGTAAAGCGCCTGCGCTGATGGCGGGCCACAGCCTGGGCGAATACTCGGCGCTGGTCTGTGCCGGCGTGCTGGACTTCAAGGCGGCGATCCGTCTGGTCGAGCTGCGCGGCAAGCTGATGCAGGAAGCGGTGCCGGAAGGCACCGGCGCGATGTACGCCATCATCGGTCTGGACAACGACGCAATCGCCAAGGCGTGTGAAGAGTCTGCGCAAGGGCAGGTGGTTTCTCCGGTCAACTTCAACTCGCCGGGCCAGGTGGTCATCGCCGGCAACAAAGAAGCGGTTGAGCGCGCAGGCGCCGCCTGCAAAGCCGCCGGCGCCAAACGTGCGCTGCCGCTGCCGGTGAGCGTGCCTTCGCACTGCGCACTGATGAAGCCGGCCGCCGACAAACTGGCCGTGGCGCTGCAGGACATCACCTTCAACGCGCCGCAGGTGCCGGTGGTGAATAACGTCGACGTGCGCACTGAAAACGATCCGGAAGCGATCCGCAGCGCGCTGGTGCGTCAGCTGTACAGCCCGGTACGTTGGACCGAGAGCGTAGAATTTATCGCAGCACAGGGAGTGACGTCGCTGCTGGAAGTGGGGCCGGGCAAAGTGCTGACCGGCCTGACTAAACGTATTGTTGACACCCTGACGGCTGCGGCGGTGAACGACACCGCCAGCCTGTCGGCGGCGCTTGAACAATAAAGAGGAAAATGATGAGCTTCGAAGGTAAAATCGTTCTGGTCACCGGCGCGAGCCGTGGTATTGGCCGAGCTATTGCAGAAACGTTTGTGGCACGCGGCGCCAAAGTGATCGGCACCGCGACCAGCGAGAGCGGCGCTGAAGCGATCAGCAGCTACCTGGGCGCAAACGGCAAAGGGTTTATGTTGAACGTTGTTGATGCGCAATCTATCGACAGCGTGCTGGCATCGATTCGCGCCGAATTTGGCGAAATCGACATTTTAGTGAATAATGCCGGCATCACGCGTGATAACCTGCTGATGCGTATGAAGGATGACGAGTGGGAGGATATCCTCGACACCAATCTGACTTCCGTATTCCGCCTGTCAAAAGCGGTAATGCGCGCTATGATGAAAAAGCGGTTTGGCCGTATCATCACCATCGGTTCCGTTGTCGGTACCATGGGGAACGCAGGGCAGGCGAACTACGCGGCGGCTAAAGCCGGTCTGATTGGTTTTAGCAAATCTTTGGCACGTGAAGTTGCTTCGCGTGGCATTACGGTCAACGTCGTGGCACCTGGCTTTATTGAGACGGACATGACACGGGCGTTGACAGATGATCAACGCGCAGGCATTTTGTCATCAGTTCCAGCCAACCGGCTGGGCGATGCTAAAGAAATCGCCAGCGCTGTTGCATTTTTGGCCTCTGATGAGGCCGGCTATATCACCGGTGAAACGTTACATGTCAATGGCGGCATGTACATGATTTAAAAAATGTGAAAACCATTTGCGTTATTTGAGGCAAAAACCGCAAAATAGCGTAAAATCGTGGTTTGACCAGCCGGGATTTAGTTGCATCTTTTTCAGCATTTTATACACTACGAAAACCATCGCGAAAGCGAGTTTTGATAGGAAATTTAAGAGTATGAGCACTATCGAAGAACGCGTTAAGAAAATCATTGTTGAGCAACTGGGTGTTAAACAGGAAGAAGTTTTGAACAACGCTTCTTTCGTTGAAGATCTGGGCGCTGATTCTCTTGACACCGTTGAGCTGGTAATGGCACTGGAAGAAGAATTCGACACCGAGATTCCAGACGAAGAAGCTGAGAAGATCACTACTGTTCAGGCAGCTATTGATTTCATCAACGCTAGCCAGCAGTAAGAGAACATATCTAGGCGGTCGTTCGACCGCCTAAGTTTTTTCTATCCCTAGTGTCATATTTTTCCCTCCCTGGAGGACAAACGTGTCTAAGCGTCGAGTAGTTGTGACCGGACTGGGCATGTTGTCTCCTGTCGGCAATACGGTAGAGTCCACGTGGAACGCTCTTCTTGCCGGTCAGAGTGGCATCAGCCTGATCGACCATTTCGATACCACTGCCTATGCGACCAAGTTTGCTGGCCTGGTAAAGAATTTTAATTCTGAGGATTTCATCTCTCGCAAAGATGCGCGCAAGATGGATGCCTTTATCCAGTACGGTATCGCTGCCGGCATGCAAGCCATGCAGGATGCAGGTCTGGACATCACCGAGGCTAACGCCAGCCGCATTGGAGCCGCGATCGGTTCCGGCATCGGCGGCCTGGGTTTGATCGAAGAAAACCACAGTTCACTGGTCAACGGTGGCCCACGGAAAATCAGTCCGTTCTTCGTGCCATCCACCATCGTGAATATGATTGCAGGCCACCTGACAATCATGTACGGCATGCGTGGCCCAAGCATTTCCATCGCCACCGCCTGTACTTCAGGTGTGCACAACATCGGCCATGCGGCACGTATCATTGCTTACAATGATGCTGACGTGATGCTGGCCGGTGGGGCAGAGAAAGCCAGCACCCCATTGGGCGTCGGCGGCTTTGGCGCAGCGCGCGCCCTGTCCACCCGTAATGACAACCCGCAGGCGGCGAGCCGTCCGTGGGATAAAGACCGCGACGGCTTCGTGCTGGGTGACGGCGCCGGCATGATGGTGCTGGAAGAGTACGAGCACGCGAAAAAACGCGGCGCGAAAATCTATGCCGAAGTGGTGGGCTTTGGGATGAGCAGCGATGCTTATCACATGACGTCGCCACCGGAAAATGGCGCAGGCGCTGCGCTGGCGATGGAAAATGCCCTGCTTGACGCCGGTGTGACCCCGTCACAAATCGGCTACATCAATGCGCACGGCACTTCTACGCCGGCGGGCGACCAGGCGGAAGCGCAGGCGGTGAAATCCGTCTTCGGTGCCGATGCCCAGCGTGTGCTGGTGAGCTCTACCAAATCGATGACCGGCCACCTGTTGGGTGCGGCAGGCGCGATCGAGTCTATCTTCACCGTGCTGGCGCTGCGCGATCAGGCGGTACCGCCAACCATCAACCTGGATAACCCGGATGAAGGTTGCGATCTGGACTTCGTGCCTCACGAAGCGCGCCAGGTGAGTGATATGGAGTTCACCCTGTGTAACTCCTTCGGCTTCGGCGGCACCAACGGCTCGCTGATCTTCCGCCGAGTGTAACTCGCGCTGTGGATAGCTGACGAAAAGCCCGGTTTTTTAACCGGGCTTTTTTACGCCCGTCGTTTGGCCGCCGGCGGGGCTGCGTATCGTCTCGCCGCCTGCTATTCTGCGAGCGTAATGAAATCACCCGGCAACAGGAGGAAGCATGTACTGGATTAACGGACAACGCCACGATGCACTGGCGCCAAGCGATCGCGGCCTGCAGTTCGGCGATGGATGCTTTACTACCGCCCGGGTTATCGATGGCAAAATCGAGCTGCTGCCCTGGCATTTGGAGCGGCTGCAGCAAGCGGCGCAGCGGCTGATGCTGCCCGCCACCGATTGGCTGGCTTTCGAGCGGGAGATGGCACAGGCGGCCGAATCAATTCCGCTCGGTGTGGTCAAAGCGATACTGACGCGCGGCAGCGGCGGACGGGGCTACAGCCCGGCGGGGTGCGAAAACCCGACGCGTATCGTTGCCCGCAGCAGTTACCCTGCGCACTATTTGCAGTGGCGCGAGCAGGGCATCTCGCTTGCGCTCAGCCCGGTGGCGCTGGCGCGCAATCCGTTGCTGGCGGGGTTGAAGCATTTGAACCGTCTGGAGCAGGTGCTGATCCGCGCGCATCTTGACCAGACGGCCGCAGACGAGGCGCTGGTGCTTGACACTGCCGGTATGCTGGTGGAATGCTGTGCGGCTAATTTGTTCTGGCGTAAGGGAAAAGCGGTATTTACCCCGGATCTGAGCCAGGCGGGCGTCGCGGGCCTGATGCGGCGGCGGGTGATCGCGCTGCTGGCGGGCTCGGAATACCGTCTGCACTGCGTCAGTGAACCGTTGGCGACGCTGGCCGATGCCGACGAAGTCCTGGTGAGCAATGCGCTGATGCCGCTGCTGCCGGTAAATGCTGCGCAATCATGGCGTTATCATTCGCGCCAGCTGTATGATTTTTTGCGTCCACACTGTTAACCATGGCTGATTGATGAAGAAAAGAAAGCTGAAGGTCCTGTCTGTTATTGTTGTTCTGGTATTGGCACTGCTGTTTTGGGGCTACCAGAAGATCGAACGCTTTGCCGATACGCCGCTGGCTATCCAGCAAGAAACCATCTTCAAGCTGCCGGCCGGCACCGGCCGGGTGGCGCTGGAAGGGCTATTGGTACGCGATAAACTGGTGCGCAACGGGCGCTGGTTCCAGTGGTTGCTGAAACTGGAGCCGGAGTTGGCGGAGTTTAAAGCCGGTACCTACCGGTTCACGCCGGGCATGACGGTGCGCCAGATGCTGAAACTGTTGGCCAGCGGCAAAGAGGCACAGTTCACTGCACGCTTTATCGAGGGCTCACGCCTGCGTGACTGGCAGCAGGTGCTGCAGCAGTCCAAATACCTGAAGCATACCCTGGCGGGCAAGAGCGAAGCGGAGATTGCCGCTGCGCTTGGTATTCCTGCGGGAGAAACGCCGGAAGGGCATTTGTACCCGGATACCTATCAGTATACCGCCGGCATGAGCGACATCGCGCTGCTCAAACGCGCACACGTGCGCATGAACAAAGCGCTGCAGGCCGCCTGGGCCGGCCGTGACACCAGCCTGCCGTATAAAACGCCGGAAGAGCTGCTGACCATGGCCTCGATCGTCGAGAAAGAGACTGCGGTGCCGGAAGAGCGCAGCAAGGTGGCGTCGGTGTTCGTCAACCGTTTGCGCATCGGCATGCGCCTGCAGACCGATCCGACGGTGATCTACGGCATGGGCGAAAGCTATAATGGCAACATCACGCGCAAGGATCTGGAGACGCCGACGCCTTACAACACCTATGTGATCGCCGGCCTGCCGCCAACGCCGATCGCCATGCCGGGTGAGGCCTCGCTGCAGGCGGCCGCCAATCCGGCCAAAACGCCATATCTCTATTTTGTCGCCGACGGCAAGGGTGGGCATACCTTCACCACCAATCTGGCGAGCCATAACCAGGCGGTGCGCGTGTACCGTCAGGCGTTAAAGGAAAAGAATGAAAAGTAAATTCGTTGTTATCGAAGGGCTGGAAGGCGCGGGTAAAACTACCGCGCGCGACACGGTGGTCAATGTGCTGCGTGAACACGGCGTCAGCGACATCGTCTTCACCCGCGAGCCGGGCGGCACGCCGCTGGCGGAGAAGCTGCGCGATCTGTTCAAGCGCGGCATCGACGGCGAATTGCCGACCATCAAGGCCGAAGTATTGATGCTGTACGCCGCGCGCGTGCAGCTGGTGGAAACCGTGATCAAACCTGCTCTGGCGCGCGGCGCCTGGGTGGTGGGCGATCGCCACGATCTCTCTTCACAGGCTTACCAGGGCGGCGGTCGCGGTGTGGATCCGCAGTTGATGAGCTCGCTGCGCGACACCGTGCTGGGGGATTTCCACCCGGATTTGACGGTCTATCTCGATCTGCCGCCGCTGGTCGGCTTACAACGCGCACAGGCGCGCGGTCAGCTGGATCGCATCGAACAGGAGGCGCTGCCGTTCTTCGAGCGCACCCGCGCTCGCTATCTCGAGCTGGCGGCGCAGGATGAAACCATCGTCACCGTCGACGCCGCCCAGCCGCTGGAGCAGGTGACCGCGGCGATCCGCGACTGCGTCGGCCACTGGCTGCGGCAGCAGGAAGGCGCATAATGAACTGGTACCCGTGGTTGAACGGCCCTTATCGCCAGCTGATTGGGCAGTACGCCGACGGCCGCGGCCATCATGCGCTGCTGCTGCACGCGGCGGCAGGCAACGGTGACGACGCGCTGGCCTACGGCCTGAGCCGCTGGTTGATCTGCCAGCAGCGCAACGGTGAAAAAAGCTGCGGCGAGTGCCACAGCTGCCGGCTGATGCTGGCGGGCAACCACCCGGATTATCACGTGCTGGCGCCGGAAAAGGGCAAGAGCAGCCTGGGCATTGAGCCGATCCGTCAGGTGATTGAAACGCTGTACGCCCACGCGCAGCAGGGCGGCGCCAAAGTGATTTGGCTGCCGCAGGCGGAACAGCTGACCGAAGCGGCGGCCAACGCGCTGCTTAAAACGCTGGAAGAGCCGCCGGAGAAAACCTATTTTCTGCTGGGTTGCCGTGAGCCGTCGCGGCTGATGGCGACGCTGCGCAGCCGCTGCCTGTACTGGCATTTGGCGAGCCCGGATGAGCAGCTCAGCCTGCAGTGGCTGGGCAGGCAGGCGGCCGGATCTCAGACGGACCGCCTCACGGCGCTGCGCCTGCACGACGGCGCGCCGCTGGCCGCCGAACAGCTGTTGCAGCCGCAGCAGTGGCAACAGCGCAGCGCCCTGTGCGCTGCGTTGAGCGCCGCGCTGCCGCAGCGCGATATGCTGTCGCTGTTGCCGGTGTTGAACCATGAAGACGTCGCCGAGCGCCTGCACTGGCTGTGCGCGCTGCTGGTGGACGCGATGAAGTGGCAGCAGGGTGCGCATCACTATGTATTGAATCAGGATCAGCAGCCGCTGGTGCATCAGCTGGCCAGCCTGCTGAGCAGCGTCTCGCTGCAGCAGATTGTGCAGCAGTGGCTGAACTGCCGCCATCAGCTGCTCAGCGTAGTGGGCGTCAATCGCGAGCTGCTGCTGACCGAACAGTTACTTCGCTGGGAACAGATGCTTGGCGCCGCCGGCTATTCCCAACTTCATTCGCTGTAAAGTAAAAGAGTTAAAAATTATGTTGTTAGTCGATTCTCATTGCCACCTTGACAGTCTGGATTATCAAACTCTGCACCAGAATGTGGACGATGCGCTGGCCAAAGCCAAAGCGCGCGACGTCGGCTATGTACTGGCGGTCGCCACCACGTTGCCGGGCTACCGTTCCATGACCGAGCTGATCGGCGAGCGCAACGACGTGGCCTTCTCCTGCGGGGTGCATCCGCTCAATCTGGAAGAGGGGTATGAGTACGCCGAGCTGCGCCGCCTGGCGGCGGCGGAGCAGGTGGTAGCGCTGGGGGAAACCGGGCTCGATTACTTCTACCAGAAAGATAACCTTGAGCTGCAGCAGGACTCTTTCCGCGAACATATCCGCATCGGCCGGGATCTGAACAAGCCGGTGATCGTCCACACTCGTGATGCGCGCGCGGACACGCTGGCGATCCTGCGTGAAGAGAAGGCACAGGACTGCGGCGGCGTACTTCACTGCTTCACTGAAGATCTGGCCACGGCCGAAGCTCTGCTGGATCTGGGCTTCTACATCTCCTTCTCAGGCATCGTGACCTTCCGCAACGCCGAACAGCTGCGTGAGGTGGCCCGCTATGTGCCGCTGGATCGCATTCTGGTGGAAACCGACTCGCCTTATCTGGCGCCGGTGCCGCATCGCGGCAAAGAAAACCAACCCGCCTATGTGCGCGATGTGGCTGAATACATGGCGGTATTGAAGGGCGTGAGCCTGGAACAACTGGCCGAAGCCACCACCGCCAACTTTTCACGCTTATTTCACCTCGATCTGTGATCTTTGACCTAGGCTATAGCTGTAGGTCATTGTCTGCGTAATTTTTTTTAAGCTCGTAATTAATCACTGAAACGGGTAAGGTTTCCTCCCGTTTCAGGGGATTGATGCGTGTTTTTTGGCCTGTTTTGCCAAAAAACAGCCGGTTTATGCAAAGTTACCGCGGCTCGATCATCGAAACGTGATTGTCATCAAACATTGCGCAGGCTATTTATTTTACTCTGCGTAATAAATTCAAGGGGTGCTCAGACACCCTGAATTGCAGGGGTTTTTCTCCCCCCCTTGCAGCGCGAATCATCGCGACAAGAAGTAGCAAAGCATTATTACTCAGGAGCACACTCAACTATGTTCAAGAACGCATTTGCAAACCTGCAAAAAGTAGGTAAATCGCTCATGCTGCCGGTGTCCGTGTTGCCTATCGCAGGTATCCTGCTGGGCGTCGGCTCCGCCAACTTTAGCTGGCTACCTGCGGTAGTCTCCCACGTGATGGCGGAAGCGGGCGGTTCAGTCTTCGCCAACATGCCGCTGATTTTCGCCATCGGCGTCGCTCTGGGCTTTACCAACAACGACGGCGTTTCCGCGCTGGCGGCGGTGGTGGCCTACGGCATCATGGTGAAAACCATGGCGGTGGTTGCGCCGCTGGTGCTGCACCTGCCGGCTGAAGAGATTGCGGCCAAACACCTGGCGGATACCGGTGTGCTCGGGGGGATTATCTCCGGTGCCATCGCGGCCTATATGTTCAACCGCTTCTTCCGCATTCAACTGCCGGAATACCTGGGCTTCTTTGCCGGTAAGCGTTTCGTGCCGATCATTTCCGGTCTGGCGGCGATCGTTCTTGGCGTAGTGCTGTCCTTCATCTGGCCGCCGATCGGTACGGCTATCCAGACCTTCTCGCAGTGGGCGGCTTATCAGAACCCGGTCGTGGCCTTCGGCATTTACGGCGTGGTTGAGCGTGCTCTGGTGCCGTTCGGTCTGCACCACATCTGGAACGTACCGTTCCAAATGCAAATTGGTGAATTCACCAACGCGGCGGGCCAGGTATTCCACGGCGACATCCCTCGCTACATGGCGGGTGACCCAACCGCGGGCAAACTGTCCGGCGGCTTCCTGTTCAAAATGTACGGTCTGCCTGCTGCGGCCATCGCTATCTGGCACTCGGCCAAGCCGGAAAACCGCGCGAAAGTCGGCGGCATCATGATCTCCGCCGCGCTGACCTCGTTCCTGACCGGTATCACCGAGCCGATCGAGTTCTCCTTCATGTTCGTCGCGCCGATCCTGTACGTGATCCACGCTATCCTGGCCGGTCTGGCGTTCCCAATCTGCATCCTGTTGGGCATGCGTGACGGCACCAGCTTCTCGCACGGCCTGATCGACTTTATCGTACTGAGCGGCAACAGCAGCAAAATCTGGCTGTTCCCAATCGTCGGCATCATCTACGGTCTGGTGTACTACACCATCTTCCGCGTGCTGATCGCCAAGCTGGATCTGAAAACCCCGGGCCGTGAAGACACCGCTGCCGAGCAGACTGCGCAGGGCGGTTCCGAAATGTCCGCGGCGCTGGTTCAGGCCTTCGGCGGTAAAGAAAACATCACTAACCTGGATGCTTGCATCACCCGTCTGCGCGTCAGTGTGGCCGACGTGTCCAAAGTTGACCAGGCGGGCCTGAAGAAACTGGGCGCAGCCGGCGTAGTCGTCGCGGGCTCCGGCGTGCAGGCCATCTTCGGCACCAAGTCCGACAACCTGAAAACCGATATGGACGAATACATCCGTAATCACTGATTCAGGCAGGGGAGTTACCAAGGGAGGCGAAAGCCTCCCTTTTTTTGCAAGGTCCAAAGTAGAACGAACCCGCACCAGAGCAGGTCTGTAATGGATGAGATCGAATTATTGTGCAAAACTGCGCGGGACTTCGCCGTTAAACCGACTTAAGACTGTTGCGTTGACGTGTAGTCCCAACAACATAGGTCTAATGTCTATACCTATAACAAGGATTTTGTAAGAAGGATTCTTCGAGTGAAAAAGTATTCCTATCCGTTTCTCTTCGCTGCGACCATATCATTTCTAATTGTTGTTTTTCTATTCATCGTATGGAAGCGAGAAATTTATCAAATCACTTTTCTCCGTGTTTCAACGAGTCGCTGCATGATTGTTTCTGCGATGGTGTTGTCCCTATTTATTTCATTGTATTTTATAAATAAAGGTGCTGTTAAAAGCAATAAGTACATTGATTATCTAAAGTTTTATGGTGGCGCTTGCGTTTCTTTGTTATTTATTTTTTTGATTCCAATAATCACAATTACGTATCTGGTGCCAGGCGAAACGTCCAGTTATACGGTCCACTATTCTTACGCATCAGGAAGTTACAAAAGCTGTTCTGGTGCAGATGTTGATGATCCCGATTTAGGGACCAATATCAGGATATGTTACCCCGGTGGTAACTATGAATCTGACAGGGTGATTTTTGTTCAGAAAAGGAGTAATGCCTTGGGAGCTGTGGTTTTGCATGCAACTACATCTCCTTGAAATATCAAAATGAGGAAGAGTGATCATATCCGCATACTGGAAGGGATGAACAATAAGATAAAAGTGGTGAAGCGAATGGCCCATGGTTTTCGGGATAACGCTTACTTCTTCCTGAAAATCAAAGCAGCACTTCCCGGTAAAGCGCGATGAACCTTTTCTATCAGGCACCAAGCCGCTGTTCGAGTTCGGCGAGAGAAGGGAGGAACCAGACCTGTTCGCCGCGATTGGCTTCACGCACAAAGTCTTGCAGCGTGTTGCTTTGCGTCAGCCAGGGGGAGACATCGCCCAGCAGCGCCACGCGCAGGCGGTAGTTGATGAATGTCTGCAATACGGCGCCGGCAATGCCGCTTCTGAGCTGGAAGAAGGCGGCGTCGAGGCGGTTGATGGGAAGGGCAATCATCCCGGCATTGTGCTCAAAGGCGGGCGCGATAAACAGGCTGACGTCGTTTTCGTCTTTCAACAGCGGCCCGGCTTCGGCGAAAACCACCAGGCGCAGATCATGGATGTGCCGCACGGCGTAGCGCATCGGCGCTCCGGGAGTCAGGGTTTGGCGTGTTGCTGCAGGTAATGCTCGAACACCGCCAGCGTTTCGTCCGAGATATGGTGTTCAATCCCTTCGCTGTCCAGCTCGGCAGTTTCGCTCGGCACCCCGAGGCACATCAACAGATCGACCACGATGCGGTGACGGCGGCGCACCTTCTGCGCCAGCTGCTCGCCTTCCTCGGTTAAAAACACCCCGCGATAAGGGCGCGATTCCACCAGTCCAGCGCTTTTCAGCCGCGCGATATTTTTGATCGCCGTCGGGTGAGACACACCGAAGCGGCGTGCGATGTCGGTGGTTCTGGCTTCGCGGGTGCTTTGCAGCAAATCGGCGATCAGCTCAACGTAATCTTCGATCAGCGCATTGGACTGCGCTTCGCGGGCGCGGCTAAAACGCAGGGCGTGCTCAGCCTCGTCCGGCATGTCGGTCTGGGCGTGGCGGTCGGCGTTATCTGGCGCGCGGGTAACCATAGCGTGGGGCGTCCTGTAAGCATAAAAATGGCATCTCCCGGCAATGCGGGGAGGGTTGCCCTAAGTTAGTCCAAATAGCACACATTATCAATTCGATGCCACGCATTGTGGTAGTTAGAAATATCTTTACACAAAGCCAATGAATTTCGCCTGTTGCATAAAGTGTAGCCGATGCTACATTGTCAGCATGATAGGTGGAAAAATAACCAGTAAAAGATTGAGGGTACTTCATGCGTGATGCGGCAACCACTCCATCGTTAACCGAACGGACCAACATTGCGATTGGCGCCGCCCTTGCCGGACGCAAGCGCGGTGCCTTTACGCCGCTGCTGTTTGCCGGCCCGGCGGTGATTGCCTCTATTGCCTATATGGATCCCGGCAACTTTGCCACCAACATTCAGGCCGGGGCGAAATACGGCTACAGCCTGCTGTGGGTGGTGGTGATGGCCAACCTGATCGCCATGCTGTTTCAGGCGCTGTCGGCCAAGCTGGGCATCGTCACCAACCGCAATCTGGCGGAGATGTGCCGCGACCAGTTTTCACGGCCGGTGGTGATCGGCATGTGGCTGCTCAGCGAAGTGGCGGCGATGGCCACCGATCTGGCGGAGTTTCTTGGCGGGGCGATCGCGCTGGCGCTGCTGTTCCACATGCCGCTGCTGGCGGGGATGGGGGTGACGGCGGTGATCACCTATGCGCTGTTGATGGTGGAAAAAAAAGTTTCCGCCCGGTCGAGCTGATGATCGGTGGTCTGGTGGGCATCATCGCGCTGTGCTACCTGGTAGAGATGTTCATTGTGCCGGTGGATTGGCAGGCGGCCGGGATCGGCATGGTGACGCCGCAACTGCCGGATGCGCAGGCGCTGACCATCGCCGTCGGCATTATCGGTGCCACCGTGATGCCGCACGCCATTTTCCTGCACTCGGGGCTGACCCAGCACCGCAGCCCGGCGAGCGACAACGGCGAGCGGCGCAAGCTGCTGCGTTTCTCCAATATTGAGGTGGTGATCGCGCTGGCGCTCGCCGGGCTGGTGAATATCGCGATGGTCATCATGGCCTCGAGCGCTTTCCACGCGGGTAACAGCGACGTGGCCGAAATTGGCACCGCCTACCATACGCTGACGCCGCTGTTCGGTGCGGCGGCCGCCGGCATCTTCCTCGCGTCGCTGATCGCCTCCGGCATTTCCAGCTCGGTGGTGGGCACCATGGCTGGGCAAATGATCATGCAGGGCTTCGTCGGTTTCCGCATTCCAGTGTGGGTGCGCCGCCTGGTGACCATGGTGCCGGCGTTTATCGTGGTGGCGATGGGCGTCAACGCCACCGACGCACTGGTCTACAGCCAGGTGGTGCTGAGCCTTGCGCTGCCGGCGCCGATGATCGCGCTGGTGATGTTCACCCGTCGCCGCGACATCATGGGCGAGTTCGCCAACGGCCGCTGGACCAGCCTGGCGGCGGTGGTCGGCACGGTGGTGATCGTACTGCTCAACGTGGTGCTGCTGTTGCAGACCTTCGGCGTCGATATCCCTGGGCTGGGGTGATCTTATGGGCCGCGCGGGGCGCGGCCGCGTCGCTAAATTATAAATTCCCCACGCCGCCGTCCATCTGCAGCTCGGCGCCGACCATAAACGCCGATTCGTCCGCCGCCAGAAACACCGCCGCTTTGGCCAGTTCCAGCGCGCTGCCCATGCGGCCGATCGGCACCAGCGCGCGGATATCGTCACGCAATATCTGCTCATCCGCTTCCGCCAACCCCAGTTTTCCCAATGCCGGGGTTTCGGTCGGGCCGGGGCTGAGGCCGTTAAGGCGAATGCCGCGCGCATGCAGCTCGCCGGACAGCGTTCTGGCCAGCGATAGCAAGCCGGCTTTGCTGGCGGCGTAGGCGCTGCTCTGCGGCAGGCCGATATGGGCGCTGACCGAACCGCACAGGATCACCGAAGACGGGTTGGCCAGCAGCGGCAGCAACGCCTGGATCAGAAAAAATGGCCCCTTCAGGTTGATGTCCATCAGCCGCTGATAGCTCTGCTCATCCCACTCCTGCAGCGGGCGATGCGTTACGTCGCCGGCGTTGATGTACAGCACGTCCAGCCGCGGCCACCGTTGCCCCAGCCGCTGCGCCAGTTCGCGCTGCTGCGGGATATCGCCGGCGTCGCTCAGCAGCAACAGTGCCTTGCCCGCCAATGCCTGGCCCGCCGAGTCCAGGGCGCTTTGGCTACGCCCGGTGATCGCCACCGTCGCGCCCTCGGCGATGAACTGGCGGGCGGTTTCCAACCCGATGCCGCTGGTACCGCCGGTAATCAATGCGTATTTGCCTTGCAGTCGTGACATAACCGATTCCTCTTTAGCGTTAGTTGCGGCATTATTTGCGCTATAGTTCCTTTTGCATAGTAGGCACCTTTTGGATACTAAAGGGCGAGGTGGGATGAAATGACGGCACAAGCGCCATTAGCGGCGGAAAATAATTTGGCGGCGTTGCCGGCGGCGGGCGAATCCTGCCCGATGGTGGACTTCGTCAATCTGGTGTCGGGCAAATGGGCGATACCGATCCTGTACCGGCTGATCGTGATCGACGGCCCTGTGCGATTCAGTGAGCTGCAGCGGGCGGTGGCGCCCATTGCGCAAAAAGAGCTGACGCGCCAGCTGCGGCTGTTCGAGCTGCGCGGCCTGGTGACGCGGCAGGTATTTCCCGAAGTGCCGCCGCGGGTGGAGTACCAGGTCACCGCACTCGGCAAATCGCTGCGGCCGACGCTCGACTCGCTGGCCGAGTGGATGCGCCGGCACGCGCCGCAGCTGATCGGCGGCTAGTCGCCGATGCCCGGCGGGTTGATGGCGGAACGCTCGACCTTTTCATCGCCTTCGCCCCAGCGCTCCAGCACCTGCGCGTATTCGCCGCTGACGATGACGCCGTTGATGGCGGCGTTGATGGCGTTCACCAGCCCATTGTCTTTCTTGCTGGTAACCGCCACGTAGGCCACGTTGGGGCCGATGCCGACCATTTTGGTTTTGCCGGTCAGCGCCGCCTTGTAGGCGCCGATGGAGTGGGGGCCGAAGAACGCGTCGGCGCGCCCGGACTGAATGCTCAGGTTGGTGGCGGCGTCGTCGGTCACGTAGATCGGCTGTACCGGCGGCAGCCCGGCGGCGCGGTTTTGCTTATCCCATCCCAGCAGTATGTTTTCCTGATTGGTGCCGGATCCGACGATGATCCGCAGCCCGGCGACGTCCTGCGGCCGGTTGATCGAGGTGATGTGGCTGGTGGATTTGACGTAAAAGCCCAGCGTGTCCACCCGATAGGTCGCGAAGTCGAATTTGGTCTTGCGCTGCTTGGTGACGGCGATGTTGAAGATCGCCGCATCGTATTTGCCGGCGCTGATGCCCAGCGGCCAATCCTCCCAGGAGGTAGGCACCAGATTCAGCGCCAGCCCGAGGCTGTCGGCCACCAGGCGGGCGATGTCCGGATCGCTGCCGATCAGCGTTTTATTGTCCTCGGCGAACAGCGCTAGCGGCGGAGAATTCTCGAACGCCACCGCCACCGTCAGCTTGCCGGGCACGGCAAAGTGAAAATTCGCCGGAATCAGTGCGATAGCGGCCGGGTTCGGCTCTGCGCGTATCGGCTCTTGGTTAGCCCGCAGATCGATACCGCCCGCCGTGGCCGCCTGAACGGCAGCGCTCAGCAACAGCGCGTACAGCGCCGAAATCCTCAGTGGCATAACACCCTCTACTCTTTGTTAATCATGGGGTTACTATTGGCGGCGGCACAGGGCAAGTAAAGCAACAATAGTGAATAACCAAAGTGAAAAGATGCACAAACGGGGCGCCGGCCTGCGCGAATCTGCAGCACTCGACGCGGAAAGTGCGCAATCAGGTTGAAAGCAGTAGAATTTGTCACTCATACTGCGTACAGCTAATTGTGTAAAACAAGGAACGCCAGATGGCCGAAGAAACGATTTTCAGTAAAATTATCCGCCGCGAAATCCCTGCTGATGTGGTTTATCAGGATGAACTGGTCACCGCTTTCCGTGACATCTCCCCTCAGGCACCCACCCATGTGCTGATCGTTCCCAACGTGCTGATCCCAACCGTCAACGATGTGACCGTGGAGCACGAAGCCGCGCTGGGCCGCATGATCACCGCCGCGGCGAAGATCGCCGAACAGGAAGGCATCGCCGAAGACGGCTATCGCCTGATCGTCAACTGCAACCGCCACGCCGGTCAGGAGGTCTATCATATTCATATGCACCTGGTCGGTGGCCGCTCGCTGGGGCCGCTGTTGTCACGTTAAGCGAGGAAATCATGCGCGGTAAAAAAACTCTGCGTGGTCTGATGGCGTTGGCGCTGCCCGCCGCGTTGCTGATGGGATGCAGTTCACCGCCCGGCATCGCGGTCAACCAAGGGCAGACGGTGGTGATGGATCCTTCGGTGCTGACCGCCGGCATTTTGGCCGATACGCCCTCGATTTCGAACGCCTCCGGGCGGGTGATGGCGACCTCGGTGCTCAATAACAGCCAGCCGACGCCGGTCACCGTACATTATCGTTTCTATTGGTACGACGCGCAGGGGCTGGATATTCGTCCCTTCGAGAAACCGCGCGAGATCGTCGTGGCGCCCGACTCGGACGCCAAAATCTACTCGATTAACGGCAACCTGGACGCCAAAAGCGCGCGTCTGTATCTGTACCTGTAAGCGCTTGCCAGGTTTGGAGAAAAAGCATGAAAAAGTACGTCTTAGTGGCGCTGGCCGCATTAACCCTGAGCGGCTGTCTGTCGCGTCCGCCTGAGCCGGATCAGCCGCTGCCGCCCGTCACCGTCGAGCCGGATCAACCGACGACGCCGGTCGAGCAGCCACAGCCGCCAACCACCGAGCCGGTGCCGCAGCCGCCGAAAATCCAGCAGCTTGACTGGCTGGGCAGCGTTCAGCCGCTGGTGGGGCAGATGCTGAAGGCCGATGGCGTCACGGCCGGCAGCGTGCTGCTGCTGGACAGCGTCAAGAACAACACCAATGGTTCGCTGCAGATGGGCAAAGCCACCGCGGCGCTGTATAAGGCGCTGGCGTCGAATTCCACCTTCAGCGTGGTGCCGGAAGCGAAGCTGACCAGCGCCAGACAAACGCTGGGCCTGTCGGCGGATGACAGCTTCGGTTCGCGCAGCAAGGCGATTGGCCTGGCGCGCATCGTCGGCGCGCAGTACGTGCTGTACAGCGACGTCAGCGGCGACGTGAAGTCGCCGGCGTTGGATATGCAGCTGATGCTGGTGCAAACCGGCGAGATCGTCTGGTCGGGCAATGGCGCCGTTAAACGCTGAGGCCGCGCTGCGACGATTGATGGAAACCAGACTGCCGGCGGTGAATACCGCCGGTTGTCATTTTAGCCCGGTGCAGGGGCTGACCGGCGAGAGCTGGCGCATCGACGGCGCGGGCATCACGCTGTTGGCGCGGCAGCACAGTGCGGAAAAGCGTGCGCTGGGCGTGAGCCGCCAGCGGGAAGCGCGGGTCCTGCGCCGCTGCGCGCCAGGGCTGGGGCCACGGGTTTTCGCACAGAATAATCAGTGGCTTATCCTCGAGTGGCTCGAAGGTGACGTCGTCACAGATACCGAGTTTGCGGCGCTGAATCAGCGCGGCGAGCTGGCGGCGATGGCGGCGGAACTGCATCGGCGGCCGCTCAGCGGTTACCGACTGGATCTGCGACGGCAGTTCCTCCGCTACTGGCAGCAACTGGATAGGCGGCGTTTAACCCCTGACTGGCTGCGCCTGCAGCGTCATTTTTTACGCAGCGCCTTGCCACGGCCGCTGCGCCTGGCGCCGCTGCACATGGACATTCATCCGGGCAATCTGCTCGCCACCGGCGCGGGGCTGCGGCTGATCGACTGGGAATATGCCGCCGACGGCGACGTGGCGCTGGATATCGCCGCGCTGTTTCGCGCCAACGGTTGGTCGGCCGCCCAACAGCAGCGCTTTTTGCAGCACTACGCGCGCCAGGGCTATCACGACGTCGCCCGGCTGCAGGCGCAGGTGCGCCGCTGGCTGCCGTGGGTGGATTATCTGATGCTGCTGTGGTTTGAAGTGCGCTGGCAGCAGAGCGGCGACGCCGAATTTTTGCGCTGGGGCGCGGCGGTGCGCCGGCGACTTTGTTTATCATCATCCGAATTCTGAACGAACAATAATGAAGTGAGGTGCCCGTGGGCCCAGTAATGCTAGATGTCGCCGGCTACGAGCTGGATGCAGAAGAACGCGAAATATTGAAACACCCGCTGGTTGGCGGATTGATCCTGTTCACCCGCAACTTCCACGATGCGGAGCAGTTGCGTGAGCTGGTGCGCCAGATCCGCGCCGAATCGCACGATCGGCTGGTGGTGGCGGTAGATCAGGAGGGCGGGCGCGTACAGCGCTTCCGCGAGGGCTTCACCCGTTTACCGGCGGCGCAGTCGTTTGCCGCGTTGCACGATGCGCAGGAAGGTGGCCGTCTGGCGCAGGAGGCCGGCTGGCTGATGGCGGCGGAGATGATCGCGCAGGATATCGACATCAGCTTTGCGCCGGTGCTGGATATCGGCCACGGCAGCGCGGCGATCGGCGAACGTTCGTTCCACAGCGATCCGCAGCAGGCGCTGGCGATGGCGGAACGCTTTATCCTCGGCATGCACAGCGCCGGCATGAAAACCACCGGCAAACACTTCCCGGGGCACGGCGCCGTCAGCGCCGATTCGCACAAGGAAACCCCGCGCGATCCGCGGCCGCTGGCGCAGATCCGTGAGCACGACATGGCGATCTTCCGCGAGCTGATCAACCGCCAGCTGTTGGACGCCGTCATGCCGGCCCATGTCATCTATACTGAAGCGGACCCGCGTCCGGCCAGCGGCTCGCCATACTGGCTGCAGCAGATCCTGCGTCAGGAGCTGGGCTTCGACGGCGTGATTTTCTCCGACGATCTGTCGATGGAAGGCGCCGCGATCATGGGCAGCTACGCCGAGCGCGGCCAGGCGGCGCTGGATGCCGGTTGCGACATGATCCTGGTGTGCAACCACCGCGAAGGTGCGGTCAGCGTGCTGGATAACCTGTCCCCGGTCAAAGCAGAGAAGGTGAAGCGGTTATATCATCGCGGTCAGTTCACCCGTCAGGAACTGCGCGACTCCGAGCGCTGGCAGCAGGCGCACAAGGCGCTCAGCGCGCTGAGCGAACGCTGGGAGGAGCACAAGCAGCGTTCGCAAGGGTGAATCCAGGCGCCGCATCGCGGCGCAGAGCGGAAATGATGAGGGCCGCGCCCGCGGCCCTTGGCTTGTTGCGAGGATCCACATGATTATCTATTTGCACGGCTTCGATTCCACCAGTCCCGGCAATCATGAAAAGGTGTTACAGCTGCAGTTTATCGATCCGGACGTGCGCTTCATCAGCTACAGCACGCTGCATCCGCGTCACGACATGCAGCATCTGTTGAAAGAGGTGGACAAGGCGGTGCAGCAGGGCGGCGATGCGCATCCGTTGATCTGCGGGGTCGGCCTCGGCGGTTTCTGGGCGGAGCGCATCGGCTTTCTGTGCGGCATTCGCCAGGCGATGTTCAATCCCAATCTGTACCCGGAAGAGCACATGCACGGCAAGATAGACCGGCCGGAAGAGTACCGCGATATTGCCACCAAGTGCGTGGAGGATTTCCGCGAGAAAAATCGCGATCGCTGTCTGGTGGTGCTGTCGCGGCACGACGAGGTGCTGGATAACCGGCGCAGCGCCGAATTGCTGCATCACTACTACGAAATCGTGTGGGATGAACAGCAGACGCACAAGTTCAAAAACATCTCTCCGCATCTGCAGCGGATCAAGGCGTTCAAGGCACTGGGTTAACAGTTTCATAACGCTGCCGCGAGCCGCGCTCCCCGTTTTTCACCGACGGAAAGTGCGGCTTTTTTGTGCGTCAAAGCAAGATTCCGTGTGGCAATCGGCAAAATTTAAAACTGTGACTCAGCGCTAACTATTTGAATCGCAATCCCCAAAAAATCCCCTCGTCCAGCCTTTAACCAAAAAAAATTGATGTACGTCAATTTTGGTATGACCAAATAACCTCGCATGTTATTCTGGCCTTAGAGAGCCGATTTATTTTAAGCGAACCCTATGTATTCTAAGGATATTATTTATTTACCCTGGAATAACAAATGGTTCACATTTAGGGGGTTATTTTGACAACGCCAAAGAAGAAAATCGTTATTGTTGGCGGCGGCGCCGGTGGTCTGGAGCTGGCGACCAGCCTGGGCCATAAACTTGGCCGCAAGAACAAAGCGGAGATCACGCTGGTGGATCGCAACCACAGCCATTTGTGGAAACCGCTGTTGCACGAAGTGGCAACCGGTTCCCTCGATGACGGCGTGGATGCGCTCAGCTACCTGGCGCACGCGCGCAACCACCATTTCAGCTTCCAGCTGGGGTCGTTGACCAACATCAACCGCGAGACGCAAACGCTGCAGCTGGCGCAGATCTGCGACGAGCAGGGCGGCGAGTTGGTGCCGGCGCGCGAATTGCCGTACGACATCCTGGTGATGGCGCTGGGCAGCACCTCGAACGATTTCGGTACGCCGGGCGTGAAAGAGCACTGCATCTTCCTGGATAACCCACATCAGGCACGTCGTTTCCACAACGAAATGCTCAACCTGTTCCTGAAGTTCTCGGCGCAGCCGGGGCAAAAAGAGCGGGTCAACATCGCTATCGTCGGCGGCGGCGCCACCGGCGTTGAGCTGTCCGCCGAACTGCACAACGCGGTCAAGCAGCTGCACAGCTACGGTTTCGAAGGCCTGGACAACAGCGCGCTCAACGTGACGCTGGTGGAAGCCGGCGAGCGCATTCTGCCGGCGCTGCCGCCGCGCATTTCCGCCGCTGCGCACCAGGAACTGATCAAATTGGGCGTGCGCGTGCTGACCAACACCATGGTGACCAGCGCGGACGCCAAAGGCCTGAACACCAAGGGCGGCGAGTTTATCGACGCCGATCTGATGGTGTGGGCGGCCGGCATTAAGGCGCCGGACTTCATGAAAGACATCGGCGGCCTGGAAACCAACCGCATCAACCAGTTGGTGGTGGAGCCGACGCTGCAGACCACGCGCGATCCGAACATCTTCGCCATCGGCGACTGCGCCTCTTGCCCGAAAGAGGGGGGCGGTTTCGTGCCGCCGCGCGCCCAGTCGGCGCACCAGATGGCTTCGCGCTGCGCCACCAATATTCTGGCGCTGATGAACGGCCAGACGCTGAAGCCATACGTGTATAAAGACCACGGCTCGCTGGTGTCGCTGTCGCGCTTCAGCACCGTCGGCAGTCTGATGGGCAACCTGATGCGCGGCTCGATGATGGTGGAAGGGCGCATCGCGCGTTTCGTTTACATCTCGCTGTACCGCATGCACCAAGTGGCGTTGCACGGCTATATCAAAACCGGCCTGATGATGCTGGTGGGCGGCATCAACCGGGTGATCCGCCCGCGTCTGAAAATGCACTGATCCTGCCTTTGTCGATCAACCCGCGCCGGTTCGCCCGCGCGGGTTTTTTTTGGGCGGCGCGAGGCGAACGGCGGCGGTTGCTTGATTCTTCAGCATAAGCTGTCGTCGACATGGGTAAAATTCTTAAGATTCCTCCTAAACAACGGGAAAACGGCCGTTTTCCCGCATTTTTGGTCCCCTTGTCTTATTGCGGGTCCTCAGATCATTGTGCAGACTTTACCTCGTTTACAGACGGCGCGTCGCGCACGCCGTAAACCGGGATACCGCAAGCCGCCCATGCGCAAAATAATAAGCGCGGTGCCAGCCGGTCACAGACCCCGGAAAAAATGCGTGGTAACACTTTCAGGAGGTTTCCTGTGAACAAGTCAATGTTAGCCGGTGTTGGAATTGGTGTCGCTGCCGCTCTGGGGATTGCAGCAGTAGCCAGCCTGGACGTTTTTTCTGCCGGTCCGCAGTACGCGCAGGTGCTCGCCGCAACGCCGATTAAAGAAACCATCAAAACGCCGCGTCAGGAATGCCGCAACGTCACCGTTACGCACCGTGCGCCGGTGCAGGATGAAAACCGCATCGCCGGTTCTGTGCTGGGCGCAGTGGCGGGCGGCGTGATCGGCCACCAGTTCGGTGGCGGTCGGGGGCGCGACGTGGCGACCGTGGTCGGCGCGCTGGGCGGTGGCTATGCCGGCAACCAGGTGCAAGGGGCGATGCAGAACAACGACGTCAGCACCAGCGTTCAGCAGCGTTGCAAAACGGTCTACGACAAGTCCCAGAAAATGCTGGGTTATGACGTGACTTACAAGATCGGTAATCAGCAGGGCAAGATCCGCATGGATCACGATCCGGGCACGCAAATCCCGTTGGATAAAAACGGGCAACTGGTGCTGAACAGAGCCTGATCGCCACATTCGAATTAAGCCCGCGGGCAGTGTTAGTTCTGATCGTTTAACCCGGTTAAGCGAGCGGCGTTAACATTGACGCGGGTTTCTGTTTTCTGCCTGCCAAAAATTTGCGATTGTTCTAATGTCTGCGTGCGATATCACTGGGCAAAACTTCAAAAAAGCCCCCGCGTTTGTTATATTATTGTGCAATTAAGCGGTGTGTTCGGTGCCAATCGCCACACCGGCCAAACCCGAGTATTTCGTCTCGCAGAGATAACGACATGTTAGATTTTCGCTTTCCGACAGCGTTGCAAATGGTCCTTAGCGTCGCCGTAGCTGAGAAGCAGGGCATGCGTTCGACAAGCGCCACCCTCGCCGCCGCTCTGGAAGCCAACCCCAGTTTTATCCGCAAACTGATGGTCCCGCTGACCAAAGACGGCATCATCGTTTCCACCCTGGGCCGAAACGGCTCTATCCATCTCGGCCGCCCGGCGGAAGAGATCACCCTGCGGGACATCTATCTGGCGGTGATCGACGATAAGCGCATCTGGGCTTCCCGCCCTGAAGTACCGGCCCGTTGCCTGGTGAGCGCCAACGCCTGCTGGTATTTCAAATCGGTGGTGAACGAGGCCGAGCAGGCTTCGCTTGCGGTGCTGGCGCGCCACACCGTGGCCGATTCGCTGGCCGAACTGGAGCGGGGCGACAAGCGCGCCTGCGCGGAGTACGCCGCCGCGCAAGAGGCTGAAACCGCCGACAAATAATCGCGGTTCGCATGCATAAAAAAAGGTCGGGCAATGCCCGACCTTTTTGCATTTTAACGCCGCGTTCAGACGGTCTGTGGCTGTGCTTTGCGCGCCACCAGGCGCCGCAGGGTGACGTAGAACACCGGCGTCAGGAACAGCCCGAACAGGGTGACCCCCAACATGCCGGAGAACACCGTGATGCCGGTGACGCCACGCACTTCGGCGCCGGCGCCGTGGCCGAGGATCAGCGGGATGGTGCCGGCGATGAAGGCGATGGAGGTCATCACGATCGGCCGCAACCGCAGGCGACAGGCCTCCAGCGCCGCCTCGACGATGCCTTTGCCCTGCATTTCCAGCTCGCGGGCGAACTCGACGATCAGAATGGCGTTCTTGCAGGCCAGCCCCATCAGAACGACCAGCCCGACCTGCACGAACACATTGTTGTCGCCGCCGGTGAGCCACACGCCGAACAGCGCCGACAGCATGGTCATCGGCACGATCAGGATCACCGCCAGCGGCAGCGTCCAGCTCTCATACAGCGCCGCCAACGCGAGGAACGCCAGCAACACCGCCACCGGGAACACCACCAGCGCGGCGTTGCCTTGGGTCGATTGCTGGTAGCTCAGATCGGTCCACTGGATGTTCATGCCGTTCGGCAGCAGCTTGCCGGCCATCTGCGTCAGCGCGCCCATCGCCTGGGTAGAGGAGAGTACGCGCGGATCGGCGTCGCCGATCAGATCCGCCGCCGGGAAGCCGTTATAGCGGATCACCGGATCCGGGCCGTAGGTGGTGCCGATGCTGACCATGCTGCCGATCGGCACCATTTCGCCTTTGTCGTTGCGGGTGCGCAGGTTGGCGATGTCCTCCACGCTGTCGCGGAACTGGCCGTCGGCCTGCGCCATCACCTTCCAGGTGCGGCCGTAGCGGTTGAAGTCGTTGATGTAAGACGAACCGAGGTAGGTCTGCAGCGTGCTGAACAGCGCATTGAGCGGCACCCCCTGCGCCTTGGCCTTGTCGCGATCGATTTTGGCGTCCAGCTGCGGCACGTTGGCCTGATACGAGGAGATCGGGAAGCCCATCCCCGGCGTTTGCATAATGGCGCCGGACATCGTGTTGATCGCTGTCTGCAGCGCGCCGTAGCCCAGCCCGGCGCGATCCTGCACGTACAGCGAATAGCCGGAGCCCTGGCCGATGCCGAGGATCGGCGGCGGCATGATTGAGAAGGCGAAACCTTCCTGAATCTGTGAGATGCGCGCGTTGATTTCGGCGTTGATCTGCGCCGCGGTGCGGGTACGGGTACTCAACGACTCCAGCGCGAAGAACACTGTGCCGGTATTCGGCGTATTGGTGAACTGCAGCGCGTTCAGGCCGGGGAAGGCCACCGCATCGGTGACACCGTCCACGCTCAGGCCGATGGCGCTCATCTTGCGGATCACCGCATCGGTGCGTTCCAGCGAGGCGCCTTCCGGCATTTTCACGCCGCCGATCAGGTACAGCTTGTCCTGCGTCGGGATAAAGCCGCCGGGCACGGTCTTGAACATCACCCCGGCGGCGGCCAGCAGCAGCAGATAGACGACGAACACCGCGCCGCGCCGGCCCAGCACGCGGGATACGCCGCGCTGGTAGCGGTGCGAACCGCTGGCGAAGAAACGGTTGAACGGCCGGAACAGCCAGCCGAACAATCGGTCGATCAGGCGCGACGGCAGATCTTTCGGCGCGCCGTGCGGTTTGAGCAAGCGCGCCGCCAGCGCCGGCGACAGGGTCAGCGAGTTGATGGCGGAGATCACCGTCGAGATGGCGATGGTGACGGCGAACTGCTTGTAGAACTGGCCGGTAACGCCGGAGAGGAACGCCATCGGTACGAACACCGCGCACAGCACCACGGCGATGGCGATGATCGGGCCGGAGACCTCGCGCATCGCCTGGTGCGCCGCCGCCAGCGGCGACAGCCCCTCTTCGATATTACGCTCGACGTTTTCCACCACCACGATGGCGTCATCCACCACGATGCCGATCGCCAGCACCAGCCCGAACAGGCTGAGGGTATTGAGCGAGAAGCCCAGCAGATACAGCGCGGCAAAGGTGCCGACCACGGAGATCGGGACCGCCAACAGCGGAATGATCGAGGCGCGCCAGGTTTGCAGGAACAGAATGACCACCAGCACCACCAGGATCACCGCTTCCAGCAGGGTATCCACCACCGCGCGGATCGAATCGCGCACGAACACCGTCGGATCGTAAGGCGATTTCCAGCTCATGCCGTCCGGGAAGCGGGTCGCCAGTTCGGCCATCTTGCCGCGCACCGCGTCCGACAGCTCGATGGCGTTGGCGCCCGGCGACTGGAAGATACCGATACCGACCGCATCCTTGTTATTGAGCTGGGCGCGCAGCGCGTAGCTGCCGGAGCCCATTTCGATGCGCGCCACATCGCGCAGCCGCACGATCTCGCCGTTGTCGCCGCTCTTGAGGATGATGTTGCCGAATTCTTCTTCGGTTTGCAGGCGGCCCTGGGCGTTGATCGACAGCAGATAGTCGCTGCGTGTCGGCATCGGCTCGGCGCCGAGCTGGCCGGCGGAGACCTGCACGTTCTGCTCCTGCATGGCGCTCACCACGTCGGAGGCGGTCAGCCCGCGCGCGGCGACCTTGTTCGGATCAAGCCAGATGCGCATCGCATACTCACCGGCGCCGAAGATCTGCACCTGGCCGACGCCCGGCAGGCGGGCCAGCTCATCCTTGACCTTCAGGGTGGCGTAATTGCGTAGATACAGCGAATCGTACTTGCCGGAAGGCGACACCAGATGCACCACCAGCGTCAGCGCCGGGGACTGCTTCTGGGTGGTGATGCCCTGGCGACGCACGTCTTCCGGCAGGCGCGCTTCGGCCTGCGCCACGCGGTTTTGCACCTGCACCTGCGCCTGATCGGGATCGGTGCCCGGGCGGAAGGTGACGGTGGTCACCAGCACGCCGTCGGAACCGGCGACCGATTTCATGTACATCATGTTTTCAACGCCGTTGATCGCTTCTTCCAGCGGCGTGGCCACCGTTTCAGCGATCTCTTTCGGGTTGGCGCCCGGGTATTCTGCGCGCACCTGCACGCTGGGCGGCACCACGTCCGGGTACTCGCTGATCGGCAGCAGCGGGATGGCTATCACCCCGGCGACAAAAATCAGGATCGACAGCACCGCGGCAAAGATCGGTCGGTCGATGAAAAAGCGGGAAAAGTCCATGGGTCAGAAGTCTCTGCTGGGAGCTTAGTTAAGTGCGGAGGCGATAGGATTCATGGCGACGGCTTTCGCGTCGACCGGCATGCCCGGCATAAACACTTTCTGCATGCCGTCAACGATCACCCGATCGCCGTTTGCCAACCCTTTCTGCACGATGCGCAATCCTTCGGCCATGCGGCCCACGTCGATGTCGCGGCGCTGCGCCTTGCCGTCTTTATCGACGATGTAAACGAACTTGCGGTTCTGATCGGTCATCACCGCTTTATCGTCGATCAGCATGGCGTTGAACTCGGCGCTGCCGGGCATCTGTACCCGGGCGAACAGCCCCGGTGTGAAGCGGCGATCGCGGTTGTCGAGCAGGGCGCGCATGCGGATGGTGCCGGTCCCGGCGTTCAGCTGGTTATCGGTGAAATCCACCAGCCCCTGATGCGGGGTGCCTTCTTCGCCTACCAGGCCGACCTTCACCGGTAGGCGCGCGTCGTGCCGGCCCTGCTGCTGATAGCGCAGGAAGGTGGCTTCATCCACGTCGAAATAGACATAGACCTTGTCGAGCGATACCAGCGTCGTCAGCACGCTGGCGCTGTCGCCGGCGGTGACCAGGTTGCCGGCGGTGATCATCGCGCGGCTGGCGCGCCCGTCAATCGGCGCGATAACGCGGGTAAAGTCGAGATTCAGCTGCGCCATATCGAGCTGGGCCTGCGCCGCCAGCACGTTGCTTTGCGCCTGCGCGGCGGATGACCGACGCTGCTCCCAGACTTCCTGAGAGATGGCCTGAGTGCCGATCAGTTTCTCGGTGCGCGAGGATTCGCTGCGCGCCAGGGCGGCCTGGTTGCGAGCCCGCACCAGTTCCGCCTGCGCCTGTTCGCGTGCGGCGCGGTAGGTGCGATCGTCGATGGTGAACAGCACCTGGCCTTTTTTCACCTCGTCACCTTCGGTGTAGTTGACCCGCTCGATGTAGCCGGAGACCCGTGGGCGCAGTTGCACGCTTTGCACCGCTTCGACCCGGCCGTTGAACGCATCCCACTGGCTGATCGGCTTGACCACCACGCTGGCGGCACTGACCACCGGCGGCGGTGGCGGGGCGTTGTGCGCGACGCTGTTGTCGCATCCGGCGAGCAGGGCGGCCAACAGCGCCACCCCGGAGAGCCGCTGGCCCAGAGCGACGGCGCGCGTGCGGCCGCCGGCGTTGAACGATGAGTTTGGTTGATTTGCCATTATTTTTATTCCGATAAGTAAGCGCGGTCAGGCCCCATACCCGGCCCTGTTCTCCGGGATTCGCCCCCGCGCCGGCGTGCGGTGAGGGGGCGGCTGCGTCGTGCAGCGGCGCAGCGTTAGGTTTTGAAACACATTGGTGTCACATTAATGTATCAATATCGGTTACATTAATTGGGTGGAGTATAGTGGCGGCTTTCTGGTAAATGCAATAATAAAAATTGCATTTAAAGCGAAACTGTTGCAACGTATGTGCATCGGGCAGAGGGTGACCCTGCCGAATGATGGGAGCATCAGCATGAACACGACGGGCTTTATTACCGATTTGAAGGCGTGGATCGACAACAATCTGGAAGAGAAACTGGATATCAACACCGTGGCGGACCGCGCGGGCTATTCCAAATGGCATCTGCAGCGCATGTTCAAACGCCAGACCGGCTACGCGCTAGGGGAGTATATCCGCATGCAAAAACTGAAAGTATCGGCGGAGCGCTTGGCCAACAGCGGCGAGCCTATCGTCAGCGTGGCGATTTCGCTTGGCTTCGACTCACAGCAGTCGTTCAACCGCAGCTTCAAGCGCCAGTTCGGCCAAACGCCGGGCGACTGGCGCCGCGCGTTGGCGCAGCCGGCGTCTATGGGGCGCACGCACCACTGAGCGGTTGGCGAGTGGGGATAAAAAAGCCTGAATTTGCGTTCGGGCTTTTTTGTCTATGTGGAACGAGGGATAGATTCGCTGCGCTCACCCTGCGGGCCGCCGTTGGCGGTCCAAAACGCGGGCGTTTTGTCGAACCCTGTCGAGGGTTCTCACCCTCCCGGTCAGTGCGCTATGCATACAAAAAAGCCTGAACGTGAGTTCAGGCTTCTTCGTAGAATATGGCGGTGAGGGAGGGATAGATTCGCTGCGCTCACCCTGCGGGCCGCCGTTGGCGGTCCAAAACGCGGGCGTTTTGTCGAACCCTGTCGAGGGTTTTCACCCTCCCGGTCAGTGCGCTATGCATACAAAAAAGCCTGAACTTTCGCTCAGGCTTTCTCGTTAGAATATGGCGGTGAGGGAGGGATAGATTCGCTGCGCTCACCCTGCGGGCCGCCGTTGGCGGTCCAAAACGCGGGCGTTTTGTCGAACCCTGTCGAGGATTCTCACCCTCCCGGTCGGTGCGCTATGCATACAAAAAAGCCTGAACTTTCGCTCAGGCTTTCTCGTTAGAATATGGCGGTGAGGGAGGGATTCGAACCCTCGATACACTTTCGCGTATACACACTTTCCAGGCGTGCTCCTTCAGCCACTCGGACACCTCACCATATTTTTTGTTGCGAAATCATCGCTGCAACGGGGCGCTACTATAGGGAGTGGGGCCGATCCGGTCAAGAATAATTTCTGTGTTTTTGTTCGTCCGCTCAAGCCGTGCGCACTTTGCTGAAAACTGCGGCGAACGGCAGGGCTGAAGCCATGAAAGGGCGAGAAAATCAGGGGTAAGGTTCGTGGATAACCGGCGGAAATGGGAGTCGCGATCGCAGAGGGAGGGATGCGCATCCCTCTCGGCGGTGCATCATGCAAAAAAAAAGCCTGGACGCGAATCCAGGCTTTCTCTTTGAATTTGGCGGTGAGAGAGGGGTTGATTCGCTGCGCTCACCCTGCGGGCCGCCGTTGGCGGTCCAAAACGCAGGCGTTTTGTCGAACCCTGTCGAGGCTTCTCGCCCCTCTCGGCGGTACACCATGCAAAAAAAAAGCCTGGACGCGAATCCAGGCTTTCTCTTTGAATTTGGCGGTGAGAGAGGGGTTCGAACCCTCGATACACTTTCGCGTATACACACTTTCCAGGCGTGCTCCTTCAGCCACTCAGACACCTCACCGTTTTTGTTGTCGAAAACGCTTTGCGCTGTCGACGGGCGCTAATGTAGGAGAATCTGATCTCAGCGTCAACCCTCTTATTTCATTCTCATGACTGTTTAGCCAAACTTGCAGCAATTTGCTGATTTACCGAACGATATTTCCACTCGTGGTCGCCAGCGGGCAGGGCAGGCAGTGGCCAGAATCCATGAAAGACGATTGTTTGACCTTTTTCTGTACAGGTAGCTCAATATATCGCCAATGAGATTGGGTTGTTTGCTGTTATATGCATTAATACTGGATTATTAGTCAGATGTGTCGCTAAATGGAATCATGTCGGCGCGGCGTTTTTGGCAAGGAATATCACGACGCCGCGCAGATTGCCGGGTGACAGGCCGGCGATATCGCAGACAGGGACAGACTCATTACATAATAATGCAGTAGAGGTTCGTTTTGACTCCTTCAGATGCCATGCCGGCGCCGCAAGCGCGCCATGCCATTCCCCCCGGTGCGGGGGCGCTGTTCTTCATCCAGATCTTCGCCACGCTCGGCTTCGCCGTGCTTTACTCTACGCTGGTGCTGTACGCCACCAAGCGGCTGGGCTTCAACGAAAGCAGCGCCAACGCCATGATGGGCGTATTCGGCGCCTTCAACTATGGCCTGCACATGTTCGGCGGCTACCTCGGCGGCCGATTCCTCAGTAACCGCAATCTGTTCGTGCTCGGCATGGTGCTGCAGGTGATCGGCTGCGCGCTGATTGCCGTCGCGGGCGTGTGGGGGCTGTACTGGGGGCTGGCGATGTTCCTGACCGGCAGCGGCCTTAACGTCACCTGCATCAATATGATGCTCACCCAGCGTTTCAAGCGGGATGATGACCGGCGCGAATCGGCGTTCCTGTGGAACTATGCCGGCATGAACCTCGGGTTCTTCGTCGGCTTTACCGTCGCCGGTTATTTCCAACTGACGGAAAACTACCGCGCGCTGTTCCTGTTCGCTACGCTGGGTAACGCCGCGGCGATCATCGTCGCCGTCTGCCGCTGGCGCATTCTGGCGGATCTCAATACCCCGCTGCACGACGCCAGCCGCAGCCAATACCGTTGGCGCATGCTGGTCGGGCTGGCGGTACTGGTGGCACTGGTGCCGATCATCCGCGTGATGCTGACCCACGCCGAGTTCAGCGGCCACTTCGTGATCGTGCTCGGTGCGCTGATCTTCCTGATGCTGTGCGTGGTGACGCTGCGCCACCATCCACGCGATGAGCGCCGCAGAATGGCGGCCTATCTGATTCTGGCGCTGGGCTCGCTGGTGTTTTGGGCGCTGTACCAGCTGGCGCCGATGGGGCTGATGCTGTTCTCCGAGCACAACATCAACCTGAACGTTTACGGCATTCAGGTGGCGCCGCAGTGGATCCAGAACATCAACACGCTGGTGATCGTGGTGGGCGGCCCGCTGCTGGCCTGGTGGTTCAACCGCCTGCGCGCTCGCGGTTGCAACATCGACATTCCGCTGCAGTTCTCCGGGTCGCTGTTCTGCATCGGGCTCGGCATGCTGGTGCTGCCGCTGGGTATCAGCATGGCGGGCGGCGACGGGCTGGTGGCATTCAAATGGATCGTTATCAGCTATGTGTTGCAAAGCGTCGGTGAATTGATGATCTCGCCGATCGGTTACGCCATGATCGGCAAACTGGCGCCACCGCGCTATCAGGGCGTGATGATGGGCTGCTGGATGATGGTGACCGGCGTCGCCTCGGTGCTGGCGGGCTACGTCTCCGGCCTGATGCCGGAAAACAGCGGCAGCACGCCGCTGCAAACCAACCCCGGCTACAGCGAAATCTTCAGCGCGCTGGGCTGGGGGGCGACGGGCGTCAGCGTGGCGATGCTGATTCTCATTCCGCTGCTGCGGCGCCTTATCCGGCGCGACGCCCCGTCTGCCGCCTGATTGATGAGTATGCACAACAGCCCCACTGGTCGGGGCTGTTTTTATTTTGGGCTTTAACGCTTGCATCCGGCGGCGAATCGCGGAAGGCTGGAGGAAAACCAATAAAAACAAACGGGAGCCCCGCAGTATGAACATCATTTATTACCACCCCTTGTTCAACGCCCAGGAATGGCTGGCAGGCATCAAGCAACGCCTGCCGCAGGCCGAGATCCGCGAGTGGCAGCGCGGCGACGAGCGGCCGGCCGATTATGCGCTGGTGTGGCGCCCGCCGCACGAAATGCTGGCCAATCGTCGCGATCTGAAAGCGGTGTTCGCCCTCGGCGCCGGCGTTGACGCGATCCTCGATCAGGAGCGAAAGCACCCCGGCACGCTGCCCGCCGGCGTACCGCTGCTGCGGCTGGAGGATACCGGCATGGCGCAGCAGATGCAGGAATATGCGCTGAGCTATGTGCTGCGCTATTTCCGTCGTTTCGACGAGTATCAGGCGCTGCAGCAGCGGCAGGAGTGGCAGCCGCTCGATCCGCACTCGCTGGATGATTTCACCATCGGCATCCTCGGCGCCGGCGTGCTGGGCCAGAGCGTGGCGCGCAAACTGACCGAGTTTGGCTTCAGCGTGCGCTGCTGGAGCCGCAGCGCCAAACAGATCGATGGCGTGCAAAGCTTCGCCGGGGAGGCGCAGCGCGCGGCCTTCCTCGACGGCGTCAAATTGGTGATCAACCTGCTGCCCAATACGCCGGAGACCGTCGGCATCCTCAACCGCGAGCTGTTCGCGCAGTTGAGCACGGGCGCCTATCTCATCAACATCGCGCGCGGCGCGCATCTGGTGGAGGCCGATCTGTTGGCGGCGCTCGAGCAGGGGCAGCTGGCCGCTGCCACGCTGGACGTGTTCGCCCGCGAGCCGCTGCCGCAGGATCACCCGTTCTGGCGTCATCCGCGTGTCACCATTACCCCGCATATTGCTGCCATCACGTTGCCGCAGCAGGCGATGGATCAGATCGCCGCCAACATCCGCGCGCTGGAGGCGGGGCATGCCCCGGCCGGCGTGGTCGACAGGCAACGGGGATACTGATCCTTCAGCCGCCGTTCGGTAACTGATAAGCTGACACCGTCATCGCGCCTGCCCGTACCTTTGCGGGCGGGCCCTCTGGAAGGAGAAACAATGTACCCCGTTGATTTGCATATGCACACCGTCGCCAGCACCCACGCTTACAGCACGCTGCACGATTACATCGCCGAAGCCCAGCAGAAGGGCATCAAGCTGTTCGCCATCACCGATCACGGCCCGGACATGGCCGATGCGCCGCACTACTGGCACTTTATGAACATGCACGTGTGGCCGCGCCGGGTGAACGGCGTGGGCATTTTGCGCGGCATCGAAGCCAACATCAAAAACCTGCAGGGCGACATCGACTGCACCGGCCCGATGTTGACCGCCACCGACGTGATCATCGCCGGTTTCCATGAGCCGGTGTTTGCGCCGCAGGATAAAGCGTCCAATACTGAAGCGATGATCGCCGCGATGGCGCAGGGGGACGTGCATATCATCAGCCACCCTGGCAACCCGCGCTACCCGATCGACATTCCCGCCGTCGCGGCGGCGGCGGCCAAATACGAGGTGGCGCTGGAGCTGAATAACTCGTCGTTCACCCATTCGCGCAAGGGCAGTGAGGCCAACTGCCGGGCGATCGCCGCCGCGGTGCGCGATGCCGGCGGCTGGCTGGCGCTGGGCTCGGATTCGCACGTCGCCTTTTCGCTGGGTAACTTTGAGCACTGCGAACGCATCATCGAAGAGGTGGGCTTCCCGCAAGAGCGCATTCTCAACGTCAGCCCGCGCCGGTTGCTGGACTTTCTCGAACGGCGCGGCAAGCCGGCGATTGCGGAATTGGCCGATTTGTGACATCGTCCCGGCAAAATTTTCCGTATTGTATAAGGCATTATCATGAATGAGTTTTCCATTGTTTGCCGCGTGCTGGGTACGCTGTTCTACCGTCAGCCGCAGGATCCGCTGCTGGTGCCGCTGTTCGCGCTGATCAAAGAGGGGAAGCTGCAGCAGCACTGGCCGCTGGAGCAGGATGACCTGCTGAAGCGCCTGCAGCAGGGCTGCGACGTCAACCAGTTGGCGACCGACTTCAACGCGATGTTCGTCGGCAGCGAATGCAGCGTGTCGCCGTTCCGCTCCGACTACGTCGAAGGCGCAAACGAAGCGGAAGTGCGCACCTTCCTGCAGCAGCGCGGCATGCCGCTGGCGGAGGCGCCGGCCGACCATTTCGGCCAGCTACTGCTGGCGGCGTCTTGGCTGGAAGATCAGTCGCAGGAAGATGAAGCGCAGGCGCAGATCGCCCTGTTCGACGAGTTCCTGCTGCCGTGGTGCGGCCGCTTCCTCGGCAAAGTGGAAGCGCACGCCACCACCGGTTTTTACCGCACGTTGGCGCTGATGACCCGCGACGCCATCCAGGCGATGCGCGACGAGCTGGCGGAGTACGAGCAGGACGACGAAGCGGGCGACGAAGAAGCGTAACGCCGCAGCCATCCCGGCGGGCCGCCCGGCCCGCTAAACACAGGTTTGCATCCCCCAGACGTAAATTGACAAAAGATCCCCTAATCTGGCGGTTTACCGTCGGTTCGGCCGCGCCTGCGCGCCGCGCTTTTTCACGCAAGGGGTAGATGATGAAAAGTAACTGGATGCAGCAGATTCAAACGTTGATCGGGCAGAAGGCCGGCGCGATGGGCGGGGCGGAAGGCATCGGTAAGCTGCTGGCGCCCACGGCGCTGGGCGGCCTGGTCGGCGTGCTGTTAGCCAACAAATCCTCGCGCAAGCTGGTGGGCAAGTTCGGCAAGAATGCGCTGATCGTCGGCGGCAGCGCGGCGGTGGGCGCGGTGCTGTGGAACAAGTACAAGCAGCGGGTGAAAGAGACCCACCAGGGCGAACCGCAGTTCGGTTTGCAAACCACGCCGGTGGATCTGCGCGCCAAACGCCTGGTGCAGGCGCTGGTGTTCGCCGCCAAGAGCGACGGCCATATCGATGCCGACGAGCAGCGTGCCATTGATCACAGCCTGGCGCAGCTGCAGGTGGGGGAGGAGGCGCAGGGTTGGGTGCAGGAAGCGCTCGATCAGCCGCTCAACCCGGAGCTGATCGCCCGCAGCGTGCAAAACGAAGACGAGGCGCTGGAGGTTTACTATCTGAGCTGCCTGGTGATCGACGTCGACCACTTTATGGAGCGCGGCTACCTCGATGCGCTGGCGCAGGCGCTGAAGATCCCGGCGGACGTCAAGCAGGGCATCGAGAGCGACGTCAACGAGAAAAAGCGCGAGCTGGCATAGCGCCGCTTGGCAAGCCGGGGGGAATCGTGTCACTCTTGCCGCAATCTATGTAAGCGGATGATTTAGCAATGATGACCCCACCGAAAGCGGAAAAACGCCCTTATCCCATCACCATCCACGGCGACACGCGCGTGGATGACTACTACTGGCTGCGCGACGACGAGCGCGCAGACCGCCAGGTGCTGGACTACCTGCAGGCGGAAAACGCCTACACCGATGCGATGCTGAAACCGCAGCAGGCGCTGCGCGAGACCCTGTACGAAGAGATGGTGGCGCGCATTCCGCAGCAGGAACATTCGGTGCCTTACGTGCGCCACGGCTATCGCTATCAGACGCGTTATGAGCCGGGCAACGAATACGCGATTTCCGTGCGCCAGCCGCAGGCCGAGAGCGAGCACTGGGAGGTGCTTATCGACGGCAACCAGCGCGCCGAGAACCACGAGTTTTACACCCTGGGCGGGCTGGACGTCAGCCCCGACAACCAGCTGCTGGGGGTGGCGGAGGATTTCCTGTCGCGCCGCCAGTATGACATTCGCTTCAAGAACCTGGCCGACGGCAGCTGGGCGAACGAAGTGCTGGAGAACACCTCCGGCAGCTTCGAGTGGGCCAACGACTCCTCGACGATCTACTACGTGCGCAAGCACGCCAAGACGCTGTTGCCGTATCAGGTCTATCGCCACGTGGTGGGCAGCGATCCGCAGCAGGACGAGCTGATTTATGAAGAGCGGGACGATACCTTCTACGTCGGGCTGGAGAAGACCACCTCCGAGCGCTTTATCCTGATCCACCTTAGCAGCACCACCACCTCGGAGATCCTGCTGCTGGACGCCGATCGTGCGGACGCCAAGCCGCAGCTGTTCGTGCCGCGCCGCAAGGATCACGAGTACGCCATCGATCATTATCACCAGCATTTCTACATCCGCTCCAACAAGGACGGCAAGAACTTCGGCCTGTACCAAAGCGAACAGGCGGACGAAGCGCAGTGGCAGACGCTGATCGCCCCGCGCGCCGACGTGATGCTGGAGGGCTTCAGCCTGTTCCGCGACTGGCTGGTGGTGGAGGAGCGCAGCGCCGGGCTGACGCTGCTGCGCCAGATCCACTGGCAGACTGGCGAAGAGAAGCGCATCGCCTTCGACGATCCGACTTACACCACCTGGCTGGCGTATAACCCGGATCCGGAGACCGCGCTGCTGCGCTACGGCTATTCGTCGATGACCACCCCGACTACGCTGTACGAGCTGAACATGGACAGCGGCGAGCGGACGATGCTCAAACAGCAGGAAGTGAAGAACTTCACGCCGGAAAACTACCGCAGCGAGCGAGTGTGGGTGAAGGCGCGCGACGGCGTCGAGGTGCCGGTCTCGCTGGTGTATCGCCAGGACAGCTTCCAGCGTGGCGCCAACCCGCTGATGGTGTACGGCTACGGCTCCTACGGCAGCAGCATGGATCCGGCGTTCAGCGCCAGCCGCCTGAGCCTGCTCGATCGCGGTTTCGTGTTCGTGCTGGCGCACATTCGCGGCGGCGGCGAGTTGGGGCAGCTGTGGTATGAAGACGGCAAGCTGTTCAACAAGCAGAACACCTTCAACGATTTTATCGACGTGACCGAAACGCTGGTCGCCCAGGGATACGGCGACGGCAAGCGGGTGTTCGCCATGGGCGGCAGCGCCGGCGGCCTGCTGATGGGGGCGGTGATCAACCAGGCGCCGCAGCTGTTCCACGGCGTGGTGGCGCAGGTGCCGTTCGTCGACGTGGTGACCACCATGTTGGACGAGTCGATCCCGCTGACCACCGGCGAATACGACGAGTGGGGCAACCCGAACGAACAGGCTTATTACGACTACATCAAGCAGTACAGCCCGTACGATCAGGTAAAGGCACAGGCATACCCGCATCTGCTGGTGACAACCGGCCTGCACGATTCGCAGGTGCAGTATTGGGAGCCGGCCAAGTGGGTGGCCAAACTGCGCGAGCTGAAAACCGACGATCGGCAGCTGCTGCTGTATACCGACATGGATGCCGGCCACGGTGGCAAGTCCGGGCGCTTCAAGGCCTATGAAGATATTGCGCTGGAGTACGCCTTCATTCTGGCGCTGGCGGAGTAACGGCGAACGGCGGGCGGCCTGTGCTGCCCGCCGTGTTAGCCAATCAGATAGTATTTCAGCGTGTGTTTCATGTCCGGGCTCAGATCGTCGATGGATTTCAGCATCCAGCGCAGATAGCCGGGATCTTCCTGGGCGATGCGATCGATCTCCTGCCCGCGATATTTGCCGAATTTGAACTTCTTCAGCAGCACCGGTTGTTCGGTGATCTGCACCATTTGCTCCGGCGTCCAGCCCGAATCCTTGATGATGCGTTGCAGCAGCGCGGCGGTGACGTAGCAGTCATACAGCGCGCGGTGCGGGTATAGCGTGGCGTCTGCCGGTAGCTGCACGTCCAGGTTCAGCGCGTAGCGCAGATATTGGTTGCCGTACTTGATGTCCGGATACAGCGTGCGCGCCAGCTTGAGGGTACAGATCCAGGCGCCGTTCATCTCCGGCAGCACGCCGCGATCGAAAGCGGCGTTGTGCGCCACATAGTAAGGGCTGCCCTGATAGCGGCCGATCGCCACCGCGATGCGCGGTTTGCCTTCCACCATCTGTTCGGTGATGTGATGAATCGCCATCGCGTCGAGGCTGATGGGGCGATCCGGGCTGACCAGATCGCTCATCGGGTTGGTTAACTGACCGTCGAGCAGATCGAGGGAGGCCACTTCCACCACGCCGCCGTCCAGCCCACAGGTCTCGGTATCTATTACGCGTAACGTCATGTTTTCCTCCGCGTTGCCGTCAGGCCTCAGCTTAACCGGCACAGACGGCCGTGCCAACCGCACCTTGCTGCTGGCAATAAAAAACCCGCCTTGGCGGGTTTAATGACGGATGGAAGGACGCTTACTCACCAGACGGATGCGCTTTTTTGGCGCGTTTCTCCGCACGTTTCTCAGCTGGGGTTTTCAACGGCTTCTTCTTCGCATTCTTTTTGCTATCCATTCCCTTACTCATGATGGCCTCTCGTTACCTATGATTGGGTGGCTTGCTCAGCCATTAACCGCCTAAAGCCAAGAGGATGCAAGCGGCAAAGTGCAGGTTTAGGTTAACTGGCTGTTTGTGCGTGAAATTTTGTTTTTTGATGACCAGGTGCTAAAAATTAATATTATGTTATAATATTACACTTTTGATATTGGGAGAGCGCAATGACAGTCATGACGTTACCGGATACGCAGCAACTGCTGGCCATGCCGGATTCTGATTATATGAACTCGATTCAACGGGCGTTTTTCCGTCAGCTGCTGCAGGATGAGCGGCAAAAACTGTTGCTGCACATCGATGAGCTGAAAAAAGAGATCGACGGTGGTGAAGCGACGGGCGATGAAGCCGACAAGGCGGCACGCGAAGAGGATCTGCGCCTGCTGTTCCGCCAGTTGGATCGCGAAAGCCGCCTGTTGCCGAAAATCGATGCGGCGCTGGCGCGATTGCAGAACGGCGAGTACGGCTACTGCCGGGAAACCGGCGAACCTATCGGGCTGGCGCGGCTGCTGCTGCGCCCGACGGCAGAGCTGAGCATCGAAGCGAAAACCGCACAGGAGATGCGCGAGCCGCATATGCGCAAAGGTGGCTAATTGAGTCCTGCCGGGGGGCGATCTCGCCCCTCAACCGATCGTGCCTGTGGGCATTTTGCAGGCAGGTCGTTGCGATTTTGAGCAAACGCGCGCCGAGTTCTCGGCGCGCGTTCGAGTTTTCGGGTTTTACCGTTGACCTGCCGGGCGGCTTCCGCTTTGATGAAAGCATGACTCACAGAGAGACGGAAAGCGCCATGGAACAATTACGAGGTTTGTACCCGCCGTTAGCGGCATACGACAGCGGTTGGCTGGACACTGGGGATGGCCACCGGATCTACTGGGAGCTGAGCGGCAACCCGAACGGTAAACCGGCGGTCTTCATTCACGGCGGACCGGGCGGCGGCATCTCCCCGCATCATCGTCAGCTGTTCGATCCGGAACGCTACAAGGTGCTGCTGTTCGATCAGCGCGGCTGTGGCCGCTCCCGTCCGCACGCCAGTCTGGACAACAACACTACCTGGCATTTGGTGGCCGATATCGAGCGGCTGCGCGAAATGGCCGGCGTCGACCAATGGCTGGTGTTCGGCGGCTCCTGGGGATCAACGCTGGCGCTCGCCTATGCGCAGACCCACCCGGAGCGCGTCAGTGAAATGGTGTTGCGCGGCATTTTCACCCTGCGCAAACAGGAACTGCATTGGTATTACCAGGATGGCGCTTCACGCTTCTTCCCGGACAAATGGGCGCGCGTGCTGTCCATTCTGTCGGATGACGAACGTAAAGACGTGATCGCCGCCTACCGGCAGCGGCTGACCTCGGCCGATCCGCAGGTGCAGCTCGAAGCGGCCAAGCTGTGGAGCGTGTGGGAAGGGGAGACGGTGACGCTGTTGCCGAGCCGCGAATCCGCTTCGTTCGGCGAGGATGATTTCGCGCTGGCGTTCGCCCGCATTGAAAACCACTACTTCACCCATCTGGGCTTCCTGGAGAGCGACGACCAGCTGCTGCACAATGTGCCGCTGATCCGCCATATTCCGGCGGTGATCGTCCACGGCCGCTATGACATGGCCTGCCAGGTGCAGAACGCCTGGGATCTGGCCAAAGCCTGGCCGGAAGCGGAATTGCATATTGTGGAAGGGGCGGGGCACTCGTATGACGAGCCGGGCATTTTGCACCAGCTGATGATCGCCACCGACCGGTTCGCCGGCAAGTGACGTAAAAAACCCGCCGTTACGGCGGGTTTTTTATTACTTGACCTTCGGCTCGTACGGCAGGCGCGAAAACCTGTGGGATTCCGCGCGGTAGTGGGCCACGCGCTCGCGAAAATAGTCGCGCAGCGGCTCCGGCTGCTCGCGCTCCACCACTTCCGGGATCACCGGCATGTTGTAGCGCTCTTTGTACGCCACGCCTGAGGCGGCGAGATCCACGTTCACCCTGTCCATTTCTTCTTTGGACAACTCGGCCAGATTGTAAACCACCTTATGCTCCTTACTTTGCCGCATTGAACCTGCGCAGAAGGTAATCCACCCGGCGGCGCTTGGCAAGCCCGTTGCGCCGCCGTCGCGGGCGATATTTACCCAGGAGTAATGCAATCTATTTATTCTTTTAAATAAGAATGATTCGCTTTTTGATTTAAATAAAAGATGGAAATAATTATCATGTTAATTCTCAACGCGGATTTAATATTTTAACTTAATGATATTTAAATGATTTATAATAAATGTGTTTTGAGTGTAAATAAGGTGTTTTTATTTTTACGGCAGCAGGGCATAATGCGCGGAAATTAAATTCATGACCTGCAAAATAAAAGGAATCATTATGCTGACGCAAGAAATGACTCAAAAGCTGAATGAGCAACTGAATCTGGAGTTCTACTCCGCCAACCTGTACCTGCAGATGAGCGCATGGTGCAGCGATAAAGGCTTTGAAGGCGCCGCCGCATTTCTTAAAGAGCACTCTCAGGAAGAGATGCAGCATATGCAACGTCTGTTCGACTACCTGAGCGACACCGGCTCTTTGCCGCTGTTGGGCAGCATCGCCGCGCCGCCGGTGGCGTTCGAATCGCTGGCGGACGTGTTCCAGCAAACCTACGAACACGAACAGCTGATCACCCGTCAGATCAACGAACTGGCGCACGCCGCCATGACCGCACACGATTATTCCACCTTTAACTTCCTGCAGTGGTACGTGGCGGAGCAGCACGAAGAAGAGAAACTGTTCAAATCCGTGCTGGATAAGCTGGCGCTGGTGGGCACCAGCGGCAAAGGCCTGTTCTTCATCGACAAAGATCTGAAGAAAATGGGCGCGATGGGCCAGGGCGGCAACGGCCAGGCTTAATCTGCAACAGAACACCGAAAAACCGCGCGCGGGCGAGCCTGACGCGCGGTTTTTTTTACCCTGCGTTTATCGCGGTTATGCGGCGATACGTGCTGCCGGATCGCAAAATGCCAGTGATGCGCTCGACTTGCCGCAGCGTGGTCGTTATGATTTACCGCGATACGCTACAGGGATGGTAGAGTCAAAACAGCGGGTTAGCCGATACGACCCGTTTTTTCTGTTACCCGTGGCGCAATCATTTGCGGTGGGTTGGGGCCGCTGATACATCGCCTTGGCTGTGGCCTTAACCCTTATGACCCTCTTTTACTGTTAAGGGATACCACTGTGATCGGTAAAATTCGTTCCTCCTGTCGCCTGCTTTCCACCGTTTTCGTCCTGTTCGTCGGCCTGTCTTCGCAGCAAGCGCTGGCGCACGCCCATCTGAAAGTGGAAACGCCGAAGGCCGACGCCAGCGTCAGCCCGGCGCCGAAAGCGCTGACCCTCAGCTTCTCCGAAGGCATCGAGCCGAACTTCAGCGGCGTGAAAATCACCGGCTCGGACAACGCCGTGGTGAAAACCGGCAAGCTGCAGCTCGATCCGAACAACAACACCCAGGTCAACGTGCCGATCGAAGGCGAGCTGAGCGCGGGCAAATACAACGTCAGCTGGCATGTGGTGTCGGTCGACGGGCATAAAACCAAAGGCCAGTACAGCTTCACCGTAAACTGATCGTGAGTCTGGCGACCCTGTTCGTTCTGTGTCGCTTGGTGCACTTTGCGGCGGTGATGCTGATGTTCGGCATCAGCCTGTTCACCGCCTTATTGTCACCGCGGCGCCTCTCCCCGATCCTCTCCCGCGATGTGCGCCCGCTGCTGCTTGCCGGCACCTGGATTGCCGGGCTTTCCGCCGTGGCGCTGCTGGCCATTCAGGCCGGGCAAATGGGCGACGGTTGGGAAGACGCCTGGCGGCTGGAGGTCTGGTGGGCGGTGCTCGGCACCACCTTTGGCGAAGTGTGGCGCTGGCATCTGGGCCTGTCGCTGCTGGCGATCCTGAGCCTGCTGCTGCCGGAACGGCCGCGCGCGCAGGCGTTGGCGCTGTGTTCGGCGCTGCTGCTGGTGAGCCTGGCGTTTATCGGCCACGCGGCGATGCACGAAGGCGCGCTGGGCGCGCTGCACCGCGCCAACCATGCGGTGCACCTGCTGGCCGCCGGCTACTGGTTCGGCTGCCAGGCGCCGCTGCTGGTCTGCCTGCGCTACCTGCAGCCGCCGCAGTGGCGTAGCGACGCCATCACCACGCTGATCCGTTTCTCGCGCTGGGGGCACCTGGCGGTGGCGGCGGTGATCGTCACCGGCATCGTCAACAGCCTGATCATTCTCGGCGGTTGGCCGCTCAACCTCAGTTCGCCTTATCAACGCCTGCTGCTGATCAAAGCCGCGCTGGTGGTGCTGATGGTGATGGTGGCGCTGGCCAATCGCTACGCCATCGTGCCGGCGATGAGCCGCGTGCCGGCGCTGGCGCAGCGCGGCGTGGTGCTGGCCTGCTGGCTCGAAGTCGGGTTGGGGATGGCAGTGCTGCTGCTGGTCAGTTTATTTGCAACCTATGCGCCGGTATGACATTTCAGCTTGCCGCAACCGGGTAAGCTGCGAGAAAATTGACGCGAATAGCAACCTTAAGGCCAATACATGAAATCGGTATTACTCGGCATTACGCTGCTGGCAACCGCGACCGGCGCGCTGGCGGCAGACAAACTGGTGAACATCACCAAACTGGAGTACGGCAAACAGTGGGCGTTCACCAAGGAAGAAGTGACGCTGCAGTGCCGCAGCGGCGGCGCGCTGTTCGTGCTCAACAACAGCACCCTGATGCAATACCCGCTCAACGACGCGGCGGAGCAACAGGTGAAGAAGGGCCATCAGCGTGCGCAGCCGCTGGAGGTGCTCCTGCTGGACGACCCTGCCGAACCGGGGAAAAAAATGAGCCTGGCGCCGTTCATTGAACGCGCCGAGAAGCTGTGCGCTGACTAACCGCTTGTTTGCCAACGCCTTGCCCAACGCGCGCGGATTGATGCGCATTTGCCGCATAGTTATTTCGTCACGAAACTATCACGCGGCCGCCGGGCGGCTGGCAAAACTGGCGCGGTAGGCTACTCTTAAAGTGCACGGCTGAACAAGCCCTGCATTAAATGCCAACTTTTAGCGCACGGCTCTCTCCCAAGAGCCATTTCCCTAGACCGAATATAGGAATCGTATTCGGTCTTTTTTTGTGTGATTGATTTTAAAGGATTTATTTTCGTTTGTCCGAAAATGTCCGAAATATGTCCGAATTTTGATATTCGGTCTTTTACAGCATCACGTACTCTTTCCCCCTCGTTTTGAGATATTTCAGCGTCATCATTTCGGTTGTATGCCCCAGCAGCTTTTGAGCAAATGCCTTGTCGCTCTGCTTTTCGTACAGGCGGCCGGACAGGCTTCGGATCTCGTGGAACGTCGGCGGGCTTTCCTGAAATTCCAAACCTGATGCTTTCCGCGTGGCGACAAATTTTTTCGTTAACCCATCCGGGTGAAGATAGCCATCCGGGCTGTTTTTGCGTATGCCAGTGCTAATTGGATATGTACGAAGTGCTGTCTCGTTGGGGCGTCTGGGCGCGAGAAAGTAGTAGCATTGATTATTCGCCAATCGCTGCAGGCTTTAATGGGCTACTACCTCATTCGCCCAATGGTAAGTTGTCTTGCTGCGATGATGACGGGTTGGTAATTGATGGATGTGTGGCCAGGCTGAAGAGTACGATCTAGTGATTGCGCACCATGTTTATGGAATATCTTTACGAAAGATTGCCAGGAAGCGTAAGTGCTCAGATGGAACTATTAGGAAGGAAATGCAGACAGTTGAAGATGTTATCGGAGGGTGTCTGGCTATATTGGGGGGCACACATTGAATAGCTGAATTAATCAACCCTTACCAAGCTGCATGTAATGGTAAGGGTTATCGCAATCCGATAAGTATTACTGAAAAACGCCGCCCGGCCTCTATCAAGTACAGAAAGCTCAAACATGTGAAAAACAATGCACTTGAGAAGAAACAAAATACCAGCTTCCCATGAGATAGTAAGGTTACGATACTTATAATAATTACAATTATTAAAAACAAACAGGTTAGCACCGTGTCGGATATTAATCTGCTATAGTGGCCTGTCTTAATCATATTTGCGATTAGCTTTTTATCTATAAGTGCAGTCAAAAGTGAAATAGAGGTAATCAGGAAGCCTAGAAGCGTGCCAGCCAACCCCACAATTACTCCTGATGCGCTTATCGCAGTTTCGGGTTTTATTTGAGCATCAAACTTCCAAAAAAAGTACACAGCAATGGCGCTTACAATTGACCTAATCGAGAGCGCGTCCCATCTCACCAAAGTAGTCATCTATTCCCTCCTGGCATTCAGCCTTCGCCGTATCTAGCAGATTATACATGGTTATGGCGGGCGGGAAATGAGTATCAGTTTCGATTTGTTGTATGGAGAATACGCGATCAGCTATAAGGTCTATAGGATGTTCAATACCTTCATCAAAAACATAAGCCCTTGCTGTCGTCGCTCCAGACTGAACCAAGGCTCGAAGTGTATCTTTTAAGCGATTGCTCATTTTCCCTTCGGTATCTGCTCGACGCAGGTCTACACCCATTGTTACCTTTAAACTGTCAGCATCAACCCCATTCATAAGATCGATCATACCACGACCGTAGTTATCTGCCGGGTATAAATCTGGATTGGTTGGCCTGGGAAGTGTGAACTCAATTTTCTTCAATGTCACATCTCCACTCATCAACCGCCCGATTGCATCAGCTTGTAATATTGGGGCGGCCGATATTTTGCAGTCGGTAATAGCGCTAAGAAATCCTGCGAACTGATTAATACTGCTAGAGTGGCTGTTTTTGTGCCAAGCAACGATGTCATTTTCGACATAGTAGGCAAAAAAGTTTCTTTCTATCAATCCTTCGTTATCATCTAACTCTATCTCTTGAGATTGCCCCCCAACTTTTCCTATCTCTGGTATGTCTGTAGTTCTGAATTTCCTGAACTGACCATAAATTGCACGAGGATTTCTTTTGTTTCTTAATCCCCAGATTTCCCTCGTGTATCCACCTTGATTCAGGGCGGTTTGAGTATCATCATCATTTTCTAAGAGGTCAAAGAGTGTTTCGAAACTGTCGATTTCTCTATTTGGCGTTAACGATAATTGGAAAAACTCAACCTTATAATTCTTTTCAGTCATAATAATTAACCTGATAATTATTTTTTTAGTGTTCTCATATGGATAGATAAGAGCATACAAAAAAATTAACGCGTACGCAAAAAACTGTTGCAACGTGTTAAGTGTAGTTATCGGCACCGATATTATTCCTGGCAAGCGATACAGCGACGCGCTCCTAAAAGCCGAACTGCGAAAATTTGCTCGCATCGTTGATCCGGCTATCAAAGTGAAAATCACTGAAACCCAGCGCGCCGCTATTTATTCGTTCTCGTACAACGTCGGGCCGTATGCCTTTATCGGCTCCACGATGCTGAAAGAATTGAATGCTGGCGACTCGGCCGGTGCGTGCGGTGAACTGAAGCGCTGGAGGTATGCCGGCGGCAAAGAGTGGAAAGGGCTGATCACCCGGCGTGAAGTCGAGAACACCGTCTGCACCTGGGGCCAATCATGAATGGCTGGATAAGCAAGATCGCCGGCGGGAGTCAGGTGCTTCTGTTGCTGGTGGCTATCTGCCTTGGCAGTTACAGCTCGCTGTTGTCGCACCGGTTGACGCTGGCACGCCAGCAGGCCGAAGAACTGGGGAAGACGCTGGCGCAGCAGGCCGGGCTGATAGCCACGCTGCAGACGCAAGATGCGCAAAACCGCGCGCTGATGGCGGCGCAGCAACAACGCTAGCAGCACGACACCGCCCAGAGGAAATACCGTGAAGCGATTAAAAACGATCCCTGCGCTGGTCAGCCTCTGCCTGCCGCTGTGCTTGAGCTCTTGCGCCCGTCCACAGGCACAGCCCCCGGCGCCGTTAATCCTCCTTCCCCCTGAATCCGTATTCACTCTATGTGAGCAGCCACAGATGGCCGGCGACACATGGGGCGACTCCGTCAGCTATACGCTGGCACTACAAACCTCACTGAAAATTTGTGCCGGCAGAATTGCCACGCTGAATGCCTGGCGGGCCGGCTTACTGGAGAAGACGAGTGAAAAAAAATGATACTGACGTGCTGGCTGTCCTGCTGGTGGGCGGCGGCGCCATTGCCATTGTGATCGGTCTGGGCCTGCTGTTCTCCTGGGGTATGCTGGCTGCGTGGAATCTGTTGGCGTCATCCGCCGGCTGGGCGTCCATCGTGCCAATTAACTGGGGAACGGTATTTGGCCTGATGCTGGTGATCATCTTCGTGCGCCAGCTGCTGCGCCGCAAAAAAGAATAGTGCACCCAAAGCGCCGAGCCGTCGCCGTTCTCCTGTCTTAGCCACGACCCGGGCTCCTCATGGCGAGCGGGTGGGAGAAATCAAAAACGGTTAATACCCCGCGAGCTAGGGGGCGGTCATAGCGGAAACATCAGCCGTGGTAGAAGAAACGGTGTGACAGCCGGAGAGACGGTAACTAAAATCACCTCGTCAAAATCGTGAGGTGAAAATGGACGCTGATTTAATTTCTTATGAGTCGATGCTGGCTGCACAAGACTCCGCAAATTGGGCGTATTGGAGCATGATTGCAGCTTGGACTTCGGTGCTCTTGTCCTTTCTAACATTCGTACTAGCAGGTTTTGCATTGAATGTATGGAAGCAACAAGAAAAATTAAAGGTCAAAAAAGATTTCAAAGCATCAGTGATTCAGCTTCGCCATATTCTTGTTTGGCTCCCAGATACTATTGATTTAGAAATGCTTATGACAGGACGTAGGTTGCTATATGATTCAAGGGTAACCATGCAGATAGGTATGGAACCGGAAAAATTTAATCAATGTAAAGATTACGCTATAAACTTTCAGAGCATTGAGGACGGGATGCAAAAATGTTCGGAATGCTGGGCTGCTACAGAAGATCTTTTAAGTGAAACAGAAATTGGGCAGTTATGGCGCGAAACATACTTAATGTATAACGAATACACTCAAGGTAGATGCGATAAATCGTTATTTATAGATAAAATAGACGCGATATATAAGAAAAGATTCGTATTTTAAACCCGCCTCGGCGGGTTTTTTATTACCCATCACAGAGCATCTATCCAGGTGCTGCGTAATGCGCAAGCAAAGCCACAGGCGACACCCACCGATCACTCAGATCATGGTTGCCCGTGGTTTTTTTTATTCACGGAGAACGTTATGGCAAAACAGGATTGGGGAGCCATTCAAAAGCTGTTCCTCGCCGAATACGCCATAACCAAAATCTCCCCGAAAGAATGGTGTGAGGCTAACGGCTACAATTACGCCACCGCACGCCGGCACATAAAAATCCCTGCGCAAGGGAAAGAACAAAATGCGCAAATTCCCGAAAATCCCGCGCCCGTTACGCCCGGCGTTTCAGCTGCTGGTGGCGATGAGGAGGGGAAGGGCAAAGAAAGACCAAGCCTTTTAAAACCACAGCATGAACAATTTGCGCAGAACATTGCGCAGGGCATGCCGCAGAAAGAGGCCGCGATTTGCGCAGGATACGCGCCGACGAATGCCGAATCGCAAGCCTCAATCCTGATGAGCCGGCCGGATGTAAAAGCACGCGTGCAAGAACTGCGCAATAACGCCGCGCTGTTGGTTTCGTTCAACGCCGGTCACCTGGCGGAGCTGTTGTATAAATCTACGCAGTTGGCGCTGGCTAATAAAAAATTGGGTCAGGTTGCACCGAACGTGAAGAACGCCGCGCAGCTGACCGGCATCGACATGAGCACGAATAAAACCGAGGTGAATGTCGAGCTGGCCGGACTCAGTTACGGCAAAGTTTGCATCGTGACACCGGCGAACTGCCCGGCGGACGTGTGGGTTGCTCACATGGAAGAGCTGCGCGAGGGAAAGCCGACGGCCCAGTCATAATTGACGGCGTTCTGTACGCATTCAGCAGCGACTGGGCGACAGATGCGGTGCCTGTTGCTGATAAGACCCTACCAGCAGGCACGGATTTAAACGCAATAATCGAACATGATGAATACTTCCAGAACGCAACTAGCAACGCCACGTTAGTCCTAAACTCCCCAGAGGCTGTGGTAGATACGCTAAGGTGTTTTGACCGGAGGTGATGTTGGTACGTGCCTCCAGGTGTATATGCCTTACAACTCAACGATTGAACATCGGCGCTATGCATTCGGCGAGCCGCTGATGTTCTCTGCATGGAAGGCTTATTGATGAATCGTGACCGGCACTCGTCGGCCTGATAATATCAATAACCTCGTAGCTTTTTGATGAGGCTGTCGCCGAGCCAACAAATGATACAAAATATTGCTATTGTCGATAAAATGGCAACGACGCGCTGAGTTATCGTATCGAAGCTAAAGAAAAAATAGATACACAATAGAAACCCAATTCCCCCGATTAACTGATAGAAAAATTCAAAGAAAAAAGAGAGTATGCGGATATGGATGCTGTCTTTTCTCATTTCATTTTTTCCTCAATGTTTTGCAGCAATCTATTAAACTCTGCATCACCTTGGTTTTTACGTACAGCCAAAGCTTCTATGAATGGATCAACATAGGGTTGAACTAAAAAGTATATAAAGTCCAAATTTCCGGCACTTCTAAGCTTGTAGTAAACCGCACTATGCATACGTTCGAGGCCGATTGATTTGTATATGCTTCGTTCTATCATTCCGCCAGCCATCAGCGTGAAGCTTGTAGCTACGCCTGCACCTCGAGTAATCATGGCCGCACCGCCTGCTGATATGACGCTATTCACTATTCTCGATGAAATCAGGGAGGTGGTCAGCATTCTGCCGACGGATGCGGAACCTGCGGCCCTAAATATTTTGTCTTGCGTCTCTTGTGGGATGTGCGCAGTGAATGCATCGATGATGATTTTAGTCGTTCTGATAACTTGATGATAGTTCAATAAACCGGATTTCATTGCCCGCATCATGCGAATGCGTTCGTCTTCCATCTTGCGACGATTGCTTGTGTCAAAAATGCCCAGAGCTAGATAGCCAAAATCGACAGGCACAGACATTGCGCCGTCAAGCAGCCCCACAACTGTTTCTGGGGAGACAATGACTTTTACTATCCGTTCCACTATCTCTGTGTTATTCACTTTCATCCCTCGGAATTTTTATGGCTGTAACATAACGGACGTGGGAAGATGTTTCAATGCTTGGCCAACGTGGCCGCCAGAGCGAAAATCCCACTTTTGATCTGGCGATTACATCCCAACCCGATCTCCCCCCCACCCGCACATATCGCTAATTTCGCCGCACCAAAAGTCATTACGTCATTTATGGCGCTGATAAGCTCCGGTCATTGCTCCCATCACCGGTTAAACGAAAGTGGCATTATGGGGAATATCAAGGTATTAGGCGTTGTAAAAGGAAACCTGTTTTGAACGATCGGTTGAGTCGGTTGAAGAGGGCGCTGCCCGGCTATCTCGAGGCGTGGCGTGAGGGGGTTTTACCCTCTGACTGGGGGCAGATGGCCAACCCCGAAGTGGTTGCCGCCCTGTTGGCGGAGTGGGAGGCGCTAAGCGAATTGGCGTCTCTGTTCGAAAACGCCACTGAAACCCCTTCCGATCCCGCCGCGTTTTGGCAGGCGCGTGCCGAGCTGATGGCGCAGCGCAATCTCGAACTCAGTGCCCAACTGGCGACGCCAATCCATTTGCCCGGCGTGCGGGTGGCCTTTTTTGGCTATGTGAAAACGGCGGTGATGGACGCCAGGCAGGTGAAGGCGGCGATTCGTGATGCCGGTTTTATCATTGCGGGCGAAGACCAAAGTGAGAACACGGCTTAACGCGGCTTCTTCTCAAATTTCTCGGCAAAAAAGAACCGCAGCAATTTATGGGTCCACAGCAGGATGGCGCCGACCACCACCAGCGAGATGACGAAATGCGACAGGTTTTTAGGCGCGGCGTAGCCGTGGGTAAAAGAAACCCCGGCGCCGCTGAGCAGCAGGGTGGCGATCCAAAAGCCGAGTAGCAGGCACAAGGTACGGAACAGTTTAAACATTGTTATCACCGAAATGCTGAAAGCGCCGACTGAACGGAAAGACTCAGCCGGTGCTTTGATTAATTAAAACCGCTTAGCGAGAGCAGGTGTTGCCACCCTTGTTGCTATTGTTATTGCAGTTGCTCTTGTTGCCGCCTTGCCCCATGCCGACGTTGCCGCCACCTTTGCTGGCCTCTTTGAAACAGCCGCCGTTGAGCGCGCCCAGCGCCAGACCGCCAAGCCCCCCTAGTGAGCCGGTGATGATGCCGTTAATGCAGTCCGGGGAGGTGTGTTTCTGGTACATATTGCCGTCCGACGATTTACCGCCCCCGTTCTTGTTGCCGCCGTTGTTATTGACGCGTCCGCTGCTACCGCGGTTGTCGGCAAAGTTACCGGCGCCGGCGATCAGGTGGAAGTATTTGGCCTCGATCTCTTGCATAAAATTCCCTCTTTATCGATACGGTTAAATGGCGTAAAACTTGCGCAAGCCAGCTGTTTTTAACAGAAAAAACAGTGGGGGTAATTACCGGTTCGGATAAGAACAGGGAATTTATTTAAGGGTATTTTTCAGGCTTATGAGAGTGATGGTGAATGATGTTCTCGACGAGAGGGTAACGTGAGCCACCCGGGCCTTTGCAACGAATGGCCTTTCTGCGGCGCGCAGCAAGGTTCAATTCACCCGGCCAATTTGTTAGGATCGTCTGACCTACATGACTATTGGTGCAGTACATTGAAAATTAAAGCGTTGTTATTTGTTGCGTTGGCCGCGCTGGCCGGCTGCAGCCAGGAGGGAACCTCGATGAATCAGCCCGCGAACGAGAAAGGCGGCCAAACGGAAGTGTTGCTGGTGAATAGCGCGCTGGTGGACTGCGTGGGCGTCGGCCCGATGAAGTGCATGCAGGTGCGCCGCTCCGCGCAGCAGCCGTGGGAGTTGTTCTATACCGGCATCGAGGGTTTCACCTTCGAACCGGGTTATCAGTATCGGCTGAAAGTGCTTGTTACCCCGGTGGAGAACGTGCCGGCCGATGCCTCATCGCTGCGTTATACGCTGATTGAGCAGCTGGAAAAGAACAAGGCGTAATGATTATCAGGCCGGGCGAAGTGCGCCCGGCCTGCTGTTTTATAGCGTCAATCCCATCTCCGCCGCGACCTGCTCCAGCTGGTAGCGTGATGTGCGCGTGAGTGAAGGCTCCTTATCGACATAGTAGGCGTAAGCGATAACGCCAATCGACAGCGCCCAGGCGCGGCCGCGCCGCCAGATCTCATCGTCCACTTTCACCGCCTGGCGGAAATGCTCGCGGGCTTCCGTTCCCATCAGATTCCAGGCAACTATCATATCGACCGCAGGATCGCCGATGGCGATGCCGCCCCAGTCAATCACCGCAGCCAGCTCACCGTTGTCGATCAGCAGATTGCCGGGTTGAATGTCCGTGTGCAGCCAGCATGCGCCGCCGGTGTTTTCACTCACCTGGCTCACGCTGTCCCATGCTTGCAGTAGGGCGGCAGCGTCGAGGTGAGGGGCGCACTGGGCAATAGATTCGCGCGTGAGGGCGTCTCTGGCGCTGACCGGGCCGCCGCGATAGGCGGTGATTTCATAGTCTGCGGTTGGGATGGCGTGGAGTGCGCGCACGAACTCACCCAATTGCGTCGCCAGCAGCGGGCTGCACTCGCCGCAGGTGGGCGTGCGGCCGGTGATCCAGCGGCCGATGCTCCAGGCGAAAGGATAGCGGCCGTTCGGCTTACCCTGGGCCAAGGGCGCGGAAATCGTCACTGGCAGATGAGGCGCCAGCAACGCGGGGTAGCGGTTCTCGCGAGCCAGCGCTTCGGCCGCCGAGGTGGTACGCGGCAGGCGAATGAACAGCTCGTCGCCTAGCCGCAGCATCACGTTGTCGGTACCGCCGGTGGTGACGAGTTCGATGGGCAACGCCGCCCAAGCCGGGAATTGTTCGGCGAGCATAGCTCGGACATGGAGGAGGGAAATCTCGGCCTCATCGGCATGTATTTTTGGAATGGCATTCACCCGGTACGGCTCCTTCACTGGCGCGGGGGCGCGGCCCCGACTGGTCTGTTCACTGCGCTTGTTTTCGCACTTTCTTAAGTATATCGAGAAAATCAGGTATATTGTCCTTCGGTTTTTAGCTACCAAGAAAAAATTACTATGATTATCAAACCTAAAATTCGTGGTTTTATCTGCACCACCGCTCACCCGGCAGGCTGTGAAGCCAACGTCCGTGAGCAAATCGCCTACGTTAAGTCGCGCGGCGAACTGAAAAACGGGCCTAAAAAGGTGCTGGTCATTGGTGCATCTACCGGTTACGGTCTGGCCTCGCGCATCAATGCCGCTTTCGGCAGCGGTGCGGCCACCATCGGCGTATTTTTCGAGAAGCCTGGCAGCGAAGGCAAAACCGGTTCCGCCGGTTGGTACAACTCCGCCGGTTTCGACAAGGCAGCTAAAGAAGAAGGCCTGTACGCGAAAAGCATCAACGGCGACGCATTCTCCAACGAGTGCCGTCAGACCGTGATCGATCTGATCAAAAAAGACTTGGGTCAGGTTGACCTGGTGGTTTACTCGCTGGCTTCGCCGGTGCGTAAGATGCCGGAAACCGGCGAAGTGGTGCGTTCCGCACTGAAGCCGATCGGCGAGCCGTACAAATCCGTCGCGTTGGACACCAACAAAGACGTGCTGGTTGAAGCCGTGGTCGAGCCGGCCAACGAGCAAGAAATCGCCGACACCGTGAAGGTGATGGGCGGCCAGGACTGGCAGCTGTGGATGGACGCGCTGGACGAAGCGGGCGTGCTGGCGGATAACGCGCAGTCTGTCGCTTACTCCTACATCGGTACCGATCTGACCTGGCCAATCTACTGGCACGGTACGCTGGGTAAGGCGAAAGAAGATCTGGATCGCGCGGCGCACGTCATCAACCAGAAGCTGCAGGCCAAAGGCGGCGCGGCTTACGTTGCGGTGCTGAAGTCGGTGGTGACTCAGGCTTCCTCCGCTATTCCGGTGATGCCGCTGTATATCTCCATCGTGTTCAAGATCATGAAGGAGCAGGGCATTCACGAAGGCTGCATCGAGCAGATCCAGCGTCTGTTCGCCACCAAGCTGTACAGCGGTGCGGCGCCGGACACCGACGAGAAACATCGTCTGCGTCTGGATGATTGGGAACTGCGCGACGCCGTGCAGGAAACCTGCCGTGAAATCTGGCAGCAGCTGAACGACAACAACATCAACGAACTGACCGATTACCAGGGCTACAAGGCGGAATTCCTGCGCCTGTTCGGCTTTGGTCTGCAGGGCGTTGACTACGACGCCGATCTGAGCGGCGAAGCCAACTTCGATGTGATCGAGCTGGTCTAAGTGCGTCGAGCGGTCAAACAAGGTCGGGTTAGCCCGGCCTTTTTTATTGCCTGCGAATTATCGGATGGCTAAGTGAAAATGTTTATTTCAGGTTAATAGGTTAACCAAGTGATTAACATCGGCGGGCGGCGTTGAAATAACGGCGGTTATTAAACTAAAGAAAGTCATTTTTTTATTTACCTTTACCGCCGGCTGCGGGTATTTTATTTCCTTTAAGGAGAAAGCGATGACATGGCGTTATTGGGCCCCGGTATCGTTATTGTTGTTGAGCGCTTGCAGCGCGATTCAGCCGACGTCGACGTCCCCAGACTGGTCTCAGCCGCAGCCTGCCACGCGGGAGCAGCGGCAACGTATCATGGCGGGTGAATCCGCCTCCTCGGTATTGCACGAAGGAAATGTCGGCATTGGCGGCACCTTCGATGGGTCGAAAATATTCGATCGTTAAGCCGCTAAATATATTCAGCCAAATTAATGCGCGCATTATGCCGATATTGTCGGAGGGTTTACCTTTCCTGCGTTATTCTGCCGTGGCCTGACTATTCATTGTGTTAGCAGATAATTCGTTTTCCTTATAGGGAACCGCCGGTTTATTTCGGTGTAATCAAAGGAGTTGCCCATGGCGAAGGACATGGCCGCGATCTTTCTCTTGCTGTTGCTGCCGCTGAGCCAAAGCGCCGGCGCAGCGCGCTACGACAGGCAATGTGAAGGCATGTCGCCGGTGCTGTTTCAAAAGCGGCTGAAAGCGCTGGTGCAGGATCTGCGGCAGGAAATGAGCGAGGAAGTGCCGCCGACAGAGCGCGATGCGGAAGAGCTGGCGCGGCTGGCGGAGTGTGGTATCGAGCCCGGTAAAGCGCCCGTCACCGGCGGGCAGCGCGCGCCCCGTTCAGAGGAAAAGCCGGCGGCATCGCCGAACGGTTGCTGAGCCGGCGTGCGCACAGAGTAAAACGATGTAAAAGGAGTCATTGATGAAAAGGATAGTGTTGGCCGGCGTGGCCTTGTGTTGCGCCAGCTTCACGCAGGCGCGGGTGGATTTGGAATACCATGCGGCGGCGCCCAAGGACAGCAAGGTCACCGAGGAGTATCAGCAAAAGCGCGACGCATTGCGCCACAAGGTGTGGAATGTCGATAACCTGACGCTGGCCAACGAGCAGGCGATTGCACGGGAACAGCAGCGCGAGGCGGCAGAGACCGCCGAGCGGCAGCAGCGGAACCTGGAGCAGAAGCAGAAAAAGCAGCGTTGCCTACGGAGACACTCGAAAGATCCTCATCCCGAGGCGAAGTGTTACATGCACAACTTCTGACATTAACCGTCCGGGCGCCATCAGCGCCCGGCGTCGTTTAGGCCGGGCGACAATGCTCCTTCAGCATGGCGATCGCGTCCGGTTTCAGCTGATACAGATAGACCGGGCGGCCGGTGGCGCCGTACAGAATACGGGTGCCGAGAATGCCGCTCTCCGCCAGATAAATGAGGTACTTGCGGCAGGACACCCGCGAAATGCCGATGGCGTTGGCCAGGTTGTCGGTGGAGAATTCGCTGTCATGCTGCTGTTCGATCCACTCGCACACCGTGCTCAGGGTGATGCTGGTCAGCCCCTTCGGCAGCTTCTTGCTCTCCTGGCCGCCGGGCTGGCGGCGCAGCAGGCTGTCGACGTCGGCCTGCGAAAACTCGCGCTGCGCCAAGAGCTGCGACTGCTGCCGGTAGTGGCTCAGCGCCTCCTTGAAGCGGCTGAACTGGAACGGTTTGATCAGATAATCCACCACGCCGTAGTGCAGCGCCTTTTGCACCGTGTTCACATCGCTGGCGGAGGAGATGATGATCACATCGGTTTTCTCGCCGAGTTCGCGCAGGCCGGGCAGCAGATCCAGCCCGTTCTCCTGCTGCATGTAGATATCCAGCAACACCAGATCGATGCTGACGCTGGCATCGGCCAGCAGGGCGCGCGCCTGGCTCAGGCTGGCGACCGTCGCCTGGCAGTGAAAACCGCCGACCTGGCTCAGGTAGTATTTGTTCAGCTCCGCCACCATCGGGTCGTCGTCGACAATCAGTACGTTAATCATGGGCTCTGCTCTTGGCCTGATAGGGAAGGTGCACGAAAAATTGGGTCAGCTCGCCCGGTTCGGATTCGAAATCGATGCTGCCGCCCAGTTTCTCCAGATGGCTGCGGATCAGCGCCAGGCCGATACCGCGTCCCGTCCCCTTGGTGGAAAATCCGTGTTCGAAGATGCGCGTGCCGACCGCCGGATCGATGCCGGGGCCGTCGTCGCTGACGATACAGTGTAATTGATCGTCGTGGTGATGGAAGCTCAGGCCGATCTCGTGGCCCTCAACGCCGTCGATGGCGTCGATGGCGTTTTCGATCAGGTTGCCGAGCACGCTGATCAGCACGTGCGTAGTTTCCGCATCGTCGGTTTCCGGCAGCAGGCTGTTTTCCTCGATGGTCAGCTCGATGCCGGCTTCGTGGGCGCGACTGATCTTGCCGATGAAGAAGCCCGCCACTTCCGGCGAGTGGATCTTGCGCAGCAGCGCACCGATCTCTTCCTGGTAGTTGCTGGCGGTGTTGATGATGTAGTTTTCCAACTGCTGGTAGGCCTTCATATGCAGCATGCCGAGTATCACGTGCAGCTTGTTCATAAATTCGTGTGACTGCACCCGCAGCGCGTCAGCGTAGTGCGCCATGCCGCTCAGGCGCTGCAGCAGGCGGCTGACCTCGGTCTTGTCGCGGAAGGTGGCGATGGCACCGGTCACCTGGCCGTTGACGATCACCGGCACGGTATTGGTCAGCAGTTCGCTGCCGTTGAAGCTGATCTGCCGATCGCGCAGCGGTTCGCCGCTGGCCAGCACCTCCGCCAGATGCAGCTGCGCCGGCCAATGCTTGCTGGCGGCTTCCAGCAGCAGGTTTTCCACCGGGCCACTCTGGCGCAGCAGGCGCTTGGCCTCGTCGTTGACGATGGTGATGCGGGATTCATTATCGACCGCGATCACACCTTCTTTAATCGATTGCAGCATGGCGTTGCGCTGTTCGAACAGGTTGGAGATTTCGTAAGGCTCGAAACCCAGCATGATGCGTTTGAGCGCAGAGACCAGGAAGAAGGTACCCAGGCTGCCAACCAGCGCGGCGAAGGCGATGGTCCAATAGATGATCCAGCGGCTCTCCGCCACCACTCGCTGCACGGTGTCCAGCGCGATGCCGAGCGCCACCACGCCGATTTGCTGTTTCTGCGCGTCATACACCGGCACGAACACCCGCAGCGCCGGGGCCAGCGTGCCGCGGTTGATGGCGCTGTTGACGGTGCCTTGCAGCGCGGGGGCCAGATCGTCGCCGATAAAATGTTTGCCGATCAGCCAGGGTTTGGGGTGCGAATAGCGGATGCCCTGCATATCCACCACCACCACGAACAGCAGCTCGTTTTGATGGCGCACCTGCTCGGCGAAGCGCTGAATGGCGCCGCTTTGGTCGCGCCGCTGCAGGCCGTCGACCACGGTGCTGGAGAGTGCCAGCGTATTGGCGACGGCGATGGCTTTCTGCTGCAGCTGATCTTGCCCCTCGCGGCTCATCTGCACGAAAAACAGCGCGAACACCACCAGCAGCACCGAAGCGATGATGGCGGACACCATCAGCGTGATGGAGGTGCTCAGCTTGAGCGGCACCCGTTGTTTTGGCATGGCGGTTCTCCGAATGGCGATATCACGGCGTATTCTAGCGAGGAATGAGGCAAGCTGCAGTTACCGGCAGCAGGTTATAGCATGCTGCCGGGGGAGCAGGGGGTTATTTTAGTTACAAAAAGCGGGTCACTGCTGATGGTAGATCTCCAGCGCCTGCTGGCCGCTGGCGCCTTGATGGATGATTGCCATCAACGCGCGCACCACCTGCGACGGATTGCTGTGTTGATAGACGTTGCGGCCGTAGACCATGCCGGAGGCGCCCTGCGCCATCAGCGCGGCGGATTTCTCCAGCACCGGGCCCAGCTCCCCCTTGCCGCCGCCGCGCACCAGCGTCGGGCAGCGCGCCGCTTCCACCACGCGATGAAAATCTTCCACCCGCTCGGTTGGATCGGCCTTGATGATGTCGGCACCCAGTTCGCGCGCCAGCCGCACCAGCGGCACGATCTTCTCCACGTCACCCAGCGAACCGTAGGCGGCGCCCTGGCCGGCCGGCGCCATCACCAGCGGTTCGATCATCAGCGGCATGGCGTAGCGATCGCAGGCGTGGCGCAGGCGGCCGATGTTCTCCACGCACTGGCGGAAAATGCCGGGCTCATCCGGGATCATATACAAATTGACCACCACCGCGGCGGCGTCCATTTGCAGCGCCGCGAGGATCGGCGCCTCCGAGTTGTGCAGCACCGCCCACATTTCGCGGTGGCGCGCGGCGTTATAGGCGTTGCCGACGTCGGTACGCATCACCAGCGCCGGCTTTTCGCGCTGCGGCGCGCGCTGCAGCAGATCCGCCTGGCCGTAGTTGACCTGAATGGCGTCGGGGCGCGCGGCGATCAGGTTGCCCATCACCCGTTCGATATCTTCCAGACCGATTAAGAAATCCGGTTCGTTGGCGATGCCGTGATCGATCGCCACATCCAGGCACTTGCCGTTGTTGAACAGGCGGTTCATCCGCACCTTACTGCTGAGCTGCATGTCAGGTCCTCCTGAGATAGGGATATGTCCATTATTGCCGAGTAAGGATGGTCGGGAAACGCGGAAACCGCAAACTGCGTGGCCGCTCGCAGTTTTTGCCGGCGCACGAAAGGGAGACGCTTGCCGGCGGCTTTCATTTCATTTGTTAGATCCGTGTCATGTTTTTGTTAATAAGCCATTCCAAAATGCATGTTTCGCTTGTTTGGGTTAAAAAGTTTCAATAATCTAAATTATGAAATAAACATTTAATAAAACGGTAAAGACGCCGTTTGCTGTGCCAGGGGTTTATTTCAATTGGTTGTTTTTAATCTGTTTTGAGATATCGATCACCATTTTGTCTACGGCCTTAATACGGCGATTACACGGTAAATTCGCCGTATCAAAGGGATAACACCGACCGTAATGTTGTTTGAATGTAAAAAATATTTTTCATTAGCTGTCAACCAACAGACCTCTTCATTCTAACGATTAAAGGGTAACGAACATGAAGCTGAAGAAACTGATCGCCGCCTCGGTACTGATGTGTATGCTGCCGGCCAGCGTGTTGGCGAAAGACATCAAGATCGGCGTTTCCATGGCTTACTTCGATGACAACTTCCTCACCATTCTGCGCCAGTCGATGCAAAACAAAATGAAGGCCGACGGCAACGTCAGCGGCCAGTTCGAAGACGCCAAGGGCGACATCGCGCAGCAAATTCAACAAATCGAAAACTTCGTCAGCCAGGGCGTCGACGCCATCATCCTCAACCCGGTGGATACCCAGGGCGTCAAGCCAATGATCAAGCTGGCCGAGAAGGCCAAGATCCCGCTGGTGTTCGTCAACCGTAAGCCGGAGGTGGCGCTGCCGGCCGGCATGGCCTATGTCGGCTCCGACTCCAAGCTGGCCGGCAAGCTGCAGATGGAGGCGCTGGCCAAGCTGATGAACGGCAAGGGCAACGTGATGATCCTGTTGGGCGAGCTGTCGAGCGAAGCCACGCGCGATCGCACCCGCGGCGTGGAAGAGGTGGCGGCCAACTACCCCGGCATCAAAATAGTCGACAAGCAAACCGCCAAGTTCTTCCGCAAAGAGGCGGTGGACGTCACCACCGACTGGATTTTGTCCGGCCAGCAGATCGACGCTATCGCCTCCAACAACGACGAAATGGCCATCGGCGCTATTTTGGCGCTGAAGCAAGCCAAGAAATCCGGCGTGCTGGTGGCCGGCGTTGACGGCACGCCGGACGCGCTGGAGTTCATCAAGAAGGGCGATCTGGCGCTGAGCGTGTTCCAGGACGCCAAAGGCCAGGGCGAAGGCGCGGTGCAGACCGCCGTTCAACTGGTGAAAGGCGAGAAAGTGGAAAGCAACGTGCTGATCCCTTACCAGTTGATCACCCAGGCCAATTACCAGCAATTCGCCGATAAAAACAAGAAATAAGCCTTGAAGCCCGCCGCGGGCGCCGGTGTGGGGCGAGCGCGGCGGAAAACGTGGGTCAGTGCGGAGGTAAGCGGTATGTACCCTTATGTTCTTGAGGCCGAAGGCATCAGCAAGCAGTTCCCCGGCGTCAAAGCGCTGGATAAGGTCTCGATTAAAATCAAACCCGGCAGCGTGCACGCGCTGATGGGAGAAAACGGCGCGGGCAAATCGACGCTGATGAAATGCCTGATCGGCATCTACCACCCGGACGAAGGCTCGATCAAAATCAAAGGGCGGCCGGTCACCTTCAGCGATACGCTGCAGGCGCTGCATTCGGGCATTTCCATGATCCACCAGGAGCTGAACCTGGTGCCCGACATGACGGTGGCGGAAAACATCTGGCTGGGGCGTGAGCCGGCGCGGCTGGGGTTTGTCAACCACGAACAGCTGAACGAACAGACCCGCGCACTGCTGGCGCGGCTGAACATCAAACTGCAGCCGGACACGCTGGTGGGCGAACTGAGCATCGCCAACCAACAGATGGTGGAGATCGCCAAGGCGGTATCCTACAACGCCGACGTGTTGATCATGGACGAACCGACCTCGGCGCTGACCGAAGGCGAAGTGGTGCATCTGTTCGCCATCATTCGCGAACTGCGCGAGCAGGGCAAAGGCATCATCTATATCAGCCACAAGATGGACGAGATCTTCGCCATCACCGACGAAGTGAGTATCTTCCGCGACGGCACCTTCATCGCCTGCGACAAAACCGAAAACCTGACCAAGCAGTCGCTGATCACCATGATGGTGGGGCGCGAACTGACGCAGATGTTCCCCAAATTCAACAACAATATCGGCGAGGAAGTGCTGCGGGTGGCGGGGCTGCGCCGCAGCGGCTGGTTCCATGACGTGTCGTTCAGCGTCAAGCGCGGTGAGATCCTCGGCGTCGCCGGGCTGGTGGGCGCCGGGCGCAGTGAAGTGATGGAAAGCCTGTTCGGCATGCACCCGGCGGACGGCGGCGAGATCTTTATCGAAGGCCAGGCGGTGAAGGTGGATTCCCCGGCGAAGGCGATCGAGAGCGGGCTGGCGTTTCTCACCGAAGACCGCAAGAAATCCGGCCTGTTTCTGGTGCTGTCGGTGGTCGAGAACATGAGCATCGTCAACCTGTCGGAATACATCGGCAAGAACGGTTTCGTCAGCCACGTGCAGATGGCTAAAGACTGCATGGATCAGATTAAAAAGCTCAACATCAAAACGCCGACCATGGATCAGATCATCAATAACCTCAGCGGCGGCAACCAGCAGAAGGTGCTGATCGCGCGCTGGCTGCTGGCGCAGCCGAAAATCCTGATCCTCGATGAACCGACGCGGGGCATCGACGTGGGGGCGAAAGCGGAAATCTACCGCCTGATCAGCGAGCTGGCCAACCGCGGCGTTGCCATCATTCTGGTCTCCTCCGAGCTGCCGGAGATCCTCGGCATGAGCGATCGGGTGATGGTGATGCACGGCGGCCGCATCACCGGCATTTTGGACAAAGACGACGCGGACCAGGAGAAGATCCTGGCGCTGGCCTCAGAATAACGAAGGGTGAACATCATGAGTAATGTAAAGATTGAGAAGCCGCTCTCCGCCGATTCAACGGGCAAGGGAACGCTGTTCTCCGGGCTGAGCGGCAAAATGCCGAAGGATACCGGCATCTTCATCGTGATGATTGGCATCGCGCTGATCTTCGAAATCCTCGGCTGGTACATGCGCGATCAGTCGTTTCTGCTGAACCCGAACCGCCTGCTGCTGATCGTGCTGCAGGTGGCGATCATCGGCATCATCGCGGTGGGCGTCACCCAGGTGATCATCACCACCGGCATCGATCTCTCCTCCGGCTCGCTGATTGCGCTGACCGCGGTGGTGGCGGCCAGCCTGGCGCAGACCTCGGACAGCATCTCGCCGATGTACCCGGGGCTGCTCGATCTGCCGGCGGCGATCCCGATCGGCGCGGGGATCGGGGTGGGCATTGTCTGCGGCTTTATCAACGGCTTCCTGATCACCCGCACCGGCATTCCACCGTTTATCGCCACGCTGGGGATGATGGTGTCGGCGCGTGGTCTGGCGCAGTACTACACCAAGGGTAACCCGGTCAGTTTCCTGTCGGACGGCTTCACGTCAATCGGCCAGGGCGCGATGCCGGTGATCATCTTCCTGGTGATTGCGGTGATCTTCCATATCGCGCTTAAGCACACGCGCTACGGCAAATACATCTACGCCATCGGCGGCAACATGACCTCGGCGCGGGTTTCCGGCATCAACGTCAATAAGTACCTGGTGACGGTTTACACCATCGCCGGCGGCCTGGCGGGGTTGGCGGGCGTGGTGCTGGCGGCGCGCGTCAGCAGCGGCCAGTCGAGCATGGGGATGTCGTACGAGCTGGACGCCATCGCCGCGGCGGTGATCGGCGGCAGCAGCCTGATGGGCGGCGTCGGGCGCATCACCGGCACGCTGATCGGCGCGGTGATCCTCGGCCTGATCAAAAGCGGCTTCACCTTTATCGGCGTCGATTCTTACATTCAGGACATCATCAAAGGCGTGATTATCGTCGCCGCCGTGTCGATCGACATGCGGCGCAACCGCAAAAAACACTGATTGCCGTGAATTGCCGCCGGCGCCAGGGTTGGCCGGCGGCGTTTTTTTACCGGGGGACACATCATGAATTACCTGAAAGGGCTGTGGCTGGCGGTGGCGCTGTTCGCTTCTACCCCGGCATGGGCGCAAACCATCGGCGTGTCGATGGCCTATTTTGACCAGAACTTCCTCACCATCATCCGCCAGGCGATCGACAAGGAGGCCAAGGCGCGCGGCATCACCGTGCAGTTCGAGGACGCGCGCGGCGACGTCGGCCGCCAAACCGATCAGGTGCAGAGCTTTATCAGCGCCGGGGTGGACGCGATTATCGTCGATCCGGTCAACTCGGCCAGCACGCCGGTGATGACCAAAATGGTGCAGGCCGCCGGCGTGCCGCTGGTGTACGTGAACCGCACGCCGGGCGACGCCAACCTGCCGCAGGGCGTGGTGTTCGTCGGCTCCGACGAGCGGGAATCCGGCACGCTGCAGATGGAAGAGCTGGCGCGGCTGGCCGGCTATCAGGGCAATGTGGCGGTGATGATCGGCAACCTGACCGACGCCGGCGCGCTGCAGCGCACCAAAGACGTGGAGCAGGTGGTGAGCAAGTACCCGAAAATGAAGGTGGTGCAGAAGCAGAGCGCCAACTATTCACGCAGTGAAGGCATGGATCTGATGATGAACTGGCTGACCAACGGCGAAGCGATCGACATCGTCGCCGCCAACAACGACGAGATGGCGATCGGCGCAATCATGGCGCTGCAGCAAGCGGGCAAGGCGGACAAGAAAGTGCTGATCGGCGGCATCGACGCTACGCCGGACGGCCTCAAGGCGTTGGCCTCCGGCAAGATGCAGGTCACGGTGTTCCAGGACGCGGTCGGGCAGGGCAAAGCCTCGGTCGATGTGGCGCAGCGCATGATCAACGGTGAAAAGCTCGAGCCGTATTACTGGATCCCGTTCGAGCTGGTGACGCCGGCCACGATGCAGAAGTATGCGGCCAGGCCGTGAGTTCACCGCCAGATTCGCGTTGCCGGGGCGCTGCTTGCAGCGCCTTTCTTATTGGCGTCAGTTACATGTCCGTTTGCGGCCAGCGCGGCGCCGAATCTTGCCTCACACTGAGGATCTTTAAAACACGTGAGGATGAGCGATGAACGCATTAAACGGCAAGGTGGCGGTGATCGGCGGCGCCAGTTCGGGGATCGGCAGGGCGGCGGCGCTGCTGTTCGCTCGCCAGGGCGCAGCGCTGGTGTTGGGCGCGCGGCGCGAGCCGCTGTTGGCCGAACTGGTGGATGACATTCGGCGCGAGGGCGGCCGGGCGCTTGCGGTGGCGGGCGACGTCCGTGACGAAGCCTTCGCCGAACGGCTGACGGCGACGGCGGTCGATGAGTTCGGCGGGCTGGATATCGCCTTCAACAACGCCGGCACGCTGGGGCCGCTGGGGCCGTCGCTGGCGTTGAGTGCCTCAGCGTGGCGCGACGTGTTGGAAACCAACCTTTCCAGCGCCTACTACGGCGCCAAATATCAAATCCCCGCCATGCTGGCGCGCGGCGCGGGCTCGGTGATTTTCACCTCCACCTTCGTCGGCCACACCGCGGCGTTTCCCGGCACGGCGGCCTATGCGGCCGGCAAATCGGGGCTGATCGGCCTGACGCAGGCGCTGGCGGTGGAGTTCGGCGGGCGCGGCATTCGGGTGAACGCGCTGCTGCCGGGCGGTACCGATACGGCGATGGGCCGGCAGATGAGCAATACCCCGGAGGCGTTGGCGCAGGTGGCCGATCTGCACGCGCTGAAGCGGCTGGCGACGCCGGAGGAGATCGCGCAGGCGGCGCTGTATCTGGCGTCTGACGCTTCCTCATTCGTCACCGGCACCGCGATGTTGGTGGACGGCGGCGTGTCCATCCAGCGCGGTTAAAGTTGGCATGGCCCGTGGCCGGGCGCCACGGGCATGCGGGGGAGGGTTACCAGCCTTTAACGGCGTCGCCCTTGTAGATGTCGGCGGCGCTGGCCGCCACTTCGTCGGTCTGATAGGCCTTGACCAGATCCTTCACTTTCTCGCTGTCTTTGTTGTCGATGCGGCTGGCGAATATATTGACGTACGGCGAGTTTTTGTCTTCGACAAACAGCCCGTCCTTGGCCGGCGACAGGCCGATCTGGCTGGAATAGTTGGTGTTGATGATCGCCAGCGTCACCTGTTGGTCGTCCAGCGCGCGCGGCAGCTGCGGCGCTTCAATCTCGACGATCTTCAGCTTTTTCGGGTTGCCGACGATGTCCAGCGCGGTCGGCAGCAGGCCGACGCCGTCTTTCAGGGTGATCAGCCCCTGTTTTTGCAACAGCAGCAGCGAGCGGCCCAGGTTGGTCGGATCGTTCGGCACCGCCACCTGCGCGCCGTCCGGCAACTGGCTGAGTGCGGTTATCTTCTTCGAATAGCCGGCGATCGGGTAGACGAAGGTGTTGCCCACCGCCGCCAGTTTGTAGCCGCGCTCCTGCATCTGCTTGTCCAGATACGGCTTGTGCTGGAAGGCGTTGATGTCCAGATCGCCGTTGTTCAGCGCTTCGTTCGGCAGCACGTAGTCGTTGAATGTCACCACCTCCACGTCCAGATCGTATTTCTGCTTGGCGACCTTTTGCACCACCGCCCACAGCGACTGATCGATGCCGGCGCTGATGCCGACCTTGATGTGGTGATCGTCCTGTGTGGCTGGGCCGCAGGCGGTCAGCAGCAGCGTGCCGGCGGCGGCCAGCGCCAGGGTGAGGTTTTTCAGCGTAAATGTCATTTTCCCAGGGTCCTTGTCAACATTGCCTGCTAATTTTGGCGGGCAGAATAGTGGCAGTGACTGTAGGTAATCGCTGGGCTAAAACAAAATACTGATTCACTATGACTCATAGCGATTAGCTATGAGCGGCCGCCGCCTGGCGCGGTGCGGATTGTTTTGACGGCGAATCGGCGGGCTTATTATGATAGCCGTTGGCCCGTGAGGGCAGACTGGGTACTGAAACGAAGGAAAAGACAATGCGATTGAACACTTGGAGCAAGGCGCTGCTGCCGCTGGTGGTGTTGGCCTGCGTCTCGGCGACTCAGGTTCGGGCGGCGGAGAGCGATACCGGGCCGATCCCCAAACAGCTGCTGGGCAACTGGCGCGTCAGTAAAATTGTGCCGACCCAGACCACCGGCTGCTGGGATCAACAGCAGGCGCAGAGCCTGATCGGCGGCAAAATCAGCTACAAAGCGGATGCGTTCAGCTGGAACGGCACGGCGCTGAAAAGCGAAGGGGCCACCGTCAGCACCGTAGAAGCGCAGGAGTTTGTCGAGGACAATTCCGGCAGCAGCTCCTACATCGATTTCCCGATGCTGGGCATCAGCACGCCGTCGGTCGAACGCGTGGCCATTCAGCACGCGGATACCGCCATCAAAGGCATCACCGATCAGGGCACCGATGGGGTGCCCGGCGATAACGTGCTGGTGAAAGACGCCAACACGCTGATCCTGTCGCTGTGCAACGTCTGGTTTGAGGCGCAGCGCGAGAAGTAATTTTTTGCCTTCAGCCCCGGTAACGGGGCTTTCCCACCGCGTCGCCATCCGTCATACGCGCCATTTCTGAACTAAAATTAACCATAACGATATGACCCCGGCGTGATATCGGAGCCTCGGCTCTACCGAGTCCATGACAGGAGGCGCTATGTGTTACCACCATATTGTCATCGCCACCGATCTGAGCGATGACGGCAAACGGCTGGTCGAAAAGGGGGCGCTGCTGGCGGAGGCGCTGCAGGCCAAACTCTCGCTGATCTATGTGGACGTTCACTACGACACCTACCACGCGGCGATCGGCTTTTCGGAGCGCAGCGATAACGGCGTGCCGTTCGAAGAGAAGATCCGCAAAGAGCTGGAGCCCACCACGCAAAACGTCAATTACCCGATCGCGGAAGTGATTATCGGACGCGGCGGCTTCGTTGACGAACTGCGCACGGCAGTCGTGGATAAGAACATCGATCTGCTGGTGTTCGGCCATCACCACGATCTGTGGAGCAACCTGTTTTCTTCCACCCGCAATGCCATCAACCAGCTCAATATCGACGTACTGGTGATCCCGATCCGCTCATAAACGCGGGCCACCGCCGGGCAACGATGGCGGTGGCCGCAGCGGCTTATTGCGTGAAGAAGTCGTTATACAACATGTACAGGTGCGCCGCGCTCCAGGAGAAGTTCGGCGCGCCTTGCTGCTTGCCGGTGAGCGGGTTGTAGTTCTCGCGGATCGGCCCGTCGGCGACCAAGCCGTCGGCGTGGCGGAAGAAGGCCTGCGCCATTGCCACCGCGTCGTCGCGATAGCCGTAGCGCTCCATGCCCTTGAGGCCGAAATACAGCTGATCGACCCACACGCGGCCGCGCCAGTAGATGTCCGCGCCGAACGCCGGGTTGGTCAGCGCCGCGGTGCCGAGCGGCACGTAGGTATTGAACTCACGCGGATCCTTCATCACCCTGACCACCGCATCGGCGTGCGGCTGGCTGGCGGCGCCGTTGAACAGCGGCGACCAGCCTTCCGGCCCTTTGCCGCGTTCGACGATCGGTTTGCCGGCGCAGCCGTTGGCCAACGGCCGGCTTTCGATGCGGATGTCATAGAAGAAACCGCTCTGCTTGTCGAACATGCAGGTGTTGATGTAGGCCGCCAGCCGGTCGGCTTTGGCGCGGAAGGCGGCGGCCTCGGCGCCGCGGCCGAGAATATCGGCCATCTCCGCCAGATAGCGGTTGTCGCTGTACATATAGCTGGCCTGATCCACCGATTCCTGCAGCAGCGAGTAGCCGAGCAGCGTGCCATCCTGCGCGCGGTTTTCGGCGAATTTCACCTGCCAATCTTCGCGTTTGCCGCCCTGCGCCACGTAGCGCGCCAATTGATCCGGATCGATAAAGCCGAATACCGCCGCATCGTCGCGGCCCGACTCCCAGGAGGCGGCGGTCTGTGCCGGGATCTCGATGCTGTCGTACTGCCCCTCTCGCACGATGCGATCGTAATTGTCGAGGCCGGCCAGCGTTTGCTCGCGCTGCCCGCGCTTGACGGTAAACAACATGCGCCCGTCGGGGGTATTGTGCGCTTTGTCGCGAGTGGCGCCGTACTCTGGCACGCCGTTGCCGTTGTGATCGCGGTTGCGCAGCCACCAGTCATGGTAGGCCACCAGCTTCGGGTACATCTCCGCCAGCCAGCCCTTATCGCCGGTGACGCGATACACTTCCATCACCGCCCAGGCCGCCAGGCTCGGCTTGGTGTTGCGCTCGTTCCAGTTGCCGCCGTCGCCGCCGCGCTCCGGGCTGGGGTTGTAGGCGATAAGGTCGGGCAGAAAACCGGCGTCCCACGGGCGCAGGGTGTCGCCCGGCCGGATCTGGAAGGCGAATACTGCGCGAATGTTGTCCTTGGCCACGTCCGGGTTGAAGTGCGCCATGGCGTAGGCCTGCTTCCAGGTGTCCCACGGCCAGGTTTGGTTGCCGGAGAACCAGCGCCCGGTCACCGACGGGGTGACCGAGTCGAACTTCATCGCCCCGGCTGCGCCGCGCCAGTTGCCGTTCAGCGTTTCCATCGCTTTGACCGCCACGCGGGTTTGTTCCGGCGTGGCGTGCGGGTTGCTGAGCCCAGTGGCGAGATAGCGTTCCCAACGCTGGGCCGACGCGGCCATATAGCGCTGCGGGTGAGCGAGGATATCGGCGATAGCGCGCTGTTCGCGCTGCGCCTCTTCGGCGGTGAGCAGGTGCGAGTAGGTGGTGTACAGGGTGGTGGAACCGGTGATGCGCGCCGTGGCGCGGAAGCGGTGGCCGTCGACCGTGGTACGCTGCGGCAGCGATTTGTGGATCTGATACTCGGACTGGCCCGAGGTCATCAGCTGCGACGGCGCGCGCACCTTGCCGAAGGTGACGCGCAGGCCGTCAGCGGTCGGCACAATGCGGCGCGTGTAGTCCGGAAACGCCTGCTCGAGGGTCGCCGGCGGCTGCGGTTTTTGCTCTTTGGCCGCGTAGCGCTCCAGCAATTCACCGTCCCACACCAGATCCAGCGGCGTGTCGGTCAGGATTTGGGTTTCCAGCAGCGAGGTGCGCGCAGCGGCGAAGCGCAGCGTCAGGTTGACGGTCACGCCCGGCGCGCTGAGCCGCTGCACCAGGGCGCCGGGCAGGCTGTAGGCCGTCATGGTGAAATGCACCGGTTTACCGTTTCGATAGACGCTGAGCCGATCGAAATTGTTGGCCATAAAGTTGATGTACTCTTCGGTCAGCAGCGCCGGGCCGGGGAAACCGCCCATGCCCTCCGGGCCGCCCGGCAACAGGTGACCGTGCCAGGCGCCGAGATCGAAGAACGGATTGAAGCGCTGGTGATCGTCGAAATCGTAATCGAGCATAAAGTGCGGCGCGCCGTGGCGGTCGATGACGTTTTTATAGCGCTCGGCCAACGGGGCGTCGGCGTCGGGCGTTTTCGGCGCACAGCCCGTCAGCGCTAACGCGAGGATGAGGGCAGTGGCCAGCGGGGTCAGGGGAGTCATGTTCATCGTAGAAGCCTCAACGGTTACCAATAGAAATATTGCATCAGAAACACCGAGTTGCTGGCATCGGTGCTGTCGTTGCGCATGAAGAATTTGCTGTCCAGCGCGGTGGCCAGTTTGCCGCCGGCGTATTCGTACCAGACGCCGAACTGGGCGTATGAGGTGGCGGTATCCGCCGCGTTATCAAACCGGTGGCGGGCGTAGCTGTAGGCGGTGGAGAGATACAGCCCTTTGGCGGTTTCCGTCATCGCGCTGAGCATCAGGCCCGACTCGCTGCCGGGATGGCCGCCGTTGTCGCCTTTGCCGGTGTGGTGCCAGACGCGGCCGGCCAGGTGCTGGCCGCGCAGCCCCAGCAGAAACAGCTGCCCCAGGCCGTCGGTCACTTCCAGGCCGGTCAGCAGCGTCAGATTGTCCTGCAGGTCGTACTGGGTGTAGCCGTTGACCATCGCCCGATAGGTATACTTGTCGGAATAGCGGTCGTATTTACCGAAGTGCAGCAGCGCCTTGCTCTCGTCGATGCGGCTTTCCGGCGCCGCCGTCACGCTGTAGCGAAAGCGCCCGGTCAGGTTTTGCAGCTTGGCGGCGTAGCTGAGATCGCGGGTATTGGGGATCACGTAGCCATACTCCGGCGTGAAGTCACCCCACCATTGCAAATCGTCGAGCGACGAATCGTTGCGCACGCTGAGCATCATCTCGGTGCCGTCGTCGGTGCGGTAACCGCCGTAAAAGCGGTTCAACCCACCCTCGAAGCCGCCCCAGCCGTGGTCCGGCGTCCAGGCGTGGCCCTGGCTGTCCGCCTGCACGGTCCAGCCTTCGCCGTAAATCAGCCCGAACCAGTGGCCCCGCTTGATCTCCAGGCCACCTTCGATATAGGTGCCGTCGCTGTATTGATGCTGATGTTCGCCGTTCAAATAGACGCTGCCGCCGATGCCGAGCTCGCCGTAAAAACGCAGGGCGGTCGCGGCGCTATCGGGTAGCGGCGGCGGAGGGAGCTGATTGCGCTCCGCCGGGGTAACCGGTTCTTGAGCCGCCCAGGCGGGTGCGCTAACGAGCAGCAGCAAGGGCAACAGGGCGTGATGGCTTAGTAGTTTCATGGGGCATAGGCCTGATGTTGGATGGTTCGGCACGTCAGCCGAGCGGCGGCTCACGCGAGGTCGCTCCCGGCTCCCTGGGAGAAGAGAAAAAGTCCGCCCTTATGGGCGGTAAACGGCAGGTATATTAGTAAAATATTTAGTAAAAAATACGCTTAAATCAGTAAAGCGTTAACTTGATCACAGCGGGCGAAATGGGTATCTTTCGCTGCAGGTGCCCGGCAACGGCTGGCATGAGCGTGCTCTGGCCCGATCTGGCAAGGAGAGGAGGCGGGCGGCGCTGTACGCCGCGGCGCTATCCGTTTAAGCTACCGTTTTTCGTCTGTGCATTGGGACTCTATGGCCACACTGAAGGAAATTGCTGAAGCCGCTAATGTGTCCGTCGCCACCGTTTCGCGCGTGTTGAATGACGACCCCACCCTGAGCGTGAAAGCGCAAACCCGCCAGAAGATCCTGGAAGCGGCGGAGCGCCTCGAATACAAGGTCGCGCCTTCCAAACGGCAAAGCGGGCAACGCCTGCATTTCGCCGCGCTGTTTACCTACACGCAGGGCGTGGAGATCAACGATCCCTATTACCTGGCGATGCGCTACGGCATCGAAACGCAGTGCGAAAAGCTGGGCGTGGCGCTGAGCGCCGGCTACGACTTCAACGGCGACAAGGCGCTGCCGGCGGCCGACGGCCTGCTGGTGATCGGCCGGCCACAGCCCGCGCTGTATGAGCAGCTCAGGCAGCAGGAAACGCCGGTCGTATTCATCGACGGCGTGGTGGAGGATGAGCGGTTCGACTGCGTCAATGTCGACCTGTACAAGATCAGCCGCAAGGTGATCGACTACTTCATCGGCCGCGGCTATCAGCGCATCGGCTTTATCGGCGGCCGCGACGATCCGGCCGGTATCGACCAGCGCGAACAGGCGTTCGTCGAGTATGGCCGGCAGCAAAACGTGGTGCGAGCGCAGGATATTTACCACGGCGATTTCAGCAGCCAGTCGGGCTACCAGTGCGCCAAAGCGATGTTGCAGAGCAAGAATGGCTATCCGCCGGCGCTGCTGGTGGCGACCGATTCGATCGCGATCGGCGTGCTGCGCGCGCTGCACGAACACGGCATTCAGGTGCCGGGGCAGATCGCGCTGATCAGCGTCAACGACATTCCCACCGCCCGCTTTATTTTCCCCGCCTTGTCCACGGTGCGCATCCCTTCGGAAACCATGGGCGCACAGGCCGTCAACCTGCTGGTGGAGCGGCTGCGCGATGAGCGCGCCGTCCCGCTGTCGATCTTCGTTCCCAGCTCGCTGCAGCTACGCGACACCACCGTCGCCTGACCGGCCCCCGCCTCGGCGGGGCGTTGCGTTGGCGCCCAAAATTAACGTCATGATAAAAAAAGGCATTTGAGATTTATTGTGATCCTGTCGTCATTTGGTAAATATCAACTGTAGTTTTTACTAAATATTTACTATCGTTTCCGCATTGCACAGGTGTCGGGAGACGTGACGTGAATAATTGGGAAAATATTGAAAAACAGTCGGAGCACCGGTTGGCGCCGCGCGCGAGCTTCTTCAGCTACGCGGACGCCGGGCAGGCGCTGAGCTTCGATCGCAACGCCAGCCGGCGCTTCCAGCTGCTGAGCGGCCGCTGGCGTTTTCGCTTCTTCGAGCACCCGGCGCAGGTGCCGGCGGCGTTTTACCGGGAGCCGATGAACGACTGGGGCGATATGGCGGTGCCGGGCATGTGGCAGTTGGAAGGGCACGGCCACCTGCAGTACACCGACGAGGGCTTCCCGTTCCCGATCGACGTGCCCTACGTGCCGACCAATAACCCCACCGGCGCCTATCAGCGCCACTTTACGCTCGACGCCGGTTGGCAAGATCAGCAGGTGCTGATCAAATTCGATGGCGTGGAAACCTACTTCGAGGTGTACGTTAACGGCAACTATGTCGGCTTCAGCAAGGGCAGCCGACTGTGCGCCGAGTTCGACATCAGCCCCTATGTGCGGCAGGGCGAGAACCTGCTGTCGGTGCGGGTGATGCAGTGGGCCGATTCCACCTACATCGAAGATCAGGACATGTGGTGGATGGCCGGCATCTTTCGCGACGTCTACCTGATCGGCCAGCGCGCTACCCACATTCACGACCTGACGCTGGTCACCACCTTCGATGAACGCTACTGCGACGCGCAGTTGGCGATCGACGCCGAGCTGCGCCATCTCGGTGTGCAGGCCGCCGAAGGCTGCCGCCTGCAGGCGCAGCTGTTCGACGGCGATCGCTGCGTAGCGGAGCAGTGGCGCGACGATCTGCGCATCGAGCAGGCGCTGAGCTGCCGTTTCGAACTGCCGGTCAGCCGTCCGCAGCAGTGGAATGCGGAAAATCCCTATCTGTATCAGCTGCTGCTCAGCCTGTATGACGGCGCCGGCAATCTGCTGGGCGTGGTGCCGCAGCGGGTAGGGTTCCGCGAGATCGCGGTACGTGACGGGCTGATGTACGTCAATGGGCGCTACCTCAAACTGCACGGCGTCAACCGCCACGATCACGATCACCGCAAAGGGCGCGCCGTCGATATGGCACGGGTGGAGCGAGACATCGTGCTGATGAAGCAGCACAACATCAACTCGGTGCGCACCGCCCATTACCCCAACGACCCGCGCTTTTACGAGCTGTGTGATATCTATGGTCTGTTCGTGATGGCGGAGACCGATCTGGAGAGCCACGGCTTCGCCAACGTCGGCGATCTAAGCCGCATCACCGACGATCCGCGCTGGGAGCAGGCCTACGTCGAGCGCATCGAGCGCCACGTGGCGGCGCAGAAAAACCACCCGTCGATCATCATCTGGTCGCTGGGTAACGAGTCCGGCTACGGCTGCAACATTCGTGCCATGGCCCGGCGCTGCAAGGCGCTCGATCCGACCCGTCTGATCCACTATGAAGAAGATCGCGACGCCGAAGTGACCGACGTGATCAGCACCATGTATTCCCGGGTGGCGATGATGAACGCCTTCGGCGAATACCCGCACCCCAAACCGCGCATCCTGTGCGAATACGCCCACGCGATGGGCAATGGCCCCGGCGGGCTGTTCGAATACCAGTCGGTGTTCAACCGTCACGCCAGTTTGCAGGGGCACTACATCTGGGAGTGGTGCGATCACGGCCTGCTGAGCCACGACGCGCAGGGGCGCGAACGCTACCAGTACGGCGGTGATTACGGCGACTACCCGAACAACTACAACTTCTGTATGGACGGCCTGATCTACCCGGACCAACGCCCCGGTCCCGGCCTGCGGGAATACCAGCAGGTGCTGTGCCCGGTGGAGGTGACGGCGGAAGAGGGCGCGGGTGACGTGCTGCGGGTGAAAAACCGCTATTGGTTCAGCTCGCTGGCGGACATCACGCTGAAGGTCAGCGTCAAGACCGACGGCCGCCAGGTGGCAAGTTACGAATTCAAGCTGCCGCATCTGCAGCCGGGCGAGAGCGAGGACATGCATCTGCCGGTGTTGGCGCTGGGGCCGGGGGAAACGCTGATCGACGTGGCGGTGCATAAGGACAGCGCCACCCGCTACAGCGAGAGCGACCAGCGGTTGGGGCATTATCAGCATCTGCGCCAGGCGGCGACGCGGCGACCGGCTCCACCGTTGGCCGATGCGCCGGCGCTGCAATGCCGCGAGGAAAACCATCAGCTGATCGTCAGCGGCGGCCGGTTCCAGCTGGCGTTCTCGCTGCTGAGCGGCGAACTGCAGTCGTGGCGGGTAGACGGTGAAGACGTGGTGGGACGAGCGCCGCGCATCACCTTCTTCAAACCGGTGATCGATAACCATAAACAGGAATATGAAGGGATTTGGCTGCCGCAACATTTCCCCATCATGCAGCAGCACTTCCGCCGCCTCAGCCGGCAATGGCAGGGCGAAGATCTGCTGCTCGAGGTGCACAGCCTGATCGCGCCGCCGGTGTTCGACTTTGGCATGTGCTGCACCTACCGCTGGTGCATCTCCCCGCAGGGCCACGTCAGCCTGGATCTGTCCGGTGAGCCTTACGGCGATTTCCGGCAGATTATCCCGAAAATCGGTCTCGATTTCGGCATCAGTCGCCGCTTCGAGCAGGTGGAATACTACGGCCGCGGACCGGGCGAGAACTACCGTGACAGCTGCCGGGCCAACCTCATCGGCCACTACCGGCAGCGCGCCGACGCGCTGTTCGAACACTATCCGTTCCCGCAGGACAACGGCAACCGGCAGGACGTGCGCTGGCTGAGCCTGCAGGACGCGGCGGGCAAGGGGATCTTCATCCAGCCGCGGCGGCCGATCAATTTCAGCCTGTGGCCTTACAGCGCTGAGATGCTGCACCAGGCCCAACACATCAACGAGCTGGAGCCGAGCGACTGCCTGACGCTGAACCTGGACGACCAGATCCTCGGTCTCGGCTCCAACTCCTGGGGCTCCGAAGTGCTGGATACCCACCGGGTCTATCTGGCGCCGTTCAGCTACGGCTTCACGCTAGTGCCGTTCGACGGGCGGCAAACGCAGGGCGCCGCGCTCGCCGGTTATGACTTCGCGCCCGCTCACCATCACCCGCAGTCTGCGGAGGAAAACGCATGATCATTCTCGAATCCCTGGCGGAGTTCCAGCGCATTTATCGCAGCGGCAAGAAGTGGCTGCGCTGTATGGAGGCGATCGCCAATGTCGATCGCATCAGCCCAAACGTGTGCCATTCGATCGGCGACTCGCTGACGTATCGGCTGAGCGTCGGCGCCGGCCGCCAGCACGGCTGGCTGGAGGGCAACCGCCGTTACTTCGACGTGCACTATTACCTCGAGGGGGAAGAGAGCGTCGAGGTCGCCGACAAACGGGCGCTGACGACGGTGGCGCCCTATCAGGACGAAACCGATCGCGAGTTTTTCAGCGGCGAAGGCGAGAAGCGCCGGGTCGGCAAGGGCAACGTGGTGATCTTCGAAAACCACCAGGCTCACCGCTTCACAGAAAGCGGCAAGGTAAAAAAAGTCATTTTAAAAGTGACGGTGGAAGACAGCTATTTCGTCAATAAATAGCGCGCTCGCCGATCACAACAAACCGAAGTCCCCTACACCATTCGGAGAATCTCTATGGCTGCGTCGAACAGAAACACCATCGGCAAGTTTGGCCTGCTGTCGATGACGTTTGCGGCAGTGTTCAGTTTCAACAACGTGATTAACAACAATATTCAGCTCGGGGTCGCCTCGTCGCCGGTGTTCCTGGTGGCGACGATCATTTACTTCATTCCCTTTTGCCTGATCATCGCCGAGTTCGTCTCGCTCAACCGCAATTCCGAGGCCGGCGTCTATGCCTGGGTGAAAAGCGCGCTCGGCGGGCGTTGGGCGTTTATCACCGCCTACACCTATTGGTTCGTAAACCTGTTCTTCTTCACCGCGCTATTGCCGCGCGTCATCGCCTACGCCTCTTACGCGTTTTTAGGCTATGACTACGTGTTTACGCCGCTGACCACGGCGATCATCAGCATCTTCCTGTTCGCCTTCTCGACCTACATCTCCAACAGCGGCGCGAAACTGTTGGGCCCGATGACCTCGGTGACCTCGTCGCTGATGCTGCTGCTGACGTTTTCCTACATCGTTCTGGCGGGCGCGGCGGTGCTGGGCGGCATTGAGCCGGCCGACCCGATCAACGTGCAGGCGATGACGCCGAACTTCAACTGGGCGTTCCTCGGCATTACCGCCTGGATCTTCCAGGCGGCGGGCGGGGCGGAATCTGTGGCGGTGTACGTGAACGATGTGAAAGGCGGCAGCCGCGCCTTCGTGAAGGTGATCATCGTTTCCGGGCTGTTCATCGGCGTGCTGTATTCGGTGTCTTCGCTGCTGATTAACGTCTTCGTGCACCGCACCGATCTGCACTTTACCGGCGGTACGGTACAGGTGTTCGAAGGCCTGTCGGCGCACTTCGGCCTGCCGACGGTGCTGATGAACCGCTTCGTCGGCATCGTCTCCTTCACCGCCATGTTCGGTTCGCTGCTGATGTGGACGGCGGCGCCGGTGAAGATTTTCTTCACCGAAATCCCGAAGGGCATTTTCGGCGAGAAAACCATTCGCCTGAACCGGCACGGCGTGCCGACGCGCGCCGCCTGGATCCAGTTTTTCATCGTTATCCCGCTGATGCTGATCCCGACGTTGGGTTCCAGCAGCGTGCAGGACTTGATGAACACGCTGATCAACATGACCGCCGCCGCCTCGATGCTGCCGCCGCTGTTCATCATGTTGGCCTACCTGAATCTGCGGCTGAAGTACGACCGGGTGGCGCGCGATTTCAAAATGGGCTCGCGCCTGCAGGGCATCGCCATCGTCAGCGTGCTGATCGCCATCTTCACCGTCGGTTTCTTCGCCTCGACGTTCCCGACCGGCGCCAGCATCATGACCATCGTGTTCTATAACGTCGGCGGGCTGGTGGTGTTCCTGGGTTACGCCTGGTGGAAGTACAACCGCTACTCGAAGAGCCTGAACGCCGAGGCGCGCTACCACGAAGATATGCCGCTGGCGCGTCTCGCGCTGGAGGCGCAGGAAGGGGCGCCGGCCGGGCAACCCGCGCTGGCCACGCCCGCTTGCAATAAGCCGCTGTAATCTCTCCTCTATCGGCTCCGCGCACCGGCGCGGAGTCTCGCTTCGCGGAAAAAATTCCTGCCCCGGCGTTTGCATAATACATAAGTGAATACTAATGTGTTTATATGAACGAAAATGACATCTTCAAAGCGTTGGCCGATCCGACCCGCCGCACCATCTTCGACAAACTCGCCGCCGGCAGCATGAACGCCAGCGCGCTGCGCGAAGGGTTGCCCATCAGCCAGTCGGCAATGTCGCAACACCTGGCGGTGCTGCGCAATGCCGGGCTGATACGCGAGGCGAAGCAGGGGCGCTGCGTCAATTATCAGGTCGACCCGGACGGGTTGGCGCAGATTGCCCAGTGGCTGGCGAAGTACCGCACCTGGTGGCCGGCGCGCATCGACGCGCTGCAAACCTTGCTAAAGGACATGGATCAATGAACAAACGGGCTGAGCCGCCGCCGCACGATCGGCTGGTATTGGAGTATGCGCTCGATGCGCCGCCGGAAAAAGTGTGGCGGGCGCTCAGCATTCCCGCGCTGCGCGAGCAGTGGCTGCCGACGTGCGACCTGGCGCAGGCCGATCCGCTGGCCACTACGCCGGGCGAGGCGGTGAGCTATCGCCTGCGCGACGACCAGCCGCCATTTCTCGAAAGCGTCGTGACGCTGCAGATCGTGCCGGATGCCGGCGGCGGCAGCCTGCTGCGTATTATTCACCAGCTTGATGCCGCCAACGACGGCCCGACGACGGTGATGCGCGCCGCCTGATGCGTTAAACACACTTCCCTTTGTTGCCAACCCAGGAGTTCACCGATGCGTGAGAAGATGATGCTCGTCCCAATGGTGGTGGAGTAGACCAGCCGGGGAGAACGTTCCTTTGATATTTATTCGCGTCTGCTGCGCGATCGGATCGTGTTCCTCAACGGCGAAGTCAATGACGACGTGGCCGAAATGCTGTGCGCCCAACTGCTGTTTCTGGAGGCGGAAAACCCGGAAAAACCGATCCACCTGTACATCAACTCGCCGGGCGGAGTGATCAGCAGCGGGCTGGCGATTTACGACACCATGCAGTACATCCGTGCGCCGGTGCATACCCTGTGCATGGGCACCGCGCGTTCGATGGGTTCGTTTCTGCTGATGGCCGGCGAACCGGGGCACCGCATGGCGCTGCCCAACGCCAGCCTGCACGTGCACCAGCCGCTGGGCGGCTTTCAGGGGCAGGCCTCCGACATCTTGATCCACGCCGAAGAGATGAAGCGCACCAAAGAGCGAGTGATTCGGCTTTACGCTCAACATTGCGGCCTGAGTGATGAGGCGGTGGAGCAGGCGCTGGATCGCGATCGCTTCATGACCGCCGACGAAGCGGCGGCCTGGGGGCTGATCGATAAGGTGCTGCGGGAGCGGTAAATCGGCTCAGCGGGGCTCGGCGGCCTGCGGCGTGTGCCAAACCCATTCAAGCCCGAATTCGACCATCGCGAAATAGAGGCTGAAATAGCGCTCTGCCATGATAAAGAACGAGCTGTTGAGTTCGATCACCACGTTATTGGTGGTGGTCAGCAGGCCCGATTTTTCCGCCGCCTGCAGAATGCGATTGACGTGCGCGCGTGAGACGGAGCACGACTTGGCGATTTTCGCCGAGGAGAGCAGCAGAAAGGGGGAGTCCTGCCGGATGCTTTCGATATGCAGCATCAGCAGCACCATGTGGCCGGCGTCCTTGCTGATAAACAGCCCGGATTGCGGCACCAGATCGATCAGGTAGATCTCCTTGAGCATCAACTGGCCGTAGGCGGCGAAAAAGGTGGGCAGAAAGTCGGGCGCCGCCAGCAGCGTCGAGATGGGCATCTGTGGCGCCAGCGCCTGATAGGGCAGTGCCATGGAGGCGATCAGCGCCTGGGTTTCCGCCAGCGCGTGCGGCGTAGGCTTATAGCGCAGCTGGCGTTTGTCATGTTCGCAGGGTTTGACCTCCAGCCGACGGCCGACCCGCAGAAAGAACAGAAAGGAGTCCAGGGAGTTCTCGCTGATCATGTTCTTTCCTTTAAAAAAGGCTTTGATGTCTTTCAGCCCGGCGGCGGGCTGGTGGTAGTAAATGGACAGGATGGTGGAACAAATGATGAACCGGCTGTTCCTGAAGATGATTTTGTAAAACAGCGGATGTTTCTTGTAGGTCTCTTTCAATAGCTCCCCGTGTTTGACGATGGCGGCGTGAAACGCCGGTGACTGCCTGATGATGTTGGCCTGTTTCTCCAGGTGAAACTGTAGCTGGAATCTGCTTAGACTCATTTTCCCTATTTCCTGTACTTAAAAAAAATGTGCTGCTTTTTATCGTTATGGGTTTGCTGTGTATGACTTGACGATCTGTTGGCCCTGGTCGTTGATGAGGGTGGCCTGAACGGTGACCTGTGAAGGGAGTGTCGGCGCCGTAACGCCGTCGAGGTGATAATCCCGCATGCTGAACGGCGCGGTCATCATGTCGCTTTCTTGCCGCACCGGGTAATCACGCCTGTCGGTATGCACGGCGATGCGGGCGAAGGAGAGATAAAACGCCGACCGGTTGTGACAGCGCAGCAGATAGCCGCCCGGTGATTGTTGCAGCGTGAACGAGACGGCCTCGGCTGCGTTTTCGGCTTTCCCCGTCAGCGCTTTGGGGCGGTAGAAGATTTTCATCTGCGTGTTCATCGCCAACGTCACGCGCGACGCCAGCGGCGGCGTGGTCGGCCGGTTGGGCGGGATCTCATACAGGTTAAGCCAGAACACCGACTCCCTGTCGGTGGGCAGGGCCGCGCCGGCAAACAGGATCCGCAGCCCTTTCAGCGCCGAAGGCGGCAGGGCGAATACGCTGGGCAGGGTGACAAACGGCGCGCGCGACAGCTCGGGGGCGGCGTTGACGTCGCCGTTATCGACCCAGGTTTGCGCCACGATCGGATAGCCGTTGGTGTTGAGCAGCATCAGGGTTTTTTCCGTGTCGCCCTCGCGGAAAATCACCCGGGTGGCGGAGGCGATGATGCCCGCCTGCGCGCCCATGGTCGCCAGCGCCAGCAGCAGGGCGCATCCCATCGTCAGATATTTCTTTCTCATCATTGCACCTTAACCCAGACGTAGGCCCTGGCGTCCACTTTGCCGGCGGTGACGGTTTGCCCGGGCAGCCGGGCGAGCGTGGCGGTGAGCTGGGTGGTGTAGTGGGTAAACCCTGCCGCGGTGCTGCCGCCGCCGCTGGCGCCATTGAGCACCGGGTACCAGCCGGCGTCATTACCTTGCGGGCATTGCCCGGCGCTGCAGCGCGCCCAGCCAACGAAATTCATCGGTGCGCCGTTGCCGGCGTTGGCGAGTGCGATGCCCACGCCGGTAGCGACGCTGCTGTCGGTGCCGTAGCCGCTGGAGAGCAGGTAGCTCACGCCGCCGTTGGCGCTGACCAGCCCGAGCTGCTGCGCCGCGACGTAGCTTTCATACGGCACCTGCAGGCCGAGGGCGGTATTGTTGCTGCTGACGCCGGACACGGCGGCGTTGTCGCATTCGATATTGAGGGTGAACTGCGCCTGTGAGGTTTGCCCGGCGGTCAACTGGCTGACGGATATGGTCGGCAGGATCACCAGCGGCGTGACGTTGCGCGCCACGCAGGTGGCGGTATAGGTCAATGAGGAGATCGGTGCGGTGCCCATGCCCATCGCGTTCCAGCGCCCGGTGCCCCAGGTGGCGTAGTTGGTGGCGGAGTCGCTGCCGATAGGATCCGAGGCGATGCCGGGCCCCTGAAAGGTGACATAGCCGTTCGGCTGCGTGCAGGTATAGTTCGAATTGCCGGTGGTCGAGGCCATGCCCACCAGCGGGTTGCCGGCGCTGTAGCCGCAGTAGTTGCTGGCACCCGCGCCCGGCAGCGAGCTGATGCGGATCAAATCGGCACGGATGGCGCTGAAGTCTTTCACCCGGATCTGAATTTTGCTGCCGACGGTGGCGTAGCGGGTAATCGGCGCCGACTGCCAGTAGCGGGTAAAAACCTTGCCGGAATCCAGATGGGTCAGGCGGATGCCGACGTAGGGGAAGTAGGTGGCGTAGTAGTTGGGGTTACCGTCCTGGGCGCCCAGATCGTAATAGCCACCGACGCGATCGTCGCCGTTGGTGGCGAAGACTTCATAGATCTGCCCCGCGTCGCCGGCGTCGCATTCATACAACACCTTGTTGGGATCGGGATAGCGCGTGCCGGACGTAAGATCGAACACGCTGGTGCCCAGCGGCGTGCCGACGGGCTGCAGGTAAGTGCTGGTCAGGTTAACCCGGCCCAGCGCCGTGCCCACCCCGCAGGGATCGCAACCGGAATCGATCCAGGGGGCGACCCGGGTGCATTGGGCCAGCGCGGCGGGCGCACCGAACAGCGACAGGGCGAGCAGCGCCAGGGCGGCGATCGGGTAAGCAATGCGTTTCATCGTCTCTCCTGAGAATAAGTGTGAACGGGCTAGCGGCACGGGGCGCTGAGCCGTTGAATCGGGCCGTCTTCCCCGGCGGGCAGGCGGTAATGCAACGTGCACTGCTGGCCGGGGGCGTCGCCCCAGTTCAGCGTCAGCGCACCGGCATTCCGGTCGCTGCGCAGATACACCTGATTGGCCTGGCCGACCATGCCTACGCTGTTGCCTGCGTTGTCCAACACGTTGGCGCCCATCGGGATCGGCGCGTTATCGGGCCGCTGCGCGGTGATCAGCAGCGCCTGGCCGCGCACGGTGTTGAAGTGCAGACGCACCGTAGCGCCGGCATAAGGAGCGACGCGCCGCTGGCCATCTTCCAGTTCCGCTTTGTCGTTCATGCCCTCGGGGTTCAGCGCGACGGTGTTGTAGTGATAGGGCACCAGCGACGGCGCCAGGGCGTAGCCGAAACGATCGACGCGCGCGCCCTGGCCGTCCATCACCCGTGCGCCGCTGGCGCCGGGCGCTTCGATCAGGGCGAAGGTATCGCCGACATACGGCCCTAATGTCACGCCGCCGCGGTGCGCCACCACGGCGCCCTGCAGCGACAGGGAGCCTTGTCGGTACTGGCGCGCGGTGGAGAACGAGCCGGTGACGTTGGCGTAAGGCAGACGGGTTTGCAGGTTGCCGCCCCAGATACTTTGTTGGCGATCGTCGTCGGTGGTGAAGTTCAGGCCGTAGCTGACCGGCTGTTCGTCGCCGACGCTGCCCGACAGCGCAGCCTGATAGTTGCCCCCCTGGCCCTGGCTGTGGTTGGCCAGCAGCGAGACGCTGGGGGCGGATGACGAACGGCCGAGCGGGAAGCTCAGCGACAGGGCGGTGACGGTCTGCGTGTTCTGCGCCAGCGGCGCGCTGTAGACATTATCCAGCGGCCCGTAGCCGCGGTAGTCGCCGTTGCTGTAGCCCAGGCTGCGGGTACGGGTGACGGAGAGGTTAAGCGCCACGCCGTTGCCGAAGGTTTTCCCCCAGCCCAGCTGGAGCTGATTGTCCCGGCCGCGCTGATCGCGGTAGTCCTGAGTCGAGCCGGACATCGTCAGGCTGCCGAACGCCCCCATCCCCTGATTGACGGCGACTTCGAAACGCGAACGCTGGCGGTAGGAGTCGGACTGCCAGTTTTGGCCGGTGACGGCGGCGCGCCGCACGCCGAGCACGTCGCTGAGATCGCGAAAGCCCTCGGTAGAGTAGCGGTAGCCGGCGATGGATAGCGTGGTATCCGTCGGGCTGAAGGTTCGGCTGTAAGAGAGGTGCAGCATCCAGCCGGAGGCGCCGCCGTCCGGCAGGCTGGCGTGGGAATAGGTGGTATCCATGCCGAAGGCGCCCAGCCAGCTGCTGTACACCCCGCCCAGCATCATCGCCTGGTAGCCGTCCGCCAGTTGGTTGCCGAGGTTGAAGGTCAGGGCGTTGGTCAGGCCGTGCTGCCAGGTCACTTCGCTGAACAGATCGTTGTCGCCGACGTAGCGGGAACGGCCGACGATCGCGGAGTAGCGCGACTGGCCGGGGCGGATGGATTCCGGCACCGCGGCGAACGGCACGGTGAAGGTGCTGACGCTGCCGTCGGCTTCCGTCACCACCACGGTGAGATCGCCGGCGTAGTTGGTGGCGTACAGATCGTTGATGGCGAACGGCCCCGGCGCGACGGTGGTTTCATACAGCGTGCTTTTGCCCTGCAGCACCGTCACGCGCGCGTTGCTTTTTGCCACGCCGCGCACCACCGGCGCATAGCCGCGCTGGGAATCCGGCAGCATGCGGTCGTCCGAACTGAGCTGAATGCCGCGAAAGCCCAGGCCGGAGAAGAAGTGCCCGTCGGTAAAACCTTCGCCCAACAGCATTTCGCTGCGCCAGGGCAAGATCGCGCGCTGCACGTAGCGGCGGCTGGTGTCCAGGTGGCCGCCGAACTCCCGATCGTAGCGGTAGCTGGACTGCTGGCGGTAGCGCCATAGCCCGAGGTTGAACCCGCCGTTCAGGTTGGCGTAGGTCGAGTCGAGATCGCGAGTTTGCCCCTGTCGGTAGCTGACGTGGTACTGGTTGAGGTTGTAATTGACGAAGGCCATCGATTCGCCGCTGTCCAGGCTGGCGGGATTGACGCTGCCGCGCGGCTGGCCGTTCAACAGTGCCTGCGGAATGCTGAGATCCAGCCGCAGCCGCGAAATATCGGCGTTCACCGCGATGTCCTTGAGATCCCGACCGGGCAGCAGGCATTCCGCTTCGGCGGCCGCCGGCGGATTTTTCAGCCCGAAGCGCGTCAGCTGCGGCCGATCGAAACAGGGCAGCACCTGCTTGCCTGCGCGCACGAAGCGAATTTGGTCGCGCTCGAGAAACTGGCCGTTGAGGTACAGATCGATCTGATAGCTGCCGGGAGCGACGGCGTCCTGCTGGTTGAACTGGCTCAGGGCGCTGTTGCTCAGCACGCTGCCGCGCAGCAGTGCGGGATCGAAGGTATAGCCGTCGGCGGCGGCGCAGCCCAGCGGCAGCGCCAGCAGCGCGCAACACCAGCATGCGGGCAGCGGCGTCGCCTTGCGGACATCGAACATGAAAATCTCCCTGTCTGGTGTCAGCGTGCGACGTTCAGGGTGCGTGTGATTTCCACCCCATAGTCATTGATGACGCGCAGTGCGACCTGCCGCACCTCCCCGTTCACCGGCCAACTGGCCTGTGAAAACGGCGGGATCAGGTCCGCCTGCGGGATGGCGATGCGCTTCGCGCCGCTCAGGATCGCGGCTTGGCTGACGTTGACGTAGTAGCCGGTCGGGTTGTCGACGCGCAGCGCGTTGCCGGCCTGGCGCAGGCTGAGCCGATCGATGACGTGGTTGGCGTCGCCGGCCAGCCCGGCGGGGCGATAGAACACCTTCAGCCGATTGGTGACCACCAGCAGCAGTTTGTTCTTGTCGCTGTCCGTCTGGCGCACGGCGGGCACCTGCAGGAAGTTGAGGTAGAACAGCGATTCGCGATCGCGCGGCAGCGGCTGGCCGACGAACGACAGTCGCACCATTTGCCCGCTGTGCGGATTCATGCGGAAGATTTGCGGCGAGGCGACAAAGGGCGCATCGGCGTTTTGCGGCGTGGATTTGGGGTTATTGATGTCGAGCCAGATCTGCATCAGCGCCGGGGTGCCGTCGTCGTTGGTGAACTGCAGCGTTTTTTCCCGCGCCTCGGCGGGGTAGATCACGCGGTTGCCGAGCAGCGTCACGCTGGCCGACGCGTGGGTAGCGGCAAAACTCATCAGGCAAAGCGACAGGGCGGCCCATCGACGGGCGGTGCGGGTTATCTGCGGCATAAACGTGAACCGATAAAGGGAGCGAGTCATTCAGCGCCGCCCGGCGAAGGGCGGCGCTGGCATCAACAGGTATGGCGCCTGACGCCGGCTTATTTGTAGCTAATGGCGAACTGTGCGGTGGCGATCACCGAACCGGCCGCCACGCCGGTGTCTTCCGCGTAGTAGCGGGCCACCAGGTTCTGCGAGGTGGAGGTGGCGTCTTTCGCCAGCGTCATCGCCGACGTGGTGACGGTCGAACCGCTGGCGAATGACAACGGCGTGGTGGCGTCGCTGTCCAGCAGTTGAATGGACACCTTGGCCGCATCGCCCGCATTGCCCAGGTTGCCGTTGGTGGTCGGGTTGTTGCCCGCCAGCACGGTTTTGATCGCCGTATCGCTGGTTGCGGCCGTACAGCCCGTGACGTTAACGGTAAACGTGGTGTCACCGGCGGTGGCGCCTTTAGTGGCGAGTTTGCTGGCGGCGACGGTTGGCAGCAGAACGACCGGATTGGATTGGTTACCGTTAATATTCACCGAGCAGGTTTGCGTGCTGACTTCGCCTTTAAATTGCACCGTATTGGACGAAGCGGCCGCACAGGCGCCGGAGAGAGCCAGCATGGATAATGCGACTAATTTAACATTCATGTGAAATGCCCTTTAATTTACTTTAGAGAAAAGCTTTCCTGACAGTAATAAATTACTGACGTGCGGTTGTGGGTTAATCATGTTGCGCAATTGTTTTTTAAACGCCTCGGCAAACATGGATTTTCATCCTAACAAACTAAGAATTTTCCCTATAGGTGTTTTGAATAAGGCAATAAGACGAGAAGGCCTGCTGTTACATTTATTTTCATTTGTGCTTATATCATACAAAATAGAAAATAGATCTATATCATTACGTTGCGATTTTATTGGGTTGCCAGATTTTGTGATTGAAATAATTTGAAACATTCATGCCTTTTTTGCGTATTAATCAACGTGCTGACGGATGTGCGATTATTTAAAAAACATGTTATCAATATGTTTTATATTGGTGTGCTTTGCAGGCAAATTACCCCAAAAAAGAGCAGCGACAAGCCGCCTGAGGTGTGGAAGCATGCTTTCATGCTGATAAGGAGAATTAAAGTGAGAGTGATTTATATCGACGGTTCACCGCTGTGCCGGTTGGGCATGAAAACATTATTGGGAGGTGGGGTGATAACCTTATCTTCGCCCAATATTAACATCGTTAAAAATATAAGCCCGGCGCCTGATTTAATTATCATGGATTTTCCCCATGAAATTTATCGGTTCGAAACCTATTTGAGGTTTATTGACCTTTGCCGCGCTGAATATAAAGACGTCCGGATACTGTTCTTCGTCGATAAGACTTCACCGCTGATCCTGGCGTTTATCGCTGCGGCGCAGCCGGATGCGATTTTGCACAAACGGGAAGCGCTGCAGGTGGTGCGGGAAACCTGCGCGGCGCTGGTCTACCGTGAGGAGGAAGGTGAACGGCACGTGGTGAACCGGCATCGGGCGGCGGCGATCACGCCTGGCGAGGCGGCGGTGCTGTGTGAAACCGCCCGCACCGAAGATATCCGCTTGACCGCGCGGCGGCTTAACCTGCACCCGAAAACCGTTTATTCGCACCTCAATAACGCCGGCAAAAAGTTCGGCATCCGCAATCGGGTCGAACTGCTGAAGATGATTGCGCTGTTGTAGTGCGCCGTTAGCGGGTTTTGCCGACGGCCAGCCGCCATCGCGTGATCTCATCGGCGCCGGGCCCGGCGGCCAGCGCCAGGTTTTGCGGCGGCAGCGGTTCGCCGGTCACGGCATCGATCACGCGCAGGGTGGCGGGGTGGCCGGTCGCGCGGTCAACCACGCGCAGCGGCGGCCCGGCCAGCTCGGACAGGTTCCATTTGTCGCCAATCTGAATCATCGCCATCACCAGCAGACCGAGATCTTTTCCCTTCTCCGTCGGCAGATACTCGTAGCGATCGGGGCGCGTCTGGTATTGCCGTTTTTCGATAAGGCCGTTGCCTTCCAGCGCTCTGAGCCGATCGGCCAACGTATTGTTGGTGATGCCGGTCGACTGGCGCAGATCGTCATAGCGCGAGAGCCCCAGCAACAGATCGCGCATGAGGATCGCACCCCAGCGATCGCCCAATGCCGACAGCACGTGGGCCACCGAACACGTCATGCCCTCAAACCCTTTTGCTTTCACGTTGCCTTACCTCTGCTTTCCGTCTGATTGCCGATAATTTTATCGCCTCGGCTTGATCACTTCAATGATTGGAGTTATTACTCTTATTATTAGAGTTTTGTTTGACACCGGCTGCCGGCCAGAACGATTGTCGATACCCCGCAGCTTTACCGAGGAGAGAACGCGATGCCACTGTGGCAGATTTACCACCCTGAACCGGCCTTCAGCGCCGCCGATAAACGCGCGCTTGCGCAGAAGGTCACCGCCCTGTACCAAGACTTTTTACCGCGCTTCTACGTCAACGTCTTCTTCCACGCGCTGCCACCCGGCGCGGCGTATCTCGGCGGCGAACCGGCCGATGACTTCGTGCGGGTGACCATCGACCATATCGCCCGCGCCATGGACAACGACGCGGAGCAGCAGCAATTCCTGGCGGCCTGCACCCGCATCCTGCAACCCTACCTCGCCGCGCGCGGGCTGCGCTGGGAGCTGCACGTGGACGAAACGCCGTTCTCGCTGTGGACTATCGAAGGCTTGAAGCCCCCGGTGCCGGGGACGGCGGCGGGGGAGAAATGGCGCAGCGAGAACCGGCCTTCGGTGTGGGAGGGGTAGCGGCGCTGACGGAATGCCCGATGCTTAAAAGCGACGATGAGCGCCGGTTTTTTATCTTCGCTTAAACAAAACCGGCATCACCGCGTGGGGGCTGCGAAGGTAACCCGGCAGGCATCATAGGCTGTGTTGTACATCTGATATGAATGCATTAACGATGGCGGATTTTTCATCCTTACGATAGATGAAAAAAACCTCAGTTGCGTTATCGACGGCGGGGATCGGCCTGTAGGTGATGTTGGGCAGTTTGATTGAGGATAGCGAAGAGGGAACGATGGCGATGCCAAGGCCGGAGGCCACCATGCCGAGCACGCTTAATGTGCTGTCTAACCGATAGGCTACCTTGATGTCTTCTTCAATAATGGCGTTCAGGATACGAAGCTGGCCATCGTCTCCGCTGTTTTCCGAGTAGATGATAAAGTCTCGCCCAGAGAGGTCTTCCTTTTTCAAGGCCTCTTTTTTCGCCAGATCGGAGTCTTCCTGAATCACGACGACCCAGTCAAATTTTTTTATGGGTATAAAGCCGAGCTCCGGTGGGATATTGAGATCCAGATTGGGGCAGTAGCTGACGTCGATATTTCCGTTGACGATCTCATCGATTTGTTTCCAGTATGACAGCTCTTTGGCGCGGAAGTTAACGCCGGGGTGCTCTGCTTTAAATCGATGAATATCGGCGGTGACTAATCCTGCCGCCACAGCATTGCCGACAAATCCGATGCGCACATTGCCATTCTCACCTTTCGCCGCCGCTTTGGTTTCGTCAAGCGTAATTTTTATTTTCTCATAAATATCCGGCGCGTTTTTTAAAAATACCTCTCCCACCTCAGTGAGTTCGACATTACGGTTGTTGCGAATAAAGAGTGGTGCACCAATCTCTTCTTCCAGCGCTTTTATCTGCATGCTGAAAGCCGACTGCGTAATATGAATGCGCTTGGCCGCTTTGCCAAAATGTTTTTCTTCAACGAGGGCCAGGAATGCCTGGATATGGCGAAAATTCATGGATTAGATTCCTGTATCAGTCGTTCAAAAAAATGAATTGGATATATGGTTTCCATGAAAATACCCTCTAATAGAGCTCACGTTAAAGTGTAGGTTATTTCTGAAATGCGGGCTAGTCAACAACACTCAGCGTGTTGCTATCTATTTCAACGATAAAATATATGCATAGTGGAGGCGCTAAATGAATTCATTAGCCAGAATCGACGTTCATACTCACCTGGTCCCGCCCTTTTGGGGCAGCGCGCTGCCGAACCACGGCGGCGATCCGTCCGGCTGGACCTTGCCAAAATGGACGGCGGACGACCATCTTCGCTATATGGACAAACAGCAAATAGCGACCAGCGTCCTATCGTTAACCGCGCCAAGCGTGGTTGGCTGGGAAGGTCAGGCTCGCCGCGATATGGCCAGGAAAGTCAATGAATATACGGCAGATCTGGTGGCGAAATACCCCACGCGGTTTGGTCACTTTGCGACCGTGCCGTTGCCGGACGTTGAGGGGGCGGTGCGTGAAGTTGAGTATGCACTGGATGTGCTGAAAGCCGATGGCGTGGTGTTATTAACCAATTATGAAGGGGTCTATTTAGGTGATAAAAAGTGGGCTCCGCTTTGGGCGGCGCTTAACCAACGCTCTGCCGTTGTTTTCATTCACCCTGGTCATCCCATCATGGATTTGCTGGATGGCGTTCCTGGTCCCTTGGTTGATTATCCGTTTGATACTACACGCAATGCCGTCCATATGGTGTTGAACGGCGTTATGGATAATTATCCTAACGTGAAAATTATTCTTTCGCATGCCGGCGGTTTCTTGCCTTATGCCGTTTTGCGTTTTACATTGCTGGCAGAGTCACTTAATCCAAATGGGCCGTCAGCTCAGGAATTGGACGGTAAATTTAAGCGCTTTTATTTTGATACCGCATTGTCTTCCGGCCCTAATGCATTCTCCAGCCTACTGGCGTTTGCGAATCATAATAATATTCTGTTCGGCAGCGATTATCCTTATGCGCCTGAGCCCGTCGCCGCTAAGTTTAATCATATTCTCGACGCCGAGACAAACCTGACCGATGCGCAGAAAGTAAACCTCAATCGGAATAACGGTCTCGCGCTTTTCCCGCGGTTAAATAAATAAAGGTTTCTGCTGGGATGATGCCGCATTGCTTTAAGCGCTGGCACGTTCCCTCCCGAAAATAAAAAATCCACGCCGAAGCGTGGATTTTTACGTTTCCGGCAGCTGAGAGAAACGCTGCGGGGAAGGGATTAGACGTTGAACAAGAAGTTCATCACGTCGCCGTCTTTGACGATGTAATCTTTACCTTCGGAACGCATTTTACCGGCTTCTTTGGCGCCTTGTTCACCCTTGTAGGTGATGAAGTCGTCGAAGGCGATGGTTTGCGCGCGGATAAAGCCTTTCTCGAAGTCGGTGTGGATCTTGCCGGCCGCCTGCGGGGCGGTGGCGCCGACCGGGATGGTCCAGGCGCGCACTTCTTTCACGCCGGCGGTGAAGTAGGTCTGCAGGTTCAGCAGTTCATAACCGGCGCGGATCACGCGGTTCAGGCCCGGCTCTTCCAGGCCCAGTTCGGCCATGAACTCGTCGCGATCTTCGTCTTCCAGCTCGGCGATGTCGGATTCCACGGCGGCGCATACGGCAACCACCACGGAGCCTTCGGCGTCGGCGATTTTACGCACGGTGTCCAGGTACGGGTTGTTCTCGAAGCCGTCTTCGTTGACGTTGGCGATGTACATGGTCGGCTTCAGGGTCAGGAAGCTCAGGTATTTGATCGCCGCTTTGTCTTCGTCGCTCAGATCCAGCGCGCGCAGCATGCCGGCGTTTTCCAGGTGCGGCAGGCATTTCTCCAGCGCCGCCAGCTCGGCTTTGGCGTCTTTGTCGCCGCCTTTGGCTTTCTTCTGCACGCGGTGGATAGCGCGCTCGCAGGTGTCCAGGTCAGACAGCGCCAGCTCGGTGTTGATCACGTCGATGTCTTCGGCCGGATCGACCTTGTTGTTGACGTGAATGATGTTGTCGTTCTCGAAGCAGCGCACCACGTGGCCGATGGCTTCGGTTTCGCGGATGTTGGTCAGGAACTGGTTGCCCAGGCCTTCACCCTTGGACGCGCCTTTCACCAGGCCGGCGATGTCGACGAATTCCATGGTGGTTGGCAGAATGCGCTGCGGCTTGACGATCTCGGCCAGCTTATCCAGACGCGGATCGGGCATCGGCACCACACCGGTGTTCGGTTCAATGGTGCAGAACGGGAAGTTGGCTGCTTCAATGCCCGCTTTGGTCAACGCGTTGAACAGGGTGGATTTGCCTACGTTGGGCAGGCCGACGATACCGCATTTGAATCCCATGTTGTAATCACCTTAAATATCTTAACTATCAGCCGGTTAGATTTAATCGACTGCATAAAGGGCAAAATAATGCCGCCATTATACACGTAATGGGCGTTTATCTCGATCAGACTTGTTTGGCCGGGGCGAGCGCTGCGCCGGCGACCGGTTTTTGATTGAGATTTGGATCACATTTACCCATACTGGCTGTTCCGTTCAACCGACAGGAACCGCACCGGATGTATTTCTTGCCTACGCCACCCTGAGCTGTACCCGCCTGCAGTCTGCCGCGCCTTGCGGTACCCCATACCCGCTACGCGGGGAGATGATGTCATCTGTCATAAGTGAATAATGCATGTTTAACCTGAGTAACGTCAGGATCGCGGACGTTAAAAATGAAGTCCTGGCGGGCTTTGTGGTGGCGGTTTCGATGATCCCCGAGGCGGTCGGCTTTTCGCTGGTCGCCGGTCTTTCGCCGATCGTCGGTTTGCATACCGCGTTTATTATCGGCCTGGTCACGGCGCTGTTCGGCGGCAAGCCGGGCATGGTTTCCGGCGCCGCCGGCTCCATTGTGGTGGTGCTGATGAGCCTGGCGGCGCAGTACGGCATGGGCTACGTGCTGTGGGCCACGCTGTTTGCCGGGGGGATCCAAATCCTGATCGGCGCCTTTCGGTTGGGCAAGTTCATTCGTCTGGTGCCGCTGCCGGCGATCCACGGCTTCGTCAATGGTCTGGCGATCGTCATCATGCTGGCGCAATTGAAGATGATCGCCGGGCAGGGGCCGCTGATGTACGGCCTGGTGGCGCTGGCGATTGCGGTGGTGGTGCTGTTCCCGCGCCTGACCAAAGCCATTCCGTCTTCGCTGGCGGCGCTGCTGGTGGTTTCGGCGTTGGCGATCGGTCTCAATCTGCACACGCTGCGGGTGGGCGATCTAGCGGACATTTCCGGCGCGCTGCCGCACTTCAGCCTGCCGACGGCGCCGTTTACCCTGGAGATGGTGCGGGTGGTGCTGCCCTATGCGGTGGTGATCGCCCTGGTCGGTTTGATTGAATCGCTGCTGACCATGACGGTGCTGGATGAAATGGGCGGCAAGAAGGGGAACGGCAACCGCGAGAGCATCGCGCAGGGCGCCGGTAACGCGGTATGCGGCCTGTTCGGCTGCTTCGCCGGCTGCGCGATGATCGGCCAGTCGATCATCAACTTCACCTCGGGCGGGCGCGGGCGCCTCTCCGGCACGGTGGGCGCCATCCTGCTGATTCTGTTTGTGGTCAGCCTGTCGCGCTATATCGGCCTGCTGCCGGTGGCGGCGCTGGCCGGGGTGATGCTGGTGGTGTGTTACAACACCTTCGAGTGGAGTTCGCTGCGCCGTTTGCGCCGTATGCCGAAGGCGGACGCGCTGGTGATGGTCGCCGTCACGCTGATCACCATCTTTACCGATCTGGCGGTGGCGGTGATCAGCGGGGTGATTATCTCGGCGCTGGTGTTCGCTTGGCAGCAGGCGCGCATCCGCGTGCGTCAGCGTCAGGTAACGAGCGACGTGGCGGTGTATCGGCTCGATGGCCCGCTGTTCTTCGGCTCTGCCGCCGCTTTCGCCGAGCTGTTCGACCCGCAGAGCGATCCGCAGAACGTGGTGCTGGATTTTGCCGGCACCCGGGTGATGGATTCCAGCGGCGTAGAGGCGATCGATAAGCTGACGGCGCGTTACCTGGCGGCGGGAAAAAGCATTCGCCTGCGCCACCTGAGCGGTGACTGCGTGCGTTTACTTAAGCGCGCCGGGCCGTTCTGCAGCCATGAGCTGGACGATCCGCAATATTACGTGGCGGAAGAGGGGTTCGCCGCCGATGACCGCCGCGTGAGCGAGGAGACCTTCAACCCGCGCGGCTAGAAGCAGGCAGCGGGCAGGGCGCCCGCTGCGGCAAGGTTCAGGCCTGCGCCTTGAAGCTGTGCAGGCGCTGAACGGTTTTTTCCAGCCCGTCCTTCATCAGCATCTCGGTGCAGCGCAGCGACTCGTCGATCGCTTCGTCAATCATCTTCTGCTCGCTGACCGGCGGTTTGCCGAGCACGAAGCCCACTACCTTGTTCTTGTCACCCGGATGGCCGATGCCGATGCGCAGGCGGTAGAAGTTCGGGTTGTTGCCGAACTTGTTCTGGATGTCTTTCAGGCCGTTGTGGCCGCCGTTGCCGCCGCCGAGCTTGATTTTGGCCACGCCGGGCGGCAGATCCAGCTCGTCGTGCGCCACCAGGATCTCGTTCGGTTCGATGCGGTAGAAGTTGGCCATCGCCAGCACCGCTTTGCCGCTCAGGTTCATGAAGGTGGTCGGCACCAGCAGGCGCACGTCGTTGCCCGCGAGGTTCAAACGGGCGGTATAGCCGAAGAACTTGCTCTCTTCTTTCAACTGCTGATTGTGGCGCTGGGCCAGCAGATCGACGTACCAGGCGCCGGCGTTGTGGCGCGTCTGGGCGTATTCCGCGCCCGGGTTGGCCAGGCCGACTATCAATTTAATACTGCTCACTGGGAGATTCGCTATGATCAGGGTAATGGAAAGGGCGTTAGTTTACCTGCCGGGGCGGCGAATGACAAAACCCGATCTCCGCCGTCGCCCTCGGTAAGAAAGACGAATGATTCATTAGCTGAATAATTCAATTTGTCCGCTAATTTTCAGCGGCGTGTTAAGAAGTGTCAATAATTCTTTACCATTTGTGATCGCCTCCGCAATCCCCTTGCCGCAACAAGGACTATACTTAACTTATCAAAGTGGGTTAACAAGTTGCAGCGTTATCCCGGTTGGCACATGGCAATCATGGAGGTGGCATATGAAACGTAGAAGCGCGGACAGAATGGGCAACTTTTTTATGGGGCTGGGGTTGGTCGTGATGATCGGCGGCGTCGGATACTCCATTATTGCTGAAGTATCCCAGTTCAATTTACCGCAATTTTTCGCCCACGGCGCCATCATGAGTATCTTCGTCGGCGCGCTGTTGTGGCTGGTGGGCGCGCGTATCGGCGGCCGCGAGCAGGTGGCGGATCGCTACTGGTGGGTAAAACACTTTGATAAACGGTGCCGCAACGACCAACATCGTTCGTCGCATTGATTAAAAAATCAGAAGGGAAGCGGGAGCAGGGCAAGGGAATATCTGCCGTGCATTAAGGTTTGAGGTCATGTTGGACTACGAGTAGAAAACCCGTTGTTGCTCACGCACCAACGGGTTTTTCTTTTTCTGCTGTCGGGCTCGCTATCTTTCCGGCATGGTGGGCGCCGCACCGGAAAGACGACGAATCAATGCTCGAACATCGCAGAGATCGACTCTTCGTTGCTGATGCGGCGGATGGCTTCAGCCAGCATGCCGGACAGGGTCAGAGTGCGAACGTTTTTCAGTGCCTTGATTTCCGGCGACAGCGGAATGGTGTCGCAGACGATCACTTCATCAATCACCGAGTTCTTGATGTTGTCCACGGCGTTGCCGGAGAAGATCGGGTGCGTCGCGTAGGCGAATACGCGCTTGGCACCGCGTTCTTTCAACGCTTCAGCCGCTTTACACAAGGTACCGCCGGTGTCGATCATGTCGTCGACCAGCACGCAGTCGCGGCCTGCCACGTCACCGATGATGTGCATCACCTGAGAAACGTTCGCGCGCGGGCGGCGTTTGTCGATGATGGCCATGTCGGTGTCGTTCAGCAGTTTGGCGATGGCGCGGGCACGCACTACGCCGCCGATGTCCGGGGAAACCACGATCGGGTTTTCCAGGTTCTGCTGCAGCATGTCTTCCAGCAGGATCGGGCTGCCGAACACGTTGTCTACCGGTACGTCGAAGAAGCCTTGAATCTGCTCAGCATGCAGATCCACCGTCAGAACGCGGTCAACCCCTACGCTGGAGAGGAAATCGGCAACCACCTTGGCGGTGATCGGCACACGCGCGGAACGCACACGGCGATCCTGGCGGGCATAGCCGAAGTAAGGGATAACGGCGGTAATACGACCTGCGGAGGCGCGACGCAGGGCGTCGACCATCACAACCAGTTCCATCAGGTTGTCGTTGGTCGGAGCACAGGTGGACTGGATGATGAAAATATCACCGCCGCGTACATTTTCGTTGATTTGCACGCTCACTTCGCCGTCGCTAAAACGACCTACAGCGGCGTCACCAAGGCTGGTGTACAAACGGTTGGCAATACGTTGTGCTAGTTCCGGGGTGGCGTTACCAGCAAAAAGCTTCATATCAGGCACGAGAAGAACCTCAGGCTTGCGTCCAGAGAAGATATTGTCATACGGCATCGCCAAGGGGCAGTCGGCGACGCCGGCGCAATATACATACGGGTATGTAAAACTAAAATTGAGACCGCAGGCAGCGCAGGGATAACAGGGCCAGGTGTGCATGACCCTGCGCAGCGAAACGTTGAGCTACGACTCAAACCGCCCGGAACGAATGCGATGTAGTGGGGAGACGTTAACGCCGCGCGCTACAAAACCACACAACCACTCCGGGGCTTGATTTAACACCTGACGGGCGGCGATTTCTGTGTCGAATTCAGCAAACACACAAGCACCTGTGCCAGTCAGGCGTGACGGGGCGTATTCTAACAGCCATGAAAGAAGCTGTTCAACCTCGCGAAAACGTTTTCTTGCGATCGGTTCGCAATCATTTGCGTACGGTGCCTGCAACAGCTCACTTAAGGAGCGAACCGGGGTGTCTCTTTTCAACTCGGGGTCGCCGAAGATAACCGGCGTTGGGATGCCGACGCCGGGATGCGCCACCAGATACCACTTTTCCTGCGGCTCGGCCGGCTGCAGGCGCTCGCCGATGCCTTCGGCGAAGGCGGCGTGGCCGCGCACGAACACCGGCACGTCGGCGCCGAGGCTGAGCCCCAGCTCGGCCAGTTGGTCGTCGCCAAGACCGCAGCGCCACAGTTCGTTGAGCGCCACCAGCACGGTGGCGGCGTTGGAGGAGCCACCGCCCAAGCCGCCGCCCATCGGCAGGCGCTTGTCGATGCTGATGTCGGCGCCGCGCGGTGCGGTCTGCAGGCCGCGTACATCGCAATAGCGCTGCAGCAAGCGGGCGGCGCGCACGATCAGGTTCTGCTCGTCCGGCACGCCGTCGACCGGCGTCAGCAGATGAATGCGGTCGTCCTGGCGCGGGTCAATGGTCAGGGTGTCGCCGTAGTCCAAAAACTGGAACAGCGTCTGCAGCAGGTGATAGCCGTCTTCACGACGGCCGGTGATGTACAGAAACAGGTTGAGTTTCGCGGGGGAGGGCCACTGGCGGATCATTTGAGCGTCCAGTTGTCCATTTTCAGCTTGATGCGCTGGTCGCCCTGCTGCAGCTCCAGGCGGTTCGGCAGCGTCGGCTGCACCTCGTTGCTGTAGCCCTGGTAATCCACTTTCCAGGTCTGTCCGCCTTGCTGGTAGGTCAGCTTGCTCAGGCGATATCGGTCATCCAACGCAAAATCGCTGGCTTCGCCCGGCAGGCCGAGCATCCATTGGCGCAGGTTGTTCAGCGGGATCGCCATGCCGGTCAGTTTGCGGATCATCTCTTCCGGATTGTCGCTGACGTAGCGTTTTCCCTGGTTGTCGGTCAACTGCACCACGTTTTTCTGCACGTTGAGATCCATTTCCGTGCTGCCCAGCGGGTTGGTCAACAGCAGACGGTAGCGCTCCGGCGAGAACTGCTGCCAGAAGAAGCGGGCGTAGACTTTTTTCTGATCAGACAAGTAGGCGAAGGAGCCGCGGGTCTGATAGGTGCTGAGCTGCTGCACCGCCTGCTCATGGGCGCGCCACTGCGGTGAGGTCGGGCTGGTGGCCGGGCCGGTCGGCTTGGTGGTGGTACAGGCGGCCAGCACCAGGCTGGCCAGCGGGATCAGACGGAGCAAACTAACTTTGCGTATTGGCATAACTTTCTCTTGTCCTTTTGTCCTTGCGGGCATGCGCGACGAAACCCGGATTCAGCGCTCACGCTAACGGGGCGGCGGCGGCGCGTCAATGTCTACTAAGACTAGTAAGGATACGTAATGTTGTTAGGATAACGCCAGACCCGCAGTTTAACTTTCACAATGCTGCATATATTGAGCTATTTCCGAACGATATCTGAGACATGGGCATTGGCTCGCGGGGTATTGGGGATATTCTGAAATTTCATATAGCGTTGATAACTGGCGAGTATGCATCGTGATGCGAGCAGACTGCAGAAGAAGGCAGTATTTACCTATCTCTTACTAACGTCGTCTTTCTAAAGCAGAAAATGACAGAAAAGGTGGGTGGGGGCCGTTAGAAATCTCACCTTTTTAACAGGGTGTGTGAATGGGTAACTGATTGCAAAATACTAAAAAAATGCTACCATTTTAAACCTTTAGTGCATCATAGAGACTCTTTTGTGAATACATTACCCAGCCAGAAGGCCGCAAAGCTTAAATGTCTTGATTCTGTCAGGGGAATTGCCAGTCTGGCGGTTGTACTTTCCCATTTATCATTGATTTATTTTATATATCTGCATAATTTTTCTGGTGGGGCGATTCCTGACGCTTATCCTGTTCAAAAATACTTGCATGATTCTTTTTTTGGTTTCTTTTATTCTGGCAGTTCGGCGGTGTTCGTTTTCTTTGTCATGAGCGGAATCGTGCTGTCGCGAAGTATCGAAAAGAAAAGTGATGAATATTATTTGATAACTTCCTTTACGCGATATTTCAGGCTGGCCATTCCGGCTACGTTTTCTTGTTTATTGATGCTTCTGGTTTTGTTGTTTATCTCTGAGGGGACGCGAGAGTTTCCCGGTGTGTCGGCATGGCTCGATCCTTTCCTCATCAGTGACCCCTCTTTGATTGGTGCATTTACCTATGGTGCTCTGGGATCTTTCATCGGTGGTTCCGTTTGGGATGGATATATATAACCCCGTGCTTTGGACGATGAAAATTGAGTTAATTGGCTCATTATTCATCTATATGGCCTGCATCGTTTACAAAAGAAGCAAGTGGCAATCATTGTCTCTGTTCCTGCTGGCATCATTGGCTATAGTACCTTTTAGTATCCCCATTGCATTAGGGATGATATGTTTCTTCTTTGGATTTGTTTACTCGGCCTTTAATATTACCTATAAGAATAATTACGTTGGTCTTGTGCTCCTTATCATTGGGTTGTATTTTGCCGGCGTCCACAACGATAGCGTAAGCTATAGTTGGGTAACCAAATTCCTTGGCTATCGTTCGTATATGTTCCTCAATTTTCTCTCAGGCATATTTATTGTCTACGGCGTGTTGACCAGCCATTCTCTTAGTCGGATGTTGGAAAATAAGGGGTTGGTTTATTTGGGTAAGCTCTCGTTCCCCATTTATATCATCCACATTCCCGTGATCATTTTGACGATCTATTTGACCCAAGGCTTTGCGACGGCGTCCGTCGCCAGTATGCTGAGCGTTTCGGCTATCGCGATCGCCGCCACTTTGCTGCTCGCGCGGTTTGTGGTGCCGGTAGATGATTTTTCCATCAGCTTCTCGAAGCGCGTGTATAACAAAATCATCGGGTTGCGAATGGTCAGGAGAACTGAGTAATCCACGACGTGCGTCGGGCCGCTGTGCTGGGGGCTCGACTGTCGCCCTGTCGAACGTATTTTTAATCCCGCACAGCGGAGTTTTTAGTTCATAATTTGGCTATGACGTGCCGTTCTGTCTGCAATTCGCGCGGCGTCCCCAGACGATCAGCGAACGTAAAGCGTTCGCTATTCTGACAACGTTATGAATTTATTGATTTTCATTGATTGATTTCATTGATGGCAACGATTGAACGGAAGATGCGGTTGTTACTTTTATTGATCCCGCGCATCAAGTAGAATGCCGTTCAACGAGAACCCGTACCAAGATAAGTATTACTCGAAGCAATGACCCTGCTGGCGTTAGGTATAAATCACAAAACCGCTCCGGTTTCTCTGCGTGAAAGGGTGACCTTCTCGCCAGAGTCCATCGATGAGGCGTTGACCAGCTTGCTCCAACAACCGTTGGTGCAGGGCGGCGTCGTGTTGTCCACCTGCAACCGCACCGAGCTGTACCTCAGCGTAGAGCAGCAGGAACACATGCACGAACAACTGGTCGCCTGGCTGTGCGCCTACCACAACCTGCGCCCGGAAGAGGTGAAGAAAAGCCTTTACTGGCATCAGGGCAACGACGCGGTCAGCCATCTGATGCGCGTGGCCAGCGGGTTGGATTCACTGGTACTGGGTGAACCGCAGATCCTCGGCCAGGTGAAAAAGGCCTTCGCCGAGTCTCAACGCGGCCAGTCGCTGTCCGGCGAGCTGGAGCGGCTGTTCCAGAAATCCTTCTCCGTCGCCAAGCGTGTGCGTACCGAAACCGACATCGGCGCCAGCGCGGTCTCCGTGGCCTTCGCCGCCTGTACCCTGGCGCGCCAGATCTTCGAATCGCTGGCCGATCTCAACGTCTTGCTGGTGGGCGCCGGTGAAACCATCGAGCTGGTGGCGCGTCACCTGCGCGAACACAAAGTGCGGCACATGATCATCGCCAACCGCACCCGCGAGCGCGCACAGCTGCTGGCGGACGAGGTCGGCGCGGAAGTGATCACCCTGCCGGAGATCGACGAACGCCTGGCGGACGCCGACATCATCATCAGCTCCACCGCCAGCCCGCTGCCGATCATCGGCAAGGGGATGGTGGAGCGTGCGCTGAAGGCGCGCCGCAACCAGCCGATGCTGCTGGTGGATATCGCCGTACCGCGCGACATCGAGCCGGAGGTCGGCAAACTGGCCAACGCCTATCTGTACAGCGTGGACGATCTGCACGCCATCATTCAAAGCAACCTGGCGCAGCGCAAAGCGGCGGCGGTGCAGGCGGAGTCGATCGTGCAGCAGGAAAGCACCAACTTCATGGCCTGGTTGCGCTCGCAGGGCGCGGTGGAAACCATCCGCGACTACCGTTCGCAGGCCGACCAAATTCGCGCAGAGATGGAGGCCAAAGCGCTGGCCGCTATCGCGCAGGGCGCCAACGTGGAGCAGGTTATTCACGAGCTGGCCCATAAACTGACCAACCGTCTTATTCATGCCCCCACCAAATCCCTCCAGCAGGCCGCCGGCGACGGCGACGTGGAGCGGTTGCAGTTATTACGCGACAGCCTCGGGCTGGATCAGCATTAGTTTTCTCTATTAACAGGGTTTATTACCACGCATGAAGCCTTCTATTGTTGCCAAACTGGAAGCGTTACAAGAGCGCCATGAAGAAGTGCAGGCGCTGCTCGGCGATGCCGGCGTCATCGCCGACCAAGACCGGTTCCGCGCGCTGTCGCGAGAATACGCGCAGCTGACCGACGTCAGCCGCTGCTTCCTGGAATGGCGTCAGGTGCAGGAGGATCTGGAGACGGCGGAAATGATGCTGGACGATCCGGAAATGCGCGAGATGGCGCAGGACGAGCTGAAACAGGCGCGGGCGGCCAGCGAAGAACTGGAGCAGCAGCTGCAGGTGTTGCTGCTGCCGAAAGATCCGGACGATGAGCGCAGCTGCTTCCTCGAAGTGCGCGCCGGCACCGGCGGCGATGAGGCGGCGATCTTCGCCGGCGATCTGTTCCGCATGTACAGCCGCTATGCGGAAAGCCGCCGCTGGCGGGTCGAGGTGATGAGCGCCAACGAAGGCGAGCACGGCGGCTTTAAAGAAGTGATCGCCAAAGTCTCCGGCGACGGTGTATACGGTCAGCTGAAGTTTGAATCCGGCGGCCACCGCGTGCAGCGCGTGCCGGAAACCGAATCCCAGGGGCGCATCCACACCTCCGCCTGCACCGTGGCGGTGATGCCGGAAGTGCCGGAAGCCGAGCTGCCGGACATCAACCCGGGCGATCTGAAAATCGACACCTTCCGCTCCTCCGGCGCCGGCGGCCAGCACGTTAACACCACCGACTCGGCGATCCGCATCACCCACCTGCCGACCGGCATCGTGGTGGAGTGCCAGGACGAACGTTCACAGCACAAAAACAAAGCCAAGGCGATGTCGGTGCTGGGCGCGCGCATTCGCGCCGCCGAGATGGCCAAACGCCAGCAGGCCGAGGCGTCCACTCGCCGCAACCTGCTGGGCAGCGGCGATCGTTCTGACCGTAACCGCACCTACAACTTCCCGCAGGGGCGGGTGACCGACCACCGCATCAACCTGACGCTCTACCGCCTGGACGAGGTGATGGAAGGCAAACTGGACATGCTGATCCAGCCGATCGTGCAGGAGTATCAGGCCGATCAGCTGGCTGCGCTGTCCGCCGAGCAAGAGTGATGGACTATCAACACTGGCTGAAAGCCGCCGCCGCGCGTTTGACCCACAGCGACAGCGCCCGGCGCGACGCGGAAATCCTGTTGGGTTTCGTGACCGGCAAGGCCAGAACCTTCCTGATGGCGTTCGGGGAAACCCTGCTGACGCCGCCGCAGCAACAGCAGCTGGAGACGCTGCTGGCGCGCCGCGAACGCGGTGAGCCGGTGGCCTATCTGGTGGGTGAGCGCGAGTTTTGGTCGCTGCCGCTGTCGGTCTCGCCCGCAACGCTAATCCCACGCCCGGATACCGAATGCCTGGTGGAACTGGCGCTGGCGCGTCTGCCGCCGCAACCCTGCCACTTCCTCGACCTCGGCACCGGCACCGGCGCCATCGCGCTGGCGCTGGCCAGCGAGCGCCCGGATTGTTCAGCGATCGGCGTCGATGTGCAGCCGGAGGCGGTCGCGCTGGCGCAGCACAATGCGCGCAAGCTGAATATCGACAACGTCCGATTTTTACAGGGCAGCTGGTTTGCGCCGGTGGCGGGGCAACGCTTCGCGCTGATCGCCAGCAATCCGCCCTATATCGACGCCGCCGATCCGCATTTGTCGCAGGGTGACGTGCGCTTCGAGCCGGGCAGCGCGCTGGTCGCCGCCGATCATGGGCTGGCGGATCTGGCCGCCATCGTGCGCCAGGCGCCGCACCATTTGCAGCCCCAGGGTTGGCTGCTGTTGGAACATGGCTGGCAGCAGGGCGAGAGCGTGCGCGCGTTGCTGCAGGCCGCCGGATTTTCCGCTGTCGCCACCCACCGTGATTACGGCGACAACGACCGCGTGACGCTCGGCCAATGGCCGGGATAAGCGCCCCTCATAATAACGACGCCCGGGCCATTTAAGGGAGCATCATGACTGCATACACCGCGTTGAAACATTTCCATTTGCTGACGGTCGCCATCAGTATTACCTTGTTTGTGCTGCGTTTCTACTGGCAGTGGCGCCGCTCGCCGATCATGGGCCGCCGCTGGGTCAAGGTCGCGCCGCACCTGAACGACACGCTGCTGTTCGTCAGCGGCATCGCGCTGGTGGTGACGTTCGGGTTTTATCCGCTGCTGGGTATGGACTCATGGCTGACCGAGAAGCTGTTTGGCGTTATTATCTATATCCTGCTTGGCTACGTCGCATTGGGCAAGAAGACCAAAAGTCAGCGGCTGCGAACCGTGGCGTTCGTGCTGGCGTTGGGCTGTCTGTATCTGATAATTAAACTTGCCACGACGAAAATACCGTTTCTGATGGGATACCTATGAGTAGCATTGCTGATTTTGAATTTAACGCCTCGCCGCTGAGCGAAGGGGTGATCCTGGTGTCGCAGTCGGTGCGGCGCGATTTTCCCGCTGCCGACGTGGAGCGCAAGCTGCAACAGCTGGTAGACGAAGCGCGCGCGGCGGTGCCGGTCGATATCACTCAGGAGCAGCAACTGGATGCGCTCATCGAGCTGTTCTACAAGACCTGGGGATTCGGCGGCGCCAGCGGCGTTTACCGCCTGTCGGACGCCATCTGGCTGGACAAGGTGCTGGAAGGGCGGCAGGGCACGCCGGTCTCGCTGGGCACCATTTTCCTGCACATCGCCAACGCGCTGGATCTGCCGCTGTTGCCGGTGATTTTCCCCACTCAGCTGATCCTGCGCGCCGACTGGCTGGACGAAGAGCTGTGGCTGATCAACCCGCTGAACGGCGAAACTCTGAGCGAACACCAGCTGGAAGTGTGGATCAAGGGCAATCTGGGGCTGGGCGCCGAGCTGGAAGACGACGATCTCGATGAGTCGGAGAACATCATGGTGGTGCGCAAGATGCTCGATACGCTGAAGGCCGCCCTGATGGAAGAAAAACAGCTGGAAATGGCGCTGCGCACCAGCGAAACGGTGCTGTGCTTCGATCCGGAAGACCCGTACGAGATCCGCGACCGCGGGCTGATTTACGCCCAGCTGGAGTGCAACCATATCGCGATTTCCGACCTCAACTATTTTGTCGAGCAGTGTCCTGAAGACCCGGTCAGCGAAGTGATCAAAGTACAGATCCACTCGATTGAGCCGAAACAGGTGACACTGCATTAATTCAATGACTCCGTGCAGTTTTCAAGGCGACGGTTACAACCTTAACAAAGGCGAAAGCATGAAACAGAAAGTGGTTAGCATTGGCGATATCGACGTAGCAAACGATCTGCCGTTTGTGCTGTTTGGCGGTATGAACGTGCTGGAATCGCGCGATCTGGCGATGAGCATCTGCGAACACTACGTCACCGTGACGCAAAAACTGGGCATCCCTTACGTATTCAAAGCCTCTTTCGACAAGGCCAACCGTTCTTCCATCCACTCGTACCGCGGTCCGGGCCTGGAAGAAGGGATGAAGATCTTCGAAGAGCTGAAAAAAACCTTCGGCGTGAAAATCATCACCGACGTGCATGAAGCGGCGCAGGCGCAGCCGGTTTCCGAAGTGGTTGACGTGATCCAGCTGCCGGCCTTCCTGGCGCGCCAGACCGATCTGGTGGAAGCGATGGCGAAAACCGGCGCGGTGATCAACGTCAAGAAGCCGCAGTTCGTCAGCCCGGGGCAGATGGGCAACATCGTCGACAAGTTCAAAGAGGGCGGCAACGACCAGGTGATCCTGTGCGATCGCGGCAGCAACTTTGGCTATGACAACCTGGTGGTCGACATGCTGGGCATCAACGTGATGAAAAACGTGACCGGCGGCCATCCGGTGATCTTCGACGTGACCCACGCGCTGCAGACACGCGATCCGTTCGGCGCCGCGTCCGGCGGCCGCCGCGCTCAGGTGGCCGAGCTGGCGCGCGCCGGTATGGCGGTTGGCCTGGCCGGCCTGTTCCTCGAAGCGCACCCGGATCCGAAAAACGCCAAGTGCGACGGCCCGTCCGCGCTGCCGTTGGACAAGCTGGAGCCGTTCCTGGCGCAGATGAAAGCCATCGATGACCTGGTGAAGAGCTTCCCGGAGCTGGATACCAGCAACTAAGCGCTCATCGCCATAAAAAAAAGCCCGACTCGTCGGGCTTTTTGACGTTTAGGTGCCGGTGGCCGCCAGCGCTTCCGGCAGCGTCGGGAAGAACTGCAAGCGGCCCTCGATCGGCTGCACCCGCGCGCGCGCCAGGGTTTTCAGCGGCTGGAACGGCACGTCGGTGATCACCAATTTCTTGTCCGCCGGCAGCACGTCGATAAAGCGCCGCAGTGCGCTCAGGCCGCCGGCGTCGAGCACCGGCACCGCATCCCACTGCAGCACGATCGTGCGATAACTTTCGCTGCGCGCCAACAGTTCGGTAAAGATGCGCTCGGCGGCGGCGAAGAACAGCGGGCCGTTCACCCGCAGCACCAAGCGGCCGCCGTCGGCGCTCAGCTCACTCAGCCGCGTCATGCGGGCGATGCGGCGCATAAACAGCAGCGATGCCAGCACGATACCCACGGTAATGGCGATCACCATATCGAACAGCACCGTCAGCGACATGCACAGCAGCAGCACCAGAATGTCGTCCTTCGGCGCCCGGCGCAGCAGGTAAATTACCTTGTGCGCCTCGCTCATGTTCCAGGCGACCATCAGCAGCAGCGCCGCCATCGCCGCCAGCGGCAGGTAAGAGAGCCACGGCGCCAAGACCAGCAGCGCCAACAGCACCAGCAGCGCGTGGATGATGGCGGACACCGGCGAGGTGGCGCCGGCGCGCACGTTGGCCGCCGAACGGGCAATCGCGGCGGTGGCGGTAATGCCGCCGAAGAACGGCGCGATGATGTTGCCCGCACCTTGGCCGAGCAGTTCGCTGTTCGAGTTGTGCTTCTTGCCGGTCATGCCGTCGAGCACCACGGCGCACAGCAGCGATTCGATCGCGCCGAGCATCGCCATCGAAAACGCCGCCGGCAGCAGGGCGGAAACGGTTTGCCAGCTCAGGGTGAACGGCTGCCCGCCGCCGCCCGGCAGATCCCAGGGCAGCAGCAGCTGTGGCAGGATCGGCGGAATGCCCTGGCCGCTGCTGCCATCGGCCAGCAGGTAGCTGAAGCGCGAGCCGATGGTTGCCACCGGGTGGTCAAACAGCGCCAGCAGCCCCATCAGCGCGGTGCCCGCCAGCAGCGCCGGCAGGTGGCCAGGCACCCGCAGGCCGAGCTTGGGCCAGAAGATCAGGATCAAGAGCGTCACCGCGCCGATCAGGGTATCGCCGAAATCCAGCGTCGGCAGCGCCTGCAGCAGGGCGTACAGCTTGCCAACGTAATTTTCCGGCGTGTGCGCCAGCTGCAGGCCGAAGAAATCCTTGATCTGCATGGTGGCGATGGTGATGGCGATGCCGGAGGTAAAGCCGAGCGTCACCGGCAGCGGAATGTACTCGATCAGCCGGCCAAAGCGCGCCAGCCCCATCAGCAGCAGAAACACCCCGGAAATCAGCGTGGCGACCAGCAGGCCGGCCAGGCCGAACTGCTGCGAAACCGGATACAGGATCACCACGAAGGCGGCGGTGGGGCCGGAGACGCTGTAGCGCGAGCCGCCGCTGACGGCGATGACGATGCCGGCGATGGCGGCGGTGTACAGGCCGTACTGCGGCGGCACGCCGCTGGCGATCGCCAGCGCCATCGCCAGCGGGATGGCGATAATACCGACCGTCACCCCGGCGATAGCGTCTTTCAGCAACCGCGCCAGGCTATAAGGTTCCCGCCAGCAGGCGTCTATCAGCGCGCTGAAGGGGCGAATTTTGTTTATTTCATGCGTTTTCATCTACGGTGCGTACCAAATCTTCAAAAGTGAAAGGAATGGCGGGCCCGATGAGGTCCGTCTTGTCACGTGACAGATACCATACGCCTTTTGTTCAGCGGATTACCAGACCTGTGTCAATTTGGCGCAGGAAATCAGAGAGTCGCCCTTTTGTTTGGCGCTAAATACCGATAACAGATAAGTCAGCCGCAGATTCTGCGGCTGAAAAGGAAAGGAATAGTCGAGGTTTCAACGGCTAGTGGAGTTCGGGCAGGGATAAGCCGAGAAAATTCGCTAAAGTACTCACCAGCAGCTGGTGATCGTCCTTCTGCGGCGCACCGGAAATGCTGATGCTACCGACGCAGCCGAGGCCGGTTAGGGTGAGCGGGAAGGCGCCGCCGTGCACCGAATAGTCGCGCACGCTCAGCCCGTAGCGTTCCTCCAGCGACGTTTGTCGCTGCTGCAGGCGCAGGCCGATGGCGTAAGAGCTTTTGTGAAAATGGTTCACCAGATTGCGCTTGCGCCGCACCCAGTCGGCAATGTCCGGCGTGGCGCCCGGCATGGCGTAATAAAACAGCGTTTGCCCGGCCAGTTGGATCTCGATGGCGATGCTCAGGCCGCGCCGCTCGGCGGCGGTTTTCAGCGCCGCGCCCAGCTCCCAGGCGGTGGCGGCGTCAAAATGGGTAAAAGCCAGCGTCGCTTCCTGTTCGCTGAGCGCCTGCAGTTCATCGTCGATATTCATGCGGTTCTCCCCCGATAACACAAAGCACAGAGTAGCCTGAAGCGCGCATCGTGAGATAGACGGCTTGGCGATAAGATAGAACTGCTACTCTATTAATAGACTGTGTAAAATAGCCGCCGCCGAAGCGGAGACGACAGGGATACGTTATTCAACGTCTGCACATCAACCCCTGGCGATCCCGAGGAGCGCGCTGACTATTTATGACCTACATTGCGTCCATTCCCGCCATTTACAGCGACGCCTGCATCACCTACGCCACGCTGTCGGTAAGCTATTTCGTTCTCAGTAAAAACGCGCCGTTCTCCTACCGTTCTGCGCTGTGGAAGCGCGTCGTATTCGGCCTGTTGGCCGGGGTGGCGGTGCTCTATCTAAGCCAGGACCGGCTGGAGCTGACCGATAAGGTGCACTACAGCTTTGCGATGATCCCGATGATCCTGGTGACGTTCTTTGGCGGCGGCGTCAGCGGGCTGGTGAGCTTTTTGTTCGCCATGGCGCTGACCGGCGGTTTCACCGTCGATAACCTGTTTATCGCCTCAATCCTGGTGCCGCTGCTGCTGTCGCGGGTGTGGCTGAAGAAATCCCACTGGGTGTTTTATCTGACGATCGGCGCTATCGCGCTGTATCGCATTGCGGTGGTGTGGCTGCTGGTGGACATGAGCGGGCTGTGGCTGGACGTGTTGCTGTACCAGGCGGTTTCCGCGCTCTGCCTGGCGATTTGCTACCATGCGCTGAATTTCAAAGAACGCCATATCTACGCCTATTTCGCGATGCGCGCACGCGCCACCACCGACAGCCTGACCCATATCAACAACCGCGCCAGCGTCGATTATCACCTGATGCTGCAGCGCGCCGAACGCCGCCCCTGCGGGCTGATGATCCTCGATTTGGATGACTTCAAAAAGATCAACGACACCTACGGCCATCCGGCCGGCGACGTGCTGCTGGCCAGCGTCGGCCGGCTGTTGCAAAACAGCGTGCGCAACGAGGACTTTGTCGGGCGTTACGGCGGCGAGGAGTTTATGGTGATCACCGCCAGCTACGATCCGCAGGTCATCGGCGGGGTGGCGGAGCGTATTCGCAGCGCGGTGGCGAGTTCGACGTTCTTGCTGAACGCCCACGATGAAGCACACATCACGCTGTCCATCGGCGTATCGCTGTATCTGCCCGGCATGACGCTGGACAAGGCGATCGCCATGACCGACGAAGCGTTGTATGAGGCGAAGCGCAGCGGCAAAAACCGGGTGGTGACCAGCCGCGTAATGCAGCTGGCGCCGCTGGGTGCCGGTTTCACGCGCGAATAATCCGCCCCCCGCCGTAAAGGCGAGAGGCGTTGACTCAGGCCGCCAGCGTGTGTTCGCGGAAGGCGTTCAGCAGCTCCTCGGTGAACGTCAGGCGTTTCTGGCGATCGGCCAGATCGAGCGTGAACTTCAGCTTGCTCGGGCCGTCCAGACGGTAAACCTGAGGATTGCCCTGCAACAGGCCGATCAGATAGCCGGGGTCGACGCGGTTGTTGTCGCCGAACTCGATAAAGCCGCCGCGCTCGTTGCTCTCGATGCGTTTGATGCCCAGCTTCTGCGCATGCAGGCGCAGCGCCGCGCACTGCAACAGGTTGCGCGCCGCGTCCGGCAACTGGCCGAAGCGGTCGATCAGCTCGACCTTCAGCTCATCCAGCTCGCCGTCGTTCTTCGCGCTGGCGATGCGCTTGTACAGCGAAAGACGGGTATTGACGTCGGGAATGAAATCTTCCGGCAGCAGCGCCGGCATGCGCAGTTCCACCTCGGTCTGGCTGCTGGTGAGATCTTCCAGCGACGGTTCGCGGCCGTTTTTCAACGCATCGACGGCGCTTTCCAACAGCTCCATGTAGAGCGAGAAACCGACGGTGGTCATCTGGCCGCTCTGGTCTTCGCCCAGCAGTTCGCCGGCGCCGCGGATCTCGAGATCGTGGGTCGCCAGCGCGAAACCGGCGCCGAGATCTTCCAGCGATGCGATGGCTTCGAGCCGTTTATGAGCGTCGGTGCCCATGGCTTTCGGGTTCGGCGTCAGCAGATAGGCGTAAGCCTGGTGGTGCGAACGCCCGACGCGGCCGCGCAACTGGTGCAGCTGCGCCAGGCCGAAGCGATCGGCGCGCTCGATGATGATGGTGTTGGCGCTGGGGATATCGATGCCGGTCTCGATGATGGTGGTGCACACCAGCACGTTGAAGCGCTGGTGGTGGAAATCGTTCATCACCCGTTCCAGATCGCGTTCGCGCATCTGGCCGTGGCCGATGGCGATGCGCGCTTCCGGCACCAACTCAGCCAGGCGCTGCGCCGCTTTCTCGATGTTTTCCACGTCGTTATAGAGGTAGTAAACCTGGCCGCCGCGCAACACTTCGCGCAGGATCGCTTCGCGCACCACCAGGCTGTCGTATTCGCGCACGAAGGTTTTCACCGCCAGGCGGCGTGCCGGCGGGGTGGCGATGATCGACAGATCGCGCATGCCGCTCATCGCCATGTTCAGGGTCCGCGGGATAGGCGTGGCGGTCAGCGTCAGGATATCGACGTCGGCGCGCATCGCCTTGATGCGTTCTTTATGGCGCACGCCGAAGCGGTGTTCTTCATCGACGATCAGCAGCCCCAGGTCTTTCCAGCGCAGATCGCTCTGCAACAGCTTGTGGGTGCCGATGATGATATCCACCTTGCCTTCGGCCGCGTCGTCCAGCACCTGCTGCTGCTCTTTGGCGCTGCGGAAGCGCGACATCATCTCGATGCGGATCGGCCAGGTGGCGAAGCGATCGCGGAAGTTGTCGAAGTGCTGCTGTGCCAGCAGGGTGGTCGGCACCAGCACCGCTACCTGCTTGCCGTTTTCCACCGCCAGGAAGGCGGCGCGCATCGCCACTTCGGTTTTGCCGAAGCCGACGTCGCCGCACACCAGGCGATCCATCGCCAACGGCTGGCACATGTCGCTCAGCACCGCGTTGATCGCCTGTTCCTGATCCGGCGTGGTTTCGAACGGGAAGCTCTGGCAGAACAGCTGATACTGTTCGCGGTTGTGTTTGAAGGCGAAACCGGCCTTGGCGGCGCGCTGGGCGTAGATATCCAGCAGCTCGGCCGCCACGTCGCGCACCCGCTCGGCCGCTTTCTGCCGTGCACGCGTCCAGGCGTCGCCGCCCAGTTTGTGCAAAGGAGCGTTTTCGTCTGCGCCGCCGGCGTAACGGCTGATCAGATGCAGCGAAGAAACCGGTACGTACAGCTTGTCCTCACCGGCGTAGGAGAGGATCAGGTACTCGGCCTTGATGCCGCCGGCCTCCAGCGTGGTCAGGCCGACGTAGCGGCCGACGCCGTGCTCCAGGTGCACCACCGGCTGGCCGGGATGCAGTTCCGCCAGGTTGCGGATCAGGGTATCGGTATTGATGGTGCGCCGGTTGTCCTGCCGGCGGCGGCTGACGCGTTCGCCGAGCAGATCGCTTTCGCAGATCAGCGCCCGCTGGCGCAGGCCGTCGAGGAAGCCGTGTTCAGCGGCGCCGACCATCATGTAACGGCCCGCCGTTTCCGCCTGATCGAGGCGCTGAATCAGCGTCGGCGCCAGCTTGATGCGGCCGAGCAGATCCTGCAGCGTTTCACGCCGCCCCTCGCTCTCGACGGAGAAAATCACGCTGCCGTCGAAGCCTTCGATAAAGCGCCGCAGATTATCCAGCGGGGATTTATGCTGCGCCTGCACCGCCAAATCGGGCAGGGTATGGTAATCCAGATTGGTATTGCCGGTCTTGGCCGGCAGCTCATCGGTTTTCAGCGCGATGCGCGGCCAGGCCTTCAGCTCGCCGAACAGCGCGTCGACGCGCAGCCACAGCGTGTCCGGCGCCAGCAGCGGGCGCATCGGATCGACGCGGCGGCTTTCATAACGCTGATTGACGTCCTGCCAGAAGCGCTCGGCGGCGCCCTCCAGATCGCCGGTATTGACGATCAGCGTGTTGGCCGGCAGGTAGCTGAACAGCGACGGCAGCGGTTGGCTGAAGAACAGCGGCTGCCAGTATTCGATGCCGGCCGGCCAGGCGCTTTTGCTGACCTGCTGATAGATGTGCTCGGCGTCGCGACGCACCTCAAACTGCTCGCGCCACTGGCTGCGGAACAGCTCGATGGCGTTCTTGTCGGTGGGGAACTCGTGGGCCGGCAACAGATTGATGGCCTCGACTTCGCTCAGCGTGCGCTGGCTATCGACGTCGAAGATGCGCAGGCTGTCGATTTCGTCATCGAAGAAGTCGATGCGGTAAGGCTCATCGCTGCCCATCGGGTAAAGATCGAGCAACGCACCGCGGGTGGCGAATTCGCCGTGCTCCATCACCTGATCGACGCTGCGGTAGCCGGCCTGTTCCAGCTGCGCGCGCAGCTTGTCGCGCGACAGGCGCTGGCCTTTCTTCATCACCAGCGCGTGGCCGTGCAGGAACTCATGCGGGCAGACGCGCTGCATCAGGGTGTTGACCGGCAAAATGATCACGCCGCGCGCCATGGTCGGCAGGTGATACAGGCTCGACAAACGATCCGAGATGATTTCCTGATGCGGCGAGAAGCTGTCGTACGGCAGGGTTTCCCAGTCGGACAGCGTGGTCACCATCTGGTCGGTGAACTGCTGGATCTCGTCGCGCAGCCGCAGGGCGTTTTGCATGTCCGGCGCGATCAGCATCACCGGGCCTGGGTGGCGTTCGACGATCTCGGCGCACTCCACGGCGCAGGCCGCGCCGGTCAGTTGCCCCAGCTGGCGCAGATCGCCCGCGCGATCGGGCAGAGAATAACGGGGGGATGAAGAACGGTTACGGTTATCGGAAGTGCTCATTCAGGTATCTTTAATCAATGTGTTAGAGGGCGTCCCGGCACGGATAACCCTGCGCCTTTATGCTGTTTATAGTAGCCCAGCAGCCGGCAAACTGACACAGCAAAAAGCGCTGCCCATCGCTTTTTTGCCGGTTATTTAACCGGTTGACGCCGTCGATTTTTTACGGCGGCGGGTCAATATTGCGCTAATCTGCCGCCGTCGCGCTCCTCTGCGCCACGCAATAAAAGGCCGTCGGGTGTTCCCTAAACGAGGGAGAGCCTTTATTATCCATGATCACTTTGCTTAAGCCACGGCTATCAAACGGATTTCATGTATCAACCTGTCGCGTTATTCATTGGCCTGCGCTACATGCGCGGGCGAGCCTCAGACCGCTTCGGACGGTTTGTTTCCTGGCTTTCCACCATCGGCATTACGCTGGGGGTGATGGCGTTGGTCACCGTGCTGTCGGTGATGAACGGATTCGAAAAGGATCTGGAGAACAACATCCTCGGCCTGATGCCGCAGGCGTTGGTCACCAGTCCGCAAGGATCGGTCAACCCGCAGCAGCTGCCGGCCTCCGAGGTGCAGAAGCTGCAGGGCGTCACGCGCGTCGCGCCGCTGACCACCGGTGACGTGGTGCTGCAAAGCGCCCGCAGCGTAGCGGTCGGGGTGATGCTCGGCGTCAATCCCGACGAAGCCGATCCGCTGACCCCGTACCTGGTCAACGTCAAGCAGCAACAGCTGCAGCCGGGCCAGTACAACATCATCATCGGTGAACAGCTGGCGGGGCAACTCGGCGTCAAGCGCGGCGATTCGCTGCGCGTGATGGTGCCAAGCGCCAGCCAGTTCACGCCGATGGGCCGCATTCCCAGCCAGCGTCTGTTCACCCTCATCGGCACCTTCCACGCCAACAGCGAGGTGGACGGCTATCAGCTGCTGGTCAACCAACAGGACGCTTCGCGCCTGATGCGCTACCCGGCAGGTAACATCACCGGCTGGCGACTGTTCCTGCAACAGCCGCTGACGGTCGATACCCTCAGCCAACAGCCGTTGCCGGCGGGCACGGTCTGGAAGGACTGGCGCGATCGCAAGGGCGAGCTGTTCCAGGCTGTGCGCATGGAGAAGAACATGATGGGGCTGCTGCTCAGCCTGATCGTGGCGGTGGCGGCGTTTAACATCATTACCTCGCTCGGCCTGCTGGTGATGGAAAAGCAGGGTGAAGTCGCCATTCTGCAGACCCAGGGGCTGACTCGCCGCCAGATCATGTCGGTGTTTATGGTGCAGGGCGCCAGCGCCGGCATCATCGGTTCGCTGCTTGGCACGCTGCTCGGCGTGCTGCTGGCCACCAACCTGAATAACCTGATGCCGATCCTCGGCGCCTTGATCGACGGCGCTTCGCTGCCGGTGGCGGTCGATCCGCTGCAGGTGACGATCATCGCCGTGGTGGCGATGGCGGTTTCCCTGTTGTCCACGCTTTATCCTTCATGGCGCGCTGCCGCCGTACAACCCGCTGAGGCTTTACGTTATGAGTAACCATCTTTTGCTGCAGTGTGACAACCTGTGCAAGACCTATCAGGAAGGCAATCTGCACACCGACGTGCTGCGCAACGTCAGCTTTGCCATGCAGCAGGGCGAGATGATGGCGATCGTCGGCAGCTCGGGTTCCGGCAAGAGCACCCTGTTGCACCTGCTGGGCGGGCTGGACTCACCGACCTCCGGCGAGGTGATTTTCAAGGGCGAATCGCTGAACGCCATGTCTTCGGCGGCCAAGGCCGAGCTGCGCAACCGCCAACTGGGCTTCATCTATCAGTTCCACCATCTGCTGCCGGACTTCACCGCGCTGGAAAACGCCGCCATGCCGCTGCTGATCGGCGGCGCCAAGCCGGCGCAGGCGCAGGAGAAGGCGCGGGAGATGCTGGCGGCGGTCGGGCTGGAAAAACGCAGCAAACACCGCCCGTCAGAGCTCTCCGGCGGCGAGCGTCAGCGCGTGGCGATCGCGCGTGCGCTGGTTAACAATCCGGCGCTGGTGCTGGCGGACGAACCGACCGGTAACCTGGACAAACGCACCGCGGACAGCATCTTCGATCTGCTGGGCGAGCTGAACGTGCGTCAGGGCACCGCTTTCCTGGTGGTGACGCACGATCTGCAGCTGGCCAAGCGTCTGAGCCGCCAGTTGGAAATGGCCGACGGCCACCTGCAGGCGCAGCTGACCCTGATGGGGGCCGAGTAATGGCGGGAGCCTCACTGTCCTTCCTGACGGCCCTGCGTTTCAGCCGCGGCCGTAAACGCGGCGGCATGGTGTCGCTGATCTCGGTCATCTCCACCATTGGCATTGCGCTGGGGGTAGCGGTGCTGATCGTCGGCCTGAGCGCGATGAACGGCTTTGAGCGCGAGCTGAAGAACCGCATTCTGGCGGTGGTGCCGCACGGCGAACTCGAACCGGTCAATCAGCCGTTCAGCGGCTGGCCGTCGATTCTGCAGCGGGTGGAAAAGGTGCCGGGCATTGTGGCCGCCGCGCCGTACATCAACTTTACCGGCCTGATGGAGAACGGCGCACAGTTGCGCGCGGTGGAAGTCAAGGGCGTTGATCCGCAGCAGGAAAGCCGGCTGAGCGCGCTGCCGCAGTATGTGCAGGGCGACGCCTGGGCCAACTTCAAGCCCGGCGAGCAGCAGGTGATCCTCGGCAGGGGCGTGGCCGACGCGCTGGGCGTCAAGCAGGGCGCCTACGTGACGGTGATGATCCCCAACAGCGACCCGGAAATGAAGCTGCTGCAGCCAAAGCGCATTCGTCTGCACGTGACCGGCATTTTGCAGCTCAGTGGCCAGCTCGATCACAGCCTGGCGCTGGTGCCACTGGCCGACGCGCAGCAGTATCTCGACATGGGTGACAGCGTCACGGGCATCGCGCTGAAGATGAACGACGTGTTCGCCGCCAACAAACTGGTGCGCGACGCCGGCGAAGTGACCAACGCCTACATTTACATCAAGAGCTGGATCGGCAAATACGGCTATATGTACCGCGACATCCAGATGATCCGCGCCATCATGTATCTGGCGATGGTGCTGGTGATCGGCGTAGCCTGCTTCAACATTGTCTCCACGCTGGTGATGGCGGTGAAAGACAAAAGCGCCGACATTGCGGTGCTACGCACCCTGGGCGCCAAAGACGGCTTTATCCGCGCCATCTTCATCTGGTATGGGCTGCTGGCCGGGCTGCTGGGCAGCCTGAGCGGCGTGGTGATCGGGGTGATCGCCTCGCTGCAGCTGACCAACATCATCCGGGGCATCGAGAAACTGGTCGGCCACTCCTTCCTGTCGGGCGATATCTACTTCATCGATTTCCTGCCTTCCGAGCTGCACTGGCTGGATGTGCTGATCGTGTTGGCGACCGCCATCGTGCTGAGCCTGTTGGCCAGTTGGTATCCGGCCAGGCGTGCCAGCCGCATCGATCCGGCGCGGGTGCTGAGCGGACAATAAAACCCACGGGGAGGCAGCGATGCCGCCCCGTTTTTTTAGCCTGGGGATGGGTTATGTACTACGGTTTCGATATGGGCGGCACCAAGATTGAGCTGGGGGTATTCGACGACCGCCTGCAGCGCATTTGGCAAAAGCGGGTGCCGACGCCGCGTGAGGATTACCGGCAACTGCTGGCCACGCTGTGCGATCTGACCCTTGAGGCGGATGCGTTTTGCGGCCGGCGCGGCAGCGTCGGCATCGGCATCCCAGGCCTGCCCAACGATGATGACGGCACGCTGTTTACCGCCAACGTGCCGGCGGCGATGGGGCGACCGCTGCCGCGCGATCTGGCGGCGCTGATCGGGCGCGAGGTGCGGGTCGATAACGACGCCAACTGCTTTGCGCTGTCGGAGGCCTGGGACGACGAGTTTCGCCGCTACCCGACGGTGCTGGGCATCATCCTCGGCACCGGCGTTGGCGGCGGGCTGATCGTCGACGGCAAGACGGTGCCTGGACGCAACTATATCGCCGGCGAGTTCGGCCATTTGCGCCTGCCGGTGGACGCGCTCGAGGTGCTGGGGCGTGATGTGCCTCGCGTTGCCTGCGGGTGCGGCCATCAGGGTTGCATTGAAAATTACATATCGGGCCGCGGTTTCGAATGGATGTACGCCCATTTCTATGGCCGGCACTTGCCTGCCACCGAGATCATTGCGCATTATCAGGCGGGTGAGCCGCAGGCGGTGGCCCACGTCGACCGCTTTATGGACGTGCTGGCGATCTGCCTGGGCAACCTGCTGACGGTGCTGGATCCGCACCTGGTGGTGATCGGCGGCGGGCTGTCGAACTTCGACGCCATTTACCAGGCGTTGCCGCAGCGGCTGCCGGCGCACCTGCTGCGGGTGGCCCGGCTGCCGCGCATCGAGAAGGCGCGCTATGGCGACGCCGGCGGCGTGCGCGGCGCAGCGTTCCTCAATTTGGTCAACAGGGAAAAGTAAGGAGAGAGTTAATGCACACTCGCCATCGGCTGTGTCAGTTTCGCAAGAGTAAGCATGTGCTGCATCAGCGCTTTCGTTCACGCATTTTTCACCGTGACACCATGGCGGCGGCCGAGCTGAAAAAGCCGTTTGTGGTGGTGTTGACCGGGGCCGGCATTTCGGCCGAGTCGGGCATTCGCACCTTCCGCGCCGCGGATGGGCTATGGGAAGAGCACCGGGTGGAGGACGTCGCCACGCCGGAAGGTTTTCAGCGCGATCCGGCGCTGGTGCAGGCGTTTTACAACGAACGCCGCCGCCAGCTGCAGACGGAAGAGATCGCCCCGAACGCCGCGCACCGTGCGCTGGCGGACCTGGAAGAGTGGCTGGGGGACAACTTCCTGTTGGTCACGCAAAACATCGATAACCTGCATGAGCGCGCCGGCAGCAAGCGGGTGCTGCACATGCACGGCGAATTGCTGAAGGTGCGCTGCACCCAGTCGGGCCAGGTGTTCGAATGGCCCGGCGATCTCAGCGTTGACGACCGTTGCCACTGCTGCCAGTTCCCGGCGCCGCTGCGGCCACACGTGGTGTGGTTCGGCGAGATGCCGCTGGGCATGGACGACATTTACCAGGCGCTGAGCAAGGCCGATTTCTTCGTCGCCATCGGCACCTCCGGCCACGTCTATCCGGCGGCCGGCTTCGTGCATGAGGCGCGGCTGGGCGGCGCCTACGCCATGGAACTGAACCTGGAACCGAGCCAGGTAGAGAGCCAGTTCGACGAGAAACACTACGGTCTTGCCAGCGAAGTGGTACCGCGTTTTGTGCACAAGTTCCTGGTGGGCAAGGTGGCGCGGGCCGACAGGCCCTGAGAAAGGCATCAGGGCGCACTGCGCGCCCTGATGGGATGGCGGGGCGTGTTAGCGCCCGGCTTTCAGCTTTTGGAAGTAGCTTTCGTACAGCGTGCTGGCGTCGCCGACGTCGTTTTGCCACTCGCCGTGCTCAATCACCGCCTTATCCGGGTAGAGTGATTTATCGTTGGCGATCTCTGGCGACAGCAGCTTCTTCGCCGCCAGGTTCGGCGTCGGGTAACCGATGGTTTCCGCCACCTGCACTGCGATTTCCGGCCGTAGCAGGAAGTCTATCAGCTTCAGCGCCCCCTCGACGTTGCGCGCGTTGGCCGGAATGGCCAGGCTGTCCATCCAGAAGATCCCGCCTTCCTTCGGCCAAACGATCTCCAGCGGCGTGCCGGCCTGGCGCGCCACGAAGGCCGAACCGTTCCACACCATACCGACGTTGACTTCCCCTTCCATAAACGGGTTGCCCGGGTTGTCGGAGTTGAAGGCCAGCACGTTCGGCATCAATTTCTGCAGTTCGTGATAGGCGGCTTCGATCTCTTTCGGGTCGGTGGTGTTGCCGGAATAGCCCAGCTTGAGCAGCGCCATCTGGAACACTTCGCGCGCGTCGTCGGTCAGCAGCAGGCGGCCTTTGTACTGCGGCTGCCACAGATCGGCCCAGGCGGTAACGGTAGAGGGATCCTGCGCGTCGCTGTTGACGCCGATGGCGGTAGCGCCCCAGATGTAAGGAATGGAATAGTCGTTGTTAGGATCGAACGGCTTGTTCAGCAGGGTAGGATCGAGATCCTTGAAGTGGCTGAGCTTGCTCTTGTCGATTTTTTGCAGCATGCCTTCCTTGCTCATCTTGGCGATGAAGTAAGTGGAAGGCACCACCAGATCGTACGCGCCGTCTTTGTAGGTCTTCAGCTTGGCGTACATGCTTTCGTTGGATTCATAGGTGGAGTAGATCACCTTGATGCCGGTTTCCTTGGTGAACTGCTCCAGCAGCCCCGGCGGGACGTATTCAGTCCAGTTATAGAAGTACAGTGTCTTGCCGTCAGAGGCGTTTGCAGAGCAGAAACTCAGCGCCATCATCCCGGCTGCGAGCAGATGTGACCACTTTTTCATGCAGCGTATCCTTCAGCAGTAGTGAGCCGAACCCGTATGGGCAAACCGTTTGGCGGCCGCGCCATACCCCAGAAAGGGGCCATTATAGGGGCCGGGGTGAGGTGGGTAAAGGCGGTTATCCCGCTGGCAAATCAAGGGGTTTGGCGGCTTAAAGTGCATCACAATTTGATTGTCTCGCGCTGGACAGGCGGTGAAGCGCGTGCGAAACAATAATTTTGGCGAATAAACGAGGGCGGCGATGAATTTCAAACAGGTCTTCAGCCAGGCGGAGCTCAGCAAGACGGATCTGACGATTTTGCACTGCATTCTCGACAATCCGGACGCCTGCATCGACGACGGCATCCGCGCGGTGTCCACACGCTGCTACAGTTCCCCCTCAACGCTGGTGCGGCTGGCCAAAAAGCTGGGCTTTCGCGGCTATCTCGAACTGGTCTATTTCATCAAATTTAACCTGACGATGGCGCCGGCCTACCAGGCGGAACGCGTGACGTCGGCGGCACCGCCGGCCCAGCAGGCGCAGTTTCTCGATCTGCTCGACAGCGGCAAAATCCTGATCCACGGCAGCGGTTTTTCGCAGCTGGTGGCGCAGTATATGTACAACAAGTTTATGACGCTGGGCGTAGACAGTTACCTGTCGCTGTGGCCGGATTTCGACATTCTTGACCGTGAGACGCGCTTTCGCTTCGATATGGTGATCGTGATTTCAAAGTCGGGCAACAGCGGCTCGGCGCTGAGCTGGGGCGAGGCGGTGAAGCGTAACCGCATTCTGCTGGCGGCTTTCTGCGGCGACGGCGACAGCCCGCTGGCGCAGCAGGCCGACATGACCTTTCTGTTTGAGGACCGGCAAAAATACGATCACGATATCTACTATCCCAACCCGTTTTTCGGCCACTGTCTGTTGGGATTCGAGAATGTGATCACCGCCTGGTTTGAACGACGCGGCCGCTGACGGCCGCGCCGCATCGCTTAGCGCCAGTGCACGGCATACTGACGGTGGGCCTGCAGGTACTCCTCCACCAGCGTTTTCGCCAGCGAGTAGGAGTTGACCAGCGGGTGTACCATCAGCGCCTTGATGGCCAGTTGGCGGTTGCCGGTCAGGATCGCCGCCACCGCCAGCCGTTCGTACTCTTTCACCTGCGAAATCAGGTTTTTCTGGGTGTCGGGAATATCGCGCATTTTGACCGGCTGAATGCCAGCGCTGCTCAATTCGCAGCTGATTTCGATCACGTCTTCCGGGTGCAGAAAATCGAGCGTGTCGCGGTTTTGCATCGATACCACCACGCGTTTTTGCCGGCCGCTGTTGACCGCCTCCAGAATGTCGATCGCTACCCCGGCATAGCCGCCGCTGTCCGGCTGTTCGATAAACTGTTGCAGCGTCAGCATCTCACGCGTTTTCACCTTGCCCTGGTTGGACTCGCGCTGCATGTAGGAGTTTTCGCGCTGCAGGTAATGGCTGAAGTAGACAGAGAAGGCGTGTTCCAACTGACGGGGGATGTCCAGCTCGCCCAACGCCGACAGCATTTGGCGATTGATTGCCGCGATTTGTTCGCCGCGGGTCTCGCCGCCCTCGACGATGGCGGCGATCGCCTGCTCACGGTAGTAGTAATAGTAGAGATACTCGTTGAGCATCAGGTTGTCCGACAGCGCCACCAGCTCCGGCGAGAAGTATTTCATGCAGGTTTCGCGATACAAGCGCGGATCCGCCAGCAACCGTTCCGTGACCGGCTCACCGTTGACGCGCGCATTGCGGAACCAGGAAAGATGGTTGAGGCCGAAGCAATCGACGCTCAGTTGGTCTTCGCGGCAGCCCAGCAGCTCGGCCAGTTCGCGAATGAACTCGCTGGGGGCGTCGCAGATACCGTAGACCCGGCGCTGGAAGCCGGATTTGATGATCGCCTCGGTCACCATGCCGGAAGGATTGGTGAAGTTGAACAAGACCGCGTCCGGCGAGGAAAGCTGCTCGATCAGGCGGCAATAATCGAGGATCGCCGGAATCGAACGCATCGCCATGGCGAAGCCGCCGGCGCCGGTGGTTTCTTGCCCGAGCAACTGGTGATTGAGCGCGATGCGCTCGTCATGGATGCGGCCTTCCTCGCCGCCAATGCGCAGGGTGGTGATGATGTAGTCGGCGCCTTGCAGTGCCTGGCGCGGATCGCTGCTGAGGCTGAAAGCAATGTCGTCGCGAATGCGCTGGAACACGCCCTGCGCGAGGGCGCCGTAGATCGCCAGATGGCGCTCATCGGTATCCATAAACACCACTTCGGTAATGCCGATGCGATGGGCGTTATAGGCAATGGATTTGGCGAGGAACGGGGAACGTACGCCGCCGCCGCCGAGAACGGTTAATTTCATTCGATATCTCCCATTAATAAAGCGTTAGAGTGCCGCTAAATATTTCTCTACCTGATTTTTGACCTTGCCGACCGTGACGCCGTAAATTACCTGGACTTCACGGCGATTCTTCACCACGCCTTTGGCGCCGGTGCTTTTCAACGCGGCCTCATCCACCCGCGCCATATCCTTTAATTCCACCCGCAGCCGGGTAAAGCAGTTATCGACGGAAATAATGTTTTCCTTGCCGCCCAGCGCGCGAATAATGATGCCGCTCGGCTCGTCCGGGGTATTTTTGCGGTTCCGGTAATCCTGTTTGGAGTAGAGTTTGACGTCCTGATCATCTTCGCGGCCCGGCGTCTTCAGATTGAGCTTCAGCACCAGCGTTTTAAACACCAGGTAATACACCGCGAACTGCACCAGGCCAATGACCACATACAGCGGCCAGCGGGTGAGGGAGACCGGCAGCGGCAGGTTGTAGGCCAGGAACTCGACCAGCCCGCTGGCGCCCCAAGGGCGTACCTGGAACAGATTGCAGGCCACCTGCGACAGCGCGGTCAACACGGCGTGGATCACCCACAGCAGCGGAGAGATAAACAGGAAGGTGAACTCGATAGGCTCGGTGATACCGACCAGGATCGAAGTGGTGATGGCCGGGATCAGAATCGCCTTGGCCAGCATTTTCTTTTCCGGTTTGGCGGTGTGATAGAAAGCCAATGCCGCGCCCGGCAGGCCGAAGATGGTTACCATCCCTTGCTGCGAGAAGCGCAGCGCCTCGTTCATCAGCGGCGAGATGCTCGGGTCGCGCATATAGGCCAGGAAAATCGCCTGCGAGCCGGAGACGGTCTGGCCGTCCTGCACGATTGAACCGCCGATGCTGGTGAGCTGGAACGGCGACCAGATAAAGTGGTGTAGCCCGGTGGGGATGAGGAATTTCTCGAAGAAACCGTAGACGAATACCCCGAGCGAGCCGGAGCTTTTCATAAAGCCGGTCAGCGCGATCAGGCCCTGCGAGATGGCCGGCCACAGGTAGCTGAAGGCGACGGCGTACAGCATGATGATCGGCGTCATGGCGATCAGCACCAGCTTGGCGCCGCCATAGACCGAAAACACGCCGTTGAGTTCGACGTTGCACAGGCGGTTGTGCACCCAGGCGAGGGTGACGCCGAGGATAAGACCGAGGAAAATGCCCATATCCACCACGGTAAAGCCCAGCAGTTCCGTCTGCCCGGTGCCGTAATATTCGCCGTTGATCTTGGTCGCGACGTGGCCGCTGAGCTGCAGATAAGACGAATTGGCGCCGAGGAACATGATAAAGCACATCACCGCGACCAGCGCCGCTTCGCTTTTTTTGTCTTTGGCCAGGCCGTAGGTAATGCCGATGCAGAAAATCAGCCCGAGATTACCGAATAACGGCCAGAAGGTATCGCCGATCATTTTACCGATAGTGAAGATGGCAGAATGTTCATTGATTAATGTGGCATTGGTGAGAATAGAACTGAGCGCCAGAATCAGACCGATTACCGGCAGGAAAAATATCGGCCCCATCATGGCTTTGGAGAAAAGCTGCAGCTTGCTTAAGATATTATCGATAATACCTTTCATGGCAGTTCCTTTTTATATTTTAATGGATGACGACGTTGCTGAATAAACTCCCTGGAAGCGAGAAAAAAATAAGGCACCTTGCCTGGGTTCAGTTATAGGGGGAAGTTTTCGCCGCTGCAATCGGCGGGGCGGAAATAGGCACCGATGGTCAGTGGATGACAACCGGTGCCGGTTGTGAAGGGGATCACAACCGGGCGCCACAGCGCCCGGCGGGAAGGGTTATTCGGCCTTGGGCGAGCGATCGCGCATCACCCACTGGCTGGCGATCACCAGCACCAGCGACAGCAGCAGCAAAATGGTGGCTAGCGCGTTGACCTCCGGCGAGACGCCGACTTTCACCATCGAATAGATCTTCAGCGGCAAAATCTCGTAGCTCGGCCCGGTGACGAAGGAGGAGACGACCACGTCGTCCATCGACAGGGTGAAGCTCAACAGCCAGCCGGCCGCCACCGCCGGCATCGCCAGCGGCAAAATGATCTTGCGCAGAATGGTGAACTCGCTTGCGCCGAGATCGCGCGCGGCTTCCAGCATCTTCACGTCGAACCCTTTCAGGCGCGCGTAGACGGTCACTACCACGAACGGCAGGCAAAAGGTGATGTGCGAGAACAGCAGCGACCAGAAGCCGAGCGAAATGCCCAGCAGCATGAACAGCACCAGCAGCGAGATGGCCATCACGATGTCCGGCGACATCATCACCACGAACAGCATGCCGCCGACGAACGGCTTGCCGCGGAAGCGGTAGCGGTACAGCGCCACCGCGGTCAGCGAGCCGATCAGCGTGGCGAAGGTGGCGGAGAGCACCGCCATGGTCAGCGAATGGCCGGCGGCCTGCAGCAGGCTGTCGTTGTTGAGCAGCGTGCTGTACCACTTGGTGGTGGCTCCTTGCCAACTGATACCGAAACGCGAGGCGTTGAAGGAGTTGACGATCAGGATGACGATCGGGATATACAGATAGGCGTATACCAGCGTCATAAAGCCGCCGCGCAGCAGACGTCCGATCATGCCAGATCCTCCTTCTTGTTCAACAGACGGGCGGCCCGGTAATAGACCAGCAGCAACAGCCCCATCACCAGCGTCAGGCAGATGCTGGTAGCCGCGCCGAATGGCCAGTCGCGGATATTGAGGAACTGGCTTTTAATCACGTTGCCGATCAGCAGATTCTTGGCGCCGCCCATCAGATCGGCGACGAAGAACAGCCCCATCGCCGGCAGCACCACCAGCAGGCAGCCGGCGATAATGCCCGGCATGGTCAGCGGCACGATGATGCGGATAAAGGTCTGCAGCTTGCTGGCGCCGAGATCGCGCGCCGCCTCCAGGCAGGACTTATCGAGCTTTTCGATGCTGGAGTAGAGCGGCATCACCATAAACGGCAGCAGGATATACACCAGGCCGAGGATCACCGCTTCCGAGGTGTACATGATGCGCAGCGGCTTGTCGATGACGCCGATCCACAGCAGCGCGTCGTTGAGATAGCCGCGGGTGCTGAGAAACAGCTTCAGGCCGTAGATGCGGATCAGCGAGTTGGTCCAGAAGGGCACGATCAGCAGAAACAGCAGCAGCGGCCGCACCTTCTGCGGCAACCGCGCCAGGATAAAGGCGAACGGATAGCCGATCGCCAGGCAGCACAGGGTGGCGATCAGCGCCATGTTCAGCGAGTGCAGCAGCACCTGGGCGTACAAGGGGTCGAACAAGCGCCGGTAGTTGTCCAGCGTGAACACCATCTGCACCAGGTTGGCGTCGTCGCGGGTCAGGAAGCTGGTGGCGATGATCATCAGGTTCGGCATGAACACGAACAGCAACAGCCAGGCGACGACGCCGACGATCACCACATTCTGGAAGACTTTACGCGATTTCTTCATCGGCCAGCACCACCTCCCAGCTTTCAACCCAGGTCACCGCCATCTTCTGGTTGAGCGAGTGGTCGACGTCCGGATCGTCTTCATTGAAGAACTCGCTGACCATCACCGTTTTGCCGCTCTCCAGCTCAACCACCGACTCCAGCGTCATGCCTTTGTAGTTGCGCTCGCGCACGTAGCCGATCAGCCCGTCGTGCTGCGCGCTGTCGTTCACTTCTTCCACCCGCAGATCCTCCGGGCGCAGCAGCACCTTCAGCTTTTGGCCCGGCTCTACCGGCAGATCGGCATAGATGTCGCACTCGCGGCCCTCGACGTTGGCGCGCACCCGCTGCGGATCGAGGCGCTGCAAGACCACCGCGTCGAAAATGTTGATCTCGCCGATGAAGCTGGCGACGAACAGGTTCTTCGGCTCTTCGTAGATCTCACGCGGCGTGCCGTCCTGCTCGATGCGGCCTTCGCGCATCACCACGATGCGATCCGACATGGTCAGCGCTTCTTCCTGATCGTGGGTGACGAACACGAAGGTGATGCCCAGCTTGCGCTGCAGCGCCTTCAGCTCGTTCTGCATCTGTTTGCGCAGCTTGTAGTCCAGCGCCGAGAGCGATTCGTCCAGCAGCAGCACCTTCGGCTTGTTAACCACGGCGCGGGCGATGGCCACGCGTTGCTGTTGGCCGCCGGAGAGCTGGCCCGGCCGCCGCTGGGCGAACGCATCCAGTTGCACCATGCGCAGCGCCTCTTCGACGCGCGGCGTCAGTTCCGCCGCCGGCACCTTTTGCATGCGCAGGCCGAAGGCGACGTTGTCGAACACCGACATGTGCGGAAACAGGGCATAGCTCTGAAACACGGTGTTGACGTGGCGATGTTCGGCCGGAATGGCGGTGATGTCCTGGCCGTCGAGCACGATGCGGCCCAAATCGGCGTCTTCAAGACCAGCGATCAGGCGCAGCACCGTGGTTTTGCCACAGCCGGAGGGGCCGAGAATGGTGAGGAATTCGCCGTGGTTAATCGCCAGTTCGAGATCGGCAATGATGGTTTTGCCATCGAACGCTTTGCTCAGGGCATGCAGTTCAACAAGGGGAGTCGGAGAGGATGTCTCAGTCATTTATCGTATTACTCTATCCCGTGGGCTAATGCAGATAGAACCGCAACTGGAAAAGACTGCCGGAGCTTGCGGGATGCCCGCTGATCAAATGAAGCTCAAACCAGTTACGCCAATGGAAATTTTTCGAGCGCGCATGATAGACGCTGAATGCCGGAATTGAAAGCCGATCCGGCCCAGATGCCGCGTTTTTCATCATGATAGCGACAAATGACCCTGTGATGACAGCGTTATTTCCCTCAGAAATCATCACAAAGATTAATGATATTGGCGAATTCTGGTTAAAAATGACCTGACGCAATATTTGATCCTGATCGGTTCCGCATAATGAAACGCGATATTCTGAGGGGCCGCTACCATGGACAAATTACTTGACCGCTTTTTCAACTACGTCTCTTTCGACACCCAGTCCAAAGCGAACGTAAAGCATGTGCCGAGCACCGACGGGCAGTTGAAGCTGGCGCGCGCGTTGCAGCAGGAAATGATCGCGCTCGGCTTCGAGCGGGTGTCGCTCAGCGAACACGGCTGCGTGATGGGCACCTGGCCGGGTAACGTCGCCTGGCCGGTGCCGGCGGTCGGTTTCATCGCCCATCTGGATACCTCGCCGGATTTCAGCGGCAAAAACGTCAATCCGCAGATCGTCGAGAACTATCGCGGCGGCGACATCGCGCTCGGCATCGGCGATGAAGTGCTGTCGCCGGTGATGTTCCCGATCCTGCACCAGATGCTGGGGCAGACCCTGATCACCACCGACGGCAAAACGCTGCTGGGCGCCGACGACAAGGCTGGCATCGCCGAGATCCTCACCGCCATGGTGCGCCTGCGCGCGCGCAAAATCCCGCACGGCGACATCCGCGTCGCCTTCACCCCGGACGAGGAGGTGGGCAAGGGGGCGCAGCTGTTCGACGTGGCGGCCTTCAACGCCGAATGGGCTTACACCGTGGACGGCGGCGGCGTCGGCGAGTTGGAGTGCGAGAACTTCAACGCCGCCTCGGTGACGATCAAAATCCTCGGCAACAGCGTGCACCCCGGCAGCGCCAAGGGCGTGATGGTCAACGCGCTGTCGTTGGCCACCCGCATTCATCAGGCGCTGCCGGCGGATGAAACGCCGGAGACCACCGAAGGCTACCAGGGCTTTTATCACCTCAGCAGCATCAAGGGCAGCGTAGAGCGCGCCGAAATGCACTATATCCTGCGCGACTTCGAGCGCGAGGGGTTTGAGGCGCGCAAGCGCAAGATGGTGGACATCGCCCGCGAGGTCGGCAAAGGCTTGCCGCGCGATTGTTATATCGAAGTGAGCATCGAAGACAGTTATTACAACATGCGCGAACAGGTGGCGGAGCACCCGCACGTGATCGCGCTGGCGCAGCAGGCGATGCGCGATTGCGACATCGAACCGGTGATGAAGCCGATCCGTGGTGGCACCGACGGCGCCCAGCTGTCGTTCCGCGGCCTGCCGTGCCCGAACCTGTTCACCGGCGGCTACAACTACCACGGCAAGCACGAGTTCGTGACCCTGGAAGGCATGGAGCAAGCGGTGGCGGTGATCATGCGCATCGCAGCGCTGGCCGCCGAGCGGGCGCGGTAAACAGGACGCTTGCGATCGGCATAATCGCTTGCCGTAACAAGGCGTTGCTCATAGTGTGGAAGCCTATTCCCCACGCATAAGGACCGCATGATGAGCACCGAATACCGTATCGCCAGCCCGCATTTGGCGCAGTTCGTTCAGGCGATTTGGCGCCAGGCCGGCAGCACGGCGCGTGAAGCCGAGCTGGTGGCCGATCATCTGGTGCAGGCCAATCTGGCCGGGCACGACTCGCACGGCGTCGGCATGATCCCCAGCTATATGGCGTCGTTGGCGCAGGGGCAATTGCAGCTCAATCAGCATGCCGAGGTGGTGCGCGACGCCGGCGCAGTGCTGACGCTCGACGGCGCACGCGGCTTCGGTCAGGTGGTGGCCAGCGAAGCGATGGCGCTGGGCATTGAACGCGCCGGCAAGCTGGGCCTGGCGGCGGTGGCGCTGCACAACGCGCACCATATCGGCCGCATCGGCCATTGGGCGGAACAGTGCGCCCGCGCCGGTTTCATTTCGATTCACTTCGTCAATGTGGTGGGCGATCCGATGGTGGCGCCGTTCGGCGGCAGCGATCGTCGCTTCGGCACCAACCCGTTCTGCGCCATTTTCCCGCGGCCGGGCCGCACGCCGCTGCTGTTGGATTTTGCCACCAGCGGTATCGCCTTCGGCAAAACCCGGGTGGCCTATAACAAAGGGCTGTCGGTGGCGCCGGGCTATCTGATCGACGAACACGGGCAGCCAACTGCCGAACCGAAGGTGATGCATGAAGCGCCGTTCGGTTCGCTGCTGCCGTTCGGCTTGCACAAAGGCTATGCGCTGGCGGCGATGTGCGAGATCCTCGGCGGCGCGCTCTCCGGCGGCCGCACCACCCACGACGCCACGTTGAAAGCCGACAGCGACGCCATCTTCAATTGCATGACGACCCTGATCCTCGATCCTCAGGCGTTCGACGCCCCGCAAATGCAGGCCGAGGCCGAAGCGTTTATCGGTTGGGTGAAGGCGTCGCCGCCGAGCGGCGAACAGCCGATCGCCGTCCCGGGAGAGTGGGAAGACGCCAACCGCGCGGCGCGGCTGGAGCAGGGCATCCCGATCGATGCCACTACCTGGCAGCAGATTGGCTTGGCGGCGGAGCAGGCGGGCATGGCGGCGGGGGAACTGGCGGATTACCGCGCACAGGGATAAAAACTTTATGATTGGTACATTGGATGACGAGCCTGGTTACGCTACTGATGCTGTCGGGGTGTTGGTATTGATTCTTTCAGACAGCGGCGTCCAATGTATTTTTATGCAGAATGGATTGAATATAGATGTTTCTATCAGCCAATGAGGACAGCTCCCCCCTATCTGCAATGCCTTGTTGATCCAGCACGATGATTTCATCTGAGTAATCGAAGGTGGAACGTCGATGGCTGATATTAATCACGATAGAAGATGGATAAGCGGCTTTGATGTTTCCCAGTACCTCTCTTTCATTAATGATATCAAGAGATGAAGTCACTTCATCCAAAATGATAATTTTAGGGTGACGTAAAAACAGTCGAGCCAAAGATAATCGCTGGCGCTGCCCTCCGGATAATGTCATGCCATTGTCGCCAATTCTGAGATCCAATAACGAGGTTGAATTATTAAGTGGAAGGTCATTGAGTTGTGCGTGTTTCAAAGCCATAAGGAGTTTTTCATCAGAGGCATCTGGGCACGCAATTTTCAGGTTAAATCGGAGTGTGTCCATAAATATATAGTCATTTTGAGCGACGTGGAAAATTATTTCAGCGCGCTGTTTAATTGAGAGTGCATTTATTTCACTGCTGTTTAAATATATCCTTCCCGCATCAGGTTCCAGTTCGCCTGAAATCAATTTTGCTAACGTGCTTTTTCCTGCTCCGCTAGGTCCCGTTAAAGTGAAAAAGCCAGCGCGCGAGAATTCAATGTTCATATTTTTAATGGCATATTTCCCGTTTTTATCATATGAATATTGCACATCTCTTAGCGTGATCGAAACTGCCGTGTCTTGTAAATCGGCGGTGTGAGAGTTTTGAGTTGTCGGCGGCTTGATTGATGTAATAAATGTATATAAAGATGCTGTGGACTTTTGCATCGCCGTATACATGGAGCCGATGTTCTCTAAGGGAGTCGCCAATAACATGATGTAAGAGGCTATCATGACAAAGTGACCTAAGGTAATCCCCTTGCTTATAACCAAATAAAGAGAAAGTAAAAACGATGAGCCGAAGAAAAAGATACTTAGTAATGCTTCAATAAGTAAGAGTTTGAAATCTGTTTTGAGTAATGCCTCATGTTTATCTTCAATCTTGTTAAGGAGTGTTTTGTACCTGTTAAATAAAAAATCATATGTATTGCAAACTCTGGCAGCCTCCATGTTCTTAACGCTGTCAGTGATGATGCTGTATTTTTTTACCGAGGTAGAGTAAAAGTCAGAGTAAAGTTCAGAGATTTTTTTGTTGAATTTTTTCTTAGTGTGAAGGTAAAGGGTAAAATAAATTAAGAATAGTGATGATACGAGGTAGTCTCCGGATAATAAAATAATTGTAATGCTGAATCCTAGCTGGAATAGAGGGGGGAGTAGGTTGTGTGAGATATTTCTCAGTAAAATTGTCAATTCATCTATAGCCTGATTTAAACGTTGGGTGATATCTCCCGTGTTTTCATGGCTATTTACTTCTTTCAAATTGAAAAGGCTTTTAAAATAATTATCAGTCATGTTGATCACGACATTATTACGTAGCGATGTGATTAATATGAAATTTAATGCTGAAGAGAGCTTTCGCATGCTCATAATGGCGATATAACTGATAGCAAGGGTAATGATGGAAAGAGATAAACTGAATTCTTTTTCCTCAATGGCATTGATTAGGTAAGCCATAATTACCGGTTGCACAGAAAATAAAAATGTGGCGATCACCGAGATTAAAATCAAAGTGTAAAATTGACGTTTTACTGTGTAACTTGATGACTTGTTGAAATATTTCAATAAAAATAGTATTTTTTCCATCTTCTTACCTTTAATCTTCTTTACAGTATGATGCGGGCCCACACCATACTCTTGAAAATCATTTGATAAACAAATTCTATTTCATGCCAAGCTCAGCTATCGCTGCGTACTGATTTTATCGACCTGAGTATCGGTCATGGTGGTTGTCTTGATTAACAGAATGTCTTTTTCAGTTAACATATATACTCCATTGTCATTAAATTAGCTAAGTAGCATGCAATGTTTACTGCATGCTAGTTAACTCACTCGTTGCAGAACCGTAAAGCAGGTGGATGCAATTACAATAAAACTTAATAATGTTGTCCCATTCGGAAAATAAAAAGGCTTCGCGTAAGCTAAGTACATAACCACTTCGTGCAAAATGACAAAGCTCAGTAAGAGGGAGGTAGCTAAGCGGCTTTATTTGTAGCATGAGATTAAAAAGGATTCTGGCGGCGCGTCCATTCCCATCTTGCAGAGGGTGGATATGCATAAACATGACTGCGAAAATGATAGCATGAAGTAATTTGTTTTCATCGCTATTTCCCTTTGCGTACTCTCGCAGGTTGGAGAGTGATTCGCTTAATAGTGAAATATCAATGAATTCAGTGTAGCTTCCATCCTTATCGGGGACAGTTCTTATATTTGCTTTTCTAACGGGGATCGACCGTCTCGTTATTTCACTTCCTATTTTTTCAATGAATTGGATAAATGATAGATTATTGTTAACGATGTCGGAAAGCGTGGGGTAAAACTGATGATAGAAGATGGCTTCGTTCTGGCTTGTTGAGTTTTTGCTGGGAAATATGTCGAGATCCACATAGGCGCTTAAGCGATGCTGTAATGGTTGGATCCTTTTATCCTCAATTACCTGGTTTGCATTTTCCAGTAATTGCCTGTATTCAAAGGATGTATTCTGAATCAATATTTGTGTTCTGTCTAAAAGTAAGCGTATATCCGTATGAAAATGATTAACTTTGGGGTAGTCCATACGTAGTAATTTAATGACCTTTCCTTGTATTACGTAATTTTCCATTTTTCATCGTCCATGAAATTTCGTTAATGTATAAAAAAGGTAGTTCAATATTATTTCGTTTCAGTTTCACAACTATTAATATTTTGTTTCCATGTGTCGAAGTGTTGCCAACTTTTTACACCCCAAAGAAAAGGCCCGCATAAGCGGGCCGTTATATATGTTCAACAGGAGCCACGGTCCCGAGAACTCAGTCGTTAAAGTACCAATACCCGCTGTTGACCAGCGCGGTCAGCAGCGCCAGGAACGACGGGTCGTCTACCGCGTCGCCGAGCAGGGCGGCGTCGACGCTGAAGTTTTGGCACAGGGCGTCTGCGGCCTGCAGCTGGTCGGTGTCGATCAGCTCGCCGTTGACGAAGCAGCGATCGCCGACGCGCAGCACGCGCAACCCGCCCAGGCGCTGCAGCGCTTCACCCTGTTGCAGCAGCTCGTAGATTTCCCCGGCCTGATACGGCGGTTCCGGCGGCGCCAGATCCAGTTCGTGGCGCGACTGGGAGATAAACTCGCCGAACCAGTGCTGGAAGTGTTCCGGCTGTTGCACCAGATCCAGCATCATCTGCCGTAAGGCGTCCACTTCCTGCGGCAGGATCTCCGCCGGGTGTTCGCGCAGTTTAACGTCCGGATCGCCGTAGCGCTTGCTGCCCAGCTCGCGCGCCAGCACGTAATCGGCAAAGCCGCTCACCAGCTCGCGGCCGTTCGGTGCGCGGAAGCCCACCGAATAATTGAGCGCGTTTTCCAGCGCGTAACCTTCGTGCGGGAAGCCCGGCGGAATGTAGAGAATGTCGCCCGGCTCCATCTCTTCGTCGATGATGGCGTCGAACGGCTCTACCTGCAGCAGATCCGGATGCGGGCAGTGTTGTTTCAGCGGCGTTTTTTCCCCGACGCGCCAGCGGCGGCGGCCGGTACCCTGAATGATGAACACGTCGTACTGATCGAGGTGCGGGCCGACGCCGCCGCCCGGTACCGAGAAGGAGATCATCAGGTCATCCATCCGCCAGTCCGGCAGTTGGCGGAATGGGCGCATCAGCGCCGCGGAAGGCTCATGCCAGTGGTCCACCGCCTGCACCAGCAGCGACCAGTTGTTTTCGCTCAGGTGATCGAAGCTCTCGAAGGGGCCGTGCGCAACCTGCCAACGGCCGTCCTGGTGGCTGACCAGGCGGCTGTCCACTTCATTTTCCATCGCCAGCCCGGCCAGCTCATCCGGGGAGATCGGATCGATAAAGTTTTTGAAGCCGCGCTTGAGAATCACCGGACGCTTTTGCCAATAACGCTGCAAAAAATCGTTCCAGTCCAGGTCTAATTGATAATCCATGTTCTATTCCAGGAGAGAGGAGTGAGCCTGAGTGCGATTATAACGGAAGTTTGGCCCCGTGGATCGGGGCCGAAGAGGCATAATTTACTCGTTGTGGTGGGTGTCGTGCTGACGGGCAAAGGTCACCTGCATGCGCGCGCCGCCGAGCGGGCTGTCGCTGATGACGATTTCGCCGTCGTACTGCTCGATGATCTCTGCTGCCACCGACAGGCCGAGGCCCTGGCCAGGGCGCAGGGTATCCACCCGCTGGCCGCGCTGGAAGATCAACTGGCGCTTGCTTTCCGGGATCCCCGGGCCGTCGTCGTCGATGACGATGGTGAGGTTTTTCTCGGAGTGCAGCGAGGTGATTTCCACGAACTCCAGGCAGTATTTGCAGGCGTTTTCCAAGACGTTGCCCATCACTTCCATAAAGTCGTTCTTCTCGCCCATAAAGGTCACTTCCGGCGAGATGTCCAGCGTGATCGCCACCCCTTTGCGCTGGTAAACCTTGTTCAGTGCCACCACCAGGCTGTCGAGCAGCGCCGGCACCGAGTGGATCTCGCGCGTCAACACCGTCTGGCCGGAGTTGATGCTGGCCCGGTGCAGGTAGTAACCGATCTGCTGCGAGATGCGGCCGATCTGATCCAGCATGATCGGCTCGGCTTCTTCGATGGTGGTCTGTTTGCCGCTGCGCAGCGAGCGCAGGGTGCTTTGCAGCACCGCCAGCGGCGTTTTCAGGCTGTGGGTCAGATCCGACAGCGTGGTGCGATACTTGGTGTAGCGCTGGCGTTCGTTGCGCACCAGAATGTTCAGATTGCGCACCAGCCCGCGCAGCTCGCTGGGCGGGTTCTCATCCAGCTGATCGCGCTCGCCGTTCTCCAGCTCGCCCACCTGATTGACCAGCGCCTTGATCGGCCGCAGGCTCCAGTAGGCCGCCAGCCACAGCAGCGGCACCACCAGCAGCAGGTTGGCCAACAGCACGTAGCTGAACCACTCCCACACCACGTCGGATCGCTGCAGCTCCTGCGGAATGCTGTCGACCACCACGATGGTCAGCGCCGGCAGGCGAGGCGTGGCGGCATAGGTGTTGACCGCCACCGAGTGAGTCAGCGCGTTCTGATCGGTATCGTCATAATTCTTCAGCTGATCCTGCGCTTTGGGGTTGTCCCCCAGCACTTCGCTACTGATGCGGGTATCGGTATCAATTTCGTAAAAGCCGGCCTCTTCCAGCCATTCCTTGTTGATCAGCTTCTCCAGCTCCGGCACTTTGCGCTGGCTCCACAGCAGGTTGCCTTTATCGTCATAGATAAACACCAGCGTGGGGAAGTTGAGATCGATATCGGGGGGAATGGCAATGGTGAGCTTGTTGTCTTTCCACTGCGCCAGGCTGAAGAACAGGTTGCTCTCGCCGCGCAGCAGGCGGAAGGCGGTCTTGTCGAAGCTGACGATGTAGCCGACGACCGCCACCAAACCGTAAGAGAGCGACAGCGCCAGGATCACCCCGGCGGTCGCCATCAGGAAACGTGCACGTAGCGAAAACGGTTTTTTATTCTTGTTGAACATCATGTTCACTTCGCGTCAAAACGGTAGCCCTGGCCACGTACCGTGGTAATCACTTCATGGGGGTATTCCGCCTGCACTTTTTTACGCAAGCGGCCCATCAGCACGTCGATGGTATGGCTTTCACGCAGTTCGGCGTCCGGGTAAAGCTGCAGCATCAACGAATCCTTGCTCACCACCTTGCCGGCGTTGCGGATCAGGGTTTCGATGATGGTGTATTCAAAAGCGGTCAGCTTGATTTGCCGATCGTTAACGCTCAGTTCGCGGCGCGACAGATCGATCTGGAACGGCGGCAGCACGATCACCTGCGAAGCCAGGCCGCTGTTGCGGCGCATCAGCGCCTGCATGCGGGCGATCACTTCTTCCAGGTGGAACGGCTTGGTGACATAGTCGTCGGCGCCGGCTTCCAGCACCGCCACTTTGTCCTGCCAGCTTTCGCGGGCGGTCAGCACCAGGATCGGCAGCTTGGTCTGGTGCGCGCGCCAGCGGCGGATCAGGCTCAGGCCGTCTTCACCCGGCAGGCCGAGATCGACGATGGCGATATCCGGCGCGTGTTCCTGCAGGAAGTAATCGGCTTCCTTGGCGTCTTCGGCCGCGTCGACCTGATGGCCCATCTCGCGCATCTGAACGGAAAGGTGGTGGCGCAGCAAACCATTATCTTCAACAACCAGTACTCGCATGGCGAACTCCTGTGACTGTGCGGGTGAACGTCCTGTCACCCACGCGATAAAAGGGAACACGCTCTGCGGCGTGTCAGGGGATGCAGCGGGAGCGGGGCGTCAAGGCGACGGCGGAACAGGTGATCGTGGTGACCAGCTCTCAGCAGGCGTTGGCGCTGTGTACGCAGGTGCTGTTCGATCCCGGCGATGCGGTGTTCGTCGAAGAACCGGGTTATCAGGGGGCGAAAAAACTGGTGCAGTCGGCGGGTCTGCAGGCGCGGCCGATCGGCATCGACGAACAGGGGCTGGATGTCGGGCAATTGATGCAGGCCTCGGGCGGCGGACGAGGCGTTTACATCACGCCGTCCCATCACTATCCGCTGGGGTATTCGCTGAGTCTCGATCGGCGGCTGGCGTTGCTGCAGTGGGCGCAGCGGCAACGAGCCTGGATCATCGAAGACGACTACGACGCCGAGTTCAACTACGACCGGCAAACCAAGGCGGCGCTGCAGGGGTTGGACGGCGGTGGGCGTACGCTGTACATCGGCACCTTCAGCAAGACGCTGTTTCCGGGGCTGCGCATCGGCTTCATGATTGCGCCGCCGCAGCTGGTGCGGCCGTTGGTCGCCGCCAGGCAGTTTCAGGACGGCTACACGTCGGCGCTGGCGCAGATGACGCTGTTCCATTTCCTGCACGAGGGCGGCTACGCTGAGCATCTGCGCAATATGCGCACGTTGTACAAGGCGCGGCTGGACGCGTTGTACGACGCGGTGCATCGTCACCTGGCAGCCTGGACGCGTCCGGCGTTGCCGCAGGGCGGGCTGCAGCTGGTTTGCCCGTTGGCGGATGCGGCAACGGAGCGGCGGCTGGTGGTGGCGGCGGCCGAACGGGGGATACGGCTGTACGGCCTGGCGGACTTCTACACCGGTACGCCGCAGCGCGGGGCGTTGGTGCTCGGCTTCTCGGCCTATACGCCGGATGAGATCGTGCGCTTTATCACTGCGTTGGCGCAGGTGTTCAGCGCGCTGCCGGCGGCAAGCGACGGTTAAAATTGGTCTGCTCTGCGTTTTGAATTGGTCCGTATTGCGCCGCCGCTGCGCGGTGTATTCTGCCGCTATCCGATTATTTCCCTAATGGAAATAATATCTTACTCCGTGAGGCGCTATGAACCCATCCAACCCTGAAGTGACTATCCGCAGAATCAATGGCGACGACAAAGCGCAATGGCTGGCGCTGTGGCAGGGCTATCTCGATTTTTACCGCGCCGACGTGGCGCCGCAGGTGACCGATCGCACCTTCGAACGCCTGGGGCAGGATGAACAGGTGTACGGGCTGGTGGCGGAGGATGCCGAGGGACGGCTGCTGGGGCTGATGAACCTGGTGTTCCACCCGTCCACCTGGAGCGCGGTCGGCTATTGTTATATCGAAGATCTCTATGTGTCGCCGCAGGCGCGCGGCCACAAGGTGTCGGAAAAGCTGTTCGAACAGGCGTACCGATTGGCAGAGACGCGCGGCAGCGATCGGGTCTACTGGATGACCCAGGAGTACAACGCGCCGGCGCGCTCGCTGTACGACAAAATCGGCAGAAGAAGCTCGTTTATCGTTTATTCCCGTTAATCGCAGGAGGGCGTTTATGGCAATGAATCGTTATGGTCAGCCGGTCGGGGAACCGATGCCGGATTGGCAGCCGGCTCGCCGCCCGGGCGGCGCGACGCTCGGCGGGCGTTTCTGCTCGTTGGCGCCGCTCGAGCCGCAGCGGGATTACGCCGCGCTGTTCGAGGCGTTTCAACTGGCGCCGGACGGCCGCGACTGGACCTATCTGTCTATCGAACGGCCCGATACGCCGGCGGCGATGTTGCAACATCTGGAGACGCTGCAGGCCAACCCGGCGCTGGTCAATCTGACGGTGTTCGACGCCGCCAGCGACGCGCCGGTGGGCACGGTGGCGCTGATGCGCATCGACGAGGCCAACGGCGTGCTGGAGATCGGCCACGTCAGCTGGTCGCCGTTGATGAAACAGCGCTCCAGCGCCACCGAAGCCATCGCACTGCTGCTGCGCTATGCCTTCGACACGCTGGGCTACCGCCGCTGCGAGTGGAAGTGCGACAGCCATAACGCGCCGTCCCGCCAGGCCGCGCTGCGCTTCGGTTTTCGCTACGAGGGTAACTTCCGCTTTGCGGTGATCGTCAAGGGGCGCAGCCGGGATACCGACTGGTTCGCCATCACCGCCGATCGCTGGCCGGCGGTGCGGCAGGCGCTGGCGCGCTGGCTGAGCGCGGACAACTTCGATGCGCAGGGGCGGCAGATAGCCCGACTGCAGGTGTTGCGCGGTGAATGATAAGCAAAAAGGCGGCCCGAGGGCCGCCTTGTCGTTGTCAGACTAAAGCGCTTACTTCAGCTCGTCGACCATGGTGGTGGCGCGGCCGATGTAGTTGGCCGGGGTCATCGCCTTCAGACGGGTTTTCTCTTCTTCCGGCAGCGCCAGGCCATCGATGAATGCCTGCATGCCGGCGGCGTCCACGCGCTTGCCGCGGGTCAGCTCTTTCAGCTTCTCGTAAGGCTTCTCGATGCCGTATCGGCGCATCACGGTCTGGATCGGCTCGGCCAGCACTTCCCAGTTGTGATCCAGTTCGTCCAGCAGGTGCGCCTGGTTCACTTCCAGCTTGCTGATGCCTTTCAGGGTGGCCTGATAGGCGATCAGCGCGTAGCCCAGGCCTACGCCCAGGTTACGCAGCACGGTGGAATCGGTCAGGTCGCGCTGCCAGCGGGACACCGGCAGTTTGCCCGCCAGGTGGCCCAGCACGGCGTTGGCCAGGCCCAGGTTGCCTTCGGAGTTTTCGAAGTCGATCGGGTTGACCTTGTGCGGCATGGTGGAAGAACCGATCTCACCGGCGATGGTCTTCTGCTTGAAGTGGTTCAGGGCGATGTAGCCCCAGATGTCGCGGTCGAAGTCGATCAGGATGGTGTTGAAACGCGCTACGCAGTCGAACAGCTCGGCGATGTAGTCATGCGGCTCGATCTGGGTAGTGTACGGGTTCCAGGTGATGCCGAGCGAGGTCACGAACGCTTCGCTGAACTGGTGCCAGTCCACCTCCGGGTAAGCGACGATGTGGGCGTTGTAGTTGCCGACCGCACCGTTGATTTTACCCATGATCTCCACGCGCTCCAGCTGGCGGTACTGGCGCTCCATGCGGTAAGCCACGTTGGCGAACTCTTTGCCGACGGTCGACGGGGTCGCCGGTTGGCCGTGGGTGCGCGACAGCAGCGGAATATCGCGGTATTCCAGCGCCAGCCCTTTCAGCGCGTCGATGATCTTGCGCCAGTAAGGCAATACCACGTCCTGACGGGCGCTTTGCAGCATCAGCGCGTGCGACAGGTTGTTGATGTCTTCGGAGGTGCAGGCAAAGTGGATGAACTCGGACACCGCGTGCAGCGCAGGCACCGCCGCCACTTTTTCCTTCAGGAAATACTCGACCGCTTTCACATCGTGGTTGGTGGTGCGCTCGATGGTTTTGATGCGCTGAGCGTCTTCTTCATTGAATTCCGCGACGATTTTGTCGAGGAAAGCGTTTGCGTCGGCGTCAAAAGCGGGAACTTCCTTGATTTCTGCGCAGGCCGCCAGTTTTTGCAGCCAACGTACTTCAACCTGTACGCGGAATTTCAGCAGACCGTATTCGCTGAAAATGGGGCGCAGTGCGCTGACTTTATCACCGTAGCGTCCATCAACGGGGGAAACGGCGGTCAGTGAGGATAATTCCATCGGTAGCAACTCCTGGGATCGATTAACAATGAGCAACGATATTTTGCGCCTGTTTGAACAGACGATTACGGGAAAACATTAACTGCAGACGGCTGCCGCCGACCTGTTGCCACAGCACGGCGGCGCGAATGCCGGCCAACAGCGTGGCGCGAACCTTGGCCTGCACCTGCGGATTCTGCAAGATAGCCGGCGAGCCGGTCACCTGGATGCGCGGCCCGAGCGGACTGACCACGTCGACGTAAATGCCGGCCAGCGCGCTGATGATGGTGTCCGACTCAAGATCGAAGTGCGCCAGCTGGCGTTCGAGCTGGCTGAGGCGTTCACCGAGCGTGTTCATCGCCTGTTTGTTGGCGTTGAGCTTGCGCTCCAGCACCATCAGGCTGATGGTGTAGCGGGTCAGTTCCGCGCCCGGCCCTTTGTTGTTGGCGTTAAGCACGCCCATCAGGGTTTCGAGGCCGACCAGCAAGTTGCGTTCTTCACCGCCGAACACCGCCAACGTGGAAGGCGGATCCATCTGCAGCAGGCTTTTCAGCGAGGTCTGAAAGGCTTCGCGGTGGCATTGCCCTTCATGGGCCAACTGCTGAACCAAACGCGCCGCCTGGCTGATACCCGCCATGGCCAGCGTGATGTCATAATAATTCTTCGCCACGATTACTCCTGTAAACGCTGTGAACGGTACATGGCTTACTGCATAAGGTTGTGTGTATCGCAGGGGTAACGGCGGCGGCCGCGAACGTTAACGAACGGGCGTGGCTGTAACAACGATGACAACGAATGCCGCGGATCATGCCACAAAATCGAGGGTAAACCCAGCGTCTAATACGCCCGTGACGAGGCGGAGGCGCCGTGCGGCGCAGAACTGTGCAAATAGGCGGCGAAAATCGCCGGCGTGGCGACGCGAACTTATTGTTGCGGCGGCAAATAAAGTGCGGCGGCTGCATCTATACTGCCAACGTGAGCCCTCAAATAAAGATCTTAATATGCACGTAAAAAACAAGCAGCCGCTGCCGACGGTGACGCTGGCGGCCATCGGCGTAGTGTACGGCGATATTGGCACCAGCCCGCTGTATACCCTGCGCGAATGCCTGACGGCGGAGGAAGGCATCACTCTGACGCCGGCCTCGATTTACGGCTTTTTGTCGCTGATTTTCTGGTTGCTGACGCTGGTGGTGTCCATTAAGTACATTTGTTTTGTGATGCGTGCCGACAACGACGGCGAGGGAGGGATCCTGACGCTGATGTCGCTGGCGATCCGCAAGCTGGATGCGCGCTGGGTGCCGGCGGCGGTACTGATCGGGCTGGTGGGTGGCAGCTTCTTTTACGGCGACGGGGTGATCACCCCGGCCATTTCGGTGCTCTCGGCCATCGAGGGGCTGCAGATTATCGCCCCAGAGCTGGACAGCTTTATCGTACCGCTGTCGCTGTTGGTGCTGACCGCGCTGTTTGCGATCCAAAAACGCGGCACCGGCAGCGTCGGTAAACTGTTCGCCCCGGCGATGGTTATCTGGTTTCTGACGCTCGCGCTGCTGGGTATCGGCGGGATTCTGCATCATCCCGGCGTGCTGCGGGCGCTGAACCCTTACTGGGCGGTGAATTTCTTCTTCGAATACAAGGCAGTGTCGTTTTTTGCGCTGGGCATGGTGGTACTGTCGGTCACCGGCGCCGAAGCGTTGTACGCCGATATGGGCCACTTCGGTAAAAAACCGATCCGTCTGGCGTGGTTTACGCTGGTGGCGCCGGCGCTGGTGCTGAACTATTTCGGCCAGGGGGCGCTGCTGCTGGCCAATCCGGCGGCGATCAACAACCCGTTCTTCCTGCTGGCGCCGACCTGGGCGCTGATCCCGCTGCTGGTGATCGCCACGCTGGCGACGGTGATCGCCTCGCAGGCGGTGATCTCGGGCGTGTTCTCGCTGACGCGGCAGGCGGTGCGGCTGGGCTACCTGCCGCCGATGCGCATCATCTATACCTCCGATCAGGAGTCCGGGCAGATCTACATTCCGGTAGTGAACTGGCTGCTGTTCGCGGCGGTGCTGATCGTGATTATCAGTTTCAAACATTCCAGTAACCTGGCCTCGGCTTACGGCATCGTGGTGACCGGCACCATGCTGCTGTCGTCGATTTTGCTGAGCATCGTGGCGGTCAAAAACTGGGGCTGGCCGCGCGCGCTGGGCGGACTGATGCTGGTTGTCATGCTGTGCATCGACGTACCGCTGTTCGGCGCCAACCTGATCAAGCTGGCGACCGGCGGCTGGCTGCCGGTGGCGCTTGGGCTGACCATTCTGCTGATCATGTTGACCTGGAAGACCGAGCGTTCGCGCCTGATCCGCCGGCTGCGCGACAATCAGGAAGGGCTGAGCGCGCTGATCGAGTCGCTGGAGAAGGCGCCGCCGAAGCGGGTGCCGGGCACCGCGGTATTTATGGAGCGCACGCCGCACGCGGTGCCGCTGGTGCTGCTGCACAACCTGAAGCACAACAAGGTGTTGCATGAGCGCGTGGTGTTGCTGACCATCGTCACCACCGACATGCCGTACGTGCACAACGTGCAGCGGGTGGCGATCGAACAACTGTCGGCGAGCTTTTGGCGGGTGGTGGCGAGCTATGGCTGGCGTGAGACGCCCAACGTGACGGACATCCTTTACCGCTGCGGCCTGGAAGGGATGAGCTTCACCATGAACGAGACCTCGTTCTTCATGTCGCGCGATACGCTGGTGCTGGGCAAGCGGCCCTGGTATCTGCGCGTGCGCGGCAAGGTGTTCCAACTGTTGCAGCGCAATGCGCTGCGCGCGCCGGACCTGTTCGAAATCCCGCCGAATCGCGTCATTGAACTGGGTGCGCAGGTGGAATTTTGAATAAAAAAAACGCTGCGATAAACGCAGCGTTTTTCTTGGGTGGCAGGCGAATTACGCCAGGCGCTGTTCGATGATGCCGCCACCGAGGCAGATTTCGCCCTGATAGAACACCGCCGACTGGCCGGGGGTGACGGCAGAGACCGGCTCGTCGAAACGCACTTCGATACGTTCGTCGTCGAGCGGGGTCACGGTGCAAGGGATGTCTTGCTGGCGATAGCGGGTCTTCACCGTGCACCGGAACGGGCCGTTCAGCGGCAGGCGATCCACCCAGTGCAACTGCTGCGCGATAAGGCCGACGGACATCAGGCGCGGGTGATCGTGCCCCTGCGCGACGACCAGCACGTTGTTGGCCACGTCTTTATCGACCACGTACCACGGATCTTCGCTGCTGTCTTTCATGCCGCCGATGCCCAGCCCTTTGCGCTGACCCAGGGTGTGATACATCAGGCCCTGGTGTTCGCCGACGGTCTGGCCGTCAACGCTGACGATCGGGCCCGGCTGCGCCGGCAGGTAGCGGCCGAGGAAGTCGCGGAACTTGCGCTCGCCGATAAAACAGATGCCGGTGGAGTCTTTCTTCTTGGCGGTGACCAGCTCCAGCTGCTCGGCGATGCGGCGCACCTCCGGCTTCTCCAGCTCCCCGACCGGGAACAGGCTCTGCGCCACCTGCTCGTGGCTCAGGGTGTAGAGGAAGTAGCTCTGATCTTTGTTGCCGTCGACGCCGCGCAGCAGGCGACTCTTGCCGTCCACGTCCTGGCGGCGCACGTAGTGGCCGGTGGCGATAAAATCGGCCCCCAGATCTTCGGCAGCGAACTCCAGGAAGGCTTTGAATTTGATCTCTTTATTGCACAGGATGTCCGGGTTCGGCGTGCGACCGGCCTTGTACTCTTCCAGGAACAGCTCAAACACGTTGTCCCAGTATTCCGCCGCAAAGTTCACCGTGTGCAGTTCGATGCCCAGCTTGTCGCAGACCGCTTGCGCGTCGGCCAGATCGGTCGCGGCGGAGCAGTACTCTTCGTCGTCGTCTTCTTCCCAGTTCTTCATGAACAGCCCAGCGACCTGATAGCCCTGTTGCTGTAACAGATAGGCGGTAACGGAAGAGTCGACGCCGCCGGACATACCGACGATTACTTTTTTCTGGCTGTTGTCTGACATGGGGATCTCACGAACTTGAACACGAACCGTGCTGATAAAAACAAGCGCAGGATTTTACCACGTTGGCCGCGCCGGCGCACTGTTCATCTTGTGCTGCCCGGCGCCCTTAAAACGGCCAGGCGAAGCTGCCGACCAGCGATAGCGGGTAGCGCTCCGGCTGCTGGTAGCTGCGAATGCTCTCCGCCACCAGCGCGGAACGCAGGTTGGGCGCCTGCAAAATCTCGTCGGCGCTCAGCCACAGGCAGCGATCGATGTCGCTGTCCTGCGGCTCGGTCGGCAGCGGCTGTTCCAACTCGATAACGAAGCAAAAACGCAGGAACGGCGTGCGATCCGGCGCGATCCACTGGTGCAGGCGCAGGAACGCCTGCGGCGTGGCGCGGATGCCGGTCTCTTCCCACAGCTCGCGCTCGGCGGCCTGCACCAGCGTCTCGTCGGCCTCCAGATGGCCGGCCGGCTGGTTCCACAGCGCTTTGCCGTTGATGGTCTCTTCGACAATTAAAAATTTGTCGGCGGCGTGCACCACGCAGGCCACGGTGACGTGCGGTTTGAACATGCGCTCTCCTTACAGCGGTTTGTCGATGCGCCGGTAGATGTCGTCCAGCTCGGCGATGCGGGTGCGGTAGCTTTGCAGCAGGCAGGCGGTATCCCCGCCGCACCGCTGGCGTTTTGTCAGCCAGTCCTGTTGGCTGTCCTGCATCGCGCCGCGCGCGCCCATGGCGAACAGGCCGCGCAGGAATTGGTATTTTGTGGCCATTTGCACGTCCAGATCGTTCAGCGTGCGGTTGGCGCAGATGGCGCGCTCATCGCGGCTTGCCGCCTTGGCGCAGTCGAAGCTGGCGGCCTGGGCGGCGAGCGGGGCCGCCAGTGCGGTGAACAGCAGCGCGGTCAGTGTGTTCTTCATAGCGCCTCCATCAGTTATCGGTCTACAGGGAATCGATGATTTTCCATTCACCGGGTTGCAGTGAACCCAGCGAAAGATTACCCATACTGTAGCGAATCAGGCGCAGGGTAGGGAACCCGATATGCGCCGTCATGCGACGCACCTGGCGGTTTCGCCCTTCATACAGGGTGATTTTCAGCCAGCGGGTGGGAATGGATTTACGTTCGCGGATCGGCGGATTGCGCGGCCACAGCCACTGCGGCTCGGCCACCAACTCCACCCCGGCAGGCAGCGTGGGGCCGTCTTTCAGCGTGACGCCGCTGCGCAATGGCGCCAGATCGCTCTCCTGCGGCGCGCCCTCGACCTGCACATAATAGATTTTGCCGGTGCGCTTGCCCGGCTGGGTGAGCTGCGCCTGCAGCTGGCCGTCGTTGGTCAGCACCAGCAGCCCCTCGCTGTCGCGATCCAGGCGCCCGGCGGCGTAAACGTCGGGGAAGGGGATGTACTCTTTCAGCGTGGCGCGGCCGGCTTCGTCGGTGAACTGCGGCAACACGTCGAAGGGCTTGTTGAATAACACAATTCGGCGCGGCCCTTTCGGCGCGGCGGGTTTGGCGGCATTCGGCTTGCTGAATCGTTTAACGTTGTGATTTCTAACAGAGAATTTTTTCATAACAGTTGAGATTACGGATGATAAGCGCATTATAACCGAATCCGTTTCGGATTGGCGCGGACCGAATATTCAAGTAGTATCTACACGCATCTTACAAAGCATTAACAAAATTGCGCTTGAAGGAGAGGTTGATGGAAAGCAAAGTAGTTGTTCCGGCAGAAGGTAGAAAAATCACGGTTGACGCCCAGGGTAAACTGGTTGTTCCTCATAACCCGATCATCCCGTTCATCGAAGGCGACGGCATTGGCGTTGACGTGACTCCTGCCATGATCCACGTGGTTGATGCAGCCGTTAAAAAGGCTTACCACGGCGAACGTAAAATCTCCTGGATGGAAATCTACACCGGCGAAAAATCTACCCACGTTTACGGTAAAGACGTGTGGCTGCCGGACGAAACTCTGGACCTGATCCGCGACTACCGCGTCGCCATCAAAGGCCCCCTGACCACCCCGGTCGGCGGCGGCATCCGTTCTCTGAACGTGGCCCTGCGCCAGCAGCTGGACCTGTACGTGTGCCTGCGCCCGGTGCGTTACTACCAGGGCACCCCAAGCCCGGTGAAACAGCCTGAGCTGACCGACATGGTGATCTTCCGCGAAAACGCCGAAGACATCTACGCCGGCATCGAGTGGAAAGCCGGCTCCGCCGAAGCGGACAAAGTGATCAAATTCCTGCGCGACGAAATGGGCGTGAAGAAAATCCGCTTCCCAGAGCAGTGCGGTATCGGCGTGAAGCCATGCTCCGAAGAAGGGACCAAGCGTCTGGTGCGTGCGGCGATCGAATACGCCATCACCAACGACCGTGACTCCGTGACCCTGGTTCACAAAGGCAACATCATGAAGTTCACCGAAGGTGCCTTCAAGGATTGGGGCTATGAGCTGGCGCGTGAAGAGTTCGGCGGCGAGCTGATCGACGGCGGCCCATGGCTGAAGATCAAGAACCCGAACACCGGCAAAGAGATCGTGGTTAAAGACGTGATCGCCGACGCCTTCCTGCAGCAGATCCTGCTGCGCCCGGCGGAATACGACGTGATCGCCTGTATGAACCTGAATGGCGACTACATCTCCGACGCCCTGGCGGCCCAGGTAGGCGGTATCGGCATCGCGCCGGGCGCCAACATCGGCTCCGACTGCGCGCTGTTCGAAGCGACACACGGCACCGCGCCGAAGTACGCCGGCCAGGACAAAGTGAACCCAGGTTCCATCATTCTGTCCGCAGAGATGATGCTGCGTCACATGGGCTGGTTCGAAGCGGCTGACCTGATCGTTAAAGGCATGGAAGGCGCCATCGCTGCCAAGACCGTGACCTATGACTTCGAACGCCTGATGGAAGGCGCTAAGCTGCTGAAATGTTCAGAGTTTGGCGACGCTATCGTTAAACACATGTAAGGGTGTTTGGCGTTTGAATGAGAACGGGAGCCTTAGGGCTCCCGTTTTTTTATTGTTCAAATATGAGTGAGGTATCGGACAGGCTCACCGAGCGGCGTTAGCCGATTCACGCACGACCAGCACCGGGCAATTGGCGTGGCGGACGACGGCGGTGGCATTGGAGCCGAGGAGATAAGTGATCGCAGAAGGGCGGTTGGAACCCATCACAATAATCTCCGCGTTAAGCGCATCAGCGAGTTCCAGGATCTGATCTTTAGGATCGCCGACGGCAACGTGCGTGGTCACTCTATCTTCAGGCACGCTGAATTCTTTTGCCGCTTTTGCCAGCCCCTCGGTCGCTAGCGCAATGGTTTCGTCTTTGGTTTCTATCGCCGCTGTGGCGGCAAAGCCGAAAGCGGCGTAGGTGGCGCGCGATGGGATCACCGCCAGGAAATGGACGTGGGAGTCTTCGAGCCTGGCGAGCGCGTTGACATGCGGGATGACCTGCTGTGTTAATTCCGGCTCGGTAATATCCACGGGAACCAAGATAGTTTTATACATACTCCCTCCTTATCATTATCAAAAAACTCCACTTTTTGGATTATAGCTGCTTGATGCAGGGAAAGGAGAGATCCGTATGGCAAACCTGAGAACGTTGGCGCTAAATGTCAGGTGTTTATCGACGTTATCGTTAAATGCAGGCAAGTACGCCGGTTTTTTGAGTAGAAAGGGAGCCATTGGCCCCCTTGATTTTAGCTGGCTAAGGTTATCGGAACCTTAATGAGGGATCTCTGAAACCTCTTTGACTTCCGTCTTGTTGATTTGCTGTTTAACGCCATTGGCGTCGGTATAACCGATCAACCCGGCAGCGGTTTCTTTCGGCTTGCCGTCACTGATGAGCGTTCGACCGTCGTGGGTATGGATGGCGTAGCTGGTGCGTGTGCAGCCTGACAGTGCGGCGATGGCAACCAGGGCGATCGCGGGAAGAACAAGCGTTTTTTTCATTTGTAGCTCCTTTTAGTTATCCAACTCACTCATGTTTGCAATCTGGTCTCGATTGATCTGTTCCGTTTTGCCCGTTTCTGCATTTCGATAGGAGACTAACCCGGTATCTTTATCGACCTGAGGCTTGCCGTCGGTGACAATGGTCTTGCCATCCGTTGTTTTGATCGCCTGATTGGAAGCGCAGCCCGCTATGAACATCACCGTAGTCGCAGTAAGAAGCGCGGCAAAGAGTCGTTTATTTTTCATACTCACCATCCTGGTTACTTAAATGAATTTAATAGCAGGAAAGTAATTATAGGCAGAATCTCCAGATTGTTAGCGTTGAAACGCTTTTAATGCGATAAAAAATTAAGAGTTTCTTAATTTATTGATGGGGTGATTGATCGAAGGTTATCGATAGGTCAGGGTACGCAGGCGTACTGCCTGGTGAGGGCGCTATGGCTTCATGTCATCATCGGCCCACGATACTCCGCATGCCGATGCTTGATACTAACAATGTCTCTGGTGGTTTGGCGTTAATTCTGTATAAGTATTCACCGGGGATCTTTTCGAATACAACGTTGATTCGGCTGATAATCATCCATAAGGACAGGGATATGAAAATAACGCATTCAGGCTACAAAACCGGCATTGCCATACTATTGGCGGCGATGACCGCGCTGACGTTAACGGGGTGTGCCAAGAGTACTACCTCCAGCCAAAACGATCCGGCGAATAAAGAGGTCGATGATCTTTTCGCCAACCTTGGTGACCCAAAGACGTCTGCGCCGGGAAAAGAAAAATTACATTACATGACCCAGGTGCAAGCTGAGATTCAACGCCATTTAAAAGACGCCGCCACTTACTCAGGCCAACGCTGTACATTGCGTATCACGCTGGCGCCGGACGGCATGCCAGTCGGTGTTCGAACTGAAGGTGGCGATCCGGATCTTTGCCGTGCCGCCATGAAGGCGGTTGCCGATGCGCGTCTGCTTAAGCCGCCAACGCCAGAGGTCCATAATGCGTTCCAAATTATCACGTTGGAATTTCGCCCGTAGTGACAGTAGAAGGTAAAGGGCGGTAACTGGGTTAAACAGAAGTCAGAGGCCGCACTTTCATGCAGCCCTGACTTTGCGGCTTTACCATGTTCCATATCGCGTTTTCCTGCGCTGAACCTGGATTTTTCGGCATTCTTTCACGGCATATGTTGCCAATGCCTACCGATACATCATCGCGCTCACGCGCTCGGCCCGATCTTTAAAACCGTTGCTGCGCATCGTTACCACATAGTAGCGATAGTGATGTTTCTGTGCGTATTCGCGCACCAGGTCTTCGGCGAAAAGGCCGCTGAAGGTGACGGTGGTGACGAAGGTCAGCCCTTTCACTTCGTAGGTGCTGATCTCTTGTGGGGTGCCGAGATACGGCGGCGGGAATACGGTTTTGTGGAACTGGCAGCCCGCCAGCAGCAGGGTAAACAGCAGGGCGGCGGAGATTTGCGGTATTCTCATCGGGAAATGCTTTCCTTCCTTGGCGTGTGTTTTAGTAACTCTATAATAGGATTACAAAATTCGGCGGGGATGTAAAAGTTATCCCGCTTCGGTTGCCGTTTCGTTGAAGCGGTGCCGCCGTCACCCATAAGCATGAGGGGGTAAACATGCCTGTTCGTCTTGCCACTGAAACCGATGCCGCAGCCCTGATCGCCCTCGACAGCGTTGCCTTGCGTGAGCCGCAGCGCGCGGCGCAGATCCGCACCTGGTGCGGGCAGAGCATCTGTTATCTTGCCGAAGAACGGGGCGTGGTGATGGGCTACGGCGTGCTGCACTATCACTTCTTCGGCTGCGGCTTTATCGAGATGCTGATGGTCGGCGAGCGCTATCGCCGCCGGGGCGTCGGGCTGGCGCTGATTGCGGCATTGAAATCCCATTGCCGACACCCGAAGCTGTTCACCTCCACCAATCGCTCCAACCTGCCGATGCAGCGGCTGCTGTTGAACGCCGGGTTTGTCGCCAGCGGCCAAATTGACAATCTCGATGACGGCGACCCGGAGCAGGTCTTTTTCATCCCATCGCGCTAATACAGCCGGACATCGACCGCCTGCTGTTGCAGCCAGGTGCTGACGTAGCCGTAAGCGGCATAGAAGGCCAGCAGCGCGAAGATCAGTACCGAAAGCGAGGCCAAAAACTTGACGTCGCCGTGCTTCGACAGCTGGTAAGCGCAATAGATAAAGGCTAGCAGACACAGCAGAGTGAAAGCGATAGCCAGCGTGGCGTAAAAAATAAGCATAACGAAACCCGTTCTTCCTTGTGAGCCGGGCAAGGATACCACAGACAAAAAAAGGGGCCCAATTGGGCCCCTGCGTGATTCGCTGCGGGAGGTTTACTCCACCGCGTCGGGATGGTTCTTGCCTTCCTCGATAAACGCTTCGTCGATCTCTTCGATGTTCTCCTCGCTGTCGCGGCCGGACAGAATGTTCCAGCAGGCGATGAACAGCGCGGCGATCAAGGGGCCGATGACGAAGCCGTTGATGCCGTAGATCTCCATGCCGCCCAGGGTGGAAATCAGGATCAGGTAGTCCGGCATTTTGGTGTCTTTGCCCACCAGCAGCGGGCGCAGGATGTTGTCCACCAGGCCGATCACCACCACGAAGAACACCACCAGGAAAATGGCTTTCCACAGCATGCCGGTGGCGAAGAAGTAGATCACCGCCGGCACCCAGATGATGGCGGAGCCCACGGCCGGGATGATCGACAGGAACGCCATCAGCGCGCCCCACAGCAGGCTGCCGTCGATGCCGGTAAAGTAAAACGCCAGCCCGCCGAGCGCGCCTTGCACCACGGCGACCACCACCGTGCCCTTGACGGTGGCGCGGGAGACGGCGGCGAACTTCACGAACAGGTGGTGCTTCACGTGCTGGGAGAGCGGCAGCGCTTCGAGCGCCAGGTTCACCAGGTAGGGGCCGTCTTTCAGCAGGAAGAACAGCAGGTAGAGCATTACGCCGAAGCCGACGACGAAGTTGAAGGTGCCCTTGCCGATCAGGAAGACGCTGCCCGCCAGGTATTGCCCGCCCTTGAGCGCCACCTCGGAAAGCTGCTTTTGGATCTCGGCGGCGCTGTTGAGGTTATGTTCCGCCAGGAAGCGCTGCGCCCAGCCGGGCAGGTGACGCATAAAGTCCGCCAGCATGGTCGGCAACTGGCTGTTGTTGGCCTGCAGCTTGGTGTAGATCACGTTGAATTCCATCGCCAGCGACGAGGCGATGATCGCCAACGGCGTGAACACGATCAGGCAAATCAGCGCCACCGTCAGCAGCGACACCACGCCGTTGCGTTCGCCGACGTACTGCTTCAGCTTCTTTTTCACCGGATGGAAAATCACCGCCAGAATAATCGCCCACAGCACCGAGGAGTAGTAAGGCCCCAGCACGTCGAGAAAGGCGGCGGTAACGATGAACAGGATCAGAATAAAGAATCCCTTGGAAATGCCTTTAGACATCATAGTCGTCCCTCAAAAGATGAATTTTCAGCATAAATGAACTGAATGAAAACAACACTATCATCACCTTTGCTTAACCGGTAGGGGATTTTTAGTGGCGTATTCCATAGGGTTATTAAGGGCAAGGCGGGCGTTGCACGGTGAACAGGCGGAGGCGGCGACATGAGAAAAGAAAGAGGGCTAAATAATTAACAAAATTTATCGATTATGTTTCATTTTGTGAGCCACGCTTGCCGCCTGCGCCAGGCTTTCCTAGTGTTGATGAGGGCGGCCGTTCGCCCGATATCACGAAGGAGTATGCAAATGACTGAACACAAACGACTCGGCGTCATCGAGAAAACGCTACTGATCGCCTTTGCCGGCCTGCTGGTGTATTTCGCGGCCACCGGCGCCTTGTCATTATCGGGCCTTGATCATCACTGGCCATATCCTTCGCGATAGGCAGGCACCTGCACCAGGGAAAATTCAGCACCGCTTATAACAAACAGAACGACCTTTCTGCTTATCACCCCGCATTATGCCGCCGGTTGAGAAAAGCCAGCGCCAACAGCGCCCCCAACAGGGCCGCCGCCAGCACCAGCCAGGCCGGGGCCGCCCAACCGGCCGCAGCCACGATGGCGCTCAGCGCGACCGGGCCGATCACCTGACCGAGATAGTTCCCCTGCATCACCAGCCCCAGGCTCAGCGGCAGCAGCGTCGGTTCCGGCGTCGCCGCCGGCGTGGCGGCCAGAATGGTGGCGGGCAGCATGCCGGCGATGGCGCAGAACAGGAAACACAAGGGGATCAGCAGGCCGTTGGGCGTCATCGGCAGGAAAATGCCGATGCCGAAGATGCCTATGATCAGGCTGGTGGCCGCGAGCAGGCTACCGGCCCGCAGACCGCGCGACAGCAAGAGCCCGGCGGCGAGGTTGCCGATGATGTTCGCCGCCACCGCCGCCGCGCTGATGCCGCCGGCGGCCGCCAGCGACAGGCCGATGCGTTGCATCAGGAAGATCGGCAGGAAGGTCATCACCGAGAAAAACTGCAGGTTGTAAGTGGTGAACATCAACGCCAGCAACAGCGGTCGGCGCGCCCGCAGCATCGCGCCCAGCGCTTGCCGCAGGTGTAACGGCGGAACGTGCGCCTCGGCGGCACGGCGGGACGTGGTCAGCGGCAGCAGCACGGCGGCCAACAGCGTCAACGCCGCACCGGCCTGCCAATTTTGTTGCCAGTCGGCGAGATGGGGGCCGAAAAACAGTGAAATGGCGATGCCCGCCGGCATGAAGGTGCTCCAGATGCCGAACACCAGGCTGCGCTGCGCCGGGGCGACGATGCGGTTCAGCACCGCCGGCGAGGCGACCACCACGATCACGAAGCCGAGGCCTTCGACAAAGCGGCTGACGACCAATCCGCTGAAGTCGTGCAGCGTGGCGCCGGTGAAGCTGGCGGCGCTGATGATCAGTAACCCTACTGCCAGCAGGCGCCGGTCGCCCCAGCGGCGCACCAACAGCCCGGCGGCGATACCGCCGAACACCCCGACGAAAGGAAAGGCCGAGATGACCCAGCTCAGCGCCTCAAGCGAACGGCCGAACTCGGCCTGCAGCGCAGGCAGCGCGATGGTGGCCTTACCCACGTGCAGCGCCGCGGCGATGCCGGCGAACAACACGTTGACGACGGCAAACCAGGGCGTGGTGGCGGGAAGAACGCGGTCGATGGCGTCCGGTTTAATCGCGGTCATAACACTCTCCAGTGGCGGTAACGCCATCACTATGTGCTCTTGCAACGGCTGAGGTCGTTCAAATGCTGCGCTATCACGCGGAGAAATTATTCATTTCGAGCTTTATTGATTGCGCGCCTTCGTTGTTTGGTTTGCCAGCGTGCCGCCCGGCGTGGACGCGGGTCCCCCGCGGCGGTTTACTGTTCCGGCACGCAGCAGGCGTGTTGAATTCATTTTATAAGGAGCAGTGTATGTCAGCGATGATGAACGAGAGTGGGGCGCCGGCCATTGAATGGAGCTATGGCGGCCGGGGTGATGATATCAGCAGCAGCCTGAGCCTCGACACGGTTGAGGAGCAGCCGCAGGGTTTCCTGATGACGGTCGATCGGCCGGTGCAGATCTTTAAAGACGCGCTGTCGCCGATGATGGCCTTTGTCACGCTGCTGCGCCCGCTGTACGCCAAGACGAGCGAAGGCTTTCAGTACGTGCCGGTTTCCACCCCCTGGACCGACGTGCAGCGCCTGCCGGCCAGCGCAGGCTATCTGGGCGTGCAGGTCAACGCCGGGCTGTTTTTCCACGGCGCCAAGCCGACGCACTATAAAGATCGCGACGGCCAGATGAAACCGATCGACGGCGGCACGCTTTTGCAGAACATCACCGTGCTGCATCAGGTGGCGCAGCCGCTCGGTCCGGGTGAAGGCGCCGCCTGATTCGGCAGCGTGATCACGGGGGCCGGACGCGGCCCCTTATCGCGCCTTGAAACCGTGCGCAGGTTGGGTAAAACTGGCTGCCTATTCAAGGAGAAGAGCATGTACAGCGACAACGAGAAAAAATTTTATATCATCCTCAACCGCAATCACGAACCGGCCACGCTGTTTAACGCCTCCTGTCATCTGACGGCGGGCATCACCGATCTGATCGAGCAGCGCGAGTTTCACCACTATCCGAGCAGCCTCGACGGCGTCAGCGCCAATATGAGCCACTATCCGATCGTGATCCTGCAGGCCAAGAACAGCAGCCAGCTCAGCAACCTGATTCTGAAGTGCAAGGACGAGGGCGTGTTGTCCAACTTCTTCACCACCACCATGCTGTCGCACTCCGCCGAACAGCAGATCGCCGACACCGCCAACACCCCTTACGAACAGCTGGATTTCGTGGCGGTGGCGCTCTACGGCGACGCCGAACAGCTTAAGCCGCTGACCAAGAAATTCTCCGTCTACCGCTGAAAACGCGGGATCTCAGACGCTGGCGCCGTCGTAACTGTGGATCTGCAACGCATCCAGCGCAATGTCAGGCACGCAGCGCAGGTTGACGGCGCACATCGCGGCGCCGTCCGGCGCAGTGCCGTAGGCGAAGGGCTGGGCACCGCAGACTCGGCAGAACTGATGGCGGATCTTGTGGTGATTGAAGGTGTAGGTGCTGAGCTGGTCCTGGCCGCTGTTGAGCGTGAATGCGCTGATGGGGAAGAAAGACAGCAACAGCCCTTTGCGGCGGCAGATCGAACAGTTGCAGCTGAGGGCGTCGGCGGGCAGTTCGGCGTCCACGGAGAAGGTGACGGCGCCGCAGTGGCAGCTTCCCTGGAATGACATGGCGATGATCCTGTTACAGGGGAAAGTGTTTGCCCAGTATAGTGCAATTTATCGCCACTCGGCCGCGCAGGGCCTGGTTTCCTTAGTAAATGCGCGGTTTTCTGGTAGGTTAGAGGTTAACGTCATCAAAAGGAGATCGCGATGTTAGAACATTACTATCCGGCCAATATGGGCGCCGACCCGGTCACGGACGAACAGCACAAACGGCTGGTGGCGGTGCAGGCGGCGCTGGAATTGATCAAGGCCACGCTGTCGGATACCAACGACGGCAACGGCGTAGATTTCCAGTTGAAGGCGGCGGAAAAGCACATCGGCCCGATGGCCGACGCCATTCAGGAAGCCCTGAAGTAACGGTTCGCCGTCACCTCAACCGCCCGCATCGGGCGGTTTTTTTGCGCTGATTACTGCGATTTTTTTAGTGGCGCATTGCCTTTTTCCCGGCTGGTGCCGTGAGCGGCGCGATCCTACTCTAGCGATCCGAGTCCTCATCAGGGTCATGCACATGTTCCGTTTCAGCCTCTTTTCTTTCTTATTGCCGTGGCGCCGACGCGTCACCCCGTTGGCCGGCGTCGCGCTGTTTCTCAGCGGCGTCATGCAGGCGCAGGCCACGCAGCGCATCGAATTCTCGCCGGATGCCGCCGGCGCTTACCCTGAGGGCATCGCCTGGAATGCACGCGCCGGTGCGTTCCTGGTCTCCTCCCTGCGCGGTGGGCAGCTTGGCCTGGTCTACCCGGATGGCCGCTATCGGCGGTTTTCCACCGGTAAGGGGCTCATCACTACCTCCGGCATGCTGGTGGACGCCGAGCGCAACCGGGTGCTGGTGTGCAACGAAGACGTGGGCGTGTCCCTCTACTCGGCCACCGGCACGCGCAATCGCGTGGCGCAGGTGCTGGAGTTCAGTCTCGATACCGGCGCGCTGCAGCAGACGTACGATCTTTCGTCGTTAAGCCGTGGTCCGACGTTGGCCAACGATCTGGCGCTCGACGCAAAGGGCAATATCTATGTGACCGACAGCTTCCAGCCGCAGATTTACAAGATCGACCGGGCAACGCGCCAGGTGTCGATTCTGGTGCGCTCAGCGCGTTTGATGCCGGCCGACGCCCCCGCCGCTGCGCAGGGCACGCAGCCTTATCTCAACGGCATCGTGTCTCACCCGGATGGCTACCTGATTGCGTCGGACTACACCCGCGGGCTGCTGTGGAAGGTGACGCTGGATAACGCACCTGCGATAAGTGAAATCAGGCTGCCGCAGCGGCTGAAAGGGCCGGACGGGCTGCGGCTCAAAAACGCCAACGAATTGGTAATCGTACAGTCTTTTCCGGGTGAAAAAGGGAGCATGTCCGGCGACGTGACGCTGCTCGCCTCGGCCGACGGCTGGGCCAGCGCCCATGTCGCCGCGGTCGCCACGCCGCCGGGATTGGATGGGCCGACCGGCGCCGCGCTGCGCGATGGCGAGGTGTGGGTGGTCAACTCCCGTTACCCCCGCTTGTTTGCCGACGTCGCTCAGGCGGAGAGCGTCAGGACATTCAGCATCGTCAAGGTGGCGTTAGAACGGAGGCCCGCCGATCGGCGACGGTTGCCAACCCTGCCGGAATAGGATTAAATGCCGCACTGACTGTATAAATAAACAGGTGCGCTGCGATGAGTCTGATGTTGAAGGGTGAAAAGATAGACCGTAACCGCTTTACCGGCGAGAAGATTGAAAACGGCAGCTTTATGCTGTGTGATTTTTCGGGCGCCGATCTGACCGGCACCGAGTTTATCGGCTGCCAGTTTTACGATCGCGACAGCCGACAGGGCGGCAATTTCAGCCGTGCGATACTGAAAGACGCGAGTTTTAAAAGCTGTGATTTATCGATGGCCGATTTTCGTCATGCCAACGCGTTGGGCATCGAAATCCGCGAATGTCGCGCGCAGGGCGCCGATTTTCGCGGCGCCAGTTTTATGAACATGATCACCAGCCGCACCTGGTTTTGCAGCGCCTATATCACCAAAAGCAACCTGAGCTATGCCAACTTCGCCAAGGTGGTGCTGGAGAAATGCGAGCTGTGGGAAAACCGCTGGCACGGCGCACAGGTGCTTGGCGCCAGCTTCAGCGGCTCGGATCTGTCCGGCGGCGAATTCTCCGGTTTCGACTGGCGTGCCGCCGACGTCACCCAGTGCGATCTGAGCAACGCGGAACTGGGCGAGTTGGATTTACGTACCACCGATCTGCAGGGCGTTAAAATGGACAGCCACCAGGCCGCGCAGCTGTTGGAGCGGCTGGGGATCGCGATCATCGGCTGAGCAGCTGCCGCAGCCCCAGTACGATAATCAACGTGCCGCAGGCGCGATCGATCCAAGCCTTGCTGCGGCGGTAGGCGCCGGCGACAGGGGCGTGCGACAACACCAGCGCCACCAGCCCGTACCACAAGCTGGCTATCGCCGCGACTTCCAACAGCATGGCGAGGAAGGTCGGCGTAGAAACATGGGCGGGCGCCGCTGATGAGAAGACGGCGGCGTAAAACGCAATGGATTTGGGATTGGCGATGTTGGTGGCGATGCCCTGCAGAAAAGCGACGCGAAAACCGCTTTTCCCGGTCACCGTGGAGGGGCCGGAAGAAGGCGCCGCCTGGGCGATAAGCCGATAGCCGAACCACAGTAAATAGCCGGCGCCGGCCACTTTTACCGCTAGCGCCAACCAGGGGAACAAGGCGAAAATTATCCCGATGCCGAGGAGGGCGCTGCTCGCCCAGAACAGGTTGACCAATACAATGCCCGCCACCAGAGCGAAAGCCTCGCTGCGGCGCGCGGAAACGGCTTTGTGGGCGACGGCGACAAAATTGGGGCCGGGGATCACCACGCCGACGATATAGACGGTGAAAACGGCGAGCACGGCTGGCATATCGATCATCGGTTAACGGCCTGTAAGAAACGGGGTAGTCTTAGTTTTATAATGAATCGCCGATGTGATCCAGCAGGGCGAGACCTTTTTTTACCTGCCCGTAGCGACAGGCGTCAGCGGCCTTTTGCGATAATAAATTTATGAGCCATATGAATATAATTTAAATATTGCTTGCTTAAATAACTCAGTCGTGTGTAAATAGGGTCATCGGTTTGTAGTACAGACCTTATGAAAGCAGTTTTAGTAAAGCAGTTCTCAGTATTAGCGATATCCCTCAGATACCTCTTCTTCCGCGAATTTTCTTCTCTAGTGCCCCATAAGTTTCCAATAAAAACAGACCTCTATCGCCCTATGGCGTCGCAAAAATATAAAGGAAATATCTCTATGTCTACTAAAATGACAGGTTTGGTAAAATGGTTTGATGCAGGTAAAGGCTTCGGCTTTATCACCCCGGCAGACGGCAGCAAAGACGTGTTCGTACATTTCTCTGCTATCCAGAGCAACGATTTCAAAACGCTGGACGAAGGCCAACAGGTTGAGTTCACTATCGAAAATGGCATGAAGGGCCCTTCTGCCGGCAACGTGGTCGCGTTATAATTTTCGGCCGAGGTACGATTTCTTACGACAGCGATGAGGGTTTAAGCCGGAGCAGTTAAGAAATAACGTCCTCAGCCTGAATAAACTCCGGGTTCGCCCGGAGTCTTTACCAATACGTCATTAGCTCAGCAGGAAGAGCGGCAGCGAAATTATCCGTTGGCGGACTGGGGTTCGATTCCTCGATGACGTTCCAATAATTAATTATTATTGGCAACAGAAAAACAGATTGCCGCAGAATTAATAACGCCGCGTTTCAGTCTATTTTTCTGTTGTGAAAAAGTCGCGCTTAGGCTGCGTAATGTTGGAGTGTTGGATGGACGCTTACGCCATAACATGACAGCCGGGAAAGTCACCGGCACGCGATTAATAGCCCCGGCCTTGGCCGGGGTTTTTTATGCCCACGATCTTAACGCTGCGAGTCCAGCCGTTCGTTGTTTTTCACCACGTCCTGCGCTTTGAGGTAGCTCTCGATCAGCAACTGATAGGCCGGGAAGATTTTGGTGTAAACCTCGGCCCACTGCTGAGCGTCGGCGCGATTCCAGCTGCCCTGCAGCTCCGAGGCCACGCCGGCGGTGTCGATCGGTACCACGCCGGCCTGCACCACGCGTGCCAGGGTGATTTCCTGCGCCATTTTCGAGTAGGTGCCGGAGGCGTCGATCACCGCGAACACTTTATAGCCTTCGGCCACCGCGCTGATGGACGGGAAGGCCATGCAGACGCTGGTGATGGTGCCGGCGATGATCAAGGTTTTGCGGCCGGTGGCTTTGACCGCCGCCACGAAGTCCGGGTTGTCCCAGGCGTTGATCTCCCCTTTGCGGGCGACATATTGCGCGTGCGGCGCATTTTGGTGAATATCCGGGATCAGCGGGCCGTTCGGGCCCTGCGGCACCGAGGCGGTGGTGATCACCGGCAGTTTGCTGAGGGTGGCGATGCTGGCCAGGGCGGCGGCGCGGGCGCGCAGTTCAGTCATCGGCATATCGGCGACGGTTTGGAACAGGCCGCTCTGGTGGTCGATCAGGAGCATGACCGCGTCATTGGCATCAATAACAGGACGCTGGCCGTTGAAGTTGGCTGGAGTGGTCATGGTGTTTTCCTTTTCTCGTCGTGAGGTCAGTGGGTATCTTCTTTGATTGATAAGGCTGAAACTCAGCACTTGCCTACAGTGTAGGGAGGGGAGAAAAATCCGGTAGACCGTGCAGTCGGGATGCATCGTTCCACGGATGGAACGACGGTGCGGCAGGCGAGTGAACCGGCGCTGGGCTAAACTTAAGGTGCATAAGAAACATGCGGCAAGGAGCGCCATCCTGTTTACGGATCTGACGAGGAGGGCCGCCATCATGGCTTACCGGCATATTGTTGTCGCCACGGATCTCAGCGAAGACGCCGAGTTCCTGCTGGGCAAGGGCGCCAGGCTGGCCGCTGCGCTCAATGCCAAACTTTCCCTGATCTATATCGACATTCATCGCGCCGGTTATTACGTCGATCTGGGCGTGGGCGATTACAACTACACCGATCGCACCTTTTCGGAGCGGGTGAAGAATATGCTCAATGCGATCAAAGGGCAGTCGTCCTATCCGGTCGAAGAGGTGATCGTCAGCCGCGGCGCGTTGACGGAAGAACTGAATCGGGTGGCGAAGGAAAAAGGGTTCGACCTGGTGATCTTCGGCCACCATCATGATGTCTGGAGCCGACTGATCTCTTCGGCGCGTCAGGCGATCAACGAACTGAACGTCGATCTGCTGGTTGTCCCCATCGAGAAAAAATAGTTGCGGCCGCCTGCGGGCGGCTGCCGTTTTTCATTCACATCGTTTATCTCTGTGTGGCCATAACCGCACACCTGCAATAGTCTCGCCCACTGACAATCCGCCTGACAAATAGTGACTCTCCGTAATTTTATTTTATCCATCAGTATGTTGGCCAAAATCCGATAAAGGTTAATCCAGCGCATTGAAATCACTGACATACCTCCTTTTGGTTAATAAACCGCACGTTTTGACTGGCTCTCAGGGGTGGGGCGTCTTATCCTCGGGGCAATGAGATTTGTATGACTTATATAAATACGTTCACATGGAGGAGGTCTCATGCGTTTTGACAATAAAGTCGTGGTTATCACCGGTGCGGGCAACGGCATGGGGGAAGCGGCGGCACGGCGTTTCTCCGCCGAGGGCGCCATCGTGGTGCTGGCCGACTGGGCCAAAGAGGCGGTAGATAAGGTTGCCGCTTCGCTGCCGAAGGGCCGGGCGATGGCGGTACATATCGACGTGTCCGATCACGTCGCGGTTGAAAAAATGATGAACGAGGTGGCGGAAAAACTGGGCCGCATCGACGTCCTGCTGAACAACGCCGGCGTACACGTGGCGGGCAGCGTGCTGGAAACCAGCGTCGACGACTGGCGCCGCATCGCTGGGGTCGATATCGACGGCGTGGTGTTCTGTTCCAAATTCGCCTTGCCGCACCTGCTGAAGACCAAGGGCTGCATCGTCAATACCGCGTCGGTGTCCGGTCTGGGCGGTGACTGGGGCGCGGCCTATTACTGCGCGGCGAAAGGCGCGGTGGTCAACCTGACGCGCGCCATGGCGCTGGACCACGGCGGTGACGGCGTGCGCATCAACTCGGTCTGCCCGAGCCTGGTGAAAACCAACATGACCAACGGTTGGCCACAGGAAATCCGCGACAAGTTCAATGAGCGCATCGCGCTGGGGCGTGCGGCGGAGCCGGAAGAAGTGGCGGCGGTGATGGCGTTTCTGGCCAGCGACGACGCCAGCTTTATCAATGGCGCCAACATTCCGGTCGACGGCGGGGCGACCGCCTCGGACGGCCAACCGAAGATCGTCTAAGCGTTAACGCACAGGCCCGGCCATGATGACCGGGCCTGCTGTTTTAGACGCCGATACGGTCGCGCAGCGTGTAGTAGGCCGCGCCGATGGCGGTGAACGGGATCTGCAAATTGCGCCCGCCGAAGAACGGCAGGTGCGGCAGTTTGGCGAAGGCGTCGAAGCGTTCGGCGTCGCCGCGCATCAGCTCGGCGATCAGCTTGCCCGCCAGATGGGTGCAGGTCACACCGTGGCCGCTGTAGCCCTGCATGTAGTACACGTTATTCTCCAGCCGGCCGAACTGCGGCATGCGCGACAGCGTCAGCAGGAAGTTGCCGGTCCAGCGATAGTCGATACGCACCCCTTTCAGCTGCGGGAAGGTCTTCAGCAGCTTCGGCCGGATCAGGTTGTCGATGTCGTCCGGATCGCGCGCGCCGTACACCACGCCGCCGCCGTACAACAGACGATGATCGGCAGTGATGCGGTAGTAATCCAGCAGGTAGTTACAGTCTTCCACGCAGTAGTTCTGCGGGATCAGCGCCTGCGCGATCTCCGGCGCCAGCGGTTCGGTGGTCACCACCTGGGTGCCGCACGGCATGCTGCGCTTGGCCAACCGCGGTTCCAGCTTGTCGCCCAGATAGGCGTTACCGGCGACGATGACGAAACGCGCCTTCACTTGGCCGTTGGCGGTGCTGATGAGCGCTGGTTCGCCGTGGTGGATGTTCGTCACCGCCGATTGTTCGAAGATGCGCCCGCCCTGCAGGCGAATCGCCTCGGCCTCGCCCAGCGCCAGGTTGAGCGGATGGATGTGGCCGCCGCTGTGATCGAGCAGCGCGCCGACGTAGCGATCGCTGGCGACTTCCTGGCGCACCCGATCTGCATCGAGCAGCTCGAGTTGGGTATTGCCGTAGCGCTCCCAGTTGCGCTTTTGCTCGATCAGCGCATGGAACTGCTTGTTGTTCAGCGCGGCGAAGATGCCGCCGGGGCGGTAGTCGCAGTCGATGGCGTAGCGGCTGATGCGGCTGCGGATGATCTCCGCGCCTTCAAACATCATGCTGCCGAGCAGGCGGGCGCTTTCCGCGCCGTAGCGCTCTTCAATCACATCGATGTCGCGGCTGTATGAGTTGACCAACTGGCCGCCGTTGCGGCCGCTGGCGCCGAAACCGATGCGCGCCGCTTCCAGCACCACCACGTTATAGCCGGCTTCCACCAGGAACAGCGCGGAGGAGAGGCCGGTATAGCCGCCGCCGATCACGCAGACGTCGCACTCGATCGATTCGTTCAGTTGCGGATAGGGCTGATGTGCGTTGGCCGTGGCCGCATAGTAGCTTTTTACGTGTTCAGTCATGAGATAAGCCCTTATTCCAGCGAGATCCAGGTGGTTTTCAATTCGGTGAACTTGTCCAGCGCGTGCAGCGATTTGTCGCGGCCGTTGCCGCTCTGCTTGTAGCCGCCGAAGGGTACGGTCATGTCGCCATCGTTGTAGTTGTTGACGAACACCGTGCCGGCTTTCAGTTGGCGCGCCATGCGGTGCGCGCGGGCCAAATCGCGGGTCCAGACCGCGGCGCCGAGGCCGTATTCGCTGTCGTTGGCCAGCTGCAGCGCCTGTTGCTCGTTGTCGAAGGTGGTCACCGCCAGCACCGGGCCGAAGATTTCATCGCGCGCCACGCTCATGGCGTTGTTCACCTGGGTGAGGATGGTCGGCCCCAGATAGCCGGCGTGGTCGCCCTGCGGATGGTCGCGCCCGTCGAGGAACAGTGCGGCGCCCTGGCTCAGCCCCCGATCGATATAGCCGGCCACTTTTTCGCAGTGGCCGCTGTCGATCAGCGTGCCCATCACCGTGTCGGGATCGAGCGGATCGCCGGGAACGAAGGCCGCCGCGTGTTTGCGCAGCGCCTGCAGGAACGCTTGCTCAATGCTCGCTTCGACCAGCAGGCGAGTGCCGGCGATGCACACCTGCCCCTGATTATAGAAGATGCCGGCGGCGGCGCTGCGGGCGGCCTGATCCAGATCCGGGCAATCGGCGAAGACGATGTTGGCGCTCTTGCCGCCGGCCTCCAGCCAGACGCGTTTCATGTTCGATTCGCCGGCGTAAATCATCAGCTGTTTCGCCACCAGCGTGGAGCCGGTAAAGGTGAGGGCGTCGACGTCGCGGTGCAGCGCCAGCGCCTTGCCGGCGTCGTGGCCATAGCCGGGCACCACGTTCAGCACGCCGTCCGGTAGCCCGGCCTGCTGCGCCAGTTTGCCGAGCAGGATGGCGCTCAGCGGCGATTTTTCGGAGGGTTTGAGCACCACGCTGTTGCCGGCGGCCAGCGCCGGGCCGAGCTTCCAGCAGGCCAGCAGCAGCGGGAAGTTCCAGGGCACGATGGCGCCGACCACGCCGATCGGTTCGCGCTCGATCAGCGCCAGCGCCTCGCGGCCGGTGGGGGCGATTTCGCCGTAGACCTTATCGATCGCTTCGGCGTACCAGCGGATGCAGCGGATGGCGCCCGGCACGTCATCGCGCAGGCTGTGGCGAATCGGTTTGCCGGTGTCCAGCGTTTCCAGCAGTGCCAGCTCTTCGTGATGCTGTTCCATCAGATCGGCGAAGCGCAGCAGCGTGGCTTTGCGCTGCGTCGGGGCGGCCTGTGCCCAGTCGCCGCGCTCAAAGGCGGCGCGTGCCGCGCTGACCGCCCGATCGATGTCGGCGGTTTCGCCGCGCGCGACCTGCGCCAGCTCACGGCGGCCGGCGGGATCCTCCACGGCGAAACGTTTCCCCGCGGCGGCCGGCTGGTAGCGGCCGTCGATAAACAGCTGGTGCTCAATCTTCAGGGCCTGCGCCCGTTGTTGCCAATACTGCAAATGGTGAAAGTTCATGCCTGGCTCCGTTGATCAGAATGTCGTCGGCGTATGGGCGCTGATAATCCGGCAAATGCGCGCCGACGTGTTGCTGAAACTGTGGGGGATGCCGGTATTGATGGCGTAGCTCTGCCCGGCCAGCAGGTGATAGCTCTGGCCGTTGACCTGCAGCACCACTTCACCCTCCAGCAGCGTGCCGATCTCTTCCCCCTGATGCTTGATGCGCTCGCCGGTGGTGGTGCCCGGTTCGTAAGTCTCGATCATCATCGCCAGCGTGCGGTTCGGGTCGCCGTTGTGGATAAGCTTCATCGAAACGCCCTGGCTGCCGATTTCGATCAGGTCGTCGCTGTCTATCACGATCTGCGGCTCAGCCGGTTTTTCCGGCTCGGCGAAAAACGCCGACAGCGACAGACCGTACACCGTCAGCAGCTTTTGCAGCGTGCTGATGGCCGGGCTGACCTTGTCCTGCTCGATAGTGCTGATGGCGCTGTGGGTTAACCCAGACAGTTCGGCGACCCGGCGCTGCGACAACCCCAATTGTTGACGGATCTGCGACAGACGTTTTCCCGGTGCCAAGCTGACGTCGCTCATGGGCGTTTTTCCTTTTGATAGTTCCGACAGGCGGTGATGAAACCATCAAACAACAGGCGCGATAGGGCGTACTCATCGCTGTTCCACTCCGGGTGCCACTGCACGCCGAGCGCGAAGGGCTGATCGCGCACGCTGATCGCCTCCACCAGCCCGTCGGCGGCGTGCGCCTCGATGCGAACGCTCGCGCCCAGGGTTTTGGCGCCCTGGCCGTGCAGCGAGTTCACCCAGAATCTGTTGCAATCCGGTATCAGTTGCGAAAGCAGCCCCCCTTCCTGAACGATGACTTCGTGGGCGGGGGCGTATTGCTGTTCCAGCGGCAGATCGTGATCTTCACGATGCTCCAGCAGCTCGGGCAGTTCGTACAGGCGGCGATGCAGGGTGCCTTGGGTGGCGACCACCATCTCCTGCATGCCGCGGCAAATGGCGAAAAGGGGAATGCGCCTGTCGAACGCCTGGCGGATCAGCGCCAGGCTCAACGCGTCTCGGCCAGGATCGGCGTCAGGCTCATCGCCGTTTTCACCATAAAGGTGCGGCTGCACATTACTGGGGCTGCCCGGCAGCATAATGCCGTCGAGGCGCGGCAGCAGTTCCGCCAGCATTTCCGGCTCCGCCAGCGCGTGCGGCAGGGCGATCGGCAAGCCGCCGGCGGTGATAACGGCATTCAGGTACTTTTCTTGCAAGGTCTGTGTGAGGTGCCCGTTTAACCTATACCTGCACATGACGACGCCGATGACTGGTCTGTTAAATATATTGTCCATGCTATCCCCTTGGTACGTTCGAAATTATGAACGATAAGCTTCTCCACCGCCGATTTCGTTCAATATTCTATAAATCTAGCAGTCGATTGGGCAATATTCAAACCAAAAGTAACACTTGCAAAACAAATTTGTTTCATCTACGTTTCATTTGTGGGCATTATATTGAACAATACGGTCAATAAACATCGACGACAGCAAAACACAAACGGCGGGTGAACCATGCAGACCAACATCGTAGAAGTGGAAAACTTTGTTCAGCACAGTGAAGAGAGACGAAGTAGCGCGTTTCAGCGCGAAGTGAAGAAGTACCTGGAACGTTATCCGTTAACCCAACATGTCGACGTACTGTTGACCGATCTGAACGGCAGCTTCCGCGGCAAACGCATCCCGGTCGGCGGCCTGAATAAGCTGGAGAAGGGGTGTTACTTCCCGGCGTCGGTATTTGCGATGGATATTCTCGGCAACGTCGTCGAAGAGGCCGGGTTGGGGCAGGAGCTGGGTGAGCCGGATCACGTATGCGTGCCGGTGCCGGGCACGCTGACACCGTCGGCGGCGGACCCGCAATATATTGCGCAGGTGCTGCTCACCATGCTGGATGAAGATGGCACTCCCTTTGACGTTGAACCGCGCAATGTGCTGAACCGAGTGTGGCAGCGTTTGCGTCAGCGCGGGCTTTCCCCCGTGGTAGCGGTAGAGTTGGAGTTCTATCTCATCGATCGTCAACGCGACGCGGAGGGCTATCTGCAGCCGCCGTGCGCGCCGGGCACGCAAGAGCGCAACACCCAAAGCCAGGTGTATTCCGTCGATAACCTGAACCATTTCGCCGACGTGCTGAGTGAGATCGACGAACTGGCGCGTTTGCAGGGCATTCCGGCGGACGGCGCGGTGGCGGAGGCGTCGCCGGGGCAGTTCGAGGTCAACCTGCACCATACCGACGACGTGCTGCAGGCCTGCGATCACGCGCTGGCGCTGAAGCGGCTGGTGCGCATGGTGGCCGAGAACCACAACATGCAGGCGACCTTTATGGCCAAGCCGTATGAGGAGCATGCCGGCAGCGGCATGCACGTGCACATCAGCATGCTGAACGCGCAGGGCAACAACGTGTTCGCCGACGACGACGGCGAAGACTCGGCGCTGCTGAAACAGGCGCTGGCGGGCATGATCGCCCTGATGCCGTCTTCGATGGCGCTGCTGGCGCCGAACGTCAACGCCTACCGCCGCTTCCAGCCCGGCATGTATGTGCCGACCCAGGCCTCCTGGGGGCATAACAACCGCACCGTGGCGCTGCGCATTCCCTGCGGCGATCGCGACAACCACCGCGTGGAGTACCGTGTGGCGGGCGCCGACGCCAACCCTTATCTGGTGATGGCGACCATTCTGGCCGGTATCGTCTACGGCCTGGAAACCGCGCTGCCGCTGCCTGAGCCGGTGACCGGCAACGGGCTGGAGCAGGACGGGCTGCCGTTCCCGATCCGCCAGAGCGACGCGCTGTACGAGTTCGAACATCAGCCGGTGCTCAATGCATTGCTGGGCGAACGCTTCAGCCACGTCTATCTGGCCTGCAAAACCGATGAGCTGGTGCAGTTCGAGCGCCTGATCACCGAAACCGAAATCGAGTGGATGCTGAAAAACGCCTGATCCCGCTCACCCTGCGACGACCGCGCGCGTCCGGCGCATTTCATCGGCTCTCCTGTGGCCGGTGAGGCTGCGCGCTGCGGTACTGAATTTCTTCTATCACGGCGTACAGGACGCCGACGAGGAAATAACCATGACTCAGTCATTCCCCTGCGCAGACGTTTGCCTGTGCCGCAGTGCCTACGGGCCGGTCGCCGGCCGCCCGACAGTGTTCCCAACCCGTTTTTCCCGCCGCCTGAGCAGCAGTTTCCCCGCGGCCTCTCTGGATGACGTTGCACGGTTGACAGCAGAGGACCAAGAGGGGAAATGCCATGACGATTAAAGCCATCGACGGCGGCCCTGCGGGCAAACCGCAGCTGCGCAAATCCCTCAAGCTGTGGCAGGTGGTGATGATGGGCCTGGCCTATCTGACGCCGATGACGGTGTTCGATACCTTCGGCATCGTCTCCGGTCTCACCGACGGCCATGTGCCGACCTCCTATCTGTTGGCGCTGGCCGGCGTGCTGTTCACTGCCATCAGCTACGGCAAACTGGTGCGCCAGTTTCCTACCGCCGGCTCCGCCTACACCTATGCGCAGAAGGCGATTAACCCGCACGTCGGTTTTCTGGTGGGGTGGTCATCGCTGCTCGATTATCTGTTCCTGCCGATGATCAACACGCTGCTGGCGAAGATTTACCTGACCGCGCTGTTCCCGGAAGTGCCGCCCTGGGTGTGGGTGGTGGGCTTCGTTATCCTGATCACCGCCATCAACCTGAAAAGCGTCAATTTGGTGGCCAACTTCAATACCCTGTTCGTATTGGCGCAGGTGGCGATCATTCTGGTGTTCATCTATCTGGTGGTGCGCGGCCTGCACAACGGCGAGGGGATGGGCACGGTGTGGAGCCTGCGGCCGTTCCTCAGCGAGAATGCGCACCTGCTGCCGATCATTACCGGCGCGACTATCCTGTGTTTTTCGTTCCTCGGTTTTGACGCGGTGACTACGCTGTGCGAAGAGACGCCCGATGCCGCCAAGGTGATCCCGCGCGCCATCTTCCTGACCGCGCTGTACGGCGGGGTGATCTTTATCAGCGTGTCGTTCTTCATTCAGCTGTTTTTCCCGTCCATTCAACGCTTCCACCAGCCCGACGCCGCGCTGCCGGAGATCGCGCTGTACGTCGGCGGCAAGCTGTTCCAGTCGATCTTCCTGTGCGTGACCTTCATCAACACGCTGGCCTCCGGCCTGGCGTCGCACGCCAGCGTGTCGCGCCTGCTGTACGTGATGGGGCGCGACAACGTGTTCCCGGAGAAATTCTTCGGCTACATCCACCCCAAATGGCGCACGCCGGCGCTCAACGTGCTGATGGTCGGGCTGGTGGCACTGTCTGCGCTGTCGTTCGATCTGGTGACCGCCACGGCGCTGATCAACTTCGGCGCGTTGGTGGCCTTTACCTTCGTCAACCTGTCGGTGATCAGCCACTTCTTCATTCGCGAAGGTCGCAACAAAAGCTGGAAGGATCGCTTCAACTTCCTGCTCCTGCCGCTGGTGGGGGCGCTGACGGTGGGGGTGCTGTGGCTGAACCTGGAGAAGAGCTCGTTGACCATGGGGCTTATCTGGGCGATGCTGGGCTTTGGCTATTTGGCCTGGCTGACCCGGCGTTTTCGCCAGCCGCCGCCGCAGTTCGAGCGGCAGCCGCAGCAATAAATTCACAGGCGGGAGTTTCCCGCCTTTCTTTTTGGCGCGTGCGGCAGTAGAGTGAAAAACCTGATAAAAAATAACCCATTGGACCCGCCTTATGCCCGCTTTGCCCTCGCGTACCCGCGCCACGCTGTTCGGTTTGTTGGCCATTTTGCTGTGGAGCAGCGTCGTCGGCCTGATCCGCAGCGTCAGCGAAGGGCTGGGGCCCATCGGCGGCGCGGCGATGATCTACAGCGTCAGCGCGGTGTTTTTGCTGGTGGCGCTCGGCGTGCCGAAATGGCGCAGCTTTCCGCGGCCTTATCTCATCGTCGGCAGCCTGCTGTTCGTCAGCTACGAGATCTGCCTGTCGCTGTCGCTCGGCTACGCCAACACCCGCCTGCAGGCGATAGAAGTGGGCATGATCAACTACTTGTGGCCCTGTTTCACCGTGCTGATGGCGCTGGCGCTCAACGGCCAAAAGGCCAAATGGTGGCTGCTGCCGGGGCTGCTGCTGTCGCTGTTCGGCATCGGCTGGATCATGAGCGGTGAGGGCGGCTGGTCACCGGCGCAGATGCTGGCCAACGTGCGCAGCAATCCGCTCAGCTACGGGCTGGCCTTCAGCGGCGCGGTGATCTGGGCGCTGTACTGCAACCTGACCAAGAGGATCGCCCAGGGCAGCAACGGTGTGGTGCTGTTCATCGTGCTGACCGCGCTGGCGCTATGGCTTAAATATGCCTTCAGCGCGGAAAGCGGCATGCAGTTCAGCGCCGGCGTGACCGTGACGCTGCTGTGCGCCGGGGTGGCGATGGGGGCAGGGTATGCCGCCTGGAACGTCGGCATTCTGCACGGCAATATGACGCTGCTGGCGACCGTCTCTTATTTCACTCCGGTGCTGTCTGCGGTGTTCGCCGCGCTGGTCTTGCACACCTCGCTGACCGCCAATTTCTGGCAGGGCGTGGCGATGGTTACCCTCGGCTCGTTGATCTGCTGGCGGGCAACTCGCGGAAATTAACGGAAATTATCCGCCGTCGGCGCAATGTTGAACTAGAATTTAACTAGCCATGTTGCCTGAAGGAACGACGACGATGAGAAGCGACATTCAATTTATTCAACAACCCGAAATCGACGTGCATCACTATGAGCGCGGCGATACCGTGCGCCTGACCACGGCGAATCTGCGGCATGAATATCAGCTCGACGTTTATATTTTGCGCCGCGACGACAAGCTGATTTATGGTTCGGTCGTTGCGGCGGCGCCCAAGACCGACATTCCGGTCGCCAGCTGGGAGGTCAAAAACGGTGAAGAGGTGGCGTTCCGCCAGGAAAACATCGCCAAGGCAGTGCCGGCGGTGAACTGATTTCGCTGTGCGTATTTTCTGCTGATTTTGATGAAGGCCGACGTTTATGCGTCGGCTTTTTCTTTTCCACAACACGATGGCGAGCAGGTGACGCCTTGATGACAGTGGGCTCAAAAACTGCGCTAAAAATCGATGTGCATGACAAAAATCACAGCGAATGTGAATTTGAATGAAACATAATTTGACAAATGTGAACGCAATCGATTACCTATTCGCGAAATGCGTAACTGGATCACAGATTCTTACAGTCAGTGGTTTCTATAATGCGCGCGTCATCCGAGTTTCTGTGTGAAGACAACGCCAGGTGTCGGCAGACTCATTGTCATCTTTTCTAAACGGGCAGGAAATGGCCCTTTAAGCATGTGGTAATAAAATGAAAAAAATAGCTCTCGCAGCAGGTGTACTGCTCGCAGCGTCTTACAGTGCATCATCAATGGCTGATAGCAAAGACAGTCAATATGTCTCCGACTGGTGGCACCAGAGCGTCAACGTGGTGGGCAGCTACCACACTCGCTTCGGGCCGCAGCTGAATAACGACGTGTATCTCGAATACGAAGCCTTCGCCAAGAAAGACTGGTTCGATTTCTACGGTTACGTTGACGTGCCGAAGTTCTTCGGCGTGGGCAACACCCCGGATCGCGGCATCTGGGACAAAGGTTCCCCGCTGTTTATGGAGATTGAACCGCGCTTCTCCATCGACAAACTGACCGGCACCGATCTGAGCTTCGGGCCGTTCAAAGAGTGGTACTTCGCCAACAACTACATCTATGATCTGGGCCACAACGCCGACGGCCGTCAAAACACCTGGTACATGGGTCTGGGCACCGATATCGACACCGGCCTGCCGATGAGCCTGTCGATGAACATCTATGCCAAATACCAGTGGGAAAACTACCAGGCTGCCAACGAGAACAGCTGGGACGGTTACCGCTTCAAGGTGAAATACTTCGTGCCATTGACCCAGGTGTGGGGTGGCAACCTGAGCTACATCGGCTTCACCAACTTTGACTTCGGTTCCGATCTGGGCAAGGACAGCCATTGGGTTGACGGCACCGGCAAACAGGTGCGCACCGGCAACTCGATCGCCTCCAGCCATATTTTGGCGCTGAACTACGATCACTGGCACTATTCTTTCGTGGCGCGTTATTTCCATAACGGCGGCCAGTGGCAGGATGGCGCGGATATCGGCACCCCGCAGGGCCCGATCAAGTCTACCGGTTGGGGTTATTACCTCGTGGTCGGCTATAACTTCTGATTTTCCGTGTTATCAGAAACAGAAAACCCCGCCTGGCGGGGTTTTTTTTCGTCATCACTGGGCTTGTTCGACCGGGAGATGCTTCACCGGCATAAACAGCCTGCCTTTGATCACGTGACATTCATTATTTATCCAACTAATGATTTGTTCACGGCTGACGCCTTCCGACTGCGCGTACCGATGAAGATCGCCGTTAAAGTGTCGAGTGATGTATTCCATGAGGGTCATTTGCACGTCTTTTGCTCCTGAACGCCCACCCGTTGCCAGCCTGGCCACCGCGGGAGGTTGAGGTTTCTCAGACAGCGAATGTAAATTATCGGCAACTAAATCTCAACATAAAGCACCAGATTGGGGCGACGGCGGCGGGAAAAAGAATCCCGCACGGAGAGGCGGGAAGTGTTCGCTATTATCATTATGGATGATAAGAATAAGATTTGAGGTGCGACGAAAAAGAGCATGCTAACTCTTTTTTGTTACCTTCCCACGCTAGCGTAAGGCTTATTTTTCTTCAAGAAAAATCTGAGGTAAGTATCGGCATTTTCGAGGCGTTTTGCGTTAAAACAAGATTTTGGCGCGTCTGCCGTCAAACCGCGCCGTTATCTCGGAGTTTTCCTTATACTTTGTCCGGAAAAGGCCCGCTATAGTCAATAGCGTCACCCACGCAGGAATACACAACATGAACAAACGTCGTACGACCCTCACGGTGTTGGCGCTGATCGCGTCGCTGGGGTTGTCATCCGCTCCGGCTCTGGCCGATAAGGGCGGCAACGGTAATGGCCATGGCAACAGCGGCAATCACGGTAATAGCGGTAACCATGGCAACAACGGCAACAACGGCAATAAAGATAAAGGCGGCTATAGAGACGGCGATAATCTGGTTTCCGTCAGCCTCGCGCGCGACCGCGCCCGTTCGCTGGCGCGCAACTACGGCCTGACCGGCTACAGCTCGCTGCCACCGGGCATCGCCAAGAATCTGGCGCGCGGTAAGCCGTTGCCACCGGGCATCGCCAAAAAAGTGGTGCCTTACTCGATGCTGCGTGATCTGCCGCAGTACCCGGGTTATGAGTGGCGTATCGCCGGCGACGATCTGGTGCTGGTCGCGCTCAGCACCGCAATTGTTGCTTCCGTCATCAACGGCGTTTTCGACTAAGGTTTGTCGAGCGTTATCGGGCCTCGCTGCGGCGGGGCCTTTTTATTTGCCAGCGCGGGGCGGACGTGGTGAACTTTGGGCCTTACGTTTTCACTGCATCATAAGGGAGGCGCCATGTTCAGGGCGTTATTGATAGCCTGCTGTTTGACCAGTTTTCCTGCGTTGGCCGACGGCGCCGCCGCCATCGGCGAACTGGTGAGCCAACGGCTGTCGTTGATGAAAGACGTTGCCGGTTACAAGGCGCAGCAGCATTTGCCGATCGAAGACCTGGCGCAGGAGGCGAAGGTGTTGGCCAGCGCGCAGGCGGAGGCGGGGCGTTTGGGGTTGGAGCCGGCGTCAGTGCGGCCTTTTATCGCCGCGCAGATGGACGCCGCCAAGGCGATTCAGTATCGCTATCGCGCTGACTGGCTGGCGAGCCCGGAAACCGGTTGGCAGCCTCGCCCGTTGGCGCAGGTGCGCCCGCAGATTGCGCGGTTGAGCAGTCAGATATTGCAACGTCTGGCGGAGCGGCTGCGTGCCGGCCCACTTGGCGAGGCGGATCGGGCGGCGTTTATGGCGTCCGTGGATCAGGTGAATCTCAGCGCCGCCGACAAACGGCGGCTGGCGGATGCGCTGCTGGCTGTCAAAACCGGCAGCGCAGGCTGAGCGTCAGTCGCGGCCGACGGTGCTGCGGCGGAAGGTCAGCATCCGGCTGCGGTTGGCGATGAGATCCACGTTGTAACCGCGGAAATAGAGGCAAAAGCGTTTTAACCACGGGCCGTCCTGGCACTCCACCAGCATGCGGCCCTGGCCGAGCGGGCTGAGCGTCCCGGTCTGCGCCGCCGGGCCGACGCCGATATGCACCCGATTGCCGCGAATTTCAAAGGCGGTGCGATAGTGCGGGTGATACCACAGCCCCTGCACATGCTTCAGGCAGTCGCCGTTGGCCGCGACCGGCAGAAAACGGCGCGCCACATGCCCGACTTCGCCCTCGACCGCTTCGCCGGTCCACTTCAATTTGATCGGCATATGGGCGGACAGCGACACCGCGTAGCCGTCCTCGCCCTGATACAGCGGTTCACCGCTGCCCAGATAAGCCAGGTTACCGTCTTTGACCTCCAGCCAGTGTGGCTCTGCTAGCGTGGCGTAAAGGCCGTCTGGGATCGCCGCACTGCGCTGTGGCAGGGGTTCGCCCAGCAGCGCCGCCATCACCTGCAAAGCCATACCGAAACTGTCGCAGTCTTCGCGGTTGGCCACCAGCGCGACGCCGACCTGGCGATCGGGCGCCAGCAGGAAATAGGTTTTGTAACCGGCGTGGGAACCGCCGTGCCCGAGCAAGCGGTGGTGGCCCAGCGGGGTTTGCGCCAGACCCAGGCCATAAGCGCTGAGCTGGCCCTGATTGAGGCGGCGCGGGGCGCCGAGTTGCGCCAGCACGCCCTGGCCGGGGCCCTCGTCGGCCAGCAGCGTTTGCAGCCAGCGGGTGAGGGCGTGAAGGCTGCCGGTCAGGCTGCCGGAGGCGGAAAGGTGCAGGCCGGCGCTGGCGTGTTGCCAGCCCTGCGGCGCACGCCAGTAACCCGGCACCAACCCCGGCACCACGTCGAACCAGCTTTCCGGCGCTTGCATCTGCACCTGCAGCGGCCGGGCGATGTGCCGTTGCACCAGTTGGTCGAAATCATACCCTTTGCCGTGCAGCGCGGCCTCCAGCAGCCGATAACCGGTATTGCTGTAGGCGATCTCGCTGCCGGCTTCGTAGTTCAACTTCTCCAGCCCTTCGATAAACTGCATCACCGGCTGCGCCTCGCTGACGGCGTGCAGCGAGATGCCGAGCAAACCGAGCGTCTCGCGCACGTCGGGCAGGCCGCCGGTCATGTCCAGCGCCTGGCCGACGGTGACGTCCGCCAGCGCAGGCTGCAGGGCGGGCAGCAGTTCGCCCAGGCGCTGATCGAGTTGAATGGCGCGGCCGGTGGCGTTCAGCGCCAGCGCGGCGAAGATATGTTTGGTCACGGAGGCGTAGCGCACCACGCTGTCGGCGGTGAAGGGGGTATTCTGCGCCAGATCGGCCAGGCCGGCGCAGGCGGTGGCGCGGAGTTGTTCGGCGTCAAACAGGGTGATGGCGCCGCCGGGTTCGCCACGCTGTTGCCAGCCGGCCAGCAATTGTTCGGCGAGGGCACCGGCAGCGCGCCAGTTTAACGGTGTTACAGACATAGGGCCTCCAGAGTGATGGTTCGAAACGGGCCAGCTCGGCCACACGCCGCCCGGCGCTGACGATGAGCGCGGGCTTTTCGGCTGATTGTGGCGCAGTGCGTTTTTCGTCGGCCGCTGTTTTGTGCGCTGTTTAGACCAGTCAGTGAGGAATCACACGAAACTTTGATATAGCGCGCAGATTGCGGCTGACGTTGCGGTTAAAGGCAGGGAGAGAAACAGGCGCCGGGCGGCGCCTGCAGAGGGGATCAGTTGAGTCTGGCGGCGCCGTCCAACAGGCCTTCAATCATCTGCTTGAGCAGTCGCTGCAGCGAGGCGGCGCGCTGCGGTTCGAACGCGTAAGGATACTGTTCGGACATGTAGTTCATCTGCGCCAGCTCAAGCTGGATCGCATGCTGTTGCTGCTGTGGTTGCCCGTAGGCGCGGGTGATGTAACCGCCCTTGAAGCGGCCGTTCAGCACGTGGGTGTACTGCTGTTGCTGCTCGCAACAGGCGACCAGCCGATCGCTCAGCGCCTGGGCGCAGCTTTCGCCGCCGTTGGTGCCGAGATTGAGATCCGGCAGTTGGCCATCGAACAGCCGCGGGATCACCGAGGCGATGGAGTGCGCGTCGAACAGCAGCGCATAGCCGTGCCGCACTTTGAGGCGCGCCAGCTCGTCCTGCAGCTGCTGATGATAAGGTTGCCAAATTTGCTGCAGATAGCCGGCGCGTTCTGCGTCCGTCGGCGCTTTGCCCGGCAGGAAGCTTGGACGGCCGTCGAACAGCACGTCGGGATACAGGCCGGTGGTGGCGGTGGTGTACAGCGGCTTGTCGTCCGCCGGGCGGTTCAGATCGATGACGAAGCGCGAATAGTTGCCGACCAGCACGCTGGCACCCATCGCCCGTGCGAAGTCGTACAGCTGCGGAATGTGCCAGTCGGTATCGGGCAGCGGGCGGGCGTCGTCGGTCAGCCCGGCCTCGACCGCCGGCGTCAGTTGCGTGCCGGCGTGTGGGATGCTGATCAGCAGCGGCAGGCTGCCGCTCTGGAAGCTAAAAGGATCGCGAATGGTCATTGACGTACTTCTCCTCGGAAAATCACCGTACAGGGCAGCTGACCGCCCAACCAATAAGCCAGTTCCGCCGGCCGCGACAGCGGCCAGTGAACGAAGTCCGCCACCTTGCCGGTTTCCAGCGTGCCGTGGCTGTGTTGCAGCCCCAGCGCTTTGGCGGCGTGGGTGGTAACGCCCGCCAACGCTTCTTCCGGCGTCAGGCGGAACAGCGTGCAGGCCATGTTGATCATCAGGCGCAGCGACAGCGCCGGCGAGGTGCCGGGGTTGGCGTCGCTGGCGATCGCCATCGCCACGCGGTGCTTGCGGAACAGCTCCACCGGCGGGCACTGGGTTTCGCGCAGCAGGTAATAGGCGCCGGGTAGCAGCACCGCAACGGTGTCGGCGTCGCCCATGGCGCGGGCATCTTGCTCGGTGGCGTATTCGAGATGGTCGGCGGAAAGCGCGTGATGTCGCGCCGCCAGCGTGCTGCCGCCGAGGGCGGAGAGTTGCTCGGCGTGCAGCTTGACCGGCAAACCGGCGGCTTCGGCGGCGGCGAAGACTCGCTCCACCTGCGCCGGTGAGAACGCCAGATGTTCGCAGAAGGCGTCAACCGCATCCGCCAGGCCGGCGGCGGCCGCCTGCGGGATGATGGTATCGCAGACCAGATTGATGTAGTCGTCGGCGCGGTTGGCGTATTCCGGCGGCAGCGCATGGGCCGCCAGACAGGTGGTTTTCACCTCGACCGGCAGCAGCTCGCCCAACTTGCGCGCCACCCGCAGCATCTTCAGTTCGCTCTCCGGGCTGAGGCCGTAACCGGATTTGATCTCCACGCAGGTGACGCCTTCCGCCAGCAGCGGCCGCAGGCGGAACAGCGCCTGCTCCAGCAGCAGCGCTTCGTCGGCCTCGCGGGTGGCTTTCACGGTGGAAATGATGCCGCCGCCCTGCGCGGCGATGTCGGCGTAGCTCACGCCGTTCAGACGCTGTTCGAACTCGCCGCTGCGGTTGCCGCCAAACACCAGGTGCGTGTGGCAGTCAACAAAGCCGGGGGTGATGATGCCGCCGTCGAATTTCACCGTTTCGTCCGCGATCAGGCCGGGCGGCAGCGCCGCATGTTCGCCAATCCAGACGATCTTGCCGTCGCGCACGGCGATCGCGCCGTCGGTCAGGGTGTGATAGTTGCCGTCGCGCATGGTGACGATATCGGCGCCGTGCCACAGGCTGTCACAGTGAATCTCAGACGTCATTGCTTTCCTCCGCCGGAGCCGCAGCTCCCACATGGTTGTATATACAATTAAAAACAACCTAACGCATTCACCGGGATGTCACAAGAGGCGGGAGAGATTTTGTTATCAGGATGTGATCGACAGCGGAGATGCGGGCGCAGGGCGCGCCCGCCGGGGATCAGACTTCGCTGGTGAAGCGGCCGAACAGTTGATAACGGCTGCCGGGGTACAGCAGCCGGGCCGAGGTCACCACGGTTTTGCCGGACCAGGTGCGGCGATGGATCAGCAGACCGGGTTCGTGGTCTTCCAGCTGCAGCAGCTCGCGCTCGCGCCGAGTGGGGATCACCGCTTCGACGATGTGTTCGCCGGCGGTCAGCGGCGCAGCCTGCGTCAGATAGGTGTATGGCGTGACGCGATCGAAATCCTGCTTCAGGTAATCCGGTGCCACCAGCGGGTTGACGCAGCGGTCTTCCACCTGCACCGGCACGTCGTTTTCGTAATGCACGATCTGCGAGTAGAACAGCCGTTGGCCGGGGTGAATGCCCAGCGCCGTCGCCTCTTCCTCGCTGGCCGGGCGGGCCTTCAGCTCGAGGATCTTGCTGCTGTGGCGATGACCGCGCGCGGCGATCTCATCGGCGATATTGTGCACTTCCAGCAGCGCGGTATGCGCTTTGGCTTCGGCGACGAAGGTGCCGACGCCCTGCATGCGAATCAAAAAACCTTCGCTGGTCAGCTCGCGCAGTGCGCGGTTGATGGTCATGCGGCTGACGCCCAGTTCCGCCACCAGTTCACTTTCGGAGGGCACGCGCTGGTGCGGTTGCCAGTGCCCCGCACGAATTTGATTCACGATCGCCTGTTTGACCCGTTGGTAGATCGGGGCGGGGGCATCGCTCATTGCAGCCGCCAGTTTTAACACGGTCTGTTGTTCAGCCACGACGTTAACCTCGTCAAATAAAAAAATAATAACACCAGTTTACTGTTGATGTCGGCGTATGTATATGTATATACAACTAGTGGCCGTCGCGCCAGAAACTTGCCGGCGACCGCCAAAAATTCCTGAATGCGCGCCATCGCCGCGCCTCATTCGCCGTTACACCAACAGTGGAATACTGCCATGCCTGCTTATTTTGCCCCACGCGCTTTGCTCCCTGAGGGCTGGGCGCATAACGTCCGGCTGGACGTCGATGCGCAAGGTTATCTGACTCAAGTTACCGCCGACGCTGAACCGCAAGGCTGCATCCGGCTGCACGGCGACGCGGTGCCGGGCATGCCGAACCTGCATTCCCACGCTTTCCAGCGCGCGATGGCCGGGCTGGCGGAAGTGGCGGGCAACCCGCAGGACAGCTTCTGGACTTGGCGCGATCTGATGTACCGCCTGGTGCAGCGTCTGACGCCGGAGCAGGTGGAGGTGGTCGCCCGTCAACTGTATATCGAAATGCTCAAGGGCGGATACACCCAGGTGGCCGAATTCCATTACCTGCATCACGACACCGACGGCAAACCTTACGCCGATCGCGGTGAAATGACCGGCCGCCTCAGCGAGGCCGCGCATCAGGCAGGCATCGGTATGACGATGCTGCCGGTGCTGTACAGCTACGCCGGTTTCGGCGCACAGCCGGCACAGCCGGGGCAGAAGCGTTTTATCCAGGATACCGAAAGCTATCTGCACCAGCAGCAGGTGATTGCCCACCAGTTGGCGGATCGTCCGTTGCAGAATCAGGGGCTGTGCTTCCATTCGCTGCGTGCGGTGGAGCTGGGCCAGATGCAGCAGATTTTGGCCGCGTCGGATCGTACCTTGCCGGTGCATATTCATATCGCCGAGCAGCAAAAAGAGGTGAACGACTGCCTGGCGTGGAGCGGGCAGCGCCCGGTGGCCTGGCTGTATGACCATCTGCCGGTCGATCAGCGCTGGTGTCTGGTGCATGCCACCCACCTGGATCGCGATGAGCTGGAAGCGCTGGCGCGCAGCCGCGCGGTGGCCGGCCTGTGCCTGACCACCGAAGCCAACCTCGGCGACGGCATTTTCCCCGGCGACGCTTACCTGCAGCAGCAGGGGCGCTGGGGCATCGGTTCCGATAGCCACGTTTCGCTCAACGTGGTGGAAGAGCTGCGCTGGTTCGAATACGGCCAGCGGCTGCGCGATCAGCGCCGCAACCGTCTGACGACGCCGGAACAGTCGGCGGTGGGCGATGTGCTGTACCTGCAGGCGCTGCAGGGCGGTGCGCAGGCGTGTGGCGCGCCGATCGGCCGGTTGCAGAGCGGCTATCGCGCCGACTGGCTGGTGCTGGACGGCGACGACCCGTATCTGGCGGCGGCGCCGGACGCCTCGATCCTCAACCGCTGGCTGTTCGCCGGCGGCAAAGAGCAAATTCGCGACGTGTTCGTCGGCGGGCGGCAGGTGATTGAGCAGGGGCGGCACGCGCTGCAGCAGCAGAGCAGCGCCGAGTTCCTGCAGGTGCTGAAAACCTTCCAGCAGGAGGCGTAATGAGCCTGACCCGTTTTGACTTCGCCGCGCTGCCGGTCAGCCCGTGGCGCAACGGCGGTGGGGAAACCCGTGAAATCGTCAGCTGGCCGCCGGGCGCGCAGGATTTTGACTGGCGCGCCAGCATCGCCACCATCGCGCAGGACGGGCCGTTTTCCGCCTTTGCGGGCATCGATCGTTCGATCACGCTGCTGGAAGGCGACGGCGTGCGGCTGTTCAGCGCCGGGCATATCGACCATCAATTGGCTCGCGTCGGGGAACCGTTCGCCTTTTCCGGCGACGTGGCGCTGGAAGCGACGCTGCTGGGCGGCGCCAGTCAGGATTTCAATATCATGACGCGCCGCGGCCGGCAGGCGGCCGAGGTGCGGCGCAGCACGGTGCCCGTCACCCTGCCGCCCAATCGGGCAGGCGTGCTGTATGTGCTGAGCGGAGTTTGGTCGCTGCCGGAGGGCGGCGAACTGCAGGCGCGCGAGGGCGTCTGGTGGGCGGCGCAGGCGGCGGGCGGCGAAGTGGCACCGCTGACGGCCGACGGCGCTCTCCTGTGGGCGAACATCACAGCCTGCTAATGCAGAGTAGAGTCCTGCGCCCGGTTATGGGATTATTCACTTTTCCCCATTAATCATAAAGAAGGGCGCATGGCTTCGCTGAAAGACGTCGCAAAACTTGCCGGAGTCTCGTTGATGACGGTGTCCCGCGCCATCAATGAACCCGGCAAGCTGCGGCCGGAAACCTACCGCCGCGTCAAACAGGCTATCGACCAGTTGGACTACGTGCCGGATCTGTCGGCGCGGCGTATTCGCGGTGACGGAAATCGCGTGCAGACGCTCGGCGTGCTGGCACTGGACACTGCCACGACGCCGTTCTCGGTGGAAATGATCCTGTCGATTGAGAAAACCGCGCGCGAGCGAGGCTGGAACAGCTTCGTCGTCAACCTGTTCGCCGACGACAACGCCGAACAGACCGTCGATCTGCTGCTGGCGCATCGTCCGGATGGGGTGATCTTCACCACGATGGGGCTGCGCAAGGTGACATTGCCGGCCAAACTGCTGGACAAAAAGCTGGTGCTGGCCAACTGCGTCAGTCCGGCACATTCGATCGCCAGCTACATTCCTGATGACGAGCAAGGGCAGTATGACGCCACGCGCACGCTGATCGCCAAAGGCTATCGCGCGCCACTGTGCATTCATTTACCGGCGGATACGCTGGCGGCGGGCCTGCGCCGTCGCGGTCTGGAACGCGCCTGGCGCGAAGCGGGGCGCGATGTTGAACAACTGCGGCAGTATCATCTCGATCTGAGCGGCGGCGATCAAAGCTATCGCGACTGCGTCGCGCTGCTGGAGCGGCATTTCTCTGCAGGACGGCGTGATTGCGATGTCGTGGTGTGCGGAAACGATCGGATAGCCTTTCTGGTGTATCAGGTCTTGCTGGCGCAAGGATGGCGGATACCGCAACAGGTGGCGGTGCTGGGTTACGACAATATGGTCGGCACCGGTGAGCTGTTCCTGCCGGCATTGACGACGGTGCAGTTGCCGCATTACGAGCTGGGCCGCCTTGCGGCGCTGCATGTGATTGAGCAGCGGGAGCAGCGTGAGACGGTGAAAGTGCCTTGCCCGCTGTTGGAGCGTGGTTCGCTGTAAGCGCACCGGGTGCGTCGCTGCGCGCCCGGTGCTCATGCCCATTATCCCCAGAGGCTTGCCAACTGCCATCCCATGATGGGCTCAAACTGTGCCCGGCCGCCTTCGGCGAACAGACTGAGGCGGCGATCGCCCGCCGTCGGATAAATTCGGCTGGTCAGGCAGGCCTGCCCCTGATTGACGAAGATCTCCAGCGATGAGCGATCAATGAAGATCCGTAGCGACAGGCTGTCACCTTCTGGCAGCGGCACGCTGCGGCAGGTGCACAGGGCGGGGGTGTCATGAAAACGTTCCAGCACCAGCCTGTGCGCCTGATTGTCGACGAACAGCCGCGCCGCACTCCCGATGGCCAGCCCGTAGCGCTCGGCGTCGTTGTCGGCCGGTCTCAACGTCAGGGTGAGTTCCTGCACGTCGTCCGCCAGCGGCAGATGCTGATTGGTCAGCGTCTGTGCCAAAAAGGTGTGCGATTCTCGGCGCAGCGCCGTCAGTTCACGCGCCGGGTTCATGCGGACGCTGCCGTCGGCGGCCAGCGTCAGCTCACGCGGCAGGGTGAGGGCGCCGGCCCAGCGGTGCGCTTTGCTGGGCATTGGGGATTCCCACATATCCATCCAGGCAAACAGCAGCCGACGGCCGTCGGCGGCGGTGAAGGTCTGCGGCGCATAGAAATCGTGGCCGGCATCCAGCTCACAGAAGGGTTGGGTCACCCTAAAGTCGCTGTCAGGCCGCCAGTGGCCGAGCAGATAGCCGCTCTGGAAGCGATTGCGGTAGCGGTAGCCCTGTGCCGCCAGCCCCTGCGGTGAGAACAACAACAGGTGTTGTTCCCCCAGCGGGAAGAAATCCGGGCATTCCCACATATACCCTTGATGCGCCGCCTGCGCGCCGGCCAGCACCCGATCGAAGCGCCAGGCGCGCAGATCTGCAGAACGGTACAGGCGCACCTGGCCCAGGCCGTTTTCTTTGGCACCGACCACCAGCCACCATTCGCCGTTCTCGCGCCAGACTTTCGGATCGCGGAAATGCTGAATGCCGTCCGGCGCGGCCAGCACCGGCCCGTGCTTGACGAAGCGTATGCCGTCTTCGCTGGTGGCCAGACATTGCACTTCCCGCACCTGGCTGTCGTCGCCGGGCTCGCCCAGCCACACGTGGCCGGTGTAAATCAGCGTCAGCACGCCGTTGTCATCCACGGCGCAGCCGGAAAAGCAACCGTCTTTGTCATAGGGCGCATCGGGCGCCAGGGCGATGGGCTGGTGCTGCCAGCGGATCAGATCGCGGCTGGTCGCGTGTCCCCAGTGCATGGGGCCCCAGTGCTCGCTGTAGGGGTGATGCTGGAAGAAGGCATGATAGACGCCGTCAATACAGATCAGGCCGTTGGGATCGTTGATCCAGCCGGCGGGCGGCGCGAGATGGAACAGCGGGTAGTAATCGTCTCGGCGCTCTGCGCGCAGGGCTTCGACCGCATGGTCGGCTCGAGCTAAGGCAGTGTTCATTGGACAGACTCACTTGATTTAATGGCGGATTGAAAGGGGGTTGCGCTGGCGGAACGTTCGCCGCGCAGCAGGAAACAGGAGACAAGCGTCGTGGCGGCGACCGCGCACCCCATCAGCAGATAGGTGTCGGCAAAGCCGATGCGGTCATAACCGTAGCCCGCCAGCGGCGACAGGAAGCTGGCCATCACCTGGGTGATGAACTGAAAGCCCACCAGGTAAAGCGTTGAGGAGAGGCGACTGTCGAAGCGGCTGGCGATGTATTTGAAGATAGCGATCAGCAGGATCGGCAACTCTACGGCGTGCAGCAGTTTCATGGCGGAGATCATCAATGCGCCGCTGACCAAGCCTGAGCCGAACATGCGCAGCGCCATCACGCCACCGGCCAGCAGCAACCCCTGTTTGGCGCCGATGCGGTTCACCAGCAGCGGTGCCAGGAACATGCCGCCGGCTTCGAGGAAGACCTGCAGCGAGTTGAGGAAGCCGTACATCTCGTTGCCCTGTTCGCGAGAAGCGAACTGCGAGGCGAAGTAGACCGAAAATTGCTGATCGAACACGTTGTACACGCTGATACCGAGCACAAACACCACCAGCGCCCAGAAGCCTGGCATACGCAGCAGCGCCAGCGCGTCCTGCAGCCGCAGATTTTCCGGTTTGCCGAACGCCAGGCCGGCCATGGCGTTCGGCTTCAGCTCGCGCACCTGACTGAGCAGCAACAGGAATACCACGGCGGCGGCGGAGGCCAGCCAGAAATTGATGTTCGGATCGATATTGAAGATAAAACCGGCCAAAAAGGTGGCGCTGGCCCAGCCGAGCGATCCCCACATGCGGGCGCGGCCGAATTCGAAACCGCTGATGCGGCTGACTCGCTCGGTATAAGATTCCAGCGCGCCGATGCCGGCGAAGAAGGTGGCGCCGATAAATACGCCGCCGACCAGCGCACCGAGCGGCAGGCTGCTCGCCAGCAGCGGGGCGTAAACGTAGATAAAGAACGGGCCGGTCAGCAGCAGCATCACGCCGAGAAACTGCAGCAGGTGCTTGCGCAGCCCAAGTTTGTCCTGAATAAACCCGTACAGCGGCTGGGCGCACAGCGCTACCAACGAGATAGCGGAGAAGATCAGGCCAGTCTCGGCGCCTTTCAGGCCGATTTTCTGATTCAGCCACAGCGAGATCAGTGAAAAGCTGGAAGACCAGGTGAAGAAAAAGAAGAACAGCAGGCCGCTGAGCAGCACGTAATATTTTTTAGTTTCGCGGTTCATGGGTAGGGCCCCGGTGAGTGAAGTTAGTTCTATTGTTAACGTTAACTCGCGAGGGGGTGAAGCTAGCAGATATCACGCGTGCGATGTTAATCACAAAAGTTAACGTTAACATTTGTGCCTTGTGATCAAAGTCACGCGTTGGCAGGGGGGCGATGCGCCCCCGGAGGATTAACGTTCGTTCAGCGAGCGCAGATGGTCGTCGCGGCGCAGCGTCATCAGCGCAAACAGGCTGACCACCGAGGTGGCGACCACGTAATAGGCGGGAATGTCGATATTACCGGTCTGTTTGATGAGGCCGGTGATAATCAGCCCGGCCGAGCCGGAAAATACCGCATTGGACAGCGAATAAGCCAGCCCCAAGCCGGTATAGCGCACCCGGGTCGGGAACATCTCCGCCAGCATCGCCGGGCCGGGGCCGGCCAGCAGGCCGACCACGGCACCGGCGATCATGACCGCCAGCCCTTTGGCCCACAGTGAACTCTGCGCATCCTGCAACAGGTGCAGCAGTGGGAAGGTGAACAGGATCACCGCCGCCACCGCCGTCAGCATCACCGTTTTACGCCCCAGTTTGTCGCTGATGATGCCCGCCGGCAGAATGGTCAGGGCGAAGCCGACGTTGGCCAACACCGTCGCCACCAGCGCCTGCTGGAAGGTGGCGTGCAATGAGGTTTGCAAATAGGAAGGCATCACCACCAGGAAGGTATAGCCGGCGGCCGACCAGCCCATCATGCGGCCGATGCCGATCAGAATGGTTTTCGCCACGCCGCTCAATCTCGCCTCCTGCGGTATGGCGCTGTGCTCCGCGACGCGCTGCGCCTGGGTAAACGTGGGCGTTTCCTCGAGCTTGAGCCGCAACCACAGCGCCACGGCGCCCATCGGCAGCGCCAGCAGGAAGGGAATGCGCCAGCCCCAGTCATGCAGTTGCTGCGCGCTCAGCAGCGCGGCCAGCAGCGCCACCAGTCCAGCCCCGGCCAGCAGGCCGAGCGCGACGGTCAGCGATTGCCAGGCGCCGAACAGCCCGCGCTTGCCCTTCGGAGCGAACTCGGTCATCAGCGACACGGCGCCGCCGAATTCGCCGCCGGCGAACAGCCCCTGAAACATGCGCAGCAGCGTCAGCAGCAGCGGGGCGGCGACGCCGATCGAGGCATAGGTCGGCATAACGCCGATCAGCGCGGTGGCCAGCGTCATCAATAGCAGAACCGCAATCAGCGTCGGGCGACGGCCGATGCGATCGCCGATGCGGCCGAAGATCACCGCACCGATCGGACGACAGAAAAACGCCAGCGCGAAGGCGGCGTAGGTGAGGATCAGGCTGGTGATTTCGTTTTCACCCTGCAGCGTGAAAAAATTGGCGGCGATAACGGTGGCCAAGAACCCGTACACCCCGAACTCATACCATTCGATAAAGTTGCCAACCGAGCCGGCCAGCAACGCCTGACGCGAGCGGCGCGCGTCGAGAGTCTGTTGATTCATCCCCGTTCCCATACTTTTGAATTATTGTCCGTCAGTTCTAAATTTATACGACAAAACAATCAATTGATTTCAGCGGGAACTGTGAGGCGCTCAGCGCATGCCGTCGATACGCCACCATTCGGGGCAAACATCGGCGAACGCATGTGAGGTCGGGCGCAGCTCCGGCAGGTCGGCGCGATCGAAGCTGCCGGTGGCCAGCGCCACCGTCGGTTCGTCGTCGATCGCCCCCAGCGTGCTGCCGCAGCGCGGACAAAAGGCGCGGCTGGAATAGGGCGATGAGCGGTACAGGGCCGGTATGCCGCCCAGGCCGTTCCACTCGACGGCCTGACGCGGAAATTCGACCCAGCAGAGCGTCGGTGCGCCGGAGTGGCGGCGGCAAAAATCGCAGGAACAGCTGTGCGGATTGCCAGGCAGGCCGCGTGCCTGAAAGCGAATATGCCCGCACAGGCAGCCGCCGCTATAGCAGGGGTTTTCCATGAGTTCTCCGTCATAAACGCGGGAATGGCGATGAAAATCACTATAGCGGCATCGCGAAAAAATAACAGGCCCCGCTGGCGGCTTACCAGAGCAACGGCGCAGGTTCGCGACCGTTTTCGGTGTAGTACAGCGACGGCAGGAACTGCGCCAGATAGCTGAACTCGTTGTAGCAGTGGCGCATCAGGTTAAAGCCGATGTCATCTGGCAGCTCGTCGTGGGCGTTGGCGCAGGCTTTACCCAGCAGGAAGCGACTGCGTAGCACGCAACCATAGGGCGTGTCGCGCACCAGGTGCAGCATCTCGCCGTCGCAGGGATCGCCGTTGTCATCCAGCGCCACCTGGTCGCCGAAGCCGATGCGCGCGCAAACGGCGGCGGAGAGCGCCTGCGCGTCGCGCGCCTGGCGCAGCGGCTGCGGCGCGAAGAAGTCCTCGGCGGCGTGAAACTTGAGGCGCGCCGCGACCGGCGGCAGCTCCGCCAGCCATTCGACCGCTTCGATGCTGGCGCCGATGTAGCTTTCCCCCTTTTTCCAGTGGCGATCCCAGCCACGGTGTTCGACGTGATCGTGCGGGTGCCACCAGTTGATGTGCTGAGTCGTCTCGAAGAAGGTGAACCACCAGTCCAGCATGCGCCCTTTGCAGCCGTGCAGATCGGTACGAACCGCCACGGTCAGCAGGCCGTCGGCGCTGCGGCTCAGCCCCATCTCCAGCCGTAGCGGTTCTGGTCTGAGCAACTCGTTGATATCGTTGACGCCCCACGACGCCAGCAGGGAAGGATGTGTCATAATGGGTTCCTGTTTAATTTTGGAAACGAATTTCGTTTCCAAAATAAGGCTATGCCGCTATGCTGAGTCTGTCAACGCTTGTGAGGAATAAATATGGCGAACCCGAATGAAGAACCGCTGCGCGCGCGCGGCCGGCCGGCCACGCCGGAAACGGCGCTGCGCGCGGCGCTGGTCCAGGCGACGTTGGCGCTGCTGCTCGACGGCGGCTATGCCGCAGTAACGGTGGATGCGGTGGCGAAACGCGCCGGGGTGGCTAAAAAAACCCTGTATCGCTTTGCCGCCAACCGCGATGAGCTGGTAGCGCAGGCGGTAAGCGGCTGGACCGAGGCGTTTCAGCCGGCCTTCGCCCAGGATGCCAGGCAGCGGGCGGCGGTGGCGCCACTGTTGGAAAAAGGGCTGAAGGCCATCGCGCAGCAGGTACTGAGCGCCGAAGCGGTGGGCATGTTTCGGCTGCTGCAAAGCGAGTTTCCGGGGCGCGAGGGGCTGCTGGACAGCTATCAGCGCAACGGCATTCAGCGCGGCCGGGCGACGGTGGCGGACTGGCTGCAGCGCCAGCGGCAGTGCGGGTGGCTGCGTGAGCGAGACTGGGCGCAAACCAGCGATCTCTTGTTGGCGATGACCATCGCCGAACCGCTGCGGCAGATGACGCTGGGGCTGTTGCCGCCGGGCAGCGCGATCGACGAGCGCATCGCGGCGGCGGTGGCGCTGGTCATGCCGGGTTTGCTGCGCGGGGAAAACGTGGATTGCGCCGCATTGTGAGCCGCATTCATCTGTGGCATGTTGATTGTTCAATTTATGTCACTATTTTGCGATGCCCCCATGAATGCTGCTTACCCGTTCAAACAGGGCGATCTGTTCGCCTTGACCGTTTTTCTGGCCGTCGCCACCCATCGCAGCTTTCACGCGGCGGCGGTGGAACTGGAAGTGACGCCGTCGGCGGTCAGCCACTCGATAAAGGCTCTGGAGCGACGGCTCGGCGTCAGGCTGCTCAACCGCACCACGCGGAGCGTGGCGCCGACCGAAGCAGGTGAGCGCCTGGCGGAACAGTTGCGTCCGGCGCTGTCGTCCATTTCGCAAGCGTTGCACGAAGTGGATGAATGGCGCGCCACGCCCAGCGGCACGGTGCGCATCAATGCCAGCGAAGGCGCGGTCAGGCTGGTGTTGCGTCCGTTGCTGGCCGGTTTCCTGCGCGAACACCCCCATATCCATCTGGACATCGTCTGCGACGGGAAGCTGAGCGATATCGTTGCCGAGGGGTTTGATGCCGGCATCCGGCTGGCGGAAGCCGTGCCGCAGGACATGATCGCGATGCGCGTCAGCCCGCCTGTGCGTTTCATCGTCATTGCCGCGCCTGGCTATTTTGCTGCCCGCGGCCGCCCGGCAACGCCACAGGATCTGCTGCACCATAACTGCATCCGCTTTCGCTTCGACAGCGGCACGATTTACCGCTGGGAATTCGAACGCGATGGCGTGAGCGAGTCGATCGGCGTGACCGGCTCGCTCACGCTGACCGATCAGCCTCTGATGGTGGACGCCGCCATTGACGGTATCGGTATTGCTTTCGTGCCTGAACATTTGGCGCTTGAAGCGCTGCACGACGGGCGCCTGGAGCGTGCGCTGGACGCATGGTGTCCGGCTTATCCGGGATTGTGCCTCTACTACTCCGGCCATCGCCACGTTTCGGGCGCGCTGAAGGCGTTGATCGGGTATTTGCGCGCGGCGCAGTCCTGATGCGTGCGCGTTCTGCTTTTGGCTGCGCCTATTAGTGAGCCGTATTCATCTCTACAGTGAGGTTTGCCTGCATTGTTGTGGCGTAGAGCCTGCCTTACGCTCATGAGGAGACGCCGGGCAATCGCCGGGCGCCACAATGCAGCGAGGCGTTAATGATGGAAAAGAAGATGAAAGCGGTGGTTATGACCGGCGCCAACCGGCCCTGGGAAGTTAAGCTGGTGCCGATGCCCCGTGCGGAGCCGGGTCAGGTTCTGGTCAAAGTGCACGCCTCGGGCATGTGCTATACCGACGTATGGGCGACGCAAGGATATGGCGGCGATATTTACCCGCAAACGCCCGGTCATGAAGTGGTAGGGGAAGTGGTTGAGGTGGGCGCCGGCGTGCATACGCGGCAGATTGGCGATCGCGTCGGCACCACCTGGGTACAATCGTCCTGCGGCCGTTGCCCGTATTGCCGCGAGAGCCGGCCGCTGACCGGGCAAACGGCGATGAACTGCCCGGCACCGCGTACCACCGGTTTTTCTGCCCAGGGCGGTCACGCCGAATATATCGCCATCGCCGCCGAAGGCACGGTGTTATTGCCGGATGGGTTGTCCTACATCGATGCCGCACCGATGATGTGCGCAGGCTATACCACCTGGAGCGGGCTGCGTGATGCTGCGCCACAACCGCATGAAACGGTCGCGGTGTTGGGCATCGGCGGGCTGGGACATGTCGCGTTGCAGCTCTCCAAAGCCTGTGGTTTCGACACGGTGGCGATCACCCATTCACCGGACAAACATGCGCTGGCGAAGCAACTGGGCGCCGATCGCATCTTCGTTTCCGGCCAGGCGCTGCGGGAGAGCGGCGGCGCGGACATCCTGCTGGTGACCACCAATGACTTCGACTCCGCACAGGAGGCGATGAGTGGCTTGCGGGTCGATGGTCGCGTCGTGCTGTGCGGGCTGGATTTCAGCAAACCGTTCGCGATCTCTTCCGAAGGTGTGCCGTTCCATATGATGCGTCAGCGGGTGATCGGCTCCACCCATGGCGGGCAGCAATACCTGAGTGAAGTGCTGAACCTGGCGGCGAAAGGCAAAGTGAAGCCGATGGTCGAGACTTTCACGCTGGATCAAGCCACGGAGGCTTATGAGCGGCTCGCTTCTGGCAACATGCGCTTTCGCGGCGTTTTCGTGCCGTCGGCGGCGTGAGGCAAGGGCCGAGGGTTCGGCCCTTGCAGACAGGTATGAAGGGCGCCGCGGCGCCCTGATTGTTTTACAGTTTAGGCCCGGCGTTCACCAGTTTTTCACCCGCCGGGGTGACGGTATATTTGGCGAAGTTATCGATAAAGCGCTGCGCCAGATCCTGCGCCTTCTCCTGCCACAGCGATTCGTCGGCGTAAGTTTTGCGCGGATCGAGAATCGACGGATCGACGCCCGGCAGGGCGGTCGGCACGTCTAGCCCGAAGATTGGCAGCGTGAAGGTCTCGGCCTGCTCAATGTCGCCATTCAGAATGGCATCGATAATGCCGCGCGTATCCTTGATCGAAATACGTTTGCCGCTGCCGTTCCAGCCGGTGTTGACCAGGTAAGCCTGGGCGCCGGCGGCCTCCATGCGTTTCACCAGCACTTCGGCGTACTGCGTCGGATGCAGCGTCAGGAACGCGGCGCCGAAGCAGGCGGAGAAGGTCGGCGTCGGCGCGGTGATGTCGCGCTCGGTGCCGGCCAGCTTGGCGGTGAAGCCGGACAGGAAGTGGTACTGGGTCTGCTCAGGCGTCAGGCGCGATACCGGCGGCAGTACGCCGAAGGCATCGGCGGTCAGGAAGATGATCTTGCGCGCATGGCCGGCTTTGGACACCGGTTTGACGATGTTCTCGATGTGATAAATCGGGTAGGAGACGCGGGTGTTCTCGGTTTTGCTGGCGTCGTCGAAGTCGATGCTGCCGTCGGCCAGCACGGTGACGTTTTCCAGCAGCGCATCGCGGCGGATTGCCTGATAGATTTCCGGCTCCGCCTGCGGCGACAGCTTGATGGTCTTGGCGTAGCAGCCGCCTTCGAAGTTGAACACGCCATCGTCGTCCCAGCCGTGCTCGTCATCGCCGATCAGCTGGCGCTTCGGATCGGTGGAGAGGGTGGTTTTGCCGGTGCCGGACAGGCCGAAGAACACCGCCACGTCGCCTTGCTCGCCGACGTTGGCCGAGCAGTGCATCGAGGCGATGCCCTTCAGCGGCAGCAGATAGTTCATGACCGAGAACAGGCCTTTCTTCATCTCGCCGCCGTACCAGGTGCCGCCGATCAGCTGCATGCGTTCCGTCAGGTTGAAGGCGACGAAGTTCTCCGAGTTCAGGCCTTGCTGCTGCCAGTCCGGGTTGGTGCATTTGGCGCCGTTCATTACCACGAAGTCCGGCTCAAAGTCCGCCAGCTCGGCGTCGCTCGGGCGAATAAACATGTTTTTCACGAAGTGCGCCTGCCAGGCCACCTCGGTGATGAAGCGCACTTTCAGGCGCGTGTCGGCGTTGGCGCCGCAGAACGCGTCCACCACGAACAGACGTTTGCCGGAGAGCTGGTTGCCCACCAACGTTTTCAGATGCTGCCAGACTTCCGGGGAGAGCGGCTGGTTGTCGTTTTTGCCGGTGCCGTTGTCCGACCACCAGACGGTATCGCGCGTGGTGTCGTCGCGCACGATGTATTTGTCCTTCGGCGAACGGCCGGTGAATTCACCGGTCGCGACGTTGACCGCGCCCAGTTGGGTGAGGGTGCCGCGTTCCAGCGGCGGCAGGTCGGCGCGGGTCTCTTCGGCGAACAGCAATTCATAGCTGGGGTTATAGACGATATCGGCGGCCTGATGGATGCCGTAGCGAGCGAGAGTTTGTGGGGTAACAGCGCGTGAAGACATATTCTACTTCCTTATGAGTCATATTATGCCTCTTTCCCGTGCGGTGCCGCGCGCAGGATTAAGGTTCGGATCAAGCTGACCGGATTCAGCTAATGCGTTTCCGGTTCTTTATTAATAAAACAGGGGGCTTTTTCGCCCTCCTATAGCATAGCAGCGAATTTAAACCCGATTACTTTAATTACAAAATGCTGACGATAATTAATTAAAACTAACCTTGGCGGAGGCTCACAATATTGAATTACGCCGGTGTAATTTAGTTTTGCATTTTTATTTTTTATCATATTGTCAGGGCTGTCTACTGTTTTATTTCTTATTAGAAAAAGCGAAATCCACAATAGGATTTTTCGTAATCATTTGTTTTTGCTTGGCTATGGCAAGGTTGTTGCGCCAGGTGAATCTAACCGTACTGTACGCTTGTCAGCAGGGTGAATAATGAAACAGATAAATGCAGAACTGGCCTGTGATAAAAATACGGCATCGTCCGAATCCTCAGGATTAATTAATCAACTTCGTCAAATAGATATCGGTGCGGTGCCGATCGCGTTGTTTATCACGATTTGCGCGATCGTGGCGATTTCCGCCTATGCCAACTTCCTGCCGAAGAATATGATCGGCGGCCTGGCGGTGATAATGACGCTGGGCTTCGCGCTGGCGCAGTTGGGAAAAAGCATTCCCGTGCTGCGCGATATCGGCGGGCCGGCCATTCTGTGTTTGATGGTGCCGTCGGTGCTGGTCTATTTCAATGTCTTCCAGCCCAACGTCATGGGCACGGTTCATTTGCTGATGAAAGACGCCAACCTGTTGTATTTCGTCATCGCCAGTCTGGTGGTCGGCAGCATTCTCGGCATGAACCGGGTGATCCTGATCCAGGGGATGATTCGCATGTTCGTGCCCTTGGTGGTCGGTACGGTGACGGCGGTGATCACCGGGCTGCTGGTGGGCAAGCTGTTCGGTTTTACCTTCTATCACACCTTCTTCTTCATCATCGTGCCGATTATCGGCGGCGGCATCGGCGAGGGGATTTTACCGCTGTCGCTGGCCTATTCGGCGATCCTGGGAGCGACGCCGGACGTCTACGTCGCGCAACTGGCGCCGGCGGCGGTGCTGGGCAATATCTTCGCCATCGTGACCGCCGGGGTGCTGGCGCGCATCGGCATGCAGCGCAAGGCGCTGAGCGGCGACGGCATGCTGATCCGCTCGGCGCAGGAGAACGCGATGTTCGCCATCAAGGAGCAAAGCGGCAACGTCGATTTCCAACTGATGGGCGGCGGGCTGCTGGTGATCTGCGCCTTCTTTATCGTCGGCGGCCTGTTCGAACACATCGTGCATATTCCCGGCCCGGTGCTGATGATCCTGTTTGCGGTGCTGTGCAAGTACTGCCGGGTGATCCCGGCCTCGATGGAAACCGGCGCGCACAGTTTCTACAAGTTCGTCTCCACCGCGCTGGTGTGGCCGCTGATGATCGGTCTGGGCATGCTGTACGTGCCGCTGGAAAGCGTGGTGGCGGTGTTTTCGGTCGGTTATGTGGTGGTCTGCGGCTCGGTTGTGCTGTCGATGGGGCTGGTCAGTTTCCTGATTGCGCCTTACCTGAAGATGTTCCCGGTGGAAGCGGCGATCGTCACCTGTTGTCACAGTGGCCTGGGCGGCACCGGTGACGTGGCGATCCTGTCGGCGTCGAACCGCATGGGGCTGATGCCGTTCGCCCAAATTGCCACGCGCATCGGCGGCGCATCCACGGTCATCGGCGCGACGCTGCTGCTCGGTTGGTTAGTCTGAGTCCAGAATTTCTTATGGATAGCCGGGGTTGGATTGCCCCGGTTTTTTTATGCGTTTTTTCCGCTTATCGTGATAATGCTGATGATTACCTTGAAAATCATTCGTATGGCGCAAATGCATAGTCGTACTTTATCTAAGAAAATTCTGTACTCGGCGAAAATGTGTCTATTCTTTTCTCTTAAGGGATTATCGTTCTCATTCAGAGTGCCGAGGGAAGGCGCCACCGCATTACCGATATCCCCGTATTGATTCAACACCGGGCCGCTGCCGTTCAGGCAATCCGCCAGTTGGGGCATCCCCCCGATTGAATTGACGAATATGGAGATAAGGTTATGTCATCAAGCAATGCTTCCGTTAAGGCCGAAGGCGTATTAGCCCTGCTGGGCGCTTATAAACCCAATGAAGACGACACCATTACCGTGCTTCACCCGTCGAAAACGTTCGAAAACGCCGGCCTGGAGCTGGTGCGCGGCGATCGCAGTTGGCACGACAAGGGTGTGACCGACACGCCGGTCTCCCTGACCTTCAGCTTCTGGGAACAGGCGCCGAGCAACATGTCGAGCATGGGCATCAGCGGCTTCAGCAGCTTTAACGCCGAACAGCGCGAGCAGGCCAAACTGTCGTTACAGTCATGGTCCGACGTGGCCAATATCACCTTTACCGAAACCAGCAACACCGCCGCCGCCAATATCAAATTCGGCCTGTTCGACTACAGCTCGCGCGGCTCCTATGCTTTTGCGTATAACCCGGACACCTCGCCTTCGGTTGCCGGGCAAACCTGGTATAACGCCAAGAACCACACCTTCGTCAACAACCAGATCCATGAGAAAGAGTACGGTCGCCAGACCTTCACCCATGAAATCGGCCATGCGCTGGGGCTGCAGCATCCGGGCGACTATAACGCCGCGCCGGGCGTCAGCATCACCTACGGCAAGGATGCGACCTATTTCGAGGACAGCCGCGCCCACAGCGTGATGAGCTATTTCAGCGAAAGCAACACCGGGCAGGACTTTAAAGGCGCTTACTCTTCCGGGCCGCTGCTCAACGACATCACGGCGATCCAGCACTTCTACGGCGCCAACATGAATACCCGCACCGGCGATACGATCTACGGTTTCAATTCCAATACCGATCGCGACTTCCTCACCGCCACCGGCGCGCAGGACAAGATTGTCTTCACCGCCTGGGATGCCGGCGGTAACGACACCTTCGACTTCTCCGGCTTCAGCCAGAATCAGCGCATCAACCTGAATGAAAAAGCGTTCTCGGACGTTGGCGGCCTGAAAGGCAACGTGTCTATCGCCGCGGGCGTGACGATTGAAAACGCCATCGGCGGATCGGGCAACGATGTGCTGGTGGGCAACGCCGCCGATAACGTGCTCAAGGGCGGCGCGGGCGATGATGTGCTGTACGGTGGTAAAGGGGCGGATCAGCTGTGGGGCGGCGCCGGCAAGGACACCTTCGTCTATTTCGCGGCGGATGAGTCGACGGCGGCGGCGCCGGATTGGATCCGCGACTTCGTGCGCGGTGAAGACAAGATTGATCTGACGCTGTTCAACACCGGCAGCGCCGACGGCATTCGCTTCGTCGATCAGTTCAGCGGCAAGGCGGGTGAAGCGATGCTGAGCTATGACGCGCAAAATCACGTGAGCGACGTGGCGATCAATCTGGGCGGCGCCTTTGGCGGCAGCGATTTTCTGGTGAAAGTGGTGGGGCAGCCGCTGGATGCCGGCGATTTCGCGCTGGCGTAATGCAGGCAACAAAAATAGGGCGTTTGGGGTAAAAACCCGACAATTCCTATTAATTACGTCATATTAGCGTGACATAGTAGCGCGCAGAAGGCCGGGCTTGCATACCTCGGGCTTCTGTCGGATCGCCAACCTTTTCGGTTGGCGATTCATTTTCCGCCTTTCAGCATGTTGATGGCGGCGCCGAGCAGGATGCGCCGTTCGATATCGTTGCTGTCCGCCAACTGCCGCGCCAGATGTTTTTCCAGCGTTTCCACCGACAGTGCTTCGCCACGATGGCGCAGCTGCATCACGCCGTCGCCGATCAGGCGTGCGACCTCATCCCATACGGGTTTAATCTCCTGTTCCGAGAACGTCATGGCCTACCTCGGCTGGTTGATTTTTGCCCAATGTAGCAGCTGAACTGCGGCTTCGCTACCGGCTGCCTAAAACAGGAAGCATAAAAAACAAGCCATCAGTATTTCTTCTGGTTTTTACGCTCAATACTTGCAGTGTCGAAAAGCAGGAGAAAACATCATGAACTGGGTCGAAACCTTGGCGGAGTACTACCGCCTGAGCCGCACGGGTGAAACGCAGCATTGGCTGTGCCGCCGCTGGTTACCGCAGGGGGAGGCGCGTTTGGCCTATTTGCGGGAGTTGTTGGAGCCGACCGCGCCGCGGCGGCGGTGAACAGGGCGCCGGCGCTTGGCCGGCGTCGTTTCGCGAGATTAACCGAAGGCGATCGCCGCCCAACGCAACAGCAGCAACGCCAGGCAGATCAGCAGCAGCACCACCACCATTTTACTGAGTTTGTTGCCCATGCGTTTTGTTGCCACGTTGCCCCCTTAACTGAAGTACCACCCGCCGACGAGGGCGATGAGGAAAAGCGTCACCAGGGCAACGCCGTTGAGTAAATCGCTGAAGGTATCGTCAGCATCGATGTCGTTTTGCCGCATGTTGCCGCCTGGCGGTTGCCATTGGGTGAATAATGTCCACAGTATGCGCCCGGCAGCGCGGCCGGCACAGCGAAGAACGGTAAAAACGCGTAAAGGCGGCGGTGGCCAAACGCGCAGTCGCGCTTGCGACGGATGCAGACGGCCGGCAATACGTTGTACTATCCTGTCTGCATTGATGCATTTTTCCTAAAGGTATAATCATGGCGACGGCAATTCCACAGAAATACGAACACCTTGAGCGCTGGGCGTTCGGCGATACCGAGCAGCAGGCCGATGAAGTGGTGCAATTGATCCTCAATGGCACCAAAACGGCCACCTGTTCCAACCTGGACGGCGAAGGGATCCCGCAGGCCGGCGATCTGTTCCTGGTGGTGGACGGTAAAGGTGAACCGGTCTGCGCGGTTGAACTGACCGCGGTGGAAATGAAAACTTACGATCAGGTCGATGAAGCGCACGCCTTTGCCGAAGGCGAAGGCGATCGTTCGCTGGCGCATTGGCGCAAAGAGCTGCAGCGCTTCTTCGAAGAGTATGACCTGTTTTCGCCGGACATGACGCTGGTGCTGATGAATTTCAACGTCGTCGACAAGTTCTAAACGGATGCGCGCCGTTCCCTACGAATGCCAGTGGGCAAGCCCGGAGCTGGCCGCCGATCTGATCGCCGGCCGCGCGACGCTGGCGCAAGACGAGAATTGGGCGCGCAGCGGCGCCCGCGATCGGGCGGAGTACGCTGAGTGGGCCAACCACGTGTGCGGCATGGCCTGCCTGAAAATGGTGCTGAGCCACCGCGACGGCGAAGCGCCGCCGCTGCTGGAGCTGGCGCGGCGCAGCCTGCCTTACGGCGCCTATGTGCGCGAGGGGGAGCGAATCAAAGGGCTGATTTACGCGCCGTTTGTCGAGTACGTGCGCGAACAGTTTGCGCTGCAAGCGGAGGTGAAGGTGAGGCTGGAGGCCGCTGACGTGCCGGCGCTGCTCAGCGAATACCGCTACTTTATCGCCTCGGTGCATCCCTCCATTCGCCGGCCCGAGAGCCTGCCGCCGCAGCGGGGTGGGCATCTGGTGCTGATCACCGCCGCCGATGCGCACAGCGTGACCTTCCACAACCCTTCGGGCGACAGCCCGGCGACGCGCGAACGGGTACAGTTGCCGCTCAGCCGCTTCGCCCCTTTCTTTGCCGGCCGCGGTATCGCCATCGCATAAAAAAACGCGCTGTTTCCGATGAAAACAGCGCGTCGTCAGCAGTTCTGTTGCATTTTCATGCCAGCCGCATCACCCAGGCGTCCGACTGCCGGTCGTAGTGCTGCTTGTACAGCAGCGACTGCTTGCCGTCGAGGATCGCCGGAATACTGGTGTGTTCATCCCAGCCGTCCAGCTGCATGCACAGATCCGGATCGGACTTGCAGGGAATGCTCAGGGTGCCGGCACGATCGGCGCCGGCGTGAAGATGCGCGTCATCGACCTCGAAGCTGCCAATTTTTACGACGGTTTTGCTCATGGGAACTCCTTGCTCAATGGTGTGGTAGGAGGTTGGACCAGTAAGGTCATCGGTATGAGCATAGCCAAATGAGCAAAAAATGCCACATAAAAATTACATTTTGGAAACAATTTCCACGGCGACAAAACACAACGCCTAGTACTCCACCACAAAACTGAGGTTGTCTTGATAGCTGCCGACCGCCACTTCCGTCTGCGCCGCATTGACCGCCGCCTTATACGGGATGCTTTGCGCCAGCCCGGTGCCGGCGCCGCTCTGTTTGTTGGTGCTATCCCAAACGGTCGTCGTATTAGGCAAGTAAATCTGGTACTGCATGAAATTGCTGGTGCCGCTTTTCATCCGCCGCCACCCGGTGACGGGGTTATTGCCGTTGGTGAAATAGGTGTTGTATCCCTCGGTTTTGGTGCAGGTCAGGGTGATGCTCTGATTGACAGGATTGAACTGCCCGACCAACGCCATGCTGCCAAAGTTGACGTTGGGGGCGGTGCCGATCAGGCAGTCTTTGGTGATCGCCACGGTGACAGTGACGGTGCTGGCCTGGTTGACACCGTCCCACCAGATGCACAGCCCGATCAGACCCAGGCCACAGATATGGTAGTTCCAGATCAGGTTGATGTTGTCGGTATAGGTGCCTGCGCGCACGTTGGCGCCGGCGGTGGTTTTGATATACAGCGGAAAGTTGACGTTGGAGGAAATCAGGATCAGCGACAGCAGGTTCAGCGAGCTGTAGTCGATGGTTTGGCCGATGCTGTAGGGATATTGGTAGTTGGCGTCGGGGTAGATCAGGTAAGCGATTTTATCGCCGGAACCGTCGGTGTTGGCGACCGCCATATTGTTGGTGGTGGAGGCGATCTTGACCGTAACGGTGTTTTGCGTGAGCAAACTGAGCCCGAGGCCGGTGCAGTTGAGACCGGCAGTGCCCTGGGCGTTAATCTGCCCGTTGTAGACCACGAAAGAGCTGCTCCCCGGTAAGGTGACGGTGCCGTTGGTGGTGGCGCAGTCGGCGAATGCGCGCTGACAGATCAGCAGCAAGAGGGTTAACAATAAGGCTTTCAATCCCCGAAACATAATGACTCTCCGTCGTTGAATTAGCGGCAGACAACCGGGCCGACGCGCTGGATGCCCTGAGGCTTAGCCAGGCTGAATTCCGCCTGGCACGGCGGGCCGCCGTCGGCCGGGATCACGCTCAGGCGATTGTGTTGTTGCACCGGGTCGATATAGGTCATGCCATCCCAACCCACATAGCTCTGTTGATTGCCGCCAACCACCGCCACCTGGCTGCCGTTGGCCAACGGTTTGCCTTGCTCGTCAACCAGTTCGACGTCGGCGGCGGAGATGGGTTGAATAGGGAACTCAACCAGAAAACCGCTGTGATCGCGAATGGCGACGGTTTTCTCCACCGTCGGCAGCGCGACGTCGGCGGGCAGGCTGAGCGGATCAATCTGGAATTTCGCATGGTAGTAAGAGGTGACGGTCGGCACCAGCAAATAGCCCTGGGCATCGGTCTTGCCGATCAGCTGGTTCTCATAGCTCACCGGAATGTCGGCGTATCCTTGCGTGGACACCAGCGCAAAGGCGTCGTTGATGGTGTTGGTGGCGTACACGCCGCCGTTCATCGCCACCAGCGAACCGCTGATTTCTCCCCAGTGGTTGGTCTCATCGCGGGTGCCGTATATGCCCGCTCGAGCTTCGAGCCTGCGGGTGCGCCAGGTCAGATCCGCCTGGCGGTAATCGCCGCCGCTCGGGTTGTTGGCGTAGGCCAGATTCCAGCCGAAACCGCCATCGGTCGGCGCGGCGCGGCTGTAGCTGACGCGTTCGCTCCAGCGGTTGTTGCTGTCGCGCGCGGCACTGAGGCTGGCGGTGCCCCAACTGTCGAACGGAATGGAGAGCTGCAGTTGGGCGCTGTAACCGCTGCTGCCGATTTCCCGGTTCAGCGAGGCGTACAGGCTGCTGTTGCGCCAAAGCGACACACTGTAGGACAGGTTCACCAGGCGGGTTCGTTGGGCGATGGCGTCGCGAACGTCAAAATAACCGGCGCCGAGGCTGCCGAGCCGGCCCAGGCTGACGCTGCCGGTTAACTGATCGGTACGACGGCTCAGACGGTAGTCGCTTTTATACACGGAAATGTCGCCAAAATCGGCGCTGCGCAGAATGCGTTGCGCGTTGAGGCTGAAACGTTGGTTGCTGTAGGTGTAGCCAAAACTGCTCTGATCGCCGTGATTGCCGGTGTAGCGATAGACGGGCTGGGGATCCGGCTGTTGCAACGGTCTGCCGGTCAGCGGGTCGTAATAAGTGGGGGATTGTATCGGCCGGCCGCCGTTAAACGCCTCGTCGCCCGCCTGGCTGACGCTGTAGGACGCGTTGAGAACCCCCCATTGCCCGACGCGAATGTCGGCGCCGCCGCCGCCGACTGCCAATTCGGCTGCGCCTTCGGCGCGTCCTTCCAGGGTTAACCAATCAGTGACGCCGTAACGTAAGCTGGCGCTGCCTACCCATTGCCCGTAATCGGCAGAATTCAAGCCGTAGTTGCGCCGCAGCAAGCCGGTGGAAATGCTGAAATCGCTCATGCCAGTCTGCAGCAGGTTGCTGGCCACGTAGAACGGTACCGTGGTGCTGACCTGGCGGCCGAGGGCGTCAGTGGTGACGACGGTGGCCTGACCCGCGCCGTTAATGTAGGGCACGCTGTTGAGGGTGAATGGCCCGGGATTGATGTTGGTGGTGCTGTTTTTATAGCTGTTGATGTATAAATCGACGCTGCTGGGCAATGCCGCCTGGCCGGAAAACTGCGGCAGCGGGTAGGTGATAAGATCCGGGCGCACCGCGAAATTGCGCGCCAATTGCAAGCCGCCGATGCGCACGGCGCTGCTCCAGGGGAGCGAGCCGGTGGTAAGGTCACCGGCGATCACACTCAGCATCCGCTGGTCATCGTTGAAACGCCAATAGCTGTCGTACCGAATATAGCGGCCGCCATCGTCGTTTGGCCCGCCGTTAAACCCGCTGCGGTAGATGCCGGTGTTGGCGATGACGCCGAATCCGTCGAACAGCCGCTGCTCGCTCCACGCCGACAGGTAGCCCGGCCGGCCATTGCCGTTGCTTTGGCTGGCATAGATGTCGTAGTTGAACAGCAAACCCAGGCTGCTTTGCGCCGGCAAGCGCTGCAACGGTGAATGGGCACCGATGGTTTGCTGCGGCAACCAGTCGTTGGGCACGTTGATCAGCAACTGCTGGCTCTCGCCGCTGTAGCTGACATCCACCTTCTCCAGCCGATCGACGGCGATTTCTTTCGCCTGTTTATCCGCTACCGGCAGCCCGGCGTCGAGCAGTTGCTGGGGCGTCATGTAGTAATGGCCGCCGCGGTAGTTGACGGGCACGACGTTGCCGGTTTGGCGCCCGTTGACGACCGGCTCCAGATACAGCGTGGTGTCCGGCATGCTGACGGCGCGGGGGGGCGGCGGCAGATCGTCGCCGAGCGCAAACGGCAGCCAGCCGCCGGCCGCCATGCTCAGCATGGCAAACGCCAGCGGCTTAAGGCTCAAGCGCCGCGTCGATAGCCTCCCTGTCGGCTGCACCTGGGCCTCAATAAGACGGAATGGCTACGGGCTGTTTGTTGTCATTGACCGTGGCCATCAGCTTGCCGCTGCTGAAACCGCCGGCGGGCGGCAAGGCGAAGCGCATCTGCGAACCGGGCAGCACGTATCCCATCAGGCCGGGATTCAGGCTGCGGCCTTGCAGCGTCACTTTCGAAATACGGGCATGCACTGCGCCTTGATTTCGCACCTCCAGCCAGCGTTCGCTGCTTTGCTGCTGTAGACGATAGCTGAGCCGGGGTTGGCTGGCGGTCGCGTAATCGCGCGGTTTTTCGCTGTCCTGCTTGGTCCAAATGCCCTTGCCGCTGACGAACAGCGGCACCGAGTAGCGCATCTGGAATTTCAGCCCCATCTCCGCACCGCCGGGGGCGGCATCCGATGATTGTTCTTTCACCGGCACTTCATCGACCAAAATGCGGTAGGCGCGCTCCTGTCCCGCCGGTGGGGCCGACTGTTTGATCAGGCGTATCAGCTGGCGTTTGCCTGGCGCGATCGACGCCACCGGCGGGCTGGCGATCACGTCGCTTTGGTTGCTGTAATCGTCTTTGCCGGCGGTTTGCTGCCAACCCAACACGCGAATTTGCATATAGACCGGTTTGCTGTCGCGATTTTCCAGCCACAGCGCGGTGGCCTGCTGTTGATCTTCAATCACCGGATCGATTGGCCAGATAAGAATGGAAGCCGCGGCCAGGGCGTGCTGCTGGCTTGCCAGGAGCAGGGCTGCCGTTAACGGCAGACGGAAGGGTATGCGCATAACTCAATCCTTATTGCAAAAAACTTAATAAGTGACCGTCAACAAGACCGTATCGCTGTAAACGCCACTGGTGGGCAGGGTACTGGTCGAAAACAGACGGGCGTAAACCTTGATTTCTTGCGTGCTGCCGGTGGCGGCGACGGTCTGCGCCGCGCCGCCGTTGGCGCCATCTCCCCAAAGGGTGGCGTAGTTGCTGTCTTGATAAAGTTGATACAGCAGCGTTTCCGACGTGACGGCGTTCTGTAATTTTCTGCCGCCGGCGATAGATCCGGTCACATGATTGCCGACGCCGAAGGCCAGCGTAACGCTCAGCCCCGGGTTGCAGCGAAACAGCACCGAACCGGCGCCGCTGCTGGAGACGACGCTGACTGCGTTGCTCAGCGAGGACAGTTGGCCGAAGTTCAGGGTGCCGAAGGTGGTCACGTCACTGACGCCGCTGCCCAATACGCAGCCTTTTACCACGGTTGCATTGACGGTGAACGGCTGGCTTTTGGTCAAGTCGTTGACGCCGGTATCGCTTTGGGCCGGGGAAAGCGGCAGGCAGAACAGCAAACCGCAAATTGGAGCGCGCATCGTCATTACCAATTGATCGTGACCTGTACCGTATCGGTGTAGCTGCCTGTCGGGGGCGTGGACTGCGCCGGAATCATGCCATAGACCGGCAGCCAGTTGTCCGAACCGTTGGCGGTTTGTGACACGCCCGTCAGATTATCCCAAATGGTGCTGTGGGCGGCGTTGGTGTACAGGTTGTAATTCACCCGTTGGCCGGCCGCGCTTTGCAGGTAGCGGGCAGCGGTATTGCCGCTTTGCCCGCCGCCAAGCAGAACGCTGTAGCTGGTGCCGTTGGTGCATTTCACCCGAATGGCGCCGGCGTTTTGCTGCCCGGCGGCGCTGGTTGCGGTGCTGAGAAAATACAGCGTGCCGAAATTCAGCGTGCCGAAGCTGACGTTGCCGCCTGAGCTGCTGCCGGCTTCACAGGCGCTGAGCAAGGTCGCGCTGACGCCAAGGGTCGCCGTTTTGCTGTCGGCCTGCGCCAACAGGCTGCACGCCCATAATCCGCAGCAGCAAAGCGCGCGCCGCACCGTTACCAGGTGACCGTCATCGTGACGGTATCGTTATAGGTGTCCGCCGCCGGGGTGGAACCGGCCGCCGGTACGCGGCCATACACGATCAGCGGAACGGCGGCGCCGGTGCCGGTGCCGGTCAGCGCGTTGGCACCACTGCCCCAGGAGGTGGTGCGCGCGGCATCCTGGTAAAGGTTATAGCTGATGAATGCGCCTGCCGTGCTGGCCATGCGGCGTTGGGTGCCTGAAGTGACGTGGAGCCCGTTGTCCAGCGCCACCGTGTAGTCTGTGCCGGTGGTGCAGGTCAATGACAGCGTACCGGCCCCCCCTGCGCCGGTGGCGCTGGCGTCGATAATGTTGGCCAGTGAAGAGTAAGTGCCGAAGCTGATGGAGCCGAAGTCGTTGACGGAACCGCTGCTGTTGCCGCCCCCCACGACGCAACCGGCGCCGATGGTTAGCGTCACGCCTAACGTGCCTTGAATGGTGCCTGCTGCGTTAGCCGCGCCGTTGGCGCACAGCAGGGTTGCTACCGAGGTCAATGCCATCAGAGTTTTTTTCATCTTATATTCCTTGCCGTATGAGAGAAAGCCCGCAAAGACACCACCCAGAGGTGGGTTGAACGTATTCATTTAGCTGCACTTTAATTAATAGAATAAGAATCGGGAATTGTCTTGATGAAAGCGAGAAACTTTTTATTCTCACCCCACGGCTGACGGGGCTTGTAGGCGAGGTATACCGATAAAGTGAAATGATTAGAATAATAACGAACGGCGATGGGAATATTATTAGCGTTATTTTATCGCCGGGGAGCGTCATTCCCCGGCGCGATATTGTTTACAGGTGGAAGTCCAGCGCGCCATCGCGCACCAGCTCGCGCGGCAGGTTGTTCTTGATGCGGCTGCCGATGCGCTTGGCGATGCCCAGCGGCTGGCCCTGGTAGGTGACGATGCATTCATCGCCGGCCGGCGGCTGCTCCGGGTAGAGATCGCGGCCGTGATACCACTCCTGCGCCAGCGCGGCGTCCAGCTCGAAATGCGGTTTGCCGCCGGTACCCGCGAGGGCGATCGCTGCCTCGTGCTGCCAGCGGAAACCTTTTGGGAAACGTTCCGCCAGCTTGAGGCCGATACGTGAGAAGCGCACCTTGCCGAACAGTGGCTCCAGCTCGGCCGGAAACAGCCAAATCTCCTTGTCGCGCTCCCACAGCCGGCTGTCATCGCCCCAGGTTAAGCCGGATGCGGCGGCGGCTTGGGCGACCAGCGCCGCCTCTTTGCCCGACAGCGGGCTGAACGGGAACTTCCCGACTTTATAGGTCGGCTTCGCCAACGGCGCTACGGCGTGCTGTTTGCGCAGGCGGGCGACGAAAAACCCTTCACTGTCGTAAATCTGTGGGAAGACGTGCAGAAAGCCTTCGGCGGTCAACGCCTTGTCGGCGCCGGGGAACAGCTCTGCCAGCGGCTCGACGCTGACCGCGTCGCCATAGGTATCCAGCAGCCAATGCACCACCTGCTGATTTTCCTGCGCATTGAGCGTGCAGGTGGAATAAACCATCACGCCGCCCGGTGCCAGCGCATGAAACGCGCTGTCGATCAGCTCGCGCTGGGTGGCGGCGATCTCGGCGACGCTGTCCGGTGACCAGTTGTTCATGGCGTCCGGATCCTTGCGTACCACGCCTTCGCCGGAGCAGGGGGCGTCGAGCAGAATGGCGTCGAAGCTCTCCGGCAGCGCGGCGCCGAACACCCGGCCGTCGAAGTGGGTCAACGCGGTATTTTTCACGCCGCAGCGGCTGATATTGGCGTGCAGCACTTTCACCCGGCTGGCGGAGTATTCGTTGGCGACAATGCCGCCCTGATTGCCCATCAACGCGGCGATCTGGGTGGTTTTGGAGCCCGGCGCCGCCGCCACGTCCAGCACCCGAGTCGGCGCTGCGTTGCCCGCGAACAGCGCACTGACCGGCAGCATCGAACTGGCCTCCTGAATGTAGAACAGACCGCTCAGGTGTTCGGCGGCGCTGCCTAATCGCAGCTCTTCATCGTCGCGCTCGATCCAGAACCCTTCCGCGCACCAGGGAATAGGCTCCAGTCGCCAGTCGTAACCCTGCACCAGCGCCAGGAAGTCGGCGACGCTGATTTTCAGCGTGTTGACGCGCAGGCTGCGGCGCAGCGGGCGCTGGCAAGCGGCGATAAAATCGTCCATCGCCAGCTCGGCGGGCATGATGGCGCGGGTGGCGTCAAGGAAAGCGGGGGGCAGAAAAACGGCGGTGGATTTGGCCACGGGGCGAACTCTCAGGGTGCAATAAAGACAAGGGCGAGAGTTTATCACAAAGCGGAAAAAAACAGGGCCCGGCAATGCCGGGCCCTGAGGAAAATGCGAAATTTAATCGCGCGGAATGGCGGTGCCCCAGGTTTTCCAGTCCTTTGGCTCTTCCGGATTCAGCAGGAAGTGTTTGTTCGGCGTCGCTTTCGGCGCCAGCGGAATGGTCGGCGGCGTGGCGAAGGCGATACCGCCGCGGATGAACTGCTGGAAGGTGCCGCTCTTGATCACGCCGCCGGTCAGGCCGAACTGCAGGTTGTACCCCGAAGCCAGCCAGAACACGCTGTTATTGCGTACCAGATGCTGATACTTCTTGCTGATGCGCAGCGCGACGTGCACCCGGTCGGACATGGCGCCAAGGTAGAAACCGGTGATGGTGCCGACCTCCACACCGCGGAACAGCACCGGCGTGCCGATCTGCAGCGAGCCGGTTTCGGCGGCGTCGAGCACTACGCTCAGGCCGTCGAGATAGCGCGAGTCGGTGATGCTGGCCTGCTGCAACTCGAAGGTGCGCAGTTCGCGCCCGCGCCCCGGCTCCACGTTGATATAAGGCTGGAGCAGGGTATCGAGGTTGCTGACACCGGCGGCGGAGATCTCCGGCGAAACGATCGAGAAGCGGCTGCCCAGGCGCGCGAAGGTCTGCACGTATTCCGGATACAGCACCGCTTTGGCCAACACTTCGTTGCGTTCCGGCGCCAGCTGCAGCGACTCCACCTGACCGACGTCGATGCCGAGGTAGCGCAGCGGCATGCCCGCCGACAGCTTGCTGGCGTCGTAGGTTTTCAGCGTGATTTGGCTGCCCACCGCGCGAGCGGCGGTTTCGCTGGCGTACAGCACGCGGTTGGCGCCTTTGTTCAGCGTCACGCCCTGCAGGTTGTCGAAGCTGATGGCGCCTTTCAGCGCGCGGTTAAGCGGCGAAGCCTGCACCGTCAGCCCGCTGCCGTTGAGCTGCACCTTGGCGCCGCCTTCGGCCCAGAAGATGCTTTCGCGCGTCAGCAGCTTGCGGTATTCCGGGCTGATGTAGACGTCCACCTCAAACTCGTTGGCTTTCGGCCGGACATTGACGATCTCGCCCACCTGGAATTTGCGGTACAGCACCACCGAGCCGGCCTGCACGTCCGGCAGGCTGGTGGCGCTGAGGGTCAGGGTGGTGGCCGGGGCATTGCCGACGATGCCTTCCTCGGCTTTTTCGCTGTTGGCGTACAGCGGGTATTGGCCGCCCGGCTCCCCCTTGCTGCCGGGAATAATGCGCACACCGCCGTCGACCCACTCCTGGGCGCTGGCGCCGAGCACTTCCATGCCGTCGATGCCCAGCTTGACGTCGAGGCGGCTGTTGACCACGAATTTGCTGTCTTTGTGCAGCAGGCCGCGATATTGGGCGTCGATGGCGGCGGTGAACACTACGCCGCCGGCGGTCAGGGTGCGGCTCAGGATCTGGCCGACTTTCACGCCGTGCACCACCAGCGGTTGCCCGACGTCGATGCCGTAGCTTTGCGGCGCATTCAGCGTGACGGTCAGCACGCCCGGCTGTTGTAACAGCGTTTCACTGCTGTCCAGCACGTTGAAGCGCTGCTGCGGCTCGCCTTCGCCCGGAATCAACTCCAGCGTGGTGCCGGTCAGCAGTTGGCTGAGTTTGGCGTCGTTGAGGCTGATGCGCGGGCTGCGCATCACGATACGGGTGCCGCTGCGCATCAGATCGACCACCGAAGGATCGATGGTCAGTTCACCGACCACTTTGCTGTCCTGCTGCAACGTCAGCTTGGTCAGGGTGCCGACCTGCAGCCCCTGGTACATCAGCGGCGTGCGGTTTTCACTCAGGCTGTTGCCGCTCGGCAGATCCAGCAGGATATTGACGCCGCGCTGGCTGTGGGCCAGATCGGGGTACAGAGCATAGCTCTGATCGCCCTTGGCCTGCTGGCCATCGGCCGGCGAATCGAAGGCGATGGCGCCGTTGACCAGCGCCGCCAGGCTCTCCATCTGAACCGTCGCGCCGGACAGGCTGAAGTCGCCCTTGAAGCCGGAGACGTTCCAGAAGCGGCTGTTGCTCTTCACCAGGTTGGCGAAGCGGCGATCGATCAGCACGTCGATGGTCACGCCCTTGTTGCCTTCGCTGATGGTGTAGTCGTACACCTTGCCGACCGGGATTTTACGGTAGTAGACCAGTGAGCCGCTGTTGAGCGAGCCCAGGTCGTCAGCGTGCAGGTGAATCATCAGTTCGCCAGTGTTCAGGCGGTATTTCGGCTGGGTATCAAGCGCGGTGAAGTGGGTTTGCGCTTTGCCGCTGCCGGGCATCATGCCGATATAGTTGCCGCCGACCAGCGCATCGAGCCCGGAGACCCCGGCCAGCGAGGCCTTGGGCGTCACCAGCCAGAACTGGGTGCCTTCGCGCAGCGAGTCTTCCAGATCGCTTTTGATGCTGGCTTCCACCACGATGCTGCGCAGATCTTTGCTCAGGCTGATCTTCTGCACCGTGCCGACCTCAACGCCCTGGTAGCGCACCGGCGTGCGGCCGGCGACGATACCCGCCGCCGATTGGAAATCAATGGTGACGGTGGTGCCGCGCTCCTGGAAATTGTTATAGACCAGCCACCCGGCGATCAGCAGGGCGATGAACGGCAGTAACCAGAACGGTGAAATGCGGCGCTTGTTCTTGACCCGCGCTTCAGTCGGTGTAGTCGGCGTTTCCTGTTGCATGTGCATCCCAAATCAATCGGCTATCCAGCCACTCAACGGCAAGAATAGTCAAAATGACCGCCGAGCCAAAGTAAAACGCGGCCGGTCCCATAGTAAAAGATAACAGCTGGTCGCGGTTTACCAGCGACATCATCAAGGCGATAACGAACAGATCCAGCATCGACCAGCGGCCGATCCAGGTGACCAGGCGCAGCAGACGAATGCGCGTCTTCAGGCTGTGCGAGGTTTTAAAGTGAATGCTGAACAGCAGCGTGATCAGCACGATCACCTTGGTAAAGGGCACCAGCACGCTGGCGATGAACACGATGGCGGCGATCGGCACGTTGCCGGAGGTGGCCAGCGAGACCACGCCGGAGAAGATGGTGTCTTCGAGGCGCACGCCGTTGGCGTAAATGATGGAAATCGGCAGCAGGTTGGCCGGTATCAGCAGGATCATCGCCGCGATCAGTGCCGCCCAGGTTTTCTGCAGGCTGTAAGGCTGGCGGTGGCACATCGGCACGTGGCAGCGCGGGCAGCGGCCGCGCGCGTCGGGATAGCCGGTATAGTGACAGGACAGGCAAATATGCAACGCCGCCGGCGGGCCTTCCGGCTGCTCCTGTGGATAGTAACGCTCCCACAGCTGCTCCAGATTGACATGGATCAGCGTCAGGATGCTGAGCAGGGTGAGCGACAGGTAGGCGATCAGCGCGCTGCCCGCCTGGATATCGGCGTAATCCTGCACCTTGATCGCCGCCACCGCCATGCCGATCAGATAGATGTCCAGCATCACCCACTCTTTCAGCCGTTCCAGCATCAGCAGCACCGGGCGCAGGTTCATGCCGAGCGCGTGGCCGAAGCGCAGGTAGAGCAGCGACAGCGCCAGCGTCAGCGGGGCGCCGAGGGTGCAGAACGCCACCATGCTGGCGGTGAGCGGGTCGCCCTGACGGCTCATCTGCCAGATACCTTCCAGCAAACTGGCGTCGATGCGCGTGCCGAGCAGGCGGATGCTGATCAGCGGTTCGGTGAAAGCGAACGGCATCAGCAGCAGCATGGCGATCGCCATGGCGGTCAGGCGCGTCATCGACCAGTCGCGGCCGTTCACCACCTTGGCGTTGCAACGCGGGCAATAGGCAGCCTGGTTGCCGCTGAGCGGCGGCAGCACGAACAGCAGGTCGCATTCGCAGCAGCGCTGGTGGCGCGCTTTGGAAAGGGGGGCGGTGATCGCGTGTATTTTCATCTTTGACAAGTCGCTGCCCTTGAGCCCGCCGGAACTGTCAGCGTAGCTGAAAAATAAACCGGCCGCGTCACTGGCGATCGGGCGCCGGACGGTAAAACGAGGTAAACCGGGATTCTGAGCGGCAAACATACCCCGAGCGACAGGGTTTTGTGAAGCAACAGATGATTAACCTTGTGGCTATACGCATTTAATGCTTATTTTATAGGGCCTAAGCTTTGGGCTTCTGGCCATCTTCACTGTTTCAATGGTTATCACATGACAAAAGAACAATTCTACGCGGAATTAAAACGTGACCTGAGCGCGTTGCTCGGCGGGGAGACCAACTTTATCGCGGCGCTGTCCAACGCCAGCGCGTTGATCAACGAGCGTCTGGATGACGTCAACTGGGTCGGTTTCTATCTGATGGAGGGCGACCAGCTGGTGCTGGGGCCGTTCCAGGGCAAGATCGCCTGCGTGCGCATCCCGGTGGGCAAGGGCGTGTGCGGCACGGCGGTGGCGGAAAATCGCGTGCAGCGCGTCGGCGACGTGCATGCGTTCCCGGGTCACATCGCCTGCGATGCGGCCAGCAACGCGGAAATCGTGCTGCCGCTGGCGGTTGGCGGCCGAGCGATCGGCGTTTTGGATATCGACAGCACGGTTTATCAACGCTTCGACGAACAGGACGAAGCGGGCCTGAAAGCAGTGGTGGCGGGGCTTTGTGAGCAACTGGAACAGTGCGACAGTGCGAAATATGTGACTGTGGCGGCAAGTTGATCGACGGTTAACGTGGCAATTACCGATGGCGTCATTATAATGACGCCTGTTCATGCCTGTGGCTTGTTGGCAATACCGTTGTAATCAGGAAATTTCATGGAAAATCAACCTAAGTTGAACTCTAGTAAAGAAGTCATTGCTTTTCTTGCCGAGCGTTTTCCGCTCTGCTTTAGCGCCGAAGGCGAAGCTCGTCCGCTGAAAATCGGTATTTTTCAGGATTTGGTAGAGCGCGTGCAGGGGGAAGAGAATCTCAGCAAAACGCAATTGCGTTCTGCCCTGCGCCTGTACACCTCAAGCTGGCGTTACCTGTACGGCGTCAAGGTTGGCGCGCAGCGCGTCGATCTGGACGGCAATCCGTGCGGTGAACTGGAGCAGCAGCATGTCGATCATGCTCGCCAGCAGCTTGAAGAAGCCAAAGCGCGCGTTCAGGCACAGCGTGCCGAACAAAACGCCAAAAAACGTGAAGCCGCCGGCGAATCCGCCGATGCCGCTCCGCGCCGTCCGCGCCCAGCCGGTAAAAAGCCTGCTGCACGCCGCGAAGGCGGAGCCGCGCCGGAAAACCGCAAGCCGCGCCCACAAACTCGCCCACAGCCCGCTCGCCAACCTCGTGAAGCAAAAGAGGAAAGCCAGCCGCGTTATGCGCCAGTCACGGATATCTCTAAACTGCAAATTGGCCAGGAAATCAAAGTCAGAGCAGGCAAGAGCGCGATGGATGCTACCGTACTCGAAATCGCTAAAGATGGCGTACGTGTGCAGCTCTCTTCCGGTCTGGCGATGATTGTGCGCGCAGAACACTTGCAGTTCTGATACGGAGGCCAACCCAGGCATGAACAAATTCGTCAGATTAACAGCGATTGCAGGGCTGCTGTGGGCGGGTGTCAGTTACGGCGCGGAAACAGCCAACATTCGCATCGGTCAACTGCCCCAACTGCAACAGGAACCCCAGCACGCTACGGTGAGTGAGCGCGTCACCTCGCGCTTCACTCGCTCTCATTACCGCCAGTTCGCCCTCGACGCGGAGTTCTCAGGCAAGATCTTCGATCGCTACCTGAACATGCTGGACTACAACCATAACGTGTTGCTGGCCTCCGACGTGGCGCAGTTCGCCGGCAAACGCAATCAGGTTGGCGAAGAGCTGAAAACCGGCAAGCTGGACACCTTCTACGCGCTGTTCAATCTGGCGCAGAAACGCCGCTTTGAGCGTTACACCTATGCGTTGTCGTTGCTGGACAAGCCGATGAACTTCACCGGCAACGGCACTATCGATCTCGACCGCAGCAAAGCGCCGTGGCCGAAAGACAAGGCCGAGCTGGATAGCCTGTGGGATGCGAAAGTCACCTATGACGAGCTGAACCTCAAGCTGACCGGCAAGACCGACAAAGAAATCCGCGACACGCTGACCAAGCGCTATCAGTTCGCCATCAAGCGTCTGACGCAAAGCAACAGCGAAGACGTCTTCCAGCTGGCGATGAATGCCTTTGCGCATGAAATCGACCCGCATACCAACTACCTGTCTCCGCGCAACACCGAGCAGTTCAACACCGAGATGAGCCTGTCGCTGGAAGGCATCGGCGCAGTGCTGCAGATGGATGACGACTACACCCTGATCAACTCGATGGTGCCGGGCGGCCCGGCGGCGAAGAGCAAGGCGATCACCGTGGGCGATCGCATCGTCGGCGTCGGTCAGGCCGGCAAACCGATGGTGGACGTGATCGGCTGGCGCCTGGACGACGTGGTGTCGTTGATCAAAGGGCCGAAAGGCAGCAAGGTGCGCCTGGAGATCCTGCCGGCCGGCAAGGGTACCAAAACCCGTGTGGTCACCCTGACCCGCGAACGCATCCGCCTGGAAGACCGCGCGGTGAAAATGACCATCAAGACCGTCGGCAAAGAGAAGGTGGCGGTGTTCGATATCCCCGGCTTCTACGTCGGTCTGACCGATGACGTGAAAGTGCAGCTGCAGAAGATGGCGAAGCAGAACGTCAAGAGCGTGATCATCGATCTGCGCACCAACGGCGGCGGCGCGCTGACCGAAGCGGTGTCGCTGTCCGGCCTGTTCATTCCGAGCGGCCCGGTGGTGCAGGTGCGCGACAACAACGGCAAAGTACGTGAAGACGCCGACACCGATGGCGTGACCTACTACAAAGGCCCGCTGGTAGTGCTGGTCGATCGCTTCAGCGCCTCCGCCTCCGAGATCTTCGCGGCGGCGATGCAGGATTACGGTCGCGCGCTGATCGTCGGCGAACCGACCTTCGGTAAAGGCACCGTGCAGCAGTACCGTTCGCTGAACCGCATCTACGACCAGATGCTGCGCCCTGAGTGGCCGGCGCTGGGGTCGGTGCAGTACACCATTCAGAAGTTCTACCGCGTCAACGGCGGCAGCACTCAGCGCAAAGGGGTGACCCCGGACATTCTGATGCCGACCGGCGTCGATCCGGCGGAAACCGGCGAAGCGTTTGAAGACAACGCCATGCCGTGGGACAGCATCAATGCGGCGACCTACAGCAAGACCGGCGATATGGCGCCGTTCGAGCCGGAGCTGCTGAAAGATCACCAGCAACGCATCGCGCAGAATCCGGAGTTCCAGTACATCGCGCAGGATATCGCGCATTACAAGGCGCTGAAGGATAAACGCAACATCGTGTCCCTCAATCTGGCAGTGCGTGAGAAAGAGAACCACGATGATGATGCGACCCGTCTGAAACGCATCAACGAGCGCCTGGAACGCGCGGGCAAGAAGCCGCTGAAATCGCTCGACGATCTGCCGAAGGATTACCAGGAGCCGGATCCGTACCTGGATGAAACCGTGCATATCGCGCTGGACCTGGCTCATCTGGAAAAAGATCAGCCCGCTCAGCAGCCAACGCCGGCCAAATAAGGCCGCGTCCGGCAGAATGAAAAACGCACCCGAGGGTGCGTTTTTTTATGGCGATGCGAAGGCCGGCTTCTCTGCTGGGTGAGGGGATGTGGGCTTATGCAGCGCCTGACAAATTTAGGGTAAAAAACCCCTCCGCCTTGCGCAACAATCGTTTACAATTTGCCAAATCCCGGTCGCGCGTCGTTTTTGTAAAGTTTCGTATTTTTAGTAGGTTAATGACGCGCGACTCTTGAAACTGTGACGAATGCCCATACGATCTAGGGTATCTTAGACAGCGTTTTGTTAACATTTATGAGGAAGTAAACATTTTATGATGCGTATAGCTCTGTTCCTGCTCACCAACCTGGCGGTGATGTTGGTTTTCGGGCTGGTGCTCAGCCTGACAGGAATCCAATCCAGTAGCGTTCAGGGCCTGATGATCATGGCCGGTCTGTTCGGCTTCGGCGGCGCTTTCGTGTCGTTGCTGATGTCCAAGTGGATGGCGCTGCGCTCCGTCGGCGGAGAAGTGATTGAACAGCCGCGTAACGAAACCGAAAACTGGCTGCTGGAAACGGTGCGCCGTCAGTCGCAGCAGGCGGGCATCGCCATGCCGCAGGTCGCTATCTACCACGCGCCGGACATCAACGCCTTCGCCACCGGCGCACGCCGCGACGCCTCGCTGGTCGCCGTCAGCACCGGCCTGCTGCAGAGCATGAGCCGCGACGAAGCGGAAGCGGTCATCGCGCACGAAATCAGCCACGTCGCCAACGGCGATATGGTGACCATGACTCTGATTCAGGGCATCGTGAACACCTTTGTCATCTTCATTTCGCGCCTGATCGCGCAGGTGGCCGCCGGCTTCCTGGGCAACCGCGACGGCGAAGGGGAAGGCAACGGCAACCCGATGATTTACTTTGCGGTGTCGATGGTACTGGAACTGGTGTTCGGCATCCTGGCAAGCATCATCACCATGTGGTTCTCGCGTCACCGCGAGTTCTACGCCGACGCCGGTTCCGCCAAACTGGTGGGCCGCGAGAAGATGATCGCCGCCTTGCAGCGCCTGAAAACCAGCTATGAACCGCAGGAAGCGGGCAGCATGATGGCGTTCTGCATCAACGGTAAATCCAAGTCGTTCAGCGAGCTGTTCATGTCGCACCCGCCGCTCGATAAGCGCATCGAAGCGCTGCGTTCCGGCCAGTACCTGAAGTAATCGGCTGAATGAAATGAAAAACCCCGGCTCGCCGGGGTTTTTTTACGGCATGACGAAATCGCTTGTTCAGGAGGAGGTTGCTGATTCAATCGTTAGATTTCGCGATTTGAATACGGCCTTTCCGCCTCTCTCGGTACGCTAGCCGCTGCAGGCGACCATGCCTGACGCCTTCGCTTGCTTGGTTTGGGAAGCTCATGCTATATGCTTTGGCACCATAACGTCTGTCCCTGAGGCCCTATGAAAATCAACGTTCTTCCCTTGCTCGGCTGTGATGAGGCGCTGGCGCGCCTTACCATATTGGCGGGCGGCGTCGCCGATGCGTCTGCGGCGTTGTTAAACCGGAATGGTTACGATTCTGAACAGCCAGCTATACGCTGGCATTCAGGCGACCTGCACCTCCCATCGTTTTTCCCAGACGAGGACGATAGGCACGATTACGATTATCTGGTCGTAGAGGGAAATTTGATCGTAGAGGGGTGCATGGCGGTGTCACCCCAGCGGGAGGATGGCGGCATCATTGTGCTGGGGCGGCTGCAGTCGGATACGCTGATTTGTTTGGGCGAGCTGCTCGTGCGTGACGATGCCCGCATACGCCATGCCTATTGCAGCTCTGGAAACGACGGCGCGTTTGTGGTGGGGGGAAGTCTGGCCGTGCTCACCCTGGTAGAAACGGGGGAATTTATCCATGTACATGGCGATCTCGACGCGCGATGTATCGCCTCATTGCAGAACTTCGTTCAGGTTGACGGAGAGACGCGCTGCGACTGTCGAATCGACAGCGCGCAGTCCGCTGAACCGATCACGCGCATGTTCGCTTCATACCTGCTGAAGGCCTTTGAGGGGGAGGATAACGACGGCCAACACATTGTTGGCTGGTATCCGGATGACGATGCCTATTTACCGTGTTTGCAACAAGGCCGCAGCCCTTTGAGGAGCGGCGACTGACGCCAAGCGTATCACACCTGGCGCAGCGTGATTCAGGCCGGCCGCATTGCTGGAACCGCCGGCTTTAGAATCGATGGGGTTTCGGCTGTTTCTATGGCCGCTATTTCACCTCGCGGCTCGGCTGCGCCGTTTGCGACGTCGATTGGGTGATGCGCAGGCTGCTGACCGCCGCCGCCAGGGTGGCGAACACGCCGGCCAGGATCAGCGAAGCGTGGGTGCCGGAGGTGGGGAACAGGTTGAACATCAGCGCCACCAGCGCGGCCCCCGAGGTTTGCCCCAACAGGCGGGCGGTACCCAGCATGCCGCTGGCGCCGCCGCTGCGGTTGCGTGGCGCGGCGGAGATGATGGTGTGATTGTTGGGCGACTGGAACAGGCCGAAACCGGCGCCGCACAGCACCATGCGCCAGATGATGTCCCCATTTGACGGATCTGCAGGCAGCAGCGCCAGCGAGAACAGCCCGAGCGCGAACACCGCCAGCCCAATGCAGCCCAGCAGGCCGGCGTGCACGCGTTCCACCAGCCGGCCGGCGATCGGCGCCATCACCACGATCGCCAGCGGCCACGGCGTCAACAGCAGCCCGGTCGCCACTTCGTCGCGGCCCAATGCGCTTTGCAGGAAAAACGGTAGCGACACCATCGCCAGCATTTGCGCGGCGAACGAGCAGATTGAGGTGCCCATCGACAGGGCGAAAATGGGGATACGCAGCAGGTCGACCGGCAGCAGCGGAAATTCCTGACGCAGCTGGCGGCGCACGAACACCGCGCCAATCGCCAGCAGCGCGGCGATCTCGCTGAAGATCAGCGTCAGGCTCTGGCCCTGAGCGAAGCCGCTGATGGCGGTGATCAGCAGGCCGAAAGTCAACGCGTTCAGCACGGCGCTGGTGGGATCGAAACGGCGGTTATCGCTTTTTTGGCCGTTGGCCGGCAGGAATTTCATCCCCAGCAGCAGTGCGACGATACCGATCGGCAGGTTGATGGCGAACAGCCATTGCCAGGATGCGACCGACAGGATCGCCGCCGCCACCGTTGGCCCGGCCGCTGAGGAGCAAGCGACGATCAGCGAGTTGATGCCCATGCCGCGGCCGAGAAAACGCTGCGGGTAGATGATGCGGATCAGCGCGGTGTTGACGCTCATGATGGCGGCGGCGCCAAAGCCTTGCAGCACGCGGGCGATGGTCAGCGTGAGCAGCGAGTCGGACAGGGCGCAGAACAGCGAGGTGATGCTGAACACCAGCAGCCCGGCCTGATAGATGCGGCGATAGCCGATCAGATCGCCGAGCGACGCCAGCGACAGCAGAGACACGGTGATCGCCAACTGATAGGCGTTAACCACCCAAATGGAGCTGGCCGGGCTGGCGTTGAGATCGCGCGCGATGGTGGGCAGCGCCACGTTGGCTATCGCGCCATCGAGCACGGATACGGTAATGCCAAGGGCGATGGCGAGGATCGCCCCATAGCGTTGCGGGACGGGGAGGCCGTCGGAACAAGGACGCATGTGGGTCTCAGCGGTATTTATTCAGGGGGAGTATTATCATGCTAATCATATTTGCCCGTGATTGCATGCCTCTTGTCCGCTTAATTGTAAACGGCGGTGAGCGGAGCTGTGGTTATCCATTTGGCTTCAATCGCTTAGCGTTCGGCCGCGTTGCGCGCCGCGATCTGTTCCGATTATACTGAAACCCTTGTTTAAATTTCCTGAAACAAAACCGTTAAGTAGGGTATTCACCATGGCTAACGCAGATTCAGACAAGCAACCGGATGCTGTCTCATCCGTGATGAAAGTGTTCGGCATTTTGCAGGCGCTCGGCGATGAGCGCGAAATTGGCATTACCGAACTGTCCCAGCGGGTGATGATGTCCAAAAGCACCGTTTACCGCTTTTTGCAGACCATGAAAGCGCTGGGCTACGTCTCGCAGGAAGGCGAGACGGAAAAATACGCGCTGACGCTCAAGCTGTTCGAGCTGGGCGCCAAATCGCTGCAGAACGTCGATCTGATCCGCAGCGCTGACGTGCAGATGCGCGAGCTGTCGAACCGCACCCGCGAAACCATCCACCTCGGCGCCTTGGACGAGGACGGTATCGTCTATATCCACAAGATCGACGCGATGTACAACCTGCGCATGTATTCGCGTATCGGTCGCCGTAATCCGCTGCACAGCACCGCCATCGGTAAAGTGCTGCTGGCCTGGCGCGATCGGGATGAGGTGGCGCAGATCCTGTCGCAGATTGAATTTACCCGCAGCACCGAGCATACCCTGACCAGCGCCGCCGAACTGCTGCCGGTGCTGGAGCGGGTGCGTGAGCAGGGATACGGCGAAGATGCCGAGGAACAGGAAGTGGGGATCCGCTGCATCGCGGTGCCGGTGTTCGATCGGTTCGGGGTGGCGATCGCCGGGCTGAGCATTTCTTTCCCGACGCTGCGCTTTTCCGAAGCGGCGCGGGAGGAGTATGTGGCGCTGCTGCACGTCGCCGCCCGGCGCATCAGTGAACAGCAGGGCTATCACGACTACCCGTTCTGACCCTTCGCTTCGATGAACAAGGCGCTGCCATGGCAGCGCCTTTTTGCTATTTTGCGCCCGGCGTCAGCCGCTGCGCAATCCGCTCCAGCACTAACATCAGCAGCAACGTGGCCGCCACCAGGATCATGGTCAGCGTCGCGCCGTTGGCGATGCTGCCGCGATCGGTCAGGCTGAAGATAGTGACCGGCAGCGTCGCCCAGCTCGGTGGGTAGATCATCATGGTCGCACCCAGTTCACCCATTGACAGCGACAGGCTGAGAGCGAAGGCGGAGATCATATAGGGAGCGATCATCGGCAGGGTGACGTGACGCAGGCGAAACAACGGCGAAGCGCCCAGGCTGGCGGCGACGTTTTCGTAATCGCCAGGCAGCCGGGTCAGCCCGGCCATCACGTTGCCGAAGGTGAAGGCAGAAATCAGCACGAAGTGGGCGACGGGCACGATCAGGAAGGTGCCGTTCATCTGCAGCGTCCCCTGGCTGAACGCCACCAGCATCCCCAGACCGATAGAGACCGAAGGCACCGCGCTGGGAATGAAAAACAGCGTGCTCAGTAGCCGTTGGCCGCGCCCCTGATAGTGGCGCAGCGCCAGCGCCGCCCAGGTACCGCACAATAACGCGAACAGGCTGGCGCTGAAACCGATAGCCAGGCTGGCGACCAGCGCGTCCCAGGAGGCGCCGCTGAAGGCCTGACGGAAATGGCTGAGGGTGAAGCCGCTCGGCAGCACGCCGTTCCACTGTTCGCTCAGGCTGGACATCAGGATCACCGCCAACGGCAGGCAGAAGAACAGGGCGAACAGCGTGACCGCCAGCGTGCAGGTCAGGGTGCGGCCGGTGCGAGACCAAATCAACATCGTCAGTTCCTCTGCCCGGCGCGCGCCGCGGCGTAGCGGTAAAGGGAGAACAGCCCGAGCGACAGCGCGATATTCACGACGGCGATCGTGCAGGCGACGGCGTAATCCGATTCCAGAATCGCTTTGGCGTAGACCATCATCGGCAGCGTGGCGACCCCCTTGGCGCCGATAAACAGCACGATGCCGAATTCATTGGTGGTCAACAGCAAACACAGGCTGCCGCCGGCCAGCAAGGCCGGCAGCGCGGCGGGCAAAATCACCTGGCGCACCACGCGCCCCGGCCGGGCGCCGAGGATGCTGGCGGCTTCGAGCTGGCTGCGATCGATCTGCGAGAGCGCCGCCATCAGCGGGCGCATCACCAGCGGCGTAAACACGGTGATTTCCGCCAGGATCACGCCCCAGATGGAGTAAAGAAAGTCCACCGGCGGCAGAGTAAAACCGAAGGCCGCCATCAGCGTACCGTTCAGCAGGCCGGCGGAGCCGTAGATAAAGGTGAAGGCCAGCGTGATCAGGAAGGTCGGCATGGCGATAAAGGTATCGATCACCCGGGCGATCAGGCGGCTGCCGGGGAACAGCGTGAACACCAGCAGCAGGGACAGCAGGGTGCCGAGCACCAGGCAACCCAGCGTCGCCAGCAGCGCAATCTGCAGCGTGTTGAGCAGGGCGCCGACAAAGCGTCGGGATTCGAACACCTGTTGCAGCGCGGCGGCGCTGAACAGCCCCTGATCGTCGGTAAACGCCTGTTTGACGATCAGCGCCAGCGGATAGAAAAACAGCGTCGCCAGCACCAGCAGCGGCAGCAGGATCCACAGGCGGCGCGGCAAGCGCAGCCGCTGAGCTGGGCGAATAAACGTAGAGTCAGTCATGTCAGTCCTCGATCAGTACCGCGTCATCGGGGGCGAAATAGAGCGGCACGCGCTCGCCAATTTGCGGCATCCGGTTGCGATGGGTGGTGACCACGCGCAGCGGATGGCCTTGCGCGTCGAACTGCAGGTGCGTCAATTCCCCCTGCCAGTGAATATCGCGCAGTGTGCCGATGAGGCAGTTGCTGCGCTGGGCGTCGGCATCGAGCGCGATATGCTGCGGCCGAATACACAGCAGTTTGTCGAAACCGCGTTGTGCGCCATAGGTAAAGCAGCCGATCACTTTGCCGGCGCAGCTGACGGTGGTCATGCCTTGCCCGGTAGTGGTCTCCAGCGCGGTGGCCGGCAGCAGGTTGGCGCGGCCGAGGAACTCGGCGGCGAAGCGGTTCGTGGGATGATGGTACAGCGCGCGGGTCTCGCCGTGGGCGATCAGGTGGCCGTCGCGCATGATGCCAATCTTGTCCGCCAGCGTCAGCGCTTCGCCCTGATCGTGGGTGACGTACAGGATGGTCAGGTCAGGCAGCTCGCGGTGCAGGCGGGCGATCTCCTCCACCATGCTGTGGCGAATTTGCGCGTCCAGCGCCGACAGCGGTTCATCCAGCAGCAAGACTTTGGGGCGCACCGCGATGGCGCGGGCGATCGCCACGCGCTGCTGTTGGCCACCGGAGAGCTGGCTGGGATAGCGCTTGGCGTAGGCGGACATGCCGACGATGGCCAACGCCTCGTCGACGCGTTCGGCGGTGAGGCCGCGCGGCTTGCCCTGCGCGCGCAGGCCGAACGCCACATTGTCTTCGACGCGCATATGCGGAAACAGCGCGTAGTTCTGTACCACCATGCCCAGACCGCGCTCATAAGGCGGCACGTCGGTGACATCGACGTCACCGATGGCAATACGCCCGGCGGAGGGCTGCACGAAGCCGGCGATCGCCCGCAGCACGGTGGTTTTGCCCGAACCGGAGGGGCCGATCAGCGCCAGCACTTCGCCGGGGGCGATGGTGAGCGTCAGGGGTTTCAGCACCTCGGTGCCGCGGTACGCCACGCTGACGCGGTCGAGCTGAATGCCCGACGGCCCGGCGATGTCCTGGCTGCTATCCCGCGCCTCGGCGCGGGAAGAGAGGGTAGAAGGCATCGTCAGCGTCATTCGGTCACCTGGTGCCAGCGGGAGATATCGGCGGACAGGCTGCTCACCACCTGATTCCAGTCCGGCGCCCAGATGCCCACGCCTTTCAGCGCCGCCTGCGACTGCGTGAAGTTATCGTCGGTCGGGGTGACGTCCTTACGCACCGGCATGCCGTAGGAAATGGCGCTGACGCTGCTCTGCGCTTCTTTGCTCAACAGGAAGTCGATCAGCTTTTTGCCGTTGGCGCTTTGCGGCGCGCCTTGCACCAGGCCGACATAGTAAGGCAGCACCAGCGTGCTGCGCTTGCCGTCCGGCCCGGCCGGCCAGAACACCTTCACGTTCGGGTTGCTGCGCATCTGCGCCAGGTTCATCTGCAGATCGCCGTTGGCTACCAGCAGCTCGCCTTTATTGACCAGCGCGGTCAGCTTGCCGGTGGAGGCCGAAGGGCCGACGTTGTTGCTTTGCAGCTTGCCGAGGTAGTCGAAACCGGCGTCTTTGCTGCCGAAGCTGTGAAACGCCTGCAGCATCACTGCGGTGCCGTCACCCGCCTGGCCCGGCGTGGAGTACTGCAGCTTGTTGCGGAACTGCGCGTCCAGCAGCTGTTGATAGCTGGCGGGCGCCTGCGGCAACAGCTTGGCGTTATAGATGAAGCTCAGGTAGTTGTTCACCAGCGGCACGAACTGCGGCTGGGCGTCGGCGATCTGCGCCGCATCCTGCGGGGTGAAATCCTGCAGCAGTTTTTCCGCGGCGGCGCGCTGGATGAACGGCGGCAGCGTCACCAGTACGTCGGCCTGCGGGTTGCTGCGCTCTTTCGACAGCCGCTCGACGATGGCGCCGGAACCGCCTTCGACGTACTGCACCTTGATGCCGGTTGCCTGAGTGAAGGCGTCGAACTGGGTTTGATACCAGCTGTGATCGCCGTCGTGCAGCCCATCGGCGGAGTAGACGGTCACCACCGCGTCGGCGGCCCAGGCCGGCGCGGCGCCGAGTGCGATGGCAGTCATCACGACCAGACGAGAAAGTTTCATAGCTTCAGCCTCACTGTTGCGGGTTAATGCGAAACTGGTATACACCAGATATGCGGTCAAGCTAATCGGCGAATATGACAAACAAATGAAAGCGGCAAAATATATTTGCCGGCAACGAGGATTGGGCGTGGGAGAGAAAAGGGGGCGGCAGGTGCAGCCCCGTCATGCTGGGGGTTAAAGCGTATCGACTTCGATGCGCAGGCTGTCGTGGCGCCAGTATTCGATATCGAAATCGAGAATGCGGCCGTGCTGATCGTAATTCAACCGGCGCAGCAACAAGGTGGGCAGGCCGACCATGGCGCCGAGCGCGTTGGCGGCGCGGTAAGGCAGGGCCGTCGGATAGAACGACAGATGCATGTTGCTGTAAATCAACGCGTAATGCTGTTGATAGACCTCGGTCAGGCTGCCGTTGAGATCGTGGCTGAGCAGTTCCGGCACCCGCTGCGGCAGGCAGTGGTTTTCGCAATAGCAGATAGCGCGGCCGTCGGCGTAGCGCACGCGGCGTAGCAGATACACCTGATCGAACGGTTCGAGCGCCAGCGGCTGCATCACGTCGAGCGGCACCGTGGTTTTTTCGCCGGACAGCAGCGCGGTGCGCGGCGTGCGGCCCTGCTCCTGGCAGAGGCGGTGGAAGTTGGTGTTCTGCGTCGGATCCAGCCACAGCCGTTCCGGCGTGACGAACCAGCCGCGGCGATCGGCGCGGTAGATGGCGCCGGTGGCCTCCAGCTGCGCCAGGCTCTCGCGAATGGTGACGCGGGTGGTGGAGAAGATGGCGCACAGCTCGCGCTCCGAAGGCAGCTTGTCGCCCGCCTGCAGCGCGCCGCGGGTGATGCGCGCCTGAAGCTGATCCTTGATCTGCAGGTAGTGGGGCATATCGCCCTGATGTTCTTTCATTTCATCTCGCTATGGCATCGGCCCGACATTCCGGCACGCGCTTATTATACATAGCCAGATGAATTTTTTGTTTCACCGCGCTTTGTCGTTTGACCGGGGAAGGAATTTGCCGCCACAATGCCTGTAATCTGGTATAGACCAAATAGGTGAATAACATGTCCGATCGTAACTACCTGCTGTTGACCCCCGGCCCGTTGACCACGTCGAAAACGGTAAAACAGGCGATGCTGTTCGACAGCTGCACCTGGGATGAAGATTACAACCTGGGCGTGGTGCAGAGCATCCGCCAACGGTTGGTGGCGCTGGCGACGCCGTCCGCCGGCTACACCTCGGTGCTGCTGCAGGGCAGCGGCAGTTTTGCGGTGGAAGGCGTGCTGGGCACGGTCATCGGCCCACAGGATAAGCTGCTGATCGTCAACAACGGCGCCTACGGGGCGCGGATGATCGAAATGGCGCGGCTGATGGATATCGACCACCACGCTTTCGATTGCGGCGAGGTGAATGAGCCGGACGTGGCGGCGATGGAGGCGGTGCTGAAAAGCGATGCGCGTATCAGCCATATCGCCATGGTGCACTGCGAAACCACCACCGGCATGCTCAACCCGCTGCAGAAGGTCGCCGGCCTGGCGGCGCGCAACGGCAAGACCTTTATCGTCGATGCCATGAGCAGCTTCGGCGGCATCCCGCTGGATGTGGGCGCGCTGGGCATCGATTTTCTGATCAGCTCCGCCAACAAATGCATTCAGGGCGTGCCGGGCTTCGCTTTCGTCATCGCCCGCCGCAGCGAGCTGGAGAAATGCGCCGGCCGTTCACGCTCGCTGTCGCTGGATCTGTATGCCCAGTGGCGCTGTATGGAAGACCAGGCCGGCAAATGGCGTTTCACGTCGCCGACCCACACCGTGTTGGCCTTTGCGCAGGCGCTGAAAGAGCTGGAACAAGAGGGCGGCATTGCCGCGCGCCACCATCGATATCAAACCAATCAGCGGCGGCTGGTGGCGGGCATGCGCGACCTGGGCTTTGAGACTCTGCTCGATGAGGCGTTGCATTCGCCGATCATCACCGCGTTCTATTCGCCTAAGGCCGACACTTATCGCTTCGCCGAATTTTATCAGCGCCTGAAGCAGCAAGGGTTTGTGATCTATCCCGGCAAAGTGTCGCAGAGCGATTGCTTCCGTATCGGCAACATCGGGGAAATTTACCCGCAAGATATCGAACGTTTGCTGGCGGCCGTCGGGCAGGCGATGTACTGGAATCAATAAGGATTGACCATGAAACAGATCAACGCAGTGATCCTCGACTGGGCCGGCACCACGGTGGACTTCGGTTCCTTTGCGCCAACGCAGATTTTTGTCGAGGCGTTCAAGCAAACCTTCGATATCGACATCAGCCTGGCGGAAGCGCGTATTCCGATGGGGCTGGGCAAATGGCAGCACATCGAGGCGCTGGGCAAGCTGCCGGCGGTCGACGCGCGCTGGCGGCAGAAGCTGGGCCGCTCTATGAGCCATCAGGACATCGACGCGCTGTATCAGGCGTTTATGCCGCTGCAAATCGCCAAAGTGATCGACTTCGCCGATCCCATCGAGGGCGTGCCGCAGGTGATTGCCGGGCTGCGCGAACAGGGCATTAAAATCGGCTCCTGCTCCGGTTATCCGCGTGCGGTGATGGAGGTGCTGGTGCCCGCCGCCGCGCAGCGCGGCTACGCGCCGGATTACTGGGTTGCCACTGACGATCTCGCGGCCGGCGGGCGGCCAGGGCCGTGGATGGCACTGCAGAATGCGATCGCGCTGGGCATCGATGCGGTGGCGCACTGCGTGAAGGTGGATGACGCGGTGCCGGGCATTCATGAAGGGCTGAACGCCGGAATGTGGAGCGTCGGATTGGCGCTGTCCGGCAACGAGTTCGGCGCGACCTGGCAGGAGTATCGCCGGATGGCGGCGGCAGAGATCGAGCAGCGCCGCACGGCGGCCACCGATAAACTGTACGCGGCGGGCGCGCACTATGTGATAGACACGCTGGCGCACTTGCCGGGCGTGATTGCCGACATCAACCGGCGGCTGGCGAACGGCGAGCGGCCGTAACGACCGAACACGGGGCATAAAAAAACCGGGGATAATCCCCGGTTTTTCGTTTTGAGACGGCGTTAACGGTGAGCCAATTCGACTTCGTCTTCGCTGTCCATCACGGCTTTGTCGGTTTGTTTCATCAGCTGGCTGGTGATGGTGCCCGCCGCCATGGAGCCGTTGACGTTCAGCGCGGTACGGCCCATGTCGATCAGCGGTTCGACCGAAATCAGCAAGGCGACCAGCGTCACCGGCAGGCCCATCGCCGGCAGCACGATCAGCGCGGCGAAAGTGGCGCCGCCGCCCACGCCCGCCACGCCGGCGGAGCTGATGGTGACGATGCCGACCAGGGTGGCGATCCACACCGGATCCAGCGGGTTGATGCCGACGGTCGGCGCAACCATCACCGCCAGCATCGCCGGGTAGAGGCCCGCACAGCCGTTCTGGCCGATGGTGGCGCCGAACGACGCCGAGAAGCTGGCGATGGATTCCGGCACGCCCAGGCGGCGGGTCTGCGCTTCCACGTTTAATGGAATGCTGGCGGCGCTCGAGCGGCTGGTGAAGGCGAAGGTGATCACCGGCCACACCTTGCGGAAGAACTTCATCGGGTTAACGCCGGTGAAGGCCAGCAGCACAGCGTGCACCACGAACATGATGGCCAGACCGATGTATGAGGCCACCACGAAGCTGCCGAGTTTGACGATGTCGTGAATGTTGGAACCGGCGACCACTTTGGTCATCAGCGCCAGCACGCCGTACGGCGTCAGTTTCATGACCAGGCGCACCAGCTTCATCACCCAGGCCTGCAGGGTGTCGATAGCCACCAGCACGCGCTCGCCTTTCGGCTTGTCGTCTTTCAGCAGCTGCAGCGACGCCACGCCGAGGAAGGTGGCGAAAATCACCACGCTAATGATAGACGTCGGGCTGGCCCCGGTCAGATCGGCGAACGGGTTTTTCGGAATGAACGACAGCACCATCTGCGGCACGGTCAGGTCGGCCAGTTTACCCACGTAGTTGGTCTGGATCGCCGTCAGGCGCGCGCTTTCCTGCGCGCCCTGCACCAGGCCTTCGGCGGTCAGGCCGAACAGGTTGGTGACCAGCACGCCCACCAGCGCCGAGATCAGCGTGGTGAACAGCAGCGTACCGATAGTCAGGACGCTGATTTTGCCCAGAGAAGAGGCGTTGTGCAGCTTGGCCACCGCGCTCAGGATCGAGGCGAACACCAGCGGCATGACGATCATTTGCAGCAGTTGCACATAGCCGTTGCCGACGATGTTGAACCAGCTGATGGATTCTTTCAGTACCGGGTTGTCGGCGCCGTACACCAGCTGCAGGCCCAGGCCGAACACCACGCCGACCACCAGGCCGACCAGCACTTTTTTCGCCAGGCTCCATTGCTTGTGGCGGGTTTGCGCCAACAGCAACAGGAGCGCGACAAACACCAGCACGTTAATCACGAGCGGAAGATTCATCCCCAATGTCTCCAATAATCTTTCTTATAAAAACGACTACGCATCACGTATGTCGCGATGTAAATATCGTAACAGTTTGCCGAGTGGCCTACTTATATCCAAATGGAATTTGATATAGCTTTTTGTGTGTTTTTGTTCGTTTTATATACATGGAGGTGATGGGTTGAGCGGGTTTTTGTGATCAGAGTCTGATATTTCTGATTTGCTCGACATAGGATTGCACCGGCAGGGTGAAATCACCTTGCCAACAGATGGCAAACGCCACCAGGCACAGACACAGCACGCGCTCGAGCTGATTGCCTTTTTGCGAGTTGAGCAGCGGCAGGCGAAAACGCCAGCGGCATGGCCACAGCAGCGGAACGCCGGCGGGAGTGAGCATATCGGCCAGCAGATGGCTGAAGTAACCGATGATCATGGCGTGCAGCGCGTCGGCCGGGATCGGCCAGCTGCGCGGCACGTCCAGCTGGAACAGCGCCATGCCGCCGGCGATCGCCAGCAGGCTGTGGGTGAAACCGCGGTGGCCGAAGGCGCGGGCGATGGGCAGGGCAATCCAGCGCAGACGCTGACCCAACACCGATTTGGGGTGATCGATATCCGGCAGCAGTGAGGTCAGCAGCGCGGCGGGTATGATGTGCCACCAGTCGCCGGTAGCCAGCTCTGGCGTCACTTCCGCCTTCTTGGCGAAGATCGCGCAAGCGACAGAGAATATAAGGTGTCCTTCCGCGGTCATGCTGTTGCGATTCCGGCTGGTAAACTGTTAATTTATCCAGTATATGGGAAAATTCCCAGTAGTGGAAGCAGTTACCCTGTAACCAATTGTTTATTTTCCCCGGTTTTACAACGGCTTGTTACGGCAATGCGTAACAAATCATCGATTTCGACGGGTGAGAATAAAAAGCGGGCGATAGGCGGTGCAGAACGGAGAGAAACGAAGGCGGTTTTCAGTGTGCGGCGGCGGGAGGAAGCGGCGGCCGCGAAGAGCGCTGCGTGGCAGTGACAACGCTACGCGGGCCGTCGCTTTCTCTGCCGCCCAGCATAATAACAACAGCATGCCAATTCAATAATAATGAAACGCTGTTTCGTTTGTTTTGCAGCGCGGATCCCTTTTATGCCGTAGAGCCGTAAAGCCAGGGCGCCGGTGGCCGACGCCGCAGGTCAGGCAAAATGGGCGGGGGTGAGCTGTTCCAGGGTCTCCAACTGGTGGTCCGCCAACGCCCAGCGCGGATCGTGGCGGTATTCGGCGGCCGGGATCACGATGGAACGCATGCGCGCGGCCTTGGTGGCGATCATGCCGTTAAAGGAGTCTTCCAGCGTGATGCAGCGCAGCGGATCGCTGCCCAGCCGTTCGGCGGCGATCAGGTAGACCTCCGGGTGCGGTTTGCTGTACGGCAGGTATTCGGCGGAAACCAGCTGATCGAAGTAGCCCTCAAGATCGAACATCTTCAGCACCTGCTGTTGCATGTGCAGCGGCGAGGCGGAGGCGAGGCCGATATTCAGCCCCTGCTCGCGGCATAGCTCCAGCGCCTGGCGGACGCCCGGCAGCAGCGGGCGTGTCTCGTGCACCAGCTCGATGGCGCGCTCGATAATCCGCGCCGACACCTCATCGAGCGAAACCCCTTGCCATGGCATCGCCTGGTACCACATCTTCACCACCAGATCGATGCGCAGCCCCAGGGTGTCCGGCAGTTTGTGGCGATCGGACAGATCCAGACCCAACGCGCCGAAGATATCCAGCTCGGCCTGCAGCCACAGCGGTTCCGAATCGATCAACAAGCCGTCCATATCAAAAATTGCGGTTTCAATGCGTTGCGAATAAGCCATTAACGGTTAACTCCTGCCGGCGCGGGTGAATGTGCCCGATACTCTATCATCGCCGGTGGCGAGACTAAAATCTTTGCCTGCGCGTTTGGCTTTTGCCAAAGCGAAGGATATTCCACATCTCGCGCAACTTTAGCCACCAGCGTTGGTGTTGACGCTCGGTGACCTGTTGCAACATGCGCGCATAGTCCAGTACCAACCCCGGCGTCCAGGTCATGCTTTCGCCACGGCTGCGCAGTACCGCCAGCATCCACAGGTTGGGATCCAGCACCAGTAACAGAAAACGGCGCCACAGATGTTTATCGCCCAGCACGCCCTCCAGCGCACTGTCGAGCGCGCCGATGACCGTGGTGGAACAGTTGCGCCGGGTCAGGTTGTAAGTTGCGTCCTGCCGATACCGCAACCAGAATGCGCGCAGCGCCACCGGGTTATAGCGATAGAACTGAATTTTCTTGTCCGGGGGGCACCAGGCGGCGATCTCGCCCGACAGGTCGGGCAGGAAACGTCCGTCGACGTTGTTCTGTTCGCCGGCATGCAACAACTGGCGGAAATCCTGAACGGAATGGCTGATGTCGTTGAGGGGGTAGTGACTGATATACACATCCGGCGCAAGCGCCAGGGCGGCATGACCGGTGGAGATATTGCCACCGTCGTCGACCGCCGCGATGTATCGGTCGACGATGTAACGCCGACGCGGATCTTTAGCCGCACCAATCGGTGTCCAGACATACACCGTGAGCGGCGCAGCCTCATCCGCCGGGTGCGGAGGCTGCCGGGTTGGGTGCTGATTCAGAGAAAAGCTTGTCAGTCTCCGGGCGATACGCAATAAAGCCCAGCCGGAAAGCACCATCATTACACCGAGGCAAAAGGGCACCGTCATCCGATGCGGCGCCGGCCAGCCGACAAAAATCATCAACGAAAGCAGGATCTCGCCGCCGCCCGCCAGCGCCACGGTTTTCCATCGGCTGTGTTGAATCACCGTAGAGGAGGCGATGCGCACGGCGCCGTCGAGCAGCAGCGCGCTGCCAAACACCACGGTGGCGACGATGTTATCGTCTGCGGGCACGTCCAACATTAAAAAGGCCATAAACACGAAGCCCAGCCCCTTAAGCAGCACCGGCCGGCTGGCCGAAGAGCCGATCACCAGCGCGGCGGATATCGCCACCAGCCCCTCCAGCGCCAGGATGATCGCCAGCGCATCCAGCGCCAGTACGGACCGGCCATCCTGCAGGATGTCGAACAGCATCAGCGCCCCTGCGGCTATCCACAGCCAACCGAACAGCACCAGCAGGCGGCGCTGGCCGTGCAGCGCCTGCGCGCCCAGCAATAAGATAATCAGTCGAATCATGACGGCCTCTGACTTAACGGATAACGTTATCTCTTCAATGATAGTGCGCGAACGTCGTTAAGCAGTTGATTTCGGCGAATTCGGCTAAGCTTGTAGCACAGCGGGAATGAAGAAAACGGTGGGCGAGTTTCGCCAACTGCAGGTAGACTTAGCCGATTCGGTTACGTCGCTAACAAGGGGAACACATGACGTATCAACAGGCCGGGCGTATCGCCATTTTGAAACGCATTCTGGGATGGGTAGTTTTTATTCCGGCGTTGCTGTCGACGCTGATTTCCGTGCTGGGCTTTGTCTATCAACACAGTGAAAAAACCAAGGGCATCAACGCGGTGATGCTGGATTTTGTCCATGTGATGGTGGACATGGTGCGTTTCAATACGCCGTTCCTGAATCTTTTCTGGTACAACTCGCCGGTGCCTGATGTGGATAAAAGCCTGTTCAGCGGCGCCAATCTGATGTTCATCATCATCTACATACTGATCTTCGTCGGGCTGGCGCTGCAGGCTTCCGGCGCGCGCATGTCGCGCCAGGTCAAGTTCATCCGCGAAGGGTTGGAAGACCAGATGATCCTGGAGCAGGCCAAGGGCAGCGAAGGACACACGCGCCAGCAGCTGGAGGCGCGCATCACGCTGCCACACCACACCATCTTCCTGCAGTATTTCCCGCTGTATATCCTGCCGATCGTGATTGCGGTGATCGCCTGGTTCGTGATCCGCCTGTTGGGGCAATTGGCCGGCGCGGCCTGAGCCATGAACGGGGCGCCGAGCGGCGCCCCGGAACGTTACGACGCCTCGGGTTGCAACAGCGCTTCCACCGCGCGTTGCGCAGCCACCAGATGCTGGCCGCCGAACAGGTTGCTGCGGTTGAGCAGGTAGTACAGCTGATACAGCGGCTGGCGCTCGATAAACCCGGCACCCAGCGGCCACACGCTCTGATAGCCGTCGTAGATCTGCGGCGGCAGTTCCGGATACAGCGGCAGCATCGCCAAATCGCACTCTCGGTCGCCCCAGTAACTGGCCGGGTCGAACAGAATCGGCCCGTGGGCGGTCATCGCGCAGTTGCCCGGCCACAGGTTGCCGTGCAGCAGGGAAGGCTGCGGCTGGTGGTGCTGCAAGCGCAGATACACCCGATCGACGATGTCGTCGATGTCACCGAAGGTCATGCCTTTCTCCGCCGCCAGCTGCAGCTGCCAGCCGATGCGCTGCTCAGCGAAGAATTCCGACCAGCGGCGCTGCCAGGCATTGGGTTGCGGGGTGGTGGTCAGATCGCTGTCGAAGTCGAGACCGAACTGCGGTTGCTCGCTCCACTGGTGCAGGTGCGCCAGCTGCTGGCCCAGGCAGTAGGCGCCGTGGGCGTCGAGGGGTTTCAGCTGCTGATACTCCAGCAGCAGGAAGCTGTAGTCGCGATCGCTGCCGACGCCGTACACTTCCGGCACCCGCACGCTTTTGCTGCGCGCCAGCAACGCCAGCTGATCGGCCTCGGCGGTGAATATCGGCAGTTGTTCACGGGCGTCGCATTTCACGAACACTTCGTTGTCACCGTAACTCACGCGCCACGCCGGGTGAATGTCGCCCCCGGGCAGTTCAATCCTTTCGCGTATCTCTGCGCTGCCAAGATGTTCACTTAACAGACGGCTAACGGCTTGCCACATGGTATTTCCCCCTCTGTGCTGCCTGATAATTCATTAGGTTAGCGTCTTTCCCGTGGTGAAAACACGACGCGGCGCACAGCCGGCGTCAAAGGTGGCGATTTTTTCAGCGCCTCGCCAGCTCAAAGTATATACCCTATTGATTAATTTAAGCGCAATACCGGTTGCAACTTGATGACAACGGATAAGCGAGCAGGGGAAACAGGATGCGGCGGTGATCACCGCCGCATCAGAGGGGCGCTTAACTGCCGCTCAGGGCGGTTTGGTTACGCTGTAACGGACGCAATTTACTGTACAACAAAGCGATAACGAACAGCACGGCTTGCACAATGACGATGCAGGGCCCGGTGGCGCCGTCGATGTGGAAACTGATCAGGGTGCCGAGCACGCAAGAGAACACCGACACCACCGTCGCCACCATCAGCATGCGATCGAAGCGGCGGCACAGCATAAAGGCGATGATGCCAGGGGCGATCAGCATAGCGATCACCAGGATCACCCCCACGGCCTGCAGCGAGGCGACGATGGTCATCGCCAGCAGGCACAGCAGCCCGTAGTGCAGCAGCTTGACCGGCAGGCCAATCACCCGCGCATGATGCGGATCGAAGCAGTACAGCATGAAGTCTTTGCGCTTGAGCAGCACCACCGCCAGGGTGATGCCGGCGATCAGCAGGGTTTGCTTCAGCTCGCCGTCGGTAATGCCCAGCATGTTGCCGAACAGAATGTGGCTCAGGTGCTGGTCGGTGTCGATGCGCGAGAACAGCACCAGGCCGAAGGCGAACATGCCGGAAAAGACGATGCCCATCACCGTGTCTTCTTTTACCCGGCTGTTCTCTTTCAGGTAGCCGGTGGCTACCGCGCAAAAGATGCCGGAGAGGAACGCGCCGATCGCCAGCGGGATGCCGACCACGAACGCCACCACGATGCCGGGCAGCACCGCGTGCGAGATGGCGTCGCCCATCAGCGACCACCCTTTGAGCACCAGATAACAGGAGAGCACGGCGCACACTACGCCGGTGACGATGGCGGCGACGATCGCCCGCTGCATGAACGGGTAGGCGAAGGGTTCGCTGAGCAGTTGGTAGAGCGTGTCCATCAGCGGCCTCCGGTTTGTGACTGTGCTACGCGACGTTTTGCCGCCAGCAGGCCGTGTTTCGGCGCGAAGAAGAACGCCGCCAGGAACACCAGCGTTTGCAGGGTGACGATCACGCCCCCGGTGGCGCCGTCGAGGAAGAAGCTCAGGTAGGCGCCGACGCCGCTGGTCAACGCGCCGATGATGATGGCGATGATCACCAGCCGGCTGAAACGGTCGGTCAGCAGGTAGGCGGTGGCGCCCGGGGTGATCACCATGGCGATCACCAGAATGGCGCCGACGGTTTGCAGCGCGGCGACGGTGCAGGCGCTGAGCAGGGTGAAGAACAGGATCTTAAGCCGCAGCGGCGACAGGCCGATCGACACTGCGTGGCTTTCGTCGAAGAACACCGCCAGCAGATCTTTCCATACCAGGCACAGGATCAGCAGCGAAACGCCGATGATGATTTCCACCTGCAGCACGTCTTCGTCGGCGATGCCGAGGATATTGCCGAAGATGATCGACTGTACGTTGACCGAGGTGGGGTTGAGCGACACGATCAGCAGGCCGACGGCGAAGAAGGTGGAGAAGATAAAGCCGATGATGGCGTCTTCGCGCAGCCGGGTGATATGGCGCACCAGCGTCATCGCCAGCGCCGCCAGCATACCGGTGAAGAAGGCGCCGGCGGCGTAGGGTAGGCCGAGGGCGTAGGCGCCGGCCACGCCGGGCACCACCGAGTGCGACAGCGCATCGCCCATCAGCGACCACCCTTTCAACATCAGGTAGGCGGACAGGAACGCGCAGGCGGCGCCGACGATGGCGCTGACCCAGATGGCCTTCACCATATAGTTGTAACTGAAAGGTTGCAGCAGAAGGTCCAGCATCAGGATTGTTTCTCCCTGGCCTGGCTGTTGGCTGGCGGATCGCTCTTGGTATGGCCGTAGAACACCGCCGGGCGCTCATCGTCGGTCAACACCGTAACGGTGCGCGGATCGTTGTCGTCGTGCAGATCCGGACCGGAGAGGTTAATATGGCGCAGCACGCCGCCGAATGCCTGCTCCAGGTTGCTCTGGGTGAAGGTGGTCTCGGTCGGGCCGGCGGCCAGCACTGTGCGATTGATGAGGATCACCCGATCGCAAAACTCCGGCACGCTGCCGAGGTTGTGGGTGGAGACCAGAATCAAATGCCCCTCGTCGCGCAATGCGCGCAGCAGCTCGATAATGGCATTCTCAGTTTTCACATCCACGCCGGTGAACGGTTCATCCAGCAGCAGCACGGTGCCCTGTTGCGCCAGCGCACGCGCCAGGAACACGCGCTTCTTCTGGCCACCGGACAGCTCGCCGATCTGCCGGCTGCGCAGCTCGCTCAGGCCGACGCGTTCCAGCGCCTTGTCGACCCGCAACCGATCCTCGCGCGAAGGAATGCGCAGGAAATTCATCTTGCCGTAGCGGCCCATCATCACCACGTCTTCCACCAGCACCGGGAAGTTCCAATCGACGTCTTCGGTCTGTGGCACGTACGCGATCAGGTTCTTTTTCAGCGCGTCCGCCACCGGTTTGTCGCTGAGCGACACCCGGCCGGCGGTGGGCCTGACCAGGCCCATGATGCTTTTGAACAACGTTGATTTACCGCTGCCGTTGACGCCGACCAGCGCGCAGATCGAACCGCCGCCCAGGGTAAAGCTGGCGTTGTGAATGGCAGTGTGTCCGTTGTTGTAGGTCACGGTGACGTCGTCCACGTTCAATTCAGGGCGGACAAACGGTTCATGGGTCATTGATCGAATCCTTTGGCGATGGTTTGCACGGTGGTGTTAAGCAGGTCGATATAGGTCGGCACCGGGCCGTCGCGGGTGGACAGCGAATCCACGTACAGCACGCCGCCGTATTTGGCGCCGGTTTCTTTCGCCACCTGCTTGGCCGGCTTGTCGGAAATGGTGCTCTCGCTGAACACCACCGGAATATGGTGGGCGCGCACCGCGTCGATCACCCGGCGCACCTGCTGCGGCGAACCTTGCTCATCGGCGTTGATCGGCCACAGATAAACCTCTTTCAGCTGATAGTCCTGCGCCAGGTAGCTGAAGGCGCCTTCGCTGGTCACCAGCCAACGCTGTGCGGCCGGAATGCGCGCCAGGCGTTCGCGCAGCGGGGCGTCCAGCGCGCCGATTTTCTCTGCGTAGGCTTTGGCGTTGCGGTTATAAGTTTCCGCATGGGCCGGATCGTGCTCCACCAGCGCTTTGCGAATGTTCTCGATGTACACCAGCGCGTTGCTTGGCGACATCCAGGCATGCGGGTTCGGGTTGCCGTTATACGGCCCTTCGCGGATCGGCAGCGGGGTGATGCCTTCGGTCACGACCGCCGCCGGCACCTGTTTGATGTTCTCGAAGAAGCGCTGGAACCAACGTTCCAGGTTCATGCCGTTCCACAGGATCAGGTCGGCGTGCTGCGCTTTGACGATGTCGCGCGGAGTCGGTTGATAGTCGTGGATCTCGGCGCCCGGCTTGGTGATGGATTCCACCACGGCGGCATCACCCGCCACGTTCTGGGCAATGTCCTGAATGATGGTAAAGGTCGTCACCACGCGCAGCTTTTTTTCCGCCAGCGCGTTTTGGCTGACCAAGGCGGCGCCGAGCAGCAGACAGGCGAGCGTGAAAGGGCGTAACAGTGCGGCAGCGCGGGAAGGACGACTGCGACGAAAAGCACAACTTATCAATGGCATGATGACGTCTCCTGGTTCAAATGAAAATGATTATCAATATCAATTGAAGCGAAGTCAAGCGTCACTTGCCCACCGCCGGCGGGGTATTTCTCCAACTGAAAAAATAATACCGTCCGGGGAGTTATAGCATTTTATGTATCAGTATGTAACCGCTGAAGGTAGTCCTCACAGGCGCATATCGTCACCTCCGGCTGTTTTCCCAATGCCAACTGCCCGAATCCCTGCGCCAGGCGCTGTACATCCTCTTGATCCAGAACGGTTATGAACGCAAAACTGTTGCTGCCGAGCTCATGGTGAACGCCATTTTCGTCTGTCACCGACGTGACAAAACCTTCGCGCGTCAATTGCCCGGTCAGCTTCGCCAGGTCGGTTAATCCTTCTTCCTGATAGCGAAAAGTCACCACAAAGCAGTTTGTTGCAGATTGACTCATAAATCACCTCTTGGTATATGGATACCTTGAGATTAGCCCAAAAAATTACTGCAGGTGTCCTTACAAGTTGTATATGCTACGCAACTCATTGAAAGGAGTGAGGGATTCTGTGAAAACAAAAATAGGTTGCCTTACGGCAATTTTGCTTTTGTCGGGGTGCGCCAAAGACCCGCAAACGGCAAGCAATATTTCAGGCAGTGGCACAACGCGCGGCGGTTGGTTAAAACCCCCTCCGCAGGCACCGGTAAACCGCACAGGCACCCCGGTTGCTTATAACGATTACATTCGTCAGGCCGCCAGCAACTACGGCGTTGACGAAACGCTGATTAAAGCGATTATTCAGGTGGAGTCCGGGTTTAACCCGAACGTGGTCAGCACCTCGAACGCAGTGGGATTGATGCAGCTTAAGGCTTCTACCGCCGGCCGCGACGCCTATCGCATGAAAGGACGAAACGGGCAACCCAGCTCGCGTGAGCTGAAGGATCCGGCGGTCAATATTGATCTGGGAACGGCCTATATCAATATTCTTCAAAGCCAGCAGCTAGCCGGGATCAACAACCCACAGACCCTGCGTTACGCCACCATCGTTTCGTACGTGAACGGGGCGGGCGCCATGTTGCGCACCTTCTCCTCGGACAAGCGCGTGGCGGTGAATCGCATCAATCAGATGAGCCCGGACGAGTTTTATCAGCACATCCAGAAAAAGCACCCGGCGCCGCAGGCGCCGCGCTATTTGTGGAAGGTGACCACCGCCTACCAGGCGATGTCGCAGTAACCCTCTTCCTTGTCGAATCGGCCGCTGAACGCGGCCGATTTTGTTTCCGGCGCCGTTCCAGTGCGCGACCTACTTCTCATTTTTCGTTATTTCCTCACCGCTTATCGGAAAAACCGCACGAAAAGTTAAATTTACGTTAGCGGATAAATCTTTACGTTCATTCAATAAGTTACCGGTAACATTTTTGCGTTTGAACGCATTGTGACCTTCAATAAATATACAAATAAGTAACAAATTATTTTAAAAACCCGTATCGATCGCAAGGTTGCGGTTAAATAGTTGTGACTATCTTTGGATGGAATGTGACATGTCGAATCATAAAACCAACAATTCGCGGCGCGATTTCTTGTTGAAATCGATGACCTTAATTCCTGCGGCGGTAATTGGTGGCAGCGGCGTTGGCGCGCTGACGGCACCGACACCGGCGGTCGCGGCCTCGAACACCTCAACGCAGAACGATTATCAACCGACCTTTTTCACCCCGGAAGAGTGGGCCTTCATCAAGGCCGCTGTCGCGCGCCTGATCCCGGCCGACGAACGCGGCCCCGGCGCACTGGAAGCCGGCGTGCCGGAGTTTATCGATCGTCAGATGAATACCCCGTACGCCACCGGCTCCATCTGGTACATGCAGGGGCCGTTCAACCCCGATGTGCCGAAAGAGATGGGCTATCAGTTGCCGCTGGTGCCCAAGCAAATCTACAACCTCGGCATCAGTGACGCCGATGCCTACAGCAAGAAAACCGCCGGCAAGCCCTTCGCCGAACTGGATGGCGCGCAGCAAGACGCCATGCTGCAAAAGTTCGAGTCCGGCGAGGCGGAGTTCCAGCAGCTGCCGTCGAAACTGTTCTTCTCCTATCTGCTGCAAAACACCCGCGAAGGTTTCTTCAGTGATCCTATCCATGGCGGCAACAAAGACATGGTGGGCTGGAAGCTGATTAATTTTCCGGGCGCGCGCGCCGATTTTATGGACTGGGTTGAGCGAGGGGAGCGTTATCCCTTCCCGCCGGTCTCGATTCGTGGGGAGAGGGGCTAACCATGGCAACGGTAATGAAAAAAGTAGACGCGGTGATCGTCGGCTTCGGCTGGGTGGGCGCGATCATGGCCAAAGAGCTGACCGAGGCCGGCCTCAACGTGGTGGCGCTGGAGCGTGGCCCGATGCGCGACACCTATCCGGACGGGTCTTATCCGCAGGTGATCGACGAGCTGACCTATAACATCCGCCGCAAGCTGTTCCAGGATCTGTCGAAAAGCACCGTCACCATTCGGCATAACAGCAGCCAGACCGCGGTGCCTTACCGCCAGCTGGCGGCGTTCCTGCCGGGCACCGGCGTCGGCGGCGCCGGCCTGCACTGGTCGGGCGTGCATTTCCGCGTCGATCCGATCGAACTGCGCATGCGCAGCCACTATGAAGAGCGCTACGGCAAAAACTTCATTCCGAAGGACATGACCATCCAGGACTTCGGCGTGACCTACGACGAGCTGGAACCGTTCTTCGACAAAGCGGAGAAAGTGTTCGGCACCTCCGGCACCGCCTGGACCATCAAAGGGCAGAAAGTGGCGCAGAAGGGCGGCAACCGCTTTGCGGCGGATCGCTCCAGCGACTTCCCGCTGCCGGCGCAGAAAAATACCTACTCCGCCCAGTTGTTCGAGAAAGCGGCGCTGGAGGTGGGTTATCACCCTTACAACCTGCCGTCCGCCAACACCTCGGACTCTTACACCAACCCGTACGGCGCGCAGATGGGCCCGTGCAACTTCTGCGGTTTCTGCAGCGGCTACGCCTGCTACATGTATTCCAAAGCTTCGCCGAACGTCAACATCTTGCCGGCGCTGCGCATGGAGAAACGCTTCGAGCTGCGCACCAACGCCAACGTGCTGAAGGTCAATCTGACCGACGACAAGTCCCGCGCTACCGGCGTGAACTACGTCGATGCGCAGGGCCGCGAGATTGAACAGCCGGCCGATCTGGTGATCCTGGGCGCGTTCCAGTTCCACAACGTGCACCTGATGCTGCTGTCCGGCATCGGCAAGCCTTACGATCCGGTGACCGGCGAAGGCGTGGTCGGGCGCAACTTCGCCTACCAGAACATGACCACCATCAAGGCGTTCTTCGATAAAGACGTGTTCACCAACCCGTTCATCGGCGCCGGCGGCAACGGCGTGGGCGTAGACGACTTCAACGCCGATAACTTCGACCACGCCAAAGAAGGCTTCGTCGGCGGTTCGCCGTTCTGGGTCAACCAGGCGGGCACCAAGCCGATCTCCGGCCTGCCGACCCCGCCGGGCACCCCGGCCTGGGGCAGCAAGTGGAAAGCGGCGGTGGCGGATGCTTACACCCACCACGTTTCGATGGACGCTCACGGCGCGCACCAGTCGTACCGCAACAACTATCTGGATCTCGATCCCAACTACAAGAACGTCTTTGGTCAGCCGCTGCTGCGCATGACGTTCGACTGGCAGGAGAACGACATCAAGATGGCGCAGTTCATGTACGACAAGATGGCACCGATCGCCAAGGCGATGAACCCGAAACTGATCGCCGGCAGCCCGAAAAACGCCAACAGCCACTTCGACACCACCAGTTACCAGACCACCCACATGAACGGCGGCGCGGTAATGGGGGAAGATCCGAAGACCAGTGCGGTCAACCGCTATCTGCAGAGCTGGGACGTGCACAACGTGTTCTCGATCGGTGCATCGGCCTTCCCGCAGGGGCTGGGCTACAACCCGACCGGCACCGTGGCGGCATTGGCTTATTGGTCTGCCCGCGCTATTCGCGAGCAGTATCTGAAAAACCCAGGCCCATTGGTGCAGGCATAAGGACGGCGAACGATGAAAGCATTTGTACCGGCACTGGTTCTCAGTGCAGTGAGTTTTTCCGTTTGGGCGCAGGACGCCACCGTCAGCAGCGAGCTTATCAAGCGCGGTGAATACCTGGCGCGCGCCGGCGACTGCGTGGCCTGCCACACCGACGGCAAGAGCGGCAAAACCTTCGCCGGCGGTCTGGCGATGGAGACGCCGATTGGCACCATCTACTCCACCAACATCACGCCGGACAAGAAAACCGGCATCGGCGATTACAGCTTCGAGGATTTCGACAACGCGGTGCGTAAGGGCGTAGCCAAAAACGGCAGCACCCTGTACCCGGCGATGCCGTATCCGTCGTTCGCGCTGGTGAAAGAAGACGACATGCGCGCCATGTATGCCTATTTCATGCACGGCGTGCAGCCGGTGGAGCAGGCCAACAAGGATTCCGATATCCCGTGGCCGCTGTCGATGCGCTGGCCGCTGAGCATCTGGCGCGGCATGTTCGCACCGTCGCCGGCGGACTTCGTGGCTGACGCCAAGGCCGATCCGGTGATTGAGCGCGGCCGTTATCTGGTGGAAGGCCTGGGCCACTGCGGTGCCTGCCATACCCCGCGCAGCATCACCATGCAGGAAAAAGCGCTGAGCAACAGCGAAAGCGACGATTACCTGTCCGGCAGCAACGCGCCGATCGACGGCTGGGTGGCTTCCAGCCTGCGCAGCGACCGCAAGGATGGCCTGGGCAGCTGGAGCGAAGCCGAGCTGACCGAGTTCCTGAAAACCGGCCGTAACGATAAGGCGATCGTGTTTGGCGGCATGAGCGACGTGGTGGAGCACAGCCTGCAATACCTGAGCGACGACGATCTGACCGCCATCGCACGCTACCTGAAATCGCTGCCGCCGAAAGACGGCAAGCAGCAGGCGGCTCCGGTCGAAGACAGCGTGGCCAAGGATCTGTGGCGCGGCGACGACAGCAAGCCCGGCGCGGCGCTGTATGTCGATAACTGCGCGGCCTGCCACCGCACCGACGGCGTGGGCTACAAGCGCGCCTTCCCGTCGCTGAAGGGCAACCCGGTGGTGCAGACCGAGGACGCGACCTCGCTGATCCACATCGTGCTGACCGGCAACACTACGCCGGCGGTGCAGGGGGCGGTGTCCAACATCACCATGCCGCCGTTTGGCTGGCGTCTGAACGATCAGCAGGTGGCGGACGTGGTGAACTTCATCCGCACCAGCTGGGGCAACAGCGCCAAACCGGTGAGCGCCTCCGACGTGGCCGACGTGCGTAAAGACCGCTCGATGATCCGTGACGAGAAGGAGATGGGCAGCGCCGAGGTGCCGGATCATCCGGACGCGAAGAAGTAAATCGCTTAAGGGCTCCGCAAGGGGCCCTTAGTTTTTCCTGCCTGTGCCGGTTTTTTCAGCATTTCCTGTTCGCAAATCGTCCGTTCGGCCGATAAAACATAGACCCGCAGGGTATTTTTCATTATCCTTTGCCGTCCTTCCATCAGGCGTAAGTATGAAATATCGCTTTAATTCACTGATTACTATTAAAAAGTTCGCGGAGAAGGATATCCCGTTAGGCGCAATCGTTGGCGCCGCAGATTAAGGTAGACTGTCTCATGAGTACGATTTCTCCCGATTCAGGCACGCTGACGGCCGCTCAGCCTGCCAAATGGAACAAAACCGACACCGTCTGGATGTTCGGTCTCTATGCCACCGCGGTGGGCGCCGGCACGCTGTTCTTACCGATCAACGCCGGTTTGAACGGCCCGCTGGTGCTGCTGTTGATGGCGCTGTTCGCTTTTCCGCTGACCTATTTGCCGCACCGTGCGCTCAGCCGCTTCGTGCTTTCCGGCTCCAGCCGCGACGGCAATATTCACGATGTGGTGGTGGAACACTTCGGCGTGCTGGCCGGCAAAATCATCATGATGCTGTATCTGATGGCGTTCTTCCCGATCGTGCTGGTGTACAGCATTTCGATCACCAACGCGCTGGACAGCTTCCTGATCCACCAGTTCCACGTGGCGCCGCTGCCGCGCATCTGGCTGAGCCTGGCGGTGGTGGTGGTACTGAATCTGGTGCTGCTGCGCGGCAAAGACAGCATCGTGGCGGCGATGGGCATGCTGGTGTTCCCGCTGCTGGTGTTCCTGATGGGCATTTCGCTGTACCTGATGCCGAGCTGGAATACCGCCAACTTCGTTCATGGCCTGGCCGCCACTCGCTTCGACACGCCGGGGCTGTGGCATTCGCTGTGGCTGGCGGTGCCGGTGATGGTGTTCTCCTTCAGCCATGCGCCGATCATCTCTTCCTTCGCCTCGACCCAGAAGAGCCTGTATGGCGATAAGGCGGAACGCCGCTGCGCGCGCATTATGCGCTACAGCTATGTGCTGATCTGCGTCACCGTGCTGTTTTTCGTGTTCAGCTGCGTGCTGAGCCTGTCCCATGAAGACATGCAGCAGGCGAAAGATCAGAACATCACGGTGCTGACCACCCTGGCCAACAAGTTTTCCAACCCGCTGATTGCCTATCTCGGCCCGGTGATGGCGATGCTGGCAATGGCTAAATCCTATCTCGGCACCTCGCTGGGGGTAACGGAAGGGGCGACCAGCCTGATCGACGGCGTCACGCGCGCGGTCGGCAAACCGCTCAGTTCGCGTATGACGCACCGCATTTCGGCGGTGGCGCTGTTCCTGCTCACCTGGGCGGCAACGGTGTGGAACCCCAGCGCGCTGCACATCATCGAAACCATCAGCGGCCCGCTGATTGCCGCCATCCTGTTCATTCTGCCGATGTACGCGGTGCGCGCGGTACCGGCGATGCGTAAATACCGCGCGGCGAGCAACGTCTTCGTGCTGGTGATGGGCCTGATTGCGCTGTCGGCGCTGATCTACGGCCTGGTATGATCCCTTGGGCGCGCCGCCTCCGGCGCGCCTCTCAACCTCTCTCTACACATCCCTTTGCAATTAATCGCCGGGTTGCTGGGCGTTATCTTTGATAATGCAAGCCATTCTCATTAGTATTTCCTGATTGTGTTCATGACTAAGGAGTCTTTCGTGCACCGTCGAATCACTTTGCCGGCGCTGGTTTGCGCCGTCGTGTTAGCCTCTCCGGCGATGGCCACCACCTATCCGTTGACCCTGACCGACACCTCCGGCCAGACGCTCACCCTCCAGCAAGAACCGAAACGCATCGTGGTGCAGGACGGGCGCGACATTCTCACGCTGGCGCTGCTCGATCGTGCCAACCCGTTCGGCCGGCTGGTGGCCTGGAACAACCTGCTGAAGAAAAGTGACGCGGCGACCTGGACTATCTTGCAGAGCAAATGGCCGGCGGCGAAAAATATCATCGATATGGGCTTTAGCGACAAAGGTGAAGTGAATCTGGAGAGCGTGATCGCCAAGCGGCCCGATCTGATGATCGCCCAGCTGCGCTCCAAACCTTCCCTGAGCCAAACCGGCGTGCTGGATAAGTTGAAGGCGTTGAACGTGCCGGTGCTGTTTATCGACACCATGCTCAAGCCGGTGGAAAACACGCCGAAAAGCGTGACGCTGCTGGGGGAAACCCTCAACCGCGAAAGTGAAGCCAAACAATATACCGATTATTATCAGCAGCACTATCAGGCCATTCTGGCCAAGACGCAGGCGGTGGAACCCAAGCCGCTGGTATTCTTCGAAGCCAAGGCCGGCCTGAACGGGCTGGAATCTTGCTGCTTCACCCATGCTCACGTCGGTTGGGGGGCTCTGGTAGAGGCGGTCGGCGCGCGCAACATCGGCTCTGCGCTGTTACCGGGCGCGACCGGCGACGTGGCGCTGGAAAAAGTGATCGCCATGAAACCGGATGCCTACATCGTTTCCGGCTCGCAGTGGGCCAGCAAGACCAACGCCGCGGTGCCGTTTGGCTATGGTGTCACGCAGCAGCAGGTGGATGAGGCTTTCAACCGCATGAAACAGCGTCCGGGCTTCGCGCAGGTGTCGGCGGTGAAAGAAGGGCGCTTCTACGGCATCTACCATAACTTCTACAACCATCCGTACAACATTGTCGGGCTGGAGTATCTGGCGAAGTTTATCTATCCGGCACAGTTCCCGGATCTGGATCCGGCCAGGACCTACAGCGAGATCCTCAGCCGTTTTACCGAAGTGCCGGAAGGCAAGGGCATTTTGGGCGCGCAGGCGCCGACGGGGAAATAACGGCAACGGGCGCGACGACGCGCCCGTTTTTGATCTTTAGGCGGCGGCCGGCGTATAGGTGGAGATGATCTCCAGTACGCCGTTGATGATGAACTGCACGCCCATGCACACCAGCAGGAAGCCCATCAGGCGCGAGATCGCCTCGATGCCGCTTTTCCCCACCAACCGCATGATAGCGCCGGAACTGAGCAGGCAGCCCCACAGGATCACTGCGACCGTCAGGAAGATGGCGACCGGTGCCACCGCCAGTACCCAGGGTTCAAAACCCAGAGAGTTCGCCTTGACGCTCGACGCCGAGCTGATGATCATTGCGATGGTGCCCGGCCCGGCTGTGCTCGGCATGGCCAGCGGCACGAAGGCAATGTTGGCCGACGTCTTGTGCCGCAGCTCGTGCGACTTGCTCTCCACCTCCGGCGCCTCTTCAGGGCTCTGCTGAGGGAACAACATGCGGAAACCGATGAAGGCGACGATCAGGCCGCCGGCGATGCGCAGGCCGGGGATCGAAATGCCGAAGGTGTTCATCACCACCTGCCCGGCGTAAAACGCCACCGTCATGATGCAGAACACATAAACCGAGGCCATCAGCGACTGCTGGTTGCGCTCTTCGCGCGTCATATTGCCGGACAACCCAAGCAGCAACGCCACCGTGGTCAGCGGGTTGGCCAGCGGCAACAGCAGCACCAAACCCAGTCCGATGGCCTGGAATAACTGCAAAATACCCGTCATAAAAAACTCCCTGTGCAACGTTCAAGCCGCCACGCGGCGGCCCATGAGCTGAACAGCCTAGCCTGCCGCGTGCCTGGCGGCAATGGGGATAGCTCGTAAGGTTAATTAACCGTCGGCCGGCGTTTCATCTTCGCCGTTGCACTCGCCGGCGAGCTCCGGTTCATCCTCACACCCCAGCGGCGCTTCATTGACTGCAATCGCCCGCGGCACTGAACGCGCGCCAAAATGCACCCGCCCATACAGCGTCGCTAATACCGCGCATAGCACGACGAGGACTGCGAGTAACCGGTTCATATTATGAGCTCAAGACCTGTTCACCCGTGAATAACGTAAGGATAGTGATGCCAAGACGCTCTGTCAGCGTGTTGTCGCCGAGAGTAGGCACGCCCGTGCTGCAATTATGATTAATTATTTTTAACTGTTTCTACCATTTAACCGCTTAAGAGATTAAACACTTCTATACTGGTAAGGCTTTGTGGCATTTCTTTATAATCGAAAAGCTTAAAAGGAGTTTTACTATGGAAGTGGCAAAAGAATGGGTAGCGGCGAAAAAAATCTCCTGGGGCAGCGTCATTGGTGGTGTTATCACCGTATTGGCTGTTTCACTGTTGCTGTCGACGTTGGGCACCAGCCTTGGATTTTCCATCGTGGATCCGACGTCAGACGATCCAATCAATGGAGCCGGTACCACCGTAGTGATTTGGTCCGCTGTTTCAATCATTATTAGCTTGGCTGCCGGCGCTTTTATTGCCGGACGTTTGGCTGCTAATGACGGCCTTATTCATGGCTTCCTGGTATGGGCTACGTCACTGATTGTGGCGGCGGTGCTGGGCGGGATGCTGGTCGGGTCTGCAGTGAAGGCCACCGGCAATGCGCTGGGTGCTATCGCTTCGACCTCTGGCAGCTTGCTCTCCGGTGCCGGTTCAGCGATTGGCAAAGGGGCAACCGGGTTAGCGGACGTGGGTGGCAAGGTGTTTGACAAGTTGGGTATAGACACCACGTTGGAACCTGAACAGCTGCATGGTGATGTGGTTACGGCGCTTAAAAGAAGTGGTATTCCGTCATTGCAGCCTGAATTCATGCAGCAACAGTTGAATGCGGCCAAGACTGATTTGGCAGACGCAGTAAAAGCCCTGGCACTTCAGCCTGACAATAGCGATGCAATTATTAAGCAACTGGTCGACAAGCTTAAAAAACATGGTGAGGCCATCTCGCAAGATGTGGATCAAGACACACTGAAAAAAGCGCTGGTTGAAAATACCAATATGACGCCGCAGGAAGTAGACCAGACTGTGAAGAATTTGGTCGACGCCAAAAATAAAACTGCGCAGCTGGTTAATCAGCGTTTGGATGAAGCCGAAGCAAAAATCAATCAGGCAAAACAGGAGTATGCTGAGCTGAAACAGAAGGCGCGCGAACAGGCTGCCGCGGCTGCGGACGAATTGTCTCGGGCTGCCCTGTGGTCATTCTTTGCATTGTTGATTGGCGCAGTGGTCAGTGCATTGGCAGGCTTGTGGGGCGTTAACACCAACGCCCGGCGTGTAACCGTATCATCTCCGCAGGCGTAATTTCCAGGCTCGTTTGCGCGTCTCGATGATAGAGGGATGAGAGCCTGAAATACTGACGGTGATGAAATGACAGCCAGGAAAGACTGGCGCTTCCCCCCGGCCATGTGCCGGGGTTTTTATTGTTTGCGGCGTGATTAATGACCACCTTTATCGCTGTATACGGTATTAGGCATCAATTGCCACGATCCCTGAGAACAGGTGGATAACATAGATGCGCTGTAAATAATAATGAGTGTGATTATGAAACAAGAACTGCATATTTTGCTGGGGAAGGCCGTTGCCTTTCTGTTCTACGGCGCTTTTTTGGCGGCTTTGGTCGGCCTGGTGTTTATCGACGTACACTGGCTGCATAATTTTGTGCATGAAACCTCGCTGACCGAAGCGGCGCAGGAACTGTTGCTGCTCGCCATCGCCGGCGGTTTTTTCGCCGCGGCCTGGCGACAGGCCGAACGCCGCTCCGCCTGGATGCTGGTCGGTGGCTTCTTTCTCTGCATGTTGATCCGCGAGATGGACTTCGCCTTCGATGCGCTGTGGCACGGCGCCTGGGTGTGGTTCGCGCTGGCGGTCGCCTTGGCCTGCCTGTGGCATGCCGCCAGGCACATTGCGGGGACGGTGCGCGGCCTGGCCGATTTCGTGACGCATCCCGGCTACGGCATGATGTGCGCGGGCCTGCTGTGCATTCTGGTGTTTTCACGCCTGTTCGGCATGAGCGCGTTGTGGCAAACGCTGATGTTGGACGGCTATAACCGGGTAGTGAAAAACATGGTGGAAGAAGGCTGCGAATTGCTGGGCTACGGCCTGTGCCTGCTGGCCACCCTCAGCTACATGAAAACCGTTTTTGCGCCGAATGAGGCGAAAGTGTGAGGGCGGCGGCACTTTATTTATCCGGAACAATTTTAGTGATACTATTCGCTTAGCCGAATGCGGCTGAGAAGGTATGCGTTCCATTCTGTATACCCAGTGAGGTTTCAATCTGGCAATTGTGGGCGAGATCTGAAACCTGGCTGACCAAACCCAAAATCCAATTTTCGTACTGCATGTGATCTGTCGTGTGGGTCACCACTGTAGATAAGGAATTATTAATGCCTGTTATTACTCTTCCTGACGGTAGTCAGCGTCATTTCGACCACCCCGTTTCCCCGATGGATGTCGCGCGCGATATCGGCCCTGGCCTGGCGAAAGCCTGTATCGCCGGCCGCGTCAACGGCGAGCTGGTTGATGCCGGCGATCTGATCGAATCGGATGCGCAGCTGGCCATCATCACCATCAAAGATGAAGACGGTCTGGAAATCATGCGCCACTCCTGCGCTCACCTGCTGGGTCATGCGATCAAGCAGCTGTGGCCGGATACCAAAATGGCGATCGGTCCGGTGATCGACAACGGTTTCTATTATGACGTGGATATCGACCGCACCCTGACGCAGGAAGACCTGGATCTGCTGGAAAAGCGGATGCACGAGTTGGCCGATAAGGATTACGACGTCATCAAGAAGAAGGTCAGCTGGCAAGAAGCCCGCGACACCTTCGCTGAGCGCGGCGAAATCTACAAAGTGGCGATCCTGGATGAGAACATCAGCCATGACGATCGTCCTGGCCTGTATCACCACGAAGAATACGTCGACATGTGCCGCGGTCCGCACGTGCCGAACATGCGTTTCTGCCACCATTTCAAGCTGCAGAAAACTTCCGGCGCTTACTGGCGCGGCGACAGCAAAAACAAAATGCTGCAGCGTATCTACGGTACCGCCTGGGCAGACAAGAAGCAGTTGAACGCCTACCTGCAACGTCTGGAAGAAGCGGCCAAGCGCGATCACCGCAAGATCGGCAAACAGCTCGACCTGTATCACATGCAGGAAGAAGCGCCGGGCATGGTGTTCTGGCACAACGACGGTTGGACTATCTTCCGCGAGCTGGAAGCCTTCGTGCGCATGAAGCTCAAAGAGTATCAGTACCAGGAAGTGAAAGGTCCGTTCATGATGGACCGCGTGCTGTGGGAAAAAACCGGCCACTGGGAAAATTACAAAGACGCCATGTTCACCACCGCGTCGGAAAACCGCGAATACTGCATCAAGCCGATGAACTGCCCGGGCCATGTGCAGATCTTCAACCAGGGCCTGAAGTCGTACCGCGATTTGCCGCTGCGCATGGGCGAATTCGGCAGCTGCCACCGCAACGAGCCATCGGGTTCCCTGCATGGCCTGATGCGCGTGCGCGGCTTCACGCAAGATGACGCCCACATCTTCTGTACCGAAGAGCAGGTGCGCGCCGAAGTGAACGAATGCATCCGCATGGTGTATGACGTGTACGGCACTTTCGGTTTCGACAAGATTGCCGTCAAGCTGTCGACTCGTCCGGAAAAGCGCATCGGCACCGACGACATGTGGACCCGTGCGGAAGAAGACCTGGCCGCCGCGCTGACCGAGAACGGCATTCCGTTTGAATATCAGCCGGGTGAGGGCGCCTTCTACGGACCGAAAATTGAATTTACCCTGCATGATTGTTTGGATCGCGCATGGCAATGTGGTACCGTGCAGCTCGATTTCTTCTTGCCGGGCCGTTTGGGCGCTTCGTATGTTGGCGAAAACAACGATCGCGTCGTGCCGGTAATGATTCACCGCGCCATTTTGGGCTCCATGGAACGTTTCATCGGTATCCTTACCGAAGAATACGCCGGGTTCTACCCGACCTGGATCGCTCCGGTGCAGGTGGTGGTGATGAATATCACCGACAGCCAGTCCGATTATGTCCAGCAATTGACCAAAAAACTGCAGGATGCAGGCATTCGCGTGAAAGCGGACTTGAGAAATGAGAAGATTGGCTTTAAAATTCGCGAACATACTTTACGTCGAGTCCCTTACATGTTGGTGTGCGGCGACAAAGAGGTCGAAGCAGGCAAAGTTGCCGTTCGTACCCGCCGTGGCAAAGACCTGGGAAGCCTGGACGTAAACGAAGTCGTAGACAAGCTGCTGAAAGAGATTCGCAGCCGTAGTCTTCATCAACTGGAGGAATAAAGTATTAAAGGCGGAAAACGAGTTCAACCGGCGCGTCCTAATCGCATTAACAGAGAAATTCGCGCGCAAGAAGTTCGCCTAACCGGCGTCGATGGCGAGCAGATTGGTATTGTCAGTCTGAATGAAGCTCTTGAAAAAGCTGAGGAAGCGGGCGTTGATTTAGTAGAAATCAGCCCAAATGCCGAACCGCCAGTTTGCCGAATCATGGATTACGGCAAATTCCTCTACGAGAAGAGCAAGTCGACGAAAGAACAGAAGAAGAAGCAAAAAGTTATCCAGGTTAAGGAAATCAAATTCCGTCCTGGCACCGATGATGGCGACTATCAGGTCAAACTACGCAACCTGATTCGCTTTCTGGAAGATGGCGATAAAGCCAAAATCACCCTGCGTTTCCGCGGGCGTGAGATGGCGCACCAGCAGATCGGTATGGAAGTGCTTAACCGCGTCCGTAAAGACCTGTGTGAAGATATGGATCTGGCAGTGGTCGAGTCCTTCCCTACGAAGATCGAAGGCCGCCAGATGATTATGGTGCTCGCTCCTAAGAAGAAACAGTAAGGCTTACAAGTAATGGAACCCGCGCGGCGCTTGCGCTGTGTGGGTTTTATTCGCCCAACTGATTCGTTGTTTAACAATGCGAAGTGGATTTAATTAAAATGCCAAAGATTAAAACTGTACGTGGTGCAGCCAAGCGCTTCAAAAAAACCGGCAGCGGTGGTTTTAAGCGTAAACATGCCAACCTGCGTCATATTCTGACCAAAAAAGCAACCAAGCGTAAACGTCACCTGCGTCCGAAAGGCATGGTGTCTAAAAACGATCTGGTCCTGGTTACCGCGTGCCTGCCGTACGCATAAGCCATTTTTTTTTGAATTTAGAATAAGACTTTAGGAGAGAGCATATGGCTCGCGTAAAACGTGGTGTAATTGCACGCGCACGTCACAAGAAAATTATGAAGCAGGCGAAAGGCTACTACGGTGCCCGTTCGCGCGTATATCGTGTTGCCTTCCAGGCAGTAATCAAAGCAGGCCAGTACGCTTACCGTGACCGTCGTCAACGTAAGCGTCAGTTCCGTCAGCTGTGGATTGCACGTATCAACGCAGCTGCTCGTCAGAACGGTCTGTCTTACAGCAAGTTCATCAACGGCTTGAAAAAAGCGTCGATCGAAATTGACCGTAAGATCCTGGCTGACATCGCAGTCTTCGACAAAGTGGCCTTCGGCGCACTGGTTGAGAAAGCGAAAGCAGCTCTGGCGTAAGTCAGTAGAAGAGGGAGCTTGCTCCCTCTTTTAATCTTTGTTTTCAGCGACAAATATTGACTTTCATTGCCCGCCGCTATATCACTGGTGGACAATCATCGACAAGGTACCGCAATCATGCACGCAGCTATTTTTCGTTTCTTTTTTTACTTTAGCGCCTGATATCAGGAGGCTTTGCGCGTAAGAAAAGAAACGAAAAGTAGCGCCTAAGCCTCCCTCGTGGAGGCTTTTTTGTTTTTGGCCATCGTCTCGCCTTGCGCATTCTGCGGCGAGGGTGGCAGACGCTCAGCCGGCCCTGTGCCGCGCAGGTGAGTCACCTGGCCGACAACGCATTGAAAAGTCTTTGAAGATTGCTCAAAGGCGTGTTCGAATAATAGATAACAATTACTTAGGGCCATCCCGGCCAGAGGAAGAGGAAAGCAATGCCACATCTCGCAGAGCTGGTTGCCAATGCCAAGGCAGCCGTAGAAGATGCCCAGGATGTTGCCGCGTTAGATTTGGTGCGCGTCGAATATTTTGGCAAGAAAGGTCATTTCACCTTGCAGATGCAGTCTCTGCGTGACGTACCGGCGGAAGACCGTCCGGCGGCCGGCGCGGTGATCAACCAGGCCAAGCAAGAGGTGCAAGACGCCCTGAACGCGCGTAAGAACGCGCTGGAAAGCGCTGCGCTGAACGCGCGCCTGGCGGCTGAAACCATCGACGTGTCCCTGCCGGGCCGTCGCATGGAGAACGGCGGCCTGCACCCGGTGACCCGCACCATCGACCGTATCGAAACCTTCTTCGGCGAGTTGGGCTTCTCCGTTGCCACCGGCCCGGAGATTGAAGACGATTACCATAACTTCGACGCGCTGAACATTCCAGGGCATCACCCGGCGCGCGCCGACCACGATACTTTCTGGTTCGACGCCACGCGCCTGCTGCGCACCCAGACTTCCGGCGTGCAGATCCGCACCATGAAGAACCAGCAGCCGCCGATCCGCATCATTGCGCCGGGCCGTGTTTATCGTAACGACTACGATCAGACTCACACCCCGATGTTCCACCAGATGGAAGGGTTGATCGTCGATAAAGACATCAGCTTCACCAACCTGAAGGGCACGCTGCACGATTTCCTGAACAACTTCTTTGAAGAAGACCTGCAGGTTCGTTTCCGTCCGTCCTACTTCCCGTTCACCGAGCCGTCCGCTGAAGTGGACGTGATGGGCAAGAACGGCAAGTGGCTGGAAGTGCTGGGCTGCGGCATGGTGCATCCGAACGTGCTGCGCAACGTGGGCATCGATCCGGAAGTTTACTCCGGCTTCGCCTTCGGTATGGGCATGGAGCGCCTGACGATGCTGCGTTACGGCGTCACTGACCTGCGCGCATTCTTCGAAAACGATCTGCGTTTCCTCAAACAGTTTAAGTAAGGCGGGAATATCACATGAAATTCAGTGAACTCTGGTTGCGCGAGTGGGTAAACCCGGCCATCAGCAGCGAAGCATTATCCGATCAAATCACCATGGCTGGTCTGGAAGTGGACGGCGTGGATCCGGTTGCCGGCGCGTTTAACGGCGTCGTCGTGGGCGAGGTGGTCGAGTGCGGCCAGCACCCGAACGCCGACAAACTGCGCGTCACCAAGGTTAACGTAGGCGGCGAACGCCTGCTCGACATCGTCTGTGGCGCGCCAAACTGCCGTACCGGCCTGAAAGTGGCGGTCGCCACCGTGGGCGCGGTGCTGCCAGGCGATTTCAAAATCAAGGCCGCCAAGCTACGCGGCGAACCTTCGGAAGGCATGCTGTGCTCGTTCTCCGAGCTGGGCATTTCCGACGATCATGACGGTATCATTGAGCTGCCGCTGGATGCGCCGATCGGCACCGACATCCGCGACTATCTGAAACTGAACGACAACACCATCGAGATCAGCGTCACGCCGAACCGCGCCGACTGCCTGGGCATCATCGGCGTTGCGCGAGACGTGGGCGTACTGAACCAGGTTGCGCTGACCGAGCCGGACATGAGCCCGGTGGCCGCCACCATCGACGCCACGCTGCCGATCCGCGTTGACGCGCCGCAGGCGTGCCCGCGTTATCTGGGCCGCGTGGTGAAAGGCATCGACGTCAAGGCACCAAGCCCGCTGTGGATGCGTGAAAAACTGCGTCGTTGCGGTATCCGTTCTATCGATGCCGTGGTAGACGTCACCAACTATGTGCTGTTGGAACTTGGCCAGCCGATGCACGCCTTCGATCTGAGCCGCATCGACGGCGGCATCGTGGTACGTATGGCGGAAGAAGGGGAAACCCTGACGCTGCTGGACGGCAACGAAGCCAAACTGAGCGCCGACACCTTAGTGATCGCCGATCATCAAAAAGCATTGGCGATGGGCGGTATCTTCGGCGGCGAGCATTCCGGCGTCAACGGGGAAACTCAGGACGTGCTGCTGGAGTGCGCCTTCTTCAGCCCGCTGTCTATCACCGGCCGCGCACGCCGTCACGGCCTGCACACCGATGCTTCTCATCGCTATGAGCGCGGCGTCGATCCGGCGTTGCAGTACAAAGCGATGGAGCGCGCCACGCGTCTGTTGCTCGATATCTGCGGCGGTCAGGCCGGCCCGATTATTGACGTGACCCATGAAAACGAACTGCCGAAGCGCGCTACCATCACGCTGCGCCGCGAGAAGCTGGATCGCCTGATCGGCCACGTGGTGCCGAGCGAGCAGGTTAGCGACATTCTGCGCCGCCTGGGCTGCCAGGTGACCGAACAGGGCGACAACTGGCAAGCGGTCGCGCCGAGCTGGCGTTTCGATATGGAGATCGAAGAGGACCTGGTGGAAGAAGTGGCGCGCGTTTACGGCTACGACAATATCCCGGATGTGCCGGTTCGTGCCGATCTGGTGATGACCCAGCATCGCGAAGCCGATCTGACGCTGAAACGCGTGAAGACCATGCTGGTCGATCACGGTTATCAGGAAGCGATCACTTACAGCTTCGTCGATCCGAAAGTGCAGGCACTGCTGCACCCGAATGAAGAAGCGCTGATTCTGCCGAGCCCGATTTCGGTCGAAATGTCGGCGATGCGTTTGTCGCTGTGGACCGGTTTGCTGTCTGCGGTGGTGTATAACCAGAACCGTCAGCAGACGCGTCTGCGCCTGTTCGAAAGCGGCTTGCGCTTTGTGCCTGATAGTGCGGCAGATCTGGGTATTCGTCAGGACGTCATGCTGGCAGGCGTGATCGCCGGCCATACGCACGATGAGCATTGGGATCTGGCGCGCAAGCCTGTCGACTTCTATGATTTAAAAGGGGATCTGGAGTCGGTCCTCGAGCTGACCGGTAAATTATCCGAAATTCAGTTCCGGGCGGAAGCCAATCCGGCCCTGCATCCAGGGCAAAGTGCGGCGATTTATTTGCATGGCGAACGCGTAGGTTTCATCGGTGTGGTTCACCCGGAACTTGAACGTAAACTGGATCTTAACGGCCGCACTGTGGTGTTTGAACTGGAGTGGAACAAGCTTGCGAGCCGCGCCGTGCCTCAGGCGCGGGAGATTTCGCGCTTCCCGGCAAACCGCCGTGATATCGCCGTTGTGGTGGCTGAAAACGTCCCCGCAGAAGATATTTTGGCCGAGTGTAAGAAAGTTGGCGCAAATCAGGTAGTTGGCGTAAACTTGTTTGACGTGTACCGTGGCAAGGGCGTGGCAGAAGGTGACAAGAGCCTGGCTATCAGTCTGGTATTGCAGGATACCGCTCGTACACTGGAAGAAGAGGAGATAGCCGCTACCGTTGCAAAATGCGTAGAGGCTCTAAAACAGCGATTCCAAGCATCCTTGAGGGATTGAACCTATGGCGCTTACTAAAGCTGAAATGTCAGAACACCTGTTTGAGAAGCTTGGGCTTAGCAAACGGGACGCCAAAGACCTGGTGGAACTGTTCTTTGAAGAGGTCCGTCGGGCCCTTGAGAATGGCGAACAGGTAAAACTGTCGGGTTTTGGCAACTTTGATCTGCGTGACAAGAACCAACGTCCGGGGCGTAACCCGAAGACCGGCGAAGACATTCCGATTACGGCGCGCCGCGTGGTGACCTTCCGTCCGGGGCAGAAGCTGAAAAGCCGGGTAGAAAACGCCAGCCCGAAAGGGTGAGTGACGTGACATCAAAAAAGGCCGCTTGCGCGGCCTTTTTCTTTTTTTTGGAAAATTCAGTTTATTCCTAGTGGGCAATATGAGAATTAAAATTACTCATTAAAGCACTACGGCGTAAATTTATTTAATCTCATTTGCGGAATATTCTTATATCTTATCTTATTTGGTGGGTGGCCTTATTTGTCATTTCAATAACGGCCATAATAATGGCCTGGGCCGTCGCCGCGGTGGCCGCCGCCCCAGTGCGGGCCCCAGCAGCAGGCGCTGAGGCTTGAGGTCAGGGCCACAACGGCCAGCAACATACCTATACGTTTAATCATCTTATTACCCTCCGGTGGGAATCCATTTAATTATAATTGTCATGCGGCTTGAGAGACGTCAGTTATTCGTTAAACCTTGTCAGTGGTTATGATAATTAAAGGCGGCGACAAACAGTGTAGGGATTGTGTAAGGCCGTCGAAAACGATCTGAAAATAGGCATCGACGAGATAGTCGTTAAATAAGCACGCTGATATAACCACTGCAGCAAGAAAAATAGAGTGAGAAGGTAAAATGAAAAAGATCCTGTTGCTGGTGTGTTTTCCGCTGTTGCTGCCGCTGGCGGCGCAGGCTGATGTGTCCGTCGATATCAACGTGCCGGGCGTTTCTCTGCATTTGGGGGATCAGGACCGTCGCGGCTACTACTGGGATGGCTACGACTGGCGTCCACCGCAGTGGTGGCATGCGCACCAGGGCCGCGGTCTGGGTGAGCGCAATGCGCGCGGTTTGTACTGGGACGGCGGACGCTGGCAACCTTCGCCGCCGCGAGGCTATGAGCATCGCGAGCCGGAACGCAGCGGCAATCCGTTCCACGGCGATCGCGATAATCGCGACCGCCGTCATGACGATCGTGGTGGCCCTGATCGCTGTGATGACGGCCGCGGCCAGCCTTATCCACCGGGCAACACTGGCCCGCATCGTTAATTCCCGAGTTTATCGGCGGCTGGTTTTGCCATCACCGTTGCGATGACGGGTAAGGCCAGCCGCTGCTTTCCTGCGCCATCATCCACGCAAGGCTTCCCCTTGCGGCGTTAACCCCCTAATATTCGACTCAAACGTCAATTATCCGGCCACGACAGCGGCCGGCAGGGAATCGCCGCGCCATGCCAACCAGCCGTACCTTCACCTTACTGTTGCAACATCAACGCTATCGCGATAAACGCCAGCTCAGTCTGTTGGCGCTGGGCGTGGTTGTGGCGTTGCTGTTCAGCCTTTGCGCCGGCGATCAATGGATATGGCCGTCAGAGTGGTTCAGCGATCGGGCGCAACTGTTCGTTTGGCAACTGCGTTTGCCGCGCGCGCTGGCGGTAATGCTGGTCGGCGCCGCCCTGGCGGTGGCGGGCGCGGTGATGCAGGCGCTGTTTGAAAACCCGCTGGCGGAGCCCGGGCTGCTGGGCGTCGCTAACGGCGCCGGCGTTGCGCTGGTGCTGACGGTGCTGTTGGGGCACGGTTTGTTGCCGGTGGCGCTGATGAGCGCCGCCGCGATAGCCGGTGCGCTGGCGATGACCTTCTTGTTGCTGGGCTTTGCTCGCCGGCGACGCCTGACCAATGCGCGACTGTTGCTGGTCGGCGTGGCGCTGGGCATCGTGTGCAGCGCGCTGATGACCTGGGCGGTCTATTTCAGCACCAGTCTCGATTTGCGGCAGCTGATGTACTGGATGATGGGCGGTTTCGGCGGCGTCGACTGGCGCCAAAAATGGCTGGTGCTGGCGCTGCTGCCGGTGCTGCTGTGGCTGTGTGGCCAGGGGCGGGCGCTCAACCTGATGGCGCTGGGCGAAGTGCAGGCGCGCCAGCTTGGGCTGTCGCTGCATCTGTGGCGCAATCTGCTGGTGCTGGCGGTCGGCTGGCTGGTCGGTGTCAGCGTGGCGCTCGCCGGGGTGATCGGCTTCGTCGGGCTGGTGATCCCGCATATTTTGCGGCTCACCGGCCTGACCGACCAGCGCTATCTGCTGCCGGCCTGCGCGCTGGCGGGGGCCGCGGTGTTGCTGGTGGCCGATGTGATCGCCCGCGTTGCGCTGCTGGCGGCCGAGCTGCCGATCGGCGTGGTGACCGCCACGCTGGGGGCGCCGCTATTTATCTGGTTACTGACCCGGACAAAAGGCGTAAGGTAGTTTTCTTCATTCACCTGCGATTAAAAAACCAAAGGATGACAACCGATGAGCAAGCCAATCGACAACCTGCCGTTACAAACCATTGAAAATCAGCCGACCACGCTGGGCGCCTATCAGGGCAAGGTGCTGCTGGTGGTCAACGTGGCCTCGGAGTGCGGCCTGACCAAGCAGTACGAAGGGCTGGAAGCGCTGTACGAAACCTATCGCGAACGTGGGCTGGAAGTTCTGGGGTTCCCGTCCAATGAGTTTCTGGGCCAGGAGCCGGGCAGCAACGAAGAGATCCTGGCGTTTTGCCGCGGCACCTTCGGCGTGCAATTCCCGATGTTCGCCAAGATTGAGGTGAACGGCGAGCACCGTCATCCGCTGTATCAGGCGTTGATTGCCGCACAGCCGGAAGCTGTCGCACCGGAAGGCAGCGAGTTCCTGGCGCGGATGACCAGCAAAGGGCGCGCACCGAAGCACCCCGGCGATATTCTGTGGAACTTCGAGAAATTCCTTGTCGCGCGCGACGGTACGGTGATCCAGCGCTTCTCGCCTGACACCACGCCAGAGGATCCGGCGCTGGTGGCGGCGGTGAAACAAGCGCTGGCAGGTTAATACGGATGCTGCAACTCGTTGAGGTTGGGGTGGCGGGGCGCTTGGCGCCTTTTTCGGCACAGATTGACGGCGGGTTGCAGGTTCACCTGATCGGCCCAAATGGCGCAGGGAAGAGTACCTTGCTGGCGCGGGCGGCGGGCATGCTGCCGGGGCTGGGCGAGGTTCGCCTGGACGGGCGCGCGTTGGCCGATTATCCGGGGAGCGAGCTGTCGCGCCGCCGCGGTTATCTCAGTCAGCAACAGCCGCCGGTGTCGCTGATGCCGGTGTTTCAGTATTTGGCGTTGCACCGGCCTGCGGCAGCGGCGCAAACCGAGGTGGAGCACGCCATCCTCTATTTGTGCCAGCGGTTGAAGCTGGTGGATAAGCTGTCACGCATGCTGACGCAGCTCTCCGGTGGAGAATGGCAACGGGTACGGCTGGCGGCGGTATTGCTGCAGGTGTGGCCCAGCGTCAATCCGCACAGCCGATTGTTGTTGCTGGATGAACCGACCAATAGCCTGGACGTGGCGCAAAAGGTCGCGCTGGATCGCCTGCTGCGGGAATTCTGCCAAAGTGGACGTAGCGCGCTGGTGTGCGCGCACGATCTGAATCATACCCTGCAGCAGGCCGATCGGGTTTGGTTGCTGCATGCTGGGCAGCTGGTCGCGCAGGGCATCACCCGTGAGGTGATGGCGCCCGCGCTGTTGTCGCAGATCTATGAAGTGGATTTCCACCTGCAATGGGTGGGGAACCAGCGTTGGATCATGACCCGCACGGCTTAATTCGCTCTGACGGCATAAATGTAAACGAAAACTAAACGTAGTGAATATAAATAGCCGGGTAATCATCGGCTATTATTGTGCTGCCTCTCATTTTCTCGTGGATTTTCTTGAAAAACGTTAATGGCGTGCTACGCTTGATTCGGAAAAAATAAAATAAGTAAATAATTATTAATAAATATAACTATTTGATTTTAATAATAAATTTAAATTAATGATGACGGCGCCTACCTATCAGTTCTCCTACTGATGACAAGTCTCGTCTTAAGGTTTAGTTAAGCTTGCCGCCTTACATTGTTAGTTAATCTACGGAAATGATTCTTCTCTGGCGTTTAATATTCGTTAAACGAAAGGGATTTACAGTGTCATCAAAAGCAGCTCGATACGTTTGGGGTTAACTATGGATCAATTTTTGCCTTTCTCTCGTCCGGCCATCGGCGATGAAGAAATCGCCGCGGTAGAGAAAGTGTTGCGCTCCGGTTGGATCACCACCGGGCCGCAAAACCAGCAACTGGAAAGTGACTTCTGTTCCACCTTCGGCTGCAAGCACGCCATCGCCGTCAGTTCCGCCACCGCGGGCATGCACATCACGTTGATGGCGCTCGGCATCGGCCCCGGCGATGAAGTCATCACCCCTTCGCAAACCTGGGTCTCCACCCTCAACATGATCGAGCTGCTGGGCGCCACGCCGGTGATGATCGACGTTGACCGTGATACGCTGATGGTCAGCGCCGCCGATGTCGAGGCTGCCATCACCCCGAATACCAAAGCGATTGTTCCGGTGCATTACGCCGGTGCTCCCCTGCAGATGGATGCGCTGCGCGCCGTGGCCGAAAGCCATGGTCTGCCTTTGATCGAAGACGCCGCCCACGCGGTCGGCACGCGCTACAACGGCGAATGGGTCGGCGCACGCGGCACGGCGATTTTCTCTTTCCATGCGATTAAAAACGTGACCTGCGCCGAAGGCGGCCTGATCGCCACCGACGACGATGCGCTGGCGGATCGCCTGCGTTGCCTGAAGTTCCACGGCCTGGCCGTCGATGCCTTCGATCGCCAGCAGCTTGGCCGCAAACCGCAGGCTGAAGTGGTGGAGCCGGGTTACAAGTACAACCTGTCCGACATTCACGCTGCGATCGCCGTGGTGCAGCTGTCGCGCTTCGCTGAGCTGAACGCGCGCCGTAAGGTACTGGCACAGCGCTACCTGAACGCGTTGGAAGGCTCGCCGTTCCAACCGTTGGGCGTGCCGGATTACCCGCATGACCACGCCTGGCACCTGTTTATGGTCCGTGTCGATCCTGAGCGTTGCGGCATCGATCGCGACCAGCTGATGGAGCGCCTGAAAGAAGTTGGCGTCGGCACCGGGTTGCATTTCCGCGCCGCGCACACCCAGAAATTCTATCGTGAGCGTTATCCGCAGCTTTCTTTGCCGAATACCGAATGGAACTCGGCGCGGCTGTGCACCTTACCGCTATTCCCTGACATGACCGACGCCGACGTGGATCGCGTGGTCAATGCCTTGTCTTCTGTTGTGGAGTCTTTACGTGTCTCGCGTTGAACCGATTAAAAAAGTGTCGGTAGTTATCCCGGTATACAACGAGCAGGAAAGCCTGCCGGCGTTGCTGGAGCGGACTACTGCCGCCTGTAAGCAGTTATCTCAACCTTATGAAATCATCCTCGTCGACGATGGCAGCAGCGACAACTCCGCCGACATGCTGACCGCGGCGGCGGAAAAGCCGGGCAGCCACGTGATCGCCGTCTTGCTGAACCGCAACTATGGCCAGCATTCGGCCATTATGGCCGGTTTCAATCAGGTGACCGGCGATCTGGTGATTACGCTGGACGCCGATCTGCAGAACCCGCCGGAGGAGATCCCACGGTTGGTCAGCGTCGCGGAAGAGGGTTATGACGTGGTGGGCACCGTGCGCGCCAACCGTCAGGATTCCTGGTTCCGCAAAAGTGCCTCGCGCGTGATCAACATGATGATTCAACGCGCCACCGGCAAGTCGATGGGGGACTACGGCTGCATGCTGCGCGCCTACCGCCGTCATATCGTTGAAGCGATGCTGCACTGTCATGAGCGCAGCACCTTTATCCCGATTCTGGCGAACACCTTCGCCCGTCGCACGACTGAGATCGACGTGCGTCACGCCGAGCGCGAGTTTGGCGACTCCAAGTACAGCCTGATGAAGCTGATCAACCTGATGTACGACTTGATCACCTGCCTGACCACCACGCCGCTGCGTTTGCTCAGCGTGGTCGGCAGCATCGTGGCGCTGTCCGGGTTTGTGCTGGCACTGGTGCTGATTGCGCTACGTCTGCTGCTCGGCCCTGAATGGGCCGCCGGCGGCGTGTTCACCCTTTTTGCCGTCCTGTTCACCTTTATCGGCGCCCAGTTTGTCGGCATGGGGCTGCTGGGTGAATACATCGGCCGCATCTATACCGACGTGCGTGCGCGTCCTCGCTATTTTGTTCAGAAAGTGGTCGGTGCACAGCAGGACCACAATACTCAGGAAGAAGAATGATGAAAGCTATTGTATTTGCTTACCATGATATTGGCTGCGCAGGTCTGAAAGCGCTGACTGAGGCGGGTTATGACGTGCAGGCCGTATTCACGCACACCGACGACCCTGGTGAGAACAACTTCTTCTCCTCCGTGGCCCGTTTGGGCGCCGAATTGGATCTGCCGGTCTATGCGCCGGAAGACGTAAATCACCCGCTGTGGGTTGACCGCATCCGCGCACTGCAGCCGGACGTGATCTTCTCGTTCTACTACCGTCACATGCTGAGCGACGAGATCTTGTCGCTGGCGCCGCAGGGCGGTTTCAACCTGCACGGTTCGCTGCTGCCGCACTACCGTGGCCGCGCCCCGGTGAACTGGGCGCTGGTGAACGGCGAAACCGAAACCGGCGCCACGCTGCACAAGATGGTGAAACGCCCGGACGCCGGCGACATCGTGGGTCAGCAGAAAGTGACCATCGCAGACAACGACACCGCGCTGACGCTGCACAAAAAAGTGCTGGAAGCCGCGCAGGTCGTGTTGAAAGAGCAACTGCCGAAGCTGAAGAACGGCACCGCCACCTTCACCAAGCAAGATGAGTCTCAGGCCAGCTACTTCGGTCGCCGCACCCCGGCGGACGGCGAGATCCTGTGGCACAAATCCGCCAAAGAGATCAACAACCTGGTGCGCGCCGTCACCGAGCCGTACCCGGGTGCCTTCAGCTACCTCGGCCAGCGCAAGCTGATCGTCTGGCGCTCTCGCGTGCTGGATACCCAACACGATAAGCAGCCGGGCACCGTACTGAGCACCTCGCCGCTGGTTATCGCCTGCGGCGAAGGCGCGCTGGAGATCGTTGCCGGTCAGAACGACAGCGGCCTGTACGTGCAGGGCAGCCGCTTGGCGCAGGAAATGGGCATCGTCACCGACGTGCGTCTGGCCGCCAAGCCGAATGCCGTGATGAAGCGCCGCACCCGCGTGCTGATCCTCGGGGTCAACGGCTTCATCGGCAACCACCTGACCGAACGCCTGCTGCGCGACGATCGCTACGACATCTACGGCCTGGATATTGGTTCCGACGCCATCAGCCGCTTCCTCGATAACCCGCGTTTCCACTTCGTGGAAGGTGACATCAGCATCCACTCCGAGTGGATCGAGTATCACATCAAGAAATGCGATGTGGTGCTGCCGCTGGTGGCGATCGCGACGCCGATCGAATACACCCGTAACCCGCTGCGCGTGTTCGAGCTGGACTTCGAAGAGAACCTGAAGATCGTTCGCGACTGCGTGAAATACAACAAGCGCATCATCTTCCCGTCCACTTCCGAAGTGTACGGCATGTGCGACGACAAAGAGTTCGACGAAGACCATTCGCGCCTGATCGTCGGGCCAATCAACAAACAGCGCTGGATCTACTCGGTCTCCAAACAGCTGCTGGATCGGGTGATCTGGGCTTACGGCGCCAAAGAAGGCCTGAAGTTCACGCTGTTCCGTCCGTTCAACTGGATGGGGCCGCGCCTGGATAACCTGGACGCTGCGCGTATCGGCTCTTCCCGTGCCATCACCCAGCTGATCCTCAACCTGGTGGAGGGTTCACCGATCAAACTGATGGACGGCGGCGCGCAGAAACGTTGCTTCACCGACATCAACGACGGCATCGAAGCGCTGTTCCGCATCATCGAGAACCGCGACGGCCTGTGCGATGGCCAGATCGTCAACATCGGCAACCCGACCAACGAAGCGAGCATTCGCGAGCTGGCGGAAATGCTGCTGGAAAGCTTCAACCACCACCCGTTGCGCGACCGCTTCCCGCCGTTTGCCGGTTTCAAGGACGTGGAGAGCAGCAGCTACTACGGTAAAGGTTACCAGGACGTTGAGCACCGCACGCCGAGCATCAAGAACGCTCATCGCCTGCTGGGCTGGCAGCCGACCATCGAGATGAAGCAAACCGTCGCCGATACGCTGGACTACTTCCTGCGCACTACCGTTCAGGAAGGGAACGGTGCATGAAGAAAGTCGGTCTGCGGGTTGATGTAGATACCTTCAGCGGCACCCGTGAAGGGGTGCCGCAGTTGCTGGAGCTGTTCGAAAAGTACGACATTCAGGCCAGCTTCTTCTTCAGCGTGGGACCGGACAACATGGGGCGCCATCTTTGGCGCCTTTTGCGTCCGAAATTTCTGTGGAAAATGCTGCGTTCGAACGCCGCTTCGCTGTACGGCCTGGATATTCTGCTGGCCGGCACCGCCTGGCCGGGGCGCAATATTTCACGGGCGTTGGGGCCGCTGATGAAGCGCACCGCCGAAGCCGGCCATGAAGTCGGGCTGCACGCCTGGGATCACCAGGGGTGGCAGGCCAAGGTCGGCAAGTGGAGCGACGCCCAGCTGACCGAACAGGTACAGCTGGGCGTCGACGCCCTGAGCGCCAGCACCGGCCAGCCGGTGAAATGCTCCGCCGTGGCGGGCTGGCGTGCCGATACGCGCGTGCTGGAGGTCAAGCAACGCTTCGGCTTCCATTACAACAGCGATTGCCGCGGCACCCATCCGTTCCGTCCGGTGCTGAGCGACGGGCGTCACGGCACGGTGCAGATCCCGGTGACGTTGCCGACCTTCGACGAAGTGATTGGTAGCGAAGTCAGTATGGCCGACTTCAACGACTACATTCTGCGCGCCATCGAGAACGATCGCGGCGTGCCGGTGTACACCATTCACACCGAAGTGGAAGGCATGTCGCAGGCGGCGATGTTCGAACAGTTATTGCAACGCGCACAGCGGCAGGGCATCGAATTCTGTCCGCTGAGCGCGCTGTTACCGCAAGATTTGGCGTCACTGCCGTTGGGCCGCATCAAGCGCGCTCCTTTCCCCGGCCGCGAAGGTTGGCTGGGCTGTCAAACCGATGTGAAGGACGTTACATGAAGGCGCTAAAAGGATCCTGGGCCATTCTGCTGGCCGTTTTTTTTGCTCTGGTTTACCTGATCCCGCTTAACGGCCGCCTGCTGTGGCAGCCGGATGAGACGCGTTATGCCGAGATCAGCCGTGAAATGCTGCAGCGCGGCGATTGGGTTGTGCCGCACCTGCTGGGGCTGCGCTACTTCGAAAAGCCGGTGGCGGGTTACTGGTTCAATAACATCAGCCAGTGGCTGTTCGGCGAAAACAACTTTGCGGTGCGCTTCGGCTCGGTGTTCAGCACCGGCATGACCGCACTGCTGGTGTTTGCGCTGGCGATGCTGATGTGGCGCAATGCGCGCCGCGCCAGCCTGGCGGCGCTGATATTCCTGTCGATGGTGCTGGTGTTCAGCATCGGCACCTACAGCGTGCTGGATCCGATGATCTCGCTGTGGCTGGCGGCGGCGATGGTCAGCTACTACCTGACGCTGAAAGCCACCTCGGTCAAAGGCAAGCTGGGCGCCTACGCGCTGCTGGGCCTGGCCTGCGGCATGGGCTTTATGACCAAGGGCTTCCTGGCGCTGGCGGTGCCGGTGATCGCGGTGATCCCGATCGTCATTCAGCAACGCCGCATCAAGGAGCTGCTGTGCTATGGCCCGGTGGCGATCGTGACCGCTACGCTGCTCAGCCTGCCGTGGGCGCTGGCGATCGCGCAACGAGAACCCGACTTCTGGAATTATTTCTTCTGGGTCGAGCATATTCAGCGTTTCGCCGAAGATAATGCCCAGCACAAGGAACCGTTCTGGTATTACCTGCCGGTCCTGCTGGCGGCGGTGCTGCCGTGGCTGGCGCTGCTGCCCGGTGCGCTGCTTAAAGGTTGGCGCGAACGCGTGCAGCGCCCGGAGCTGTTCTTCCTGCTGAGCTGGGCGCTGATGCCGCTGATCTTCTTCAGCATCGCCAAAGGCAAGCTACCGACTTACATTCTGCCGTGCATGGCGCCGTTGGCGCTGCTGATGACCGCCTATGCGGAAGATTACGCGGCCACGCTGCGCGCTCGGCTGTTCAAGGCCAACGCCTGGCTGAACGGCCTGTTCGGGGGGATCGGTATCGTAGCGCTGGTGGTGTTGAGCTCCGGTCTGCTGCCGAAAGCGCATCTGTTTACTCCGCAGGAGTGGCCGAAGGTGGTGCTCGGCCTGATCGCCTTCGGCGGCTGGCTGCTGTTCGCACTGGTTTCCGTGCGCGATAACGGCCGCCAATGGCGCTGGGCGGCGGCTTGTCCGGTGCTGCTGTGCCTGGTGATCGGTTACGCCATCCCGCAACAGGTGACCGATTCCAAGCTGCCGCAAAACTTCGCCCGCGCCACGATGGCCGAACTGAGCGACAGCCGCTATGTGTTGAGCGACAGCGTCGGGCTCGCGGCCGGCCTGGCCTGGGAGCTGAAGCGCAGCGACGTGCTGATGTACAGCCAGAAAGGCGAGGTGGCCTATGGTCTGGAGTATCCGGACGCCAAGGGCCACCTGATCAGCGACGCCGACTTCCCGCAGTGGCTGGCGCAGGCACGCAAGCAGGGGAACGTGTCGCTGGTGCTGCAGCTGTCCCGTGGCGAAGCGCTGCCGCAGGAACTGCCTGCCGCAGACAAGGTGGATCGCATGAACCGCCTGGTGCTGATGTGGTATAAACAGCAACCATGATCGGTTTTCTGTTGGTGATAGTGGTCAGCCTGCTCACCTGTGGTGGGCAGCTGTGCCAGAAACAGGCGGCGCACTGTTGGGAACGGGCGGACGAGGCGCGGCTGAAACAGACGCTGCGCTGGCTGGCGCTGGCGGTGCTGCTGCTGGGGCTGGGCATGGCGGTGTGGCTCAATGTGCTGCAACGCCTGCCGCTCAGCCTGGCTTACCCGATGCTCAGCCTGAACTTCGTGATGGTGACGCTGGCGGCGCGCTGGCTGTTTCATGAGCCGACGACCGCTCGCCACTGGTGCGGCGTGGCGTCGATTATGCTGGGGATCCTGCTGATGAGCGTGCATTCATGAAGGGCTATGCCTGGGGCGCCGCCAGCGTCCTGTTGGTGACGCTGGCGCAGTTGCTGATGAAGTGGGGCATGGTGCAGATCCCGCTGATGTCGTTCGCCGATGTCTCGTTGGCGTTGATCGGCAATGACTGGCTACCGCTGCTGGCGGTGGGCGGCGGCATCTTTGGCTATGCGCTGTCGATGCTGTGTTGGTTCTTTGCGCTGCGCCACCTGCCTTTAAACCGCGCTTATCCTCTGCTGAGCGTCAGCTACGCGCTGGTCTATCTGGCGGCGGTGATCCTGCCGTGGTTTAACGAGTCCGCTACGCTGCTGAAAACGTTGGGCACGCTGTTTATTCTGTTCGGCGTGTGGCTGATTAACAGCAAATCCGAGACAAAATCGCCGGAATAGGGTCAAAACCGGCGATCCTGCTATTATCTCCCTCATGGCGCTTGCCTTTTTCCCCGTGCGGGAGATAAATTAACGCCAAATAGCGCTCTCCTTACGTGGTGCCGGCTTTGCCTCGCAGGCGGTGTGGTGGTGTACCGGATGGCATAATGCGGCAACGTGTTCAATGAAGGGATATTATGCGGATGCGTGTGTGGTTTTTATTAGCCAGTTTGATCCTCGCCGGTTGCAGCAGCCATGCGCCGCCGCCCAGCGGCCGCCTGGCGGATTCTATCGTGGTGGTGGCCCAACTCAATGAACAACTGCGCCAGTGGTACGGCACGCCATACCGTTACGGCGGCCTGGATCGCGGCGGTGTAGATTGCTCCGGCTTTGTTTACCGCACGTTCCGCGATCGCTTCGACATGCAACTGCCGCGTTCGACCGAAGAACAAACCTCACTGGGCACCAAGGTATCGCGCGATGAGCTGATGCCGGGCGATCTGGTGTTTTTCAAAACCGGCGGCGGTGAGAACGGCCTGCACGTCGGCATTTACGACACCAACGACCAATTTATCCACGCGTCGACCAGCCGCGGGGTGATCCGCTCCTCGCTCGATAACGTCTATTGGAAGCGGGTGTACTGGCAGGCGCGACGCATTTAGCCTTAACCCGTTGATTTGGTGTATCATGGCGGCATCTCGTGTTTTGAACGGTGCCTGCCATGAACAGCCTGCGTTTACTGATCTCCGACTCCTACGATCCCTGGTTCAACCTGGCGGTGGAAGAGTGCATCTTCCGCGAAATGACCACGCAAAAAATTCTCTTCCTGTGGCGCAATGCCGAAACGGTGGTGATTGGCCAGTCGCAGAACCCCTGGAAAGAGTGCAATACCCGGCGCATGGAGCAGGACGGCATTCGGCTGGCGCGGCGCAGCAGCGGCGGCGGGGCGGTATTTCACGACCTGGGCAATACCTGCTTCACCTTTATGGCCGGCAAACCGGGTTACGACAAAAGCGTCTCGACCGACATCATTCTGCAGGCGCTGCGCCAGCTGGGCGTGACGGCCGGCGCGTCGGGGCGCAACGATCTGGTGATGGAAACCGCCGACGGGCCGCGCAAAATATCCGGTTCGGCCTATCGAGAAACGCAGGATCGCGGCTTCCATCACGGCACGCTGCTGCTGAACGCCGATCTGGAACGGTTGGCGGACTACCTCAATCCGGATCCCAAAAAGCTGCAGGCCAAGGGGATTACCTCAGTGCGTTCGCGCGTCGCCAATCTGGCGGAGTTTTTGCCAGGCATCAGCCATGAACAGGTATGCGATGCCATCGTGCAGGCCTTCTTCGCCCACTATGGCGAGACGGCTGAGCCGGAGATCATTTCGCCGGACGTGTTCCCCGATCTGCCCGATTTTGCCGCGCAGTTTGCCAAACAGAGCAGTTGGGAATGGAATTTTGGCAAGGCGCCGGCGTTCAGCCACTTGCTTAACGAGCGTTTCGTCTGGGGCGGCGTAGACCTGTTCTTCGATGTGGAGAAGGGGGTGATTGTTCGCGCGCAGGTGTTCACCGACAGCCTTAATCCCGCTCCGCTGCAGCGGTTGGCGGACATGCTGGTGGGCTGCGCGTACCGCAGTGAGCCCGTCGCCGCCTGCTGTGACCGACTGATGGAAGAGTATCCTCAGCAGGCGGCCGAATTAGCCGAGTTGCGGCAATGGCTGAGCGAAACGATCCGTTAGCGGAGGCCTGGTGATGAAGGGATGAGCGTGCTCATCCCTTTTTTTATCACTGAAATCGGCGTTTAGCAGGGGCGTAGCGCAGATTTTCTGAAAATCAAGATGGGCACTTTTTTACGTTTTCAATGCCGAGAATAACGGGCGGAATTGATGCGTTATTAAATTTAATCAGTCGTCGTTAACGGCGGGAAAAATCGGCGTTAAGAAGGAAAGATTATTTTACTTTATTTAAGATTTTTCTTAAATAAAACAAAGGAGATAAGTCAAATTTAGCGGCCAATCCATTCCACTTAAGCCAAATACCTTTTCACATAACGCGTTTGGCGGCCGCTATGGCATAAGTCAGGCTGCTTTTCTTTGCGCCTTTCACGATTGTCGTATAGCTTTAATCTATCAATTAAATGATATTTCATGGGTATTTACATTGATATTTCCGATTAATCCCAGAGGGATTGATCGATAAAATATATTGATATACGATGATACGCTAGCCATTCATCCTGTGGCATTAAAATGAACATCCAACTCGAAGCTGACTTTATTAGTAGCTATGTTTTTCAACCTGTTTACTCAATGGAGGGCGGGCTGCTGGCGGTGGAAATGTTGAGCCGTTTCAACAGTCTCGATGGTGATTTGGCCATGCCGGCCGAAATTGGGATTAATTTATTGACGCCTGAACAAAGGATTGAGTTATTTAATGAGCAATTGAAACTTGCGGAGCAGCATGCGGCTTGGTTTACCGGTAACAACGTGCAGTTGACCATCAATATCGAAGAAACCATCGTTGAGCTTATTCTTTCCGATTCGGCGTTGTGCCAACGGATCGGGCAATATCCTTTTATTGCATTTGAAATGAGTGAGAGTTTTCCGAATCTTTCGGCCGGGAAGAACAACCCGAGCGTGCGGCGATTAAGCGAAATGTTTACGCTGTGGCTCGATGATTTCGGTTCCGGTAAGGCTACGTTGACCGCGCTGTACGATGGTTTGTTTGACTACGTAAAGATAGACAAGCGTTTTTACTGGCAGCTGTTTACCCATCAGGGGTATGACGTGGTCATAGACTCGTTGTTAAAGAATATCAACCTGTTATGTAAAGGCGTGATCGTCGGAGGAATAGAGAAAAAAGAGTACTTTAATAAACTCAGATACGCCGGTGTTTTAGGCCTGCAAGGTTTTTTATGGCCCAGCGTTGGTGTGGATAATCTGCAAGCTTTGCTGACGATGCCCAGCGAGTTCAATAATTAAGAAGTGATATAAAAAACTACACACAATGAGGTAAATAATGCGCGGGGTGAGGTTACCGTGATTCCGTCGCCGTTATTCGCCATCGTTTTATGCTGATAACTGCGTTTGTCAGCCGACGTTAAACCGCGTTTCTACCGCCAGGCGGAAACGCCAAACTCCCTGCATCCGTCCTGACGACAGGCGGATGCGTTCTCCCTGCATTCCTTCGGTGTTAATCCGCCCGTGCACGCTCTACACTACGCTGAAACGGAGGGCCTATGCCGCAATTCGATAACGCTTACTACCAACAATTACCCGGTTTCTACACCGCCTTGAACCCGACGCCGCTCAAGGATGCGCGCCTGCTGTACCACAGCGAGCCGCTGGCGCGCGAACTGGGGCTGGACGAAAGCTGGTTTACCGAGGATAAGACCCCGATTTGGGCGGGAGAAACGCTGCTGCCGGGCATGCAGCCGTTGGCACAAGTGTACAGTGGCCATCAGTTTGGCGTGTGGGCAGGGCAACTGGGCGATGGCCGCGGCATTTTACTGGGCGAACAGGTCATGGCGGATGGCAGCCACCGCGATTGGCACCTGAAGGGCGCCGGGCTGACGCCATATTCACGCATGGGGGATGGCCGCGCGGTGCTGCGTTCGGTGATCCGCGAGTTTCTGGCCTCCGAGGCGCTGCACCATCTGGGGATCCCCACCACCCGAGCGTTGACCATCGTCACTAGCCAACAACCGGTATATCGCGAGCAGCCGGAGCGCGGCGCCATGCTGATGCGGGTGGCGGAAAGCCATGTGCGCTTCGGCCACTTCGAACACTTTTATTACCGTAAACAGCCGGAGCAGGTGCGGCAGCTGGCGGATTTCGTCATCGCCCGTCACTGGCCGCAACTGCAGGATCAGACCGAGCGCTACCTGTTGTGGTTTACCGACGTGGTCGAACGCACGGCGCGCCTGATCGCTCATTGGCAAACCGTCGGTTTCGCCCACGGCGTGATGAACACCGACAACATGTCGATTCTCGGTGTGACCATCGATTACGGCCCTTATGGCTTCCTTGACGACTACCAGCCCGGCTATATCTGCAACCACTCCGACCATCAGGGGCGTTACGCCTTTGACAATCAGCCGGCGGTGGCGCTGTGGAACCTGCATCGCCTGGCACAAACCCTGTCTGGGCTGATGACCACCGAACAGCTGCAGCAGGCGCTGGCGGCGTATGAGCCGGCGCTGATGCGCGCCTACGGCGAACAGATGCGCGCCAAACTCGGCTTCTTCACGCCGACGGCGCAGGATAATGACGTGCTCACCGGTCTGTTGAGCCTGATGGCGCAGGAAGGGCGGGACTATACCCGCACGTTCCGCCTGTTGAGCGAAACCGAACAGCAACAGGCGCAGTCGCCGCTGCGCGACGAGTTTATCGACCGCGCGGCGTTCGACGCCTGGTATCAGCAGTATCGTCAGCGTTTGCAGCAGGAGCAGGTGAGCGATGCGGAGCGGCAACGGGCGATGAAGGCGGTGAACCCGCGGCTGATCCTGCGCAACTATCTGGCGCAGCAGGCGATTGAGGACGCGGAGAAAGACGACGTGGGCCGTTTGCAGCGGTTGCATCAGGCCCTGCTGCGGCCGTTCGACGAGGCGCCGGAGTATGACGATCTCGCCGCGCTGCCGCCGGACTGGGGCAAACATCTGGAGATTTCCTGCTCCAGCTGAGATGAAAAAAGGGCGCTTAATGGCGCCCTTGACGTTATTGCCGCAGGTAGACCTGCGGCAGCGACACTTCGGGATGATGCACCACGCCGAGATCGGCCTGATACCAGCGGGTGAGGATCTCCGTTTGCAACACGTCCTGCGGCGTGCCGCTCGCCACCAGGCGCCCCTGATGCAGCAGCAGGATCCTATCGGCGTACAGCGCGGCCAGATTGAGGTCGTGCAACACGCAGCAGACGCCCAGCGGCTGTTGGCGCGTCAGCGAGCGCAGCAGGCGCAGGGTATGCTGCTGGTGATACAGATCCAGCGCCGAGGTCGGTTCATCGAGGAACAGCCAGGCGGGAGACGGTTGCGGTTGCCACAGCTGCGCCAACACCCGCGCCAGCTGCACCCGCTGCTGTTCGCCGCCGGACAGTTGGCGGTAGTCGCGCTGCGCCAGCGCCAGGCAGTCGGTTTGCGCCATCACCTGTTGGATTGCCTGATGCTCGTCGCGTTTGCCGTGCGGCGATCGCCCCATGCTGACCACTTCTTCCACGCTGAAAGGAAACGCCAGATCGCTGTATTGACGCATCACGGCCCGGACTTTGGCCAACTGCTGCGGCGCCCAGTGTTCCAGCGGGCGGTCCAGCAGCCGACATTCGCCGCAGTCCGGCGTTAAATAGCCGGTCAGCAATCGCAGCAGCGTCGATTTTCCGGCGCCGTTAGGGCCGATAATCGCCACCATTTCACCGCCGGCAAGGCTGAGCGAAACGTCGTTGATCAACCGGCGCGTACCGAGGCTGTAACGCAGCTCCCGGGCTGTCAGGCAGGCGGCGTTATCCACCGGCTCGCTCCCGCTGGCGCATCACCAGCCACAAGAAATAGGGACCGCCGATCAGGCTGGTCATCAACCCCACCGGCATTTCGGCCGGCGCCACCAGCGTGCGCGCCAGCGTATCGCTGACCAGCAACAGGCAGGCGCCGCCCAGCGCGGAGCAGGGCAGCAGCCAGCGGTGATCGCCGCCGAGACGCATGCGCACCAGATGTGGCACCACCAGACCGACGAAGCCGATCACGCCACTCATCGCTACCGCCGCACCGATCAGCAGGGCACTCAGCAACAGCAGCTGCAGTTTGGCGCGCTGGACGTTAACCCCGAGGTAGTGGGCCTCTTCGTCCCCCAGCTGCAACAGGTTCAGCCGGCGCGCCTGCAGCAGCGTCAGCAGCGCCGCAGGCAGGATCAGCGAGGCGGAAACCGCCAGCGTCGGCCACTGCGACTGACTGAGGCTGCCCATCATCCACAGCGAGAACTGGCGCAGCTGTTGATCGCTGCTGACGTAGGAGAGCACGCCGATGGCCGCCATGCACAGGGCGTTGATGGCGATGCCCGCCAGCAGCAGCCGCGACAGATTGCCGTGCCCGCTGCGGCTGATGCCGTAGATCAATAGCGACACCAGCAGGCTGCCGAGGAACGCCGCCAGCATATGGCCGTACAGCGCGATCGTCACCGGCAACGCCAGCGGCATCACGATGAACAGCGCGACAAACAGCGCGCCGCCGCTGCTGATGCCCAGCAGGCTCGGATCCGCCAGCGGGTTGCGGAACAGCCCCTGCATCACGGCGCCGGACACCGCCAGCGCGCAGCCGATCACCACCGCCAGCAGCACGCGCGGCAGGCGGATGTTCAACCAGATGTGCCAGGCGGCGTCGCTGAAAGGTTCGCGCCACAGGGTGCGAAACGACAGCGTCAGCGCGCCCAGATTGGCGGCGACCAGCGCCAGCAGCGTCAGCAGCACCAGCAGACCGATGATGGCCAACTGAGGCGAGGTGCGACAGCGCATTACTTTTGCTCCGCCGCGTGGCGCAGTTTGGCCAGCGCCGCCGGCGTTTCCAGACCGAAGCCCAGCAGCGCCATGTCATCGACGATCAGCACGCGGCGCTGCTTGCCCGCCGGCGTCAACGCCAGGCCCGGCAGCGTCCACAGCTGCTGTTCGCCGCCGAGGGTGCGTACGCCGTCGGTGGTGACCAGCAACAGATCCGGCGCGCTGGCGATGACGCCTTCCTGCGACAGCGGGCGGTAGCGGTCAAAGCCCTGCATGGCGTTTTTCAGGCCGGCGGCGGCGATCACTGCGTCGGCGGCGGTGTGTTGGCCGGCGGCCATCGGCGTAATGCCGCCGTGGCTCATCACGAACAACACCTTGACCGGCAGCGGGGAGGTATCGACCGCCGCCAGCTGTTGTTGATAGCGTTCGCTCAGCTGTTTGCCTTGCTCAACGCGTTGCAACGCGGCGGCGATCGTAGCGATTTTCTGCGGCACCGCCTGCAGGGTGGTGTCACCCGGCACGCTGACCACTTTGACGCCGCTGTCCGCCAGCTGTTTGAGCACCAGCGCCGGTTGTGCCAGCTCGGTCGTCAGCACCAGCGTCGGCTTCAGCGCCAAAATGCCTTCGGCATTCAGCTGGCGCATATAGCCGACGTCCGGCAGCTTTTTCACCGCTTCCGGATGCAGACTGGTGCTGTCGCGGGCGATCACCTCGTCGCCGGCGCCGAGCGCGAAGGCGATTTCCGTCACGTCGCCGCCGATCGAGACGATGCGCTGCGCCGCCGCCGCGGTGAGCGGCAGCGCCAGCGACATCATCAACGCCAGGCGGCGGATCAAGGAAGATTTCATGCGGCGATGTCCTTGGCGGCGAGCGCGGCAACCTGCTCGCGCCACTGGGTTTGTTCCGGCTGGCCTTCGGTACGCTGGCCATACAGCTGCGCGATCTGCGTGCCGTCGGCGGCGAACAGCTCCAGGCTGGTGACGATGCCGTCCTTGGTCGGTTTGCGGGTGATCCAGCTTTCGGCGATGGCGTCTTCGATCAGGTGCAGCGTGAAGCGACGGTTGAACACGTTGATCCAGCCTTCCTGCGGCATCAAACGTTCGATCTGGCCGGTGAAGATCTGCACGCAACCGCGGTTGCCGACGAAGATCATGATCTCGTTTTGCTGCTGCTGCGCCGCTTCCAGCAGCTGTGACAGCGCGCTGTTGTCCACCTGGTAGGCCAGATCGTCGCCGACGGCGCGGAACGCCTGCTGGCGGGTCAGCTTGTTGCGGCTCAGCAGCTGGAAGAACTGGTGAACGTCGGTCATCGCGCGCCACTCACCGTCGATTTTGGCATGATCCTGCGTCGTTTCATCCGCGGTGCTCGCCTCGGCGGGCTGCAGCGCCAGCGCCGGGTTTTCTTCGCTCAGGTGGCGCTCCACCAGTGCCATCCAGGCCGGCAGATCGGTTTCTTCGGTGGTGTAGACCTTGTGCAGCGCATCGCCCTGTTGGTCGAAGAACTGGATGCTGTGGCGCACGCCGCGCTTGTTGGTTTCGCTCATGGCGAAAACGCTGGTCCAGTGGTTGAGGAACAGGCGCAGATCCAGCTCGCGCGGGTTGAGGATCAGCCCGGCGTGGCCGTTGAGGTGCTGGTTGCGGTAGCGGCCCATCTGCTCATGCACCGCATAGCTGTTGCGGGTGATGGACTTGGTGACGCCGACCTGCTCAAGCTGGGTCAGCAGGGTGCGCGCGTCGGCCTGCAGGCGGCGAGTGTCGTGGCCGACGCGGGCGTGCGTCAGCTCCGCTTCGCTGACGCCGAGGATCGCCGCCAGATCGCGGGCGTATTTGCCGGGGTGATCGATTTTAGCCTGTTGGTAGCGTTCGTATAGGGTATTGCTCATGCGGGATTCTCCTGCGCTGTAATGCGAACGGCGGACAACCGGGTTGTCCGCCAGATAGTCAAATGATTACCACTGGTAGCTGACCAGCAGTTTGGCGTTGCGGCCATCCTGCGGGACGCCCTGCGGCGAGTAATATTCTTTGTCGAAGGCGTTGCCCAGCACCACGGTGGTGGTCATGCCCTGCAGCCGATCGCGGCCCTTGTAGCTCAGATAGAAGTCGTTGACGCCATAGCCGGCTTGTTCGGCAGTGCCGGTCTCTACGCGCGTCGCGCGTTCGGTAAAGGTGGCGACCCAGCCGGCAGACAGACCGGTTTCGCCCAGTGGCACGTCCAGCGAGCTGGTGACGGTGTCTGGATTGATGCTGCTTAACCAGTCACCGGTCGTTTCATTTTTGCCACGGGTACGGTTATAAGCCAAATCCCAGCCGAACCATGGTGTTTTATAGCTGAGCGTAGCGTCCCATCCCCAGATTTTGGCGCGATCGATATTGGTCGAGAATGTGGTGCAACTGATGCAATAAGGACCCCGCGGACCGCGACCCAGTTCCATCGTGACATCGGTGGTGATGTAGTCCTTGGCTTTGGTATCGAAATAGCTGGCTTTGAACTGCAGGCTATCATCGGCCAGCATCAAATCATCGAAACGCAGACCAAACCCGTACTCTTGGGTTTCGTTGGTTTCCGGTTTCAAATTCGGGTTAGGCACCCAATAGTTGGTGATGGTGGTTGGTCCCATTGGAATTGAGAAGTGCTTGGCGTCGTTGTACATCTCACCCATCGTCGGCGCGCGGAACGCCTGAGAATAGGAGCCGAACAGCATCAGCCAGTCGGTAGGCGTAATACTGACCGCACCGCGAGAGGACCATTTGTCCGCATCCACATCGGCATAGCCGTCGCTTGAGCCTTTGTAATTGTCATACCGGGTGCCGGCGAGCAGAGTGACAGGCAGATCGCGCAGCGTGATTTCATCCTGCAGCCAGCCTGAAGCGAAATTGATTTTTGCTTGTGGGAAACTTTCGGTAGCGCCGCCCGGTGTTTGTTCCTGTTTGTAGGCCTCGGTGCCGTAGGTCAGCAGGTGCGAGGCGAAAGTATCCGCAAACAGGCGCGTTCGGTTTTCGAGTTTGGCGCCTTTCGTGGTTTGTTTGCGTGCTTCATCTTCACTGCCATTGGCGTGAGCGTTAATTTTCACGTCTGAATAATACACTTTCGCTTCCGCATCCAGCCAATCTTGGCCGGCTGGTTTCAGTTTGTAACTCAGTGCCGCGTCGCGTTGAATCGTCGAACGATCGGTCATTAAGTTTCCACTGGAGCTGGCTGGCGTTTGCGGGTTTTTCGGCTCCTGCGCGTTGTTATTGTAGTAACGAAGATTGCCACTCAGCGACTGATTGTCGTCGATTTTCCAGGTGCCTTTGGCCAGCACGTTGCTGATGGTTTCGTCGTTTGGCGCATCGAAGCCGTTGCCCTGACGCAGATTGCCGACGTCGCGGGTGCCGAAAGACAGCAGGCCGTCGAGGTTATCGGTCTTGCCATAGGCGCTGGCGCCCATGCCCAGGCTGTGATCGCCGCTGCCGGCGGTGCCGTAGACGCGGAACCCGCGATCGTGGCCCGGCAGCAGCAGATCGGCGGCATCGACGGTCTCATAAGACACTACACCACCCAACGCGCCGCTCCCGTACAGCAACGCGGAGGGGCCGCGCACGACTTCAATGCGTTTCACTAACGCAGGATCCAAAAATGTGCCGTTAATATGGCCGGTATCGGTCCCCTGGCGGATGCCGTCGACCAGCGTCAGCACGCCGCGTCGGTCGTAACCGCGCATCATGAGATCCTGCCCATTGCTGCGCCCGGAACCCGTGACGGTAATGCCCGGCACGCGGCGCAGCATATCGGCGGCGGTGCCTGCAGTTTGGCTTTCCGGCGAGTTGCCTTCGATGACCGTGACCATCATCGGCGCTTCAAAGCTGCTGCGCTGGTTGCCGGTGGCGACCACGGTCATGGTCTCGTCGGCGGCTTTGGCTTTTTTAGCCGGCGCCGCGTTGGAAGAGGATGTTGTGCTGGTGTTTTGTGCCAAGGCCACCGTAGGCAGAGCGCAGGCAATCGCCAGACTCAAAGCGGAAAAACGCAGCCGGGTGGAAAATGTCAGAGGCATGGTGCAACTCTCCGTATGTAATAAAACATATCAATAGATTTGCTGGCTGCCTGGATCAAAAGATCGGGGTGGCTGGCGTTTGAGGGTTCTGTGTTTATTTGGTCAGGATCAATTTCCCGGCTTTGGTCTGCCGCAGCTGATAGCGCTGGCCCTGATGGGTAATGAACGCGATGCCGTCGGCGCCGAGCAGCTGTGCGCTGTCGTAGCTGGGCGGCGCGTTTGCGCTGTGCTCGGTCGGGGCCGCGGCGGCGGGGGTAGGCGTGTTGGCAGTATCCATCATCATTGTGCTTATAAAACAGACCATTAAATGGTAATTAATATCAAACTGAGAATCATTATCATGTGAAGGAAAGGTTACATCAAGGAAAATTTTCTTACCGATGGAACCTTTTTGTCGAACGGACATCCGGCGGCGGGCCGAGCGCACTCGGCCCGTAAAAAAGGGGCGTTACTTCAGCAGGGTTTCGATGCGGTCAAACAGACGTTCGGGTTTGGTGATCGGCGCAAAGCGCGTGACGCGCTGGCCGTCGGCGGTGAGCAGGAACTTGGTGAAATTCCATTTGATGCGGCGGCTGCCCAGAATGCCGGGTGCCAGGTGTTTCAGCTCATTGAATAGCGGGTGTGCGCCAGGGCCATTAACGTCTATCTTGCTGAACAGCGGGAAACTGACGCCGTAGTTGAGGCTGCAAAAGTTGGCGATCTCCAGCGGGCTGCCCGGCTCCTGAGAACCGAACTGGTTGCAGGGGAAGCCGAGCACCACCAGGCCGCGTTCGCGATAGTATTGCCACAAATTTTCCAGTCCGCGGTACTGCGGGGTAAAGCCGCACTTGCTGGCGGTGTTGACCACCAGATAAGCGCGCGCTGGGAAATCGCCCAGCGTTTTTTGCTCGCCCTGCAGCGTGACGCAGGGAATGGATAACAGAGAGTGAATCATGCCGGGGCTCCAGGTGCGTTTCGGCGGGTGTTAAAACGTTGCAATCAGTATAGATGAGCGGGGCGGGAGGGATAAAGCCGGGACGTGGCCCCGGCCTCTAGTGCGTCAGAAACGGCTATCGACCGCATCCGCCAGCATCGCCAGCAGCTGCTCACTGTCGGACCAACTCAGGCAAGGATCGGTGATCGACTGGCCATAGGTCAGCGGCTGGCCGGCGACGATTTTCTGCGTGCCTTCCACCAGGAAGCTTTCCGCCATCACGCCGGTGATGGCGGCGGAGCCGGCGCGGATCTGTTGGCAGACGTTGTCGGCCACTTCCAGCTGTCGGCGGTGCATCTTCTGGCAGTTGCCGTGGCTGAAGTCGATCACCAGGTGCTCCGGCAGATCGAACTCGCGCAGGCTGTCGCAAGCGGCGGCGATGTCGCTGGCGTGGTAGTTCGGCGTTTTGCCGCCGCGCATGATGATGTGGCCGTACGGGTTGCCGCTGGTCTGGTAGATGGTCATCTGGCCATGTTTGTCCGGAGACAGGAACATGTGCCCGGCGCGCGCCGCGCGAATGGCGTCGATGGCGATGCGGGTGTTGCCGTCGGTGCCGTTTTTGAATCCGACCGGGCAGGACAGCGCCGAGGCCATTTCACGGTGGATCTGGCTTTCGGTGGTGCGCGCGCCGATGGCGCCCCAGCTGATCAGATCGGCGATGTATTGGCCGACCACCATGTCCAGGAATTCGGTGGCGGTCGGCAGGCCGAGCTGGTTCACTTCCAGCAGCAGGCGGCGCGCCATTTCGATGCCGCGGTTGACCTGGAAGGTGCCGTCCAACGCTGGATCGGAGATCAGGCCTTTCCAGCCGACGACGGTACGCGGTTTTTCGAAATAGGTGCGCATCACGATCTCCAGGCGATCCTGGTAGCGTTCGCGCAGGGCGTTCAGCCGGCCGGCGTAATCGACGGCGGCGTCGAGATCGTGGATGGAGCAAGGGCCGATCACCACCAGCAGGCGGCGGTCTTCACCGGTGAGAATTTTTTCAATGCGTTTACGTGACGCCGTCACGTTATCGGCGATGGCCGCCGAGATCGGCAGCGTGTCCGCCAACGCTTGCGGCGTGACGAGGCTGTCGATGCGCGCGGTCCGCAGTTCATCTGTTTTGTACATGTTGTTCCCTGGAAACTGTTCTTCTCTGCGGCAGGAGTGCCGGGAAGTGATGGCGATCACAATAACGCAAAAAGCGCTGAATTCAACCGTAGAGATTGTGTTCTGTTGATCAAAGCCGCGAAAAAAAGCACAAAAAAATCAGCTGTTGCTGAAATAAACGGCAGGCGGCGGGGCACGGCGGCCCCGCGAGGAAAAGAGAGGAAAAGATCAGAACATGCGGCGGCTCATGCCGAGGATGTCGAGGATTTTGGTGGAGATTTCTTCGACCGAATAGTTGGTGGTATTAAGGTAGCGGATCTGATTTTTGCGGAACAGCGCCTCAACCTCGGCGATCTCCATGCGGCACTGGCGCAGTGAAGCGTAACGGCTGTTTTCACGCCGTTCTTCGCGGATCGCCGCCAGGCGCTCCGGATCGATGGTCAGGCCGAATAATTTATGCTGAAACGGTTTCAGCGAGGCCGGCAGGTGCAAATTGTCCATATCGTCGGCGATAAACGGGTAGTTGGCGGCGCGGATGCCAAACTGCATCGCCAAATAAAGGCTGGTGGGGGTTTTGCCGCAGCGCGACACGCCGAGCAGGATCACCTGCGCCTGATCGAGGTTGCGCAGTGAAATGCCGTCGTCATGCGCCAGGGTATAGTCGATGGCGGCAATGCGCGCGTCGTACTTGCCGAGGTTGCTGGCGGTCAGACCGTGGGTACGGTTCGGCACCGGCGTCGGCTCCACTTCCAGCTCACCCTGCAGCGGGCCGACCAGCGCCTGCACGATATCCTGACAGAAGCCCTGGCTCTGCACGATCACATCGCGCACTTCCGGCGAGATGATGGAGTAAAACACCAGCGGACGCACGCCGGTTTCATTATAGATATCATCGATTTGTTGGCGTACTGCGCGAGCGCGCGCCTCGGTTTCGACAAATGGCAAGGTGTACGTGGTCGCCGTGACCGGGAACTGCGACAGCACCGCGTGCCCCAACACTTCGGCGGTGATCGCCGTACCATCCGAAATATAAAAAACGCTTCTTTCCACCCGAGGCTCCTTACCTGAAAACGGTGTTCCTGCTGTCATCACTGTCAATATCATGGGCCGCGGACGATCCGTCGGTAAAGGGGCGAGGGGAAAAATTGTGACGGCGAGGCGGTAAAGTGCGTTGCGGCGGCGCGTGAAGAAAAGCGCGTTTTGCCGGCGATAAAAATCGTGGCGCAGCGACGCTTTTCGAACCGAAACGCAAACTTGCCGCTATTTTCACCAAAAACGGTAGCGTTTGCGTGGTCATTGAAACAGAAGTTTAAAAAGAACGTAATTTGTTGAGAACTAAGCTTTTCGTGCGATTGGGAACGGTTCCCATGCAAATCAGCCGGTTAGGACATTCTCTTAAAAACCACTTTCTTCAGTGGGTTGATCGATTCACCTTTCCATTTTCCCCAGATCAGTGTGCTAGTCTGATTCGGTTCCGTGTTAGCGGCGCCGTAAAGCAAGCGAATTAAATCCGTCTTTACCCTACTGATAGCAATAAGGATTGTCTCGATGTCCAACAATGGCCCAGACTTGCGTAATGTGCTTTGGTACAACCAGCTTGGCATGCACGACGTTGACCGTGTCGGCGGCAAAAACGCCTCCCTCGGTGAAATGATCACCAATCTTTCCGATTTGGGCGTGGCCGTGCCAAACGGTTTTGCCACCACCGCACAGGCGTTTAATGATTTCCTCGAACAAAGCGGTGTTAACCAGCGCATCTATCAGCTACTGGATCAGACCGACGTTGACGACGTTGCACAACTGGCCAAGGCCGGCGCTCAGATCCGCCAATGGGTGATCGACACGCCGTTCCACGCCGAGTTCGAACGTGAAATTCATCAGGCTTACCAACAGCTCGCCGACGGCGAACCGGAAGCCTCTTTTGCGGTGCGCTCCTCCGCCACGGCGGAAGACATGCCGGACGCGTCCTTTGCCGGCCAGCAGGAAACCTTCCTCAATGTGCAGGGCATCGATGCCGTGATGGTGGCGATCAAGCACGTGTTCGCGTCGTTGTTTAACGACCGCGCCATCTCTTATCGGGTGCACCAGGGTTACGACCACCGCGGCGTGGCGCTGTCGGCGGGCGTACAGCGCATGGTGCGCTCCGATCTGGCCTCCTCGGGCGTGATGTTCACCATCGACACCGAGTCCGGCTTTGATCAGGTGGTATTCATCACCTCCGCCTTCGGCCTGGGTGAAATGGTGGTGCAGGGCGCGGTGAACCCGGATGAGTTCTACGTGCACAAACCGACGCTGCAAAACGGCAAGCCGGCGATCGTGCGCCGTAACCTGGGCTCGAAAAAGATCCGCATGGTGTACGCACCGTCGCAGGATCACGGCAAGCAGGTGCGCATCGAAGACGTGCCGGAAGCGCAGCGCAGCCGTTTCTCGCTGACGGATGACGAAGTGCAGGCGCTGGCGCAGCAGGCGATCCTGATCGAAAAACATTACGGTCGCCCGATGGATATCGAGTGGGCGAAAGACGGCCATACCGGCAAGCTGCTGATCGTGCAGGCGCGCCCGGAAACCGTGCGCTCCAACGAGCAGACCATGGAGCGCTACCAGCTGAACGGCACCAGCCCGGTGCTGGTGGAAGGCCGCGCCATCGGCCACCGTATCGGCGCCGGTCCGGTGAAAGTGATCCACGACATCAGCGAAATGGATCGCATCCTGCCGGGCGACGTGCTGGTGACCGACATGACCGACCCGGATTGGGAACCGATCATGAAGAAAGCCGCCGCGATCGTCACCAACCGCGGCGGGCGCACCTGTCACGCGGCGATCATTGCCCGTGAGCTGGGCATTCCGGCGGTGGTGGGCTGCGGCCACGCCACCGACGTGCTGAAAGATGGCCAGAAAGTCACCGTCTCCTGCGCGGAAGGCGATACCGGCTTCGTTTACAGCGATATGCTGGACTTCAGCGTGCAGAGCTCCGAAGTGACCGAGCTGCCGGATCTGCCGCTGAAGATCATGATGAATGTCGGCAACCCGGATCGCGCCTTCGACTTCGCACGCTTGCCGAACGAAGGCGTGGGCCTGGCGCGGCTGGAATTTATCATTAACCGCATGATCGGCGTGCACCCGCGCGCGCTGCTTGAGTTCGACCAGCAGACGCCGGCGCTGCAAAACGAAATTCGCGCGTTGATGCAGGGTTACGATCACCCGGTCGAGTTCTACGTCGGCCGTCTGACCGAGGGCATCGCGACACTGGGCGCCGCCTTCTGGCCGAAGCGCGTGATCGTGCGCCTGTCCGACTTTAAATCCAACGAGTACGCCAACCTGGTGGGCGGTGACAAGTATGAACCGCACGAAGAGAACCCGATGCTGGGCTTCCGCGGCGCCGGCCGTTACGTGGCCGACAGCTTCCGCGATTGCTTCGCGCTGGAGTGCGAGGCGGTGAAACGCGTGCGTAACGAAATGGGGCTGACCAACGTCGAAATCATGGTGCCGTTCGTGCGCACCGTGGCGCAGGCGGAAGCGGTGGTGGCCGAGCTGGCGCGTCAGGGGCTGAAGCGCGGCGAAAACGGGCTGAAAGTGATCATGATGTGCGAGATCCCGTCCAATGCGCTGTTGGCGGATCAGTTCCTCGAGCACTTCGACGGCTTCTCCATCGGTTCCAACGACATGACCCAGCTGGCATTGGGGCTGGATCGCGATTCCGGCGTGGTGTCGGAGCTGTTCGACGAACGCAACGAGGCGGTGAAAGCGCTGCTGTCGATGGCGATTCAGGCGGCCAAGCGCCACGGCAAATACGTCGGCATCTGCGGCCAGGGCCCATCCGACCACGAAGACTTCGCCGAGTGGCTGATGGAGCAGGGCATCGACAGCCTGTCGCTCAATCCGGACACCGTGGTGCAGACCTGGATCAATTTGTCGAAAAAGAAATAATGTCTCGTCCTCGCTGAGGCATTAACGTCGGGCCGCAGTTAACGCTGCGGCCTTTTTATTTCTGAATGTAAATAACGGCGCGTAAAATAATCAATTCGGCGAAAAAAGAATAAAAAAAAGCCCACCGTAGGAGATGGGCAAAGACTACACACAGCAATTCACATGTATGGCATTACATTGTTCAGAAAGGTTGCTTTAAAATCAGTGATTTGAAGCAATAGATGGCCATAATACTAGATTTTTGAACGCGACTAGTCATTAAGAATCATCCTAATCGATAGCGGCATCACATTTTATTTGCGGGAGTTATCTCTTTTTGCCGTTTGCAACAAACAGGGATTTACATTGCACCTTTCATTCGCTGTACCGTAATCAATATATGGCGGCATTATATTTGGCGGAGATATTACTCGAATGAGGTAGGAATAATGACCGGAGTGAAATGTTCCGCCCGGCGGTGCGGGCGGAAGAGGGGAATCAGCGTTTTTCCAGATCTTCGATGACTTGCTCCGGCGCGGTGGTCGGCTCCGGCGCTTCATCCATCCAGGCGGTCAGCAGGCGATAAGATACCGCCAATACCACCGGGCCGATGAACAGGCCAATCATGCCGAAGGCCAGCAAACCGCCGATAACGCCGGACAGGATCAGCAGCAGCGGCAGATCGGCGCCCATGCGGATCAGCACCGGGCGCAGCACGTTATCCAGCGTGGCTACCACGCAGCTCCAGACCAGCAGCACTGTGCCCCAGGTGGTGTCGCCGTGCCAGTACAGCCAGATGATAGCCGGCACCAGCACCAACAGCGGCCCCAATTGCGCCACGCAGCAGATAAAGATCAGCATCGTCAGCAGAGTGGCGGCCGGAATGCCGCTCACCGCCAGACCGATGCCGCCCAGCACCGACTGCACCAACGCCGTCACCACCACGCCCAGCGCGACGGCGCGGATCGCCTGGCCGCCCAGCAGCACCGCCGCATCGCCGCGTTTGGAGCCGAGGCGCACCGCAAAGTGACGGATACCCAGCGCCACCTGCTCGCCGCGCGCATACAACAAGGCGCTGAACAGCAGCATCAGCGCGCAGTGCAGCAGCAGACGGCCGATATGCGCCGCCTGCGCCACGAACCAGGTGGCGGTCTGGCCGAAGTACGGTTGCACCTTCGCCAGCAGTGCGGCGCCGCCGGCGTTAACCAGCGTGTGGTAGCTGGTATAGAGCCTGTCACCGATCATCGGCACGGACTGTAGCCAGGCGAGATCGGGAATATGCAGCTTGCCTGGCGAACTGGCCCAGGCGATCAGCGGCGCGCTGTTATCCACCACGCTGCTGATCAGCAGGGAAATCGGCAGAATGAACAGCAGGATCAGCAGCAGGGTCATGACCAACACCGCCAGCGAGCGGCGGCCCCACAGCAGTTTTTGCAGTTTGAGCAGCAGCGGCCAAGTGGCGATCACCACCATGCCCGCCCAGGCGAAGCCGAGAATAAACGGTTGGATCACCCAAAAACAGGCGACGATCATGATGGCGATAAACAGCACGCCGAAAATAATTCGCGGTAAGTCGTAACGCGATTGCGGGAGTGGCATCAGTGGCTTCTCATCCTGGTCAATTAAATCCCTGGCACCGGCGAATCGGGTGCCTGTCGGTCGGTTTATCACCGCCGGTCGGCCGCCTGTGGCGGCGCTCGCGGGGCGGTAATAATGTGAATGCCTTCACTAAACGAGTATGTTAGTTTTTAGTATCACTAAAAAATAGGGTGGGTCTGAATTAAAGGCCCGATTCAGCGTACATCAGCGCATAAAAAATAGACGGACAGGGTCAAAAAAGCGAATGATCCCACAGATTTCTCAGGCGCCCGGCCTCGTTCAACGGGTGCTCGACTTTTTGGAAGCACTGAAGCAAAACGGATTCAACGGCGATACCGCCACCAGCTATGCCGACCGGCTGACGATGGCCACCGACAACAGCATTTATCAGTTGTTGCCCGATGCGGTGGTGTTCCCCCGTTCCACCGCCGACGTGGCGCTGATCGCCCGTCTGGCCGGGGAAGAGCGATTCAATACGCTGACCTTCAGCCCGCGCGGCGGCGGCACCGGCACCAACGGCCAGTCGCTCAATACCGGTATCGTGGTCGATATGTCGCGACATATGAACCGCATTCTGGAGATCAACGTCGAACAAGGCTGGGTAAAAGTCGAAGCCGGGGTGATCAAGGATCAGCTGAATCAATACCTGCGGCCGTTCGGCTACTTCTTCTCGCCGGAACTGTCCACCAGCAACCGTGCCACGCTGGGCGGCATGATCAACACCGACGCCTCCGGCCAGGGCTCGCTGGTGTACGGCAAAACCTCCGATCACGTGTTGGGCCTGCGGGCGGTGCTGCTGGGCGGTGAGATGATCGATACCCGCGCCATGCCGACGGCGCTGGCGGAAACGATTGCTCTGGAAGAGACCGTCGAAGGGCGCATCTACCGCACGGTGCTGAACCGCTGCCGCGAGCAGCGCGCGCTGATCCTGGAGAAATTCCCCAAGCTCAACCGCTTCCTCACCGGTTACGATCTGCGCCACGTGCTGAGCGACGATCTGCAAACCTTCGATTTGACGCGCATCCTGACCGGCGCCGAAGGCACGCTGGCGTTTATTACCGAAGCGCGGCTGGACATCACGCCGCTGCCGAAAGTGCGCCGCCTGGTCAACGTGAAATACGACTCCTTCGACTCGGCGCTGCGCAATGCGCCCTTTATGGTCGAAGCCAAGGCGCTGTCGGTGGAAACCATCGATTCCAAGGTGCTGAACCTGGCGCGTGAAGACATCGTTTGGCACTCGGTGAACGAACTGATCGCCGACGTGCCGGATAAAGAGATGCTCGGGCTGAACATCGTCGAGTTCGCCGGCGACGATCGGGTGCTGATCGACGGCCAGATGGAAACCCTGTGTCAACGGCTGGACGAATTGATCGCGCAGCGGCAGGGCGGCGTGATCGGTTACCAAATCTGCGGCGATCTGGTGGGCATCGAGCGTATTTACAACATGCGCAAGAAGGCGGTTGGGCTGCTGGGCAACGCCAAAGGGCGCGCCAAGCCGATTCCGTTCGCCGAGGACACCTGCGTGCCGCCGCAACACCTGGCGGACTATATCGTTGAATTCCGTCAACTGCTCGACGATCACAACCTGAGCTACGGCATGTTCGGCCACGTCGACGCCGGGGTGCTGCACGTGCGCCCGGCGCTCGACATGTGCGACCCGCAGCAGGAGGTGCTGATGAAGCAGATCTCCGATCAGGTGGTGGCGCTGACCGCCAAATACGGCGGCCTGCTGTGGGGTGAACACGGCAAGGGTTTCCGCGCGCAATACAGCCCTGAATTCTTCGGGGAAACGCTGTATGAGGAGCTGTGCCGCATCAAGGCGGCGTTCGATCCGGATAACCGCCTGAATCCGGGCAAGATCTGTTCGCCGCTGGCGGTGGATGCGCCGATGATGCAGGTGGACGCAGTCAAACGCGGCACCTTCGATCGCCAGATCCCGGTCGAGGTGCGCACCTCGTTCCGCGGCGCGCTGGAGTGTAACGGCAACGGCCTGTGCTTCAACTTCGACGTGCGCAGCCCGATGTGCCCGTCGATGAAAATCAGCGGCAACCGCATTCATTCACCGAAAGGGCGGGCGACGCTGGTGCGCGAGTGGCTGCGTCTGTTGGCCGAGCAGGGCGTCGATCCTTTGGCGCTGGAAAAACAGTTGCCGCAGCAGCGCCTCAGCTTGCGCGGCCTGATCGAAAAGACCCGCAACAGCTGGCATGCCGGCAAGGGCGAGTACGACTTCTCGCACGAAGTGAAAGAGGCGATGTCCGGCTGCCTGGCCTGTAAGGCCTGCTCCACCCAGTGCCCGATCAAGATTGACGTGCCGGGATTCCGTTCGCGCTTCCTGCAGCTCTACCACACTCGCTATTTGCGCCCGGTGAGCGACTACATGGTCGCCGGCGTAGAGAGCTATACCCCGTTGATGGCCCGCGCGCCGAAGGTATTCAACTTCTTCTTCCGCCAGCCGTGGCTGCGGGAGATGAGCCGCAACGCCATCGGCATGGTCGATCTGCCGCTGCTGTCCAGCCCGACGCTGCGCCAGCAACTGTCCGGCCACCGCGCGACCACGCTGACGCTGGAGCAGTTGGAAGGGCTTAGCGCCGAGCAGCGCGCAGAGCACGTGCTGATCGTCCAGGATCCGTTTACCAGCTATTACGACGCCAAAGTGGTGGCGGACTTTGTCCGGCTGGTGGAGAAGCTTGGCTATAAACCGGTGCTGCTGCCGTTCTCGCCAAACGGCAAGGCGCAGCATGTGAAAGGTTTCCTGACGCGGTTCGCCCGCACCGCGCGCAAAACCGCCGATTTTCTCAACCGCGTGGCGCAGCTCGATATGCCGCTGGTGGGCGTCGATCCGGCGTTGGTGCTGTGCTACCGCGACGAATACCGCGAGATCCTCGGCGCCGAACGCGGCGATTTTCAGGTGCAGCTGGTGCATGAATGGTTGCAACAGCGGATCGCGGATCGCGCCGAACAGCCGGCGACCGGCGAGCCGTGGTATCTGTTCGGTCACTGCACCGAAACCACCGCGCTGCCGGCCAGCGGTCAACAGTGGGCGGCGATCTTCGCCCGCTTCGGCGCCAAACTGGAGAACGTCAGCGTTGGCTGCTGCGGCATGGCGGGCACTTACGGGCATGAAGCCAAGAACCTGCAAAACTCGCTCGGCATTTATGAGCTATCATGGCATCCGACGCTGCAGCGTTTGCCGCGGCAGCGCTGCCTGGCGACCGGTTATTCCTGCCGCAGCCAGGTGAAACGCATCGAGGGCAATGGCGTGCGTCACCCATTACAGGCACTTCTGGAGATGATTGAGTGAAATTGTGGAAACGTGAAACATCGCTGGAGCAGCTGAACCGCGCTGGCGACGGCTGCATGGTCAGCCATGTGGGCATCGAGTTTACCCAACTGGGCGAGGATTTCCTCGAGGCCACCATGCCGGTCGACGGCCGCACCCGGCAGCCGTTCGGGCTGTTGCACGGCGGGGCGTCGGTGGTGCTGGCGGAATCGATGGGATCGATGGCCGGTTACCTGTGCAGCGAAGGCGAGCAGAAAGTGGTGGGGCTGGAGATCAACGCCAACCACCTGCGCGCGGTATTCGATGGCCAGGTGCGCGGGGTGTGTCGCGCACTGCACGTCGGCCGTCGCCATCAGGTGTGGCAAATCGAGATCTTCGACGCGCGCGATCGGTTGTGCTGCACCTCGCGTCTGACCACGGCGGTCATCGACTGATTCCCGCCGGTTTCCGCAGGCGATCGGCCTGCGGAGCCTTTCGCTTTACAGCTGAAACGGCACGCGTTTGACGAAGTCCTTCTGAAACGCGTTCGCCTTCTCCCAGGTGCCTTCCATTGCATATTTTTGGCAGATCAGCGTCAGCGTGTGGCGGGCGAAGTGGTAGCTTTGCACCCGAAACAGCTGGCAGCGCTGCGGGTTGTTGATTTCGACGATCAGCCGGTTATGCAGCTTGCTGAGCGCGTGCAGATAGCTGTCGTCGTCGCCGTTTTCCAGGCACAGATTGGCCATGGTGAGGCTGACGCTGTTGTACCGCTTCAGGTGGTCGATATTGCATTCCGGGCGCCGCAGCGCCGCTTCGGCCATGTAAAAGTCCACCGTGGCGTCGCGCACGCTGAATTTGTAGTCATCAATCTTGCCCAGCAACCATGCGTTGATCGAAAGAGTCATTGGCTTCGCGCTCAAATTACAATTGAATGATAATCATTATCATATAAACTGCCGCGTTGCCGATCAATCCCCGGCGTGGCGTTTTTTCATCGCGCGGGGTGTAAAAGGCCGCCGACGACCCAACTTAATCCTGAGCGACTAAACTTTAATCTGAAGGCGCGCGCGCGCGTTGCGCCGCGAAATGCGATAAACGCACATTTACGACAGACAGAATGCAGAAATAGGTATTTTCTATGAATGTTTAGATCGGCAACGCACCGCAGCGCTGTAACGCTGACGGGCCACCGGGGAGTGCGGTACGGTGATGCAGGATAGATAACGAATTCATAGGGATAGCATGCACACCTTGCCGCCTGACGCCGCAAGCCGCCACGGGTGTCCCGTTGGCTTGCCGCGCGCCGCAGCGAAAAACCGCGCTCGCGGCGGATACCCCCGCAAAACAAACGGTTGAAGTGATAATCGTTATCACTAACATATAAGCAACCCAGATTGGCTGTGGCCAAACACGAGTGTGAGGTAGACCCTATGCAAACGGAAAATGTCGGCACTTTTTCTCTGGATGAAAATGTCTGGCAAGGCATTTCGCTCAGCGACAGCGCCGTACGACAAATAACGAAACTGATGCAGCAGGATCCGCAGGTGAAAGGGCTGCAGCTAGGGGTGAAACAATCCGGCTGCGCCGGCTTTGCCTATGTGCTGGATCTGACCCGCGAACCCGCCGATGACGATCTGCTGTTTGAGCGCGACGGCGCCAAACTCTATGTGCCGCTGAAAGCCATGCCGTTCATCGATGGCACCACGGTAGATTACGTCCGCGAAGGGCTGAATCAGATATTCAAATTCAACAATCCTAAAGCTCAGCATGCCTGCGGGTGCGGCGAGAGCTTTGGCGTTTGAGCGATGCAATCAACATGACACGAAGCAATGTAGAAATGCCTAATGAAGTGCAGGCTTGGGTCAGCGAAGGTCGCTACAAAGAAGGTTTCTTCACCCAGCTGGCAACCGATGAGTTGGCCAAAGGCATCAACGAAGAGGTGGTGCGCGCCATCTCGGCCAAGCGCAACGAACCCGAGTGGATGCTGGAATTCCGCCTTGAGGCCTACCGCGCCTGGCTGCAGATGGAAGAGCCGCACTGGCTGAAGGCCAATTATGATCGCCTGAACTACCAGGACTACAGTTACTATTCGGCGCCGTCCTGCGGCAGCTGCGACGACGCCTGCGGTTCGCAACCCGGCGCCGAGCAGCAACCGGGCGCGGCGACGGAAAAAGATTACCTGACCAGCGAAGTGGAGCTGGCGTTCAATCAGCTCGGCGTGCCGGTGCGCGAGGGCAGCGAGGTGGCGGTGGACGCCATCTTCGACTCGGTCTCGGTCGCTACCACTTACCGTGAAAAACTGGCGGAAAGCGGGGTGATCTTCTGCTCGTTCGGCGAAGCGATCCAGGAATACCCGGATCTGGTGCGTCAGTACCTGGGGCGCGTGGTGCCCTCCAACGATAACTTCTTCGCCGCGCTGAACGCCGCGGTGGCCTCCGACGGCACCTTCGTCTATGTGCCGAAAGGCGTGCGCTGCCCGATGGAGCTGTCGACCTATTTCCGCATCAACGCCGCGAAAACCGGCCAGTTCGAACGCACCATCCTGATCGCCGACGAAGGCAGCTATGTCAGCTACATCGAAGGCTGCTCCGCCCCGGTGCGCGACAGCTACCAGCTGCACGCGGCGGTGGTGGAAGTGATCCTGCATAAAGACGCCGAAGTGAAATACTCGACGGTGCAGAACTGGTTCTCCGGCGGCGAGAGCAAGGGCGGCATCCTCAACTTCGTCACCAAGCGCGCGCTGTGCGAAGGCGCCGGCTCGAAAATGTCCTGGACCCAGTCGGAAACCGGCTCGGCCATTACCTGGAAATACCCAAGCGTGATCCTGCAGGGCGACAATTCGATCGGCGAATTCTTCTCGGTGGCGCTGACCAGCGGCCATCAACAGGCGGACACCGGCACCAAGATGATCCACATCGGCAAAAACACCAAGTCGACCATCATCGCCAAAGGCATCTCCGCCGGCCACAGCGAGAACACTTATCGCGGCCTGGTGAAAATCCTGCCGGGGGCGGAAAACGCCCGTAACTTTACCCAGTGCGACTCGATGCTGATCGGGCCGGACAGCGGTGCCCACACGTTCCCTTACGTTGAAGCGCGCAACAACAGCGCTCAGCTGGAGCACGAAGCCACCACCTCGAAGATCGGCGATGACCAGCTGTTCTACTGCCTGCAGCGCGGCATCAGCGAGGATGACGCCATTTCGATGATCGTCAACGGTTTCTGCAAGGACGTTTTCTCCGAGCTGCCGCTGGAGTTCGCCGTCGAGGCGCAGAAACTTCTGGCCATCAGCCTGGAACACAGCGTGGGTTAATCGCCGCATTTTTAGCGCCGCCGGCGCTATCTGAGGACACAGCATGTTAAGCATCAAGAATTTGAAAGTCAGCGTGGAAGGCAACGAGATCCTCAAGGGATTGGATCTGGAGATCAAACCGGGCGAAGTGCACGCCATCATGGGGCCGAACGGCTCGGGTAAGAGCACGCTGTCCGCCACGCTGGCCGGGCGTGAAGAGTACGAAGTGACCGAAGGGGAAGTTACCTTCAAGGGCAAGGATCTGCTGGAGCTGGATCCGGAAGATCGCGCCGGTGAAGGCGTGTTCCTGGCCTTCCAGTACCCGGTGGAGATCCCCGGCGTCAGCAACCACTTCTTCCTGCAGACGTCGGTCAACGCGGTGCGTAAATACCGCGAGCAGGAGCCGCTGGATCGCTTTGACTTCGCCGATTTCATCGAAGAGAAAATCGCGCTGCTGGATATGCCGGCCGATCTGCTGACCCGTTCGGTCAACGTCGGCTTCTCCGGCGGCGAGAAAAAACGCAACGACATTCTGCAGATGGCGGCGCTGGAGCCGGATCTGTGCATTCTCGATGAAACCGATTCGGGCCTGGACATCGACGCGCTCAAGATCGTCGCCAACGGCGTCAACTCGCTGCGGGACGGCAAGCGCGCCTTTATCATCGTGACCCACTATCAGCGCATTCTGGACTACATCAAACCGGATTATGTACACGTGCTGTCCCAGGGGCGCATCGTCAAATCCGGCGATTTCTCGCTGGTGAAACAGTTGGAGGAGCAGGGCTATGGCTGGCTTACCGACCAACAGTAATTCAAACGCGCTGCAGCAGCTGTATCGCCTGTTCGAAGGCCGCGGCGGCGAGCGTTCGCCGCATGCGCTGGCCCACTGGCAGCAGGCGCTGCGCCTCGGCTGGCCGACGCGCAAGCATGAGAACTGGAAATACACGCCGCTGGAGAGCCTGCTGGAGCAGCAGTTCCTCGAGCCGCAGCCCGCATTGGTGAGCGCAGAACAGCTCGAGGCGCTGGCGCTTGGCATTGATGCCTGCCGGCTGGTGTTTATCGACGGCCGCTACAGCGCCGCGCTGAGCGATGGCGATCTGGGCGACTACCAGTTCGATTTGACCGCCTACGGCATGCCGCAGGCGCTGCCGGAGCCGATCCAGCCGGAGGTTTTCCTGCACCTGACCGAAAGCCTGGCGCAGGAAACCAGCCTGATTCGCTTGCCGGCCGGCAAAGCTCCTGCACGCCCGCTGTACCTGCTGCATATTAGCAGCGGACGCGGTGCCACCGGGGAAGTGAACACCGTGCATCACCGCCATCATCTGGAGATCGGGCGCGGGGCCGAGGCGGAAGTGATCGAACACTATGTCAGCCTGGGAGAGGCCGCGCACTTCACCGGCGCGCGCCTGACCGCCAACGTGGCGGACAACGCCGGGCTGTTGCACTGCAAGCTGGCGTTTGAGAGCCAGCCAAGCTACCACTTTGCCCACAACGATCTGGTTATCGGCCGCGACGCGCGGGTGAAAAGCGACAGCTTCCTGCTGGGCGCCGGCCTGACGCGGCACAACACCAGCGCACAGCTGAACGGCGAAGGCGCAAATCTGGTGATCAACAGCCTGGTGCTGCCGGTGGGCAAAGAGATCTGTGATACCCGCACCTATCTGGAGCATAACAAAGGCTATTGCGAAAGCCGCCAGCTGCATAAAACCGTGGTCAGCGATCGCGGCAAGGCGGTGTTCAACGGCATGATCAAAGTGGCCAAGCACGCGATCAAAACCGACGGCCAGATGACCAACCACAACCTGCTGTTGGGTAAGGTGGCGGAAGTGGATACCAAGCCGCAGCTGGAGATCTACGCCGACGACGTCAAATGCAGCCACGGCGCCACCGTGGGGCGCATCGATGAAGAGCAGCTGTTCTATCTGCAGTCGCGCGGCATCGACAAACACGCGGCGCAGCAGATGATCATCTTTGCCTTCGCCGCCGAGCTGACCGAAGGCATCGCCAATGACACCATCCGGGAACGGGTGCTGGCGCGCATCGCCCAGCGCCTGCCGGGGGAGGCTGCATGAGTTATCCGATTGAACGCGTGCGCGGCGATTTCCCGCTGCTGGCGCGTGAGGTGAACGGCCAACCGCTGGCCTATCTCGACAGCGCCGCCAGCGCGCAGAAACCGCAGGCGGTGATCGACCGCGAGCTGGCGTTCTACCGCCACGGTTATGCGGCGGTGCATCGCGGCATTCACACCCTGAGCGCCGAAGCGACTCAGCAGATGGAAGCGGTGCGGGAACAGGCGGCGCGCTTTATCAACGCCGCCTCGGCGGAAGAGATGGTGTTCGTCAAGGGCACCACCGAAGGCATCAATCTGGTGGCCAACAGCTTTGGCCGCCACCTGCTGCAGCCGGGCGATGCGATTCTCATCACCGAGATGGAGCACCACGCCAACATCGTGCCGTGGCAGATGCTGGCGCAGGAGCGCGGGCTGCAGCTGCGGGTGTGGCCGCTGCAGCCGGACGGTACGCTGGATCTGGCGCTGCTGCCGGAGCTGGTCGACTCGTCCTGTAAACTGCTGGCGCTGACCGAGGTCTCCAACGTGCTGGGCACCGTCAACCCGGTGCGTGACATCATCGCCCGCGCCAGAGCCCTGGCGCCGGATTTGACGGTGCTGGTGGACGGCGCGCAGGCGGTGATGCACCAGCGCGTCGATGTCCAGGCGCTGGACTGCGATTTTTACGTGTTTTCCGGCCACAAGCTGTACGGCCCTTCCGGCATCGGCATGCTGTATGGCCGTCAGGCGCTGCTGCAGCAGATGCCGCCGTGGGAAGGGGGCGGCTCGATGATCCGCCAGGTCAGCCTGACGGCGGGCACCACCTTTGCCGATCCGCCGTGGCGCTTTGAGGCCGGTTCGCCGAACACCGCCGGCATCATGGGGCTGGGGGCGGCGTTCGATTACGTCGAAGCCCTGGGCCTGAATGCGATCCACGATTATGAACAGTCGCTGATGCACTACGCGCTGAAGGCGCTCAGCCAGGTGCCGACGCTGAAAGTCTATGGCCCGGCCCATCGCGCCGGGGTGATCGCCTTCAATCTAGGTGAACACCATGCCTATGACGTCGGCAGCTTCCTCGATCAGTACGGCATCGCCATTCGCACCGGCCATCACTGCGCCATGCCGCTGATGGCGTTTTATCAGGTGCCGAGCATGTGCCGCGCTTCGCTGGCGTTATATAATACCCGCGAAGAGGTGGACCGGCTGGTGGCCGGGCTGCAACGCATTCATCAGCTATTAGGCTAGGCCGGGGCGCGTCCCCGGCGGTACAAAAGGATCCCCATGGCGAATTTGCCGGACAAAGATAAATTGGTGCGTAATTTCTCCCGCTGTTTGAACTGGGAGGAGAAATACCTGTACGTGATTGAACTCGGCGCCAAATTGCCGCCGCTGGAAGAGGCCGAGCGGCAGGCCGGCAACCTGATCTCCGGCTGTCAGAGCCAGGTGTGGATCGTGATGCGCCGCGATGAGCAGGGGCAGGTCGAGTTTCACGGCGACAGCGACGCGGCGATCGTCAAAGGGCTGCTGGCGGTGGTGTTTATTCTGTATCGCCAATTGACGCCGCAGCAGATTGTCGAGCTCGACGTGCGGCCGTTTTTCGCCGAGCTGGCGCTCAGCCAGCACCTGACGCCTTCACGCTCACAGGGGTTGGAGGCGATGATCCGCGCCATTCGCAGCAAAGCGGCGCAGCTGGCCTGACCCATAACGCCCGCATCCTCAAGGCTCATTGATACCTCCGCTTTGTCAATGAGTCTTTACAATCCGCAGTTTTCCCCCGGACAACGCCCTCTATTCAGTGATATTTCAGCAGCTTACCTGTTGACGTTTCGTTGACAATCAGCGGCAACGATTACGTTATAACGTGTTGATTTTTAGAGGACTTATTGCCTTTGATACCAGCATTGCTAGTATTAATCAGGTATTGTCTGATTTACCCACCGCCAGGCGCTCGTTAGCCTTGGGGGCGAACCGTCATAAAAAATATAGGGATGATAATGAAACGTGCGTTGAGTTTAATGGGCATGGTCTTCGCCACTGTATTGGCCGGCACGCAGGCCGCCAGTGCGACCGAATACCCGCTGCCGCCGCCGGACAGCCGTCTGATCGGTGAAAACACCACTTATACCGTGCCAAACGACGGCCGTCCGCTGGAGGCGATCGCCGCCGACTACAAGATTGGCCTGCTGGGCATGTTGGAAGCCAACCCCGGCACCGACCCGTTCCTGCCCAAGCCGGGTACGGTGCTGACCATTCCGACCCAAATGCTGCTGCCCGACACCAAGCGTGAAGGGATCGTCGTCAACCTGGCCGAGCTGCGCCTTTACTACTACCCGAAAGGCGAGAATAAAGTGATCGTCTATCCGATCGGTATCGGCCAGACCGGGATGCACACGCCGCTGGAGGTGACCTCTGTCAGCCAGAAGATCCCCAACCCGACCTGGACGCCTACCGCCAACATCCGCAAACGCTATCAGTCCCAGGGCGTGACGCTGCCTGCGGTAGTGCCGGCCGGCCCTGAGAACCCTATGGGGTTGTTCGCCCTGCGTCTGGCGATGGGGCGCGGTGAATACCTGATCCACGGCACCAACGCCAACTTCGGTATCGGCATGCGCGTCAGCTCCGGCTGTATTCGTCTGCGTCCGACGGACATTGAAGCGCTGTTCAATATGGTGCCGCGCGGTACGCGGGTGCAGGTGATCAACGATCCGGTGAAGATTTCGGTTGAGCCGGACGGCAAACGCTATGTGGAAGTACACCAGCCACTGTCGCGGGTGGAAAGCGACGATCCGCAGACCATGCCGATCGCGTTGTCTAAAGCGGAGAAAGCCTTTGCTGCGGATGGTCAGACCGATCGCGCCGTGTTCGATAGCGCGGTTGTACGCCGTTCTGGCATGCCGGTACTGGTCAATGTAGGGGAGAGCCCGTCGGCGGTGAGTTTGACGCCTGTAGCGGCGCCTGCGACGAATAAGAGCCCATTCAAGGCAGCGCCAATCAGTTCCGTGAACTGAGTTTGCAGGATTGAGCGGTCGAAGAGGGGTTCAGCGTGCTGAGCCTCTTTTTTTATCTGCCGAAGGAGAGCCCCAGGGCTGATGAGCAGGCAAAAAAAACGGCGCACACTGTGCGCCGTTTTCAATAACCAAAGCTATCTTACTTTTTGTAAGCGTGAGCTTGGTTGTCCAGACGCTGGTTAGCGCGTGCTGCGTCGTCTTTAGCAGCTTGAACGTCAGAACGCATTGCGTTCACGTCGTTGCTCAGCTGATCAACTTTAGCGTTCAGAGTCTGAACGTCAGAAGACAGTTGATCGATTTTAGCGTTGCTAGAGCAGCCAGCCAGCAGAGTGGAACCCAGGATTACCGCGCCCAGTACCAGTTTAGTACGATTCATTATAACACCCTCTAGATTGAGTTAATCTCCATGTAGCGTTACAAGTATTACACAAACTTTTTTCGAAAGAGAATAATTTTTTAGTGTTGAGGTGCTTTATTTTGATCGTTCGCTCAAACTTGCATCTGGTTTTACAAATTAGTTAAAAAAACGAGGGAAAACAGCCGGCTTCCATGGGACTACTCCGATTCTTTATTAGCTAAATAATGAGCGGATCGCGGTTGCGTTTTGAGAAAAATAGTTTACTGCCGATAAAAAAAACGCCGCAAAGCGGCGTTTTGATCAAGGCAATTATGTCACGTTTTATATTACAGCACGTGTACCGAGGCCGTGTTGGTGGTGCCGCTCGGCACCAGCGCGCCGGAAACCATCACCACGACGTCGCCTTTCTGCGCCAGGCCGCTGGCCAGCGCGGCTTCTTTACCGATGCGGTAGAAGTCGTCGGTAGAGGCGATTTCCTTGACCATCTGTGGGATGACGCCCTTGCTCAGCACCAGCTGATGCGCGGTAGTCTCATTGGTGGTCAGCGCCAGGATCACCGCGTTCGGGAAGTATTTACGCACGGATTTCGCCGACTTGCCGCCGCTGGTGGCGACCACGATCAGCGGCGCGTCCAGTTTCTCGGCGGTTTCAACCGCGCCGCGGCATACTGCTTCGGTGATGCGCAGCTTGCGACGATCGTTCAGAGCGTCGATGCGGCTTGGCATCACGCGATCGGTACGCTCGCAGATGGTCGCCATGATGTTGACGGCTTCCAGCGGGTATTTGCCCTTGGCGCTTTCGCCGGACAGCATGACGGCATCGGTGCCGTCCAGGATGGCGTTGGCGACGTCGCCGGCTTCCGCGCGGGTAGGGCGCGGGTTCTTGATCATGGAGTCGAGCATCTGGGTGGCGGTGATCACCACTTTACGCGCGCGGTTGCATTTCTCAATCATCATCTTCTGGGCAAAGATCACTTCTTCGACCGGGATCTCGACGCCCAAGTCGCCACGGGCAACCATGATGCCGTCGGACGCTTCGAGGATCTCGTCGAAGTTGTTCAGGCCTTCCTGGTTTTCGATCTTGGAGATGATCTGGATCTGCTCGCCGCCGTGGGCTTTCAGGTGTTCGCGGATCTCCAGCACGTCAGAGCGTTTACGGATGAAGGACGCCGCCACGAAGTCGACGCCTTGTTCGCAACCGAAGATCAGGTCGCGTTTGTCTTTTTCGGCCAGCGCAGGCAACTGGATGGAAACGCCCGGCAGGTTGACGCCCTTGTTCTCGCCCAGGTCGCCGTTGTTCAGCACCTTACAAATGACTTCGTTTTCGGTCACATTGGTGACTTCCATGCCGATCAGGCCGTCGTCAACCAGCACGGTGTTGCCGATCTTCAGGTCGGCGGCGAAGCCGGCGTAGGTGACCGCTACGCGATCGCTGTTGCCGATCACGCTCTGGTCGGTGGTGAAAGTGAAGGTTTGGCCGGCGACCAGCGAGGCGTCTTTACCGCCTTCCAGTTTCATGGTGCGAATTTCCGGGCCTTTGGTATCCAGCAGGATGCCGGCGTTGATACCGGTTTTCGCCATCACGGCGCGCATGTTCTTGATGCGGTTGCCGTGCTCTTCATAGTCGCCGTGAGAGAAGTTGAGACGCATCACGTTCATGCCTGCATTGAGCAGGTTGGTCAGCATTTCTTCCGATTCGGTTTTTGGACCGATGGTACAAACAATTTTGGTCTTTTTCATGGCGGAGTTTTCTATAAGTTGTGATGGATAAAAAAACGAATTTGACCGGCGCGGCTTACGCCGGTTGGGAATTTGGGTCGTGCCTGGCGGTGAAAAACATAATTAAGGATAGGTGACGACAGTTGAAGCGGGGCGGAAAAATTCAGCCCGCGCGGGGGCGCGGGGATGCTGCGCAACGGGGTAAGATCACATCGTGTTGTTATTGCGTTTTCGCAGATCAAGGGCTGAAACCATTCAACTGATAGACGTTGCGCATTATAAAGGCTAAGCGGCGGGAAACAAAATAAAAAACCGCGGCGGTGCGGCGGATATAGCAAAACGGGGCTAAATGTGGCGCAAATGCAACGCGTTGTGGGTTGCTTGTTGCGCAAATAACCTTTTTGTACCTATGGGTTAGCGTGTTTGGGGGATTTCCAGCAGCACGCCGGCGCTCAGGCAGAAGCAACCGCTGGCGACGTTGGCCGGCAATATCAGGCTCTCGCCGGCCCGTACCACCCGGGTGTCGCCGCCGAGGGTAAACTCGAATTCACCGGAGATCACCCGGGTTTGCAATGCGTGTGGGAGTTTTTGCAGTTGGCCGAAGTCGCCGGTCTCGAAACGCACTTCCGCCGCCGGTGAACCGTCGCTCATCACGCCTTCACGGCGGGCAGGGCCATTGCCGAGCGGTAAAAAGGCGGTTTTGGCGGTAAAGCTGGTCATGTGGCGTTCCTGATGGTTGGTGGCGGTAGCACGGCGCGAACGGCATCATAATCGGGCGGTCGGCAGAGACGATACAACGGGAAGTATAACGCGACAAGGTGAGGTGAATCAGCAATATGGTGCGTCCGAGTGGACTCGAACCACCGACCCCCACCATGTCAAGGTGGTGCTCTAACCAACTGAGCTACGGACGCACTGGGCTGCTTCTGAAATTTGGTGCGTCCGAGTGGACTCGAACCACCGACCCCCACCATGTCAAGGTGGTGCTCTAACCAACTGAGCTACGGACGCACTGTACTGCTTCAGGAATTTGGTGCGTCCGAGTGGACTCGAACCACCGACCCCCACCATGTCAAGGTGGTGCTCTAACCAACTGAGCTACGGACGCATCTTTTCCTGTCTGTCATGGCTGACAGCGGGGACGAATATTAACGAGCTACCCGCGTGCTGGCAAGGGGAAAAGCGCAATTTTATTCGGTATTTCACGCGATTGCTGAGGTTGTGCGCAGTCCGGCGTTTTTTTCCGCAAACCGCGGCCCGGCCGGGGAGGAAACCGGCCGGGCGTGGGCTCAGCGCGTGGATCGCTGCAGGATGACGGCGGTCGGCTGTTTCTGCAGCCAACGCATGCGCAGCGCCATCATGATGGCGGCGAAGGTCAGGCCGATGATAAAGCCGATCCAGAAACCGCTCGGCCCCATCGCCGGCACCACCACGTCGGTTAACGCCAGCAGATAGCCGCTCGGCAGGCCCAACACCCAATAAGCGATAAAGGTGATGAAGAAGATCGCGCGGGTATCTTTATAACCACGCAGCACGCCGCTGCCGATCACCTGGACCGAATCCGAAATCTGGTACAGCGCCGCCAACAGCATCAGCTGCGAGGCCATCGCCACCACTGCCGGGCTGTCGTTGTACAGCAGGGCGATCGGTTCGCGCAAGGTGGCGGTAAACAGCGCGGTGCAGACGGCCATGGTGACGCCGACGCCGATGGCGGAGTAGGCGGCGACGCGCGCGCCTTCGACCGAACCTTCCCCCAGACGGTAACCGACGCGGATGGTGGCGCCGACGCCCAGCGACAGCGGCAGCACGAACATCAGCGCGCTGAAGTTAAGCGCGATCTGGTGGCCGGCGACCGCAACGATCCCGAGCGGCGAAACCAGCAGCGCCACCACGGCGAACAGGGTGACTTCGAAGAACAGCGCCAGCGCCACCGGCATGCCGATGCCGATCAGGCGCTTCAGCGCCGCCCAGTCCGGGCCGCCGAGATCGCCTGCCTGGCGTTTGATGTCGCGCTGCGAGGGCGCACGCTTCACGTACCAGCGCATCATCAGGAACATGATCCAGTAGACGCTGCCGGTGGCGACGCCGCAGCCGACGCCGCCCAGCTCCGGCATGCCGAACTTGCCGTAGATGAAGATGTAGTTGATCGGAATATTCACCAGCAGGCCGAGGAAGCCGATCACCATGCCGGGCTTGGTTTTGGACAGCCCCTCGCACTGGTTGCGCATCACCTGGAAGAACAGGTAACCCGGCGCGCCCCACATGATGGCGTGCAGATAGCCGACGGCTTTATCTGCCAGCTGCGTATCGATGTTGTGCATCATATCGATGACGAACTTGCAGTTATACAACACCACGATCAGCAGCACGGACACGCCGGAAGCCAGCCAAAAACCCTGACGCACCTGATGACCGATGCGATCGCGTCGCCCGGCGCCGTTAAGCTGAGCGATAACCGGGGTCAGCGCCAGCAGCAGGCCGTGGCCGAACAGGATGGCTGGCAGCCAGATGGAGGTGCCGACCGCAACCGCCGCCATGTCGGTGGCGCTATAGGCGCCGGCCATGATGGTATCCACCACGCCCATGGCGGTTTGCGATATTTGCGCGATGATGACCGGGATAGCGAGAGCCAATAAACTACGCGCTTCAATTAAGTACTTCTGCACGCATACACCTTTTCTATTTATATATGTGGGAGGGAGGGCTGTCGCGAGAGGACAACAATTAAAATAGCGGAATTTTGTCAAAAAGATTGTACCTGCTCGGCGTCGTTAAGCAAACGCCGCAGATAAATAGTTATTAAATGCGCAGGCCCGCGTTTTTTGCCTACGCGGATTTGGTTTTCAGCGCCAACTGGGGCAAACTGCCGGGAGCGTTTTAACCTATTTAGCAAGAAGAGGCACATATGTTCACCGGTATCGTACAAGGCACCGCGCCGCTGGTCGCCATTGATGAGAAACCCAATTTCCGCACCCACGTGATCGAGATGCCTGCCGAGCTGTTGCCGGGGCTGGAGCTGGGCGCGTCGGTGGCCCATAACGGCTGCTGCCTGACCGTGACCGCGGTGGAAGGCAACCGTGTCAGCTTCGATTTGATCAAGGAAACGTTGCGCCTGACCAACCTCGGCGACCTGGCGCTCGGCGACATCGTCAATATCGAGCGCGCGGCAAAGTTCAATGACGAAATTGGCGGCCATTTGATGTCCGGCCATATTATCTGCACGGCGGAAGTGGCCAAGATTTATACCTCGGAAAATAATCGCCAGGTCTGGCTGCGCATGCCGAATGCGGAATTGATGAAATATGTGCTGCACAAAGGTTTCATCGGCATCGACGGCATTAGCCTGACCATCGGCGAAGTGGTGAATAACCGTTTCTGCGTGCACCTGATCCCGGAAACGCTGGATCGCACCACGCTGGGTCAGAAACGCCTGGGTGATAAGGTGAACATCGAAATCGATCCGCAAACGCAGGCGGTGGTGGACACCGTCGAGCGCGTGCTGGCCAACCGGGAAGCGACGCTGGCGGCGACGCTGGCGGCGGCGATGGCGCCGGCGCATAAAGACTGACAGCGATTCTGGCGTTGCCGCCGGTATCGAATCATAAGCAGAGAGGAGAAACGCGTGAAGTTTTATGGGAAAACGTTGTTGTTAACCGCGTTGCTGGCGCTGAGCGCCTGCAGCAGCTCACCTGAGCAGGGCGCCGGCGCGCAAATGGCCGATGCGGACGATACCTGCGGTGCTTCGCAGTATCAAAACTTCGTCGGTAAGCCGATGACCTCGCTGGAAGGCGTGCGGATCGACGCCAAGGTGCGCGCTATTCCGTACAACTCTGCCGTCACCATGGATTTCAACCTGCGCCGTCTGAACTTCCTTGGCGATAGCAACGATAAAATCATTCGCGTTTATTGCGGTTAACCCGCAGGGTCCGAAAGAGCAAAAAAAAGCCCCGACGATGATGTTGCCGGGGCTTTTTTATCGGGAAAGCATTCAACGGGCGACGCGGATGCCGCCTTCAACGCCTTTCGGGCTGAACACCACCTGCCACAGCTGCAGATCGCGCGCCCGGAACGCGCCGGCGCAGGCATTCAGGTAGTAGCTGAACATCCGCTCGAAGCGTTCGGAATAGCGCGGGGCAAGCTGCGGCCACGCCTGCTTGAAGCGTTCGAACCAGGCCATCAGCGTGCGATCGTAGTCGGCACCGATGTTGTGCCAGTCTTCCATCACGAAATGGCCTTCGCTGGCTTCGGCGATATGGCTCACTGAAGGCAGACAGCCGTTCGGGAAAATGTACTTGTTGATCCACGGATCGACGTTCATGTCGGTTTTGTTGGAGCCGATAGTGTGCAGCAGGAACAGGCCGTGCGGCGCCAGATTGCGCTCTACCACGTTGAAATAGGTGCGGTAGTTTTTCGGCCCGACGTGCTCGAACATGCCGACCGAGACGATGCGATCGAACTGCTGATGCAGATCGCGGTAATCCTGCAGCAGGATCTGCACATCCAGCCCGGCGCAGCGCGCCTGAGCCAGCTTCTGCTGTTCGGCAGAAATGGTTACGCCGACCACTGACACGCCGTAATGCTTCGCCGCATAGGCGGAAAGACCGCCCCAGCCGCAGCCGATGTCCAGCAGGCGCATACCTGGCTGCAGCTGCAGTTTTTCGCAGATCATCCGCAGCTTCGCTTCCTGCGCTTCCTCCAGCGTGGTGGCGTCTTTCCAGTAGCCGCAGGAATATTGCATGTAAGGATCGAGCATCAGGGTAAACAGATCGTTGCCGAGATCGTAATGTTCTTTGCCGACGATCCAGGCGCGCTTTTTCGATTGCAGGTTGGTCAGGCGCGCGGCGGCGATACGCAGGGTATCTTTCAGGTGGTGGGGGAGTTTCTTCTCCAGCCCGGCGCTGACCACGCGCTGGAAGAACATATCCAGCCGTTCGCACTCCCACCAACCGTCCATGTAGCTTTCGCCCAGGCCCAGCGACCCTTGCTGCAGGACGCGTTTAAAGAAATCGGGGTTTTTAACCTGAATATCGAAAGGGCGCGATCCGTTGATTTCAATGCCGGCCAGACCGAGCATTTCGTGCGCGATACGGTACCACTGATTGTCCTGGATGCTCAGATCTTCTATACACGATGAACTCATAGCTTCTCCATCACCTTCTTCTGACTGATGACCCGTTAGGAAACAGCTTAGACAATTTCTGCGGGTGCATACGTTTACCGGCGGAAAATAGGCCCGCGGCGTCTGATATCCGACTATGAACAGAGGAAATTTAAAGAAACGACCCGGCGCGAACGGCGCGGGATAAACGCATCCTTAAAAAAAGAGTGTGACGCAAAGCGCGTACACAAGTGCTAATTGAGATATAGAGATTATAAGGTGTTACTTTACAAGGTTGTTTTTGAGTATAGGCGTGCCGAGGCGTTGACTCAACTGTAAATCGCACTCGGCACACATATTCTTTAAGTGATTATTAAACTTGGTAATTATGACGCTGAGTTAGCATGTTCCCGCTGCGCTTTTTGCTGCGCGTCAGCCGCTTTTCCCCGCTGCAGGAAATACCCCAGCGCGGCCAGGATCACCGTCGATACCATTACCGTCACCGTCGCCAACAGCGGCTGGGCAATGAACGCCGACACCAGCATGCTCGCCACAAAGCACAGCCCCAGCTGCAGCGTATTTTGCAGCGCGGCGGCCTTGCCACTGCTTTCCGGGAACGGCATCAGCGCATTCGCCACCATGATCGGGTAGCCGGCGCCGTTGACCAGCGCCATCACGCAGAACGGGATCAGCAGCGTGGTGAGCGTCGGTGCGGTCAGGGTCGCCACCAGATACAGCGCCACCATGCTGACACCATAAGCTACCAGCAGCCACGGCAGCAGGGTTTTGCCATTGATGCGCTTGAGCGCGGCACGGCAGCCATAGCCCCCCAGCAGGAAAGCCAGCGTCTGCGGCACATAGCTCAGACCGATGTCGCTCGGGCCATAGCCCATATCACCGAGGATGAACGGCGAGCCGGTCAGCCAGGCGAAGAAGCCTGCCGAGCAGGCGGCATACATGGCGACGTTGCCGCTGAACACCGGGGATTTCAACAGTCGCCAGAAGCTGACGCCGTTTTTTGGCGCCTCGGCGGTGGGCTGCGTTTTGGCGCGCTCTTTGAGCATCAGCGTCGGTAGCAGCAGCAGTACGGTGATGGCCAGCAGCACGGCGAAGATCGCGCGCCAGCTGGCGTGGTTCAACAGCCAGGCGCCCAGCAGCGGCGCCAGCGCCGGCGACAGCGCGACCAGCGGCATGATGGTGGCGAATACGCGGTTGGCCTGGCCTTCGCGATAGCGGTCGACCACCAGCGCTTGCCAGATGGCGGCGGCGGAACAGACGCCGACGGCCTGAATAAAGCGCAGGATCCAGAGCTGCACGGCGTTCTCTACCCACAGCATGCCCAGGCAGCCGAGGGCGAACAGCGTCAGGCCGATCAATAATACCGGTTTGCGGCCCAGGCGGTCGGAGAGCGGCCCCCACAGCAGCTGCGCGAAGGCGAAGCCGGCCAGGAAGATGCTCAGGCTGGCGCTCACCGCGCCGGCGGAAATTTGCAGTTCCTCCCGCATGGCGCCGAAGGCGGGGAGGTACATATCGGTCGCCAGATAACCCAGCATGCTCAGGCCGGCGAGGTAGAACATAAAGCCAAAGGAATTTCGCATGGTATTTCTCGTTAATATTTTAGTGTCGCAGGTTTTTAGCGCCGGCCAGTGTATCCGGCTGGATCTCTGCTTGTGAAACGGTAATATTTGCAAAGTGCTGTTAAAAAAATTGAAGGCAAAGCGATGTGGTCTGAATATTCTCTTGAAGTGGTCGACGCAGTGGCGCGTACCGGCAGTTTCAGCGCGGCGGCGCAGGAGCTGCACCGGGTGCCGTCGGCGGTGAGCTATACCGTACGGCAGCTGGAGCAATGGCTGGCGGTGCCGCTGTTTGAGCGGCGTCACCGCGACGTGGAGTTGACGCCGGCCGGCGCGTTGTTTATCAAGGATGCGCGAGTTGTTATCAAAAAAATGCTCGACACTCGCCGCCACTGTCAGCAGGTGGCTAACGGGTGGCGCGGCCAGCTGAATATCGCGGTCGACATCATCGTCAAACCGCAGCGCAGCCGCCAACTGGTGCTGGATTTCTACCGTCATTTCCCCGACGTCGAATTGATGCTGCAACCCGAGGTGTTCAACGGCGTGTGGGATGCCTTGGTGGACGGCAGAGCGGACATGGCGATCGGCGCCACCCGTGCGGTGCCGGTCGGCGGCGGCTTCGCCTTTCGCGACATGGGTTATATGAACTGGCTGTGCGTGGCCAGCCCGCAACATCCGCTGGCGCAGTTGACGGGGCCGCTGAATGACGATCAGCTGCGGCCATACCCTTCGCTTTGCCTGGAGGACACCTCGCGCAATCTGCCCAAGCGCGTCACCTGGACGCTGGATAACCAGCGACGGCTGGTGGTGCCGGACTGGACTTCGGCGCTCGACTGTTTGTGCGCCGGGCTGTGCGTCGGCATGATGCCGGCACATCGGGCGCTGCCGCGGGTGCAGCGCGGTGAGCTGACGGCGTTGCAGTTGCAGCAGCCGTTTCCCGCCAGCCCTTGCTGCCTGACCTGGCAGCAGGATAAACCGTCACCGGCGATGAGCTGGCTGCTGGCGTATCTTGGCGATGGGGAAACGCTGAATCAGGAATGGCTGAGCGAGGTGGAACCGGAAGCCGCGCAGGCTTCCGGCGCGAGGGATTAGCGGCGGTAGTCGATGAACGGGCCGTCGGCGACCGAGCGGCGTTCGATCAGCTTCGGATGCACTTCGATCACCTGCGACTCTTCGCGCTTGCTGATAATGCGATCCAGCAGCATGGTGAAGGCCATTTCGCCCAGGCGTTCTTTAGGCTGGTGAATGGTGGTCAGCGCCGGGGTGAAGTAGCGGGCGTTGCGCACGTTGTCATAGCCGATCACGGAAATATCCTGTGGCACCCGCAGCCCCAGCTCGTCGGCCGCGCAGATGGCGCCCATCGCCATGATGTCGCCGCCGCAGAATACCGCGGTCGGCCGCTGTTTTTGCGACAGGATTTGGTGCATCGCCTTGTAGCCGGACTCCGGCTCGAAGTCACCCTGGACGATCCACTCTTCGCGAATGTCGATATGCGCTTCCTGCAGCGCCTTCATAAAGCCCTGATGACGGCCGCCGCCGGTGTTGCGCGACAGCTGGCCCGGAATGGCGCCGATATCGCGGTGGCCGCGCTCGATCAGATAACGGCCGGCCAGATAGCCGCCTTCGAACGCGTTATCGATGATGGTATCGGTGAAGTCGCCGCGCGCGGCGCCCCAGTCCATCACCACCATCGGGATATTACGGTAGTCTTCCAGCATGCCCAGCAGCTGATCGGGGTACTCGGAGCACATGACCAGCAGGCCGTCGACGCGCTTTTGCGCCAGCATCGCCAGGTAGGCGCGCTGCTTGTCCAGATTGTTGTGCGAGTTGCACAGGATCAGGGTGTAGCCCTTGCTGTAGCAGCTGTTTTCCACCGCCTCGATCACTTCGGCAAAGTAGGGCGCTTCGCTCGAGGTGGCCAGCAGGCCGATCGACTTGGTGTGATTGACTTTCAGGCTGCGCGCCACGGCGCTCGGCGAGTAGTGCAGCTCTTTGATGGCGGCCCACACGGCCGCTTTGGTCTCTTCGGCGACGAAACGAGTCTTATTGATGACGTGCGAAACGGTGGTGGTGGAAACGCCCGCGCGTTTGGCCACATCTTTAATCGTTGCCATGTAAGGAATGACTCCTGAACTCACATGTTTACAGCATGTAAGTGTGATGTTAATCGTTTGCCTACGTAGATCCTTCTCCAGAGAAGCGAAAACTGAGTTTTTAGTGTGTTGAAGTCTTCAGCGCTTAGTCAGGAGGGGCATGGATGCCGGTACGCAGTTGTGAACTGCGAATTTTGTCGCATATTGAACAAAAGTGGAAGAGGTAATCGAGATTATAAACCGGGAAATGATAACAAGATTTTATCGGCGAACTGTGGGAAAATGATTTGACGTACTAATTGTGCGCCTTTTATCCTTAGGAAAGCCCATTTTAAAGGAGTTGTCATGGATACCGAATTGAAGATGTCGCTGTTTACCACCGTCTGCGCGTTGGCGGTCATTATCGCTTTCAGCTTCGTTGCCGCGTTGAACTGATTTACCCCCGGTTATAAAAAAGGCGCAGCCTGGCTGCGCCTCATCACCTCAGAACCTGCGCTTACGCCAGGTTTTCCGCGGCGAAGGTCCAGTTGACCAACGCCCAGAAGTTTTCCAGGTATTTTGGACGCGCATTGCGGTAATCGATGTAATACGCGTGTTCCCACACGTCAACGGTCAGCAGCGGTTTGTCTTCACCGGTCAGCGGGGTGGCCGCGTTGGAGGTGTTGACGATCGCCAGCGCGCCGTCCGGTTTTTTCACCAGCCAGGTCCAGCCGGCGCCGAAGTTTTTCACTGCGGCATCGGTGAACTGCTCTTTGAACGCAGCGAAGGAGCCGAAGGATTTGACGATCGCCGCCGCCAGTTCGCCCTGCGGTTCACCGCCGCCCTGTGGCGACAGGCAGTGCCAGTAGAAGGTGTGGTTCCACACCTGCGCGGCGTTGTTGAAGACGCCGCCGTCAGAGGTCTTGATGATCTCTTCGAGCGATTTGCCCTCGAATTCGCTGCCTTTCACCAGGTTGTTCAGGTTAACCACGTAGGTGTTGTGGTGTTTGCCGTAGTGGTATTCCAGGGTCTCGGCGGAGATGTGCGGCTCGAGCGCGTTTTTCTCATACGGTAATGCAGGTAATTCAAACGACATTGCTTCCTCCTTTACAGCGCCATTCGCTTCCCGCCGGGGCGAGAGTCATATGGGCCGTTTTTTATTGTGGTCTTTCAATCTTAACAATTTTCATCATAAAAAACAGGAAGAAAAGCGAGAAATGCGCGTGGGGTGGTGCGATGGGCGAGAGCTTGAACAGGCGGTTGCGACCCAGGCCGCAACCGCGCAGAGCAGGGCATTAACGAATGGTTTTCGGCGTCACTACGCGGCGTGCGCCGATGTAGTGGTTCTGCCAATAGTCATTGTCGAGCTGGCTGATGCGGATCTCTTCGCCGGTGCGCGGCGACTGGATGAATTTGCCGTTGCCCAGGTAGACGCCAACATGGTCCGCCACGCCGCGGTTGTTGATGCGGAAGAACACCAGATCGCCGCTTTCCAGTTCGCTTTTCTTGATCGGCGCCGCGTCGCGCAGGTGATACATTTCGTTGGCGGTGCGCGGCATTTTGATTTTCACCACGTCTTTATAGGCGTAATAGATAAGGCCGCTGCAGTCGAAACCGGTGCGCGGCGAACTGCCGCCCCAGCGATAAGGCTTGCCCATCTGATCCATCAGCTTGGCCATCGCGGTCTGCTTGGCATGCTGGTAGCGTTTTTTGTGCGCCGGGCTGAGTTTTAACGGCTTTTCATCACGCGCCAGTTTGGCGGTGGCCATACCGGCTTCGCGATGGCGACCATAGCCTTTTTTATAGCCCTTTTTCGGCGGGGTGACTTTAATCTTGGCGGTTTTCTGTGCTTTGGCCTTGGGTTTGGCGCTGACGATCTTTTTCGCGCTTTTCTCGCTTTTCGCCTTGGCGGTCTTGGTTTTTTTCGCAGGGGCCGTCACTTTGGCTTTTTTAGCGGCTTTGTCCGCTTTCTTTTTTCTGCGGTCATCGGGCCGCGCTTCATTAGCATGGCTTTTACGCTGCTCGGCGGCAACACGCGCCTGTGGCGCAGCGTGCGCCAAATTGAAGAAGAGCTGCGTAAACAGCAGCGCAAAGAGCGTAAGAATTAAACGCATGTCGACGTCACCAACCTTGGCCCCGAAGCGGATATCGAAAGAGTTACAGTATTCCCGAATTTCGCCATATAAAACAGCGAAGAACTCATAAATAATAATCCATATTGTGAGAAAACGTTAATGACATTTTTTTTGGTTCAAAATCAGTCCGTTGGTGTATAAAAAAGCACCGCTGGGTGGCTGTGGATATAATTAATCCCCGTCGTCATCGCCAAGCAATATATTAGTGAAATGGTCGGATTAAAAATGTTATTCTCAACGTATGTTTTGACCGGAATGACGTGGCCGGTGAAACGCGATCGGTAGCGGGCGAATATCCTTGCAAAAGATGGCGTTTTCTTGCGACTGTTCCAGCCGCTACAATAGCCCGCGTGATGCATGTTGTAGCCATGAAATGTGGCTTGAGGAAGCAATAAATGACGACGACACTTGAAAAAATTCAGCACCAGATCGCTGAAAACCCGATTCTGCTGTACATGAAAGGTTCGCCAAAGCTGCCGAGCTGCGGCTTCTCCGCACAGGCTGTGCAAGCGCTGTCCGCCTGCGGCGAACGTTTCGCCTACGTGGACATTCTGCAAAACCCGGACATTCGCGCCGAGCTGCCAAAATACGCCAACTGGCCGACGTTCCCGCAGCTGTGGGTAGACGGTGAGCTGGTCGGCGGTTGCGATATCATCATCGAGATGTATCAGCGCGGCGAACTGCAGCAGCTGATCAAAGAAACGGCAGAAAAGTATAAAGCGCAGGAAGACCAGCAGTCTTAATCGACAGGCTTGCGGTTATCGCGTAACGGGCGGCGCCAGTGCAAACTGGGCCGCCTTTTTTGTTGGTTTACTCGGCGAGATCGGCGACGGGCAGCGGCCAGCCGCCGAGACGTTTCCAGCGGTTAACCAGCTCGCAAAACAGCAGGGCGGTTTGCTCGGTGTCGTACAGCGCAGAGTGCGCCTGGCTGCTGTCGAACGGCATGCCGGCGGCGATACAGGCTTTCGCCAACACCGTTTGGCCCAGCACCAGGCCGCTCAGCGCGGCGGTGTCGAAGGTGGCGAACGGATGGAACGGGTTGCGCTTCAGGCCGGCGCGTTCGGCTGCGGCCATCAGGAAGCTGTGATCGAAGTTGGCGTTGTGCGCCACGATAATGGCCCGGTTGCAACCGCGATCCTTGAGCCCTTTGCGCACCGCTTTGAAAATGGCGTGCAGCGCGTCATATTCGCTGACCGCGCCGCGCAGCGGATTGTGCGGATCGATGCCGTTAAACGCCAGCGCTTCCGGCTGCAGGTTGGCGCCCTCGAAAGGCTCCACGTGGAAGTGCAGGGTCTCGTCCCGCTGCAGCCAGCCATCTTCATCCATTTTCAGCGTGACGGCGGCGATCTCCAGCAACGCATCGGTATTGGCGTTGAAGCCGGCGGTTTCAACATCTATTACTACGGGATAAAACCCACGAAAACGACCACTCAGGGCGTTAAGATCACTTTTTTCGGCCATCAGTTTCTTATCTTCATCGAATGCAGCGCGCATTATGGCAAATTTTGCGCCCGGTTGCAGGCGCTATCGCGCGGAGAATCAGCAGGGCGCAGCGCGCCCTGAAGGGGAGGCTTAGTGGCCGAGGCCCTGACCGGCGTGTTTGTTTTCGATCAGCTCGATTTTGTAGCCGTCCGGATCTTCGACGAAGGCGATGACCGTGGTGCCGCCTTTCACCGGGCCGGCTTCGCGGGTGACCTTGCCGCCTGCGCGGCGGATGCTGTCGCAGGTGGCGGCAACGTCGTCCACGCCCAGCGCCAGGTGGCCAAAGGCGGTGCCCATGTCGTAGCTGTCGGTGCCCCAGTTATAGGTCAGTTCGATAACCGCGCCTTCGCTCTCTTCCGTATAGCCGACGAAAGCCAGCGAGTATTTGTACTCTGGGTTTTCGCTGGTGCGCAGCAGGCGCATGCCTAATACCTTGGTGTAGAAGTCGATGGCGCGTTGCAGGTCACCGACGCGGATCATGGTATGGAGTAAGCGCATAATTCCTCTGAATTGACTGTGCCGTGGCAGACGGCGGGTGGATTGAAGCACAAGCGAGTATAGCCTTGTCCCGCAAGGGAATTCAACGTGACGAGTGTGTGACAATGTCACTTGCCGAAATCGCGACGGTGGTGTCTAAATATTGATCGAGCGTACCGATCGATACAGAGTAATTGATCTGCACAATCAATTATCTATTCCAGCGGCAATCGTGTAAAAATCGAACGGCAATAGAGACCAACACCAGGGAACCCCGGCCCGCCTTGTGCGGGCCTTTTTGTGCGCGGCGCATAAAAAAACGGCCAGGCAGTCGCATGGCCGTTGGGGTCAGAACGGGTTACTTCGCCAGAAACGGATAGTCGGTATAGCCTTCGGCGCCGCCGCCGTAGAAGCTTTCCGGCTTAGGCTCGTTCAGCGGCGCATGCTGGCGGAAGCGCTCGACCAGATCCGGGTTGGCGATGTAGCTGCGGCCGAAGGCCACCGCGTCGATGAAGCCTTTTTCGATCAACGCTTCGGCTTTTTCGGCGGTGTAGGCGCCGGCGCCGACGATCACCCCTTTAAAGTGGGCGCGTACCGAGTCGCGGAAGGCGTCGGAATACGGTTTGCCGCCGGCCCAGTCCGGTTCGGAGATGTGCAAGTAGGCGATGTTGCGCTTATTCAACTCTTCCACCAGATACAGCGCCGCTTCTTCCTGATCTTCACCGTTGTCCAGCCCATTGAATGGCCCCAGCGGCGAGATACGAATACCGATGTGCTCGGAACCCCATTCGGCGATGGTGGCGTCGACCACTTCCAGCGTCAGGCGGGTGCGGTTCTCAATGCTGCCACCGTATTGATCGGTACGCTGGTTGGAAGCGGGTGACATGAACTGGTGCAGCAGATAGCCGTGGGCCGCATGCAGTTCGATGAAGTCGAAGCCGGCTTCCCGTGCGTTGGCGGTCGCCTGGCGGAAATCGTTGACGATGCCCGGGATCTCGCTGGTTTCGAGTGCACGCGGCGTGGAGGTCGGTACGCGCACCCAGGCGCCGGTTTCATCACGCACGGTGGTACGAGTTTCGGCGTTGATTGCCGAAGGCGCGACCGGTGCTTGCCCGCCCGGCTGCAGACTGGCGTGGGAGATGCGGCCTACGTGCCACAGCTGTACGGCGATATGGCCGTTTTTATCATGCACTGCCTGCGTGATGTTTTTCCATGCGGCGATCTGCTCCGGGGTATGCAACCCCGGTGCGCCGGCGTAGCCTTTCGCCTGGAAGGAAACCTGGGTCGCTTCGGTCACAATCAGGCCGGCGCCGGCGCGCTGTGCGTAATATTCCGCCATCAGCGGCGTAGGAATGTCGCCCGGCTCGATGCTACGCAGACGCGTCAGCGGAGCCATAAACACGCGGTTGGGCAGGGTGATGGCGCCAACCTTCAGCGGAGAGAGCAATTTTTCAGTCTTCATAGTGCATCCTGTATTTAATAGACCGGTCGTCTAGTAATGGGCGATAAAAAACCACGAACTGCATTTTTCAATAAAAAGAAATTGTTACCGTTACGGTTGCGGCGGGCGCAGCAGCAACTCGATGCTTTCCAGCGCGCTGGTCAGCGGTGCCAACGAGTGACGTATCTTGGCGCGCAGCGAGGCACCGAGCCACAGTGAATACAGCGTTTCTGCGGTCGCCGCGGGGCTCATGGCCACCGACAGCGAGCCCTCGGCGATACCGCGCTCGATGGCCTCCTGCAGGTGGCCGATCACGCGAGCGGTGCCCGTTTCCAGCGCATGGCGCATCGGTTCCGACAGATCGCTCACCTCGGCGGAAAGCTTCACCGCCAGGCAGGCGTTGTGGCATTCGCTGCGGCAGTGGTAGCTGATGGCCTGAGCGTAATAGCCGAGCAGCTGGTGGCGGGCATCGCCGCGTCTGTCGGCAAATAGCGCCTGCATTTCTGCATCATAATGGGCGAAATAGCGTTGCAGCATCGCTTCGCCGAAGACTTCCTTCGAGCGAAAATAGTGGTAGAACGAGCCTTTCGGCACGCCCGCAGTGGCCAGCAGTTCGCTCAGCCCCATGCCGGTAAAGCCCAGGCGCAGGCTGAGGGTTTCGCCGGTAGCGAGCAGATGTTCACGTGTGTCCACGTTGCAATGCGTTGATTTAGTCATCATGGTGCCGAGCATAATAGACCGATTGGTCTAGGTCAATGGGAATAAAAAAACCGGCGCACAAAACGCCGGTGGTCTACAAATTATTGTGCCCCAGCGGCACGCGGAAGTTAAGCGCTTACGCCGCGTTGCGACAACGCTGCAGGATATCCAGCTGGGATTGATATTCGCGGCTCTGCACGTTCAGCATACCCAGCAGGGTGTGGAACAGGTTGTCCTGCGACACGTCGTCCTTTTCCGCCAGCGTATTCAGGCACTGGCGATCGACGCCGAAGTTGCGCTGATAGTCGGCCGACATCCACATCAGGAAAGGCACGTGCGTTTGTTGACTTGGCGCGAAGACATAAGGCGTGCCGTGCAGATACATGCCGTTTTCCCCCAGCGATTCGCCGTGATCGGACAAATAGACCAGCGCGGTATTGAACCGGTCGTCATACTGCCGCAGCAGCTTGATAGTGGCATCGAGCATCGCGTCAGTATACAGGATGGAGTTGTCGTAGGTGTTCACCAGCTGTTCATGGCTGCAATCCTGGATCTGATTGCTGTTGCAGGTCGGCGAAAACGCCTGGAACGCCGGGGTGCTGCGGCGGTAGTAAGCCGGACCGTGGCTACCCATCTGGTGCAGCACGATCACGCCGTCGTCTTTCAGGCTATTGATATAGTCGTTCAGCTTGTACAGCAGCACGTTATCCATACAAACCTCGCCGTCACAGTCCTGCGGCAGTTTCAGCTTGGTCATATCGATGTGCGGTACCCGGTCGCAGGCGCCTTTGCAGCCGCCGTCGTTATCGCGCCACAGCACGCTGACGCCGGCATGCGCCAGCACGTCGAGCACGCCTTCCTGATGCGTTGCCTGAGTCGCGTCGTACTCCTTGCGCGGCATGTTGGAGAACATGCAGGGCACGGAGATCGCCGTTTCGGTGCCGCAAGAGCTGGCGTTCTTGAAGTAGACCACGTCATTCTGCTTCAGGCGCGGGTTGGTTTCGCGTTCATAGCCCCCGAGGGAGAAGTTTTCGGCGCGGGCGGTTTCGCCTACCACCAGGATCACCAGCGTTTTCTTGGCCTGCCCGGCGATCAGCGGCCCTTTGCGCGCGTCCTCACCGATTTTTACCAACGGCAGATTGCGGGTGAAATAACGCTGTTCGGTAAACTTGATGGTGCCGGCCACGAAGTTGGAAGGCGTCAACATCTTCACCACGCTTTTATTGTTGCGGATCAGCGAAGCGTAGTCTTTGTAAAACAGCGCGGCGACGATCAGGATCACCACCAACGACAGCATGACGTTGGCGGCGCGCAGTCCGACCATGTACCACCAGGGGCGAGTCTGGCGAATTTGGGTGAAGCAGACCGCCACCGCCGGCAGAATGCCAAGCAGTGCCAGCCATAATCCCATACGCGGCGTCAGCAGCGCCGTCGCTTCCTGAGGATTGGTCTCGAAGGCGTTTTGCATCATGTTGCCGTCGATCACTACACCATAGCTGAACATGAAATAGTTGGCTGCGGCGCTGCCGAGCAAGAAAAAGATGATCAGCGGCTTGCGCAGGTAGGGCACAGTCAACACGCTGAAGATGATATTCAGCGCACAGAAGATCACCACCGGCATGCTGGCGGCGAAAATCACGCTGTGGACGCTATCGAAGGTGATATACGACCAGGCGCGATGCAGGAATAACGCGTTCTGAAACAGAGTGAAGAACAGGGCGGTGGCGAGGGTAAAACCGAGGCTGTTGCACTGTAAGCGTTGACGTAACCACATTGCCAAATCGGGATCCTGAAAGTAGATAATGTCGTGAAATCTACCGGATGAAACTTAAGAAAACCTTAGAAATTCAGAATACTGGCGGCGGAGAATACGCGAAAACCGCCAGGCCGGGCGGCCTGGCGGTGGGACGGTTTAGTAGGCAGCGGTGAATTGCGCGCGAATAAATTGAGGTTTTTCAATCTCATCAACGATGGCGACCGCCAGGTCTTCCACCGAAATGCTGGCCGGCGCTTCGCCGTTCATCAGCAGTTGTGTGGTGCCGAGGCGGAACTGGCCGGTGCGTTTGCCCGGCTCCAGCAGGGCAGCCGGCGAGAGATAGGTCCAGTCGAGCGCCGATTCGTTGCGCAGTGTGTTGCGCAGATCGCGCACCGCCTGCGCGCCGGGGCGGATATTGTCCGGGAACTGCGGCGTATCCACCAGTTCAACGCCCGGCGCCACTTCCAGGCTGCCGGCGCCGCCGACCACCAGCAGGCGCTTGACGCCGGCCTGTTCGACTGCGGTGAGGATCTGTTGGGCGCCGCGGGTGGTTTTCTCATACAGGTTGTCTTCGCCCCAGCCGGGGTTGTAGGCGCTGATCACCGCATCCTGACCGCGCAATTGCCCCGCCAGCCAGGCGGTATCGGCAACGTCGCCCAGTGCGACGGTCAGATTGGCGTGCTCCGGCAAATCTTTTTTCTGGCGGGCGATCGCCGTCACCTGAATGCCGCGAGCCAGCGCTTCATCCACCACGCGGCGGCCAACAAAACCGGTTGCTCCAATAATGGCTACTTTCATCTGTATGCTCCTTCAGGAATGGGTCAGTCTCGTCATGCAGGCCGATGTGCCTGCTGCGTGGGATCTACTCTAGTCCTTAACAATAGCCGTGATTAGTGCCATATTCATGCTTTCTTGATTAAGTAAAACTTCATAATTGTGGATAAACTCAATCGAATGGCGGTGTTCGCCACCGTGGTGGCGGAGGGGTCGTTGGCCGGCGCGGCGCGGCGGCTGGGCATGACGCCGTCGGCGGTCAGCCAGCACATGCGTTCGCTGGAGAAGGCGCTCGGGGTGCCGCTGCTGCACCGTTCCACCCGCCGTCTGGCGCTGACCGAGGCGGGGGCGGCGTTTTACCCCGGCTGCGAGGCGATGCTGCAGCAGGCACAGCAGGCGGAGCAGCGGTTGGCGGAGCTGCGGGATACGCTGGTGGGCGAGCTGCGCATCGCCACCCCGGTCGGCATCGGCGGCCGATCGCTTGCGGAGGCGCTGGCACCGCTGTTGCAGGCGCACCCCAAGCTGACGCTGCGGGTGCTGGCGGACGATCGCATCGTCGATATGATAGAGCAGCGGGTCGACATTGCGCTGCGGGCCAACCGGCAGCTGGCGGACGCCAATATGATCGCGCACCCGCTGACGGCGTGGCCGATGGTGCTGTGCGCCGCGCCGCGTTATCTCAGCCAGCATGGGGTGCCGGAAAAACCGCAGGATTTGGTGCAGCACCGCTGGATCTCCAGTGGCTACAGCGGGTCCCATCTGGACTTGCTGCACCAGTCCGGTCAGCAGGTTAAGCTGCGGCTGGCGGAAGGGCAGATCGTCAGCGAGAGCATGAACGTGATGCGCGCCTTTACCCGCGCCGGGCTGGGCATTTCCATTCAGCCGCTGTATGAAATTGGCGACGAGCTGCAGCGCGGCGAGCTGTTGCTGCTGTTGCCAGAGTGGCGGCCGGCGGCGCTGCGGCTGCACGCGCTGACGCTCGAGCGCAACGTGCCGGAGAAAAGTCGCCAGGCGCTGCGCTATTTGCGCGACTATTTTCGCCGCAATGGCGAAAAGGGACTTGCCAGCGGCGGCGATGGCGTCTTCAATTAGCAAGAGAACGCAGGAGGCCCCGTGGCGCAGCAGCTTGAATTTTTCGACATCCCCAGCCCGTGTCGCGGCATTTGCCAGGCCGACGATCGCGGATTCTGCCGTGGCTGCCTGCGCAGCCGCGAGGAGCGCTTCGGCTGGATGAGCATGAGCGACGCGCAGAAGCGCGAGGTGCTGCGCCTGTGCCGTCAACGTTTCCTGCGCCTGCAACGCGCCAATAAAGCGCCCGACGAGCCGCTGCCGGAACAGCCGTCGCTGTTTTAACCTTTCCTGATCTGCCGCACGTTCGTGTGGCTTACCGCTTCCCTGTGCCTCACCGGCTTGTGTATGCTGGCTGACAACTAATGTCATGAGGTTTTCGCAATGGTAGAACGTATTCGTCTCGCGCCGCAGGGGCCTGAATTTTCCCGCATGATTTGCGGTTACTGGCGGTTGATGGAATGGGGCATGTCGCCGCAGCAGCTGCTGACGTTCATCGAACAGCATGTCGAACTGGGCGTCACCACCGCCGACCACGCGGATATCTACGGCGGCTATGCCTGCGAACAGGCGTTCGGTGACGCGCTGCGTCTGAAGCCGGCGCTGCGCCAGTCGCTGGAGCTGGTGAGCAAATGCGGCATCGCCACCACCGCCAAGCCCGGCAACCCGATCGGGCATTACATCACCGACCGCGATCATATCGTGCAGAGTGCGGAACAGTCGCTGCGCCATCTGCATACCGACTACCTCGATCTGCTGCTGATTCACCGGCCGGATCCGTTGATGGACGCTGACGACGTGGCCGAAGCCTTCGTCGCGCTGCATAAAAGCGGTAAGGTGCGCCATTTCGGCGTTTCCAACTTTACGCCTGCGCAATTCCAGCTGCTTCAGTCGCGTCTGCCGTTCTCGCTGGCGACCAACCAGGTGGAGATCTCGCCGATTCATCAACCGGCCATTCTCGACGGCACGCTCGATCAGTGCCAGCAACTGCGCATCAAGCCGATGGCCTGGTCCTGCCTGGGCGGCGGGCGTCTGTTCAACGATGCCGAGTTCCAGCCGCTGCGCGACGAGCTGCAGCGGGTGGCGCAAGAGATCGGCGCCGAGACCATCGAGCAGGTGGTGTACGCCTGGGTGATGCGCCTGCCGTCGTCGCCGCTGCCGATTATCGGCTCCGGCAAGATTGAGCGGGTGCGTTCGGCGCTGAAGGCGCAGAAACTGGGGCTGACTCGCCAGCAGTGGTTCCGCATTCGCAAGGCGGCGCTGGGGTATGACGTGCCTTAAGGCGGAGCAGAAAAGAGGAAAGCCGGGCGGCGAAAGCGCCCGGCTTTTTTTACGCCGATCTTTAGGCCAACACCACCTGATCGGTGCTGAAGTGTTCGAGCGAGACGCCGATCAGCGTGACCTGGCTGTGGCCGAAGGCCAGCACCAGATCGTCGTTTTGCTGCGTGGCGTAGTCGCGGATATTCCCGCTGGCGCCTTCGGTGCCGATAAACACCAGCTTATCGGTGGCGTTGAAGCCATACAGCTGATCGCGGCCAAAGTCACCGCTGAACAGGAAGGTATTGCCGTTGCCGACGCCCTTCAGGATGTCATCGCCGCTGCCGCCGACGAAGGTCAGGTTGCCGCCGGCATGGCCGATCAGCGTGTCGTTGCCGGCGTTGCCGAACAGCCAGGCGTCGTGGCTACGGGCCTGCAGGGCGTCATCGCCGTCGCCGCCGGCGGTGGCGGCGGCATAAGCTTTGAGGCCAGAGTCCGATTTCAATCCGGCGGCGGTCACCTGATGGTCCACCTCTTTGTTGAAGATAAGCCAGGAGGTTTCTTTGCTGCGCAGGGTAGCAATGTCGTCCGCCAGCGTAATGCCACCCTTGGCGTCGCGCAGGTAAAGCGTGCTGCCGTCGTAGGCGACCTCGGTGTTTTTCAACGCCTGTTGGGTATCGAAGATATTGTGCCCTTTGCCGCCGGCGATCAGGTTATAGCCGCCTGTGTCGCGGAAGATATCGTCGCCGTCGCGGCCCTCGAGATAGTCGTTGCCTTTACCACCCTTGATCAGGTCATTGCCGTCGCTGCCGATGATAAACGTCGGCCCGCTGTGCGTTTCCGCGTTGCGGTTCAGGTCTTCCACCCAGGTATTGCCGCGTGTCACGTTCGACAGGTTGGAGACGATGAGGGTCGAGTCTTTGTCGGTCAGCGAATAAAACTCGGAGTTCAGCACCCGCATCAGACCGTCCTGATAGAAGAACGGCAGGTGCGACAGCCAGGTCGGAATGTTGAGAATGGAAAACGGCAGCAGGTTCCAGGCGTCCGATGCGTAGTGGTCGTTGAAGTTGACGATATTGTTGGTGGCGGAGGTATGGGGCGCATCGTGTACGCCTAACGACGCCCCGGTCAGCGTGGTGCCGTCGAGCGCGCGGAACACCGGATCGTTCTCGTAGCCGATGTTGATCACCTTGCCGCCGGCTTCGTACTGGGTCGGCGAGGCGAAGGCGACATAGTTGGACTGCGCGTAGAAGCCCCCCCAATTGGCGTCGCTCTGCGCCGCCATGCTGTTGACCGCCAGCCCGCCGAGGCTATGGCCGCTGACCACCACGTCCTCGCCGCTCAGCCCGTGCGCATGCGCGAACTTCGCCACGTCGCCCAGCAGATTGCCGAAGGCTTTAAGCGTATAGCCGTCGGCGTAGCCTTTTGGCCCGAAACCGGCCAGCAGATCGTTAATCACATCGCCGATGGTATCGCCGATCAACAACTCGCGCGGGCCGCTGGTGCCGCGAAATGAGATGCCAATGGCGGTGAGATTGCCTTCGCTGTCATATTTGCCCAGCACCTCGGCCTGAGCGGTGGTGTAACCGGCGGTCTCGCCGTAGTAGGTGCCGCGCGCATCGGTTTTGCCGGCGTAACCCAGCTGCGCGGCGCTGATCACCGACCAGCCGGCGTTATTCACTGCCTCTTGCGCGGCCTGTTCGGAATCGGGGTTCCAGGGAATGCCGGGCAGGCCGCCCTGCGACTGAGTGCTGCCGATCAGCGCGGTGACCAGCGTCAGCGGCAGGCCCAGTCCGAAACCGGTCTGGTGATAGCCCTCATCGAAGCCGTTATCGATATTGTGGTAAGCGTAGGTAGAGATGGCCAAGGCGTCGGAAAACAGCGCCTTCGACGCATTTTCGTCCAGATCCTTATAGCTAAAGATGCCCATATCAGTTCCTTATGACGTATGCCGCCTGGCCTGGAAGTGAACTCTCATGCGTCGGCGGTGGAAACAGGGAAACAACGTTAGCCGAACGACAGCTGGTCAGAGGACCAACATCGGTAAAATTATTATTAGCACCAAGTATTAATAATGCGAATCAAATTGACGAGATTGTGCGTTGACTAACAGCGCCGCTGTTGGGGCTTCTATACTGAAAACTCAACATAGTCATTAAGGAGACTGATTGATGAAACGTTATTGGTATGCAGCGCTCGGCCTGATGGCGTGTGGCGCGGCTCAGGCGGCGACAACCGACGTTGAGATGCACCTGGTGACCGGGCAGGGGATCGGTCAGGATATCGGCAAAGTGGTCATCAGCGAAACGCCCTACGGCCTGCTGTTCACGCCGAGCCTGAAAGCGTTACCGGCCGGGGTACACGGTTTCCACGTGCATGAGAAAGGCAGCTGTGAACCGGGCATGAAGGACGGCAAAGCGGTGGCGGCGCTGGCGGCCGGCGGGCATTTTGATCCGCAAAAGACCGGGAAACACCTCGGGCCGTATGCCGACGGGCACCTGGGCGATTTGCCGGCCATCTATGTGGCCGCCGACGGCATGGCAAACTATCCGGTGCTGGCGCCGCGGCTGAAAAAAATCAGCGACATTGAGGGCAAGGCGCTGATGGTGCACGCCGGCGGCGATAACCATTCGGATCATCCACAGCCGCTTGGCGGCGGCGGTGAGCGTTTCGCCTGCGGGGTGATCAAGTGATCATCCGCCGCTAACGGCCGGTACGGCGGCGGGCTGGCCCATCGCCTGCTGCAACTGCTGCAGCGAGCAGTAGAGCCGCCAGATCAGGCCGGCCAGATCGCGCGCCGCCTGTTCCGGGTGGTGCGCCAACGCGTTGCTCATGCGCAACAGCTCCTGCAGCGTGGCGTCCAGCGAACTGTGCTGCACGCCTTTCTCCGTCATGATGCCGCGCAGGCAGTGGATACAGACGTCGCGCACCGCCGACAGCGGATCGGAACGGGTCTGCCAGTCGCGCAGCTGCCAGACGATATGGCTGCAGTTGAGCAGCACCACGCCCCAGCGCAGCAGCCAGGTGCGGGCCTCCTGATCCTGACTCTGATTGAGCTGGCTGATGCGATGATAGATCAGCGATTCGAACTGGCTTTCGCTCTGCTGCGGCCGTTTGCTCAGTTGATCGATAAAATCGCGCCGCAGCGCGCGGATAATGCGGCGGCTTTTGCGCTTGTCCGAACTGGGGCGCAGGATCTGAAACGCCAACCCGGCCAGAAGTACGCCGACGATTTTACCGATGTTGTCATTGATGAAGGACTGGTAGTCATAGCTCGGCGGATTGCTGACGGTCAGGAACGATCCCATAAAGACGATCAGCTGCCCCCAGAGCGCGGCATAAGGCGGATTCTGCAGCTTGAGCATTTGCATGGTCACCAGGATAGGGAACAGGAAGGCGCAGAACACCCAGAAGTCGTCAATCTGGATCATCAAACCGAATTTCACCACAAAGCAGGCGACCGAGAGCAGCAGCACCGCCTTGAGCAAGGTGCTGACGCTGTTGATCGGCGAAGGCGTGGAGGAGTAGAGCACGCAGCTGATGGCGGTGAGCGTCAGTGCCGCGCTGCCGGCGTCCCACTGCGTGTTGATCCAGTAGGCGCAGCCGATCACGATGCATAAAAAGGTGCGCAGGCCGTTATAAGCGGCTTCGTAGCTGTCGGTATGGCGCGCCAGCGAGGTGACGCGCGGCGGCTGGAGATCGCTGACCGCCGTGGCGTTTTCCAATCGCAGCAGCCAGCGGTTGCAGCGCAGGTAAAGCCAGCAGAAATCGCGCAGCCGCAGCCAGAAGGCGCGATGGCGGTAGTCCGCAGCATCTTGCGGCACGATCTGCTGGAGCAGGCGCGCCAAACGGTATTTATCGGTGGCGGGATCGCGCAGCTCGTCCAGCAGTTGTGTCAGCACCGGCATCAGATTGGCGGGGCGATCCGGCCAGTTCAGCAGCATGCGGCGCAGGCTGGAAATGACGCTGGTAATGCGCAGCTGCTGGTGCAGCAGGTAGTTGAGCAGGTTGTTTTGCCGCCGCAGCCGGTAGTGGCTCCAGAATGCCTGAATGCGTAGCAGGTTCATGGTCAGGATCTGGCCGATGACCCCCTCGTGCGAGGTGCGCATCTGCGCGGTGATCTCCGGCTGCCACAGCATGGCGGCGTGCTCCAGCAGGCGTAGCTGCATACGCCGCAGCGAGGTCAGCAGGGCTTCGCCGTCCGAGGTGCTGGGCAGAATCATCATCATCAATCCGCCGCACAGAATGCCGGTGATCACTTCGCAAACCCGCGCCTGCGCGATGTCGAAGATCTGCTGGGTATCGGTGACGTTGACCGTGCCGAAGGCGATGATGGCGGCGGTATAGCCCGCCAGCGCGAATGCGTAAGAGACGTTGTTTTGGTAATGGTTGGAGATATAGGTACACAGCCCGATCCAGGCGGCGATGAACAGCGTAAACAGCCAGGGATCGTTCAGGCAGTGGCCGGCGATTGCCACCGACGCGGCGGCACCCATCAGGCTGCCGAAGATGCGGCCGATGCTTTTGCTGATCACGCCGCCGATGGTGGGGAAGCTCACCACCGCCGCGGAGGTGAGCGCCCAATAGGGTTCGTCGAGCTCGAGCACGAACGCCACCCATAGCGCGAGACACATCGCCAGCGAGTTGCGCAGCGCATAGCGCCATTGGCCGCCGGTCGCCTTACCCCAGGGGGTGCGGCTCCACTCCAGAAAAGGCAGGTTCACACTTTAGTTCCGCTGATGAATCGAAATGGTGCAGGTGGTGCCGGCGACCAGCGTCAAATCGGCGGGCACGTTGAGCAATTTTATCCGTACCGGCACGCGCTGAGCCAAACGCACCCAGGGAACATTAGGCTTAACGTCCATTAATAGATCGTTGCTGCTGTCGACGCTCTGATCGTAAATGGCGCGGCCGATGCTCTCTACTTCCCCTTGCAGCGGCGTGTTGCCGTTATATAAAACGATGTCCGCTTTATTGCCTTCTTTTATATGCTTCAGCTTGGTTTCTTCGAAATAACCGAGCACATAAAACGAATGCACATCCACCAACGCCACCAGGGGCGTACCGGCGTTGGCGTAGTTTCCGACTCGCGCTTGCAGGTTGGTGATATAACCGTCGGTTGGCGCATAAATTTTGGTTTTGCTCAAATTCCATTTGGCCTGTTCCAGGTTGGCCTGGGCGGCTTTATAGGCGGCCTTCATTGCCTGAGCGGCTAAATTCGACGCGTCCAAATCTTCAGCGGAAATAACGTTACGCGGCAAACCTCGACGGCGGGCGGCCTCGTGGTCCGCTTTGGCCAGATCGGATTGCGCTTTTGCCACTGCGGCCTCGGCATTGTCCAGCGCAATCTGGTAGGGCACCGGGTCGAGGGTAAAAATCAGACTTCCCGCAGGTACGAACTGATTGTCATTCGCGCTTATTTTCTCTAATCTTCCAGAGACTTCAGGGGTGATATTGACGAGTTCGGCGCGCACTTTTCCATCACGGGTCCATGGGGATTGCATATAATAATTCCAGAGCCACCAACCGGCGCAGACGGCAATGGCGCAGACGATCACCGTAGAGAAGTATTTTAATGTTTTACGCTGCATGGGTTACCAACTCGCTAAAATCCATAAGGAACCGCTGACGGTCAGAACGAAAATGGACAGGTCCATCAACATGGGATGCCAGATTTCACCGGAATACATCCAGTCCCTCAGCACCTGATGAATCAGCAGCCATAAGACCAGTCCTAGTAAAAAAGCTTTAAATATAGGTGGAAAATAAAGCGATGCCCCCAGGACCAAATCGGGCAAGGGGGATGAGGTGTGTAACCATGATGTATTCACATTAACAATCCCTAAGGGTGAATATGTTGAATATTTGCATAACGATTAAACAATAGCGGCTAAAAATAGTGGCTATTTCCACAATATACATTATATACATTTGTGTTTTTAATGTGAGTTACCCAAAATAGTCTAAACTCTGGGAGGTAATGTTAGCATGCTAATTATAAGGAGGGGGAAGTGGAGTCAACATTAGGTTCAGATTTAGCACGATTAGTTCGTGTTTGGCGCGCGCTCATCGATCATCGGCTCAAGCCGTTGGAGCTGACCCAAACGCACTGGGTCACTTTGCACAATATCAATCGTTTGCCGCCGGAGCAGTCGCAAATCCAGCTGGCCAAAGCGATCGGTATCGAGCAGCCGTCACTGGTTCGTACGCTGGACCAACTGGAGGAGAAAGGGCTGATCACGCGCCACACCTGTGCCAACGATCGCCGCGCGAAGCGCATCAAGCTGACCGACGCGGCCGATCCGATCATCAGGGAAGTGGACAGTGTGATCACGTCTACACGCAGTGAGATTTTAAGCGGCATTACCGCCGATGAAGTGCATCTGTTGGTAGGGCTGATTGGCAAGTTAGAACAAAATATCACCGAACTGCAGAACAAATAATAATATTCTTATTTTTCTACGATTACAGTTTCACAGCATCAGAAATAAAACCGGAGGCGATTGCCTCCGGTTTGCCGTTTGTCGCCGACTGGCTTACAGCGGAGAGACGGTGATGGTGTCGCCCATGCGCGCCATGCGCACGCGCTGGCCTGGGCTGAACTTGGTGTCGCCCGCTTTCTGTACCACCACGATGTTCTCTTTCTGGTCGGTTTTGATCTCCAGCTCGTAGCCGGAGGTACGGCCAGCTACTTCACCGATGCTGTTGCCCGCCGCGCCGCCGGCGATAGCGCCCGCCGCGGTAGCCAGCGTACGGCCGGTGCCGCCGCCAACGGTGTTGCCCAACAGCCCGCCAATCACCGCGCCGCCGATCATCCCCATGGCGTTGGAGCCTTCGCCGCCCTGAATTTTAACCGGACGCACGGAAACCAGCGTCCCGTAGGTGACGGTTTGCACCTGCTTGGCCTGCGAGGACGAGTAGACATCGCCGGACATGGATTCATTGGCACAGCCAGCCAGCGTAACGGCGGCGACGGCAACGACGAGAAGACGCTTGATCATATAAAACTCCTGATGGTAGTAGTCCATAACCTGGCAATGCTCTCCAGGCAAGATTCAGTGAAAATGATAGACAAAGTATGGCTGAAAGTTGACGCACCGCCATGCTTCATCGCTGTATGCAGCTTAACTTTTCTCTGTTCAACCAATAATAAACCGCGGTTTACCTTTATGACAGCCTTGGCGACATTCCGTCGCCTGTTATGGCACGGTTTAACACATCACCCGTGCCACAGCGGCGCCAAGGGGGCATCTGGCTCACGGAGCGTAAAAAAAGCATCATAATTCATGGCGTTAATCCGGCAATTCTGGTTTATTTGTCAGGATAAATTTTGCTTACCGCGCGGGTTAGAGGATGTTGCTATGAAGTCAGGCCGCTATATAGGTGTCATGTCCGGCACCAGTCTGGACGGAATCGATGTGGTATTGGCCGCGATCGACGATCGCATGGTGGCGCAGCAGGCCAGCTATAGCCATCCGATGCCGATGACGTTGAAAAAAGAGATCCTGGGCATGTGCCAGGGGCAGCAAACCACGCTGGCCGCCGTCGGCCGGTTGGACGCGCAGTTGGGCACGTTGTTCGGCGAGGCGGTACTCGGCCTGCTGAAGCAAACCGGTATCGACGCCGAACAGATCACCGCCATCGGTTGCCACGGCCAGACGGTGTGGCACGAGCCGGAAGGCGACGCGCGTTTCTCGATGCAGCTCGGCGATAACAACCGCATCGCCGCGTTGACCAATATCACCACCGTCGGCGATTTCCGCCGGCGCGACATGGCCTACGGCGGGCAGGGCGCTCCGCTGGTGCCGGCGTTTCATCAGGCGCTGCTGGGGCATCCCGTCGAGCGGCGCATGGTGCTGAACGTCGGCGGTATCGCCAACCTTTCTCTGCTGTTGCCCGGTACGCCGGTGCGCGGTTTCGATACCGGGCCGGGCAACATGCTGATGGACGCCTGGGTGTGGCGCCACCGCGCGCAACCTTATGATCAGGACGGCGGCTGGGCCATGCAGGGGCGGGTTTGTTTACCGCTGTTGCAGCAGATGCTGGCGGATCCATACTTCGCGCTGCCGGCGCCGAAAAGCACCGGCCGCGAGTATTTCAATATCGCCTGGCTGGAGCGGCAGCTGGCCGGATTGCCGGCGATGGCGCCGGTCGACGTGCAGGCCACGCTCACGGAGCTGACCGCCGTCAGCATCAGCGAACAGGTGCTGCTGGCCGGTGGGTGCGAGCGTCTGTTGGTGTGCGGCGGCGGAGCGCGCAACACGCTGCTGATGGCGCGCCTGTCTGCGTTGCTGCCGGGTACGGAGGTCGGTCTGACCGACGATTTCGGCGTCAGCGGCGACGATATGGAGGCGCTGGCGTTCGCCTGGCTGGCGTTTCGCACCTTGTCCGGCCAGCCCGGCAATCTGCCTTCAGTGACCGGCGCCAGCCGTGAAACGGTGCTGGGTGGGATTTATCCGGTTTTGCCATTGGGGGGCCGTTAGCTCTGTTAGGATAGCCTGTGAAGGATTTTTCTAAGGAGCAACAGCATGAAAAAAGTCATTTTCGTCGCCGGCGCGCTGGCGCTGTCCGGCTGCAGCTACATCCTGCCTCAAAGCAGCCAGACGATGCACTACCAGTGCGGCACTACGCCGCTGACGGTGGCGCTCGACGGCAAGGCGAGCGAAGTCAGCCTGCTGATGGATGGCGAGCAGCTGCATCTTAAGCAGGTGCTGGCGCTGACCGGTGCCAAATACAGCGACGGCAAATACACTTTTTGGTCGAAAGACCGTAACGCCTATCTTGAGCGCAACGGCAAGGTAGTCATGAGCGACTGCGTGTTGACGGAGTGAAGGTCGGCGGCGGCGTCGGAGCGATTGAGTTCCTGACGCCGCAGGCGCAGAATGTAACGACGGATTTTTCAGTTGGTCGATAACCCAGATGATTGAAAAGAATGAGTTTGATGTTGCGGACCTGCGCCGTGAATACACCCGAGGCGGCCTGCGCCGCAACGATCTGACCGCCAATCCGCTCGAACTGTTCGAGCGTTGGTTGAAACAGGCCTGCGACGCGCGCCTGGCCGATCCCACCGCCATGTGCGTCGCGACCGTCGACGAACACGGCCAGCCTTATCAACGCATCGTGCTGCTGAAGCATTTCGATGAGCAGGGGCTGGTGTTCTACACCAACCTCGGCAGCCGTAAGGCGCAGCAGCTGGCGCACAACCCGCATATCAGCCTGCTGTTCCCCTGGCACATGCTCGATCGTCAGGTGATTTTCCTTGGCCAGGTGGAGCGTCTGTCGACCCTCGACGTGCTGAAGTATTTCAACAGTCGCCCGAAAGACAGCCAGATCGGCGCCTGGGTATCGCAGCAATCGTCGCGCATTTCCGCACGTGGCGTGCTGGAAAGCAAATTCCTCGAGCTGAAGCAGAAGTTCCAGCAGGGCGAGGTGCCGTTGCCGAGTTTCTGGGGCGGATTCCGCGTGAAATTCGACTCCGTCGAGTTCTGGCAGGGCGGCGCCCATCGCCTGCATGACCGTTTCCTGTATCAGCGGGACGGGAATGACTGGAAAATTGACCGACTGGCACCCTGAAGACGGAAAATCCCCTCTAAGCGCTGGTGCTGACGCCGCCGGCGCTTTATTCTATGCGCTACCCTGAATTTTTATTTCGCCACTGGGCGAAAGGCCGTGTACCGGCAAAGGTGCATTCGTTTATACATGGAGTCATTGATGGCAAGCAGCAACTTGATTAAACAACTGCAAGAGCGGGGCCTCGTTGCCCAGGTTACGGATGAGGAAGCGTTAGCGGAGCGACTGGCGCAAGGGCCAATTGCACTGTATTGCGGTTTCGATCCGACCGCTGACAGCTTGCATTTGGGCCATCTGGTTCCTCTGTTGTGCCTGAAGCGCTTCCAGCTGGCCGGCCACAAGCCGGTGGCACTGGTGGGCGGCGCCACTGGCCTCATCGGCGATCCGAGCTTCAAAGCGGCGGAGCGCAAGCTGAACACCACCGATACGGTGAACGAGTGGGTCGAGAAGATCCGCAAGCAGGTTTCTCCGTTCCTCGATTTCGACTGCGGCAGCAACAGCGCCATCGCGGCCAACAACTACGACTGGTTCGGCGGCATGAACGTGCTGACCTTCCTGCGTGACATCGGCAAGCACTTCTCCGTCAACCAGATGATCAACAAGGAAGCGGTCAAGCAGCGCCTGAACCGCGACGACTCCGGTATCTCCTTCACCGAGTTCTCCTATAACCTGCTGCAGGGCTACGATTTCTCCGAGCTGTACAACCGCCACCAGGTGGAGCTGCAGATCGGTGGTTCCGATCAGTGGGGCAACATCACCTCGGGTATCGATCTGACGCGTCGTCAGCACCAGAAGCAGGTGTTCGGCCTGACCGTGCCGTTGATCACCAAAGCAGACGGCACCAAATTCGGTAAAACCGAGGGCGGCGCGGTCTGGCTGGCGCCGGAAAAAACCAGCCCGTACAAGTTCTACCAGTTCTGGATCAACACCGCCGATGCCGACGTCTACCGTTTCCTGAAGTTCTTCACTTTCATGAGCCTGGAAGACATCAACGCGCTGGAAGAAGAAGACAAGAACAGCGGCAAGGCGCCACGCGCCCAGTACGTGCTGGCGGAAGAAGTGACCGGCATGGTGCACGGTGCGGAAGGCCTGGCGGCCGCCAAGCGCATCACCCAGAGCCTGTTCTCCGGCGCGCTGCACGACATGACCGAAGCGGACTTCGCCCAGCTGGCGCAGGACGGCATGCCGACCATCAAACTGGACCGCGACGCCGACCTGCAGCAGGCGCTGGTGAATGCCGAGCTGGTGCCGTCACGCGGCCAGGCGCGCACCATGATCGGTTCCAACGCGGTGACCATCAACGGCGAGAAACAGTCCGATGCCGAATACCGCTTCCGCGATTCAGACCGTCTGTTCGGCCGCTACACGCTGCTGCGCCGCGGCAAGAAACATTACTGCCTGGTGGATTGGCAGTAATTTCCGCGCGATAGCGAGGGGTATAAAATAAAAAGCCCGGAGGTAATAACCTCTGGGCTTTTGTTATTTCAGCAAAGCAAGAGCTTAGAACAGGGCCTCTGACGCCGCAATCGCGTGCGCGTTGCCGTTTACCGTTATGGCGGGTGCCTGATAGTGCAAGTTAGCCGCTATGTCGTAAACGTCCTTATTTCCCAATGAGAAAATGATGTCTTGATTGTCGAACTTCTGGTTATGATTGCTATCGACAATCACGTAGGCGTTGGTACCCAATTTTATCACTCCCACCTCTTGTAGTTGCCCGTCGCTGCTGCCGGAAGTGACTTTAGCCAGCGCCTGTGCAAAGACATCGTGCGCCTGAGTATTCCCGCCAACCGATAGAGAACCGAAGAGCGTATTCAGATCGGCCATTTTGGTTACGCTTCCGTATACGGCGATGTTGCCCGTTTTCCCAGAGTTAAACACCCATTGCTGGCCGGCGTTACCTGCTGTGATGGTATCGGTCGACGAAAGCGCATTGATAGTGACCATGCTGTCGATGGAGCTATGTGCAAAATTGATTTTAGTGTCGTGTATAGACTCTCGTGCCATTTTCAAATCATTGAGCGTGGTATTGCCCATAACATTCAGCGTCTGGCTATTGGTGTACCCAATGTTGATTTGGTTACCCGCGAGTGAGCTGATAATGCCGTCGAATACGCTGTGATTACTGAGCGAGGAAAGCAGCTTGTAGAATTCACCTCCGCCACTGCCGCCTTTCTCCATAGTCAGATTAACCTCAATGCGGGGAATACCTTCGCCTAACGGATCGATAATGGGTTCAATGACAATGTTGTTGAGGCTATCGCCGAAATCCGCTTGTACGGTGACATTGAGTTTGCTGACTCCGCTAAGGTAAATCATCGAGAGATGACTGTCGGCACCTGACAGCGACACGGTATTTAACTGAGAGCCGCTGGAATATAACCGCAGTTCTTCATGCGGTTGTTGGCCGGCGAAGTGGCTGACAAAGTTGAGCGTACCGGCATTGATATTCTCAATTGCCGCATTGCCAATATTCACCCCCCAGCGTACATAGTCAGTCGCAGCGGCCGTGTCGGGAGCCATTTCGAGGCTTAATTTGCTTTGGGCTCCCGCATTGCCTGTCACGGATAGGTAGGGCAAGTGATCCAGGGAAAGGTTGATGACGCGCACGTTATCAGCAAAGCCGGAGAGGGTGAAACCATCGACACCGGTCCAACGTTGATTGTCGGGGCTCTTCTGCGCATGCGAATCCTGTTGCAGGTTAGTGGCGGTGTACTGTGCATTGTGAACGCTGGCTGCTTGATAAATGACGCCGTAGTCGAAGACGTTTGCGCCCTCGGTGGCTACCCATTTCCCATCCAGATAAATATCCCCGGTTCCTCGGTACCCAGCGAGCTCGAGCAGGGGGAAGTAGAGGAATTGATTGACATTGCTCTGTATTTGGCCGCTGATACTGCCGTCGGCGGCGGTTGTCAGCAAAATATTCTTCACAATTAGATTGGCAGAGAGTGTGCCGTCGGCAGCAACGCCGTTTTGAGCAGTGAAGCTGGCGCTGACTTTGTTGGTGCCATTATTGAGGCCGTTGCCGCCCCAGACCAGGTTAGCACCGCCATCGCCAAAATCGATATGGAGTTTGCCGGTGGCAATATGATAACTGTCCGTAATAACCACGGTGTCTTTCTCTGCGCCAAACACGATTTTGTCCTGGCTCTGGAACCAGGGCTTATCGTCCAGATTCACGCGTAAAGCGAATGACTTGTTTTTCAGGGTGGACAAAGTGACGTCGTTGGTTGGCATTCCTCCCTGCAATACCACTTCACGAAGATGGGGGGAATGATCAAAATTGACGCCAATCGGCGCATCGACGTTGAGGGATACGTTAACCAGAACGGCTAGCTCGGCGTTGCTTAAAACATGTTCGCTGCCGGTATTCACCGTCCCCGTCAAGGTGCCATCAGCGGCGATATTGAGCTCAGCCGTTGTTTTATAACCCAATGTTGAGGCGATAGTGGCGAGATAGTTTGCGACTAACGTCGGGTTGGGGGCATTGTTACTGTCGATAGGATACTCACCGTTGCGGAAGGCATCTAAAACCAGCGCGCTGGCCACATAGTGGTCGTTGCCGGCCTTGAGCAGCAGAGCCCGCGACATAGATTCGCTGAGCGTCTCGTGGTATAGCGTCGCAAAGATTTTTTCATAATTGCCGGCGTCGCTGAATAAAGGTGATGTGGCGAGCATCTTCAGCAGCGCGCCCGCCGATTTTCCGCTGGCAAGGTATTTGCTGTAGGTATCGATAGCGGAGGCGGTCGCGGTTGTGTTAGCGATCGTCAGATACATGGACATTACCGTTTCCACGTAGCGGGAGTCGGGCAATTCGCCAGGTGCATAGACATGCGTTGCGGTAAGGAAATTCTGTTTGGCATGTGCATGAAGCGTATCGCTGCGGATGTTTTCGATAAGGCGCATGATGACATCACCGCGAGTTTCCGAATGGTTGTTCAAACCGGTGACATAGTATTGAATGCTGCTCGTGTCAGCCTGAGTGCCAAAAGCTTCAAAATAGATTTTTTTTACAAAATCCTCATTGTTCAACGATTTCGTATCATGCTTTTCCGTGGCGATATAAGTAGCGAGACGAGCTGCAGTGAGGCTGCCATTTGCGAGGGCGCCGCTCCAATAATTGACGGCGGTTGCATTGATGGTGCTGCCGAGGAGGTAGTAAATGCCTTGCACATCGGCGGCTGCTGACGAATGCGTATCAAACAGTGTAGAACCGTTATAAAGCGTGGTGTTGATGATATGTTCTGCATATTGCTGCTGTAGGCTGTCGCTCTGAGCGCCGGAATGGGATCTGATATTTGTCGCGAGCTCTTGGGCTATCTGTCCTAACGATTTCCCCTCATTAACCTGAGTGGTCAATGTCATCAATGTGGCTTGAGATGGGGCGGTGCCGCTGATATTTTGATAGAGATATATGAGTTGGGCATCGGTACTAAGGCCGTCGTATCGGCGGTGACCATCAGGTGAGTTGATAAAGATATTGGCTAACTCATCCAGCGTACACACTCCTTTCTGCAGTTGGGTAGCATAGTAAGTTAAGGCGTTATCATCGGCTTTTTTTCCTAGCGTCGCGTAAAAAAGCAGGGCAACGTCTTTTTGTAAGTCCAGCATGTTCATTTTCCCCAAAGGTATGATCAAAGAAATATAGCTACACAAGTACAGACCAAAATCCCCTAAATTCAACATGCCCGATGAAAAGTCATTGTGGCGAACGTGACGCCAAGTGCCGATAGCGGGCGATCTTTGCTTTTTCTGCAGGACGGCTTTCGCTACAATATGCCGCCGTCGAAAGCATAAAAATTCCTCTCATTTCTTGTTTTTAACAGCGCCGGCATGACGTTTTCGCGTTGTGCACCCATTATCATTTCGCCGCGGGCTGATGCACACGGCATGGCGAGGTCAGTTGTTCCGATGAAAAACATTCTTTCTATCCAGTCGCACGTGGTGTTTGGTCACGCCGGCAACAGTGCGGCGGAGTTTCCCATGCGCCGCATGGGCGTCAACGTCTGGCCGCTGAACACGGTGCAGTTCTCCAACCATACGCAATACGGCCAGTGGACCGGCTGCGTCATGCCGGCCAGCCACCTGACCGAGATCGCGCAGGGCATCGCCAATATCGATCAGCTGAAACGCTGTGATGCGGTGTTGAGTGGCTATATCGGTTCGCCGGAGCAGGGCGACCATATTTTGGAGATCGTGCGCCAGGTTAAGCAGGCGAACCCGAATGCCTGGTATTTCTGCGATCCGGTGATGGGGCATCCGGAAAAGGGCTGCATCGTGGCACCGGGCGTGGCCGAGTTTCACTGCCGCCAGGCGCTGCCGTGCAGCGATATGATGGCGCCGAACCTGCTGGAGTTGGAGATGCTGAGCCAGATGGCCGTCGCCGACGTGGCCGATGCGGTGCAGGCCGCCCGAGCGCTGATCGCCAAAGGGCCGCGGCTGGTGCTGGTCAAGCACCTGGCCCGCGCCGGCTATCACGCCGACTGTTTCGAAATGCTGCTGGTGACGGCGGACGAGGCCTGGCACATCAGCCGGCCGCTGGTGGATTTCGGCGCGCGTCAGCCGGTCGGCGTCGGCGATTTGACCAGCGGTCTGCTGCTGGTGGATCTGCTGAAGGGCGAGGCGCTGGATAAAGCGCTGGAGCACGTCACCGCCGCCGTGTATGAGGTGATGCTGACCACGCAGGAGATGGGCGAGTACGAACTGCAGGTGGTGGCGGCACAGGATCGGATCGTGCAGCCGCGCAGCGAGTTCAAAGCGGTTAAACTGTAAGTGGCATTCGGCCCCGGCGACAGCCGCCGGGGCCCGATGTTTACTTCAATCCCTCGGCGTTCAGCGCCGCATCCACCGCCGGGCGAGCCGCAACGCGATCGAACCAGGCCGCCAGATGGGCGTGCTTGCGCACGTCAAACTGCAAAGCGAACGCCCAACGCAACACGGTGAACAGGTAGGCGTCGGCCACGCTGAAACGGCTTCCCAACAGGAAGTGCTGCTTCGCCAGCACCGAATCCAGATAGCTGAACTGCTGCTCCAGCTTGGCACGCGCGATGGTTTTGTATTCTTCCGGCGTTTTCGGGTTGAACAGCGGGCTGAACCCTTTGTGCAGCTCGGTGGCGATGTAGTTCAGCCATTCGATCGCGTGGTAGCGCGACAGGGTGCCTGCCGCCGGGATCAGGTTGCGATCCGGCACGCGGTCCGCCAGGTATTGCACGATCGCCACGCCCTCGGTCAGCAGGCTGCCGTCATCCAGCAGCAGCGCCGGTACCTGTCCTTTGGGGTTGATAGCGAGGTAATCGGCGCCGCTCTCGGTTTTCTTCTGCGCCAGGTCGACCTTCTCCGCCGTAAAATCCAGCCCTGCCTCACGCAGCACGATATGCGGGGACAGCGAACAGGCGCCGGTTTTATAGAACAGTTTCATCGGAAGCTCCTTGTTGATGACGAATGACGGGCATGCTTAACCTCTCATCGTAGTCCCATAGCGCCAAAATTACAGCGGCTTAGCTAACATATTTAACCGATGATCGCCTCGGCGGGCTGCAGCTGCGCCAGCGTTGCGGCGATCTGCTGTTGCAGCGCCTGCGGCGCCACCTGCATCGGCGAGCGCAGCTCGTTGGCGATCAGCCCCTGCTGGGCCAGCACCGTCTTGACCGGCGCCGGATTGGGGAAGCTGAACATCTGGTGGATCATCGGCAGCAGCTCGTAGAAGTTGCTGCGCGCCGCGGCCAGATCGCCGGCGGTGACCTGCTGCGTCAACTGGACGAAACGTTCCGGGTGAACATGCGCGGCGGCGGAGATGGCGCCGGTGCCGCCGAGACACAGCGTGGTGAGGATCAGATTGTCTTCCCCGGTCATCACATCGATTTCGCCGTCGGCGATCAGCGCCATGGTGGCGTCAGGGTTGCCGCCGCAGTCCTTGATGGCGGTGATGCGCGGGTGGCGTGCCAGCCGGCGCAGCGTGGCCAGTTCCATGGCGATGCCGGTGCGCTGCGGAATGTTGTACAGGATAACCGGGACGGTTGAGGCGTCGGCCAACTGGGTGAAATAGTCGATCAGGCCGCATTGCGAAGGGCGGATGTAGTAAGGCGCCGGGATCAGTACGCCGGCGATGTCGCGCAGCTGAATGGCCTGCTGCATCTGCAGCGTGGCGGCCATGTTATTGCCGGACAGGCCCATCACCACCTGATGGGCGGGCGCCACGTCCAGCACGGCGTCGAGCACCGCCAGCTGTTCTTCTTTGCTCAGCGCGGCGGCTTCACCGGTGGAGCCGCAGACCACCAGACCCTCGATGCCGGCGTCGAGCAGGTGCCGCGCCAGGCGTTTCACCGCCGGCAGATCGACGGCATCCTGATTGAAAGGGGTAACCATCGCCACCCAAATACCCGAAAATGAGGCCATAAAATATTCCTTCTGTGTGACCGACAGAGAAGCCAGATGAGAAAATTGAAGGCGGGGCGTTGCGTGCCATCCAGTCAGCTCATCTGGCGGGACAGCTCGCCCCGGTCAAATGAGCGTCTGTTTCTTCGATTTAACCGCCGCCAAACCGCCAACGGGCAACGCAGGTATCATCAGCATGTCAGCGTTGCGTGGGTAGGCCATGGCGGTCTCGTGAAAAGGGGAAGTGGGGTGATAATGAATAGTCTTCATCAGGCTGTCAATTTACAACAGATTGATAACATTGTTATTCATGATTCGTCAGCGGGGATGAGTTTGGCTAATAAATAAAAATCCCCGCAGCGGCGGGGAGGGTTTGGCCGGCTCAGCGCGGCGGGCGGGAGCCGATGGTGGCGGACCAGCTGAAGGTGTCGCCGCTCGGCCGGTAGCGGTTGGCCTTGCGTTCTGCACGCTCCGCCTTGGCGAGCTTCGCTCTGGCGGCCATGATGCGCGCCACCACTTCATCCTTGACCTTGTGCTGTTCGGCGTTGGTCAGCGGCCTGCCATGGCTTTTGCGCGCCTTGTCCAGTTCGGTTTTCACTTCCCGCTGTTCGCTTTCCGTCATCTCTTTCAACGTCAACTTTTTCATCTGTGCCGCCCGTTCGGTGAAGTTGGCTTTCAGTTTAACGGTGTTATGTGACCGAAAATGTTACGGGCATAACGAAAATGCCCGCTAAGCCCACGTTACACCTCTTCCAGCAGATCGTCGACAAAGCGCCGCATGCGTTCGGTGCGCAGCTCGGCCATGTGTCGCCCGGCGGCGGTCTGGAAGCCGTCTTGCAGTTTGAACAGCTTGGTTTCGAAGTGGTCCAGGCTGAAACGCTTGTCGTCATATTGACGATGTTCGGCCCGCGGGTCGGCGGCATCATACAGCGCGCTGCGCATGCGGCCGCCGATATAGAAGCAGCGCGCCACGCCGATGAGGCCGATGGCGTCGAGGCGATCGGCATCCTGCAGGATCTTCGCTTCCAGCGTTTGCGGGGGGATGCCGGCGGAAAAACTGTGCGCTTCGATGGCGTGAGCCACCGCCGCGATATCTGCCGGCGCCCATTCCAGCCGGGTCAGCGTCAGCGTGGCCTGCTCCGCCGCCATGCGCGAGGCCAGATGGCGCTGGGGTGAGTTTTTTTCCACCGCGACGGCGTCGTGCAGCAGCACCGCCGCACAGAGAATGCGACGGTCGCCGCCTTCCAGCTTGCTGATCCGACGGCAGTTCTTCCAGACCCGGTGCAGATGTGCGACGTCATGCGAACCGTCGTCCGACTCGAGGGTAAGCGGCAGCAGCGTTTGCGCCAGCGCCTGGTAGGGGGAGAAAGGTTGTAACAGCTCTTGCGTCAGTGAGGGTAAAGACACGTTCAGCTCCTGTTGGGGAAATCGGTCAATCAGCATAGCCGCGTCGGATGCCGGGAGAATGACAGAAAAACGGCTATTGTTTACTAAAGTGCAACCCACTATTGTCATAACTGCGGTTTTTGCAGCGAAACAAGCAACCTAGAATAGCCGCATTCCGCCGTCTCCGCTTGGTGAGAGCCTGTGTCCGCGGAGATGGCCGGAATATCCTCATCAGCCATTGGAGAAGAGTCATGCCAACCCCTCTTGAGATAGTGCGCGCAACCTATGAAGGCAGTTCCGAAGAAAACGGCCGTAATCTGCTGGCGGCGCTGGCCCCCGATGCCGAGTGGACCGAGGCCGCCGGTTTCCCTTACGCCGGTACCTATATCGGCCCGGAGAACATCATCAAGAACGTGCATCAGCGCCTGGGTAGCGAATGGCAAGGTTACCGCGCCGACGTCGATCACTTTTACGACGCCGGCGACAATGTGATCGCGCAAGGTTTTTATCACGGCACCTACCGGGCCACCGGCAAATCCTTCAGCGCCTCTTTTGCGCATATTTATACGCTGCGCGCCGGCAAAATCGTGAAGTTCGTGCAGATCGTCGACAGCGCTAAAGTGCTGGAAGCAATGCAGCCTTAATCGCCGCTGCGCTTGCCGAATTTGCGGTCGAACTCGCGCCGGTAACCCCGAGCCTTGTTGCGATCGCGGATCCACAGATAGCCGCACACCAGCGCAACCGCTCCCGAGAAGGTGACGTTGCGCATATCCCGGTCATACCAAAACACCAGCAGCGCATCCAGCGCCGCAATCAGCGCGATCCATTTATACATATGGGATTGACGCCGCGTGGCGGCATTGAGTCGCTTTAACTGTCTGGCTTCGTCCAACACCGATTTTTGCTGCATAGCGTTTCGTTATCATCAGGCTGTTCACGCTAAATTAGCAGAATTTCCCTCACCGTCGCAAAGATTAACGCGCGGCGTCATGCGGTTTTCCCCGCCCCTGGCGCGGCGCAGAAAATTTGTGCGCGGGTGCTTGAATTGTCCATTGGGCGTGGTAGGTTATTTATTCGCTATTTTTGGGTTTTTATTCAATATTCGCCGTGTCATCAAGCTGCAGCACTGGGCGGTTAACGTGATGGGTTCGATACATGCGGCGGTTAACTTCGGCAGGAGGATGTGATGAACGATAGAACGGCACGCCCGCAGGATGTGGTTCAACAACAGCTTGACGCCTATAACGCCCGCGACATCGACGCTTTTATGGCCTGCTGGGCGGACGACGCGCAGTATTTCGAGCATCCCGACACGCTGCTGGCCAGCGGCAAGGCGGCGATCCGCGAACGGCATCTGGTGCGTTTCCAGGAGCCGAGTCTGTATGGCGAACGGATAAAACGCATGGCGGTGGGGAACATGGTGGTCGATCAGGAAGTGGTGACGCGCAACTTCCCGCAGGGGCGCGGCAAAATGGATGTCATCGCCATCTACGAAGTGGAACAGGGGCGGATCGCCAAAGCCTGGTTCAAGATCGGCCCCTGCGTGCCGGATGAGGGTGCGCTCTAGCCGCGCATTATTGCAACGCCATCACCGCCTCTATCTCTACGCACACCTGCGGTGAGAACAACGCGCTGACCGCCACCAATGAACAGGCCGGCAGCGCGCCATCGAAATAGTCAAACAGCACCGGGCGCACGCCCGCCAGATCGGCGATGTCGGTCAGGAACACGCTGATTTTAATCAATGCCTTGAGATTTACGCCTTCGCTGGCAGCGATGGTCGCCAGCTGTTCGAGGATCTCCTGCGTCTGTTCCGGCGCGCTCAAGCCTTGCGCGTCGGTGGCGAAGGCCGTCAATCCCGACACGTACAGGCGATCGCCGTGGCGCACCGCATGTACATAGGGGCCGCCCGGCGTAGGCAACTGCGGATAATTCGTGCGTTTTAATGATGTCATGATCAAACCCCGCGCAAGACCGGTTAATAAAATCGACAAACTTGGTTAGGATACTGGGGAAACGGCGGCCAGACGCCGCACACCGATGATATTTGAGAGTATCATCCCTCTTTATTTTATACGTCGTCTCTCACGCGAATGTGACAGTGCGGCGCAGATCGGCCACAAGGACGCATGAGACGATGAACCCGCTTTTTACTCCCTACCTGCAACGCTGGCAACTGGAACAGGACGGCAAAGCCTTCGAAACCCACAGCAGTCTGCTGATGCCGGTGCGTTACCGGGGCGAGGCGGCCATGCTGAAGATCGCCCGCGAGCAGGAAGAGCGCTTCGGCGGCCAGCTGATGTGCTGGTGGCGCGGGGAAGGCGCCGCGCAGGTGCTGGCGTGGCACGACGACGGCATCCTGCTGGAACGCGCGCAGGGTGAAGGCTCGTTGGCGCAGCTGGTGCGAGACGGCGACGATGAACAGGCCACGCAGATCCTCTGTCGGGCGATCGCCGCCTTGCATGCGCCGCGAGCGGAACCGTTGCCCGAGCTGATCCCGCTGCAGGAGTGGTTCAGCTCGCTGTGGCCGGCGGCGCAGGCGCATGGCGGCATGCTGCGTCTCAGCGCCACGACGGCAGCGGAGCTGCTGAGCAGCCCGCGAGAAGAGAGTGTGCTGCACGGCGATATCCACCATGACAACGTGCTGGACTTCGGCGAACGCGGCTGGCTGGCGATCGATCCCAAACGCTTGTACGGCGAACGGGGTTTCGATTACGCCAATATCTTCTGTAATCCCAACTACGGCATCGCCACCGATCCGGCCATTTTCCAGCGGCGCGTGGAACAGGTCTGTCGCTTGGCCGGGCTGGAGCGCCGGCGCTTGCTGCAATGGATCCTGGCCTGGTCGGGGCTCTCCGCCGCCTGGTTTATGGAAGACGGGCAGGCGGCGGATATCGACTTCCGCGTGGCCGAGCTGGCGGCGCGCGCATTGGATCTCCCGCTGCCGGACGGCGATTCAGGGTTCATCCTGCCAGTAATCGAGCGAGGTTGAAGGGCGCTGCAGGTAGCGTACCTGCTCACCGTCTGTGCTGCGCGCCATCGCCTGGTATTTGCCGGAATCCGGATACATCACCAGCTCAGGTTGCTCGCGCGTGCTGACGGACAGGTACTTCAGCGGCGCATCGGAGGTGTTGATGATCTGGTGCGGATATTCCGGGCCCGGCGGAATGAAGATGACATCCCCGCTGACGATCGGCAGCATTTCTCCGGCCACCCGCAGCGTACCGCTGCCTTCCAGAATGATGAACATTTCCTCCTGAGCGTAGTGAAAATGATAGGGGCAGGAACGCATGCCCGGCGCCACGCAATCGAAGGAGGCGCCCAGCTTGTCGGCGGCGGTGCCGGTGCCGAGGCGAGCGCCGACGCTGTCATACAGCGGCGGCCGCCGATCGTGTTGCTTATCTACCCGTTCGACATTGCGTATCAAGCGCTGAGCTAACAGCGCGGCTTTCTCAGTCATAGGCTTCCTTGGTGACGATGTCACTTATTATGTGAATTGACATTCAGACGACAGAGAAAGTGAAGGCGTCGCCGCCGAGCTTGTCAATGCGCGGCGTGCGTTTGGCATTTTATGCTGCCGTTCCTCGCCGCGGCAGCGACAGCAGCAGATGGGCGATGGCACCGCCGACAATGCCCCAGAAGGCCGAACCGATGCCCAGTAACGTGACGCCGGAGGCGGTGATGAGGAAGGCGATCAGCGCTGCGTCGCGCTGTTTCTCATCATGCAGCGCGCGCTGCAGGCTGCCGCCGAGGGTGCCGAGCAGCGCCAGCCCGGCGATGGTATGGATCAGGGCGACCGGCAACGCGCTGAACAGCAGGCCGATGGCGCCGCCGAACAGCCCGGCCAGCAGGTAGAAACCGCCGGCGGCCACCGCGCCCATATAGCGCCGCTGCGGATCGGGATGCACGTCCGGCCCCATGCAGATGGCGGCGGTGATCGCGGCGATGCACACCGAGAAGCCGCCGAACGGCGCCAGCAGCAACGCGGTCAGCGCCGTCCAGGCGATCAGCGGTGACGTAGGCACGCGGTAGCCCGCCGCCTGCAGCGTGGCGATGCCGGGGGCGTTCTGCGAAGCCATGGTCACCACGAAGAAGGGTACGCCGATGCCCAGCAGTGTCGGCCAACTGAAGTGCGGCGCGATAAATTCCGGCATGGCGAACGCCGGCGCATGCTGTGTCAGCTGGATATTGCCCTGCAGCGCGGCGATCGCCAGCCCGGCCGCCAGCGTCAGCACGATGGCGTAGCGCGGTTGATAACGGCGGCTGAGCAGATAGGCCAGCGCCATGCCGGCGCTAAGAGGGAAATTGAGCTGCAGCGAAGCGAAGGCGTCCAGACCGAAACGCAGCAGGATCCCCGCCAGCATCGCGGCGGAAATCGTCTGCGGAATGTAGTCCATCAGGCGGGCGAACAGCCCGGTGATGCCGCACAGCAGGATCAGAGCGGAAGCGAAGATAAACACGCCGATCGCCTCGTTGATCGGCGTGCCGGGCAGGCTGGTGACCAGCAACGCCGCGCCGGGCGTCGACCAGGCGGTGAGGATCGGCGTGCGATAGTAAAGCGACAATCCCAGCGAGGTGACGCCCATCGCGATCCCCAGCGCGCTCAGCCAACCGCCGATCTGCGCCGGCGTGGCACCCGCGGCGGCGGCGGCCTGGAAAATGATTGCGGCAGAGCTGGTGTAACCCACCAGAACGGCGACAAAGCCGGCCATGACGGCGGGCAGGGTCAGATGGCGCAGGGAGAGGGCTGGGCGCATGAGAAGCTCCAATCGGTGGTTGTGCGTTATAACGCACGTTGAGAAATCAGCATAGCACCGTGCGCTATAGCGCACAAGCGGGTATAATTGGGCTCGACACGCAGAGGAGAACTGGATGCAGGAACTTGCCGGCCATTTGGCACACACCCTTCGCACGCTGCGCGCACAGCGCGGTTGGAGCCTGACGCAGGCGGCGGAATACACCGGCGTCAGCAAGGCGATGCTCGGGCAGATCGAACGCGGCGAATCCAGCCCGACGGTGGCGACGCTGTGGAAGATCGCCACCGGTTTCAACGTGGCGTTCTCCGCTTTTCTCGAAGCCTCCCCCGCGCAGCAGCAGGCGACGCTGCACCGCTACGGCGATCTGCCGGTGTACGATCAGGACAACGCCGATATGCGCGTGGTGCCGCTGTTTCCCTACGATCGCCAGTTGGGTTTCGATATGTTCGTCATCGATCTTGCGCCGGGCGCGCTCAGCGAGTCGTCGCCCCATGAGCCGGGCGTGATCGAGCATGTCATCGTGATCAGCGGCCGGTTGGAGTTGGCGATAGACGGCGAATGGCACAGCCTGGCCGCCGGCGAGGCGATGCGCTTTCAGGCCGATCGGCCGCATGCTTACCGCAACGCCAGTTCACAAACGGTGCGTATTCACGATCTGATCCACTATCCTCAATCCTGACTCAACGCGGCGGCCGTGGGCTTTGACTCCGCGCCGCCAAACGCCTACCTTGTTGAAAATGACTCTTATTTCACAGGCTGTCGCCCACGACGGGGCGGCGTTGCAGCCGACTCAAAAGGAGCTTGATTTTGCCGGTCACCAATCGACGTCAGTTTATTAAACTCAGTGCACAAACCGCAGGAGCCGTATTCGCGATGACTTCATTACCCAACAGTATCCGCCTGGCGATGGCGGCGGAAGGCGGCGCGGCCGCCGGCGATGGATTCCTGTGGCTGGAAGAGCTGCAGGGTAAAAAAGCGCTGCAATGGGTGCAGCAGGAAAATCAGCGCACCGTGGCGCGTTTCGGCCAGGGCGAAGACTTTCAGCGCATTGAGCGCGAAGTCCTGGATATCCTCAATAAAGACACCCAGATCCCGTGGGTGAGCAAACGCGGCGAGTACTATTACAATTTCTGGCAGGATCAGGCCAACCCGCGCGGCCTGCTACGGCGCACCACGCTGGACGAGTACCGCAAGGCCAAACCGGCCTGGGAAACGGTGCTGGATATCGACGCGTTGGGCAAGGCGGAGGGCAAGGATTGGGTCTATCAGGGCTCGCAGCCGCTGGCGCCGGAATACCGCTATTGCCTGATGCAGCTGTCGCCGGACGGCGGTGACGCCACCGAAATCCGCGAATTCGATCTGGTGGCCAAACGCTTCGTCAAAGACGGCTTCAACGTGCCGGTGGCAAAAAGCCGGATCTCCTGGGTTGATCGGGACACGCTGTTCATCGCCACCGATTTCGGCCCCGGCTCGATGACCCAGTCCGGCTATGCGCGCATCGCCAAACGCTGGCGGCGCGGCACGCCGCTGAGCGCCGCTGAAACGCTGTACGAAGCGCAGCCCGATGACATGGCGGTCTTCGCCTATCACGATCGCACGCCGGGCTTTGAGCGCGATTTCGTCGGCCGTAGCCTGGATTTCTATCGCCGCGACTATTTCCTGCTGATGCAGGACGGCCGGCAGAAAAAAATCGACATCCCGGCCGACGCCGAGCTGGATACGCATCGGGAATGGCTGCTGATCAAACCGAGCAGCGACTGGGACGTGGGCGGCAAGCGTTATCCGTCCGGCGCGCTGCTGGCGGCCAACTTCGATGACTATCTGGCGGGCAAGCGCGAGCTGCAGCTGCTGTTTACCCCGACGGCGGAGCAGGCGCTGAGCGGCTACAGCGGCACCCGCGATCATCTGATCCTCAGCATCATGGATAACGTGGTCAACCGGCTCGAAGTGCTGACACCGCAGGGTGGCAGCTGGCAACGTCGCCCGCTGGGCAAGCCCGGCGCCATCAGCACCATTTCCGCCGGCGGCATCGACGAAGAGAGCAACGCTTATTTCCTGACTGTCAGCGGGTTCCTGCAGCCGACCTCGCTGTACATGGGCAACCTCGACGACGGTGAGGCGACGTTGCTGAAACAGGCGCCGCAGGATTTTGATGCGTCAGGCTACCAGGTGAGCCAGCATTTTGCGCGCTCCAAGGACGGCACCCGCGTGCCGTATTTCCAGATTGCCGCCAAAGATCTCAAGCTGGACGGCAGCACGCCGACGCTGCTGTATGGCTACGGCGGGTTTGAAGTGCCGCTGCTGCCGGGCTATCTCGGCGGCAAGGCGCCGGCCTGGCTGGAGCGCGGCGGGGTGTATGTGGTGGCCAACATCCGCGGCGGCGGCGAATACGGCCCGGCCTGGCACCAGGCGGCGCTCAAGCAGAATCGCCATCGCGCCTACGAGGATTTCGCCGCCGTGGCCAAAGATCTTATCGCGCGCAAGGTGACCTCGGCGCCGCATTTGGGCGCGCGCGGTGGCAGCAACGGCGGCCTGTTGGTGGGCAATATGCTGACGCTGTATCCGCAGCTGTTCGGCTGCATCGTTTGCGAAGTGCCGCTGCTGGACATGCAGCGCTATACCCAGCTTTCCGCTGGCGCGTCGTGGATCGCCGAATACGGTGACCCGAGCAAGCCGGAGGAGTGGGCCTACATCAAGACCTTCTCGCCGTACCACAACATTCAGGCGCAGACGGCCTATCCGCCAGTGCTGTTCTATACCGCGACCAGCGACGATCGGGTCAACCCGGCCCACGCCCGCAAAATGGCCGCGCGCATGCAGGCGATGGGGTATCAGCAGGCCTATTTCTATGAAAATACCGAAGGCGGGCACAGCGCCGCCGCCGACAAGCAACAGGCGGCATTCCACAGCGCGCTGGTAAGCGAATTCATGTGGGCCAACCTGAGCGGCAAATCCAAGCCAGCGTAAGCCTTTTTCTTGCAGGCATAAAAAAACACCGGGGCGTTAACCCCGGTGTTTTTATTTACGCTCAATTTGCCGGCGATCAGCGAGCCGCGGTGGCTTCCTGCGCTTTCTGATTGGCGTCTTCGGTGGTGTCCAGCGTCATGCGGTACAGTTTCGGCGCGGTCAGCATCATCAGGATAGCGATGACGGCGGTGACGATGCCGATCTGCATAAACACATGGCTGTAGATGGCCAGCGAAGCGTGCGCGTCGTTGATGTCGCTTGGGACGGCGGTCAGACCGGCAACCTTACCGGCGATCAGCGCGGCGGCGGCGGTGGTCAGGAACCAGGAACCCATGATGAAGCCCATCAGACGCTGCGGCACCAGCTGCGCCACCATCGCCAGCCCCAGGCCGGAAATCATCAGCTCGCCGATGCTCTGCAGCGCGTAGCTCAGGATCAGCCAGTTGACCGACACGATGCCCTGTTCGTTGGCGAAGCTGGCGCCCCATGGCAGCACCAGGAAGGCGCAGGAACACAGGATCATGCCGAAAGCGAACTTGTGCGGCATCGGCAGGCGATCGCCCATTTTGTTATACAGCGCGGCCAAAATCGGGCTGGCGAGCATGATCCAGAATGGATTCAGCGCCTGATACTGCTCCGGCTCGAAGGCGACGCCAAAGATGCTGTGTTCCACGTTATGGATAGCGAAGAAGTTCAGTGAGGTTGGCATCTGGCTGTACAGCACGAAGAACACCACCGCTTCCAGCATCAGCAGGAAGGCGACGATCATCTTGCGGCGTGCAGCGCCGTGTAGGGCGAAGGTTTCTTTGGCAAACACCAATACGATGCCGGCGGAAACCAGGGCCAGCGCCCAGCGCGCGATCACTTGGTTGTGCAGCAGCCAGCTGGACACGGCGATCAGCGCCACGACGCCGACCAGCACCATCAGCAGTTTCGGCAGATGCAGCGGCTTGAAGTCAGGCTTGGAACCGTTTTCCTTCACCCATTTGCGGCACATCATAAAGTTGACCAGAGTGATCAGCATGCCGACCACGCTCAGGGAGAACGCCACGCTCCAGCCGTATTTCGCCGCCAGCCACGGGGTGGCCAGCATGGAGAAGAAGGAACCGATGTTCACCGACATGTAGTACATGGTGAAGGCGCCGTCGAGACGCGGATCGTCTTTCTCATAGCAGGTGGACAGCAGGGAGGACGGGTTAGCCTTGAACAGGCCGCTACCCACGGCGATGGTCGCCATGCCCATGTAGACCCAGAAGATGTCGTGGCCGGAGTAGGCCACCATGGCGTAACCGGCGGCCAGCACCAGTGCGCCGAGCACGATCACGCGTTTGGCGCCCAGCACTTTATCGCCCAGCCAGCCGCCGATGGCCACGAAGCCATATACCAGCGCGCTGAAGGAAGAGAACAGGGTGATGGAGTCGGCTTCGCTCATGCCGAGCATCTTGACCAGATAAACCGCCATGATGCCCTGCAGGCCGTAATAGCCGAAACGCTCCCACAGTTCGATCGAGAAGATCAGATAGAATGCTTTCGGTTGTTTGAACGCGTTAAGGCTCACGCTCTCCGGGTGTTGGTTGTTTGCTGTTGACACTGGTACCTCTGTTTTTTCGCAGCCCGTCTTTGGAGGACGGGAAAGTACAAAAGTTGATGCGGAACGGCATCCTTTTGCGTTGTTATAGGATGGGGACGGCGGTTAATGTTCACTATCTTTGTCAACGTGGCAAGCAGTTTGTCATATTCGGTTACATTTAACGCCCACAGGATTATGCCGCGATGTTGCAAATGTTATGCAGTATTAACTTTCGGGTTTTAATGGTTTGCCGATTTTTTGTTTTGATTAAAAGCTATACGGATTTTAAACAGGTATATATTCTGCTGAATTGCTATTTTTTAGCGCATCAGTGTATGTACGGTTATTAATCCGTTGGAATGTTGTGTATATGGCGCGTTTTGTAAAATTATAGAAATTTAGGAAAACGGGGCTGGCATTTGTGAACGCCTTGTGATCTCGAAAGCGTGACGTTCACCGCAATTTTCGACTAATTTTTCGCTTGAAAATAACACGGCGCTGCGTTTTTCACTGAAAACCGCGATAACGCCGGGGTTACTGCTGCGCGATATCACATTTCCGATAAAAAAGAGGCGTTGGCGGGGGAAAGGGCGCGGTGGGGTACGGTTTGCCGAACCCCACAAACTCAGGATTCCGGATAAACCTTTTCTTTATACTCGCACAGGTCTTCGATAATGCAGGAGCCACAGCGCGGTTTGCGCGCGATGCAGGTGTAGCGCCCGTGCAGGATCAGCCAGTGGTGGCAATCGACCTTGAATTCGGCGGGGACCACCTTCAACAGTTTCTCTTCCACCTGATCGACGTTCTTGCCCGGCGCGAAGTGGGTGCGGTTGCACACCCGAAAGATGTGGGTGTCGACGGCGATGGTCGCCCAGCCGAAGGCGGTGTTGAGCACCACGTTGGCGGTCTTGCGGCCGACGCCCGGCAGCGCTTCCAGCGCGGCACGGTCTTCCGGCACGTCGCCGCCGTGCAGCTCCAGCAGCATGCGGCAGGTTTTGATCACGTTTTCGGCCTTGCTGTTGAACAGGCCGATGGTCTTGATGTACTCCTTGACGCCATCAACCCCCAGCGCCAGCATGGCGGCGGGGGTGTTGGCGACCGGATAAAGCTTGGCGGTCGCCTTGTTGACGCTCACGTCGGTGGCCTGTGCAGACAGCAGCACCGCAATCAGCAGCTCAAACGGCGTGGTGTACACCAGCTCGGTGGTCGGGTGCGGGTTGTTGTCGCGCAGCCGGGTCAGAATTTCCAGTCGCTTCTGCTTGTTCATCAGGCCTTCTCAGCACGTCCTTGTTCCAGCAGCGGTTCCACCGCCACGGCGCGCGCTTTGCGCACCTTCATTTTTTCGTCGATCAGATATTTGACCGCCAGCAGCAGCCCCAGGCCGATAAAGGCGCCCGGCGGCAGCATTGCCAGCAGGAACGGGCTGTCGAAATGCACCACTTCGATGCGCAGCGACTTGGCCCAGCCGCCCAGCAGCTGATCGGCGCCGTCGAACAGCGTGCCGTTGCCCAACAGTTCGCGCATCGAGCCCAGCGTCACCATCACGCCGGTAGCGCCGAGGCCGATGGCCATGCCGTCCAGCGCCGAGAGGCCGACCGGCTTCTTGGCGGCCACCGCTTCGGCGCGGCCCACCACGATGCAGTTGGTCACGATCAACGGAATAAAGATGCCGAGCGACTGATACAGGCCGAAGGCATAGGCGTTGATCAGCATCTGCACGATGCTCACCACCGCGGCGATGATCATCACGTAGATAGGAATGCGCACCTCGCTCGGCACCCAGCGGCGCACCGCGGAGATGGAGGCGTTGGTCAGCGTCAGCACCAGGGTGGTGGCCAGCCCCAGGCCGAGTGCGTTGGTGACGGTGGAGGTCACCGCCAGCAGCGGACACATGCCCAACAGCTGCACCAGGGCGGAGTTGTTTTTCCACAGCCCCTGGACGATCAATTCTTTGGCTTCACTCATTCGCTGGCTCCACACGCAGGTAAGCTTTCAAGTTTAGGCGGCAGCGTTTCCATATACAACGCCGTGCGGCGCACCGCATTGACCACCGCCCGCGGGGTGATGGTGGCACCGGTGAACTGGTCGAACATGCCGCCGTCTTTCTTCACCGCCCAGCGCTTATCGTCCGGGCCTTCGATTTTCTTGCCGCTGAAGAAGGAAATCCAGTCGGAAATGCGCAGTTCGATTTTGTCCCCCAGCCCCGGGGTTTCGTGGTGTTCAATCACCCGGGTGCCGAGCACCGTGCCGTTGAAATCGGCGCCGACCAGCAGCTTGATGGCGCCGGAGTAGCCGTCCGGCGCGGTGGTTTCCAGCGCGGCGGCGGTCGGTTGCCCGTCTTTGCGCGCCAGGTACAAGCGGTGCGGCGCATCGTCTCCCAGCGCCGGATCGCTGACCAGGAAGCATTCGTTCTGCATGATGTTGTCGTAGTTTTCCGGCGGTACCACCTGATCGAGCAGCGCTTTTTGCTGCAGCGCCGCCTGATGGGCGATGGTGCTTTTCGTCAGGGTATAGACGACGGCAGTCAGACCGGTGGTGACCGCCGCGAATACCGCCAGCGTGGTGCCGTGCTTTCTCATGGAATTCAGCATGGCGGCTCCTTAGCGATGGCCGTACACGCGCGGCTGCGTGTAGTGGTCGATTAACGGGACGGTAATGTTGGCGAGCAGCACGGCGAAGGCCACGCCGTCAGGGTAACCGCCATAGACGCGGATCAGCCACACCAGCACGCCGATCAGCGCGCCGTAGATCAAACGGCCTTTCGGCGTAGTGGACGCGCTGACCGGATCGGTAGCGATAAAAAACGCGCCCAGCATGCTGGCGCCGGAGAACAGGTGGATCAGCGGCGACGCCTGATGCGCCGGATCGAGCCACCAGGCCAGGCCGGAACAGAAGGCGATAGCGGCCAACATGCTGAAAGGGATCTGCCAATGGATCAGACGGCGCGCCAGCATAAACAGGCCGCCGGCCAGGAAGCCGAGGTTGACCCACTGCCAGCCGATGCCGGCCAGGGCGCCACCGAACAGCGGCTGCTGCAGCACCTGTTCCACGCTGTGGCCGCTGCGCAGGCCGGTTTTGAAACCGTCGAGCGGCGTGGCCTGGCTGATGCCGTCCACGCCCATCTGCAGTTCGTGCAGCGTCGCGCCTTGCGAGGTATGGCCGCTGAAAATGGCCAGCAGCGTGTCGTGGAGAGGCAGCGCGGTGGCGCGCAACTCATCCGGCGGCAGCCAGCTGGTCATCTGTACCGGGAAGGAGATCAGCAGCACCACGTAACCGACCATCGCCGGGTTGAACGGGTTCTGCCCGAGGCCGCCGTACAGCTGCTTGGCGATGACGATGGCGAAGAAGGTGCCGATGACGATCATCCACCAGGGTGCCAGCGGCGGCAGGCTGATGCCGAGCAACAGCGCGGTCAGCAGGGCGGAGTTATCCGCCAGCCGGCTGCGCACCGGCAGCTTGCGCAGCTTGAGGACCGCGCCTTCCGCCGCCAGCGCGACGATCGCCGCCAGCGCCACCTGAATCAATACGCCGTAGCCGAAGAACCAAATCTGCGCCGCGATGCCGGGAATGCACGCCAACATGACCCACAGCATGATGCGGCTGGTGCTTTGCTGGTTGTGGGTGAAAGGCGAGCTGGCGATGTGTAAGCCTTTGGCGGCTGTGGGTGATACCGGCCTGAACTTCATAAAGTAACGATACCTTCTGCGCCGCGCCTGCGGCAGTTTCGATGCGCCGTTCTAAAGGCGCGGCAAAAATGATAGCCGAGCATTCTACCTGATTCGATGCGAGGGTAATACGCCTTAATGATAGGGGTATTCGGCTTTCCGCACATCCGGCGATCGGGGCAGCGCGATTTGATTTTTTTTTGGCCGGGAAATGGGCTAACGTGAGGAATTGTCAGTGGAACTTGTGCCGCCATCGACCGCAGGAAATGGGGTAAGCGTCTGAATGAGATATCATTTTTCTCCAGATTTCAGCACAAAATAACAACTTTCACATAATCCGTGTAGGTTACTATCGCGAACATTATTGAGTCAGTGAATCCATAATAATGACAAATGAAGACATTTTTTTTATTGAAGAGCTAATTGAGTGGGTGGAGATACATCTGGAGAAACGGCCAAACCTGGATGAAGTCGCGCGTATTTCGGGCTATTCCAAGTGGCATCTGCAGCGTAAATTCAAGCGTATTACCGGCATTCAACTCGCCACCTATATCCGTTCGCGTATCCTGACGCGCGCCGCGGTGGCGCTGCGCATTACTCGTCGCTCCATCATCGACATTTCCGATGAGCTGGGCTTCGACTCTCAGCAGACCTTTACCCGCATGTTCAAGCAGCGCTTCGGCACCACGCCCAATCGCTACCGCTCGATGGAGCACTGGGACGTGAAAAACCTGATGCCGCGCTTTAACTTTGAAGCCAGCTACGGCGCCGGTTATTACCCGGAAGTGAAGCGGCTGACGCTGCCCGAGATGCAGTTGGTCGGCTTCACGCGCCGGCTGGATTTCGCCTCTGAGCAGGAGCTGGAGTACTCTTCCTGCATGGCGATGAAGGACGAGATTTTCAACGACTTCTTCAAGGGGCTGCACGTCGACTGTCGGCGCATTTACAGCATCTACTCTCCCCATGTCGGGGAGGGCGACGAGCTCTCATCCACGCTGGTGATGGCGGTCGATCCTGAACACAAAAAAGATATTCTTTCCAACCATCAGATAGACACCTTCCATCTGCCGAGCCGCGAGTTTATCTCTATCAACCACAAGGGTTCGGCGAAAGAGTGTTTGCAGTTTTTCGGCTACCTGATGTCACATGTGATGCCAGGGCTGAAGGATGAGGTGCGCGGCAGTATGGAAATGGAGATCATTCAAACCAAAGAGTGGAATCCGGAATCCAAACTGCGCCAGATTGAAGTGGATTACACCTACCTGATTTCTATCGATTAAACGGCGCCTGGCGACAGCCAGGCGCCGTTGTCATCATTTGTCTTCCGTTTCCGCCGCCAGCGATTCCCTGGCGGCTTTTTTGGCTTTGGCGCGGGCGATAGCCGCCGCCACCGCCGCCTTGCGCGGGTCTTCCTCGGCGGTTGCCGGCGCCGTTTCCGCCGGTGCAGGGGCATCCGCCTGCTGCGCCGCTTTTTTGGCTTTGGCGCGGGCGATAGCTGCTGCCACCGCCGCCTTGCGCGGGTCTTCCTCGGCGGTTGCCGGCGTCGTTTCCGCTGGAGCAGGAGCGTCCGCCTGCTGCGCCGCTTTCTTGGCCTTTACACGCGCCAGGGCGGCAGCGACCGCGGCCTTGCGCGGATCTTCCTCGGCGGTTGCCGGCGCCGTTTCCGCCGGTGCAGGGGCATCCGCCTGCTGCGCCGCTTTCTTGGCTTTGACACGCGCCAGAGCGGCAGCGACCGCGGCCTTGCGCGGATCTTCCTCGGCGGTTGCCGGTGCCGTTTCCACTGGTGCAGGGGCGTCCGCCTGCTGCGCCGCTTTCTTGGCCTTTACACGCGCCAGGGCGGCAGCGACCGCGGCCTTACGTGGATCGTTCTCTGCTGCTGCCGGAGCCGTGCTGTCTGCGGCCGGCGCTTCCTTGCGCGCTTTTACGCGGGCCAGCGCCGCGGCCACGGCGGCTTTGCGCGCGTCGTCGCCAGAAGTTGCCGATGATGCCTCTGTTTCCGCCTCGGCCGCCAACTGGGCTCGGCGTTCGCGCGCCTGCGCTTTACGCGCTTCGCGGGCGGCGATCATCTCGCTGTTATCCGGCTGCTGGCCGTTGACCGGCGTGACCGCCGCTTCGGCATTTTTGCTGCGCACGCGCGCCAGCGCGGCCTGAACAGCGCCCTGATCGTCGTCGGTCAGTTTGACGGCGGCCTTTTTATGCCGCTCTTCGCGCGCCAGCTTCTCGCGCTCCAGGCGCGCCAGCTTGGCTTCGTAACGCGCCTTGGCCTCGGCGGTGCGCGCCGCCTCCAGATCGATAGCCTTGATCTCGGCCTTTTCCTGACGGTAGTACTGCACCAGCGGGATGTTGCTGGGGCAAACGAACGCGCAGGCGCCGCATTCGATGCAGTCAAACAGGTTATGGTTGCGCGCCTTGTCGTGCTCTTGTCCGCGGCTGAACCAGTACAGCTGCTGCGGCAGCAGCCCGGCAGGGCAAGCGTCTACGCACAGGCCGCAGCGGATGCAGGACTGCTCCGGTTCCTGCGGCGACATTTCATCGACCGTCGGCGCCAGAATGCAGTTGCTGATCTTGACGATCGGCACATTCAGCGCGGGCAGGGTGAAGCCCATCAGCGGGCCGCCCATGACCACCATCTGCTGCGCCTGCGGGCGGAAACCGGCGAAGTCTAGCAGGTGCTGCACCGGTGTGCCGATGCGCGCCCACAGGTTGCCCGGGCGCTCGATCGCCTCGCCGGTCAGGGTCACCACGCGCTCAATCAGCGGTTCGCCGTCGACGATCGCTCGTTTGATGGCGAAGGCGGTGCCGACGTTTTGCATCAATACGCCGATAGCAGAGGAGTGCTTGCCGTGCGGCACTTCCTTGCCGGTCAGGATCTTGGTCAGCTGCTTGGCGCCGCCGGAGGGGTATTTGGTGGGAATAACGCGCAGCCCAATGCCGGACTGGCCGCGCAGCGCCTGTTTCAGCGCCGCGATCGCTTCCGGTTTGTTGTCTTCGATGCCGATCAGCGTGACCTTGGGTTGCAGAATGTGTTGCAGGATCTGCGTGCCTTCAATGATCTGGTCGGCATGTTCCTGCATCAGGCGATCGTCGGCGGTGATGTAAGGCTCGCACTCGGCGGCGTTGAGGATCAGCGTTTCCACGCCGCTCATGCCGCCCTGCAGCTTGCTGGCGGTCGGGAAACCGGCGCCGCCCAGACCGGCGATGCCGGCCTGATGAATACGTTGAACCAGCTCCGCGGCGGGCGCTTGGCGGTAGTCCGCCACCGGATCGCGCTCGCACCCGCGGTCTTCCCCGTCCGCCTCGATAATCACGCACAGCTCCGTCAGCCCGGAAGGGTGAGCGGTGATGTGCGGCGTGATGGCGCTGACGGTGCCCGAGGTCGGGGCGTGTACCGGCACGGTGCGGCCACGGCCGACGGTCAGCGGCTGGCCTTTCAACACCCGATCGCCGGCGTTGACGCACAGCTCGCCTTCCGGCCCCAGATGCTGCTGCAGCGGAATGATAAAGGTCTTGGGCAGGGGAGCGACACGCAGCGGCGCACCGCTGGACTGCGTTTTCATTTCCGGTGGATGGATCCCGCCGTCGAAATCCCAGATCCGGTCTTTTTTAAAGGCGGCGAACAGATTAAGCATGTTGCTCCACGTGGATCACTTGCACCGGGATCGTCTTCATGTCCCACTTCCAGTTGGCGGTGGTGGTGGCGACCGGTCTCATTTCAATACAGTCGGTAGGGCAAGGGGCGACGCACAGATCGCAGCCGGTGCAGAGGTCGGTGATGACGGTGTGCATGGCGCGGGTGGCGCCGACGATGGCGTCCACCGGGCAGGCCTGAATGCACTTGGTGCAGCCGATGCAGTTGGCCTCGTCGATATAGGCCACTTTACGCTCCGGCTCGGCGGCGGCTTCGCTGCCCAGCGGCTGGGGCTCGACGTTGAGCAGCTCCGCCAGCTTCAGCATCACCTGTTCGCCGCCCGGCGCGCATTTGTTGATCATCTCGCCGTTGGCCACCGCCTCGGCGTAGGGGCGGCAACCGGGGTAGCCGCACTGGCCGCACTGGCTCTGCGGCAGGATCGCATCGACCTGCTCGGCAACCGGATCCTCTTCCACCTCAAAACGGCGCGCGGCGTAGCCCAGCACCAGTCCGAACAGCAGTCCGAGCGCGCTTAAAGCCGCGATAGCTATCCACAACGCAGTCATTAGAATTTCACCAGCCCGGTAAAGCCCATAAAGGCCAGCGACATCAGCCCGGCGGTGATCAGCGCGATCGAGGAGCCGCGGAACGGCGCCGGCACGTCGGCGACCGCCAGACGTTCGCGAATGGCGGCGAACAGCACCATGACCAGCGAGAAACCGGCGGCGGCGCTGAAGCCGTAAACGGCGGACTGCAGGAAGTTGTAGCCGAGGTTGACGTTAAGCAACGCCACGCCAAGCACCGCGCAGTTGGTGGTGATCAGCGGCAGGAAGATCCCCAGCAGGCGGTAGAGCGCCGGGCTGGTTTTGCGCACCACCATCTCGGTGAACTGCACGACGACGGCGATCACCAGAATGAAGGAGAGCGTGCGCAGATACACCAGATCCAACGGAACCAGAATAAAGGTGTTGATCACCCAGGCGCTGACGGAGGCCAGCGTCATGACGAAGGTAGTGGCCATTCCCATGCCGATGGCGCTTTCCAGCTTCTTGGAAACGCCGAGGAACGGGCACAGGCCAAGAAACTTCACCAGAACGAAGTTGTTCACCAGTACGGTGCCGACAAACAGGAGCAGGTATTCGGTCATTGCGATGCCTAAAAAAATAAAAGCCGCCTATTATCGGGAATCGGCGGCCGGACGACAACATATGAATCGCAGGGGTATTGCCTTTTTTGGCGAAAATTTACACAAATCACCCGATAAAACGTGCTGCAATCGCTTTTAACGTTCGGTAAAGGTGCCTTTGACCCGCTGCGAGCGCTTGATGTAAGGCACCAGCAGCGCCGCCATCAGCAGCGGCCAGCCAAGGCTGCGCACCGCCACTTCATCCGGCACCGGCGCGAAGGCAAAGGCTTTCACCGCCAGGACCACCGTGATCAACAGCCACAGCAAGAACAGCTTGGGGAAGCGCAGCGACCGCCGGCAAAACAAAAGCACCAGCCACAGGGTAAAGCACCACATCAAGAGCGTGGTCAGCACCGAAAAATACCATTGCAGGGTAAACGCCTGGGCGTTGGTCAGCAGGTAGTCGCGCGACTCGGGCATAAAGATCGCCATGGCGTACAGGAGCAGCATCAAACTGGCGCTGAGCAAGGTGACGATCAGATAGGCCAGCGGGGCCAGCAACCAACCGCCGATACGAGAGTATTCAGCTTGAGACATAAAGGCTTCCTGATTGAAACGGGGATCACAGGCGGCATAGCTTAGCGGGTAATACCGGCTTCGTCATCTCTATCAACCGGATAGCTCGGCATCGCGGTGCGTGGCAGCACGTTTAGTCACTCGACGCCGTATCGAGCCCGCTTCAAGTTAACATCTCATTTACTTCTTGTTCCATCCGGCCGCATGGTGTCAAATCGAAAGGGTCTGTCGTGAGCCTGCAAGAGGAAATCCCATGGCTGAGAAAATTCGTGTCGGGCTGGTCGGTTACGGCTACGCCGGCAAAACCTTTCATGCGCCGCTGATCGCCGGTACGCCGGGGCTGGAGTTGGCCGCCGTCGCCAGCAGCGATGCCGGCAAAGTGCACGCCGACTGGCCGTCGATGGCGGTGGTGGGCGATGCGCAGGCGCTGTTCGCCGATCCGACCCTCGATCTGATCGTGATTCCTACCCCCAACGATACCCATTTCCCGCTGGCGCAGCAGGCGCTGGCTGCGGGCAAACACGTGGTGGTGGATAAACCGTTTACCGTGACATTGTCACAAGCGCAGGCGCTGCAACAGCAGGCGCAGCAGAACGGTTTGCTGCTGTCGGTATTCCACAACCGCCGCTGGGACAGTGACTTCCTTACCCTGAAAGCGCTGCTGAATGAGGGCGCGCTGGGCGAGGTGGTCTATTTCGAGTCGCATTTCGATCGCTACCGGCCGCAGGTGCGCCAGCGCTGGCGCGAACAAGGCGGCGTCGGCAGCGGTATCTGGTTCGATTTGGGGCCGCATTTGCTCGATCAGGCGCTGCAACTCTTCGGCAAGCCCGACCGCCTGTTCGTCGATCTGGGGGAACTGCGGCCGGGGGCGCAAGCGGTGGATTATTTCCACGCGCTGCTGAGCTATGGCGATCGCCGCGTGGTACTGCACGCCAGCATGCTGGTCGCGGCAGAGAGCCCGCGCTACGTGGTGCACGGCACCCGCGGCAGCTATATTAAATACGGCCTGGACCCGCAGGAAGACCGGCTGAAGGCCGGTGAGCGTCTGCCTCAGGCCGACTGGGGTTATGACATGCGCGACGGCGTGGTGACGCTGTCACGTGGCGATCTGCTGGCGGAGCAACCGCTGCTCAATATTCCCGGCAATTACCCGGCTTATTACGCCGCGGTGCGCGACGCCATCGCCGGCTTAGGCGAAAACCCAGTGCCGGCCGCCGACGCCATCGCGGTAATGGCATTGATCGAACTGGGGCTGGAATCGGCCCGGCTGCAGCAGGCGCTGTCGGTGGTCTGATCCCGTTCATTTTTCTGTGCCCGGCGCCACGTCGGGCCTTTTTACGACTTTACGTGCAAGGAAATCCGTTTCATGTCCTGGTTGCAGCGTTTGCGCATTGATAAATTTTTGCTGGTCCTGATTTTGGTGGTGATCGTCGCCTCGCTGTTCCCCTGCGAAGGCATCTGGAAAACCTTCTTTGAGCACCTGACCACCGCCGCCATCGCGCTGCTGTTCTTTATGCACGGCGCCAAGCTGTCGCGCGAGGCGATCGTCGCCGGCATGAGCCACTGGAAGCTGCATCTGCTGGTGTTCCTCAGCACCTTTGCGCTGTTCCCGCTGCTCGGCCTGGCGATGAACCTGCTGGTGCCGGGCATCATGACGCCGACGGTCTATCTCGGTTTCCTCTATCTGTGCGCGCTGCCGGCCACGGTGCAATCGGCCATCGCCTTTACCTCGGCGGCGGGCGGCAACGTGGCGGCGGCGATCTGCAGCGCCTCGGCGTCGAGCATTCTTGGCGTGTTCCTGTCGCCGCTGCTGGTGGGCGCGTTGATGCATACCCAGGGCGGCAATACCGACGTGCTGCACGCCATCGGTTCGATCATTCTGCAATTGATGGTGCCATTTGTGGTCGGCCACCTGGCGCGGCCACTGATCGGCAAGTGGATCGACCGCCATCGCAAACTGATCAACCTGACCGACCGTTCGTCGATCTTGCTGGTGGTGTATACCGCGTTCAGCGCGGCGGTGGTGGAAGGCATTTGGCATCGCATCGACGGCTGGTCGCTGCTGACCATCCTGGTGATGTCGCTGGTGCTGCTGACGGTGGTGCTGGTGATCAACACCTACGCGGCGCGCTGGCTGGGCTTCAACACCGCCGATGAGATCACCATCGTTTTCTGCGGCTCGAAAAAGAGTCTGGCGAACGGCATCCCGATGGCCAACGTGCTGTTCCCAGCCGCGGCGGTGGGCGCCATGGTGCTGCCGCTGATGATTTTCCACCAGGTGCAGCTGATGGTATGCGCGGTGCTGGCGCAGCGCTATGCGCGTAAAACCGCCAAACAGCGGGCCGAGGCGGAGGCGCTGGTGGCTAAATAGGCCGCTAACCGCAGCTCAGTGCGTCGAGCAGAAAGTCGGCGCGCTCGTCGGGTGAGGCGCGCGGCAGTTCCTGCAGCCGATAGCCCGATCGGCGGTAGACGGCCAGCATCGCTTGGTAGGTCTGCTCGGCTTCGGCGAAAGACTGTTTTCTCTCGCTGTCCTGCGCGTAGATCGCTTGCCAGGGTGGGGCGATGAACACGGTATCGGCATAGCGAAAAGCGTCGATCGCCGCCGCTAAGGGGGCGGGGATCGGCAACCCGCACAGCGTCAGGTAACCGGCGATATCCGGCAAGCCGCGATCGAAGAACCAACATGTTTCGCCCATCGCCTCCCGCCATGAACGCAGTTCCCAATCGAGCATCCGCTCGGCGAAAGCCTGGCGATCGCCCCACGGCAGCGCGTTGCCCCCAATACTCATCTGGTCCTGAATAATCGCCCGGCCCGCCTCCTGCGAATGCGGGTAACCACGGCGATGAAGAACGTCAATGAGCGTGCTTTTGCCCGAACCCGGGCCGCCGGTCAGCACGATGCGGCGTAGTTTGTCAGACATACGGAATTCCTCTCTTGCAGCAGAGCTATGGGTGAAAACAGCGATAAAGACGAGCAGGCGGAAGAAAACGGGGGGATGAGAAGAAGGCGCCGTTTGGCGCCTTGGGGAGACTTAGCCCTGAACTTTGGCGCGCAGTGCCTGTTTTTCCTGTTCGCTGAGGAAAGCCAGCTTCAGGCCGTTTTCCTGCGCGGTGCGGATTTCCTCCGGCGTCAGCCCGGCCTGCGGCGCGGCGACGCGATATTCGTGCTCGATCTCGATGCCCTGAACCGCCGGATCGTCGGTGTTGATCGATGCCAGTACGCCGTGGCGCAGGAAGGTGGCCAGCGGATGCTGCGCCAGTGACGGCACGGTGCTGGTCTGGATGTTGGAGGTCAGGCAGGACTCGATGCCGATGCCGTGTTCCGCCAGGAAGTCCATCAGCGCCGGATCTTCGACCGCTTTCACTCCGTGGCCGATACGCTCGGCGCCCAGCTCGCGGATCGCCTGCCAGATGCTTTCCGGGCCGGCGGCTTCGCCCGCGTGCACGGTGATGCGCAGACCGGCATCGCGTGCGCGGTTGAAGTGGTTGAGGAACAGGCTGCCGGGGAAGCCCAGCTCATCGCCCGCCAAATCCAGCGCGGTAATGCCGTCGCGGTGCGCCAGCAACCCTTCCAATTCCTGCAGGCAGGCGGCCTCGCCAAAGGTACGGCTCATGATGCCGATCAGGCGAATGTCGATGTCGCGATCGCGGCAGCCCGAACGGATCCCGTCGATCACCGCTTCCACCACGCCGGCGACCGGCAGCTGATGCTTCATCGCCATGTAGTAAGGGGAAAAACGCAGTTCGGCGTAGTGCAGACCGGCGTTGGCGGCGTCTTCGACGTTTTCGTAAGCCACCCGGCGGCAGGCGTCCAAATCGCCCAGCACCGCTACGCCCCAGTCCAGTTTCTGCAGGAAGCTGACCAGATCCGGTTCGGCGTGGGTGATCTGCACGTGCGGGCGCAGGCTCTCCAAATCATTGGCCGGCAGGGCGAGGTTGAACTGACGACCGAGGTCGAGAATGGTCTGCGCGCGGATATTGCCGTCGAGATGGCGGTGAATGTCGGTAAGCGGTAGGCGGGGATCGATCATGCTGGGCACTCGCTAATTTATCGTAGGTAAAGTGCAGAACAGTATAAAAACAAATGAATGAAACTTGCCATCTCGTTGCATAAAAAAGTGACTTAAATCACAAATAATGCGAGGTGTACCGCATTATCGTCATGAATCAGGCTTTCAACACGCTGACGCCCGCCTGCTGCAACGGCGCAAGCAGCGCATCGTCGGTGGCGCGTTCAACGATGATGGTATGCGCCAGCGTAATGTCACCGATCGCATACTGCGAGGCGGCGTTAAGCTTGGCGGCTGAAGCCAGCACCACGGTTTCCGCTGCACGGGCCGCGAGCGCCCGCTTGATGTAGGCCTCTTCCAGATCGCCGGTGCTCAGCCCCGCAGTGGGGTGCACGCCGGTCACGCCCATAAAATAGATATCGGCGCGAATATGCGACATCGCTTCCACCGCGGCGGCGCCAACGCTGACGATCGAATGTTTGTACAGCCGGCCGCCGATCAGGATCACCTCCACCGTGGGGTGATCGACCAGGCCCACGGCGACGCTGGGGCTGTGGGTGACGATAGTGGCATTCAGATTGGGCGGCAGCTGCCTGACCAGTTCTGCAGAGGTGGTGCCACCGTCGATGATCGCTACCTGGCCGGGGGCGATCATCGCCGCTGCGGCTTTGGCGATCGCGCGTTTGGCGCCGGATTCCAACTGATTGCGCTCGGCGAAGCTGGCAATGGCAGAGGAAACCGGCAGGGCGCCGCCATGTACCCGCTGCAGCAACCCCTCGGCGTCCAGTTCGCGCAGATCGCGCCGGACAGTATCTTCCGACAACCCAAACATTTCGCTGAGCTGCTTGGCCAACACCTGGCCGTCCTGGGCCAGTTTTTCCAGGATGATTTTCTTGCGCTGGCTGGTCAACATGGCCATTTTCCTCTCAAATTTGCCTTGCACGAAATATCTTGATCATACACGAAATTGCACGATAGTATCAATTTCCTTCCTAAGGCGGAGTAAACCGATGATAGCCACCAAAGACAGGATTCGCATTGTCGAAACCCGGGTGTTGTCCGATGACTGGTACCTGCTGAAAAAAACCACCTTTGACTTTTTGCGGCGCGACGGCGTTTGGCAGCGACAGAGCCGTGAGACTTACGATCGTGGCGACGGCGCGGTAATTTTGCTGTTCAACCGGCAGGCGCAAACGGTGGTCCTGACGCGCCAGTTCCGCTTTCCGGTGTTCGTCAACGGCCATGACGGCATGTTGATTGAGGCCGCCGCCGGCTTGCTGGACAACGCGTCGCCGGAGGCGCGCATCCGCGCCGAAGCGGAAGAGGAAACCGGCTATTTCGTGCAGAACGTGGAGAAGGTGTTCGAAGCCTATATGAGTCCCGGCTCGGTCACCGAGAAGCTGCACTTTTTCGTCGGTGAATATCAGGCGGGCGACCGCATCAACGAGGGCGGCGGAGTGGCGGCGGAGGGGGAAGATCTGGAGGTGCTCGAGCTGCCGCTGGCGCAAGCCCTGCAGGCGGTTCGCCAGGGGACGATCGTTGACGCCAAGACCATCATGCTGCTGCAGTTTGTCGCCTTGAACCGGATCTTGGAGGAAGAACGATGAAAGCCCAACAAATCCTGATCGCCGGCCCCTATCGCAGCGGCACCGATGGCGATCCGCAGCGTATCGCCGCCAATCTGGCGCGCCTGGAACGGGCGGCGCTGGCGGTTTACCAACGGGGGCACGTGCCGGTGATCGGCGAGTGGCTGGCGCTGCCTTTGGCGGCGGCGGCGGGTTCCACTCAGGTTGGCGATGCGGTGAGCGAGGTGTTTCTCTACCCGGTGGCCCACCGGTTGATTGCGCAGTGTCAGGCAGTGTATCGCATCGAAGGGGCGTCTGCGGGGGCCGATAACGACGTGCGGCTGGCCAACGAATGGGGCCTGACGGTCTATCGCTGCCTGGAGGCGATCCCGCCTGTTCAGGGGTAATCGCGGGGCGGGCAGAGGCTCGCCCCCTCGCGCTATTGGTCGCCCAGCACCAACCGCAATCCGGCGATCAGTTTGTCCATGCCGGCCTCCAGCTTGCTGCGTGGGCAACCGACGTTGAGGCGCAGGAACCCGCGGCCTTCCTCGCCGTAGGTAAAGCCCGGCATGATCGCCACCTTTTCGCGCTCGATCAGCACCTGCTGCAGCGCCCGATCGTCTACGGCCAGCGGCCGCAGATCGATCCAGGCCAGGTAAGTGGCCTGCGGCGGGCGCCAGCCCAGCGCCGGAAACGCTTGTTCCAACCGCTCGGCGACGTAGGTCAGATTATCCTGCAGGTAGTCGCGCAGGGAATCCAACCAGGGTTCGCCGTGGCGATAGGCGGCCACGTGCGCGGCCACCGCCAGCACCGCCGGCGAGGAGAGGCCGTCGCGGGCTTTGAGCTGCTGGAAGTAGGCTTCGCGGCTGGCATCGTCGCTGATGAAGCCGTAGGCACCGGTCAGCGCCGGAATGTTGAAACTCTTGGAGCCGGAGGTCAACAGGGCCCAGGCGCCGGTCGCCACCTGGCTCCACGGCGTATGGCGGCGTTCCCCCCAGACCATGTCCATGTGGATCTCATCGCTGATGACGCGCACGTCGTGGCGCTCGCACAGTTCGGCCATCTGCTGCAGCTCGTCGCGGCGCCACACTTTGCCGGTGGGGTTATGCGGGCTGCACAGCAGCAGGATCTTGGTTTGCGGCCGCGCCAGCAACGCCTCAAGGTGCGCCATGTCGCAGCGCCAGTCGTCGCCGGCTTTGTGCAGCGGGCAGGCCAACAGCTGGCGTTGGTTGGCGAGGATCACCTTGTAGAAGGCGTCGTAGGCCGGGGTATGGGTCACCACATAGTCGCCCGGTACGGACCATTGGCGGATCAGCTGCGCCGCCATGTAGATAACGGAAGGGCCGTACACCGCCGTTGCGGTGTCGATAGCGGTGTTGAAACGTTGCTGATACCAGTGGCGCAGCGCGCCGAGAAAATCCTCATGCTGCCAGCGGCTGTAGCCCAGCACGCCGTGCTGCAGGCGCCGCTGCAACGCCTCGAGAATGCACGGCGCAGTGGCGAAATCCATATCGGAGATGGTGAACGGCAGCAGATCGGCGCTGCCGAAGCGATCGGCGATATAGTCCCACTGGGTGCACCAGGTGCCGTGGCGGTCGATCGGGGTGGAGAAATCAAACATGGGTGGCTCCCTGCAGCGCCGCGGCAGGTTGCGCCGTGGCTATCAGTGAGTCTAATTCATCCTTCACCGATTGCACCTGCGGGCCGATCACCACCTGCAAATTATGGTCGTTGAGATGCACTACGCCGATGGCGCGATTGGCCTTCAGCACCGCGTCGTCCACCCGGCTCATGTCGTTGACCGACAGGCGCAGGCGGGTGATGCAGTTGTCCAGCGTGATAATGTTGTCCGGGCCGCCGAGCGCCGCCAGAATCGCCGGCACATTGTAGCCGGATTTGCCCACCGCGCCGGCCGGCGCGCTCTGGCTGACGGCGCTGTCGCTTTCGCGGCCCGGCGTTTTGATGTTAAAGCGCTGGATGGCGAAGCGGAAAATGGCGTAATAGCCGACAAACCAGACGGCGGCCACCACCGGCACCAGATACCACTTGGTGGCGGTGCCGTGCAGAATGCCGAACACCACGAAGTCGATGATGTTGCCGTCGGTGTTGCCGATGGTCACGCCCAGCAGCGCCATCACGGTAAAGCCCAACCCGGTGAGCAGCGCGTGGATCAGGTAGAGGAACGGCGCGACGAACAGGAACAGGAACTCGATCGGCTCGGTGGTGCCGCCGACCACGCAGGCCACCACGCCGGAAATCAACAGTCCTTTGATTTTATGGCGGTTCTCCGGTTTGGCGCAGTGGTACATCGCCAGCGCCGCGCCCGGCAGCCCGCCGAGGAACGCCGGCATTTTACCCTGCGACAGGAAGCGAGTGGCGCTTTCGGCGAAGCCGGTGGTGGTCGGGCAGGAGAGCTGCGCCTGGAAGATGGTCAGGGCGCCGCTGACGCTGTGGCCGCACACTTCCATGGTGCCGCCCGCCTCGGTAAAGCGGATCAGCGCCACCAGAATGTGCTGCAGGCCAAACGGCAGCAGCAAGCGTTCGCCGGTGCCGAACAGCATCGGGCCAAAGGCGCCGGCGCTGTTGATCACCCAGCCCAAGCCGGTGATGCCGGCGGCGAACCACGGCCAGATCAGCGGGATCACCAGGCCGCACAGGCCCAGCACCACGGTGGTGACGATCGGTACGAAGCGCGTGCCGCCGAAGAACGCCAGCGCGTCCGGCAGGCGGATGGTGTGGAAGCGTTCATGCAGGCGATAAACGATGATGCCGACGATCACCGCGCCGAGGATGCCGGTATCGATCGACTGAATACCGAGAATGTTCTGGATGTTGTTGGCTTTCAGCACCAGCGGATCGCTGGTGGGCAGCACGCCGGCGGCGGTCAGGTAGAAATTGGTACCCAGATTCAGCACGGCGAAGCCGACGAAGCCGGAGAAGGCGGCAACGCCCTTGTTTTCGCGCGCCATGCCCAGCGGAATGGCGATGGCGAACATCACCGGCAGGAAGCTGAAGGCGAAGGAGCCTACCTTGCTCATCCAGGTAAAAATCAGCTGGAAGATCGGATGGCCGATAAACGGCATCAGGGTGATCACGTCGCGGCTGCTCAGCGAGCTGCCGATCCCCAGCATGATACCGCAGAAAGAGAGCAAGGCGACGGGCAACATGAACGTTTTGCCCAGGCTCTGGAAGAACTCCCAGAGGGTGATTTTTGGTTTGTTGGCTGCTGACATAACCGACTTCTCCTGGCGAAAAGACGAGCAAAAAGGGGACTTCTGATTAGGTAAAAAGAAGATAAAACGTTTTACCTAGCAAAAATGCGCCGCCAATCACAAATCTGCCGCCCGGTTTTTGGCGACAATGCGGCAGGCAGTAAAACGTTTTACTGAGCTAACGGATTCGGTATACCCTTGATCATTACGGCGCGGGTTGCCCAGGAACGGGTTCGCAGAGACTATGAGCATCAAAAAAATCACCATCACCGATGTGGCGCAGCAGGCTGGCGTGTCGGTCACCACGGTTTCCCTGGTGTTGAGCGGCAAGGGGCGCATTTCGCCGACCACCGTCGAGAAGGTCAATCAGGCGATAGAGCAGCTGGGTTACGTGCGTAATCGCCAGGCGGCGACGCTGCGCGGCGGGGAGTCCGGGGTGATTGGCCTTATTCTGCGCGACATCTGCGAACCCTTCTATGCCGAAATGACCGCCGGGCTGAGCGAAGCGCTGGAGGCGCACGACAAGCTGCTGTTTTTGACGCAGAGCGGGCGCGATGGCCAGGGCTTGCAGCGGGCGTTTGACGCGCTGCTGGCGCAGGGCGTCGACGGCATCGTGCTGGCGGGCGGCATTCGCGCGGCGGTGGGCCTGAAGGAGAAGGCGGCCGAGCAGGGCGTACCGCTGGTCTGCGTGGCGCGCTCCAGCGGTCTCGATGGCGTGGACGTGGTACGGCCGGACAACATGCAGGCCGCCAAGCTGGCCACCGAATTTTTGATCAAGCGGGGCCACAGCCAAATCGCCTACCTCGGCGGCCAGAGCGATTCATTGACGCGCGCCGAGCGGCTGGGCGGCTTTTGCGCCACGCTGGTGCAGTACGGCCTGCCGTTTCGCAGCGAATGGATCGTCGAGTGCGATTGCCGGCAGCGCGAGGCGGCGGAAGCGGCGGAGCAACTGCTGCGCCATTACCCGAACATTACCGCCATCGTCTGCCACAAGGCGTCGGTGGCGCTCGGCGCCTATTTTGGCCTGGCGCGCAGCGGCCGCAGCATCGGTTCGGACGGGGTAGACGCCTACTACGGGCGGCAGGTGGCGCTGATCGGCTTCGGCGACGTGCCGGAGGCCGAACTGACCGAGCCACCGCTGACCTTCGTCTCCAGTTCGGCGCGGGAAGTGGGGCGCAGCGCCGCCGCGCGCCTGCTGCAGCGCATCGGTGACGCTGACCTGCCGGCGCAGAACGTCATTCTGCCCCCGACGCTGATCCGGCGCGGCTCCGCCTAACCCTGCTGCTGTTCCTCTTCCGCCTCCCGGCGGATCCAACCGATAAAGGTCTTCATCGCCGGCGTCAGATCCCGCGATTTCAAATGGGTCAGCCAATAGGCGCCGAGCGCGGCCTCGGCGGCGAACGGCCGCTGCAGCGCGCCGGCGGCCAGTTCGCGGCGGAACATGCTGACCGGCGCCAGCGCTACGCCGTCGCACTGGATCGCGCCTTCCACCATCAGCCTCGACGAGTCGAACACCGGGCCGTTGATCCGCCACGGCGTCACCTGCGCCGCGGTGAACCAGCGCTCCCATTCATCCTTGCGGTAGGTGCGCATCAGCTGCTCGTGCTGCAGATCCTGCGGCGTGCGCAGACGCGCGGCGACCGACGGCGGGCAGAGCACCGTCAGCGGCGCGTCGAACAGCTTGATATTGCAGGTGGCGGGCCAGAGCCCCTCGCCGAAGCGGATGGCGAAATCCATGCCGTCGGCCGACAGATTAACCAGGTTGTTGTGGGTCAGCACCCGCAGATCGATAAACGAGTGCGCCGTGCGGAACGCCGCCAGCCGCGGCATCAGCCAGCCGACGGCGAAGGTGCCGACCACCGCCACCGTCAGCACCTCGTGGAAATGCCCGCCTTCGAACTGTTGCAGCACCGCCTCAATGCGGTCGAAGGCGTCGCTCAACACCGGCAGCAGCGCCTGGCCCTCTTCGGTTAGATCCAGCCCGCGCGGCAGGCGGCGGAACAGCTGAATGCCCAGCTGTTCTTCCAGCATGCGCACCTGTTGGCTGACGGCGGCCTGGGTGACGCGCAGCTCCAGACCGGCGCGGGTGAAGTTCAGGTGGCGAGCGGAGGATTCGAACGCCCGCAGGGCGTTGAGGGGAAGTCGATTGCGCATTGTCGATAGCCATAAGTTTTTCTTTATGCTGGCTGAAATTATTATCGCTTGTCAACCCGGCGGCAAAATCCGATATTTGGCGCGGCTGCTGAGAGAGTCGTGGCAGCCGTAAAGGAATGACATCATCAATCAGGGAAAGCGCCGTGTATAACGCCAACAAAAACTTTTGGCCGCGGCCGATGCCCTGCAACCTAAGAGCTTCTATCATGACAAAAATGAACCGCCTGGCGGCCGCGCTGATCGCCGTACTGATCCTGCCGACCGCACAGGCCGCGCAGCAGCAGGATATCGACGCCGTTATTCAGCCGCTGATGAAAAAATACGGCGTGCCGGGCATGGCGATCGCCGTGTCGGTCGACGGCAAACAGCAGATTTACCCGTACGGCGTCGCCTCGAAGCAGACCGGCAAACCGATCACCGAGCAGACGCTGTTCGAAGTGGGCTCGCTGAGCAAAACCTTCACCGCGACGCTGGCGGTCTATGCGCAGCAGCAGGGCAAGCTGTCGTTTAAAGACCCGGCCAGCCGCTACCTGCCCGAGCTGCGCGGCAGCGCCTTCGACGGCGTCAGCCTGCTGAATCTGGCGACGCATACCTCCGGCCTGCCGCTGTTCGTGCCGGACGACGTGACCGACAACGCCCAGCTGATGGCGTACTACCGGGCCTGGCAGCCGAAACACCCGGTGGGCAGCTACCGCGTCTATTCCAACCTCGGCATCGGCATGTTGGGCATGATCGCCGCCAAGAGCCTCGACCAGCCGTTTATCCAGGCGATGGAACAGGGGATGCTGCCGGCGTTGGGCATGAGCCACACCTACGTTCAGGTGCCGGCGGCGCAGATGGCCAACTATGCGCAGGGTTACAGCAAGGACGATAAACCGGTGCGGGTCAATCCCGGCCCGCTGGACGCCGAGTCTTATGGCATCAAGTCCAACGCCCGCGATCTGATTCGCTATCTGGACGCCAACCTGCAGCAGGTGAAGGTGGCGCAGCCGTGGCGCGACGCGCTGGCCGCGACGCACGTCGGTTATTACAAGGCGGGTGCGTTCACGCAGGATCTGATGTGGGAGAACTACCCCTATCCGGTGAAACTGTCGCGTTTGATTGAAGGCAACAATGCCGGGATGATCATGAACGGCACGCCGGCCACCGCCATCACGCCGCCGCAGCCGGAATTGCGCGCCGGTTGGTATAACAAAACCGGCTCCACGGGCGGTTTCTCCACCTATGCGGTATTTATCCCGGCGAAAAATATTGCCGTGGTGATGCTGGCCAATAAGTGGTTCCCGAACGACGATCGCGTCGAGGCGGCTTACCACATCATCCAGGCGCTGGAGAAGCGCTGACGGTCAGGGGCGCCCGGCGAGGTGCCCCTACCACCGATGCTGCCGTTCACGTTGCTCGCGCATGAAATCGATAAAGGCGCGCAGCTTGAGCGGCAGATGCCTGCCGGCGGGAAAGTAGATGAAAAACCCCGACGCTTCGCTGGCGTAACCCGGCAGCACTTCCACCAGTTGCCCCTGTGCCAGCGCCTGCAACACCGTGCCCTGAAAACGCTGTGCGATACCCAGGCCTGCCAACGCCGCATCTTTGATCAGCCGATCTTCGTTAAAAATCAAACTGCCGCTAACATCCAGCGCGCGTTCATCGTCGCCCAGGCTAAAATACCAGGGTTCAAGTTTGCCGCTGCCGGGGAAACGGTAGCGCAGGCAGTGGTGAGCAGGCAGATCGTCCGGCGTGGCCGGTACGCCGCAGCGCGCCAGATAGTCGGGTGAGGCGACCAGCACCCGGCGCTGGCCGTTGTCGATCGGCACGGCGATCATGTCTTTTTGCAGCATGGCGTGCATGCGAATGCCGGCATCAAAACTGCCCAGCACCAGATCGGAAAAGCGGTCTTCGGTAAACAGTTCCAGCTGCACCTCGGGATAGCGCCGCTGAAACGCCGCCAGGTGCGGCATTACCAGTAGCGAAGCGGCCAACTGCGGCAGCGTGATGCGCAGCAGGCCTGCCGGCTGTGCGCCCAGGGTGCGCACGTCGTCCGCCGCCACGTCGATCTGGCTCATCGCCGGCGATACCTTCTGATAGAACAACCGGCCTTCGTCGCTGAGGCGCACCGAGCGGCTGGTGCGGTGAAATAACCGCACTCCCAGCTGATTCTCCAGCGCCTGAATGTTTTGCGACACCGCCGGCGGCGTGACGCCCAGTTGGCTGGCCGCGCGGGTAAAGTTGCCCAGGCGTGCGACGGCTTCGAAATAGGGCAACAGCTGCAGGAGTGAACTCATCTATCTATAACCTGTGCTTAATGATTCATTAAATTATGCCTTATTTTAATTTATGACGAACCTTTTAGACTGATTTTACTTTCCATCAGAGAGATAAAAATCATGTCGGCAGAACAACGGGCGTTAACAGAACGGATCACGGCGATCGATCAACAGGCGATGGCCGAAGGGCGCATCGTGGGCAGCGTAGTGCTGGTGGCGCGGCAGGGCGAGATTTGCTACGCCGGGGCGGCCGGCTATGCCGATCGCGAAGCGCGGCGGCCGATGCGGCGAGAAACGCAGTTCCGGCTGTCGTCGGTCTCCAAACCCTATACCACGCTGGCGGCGCTGCGCCTGATAGAACAGGGCAAGCTGAGCCTGGACGACGCGGTCAGCGACTGGCTGCCGTGGTTTACCCCGGCGCTCGCCGACGGCCGGCGTCCGGCGATCAAGATTTGTCATTTGCTGAGCCATACCGCGGGGCTGGACTATCGGCTGAACCAACCGCCGGCAGGCGTTTATCATCAGCTGGGGATCCAGGACGGCGTGGAGCTGTCGACGCTGACGCTGGAGCAAAACCTGCGGCTGTTGGCGCAGGCGCCGTTGCTGTCGGCACCGGGGGAACGCTTCAACTATTCGCTGGCGATCGACGTGCTTGGCGCGGTGCTGGAACGGGTGACGGGCATGCCGCTGCCGCAGCTGTTTGTCGAATGGGTGGCGCAGCCGCTGGGGCTCGGCAATACCGCGTTCCATGCGACGGACGCCGCGAACCTGGCGACACCGTATTACAACACCCCGCAGGGGCCGCAGCGCATGCATGAAGGCCTGCGGGTGGCGCTACCGGAGGAGATGGCGGGGGGCGAAGTGCTGTTTTCACCGATGCGGGCGCTCAACGCCGGGGCCTATCCTTCTGGCGGCGCGGGCATGGTCGGCGATGCCGACGACGTGCTGAAGCTGGTGGAGGCATTACGCAGCGGCGGGCAGGGCATTTTGCAGCCGGACACGGTGGCGTTGCTGCGCAGCCCGCACGTGGGCGCGCAGGCGCAAACGCAAGGGCCAGGCTGGGGATTCGGTTTTGGCGGGGCGCTGCTGGTGGACGCAGAAGCGGCGCAGACGCCGCAGCAGGCCGGCACGCTGACCTGGGGTGGGGTTTACGGCCACAGCTGGTTCTTTGATCCACAGGCGCAGCTGAGCGTGGTGATACTGACCAACACCGCGTTTGAAGGCATGTGCGGCCGCTATCCGCAGCAGATCCGCGATGCGGTTTACGCCGCGGAAATGGGTAAATAAAAAGGGCCCCGCAGGGGCCCTTGATCAGACTTTCAGGCGATTACTGCGCCGGTGCCGGAGCGGGTTCCGCTTCCTGCGCCGGTTCAGCGTCTTCCGCCGGGGCGCCCAGCATGGCGAACTGACCGATGAACTCCTGCAGCGACATTTTGTTGCCGTTGAGATCAACCTGATTGTCGGCATAGTGGAACGTGCTCGCGATCACGCCGTCTTTCTGGGTGGTCAGCTTGAACATCTGGCCCATGGCCGCCAGGCCCTGTACTTGCTGCTGCGCCAGTTTCTGCGCGTCTTCCTCATTGTAACCCTGCAACAGCGCGGTTTTCGCGGTCACTTCGGTGGCCATCGCTTCCGGAATGGTCAGATTGATATCCAGCTTTTTAACCGCCTGGGCGATCAGCTGATCCGGCGATTGTGCCGGGGAAGCGGCCTTGCTCGGATCGGTCAGCGCCAGATCCAGCGTGAAGGTGCTCTCGCCCTTGCTGTTTTTCCAGCTCAGCGGTGCGATGCTGAGGCTCGGGTTGCCTTTCAGCAGCAGCGGCAGGTTCTTTTGCAGCAGTTCGGCGTTTTGCTGCTCATACACGGCCGGATCCAGGTTCTCGCCCTGTTGCAGCAGCGCCATGGTCTGGCGGTTGTAGCTGTCGGCGAAGTCTTTCAGCGCTTTGCCGTCGACGTTGTCGATTTTCAGCGCCAGCTTGCCGGCGCCGAAGTCGTTGCCCTGCACCTTGAGCGCGTCCATGGTGTAGTCGATCTGGCCGCCGATGTTGCTGCTGCCTTGCTCGCCGAACTTGCTCACCAGGTTGAAACCGTCCAACGCCACGGTATCTTTACCGTCGATCGTCAGTTTGAACTGCTTCAGCATCATCGTCTGATCGCCGAGCTTCACGCCGAACTTGCTCTCGTTGCTGTTGCCTTTCAGGTTGAAGCCCTGGAAGGTGATCTGCTCGTTTTGACCGAATTCGTTCGGGCTGGCGAACACGATATTGTCGCTATTGGCGTCCAGCACGAATTTTTTCAGATCGCTGGACACGTCGGCGTTAATGGTGGCGCCGCTGAATTTCAGCGAAGACTTATCTTTTTGGTAGTCCAGCGGGATGATGTCGATGGCGGACGAAGTGTCCCCGCTGTAAGAGATGCGCGAATCGGCGGTAAACAGCGATTTGCCTTTGGTGGTGTCAAACAGGCCCTTCACCGCCGGGGTATTTTCCAGCTCGGTATGCACCGACGCCATGCTCGGCAGCAGATTGAATTTTTTCAGCTGGGCGAAGGGGAACGGGCCGTGATCGATGGTTTCCAGGAACGCCACTTCTTCACCGGCTTTCAGCGCCGCGTTTTCACTGGTATCCGTGCCGTCGGAACGCAGCACATAACGCACTTTACTGCTGAACAGGCCGCGCTGGTAATTTTCATAGCTCAGCTTGACGCCGGCTTTCGGCAGGTAGGCTTTCAGCTGGCCGTTGGCGTTGTCGACGACTTCGCCCATGTGCTGCTCGATCAGTTTCCCGGTGTACCAGGATGCCCCGGTCCATGCTGCGCCAAGAACCACAATGACGCTGACAGCGACTAACGATTTTTTCATAGCTCTGTTTCATCCTTTTTTCTTATCACCCTCCGTTGCGCGGGAGGGGCAAATAGGGGCCGACAAAAAACGCCCGCAGGCGTTTAATTGTGGGGGTAGCTCTCGCTTTCAGCAAGCAATTTGCTGAAATTTATCAACGGTTAGGCCAGCTGGTTATAAACCCTGGCGATGCGGCCGCTGCCGCTGACGTTGACCGGGGATTCGAAAGCCCCGATAAAGCAGGATTCGCCCGGTTTGAGCGTCAGGCGTTGCCCGGATTTTTCCAGCGTCGCTTCGCCGGTGACGCAGAACACGATGGCGGCGCTCCGCTGTGCCAGCGCCTGTGGTGCGGCGGTCAAATCGTGCAGCGAGAAGGCGAAATCCTCCACCGGGATCGGGAAGAACAGCGCGTTGCCGCGTTGCTCCGGCTGGGTCAGCAGGCCGGAAGCCGGCTGCGGGCGGAACTGCAGATTAGCCAGCAGTTCAGGCACGTCGATGAATTTCGGCGTCAGGCCCGCGCGCAGCACGTTATCCGAGTTGGCCATCACCTCCAGCGCCACCCCTTTCAGGTAGGCGTGCGGCGTTTCGGCATACAGGAACATCGCTTCGCCCGGCGCGAGCTGCACCACGTTCAGCAGCAGCGGTGAGAACAGGCCGCTGTCGTCCGGATAAAAGCCGGCGATAAAGCGCACGGTATCCCAGGGTTCCCCCTGCTGGTTGTTGAGCGCGGCTTTCAGCACGCCGAGCGCCAGCGACTTTTGTTCGCCGCTCATCGTCAACAGGCTGGCGAACAGGGTAGCGAGATGCGCGGTGTCCGGCTGTTGCAGGAAGGCGGCGATGTCGTGGTGTGCGCCGGCAATCGGCTGCAGCAGGGAAACGATATCGGCCAGTTCGCGAAAGCCGTTCATCGCCAGGAACGGCGTCAGGGCGAACACCAGCTCGGGCTTGTGGTTGGGATCTTTATAGTTGCGTTCGGCGGCGCTCAGCGGAATGCCGGCGGCATTCTCTTTTGCGAAGCCGATCTCGGCCGCCGCTTTGCTCGGGTGGACCTGGATCGACAATGGCTGATCGGCGCAGAGTACTTTAAACAGGAACGGCAACTCGCCAAAGCGGCTTGCGACGTTGGCACCCAGCTGTTTTGGCTGGTCTTCATCGATCAGATCGCGCAGCGAACGCAGTTCGCCGTCGGCGCCCGGCACGCGGGAAGGGCTCTTGGGATGGGCGCCCATCCACAGTTCGGCCATCGGCTGATTATCCGGGTTGGCGATGCCGTAAAGGCGGGTCAGCGCATCGTGGCTGCCCCAGGCGTAATTTTGTACCGCGTTGGTCATTTTTTGCATGTCGATAAACATCCTTAGCGTCATTGTCGTACCGGGTGACAATAATTTACTGATTTTATACGGTTAATTGAATCTGTGCCGACAACCATCATACCCCCGCGTCGGCAGGAAAAATCATGGGCGCGATCAACATAACGCCGGATAACGCCGCGCCCGGCAACGGGGCCAAAGTATAGCGTGATAACGATCGGCGCCTCAATTGGCGCGCGGGCCTCAAGGTGGCCCGGAAAACCCGCCGATCGATTATTCTTTGGAACCGCGGGATTATTGCCGATAGCCCGTTTATCCTGCATCATTATTTATTTTCCAGCATGTCAAAATATGTCGGCTGAATTTATTTTTTACCGTCTGAGTCATTCCCTTATTATTATTTTTGCACTGCGCCGGGCGATCACACGCCGAGCTTAAACCTGCGCGCCAGACCCCTTTATCGTAACGGCTAACGAGTCGATTTAACGAAACAAGAGGTCTGTTGCATGAAAAAACTGTTGTTGCTGTTGGGGCTTTGCACCGGCGCAGCCCAGGCGGCGGTGATTGTCACCTATCCCTACGCCGCGCCGCGCACCGTGGTGATCGCGCCGGTGCCGATCGTCGTTGCACCCGCGCCGGTCGCGGCTCCCGCTGCGATCGCGCCTGTGGCGCATCCGTTGGCACTCACCGCCGGCGCGGTGGCGACCGGGGCCTATCGGCATAATGAACGGCAGGACGCCTACGACGAGATCAATCATCTGCAGCAACAACGTATCGATGAACTCAATCATTTACAGGCACAGCGCATCAATAATTTTAATTTGCGTCATCCGCGTTAATGCTACCCACGTTTTTATTCTCTAGGCTCATTCCCGGCCGTTTATTTCGCCACGGATTAACCGGCGGAAAATAACCGCGTCGTTAATGGGTAAAAGAGATGAAACGTGCTGTGAGATAACTCTCTTAATGCGAATAGTTATTATGTCACTATACTGGGAGTGCATGCCGACGAGGGGTAGCGCGTCGGCCTAACCCTACAATTTTAGGAATTATGCTAAGGAGATAATGATGGCAGGCGTTCGTATCGAAAAAGACTCTATGGGCCCCATCGAAGTACCGGCCGACAAGCTGTGGGGCGCGCAAACCCAGCGTTCTTTGGCGCATTTCCGCATTTCCTCCGAAAAGATGCCGACCGCGCTGATCCACGCGCTGGCGTTGACCAAGCGCGCCGCCGCGCAGGTGAACGTGGATCTGGGGCTGCTGCCGGCCGAACGGGGCGCCGCCATCATCAACGCCGCCGATGAAGTGCTGGCGGACAGCCATGCCGACCAGTTTCCGCTGTCGATCTGGCAAACCGGTTCCGGCACCCAGACCAACATGAACATGAACGAAGTGTTGGCCAACCGCGCCAGCGAGTTGCTGGGTGGCGTGCGCGGTGAAGAGCGCAAGGTGCACCCGAACGACGACGTCAATAAAAGCCAGAGCTCCAACGATGTGTTTCCCACCGCGATGCATGTGGCGGCGGTGATTGCGCTGCGCGAACACCTGATCCCCGAGCTGAAAGTGCTGCACAAGACGCTGAGCGACAAGGCCGAAGCTTACCGTGACATCGTCAAAATCGGCCGCACCCATCTGCAGGACGCCACGCCGCTGACCCTGGGGCAGGAGATCTCCGGTTGGGCGGCGATGTTGGCGCACAATCTGAAACACATCGAGGACAGTATCCCGCACATCGCCGAGCTGGCGCTGGGCGGCACGGCGGTCGGCACCGGGCTGAACACCCATCCGGAGTACGCGGTGCGCGTTGCTAAAGCGCTGGCGGAGTTGACCCATCAGCCCTTCGTCACGGCTCCGAACAAGTTCGAAGCGCTGGCGACCTGCGACGCGCTGGTGCAGGGGCATGGCGCGCTGAAAGGGCTGGCGGCTTCGCTGATGAAGATCGCCAACGACGTGCGCTGGCTGGCGTCCGGCCCACGCTGCGGCATCGGCGAGATTTCGATCCCGGAGAACGAACCGGGCAGCTCCATCATGCCGGGCAAAGTCAACCCGACCCAGTGCGAGGCGATGACCATGCTGTGCGCCCAGGTGCTGGGCAACGACGTGGCGGCGAACATCGGCGGTGCTTCCGGCAACTTTGAGCTGAACGTATTCCGCCCGATGGTGATCCACAACTACCTGCAGTCGATTCGCCTGCTGGCCGACGGCATGCAGGGCTTCAACGAGCACTGCGCGGTGGGCATCGAACCGAACCGCGATCGCATCACCCAGCTGCTGAACGAATCGCTGATGCTGGTGACGGCGCTCAACACCCATATCGGCTACGACAAGGCGGCGGAAATCGCCAAGAAAGCGCACAAGGAAGGGTTGACGCTGAAAGCTGCGGCGCTGAAGCTCGGCTACCTGACCGACGCGCAGTTCGACGAGTGGGTGCGGCCGGAAGCGATGGTCGGCAGCATGCAGAAATGATTGATCTGTGAGGCAACCGGGGGCTTACTGAGGTAAGCCCCTTTTTTATGGAGAAATCAAGATGTCGCGCGCGCAACGTTTACTCGATCTGATGCAGCTGCTGCGCAGCCACCGTTATCCGGTGGCGGGCCATGCGCTGGCGCAAACGCTGGGCATCAGCATGCGCACGCTGTACCGCGATATCGCTACGCTGCAGCAGCAGGGGGCGGAGATCGTCGGCGAGGCGGGTGTCGGCTATGTGCTGCGGCCCGGCTTTATGCTGCCGCCGCTGATGTTCTCGCAGGCGGAAACAGAAGCGCTGGTGCTGGGGATGCGTTGGGTCAGCCGCCGCGGCGACAGCCAGCTGGCGAGCGCGGCGGGCCAGGCGCTGGCCAAGATCGCCGACGTGCTGCCGCCGGCGCTGCGGGAGGCGCTGGAGGCCAACACGCTATTGATAGCGCCGGTTCAGGCGCCGCCGGTGGCGGATGCGATGCGGGTGCTGATCCGTGACACCATCCGCCGCGAGCGCAAGCTGCATATCGACTATCTCGATCTGGCGGGGCAGCACAGCGAACGCCTGCTGTGGCCCTTTGCGCTGGGTTTTTTCGAGCAGTTCCAGATGCTGGTCGCCTGGTGTGAGCTGCGCCAGGCGTTTCGCCATTTTCGCCTCGATCGCATTCAGGCTGCTACGCCTTTGGAACAGCGCTATCCGCGCGGCCGGCGGCGGTTGCTGAAAGAGTGGCGCCTCAGTGAGGGCATTGCGGAGCAATAGCGGCACGTTGCTGCCATAAACTGTCAGTCGCACCCCTTAGTCTGTGCCTATCGGGAACCGGCCGGTTCCCATCACCCAGAGGACAGACCGATGACCCTTCCCAGCATGACCCTGCTTTACGTCGACAACCCGCTGAACAGCGCCGCCTTTTATCAACGTTTACTGGGACAGGCGCCGGTAGAGCTTTCCCCTGGCTTCGCCCTGTTCGTGCTCAACAACGGCTTCAAGCTGGGAATGTGGGCCAAACAGGGGGTAAAACCCGCTGCCACGTTGACCGGTGGCGGCGGTGAACTGGGCTTTTTGTGCCAGGATCCGCAAGAGGTCGAAGCGCGCTATAACCAGTGGCGCGAACTCGGGTTGCCGATTGAGCAAACGCCGACCGAGATGGAGTTCGGTTACACCTTCGTGGCGCGAGATCCGGACGGCCATCGCCTGCGGGTGTATGCCCTCAGCGAGTAGCGTCGTCGGTATACAGATGCAGACGCGGCACCAGCAGCCGCAGCGGCCGGGCGTCGGGTTTGTAGCGGTGTTTCACCGCGTCGACGTCGTAGTTGAGCAGTTCGCCGATCTTCGGCACCGCTGCGCCGTTTTCAACCTGACACAGGGCGATCAGCGGCAGCGGGCAGGGGTGTTGCACCTGTTTTTGCTGCTGCTGATACCACACCCGGGCGATCGGCTGCACTTTGACCGGCCGCTTGATTTTCAGCGTCGCGTGCTGCGGCAGGCGGCTGACGTCGTCTATCTCGCGGCTGACCAGGGCAGCCCACTGTTCACGGCTGTGCGGCGGTACCGCGCGGCCGGCTTTCAGGCTTTTCTCCAGCTGCGCCAGGATGTCGTCCCGCTTGACGTTTTTGATGATGTGCTTGTTGGCCCAGCCGAAGCGCACGGAGTCGGGATTGGTCAGGGCGGTGAGGGTGCGATAGGCGCTGAGGGTAATCAGCCCGTGCAGATGGGTGTGCACGAACTCGAAACGCTGCTCCGGCGCCAGGCCGGAATCGACGGTGATAATCTGTTCCAGTTCGCCCTTCAGGCGGTTGATCAGCGCCAACTGCGTTTGCAGCGCCTGATACTCCGGCTGCTCCACCGCCAGACAGAGGACGCCGGGCAGGCGCACGGCGGCCTTGCTGCTGACATTCTGCCGGTTATGGTGGATGAACAGCCGCTGATAATGCTCCAGCGCCAGATCGCGCGCCGCTTGCCCCACATGCTGTTCGACCGCGATATGTGAGATGGCCTGATGTTCCTGGCCTTTTTCAACCTCCGGCAGGCTGAACACCCGCGCCGCCAGCAACCGCAGCGGGGCGATCTGCTGCTGCAGCGCGCCGAGCGCCTGCTCCAGCTCGGTAAAGCAGGCGTTCATCCGGCCAATCACATCGTATCTGCTCATCGCACGCTCCTATTTTAGTTACAACATACTATAGAGGAGTAGCGGACAGGGGGCAACATCGGCCCCTGCGCCGTAGGCAGCTTCACTGGCCACCCGGCTTACCAGCGGAAAATGCGCCATAGCGGCCTCTACGCCAGGGCACGTAATACACCCGGTATGCGTAGTGTTTTGATTCATTGATGGATTTTTTCTGACCGTTAGCTTTTTGTTTCGTCAATTTTTCGTTTGCCGTTGTCCAAACGCTGGAACAAACAGAATGGCAGGACGCTATGAGCCCTTGGGGTTATCTTTTCTTCTGTCATTAACGGGTGCTTTAAACGGAGGTTCACTGTGGATATGAAACAGAAAGTCAAAAACATGACGCTGGAAGAGAAGATCGGGCAAAAAATCATGCTGGATTTTCGCTACTGGGATCGGAACGGTAGCAGCAATCAGGATATGACCGTCCCCGATGAAGCCATTGGCAAGCTGATCGCCGATAACCACGTGGGTGGGGTGATCCTGTTCGCCAATAATCTTAAAGACAAGCAGCAGATCAACACGTTGACGGCCTGGTATGCCGCGATGAAAACCCACGCGGGCATTCGTTTGTTTATTGGCACGGACAACGAGGGCGGTAACGTTTTCCGGCTGCCGCGCGGCGACTATGCCTCATTCCCCGGCAATATGGCGCTGGCGGCGGCGATTGAAGGGGGCGCGGATGAACAGCTCGCCGTTGAACAGGGCAAGCTGATGGCTCAGGATATGCGCGCGTTGCATATCAATACCAACTTTGCCCCGGTCGTTGATGTCAACACCAACCCGTTCAACCCGGTGATTAACGTTCGCGCCTTCAGCGATGATAAGAACACCGTTTCCCGTCTGGCAGAGAAAATGGTGGCGGGCATGAAACACCAAGGGCTGATCACCGCGTATAAACACTTCCCCGGCCACGGCAGCACCTCCACCGACTCGCATACCGGTTTGCCGCGCGTCGATCGCACGCGGGAAGAGGCCTTTGCCATCGACATCGCCCCTTACAAGCAGGCCATCGATCGCTGCGCGGCGCCGGACATGGTGATGACCGCGCATATTCAGTATCCGGCACTGGATAACCGCCAGATCGATACCCGCAGCGGTGAAAAAATCACGGTGCCGGCCACCATGTCGCATGAAATTCAGACCCAGCTCCTGCGCAATGAGTTGGGGTATGCCGGCGTAACGATTTCAGATGCGCTGGATATGGGCGCGATTGCCGAGCATTTCAGCCAGCAAGCGGCGGCTGAAAACGTCTTTGCTGCCGGGGTGGATATTGCCCTGATGCCTGTCAGCATCGCCTCGCCGGCCCAGGCGAGCCTGCTGCCGGATCTGATCCGCTACCTTGCAGACAGGGTGAAAACGGGGCATCTCAGCGAGGCTGATATCGATGCCTCGGTCGAGCGAATTTTGTGCCTGAAATTACGCCATAGCCTGATGGGCCATAGCGAGAAACCCTGTTCCAGCGACGTTGCGTCGTCAGCGCATAAGCTGGAAAAACGTATCGCCGATCGTTCCATTACCGTGGTGATCGATCGCCACAGCCTGTTGCCGTTAAAGGACAAGGCGCTGCGCTACTTTATTCTGACCCCATGGGGCGAGCAGGCCAACGGCATTGCGCGCGTGATGGCGCAGGAGGGGTATCAGAACGTCGTTGCCGCGAAGGAAACGGAGCTGAGCGACGCCCAGGTCAGGGAACATATTGCCGGCTGCGACGTGTTCCTGCTCGGAACCCTCTCAACCCGTTTTACGCCGGCTGAACAGGATGGGGTCGTTACCTCCGCAACCGGGGCGGGTAATGACAGCAGCCCTTATCCGGGCTGGTTGAAATACGCCGCCGAGCAGGGGAAAAAACGGATTCACCTCTCACTGCGCGCACCTTACGATATCGTGAACTATGCCGCAGACGTGGAGGCGGCCGTCGCCACCTATTCCTACTACGGGTATGACAGCGGCGTGTGGCGTGGCCCTTCGATGGTCTCTTTGGCACAGGTGCTGACGGGTAAAATCAAACCGCAGGGCAAATTGCCGGTCAACACCTGGCATGACTACGATGTAGAAACCAATACGGGCAAGGTGGCGTTCCCGCGCGGAACTGGGCTGAGCTGGTAATGGGGTAAGGACACCGGCGTCGTCTGAACAGGGCGACGCCGATAGCTTGATAGCGTTGAGAAAGCGGGCAGTTTCTTGCTCTGCACGAAACGACATGGGATAACCGTCACTCACGGAAGGAGAACCAGAATGCCGACAGGCGTAACAAAATTAGGCGGATGGCTGTTGATGGCCGCAATGTTGGGCGTGAGCGGATGCGCCAAGCCACCCGAACCGGAGAAGCCCCCGCAACCGACACCGCCGATAACACCGATGCGGGGCATCTGGCTGGCCACGGTCATTGGCCTGGACTGGCCGCCGGCGGCCTCCCTGAAAGCGGAAACCGCGCAAGAGCGGGTTCGCCTGCAGAAACGGGGGCTGGCGGACGCGCTGGACGAGATGGTGAAAACCGGGATTAACGCGGTGTATTTTCAGGTTAAACCGGACGGCACGGCCCTGTGGCGCTCAAGCATCTTGCCCTGGTCAGAAGTCTTGACCGGCACCGTGGGCCAGGATCCGGGGTACGATCCGCTGGCCTTTATGCTGAAAGAAGCGCACCGGCGCGGCATCAAAGTGCATGCCTGGCTGAACCCTTATCGGGTTTCCATGAATACCCGACAGCAAACGATTGACGCACTCAATCATACGCTGCAGTCGCCGCCGGCCAGCGTCTATGCGCTGCATCCCGACTGGATACGCACCGCCAACGAGCGCTTCGTGCTCGACCCCGGTCTGCCCGACGTGCGCAACTGGATCACCAGCGTGGTGACTGAAATTGTCAAAAATTATGAGGTCGACGGCATTCAGTTTGACGATTATTTCTATTACGAAACGCCGCAATCGCCGCTGGATGATGAACGAACGTTTCGCGCATACGGAAAAGGATTTGCCGACAAAGCCGCCTGGCGCAGGGACAACACGCTGCAATTGATAAAACAGGTTTCAGCCACCATCCGAGCGTTGAAGCCCGCGGTTGCGTTTGGCGTCAGCCCGACGGGCGTCTGGCGAAACAAGGCGGACGATCCTGCCGGCTCGGCGACGCGGGCAGGGGCCCCATCGTACGATACGGCCTATGCCGATACGCGCCAGTGGGTCAAACTGGGGCTGCTCGATTATATCGCGCCGCAGCTGTATTGGCCTTTTGATCGTGAAATTGTCCGCTACGACGTGCTGGCCAACTGGTGGGCCGAGGTGGTGAAGGGCACATCAGTCCGGCTCTATGCCGGGGTGGCGCTGTATAAAGTGGGCACGCCTGCGGCCAGCGAGCCGGCCTGGACCGTCGATGGCGGCGTCCCCGAGCTGAAGAGGCAGCTGGATCTTAACGAGAGCCTGCCGGGGATGGGGGGAACCATCCTGTTCCGGCAGCGTTATCTGACTGAGCCGCAAACGGACAAGGCGGTGGAGTACCTGCGCACCCGCTGGAAAACCGGCCAATAATCACAGGCACTGACATGACGAGCCGCGGCAAACCACCGCGGCTTTTTCTTTTCAGAGGCGGGCCGCTTCCGGCAGGCGTTTCAGGTAATGCACCACCAGCAGCGCCAGCAGCAGCATCAGACTGATGAACGCCGCCACGCCATTCCAGCCGAAGCTGTGCCAGAACACGCCGCCGAGGGTGCCGGCCACGCTGGATCCGACGTAATAACAAAACAGATACAGCGACGACGCCTGGCCTTTGGCGCGGCGCGCGCGACGGCCGATCCAGCTGCTGGCCACCGAGTGAGCGGCGAAGAAACCGGCGGTGAACAGCATCATGCCGATAAAGATCGCCGGCACCTGCGGCAGCGCGGTAATCAGAATCCCGATCAGCATAATCACGATCGAGGCCAGTAGCACCGGGCCGCGCCCGAAGCGCGAGGTGAGCGCGCCGGCCTTGGGCGAGCTGTAGGAGCCGGTGAGGTATACCACCGACAGCAGGCCGACAATCGCCTGGCTCAGGTGGTAAGGATCCGCCAGCAGGCGATAGCCGATGTAGTTGAACAGGGTGACGAAGCTGCCCATCAGCAGGAAACCTTCCGCGAACAGCAGCGGCAGGCCCTTATCGTGCCAATGCAGCTTGAAGTTGATCAGCAAGGTGCGCGGGCGCAGCGAACTGGCGCGAAAATGCTGCGAAGCGGGCAGGATGCGCCAGAACATGCAGGCGGCGGCAAGGGCGAACAGGCCGATGACTCCGAGCGATACGCGCCAGGAGAAGAAGTCGGTCAACACCCCGGTCACCAGGCGGCCGCTCATGCCGCCGATCGAGTTGCCGCTGATGTACAGCCCCATCGAGAAGGCGACGAAGCTGGGGTGGATCTCTTCGCTGAGGTAGGTCATGCCGACCGCCGCCACGCCGCTCAGCGACAGGCCGATCAGCGCGCGCATCAGCAAAATGCCGTGCCAGCTGGTCATAAAGGCGCAGATCAGCGTGCAGACCGCCGCCAGCAGCAGCGCCACTACCATCACCGACTTGCGGCCAATGGCGTCGGACAGCGGCCCGGTGAACATCAGGCCGATCGCCAGCAGGCCGGTGGAGACCGAAAGCGACAGGCTGCTTTCCGCCGGCGAGACGCCAAAATCTTGCGACAGCACCGGCAGGATCGGCTGCACGCAGTAGAGCAGCGCGAAGGTCGCCAGCCCGGCGGAAAACAGCGCCAGCGTCACGCGCATAAACTGCGGCGTGCCGCGTTCGATATAGGGGAGTTTGTTGTTGAGGGTGGAGCGTTTTACTTTTGGCGCAGCGGCCGCGTCATCGTTGGCGGCCAGCGTCGACGGCATCGCGGCCGTAGAACGCACAGGGGTTGTCACAGCGTTTCCTTACCGAACTTCGGGGAGATAAACAGACATTTTACAGATAACAAAATGATAGGGAGCGGCGAATTTTTTGTCTAATATATTAATAATTCAAATTAAGACGTTTTAAATATGAATATCGAATTGAGACACCTGCGTTACTTTATCGCCGTGGCGGAAGAGCTGCATTTTGGCCGCGCCGCCGAACGGTTGCGGATCTCCCAGCCGCCGCTCAGCCAGCAAATCCAGGCGCTGGAAGAGATGGTTGGCGCGCGGCTGCTGGCGCGTAACAACCGCAACGTCAGTTTGACCCAGGCCGGGGAGATGTTCCTCAAAGAAGCCTACCAGGTGCTCGATCAGGTCGGGCGCGCGGCGGAAAAGGCAGCGCGTCTGGATCGCGGTGAGTTGGGGGAAATGACCATCGGCTTTACCTCTTCCGCGCCCTTTATCGGCGTGGTGTCGCGCAGCCTGCGCGCCTTTCGTCAGCACTCCCCGCAGGTGCATATCAAAATGCGCGAAATCAACACCAAACAGCAGATCGAGCCGTTGCTGAACGGTGAGTTGGATCTGGGGGTGATGCGCAACACGCGGCTGCCGGAGGCGCTCCACTTTCAGCTTCTGCTGCGTGAACCGCTGGTGGCGGTGGTGCCGGAAGGGCATCTGCTGGCGGAAACGCCCGGCGGCGCGCTGCGGTTTCAACACCTGGCACAGGAGCCGTTCGTGTTCTTCTCGCGTGAAGTGGGCACCGCGCTGTACGACGAAATTCTGCTGCTGCTCGGCAAGGCCGGCATTACCCCGTATATCACCCAGGAAGTGGGGGAAGCGATGACCATCATCGGGCTGGTTTCCGCCGGGTTGGGGGTGTCGATTTTGCCGGCTTCTTTCGCCCGGGTGCGGGTGGACGGCGTGCGCTATTTGCCGCTGGCGGAGCCGGACGCCACCACCGAAGTGTGGCTGGTGCATCACCGCCGCCGGCCGCTGACCGCCGCCGCGCAGGCGCTGATGGCGTTGATGCTGAAATGACGTTGAGCTTGGGCAAATAAAAATCAATTCACGCTGAAATCGCGAGGAATTTGTGCAGCAAATCACATAACGAATCAAATAGTTGACGCTGTATGACAAAAGCCCCACCATAACCCCTAGTCTTTATTTAGAAGCGCGAAAAATAGTAGGAGCAGGTTTGTGATTGCGGTTGGGCAGCCTGGGCATATCGATCAAATCAAGCAGACCAATGCGGGGGCGGTTTATCGGCTAATCGATCAACTGGGCCCGATTTCGCGCATCGAACTGTCAAAACGCGCGCAGCTGGCGCCCGCCAGCATCACCAAGATCGTGCGCGAACTGCTGGAAGCCCATCTGGTCAAGGAAACCGAGTACCAGGAAATCGGCAGCCGGGGCCGCCCGGCGGTGGGGCTGGTGCTGGACACCGAGGCCTGGCACTACCTGTCCGCCCGCATCAGCCGCGGCAGCATCACGCTGGCGCTGCGCGATCTCAGCAGCAAACTGGTAGTGGAGGAGCTGCTGCCGCTGGCGGCCGAACACCCTGAACCGCTGCTGAAACGCATCCTGACCGAAGTCGATCAGTTCTTTATCCGTCACCAAAGCAAGTTGGAGCGGCTGACGGCGATCGCCATCACGCTGCCGGGCATGATCGACGTGCAGTCCGGCGTGGTGCACCGCATGCCGTTTTACGACGTGCTGGAGATGCCGCTTGGCCCGGCATTGGAAACCCGCACCGGCCTGCCGGTTTACCTGCAGCACGACATCAGCGCCTGGACCATGGCTGAAGCGCTGTACGGCGCCTCGCGCGGCAGCCAGAACGTCATTCAGGTGGTGATCGACCACAACGTCGGCGCCGGGGTGATCACCGGCGGCCATGTGCTGCACGCCGGGAGCCACAGCGTGGTGGAAATCGGCCACACCCAGGTCGATCCTTACGGTAAACGCTGCTATTGCGGCAACCACGGCTGTCTCGAAACCGTGGCCAGCATCGAAAACATGCTGGAGATCGCCCAGCAGCGACTGAGCGGCTCGATGAGCTCCAGCCTGCACGGCGCGCCGCTGACCGTTGAATCGCTGTGCGATGCCGCGCTGGCAGGCGATCAGCTGGCGCGGGACATCATTCTCGGCGTCGGCCACAGCGTGGGGCGCATTCTGGCTATCATGGTCAACCTGTTCAATCCGGAGAAGATCCTGGTCGGCTCGCCGCTCAACCGTGCGGCGGAGATCCTGCATCCGGCCATCGCCTCCTGCATTCGCCAGCAGGCGCTGCCGGCCTACAGCGAGCAGGTCAAGGTCGAATCCACGCAGTTCTTCAATCAGGGCACCATGCCCGGTGCGGCGCTGGTGAAAGAGGCGCTGTACAACGGTTCATTGCTGGTGCAGCTGCTGCAAGGCTAACATCAGAACTTCTTATTAATCCTGCAAAAGATTGAGCTACCTCAAGCCCCTACGTGGCAGCATCCCCTAGAATTTTTCCGAAAGACTTCTTCGCCGCCGATGCGGCGACATATTGTTAACGGGGCATTCTGGGGCATTTTATTCATGTTGAAGCGTTTATTTGTGACAGGCACGGATACCGACGTCGGTAAAACCGTGGTTTCCCGCGGGTTGATGCAGGCGCTGGCTGCCGAGGGCCGTTCGGTGGCCGGCTACAAGCCGATCGCCGCACGCTGCCAGGAAACCAGCGAGGGCATCCGCAATAAAGACGCTTTGGTGTTGCAGGCATCTTCAACCCTGCCGCTGTCCTACGAGGAGATCAATCCCATCACCTGCCTGGATGAGGTGTTTCACGCGCATGCGACCGAGGACATCAACTATGGCGTGATGAGCAGCGGTCTGCGGGATCTGTCCGCCAAAGCCGACACGGTGGTGGTGGAAGGCAGCGGCGGTTGGCGGGTGCTGATGAACGATCTGCGGCCTTACGCTGAGTGGGTGGTGCAGGAACAGCTGCCGGTGGTGCTGGTGGTGGGCATCAAGCTGGGCTGCGTCAGCCACGCGCTGCTGACCGCACAGTCGATCATCAACGACGGCCTGCCGCTGTTGGGCTGGGTGGCCAACCGCATCAACCCGGGGTTGGCGCACTATGCTGAAACCATCGCGGCGCTGCAGCAGCGCATTCCCGCGCCGCTGCTGGGTGAAATTCCGTACCTGCCGCGCGCGGAGCAGCGCGAACTGGCGCACTACCTCGATATTTCCACGCTGCTGTAAGCCCGCTCAGGCGCACAGCGTCGCCAACAATCGGGCGACGATCAGCAGGCCCAGCCCATACACCGTGTGGGTGAGCAGGCTGAGGAGCCGCGCTCTTCGCGGGTGGGCGGTTTTCGCCGCCGCCACGCCAAAGCCCAGCGCGGGCTGCATCACCAGAAACGGCGCCGCCAGGCTCAGCCAGCCGCTCAACAGCGCGATGAACGGCTCCGGCGCCGCATACCACCCGATGCCCGCCAAACCGATCGGGATAAAGGCAAACGCGATGCCGATGGCGTAATGCAATATCCAGCCGATTTCTCTCTCTCCCCGGCGCGGCGGCGCCGTAACGATGGTGGCGTGAAACCAGCGGCCGTCGAACATGCCGAGAAACCAACGGCCCACCAGCGCATAATCGAGAGAAGGGATGCCGAAGCGCCGCTTCAGCAGCAGCGCCCACAGATCCATGCAGAGGGTGGCGCCGGCGCCGGTTAACAGGATGTGCACTAACAGATCGGGGGTCATAGGGGTGTCCTTGGCTCAGTGACGTGATAATGTGCGCACAGTGTGCAACTTAAAGTCGGCTTCAAGTCAATGGCAAAAGAACTGGATATTGGCACGGTGGCGCGCCTGAGCGGGATCGCGCCTTCCGCGCTGCGGCATTACGAGACGAAAGGGCTGATCGCGTCGATAGGCCGCCACGGTTTGCGTCGCCAATACGCCGCCGGCGTGCTTGACCAACTGCGGCTGATCGCGCTGGCGCGCCTGGCCGGTTTTACGCTGGACGAGATGAGCGCCTTGTTTGACGAACGGGGCAAGATAGCGCTCGATCGCGGGCTGCTGGCGGCGCGGGCGGATGAGCTGGATCGCCATATCCAGCGCCTGATGCAGGTACGCGACGGGCTGCGCCACATGGTCGATTGCCCTGAACCCGAGCACCTGCAGTGCCCGCAGTTCAGGAAAATCCTGCAGCAGGGCGAGTTCTAAGCCTCGCGTTTGGGCGGCGGCGCCGAGTGATACACCGACACTGGCCGCAGGCCGCGCGACACGGTGGTGGCGATCACGCACGAGAGCAGAATGCCGGGCAGCAGCGCGTATTCGCCGGTCATTTCAAACACCATCAACGCCGCCATGATCGGCGCATGGGTGGTGGCGGCCAGCAGGGTCGCCATGCCGGTCAGCGCCAGCAGCAGCGGCACCGCCGTATCCATGCCCGGCCACAGGCCAAACAGCTGACCGATGATCGAACCGAGCGCGGCGCCGACGAACAGCGTCGGGGTGAAGACCCCGCCCGGCGCGCCCGACCCGCTGCTGGCGAGGATCGCCAACAGTTTGCACACCAGGATAGCCCCCAGCAACAGCACCCCCGGCGGCGCGATCAGCAGCGCCTGCACCACGCTGTAACCATTGCCCCATACCTGCGGGAACAGCAGCGAAAGCAGCCCGACGATCAGGCCGCCCAGCGCCAGCTGCAACGGCGGCTTCAACCGCAGCGAGCGGAAGGCGTGGCCGGTGGCGGTCATCAGCCATAAAAACAGCGGCCCGCCGGCGCCGGCCACCACGCCGACCAGCGCCATCAGCAGGTATTGCGTCGGCAAGGGGGCCGCGAGCGGCGTCACCAGATAGAGCGGCGCCTGGCCGCCGTTGAGCAGGTTGGTCATCAGCAGGGCGCTGACCGCGGCGATCACCACCGGGCCGAGCGAGGCCAGCATCAGGGTGCCGAACAGGATCTCGGCGATAAACAGGCTGCCCGCCAGCGGCGCATGATAGGCGCTGGCCATCCCGGCGGCGGCGGCGCAGGCCACCCACAGTTTCCATTCTTTCTCGTGCGTAAAGCGCTGGGCAAACAGCGAGCCTACCAGCGCCGCCAGCAGGATCATCGCGCCTTCGCGGCCGATGGCGCTGCCGCTCGACACCACCAGCAGCGACGCCAGGCACTTCACCAGGCTGGCACCGGTGTCCAGCTTGCCGTTGCCGGTCTCGATCGCTTCCATATAGTCGGTAGGCGCCGCCGGGCGCTGGTGGCGGTAGCGCTGGTGAATATACAGCAGCAGGCCCGCCGCCAGGCCGCCCAGTGCCGGAGTGAGGGCGCGCCGCCAGCCGGGCAGCGCGGCGGCGGCGGCCACCAGGCTGCCGTCGGCATTGCCGAGCAGCAGCCACTCGAGGCCAATCATCGAACGGTGGAACAGCCACACCGCCAGAGCGGCGGCGACGCCGATGAACACGGCGATAAACAGGCTGCGCAACAGGGCGCGATAGTGGTGCAGGTGGACCAATCTTTTCATGCGTGGGCGGCGTCGTGAGAAAAATCAAAGGGTCATCAGCGCATTGTGCTTGGCGCTCCGGCCGATGACCAGTGAATCTTTAGCAAACTGCGGCGTGGGCGGGGCGGTGAGCGCCCCGGGGTGAGTTATTGCGGCGTCAGCACCCGGCGCGTGCGGCCGGAGCTGAGGTAGTCGGCGATGTAATCCTGCGAGATTTCGCCGCTGTAGCGGCCGTCTTCATCGACGATCGGCATCCAGGAGGTGTTGTGCTCGTACAGCTTCGACAGCACCACGCGCAGGTTCTCCTCTGCCCGCGCGGTGACGCGGAAACGGTGCAGGCTGTCGGCGCAGACGCCCGGCGCGCCGCGCGCCTCGCGGCGTTTGACGTACCCCAGCGGCTTGCCGTCGGCGTCCACCACCGTCACCGAGCGGGCGTCGATATCGTCCATCAGCCCGAACGCCTCCACTAGCGGCGTCTCCCGCCGCACCGTCACCGTTTCCTGCTGATCGGCTACGTCGCCGGCCTGCACCAGCAGCAGGCGCTTTAGCGTACGGTCCTGGCCGACAAAGGAGGCAACGAAGTCGTTCGCCGGCCGCGCCAGCAGCTCATCGGCGCTGGCGTTCTGTACGATTTTGCCCTGACGGAACACTGCGATGCGATCGCCGAGCTTCAGCGCTTCATCGATGTCGTGGCTCACCAGCATCACGGTCTTTTTCAACTGGCGCTGCATGTCGAGAAACTCGTTCTGGATGGTTTCGCGGTTGATCGGATCCACCGCGCCGAAGGGTTCATCCATCAGCAGCACCGGTGGATCGGCCGCCAGCGCACGGATCACGCCGATGCGCTGCTGCTGCCCGCCGGACATCTCTTTCGGGTAGCGGTGCAAAAAGCGCTTGGGATCCAGCGCCACCATGCTCATCAGCTCCTCGGCGCGATCGTGGCAGCGTTTTTTGTCCCAGCCCAGCATGCGCGGCACCACGGTGATGTTTTCCTCGATGGTCATGTTGGGGAACAGACCGATCTGCTGGATGACGTAGCCGATTTTGCGGCGCAGGCTGACGGTATCCAGCGCGCGGGTGTCTTCACCGTTGATCAGAATGGTGCCGCCGGTGGGTTCGATCAGGCGGTTGATCATCTTGAGCGTGGTGGTTTTGCCGCAGCCGGAAGGGCCGAGCAGCACGCAGATTTCGCCTTCCGGCACGTCCAGATTGATGTTGTCGACGGCGTTGAACGGCGTACCGTTCTTCTGCATGAACTGTTTGGTCAGATTTTCCAATTTAATCATGAGCGGATCCCCTTGGGCGTTAGCGCAATTTGCAAGCGGTGCAATAACCAATCGAGGACGATCGCCAGCAGGCTGATCATCACGGCGCCGGTAATCAACTGGCGGATGTCGCTGCTGCTGATGCCGTTGAGCAGCAGCAGGCCGAGGCCGCCGGCGCCGATCACTGCGGCGATCGCCATCACGCCGATATTCATCACCACGGCGGTGCGAATGCCGCCGAAAATGACCGGCAGCGCCACCGGGATCTCTACCCAGCGCAGGCGTTGCCAGAACGTCATACCGATGCCGCGGCCGGCTTCGCGCAGCCCGCCGGGCAGGTTGTCGAGCGCGGTGTGGGTGTTGCGCACGATCGGCAGCAGCGAGTAGAGGAACACCGCGGTGATCGCCGGCACGTAGCCGATGCCGTGGCCGATTAAGGAAAACAGCGGGATCATCAGCCCGAACAGGGCGATGGAGGGCACGGTCAGCACCAGCGTGGCCAGGCTCAACACCGGCGTCGCCAGCCATTTGTGGCGGACGATCAGCACGCCGAGCGGTACGCCGATCAGGATCGCCAGGCCGACGGCGACGCCGACCAGCAGCAGGTGTTCCAGCGTCAATCCGGCGATGTAGGCCCAGTTTTGCCAAGCGTAAAGCACAGTATTCATCACATGTCTCCCTTAATCAGGCCGCGCTGCTTGAGGAACGCGTCGGCGACCTGCTGCGGCGTCTGGTAGTCGATATCCACCTTGGCGTTAAGCTCGGTGATCACCTGATTGTTGAACTGTTTCGACAGCGTGTTCAGCGCCTCTTCCAGCCCCGGCGTGTTTTGCAACACGTCGGCGCGCACTACCGGCGTGACCGCATAGCTCGGGAAATAGCCCTTGTCGTCTTCGAGCACCTGCAGATCGAAGCCTTTCACCCGGCCGTCGGTGGTGTACACCAGTCCGGCATCGACGAAGCCGTCGCGGATGGCGTTGTAAACCAGGCCGGGGTCCATTTGGCGGATTTGCGGGCGATCGAGCGGCATGTCGTACAGCGCCTGCATCGGCTTCAGGCCGTCCGAGCGGCCGGCAAACTCCAGATCCAGCCCCAGCAGCCAGTTGTGTTTCGGGTCGGTTTTACGCACCTGTTCCACTTTGGCCACCAGCTGCGACATCGTGCGAATCTGCTCTTTTTCCGCGCGCTGGCGCTGCATGGCGAAGGCGTAGGTGTTGTTCATGTCCGCCGGCTGCAGCCACACCAGACCGAGTTTGGCGTCGAGCTTTTTCACCGTGTCGTAAGTTTCCTGCGGCGTCATGCGCTTATTGATGTGGTTAAAGATGATCAGCGAGGTGCCGGTGTATTCCCAGGTCATGTCGATCTGTTTGTTGATCATGGCGTTGCGGGTGATCACCGTGGCCAGATTGGTCTTGGGTTCGACCTGAAAACCTTTGGCCCGCAGGTATTGCACGGTGATCGCCGACAGAATGCGCTGTTCGGTAAAGTTCTTGCTCGCCAGCGTCAGCGGGGCGGCCCAGGCGGCCGCGCCGGTCATCAGCAAGGAGAACAGCAGCGCGTGGCGGAGGTGTTGTAACCATCGAGTCATCGCGTTTCTCCCATCAGGATGCGGTGTGCGGGCTGAGCCGGCGGCCGAGACCGGCCAGCGCCAGATCGAGCAGCAGGGCGATCAGCGCGGTGGCGGCGGCGCCGAGGATCAGCGTCGGGAAGTCGTTCAGGTAGATGCCGGGGAAAATCAGTTCGCCGTAGCTGCTGGCGCCGATCAAAAACGCCAGCGGCGCGGTGCCGACGTTGATCGCCATCGCGATGCGCACCCCGGCGAAGATCACCGGCAGCGCGTTGGGCAGCTCAACCTGGCGCAGCCGCTGCCCGGCGGTCATGCCAATACCGTTGGCGGCCTCGACCAGCGCCGGCGGCACCGAACGCAGGCCGGCATAGGTATTGCGCACGATGGGCAGCAGCGAGGCGAGGAACAGCGCCACCACCGCCGGCCGATCGCCGATGCCGATGATCACCATCGCCAGCGCCAGCACCGCCAGCGGCGGCAGGGTGTTGCCGACGTTAAAGATCTGCATCACGTGCTCCGCCCAGCGGCGGGCGAAGGGGCGGCTCAGCAGGATGCCGCTGGGAATGCCGACCAGCAGCGACAGCAGCATGGAGCACACCACCAGGAACATGTGCTGCTGGCCGAGGTAAATCAAATCTTCCCGGCGCGACTTGAGGGTTTCCCAACCGATGCCGTAAACCAGCAGCGCGATGACGGCGATAAACAGCAGGCTCCCGAGGAGCAGGCGCCGGTATGGCGCTGACTTGTGCATGATGTTGCGTCCTCCGTTGCGCGGAGCGGCCGATAGGCGGCGCATTCCGCTCTGATTGTTACCCACTGCCCGGCGGGCGTGGCGGTACAAAACGGGCGTTTCGCATGAGGTTAGCGACATTGAGCGAAGGGTGCGTTCGGCACAGCGTGCTGAACGTAGGCTCAATACGTGAGTTAATCAGCATAAGATACTGATATTTAAACTAGAGAAAGCACGAAGCCCAATGACCCCGGCTAGGAAAGGTATAGCACCCCGTCGTTGGCCATGCCAAGTTTTATGAACAAAATCAGCTGATTGAGTTTGCCCGTATTCACGCCTCAGCCCGCGTCAGCGCTGGGATGCGCGGAAAGTGAAAAAAATCCGCAGCAAAACGTTACGCCGTAACAATCAGTCCAAATGGTGCGATTCGCCGCCGGCAAAAGCAGGATGTGAGGGCGGATAGACTTGGCGCAGGCGCTTGCTGATATACTCAGGGAAAATAAAAACGCCAGGAAGCCTGCATAACGCCATGACAAATAACGTTTCACCCGCACCCATTGCCCACCGCCCGCTGATCCTGATCGCCTGCATGCTGGCGATGTTCATGTCGGCGATCGAAGCCACCATCGTCGCTACCGCCATGCCGACCATCATCGGCGATCTCGGCGGCTTCTCGCTGCTGGGGTGGGTGTTCGCGGTCTATTTGCTGGCGCAGGCGATCACCATCCCCATCTACGGCCGGTTGGCGGATCTCTACGGCCGCAAGCGGGTGTTCTTCTTCGGTGCCACGCTGTTCCTGCTGGGATCGGTGCTGTGCGGCTTCGCCCCCGACATGTATTGGCTGATCGGCTTCCGTTTATTGCAGGGGCTGGGCGCCGGCGCCATCATGCCGATCGCTTCCACCATCATCGGCGATATCTACAGCGCCACCGAGCGGCCGAAGGTGATGGGGTATCTGTCGAGCGTATGGGGCGTGTCGGCGATTATCGGCCCGCTGCTGGGCGCGTTTATCGTGCAGCATCTGCCTTGGGCGCTGGTGTTCTGGGTCAACCTGCCGATCGGCCTGCTGGCGATGTTCTTCCTCTGGCGCTATCTGCCGGCCCATCAGCAGCTGCGGCGGCACGCGCTGGATCTGGCGGGCACCGCCTGGCTGACGCTATTCGTTTCGGCGCTGCTGCTGGCGCTGTTGCAGATGGAAAGCCTGGGATGGTGGGTGGCGCCGTTGCTCGCGCTGGCGGCGGCGTCGCTGGCGCTGCTGATACGTCAGGAGCGGCGCGCGGTCGAACCGCTGTTCCCGCTGGCGCTGTGGCAGAGCCGGGTGATCGTCGCCGGTAACATCGGCGGGTTGGTGATCGGCGCGGCGATGATGGGCATCAGTGCCTTCCTGCCGACCTTCATTCAGGGCGTAATGGGCGGCTCGCCGCTGGAGGCGGGCACCACGCTGGCGCTGATGTCGATCGGTTGGCCGCTGGCCAGCACGCTGAGCGGCCGTTTGATGCTGATGACCTCGTATCGCGCGACGGCGCTGCTGGGGGCGCTGCTGTTGGTGGCCGGCGGCCTGATCCTGCTGATGCTGCAGCCGAACGGCGGCCTGCTGTGGGGCCGGGTGGCGGCGTTTATGGTCGGCGCCGGCATGGGGCTGTGCAACACCACGTTTTTAGTGTCGGTGCAGAACGCGGCGCATTACAGCATTCGTGGCATCGCCACCGCCTGTACGGTATTTACCCGCATGGTGGGGTCGGCCATCGGCACCGCCATTCTGGGCGCCACGCTGAACCTCAACCTGCAGTGGCGTTTGCCGGAGATTGACGATCCGGTGCAGCGGCTGATGGAGCCGGCGGTGCGGCAGAGCATGGGGAGCGAAGCGTTGTCGCAGCTGACCCAGCACGTAGCGGCCTCGCTGCATTGGGTGTTCCTGGTGTCGGCGTTGGTGTCGTTGCTGGCGCTGGCGGCGGCGATGCTGATCCCGGCGCGTTGCCGGCCGCAGGGCGAAGAGGAAGAGGCGGAACAGGCATAAAAGAAAAGGGCGCGGCTGTTGCGCGCCCTGGGTAGCCGATGTGGCTTACTGCGAGTTGGAGGTATCCTGGCTGGTGCCGGTCTGCGCCGCGTCACCGCGATCGTCGCCGTTGTTCAGGCGGGTATAGACGATCTTCTGGGTGTCGTTTTCGCAGTGGCCGACCACTTGGCCGCCCGCTTGATCGGCCTGATCGTTAGGCACGATCTCCAGTTTGAAGCCGGACTCCGGAACGCCGTTATTGACGATTTTTTGCGAAATGTCCGCTTTCACGCTTTCGCAGGAGGCCAGGGCCGCCAACGGCGCGCCGGCCAGCAATACAGCGGTTAATATCAGCGTTTTTTTCATCACGTCATCCTTTTAGACAATGGACTTCCTGTAACAGGATAGCAGCAACGGCGGCCGGGTTTCACGCTTGCCCGCCCGCCGCAGGCGGATTAAGGATTAATCCGACGCCCGGTCTGGCGATCCAGGCATTTACGGGTGTCCGGCTCCCAGTACGCGTTGACGTTGTTGCTGTCGTTGCAGCGGTCTTCGTCATCCGCCGCGCGATCGGCCTTGTCGAACTCTTTCTCGACGCGAGTGTTAACCTTGTGGCGCAGGGATTTGGTATCATTCCACTGCTCTTTGCTCTGGCGCGCTTCTTCGGTGCTCATCGCACCGCTGCCTTTACCATCGACGGTGACGCAGGTGCTGCCCTGAGTGCAGGTGGCTGCCAGCGCCGGCGCCTGCCAGGCGCCCATGACGGCCAGCATGGCGACCGGCAGCATCCCGCGCAGCAGTCGTTGGGTCGAAAATGTTTTCATCGTTTCATCCTTATGAGTGAGTGCGCCTGATGATGGCGGCACTGGCGTTACCTCGCCCGCAGGCGTGGTAATAAATATACCACCGCGCTCCTGGAATTCACCAGCCAAGCGCCGATTCGTTTACTTTATCGAGAGAAAACTGCGACCGATGTTAAAAACCACGCTGTTGTTTTTCGCCACCGCGCTCGCCGAAATTATCGGCTGTTTCCTGCCTTACCTATGGCTCAAGAAGCAGGGCAGCACCTGGCTGCTGCTGCCGGCGGCATTAAGCCTGATGCTGTTTGTCTGGCTGTTGACGCTGCATCCGGCGGCCAGCGGGCGGGTCTACGCGGCCTATGGCGGCGTGTATGTGGCGACGGCGCTGCTATGGCTGCGGGTGGTGGATGGGGTGAAGCTGTCTGCGCTGGACTGGGTGGGCGCCGGGGTGGCGCTGGTGGGCATGCTGATCATCGTTTCCGGCTGGCGCGCGGCCTGAGGAAACAGGGCGGGAGTCGCCTCCCGCCGTCGGAGATCAGGCGCCTCGGTGGATATTCAGCCCGGCGAAGGACTGGCTGACCGGCATCATTTCCAGCGTGTTGATGTTGACGCGCGCCGGCAACGTTGCGACCCAGAACACCGACTCGGCGATGTCTTCCGGCGTCAGCGCGTCGGCGCCTTCGTAGGTTTTGTTGACCTTGCCGTCATCGCCCTTGAAACGCACGTTGGAGAATTCGGTGCCGCCCACCAGGCCCGGCTCGATATCGGTCACGCGGATGCGCGTGCCGTGCAGATCGGCGCGCAGGCCCAGGCTGAACTGTTTAACGAACGCCTTGGTGGCGCCGTACACGTTGCCGCCGGCGTAAGGCCAGTTGGCGGCGGTGGAACCGATGTTGATCACATGGCCGACGTTGCGTTCGACCATGGCCGGCAGCAGCGCGCGCGTCATGTTCACCAGCCCCTTGGCGTTGGTGTCGATCATGGTTTCCCAGTCATCGGCGTTGGCCTTGTGTGCCGGCTCCAGCCCCAGCGCCAGCCCGGCGTTGTTCACCAGCACGTCGATCTGGCGCAGCTCGGCCGGCAGTGCTTCGATCGCCTGCTGAATGGCGGCGCGGTTGCGCACGTCGAGCCGCACGATATGCAGCGCTTGGCCGAGTTCTTCCTGCAGCTCTTCGAGACGCTCAAGGCGGCGCCCGGCGGCGATCACCTGGTGGCCTTCACGGATAAAACGGCGTGCGATCGCCTCGCCGAAACCGGAGGTGGCGCCGGTAACAAAAATAATCATGTTGCTGTTCCTCAACTGTTTTTACCCTACATACCTCTATCATTAGCACAAACCCGCAGGCAGTGGCAGCGGTTATCACGGCGGAAAGCAAAAAAGGTCACACCGGGCCGGCGGCCCGATGCTGATTAGCGCTGAGGCGGCAGGTGGTACACCACGGCGTCATACTTGACGCGTTCGCAACGCCCGGCCAGCACGCCGCCCAACGACTCGATGAGGCGACGGCTGGCGGCATTCTGCTCGGCCACCGGGTAGATAAGGTGCTGAGGCTGAAAGCGCTCGCTGACCCAGCGCGCGATGCCCTGCACGATTTCGCGCCCGTAACCCTGGCCATGCAGGCTCTCTTTGACCCAGATACCCAGCTCCGGAGTGTGGCTGCGCAGGTTGTGTGCGCCGCCGACGCCGACGAACAGGCGGTCTTCGCGCCGGCGGGCGACGAAGATCACTTCTTCACCTTCGCGCATCAGCGGCAGCCAGCCTTGCCAGACGTTGGCGAAATCTTCCGGCGACGCCTCCGGCTCAAAGGCCATAAAGCGCGTCAGGGTGGGGGTGATCGCCTGGTAAACATCGTCGGCGTCTGCTGCGGTAAAGGGGGCAATCAACAAACGGTCGGTGTCAACGCGGCACTGAGAAAGGTCATTGTGATTCATTTTAATTCCTCGCTTTTCAGGCCATAACGGCAAAAAATCCGCGCCCATAAATTGGGGCGGATCGTCGATATTACGCGTATTGGCGGCAGAAGCGACTTATTTCTCGCCGCTGCGGGGGCGTGGAGGGAGGAGCTTATGTGACATCGTCACGTTGATGGGAAAGGCGGCGGGCACGATGAGCCGCGCCCGCCGCCGAGGGTCAGAACTTCACCGAACCTTGCAGATAGATCGTGCGCGGCTGGCCGATGTACAGACCTTTGTTATTGTCGTCATAGGCGCGGGTGAAATACTCGTGGTTGAACAGGTTTTTCACCCCGACGCCCAGATTCAGGCCGGCCATTTCCGGGCCGAAATCATAGGCGGCGCGCACGCCCCACAGCATATAGCCGGGAATGCGGCCGGTGCTGCCGTCGGCGCTTTCCGCCACGGTGTTGGCGTTGTCAGCGAACTGGCTGGATTGGAACTCGCCGTTAAGATTAAACGCCCAGTTGCCTGGCGTATAGTCCAGCCCCAGCGTGCCTTTATGCTTCGGTGAGAACGGCACCTGATTGCCCTTGTAGCCGCCGTCTTCGCGGATGGTGGCGTTGACGTAGGCGTAGCTGGCGTAGGCGGTCAGGTCGTCCAGTTTCGGCGTCAGCTGCGACAGATCGTAACGCAGGCTGCCTTCCAGCCCGGCGTGGCGGGTTTTGCCGCGCGCGGTCACGCTGTCGGTCACCTGGTTGGAATCGTACTGGTTGTTGAAGTTGATCAGGAACAGCCCGATCTCGCCGGTCAGCGCATCGCCGGCGTAGCGGGTGCCCAGCTCCCAGGTGCGCGCCTTCTCGGGTTCAATCTTGCCGCTGTCGACCGCTTTGCCCATCTGGCTGTACTGCACGGTGCCGAAGGAGCCTTCGGTGTTGGCGTACAGGTTCCAGTATTCGTTCAGGTGATACATCACGTTCAATGCCGGCAGCGGCGCGTTATAGCTGACGTCAAGGCGGTTGTTCTTGATGTAGTTGTTCTGATACGACTTGATGTACTCGTAGCGCATGCCCGGCGTGATGGTCCAGTCGCCGATGTCGATGCGATCGTCGATATAGAAGGCGTGCGCCTCGGTGCCGGACTGGGTATCGCGATCGTACGGGCTGGCGGTGGACGGCAGCTGACCGGTGCTGGCCTTGCTGGTGTAGCGCAGCTCGTGGGTGGATTCGCTGACGTAGCGGTAACCGACGCCGACCTCATGCGCCGACTCGCCCCAGCGGAAGCTCTGGCTGTAGCGCGGTTCCACGCCGCGCACCCAGTATTCGCGCGGCGACAGCGTCAGGTTTTTGCCCTGATCCAGATAGCCGCTGCGCAGGGTGTAGGTGTAGAAGCTCTGCACGTCGAACTTGTGCTGCTGATCCGGCTGATATTGGTAGCCGAAGTTCGCCAGCTGGCGCCGACCCCAGAACTTGTCGTACGGGCGCGTCGACTGGAACGGGTTGGCGTTGTAGTCCGCCCGGCTCAGGCCGCCCGGCATGTCCGCTTCGCCTTCGTAGTATTGCAGCAGGCTGTTGAAGGTGTGCACCTCGTTCGGGGCGTAACGGCTTTTTAGCATCACGTCGTCGATCTTGGTCGTGCTGTGTTCGCGCCAGTCGCTGCCGCGGGTGCCGGAGTAGAGCAGCGCCGCGCCGAAGCCGTTGTCGGCGGTGCCGCCGATCATCAGGTTGCCGGTGCCTTTCGGGTGATCCTGGCGTGAGGTCGGGCTGAGCTGCCCCTGCATGCCGGCTTCCATGCCGAAGGTTTTCGGGATGGCGCGAGTGACGAAGTTGACGACGCCGCCGACGCTCTGCGGCCCGTAGCGCACCGCGCCGCCGCCGCGCACCACGTCAATCGCATCCATATTGCCGAGCGAGACCGGCGCCAGCGACAGCTGCGGCTGGCCGTAAGGGGCGAAGGGCACCGGGATGCCGTCCATCAGCACGGTGGAGCGGCTGGCGAGGCGCGGGTTGAGGCCGCGAATGCCGAAGTTAAGCGCCATGTCATGGCTGCCGGTGCCGTTGTTCTCCGGCGCCACCACGCCCGGCACGCGGTTCAACGCTTCGCGCACGGTGGTGGTGCCGGTTTTGGCGAATTCTTCGCGGCGTACCACGTCACGCGCGCCGGGATGTTCGAACACGTCTACCTGACGGCCTTCCGCCAGCCAGTCACCGACCACGGTGATGTCTTCTTCCTTCTGCGGCTGCGGCAGTTTGGCCAGCGTGTAACCGTTGTTACCGAGCGCTTTAGCCTGCAGGCCGCTGCCGGCCAGCAGGGCGTTCAGGCCGTCATCGACGCCGTAGCTGCCGTTCAGGCCCGGCGAACGTTTGCCGGCGGTCAGCGTGCCGTCCACCGAGAGCGCGATGCCGGCGCGCGCGGCGAACGCGTTCAGCGCGCCGTCCAGCTCACCGGCCGGAATGTGATAGGTTGCAGCGGCGCTGGCGGCGCTCGCCGTCAGCGGTGCGGCGAAGGCCAGGCCAATGGCCACGGCCAGCGGCGTGGCCCGTTTTCCCCAAAGCGAAGCCGGCGCTCCCTTTCCCCAAGCGTTGTTCATACCTTCTCCTGAATCATTTTTTATTTATTGCTGCAGTGTTTTCCTGGGAGTCGGATGAGCAAAGCAAAAGGGACAATCAAGAATGCGATTTTTTATCATTTTCATTTAAAAAGATTCAGGCGGGAACGATTTGCAGCCAATAGCGGGTAAAGCTCTGCAGGCGCACCGGCAGTGTCTGGCTGAGCAGGGCGAGGGCGCGATCGGTATCGTTGAGCGGGAAACTGCCGCTGACGCGCAGGGCGGCGACGGCCGGATCGCAGCTCAGATGGCCGCGCCGGTAGCGCGCCAGTTCGGCGATCACCCGGTCCAGCCGCCACTGGCTGACGCTCAGCACGCCGCGCAGCCAGCCGTCCTCCGCCGCAGCCGGTTGTTTGTCGCTGAAGGCCGTGGCGCTGAAGCTTATCTGTTCTCCGGCCTCCACCCGGCGCGTTTGCTGCGCGTCCTGCGCCAGCTGCGCTTCGACCGCATGCTCCAGCACCGTCAGGCGCGTCTCGCCGCCGCTCTCACGCACCAAAAAACGGGTGCCGAGCGCGTGCATCGCCCCCTGTGGGCTTTGCACCCACAGCGGCCGGGGGTCGCGTCCGGTAACCAGGCTGATCTCCCCGGCGTGCAAGCGGATCAGCCGTTGGCGATCGTCGTAATGCACATCCACCGCGCTGGCGGTGTTCAGCACCAGCTGGGTACCGTCGCTTAACACAATGGGTTTGATCTCGCCGGTGGCGGTGCGGTAGTCGGCGCGCAGCTCCCGACCGAGTGGCGACTGGTAAAGGAAGCTGCCGCCGCCCACGCCGAGCAACAGCAGCAGGCTTTTCAGCAGGGTGCGGCGATCGATCGCCGATTGGCGGCCGGCGCGATCGAGCGCGCGGTAGCTGAACTTGCCCGGCACGCCCTGCAGCTGGCTCTGCAACGCTTCGACGCGCTGCCAGGCCCAGCGGTGATCGTCATGCTGCTGATGCCAGGCTTGCCACTGTTGGCGCTGGCGGTCGGTGACGTGCTCATCGCACAGCAGGGCATACCAGTGTGCGGCCATCTTCAGCGCCTGGCGCTGCTCGGGGGTGATGGCGTTGCTCATGAGAAAACGTCGTTTTCCAGGCTGAACAGCAGGCAATGCTCGGTGGCCTTGGCCATGTATTTTTTAACCGAGCTGACCGACACGCCGAGGCGCACGGCGATGTCCGCATAGCCCAGGCCTTCGAGCTGCGACAGCAGGAAGGCCTGTTTCGCCTTTGGCCCCAGGCCGTCGAGCATGGCGTCGATCTGCTGCAGGCTTTCCAGCAGGCTCTGGCGCTGCTCCGGCGACGGCGCATAGCCTTCCGGGATCAGCGCCAGCATCTCCTGATAGGCGCGCTCCAGCGTTCTGCGGCGGAACAGGTCGACCATCACCCGCTTGGCGACGGTGACCAGAAAATCTTTCGGCTCGCGCAGGGTCGCCGCAGCGTCGCTTTTCAGCAGGCGCATGAAGGTGTCCTGCGCCACATCGTCCGCGTCGAAAGCGCAGCCCAGCCGCCTGCGCAGCCATCCCTGCAACCAGGCATGATGGGTGGCGTAAAGGCGCGACAGCGCGGCGTGCGGGGCGGAAGCGGTGGCGGACATGGTTTTCGCATTGCTGGTCAAAAAGATGCGCGGATGATAATTGAGAATGGTTATCGTTTCAAGTTTCGCCGTTGCCCTCAGGCCGGAATGCGGCACCCAGGTGTGGCGCTGAAATAAACCGGGTGGCTGTAAAGATATTCGTTTGCCCTGTAAAGGTGCTGCGGCACGGTGTTATTCCGGCAAGCAAACGGTTGCTATTAGCCTGCCGTTGAAGGCCGCCGCACGGTTTATTCTTTTTCATCGGCTGGTTTTCTTTGTTTAATTAATATCACTCTGTTTTTACATGAAAATATATTTTATCACCGGCTGTTGGCACACGGCTTGCTATGCTTAACCCGGTCTTTAATTTGGGGTAACAAAAGGCATTGCTTCATCGGCGCAGATGATTACGCGGGTGAGCTTGGCCGGTCGTCACAAGGAAGAAAATAATGGCACTGCAATTCACCACGGCTATTCGTGGCAATTTTTTTGACATCACCGCCTGCGTGGAGGAACCGCAACAGCTCGACGAACGCCTGCGGCACATTCCCGACGGTTTGTTGCTGCTCAACGAGGGCACCATCGTCTGGTTCGGTAGCTGGCAGCAGGGTGAGGCGCTATTGCCGCCGGGTTTCGCGGTCACGGAGTATCGCGACAAACCGATCGTGCCGGGGTTTATCGATACCCATATCCACTACCCGCAAACCGAAATGATTGGCGCCTATGGCGACCAATTGTTGGGCTGGTTAAACAATTACACCTTCCCGACCGAAAGCCGTTATGGCTGCGAGCAGCACGCCGACGAGATGTCGGCCTTCTTTCTGCGGGAGTTGCTGAGCAACGGCACCACCACCGCGCTGGTGTTCGGCAGCGTGCATCCGCAGTCGGTCGATGCGCTGTTCAGCCAGGCGCAAGCGCTGAACATGCGCCTGATCGCCGGTAAGGTGATGATGGATCGCCATGCGCCGCAGGCGCTGCTGGAAACGCCGGAGCAGAGTTACCGCCAGACGCGTGCGCTGATCGAACGCTGGCACGGCAAAGGCCGCCTCGGTTACGCCATTACGCCGCGCTTTGCGCCCACCAGTACGCCGGCGTTGCTGGCGCAGGTGCAGCGGCTGCGCGAAGAATTCCCCGATGTTTGGCTGCAAACGCACCTGAGCGAGAATCCGCAGGAAGTGGCCTGGGTAAAATCACTGTTCCCGCAGAGCCAAAGCTATCTGGACGTTTACCACCGTTACGGCATGACCGGCGGAAAAAGCGTGTTCGCTCACTGCCTGCATCTGGAGGATCAGGAGTGGGACTGCCTGTGCGAGACCCGCTCGGCGATCGCGTTTTGCCCCACCTCCAACCTGTTCCTCGGCAGCGGGCTGTTCGACCTGCAGCAGGCCTGGCGCAAGCGGGTGAAGCTTGGCATCGGCACCGACGTGGGGGCCGGCACCACCTTCAATATGCTGCGCACGCTGGGCGAGGCGTACAAAGTCGGCCAGCTGCAGCATTACCGGCTCTCCGCCGTAGAAGCGTTCTACCACGCCACCCTGGGCGGCGCCCGCGCGCTGTCGCTGGACGACAAAATCGGCAACTTCAACGTCGGCAAAGAGGCGGATTTCGTGGTGCTCGATCCGGCGGTCACGCCGCTGCAGCAGTTACGCTACGCCAACAGCGCCACGCCGGCGGAGCAAGGGTTCGTGCTGATGACGCTGGGGGACGATCGCAATATTTACCGCACCTATGTGGACGGCAAGGTGGTTTATCAGGCGGCGGAGTCAGACTGATTTCATTCGCGGTGTTGGCGCAAAGGCATATTGGAATACGCCGACACCGCGTGGCGACAATTTTAACGATAAGGAAGTGGAAGCCTTGATAGCGTTATTGCTGCACACGCTGTGGATGAAAAGCAGACAATGGAAGGGCGGGGCATGATTATTTATTGAACATGACGCGATGTAGTATGAATACGGCTATTTGGTTAGGAGGCTCTTTATTGGTTTTTTATGAATATACCTAGTGATATACAGCCATGTTGCTGGATAAGTGCGTAAAAAACATTGCATTTCTTTGGGGTGCTCTATATCATAATGAGAATAATTATCTTTACGATATCACTGCTTAAAAAGCAACGGGCTTGTTTTAGTCACTGTTGCTGTTTTTTCAGTGTACTTCCGCATTTTACGAGCCAGGATTGGCTTGAGCTTTATTTCTGGAAAGGGATTTCATGCGTGATTTGTTTCGACAGGAAGCCACGGATCATCAGCGGGCGAAATGGGCGGGTAAGGCCTTATTAATAAACGGCTTGCCCGCCTGGTGCTTTGGTCTTTTGTCGTTTTTATTTATTCTTGTTTTCCTCTCTTTTCTTATATTCAGTCATTATACGCGCCGCATTAATGTTTATGGTGAAATCACCACCTTCCCCCGCTCAGTCAATGTGTTTGCACCCCAGCAGGGTTTTATCTCGGAACGCTTCGTCGAAGTGGGCGACGTGGTTAAAAAAGGTCAGCGTCTTTATCAGATTGATGTCAGCCGGGTGACGGATAACGGGAAAGTGAGCGCCAATACGCGCCTGGCGCTGGAAAACCAGTTAAAACACGTCGACAGCATCATCCTTAAGTTGCAAGACAACAAGCGCATGACGCTGGAAAATCTACGCGCGCAAAAAAAACAGTATGAATTGGCGCACATGCAGTCCAAACAGCTGTTGGATAACGCACGAGAAGGGGTGGCATTTGCTCAGGACAACATGCGTTCCTATAAGGAATATCAGCAGCGCGGTCTGATTACCAAAGATCAGCTTAGCGGACAAACCTATTCGTTTTATCAACAACAAAGTCTGTTCCAAAACCTGCATAGCCAACACATTCAGGAATCGTTGCAAATTACGAATTTGGAAAGCGACATCGTTACGCGCGCGGCAGATTTCGATAATCAAATTTCACAGTACCAGTTTCAGCGTAATGATTTGCAACGGCAGTTAGCGGAAGCCGATGCCAGCGGCGCATTGATCGTGAACGCCCCGAGCGATGGCCGCATTGAATCTCTCAGCGTTACCCCGGGTCAGATGGTCAATAGTGGTGACAGTCTGGTACAGATTATTCCACGTAATGGCGCGATTTATCAGCTAGTTTTATGGTTGCCGAACGCCAGTGTGCCGTATGTGTCAGCGGGGGACGCCATTAACATTCGTTATGACGCTTTCCCCTATGAGAAGTTTGGCCAGTTTCCCGGCAGGATAGAAAGCATCGCTTATGTGCCGGCCTCCATGCAAGAAATGTCAACTTACAGCAGTTCTCCCGTGCATCAGCCCAACGCGCAAACGGCATCTTATTACAAGGTCACCGTTTCCCTGGATGAAACGCATATCAGTTATCAGGGCAAGGCGTTGCAGCTCACTAACGGCATGCGGGCTCAATCCACGCTGTTTCTGGAAAAAAGGCCTTTATATCAATGGATGTTCTCGCCTTTCTACGATATGAAAAACAGCCTGATGGGGCCAATCAATGACTGAATCTTATTTCGACGCGCTAAAGGGCAAACTCAATTTGTCGCTGCGCCGCAAAGTGCCGCAGATCCTGCAAACGGAAGCCTCGGAATGTGGGCTCGCCAGTCTGGCGATGGTATGCCATTACCATGGCTTGCAAATCGATCTGTTTAATTTGCGCAGCCGCTACGGCTTTTCTTCGCGCGGGGCGACGCTGTCCGCGCTGATTGACATCGCGAGCGCACTGAAACTGCAATCCAGAGCGTTATCGCTGAATATCGATGAGCTTAAGGCATTGAAAATGCCCTGTATTCTGCATTGGGACATGAAGCATTTCGTGGTGCTTGTCAGTGTCAGCCGAGGGCGGGCGGTGATCCATGATCCTGCCTTTGGCCGTAAAGTGCTGGGGTTGCATGAACTGTCGCGGCATTTTACCGGCGTAGCGCTTGAGCTATGGCCAGACAGTGAATTTCAGCCGATCAAACAGCAAAGCAGATTGCGTTTTCGCAAGCTGATGAGCAATGTGCGCGGCCTCAAAGGGGCCTTGCTAAAGATCTTCTGTCTGTCGATCGTGATTGAAGCGGTTAATCTGCTGTTGCCCGTCGGTACGCAGTTGGTCATGGACCATGTGATTCTGGCCGGCGATCATGATCTTTTAGCGCTGATATGCATAGGGTTGCTGTTCTTTATTTTATTCCGTACCGGCGTATCCATGTTGCGCTCGTGGATCTCTATCGTCATGGGCGCGTTGATAGACGTGCAATGGAAGGCGGGAGTATTCGATCATCTGATGAAATTGCCGCTTTCCTTCTTTGAGAAGCGCAAGTTGGGTGATATTCAATCCCGCTTCGGCTCATTGGATACGATAAGAGCGACTTTCACTACCAGCATCGTCAGCAGTATTATTGATGGCATCATGTCCGTAGGCGTATTTATCATGATGCTGCTCTATGGCGGCTGGTTGGTTTGGGTGGTGCTCGGCTTTACGGCGATATACGTTATTCTCAGGCTGTCGACCTATCAATATTATCGGCAGCTGTCGGAAGAGCAGTTGGTGAAAGGGGCGCGAGCCGGGTCTCATTTCATGGAAACGTTGTATAGCGTCAGTACGTTAAAGGCGTTGGGGTTATCTGAAACCCGTTCGCAGTATTGGCTGAATCTAAACGTAGAAACGATCAATGCCGGTATCAAGCTGACCAAATTAAACATGATGTTTGGCGGCCTGGGGGCGTTTATCGCCACTTGCGATCAGGTGATCATCCTTTGGCTCGGCGCAGCATTGGTCATAGACAATCAAATGACGATCGGCATGTTTATCGCGTTTAACGCCTACCGCGGGCAGTTTTCGGAGCGTGCCAGCAGCCTGATCGACATGATGCTTCAGCTGCGAATGTTGAGTTTGCATAATGAAAGGGTGGCGGACATTGTGCTTTCGTCACCGGAATCGCAAATGCCCGCGCGCCAGCTCTTCACAAAAGGCAACGCCGCGGAGCTTCAGGTGCGGAATCTGCGCTACCAGTATGATCGCTTGGCGAAACCCATTATCGCGGATTTGAATCTCAGCATTGCCGCGGGAGAAAGCGTGGCGATTGTCGGTCCCTCCGGCGCGGGTAAAACCACGTTGATGAAGTTAATGTGTGGGCTGCTGTCGCCGGATGAAGGGGCCGTGCTGGTCGACGGTATGGATATCAGCAACATTGGCGTTAATAATTATCGCCAATGCATCGCTTGCGTGTTGCAGGATGACAAGCTGCTGGCGGGGTCTATCGCTGAAAATATTTCAGGATTTGATGCCGAAATGGATCTGAAGCGTATTGAGGCGTGCGCACGGCGTTGCAATATGCATGATGATATTCAAAACATGCCGATGGGCTATGAAACATTGATCGGCGAACTGGGGGGAAGCCTTTCTGGCGGGCAGAAACAGCGCTTATTGATAGCCCGTGCGCTCTATCGTCGCCCCAGCATTCTGTTTATGGACGAAGCGACCAGCCACCTGGATCTAGATAATGAAACCCATATTAACCGCGCTATTTCACAACTGAACATTACCCGCGTGATTATTGCGCACCGTCCGTCGACGATTGCCTCTGCGGATAGAGTCATTCGACTCGGGTAACGTCAGCTTCGCTTTACCTGGCCTCTTCACCCCGATATTTTCGCTACGTCAACCGCACAGCTCACCCGGTGGTGAGCCCATGAAAAAAGGGTTATCACAATGATAACCCTGGCATGAAGTGACGCTTTAGGCGCTGAAGCCAATGTTAACCGCTGAGGTCAACCGCGAGGCTTGCAGGGCCCCGATCAGTTCGAATCGGTATTGTTGTTGTTCCCCCACATGGTACCGCCGCCGTTGCTCCCGCCCCAGGGAATGCCTGATGGGCCAACTGAGCCGGGGGCACGATCGCCGGTGACATAGTTACCGACAGCACCGCCGACAATGGTGCCGACAACGCCGCCCGCCACGCCGCCGATAGAGCCGATTCCGCCGCCGATCGCTGCGCCGACAGTTTCTGCGGAAACCGTCAATGTACCGCTGCGAACTCCTGCACCGGAAATGATTGAACATTCTTCAGAGGTAAGATTGCGCATACTTGCTCCTTAGTAATTAAATTTTAAAATAAGCCACGTTGATCATGCTGAGCGTTGCCCGCGATCGCTATTGAGCAATTTATGCGTGGCGATAACGGCAAAGGCGATAAGAGCATATTTCAAGAAACGATTGAGGCTGAAATAATCCGCAGTCGTGCCAACAACAAGCCCGATTAAAATGGCGAACAATACAATGAATGATTTTTTCATATGATGGATACGAATCTTCCTACATTAGTTACTGTCGGCAGGATTGTTCGTCGATGTTTGTTTATTGCCACCCAACATGGATTCCACCATTTTGCCAGCGGTATAGGCGGCACCACCGATAACGGCACCGGCAACAGCGCCTGGGCCGGCACCGACGCCGCCAGCCATGGCGCCGGTCATCGCGCCACCAACCGCGCCGGCAGCGACGGCCCCGCCCAATTCCGCATAGCTGAAATCCCCAGCTGCCGCGATAAAGTTCACTTCATTCAGTGTAAGCTCTCTCATAATGACTTCCTTATATTATTGGTTTTTGGTTTTTGCAGTTTTCCGATACCAGAAAAATGCCACTAGCAAGGTTGAAAAGATAAAGGATTGAATGATTGTGCTGGTAAACCTCCTGTCTTCGGAAAAAAATAACGAATAAAAAATATCCATAAATGTGTAGTAAAAGCAGAACAAAAAAATCCAACTGCTTGGTAATTTCATCATTGCCTCGATAGGTTTGATTGATAGGAGGTATCTTCTCGCGTTATTCCAATGATGTTGATAACGCGCGCAGCAATTGCGTCAGCGCTCGAAGAAGTTGAGCGTTGTTTAAAATGCTGTAATGCGTTTCTGCACAATAACTGAGTTGAACGCCATGCGAGGATTGCATCTCCCAGCGTTGTGCAAGCTGGGGGTGTTTACGCTGACGTTGCTGGCTAAGCCAAAGCGTCAGCGGTATCGCTATCTGCGGCAGGGGGCCGGCGTTATTCGTCAGTTCGAACGATTTTTTCAGCGCCCAACAGAAGGTTTCGGCATGTTCCAGCGTGATCTTCTCCTCAAGCACGCTCTGATTCAGCGCATAGTGCATTTTTATCTCGTCGGCGAAGCTGTCTATCGCATTCGTTTCTTGATGCCGACACAAATGGCGCGCAATACCGAGAGAGTCGAACAGACTGAGGTAACTTTGCGCCACGCTGAAACGTCGCTTCACGGCGGTCCGCTGGGCGGGCAAACCGCTGTCGACAACCAACGCATGCGCAAAGGGCGCGCCTTGTTCCGTGGCCTGCGCCGCCATATGGACAGCTAATTGGCCGCCCAATGACCAGCCGGCGATAACGGCCGTGCCGCGTTTGGCACGCGGTATGGCCGCCAAATGGGAGGCGGCCAATCGCTGCAGGGTGAGTGTGTCGTCGGCACCGGGTGCGGCCAACCCCGGGCTGGCGATGGTGATGATGTTGGCGCAGGCGCAAAGCTGTTTTGTCCACTTTGCATATTGATGAACCTGGCCGCCGGCGCCATGCACCAAATACAAGGTGGGCAGAGAGGGGCGAGCGGCTGAGCCGGACAGCATCGATAACGGCAGGGGCGCATTCTCGCGCAGACGCTCGGCAAGTTTATCGAGCTGTGAGTAGCCGAGGATTTCCGCCAGGGTTAATTCCACATTAAGGGCGCGCTTGATGTTGCCCAAGAACGTGATGCCAGAAAGCGAGCTGCCGCCATTGCTGAAGAAGCTGGCATGTGGGTCGATCTTGTCTGGAGTACAGCCTAACGTATCCGCCAACAGCTCTCGTAGTAGCATGAGTTCCGCGGACGCGGCGGGTGCAACCTCGCTGGCCTGACTCCGTTCGGTGCCTGGCGAGAGCAAGGTGCGATCCAATTTGCCGTTGCGTGAAAGCGGGAAACGTTCAATGAGGTGATAGCGGGATGGCGCCATATACGCGGGCAATGCGGCCGTAACCTGCTCGCGTATTCTTTGCTCTGCCTGGACGCTGGCTTTCCCCGCCTCGGTCAATGTGATGTAGGCTTCCAGATGCGGTGTGCCGTTCCCGGTTTCATCGCGACAGACGACACACGCTTCAGCGACCAGTTCGCTGCTTTTGAGCGCGAATTCGACGTCACCCAATTCGACGCGAAAACCCTGCAGTTTCACCTGTTGGTCTTCGCGGCCGAGAAACTCGATGTAACCGCTGCGATGCCAACGGCCGCGATCGCCGGTGCGGTATATGCGTTCTCCGGTGGTTGGGAAAAGCACAAAGCTGCCGGCGGTGGTTTGGCTATCGCGCCAATACTCGCGGGCAACGCCAACGCCACCGATATAAATGTCGCCGGTAACGCCGAAACCGCACGGCTCGAGTTTTTCATTCAACACCCACATGCTCTGATTTGGCAATGCGGTTCCATAGGGGATGGCGTTTCTGTAGTGCGTATCTCGTGTGACCGGATGATAAATTGACCATATTGCCCCTTCAGTGGCACCGCCAAGGCTGGTGATGGTGGCGTTGGGGCAAAGCCGATGTGCCTCGGCGATCAGCTGTGGAGAGATGCGATCGCCGCTCAGCCAAATATGCCGCAGTTGAGGCAGCGACAGGATGTTTTCTTGTGCGCAATATTGCACCAACATTTGCAAGATGGCGGGAACCGAGTTCCAGATGCTGATTTGCCGCTGGCGTATCGCATTTAGCCATGCTGACGGCTCTTTCGCTTCGTGCGGCGATAGCACCGTTACTGATGCACCGGCTAGCCAACTGCCGAACAGGTCATAGACCGATAAATCGAAGGCCAGATCGGCGAGTGCCAATACGTTGTCACGATGAGAAACGTTAAACAGTCGGTTCATGGTCAGCAAGGTATTGGTGACGGCCCCCTGTTCCATAGCTACACCTTTTGGCGTACCGGTCGTCCCCGACGTATAAATGACATAGGCGAGCGCTTCCGCTTCGCCTGGCGGGAAGGGCGCTGTGTCTAGGACATGAGGGGAAAACAGCGCCTCCAGATCCTGAACGCGGATAGTCTGCGGATAGCGGGCGTGATGGTGAGCCTGGTTGCTCAAAACCCAGGCGCAACCTGATATCCGCATAATGGCCGCTGCGCGGGCATCCGGCAATCCTTCGGCCAACGGCAAGTAGGCACGTCCGGCGAGGATCACGCCGAGCGCCGCAATAGCCTGATGAGCGCCACGTGGAAGATCGATGGCGATGAGCGCGCCTGGGGCGGTATGGGCGATCAGCCAATGCGCCACGAGGCCGGCGTGCCGCAACAGCCGATCGTAATGCCACACGCTATCGCCCTCGTACAACGCCGGGCGATCCGCCTGCTGGAGAGCAGTGTGTAACAGCCGATCGGAAAGAGGTTGCCGCAAGGATGCGGGCATCGCCTGTCCGACGGAGAGCTGACGCAATTGCCGGTTATCGGCCATTGACGCCAGCGAATAGTGGCCGACGGCCCGCGAGGGATCGCAGGCAATTTGCTGCAGCAGTAATGCGTAAGCTTGCGCCAATCCGTTAATGCGCTCCGGCGTAAATAGCTTGGCGTTGTATTGCCATTCCAACTGAATGCCCTCCACGCTGGAAATCACTTCCAGAACCAGATCAAACTTGGGCGGCGCATAGCGTCTCGGCAGGGTGTTAACCTGCGCACCGCCAATATTCAGCTCATTGCTTTTGCGATGTTGGCAGACGAACATGATTTGAAAAATGGGGTGAAACTTGCCGCGCGTGGGCTTGAGTTGTTCAACCAGGTAAGAGAATGGCAACCCTTGATGTTTGAAAGCGCGCGCAATTTTATTTGCGTTCTTTTGCAGCAGCGTGGTGAAACTGTCGTCGCCAGTGATGATGAATTGGTGGGCGATCGTGTTGACGAAGCTGCCCACGGCGTCGTTTAACGTCGGCTCGTTCCTGTTGGCGATCGGGCTACCGATGACTACACGCTCCGTTGCAGATTCTCTGGCAATCAGTAACGCGAAGGCGGAGTGCAACAGCGTAAACAGCGTCGTACCGTTATGTTTGGCTAACTGGGCCAGGGCCGACTGCAGTTCGTTCGTCAGCGATGTTCTGACGATATTCTGTGTTTTGCCTGCCGCGGTGATGGCGATATCGTATTCAAGCGCGTGTTTTTCCGGCGCACCATCCAGTTCATCGCGCCAAAACGCCATGCTGTCATCGACATTGGCGACGGCGAGGAAAGGGTCTTCAAGATAGCGGAAAAATGCCTGGCCGTTGTCATAATGACCATGCTCTTTGTGCACGTGATAGCCACGGCTCAGTTCATCCACCAGCAAATTGGCCGTCCAGCCGTCGACCACGCAATGGTGAAAGGTCAAGAACAGATAGTGGTGCTGCGCGCTCTTTCTCAAGATCCGGCAGCGCAGGGGATACTCGGCACCGAGATCAAACGGAATCGTGCACTGGGCGTTAAGCGCCGCCAGCATACTTTTTTGCTGCTCCTCACTATTCAGCCCGCTGATGTCCTCGAGGCTGTGTTCGAAAATGGTTTCATCAGGATGCACGATGTCAACGGTGATGGTTTCCCCGTCTAGCCGATAGCTGCCGCAAAGCGCACCGTGCCGCTTGAGCAGTTTTTTCAGCGCGGTGAGTAAACGCGTGGGTTCAAAGGGCCCCAGGATCTCTTTGGCGATCGGAATGTTATACAGCGGGCTGTTCTTGGTGAAGTTTTCATACAGCCACAGGTATTGCCCCGCGTAGTGATTGACGGTGTAACAAGGCTTCTCCCCGGTGTCTCGCTCTGCATTATCTGGCGTACAAACAGATAAAAATGCGGTGATGTCTTCCTGCACCGCACTGAGTGCGGCGGCGTCGACATGCTCGATGGCTTGGCGTCGAGGCGACAGCTCGCCGAATGTGGCTCCCTGTTTCGCCATTTCCATCAGATTGATCAGGCCGATGACGCTCATCAGTGCACTCCTTCCATGTTGACGTCGATAGCGTTCCCTGTTCGACCGCTTTTATTCGGGCGTTTGTCGCTGTGGGCGGAAATCAAATTCAGCCAATGCGACAAGCTACACAACTGCACTCCCGGGTTTCTCCGCTGTGCCATTGTGAAGGCGGCGCGATGATCGAAATTCTCGCCATCATCGAAACCGAAGATCCTCAGTACGCAGCCGTTCAATCGCTCATTGGCCGTATCGAACCGGATGTGCGGGAAATAGCCAAGCCGCGCGGAAAAGGCTATCAACTCAGTAACGCCGGCGTCGACAGCTTGGCGGCGCGAATCGGCTTTATGCAGCAACAGCAGTCGCTCATGCCGAAAATCGCGCAGCAGGCCTTGCGTGAGTCTGGCGCCGCCGACCGTATCATGCATAAAGATCATGTAGTTAACTCGGCCGGGCAGGGCGTGAAGCAGGGCCGAAAGCGCATCAAGCCAACTGGCATATTGCGTGGCTTCGTTCGGTACGTTGAATATGGCCGCGTTCAGCGGCCATTCAGCATGCAATGGCAACGCCTGCGGTGACAGAATGTCCACACCGTGTTTGTCGGCGAGGGCGGCCAACAAAAGCCGTTCATCTGCGCCTTCGGGTGATTGAATAAACAGCCGGCTGCTGGCCGGCGCCTCGGTTGACAGGCGGCGGCCGATAGCGCATCGGATGTTCAGATGCTGCGGATCCAGGCCATAGCGTGCATGGGCCAGCTGCGTTAGGTGTCGGCAGAAATCGGTGAGTCTCGGATGTTCAAAAATGTCGCTCAGGTTCAGATCCAACCGACAGTGGGCGTTAAGCGCGTTAATGATTTTTATGGCCTGCAGCGACTCACCGCCGAGCGTGAAGAAGTCGCCATCGTCACTCCCCAGCGTCGCCAGCCAAACCTCATGCACCAGGGTGTTGAATGTCGTCGAACGCAATTCCCGTGCGGGTTCAGGCATCCGGGATTGTCTTTCCAGGGTGCGATAATCAATCTTGCCGTTAGCCAGTTTGACCAGCGGCGTTGGATGATGCACGAAGCGCTGAGGAATATGTGCACTGGGCAGTTCGCCGTACAGCGTGCGGCGCATTGCCTCGCTGATCGGCTGCCGGCTGTGATAATGCGCATACAGTTCCGTTCCCGCGTCGCCGCTTTTGGCCAGTACGGCAATTTCGACAATTGCGGGCAACCGGGCCAGACAGCTTTCTATCTCACCCATATTGACGCGTTGCCCGGCGATTTTCGCTTCACGAATTTTGCGGCCAAGGAACAGCAACTGCCCATCCTGGCGCTGGCAGGCGATATCGCCGGTACGAAAGGCGGGCATGGGATGGCCGTTAACCTCAAGGGTGACGAACTTTTCCGCGCTCAGCGTTGGCTGATGCAAATACCCCAGGCCGACGGTCGCTCCGGCTATCAGTAATTCGCCGCTGCAGCCGAGCGGCAACAGCCTGAGATCCTCGCCGACGATCGCCGTGTATATACCGTCCAGCGGTGCGCCTATCGTCACGGCGGTGCCATCGTTTTTGATTTCCGCGGCCGTCGCCACCACGGTTGTCTCGGTTGGGCCGTAGGAGTTGAATAACTTTCTGCCTTTGGGATAGTGCGCGAACCAGCGTTCTTTGGATCGCGGTGAAAGGCTTTCGCCGCCGATGATAACGGTAGTGACGGCCGGCGGCAGCGTCTGTTCACCGCCGGAGGCGAACAGCATCTCATTAAAGTAGGCGGTCGGCAGATCCAACAGGCTGATTTGATGATCGGCGCAGAATGTGAAGAACGCGGCAAAGCTGTGCTTGACGGCCTCGGGGGCGATACACAGGTGGGCGCCGGCACCCAGCGTCATGAAAATTTCTTCAATGCACGCATCGAAATGCAAGGGCGCAAATTGCAACACGCGTTCGTGCGGTTGAATGCCATAGCATGTTATCGCCGCATCGACAAAAACGCTGAGAGCATGTCGGGCGCCTATCACGCCTTTAGGCATTCCCGTCGAGCCAGAGGTAAACATGATATAGCCGGTTCCGACCGGGAACGCCGGCGCCTCAGTCGCTGTTTGCCGGCGAAACACGGTGAAGTGCGCGAAATCCGCCGGCATATCGAGTGTCGATGCGCGCCAATGCGCCAATGCGTCAGGTTCGGAATGAAAGGAGGGAAGTGTGCGATCGGTAATCAGGATAGCGTCGCTAAATTGTTCAAGTCGCTGACGATGAGCCGCGCCATCCCCTTTGGCATTCAGGTTGACGAACGGCATTTTCAACTGCAGCGCAGCAAGCATGCAGATGATGGCTTCCGGCCCTTGCGGCAAGTCGAGCAACAGCACGGTGTTCGCGGCACGGGCGGGGGCGAGGGCATCGGCCAGCGCACGCCACTGTTGCTGCAAAACGGCATAAGACAGCGCTCTTAGCGACAACGAAGCGTGTGTGGGCGTGAGGATCGCCGTGCGTTGCGGCGCTTGAACGACGGCACGATCGATACGTTGCATTATATCGACCACGTTGTCGTTGGCTGCTTTACCCTGCAGCGAGAGCGGGAAACGTTGTCGCAATGCCGCGACGGAAAGATTTTCCGGGTTGTCGTACAGCAAGGCGCACAAGGTCTGTATCCCCTGGCTGTGCCGCACCAGGCTGGCCGCATCGTAAAGCCCTGAGTCGGCATCGATCTCCAGCCGAAGCGTTTGGTTATCGAGATCGGGACGCATGTTGAAGACCAGATCCTGCGCGCCTCCTGAGCGTAAATTACGGATTTCGCTGCGCTGCGCGGAAGAAAATGAGGCTGCCGCTTCAAAGGGAATGATATTGACCACGATGTTGAACAGCGGCGAGCGGCTGGTGACGCTCCGCAGACTTTTTATCTCTTCGTAACGGAATGCTTGATGTTTTTTGAGTTGCCTGAGCATGTGTTCAATGGTTTGCGCCAACTGTCGGCATGAGGCTGTGTCCTCAATATCGAGAGTCAAGGGAACAACGTTGGTCTTGCAAGTCAGCGCCTGCCTCGTCAGGGAGTCTGTTCGCGCCATCATTGGGACGCCGATCGTTTGCTGTTTCTCGCCGGTACACAAGTACAAATATGCCATCACTGCCACGAAAGTGCGCGCCAGCCAAGAAGGGTGCCCGGTTTGCAGCGCAAGGCGCTCGGCAGGATAGGGCAACGACGTCACATGGCGGATCGCCTGTCCCGAAGGAATATTGGCGCAGGCTAATGTCATCGGGTCTGGTAGTGAGGCGCTGGCCGTTTGCCAAAAATGTCGGTCCGCTTGATAGGCGGCTGACTGTTTGTACTCAGATTCAGCCCTGAGCAAGGCATCGATCGCAGGTACGTCTTGCGGTTGCTGCGTTTGGCCTCGGTAGGCCTGCGCCACTTGATGGATCAGCAAATAAGTGCCGTAACCATCAAGCAGCAGATGGTGGCTGCAGAAATACCACAGAAAGCGTTGCTCACCCAGTCTGATGATTTTTTGTCTGAATAACGGCGCAGCGTTCAACGAGAAGGGGCGCTTAGCATCCGCTTCCATTAATTCGATAGCGGTGGCCATATCGTTGGCGTGCTGTGAAAGATCTACCCATTCCACTGAGATGTTGGCGGTGACGGGATATTGATAAGGCGTGCCGTTATCTTCATCAAACAAAACGTGCAACGTCGGCGTTTGGCTGATGACGCGATGAATGGCACGTTTCATTCTTGCGATATCGAGAGTGTGATTTATTTCGACATATTCCGCGATATTATAGCTCGATTTGTCATCGCCGATTTTGGTGCCATAGTAAAATCCCGTCTGTGAATCCAATAGTTGATGCTTGCTCATCGGCTCATCCCTGATGTTTATTTTTCTTTATTTTTTTACCGTCATCAGTTTGCCCGCTCGGCGGGAACGCCATACAACCGTGCGACGTTCTGCGATTGGGTGAACTGTTTTAAGGTGTTCCAAACATAAATGCGCGCTGCCAGGCTTGCAGCAAAAGTCTAAAATACACAGCGTGCCGCCCTCATCCCATTCTGAGTTATGCAGAAGAAACTGCGGATCGTTAATAAATCGACCCAGCGTCTCATCTCTCAGGTAGGCCCAGGTTATATATCCTAACGGATTATCCAAATGATCGAATAATATTTTGAATTGATTTTGATTAATCGCTTCCTGAGTCCATAGCTGCAACGTTTTTATATGGTACAAACTGTAATTTTTATTCATCAACATACAGCTAACGGCGAAGCCCAGGCTCTCGTATTGACTGAACTTACTTTTACCCTGCTGGTTTTCTTTGATAAAACTCACGAAATATCCTCAGCGTTATTATTGTAATACGTTGATCGCCTGACGCTCGAAACGATCCAGATAGATTTGCAACTGTTCGCTGATCTCGCTGAATTCACCGCGCCAGCCGGCAATTTCTTGAAAAATCACTTCACGGCGCATGAACGCGCGGGAGCCCAACCTTCTGGTGACGGTCTGCTTCATCGCCTGTTGTAATCGGGCGGCGGTTTGATCCGCTGATGTTTCCTGAAGGTACTTCGCGTATAACCGCTGGAATGCCAGAGAAAATCTCTCTTCCGCTGTCGTACCCTGTTGTTCGGCGGAAACCCTGACGGGCGAGTCGATGAGCCGATGTAACAGGGCAATCGCCGGATGAGCATTCCCCTGGCCCAGACCTTGTCGACGGCTAAAGATGCCGGGAGCCAAATCGAACATTTTTTGCAAGCGTTCGCCTAAGGCGAACCAGTCGGCGGTGAGAGGCAGGCGTTGTAAAAATGCAGAGTCAAAACCCGCCATACCGAGATTATCCAGCAGGCAGGCTCGCGTGTAGGCCATATTAAAGGCCGCGCCGATGCCTTGGTGCGCTGCCGCGAGAAATGCCGGGCCAAATTGATGCTTGGCTAAATAAAAAGCGAGATCTTGCACGCCTCTCAGCAACAAAGGGGCGTCTTCGTTGAGTTTGTTGTGCTGAATGTAGCTGCGGCCGGGATCGCGACGTTCTGCGGGAAAAACACTGCGAACACCATGAAAGTCCAGCAGCCTGCCGGCCATATCGCAATTGGAGGGTGAGGTCATCATCACCAAATGGCGGGTACGGCAGTAAGCTATCTGCGTCGCAAGGCGCCGTGCAAGCTCGCAGAGCCCGTAGAAGGCTCGTTCTTCCTGCGGCAACGCCAACCAGCGCGCAGCGTCAAACTCAGAGGGACGAGGCAGAAAGGTCGGTGCGGCGACAATGAGCTTTTTGGTCCGCTCAATATCCGAAGGCTGCCTTTGCATCGCATCATGAGGATGATAGTAGGGCGCGCGGCAAAAATGTGCAGGGCGCACGACGGGTTCGCGCACCAGCAACGCCTTGCGGTTATGGACGCCTCCCGCCGATGCAGGAGAGAGGGTGGCGATGGGGTTGTCGGTCAGCAAGATCGCCTTATTGGGCACGGCGCCGTAAGGCAGCAGTTTGGCCATGACGTTTCCCCATAATGCCTCCAATACTGCGCCGGTCATTGTCAACTCGCCATCGACATGCTTCGCCCCTTGACCGACTAACGCATTGGCTCCGATGCCTTTAACCTGCCATCGCCCATCAAAGCCACAGCGTGCGCCGCCGCCGTTGCGCGAAATAGCCCCGCCGCCATAACGTTCGGCGAAAAAGACTTTTTCATCGTTTAAGAGCGGCGTGCCGTCATCAAAAATAGCATGACGATTATTTTCTTCGATGAGATAGCTGGTCTCATTTTTCAGTTCGCTCTGCTCTGCAGGGTTTAATCCGTTGTGCCAGAGTAATTGAGAACCTGTCTTTTTTGCGACGAAAGGAATCAAGCTTTCGTGAAGCATGGCGAGGTTTTTCATTTTTTAAATCGTTATTTTTATGGGTGCAGGGCAAGTTAAATACCGGCCTTATTATACAAGGGGTAATAAGGCCGCGTTTTTTAATTTGAAGAATCCGGTGTTGAAAGTGACGACGACGGTGAAGGGCGACCACCGCCACTGCCATTCCATGTTGGGCCCATGGGAACCTGTGGAATAGCAACGTTAACCGGCATGTGCGGTGCGGCCTGAATAGCGATTTCCGTGCCCACGCCCACGGCTAATGATACGGGGGTGGGCAATTTCGCTATTGTGCTCAGGCTGCCGACAATAAGCGAAGTCGGATTATAAGAATCATTGCCGTCAGATCCGTTAATACATGACAACTCAACTTCCGTTAAGGCTCTCATTTAAGCTCCTTCTTGCGAGAGGTAATGGATAACACAAGCGAAAAAATAACCGCCATCGGCAAACCATACATTGCCGTGATTTTAAGGGCCGCCGTATCCAAAAGGATCGCCTGGCGCTGCAGGCAATAGTCTAAAAATACGGCAAGGGGGAATATCAAGAACAGCATGACGATATGGTACGTGCGCAAGCCTTTTTTCTTCGCGTTTTTATAAATCGCACTGATAATGAGGATGAAAATGACAATAAGAACTATTTCCGTTATAAGCTGCAATTTGATTAGCTCCATTAATCAAAATTTACATCAAGTTACATTGGGTAACCGGATAAGTCAACAGGGTATTTTATGATTCTTCTTTATTTATCATGGCATTGAATTAATTAATCATAAAATGATTACATTTGGTGACTATGTGCTGGAAATGAAAAAAATAAAGATGTCACCGACGTTTCTGGCTGCGGCCGGCGAGGCGGCTAACTTCTAATCACTTGTTTTTGCTCAAACTGCCAACTGCACCTAAGCTAGGAGGTGATTCAGAGGGAGCGATTCCCCGAGACCTTATTCCGTGAACATGGAGGAGTTTCGATTTGATGCGTTTATCCACATTGGTGCTGGCGATCGGCATGGCGCTGGGCTCGCAGGCACAGGCAGCAGAAACCCAACCTCACGCCGACCATAGCGCGCTGCCCAGCGGCCAGGCGAAGGAGGCTACCGTGACCGGTGAAGCCAATCAGCACGACAAGCAAAAGACTCAGAATCCGTTCTTCTATCAAAGCCGTCTGCCGTTCCAGGCGCCGCCGTTCAACCTGATCAAGGAAAGCGACTACGCGCCGGCGATCGAAGCGGGCATCAAGCAAAAGCGGGAAGAGGTGGAGAAGATCGCCAACAACCCGGCCAAGCCCAACTTCAAAAATACCTTGGTGGCGCTGGAGCAGGCCGGTTCGCTGCTGACGCGGGTGATGAACGTGTTCGGCGCCATGACCTCGGCCAACACCAGCGATGCGCTGCAGAAGCTGGATGAAGAAACCTCGCCGACGCTGGCGGCATTGAACGACGACATCATGCTCAACGGCAAGCTGTTCGCGCGCATCAAGGCCATTTATCAGGATCGCGATGCGCTGAAGCTGGATCCGGAATCGCGCCGGTTGGTGGAAGTGACCTACAAGAACTTCGAGCTGGCGGGTGCCAACCTGTCGGACGCCGACAAGGCCAAGCTGAAGGCGCTGAACCAGGAAGCGGCGACGCTGAGCACCCAGTTCACCAACAAACTGCTGGCGGCGAGCAAAAACGGCGCGCTGGCGATAACCGACCCGGCGAAGCTGGACGGCCTGTCGGAAGGTGAGCTGGCTGCGGCGGCCCAGGCGGCCGCCGAACGCAAGCTGGAGAAACAGTGGCTGCTGGTGCTGCAAAACACCACGCAACAGCCGTTGCTGCAGAGCCTGAAAGATCGCGACACCCGCCAAGCGCTGTTCGACGCCTCCTGGACGCGTGCGGAGAAGGGCGACGGCAACGATACCCGCCAAACCATCTCCCGTCTGGCCAAGGTGCGCGCCGAGCAGGCCAAACTGCTGGGCTACCCGAACTACGCCGCCTGGAAACTGCAAAACCAGATGGCCAAGACGCCGGATGCCGCGCTGAGCTTTATGCGCAATATCGTGCCGGCGGCCACCGCGCGCGCCGAGCGTGAAGCCAAAGACATTCAGGCGGTGATCGACCAGCAGAAAGGCGACTTCAAGGTGCAGGCCTGGGACTGGCAGTTCTACGCCGAACAGGTGCGCAAGGCCAAGTACGATCTGGACGAGTCGCAGATCAAGCCTTACTTCGAGCTGAACAACGTGCTGAACAACGGCGTGTTCTACGCCGCCAACCTGCTGTACGGCATCAGCTTCAAAGAGCGCAAGGACATCCCGGTCTACCAGGCGGACGTCAAGGTGTATGAAGTGTTCGACAAGGACGGCAAATCGCTGGCGCTGTTCTACATCGACTACTTCAAGCGCGACAACAAGGGCGGCGGCGCCTGGATGAGCAACTTCGTCGATCAGTCGAAGCTCAACGGCACCAAGCCGGTGATTTACAACGTCGCCAACTTCACCAAACCGGCGCCGGGTCAGCCGGCGCTGCTGTCGTATGACGACGTAATCACCCTGTTCCACGAGTTCGGCCATGCGCTGCACGGCATGTTCGCCGATCAGGAATACCCGAGCCTGTCGGGCACCAACACCGCGCGCGACTTCGTCGAGTTCCCGTCGCAGTTCAACGAGCACTGGGTCAGCGATCCGAAAGTGTTCAGCCACTTCGCCAAGCACTACCAGACCGGTGAGGCGATGCCGCAGGAACTGGTCGACAAGATCAAGAAGGCCGACAAGTTCAACAAGGGCTACAGCATGACCGAGCTGTTGTCCGCCGCGCTGCTGGACATGCACTGGCACATGCTGACCGCCGATCAGCCGCAGCAGGACGTGGACAAGTTCGAGGCTGAGTCGCTGCAAAAAGACAAGGTCGATCTCAGCTACGTGCCGCCGCGCTACCGTTCCAGCTATTTCCAGCACATCTGGGGTAACGGCTACGCCGCGGGCTACTACGCCTATCTGTGGACGGAAATGCTGGCGGACGACGCCTTCCAGTGGTTCACCGAACACGGTGGCCTGACCGCCGAAAACGGCCAGCGCTTCCGCGACATGATCCTGTCGCGCGGCAACAGTCAGGATCTGGAGAAGCTGTACATCGACTGGCGCGGCAAAGCGCCGAGCATCGAGCCGATGCTGATCAACCGCGGGCTGAAGGACGAGTAAGTTCGGCCATTCCCGGTAAGTAAACAAAAGGGCGCGTTATGCGCCCTTGGTCTTTTTCGGCTTGGCCGACATTCAGCGGTTCACCACCTTGGCCGGCAGGGCCACCACCAGCAGCGAGCTGAGCAGCAGGCAGCCGGCGAAGGCCCAGAGCGCGCCGCCGCTCTTGCCGGTCAGATCCAGCGCCAGCCCCATCAGCGAATTGCTCACCAGCCCGGCGATGTTGGCCAGCGAACAGGCCAGCGCGAAGCCGGTCGCCGCCGCCGTGCCGCGCAGGAAGGTAGCCGGCAGGCTGAAGAACACCGGCACCGCGCCGATGATCGCCGCCTGGGCGATGGAGAACAGCAGCACCGTGGCCAGCGCATTGTGGGTGAAGAAGGTGCTGCCGGCCATCGCCAGCGCACCGACGATAAACGGCACGATGATATGCCAGCGCCGTTCGCGCAGCCGGTCGGAACTGCTGCCTATCAGCAGCATGCCGAGCAGGGCGGCGACGCTGGGGATCGCCGTCAGGTAGCCGATGGTGGTGATATCGGTGACGCCGGCGGTTTTGATGAAGGTCGGCATCCAAAAGCCCATGGCGTAGGCGCTGAGCAGAATGGCGAAGTCAATGCCGCCGAGCATCCACACTTTCAGATTGAAGAAGCCGTCGCGGAAGCTGTGCTTGCCGTGATCGGCCTCGGCGTCGTCGCGCGCCAAATCGTCGGCGATGCGTTGTTTCTCCTCGGGCGTCAGCCACTTGGCCTGCTGGTAGGTATTAGGCAACAGCCAGAAGGTCAGCACGCCCAACAGCACGCTGGGAATGCCCTCCAGCAAAAACAGCCACTGCCAGCCGTGCAGCCCGTGGCGCATGTCGAAATGGCCCATGATCCAGCCGGAGAGCGGCCCGCCGATCACGCTGGACAGCGGCAGGCCGATCATGAACAGCGCGATGATGCGGCCGCGGCGATAGGTCGGGAACCACAGCGTCAGGTAAAAGAGCACGCCGGGCAGAAAACCGGCCTCCGCCACGCCGAGCAGAAAGCGGATGACGTAGAACTGGGTCGGCGTGGTGACGAACATGGTGGCGGTGGACAGCAGCCCCCAGGTGATCATGATGCGGGCGATCCACATCTTGGCGCCGACGCGCTGCAGGATCAGGTTGCTCGGCACCTCGAACAGAATATAGCCGACGAAGAACAGCCCGGCGCCCAGGCCGAAGGCCGCTTCGCTCAGCTGCAGCGCGTCGGCCATTTGCAGCTTGGCCAGCCCGACGTTGATGCGATCGAGGTAGGCCGCCAGGTAACACAGGCAAAGAAACGGGATCAGTTTCCAGGTGATTTTGCGGTACAGCAGCAGCGATTCTGCGTCCGCCTTCCCCGCCAGCGGGGTGTCGACAATGGCCATGATGTTGTCTCCAGGTGGTGCGTGTTGGCCTCCGCAGGAGGCGCCTGTTGTGTTTGCGTTGCATGGGCGCCGCCCTGTTTCGGGCGGTCGCGTGAGGCGCTGTCTGCGCCTTCGTTATTGTCGTTGCAGGTGAATCGTTGACTCATAACCGGTTCAGGTAGTCGAGCGCCTCCCGTTTGTGCACCACGTCGCCGTATTTGCTGTCGATGTCGAACAGGTTGGCTTCGTGCGGGCCGGGGTGACGATCGCCGACGCACTCGCGCACCACCATGGCGCGAAAGCCGTGTTGCACCGCGTCCACCGCGCTGGCACGGATACAGCCGCTGGTGGAGCAGCCGATCATCAGCAGCGTGTCGATCCCTTGCGCCACCAGCAGCGGCGCCAGCGCGGTGCCGAAGAAGGCGCTGGCGTATTGCTTGCTCAGCACCACCTCATCGGCCAGCGGCGCCACCGGCGGGCAGAACGCCGCCAGCGGGTTGCCCGCCACCATGTCCTTCATTACCGGCGCTTTCTTGACCCACAGGCCGCCATCGGCAAAATGCCCTGCATGATAGCGGATGTGGGTATGGATCACCGGAATTCCCGTGCGGCGCGCACAGGCCAGCAGTTCGCGGCTTTCCTCGACCGCGCTCACCACGCCCGGCGCGAACAGCGGTGCGCCTTCGGTGGTGTAGGCCTGCATAAAGTCGATCGCCAGCAGCGCCGGGCGCCGGCCGAAGCCGAGGCGCTGGCCCCAGACGCCGCGATAGTTGTCGCTGAGGGTGTCGTTCATTCTGCCTCCTCAATAGGCGCCGGACAGCAGGGCGCCGGCGCCGGGGACGATCGGCTCCAGCTCCAGCGCGGTCAGCATCGCGTAAGTGGTGGCGATAGCGGCGGTGATCACCGGTTTGCCGGTTTGGGCCTCCACCGTCGGAACGGCCGGCAGCGAAGGCATCTGCACGCAGGCGGACAGCACGATAGCGTCGACCTCGCGTAAATCCATCTCGGCGACGATCCCCGGCAGCCTGGCCGGATCGTGCCGGCCGACGTCGAGGTTGTCCGGGATCTCCAGCGCGCGCCATACCTTGACCTCAATGCCTTCGTGCTGGATGTAGTCCACCACCAGCTGGGTCAGCGGTTTCATATAGGGCGCCACCAGCGCGATGCGTTTGGCGCCGATCACTTTCAGGCCGTTGACCAGCGCGCCGGCGCTGCTGATAACCGGCGCGGCGGCCTGATTGTCTTTCGTCACCTGCGCCAGCCTGGCCTGCGATTCGCGGTGGTAGCCCAGCCCCATCGCCATGATGGCCACCAGGCAGGCGTAGCCGAGCACGTCGACCCGCGCGTCGGAGAGCTCCAGCGCGCAGCGATCGGACTCGGCGTCCATCGCCGCCAGCTCTTCTTTATTGACGTGTTTCATGCGCATGCGGCTGGAGTGAAAGGTGAAACGCTCCGGACGTATCAGCTGGCGCGCGCCCAGCATCGCAGGGATCTCGGTTTCCATTGTGGTGTTGGAGCTGGGCACGATCTGGCCGATGCGGTAGTGGTTGCTCATGTCGGTGTTCCTCAGTTAATCCAGAAAATCGCCCAGGGCGCGGAAGAAGCCGTCGAAATCGTCCCACGGGATCATGTGTCCGGCGTTCTCGACCTCGACGATGGCGATCTCCGGCTGCAGCGCGCGGATCTCCGCCCGGTCTTCGGGCTGAATGACGCCGCCTTTGCCCGCGGCGATCAGCAGCGTCGGCAGGGTCAGCAGCGGGTAGTCGCGGTGGCTGTCCACCTGATGAAAATCGTCGTAGGCGCGTTGGATCGCCGGCTCATAGCAGGTGTGCAACCACTCGGCGCGCAGCCGGCGCTGCTCTTCGCTCCAGGTCGGGCAGAAGGCGCGCATCTGCTCGGCGCTCATGCCCGGCAGCGACTGCCGGATCGAGTCGGCGTACCATGGCCATTGGCCGGGATAGGCGCGGCGGCCGGGGCCGGAAACCGGCGGATCGACCAGCACCAGCCGCCGCACGCCGGCGGGCCGCAAAACGGTGGCGCGCAGGGCGAAGCGGGCACCCATCGAATGGCCGAGCAGGGCGTAACTGTCCAGATTCAGCGCGGCGGCGAAGGCGTTGACGTCCTGTGCGCAGGTCTCTGCGTCATAAGCCAGTTCCGGGCCGCTGGACGACAAACCACGGCCGCGTACGTCGAGCACGTAGACGTCGTATTTTTCCCCCAGCCGCTCGGCGACGAAGCCCCAGGTGATCGCCGGGCTGGTGATGCCGGGGATCAGGAGCAGCGCCGGGCCGCGGCCGCCGTAGCGCAGATAGTGTTGGCGAATGCCGTTGGCGTGAACGTGGGCGCCGTAGAGGAAGGTGCTCATGCGGCGTTCTCCGATTTCAGCGCTTGCGCGTACAGGTCATAGCTGTAGACCCAGGCCGGATCTTCCTGGGTGCGCAGGAAGGTGTTGGCGTTGGACACCGCCTGCACCCTGGATGCGCGCTCCTTGCGGTTGGCTTCATACAGCTGGAAGGCGGTACGGTAGTCACCGAGGCCGGTTTCCTGCAGGCAGCGGGTCAGCATGGCGGCGTCTTCGATCGCCATCGCCGCGCCCTGCGCCATGTGCGGTTTCATCGGGTGGCAGGCGTCGCCGAGCAGCACCAGGCGGCCTTCGCTCCACAGCGGCAGCGGTTTGCGGTTCAGCAATGGCCATTTGGTGACCTGCTCGCTGGATTCGATCAGCGCCTGCACGATCGGGTGGTAGCCGGCAAAGGTCTCGAACATCTCTTCGCGGCTGCTGTCGATGAAGCTGCCCTGGAAATCCCAGGCCGGGTGCGGCACGCCGCTGACGTAGTAATACTCGTCGCGCCGCTGGGTGGTGTAATAGACCATCAGATGGCGATCCGCCGACCACCACTTCACGCAGTCTTCGAACGTCAGATTGTATTTTGCCAGCTTCTCGCCGCGGATCAGCGCGCGATGGGCCACCCAGCCGCTGTAGGTCGGCGCTTCCGCCCCCAGCAGATGTTCGCGGATGCGCGAGTTGATGCCGTCGGCGCCGATCACGATGTCGGCGTGGGCCGAGGTGCCGTCGACGAAGTTCAGCACCACCTCGTCACCGCGATCTTCAATCTTGCTCAGGCATTTGCCGAAGTGCAGGGTGCCGGGCTGCAGCGCGGAGAGCTGCAACGCCTGCAAATCGCCGCGGTGCACCGTCACATAGGCGGCGCCGTACTCCCGGCGGGCGAAAGCGCCCAGTTCGATGCGCGACAGGTAGTCGCCGCTTTCGGCGTCGCGGCTGAACCAAAAATCGGGATGAGACGCCATCTGCTCCAACCGCTGCTCAATACCGAGACGGCGGAAAATCTTCAGTACGTTCGGCCCCATGTGAATGCCGGCGCCGAGGCGTGAGAACGCCGGGCTCTGTTCATACAGATCGACGGTAAAGCCGGCTTTTTGCAGCAGCCCGGCGGCGGCGGCGCCCCCCAGCCCGGCGCCGACGACGGCGATGCGTGGTTGTTTGCTCATCATGTTTCCCCTGTCTGTTGGCTTTTTTCAGCGTAGGCCCAACGCGTGGCTGGACGATCGATTTATAGTGTATGCACTAGATAACGCAAAGTTGCAAAAGTGTTAAATCAGATCTTGCTCACGCTAATTGACGGCGCATTACTGTTAAGCTCATGTTAATCACAGGATTGCAGAGGGATGAAATAGGACTTTCTTATGATGGATATTCGCGGCTTGCTTTCCTTTGCTTTTTTGACTTAGATAAAAACGAGTGTATTCACTTTAAATTGCTTGAGAAATAACCGCCGCCTTGCGGGCGTCGGACACCCTTGACGAGACAGGAGACAGGCCATGGCGGTCAATGAAACCCAGTTGGTACAGCTGTTCGAGCAGGTGCTTACGCTGTCGAAGGTCGATGCTTCGCAGAGCGTGGCGATTTTGAAAAGCCATTATTCCGATGCGCGCACGGTGCGTGCCGCGACCGACGCGGCGCTGCGGCTGGGCGCCAGGGTGTATGCCGTTGAGCTGCCGGCGTTCAACCATCCGCGGGCGATGGGCAACGACATGACCGCCTATTGCGGCGACACCGCGCTGACCGGCAACCTGGCGGCGCAGCGTGCGCTGGAGGCCGCCGACCTGATCGTCGATACCATGATGCTGCTGCATTCACCGGAGCAGGAGCAGATCCTGAAAACCGGCACCCGCATCCTGCTGGCGGTGGAGCCGCCGGAGGTACTGGCACGCATGTTGCCCAACGCGGAGGACAAGGCGCGGGTGCTGGCCGCCGCCGCCGTGCTGGAGCAGGCGAAGCTGATGCAGGTGACCTCCAGCGCCGGCAGTGATTTCCGCGCGCCGCTCGGGCAATACCCGACGGTGACCGAGTACGGCTATGCCGATGAACCGGGGCGCTGGGATCACTGGCCGAGCGGCTTCCTGTTCACCTGGCCGAATGAGGAGCAGGCGGAAGGGGTGCTGGTGCTGGAGGTCGGCGATATCTTGCTGCCGTTCAAAAGCTATGCGCGCGAACGCATCACGCTGGAGATCGAACAAGGGTTCGTCACCCGCATTCACGGCGGCTTCGAGGCGGAATACCTGCGCGAATACATGAAATACTTTGACGATCCGGAGGTGTACGGCATCTCGCACATCGGCTGGGGCCTGCAGCCGCGCGCCCAGTGGACGGCGATGGGCCTGCACGACAAGAACGACGGCATGTGCATGGACGCGCGCGCGTTTTACGGCAACTTCCTGTTCTCCACCGGGCCGAATACCGAAGTGGGCGGCACGCGCAAAACGCCTTGCCATATGGATATCGCGCTGCGCCGCTGCGATATCCGCCTCGACGGGCAAACGGTGGTGGCGGACGGGGAAGTGGTGGCGCCGGAGGCCTCGCGCGTGCGCCGGGCGTAATCGTTGCTGCCAACGGCGGGGGTTTGTACTATTCTCGTGGATTCCATAGATGGTGAGAGTAACGCAATGACGCCCCCCGAATACCCGTCAGCCGTGAGCGGCCAACCCGAAAATTATCATTTTACCGAGCAAGTCGGGCACCTGCTGCGCAAGGTTTATCAGCGCCACCTGGCGATTTTCCAGCAAAACGTCGGCGATTCGCAGCTGACGGCGGTGCAGTTCATCACCCTGTGCGCGGTGCGCGATATGGGGCCGAGCTCGCTGACCGAGCTGGTGCAGGTGACGGCGGTGGATCAGGCCACCATACGCGGCATCGTCGAGCGGCTGAAGGCGCGCGATCTGATCACCGTGACGCCGGATCCGGTCGATCGGCGCAAGGTGGTGGTCGGCCTGACCGACGCCGGCGCCGTGCTGCTGACGGAAACGGTACCGCAGGCGGCGAAAATCACGGAGCTGACGTTCGGAACGCTCAACCCGGCCGAACGGATAGCGCTGATATTCCTGCTGAATAAAATGCTGGAAGATCCGCCCACCGGCTGATTCGCCCGCGCAACGTCGGTTGCCTGGTGGTCGGTGGCGAGAGGCCAGCCCATAAGACCATCACGTGCAGGCGGAGACGCGAACAATGGCGATATCTGAAGTGCAGTCGCCCAGGGAAGGCGCGAACACCAGGCTGACGGAGCATCCGCTGATGCTGTCGGTGAACGGCGAACAGCTTCATGCGCAGGTGATGGCGGATACGCCGCTCTTGCTGGTACTGCGCAACGATCTGGCGCTCAACGGCCCGAAATACGGCTGCGGCCTGGGCGAATGCGGTGCCTGTACCGTGTTGATCGACGGCGTGGCGGCGCGCTCCTGCGTGATCCCGGCGCTCGGCGTGTCCGGCCGGGCGATCGTGACCCTGGAAGGCCTTGGCGATCGCCAGCGCCTGCATCCGGTGCAGCGTGCCTTTATCGAAGAGCAGGCGGCGCAATGCGGCTACTGCCTCAATGGCATGATCATGACCACCAAAGCCCTGTTGGATCGCAATCCCGCCCCAAGCGAGGCGGAGATCCGTCAGGCGCTGTCCGGTAACCTGTGCCGCTGCGGCACCCATCTCGAAATCCTGCGTGCGGTTCAGCGCGCCATCATTCTCTGCCGCGATGAGGACGCCCACGCCCATGACTGATTCCCGTCCCTCATCGCCGAGCCAGGCCGAATTGTTGCAGCGCGACGGTGTGCTGCTGATCGTCGACAGCGTGCAACCGCCGTCGGGGCCGGTGCCCAAAGGGCAAGTTCCGATGCTGAAGCCCAAGGAGCAAGGGCTGTTTATCGCCCTGTGCGGCAGCGGCGAAATCTATGCCTTTAACGGCCATGTCGATCTCGGCACCGGCGTGCGCACCGCGCTCGGCCAGATTGTCGCCGAAGAGCTGTACCTGCGCATGGATCAGGTGCAAATGGTGTTGGGCGATACTGAGCGCGCGCCGAATCAGGGCGCGACCATCGCCAGCGCCACGCTGCAGATCTCCGCCGTGCCGCTGCGCAACGCCGCCGCCGAAGCACGCCGTTGGCTGTTGCGCCAGGCGGCGCAGCGCTTCGATGCACCGGTGGAACAGCTGACGCTGGAGGAGGGCGTGATCCGCAGCCCGCAGGGGCAGGCGCTCAGCTACGCCGAGCTGGTGGCCGGCGGTCATGTCGAGCTGTCGATTTCCGGCGACGCACCGCTGAAACCGCAGGCAGAATATCGCCTGGTGGGCACCAGCGCCGCGCGCGTCGATATTCCGGCCAAGGCGACCGGCGAAACCACCTACGTACACGATATGCGCCTGCCAAACATGCTGCACGGTCGGGTGGTGCGGCCGCCCTATGCCGGTTACGACAGCGGCGAATTTGTCGGCACCAGCCTGCTGGCGGTGGACGAAACCTCGATCGCGCATATTCCCGGCATCGTCAAACTGGTGGTGATTGGCGATTTCATCGGCATTGTCGCCGAGCGCGAAGAGCAGGCGATCAAGGCGGCGCAGGCGCTGCAGGTCAGTTGGAAAGACTGGCGGCGTAATTTGCCGCAGATGACCGACGTGGCGCAGGCGCTGCGCGACAACCCGCATTCGACCCGGGTGGTGCACGATACCGGCGATGTGGACGCTGCGCTGGCGGCGGCCGACCGGCGTTTCACCCGTAGCTACCTGTGGCCGTATCAGCTGCATGCCTCGATTGGCCCTTCCTGCGCGCTGGCGGACTACCGGCCGGAGCGCCTGCAGGTCTGGTCAGGCAGCCAGAACCCGCACCTGCTGCGCGCCGATCTGGCCTGGCTGCTGGAATACCCGGAAGCGCAGATCGAGATCGTTCGCATGGAGGCGGCCGGTTGCTATGGCCGCAATTGCGCCGATGACGTCTGCGCCGACGCGGCGCTGCTGTCGCGCGCCGTGGGCAGGCCGGTGCGGGTGCAGCTGACCCGCGAACAAGAACATGTGTGGGAACCGAAGGGCACGGCACAGCTGATGGAGGTGGACGGCGGGCTGGACGCCGCCGGGCACCCGGTCGCCTACGATTTTCGCACCTATTATCCTTCCAACGGCGCGCCGACGCTGGCGCTGCTGCTGACCGGCCGGGTCGAGCCGCTGCCGGTGGCCTATGAAATGGGCGACCGCACCTCGGTGCCGCCTTATGAGTATCCGGCGCTGCGTGTTAGCATCGAAGACATGGCGCCGATCGTGCGCGCCTCCTGGATGCGCGGCGTTTCCGCCTTGCCGAACACCTTCGCCCACGAATCTTATATCGATGAGCTGGCCCACGCCGCCGGCGTCGATCCGCTGGAATACCGGTTGCGCTATATCCATGACGAACGCGCCAGTGAGCTGATGCGCAGCACCGCAGAGCGCGCCGGCTGGACGCCGCATACCGAACCGATGCAAACCCCGGCGGAAGACGGCGTGCTGCGCGGGCGCGGCTTTGCCTACGCCCGTTACATCCACAGCAAGTTTCCCGGCTTTGGCGCGGCCTGGGCCGCCTGGGTGGCCGACGTGGCGATCGACAAAGCCAGCGGCGAAGTGGCGGTGACGCGCATCGTGGTCGGACACGACGCAGGCATGATGGTCAACCCGGACGGCGTGCGCCACCAAATTCACGGCAACGTGTTGCAATCGACCAGCCGGGTGTTGAAAGAGCGCGTGACCTTTGAGGAATCGACGGTCTCCGCCAAAGAATGGGGGGCTTACCCGATCCTGACCTTCCCGGAGGTGCCGGAAGTGGACGTGGTGATGATGCCGCGCCCTTACGATCCGCCGCTGGGCGCCGGGGAGTCGGCGTCGGTACCCAGCGCGGCGGCCATCGCCAACGCGGTGTTCGACGCCACCGGCATTCGTTTTCGCGAGCTGCCGATCACCTCGGATAAGCTGCGAGAGGCGCTGAACGGACCGGACGCCGAGCGGCAGGCCGCACCGCCCAAGAAAAAGAAGCGCGGCAAATGGTGGTTCGGCGGTGCGGCGGGGCTGTTCGGCGCGGTGCTGGGCATCGCGGGCAGCGCCTTGCCGTGGCGGACGGAGATCGCGCCGGTGGCGACGCCCGGCGCCGGCACCTGGTCGGCCGCCACCCTGGAGCGCGGCCGCCAGTTGGCCGCCGCCGGAGACTGCGCGGTTTGCCATACCGCGTCGGAAGGGGCGACCAACGCCGGCGGGCTGGCGATGGCGACGCCGTTCGGCACGCTCTACAGCACCAACATTACCCCGGACGTGGCAACCGGCATCGGCAACTGGTCGTTTACCGCGTTCGATCGGGCGATGCGCCAGGGCATCGCCCGCGACGGCCGTCATCTGTATCCGGCATTTCCTTACACCGCATTCAGCAAGATGACCGACGGTGACATGCAGGCGCTGTACGCTTATCTGATGTCGCAACCGGCGGTGCGCCAGAGCAATCCGGCCAATCAGATGCGCTTCCCGTTTAACCTGCGGCCGCTGATGGCCGGCTGGAACGCGCTGTTTCTGCGCCAGGGAGAATATCAACCCGATCCGCAACAAAGCGCGCAATGGAACCGCGGCGCTTATCTGGTCAACGGGCTCGGCCACTGCGCCGCCTGCCATTCGCCGCGCAATCTGCTGGGGGCGGAAAAGGGCGGCGCGGCTTTCCTGGCGGGGGGGATGGTGGACGGATGGGAAGCACCGGCGCTGAATCAATTGGCCAATGCGGACAAACCCTGGACCGAGGAACAGCTGTTTCAGTACTTCCGCAGCGGGCATTCCGCCGAGCACGGCGTGGCGGCCGGGCCGATGGGGCCGGTGGTCAGTGAACTGGCGACGTTGCCGGAGAGTGATTTGCGGGCGATGGCCAACTATGTGATGTCGCTGAGCACCAAGGCGACGCTGAATGTGGAACCGCAGGCGCAGTTGGCGGCCCGCGCCTTGCCGGCGACGGGGCAACTGGCCGGCGAGCGGCTGTTTCAGGGCGCTTGCCAGGCCTGCCACAGCGCCGCCGCCGGGGGGCCGCAGCTGTTCGGCGTCAGCCCGGATCTGGCCAATAACACCAATATCTTCAGCGATCGCCCCGATAACCTGATCAAGGTGATCCTGCAAGGGATCCCCCAACCGGCCACCGCTGAATTGGGGTTTATGCCGGGCTTTAAGGACAGTTTTTCCGATCGGCAGGTGACGGCGCTGGTGAATTATCTGCGCCAACGCTATGCCGGCGACAAACCGGCCTGGCGCGACGTGGAGGCACAGGTGGCGCGGCTGCGCGCGGAGCCGGGGAATCATTAACATTGTAAATTGTTACATTGGGTTATTGACTGGCGACGTTCATTCGGGGATTAATGTGAGCCTGATTTTTACCTTACCTATAAAAAACAGGATGTTAACATGGCATTAACCACGCACAAAATGGAAAGCGGCCTGGCCGTAACAGTTCGTTTACCTGAGAACCCGGCCAAGGTTCCGGCGATTATTCTGTGTCACGGCTTCTGCGGCATTCAGGAGCTGTTGCTGCCGGCCTTTGCCGAGGCCTTCGTCAACGCCGGTTTTGCGGCGGTGACGTTTGACTATCGCGGCTTCGGCGCCAGCGAGGGTGAACGCGGGCGGCTGGTACCGGCGCTGCAGATTGAGGATATCCTGGCGGTGAGCCGGTGGGTGCAAACGCAGCCGCAGATCGACAGCGAGCGCATCGGCCTGTGGGGCACGTCGTTTGGCGGCTGCCACGTGTTCGGCGCTGCCGCGGCCGATCCGGCCATCAAGTGCGTCGTTAGCCAGTTGGCTTTCGCCGACGGGGAAACCATCGTGACGGGGAAAATGGCCGCCGACGAAAAACAGGCGTTCATCGCCACGCTGGACAAAATGGCGGAGAAGAAGCAGGCCACCGGCAAAGAGATGTTTGTCGCCGTCACCCGGGTGTTGAGCGATGACGAGTCGAAGGCGTTCTTCGAGGAGAACAAGGCGCGTTACCCGGCGATGGACATCAAGATCCCGTTCCTGACCGTGCGCGAAACGCTGCGCTATCAGCCGCGGGACAATGCGGCGCAAGTCACATGCCCGGCGCTGGTGGTGGTGGCGGGCGGCGATACCGTCAATCCGCCGGAGCAGGGCATCGCGCTGTATGAGGCAGTAGGCAGCGCGAAGAAGGCGCTGCATGTCGAGCAGAATGCGAAGCACTATGACATGTACGCCGGCCCGCATTTCGCCGGCATCATCGGGCGTCAGATCGCCTGGTTCAACGATCACCTGTAAGACCGTCGCCCCCCTGGCGCAGGAATGCCACCAGCCGCTGCGCCGGCAGCGGCAGCTGCGCCCGTTCACGTACCACAATCGACAGGTTCCGGGTCGCCCAGTCGTCCGTGAGCGGCAGAGCGCCATGCCGGATCTCCGGATGGCGTTGGGCGCTCTCTTCCGGCACCACCGCCAGCCCGGCGCCGCGCAGCACCATGCGGCAGATGGCGTCGAAATTAGCGGCGCGCGCCCGTAGCCGCATCGGGCCGCCGCTGCGTATCGCCAGCTGCTCCAGATGCTGTTGCAGCGCGCTCTGTTCCGGCAGGCCGATGAAATCAAAAGGCAGGGCATCCGCAAAGCTGAGTGGGCGGCGGCCGCTGAGCGCATGCCCCGGCGGCAGCGCCAGCACCAGACGATCCTGCCGGAAGGGGTAGCTTGCCAGCCCGCGCAGATCGGCGTGATCCGCCACGATGCCGATATCCGCCGCCCGTTCGGCGATCGCCTGCGCGATGGCCGGGCTGGGCAGCTCCTCCAGTGCGATGTCAGTGTGCGGGTGCAGCACCAGAAAATCCGCCAACAGCTCCGGCAAAAAGGCGTCGGCGGCGACGGTATTGGCGACGATGCGCAGCTGGCTGCGCTGGCCCGGCGCAAACTCGGCCATGTCACCGCGCAGCCGGTCGCGCTGCTGCAGCAGCACGCGCGCGTGTTGTAACAGGCGCTCACCGGCCGGCGTCGCCTGGACGCCGCGCGGATTGCGCGTCAGCAACGCCACGCCGGCCTGTTGCTCCAGCCCGCGCATGCGTGCGCTGGCGGCGGCGAGCGACAGCCCGACGCGCTCGGCGCCGGCGGTGATGCTGCCGGTCTCGAGCACCGCCGCCAACAGTCGCAGATCGATAAAGTCAAAATGCATGCGTTCTTCCTCTGTTTTTGCCGCAGGCAGGCTCTGCCATTGCCGCATTGTGCCGCGCCGTGCCGCCGGCCACAATCGGGCCGTTGATTGCCATAAGGATAGACGTATGCCGCTGACGTTACTCGAGATTATCGCCCTGACGGGCATTTTTACGCTGGCCGGCACGGTCAAGGGAGCGATCGGCCTGGGCTTGCCGACGGTGTCGATGGGGCTGCTCAGCCTGATGATGCCGCCGGGACAGGCCGCCGCGCTGCTGCTGTTGCCTTCGCTGGTCACCAATCTGTGGCAGTTGCTGTGCGGGCCGCGGCTGGGGCCGCTGTGCCGCCGGCTCTGGCCGATGATGCTGTGCGTCACGCTGGGCACGTTGCTGAGCGCCGGCGCGCTCACCGCCACCGACGGCCGCCTGGCGCCGCTGGCGCTGGGCGTTTGCCTGATCGGCTATGCGCTGTTGGGATTCACCCGTTTCGATTGGCGCGTTTCCGCCACGGCGGAGCCTTGGCTGGGGCCGCTGTGCGGCCTGGTGACCGGTGCGCTGACCGGCGCCACCGGCGTATTCGTCATACCGGCGGTGCCCTATCTGAATGCCTTGGGCCTGGCGCGTGACGATCTGGTGCAGGCGCTGGGGCTGTCGTTCACCGTCTCGACGCTGGCGCTGGCCGCCGGACTAGCCTGGCATCAAGCGCTGCCCGGCGCGCTGCTCGGCGGTTCGCTGCTGGCGCTGCTGCCGGCGCTGGGCGGCATGTGGCTGGGCGGTATCGTACGTCGTCACAGCAGCCCGCTGATTTTTCGTCGCCTTTTCTTTATTGGGTTATTAATCTTGGGCGTTGAGATTGTTTGGCGTTCAATTAATTAAATCGATAGCATTTATGTGTAATTAGGTTCGGTATATTATTCTGGGTTTTATTCTAATATGATTGCTTTCGATATTTAAAATACACTTTGCTTATTGGTTTGTTTATGAAATACAGAGTGGTTATAGATTGTTATTAGTGTATTTTACTTTTTCAACTACAACCCGTTTAAAACGGGGTAACCCCGGTGAATCTATAGGAGAATATTGATGAAGGAAATTTTAAGCAGCCAATTCGATGCGGTGTCGGGTGGATGGCAGGATCGAGATGGGAGTGGAAAAAGATCGTCTGATAACGGAGGGTCTGGCTCTTCAAATCGCGGTGGAAATAACGGCAGCGATCGTGGGCTTCAGTCATTTTTGTCAAAAAATAGCCCGTATGGCAGCGGTTCCGGCGCTAGCGGTTTCTGGGGGAATGGTAATTCAATGGCTGCAGGAAATGGTTACGGTGGCAATGGCACTGGACCGAGAGAGACCAGAGAGTTTGGAACCAAGCGCTAATTAGCAGAGGTAATCCTAGCACAGAAGTAACATTCTGTGCTTTTATGGGGTATATGATGAATAGATATGTTGTTTTTATAAAGAGCGATGAATCAAGGGTGCTGAGAAAGGAAGTGGTTACACGAGAAATAATTAAAGACATGAAGCGGAAGGGGTTCAGAAAGCATCATGTTGAAGTAGACGCTCAGGACGAAAACGATGCCATTAACAAACTAAATAAGAACAGCAATGACTACTTGGACTCATTGAGAAATTTTTCCGGTGATTTATGGTTCTGTTCTATTTGTGTTATTGCTATGGCGATAGTCTATTTTTTGAGCTAAGCCATGATCCAGTATTTAATCATTCAAGTTTCCCATACTATATTTTCGTGGTAATTTAAATGAGCCATCAGGCATTGGGTATCGATTTATCAAAGATAGAAAAATCATCCGTTCCAAATATCCTGCACTTTATATGGATTGGTGACTTAAATGATGTAAATACTCATTATATTGACATATGGAAAAAAACGAACAAAGATAAGCAGATATTCTTTTGGTGTGACCAAGACTCTTCACTGTGCCATTTACTAAACAATGCTATACGCGAGTTCGTCAACGTTAAAAAAATTAAAAATAAAATCAAGGCTGAATTAAAAATAAAAAATAGCGCCTTTAAATATATATACCCAAAAATAAAGACAGGTATTTCTTTTGATGAGCTCGTTATTCAATTCCTAATCAAGAGTAAAATCCCTTATCAGAGACCGCCAAAAGCGATTGAAGACTCATGGTTTGGCAACAGAGGTTTTATAAAAAAGTGTATAACGGAGCTTTTTTGCAATGATTTCGATGATTTTATGAAGTATTATTATTATGAGATTATACTAAGGCATAACATTGCCAGTGCGAGTGACATTGTCAGGCTTTTAATCATCTATCAGTATGGTGGCACTTATATAGATGTTGATACGCTCCCATACATTGACAATATATATTGTCAATCAAATAAATATATAGAAAAAGAGGGTATTGTCGAGAGTGACTCGTTTCTATTGTTTAAGACTATCTGTCTTTTAAAAAAGATAAATTCAGAAGGGGTGTTGTCTGAAGACGTGATTAACTTCGATGAGAATGAGTTAGGATTAGACACTGTTGGATTTGAAGAAATAAAAAGGCTTATCGAACTGGATCTCTATGATTTTTCTATGGATATGATATTGCCATTGGGTGAAACCTACGTTCATAAAAATTTGTTGGCGCTAGGATCGCTCAGAAGATTTAAAGGTGTTTATTTTAACAATTTCATATCTTCTCACCAAAAATCAAAGACGGTAAGGATCATCCTCAGAGCAATGAAAAAAAGATACCGTTTTTTAGAAAAAAACAATTGCATATTTGACTGTTATGCTGATGATGGATCAAGGTGTTATCTGACCAGGATCTTACCATGGAGAACCGAATTAATCACAAGGGACTATTGTGTTACCTCGGTCTTAACCGGGCCGGGTTTAATTGTTGAGGTTTTATTGGGATTGACTTATGAGGTCTTTAATATTGGGTGTCTGATTGAGCCATCCAGCATTGCGGAATATATGCAAAATCCTGATTTTGGAATTGCATTGTTTCAACACACCATAGATACCCCTGATGGTGCTTATTCCACGTGGCGCAAATAAAAAAGAATGGCTTGAAATGCAGATTAACTGACGTTCTGCTTGTTTTATGATCAATGCAATGGCCTGTGAATTTGAATATTAGCTTTCAATAAGGGACGCTGATCATGTTTCGCCAGGAAGCGATCGATAATCAGAAAATGAAATGGCGTGGTCGGGCCCTCCTGTTACCCGGCATTCCCTTTTGGCTCACGGCAGGGCTCTGCCTGTTTTTTCTCATTGCTTTTCTCACCTTCGCAATCGCCGGCACCTATACCCGGCGGGTCAACGTGACCGGCGAGATCAGCACCTATCCCCGGGCCGCCAACGTCTATTCCGCCGTCCAAGGCGTGGTGGTTAAACAATTCGTCACCGAAGGGCAGGTGATCGCCGCCGGAGCGCCCATTTACCAGATTGACGTCAGCAAAAGCACCCGCAGCGGTGTAGTCAGCGATAACCAGCAACGGAATATTGATGGCCAGCTGGCGCGCATTGCGCAAATCATCAGCCGACTGGAAAGCAGCAAGCAGGCCACGCTTACCATGCTGGAAAAACAAAAGGCGCAATATATCGCCGCGTTCACCCGTTCAACCGACATCCTCAAACGCGCCCAGGAAGGGATACGCATCATGAAGGAAAATATGGAGAATTACCGGCACTATCAAACCAAGGGGTTGATCACTAAGGATCAGCTCACCAACCAGGTGGCGCTGTATTACCAGCAGCAGAACAACCTGCTGGGCCTGTCCGGCCAGAACGAACAGAATGCGCTGCAGATCTCCGCGCTGGAAAGCCAGATCCATATCCAGGCCGCTAACTTCGACAACCAGATTTACCAGATGGAGCTGCAGCGCCACGAGCTGCAGAAGGAGCGGCTCAACATTGATGCCGGCGGGGCGATCATCGTTCGCGCGCTGGCCGATGGCCGCATCGATTCGCTGAGCGTCACGGTTGGCCAGATGGTCAACGTCGGTGACAGTCTGCTGCAAGTGATCCCCCACAATATCGATCACTACGCCCTGGTGCTATGGGTGCCCAACGACGCCATCCCCTACATCGCCGCCGGTGACAAAGTCAATGTGCGTTATGACGCCTTTCCGGCGGAGAAATTCGGGCAGTTTGCCGGTACGGTAGCCGTCATCTCCAAAGCCCCGGCCTCGCCGCAGGAAATGCTGACCTACCAGGGGGCGCCCAAAGCGGCGCTGACCGCCGCCGTGCCGTACTACAAGGTGATCGTCATTCCGGAAAAACAATCCATTGCCTATGACGGTAAACGTCTGAGCCTGGAAAACGGCATGAAAGCGCAAAGCACCCTGTTTCTGGAAAAAAGGAAGATTTATCAGTGGATGTTGTCACCATTCTACGACATGAAACACAGCGCGACGGGGCCGGTCAATGAGTAAGCCCACATTCAAACAGCGGATCAGCCAGCTGGACCTGCGGCTGCGCCACCGGGTTCCAATGGTGCACCAGACCGAGTCGTCAGAATGCGGGCTGGCCTGCCTGGCGATGATCTGCGGTTACTACGGTAAAAACGTCGACCTGATCGCGCTGCGCCGGCAGTTCAGCCTGTCGACCCGCGGCGCCACGCTGACCGGGTTAACCGGTATAGCCGAACAGCTGGGACTGGCCACTCGCCCTCTATCACTTGATATTGGCGAGCTCAGCGCGCTGAAACTCCCCTGTATTTTGCACTGGGAGTTCAACCATTTCGTGGTGCTGGTCAGTATCAAAGGTCACCGCGCGGTGCTGCATGATCCGGCGCGCGGGCGCCGGGCCGTCAGCCTGACGGAACTGTCGCACAGTTTCACCGGCGTGGCGCTTGAGGCCTGGCCCGGCAGCGCCTTCACCGCCGACAGCGTCCGCCACCGTATTCACCTGCGCACGCTGATTGGCAGCGTACACGGTCTTAAGGGGGCGCTCGGCAAAATCTTTTGCCTGTCTCTGGTGTTCGAAACCATCAACCTGGTGATGCCCATCGGCACGCAGCTGGTGATGGATCACGCTATTCCCGCCGGGGATCGCGGGTTACTGACGCTCATCTGCGTTGGTCTGATGCTGTTCATCCTGTTACGGGCAGCTGTCGGCATGGTGCGCGCCTGGTCCGGACTGGTCATGTCGACGCTCATCAACGTGCAGTGGCAATCCGGTCTGTTTACCCACCTGTTGCGCCTGCCGCTGGGCTACTTTGAACGACGCAAACTGGGTGACATTCAGTCACGCTTCGGCTCGCTGGATACGTTGCGCAGCACCTTCACCACGAGCATTGTCGGCGCCATCATGGACGGCATCATGGTGATCGGCGTGCTGGTGATGATGGTGCTGTATGGCGGCTGGTTGACCTGGGTGGTGATTGCGTTCACCGCGCTCTACGTGCTGATGCGGCTGCTGACCTACGGCTATTATCGCCAACTGTCCGAAGAAGCGCTGGTCAGGGAGGCCCGTGCCGGCTCGTATTTTATGGAGACGCTGTACGGTATCGCCACCGTCAAGATGCAGGGCATGGCGGAACGTCGTATTGCCCATTGGCTCAACCTTGAAATCGACACCATCAATACCGGTATCCGGGTCACCCGCATGGACATGCTGTTTGGTGGGATCAACACCTTCATTGCCGCCTGCGATCAGGTCGTTATTCTTTGGCTGGGAGCCAGTCTGGTGATCGATAACCAGATGACCCTCGGCATGTTCGTGGCGTTCGGCGCCTTTCGCGGGCAGTTCTCCGAATGCATCGGGTCGCTGACGGAATTTTTGCTGCAGCTGCGCATGATGAGCTTGCATAACGAGCGCATTGCCGATATCGCCTTGCACCCACGAGAAAACCGTAAACCAGACCTTCCCTACGCGGCCGGCCTGCAACCTTTGGGATTGACGACCCATGCCCTGAGCTATCGTTACGACAGGCAGTCACCGGCGGTCTTCGCTGCCTTGGACATCAATGTTGCGCCGGGCGAGAGCGTGGCCATCGTGGGGCCGTCCGGCGCCGGCAAGACCACATTGATGAAGGTGCTGTGCGGGTTGTTTCCCCCGGACTCAGGGCGGGTTGAGGTGAACGGCGTCGATATCCGGCAGCTTGGCATCAATAACTACCACAAGATGATCGCCTGTGTGATGCAGGACGACAAGCTGTTCTCCGGCTCGATCCGGGAAAATATCTGCGGGTTCGTGGACGAGGTGGACGACGCCTGGATGGAAGCCTGTGCCCGTGCCAGCTATCTGCACGACGTGCTCATGCGTATGCCGATGGGGTATGAAACCCCGATCGGCGAGTTGGGGGAAGGATTGTCCGGCGGGCAGAAGCAACGCCTGTTCATTGCCCGGGCGATTTACAAGAAGCCGGCGATTTTGTTCCTGGATGAGGCCACCAGCGCACTGGATAAGGAGAGCGAAGCTGTGGTGAATCAGGCCATCAAGAGACTCAATATCACGAAGGTGATCATTGCCCACCGTGAAACGACCATTGCGTCGGCAGATCGGGTAATACATTTTGGATAAGGGGAGATATCACCAGCGGCACCGGCCGTTTACCCTGTTTTGCCCCCTAAAAACCCAATAAGGCTCAGGCCTGCGGGACGCCTAAAATGGTCTCCACATGCCGGCGAGATACCAGTTTTGGGGGCCATGTCTTTGCCGTGCGTCACGTCGCAGCGTTTGCGCACCTTCAGCACCAGATCTTTCACCCGCATCCTGATAACGCAGCAGGGCGTCTTCGATGCCCTGTGAGTTGGTCTGAACGGCGATGAGGCAAGGCTATTTTTGCTGCCCGCTCCGGTTTTCAATTTACTGGGCGCTTACATTGCGCGATATTCTGGTTTTCTGATGGGCTAACGGCGGATGAGGGAACCATGACAGACAGCCAGGCGTTTGAACAACAAAGCCTCGACAATCTGCTGAGCTATTGGCGGCGTCATCGCCGCCTGCCGGGCGCGCGCTATCCGGCCGGCCCGACCGATAGCCTGTGCGACGTGCCGGGCGTCAGCGTCGGGCATCACACCTTGGCCGACGGCGAATGCCAGACCGGCGTCACCGCTATCGTGCCGCCGGGCGATCTGTTCAACCAGCCGCTGCCGTGCGGCAGCGCGGTGCTCAACGGCTTCGCCAAGCCGCTGGGATTGGTGCAATTGAATGAGCTGGGGGAGTTGCAGACGCCTATTCTGCTGAGCAACACCTTCGCCGTCGGCACGCTGTTCAACGCCATGGTGCGGCGCAGCTGCCTGCGCTACCCGCAGATCGGCCGCGGCAGCGCCACCATCAATCCGCTGGTGCTGGAGTGCAACGACGGCTACCTCAACGATATTCAGGCGATGGCGGTGCGCGAGGAGCACGTCTTCAGCGCGCTGGATAACCATTCCACCCGCTTTGCGCGCGGCAGCGTCGGCGCCGGGCGTGGCATGAGCAGCTTCGGCCTGAAGGGCGGCATCGGCACCACCTCGCGCTATTGCCCGGGATTAGGCACCATGCTCGGCGTGCTGGTGCTGGCCAACTTCGGCACCCTCGACTCGCTGACGCTGAGCGGCGTGCGCGTTGGCCCGGCGCTGGGCAAGCTGTTGGCGGATCCGCCGCCGCAGGTGGATGCCGGCTCGGTCATTATCATCATCGCCTGCGATCGGGCGCTGGACAGTCGCCAGCTGAACCGCATCGCCCGCCGAGCGGGTGCGGGCCTGGGGCGGGTGGGTAGCCATTGGGGGCACGGCTCCGGTGATATCGCGCTGGCGTTTTCCACCCGATTGCTGGGAGCCACGCTGCCGGACGAAAGGCTGGAGCCGCTGTTTGCGGCGGCGGCGGACGCCACCGAATACGCGGTGCTGGATGCGTTGCTGAGTGCTGAAGGCGTCAGCGGCTTCCAGCAGCATGCGCGCACCGCGCTGGGCCCGCTGCTCGATCGGCTGGCGGCGGGCGGCACCGCCTGACGCTCGGTGTGCGCTAAACGAAAGGTGCCACCGTTTTTTTCGGCTTACTCTTCCTGCCAAGCGCTCTTAACGGCATTTCAATGATTCTGTAATTGAATTCCGACATCAGCAGCGTTGCGGTCAAGAAAAACGTCAGGTACAGGGCGGTATGCAGGCCGTCGTAGCGGGTGGCGGCGGAAAAAAAGAGGATTTTGGTTAGGGCCAGCGCGACCACATGGGTTAAATAGATAGAGTACGATCGGGACCCGATGTAATCGCAAAACACGCGGACGGCGGGATAGCTTGAAAAGCAACCGCAGTTATAGCTGGCGAGTAACACTAAAAAGCCGGAAACCATGGCGGTGATACCGACCGAAAAACTGAGGAGCGGTTGAGGGCTGGAAAGCAACGCCAGTAAGAGCAATGCGATCATGAAAGCCCCGGCGCAGAAGGTTTTGCTCTCAAGCAGTCTGGGGCAGGGGCGTGACGAGGGGGTGTTATGTGCAAAGATGGCAATAATGACGCCCAGTGCGACCGCATCCGTTCGTAACGGCCACATGACTGGCGTTGCCGCGTTCAATGTTCTCGGCAAGAAAACTTGGGTGATGAAAACGATAAAGAAAAAGATCGCAAGCTTCCTGTCAGTCAAGAAGAAAGCGAGTAGGGGTAAGAGCAGATAAAACTGATTCTCTAATGACAAACTCCAGTAAATGCCAAGTTCGCCGCAGGTGCCCGCCGGCCGACACTCGATAAAGTAAAAGTTCTGTGTTTGAGTAAGGGCATGCAACGCCGAGGAGGACATGCTCTCAAAGGGAATAATCTGACCTTTCCCGCCCCAAATAGCGGCCAGCAGCAGAACGATAACGATCCAGAAAATAGCCGAAGGCATGAGTCGCCAAAAACGTTTTTTCCAGAATGGCACGGTAAAATTGACAAAAGCACTGAGGCTTTTGTCTTTTGGCACCGTTGACAAAATTGACGAAGTGATAATAAAGCCCGATACGCAAAAGAAGAGATCGACGCCGCTGCCGAAGCGTGCATAGTCCAGAATTCGCCAGTAGCGCGAATCCGGGCTGAGTATCCCCGCGACATGCGCCAGAATGACGAAAACGATCGCGACGGTTCTCAATACTTCAATATCATGATTTTTTTTCGATATGGCGGGTTGCTGCATGAAAAACATCCAAAATTAACCAAATGGTGACGATGTATTTTGGCCGGGAGTATATCCTATTCCAAGGCCGGGAACGTAAACCTGAAGGTAATGCAACGCATTGTTGCTCGACGGGCCAGAAGCCGTGCACGGCGTCGATCAGTTTTATGGCCAGACGGCGCGCCGATAGCAGCCCCGCCGGTGCACCGCACGATTCTCCAATAGAAAATCCCTCTTCAACATTAAGCCTACTGAATAATAGGCTACGCTAATTATTGCTCTGTTGCGCTATATCACCTGACGGGCGCGACAAGCCATTCCATAACAAGATTTGTTTCGCCGAAGGCAGTGACGCCTTCGGCTTTTTTGGAGTCATGAGCAATGAGCATATCCCAAGTTCCGCTTTCGCGGCGGCGGTTTATCGTCGGCGCCGGGGCGTTGGTGATCGGCGCCTATCTGCCGTCCACCGGTGCGCTGGCGCGTTCGGCTGCCCCGGCCACCTCTGGCGCGGCGGCGTTTGACGCCAACGCCTTCGTTCAGATTGGCGCCGACGGCGTCGTCACCGTGATCAGTAAACACACCGAGGTAGGCCAGGGGGTCTATACCGGCATGGCGACGCTGGTCGCCGAAGAGCTCGATGCCGACTGGGCGCAGGTACGGGTCGTCGCCGCGCCGGTGGACACCAATATCTACAAAAACCTGACCTTCGGATTCCAGGGCACCGGCGGTTCCAGCTCGGTGGCCAATGCCTATGAGCAAATGCGGCGCATGGGCGCCATGGCGCGCGCGCTGCTGGTACAGGCCGCCGCGCAGAGTTGGAAAACCTCGGCGCAGGAAATTACCGTGCAGGCGGGCAAGATCCGCCATGCCGCCAGCGGGCGCGAAGCGGGCTTCGGCGAATTTGCCGCGCTGGCCGCCACGCTGCCGCCGCCCGATCCCGCCAGCCTGACGTTGAAGGATCCGGCCAATTTCACCCTGATCGGCAAAACGCGCGGCCTGCACCGCGTCGATTCATTGGCGAAAACCAACGGCAGCGCGCAGTTCTCGCAGGATATCCACGAGCCGGGCATGTTGACCGTCACCATCAAGAAGCCGCCGCGCTTCGGCGGCAAGGTGGCGACCTTCGACGCCGAGCGGGCGCTGGCAGTACCGGGCGTGGTGGCGGTGAAGCAGGTCGCCACCGGCGTGGCGGTTTACGCCAAAAACACCTGGGCGGCGATCCAGGGGCGGGAACGGTTGAAGGTGACGTGGGACGACGCGCAGGCCGAACGGCGCAACACCGAGGAGATCTACGCCGAATTCCGCCAGGTGGCGCAGAAAACCGGCGTGGTGGCGAAGAGTCTCGGTAAGCCGGACGAGGTGTTCGACAAGGCCGACAAGGTGATCGAGGCCGAATACACCTTCCCGTACGTCGCGCACGCGCCGATGGAGCCACTGGACGGCTATTTGTTCTGGGACGGCGAGAGCGTCAAGGCGCGCTACGGCTGCCAAATCCAAACGCTCGATCACAAGCAGCTGTGCGATCTGTTCGAGTTGCCGCCGGACAAGGTGCAGATTGAAACCATTCTGGCGGGCGGCAGCTTCGGCCGGCGCATCGATTTAGGCAACCCGACGCTGGGGCCGGATCTGGCGGCCGACATGGCGGCGGCGGCCAAGGGCATCGGCCCTGGCCACGGCGTGAAGGTGGTATGGACACGCGAGGACGACATCCGCAACGGCTGGTATCGCCCGATGATCCTGCACCGCCTGCGCGGCGCCATTCGCGGCGGCAAGGTGGTGGGCTGGACCGATACCGTGGTCGGCCACTCCTGGACGCGCCACAGCGCGATGGATGCGCTGGTGGTCAACGGCCTCGATCAGATGATGGTCGAGGGCGCCAGCGAGGTGTCATACACCTTCGAAGCCTTCCGCTGCGATGCGCATATCGTGCCCGGCAAGGTGCCGACCACCTCGCTGCGGTCGGTCGCCAGTACCCACACCGGCCACGCGGTGGAGAGCTTTATCGATCAGCTGTTGCAGGAAACCGACCAGGATCCGGTCGAAGGGCGGCTGGCGCTGATGGGCGATGCGCCGCGCGCGGCGGGCGTGCTGCGCGCGGTAGCGAAAGCCGCTGACTGGCAGGGTGCGAAAGTGGTGGACGGGCGCGCGCGCGGCGTGGGCGTCGCCAAGGCCTTCGATACCTATGTGGCGCAGGTGGCCGAGGTGTCGATCGGCGAAGGCGGCATCCCGAAAGTGCACAAGGTGTGGTGCGCGGTGGACTGCGGCGTGGCGGTGAACCCCGACGTGATCCGCGCGCAGATCGAGGGTGGTATCGGCTACGGCCTGAGCCTGGCGCTGTACGGCAATATCACGCTGAAAGACGGCGTGGTCGAACAGTCCAACTTCAATAACTTCCGCCCGCTGCGCATCGATGAGATGCCGGAGATCGAGGTGATCATCGTGCCCTCGAGCGAGAAACCGACCGGCGTGGGCGAGCTGGGGGTGCCGACCATCGCCCCGGCGGTCGGCAACGCGCTGGCGCTGCTCGGGCGGCCGCGCACCTCGCTGAGCCTGCCGCTGCATAATCCCACTGCGAACCCGGCGTCTGACAAGGAGAGAACCTGATGATTCAATTAACCGTAAACGAGCAGCCGCTGACCTTCGAGGGCGATCCGCACATGCCGCTGCTGTGGTTCTTGCGTGACGAAGCCGGCCTGACCGGCACCAAGTTCGGCTGCGGCATCGCCATGTGCGGCGCCTGTACCGTGCATCTGGACGGTGTGCCGGTGCGATCGTGCATGACGCCGGTTTCGGCCGCCGTCGGCAAAAAAATCACCACCATCGAAGCCGTGGGCGCCACGCCGGAAGGCAAGGCGGTGCAGGAAGCCTGGCTTGATCTGGACGTGGTGCAGTGTGGCTACTGCCAGTCCGGCCAGATCATGAGCGCCAGCGCGCTGCTGGTGCAAAGCAAGAACCCGAGCGATGCGGACATCGACGCGGCGATGGGCGGCAACGTCTGCCGCTGCTCCACCTATGTGCGCATTCGCGCCGCCATCCACCAGGCCGCCAAGGCGTTGGGTTAGGGAGAGATGCGATGAGCAACGCCTTGAAAGGGCTGTTATGGCTGATTATCGCCGTGGTGGTGTTGGCGGGAGGATACGCGCTGTACACGCTGCTACGGCCCACCGGCGCGGAGCCTGCGGCGCCGATCGCCGGGGCGCCGGCCGGCATGACCGATAAACTGGCACGCGGCGAGTACCTGGCGCGCGCTGCCGACTGCGTGGCGTGCCACACCGCACCGGGCGGCACGCCTTATGCGGGCGGCTTCGCCTTCAAATTGCCGTTCGGCACCATTTACGGCACCAACATCACCGCCGACAAGGAGACCGGCATCGGCAACTGGAGCGACGATCAGTTCGTGCGCGCGGTGCGTGAGGGCATCGGTCCGCAGGGCAACCTGTATCCGGCGATGCCTTATACCTCGTACACCGAACTAAGCCGCGACGACGTGCTGGCGATCAAGGATTATCTGTTCAGCCTGCCGCCGGTGAAACAGACCAACCCGCAAAACGACCTGTCGTTCCCGTTCAACCAGCGCTGGGGCATGAAATTCTGGAACCTGGCGTTCTTCCATGAGCAGCGCTTTGCGCCGGATCTCAACAAGGATGAGCAGTGGAACCGCGGCGCCTATCTGGCGACGGCGCTGGGCCACTGCGGCGAGTGCCATACGCCGCGCAATCTGGGGTTCGGCCTCAACCAGAGCAAGCACCTGAGCGGTGAAGTGGTGCAGGGCTGGTTCGCCGCCAACATCACGCCGGACAAACAGACCGGCATCGGCGGCTGGAGCGACCAGCAGCTGTCGCAATATCTGGCCACCGGCCATGCGCCGGGGCGCAGCAGCGCCGCCGGCCCGATGGCGGAAGCGGTGGAAAACAGCCTGCAGTTCCTGACGCCGGAAGATAATCTGGCACTGGTGAAATACCTGCGCGATATCGAACCGATCGCCGGCGACGGCGCGGCGGCGGTGAACCTGCAGCCGAAGGGCGCGGGGGCTTCCACGCCGATCCTGCCGGGCGGGCAAGACAGTTCGCTCGGGCGCCGGGTATTTGCCAACGACTGCAGCGGATGCCACCAGTGGAACGGGCCGGGCCGCCAGAGCGAGTACGCGTCGCTGGTGGGCAGTACGGCGGTGAACGATCCGCAGGGGCGCAGCGTGGTGCAGGCCATTCTGAAGGGGACGAGCATCAGCATCGGCGATCGGCATGAAATGATGCCGGCGTTCGGCAGCGCCTATTCCGACGAGGAAGTGGCGGCGGTCGCCAACTTCGTGGTCGGCCACTTCGGCGATAAGCAGGGCAACGTCACCGCCAAACAGGTGGCGGAGCAACGCAAGCAGTAGCGCATCGCGGCCGCCACGGTGGCGTGCAGGGTAAAGGCGGCGATATCGCGGATATCGCCGCTTTTTTTTATAAAGCAAGGTAAATCAGCTTCTTCCTTCTGCATAGAACGATCGACGTCGCGCGTGAAGGCGCAATTTCATTCTATCTCTCCCTCTCGCTTTCTGTTTTTCTCATCGTGAACGTTGTGCGCATTTATGCACGTGCGATAAAGACATTAACCGAACGCAAAGAGGCGGGTATGACAGGGAATATGATTGATTTGGTTTCATACAGTTTTGCAACTGCCTTCACGCCTGGCCCCAACAATATCGTTGCGTTGGCATCGGTCATGGCGCTCGGTCTTAGGCGCAGTGTCCCCTTTTTATTGGGAATAGGCGCCGGAATGGGCGTGACCATGTTGGTCACGGGTACATTGACCTCTTGGATCTTGCTCACCTTTCCGGCGGCTGTCGTTTATTTAAGAGGGCTGGGTTTTATTTATCTGGTCTGGCTTGCATATAAAATTGCCACCAGCAGCCGTTTTGACGAGGAACAACGTGAAGGTGGTTATGGTTTCCTCAGCGGTTTTGTTCTTCAGGTTATCAATGCAAAAATCATACTGTTCACCATAACGGCCATTTCCGCTTTTATCATTCCGGTCGGTAGCGGCCTGTTGTTCATTTTAGGGGCATGCCTGGTCACTGCATTGATAGCGTGTTTGGGCACGCTGACCTGGGCGGTCGCAGGGGCGTTTCTCAAAAAAGCTTATCTGAGGCACTTTAGAGCGGTAAATATCACCATGGCCGCCGTACTGATCTATTTCGCCTGCAAAATGATTATTTAAGCCGCTTGGGGCCTGTAGGTGAGCCGCGGTTAATCGCCCTGGCTTAATTGATTGAAAAGATAGTCAAAGACTACGCGCACGCGCGCCGGGCAGGCATGCTGATGCGTATGATAGAGGTTGACCGGCCAGGGCGGCGGAGCGTCGCCCGGCAGAACGGCCACCAGCTCACCCGCGGCGAGGTGTTTTTCAACCAAATACCCGGCCAGTTGGCCAAAGCCTAAACCGGCGAGCACCGCTTTACGCTCTATATCGGGCGTATCGGTGACGAAGGCGGCGGACTTCGGGTAGAAATAACGTTTTTGGCTAAACTCCCAGGGCCAGTAGCGCCCGGTTTTGCGGTTCACCAGCGCGACAATCGGCAGATGGGCAAGCTGGTCTACCTGCTCCGGCGGCGGCAGGCGATCAAGCAACGCCGGCGAAGCAACCAGATGGAAAGGCATGGTTCTGGGTTGGCGAACGATGCAGGTTTGGTCGTGCAGAAAACCGATGCGAATGCCGATATCAATTCTTTCTTCGACGAGATCGCTGTGGATATTCGACAGGTGGAACTCGATCGTGATCGCGGGATACTGGCGCGCGAATTCCGCCAGTATCGGCATGACGACCTCGCTGCCATAGGTATGCGGCGCCGTAATGCGCACCACGCCGCCGAGATCTTCCGCCGCTTTCCCCTGCGGCTGAAACAGCCTGTTCAACTGATCCATCGCCGCTTTAGCCTGCTCAAGAAAGCCGAGGCCGAAATCCGTGATTCTCACGCTGCGGGTATTGCGGTGGAACAGCTGCTCACCGAGCACCGACTCGAGCTCTTTGATGGCTCGGGTGACTTTTTGCGGGGAAATGCCGAGCCTGGTCGCCGTGTGTTTAAAGTTCATCTCCTCGGCGGCGGCGCAGAAAATGCGCAAGGCTTCTTGTCTGTTTTGCACGTTGACCTCTTTGTTCCAAAAAATGGAATTCTCAAAGCATAACACTTCCATTTACCGGGCGAAAACGGTGGGTAAAGTATTCGCACTGACCCTAACAAAAGGAACGAGAGATGAACCGTATTTCAGGCAAAGTGGTGGTGATTACCGGCGCCAGCAGCGGGCTGGGCGAGGCGACCGCAATACATCTGGCCGCGCAGGGGGCAACGGTGGTGGTGGCGGCGCGCAGGAAAGATCGTCTTGACGCACTGGTTCGGAAAATCGTTGGCGACGGCGGCACCGCGTTGGCGCTGCAGGCGGATGTGACGAAGCGTCAGGAGGTCGAAGCGATGATCGCCCAGGCCGTCAGGCAGTTTGGCAAGATTGATGTCTTGGTCAACAACGCGGGGCTGATGGCGATCGCACCGCTGAGTGCCGTGAAGGTCGATGAATGGGAACGGATGATCGATATCAATGTGAAAGGCGTACTGTACGGCATCGCGGCAACCTTGCCGCTGTTCGAAAAGCAGCAATTCGGTCATTACATCACCATTTCCTCCATTGCCGGCAAGAAGGTGTTCAGCCCCGGCGGCACGGTCTATAGCGGCACGAAATTCGCGGTCAGCGCGATCGCCGAAGGTTTGCGTCACGAAGTCGGCGGGAAGATCCGAACCACGACGATCGCCCCCGGCCTGATCGACACCGAACTGAAACAAGGCAGTTCGCACGCGGAAAGTTTGCAGGCCGTTGGCGAACTCTACCAGAGCCAGGCAATTTCCGCCGATGCCATCGCGCGCGCCATCGCCTATGCGATCGAGCAGCCTTCGGACGTGGACGTGAGTGAGATTGTCATCAGGCCGACCGTGCAGGAGTTTTAAATCGCCAGGGGCATTCCCGGAATTTTTAGCCGTATTTTCTTACCGTTACGAGGTTTTCTATGCGTATGCGTCGCAATTTGCTTATTGGCACCTTTTTCGCCGCTTTTTCTGCCGCTGCAATGGCCGCGGCGCCTTTTTCTGCAATAGACAATCCCGGGTTTTACCGGATCATGCTGGGCGATGTGGAAGTGACGGCCCTGTCTGACGGCATCAGCCCGATGCCCGCCGATAAAATCTTGATCAACACCCGGCCGCAGCAGCTTGAAAAGGCGATGGCGGCCAACAACCTGTCGCTGCCGTTGCCGACCTCGGTGAACGCCTACCTGATCAATACCGGAAACAAGCTGGTTCTGGTCGATGCCGGCACCGGCGCGCTGCATGGCGAAACGCTGGGAAAAATGATGAAAAACCTGAACGCTTCCGGCTATCAGGCGGAGCAGGTGGATGAGATTTATTTAACGCACCTGCATCCCGATCATGTGGGCGGGTTGATGGCGGACAAGCGTCTCGCCTTCCCGAACGCCACCGTCTGGGTGGAAAAAGACGAAGTCGCCTTTTGGCTGAGCGAAGAGAAAAAGCGGCAGGCGGAAGAGAAAGATAAACGTTTCTTCGATGCCGCCATCGCCTCACTGCAGCCTTACGTCACGGCGGGGAAACTGAAAACGTTCGAAGGCAATCAGGCGCTCACCCCGGGCATTTCGGCTGTCGATACGCGTGGGCACACGCCAGGGCACAGCGTGTTCGCCGTCGAAAGCAAAGGGAAAAAGATGGTGATTCTGGGGGATATAATCCACGTCGCCTCCGTGCAGTTTCCCGATCCGAATGTCGCCATCGCCTATGATATCGACGTCCCCGCCGCCGTTGCGCAGCGCAAGCGGCTGTTCGATGACCTCGCGCAGCAAAGGGCGCTGGTCGCAGGGGCGCATTTGTCCTTCCCGGGCCTTGGCTACATCAATAAACAGGGGAAAGGTTACGACTGGCAGCCGTTGAACTATGGCGCGATGAGTCCTCATTAATCGGCATGAGAGCAAGGCAAGAAGGCAAATAAACAATGTGAAGGGGCCAGGCGGCCCCTTTTTTCTGACGTTCAGAAAGCCGCTTCCGTGCAGAGCGCAGGGCTTTCACGCCGTACGTTGTGTGTTATTTTGGCCGCTGTGGATAACCGGCAATCGGGTAAAAGAGGATGGGCAATTCGGCATTTATGCATCGTTTTGACGCATTGGGCGGGCTTGAACTGCTCGTCGCGGACTTTTCAGACCATCGGTTTGACGTGCATTGGCATGATACCTGGTCGATTGGCGTTGTCCTGCGCGGCGCCAATAACAACAGCGCTAAAGGCGATGCCGACGGTATCGTCAGCCGTGGGCAAGTCAGCCTCATCGCGCCGGGGCAGATGCATGCCGGGACGGTGCTGGGTGAAGAAGGATGCCATTATTTCATGTTTTATCCCAGCCACGAGATGCTGCTGGACGCGGCGGAAAACATGGAGATGCCTCTGCCGCCGGCAGTGAAGGGGAAGCGCATCGACCATGCGCCTTTCGCCACCCGGTTGTGTGAGGCCGCGACGGTATTGACCGCGGCGCAATCCAGCCGTTTCGACCGGGAGGTGGTCTGGAGCCACTGTGTGGCGGATCTGTTGGCGGTGTGCTCCCCGCGGCGCGCGTCATTGGCAGGCGCCGGCATCGCGCCGGGCTTGCGCAGGGCGAAAGAGTATCTGCACGATAACCCGGCGCGGGAAGTGCGTCTGGAGAGGCTGGCGCAGGCCGCCGGTCTGTCCAGGTATCACCTTTGCCGCCAGTTCTCGGCAACATTCGGCTTGTCGCCGAGCCGCTATCAGCGGCAGCTGAGGCTGCAGCAGGCGAAGGCCTTGCTATCCCGGGGCGGCGACATCGCGGAAATTGCCGTCGCCTGCGGGTTCGCCGATCAGTCGCACCTGGGCAGGGCGTTCAAGTCGAGTTACGGCGTGACGCCGCGCGGCTATCGCGATCGCTGCCTGTGAGCAATATCGTTCTATCTCGCCGACTTACGGGGGCCGACAATACGCCTATTTACGACGCGAGAAAATCATGGTCATCGAATTATCCACGCTGGGTTTATTTGCCCTTTCGGCCGCCGTCTTAACGCTTATTCCCGGCGCCGATATGCTTTGCGCACTGTCCAACGCCGTCAGCCAGGGAACGAAAGCGGGGCTGATTACCGTATTGGGGGCGGTGACCGGGGTGATATGCCATATCTGTTTTGCGATTGTCGGCGTCACGGCGCTGATCGCCTCTTCGCCGCTGCTGTATCAGCTTTTCGTTATCGGCGGCGCGCTGTACATCATGTGGGTCGGGTTGGGCATTTTTACCCAGGCAAATGCGATTGGCCTGGAAAGCCACGGCGAGCGCAAAAGCCGCAAAAGGCTCTATTCGCAAGGATTCCTGACCAATCTGCTTAACCCCAAGGCCATTATTTTCATGCTGGCGTTTATTCCGCAGTTTATTCGGGTGGAGGCGGGCAGGCCGGGAATGCAGATGCTGATATTAGGCATTGAACTCATCGTCATCATGTTTCTGATTGAAATTCCCCTGGTATTTCTGGCGGGAAAGATCGCGCTGAGGATAAAACGGCGTCCGGTCATCGGGATTTATATCAATAAATGCTTCGGTAGCGTCATTCTGTTATTAGCCTGCGCCATTTTGGCAGCGCGTTTACTCTAAAAGTGTCACTTCTCTTTTGGGCGAAGTTGTTCGTTCGATAAGGTTTTATGTTCGCCCCGCTATGCTGCACGGCGAGCATTTACCGTAATCTTCTCCCGAGTTTCACAGACACTGAGGAGAATGACGAATGAAACGCTTTGAAAATAAAGTTGCCCTGGTGACGGGCAGTTCAAAGGGCATTGGCGCCGCCATTGCTAAACGCCTGGCGGCCGAAGGCGCCGTGGTTTTCATTAACTATTCCCGCGGGCGTGAAGATGCTAACCGGTTGGTTAAAGAGATCAATGAGCAGGGCGGCGTCGCTTTTCCGCTGCAGGCCAATGTCGGCATTGAGGCCGAAGTCAATGGCCTGATGCAAAACATTGTCGAGCAGTATGGTCGCCTGGACGTGTTGGTCAATAACGCCGGGGTTTATGCCACCAATAGCCTGGAAGCATTCAGCGACGCGGAATATGAAAGGCACTTCAATTTAAATGTCAAAGGGCTGATTTATTGCTGCAAGGCGGCGGTCGCCGCCATGCCTGAATCGGGCGGCAGCATCGTCAATATCAGCTCCAGCGTGACCTCGTTTACGCCGGCCAATTCGCTGGTTTATACCGCTTCCAAAGCCGCGGTGGATTCGATCACCAAGACGCTGGCCAACGAGCTTGGCGGGCGCAAGATCCGGGTCAATGCGGTCAATCCTGGCTTGGTCATCACGGAAGGCGTGCATGACAGCGGCTTTTTCGATACCGATTTTAAAACGCACATTGAATCCATCACCCCGCTGGGGCGCATCGGCACACCGGAGGATATCGCCCCGGCCGTGGCCTATCTCGCCTCGGACGAGGCGGGTTGGGTGACCGGCGAGAGCCTGATCGTCGGCGGTGGTTTGCATTAATTTAGCGAAGAATGGAACAGAAATGACATTAGATAAAGCCTACGGGCCACTGATTAACGGCGTATTCGAGCTGGATGGCACGGACATTCATCCCGTTATTTCCCCCTCGACCGGGGAGCGCCTGGCGGATTTGCACTACTGCAACGAACGGGACGTCGAGCGGGCCGTGTTGGCGGCGGAAGCGGCTTTCCCCGCCTGGAAGGCATTAGGGCAGCAGGCCCGCGCCCGCCTGGTGGCGCAGTTGGCGGATGTGCTGGAAAGCGATCTGGAAAGAATGGCGCAAATCGACGCGCGGGATGTGGGCCGCTGTATCAGCGAAGTGCGCCGCGATTATCAAACGGCGGTCAGACACTATCGCTATTTCGCCGCGGTTGTCATGGGGCACGAAGACAGCGGCAGAAGCATCGCGGACGGCTACAGCCTGGCAAAACGCGAGCCGCTCGGCGTCTGTGGGCAGATTATCCCCTGGAATGCGCCGGCGATCATGGCAGCGTTCAAGCTGGCGCCGGCGCTGGTGACCGGCAACACGGTGGTGCTGAAGGCCGATGAAAACGCCTCGCTCTCCACGCTGGAGCTGGGCAAGATGATCGCCAACATTTTCCCTGCCGGCGTCGTCAATATCATTACCGGGCTGGGTAGCGTGGCGGGGGCGGCGCTGACCGGCAACCGCAAGGTGCGCAAACTTTCGTTCACCGGCAGCACGGAGGTGGGCAAGCGGGTGGCCAAAGCCGCCGCGGAGCGGTTGGTGCCCGTCACGCTGGAGCTGGGCGGGAAAAGCCCCAATATTGTGTTCCCGGACATCGAGGACATGGATGCGGTGGTGGACAACGTGACCTTTGCCGCCATCCACAATAACGGCCAGTCCTGCCTGGCGGGCACCCGGCTGTTCGTGCACGCGGACATTTACGACTGTTTCAGCGCCAAACTGGTGACGGCTTTCGAACGGGTGCGCGTCGGTTCACCGCTGGCCGAGCAATCCCGGGTCAGCTGCCTGGTTTCTGAGAAGCAGGGCGAGCGGGTGCTGGCTTATATTCGGACCGGCCTCGAGGAGGGCGCTACCCTGCTGACCGGCGGCAAACGCCGCGCCGTCGCCGGCTGTGAGCACGGCTACTTCATTGAGCCGACGATCTTTGCTGCGGAAAATGGCATGCGCATTTGCCAGGAAGAAATTTTCGGGCCGGTGCTGACGTTGATCAAATGGTCAGACTACGACGAGATGATCGCCCAGGCTAACGACAGCGAATATGGGCTGGCGTCGGGGATCTACACCCGCAGCCTGAAAAACGCCCTGGCGACCGCAGACCGGCTGGAAGCCGGGTCCGTTTGGATCAACCGCTACTCGAACATTACCGATGGCACCGCGTTCGGCGGTTACAAGAATAGCGGGATCGGCCGCGAGTTCTGCAAGGAAACGCTTAATGCCTACACGCAGATAAAAACCATCACGCTGCAGACGGATCTGCCCGCGGCCTGGTTTGCAGAATAAGGATAAGATCGGCACAGGGACGTGCCGCCGTTGGCCGCGTCAGGAAATGTGGCTGCCGATATAACTCCTTGGCGACGCGCCCATGCTTTTCTTGAACGCGGTGCTGAAGGCGCTTTCCGATTCATATCCCAGGTCAAAGGCGATCTGGGATATTTTTTCTTTATTGGCGACCATTCGCTCGATGGCCAGGCTAAAACGCCAGATGCGAATGTATTCGTTGACGCTGTAGCCGGCCAGCTTTCTGAAGCGGGTAGTGAAGGCGGTGCGCGACATGCCGGCCATGCCGGCGAGCTCGTCCAGGCGCCATTTCCTGCCCGGCTGGTCGTGTATGCGGGTCAGCGCCAGGCCGATATGTTTGTCCGCCATCGCGTAAAACCAACCCTCGCCGCGGCCGAGCGCGCCGGAAGAGAGCAGCATGCGCAGCGCCTGCGTCAAAATGATCTGCAGCAGATGCTCGGTGATGAGCTCGCTGCCCGGGCCGGGATTTTCTATCTCCGACGAGAGGCGGCTCAGGAAATCCTTGATGCCGGCGTTCTCCTCCCGCTGCGTTTTGATCACGATGGGTTCGGGCAGGCTGGTAATAAAGCGGAAGGTATCGTTGATCTGAAATACGAAGCGGCAACCCACAAAGGAGAAATCGCACCCGCCGTTGCTGAAGCAGGAGGAGCGGTCTTTCATCACGTGAATTTTTGTTATATCGATGGCCGGCGCGTTAGGGTTATCAAAAATGCTGAATTCGCGTCCGCTGGATAAGATCAGCACATCGCCTTGTTCAATCGGGTAACTATTGGCGTCGCCCGCCAGTTTAATGAAAAAAGATCCGCGCTTGGCGATATAAATTTTCATCCCGGAATAGTCGGGAAACAGCGCTTTGGTATTGGCGCTCATGTCAAACGTCACAATTTTCTGACTGCTGATTTTTAGCCTGGAAACAATATCGGATAACGGATCCATTATTACCTGCTTGTTTGATGCGTTTACTGTTGAGCATAGTCGCTATTGCGCCAGCGTTATGCACGATCCCGACAGTGCGGCGAGATGAACGCATTATGGGTGAGGCGCCAGCCGGTGTACAGGCTAACCCGCCGTCCTGTCCGAACGATAAGAAAAAAAGTGCGAACGCGAAAGTTCGCGATCCGGCCGGGTGCTACGATCGGTATTTTCCATGATGGTGGCATAATGACTTCTGACCAGACAAACCGCAGCCAGGTGAGCCTATTGGCGGCGTTGACGATCGCTTTATTTTTTATCTTGTTGAACAGCGGCTCCCCCACGCCGTTATATCCCCTCTATCAAGAAACCCTTGATCTGAGCAATATTGACCTGACCTTCATTTTCTCTTCCTACGGGTTTGGCGTATTGCTGTCCTTGTTTTTATCACGCAGGCTCACCATCACCGATAAAAATGCCCGGTTGCTGGTGGTGGTGTCGCTGATGGTGGTGGTGGTGCCAACGCTGTGTTTTTCCTTTGCTCGTTCTTTGCAGGCGCTGTGCCTGTTCAGGTTTATTTCCGGTTTAGGGGCCGGTACGGCCACGGCCATCATCAACATCTTGTTGATCAACGTCAGCCGCGGCGACAGCGCCAAACGCGCCGCGCTGTTGGGCAGCCTGGCTTTGGTGACCGGCCTGGCGCTGGGCCCGGTGATCAGCAGCGTTTACGCCCAGTTGGCGTTTTACCCGCTCACTTCGCCGGCGGTGACCATCGCCGCGTTGGTTTTCCTCTCCGCGATCGCCATCGTCCTGCTTTGGCCGAAGAAGGGATTGCCTACCCTCGGCGTTGCGGACACGAAAACGGCAGAAAAGGGCGCCGGTTTTAGCCAACCGCTGTTCTATCTGCTTGCGCTGTGCGTGTTTATCTCCTGGTCATACGCCGCGCTGATCCTGTCGTTGGGGCCGACGGCCGCGATCCAGGTCTTCGGGCTTCAGTCACCCGCGGGCTTTGGCTATATCGCCACCGGTTATTTACTGGTGGCCGGCGTGGTGCAGTTCACGATCCCGCGTTTTCTGAAGCCTGAGTTTTCTTTGGTGTTAGGGCTGATTGCGCAGGTTTTCTCCATGGTGATGATGACCATGGCGCTCGAAAGCAGTTCTGTGGCCAGCGCGGCGGTGAGTCTGGCGCTGTCCGGCTTCTCGTACGGCGCGGTTTTTGTGGGCGGTGCCATCCTGGTCAATAAGCTCTCTCTTGCGGCGCCAGGGTGGAACGCGGTGTCGAAGTTTTACTTTATCGTCTATTTGTTCAATATCATGCCGCCGGCCGCAGGTTGGCTGGCGGATAAAATAGGGGTAGTGAGCGCCTTGTTCGCCGCCATTGTCCTTTTTATGGCGATATACATCGCCTTTGCCGTGCTGGCGCTGTGGGCGCTGTTGCTGAGAAAGGCCTGACGTTCCCGGCGTTGGGAAGGGCTTTACAAGCCCCCCTGGCTTCCATAAGCTTGGCGGCGTGTTTTGGCGCTGATTGCTGGCGATTACCGCGCATAACAGCGGCTGCCCGGCGACTCTGCTTTAACACGCCATGTTTTACATAGGTTCAGGTAAGAGAACGGCCCCATCGATGATTGCCGGCGCCCACGGAAATCGGGCGTTGCAGTGAGGATGGGGTGATGCCGTGTCGGCTTCGGTGATGAGAGGTGTGTCCGCCTTCACCGGTTGCCGCATGCATAGGTTACTGACCTGTTGATGAATTTTTGGATGGCCTGCCGTCTGACTCATTACAGGATTAACATATTGTGATGCTTACCCTAGATCATTCCTCGTCTCACCGCGTTTTTTACCGCATTCACTCCCCCTTCAACGAGGCCTTCGCACCCATGCCGTCACTCACGGTGCGCGAAAACGTGCTCGTTGGCCTGCATAAATAACCCTTGGGAGCCATTTTATGGAATGGAATGTAAACCAAACCACGCTCTCTCGAGCGCAGATGGTTTCCCTGCCGAAGGCGGAAGTGCATGTGCATCTGGAGGGCTGCTTTGAGCCGGAACAGCTCTCGGCCTGGGCGTTATCCTCGGGGATACCGATGCCCAGAAAGCAGGACGAGCTGCTGAATTTTAACGGGCTTGCCGACTTTCTCGATTTCCTCGATTGGTCCTGCAGCCTGGTGAGCAGCCGTGAACGCCTGGCGCAGTTAAGCTACTCCTATGCACAACGGCTGTCGCGGGATGGCGGGCTGTACGCCGATCTGATTTTCAACCCGACCCATTGGAAAGCGTGGCGCGGCAGGCTCGGTGACATGATCGACGCGATTGACGCCGGTTTGCGCGCGGCCGAAGAAGATGGATTGGCGTCCGTTGGGCTGTGCGTCAGTTTGCTCCGCCGGCAAACCGCCGCCGAGGCGAGTGAGCTGGTGGATTTTTTAACCGCGCTGCGGCACCCCAGAGTGGTCGCGCTGTCCGTCGATGGCAATGAGGCCGTCACCAAAGGCAGCGGTGCGCGTTTCGCGCAGGCTTTCGCCCAGGCGGGCAGGGCCGGGTTGAAGCGAACCGTGCATGCCGGGGAGTCGAGCGGCGCAGAGGGCGTGCGCGACGCCATCTTGCTGCTGGGGGCCGACCGCATCGATCACGGCGTTCGGGCGATAGACGACCCGGCCGTCGTGGAACTGTTGGCTGAACGGCGTATCCCCATCGGCGTATGCCTGACCTCGAACATCAAACTGGGCGTCTATCCCGGCTACGCGGAGCATCCGCTGCGCCGGCTGCGGGATGCCGGGGTCATCGCGACCATCAATACCGACGACCCGGTCTTATTGCACACCACGTTGGTGGATGAATATCTGATCTGTCAGAGCGAATTTGCATTTTCCACCCAGGATATCGTCGATGTGGCCCTGAATGCTTTTGCCGCCAGTTTCGCCGGCGACGAGGCAAAAACGGAGTATCGAAAGAAAATGGCTCCTTGGGTTGCTTCTCTTAATACAGAAAATGGAGACAAGCGGTGAGCGAGAAGAAAATAAAATTATATTTTGATTGCGATACCGGCATCGATGATGCGATGGCGCTGGGCTATTTGCTCGCAGAAAGCGACAAGGTGGATATTCTGGCGATCGGCACGGTTTGCGGCAACGTCGCCGCCGATGCCGGAGCCAGAAATACGCTGGAGCTTGCCCGCCTGGCCGGTTTTCCCGAGATCCCCGTCGCCGTGGGGGAACGGGATTACCTGCGCCAGGCGTATCTTTGCGATGTGCAGCATATACACGGTGACAACGGCATCGGCGACATCGCGCTGGAAGCCTCACACGCCAAGCTGGCGCCGCTGTCGGCCCCCGACCTGTTGGTTGAGCTGGCCAGAGCGCACCCGGGGGAGCTGGACATCTTGGCGACCGGCCCGCTGACCAACATCGCCAAAGCCTTGCAGCTTGAGCCCGCGTTAGGGGAGCTTATCGGCACGCTGACGATCATGGGCGGTGCGGCACTGGCGCCCGGCAACCGAACGCCCGTTGCGGAGGCGAATATTGCCTGCGATCCGGAGGCGGCGACCATGGTGTTTAAGGCGATGAAGAATATCGTGATGGTGCCGCTTGATGTCACCATGTCGCATACTTTTGAAGAGGCGGATCGGCTCAAACTGCTGTCGGCCGAGAGCCGGTTTGCGCAGGCGATAGGGCAAATGCTGGAGCGGTATATCCAGTTTTATATCAATACCTACGGCCGCAAAGCCTGCGCGCTGCACGATCCGGTGGCTGCGGTGTTGGCGGTGCAGGGCATCGGCGCCTGCCTTGCACCTAACGTGAAGGTGACGATCGATGATTCTGACGGGCCAGGCCGCGGGCAAACTCTGTGCGATATGCGGGGACGATATAGGAACTATCCGCCGCAGCCCGATGCCAACTGCCATGTGGTATTAAGCACCGAGCTTAATATGTCGGAGTTGCTGCTCGCGAAGCTGCTGTCGTTGGCGTAATTCGTCTCTATCGACAACGTCTGAGTGTATAAGTGTATAAGTGTATAAGAGGCCTTTCCGGAGGCCTCTGAATGAGCATTGAAGAAGGGGGGAAGATATCAGGTAGGATTTAACGAACCGCAGGCGTGCGAATCCAAATCGATAGATGTGTTTGCTGTTTGTTTAGCGAATATTGAGTACAGTGTTTCCCCTGTGCAGTCTGATTATTGATGCGTTTTGCCGAATTCAGCCGGGCCATAAAGCATTAACCAATCCTCCTTTTTTATTTTATATATGCGGAACACGTTGTGGAAAATGAAAATTTAACGTTGCATTATGACAATGATGCACGCTCCTTTCTGGAGGGCCAGCTCGATAGATTTAATTCAAAGTTCATGGGATTAAATGCTCACGAGTATGGTGTTTATTATAAAGACGACGATGAGAAAATAATCGCGGGACTTTATGCAGAGTCTTACGGGGCAGTTTTTTACATCCATTATCTTTGGATTGATGAAGCGCAGCGCGGCCGGCGTTTAGGTCACCGTCTGCTGGAAGCCGCAGAGGCTCATGCCAGACAGTTGGGATGCGTCAGCGTCGCCGTGGACACGTTTAGCTTTCAGGCGCCCAATTTCTACCTGAAACAGGGTTTTCAAATGATTGGCGAGTTGGATTGCGGCAATGAAATAACACGCTCCTACCTGAAAAAATCTCTGTAATGTTCAACTGATAAACCGGCTTAGCCTGCGCGCTTCTCGACCAGAAAGTCCAGCAGCGCCCTGACCTTGGAAGACATGTGCTCACGGGAGGGGATATACAGGTAGAAGCCGGGAAACGGCTGCGACCAGGGCTGCAGGATCCGCACCAGTTCACCGCGTTCCACCAGCGCCTTCACGGCGAAATCAAAGTGCTGAATAATGCCGACATGTTGCAACGCGGCGCGGATCATGCCGTCGTCGTCGTTGGTGATCATGCTGCCTTGCGGCTCGACGGAAAAGGTATGGCGCGCGTGCCGCTCGATAGTGGAAAACTCCCATTGATAAATGGCGCCGCTGGTTGCGTGGCGAAAAGCGATGCAGTTGTGGTTGACCAGATCCGCCGGCGTGGCGGGCGTGCCGTTACGGCTGAGGTACTGAGGCGTGGCCACCGCCACCAGTTCCACCTGCGGGGTGATGGGGATCGCCACCATATGCTCGGCGAGGCTTTCACCCAGCCGCACGCCGGCGTCGTAGCCTTCGGAAATGATGCTGGCCATGCCGTCGTCCATCACCAGTTCAAGCTTCAATCTGGGATAGCGCGCCAGAAATTCGCCGACATGCGGTTCGATAAAGTGCTTGGCGGCCGTGCGCGAGGCGTTTATCCGCAGCAGCCCCGCCGGCTCGTGGCGGCTCTCTTCCAGCGTGCCGACGGCGTGTTCGATCGCGCTGAGGGCGGGGGCCAGGGCCTCGAGCAGGCGTTGTCCTTCCTCCGTGAGCGACATATCGCGGGTAGTGCGGTGGAGCAACTTGACGTTCAGCTGTTTTTCCAGCGCCTTCAGGTTTTGCGACAGCGCGGCGCGGGAAACGCCCATTTGGGCCGCCGCTTTGGTAAAGCTGCGGTGCTGCGCGATATGCGCGAACCACGCCAGTGAGGGAAGCAGGGAAGGATCCATCGATATGCTCCGCATTGTAAACCACAGCTTAACACTGTAGTCCATTCCCTGTGCTTCTCAAAGAACAATACGGTGTCTAAAGTAAGCGTTATCCCAGCGGAAGCGATGCCGAGCGCGTTTCCCGAGCCAGCAACCCTGTGAGGAACTCATGATGAAAACGGTCAAAATCAAGCGTCAGTATTGGGACATCGCGGCGGATATCCATTTCCCGCCGGATTTCGACGAGCGGAAAAAGTACCCGGCGATCATCAGCGCCCACCCGATCGGCAGCTGCAAAGAGCAGACCTCGGGCAACGTCTATGGCGCGGCGCTGGCGAAAGCCGGCTTTGTGGTCATCGCGTTCGACGCCAGCTTCCAGGGCGAGAGCGGCGGCGAACCGCGCTTTATTGAAGATCCCGCTCAGCGCGTGGAAGATTTTCGCGTCGTGACCGATTATCTGGTGACGCTGGATTACGTTGATGATCAGCGTATCGGCGTGCTCGGCATCTGCGGCGGCGGCGGTTACGCCATCAACGCTTCGATGACGGAGCGGCGCATCAAAGCGGTGGCGACCATCACCGGCGCCAACTATGGCCGGGTAATGCGCGAAGGCGTGTTGGCCAATGGCGATCCTGTGGCTTTTCTGGAGGATATTGCCCGGCAGCGCACCGCAGAGGCGCGCGGCGCGGCGTTGCGCGTGGACGTAGGCCTGTACCCAAGCGTTGAGGCGGCGCAAAAAGACGGCGCCGATATCGATCTGCGCGAGGCGACGGAATACTACCGGACGGCGCGCGGCGAGAAGCCGAACGGCGTAAACAAGACGCTGTATTCCCATAATGCGGTAGCCGTGGGCTGGGATGCGTTCCACCTGGCGGAAGTGCTGCTGACCCAGCCGCTGTTGGTGATTGTCGGCAGCAAACCCGGCCTGTTCGGCGCGTTGCGCGACGGCTATGAGATCGTGCGCCGCGCCAAATCGCAGCACAAAGAGCTGGTGGTGGTGGAAGGCTGGTCGCATTACGATCTCTACGACAAACCGGAGCCGGTAGCCCAGGCGCTGGAGAAGCTGGTGCCGTTCTTTAACGCCACGCTGTAAGCGCAGGCCGGAGGGCGAGGGAGTCTCTCCCTCGCCGTGGCGTCAGCGGCTGCGCCGTGACATGACTCGCTTGTCTTTCGGCCGATCCTGCCAGTCCTCAACCTGATTGTTGAAGTTATCCGCCAGCAGGTAGGCCGGGGTTTTCGCCAGCCAGTCGGACAATGAAATATCCTGATAAATGCCGTTGTCCATCACGATCAGCACCTTCAAATCTTCATCGCCGATGTTCTCGATGTAATGGCCGAAGCCCTGCGGCACGTAGCCGACGTCTGAAGGGGCGTACTCTTCCGTCTGCGCGTGGCCGTGCGAACTGAACACCGTCATGCGGCCTTTGCCGGCAATATAGTATTGCCATTCGTTGGCATTGGGGTGCCAGTGCAATTCCCGGATCGCGCCGGGTTTCACGATCTCGATGATGCCGGTCATGGTGGTGGAAATGGGAAATTCTTTCGATGACACCAAATGCACGCTCCCGGCGTCATTTTCAAAGAACGGCTTTTGCTTCATTAATTCATAACGGTGGGTCAACGGAGCGTTATTTAATCCGCCGTCGTTTTTCGGTAATGGCAAGGTGGGCGGGACGGCGCCGCCGACAATATAGGCCTCACCCTGTTTGGCCTTGGAAAATACCGCCGCCGGCATGTCGACGCTTTTTTCCAATACCTCTTTCGGCATATGCGCCACCCAATCGGTGATGCTGAAGGTGCCGAATTCGGAGAAGTGCCCGTTATCGAATGCCAGAATGAAATGCGCGCCGTCCGCCAGCGCCTGAATGGAATGGCCGTAGCCTTTCGGGAAATACCACACGTCGCCGGGGCCGAAATCCGCCACTTCGCATTTGCCTTCGGGATCGAGGATGGTGATGCGCGCATGGCCTTCCAGCATAAATGCCCATTCGGCGGCGATGGCGTGCCAGTGCAGTTCGCGCACGCCGCCCGGCTCCAGCGTCATGTCGACGCCCGCCACGCCTTCGGAGATCGGAAATTGCTCGACGGTAGCCTCGCGCGCCCAGCCGCTGGGCAGGCTGCGTTTTTTGCTGTCGGTGAATTTGTATTTGTAGAGATGCTGCGCATCGGCAGGCGGCTGGTAGCTGCTGGGAGGCACGATATTGCGGTGGTCGTCGGCAGCGGCATTTTTAGCGATGCCGCCGATCATGCCGGCGGCGGCCGCGCTGACGGCGGAGACTTTCAATATATCACGACGCGATAGCATAGCATTTTCTCCAATATAAAACCGTGCGCCTGCAGTGGCAGGCGACAGGGAAGGTGTAATTACCCTTGAGAGGTATTTTTGTCATCGGCGGGAATAGGCTGTGACCCTTAAATCCTAGCGGCTGGAATTTATTGGGTAGGCGCTTATTTGTTTGCGTTTGTTACTAAGTGAGAGCGGGTTTGATTATTCATTGTTAATCTATATAGTCATGGCGATGAATTAATCTTTCTCTGCGATTAAATAAATGAAGCGTCAATGAAACACATTATTTTTGGGCGTTTTTCTCCGATTGCGCTATAGGCGGGCGCAAAAAGTGTGCAGTGGCGACATTGCAGTGCATTTACGCTAAATCGTGACGCCTTTCACAACACTGACGCGTGGCTATTGCCGAGTATTCGTAAGTATGGCGATACTTTTAGCGCGGTCGAAAAGATCGCACACCCATTTTTATTGCGGCGTGTTACTGCTAAAGCAGGCAAGACCAAAATAGGAATGCACTTCTCCTTGTGACGAGGCGCATTTCCATTTTGGTCTTTTTTTTTGCATTTTATCGGGGAAAACGATGGACTATCAAAAACTTGGCTTAGAAATACTGGCGCGGGTCGGCGGTAAAGGCAACGTCAGCAAGCTGACGCACTGCGCGACCCGTTTGCGCATGGAATTCAACGACGACAGCAAAGTGGATTCGAAGGCGATTGAAGCCCTGCCGGGCGTCATCAGCGTAGTGGTGCGCGGCGGCCAGTTTCAGATCGTGGTCGGCAATAACGTGCAGCAAACGTTCCGCGTGCTGCAAAAAGAGATTGGCCAGCCGCAAACGGGCGCTCAAAAGCAGCAGCCGAAAGGCGGCGTGGTGTCGCGGATTATCAGCGTGATTTCCACGACCTTTACCCCGGTGATCCCGGCCATTACCGGCGCGGGGATGATCAAGGCGCTGCTGGCGATCCTCAAGCTGGCCGGGGCGATAGATCCCGCCGGCACGACCTATCGATTACTGGATACCGTCGCCGATGCGGCCTTTTTCTTCCTGCCGGTGCTGTTGGCTTACGGCGCCGCGATAAAATTCGAGTGCAACCCCATCCTGGCGATGACTCTTGCCGGCGCCTTGCTGCACCCTAATCTGGCTCAGATGCTGGCGGCGGGCACCGCGATTGATTTTCTCGGCATTCCGGTGCGGCTGGCGGATTATGCCGGCTCGGTGTTGCCGATCATTTTTACCGTGTGGCTGATGTCTTATATCGAGCGGTTTGCCGAGAAGGTTTCGCCGACGATGATCAAGTTCTTCACCAAACCGATGATTGTGCTGCTGGTCACCGCGCCGCTGGCGTTGGTGGTGGTCGGGCCGTTCGGCATTTTCCTCAATGACATGGTGGCCGCCGGGGCGGCGATCGTCGATGGCAAGGCCGGCTGGCTGATTCCGATGTTGATGGGCGGGCTGCAGCCGTTTTTGGTGATCACCGGCACCGCCTGGGCGATGACACCGATCGCCACCGGCCAATTGACCAGGAACGGTTTTGAGATGATTAACGGGCCGGGCATGTTGGCATCCAATATTGCGCAAGGCGCGGCGACGCTGTGTGTGGCATTCCGCACCAAGAACACGAATTTGCGCCAGTTGGCGTCCTCCGCCGGTTTTACCGCGCTGTTGGGGATCACTGAACCCTCGCTGTACGGGGTAACGCTGAAACTGCGCAAGCCGTTGATCGCGGCGATGATCGGCGGCGGCTGCGCCGGCATTTACGCCGGGTTGAGCGGGTTGGTGCGCTATGCCTTCGTTTCTCCTGGCCTGGCCGCTTTGCCGGCGTTTATCGGTGAGAACCCGATGAATATCGTGCATGCGCTGATCACATGCGCCATTGCCATCGTCGTGACCTTTGCCCTGACCTGGATCCTTGGCTTCGACGATCCGATCGAGGAGGCGAACGAAGAGACTCAGGTGGCGGCGGCCGACGAAGTATCGCCGGTTTTCAGCCCGCTGACCGGCAAAGCCGTGACGTTGGATCAGGTCAACGATGACGTCTTCTCCCAAGGCTTGTTGGGCCAGGGCATGGCGATCATACCCTCGGAAGGTGTGCTGCGCGCGCCGCTGGACGGCGAGATCGTGACTTTCCTGCCGTCAAAACATGCGGTAGGCATCAAGGGCGACAACGGTGCGGAGCTGTTGTTGCATATCGGCATCGACACGGTAAACCTGGGGGGCCAACACTTTGACTCCGAACTGCAGGTCGGCGATCGCGTCAAGGTCGGCGACGAGCTGGTGCGTTTTGACATCGACGCGATCGCCGCATTAGGCTTCGATTTGACGACGCCGGTCTTGGTAGTCAACAGCGAAGCGTTTCAGGTTCAGGCGTTACCTAAGCCGCATGGCGTTCATGCCGGTGAGACGATTATGGCGCTGAAGGCCAATAAGGAGCCGGCATGATTTATCAACGCTTGCACGATTTTCCCGCCGAGTTTCTCTGGGGCGCGTCGACTTCCGCTTATCAGGTGGAGGGCGCATGGAATGAAGACGGCAAAAGCCCGTCGATCGTCGATATGCTGGAACATCCCGCAGGCACGGCGGATTTTACGGTGGCCAGCGATCACTATCATCGCTTTCGCGAGGATGTGAAGCTGTTCGCTGAACTGGGGTTAAAGGCCTACCGGTTTTCGGTTGCCTGGACGCGCGTATTGCCCGATGGCGTCGGCGCAGTCAATGCGCCGGGGCTGGCGTTTTACCGGCAATTGATCGACGAATTGCTGGCGCACGGCATCGAGCCAGTGGTGACGCTGTACCATTTCGATCTGCCTTATGTGCTGGAGCAGCAGGGCGGCTGGTCCAATCGCGCCACCATCGACGCTTTTGTCGCCTACGCCGGCGTGTTGTTCGACGCCTTCGGCGATCGGGTGAAGTATTGGCTCACCATCAATGAACAGAACACCATGATCCTGCACCCCGGCGCCATCGGCATGCCCAAAGGCGGCGCGTTGCCTGACAAGCGGACGCTGTATCAGCAGAGTCATCATATGTTGGTCGCTCAGGCCAAAGTCATGGCATTATGCCATCAGCGCTGTCCCGGCGGGAAAATTGGCCCGGCGATCAATACCACGTCGATGTATCAGGAGACCTGCCATCCGCTGGATGCCATTGCCGCCCACAACTGGGAGACATTGCGCTGTTGGAGCTTTCTCGATGTGGCGGTGCATGGCCGCTACAACGCCCTGGCCTGGCGTTACCTCGAGGATCGGGGCTGGGCGCCGGACCGCGAGCCGGAGGACGCGGCGCTGCTGTTGGCGGCGCGGCCGGATTACGTGGCGATCAATTACTATTCCACCGCCACGATCGCCGCCAGCCGCGGCGACGGTTCAGACGTGAGCGCACGCGCCGGCGATCAGCAAATCATGCTCGGCGAACCGGGTGTTTATCGTGCGGCGGAAAACCCGTTTGTCGGCAAGACGCGCTACGGATGGGTGATCGATCCGGTTGGCTTGCGCTTAACGCTGCGCAAAACCTTCGAACGTTATCACCTGCCGATACTCATCACGGAGAACGGCATTGGCGCGCCGGATGAATTACGGGCGGATGAGACCATCGACGACGACTATCGCATTGAATTTATGCGGCAGCATGTCGAACAGATGCGACTGGCGATCAACGACGGCGTCGAGCTGCTCGGTTACTGCCCGTGGGCGGCGATTGACGTCGTCAGTACGCATCAGGGCTACGCCAAGCGCTATGGATTTATCTACGTGAACCGCGGAGAAGGGGATCTTAAGGATCTGCGGCGCATCAAAAAACGCAGTTTTGACTGGTATCGGCGGCTTATCGCCGCCAATGGCCGGTTAGGCAAATAAGCAGGGTGACGGCCGAGACGATGAAAGTCATTAAGGTTCTCAACAACAGTCTGGTGTTAACCGCGGACGACGATAACCGTGAGGTTATCGCTATGGGTAAGGGAATTGGTTTTAACAGCAAAACCGGAGACGAGATCAACCCGGCCGCCATTGAGAAAGTGTATGTGGTGCAGGAGGGGCAAAAGGGGCGCGATTACCTGCGGCTGATTGAAACTGCCCCGACGGAACACATCGAAATTGTGCAGATGATCCTCAGTGAGGCCAACCGCCAACTGAACGGCAACATTAATGAACAGATTTTCTTTACGCTGGCGGATCACATCAGTTTCGCTATTGAGCGTCATCACAAGGGCATTGCCATCCAAAACCGCCTGCTGTTCGAGGTGAAGCGCTTCTACCCGCGAGAGTTTGCGGTGGGGCTGCAGGCCTTGGCATACATTAACCAGCGGCTGAATATCCATCTGCCCGAAGAGGAAGCGGGCAATATCGCCTTTCATCTGGTCAATGGCCAGACCGAAGTGCAAAACATGGAGCACACGTTGCTGGCGGTGAAGATGCTGAAAGATGTTTTCAATATCATCAAGTATCACTTTCGCATCAATATCGACACCGATTCGCTGAACTATGCGCGCTTTTTGGTGCATATGCAGTTCTTTATCCAGCGCATGATTGACGGCAAGCAGATGGCCTCGAAGGCCGATTTTCTGTTTGCCCAGATGACCGCCGAGTACCCGCACGCCTATCGCGGCGCGCTACTGATCCGCGATTACGTGAAGAATCTGCTGCAAATGGAGATGTCGAACGATGAGCTGCTGTATTTGATGATCCACCTGACGCGCATCACCGATCAGCCGGAGGCCTGAACCGCTTCGGCGACCAGTTCGCGAAAGCGCTCAACGATCGGCGAAGCCGGGCTGCGGCGCAGCGCCAGGTAAAGCGGGGCGCTGAGCTGCGCTTCTTCGGCGAGGGTGCGGTAGACGATGCCGTCGCCGCCCAGCCGCCGCATTGAGCCGGGCACCACTGACAGCCCCAGCCCGGCGCCGACCAGGCTGAGGGTGGCCGGCAGGCGCGGCGCTTCCTGCACGATGCGCGGGCTGAAGCCGGCGCGGTGGCAGGCGGCCAGGATGGCGTCGTACAGCCCCTGGCCGGCTGGGCGGCGATAGAGAATAAACGCCTCGTGGGCCAGTTCGGCCAGCGGCAGCGGCGGCTGCGTTTCTTGTGCCAGCCGGTGGCCCAGCGGCAGGGCGACGATCATCGGTTCGCTGAGCACCGGCTCCACGCTCAGGCCGGGAATGCCGCTGGCCGGCGAGCGCACGAAGGCGGCGTCGAGGCGCTGTTCCAGCAACGCCTCCATCAGTTCGCCGCTGCCGGCTTCTTCCAGCTGGGTGGTGATGCCCGGCAAGATGTCGCGGTAGCGGCGGAGCAGGTTGGGCACGAACGGGTGCAGCGCGGCGGAGCTGGTGAAGCCGATGGCGATGTGCCCCTGTTCGCCGCGAGCGGCGCGCTGCACCGCTTCGCGCAGGCGTTCGGCGCGCGCCAGCAGGGCGCGGGCTTCTTCGAACAGCACGCCGCCTGCTTCGGTAACGCGCACGCCGCGCGGCAGGCGCTGCAACAAGGTGACGCCCAGTTCATCTTCCAGCCCCTGCAGCAGGCGGGTGAGCGGCGGCTGCTGGATAAACAGCCGCTCGGCGGCGCGGGTGATGTTGCCTTCTTCCACCACGGTGACGAATGCCCGCAGGCGACGCAGTTCGATCATAGCCATACCTCAAAGGTATCTTTAGTTGTTCCGGAATGCATTAGACATCATGGCACGGCGGCGCGCATGATACCAGACATCAAAAAAAGCGATATGGAATGGCAATGTCATGTCAGATATCAATACGTTAAAACCGCACCCGGCGGCCGCGCCGGGCAACGCGGAGCTGTTTGTGGGCTTTCTGTGGCTGGGGCTGATTGGCTTCGGCGGCGTGCTGCCGCTGGCGCGCAGCATGCTGGTGGAGCGCCGGCGCTGGCTGAGCGGCGAACAGTTCACCGAGCTGCTCGGGCTGTGCCAGTTTCTGCCCGGCGGCAACGTGATCAACCTGTCGGTGGCGGTGGGCATGGAATTTCGCGGGCTGCGCGGCGCGCTGTGCGCCTTGCTGGGCCTCATCAGCGCGCCGACGGCGATCGTGGTGGGGCTGGGCGTGGTCTACGCCCGCTTCCAAAACGATCCGCATGTGCAGCATGTGTTCGCCGGGCTGGCCGCCGCCGCCGCCGGGCTGCTGCTCTCGACCGGGATCAAGATGCTGCTGCCGCTGCGCGGTAAATGGCCGGCGCTGGCGATCGTCGCGCTGGCATTGATCGCCATCGCCTGGCTGCGCCTGCCGCTGCTGCCGACCATGCTGGTGTTGGCGCCGCTGAGCATTCTGCTGATGTGGCGGTGGCCGTCATGAGTGGGGTGTTGATTGCGCTGGCGCTGATCTTCACCGAGCTTTCTCTGTTGGCGTTTGGCGGCGGCATGACCATTCTGCCGGAGATGCAGCGGCAGGTGGTGGAGGTGCATCAATGGATGAGCGCCCAGGAGTTCAGCGCGCTGTTCGCCATGGCGCAGGCCGCGCCGGGGCCGAACATGATGATCGTGCCGCTGGTCGGCTGGCATGTGGCCGGCTGGGCGGGGCTGTTGGTGTCTTCGGTCGCCAAGTTCGGGCCGTCTTCCATCGTCACGCTGCTGGTGATGGGCGCCTGGCGGCGCTTTAAGGATCGCCCGTGGCGCCGCATCGTGCAGGCCGGGCTGGTGCCGCTGACCGTGGGGTTGGTGGCGGCCAGCGGTATCTTGATCGCCGAGGCTTCCGCACCCAGCTGGCGGCTGGCGGCGATCGTGGCGCTGGCGACGGGATTGAGCATGAGCAAGCGCCTCCATCCGCTGTGGGTGCTGGCGGGCGGCGCGCTGCTCGGCTTGCTGTTCGCCTGAGGGATTAGCGCGGGATCAGCATAAAGCGTGAAGGGCCGTTGCGATCGATCAGCTCATAGCGCTTTGGCGCGGTCAGGGCCAGAAACGCCACCATGCCGCCTTCGGCGTCGGTCAGCGTCATGCCGTCCGGCGTCGGCCGCCAGGCGACCGGCAACGTTTGCAGCGCCAGCGGCTGCAGGCACTGGGCGGAGGCGCTGAAGCGGAAGGCGTTGGTGTTGGCTACCGCTTCGTCGCTCAGTTGCACCTCGCAAACGGCTTTACCGTCGCCGATGGCGGCGAGCAGCCAGTCGCCCTTCAGCGCGGCGGGTTCCAGCAACGGCAGTGAACTGCCCAGGGCACTGCTGCACAATACGCTCATAACGACTCCTGTCAGGCTGGCGCGGCGCAAGGCGCGCATAAGAAAATGGATTGGCATCGGGTCACTCCTTTCGGCTGTCCGTTCACACCTTAGCATGTTCCCTGCGGGATGATGAGGCAAGGATTAGGTTTTTTAATCCTCGATTATTCTGATCTAACCGGCGATAACATGTCCAAAAAGACGAGTCATTAGCCCGCCGATACGCTTATCTTTCTCATTAATACCGCGCTAATACAAATCGTTATGATTATTTCCGTCTTAATGCCCGGCGCGATGATGCGCGGCGCCGCCGGCTCGCGTCGCCGGGGTGAGTCACTATACTGGTCATTCCTAAGCCTTGGCTTAGATTAGAACGACTGATGAATAGTCTTACAAAGCGAGTGGGTTCCTACTGTGTAAAAGGAGAATGCAATGAGCAGTCGCCACAACGACATTTTGCAAGATGATGATGAGTTCACCAGCCTGTCCGCCACATCCCCCAACGATCATAACTATCAGTTTTACTATCACCAGCCCGGCAGCCGCTATGACGGATTGGGCTACGGCGCGCTGTTTACGCTGGACAACGCCAACCTGTACAGCAACCAGCGCGGCGGGGCAGCCATCAACAACCTGGGTAAAATCCGCGATAACTTCAGCTTCGATCGCGCCGCCGATCAGCTGACGCGGCCGGGCCTGACGCACAACGGCGATCAGGTGTATCACCAGCCGGTGGCGCTGACCTATTCCTTCCTGACGCAGAGCGCACTGAACCGCATCGGCCAGACCGGTGACGGTGACAAGGGGCTGCAACCGCTGACTCAGGCGGCGCAGGCACAGGCGCTGAAATCGATGCAGGCGTGGGCCGACGTGGCGAACGTGACCTTTACCGAAACGGCATCCACCGATATCAACCACCGCGCGGACATCACCTTCGCGTATTTCACCCAGCGCGCCGACGGCAGCGCCGCTGAGGGCAGCGGCCCGAATGCCATCAACGCGTACGCCTATTACCCGCCGAGTTCCAAACCGGGTAGCGATAACGCCTTTGCCGGCACGGTGTGGTTCAACAAAAACTTCGCCACCCATCAGGTGCCGGTTAGCGGCGACTTCAGCAGCCAGACCTTCACCCACGAGCTGGGGCATGCCCTGGGGCTGGCGCACCCGGGATCTTATGATGCCTCGTTGGGCAATCCGAGCTACCAGAACGACGCGGCTTACTATCAGGATTCGTTGCAATACTCGATCATGAGCTATTTCAACGCCGGTTACACCGGCGCCGACACCAAAGGGATGTATGGCTATGGCCCGATGGTGGATGACATCGCCGCGATCCAAAAATTGTACGGCGCCAATATGAGCACCCGCACCGGCGACACGGTGTACGGCTTCAACTCCAACACCGGGCGCGATTTCCTGACCGCCACGGCGGACAACGGCAAACCGGTCAACTTCGCGGTGTGGGACGCCGGCGGCAACGACACGCTGGACTTCTCCGGCTACAGCCAGCAGCAGATGATCAACCTGAACGACGGGGCGTTCTCCAGCGTCGGCGGCGGCACGCAGAACGTCGCCATCGCGCGCGGGGCGATCATCGAGAACGCCATCGGCGGCAGCGGGCGTGATGTGATCATCGGCAACGATCAGGACAACCTGCTGGCGGGCAACGCCGGTTCCGACATCCTGTACGGCGGCCTGGGGGCGGATCATCTGTGGGGCGGCAAAGATGCCAACAACTTCACCGACTATTTCGTCTATCTCAATGCCAAAGAGTCCACGGTGGCGGCGTTCGACGTGATTGAAGACTTCGAGCACGGCATCGACAAGATCGATCTCTCCGGCCTGCGCTTCAACAACAGCCTGAGCGAGCTGCGCTTTATCGACAGCGGCAGCGCCTTCAGCGGCCAGAAAGGCGAGATCCAGCTCAACTTCGACGCCTTCAACGGCACCACCGATCTGCTGATGAACACCCAGAGCAACAGCTATGCCGCCGACTTCAAGATCCATGTGGTCGGGCAGGTGGAGCAGAGCGATATTCTGTTTGCCTGAGGGTGATGAAGGGGAAAGAGAAAAGGGCCGAACGGCCCTTTTTTTACGGCTGGGCCGCCGCCGCGCTTTCCGCCACGAAGGAGCCGGTCGTCACCGCGCCGGCGCGGCGGTAGTGGGCCACGATCACGCCGCCGGGCGAGACCACCGAATGGGCTAGCGTGAAGGCCGCCGGCGCCGCGTTGTCATCGAACAGCCGCTTGCCGCCGCCAAGCAGCACCGGGTAGGTGAGCAGGCGCAGTTCGTCCACCAGATCGTTAGCCAGCAGCTGTTGCATCAGCGTGCTGCTGCCCTGCACCAGCAGCACCGGCCCTTGGGTGCGCTTCAGCTCGCGCAGCCGGGCGAGGATGTCCCGCCCCAGCCACTGGCTGTTTTCCCACGCCAGCGTCTCGCCGTGGTGGGTGGCGACGTACTTGGTGGCCTGATTGAACACGCGGGCGATGTCGGCGGAAAACGGATCGGCCTCGTCGGTGATCTGCGGCCAGTAGCCGGCGAAAATGTCGTAGGTGCGCCGCCCCAGCAGCAGATCGAACGGCGTCGAGAAAAGATCGCTCATCGTTTCCGCAATGGCGTCATCCCAGTAAGGCGCGGTCCAGCCGCCGAAGCGAAAGCCGCCGCTGCGGTCTTCGTCCTGCCCGCCCGGCGCCTGCATCACGCCGTCGAGGCTGACGAAGGCGCTGGCAATAATCTGTCGCATGGCTGTCTCCTGCCGTTGAGTGCTAGCTGAAAGTTTAGCCGCCGCGCGGCGGCTGCGCCAACCGGCCGCTCAGGGCTGCAGCGCCTTGAGCAGTGCCTGATGGAAACGCGCCGGCTCCTCCATTTGCGGCGCATGGCCCAGCCCGGCGAACTCGATCAGCGTGGCGTGCGGGATCAGCTTCGCCGCCTGTTTGCCCAGCTCCGCGTAATGCCCGATTTTGGCCTTGACCGCCGGCGGGGCGATATCGCTGCCGATGGCGGTGGTGTCGGCGGTGCCGATCATCAGCGTGGTGGGGGTTTGCAGATCCTTGAACTCGTAATACACCGGCTGGGTGAAGATCATGTCGTAGATCAGCGCCGAGTTCCACGCCACCAGGCGATGGCCCGGCCCGTTGTTCAGCCCGGCCAGCATATCCACCCAGCGATCGTACTCCGGCTTCCAGCGGCCGCCGTAGTAGGTGCGCTGCTCATAGTTGCGGATGCCCTCGGCGGTGGTGTTCAGCTCGCGCTTGAACCATTGATCGACGCTGCGCCACGGCACGCCTTTGGCCTTCCAGTCCTCGAGGCCGATCGGGTTGACCATGACCAGTTGCTCCACTGCCTGCGGATACATCAGGCTGTAGCGCGTGGCCAGCATGCCGCCGGTGGAGTGCCCGATGACGATGGTCCGGCTGATTTTCAGGTTCTGCAACAGGCCGTGGGTGTTTTGCGCCAGCTGCTGGAAGCTGTACTGGTAATGCGCCGGTTTGGTGGAGGAGCAAAAGCCGATTTGATCCGGTGCGATGACGCGGTAGCCGGCCTTGCTCAGTGCCTTGATGGTGTCCTGCCAGGTGGCGGCGCAGAAGTTTTTACCGTGCAGCAACAGCGCGGTGCGGCCATTGGCGGTGCCTTCCGGCGGCACGTCCATATAGCCCATTTTTAACGGCTGCCCCTGCGAGGTGAAGCTGAACTGCTGTAACGGGTAAGGGTAGTGAAAACCCTGCAGCTCCGGGCCGAACTTCGGCGTTTCGGCGGCGGCGGGGAACGCGGCCAGCGTGGTGCACAGCAGCGCGCTACGGGTGAATCTCAGCATCCTGATCTCCTGAAAAGGGCGATAGCCGAGTATAGCCATAATCAGGGCGTCGGCGCGCCGATGGTTTCAGATAATTCTGTAATGTTACGGCCCGATCCCGGGCAAGGTTCCGGCCACGGCCTTGTACACAGTGAACGCGGTCACGCCGCGCAACATTGGCGGTGCCTGATGGTTTTATTTCAAGGCTAAGTTATGCGATGCTTAAGCATTATTTATGCAAAAGGATCCTCGCATGTCCGCTTTATCCCGCTGCGCTTTCAGCGAAGGCAGCGTCGCTTTGCCGGAAGGCTATGCCGATCGCACCGTCAACGTGCTGTTGGCCGGCGATGATGTTTCCCCCTCAATCAATATTTCCCGCGATGCGCTGCAGCCGGCGGAGAACCTGGAAGGCTACGTCACCCGTCAGCTCGATGCGCTGGCGCAGGGGCTGAAAGGCTGGGCGTTCAAAAGCCGCGAGCCGGCGACGCTGGGCGATGGATTAACCGCCGGTGAATGGGTGCGCGCCAGCTACCTGCGCGACGGCAAGCGCATCTGGCAAAACCAGGCGGTGTTCGCGCTGGCGGAAGGCCGGGTGCTGGTGTTCACCCTGGCGATGGCGCGCAAGCTGACGCCGCAAGACGACGCCCTGCTGTTGCAGGTGCTGAACAGCTACCGGGCGGCATAACGATGAACTCTTCACGTAAAAGGACCTTACGATGACCGAAGCGGCCCGCGTCGGCGATACCATCGGGCACTCCCATGCCCTGGCCGGCATGATTGCCGGCACCCTTGTCGGCGGCCTGATCGCCGCCGCAGGCGCGGTGGCGGCGGGTGCGCTGTTCGTCGCCGGCCTGGCGGCTTCCTGTATCGGCGTCGGTGTGCTGCTGATCGGCGCCAGCCTGGCGGTGGGGTATCTCACCGGGGAGGCGGCCACCGCGGCGCGCGACGGCATTGCTGACGCCGGTGCCGGTAGCCTGACCCCCAAAGGCAATATCGTCACCGGCTCCCCCAACGTCTTCATCAACGGCAAACCCGCCGCGCTCGCCACCAATAGCCAGGTGGCCTGCAGCGACGACGGCCCGAGCATGCAGATGGCGCAGGGCTCCGACAAGGTCAGCATCAACGGCCAACCCGCCTCACGCGTGGGGGACAAAACCAACTGCGACGCGCAGGTGATGGAAGGCTCGCCCAACGTGTTTATCGGCGGCGGCACCGTCACCACCTTGCCGATCAAGCCTGAAGTGCCGGATTGGCTGTACAAGGTCTCTGATCTGACGCTGCTGTTCGCCGGCCTGGTGGGCGGCGTGGGCGGCGCCGCCGGCAAGCTGGGGGCGCTGGGCAAACTGCTGGGCAAGCTGCCCGGCATCAACAAGCTGGCGCGCATCGCCTGTCGCGCCGGCACCCTGATGACCGCGACTGCCGCCGTCGGCATTATCGCCCGGCCGGTGGATATCGTCAGCGGCCAGAAATTCCTCGACGGCGAAGACGATCTCGATTTCGTGCTGCCTTCGCGCCTGCCGGTTGCCTGGCAGCGCTATTGGCGCAGCGGCAACCCCGGCGACAGCGTACTGGGCCGCGGCTGGAACCTGTTCTGGGAGAGCAGCCTGCAGCCGTATCAGGACGGCCTGGTGTGGCGCGCGCCTTCCGGCGACTTCGTCGCTTTCCCCAGGGTGCCGCGCGGCCACAAAACCTACTGCGAAGCCGAAAAATGCTGGCTGATGCACAACGACGACGGCAGCTGGCAGCTGTTTGACGTCGGCGAACAGATTTTCCACTACCCGCCGCTGGCGGGCGACCAGCTGAGTCGGCTCAGCATGATCACCGACGCCATCGGCAACGCCACCTCGCTGTTTTACGACGACGAAGGGTTGCTGAGCGAACTGGTGGACAGCGCCGGGCAGCGCCTGATGTGCCGCTATGCGCAGGGCCGCCTGCGCGAAGTGGCGCTGCAAACCGCCGAAGGCGAACGGACGCTGGCGCGCTACGGCTACGATGAGCAGGGCCAACTGACGACGGTGAGCAACCGCGCCGGTGAGGTAACGCGCCGCTTCGGCTGGCGCGACGGTCTGATGATCAGCCACCAGGACGCCGCCGGGCTGCTGAACGAATACCAATGGCAAGAGATCGACGGCGTGCCGCGCGTGACGGCCTACCGCAACAGTGCCGGAGAATCGCTGGAGTTCGGCTATGACTTCGCCGGCGGGCGCCGCAGCGCGGTGCGCGGCGACGGCAAGCGGGCGGAGTGGCGGCTGGATGACGACGACAACGTGGCGCAGTACACCGATTTCGACCAGCGCCGCTACGGCTTTATCTACCAACGCGGCGAGCTGTGCAGCGTGCTGCTGCCCGGCGGCGCGCAGCGCCAGAGCGAATGGGATCCTTACGGCCGCCTGCTGTCGGAGACCGATCCGCTCGGCCGCGTGACGCGTTATCAATATTCGCGCAACAGCGGCCGACTGTTCGCCGTCGCGTACCCGGACGGCAGCAGCGAAGCGCAGCACTGGGACACGCTGGGGCGCCCGACGCGCTATGTCGATGCCCTGGGCCACGCCACGCTGTACCGCTATCCGGATGACGAAGAGAGCCTGCCGGCCGGCGTGATCGACGCGCTGGGCGGGGAAGTGAAGCTGGAGTGGGACGCCCGCGGCCAGCTGACGCGCTACACCGACTGTTCCGGCAGCGTGACGGCTTATACCTACGATGCGCTGGGGCAACTGACGGCGCAGACCGATGCCGAAGGCCACCAGACGCGCTACCGGTGGGATAACGGCGGGCGCTTGCACACCCTGATCCACCCGGACGGCGGCGAAGAGCGCTTTAACTGGAATGCGCACGGCCAGCTGGCCGAACATCAGGACGCGCTGGGCAGCCTGACCCGCTGGCAGTACAACGCCCTGGGGTTGCCGGTCAGCATCACCGACCGCATTAACCGCACCCGGCGCTATCACTACAGCCCGCAGGGCTGGCTGACGCGGCTGGAGAACGGCAACGGCGGCGAATACCGCTTCAGCTACGATGCGGTGGGCCGCGTGCTGGCCGAAGAGCGCCCGGACGACACTCGCCACTATTATCGCTACGGCGCGGCCGGGCTGCTGGAGGAGCACCGCGAGGTCGGCCTGCCGGGCAGCGCGGGTGAACTGACGCAGCGCGAACAGCGCTTCCGCTTCGACGAGGCCGGGCAACTGGTCTGGCGCGGCAACGCCAGCGCGGAATGGCATTACCGCTTCGACGCCATGGGGCGGCTGCGCGAGCTGAACCGCCTGCCGACGGCGAGCGGTGCGGCGCTGGGCATCGAGCCGGACAGCGTGCAGATGCGCTATGACGCCGCCGGGCGGCTGCTCGGCGAGCAGGGCGTGAACGGCGAGCTGCAATACCAGTGGGATGCGTTGGCCAACCTGCAGGCGCTGACGCTGCCGCAGGGCGATCGCCTGCAGTGGCTGTATTACGGCTCCGGCCACGCCAGCGCCATTAAATTCAACCAGCAGGTGGTGAGCGAATTCACCCGCGATCGCCTGCACCGGGAAACCGGCCGCAGCCAGGGCGCGCTGCAGCAGCAGCGGCGTTACGACGCCATGGGCCGCCGCAGCTGGCAGAGCAGCGCCTTCGGCCACGACAAACTGACCCGGCCGGAAGACGGCGTGCTGTGGCGCGCTTATCGCTATACCGGCCGCGGCGAGCTCGCCGGGGTGAGCGACGCGCTGCGCGGCGAAGTGCACTACGGTTACGACGCTGAAGGCCGCCTGCTGCAACACCGCGAACCTAATCAGGGCAAACCGGGCGCGCGGCTGGTGTACGATCTTGCGGATAACCTGCTGGGCGAGCGCAGCCCGCAGAGCGACATCGACGCGCACCTGCCGCTGGCGCCGATCGCCGACAACCGGCTGACGCACTGGCAAAAACTGTTTTACCGTTACGACGCCTGGGGCAACCTGATCAGCCGGCGCAACGGCCTGTACGAACAGCACTACCGCTACGACGCCGACAACCGGCTGGTGCAGGCGCACGGCCGCGGCCCGCAGGGCGAGTTCGAGGCGCAGTACCATTACGATGCGCTGGGCCGCCGCAGCCGCAAGGCGGTGCGCTACAGGGGCAAAACCGAACAGACGACCCGTTTCCTGTGGCAGGGTTACCGTTTGCTGCAGGAGCAGCGCGAAGACGGCAGCCGCCGCAGCTGGAGCTACGATCCGGTCAGCCCGTGGAGCCCGCTGGCGGCGCTGGAGCAGGCGGGCGACAGCCGCTCGGCAGATATTTACTGGTATCACACCGATCTGAACAGCGCACCGCTGGAGGTGACCGACGCGGCGGGCAACCTGTGCTGGTCCGGGCAATACGATACCTTCGGCAAGCTGCAGGGCCAGACGGTGGCCGGCGCGGCGAAGCGGCAGGGCGCGCAATATCAGCAGCCGCTGCGCTACGCCGGGCAATATCAGGACGACGAAAGCGGCCTGCACTACAACCTGTTCCGCTACTACGAACCCGAGGTGGGGCGTTTCACCACGCAGGATCCGATAGGGTTGCGTGGCGGGTTGAACCTTTATCAGTATGCGCCGAACCCGCTGATGTGGGTGGATCCGCTGGGGTTGAGTGGTGATAGTGTCTTTATACATTATACGGATAAAAGCGGTTTTGAGAGTATAATGAAAACAGGAGTTCTCGAGGCTAACGCCAAGGGGAAGGTTTATATAACAGATATACTTATGTCACCTAACGATGTCATGCGGGACATTCTTATTAATGATCCTAAGCATGTAGGAAGAGGTGATTATGCCATTATCTTTAAAGCAGATCCTGTGCAAATGAGTAACATAAAACAGTCATCCGCCCTTGAATACATTCATAATGGAAGGCTGAAATTAAAAGACGTCCTTTACTCTGGTGGAAATCCTTATTCCATAGTATCTAAAATGAATTATGAAACGAGAAGTAAATTAACCTTTAATCAGATTAAGGCAAGGGGGAGTTGTGGTGGATGAAAATAAAAAGAAAATGATTGTTACTCAGGCTGAAATTAGTGCACTGAAGAAACTTATAATGTATGTTAAGTTTTCTTGTAATGATGTTGAGTCATTAGAGTATGCTGGCAGTTATGCAATCAATAGTTTCTTTGATAAGTTGATTGATATTGATTATCTTGGAGAGTTTGAGCGAAAGTTTTATGACATACAAAACCCGGATAATGAGATTGCAGTAATGAACAAAATTAATAAATATCAACATGATTCTTTAAGTAAAATGAGTGACGAGACTATGAGGGAGGTCTTTAAACAATGTCTTCATCCATTTAAACCAAGATAAGTGTCTTAATAGGAGGGTAATACTCTCTCTTACTAACCACATAGTTCGAAGAGTTTATAAGCCTCCTGTGGCAGCACCGTCGGTTGTCGCAGGAGTGATGTGACAACGGCGACTGTTCGGCGGATATTTTCTGGTGTTACATTGATCGGATTAGTGCGTTATTGGAAGTAAGTGACACGGTGTATAATCTAGGTGGGTAATGATTAATATGTTTGAAAATAATAGATTAATTGATAAGCTGATATTTTTGAATGAATCTAATAAAAATGAAAGTGTCATTATGAATTTTTATTCTTGGGTCCATATTATTTATGGAGTGATTGTTTTTTATGGAAGAAAAAGTGAAGAGGAAGCAAGTTACATAATTAACAATACACCTATGTTTACAACACCACCCAAGAGTTTTATGGAGGCCTGTATGTTAGGTCATGAGGATGAATATTATTGGGGTATGGTAATGTCACATGGTGATAGATATTTTGAGAAGGGTTTTCCTCGTACAGCACCGAATGATTATTTTGAATGGGAGGGTGGTTATATAAAAGATCACAAGCTTGAGAGAAACACACTGGCTTTTAATGATCAAAACAAGTGATGTTGTTAGAGTCTGCAATTCTCAGTCGATTCAGAATGTCTAGAATGAAAAGTATCTAAAAGAGCAGGTTTGATAATTTTGAAATATCCATCCGTATACATTGATAAATAATTTAATATTACGGTGTCTAATATGATTGATTTTAAGGCTAGGATTGTGTCGGGTGTTTCCATGGGAAATGTCGCTATAAATGGAAATATTTCATTATATATTAATGAAATGCACTCCAGATTTAGCGTTAAGATTAAAAGCTACTTCCTACCTGACGGGAGTGAGCGAAAGTCATATACAGTCGACAATACCTTGACCGTCGTAACTGATAAAAACGGTGTCATTTTGTCACTTGGATGTAATGCTCATTATCAAGGAAGCTACAATGGAATCATATTCCCAGGAATGAAAATAATAGATATAATCAAGCTGACGACATCACAGAAAATATACAATGGTTCAATCATTATTAATGATGACTTTGGTGTTTCGTTTATCCTCCCACCTCCATATGATGAGATCGCCGATGCGATAAACTATATTCCTGCCGGGGTGATAATAAACGAAATTTTCATATCTGATTTTTCATTCTGGCGTTAGCTTATGGAGTATATGAGTAAGTTTAGTGGGCATGTAATTAAATTTGGGGTGAGTGATATAGTTGTCACTGGCTACATAGCTTCGGATACGCCGCCGGTTTTTCACCCGATGTATGACAGGATTTACTTTATATCAGGTGAGGCTATTTTTGAGGTTTACATCGGTAATGATGGGATTGTTAATTCACGTTTAGTTGAAAACATCGTTCCATGGTTTGAGGTGGATGAGGATGATAAGTTTTCCATGATGTCAATTTATTCCCAGTCATTTAAAACTGAGCAGGAGGTTAGCATAGTTGGAGTAAATTATAGTGACGATCCGTTCTCAGGGGTTTTCTTAAAATATAAGGCAGGTGACGATGAGCGGCTATTGTCTTTAGAATCAAATAATTTTTTCGGTTTTCTTATTTCATAGTTAAAAGGATTTCGAGATTATTGAATGCTAGTAGTTAATTGAAGCTTTGAGTTTTTTGATAGTGGTATTGAAAATTAGAGGGTTATTGTAAGTAACATGGTGATTGACTGTTATAAATAACTTATTCCATCTGTCGTAGGAGGAGGAAAGAACTGTGGAGTCCGATAAGAATTATTATAAAGGCACATGTGAACTCATTTCTGGCGAAGGGAGGATCTATACCGAGTTTAATGGCAATGTTGCAACAAGACAAATAACTATAATAAATGATTTGTATTATTCATCCTCATCTCTGGAAGATTGGCACGAAGATATAGGTTTTTTACTTTATGATGGTAAGAAAAGTGAGCTTGATCTTTCTGAGTCAAAGTTGATAACTAGTCTTGAATTTGAAAGTGAATGGAATAAGACAATCACCTCTGATGTTTTGAATGATTATGTCAGTTTTAGCTATGGTGATGTATCTATTCCTTTGTCAAAATCTAAAATGATCATTCATATTGTGAATAACAAGGGTAAGTGGGGAAAAGGCTTTGTTGTTCCTCTATCAAAACGCTATCCAGCAGTAAAGGAAGAATATTTAAAGTGGTTCTCTGAAAAAAAGGATTTTTTTCTTGGGAATGTACAGTTCATCTGTGTGAACGAAAATGAGCGGGTATATGTTGCAAATGTGTTGGCTCAGGATGGACTAAAGAAAAGTAAAGATGATAATGCTCAGTATGTTTCATATGAAGCACTTAAAGAATGTCTAAGTCTGGTTTCTGATTATGCATAAAAAGAAAGGCTTAGTATACAATTGCCTATGATTGGTGCAGGATTGGGAGGTGGTGATTGGGATGCTATTTTTTCTCTAATTAAAGAGCGCTTGGCAAGAAAGAAAATAAAATGCAACATCGTTAAATTAGGTTGAGTGAGAGTGACATGAACTTCTATACTTTCAGTAGCTTTACATTTGGCGATAACTTGATTTGCTTTCCCGATCCGAAATCAAGATTGTCCAGCTTTTTTATTTGGAATGAAGGTGATGGTAAGTTCCTATTCTACTCACTGCCAAAAGGGAAAGTGCCAAGCGTTTTGAGTAGCGATATTTTTAATTTGCATGACTATTTTCCTGCCAGTCTCGGAATTCCAATTTTTTCAAAAAGGGCTAAGGCTGTATTTGAACGTAAGGTTTCGTCTGAGATGTCATTCTATGAGTGCGCGGTAGAAAACGTAACTGAAACGATTTTTCTGTGTAAAGTGAATAATTATTTTCCAATTATTAATGAGGAAGCTTCGACGTTCAGAGAACTTGAAGATGGAAGCAAGCTCATTGATGTGCCTGCTTACAAGTGTGACAGGGAGTTCTTTATTGCCAGGGATAGCATCTATTGTGAAAGAATAATTGTCTCTCAGCAGTTTGTTGACCTATGTAATGAAGAACAGCTAAACATAGGCTTTGAGCGTTGCTAATTGACGTTCCCAAAAGATGCTCACTATCTTCTTACCCCAAAAACTAAATACCCAATGTGCCATCAATCAGGGTGCGGCAGTGCCCGCCGATCCAGGGTTCGCCGTCAATAAAACTCACGCTCACGCGGCCATCTCGATTCAGTTGGGTGCCCTGGCGCACCTGGTAGCCCTGTGCGGTCTGGCCGCCGTCGGGAAAGCGGTTGGCCTTCAATAAGCGCGCCAGGCAGGCGTTGGCGCTGCCGGTTACCGGATCTTCAATCAAGGCGCCGCATTCCACCATAAACGCGCGCATTTCGTAATCGGACGGTTCGGTTGTGGGGCAGGCGCCATAGATCACCACGCCATCCACATCGCAAGCCGTTTGCAGCCGTTTAATCGTGGCCTGATCCGGCGTCACCGCCAGGCAGGATTGTGCGTCCGGCAGGCGCACCATCAGCCAGCGAATGCCCATCTCGGCAATCACCGGCAGGGGGCCTCCTTCAATCACCGCGGGCCGTAAAGCGGCCATCAGCCGTTCTGTTTCCTCAGCCGCCATTGGGCGAAACTCAACTTCGGGTGCGGCGAACGCCAATGTGCCTTCCGGCTGGATATTGACCGCCACCAGGCCGACGCCGCATTCCTGCATCACCGTCCCAGGCCGTTTAGGCGTCAATCCGGCTTCCAGCAGGGCGTGGGCGGTGCCCAGCGTCGGGTGGCCGGCGAAGGGCAGCTCTTTTTCGGTGGTGAAAATGCGCACCTTATAATCCGCCGCCGGGTGCGTCGGTTTAAGCACAAAGGTGGTTTCCGAAAGGTTGGTCCAACGGGCCAATGCCAGCATTTGCGCGGTGCTCAGCCCCTCGGCCTCCAGCACCACCGCCACGGGGTTGCCCTGCAGCGGCGTACGGGTAAACACGTCCACCTGTTTGTAGGCGCGGGGTGTCACATCATCACTTCTGAGCATTGGCCATCATCCGTTATCAACAAAACCTGATGATAACGATATTCACCAATGACTTCAAAGGGTTGAGTTTTGTTTTGAGATACCTGCCCGTCGCCATTTCAGCCCCGGCTTGGTGAACATCACCAGGTTGCCCAGCAGGATCAGGCACAGGCCCAGCACGGCGTTGAAGTGCCACTGATAGCCTTCGTAGATCGTTGAGATGGTCAGCGCCACCAGCGGGAACAACAGGGTGCTGTAGGCCGCCGCGCCAGCGCCGATGCGGCCGAGCAGGCTGAAGTAAGCGGCGAAGGCGATCACCGATCCGAAAATTGCCAGGTACAGCAGGGAGCCGATATAGCGGCTGCTGTATTCCATCTGGAACGAGGCGCCCTGCGCCAAGGCGATCAGCGCCATCAACAGCGCGCCGTAGGTCATGGCGTAGGTGTTGGTCGAAAAGATATCCAGCCCGCGGCGCTGATGGCGCGTGCTGATCATGTTGCCCAGCGAGAAGCCGTAGGTGCCGAGCGCGCTCAGGCCGATGCCTTTGAGCAGCTCCGGCGCCATGCGGGTGGCGGCCAGATCTTGCCAAAACAGCGCCACGATGCCGGTCAACCCCAGCAGCGCCGCCGGCAGCAGGTTGGGGCTGGGGCGCTGGCGGAAAAACAGCAGGCTGTTGAGGGCGTTGAACAGTACCGCCATCGAGAAGATCACCGATTCCAGTCCGCTGCTGATGTAGGCCGCCGCGTGGTAGAAGCAGAAGAAGTTAAAGCCGAACACGCAGCAGCCCTGCAGCACGCAGAACAGATGATCGCGCGGAGCGAGGCGGCGCAGGCGGCGCGTTAGCAGCAGCACGGCGAACATCACCGCGGCGGAAATGGCGAAGCGGTAAGCGATCGAGACGGGAATGGCCACCGGCCCTTCCTGTTGCAGGGTGATCGCAATCCAGGTGGTGCCCCAAATCAGCACCACGGCGAAGTACAACAGCGCATTCATTCTATTTGTTACTCCGAAAAAACCGATAGCGCAGTATCCGCTTTGGCACGCGGCGGCGCTTGCAGCGCTTTGCGCCCAGTTGCATATTCTTGCGCTTTTTTTGCCAAAAGCGCGGGGCGGCGGCTGGTATGCGGCGGCGCCACTCTTTACACTGTCGGCATGTCGAACAACGGGGCCGGCGATGTCCAACTATCAGGCGTTTGAAACACTGCGTGAGCACAAGGCGCGGCTGCACAGCAGCGTGCTGCTGGGCACCGGCGTGGAGCTGGCCGCCTGGTCAAACTGCAACGATCGCGTCACGCAGGAAAGCGCCGATCACCATACCCTGAGCCTGTACGTCGCCGACGGCTATGAGTGCTACCAGCAGGTGCCGGGCGGCTGGCGCAACGGCGGCGGGCCGGATCGGTTCTGCATCATGCCGCGCCAATACGCCTCCACCTGGGACGTGCGCAGCGATCTGTCGTTCGTGCATCTGTATTGCACCGACGGGCATCTGCGGCAGCTGGCGGAGCAGACCTGGGATCGCAGCCCGGCGGCGATCAACGTAGAGCCGCGCAGCTTCGGCGAAGACCCGCAGATCACGCTGCTGTATCGCCAGTTTTTGCTCAACTGCGACTGGCGAGACAGCGCCAATCTGCTGGCGCTCAGCAGCGCGTCTAACCTGCTGATGTCGCATCTGATCCAGCGTTACAGCCAGCTGCAGTGGAAGTTGCCGCAGGCGCGCGGCGGCCTGGCGCCTGCGGTGGCCAGGCGGGTGCGGGAATATATCGAAAACCACCTCGATCGGCCTTTGCTGTTGGCGGATCTGGCGGCGCAGGCCGGGTTGAGCGAATACCATTTCGCTCGCATGTTCAAGCACGCCACCGGGCTGGCGCCGCACCAGTTTGTGATGCGCGCACGGCTGCAACGCGCGGAACGGCTGCTGCGGCACAGCCAACAGCCGATCACCGAGATCGCGCTGGCGTGCGGCTTCAGCTCCGCCAGCCATTTCAGCAACCGCTTCAAGGTGGCCTATGGATTTGCTCCGCTGCAGGTGCGGCAGGGGCGCTAACCGGAAGGGAGAGCAGCATGGATCAACAATTTGCCGGGCTGGGCGTGTTGTTTGTCGCCGGATTCGGGCCCGTCACGCGTGAGAGCGACGAGAGCAAGGCGTTTTATGTCGAGGCGCTAGGGCTGCCGCTCAAGCCGATGCCGGGCAACGAAACCTATCTGCTGTCGGAGCAAGGCGCGCTGGACGGTGTTAAGCATTTTGCCCTGTGGCCGCTGGCGCAGGCGGCGCAGTCCTGCTTTGGCGACGATCGCTGGCCGGCGGATCTCGCGGTGCCGCAGGCATGGATCGAGTTCGACGTGGCCGACATGGCGGCCGCCACCCAGGGGCTGGTCGATCGCGGTTATCGGCTGTTGGTCGCCAATCGCGAAGAGCCGTGGGGGCAGAGTGTTACCCGTTTGCTCAGCCCGGAAGGGTTGCTGGTCGGCGTCACCTATACGCCCTGGCTGCGGTAAACGCCACGCCGTTCGCCGCCGCCTGCCGGCGGTGGGCGGCTTAAGAACAAATACGCATTAGCTTAAAGCGATCTGCGCTATAGACCCATCAAATCCCCGAGTGGTTTCCCTTCCTGAAAGCAGAAATTCCGTTCATTGCGTAAAAACCAAGGGCCAGAACGCGCTATTGCCATGGCATTTTACGGCGATTTCCCCCTGTCTTTTTTTGCCGCCAGGTGCCTGATAGGAATAGAGATTATTCTTATGTTTCTGCCAATCGTTAAGAAATAATAATGATTCTCGTTTTCAACCACGGAAAGGAGAAGGAACGATGAAAACAGTGAAGCGAACGGGCATCGCGCTGGCGATAGCCCTGACTTTCCCCCTGGCATTGCCCGCCGCTACGGCGGCGCAACCCTCCCTGACTAACAGTAAGGCGGCAACGATGACGGAAAAACACGGGCAGTTCATTGCGGTCGGTAAAGTGGTGCAGGTGACCTTCGGCGATTTCGCCTTCAAGCTGGATTTTACCGATGACAAGACCATGACCTTCACCGGCATCGGCGAGGCGTCGCAGGGCATCACCGACACCGTGCAATACACTGCGGTGGAGATTCGGCCGAAGGTCTATATGGTCTATTGGCACGAACCTCAGTCCGGCGACAACGTGACGCATATCGAGGACTTCGAGCGCGGCGAGGTGTACACCAACATCGCCGCCAGGGACGGCAGCTTCACCCATCTGAAAGGGCAGCTGAAAATCGTAGGTCACTCAGGAAAATAAGGAGCAGTTATGAAAAAGGCATTGATCACCTGTGCGATCGTCGGCGGCTTGCTGGCGAGTTACCCGGCGCTGTCAACGGATCAGGCGGCGTCTTACAAATCGACCGGCAAAGGCGGTTATCATCATGCCCAGCAGAAGCTGAAGGTGGTGGAAGATCTGTACGCGGGCTTCTTCAACCGCCACGACATCGGCGTGGCGCAGAGGCTGATTGTGGAAAACTACAAGCAGCATAACCCGTTCGTCGGCGATGGCATCAAGCCGTTCCTGGATTTCTTCAGCCAGACCTTTAAAGACAATCCGCAGTACAGCGCCAAAATATACCGCAGCGCGGTCAACGGCGATCTGGTCTACGTTCACGTCAAATATCAAAATAACCCGCAGGATCGCGGCACCGCCAGCGTGGATATTTATCGGGTGAACGATCAGGGGAAAATCACCGAGCATTGGGACGTCAATCAGGATGTGCCGGAAAAATCGGCCAACGACAATACCATGTTCTGATCCGCAAGGGCCGCTGCGGCGGCCCTCAACACGCCCGCAACACTTTATTTACTTACATAAATATTAAATGACCGCCGCGTCGAGTAGGCTACGGCCGCCTTTGGCAGTGGTGGCACGGTTGATGGGCGTCATTGTCCCACCACTGCTTGAGGCGTTTCCCCGCATTTTCCGTTATCCCGCGCGTTGATTCTCCACTTTTTTGAACTGATGGCGCAGCTGCAGCGCATTGCAAAGCACCAACACCGCCGTCACGGCGAACACCCAGCGGAACCCCATCATCGCCGAAATGCCCGAACCCAGCAGCGGGCCAACCACGTTGCCCAAGTACATAAAGGATTGGTTATACCCGAAGATGCGCCCGGTCACCTGATCGGAGGAATACTTCAGCAGCAGCGCCTGCACCGCCGGCATCAGTGCGCCGTCGGCGAAGCCAAGCAGGAAGCGCAGAATGCCCAGCTGCAGCGGCGTATTGACCCAGGCCATCACGGCGAACAGGCCGGTGGTGAACAGCAGCGCGGCGATCAGGATGCGTGCGGTGCCGATGCGATCGCCGAGCCGCCCGAGGCGCGGTGCCGAGATCAGCGCCGCAATGCCGGGCACGGCGGCGATCATGCCGCTGACAAAGGCGATATTGCTGACGTCGCCGGACAGCTCGCGGATGAACAGCGTCAGGATCGGGCTGATGGACGAGTTGGCCAGCTGGATCATCAGGGTACAAACGAACAGGGTGACGATCAGTGTTGGATAGGGCAGCGAACGGAACACCGCCTTGCCGCTCAGCTGATCCGCTTTTTTCACCGTGATGCGCCGTTCTTTAATCAGGAACAGCGTCACCAGGAAGCTGACGAACATCAGCCCGGCGGTGACGAAAAACACCACCCGCAGCCCCAGATGATCGGCCATCAGCCCGCCCAAGAGCGGCCCAGCGATCACGCCGGAGATCTGCCCGGTAGAGAGCGTGCCCAGCGCCCAGCCGCTTTTATCGCGCGGCGCCTGCGAGGCGACCAGCGCCATGGCGTTGGGAATATAGCCGGATGTCAGCCCCATCAGCGCGCGCAGCGCGAACAGCTGCCAGACGTTGGTGGCCAGCCCCTGCAGCGCGATGACGATCGCCATGCCCAGCGAGGCGCGCAGCAGCATCAGCTTACGACCTTTGCGGTCGGCCAGGCTGCCCCACAGCGGTGAGACTACCGCCGAGACCAAAAAGGTGCCGCTGAACACCAGCCCGGACCACAGGCTGAGGGATTGCGGATCGCTGACGCCGAGCTGTTCGACGTACAGCGGTAGAAAAGGGAGGATTTGGCTCATCGCCAGCCCGGTGAAGAAACACCCGAGCCAGACCGAGATCAGATTGACTTTCCACGCTTCCATCGGCTTACCGTACCACGTTGAATAAGGAGGGATTTGCTAAGCAAAATAATAATAACACTGCAAATTAATCGGCGAGGGGCAAATGCGTGAGCAAACGTAACCCTGCCGATGCAGTGTCTTTTTTGCTATATATTAATAGCTATATTATCATAGGTAACTAGGTTAAGCCAGAGCGGCGCGGTAGCCAGGAAGGGCACCGCGCGATCCGGCGGTGTGAAAGCAGGGATAAACTGAACGCTAGATTGACGCCAATGAAAAAAGATCACCCTGAAGACGTGACGCTGCTGCGCACGCAGTTAATGTCGCTGGTGCGCCGTATGCGGCGCGAGTCGCGCAGCGACGAAAAATCCTGGGCCCAGCTGATGCTGTTGGGGGCTATCGATCGCCACGGCGGCGAGGCGACGCCGTCGCTGCTGGCGGAGTCGGAGCGCATGCGCTCCTCTAACCTGGCGGCCGCGTTGCGTGAGCTGGAGGCCGATGGGCTGCTGGTGCGCACGCCGGATGCCGAAGACAAACGCCGGGTGCGGGTGCGCCTGACGCCCGCCGGGCTGGGCCTGCTGCAGCAAAGCCGCAGCCGGCGCGAGGCGTGGCTGCTGGCGGCGATGGAGAGCTGCCTAAGTGAGCACGAGCAGGCGCTGTTGATTGAGGCGGGCGCGTTGATGGCGCGGCTGGCGGCGGCGCCGTCAACGGAAACGGAATAATCGACGGGGCGGCCGGTATGGCCGCCCCGCGGCGAGGTTACGGCATCGGCCAATCGACCGGCATGGTGCTGACCACGTCCACGTAGCGATCCCAGGCCGAAGACCAGAATTGGGTGAAGGCTTCCAGGGTCAGGTGGATGCCCATCAGGCCCATCACGAACCAGCAGGCGGTAAACAGGCCCAGGCTGCTGAACATGAACGCCATGCCGTTGCGGCTGGTATTACGGCAAACGACGTTTAACTGGCTGGCGAAGAACATCATCACGGCGCTCAGCAACTCCCAGCGCATCATGACTAAACCGGTGGCAATGGTACTCATCGAACTCGATCCTATGTAACAAAAAGCCGCATCCGGCAGGGCGCCGACAGGGAAATGCGGGGGAATATCGGGAATAGTGTGATTAAGATCACATTGTAGCATTGGGGCGAACGGCGGCTCAATGGGGGTTGCGGTGAAAAAATCGCCGACGGTAACATTCCAATATGCTGAAACAGTTATGCTATTTCATTAGCAACCTTTTCATGGGGCGGTGCGCCCGATAACGCTATGCTTGCCGGCTTTTCAGTCCCCTGATTTTGCGGGGAAATGTGACGCAAAAGGTAACGGCACCGCATGGCCCTGTTAAAAGAAAAGATTCGCGACCACTCTGCGGAAGAAAGGCTGTTTATCCGCCGGGCAGGCGTGGCGCTGGCGCTGGTGGTGGTTTGTTTTGGCGCGCTGATCGTCAACCTCTATCGGTTGCAAATCCGCCAGCACGGCTTTTACCAGACGCGCTCCAATCAGAACGACATCAAGATGCTGCCGATCGCCCCCAGCCGCGGGCTGATCTTCGATCGCAATGGCATTCCGCTGGTGCGAAACGTGACACTGTATCGTATCGAGATCACGCCCAGCAAAATCTCCGACATGGCGGCGCTGCTACAGGCGCTGACGCCAATCGTCGACCTGACGCCGGAAGACATCAGCGCGTTTCGCGACGACATGCACCACAACAGCCGCTACAAGCCGGTAACGCTGAAAACCGGGCTGAGCGACACCGAGGTGGCGCGCTTTGCCGTCAATCAATACCGTTTCGACGGGGTAACAATCGATACCTATCAACAGCGTGAATATCCTTACGGCGCCCAGTTGGCGCACGTGCTGGGCTATGTGTCGAAGATCAACGACAGCGATCTCAAGCGCCTGGACAAGGCGGGGCTGAGCGAGAACTACGCCGCCGACCGCAACATCGGCAAACAGGGGATCGAGGCCTATTACGAGTCCGAACTGCACGGCACCACCGGCTATCAGGAGGTGGAGGTGGATAACCACGGGCGCGTGATCCGCCTCCTGAAGGAGCAGCCGCCGAAGGCCGGCAAAAACATCTACCTGACGCTGGATCTGCCGTTGCAGCAGTACATCGAATCGGTGCTGAAGGGGCAGCGCGCCGCGGTGGTGGTCGAAGATCCGCGCGACGGCGGCATCCTGGCGATGGTCTCCAGCCCCAGCTACGATCCCAATCCTTTCGTCAAAGGCATCGGCTATCAGGCCTATAAGGCGCTGCTGACCAACCCGGATTTGCCGCTGATCAACCGCGTCACTCAGGGCTTGTACCCGCCGGCGTCGACGGTGAAGCCCTACATGGCCGTTTCGGCGCTGTTCGCCGGCGTGATCACGCCCACCACCACCTTTTTCGGCGCGCCGACCTGGACGCTGCCCGGCACCGAGCGCCGCTACCGCGACTGGCTGAAAACCGGCCACGGCATGCTCAACGTCACCAAAGCGATCGAGGAGTCCGCCGACACCTTCTTTTATCAGGTGGCATATGAAATGGGCATCGATCGTATCCACCACTGGCTGAGCCAGTTCGGCTACGGCCAGTCCACCGGCATCGATCTGAACGAAGAGTACCGCGGCGTGCTGCCGAGCCGCGACTGGAAGCTGAAGGTGCACAAAAAGGGCTGGTATCAGGGGGATACGGTTTCGGTAGGCATCGGCCAGGGATATTGGGTGGCGACGCCGATCCAGATGGTGAAAGCGCTGACCACGCTGATCAATAACGGCCAGGTGAAAACGCCGCATCTGCTGTATTCGCTGCAGCAGGGCAACCGGGTGACGCGCTACCAGCCGCCTGCGCAAGCGGCGCAGATCGGCGATCCCCACTCGCCTTATTGGGGCATCGTGCGCAACGGCATGTACGGCATGGCCAACTTGCCGAACGGCACAGGTTACAAACTGTTCCACACCGCGCCGTATCAGATTGCCGCCAAATCCGGCACCTCGCAGGTGTTCAGCCTGAAGCAAAACCAGACCTACAACGCCAAAATGATCCCGGTGCGGCTGCGCGATCACATCTTCTATACGCTGTTCGCGCCTTACAAAACCCCCCGGGTGGCGATGGCGCTGATCCTGGAAAACGGCGGCGGCGACGGCGTGGTGGCGGGGCCGACCGCGCGTGCGATCCTCGACCACATTTTTGACCCGGCCAACGCGCCGCAGCCCGGCGATCAGGTGCAAAGTAAACCGCAGTTAAACGACAGTGCGGATGTGCAACGGTGATGCGGTTTGTTTTTACTTTCTTACAAACTGCAATCTCCTGACCATTTCCGGCAAGGTAGACTGAAATAACACCATAAACCGAATAAAAACGCAGGGTTAACACAACAGTGGCGCCATCGACCAAAAAAAGCGGTAAAACCTATTCCACAGTTCGTTTCGGCTGGATTTGCGCCGGCATGCTGGTCTGTTTTTTTCTGTTGGCGTTCAGGGTCGGCTATCTGCAGCTGCTGGAACACCAGCAACTGGCGGATCAGGCTGACCAGCGCTCGATCCGCACCCAGGTGGTGCCGACCAACCGCGCCATGATCACCGATCGCAATGACGAGGCGCTGGCGGTCAGCGTGTCGTCCAAAGACATCGTGCTGGATCCGAAACACATTCTCGATACCCAGACCGACACCGGTAACGAGCGCTGGCAGGGCATGGCCAACGTGCTGAAGATCCCGCTGGCGGACGTGCAGCATCTGATCCAAAGCAACGCGCATAAGCGTTTCGTCTATCTGGCGCGCAAGGTGGAGGACGACAACGCCGCCTATATCAGCAAACTGCACCTGACCGGCGTCAGCACCGAGCAGGATTTCAGCCGCTTTTATCCGATGGGCCAGGACGCCGCCGGGCTGATCGGCATCGTCGGCCAGGACAATCAGGGTCTGGAGGGCATCGAGCTGGGCTTCAACCCGCTGTTGCAGGGCAAAAACGGCCTGCGGGTCTATCAGAAGGACGGCAGCGGCGCGGTGATCGGCGTGCTAAAAAGCGTGGATCCGGTGCCGCCGCCGAACGTGACGCTCAGCATCGACAAATTTATCCAGTACGTGCTCTATGCGCAGATCCGCGACGGCGTGGTGGCCAACCAGGCCGACTCCGGCTGTGCGGTACTGGTCAAGATCGACACCGGCGAGATCCTCGGCATGGCCAGCTACCCGTCGTTCAACCCGAACAACTATGGCAGCACCCCGGCGAAAGACATTCGCAACGTGTGCAGCAGCGACAGCTTCGAACCGGGCTCGACGGTGAAACCGGTGGTGGTGATGGTGGGGCTGGAGCATAAGTTGATCCGGCCGGATACGGTGCTGGACACCACGCCGTATCGGGTGAACGGTCACCTGATCAAAGACGTCGGCCACTGGTCGAAGCTGACCATCACCGGCGTGCTGCAAAAATCGAGCGACATCGCAGTATCGCACATTGCGCTGGCGCTGCCGGCCACGGTGCTGCCGGCGGTCTATCGCAGCTTTGGCCTGGGGCGGCCGACCGAGCTTGGCATCGGTAACGAGAGCAGCGGCTACCTGCCGCAGCACCGCGAACGCTGGGCCGATATCGAACGCGCTACCTTCTCCTTCGGCTATGGGCTGCGCGTGACGCCGCTGCAGATGGCGCGCGAGTACGCCGCTATCGGTTCCTTCGGCATTTATCGGCCGCTGTCGATCACCAAGGTGACGCCGCCGGTGATGGGGCAACGTATTCTGCCGGCGGATACGGTACGGTCCGTGGTGCATATGATGGAGAGCGACGCCTTGCCGGGCGGTAGCGGGGTGAGCGCCGCGGTGCCGGGCTACCGGCTGGCGATCAAAACCGGTACCGCCGAGAAAATGGGCCCGAGCGGCAAATACGACGGCGGCTACATCAACTACACCGCCGGCGTGGCGCCGGCCAGCGATCCGCAGGTGGCGCTGGTGGTGATGGTCAACAACCCGAAAGCCGGCAAGCACTTCGGCGGTTCGGTGGCCGGGCCGGTGTTCGGCAAGATCATGGCCCAGGTGCTGGAGCACATGAATATTCTGCCGGACGCCCAGCCGCTTAACGTGGTGTCGTCGGTCAAGGGGTGATGGGGATTAGCGCGATTCCAGCAGGCGCTTCAGCGCCTGCTGATCGGCGTTCACCAGCCCGGCGTCGTGGGCGAACAGCGCGTCGACCATGCCCGGCTGGCGGCGATGTTTCAGTGTAGATCCCGCCGCGCTCAGAAGTAGTAACCGATGTTCACGTTGGTGCGAAAATACCATTTATTGCTGCCGGAGGACTGGGTGCCGGTCCAGCCGGTGGCGTTTTCCACGCCGCCCCACGGGTTAGCATTTTGCGCCCAGGTCAGATCTACCCACAGCATCACCGGCATGGCGAACACCTGCACCCCCAGCGTGTTCATTTTAGAGTCGGATCCGCCGTGCCGGTCCTTCCAAAGCACGCTGTAGTCGTTGTAGAACCGCAGCTTTTTCACCGGTCCCCAGGGCACGTCGACGTCACGCGCCAGGTTGATGGCGGCGGTGGTGGCCTGCGACGGGATCAGATAGGCCGGCGTCAGGCCGTTGCCCCCCATCAGGATCACCGAATTGTTGGCCCCAGCCGGGCCTTTGGCATCGTAACCGTAGCGGATCACCTGGCCGGACAGATGCCAGGGATCGTAATTCACCAGCGTATGTAAACCCGCCGCCCAGAAGCTGCCGTTATCGCCGGTCGCCTGGTTATAGAGCCGCGAGGCCGCCAGCGAACCGCCGAGCTCATTGGCCCAGCCGCCCTGATGGAAAGCGCGCGTCAGCCGCAGGTTTACCTGATCGCGTTTTTCGTTGCGCTGCAGGTGCTGCGACGCAAAGTTGGTGTTTTTCAGATCGTCGTAGCTGGCGACGTCGGGGGCATAACGCACGCCGGTCGGCATCATGCGCGGGTAGTAGGCGGCGTCGAAGGCCCAATCGTCATGCTGGTATTGGTATTTGGCGCCCAGTCCGGTGTTGACGCCAAAGCCGAGGTAAAACGGAATGCCGTACGACCAGCCGAACTGCGGGTAGGGCATCAGGCCGAACGGTTTGAACGGCGCGCCGAGCTGCACGGCGGAACGCTCAGACAGGTGGTAACCGACATAGGCGCGGTCGATGGCGTATTTGCGCCGATCCTGAAACCAGAATCCGCTATCGAAAAATGCGTCGTTTACCTGGCCGGCGGTATCGATGCGAAAGGCGTCAAAGCGTAAATGCGGAGGATTCCGATAATTGCTGCTGTGCCAGTCTTCATAGCGATAATTGGCGCGCAGTGCGCCGCCGATATCAATATTCTTTTTATTATCCTCGCTTTGCCAATGAATATGCGGAAATGCCGGACGGCTTTTTTTTACCGGCGCCGCGGTGGCGGCAGCGTCGTTGGGCAATGCGGCGACGGTTGCATAACTCACTGGTGAAAAAAGGAAAAAACAAAGCGTAATCTTGCGCATGCCTGGCCCCTGAAGAAAGTAGACTGTTTATTAAGGCGAGCGAGTTTCACCTGTGAACAAGGTGTTTACGCGCATCGGTTTTATATTTGAGACGATTTTATCGAGCGTTTCATATATTAAATTTAGCGCCGGTTAATATATGAAACTTTGTTTCTTTTTTAATGGGAAAACTATAAATCCGGTATTAAACAAGTCAAGAAATAAAAATGAGAGTTGACGGGCAATACCGATTATTGGGTTGTTTTGGTCGGCGGGGGCGACACAGAGCAGGCTGAAATAATAGTGTCATCAATGCCCGTTAGACTCGCGTCATCCTGGTATTACTGACTAAAAATCATGAACATAAAACTGACACTGGGCCGCAGGGTAAAATCTGCGGCGGCGCTGCCGCGCGCGTTTGGCTTCGGCCAGAGCATGGGCTTATTAAGCGGCGTAATTTGCGTTATCGCGCTATTTTCTCTGCTGCAATTGTTTTCCACCGTATTTATTTCCAATATTCTGCGCGACGCCAAGGTTAACCTGGTGGCGGGCGACGCGCTGCATCGCCAACAGGCGACGATGGATCGCGCCAGACTGTCTCTGCTGACGGCCAGCGACAGTCTGAATCGTGCGGGCATCTATTACCTGCAGGACAAAGCCACCGGCTCCGACGGCAGTTGGCACAGCCTGCTGGATGAGTCGTTGGCAGCGTTGCAGGCTTCAGCGCAGGCCTTCACCCAGTTCGAGCATTTGAGCGCGGAGGCGCCCAAGGCGGCGGGCGCCCTGAAAGACAGCTATCGCCTGTTCTATGACGGCCTGAAAGAGCAGGCGCAGGGGTTACAGGACAACAGCATCGATGCGTTTTTCGCCGTGCCGATCCAGGCATTTCAGGCGGATTTCAACGAGAAGTATCTCGCTTACCAGGCGCTGAACGAACGGCGTGGCGATGACGTCAAGGTACGGCAATTGGCGGCGCTGGAGCAGGCGAGGACCTTTGCGCTCGGCGCGCTGGCCACGCTGGCGCTGATCGCCGTGGGGGTATGGTTCGGTGTTTCTCGCTGGGTGATCGCACCGCTGCAGCGGGCAATCGCACACCTCAACGTGCTGGCTGCCGGCGATCTTTCACGGCCGCTGCCGCCCGAGCGGGCATGCAACCGCGAGATGCGCCAGCTGCAGACCAGCATGGGCCACATGCAGGGCGGCCTGCAGCGCCTGGTCAGCGAGGTGCGCGATGCGGCGAGTGGGATCCTGAACGGCGTCGGGCGGCTGGCGGACGGCAATCGACAGTTGACGGCGCAGTCGGCGAAGCAGGACGGCGAATTGCAGTTGGCGACCGAGCACGTGCAGCAGCTGGCGGCGCGGGTGGAGGAAAACGGCCAATACGCGCAGCAGGCCAGCCAACGAACCGAACAGGCCCGGCAGTGCGCCGGCGCCGGTGAGCAGATGATGGAAACCGTCAATGTTTCGATGCAAGGGATCGTCAACCAATCGGCCGAAATGCGCGGCATCGTCGCACTGATCGACAGCGTGGCGTTCCAGACCAATATTCTGGCGCTGAATGCGGCGATCGAGGCGGCGCACGCCGGCGTTCATGGCCGCGGCTTTGCCATTGTCGCTAAAGAAGTGGGTTTGCTGGCGCAAAAGAGCAGCCATTCGACGCGCGATATTCAGCAGTTGATCAACCGTTCGCTGCAGCAAATCGATCAAGGTTCGCAGGCGGTGGATCTGCTGACGGGCAACCTGCACCAGATTATCGATCTGGTGAACAAATGCAGTGCGCTGATGGGGGAAATTTCCCTGGCGTCGCTCAATCAGGGGGAGAGCATTCAGGACGTGACGGCGCGCATCTCGGCGCTGAATCAGGTAGCGCGGCAAACCGGTACGGTGGTGAACGCGGTGACCGAGGCTTCGCAGCTGTTGCAGAGCGAGTCGGAACGGTTGGAAAAAGCGATGGCGCGTTTCAGGCTGCCGGCGCAATAAATAACCCTGACGCAGATTAATGAATAATAAAGCTGCGCTTAACGTTATTTATTATTTTTCATGCCCAGAGAAAGTTCTGCGGTTAAATAAAAGAACAGGCCGGTGTTTATGGGTTAAAAAAACGCCGGCCTGCAGAGATTATTTTTGACGGGATGATTAACGGCTGGTCTGGTGGCCGATAATGCCGCCGAGCGCTGCGCCGCCAAGGGTGCCCAGCGTGCTGCCGTCGGTCAGTACCGCGCCGCCGACGGCGCCCACGCCCGCGCCGATCGCCGTGTTGCGATCGCGATTGGACATATGCCCACATGCGGTAACGGAAAGCGTTGCCATCACCACCACCAACACACCTGCGGCACGTTTAATATTCATAATGAGTTCCTGGTAAATTGACTGATTAATGGATTAAAAATAATCCGATTAATCCGCCGGTAGAAGTTGGGATGAATGTATTCCTCTGCAAGAAAATCGAACAGGTAAAAATTCTTAATTTTGCGGCGGTGAAAAGCGATTGCTCGCCGAATGTGCGGCCGCCGATAAAATCGTGGGTCTATACTGGAAAGACGCCTCGCGGGGGGCGGGGCGCACACTCTGGAGGCCGCCATGTCCGATCTCGTTTCCGCATCCGGCAAACCGGTGAAAATCCCCGGCCCGGACCACCCGATCACCTTGACCCGTCATCCGGCGCGGGTTGTCGTGCGTGCCGCCGGGCAAACCCTGGCCGACAGCCGCAACGCGCTCATCCTGCAGGAAGCCACCTATCCGCCGGTGTTTTACTTTCCGCGTGAGGACGTGAATAGGGCGCTGTTGCAGAAAAACGAGCACGTCAGCTACTGCCCTTATAAGGGTGACTGCAGTTATTTCTCCTGCGTGTTGAACGGCGAGCAGGGGGCCAATGTGGCCTGGAGCTATGAAATGCCCTATAACGCCGTGCTGGCAATCAAGGATCATCTGGCATTTTATCCCGATAAAGTGGCGGAGATCCGTACCGAAGCGTGAGCCGCAGCGGGCATCGGGCGGGGGCAGGTTGACATTCTCATTATCCCTACTCATTATGTGTATTACCGGGAATTGATACGCTTTCCTTATGTTTTAATCCGACATAAACGAAACTCTGAGCAGGTGCCAAGGTGTCTACCTCTACGCGATTTGCCGTTGCCATCCACATTCTGACCAACATCACGCTGTGTCGCGGCCAGACGGTGCGTTCCGAAGATATCGCGCGCAGCGTCAACACCAACCCGACGGTGGTGCGCCGCATCCTCGGCGCACTGGCGGAGGCCGGGCTGACCTATTCACAGATGGGACAAGGTGGCGGGGCGCTGCTGGCGCGGCCGGCGGAAGCGATCTCGCTGCTGGACGTGTATCGCGCGGTAGAGGATCAACCGTATTTCATGCTGCACCGTGCCCGGCCTAACGATGCGTGCTATATCGGCCACGCCATTACCCCGGTGCTGGAGCAAGAGTTCGAGCGCGTTGGTCACGCGTTGGAAGCCAGCCTAGCGCAAACCAGCATCGCCGAAATGGCCGGGCAGGTCGAGCGGCGCGCAGGCTATCCTTTTGTCCCTTGTTCACCGCAATATCAAGCGGATACGCAATAAAAAAACACGCCAATCCCTGCCTCGCGCAGAGCATTTTTTGCATTGCGTTAATGTAATTGTGTAAGTTACATTAGCTCGCATCAAGTGTGATGTAGCTCACGTTTTAGACTGCCTCCCCACGATACTCAACCGATTGGCCGGAAACCTTTTCTTCCGGCACAGATTCGCTGTGCTTATAAACCAGGAGAGAACGATGTTAGAAATGATTGAAAGCTTGGCCACCGTAGTGGTCCTGGTGCCGGTAATGGTGGCCGTCTTGCTCGGCGCGATTTACGGCCTGGGTGAAGTGTTCAACGTCTTTTCCGCTATCGGCCGCAAAAACGGCTAATGGCACGCCAGGGGGCGGCTCTCGTCCTCCGGCTCCCCCCGCATTTTCCTGCCCCATCCTTGTTCCCTGGCGTAAATCCCCCTCTAATCCCGAAAAAGCCGGGCGCTCAGCGTATCGATGAACACCCTGAGTTTCGGCGTCAGATGCTTGCTGGAAGGCCACAGAACTTTAAAGCTGCCGCTGTGGTGACAATGCTCAGACAAGATCGCTTGCAATCGCCCCTGTTCCCGCGCGCGCTTCACGGCAAAATCCGGCAAACAGGCAATGCCTTGGCCGCTTTCCGCCAGGTAAATCAGGGTATCGACGGTGTTGCAGACCAGCCGGGCATTGATCCCCTCGGCGAGCAGCTTTTCCCATCCGGCGATCGGCCAGGGTTCCACTTTGCCGGTCGAGGGAAATTTGTACAGCAGGCAGGCATGGCCTTGCAGTTCCGCCGGTTGATGCGGGATCCCCATCTGGCGCAAATAATCCGGCGAGGCCACCAGTTGCAGATGAAACGTGCCCAGCTGGCGGCTCATCAGCCGTGAATCCTCGGTCTCGCCGACGCGAACCACGGCATCAAAGCCGTCTTCGATGACATCGACCCGACGGTCGGAAAAATCGGTTTCCAGCTCAATCTCCGGGTAACGCCGGACAAATTCCGCCAGCACCGGATTCAACAGGCCGCCCACCTGCGGCAAACTGACGCGCAGCTTGCCGCGCGGCGCGCTGTGCGTATCGCTGATTTCCCGTTCCGCTGCCGCTAATTCCCCGAGAATACGCTGGCAGCGGAGCAGAAACAGCCGGCCTTCGGCGGTCAACGTCATGCTGCGCGTGCTGCGGTGAAACAGGCGTGCACCCAGCCGATTTTCCAGGCGGGCGATGCTTTTCCCCACCGCGGAAGCGGAAATGCCGAGCACGCGGCCGGCCTCAACGAAACTCAGCGTCTCGGCGGCCTGCACAAAGACGCTCACCCCAGACAGATTATCCATTGCTTACCCCATTACGGACGTGAATGTCCGCTATGAAAGGAAATCTAGCCTGTTTTTCCATTAATCGCCACGCTCTATGCTCGGTGGCGACAGCATGGGCTGACTACCTGGAGCAATAAAGATGAGTGAATACGGATCCTCCGCCAACGCGATCGACGGCGTGATAGAGAAAGCCTTGCGCGAAAAACGATTGGTTGGCGCGGTCGTTTTGGTGGCGCAGGGCGGTGAGATCGTTTATCGACGCGCGGCGGGCATGGCAGATCGCGAAGCGGGCAAACCGATGGCGTGCAATACGCTGTTTCGGCTGGCTTCGGTGTCCAAACCGATCGTGTCCACGGCGGCGCTGGCGATGATGGCGAGAGGAGACATGCAATTGGACGATCCCGTTACCCGCTGGCTGCCGGATTTTCGTCCGCGACTGGCGGATGGCACCCAACCGTTGATGACGCTCTGGCATTTGATGACCCACACCGCCGGGCTAAGCTACCGTTTTTTTCAGCCGGAAGGCGGATGCTACGCCCGATTGGGCGTCTCCGACGGGATGGATGAGGCGGCGCTCAGCCTGCCGGAAAATGTGCGGCGCATTGCCTCCGCGCCGTTGCTGGTATCGCCCGGCGCGGAGTGGCGTTATTCCATCGCCACCGATGTGTTGGGCGCGGTGATTGAACGGGCGAGCGGCCTGCCGCTGGCGCAGGCGGTCAAAAAATGGGTGACCGGGCCGCTGGCGATGACGGATACCGATTTCCGGGCGGTGGACGCCGCGCGCCTGGCGGCCGCTTACGCTGACCATCCCGGCGAGCCACGCCGCCTGCGCCAGCCGGATCGTTTACCGTTCATCGACGGCAGCGCCGGTTTTCATCTGTCGCCGGCGCGTGCGCTGGATCCGCAGGCGTACGCCTCCGGCGGCGCCGGCATGGTCGGTTCGGCCGAGGATTTCCTGCGCCTGCTGGAAACGTTGCGCCAGGGGGGCGGGCAGGTGCTGCCGGCTGATTGGGTGGCGGCGCTGACCACCAACCAAATCGGCGATCTGCCGATGCCGTTTTGGCCAGGGCGCGGCTTCGGCCTGGGTATCACCGTGCTGAAAGATCCCGTCGCTGCGCAAACGCCGGAGTCTGTGGGCAGTTGGCGAATGGGCGGCACCTATGGCCACTCGTGGTTCGTCGATCCTGCCCGGCAGCTCAGCGTGGTGGCGTTTACCAACACGGCGCTGGAAGGGATGTCCGGCACCTTTGTCGGCGAGATTTGTCAGGCGGTTTATGCCGCCACGGGAGTGCCGTCATGGGCCTGATGCCACCGATTTTCTTCATCGCGCTGGGGCTGTTCGGCGTTTACTGCATCGAGTTCGGCGTGGTGGGCATCTTACCGCAGATCATCGTGCGCTATGACATCTCCACGGCGCAGGCCGGCTGGCTGGTCGGGGTCTTCGCCCTGACCATTGCGCTGTTCGGGCCGCTGTTGGTGCTGCTGGCGTCGCGGTTCAATCGCAAACGCATGCTGTTGATCGCGTTGACCGTGTTTGCGGTAGCCAGCGCGCTGGCCGCGCAGGCCGACAGCTTCGCCATGCTCATGCTGCTGCGCATTTTGCCGGCGTTGTTTCATCCGATCTACTTTTCACTGGCGATGGTGGCGGCCGCGGCGCTTTATCCGCCGCATCAGGCCACCAAAGCAACCGCTTATGCGTTTGTCGGCACCAGCATGGGCATGGTGTTGGGGATACCGTTGACGCAATGGATCGCCGGGCAGTTCAGCTATGAGGCGTCGTTCCGGTTTTGCGCGCTGGTCAACCTTCTGGCGGCGCTGGGATTGCTGTGGCGCTTGCCTGATACGGCCGTGCAGCGTCTCAGCTACGGCAAACAGTTGGCAATCCTGCGCAGCGGCACGCTGTGGTTGAATATCACTACCTGCGTGCTGATCTTTGCCGCCATGTTTGCCGTCTATGCTTACGCGGCCGAGTACCTCAGCCGTGAAATCGGCCTCAGCGACGGCGTCATCGGCTTGCTTCTGGTGGCGTTCGGTGTGGGCGGCGTCGTGGGCAACCTGTTGGCCGGCAGATGGCTGAGCCGCCATCGTGCGGTGACGGTGCAGCTGCATCCGATAGCCTTGATGGCGGCCTATGCGCTGCTGTATCGCTACGGCAGCGCGAATATCGGCGCGATGACGGCGCTTTGTCTGTATTGGGGGGCGGCGCACACCAGCGGTTTGATCGTGACGCAGATTTGGCTGACCTCCGAAGCGCCGCAGGCGCCGGCGTTCGCCACCGGGCTGTATATCGCCTTTATCAACCTGGGCGTGGCGGTGGGGTCGTTGGTGGGCGGTTGGTTTATCGCCGCCTGGGGGCTACAGGGCAGCCTGCTGTGCGGTGCCATGTTTGCCGCACTGGCGGCGATCGCGATCGCCGCCAGGCTATGGCTGCAACGGCAGGCTACGCTTGCGTTGCGTCAATCATCGCCATCACCTGCCGAAACATCGCGCTTTCCGCATCGGCCAGTTCATTGACCAACGTAAAGTGATTGCAGTGGCGATCGGCCAGCAGTTGGACGTCGAGGCCACGCGCCAGGCAGGCGTCATAATAGGCCTGCGTCTGGTTTTTAAACCCTTGGGTTTCCCGCTGGCCGACGTCGAGCAATATCTGCGGCGCATGGTCCTTCGCCGGCAGTAAAAACAGCGGGCTGAGGGTTTGCGCCTGCTCGGGCGTCAGGTGCAGCCAGTCGTTGATGTAGATATCGCACAGCGGGCGCAAATCGTAGAGGCCGCTCAGCGCCAGCGCGCCTTTGATCGCGTCGGGCGGCAGGCGATAGCGTGGCTGCCAGCCGTCGGCGATCAGCATGCCGCACAGGTGGCCGCCGGCCGAACTGCCGCTGACGAAAATGCGTGCCGGATCGATGCCGAAGGGTGCCCCGTGATGATAAAGCCAGGCGACGGCGCTGCGCACCTCGTGCACGATCTCCGCCAGCGTCGCTTCCGGCGCCAGCGTGTATTCCAGCGTGGCGACCGCCACGCCGCGACGGGCAAACGCGGCGGCCATCGAACAGGCTTCCTCTTTGCGCTGCGAATGCCAGTAGCCGCCATGAATAAAGATCAGCAGCGGGGCGGGCTGCGTGCAGGCCGGGAACAGATCGAGGCGCTCTGCGGCGCTCATGCCGTAGCGCAGGTCGTAAATGCCGGGCGTCTGCGCCCTGGCGTGCCGGGCCAGCGCGGTGTATTCCGCCATGCAGGCGTCAAAATCCTCCACCGAAGCGCGGGCGTTGTATTGCATGGCGCGTGCGCTCAGGTCTTCAAACGTCAGATCGATGCTCATCACTTCTCCGGATTGTTATGCGTTATGCCTTCATCATCGTCCCGCAGGCGAAAAGATGTTTGATCTCCGGTGCGCATCATTGCGGCTTCTCTGATGCTGTTTTCTGCTGTATATTGCTGTTTTATGCTTTTTACTGCGGAATAAACCCATGCACAAAGCGGCACGACAGCGCCATTTACTGGATTTGCTCAGCGAACGCGGGCAGGCGGCGGTGGCGGAATTGGCCGGCGCCATCGGCGTTTCGGTCGATACCGTGCGCCGCGATCTGGCCGATCTCGAGCGGCAAGGGTTGGCGCAGAAACATCACGGCGGGGCGATCGCGCTCGAACCGTCCGATATGCCGCGCCAGGCGCGCGCGGCGCTGTTGCCGCAGGTCAAGCAGCGGCTCGGCCGCGCGGTGGCCGCGCAGATCCCGCCCGGCAGCACCCTGATGCTGGATGCGGGCAGTACGCTGCTGGCGGTGGCGCAGGCGCTGCGCGGGCCGGCGACGGTGATCACCGCTTCGCTGGATATCGCGCAGTGCTTGAGCGACAGGCCGGAGGTCAACCTGATTCTGCTTGGCGGCCAGTGGGATGCGCGCCAGCGGCTGTTCGCCGGCAGCGCCACCCTGGCATTGCTGCAGCGCTACCGCGCGGATATCGCCTTGCTGGGCGCCTGTGCGGTGCATGCGCAGCTGGGGCTGAGCGCCGGCGAAGAGGCCGATGCAGAGGTCAAACGCGCCATGCTGGCCAACAGCGGTGAGCGCTGGCTGGTGGCTGACCATATGAAACTGGACCGCTGCGAACCGCATCACGTTGCGGATCTGGCGCAGATCCAACGTCTGTTTACCGATCGCCCGTGGGACAACCTGGACGAACAGTCATTGATTGAACTTTGTGTCGTCGCCGACGACCGCTAGAGGAGAACACTGATGAACGATACCGCTCGACCGTTGCAGGTGGCGCTGATTGGCTACGGCTTTGTCGGCAAGGCGTTTCACGCGCCGCTGATTAACGCGGTGCCGGGGCTGGAACTGAGCGTGGTGGCTTCGCGCGATGCCGCCAAGGTGCATGCCGATCTGCCGCACGCGCAGGTGATCGCCGATCCGCTGGAGGCGATCCGCCGGCCGGAGGTGGATTTGGTGGTGATCGCGTCGCCGAACGACACCCATGCGCCGCTGGCGCTGGCCGCGTTGGAGGCGGGTAAGCACGTGGTGGTGGATAAGCCGTTTACGCTGGATTTGGCGCAGGCGCGCACGCTGATTGCGGCGGCGGAAAAACACGAACGCCTGCTGTCGGTGTTCCAGAACCGCCGTTGGGACAGCGACTACCTGGGCGTGAAGCAGGTGATCGAACAGGGGCTGATCGGCAAGGTGACGCACTTTGAGTCGCACATCGATCGCTACCGCCCTGAAGTGCGGGTGCGCTGGCGCGAGCAGAACCTGCCGGGCAGCGGGCTGTGGTTCGATCTGGGGCCGCACATGGTCGATCAGGCGCTGCAGCTGTTCGGCTTGCCGCACAGCGTGCAGGCCAACATCGCCACGCTGCGCCCCAACGCGCAGATTAACGACTGGGCCCACGTGGTGCTCAACTACCCGACGCACCGCGTGATCCTGCACGGCAGCATGCTGGTGGCGGGCGGCGTGTCGCGCTTTACCGTGCACGGCGAGAAAGGCAGCGTGGTCAAAGCGCGCGCCGACGGGCAGGAGAGCCAACTGCTGGCCGGCGTGACGCCGGGTTCGGCGGAGTGGGGCAAAGACGACGACGCGATGAGCCTGTTTATCGGCACAGAGCCGGTACGCACGCTGCCGACGCCGGATGGCGATCAGCGTCAGTATTACGTCCAGGTGCGCGACGCGCTGCGCGGCGCCGGCAGCAATCCGGTTACCGCCCCGCAGGCGCTGGCAGTGATGGCGGTGCTGGAGGCGGCCACCCTGGCGGCGGAAACCGGCGTCACCCAAACTCTGCCGCTCACCGAGGCGGAGATCGCCGCCTGGTAACGGCTCGCGTCAGATAAGGCGTCAGACGCATGGATACAGTGCATGCCGTGCGTCTTCCGCCATCCCAACCCCTGGCATAGGCTAACCCTCAGTCTATGTCAGGAGTGTTTATCATGTTATCCCATCCTTCGCCGCAGGGCGTCCGCGGCATATTGGCCGCACTGTCTCTGAGCATGCTACTGTCATCGCTCGGTATCAGCATCGCCAACGTCGGGCTGCCGGCGCTCGCCACCGCGTTCCATGCTTCGTTCCAGGCGGCACAGTGGGTATTGCTCTGTTATTTGCTGGCCGTCACCACCTGCATCATCGGCATCGGCCGCTTGGGCGACAGCCTTAATCGCCGCCGGCTTCTGCTGGCGGGTATCGCGCTGTTTACCGCCGCTTCGCTGGCTTGTGCGCTGGCCCCGCAGCTTTGGCTGCTGCTGGCGGCGCGCCTGGCGCAGGGGCTGGGGGGCGCGGTCATGATGTCGATTGCCATGGCGCTGGCGGGCGAAGCGCTGGGCACGGAAAAAATCGGCCGTGCGATGGGGCTGCTCGGCACGATGTCGGCAGTGGGTACCGCGTTGGGGCCGTCGTTGGGCGGCGTGCTGATCGCCGGTTTCGGCTGGCGGGCGATGTTTCTGATCAATCTGCCGCTGGGCCTGTTGGCGCTGTGGCTCGCCTGGCGATACTTGCCGGAGGGGGCTCGCCCGGCAGCGCGCCAGGAACCGTTCGATCGCGCCGGTACGCTGCTGCTGGGCGGCGCATTGCTCTGCTATTCGCTGGCGATGACCCTTGGGCGCGGCAATTTCGGCGCGCTCAACCTGGCGTTGATGCTGGGGGCCCTGTTGGCGGGGGGGCTGTTCATCGGCGTGGAACGCCGCGCCGCATCGCCGCTGTTGGCGCCGACGATGTTCCGCCATCCGGCCCTGACGGCGGGGCTGGCGGCCAGCGCGCTGGTGATGACGGTCATGACCGCCACGCTGGTGGTCGGCCCGTTCTACCTGTCACGCGCGCTGGGGCTTAGCGCCGCGCAGGTCGGGCTGGTGATGTCGGCGGGGCCGGCGGTGGCTATCCTGACCGGCATTCCGGCCGGTTATCTGGTGGATCGTTTTGGATCGCAGCGCATCGCCCAGTTTGGGCTGGCGGCGGTGGCCGCCGGGGCGGCGTTGTTGTCGTTGCTTAGCCGCTGGGGCGTGCTCGGCTATGTCGCCCCCATCGCGCTGCTGACCGCCGGCTATGCGCTGTTTCAGGTGGCCAACAACACCATGCTGATGAAGGATCTGTTTCCCGAGCGACGTGGGCTTATCGCCGGCATGGTGAACCTGGCGCGCAATCTCGGGGCGATCACCGGCGCTTCGGCGATGGGGGCGCTGTTTTATCTGGCTTCGCTGCGGGTGGCGGGCACCGCGGCGGCGGCTGCGGCTTACGGGATGCAGATGACCTACGGCGTGGCGGCGCTGTTGGCGCTGGCGGCGTTGCTCATCGCCTTCGGCGGCCGCCGGCTGATGCTGCGTTACGACGCGCGCTGAACCGCGTAGCGTTCTTGCACGAACCCGTTATCCGAGGGGGTGACGGCGAGCAGGCGCAGGCGCTGCTCCGGGCCAGCGGCGCCGAATAAGGGAATGCCGCCGCCCAGCAGCAGCGGCACGCGGGTAATCGTCAGCTCGTCGATCAACCCGACCTGCAGGAAGCGCTGGATGGTCTGGCCACCGTCGATATACAGGTGACGGCAGCCTTGATCGGCCAACTGCGTCACGATGGCCATCGGTTCGCCAGTCATCCAGCGAACGTGCCCGGTATCTTGTTGTGCGGGCGGCTGCGTCGACAGTACCACCACCGGCAGGTCGCGATAGGGCCACTCGGGAAAGGCGCGGACTTTTTCATAGGTATGGCGGCCCATCACCAGCGCGTCGATGTCGGCGATAAACGCCTCATAGCTCAGGCCGTTAAGTAACGAAACCGCGTACTCGGGGCGCAGCAACCAGTCGATGTCGCCGTCCGCACCGGCGATGAACCCGTCCACGCTGGTGGCGATATAAACCGAACATTTCATCAGGCGAGATCTCCACGGTATACCACATGGACCTTGTTGCCGTCGGGGTCGCGCAGGTAAGCGCCGAAATAACCCTTGCCGTAATGCGCGCGTTCGCCGGGCTCGCCTTCACTGCTGCCGCCCGCCAGCAGGCCAGCGGCGTAGGCGCGTTTGACCTCCAGCTCATCGGCGGCGAGAAAGGCCAGCATGCTGCCGTTGCCGGCGCTGGCGGGCTGCCTGTCGAAGGGTTGGTAGGCGTAGAAACGCGGCAGCGTTTGGCCCGGCCTCACCCAGCAGCGGGCAGCGGGGCCGCCGTCCGGCGTCACTTCTCGCCGCTGTAATCCCAGCGGCAACAGGATGGCGTCGTAGAAGGCGGCGGCGGCGTCCAGATCGCTGACGCCGACGGTAATATGGCTGAACATGGCGCTTCCTTTCCGAAGAGAGAGTATGAACGGAAACAGTAGCAGCGATATTGCAGAATGGACAGACCGCAACGGAGGATTCGGATTAGGGACGCGCGCAGGGGCAAAGCGCGCTTCACGGTAGGCGGGACAGGCCGCCGTTCAATTGCTTTCGACGCGCGGATTGGCGTGAGTCGGTTGGCTGGGATAGTCCACCTGATGCTTGTGCAGATAATCGCGGATCAGCTGGCGCACCACCTGGGAAGGGGTGACGTCCTGCTGCAGGCACAGTTCTTCCAGGGCTTTCTTCTTGTCCGGGTCAATCAGCACCGTTAGCCGCGCCGTTTTCTTTTCCATCAGGATCCTCCAGAGAATGATAACTGAATGATAATACCACGTGGGCGAAGCGGCCAGCCAGACCGCGTCGCCGCTCGTCTTTAGCGGAAATGCAGCCGCTCTATTTTACGCGACAGGTAGCCGAGTTCGCAGTTGAACAGCTCGCCGCTACCGGCGGCCAGGTTGCGCAGCGCGCTCAGCGGCAACGTCACCTTGCCCGGCGTGGCGTAAATGATCACGTTGCCGCTGGGGGCGACGCAAAACAATACGGTGCCGAATATCCGGTGCAGGCTGTGGTACAGCAGGCTGCTTTCGTCGGGCAGATCGTGATAATTCAGCACCAGCCAACCGCCGTCATTCAGCCGCGCGGCGCAGTTTTCCAGGAATGTCTGGGTGCCTTGCTGCGGATCCATGGCGAACGCCGAATAGAGATCGGAGAAGATCAGATCGTAACGCGTCTCGGCGGGCGGGCGCACAAAGTCCATAGCGTCGGCGGTGCGCAGGCTGATGGTGTCGGTGGCCGGCAGCGTAAAATAGCGGCGCGCGACGGCGATCACCGCAGCGCGCAGCTCGACAACGTCGAGGCGCATCGCCGGATCGAGTGCGTGCAGCGCACGCAGCAAGCTGCCGCCGCCCAACCCCAAAATCAACGCCGAGGCCGGCGGCTGCCAGGCCACCGCCATCAGCATCGCTTTGATGTAGTTGTGGATCGGCTGCGCGGGGTTGCTGAGGCTCATCTTGCTCTGTTCGCAGATGCCGTCAAACCGTAGCGTGCGATAGTCCTTGTGGTCGGAAACGATGATTTCGCCCCAGGCGTCGGTTTCGCGAGCGATCACCTGGCCGCGCGGAGAGAAATCGAGGGTTTTGAGTAAGCTGTCAACCAGAGACATGGTATTCGCAGGGCTCCTTCGGCAAGCGGCCTATTTACGGGCGCACATGAAATCGGCGGTGCAAATGCGCCGGCCGTCGATGCTGGCGCGGCCGGTAAAGCGGGCGATCGCCCCACGGCGGCGCACAAAGGCGACCTCCATCAGCACCTGGTCGCCGGGGCGGGCGGCGCGATAAAACCGCGCGCGCTGAATGGCCGCGAAATAGTAATGCTCCCCCTCGTTCAGCGCCCCGAGATAGTAATGGGCCAACAGACCGGTGCTTTGCGCCAGCGCTTCCACCAACAGCACGCCGGGAAAACCGGCGAAGTGTGCGTGGCCGTTCCAGAACGTCGGCTCATTGGCGGTGATGTTCTTGATGGCGCTCAGCCTCCCTTCGGCAATGCAGGTGCCGGCGGGCAGCACGCGATCGACCAACAGGCAGGGATAACGATGAGGCAAAATCGCCTGAATATCGTTGAATTGCAGGGGGTGACCAGTCAATGGCATGGGAAAGCGTGATCCTGTCTGCGGCGAAACCGGTGCGAGGGCCGGCGTTCAGTCCATGATGAGTGTAATAACATTATAATAAAATTATCATCAGATGTGCCAGATGAAAAACGACGGCGAAGAAGGGGGCGTGAGGGATGCACCCGATCATGACGACCGGGTGTGGCAGTGCGTTTTAGTGCTTGGAGCGGGTCACTTTATCCAGATAGCCCATCACGAAAGCGGACAGCACGAAGGTGAGATGGATGATCACATACCACATCAGCTTGTTGTCCGGCACGTTCTTGGCGTCCATAAACACCCGCAGCAGGTGAATGGAAGAGATGGCGACGATGGAGGCGGCGACTTTGTTTTTCAGCGAGGTGGCGTCCATTTTACCCAGCCAGCTCAGTTTTTCTTTCCCTTCGGTGATATCCAGCTGCGAGACGAAGTTTTCATACCCGGAGAACATCACCATGACCAACAGCCCGCCCACCAGCGCCATGTCGACCAGCGACAGCAGGGTCAGGATCAGATCGGCTTCGGCGATAGAAAAAATGTTGGGCAGGACGTGCAGGATCTCCTGAAAAAACTTGATCGACAGGGCGACCAGGGCCAGTGAAAGGCCGACATAAACCGGTGCGAGCAGCCAACGGGAGGCGTACATCGTGTTTTCGAGCAAGCGTTCAATCATAAAATTTTATTAATTACGTGGCTAAAAGAGCGCTCAGTATAACGCAGGAGACCCGGGCGAAATCAACCGGTTGCGTTATCCGAGCGCCTATCACGGCGCGGATCAGGCTGTTGCACGCAAAGAGTGGCGCGTCATGCGGATCAGCAAAGCAACGCCCGCCGCGGCCGTCGTCAGCGCCACTACGCCCGGCCATCCCAGGTGTTCCAGTACGCGGCTGCCCAGTAAGGCGCCGGTGGCCATGCCGATGAACACCAACGTGAACAAAACGGCGTTAAGGCGGCTGCGGGCAGCCGGATCGAGGCCGTAAATAATGGTCTGGTGCGCGATCAGCGTGGCCTGAATGCCGAGATCAAACCCGATGGCGCTCAGCGCGATCAGTCCCAATTGTGCCGATTGCGGTAGCAGTGGCAATAAAAACATCAGGGCGAAAGAAACCGTTACCAGCGCAGCGCCGATTTTAGTGACGGCGTCAGGGCCATGTCGGTCAGCCAAACTACCCGCCAACGGTGCAGCCAGTGCACCCGCTGCGCCGGCCAGGCCGAACGCGCCGGCGACTGCGCTGCCCAGCTGATAGCGATCGGCCAGCATCACCGCGAGCGTGGACCAGAAGGCGCTGAAGGCGACGGACAAAAAAGCCTGGGACAACGCTGCGCGCCGCAATTCAGGGTAGGCGGCCCAAAGCCGGCTCATCGAACGCAGCAAGGCGGGGTAGCTCAGCGTGCTGTGTGGCTGAAAGCGCGGCAAAGCTCGCCATATCACCAGCGTGATCGGTAAAACAGCCAGCGCGGCTAGCGCATAAACGCTGCGCCAGCCGAAATAATCGGCGACCAGCCCGCTGAACACACGCGACAGCAAAATACCGGCCAGCAACCCGGTCATCACAGTGCCGACAATTTTACCGCGTCGGGCGTCCGGAGCCAGAGCGGCAGCGGCGGGGATGATGTCCTGCGCGACGGTGGCAGCCAGACCGAGCGTCAGGCTGCTGAGCAACAGCAGCGAAAAAGAGGAAACCAGGCTGCACAACAGCAGCATCATGGCCAGCAGCACGCCCTTCACCAGAATGATCCCGCGGCGATCGTGGCGATCGCCGAGCGGCGCCAGCAACAAAATACCCAAGGCATACCCCAATTGGGTCAGGGTCGGCACGAATCCGGTATCGCCAACGCCGACATGGAAGTCGGCGCCCATGACGCTCAACATCGGCTGACTGTAGTAAATAGAGGCGACGCTAAGACCGGCACCGGTGGCCAACAGGAAAACGGTTTTGGCAGAAAGCGCACCGCCGGTGGGTGAAAGGCTCATTCGATAATTCCTGGCAAGGTGGATGTGCGGCTATTTTTGTCGTGAATGTTATCGGTGGGTAGACCCGATGCGGGTAAAACTGTTATACGTAATGCGTATGAATAAAATTAATTTGTCCAACGGCGACCGTATAAACCTGCTGCAAACCCTGGTGCGTATTGTCGAGAGCGGGAGCCTGTCGGCGGCGGCGCAGCAGCTGGGCACCTCGCAGCCGACCATCAGCCGACGTCTGCGGGCGTTGGAACAGCTGTTGGGCGCCAGGTTGATCCAACGGACGACGCATGCGCTCCATCTTACCGATGATGGCGAACGCTGCTATCAGCAAGCGCGTGGCCTGCTCGCGCAATGGCAAAGTCTGGAAGATACGCTGCGCGGCGCGCGCGACGAACCGGTCGGCGCACTGCGCGTGCGCGCTCCGCACGCCTTTGGGCAGGATCAGCTGATCGGGCCGCTCGGGGAGTATCTGCGCCGCTATCCCCAAACCAGCGTGGAGTGGACACTCAACGATCACTCTCCCGACTTCATTTCCGAAGGCGTTGACTGCGCCATTCATGTGGGCGCGGTGACCGATCCTTCGGTAGTGGCGGTACTGTTGGCGGAAGTGCCGCGTAGCACGGTGGCGTCACCCGCACTGTTGGCTGGACGACCGGCGATCGCCAATCTCGATGATTTGGCATCATTGCCGTGGCTGGCGGTAAACAGTTTTTATCGCAATGAGGTCGTCCTGACCCACGCGACCAGCGGCGAACAGCGGCGTTTCGATATCGCGCCCAGGTTGAGCACCGACAGCCTTTATGCGGCGCGCAAAGCGGCGTTGGAAGGGCTGGGCGTAGCGATCGTGTCGTCTTGGGTGGTGAAAGAAGAATTGACGCGAGGATCCTTGCAGACGCTGTTACCCCTGTGGCGAGCCGAGCCACTGCCTATCTACCTGCTGTATCCCTACGCCAGCTATTATCCTGCGCGTTTACGTAAATTCATGGAAATGATGAAAGAAACGATGCCGCGCATTATCGGCGCGCAGCCGCCGACGGGGCGCTGACGGCCTTCAGTGCCTGGCTTTTTTACCGTCGCTGTGGCCGAGAGAACGATCGGGGAAGCTGTGATCGCGCAGCCGCTGCTTTAGCTGCGCCGCATCGGGGAAGCCGCCGTCAATCTTGCGATCCCAAATCATCACGCCATCGACGCTGATTTGATAGACCCCGCCGGTGCCCGGCATCAGGGTGACGGAGGCGAGATCGTCGCCGAAGGTGTTCAGCAGCTCTTGCGCCATCCAGCCGGCGCGCAGCAGCCAGTTGCATTGTGAACAGTAGTGGATCGTCACTGCGGGGGCATTTTTCATCGATGATCGACCGGTAGTGGTAACGGCTTGCACTCAGCCTGAGGGACCTGCAAGCGATGGTGGCTTTGTCTCGCCAAATAGTCAAGCGTCTGCTGCGGCCAGGGGGGCCGAGTGTGCGTCACGGCCGCTTGCTGCCGGCAAACCATTCAACCCCACGCAGCATGCCCGCCCAATAAAACCGGGGTAAAAACCAGGCTTTCAACCACCAGGCCAGGCGGCTGGGCTGGGTTGCGTCGAGCAGGGGAAACGTGGGCAGCAATTTACCGTCATAGCCAAACTCCGCCAGCACAACTTTGCCTTTCTCGACCGTCAAAGGACAGGAACCGTAACCATCATAATGGGCAGTGAGAGGCGCGCCATGAATCAGCGCCGCGACGTTTTCCGCCACCACCACCACCTGCTTTCGGGCTGCCGCCAGGGTTTTGGCGTTTGGCGTTGAGCAACAGTCGCCTACCGCAAAAATATCCGGCCAATGCCTATGCTGCAGCGTCAATTTATCCACATCGCACCAGCCTGATCCCTCAGCGAGCCCGCTCTGAGAAATAAACGCCGGGGCCGATTGAGGCGGCACCACGTGGAGCATATCGAAGGGCAGGGTTAACTCGCGTTTTCCCTCTTCATTTGTCTCTACGGCAAATGTCGCTCGCCGATTTTTGCCATCAACACGGATTAAATGATGATGGAAATTGACCTGCGCACGGTATTTTTCCAAATACTCGCTCAACGGGGGGACAAATTGCGGAATGCCGAAAACCGCCGCGCCCGCAAGGCAAAAATTGACGTTAATATTATTCAGGATGCCTTGACGGCGCCAGTGGTCGCATGAAAGATACAAGGCTTTTTGCGGTGCGCCGGCACACTTTATAGGTAACATTGGTTGGGAAAATATCGCCTGGCCGCCTTTCATTTCCCGGACCAGTTTCCAGGTATATTCGGCAAGATCAAAGCGATAATTAGACGTGACGCCGTTTAATCCCAGGGTGTCTTCAAGGCCCTCTATTTTATCCCAGCGTAAAACGAGGCCGCACGCAACAATAAGAAAATCATAGTTTATTTTCTGACCTTGGCGGGTCTCGATGTATTTCTGACGGGGCTCAATCCTGACAACGCTATCCTGTACCCATGCGGTTCCTGAGGGCAGGACAGCGCGCATGGAGCGCCGTGTTTTATTGATATCAAAGAGCCCGCCGCCCACCAGAGTCCATGCCGGTTGATAATAATGACAGTCGTTAGGCTCCACGACCGTTATATCAATGTCTTTAACTCGCTTCCTTATGCTTGCCGCGATACCTATTCCGGATGAACCGCCGCCAATAACAACGACGCTTTTCTGGGTGTTTATTTTTTCTGATTTCATGCAGGCCTCCTTTCATAAGAAAGTAGGGGGTTGCCGTCCAGATTAAAAGCGAATTCATAGAACTTGTGGTTATATAAAAAATCATATATTCCATTTTGCTATATGTAATAACAAATAGAAATAAGTTATTTGACATTGTCGGTTAACTGATCGTTAATAATTGGCATGAGCATCATTAAGGGATTAAGGCAGTGGATTTTTTCCATTTCAGTTTTTATATCGTGATGCTGTTAGTGGTCACCGGGGGAATTGTGGGATTCCTCTTGGCCCTGACCGGCAGCGGCGGGTCAATCGTCTGCGTGCCATTATTGCTGTATATGGTGAAAGTGCCGGATACGCATTTGATTATAGGGACCAGCGCCATGTCGGTGGCCATTAACGCGCTGATCAACCTGGCCGCGCACGCTGCCAAAGGCAATGTCAGGTGGCAGACCGGGCTTGTCGTTTCGCTGGTCGCTGTCATGGGCGCTCTGGCGGGATCTCAGATGGGAAAAATCACGGACGGACACTACTTAACCCTGCCTTTCTCCCTGTTGATGCTGGTTGTCGCCGGATTGACGCTAAAAAGAAATCACCTTGCCGACACCCCCTTGTCGTCCTCCCATTCTGCCGTTCATCCCGCCATCGTATGGCCTGGCGTCCTCGCTCTGGGGGGGCTGGCGGGTTTTCTTGGCATTGGCGGCGGATTTTTGGTTGTGCCGGCGCTGGTCTGGTTTTTCCGCTTCTCGATGGTTGAGGCGGTGGCAACTTCACTGGTGGTCGTGGCGGCCATGGGGCTATCGACCAGCGCCAGCTACGCCATGTCCGGAAAGGTGTCGATCGCCATTACGTGCTGGCTCATCGTCGGCGGCGTTCTGGGGGGCGTGGTAGGGGTGGCGCTCGCCGAGCGCCTGAAAAAACGCGAGGACATTATCAATGTGCTCTATGCCGTCATGCTCCTGGCGCTGGCCCTGTATATGTTATTTAAAAGCCTATGAAACGGAAGGAAAAAAACATGCGCATCCGCACTTACCACCCTCAGCTCTCCTTTTCAGGCGCACCTGAAGCGAGTGATTTCAAGGCGCTGTCTCAACAGGGCTACCGCCTTATCGTCAACAATCGGCCGGACGAAGAGCCGGGGGAGTATCTTGACCATCAGCAAGAGAAAGCGTTGGCTGAACAAGGGGGAATGCGTTACGTCTATCTCCCTTACACGTTCGATACGCTGACCTGGGAGACCGTTTACAGCTTCCAGTTTCTGCTGCGGCAAGGCCGGAAGACCCTGGCGCACTGCAGGAGCGGGGCTCGCTCTGCCTGCCTTTCCCTGCTGTATGCGCTGCGCGAAGGTCAGATAGATGAAGCGCAGTTTCGCCGCCAATGCGACAACTACGGCGCGGACGCCGATAAGGCGCTCAGCTGGTATGGCAAGCATCGGTCCGTGCGGGCCACTGCGGAAGTTCACGCGTTTTATGAGCCGGAAAGCGGCAGCCTGCAGTATGTTGTCGCCGATCCCGAGGCGCGCCGCTGTGCGATTATTGACCCGGTGCTGGATTTTGACCGCCGATCGGGCACGGTCTCGCATCAACAGGCCAAGAATATCCTGAATTTTATCCATCAACGGGGGTGGGGAGTGGCCTGGGTGCTGGATACGCACCCGCACGCCGATCATTTTTCGGCCGCCACCTGGCTGGCGCAGAAAACCGGCGCCTTCACCGGCATCGGTGAAAAAATTACCGCCGTTCAGGGGCTGTGGGAAGAGATCTATAATTTAAAAGGCCTGCCTGCGGCCAATACCGTCTGGGATGTGCTGTTCGCGGATGGGGACGTCTTTTTTATCGGCAACCTGCGCGCTGAAGTCCTGCTGTCTCCCGGGCATACGCTGGCGTCCGTCACATATTACATTGCGGATGCGGCGTTTATCCACGATACGTTCTTCATGCCGGACAGCGGTACCGCAAGGGCCGATTTTCCTGGTGGCAATGCGGAAGCCTTGTGGGAGTCATTGCAGCGCATCTTGAGCCTGCCGGCGGATACCCGCCTGTTTACCGGCCATGATTACCGCCCGGCGGGGCGTGAGGCCCGCTGGGAAAGCACCGTGAGAGAGCAGCGCGAGAACAATCCCTGGGTGGTCAACATGGATAAATCCCGGTTCGTTGCGCAAAGAAAACAGCGGGACGCCACGCTGCCGCACCCGGAACTCATGCTGATGGCGCTGCAGGTCAATATTCGCGGCGGCGTTCTGCCTGACTGCGAAGACGATGGGCAACACTATCTGAAAATCCCCGTGAATCGATTTAAGGGGTGAATCAAGCCAGAGAGGCGCGATCGTTCCCCGCCGCTGGGGCGGCGGTCAATCCGAATGAGATCGCGCCGTCTGTTAATTGTTTTTTATGAAATAATCATGCTGATTCATATTTAATTATTTGTTTTTACACAAAACACGCGGCGCTTGCCCTCACTGAATACAGTCACTACATTAACAACTGTACTTCCCATTCTGCTAAGGAAAACACCATGAAAGCTGCCGTAGTGACGAAAAACCATACTGTAGACATTCAGGATAAAGTGCTGCGCCCGCTGAAACACGGCGAGGCGGCATTGAAAATGGAGTGTTGTGGGGTGTGCCACACCGATTTGCACGTGAAAAACGGCGATTTCAGCGAGGTGCCGGGCATTACGTTGGGGCATGAGGGCATCGGCGTGGTCTCCGCCGTCGGTGAGGGCGTCACCTCGTTAAAAGTGGGTGACCGCGCCAGCGTCGCCTGGTTTTACCAGGGTTGCGGCCATTGCGAATACTGCGTCAGCGGCAACGAAACCCTGTGCCGTTCGGTGAAAAACGCCGGCTACAGCGTTGACGGCGGCATGGCGGAAGAGTGCATCGTGGTGGCGGACTACGCGGTGAAAGTGCCGGACGGGCTCGATTCTTTCGCCGCCAGCAGCATTACCTGCGCCGGCGTCACCACCTATAAGGCGGTGAAGATTTCCGATATCAAGCCGGGGCAGTGGATCGCCATCTACGGCCTGGGCGGGCTGGGCAACCTGGCGCTGCAGTACGCCAAGAACGTGTTTAACGCCAAAGTGATCGCCATCGACGTCAACGACGGCCAGCTGGAGTTCGCCAAACAGATCGGCGCCGATCTGACCATCAACTCCAAAACGCAAAACGCGGAGGAGATCATTCAACAGCAAACCGGCGGCGCTCACGCGGCGGTGGTGACGGCGGTGGCGAAAGCGGCCTTCAACTCGGCGGTGAATGCGGTGCGCGCCGGCGGTAAAGTGGTGGCCGTGGGGCTGCCGCCGGAGAGCATGGATCTGAGCATTCCGCGCCTGGTGCTGGACGGCATTCAGGTGGTGGGCTCGCTGGTGGGCACGCGTGAAGATCTGAAAGAGGCGTTCCAGTTCGCCGCCGAAGGAAAAGTGACGCCGAAAGTGACCAAACGGCCACTGGGCGATATCAACGCCATCTTCGACGAGATGAAGGCGGGCACCATTCGCGGTCGCATGGTGATCGATCTCGGCATGGCGAAATAAGCATCGCTAAAAAAGGCCACCCGCGGGTGGCCTTCTTGTTGTTACGCCCTAATCAGAACAGGCCCAGCGGTTTGGCGTCGTAGCTGACCAGCAGGTTTTTCACCTGTTGATAGTGCGACAGCGCCGCCTTGTGGGTTTCGCGCCCGATGCCGGAGTTCTTGTACCCGCCGAACGCGGCGTGCGCCGGATACAGGTGGTAACAGTTGGTCCACACGCGCCCGGCCTTGATCGCACGCCCCATGCGGTAGGCGCGGTTGATGTCGCGGGTCCACAGCCCGGCACCCAGCCCGAACTCGGTGTCGTTGGCCAGCGCCAAGGCTTCGGCCTCATCCTTGAAGGTGGTGACGCCAATCACCGGCCCGAAGATCTCCTCGCGGAAGAAGCGCATGCTGTTGTTGCCGGTAATCAACGTCGGCTGCAGGTAGAAACCGTTTTGCACTTCGTCGCCACGTTGGGCGGGTTCGCCGCCCACCACGATTTTGCCTCCCTCGTTTTTAGCGATGTCGATGTAGGACAGGATCTTGTCGTACTGCTGTTTTGACGCCTGGGCACCGATCATGGTCTCGGTGTCGAAGGGATCGCCCTGGCGGATGGCGGCGATGCGCGCCAGTACTTTCTCCATAAACTGCGGATAGATGGATTCCTGGATCAACGCGCGTGAAGGGCAGGTGCAGACCTCGCCCTGATTGAAGAAGCCCAGCACCAGCCCCTCAACCGCCTTGTCGATAAACTCCGGCTCCGCCTGCATGATGTCTTCAAAATAGATGTTCGGCGATTTGCCGCCCAGCTCGACGGTGCTGGGGATGATGTTCTCCGCCGCACAGGCGAGGATATGGCGGCCGACCGGTGTGGAGCCGGTGAACGCGATCTTCTCAATGCGTTTGCTGCGCGCCAGCGCTTCGCCGGCCTCGGCGCCGAAGCCTTGCACCACGTTGAGCACGCCCGGCGGCAGCAGATCGCCGATCTCTTCCATCAGCACGCTGATGCCGAGCGGAGTCTGTTCCGCCGGTTTCAGCACCACGCAGTTACCGCCCGCCAGCGCCGGCGCCAGTTTCCAGGCGGCCATCAGCAGCGGGAAGTTCCACGGAATGATCTGGCCGACCACGCCCAGCGGCTCATAGATGTGGTAGGCCACGGTGTTCTGATCGATCTCCGCCGCGGTGCCTTCCTGCGCGCGCAGGCAGCCGGCGAAGTAACGGAAATGGTCGACAGCCAGCGGCAGATCGGCATTCAGGGTTTCGCGGATCGGTTTGCCGTTGTCCCAGGTTTCGGTCAGCGCCAGCATCTCCAGCCGCGACTCGATGCGATCGGCGATCGCCAACAGCACGTTGGAACGCTCCTGCACGCTGGTTTTGCCCCAGGCATCCGCCGCCACGTGCGCCGCGTCGAGTGCCAGCTCGATGTCTTTGGCGTCGGAACGCGGGAATTCGGCGATCGGCTGGCCGGTCACCGGCGAGGTGTTGGTGAAGTAGTTGCCGGATACCGGTTCGACGAATTTGCCGCCAATGTAGTTGCCATAGCGTTTGCGGAACGAAACCAGCGAGCCAGGCAAACCGGGGTGGACATATTTCATGTGAAGCACCTCTCTGCAGATGAAAATCAGCGCTATTGGGCTGCGCCTGTGAGTGCGGCATACCGCCGCAGCACGGAGAAGCACGGCGCGTGCCAGATTAACGAGGGGCGAGGGTGCTCATTAAAAGACTTTATTTATTAGAGCGTTAAAAATGGGTATAGCTTAGCGAATCGAGCGGAGCCACCGCCGTCGATGTTTTTTGTGTCCCGTGTCGCAACGCCTGATACACATTCGTGATACATATTTGCAACACTCGCGAACGGGGGAGAAACGCATGTTGCCTGACGACCGCTTGCCCACCGAGGGCGCCAGTTTGTTGACCCACCCGCTGGCGGAATCCTGGCAGCGCAGCCGGGGCTACGGCCTGACGCGCGCCGATCAGCATATCTCGTTCATCAAAGCCGGGTTGCTCGATGAGCTGCGCAGCCGCAACGACTGGGTACCGCAACGGGTACAGCCGCTGATCGAGCAGCTGGGTGCGAAAATTACGCGCCAGCCGGCCATTGTGGTGATCGCCGACGCCGATGGGCTGGTGCTGGAAACCCGCGGCAACACCGACTTTCTGCACAAGGCGTCGCGCTTTGCGCTGGCGCCCGGCAACCCGTGGGGAGAAGCGGAGCGGGGCACCAACGCCATTGGCACCGCGCTGGCGCTGGGCGCGTTCTGTGAAGTGCGCGGCGACCAGCATTACCTCAACCAAAATGCCGGATTGAACTGCACCGCCGCACCGATCTACCGGCCGGATGGCTGCATTGCCGGGATATTGGATCTTTCCGCACCCGCGCAGCGGCCGTACCGCGATGCGCGGCACCTGATCATGCAGGCGGTGCGACATATCGAACACCGCTGGGTCAGGAGCGCGATCGCCGATCGTCACTGGACGCTGCGCCTGCATGCCGACGCCGGTAGCCTGGGCAGCGCGCAGGAGCTGCTGCTGGTGTTTCACGACGAAGTGTTGGTCGCCGCCAATCGGCTGGCGATGCTGGAGTTCCAGCTCCCACCGGCCGCATTCGGCTCGGTTGAGTTTGCCCAGCTGTTCCCCGATCTGCTGCGACAGCCTTCCGGCGCACCGCACCAGACGCTGGCCGGCAATCAACGGCACTATTATTCGCTGCTCGAGGCGCCGCAGCGCCGCATCAGCGCCCTGCGTTCGGTACCGCCGGCGGAAAGGCATGACGAACAGCATCAGAAAGCGCTGCGGATCCTCAATGCCGGCCTTTCGCTGTGCGTGACCGGCGAAACCGGCTGCGGTAAAGAGCACTTCAGCCGACGCCTGTTTCAAGAGAGCCGCTGGCGCAACGGCAACTTCGTGGCGATCAACTGCGCGGCGCTGCCTGAGCCGCTGATTGAGTCCGAGCTGTTTGGCTATGCGCCGGGGGCGTTTACCGGCGCCAACCCGAAAGGGTATATCGGCAAGATCCGCGAGGCGGACGGCGGCGTGCTGTTCCTCGATGAAATCGGTGACATGCCGGCGGGCCTGCAGACGCGCCTGCTGCGGGTGTTACAGGAAAAAACGGTCACGCCGCTCGGCAGCCGCAGCGCTTATCCGGTCGAATTCGCGCTGGTCTGCGCCACGCACCACGATCTGTCTCGGCAGGTACAGGCGGGGGCGTTTCGCGAGGATTTGCTGTACCGCATACAGGAATACAGCCTGCGCATTCCGCCGCTCAGAGAGCGGGCGCAGCTGGAGGCTTTCATTTTGCAGCTGTGGCGAGAGCTGGGCGGCGAGCGGCGCGACATTCGCCTGCTGCCGGAGGCGCTGGCGATGCTGGCACGGTATCCATGGCCCGGAAACGTGCGGCAGCTGTTGAGTACGCTCAAGGTGCTGCTGGCATTGGCGGACGATCATGCGGTGCTTACCCTGGACGATCTGCCGCAGTCCATCGCGGTGTTGGCGCCGCGCCAGGAGAACGCCGATACCGACCTGGGAGAGCTGCAGGCGGCGATCGACAGGGCGGGCGGCAATCTCAGCCGGGCGGCGAAGGCGCTCGGCGTTTCGCGCAGCACGCTGTACCGCAAGCTGGGGAGGCAGAAAGCAGCGGCGGAATGAAACCAAAGAAAAAGGCGGCAATTGCCGCCTGATGTGCTTAATAAGCCGAAGGAATGAGCTCGCGATTAAGTTTATCCACCAACTTTTCGTCGATGAGCGAACTTAACAGGCTAATCGCGATGATGCCGGCAAAGGTGAGCGCTGTCAGCACTAATCCTGACAAAGAAAATAAAGAGAGCGTCGTGGCCAATATCCCTAACGCGACACCAGAAGCCAGTCCACTAATGGCCATGGATTCAACTTCAAGCAACAGGGGCTTCCAGTCGCCCGTGGCATAACCTACCAGGTTTTTCTCCCGAATTTTCTCTACTTTCATTGCTGCATCTGCCACTTTGAAAAACTTGCCAACGTTACTCAGCTTGCTTGCCATGTCATTGGCATTAATATTTCGCCAGGCATTGAGCAACGCTTCTTTATCTGCAGGTTTAACCTTCATGTTGGGATTAGCCAGCACTTTTTCTAGTGATTTCATTGCGTCATCAAGGGTGCGTATTCTCTTGCCCTGGAAGTTTTTAATATCGCTCGCGATCTCATTGGCGAAGTCTTGATAGCGCTTGCCGAGATGCTGAGCGATTTCTTTGGCTGAGTCGGCAACGATAGCCGATGCAGATAACAAAAACTCTTTGTCTCTTTTCTCTTGGGCTTCTCGCTTTTTTTTCAACGCATCGGCGAAATTTGCTCGATTCATACCGCTAAATTGCGCGAATTTGGTCATGTGGATTTTTTTTGCAGTCTTCATATCACCGGCTCTTATCGCATCGCGCAACAATTGGTATGACTTTTCCGTTTTGATATAGGGACAGTTTTTCTTACCACAGACCAAGCAAATGTCGTTATCCAACAGCTCTTTGGTTTCTTCGGAAAGTGATGTGTCACCTGTTGGCCAGACAACCAGAGTTTCTTCCGCACCACCAATGCTGATGCCGGTAGTCGGCCATCCCCAACTTTCACCGCTCCAGACCAGACCCGCTTCAGGCGCTATGCCACCGTTGTAACGGTAGGGATCATAATTGATAGTTGAACTGTGTTTCTTCATGTTGATTCCTTAGATGTTAGCAATAAAGTACTGTATTAATAAACAGTAAGTGGGAATCTACATGCGGCTAGGTCAGAACTCAATAATTGATAATAATTATCATTTGTGTTGTTTTTGGCACAAAACTGTCTGAAAATTAACGGTAATGGAAGGTGGAGGATCGGTAGCGATTAACAGGAAAAAGTTTTAGGTAGCAGGCAAGACAAACAAAACAAATAGAGGGCTATCTGGGAATATTCGACAGGCATAGTATCGAGCGGTTCATCAAAGCCCCGCAGTACGGGGCATGTTGCTCTCTCAATCCCCCAGTCCCGGCGGGTTAATCTCCGAATGGGCGATCTTCTCGTCGCTTTCCGCCCAGCGATCCAGCACCTGCAGATAGCTGCCGTTGGCGATGGCGCTGTTGAGCGAAGCCTGCACCGCGTCCACCAGACCGTTGCCTTTCTTCAGCGTGACGGCGATGTTGGCGGTCTTCGGCCAGCCGCCGGGCACGATGCCTACCAGCCGGGTTTTGCCGGTCAGCCGCGCCTGATAAGCGCCGGAGACGTTGGGCCCGAAGGTGGCGTCGGCGCGGCCAGATTGAATGGCCAACGTGGAGGCGGCCTTGTCGGTGACGTACACCGGCTGCAGCGGCGCTAATCCCTTGGCGCGGTTCTCCTTGTCCCAGGCCAGCAGCACCGCTTCCTGATTAGTGCCGGAATCGACGATGATCTTTTTACCGGCGATATCCGGCGCCGTTTTGATCTGGGTGATCTTGCTGTCGGACTTGACGTAGAAGCCCAGCGTATCCTGCCGATAGGTGGCGAAATCGAATTTGGTCTTGCGTTCGTTGGTCACGGTGATGTTGTAAACCGCGGCGTCATATTTGCCGGAGGCCACCCCCAATGGCCAGTCTTCCCACGAGGTGGGCACCAGCTTGAGTTTCAACCCCAAACCGTCGGCCACCAGGCGCGCGATGTCCGCCTCGCTGCCGATCACCGTTTTATTGTCGCGGGCGTACAGGCCGAATGGCGGGCCGCTGCCCAGCAGAGAAATGGCGACCGTCAGCGTGCCGGGTTCCACGAACCGGAAGCCGGTAGGGATTTTGGCCACGGCTTCGGCGCTCTTCACCGTGTGGATAGGCGTTTCGTTGGCGACGAGATCCACGCCCGGTGCGGCGGCGGCGGAAAAACTCAGCAGCGCCGCCATCACTATCATCTTTTTGCTATCTATCATTATGTTAATTACCTTCATTATTATGGGTGTCACACGGTCGTTGCACTATCTCTAAAGGCTGCAGATCTGTGAACGAATAAAATCAACTAACCAATCTTGGAAAAATCATGAGGCGCCTCTGGCGGCGCTGAATCTTTCGGGGATGAACCATGTCGTCGCGTTTCGCTACGTTGGGCCGCATACCGCGCGGCGTGTGGGTATTGGGTGGCGTGAGCCTGCTGATGGACGTTTCCTCGGAAATGATCCATAGCCTGTTGCCGCTGTTTATGGCGACGACGCTCGGTGCCAGCGTGATCGTCATCGGGCTGATCGAAGGGCTCGCAGAGGCGACGGCGTTGATCGTCAAGGTGTTCTCCGGCGTGCTCAGCGATTACCTCGGCAAACGCAAAGGGCTGGCGCTGCTGGGCTACGGGCTGGGCGCCATCAGCAAGCCGTTTTTCGCCATCGCATCGTCGTCCGGCATGGTGATGAGCGCGCGCCTGCTGGATCGCGTGGGCAAAGGCATCCGCGGGGCGCCGCGCGATGCCCTGGTGGCCGACGTGACGCCGCCGGAAATTCGCGGCGCGGCCTTCGGGCTGCGGCAGTCGCTGGATACCGTCGGCGCCTTTTTAGGGCCGCTGCTGGCCGTCGGCCTGATGCTGCTGTGGCACAACGATTTTCGCGCCATCTTCTGGGTGGCGGCGATCCCGGCGGCACTGGCGATTGCGCTGTTGTTTTTCGGGCTGAAAGAGCCGGCAGCCGCGATAACCCACAAGCGCACCAACCCGATCACCCGCGCCAACCTGCGGCTGCTGGGGCGCAGCTATTGGTGGGTGGTGAGCATCGGCGCGATCTTTACGCTGGCGCGCTTCAGCGAAGCGTTCCTGGTATTGAAGGCGCAGCAGGGCGGCACGCCGCTGGCGCTGATCCCGCTGGTGATGGTCGCCATGAATCTGGTCTACGCCTGCTCGGCCTATCCGTTCGGAAAACTGTCCGATCGCATGAGGCATGAAGGATTGCTGAAAGCCGGGCTGCTGGTGCTGATCGCCGCCGACCTGGTATTGGCGCTGAGCGATCATTGGGGCGGGGTGCTGTTTGGCGTAGCGCTGTGGGGAGTGCACATGGGCATGACCCAGGGGCTATTGGCGGCGATGGTGGCGCATACCGCGCCGGCTCATCTGCGCGGCACCGCGTTTGGCATGTTCAATCTGATCAGCGGCGTGGCGCTGCTGCTGGCGAGTCTCGGGGCTGGAACCCTGTGGGAGCTGTTCGGTTCCGCCTCCACCTTCTACGCCGGGGCACTCATCTGCGTGGTGACGCTTATCGGTATGCAGCTGGCGCCGTTCGGCGCACGGCAGGGTGTTTAACGGCCGTCGACAGATTGCGGCACCGCTTGCAGCAGCTCGGGCACCCGCTGGGAGTCCACCGCCCGGCTGAACAGAAAACCCTGGCCGATATGGAAACCGGCTTCGCACAGCGTTTGCCGCTGCTGCTCGGTTTCCACGCCCTCGGCGATGATATCGATCGACAGCTTTTGACCGAGGATGCCGATGCTTTCCACGATCGCCAGGATCGCCGGTTCGGTGTTCATACGTTGTACGAAGTCGCAGTCCAGCTTAATGCAGTCCAGCGGGTAATCCATGATATGGCTGAAGGAGGAGTGGCCGGTGCCGAAATCGTCCAGCGCGATGCGGATGCCCATCTCCTTAAGCATTTGCAACGCGCGCAACACGTACTTCGAGCCGTGCTTGTTGAACGCGTGCTCGGTCACTTCCAGTTCGATCAGGTGGTGGGGAATGTGGAACTTCAGCAGGCGCTGCAGGAAAGTTTCGGCGTAGTTGTCGCGTAAAAACTCGATCGGCGACACGTTCAGCGAGATAGGCCGCACCGCCACGCCTGCCGCGCGCCAGCGGGCGATATCGGCGAAGACTTTCAGCTGCATGGCTTCGCTGATCTTGGTCGCCAGCTCGTAGTCGTTGAACGCCTCGCTTACCGTCGCCGGCAGCTGCACGCCGTTGATCGGGCAGTGCCAGCGCAGCAGCGCTTCAAAGCCGACGATGCTGCCGTCGATCAGACAGACCTTCGGTTGATAGCTCGGGCGGATGCAGTTGTCGCGCACGATCTGGCGCGCGTAGTTGAGCTGGCTGGCGCGGGCGCGGGCCTTGTCCATCATCTTGCGATCGAACATGTAGACGCCGCCGCGGCCGCCGTCTTTGAGTTCATACAGCGCGGTATCGGCGCATTTCATCAGCTCTGAAGCATCGCGGGCGTCTTTGGGGTAGATGGCGCCGCCGATGCTCATGCCGCAATGCAGCGTCTTGCCGCCGTGGGTGATCGGCGTCTCCAGCTGCAGCAGAAACTTGTTGGCGATGCGGAAAATGTCCTGCTCGTTTTCGACGTCGCTGATCACCACGGCAAACTCGTCGCCGCCGAGGCGGGAGACGAACGAATGCGCATTCATGCAAGCGCTGAGCCTTTTACCCAAGACCCGCAGCAGATGATCGCCCGCCGCGTGGCCCAGCGTGTCGTTCACCAGCTTGAAGTGGTCAAGATCCAGCAACATCAGCCCCAGTGACTTATTGCCGTGCAGGGCGCGCTTCATCTCTTGCTTCAGCTTTTTCTTGAACAGGCGCCGGTTGGGCAAGCCGGTCAATTCGTCATATTCGCTGGCGAGCAACAGACGTTGCTCCATCACGCGCTGCGAAGTCACGTCGCGCGAGACGCACAAGATCTCGGCCACGGTGCCGTGCTCATCGCTGACCGGCGTGAGAATGTTGTCCCAGTGCTGTTTTTTACCCTGCGGCGTCACGCTCAATCCCGTAAAGCGCGCATTCTTTCCCGCTCTGACGCTGCGCAGCGCCTTACTGCCGCGGCGACGGATCTCGGGCGACAGTAGCCCCAGCCAGGGCATGCCAAACTCTTTTTGCGCCGGATCAAGGCCGAGCGCCAGGCTGCCGGAGCGGTTCATATGGCGCAGCGTGCCATCGTGATTGATCACTTTGATGCAGTCGACGCTGGCGTCCAGCATGTCTTGCTGGATAGAGAGCGCCTGAACGTTTTGCTGGCGCTGCAGCATTTGCGGATGGATGTCGGTCGCCGTGAGATACCAGCTGGGTTCCAGCGCCATGCCGTCCTGACGGGCGTTAAACGCCAGCATAAACCAACGGTAGGCGCCGCTGCGATCGCGCAGGCGGGCCTCGCCGGCAAATGAAGAGAGGGCAACGATCGCCTGGCGCCATTGCGCGGCCAGCCGCTCGCGATCGTCGGGATGCAGGGCATCGAGCCAGTCAGCGGCGCCGTGTTCACCGGCGATGGCGCCGGTATAGTCGCGCCACTGGTTATTGAAGTAACCGCCAAGGCGGTTGCCGAAGCAAATCAGGCCGGGCAAGTCATCTACGATTTCGCTATAGAGATCAATCGGATTTTTGTTATTGCTCTGCTTGGGCAACAGGGTCATGCGGTATTTCCTCGGAAAATTACCCATATTCTCGCTCTAGAGCAGAGCTTCTTTCAATATAGTCTTGCCAATGAAAATGGGAATAGCCAGCGGGTGCGGCTAAAAATCGGCCCGCTAGCATGGAATACATCCAGCGTGAACGCATTAGGAATACTCCTGTTATTTATAAGCATCCCTTATATTGCAGAGAAAAATAAGTGATCGGACCACGCCGTGTTATTGCCGTGAAAATTAATCATTCTTGATGTTTCTCTATGGCTAAATGTTCAGTCGCCATCATGTACACCCGAACGGCATTCTGCCTGCCCTATGCGACAATACTGACAAAAACCGCACTCCAGACGGGGATAAACGCCATTTTATGCACTCTGCAGCGCCCGTTCACTGGGGCTTAGCGGAAAAATCATGATGCAAATCAAGAAATGTTTTGTTTCATATGTTGACACTTTACTTACGTGTGAGATAGCCTCGCGAATGATAATCATTAGCAAAACTGGATGGTGGCGCAAATGCATTCACGCAATTATCTCCGGGTAACCGTTCGGATAACAGGCCAGATTCACAGCACAAGACCCTGCCTGATGTGGTCTCTGGCAACGAGACAATGCACCGAACGGCCGTTGTCATTAGACCTCTTGAGCGGCATCTCAACGTAGCCTCAACGCGCAGACACTGGAATCACACCCTTGCCGGATCAATGCGGCCTGTTACTTTCGCGCATTTTGTACGGACATATCGCGATCTCATGCAGTTGCATCAGTTCTCAATCATGGGTAAGGAGGCTCGGGTAGTTAAAAGTAAATTTACTCTCTGGGTGTAAAGGGATAGGAAAAAGAGTGGGGCATATCGGGCTATCGCTATTCTCAGGATTTTGATTATCCCTAAGAGACATTTCGGATGTCATATTAATACTAGCTACTTTGTGGAGAAAGTTATGGGTAATACCATGAATGGAAACGAAACGGGTTGGGACAGTGTTAACGATCTTATTCACTACCATGAGCGCGGGAATGGCCTGACGATAAATAACAAACCGTCTTATGACATAAATGAGGCGGGGTTGCAGATAGCGCGCGGCGATAAAACCTGGAATGGCGTTCACGTCACGGGAAAAGAGGCAACGGTGACCTATTCCTTCCCGGATTGGGATTATAACGAACTGAACCTGGGCCACCGCTCCCCGGAGCGCGATACGGGGCTGAGTGCGTTCACGCAACAGCAACAAGAACAGGCGAAGCTGTCTTTACAATCCTGGGCCGATGTTGCCAACATCAAATTTGTCGAAGTGGCTTCAGGTCAACCCTCCAATATTACCTTTGGGAATTATGAGGGGACGGGACAAGCGTATGCTTTGAAACCGTACTCATATAATGGCAATGATTACAGAGGATACAATTCTGATGGGCAAAGTTGGTACAACATTAAGAATCACTCCGAAAATTTGCATCCTGAGCTAGGTAATTACGGCCGCTTAACCATTACCCATGAAGTTGGCCATACTCTCGGGTTAGATCACCCGGGCACTTATAATGCGGGGCAAGGCAGCCCAAATTATACCAAGGCAGTTTACGCCGAAGATACCCGGCAGTTTAGCGTAATGAGTTACTGGAATGAATCCATTACCAACGCGGATCATGGCCATTACTATGCCGCTGCACCGCTGGTTGATGATATCGCGGCCATCCAGCATCTTTACGGCGCCAACATGACCACCCGAACCGGCGACACCGTTTACGGGTTTAATTCAAATACAGGCCGAGACTTCTATACGCTCAAGGACAGCCACGACAAGCTGGTGATGTCTGTTTGGGATGCAGGTGGCAATGATACCCTCGATTTCTCGGGGTATAGCCAAAATCAACGTATCAATTTGAACGAGGGCGCTTTCTCCGACGTCGGTGGATTAAAAGGGAATGTTTCCATCGCTGCCGGCGTCACCATCGAAAACGCGATAGGGGGGGCAGGTAATGACGTCATTGTTGGAAATCACGCAGACAATACGCTCAAAGGCGGCGCCGGCAACGACGTTATTTACGGTGGAGCGGGCCAGGATCAATTGTGGGGAGGGCAAGGTAACGACATTTTTGTCTTCTCTGACCTGAATAACTCGCCTGTTCAGGCTCCTGATACAATTTGGGACTTTGAGTCAGGCAAGGACAAGATCGATCTGTCCTTCTTCAACCAAGGCGATAAAGGCAATGATTTTATTCAGTTTGTCGATCATTTCAGCGGGCAGGCCGGTGAGGCGCTGGTATCCTATGATACCCAAAGCAATCTGAGCGAACTGGCCTTAAACCTCCATGGCGGTGCAAATCCAGACTTCCTGGTGCACATCGTCGGGCAGGCTGACGTCGCTGTTGACTTTATCGTGTAAAACGGCAACGGTGGGCGATGATGCCCACCGTTTTGCATGGGCCAGCTATGTGTAAATCTATTCTTGTCGGAATAATTTTCTTGTTTTCAGGAGCCTCTATGGCAAGCAGTCTGGTTTTACCTTCCGCCGAAACGCTCTCCGGGCAGTGGACGGTCAGCGATAAATCAAAGTCCTGTGTTGTACAGCTCAACACGGAGAGTGTGGAATCGGTCGGCGGCTATAGCCTGAAATTTTTGTCTGATTGCACGCCCGACGTCTTGCCGCAAGAGCCAGTGGCGTGGCGTCCTGCACCCGATGGCATTGCATTGTTAGACAAGGAAGGGCTGACCGTACTTTTCTTCTCTCAGGAAGACGATCATTACCGCAGTCAAATCTGGGCCGAGACGGGAAAGATCCTGAAGAGAAATAACTAGCGGAAAACGCCGGCCTGACCCGGCGGTTATTCCACCTCACGCCACCCAGCCTCCGCCGTAACGGTGGGGGCTTTTATGGGGCGGTCGGCAAGCCGTCGACGATGGCAATCATGGCTTCCGCCACGTGGCGCCGCTGTTGTTTCGCCAACTGATAGGCCGGCGAATGGTAGCAGGCTAACGCGGTGGCGTAGTCGTCGAATTCGATCAGCACATGTTTCACAAACGCCGGGCCTTCCAGCGTTTGCGCCTGTTCGCCGCGGGCGAGAAAACGGGCGTTGAACTGGCGAAACGCCTGGGGCGCCAAATCCATGTAATGCTGATATTGCTGCGGATCTTTCACGGTGACATGGGCAATCCAGTAAGCGGGCATCTCAGGACTCCTGTTGTAGAATGCGCTTGGCCAGCGCGGCGGCCTCGGTCAGATGATCGATGACTTCTTGTCTGGCCTGCGCCGGATTGTTTTGTTCGATGGCGTGATAGATCCGCGTCATACGCTCGAAACCGGCCAGCTGACGCTCCGGGGTTTTCAGGGTCAGGGCGCGCAGGCGGCTGATGCGGCTATTCAGCCGTTGGACGATTTCCCAGGCGATGGCGTGATGAGCCACCTGGAATATGGTTTCATAAAAGGCCTGCGACGCTTCAACGCGCTGAATATCATCCTGCCCGGCCGAAGCCTGGTTAATCGCAATTAATTTTTCATGCAGTTTCTTTTTATCTTCCGGCCCGGCTTTCAAGGCGCAGTCGTGAGCGGCATCCTGTTCAAGCAGCAGACGAATGGTATAAATCTGCTCGGCAATATCCCAGGTCAGAATAGCGACAATCGGCCCTTTCTTGCCGAGCGTTTCAATGAGCCCCTCCGCTTCGAGATAACGGATCACCTCGCGCACCACGCTGCGGCTGACGCCCAGCTCCTCACACAGGCTGCGTTCCACTAAACGATCGCCGGCCTGAAAATACCCTGAGATAATCGCCTGCCTAATTTTCGCCAATGCCAATTCGCGCAAGGTGACCGGTGCATTCTCAATCTTCAATGACGCCTGAACCATAATTGTCTCTATTTTTTGTGGATCATCATTAATCCGGATAACGACGCGTATTTCCGTTTGCCCGGTACTATTAACATCTTTCCAACCCGCAAAGCAACGGCGGCCGATTTCGCGCCGCATCGCCAAAACGGCGAATGTTGCAGCAGCTCACAAAATCGAAAGATAGCCTAAAAAAACCGCTTTTCGTTGCTGATACCCGCTGGCTCAACGGGTTTGGCACGGGCACCGGCCGCTGAGCGGAGGCGGTCATGGCCGGCGTTTTACCCCCGACCAAAGCCCTTGCTGGTTTTTTAATATATTGATTAATAACGATTATTTTCAATTCCTCTTTACCATCCCAGATAAAAATAAGAATACCGTATTATGGTATACCAGACTTTGACATACCAATCTGCCCGATGCTATACCCTCGACTCGCGACATCTGATTAACATTTGATTTACTTTTCGAGGTCCCTTATGCATCAAGACATCCGCAAGACCCTGGTTTTGACAGAAACCCTCTACGCCGACGGTGGCAAGTCGGCGGCCAAACCGCTGGTGATGATCGCCGCGGCTGCGGTAATTAAAAACCCCTGGGCCGGGCAGGGCTTTGTTGAGGATCTGGCGCCAAAGATTCGAGAAATGGCGCCGGTGCTGGGTGAGCTGCTGACCGGTTTGATCCTCAAAGAGGCTGGCTCCGGCGAGCGGGTGGAAGCCTTCGGCAAAAGCGCGGTGGTGGGGCTGGGCGGCGAGTTGGAACACGCTTCGGCGCTGATCCACACGCTGCATTTCGGCAACCACTACCGCTCGGCGGTCAACGGCAAGAGCTATCTGGCGTTCAACAATACCCGCGGGCCGGCCAACGCGCCGATCCTGATCCCCATGATGGGGAAAAACGACGAAGGCAGCCGCGAGCACTACCTGACATTCCAGTTCAACATCAACGACGCGCCTTTCGACGATGAAATCGTCATCGCACTGGGCGCGGCGCTGGGGGGGCGGCCGCATCACCGTATCGGCAACCGTTATTTGGATCTGAAAGAGCTGGGTCATGATCAGAACAATCCGGCAGCTGTCTGAACCCGCTCTGCGGGTAGGGTATCTGGAGGCCGGGCGTGGCGAGCCGCTGGTGTTGATCCACGGCGTAGGCATGAACGCGGAGGCCTGGTATCCCCAGCTCGATGCGCTTAGCGCGCGCTTTCGGGTCATCGCCGTCGATATGCCGGGTCACGGCGAAAGCGAAGGCTTCGCCCACGCCGCGACGCTGGAGGATTACGTGCGCTGGCTGGCGGCCTTCTTAAACACCCTGGATACGCCGAGCGTTGCGGTGGCGGGGCACTCGATGGGGGCACTGATCACCGCCGGTTTGGCAATCGATTATCCGGAGCGGGTCAACCGCGCGGTGGTGATGAGCGGCGTGTTTCAGCGCTCAGCAAAGGCCAGCGCCGCGGTCGCGCAACGCGCCAGCGCGTTGGCCAGCGGCCAGACGCAGCTCGACTCGCCGCTGAGCCGATGGTTTGGCGCCGATCCCGCCGAACAGCGTCTGCGCCGGCAGGTGGGCGGCTGGTTGCAACAGGTGGACGTTACGGGCTACGCCCGCGCGTATCAGGCGTTTGCTACCGGCGATCGGGTGTATGCCCAGCGTTGGCACCTTATCCGCTGCCCGGTGTTGGTATTGACCGGCGAGCACGACGCCAATTCCAGCCCAGAGATGGCACGGCAAATGGCGCAGGCCGCACCGAACGGGCGCGCGGTGATCATTGAGAACGCCAAACACATGGTCAGTCTGACTGATGCGCAACGCGTCAACGCGCTGATGCTCGATTTTCTGACCGCAGAGCAACCTTTGACTTTATTAGGAGCGGCAAATGGACGCGGATAAACGCAGGCAGTTGCGCGACGCTTTCGGCGCCTTTATGACCGGCGTCACCATTGTGACCTCGGTGGACACGCAGGGGCGGCCGATTGGCTTTACCGCCAATTCGTTTTCATCGGTGTCGCTGGATCCGGCGCTGCTGTTGGTGAGCATCGATAAACGTTCGGCGAACCTGGCGCATTTTACCCAGTGCAGCCATTTCGCCATCAATATTCTGGCGGAACAGCAAAAAGAGGCTTCAACCATTTTTGCGCAAAAAAACGAAGACCGCTTTGCGCTGATCGATTGGCGCTGGAGTGCATCACGGGTGCCGCTGATCGATAACAGTTCCGCATGGTTCGACTGCTCGCTGCATCAGGTGGTGGACGCCGGCGACCATGCCATTCTGATCGGCCAGGTCGAAGGGTTCGCGTCCAACGCCACCGCCGGTCTGGGGTATTACCGCGGCGCGTATTTCACGCCTTATCAAAACGCGCAGTCGCTGATTGGCGGGCCGCAGGTGGTAGTGAGCGCGCTGATCGAGTTTGAAGGGCACGCCGTGATGGTGCGGCAAAGCGACGGCGGCTATCAGCTGCCGTCCAGCGCGGTGGAGAAACGCAGCGTCAGCGAAACGTTGGGGGATTTACTGCAGCAGTTGGGCATCAACGCCCATCCGGGTTTCGTCTATTCCGTTTATGACGACCGGCAGAAACACCAACAGCACATCGTTTTTCTGTGCGCGCTGCCGACCGACGCCGGCAGCCTGACGCCGCAGCTGAGCACGGCGGAATGGTTCGACATGCCGACGCTGGCGCGGTTGCCGATCAAGGATCCGGCGCTGCGGTCGATGCTGGGCCGGTTCGTCAAAGAAAACGCCGTGGGCAATTACGGTATCTATTATGGCGATGAGCACAGCGGTGCCATCAAGCAATTCGCCGGTTGAGGCTGAACGGGAGAGTGTGATGAAACTGTCTTTATTCGTGCATATGGAACGAACGTTACCCGACGAACCGCAGGAAAAGCTCTACCAGGAGATGATCGAACTGTGTGAAATCGCCGATCGTGGCGGCATGCACGCCATCTGGACCGGTGAGCACCACGGCATGAATTTCACCATCGCGCCGAATCCGTTTATCAATCTGGCGGATATTGCCCGGCGCACCTCCAGGGTGCGGCTCGGCACCGGCACCATCATTGCGCCGTTCAATCACCCGATCCGTCTGGCGGGCGAGGCGGCGATGACCGACATCATCACCGGCGGCAGGCTGGAGCTGGGGATCGCGCGTGGCGCCTATTCCTATGAATACGAACGGCTGATGCCCGGTTTGACCGCCTGGGATGCCGGGCAGCGCATGCGCGAGCTGATCCCGGCGGTGAAAAAACTCTGGCAGGGCGACTATGCCCATCAGGGGGAATACTGGTCGTTCCCGGCGACCACCTCCTCGCCGCTGCCGAAACAGCAGCCGCATCCGCCGATTTGGGTGGCGGCACGCGATCCTAACAGCCACGAATTTGCGGTGCAAAACGGCTGCAACGTTCAGGTTACGCCGCTGCATCAGGGGGAAGAGGAGATCGTGCGGCTGGTGACCTGTTTCAACGAGGCGCGTGCACGCTTCGCCGCCGAGCAGCCGCTGAAGATCATGCTGTTGCAGCATGGCTACGTGGCGGAAGACGAGGCGGACGCCCGCCTGGCGGCGGAAGATCTCAACCGTTTCTACCACTACTTCGGCGCTTGGTTCAAGAACCAGCGGCCGGTGCGGCAAGGGCTGATTCAGCCGCTGAGCGATGAAGAGATCGCCGCCAATCCTTATTACTCCGCCGACATGATGCGCAATAACCTGGCTATCGGTACCGCCAATGAGGTCATTACGCGGCTGAAAAAATATGAGGCGCTGGGTTATGACGAGTTTGCGTTGTGGATCGACAGCGGCATGAGTTTTGCGCGTAAAAAGGCCTCTCTGGAGCGGTTTATTCGCTGCGTGATGCCGGAATTTCACTGACGGAGGCGCTGATGGAATCGTTCAAACTCTACATCGACGGCCGGTTTGACGCCGGCTCGGCGACCTTCGCCTCGCTCAATCCAGCGACCGGCGAACCCTGGGCGCAGGTGGCGGAAGCCCGCGCCCAGGATGTGGATCGTGCCGTTACGGCGGCGCGCCGGGCATTTCAGGGGGCCGAATGGCGCGACATGACCGCCGGCGCGCGCGGCAAGCTGTTGTTGCGGCTGGCCGACTTGCTGGAGCAGCATGCCCCCGAGCTGGCGCGGCTGGAGACGCTGGATACCGGCAAGATCATCCGTGAAACCCAGGCGCAGATCGCCTATGTGGCGGAATACTACCGGTACTACGCCGGCCTGGCCGACAAGATGGAAGGCAGCGTGCTGGCGATCGACAAACCCGACATGGAAACCTGGGTGCGACGCGAACCGATCGGGGTGGTGGCAGCGATCGTTCCCTGGAACAGCCAGCTGTTTCTTGCGGCGGTGAAAATCGGCCCGGCGATCGCCGCCGGCTGCACGCTGGTGGTCAAGGCAGCGGAAACCGCGCCTGCGCCGCTGCTGGCGTTCGCCAGACTGATAGACGAGGCCGGTTTTCCACGCGGCGTATGCAATGTGATCACCGGCTTTGCCGCCGACTGCGGCGCGGTGCTGACGGCGCATCCGCAGGTAGACCACATCGCCTTTACCGGCGGCGCGGAAACCGCGAAGCACATCGTTCGCGGCAGTGCGGAAAACCTCGCCAGTACTTCGCTGGAGCTGGGCGGGAAATCGCCGTTTATCGTCTTCGACGACGCGGATCTGGCGAGCGCGGCGAATGCGCAGGTGGCGGCCATTTTCGCCGCGTCGGGCCAGAGCTGCGTCGCCGGTTCGCGCCTGCTGGTGGCGGAAAGCATCAAAGACGCGTTTTTGGCCCGGCTGACGGAGAAGGTGCGCAGTATCCGCATCGGGCCGCCGGATCGCCAAGACACCCAATTCGGGCCGCTTTGCACCCGGCAGCAGCAAGAACGGATCGCCGCTATCGTCAGCCGCTCGTTGGAGCAGGGGGCGAAACTGGTGATTGGCCACGCGGCGATCGATTCACCGGGCTTTTACTACCCGCCGACGATCGTCGACTGCAGCGTGCAACCCGGCGCCGAGTGCGTGAAGCAAGAGCTGTTCGGCCCGGTATTGTCGGTGTTGACCTTCAGGGATGAAGCGGAGGCGATTCAGCTTGCCAATGATTCCGCCTATGGCCTGGCGGCCGGCATTTTCACGCAGAACCTGACGCGCGCGCATCGGGTGACCCGTCGCCTGCGGGTGGGCGTGGTGTGGCTGAATACTTATCGAGCGGTATCGCCGCTGGCGCCGTTCGGCGGTTACGGCAAGTCGGGATTTGGCCGCGAGGGCGGGATTGACGCCGCGCTGGAGTACACCACCAGCAAGACGGTGTGGCTGCGTACCAGTGACGATCCGATAGACGATCCCTTCGTCATGCGCTGACTCAGCGCAATCAGGCGCGATCTCGGATCGCGCCGGCAGCCCTGTTTTTATCGCGTTGATACAGGCGACCGCAATGTCGCCGGGGCAAACGCACGCTTTTTTCGGCGTATTCGCACCCTACAGGCTGCAAAAAATAAGAATCCAGGTTAACCGGGGGATATATGAATTCTCAGCCAGAGCAGACCGCGTTTATTGAAGACAAGTCGATCGATTTTGTTCCCGCCGGGGAGCGCCACGGCCATGCCCGCAGCCTGTTCACCCTGTGGTTTTGCACCAACATTGCGCCGCTGGCGGTCGTGACCGGGGCCATCTCCACGCAGACGTTTCATCTCGATATTCTCTCGGCGCTGAGTGCGATTATCGCCGGCCACCTGTTCGGCGGCATTTTTCTGGCGCTGACCTCGGCCCAGGGGCCGCAGGTCGGGATACCGCAAATGGTGCAAAGCCGGGCGCAGTTCGGCCGCTATGGTTCGTTGTTGGTGATCGTGTTCGCCACGGTGATCTATCTGGGGTTCTTTATTTCTAACATCACGCTTTCGGGCAAGGTCATCCATAACGTTATTCCGTCATTGAACATAGGTGTTGCGACGGTGATTGGCGCGGTGCTGGCGACGTTGATCGGGGTGGTGGGCTACCGTTTCATCCACAAGATCAATAAAGTCGGCGCCTGGGTGATGGGCAGCGCGCTGATTCTCGGATTGGTATTGATGTTTTCTCAACCGCTGCCGGCGGATTTTTGGCAGCGGGGATCGTTCAGCATTGCCGGTTGGTTCGCCACATTCTGCATCGGCGCCGTCTGGCAAATCAGCTTCTCGCCCTACACGTCAGACTATTCGCGTTACCTGCCGGCGGAAGTCGGCATTGCCAAACCCTTCCTGTATACCTACTTCGGCGCCTGCAGCGGTACCATTTTAGCCTTCGTGTTCGGCATGGTGGCGGTCAATCTGGTCGCCGGCAGCGACGATGTCATGGAGGCAGTGCGCCAGGCGACGGGAGGGTTGGGTCCGGTGCTGATGGTGCTGTTTCTGATCAACATCATCTGCCATAACTCGATGAATTTGTACGGTGCGGTGCTCTCGTTGATTACCGCCGCACAGACCTTCTTACCGCAGTGGATGCCTAATGCGCGCATACGTACGCTGTTCTCCGCAGTGATTTTGCTGGGCTCGGTGTGGGTGGCGCTGGTTGCCTCGGCCAACTTCGTTCATCTGTTCCTGAACCTGATCTTTGCCTTGATCTCGGTGCTGATCCCGTGGTGCATGATCAACCTGATCGATTTTTACCTGCTTAACCGCCAACGCTATGACATCTCGGCCATTTTCAGCGCCGACGGCGGGCGCTATGGTCTGCTCAACACCCGCGCGCTCGGCGTTTATTTCGGCGGTATTGCGGTGCAGGTGCCTTTCGTCGAGAACGCGTTCTTCTCCGGCCCTTACGCCAATCTGATCCCGGGCGCAGACATTTCCTGGGTGATCAGCATGGTACTGACCGGTATCGCCTATCCATTGTGTTGTTCACGACGGGCTAACTGGGCAGTGCAGCTTTAAATGTCATCGCCCTGGAAAAGCCGCTGCTGCCAGTGCGACAGTTGGGTCAGCGTGACTGGCGCAGCGTCAGCAATGGCCACGCGATCTTCCAAGGCAATTTCTCGGGCACGCTGCAACGATTCGGTGCTGAGGCGCTGCAAACTTTGCCGCAGCGCCTGCTGCGTTTGCGCCAGCTCGCTTGCGCCCACGTGCGTCAGTTCATGACGCATCTGCAGTAAGAATTCGTCGGTTAACTGCTGCAGCTGTTCAACGTTGAACGTCGGGGATTGCAGGGCGAACAGCAGGCCTTCGGCATCGGCGCAGCGATGGAAGGCGCATTGGACCACGTAGCCAACGTTGCGATCCACGCGCAACCGCTGAAAATAGCGCGGCGCGTAAAGCTGGGCCAGCACGCGCAGCGCCCAACGGCCTTCGGCTTCGTCGTTCGGCAGCGGGTAAAACTGCAGCAAGGCGTGTTCGGTGCCACTTTCCGTCAGCGTGACGGGGCGATGATGCTGATGTGCCGGCCGCGGCGGCTGCGCGGCTACGGAATAGGGGAAGTCGTACAGCAGGTGCGACAGCGACTGTTTTAACTCGCCATCGCCGCCGATCAAGGTGGCATGCCATTGTGCCGCTGCTGATGTTGGCGTGCTGAGCGCCGCCGGCAATTGGGCTAACAGGCGGCGAATGGCGATATCGTTTTGTTCTTTCAGCTGCGTATGGCGCAGGTTTCTTGCCGCCTCGTTGAGGATAGCCGGCGGCAACACCGCCAGCGCCCGGTTTACGACGCTCAGCCCGTGGCAAAGCAGCGCGTGGCTGCCCGCCAGCTGCAGCAGCCACACGCCCTGGTGGCGTTCGAAGCTTAAATGCCCCTCCCGATGCGCCAGATCTGCCGCCCCGGGGCGCAGCGCCGCCTGTAAGCCGTAGGCCTGTTCATCGCTGAAGGGGCTGGACGGCGTCGGCCGCAGTAGCAGCACCGGCTGCGCCTCGTCGGGGAGCAGATGCCGCAGCGGCGCCAGGCCGGCAGGCAATGTCGGGCTCGGCAGCGCCGTCGAGAAGGAGAAAAAGCGGAAAGGTTCCAGTGTAGACGTCAGCGCGGCGCCGGCGAAGGGGCTAAGCGCCAGCGGCAACCCTTGAATTTCACGGGGTTCGCCGCTGCCATCGGGCCGCACGGCCAGGCGACGGCGCGGCGCGCTAATCAGCGCCGCAATATGCCGTGGCCAATCGTCGTTCGGCTCCACCGGCGGTAACCCAAACGCTCTGGCGCGCAGCTGATCGAGCGGCGCCAAACGGTGGAAATCGCGATTTGCCAGCCGCTCGTAATGCGCAAGTTGAGCCGGTGCCAGCATCTGCAGCGCCTGCAACCACGCCAGCAGCGCGCTTTCGATGTGGGCAGCTTCAGCGGCGGAACCGTGATTGACGGTAAAGATAAAACTCAGCAGCGCGTTGTTCTCACTGCAGCGCGAATAATCGAGACGAACGGCGTCGCACCACGCCTGAGCGCGCAGCCGGGCCAGCAATCCGCCGGGGGCTTCGTCCAGCAGCAGGCGCTCCAGCCGCCGCAGCCAACCGCGCGAATGGGAGCGCGGCAGGGCAAACACCAGCCTCAGCTGCGGCGTGCCGGGAAGAGACAGAGTGTAATCTTCCGCAGCGGTCAGCGGCGGTGAGGCTTCGTGCGGGGCGGCGTTGCCCGATGGCAAGCGGCTGTCGCAACGCTGTGCCAGCGCATGCAGCTGCGCCAACGACTGCGGGCCTTGCAGCCACAGCGTCATATTAGGCGCGCGAAAATAGCGCTGGTGAAACTGCCGCAGCGCCTGATGCAAGGCGAAAATGTCGTTGCCGAAAGCGGCGCGGCTGCCGATATGAAAGCGATGCATTGCGTCAAGGCCGCCAAACATCTGCCGCTGTGCGGCTTCGCAGCGGGTTTCAACCTCGGCGCGCAGCAGGCGGTATTCGGCGTCGATGACCTCAACCTCCTGTGCGATCGCTTCGGCCGCCAGCTGTGGGGCGGCGAGCAAATCGCTCAGGCGCGCCAGCCCCTGCGCCAAATGATCGGCGCTCACCTCGAAGAAAAACGCGGTTTGCGTAGCCTGGGTGGTGGCGTTCAGTCGGCCACCCACCGACGGTACCCAGCCCATAAGGCCATCTTGCGCGCTGAAGTTCGCACTGCCGCGAAACAACATATGCTCCAGCAGGTGCGCCAGGCCTGGCCAGGCGACGGGCGCCTGAAAACTGCCTGCCTCAATGCGCACCAGCGCGGCGGCGGCGGCGACGGCAGGATCGCTTATCGCCTTGACGGCCAAACCGTTGTCGAGCTGCCACGAGGCGGCGGTGAGCGTCATCGTCAACCCTTGAAAATCAGACGAGAGTTGGTTTGATTGCGAAAACGCAGCTGATCGATACCGATCTGCGAACGGTTCGCCGCTTCCCGCGCCGCCAGAATGGTGCCGTGGTGCGGCGATTTGCCGCATACCGGGTCGGCGTTGTCGGCGTTACCGGTCAGCATGAACGCCTGACAACGGCAGCCGCCGTAGTCTTGCTCTTTCTCCGAGCAGGAACGGCAGGGCTCCGGCATCCAGTCATAGCCGCGATAACGGTTAAAGCCGAACGAGTGGTACCAAATATGCGGCAGATCATGCTCCAGTACCGACGGGAAGGCGATCGGCAATTGACGGGCGCTGTGACAGGGTAACGCCATGCCTTCCGGCGTCACGCTCATGAAGATCGCTCCCCAGCCGCCCATGCAGCCTTTGGGGCGCTCCTCGTAGTAATCCGGCGTGACGAACAGCAGGTTGGCCAGCTTGCCGTCGGCGGCCATGCGTTCGCGGTAGCGTTTCACCACCGCTTCCGCGTCGGCGATCTGCTCGCGGGTTGGCAGCAGGCCCTCACGGTTGAGGTGCGCCCAACCGTAGAACTGGCAGGTCGCCAGCTCGACGTCGTCGGCGTCCAGCTGGATCGCCAGTTCGATGATACGGTCGATCTGGCCGATATTATGGCGATGCAGCACGAAGTTGAGCACCATCGGATAGCCGAGCGCCTTGACCGCCTTGGCCATGGCCAGCTTCTGCTGAAACGCCTTGGCGGATCCCGCCAGCGCGGCGTTCAGCGTTTCGTCGCTGGCCTGAAAACTGATCTGGATATGGTCCAGCCCGGCGTCGGCGAAGGTCTGCAGCTTCTTCTCGGTCAGGCCGATGCCGGAAGTGATCAGGTTGGTGTAAAAGCCGAGATCGCGCGCGGCGGCGATCAGCTCGGGCAGGTCTTTACGCACCAACGGCTCGCCGCCGGAAAACCCGAGCTGCACGCTGCCCATCGCCCGCGCCTGGCGAAACACCTCGATCCACTGCGCGGTGGTCAGCTCTTTTTCCTGCGCGGCAAAATCGAGCGGGTTGGAGCAATAGGGGCACTGCAGCGGGCAGCGGTAGGTCAGCTCCGCCAGCAGCCAGAGCGGCGGGTTCACCGCCGGCGCGCGTGCATCAGTCACGGAAGGTCACCCATTTTTGTTCGTAGGCGCGCTGGAAAAATTCCAGCACGTCATCCGCCAACCCCTCGGCGCCGGGAAAGCGGGCGTTCAGCTGCGCGATGATGCCGTTCAGCGTGGTGTGGCCGTCGACCAGCTGCAAGATGGCGGCGGCGCTGTCGTTCAGCTTGGCCATACCTTCCGGGTAGAGGATCACGTGGCTGTTTTGCACTTGCTCCCATTGCAGGCGGTAGCCGCGGCGGAAGACGGGGGTGTGTTCAGGGTTCAGCGTCATTACACCAGCCTCTGGTTGTGCCATACCCGCGCGGCGGTCACGCTGTGGTAAGGCGGGCGGTTCAGGGTATAGGCCATGCTCATGGCGTCCAGCATGCTCCACAGAATATCCAGCTTGAACTGCAGGATCTCCAGCATGCGCTGCTGCTTTTCAACGGTGTCGCAATAGTCCAGCGCCAGCGCCAGGCCGTGTTCCACATCGCGGTTGGCCTGGCCGAGGCGGCTGCGAAAATAGTCGTAGCCGGCGGCGTCGATCCACGGATAGTGCTGCGGCCAGCTGTCGAGGCGCGACTGGTGGATTTGCGGTGCGAACAGTTCGGTCAGCGAGCTGCAGGCCGCTTCCTGCCAACAGGCGCGGCGCGCGAAATTGACGTAGGCGTCCACCGCAAAGCGCACTCCCGGCAGCACCAACGCTTCAGAGAGCAGGGTGTCGCGCTGCAGCCCGACGGCTTCGCCCAGGCGCAACCAGGCTTCGATGCCGCCTTCGCTGCCGCCGTAGCCATCGTGATCCAGGACGCGCTGCACCCATTTGCGGCGGGTTTCCGGCTGTGGGCAGTTAGCCATGATCGCCGCATCCTTAATCGGAATGCTGGTCTGATAGTAGAAACGATTGGCCACCCAGCCCTGGATCTGCTCACGGGTCGCTTCGCCGTTGTGCATCGCGATGTGGTACGGGTGGTGAATATGGTAATAAGCGCCTTTGGCGCGCAGCGCCGCTTCAAATGCCGGCGGAGTCAGGGGCAGTGGTTGCGTCATGGCGGTTCCCTACAGTTCGATATTCATGCCGTCCCAGCTCACCTCGATGCCGGCGTCGGTCAGGCTTTGCCGCTCTACCGAGTCTTCATTGAGGATAGGGTTGGTATTGTTAATGTGGATCAGGATTTTGCGCCTGGCGGGCAAAGTGGCGAGCAGGGCCGCCAGCCCGTGTTCTTCCGCCAGCGCCAGATGCCCCATGTCCTTGCCGGTATTGCGGCCCACGCCGGCATTGGCCAGCTCGTTGTCGCGCCACAGCGTGCCGTCGATCAGCAGGCAGTCTGCGCGGCGCAGCCACGGCAGCAGCGCCTCGTCCGGCTCACCCAGGCCCGGCGCGTACAGCAGCCCGACCCCGCGTGCGATATCTTCGATAAACAGCGCCACGTTATGGCCCGGCAACGGGCGATCGCGGTACGGCGAATAGGGCGGCGCATTGCTGAGCAACGGAATGGCGGTAAAGCGCACGGTCGGGCAGACCGCCGTGTGGAACGGCTCGCCGGGCGTTATCGGGTGGTGAATCAGCCCGCCGTTCCAGTGGGAGAGCATGGGAAACACCGGGAAGCCGGTGCTGAGATCGTCATGCACTTCGGGCGTGCACCAGACGTGATGCGGGCAGCCTTCGCGCAAATTGAGCAAGCCCGCGCTGTGATCGATCTGGCTGTCGGTCAGCACGATCGCGCCGATGCCGGTGCCGCGCAGCACCTCGGGATTATTCAATTCGGGCGAGGCCAGCAACTGATGGCAAATGTCCGGGGAAACGTTGCACAGCACCCAGTTTTTACCGTCGTCGCTGACGGCGATAGAAGACTGTGTGCGGCGCTTGGCGCTGATGCTGTGGTCGCGAACGCCCCGGCAGTTGTCGCAGTTGCAATTCCACTGGGGAAAGCCGCCGCCCGCCGCCGAGCCGAGAACTTTTATCTGCATGTCTAAACCAGAAAGAGAGGGAAAGAAATGCCCGCGCGAAAGGCGGGCAGACGGGCGATTAACGGTTGGAAATGTACAGCGTCACTTCCAGCCCCAGACGCAGGTCAACAAACTCAGGTTTAGTCCAGGTAGTCATAGCGGTGCTCCTTAGCATGCATCGTAATATGTCGAGCCTAATGAGAAACGTTCGCATTAGGCTGGCCCAATGTTGACGAAATGTGACGGAGATCGCAACCTTTAAAGCGTAACCGGGTTATTCACCCCAGGTGGCGGCGAGCACGTTCAGCCAGTTGCGCCAGGTCAGCTTCTCCAGCAGCCGGTTATCGAACCCGGCCTGTGCCAGCGCTTGCGTCAGCAGCGGCAGGCCACCGACATCCGCCAACGGTTGCGGTACGTTGACCCCGTCAAAATCAGAGCCAAATCCCACGCGATCTTCACCAAGTTTAGCGATCAAATACTCAACGTGTTTAACAATTTCTGTTAAGCCGGTTGTTGCACTGTCACGTTTGCCGTCCGCACGCAGGAAGGCGGTGCCGAAATTGACGCCGACCATCCCGCCGCTCTGGGCGATGGCTCCCAGCTGTGCGTCGGTCAGGTTGCGCGGCTGCGCGCAGAGGGCGTGGGCGTTGGAGTGTGTAGCGACCAGCGGCGCGCGGCTCAACGCGGCGGTTTGCCAGAAGGTTTTTTCGTTCATGTGCGAGACGTCGATCATGATGCGGCGGCGGTTGCAGGCGCGGATAAGCGCCTCGCCGGCCGGCGTCAGGCCAGGGCCGGTATCGGGTGAGCCGGGGAACGACCCGCTAACGCCGGTGCCGAAGGCGTTCGGCAGATTCCAGAATGGCCCGATGCTGCGCACGCCAAGCCGGTAGAAGGCCTCCAGCTGCGTCAACTCCGCATCGATCATGCCGGCGCCTTCAATATGCAGCACCGCGGCGATTTGTCGGTTGAGGCGGCACTGCTCTATCTCGGTGGCGGTGCGACAGATGCGCAGCTGCCCCTGAGAAGCCTGCTCCAACTGTTGCAGGATGGCGATTTGCCGTTCGGCGATCGCCAGCGGATCGAAGGTGGCCTGCGCCTCGTCCTGCGTTTGGTTGCGCATCTGGGCGATGTAGCTGACCGGGGGAATAAATACCGCGAACAGTCCGCCGAAAAATCCGCCGCGCCGCATGCGGGAAAAATCGAGGTGGCCCGGCGTGACGCGGGAATAGAAGGCGGCGGCCGGATCGTCGTCGTGCTGCAGCCACAGATTGAGCAGCAGGTCGTTATGGCCGTCGAACACCGGCCAGAGGGGGGGAAGCGTCATGGGCATTTCACTGAGTCAGGCATCGTGAACGCTATGTTCTCCCATCGAGCGAGGGGGAACAACCCCCGCGCAGCGGGGAGATTCTGAATGCAGTGGACATACGGAGATTAACCTGAACGAAATTATTTTCGGCCAGTGGCCAAGGAAGTTTAAACGTGCGAATCAGCGCTGATTAGGCCAATTAAGTTGATGATTCTGTAATATTTTAGACATTGATTCTTGAATCAAATTTTATTTGTGGCAATATCGTCATCGCGTGTCTGTTGGGCACGATTTATCCCCTAACTCACTGTTTGAAAATGAATTTATCCACCATCAATATAATAACTGTTAGTTATGTTTAATGTGATAATTAAATGTTCACAGTGTATTAAGCGTTGTTCCTTGCTTCATTTTTATACCGAAGGATTTTTCATGACCAAAAGACTACTCCTCTGCGCCTCACTGGCGAGCGCATTATTGTTAAGCGGGTGTGCAAGCATCCCCCTCGCAACAGATCAAGAATCAGCGCACGCCAAAAGTTTCCCGGCGCTGGATGAAAACAAAGCGGGCCTCTATATTTATCGTGACAGTTTTGTCGGCAAGGCGCTGAAGAAAGATGTTTATCTTGACGGCAAATGCGTGGGTGAGACCGCGGATAAAACGTTTTTCTATACCCAGGTTGACGGCGGACAACAGCATAAAATCTCTACCGAATCTGAATTTTCTCCTAACGATCTTTCCATCTATACCGAAGCGGGGAAAAATTACTTCGTAAGACAATACATTAAGATGGGAGTATTCGTCGGTGGTGCCGGTCTGAGTCAATCGACAGAGGACGAAGGCAAACGTGTTATCTCTAAAGCTGCGGTAAAACTTGCCAAGGGCGGCCATTGCGATAACTAATGCGCAGTGACCGTGGAGTTTCAGGGTTATTCCTCCTGAAATTCCCATTATCTATTTAAACCTTCGCTGTTTACTTTACGATTATGAACGGAGTGACGATGTCACTCCGTTTTTCTTTAACGACAAACGCCCAACACCAGCTGCCGCAGCCAGCGGTGATCCGCCTCGGCATCCAGGCGCGGGTGCCACATTTGCGAGACGGTAATGGGCGGCGTTTTCACCGGCAGCTCGAAGACGCGCAGCGGGCCGCCCGCCGGTTGAGTATGCAGGAAGGAGGCGGGCAGCAGCGCCAGCAGGTTCGAGGCCTGCGCCACCGCCAGCGCGGCCGGAAAGCTCGGCACCACGGCGGCAATCTGGCGCGTCAGCCCCAGCTCCGCCAGCGCGGCGTCTACCGGCCCGAGGATGCGCCCGCTGCGCGAGGCCACCACGTGGCCGCAGGCGGCGTAGTCGGCGGCGCCGATCTCCGGCTGCTGCGCCAACGGGTGCGCGGTTCTCATCACGCCGACGAAGCGATCGCGGAACAGCGCCTGCAGGCGGATTTCCGGGCCCATGTCACCCAGCACGCCAATCTCCAGATCGACCAGTCCTTCACGCAGGGGGCGGTCGCTTTTCTCCGGCTTGGGCGCAAAGCGCAGTCGCACACGCGGCGCCTGTTCGGCAGCAGCGGCGATCAGCGCCGGGCCGAAGGCTTCGACGAAGCCGTCATTAGCGCGCAGCGTAAAAGTCCGATCCAGCACGGCGGGATCCAATGCCCCCTGCGCCGGGCGCAGCACCGCGCGCGCTTCGAACGCTGCGTGCCGCGCCCGCTCGCGCAGCGTTTCGGCATAGGGCGTCAGCACCATATGGCGGCCGGCGCGCACCAGCAGAGGATCGCCGGTGGCCGCGCGCAGCCGGCTGAGGGTGCGGCTCATCGCCGAAGCGCTTAAACCGAGACGCCGTGCGGCGCCGGCAACGCTGCCCGCCGTCAGCAGCGCGTCGAGTGCGATCAACAGGTTGAAATCCGGATCGGTCATGCGTGGGTGTCCTGTTGTGCTGGAAATGCGGGAAGGTGTTTGCTGCAGTATATCAGCGTAAACGCTGCGTCTCCTGCGATGGAGGATCAATAAAAAAGCCGATAACGGAGGTTATCGGCTTGAGTGGCAGGCTGGACGACGTTACGACGGCAGCTGCTGTGCGGTTTTCTCGACCAGCGCCAGCAACAGCTTGATGTCTTCCAGCGTCACGATCGGGTTCAGCAGCGTCATCTTCAGGCAGGTCACGCCATCGAACTCGGTCACGCCGACGTTGGCGCGGCCCGATTCCAGCAGGGCGTCGCCGATGCGCTGGTTGAACAGCGCGACGGCCGCGTCGCCGTTCGCCGCCAGCTGCGCCGGACGGTAGCGGAACAGCACGCTGGCCAGCTGCGGCTGCATCACCAGTTCCAGCGATTCCTGATCGGCGATGTAACGCGCCACCTGCTGCGCCAGCGTCACGCCATGATCGATGATCTCGGCGTACTGCTTCTGCCCCAGCGCTTCCAGCCCCATCCACAGCTTCAACGCATCAAAGCGGCGGGTGGTCTGCAGCGACTTGGACACCAGGTTCGGCACGCCTTGCGCTTCGTCGAACTCGGAGTTCAGGTAGGCCGCCTGATAACGCATCAGCTCATAGTGACGCTCGTCTTTCAGCAAGAAGGCGCCGCAGCTGATGGTTTGGAAGAACTGCTTGTGGAAGTCCAGGGTAATGGAGTCCACCAGTTCCAGGCCGTCCAGGTAGTCGCGGTACTGCTCGGAAAGCAGCAGCGCGCCGCCCCAGGCCGCATCCACGTGCACCCAAATCTGCTGCTCCGACGCCAGTCGCGCGATGTCGCGCAGCGGGTCAATGGCACCGGCGTCGGTGGTGCCGGCGGTGGCGACAATCGCCATCACCTGCTCGCCGTTGGCCTTGGCCTGCGCCAGTTTTTCCGCCAGATCGTTCACGTCCATGCGGGCGAAGCGATCGGTTTTCACCAGGGTGACGGACTGATAGCCGAGGCCCATCAGCGCCATGTTCTTCTGCACCGAGAAATGGGCGTTTTCAGAACAGAACACCTTCAGCTTGCGCAGATCGCCTACCAGGCCGTCCTGCTGCACGGAGTGGCCCTGACGCGCGAAGAACGCATCGCGCGCCAGCATCAGCCCCATCAGGTTGCTCTGGGTGCCGCCGCTGGTGAACACCCCGGCGTCGCCGGGCTGGTAACCGACCTGGGCGCGCAGCCACTCGATCAGCTTCATTTCGATCAGCGTAGCCGACGGGCTTTGATCCCAGGAGTCCATGCTCTGGTTGGTGGCGTTGATCAGCACTTCGGCGGCCTGGCTAATCACCAGGCTCGGGCAGTGCAGGTGCGCCACGCACTGCGGGTGGTGTACCGACAGGCTGTCTTTCAAAAAGTACTCGATGGCGCGCTCGATCGCGGCCTGGTTGCCCAGGCCTTGCGGGGTGAAGTCGAGCGTGATGCGCTCGCGCAGTTCGGCCACGCTTTTGCCCTGATACATTTCAGGCTGTTGCAGCCACTGCACGACGGCTTCACTGCTCTGCGCGATCGCCTGGCGGTAAGCCTCGGCGCTGTGCGCCGAGGAAGCCAGAATCGGGTTTAACTTGGACATCGCGGTCATTCGCTCCAATCAGACTGGCTTGACGCCGGCGGCCAACAGCGCCTGCTCAAATTTATCCAGGAAAATACCCAGCTCATCATTGGTGATCAACAGGGAAGGCAGCAGACGCAGCACACAGCCATTGCGCCCGCCGCGCTCCAGGATCAAACCGGATTCGAAGCATTTTTTCTGCAGCAGCGCAGACAGTTCGCCATCGGCCGGGTAGCAGCCCATGTGATCCTGCGCTTCGTTCGGCTTGACGATCTCGATGCCGATCATCAGGCCCAGGCCGCGGACGTGACCGATCACCGGATAACGTTTCTGCAGCTCGGCCAGTTTGCCTTTCAGCCATTCGCCCTGCGCGGCTACTTTGTCGGCGACCTTGTGTTCTTTCAGGTATTGCAGGGTGGTCAGGCCGGTGGCCATCGCCAGCTGGTTGCCGCGGAAGGTGCCGGTGTGGTGACCCGGTTCCCAGGCGTCGAACTCTTTCTTGATGCCCAGTACCGCGAGCGGCAAGCCGCCGCCGACCGCTTTCGACATCACGATGATGTCCGGCTCGATGCCTGCGTGTTCGAAAGCAAACAGTTTGCCCGTACGGGCGAAACCGGCCTGAACTTCGTCGATGATCAGCAGAATGCCGTGTTCCTGCGTCACTTTACGGATGCGCTGCAGCCACTCGGCCGGTGCCGGGTTAACGCCGCCTTCGCCCTGAACGGCTTCCAGGATCACCGCCGCCGGTTTACGCACGCCGCTTTCCACGTCGTTGATCAGGTTGTCGAAGTAGTAGGTCAGCGCCTTGACGCCGGCTTCACCGCCGATGCCCAGCGGGCAGCGGTATTCATGCGGATAAGGCATGAACTGCACTTCCGGCATCATGCCGTTGATCGCCGCCTTCGGCGACAGGTTGCCGGTGACCGACAGCGCGCCGTGGGTCATGCCGTGATAACCGCCGGAGAAGCTGATTACGCCGGAACGGCCGGTGTGCTTTTTCGCCAGCTTCAGCGCGGCTTCCACCGCATCGGCGCCGGACGGGCCGCAGAACTGCAGGCAATACGCTTTGCCTTCGCCCGGCAACAGAGAGAGCAGGTAATCGGAGAAACGATCTTTTAACGGGGTCGTGAGATCGAGGGTATGTAACGGCAAGCCGCTGGTAATGACATTTTGGATGCTTTGCAGGACGTCGGGGTGATTATGTCCAAGAGCCAACGTTCCCGCCCCGGCCAGGCAATCAAGATATTGATTATTCTCAACATCAGTGATCCAAACGCCCTGGGCTTTCGCAATTGCCAACGGCAATTTGCGCGGATAACTCCTAACATTCGACTCAAATTCGGCTTGGCGCGCCAAATAGGTTTCATTGTTTCCGTTTAATGAGTTTGCAACTAAAGTATCAATACGGACTTTATCCGTCATCATATCTCTCCTACAACCGAAGGTCTCAACACGCTCCGATTGAATTAATGAATTAGAAAAGTAACTGCCTTGTGAAAAGCGCGACCAATATATGGCTTTTTCGCCCGGGACTCAATAGCCGATTTTGTTTTGAATTGTTTGCTTTTTTCTTAGGCTCATCAATATGTTGTTGATTTGTTGACCGTTGGTTTTGCCGGCAAAAAACAACATATCGTTAACATGGCACAAAAATCCGTTCCGTCGCCAACCAGCAGGCGGCTTTAATACGCTTATTAATAAGGTGAATTTCCGATTAATAACATAAATAGGAAATAGCGGCTTATTTTTATCTATTCACCACCTTAAGTCCTATAGCGTTTATATACACAAAATTTGTGATGAATATAAATGGCCAACCGTTAAAAGCGCAGCATCCAGATCGGTGATTTCTTTCAGATTTCACGTAGCGCGATCAAAAAAGCGCGATTTTTACGCAGCGCCGGCCGGTTCGCCGGCGCCGTTGTCGTTAACGTTGCCGTAACCAGGCGTGGTAGCGCTGCAGGATGCGGCGGGTACGCCACTGATCGACGATCAGCGTGAACAGCGGGGAGTAGCGCACGCTGCGCGGCCGATTGTCACTCAGCGCGCGCATTCGGCGCTTGACCAACGCCATGCGGGCGAGGGACGCCATCGCTTTGCTGCGCCAGGTAACCGGGGCAGGCAGCGCATGGGGGGCCGCACCGGTTTGCCAGCGCCGCGGCAGATCGGGCACTTCCGCCATGGCGGTGGCGATGCCGGCGACCGCGACGCCGCTGTCCAGCACCCGCTGCGCCACCGAAGGACGGGCGATACCGCCGGTGGTCATCACCGGCATGCGGGCCACTGCGGCAAGATCGCGGGCGAAGGACAAAAAATAGGCTTCCCGCGCCAGGGTGCGGCCGTCCGCCGTTTCACCTTGCATCGCTGGGCTTTCGTAGCTGCCGCCGGACAGTTCGATCAGATCGACCGGCAGGTCGTTCAGCATCAGCACCACCTGGCGGGCATCGTCCGATGAAAAACCGCCGCGCTGAAAATCGGCGGAGTTCAGTTTGACCGCCACGCAAAAGCCTGGCGAGACGCGCTCACGCACCGCACGCACCACCTCCAGCAGCAGGCGGGCGCGGTTCGCCAACTCGCCGCCCCAACGATCGTTGCGTTGGTTGGTCAGCGGCGAGAGAAACTGGGAAATCAGGTAGCCGTGCGCCGCGTGGATCTCCACGCCGGTAAAACCGGCCTGTTCGGCGGCGTGCGCGCTGGCGGCGAAGCGCGCGATAACCTCGGCGATCTGCGTTTTATCCATCGCCTGCGGCTGGGCGAACAGCTTGCTGTGCTTGCCCATCGCCAGCGGGATGGCGGAGGGCGCCCATGCGTTGCCGCCCATGTTCGCCATCACCTGCCGGCCCGGGTGGTTAAGCTGCATCCACACCTGCGCGCCGCCCTGGCGTGCGGCCTTGGCCCAGGTTTCGAACGGGGCGAGCGGCGTGTCTTGTTCCAGCACCACGCCGCCGGGGCCGGTCATGGCGCGGCCGTCGATCATCACGTTGCCGGTGATGATCAAGCCGGCGCCGCCTTCGGCCCAATGGCGGTATAAGCGCCACAGCGCCGGGCCGGGCAGTTGGCCCGGCCCGGCCAGATTTTCTTCCATCGCCGCCTTGGCCAGACGGTTGGTCAGGCGGCTGCCGTTGGGCAGTGTCAGTGGGGTAAACATCGGTTTTGCGCTCCTGTCGTAAGGGGAATGGCGCTATACTAGGTTTAAAGTTAACTTTAAGGTCAATAGGGCATGAAGATCGGAGAATTGGCGCAGCGCGCCGGCGTGGCTGCCTCAGCGATACGCTACTACGAGCAGTTGGGGTTGCTGCCGAAACCGGTGCGCGGCGTCAACGGCTATCGGGTCTACGGCGATAGCGCGCTGGAGCGATTGCACCTGATCCAAATCGGCCAAAATCTGGGGTTTTCGCTGCAGGCGATCCAACGCGTGCTGGCGCTGCAGGGCAGCGCTTATCAGGATGGGTTGATACGTGGCGTCGATGAACGGCTGGCGGAGATCGAGCTGATGATGGCCACGCTGGATGAACAACGAGAAACCTTGTTGACGACCCGGCTGACCTTATTGGAGTCCGGTGTCGCCGGGCTGTGCCAAGCCAAGGGCGAAAAACAGGCCGACGCATCGCCGGCCCGGCCGGCAAAGCTTAGCGGCGTTTAAAGGCGGAACGCCCGGCATACACCGCCGCGGCGCCCAATTGGTCTTCGATGCGCATCAGCTGATTGTATTTTTCGATGCGCTCGCCGCGGCTTGGCGCGCCGGTTTTCAGATGGCCGGCTCGCATCGCGACCGTCATGTCGGCGATAAAGCTGTCGACGGTTTCGCCGCTGCGGTGTGAGATAAAGGTGCCCCAGCCGTTCGCCTGGCAGAGCTGTACGGCGGCGAAGGTTTCGCTCAGCGTGCCGATCTGGTTCAGCTTGATCAGCGCCGCATTGGCCAACCGTTCATCAATCCCGCGCTGGATGTATTTCACGTTGGTGACGAACAGATCGTCGCCGACCAGCTCCACCTGATCGCCCAGGGCGTCGCTCAGAATACGCCAGCCGGCCCAATCGTCCTCGGCCAAGCCGTCTTCAATCAGCACGATGGGGAAGTCCTGCACCAGCCGCTGGTAATAGGCCGTCATCTGGGCTGCGTCCAACTCGAGGTTCTCGCTGCGCAGGCGGTACTGGCCGTCGGCGTAGAATTCGCTCGAGGCCGGATCCATGCAGATCGCGATATCTTCTCCCGGCCGGTAGCCGGCTTTCTCTATCGCCTGCACGATCAGCTCCAGCGGCTGGCGGTTTGAGGCGACCGCCGGCGCGAAACCGCCTTCGTCGCCGACGCCGACCGACAGGCCTTGCGCCAACAGGATTTGGCGCAGCGTCTGATAGACTTCACTGCCCCAGCGCACGGCCTCGCGCAGCGACGGCGCGCCCAGAGGGGCAATCATAAACTCCTGAAAGTCTGCTCCTTGCCAGCGGGCGTGCACGCCGCCGTTGATGATATTCATGCAGGGCACCGGCAACAGGTTGGCGCCGATGCCACCCAGATAACGATACAGCGGCAGTTGCGACAATTGCGCCGCGAGGCGGGCGGCGGCCAGAGAAACGCCGAGCAGGGCGTTGGCCCCCAATCGGCTCTTGTTCTCGCTGCCGTCCAGCGCGATCAGCCGGCGGTCAATCTCCGCTTGTTGGCGCACATCCACCCCGCGCAGCGCCTCATTGATCGCCGTTTTGACGCTGTGCACCGCCTCCAGCACGCCTTTGCCGCCGAAACGGTGCGGATCGCCGTCGCGGTGCTCCACCGCCTCTCGCGACCCGGTGCTGGCTCCCGAAGGCACCGAAGCCCGGGCCACGACGCCCCCCGCGCTCATGTCGACTTCGACGGTTGGGTTGCCGCGCGAATCCAGGATCTCTCTGGCGGTTACGTTTTCAATCTCATAGCTCATGGATGATCACCTCATTCTAGGGAGTAGGCACGTGCTTTATCAGCACGTCGATCGACAAATGGTTGATGAATTCGAAGCCGAAGGAGGCAAAGACGCCAAACGGTCGGTTCTGATGGCCGAGTAGCAACAGATCGATGCCTTCGCGGGCAATCAGGGCTTCAACGTCTTTGAAGCGATGGATGCTGACGATTGCGCGCACCTCCAAGGGGATTGAGCAGTCTTCCACCAGGCGGCTGAGCATGGCTTTGGCGGCGATCACCTCGCTGGACTGGCGATCTTTGGTCAGCGAATCGCTGAGGTAGTCCAGCTCGGCATAGTCGGCGCTGATGTGCGCCACGGTAATGTGCGTATTCATCTGCTGATTGAGGTGTTCGGCATGGCGCAACAGCCGCCGGCCGTCGCGTTCATCCTGCACCAGCAGTAAAGCATGTTGATAGAGCGACATGACTTATCTCCCTGCGTTAGCGATCTGGAGGGTTAACCACGGTAAAACCTCTTTTTTCCGGCTCGTCATATCGGGCAGCGATACCTGACGAATGTCGAGCACCCGGTTTGACGAGAAATACAGAGTGGAGCGGCGGCGGGTGATATCGGTGACCAGCAGCGCGGTCATCTCCAGCCCGGCTTCCTGCTTCGCTTGTTCAAGCGCCTGTTGCAGGGCGGGCAACAGCGGATCGATGTCGCGCATGGCCCGCACTTCTATCTGCGACAGCAGCAGCGTGGCCTGCGCGGCGTTAAGTGGCATCGGCTTTTCTGCCGTCAGGATCTGCAGGATCACGGTGGCGCAACAGCCGACGGCGCGCACCCAGACATCGGGCGGGTTGCGGGTGACTAACGTGCCCAGCCGATGATGGTCGATAACGCCGACCACGTCGCTGTCGGGCAATGAGGCCGGCCCTTGTTCGACGTCGGTAAAATCGACCAGCCAGACTTTACGGTCACGAAGATCGCCTTTCAGCAGCGCAGGCGCTTGCACGCCGGCGGCGGCCAGTATGTAGCGGGTTTCCGGCGTCAGGTCGCCAAGGCGGAAAGCCACGGCCGGTTTGCCGAGGTGATTGAGCCAGTCCGCGACCACCAGTGCGCTGCAGATGCTGTCGCTGTCGGGATTTTTATGGCCGAAAACGTACAGGGGCATTTCCCGCACGGCGAGATCGGGCTGGGTCGGAAAAGGGGTAAGACGTGAGATTTCATTCATAGCGACTCCTGACATACCTGCCTAAAAATAAAGCGAAGTTGTATATCAGGCGTCATCATCCGGTTCGAGTGAACGCGGCGGTTGGGAAAGGTGGAACACCATCACCTTGTGAACGACTGTAGCGCAGCGCGGTGGCAAACGCAACGTCCGGCAAAGCTGGCGAGAATGCACAATCGGATTGATACTGAGTGAGTCTATGATGGACAAGGATATTTGCCGCTAACCGACGGAAACGCTGAACGGACTTACTGCCGGATCCGTGGGTGCCACAATGGGAGACAACATGCTCGAACCCTGCTTCCCCGAAAACGAAGCCGAACGCCTGTCGGTATTGAATTCGCTGAACGTGCTGGATTCGAACTCGGTGGAAAAACTGGATCGCATCACGCGGTTGGCGGCGAAATACTTCGGCGTGACCATTGCGCTGGTGTCGCTGATCGACCGGGATCGCCAATGGTTTTTGTCGCGCTACGGTCTGGATCCCCGGGAAACGCCGCGCAATATCTCGTTTTGCGGCCATGCCATCTTGCAACGCGAAGCGTTGGTGGTACCCGATACCGCCGAAGACCCGCGCTTTTTCGATAATCCGTTGGTGATCGGCGGGCCGCGGATCGGCTTTTACGTCGGGCAGCCGCTGCTGTCGCTCGACGGGTTGCCGCTCGGCACGCTGTGCATTATCGATAGCCAGCCGCAGCCGTTTTCCCCGGAACAACTGGCCGATCTGCATGATTTCGCCGCCGTGGTGGAGGAGTACCTGCAAAGCATTGAACGCCACGTCTATACCGAAAACCTGAAGTCCGACCTGCAGCGCACGGAGGCCCTGTTCGAACAGACCTTCGCCCAGGCGGCGGTAGGGATGGCGCTGGTTTCGCTGCAGGGGTATTGGCTGCGGGTAAATCCGCGCATTTGCGAAATGCTGCATTATTCCGAACGTGAGCTGATGGATCGCACCTTCCAGGACATTACCTATCCGCTCGATCTCAACACCGACCTGGAAAAGCTGCAGCAGCTGCTGAAAAATGAAATCAGCACCTATTCGATGGAAAAACGCTATTTCCGCGCCGACGGCTCGATCGTTTGGGTGCAGTTGACGGTGGCGCTCAATCGCTTGCCTAACGGCAAACCGGACCATTTCATCTCGGTTATCGTCGATATCAGCGAGCGCAAGGCGGCCGAGGCCGATCTGTTCGCGTTGCAGCATGAGCTGGAGGAACGCGTCGAAATTCGCACGCGGGAGCTGAACGTGGTGGTGAAAAAGCTCAACGAAGAGATTGAAACCCGGGTGCTCGCCGAATATCAGCTCAGTGCGGAGAAGGAGCGTTTGCGCGCCATTACCGACAACATGCCGGCCTTAATCAGCCAGATCGACGGCAATGAACGCTACCTGTTCGCCAACAGCGCCTACAAAACCTGGTTTGGTCTGGAGGAGTCCAGCCTCAGGGGAATGACGGTGCGCGATTTCATGGGAGAAAGCGTTTATCGGATAGCAAAACCGATGATCGAACGGGCCCTCGCCGGCGAAATGGTGAGTTTTGAGAATGAGCTGCAGACCCGGCAGGGGCTGCTGATGATCCACACCACGCTGGTGCCGTGCGAAGCTCAGGGCTTTTACATTCTCGCCATGGACATCACCGAGCTTAAGCGGCTGCAGCAGCGGTTGGAATATGACGCAACCCACGACATGCTGACCGGATTGACCAATCGCCGCGCGTTTCTACGCCGGTTGTCGGGCACGCTGCAGGCCTGTTGCCATCAGCGGCAGATGGCGCTGTTGTTTATCGATCTCGACGGTTTCAAGGCTCTTAACGACAGCTATGGCCATGAGTTCGGCGATCTGATCCTGAAGACGTTCGCCACATTGCTCAGCGCCTGCGCCGGCGAGCGCCACAGCGTCTCGCGCTTGGCCGGTGACGAGTTCACGGTGATCCTGTGGCCGTTGACGGATCCGCGGCGCGAAGTCAGCGAGTTTTGCGAAAACGTGTTGGCGCATCTGGCCAAAATTACGCAGATCGGGCCGCAGAAGGTGCGGCTTTCCGCCAGCATCGGCGCGGCCATTTCCCCACGCGGCGATGTGACGGAGGAGATGCTGTTGACCCGCGCCGACGGCGCGATGTATCAGGCGAAATCGGCCGGAAAGGGCACTTTCGCCATCTGCGAGTTGTGAGCGTGCAGCGGTGACCGTCTCCGGGTAAGTTGTTTTTCTTTTCCTGTGAGCAGAACTCCGGACTTATTGTATGGCGTCTAATCATCAACACAAAGACTGGCTCGAACTGCGACGCGATGACGAAACCGGCATCGAGAGCGTCAATGCCCACTTTCAGGGGCATGCCTACGATCCTCACGATCATGACGAAATGCTGGTGGGCGTCACGCAGCAGGGTTTGCAGCGTTTCAATTGCCACCGCTCATTGCATACCAGCCGGCCGGGGCGCGCCATGCTGATCGAGCCGGGCGCGGTGCACGATGGCCATGCGCCGCAGGCCGAAGGGTTTACCTATGCCATGCTTTATCTGCCCCAGCATTGGGTATCCGCCGCTATGCACCGCCGTGGAATGGGAGACGCCTCCGTGCTGGAAGGCGCCTTCCACAGCACGTTGACCGACGATCCGATGCTGGCGGCTGCGATACAACAGGCCTTTTTCTCGTTGCACCATAGAGAGGGGCGACTGGCGCGCGATCAAAGCCTGGACCATCTGCTGACGCTATTGTCACGGCATGTCCGAGTCAGGCCGGCTTCCCAACACGATGACGCTTTGGTTGAGATGAACCGCTTACGGGACTATTTGCATGCACATATGGCGGATAATCCCAGTCTGGATGACCTGGCGCTTCAGTGTGGACTGGACCGTTTCCGCCTGACTCGCCAATTCACCCGGGCTTTCGGTCAGTCGCCGCATGCGTATTTGGTTCGGCTGAGGTTGCGCGCCGCACGCTTGTTGTTGGCGCAGGGGGAAGAACCGGCGCAGGTCGCCATGCAGGTGGGCTTTGCCGATCAGAGCCATTTGGGTCGCTGGTTCCAGCGCGCCTACCGTTTATCACCGGCGGCCTATCAACGCCAGTGCACAAATGTTCTATACCGCTGATTTGCCATTTCCGATGATGTGCTTTTAACAGCACAACGGAGTAGAGCGGAAGATGTTTGAGACTAAAATAGCGTTTATCGTGCGTGACGATCTGCAGGCCTGGCAGCGGCTGAACGTGGTGGCTTTTCTGGCGACGGGGATCGCCGCCGCGGCCCCGGAGATCATCGGCGAGTGTTACGTGGATGCGCAGGGCAGACGCTACGGCGGCATTTCCGGGCAGCCGATGCTGATTTTCGCCGCGGATTTACCGAGCCTGCAAAATGTGCATCGTAAAGGGCTGGAGCGGGAATTGACGCTGATCCCCTATGTGCACGCCATGTTCGCGACCGGGCACGATGAAGCCAACCGGCAGGTTTTTCTCGCTGAAGATGCGGACAATCTGGATTTGGTCGGTCTGGCTCTACGCGGGCCGAAGAAAGCGGTGGATAAGGCGATAAAAGGCCTGGCGCTCCACGGCTAACCCTATCGGGACCTAAGCCTGGAACGCCTGCAGCCAGTCGGCGAATGTTCTCACGACCTCATCGTCCCGATCGCGCAACAGCAGGGAGTAAACGCCGGTTCGGATAGTCAACGCCGGGAAAGGCGACACCAGCCGGCCGGACGACAGATGTTTGGCGCAGAACAGGTAAGGCACGACGGCCAGCCCCAGGCCGTCCTCGGCCGCCTGAATGGCGGCAAAGGTATGGTCGAGCGTGAGCGGCGGCGGCGAGGCGTCCAGCGCCGTCGGGTAGGTGTTCAGCCAGCTGTGCCATAAATCCTCACGGGCGCGGATGCGGATGGCGGTATGCCCAGCCAGCATGCCGGGCGCACTGACCGGCATGGCGCGCAAATAACTCTGGCTGCAGACCAACAGGCTCTCTTCCTGCAGAAAAGGGAGCGCTTTCAGCCCGGAGAAGTGCGCAGGATCGCGCCGAATCGCCAGATCAAACGGCGTATTGCGATCGACGGCCCCTGTGCTGGTGGTGATATCAATCGCGACCTCCGGATGAATCTCATTGAACGCCGCCAGCTTCGGCATCAGCCAGTGCATGGTGAACGTCGGCAGGCTGTGCACCACCAGCCGCTGCCGGCCCGCGCTCGCTTTCAGTGCACTTTCCGCGGCATACAGTTCGCTTATCACCCGGGACGCGGTGCGGGAAAAGTTCTCGCCGGCCTGCGTCAGCCGCACGGACTTGTGTCCGCGATAAAACAGTGTGATCCCCAGCTGTTCTTCCAGGCTGCGAATGTGGCGGCTGACCGCGCCGGTGGTGAGAAACAGCTCATCCGCAGCGGCACTGAAGCTGCCAAGGCGGGCGGCGGCTTCGAAAGCGGACAGGTGCGGCAGGGAGTGAATTTTTTTCATAGGTTGAGTCTAGCTCAACCAAATGAGCGAGGAAAGATCGTTTGTCAGCCGTTGATTTTTCTCACTATTATCACGCATCTTTCCCGGTTTGCCGAGTGTGTCATGCAGCGATTTTCCCCGTCTGTCGCCCGTGTTAGTCGAGTCATCCTCACCCCGCGATGGGCAGGGAGGCAGCGCTGAGATGCGTGCTTTCTTTCTGCTTTGCGTGAGCCGGGCCGGCCTCTGCCTGGGCACCATGATGTTCGCCGGTGCACTGCCGACCATCAGAAGCGAGTGGCTGCTCGACGCCGCCTCCGCCGGTACGGTGCAAACGGTGTTCAGCCTGACCAACGCCTTGGCGCTGCTGGTGGCCTCCTGGTGGTGTGATTCATTGGGCGCGCGCCGGGTTTATCTGCTGTTTTCCTGGCTGGGCGCCGCTGCGCTGATGCTGTTCGCCGTGTTTGCCCATTCTTATGTCGGCGCGCTGGTGTTGATGGCCTTCGTCGGCCTGACGCAGGGGGGCGCCTATACGCCGGCGCTGCTGTTGGCGATGGGGATGAACGGCCCGGCCCGGCGCGGTTACGCCATTGGCATGATGCTAGCGGCCAGTTCGTTGGGGTATTTTCTGTCGGTTTTCATCGCCGGGTGGAGCGCCATGCGATGGGGCGCCGGCGTGGCGTTTTTCCTGTGTGCAGCTGGCGCGTTGCTGGGGGCGCTGGCGGGTTCGTTGGCCCTGATCGGTTATCAGGAACCGCAGCTGCGCACGCTGGGGAGGCAGACGAAACGTGAAAACCATGCTATCACCTATGCAACCTTGCTGTTGCTGATCGGGTATATCGCCCACAGCTGGGAGCTGCTCGGCAACTGGGCCTGGGCGCCCAGCCTGGTCAGCGAGGCATTGAGCGGTTTCTCTCTGGATCCGCTGAGCGCCGGATTGATCGTCGCGGCGGTGATCCACCTGGCCGGCATGGCTGCCACGCTGATTGTCGGCACCGTTTCCGACTATTTCAATCGCGCATCGGTGCTGATGTTTATGGGCGCCGCCGGCGCGCTGGGATCGCTGCTGATGGGGTGGTCGGCGAACTGGGGGCCGGGCTGGACGCTGCTGGCCGTCAGCATCGGCAGTTTCTTTATTCTCGGCGACTCCGGCGTGCTGTCGGCCGCGATGGCGGACAATGTGCCGCCGCAACAGCTCGGTAGCGTGATGGGCTGGCGATCGTTACTGGGGTTTGGCATTGGTTCGTTCGCTCCTTTATCCTTTGGCGTCGTGATGGACACCACCCAGAGCTGGGGGGCGTCTTATGCCGTGTTGGCCGGCGGCGGTGGGGTAGCCTGTCTGGCGGCAGGGCTGTTTTGGCGACAATACCTGAAATGAGGCACGGGCATCATTAAATGAATGGAACAACATCACGCATTGTTATCGTTGGCGCCGGGATTGTCGGGGCATCGATCGCCTATCATCTGGCGCGTCAGGGGCAGCACGTTATCGTCGTTGAGCAAGCGTATCCTGCGGCGGGGGCCACGGGCAGATCGTTCGGCTGGATCAGCGAAGGCGTGCCGGAGGGCGCTCCCGACGAATTTCTGCGGCGCGAGATCGTGGCCGACTGGAGGCGCCTCGCGCAGGAGATCCCAGCTCTTTGGGTGAATTGGTCCGGCGCGCTCAGCTATGGTCAGGCGCCGGCGACGCAAAACCCCGACAATCGGCTTTTGCCCTCCGCCGAGATGAACGCGCTGGAACCGGAGCTCAGGCAGCCCGATAGCCAAGCCTATTTTGCGGCGCGTGACGGCGCCGTCGATCCGCAAGAAGTGACACAGCGGTTGCTCGAGTGCGTGAGCGCGTGGGGAGGGGAGTTGCTCCTGGGGCGAATCGTCACCGGATTTTTGCGTGAAGAGGGGCAGATAACCGGCATCGTTACCGAGGAAGGCGCGATCGCCGCCGAACGGGTGGTGCTCGCCTGCGGCACGGGAATCTCCGCGCTGCTGGACGGCAGCGGATTCACGCTGCCGATCGAGGCGTCGCCGGCCATTTTGTTGCGCTATCACGCGGCAACGCAGGCGGTGAACACGCTGATCGCGGGCGATGACGTTGAAGTGCGCCATGCGCAAAACGGCGATCTGCTGGCGGCGGAGGATCACCCTGCACACGGCGATGTCAAACGGGTGGAAAGCGATGCGCAATCGGCGATTGAAGGGCGCCTGCCAGGCGCGGCGCCTTTGCAACTGCAGGCGTGTTCGGTGGGGATGCGCCCCCGGCCGCGCGACGGTTATCCCATCATCGGAGCGCTGGGCGCTACTCGGCTCTATGTGGCGGTGATGCATCCGGCGGTGATGTGTGCGCCGACGCTTGGCCGGCTGGTCAGCGACGAGCTGCTGTATGGCGCCAATCCCGCCATTCCACACGCTTATCGCCCCGCGCGATTTGACGACGGGAAGTGAATATACGCTCAACCTGGCAGCGGTTTTTTGCGCCGTCGGCGAGGCTCTTATATATTTAGTAGCATGCCTGAGGCAGGTTAGGCATGAAACGGCGGTCGGTCGGGCCGCTGCAAGTACGACAGTTAATCCGTTCGCCAAGAGGCTGCGAGCCTGTGCTTTCGGTAGGGACAGCCGCCAACCGTTTTACGGCGACCGAAGGCGGAGCAGCTACTCACAGGTCACGAGGACACTTACCATGCATAAGAGAACACTGGCGTCACTGCATTACGAAAACATGCCTTACGATGGGGTACGTTTTCACATTTTGAAACGGGAGACGCCTGGCCATACGGCGTTGCTGAAGTTGGATGCGGGCAGCCGCCAACCGGCGCGTTTTCATCCGGGGTGGGTGAAACTGATGGTGCTGAGCGGTGAACTGAAGGTTGACGATCAGACGTTGCAACCCCATGAGATGTTAATCATTCCTGCCAATACCGCCTATACGGTACAGGCCATTACTGAAGTGATTTGTCTGGCGATTTCCGAACTGGACGGCGCCGAGTTGGCCCGTTGAGGTGATAACACTAATGGATAGAGGAGAGCCTAGGTGCTCTCCCTATCCCTGCAACATTAAGCCGCCCCCAGGCTGAGCTACCTGCTGATTGATGCGTATACCTCCTGACTTATGCTACCACGCTTTCCCTTTCCATCACTTTCGGCCACGCCGCCCCCGCAACGAGCCGCCATCGCGCAGCGCATGCGCAATGTCATCGCCTTTGTTTTACGCAGAACGATGAAATTTTGGTGTAAATAGTGAGTTTCTTCGCATAAGGCCCCTGGTGTGGCTTGCGAGAACGTCACTATATGGAGGATCATGCGGCCTCTCTATCAAATAAAAGACATTCGCGTTATCAAAAGGGACAAACGACCATGGGATTCGAAGTCGACAACGCCGAAACGAAACGCATCGACCTCAGTAGCCACGAAAACTCCTCGTTCGAGGTGACGGGGCTGGTGAAACACTATCCGGCGGGCTTTGTCATTCCTTACCACTCGCATAAACGCTGCCATTTGCTCTATTCGCAGCAGGGCGTTATGGCGGTCGAGGCGAGCAGCGGGCGCTGGATCGTGCCGCCCACCACCGCGGTCTGGCTGCGGCCGGGGGTAGAACATCAGATCGTTATGCAGAGCAACATTTGCGTTTACGGGATTTTGGTCGACGAAATCACCGCCGCGCGTTTGCCGCTGCGCGACGGCGTATTGCAGGTCTCACCGCTGCTGCGAGAACTGATCGCGCAGTTGGCGACGCTGGCGCCCGAAGGGGCGGAGACCAAACGGCACGCGCTGCTCAGAGCGCTGTTCCTCGAGGAGCTGAGCCTGCAGCCGCAGCTGGCGTTGCATCTCCCCTGGCCGGCAGAGGCGAGAATGGCCGAGATTTGCCGGCAGTTGGTCATCACGCCGGCCGACGATCGCGGCATTGAGGCCTGGGCCGATTCACTGTCGATCAGCGTAAAGACCTTTCAACGCCATTTCAGCCAACAAACCGGCATCACCTTCGGCCAGTGGAAACAGCGCCTGCGGCTGCTGTCGTCCATTCCGCTGCTGCTGGCCGGCCACTCGATCATCCACGCCGCCTTCGAAAGCGGTTACGAGAGCCACAGCGCCTATTCGGTGGCGTTCAAAAAACTGTTTGGCGTTTCGCCTTCGCGCTTTACGCTATAGCCTTATGGCAGAGCGCGTTTCTCCTATAGATTGAAGCAACCTAATGACGTATAAAGCAAAGCAGTCAACCTCCGAGGCCGCTTCCCGTGATAAAAATTGTCGTGTATCTGATTCTCGCCGTGACGATCGCCATTATTGCGGCAAGAGTCCTCTTTCGTTTGCCGGATATCTCCCAGCGTCTGCCGCAGGCGGCGTTGCCGGCGGATCCTGCCGCCCAATTGCCGGCACGGGCCGCCGAACTGATGGCGGCGCACCCAGGCCTGAGCGGCGTGGTGCCGCTGGCTAGCGGACACGATGCGTTCGCCAGCCGCCTGGCGTTGGCGCGGATGGCGGAAAGGTCGATCGACGCCCAGTACTACATCTGGCATAACGACACCTCCGGGCAGATCCTGCTGAAAACCCTGTATGACGCCGCCCAACGCGGCGTGCGCGTGCGGCTGTTGCTGGACGATAACGGCGTCGCCATGGACGAAACCCTGGCGGCGCTGAACGCCCAGGAAAACGTCGAGATCCGCCTGTTCAACCCATCGACCGTGCGCACGCCGAAGCTGGCCGGCTACGCCTTTGACTTTATGCGCATGAATCGGCGCATGCATAACAAGTCTTACATCGTCGACGGCGCCGTGGCGATCATCGGCGGCCGCAACATCGGCGACGAGTATTTCCAGGTCGGCGACGAAAACTATTTCCTCGATCTCGACGTGCTGAGCGTCGGCAGCGTAGTGGCAGAAACGGCCGAGGTCTTCGATCGCTACTGGAACAGCGCGTCGGTGTTCGGCGTTGAGCAGATTATCCGAGGCAAAGGCAATCTTTCCGCCTTCCTGGCGCAGGCCACCGCCACCGAAAGCAGCGATCGGGCTCGCAAACTGGCGGTGCAGCTGGAAACCAGCGCGGTGCGCTTTCGCGATGGCGTCGTGCAGCCGGAGTTCACCCAGGTAGAGCTGGTGGCCGACGATCCGGCGAAAGGGTTGGGCAACGCTTCGCGCGATCGTTTGATGGTGACGCAGCTCGGCAAGATCATCGGCGGCGTCAGCCGACAACTGGATCTGGTCTCCGCCTATTTCGTGCCGGGCCGGGAAGGGGCGAGCTTCTTTGAATCGCTTGCCAAACAGGGGAAATCCATTCGCGTGCTGACCAACGCGATGAACACCACCGACGTGCTGGTGGTACATGCGGGCTACGCCAAATACCGGCGTGAGCTGCTGCAGGCCGGCGTCGAGCTGTTCGAGCTGAAGCTGCGCGCCGGTCAACCGACCGGGCGCAAGGAACTCAAGCCGCTGGGGCTGTCCGGCGCGGCGCTGCACGCGAAAACCTTCGCCATCGACGATAAGCGGGTATTTATCGGTTCGTTCAATTTCGATCCGCGTTCGGCGCACCTGAACTGCGAAATGGGCTTCTTGATCGACAGCCCGACGCTGGCGGCCGACACCCGCCAACTGTTTGATGGCCCGCTGGAATACGCCGCCTATCGGCCGGTATTGACGCCCGAGGGCAAAATGGTCTGGAACGAAGCCTTCGAAGACGGCCATACCGAGGTGCATCAGCAGGAGCCCGGCGCCGGCTGGGTAAAACGCATCGTTCTTACCGTGGCCGGCTGGCTGCCTATCGAGTGGATGCTGTAAGGCCGGCGAATGCCACCGCCACTCGATAACCCAAACGTGGCGAAAGTGATCGCCACGCTCGTAGAGATTTACACGCCGAAGTGACAGGGCGCACCCCGCCGCGTTAACTCCGGCGATCTGCGCTTGCTAAGCCTGACTAGCGTCCCTCCTGAGTTGCGGCCAACAAGGCTTGTAACGAGGGCGCTTCGACCAGATTCTCGATACAGGCCATCAGCCGTCGCGCGTTATGCTTTAATCCATGATTCGGCGACTGCTCACAGCAGAGAAGAAATTTATCCCGAATATCCTGCATATCCGCCGGGTTCTCCGGCCAGCCGCGGCCGAACTCGGCTTCGAGCCGCAGCGTATCGCCTTGTTCGGGCGTGATATGAAGTTCGAAGCGGTCAAACCGTTCGAAGCCGTGTTGTTCATGGACCTCGATACGCTGCGCTAGCGCAACGACCGCAGGTTCTGTCGCGAAGGCCGCACTGAATTCGAGAGCGCTGGCTTGGCCGCGCAGCAGCGCGTTAGCGATGATGTAACGCGCGCTGAATTGCGCATCGATTTCGGCCGTTTTCTGCGGCTCGTAAGGTGCACCGCACACCATGCGCATGGTCGGTGACGCGTGCAGCGTGATCTTCGCTCGTTCGGGATCGGGCAATTGCCGGTGTGGCCCGTCGTTCAAGAGCGTTTCTGTCAAAGCCAGCAGAATGCTGCAATGTGGGTATAGCTTGAAGCAGGTCGCTTCTTCCCCCAGAAAGGCAATGCCCAGTTGGTGGGTCAGCATCCCCAGATCGGGTTCGCCCGGCGCATAGAGATTGAAAAAACCGTTCTCGCCGCTCAGGACGCGTTTGGGGCCGCTTATCCCCGCCTGAGCCATCAAGACGGCTTCCAGCGCATGGCGCGCCACCAATCCCTGGCTGATGCGCACCGCCAGCGTCTTGTCCTGATAGTGTTGGAAGGTGCCGATGCCGAAATCGAACGCCAGACCGATGGCGTCGGCGAAAGCTTGCTGATCCAGGCGCAGCAAGCGGGCGGCGATCGCTGCGCCTGAAAACAGGCCAAGGATATTCGAGTCGAATCCGCGGTAGAAAAAGCCGTTCGCCTGCGCGGCAAGGTTGATGCGTTGGGCGAAGTCCTGGCCGACGGCCAATGCCGCCAACATATCCAATCCGGAAGCACCCGACAGCTCCGCCGCCGCCAGCGCGACTGGAATATCCGAAGAGCTGGGATGCCAGCCGGGGGAGAGAACGTCGCAGTAGTCGAGCGCACGAGCTCGCACGGCGTTGACGAACGCCGCCTGCGGCGCGGCGAGGCGTTCTTCACTGCCGATAATGCTGGCCTCGGCGTTGCCGCTCCAGCGTCTGGCCAGCGAGAGCGCCGCATCAACGCCACTTTGGTCATAGCCTGCGGCGAGACAGCCAAGATTATCCATCAGTCGTTTGCATTGGAATGCCAGGACAGCGGGGGGAACCATGCATGCATCTATCTGTGAAGCGAAAGCGATCAATTCCTCGATCGGGTCGACCGATAATTTTGTCATGTTTATTCCTCGTTCAGTCGTTCAGCGGACTTGCTCAGCAGGGCGTTTTCAGCCTGCGGATGCAGACGGAAACGCGGATGCAGCATGATCAGCAGCCACACGGTCATCGCGATGCTGAGCAATCCGGCCCAAAACATGGCGATCCCGAAACCGTCGGCGAAGGCGCTGTGCGTCAGATCTTGCAGGCGATTCGCGCCCAGCGTGTCCACGGCCGTCTGCTGTTGCTCTATCACCGCTACCCGGGCGATTTCGGCGGCCTGTTCCACCCCCTGCGTGTGCAACGCCGCTGTCAACGTCGTGACCGCTTGCATGCTCATCAATGTGCCCAGCAGCGCGATGCCCAGCGTCATGCCGGTTTGTCGCAGCGCGTTCATCGTTGCCGATGCCATCCCAGAGCGCTGCGGCGCGACGGTGCGCATCACCAGCGCGCTGGTCGCCGGCATCGACAACCCCATGCCGAAGCCGAGTAGTGCCAAATACAGCGCCATCAGGGGGTAAGACGAGCTGGCGTGCAGCTGCGTCAGTAACAGCAGGGCAATGCCCATCAGACCATAGCCGGCGATCATCAGCGAGTTCACACTCAGTTTGGCGGACAGGCGGCCAAAACCCGAAGCGGCCAGCGCCATGGCGAGAAACTCCGGTGCCATGCGCCAACCGGTGTCGGCGGGGCTCCAACCCTGAGCCTGTTGCAGAAACAGCGAGACGAAGAAGACGCTGCTGTAAGCGGAGAAGCCAAGCACGAAAGAGGCGAAGTTGTAGCCGGTAAAGTCGGCGTGACGAAACAGACTCAGCTGCAGCAAGGGGCGTTTGACCCGGGTTTCCACCCATAGAAACAGCGCAAACAGCACCAGGGCGGCGTACAGCGGAAGGCGCGACTGCACGCTGTGCCAGCCGAACTCGCCGGCGGCAATCAGCCCATAGGTCAGCGCGCCGAGCCACAAGATGCTCAGCCCTTGCCCTAGCGGATCGAGCGCAGCGTGTTCCGGATGCGAGCTCTCTCTCAATCCCCAACCGCCCAATACCAGTGCGACGATCCCGACCGGAATGTTGATCCAGAAAATGCCCGGCCAACCGGTGGTGTGTACCAGCAGGCCGCCCAAAACCGGGCCGATCACCAACGAAAGCGCATTGACCGAGGACCAAATGCCGATCGCGCGGGTCCGCAGCTGTTCTTCCGGAAACGCGTGGGTCAGCAGGGACAGCGCACCCGGGATGACGGCTGCACCGGCGATACCCTGGATCACGCGACCGGTCAGCAGCATGCCGAGGTTGGTCGCGAATGCGCAAACGATCGAACCAACGGTAAACAGGGCGACGCCGAAGAGCCAAATGCGTTTACGGCCAAACCTGTCGCCCAGCGGGCCGGACGAAAGGATCAACGCGGAGAGGCATAGGGCATAAGCGTCAACGACCCACTGCAAGCCCGACATGTCGGTTTGCAGTGATTCCAGCATCGTGGGCAGCGCCACATTGACGATGCTGATATCGAGCGACGCCATAAATGTACCCAGACAGATGGCGGCAACGAGCGAAATCCTGCGCATACCGGACATAAAGGGGCTCCTTATTGAGAGAAGGTGATAGTGAAAACTATTCTCACCTTATATTATGACTGACCGTCGGTCAATGGAGTGTGAATATTGATTTCACTGCGCTAGGTCGGCTGGTCAATGGCAACAACATTGGTTACGATGGCCGCTGGATCCACACTGGACGTTGATATGAAGACAAAAGAAAAGATGAAAGAAACACAGCCTCGAACCAAACCGGCAGAAGTGCGCCTGGATGAATTGATGGATGCGGCGCAGAAGCTGTTTATCGAAAAAGGATTTGAAGCGACCACCATCAGCGATATTGTCCGTGACGCCAACGTCGCCAAAGGAACGTTCTACCACTATTTTCCGTCCAAAAACGAAATGTTGTCCGCTTTACGTATACGGTTCACCAATCACTTTATCGAGAAAATTCAGCTGGCTATCGATGAATGTGCGCAAGATGACTGGTTGGCGCGCCTGAGAGCCTGGTGTGATGCCGGCGTGGCGACCTATTTTGAAGGTATGGAATTGCACGATGCGCTGTATCACGATCATCATTATCATACCCGGGGCAATCAGGATCGTGATGCCGTGCTGGAACAGATCCTGACGATTTTAAACGATGGCGCCGCGGCGGGCGCCTGGAGTCTGAATAATCCGCACTTGACCGCCATCCTGATGTATCACGGCATGCACGGCGCCGTGGATGACGTCATGGTCAACCCCAACGCCGACCGCCAAGGACTGGGGGCGGCGCTGGCGCAGGAGTTCATGCGTTTGCTGGGATGCCGCTGATCGTTCACGGCTCCGCATCGAGCGATACCCAGTAACCGGGCTGATACGGAATGGGAAGAAAACGCGCGAAAAGCTCCGCAAAGGTCACTTCGGGATCGACGCCGGCGAACAGCGACGGATGGAACCAGGTGGCCAGTCGCTCGATAGCGACGAAATTAAAGGGATGATCGTAAAACGGGTGCCAGATGGCATACGCTTTTCCGCTCTTTGCCGCGGCCAGGGTGCGATAAGCCGGGCGTCGCATCAATTTTTCCAACTGCGTTTTTGCCAGCGCCAAATCTGCGCCGGGGCCAAGGTTGACCCAGTCACCTCCAGGTGAATAATGACTCCAGTTGCTGCCGGTCACGACGATTTTATCGGGCCGGGAAGCGATCACCGTTTCCTGGCTTAGTGAACCGTAAACGCCGTGGATATGCCTCTGGGCCAGGTTGAATCCACCTGCGATATTCACCATTTCACCGTAGTTGCCATTTCCCCAAGACAGACAACAATCGTCGTACAACCCGGCGGCGCGCTCCATCATTACGCGTGGGCGCGGCGGAGCCCGTTTCGCCAGCGTATCGAGGATCGTATCGAGATGTCGCTGACGGAAGCGAATCAAGCTGTCTGCGCTTTGTGGATTATCAAACAGCTGGCCCATGATGGCGATGCTTCTGGCGCTGTTGTTCATCAGGCCGATGCTCATATCGACAAATACCACGGGGATATTCGCCGCCGTGAGCTTAGCCATCAAACCGCTCGCTTCCAGCGCCGAGCGAGTATTCGCATTGAGCAACATGACTTCGGGCCGCAAGGCGATCAGCCTTTCCAGATCGAATTGCATCTGCTGCACTCCGGCAAAGGTCGGCAACTGCGCCAGCTCCGGAAAATGACGCAGATACAGCCGATAGCTATCCAGGTCGGCGGTGCGAAAATTGTCTCGCCAGCCTACCAATCTTTCCATCGGCGCGCGGGGATTAAGCGCCGCGACGGTATAAAACAGATTGCCTTCCGCCAGGAAAATACGCCGCAGGGGATAACGTAAGGTCACCGTCCGCCCGACGATATCGGTCACGGCCTGCGTATCGGCCTGCGCGCGCAGAGATCGCAACGGCGAGGAAAGCGCCAGCAAAGTGGCCACCTGCAGAAAACGCCGTCTGCGCATCAGAAATACCAACTTATCGAACCGGTGACGCTGCGTTCGATGCCGATGCTGCAGTAAGGCGCGCTGGTGCAACTGGCGACATAAGATTTGTTGGTCAGGTTGTTGATGGTCAACCCCAATTCGAGGTTATACAGGCGCGGATCCCAGGCACCCGGCGTATAGCGAACGGTCATATCGCCGAGCCAAACGGCAGGCACTTTGAATGTGTTGGCGCCATCTCCCCAACTGGCCCCCAGGTAGCGAGCGCCGCCGCCGATCAGCAGCCCCTGCAGCGGCCCTTTAGTAAAGCGATAGTCCAGCCACATCGAGCCGGTTTGCGCCGGAACACCGACCGGGTGTCGCCCCTGGGTGTTATCGTTGGCTTGAGTCACGACGTTGTTGACCCAGGCATAGGCCAGCATCAGGTTAAGGCTATCGGTCAGCGCCGTACGCGATTCCAGCTCCACGCCGCGAGAACGTACTTCGCCAGTCTGGGTGTAATAGCTGGGATTGAGGGGATCGATGGTGTTCACATCGCGCTGCGTCAGTTGGTAAACCGCCAGGCTGGTCATCATTGCGCTGCCGGGCGGCTGCAGTTTCAAACCCATCTCATACTGAGTGGAATGGGTGGGTTTGAACGGCGAGCCCTGAGCGTCAGTGCCGGTCAGCGGATCGAAGGCGGTAGAGACGCTGGCCCACGGCGCCAGGCCGCTGTCGAACGGGTGGCTCAATCCGGCACGATAGCTCCAGGCGGCGTCATTGGTTTGCGTTTGGGTATGGGCCAGATTGTCACCGGTACGCATACGCGACCAGTCATGACGGCCGCCCAACAGCAAATGCCATCCGCGCCAGCTGGCTTCGTCCTGCCCGTATAAGCCGGTGCGGTGGAAACGTTGCGTTGTCGACGTGCGTGAAACCGCAACAGGATCGAATGAAGGGCGGTACTGACCGGACCAGGGATCGAACGTCACGGTCTGCGATCCCCACCAGTCTTTATCCAGTTTACCGGTCTGGTAGTCGATGCCGGCCAACCCTTGGTGGGCGATGGCGCCGGTAGCGAATTTCACCTCGGCCTGGTTATCCATCACAAGGCTGTCCGCCTGACTCGGGGAATCTTGGTAGACCGCCGTCAAAAGGCGGTTGTCCGGCGTGATGGCGCGGGTAAAATCGCGCCGCACCGCAGAGTCTACATGGGAATAGCGCAGGTTTTGTTTTAATCGCCAGCGATCGTTCAACTGCACTTCAAACAGTGAGGTCACATCATATTGCGTGCGGCTTGAGTTCTCGTGCGCCGGATCGCTGTAATTTTTATCGGTATCTATCTTGCCGCGCGCATTGGGCAACAGCCCCAGAACCTGGGCGGGCAGGGTGTTGTAATAGCCCGACTCGGGTTCACGCAGATAGTGAGTTAGCACGGTCCAACGCATGCGTTCGTTGGGCTGCCAGGTGATGGCAGGTGCCAGATAGAGACGCTTCTGCCGGGTATCTTCTATCTGCGAGCCACGCGTGGCCGCCAGGCCATCGAAACGATACAACCACTGTTCGTCATCGGTCAGTGCGCCGGTGGCATCGAGACTGAGGGAACGCGTACGGTCGTTGCCGACATCCAATTTAAGCTGATTCGACTCGGTAGCGGAAGGCCGTCGGGAAATCATATTGATTACGCCTCCGGCACCGCCCTGGCCGTATAACGAGGAGGAGGGGCCATGCAAGACTTCGACGCTTTGCAACCCCCAGGTTTCAATCTGTGGCCCCCAAATGCCGGTATTGCCGATGACGCGTAAACCATCCAGATAGTAGTCCGCCTCAAAGCCGCGCATTCTGGCGAAGTCCACGCCGCTGGAAAATGCACCGAAGCGTTCTACGGCAACGCCGGCGCTGTAGCGCAGCGCCTGGCTGACCGTATCGGCTGATTGCACGTCCATTTGCTGTCGATTGACCACCGAGACGAATTGCGGCACGTCGACCAGCGGTGAACGGGTTTTGGTTGCCACCTCCGCTTGTTGGGCCGCGTAGCCCTGTGGAACGTTGCCCGAGGACGAACCGTCAGCGACCACCCATATCGACTCTTCGCCTGCCGCCAGAGTCAGGCAAGGCACCATGCCCAAAAAAAACGGGCAAAGATAAGCGTGTCGCAAATGAAATCCGTTGAATTTATTCAAAAATAATCCCTCTTCAAGTAAGCGTCTCGCTGTGGGGCGGGAGCCTGGCCATCTCAGGCAAGCGTTAAAATACCCATTGACCGACTGACGGTCAATATGAATAATTATCAATACCATTTAACGATTGGATAACATTATGAAGACTCTGGATGATTTATTGGCGCTGTTAGCGGAGGTGGGCGTACCTGAAGACGTACTGCAAGCGGCGGATGGCAGCTGGCAACTGCGCCAGGATTTAGCGCTCAGTTCGGCGGAAACCGTGGCGTTGCAAGCTCTGTTGAAGGCCCGCTGCGTCGATGCGCCCTCGCTGTGGGGAGGGCAAGACTATTCATTAGATCAGCTTATTTCTGAAATATCATAAGCAACTATGAAAAAGACATTTTTTATAACCTTATGTTTAAAAACAAATTTACGACAGAATGGTCCGTATGAAACATAAGATATACAAATAATTAACCCCAAAGTAATTGACTGACGGTCGGTCGTAGTGTTTGATGGCGACCAGAAAATGAAGTGTTTTTGAGTCCATTTTGCTGTTCATTGTGAGCCAATACAGAAGTGACGGCGCCGCCTGACCGAGGTGCCGAAAGCTGTTTGTTTAACGAATTGTGATTGAGAAAGATAACAGTCAAACAGTGAGTTAACTCATTATGGAGTCGCTATGGTTAGTGTTGGGGATTCAATCAATCAACGTTTATTAAAGGCCCTTCAACAACATGGACAGCGCCCGGCGCTTTTTGAACGCGGGGAGGTTTACAGTTACGACTGGCTGAACGGCGCGGTCGCTTCAGCCGCCTTGAAATTGCGCCAATTAGGCGTGCAGAAAGGCGATCGGATCGCGTATCAATTGCGCAATACCCGTGAAGCGGTTGTCGTCATGCTATCTTCGTTGATGCTCGGCGCGATCCCGGTGCCGATATTACCTTCTTATCGTGAGAAAGAGCTGAGGCACATTCTGCATCTGACCGCGCCGAAAGTATTCGCCTTGCAGCGCGGTTCCCGCCGCTATAACCCACTTGCCGCTCTGCAGACGCTGTTGACGGAAGGTCTCAATATCGATGTGATACTGGTCGAAGATTACGATGACGCCGGGCACGATACTCGCTACCTGAACCTGCAACATTTCTGTTCACCCCTGATGCCTTCGCCGCCACTTCACGCCGTCATCATGACCCCGTCGGATACCGCCGTCATGTTGCTTTCGAGTGGCACCACCGGTTTGCCCAAGGCGATCGCACGCAAGAATGGCGGTTACAGCTATATGATTGAATGCGGCTGTGACGTGTTTGCTCTGGACAGCCAGTCGGTCTATTTCGCTGCGATGCCGGTTTCACATGGATTCGTCATCAATTGTCCCGGCATACTTGGTACGCTTTCTCGCGGCGGCGCTGTGGCGCTCGCCGATGCGCCCTCGGCGGAAACGGCGTTGGACGTGATCGAGCGATGCGGCGTAACGCATACCACGCTGGTGCCTGCTCTACTGTCGCAATGGAGCGAACTGCAGCAAAAAACGCCGCGCAACCTGACAACGTTGTGGCATGTCCAGGTGGGTGGGGCCAGAGTGACGCCAGAGCTGGCGGCCTCCTCGTCCCGCAGTCTCGGCATTACCCTGCAGCAATGTTATGGCATGAGCGAAGGGCTGTTGTGTTTTAACGCGGTTGACGACGACGATGCGGTGCGGTTCAGCTCTCAGGGCCGGCCTTTGAGCCCCTATGATGAAGTACTAATCGTCGATGAAAATGGCTGTTCTTTGCCCGTGGGTAAATCAGGTGAACTGATCACCCGTGGCCCTTATACGCTCACCGAATACTACCAAAATCCCCAGGCGAACCTTGCCGCGTTTACCGCTGACGGCTTCTACCGCACCGGCGATCTGGCGCACGTCGATGCCGCAGGCAATATTTTCATCGATGGGCGCGTCAACGATTCGATTAACCGTGGGGGAGAAAAATTCAGTCCGAACGAGATAGAAGAACTGGCAGAACAACATCCTGCCGTGGTGCGAGCCGCTTGCGTGGGCATGGCGGACGATCTGTACGGTGAGGTGCCGTGTCTGTTTGTCACCAGTACGGATGACACGCTGACCCTCAGCGCATTGCGCCGTTTCTTTGAGAAAGAAGGGCTGGCGGCGTTCAAGGCACCGGAAAAATTGATCGTCATCGACGCCATTCCCATGAAAGGCATCGGCAAGATAGATCGCCTGACGCTGCGCGATTTGCTGCGCCAGGAGCCGTCCGTCAGAAACACGGCGGGGTTGAACTCATGACGCAATTGCGCACTTCTCTCGGCTGCGCGGTGAGACTCAGCCGCCCGCGCAGTTCGCCGGTCACCAAACAATTGGTGGTCTTTCCGCATGCCGGCGGCGGCGTAGCGTTCTACCAGCACTGGCGCGAGCTGCTGCCGGACGAGGTGGATCTGTTCATCATGCAATATCCCGGCCGGGAAGAAGCGCAAGACGCGCCGGCCTGGGAAACGGCCCAGCACGCCATTGCGCGCTGCGTCGATGCGCTGCATGCCTCGCTGGGCATCGCGCCGGCGGTGATTTTCGGTCACAGCATGGGTTCGCTGCTTGCCCTGCAGGTTGCCGCGGCGCTGCAAACGTCGCGCTTTCGCATCGACACCGTTTTGTCGGCCCAGCGCGCGCCGTCAGAACTGAAATTACTCCGGCAGGAAAGCCAGCGGCAAGAAGTGTTGGACCACATCCTGGCATTCAGTGAAAGCAGCGGCGCGTTGACGCTGGATGAGCTCACTCGCCCGCTTGTCACCCGATTGATACAGCAAGACCTACGGCTGTTGGGTGAACTCAGCGCAGAACCGTTGCCCGGCCTGCAGCCGCGCATTTTGGGCGGCAACAACGACCCTTTGGTTAGCCGCTCCGCGCTGTCGCAGTGGAAAGAAGAACTCCCCGGCAGCCAGGTTCAACTCCTGACGGGCGATCACTTTTATTTCATGCAGGATACCGCTGCATTTCTCCGCCGGCTGCTTCAGTAACGCTGGCTTATTTGTCAACGTATGGCTTTAAAGGAACCTCTGATGAATTTTGAGCTGTTTAACCCACAGGATAGCGCACCGGATACGGAGAAAGCCTTTACTCTGTTCCCCCAGTTGAAAAAATTCTATGCGGCGTTAGGCAACACCCCGCTGGTTGAAGTGCCCTCGCCAAAGGGGAAGGCGTCGATTTACGCCAAGTTCGAGTTTGAAAATCCGTTTGGCTCGGTGAAGGATCGCACTGCGTTCGGCCTGTTTTGCGATGCTATCAATCAACACGATTTCGCCGCCGGTGAATTAAAATTGCTCGATTCCTCGGGGGGCAATATGGCGAAAGCGCTGGCTAAGCTCGGCAACCTGTGCGGGATAGCGGTGCAAGTTGTGATCCCGGATTCATCACCGCAACCGTTGATCGACACGCTGAAGGGGGACAACGCCGTCGTTACCTTGGTCGATCGCAATCAGTTCCTGCTCGGCGTCATTGCGCGCAGCCAGCAGATTGCGCATGAAGATGGGAGTTGGACGCTGTTATCCCAGCATCTCAACCTGGTTAACACCGCCGTACATCAGCATGCGACGGGCGCAGAGATCCGGCGGCAGCTGAACGGCGAGCGTGTCGATGGTTGGGTTTCCGCGGTCGGTACTGGTGGCACACTGTCTGGCGTCGCGGCGGCGCTACGTCAGGATAACCCACAGCTGATCGTGTGGGGCAGCACGCCGCGCGAACTGCCTTACGGTACGTTGTCCGCCCCGAATGGAGAACCGAAATTCGCCGGCGCCGGTGGACTGGGTTTCGGTTTCCGTCAGCCTTTCATCAGTAAGCTGATGCCGCAAGAGCCACCTTTCAATCCGGTTTCTTATCGGGAAGCACTCAGTGCGATGCATGAGTTCCATCAACTAACCGGTGTCAAAATCGGTGCCTCTTCCGCCGCCAACTGGAAAACGGCCTGTAAGCTGGCTGAAACGTTGAGCGCAGATCAACGCATTGTCACGCTCTTTGCCGACGCGGGTTCCGATATCGACCGAGAAAAAGGGCGCGAGTGGTTTAAACAATCTGAAGCATTAACCGTTTAACAACGTTTGAAAGGAATGTTTTATGGAAATTATACAGGGCAATAATAATGTATTGGCTGAGTTGATTACGCTTGGCGATTATGTTCGCGAATTAATCAGTTCCGGCAAAGACACTGCGGAAATTGAACGTGTTCTGGCATCGAAAGACGGCTATAAAAATGTCACGATCCTTTCCGTTATAGAAATGGCCAATATTACCTTCAAAGCGAAAACGAATAATGCGCCTAACGTGGGTGATGCCAATTCACATACTGACCTGCTGGTGGATCAGCAAGGGCATGATATCGGCACGATGAAGGGCCAGGGGTGGAAAATCGCGTCACTGCCTGACGACAGCGTGATTTCCTGGTATCACGAAACCGCTGAAACGCCACTGGGACGGATCGAAACCGCCGGCATTTGGAACTCCAGCGCCATTTGGGCAGGACAATGGCAATCGCTGTTCGCCGCCGGCGTTAGCGGGGATGTCATGGGGAAAATCGGCGTTCGTCAGCTTTATCAGGATATTCCGCGAGAAAAATATCTGACGCTGATCGTTCTGTTGCCGTTGGATCAGATTAAAAGCTTGATTAAAAAATAATTCTACTAAACACACACAATATCCATTGCGAGGGATAGGTATGCGCACGTCAGTACACTGGGATGTCATTATTATCGGTGCCGGCCCCATAGGGCTGGCCGCCGCGTGGAATTATGCGCGTGAACATCAGGATCATAAAATTTTGGTGCTGGAGCAATATGCGCTATTTACGCAATTAGCGGGTACCAGCGGGGAGGAGCGCCATTGGCGTTTGCAATATTCGGAACTGGAAATCTTCCGCCTTACCCTGGAAGCCGACAAATTATGGCGGCAATTGGAACAACAGGCGGACAGAAAACTGATCCACCGCATTGGCAGCCTGTGGTTCGGCGATGCGGATGTCTGGACCAATGAGGGGCAGATCCGTCAAACCATGCTGTCGATGGATGAGATGAGGTTGCCTTATGAACGTCTGACGATGCGCGAAATCGAACGGCGCTACGGTTTTACCGGGCTGGACAGCAACTATGAAGGGTTCTTGCAGCAAGACGGCGGGGTAATCGACGTTAAAGGTACCCTGACGTCGCTTTACTCTCTGGCTAGCGAGGCCGGCGTGGAATTCCAGTTCCAGCAATGCGTGAAGGCCGTGGAACCGGGCACCGGTGGCCGGCGACATATCCCGCTTCGACGCGGGATTCTTCGGCCTGAGTGCGCGCGAAGCGCTGCTGATGGATCCCCAGCAACGGCTCTTTTTAGAGTGCGCCTGGCACGCTCTGGAAAACGCCGGGGTAACGCCGGGTGAGCTTGACGATACGGGCTTGTTTGCCGGCTGTAGCAGTTCCGATTATTTGCGTCAGGCACAGGGCTCTGCGTTGCTCGACAAACTCAACCCTTCGCCGTTCGAACGGCAAATCGCGAGCGACAAAGATTACCTCACCAGCCGAGTGGCCTGGCACCTGGGCATCGGGGGGCCGGTGTGTAATGTACAGGCCGCTTGTGCCACTTCGCTGGTGGCGGTTTACGAAGCGGTTCAAGCGTTGCGCAGTGGCCGTTGCAATATGGCTATGGCCGGCGCTTGTACCCTCAGGCTCCCGCAACATGAAGGATATTTCGCGCAGCAAGGCATGGTGTTTTCCACCGATGGGCACTGTCGACCGTTTTCTGCAGATGCCAGCGGCACGGTGTTCGGCAGCGGCGTCGGCATTGTCGTGCTGAAACGGCTGTCTGACGCACAGGCGGCCGGCGACGACATCATTGCGGTGATCAAAGGCGTAGCGATGAACAATGACGGCGCGCGCAAAGTCAGTTTTACCACCACCAGTTTGCACGGCCAGCAACGCCTGCTGCGCCAAGCTATGGACGATGCCCGCCTGGCACCGGAAGATTTTCGTGCCATCGAAGCGCACGGCACGGGAACGTTGGCCGGGGATCCCATCGAATTTGAGGCGCTGAACGGCGTTTTCCGCGAGCGGACGACGCACCGGGCTTTCTGCGCCATCGGTGCAGTCAAGGCCAACGTCGGGCACCTGGAAACCTGCGCCGGCATGGCGGGACTGATCAAGGCCGCGCTGCAAATCAAACACGGTTGGCTCACGCCGCAGATCAACTTTGGCTCGCCGAATCCGGAAATGGCATTGGCGGAAAGCCCGTTTGAGTTTCTGTGCTCCGCTCAACGTTGGGATCGTGACGATCCACGCAACGCCATCGGCGTTAGCGCCTTCGGCATCGGCGGAACCAATGCGCATGTCGTGCTGGCAAGGCCGCCGAAAACGCCTCAAATGCGGGCGGCGATAGCGCCGTTGGCGACTGTCGTGCCGATCAGCGCGCAATCGGAGCAGGCCTGGCATCGCTTGGTCAAACGTTACCAACAGCGGCCATGCGGCGAGAACGACGAACGCCTGGCCTGGAGCGCACAAAGTGGAAGAAAGTCGCTGCGTTATCGCGGCACTCTGCATATCGGCGAGCAGGGCGTGTTGAGCATGAAAGAAAGCATGGTGGATACGGGAAAAGGGCGTTTGTCGGTAGTTTTCCAATTTCCCGGCCAGGGAAGCCAGTTTATCGGTATGGCCAGCGAACTGATGACGCAGGATGCGATATTCAAAACGCTGATGAATGACAAGCTGCAGATATTGCAAACACAGGCTGCACTGGATCTCTCCCCGTTGTTTACCGGCCAGGCGGCCCCCGAAACAATTAACAACACGGCCTTGACGCAGCCGGCCCTGATCGCCGTCGAGATCGCCGTGGCCGAACTGTTGAAACATTACGGCGTCGAGCCGGATTGGGTCGTGGGGCACAGTTTGGGTGAGATTGCCGCCGCCTGGGCTGCCGGTGTGTTCTCGGCGCAAGACGCGTTGGTGTTCGCCGCCCGGCGCGGGCATCTGATGGCCGGGCTGCAGCCTGGTGCGATGCTGGCGGTAGAACTGAGCGCTCAGCAAGCCCAACCCTGGCTTGGCGATCGGCTGTCTCTGGCGGCGGAAAACAGTGAGAACGGCTGCGTGCTTTCAGGCCCGGCGGAGGCGATTCGCGCCTGCGAAGGACAGATGCGGGACAGGGGAGTACGTTGCAAGGTGCTGAGCGTTTCGCACGCGTTCCACTCGGCGTTGATGGATCCCATTCTTGATGAACTGGCCAGCATTGCGCCGCCGCCGCGTGAATCGACGTCGAGGGTCCGCTACGTCTCCGCATTGCTGGCGACCGAAGTCGCTCCCGCAGCGCTCGATGCCCGCTATTGGTCGCGCCATGCCCGTGAACCGGTGGATTATCACCGCGCCTTGCAACACCTACCGCGGCGCGGAAAAACGCTTTTCATAGAGGTAGGGCCGGGATCGACACTCACTGCGCTGGTCGCGCAGCTAAAATCCGCCGGCACCGTAACGGCGGTGCGCACCTTGCCTCGCCGCGACGAAGCCCAGAGCGAAACCGCCGTGTGGATCCAGGCGCTGCAAAAAATCTGGCGTGCCAGCGTCAACGTTAACTGGCGCCGCCTGTGGCAACAGCCTCCTTCCCGCATTGCATTGCCAATGTATCCCTTCGATCCGGCGCAATGGTGGTTGGGCGAGCGAGATATGCAGGGGCCGGAAGCCGGACGAACATCGACGACAGCGGATAAACCCGATCCGCAGATGGCGCGCATCTGGCGCATTTGGGGCGACGTGACCGGCGTGAACCCTGATTCCAACCACTGCGACTTTTTTGACGCCGGCGGGCAATCGCTGATGGCATTGCGGCTGATGGCCTTGTTGGAACAAGAGTTTGGCCGGTCGGTAGGCATGGCCGATTTCCTTAAGCGGCCAACGCCGTGGGGCATAAAACAACAGTTAGACCAGGCTGGAGCATTCGAGCAAGAATCCCATTAAAACAGGATGGCAAATTATGTCAGTTAACAATGAATTGCTGAATACGCACAACCAATATCAGGTAGAAACGATCGTAATCGACGACGAAACGTCATTCACCCTGGCTTACTCGTCGCAGATCAAGCTGCTGCCGGCCAATGGCGGGATCCGCTGGCGCAACTATGCGTCCCGTAAGCAGCAGGAAGAAGAGGCGATCATGCTGGCGCAGCGCATGTCGCTGAAGCATGGATTGTACAATACCGGTTTCAGCGGCGGAAAAATCGTGGTCAACAGCAAGCGTTCTCCCCAAGAGCAACCGGCGGTGCTTGAAGCGATCGGCGACCTGCTCAACCGTTATGGCGGCACCATGTTTACCGGATGCGATATCAATACTGGCAATCGAGAGATGGACTATTTGCGGCAGTTTACGCCATGGATCCTGAATGCCATGGACAGCCCGCAAGTCGACACGTCGGTGGCGACGGGCTACGGCGTCTGGAGCTCGATGAAAAAGGTGTTGACGCTGCGGCTCAATCATTTGCCGCGGGCCCGCATTGCTATTCACGGCATGGGTAAAGTCGGGGCGGAAGTGGCGAAACAAAGCCTGCTGTTCGGTTGCGAAGTGACGGCGTATGACATCAATCCTGCGGCGCAGTTCCCGCCTGGGGTCCGCCGCGTCAGTGAAGACGAACTCTGGGCGCAACCCAGCGAGGTGCTGTGCATTGCATCCTTGTCCAACATATTAAATGCGCAGAACGTTGAACAACTGAATACGCGTTGGGTGATTAGCAGCGCCAATTCGCCGTTCAGTACGCCGCAGGCAGAACAGCGGCTGCTGGCGCGCGGCATCCATTATCTGCCGGACTATGTCAGTAATGCCGGCGCGGTGATCTGCGACAGCATCGAAATGGCGTTCACCGACCGGTATAACCAAATGAATCAGGAACAGGTCAATGCCTATGTGCATTCCGTGATTGGCGCCAAGACTGAGGAGTTGCTGCAGCGTGCTCAACTGCTCAATTGCGATGTCGGGCAATTGTTGCAACCGATAAAATCCGCCGCCATGGTGGCGTAACAATGGGCCGGGAAGCCTGCGCTTCCCGGCCTTGGCTGTTTAACGAGTATAAATTCATGATCATCGTAAAAGACGCTTTGCGGAGCAAAGTGGAAACCGAGTCACAGGGGCACCGCACCGTGCTGTATACCGCAAGTGGTCAACCCAGTTATATGCATGTGATCTCTCGCTTTACGCTGCAAGAGGTCACATCAGGGTTAGGAGAGGCGGTTCATCCTGCCTTTATCGTCAACGGCCAGCTTAAAGACGCCTTTTTTTATGGCTGCTATCCGGGAACTCTGGTCGATGGAGAACTGGTCAGCCAACCCGATACGGCTCCGGCGAGCCGGCACGATCTGGCCACATTTCGTCGGGCGGTGGCGCGCAACGGCGCCGGATGGCATATTGGCACCAACGCGGAATGGGCCGCGCTGATGTTCTGGTGCCGCCATCAAGGATGGCCGGAGTTGGGCAATACCGAGAGCGGCCGGTCGCATCACGATCGCCGTCAGTATGGTAAACGATGCGACGGCGGTGCCGTGGGCGATGAACAGGGCGATCCGACAACCTTTACCGCATCCGGCCCGGGAGCCTGGTATCACGACGGTACGCCGTACGGCATCGGCGATCTGTGCGGTAATTTGTGGGAATGGCAGCACGGGCTGAAATTGGTCGCGGGGGAAATTCTGCTCTTGCCGGATAATGACGCCGCGATGCCAATGACCGACGATGAAGACGAACGCTGGCGCGCGGTCGACCTGGCGACGGGGGCATGGGTGTCGCCCGGCAGTGGAGGGACGGCTAAATTCGATGCAGTCTCACCCATTCATACAGGCAATGCCGGTGCGCCGCTTATTACCGACTCTATTCAGCATTTTAACGGCGACCCGCAGGATAACGGATATCCGCCTGGCTTGATGGACGATGCGTTCGATCGTATTCGCATGGCAAGCGGGGCACCGTTACCGGATGTGTTGAAAATTCTTGGCATTGTTCCTCATCACCGGTGTGAGGACGGCGATCAGGTTTACCTGCGTAATTACGGTGAACGCATTCTGATGCGCGGCGGCGCCTGGTATTCCGGCGCCGCCGCCGGGCTGAGAACGCTGTGCCTGAGCCATGGTGCGGGGCACGCCAGTGCTACGGTCGGCGCCCGGCCGGTATGGTGTTTATAAGCTGTTGGCAATGCACGGGTCTGCGCAGCGGCCGTGGCCGCCGCGCCTGGCTTTACTGGCTGATGCTCTGCTGCAACGCCTGAACGGAGGAGGCGATGCCGGCATCGACCGACATGGTCAGGTCTTCCATTTCGAGCGACACCCAGTCGTTGTAGCCCATCATGCGCACCACCGAGAAGAATTCCTTCCACCACTGCAGGTCCCGCCCACAGCCGACGGCGACATAGTTCCAGGCCCGGCCGGCCACGTCGTCGATCGGTTTGGTTTCCAGCAGCCCATTAACCTCGACGACGCCGCGCTCAAGGCGCACGTCTTTGCCGTGCACATGGTGAATGGCGGGGCCGAGGGCGCGGGCCACCGCGATGGGATCCGCGCCCATCCAAATCAAATGGCTGGGATCGAGGTTCAAGCCCACCATCGGGCCAACGGCCTCGCGCAGCCGGAACAGCGTTTCCGGGTTCCACACCAGCATGGCGCTGAAGTTTTCCAGCGCAAAGCGCTCGACGCCGCACGCTTTCGCCCGGGTGACCAGCGCCTGCCAATAGGGGATCGCCACTTCATTCCATTGATAGTCCAGACAGTTTTTCACCGTCGGCGGCCAGCTGACGGTATAGGTGATCCAGTTGGGGATGGTGTCATGCGGGCTGGCCGGGGGCAGGCCACTCATCATAACGATCTTTTTCACTCCCAGCAGCCCGGCCAGCTCCAGCGTATTGTCGGTTTGGCGCTGATGGCGTTGCCCCAGTTCGCCGGGATCGAGCGGATTGCCGGAGACGTTGAGCGCGGCGATCTCCATGCCGCGGCTGGCCAGCGCCTGCTGCAGCTGCCGGCGTTTGGCAGGGTTGGCCAGCAGATCGTCGATATCCAGATGGGGCGCCGGAGACCAGCCGCCGGTGGTCATTTCCACGCCGCGCACCCCCAGCTCCAGCAGCCGATCCAGCATCTGCTCGAAGGGTAAATGACCCAGGCTATCGGTACAGAATGAAAGTTTCATGGTGCTTTCCTTATTGGTAATTAACCCAGGTGGCGCCGTTGTCGGCGGAACGAACGCAGTTTTCAATCCAGCGCACACCTTCCAATCCGGCGTCGATATCCGGATAGATCAGCGCGGCCAGTGTCTGCCGATCGCCGCGCTGGCTGGCGCTGATGGCGATGGCGAACTTGAGGTAAATATTGGCCCAGGATTCGGCCAGGCCTTCGGTATGCAGCGCACCGAGCCGCTCTTCGGCCAGGGCGCTGTCGTCCAGATAGGGCATGCCGTGGTGCAGGATCTGGTTGGGCCGCCCCTGGATCTCATAGCGCAATTCGCCGGGCGTGGAATCGCTCCATTGCAGACTGGCGCGTGAGCCCACCACGCGGATGCTTTGGCTGTCTATCGCGCCGGCGTTGACGGCGGAGGCCCACATGCGGCCGACGGCGCCGTTTTCGTAGTGCATCAGCACCATGGCGTTGTCTTCCAGCGGGGCGCGTGAAGGAATAAAGCTCTGGCGATCGCACAGCAGGGAGGCAATCTTCATATCGGGCATCACCAGCTGCGAGATGTAGAAGGTGTGGGTGGAGATGTCGCCCAGCACAAAAGAGGGGCCGGCGATTTTCGGATCGACGCGCCACTTTTGCGCCTCGAACGTGTCCGCACTTTCGTTGGCATTGAAGCCGTGGGTGTATTGCAATTCGACCATGCGTATTTCGCCGATGTCGCCGTTTGCGATCATAGCGCGCATCTGCATCAGCAGAGGATGGCCGGAGAAGCCGTAGGTTACGCCGACGATCAGGCCTTTCTCCGCCGCCAGCGCCTTGATTTCTCTCGCCTCCGCCGTGGTGAAGAACAGCGGCTTTTCGCAGATGACATGCAGGCCGGCACTCAGCGCGGCGCGCGTGATTTCATAGTGGGTGCCGTTGGGGGTGGCAATGGTCACCACCTCAACGCCATCTTCACGGTTGGCTTCTTGCTCCAGCAGTTGTCGATAGTTGTCATAGCAGCGGTCGGCGGGCACGCCGAGATTGACGCCAAACTCGCGTCCGCGCGCCGCGTCGATATCAAAAGCGCCGGCAACCAGCCGATAGGCGGTGTTGTCGCGCAACGCGCCGGAACGGTGCTTGTAGCCCACCTGGCTGAGGCGGCCGCCGCCGATCATCGCCCAACGCAGCGGGCGAGGGATGCTTCTTTCACCATTTAACATGCTGACTCCTGATCTTGTGGCTTTGCACTCGGGTGCAAAATGGGTTGAAAAAGAGAGTGGCAACGGTTTATTTCTGGTTCATCTGTGCAAATTGCGGGTAGTTTTCTCGCATCACGGTGGCATAAGGCACCCAGTTGTAAGGCTCAGTTTTAGCGTGATCCAACATTGCTCGGGTCACTTGCACCGCGCCGAGCGCCTGGGATTTGGCATCCTGGAAAATGGTCACCGCCAGGTCGCCGTTTTTGATAAATTGCAGGCCGTCTGGCGTGCCGTCGATACCGGCGACCAGCACGCCATTCTTTTTGGCCTGCTTCAGCGCCATGATCGCGCCGATGGCCATCTCATCGTTGTTGGCGGCGATCGCATCGATCGGCGTGCCGTTCAGCAACCAGCCGGAAACCACGTCGACTGCTTCATTGCGCTGCCATTTGGCGGTCTGTTTCTCTACCACTTTCAGGTCTTTATGTTTGGCGATCACCGCTTCCACCGCACGGGTGCGTTCGCGGGTTTCTTCGTTGGAGAGGGCGCCCATCAGGATCGCCACGTTGCCGCGATAATTCATTTTTTTCGCCAGGGCCTCCATCTGCAGGCGGCCGCTGAGCGCCGAGTCGGAGCCGACGTAGGCCGTCGCACCGGTCAGTGGCACTTCGGGTTTGCGGTTGACGAAGACCAGGGGGATCGCGGCGCGGTGGGCGGCCACTATCATCGGCTGGACGCCTTGTGTATCAACCGGGTTGAGGATAATGGCGTCCACACCCTGATTAATCAGATCGTCCACCTGCTGCACCTGCAGGGCGACATCGCCTTTGGCATCGACAAACTGGCCTTGCAGCTGCTGCGCAGCCAGTTCACGTGCCATTTGGCTACGCAGGATGGAGACGAAATTGAGATCGAAGTTGGCCAGCGCCACGCCGACCTGGTAGGTCTTGGCTTGGGCGGTCACGACAAACAGCGAGCAGGCTAACATCAACAGCAGTCTGGTTTTTTTCATTACGGTATCCTGTCGAGATGAGAGGTGTTGTGTTAAAGCAGTGTATTTGCAACCGGGTGCAAAACAAGAGACAAGACGGCGATGAGTCTCTGAATGCCACCGTGAATGTCGGCTATGGATAAAATTCGGTCAACTGGGGAAAGGTGAAAACAGCGTGGACGATCACAAACTCTTTACTTTTTGCACCCGGTTGCATAACAAATTGCAATCGGGTGCAAAAACGGGACATAATTGCAGCAGGCATGCCGGCAGGCGCTTAGGGGATCTGAGCGAGCAGGGTATAGTGTGACTTCACCGAAGCCGGGATCGACGCAACCATGACGAAACACCACAAAGCCACCGCCAGCGACGTCGCCGAAAAGGCCGGCGTCTCTAAATGGACGGTATCGCGCGCCTTTACGCCCGGCGCGTCGATCTCAGACAACGCGCGTGAAAGCGTACTGGCGGCGGCGGCCGAGCTGGGCTATCGGCCAAACCTGCTGGCGCGCAGCCTGTCGCAAAAACGCACGCACATCATCGGCGTGGCCATCGACGAGATGAAGAACCCGCATTCGATGATGATGCTCGATATGGTCACCAAACAGCTGCAAACCCGCGGCTATATGGCGCTGCTGCTGAACATCACCGCCGGGGAAAACTACCGGGCGGTGATGGCGATGGCCGATCAGCTGCAGGTCGATGGCATTCTGTTCCTGGCGACGGTATTAACCCAAGAGTGGGCGGCCATCGCGCAAGATCTGCATCAGATCCCGCTGGTGCAGGTATGCCGCAATACGGAAAGTGAACATATCGATGTGGTCAATATCGACGGCTACCGCGCCGGCGAAGAGATTGCTGGGTTGCTGATAGAACAAGGTTATCAGCGCTTTGGCTACATGAAGGGGCCGGACACGCAAAGTAGCCATTTGCTGCGTATGGAAGGCTACCGCGACAAACTGATGGCCGCCGGCTTTCAGTTGGATCGGGTGCTCACCGCCGGCCACTACGATCGCCAACGTGGTTTCCAGCTGATGAGCGAATACCTGCAGGCAACGCCGGAAAGCGAGCGGGTTGAGGCGCTGTTCTGCGAGAACGACGTGTTGGCGCTGGGGGCGCTCGAAGCGCTCAGGCAAACGGCGCCGGCGTCTGCGATGGCCGTGGTAGGCTTCGACGATATCGACGAGGCCGGCTCAGCCAATTGGGCGCTGACCAGCTACAACCAACGTATCGACCGGCTGGTCGAGGAGGCCTTGAATCGCCTGCTCGACAATCGCGCCACGGTAGATGGTGCCTGGCGGCACGGGGAGTTGCGGGTTCGGCGGTCGCATTTGGCTGGGAAACCGGCGTAAGGATTTCTTTTTGTGTGACAATGTCACTATTGAGACTTGATGAGAACACATCGAGATAAAAAGAAAAAACTCTATAGAAGAGAAAGTGTTACATCCAGAGGCCCCATGGCCAGCGGTGGCAAGTACCGCTGGGAACGGCATAGCAAACAGGCGGACGATGAGCAGTTGCCGCTGCGTGAAAGCATGCATGGGCGGATACAACATGGCATGGATTACACGCCGCTATTTCAATTTTTGCTCAGTAAAGTGGGCCAACCCTGGAGTGACGTGCACAGCGAAGCGGTTAGTCGGTTGGATAAAAAAGCACCTATTTTTTACCTGGTGGCACTGCACCGTAAAAACTGGCAGAGCTATGTCTGCTGTGGTGAGTCGAGCTATTACAGCGGGCTATGCATAGATGAGCACGGGATACTGCAGAAAGTGAACCCGGCATTCACCGCAGAAGATGTGCCGGTGAGGTGCCGTTGTTGTACCTATACGTTCAACGGGGAACTGGTGCCCGTCACGGAAAAAAACTGGCAAAAACCCTATGAGAAGGAATCCTGGGAATAGTCAGGTTTCACGAGTGTCATTCAGATGTAGATTGACTGCCGAAGTTTGCCAGATTTCACGTAGCGCGATCAAAAGGAGGGCATTTTGACCCATTTTGCAGAGTGGCTTCGCCAAGTCCAGGCGCTTGAGGTTGAACTGCACCAGCCCGCGACACGCTGCGATCCGAAGCGTGTCGCGGCATTGCTGCATGAAGACTTCGAAGAGATTGGCCGCTCAGGTCTGCGTTATGACAAATGCCAAACCGTTGCGGCGCTAGAGATGGAAACGGATTATCCGCAGATTTTCGCCAAAGGTTTTAAGCTGGCGCAAATCAGTGAAGGCGTCGTGTTGCTGACGTATAAAAGTTTTCAGCGTGACGCGCAGGGCCACGCCGTTCGCTGCACCGAACGCTCATCGATTTGGCTTCTGACAGCCAAGGCAGGTTGGCAGATGCGCTTTCATCAAGGCACGCCGGCAGAGGGTTGAGCAGAGTTTAAAAAAGCTGATCGAATGGAGTCATTTAACTCACGCTATAAGTTTTTCTATAGGCTACTAAAAATTATCATCATTTGTTAACCATAAAAAATAAAATATAATCATGAGGAAAAATAAAGCCCTGCATAAATTAAATCTTATATTTATGCTGAAATAATTTCATTATATAAACATTGATTATAAAAGGTTTGCTATGAATTTGCGATTTAAAATATTTGCCACATTGGTTTTAAGTATACCTATTGTACCCTCTGCTTTTGCTTTGACTTTACAAGATCAAGTTAAACAGTACGAAAAAGAGGGCTGGAAGGTAGGGTTATCAATTCTATCTTCAGATGATAAAACGATTTCTATAAATGGAAGCCAGCGTTTCCCTTTAGATAGCACGGTTAAATCAATTGCTTGCGCCAATGTTCTGGCAAAGGTTGATGCAAAGAAGCTTTCATTAAATCATTCTATGGTAGTGACTGAAAAAAACCTTGTGACCTATTCACCCGTTGCTAAAGATTATATGAATAAGCCATTTACGCTTGAGCAAGCTTGCAAAGCTGCCAATGAATACAGTGATAATACAGCAGCTAATTTTGCTATTTTTTCCGGTGGGGGACCGGAGGCTCTGACCGCATTTATGAGATCTATAGGAGATACGGTTACTCGCTCTGACCGATATGAGCCAGAATTGACTGTCAATCCCGTGGATGATTTGCGAGATACAACGACTCCTGATGCGATGAGCAAGAGTATCAAGAAAATTTTGACCGGCGAAGTTCTCAGTGATTCATCAAAAGCGCAATTGAAAGAATGGATGGTCAATAACAAAGTCGCTGATAATATGCTTAGAGCGTCTCTTCCTAAAGGATGGAAAATCGCCGATAGGTCAGGTGCAAGTGATTATGGTGTCAGAGGGATAACTTCGATGGTCTGGTCAAATAATCATGATCCTGTATTCATCAGCATCTATGTGAGAAAAGCGGATACCTCTTTGGATGAACGCTCAGCGGTGATTCGTACTTTAGGTTCGCATATATTTGACGAATACCTTAGCCACTAAAGAATAGAAGAGGTTAGGGGTTCTATGGAAGAGCCCCGATAAGCAGCAGAGAGTTACGTACTTAGGAAATCTCCACGCTATGGCGGTTAGCATTTATCATGTTTCATTTAACATAATATACATTATGCGCACCTAGGTAGTGATAGGTGGGTTCTGCCGTCCAGGCTTGATCATGGGGTTTCTCCCGCGGCCAACCATGCCGGCGCCGGCTGCTCATGCTGCTCATGCTGCTCATGCTGCTAAGTATTCGTTTTCAACCGGCCATAAGCCGCCGGGTTTTGCCTGCTGGCTCCTGGCGTTTGATTGTGCTGAGCAACACCATGATGTTTGCGCAGGAAATCTCTGAACGCCAACTGCCTGATCGCCTGTTCACTTGCTGCAGTAAATGCATTGTGCGCTTGCTGCAGTAACGCCTGCCGGTAATGCCGTTCTCGCCGCGCGGCGTAGATCTCATATCATGCATCTTGTCATTCACACTATCCAACGCCGCCAGACTTTCAACCTGCAGCAAAATATCAATCGCTGGTTCGGCTACCAGCGCAGGCACTGCAGTACTGACGATATGATGAATTTCCGTTAACCAGCCAGTATGCGCTCTGCCATTTCCCGCTCCAGTAATGATGACCGGACATGATTTTCTAAGGCGGCTACCTGCCGGTATTGGCCAGAAATCCCCTGCTTTTTTTGATCGCGCTACGTGAAATCTGATAAAACGTGGCTACTTCGACACTGCAGATTTCTCCAAAATGCGTCATATAAACGGACAGTATTTGCACGTTAAATGCGTATTGGCGTCCTTTTTCATCGCTTTCGGCGCCCGCCGCGGCGTTGGCTATACTGAATGGGAACATTCTTCCACGCTGCTGGAGTCTCCCCATGTTTGACCATGTGAAATTTGGCGTCAGCGACTTTGCCCTTAGCAAAGCGTTTTTCCTCAATGCGCTGGCGCCGCTGGGCGTAAAGATCGTTGCCGAAGGCGAGCCCGGCTATGGCGTCGAGCTGTGTTCCGATCGGGGTAACGTGTCATTGTGCCTGTTTCAAACCGATGAAAAGCCGGCGCATCTGCACCTGGCATTTGCCGCAGGCAGCCGTGAACAGGTCGATGCGTTCTACCACGCCGCGCTAAATGCCGGGGGCAAAGACAATGGCGCACCTGGTTTACGGCCCAATTACCATGCCCACTACTATGCGGCATTTGTGATAGCCCCGGATGGTCACAATATCGAGGCGGTTTGTCATAACCCGATGAGCTAGTGATTTTTCCTGTTAAAACAGCACATTAACCACGAGGTAACGCATTGTATTTAACATAATACAATTGTGACATCGTCACTTAACGTTACCCCGTCACGTCAATCCACTCTGCTCCGGTAATGCTGGCCAGGCGTTGTGGCGCAATTCTCACACCTGAGTTATCGCTGCCACCTGCCGGAAGCACTTCACCGTAGCTGCACAGGCTGCGATCGCAGTAAATTCTCACCGCTGCCGGTGCGGCAAAGGGGCAAACGCCGCCGGGCGGATAGCCGGTCAGCGCCTCCACCTCCTCTGCCGGCAGCATGCGCGCCTTTACGCCGAAGAATTGTTTGTACTTCTTGTTATCGATTCTGGCGGTTCCCGCCATCACCAACAGCACCACCGTGGCGGTATTCTTTGCCAGCACCGTCACCGCCGTTTCCGGTGCGTGCTCGGCCAGAAATCGCTGAACGCGCTCTATACTCATGCCCTACCTCCCGACGTTGCTAAGCCATTGATAATGCCGCAGTGAGGGTTTCGGTTTTAACATCGCATGCTAAAAATGAGAATCAAAATTGTTCAAATCGGTGAATCTGAACAAAGCTTTAAGGGGCCTACGCCTTTTTTACCTATCATTTTTCATGGAGATACCTGCATGACCACGCAAACGACAGCAAGGCCCTCAACGGTCGCGGTGGCCGTCTATGAATGGCTCAACCCAATACCTTATGGGTTTTTCACCGCAGCGCTGATTTTCGACATCATCTATGCCTGCACGGCGAATATTCAGTGGGTCAATGGTGCCAGCTGGCTGATCGCCATCGGCCTGGTTTTTGCCATTATTCCCCGGCTGATTAACCTGGTTCAGGTGTGGTTCGGCAGCGGCCGGCTGCAGGGTTCACCGGTCAAGCTCCATTTCTGGCTGAATCTGATCGCCATCGTTCTCGCCATCATCAACGCTTTCGTGCATAGCCGGGATGCGTATGCCGTGGTGCCGCAAGGTTTGGTGCTGTCTGCGATCGTAGTCGCGCTGCTGAGCCTCGCCAACATTCTGCTGGCCGTGGGCGCCCGCGCAAAATAAGGAGGTTTTCATGAAGCTATCATCCACCGCGATTGCGCTTTCTGCCGTGCTGGCGCTGGCCGGCTGCGATAACAGCGCCGTCATTTTGCCGGAACAACAAATGGGGCCGGATCCTGCGTTGCCGGCGGCACAAGACTTCCTGATGCCGCCGATGCAGGTGCCAAAGGGCGTCGGCTGGCAACAGAACCAGATGCCGAAAGTGGCCGAGGGTTTAAAAATCGACAAGGTGGCGGACGGTTTGCTGCATCCGCGCCAGCTGCTTACCCTGCCCAACGGCGATGTCCTGGTGGTGGAAGCCAACGGGCCGGGCACGGAGGCGGTGAGCACGCCCAAGCAGCTGATCGCCGGGCTGGTGAAAGGCCAGTCCGGTAAAGGCGGCAAAGGCGGTAACCGCATCACCCTGCTGCGCCCAACCGCCGACGGCCGCTGGGAAAAGCATGTTTTCCTCGAGGGGCTCGATTCCCCATTCGGCGTCCAGCTGATTGGCAACACCCTGTACGTGGCCAACACCGGCAACATCATGCAGTACGCCTATCAGCCCGGCGCAACGCGCATCAGCGATCCGGGTAAAGAGCTGGCCGACTTGCCGGACACCATCAACCACCACTGGACCAAGGCCCTGCTGGCCAGCCCGGACGGTAAAAAGCTGTATGTCGGCGTCGGTTCCAACAGCAACATCACCGAAAATGGCCTGGCCGTAGAGTACCGGCGCGCCGCCGTGCTGGAAGTGGACACCGCCTCTGGCGCCAGCCGTGTCTTCGCCAGCGGCCTGCGCAATCCGACCGGGCTGCAGTGGGAACCGCACAGCGGCAAGCTGTGGGCCATCGTCAACGAGCGTGACGAGATCGGCGCCGATCTGGTGCCGGACTACCTGACCTCTGTGCAGGACGGCGGCTTCTACGGCTGGCCTTACAGCTATTTCGGCCAGCACGTCGATCGGCGGGTGCAACCGGCTCGGCCGGATCGGGTGGCGAAAGCCATCAAGCCGGACTACGCCCTCAGCTCGCACGTCGCGCCGCTGGGGCTGCTGTTCTATACCGCGAACGCACTGCCGGCCGAGTATCGCGGCGGCGCCTTTGTCAGCGAACACGGCAGCTGGGATCGCTCGCCGCTGAACGGCTACCGGGTCAGCTACGTGGCGTTTGAGCAAGGCAAACCGGTCGGCAAACTCAAAGCGGTGGTCACCGGCTTTGTCTCCGACGACGAGAAGGAACTCTATGGCGCACCGGTAGGATTAACGGTCGACAAGGCCGGCGCCCTGCTGATTGCAGATGACGTAGGCAACACCGTTTGGCGCGTCAGCGCTAAATAACGTTAACGGGCAGGTTCTTGGGGGATCTGCCCGTGACATTGTCACTCAACACCCTGCGCCAACCAGACCGTTCTTCCCCCGCAGGCGGGATCTTCCACCACATGGTCAACCACGCGGAAGCCGTTCTCCTGCAATAAACGTCTGTACTCCTCCGGTGCCAGGCTGGCGTGAAACAGCGGCTGTCCTTCGAAGCTGCCGATCGCCACGCCGTCGGCTGGGCCGCTGGTGAACATCAGTACGGCGTGCGGCCCGGCATGTCGTCTGAACAGCGGAAACATCCGGCGCTGATCGTTGCGCGCCAGATGAAAGAAGCTGTCCCAGGCCAGCAGGCCGTTGAACTTCGCTGCTAAATCCAGCTGGCGCATATCCATTTGCCGCCATTCCTGCTGCGGAAAACGCTGCCGGCAGCGCGCGATCATCGCCTGCGCACCGTCGATGCCGGTGACCCGATGCCCCTGTTCGATAAAATAGGCGGCAATCGGCACGCCATTGCCGCAGCCAAGATCCAGCAGCCGCGCATTGGCCGGGGTGAGCTGCAAAAAGCGGTCGAGCCACGGCCGTTCAAACAGCGTGGTGGGTCTGAGGCGTTCCCAGGCGGCGGCATGTTCGACATAAAGCGGAATAATGGTGCTCGCCAGTTTTTCCGTCATTAATATTGTCCCCGTCACGTGATTGGCGCAAAAAAAATAGCCTTTGGTCAGAATTAAAGCGCTTATCCGATAATATATTCATCAACAGACCGTTGACCAGAAATAAAAGGTTTTAACATTTCGACATAAACCAGTACAATTCCCTACCCTGTGTTAACCCTTTTTTAGGTTGATTGTGTCGTTAATTCAGCGCTCTGCATCGCGACATCGGGCCGCCGCCTGGTTAGGGATGTTTGCCATTCTGATGTTGTTCATTGCGCCGGTGGTCTCGCGATCCCTGGAGCATGTACGCGCCGGAAGTGCTGGAACGACCGTCATGGCGGATTGCGGCATGGAGATGCCGATGCATCACGGGATGCACTCGCCGCCGCCTGAGCCTGAAAAAACCGCGCAGCCGCTGATGCAGCACGGCGGCGGCCATCACAACATGGCGATGATGATGGACGACAGCGCCTGCGGCTACTGCGTGCTGTTGCTGCACGCACCGCTGCTGGACGTGAGCCACGCCCCGCTGTTCTGGTCCCAGTCGCTGGCTTCGCACCCGCCGCCGATTCACTATCTCGTTCCTCTCTTTGCCCACGTCGTTCACACCGAATTACAGCCGCGCGCGCCCCCCGTCTCTTTCCTCTGATTTAACAATAAGCCCATTGCCGTTCTCTGTATTGCCGTTGTTCGCTTCAACCCGGCGGAATTAATTCGCCCAACGGTTAATCATCGAGACGTCATTATTAATCCGGTTATTCCACGTTGAGGGAATTAACCCCCGTATTTTCCGATGGTGATTTTCGCCAGGCCGCCCCACGCCTGAATAATCCTTCGGTCAAGAACGGAAAAGAGTTAGCTTAAGGAAAGATGATGTTTAAACCGACTTATAAAAAGAACGCCGTTACCCGCGCCATCACCACCGCCATGCCGTTGTTCCTGCTGGCCGGCCACGCGGCGCAGGCGCATCAGCACCCTACCGACGCACAGGTTAATGATGGCGACGTGATCACCGTCACCGCGCCGCTCTACTCTCCGCTGACCATCGTCACCTCGCCGAAAACCCCGCGCCAGCCGGTACCGGCCAGCGACGGTTCGGACTACCTGAAAACCATCCCCGGCTTTTCGCAGATCCGCAACGGCGGTACCAACGGCGATCCAGTGTTCCGCGGCATGTTCGGTTCGCGGTTGAAGATCCTCACCGACGGTTCGGAAATGCTGGGCGCCTGCCCAGCGCGGATGGATGCGCCGACCTCTTACATCTCGCCGGAAAGCTTCGATCTGTTGACCATCACCAAGGGGCCGCAGACGGTACTGTGGGGGCCGGGATCGTCGGCGGGCACGGTGCGTTTCGAGCGTGAACGCCCGCGCTTCGACAAGCCGGGGATCAAGGGCAGCGCCAGCGTGCTGACCGGATCCAATGGCCGCTGGGACGAGAATATCGACGCCAGCCTCGGCGCCGAACAAGGCTACCTGCGGGTGATGGCCAACAAATCCCGCTCCAACGACTATCAGGACGGAACGAATACGCGCGTGCCGTCGCGCTGGGACAAGTGGAACGGCGATCTGGCGCTCGGCTGGACGCCGGACAACGACACGCTGCTGGAAGTGACCATGGGCCGCGGCAACGGCGAAGCGCGCTATGCCGGCCGCAGCATGGACGGTTCGCAGTTCAAGCGCGAAAGCCTGGGCATGCGGGTGGAAAAATCCAACATCGGCGAGGTGTTGGATAAGCTGGAAGCGCAGGTCTACTACAACTACGCCAACCACGTGATGGACAACGTCACCCTGCGTTCGCCGGGCAGCGGCGGCATGGGTGGCCATGGCGGTATGAGCATGGGCGGGCACGGCGGGCACATGATGTCCTCCGGCATGACGATGCAGCTCGATCGCCGCACCGTCGGCGGCCGCGTGATGGGCACCTGGCAGTGGCAGGACGTGAAGCTTGAAAGCGGTGTGGATACCCAAACCAACACCCACCGCAGCATGAGCCGCGGCAGTTGGGAAAAAGACGCCCAGTTCAACAGCTATGGCGCCTTCGGCGAACTGACCTGGTCCACCAGCGAACAGGATAAACTGATCGGCGGCGCGCGCCTCGACCGCACCCTGGTGGAGAATTTCCGCAGTGGCAGCGACGGGGAGCGTTCGGACACCCTGCCGAGCGGCTTTATGCGTCTTGAGCATACGTTGGCCGACCTGCCGTTGATGCTGTATGCCGGCGTCGGTTATACCGAGCGTTTCCCGGATTATTGGGAGCTGTTCTCGCCGAAGCTCGGCCCGAACGGCAGCAAGGATCCGTTCTCCAGCGTCAAGAGCGAGAAAACCACGCAGCTCGACATCGGCGCGCAGTACAACGGCAAGCGCTTCAACGGCTGGGTCTCCGCTTACGTGGGCCGCGTCGATGATTTCATCCTGTTCAAATACGATCCGCACAACGCGCGTCTCAGCCAGGCCGATAACGTCAACGCCAACATCATGGGCGGCGAAATGGGCATGGGTTACCAGCTGAGCGAGCACTGGAAAACCGACGCCAGCCTGGCCTACTCCTGGGGCAAAAACACCCGCGACGGCCGGCCGCTGCCGCAGATCCCGCCGCTGGAGGCGCGTCTGGGGCTCACCTATGGGTACGGCGACTGGAGCGGCACCGGCCTGTGGCGTTTGGTCAGCAGCCAACACCGCGTGGCGATCAACGAAGGCAACGTGGTAGGCAAAGACTTTGCCGAAAGCGCCGGCTTCGGCGTGCTTTCCGCCAACGCCGCCTACAAGGTGAATAAAAACGTCAAGCTGAGCGCCGGTCTGGATAACATCCTGAACAAGACCTACAGCGAACACCTCAACCTGGCGGGCAACAGCGCCTTCGGGTATTCGGCCAACAGCGCGGTGAATGAACCGGGCCGCACCCTGTGGGCCAAGGTTAACGTCACCTTCTAAACCGTTCACCGGGCGATGGGCAACCGTCGCCCGGTCAGGTGATATGCGATCCGGTTCTTAGGATATGAGTTTTAAGTTTTTCCCATTCGGTTGAGCGGCGATTACTATCACTCTCAACGTAATCACCGATCCGGAGGGAATATGCAAAAGCTCACTCGTTTTCTGGCCCTGCTCGGCGAGCTGATGATTGAAAAAGCCGAAGACGCCGCGCCGCAGGCTGCCCAGCCTGACGATCGCGACGACGCGTTGCCACCGCGCCTTGAGCGTGGCGTTCCGCTGGCCGACCGCTTCCTGTTCATGTAATTCCCTTCACGGTTTTTTGTCCGGCACGTTCCGGTATTTCATTATCGGACGCCTGCGTCTATCTTCTTTCGATGGTTCCAGCCGATTCATCATAGGAGAGAGCAACGCAATGAAGATCAGAACGGTAACCCCGCCAGACGCTGAAGCCCTGACGCAGTTATTGAATGACGTGATCGACGCCGGCGGCACGACGGCGATAGAAACGCCCCTCACCCCCGCTGAATTCAGCGAATGGTTCATCAGCGGCAGCAATGCGCTGAGCTGCCAGGTCGCGGAGGTGGACGGGCTGTTAGTGGGCTTCCAGTCGCTGAGCGCTGATGATGCCCTGCCGCCCGATACCGCAGATATTGCCACCTTCTCCCGCCTGTCGCCGAAGGTGCCTGGCGTCGGCAGTGCGCTGTTCCCTGCCACATTAGCGGCGGCGAAGTCGCACGGTTTCAAGCACATCAACGCCACCATTCGGGCGGATAACGTCGGTGGCCTCGCCTACTATCACAAAATGGGCTTTCGCGATTACGATCGTTTGCCGCAGGTGCCGCTCAGCGATGGCACGCCGGTCGACAGAATCAAAAAACGCTTCTCCCTTTAACCCGCCAACCCGCTCACACTGAACGCACGATATGTTCGCGCAGCCACCGGTGAGCGGGATCCCGGTGCGTTCGTTCGTGCCAGAGCATGGTCATTTCAAAGCCCGGCACCGCCAGCGGCGGCTCAAGCTGTTGCAATAAAGGCTGGTTGCGCACCAGCCGTTCCGGCAGCATCGCCACCAAATCGGACTGCGTCAGCACCGAGATAACGAACAGAAAATGCGGCACGGAAAGCACTACGCGCCGCGTCAGCCCCACGTCCGCCAACGCCCTGTCGGTCATGCCATAGAACCCGCCGCCGTCCGGCGAGACCATGACCTGCTCCAATTGGCAAAATTGTGCCGGCGTCAGCCTGGCATGCAGTTTGGGGTGGCCGATTCTGCCCACCAGCACATAGCGTTCGCTAAACAGCGTGCGCTGCCGCAGGCCGGATGGCGCCCCTTCGCGGGTATGAAACGCCAGGTCGATCTCTCCTTGCTCCGCCCGTTTGGCGAGGCGCGCCGGTGCGATCTCCAGCACCGCCAGCCGGGTGCCGGGCGCCGCCGTGCGCAACCCGTTCAGCGCCGGCAGCACGATGGTGGATTCGCCGTAGTCGAAGGCGGCTACGCGCCAGGTATCACTCGCCACGGCGGGATCGAACGGCGTCGCCGGCGTCACCGCCAACTCGAGCGCCGCCAATGCCTGGCGCAAAGGCTCCCGCAGCTGTTCCGCTCTGGCGGTCGGGCGCATGCCGCGCGGGCCGGGCAACAGCAGCGGATCGTCAAAGATCGCCCGCAGTTTGGCAAGATGCACGCTGACCGCCGGCTGGGAGAAATTGAGCCGCTGCGCCGCGCGCGTGACGTTATGCTCCGCCAGCAGCGCGTCGAGCGTCACCAGCAGGTTGAGATCCAGCCGCCTTAAATTATTCATAGTTATACCTGGGATAACGGTAATTCATTTCTAATATACCGACTAACGCCCTACTCTGCAGCTCTCACACCAAGGAGAGCTGTTATGAATGTGCTGATTGTTTACGCCCACCCGGAGCCGCTGTCGCTGACCGGCTCACTGAAAAATTTCGCCGTTGAACGCCTGATGCAGGCCGGCCATCAGGTACAGGTGTCAGACCTGTACGCCATGAAGTGGAAAGCGGTGCTCGATGCCAGCGACAGCCTGGAAGACCCGGCAACGGCTCGTTTCGATCCTTCGCTGGATTCGAAGCGTGCGTTCGCCAACGGCATGCAGAGCGCCGATATCGAACGGGAGCAGCAAAAATTGCGCTGGGCGGATGCGGTGCTGCTGCAGTTTCCGCTGTGGTGGTTCTCGATGCCGGCGATCCTCAAAGGCTGGGTGGAGCGTGTGTATGCCTATGGTTTTGCCTACGGCGTGGGTGAGTATTCCGACACCCATTGGGGCGACCGTTACGGCGAGGGGACGCTGGCGGGCAAACGGGCGATGCTGATCGTCACCGCCGGCGGCTGGGAGTCCCATTACGCCCCGCGTGGCATCAACGGGCCGATCGACGATATCCTGTTCCCGATCCAGCACGGCATGCTGCACTACCCGGGCTTCGAGGTGCTGCCGCCGTTCGTCACCTACCGCGCCGGCAAAACCGATGAGGCACGCTTTGCCGCCCTGCGCGAGCAGCTCGGGCAGCGGCTGGATAATCTGTGGAACGCCGAGCCAATCCGCTTCAGGCGGCAAAACGCCGGTGACTATCTGATCCCGCAGCTGACGCTGAAAGCGCATCTCGCGCCGGGGCAAAACGGTTTCGGCGTTCATATCGAGTAGCCGGACGCGCACGCCCTGGCGCATCCGGGGCGTGCCGTTAATTCAGGGCGGCGAGAAATGCCTGGTAGCCTTGCGCGCTGCGATCCAATTCGTGGGATTGCAGCGGCTCCACCGTCCCGTCCGAAGCGGCCTCCTTGCCGTAAAAGGCGAAGAACGAGGCATAGTCGGCCCGCACGTAGCCGGCGGTGACTTCAAACGGCCGGAAGATTTCCTCCAGCGAGTAACGATAGCGCCCGTCGCGCGCATAATCCTCTGCACGCACCCCCGCCGTGACCGCCAGCGCCAGCTTCTTGTTTTGCATCTTGTAGCCGCTGCGGGAACCGTAGGCCCAGCCGTAGGTGAGCACGTCGTCCAGCCATTTTTTCAGCAGCGGCGGGCTGCTGAACCAGAAAATCGGGAACTGCAGCACGATGTTGTCATGGGCTTCAATCAGCCGCTGCTCTTGAGCGACGTCGATCTGCCAATCCGGATAGGCCTGATGCAGTTCGTGCACGGTATACCGCTCCGGATAGCGCCGCAGCTCCTCCAGCCAGCGTTTGTTGACCACCGAGTTCGCCATATCGGGATGGGTCACCACCACCAAGGTTTTCATATCGATTTCTCCAGTCAGGTGTCTACCGGCGCATCATAGGTTATGCTGGAACAATGTAAAATACGCACACTCGCGACACATACTTACTCTGGAGAAAGTACCCAATGACCGCCGAATCCCACTGCAGCCCAACGGGCATCAGCCTCGAAGACACCGGCTATGGCTATACGCTGTCGGTGATCAACGGCAAATATAAAATGATTATTCTCTACTGGCTGGCGTTGTATAAGCCGGTATTGCGGTTCAACGAGCTGCAGCGCTGCATCGGCACCATTTCGTACAAAACGCTGAGTTCGACGCTCAAAGAGCTGGAAAAAGATCGCCTGGTGGTGAGAAAGGAGTATCCGCAGATCCCGCCCAAGGTGGAGTACAGCCTGTCCGAGCGCGGGCGTTCGCTGATCCCGGTGATCGACATGATGTGCGACTGGGGGGAACAGCACCGGCCGGAACAGCCGGTGCCATGAGGGGTTAGTTGTCCGCCGCCGCTGAGGTTGCCGGCGCGGGCTCATCGTGCTCGACCAGCGCGTCCGCCGGCCGGCACTGGCGCAGCGTACGCACGCTGAAGGCCACCAGCACGCCGAGCGCGGCGGCGAATGCGCCAAACGACAGCACGCTCATCAATGGAGTAAACACCCTGCCCAGTACGCCGAGCCCCAGCGCGCCGATCGAATCACCGGTTACGTCCTGCGCGGTGCCGAGGCTGTTCACCCGCCCCAGCAGATGATCCGGCGTGTTGCTCTGGATCAGCATGAACTGCAGGAGCGAAGCGATGGCATTGGCGTAGCCGTAGCAGACCAGCGCCAGCAGCGCCGGCGCCAGGTGGCTGAACAGCCCCAGCGAAGCGATAGCGGTAAACGCGACGATGGCGGCGACCAGGATCAGCACGCCGGGACGAGCGTATCGCCCCACCCAGCCGCTGGTCAGCGCGCCCAGCATCGCGCCGAGCGGCACCGCAGAATACATCAGGCCGATAGAGGACGCGCCGACGTGGTAAGCGTCCTGCGCCAGCGCCGGGAACAGCACCCTGACGGCGCCGACGATGCTCATCAGCATCCCCAGCAACACCACCGACCCCACCACCTTATTGCGCCAGACAAACTGGAAGCCGCTGGCGAGCGCGCGCAGCGGGTGTTCCGGCTCCTGCTGCTGCGGTAACAGCGTCGGCAGGCGCACCAGCGGGACCAGGGTGCCCAGCGTTCCGGCGGCGGCCACGGCGAACGCCAGCCCCACGCCGCCGAACACGATAATGATCCCGCCCAGCGCCGGCGCCAGGATCGCGCCGATGCGCACCGTCACCATGCTCAAGGCCCCCGCCGCCGCCAGGTTTTCACGCCCGACCAGCAGTGGGATCACCGCCATCAGCGCCGTCATGCCCAGCGCCCCGAAGAACCCGTCCCAGGCCGCCAGCAGGTAGAGCGCCCACAGCGACGGCGCCGGGGCGAAGGCGTTCAGACTCAGGGCGACAAAGCCCAGCCCGCAGGTGCCGCGCGCAAACAAGATCAGCTTACGGCGATCGTAGCGATCGGCGAGCACGCCGCCCAGCATCAGGCCGATAAACATGCCCACTCCGTCCAGTGCCACCGCCACGCCCACCTGCAACGTGGAGCCTGTCATCGCCTGGATCTGAATCGGCACCCCCACCGCCAACATGCCGAGGGAAAACACCGACAGCATGCGGGCGCAGAAAATCGCGCGGAAATGCGCATTGCTTCTCAGCAAACTGAAATCAAGAAAAAAAGAAGGTCTGGCCATAGTGTCCTGCATATCATGTTTTAGTACGGGCCGGGACGCACGCCCCCGGCCCGGTTGCGTTATACCAACCCGTATTGCCGCGTCAGCAGCTCGTGCAATAGCGGGCCAAGCGTCTCCAGCGAAGCCGGCGACAGAATGTCCGCGTGTTCACAGCGCTGGTGATGGCAGATCAGCCCATCCAGATACGGCGCCCACACGGCGTCGATATCCATCTCCGGCGGCAGCGTCTGGTCGGCGACAAACAGCGTCGCCGTGCCGTGGAAACGCCGGCTGCGCGCCTGAGACAGAATGCGAACCGCGTCGCGGTAGTTGGCGACGATGCTGTCGAACATCGCCGCCTTCTCCGCCATCAGCGCCGGATCGCCATGATCTTCCGCCATAAACTCGGCCTGCTCCTGCGCCACCTCTTTCTGCGCGTCCTCCTCGCTGGGGCCTGTCCAATCCTGGCCTTCCGGCGGATAGGTATCCAGCATGCCGAGGAACGCCACCTCTTCGCCCTGCTGCTGCAGGCGCGCGGCCATCGAGTGCGCCAGCGTGCCGCCGAGCGAATAGCCCAGCAGGTAGTAAGGCCCCTGTGGCTGCAGGCGGCGCAGATTAGCGAGATGCCGATCGACCATCTGCTCGATATCCTCGCAGGTGGCGATAGCGCCATCCGGTCTTGGCGACTGCAGGCCGATGATGGGGTAGCTCCCCGGCAGATAACGGCTCAGCCCCGAATACTGCCAGGCGAAACCGGAAGCCGGATGCAGGCAGAACAGCGCCGGGCCTTGGCCGGCCCGCAGTTGCAGGCACTCGCCGACGCCGCGGCTCTCGGCCGAATTGGCCGCCTGCGCGTCATCGAGCAGGTGCGCCATCTTCTCCAGGCTGCGGGCGAACATGATCTGCCCGACGCTCAATGGCCGAGGGACGCGCCGACGCAGCTCCGCCGCCAGACGCATCGCCAGCAGCGAATGGCCGCCCAGCGCGAAGAAGTCGTCGTCGGCATACACCGTCTCGCGCCCCAACAGTTCCCCAAACAGCGCCGCCAGCAGGCGCTCGCTGTCGCTCTCCGGCATGCGGCCGCTCTGATGGCGGCGCTGCGGCCGTGGCAACGCCTTGCGATCCAGCTTACCGCTGGCGCTGAGCGGGAAACGGTCGGTCATGACATAGCTGACCGGCATCATGTGCGCAGGCAAACGCTGCTCCAGCGCCTGATGCAGCACGCCGGTATCCAGCGTCACGCCCGGTTGGGCGATCAGCCAGGCAACCAGCTGGCGCATATCGGCGCCGCCAAGCCCCGTCGCACCCTCGCCCAGTTCGATGGCGTGCACCGCCGCTTGCGCTACCCCCGGCTGCGCCAGCAGCGCCTGCTCGATTTCGCCCAGCTCGATGCGCTGGCCGCGGATCTTCAGCTGATCGTCGCTGCGCCCCAAATACTCGACGCTGCCGTCTTCCAGCCAGCGGGCGATATCGCCGGTGCGATACATGCGCGCGCCGTTGCCGGCGGGATCGGCGACAAACCGCTGCGCCGTCAGCCCCGGCCGATGCAGATAGCCATCGGCCAGCTGAATGCCGCGCAGGTAGAGATCGCCGGCGCAGCCGACGGGCACCGGCCGCAGCATGGCGTCGAGAATGCTCAGTTGGGTGTTCCAGACCGGTTTGCCGATCGGCACGCCGGCGCCGTTCACCGCCGCCAACGCCGCGCCGGACGCCGGTTGGTAGGTGACATCGACCGCCGCCTCCGTTGGGCCATACAGGTTATGCAGCGGCGCGGTAACCAACGCCTGATAGCGGGAAGCCAGTTCACACGACAGCGCTTCGCCGCTGCAGAACACGCGTTTCAGGCTGGCGGCGGCGCGCTGTGGCGCCCGTTCGTTCAAGGCCTCTACCCAGATAGCCAACATGGACGGAACGAAATGCAGCGTGGTCACGCCATAGTCGTCGATCAACGTCGTCAGCGCCTGCGGATCGCGGTGCGCCTCCGGCGGCGCCATCACCAGGCGCGCACCAACCATCAGCGGCCAGAAGAATTCCCAGACGGAAACGTCGAAGCTGCACGGCGTTTTCTGCAATACCACGTCCTGCGCATCGAGCGCATACTCGTGCTGCATCCAGAACAGGCGGTTGACGATTGCCCGGTGGTTCACCACCACGCCTTTCGGCCGCCCGGTAGAGCCGGAGGTATACAGCACGTAGGCGGGATAATCGCCGTTCCCCGCCGATTGGCGCGCTGCCGGTTCGCGCCCGCTCTCGTCCAGCGCATCGAACAGCAGCGTCGGCGCCAGCGCGGCGAAGCGGGCATCCAACGCGCTTTCGGTGATAATCAGCCGCGGCTTGGCGTCCTCCACCATGTAGGCCAGACGTTCGTCCGGGTAGCCGGTGTCCAGCGGCAACCAGGCGGCGCCGGTCTGCACAATCGCCGTCAACGCCAGGCTGAGGCGCACGGAACGCGGCAACGCGACCGCGACAATGTCCCCCGGCTGAATGCCGGCCACCGTCAGCCGCTCGGCCAGCAGCGCGGCCTGGCGCTGCATGTCACGGTAGCTGAGGCTGTGCCCGGCATCCTGTAGCGCGATGCGTTCCGGTGTGCGCCGCGCTTGATCGGCGATCGCCTGATGCAAGGTGGTGTCCGCCACCGCCTGCCCGGTGCGGTTGACCGCCGCGATCAGCGCCTGCTCCTGCGGGGTTTGCAACTGCCAGCGCGGCAGCGGCAGATCCGGCTGGACGATCCACTGTTGCAGCAGCGCCATCAGCCGCGCGGCGAAGCGTTCAGGTTGCGGCACCGAGGCGCGGTACTCCATCAGCAGGCGCAGACGTTCGCCCGGCAGCACCAGCAGCGTCAGCGGATAGTGGGTATAGCCTTTGTTGCGGATGGCGTCGCAACGCAGCGATCCTGCGCCGCCCAACAGAGCGTCGTTGTCCGGGTAGTTCTCCACCACCAACAGCGTATCGAACAGCGTGCCCGCCCCGGCCAGGTGCTGAATTTCCCCCAACCCCAAATCGTCGTGCTCCAGCAGTGCAATCTGCCGGTGCTGCAGGTCGGTCAGCTGTTCCGTCAACGAACGGTCATGCTGCAGACGAACTCGCACCGGCAACGTGTTGCTGAACAGGCCGACGTGTTCCTCGACCCCTTCTATCTGGCCAAAGCGGCCGGACACCGGCGAGCCGAACACCACGTCCTGCTGGCCGCAACAGCTGGCCAGCTGCAGCGCCCAAATGCCCTGCATCACGGTATTGAGCGTCAACCCGCGTTCGCGGCACAGGGTCAGCAAGCGCTTTTCCTCGGCCGGCGGCAGCGTCATTTCCAGCTCATGCACGCGATCGTCCTGCGCGTCACCGAACAGTAACGTCGGGCGCACATCCTGCAGCGTCTCACGCCACAGGCGGCGCGAGGCTTCGGCATCCCGCGCGGTCAGACGGCGCACGATATCGGCATAGTTCGAACGCAGCGGCGGCAACGCCTGTTCGCCTTCACGCAGGGCCAGCATCAGATCGTTGAGCACCACCGGCGTCGACCAACCATCGACGATCAGGTGGTGCGCGTTAAGGAACAGCGTGTAGCGTTCGCTATCGCCGTGTTTGACCCACAGCGCATGCAGCATCGCGCCCGGCTGGTTGAACAGATCGCGCTGCAGTTCCTGCTGCTCCAGCCGGTGCAGTGCCTGTGCCTCCTGTTCTTCGGCCAGCGGCGGCAGCCTGTGGCTGTCCAACGGCCATTGGCTTTCCTGCGGTATCAGCTGCAGCGGTTCGCCCTCGCGGTTGAATCGGGCGGCCAATTGCGGATGGCGGCGGATCACCGCATCCAGCGCCTGCTGAAGTTGAAGCGCGTCCAGTTCGCCGCAGAGGCTCAGGCGCGTCAACGAGTTATAGCTGCCGCCCTGCTGCGCCGTCTGCGCATGGAACAGCAGGCCGTGTTGCAGCGGCAACAGCGGCAGCGCCGCGGCTAACGGCCCGCACTCCCGCTCCCAGGCGCGCACCGCCTCATCATCGACGCCCGGCTGGGCGATCTCGGCCGCCACCAACGTCGCCGCCGCGCGTTCGGGATGCCGTTCGGCAAATTCGCACAGTGAACGCACCGCTTGCTCAATGCCGCTGTGCAGCTGCGTTATGTCGCTCTCGCTGAAAATCGCCTCCAGCCAGCTCCAGTTAATCGCCAGGCAGGCGCCGTCGCGCCGTTCCTCGACAAAGATGTTCACTTCCAGCCCGTAAGACAGCGCCTGCTGCGCATCCTGCGCCACGGCGAAGGCGTCGCGGAAGCGGGTTTGGCTGCGCTGCGGCATCCAGTGCCCTTCATCCTGGCTGAAGCGCCCGAGGTAGTTGAATAAAATCTCCGGGGCGTTGCGCTGCGCCAGCGCCGCCAGGTCGTCGCGCTGTGGATGCAGATAACGCAGCTGGCCGTAGCCGATGCCGCGATCGGCCACCGCTCGCGTCGCCCGTTTCACCGCGCGCACGGCCTCATTGTGCTCGGCGTCATGCAGTTCGATGCGCAGCGGGTACTCCGCCGTCAGCCAGCCGACGGTGCGGGCCAGATCGAGGCCGTCGTCCAGTTCGGCGCGGCCGTGCGACTCCAGAGAGAAACGCAGCGAAGCGGTCTGAAAACGGCGGCGGCAGGCCTGAGCCAGCGCGCACAGCATGATCTCTTCAACCTGGGCGCGATAGCCCTGCGGCAATGTGCCGAGCAGCGCGGCGGTCAACCGGCTGTCGAGCAGCGTGCGCCGTTCGTTCACCGAGGCGATGCGATCGGTCTGCGGTTCCAGCGCGCGCCGGCCCAAACGCGGCACGCCGTCCGCCAGCATTTGCCGCCAGAACGGCAGCTCGGCTTCCCGGCGCTCCACGTCTGCGCGTAAACGCGCAGACCACTCATAGAGCGAGGTTTCTTCCGGCGGCAGCGTGATCGGCTGCCCCTGCATGGCGCTGTCGGCCACTTGCCGCAGCTCCTCGAGCAGGATGCGCCAGGAAACGCCGTCGACCACCAGGTGGTGGATCGCCAGCACCAGCCCCAGGCTCTGCCCGTCACGCTGCAACAAGATCGCCTGCATCATGGCGCCGGCCGCCGGATCGAGATGCTCGAGTGCGGCATCGAAAGCCTGTTCCGCCGCCGGCTCCAGTTCGCTGGATACGGTCTGAACCTGCATGAACTCAGCGCTAGCGGCTTCTTCAGCCACCAACTGGCCATCGCGGATCCGGGCGCCCAGCGCCGGGTGGGCCGTGCGCAGCTGTTCCAACGCATCACGCAGCTGTTCCGGTTGCAGCTCGGCAGGCACGCGCAGGAAAACGCCGTGCGCGAAGCGGCGATGCATATCGCCCGTCTCGGCAAACCAGTGCAGGATCGGCAGCCCGTCGATCGGGCCTTGCCGCACGCTGCGTGGGGTCTGAGAGTCTACGACCAGCGGCTGCATCGCCTGCGCCATGCGCGCGGGGGTGTGCAGCGCGAAGATCTCGCGCGGCCGCAACAGATAACCGTTGCGCCGCAGGGCGGTGCCCAGCCCCATCGCCGAGATGCTGTCGCCGCCGAGCGCGAAGAAATCGTCGTCGGCGCCAACGCGCTCCATCCCCAACAGGTGGGCCATCGCGCGGCAAATCAGCCTTTCCTGCTCGGTGGCCGGTTCGCGAATGCTTTGCGCCAGCGTCTCCTGCGGTTTGGGCAGCGCCTGGCGGTCAATCTTGCCGTTGACGTTGAGCGGCAGCTCCGGCATCACCACCAGGATCGCCGGTACCATATAATCCGGCAGACGCTGCGCCAGCTGCCCCAGCAGCTCGTTTTGCAGCGTCGGCGAGGCGCGGCGCGCGTCATCCTGCACCGAGCAGTAGCCGATCAGGCGATAGGTGGCGCCGATCGGCTCGGCGATCACCACCGCTCGCCCCACGTCCGGCAAGGCGGCCAAGGCGCTTTCCACCTCACCCAGCTCGACGCGGAAGCCGCGCACCTTAATTTGATGATCGGTTCGGCCAATGAACACCAGCTGGCCCTCCGCGCTCCAGCGCATCAGATCGCCGCTGCGGTACATCACCTCGCCTTCGGCGAACGGGTTGGCGACAAAGCGCGCCGCCGTCAGATCCGGGCGCCGCAGGTAACCGCGCGCGATGCCTTTGCCGGAAATGTACAGTTCGCCCGCCGCGCCGATCGGCACCGGCTGCAGGCGGCTGTCGAGCAGCCAAACTGAGGTATTGGCGAGGGGACGGCCGATCACCGGCTGGTCTGCGGCCGTCACCGGCGCGCCGAGGGTATCGACGGTGTATTCGGACGGGCCGTAATAGTTGTGGATCTCCACTTCCGGATGCTGCTGCATCAGGTTCCACAGCGTCGGCGTCGCCGCCTCGCCGCCGATCATCACGAACGACGGCAGCGGGAACTGCCCTTTCAGCAGGCCGCAGTCCACCAGTTGCGAGAAGAACGACGGCGTGATGTCCAGCAGATCGATCGGCGTCTGTTGGGTTTGTTCCAGCAGCGCCCAGGGGTCGCGGCGCAGCTCCTCATCGAAGATAACCAGTTCGCTGCCCATCATCATGCAGAACAGCGGTTCCCAAGAGGAGTCGAAAGAAAACGAGGCGGTATGGCCGGCGCGCAAGCGGCGCGCGTGGCGAGCCTGGAATTTTTCGATCGCCGGGCCAAACAGAGAAGCCTGGTGCGACAGGAACAGGTTCAGCAGCCCGCGGTGTGTGGACATGACCCCCTTGGGTTTGCCGGTCGAGCCGGAGGTGTAAATCATGTAGGCGAGATGCGCCTCGCTCAGCGGCACACGCCGTTCGGCATCCGTTATCGGCGTGGCCTCGGCGGCCGCGCAGCGCGCCAGGCACGGGGCGTCGTCCAGGCACAATATCTGCGGCAGATCCGGCATGTTGGCCCGCGTGGCGCGGTGGGTCAGCAACATTACCGGCCGCGCGTCGTCGCACATCAGCGCCAAACGTTCACGCGGATAGTCCAGATCGAGCGGCATATAGGCCGCGCCGCTGGCCAGCACGCCGAGCAGCGCGACCAGCGTGTCCACCGAGCGTGGAATGCCGATGGCGACAACGTCTTCGGCGCCGATGCCGTTTTCGATCAGCACTCGCCCCAGTTGCATCACCCGTTCGGAGAGCTGCCGGTAGCTGAGGCGCACGTCGCCGCAGGCCACCGCCAACGCCTCGGGCTGGCGCTCGACCTGGCACTGGAACGCATCCATAATCGAGACCATGCCCGCCGGCGGCGTCAGCTCGGCGCCGCGCCCCCAGGCCGCGAGTTGTCTGAGTTCCCCATCGCTGATTAGCGCCAGTTGGCCGTTCGGCTGGCGCGGCTGCCGCGCCAGCTGCTGCAGCCAATGGCCGATGCGCTCCGCGTGATGATGCAAGGTGCGCGGCGAGTATTTGGCCGGGTTGGCGACCAAAGACAGCGTCAGCACGCCGCTTCGAAAACCGATCTCAAACTCCAGATCGTCAACCGGCCCCATCGCCAGCGTATGGGTGGTGGCCGCCTGACCGTCGAACGACAAGGCGCTGTGGTAGACCTTGACGTTGACCACCGGGCCATACAGTTCCTGATGGCCGCCGACCAGGCCGAGATCGCGTTTGATCTGCTCCGCCTCATAGCGTTGATGGCGGCGCGCCTGCTTGATCTCCGCCACGGTGGCCTGGCAGACGTCCGCCAGCGACATCGCCGGCGTCACGTTCAGCAGCAGCGGCAGCACGTTGACCACCGGGCCGACCGCCGCCAGCGCCTGCGACCCCATCCGGCGCATGAAAGGAAAGCCGACTGAGAAGCGGGTTTCACCGCTCATGCGCGCCAGATACATCGCCAGCGCCGCCGTGACGATATCGGCCGGTTGCAGCGACTGCAGCGCATCATCGCGCAGCGCTTCGTCAAACAGCGATTCAGGCAGCACCAGCGCCTGTTTGAGCGGCCGGGCACCCGGTTCAACCTCCCGACTCTCCGTCGATAATGACAGCGGCGACGGCAAATCGCGCAGATGCTGGCGCCAGAATTCGGCTGCCCGCTCACGTGCGGTCGACGTTTGCCATTGCTGAAACTCCTCCACCACCTTGCCGAACGGGGTAAACGGCGAGGCCGCCGGCGACAGCCCGTGGCGCAGCGCGCGATAGATATCGGCGATCCGGCGGGTGATGGCTTCGAAACTGAAGCCGTCCAGGGTCAGATGATGAAAGCGCTGGTACCAGAACCAGCGCTCGGCGCTGACGCGGATCACTGCATGGCGATAAAGCGGCCGTTCGCCGTCCGCCGGCAGATCCTGCGCCAGATCGTCGTTCATCAGCGCCAGCGCCGCCTGTTCGGCGTCCGGCTGCGTGCTGAAATCGAACCACTCCGGCGCCTGCACGCGTGCAGGGTCGGCTATCAACGGTAAACGCTGCACCGGCTGGCCGTCCTGCGCCTCAAAGAACCGCGCCTGAACCGTATCCGCTTCGGCCAGCCCCTGACGGATGGCGCGCTCCAGCGCCGAGCGGTCGATAGCGCCGTGCAGTTCGGTGTAGTGCGCCACGGCGAAGCCGTTGCGGCGCAGCGCGATTTGGTCGGCGATCCAGATCCCCGGTTGTGCTGCAACCAGCGGATAATCCCGATACTCGACCTGAGTATCCGGCAAAGAAAGCGTTTCTGACATGGTGTCTGTCCTTTTCCTCAAACGGAATGTATCGATGTGGCTGCCTGGCGCTTAACGCGCCGCATCCGCCGCTTTCAGCGCCGCCGGCCGCATGTCCTGCCAGTGCGTTTCGATGTAGTCGATGCATTCGCCGCGCGACGCCGGCCCCATCAGCACGCGCCACCCCTGCGGCGTGTCGGCAAACTGCGGCCACAGCGAATACTGCTGCTGCGCGTTGACCAAAACGGTGAAACGGAGGCTTTCGTCATCGAACGGGTTTTGTTGTTCCTGAGTCATTTTCATTACCTGTCTGTCAAAATGTGTGGGTTATTTCATCGCGGAAAGCAGCTGGCGCACGCCGTCCACCAGGCCGCCGCGCCAGCAGAGCGCATCGTGCCCGCCGGAAAACACGCGGTATTCGGCGCGGTGCCCCGCCGCCGTCAGCGCCTGATGCATTTGGCGATTAACGAATTCGATGTCCGCCTCTCGATCGCCGGCTTGCTGAATCACGGTGAGCGTGGGCGACGCCGCGTTGCGTTGCCGAACCTGGCGTATCAGCCAGCCTTCCTCCAGCTCGTGGCGTTTTTCGAACTGGGTAACGAATTGCACCGTAGGCCACCAGAAGGAGCCGGACTGGCTCAACACGTGGCCAAAGCGTTCCGGCCAGTGCACACCGGCATATAACGCCGCCAGCCCGCCGTAGCTCTGGCCGGCGACAACGGTGCGCGTCCCTTCCTCGCTGAACGGTTCGCGCTTCTGCGCCTGCGGCAGCAACTCATCGATGATTGCTTGCCAGAAGGCGGCGTTGCAGGGCAGCTCGTTTTCCCGGTGTTCACCGTCGATCGCATCGATCAGCAGCCAGCACGCGGGCGGCAGGTGCCCTCTTGCCGTTTCGTGCTCGATCACCGGCAACAGCGCGTGCCTTTCGATCCAGTTTTGGCCGTCGAGCAATAACACCAACGGGCGATTCGCTTTCACCGCCGCGTCGCCGCTGGCATACAGCCAGACGCGCCGCTGGTTATCCAGATGTTCGCTGCGCCACTGAAAAAGCTGTAGCCGCGCCTCATCCCATGGCCGATCGGCGGCCTGCCAGGCGCTTTGATCGTCGGCATCCGGCCCTTGCGCCAGGGAAACCGGGCGCGGGCGATGAGACGGCCCCAGCGATACGCGATTCAGCGGATCGGCGATGGCCAATGGGAACAGCGATACCCACCAGGCGCGCTGCTGGCGGTCGCGCAACGTTTCGTCGTCGCTGAATACGGGGGGAAGATCCCGATCGGTAATAGGGATCAGGCTATAGCTGCCGCGCCAACGGCGATCGATAACGGCGGCGCCGTACCAAACGTCGGTGCCGGGGAGCCTGGTCAGGCTGCTGGGGGACGTGCTGTGGTGATCGGTAATGCCGTTGATATCGGCGTAAACGCGGCGTATTGGCGAGTGCCGTTCATCGCCGGCGGGATCGCGCCACAGCCAGGTCATTTTGACGTGGCGGTCATCGTGCGGCTCGACGATGGGCGTGCCGTGTGAGGCCACCTTCTGCCACCACGCAGGCTGTCCTGCCGCCTCTTCACGCAGCCATTGCGCCGCCAATCCCTCATGACCGCTTTCTGGCCTCTTTTCCGGCAAAAACTCCATAGCGCCCCTTACATAACACGAGTGATTTTTACAAAACCTGACAATCGTATTGATACTCATTATCATTTTCAATACTATTTGTCGGATTTTTACCGTCGTGCACACACGGCGTTTCCGCGTCGACGGGAGAAGACCGCTTGTCGGCATTTCGGGGTTTATCAGGGTGGCATGACACACAACGCAGGTATGCAGGAGAGATAATGAAGATTAAAAACAAAGGGATAGCAAACGGAAATGCGGAGGCGACGGCCGCCAAGCGTCTGTTGCTGGGATCGGCGCTGGCCTTACTGCCCTTGGCGCAACACGCGTCCGCCGCGGCGGACGAGACGATTTTGGTGACCGCCGACGCGCAAAACAGCGTGACCGCGCCGGTCAAAGGGATCGTCGCCAAAGAAAGCGCCGCCGGCACCAAGACCGCCGCCCCTCTGCGCAAAACGCCGCAGTCCATCTCGGTGGTCACGCGCGAGCAGATGAACGACCAGGAGCCGGCGTCGGTCGCCGACGCGCTGAACTACACCAGTGGGGTGATCACCACCTACCGTGGCAACTCCAACCGCAATGACGAAGTGATCAGCCGCGGCTTCCGCTATGCGCCCAAGCTGCTCGACGGCCTGCACTTTGGCCTCTCGAGCCAAAACGGCGGCGCCGGGCAGATCGATCCCTGGCTGCTGGAGCGCGTGGAGATGGTGCATGGCCCGGCCGGCGTGCTGTACGGCCAGGTCAGCCCCGGCGGCGTGGTGGTGATGACCAGTAAACGCCCTACCGCCCAGAGCATTCACGAAGTCAAATTCAGCACCGGCAACCGCCATCTGGCGGAAACGGCGTTCGATTTCGGCGGCAAGCTCAACGACGACAATACCCTGTTCTACCGCCTGAACGGCATCGCCAGAACCGAACATGAGTTTGTCAAAGACAGCAAGCAGCAACGGGTGGCCATCGCCCCGGCCTTCACCTGGCTGCCGAACGAAGACACCAGCTTTACGCTGCTGACCAGCTACCAGAACGATCCGAAAGCCGGATCGCGCAACTTCCTGCCGCGCGCCGGCACGCTGTTCCCGACCAGCGCGGGCTATGTGCCCTATGACTTCAACGTCAGCGAACCCAGCTTCAACAAGTCGCGGCGCGAGCAGGCGTCGATCGGCTACAGCCTCGAGCATAACTTCAGCGATGCGCTGTCGTTTACCCAGAACCTGCGCTTCACCCACCGTGATGAAGACTATAAATATCTGGTTTATAACGTAAACTCGAAGGTTAACGACCACACCGTCACCCGCATGGCGCAGCATGAAACGCAGATGACCAACGAGTTTGGCGTGGATAACCAGCTGAAGGGCCTGTTCGACACCGGCGAGGTGAAGCACACAGTGCTGGGCGGGCTGGATTACCGCTACAGCCATATCGATTCGAAGATGTATCGCGATCGCGGCAACGATTACCCGATCGACTGGGCCAACCCGGTTCGCCCCAGCATCGATGGCAGCACGCTGGCGCTGGCTTCCAGCGATTTGAAGACGCTGAATCAGGTCGGGGTGTATCTGCAGGACCAGTTGGAGTGGAATAACTGGAACCTGCTGCTGTCCGGCCGTCAGGACTGGTCGCAGGTCAACACCCGCGATCGCACCAGCGGCGGTAAAGAGCAGACCTACAACGATGCCCAGTTCACCGGCCGCGCGGGCCTGCTTTACGCCTTCGACAACGGCATTTCACCGTACGTCAGCTACTGCACCTCGTTCGATCCTAACCTGTACCCGAGCGCGCCGGGCGCCGATCCGCTCAAGCCGACCACCGGCAAACAAACCGAGGTGGGCGTGAAATACCAGATCCCGGGCGGCAACACCCTGCTGACCCTCTCCTGGTTCGACATTACCCAGCGCAATGTGGCGTCTTACAACCGTCTCACCTCCGCCTACGAGCAGATCGGTGAGGTGAAATCCAAAGGGATTGAGGCGGAAGTGCACGCCCAACCAACGCCGGAAATCAAGCTGACCGCCGCCTATACCTACACCGACGTAGTCACCAAAGACTCCAACTCGGCGGACGAAATTGGCCACAGCCCGGCGGGCATCCCGCGCCACGCGGCATCCGCCTGGGGCAGCTACAGCTTCCTGAGCGGCGGGCTGAACGGCCTGACCGTCGGCAGCGGCGTGCGTTACATCGGCGATGCGCCGGCCGACGCCACCGGCCAGTACGACGTGCCGCACTACACGCTGTACGACGCCATGGTGAAATATGACCTCGGCCAGGCCTCGTCAGCGCTGCGCGGTGCGGCGCTTCAGCTCAACGTGCAGAACCTGACGGACAAGAAATACGTTTCATCCTGCAGCGGCGAGTACGCCTGCTTCTACGGCAGCGGCCGCAGCATCATCGCTTCGGTCAACTACCGCTGGTAACAAAAATGGGCGGCCAGCGCCGCCCATTTCTTCCGCCTTTCCCGCCGCCTTTACTCCTGCTTCAATTCCCGCAAATGCTTGTACACCGTGGCGCGCCCCATCGACAGCACGTTGGCGATGTAATCCGCCGCGCTTTTGGCCTTGAACGCCCCCTGATGATAGAGATCGCTGACCAGCCGCCGTTTCTGTTCGCGGCTCAGCGCGCCGAGCGCGGCGTTTTCGCGCCGCAGCCAATCGTGCAGGAAGGTATTGATCTTCTCCTGCCAGTCATCTTTGAACAGCGCTTGCGGCTGTGGCTGCAGCCGCGTGACAGACAGGAACATGTCCAGCGCGTTGCGGGCGTCCTCGAACATCGCGGTGCTCAGGTTGATGCACAGCAGATAGCTGGGCTTGCCCTGCTCGTCGCGCGCGGCGATGCTCACCGAGCGCATCTTTTTGCCGTCCCAGTTCAGCTTCTCATAGGGGCCGGTCACGCCGGCGCCGCCGGCGAGCTCGACGTCTTCCAGCCCGGCGTCGTCACCCGGTTTGCGCTTCGACAGGTTGTTCGCCAGATAGGCAATCTTGTTGGTGGCCAGATCGTGGATCACCACTTCTGCATTCGGGAAAAACAGCGCGGCGATGCCGTCGGCGACCGATCGCAAAAGTTCGAGTTGAGAAGAAGAGTTCGGCACGCTGGGGTGTCTCCGTATGGCCCGGTTTGGTTTGCGGTTCAGCCGCTTAGCATACCGCAGTTGCCGCCGCTTGCCGAGTCGAGCGGCGGCAACTGCGCATCCTTCGCCGGTTATTCCGCCTCGGCGCCACGCCGATAAAACACGTAGCTCTCGCGCGCCACGCTGTCACGGACCCGATAGCGCCAGATCAGGCCGAGCGTGGTAAACCACAGCGGCATGCTGCATAGCGCGATCAGCGTATCGCGATCGAACACCATCAGCACTAGCGTAAAGGCGAAAAATGCCAGCGTCAGCCAGGCCATCGCGACCCCGCCCGGCATTTTGAAGTGGGAACCGGCGTGCAGATCCGGCCGTTTCTGGCGATATACCAGGTAGGCGACCAATATCATGCCCCAGCTGTAAACCACCAGGATCGCCGCCACGGTAGAGACGAGGGTGAACAGCGTCATGACGTTCGGCACCAGCACCAGCAGCAAGGTGCCGGACACCATGCAGAAGCAGGAAAACAGCAGGCTGCGGATCGGAATGGCCGTGGTGCGGGACAGAATGCGGAACTGGCCGTGGGCGTGCTTTTCCATCGACAGGCTGTACAGCATGCGGGTGCTGGAATACACCCCGCTGTTGGCCGAGGACATCGCCGAAGTCAGCACCACAAAGTTGATCACCGCCGCGGCGGCCGGCAGCCCCGCCCGATCGAACAGCATCACGAACGGACTGCTGTCCGGTGAAATGTGGCTCCACGAGGTGACGGCGATAATGGTCAGCATCGAGCACACGTAGAAGACGATGATGCGCGCCGGGATCGCGTTGATCGCCTTTGGCAGCACCTTCTCCGGGTTTTTGGTCTCCGCCGACATCGTGCCCAGCAGCTCGATGCCGGTACAGGAGAAAATGGCGATCTGGAAACCGGCGAAGAAGCCGAAGATGCCGTGTGGCATGAAAATGGCGGGATCGGTGACGTTATGCAGCGAAGCGGTCACGCCGTCCGGCGAGGTCCAGCCGCTGAACACCATCCAGGCGCCGGTGGCAATCAGCGCGACGATCGCCACCACCTTAATCATCGCGAACCAGAATTCGGCTTCGCCGAACATCTTGACCGATAGCATGTTGAACAGACACAAGAACCCCAGCGTCAGCAGCGCCGGCAGCCAGGGCGAGACGTTAGGCAGCCAATACTGCACGTAGCCGCCGCACACCACCACGTCGGCAATGCAGGTCACGACCCAGCTCAGCCAGTAGGACCAGCCGAGAAAAAAGCTGGCGCGCGGCCCCAGGTATTCGGAGACGAAATCGGCGAACGAACGATAATCGAGCCGCGTGAGCAGCAGCTCCCCCATCGCCCTCATGACCATGAACATGAAAAAGCCGACGATGGCGTAAGTCAGTACGATGGAGGTGCCCGACAGCGCGAGGGTTTTCCCGGCGCCCATAAACAGCCCGGTGCCGATGGCGCCGCCGATCGAAATCAGTTGAATATGGCGCGCGCTCAGCCCGCGCTGCAGGGTTTGGGCACAGTTTGGCCCTTCGGCTGAACCTGGGTTCAGCCGATCGCAGTGATTTTTTTTCATGGTATTACCTGTCCGTCATTAAGGCGATTAAGCAACCGATGTGCGGCTGCAGCAGGAGTGAAACGCCCGTGGGCGCTCTAACCGGCAATAAAATTGAGACCGAACGCTGCCCGCCCCGTTGTAACAGGGAGGTAATAATAATGGGTGCCGAGAAAATGCTCTCGTGAGCCGCGTAGCGCCCACGTTTGGCGTACAAAGCCTGAGCGTGGTGGGTAAACACTACAATATCAAATGGTTATACTTTCCCTTGTGCAACAAAAAAACGACGCCGGAGCCGTTTTAACATTAATTTAACTCTGGCGAGGGGAAATGCCATTGTCAACATGGCAGTTAAATAAAATGAAACTTTTTGATCACATTCAAGCTTCTGAAAAATAGATAAAAAGGGTTTTTATGCGCTTTATATGCATAAATTATGCATGTGCTCGCTCACCGCCGACAAAAAGTAATTAACTATTCATTTATCGCCCTGCAGGCGGCGAAAAACCGCCCGCTGGCCCGATGAGAGGGGGGCTAACAACCGGCATAATTAGTGGTAAATTTAGCGTCGCAAAGTGTTATGCGCTTGCTAATCCACGGTTAAACGAAATAAATACCTCTAATATATAAAGGTTGGTTATGGAAAAGCTATCCTACGCTTCAGACAGCAGCACCACCGCTTGGGCTACATATCTGCAACAAATCGATCGCGTCGCCCCTTACCTCGGCGAGCTGTCACGCTGGGTTGATACGCTGCGTCACCCTAAGCGCGCTTTGATTGTTGATATCCCGCTGCAGATGGACGATGGCACCATCCGCCACTTCGAAGGTTTCCGCGTACAGCACAACCTGTCGCGTGGGCCGGGTAAAGGCGGCATCCGCTTCCACCCTGACGTCGATCTGAACGAAGTGATGGCCCTGTCCGCCTGGATGACCATCAAGTGTGCCGCGGTCAACCTGCCGTACGGCGGCGCCAAGGGCGGCATCCGCGTCGACCCGTTCAAACTGTCTGAAGGTGAACTGGAGCGACTGACCCGCCGCTACACCAGCGAAATCGGCTTCATCATCGGGCCACAGAAAGACATTCCTGCGCCGGACGTCGGCACCAACGCCAAAGTGATGGCCTGGATGATGGACACCTACTCCATGAACCACGGCACCACCATCACCGGCGTGGTCACCGGCAAGCCAATCCACCTCGGCGGCTCCCTGGGCCGTGAGAAAGCGACCGGCCGCGGCGTGTTCGTCACCGGCAGCGAAGTGGCCAAACGTCTGGGCGTGCAAATCGAAGGCGCCAAAGTGGCGGTACAAGGCTTCGGTAACGTGGGCAGCGAAGCGGCTCGCCTGTTCGTTGGCGTCGGCGCACGCGTCGTCACCATCCAGGACCACTCCGCCACCCTGTTCAACGCCGATGGCATCGATCTGGCCGCGCTGACCGAATACCAGGTCAAGCACAAGCAGATCGCCGGCTTCCCGGGCGCCAGCGAGATCGAAAGCGAAGCGTTCTGGTCAGTCGACATGGACATCCTGATCCCGGCTGCGCTGGAAGGCCAGATCACCCGCCAGCGCGCTGAAATCCTCAGCGCCAAACTGGTGCTGGAAGGCGCCAACGGCCCAACCTTCCCAGAGGCAGACGACATTCTGCGTTCCCGTAACATCACCGTGGTCCCGGACGTTATCTGTAATGCCGGCGGCGTAACGGTCAGTTACTTCGAGTGGGTGCAGGACATGGCGAGCTACTTCTGGAGCGAGTCCGAGATCAATGAGCGTATGGACAAAATCATGACCGACGCCATGGTCCACGTCTGGAACAAGGCGGCCGAAAAAGAGTGCAGCCTGCGTACCGCCGCTTACATCGTGGCCTGTGAGCGCATCCTGACCGCACGTAAAGAGCGCGGCATCTACCCAGGTTGATGCCCGTATCCCGGCCTGCCCCGGCAGGCCGGATTTTCCTCAGCGCAAACAGCGCTTCAACACCTTACCGGTACTGGTCATCGGCAAATGCTCGACGAACTCGACGATGCGCGGATACTTGTACGCCGCCAGCCGCTCCCGGCTCCAGGCAATAAGCGTTTCCTCCTCGATGGGCTCTTCCGTCTCTTTCAACACCACTACCGCTTTGATCTCTTCGCCCAGCGACGGGTGTTCAACGCCGATCACCGCCACCAACGACACCGCCGGATGGCGAATCAGCGCCTCTTCAATCTCGCGCGGATAGACGTTGAACCCGCCGCGAATGATCATGTCCTTGGCCCGATCGACGATGAAATAGAAGCCGTCGGCGTCGCGGCGCGCCAGGTCACCGGTGAGGAACCAACCGTTTTCCAGCACCTCCGCCGTCGCTTCGGGGCGATTCAGGTAACCTTTCATGATGTTGTAACCGCGCACCGCGATCTCCCCGACCTGATCGATGCCGTCGACCGGCTGCCCGGTGGCGTCTAGCAGGCGCACCTCCACGCCCCAGATCGGTTGACCGATGGAGCCGGGTTTGGTCACGCGGTGGGGATGGTTAAAGGTGGCGACCGGGCTGGTCTCCGACAGCCCATATCCTTCGAGAATGTTGACGCCGAAGCGGCGCGAAAAATCCTCCAGGATCTGCAGCGGCAGGCTGGCGCCGCCGGACACCGCTATACGCAGCGTGCTGCGCAAGCGTTCGATATCCGTGTGTTCATCCAGCGCATTCAACAGCGCCCAATACATGGTCGGCACTCCGGCGAAAAAGGTGATGCCGTGCCGTTGCATCAGCGCGATGGCCTGTGCGGCGTCGAAGCGCTCGACCAGCACCAGAGTGGCGGCGGCGGCAAACCCGGCGTTCATCTGCACAGTCGAACCAAAAGTGTGGAACAGCGGCAGCGTGACCAGGTGACGATCGGGGGCCGTCTCCGAACCGTCGAACAGCCGCACCGATCCCAAGGCGTTGAGCACCAGATTGGCGTGGGTCAACTCCGCCCCTTTGGCGCGGCCGGTGGTGCCGCTGGTATACAGCACCACCGCGGTGTCGCTTTCGAGCGTCGTCGCCGAAGCGAATTCGGTAGCCTGCTCGGCTATCGCCGCGCTGAAACGCTCCCCCTCGAGCGGCAACCGATCGCCGATGATAAACACCTCGCGGCACTGCTCCGCCTTCGCCACCGCCCGCAGCGCTTCCTCCCCCAGCGGCAGGCCGCTGCTGCCCTCAAAACAAAACAGCGCCACCGCCGCCGAATCCGTCAGGTAATAGTCGAACTCTGCGCTTTTCAGCAGAATATTCAGCGGCACCACCACCGCGCCGCTTTTGAGAATGCCGTAATAGATAGCCGGAAACTCCGGCCGGTTCGGGCAGGCCAGCGCCACCCGTTCACCGGGCCGCACGCCGCGCGCAGCCAACAAATTCGCCACCCGATTGGCCATGTCGTTAAGCGCCCGATAGCTGAGCGGGTTGTCGTCCTGTATCACCGCCGGCCGCTCCGGCCAGGTGCGCGCACTCTCTTCAAGCAAGGTAGCCAGATTCAGCATCGGGGATCCTCCCTGGGGTTGAGCGGCGAGAAAAGCGCCGCAGTATCACGAGTATAGATAGGCGCTTTGTGGTTCGCATTCCCAGGGGCACTGGGCTATACCTTAGGCAATCCCTATCCCGCAGGAGTTGTGATCATGAGCAAGAAAAAGATCCTGATGCTGGTCGGCGACTACGCCGAAGATTACGAAACCATGGTGCCGTTTCAGGCATTGCAGATGATCGGTCATTGGGTGGACGCCGTGTGCCCCGGCAAAGCCGTCGGCGATTACATCCAGACCGCAATCCACGATTTTGACGGGGCGCAGACCTACAGCGAGAAACCCGGCCACCGCTTCACCCTGAACGCCGACTTCGCCGCCGCCAAAGAAGAGCACTACGATGCGCTCTTGATCCCCGGCGGCCGGGCGCCGGAATACCTGCGCCTGAACCCCGACGTGATCGCGCTGGTGCAGGCGTTTGACGCCGCGAAAAAACCGATCGCCGCCGTTTGCCACGGCCCGCAGCTGCTGGCGGCGGCCGGGGTGTTGAAAGGCCGCACCTGCAGCGCCTACCCGGCCTGCGCGCCGGAAGTGCGGCTGGGCGGCGGTCATTATGCGGAGATCGGCATCGATCAGGCGCACGTCGACGGCAATCTGGTCACCGCCCCGGCCTGGCCGGCGCATCCGCAGTGGCTGGCGAAGTTCGCCGAGGTGTTGGAACAGTAACGCGGCGCTAGCGGAGCTGCTCGATCAGGAAGTGGATGTCGTACAGCCAGCGTTTGGCGCGCGCGGAACGCACCAGCATCGACACGCACAGCGGCCGGGGGTGTTCTTTGCAGGCTGAGGGGGAAAACCAGCGCCCGGTGTTGGTCGGGGGCGGGAAATACAGTTCGTGATTATAGTTGCCGCTGTCGACGCCGAAGGTATCGAAGTAGCGGCGCATCAGCGTATTGGAATCGCTGAACGACAGGTTGAGCGCGGTGTTAATCTCGGTTTCCGGGGTGATGGCTACGCCCTTCTTCAGCCGCCCTGATGCGTTGAAGGCGGCGATAAGCGCGATGACCTGTTGCTGAATGTCTTCTGCCATGACGACCTCGAGCCGGTATGTATAAAAGATGAATGCGGTTCTCTGTCTGACTCTGCTCACCGCGGCGAGTTCTGACCGCCGGCCGGGTTTTCCGTTTCTTTACACTTTCCATAAAAAAACCGCGCGTAGCCACACTCCTGGCGCGCGCGGTCGACGGTTAGCGGCTGAGCGTCGTCTTGTCGGCGATGACGCCATCCCCCTGCCGCTCAGCGGTAACGCCGCCGCCCAACACTTTATACAGAGTGGCTTGATTGTCGTATGCAGTCTGCTGCGCGGCGATCAGCGCCTGTTGCGCCGTGTACAGCGTGCGCTGCGCGTCCAGCAGCGTCAGGTAGCTGTCCACGCCTTGGCGGTTACGCAGCTCGGCCAGGCGATAGTATTGCTGCGCCGCCGCCACATAGCCGGTTTGCGCCGCCAGCTGTTCCTGCAGCGTGGCTTTGCGCGCCAGCGCGTCGGCGGTTTCCTGAAATGCCGTCTGCACCGCTTTCTCATAGGTGGCGACATACAGGTCTTTCTGCGCCTGGCTGTAGTTGAGCTGAGCCGTGTTATAGCCGCCGCTGAAGATCGGCAGGCTGATGCTCGGTGCGAACGACCAGACGCCGGCTCCATGGCTGAACAACGAGGAGAGTTCACCGCTGCCCACGCCGCCGCTGGCGGTCAGGCTGATCGACGGGAAGAACGCCGCCCGCGCCGAGCCGATATCGGCGTTGGCGGATTTCAGGTTATGCTCGGCCTGCAGCACGTCCGGCCGCTTCAGCAACACTTGCGAAGAAACGCCGGCCGGCAGATCGCGCATGATCCCGCCCAGCGCCTCGATGCCACTCGGCAGCAGGTTTTCCGGCACGCTTTGCCCTACCGCCAAATCCAGCGCGTTTTTCGCCTGTGCAGCGCTGGTGGCGTAGCTGGCGGCGTCCGATCGCGCCTGCTGATAGACGGTTTCCGCCGACGCCACGTCAACCAGCGACGCAATCCCGTGCTGCTGATTGTTACGCGTGACGTCCAGCGATCGTTTGGCGCTCGCCATCGTTTGCTGCGCCACCGCCAGATTGCTGCGCTCGGCCGCCACCGCCACCCAGTCGGTGACGATATCGGCGATCAGCGTCAGACGGGTGCTTTTCGCCCCCTCCGAGTTCGCCAAATAGGTTTCGAACGCAGCGCGCGACAGGCTGGCGTTTTTGCCGAACAGATCCCACTCGAATGCGCTGACGCCGGCCGCGGCTTCGTAGCTTTGGCTCAGCGCGGTGGCGTTGCCGTTACCGGTCAGCGCCCGCCCGCGGCTGCCGTCGGCGGTGGCATTGATTGTCGGGAACAGCGCCGAGCGCTGCTCACCATACAGGGCGCGCGCCAACGCGATATTGGCGATCGCCTCGCGCAGATCGCGGCTGCCGTTCAGCCCCAGCGCCACCACCTGGCGCAGCCGGGCATCCTGGACATAGTCGCGCCAGGCGACGTCCGGGTAGCTCAGCGCCTGGTTGCCGCCGGCCTCGCCCTGCGGCAGGTTGGCGGGCACCGGCGGCGCCGGGCGCTGGTAGTGCGGATCCAGCGACAGACAGCCGGTCAGCAGCAGCGGTAAAGTTAACATCATGACTCGTTGCAACACGTTATTCTCCTGCCTGTGACGGCGGGTTGGCGGGCCGACGGGTAAACATGCGGCGCACCAACACATAAAACAGCGGGACGAAAAAGATGGCCAATACGGTGGCGGTGATGGTACCGCCGATAATGCCGGTGCCGATGGCGATGCGGCTGTTGGCGCCGGCGCCGCTGGATACCGCCAGCGGCAGCACCCCGGCGGTAAACGCCAGCGAGGTCATCAGGATCGGCCGCAGGCGCATGCGGGCCGCGTGGACCGCCGCGCCAATCAGCGTTTCGCCCCGCTGGTGCATCTCCTCGGCGAACTCGACGATCAGAATGGCGTTCTTCGCCGACAGGCCGATGATGGTGAGCAGCGCCACCTGGAAGTAGATGTCGTTTTCCAGCCCGCGCAGGGTGATCGCCAGCAGCGAACCCACCACGCCCATCGGCACCACCAACATCACCGCAAACGGAATCGACCAACTCTCATACAGTGCCGCCAGGCACAGGAACACCACGATCAGCGAAATGGCGTACAGCGACGACGCCTGGCCGCTGGTCAGCCGCTCCTGATAGGACAGCCCGCTCCAGGAATAGCTGCTGCCGGCGGAGAATGTTGCCGCCAGCTTCTCCATCTCGCTCATCGCCGTACCTGAGCTGACGCCGGCGGCGCCCTGCCCGGTGATCTCGAACGACGACAGCCCGTTATAGCGCGACAGGTTTTCCGGCCCGTAGATCCAGTGCGAAGACGCAAAGGCGGAGAACGGCGTCATGCTGCTGGTGCCCGACGCGTTGGTGCCGCGCACAAACCAACGCTCGAGGTCTTCCGGCTTGGCGCGGTACTGCACATCGCCCTGCATATAGACTTTTTTCACCCGGTTGCGATCGATAAAGTCGTTGATATAGGTGCTGCCGAACGCGCTGCTGAGGGTGCTGTTGACGTCGGCGGCGCTCAGGCCGAGTGCCTGCAGCTTGCCGTTGTCGATCTCCACCTGCAGCTGCGGGGTGTCCGGCAAGGTGTTGGCGCGCACCGCCAGCAGCGCCGGGTTGTTGCCGGCGTCGGCAACGATCTGGTCGCGCATCGCCTGCAGCTCGGCGCGCGTGGTCGCTCCTTTGGCCTGCAGCTCGAAGGTGAAGCCGTCGGACTGGCCGAAACCGTCGATCGCCGGTGGGCTCATGGAGAAGACCTGGGCGTCGCGCAGCGAGGCGAAGTGCGCCATGGCGCGTTTGGCGATGGCGTCGGCGGTGTTCGCGCTGCCGCTGCGCTGGCTCCAGTCTTTGAGGCTGACGAACGCCATGCCGGCGTTTTGCCCGCTGCCGCTGAAGCCGAAACCGTTGATGGTGAAAATGGTGCTGACGTTGGCCTTTTCCTGGTCGAGGAAATAGGCGGTCACCGCTTCGCTCACCGCCGAGGTGCGCGCGTTGGTGGCGCCGGCCGGCAAGGTGTACTGCACCATCACCGTGCCCTGATCCTCGTTGGGCAGAAAGCCGGTCGGCAAACGCAGGTACATCACGGCGGCGGCGATCAACAGCAGGCCGTACAGCAGCAGATAGCGCGTCGGCCGGTGGATCACCCCGCCGACTTTGTCGGCGTACTTCTCCTGCAGCCGGTCATAGCCGCGGTTGAATTTGCCCAGCAAGCCCTTGTCGGTCTGCGCGTCGTGCGCCGGTTTTAGCAGCGTGGCGCACAATGCCGGCGCCAGCGTCAACGCCAGCACCACCGATAGCACCATCGAGGAGACGACGGTGATCGAAAACTGGCGATAGATCACCCCGGTGGAGCCGCCGAAGAACGCCATTGGCAGAAACACCGCCGACAGCACCAGCGCGATGCCGACCAGCGCGCCGGTGATTTCGCGCATCGATTTTTCCGTCGCCTCGCGCGGCGGCAGCTTATCCTCACGCATCACGCGTTCGACGTTTTCCACCACCACGATGGCGTCGTCCACCAACAGCCCGATCGCCAACACCATGCCGAACAGCGTCAGGGTATTGATTGAATAGCCGAACGCCGCCAGCACGCCGAAGGTGCCCAGCAACACCACCGGCACGGTGATGGTCGGGATCAGCGTGGTGCGCAGGTTTTGCAGAAACACGAACATCACCACCACCACTAACGCCACCGCTTCGAACAACGTTTTCACCACCTCCTCGATCGAAATGTTGATAAAGTCGGTGCTGTCTTTCGGGTAGGCCACCTTGTAGCCCTGTGGCATCGCGCTTTGGTATTCCGCCACCTTGGCCTTCACCAGCTTGGCGGTGTTGAGCGCGTTGGCGCCCGCCGCCAGCTTGACCGCGATCCCCGCCGCCGGGTGGCCGTTGAGGTGCGCGCTGGCGGAGTAGTCCTCGTTGCCCAGCTCAATTCGCGCCACGTCGCCCAGCCGCACCAGCGCGCCGCTGCTGTCGCTTTTCAGGATGATATTGCGAAACTGTTCCGGTGTTTGCAGCCGCGACTGCGCCTTTACCGTGGCGGTCAGCTGCTGATCGGCGGCGGCCGGCAGATCGCCGATCTTGCCGGCGGACACCTGGGTGTTTTGCGCTTCGATCGCTGTCTGCACGTCGGAAGGCATCAGCGCATAGCTTGCCAGCTTGGTCGGATCCAGCCAGATACGCATCGCGTATTCCGAGCCGAACACCTGCACGTCCCCCACGCCCTCGATGCGCGACAGCGGATCCTGCAGGTTACTGACCAGATAGTCGGAAATATCGGCCATCGTCGCCTTGTCGCTTTCGTCATACAGCCCGACGATCAGCAGGAAGCTGCTCTGGGATTTCTTGACCGTCACGCCCTGCGCGGTCACCGCGCTCGGCAAACGGCTTTCCGCCTGCTGCACCTTGTTTTGCACCTGCACCTGAGCGATATCCGGATCGGTGCCCTGATCAAAGGTGACGTTGATGCTGACCGAGCCGCTGGAGCTGCTGGTCGAAGAAAAATACAGCAGGCCGTCCAGGCCGGTGAGCTGTTGCTCAATCACCTGCGTGACGCTGTTTTCCAGCGTTTCCGCGTCTGCGCCCGGGTAGGTGGCGGAGATGGAAATCTGCGGCGGTGAGACGTCCGGGTACTGCGAAACGGGCAACGAATTGATCGACATCAGGCCGCACAGCATGATGATGATGGCGATCACCCAGGCGAATACCGGCCGCCGGATAAAGAACTGCGCCATATCACTGCTCCTCGCGTTGGGTTTTGTCGACCGAGACTTCAACCGGCTTCACCGCGGCGCCGATCGCGACCTTGCTGGTGCCTTCGACGATCAGGCGATCGCCTTCGTTCAGCCCGCTGCCGATCAGCCAATTACTGCCCACCACCCGTTCGGCGCTGACGGTGCGCTGCGCCACTTTGTTCTGTTCGTCCACCACCAACGCGGTGGCTTCCCCTTTGGCGTTGCGGGTTATGCCCTGCTGCGGCGCCAGAATCGCTTTGGGATCGACGCCGTTATCCACCGTGGCGTGGACATACATGCCGGGCAGCAGCTCATGTTCGGGGTTGGGGAACACCGCGCGCAGCGTGACCGAACCGGTGGCTTCGTCCACCGCCACCTCGGTCAGCTCGAGCTTGCCGGCGTGGGCATAAGGCGAACCGTCCTCCAGTTTGATGGCGACCGGCGTGACCGCGCCGCGCTGTAACGCCGCCTGCTGGCGCCGCAGTTTAAGCAGCTGCGCGCTGGACTGGGTCAGATCGACATAGATCGGATCGAGCGCGCGGATGGTGGCCAGCGCATCGGTTTGGCTGGCGGTAACCAGCGCACCCGGCGTCACCGACGAGATGCCGATACGCCCGGCGATCGGCGCCCGCACCTGGGTATAGGCGAGGTTGATGCGCGCCGTCTCCAGCGCCGCCTGATACTGGGCCACCGACGCCACGGCCGCCAGATAGGCCGCTTTGGCATCGTCCGCATCCTGTTGTGAAACGCCGTTCTCTTTCACCAGCGCCGCATAGCGCTGCGACTTGAGCCGGGTGGATTGCACCGTGGCCTGGGCGTTTTTCAGCTGGGCGGCGGCCTGATCGTAGCTGGCCTGATAGCTGGCAGGGTCGATTTGATACAATACCTGCCCGGCCTTGACCTCGGCCCCTTCGGTAAACAGCCGCTGCTTGATGATGCCGTCGACCTGTGGCCGCACGTCGGAAGTCATGGTGGCGTTGACCCGGCCGGTCAACTCGCTGCTCAGGGTCACTGACTGGCCGCGCAGCGTGACCACGCCGACCTCCTGCTCACCGCCCGCGCCGGCTGGCGCACCGGCGTTTTGCCCATCGCAGGCGGCCAGCAACAGCGACAGCCCCAGCACCAAAAGCGTTTTCCTCTGCATTGCAATACGATCCTGTTGAGAATGACTATTCTCAATATATCGAATGCCGGAATGCGCTTCTGAAAGGGTTGCGTAAGGATTGAGTAAAATCTTGTCGAAGCGGGAAACGGAGGAGCAATATCGTTCAGCGTGGTTTCAGCACATTGCCGCAGCGATTTTTAGCCAATGCAATAAAGCGTTCCACTTCAGCCGGCGGCTGCGTCGTTTCAGTCGTAGCAGGCTCTTGCTCCCGATGAGCATCGCTCGCCGGCTGCTTGCAACGATAAACCAGGCCATACAGGGGATGACGTCCGTCTTCGGTCTGATAATAGTGGGCCACGCGGGCAAACGAATAGTAATAATAAGACGTTGAATGTTCTTCGCCGCGATAAACGTTTTGCGTGCCACCGTAGTCGAATGCCAAGTTGGCGGTCTTTTCCATCAACCGATCCAGGTCGTCGATCACCTGTTCGGTACAACGGTTTAATTGTCGCCGCGCTTGTTCATTCAATTTATCGGCATCGTCGTCGGCGCATCGGGTGATATAACCTTCATACTGGAGATTGTCGGCAAGCTGAAGCACAAAATAACGGTATGACTGCCCGGCGATTTTCACCCCCTCACGTTCTTGAATCAGCTTCGCGTCCTGAATGAGATACACCGCCGCCGGATCCTGATTATCGAGCGTAAGCGTAGCGGCACTAGCCCCAATAGCGGGCGCCAAGAGCGAGCCCATAAGCAGGGATAACCGGGTGTTCAAACGAAAGTCCATTGTTTTCGTATCCTAATCCATCATAAATTTCGCCATCTTATCTCGTCAGCGGCGGCGTACCGAGCGCCGCGTAGGATTTTATGGTTTGACCAACCTGAACACCGTTTTGGTGCGCCAATAGTAATCGATCGCCGCCGCGATATCCGGCATCCAGCCGTCCGGCTCATAAGGCACGAAGCCGGAAAAGCCCAACCGGCGGGCAGAGACCTGGAACCCCGCGGCGGAGAAAATGCGCGCATAGTCGGCCAGCGAGCGATCCTGCACCACGGTATGCGTCTGCTCAGCTACCCTTTCGCGCCACTGCGGCCACAGCGGGTTGCCGGTGTGGCAACCGGTCACCGCATAGTAAACGCCGCCCGGCTTCAGCGCCCGCAGCATATCGGCGGCATGTTGCGCAATGTCTTCGATCAGGTAGATGACTTCATGGCTGAAGGCGATATCAAAGTGGCTATCCCACCCGTACAGCCGCGTGTCGGTTTGATAAACCACCGGCAGGTTCCCTTTTAGCCGGTTGGCTTCATCGACGGATTGGCGCGCGATATCGACGCCAACCGCCTGCTGGAATGGGCGAATTTGGTGCAGTAAACGCAAAAAGCCGCCCTGATTACAGCCAAAGTCCAGCACGCTGACACCGGAGAGTTCATTTTCCGGCACCAAACCGATCAGATGGCGCCAAATAGGCGCATGGCCATCGGCCATGGCCTGTTCTGCGTGCGGATCGCGATACCAGGTGGGAATGCTCAAGGGTGAGTCGTTCATTATGGCCTCCTTATGTTTCCACTCAGCCAACCACACCCTATGGCGACAAACAACCGCGTGCGCATTTTTTGAACATTCACCGTTCCGGCTTGCCATGCACCGGCAGTTGGTTGGTTGCGCAGTGAATGCCGCCGCCGCCGGCCGCGATGGCGTCGATCTCCAGCTGCACCACCTTGCGCTGCGGATAGAGCGCCGTCAGCAGCTCAAGCGCCGCCCGGTCCGCCTGCGGATCGCCAAACTCCGGGGCGATCACCGCGCCGTTGATGACGAAATAGTTGATGTAGCCCGCCGCAAAATCCGGGTTGTTGCGGCTGAATCGGCTGTCGCGCGGCGCCAGCGGCGGCGAAAGCGTATGCACCTGCAGCCGGCGGCCGTCGGCGTCGGTCGCCGCCTTGAGGAGCGCCAGATGTTGCTGGGTAACCGCATGGTCATAAGAGGCCGGATCGGTGTCCAGGTTGGCCACCACTACGCCCGGCCGCACGAAGCGGGCGTAAAAATCGACGTGGGCGTCGGTGATGTCTCGGCCTTTAATGCCCGGCAGCCAGATAATTTTGCGCAAGCCGAGCATCGCTTTCAGCTCCTGCTCTACCCGGTCCCGGCTCCAGCCCGGATTACGGTTCGCATTCACCCAGCTGCTTTCGGTCATGATGCCGGTGCCGTGCCCATCCACTTCGATACCGCCGCCTTCGCCTGTCAGTGCGCTGCGGCGCAGTTGAGCGGCACCGTAACGATTGGCGGCAAACGCCGCCAGGCGCGCATCCTTGGCATGCCGCTGTTTATTGCCCCAGCCGTTGAAGTTGAAATCCACCGCCCCGAGTTCGCCGGCGCCGTTGACCACGAAATTGGCGCCGAAGTCGCGCACCCAGATGTCATCCAGCTCGGTGACGACATAGCTGACGTTGTGACTGCCGCAGGTGGCCTCGGCCAATTGTCGTTCGCGCTCGCGGCAAAATACCGTCACCGGCTGAAACTCGGCGATAGCGCGGGCGATACGCCCCTGCGCCGCCTGCACATCCGCCGTGAATTCGCCCCAGATGGCCCGCTGCGCGCCAAAGGCGAGAAACGCCCGTTGTTGCGGTTCCCCTTCGTCGGGCATCCGCCAGGCCGGATTAAGCGTAGCTTCTGCGTGACCGCGTAACGGAATGCCCAACGAAGCCGTCAGACCGACTCCGGCGACGGCGGAAAGCTGTTTAATAAACACGCGGCGAGTTGACATTAAAGACCTCTTTTAATCATTTATAATTCAAAAAGTTAACCGAATAATTCACGTTTATGCGGTTGAATCTTATGCTAGTCTTCCCCTGCCACCGCGACAAACGATATATTTAGTGGATATCTGATTAGACAGGCTTATCGATAATGTTAAAACACTGGCCCCCCTTGAGCGCGCTGCGCGGTTTCGAAGCCGCGGCGCGCCTGGGCAGTTTTCATCAGGCTGCCGAAGAACTGCACCTTACCCAGTCGGCCATCAGCCAGCAGATCCGCAGCCTCGAAGCATTTCTGGAGCAGCCGTTGTTCTTCCGCACCGGCCGCAGCGTGGTGCTGACCGACGCCGGCCACGATCTGTTCAGCACCGCGCAGGTGATGCTGCAACAGCTGGCCGTTGGCATTCGCCGTTTGGATCAGTACCGCAAACCCAATCAGCTGATCGTCAACACCACCCCGGCTTTCGCCCGCCACTGGCTAATGCCGCGGCTGGGCGACTTCAATCGGCAGCATCCGCAAGTCGACCTGTGGCTGTTCACCAGCTTTGAACCGCCGAATATGGCGACGGACAGTATCGATCTGGCGATCCGCGACGATCTCAGCGCGCAGGCGGACTGCACCTTTAACGTGCTCTGCACCGACCGGCTCTATCCCGCCTGCCACCCCAGCCTGCTGGCGTTGGCGGCAGAGCAGCGCGTAACCCTGCATGGCGAACGGGAGATGGACTGGAGCCACTGGACGGTGGCGGGCGGCGCGCACGTCGGCCAGCGCGACAGCGGGCTGAACTTCTCCGATCCCGGTCTGCTGCTGGACGCCGCCTGCAATGGCCTCGGCATCGCGTTGGTCAGCCAACTGCTGGCGCAGCACGCGCGCGACGCTGGGCTGCTGCAACCGTTAACCGAGCAACGCGTGCGCGGCGCCCACTGGGCGTGGCTGCTGCACCGCGACAGCGAACACAACCCGCTCGCCCGGCACTTCTGCCAATGGCTGCAGTCGGCGTTGCCCGCCGGCGCATAACGCGCCACGTCACGCTTCGCTACTCTGGTCAGGCGGCCCTGCCTGACCGCTGCTACCTTCAATAAAGCGCCGCAACAGCCCAAAGAAAACGCGCTAACCTGCTGTTTCAAAATAATTAGTTGAATTCACCTGATAACTGAAAATCGCTAAAAGGATCGTCTATGTCTGCCGGTTTATTGAAAACGATAGCTCTGAGCGTGGCCCTGGCCTGCACCGTTCCCGCCGCCTTTGCCGCCGACCTGACCGCCGGCGCGGTCGCCGCTCCGGATCAGTATGGCGCCAAAGTCGCCGCGCACATTCTGCAGGCCGGCGGTAACGCGGTCGATGCGGCGGTCGCCACCGCCTTCACCCTGGCGGTCACCTACCCTGAAGCCGGCAATATCGGCGGCGGCGGCTTTATGACGCTGTACGTCGACGGCAAACCCTATTTCCTCGACTACCGCGAAGTGGCACCCAAGGCTGCCAGCAAAACCCTATACCTGAACGAGAAAGGCGAAGTGATCGAAAATCTCAGCCTGGTGGGCAGTCGCGCCGCCGGCGTGCCGGGCACCGTGCTGGGGCTGTGGGAAGCCCACAAGCGCTTCGGCAAGCTGCCGTGGGCCAAACTGCTGACGCCGGCGATCGGCTACGCCCGGCAAGGTTTCACCGTGGCGGATCAGCAGTATCAGTACCGTGAAGACGCCAACAAGCTGTTCGCCGGTAAAACCAACTTTGGCGACTATTTCGGCACCATGAAGCCCGGTACGGTGTTCAAACAGCCGGAGCTGGTCGCCACCCTCGAGCGCATCGCCAAATCGGGCGCCGACGATTTTTATCACGGCGAAACCGCGCGCCTGCTGGTGGCGCAAATGCAGCGCGATAACGGGCTGATTGGCGCGGCGGATTTGGCCGACTATCGGGTGAAATGGCGTGAGCCGATGCGCATCAGCTGGCGCGGCAACACCGTATATACCGCCCCGCTGCCCAGCTCCGGCGGCATTGCGCTGGCGCAGCTGCTGGGGATAAAAGAAGATCGCGCCGCCGATTTCAAGGGCGTGCCGCTGAACTCGGCGCGCTATATCCACCTGCTGGCGGAAATCGAAAAACGCGTGTTCGCCGATCGCGCCGACTACCTCGGCGACCCGGATTTCACTCACGTGCCGGAAGCGCAGCTGATCGCTCCCGATTACCTGAAAAAACGCGCCGCCGAAATCAACCCGACGGCGATCTCACCGACCGAACAGGTGCGGCCGGGGCTGGAAACCCACCAAACCACCCATTTCTCGATCGTCGATGCCGCCGGCAACGCGGTCAGCAACACCTATACGCTCAACTGGGACTTCGGCAGCGGCGTGGTGGTCAAAGGCGCCGGCTTCCTGCTTAACGACGAGATGGACGACTTCAGCGCCAAACCCGGCGTCGCCAATGCCTTCGGCGTGGTGGGCAGCGACGCCAACGCCATCGAGCCGGGCAAACGCATGCTCTCCTCGATGAGCCCGACCATCATCACTCGCGACGGCGAGGTCAGCCTGGTGATCGGCACGCCGGGCGGCTCGCGCATCTTCACGTCGATCTTCCAGGTGATCAACAACCTCTACGATTACCATCTGCCGCTGGCGCAGGCGGTGGCCGCCCAGCGCGTGCACCATCAGCTGTTGCCGAAGGACACCCTCTACTATGACAGCTTTGCGCCGCTGACCGGCAAACCGGCGGACGAGCTGAAGGCCATGGGCTACACCCTCGAAGATCAGGGTTGGAACATGGGGGATATTCAGGCCATCCGCATCGATGGCCGCACGCCGGAAACCGCGTCCGATCCGCGCGGCCGCGGCGTGGGCCTGGTGGTGAAAAAGTAACGCCCCGGCGGCCCGTCTCCGGTTAAACGGGCCGCCGCTCTCTCCGCACTGACTGCCGCGGCCCCATTTTTCACTCATCTATACTGAATCGACAGGCCCGCGTTTAACGGCGACGGTGTCTGCGTTCCGTCTTGGACGATAAAAATAATATTCACAGTAAACCAATCACCTGCAGTTATCGTAAGCGGTGTCGGAGGCAATCAACAATGGCGAAAAGACGAGCAGTACCCGGGGTTCATCCCTACGATGGGCCCGCCGGCGGTTGGGGCGCGCTGAAAGCGACGGCCATCGCCGTGCGCACGCAAATGGACACCTTAGAAGCACCGGTGACGCTGATGCGCACCAATCAACCCGACGGTTTTGATTGCCCGGGATGCGCATGGCCGGATAAAGAACATCGCTCCACCTTCCAGTTCTGCGAAAACGGCGCCAAAGCCGTGACCTGGGAAGCAACCAGCAAGCGCGTGACGCCCGAATTCCTGGCGCAAAACACCGTGACGTCGCTGCTACAGAAGACCGATTATGAGCTGGAGGATTATGGCCGCCTGACCACGCCCCTGTTCTATGACGCCGGGACGGACACCCTGCGCCCGCTGGCCTGGGACGAGGCGTTTCAACGCATCGCCGCCGTCTTGCAGACGCTGCCGCCGGAGCAGGTGGAGTTTTATACCTCCGGCCGGGCGTCTAATGAGGCGGCCTATCTGTTCCAGCTGTTTGCGCGGGAGTTCGGCAGCAATAACTTCCCCGACTGTTCCAATATGTGCCATGAGCCGACCAGCGTAGGCCTGCCGCAGTCGATCGGCATCGGCAAAGGCACCGTGTCGCTGGATGACTTTGACAGCGCGGAGCTGGTTATCTCCATCGGGCACAATCCGGGCACCAATCATCCGCGCATGATGGGCACGCTGCATGAGCTGGCGCGCAAAAAGGTGCCGATCATCGTGTTCAACCCGCTGCGCGAGCGGGCGCTTGAACGTTTCACCGATCCGCAAAACGTCATCGAAATGGCGACCTACAGTTCGACCCCCATCGCTTCAACCTACTATCAGGTCAAAGCCGGCGGCGACGCTGCGGCGCTGAAAGGCATCGCCAAGGCGTTGCTGCAGCTGGATGAAACACAAGGCAATGCCATGGATCACGCTTTCATTACCGAGCACACGGAAGGATTTGCGGCTTTCGCCGCCGATCTGGCGGCCACCCATTGGGAGGCTATCGAAGCGGAGAGCGGCCTGGCGCGCCGGGATCTGGAACAGGTTGCCGCCGCCTACGCAAAATCCAACGCCACCATCGTGACCTACGGCATGGGCATTACGCAGCACAATAAAGGCACCGCCAACGTGCGCCTGATTGCCGATCTGCTGCTGTTGCGCGGCAACATAGGCAAACCGGGCGCCGGCATCTGCCCGCTGCGCGGTCACTCCAACGTGCAGGGCAACCGCACCGTCGGCATCACTGAAAAACCGTCGGCCGATTTTTTGGCGAAACTGGAAACGGTGTTTGGCTTCACGCCGCCCAAAGCCCACGGGCATGATGCCGTGAAATGCATGCAGGCGATGATCGACGGCGCCTCGAAGGCGTTGATCTGCCTGGGCGGCAACTTCGCCGTGGCACTGCCGGACCCCGAGCAAAGTTTCCCGGCGATGAAAGCGTTGGAATTAAGCGTGCATATCGGCACCAAACTCAACCGCAGCCATCTGTTGGTAGCAAAAGAAACCCTCATTCTGCCCTGCCTGGGCCGTACCGAACTGGACATGCAGGCCGGCGGGCGCCAATCGGTGACGGTGGAGGATTCGATGTCGATGGTGCATGCCTCGTCCGGCAAACTCAAACCGGCGTCGGAACTGCTGCGTTCGGAACCCGCCATCGTGGCCGGCATAGCCAAAGCGGTGATGCCCGCCAGTAAGGTGCCCTGGGATGAGCTGATCGAAGATTACGATGTGATCCGCGATCTGATCGAAAAAACCATTCCGGGCTTCGACGATTACAATGTGCGCATCCGCCAGCCGGGCGGTTTCCGCATGCCGTTGCCGCCGACCGAGCGCCGGTGGCCGACGCCGACGGGCAAAGCGATGTTTTCCGTGTTCAGCGGGCTGCATGAAGACGAGACTATCGCAGACCAAGACACGCTGCGGCTGATTACGCTGCGCAGCCACGATCAGTACAATACCACCATCTATGCCCTGGATGATCGCTACCGCGGGGTTTTCGGCCGGCGCGACGTTTTGTTCATGAATGACAGCGATCTGCAACGTTTGGGGCTGGAGCATGGCGACGTGGTGGACCTGGAAACGGCGCTGCCCGGCTGCACTCAGCGCCTGGAGGGCATCACGGTGATCGCCTATAACATTTCAGCCGGTTCGGTCGGCGCCTACTATCCGGAGGCCAACGTGCTGGTGCCGTTGCATTACATCGATGAGGAAAGCGGCACGCCTTCGTACAAATCGGTGCCGATCCGCGTGACGCTGAGATCCAAAGAGGTGCGCGCGGTCAGTATCGCCTAGAGGGAACGCTACGGGCCCCCAAACTCTTGTCTGTTTGGGGGCCATTTTTTTATCCAGCTACGGGCAGCGGCTTACTTGCCGGTGGCCAATTCGCCGTACACCACCTGGCCGCGGAAACCGCGCCGCACCTGCTGGAACAGCTCGCGGAACGCCGGGTAATCCTGCGCCTGGCACAGCGCTTCCTTGCCGCGAATGGCGTTCACCTGCAGGCGATGATTGACGATCACCTGCTGCCCGTCGCGCCGCCACGCCACGCGATAGTCGCCCGCCGCATTGCGGAACTGCTTGTCTTGCGGAATGGCGATGATCGGCACGTTGGCCGGCAGCTGCAGACGGTAGGTTTCGTCGTAGCGCTGCGCGCTGCAGTAGAACGGCGTTTCGTTGTCCGGCGCCGGCGTGGTGGTATACAGCGTGCGGAACGATTTGCCGCCGGGCGGATTCGGCAGCGTCATGCCGCCCACCACGCCGAAATCGACGTAGTCATCCGCCTTGAAGCGAAAGCGGTAACCGAACTGTTTTTTGAGATCCAGCGGATCGCTGTTCATTGCCACCTCGCCGCTGCCGTCGATGCCGGAGGCGGACATGATCGACGCTTCCGCCTGCGCCCGGTTCTGCCGGTTGATCTGCGAGAAGTAGCCCCGCAGGTCAATCTCTTCCACTTCGCTCAGCCGACGCTCGGTTTGCCCGTGCAGATTGCCCGCTTTGTCGAACACGAAATCGACGCTCAGCGCGCTCTTGACCGGCTGCTCGTCGCTGCCCGGCGTGCGCGCCAGCTTGGCGTCGCGCGTCAGCAGCACCGGTGCCCCCAGGTCGCCTTCCGGCAGCTGCCCGAACCGCGCCCACGGATTGGTGGAGTCCAGGTACAGTTTGAATTCAGGCACGTAGGTGATGGCGTGGTTAAAGCGGCTGAGCAGCGGCACCTTAGGCAGTATCGGGCCTTCGTCCATGCCGATCAGCACCGGCGAGCTTGCAATGCCTTTGGCGGCGAGCAGCGCCTCCAGGATCACCACGTGGTCCTTACAGTCGCCGTAGTGGTTGTCGAGAATACTCTGCGCCGAATTCGGCTCCAGCCCACCGTTGCCCAGGTACACCGCCACGTAGCGAATATTTTGCGCCACCCAGCGATAGAGGGCTTCCGCCTGCTCGCGCCGATCGCTGATGCCGGCGGTGATGTTGTCCGCCAGCGCCTGAATGCCCGGCGTCACCTTCGCCGCCGCGCCGGCCTTCAGCTGGTAGGCCTTGGCCAACTGCGGCCACTCGCGGTAGGTGCTGGCCATGATGGTCGGGCTGAAGGTCCAGCTGTCCGCCGCCCAGTTTTGTGATTTCATCGGCGCGCTGCGCGAATAATGCCAGCGCCAGTGCGCCTGCCCGTCGCGGATCTGCGGCTGGTCCCCGCCTTCCACGCCGCGCGTGAAGATATGCATCGGCAGCTTGGCCGGCGTCTGTAGCGTCACTTCGGCGTCGTCGAACTGATCGAAAACGCTGAACGTCTCCCACAGGCCGAAATAGTCGGGGAAATACGGGGTGTTTTGCGTGCGGCGCAGCTCATACACCACGCGCGATCCCGGCGCCAGGTTGGAGAACACGATGACGCGCACTTTGCGGTCGGCATACAGCGGCGCCGTGGCGCTGGAGTAGCTTTCCTGGGTATAGATGCGATCGGGCGCCACGTCGTGGCGCTGGCCGTCGGCGGTCAGCGTGTAGGCGGCGACCACCTCCAGCGTTTCCATTTTTTCGCTGTAGCTCAGGCGGATCTGGCTGAATTTCTCGACCGCCGCCTTAGTCTTCAGCAGCACTTCGTAGCTTTCCGTCTTCACGTTGGTGGCGTTGGCGTTAACGCGGTAATCCGCGCGATAGCGTACGAAGCTGAAATCGTTGTTGGCCGTGTCGTTCTGGCCCTGATCCGCCGCGGCGGGCGGTGCAACGGCCAACACGGTGGCCGGGTGCGTTGCCGTCAAACCGGCGAGTAACAGCAGGGAAGGAATAGCGATTTTCATCTTCGGTCCTTGAAGGGCAATAAACGGCGACGCCGGGCTACGCGCCCGTCCCGGCGTCAAAACAGGCGGGCACACTAATATAATTGAGAATCATTTTCAATAAACGGACCTTCAACGCCCTGCTAACCCTGTTCTATCAGCATCACGGCGGTGGTCTCCGGCTCAAGCGCCTCGAAAACGTGCTCGCGATCGGCGGAGTAGCTGATGTAATCGCCGGCGCTCAGCTCCAGCGGCTGGTCCGCCGGCCCGAGGCGTGCTCGCCCGCTGCTGATAATCACATGCTCGACGGTGCCGGGGGGATGCGGCCGAGAAAGTTTGGCTTCGCCGGGCTGCACCCGCAGCCGGTAAATGTCGCGCTGCGCCCCCGGCGGGCAGGTGGCCAGCAGCGTGGCGGCGTAGTTGCCCTGCTCCGACAGCGCCGGCGTGCCTTCATGGGCGCGGATCACTTGCACCTGCCTGCTCGGCTGTGAAATCAGCCGGCTGACCGGCACGTCCAGCGCCATCGCCAGCGCCCACAGCGTTTCCAGGCTGGGATTGCCGCTGCCGGCTTCCAGCTGCGACAGCGTGGATTTGGCGATGCCCGCGCGCTTCGCCAGCTCGGTCACCGACAGGTTCAACCGCTCCCGTTCGCGGCGGATCGCCGCCGACAGCAGGCCGATGGGCGTGATGTTCTGCATCCGATTGTCACTCATGTTCGTTATGCCATCCATTTGTTCGGCTTGACGAACACCCGTATCCATGTTCATCATAATGTTCGATTGTTCATTTTAATGATTAAACCGCTTCACCACAAGTCCGGTCAGGCAACGAGGGAAACGACATGAAAACGAAAACGCGCGGCGCAGTGCAAATGATCCTCGCCATGACCATTTCCGGCACCGTGGGGTGGCCGGTACTCGTTTTGGGGCAGCCGCCCGCGACGGTGGTGTTTTGGCGCTGCGCGTTCGGCGCGCTGGCCATGCTGGCGACCTGCGCCGCACTCGGTCAGTTAAAGCAAGGCGCGATCAACCGGCGCCAGCTGGCTTTCGCCATCCTCGGGGGGATCGCCCTGGTGCTCAACTGGACGCTGCTGTTTGCCGCCTACAAGCATGCTTCGATCGCGGTCGCCACCGTCACCTACCACGTTCAGCCGTTCATGTTGGTGGCGCTGGGGGCGCTGCTGTTTGGCGAAAAACTGACGGCTAACCGGCTGGGCTGGCTTCTGCTGGCGTTCACGGGGATGGTGTTGATCGTCACCGGCCGGCAAAACGGCGGCGGCGATGACTACCTGCTCGGCGTGGCGCTGGCGCTCGGCGCGGCCCTGATGTACGCCATTGCGGCGGCGATCGTCAAACAACTGGCCGCGCTGCCGCCGCAGCTGATCGTGTTGATTCAGCTGACCGTCGGCACGCTGGCGCTGGCGCCGTTCGCCGGCCTGGCCACGCCGCCTGCGGCCCCCCTCGACTGGCTGCTGCTGGCGACCCTCGGCCTGCTGCATACCGGCTTGATGTCTACACTGCTGTATGGCGCCATTCAGAAGATCCCCACGGCCCTGGTCGGCGCCCTGTCGTTCATCTACCCGGCGGTGGCGATCGTGGTGGACTGGGCGGTGTTCGGCCACCGCCTCAGTCTGCTGCAGCTGCTGGGCACGCTGGCAATCCTGGGCGCCGCAGCGGGCATGAACTTCGGCTGGCGGCTCTCGCCGATCATCCGGCGGGTTGATAAAACCGGTTAATCCCGTCCGGTGGGCAAGCTATGCACAATAAGACATTCGTCTTGCGCCCGGCGCGGTGCTATTTATTTAAACCGTGTAGGGTAGAAGGAGTTTTCTATGTGGCATCACCGCCTGCAACGGCGCATCCGTTTCAGCTACTGGAACGAACTGTGCGTCGCAAAAAATAAGGGAAGGCGCAAGCCTTCCCTTTTGTCATTCACCGCTCGGATCAGAAACGGTCGGTTTTCACCACCTCGTCGAAAGGCAGTTTGCCGATGCGCGGATAAGGTTGCCCCGCCGCCTTGCCGATGGCGACCATCAGCGCGATCTGATAGTGCGCCGGTTTGTTGATGATCTCACCCACGGCGTCGAAATCAAACCCGTCCATCGGGCAAGAGTCGTAGCCCTGCGCCTTGGCTGCCAACATCAGCGTCTGGGCAAAGATGCCGCTGCTGCGCATCACTTCGTCGCGCTGCACCTGTGGCTTACCGCGATAATACTGATCGACGGCCGGGATCATGAACTGCTGAACCGGCTCCGCCGCCTCGGCCCAAACGTTTTTTACCTGTGACTCCCAGCTCGACAGATCGCCGCACAGCACGACCAGCATCGATGCGTCGGTCACCTGCGCCTGCCCCCACGCCGCCTCGCGAATTTTCTCACGCTGGGCGCGATCTTCGATCAGCAACGGGCGCCAGTGCTGCAGGTTAAATGCGCTGGGCGCGCCCTGCAGCGCGATAGTCAGCAACGCTTTTTTCTCTTCGAGCGTCATCACGTGCTGCGTATCGAACTGCTTGGTGGCGCGGCGCTGGCGGATTGCGTCTAACGTATTCATTTTACTGCCTCTGTCCATGTGAAAGGCCCTATTGTCGCCAACGCGGCGCGCCTGTCCAGCCCCGGCGGCTATTTCTGCGCGGTTTCGGCGCGCAAGCGGCCGACCTGCGCCACCAGATCGGGCCACGGCGCCTGACCGGCATAGTGCTGCCGCAGGTCGTTGAGCAGGATGGCGATCTGCGCGTCATCCAGGTTATGGCGGAAGCCCGGCATATAGCCCAGTTCGGCGTTCGCCGGCCGCTGTATGCCATCCAGCACCACGCGAATGGCGTTGTCCGGCACCTCGGCAAACAGGTTGGTGTTCAGCGCCAGAGAAGGCCGCACTCCCGCCATCTGCGCGCCTTTTTCCTGCGCATGGCAAGCCATGCAGGCGCCGGAAAACAGCCGCGCGCCTTGCGAGTTCAGGGGCTCCACCTGGCGTTCCGCCTGAGCGTTCAACGTGGCCGCCGTCGCGCCCGCCGCCGTTTCAGGATGATAGCTGCGCAGATAGACGGCGATCGCCTGCAGATCGGCCTGCGGCAAGCGGGACAACCCTTCTTCGACCACCGGCGCCATCGGGCCGGCGGCCACGCCGTGGTTGGCCGAGTAGCCGGTACGCATAAAATCGACCAGATCCTGCTGCGTCCAATCGAGCGGCGCAGGCGAGCGGCCGGTCAACGCCGGCGCCGTCCAGCCTTCCGCCACGCCGCCGGCCAGGTGGTCGCCACCGGTTTTCTCGCCGAACAGCACGTTGCGCGGCGAGTGGCAGGCGCTGCAGTGCCCCAGCCCTTCGGCCAGATAAGCGCCGCGGTTCCAGGCGGCGCTTTTAGCCGGGTTTTCCTGCATCGCGCCCGGCGTCAGGAACAGCAGGTTCCAGGCGAAGATGCCCTGGCGGATATTGAACGGAAAATGCAGATCGGTGGCCGGCGGCCGGTAATTGATCGGCGGCTGCGACATCAGGTAGGCGTACAGCGCCTGCAGATCGTCGTCACTCGTGCGGGTAAAGGCGGTATAAGGAAACGCCGGATAAAGGTAGCGCCCCTGCCGATCGACGCCGTGTCGCATGGCGCGTTCAAACGCCGCGTAGCTCCAACTGCCGATGCCGGTTTCCACGTCCGGCGTGATGTTGGTGGTGTAAATGGTGCCGAAGGGGATCTCCATCGCCAAACCGCCGGCGTTGCGCTCGCCGCCCGAACGGGTGTGGCACACCGCGCAGTCGCCGAGATCGGCCAGCGTTTTGCCGCGCGCGATCTGCGTCTCGCTGAAACGGTGCGTCGCATCGGCGGGGAGCGGTGTGATTTCCGGTTGCCAGCTGGCGACAACGCCGGCCACCACCACGGCGATCGCCGTGAAGCCACCCCACCCGACGATTTTTTTCATCTTACTCATTTTTGCTGTCCTTGTTCGTGACGGGAGTTAATGGCCGGCCTGAGCGCGCAGTGCGGCAAGCACCCGCGCCGGCGTAAACGGCACCTCGCGCAGCCGCACGCCGAGCGCGTCAAACAGCGCGTTGCCGATCGCCGCCGCACTCGGCACCGAGGCGGATTCTCCGGCGCCCATCGGCGCTTCCTCCGGGCGATCGATCAGCTGGATATCGATCTGCGGCAGTTCGTCGAAACGCAGGATCGGATAGCCGCCCCAGTCCAAAGACGTCACTCCCGTCTCGTTGAAGGTTACAAACTCTTTCAGCACCCGGCTGGCGGACTGGATGACGTTGCCGTGCACCTGATGGCGTACCCCGGCCGGGTTGATCATGCGGCCGCAGTCATGCGCCACGAAAATTTTATCGAGCGTGATCTGCCCGGAGCGGCGATTGACGCTGAGATCGCACACCCAGGCAGCCCAAGCGGCGCCGAAGCCGGGGAACTTGCTGTGGAAATAGCGCGCATAGGCGAAGCCGCGGCCGCTCACCACTTCGGCGCCGGCGGCGCGCGACCGGTGCGCCGGACCATCTAACCAGTTTGCCTGCTGCTTCAGGGCTTCAATCAAGGCCACCGCACGCGGATCGTTCAGATAGCGCAAACGAAACGCGATCGGATCCTCACCGGCGCGCCAGGCCAGCTCGTCGATCCAGGACTCATGGGCGAACACGTTGGGCAGTGCCGAAACGCCGCGCATCCACGAAGCCCGCACGATCGGCGCGGCGTCCTGGCAGATCACTCGCATGTGCGGATATTCGTATTGCGGAATGGCGGTGCGATCGCCCATCTGCTGCACGTCGGCCCGATTGGCTACCTTACCGGTCAACACCAGCGGCAAGGTCACGGCATTGTTGGAGGGATAGCTGGTTTTCAACTCGTAGGCCGCCACCCGGTTTTGCGCGTCGAGGCCGCCGCGCACCCGAATCAGCTGGCCGGTACCCTTCGGCTCCCAACCGGATTCCTGTTCGCGCATCAATTGCACGCGCACCGGTCGCCCGGTGGCCCGCGCCAGCAGCGCCGCGTCCGCCGAGACGTCGTCGGCGCAGTTGCGGCCATAGCAGCCGGAAGCCTCCATGCGGGTGATGTGCACCTGCCCAGGCGGCAATTCGAGCAGCCTGGCGATATCTTTGCGCAGATCGTGCGGGTTTTGCGTGCCGGACCACACCTGCGCCCGCCCGTCTTTGACCTCCGCCACCGCGCAGGAAGGACCGATCGAGGCGTGCTGATGGTAAGGCCAGACATAGTCGGCCTGCACTTCGGTATGCAGCAATGCCAGCGCGGCGTCCGTTCCCGCGTCGTCGCGCAGCACGCGGTCGGTTTTCGGATTGGCCTCCAGCGCGGCGGGCAGCGCCTCCGGCGACAGATCCGGTAATCCGGCCCAGGGCTCCCAGGTGGTTTTCAGCCGGCGCATGGCGGCGATCGCCTGCTCCTCGCGTTCGGCCACGATGCCGATGAAATCGTTGATCACCACCAGTTTCACGATGCCCGGCAGGTGCGCGATCGAGCTTTCATCCACCGACAGCAGGCCGCCGCCCAACGGCGCGCTGCTGTCGGCGCCTACGTATGGCGGGCGCACCACCCGGCCATGCAGCATGCCGGGCAAGCGCAGGTCGTGTACGTAGGTCAGCTCACCGCTCACTTTGGCCGGAATATCGACCCGGGGCACGGCGCGGCCGACATAGCGGTTCTGCCGTTCGCTGTTCAGCGGCACGTTTTTATCCAGCATCACGTGCAGATTTTGCCCACTCGCCAGCTGCGCATAGCGCAGCGATCGCCCTGGGTTCCTGGTCACAAATACCTGCCCCGCCGCCGCCGTCAGCTGTTCGGCCGGCAGTTCGAAGGCTTTGGCCGCCAGCGCCGTCAGCATGTTTCGCACCTGCGCCGCCGCCTGTCGCAGCGGCACCGACGTCACCTGAAGGGTGGCGCTGGCGATGGTCGGCCCCTGATCCGGCGTGCGTTGCGTATCGCCAAGGATCATCGTGACTTGCTCGAACGGCACGCAAATTTCATCGGCGACGATCTGCGCCAGCGCGGTGCGAATGCCGGTGCCCAGATCGACGTGGCCGTTGAACGCCGTCACCCGGCCGTCGGCGGTGAGGCTGATAAAGCTGTCCACACGATCCAGCGGCAGATCGGCAGGCGATGCAACCGACTCGGCGGCGAAGGCGTTAAACGGCGCAGGCAGCAGGCTGCTGACCATCACCACACCGCCGGCCTGCAACAGCTGCCGACGGGTCAGTTCGAGGCGGCTCATGCTTGCCTCCGCGCGGCCAGCAGATCGCGGGCGCGCTCGGCGGCATGCAGGATCTCGATATGCGTGCCGCAGCGGCACAGGTTGTAGGCCAGCTCTTTCTTGATGGTTTGTTCGTCGGCCTCCGGCTCACGTTCGAACAGCGCGACCAGCGTCATGATCATGCCGTTGGTGCAGTAACCGCACTGCGCCGCCTGCTCATCAATAAACCCCTGCTGAACCGGATGCAGCGCCTCCGGTGTACCCAGGCCTTCCAGGGTGGTGACGGATTTTTTTCCTACGGCGGACAGCGGCATTGAGCAGGAGCGTGCGGCGACGCCGTCGATCAGCACCGTGCAGGCGCCGCACTCCCCCAGGCCGCAGCCGTATTTGGGGCCATTCAATTGCAGATCGTTGCGTAAAACGTACAGCAGCGGGGTCTCGGGCGAGATATCGCCGAGTGGAACCACCCGGCCGTTAACATTGATTTCCATGGTGAAACTATCCCTTAAGCAAACGGATTTAATCCGTAACATCACTGCGATGAATAATTGCGCAGCGTGCTAATAATTATCATCAAAAGACTTGATAATGTTAAGGGAATGTAGCCGCCATGGCTTTAACGAAAAGTGGGTATTTTCTATAAATTTCCTATAGATAAGCCCGGTTTTATGATTGCGCGCCGTGATTATTGGCGTTCGTCAACGCGGCCTCGGCACCGTCGACCAACAGCCGGAGGCCGGCTTCGAACAACGCGTCTGCCCCCTTCTCCTGCAGCTTTGCCCAGCCTCCACACAGCAGCGGGTAGCGCCGGCGATCGGCCTCGTTCAGCGCATCATCGGGCTGCATTTGCTGTTCTTCCAGCACCCAACCCACCACGAAACGCCCGACGGCGAACAGCAGATTAACGGCGTGTTCCGGCGTAAAGCCCGCCCGGCACAGCAGCGCCACCTTGGCCTCGATGATGGCGAATTGTGGTTCCTGCGGCCGGGTGCCGGCGTGCAGGCGCGCCCCGTCGCGGTAAGCCAGCAACGCGCGGCGGAAGTTGACTGCATTGGCGGTCACCCAGGCCTGCCAGGGGATGTCGACGGGCACCTCTTCGCGGTGATCCAACATGATGGTTTCCGCCATCGCCTTCAGCAGCTCGGCCTTGTTTTTGAAGTGCCAATAGAGCGTGGGGGATTGCACGCCCAGGTGTTGCGCCAGGCGGCGGGTGCTCAGGGCATCGATGCCGATGTCATCCAGTAACGCCAGCGCCCCGCGCAGGACGGTTTCACGCGTTAAACGCGCCGCAGTATTTTTTTCGCTCATCTCTCTATCACTGATAGGGTAACTGTGGAATACTCAATACTCTATCACTGTTAGAGTCACAATTTTGAAAAAACCTATGCTGGTTATTTTGTTGACGGTGTTGCTGGATGCGGTGGGCATCGGTCTGATCATGCCTATTCTGCCGGCGCTGTTGCGCTCGCTGGGTGGTCTCGATGCCGGCAGCGTGCATTACGGCGCCCTGCTGGCGGCCTACGCCTTGATGCAATTCCTGTTTTCACCGATCCTCGGCGCGCTGAGCGATCGTTTCGGGCGGCGGCCGGTGCTGTTGATTTCGCTCGCCGGCGCGGCGGCCGACTACCTGCTGATGGCGTTCGCGCCGACGCTGGCCTGGCTCTATCTGGGGCGATTGCTGGCGGGCATTACCGGCGCCAACATGGCGGTCGCCACCGCTTACGTTACCGATATTACCCCTGCCGGCCAGCGCGCGCGGCGTTTCGGCCTGGTGGGCGCGGTGTTCGGTATCGGCTTTATCGTCGGCCCGCTGCTCGGCGGCTCGCTCGGCGAATGGCATCTGCATGCGCCCTTCCTGGCGGCGGCGGTGATGAACGCCCTCAACCTGGTGATGGCGTTTTTCCTGCTGCCCGAATCGCGTAAATCCCGCCCCCGCGCCGCCGAGAAAATTCGCCTTAACCCCTTCTCGTCATTGCGCCGGCTACACGGCAAGCCTGGCCTGCTGCCGCTCGCCGGCATTTACCTGATCATGGCGCTGGTTTCACAGGCGCCGGCCACGCTGTGGATTTTATACGGCCAGGATCGTTTCGGCTGGAGCATGATGGTGGCGGGCCTGTCGCTGGCCGGCTACGGCGCCTGTCACGCGCTGTCGCAGGCCTTCGCCATCGGCCCGCTGGTCGCGCGGCTCGGCGAGCGCAAAGCGCTGCTGATCGGCCTGGCGGCCGACGCCGTGGGCCTGGCGCTGTTGTCTGTCGCCACGCGCGGCTGGGCGCCGTTCGCCCTGCTGCCGTTCTTCGCCGCGGGCGGCATGGCGCTGCCCGCGCTGCAGGCGCTGATGGCGCACAAGGTGGACGACGACCATCAGGGCGAGCTGCAAGGGACGCTCGCCAGCATGGGCAGCCTGATCGGCGTCGCGGGGCCGCTGGTGGCGACGGCGCTGTATGCCGCCACGCGCGATGTCTGGCCCGGCCTGGTGTGGGCGCTGGCCGCCGCCCTGTATCTACTGGTGCCGCCGCTGCTGGCGCGCTCACGCGCCAGGGATGCGGCGCCATAGCTTTGCCGTTCTTTAACTTTAGAAAGCAGAAACCGGCATTTTGCCGCCGGGATCCGCTGACCTATGCTAACCCGGTGTGATGAAACGCGTTTTCATGGCATGTCTTCCGGAACGTTTTGCTTTATTTGTTCGTCGTGAACCCTGGGCCGCGCCTGACTGGTGCGGCTTTTCTTTTTGCCTGGCAGTGCCAGCAGCGGTGAATTTTGCTATGTTAACCCGCAGATAAGCTTCCCGTTTTCAGCCGCCGGACCGACTCATGTTTACCCATAAAGCAATCGCTGAGCTCAACGCCCTGGAGCTGATGGTTTATACCTACGTCAGCAAACACAAGAATCAAGTGATGTACATGACCATCCGCGAACTGGCCGAGGCCGCCGGCGTGTCCACCACCACCGTGCTGCGGTTTTGCAAGAAAATGGGCTGTGATGGCTATTCGGAATTTCGCATCCGTTTCAAGCTGTACCTGGAACAAACCGACGCGCCGCCGGTCGATTCCGGCATCGGCGAAATCCTCAGCTTTTTTAAAAGCGTCAGCAACGAAGAGTTTAATCAGCTGATCGATCAGGCGGTGCACCATATCGCCGCCGCCGAGCGGATTATTTTCGTCGGTATCAGCACCTCAGGCGCATTGGGGAAATACGGCGCGCGTTTCTTTTCCAACGTCGGGAAATTCAGCACCCACATCGACGATCCTTATTATCCCGTCAACAGCGACATGTATAAAAACGCGGTGGCGATCATGCTGTCGGTCACCGGCGAAACCGAAGAGATCCTGCGGCTGGCCAGCCAGTTCAGCCTGCACCACTGCAAGATCATCAGCATCACCAACAACGAAACCTCTTCGCTGGCGCGGCTGGCGGACTTCAACCTCTCCTACCACGTTCCGCAGCATTTGATCGGCGGGCATCACAATATCACCACGCAGATCCCCGTACTTTACATTATTGAAACCATCGGTAAACGGCTCGGGCATATTAATTCGGCAAAATAAAACAGGCTGTTTTTTTATTGTGACAAATCACTTTTCACGGTGATTTGTTATATCGTGACATTTCTTTCGGTCTTGCTACTCTATTCTCAACGCAGCGTTATTACCCTTCATTAAATAAACCGATGAGACATTGACGATGAAACAGTTGCCGAAGGATTTTCTGTGGGGGGGCGCGGTCGCCGCGCACCAGGTTGAAGGCGGTTGGGATCGGGGCGGCAAAGGGCCCAGCATCGCCGACGTGCTGTCCGGCGGCTCGCACGGCGTGGATCGCGTGATGACCGACGGCGTGCTCGACGGCTACCGTTACCCCAACCACGAAGCGGTGGATTTCTACGGCCGCTATAAGCAGGACGTGGCGCTGTTCGCCGAGATGGGCTTCAAATGCTTCCGCACCTCAATCGCCTGGACGCGCATCTTCCCGAACGGCGACGAAGCGGCGCCGAACGAGGCCGGCCTGCAGTTTTACGACGATCTGTTCGACGAACTGCTGAAATACGGCATCCAGCCGGTGATCACCCTGTCCCACTTCGAAATGCCTTACCATTTGGTGAAAGCCTACGGCGGCTGGAAAAATCGCCGGGTGGTGGAGTTCTTCGTGCGCTTTAGCGAGGTGGTGATGCGCCGCTACCGCGAAAAAGTGAAGTACTGGATGACCTTCAACGAGATCAACAACCAGAGCAACTACCGTTATCCACTGTTCGGCTACTGCTGTTCCGGCGTGGATTACACCCAGGAAGACAACCCGGAACAGGCGCTGTACCAGGTGTTGCACCACCAGTTCGTCGCCAGCGCGCAGGTGGTCAAACTCGGTCATCAGATCAATCCGGAATTCAAGATCGGCTGCATGCTGGCCTGCGTGCCGTTCTACCCGTATTCCTGCAAGCCGGACGACGTGATGTACGCCGTCGAGGCGATGCACCAACGCTATCTCTACACCGACGTGCAGATGCGCGGCTACTACCCAAGCTACCTGCTGCGCGATTGGGAACGCAAAGGGCTGAAAATCGAGATGCAGCCACAGGACGCGCAGATCCTGCGCGAAGGCTGCACCGACTACATCGGCTTCAGCTATTACATGAGCAACGCCCTGCAGGCTAACGCGGTGGACGGCAGCGACGGCATGTTCGGCTTCCCGGGCAACGTGCCGAACCCGCACGTCAAGGCCTCCGACTGGGGCTGGCAGATCGATCCGGTCGGGCTGCGCTATTCGCTGAACGTGCTGTATGAACGCTACCAGAAGCCGCTGTTTATCGTGGAGAACGGCTTCGGCGCCTTCGACAAGGTGGAAGCGGACGGCCGGATCAACGATGACTACCGCATCGACTATCTGCGCGCCCATATCGAAGAGATGAAAAAAGCGGTGATTGAAGACGGCGTAGACCTGATCGGCTATACGCCGTGGGGCTGCATCGACTGCGTGTCATTCACCACCGGCGAGTACAGCAAACGCTACGGCTTCATCTACGTCGACAAGCATGATGACGGCACCGGCACGCTCGAGCGTTCGCGCAAGAAGAGCTTCGACTGGTATCGCCGGGTGATCGCCAGCAACGGCGAACAGCTGTAACCGCACGACAGACAATCAGGGGCGATTTTCGCCCCTTTTTACTGCGCCTTAATCCGCCGTCTGCCCGGCGGCGAGATACTTCGCCATTTCCGCCGGCGGCACCATGCCGCCACCGGTCGCCCACACCAGATGCGTCGCCTGCGCCAGACTCTCGGCGCTGATGCCTTGCTCGCTGAGCGCCTTCGCATGGGCTGCAACACGCCACGGCCCGGCCATACCAGCCAGCGCGGACGGCTCCAGTTGGAGATGCTCGTGCCTGTCCAACAACCCGAGCAGCGCAAACATTTCTTCGTCGCTCAGGGTATAGAACGCGCTTAGCAGGCGCTCCATCGCCCGGCCGACAAAGCCGGAGGCGCGCCCCACCGCCAGCCCATCCGCCGCGGTGCGGTTGTCGATGCCAAGATCCTGCACCGCAATGCCGTCATGCAGCCCGCTGTAAACCCCGAGCAGCATGCAGGGCGAATGGGTCGGCTCGGCGAAAATGCAGTGAACGTGATCGCCGAACGCCAGCTTGAGGCCAAACGCCACGCCGCCCGGCCCGCCGCCAACGCCGCACGGCAGATACACGAACAGCGGATGCTGCGCGTCCACCACGATGCCCTGTTCGGCGAACTGCCGCTTCAGGCGGCCGCCGGCCACCGCGTAGCCGAGGAACAGGGTTTGCGAGTTTTCATCGTCGATAAAGAAACAGCGCGGATCGTTCGCCGCCTGTTTGCGCCCCTGCTCGACCGCCACGCCGTAATCTTCGGCGTACTCCACCACCGTTACGCCGTTATCGCGCAGCTTTTGCTTTTTCCACGCCCGCGCATCCGCCGACATGTGCACGCTGACGTCAAACCCCAACCGCGCGCTGATGATGCCGATCGAGAGCCCCAGGTTGCCGGTCGAGCCGACGGCGATGCGGTACTGGCGGAAGAACTGACGAAACTCGTCGGAAAACAGCCGGGCGTAGTCGTCGCCGGTCTGCAGCAGCCCCGCCTCCAGCGCCAGCGTCTCCGCGTGCGTCAGCACCTCGTAGATGCCGCCGCGCGCCTTGATTGAGCCGGAGATCGGCAGATGGCTGTCCTTTTTCAATAGCAGGCGCCCGCCCAACGTCTGCCCATAGCGCCGATCCAACGCCTGCTGCATGGCGGGGATCGCCACCAGCTCCGATTCGATGATCCCCCCAGTGGGCTGGGTTTCGGGGAAGGCCGCGGCGAGATAAGGCGCGAAGCGCACCAGGCGCTGCTCCGCTTCGGCGACGTCGGCGGCGGTCAGGCCAACATGGGGCAAGCCTGCGGCCAGCGTTGTCGCACGCGGATTGAACCAGGTGATCGGCTCGAGGGCGACCATTCGTTGCAACAGCGGATGCTGCGCAATCCACGGTTGAATCTGTGATTTTTGCATAAGAGTCCCTGACTGATTTGGCGTTGCCGTCACCATGCCGTGAACGCCGGCGGCTGACAAATGATAAATACTGAGCTTGAGGTGTACCAGATTAATGCAAACACGGCGCTACCCGGCCGCGACGCCAAACAGCATGCCGACGCCGGAGGAGACCGCCATCGCCAGGGCGCTCCAGATCAGGATACGCGCCACGCCCGGCAAGATCGGCGCACCGCCGGTTTTCGCGGCGATGCCGCCGAGAATGCCGAGGGACATCAGCGCCGATGCCACCAGCGCCGGCCGTGTCCAGGCAACCGGCACCCACAGCGCCACCAGCAGCGGCAACAGCGCGCCGAGAGAGAAACTGAGGGCCGATGCCAACGCGGCTTGCAGCGGCCGGGCGCGCGTGGCGGCGGAAATGCCCAGTTCGTCGCGCGCGTGGGCCTCCAGCGCATCATGCGCCATCAGCTTTTCCGCCACCTGCCGGGCCAGCACCGGGTCCAGCCCGCGATGCACGTAGATAGACGTCAGTTCGCGGAACTCCCCCGGATAGTCTTCGAGCAGCTCCGCCTGTTCCTCCGCCAGCGCGGCCTTTTCGGTGTCCGCCTGCGACGACACCGACACGTACTCGCCGGTGGCCATCGACATCGCGCCCGCCACCCACCCGGCGACGCCGGCGATCATCAGCGCGGAATGCGAGGCGCTGGCCGCCGCCACGCCCAGCAGCAGGCTGACCGTTGAGACGATGCCGTCGTTGGCGCCGAGCACCGCCGCCCGCAGCCAGCCGATGCGTTCAATACTGTGCCGCTCTCGATGCATCCTTTCTCTTCCTCGTTCTCTTTCCGCTAGCCCCGCGCCGCCGCTTCCAGGCCGGCGATGTCGATTTTGTCCATCAGCAGCATCGCTTCCGTGACCCGCCGCACGCGGGCGGCGTCGGGATCGTTCATCAACTCGGTCAGGCGCCGCGGCACGATCTGCCAGCACAGCCCCCAACGATCGCGCAGCCAGCCGCACTGCTCCGCCTCACCGCCCCCGCTCAACGCGTCCCACAGCCGGTCGACCTCCGCCTGATCGTCGCATTCCACCATCACGGAGAAGCTGTGATTGAACGGATCCAACGGTCCGGCTTCGATCGCCGCATAGCGCTGGTCGCCCAGGGTGAAGGAAGCCAGCTTCACGCTGCCGGCCGGGCCGCTCGGCGTATCCGCCGGCAGATCGGAAAACCAGTTCACAGACGAACCGGGGATCAGCGCGACATAGCAATTCAGCGCCGCTTCCATGTCTTTTTCGAACCACAGATGTTGCGTAATTCTGGCCATCTGCGCCTCCTTTACGCATCGAGGATCGGCGCGAACCCGCCGAAGATCATGCGTTTGCCGTCAAACGGCATCTCGCCCAGCGCCTTCATGCGCGGATCGTTCATCATTTTCTCGTTGGCGGCGTCGCGAACCGCCTTGGAGGGATACTCTATCCAGCTGAACACCACCACTTCGCCCTCCTGCGCCTTCACCGCGCCGCGAAAGTCGGTAAGTTTGCCGTCGGGCACGTCATCGCCCCAACACTCTACGATGCGCGTGGCGCCAAACTCTTTGAACAGCGGCGCCGCTGCAGCCGCCAGCCGGTGATAAGCCTCCTTGTTGGCGGCCGGCACCGCCACCACAAACCCGTCTACGTATTTCATTCTGGTATCCTCTTGTCTGATTAAGGACAGTCGGTTCAGCACGGGCAACGTTGCCCGCGCTCCCCTACCAGTTTAGACGGCAGGCGCGCGGCCCGGATCGGAAGTTCAGCGGTCAGGATCGTTCGGCAGGTAAGATTCCGGCGTGGCAACCCGGTTACGGCCGGCGTTTTTCGCTTTGTATACCGCCAGATCCGCCAGTTTGAGCAGGTCGGTCAGGCTGTGGCCGGAACCGCCCAGACAGGTCACCATGCCGATGCTGACGGTGATCTGCAGCGGATGGCCGGCCGGCATGGTGATCGATTCCGTCTCAATGCGTTGCCGCAGCCGTTCAGCCAGCAGCAACCCCTGTTGCGGCTGGCCGAGCGTCGAGACGATGGCAAACTCTTCCCCACCCATGCGGCCGAACAGGTCATCGACGCTCAGATCGGCGGCGATGGCGCGGGTAAAGGCCATCAGCGCCTGATCGCCACCGTCGTGGCCGAAACGGTCATTAATCGATTTGAAATAGTCGATATCGAGCATCATGACGCACACCAGCTCACCCTTTTGATCAATCACCCGCTCGCCGCGCTGCATAAACGCATTGCGCGTCAGCACGTGGGTCAGCGCATCGTGATTCGCCACGTGCTCCAGCGTGCGCAGCAGCGCATTGCGCGCATAGTTCATGCTGGCGACGGCGATCGGCCCCAGCGCCAGCAGCGCGATGCCCAGGCGCATCGATACCGTGTTCTGCAGCACCTTCATGTCGAGCGTCGTGCTAAGCAACCCGAAATCGATCGCCAGATGGCACCACAGCACATAAACCAGCACCGCGATCATGGTGCTGAACAGCGAAAAGGACATCGCCAGCCACAGCAGCACCGGCATTGGAAAGATCACTGCGCCGGGGCCGCCGATCAGCACGCTGCAGACCGCCGCCAGCGCCAGCAGCGCCAACACCGCCAGTTTCCCCCCCGCATGCGGCCATTGGCTGCGCTGCATCAGCATGGCGCAGGTCGCGCGCAGGCGATGCCGCCAATCGGCGGGAAACGCCAGAATGAACGGCATCAGCGTGACGTAGTTGGTAAATTCGGACGAGAACCACAGCGCCAGCGAGGTCAAATAGGGCCTGCCGAACAGCCACTGCGAGGCCGCCGCGCCCACCACGCCGGTCGCGGCGGCGGCAGCCAGGCAGATACCGAACAGGTACATGCTGGAGGCGCCACGCTGCAGCGTGCGCGCCGATGGCGACAGCCGCATGAACAGCAGATGCCCCACCACCACGCCGGTCAGATTGGCGGCGTTCAGCAGCAACGCTTTTTGCAGCGAACTGCCGGTCAACAGATCCGCCGCCAGATACCCCAGCACCGCCATGCCCCAGCCGGCGCGCGTGGCCCACTGCGGACGGCGTACCAGAACCGCCAGCAATACGGCGTTGACCGGCCAGAATACCGCCAAAAATCCGACGGGACGGCTGACGATGCCCAACAGGCAAACTGCGAACACCAATAAAAAGACGGTGAGTGCGGGCCAGATTTTCCGGGTATCGGACAACGAGGTGGTTTGCATCTTGGATCCAGAGACTTCTGCTGCGTAAGGTGACAATTTGTTCGTGTCACAACCGTCGACGATGAGGAGAAGATAAGCGGCCGACCCGCCTATTATTGCCAGTTTTGGCGGCCCGAGCACCTGTTTATTCATTAAGGGAAAATACATTTGTGTATCAATGTATTGATAGCAGTTACTCGTCTGGCGCAGAAACTGCTGAAGCGGCCGCGCCACTCTGAGCATTCCGCGCCCCAGCCGGCCTGTTACCGGCAAAAATCGCCGCCTTTTTCATAAAAAATAAAATAAGATTGGGCAATGAGCGGAGATTTTTTCACCCCACGTCAAAGCGCCTTGCGGTACATCACAAAACCGGGGCGCTCCGCCACCTTGTCGTACAGCCGCATGGCGGTCTGGTTGGTTTCGTGGGTATTCCAATAAACGCGCGGCAACCCCAGCTGCTGCGCACGCTCGTAGACCGCCGCGATCAGCGCCCGTGCTACGCCTTTGCCGCGCACCGTCTCCGCAGTGAACAGATCCTGCAGATAACAGTTAGGCTGCAGCTGGCTGGTACTGCGGTGCAGGAGATAGTGTGTCAACCCGACCACCTGACCCTGATGCTCCGCGACCAGCGCAAACATCGGTTCGTAGGCGTCGAAAAAACGCCGCCAGGTGGTCTGCGTCACCTCGTCCGGCAGCGCCGTGGCTCCCTCACGGCCGTAAAATGCGTTATACCCTCGCCACAGCGCCAGCCAGGCGGCGTAATCCCGCGCTTCCAGCGGCCTGACCACGATGCTTTCGCTCATGAAGCCCTCCCGATGATGTCAAAATGCCCCGCCTCCAGCATAGAACAGCGCACGTCAACGCGCAGGCGGCGGCATCACATCGGCGAGAATTTACGTTTGCCAGGGCGGCAACAGCAGCCCTGGTCCAACCGAGAAATGTCTCAAATGAATGGTTTTGTAAATCGGCTTGGTCATGATCATGGTTCGGGTGAGAAAGACTAAACCTCCAGGCCTGCTCTATATTGTCCCCATTTCAGTACCGAATTAACGCCAACGGAGAGGAAAGGCTCTGGCGGGGTTTTATTCGGGCCCGGTGACGCCACAAGGAAGTCGATCAACTCATTGCTCTCACCGGCAATCATATCCGCCAGCAGTTTGCCGGTGGCCGTGCCGCGAGTGATGCCCAACCCGTTACAGCACAGCGCGCCGTACACGTTGGGTGCCAGCTGGCCGAAAAAACCCTCATGATTCTCCGACAGACAAATCGCCCCACTCCAGGAATAGGCGAAATCAACCTGGTTAAGCATCGGGAAGCGACGCTCAAAGGATTTACGGTGGTTAACGATAAAGCGCCTAAGATGGTGCTCGCGCGGGTGGCCATCTGGATGGAAGCTGAAGCTGTTGCGCACCAGAATACGGTTATCCACCGTCCGCCGGACGGTGCTGCCAAACGGATGCGCGGGGATAACCCCCCAGACCGGCTTGCCGCCTAGTTGGGCCTGCTCGTCGACTGTCAGCGGGCGGGTCAGACTGCCATATAGGAAGGTCGGCAGCAGGCGTCCGCGCAGGAAGCCAAAGTGTGACGCAAACGCGTTGTTCGCCAGAATCAACTTATCCGCCGAGATGCTGCCTTTGTCATGCACCAGCGTCACTTTGTCACCATAATTAATAGCCGTGATCGGCGTATACTCGTAAAGCGTCACGTTCGATGGCAGATTGTTCGCCAGCCCTTTCACCAACGCCGACGGTTGCAGCAGGATCGTGCCGGGAATATAAAGCGCCTGTTTGTAGTAACGGGTGCCGATGTGGTCAGATAGATCCTCGCCCGTTATCATCTGCGTTTCGCGGCCAATCTTCTCTAGCCCACGGCGGTAGGCCTCAAGAATCGCTACGCCCTGCTCGCCCACCGCAGCTTGGTATTTCCCGGATTCTGACATCTGACACTCAATTCCGTGCTCCTGCACAATAGCACGCAGATAGTTCTGCCCCAGCGTATTGAGCTGCAGGATAAGCCTGGCGGTTCTGACATCGCCGATGTAATCCTTCGCGCCGATATCGTGCGGTACATCAATAGCAAAACCCGCATTGCGTCCGGAGGGGCCATAGCCCACTTCCTGTGCTTCAATCAGTACAATTTCATCGTCAGGAAAGTGGATCGCCATCTGGCGGGCGGCTGCCAGCCCGGTTAACCCAGCCCCTACAATAGCCCAGCGAGCCTGTTTTTGCCCCACGTGAGCAGGCCGTGGGGGGCGTGATGGGCTGGTGTGATACCACCCTGGCAGGGCGTCATCAGCAGGGAGAGAAGTGATCTTTTGCACGCTGTTTACTCCGGTTCGCTGTTATTTTTCTTTGCGCTTAGCAGGTCAGTAAGCGCGGTATGGACTCATGTTATCCATGCCGGAAAAATGAATACGTGATGAATATCCCACGTATACAACAAGTATAAAAATAGTTAAATTCCGGTTAATTACGACGTGGCAAAGCCCCGCGCGAGTAACGCTCAGGGCGTGCGACGATTTGAAAATAGGCCCCCAGCGAACGCCTGGAGGCACGTTATCAGGTGAGGTTATTCAGGTGACTGGATGCGCTCATCAGCCTTAAGCGCCTGCGGCGCAATAAAGATCTCCATGTTTTCCCGAGAGAGTTCCCAGTGTTCGAACACCAGATCCACCACCGCCTGCTCATCGTGCGCTTCCAGCGCGACGATAAATGCATCGTGATGATCGGCAGCCAGCTGTAAACGCCGCTCCATGTCATCATTACGTGGACGGAAAAACGTGTGACCGATACGGCAATGATCGATCAGCAAGCGTCCGAGGCTCGGTTGCAAATAGGGGTTAGCCGCCATTTCCCCCATGATCTCGTGAAAGCGGTTGTTCTCCAGAGCCAGCGCTTCGGCATCATGGCTCTGAACCGCTTTGCGAAAGCGCTTTTGCGTCTCTTTAAGCGCCTTCAACTGCGCGGGTTTGTAGTGCTGAGCTGCAAGGCGCCCGGTGGCTGCATAAATCATCGGTGCCACGAGGAAGAAGTTGCGCAGCGTGGCATGGCTCATGGGGATCACGCGGACGCCACGCTTTTCAACGATCTCGAGATACCCTTCACCTGCCAGGCGCTGAAACACTTCGCGCACCGGTGTCCGTGACAGGCCGTACTGAGCGGTCAGACTGGCTTCATCCAGCAGCGCATCCGGGTCGAGTTCCATCGTTAAGATAAGCCGCTTGAGATCCTCGTACAGCGCTGTCTTACCCGTTCTCATTACCGCCTCCTGAAAATCGACCCGTGATACTTAACTATGATGCTGCTTAACCTACAGATAAAGGTAAGCTACGGCAAAATTTATCCGCAACGGCGATCACGTTCTGTGCATTTTACTGGCTGTCCGGTAAATGAGCATCAGAACCGGTTCCGGATCCCGATCGGGCGAATGACGCAGGATCTCCCCACGCAGCCAGACAATTTCACTGTCGGCGCGTTGATGGAAAGATCCCATCTCCCGAGCATTCTTTAGCCATTTAATAATAAAGGCATTTTTTTGCCGGTTAGCGGTAATGCGTCCCAGCTTCTTCGACAGCCCCACCGCCACCAGAAGACAGAAATAGAAATGAATTCTGTCTTCCAGGCCGCTAAGCACGGCTTCAGGCGTCGTCTTCAGCAACATCAACCCAGATGGTCTTCAGCTCGGTGTACTGGTCAAGCGCAAACACTGATTTATCGCGACCGCCAAAACCGGACTGCCTGTAGCCGCCAAACGGCGTGGTTGCGTCCCCCTCTCCGAAGCAGTTCACCGTCACTGTTCCGGCGCGAATAGCGCGAGAAACGCGAATGGCGCGATTAAGCTTGCCGGTATAAACCGATGCCGCCAGTCCGTATGGGGTGTCGTTGGCCAGCGCGATGGCCTCGGCTTCGGTTTTAAACGTGGTGACGCACAGCACCGGGCCGAAGATCTCCTCCCGGAACAGCGCGCTTTCCGGCGTCACGCCATCGATAATGGTCGGCTGCACGTAAGCCCCCTGCTTCGTGTTACCTCCGTGCAGAATAGGTAACCCTTCCTGGCGCGCGATATCAAGATAACGGCTCACCTTACTAAAGTGCTCTGGAGAGATCATCGCACCCAGCCGATTGCGCGGATCGAACGGGTTACCCATCGTCCAGCTGCCGAGTTGCTTCGCCATCTCCGCCAACAGCGTCTCCTTCACTTCTTCCTGCACCAGCAGGCGCGAGGTCGCGGAGCAGTTCTCGCCCATGTTCCAGAACGCACCGTTAAGCACATGTCCGGCAACCGCAGCGATATCGTCGGCATCGTTAAACACCAGCGCCGGGTTTTTGCCACCGCACTCCAGCACGACCTTTTTGAGATTGGATTCCGCCGCATAGTGCAGGAAGCGACGTCCGGTCGCGGTGGACCCGGTAAAGCTCACCATATCAACATCCGGATGCAAACCAATCGGCTCGCCGACTTCTTTTCCGGTCCCGGTCACAATATTCAACACGCCCACAGGAACGCCCGCTTCAAACGCCAGTTCAGCCACGCGCAGCGACGTCAGAGAAGTCTGTTCAGCCGGTTTCACCACCACCGAACACCCTGCCGCCAACGCCGGGCCAATTTTCCAGGCGAGCATCAGTAGCGGGAAGTTCCACGGCAGAACGCAGCCCACTACGCCTATCGGTTCACGTACTATCAGCGCCATCGCATTATTGCCTGCCGGCGCCGTGTGATCGTAAAGCTTGTCGATGGCTTCCGCATGCCACTTCAGCACATGGATAGTCTCCGGTACGTCCACTGCCAGACACTCGCTGACCGGCTTGCCGCTGTCGAGGCTTTCAAGCACCGCCAGCGATGCGAGCTGCTGTTCCATCAGCGCCGCCAGTTTTAGCAGCACCGCCTTGCGTTCGCCCGGAGCCAACTTACTCCAACTTCCGGCCTCAAAGGCTATGCGAGCCGCGCTCACCGCCACGTTAACGTCGGATTCATCGCAGGATGCAAGATTTCCGATGGCTTCACCGGTCGCCGGGTTGTACGTCGTCAGGGTTTTACCGGAATGCGCCGGGGCGAAACGGCCATTGATAAACGCCTTGTCAGGAAGCGTAAGTTCATGCGCCAAGCGCGTTACTTCGTTGAGTGTCTGAAGCTGTTTCATCCTGCCCCCTTACGCCGCCGTGACCGCAGCTACGTTGCGTTTCACCCCGGCAATCACCGCTTTCAGCTGCACTTTCTCTTCTTCGTCCAGACTTTGCAGCGGCGCACGCACCTGACCCGAGGTCAGGCCGTTCAGCTCGCAGCCATAGCGGATGGACTGCACAAACTTGCCGCCGTCGAGGAAGTTCATCAACGGCATCATGGCGGCCATAATTTTTCGGCCTTTCGCGAAATCTTTTTCCACCACGCAAGCCTCATACAGCGCCACGTGCTCACGCGGAATAAAGTTAGAACCGGCGCACACCCAGCTGCGTGCTCCCCAAGCAAAGAACTCCAGCGCCTGATCGTCCCAGCCGCAGGAAAGCGCAATGTTCGGAAATTTACAGGCCAGCAAATGCAGGTTATTGAAATCGCCTGAGCTTTCTTTAATGGCGACCACGTTGGACGAGCGGCTTACCTCGTGGAAGTAGGTTTCACCCATGGTGATCCCCATACGGCCTGGGTAGTTGTAGAGCATGATCGGCAGCTGCGCGGCTTTATCCACTGTTAGCGCGTGATGGGCGTTTTCCTGCTCTGTAGGCAGCGCGTACGGCGGCGAGGTCACCAGAATAGCGTCGGCTTTAATCTCGCGGGCATGCTTCGCGTAGTCCACCGCATCTTCGGTGCGGATTGCCCCGGTTCCAACAATCAGCGGCAGACGGTTGCCAATGACTTGACGCGCATGCTCGGCCAGCGCCTTACGTTCTTCGGCGCTCTGGGCATAGTATTCGCCGGTTGAACCGCCAATGATGATGCCGTGAACTCGACCTTCAATCAGGGATTCCAGCACATCCGCAAAGCGGGCGAAATCAATACTGCCATCGGCCGCGTAAGGGGTAATTGCCGGGGTGTAGATACCTTCAAATGTCAACACGATAACCTCCAAGGGAATTCACGACCGTGATGGTCTGTTCAGCAGCCCGCCAGGCTGCGTTTGTTAAGAATTTGCACACGGATGTGAAAGGGGTCAATGAATGAATATTTTTTGTATACATTAAAAATACAACATAAATACCAATGAATAGAAAAATTCTACACGAATTTAATTTTTAATTTTTAAAAATCAATTAGTTAAAATTTAGTTTTTGACGTAGTAATTTTCTACATGATTTCAGATAACGATCACATTCCGGAATTTTTGCCTCCTGAGGCATATTTACAGCGCCAAAACGGAGGCATAGCTTTAAGGCAGGATTTAACCAGAATTTAACAGCAAACGGCTTCGTTTGTGATGAAAATGTAAACAGAGGTACAGGGTATGCCCCAGAAAAAAGCGACGCTCATCGGACTGATAGCCATCCTGCTGTGGAGCGCGATCGTTGGGTTGATCAAAAGCGTGAGCGAAGGTTTCGGCCCGGTGGGCGGCGCGGCGCTGATCTACACCTGTAGCGCAGTCCTGCTGTTATTCACCGTTGGCTTCCCGAAATTGCGGCTGTTTCCACCGAGCTATCTGATCCTCGGCAGCATCCTGTTTGTCTGTTATGAACTCTGTCTGTCGCTGTCGCTGGGCTTCACCCATTCCGGCCGTCAGGCAATTGAGGTCGGGATGGTGAACTATCTCTGGCCGAGTATGACCATATTACTGTCGGTTATCGTGAACCGACAAAAGACCAGCCCGCTGATTATTCCAGGCGTCATTTTAGCCGTCGCCGGAATTTGCCGGGTATTAGGAGGCGAACGGGGTTTCTCTTTCACGGAGATGACCCATAACGTAATGGAAAATCCGCTCAGTTATGGCCTGGCATTTAGTGGTGCCATTATTTGGGCAATATATTGCGTGGTCACCAAAATCATCGCCAATGGCAATAACGGCATTACCCTGTTCTTTATTTTGACCGCACTAACGTTATGGGGGAAATACCTCATTTCACCGCAACCAGAATTTATTCTCTCCTGGCATACATGGATAAGTTTATTGCTGGCCGCCATCGCCATGGGGTTTGGTTATGCCGCCTGGAACGTCGGCATTCTACACGGCAATGTGACAGTGCTGGCGGCCGCTTCGTACTTTATCCCGATTATCTCGGCGGTACTGGCTGCGGTTATGTTGAAGTCACACCTGAACATCGCGTTCTGGCAAGGCACTGCCATGGTGAGTCTGGGCTCGCTGCTCTGCTGGTGGTCTACCCGCAGCACTGCGCCGAAAGCCTCACCTGCAATAAAAGAAAGTAAGTAAGACCCTAACAATAAAAACATCTTACCCGACCATCCTGCACCGGAGGAGTATTTATAATGAACGACCGAAATTAACAGAAAAAATATTCATTACGTTCGCTTCAACAATATTAACTCACCTACATTTAAACCGCGATCGTCGGATTAGCGGCAATGGTTTCGTGTACCCGTTGCAGGTCGTTAATCCGACGACATCGGGGAAAGACAGGAGTTACCATGTCAAATACCATTTCTGTAGAAGATGTCCCCCTTAACCGCTTTCACCGGTTGCTGACCGTGCGTTCGGGAGGTGGATCCTTTGTCGATGGCTACGTGCTCAGTATTATCGGCATCGCCATGATGAAAGTCTCCCCAGCACTCGGCCTGAACGCATTCTGGGAAGGATTGATTGCCGCCTCGGCGCTGATCGGTATCTTCTTCGGTGGTTTTATCGGCGGTGCGCTGACTGACCGTCTTGGCCGCCGCGTACTCTATTTCGTTGGGCCGACGCTGTTTGTCGTCTGCTCTCTGGCGCAATACTGGGTGCAAAGCGGTGAAGTGCTGTTTGCGCTGCGCTTTATGAATGGCGTCGCCGTCGGGATTGAATACCCGGTCGCGACCGCTTTCCTGGTGGAGTTTCTGCCGAAGAAAAACCGTGGCCCCTGCCTCGCGACGCTGACCATCCTCTGGTTCGCGGGCGCAGCCGTGGCGTACCTGGCCGGCGAAGCCATTCTTAATTTTGGTGGACCTGACGCCTGGCGCCTGACGCTGGCGAGTACGGCCATCATTGGCGCGGTGCTGTTCATCGTGCGTCTGGGCACCCCGGAATCCCCGCGCTGGCTGTTAAGCAAAGGCCGCCATGCCGAGGCAGAGGCGATCATCCGCCGCGTTTACGGCCCTGAATTTGGTCTGGATAACTTACCGGTGCAGGCTGAAAGCAAAAACCTCTCCTTTGCCAACCTGCTCCACTCCGGTTACGGCAAGCGCATGGCGTTTGTGGCGATTTTCTGGACCTGCTCCGTCATTCCGGTATTTGCCGTCTATGCCTTTGCCCCTAAGGTGCTGGATGCGCTGCACCTTAGAGGCGGCTGGGCATCCTACGGGTCGGTTGCTATTACCCTGCTGTTCGTGGTGGGCTGCGTCATCGCGACTCGCCTGATTAATGTCCTGGGACGCCGTAAGCTGCTGCTGCACAGTTTCCTGTGGTCAGGCCTTGCGCTGTTGCTGCTAGGCTTTCTGCGTGATGGGCCGTCTGCGGTGATCCTGCTGATGTTCGGTCTGTACGCGCTGTTCATCGGAGGAGCGCAGGTGCTGCAGTTGGTCTATCCCAATGAGATCTTCCCGACTGAAATTCGCGCCGGTGCCGTAGGCGTAGGGACGTCGCTGTCGCGCATCGGCGCGGCGGTGGGTACCTGGCTGGTGCCGCTTTCTCTACAGAATATTGGGATTGGTCCGACGATGTATATCGCTGCAGCGATCACTTTCTTTGGTCTGATAGTGTCGTGGTTCATGGCACCGGAAACCAATGCACGCAGTCTGGAAGATGCCTCCTCGTTAGAGGATGAACCTCCGCGTAACAAGGTTTCAATGCAGGGGGTAATACCGAAACGGCACTCTCTTTGATTCACCGGGGCTGCATAACTGCAGCCCTTTTTACTCCTTCACCAACTTTTCCACTTCCCTACGTCGCTTGCGGAACGAACTCGGTGTCTCACCGTATTGCTTACGAAACCACGAAATGAGATGCGACGCGTCCGAAAATCCGGTCGCGGTGGCAATGTCGTTAATACTGTTACTTGAATCGGCCATCAGCTTCCGCGCCTGCTCCAGCCGCATACTGCGCCAGTAAACGGCTGCTGAATAGCCAGTGCATTTGGTGAATATCAGATTGAGCTGACGAAAGGTTACACCCGCAAAATCCGCCACGTCGGCGAGCGGGATCGGTGAATCAAGGTGCTGTTTCATAAATTCAATTACCTTACTGACCCGTTCGTTCTCGTACACATCCGGTGCATTAAGCGGGGCTTTCTGCTTCGCCTTTCCGGCAGGTTGTGGCGCGTCCATCAGAAGATACTTCAGTACCTTCTGCGAGCGTACCAGGCCGCAATGCTGACGGATCAGATCGGCCGCCAGGTCAATTGCCATGCCGCCCGGACAGGAGATAATCCCGCCGTCTTTAATATAGGTTTTGTCGATTACCGGAATGGCTTTTGGAAAACGAAGCCGAAACTCGTCGCGGGTAGTGAAGTGGATCGCGCAGTGATGATCATCCAGCAGCCCGGCGTTACCGGCAACGAACGCTCCGCTGCACAGCGTAATGATTGGAATATTGCGGGCGTGCAGATCCCGCAGCGCCTGTAACAACCATTCTGGCGGGTTGCGAGTCTCTTCGAGCAATCCGCCTGCGACCACGAAATAGTCCCAGTCTCTGGAGAAATCGAGCTTCGCCGTCGGTGATACGGGCAAACCACAGCTGGCAGTGACCGGCCGATCGTCGCAGGTCATCCACTCCCACTGGCAAAAAATCTGCCGGCTGGAGAAGGATTCGTCCGCTGCAAAGCGCAAAGATTCCACCAGACCGGCAACCGAAGCCAGCGTAAATTGCTTCATCAGCAAGAAACCCATCGTCAGATCGGGTTTCGGCTCGATGGCTTTTTCATAGGCGTTCTTCATCAAACTCCTGCAATCCTCCAGCTTGTTCAGAAGACATTACGGATCGGCGATGTCCCGAGTATTTAGACCAACGGCGATCGGCTTCTCGGCGCTATTGCCCAACTTTTACTGGTCGCATAACGTTTTCCACCAGTATGGCGTACTACCCTGTGCGGTGCATTAGGTGCATTAGGTGCATTAATGGACAATCACGGAGCGATAGCAGAGAGACAGCCAGGAGCCGAATGTGCAGATTTACACACATATTGCGAACGGTACAACCGTTGTATACCAAAGTGATCCGTCTTGTGTGCGACTCCACCCGCGGACTTATGGTCTGCTGTATCACGTAAGTCATCGGGAGATATCAGGACACTACAGATACCGCTGTATAGATAGCACCGGCGAGCGGTGCCGTTCGCTTTCCCGACATATACTTAAAGAAGGAATTGCTATGGAGGACGGTGAGATGAAGAAACTACTTCTCGTGTTTTTGATGCTGATGCTGAGTGGGTGTATCGGCGGTGGCGGCGGCCCGTCGAATGCGCCGTCGGCATCGCCGAATGAGCCTTATACCTGCACCAAATCCAGCGCCAACAGCGACTGCTCGCAATCGGTGGAGCCGTCGATGTACTAGCCGCGTTCGGCGGGCCTTCGCTTAATGGCCCGCCGCCTTAGGAAGGACTAGGAGGAGTGTTCCTCTTCGTTGGCCTGATATCGCGTCGCCTGCTGTTTCATAAACACCACTTCCTGCGGGCTGGACAGGCTCACTTCCTGCGCGCGCAGCAGCTTGAGGATATTGAACAGCAGTTCGCTCTTGGTGGCGCCGACCATGCGCGGGCTCGGCACGTAGCCGGTCACGCTCAGGATAATGCCGTCCGGCCCCAGCTGGCTAAAGCGCACGTAAGGCGCCGGCGTTTCCAGAATGGTTTCGTAGTCGTTATAGGCGCTGAGCAAGATATTGCGCACCTGCTCCGGATCGATAGAGGTCGGGAACGTCAGCGCGATGGTCACTACCCCTTGCGCGTTGCCCATGGTGGCGTTGCGCACGTTCTGCGAGATCAGCTGCGAGTTCGGTACGATCATGGTGGAACGGTCGCTGAGCTGGATTTCGGTGGCGCGCACGTTGATGCGCCGCACGTCGCCTTCCACGCCGCCGATGCCGATCATATCCCCTACCTTCACCGGGCGTTCGGTCAGCAGGATCAGGCCGGAAATAAAGTTCTTCACGATCTCCTGCAAACCGAAACCGATACCGACCGACAGGGCGCTGACGATCCACGCCAGGTTGCTCCACTGGATGCCCAGCGCCGCCAGGGTGATCAGAATCACCAGCACATAGCCGATATTGCTGAACAGCGTCACCAGCGAGGCGCGGATGCCGACGTCCGAGATGGTTTTCGGCAGCAGTTCAGAACCCAGCCAGCGCCGCACCGCGCGCAAAATATAGATGCCGATCGCCAGGCAGATCACGGCGTTGAGCAGGTTACCTGGCACGATGTTGAAACGCTGCAGCCCTTCACCGGTCAGGATGGAGACGATTTTCTTCATCAGCGAGCCCGGCGTGGTGCTGCCGAATGAGCCGTTGAACAACGCGACGATCATCAACAGCAGCAGCGAACATTTGGCCAGCGCGGTGGTGATGATCGCCATCTGCTCCAGATGGCGATCCTTGAAGCTGAGCGTTTTCTTCAGCATCTTGCCACTGACGGTCTGCGGCGAAAACAGCGCGGCGCACAAATCGGTGGCGAACAGCACCATAAAATAGAACGCCATCAGCACCAGCACCACCCAGATCAGCTGGTAGGTCAGGAAGCGGGCGAAAGCGATATAGCCGATGAGCAGAGAAAGCAGGATCACCACCGAACAGACCAGGGTGACGATGTGCACCAGCCCGCCGACCAGCGTGCGTTTTTCCAGGTGCGCGCCCTGCTGTTCCAGCCGGCGACGAATGCGCTGGCCGCGCAGCGGCGCCGCCAGCAACACCATGCCGATCAGCCCCGCCACCAGGCCGTTGCCGAAGATGGTGGTGGCCAATGAGGCGCTGACGACGTTGTTGATCAGCTCCACGGTGCCGAACGCCATCGCCAGGCCGGCCAGCAGCGGCGAGAAGTAACGCAGCCCGGCGGCCACCTCATTGTCCAGCGAAGCCAAACGCCACGACGGGCGATTCAGCGACAGCGCCGCACGCCCCAGCCCGGCGATCAGCGCGCAGAAAATCCCCAGACGGTTGAAGCCTTCGGCGAAGTCTTCCAGCATCACCGGCAGCGGCTGCACGCGAACAAAGACGTAATACAGCAGGTTCAGCGCAATAGAGGTGGTGATCACCGTCACCACCACGGTGACGAGCGCCATAAAGCTGCGGCGCAGACGACCGTCCGGCAGGAAACGGATGCTGACCCAGGCGAGGAAACGCTCGGAGAAATAGCGCCCCCAGGACCAGACAATCACCGCCAGCGCCAACAGCGCCAGCGTGCCGTAACGCCACTCCTCCTGCCAACTGGCATCCCAGGCCGCTTTCATCTCGGCGTTGAACTGATCCAACCGCTGCACGTCATTCTCGGACGGCTGCAGCACCGGCGCCCAGAATTTGATGCCCAAAATGCTGCCGGTATTCAGCGCCAACTGGGTTTTAAACGCCACCCGGCGCAGATCGCCGATCTGTTGCCCCAGATCGAAAGCGCTGGTCTTGATGGCCTGCGCGCGTTTTACCGCATCGTCCAGCTGTTTCTTGCTGTTGTTCAGCGCGTTGCGCTGCTGGGCTACCGCCGGGGTTTCCGGCAGCGCGCCGGCCGCCGGGGCCGGCCCCAGGACGTCCAGCTGCGCTTTCAGTTTGTCCTGCTCGGGCTGCAGATCGGTGGCGAGCTTTTCCATGCCGGCGACCAGATCGTCGGTCGCCAGCCGCAATTTGCTGAGCTGGGTATCGGTGGTCGCTTTGGAAACCAGCTGCTTCATGCTGTCCAACTGCTTTTGCGCGGCTTTCAGCTGCGTAGCGGGATCGGGCGCGCTTTCGGCAGCGGGATCATCCTGGGTGGCGGCGACGGCGGCGAGCGGCGTCAATTGCAAACCCAACAGCAATAACAACAACAGCAGGAACGGGCGAGGCTTTAACATAAATTCAGTGCTCAGCATCATTATCTGATAGACAGACGAACAGGCGGCGGATGAACCGTCGCTTAACCATAAACGCTAATTATAATAGCTGCTTAATGTCGGCCGAAATACAGTAATTATTCCCATTGTGTGCCACGCGCGCCCGTCGTACTTAGCTTGCTGATTATTCAGGCGCTTTTACACTGGCGGCGCGGCGCAAAGCGCTCTATACTCCTGCCACCGATTAACCTGCAACCAATAAAAGGAGACTGACTATGCTGACGTGTGAATTGTTTTTTCACTCACACTTCTTTGGTAATCGTCGTCGCTCAAGCATTACCGGTATCGTGCTGCGATAACCCAGCTTGAGCGAAGCTTACTAAAATCCAGGATCTTCCCTCCGGCTTACCGGGTTGTCGTCAGCGATGTTTGACGATAGGCATTGTCATGCCTGTAACTCTTGAGTAAGCAATGAGCACACTACTGTCTGCACAATCTGTCGGTTACGACAACGCGTTCGGCACCCTGCTGAGCGAGATTTCCTTCAGCCTGAAAAAAGGCGATCGCATCGGTTTGATCGGCGACAACGGCTGTGGCAAAAGCACCCTGCTGCAATTGCTCAGCGGCGCCCTGCCCATCCACAGCGGAACGGTGACATTGTCACACCAATGCCTGATGGCGCGCATCGAACAACACCTGCCGCCTGAGCTGCACGCCAGCACCCTGCTGGATGCGGTACTGGCGCAGTTGCCCGCGGGCCAACACCTCAGCGAACGCTGGCGCTGTGAAGCGCTGCTTGCCGAACTGGGATTTGAACCTGTGAGCTGGACGTTGACCGCCGGCACCCTCAGCGGCGGCCAGCACACCCGCCTGCTGCTGGCGCGCGCGCTCATCCGCCAGCCCGATCTGCTGCTGCTCGACGAGCCCAGCAACCACCTGGATCTGCCCACGCTGCTGTGGCTGGAGCAGTTCTTGCGTAGCTGGAACGGCAGCTTCGTGCTGGTGTCGCACGATCGCTATTTGCTCGATCAGGTGACCAACTGCACCTGGATCCTGCGCGACAAAACGCTGCAGTTCTTCCGCTTGCCCTGCTCCGCTGCGCGCGTCGCGCTGGCGGAACAGGACGCTGCGGACGAGCACCGTCACCAGGCCGAGCAAAAAGAGATCGATCGGGTGGAAAAAAGCGCCAAACGCCTGGCGACCTGGGGCAAGGTCTACGACAACGAAGATCTGGCGCGCAAAGCCAAGCAAATGGAAAAGCGCGTCGATCGGTTGAAAGACGAACAGACCACCCTGACCGCCGGCAGCCCGTGGCGGCTGCGGCTGCAGGGAGAGGCGCTGGACGCCGATCGCCTGCTGGCGCTGCCGCAATGGGCCGTGCGCCCGGCGCCGGATGCGCCGGTGCTGTTCAGCCTGGAACATCTGCGCGTCAAAAGCGGCGATCGCATTGCCATCGTCGGGCGCAACGGCTGTGGCAAATCGTCGCTGCTGCGCTTGCTGTGGCAGGCGTATCAGCTTCCCTCGGAACGCCCGGCGATCTTCCATCCGCGCGTGCGCATCGGCTATTACGATCAGAGCCTGCAACAGCTGCACGATGAGGACACGTTGAGCGAAGCGCTGGCGCAGTTTGCGCCGCTAACCGAGGAACAGCGGAAAATGGCGCTGATAGGCGCCGGTTTCCCTTACCTGCGCCACCATCAGCAGATCCGTTCGCTGAGCGGCGGCGAGCGTTCACGGTTGCTGTTCGTCGGCCTGACGCTGGCCAACCATTCGTTGTTGCTGCTGGACGAACCCACCAACCACCTGGACATGGCGGGCAAAGAAGAGCTGGCGGAAACGCTGCGCCAGTTCGCCGGCGCCGTCATGTTGGTCACCCACGACCGGATGCTGATCGAACAGAGCTGCAACCGCTTTTGGCTGATCGACCAGCAAAAACTGGAGGAGTGGCACGATCTGGCGCCAGTGTATCAGCGCCTGGCGGGTGAAGCGCCGACGTTGCCGGCGACGGGCAAGGCCAACGCAAACGCCCCGACGCCACATGAGCGACCGGAAAGCGAAGAAGCGCTGTTGACCGCCCTGTTTGCCCTCGAAAGCAAACTGGAGGACGACCTGGCGCGCAAGCCGAAGCACCAGAAACCGGCGCTTCAGGCGCGTTGGCGCCGCGAGATTGCCGACATCACCGCCCGGTTGAATCTGGGCTAACCTTGACAGGCCGCCTTCCGGCGGCCTGTTTTTTGACGGAGTGCAACATGACATTTTCCCTGGAGCAAGCCTCGCTCGCGCAGCGGCCGCTGCTGGCGGTCATGCTGTCCGATTGCCTTCACGAGCTGGGCGCCGATGGCGATTACCCCTATTTGCCACTCTACTGGCGCGAGGCCGGCCGCTACCCCTATTTGATTTTGAGCGATCGGCAAACGGCCGGTTTCGCGTTGGTCCGGCGCCTGGACAGCGCCACCGTCGAAATGGCGGAGTTCTACATCAAGCCCGAATGGCGGCGCACCGGGCTGGGGCAACGGGCCGCCCACGCCTTGTTCGCGCAGCACCCCGGCAGTTGGTCGCTGTCGGTCAGCCCGGATAATCCGCGCGGGCTGGCATTTTGGCGCGCGGTAATACCGGCCGGGGCCACGACCGAACCGCTTTCGGCCCCCGATGCCGTGATACAGCTGCGTTTTTCATCCCCGCCGCGCTGAGCGACACATTACCTTCATCCTTTTATGGCAGGGTAACCCGATTCGTTCTTTGCTATCGAGCCTGCCATGACTTCACTTTCCCCACGGGACATCGAGGCGCGCTACCGCTTTGCGCGTGAGATCGCCCGCGCCGCCGCCGATCTCGCTTTCAGCTTTTATCAACGGCGGCAAACTCTGGCTGTCGACTTCAAACAGGGGCTGCAGGACGTGGTCAGCGAGGCCGATCGCCGCGTCGAAGCGCTGATCCGCCGCATGATCAGCCGGCGCTTTCCTCAGGACGGGGTTCTCGGCGAGGAAAGCGGCAGCACCGGCGAAAACGCCGCCTGCGTTTGGGTCGTCGATCCGATTGACGGCACCGCCTGCTTCCTGAACGGATTGCATACCTGGTGTATCTCGATAGGCGTGGTGATCGACGGCGAGCCGACGATCGGCGTGGTCTACGATCCCAACCACCGCGAGATGTTCCGCGCCTGTCGCGGCCACGGCGCCTTTCTCAACGGGGAACCGATCGGCGTGCATGCCGGGCGCAGCGTCGCGGATGGCGTGATGGGCGTCGGGATTTCACCGCGCGCTTCAGCGGCGGAATTCAGCGGCTTTCTCTGTCGCCTGCTGCAGGCGGGAGGGATGTTTGTGCGCAGCGGCTCCGGCGCGTTGATGACCGCCCAGGTGGCCGCCGGTCGGCTGCTGGGCTATTACGAACCGCACATGAATGCCTGGGACAGCCTGCCTGGCTGGGTGCTGACGCGCGAAGCCGGCGGCGTGGCGAATGACTTTATGCACAACGACGGGTTGCGGCGCGGCAACCCGCTGCTGCTGGCCAACGCGGCGCTCTACCCGCAGTTGGCCGAGCTGATTCAAATGCCGGGTTTGATCGGCTCGACGTGCCCTATCGCGCGCGTGATGGCAGGATAAAGCGAGCGCAGCCGGCGCTCGACACGATCGACCGCATCGTGCGCGGCGGCGATGGTGACCGCCGGCGACACCCGGCAGTGGAAGTTGACGATGATGCCGCCGTCGCTCTTGCGCGCGCGGACGTTGTGTACGTCTTGCACGCTCTCCCCCTGCTCCAGCGCCGACTGCAGGATGCGACGAATATCGGCCAGCTCCGGCGCATCGACATCCTCGCTGGTCAGCCAATGCGGCGTCTGCGGTTCCAGGTGCGTCTCTATCTCGGTGTCTTCACCGATCGCCTGGCGCAAGATCCCTTCTATCTCCGTGGCGATGTCATGCGCCTGCGCCACGCTGGCGTTGGCCGGCACCGCCAAATCCATGCCGATCGCCATGCGCGTCGGCAGCTGCTGCAAGGTCACATTCTGCACCTGCGCGCCGTGGTTGGCGGCGATCGCCCGAATGCGCGTCGCCATGTCTTCATCGCTGCGGGTCTGCGGCACCGCGATGACGGTGAATTCCGCCCTGGCGTACAGCTCCCGCAGTTGCTCGACGATCTCTCGCTTCAGCGCGTCGATGCGTTCCAGGGGCAAGGTGCGGCACACCGCCACCGTGATTTCGACGAACAGCACCGCGCCGGCGTTGCGAATGCGCACGCTGTCGCAGGCCAGCACCGCCGGAAAACGCGCCAGCGTGGCGCGGATCGCCTCGGTAGCCCCGGCGGGCGCGGCATCCATCAGCGAGTCGAAGGAGCGTTTACCCAGTTTGATCGCGGCGACGAAGATAAAGCCGGCGACGATCAGCGCGGCAATGGCGTCCGCGCGGCCAAAGCCCAGCAGCACAAACACCATACCCAGCAGCACCACGCCGGACGAAAGCATATCGGAGAAGAAATGCAACGCATCCGCTTCCAGCGCCGCGCTGTCGGTCGCTTTGGCGACGCGGTTGAGCGCCCGCACGCGGAAGAAATCGACGCAGATGGAAATCAACAGCACCGCAATCACCACCGGCGCCGCGACGATCTCATGCGGTTGCCCGAGCAGGCTGCTGCCGGCCTCATAGACAATCCAGCCGGCGGCGCCCAACAACAGCAGCACCTCGAACAGCGCCGCCAGGTTTTCCACCTTGCCGTGGCCGAAGTGGTGATCGTCATCGGCGGGTTTATCGCTGATGCGCACCGCCAGCCAGGTGATGCTGGTGGCGATAAAATCGGTAAAAGAGTGGATCCCTTCGGATATCAGGCCAATACTGCCGGTAAAAATGCCGGCGACGAACTTGCCCGTAGCCAACAACCCGCTGGCAATCATCGAGTTTCTGGCCACGGCCTGTTTTTCATTTTGCATGATGCTGCTCACATTCGAACGGTGATTTATTTTTTTACTTTAGCGGATAATTGCCAGACAAAGGCGATCAGCAGCATACTGCCAGAGAATGTCAGCATGAGGCTAGTAAGAAAATTGGATTTTCCGGTGGAATAAAAATAAATCTCATTAACGCCCACCGAGATCATTAAAATGGCGTAGAGCAATCCCAGAATAAGAATCGTCATTATTATCAACTCCCGTATCAGGCCGCGCGTTCAGCGCGCCACTAAATCCTCCCCATAATAAATAGCGGCTACGGGGAGGATGCATCTAGGCGGATCTTTAGCGTTCATCAATCATCCCATTTGGTGCTCATATAGGCTGCCAACAGGCCCAGCGAGCTGATCATTGCCAGGAATCCCATAAAAATAGTCATGTTTCCCATTATTTTGCCCTCAGGTTAAATGTTATCGATAAAAGCCCCTTGCGTTAAATATCGGGGTTGGTCGGTATCCATGGTTTTTTAACGCCCTCCTCTTTTTTGTCACATTCCCGCCCTGTTTAGAGCGGGAACCGTTTAAATCCCCAAAACGTGCTGGGCGATTTTGAAATAAATAATCAGGCCAGTGCCGTCGATAAAGGTGGCGATAAACGGCGCCGATACCACCGCCGGATCGATGCCGAGCCGTTTCAGCAGCATTGGAATGATCGACGAAACAATGGCGCTCCACACGGTGATCGCCACCAGCGACAGGCTGACCACCAACGTCACCTCCATGCCGACGCCCATGATCCAGGCGCGCACCCAGGCCGCCAGGCCAATGGTGACGGCGATCAGCAGCGAGGTCGTGACCTCTTTGCGGATCACCGCGCCCAGATTGCGCAGGCTGACCTCGCCCAGCGCCATGGCACGCACCAGCGTCGAGGTGATCTGGGTGCCGCTGTTGCCGCCGGTGCCGATCAGCAGCGGGATGAAGAACGCCAGCGCAATCGCCGCTTCGAGCTGTTCTTCGAATGCCTTCAGCACGTTGCCGGTATAGGCTTCGGCGACGAACAGCATCAGCAGCCACACCGAACGTTTACGCCACAGCGCCCACGGGCTGGTCTCCAGATAAGGCTTGTCCAGCGGCAGGCTCGCGCCCTGGCGCTGCGCGTCTTCGGTATTTTCATCCTCGACCAGCCGGGCAATCTCGCGCTCACCCAGTACGCCGACCAGCGTGTTGTTCGCCACGACCGGCACCACGTCCAGGCCGCCCTTGCCGAGCAGATGCGCCACGTCGTTGCGATCGTCGTCGGGTGAAACCTGGAAATAGCTGTGATCCATCATCACGCCGACCGCTTTATCCTGCTCGTCGCACTGCAGCAGTTTTTTCACCGACAGCGTGCCGCGCAGATGATAATCGTCCGCGGTAATAAATACCCGGGTGGGAATTTCGTCCGTTTTAAGCTGTGAAAGTAAATATTCCCGGGCATGATTGACCGTCATCGTCGCGGGAACAGTAATAAAATCGGCGTTCATATAGCCGGCGACCGATGTCTCGTCGAGAGTTTCAGTCGCGCTCAGCGCCGGAGAAGAATAATGTTGATGTGACTTGATCATTGTCAGTCCCTATTTCTGTTTTGAACTTCAACAGCGAATCGCATAGGGGCGTAACCACAGAGGGAGTGCAGACTGCCTATCTCCGCGTCCAGGTTTTAGCACTATACAACGTATCCGAATTGTTGCTCGGAAGTTACTTTGGGCTGAACCTTAATCCGATAAAGCCTGTCTTAACCTTGGGCATCTCTCGATGTCGTCAGATCAGTAACCTGTGTTTGTATAGGAGCCTCGCCAAACGAGATACTGCATATAAACTACCGGCGCAGTATAGGCGGTGTTTTCTTCAGCGGGAAGAAAAGATTGCCCGTCGTTTATGGAGTATTTAGGATAATGTTATTAAACACGAATCTATAAAAGCGGCTGATATAAATCAGCCGCTTTTTTATTTCTCAGTGCTCAAGAATATAGACATTTTTATCGTATAGCGCGCCCTGACGGGTAAAATCGATCCCCTTCACGTAGGGTTTGACCAGCGTGGCGTTGGCCTCGTAGTACACCGGCGCCACCGGCGTATCGGCGGCCAGCACCGCCTCGGCCTGCTGGAAATATTGCTGCACCTGCTGTGGCGTCTGCGCCGCCGTCGCCTGGTGCAGAATGCGGTCATAGTCCGGGTTACGGTATTTGGCGCTGTTCTCGCTGCTGTCGGAACGGAACACGTTCAGGAAAGTAGACGGATCGTTGTAATCCGCCAGCCAGCGGGTAAAGGCCACGCCATACTGCCCGCGGTTGATATTATCCAGCGTCACTTTACGCTCCTGGCTTTGCAAGCTGGCCTCTACCCCAAGGTTCTTTTTCCACATGGCGGCGGCGGCGATGACGATCTTCTTGATGGTGGCGTCGTTGCTGTACAGCACGGTAAAGCGCAGCGGATTTTCGGCGTTGAAACCGGCCTGCGCCAGCAGTTGTTTCGCCTGGGCGTGCCGCTGTTCCGGCGTCCAGCCGGCTGCGGCGCCGGGCTGCAGGCTATAGCCTCCCGCGCCGGTTGGGGTAAAGGTCCAGGCCGGCTGTTGGCCATATCCCAGCACCTTGCCGGCGATAATCTCTTTGTCCAGCGCCAGATTCAGCGCCTGACGCACCCGCAGGTCGTTAAACGGCGCCTGGCGGTTGTTGAAGGCGAAATAGCTGGTAGAGAGCAGCGGATAGGTCACCAGCTGCTGCTCGCCGAGCGTTTTTTTCAGCTGCTGATACAGCTCCGGCGGCGTGGTATACCCCAACTCAACCTCGCCGGCGCGAAAACGCGCCACTTCCGGGAAGCCCTGTATCGGCAAAAACGTCACCTTGTTGAGCACGGTGTTGGCGTTGTCCCAATACTGCGGGTTACGCTCCACCACCACCTTTTCGTTCACCACCCACTGGCTGAGGCGGAATGCACCGTTGCCGACAAAATGCGCCGGTTGAGTCCAGTTCTTGCCGTACTGCTCCACCACCTTACGGTTAACCGGCAAGACCGGGAAATGCACCAGCTGCTTGAGCAGGTAGGAGTTAGGCTCCGACAGCGTCACCTGCAGGGTGTGCGCGTCCAGCGCCTTGACGCCCAGCGCGCTCGGCGGCTTGCTGCCGGCGTTGATCGCCGCGGCATTCAGCACGTAGGCCGAAGCCAGATAGCTGCCGTACGGCGACGCGGTTTTCGGATCGGTGAGGCGCCGCCAGCTGTAGACGAAATCGTCGGCGGTCACCGGATCGCCGTTCGACCATTTGGCCTGCGGCCGCAGATGGAAGGTCCAGACGTTGCCCTGATGCTCCCATTTCTGCGCCAGCGCCGGGATCGCTTCGCCGTCTTTCCCGACGCGCAGCAGGCCTTCGAACAGATCGTTGAAGATGTAGAACTCCACATTGCTCTCGGCCAGATTCGGATCCAGCGTCGCCGGTTCATACCCGTTGGCGCGCACCAGTTCTTGCACCGCCGCCAGTTTAGCGCCCGCCGGCACATCGGCCGCCTGTGCGACCGTCGCGTTAAAAGCCAGGAGGATTAAACCAGCCAAATTCTTGCCATTAAATGAATATTTCACGTCGATATCCCTGTTAAGTGTTTTATCGCGTTCAATATGCAATGTGGCAGTGGAATAAATTAAATCATTAATCGCTATGAGTCATAACCAAAAGCGGTGTTGAATTTCTTTCATTATCAAAGGAATATCCCTCACCGCGTTTTTCGCTTTCAAACCCAATGTGCGTTGCCGTCCTCTACTTGATGTTCACGGTCGTGATACCAAACAACGGCAGGCCTTTAACCGGCTCTGGGCCGGGTTCTCCCCATACCATTAAGGATTTGCCGCTCGCCTGCGCCTGGATCGCCAGATTCACCAGCAATTTCGGATAGGGTTCATTAGCCGCTACCGACAGCGGAAACACGTTTTCGTATAATCCTCCATCGATCGCCATTTCCACATGCACGCAATCATTAGCTACATCGATGACCACGATAGGATTGGTATAAAACGGTCCATTAGACATAGGCACCTCTCTCACGATTTTTACTGAATATGGCTCGTCATTCGCGTTGACAGTCCGAGTTATTAATACCTGAACGAGACGCTGAAGAACGATATGAAAAGACTGAAGAAAAAGAACGCCAATCGATAACAAGATGTCAACATTGCAACTGCTTAATTGCCATTACAGCGTTGACAAGGAACTGATGTAAGTCAAATGTAAATCCACACTTAACTGTCACCTCCATGAATACACTGACAATATTTAAAAAATAATACACAAAAAATAATTCACTAAAAATCAACAGGATAAAATATAATAATCAATTAACTCATATTAATTAATTGGTTGCAGAAAAAGATTAACGGTAAAATAATGGGCAAGGTAAACCAGTAGCATTTCAATTTAAAAATAACATTAAAAACCTCACTTGATATCTCCATGACACCTAACTACCTTTAAATGGCTTCGAGATACACATGAAGCTACTGCCGGTTGTAAAATCAATAACTGGCGAATGATTGAATCAAAAATAATTACCGAAAGAGAAAACCGGAAATATAAACGCTTGCCGTGAGGATAAGATGCAACGGTCTGCTTGCCATACCGTTTTTCTTTCGAGGGCAATGACTATTTCCATTCAGATGCAATTACCTGTCTGGTGGCTAACCGGATTCAGCGTGATATGCACTTCAGACTGACTCAGCAAAAATCACAGGAGTTTACCTATGCCTTCATTGCAAGATATTACGCCTGAACAGGCTAACGCATTGAATAAACAATCACGTGACGCCTATGGCGCGGAAGTGCAGAGCCGACAGGCGCTGCTCAACCAACATCCGCAATTGAAACCGGCGTTCAACCAGCAAGTGCATCCGCAATCCTTGTGTGGATGCGGGTGCCAACAAAATATCTGCGGCTACTTCAGCTTCCAGGGCTGTGGATGCGGGTGTGGCTGCGCGCCACATGCGGAGACCGTGCAAATTTCCGCACAGCTCGCCAATATTGGTCCCAATGCCCCATCAAGCGGTACATCGGTGCGTTTTATCGGCCAGGCCACCGGCACTGGCTCAGGCGGTAACATCAACATCCCGACGATCTATCTACAAGGCACCGTGCCCGATGCCGAAAATCTGATCGGCGTGCCGTTAACCCTGCAATTGGCCATCAACCCCGGTTCGATCGTCCTGACGCTGCTGGAGAATGGTCGGGTGCTGGCCTCTTTGGTTCATCCGCCGCAGTACGCGGGCAGCATCAACGGGCAATTCTTCGGCGTCGGCAACGGTGAGTTCGTGCCGGCGTGACAAGAAGCAAGCCTGACGGGCGGCCGCCTGCGATGGCAGGTTGGCCGCTCACTGTGAGATAACACGTCCCAATTCTATTCAGGCAATCAATACAGATTATTCCAGCCGAAACTTAACTTATCCTTAGGGCAATTCACTTTGTGAGCGATCGTCAAAAATAATTTAATACGAATCGTTTTCACTATCATTATTGATGTTCTTGGCTAAAATCGGCCTGCTTGCGCTTGCCAGGCGATATTCGTTTTCCTCATTCGAACGCTAAAAAGGATAACTGCATGAAGCTGCGTATTTCATCTCTCGGCCCCGTCGCCCTGCTCGCCTCCTCGATGATGCTGGCCTTCGGCGCTCAGGCGGCCTCCGCCGACCAGGGCATCGTCATTTACAACGCCCAACATGAAAACCTGGTGAAATCCTGGGTCGATGGGTTTACCAAAGATACCGGCATCAAGGTCACGCTGCGCAACGGCGGCGACAGCGAATTGGGTAATCAGCTGGTGCAGGAAGGCAGCGCTTCGCCTGCCGACGTGTTCCTGACGGAAAACTCCCCGGCGATGGTGTTGGTGGATAACGCCAAGCTGTTCGCCCCGCTGGATGCCGCGACGCTAGCCCAGGTGGAACCGCAGTATCGCCCTAGCCACGGCCGCTGGACCGGCATCGCCGCCCGCTCTACCGTGTTCGTCTACAACCCGGCCAAACTGACCGACGCGCAGCTGCCGAAGTCGCTGCTGGATCTGGCCAAGCCGGAATGGAAAGGCCGCTGGGCCGCCTCGCCGTCGGGCGCGGATTTCCAGGCTATCGTCAGCGCGCTGCTGGCGTTGAAAGGCGAGAAAGCGACGCTGGAATGGCTGAAAGCGATGAAAACCAACTTCACCGCCTATAAGGGCAACAGCACGGTGATGAAAGCGGTCAATGCCGGCCAGGTCGACAGCGGCGTGATCTATCACTACTACCCGTTCGTGGACGGCGCTAAAACCGGCGAAAACAGCAACAACATCAAGCTGTATTACTTCAAACATCAGGATCCGGGCGCGTTCGTCAGCATCTCCGGCGGCGGCGTGCTGGCTTCCAGCAAGCATCAGCAGCAGGCGCAGGCGTTCATCAAGTGGATCACCGGCAAACAGGGCCAGGAGATCCTGCGCACCAACAATGCCTTCGAATACGCCGTCGGCGTCGGCGCGGCCTCCAACCCGAAACTGGTGCCGCTGAAAGATCTGGACGCGCCGAAGGTAGACGCCGCGCAGCTGAACAGTAAAAAGGTGGTCGAACTGATGACCGAAGCCGGCCTGCTGTAAGGCCTGCGGCAAACCGAGAGTTGTTGATCGTTATGTCAAACCTGAGTACCCACGCCGCGCAGACCGCGCGGCGTTATTCTGTTCTTCCCCGTCACCCGCAGCCGGGGGCGATCGTGGTGGCCAGCGCCGTGCTGCTGTCGCTGCTGGCGCTGTTACCGCTGGGATTCGTTATCGGCGTGGCGTTTGAAACCGGCTGGCAAACGGTCAACGCTCTGGTTTTCCGCCCGCGCGTGGCGGAACTGCTGTTGAACACCCTGCTGTTGGTGGTGCTGACGCTGCCGATCTGCGCCGTGCTGGGCGTGGCCCTGGCCTGGTTGACCGAACGCACCACGCTGCCGGGCCGCCGTCTCTGGGCGGTATTGGCCACCGCGCCGCTGGCGGTGCCGGCCTTTGTGCAAAGCTACGCCTGGATCAGCCTGGTGCCGTCGATGCACGGCCTGAGCGCCGGCGTCTTCATCTCGGTGCTCGCCTATTTCCCGTTCATTTACCTGCCGGCCGCCGCCGTGCTGCGCCGTCTGGATCCCGGCATCGAAGACGTCGCTACTTCGCTCGGTTCCCGGCCACCGGCGGTGTTTTTCCGCGTGGTGCTGCCGCAGCTGAAGCTGGCGGTCTGGGGCGGTTCCCTGCTGATCGCATTGCACCTGCTGGCGGAGTATGGCCTGTACGCCATGATCCGTTTCGATACCTTCACCACCGCGATCTTCGATCAGTTCCAGTCGACCTTCAACGGCCCGGCGGCCAACATGCTGGCCGGCGTATTGGTGCTGTGCTGCCTCGGGTTACTGCTGCTTGAGGCTCTCAGCCGCGGCCGCGCGCGCTATGCCCGCGTCGGTTCCGGCAGCGCCCGCAGCCAAACGCCGCGTCGCCTTTCACTACCGCTCGCCGCGCTGGCGCTGCTGCTGCCGATTTCGCTGACCGCGCTGGCGCTGGGCGTGCCTTTCATCACCCTGGCCCGCTGGCTGTGGCTGGGGGGATTGGAGGCGTGGCGCAACGCCGAACTGTGGCCTGCGCTGTGGCAAACGCTGTCGCTGTCCGCCGCCGGCGCGCTGCTGATCACGCTGTGCGCCATTCCGATGGCCTGGCTGTCGGTGCGCTATCCGGCCCGGCTGTACCGCGTGCTGGAGGGCTGTAACTACGTGACCAGCTCGCTGCCCGGCATCGTGGTGGCACTGGCGCTGGTAACCATCACCATTCACAGCTTCCGGCCGATTTACCAAACCGAAATCACCCTGCTGCTGGCGTATCTGCTGATGTTTATGCCGCGGGCGCTGATCAATCTGCGCGCCGGCATCGCGCAGGCGCCGGTGGAATTGGAAAACGTGGCGCGCAGCCTCGGCAAATCGCCGGCGCAGGCGCTGTGGAGCACCACCTTGCGGCTGGCGGCGCCGGGTGCCGCGGCGGGCGCCGCGCTGGTGTTCCTGGCGATCGCCAATGAGCTGACCGCCACGCTGTTGCTGGCGCCGAACGGCACCCGCACGCTGGCCACCGGATTTTGGGCGTTGACCAGCGAGATAGACTACGTCGCCGCCGCGCCTTATGCGCTGATTATGGTGGCGCTGTCATTGCCGCTCACCTGGCTTCTTTATTCTCAATCTAAACGCACGGCGGGACTATGAGCACGCTCGAACTGCACGGTATCGAAAAATCTTATAACGCCATCAGGGTGCTGGAACACATCGACCTGCAGGTTGCCGCCGGCAGCCGCACGGCGATCGTCGGCCCTTCCGGCTCCGGCAAAACCACCCTGCTGCGCATCATCGCCGGCTTTGAAATCCCCGACGGCGGCCAGATCCTGCTGCAGGGGCAAGCTATGGGTAACGGTGGCGGCTGGGTGCCGGCGCATCTGCGCGGCATCGGCTTCGTCCCGCAGGATGGCGCGCTGTTCCCGCACTTTACCGTCGCCGGCAACATCGGTTTTGGCCTTACAGGCAGCAAGCGTGAGAAACAGCGGCGCATCGAGGCGCTGATGGAGATGGTGGCGCTGGATCGCCGTCTGGCCGCGCTGTGGCCGCACGAGCTGTCAGGCGGGCAGCAACAGCGGGTGGCGCTGGCGCGCGCCCTGTCGCAGCAACCCCGGTTGATGCTGCTGGACGAACCCTTCTCGGCGCTGGATACCGGCCTGCGCGCCGCCACCCGCAAAGCGGTCGCCGAACTGTTGACGGAGGCCAAGGTGGCGTCGATTCTGGTCACCCACGATCAGAGCGAAGCGCTGTCGTTCGCCGATCAGGTGGCGGTGATGCGCAGCGGCCGGCTGGCGCAGGTGGGCGCGCCGCAAGATCTCTATCTGCGGCCGGTCGATGAGCCGACCGCCAGCTTCCTTGGCGAAACGCTGGTGTTGACCGCCGAACTGGCGCACGGCTGGGCCGACTGCGCATTGGGGCGCATCGCCGTCGACGATCGGCAACGCAGCGGCCCGGCGCGCATCATGCTGCGCCCGGAGCAGATTCAAATTGGTTTGTCCGATCCGGCGCAGCGCGGCCAGGCGGTGATCACCGGCATCGATTTCGCCGGCTTCGTCTCTACGCTCAACCTGCAAATGGCCGCCGGCGGCGCGCAAATCGAGATCAAAACCGTCAGCCGCGAAGGCCTGCAGCCCGGCGCTCAGGTCAATCTCAACGTGATGGGCCAGGCGCATATTTTCGCCGGCTGACATTGGGGGGGAGCCTCTTGACGTCCCCCTCACCACCGCGCATTATCAACGCGATGAAACACTTCGTGCACGTCCTCGCTACCACCACCGCAACCGCCACACCATGGCGGGCTGCACGGGTGCGCATCAGCTAACGATGTATCCCTAAGCCCCGCCAGCCATGGACGGGGTTTTGTTTCTCCGTACTTGCCGGCAATTTCATGACGGAGAATCCCAATGACAACCCTCCCCGCGCAGCGCCCTGCTGCTTATCGACATGCAGGTCGGCCTGTTTGCCTCGCCGAACGATCCGCCGTTCGCCGCCGAAACACTTCTGGCGAAGACCAATGCGTTAATACGCACCGCGCGCTTGGCAAATGCAGCCGTGGTGTTTATCCGCCATACAGGGCCGGCAGGTTCCCCCATCGCCGCAAACAGCCCGCTATGGCAGGTTCACCCCAGCCTGGAAACCGCCGCGGGTGCCGACTGGTTCATCGATAAAACCCACCCCAGCTGTTTTTACCAGACTGGCCTGGCGGAACGGCTAAAGCACGCCGGCATCGGCCGGCTGGTGATTTCGGGAATGAAAACGCAATACTGCGTGGACACCGCGTGTCGTCGCGGCGCGGAATTGGGATTTGACATGGTGCTGGCCGCCGACGCTCATAGCTGTTCGGACACGGAGGCGCTCAGCGCCGAAGCCATTATCCGTCACCATAACCAGACCCTGTCGGGCCCATTCGTGACGCTGGCGTTGGCGGAAGAGGTGAAATTCTAAAACGCGGGGCGACTTGGCTGTTGGCTGTCAGGCCGGGCTTCCGCCCGACCTCCTCAACGGCAAATCCTGTCGTGGCGCGGCTTTTTCGGCGCCAGCAGATAATCCACCACGCTTTCGTCAACGCAGCTGTCGATGCCGTTCAGCGCCAGCGTATGCCCGTCGCGTTCGCGGGTGATCAGCGGGCTTTTAAAGGCGGCGGCCATCACCTGCGCGTTGCGGTACGGCGTGGTCGGATCGTAGCGCTGCGCGACGAACAGCAGCGGCGGCAACGCGGCGGACGCCACCGGCGTGTGCGGCCGATCTTTGCCGCGGTACGGCCACAGATCGCACATTTCCAGCGGGTATTCGTGCAACGGCAGATAGTGGGCATACAAAGCGGCGGTATTGATCTCCTGCCGCTGCCGGCGCAACAGCTGCGGATCGGCCGTCGGGTTGGCGACGTCGGCGCAGGTGATGACGTTCAGGGCGTCATCGGCATCCGGCGAATAGCTTTCGTCGATCAGATCGGACACCTGTTGCCCGGCAATGCCGGCATCGAGCTGGCGCAGCACGGTCGCCAGCTCATGCCAGCGCTCCGGCCACAGCAGCAGCGAACGCGTGACCGTCAGCACGTCGTCGGCGGAGATTTCATAGCCCGCCGCGGTAACGAACGGCTGCTCATGCAGCTTGCGCAGCAAAGCGTGATAGCGCTGCAGCGCCTGATTGGCGCCGCCGCCCAGCTGGCAGCTGTCGGTTTTGCCGCAGTAGGCAGCGAAGCGCAGGAAGCTTTGCTGAAAGCCTCGCTCCTGATTCATGCGCTGGGTGAAATCGTCCTCTGCCAGATCCACCACCCCGTCGAGCACCAGCGCGCGCGTCTTCTTCGGAAAACGCTCGGCATACAGCGCCGCCACCTTGGTGCCGTAAGAGTACGCCACCGCCGTCAGCCCCGGTTCGCCCAGCGCGTGGCGGATCGCGTTCAGATCGTTGACCGCTTCGTCGGTGCCGATATGTTGCAGCACGTCCGCGCCGGTCTGTTTGATGCAGGCGGCAATCAGGGTGCGCGTCTGATTCTCCGCGCCGGCCACGTCGTTATCGTCCGGCGTCGGGGTTTCGTCGCCTTCGGCCAGCTGACAAGAAATTTTCGGCGTCGACTGACCGACGCCGCGCGGGTCGTAACCGATGATGTCGTAGGATTTTCGCAGTCTGGCGACGTGGGCGTCGTTGCCCAAATAAGGATTGATGCCCGGCAGGCCCGGCCCGCCGCTGATCATCACCACGCTGCCCTTTTTCGGCCCGGTGGCGGGCAGCAGGGTCAGTGCCAAACGCACGGTCTGTTCGCCCGCCTGCGCCGCATGAGCGGGCGGCGTGGCGTAGGCCAGCGGCGCCTCAAGGTAACCGCAGCGCAGCCCCGCCGGCGGCGGCTCATCGAACCAGCGCTGAAAACCGCTGTTGAGACAAGATTGCCAACGAATGCCGTTCTCGGCCGCCGCGCCGTGGAGCACAGGCTTGGCCTGGGCGGGCAACGCGGCGACGGTTGCGGCGAGCAGCGCCAGAATACGCAGTACTGACATGGGGAGTCCTTTCAACTCAACGAATCGGTCAAAGGTTAACGATACCCGGTTAAACCGCTAGCCAATAGAACACAAAAAGCCGCGCGGGTGAAGCCGTCACCGCGCACCCGGCAAGACGTTTCTCTGCTCGGATTGCTCTTATAACGCACAGAATGCTGCAAAAATTACCGTTCACCTGCTAGGCTTAGGGTTCGTTAACCCACAAGGAACAGGAGAGCAGCATGTTTGGTAAAGCGGAAGACAAAACCAATGAAGCCGCAGGCGCGGTAGAAGAAGCGTTCGGCAAAGCCGTCGATTCGCCTGAGCATCAGGTGCGCGGCGCGGCGCGCAAATACGCCTCCCAGGCCAGCTATGCCGCCCGAGACGCAGCGGACAGCGTAAGAACCCAGGTGGAAGCCAACCCGCTGGCCGGCGTGGCCGTTGCGGCAGCGGTCGGCATCGTTTTCGGCTTCTTGCTGGGACGCAAATAAGCGGCGAAGGCGCCGCTCGACAATAGGCCCGTTACGGGCCTTTTTTTTCACCCTTTTCTCCCCTGCGCGCAAACTTTCATCTATCACAGCCATCGCTAAAAAAAACCAACGCCTTCAACTACGATTAGTTTGTGACCAGAGCGAGGCTCTGCGATCCGGCGGATAACCCTATGAGGATTATCACCATTATTCATGCTGTTTAAGCCGCTCTCCTTCACGCGGCTAAGAAAGGTTGATTATGGCTCGCACCACCTCTATCGAACGTTACCGCAATATCGGCATCTCCGCGCATATCGATGCCGGCAAGACCACCACCACCGAGCGGATTCTGTTTTACACCGGGGTCAGCCACAAGCTGGGCGAAGTGCATGACGGCGCGGCGACCATGGACTGGATGGCGCAGGAACAGGAGCGCGGCATCACCATCACCTCGGCGGCCACCACCTGCTTTTGGAACGGCATGCAGCATAATTATCCGCAGCACCGCATCAATATCATCGACACCCCCGGGCACGTCGATTTCACCATTGAAGTGGAGCGTTCGATGCGCGTGCTGGACGGCGCCGTGATGGTCTATGACTCGGTGGGCGGCGTGCAGCCGCAGTCGGAAACCGTCTGGCGCCAGGCCAATAAATACAAGGTGCCGCGGCTGGCATTCGTCAACAAGATGGACCGCATCGGCGCGGACTTTTTCCGCGTGCGCAAAATGATGATCGAGCGCCTGAAAGCCAATCCGGTGCCGATCGTTATTCCGATCGGTGCCGAAGATCACTTCAGCGGCGTGGTGGATCTGGTGCGGATGAAGGCCATCCTGTGGGACGAGGCCTCGCAGGGCATGAGCTTCAGCTTCGAAGAGATCCCGGCCGAGCTGCGCGATTCGGCGCAGGAGTGGCGCGAAAACATGATTGAGGCCGCCGCCGAAGCCTCGGAAGAGCTGATGGAGAAATACCTCAACCAGGTGCCGCTGAGCGAAGAGGAGATCGTCCACGGGCTGCGGGTGCGCACCGTCGCCGGCGAAATCCAGCCGATGCTGTGCGGCTCGGCGTTCCGCAACAAAGGCGTGCAGCGCATGCTGGATGCGGTGATCGAACTGATGCCCTCGCCGCTCGACGTGCCGCCGATGGAGGGCCACGGCGAACATGATGAAATCATCACCCGCAAAGCCGACGACAACGAAAAATTCTCGGCGCTGGCGTTCAAGCTGATGACCGACCCCTTCGTCGGCCAGCTGACCTTCGTGCGCGTCTACTCCGGGGTGCTGGCCAAAGGCAGCAGCGTTTACAACCCGATCAAGGGCAAAAAGGAGCGCATCGGCCGCATCGTGCAGATGCACGCCAACGATCGTAAGGACATCGACGAGCTGCACGCCGGCGACATCGCCGCCTGCGTCGGTCTGAAGGACGTCACCACGGGCGATACGCTGTGCGACCCCGGCGCCATCATCACGCTGGAACGCATGACCTTCCCCGAGCCGGTGATCGCCCAGGCGATCGAGCCGAAGACCAAGGGCGACCAGGAGAAAATGGGCATCGCGCTGCAGCGCCTCTCTTCGGAAGATCCGTCGTTCCGGGTGCGCACCGATGAAGAATCCGGCCAGACCATCATCTACGGCATGGGCGAGCTGCACCTGGAGATCATCGTCGATCGCATGCGCCGCGAGTTCGGTGTGGAGACCACCACCGGCAAGCCGCAGGTGTCGTACCGCGAAACCATCCGCAAGCGGGTGGCCGACGTGGAAGGCAAATTCGTGCGCCAGTCCGGCGGTAAAGGGCAATACGGCCACGTGGTGCTGACCGTCGAACCGAACGAACCCGGCAAAGGCTTCGAGTTCTTCGATGAGATCAAGGGCGGCGTCATTCCGGGCGAGTTTATCCCGGCGGTGAAAAAAGGCGTGCTCGAGGCGCTGAACAACGGCGTACTGGCCGGTTATCAGGTGGTAGACGTCAAGGTGCACCTGACCTTCGGTTCTTACCATGATGTCGACTCGTCGGAACAGGCGTTCCGCATGGCGGCGATCTTCGGCTTCAAGGAAGCCTGCCGCCTGGCGGATCCGGTGATCCTTGAGCCGATCATGTCGGTGGAGGTGGAAACACCGGAGGATTACGCCGGCAACGTGATGGGCGACCTCTCCTCACGCCGCGGTCTGGTGCAGGGTATGGAAGAGATACCGGGCGGCGGCGGCAAGGAAATTCGCGCCAAGGTGCCGCTGTCCGAGATGTTCGGCTACTCGACGACCCTGCGCTCGATGTCGCAGGGCCGCGCCACCTATACCATGGAATTCAGCCACTACGCCGAAGCGCCACGCAACGTGGCCGAAGAGATCATTCACCACAGCAAGCGTTAACCCTCGCGCCCGCCTTCGCGGCGGGCGTCACCCCGGCTTGTCCTCCAGCGCCACCACCACCGGCTGCGGCTTGATGCGCATGGCGTACACCACGCCGGCGATCAGGCAGACGATGCCGGCCAGCGTCAGCAGCGGCGGCCAGGCCTGGCGCAGCAGAAAGGTATAGGCCAACCCCGCCAGAATTTCGAACACGATGAGTGGCCCCACCAACACCGTCGGCAGGCGCTGGCTGGCTTCGTTCCAACACAGTGCCCCCAGCCAGGAGCAGAACACGCCGATGATCAGCATCAGCGGGATAAACACCTCAGGGCGCGGGCCGAACGGCAAGGCGAACGCCGGTTCGCTCAGCGCCAATTGGCCGCAGACCGCCAGATAGCCCAGCAGCGCCAGCGGCAGCGTCACCAGCCCCTGCGCCGTAGCCCAGGTGGCCGGCCGCTGCGTCGGGTTCTCCCGCAGCCAGCGCGAGTTGCGTAGCGGGAACCAGGTCCAGCACACCACCGCCAACAATGCCAACCCGAGGCCACTGAGATAGCGCCAGCCATCGACCGGCAGCGCATTACCGCGCAGCTCGGCGACGTTCACGCACGCTAACCCGCAGACGATCAGCAACAGCGCCGGCGCCAGCTTGCCCCAGGCCAGCCGCCCGTCGTGCCGGCCGTAAAACAGATTGGCGCAGAGGGCGATCACCACCGGCAAGGTGCCGATGATCATGGTCGATACCGGTGCGCCGGTACGCTGAATGGCACTGGCCAGGCACAGGTAGTACAGCAGGTTACCGATGGCCGTCAGCTTGAGCGCCTCCAGCCAATCCTGGCGCCGCAGCTTGCGCAGGCGGCGGCGATCGAGCCAGGCCAGCGGCAAGGTGATCAGCCCGAAGGCCAGATAGCGCCCGGTGGACTGCAGCGCGGCGGGATAATCCGGCACCAGCAGCGGGCCGACGAAGATCAATCCCCACATCAGCCCGGCGGCCAGGGCAAACACAACGCCAATGAACATAACGACTCCAACAAACGGCCGGTGCGGCCAACCCGCCCGACGAGACAGCGGCAGAGTAGCGAAAACGCGGGAAGGAATTATTGTAGCAGGTTGCTGTTTTAGCCCAATTTCACCTGTTTCTGGAAACGCACTGGCGTGACGCCGTAACGATTGGCGAAGGCGCGCGTCAGGTGCGCCTGATCGGTCAGCCCCGCCGCCGCCGCCACCTGTGCGGCGGGCATGCCGCGCTCCAGCATGCGTTTGGCCTGCGACAGCCGGATCGCCATCAGCATCTGCTGCGGCGAAACGTGGTATTCGGCCTTGAACTTGCGCAGGAAATGGTACGGGCTGAGCGACACCAGCTCGGCCAGCTGACTGAGGGTCACGGCCTCGGCGAAGTTGTCGTGCAGGTAGCTTTTCACCACCTCGAAACGGTGCGCCGCCTCGGCTTTTTCCCGCTGCCCGGTGCGGATATGCGGGTGCAGCAGCTCGACCGCCTCCAACAGCAGGCCGTCGAGCGTGAGCGGATCGTCGGTTTGCCACAGCGTGGCGAGAATGGCGGACAGGCGCTGCGCCGCCCGCGGATCGTGGCGCACCGCATCGGTGAACCACTGGCTCCGATCGCCGGACAGCTGCTCCAGCGCCTCGGGCGCCAGATAGAGCATGCGATAACACCAGCCGCCCGGCGTTTCGGCTTCGCCGGTATGCAGCTCGTCGGGGTTCATCAGCACCAGCGCGCCCGGTGCCGCCAGGTGCTGCGTGCCGCGATAGCGGAAACGCTCCGCCCCGGTGTCTACGGTGCCGATGGCGAAGGCGTCGTGGGTATGCGGCTCGAAGGCATAGCGTTCGATATGCGCCTGATAAAGTTCGACGCCCGGCAGATGCGACAAATGCCGGAACTGCGCGCAATCCTTCTCGAACGGAAACTGTTGTGGTACCCCTTGCACCCGACCTCCTCGTCCGTGCTGACAATCTGCTCAGCATAGCCAAAACATCGCCGGTTGAGTAGCCGCCCTGGCGCTTTCGTGCCCCTCGCCTGGACGATCGCCGCCATTCGGCGTAGGGTTAAGGTCCCTGTCCCTTTCAGGCGAGCCGCATCGCGAAGCTCATCGGCCCCTGACACTCCGCAAACAAGAGGCAACAATGTATCCGGATACTCAACTGTATATCGATGGACAATGGCGCAACGCACTGGCCGGGAAAACCTTGCCGGTCACCAACCCCGCCACCGACGAAGTAATCGGTCAGGTGGCGCACGCCGCCGCAGAGGATCTCGATCTGGCGCTGGCCGCCACCGAGCGCGGATTTAGCGTCTGGCGCGACACCGCTGCGCACCAGCGCGCCAACCTGATGCGCAAAGCGGCGGCGCTGCTGCGCGAACGCGCCAACGCCATCGCCGCCGTCATGACGCAGGAACAGGGCAAACCGGTGGCACAGGCCAAAGTCGAAATTCTCAACGCCGCCGACGTCATCGACTGGTTCGCCGGCGAAGCCACCCGCACCTACGGGCAGATCATTCCGTCCCGCGCCCGTGACGTGCAGCAGCAAACCCTCAAACTGCCGGTCGGCCCGGTGGCCGCCTTCACACCGTGGAACTTCCCGATCAACCAGATCGTGCGCAAGCTGTCCGCCGCGCTGGCCGCGGGGTGTTCCATCATCGTCAAAGGCCCGGAAGAAACGCCGGCCTCGCCGGCTGAGCTGATCAAAGCCTTCGCCGACGCTGGGATCCCGGCCGGGGTGATCGCGCTGGTGTACGGCACCCCGGCGGAAATCTCGGAATACCTGATCCCACATCCGACCATTCGCAAGATCTCCTTCACCGGCTCTACCCGCGTGGGCAAGCATCTGGCGGCGCTGGCCGGCCAGCATATGAAAAAGGCCACCATGGAGCTGGGCGGCCATGCCCCGGTGCTGATCTTCGACGACGCCGATCTCGACGCGGCGGCCAAAGAGCTGGCGCAGTCCAAGTTCCGCAACGCCGGCCAGGTCTGTATCGCCCCGACCCGCTTCCTGATCCAGCAAGGCGTTTATGAAGCCTTCGTGGAGAAATTCACCGCCGCCGTGCGTGAGCTCAAACTCGGCAACGGGCTGGAAGACGGCGTGACCATGGGGCCGATGGTGCTGGGCCGCAGCGTCGACAATATCGAGGCGCTGGTGCAGGATGCCGTCGCCCACGGGGCAAAAGCCTGCACCGGCGGCAAGCGCGTGGCTGGCAAAGGCAACTTCTTCGAGCCGACGGTGCTGCGCGACGTACCGCTGAGCGCCCGCGCCATGTCGGAAGAACCATTTGGCCCGGTCGCCCTGCTGCGCCCGTTCGCCACCTATGACGAGGCGATCGCCGAAGCCAACCGCCTGCCGTACGGGCTGGCCGCCTACGCTTACAGCCGCAACATCGCCACCGTCAATGCGCTGGGGCGCGACGTGGAGAGCGGCATGCTGAGCATCAACCACATCGGTTTCGGCCTGCCGGAAACGCCGTTTGGCGGCGTGAAAGACTCCGGTCACGGCACCGAAGGCGGCAGCGAAGCGATCGAATCCTACCTGGAAACCCGCTTCGTCACCGTCGCCGGCCGTTAACCGCGTGTCGGATGAATAGCCAAAAGCCCCGCAGTGCGGGGCTTTTTTTTACTCGCGAGCCAGTTCGAACAGCCGCCGCGCCGCCGGGGTCAGCCCCAGCATGTGAATGCAGGCATGCACCATGCCCGGCAACCGTTCGCAGCGCACCGGCACGCCCGCCTCGCGCAGCCGCTGCGCATACTGCTCGGCCTCATCGCGCAGCGGATCATATTCGCAGCTCAGGATGGTGGCCGGCGGTAACCCGCGCAACGTGGCGGCGTGCAGCGGTTCGGCGCCGGGATCGCGCCGCTGGGCCAGATACTGCTGCCAACAAAATACCATCGCGTCGCGCGTCAGAAAGTGCCCCTCGGCAAACTCGCGATAACTGGTCGTCGCCATCTCGCGGCTGAGCGCCGGGTACAGCAGCAGCTGGCGCTCGATGTGCGGGCCGCCGCGATCCCGCGCCAGCAGCGCGACCGCCGCCGCCAGATTGCCCCCGGCGCTGTCGCCGCCCACCGCCAGGCGCTGCGCGTCGATCCCCAACTGCGGCGCCTGTTGCGCCACCCAGCAGAGCGCCTGATAGACATCTTCCAGCGGCTGCGGAAACGGGTATTCCGGCGCCAGACGGTAGTCGACCGACAGGATCACCCGGCCGGTGGCGTTGGCCAGCGCCTGACAGGGCCGATCGTACAGCGCCAGCGAACCGAGGCACCAACCGCCGCCGTGGGCGAACAGCATCGCCGGCTGCGCGGCGGCGCGGTTTTCCCCCGCTGGGAGATAGGCGCGCAGCGCGATCCGATACCCATCGGCGGCGACCACCGTAACGTCTCTGACGCCGCCGCTCGGTTCCGCCTCGCCCTGCAGCTGGCGTAAACCGGTTTCCGTGGCCGCGCGCATTTCCGCCAGCGACGCGGGGGGCGGCGCATCGGCCGATGCCGTCAAAAAAGCGGCAATGCGTTCATCGAGCGGCATGCGGCTCTCCTGCCAGGAACGGCGTAATCAGTGTGATAAACGCCTCGTGACACTCCTCGGTAATGAAATGCCCGCAGCCGGCGACCGTTTCGCCCCGCAGATCGTGCGCATTGCCCCGCAGCGTCGTCAGCGGCGCGTCGCCGGTGGCGTGCTCGGCCCCCACCGTCAACACCGGCATCGTCAGGGGCCTGGCGGCGCGCAGGCGGTTCTGCCGCACGGTCTCCGGGATCGCCCGGTAATAGTCGAACCCGGCGCGCAGGCCGCCAGGCGCTGAGTAAGCCGCGATATACACCTCCGCCGCCACCCGATCGCGCCGATAGGACCAGCGGTTGAAGATATAGCCAAGATACTCCCGCTCACGCCCCTGGGTCAGGGTCTCCGGCAAATCCGCCAGCTGATTGAACATGAAATGCCACAGGAAAATGTTCTCCTCCGGCGCGACGAAAATCGGCGGCGGCGGCGCCAGACCGGGGATCACCGCCTCCGTCAGCACCAGACGCTCCACCGCCTGCGGGAAATCGCTCGCCATGGCGTATCCGATCCACATGCCGATGTCGTGGCCAACCAGTTGGTAACGTTCATGGCCCAATTGCGCCATCATCGCGTGCAATGTCGCACCGATGCTGCCGGTGTCATAGCCGCCAGCGGGCTTGTCAGAATCGCCGATGCCCGGCGGATCGACGGCGATCGCCTGAAAACCAGCCGCCGCCAGTGCTTGCATCACATGGCGCCAGGTGTACCAGGTTTGCGGCCAACCGGGGATCAGCAGCACCGGCCGCCCTTCACCGGCCACCACGCAGTGAATGCGTCGGCCGTTGACCTGGAGATAGACGTGTTCCGCCGCGAGAACCGCCAACGGGACCTCGTTCTGTAGGTATTGCATGGGGTGACTCCCTGAAGGATTAGGCTCAGCGAATGCCGAGCAAGGCATTGATCTGTTGTGGGTTGACCGGCGCGCCGGCGAAGTCGTCGAACACTTTGTCGGTGACGCGGATAATGCGATCGCGAATGAAAGCTGCGCCTTCGCGCGCGCCGTCCTGCGGGTTTTTCAGGCAGCATTCCCACTCCAGCGCCGCCCACCCCGAATAGCCATACTGCGTCAGCCGTGAAAAGATGCCGTTGAAATCGACCTGGCCGTCACCCAGCGAGCGGAAGCGGCCGGCGCGATCGATCCAGGATTGATAGCCGCCGTAAATGCCCTGGCGACCGGTCGGATTGAACTCGGCGTCCTTGACGTGGAACATGCCGATAACCTCTTTATAGATATCGATAAACTCCAGATAGTTGAGCTGCTGCAGCACCATATGGCTCGGATCGAACAGCACCCGGCAGCGCGGATGATGGCCGACGCGCTCATGGAACATCTCGAACGTCACGCCGTCGTGCAGATCCTCGCTCGGGTGAATTTCATAACACAGGTTGATGCCCTGCTCGTCGCAGGCGTTGAGCACCGGCAGCCAGCGTTTGGCGAGCTCGTCGAACGCGGTATCGATCAGTCCTTCCGGGCGCTGCGGGAACGGGAACAGATAGGGCCAGGCCAGCGAACCGGAAAAGGTGCCCAGCTCGCTGAGCCCGAGCCGCGCCGACGCCTTCACCGCCAACAGCATTTGCTGCCGCGCCCACTCGCCGCGCGCCTGCGGATTGCCCTGCAGCGCCGGCGGCGCAAAGCTGTCAAACAGCGCATCGTAAGCCGGGTGTACCGCCATCAGCTGGCCGAAGATATGGCTGGTCAATTCGCTGACCACCAACCCCTGTTCCGCCAACATGCCGGTCAAATCATCGCAGTAGGTTTGGCTTTCTGCGGCGGTGGCCACGTCGAATAAACGCCGATCCCAGGCCGGGATCTGCAGCGCGCTAAAGCCGGTCTGCGCCGCCCACTCGGCGATGGCGGGCAGGCTGTTGAATGGCGCGTTCTCATCGCTGAACTGCGCAAGATGCAGGCTTGGACCTTTGAGGGTTTTCATCGTAAACTCCTATTAGTTGTCGATTGACAAACAATAGGAGCAAAGTGCGATGACCGCAAGCGAAATTTATAAAGACATTGGTATTCCCGCCGATTTAAGCGATCCTATGTCGCTGAATGGCCGGTAAATTGGAGCAGCGAATGGCAGGCAGACCGCGCGAGTTCGATCGCGAACAGGCGCTATTGAAGGCGCGAAACTTATTCTGGCGCCAGGGTTACGAAGGCACCTCGATGTCGGATCTGGTGGCGGAATTGGGCATTGCTTCCGCACGCATCTACAAGGCGTTCGGTTCCAAAGAACAGCTGTTCCGCGAGGCGATAGCCAGTTATGAAACCGAGGAAGGCGGCTTCGCCGATCGCGCCTTCGCGCAGGAAAGCGGCATTCGCCCGGCGATCAAACGCCTGCTGGAAGACGCCGTGCGGCTCTACAGCCGGCCGGATCTGCCGCAGGGCTGCATGGTGGTCTCCTCCGCCGCCAGCGTCAGTGCAGAAAACGACGGGCTCAAAACCTGGCTGGCTGAGCATCGGTTGCAGCGCACCCAGCAGATCGTCGAACGGCTGCGGCAGGCGGTGCAAGCCGGCGAACTGCCGGCCGGCACCGACGCCGATAGCATGGGGGACTTTTTCGCCGTCTTCCTGCACGGCCTGTCGATTCAGGCGCGTGACGGCGTCACTGAAGCGCGACTATTGGCGGCGGTGAACGTGGCGCTCACGGCCTTGGGCGGCGCTTAATCCTCCGGCAGATCGACAATCACCAGCGTGCCTTCGCTGCCCGGCAACACGCGGTGCGGCACGCCGGCCGCGGCCTGATACAGTTGACCGGCCCGCACCACCACCTCTTCCCCCGCCACCTGCAGCCGCAGGTGGCCGCTGATCACCAGCAACCCTTCGCTGTAATCATGCACTTCATCCGCAATGCTGCGCGCGTCCATGCGCAGCACTTTGATATTGGCCGCACCGACGCGGCCCAGCACGGCAGAACGCCAGGCCTCGGGCAGTTCGGCCGCCTGCAGGTTTAAATCAAACAGCATCGTCATACCTTATCGCTACAGAGGAACCGGCACTCTACTGCAAAGCCGTCACGTGCTGAAAGACGCGTTGGTTGTAGATTATGCCCCGGCGTTCTGAGCCACCGCCTCACGCCGCAGCCATTGCCGCAGGTTTTCACCCTCCTGCGACAGTTCGCTATCCAGGCGAGCGCACAGGTAATAATCCCGACCGTCGTCTATCGGCAGATCGAACATTTTGATCAACTCGCCGCTTTCAAGGTTCTGGGCGATCAACGGCTCGCGCATCAATGCACACCCCAATCCCGCCTGCACCGCCGCCAGCGTCAGCAACCCGTCTTCGAACATCGGCCCGATGCTGCGCAGCGGGCGTTTAACGCCGGCCAGCTGAAACCATTGCATCCAGGTATTACGCTCCTCGTCATGCAGCAGCGGCAGCGCCGCCAGCTGATCCGGCGTATCGAGCAAACCGTGCAGTTTACTGAATGCCCGGCTGCACACCGGCACCATTTGGCCGGACATCAGCTTTTCGCTGCGATAGCCGGTCCACTGCCCAACCCCGAAGCGGATCGACAGATCGGCGGCGTCGCTCAGGTAATTGCGGTGGTTGGCGTAAACCACATTGATGTCGATATCCGGATTTTCCCGCAGAAAGCCGCGCAGCCGCGGAATGAACCAGCCCATGCCGAACAGCGGGATCAGGCTGATGGTGACCTGCCGCGACGCGGGCTGCTCGCGAACGTGTTCGGTCGCCTGGCGCAGCACGTTAAACGCCGACCGGATCGAGCGGTAATATTCCCGCCCCTCGCCGCGCAGCACCAGATGGCGCCCCTGCCTTTCGGTCAACGGCATCTGCAAGAATGCCTCCAGCGTTTTCAGCTGATGGCTGACCGCCGAAGGCGAAATCATCAGCTCCTTCGCCGCCGCGCTGATGCTGCCCAGGCGCGCGATGGCCTCGAACGCCCGCACGGCGCGCAGCGGCGGATCGTTCGGCAACATCGGCAACGGCTCATCGTACTGTTCTGTTTTTTTCATATATCGATTGTTTTATGGAAAGTCAGGGAGAAGGTTTTATTTAATATACATAAAAATCAAAGCATTAAAATCACTCGTTTTTTGTATAAGAAAGTATTTTTCCGTATTTTACAATTTTTTTAAATTCTCTACTGTGAGCCTCCTGACTCATTATCTCCGGACTCTCCCTATGGATACGCTGGTACAGCAGACCGTCAACGGTTTGATGCTCGGCAGCATCTATGCGCTGATCGCGCTCGGCTACACCATGGTGTACGGCATCCTGCGCATCATCAACTTCGCGCATGGCGACGTGCTGATGGTCGGGGCGCTCAGCGCGCTGTCGGCGATCGGCGCGTTGCAGCATCATTTTCCCGCGCTTTCGCCCTACGCCACGCTGCTGCTGGCGGCCCTGTTCGCCATGGCCGTCTGCGCCATCACCTCGATGGCGATCGAACGTCTGGCCTATCGCCGGTTGCGCACTGCGCCGCGCCTGGCCCCGCTGATCAGCGGCATCGGCGTCTCGCTGCTGCTGCAAACCCTGGCGATGCTGATCTGGTCACGCAATCCCCTGATGTTTCCGCAGCTGTTGCCGATGACGCCCATCGCCCTGACCGCAGGCAGCGCCGAACATGCACCGGCGGTGATCACCGGCACCGCGATCGTCACGCTGACGGTGGCCGTGGCGGTCATGGCCGGCCTCTGGCTGCTGGTCGAACACAGCCGTTTCGGCCGCGCCATGCGCGCCACGGCGGAAAACCCGCAGGTCGCCGGCCTGATGGGCATCAGTCCTGACCGCATCATCGTTCTGACTTTTGCGCTCGGCGGCGCGCTGGCGGCGGTAGCCGGCATCATGATGGCCAGCAATTACGGCAACGCCGGTTTCTCGATGGGCTTTTTGCCCGGCATCAAAGCCTTTACTGCCGCCGTGCTCGGCGGCATCGGCAACCTGCGCGGCGCGATGCTCGGCGGATTGCTGCTGGGACTGTTCGAATCGCTGGGGACCGGCTATCTCGGCGAGCTGACCGGCGGCGTCTTCGGCAGCAACTACCAGGACGTATTCGCGTTTCTGGTGCTGATCGCCGTGCTGGTCTTCCGCCCCTCCGGGCTGTTGGGCGAACGCATCGCCACGCGCGCATAAGGACATCACAATGACCGTTTTAACTTCCACGCTTCCCCTGGCCACGCCTCGGCGCGCCAGGCTGGGGCTCACGCTGTTCATTCTCGCCCTGCTGCTGGCACCCTGGGTAGCGGGCGCCGCCGGCGGCAACTACTGGGTGCGCGTCGTCGACTTCGCGCTGCTGTACCTGATGCTGGCGCTCGGGCTGAACATCGTGGTAGGCATGACCGGATTGCTGGACATGGGCTTTATCGCTTTTTACGCCGTTGGTGCCTATCTGGCCGCGCTGCTGTCGTCACCGCATCTGACGCAGCAGTTCCCGCTGCTGCTGCAGGGGTTCCCCGACGGGCTGCACCTGTCGATGCTGTGGCTGATCCCGCTGGCGGCGCTGCTGGCGGCGGCGTGCGGCATTCTGCTCGGCGCGCCGACGCTGCGGCTGCGCGGCGACTATCTGGCGATCGTCACGCTCGGTTTCGGCGAGATCGTGCGTATTTTGATGCGCAATCTCGATCGCCCGCTCAACCTCACCAACGGCCCCAAAGGCATTTCCGGCATCGACCCGGTCAGCCTGTTCGGCCTGAAGTTTTCCGGCATGCATGAGTGGTTCGGTGTGCGCTTCTCCGGCCTGTACCTCTATTACTACCTGTTCGCCGCGCTGCTGCTGGCGATCCTGTTTATCAGCCTGCGGCTGCAAAACTCACGCATTGGCCGCGCGTGGACGGCGATCCGCGAAGACGAGGACGCCGCGCGGGCGATGGGCATCAATACCCGCAACTTCAAGCTGCTGGCCTTCGCCATCGGCGCCACCTTCGGCGGCGTGGCCGGCGCGCTGTTCGCCGCGTTTCAGGGCTTCGTGTCGCCGGAATCGTTCACCCTGCAAGAGTCGATCGCCGTGCTGGCGATGGTGGTGCTCGGCGGCATGGGGCACATCCCCGGCGTGATCTTGGGCGCGCTGCTGCTGGTCGCCCTGCCGGAGCTGCTGCGCAGCAGCATGGGGCCGCTGCAGCAGGCGCTGTTCGGCCAGGTGCTGATCGACCCGGAAATTATCCGCCAACTGTTTTACGGCCTGGCGCTGATCCTGGTGATGCTGTATCGCCCGGCGGGCCTGTGGCCGGCCCGTCACCTAAGAGGAAACGCCGCATGACGCCTTTGCTCGCTTTACACCACGTCAGCAAACGCTTCGGCGGCCTGACAGCGGTGGATGACGTCAGCATGAGCATCCGCCAGGGGGAGATCTACGGCCTGATCGGGCCGAACGGCGCCGGTAAAACCACCTGCTTCAATCTGATCACCGGCCTGTACCGTGCCGACGAGGGCGAGTTTCGCCTGTCGGGCCAGCGCTACAGGCCCCAGGCGATCGATAAAGTGGCGCAGGCCGGCATCGCCCGCACCTTCCAGAACCTGCGGCTGTTCAACGAAATGAGCGTGCTGGAAAACGTGATGGTCGGCTGCCACGTACGCACCCGCAACGGCCTGTGGGCGGCGATCGCCCGCCATCGCCGCGCCAGGGAGGAGGAACAGGCGGTGCGCGATAAATCCCATGCGCTGCTGGAGTATGTCGGCATCGGCCAATTCGCCCATTACCGCGCCGGCGATCTCGCCTACGGCCACCAGCGCCGTCTGGAGATCGCCCGCGCGCTGGCGACCGAGCCCCGGCTGCTGGCGCTGGACGAACCGGCGGCCGGCATGAACGCCGGAGAAAAAGTGGCGCTGCGCGAACTGCTGCTGCGCATTCGCGACAGCGGCAAAACGCTGCTGTTGATCGAACACGACGTCAAGCTGGTGATGGGCCTGTGCGATCGCCTGACGGTGCTGGATTACGGCAAAGCGATCGCCGAAGGCGAACCGGCGCAGGTTCGGCGTGAACCGGCGGTCATTCAGGCCTATCTGGGAGGCAGCGCGCATGTCTGAAGCCCTGCTGAGCGTTAAACAACTCAACGTGTCTTACGGCGGCATCCATGCGGTCAAAGGCATCGATTTTACGGTCAACGCCGGCGAACAGGTCACGCTGATCGGCGCCAATGGCGCGGGCAAGACCTCCAGCCTGCGGGCGCTGACCGGGCTGCAGCCGTTCGAGGGCGACATCCTGTTCGACGGCCGTTCGATTCGCGGCGTGCCGCCGCACCGCTTGCTGCAGCAAGGGCTGGTGATGGTGCCGGAAGGACGCGGCATTTTTACCCGCCTAACGGTACGAGAAAACCTGCAGCTGGGCGCCTATGCGCGCCGTGACAAACCGGCGGTGCGGCACGATTTCGAACGGATATGCGCCACCTTCCCGCGCCTGAACGAGCGCCTGCATCAACCGGCCGGGCTGCTTTCGGGCGGCGAACAGCAGATGGTGGCGATGGGCCGCGCGCTGCTCAGCCGCCCGCGCCTGTTGATATTGGACGAACCGTCGATGGGACTGGCGCCGATTGTGGTGGAGGCCATTTTTTCGGTCATCAAACAGTTAGCCCGTGACGGCGTCACGCTATTGCTGGTCGAGCAGAACGCCCGCCTGGCGCTGGAGTCTACCGATCGCGCCTATGTGTTGGACAGCGGTAGCCTGAGCCACAGCGGCCGCTCCGCCGACATGCTGGACGATGAAAAAATCAAACAGATCTATTTGGGTGAATAACCGTTGTTACCTTTAACCGCACCAGGAGTATGACATGCAGCAGAACTTTCGCATCAAGCCGTTGGCGCTGGCCGCCGTGACGATGATCCTGAGCCTCTCGGCGCTGGCGGACGACACCGTGCTGATCGGCCTGGCCGGGCCGCTGACCGGCCCTTCCGCGCGCATCGGCAAAGATCTCGAAAACGGCGCGCGGCTGGCGATCGCCGACGCCAACGCACAAAAGCCGACGCTGAACGGCAAACCGGTCACCTTCAAATTGCTGTCCGAGGACGATCAGTCCGATCCGCGCACCGCCGTGGCCATCGCGCAGCGTTTGGTCGATGAAGGCGTGGCCGGCGTGGTCGGCCACTGGAACACCGGCACCAGCATCCCGGCGGCGCGCATCTACCACGACGCCGGCATCGCCCAGGTGGCGCCGGTCGCCACCGGCCACGGCTACACGCAGCAAGGCTTTGACACCAGCTTCCGCGTGATGGGCCACGACGACGACGGCGGCAACTATGCCGGGCAGTATGCGGTGAAAACGCTGAAAGCCCAGCGCATCGCGGTGATTGACGATCGCACCGCCTTCGGCCAGGGCCTGGCGGACGAGTTCATCAAATCGCTGCAGGCCCAGGGCGTGCAGCCGGTCACCCGCGAGTATGTCGACGACAAGACCGTCGATTTCAGCGCCGTGCTGACCACCGTGCGCAGCAAAAACGCCGATCTGATCTTCTTCGGCGGCGTGGACTCCCAGGCGGCGCCGCTGGCGCGCAAACTGAAACAGCTGGGCATGAACGCGCAGCTGATGGGCGCCGGCGGCTTTGTCAGCCAGACCTTCCTGACGCTGGCGCAGCGAGAAGGCGAAGGCGTGGTGGCGCTGGAGCCAGGGCTGCCGCTGGAACAGATGCCGGGCGGCAAGGCGTTTGAACAAGCCTACCGCGATCGTTACCACACCCACATCGAACTGCATGCGCCCTTCGCCTACGACGCCACCCGGGTGCTGATCGCCGCCATCGAACAGGCCGGCTCGGCCAATCCGGCCGATTACCTGCCAACACTGCGCACCATACATTACCAGGGCGTGACCGGCGCCATTGCCTTCGATGCGCAGGGCAACCTGCAACAGCCGAGCTTCACCCTGTACCGGGTAGTGGACGGCAAATGGCAGCCGCAAACCGTGTTGGGCGGCGCCAAACCACAATAAATCAAGAGGAGCAAGGCGATGAGCTGTGCAAACAACGAATTGGGCATTTTGGCCCGCAGAAAGATCGAAGCGGAGATCATCAAACCCATCTACCAGATTCTGGTGCGTGAAATCGGCAAGGTGCGCGCTCAGGCGGTGATCGGCGAAGCCATCGAGAATGCCGCCATCGAGGCGGGTAAACGCTTCGCCGCGCAAGAGCCTGGCGGCGCGGATCTGCGCAGCTTCGCCGCCTTGCAGTACCTGTGGGAAAAAGATGATGCGCTGCGCGTCGAAGTGATCAACCAGGATGAACAGCACTTCGACTATAACGTCACCCGCTGCCGCTATGCCGAGATGTATCACGAGATGGGGCTGGGGGAAATCGGCCACCTGCTCTCCTGCGCACGTGACAGCCAGTTTATCGTCGGCTATGCCCCGGAGGTCGAGCTGCAGCGCAGCCAAACCATCATGTCCGGCGCCCCCTGCTGCGATTTCCGCTACACCGCCAAAACGCCGGGAGAAGAGCAATGACGTATCGGGTCAACGGCGAGCGCCTGTGGCAAAGCCTGCACGTGATGGCGCAGTTCGGCGCCATCGCCGACAACGGCGTCACCCGGCTGGCGCTCAGCGAAGAGGACCGGCAGGCGCGCGACCAGCTGCGTCTCTGGGTGCTGGAGGCCGGTTGCAGCGTGCGCGTCGATCGGATGGGCAACATGTTCCTGCGCCGCGAAGGCTCGCGGCCCGAGCTGGCGCCGGTGGTTACCGGTTCTCACGGCGACTCGCAGCCCCGCGGTGGCCGTTTCGACGGCATCTACGGCGTGCTGGCCGGGTTGGAGGTTATTCGCAGCCTTAACGATCGGCAGATCGTCACCGAACGCGCGATTGAAGTGATCAACTGGACCAATGAAGAAGGCGCGCGCTTCGCGCCGGCGATGATCGCCTCCGGGGTGTTCGCCGGGGTCTTCGACCTGGAATACGGCCTGTCGCGCCGCGACGAGCATGGCGTCAGCCTCGGCGAGGCGCTGGAACGCATCGGCTACGCCGGTGAGCATCCGGTGGGCGGTATGCCGATCCACGCCGCCTTCGAGCTGCACATCGAACAGGGGCCGATTCTGGAAGCGGAACACCTCGACATCGGCGTCGTGACCGCCGCACAAGGGCAGCGCTGGTACGAACTGGAGGTCGTCGGCTTCAGCGCCCATGCCGGCACCACGCCGATGGATCGCCGCCGCGACGCCCTGCTGGGTTTCACCGAGCTGGTGACGGCGGTCAACCGCATCGGCTGGGATTTTGCGCCCGATGCGCGCGCCACGGTGGGCATGGCGCACATCACCCCCAATTCACGCAACGTGGTGCCGGGCCGGGTCTTTTTCAGCGTCGAATTCCGTCACCCTGAGGAGACTACCCTGGAGCAGATGGAGCAGCGCCTGCTGGCGGCGGTAAACCAAATCAACGACGGCGGCCTGACCGCTCGCGCCGAGCGCATCTTCCAATATCCCCCGGTCGCTTTCGATCGGGGCTGCATCGACAGCGTACGCTACGCCGCGCAAGCATTGGGCTATCGCCATCGCGACATGATTTCCGGCGCCGGCCACGATGCCTGTTATCTTAATCGCGTCGCCCCGACCGCCATGATTTTCATCCCCTGCGTGGACGGCATCAGCCACAACGAACGGGAAGACATTACCCCCGACTGGGCCGCCGCCGGTGCCGACGTCTTGCTGAACGCACTGCTGGCGCACACCGGCGCCTGATCCTCGCCCCGGTTTTTCGCCGGGGCAAAAAATATTCAACAAAACGGTTGAATATTAGCCCACCTGTTCTATATTCAACCATATGGTTGAATTATCTTCCTCACAGCTGGACGCCATTTTTCATGCGCTGGCCGACCCGACCCGCCGCTCGATGTTACGCGCGCTGGCCGGCGGTGAACGCAGCATCGGCGAACTGGCCGCGCCGTTGCAGATGTCGTTCGCCGGCGCCTCCAAGCACGTGAAAGCACTGGAACATGCGGGCCTGGTGCAACGCACCGTGCAAGGAAGAAACCATATCTGCCGGCTCGAACCCGAGCCTATGGCGCAGGCCATGCACTGGCTGCAAACCTATGAACATTTCTGGACTGAACGGCTGGATGCGCTCGAACAGGCGCTGCTGCAGCCCGAACAGCTTCCTCCCAAGGAGTGAACCATGAATGATTACGGCATGATTATCGAACCCGGCACGCTGCGCATCCAGCGCTTGCTGCCCGGCCCCATCGAACGGGTGTGGGCTTACCTGACCGAATCCGACAAGCGCGCCACCTGGCTGGCGGCCGGCGCCATGAAGCTGGAGAACGGCGCGCCGCTGGAGCTGGAGTTTCGCAACTCCGATCTGGCGGGCGAGCATGAACCACCGCCGGCCAAGTACAAACAGCACGGCGGCTGCGTCAGCAACCGCGGCCACATCACCTGCCTGTTCCCGCCGCGTCTGCTGAGCTTTACCTGGGCCGAGCAGGATCAGGGCCGCCCTTCCGAAGTGACCTTCGAACTGACGGAACAGGGAAACGCGGTGCTGCTGACGGTCACCCACCGGCGCTTGGCCAACCGCGACGAGATGCTCAGCGTCGCCGGCGGCTGGCACACCCATCTGGATATCCTGCTGGATCGCCTGCACGATCGGGCGCCGCAGCCGTTCTGGAGCACCCATGCCCGGCTGGAAGAAGAGTACCGCGCCCGCCTGTAATTACGTCTCGTCCCTGCGCCTGAACGCCAGATAACCGGCGATCAGCGTAAAACTGCCGACCAGCAACACCAGCAGGATAAAACCGTGGTGATTGCTGGCCAGCGGGATCCCCCCCACGTTCATACCGAAGAAACCGGCGACGATATTGATCGGCAGCGCCAGCACGGTGATCACCGTCAACGTATAGAGCGTGCGGTTATTCTGCTCCATCAGCTTGGCGCCCAGCTCCTCCTGCAGCAGCCGGATGCGTTCGGTCAGGCTGGCGAGATCGTTCAACACCACGGTGAACTCTTCGGTAAACTGCCGCAGATCCTGCACCACCTCACGGCTCAGCCAGGTTGGCGGGCGGTTCAACAGGCGAAACAGCGCGGCCGGCTCCGGCGCCAGCAGGCGCTGAAAGCGCAGCAACATGCGGCGCATGCGCCCCAACTCGGCGCGGTTGCGTTTGACGCGGCGGGTCAACAGGCGATCCTCAATGGTATCGACATACTGGTTGGCCTGCCGCACCACCTGCTCCAGCACGTCCTCCTGCTCTTCCAGCAGGTGCGCCAGCAGTTCGGTGGACGAGGCCAACTGCAGCGCCGTCAGGCGGCCGAGCAGCCGTTCAATGAGTCGCACCGGTTTGTGACGCACGGTCACCACCAGCCCGCGGCAGCAATAGAGCCACAGCGTCGCCGTTTCCGGGTTGCTCTCCTCAGGGTGGAAGATCACATCGTTGAGCACCGCGAACAGATCGTCGCCCTGGCGCTCGATGCGTGTGGTGTGGGAGCCGTGGCGGATCTCGTGAAAGAAAAAATCGGAAATGGCGAAATGGTTTTTCAGCCACTTCTCCGCCGCCGCGTGGTTGAGATTGAGGTGCAGCCAGATAAAACCGTCGCCGGGCGGCAGTGCCTGATAGGCCTGACAGACCTGCTGCGAGTTCAGCCGCGCCGGCGGCTCACCGGAACGAAACACGTGGCCGTAGATCAGCCCGGTCACTTCATCATCAAAATCCAGCTTGTGCATCTTTTCTGCTAACATTTGCGCCATAACGCGTTATCTCGCTTACCGCCGTTAACCCAACATTCTCCGCTGTTATAGCAATCTTTAATTGCCTGCGTTAATTCTTTTCATCTTTCTCGATGATTAATATTTTCGTCATAAAAAAGCCACATTCATTCAGAATACTTTTCAGGCGAAAGATACCGCATTCAAACATCTCGGGAAGGTCATTATGAGCGATAACAGCGCCGTTCAAACGAGTACGCCGGCCGCCTCCAGCCTGCCAAAACTGCACCAGAAGAACAGTCGACTCACTGTTCTTTTTTTTGTGTTTTTATTAATTCTGGGGATCGCATTCGCCGGGGTGAACTTATTTAACGACGTCAGCGACGCCGGCGCCGTCTATACCAGTTACATTCCGTTTTTATTATTGGGACTGGCGCTATTGATCGCGCTGGGCTTTGAATTCGTCAACGGCTTCCACGACACCGCCAATGCGGTCGCGACGGTGATTTACACTCATTCGCTCTCGCCGATGGTCGCCGTGGTGTGGTCCGGCTTCTTCAACTTTCTCGGCGTGTTGCTCTCCAGCGGCGTGGTGGCCTTCGGCATCATTTCGCTGCTGCCGGTCGAGCTGATCCTGCAGGCCGGCACCGGCAACGGTTTCGCCATGGTGTACGCCCTGCTGTTCTCCGCCATCATCTGGAACCTCGGCACCTGGTGGCTCGGGCTGCCCGCCTCGTCGTCGCATACGCTGATCGGCTCGATTATCGGCGTCGGCGTCGCCAACGCCCTGATCCACGGCCGCACCGGCACCAGCGGCGTGGACTGGGGCCAGGCGATCAAGGTGGGCTACGCGCTGCTGCTGTCGCCGGTGATCGGCTTCGTGTTCGCCGGCCTGCTGCTGCTGGCGCTGAAGCTGTTCGTCAAGAACCGTCAGCTGTACAGCGCCCCTAAAGGCAATACCCCGCCGCCGCTGTGGATCCGCGGGCTGCTGATCCTCACCTGCACCGGCGTTTCCTTCGCCCACGGCTCCAACGACGGGCAGAAAGGCATGGGCCTTATCATGCTGATCCTGGTGGGCACCATGCCGATCGCCTACGCCCTGAACCGTTCGATGCCGCCGGAGCAAATTCCCCGGGTGGCGGCATTGGCGGAGGTGACCAAAAACCAGCTGTTGCGCCAGTTCCCGGCCGGCGGCCAAACGCCACCGCGCGAGGTCCTGACCGGCTATGTGCGCACCAGCGAGCTGACGCCGGAGGTGGTGCCGGCGTTGGCGCAGCTGACCGGCGCGATCGGCGATCAAATCCGCCAATACGGATCGGTCGACAAGATCCCGGCGCAGGCGGTGTCAAACACCCGCAACGACATGTATCTGGCGTCCGAGACCATCAAGCACCTGAAGGCAGAGCAACAGCTGCAGATCAATCCTGACGCGCAGCGCAACCTCGACGCGCTGAAGGGCGAACTCGACAACGCCACCCGCTTCATTCCCTTCTGGGTGAAGGTGGTGGTGGCGATTGCGCTGGGGCTCGGCACCATGGTCGGCTGGCGCCGCATCGTGGTGACGGTGGGCGAAAAGATCGGTAAATCGCACCTGACCTACGCCCAGGGCGCCAGCGCCGAACTGGTGGCGATGACCACCATCGGCGCGGCCGATGCCTTCGGCTTGCCGGTTTCGACCACGCACGTCCTGTCGTCCGGCATCGCCGGCACCATGGCCGCCAACCGCTCCGGCCTGCAGATGGCCACTCTGCGCAATCTGCTGATGGCCTGGGTGCTGACGCTGCCGGCCTCGGTGCTGTTGTCGGCGGTGCTGTACTGGATCTTCAACCATTTCTAACACCGGGCTGATACGGAGAAAATCTGATGACCATGCATGAATTCAACCGCGATGACGGTTTCAACCAGCGCCTGCTGCAAGAATTTTACGACAGCTACGACGAAGAGCTGGAAATGGAGCTGGACGATCTGCGCTTCGACGCGACGGAAGTGGACAGCGACCAGAAAAAGGCCTGGCGCAAGCATTACTTCCGCGAGCTGCTGCGCCTGCAGGGCGAGCTGGTGAAACTGCAGGATTGGGTGATGCGCACCGGCCACCGGCTGGTGATCATCTTTGAAGGCCGCGATGCCGCCGGCAAAGGTGGCGTGATCAAGCGCATCACCCAGCGCCTCAACCCACGCACCTGCCGCGTAGCGGCGCTGCCGGCACCGAACGATCGCGAACGCACCCAGTGGTATTTTCAGCGTTATATCGCACATCTGCCCGCCGCCGGCGAAATGGTGCTGTTTGACCGCAGCTGGTATAACCGCGCCGGCGTGGAGCGCGTGATGGGCTTTTGCAACGACGAAGAGTATGAGGAGTTTTTCCGCAGCGTGCCGGAATTCGAAAAAATGCTGACGCGCAGCGGCATCCAAATCGTCAAATACTGGTTTTCGATCACCGATGAGGAGCAGGAGCTGCGTTTCCTCAGCCGCATTCACGATCCGCTCAAGCAGTGGAAGCTCAGCCCGATGGATCTGGAAAGCCGCCGCCGCTGGGAAGACTACACCGAGGCCAAAGAAATCATGTTAGCGCGCACTAACATTGCCGAAGCGCCCTGGTGGGTGGTTCAGGGCGTCGACAAGAAAAAGGCCCGTTTGAACTGCATCACCCACCTGCTGCAGCAGGTGCCTTATGAGGAAGCTGAAGGCAACGTCATCACGCTGCCGCAGCGCAAACGCAGCCCGGAGTACCACCGCAGCCCGGTGCCGGACAACATGGTGGTGCCGGAAATCTACTGACCTTAGCGCAGAGAGGCGGTTGCCGCTTCTCTGCGCAAATACAACGCGTTGATTTCTCTCATGCTAACGGGCCAAACCCCATGTTAAAGTGGTTGCTTTCCATTTTGACCGGAGTCCTCCATGCGCCAACGCATCATTGTCTGCCCGCTGATTGAAAACGATAACGCCTTCCTGCTGTGCAAAATGGCGGCGCACAAGGGCGTGTTTCCCGGCCAGTGGGCGCTGTCCGGCGGCGGCGTCGAGCCGGGTGAACAAATAGAACAGGCGCTGCGGCGCGAAGTGCGCGAAGAGCTGGGCGCCGGGCTGATCCTCGACAGCATCACGCCCTGGACCTTCCGCGACGACGTGCGCATCAAAACTTACGCCGACGGCAGCCGGGAGAAAATCTACATGATTTACCTGATTTTCGACTGCCAGGCCGCCAACCGCGACGTGACGATCAACGACGAGTTCGACGACTACGCCTGGGTGCCGCGCGAGCGTCTCGCGGACTACGATCTGAACGAGGCCACCCGCTTCACGCTGCGACAAAAGGGATTGTTGTAACAGTTTGAGCGATTATCGCCCTATTTTCTTCACATTTGCCGGGCAGACTCTTTTGATATTTTTTAATCACTTAGGGTCACTATTGCCGCCGTTATGCTTTTATCTCACGCTTTTCTCCGTCTGCCTGCCCGGCGCTTCGGCGCCGCTCTCCTGTTCAGCCTGCTGTTCGTTTTGGCGCCCGTGCATGCCGCTGCACCGCCGCTGGTGCTGAATGCCAAATCGGTGCTGGTCGTCAATCAACGCACCGGAAAGACGCTCTATCAGAAGCAGCCAAACCGCGTGCTGCCGATTGCCTCGCTCACCAAGCTGATGACCGCCATGGTCGCCCTGGACAGTAAACGCCCGATGGGTAGCAGGCTGAAAGTCACCGCCGCCGATCGCGATCTGCTGAAAAAAACCCATTCGCGCCTGACCATCGGCTCGGTGCTCAGCCGTCGCGACATGCTGCACATCGCCCTGATGTCTTCGGAGAATCGCGCCGCTGCGGCGCTGAGCCGCAGTTATCCCGGCGGGCGCAAAGCATTCGTGGCGAAAATGAACCAGAAAGCGCGCGCCATCGGCATGAAACGCAGCCGCTTCTACGATCCGACCGGGCTGACGCCGCGCAATGTGGCGACCGCCAACGATCTGCTGAAGATGGTCAATCACGCCTATCGCTATCAGTCGATTCGCCGCTTCAGCACCGACAAGCAGCAGATCGTGCGCCCTGGCCGCGGCCAGCTGGTCTACCGCAGCTCCAACGGCCTGATCAACAATCCGGCCTGGAAAATTCAGCTGCAGAAAACCGGCTTTACCGACGAGGCCGGCCACTGCCTGGTGATGCGCACCACCATCAAAGGGCAGCCGGTGGTGATGATCCTGCTCGGCGCGCAGCCGCGCTACGGCCACTACCGTGACGCCATTCGTCTGAAGGCCTGGCTCGAGGGATAACATCGCGGCGCTTTACCGTTCTGCGCATATCCAAATTCGTTTTGGATCAATGGAATATCCTATCGCCAATCAGTATTAAGGCGCACGCCGTCCGCATGGTATTTGTCAGGCATATCTGATGAGGAAAGGAGCGGGAAAATGGCTTATGCCTTGAGCATATTGGAAAAGAGTCCGATCGCCGACGGGGAAAGCGCCGCGCAGGCGCTGGCGCGCACGCTGCATCTGGCGCAGCAGGCGGAACGCTGGGGCTATCGGCGTTTCTGGCTGGCGGAGCACCACAACACGCCGCAGCTCGCCTGCCCGTCGCCGGAAGTGCTGATCGGCTACCTGCTCGGCCAGACGTCGCGCATTCGCATCGGCTCCGGCGGCGTGATGCTGCAACACTACAGCGCCTACAAGGTGGCCGAAAACTTTAACCTGCTGGCGGCGTTGGCGCCGGGGCGCGTCGATCTCGGGGTGGGCAAAGCGCCCGGCGGGCTGCCGCTCGCCACCCAGGCGCTGCAGGCCGCCCATGACCGGCAACACAAACCGGCCTTTCCACAGCAGCTGTCGCAGCTGACCGCCTATCTGAACGACGACGCCGAACCGGGCCTGAGCGCCACGCCGCTGCCGCCGCATGCCGCCCAGCGCTTCCTGCTCGGCGCCAGCAAAGAGAGCGCGACGCTGGCGGCCGAATCCGGCTGGGCCTTCGTGTTCGCCGCGCATCTGAACGGCAATCCGCAAGATATCCGGGAGGCACTGGCGCACTATGCCGCACTGAGCGGTGGCCGCAAGGCGCTGCTGGCGGTAGCGGCGATCGTGGCGCCAAGTGCGGAACAGGCCGCGGCGCTGGCGGCGGATATACAGCAATACCGCGTACATGTCGCCGGTGAGCAGAGCGTGACCGTCGGCAGCCTGGCGCAGGCGGAAAGTTTCGTGCAGCAGGCCGGCGCCACCGACTACCGCATCGAGCCGCGAGAAAACCATATCCTGCTCGGCACCGCGCAGCAGGTGCATCAGCAACTGGCGCAGCTGCAGCTGCAGTACGGCGTGGACGAGTTCATCATCGACACGCCGATCGCCGAACCGACCGCCCGGTTAACCTCACTACGACAGTTGGCGGAGGAGAACCTGACGCCGGCCTAGTTGATCGCCGCGCGGATCCGCATGGCGTCGGCCAGATCCTGCGCCAACGACGCCCGCTGCGTCGGCACCACGTTGGCCAGGCTGACGCGGATCGCAGGATCGCCCTTCAGGCGGAAAGGCTCGCCGCCCTGCACCAACCACCCCCGCTGCGCCATCAGCTGCGTGGCGGCGGTTTCCGACCGCACCGGCAACCACAGATGCAGCCCTTCACCTACCGCCAGCGCCGTGTGATTCAGCGCATTGAGCCGCCGCACCAGTTCATCCCTTCTGGCCTGATACGCCTGTTGCGCCCGCTGCAGCTGCCCTTCCTGCAAGGCCTGCCCCCACAGTCTGGCGGCAATCTGCTGCAAGATATGGCTGACCCAGCGCTCGCTGATGTACTGATCGGCGCGCATCGCCTGCAGCAACGTCGGGTTGCCGCAGGCCAGCGCGATGCGCAGATCCGGGCTGAGAAACTTGCTCAGCGACAGCACGTACAGGCCGCCATCGCCGTCGAACGGCAGATGCAGCGGCTGCTGCGACAGCGGCCCCCAGAAGTCGTCGACGATCGCCAGACACTGCGGATTTTCGCTGAGAAAACGCCGCCACTGCTGCGCGCGCGGCGCAGAGAGCGAGGCGCCGGTCGGATTGTGGGCGCGCGGCGTCAGGATCACCGCGCCCGCCGCTCCGCTTTCCGGCAACCGGCACCCCTGTTCATCCATCGCCAGCGGCAGTGGCCGCAGACGCAGGTGGCGCAGCAGCGTCAATAGCGGCGGCCAGCAGGGATCTTCCACCCATACCGCCGCGCCCGGCTGCACATGGCAGCGCAGCGCCTTTTCCATCGCGTCCAGCGCGCCGGAGAACACCGCCGGTTCCCCCAGGCTAACGCCCTGGCGGCCGAGCCACTCACGCCCCAGACCGGTCAATACCGGCAGATCGCCGCTGATGTCATAGCCGTTTTGCTGCGGGAACACCTCCGTCGCACCCAGCGCCAACGCCGGCAACAGGGCGGCATCCAGGTTGCCGCTGGCCAGATCGCACATCCCCGCCGGCACCTGACGCGGCACATAGGCCGCACTCACCGCCGCCAGCGGCGGTTCCAGCACCACCGTTCCCGCCCGCCCGCGCGTCGCCACCAGGCCGGCATCACGCAATCGGGCATAAGCGCTGGCGACGGTATTCGGGTTGACCTCCAGCTCCGCCGCCAGTTGGCGTACCGGCGGCAACAGCTCGCCCGGCCGCAGTGCGCCGTCTTTGATGCGTGCGGCGATCTGCTCGGCAATCTGGACAGCGCCGCCGCCTTTTGCATACAATGAAGTCATACATAAATCCTTTTGTACTAGTTCAAAATAGATTACCCGTTTCCGCGGCCAAAAGTAAGGGGTTCCATGGATAAACATTACGTGCTCGACATTCAGTATGCAGGAAAAGCCTTTGCCCGCCTGCAGATGTTCACGCCCTGGGCGGCCGATCAGCTGGAGCAGGCGTGCGCGCTGTTTCCGGCCGCGCAGGGGTATCAGGTGCAACTCAGCCAGATCAGCGAACGCCGCATCGTCTACCAGAGCGGCGCGCAAGGCATCACCGTACTGGGCGAATCGCTGGCGCTGACGCCGTTCACCCACGCTCACGAGGTTAAACAATGAAAAAAGCCGTCGCTATTCGACACGTCAATTTCGAAAACCTGGGCATCCTCGGTTCCCTGCTCTCGCTGCGTGGCTATCAAATCGACTATTACGATGCCGGGCGTGATGATATTCGTGCTATCAATAATGAAGAGACCGATCTGTTGGTGGTGCTCGGCGGGCCGATCAGCGCCGCCCAGCACTTTTCCGGCGCGCTGCGCTATGATTTTCTCGACCATGAATTGGCGCTGGTCAAACAGCGCCTGGCGCAGCGGCGCCCGACCCTCGGGGTGTGTCTTGGCGCCCAGGTGATCGCTCAGGCGCTGGGCGCCGACGTGATCTCGCTCGGCGTCAAAGAGATCGGCTTCGCCCCGCTGACCACGCTCACGGCACAAGACGACTCGGTGCTGGCGCCGCTGGCCGATACGCCGGTGCTGCACTGGCACGGCGATATGTTCATGATCCCGGAGGGCGCCCACTGCCTGGCCGGCACGGCGGTTTGCCCGCATCAGGCCTTTGACTATCAGGGGTTCGCGCTCGGCCTGCAGTTCCATCTGGAGGCGGATCATCGCGATATCGAACGCTGGCTGATTGGCCATGCCTGCGAGCTGGAACTGGCCGACGTCGCGCCCCAGAGCCTGCGCGAACAGGCGGCGCGCCACGGCGCACAGCTGGAACAGCGCGCGCGGCAGGTTTTCGCACGCTGGCTGGATAATAACGAACCAAGGATGTAACTCATGCAACAAACTGCTCCCTTGCGATCACCGTCCATCGATGTGATCAGCATTCAATCTCAGGTGGTCTACGGCAGCGTCGGCAACGGTATCGCCTACCGCGCCCTGTTGAAAAAGGGGCTGGAAGCGCTGCAGGTGCCTAGCGTACTGTTCGGCTGCCCGCCCTATTACGGCAAGCCGCACGGCGGCGTCATCTCCGGCGAGTGGTTCGGCGGCTTTCTCGACGATCTGATCGCCCGTGGCGTGATGAAGCGCACCCGGGCGGTGATTGTCGGCTACCTGGGCGACGCGATGCAGTGCCATATTCTGGCCAACTGGCTGCAGCGGGTGCGCTCGATCAATCCCCAAATAAAAATCTATATCGATCCGGTGATGGGCGATTACGGCGAAGGGATCTACGTGGATGAGCGCATCGTCAGCTGCTATCGCTCGCCGTTCCTGCGGCTGGCCAACGGCCTGACGCCGAACGGCTTCGAACTGGAACAGCTGTGCGGCCGGCAACTGAGCAGCCAAGAGCAGACGCAGCACGCCGCGCAGGCGCTGTTGAACGACACCACCGAATGGGTGCTGGTCACCAGCGCGCCGGGCGTCGCGCAGCACGAAGACGAGGTGGGATTGATGCTGGTCACCCGGCAGGAAACGCAGTGCTTTACCCATCCGAAGGTGAAATCGGCGGTCAAAGGCACCGGCGATCTGTTCGCCGCCTTGCTGGTCAGCCATCTGCTGCACGGCGCCGCGCTCGACGCAGCCGTGGTCGCCGCCGGCGGCGAAGTGTGCGACGTGCTGGCCGAAGCGGCGCATTTCGGTTGGGAAGAAATCGGCAGCCTGCGGGCGTTAAAACCGTAAGGCCTGTGGAGAGTCAGGGGCAGCGTGCCGCCCCTGATAAATATCAGCGTTTTTTCTTTTTGTTGAAATCCAGCTCGAAGGCGAACACCGCGCTCTGAATTTTGCGCTCCATCGCCAGCCCCAGCTTGAGGAAGCGGCACGACAGGCGCGAGAAGTGCACCACCTGGTCGTTATCGTCGGTTTCCTGATCGTCGTTGACCACCACCAGCTCCATGTTGACCTTGAAGCTGCCGTAGCTGCCCAGATCCAACTCCGCTTTCTTGAACTGCAGACCCGGCTGAAAGAAATCTGGCAGCGGGCCGTCGAAACGCAAACCGACGCCGCCGGCGGACAGATCGTGGATCCGCAGCTCATAAGGCGTGCCGTCCGGGTATTCGCCGGTACAGAAGAATTGGCGCCAGTGCGGTGTGGTGATGCGGAACTGGCGACGGCGCTGGATGTAGACCAACTCCTGCGGCAGCCGAGTCGAGCAGGCCTGGACGCCCTGATGTTCGGTCAGTTCCGCCTGGCCGACGGAAAACTCGATTTTGGCGTCGTTGCTTTCAATCACGATGGTGCAGGCGCCGTCGATGGCGTTTTCCGCCTCCTCACCGCTAAACACGATATTGTCCGGCCCGACGCTCAATAACAGACTTTGAAACCGGTGCTGCTGATTTTCTACGCGCAGCGGCGTGCGTTGTTTGCAAATTTCACGCAGAATCGCCAGAACTTCAAAACGCTCCCGTTTGATAAACAGTCCGTTATCGCTGTGCTCCACACGTCTCTCCTGACTTTTTTTCTAATGACGTATTACGTATTCCTTACGGTTATCATCTCTGGGAATATTCCTAAAGTCAAATTTGCCAACGCTGCCAAGCCTGCGGCAACAGGCGTGCGAAACGTTTCGCCCACGCCTGTTGCCCGCGTTCGTCGGCGATCAGATCCTGGCGGATTTCGATGCCGACATAAGGCAAACCGCGACGTTCTGCGTGGACCGGCAACGTGTAGTCAGTGGCGTCGGTCATCGCATAGGGTTCGTTGATCCCCACCTGCAAATCCCCCTCTTCGCGCAACAACTCGGCCAGCAGATGGGCAAATTCCGGGTAGCGGTTAAACAGCAGCCCCACCTGCCAGGGGCGCGATGCCCCTTTGAACACCGGCGTAAAACTGTGCATGGCGATCACCGCCGTCGGCAGTTCGCGCAGTTGGCGTTGCCCCAGATGATCGTCGATGGCGTGGTGATACGGCAAAAACACCTCGCGCTCGCGCGCAAGCGCGTGCTCGGCGTCGATACCGATATTGCCGGGGATCGGCGTCAGCTCGGACAAATGCGGGATCGAGCTGGCAATGCCGGGTGCCCGGTTGCAGTCGATCACCAGCCGTGAGTAACGCTGGTGGATCAGCGTGGCGTCCAGCTGACGGCTCAGATGGCGCGACACGCACAGCGCGCCGATATCCCAGCCGATGTGGCGTTCGATCTCCCCCGGCGGCAAACCGAGATCGCCGAGGGATTGCGGTATCGCCTTGCCGGCGTGATCGCACAGCAGCAAAAAGGGCGCTTTGCCGCGCGGGATTTCAACGGCAGCGGCAGAAGGTTCATCGGCGGACAATAACGGCGGGATAAACGAGTGAGGCATGACGGGCTCCGGCGGTGGAAAGCAAAGCGTTTATCGTAGCGCTATCCCGTCGCCGGCCCCAAGGTCGTGCTTAGATCAAAAAGGCATGAGTCAGACTGTAGTCATGCCGTCTCGGCTGGCTGCGGCTGGTGCACCGCGATATAACGCTGATACCGCGACGGCTTGAGCCGCGTGGTATCCACCAGCACCAACCCGTCGATGCAGTTGTTGAACGCCGGATCGGTGCCGAAGTCGATAAACTGCACCCCGCCCGGCTCGCACAATTCGGTGTACTGCTTGTACAGCGTCGGGATCGAGCAGCCGATGTTGCTGAGCAGGCTCTTCAGCCGCACCAGATCTTCCTGGTAGTTGTCCCCGGCAAACTGCGCCAGCACCTGCGGCAGCGATGCCGGATAAGGCCGACGCGACTGCGCGAACGCGTGATCCGGCGAGAAATAGAGCCGATAGAAGGCGATCAGCAAATCGCGCGCCGCCAGCGGCATGCCGCCGGAGATCGACACCGGGCCGAACAGATAGCGATACTGCGGGTATTTCGACAGGTAGGCGCCGATGCCCAGCCACAAATAGTCCAGCCCGCGCTTGCCCCAATAGGCCGGCTGAATGAAGCTGCGCCCCAGCTCGATGCCCTGTGCCAGGATCGGTTCCATATCGCGGTCGTAGTGGAACAGGCTGTTGCTGTAGATGCTTTCCAGCCCTTTGCGTTCGATTTGTTCGGCGGTGGGGATAAAGCGATAGGCGCCGACGATCTCCAGCTCCTCCTCATCCCACAGCACCAGGTGATAATAGTCGTCGTCGTAGCTGTCCAGATCGCGGCGGCGACCGGAACCTTCCCCTACCGCGCGGAAGGCGATCTCGCGCAGACGCCCCAGCTCGCGCAGGATCGGCGTGCGCGCTTCGTCGCGGCGGCGATAGAGGTAGATGGTTTTACCGTCCGGCGTTACCCCCAACCGTTCGCAGTTCGCCAACGCCTTTTTCAGCTCCAGACGCTCTTCCGGCAGCGCGATCGGCGACTCGCTGGCGAACAGCCCCGGTTTGCCCTGGCCCAGGCGATACACGTGGCGGCGAAAACGCTCCGCCAGATCCTTGGCGCTGGTGTGGCCGTCGTGCCAGCTGGCGAACGGCACACGGCCGCCGACGCGGATCTTGATGCGTCCGCCCCGCTGCTGGAACATTTCACGCACCAGCAGCAGCGTCGACAGCGGCCGGTAAACCAGCGAGGTAAAGTAGAACAGGTTGCTGTTGCGCGCGCTGATGTGGATTGGCACGATCGGCGCGCGCGCCTTGGCGGCCAGGCGCAGAAAGCCGGTATGCCAGTGGCCGTCGCGGATACCCTTCGGGCTCATGCGCGACACTTCGCCGGCCGGGAACAGGATCAGCGCGCCCTGATTGTCCAACTGCTGCTGCATGCCTTCAATCTGCTTGCGGCTGGTTTTATAAGCGACGTTATCCACCGGCACGAACAGGTTGCGCAGCGGTTCGATGTAGGTCAGCAGTTGGCTGGCCACCACTTTCACATCCGGACGCACCGCCGCGACGGCACGCAGCAGCACCAGGCCGTCGAGCGAGCCGATCGGGTGATTGGCGACGAGCACCACTGGCCCCTGGCTCGGAATGTTTTCCAGATCGCCGTCCACCAGCTCGCAGCTGAGGTTGAAGTAGTCCACCACCTGCTCGATCAGATCGAGCCCTTTCAGGTGGGGATAGTCGGCGGCGAACTGTTTGAATTCTTTTTCGAAGAGAAGGGTTCTTAGCAGGCTGCGCTGCCAGGCAGGGGTATTGCGGTGTGGAAATGCATCTTGCAACAGAGAATCCAGGCTGAACATCGCGTTATCTCCTGACGTAGTCGCTGCAAACTTAAGCCAGAGCCGTGACTCTGACGTGTCAGTTACATGACAATAAAATGAATCCATCGACTATCAGGTATAGCAAAGTAATGGCGATTTGGGAGCGAAAGACGCATTTTCGCCCCCACTTGCCCTCACATCGGCGCCAGCAACGCTTCGATGCGGCGGTTCACCGTTTCGCGCAGACGCAGCAGCGGCCCCGCCTGGTGCGGATAACGCCTGAAGGTGATGCGCATGCCCAGCTCGCGTTCGATCAGCGCCTCCACCGTCGCCCGGTCGGTCAAACTCTCCAGCAGCTGCAGCGCGCGCATGTCCTGCAGCCCCTGGTGCAGCACCCGCAGGCGCAGCGACTCCACCGGCTGCAGATCCTCGCCCGGATAGACCACGAACGGATCGCCGGAGGGAAACGCATGGCCGCTGTCGGTCACCGCGTACGGATTGATACGCTCGCGCGAATGGGCGCTGTTATAGAAGTTGAATCCCCAATGCAGAAAGCCGGCGATGCGATATAGATACAGCTGCACGCCCAATATGCGGTTGCGCGCCGAAGGCTGGGCGAAGAACCGGTTGGCGACCTCGGTCTTCTGCACGCAGCAGTAATAGGCCCACAGGCCGGGCACCCGGTGTTCGATAAAGGGATCGATATGGTCGGTAGCGGCAACCGGGGTTTCCACCAGGCCTTGCTGATAGAAAGCGAAATCCGACAGCGCGTCAAAGGTGCGGAAGCCGTCCAGCAACGGCCGCAGCGCGGCGGCGGCGCACCGGTAGGCCGCCAGGTTGTCCAGCGTCGGCTCATCGGAAACATGGAACCACACCTGCCGTTCCAGCCCTCGTTCGCGGAACCAGGCGGTCAACGCCGGCAGCAGCGCCTGCAGAAAACGCTGATACGCTTCGCCCTGCGCATCGGTATGCCAGCCGAACAGCCGTTGTGGCTCACCCTGCTCTTCCACCTCGATCTTCGGCGCATGCGCCGCGCCCCATTGGGTAAACAGCGGCGCGATTTCGAAGTGCTCGATGCCCTCTTCCTGCGCCAGCGCCACCCACTGCGCCAGGCGGCTGAAATCGAAGCCATACCCCTGCGCCGATCGCGTCACCCTCACCAGCTGCACCGTGGTGCGCTCACCGCCGACGGCGGTATCCAGCGGCGGCGTAAACAGCGGCGTCAGCAGCATATTGACCCCGGCCCGCACCGCACAGCGCACAAAGTGGCGCACCGCGCGCCAGTAATCCGGGCTGAACACCGCCAGACGGTAGTAATCCGCCAGGCAGTCGGTGTGCAACCACTCGGTGTGCAACAGCGTTTGCGGCGGCAACGCCACCGGCACCAGATGCAGCGTCAGCGTGGCCTCGGCTAGCGCCTCGCCGCTCTGGGCATCCAGCAGCCGCAGGGTCAACGGAAAGTCGCCGGCCAGTTGCGCGTCGGCCGGCGGCGTCAGGGTCAACCACAGGCTGCCATAATAGCGGCAGGCGGCGAAAAAACGCCGTTGCGGCAGCGGTATCAGCGGATCGGGAAATAAGCCCGGCTCGGTCGTCAGGTAATTCTCGTCGGTCTCGCGATAACAGGGAAACCCGCTCGGCACCGATTGCACCTGGCGCACGCTGATATACTCCGCCAGCGGCCCGTCGAGTTGATAACACAGCTCATGGCGGGTTTCGTTACCCGGCGTTTGCAAACAGTACACCGCCTGCCAGGAAAGCACCTCGTTATTTAACCCGCTCAGCCGTTCCTCCACGGAAATAGATGGCACGCTGTGGCGGTGAAATACTTTCTCCAGGCAATGGGTAAATACCAGAGACAGGTGCATAATGTTCTGCCCTCTTTATTTTGGACGAATAAACACGGTGAAATTCAGGCTAGCGCCTTTTATCGCCACAGACAATAGCCGGTAATAAAAATCGTTCCCACGCCCTTCTTTGACTGCCGCAACCCGATTTTTTTGTTTATTTGCATCACAAAAATGAAAGAAGCTGATGCTTGCACAATAAAAATGTTTTTAATCCCCATTATGGTGCAAGGGTTATCAGTTATTCCTATGCCTGCGAGGGCCGCTAAATGCCGCGGCAGCAGGGAGAAAACCCACCAAAAGGTTAACGAAATGTGAATAAACCCACCTTTCACTTGACCGTAAAAGCCTTTCGATTTTAACAACAATGAAACATTAGCGCCCCATTTTTGGGCGTTCGGGGGTGTATTGACACATTGAAAGTTAAGGGATAGAAAGAATTTACGTTGCGAAAAACGTTATTCGTCGCTCACCGAGGGGAAAGCAATGTCACCGATAAAAAATACCGGACGCCTGCTGGCGCACTCTATTCTTGCCAGCGCATTATTATTACCCACCCTGCTTCACGCCGCAGATAAAATAACATTGCGCTATGCCGTTTGGGACAGGAACCAATTACCTGCCGAACAGGAAATCGCCAAACGCTTTGAACAGGCCAACCCGGATATAAAAATAGAAATAGAATTAACGCCCTCTGCGCAGTATTTCGTTAAATTGGATTCTGCTGCCGCCGGCGGCGTGGCGCCGGATATATTCTGGATCAATATGCCTTATTTTGTGCAATACGCCAAAAACGGCATTATGGAGCCGCTGGCGCCCTATATTAAGGACAGCGGCCTTAAACTGGACGACGTGGTCGCCAGTTCGGTGAAAGCCTACCAGTACGACGGCCAACAGATGGCCATTCCGCGCGACGTCGACTCCATCGCCGTGTGGTACAACAAAAAACTGTTCGATCAGGCCGGCGTCAGCTACCCCACCAGCGACTGGCGCTGGGACGATCTGAAAAGCAAGGCTACCGCGCTAAAAAACGGGTTGAAAGGCGCCGCCTTCCCGCTGGTGATGGATCTCAGCATCGACGGCCAGGACAGCTACATGAACCTGCTGTTCCAAAACGGCAATCACATCGTGCCGAAAGACGGCCAGCCCACCGACATCGCCAACGACAAATCCATCTGGGTCTACCAGCAGCTGCAGGGCATGATGAAAGACGGCCTGATGCCGAGCGCCCAGCAAATGAGCGAAGTCAAAACCGAGAACATCTTCCAGTCCAACCGCGCCGCGATGGTCTATGCCGGTTCCTGGCTGGCGGCGCCGTTCGCCAACAACCCGCTGATCAACGATCACATCGGCGTGGTGATGATGCCGAAAATCGAACGGCAGTCCGGCGTAGCGCACAGCCTGGCCTTCGCCATGTCGGCCAAAAGCGCCCACAAGCAGGCCGCCTGGAAATATATCGCCTTCATGAGCAGCGAAGCCTCGCAGGCGGAGCTGGCCAAGGTGGTGATCCCGGCCAACAAGACGGCGGCCAAGGTCTGGGCGCAGCAGATCCAGAAAGTCGACGTCTCGCCTTACATCCAGACCCTTGAAGTGACCCAGGCTTACCCCACCGCCGGCACCAATACGCCGAAATGGCAGAACATGTGGATCGCCAGCCTGAAGAAAATCTTTATGGGCGCGGACGCCAAGCAGGAAATGGACAAGTCGGTCAAGAAGATCGCGCGCGTCATGGAGCAGTAATCGCCCCGCTGCGGCGCGCTGCCCCGAGCGTGCGCCGCGGTGGACCCACGCTGAAAGTGATAGGTGAGGAATGGCAACATGTCGCTGGCAGAAACGGCTACGGTCACCCTGAAATCATCCCGGCGCACCGCCCGCCCCGCGCTCAATCGGCTCGAACGCGCCGAACGCTTCTGGGGCTGGGTGATGATCCTGCCGCTGCTGTTAGGGGTCACGGTGTTTTACCTGGTCCCCTTTTTGCAGAACATTTTTTACAGCTTTACCGATCTGAACCAGTTCATGCGCTGGAGCAGCATCAGCGTCGATAACTATCTCAACCTGTTCGAAGACGACGACTTCTACACCGCCGCCGCCAACACCCTGTTCTACGTGGTGGTGTGCGTACCGATCAGTCTGAGCCTGTCGCTGCTGCTGGCGATCGGCCTCAACCAGAACATCCGTGGCAAAGGCCTGCTGCGCACCCTGCTGTTCCTGCCGGCGGTCACCATGCCCGCGGCGGTGGCCATGGTGTGGCAATGGCTGTTCAACAAGGATTTCGGCCTGATCAACCAGGCGCTGGGCCTGCTGCACATTGCGCCGGTCGCTTGGCTGTCCGATCCGGACGTGGTGCGCATCAGCGTGTCCATCATCATCATCTGGTCGTCGCTGGCGCTGAAGATCATCATTTTGCTGGCCGGGCTGCAGAGCATTCCGCGCCAGCTGTATGAGGCGGCGGATATCGACGGTATCGGCACCCTGCGGCGCTTCTTCTGCATCACGCTGCCGATGATGGTACCGACGCTGTTTTTCGTGTCGGTGATGAGCTTTATCGAGATCCTGCAAATCTTCGACGTGGTGTTCCTGATGTTCGACCGCGCGCTGGTGGAAAACGACGTGATGACCGTCACCAACCTGTTCTACAAGTACGCGTTTTACCTGCAGGAAAAAGGCTACGCCTCCGCCATCACCGTGGTGCTGTTCGCCGTCACGCTGGTGATCACCCTGATTCAAATGGCGATCGGCAAGCGCCTGAAAGTCAGCTGAGGAGCTGCTCATGAACGCAAGCAAGAAAACGCTGGTGTACCTGTTTATGGGGCTGGCGGCGCTGGCCTCGGTGGTGCCCTTTATCTGGATGCTGGTAACCTCGTTGAAAACCCAGGCCGAAAGCATCCAGATCCCGCTGACGCTGCTGCCGGCGCACCCCAGCCTGCAGGCCTACGGCCGGGTGATGCACGAAATTCCGTTCGCCGGTTTTTATCTCAACTCGCTGCTGGCGACCTTCTTCACCGTCACCCTGCAGATGGCGATCGCCACCCTGGCCGCCTATGGCTTCTCGCGCCTGCATTTTCGCGGCCGCGACGCGGTGTTTCTGGTGTGCGTGTCGATCCTGATGGTGCCCGGCCAGGCGTTTCTGATCCCGCAATTCCTGGTGGTACAGAAGCTGGGGCTGGTCAACAGCATCACCGGGTTGGTGCTGCCGGGCATTTTCAGCGTCTACGCCACCTTCCTGCTGCGCCAGTTCTTTCTGGCGGTGCCGAAGGAGATGGAAGAAGCGGCCTTGATCGACGGCTACAGCTACTTCGCCATCTTCTGGCGCATCATGCTGCCGCTGATCCGGCCGGGCATTATCGCCTGCGTCATCATCAACGGCCTGTGGAGCTGGAACAACCTGATGTGGCCGCTGATCGTCAATACCACCACCGAGAAGCTGACGCTGCCGGTTGGCCTCGCCTCGCTCTCCAGCCGCGCCGGGGTGGAATACCCGTTGCTGATGGCCGGGGCGCTGATGGCGGTGATCCCGATGCTGATGCTGTTCATTATTTTCCAACGCTATTTCATCCAGGGCATCGCCAGCGCCGGGGTGAAAGGCTAACGCGCAGACAAGGTAAACGACATGGCCGGAATTCAGTTAAACAGCGTTAAAAAAGTCTACCCCAACGGTTTCCACGCGCTGCACGGCGTCAATCTGGACATTGAGGACGGGGAATTTATGGTGTTCGTCGGCCCGTCTGGCTGCGCCAAATCCACCCTACTGCGGATGATCGCCGGGCTGGAGAGCGTCAGCGAGGGGCAGATCCTGATCCACGATCGCTGCGTCAACGACAGCATGCCGAAGGATCGCGGCGTCGCCATGGTGTTCCAGAACTATGCGCTGTACCCGCACATGACGGTGTACAAGAACATGGCGTTCGGCCTGATCGGCAAAGAGAGCAAGGCCGAGATCGACCGCCGGGTGCGCGACGCGGCGGAAAAACTGGAGATCACCAACCTGCTGCAGCGCAAGCCGGGCCAGCTCTCCGGCGGCCAGTGCCAGCGGGTGGCGGTCGGCCGCGCCATCGTGCGCAAGCCCAAAGTGTTCCTGTTCGATGAGCCGCTGTCCAACCTCGACGCCAAGCTGCGGGTGTCGATGCGCGTACAGCTGATCGAACTGCACAACCAGCTGAAGCAGGAAGGCGCCGCCGCCACCATGGTGTACGTCACCCACGATCAGGTCGAGGCGATGACCATGGGCGATCGCATTTGCGTGATGAACCGCGGCGCCATCATGCAGGTGGATAAACCGATCAACCTGTACCACCACCCCGCCAACCGTTTCGTTGCCGAGTTTATCGGCAGCCCGTCGATGAATTTGCACGATCTGGCGATCGTGCGCGACGGCCAAACGGTGCGGCTGCGCATCGGCCTGCAGCACCCGCTCGAGCTGCCGCCCGCGCTGCAACGGCAGTTGGCGGACTATCCGCATGCGCGGGTGTGCCTCGGTATCCGGCCGGAGTCCCTGCGGCTGTGCGCGCCCGGCAGCGCCAATTGCTTCCCAGCGCAGATCGTCACCATCGAGCGCATGGGCAACGAAGAACTGCTGCACTGTGAGCTGGCCGACCTGCGCTTCGTACTGCGCATGGCGTCGCTGCCGGACTGGGAGCCGCGCCTCGGCGAAAGCGTTCATCTGGCATTCGATCTGACGCGCGCGCATTTGTTCGACGAGCTCAGCGGCCAAAACCTCAAATAACAACAGCGGAGTATCAGCAATGTCGTCAACACAACCCAACAACGTTGCCCAGCGCCCGGTGCGGGTGCTGGTGGTCGGCGCCGGCGCGCGCGGTGAAATCTACTCGCGCTATGCGCTGGCGCACCCCGATTTGATGCAGGTGGTGGCGGTGGCGGAACCGCGCGACGCCTACCGCGAGCCGTTCGTGGCGCAGCACGCCATCGCGCCGGAAAACGTCTTCACCGACTGGCGCCAGGCCGCCGATGCCGGCAAGCTGGCCGACGCGGTGCTGATCTGCACTCAGGATCAGATGCACCTGGAACCGGCGCTGGCCTTCGCCCGCCAGGGCTACGCCATGCTGCTGGAAAAGCCGCTGTCGCCGGACGCCGACGAGTGCCGCGCCATCGTCGCCGAGGTGGTGCGCCAAAAGCTGATCTTCTCGGTCGGCCACGTGCTGCGTTACACCCGCTATACCCAAAAGCTCAAGCAGTTGCTGCGCGACGGCGCGATCGGTGACATCGTCAGCCTGCAACACCTGGAGCCGGTCGGCTACTGGCATCAGGCGCACTCCTTCGTGCGAGGCAACTGGCGCAACGATCGGCAGGCCGCGTTCATGCTGTTGCAGAAATCCTGCCACGACATCGATTGGATCCGCTACGTGATGGAACAGCCCTGCGAGCAGGTCAGCTCCTTCGGTAACCTGCGCCACTTCCGCCGGGAAAACCAACCGGCCGGCGCGGCGGACAACTGCCTGGATTGCGCAGTGGAGGCGTCCTGCCCCTATTCCGCCAAACGCATCTATCTGGGCGACGACCACAAGGCCACGCCCGGCTTTCTGCGCGTGCTGACGCCGGAACCCGACCAGACGACGCTGCGGGCGGCGCTGCGCGACGGGCCCTACGGCCGCTGCGTCTACCGCTGCGACAATAACGTGGTCGATCATCAGGTGGTCAACATGCAGTTCGCCGGCGGCCGCACCGCGTCGTTCACCATGACGGCCTTTACCCGCCACGAAGATCGCCACACCCGCATCTTCGGCAGCCGCGGCTGCCTGGAGGGCGATGGCCGCCATATCCGCATCACCTCGTTCCTCGACGACGGCGAAACGCATTACGACACCGACGCCGGCCAGGATCTGCACGCCATGGCCGGCCACGGCGGCGGCGACTACTACCTGATGCAGCACTTTATCGCGGCCATTCGCGCCAACGATCCGAGCCAGGTGCTGGCCGGCCCGGCGGAAGCGCTGGAGAGCCACCTGATGGTGTTCGCCGCCGAACGCGCGCGCCGCGAAGCGGCGGTGATCGCCCTGAACGGAGCCTGACCATGAGCACGAGAGAGATGCGTTACGGTTTCGACATCGGCGGCACCAAGATCGAAATGGCCGCTTACGATCGCCGGCTCAATCAGGTACTGCTTCAGCGCGTGCGCACCCCAACCGGCGATTATGGCGAGTTCGTGGCCTGCATCGCCGGGCTGGTCGAGCAGGCGGACCGCGAGCTGCATACGCGCGGCAGCATCGGCATCGGCCTGCCGGGGATCACCGATCCCGTCAGCCGCCGCCAGCTGGCAGTCAACGTGCCCTGCCTGACCGGGCATTGCCTGGCGGATGATTTGACGCAGGCGCTGGCGCGGCCGATCGCCATCGAGAACGACTGCCGCTGTTTCGCGCTGTCGGAAGCCAGCACGCCGCAAACCGCCCATCTGCCGCTGGTGTTCGGCGCCATCATCGGCACCGGCGCCGGCGGTGGTCTGGTGGTGAACCGGCAATTGCACAAGGGGCGCAACGGGCTGGCGGGCGAATGGGGCCATATGCCGATCTCGGCCCAGCTGGCGCAGCGTTACGATCTGCCGCTGTTCGGTTGCAACTGCGGGCTGATCGGCTGCTTTGAACGCTACGTCTCCGGCAGCGGGCTGCTGGCGCTGAGCCGCCACGTTGCCCATCCCGCCGCCGACGTGCCGGCGCTGGTCGCCAGCTACCGCGCGGGGGATCCGCTCGCACAGTGGCTGATGACCGTCTACGTCGACATTCTGGCCAGCGCGCTGGCCGGTTTGCAGCTGCTGCTGGACGTCGATGCCTTCGTGTTGGGCGGTGGGTTGTCGAACGTCGGCGAGCTGTATCGGCTGCTGCCGACGGCGATGCGGCGCTGGCTGCTGCCGGGCGTGGAACCGGCAGCGGTATTCCCGCCAGTGCACGGTGACAGCAGCGGCGTGCGCGGCGCGGCGCTATTACAGGCGGCGGCATAAAAAAACAGTGAAAGCCCGGCGACTGCCGAATTATCGCTGCGGCTTTCGCCGCCGCAGGGCCGAATAAAGCCAACGCGATAATTGTCGACTGAAAAATAACGAATTTGCCGTTTTCACTTTGCGTTGACACCGCTTTCGGTTGCCGCTCAATCGAAAGCAAAATAAAATATAACCAACTGATAGATATAGATATTTTAAAATTAATCGATTGCATTTCAGTGTTTCGTTTGCTGTAATTCGCCACGAACAACTGAAAGCGCTCCGGTCGGTATCGCTGCGGCTTATTAAGCCGCGGTCGGGCACGGCTACAGGTAAATCAGGAGTCTGCGTTAATGATCAATACCGCAAAACGCCGGGAATTAATTATCGACCAGCTGTGCCGCGAAGGCTCGGTGCGCGTGGAACAGCTCAGCCAGCAGTTTTCGGTGTCCAGCGTCACCATCCGCAGCGATCTGCGCCAGCTGGAAAAGCACGGCTGCGCGGTGCGCGCTTACGGCGGCGCCATGTTGAACAAACAGTTCGCCTTCGATCGCCCGCTGCAGGACAAGGGCCGCATCAATCGCGATGTAAAACACGCCATCGCCTGCGCGGCAGCGGCGCTGATTGAAGACGGCGACGCCGTCATCCTCGACTCCGGCTCCACCACCAGCCAGATGGCGCCGCAGCTGGCGGGGAAAAAGGATCTGGTGGTGATGACCAACGCGCTGAACATCGCCTTCGAGCTGGCCAACAACGAGCAGATCGATCTGATGGTGGTCGGCGGCAGCGTGCGCCGCAAGGCCTGGTCCCTGTACGGCCCCGCCGCCGAACAGCAGCTGCGCCAATACCGGTTCGACAAACTGTTTCTCGGCGTCGACGGTTTCGATCTGGCGGGCGGCATCACCACGCCGGATCCGGGCGAAGCGCAGCTGAACCGCGTGATGTGCGAGGTGGCGCGCGAAGTGATCGCCATCGCCGACGCCAGCAAATTCGGCCGCACCAGCTTTTGCATGATCCGCGAAATCGGCCAGATCCACCGCCTGGTCACCGACAGCCGCATTCCGGAACACTATCTGCAGGCGCTGCACCATTTAGGGATCGACGTGATTATCGCCGACCGTTAACCGAGGCTTTTAAGGAGTTGTCATCATGAACGCGTATTTCTCTTACGAGGCGGATTGGCTGAAGCAGCGCAACGCCTGGCACACCGCCGCAGAGATTTGGCAGCAGCCGGATCTGTGGGCCGCGCTGCACCGGCAATTGCAGGATCAACAGGCGCAGTGGCAGCCGTTCCTGGCGCCGCTGCTGGCCAATCCGCGCCTGCAAATCGTGCTGTGCGGCGCCGGCAGCTCGGCGTTCGCCGGCCGCGCCCTGGCACCCTGGCTGCGCGAACAAACCGGCAGCGACGTGGCGGCCTACGGCACCACCGATATTGTCGCCAACCCGCGGCAGTATCTCGATCCTGAGCGGCCGACGCTGCTGGTCTCCTTCGCCCGCTCGGGCAACAGCCCGGAAAGCGTGGCGACGGTGGAGCTGGCCGACCAACTGCTGCCGGAAAGCTACCACCTGATGCTGGTCTGCAACCCGGACAGCAAGCTGGCGCAGTATGCGCATCGGCGCGACAACGTCTGTTCGCTGGTGATGCCGCAAGGCTCCAACGATCAGAGCTTCGCCATGACCTCCAGCTTCAGCTGCATGATGCTGAGCGTCGCGCTGCTGCTCGGCCCGCTTTCGCTCGAGGCCGCTCAGGCGCCGTTAAACGCCATGGTGCAGCGCTGCCGCGCGCTGCGCGAAACGCTGCAGCCACAGGTAAAGGCGCTGGCCGCCAGCGGTTTCCGCCGCTATATCACCCTCGGCGGCAGCTGCTTTACCGGCCTGGCGGAAGAGGCCTCGCTCAAGATGCTGGAGCTGACCGCCGGGCGCATCGTTACGCGCTACGACTCGCCGCTCGGCCTGCGCCACGGTCCGAAATTCATGGTCGACGGCCAGACGTTGGTGGTGCTGATGTTCTCCCACGGCGACTATGCCCGCCAGTATGACCGCGATCTGTGGAACGAACTGCAGCGCGACGGGCTGGCGATGCAGTTGGTCGGTTTGACCGGCGAACGCCAACCCCTGTCCGATGCCCTGCTGCATATGCACGACGCGGCTGACGATATCTGGCTGCTGTTCCCGTACCTGCTGTTCACCCAGATGCTGGCCTTCGAGAGTTCGCTGGCGCTGGGGTTGACCCCGGACAACCCTTGCCCGACCGGCGAGGTCAACCGGGTGGTGAAAGGCGTGACGATTTACCGTTTTCCTTCCCCAGAGCTGTAAGGAGATCCCATGTATCTGATAGCCAACCGAGAAATGCTGCTCAAGGCGCAGCGCCAGGGTTACGCCGTCCCGGCGTTTAATGTCCACAATCTGGAAACCGTGCAGGTGGTGGCGGAAACCGCCGCCGAGCTGCGCTCACCGGTGATCATGGCCGGCACGCCCGGCACCTTCAGCTACGCCGGAACCGACTACCTGATCGGCATTTGCCAATCGGCCGCGCACCGCTACGATCTGCCGCTGGCGCTGCATCTGGATCATCACGAAGCGCTGGACGACATCGAGCACAAGGTGAAAAGCGGCATCCGCTCGGTGATGATCGACGGTTCCCATCTGCCGTTCGAGCAGAATATCGCCAAGGTGGCCACCGCAGTGGCCCTGTGCCACCGCTATGGCGCCAGCGTGGAGGCAGAACTGGGCCGCCTGGGCGGGCAGGAAGACGATCTGATCGTCGATACGGCGGACAGCTTCTATACCGACCCGGTGGCGGCACGCGAGTTCGTCGCCGCCACCGGCATCGATTCGCTGGCGGTGGCGATCGGTTCCGCCCACGGCCTGTATCACGGCGAGCCGAAGCTGGACTTCGAGCGCCTGGCGCTGATCCGCGAACAGGTGGACGTGCCCCTGGTGCTGCACGGTGCCTCCGGCATTCCGGAAGCGATGGTCAAGCGCGCGATCTCGCTCGGCGTCTGCAAGGTCAACGTCGCCACCGAATTGAAAATCGCCTTCGCCGATGCGGTGAAAAGCTACTTTTCACAGCACCCGGATGCCAACGACCCGCGCAAATACATCGTCCCCGGCAAGCTGGCGATGAAAGAAGTGGTGGCGGAAAAGATCCGCATCTGCGGCAGCAGCGGCATGCTGTAAGCCCGCTCTCGCCCCCGGTTTCTGCGGCCGCACCACGGGGGCGAAAACATCCCGCCATGCCCTGCTTTCCTGAGAGAGCGATCACAGCCTTTTACCCTGCCCATGCCGGAAACCATTAACCGCTCTTCACTATGATCCAAATCATGGTTTTGCTCACCCTACCTCCCTATTATCAAATTCATTGGATGCAGGCAGTAGGAATTTTGCCCATTCGTTTTTATTTCGCCAGGCGAAATAGCTTATTTGATGAAAACAAGCGTGCTTGTTTTTTAATTGGCAGTATTTTTCACTCTAAGAGGAACAGCGTATGAACCATTACTTAGCTGTATTAAGCGCATTGGTCATTCTGCCCTTCGCTCTGCAAGCAAAACCGCTTTCCGGCAGCCAGGTCGCCTCCGGCGTCGTTCGCTTCACCGGCGCCATTACCACCCCGGCCTGCACCATCACACATCAGGATGAACAGCTTATCTCCAACTGCTTCGGTAAAGTGACGGAATATCAGAATGGGTATATTTCCTCTTCGTTAAAAGCGATGCCAAAAGAATTAGTCTCTGCCGTCACCAGCGAAATAGTGAATAACGATCCCCATTTAAAGCGCGTGACCATCAGCTATAAGTGACGCCAAAGCGTTAATGTCTGATGAAATAATAAACAAGACACAACTTGCCTTGATGACTTATAAATTTATTTTATAAATTTAACGTGCAATGACTCCCCGGCTTACCCTGAGCCAGCTATTTGGGCAGCCCTGCGGTTGCCCATCAGCATGTCCGAAATCCGCCATCGCTTCCCCCGCTTTCATGCGATAATCGCCACACCAAACCGAGGAGTGATCCAGATGCAGACTTTTTTGATTGATCGTACCGCCACGCCGGTGGGAGAACTGGTGCTGATTGCCGATGAACAGGGGCGCCTGCGGGCGATTGACTGGACCGATCACGAAGCGCGCCTGATGAAGCTGCTGAATACCCACTACCGCGCCGATCGCTTCACCCTGCGCGAGCAGCGCGATCCCAGCGGGCTGACCGACGCGATGCAACGCTATTTCGCCGGTGAACTGGGCATTATCGATCGGTTGCCGGTGATGACCGCCGGCACCGAGTTCCAACGCACCGTGTGGCAACAGCTGCGCCAAATCCCCTGCGGCGAGATCCTGACCTACGGCCAACTGGCGCAACGCATCGGTCGTCCGACCGCCTCGCGCGCAGTCGGCATGGCCAACGGTTCAAATCCGATCAGCATCGTGGTGCCCTGCCACCGGGTGATCGGTTCGCAGGGCGCGCTGACCGGCTATGCTGGCGGCGTACAGCGCAAGCAGTGGCTGCTGCAGCACGAAGGTTACCTACCGAAAAGTTTGCTGTAGCCGCGGCGATGAGCTCATCCAGCGCCATTGTTTGGCGCTGCTTAATAAAGCACGTTGCTCTACGCCGCGCTCGTGCCCGCTTTGGCACTATCAATAACCTGTGTGAATAAAACGCATAAGTCACAAATAATACTCATAACTTCAGTCCGATACAGAATAATCGGCGGCATGTGTGCGCAAAATTCGCACACAATACCCCTATTCATGCTAATGCCACCCTTATCAGCTGCAGCAAAAGATGTTAAAATTGACTCATATCAATTATTGAATGAGCGTAATCTATGATCCCGGAAAAACGCGTGATTCGTCGTATCCAGTCTGGTGGTTGTGCGATCCATTGCCAGGACTGCAGCATCAGCCAGCTGTGCATTCCTTTCACCCTTAATGCCCACGAGCTGGACCAGCTCGACAACATTATCGAGAGGAAAAAGCCCATCCAGAAAGGCCAGACCCTGTTCAAGGCCGGCGACGAGCTGAAGTCTCTGTACGCGATCCGTTCCGGGACCATCAAAAGCTACACCATCACCGAGCAAGGCGACGAGCAGATCACCGGCTTCCACCTGGCGGGCGATCTGGTGGGCTTCGACGCCATCGGCGGCCTGAAGCACCCGAGCTTCGCTCAGGCGCTGGAAACCTCGATGGTGTGCGAGATCCCGTTCGAAACCCTCGATGACCTGTCCGGCAAAATGCCTAATCTGCGTCAGCAGATCATGCGGCTGATGAGCGGCGAGATCAAAGGCGACCAGGACATGATCCTGCTGCTGTCGAAGAAAAACGCCGAAGAGCGCCTGGCGGCGTTCGTTTACAACCTGTCGCGCCGCTTTGCGGAGCGTGGCTTCTCGCCGCGCGAGTTCCGGTTGACCATGACCCGCGGCGACATCGGCAACTACCTCGGCCTGACGGTGGAAACTATCAGCCGCCTGCTGGGCCGCTTCCAGAAAAGCGAAATCCTCAGCGTGAAAGGCAAATACATCACCATCGAAAACGCCGACGCCCTGTCGGTGCTGGCCGGTACGCCACGCATCAACGTGACCGTCAACGCCTGATTCCCCTGCCGGATCAACATTTCACCGAAATTGTTGATCCGGCACGCTTCTGTTGTTGTTCTGTTTTTCAATGTTGGGTTACTCTGTAAATTAACAGACTGTTGATTTCAGCTGTAAGGAGGCCCTATGGCGAAGTATCAGAATCTTCTGGTGGCTATTGACCCCAATCAGGACGATCAGCCGGCATTGCGCCGCGCCGTGTACCTGGTGAAACGGAACGGCGGGCGCATCAAAGCCTTCCTGCCCATTTATGACTTCTCTTACGAAATGACGACCCTGCTCTCCCCGGACGAAAGAACGGCGATGCGGCAAGGTGTGATCAGCCAACGCGCCGCCTGGATCAACGAGCAGTGCCGCTTCTATCTCAACGACGGCGTGCCGATCGAAATCAAAGTGGTCTGGCATAACCGCCCCTTCGAAGCCATCATTCAGGAAGTGCTTTCAGGCCAGCATGACCTGCTGCTGAAAATGGCGCACCAGCACGATCGGCTGGAATCGGTGATCTTCACCCCCACCGACTGGCACCTGCTGCGCAAATGCCCTTGCCCGGTGTGGATGGTAAAAGACCAGCCCTGGCCGGAAGGCGGAAAAGCGCTGGTGGCGGTCAATCTGGCCAGCGAAGAACCCTATCACGACCCGCTCAATATCAAACTGGTGCAAGAAACCGTCGAACTGGCGGAAAACGTCAACCAGACCGAGGTTCACCTGGTTGGCGCCTATCCTGTCACCCCGATCAACATCGCCATCGAGCTACCCGATTTCGATCCGAGCGTCTACAACGACGCCATCCGCGGCCAGCATCTGATCGCCATGAAGGCGCTGCGGCAGAAATTCTGCATTAAGGAAGAGTTCACCCACGTGGAAAAAGGCCTGCCGGAAGAGGTGATCCCCGATCTGGCCGAACACCTGCAGGCCGGCGTGGTGGTTCTGGGCACCCTGGGCCGCACCGGCATTTCGGCGGCCTTTATCGGCAACACCGCGGAACATGTGATCGACCATCTGAAATGCGATCTGCTGGTGATTAAGCCGGAGAACTTCAACTGCCCGATCGAGGCGGATGAAGACGATGAGCACGACGACGAAGATTAACCCTCGCGCATAAAAAAACGGGCCGCTAATAAGCGGCCCGTTTTTTTGGTTGCTCAACTACTTCTGCAATGCCCGCAGAATCGCTTCCACGCTGTCTTTGGCGTCGCCGAACAGCATCTGGGTGTTCTCCTTGAAGAACAGCGGGTTCTGCACGCCGGCGTAGCCGGTGTTCATCGAGCGTTTAAACGCGATCACGTTCTGCGCCTTCCACACTTCCAATACCGGCATGCCGGCGATCGGGCTGCGCGGATCTTCCAGTGCCGCCGGGTTCACCGTGTCGTTGGCGCCAATCACCAGCACGGTGTCGGTATCCGGGAAATCTTCGTTGATTTCATCCATCTCCAGCACCACGTCGTACGGCACCTTCGCCTCCGCCAGCAGCACGTTCATGTGGCCCGGCAAACGCCCCGCGACCGGGTGAATGCCGAAACGCACCTTCACGCCGCGCGCCCGCAGTTTCTCGGTGATTTCCGCCACCGGATATTGCGCCTGCGCCACCGCCATGCCGTAACCCGGGGTGATGATCACCGAGGTGGAGTTCTTCAGCTGCTCGGCCACCTCTTCCGCCGTGGTTTCACGGTATTCGCCCATCTCTTCGGCGTCGCCGGTGGACGAACCGTCACTGCCGAAACCGCCGGCGATCACGCTGATAAACGAGCGGTTCATCGCCTTGCACATGATGTAAGACAGGATCGCACCCGAAGAGCCCACCAGCGCGCCGGTGACGATCAGCAGATCGTTGCTCAGCATGAAGCCCGCCGCGGCCGCCGCCCACCCCGAATAGGAGTTGAGCATCGACACCACCACCGGCATGTCCGCGCCGCCGATCGAGGCCACCAGATGCCAGCCGAACGCCAGTGCGATCGCCGTCATCAGCAGCAGCGTCACCACCTGCCAGCCCACGCTGTCGGTACGCACGAACGCCACCAGCAGCAGGAACGAGATCACCAGCGCCGCCAGATTCAGCTTGTGGCGGTTCGGCAGCATCAGCGGCTTGGAAGAGATGATGCCGCGCAGCTTGCCGAAGGCGACGATCGAGCCGGTGAAGGTCACCGCACCGATAAAGATGCCGAGGAACACTTCGGTCAGATGGATATTCGCCATCACCGGCTCCATCGGTGCGCCGTGATCCAGGTAGCTGTTGAAGCCGACCAGCACCGCGGCCAGGCCAACGAAGCTGTGCAGCACCGCCACCAGTTCCGGCATTTCGGTCATCTCGACCTTCTTGGCCAGATAGACGCCGATCGAGCCGCCGATGATCATGGCGATGATGATCCAGCCGACGTTGCCGGAATCCGGCCCCAGAATGGTGGCGATCAGCGCGATCGCCATACCGGCGACGCCGAACAGGTTGCCCTGCTTCGACGTTTCATGGCGCGACAGGCCCGCCAGGCTGAAAATAAACAAAATAGCGGCAACAATGTATGCAGCTGTAACCAATCCTCCAGACATTTGTTACCCCTTAGTTCTTGCGGAACATCTTCAGCATGCGCTGAGTGACGGTGAACCCACCGAAAATATTGATGCTGGCGATCAGCACGGCGATAAAGGAGAGGAAACTCACCCAGCCACCATGGCCGATCTGCAACAGCGCACCGACCACGATAATCCCTGAGATCGCATTGGTGACCGACATCAACGGGGTATGCAGCGCATGGCTGACGTTCCAGACCACGTAGTAACCGACCACGCAGGCCAGCGCGAACACGGTAAAGTGCGACAGGAACTCTTTCGGCGCCGCATCCGCCAGCCAGCTGAACAGCAGGATCGCCAGGGCCATCAGGCCGTACTTCAGCCACGGCGAGGTCGGTTTGGCTTCAGGTTTGGCGACCGGTGCGGCGGCGGGTGCCGCTTTCGGCTGGGCGGAGACCTGGATCGGCGGCGCCGGCCAGGTGATTTCACCGCTGCGCACCACGGTAACGCCGCGGATCACCGTATCGTCGAAATCAATGTCGATCTCGCCGTTTTTCTCTTTCGACAGCAGCTTCAGCAGGTTGACCAGGTTGGTGCCATAAAGCTGCGAAGATTGGGTCGGCAAGCGGCTCGGCAGGTCGGTATAGCCGATGATTTTCACGCCGTTGTCGGTCACGCTAATGGTGTCGGCCACCGTCAGTTCGCAGTTGCCGCCGGTTTGCGCCGCCAGATCGACGATCACGCTGCCCGGTTTCATCGATGCCACCATCTCTTTGGTGATCAGTTTCGGCGCCGGTTTACCCGGGATCAGCGCGGTGGTGACGATGATATCCACCTCCGCCGCCTGCGCGGCGAACAGCGCCATCTCGGCCTTGATAAAGGCTTCAGACATCACTTTGGCGTAACCGTCGCCGCTGCCCGCTTCCTCTTCAAAATCCAGCTCGAGGAATTCCGCGCCCATGCTCTGCACCTGCTCTTTCACTTCCGGGCGGGTATCGAAGGCGCGCACGATGGCACCGAGGCTGCCCGCCGCGCCGATCGCCGCAAGGCCGGCCACGCCGGCCCCGATGATCATCACCTTGGCCGGCGGCACTTTGCCGGCGGCAGTGATCTGGCCGGTGAAGAAACGGCCGAACTCATGCGCCGCTTCGACGATCGCGCGGTAGCCGGCGATGTTGGCCATCGAGCTCAGCGCATCCATCGACTGGGCGCGCGAGATGCGCGGCACCGAGTCCATCGCCAGCGCGGTGACGTTGCGCGCCGCCAGCTTGGCCATCAATTCGGGGTTTTGCGCCGGCCAGATAAAGCTGACCAGCGTGCTGCCTTCGCGCATCAAGGCGATCTCGTCGTCTTGCGGCGCATTGACTTTCAGGATCAAATCCGACTGCCACACTTCGCTTTCGTCGACCAGTGCCGCGCCTGCGGCTTCGTAGGCGACGTCCTCAAAACTGGCCAGTTTGCCCGCCCCGCGTTCAATCGCGACGGTAAAACCCAGCTTCAGCAGTTGTTCCACCGTTTTCGGCGTGGCTGCGACCCGGGCTTCATTGGCCAACCGCTCTCTTGGTACACCAATACGCATAATGTTCCCTTCTCACCTGTCTTGGATGATGTTTATTATTTTCCTGCCCATAGCATGACGCCGCCGGCGAGCGAGGGGGTTAACTTGCCCACACTGATTTCAGACGCCAACTATAACCTACTGAAAATAAGGTCGATGATCCATAATTGCTTACGCATTCAGCTCTGTTTTTACATAAAAATGCCGCGCGTGATATGACAAATCGCAATTTACCGTGAAAAAATCCATACAGAACAGCACATTCTGCGTGACAAGAGGTTTACGCCCGGCGTAACGATTTATGGCCACGCGCGGCGAAGAAGCATAAAAGTTATCATTTTGTGAATAATTAACATTAATGACACCAGAGCCTTTATTATGGAAACTTATGACGATGGCGCCATCCGTGCGACCCGCGTCACCGTCGGCGATTTGTCGCACGGGATAACATAAAATGCTGAGACAGTTTTCAGAATTACATGTAATAATCGACGGCTGAATTACACTTAAACAGTTCAGTACGTTATAAACGTTAATGCGCTAGGCGAAAGGATTTTTTATGAAGCTGAAGACCACGATCATCGCGTCAGCCTTGTTATCACTCACCGCGCTGTCTGCTCATGCGGCGCAAGAGTTAACTCCTGAGAAAGCAGCGGCGCTGAAGCCGTTTGATCGCATCACGATTACCGGCCGCTTCAATGCCATCAATGAAGCCGTCGACGCCGTATCCCGCCGTGCAGACAAACTGGGTGCCGATTCCTTCTATATCCAGGACAGCAACAACAGCAACAACGGCGGCAACTGGCGCGTCACCGCAGACCTTTATCATAAAGATGCGCCAGAAGTGAGCAAAACACCAAAATACCGCGTATTTAACGGCGTGAACGAACTGCCTAAAGAGGAAGCCTATCTGCTGGAGCCTTACGATACCGTGAGCGTCAGCGGTTTCTACCGCAGCCAGCCGGACATCAACGACGCCATCTCCAAAGAAGCGAAGAAAAAAGGCGCGGCCTCGTTCTTCATCGTGCGCCAGGTTGACGCCAACTCCGGCGGCAACCAGTTCGTTACCGCCTACATCTATAAGGCCGATGCGCCAAAACGCCGCGTGCAGAGCCCGGATGCCATTCCGGCCGATTCTGACGCCGGCCGCGCCGCGCTGGCCGCCGGCGGTGCCGCTGCAGCGAAAGTCGAAATTCCTGGCGTCGCGTCTTCCGGTTCGCCAAGCCGCGAAGTGGGCCGTTTCTTCGAAACCCAGTCCTCTACCGGCCAGCGCTATACCGTCACGCTGCCTAACGGCACCAAAATCCAGGAAGTGAACAACGTGACCGCCGCGCAGATGGTGCCGTTCGATTCCGTCACCTTCACCGGCCACTTCAACAGTATGACCGACGTGTCCACCGAAGTGGCGAAACGCGCGGCCGAGAAAGGCGCCAAGTACTATCACGTCACTCGCCAATGGCAGAACAAGAGCGGCGGCAACCTGACCGTCAGCGCCGATCTGTTCAAATAAAACCCGCTTTTCGGTTTACCATCGGGCAGCCCTTGAGCTGCCCGTTTTTATTGCCATTCTTTTCACCACTCGTTGAATAGTTTTTTGTAAATTCCGCATATTCAATCATTGCATCTCTAAGCATCCCTCCGTAGAATTTGCGCCAATTTTTAGGGCTATTGTCTATTCGCGCAGTGGTTGTTAATACATTGTTGCCGCCAAGCAGTTCCCTTCCAGTTGTTTATTCTGCGTTCAGGATCCGTCATTGGAAAAAAAACTCGGTCTTACCGCGCTAACCGCTTTGGTGCTCAGCTCAATGCTGGGCGCCGGCGTGTTCAGTCTGCCGCAAAACATGGCGCAGGTCGCCAGCCCCGCCGCGCTGCTGCTGGGTTGGGGGATCACCGGCGTCGGCATTCTGTTTTTGGCGTTCGCCATGCTGTTGCTTACGCGTTTGCGTCCGGATCTGGACGGTGGCATCTTCACCTACGCCAAAGAAGGGTTCGGCGAGCTGATGGGCTTCTGCTCCGCCTGGGGTTACTGGCTGTGCGCCGTGATCGCCAACGTCTCGTATCTGGTGATCGTGTTCGCGGCGCTGAGTATTTTCACCGATCGCGGCGGCAACGTTATTCTCGGTGACGGCAATACCTGGCAGGCGCTGATCGCCGAATCCGCCCTGCTGTGGATCGTGCATGCGCTGGTGCTGCGCGGCGTGCAAACTGCCGCCAGCATCAATCTGGCGGCCACCCTCGCCAAGCTGCTGCCATTGGGAATGTTCGCCGTTCTGGCGGCGATCGCCTTTAAAATGGACGTATTCACGCTGGATTTCAAAGGTATCGCCCTCGGCAAGCCGGTGTGGGAACAGGTCAAGGACACCATGCTGATCACCCTGTGGGTGTTTATCGGCGTGGAAGGCGCCGTGGTGGTTTCCGCCCGCGCCCGCAATAAGAAAGACGTAGGCCGCGCCACCATGCTGGCGGTGCTGTCGGCGCTGGCGGTGTATCTGATGGTCACGCTGCTGTCGCTGGGCGTGGTGCCGCGCAGCGAACTGGCCGACATGCGCAACCCGTCGATGGCGGTACTGATGGTGGAACTGATCGGCCCGTGGGGGGACGTGATCATTGCCGCCGGCCTGATCATTTCCGTGTGCGGCGCCTACCTGAGCTGGACCATCATGGCGGCGGAAGTGCCGCTGCTGGCCGCGCAGCACGGCGCGTTTCCGCGCGTGTTCGGCAAGCAGAACCGCCATCACGCCCCGTCCTCTTCGCTGTGGCTGACCAACATCGCGGTGCAGCTGGCGCTGGTGCTGATCTGGCTGACCGGCAGCAACTACAACTCGCTGTTGACCATCGCTTCAGAAATGATCCTGGTGCCTTACTTCCTGGTCGGCGCGTTTCTGTTCAAGGTGGCTTATCGCCGCCGCGACAAGCGCCTGATCTTCGCCGCGACCGGTGCCTGCGTCTATGGTTTGTGGCTGTTGTACGCGTCCGGGCTGATGCACCTGCTGATGTCAGTGCTGCTGTATGCGCCAGGGCTATTGGTGTTCATGTATGCCCGTCGCGGCCATCGGGATATCAATCTGCTCAACCGCCTGGAAAAGAGCAGCATCTTCTTGCTGCTGGTGGCCACGCTGCCTGCCGGCTGGTTTATGCTGCACTAACATCGCCTGCCAATGTGGCTGCCCGTCAGCCGCATTTCGCTTCCCCTCTTTCCTCTTTTTTACCTCTCTCCCCGTTGTTGATCGGTCAATTTCCACGCTTGCGATCTTAAATGCAATTAATTATCATTATCATCTAAATATTAACGGTAAGACGCGAGTGCCCCTGGCGAAAAGCGTCAGGCGGCGGATGAAGACTGGCTGAAAATGGAAGGCATTTCATGGCTGAGAAACTGCTGCACGCATTACCCTTGTTTGCCGCTTGGGAAGCGTTGATCGCCGAGGGCAACACGGAATTCAATCAGCGGCGCGATCGCCTGGCAATGACGCACTATCAGCAGGCGCTGGATGTCGCTCAGGCGATCCTCGCCGAGAAACCCTGGCTGAATGCGGACTATGCCGCCAGATTTGAAGCACTGAATATTTTCGAGTCTGCCCTTGCCGCGCTGATCGTCACGTTCAACAACATGACCCATCTGCGCCTGCGGCAAAAGCCCCTGCGCGGCGTTGAGCCGCACGTGCATCAGGCCCGGCTCGCCATCGAGCAGGTGATGGACGATACCTCGCTGTGCGAACAGATGCAGCAGGTCGCCGAACGGCACCTGCTGCGTTTCCGAATAGAGACGCTGCAGGTGCTGCGCGAGCACCGGCTGCCGGAAACCAGCGTCTGCGCACCCGCGGCAAACCATTCCGCCACCGTGCATTAACAACGACACCACGACCTGAGGGATAATCTGTCAATGAATGAATTGAATGACGACATGAAGAAAATGCTGGCCAAACAGCTGCCTGTGCAGGCAACCAGCAGCCCGAGCGGCGTGCCCGATATCGGCCCCAAGCGTTCTCTGCGCCTCTATGATGACCGTACGCTGATTTACAACGAAAATACCGGTGGCCAGACGCTGAAAAATATCAGGGAAGGATCGAAAATGGCCGTCGTGGTCATCGATCGCGAGGCGCTGGACGGTTACCGCTTCGTCGGCACCCCGGAACTGTTCCTGGCGGGCAAGCCGTTTGACGATGCGCTGGAATTTGCAGAAAAAAATGGAATGAAGCCGCCGAAATACGCGGTGCTGATTCATATAGACAGCATTTATACCCTGCGTTCCGGCCCCAATGCCGGGACCCGGCTTTAGAGGCCGAGCGCTACGTGGCGCGGAATATCACGTTCATGGTTAGGCTATCGCGCGAGGTCAATTGCCTAACCATGAACGGGCGGCCGGGTTGATTCCCGGTCAGCTTTTAGAGGGAATGGTGACGGTCATACGCTCACCCACCAGGGCAATCGCGATGCCTTCCGCGCACTCTTTCTGAATGGCCGCCAGCTGTTGCGCTTCCAGCGCATAGGGCAGCTGAATATCAAACACCGTCAGACCCTGCTGCTGCGCCAGGTCAATCAGGCGCACGATATTGGTTTCATCGCTGACCTGCGTTGACACCACCTGCAGCGCCAGCTCTTTCAACTGCTCTTTGCGCGTTTGTGACGTGGTCACGCGCGATTTCAACACCATGCCGAAGATCGGCATCACACCATAAATAGCATCAACAAAGCGCCAGTGCTTCCTGCACGATGCGGACAGAAAATCCATGTAGTCGAAACAGATTTTCTCACTGCGCGCGATGGATGCAAGGTGATTGCTGTTCATCCCCTTATTCCTCTCATGGCCAGTGTTAACCCGTGGTCTTTCAAGCCGCCGCCGGACGGCAACCTGAAATGCATTGGGGATCTTACATCCAGAAATGGATAATCATGCGAAGCTTTAACGACTTTCCGCCGTATGATGGCATAATTCCCCTATTGTTTGCCAGTCTGTCCAGGAGCTTTAATCAATGGAACACCCCAACTCTGCCCCGGTGCTGATTACCGGCGGCGCGCGGCGCATCGGGCTGGCGCTCGCCAGAGCGTTTCTCGAACGCGGCGTTCCCGTCATCATCGCCTACCGCAGCGAATATCCGGCGATGGCCGAGTTGAAAGCCTTGGGCGCCTGCTGCATTCAGGGCGACTTTTCCACGCACGAAGGCATCTACCGTTTCGCCGACCAGGTGCGGCAGGTGGCCCCCAAACTGCGCGCGATGATCCATAACGCCAGCGCCTGGCAGGCCGAGTCGCCGGAGGTCCCGCCGGAGCAGGTGATGGCGGCGATGCTGCAAATTCACGTCTACACGCCCTATTTGCTCAATCAGCTGCTCGAATCCTGCCTGACCGGCCAGGGCCAGGCCGGCGCCGATATCATCCATCTGACCGACTACGTGGTGGAAAAAGGCAGCGACAAACACATCGCCTACGCCGCCAGCAAGGCCGCGCTGGACAATATGACCCGATCGTTTGCCCGCAAGCTGGCGCCGGAGGTCAAGGTCAACGCCATTGCGCCGGCGCTGATCATCTTCAATGCGGGCGACGATGAAGCCTATCGCCAGCAGGCGCTGGCGAAGTCGCTGATGAAGGTCGCGCCGGGCGAGAGCGAAGTGGTGAATCTGGTGAACTACCTGCTGGAGAGCCGCTACGTGACCGGCCGCACCCACGGCGTCGACGGCGGGCGGCCGCTGCGCTGAGGCAAAGATCCGCATGGCGCATCCCTGCGGGCCGCGCTATGCTGAAATCCGCTTTTATTATTAAAACACGGGCATATGCATAAAATTGTTTTTGTGGAAGACGATCCTGAAGTCGGCAAGCTGATCGCCGCCTATCTGGGCAAACACGACATCGAGGTGCTGATCGAGCCGCGCGGCGACAGCGCGCAAGCGCGCATCGAGCGCGAGCAACCCGATTTGGTGCTGCTGGACATCATGCTGCCCGGCAAAGACGGCATGACGCTGTGCCGCGATCTGCGCCCCACCTTCCCCGGCCCGATCGTGCTGCTCACCTCGCTCGACAGCGACATGAACCATATCCTGTCGCTGGAGATGGGCGCCAACGACTATATCCTGAAAACCACGCCGCCGGCGGTGTTGCTGGCACGCCTGCGTTTACACCTGCGCCAACACAGCCAACAGCCGAAAGAAGAGTCGGTTCAGCCGCTCACCCAGCACAACGCGCTGCATTTCGGGCTATTGTGCATCGATCCGGTCAACCGGCAGGTCACGCTGGGCGAAGAAACTGTCACGCTGTCCACCTCGGATTTCGATCTGCTGTGGGAGCTGGCGACCCACGCCGGGCAGATCATGGATCGCGAGGCGCTGCTGCAAAACCTGCGCGGCGTGAGCTATGACGGCATGGACCGCAGCATCGACGTGGCGATCTCCCGCCTGCGTCGCAAGCTGTACGACAACGCGTTGGAGCCGTTCCGCATCAAGACCGTGCGCAATAAAGGCTATCTGTTCGCCCCTAACGCCTGGGCATCGGTGCAACAATGAGAAAACTTTTCGTCCAGTTCTTCCTGCTGCTGTTCGTCTGTTTTCTGGTGATGGCGATGCTGGTCGGCCTGGTGTACAAGGTGACCGCCGAGCGCGCCGGCCGCCAGTCGATGGACGATCTGATGAAAAGTTCGCTGTACCTGATGCGCAGCGAGCTGCGCGAAATCCCGCTGAAAGACTGGAACAAGACCATCGCCACGCTGGATCTCAACCTGTCGTTCAAGCTGCATATCGAACCGCTCGGCAAACAGGAGCTGAGCGAGGATTTGAAAAAACGGCTGCGGCTGGGGGAAATCATCGCCCTCGACGATCAGTACACCTTTATGCAGCGCATTCCACGCAGCCACTACGTGTTGGTGGTCGGTCCCATTCCTTATCTGTTCTATCTGCACCAGATGCGCCTGCTGGATCTGGTGTTACTGGTGTTTATCGGCATGTCGCTGGCGCTGCCGGTGTTTCTGTGGATGCGGCCGCACTGGCAAGACCTGCTCAAGCTGGAAAACGCCGCCCAGCGGCTCGGCGCCGGGCATCTGGATGAACGCACCCACTTCGATCCCACCTCCAGCCTGAGCCGGCTCGGCGTGGCGTTCAACCAGATGGCCGACAACGTCAACACCCTGATCGCCAGCAAGAAACAGCTGATCGACGGCATCGCGCACGAACTGCGCACGCCGCTGGTGCGCCTGCGTTACCGGCTCGAAATGAGCGATAACCTGTCCGAAAGCGAGCAGCAGGCGCTGAACCGCGATATTGGCCAGTTGGAGTCACTGATCGACGAGCTGCTGACCTATGCCCGTCTGGACCGTCCGCAGGTTGCGTTAAACATTGAACCCATCGATCTGCCAAAGTGGCTCGAGGACAAGGTCGATGATATCCGTCTTATTCATCAGGAACGCGACATCCAGCTCGATATCCCGCACGTCGGCGACTTTGGCGGCGTCGATCTGCGCCTGATGGAGCGCGTGCTCGACAACCTGGTCAACAACGCGCTGCGCTATTCCGAACAGCGCCTGCGCGTTGGCCTGTGGTTTGACGGCGACCTCGCCTGCTTGCAGGTCGAGGATGACGGGCCGGGTATTCCGCCGGAAGAACGCGAACGGGTGTTTGAACCTTTCGTCCGTCTCGACCCCAGCCGCGATCGCGCTACCGGCGGCTGCGGGTTGGGGCTGGCCATCGTCCATTCCATCGCCGTCGCCTACCAGGGACAGGTGTTCGTCGAAGGCAGTTCGCTCGGCGGCGCCAGCTTCCGTTTCTGCTGGCCGGTGAAGCCGACATTCAGTTTAAAAGCCGATCTGGCGTAATGCCGCCGGACCTTCTCATTGGAGCCGAATAATAATGACATCTGCACATTCCAACACGTCTGCTTACGATCACCTGCGCGCCCTGTTCAGCCGGCTGTCGCGTTTCGGCCACCTGTCCGCCATCGCCGGTTGGGACATGCAAACCATGATGCCGCCGGGCGGCAGCAAGGCGCGCTCCGAAGCGTTGGCCGAGCTGAGCGTGCTGCAGCACCAGATTTTAACGGCACAAAGCACCGGCGCGCTGTTGGATCGCGCGCAGCAAGAGACGCTGGACGAACTCGATCGCGCCAACCTGCGCGAAATGCGCCGCCAATATGAAGACGCCGTGCTGTTGCCGGCGTCGCTGGTCGAAGCCAAGTCGCTCGCCGGCGCGCGCTGCGAACACGCCTGGCGCGCCCAGCGCCCGGCCAACGACTGGGACGGCTTCGCCGAGAACCTGCGCGAGGTGGTTAAGCTGAGTCGGGAAGAAGCGCAGATCCGCGCACAGGCGGCCGGCACTAGCCGTTACGACGCCCTGCTCAACCTGTATGAACCGGGCATGCGCAGCAGCGATCTCGACCGCATCTTCGGCGATCTGAAAACCTGGCTGCCGGATCTGCTGCAGCGCGTGGTGGCCAAACAGGCCAATGAAGCTTGCCAGACGCCTCAGGGGCCGTTCAATGTGGACACCCAGCGCCAGCTGAGCCTCAGCGTGATGAAGCTGCTCGGTTTCAACTTCGACAACGGCCGCGTCGACGTCAGCGCCCACCCATTCTGCGGCGGCGTGCCGGAAGATGTGCGCATCACCACGCGCTACAACGAGAAAGAGTTTTTGACCGCGCTGCTCGGCATCGTGCACGAGACCGGCCACGCCCGCTACGAGCAGAATCTACCGCGCGATCTGCTCGGCCAGCCGGTCGCCCTGGCCCGCTCCACCGCCATCCACGAATCGCAGAGCCTGCTGTTCGAAATGCAGCTGGCGCGCGGCAATGAATTCCTGAAAATCTTGCGCCCGCTGGTCACTGCGCAGTTTGGTGAACAGCCGGCGCTGGAAGAAACCAACTTCATTCGCCTCAACCAGCGCGTTAAACCGGGCCTGATCCGCGTCGACGCCGACGAGGTGAGCTATCCTGCCCACGTCATCCTGCGCTACGAGATTGAAAAAGCGCTGATCGAAGGCGAGGTCGAAGTGGAAGACATTCCGGCGCTGTGGAATGAGAAGATGCATGCTTACCTCGGCCTCGACACCATCGGCAATTACCGCAACGGCTGCATGCAGGATATTCACTGGACCGACGGCGCTTTCGGCTACTTCCCGACGTATACGCTCGGCGCGATGTACGCCGCGCAGCTGTTCCACAGCGTGCGTCAGGCGTTGCCTTCGCTGAACGAGGATATCGCCACCGGCAACCTGCAGCCGCTGTTCCACTGGTTGCAGCACAACATCTGGCGCCACGGCAGCCGTTTCCCGACCGAGACGCTGATCGCCAACGCGACCGGCGAAGCGCTCAACCCACGCTACTTCCGTCAGCATTTGGAAAACCGCTACCTGTAATCTCCCCTGGCGCGGCTCTGCCGCGCCCTTTTCCCGCCTGCAAGACCGGATAATGCTTCATAACGCACGTTCTGTGCCGACATCGCCTTGGCCGCAGAGTGTCGGGTAGTCACTTACCATTAGTATGTTGTAACTAAAATAGTGAAAGACGCCGGCGATCCGATCTCTCATCCCAGCGCATGACGGGCGACCATCGCCGCCAGCTGCGGCCTCAACGGAGCAGGCAGGTCATGCCCCATGCCCGGCATAATATGCAATTTGGCGTTGACGACCGTGCGGGCGATCGCGACTCCCCCCGCCTTACGTACCAGCCGATCGCGATCGCCGTGAATGACCAGCGTCGGCGCGGCAATACACCGGCTGTAGCGACGCAGATCGCCGCTGCCGAGCAACGCGGAAAGTTGCCGCTGCATGCCTTCCGGATCCACGCCCCGCTTCAACAGCCGATGCACCAACGCATCCAGTTCCGCCTCCTCCGGCGGGTAAAATCGGGTACCGAGCGCGCGCAGGAAGGTTTTCATCCCCTCGTGGCGCTGCTGCAGCGTCAAATCGGCCGCCGGTCGGCGCACCAACAGCCACAGCAGCGAAGGTGCCGGCGGCGGCAACAGCGGCTGATTGGTGCTGGAGAACAAGATGCATAACGAGGCGACGCGCTGCGGGTATTCGGCGGCCAGCACCTGGGCGATCATCCCCCCCATCGAAGCACCCAGTACGTGAGCCCGCGGGATGCGCAAGTGATCGAGCAGATGCGCCGCGTCCGCCGCCATGTCCGCCAGGGTATAAGGCACCGGCGTTTGCCAACCGAGCTGGGCGCGCAGCATCAGCAGCCACAACGGCTGCGTGCGTTGCGCCTGCGTTTTGCCGGAAAGGCCAACGTCGCGGTTGTCATAACGGATCACCCGAAACCCCTTGGCCACCAGTGCGCGGCAGAAGTCGTCAGGCCACAGCAACAGCTGCGCACCGATGCCCATGATGAGCAGCAGCGGCGGGTGCGCCTCATCGCCCCAGTCCTCATAGGCCAGCGGCACCTCGCCCTGTTCGGTCACGCCACAACGAATCGTTATCTCGTTCATTTTAAATCCCTTTTATCGCGCCTGGCGGTCATTATAGCAGCAATCCCCCTTGCCGCCGCCGCCCTGTACATTAGGTTACAAGCCGAAACCAATCACTCACGGAAAGCCGGGCGCCGTTTGCCTACTATCATCTCAACGGCCCCGCAGTGGGGTTGATACCCAAAAAGTCATGTTGAGGATTCTGCGATGAAAAAAGTATTAGCTCTGGTTGTTGCCGCTGCAATGGGTCTGTCTTCCGTGGCTTTCGCTGCCGAGGCGGCCACCACCGCACCTGCGGCTACCGCAACCACCGCCACCGCTGCGCCGGCTAAAGCTCAGGTGAAACACCACGGCAAGAAAGCTCCGGTTCAGAAAGCTCAGGCGGCCAAAAAGCATCACAAAAAAGCCGTTAAGAAAGCCCCGGCTCAAAAAGCCCAGGCGGCAAAAAAGCACCACAAAAAAGCCAGCCACAAAAAAGCATAATGACGTGAGGGTCCCCTCACCGCTTCAGGCTTGACGTTTACGACACCCGGTTCGCCGGGTGTTTTTTCATCGGGGGATTCTCATTGATGCTGCGCCGCTACCTGTTTGAGATCGTTCTGACCGCCCTGATCCTTTGCGGACTGATCGCCGTCTTTTTTTACCTGTAGCCTGCCGCGTTGACGGCGGGAAATTATTGAAAAATCAGTTATTGCCCATCCACATGGCTGCTAAATCAGTCTATAGTTAGCATTCAGTGTGTTTATGGATGATCCGTATTTGTCAGGCAAGAGATCTATGCGCATATCCGTTTTACTGTTGCTGTGCTCACTCCCGCTCATCGCTGCTCAGGCGGCACGCGCCGACGGCCCGTCCAAGGCCGAGCAAACGCGTCTGTTTTTCGGCAAAGATGAACGAATAAAGGTCACGGATACCGCCGCCCAGCCGTGGCAGGCCATCGGCCAGGTCGAAACCGCCAGCGGCAATCTGTGTACCGCCACGCTGATCTCCCCGCACCTGGCGTTGACCGCCGGCCACTGCGTGCTGGCGCCGCCCGGACAACTGGATAAAGCCATCGCTCTGCGCTTCGTGGCAGGCGATAAATCCTGGCAGTATCAAACCGGCAATATCGAGACCCTGGTCGACAGCAAGCTGGGCAATAAGCTGAAGCCGGACGGTGATGGCTGGATCGTCCCGCCCGCCGCGGCCGCTTATGACTTTGCGCTGATCCGTCTGAAAGACAAAAAGCCGCTGCCGATCGCACCGTTGCCGCTGTGGCAAGGCGACAGCAAGGCGCTGACCCAGGCCCTGAAACAGGCCAAACGGCTGATAACTCAGGCGGGTTACCCGGAAGACCACCTGGATGACCTCTACAGTCACCAAAACTGCAAGGTCACCGGCTGGGCCCAGCAAGGCGTACTGTCGCACCAATGTGATACCCTGCCCGGCGACAGCGGCTCACCGCTGCTGTTGAAAACCGCCGACGGCTGGCAATTGATCGCCATCCAAAGTTCGGCGCCGGCGGCGAAAGATCGCTACCGCGCCGATAACCGCGCCCTGGCGGTGCCCGGCATCCGCGAAGCGCTGGACGCCCTGGCGGCAGGCAAATAACCCTCTCAACGGCGCATTATGCGCCGTTGTGCTTTATCGGCCCCCTTGCATATAGCGCCGTGGCGTGGTGCCGGTGAACTGGCGGAAAAAAGCGATAAATGCGCTGTCGCTGGAAAACCCCAACCGCTGCGCCACCGCGCTAACCGACGGCAACGTCGCCAGCAGTTCGATCGCGCGCATTAGCCGCCACTGCTGGCACCACTGCTGATAGCTCAGGCCGGTTTCCCGCACAAACAGCCGCGTCAACGTTTTGGCGTGCAGATTCAAGCACTGCGCCAACGCCGCCAACCCCGGCAATTCGTCGCGCTCCGGCAGCGTCGCCAGCCAGGCGGCAAGACGCCTATCCTGCGGCAGCCGCAGCTGCGTATTCTCGCGCTGCGCCTCGCTCAGCTCATTGATCAGCACCGCCAGCAAATCGCGCGCCTGGGGCTGCGCCAACGCATAGTCCAGCGGCCAGTGCGCGATGCGCTCGACGATCGCCGCCAACAGCGGGTTCACCGCCAGCGCCGCAGCCTGTGGCGGCATGGCGGCCGTCAGCGCCGGATCGAAATACAGCGAGCGATACGCGACGCGGCCGCGCAGTTGCACCCGATGCGCAATGCCGCCCGGTATCCAGACGCTGCGCGTCGGCGGCAGAATCAACCACTGCTGCGCCAGCGTGACCGTCATGCACCCCTGCGGCGCATACAGCAGCTGCGAACGCTGATGCCAATGCAGCCCGGAGTCGTGCTCCGCCAGTTCAGCCGCAATGCCGAGCACCGGGGCCGGCAGCCGATCCGGGTCGAACGGGTGATGCTGTTGAATCAGCGCCATCAAATTGTCCTATATCCGTTGTTTTTTGTCCTAATGATTGTAATCGCACAAAGCGCCGCTCCCTATACTGGCCGCATTAACTTTTAGGGAGAATGTGCATCATGCAACGCTTATCTTTACCGCTGCTCGTCACCGCCATCATGACGCCGCAGATCCTGGAAACGCTGTACAGCCCGGCGCTCACCGCCATCCGCAGCGATTTCGGCATCAGCGCCGCGCAGGCCGGGCAGACGTTATCCATCTATTTCTTCGCCTTCGCTCTCGGCGTCGCCTTTTGGGGAGCCTTCTGCGATCGATTCGGCCGCCGTCCGGCGATGCTGGCCGGCCTGGCGCTTTATCTCGCCGGCGCCGGCATCGCCCTACTGAGCGGCAGTTTCACGCTGTTGCTGGCCGCCCGTGCGCTGATCGCCTTCGGCGCAGCGGTCGGCTCAATCGTCACGCAAACCATGCTGCGTGATGTCTATCAAGGCCCGGCGCTGGGGCGCATGTTCGCGCTGGTCGGCGTCGCGCTCTCCATCAGCCCGCTGCTGGGAATGTTTGCCGGCGGCGCGCTGGTCGCCTGGGGCGGCAGCGCGGCGATTTTCACCGCGCAGGCGGTCTGGGCGCTGGCGCTGCTGCTGTGGAGCTACGGCACATTGCCGGAAACGCGGCAGCGGCAAACCGCAACGGCCGCCGCACCGGGTATTGCCCTGATGACGATGCTGCGCGATCGGCACATCTGGTGTTCGGCGCTGCTGGTCGCCAGCTTCAATATCATGGTGTTCAGCTACTTCAGCCTGGCGCCGTTCATGTTCGAAAGGCTGGGGTTGAGCAGCCAGCAGTTTGGCTACTCGGGGGTGATGCTGGCTTTAGGCAGCCTGGCGGGGGCGCTGTTGAACCGCCACCTGCTGGCGCGCAGCGTCAGCGCCAAACGTCAGATCCTGCTGGGCGGGTTGCTGGCGGTGGCCAGCGGCGTGGCATTGTTCTGGTGGCAACACAGCCTGTGGATGCTGCTTCCCTGCGCGCTGGTGATGCTGGCGTTCGGGTTGGCTATTCCGAATGTGCTGAGCCAGGCGCTGAGCCGCTACCGGCAGCAACTCGGCACCGCCGGCGCGTTATTCGGGCTGTTGTACTATCTGCTGATCGGCCTAGGGCTGACGATCGCGGCACGCGGGCAGGATTTGGCCGCCACGCTGCTGCTGTGCGGCCTGTTGAGCCTGTGGTGCGCCGGCCGCTTGCCGGCCGGTGCGCCCGAGCTTAACCCGAAAGCTGCTCGATAGTTTGCAAAATGCGCTTGTCGGAGATCGGGTAAGGCGTGCCCAGCTGCTGCGCGAACAGGCTGACGCGCAGCTCTTCGATCATCCAGCGCACCGCTTTCACCTCTTCCTCCTGCTGTCGCTTCGGCGGCAGCTTGTTCAGCCACTGCTGCCAGGCCTGCTGCACCTGCTCCACCCGCAGCATCTGCGCGCGATCGCGGTGCGGATCGATAGCCAGTTTTTCCAACCGGCGCTCGATCGCCTGCAGGTAACGCAACGTGTCCGGTAGGCGTTTCCAGCCGTTGCCGGTCACGAAGCCGCGGTAAACCAGCCCGCCGAGCTGGGTCTTGATATCCGACAGCGCCAGCGCCAACGACATGTCCACCCGGCCTTTCAGTCTTTTGTTGATGTTGAAGACCGCCGTCAGGATCTGCTCAACCTGCTTGGCCACCTCGACGACCGTGTCGTTCAGCTCGGCGCGGATCTGCTCCTGCAGGCGGGCAAAGCCTTCCTCTTGCCAGACCGGGCCGCCGTGTTCGGCGATCAGCTTATCGATGCCACACGAAATGCAGTCGTCGATCAGCTCCAGCACCTTGCCGTACGGGTTGAAATAGAGCCCCAGCTTGGCCTTGTTCGGCAGCTTTTCATGCAGGTATTTGATCGGCGAAGGAATATTCAGCAACAGCAGGCGGCGAGTGCCCTGCCACATCGCCTGTTGCTGCTCGCTTTCGCTGTCGAACAGCCGGATCGCCACGCTGTCCTTTTCATCCACCAGCGCCGGGTACGCCTTCATCGAATAGCCACCGCGCTTCTGCTCGTAAAACGCCGGCAATTGGCCAAAGCTCCAGACATGCAGGTTGCTCTGCTCCAGCCCGTCGTCGGCCACCGCCGACAGCGTCTCCTGCACCTTCTCTTTCAGCTGCAGGCGCAAGGCCGCCAGGTCTTTGCCTTCGCGCAGCGTCTGGTTTTTCTCGCCCACTACGCGGAAGGTCATCTTCAGGTGATCGGGCACCTGATCCCACTGCCAGCCATCACGTGACACGGTCACGCCGGTCATGCGTCGCAGCTCGCGCTCCAGCGCGTCCAGCAGCGGCAATTCCAGCGCCGTTACGCGGCCAAGGAACGCTTCTGCGTAGTTCGGCGCCGGCACGAAGTTGCGGCGCACCGGCTTCGGCAGCGACTTGATCAGCGCAATCACCAGCTCGCGGCGGATGCCGGGGATCTGCCATTCGAAGCCCTGCTCCTCCACCTGGTTGAGGATCGGCAGCGGAATGTGCACCGTCACGCCGTCGGCGTCGGTGCCCGGTTCGAACTGGTAGCTCAGCCGCAGCTTGAGGTTGCCCTGATGCCAGAAGTTCGGGTAGTCGAGCGCGCTGATCTTGTTGGCGCCGTCTTTGATCAGCATCTCTTTTTCGAAGTTCAGCAGGTCGGGCTGCTGTTTGGCGGCGCTCTTCCACCAGCTGTCGAAATGACGGCCAGAAACCACGTCGTTGGGGATGCGGCGATCGTAGAAGCCGAACAGCGTTTCGTCGTCCACCAGAATGTCGCGGCGGCGCGATTTATGCTCCAGCTCTTCCACTTCGGCGCGCAGCTTTTGGTTTTCGCGGAAGAAGGCGTGGCGCGTCTGCCAGTCGCCCTCCACCAGCGCATGGCGGATAAACAGCTCGCGGCACAGCAGCGGATCGATGGCGCCGTAGTTGACCTGGCGCGCCGCGACGATCGGCAGACCGAACAGCGTGACCTTTTCGCTGGCCATCACCGCCCCCTGCGACTTCGACCAGTGCGGCTCGCTGTAGCTGTGTTTCACCAGGTGCTGAGCCAGCGGCTCGATCCATTCCGGTTCGATACGTGCGGCGATGCGCCCCCACAGGCGGCTGGTTTCCACCAGTTCGGCCACCATGGTCCACTTCGGCGGCTTCTTGAACAGGCCAGAGCCGGGGAAGATGGAGAAACGGGCGTTGCGCGCGCCGGTAAATTCCTGTTTGTCCGCATCCTTCTGGCCGATATGCGACAGCAAACCGGTCAGCAGCGCGGTGTGTACGCTGCGGTAGTCGGAAGGCGTGCTGTTGATCGGCAGCCCCAGCTCTTTCACCACCTGGCGCAGCTGGGTATAGATATCCTGCCACTCACGCACGCGCAGGTAGTTGAGGAAATCGTTGCGGCACAGCCGGCGGAACTGGCTGGAAGAGTTCGCCTTTTGCTGCTCCTGCAGATAATCCCACAGGTTGACGAACGCCAGGAAGTCCGAGTTTTTGTCGGCGAAGCGGCGGTGTTTCTCATCCGAGGCTTGCTGCTTGTCCATCGGGCGCTCACGCGGATCCTGAATCGACAGCGCGGCGGTGATGATCATCACCTCGCGCACGCTGCCGCTCTTCTGCGCTTCCAGCACCATGCGCGCCAGACGCGGGTCGATCGGCAACTGCGCCAGCTGGCGGCCCTGCGGCGTCAGCTGGTAATGGCCGTTGTCGGCGGTGGTGATCGCCCCCAGCTCTTCCAGCAGGCGCACGCCATCCTGAATGTTGCGCTTGTCCGGCGCCTCGACGAACGGAAACGCGGCGATATCGCCCAGTCCCAGCGAGGTCATCTGCAAAATAACCGACGCCAGGTTGGTGCGCAGAATTTCAGGATCGGTAAACGCCGGCCGCGAGAGGAAATCCTGCTCGGAGTACAGACGGATGCACACCCCTTCCGACACGCGGCCGCAGCGCCCTTTACGCTGGTTGGCGGAGGCCTGCGACACCGGTTCGATCGGCAGGCGCTGCACCTTGGTGCGGAAGCTGTAGCGGCTGATGCGCGCGGTGCCCGGATCGATAACGTACTTGATGCCCGGCACCGTCAGCGAGGTTTCCGCCACGTTGGTGGCCAGCACGATGCGCCGGCCGTGGTGCGACTGGAACACCCGGTTCTGCTCGCTGTTCGACAAGCGTGCATACAGCGGCAGCACTTCGGTGTGCGGCAGATTGAGGCGGTTCAGGGCGTCGGCGGTATCGCGGATCTCGCGCTCGCCGCTCATGAAGATCAGAATGTCGCCCGGTCCTTCGCGCCCAAGCTCGTCCACCGCATCGAAAATCGCCTGCAGCTGGTCGCGATCGGTATCGTCGCCGTCGTCGACCACCGGGCGGTAGCGCACCTCTACCGGGTAAGTGCGGCCGGAAACCTCGATGATTGGCGCATTGTTGAAATGGCGCGAGAAGCGCTGCGGATCGATGGTCGCCGAGGTGATGATCACCTTGAGATCCGGGCGCTTCGGCAACAGTTCACGCAGGTAGCCGAGAATAAAGTCGATGTTGAGGCTGCGCTCGTGCGCTTCATCGATGATCAGCGTGTCGTACTGCATCAGCAGGCGGTCCTGCTGAATTTCGGCCAGCAAGATACCGTCGGTCATCAGCTTGACCAGGGTATTTTCTCCCACCTGATCGTTGAAGCGCACCTTGTAGCCGACGCTGCCGCCGAGCGGGGTTTCCAGCTCGTCGGCGATGCGGTTGGCGACGGTGCGCGCCGCCAGGCGGCGCGGTTGGGTATGGCCGATCAGCCCTTTCACCCCGCGCCCCAGTTCCAGGCAGATCTTCGGCAGCTGGGTGGTTTTCCCCGAGCCGGTCTCCCCGGCGACGATCACCACCTGGTGATCGCGAATGGCGTTTAAAATGTCCTGCTTTTTTTGGCTGACCGGCAGGCTTTCCGGATAGGTAATACGCGGGCAAGACGCGGCGCGCGCCTGCACTTTTTGCCGCGCCGCCGCGATGTCGCTTTCTACTTCGGCGGCAACCGCCAGCTGAGCATCGGGATTTTTGATTTTTCGTGCGCCCTGCAGGCGACGACGCAGGCGTTGTTGATCGCGGAGCATCAGCTCACCCAGTTGGGCCGGCAGTGCCTCGAGCGGAGATTTCACGTTCGGTGTTCCTTGTTTCTTCGCCGCCAAGGCCAGGCTTGGCAACGGTTTGGTGTTTTTTTAGCGATTTTTTTGCTTTAGCCGTACAGCCTATCACAAACGGCTTTCTCCCCCTACTTCCGCGAGTAAAGCGTCGCCATGTCATTCAATAAAATCGAACGAAGGTCTCGAAATATTGCGCTATCACTGTGGGGGGAATGTGAATAGCATGTAGTTCATGCAAGGGACGCTGAGTCCTGATGTCACTGTCACAACGTAAGGAATTATCGATGAGCAACGTATTGGTTCTGAAATCAAGCATCCTGGCGACCTACTCTCAGTCTAACCAACTGGCCGATTTCTTCGTAGAGCAATGGAGCAACGCCCACAGCGGCGACACCATCACCGTGCGCGATCTGGCCGCGCAGCCAATTCCGGTGCTGGACGGTGAACTGGTCGGCGCGCTGCGTCCTTCCGATGCGCCGTTGACTCCACGTCAACAAGAAGCGCTGGCCCTGTCGGACGAGCTGATCGCCGAGCTGCAGGCCAATGACGTCATCGTGATTGCCGCACCGATGTACAACTTCAACATCCCGACCCAGCTGAAAAACTATTTCGACCTGGTTGCCCGCGCCGGCGTGACCTTCCGTTATACCGAAAACGGTCCGGAAGGCCTGGTTAAAAACAAACGCGCCGTGATCCTGACCAGCCGCGGCGGCATCCATAAAGGCACCCCAACCGACCTGGTAGAACCTTACCTGCGTCTGTTCCTGGGCTTCATCGGCATCACCGACGTGGAGTTCGTCTTCGCGGAAGGTATCGCCTACGGCCCGGAAGTGGCGACCAAAGCACAGGAAGACGCGAAAGCGGCCCTGTCTCAGGTGGTTGCTGCCTAAGACTCTGCGCAGGGGCGCCAAGCCCCTGCCGGACAAGAGGCAAGTCCTGTCAAACCTGCACTACCCTCATAATAATCATCTATCCGTATCTTTTGGCGCGCCAGACGGCGCGCTTTTTTTATTTCTTCAGCCACTGGCCGTTGATGCCGCGCACATACTCGCCGCTCTGCGCGCGCGTCACCAGCTTCTGCCCGGCCATGCGCGCCACTTCGTCGACGGCGATATGGTTGCCGTCCGCCACTTCCTGATACTTCTCGGTGCGGCCGGCGTTGATGCGCTTCACCAGCGCCAGCGTTTCCGCGTCCTGCTTCACCGGCGCGATGTAGCCGCTCAGGGTTTCGCCCACCCGCCCTTGCTGCTTCGCCTCATCCAGCGTCAGCGCCATCGCCACGCTGCTGAACAACCAGGCGGCGCCGGCCAGCCACAAATAACGTTTTTTCATGTCGGCTCCTAGAACAGACCGCTTTGGGTTTTCAGCAGGTTTTCGACGTCCTTATCCACCTTGATATGAATTTCATGCTCGATCTTGACGTTCATATTGATGGTGATCGGATCCTTCGGCGTCGCCACCTCGATGCGCGGCACGCAGCCGCTCAGCAGCGAAACGCACAGCACCGCTGCCAGCGCCGACACACTCATGATTTTCATTGTTGCTCCCCAGGTTGTGAGAGGGCCTGCTCCAGCCACTCCTGTAAATTGTCGCCGAAGCGCAAACTGCGCCACAGCTGAAACACGTTTTCCTGATGGCGATAGTTCAGGATCACCTCACGCTTAGCGCTCTTCTGCGGGTTGATACCGTCGATGCGCGCGCTCAGCGTCAGCTCACCCAGGTTGTCGAGGTCGACCCGGGCGTGCGAACGATTGATTTCCATATAGCGCAGCCAGTCGATCGCCGCGCCGGTCGCCAGGTTGTTGCTGCCGATGGCGTCGGCCATGTCTTTGTCCAGCCGCAGCGTCAACGTGCCGGCATTGGCGATCCAGCCGTTTTGCACCAGCCACTTGGGGTGGTTCAGGAACAGCGGCAGCTCGCCGTCGACGCGGCCGGACATGGCGAACTGCTTCGGTTTCAGGGCGGTGAACAGCGCGCTGAGATCGACCTTGTCCAGTTTCAGCACCGCAGCGTCATGCTGCGGCAACCGCAGCGCCGACAGGCTGATATGCCCGTTGAGCATGTCCACGCCGACGTTGCTCAACGTCAGCGGCTGCCTTTCGCTATAAGGATAGGTGCCCTGCAGATCGGCGGAAATGTTCTGCATCTCGAACAGGTTGCTGAAAGACTTGATGCGCAGCGACACCGGCTGTTTGGCACCCAGCAGCCACTGATGCTGCTTGAACCGGTACGACAGGATGAAGTCCAGGCCGCTCATCTCGCCGTCCTTCAGCCACATGCCGCCGTTTTTCACCACCCAGTGGCCGCCGGCCTCGAAGCCTTGTTCACGGGCAGCGGAAAACGCCGACTGCGCGTAAAACTCGCCGTCGCGCAGCGTGAGATTGAGATCCGGTGCCAGCAGCGGCTGGAAGACCTTCAGCGACTGTTTCGGCCACCAGGCTTCGCCGCGCAGGCGTTCGCCGTCCCAGCGGCCGCGCAGCGCGATCGGCCCGATCTGCTGCGCCTGCAGTTTGCCCTGCAGCTGGAAACTGTCCGGCGAACGGCCGCTCAGCTGCAGCGCCAGCACCGGCGCCGGCAGATGGCCGCCGTCGCTGAAGCTGACCTTATCCGCCGCCAGCTGGAGTTCGCCGTTGAGCTGCGGGCTTTGTTCATCACGCTGCCAGCGCAGCGGTTGGTTGAGGCTCAGGCGCGGCGCGGCGACCGTCACCAGACCGTACTTCAACTTGTCGAAGCCGGTGGAGAGCTTGTCGAGCACCAGCTCGCTGTCCTGCCAGCGCCCGCTGCCGGCGACGTCCCAGGCAGCCTGCAGCGGCGGCAACCGGCCGTTGCCCCAGTAACGCCACTGCCAGTCGCCCTTGTCCGGCCAGAAATCCTGCGCCTGGCCGTCCAGGTGCAGCTTGAAGCGCCCCCAATAACTGTCGCTGGCGCTCAAAATCGCCTGCAGGCGGCCGGTGATGCCGGCGGCGGTCACCTTCACGCCCGCCAGCGGCAAACGCGCCTCTTCCAGCGTCATTTCCGGCGTCACCTTGCCCCACAGACGGAGCAGCGAACCTGGCTGAAGCACCAGCGTCGGATTAAGAATGCTGCCGCCGATCACGCCCGGGATTGACGCGGTGGTGGAGAAGTCGGCCAGATTGGCCTGGCCGGTCAGTTGGAAGCGCAGATCGCTGTCGGTCAACCCTACCTTGCCCGGCCCGAGGGTGAGCACCGCATTGCCCTTGCCGTTGTGGCCGGCGGTGATCACGTTCAGCCGCGCGCTGATCTCCGTTTCATCCCACCCTTTGCTCCAGTCGTGCAGCGCGATGTTCAGGCCGCCGTTCAACGGCTGCCCGCTGTATGGCCAACGCCACTCGCCCTGCTTGATGCTGACCCGCTGCGGGGTCACTTCCCACGGCAACACCGCCAGCGGCCGATCGTCGCCTTTTTCGCTTACCGTCAACACGCCCTGCTGCTGTTGCCAGCGCATGTCCAGCAATACCGGTTTTTCCAGATAGGCGGTCTGCATTTCCCCCTGCAGCGCGCCCTGCGTCGGCAGGCTGGCCAAATCCAGCGGAAGAGTTATCTTGCCGGCGAGGTGCAGCGGTTGCGCGCTGTTGGGTGGGACGACGCTCAGGCTCTGCAACGTCAGCTGCTGTTTTTCATCCAGCTGTGCCTCGGCGCTGAGATTCGGCCCCCGATAATGCAGGCGTTGCCCGTCAGGGCCGGAGGAAAGCTGCAGCTTGCCGGCATAGCGCTGCCAGGGAATGAGCGTCAGATCATTAATGGTGAGATCCAGCGACGGCAGTTGCCGCTGCAATTGATCGAGCGCCAGCGGCGCGCTGTTGGCGTCGCCGCTCGGCAGTTTTGACAAACAGGCGCTATCGACGCTGACCTTATCGCTCGACAGCTGCCAACGGCCCTGGCGGTAAGCCAGCCGCGTCGGCCCGACGTTGGCCAGCAGGCAATCTTGCGCGGTGAAACGCGCCCCCGCCAGCGCCAGGCCGCCCTGATGCCAATGCAATTTACCCTGCAACTCCAGGCGGCTCCCCGCCGGCAACCAATGCGATAACACCCCCGGCAGCCAGCGCGGCAAAGTTTGCCACAACGCCAGCACCAGAATTGCGCAGCCCGCCACCGTCCCTATGAATACTTTCAATCGCCTGGTCATTAAATGATTGCTTCGTTCCTGAGTTAGGCATCCATTAAGTCTATGCCTGAATTGACAATAATGATGGCACGAATTTGACATAGGGTGAAGCTGAGTGCGGTCGCAGAAGCGATTTGCACCTTTTTGGCGCAAACGTGTGCGGGTTGTAGATTTTCGTTACATATACATCACATAAATAGGACAGTTTTCAGACTTTTGTTATTGTCGTTACCGTTGATGATTAATAGTCTTGCAACCATTCTAATAAAAGTTCAGCTGCTAGCTAACTGTGTACTAGAGAAGCCATTCCCCACACCCCCGTGGGGATTTTTTTGCCGCTAATTTCAAATCACGGCCTCAATAAAAGCCTGTACTATGTGGCTGTCGCTCGCTTTACGCCAGATAGCATAAATATCGCTGCGCATTTCATTCCCGCACTCGATATACGCAACCTCTCGCTGTCGCGCCAGGCTTTCAGGGACAAACGCATACCCCAACCCCGCGGTGACGCAGGCGAATATCACGTCGTAGCATTCCACCTCCAGCAGCGCGGCGGGGATGAGTTGCTGCTTCTGCAACCAGGCATCCACCAGATGGCGATAGTGGCATTGCCGCGAATAAACATAGAGATCGCTTTTTGCCAACAACGCTGGCTGATACGCCCCGCCAATGAAGACCAAACGCTCCTGAAAAGCACGCCGGCTCTGCAACTGCGGATGTTCTATCGGCCCATCAGAAAACACCACGTCCAGCGTCCCTTTTTGCAATTGAAACTCCAGATCCAGCGAATAGCCCTGCACCACACTCAACTGAACACGGCGGTTCTGCGCACGGTAATGCGCCAACTTTTGCGGCAGATGATGGCTCAAGGCGATATCCAGCGCGCCAAGCTTCAGTTCACCCTGCACCGGATCCTGTTCAAGCTGCGCTCGCGCCCGCTCTTCGATAGCCAAAAAGCGCTTGGCCTTTTGGTAAAGCGCTCGGCCTTCCGGCGTAAGCGACAACCGATTGCGCTCACGATCAAATAGCGTAACGCCACACGCCGTTTCCAACTCTTTTAATTTCTTGGTCACGTTAGAGGGCACGCAAAACAGCCTCTCCGCCGCTGCCGTCAGACTCTCCGACTCCACCACCATGCAAAAGGTGGCTAACTGGGCACGTTTAAACATATCAAGCCTTCACCAAAAGTGAATAACTCACGAACTTTATTTCACTTTTAGTCAGTCATCAAGCCCGTAAAATCCTCGCTGTCAGCACAATGCTGCCCCCTGGAGATATCCAGTTTCATTCCCGACCGAGGAAATAAACCATGATCACGCTTAACGTCTTTTTTCAGGTCAACCCGGCCAAGCGACCCGCGTTTCTCAGCCTGCTCAACACCATGGTGCAGGAATCCAATAAAGAAACCGGCTGCTCTTTTTATCAGCTTTGGCAATGCCAGAACGATGAAAACAGCTATGCGCTGATTGAAAACTGGGACGATAAGGCGTCGCTTGCGGCGCACCAGAAAACACCGCATTGGATCGCCTTTAACGATGCCGTCAACGGGTATTTGACCCATGACTACGATGAGCATCATTACACGGAAATCGCTCGCTAACATCGCGTGAACCGGCCCAATGCGGGCCGGTTTCATTCCGCTGTCTGATCGAACAAACCCCGCACTGGACAAACTGCTAACCAATTGTCGAATTTACTAAAATCTGTTAAATTGATCACAAAATCACGGTGGAGAAACCACGATGAAATTGGCGATATACAGTACCAAACAGTATGACCGTAAATATCTCGAACTGGTGAATCAGCAGTTTGGCTATGAGCTGGAATTCTTCGACTTTTTACTCAGTAAAAAAACCGCCAAAACGGCCGCCGGTTGCAAGGCGGTGTGCCTCTTCGTCAACGACGACGGCAGCCGTGAAGTGCTCGAAGAACTGGCGGCGCTGGGCGTCGAAATTCTCGCCTTGCGCTGCGCCGGTTTTAATAACGTCGATCTGGACGCCGCCCAAGAACTGGGCATCAAGGTGGTGCGCGTGCCGGCCTACTCGCCGGAAGCTGTGGCAGAACACGCGGTAGGCATGATGATGTGCCTGAACCGCCGTATTCACCGCGCCTATCAACGCACGCGCGACGCCAACTTCTCGCTGGAAGGGCTGATCGGCTTTAACATGCACAACCGCACCGCCGGCGTGATCGGCACCGGTAAAATCGGCGTGGCGACGATGCGCATTCTGAAAGGCTTCGGCATGAAGCTGCTGGCCTACGATCCGTTCCCGAGCGAACAGGCGCTGGAACTGGGCGCGGAATATGTCGATCTGAAAACGCTGTACGCGCAGTCCGACGTGATCACCCTGCATTGCCCGCTGACGCCGGAAAACCACCATCTGCTGAATGCCGACGCCTTCGCGATGATGAAAAACGGCGTGATGGTGATCAACACCAGCCGCGGCGCGCTGATCGACTCCACCGCCGCCATCGATGCGCTGAAACAGCAGAAAATCGGCGCGCTGGGGATGGACGTTTACGAGAATGAACGCGATCTGTTCTTCGAAGACAAGTCGAACGACGTGATTCAGGATGACGTGTTCCGCCGCCTCTCGGCCTGCCACAACGTGCTGTTTACCGGCCATCAGGCTTTCCTGACCGAAGAGGCGCTGACCAGCATTTCGCAAACCACGCTGCAGAACATCAGCCAGTTGGATCGCGGCGAAACCTGCCCGAACCAGTTGAACGCCTGAGCGTAACCTCGGGGCGCCCTTGCGGCGCCCTGTTTATTTGAGAGCGCGCGATGAGAAAAACCACGGTAGCCGCCCTTGCGGCGCTGGCCTTAGCGGGGTGCAGCATGAAACCACACACGGCCGTCACGCCAGGCGATCTGTTGCATCACAACTTCGTGTTGCAAAGCGTGGATGGCGAAACGGCGATGTCACCGGCGGGCGGCGGCCTGCTCAATCTGGAGTTCGGCGAGAGCCTGCATGTCTCCGGCGCGATGTGCAACCGCTTCTTCGGCCAGGGGCAATTACGCGACGGCGTGCTGACGGTGAAACCGCTGGCCACGACCCGCAGGCTGTGCCCTGATGAACAGCGCAACCGCTGGGATCGGGTGATCGGCACCGTGCTGGAAAACGGCGCCGAAGTAACGCTAAACGCCCAGCAACTGACGCTCAACGGCAGCGGCCACACGCTTATCTATACCCTGCGCGATTGGGTGTATTGATCCTGCACGCCAGGCCTGGCGCCGCGGGCTTACCCGGCGCAGCTGCCCAGGCCCAGCGTGCGTTCTTCGCACTGCTTGCCGTTCGGCATCTGGCACATGCGCAGCGCTTCACCGTTCAGGTTGTGCGCGATGGTGGTGACGCCGCCGACCGCCGCGCAACCGGCGCTGGTCTGCAACGTATTGATTCTGGCACTGTTGCCCTGCTGTACTGGCTCTTCGTTATTGCTGCTGCACGCGGCTAAAAGCAGCACGGCGCTGGCAAGCAGCCATTTTGATGTCGTCATTATTCCACTCCTGAACCCGGAACTGCGCTGTGTAAAATCGCCATTGCTGATAACGCGCGTCACTTGGCGGACACGTTTCGCTATCTTTGATGCAAACTTGTTTAATCTAGCTCGATATATAAATAATGAAAATATATTCCAGCCATTATTTGTCATTTTTTTGCACCGGCCGAACATTTATTTTGTTTGCAGAATATTTCCGCACCGGCGCGCGGTGCCAAACGTGACGGCGCCACCCGCAGCCAGGCCCCGGCCGCACGCAGAAAGTGATAACGTCACCGCTGCCGATGAGGAAGTTTCTCTCGCGATATCGGTATTCATTATCTTCGCGTGCTTTGAGTGAGACGGCGCATTTTTTGCTACCGGAGAGAAGGATATTTACGTCTATGCTGGCGGCGCTAAGTAATTAGCATTCCACTATTTTCAGTGAATGATGGCTGAATTCTTCAACCGGCGCGACTTGCTGTCACGCCGGCCTTTTTTCACATTAAAATAACACTCAGTGTACCGAGGCTTTGGACAGTAAATTAATCACCAGCACGCCGGCAATAATTAATCCCATGCCGACGATCGCCGGCCAATCCAATTTTTGCTGATAAACGAATACCGCGGCGATCGATACCAGCACAATCCCCATGCCCGACCAAATCGCATACACGATGCCCAGCGGCATGCTCTTGACCACCATCGACAGCCCCCAAAATGCCACGCCGTAGCCCAGCACCACCAGCAGCGACGGCCACAGGCGGGTAAAGCCCTCGGAGGCTTTCAACATGGTGGTGGCGATCACTTCCGCGACTATCGCCATCGTCAAATACATAAATGCGCTCATGGTTTTCTTCTGTCAGTTTGCTGATGCGCAATTATGACGCGCCGGAAATAAATTGTCTTTAAACGGTGAAAACAATTTATTGCCGCCGGTCCCCAATCGGCGAGGAAATACGCCCTTGGCGATTTATCACTCGCCACACAAACACGATAAAGCCACGTTCAAACCCTCTGTTAGACTTTTTCCCATTACTGCGGAAGTGCGCTTTCGCGGCTTTGTGAGCAATGAAAAGGTAATGTCGATGATAACTACAGATGGTAATAACGCAGTCGCTTCCGTGGCCTACCGCACCAACGAAGTGATTGCCATCTACCCTATCACGCCAAGTTCTACCATGGCGGAGCAGGCGGACGCCTGGTCCGGCGATGGCCGGCAAAACATCTGGGGCGACATCCCGCGGGTGGTGGAAATGCAGTCGGAAGGCGGCGCGATCGCCACCGTGCACGGCGCCTTGCAAACCGGCGCGCTGTCGACCTCGTTCACGTCATCGCAGGGTCTGCTGCTGATGATCCCGACGCTGTACAAACTGGCCGGCGAGCTGACGCCGTTCGTGCTGCACGTCGCCGCGCGCACCGTGGCCACGCACGCGCTGTCTATCTTCGGCGACCATTCTGACGTGATGGCGGTACGCCAGACCGGCTGCGCCATGCTGTGCGCCGGCAGCGTGCAGGAAGCGCAGGACTTCGCGCTGATCTCGCAGACCGCCACCCTCAACGCGCGCGTGCCGTTTATCCATTTCTTCGACGGCTTCCGCACCTCGCACGAGATCAACAAGATCGTGCCGCTCAGCGACGATACGCTGCGGCAAATGTTGCCGCAGGCGGCGATCGACGCTCACCGCAGCCGGGCGCTGTCGCCGGATCATCCGGTGGTGCGCGGCACTTCCGCCAACCCGGACACTTATTTCCAGTCGCGTGAAGCCACCAACCCGTGGTATGACGCCACCGGCCAGCACGTGATCGACGCCATGGCGGCCTTCGCCGCCCTCACCGGCCGCCACTATCGGCCGTTCGACTATTACGGCCATCCGCAGGCCGAACGCGTGGTGGTGGTGATGGGTTCCGCCGCCGGCACCTGCGAAGAGGTGATCGACACCCTGCTGACCCGCGGCGAGAAAGTCGGCGTGCTGAAAGTCCGGCTGTTCCGGCCGTTCTCCGCCAAATACCTGCTCGACGCCCTGCCGGACAGCGTGCGCAGCGTCGCGGTGCTCGATCGCACCAAAGAACCGGGCGCGCTGGCCGAGCCGCTGTATCTGGACGTGATGACCGCGCTGGCGGAAGCCTACAGCCGGGGTGAACGCGCCACGCTGCCGCGGGTGATCGGCGGCCGTTACGGCCTGTCGTCGAAAGAGTTCGGCCCCGACTGCGCGCTGGCGGTGTTCCGTGAGCTGGCCCAGCCGCAGCCGCGCCCGCGCTTTACCGTCGGCATCTTCGATGATGTCACCGGGCTTTCGCTGCCGCTGAGCGACGAAATCCTGCCGCAGCGCGCCTCGCTGGAAGCGCTGTTCTACGGTTTGGGCAGCGACGGCTCGGTCTCGGCCACCAAGAACAACATCAAGATCATCGGCAACGCCACGCCGCTGTATGCCCAGGGCTATTTCGTCTACGACTCCAAAAAGGCCGGCGGCCTGACGGTGTCGCACCTGCGCGTCAGCGAGCAGCCGATCAATTCGGCTTACCTGGTCAGCCGCGCGGACTTCGTCGGCTGCCACCAGCTGCAGTTTATCGATAAGTACCAAATGGTCGAACGCCTGAAGCCCGGCGGCACCTTCCTGCTCAATACCCCTTACGGCGCCGACGAGGTCTGGTCAAGCCTGCCGCAGGAGGTTCAGGCGCTGTTGCACCAACGCCAGGCGCGTTTCTATATCATCAACGCCGCCAAGCTGGCGCGCGAATGCCGGCTCGGCGCGCGTATCAACACCGTCATGCAGATGGCGTTTTTCCACCTGACGCAGATCCTGCCGAGCGACGTGGCGCTGCAACAGCTGCAGGACGCCATCGCCCGCAGCTACAGCAGCAAGGGCCAGGAGATCGTCGAACGCAACTGGCAGGCGCTGGGCGCCACCCGGGCCGCGCTGACCGAGATCCCGCTGCAGCCGATCGACGCCAGCAGCCCGATGCGCCCGCCGGTGGTCTCGGACGCCGCGCCGGACTTCGTCAAAACCGTTACCGCCGCGATGCTGGCCGGGCTGGGCGATGCGTTGCCGGTTTCCGCCTTCCCGCCGGACGGCACCTGGCCGGTGGGCACCACCCAATGGGAAAAGCGCAACATCGCCGAAGAGATCCCGATCTGGCAGCCCGACCTGTGCACCCAATGCAACCACTGCGTCGCCGCCTGCCCGCACTCCGCCATTCGCGCCAAGGTAGTTCAGCCGGCGGAGATGGAGCACGCCCCCGCCTCCCTGCAGTCACTGGATGTCAAAGCGCGCGATATGCGCGGCCAGAAATACGTGCTGCAGGTAGCGCCGGAAGATTGCACCGGCTGTAACCTGTGCGTCGAGGTCTGCCCGGCGAAAGATCGCCAGAACCCGGAGGTCAAGGCCATCAACATGGCTTCCCGCCTCGATAATCTGACGGCGGAGAAAGACAACTACGACTTCTTCCTGCAGCTGCCGGAAATCGATCCGACGCAGCTGGAGCGCATCGATATTCGCACCTCGCAGCTGATCACGCCGCTGTTCGAGTACTCCGGTGCCTGCTCCGGCTGCGGTGAAACGCCGTACATCAAGCTGTTGACCCAGCTCTATGGCGACCGCTTGCTGATCGCCAACGCCACCGGCTGTTCGTCGATCTACGGCGGCAATCTGCCGACCACGCCGTACACCACCAACGCCGAAGGGCGCGGCCCGGCGTGGGCCAACTCGCTGTTCGAAGACAACGCCGAATTTGGCCTGGGCTTCCGCCTGACGGTCGATCAACATCGCGCGCGGGTGCTGCGCCTGCTGAATTCGCTGGCACCGCAGTTGCCGGAGCAGTTGGTCAATGCCCTGCAGATGGAAGATGTGGCGCCGGAGCCGCGCCGTCAGCAGATCGCCGAACTGCGCGCGCTGCTGGCAAGTCTCGAAGGCGAAGACGCACGCCAGCTGGCGGCCGACGCCGACTACCTGGTGGATAAATCCATCTGGCTGATCGGCGGGGACGGCTGGGCCTACGACATCGGCTTCGGCGGTTTGGATCACGTGCTCAGCCTGACGGAGAACGTCAACGTGCTGGTGCTCGACACCCAGTGCTACTCCAACACCGGCGGCCAGCAGTCGAAGGCCACGCCGCTCGGCGCGGTGACCAAGTTCGGTGAACACGGCAAGCGCAAGGCACGCAAGGATTTGGGCGTCAGCATGATGATGTACGGCCATGTCTACGTCGCGCAGATCTCGCTGGGGGCGCAGCTTAACCAAACGGTGAAAGCGATTCAGGAGGCCGAAGCCTATCCGGGCCCGTCGCTGATCATCGCCTACAGCCCGTGCGAAGAGCACGGCTACGATCTGGCGCTCAGTCACGATCAGATGAAACAGCTGACCGCCACCGGCTTCTGGCCGCTGTACCGCTTCGATCCGCGCCGCAGCGCCGAGGGCAAGGCCGCATTGGCGCTGGACTCACGGCCGCCGAACAGCAGCCTGACGGAAACGCTGCTGAAAGAACAGCGTTTCCGCCGCCTGAACTCGCAGCAGCCGGAAGTGGCCAGCGCGCTGTATCAGGCCGCCGAGAAAGAGCTGAAGGAGAAATACGACTTCCTCAGCCTGCTGGCCGGCAAGGCGGAAAAATCCGCCACTGAGTAATCCCCTTCAGGGCGCGAGCGATTCGCGCCCTGTTCTTTTACCGCCGGCGTAAGCCGCAGCAATAAAACCTGCTGGCATTCCTGCGCGCAATCCGTACCATACAGGCCTCGCGTCGGGCGCGTGGCGGCAGGATGATGAATAATGATCAAAATCGGCCGGTTGAATGGTAAACTCGCGGTCTACAACGCCATGCCCCTAGTGCCCCCCATTGAGAATGAGCACGATTTAAATGTCAGAAAAGCAATCCGTTAGCCAAAAAGAGCAGTACAACCTGAACAAATTGCAAAAGCGCCTGCGCCGCAACGTAGGTGAAGCGATCGCCGATTTCAATATGATTGAAGAAGGCGACCGCATCATGGTCTGCCTGTCCGGCGGTAAAGACAGCTACACGATGCTGGAGATCCTGCGCAACCTGCAGCAGAGTGCGCCGATCAACTTCTCGCTGATCGCGGTCAATCTCGATCAGAAACAGCCCGGCTTCCCGGAGCATATTCTGCCCGCCTACCTGGAAAGCCTGGGGGTAGAGTACAAGATCGTCGAAGAGAACACCTATAGCATCGTCAAAGACAAGATCCCGGAAGGCAAAACCACCTGTTCACTGTGCTCGCGCCTGCGCCGCGGCATTCTGTACCGCACCGCCACCGAACTGGGCGCCACCAAGATCGCGCTGGGCCACCACCGCGACGACATTTTGCAGACGCTGTTCCTCAACATGTTCTACGGCGGCAAGATGAAAGGCATGCCACCCAAGCTGATGAGCGACGACGGCAAGCACGTAGTCATTCGTCCGCTGGCCTATTGCCGCGAGAAAGACATCGAGCGTTTCTCGATCGCCAAAGCCTTCCCGATCATTCCGTGCAACCTGTGCGGCTCGCAGCCTAATCTGCAGCGCCAGGTGATCGGCGACATGCTGCGCGACTGGGACAAGCGTTACCCAGGCCGGTTGGAAACCATGTTCAGCGCCATGCAAAACGTGGTGCCTTCGCACCTGAGCGATATCAACCTGTTCGATTTCAAAGGCATTCACCACGGTAGCGCCGTGGTGGACGGCGGCGATTTGGCCTTCGATCGTGAAGACATCCCGATGCAGCCGGTCGGCTGGCAGCCGGAAGACTCGGACGACGCGCTGCCTGCGCCGGAGCGGTTGAACGTGCTGGAAATCAAATAAGCCCCCTCGCCGCTTGCCATCCTGCGAGCGGCGACATTTCCCTTTCTCGACGATCTCGATCCTGTTCACAGTTTGCGCAAAATTTACTGGGCGGTGCCGTTTTTACCCTATACTGTTTATTTATACAGTCACTTGGAGAGCGCGCAATGAATATTACCCCCTGCCTGTCCCACGTCTCGCTAGGCTCCAACGATTTCGAGGCCGCCGCGGCCTTTTACGATCGTGCGCTGGCCGCCTTGGGTTGCCGACGCGTGTTGGAACATCCCGGCGCCATCGGTTACGGCCGCGATTACCCGGAGTTTTGGCTGCAGGTGCCGATCGACGGCCGCCCGGCCTCGCCCGGCAACGGTACGCACGTCGGTTTTTTCGCCACCAGCAAGCAACAGGTGGATGAATTCCATCGTCAGGCGCTGCTGGCCGGCGCCGTCGATGAAGGCGCGCCCGGTTCGCGGCCGCACTACGGTGAGGCTTACTACGGCTGCTTTGTTCGGGATTTGGATGGGCACAAGATTGAAGCCAGCTTCTGGGATGAAAGCGCGGCCTGAAGAAGTGTAGAAGCCGAATAAAAAAATGCCGGTGATTAAACCGGCATTGTACGAATCAAATGTGCTATGCAGTAATTCAAAAATAAGAAAGTAAGACAATTATGGAGCGCAACGCCCATCGCTTGACGTTGCATTCACCTGCGAGAGAGATCATGCCCCATTTCCCCCAGCTAAATGTTGATATTGCTCAATGTTAACCGGGTTTTCGTCATTTTTGCCTACAGCCAGCGGCTGCGCTTCAACCACCAGGCGACGCCAAGCACCAACCCGACCAGCATCAGGCAAAATGCCGCAAATCCGAGGGGATTACCGCCGCCCGGAATACCACCAAGGTTGACCCCGAACAACCCGGTCAGAAAGGTGGTCGGCAGAAATACCATCGCCAACAATGACATGGTGTAAGTGCGGCGGTTCATCGCGTCGGCCATCACCGTGGTGATTTCGTCGGACAAGATGGCGGTGCGCGCGATGCTGCCGTCCAGATCGTCTAATCCCCGCCCCAGACGGTCGGCGATGTCCTGCATGCGGCGGCGATCGTCATCGCTCATCCACGGCAGGCGGTCGCTGGCCAACCGTGCGAAGACGTCACGCTGCGGCGCCATGTAACGGCGCAGCACGATCAGCTGTTTACGGATCAACGCCAGCTGGCCGCGCTCCGGCACCTGCTGCTCCAGCAAGGCGTCCTCCAGATCGATAATCTTGTCGTGCAGATCCTCGATAAATTCGCTGGTGTGATCGGTCAACGCATCGGAAATCTCCACCAACCAGCTGCCGCTGTTGGTCGGCCCGGCGCCGCTTTGCAGATCGTTCACCACCTGATCGATGGAATACACCTTGCGGTGCCGCGTGGAAATAATCAGTTTATCGGTGATGTATACGCGGATGGTGACCAGCTGGTCCGGCCGTGAGTTGGCGTTGAAGTTGATGCTGCGCAGGGTGATCATCGTACCTTCGCCCTGGCGGCTGACTCGCGGCCGTGAGCTTTCGCCGGAGAGCGCTTCGCGCACGGAGTCCGGCAGCAGCGGCGTGGTACTCAGCCATTCAGCGCTGGCCGGGTGCGCGTAATCAAGATGCAGCCAGCACGGCGCGTCGCAGGTGATCTTGTCATCCTGCTCGATCGGCGTTACGCCCCCCTTACCGTCCAGCTGATAAGCGTAAACCGCATCGGCGATCTGCAGCTCGCTCCCCTCAATCACATCCATTCATTTATCCCCTCAGTCTTGCTTATGTTGCTGAGTCTAGCGTTAACGCCTTGGAGATCAAAGGCCAAGCTGTAACGCCAGTTTTCACATTGTCCTATAAGCGTGGTCTATACTTCTGCCGCAAGGAACGCAAGACAGCCCGAGAGGAGACTCGCATGTTACAAATCAGCGCCGCAGATATCTTGAAAATCGTCTTACCGACCGTCATTACGCTGTTTATCGCCGTCGTCAAAACCCCTTTTCGCATTCGGCGGGAAAACCACGATAAGCTGCTAAACCTGCTCGAATCCGTCGAGAAGCCCCAAAGCGCTCCCATACGCCTGTTGCGCTTTCGCGACTATATCGGCAACAGCAGCGCCGGCCTTGTTGCGCTGCAGCTGCTGCTGGCATTGCCGGACAGCGTAGCGGCGCTGGAACGCTATCGTTTCACCGGTGGCCGCCAGCAAATCTTGCGCGCCACGTCCGCAGGCTTCGTTTTGCGGCCAAGCGCCAATAACGCTTTCAAACGTTTCCTGCTTTCCTGCCGCTACTTTTTGCTGTATTTGGTGTTCGTTACGCTGCTGGTGCTGTTCCCCGCTTTGACTCAATGGGGACTCCAGCAGTTAGGGGTATTGATTACGCCCTATTCACTCAGCTATCTGCCTAATGCACGCATAACCAACGGCTGGCAGCTGCTGTTCCCTGGCTTATTATTTATTATCATTATGCTCAGCCTGACATATCTGACCTTCAGGCAGTTGGCACGCGCGGGTAACCTCAGCTCGGAACGCGCCTTTTATCGCTACTATCAACGAGCGCGTGAGGAACAACGATGCCGGGAGGTTCTGAAACAAATGCGCACTGCGCTGCGCCGGACCTGACGAGGATGCGCCGCCTGCGCTGCATCGCAATGGCCGCTCTGTTGTTGTTGAGCCAATCGGTTCGTGCAGAGCCGCTGTTGGAGCGTCTCGCCACGCCCTATCACGCGCCGACGGCGGCGGGTTCACTGCCTTATTTTGTCGCTCACGCTCAATCCCCCCAGCCACGCACCGCACTGGTGGTGATGCACGGGCATCCACGCGACGCCGCCAAGTCGTTGCAAGCGGCGATCGACGCCGCGCAGGGAGCGGGAGACAACGGCTTGCTGGTCGCCCCGCTGTTCCCGGTGCCGGAAAAACTCGCCGCCCACTGCCATTCCGCCGGTCTGCCCCAGCCGCAAGACGGCGACGCTCTGTGGCGCTGCGGCTCCTGGATCGCAGGCGGTTTGGATAATGACGGCAAAACCGGCTCGTTCAACGCCATGGATAGCCTGCTGGCCGACCTGAAACGGCGCTGGCCGTCGCTGCAGTCGATAACCGTGGCCGGTTTTTCCGCCGGCGCCCAGTTCGTGCAGCATTATGTCGGCTTTGCCCATCCGCCAGGCGGAGTGCGTCTGCGCTATGTGGTAGCCGACCCCGGCAGCTGGCTCTACTTTGATAATCTGCGCCCCCAGCCAACCAACGGGGAGCGCTGCAGCAGTGAAAAAACGTGTCGATTCCGCTGGCAAACGGTGAACGCCGGCCAGTGCCCACAGGCCAACCGATGGAAATACGGGCTGGAAGCGCTTCCCGCTCACCTGCAGCGCACCGCAAACGCGGCCCGCCTGCGCTATGTGGCGGCCGATATCACCTATCTGGCCGCCGCCGAGGATACCGGTACCGCGCCGGGCGCCTACTATCGAGTACTCGACAAATCCTGCGCCGCCCAGCTGCAGGGCCCCTACCGTTTACAACGCGCCCTGGCCTACGCCGACTACGATCGGCGTTATCTGGCGCCGGAGAAGCCGCATCGGTTAACGATCGTTCCCGGCTGCGGGCACAACGTCGCCTGCGTATTTCCCGCCCCGGCGGCCAGGCGGGCACTTTTCCCCATTAATGCAGACTAATAATAACGGCAATGAAATAAACCCTTGCCGATAAATCAGACAATATCGCCGATAAAGCGCTGGCAATGCCGTTATTATTATGACTTAACATATTGCTATCAATTTTAATTCAAAATGATAATAATAAATCAACACAAAGCTGTTTCAGCGCAAATTTTAGGGGCATATACTTTTCTCACTACGAGGAGGTAGTTATGTTACGCGACCATTTAAAAATAAACGCCAGTGACACGCTGGAAAAAATCAGCAATATCCATTTGCAAAACCAGGGCCAGGAAGAGATCAGTGAGTTTGTGGTGAAAAACGCCGCCGGCCTGCAGATTGGCAAGGTCTCCGTCCACGATCGTTTCAGCACTCGCCGCTCTTATCCCACCAGCTATCGCATCACCCAAACCGACATGAGCGGCCGGGTGGTAGTGGATGCCATGCGGGACTGTCTATAAGCGTAACCACTCTCTGAAATAGCGAAAATAATGTGATGATGGCAACCCTGTTTATTATTAAACGGGGTTTATCGCGTGGAGAAATTAATTACCCTATTCGTTGCACCGTCGAAAAAATAAAGCCCCCGCATTACGCGGGGGCGGAAAATAAGCCCAATCAGTGTTTGATAATATACATCGTTTGGCTATAGGCCACGTCTTCCGGATTGGTGATCGGGTAGCCTTTTACCCACGGTTTGATCAGGCGGCCGTTGGTGTACTGGTAAATCGGCGCGATCGGCGCCTGATCGGCAATGATCTGCTCCATCTTGTTGTAATCGGCGGTCACCGCCGCGGGATTGGTTTCCCGCCCCGCCTGCGCCAGCAGCTTGTCGTAATCCGCATTCTTGAACTTGGCGATGTTGCCGCTGTGGGTGGAGGTCAGCAGCGACAGGAAGGTCGACGCTTCGTTATAGTCACCCACCCAGGAGGCGCGGATCACGTCGAAATTGCCGGTGTTGCGGCTATCGATATAGGTTTTCCACTCCTGGTTTTGCAGCTTGACGTCAATGCCGAGCTTCTTCTTCCACATCGAGGCCACGGCGATGGCGATCTTCTGGTGGCTTTCCGAGGTGTTATACAGCAGCGTCAGCTTCAGCGGGTTGTTCGGGCCGTAGCCGGCCGCCTGCAGTAACGCCTTGGCCTGCGCGTCCAGTTCCGCCTGCGATTGCTGTTGCAGCAAACTCGCCTCCGGTTTGAACCCGGCGGTCACGTCGGGCGTGAAGTGATAGGCCGGTTTTTCGCCGGTGCCCAACACTTTTTCCGCGATAATCTTGCGATCGATGGCGTAGGACAAGGCCTGGCGCACCCGCACGTCGTTGGTCGGCGCGCGCTGGGTGTTGAACGCGTAGTAATAGGTGCCGAGCTGGTCCGGCGTGTACACCTGCCCCGGAATGTCTTTCAGCAGCTTCTGATACATGTTTTTCGGGAAGGATTCGGTGATGTCGATGTCACCCGCCAGGTAACGCTTGGTGGCGTTGGATTCCTGGTTGATCGGCACGAAGGTCACTTTGGTCAGCACGGTATGCGCATGATCCCAGTAATGATCGTTAGGCGTCAGCACCAGCTTCTCGTTCACCACCCGCTCCTGCAGTTTGAACGCGCCGTTGCCCACCAGATTGCCGACCTTGGTCCAGTCGTTGCCGTATTTTTCCACCACCGCCTTATTCACCGGGAACAGACTGAAGTTGGCCGTCAGGCTGACGAAGTAAGGCACCGGTTTGTCCAACTGCACTTTAAGCGTGTAGTCGTCCGGCGCCGACACGCCCAGGCGATCGGCCGGCAATTTGCCGCTGATGATCTGTTCGGCGTTCTGGATCCCCGCCAGCTGTGCGAACCAGGCGAACGGCGACAGATTTTTCGGCTCTACCAGCCGCTGCCAGCTGTAGACGAAATCCTTCGCCGTGACAGGGTCACCGTTTGACCATCGCGCGTCTTTGCGCAGATGGAAAATGTAAGTCTGGTTGTCGCTGGTCTGCCAGCGTGTGGCGACGCCGGGGATCACTTTCCCGTTGGCGTCCTGATTGACCAGCCCTTCGAACAGATCGCGCGCCAGCTGGGCCTCCGGCAGGCCAACCGCTTTGATCGGATCGAGCGAGGCCGGTTCGTCTTTAATGTGGCGCACGATTTCCTGTTTGGCCGCCAGCGCGGTGCCCGGGGGAACCTGCGCCGCCATGGCGCTGCTCATACAGGCGCCGATCGCCGCCGCGCAAAGCGCCAAACGAAAACCCCGTTGCATTTTTCTTCCCGTCATTATGATGTTCCCCCGTTAACCATCTGAATTTTTTATCATATAGCACAAGATCCGTCCGGCCTAGCGCTCACGGCCGAGAAGTTGCAAAAAGTGCGATTCAGGCGATAAAAAAACCCGTGCGGCGCAGGGCGGCACGGGCGGTGTTTGCAGCAGCGACCGTCAGTCGTACAGGTGGATGCTGTCGATGCGGTAGCTGAACTCTTCGCCCTCTTCTTCATCGAACACGGTGAAAAAGCCTTTCTCAGCCAGCGGACGGGCCGAAATATCGGTTTTTTGCAGCTGACGCGCGTCGGCGTCGTCGTAGCCGTAATCAAGGTAGAAGACATCTTTCTGGTAATCGATATGCAGGGTGAACGGATAGTTCGATTCGTCCCCGCGCCCGTCGTCGTTTTTCACCACGCCGAACCACTCCCCCTGGCGGATCTGGTTTTCAGCGTCCACGCCGCACAGCAGCGTGATGGTATCATTTTCATTTTCGCTATAGCTGGCGATGATTCTGGCTACTGGCATGTTAAATCCTCTTGCGGGTGATTGGCTTAGCACTGCCGTTAGTATAACAACAGCGTCAGGCCAGGTGCGGTTTAATTGGCGTTTTCGCCGCCGCCGCGTCACAGATCGCGCAAACGCCGCACAATTGCGATGGGAAAGATGCCTCAAAGCGTAATACACTGAATAAAATGACAATGACTCTCGGCCTTTTACTCAGGGACAACACCATGACCGAACATCGACCGCGCAGTGAACGTGGCCAGTTGGCCGTCGCAGGAGAGAATTACGGCAGCTCGCTGCTGGGCGCGCCGCTGCTCTATTTCCCGGCGGCGGTCAGCGGCCCGGAGACTGGGCTTATCATCGCCGGCACCCACGGCGATGAGAGCGCCGCCATCGTGACCCTGTCCTGCGCGCTGCGCAGCATTGCGCCCGAGCAACTGCGTCACCACGTGGTGCTGGCGGTCAACCCCGACGGCTGCCAGCTGGGGCTGCGCGCCAATGCCAACGGCGTCGATCTGAACCGCAACTTCCCGGCCGCCAACTGGCGCTCCGGCGACACCGTCTACCGCTGGAACAGCGCGGCGCCGGTGCGCGACGTCAAGCTTTCCACCGGCGGGCGCCCCGGTTCCGAACCGGAAACTCAGGCGCTGTGTCACCTGATCCATCGCCTGAAGCCGCACTGGGTGGTGTCGTTCCATGAGCCGCTGGCCTGCATCGAAGATCCCGCCAGCTCGCGACTCGGCGTTTGGCTGGCGCATAAGTTCGAGCTGCCGCTGGTGACCAGCGTCGGTTATGAAACGCCCGGTTCGTTCGGCAGCTGGTGCGCGGATCTGTCGCTGCCGTGCATCACCGCCGAATTCCCGCCGATCTCCGCCGATGCCGCCAGCGAGCGCTACATCGACGCGATGACCGAGCTGCTGACCTACCCGAATTAATCCCTACGGGGCGATATCGACGATCGCCCCGCATTCGAACGCCAGGCCCGGTTCGACGTCCCGCGCCAGCCAGGTTGGGCCGTCCAGATCGACGAAGCGGGCCGCCGGCGCCAGCGGCAAGGCGGCAGATATCGCCCGCGACGTGCACAACATGCAGCCGAGCATGATAGCGAATCCTTGTTCGCGCGCGGCCTGCGCCAGCGCCAACGCCTCGGTCAAGCCGCCGGTTTTGTCCAGTTTGATATTGACCATCTGATAGCGCTGCGCCAACCGCGGCAGATCGGCGCGGGTGTGGCAGCTCTCATCGGCGCAGATCGGCAGTGGATGAATAAAGTGCTCCAGCGCGGCGTCGTCACCGGCCGGCAGCGGCTGCTCCAGCATCGCCACGCCAAGATCGGCCAGCAACTGACAGCGCGCCGCCAGCCCTTCTGCCTGCCAGGACTCATTGGCGTCGACAATCAGCGTCGCCTGCGGCACCGCAGCGCGGATCGCCACCAATCGTTCGCTGATATAGTGATCGTCGAGTTTGATCTTCAGCAGCGTGGCACCCTGCTGCTCCAGTTCACGCGCGGCGAAGGCCATCGCTTCCGGCGTGCCGATGCTGACGGTCTGCGCCATACGGATATGCGCCGGGGCCGTCACGCCGCTGCGCTGCCACAGGCTCTGCCCGTGCAGGCGGCACTCCAGATCCCACAGCGCCGAATCCAGCGCGTTGCGGGCGGCGCCCGCCGGCATCTGCACCCGCAGCTGTTCGCGGGTCATGCCTTGTGCGATCGCCGGCGCCATCTCTGCCAGCTGTGCCATCACCGATTCCTCGCTCTCGCCGTAGCGCGGGTACGGCGTGCATTCACCGATGCCGCGCACGTCCTGCTGTTCGATTTCGACCACCACCACCCGGGCTTCGGTGCGGCTGCCGCGCGCAATCACGAAGGCGGTATGCAGCGGCCAGGCTTCCGGGTAAAAACGCATGTCTCTCATAACGGCTCCTGAGCGAAAACTGCGCATTCAGCCAGGCTGATGCGCCGGTGATGTTTTATAGAACAGCCTAATATATACAACTATTTAGCAAACTTTGATATCCAATCCGCCCCGGTTGTCATAAACTGGCGCCAGGGTGTGAACCTGATGTTAAATGCCGTTACCGGCGCACCGTTTCATCAGGTTCATACCCTTTGTATAAACACCTGTAAAAGGAATCTAGCAATGACTCAGACAGTACATTTTCAAGGCAATCCGGTCAGCGTAGCGGGCAAGCTGCCACAGCAGGGCGAACAGGCCAAGGCCTTCTCACTGGTTGCCAAAGACCTGTCAGACGTGGCGCTGAGCAGCTTCGCGGGTAAACGCAAAGTCCTGAACATCTTCCCTAGCATCGATACCGGCGTCTGCGCGACTTCGGTGCGTAAATTCAACCAGCTGGCCAGCGGCCTGGATAACACCGTGGTGCTGTGCATCTCCGCCGATCTGCCGTTCGCGCAGTCTCGCTTCTGCGGCGCGGAAGGCCTGAGCAACGTGGTTACCCTGTCCACCCTGCGCGGCACCGAATTCAAGCAGGCGTACGGCGTCGAAATCGCCGAAGGCCCGTTGGCAGGCCTGACCGCACGTGCGGTCGTGGTGCTGGATGGCCAGGATAACGTGCTGTACAGCGAGCTGGTGAACGAAATCACCACCGAGCCGGACTACGACGCGGCGCTGGCTGCGCTGAAATAACAAAGCCGGCGTTCGCCGGCTTTGGATACCCATAAAAGGCGCCGCACGGCGCCTTTCTTATTCCTCGCCCTCAGCGCCGCCTTTACGGCTGCTCAGGCCATACTCGCGCAGCTTGTTGGCGATGGCGGTATGGGAAACGCCCAGTCGCTTCGCCAGCTTGCGGGTGCTGGGATAGGTGCGATACAGGCGCGTCAGCACCGAGCGCTCGAAACGCTTGCTGATGTCGTCCAGCGAACCGTCCAGCACCTCGTCGCCCAATGACATCTCCACCTCGAACTCCGGCAATACGATATCCTGCGGCCGCAGCTCGTAGCCTTCGGTTTGCGTCAACGCGCGGTAGATGGCGTTTTTCAGTTGGCGTACGTTGCCCGGCCAGCCATATTTGCTGAGGAAGCCGCCCAGATCGTTCGCCAGCTTGGGCCGCGCCACGCCCTGTTCATCGGCGAAGCGCGCCACGAACAGCTCGGTCAGCGGCATGATGTCCTGCGGACGCTCGCGCAATGGCGGGATGGTGATGGTCAGCACGTTGAGGCGATAATAGAGATCTTCGCGGAATTCGCCGCGCTGCACCAGCTCGGTGAGGTTTTTCTGGGTAGCGCAGATCACGCGCACGTCGACGTGCACCTCATGCTCTTCGCCAACGCGGCGGAAGGTGCCGTCGTTGAGGAAACGCAGCAGTTTGGTCTGCATGCGCGGCGACATTTCACCGATCTCATCCAGCAGCACCGAGCCGCCGTTGGCCTGCTCGAAGAAGCCCTTTTTGCCTTCCAGCGCGTTGGGATAAGCGCCCGGCGCATGGCCGAACAGTTCGCTCTCCACCACGTCATCCGGCAGTGCGGCGCAGTTCAGCGCCAGGAACGGCTGTTTGCCGCGCGGGCTGCGCAAATGGCAGGCGCGGGCCAGAATATCCTTGCCGGTACCGGTATCGCCGACGATCAGCAGCGGCGCATCGAGCATCGCCAACTTGCGCGCCTGCTCCAGCACGTGACGCATCTTGGCGCTCACCGCGACGATGTGGTCGAATTCGGTATCGTCGTTCACCGACAAATTTTGCAGCTGGCGGCCCATGCGCGCGGTGGACTTCAGCATCACCACCGCGCCGACCGCGGCCGGCTGCTGCTGTTCGTCTTCCAGGTAGATAGGCGTGATGTCCATCAGGAAGTCCTGGCTGCGGATCACCACCCGCTCGGAATGCGGCGCCGTATGCTCGCTCTCCAGCCAGCGGCTGAAGTTATAGCCGCCGATCAGCGCCCCGGCGGTCTGGTTTCGGATCTTGTCTTCGTTCAGGCTGAACAGCGCCTGCGCCGCCGGGTTGGCCAGCTCGACCTTGCCCTTCATATCGATAGAGAATACCGGTTCCGGCATCGATTCCAGCAGCGCACGCAGCGCGCGATGCTCGCGTTCGGAAGGCATAAAGCTGACGGTGCGCACATCGGTCACGCCGGCGATGCGGCGGATCTCCGCCATCAGCGCGCGGAAAGTATCGAAATCCAGCTGGGAGAAATTGAGGTAAATGCGGCCGATGGGATCGATTTCGATGCCACGCAAGTCAATGCTGCGCGATACCAAAAGATCGAGTAATTCTCGAGTGAGACCGAGGCGGTCTTCGCAAAATACTTCCAAACGCATCAGTGTTGGCCTTATCTCTGCAGGTGCGGGGATCATTGACGATGATGATACTCCCTCGCACCGGGCGGTAGAAGCAGTCTGTCAGCAAAAGTTGACAGAACTCCGATTTATTGCCGTGGTTGCTGATTTTAAACGCAAGCGGATAACAGCATCGGCGTCATTTTAGCCTACAAACAGAGAGTTATCACAACCAGAATTAATTTTGCAGAGATTTATCACGTACTCACAGGGGGATCGACTTTCGTCAAGTCTCGATTACGTCCGGCGTCGGCGCCGTTGAGAAAACGGCGCTCCTGAGAGCGCCGTCGTGGGGGTTATTTGGCCTTGCCGTCGCTCTTTTTCAGCGTGTCTTTCAACTGGCCGATCAGCTGGCTGCGGAAATCGCCAAGCTTCGGCTTTTCCCCTTCCAGCCACGGCAGCGGGCGGCACAGTTCCATCGCCTTGATGCCCAGCCTCGCGGTCAACAACCCGGCGCCGATGCCCTGCGCCGCGCGCGCCGACAGCCGCGCCGCCAGATCCTGCGACATCCAGTCCATGCCCACTTCGCGCACCAGCTCGGAGGCGCCGGCGAAAGCGATGTTCAACAGCACCAGTCGGAACAGACGAATGCGGCTGAAGTAGCCCAGTTCAATGCCGTACAGCGCGGCGATGCGGTTGATCAAACGGATGTTGCGCCAGGCGATGAACGCCATATCCACCAGCGCCAACGGGCTGACGGCGATCATCAGCGTCGATTCGGCGGCGGAGCGGCTGATTTCGCGCCGCGCCTGGTTGTCGAGCACCGGCTGCACCAGTTTGGCGTACAGCTCCACCACTTCACGATCGTTTTGCGTTTCATGCAACGAGGCCTGCCAACGCTGCAGCGCAGGATGCCCCTGATCCAGCCCGGCCTGGCGCGCCAGCTTCTCGCAGAATTCGCGCCCTTGCCCCAGCCCGTGGCTGTGCAACAGCTCGCGCGCCACGTCGCGCTCTTCTGCGCGCTGGCGCAACCGATACAAACGCCGCCACTCGGTGACCACCGAACCGACGCCGGCGAACACGATCAGGCCGCCGGCCACGCCGCCGCCCATGGCGATCCAGTCCTGCTGCACCCAGGCGGTATGCACCCACTGCACGCCCTGCGCCACCACGCTGACGCCGAACAGCGCCAGGCCGGCGGTGACCATTTTGCGCCACAGGCTGCGTTTAGGTTTCAGCGCGGCGTTGATGATGCCTTCGGCGCGCCCTTCTTCCTCTTCCTGCTGCAGCTCCGGCGCCGCCGGGAAAAAGCTTTCCGCCTGCTCGGCATCGAAAGCGACGCCGGCGCGCAACGCCGGTTCCTGCGGCGGTTGCAGCGGTTCGTCAAAATCGATACGCGGTTTGATCGGCTCGCTCATCGCAATTTGTCTCCCAGTAAAAACTCCATCACCGCATCCAGACGGATGTGCGGCAACGGGCTGTCCACGCTCATGGCGCGCGGACGAAACTCATCGAAGTGGAACCCCTGACTCTGCCAGAACGCCGGCCCCGGCAGGCGGGCGGGCACTTCGCCGGGGAACACCGTCAGCGGTGCGCCGTCGCTCAGGCGGTTGCCCTTCAACGCCGGAATGCGTTGCCCCTCATGATCGACGATGCCGCTCTCGGTCGCCTGCACCGAGGCCAGGCCGACGCAATCCATGCTGATGCCCTCGAACGCCGCGTTTTGCCACGCCTCCTGTACCAGCTGTTGCAGCAAGGACACCAGATTGGCGTGCTGATCGGCGGTGATATGGTCCGCCTTGGTGGCGGCGAACATCAGTTTGTCGATGGTCGGCGAAAACAAGCGGCGAAACAGCGTGCGTTTGCCGTAATGGAAGCTCTGCATCAGCTGGGTCAGCGCCAGACGCATGTCGTTGAATGCCTGCGGGCCGCTGTTGAGCGGCTGCAGGCAGTCGACCAGCACGATTTGCCGATCGAAACGGACGAAATGTTCTTTGTAGAAGTTTTTGACGATCGACTGGCAGTAGTAGTTGAAGCGAGCGCGCAACATGCCGATGTTGCTGTGTTTGTCGGCCTGCGCCAGCTTCGATTCGCCGATCGCGGCCACGTCGGGCCACGGGAAAAACTGCAGCGCCGGCGCGCCGGCCATATCGCCCGGCAGCACGAAACGCCCCGGCTGAATGAAGTGCAGCCCTTCGCTTTTACAGCGCAGCAGATAATCGGTGTAAGCCTGGGCGATCGCCGCCAGGCGGTTTTCATCGGCCGGGGCCAGCGGATCGCAGGCCTTGCACAGCTCAAGCCAGGGCTTGGCCCATTCGGCGCGTTCGCCCTGCAGCAGCCCGGTCATCTGGCGCGACCAGGCCAGGTAATCCTGCTCGAGCATCGGCAGATCCAGCAACCATTCACCGGGATAATCGACGATCTCCAGGTACAGCGTGGAAGTGTCTTTGAAATGGCGCAGCAGCGAGTCATTGGAACGGTAACGCAGCGCCAGACGGATTTCGCTGACGCCGCGCGTCGGCGTCGGCCAGGCCGGCGGCGTGCCGTACAACTGCGCCAGCCCTTCGTCATAGGTGAAACGCTGGATACCGAGATCGCGCTGCGGGATGCGTTTGACGCCCAGCAGGCGCTCTTCGCGCACCGGTGAAAACAGCGGCATGCGCGCGCCGCTGTGCACATGCAGCAGTTGGTTGACGAAGGCGGTGATAAAGGCGGTTTTGCCGCTGCGGCTCAGGCCGGTCACCGCCAGGCGCAGATGGCGATCCATTCCGCGGTTGACCAGCGAGGTTAACTCATTTTGCAGTCGTTTCATTGCTCTCCTTGACGTAACGCCCGAATGCCTTGTTCAGGCCTTTACGGAACAGCGGTTCCAGCACCAGTGCCAGCACGAAGCGCACCGGTTTGCGGCCGACGGTCTTCAACAGCCAGCCGGCGGCGCCCGCCGGGCCATAATTCAATAACGCTATGATGATGACTTTAGCCAATGTCTTCAACATTGCCGCCGCTCCTCGTTTAAATCCACCCGTTCTGGCGGTGTTCGCGACATCGATTTTATTCATGACAATGCCCTCCGGCACAAGACGATTAAGGTTACATTCACGGGATTACGGCGGCGAAGATGCCCGGCCTGCCCAGGCCGGGTCTCGCAAGAAGGGTTACAGCTTGCGGAAACGGCTCTGTACGCCGAAGGTATCGGACGTCACGTAGCGCTCGACCTGACGCAGCTGCTGCTCGCCGCTGCCCAGCTCATACTCTAGCTGATCGAGCAGCTGGCGCGGCGTCTTCTGATGCTCGCCTTCGAAGCGGCTGGCCGGCGCTTCGTCCAACACGAACACCAGCGCGATATAGGCCACCAGCGTGAAGAAGAACAGCCCGAAGAACAGCGACAGCACCACCATCACGCGGATCAGGCGTACCGGCACGTCGAAATAGTGGGCCAAACCGGCGCAGACGCCTTTCACCATGCCTTCTTCGGGAACGCGATAAAGCTTTTTACTGCCCAGCGTCGTGCTCATCAGGACTGTCTCCAGTTCGGGTGTTCCGCATCGAGGATCTCTTCCAGCGCCTGAATGCGTTCACGCATGCGTTTGGCGTCTTCCGCCAGCTGCGCCAGGCGCTGCATTTCTTGCTGACTCAGCTGGATGCCGGTCTGTTGCCGATTGCTGTAATGCAGCCAAAGCCAAATCGGCGCGACAAACAGCACGAAAATTGTCAGCGGAATGGCAAGTAATAAAGCACTCATTGTTATTCCTTCTTATCGGGTCCTGAATTGGCGGCCACCTCCGCGTGTGGCCGCGGTTCGCCTTACTCGGAGCGGTTCATCTTAGCCTTCAGCGCCGCCAGTTGCTCACTGATGGCGTCGTCGGCCTTCAGCTCGGCAAACTCTTGGTCCAGCGACTTCTTTTTACCGATGCTGATGCTTTCCGCTTCGGCTTCCATGTGGTCGATACGGCGCTCGAACTGTTCGAAACGCGCCATCGCCTCATCCAGCTTGCCGCTGTCGAGCTGGCGGCGCACGTCACGGGAAGAAGACGCGGCCTGATGACGCAGCGCCAGCGCCTGCTGCCGCGCGCGGGTTTCGGTCAGCTTGTTTTCCAGCTCGCCGATTTCGCTCTTCATGCGCGCCAGCGTTTCTTCCACGGTCGCCACTTCCTGCGTCAGCGTGGCGATCAGATCGGCCACCTTTTGTTTTTCGATCAGCGCCGCACGGGCCAAGTCTTCTTTATCTTTGCGCAGCGCCAGTTCGGCTTTTTCCTGCCAGTCACTTACCTGGTTTTCACCCTGCTCGATGCGACGCAGCAGCTGCTTTTTCTCCGCCAGCGCGCGCGCCGACGTAGAGCGAACTTCAACCAGCGTGTCTTCCATCTCTTGGATCATCAAGCGCACCAGCTTCTGCGGATCTTCCGCCTTGTCCAGCAGGGTGTTGATGTTGGCGTTCACGATGTCGGCAAAACGAGAAAAAATACCCATAATTCACTTCCTCTTGGTTCTGATGGCGTCTGAAGCGCCGCGTTAAGTCGTACAGCTTGCCCAAAGATATAATCAAAACCCGTGCCAACTTTTATATTACTGAAAAGTAAAGAATATTATTTTTTGACTCTCTGCATGCTTGCTGTAGAGTGATTATTTTAACCAAACATTGGCGAATTTCATCATGAACGAGCAGCCAGAGAATTTGTTGGGCGAGGCAAACGCCTTTGTCGAAGTCTTGGAGCAAGTCTCCCAGGTCGCCAAGCTGAACAAGCCGGTGCTGGTGATCGGCGAGCGCGGCACCGGCAAGGAGCTGATCGCGCACCGTCTGCACTACCTCTCCAACCGCTGGCAAGGGCCGTTCATCTCGCTTAACTGCGCGGCGCTGAATGAAAACCTGCTGGACTCCGAACTGTTCGGCCACGAGGCCGGCGCCTTTACCGGCGCCCAAAAGCGCCATCTGGGGCGTTTCGAGCGCGCCGACGGCGGTACGCTGTTCCTCGATGAGCTGGCGACCGCGCCGATGCTGGTGCAGGAGAAATTGCTGCGGGTGATCGAATACGGCCAGTTGGAGCGCGTGGGCGGCAGTCAGCCACTGCGGGTGGATGTTCGCCTGGTGTGCGCCACCAACGACGATCTGCCGGCGCTGGCGGCGGCGGGCAAATTCCGCGCCGATCTGCTGGATCGGCTGGCGTTCGACGTGGTGCAACTGCCGCCGCTGCGCCAACGGCGGCCCGATATCATGCTGTTGGCCGAGCATTTCGCCATTCAAATGTGCCGCGAGCTGGCGCTGCCGCTGTTTCCCGGCTTTACCGAACGCGCCAGGCAAACGTTGCTCGAGTATGGCTGGCCGGGCAACGTGCGTGAACTGAAAAACGTGGTGGAGCGTTCCGTCTATCGCCACGGCGACAGCGACAGCCCGCTGGATGAGATCGTCATCAACCCGTTTGCGCCACGCGAGGCCGCGCCGGTCGCGCCCGTTCCTGAAGACGCCGGCGCGTTACCGCCGCTGCCGCTGGATTTGAAACACTGGCAGTTGGAGCAGGAGAAGGCATTAATCGAAGCAGCGCTGCAGCAGGGGCGGTTCAATCAGCGCAAGGCGGCGCAGCTGCTGGGGCTCACCTATCACCAGCTGCGCGGTATGCTGAAAAAGCATGCGCTGCTGCAAAACGGCGAAGCGGACGAGGAATAACAACGTGAAGATGGGGTGCCGGTCTTTCCCGGCCGTCAGCTATTAACCCCAGGTTGAGAGATGTGGCCTGAGAACGGCCGCCTGGAGATGTCGGTCTTTCCCGACGGTCACTTCACTGCGCGGGGATGTCCCGCCGATGAATCACCTTCTTGCAAGATCACTGCGGTATTTTTCCTGCCCGGTAAATGACGCCGAGCGACAACGCGACGCAGACCAGAAAGGCATAACGCAGACCGAAAGTTTCGGATAAGAACCCGATTAACGGCGGCCCGATCAGCGTGCCCAGAAAGCCGATGGTCAGCACCGCCGCGATGGCGGCGCTTGGTGCCATGGAAGAAGACCTTGCAGCCGCCCCCGCAACCAGCGGAATTATGGCGCAAATGCCCAGGCCGACCAGGAAAAAACCGATTATCGATGTCACCAACCCCGGTAACCAGGTCGTTAGCGTCATGCCGATGAACGCCAGCATCCCGCCCCACTGCAACGTTCTTCTCACTCCTATCCGATCAACGAACCGGTTCAACATGAGCCGGCCGATGGTCATGGCAGCCATAAATACCGTAAAACCCAGTCCGATGTATTTTCGATCGACCGAGACGACATCCTGAAAATAAACGACGCTCCAGTCGTACATGATGCCCTCACAAGCCATCGAGCAGAAAACGATCAGGCCATAGTTGAACAACGATCGGTCAGGAATGGCAAAAGCACGCCCGGTCTGTTCCAGCTCCGGTTTGTCGAACAACGCACGCCGGCACAGCAAGGCGGATATCAACGCCACCGCCGCTATTCCCACAAAGTGCAGCGGCAAGGCGACATCCCGGCCGATCATTAATGCCCCGATCCCTGCGCCGACAAACCCGGCCACGCCCCATATGCCGTGAAAAAAGGGCAACCTGGTTTTACCGCTGACCGCCTCGGCGATGCTGGCCTGCATATTGTTCGAGACATTGACCGCGCTATAAGCGAACCCGGAGAAAAACAGCAATGCCGCCAGTTGAGGGACCGTCGCGGCGAAGGGCACCAGAAGCAAAAGCATGGCGTTGATCAGAATGGCCGCGACGCCGACCACCCTGCTGCCAAGTTTGGCGATCGCCCATCCCGATATCGGCAGAGACAAGACCACCCCGGCCGACATGGCGAACAGTACGCTGCCGAATACGCCGTCAGACAACGCAAGCCCTCCTTTGATCGTCGCCATCCTTGAGCTCAAACTACCGAAACACAGCCCCAGCATGAAAAACATGCTGGATATCGCCAAGTTTTTTTCTTTCATCATCGACATCATGGTCGCCCCCTTATCCGATTAGCGGCCTGGTCAGGCGAAAGCATCAATGCCGGTCAGCGATGCCGAAAGCGCCCACAAACGCTGCGCCTGTTCCGGGTCGATCGCGTATTCCTTCACGCCGACCAGCGCCTGGCTGTCGTGCGCGGCGATGCCGGCAATATCGCCATCCTCACAGTAAAGGCCCCCCAAACCTTGCAATTGCGGTGAAGTGGCGGCCCACACCTGAGTAGCGGCCCCCTGCTGAGGCGTTTTAAGAGCGTCGGGATCGGCCGGATTGCCGTCTTCGTCCATCCAGCCCAGGGCTATCATCTCTGCTCTCGATATGTGCCGCTGCAGCGGCGTGGCGATACTGCCAGGGTGAAGGCTAAATGCGCGGATCCCCCGCGAGCGGCCCAGAAGATCCAACCTGACGGCGAACAGGGCATTCGCCGTCTTCGACTGACCGTACGCCAGCCACTTGTCGTAACCGCGTTCGAACTGCACATCTTCCCAACGGATCGCCGAATGGTGATGCCCGGCGGAGGAGACGGTGACCACCCGCCCTCCATCGGCAATGGCCGGCCACAGCAAGTTGGTCAGCGCATAGTGGCCGAGGTGGTTGGTGGCGAACTGTCTTTCCCAACCTTGCCCCACCCGCGCCTCCAGGCATGCCATCACTCCGGCGTTGTTGATGACAATATCCGCCCGTAGGCTCGATGCGGAAAAGTCAGCGGCGAAGCGGCGCACGCTGTTCAAATCGGCGAGATCGAGTTCGGCGATCTCGACGCCGGCGCTCTGTCCTAACACCTCTTTGGCTGCCGCCGGCGCCCGGCAAGCAACGATGACACGTGCGCCGGCACCGGCCAGCGCCAGCGTCGTCTCCAGACCGAGACCTGAATGACCACCGGTGACGATGGCCTGCGAGCCTGACAGATCCAGGCCTGCGAGCACCTCGTCGGCGGTCGTTTTGAACCCAAATCCTGACTTGATGGGGGTTTGTTGGGTAATCACAGGCATTCTCCTCACGGTTAACAGTGACCGGCCAAACGCAGCCAGCGCGTCGATGAGAAGAAGTATGAAATTCCGTCACGTGACTGTGAATGCATGAAACCCCGAACTTCTGTCGAGATCGTCCAGGTTACGCGGCGCAAAGAGAAGAGAAGTGGATCATGGCGGCTCGCCAAGCGAGATTTCCGGTCTTAGACAGGCAAAAAAAAAGCCAGCACCCGAGCTGGCTTAAAAAACACTGGAAGCAATGTGAGCAATGTCGTGCCTTCCACATCAGAGCCGCAAACTGTGGCCTTCCGTGAACTGCCAGGCGATGATAATAGTTATCAGTATCGTCTGTAAAGCACTTTGTTGAGAATTTTTCTCATTTCCACACGAAGATTGCGCAATTACCACTCAGGGAACGGGTCTGCCATGTCCAGCCAATAGTCCACGCCGGCGGCCATTTCATCGTCGCTCAGTAGGCAGTCGTCCAGCAAACGTGCGATCGTCGCCTGCTGCAGATGCTGGCCGATAAACACCAGCTCCTGTCGCATGTCGCCGAACGGCTCTACCCATTTTTCCTGAATATGCGCCCGCGCTTCGGGATCCTGCGGCCAATTGTCTTGCGGGATAGCGCGCCAAAAGGTGCCCGCGAGACCGTAATGGGCGATGCCGCCGGCCTGGCTCCACTGCCCGGCCTGCCGCGGCCGCGTCGCCAGCCAGAAAAAGCCTTTCGAGCGCAGCAGCTTACCGCCGCCCCAGTCGCCGTTAATCACGCGGTAAAATTTGTCCGGCGCAAACGGCCGCCGCGCCTGATAGACGAAGCTGCTGATGCCGTAGTTTTCCGTTTCCGGCACGTGTTCGCCGCGCAGCTCTTTCAGCCAGCCGGGCGCCTGCTGCGCCTTTTCAAAGCTGAAGCTGCCGGTATTCAGCACCGCTTCCAGCGGCAGTTTGCCCGGCGCGATCGGCACTATGCGGGCATCGGGGTTCAGGCTGGCCAGCAGCGCCATCACTTCGCCCTGCTGGGCTGGCGTCAACAGATCGGTCTTGCTGACCAGGATCACGTCGCAGAATTCAATTTGCTCAATCAATAGATCCGCCACGCTGCGCAGATCGTCCTCGCCCAGGCTTTGGCCGGCCTCCTGCAGGCTTTGTGCCTGCTGGTACTGCTGGATGAAATTCACCCCGTCGACCACCGTCACCAGGGTATCCAGCCGGGCGAACTGCGACAGGCTTTCGCCCTTTTCGTCCTCAAAGGTAAAGGTTTCCGCCACCGGCAGCGGCTCGGAGATGCCGCTCGACTCGATCAGCAGGTAATCGAAACGCCCGTCCTGCGCCAGTTCACGCACCGAAACCAGCAGGTCTTCGCGCAGCGTGCAGCAAATGCAGCCGTTGCTCATCTCAACCAGCTTCTCTTCCTGGCGATCGAGATGCACTGCATTTTCAACCAATGCGGCGTCGATGTTGACTTCGCTCATGTCGTTGACGATCACCGCCACGCGCATGCCCTGCCGGTTGTTCAGGATGTGGTTCAGCACCGTGGTTTTGCCGGCGCCGAGAAAGCCGGAAAGCACGGTCACGGGAAGTTGTTTCATGGGAGCCTCATTAAAATTCATTGCGTAATGCCTGGTAACCGCGCACCAGTTCGACGTTGGTGGCGGCCACTTCTTCCGAAAACTGCAGCGCGCCGCGATCGACCTGGGAATAGCGCGACAGGTCGCTGTCCGGCCCTACGCGCTCGGTCGAGGGGATATAGCGATTTTCCGGCAGCGTCACGCCGTCCACCACCGCGTTGTAACGCACCACGCAGCCGGACTGAATGTAGCAGTTGAACAGCACGCTGTTGAAACCGATAAACACCCGATCGTCGATGCGACACGGGCCGTGGACGATGGCGCGGTGGGCGATCGAACTGTAACGGCCAATGGTGACCGCCGCCCCGCTCTTGGAGTGGATCACCACGCCGTCCTGAATATTGGAGTGCGAGCCGATGACAATCGGCTCCATGTCGCCGGCGGCGTTCAATTCGTCGGCGCGGATCACCGCATAAGGGCCGACGTAGACGAAATCTTCGACGATCACCCGGCCGCAAATAATGGCGGTAGGGTCGATGTAGGCCAGCGGCGAGACCTGCGGCAGATGGCCGCTGGGATTTTTACGCAGCATGATTTTCTCCCCGCCAGCTCAGCTCCGCCACCGCATTGTGGGCATGCAGGCTCTCCTGATGCTCGACGCGCAGTGAAAAGGCGCGATAATCGCACTGGCTGCGCAGCATGCGATACAGACGGCGCGCCGCGTCTTCGCAAAACATCAGGTTCTGTCCGTTGGCCAGCGCGAAGGCCTGCTCGTCGCGGCGTTTCACCAGCGTTTGTACCGGCGTGCCCAGCGCGTGTTCGATGCGGTCGATCAATTTCACCGGTTCGAACGCCCGTTCATTCTCGGGCGTCACGGTGACCCAGGCCCAGCTGCGTTGGCTGTGAGGGGTGGCCGGCATTCCCTGCTCCAACAGCCACTCGCTCATCTGGCGTTGGCTGACCCGCTCCGCCGCCTGTTCGAAATCAAACTGAAACTGTTGCTGCGCCAACTGACGGCTGAGCGCCGCCGAACTCGGGCAGGTAGAGGAGTAAGGTACGCCGACGGTCAACGCCAGCGTCAGCGTGCTCGTCAGGGTCGCCTCGATGCGCAGCGGGTAAGCCTTCCAGCCGCGCTGCGGCGACAGCAAAGCCGGGCGCGACAGCAGCAGCTCGCCGCTGATCGCCAGGCTGGCGCGATCGCTGTGTTCCGGCTGCGAATCCAGAAAGGCTTGCAGCGTTCGGCCGATGCGCTGCGGCGTCAGCTCGCCCTGCGTCAATTCGTCCAGCGCCAGATACAGCCGCGACATGTGAATGCCGCGTTCGCCCGCCGCTTCGGCGCGCAGGTTGATGCCGGCGTCGACTTTGGCCATCAGTGGCTTGCCGGCCAGCTCCAGCGGCAGTGCGATCCCTTGCATCCCGACCCAATCGAGCCCGACATCACTCATTTCGCCGCGCCATGCCTGAGCGTCCGGCAGCGAACGACGTGGTGGAAGTGCAACTTCGTTCATACATCCCCTTGCGTTATTGTGACTTTGCCGGGGAACGGTAACATGATTTTGTTATGTTATAACATATCAAATAAAATTTTTTTCACGCCGTGGGCGACCTGATTAATCAAGTCGCAGAAAACTCAGCGATTTTGTTCAATGGATTGGGCTGTCGGTCAGAGTGCGATACACTAACGCTATTGCTGATCAACCCATGAGCCTCTATGCGTGGTTTACCCCTTTGGATAGTGTCGTTGTGCTTTACCAGTTCCGCCCTGGCCGCAACAACACCGCCCGCGCCCACCGCGGCGCCGCTGCCGGACATTCGCCAGAGCGGCTTTGTCTATTGCGTCAGCGGCATACTGAATACCTTCAACCCGCAAATGGCCAGCAGCGGCCTGACGGTGGATACCCTGGCCGCCCAGCTGTACGATCGCCTGCTGGACGTCGACCCCTACACCTACCGGCTGATCCCCGAGCTGGCGCAAAGCTGGGAAGTGTTGGACAACGGCGCCACCTACCGCTTCCATCTGCGCAAGGACGTACCGTTCCAGACCACCGCCTGGTTCACCCCCACCCGCAAGATGAACGCCGACGACGTGGTGTTCAGCTTCGCGCGCGTATTTGACCAAAAACACCCGTATCACGACGTCAACGGCGGCGAATACCCCTATTTCGACAGCCTGCAGTTCGGCGATTCGGTGCAGAGCGTGAGAAAGCTCGACGACTACACGGTGGAGATTCGCCTGCAGTCGCCGGACGCCTCGTTCCTGTGGCATCTGGCAACGCATTACGCGCCGGTGCTGTCCGCCGAATACGCCGACACGCTGACGCGCGAAGGCCATCAGGAGCTGATTGACCGAGAGCCGGTCGGCAGCGGCCCGTTCCTGCTCAACGAATACCGCTCGGGGCAATATATTCGCCTGGCGCGCAACGCCGCCTACTGGAAAGGCCTGCCGCGCATGCCGCAGGTGGTGATCGATCTGGGCGCCGGCGGCACCGGTCGCCTCTCCAAGCTGCTGACCGGCGAGTGCGACGTGCTGGCCTATCCGGCGGCGAGCCAGCTGTCTATCCTGCGCGACGATCCGCGCCTGCGCCTGACGCTGCGCCCGGGGATGAACATCGCCTATCTGGCGTTCAACACCCGCAAACCGCCGCTCGACAACCTCAACGTGCGCCAGGCGATCTCTCTGGCGATCAACAACCAGCGGTTGATGCAGTCGATCTATTACGGCACGGCGGAAACCGCCGCCTCGATCTTGCCGCGCGCCTCCTGGGCCTATGACAACGACGCGCACGTCACCGAGTACGATCCGGCCAAATCGCGCGAGATGCTGCGGCAGGCCGGCGTCGGCCATCTGAACCTGAAGCTGTGGGTGCCGACCGCCTCGCAGTCTTACAACCCGAGCCCGCTGAAGACCGCCGAGCTGATCCAGGCCGATCTCGGCCAGGTGGGCATCAACGTCACCATCGTGCCGGTAGAGGGCCGCTTCCAGGAGGCGCGCCTGATGGAGATGAACCACGATCTGACCCTGACCGGCTGGGCCACCGACAGCAACGACCCGGACAGCTTCTTCCGGCCGCTGCTGAGCTGCGCGGCAATCCGTTCGCAAACCAACTATGCTCACTGGTGTGACCCGGGCTTCGACGAGGTGCTGCAGAACGCACTGTTGTCGCAGCAGCTATCTCAACGCATCGACAGCTACCGCAAGGCGCAGAAGATCCTCGAGCAGCAACTGCCGGTGCTGCCGCTGGCCTCTTCCCTGCGGCTGCAGGCCTACCGCTACGACATCAAGGGATTGGTGCTGAGCCCGTTCGGCAACGCCTCGTTCGCCGGGGTGTACCGTGAATCCGCGCCGGAGGTGAATAAGTGATTATCTTTACCCTGCGCCGCATTCTGCTGCTGCTGATCACGCTGTTCTTCCTGACGCTGGTCAGCTTCAGCCTGAGCTATTTCACGCCGCGTGCGCCGCTGAACGGCGCCGCCCTGCTGGACGCCTATCAGTTCTACTTTGTCAGCCTGCTGCACTGGGACTTCGGCGTCTCCAGCATCAACGGCCAGGCGATCAGCGAACAGCTGCGCGAAGTGTTCCCGGCCACCATGGAACTGTGCCTGCTGGCCTTTGCTCTGGCGCTGTTTATCGGCATTCCGCTGGGCATCATAGCCGGCGTGCTGCGCGGCAAATGGCAGGACACCGCCATCAGCACCTTCGCGCTATTGGGCTTTTCGATGCCGGTGTTCTGGCTGGCGCTGCTGCTGATGCTGTTCTTCTCGCTACACCTGGGCTGGCTGCCGGTTTCCGGCCGTTTCGACCTGCTGTATCAGGTGAAGCCGATCACCGGTTTCGCGCTGATTGACGCCTGGCTGTCGGACTCGCCATACCGCGCCGAAATGATCGGCAGCGCCCTGCGCCACATGATCCTGCCGATCGCCGCGCTGGCGGTGGCGCCCACCACCGAAGTGGTGCGCCTGATGCGCATCAGCACCGACGACGTGCTGAGCCAAAACTACATCAAGGCCGCCGCCACCCGCGGCCTGTCGCGCTTCACCATCATTCGCCGCCACGTGTTGCACAATGCGCTGCCGCCGATCGTGCCCAAACTGGGGCTGCAGTTCTCCACCATGCTCACGCTGGCGATGATCACCGAAGTGGTGTTCAGCTGGCCGGGCCTCGGCCGGTGGCTGATCAACGCCATTCGCCAGCAGGATTATGCGGCGATCTCCGCCGGCGTCATGGTGGTCGGCACGCTGGTGATTACCATTAACGTCCTGGCCGACATTCTGGGTGCGGCAACCAACCCGCTGAAACATAAGGAATGGTATGCCCTTCGATAACGTATACCGCGAGAAAAAGATGCCGAGCCCGCTGCGCTACACCTGGCGGATTTTCTACGGCGACGCGCTGGCGATGATCGGTTTTTACGGCGTGATCGCCCTGCTGCTGCTGTCGCTGTTCGGCAGCCTGCTGGCGCCCTACGCGCTGGATCAGCAGTTCCTCGGTTATCAGCTGCTGCCGCCGTCCTGGTCGCGCTACGGCAACGTGTCGTTCTTTCTCGGCACCGACGATCTCGGGCGCGACATCCTCAGCCGCCTGTTGACCGGCACTGCCGCCACCTTCGGCTCGGCGCTGGCGGTGACGCTGGCCGCAGCGTTCTGCGGGGTGATCCTCGGCGTGTTCGCCGGCGTCACTCACGGGCTGCGTTCGGCGGTGCTCAACCACATCCTCGATACCCTGCTGTCCATTCCGTCGCTGCTGCTGGCGATCGTGGTGGTGGCGTTTATCGGCCCCAAACTTGAACACGCCATGCTGGCAGTGTGGCTCGCCTTGCTGCCGCGCATGGTCCGCACCATCTACAGCGCGGTGCACGACGAGCTGGAGAAAGAGTACGTGGTGGCGGCGCGGCTCGATGGCGCTTCCACGCTGCAGATCCTGTGGTACGCCGTCATGCCGAACATCGCCGCAGTGCTGGTGACCGAGTTCACCCGCGCGCTGTCGATGGCCATTTTGGACATCGCCGCGCTCGGCTTTCTCGATCTCGGCGCGCAGCTGCCTTCGCCGGAATGGGGAGCGATGCTCGGCGATTCGCTCGAGCTGGTGTACGTCGCACCCTGGACGGTGATGCTGCCCGGCGCGGCCATCCTCGTCAGCGTGCTGCTGGTTAACCTGTTAGGCGACGGTATGCGCCGCGCAATCAATGCCGGGGTGGAATAATGCCGTTACTCGATATCCGCAATCTGACGATTGAATTTATGACCGCCGAAGGGCCGGTCAAGGCGGTCGATCGCGTCAGCATGACGCTGACCGAGGGCGAGGTGCGCGGCCTGGTGGGCGAATCGGGCTCCGGCAAGAGCCTGATCGCCAAAGCCATCTGCGGCGTAACCAAAGACAACTGGCGCGTCACCGCCGACCGTTTCCGCTTCGACGACATCGATCTGCTGCAACTGAGCCCGCGCGAGCGGCGCAGGCTGGTGGGTCACAACGTTTCGATGATTTTCCAGGAGCCGCAGTCCTGTCTCGATCCTTCCGAGAGCATCGGCCGCCAGCTGGCGCAGGCGATCCCGGGCTGGACCTACAAGGGCCGCTGGTGGCAGCGCTTCAACTGGCGCAAACGCCGCGCCATCGAACTGCTGCACCGCGTCGGTATCAAGGATCACGACGACATCATGGGCAGCTTCCCGTACGAGTTGACCGAGGGCGAGTGCCAGAAGGTGATGATCGCCATCGCGCTGGCCAACCAACCGCGCCTGCTGATCGCCGATGAACCAACCAACGCCATGGAGCCGACCACCCAGGCGCAGATTTTCCGCCTGCTGGCGCGCCTCAATCAGAACAACAACACCACCATCCTGCTGATCAGCCACGATTTGCAGATGATGAGCAAATGGGCCGACCGGGTGAACGTACTGTACTGCGGGCAAACGGTGGAAAGCGCCCAGTGCGAAGAGCTGCTGGCGGCGCCGCACCACCCTTACACCCAGGCGCTGATCCGCGCCATGCCGGACTTCGGCCGCTCGCTGCCGCACAAGAGCCGGTTGAACACGCTGCCGGGCGCCATTCCTTCGTTGGAACACCTGCCGATCGGTTGCCGCCTAGGGCCGCGCTGCCCTTACGCGCAGAAGAAGTGCATCGAAACGCCGCGCCTGCGCCCGGTCAAAAACCACTTCTTCGCCTGCCACTTCCCGCTGAACATGGAGGAGCAATAACATGGAAACGCTGTTGGAAGTGCGCAACCTGAGCAAAACCTACCGCTACCGCACCGGGCTGTTCCGCCGCCAGCACGTCGAGGCGGTGAAGTCGGTCAGCTTTACCCTGCGCGAAGGCCAGACGCTGGCAGTGATCGGCGAGAACGGCTCCGGCAAATCCACGCTGGCGAAGATGCTCTCCGGCATGGTGGAACCGACCGCCGGCGAACTGCTGATCGACGATCATCCGCTGGAATTCGGCGATTATCGCTATCGCAGCCAGCGCATTCGCATGATTTTTCAGGATCCGAGCACCTCGCTCAACCCACGCCAGCGCATCGGCCAACTGTTGGACGCGCCGCTGCGGCTGAACACCAGTCTGGAGCCCGCCGAGCGCGAGCAGCGCATCAACCAGACGCTGCGTCAGGTCGGCATGCTGCCGGATCACGCCTACTACTATCCGCACATGCTGGCTTCCGGGCAAAAACAGCGCGTCGCGCTGGCGCGTGCGCTGATCCTGCAGCCGAAGGTGATCGTCGCCGATGAGGCGCTGGCCTCGCTGGACATGTCAATGCGCTCGCAAATCATCAACCTGATGCTGGAGCTGCAGGAAAAACACGGTATTTCCTATATCTACGTCACTCAGCACCTCGGCATGATGAAGCATATCAGCGACCAGGTGCTGGTGATGCACGAAGGGGAAATCGTCGAACGCGGCAGCACCGCCGAGGTATTGGCGGCGCCGCTGCACGAATTGACCAAGCGCCTTATCGCCAGCCACTTCGGTGAGGCGCTGACCGCCGACGCCTGGCGACGCGACGGCGGCCGTTTTTGATCCACGTTCTGGCCTGCAACAAACCCGCTGCGGCGGGTTTTTTATTGCCGTACACGCCTGCCGTTTAGCAAGAAAGCGCACATACAAATTACATTCTTGTTATATATCCTTATATTTTATTCCTTTCAGTTATTGATTAGTCCGTAACATTATTTTATCTCGCCTGGGCGATCGGTGAGGATATCCCCTACGTTGAGCCTCTCATACGACAGGATATCGCACTGATGAACAGCCTTCGCCATCGCCGCCTCACGCAGTTTCTGCTCACGCTGGCCGCCGGTTTCTCTGTTTACGGCCACGCGCTGTACTGCGATGAGCTGCGCTAAATCCGCCTTTCGCCCCGCTTGCGGGCATGTTGCCTCTTTGTCCAGCCGCCGCTGCCGCACGCAGCGGTGGTTGTTGATCATGATTAAGGATTGACCCTATGGAACGACTCCGTCGACAACATAACGCCCAGTGGTATCACGAAACCCAAAGCAGCGTGCGTGGCGATGCCCCGCTGGAGCCGCAGGCGGCTACCCTGCGCGATCGTTTTCTGCTGGGGCTGGGCGCCTTCGCCGATGAAGCGTTAAACAGCGCGCTCGGCGTCCGCGCCGGGGTATTTAACGCCTCGCTGACCGGTTACCACGCCCTGTTTCCCGACCAGGTGTCGCTGTCACGATACGTGACATTGTCACCCTACGATCGCCTCAGCACCGCGCTGACCGTCGCTCAGGTAACGGGCGTGCAGTCCCTCTGTAGCCACTACGCCGCCCGCCTCGCCCCGCTGCACAGCCCGGACGCCTCTCGGGAAAGCAATATCCGTCTCGCCCAGATCACCCAATATGCCCGCCAGCTTGCCAGCCAACCCACGCTGATTTGCCGCAAGGCGCTGCAACAGCTAGTCGACGTCGGGCTGAGCCCGGCGGATATCGTCACCTTTTCGCAAATCATCGGTTTTGTCAGCTACCAAGCGCGCGTGGTGGCGGGCATCGCGGCGTTGGCCGGCCGACCGGCGGTGGTGGTGCCCGGTTTCCCGAACGTCGAAGACGCCGATGGCGTCGCTTTCAGTGCCGAAGAGTTGAGCTGGACTGCGCGTCTGCCGACAATCGACACGGAAGCCGCCGCCGCCGAACAGCTTGACGTGCTGGATCAGAGCCACCCGCAGGCGCGCGCCGAATCTTACTATCTGCTGCTGGCGCACGATGCCGCCGCACTGCGCGAGCGCAACGGGGTGTTCAACGGCATCAATGCCGAAGGGTATGGGTTATCGAGCCGCCTGAAAGCACTGGCGACCCTGGTGGTCTCGCGCATCAACGGCAGCCGCTACTGCGCGGCTACGGTGGCGCAAGAGCTACAGGACGACGAGCTGGCCCAGGCGCTGTTCACCGGGCTGGCTCAGGGGCTGGCATTGACCAAGGATGCCGTCAAACGCGCGGTGATCCACACCGCCGCCGAGCTGACGCGCGCACCGGAGAAATTTACCCCGCAGAGCGTGCAGCCGTTGTTCAACAGCGGCCTGAATCAGGCGCAGGCGCTGGAAGTGATCCTTACCGCTGCACTCTACGCCTGGGAAAATCGCCTGCGCCAAACGTTGGGCGATGCGGAACCGACACTGCCGGCGCTGTAACCTCTCACTGAGTTAACGGTTAACTTCGCCGTTAACTCACCCTCTTCTATTTTGGCTAAAAACTTCACCAAAAGATGAACCCGTAAACTAAAAATCCGAAAAATCAAAATTTATTAGAATTATGATTCATTTTATTCTGCCACCTGCGAAAATAACGGATCGTCAAAATTATGTCTGCAAACAACGCAATAGGCAGATTGCGCCATCGCTCAATTATGTAACCATTCTCATCGCAGAAGCAGTAAAACAAGGTTTTAACCCTGCTAATTAATAGGAAAACACATTAACACCTCTAACTTTTCAACAGTGGTCGCCTTGCTATTTCGTTTCTATGATTAAGCCGATAGCGACGTTGTGATTGCCCATTTAAAATATTCACAAAAAATAAACGTTCGCCGTCAACCCCATTATTTTTTATTTTCCATCACAGCAAAAAATATTGTGAGGTAACCGTATGTCTGTGCAAGAACTTAAATCCAGCAACAGTATCGTTAACGTGATTGTCGTCATCGATACCGATGCCCTGATAGAAGCATTCGAGAATAACAACCCCAGTCAGGACTCCGGCAACCCAACAGGTATTGGCCATCAATACGCCTATATGGTCGTCACCTCCGATCAGGTGATCGGCGGCTCCGGCACGGCAGACCTGAACTTTAAAGCCAATGTCGGCGACGTCATTCGCTGGACTGGCACCTCAGAATCCGCCAATTTCGACGCCAGTGTGCTGATCTACGGGCTGCCGCAGTTCGGCAGCGGTACCCAGGTCTTTTCCAACCCGACCTTCAAAATGTACACCCGCAGTTCGATGATGCCGGCGCAAAATACCGTGTTCCCCGTCACCTTCACCAACCAAACCTATTGGTTCATACAGGCGGACATCAGCAATACCGGCACGGAAAATTATTGCATCCAATTTGGCCTTTATTATCGGCCAAACGGCGGCGATCAAAAATTACTGGGTTATTTCTATTGGGATCCGACCATTACCATCAGCAATTAACCTTATTCCGTCGGCCGTTAGACAACGAATGATTATGGCCCCGCGGGGCCATAATCATTGCGGAAACATCGGGTAAACTTAAACGTCTCTATTCATTTCGCCGACGTAGCCACTCGCTGGCGGCGTCAAAGAATTTTTGCGCCAACGGCGTGGCGCGCTCCGCCATATCGACCACTACCGCTGCATGCCGCGGCATGGCGCCGATAGCTACCGGACGGCGCTGCAACGCCGGCATCAGCGGCGATTGCAGCTGGCCGCGCGGGAACAGCCCACAGCCCAGGCCGACGAAAACCCCCTCCAGCAGTTGGAAGATCGAGGCGGTCTCCAGCCGTGTGTGCAGCGTCAACCCGGCGTCGCGGAAGTGTTGATCGAGATAGCGGCGAAAATAACGCGTCGGCTCGGCGAGGCACAGCGGCAAAGCGGCCACCGCTTCCAGCGGCATTGGCGTATCGCCCACCAGCTTCGGGAAGTGTTGCGGATGAAATACCAGCTCGACGCCGGTTTCCACCAGCGGTTGCGATTGGAAATGCAGCTCCTTTAAGGTCGACAGCTCGAAAAAGCCGATGCCGATGTCGACGGTATGCGCCGTCAGCGCCTCCAGCAGCTGATCGGCGCTCAGCACCGCCAGCCGGTAATCGAGATGCGGGTAACGCTCGCTGACCGCCTTGAGCATTTCCGATACCGAAATACTGCACTGCGGCACCACGCCAAGGCGCAGCGTGCCGTGCAAGCCGTGCTTGAGCGACTCCACCTCCAGCTTCAGCCCTTGGTAAACCGAGACGATCTCACGCGCCCACGCCAGCACCCGCTCGCCTTCGGCGGTAAAACCGCCGAAATGGTTGCCGCGGTTAATCAGCGATACGCCCAGCTCTTTTTCCAGATTTTTCAATCGCATGGATAGCGTCGGCTGGCTAACAAAGCTGGCCTCCGCCGCCCGGCCGAAGTGGCGTTCTCGTTCTAAATTACACAAATAAATCAGTTGTTTAATATCCATAGCGCGGCTCAATGATCGGCATTCGCACCAGTATACCACCGGGCGCCGTCGCCCGCCCGGCGAGTCAGAGCTTCAGCTTCACGTAATCCACCAGGCGCGAGAACACGCCGCCCTGCGGCACCGCCTGCAGCGCTACCAGCGGCAGGGTTTTCACCACCTGGCCATTGTCGCTGATGCGGATCTCGCCAACGGTCTGCCCTTTGCCAATCGGCGCTTCCAGCCGCGCGGCATTGATCACGTACTGCGCCTTCAGCTTGTCCGCTTCGTTTTTCGGCAGGCTAAGCGCCTGCTCTTGCGCGCTACCGACCGGTAACCGGTGATCCTCGCCGTACCAGACCGGCTCTTCCCCCAGGCTCTGGCCGGCGCTGAACAGGTGTACGGTGGTAAAGTCGCGCAGCCCCCAAGTCAACAGCTTACGCGCCTGCTCCTCACGCCCTTTGGCACTTTTGCCGCCCATCACCACGGCGATCAGGCGGCGATCCCCTTCGGTGGCGGAGGCGATGATGTTGAAGCCGGCCGAGGCGGTGTGCCCGGTTTTCAGCCCATCGACGTGCAGCGTCTTATCCCACAGCAGGCCATTGCGGTTCTGCTGCGTGATACCATTCCAGGTCAACGACTTCTCGCTGTACATATGGTATTCCGCCGGTTCACTCATGATGATGGCGCGCGCAATCACCGCCAGATCGCCGGCGGTGGTGAACTGCCCCGGCGCATCCAGCCCGTGTACCGTTTCGAAATGGGTGTTCTGCAGGCCCAGCTGCGCGCTCTTCTCGTTCATCAGCTTGACGAAGTTGGCCTGGCTGCCCGCCACATAATCCGCCATCGCTACGCAGGCGTCGTTACCGGAATCGATGATGATACCGCGGCTGAGATCGCGCACCGTGACCCTGTCACCTGGCTTCAGGAACATCAACGAAGATCCTTTGAACACCGGGTTGCCCTGCGCCCAGGCGTCTTTCCCCACGGTGACGACATCGTCGAGGCCAATCTTGTGCTGGTCGAGCGCGTGGTCGATCACCAACCCGGTCATGAGTTTAGTCAGGCTGGCCGGGTTGCGCCGTTCGTCGGCATTGCCACCGGCCAACACCTGGCCGGTGGTGTAATCCATCAAAACGTAAGAGGCGGCGTCTATCGCCGGCGGGGTCATGGTAGGAAAATTGGGCGTCGTTTCCACCGCCTGCGCCGCTAAAGGCAGCAATATGCCGCCGATTACCACTGATACTGAACGCTTCACGCTGTGTTCCTCAGGCCTGCAGGCTGAATAAAATTCCAATATAATCCGCGAGATAGACTGCATGAATTCACTTTCAGACGAAACCATTACTCTTTTGCAGCGGGTGTCTTTATGCAACCATTTGTTTACGGCACCGCTCGCCGGCGATAGATGCGCTCTATGCCGCCATTGCCCCATTCGATTAGACGCCAGCCCGCAGCGCCCCTAAACTTGTGACATAAATACGCAAGACGCATAAAAAAGCGTTTACTTTTTAGCTACAACCACCTGCGAAGTGTCACCATGAAATTCAAACCGTCAATCAAGCCTTATACCGGCCCGGCGGGCGGCTGGGGTTCGCTTGAAGCCACCACCCGCTTTGTCCTCGACAGTAAACAAACGCTAAAAAACATGCGCAACCTGATGCGCGTCAACAAGGCTCGCGGCTTCGACTGCCCCGGTTGCGCCTGGGGCGACGACAATCACAGCACCTTCAGCTTCTGCGAAAACGGCGCCAAAGCGGTCAGTTGGGAAGCGACGCGCAGTGCCGTGGAACCGGAGTTCTTCGCCGCCCACAGCGTCAGCACCCTGCAGCAGCAGAGCGACTATTTCCTCGAGTATCAGGGGCGCCTCACCCACCCGATGCGTTACAACGCCGAAACCGACCACTATGAACCCATCCATTGGCCGGATGCGCTGGCGCTGATCGCCAAACACATCAACGGCATGGACAACCCGAACCAGATCGAGCTGTATACCTCGGGCCGCGCCAGCAACGAAGCGTCGTATCTTTATCAGCTGTTCGGCCGCATGCTCGGCACCAGCAACTTCCCCGACTGCTCCAACATGTGTCACGAGGCGAGCGGCGTTGGGCTGAAACAGAGCATCGGCGTCGGCAAAGGCACCATCCGCATCGATGACTTCGAAAAGGCCGATGCCATCTTCGTGTTCGGTCAAAACCCCGGCACCAACCACCCGCGCATGCTGCACAGCCTGAAAAACGCCGCTCGACGCGGCGCGCGCATCGTCAGCTTCAACACCCTGCGCGAGCGCGGGCTGGAAAGGTTCGCCGATCCGCAGGATCCGGTGCAGATGCTGACGCCAAAATCCTCGCCGATCAGCTCTTCCTATTACCAACCGAATCTGGGCGGCGATATGGCGGCGGTGCGCGGCATGGTGAAAGCCCTGCTGGAAACCCACCGTCAGCGCCTGGCCGCCGGCGAGCCCGCCCTGTTCGACCTGGCGTTTATCGAACGGCACAGCGTCGGCGTAGAGGCTTACCTGGCGCAGGTAGACGCCACCGAGTGGCAGACCATTACTGCGCAGTCGGGCCTGAGCGAGGCGCAGCTGCGCCAGGCGGCGGCCACCTATCAGGGCGCCGAACGGGTGATCTGCACCTGGGCGATGGGCGTGACGCAGCATAAACACTCTATTGCGACGGTGCGTGAAATCACCAACCTGCAGCTGCTGTTCGGGCAGTTGGGCAAACCGGGCGCCGGCCTGTGCCCGGTACGCGGCCACAGCAACGTCCAGGGTAACCGCACCATGGGGATCGACGAGAAGTCGCCCAAAGCGCTGCTCGACAGCCTGGAACGCCACTTTAACTTCACCGCCAACCGCGCGCTGGGCCACAACACGGTGGAAGCGATCGAAGCGATGCTGCGCGGCGAAGTGAAAGTGCTGATCGCGCTGGGCGGCAACCTGGCCGCCGCGGCGCCGGACACCGAGCGCACCGCCCGCGCCCTGCGCAACTGCGATTTGACGGTGCATATCAGCACCAAGCTTAACCGCAGCCACCTGGTGACCGGCAAAGATGCGCTGATCCTGCCGACGCTCGGCCGCACCGAACTGGACATGCAGGCCAGCGGCTCGCAGTACATTACGGTCGAGGATTCGTTCAGCATGGTGCACGCCTCGGAAGGCATCGGCAAGCCGCTGGCGGAGACCCAACGTTCGGAGACGGCGATCGTCTGCGGCATCGCCGACGCTGTGCTGGGTACCCAACAGCTGGATTGGCTGGAATTGGCCGACGACTATTCGCTGATCCGCAATCACATCGCCGCCACCATTCCCGGCTTCGAAGATTTCAACCGGCGCTGCGACCAGCCCGGCGGTTTCTACCTCGGCAATGCCGCCGCCGAACTGCGCTTCGCCACGCCGAGCGGCAAGGCAGAGTTCAGCGCCGCCGCGCTGCCGACCACCCTGTTCCCGCAGCTGGGCAGCGAGAAAGCGCCGTTCACCCTGCAAACGCTGCGCTCACACGATCAGTACAACACCACCATCTATGGTCTGGATGACCGCTACCGCGGCGTTTACGGTCAGCGTGAAGTGTTGTTCATCCATCCTGAGGATCTGGCGGCGCTGGGCCTGCAGGATGGCGAACGGGTAGAGATAGAAACCCTGTGGAACGACGGCGTGGTGCGCAAAGTGGATGGGTTCAAGCTGGTGAGTTACGACATTCCGCGTGGCAACCTGGCGGCCTACTACCCGGAAACCAACCCGCTGGTACCGCTGGCCAGCTTCGGCGACGGTACCGGTACCCCGACCTCGAAATCGATCCCGGTAGTGATTCGCCGCAGCGAACAGCAACCTTCACTGCGCATCGCCTGAAAACGCGCGCCCGGTTCACGCCGGGCGCGCCAATATCGCCAGAATGGTCTGCAGCTCGTCCGACAGCTGATGCCGTCGCCAGACGAAATACAGGTCGCTCACCCCCTCCTCGCCCATTTCCACCACCTTCAGCCCCGGTGCCGGCAAGATCAGCGGCAGCAACGAACCGGGGACGCAGGCGACGCCACAACCGGCCTGCACGCAGGCCGCCATCGCGGCATAAGACTCCATTTCCAGCGTCATGCGCGGTTTCAGCCCGCGCGAGGCCAACCAGTGATCCACCTTCAGGCGAAACGAACATTCGCGACTGAAGGTGTAAAACTCCAGCGGTGCCAGCGTCGCGGCGTCGGGTTCCCCGGCATCGGCCGGCATCAGCAATACCAGCCGTTCATCGAATGCCTGTTGGCTGGCCAGCAGCGGATGTTCAATCGGGCCGTCGGTGATCGCCAGGTCAAGATCGCTGTCGATCAGCATGCGTTCCAGCACCAGCGAGTCGCGGCTCAGCACGTTGATGTGCAGATGAGGCTGTAAACGGCGCAGCCGGGCAATGCGCGCCGGCAAATGGCTGACCAGCGAGAAATCCAGCGCCCCGAGGTTCAGCAGCCCATGCTGATGCTCGCCGGCGAACAGCTGCTTGCTGCGCTCCGCCTGCGCCACAATGTCGCGCGCCTGCTGATAGAACAGCCGCCCTTTGGGATTGACGTACAGCCGGTTCTTGTCGCGGAAAAACAGCTCGCCGCCCAGCGACTCCTCCAGTTCGCGCAGCCGCAGCGTGACGTTGGAAGGCACGCAGTGCAGCTCGCGCGCGGCCGCGGCGATGGTTTTGTGCTCCACCACGGTGCAGAAAAACTTCAGCTGGCTCAGCTTCATCTATCATTCACTTTTAGTTAGTGTTTTAGTTAAAAACAATCACTTTAGATTAGCATCGATTTCACCTACAGTCTGCTGACACCCTGAGGAGGATCTCTGATGCCACTGAATGATCTACTGACGCTGCCCGGCGTGGCGGCCCAACCGGACGCGGTAACCGACGGTTACGTGTTCAACCACACCATGATCCGCGTGAAGGATCTGACCAAAGCGCTGGATTTCTACACCCGCGTGCTGGGCTTTACCCCGGTCTATCTGGAAACGTTCGAAGAAGCCGCGTTTACCATCTGCTACCTGACGCGCAGCCCGCGTGAACAGATCCCGCTGGACGACGACGAGCGCAAACGCTGGGCGCTGAGCCAGCCGGGCATTCTCGAGCTGACCCATAACCACGGCACCGAAAATCAGGCCGATTTCCACTACCACAACGGCAACGGCGAGCCGCGCGGCTTTGGCCACCTGTGCGTCACGGTGCCAGACGTGCGCGCCGCCTGCGAGCGGTTTGAGCGCCTCGGCGTCACCTTCCAAAAGCGCCTGCATGAAGGCCGCATGAACTACGTGGCGTTCATTCGCGATCCGGACGATTACTGGATTGAAATCCTGCAGCCAACGCCGCTGCAGGATTGATAGTCTCCCGCCCCTCACCCCGGCCTTCGCGCCGGGGTTTTCCCTCGATAGCACTCCGATTGACCATTCTTGCGCAAAATCGCGCGGCAACGCGGGGTTCCGTGACGTTAGGCTTGCTCGCAGCGGGTGATTCGCGTAAAACTGTCAGCCGCAAATCTTGCCACTCACAACCCATTCACTGGACGATATGTTTCAAGATAACCCGCTGCTGGCGCAGCTTAAACAGCAACTTCACTCTCAGACCCCGCGCGTTGAAGGCGTCGTGAAAGGGACTGAGAAAGGCTTTGGCTTTCTTGAAGTAGACGGTCAAAAAAGTTACTTCATTCCGCCGCCGTACATGAAGAAAGTCATGCACGGGGATCGCATTATCGCCACCCTTCACACCGAGAAAGAGCGCGAAATCGCCGAGCCGGAAACCCTGGTCGAGCCGTTTCTGTCGCGCTTTGTCGGCCGCGTGCAAAAGCGCGACGACCGTCTGTCCATCGTGCCCGATCATCCGTTGCTGAAAGATGCGATTCCGTGCCGCCCGGTGCGTGAATTGCCCCACAACTTCCAGGCCGGTGACTGGGCGGTGGCGGAAATGCGCCGTCATCCGCTGAAAGGCGATCGCGGCTTCAACGCCGATCTGACTCACTTTATCACTGAAGGTGAAGACCATTTCGCCCCGTGGTGGGTGACGCTCGCACGTCACAACCTGGAGAAAGAGGCGCCAGAGATGCAGGCTCTCAGCGAGCCGGCCGCTGGGCTGGTGCGTGAAGACCTGACCGCGCTCGAATTCGTCACCATCGACAGCGCCAGCACCGAAGACATGGACGATGCGCTGTATGTGACCGACAACGGTGACGGTTCGCTGCAGTTGACTATCGCCATCGCCGATCCGACCGCCTACGTCGAGCAAGGCAGCAAGCTGGACGATATCGCCCGCGTGCGCGCCTTCACTAACTACCTGCCGGGCTTCAACATCCCGATGCTGCCGCGCGATCTGTCGGACAACCTGTGCTCGCTGCGCCCTAACGAGCGCCGACAGGTGCTGGCTTGCCGCGTAACCATCGCCGCCGACGGCGCGCTGGGCGACGATATTCAGTTCTTCGCCGCCGAGATCGAATCCAAAGCCAAGCTGGTGTACGACGAAGTCTCCGACTGGCTGGAAGGCATTGCCGGCTGGCAGCCGCCGAGCGATGCCATCGCGCAACAAATCACCCTGCTGAAACGCGTTTGCGACGCGCGCAACGCCTGGCGCCATCAGCATGCGCTGGTGTTCAAAGATCGCCCGGACTACCGCTTCGTGCTGGGTGAAAAAGGCGACGTGCTGGAGATTGTTACCGAGCAGCGCCGCAGCGCCAACCGCATCGTTGAAGAGTGCATGATCGCCGCCAACGTCTGCGCCGCCATCGTGCTGCGCGATCGCCTGGGCTTCGGCGTGTACAACGTGCACACCGGTTTCGATCCTGCGCTGGTCGAGCAAGCGGTCACCGTATTGCAGGCCAACGGCGTGGAAGCCGAAGCCGACAAACTGCTGACCCTCGACGGTTTCTGCGAACTGCGCCGCCACCTGGACGCGCAGCCGACCCAGTTCCTCGACAGCCGCATCCGCCGCTTCCAGACCTTCGCGGAGATCAGCACTACGCCTGGGCCACACTTCGGTCTGGGGCTGGAGGCTTACGCCACCTGGACATCGCCGATCCGTAAATACGGCGACATGGTCAACCATCGTCTGCTGAAGGCGATCATCAACCAGCAGCCGGCAGAAAAACCGCAGGATGACGTCACGGTGCAGCTGGCGGAACGCCGCCGCCTGAACCGCATGGCGGAACGCGACGTCGGCGACTGGCTGTACGCCCGTTTCCTGCAGGACAAGGCAGGTACTGACACCCGCTTCAACGCCGAGATCATCGACGTGACCCGCGGCGGCCTGCGCGTGCGCCTGCTGGACAACGGTGCGGTCGCCTTCATCCCGGCACCGTTTATTCACGCGGTGCGCGACGAGATGCAGTGCAGCCAGGAAACCGGCACCGTGCAGATCAAGGGTGAAGTGGTTTACCGCCAGAGCGACACCTTGCAGGTCACCATCGCCGAAGTGCGCATGGAAACCCGCAGCGTGATCGCCCGTCCGGCGGCCTGAACGCCAGCCTGAAACGGCAGCAACGCAAAACGCCGACGGTGAAAACCGCCGGCGTTTTTTTTCGGCTAGCGCAGCGGCTCGCCGCCGGTTTCACGCAGCAAGGGCAGCACCGCCAATGAAGCCAGTGTCGCCAGCATCAGATAGACGGCGGGCGCCAGCAGCGAGCCGCTCAGCGCGATCGACTGGGAGGCAATGTACTGGGCGAAGCCGCCGAAGATCGCCACCCCCAGGCTGTAGACCAAGGCAAACCCCAGCGCGCGAATGCGCTGCGGGAACAGCTCCGAAATCATCAGCATGGTCGGTACCGACCCGAGCGTGGTCAACCCGACCAGCACCGCGACAATCAGCAGCAGCACCGCCGGGTGCGGCATCGCGCTCAGCCACCAAAATGCCGGCAGGGCCACAATCAGAATCGCAATCCGCGAACCACGGATCAGCGGCAAACGGCCGTAACGATCGCACCAGTGCCCGACCAGCAGACTGCCGCCGAAAGTGACGAGCCCCGCCAGCAGCATCGCGGCATAGCCGTAGGCCTGCACCATCCCCAAGTATTTCACCGCGTAGGTGCCGAGATAATACATCGAGATGTAAGTGGCGACGGTGGCGCCGATGGTCAACATCACGCCGAGCACCACCGCCCGCGAGTGCTTACGCAACTGCACAGGCGGCTCGTGAGCCCGCGACACCGATGGCCGATCGCTTTCCAACCCGAGACGTAGCCAGCAACCGAGCGGCGCCAGCGCCACGCCGATAAAGAAAGGAATCCGCCATCCCCACTCGGCCATGGCGTTCGGCTCGCCGGAAAGCACCGGCAAAGCCGCGCTGAGCGCCAGCGCGGTCACGCCGCCAACCACGGTGGCGATGCCCTGCGTCGCCAGCGACCAGCTGGAATAGAAGCCGCGCCGGTTGGGCGGCGCCGACTCCACCAGCAACGACATCGATGCCCCCACCTCGCCGCCCGCCGCCACGCCCTGGATCAGGCGCGCCGCCACCAGCGTGACGGTTCCCCAATAGCCGGCGCTGGCGTAGGTCGGCGCAAAGCCGATCATCGCCGTGCCCAGGCTCATCAAGGAAATCGTCAGGATCATCGCCGGCTTGCGGCCATGGCGATCGGCATAGGCGCCAATCAGAATGCCGCCCAGCGGCCGCATGAAGAAGCTGACGCCGAACGTGGCAAACGCCAACAGCAACGCCAGATGCGGATCGCTGGACGGCGGAAAGAACAATACGCTGATGTAAATAACGAAGAAGTTATAAATACCGAAATCGAAAAACTCCAGCGCATTGCCGAAGGAGGCGGCGAATATAACCTTTTTGCCACCGGCTCTCGGGGCCGATATTATTTCCGCCTGAGTTTCAGCCGTATTTTCACTCATCATTACCTTCCCTGTTATTATTTTCGAGTTTATTTCAAATACGCTTCCGCCAACGCTCCCCAATACTGGCTGCCGGTCGCCAGGCAGCCGTCGTTAAAGTCATATCCCGGGTTATGCACCATGCAGCTGCCTTCGCCATCGCCGTTGCCGATGATCAGGTAGCCGCCCTGCGGATGCGCATCGAGCATGAAGGCGAAATCTTCACTGCCCATCAGCGGCCGGGCGCCGTAGTGCGCGCGCGCGGCGCCGAACTGCTGTTCCGCCACGCAGTGGGCGAAACGGGTCATCGCTTCGTCGTTGACCAGCACCGGCGTGCCGTTAACGTGTTCCACCACCGCGTGCGCACCGAAGCTTGCCGCCTGTGCCTCGATCAGCGCCGGAATGCGCGCCAGCAAAGTGGCGCGCGCCTGGCGATCCAGCGAGCGCACGCTGAGCTTCATCTCCGCGCTGTCCGGGATCACGTTGGCCGCCTCACCGGCCTTGATGCTACCGACGGTGATCACCGCCGCCTCCAGCGGATCGATATTGCGCGAAACGATGCTCTGCAGCGCGACGGTGATATGCGAAGCCACCAGCACCGGATCGACCGTCAGCTGCGGGATGGCACCGTGGCCGCCGCGCCCCTGCACCCGGACGTTGAACTGATCCATCGAGGCCATAAACGGGCCGTGCTGGAAGAAGAACTCGCCGAGCGGCATCCCCGGCATGTTGTGCATGGCAAAGATGGCGTCGCAGGGGAAGCGCTCGAACAGCCCCTGTTCCACCATGCGCGCACCACCGTTCAGCATCTCTTCCGCCGGTTGGAAAATCAGGTGCAGCGTGCCGTTGAAGTTGCGCGTTTGCGCCAGGTAACGGGCGGCACCGAGCAACATGGTGGTGTGACCATCATGGCCGCAGGCGTGCATGCGGTTGGCCACGCTGCTGCTCCAGGGCTTGCCGTTGTTCTCCTCGATCGGCAAGGCGTCCATATCGGCGCGCAGTCCGAGGCGTTTAACGCCGTCACCCACCCGCAGCGTGCCCACCACGCCGGTTCCCGCCAATCCGCGGTGCACCTCATAGCCCCACGAACTCAGATAATCCGCCACCAGATCGCTGGTGCGAAACTCTTCGAAACCCAATTCAGGGTGTTGATGAATATCGTGCCGAATGGCCGTAAGCTGCGGTAAATACCCTTCGATGATTTTATTTATCATAATTAAATTCCTTTCGTAGATTTATTATTTATTTGATGAATGATTAAACCTGCGGGTGAAAATAAAGGTATAACACGGCATGGATGATTTTATTTCGGCACGCCTCGACAGATAAAATAATAATCCGCCAGACACCGTACCCAGATAAAAAACGACGATGATTCGCTGTACGCAGCGTGAAAATGCAGAATGAATAACTGCCGGGGATTGCGTGGGCGACAGCCTGCACCAACGTGGTTTCATCACGTTGTTTTTACACTAAAACCCCACCTGCTTCACATTTCTCATCCGACCTGCCGCGGTTCGGCGGCAAAACTTCTACTGTTAAAACGTCATTCCTAATAACAACGTCGATTTTTACCTCTGTACGCCAAGGAGTTGTTTCATGAAAAACATCAGGTCAGGACTTATCTGGCTGCTGGTGGCGTTGGTCGGCGCCTTCGCCTTCGCCATGCTGGCGCTCAGCCGCGGCGAACACGTCAACGCCGTCTGGCTGGTGGTCGCCGCCGTCGCCTGCTACAGCATCGCCTACCGCTTCTACAGCCGGTTCATTGCCGACAAGGTCTTTGAACTGGACGACCGCCGTCTGACCCCGGCAGAACGCCACAATGACGGCCTGGACTACGTGCCCACCAACAAATGGGTGCTGTTCGGCCACCACTTCGCCGCCATCGCCGGTGCCGGGCCGCTGGTGGGGCCGATTCTGGCCGCGCAGATGGGTTTCCTGCCGGGGACCATCTGGATCCTGGTCGGCGTCATGCTGGCCGGCGCGGTGCAGGATTTCCTGGTGCTGTTCATCTCCACGCGCCGCGACGGGCGTTCGCTAGGGGAAATGGCCAAGCAAGAACTGGGCGCATTCGCCGGGGTAATCACCATGCTTGGCGCGCTGGGGGTGATGATCATCATTCTGTCGGCGCTGGCGCTGGTGGTGGTAAAAGCCTTGGCCGACAGCCCGTGGGGGCTGTTCACCATCGCCGCCACCATCCCGATCGCCCTGTTCATGGGCATCTACATGCGCTTTATCCGGCCGGGCAAGATCGCTGAAATTTCGGTGATTGGCTTCGTGCTGATGCTGCTGGCGATCATTTACGGCGGCAACGTGGCACAAGATCCCTACTGGGGGCCGTTCTTCACGTTGCACGGCACCACCCTGACCTGGGTGCTGGTGATCTACGGCTTCGTCGCTTCGGTGCTGCCGGTGTGGCTGCTGCTGGCACCGCGCGACTACCTTTCCACCTTTATGAAAATCGGCGTCATCATCGGCCTGGCCATCGGCATCGTCTTCGCCATGCCGGAGATGAAAATGCCGGCGGTCTCGCGCTTCATCGACGGCAGCGGCCCGGTGTTCGCTGGCGCCCTGTTCCCGTTCCTGTTCATCACCATCGCCTGCGGCGCCATTTCCGGCTTCCACGCGCTGGTCTCCAGCGGCACCACGCCCAAGCTGGTGGAACGTGAAAGCCACATTCGCTTTATCGGTTACGGCGCCATGCTGATGGAGTCTTTCGTCGCCATCATGGCGTTGATCTGCGCCTCGGTGTTGGATCCGGGCGTTTACTTCGCCATGAACTCCCCGGCGGCGCTGATCGGCACCACGGTGGAAAATGCTTCGCAGGTCATCAATAGTTGGGGCTTTATCGTCACGCCGGAAACGCTGGCGCTGATAGCCAAAGAGGTAGGTGAGAACTCCATCCTGTCGCGCGCCGGCGGCGCCCCGACATTCGCCGTGGGCATGGCGCACATCATCAGCGAGGTGTTCAACAGCCGGGCGATGATGGCCTTCTGGTACCACTTCGCCATTCTGTTCGAAGCGCTGTTCATCCTGACCGCCGTCGACGCCGGCACCCGCGCCTGCCGCTTTATGGTTCAGGATCTGGTGGGCGTGGCGGTGCCGCAGCTGGCCAACAACCGTTCGTGGTTCGGCAATCTGGCGGGTACCACGGTGGCCGTGGCCGGCTGGGGCTTCTTCGTGTATCAGGGCGTGGTCGATCCGCTCGGCGGCATCAATACCCTGTGGCCGCTGTTCGGCATCGGCAACCAGATGCTGGCGTCGATGGCGCTGATCCTCGGCACCGTGGTGCTGTTCAAGATGAAAAAACAGCGTTACGCCTGGGTTACGATCCTGCCGACCGCCTGGCTGTTCGTGACTTCCATGACCGCCGGCTGGCAGAAAATCTTCCACGAGAAACCGAGCATCGGCTTCCTGGCGCAGGCGAAGAAATTCTCCACCGGCATCGAGCAAGGCACGATCATTGCGCCGGCCAAGTCGCTGAAAGACATGGAAACCATCGTGTTCAGCAACCAAATCAACGCCGCGCTGTGCGGGTTCTTTATGCTGGTGGCGGTAACCATGCTGATCGCCGCCTTCTTCGCGATCCGTCGGGCGCTGCGTGCCGAACACCCAACGGCGCATGAGGTCAGCGCCGCGCTTAGGGAAGAAACCGGCCGCAGCTAGCGTTTCGATCATCCAGCAAGGGCGCCGCGGCGCCCTTTTTACTGGCCAGGCTTTAACCCAGCAGCGTGGAGCCGAAAGCTCCCTGCCAATCCTGCTCGAACTTCTCGACCGCAGCCTGCACCGCCGGCGCGCCAAGGAACTGCTCCGCCACATCCACCGGCAGCGTGATGGCCTGGCAGCCCGCCAGCAGGCATTCCAGCGCCTGACGCGGCGTTTTGAAGCTGGCGGCCAGCACCTGCGCCGACGGCGCATGCAGGCTCAGCAACTGCTGCAGCTCGTGCACCATTTCGATACCGTCGCCGCCCTGCGCGTCTACCCGATTAACGTAAGGCGCCACATATTCCGCCCCGGCCAAGGCCGCCAGCAGCCCCTGCCCGGCGCCGTATACCGCCGTGCCCAGCGTCGGGATGGACATCGTTTTAAGCTTCTTGATCGCCGCCAGCCCTTCGGCGGTCGCCGGGATCTTGACCACCAGCCCCGGTACGCGCTGGCTGAGCAGCGCCGCCTCCGCCACCATGCGCTCGGCATCGGTCGCCATCACCTGCGCGAACAGCTTGCCGGTGCCGCCGAGGGCGTCACGCAGCGCGGGCAGCACTTCCCAGATCGGCTTGCCTTCTTTCGCCACGATGCTCGGGTTGGTGGTGACGCCGTGCAGCGGCAGAATGCGCGCCAGGCGTTTTACCGCAGTCACATCGGCGGTATCGAGATAAAGCTCCATCACGGACTCCTGTGTCATGTTGTGTGGGCGGATTCAAACTCTGATCATCATAGGGCAAAAACCCCGCCAACTTTTGATCAAAATCAATTCAACTTTCATTCGAAACATCTTTAATGGCGAAAGATTCAGCAACGCCAAACGGGTGACTCATGTACTTCAATCTGCAGCGCTACTCGACCCATGATGGCCCCGGCATCCGCAGCGTGGTCTTTCTAAAAGGGTGCCCGCTGAGCTGCCGCTGGTGTCAGAACCCGGAAAGCCGCTCGCGCCACGCAGATCTGCTGTTTGACGAGCGCCTGTGCCTGAGCGACTGTACGCTGTGCACCGAGCGCTGCCCGCAAGGTCTGTGGCGTGACGAGGGAGCATTGACGCTGCGGCGCGACGTCATCAGCGCAGACGACTACGCGGCGCTGGCCGCCGCCTGCCCGACCGGCGCGCTCAGCCTGTGCGGCAGCGCGGTCAACCCCGACGATATCATGGCCGAGGTGATGCGGGATAAGCCTTTCTACCTGCGCAGCGGCGGCGGTTTAACGCTGTCCGGCGGCGAGCCCTTTATGCAGCCGGAAGTCGCGGCGGAGCTGCTGCGGCGCGGCCGGGAAGCCGGCATCCACACCGCCGTCGAATCCTGTCTGCACGTTCCCTGGCGCTACATCGCCCCTTCGTTGCCCTGGCTGGATCTGCTGTTGGCCGATCTCAAACACACCGATGAAGCGCGTTTCAAAACCTGGACCGGCGGCTCCGCCCGCCGAGTGATGAACAATTTCCGCCGGCTGGCGGCACACGGCGTGCCAATGACCGTGCGCGTGCCGCTGATCCCCGATTTCAACGCCGATCGCCACGCTGTCCGCGCGATTGTCGACTTCGCCGCCGACGAGATCGGCGTATCGGAGATCCATTTTCTGCCATACCACACGCTGGGCATCAACAAGTATCACCTGCTCGGCGAGCCCTACTGCGCCGCCAGCACGCCGCTGGACGCGCCCGATCTGCTGGCCTTCGCCGAAGCGTACGCTGGCGCCAAAGGCCTGACCGCCATTTTGCGAGGATAACGCCATGACCACATTGGATTTGACCACCCTCAGCGCCCGTATTCAGGCGCATAAGAATGCGCTGATCCACATCGTCAAACCGCCGGTGTGCACCGAACGCGCACAGCACTATACCGAAGCCTATCAACAGCATCAGGATCGGCCGCTGCCGGTGCGCCGTGCGCTGGCACTGTCCAACCACCTGGCGAAGCGCAGCATCTGGATCGCCAACGATGAGCTGATCGTCGGCAACCAGGCCAGCGAGCTGCGCGCCGCGCCAATCTTCCCCGAATACACCGTCGGCTGGATAGAAAATGAGATAGACCAGTTGGCCGACCGGCCGGGCGCCGGCTTCTCGGTCAGCGAAGAGAACAAAGCGATTTTGCACCGTCTTTGCCCCTGGTGGCGCGGCCAAACGGTGCAGGATCGCTGCTACGGCATGTTTACCGACGAACAAAAGGCGCTGCTCGCCACCGGCATCATCAAAGCCGAGGGCAACATGACCTCCGGCGACGCCCACCTGGCGGTCAACTTCCCGCTACTGCTGGCGCTTGGCCTCGACGGCCTGCGTGAAAAGGTGAACGCGCGCCGCAGCCGCCTGCACCTGACCGAATGGGAAGATCTGCACAAAGCGCAGTTTCTCAACGCCATCGACATCGTACTGGCGGCGCTGAGCGAGCACATCCTGCGCTTCGCTCGCCTGGCGCGCGACATGGCGCAACGCGAACCCCGCGACTGGCGGCGCACCGAGCTGCTGGCTATCGCAGACAACTGCGACCTGATCGCCCATCGCCCGCCGCACACCTTCTGGCAGGCGCTACAGCTGTGCTATTTCATCCAGCTGACGTTACAGATCGAATCCAACGGCCATTCGGTTTCCTTCGGCCGCCTCGACCAATATCTCTATCCCTGGTATCGGCGCGACGTCGAGCTGGAGCAAAACCTGGCGCGGGAAGACGCCATCGAGCTGCTGCACAGCTGCTGGCTGAAGCTGCTGGAGGTCAACAAGATCCGCTCCGGCTCACACTCCAAGGCCTCCGCCGGCAGCCCGCTGTACCAGAACGTCACCATCGGCGGCCAAAAACTGATCGACGGCAGGCCGTGCGACGCGGTCAACCCGCTGTCCTACGCCATTCTCGAATCCTGCGGCCGCCTGCGCTCCACCCAACCCAACCTCAGCGTGCGTTACCACGCCGGAATGAGCGCCGATTTCCTCGACGCCTGCGTGCAGGTGATCCGCTGCGGCTTCGGCATGCCGGCGTTCAACAACGACGAAATCGTCATTCCCGAGTTCATCAAGCTGGGGGTTGAGCCGCAGGACGCCTACGACTATGCCGCCATCGGCTGCATAGAGACCGCCGTCGGCGGCAAATGGGGCTATCGCTGCACCGGCATGAGCTTCATCAACTTCGCCCGCGTGCTGCTGGCGGCGCTGGAACAGGGGCGCGACGCCACCTCCGGGCAGATTTTCCTGCCGCAGGAACAGGCGCTGTCCAAAGGAAACTTCGCCGATTTCGAGCAGGTAATGGCCGCATGGGATCGGCAAATCCGTTACTACACGCGCAAGTCAATTGAGATCGAATGCGTGGTGGACAGCGTGCTGGAGGAGAACGCCCACGATATCCTCTGCTCCGCGCTGGTGGATGACTGCATCGAACGCGGCAAAAGCATCAAGCAAGGCGGCGCCAAGTACGACTGGGTTTCCGGCCTGCAGGTCGGCATCGCCAACCTCGGCAACAGCCTGGCGGCGGTGCGCAAACTGGTGTTCGAGCAAGGGACAATCGGCCAGCAGCAGCTGGCGGCGGCGCTGGCCGACGACTTCGCCGGGTTAGATGGCGAACAGCTGCGCCAGCGGCTGCTCAACGCCGCGCCCAAATACGGCAACGACGTGGACGACGTCGATCGACTTCTGGTGCGCGCCTACCAAACCTACATTGAGGAACTGAAGCAATATCGCAACACCCGCTTCGGCCGCGGGCCGATCGGCGGCGGCTATTACGCCGGCACGTCGTCGATCTCGGCCAACGTGCCCTTCGGCGCTGCCACCCTGGCCACCCCGGATGGCCGTAAGGCGCATGCGCCATTGGCGGAAGGCGCCAGCCCGGCGTCCGGCACCGATCACCTGGGGCCGACGGCGGTGTTCAATTCGCTCGCCAAGTTGCCGACCGAGGCGATCCTCGGCGGCGTGCTGCTCAATCAAAAGCTGAACCCGACGACGCTGGACAACCCGCGCGATCGGGAAAAGCTGATGCTGATGTTGCGCACCTTCTTCGAGAGCTACCGCGGCTGGCATGTGCAGTACAACATCGTGTCGCGCGAAACGCTGCTGGCGGCGAAGCAACACCCTGACCAATATCGTGATTTAGTGGTTCGCGTAGCTGGCTATTCCGCCTTCTTTACCGCATTATCCCCTGAAGCGCAGGATGATATTATTGCGCGCACAGAACATACTCTTTAAACCTTTGACTCTTAGCGGCCGCGCCTTGGCGGCCGCATCATCAGGCCGATATGAATTTACGACAACAGACCATATTGCAGTTGGTTAACGATCGCCGGCGGATCAGCGTCAATGAGCTGGCGCGTGCCTCGGGCGTCTCGGAAGTCACCATCCGGCAGGATCTCAACCTGCTGGAAAAGCGCAGTTATCTGAAGCGGGTACATGGCTCCGCCGTGGCGCTGGAAAGCGATGACGTCGACGCCCGCATGATGTCCAATTTCACTCTCAAGCAACGGCTGGCGCAATACGCCGCCGCGCAGGTCAACGACGGCGAGACGATATTTATCGAGAGCGGCAGCGCCAACGCCCTGTTGGCGCGCTACATCGCCGAACGCAAGCGCATTACGCTGATCACCGTCAGCCACTACATCGCCAACCTGCTGAAAGAAACCGATTGTGATGTGATTGTGCTGGGCGGCATGTACCAGAAGAAAAGCGAGACCGTGGTCGGCCCGCTTACACGGCTGTGCATTCAGCAGGTGCATTTCAACAAGGCGTTTATCGGCATTGACGGCTTTCAGGCCGAAACCGGCTTTACCGGCCGCGACATGATGCGCGCCGACGTGGTCAGCGCGGTGCTGGCCAAGGGCGTGGAGAATATCGTGCTGACGGACTCCAGCAAATTCGGCCAGATCCAGCCCAATCCGCTGGCGCAGCCGGGCCAGATCAGCCGGGTGATCACCGATTCGCGTCTGGCGCTGGAGTATCAGCATCAGCTGAAACGCCAGGGCGTTCAGGTGGAGTTGGTCAACGAATAGCGCAGACCACCACCGCACCGCGCGGGCTACCCCGCGCGTCTTTCCCCTTGCACCGCAGGATTTTAAGACTATTTACCTGTTTATCCCTCCCGAGAAACCTATACTCAGTTTTGGCGACTTTTGGGCCGTAACTTGCTAATTATTCGGCCGTTAACAAAAAATGTCATTTTTTATATCGATACTGTATGGGAATCAACAGCAGGCCTGATTTATGGTTAACGCCTATACTTATAGGGCACTTCCATATAGCCAATGCTAAGGAGAAGTCATTATGATGATTATCAATAAACGTTTCGCCACCGCGGCTCTGGCACTGACTCTGGCGTTTTCACTCAGTGCTTGTTCCAACATGTCCAAACGCGATCGCAACACCGCTATCGGTGCCGGCGCCGGTGCAGTCGGCGGCGCAGTGCTGACAGACGGCAGCGCGTTGGGCACGCTGGGTGGGGCTGCGGTAGGGGGCATCATCGGTCACCAGGTTGGCAAATAACCTGACCGAGAGACCTCAGCCGACAGGCTGGCAAAAGCGCTTCGGCGCTTTGACGTATTAACCAGAATAACGATGATTTCAGGTCTGTTTTACTTTAAGTCTATGGTTCTTTTGCCGTTAACGGGCTAACCCCCGGCAGCAACAACCTCAAGCCATGCCACGGCATTGCACCGCGGCATGGCGATTCACCTCATCCACCCGCCAGTTTGACCTTCATGCCTTTAGCTTCCAGCAGCTGCTTGAGCAGATCGCGTTTATCGCCCTGGATCTCGATGACCCCGTCTTTCACCGAACCGCCGCAGCCGCATTTCTTTTTCAGCTCTGCCGCCAGTTTGTCGAGCGCAGCATCATCCAGATCGACGCCGGCGATCAGGCATACGCCCTTCCCCTTGCGGCCGCTGGTCTGACGCTGGATGCGCACGATGCCGTCGCCCTTGGCGCGTTGTGGTTTAGCCTCTTCCTGTTTGATACGGCCGGTGTCCGTGGAATACACCAGGCGGCTGTTGTCGTCATTCATCGGCGGTTCCTCAGGCCAAAGAGGCGCGGATCGCGCGCAGCGTCGCGGCCGGATCGGCAGATTGGGTGATCGGACGCCCAATCACCATATAGTCCACGCCGGCGGCCTGCGCCTGCACCGGCGTCATGATACGGCGCTGATCGCCCGCCGCGCTGCCTTCTGGGCGGATCCCCGGCGTAACCAGTTGGAAAGCCTGCCCGCAGGCCGCTTTCAGCCGCTGCGCTTCGTGTGCCGAACACACCACGCCGTCCAGCCCACAGTCGCGGGTCAGGCGCGCCAGCCGCTCGGCGTGTTCCGCCGGGCTGGCCTCAATGCCGATGCCGCGCAGGTCTTCCGCTTCCATGCTGGTGAGCACGGTTACGGCGATCAGCAGCGGCGCATCCGCCCCGAATGACGCCAGCGCTTCTTTAGCGGCGGTCATCATGCGCGCGCCGCCGCTGGCGTGGACGTTGACCATCCAAACGCCCAGCTCGGCCGCCGCCGCGACCGCATGCGCCGTGGTATTGGGAATATCGTGAAATTTCAGGTCGAGAAACACGTCGAAGCCGCGCCCATGCAGATCGCGCACCAGTTGCGGCCCAAACAGCGTGAACATTTCTTTGCCCACTTTCAGCCGGCAGTCTTGCGGATCGATACGGTCGGCGAACGCCAGCGCAGCGTTCTTATCGGCGTAATCTAACGCCACAACGAGTGGAGATGATTTTAAGTCATTGTTATTAGCGTTATTTTCAGACTTCATTTCTTCTACCTTCTGTAAAATAGACATAATCAGGGACTCACCCGCGAAACTGACCGCCGCATTCTACCTGTCGGGGGCCAGAAATCCCAGCCGCAGCGCACATCGGCGCTCCGTCATGTTACCTCTCACCTTTGTCATGGCGCGTCAACGAAAGCGCGTCAGCGATAAACCACGCAGCGTAAAACGCCGTAAAGATGCGTAAATTGTTAATCAAATATTTTGAATGATTTGCTCAGCATTATCAGATTTTCAATCGGCGCAGATGCTTTATTATTCAACCCATCGGAAGCGAATGGCTTCCTTCCTAAATAAACAGACTGGAGTCACCTATGAAAACCATCAAATATTTTGCAACCACTGCCGCTATCGCACTGACCTCTTTCGCCACTTTCGCCGCTGAACCGATCAACAGCCAGCAGGCCGATAACCTGACCGCCACCGGCATCGTTTCCGCAGGCCACGCGACCACCCTCAGCAGCCTGGAGAAAAAGCTGGCCGCTAAAGCCGACGCTCAGGGCGCCAGTAGCTACCGCATCATCTCCGCCGGTGGTAACAACATGCTGAGCGGCACCGCGATCATCTACAAATAATGTTTCCGGTACAGGGCCCGCACGCTCGGGCTCTGCCTCTGTTTCTCGCCTAAAAAACCCGCGTTTGCCTCGCCCTCATTTGTTACAGAAAAATTAAATTTTTATTACACACTAGACACCCGATCGCCAGTGGCTTAGCTTGAAGGCATCTTCCTGCAGAAAGGCTTTCAAAATGAGCGAGATATCGACACTTACCATTAAAATTCCTCTGGAACTCAAGGAAAAAATCCGCGCCGCCGCCGCTGAAAACGAATTTTCGTTGAGCGTGGAAGTGTGCCAGCGACTGGAAAGCAGCTTCAGCGCGCCCGCCACCAAAGCAGAAAAACCGGCAAAAAAGGCGGATGAGCTGCACCACGGCGAGATCGACAATCAAAGCACCGAAGAAGAAATTGAACAGCCGCTGAGCCAGAAAGAGCTGAAGAAACTCCGCCAGCTGTTGAAAACCGGCGCCAAAGGCGGCAAGAAAAAGTAAGCGACGAACAGACGAACATAAAAAACGGGGCGATAAATCGCCCCGTTTTGTTTTGTCGCGCCGCCGCGTTATTGGCCGTCCAGACCACGGATCGGTTTGACCGATGACCAGGCGCGGCACGACGGGCAATGCCAATAGAGTGAGTGCGCGGTGAAGCCGCATTTGTGACAGCGGTAACGCGGTTTGGTGCGAATTTGCTCGCCGACCATATCGCGCAACAGCAGCAGGCTCTCTTTCGCCCGGCCGTCTTCCGCGTCCGCCAGGTGATAATCCATCAGCCGGTAAAACACCCGCATGGTCGGATGGCGTTGCAGCTGGCGGTTGATATAGACCTGTACCACGTCGCGCCCTTCGTGCTGCTCGATGATCTCGGCCAGCATCAGATCGGCGGTGGCGCCGGTATTCTCCTCCACGCAGCGCTTCAGGAATTCAGCCCAGTTGTGCTGTTGTTCCGGCAGATGCGTGTAGCATTCCTGCAGCATCGGCAGCGTTTCGCTGACCAACTCTTTATCCTGGCTCAGTACGCGTTGCAGCGACTCTGCCGCTTTGGCGTAGTCGTTTTGCGCCATGTAGATGCGCCCGAACATGATGGATACGCGCGCACACTGTTTATCGGCTGCGTCCGCCCGCTTGAGCAGGCTCATCGCCCGATCGAGATCGTCGCTGCCCATCGCCTGCAGCGCCAGTTCACAATAGAAGTGTGCGATTTCGACGCGTTGTTTCTCTTTACCCAGCTTGACCAATTTTTCCGCCACGTCGATCGCTTTTTGCCAATCGCTGGTGGCCTGATGGATCACCAGCAGTTGCTGCAGCGCCGATACGCGAAAATCCGCTTCGTCAGTCAACTGGCTGAACATGTCTTCCGCGCGATCGTACAGCCCGGCCGCCATATAGTCGCGGCCCAACTGCTGTACCGCCAGCAGGCGCTGTTCGAAGGTCAGGGAGGCGCTTTCCATCAAGGCCTGATGGATGCGGATGGCGCGGTCGACTTCACCGCGCGAACGGAACAGGTTACCCAGCGTCAGGTGGGCTTCTACGGTGTTGCTGTCCTCTTTCAACATGTCGAGGAACAGATCGACCGCCTTGTCCTGCTGGTTGGAAAGCAGAAAGTTCACCCCTGCCACGTATTCGCGCGACAGGCGGTTGGCTTCTTGCTGTTTATCCTGCTGAGCGCTTCTGCGCCCCATGTACCAACCGTACGCGGCAGCCACGGGCAGCAACAGAAACAGCAGTTCTAACATAGAGGATTATTCCTTGCTGACAACGGGCTGAGCCGCCGGTTCAGCGGGCTGCTCAAGCTGCAGCTCCAGCCTTTTGATCTTGCGCTCGGCGCGGCCCAGCGCAATGCGCGTGCGCAGATAGAACAGACCGCAAATGATCCAACCGAGAACGAAACCGGCGCCAAACAGCGTGGCCAACAGGGTCGATACGCGATAATCGCCCTGCGCAACCAGATAGTTAAAATTGACCACCTGATCGTTATGCGCACCCAAGGTGACGGAAATCACGAAGATCACCAGAACCAACAAAAAAATCAGCAAATATTTCACATTCTTTCCCGCGATGCCGAGTGAATCGGATGAACGATGCCAAAACGTGGCGTCCCTAACCCTTAAGTTAGCATTTCCCGTTGCGGCAGGGAAACCCTGCGGCACGATAAAACCACATATCTGCTGGCATATTCGGCAGTAAACGGCCTTAGCGAACAAATTGATGAGAAAGCTTCTCAAAACGTCGAATTTATAAGGATATGGGGGCGACCGGGCGGATTGCAATGGCGGGAAAATGTAAGCGGTTAATGCGGCGCCAATCCGACGCCGCCTTTTTGTGACATAGTCACATAGCGATCATATCTCCGGCTTGCGTGCCGCGATTTCCTGCTGCTCTTGCGGCGGCGGCGTCAGCGGGCCGAACCAGCGCTGCGCCAACCAGCAGGTGACCACCACCAGCAGCCAGCTGATCAGCGTAGCCATCGCCAGATCGCGCGGCCAGTGCATGCCCAACAGCAGGCGGCTGCCCATCACGCCGGTCGCCCACACCATCAGCAACGCGACGGTTTTATAATGGCGGCGCGGCCACAGCAGCCCTACGCCCAACAGCGCCCAGGTGGCGGCGAACATGGTGTGCCCCGATGGGAAAGCGAAGCCGGTTTCAAACTGCCAGTGCTTGCGCAGCCAGTTCGGCACCAGCGTCTGATCCTGCAGTTGCTCGCGCACCAGCGCACTGCGCTCTTTGCGATGCAGCGAATAGAAGTATTTGCCGTCCACGCCGTGGGTTTGTTCCAGCCATACCACAAACGGCCGCGGTTCCTGCACCCGATCCTTGATTAACGACTTGACCCCCTGCCCGATCACCAGCGCGGCGAAAAGCAGGAGCGCCAGACCGATGGCCGCTTTCAGCCGAAAGCGCAGGCACCACAAAAACCAACCGCAGAGGATAGCGCTGGTCAGAATGCCCCACGGCGAGGTCACGGTTTCGGTCACCCAGTACAGCGCTTTGAGCAGCGGCTCATTGCCGCCGGGCTGCCAGTGCCAGCCGGATGCCCAGACGACCAGCGGCATCAACAGCAACAGCAGCGCGCCGCCCGCCGTACGTTTTGCTATCTCATACATTCCTGTTTTCCTCTGCGTGAATCAGGCTGCAGTGTAACAAGAGTGTAATCTTGATAACACGCGAAAAATTAAACAGATAGGCAACCTATCGCAATAATAGGCGGCCGGAAAACGCCATCTGCTGGTTTGCTGAGCACCGCCCGGCAAGAAGTTGTGGCAAAATAGCCGATAATTAACGAAATAGAGATCGGCGTAGCACGTTTTAGTCTTGGTCAATTTACCGAACCGGACTTAGGATGCGCGACAATGATTGAATCGTACGCTTTTGTGGAGAGTGACATGCAGCTTAAACGGGTGGCAGAGGCTAAACTGCCGACACCTTGGGGCGATTTCCTGATGGTAGGATTCGAAGAACTGGCGACCGGGCATGACCATCTGGCGTTGGTATTCGGTGATATTTCCGGCGAAGCGCCGGTGCTCGCGCGCGTGCATTCCGAATGTCTGACCGGCGATGCCCTGTTCAGCCTGCGCTGCGACTGCGGTTTTCAACTGGAAGCCGCGCTGGAGCAAATCGCCGAAGAAGGCCGCGGCATCCTGCTTTATCATCGCCAGGAGGGCCGCAATATCGGCCTGTTGAACAAGATCCGCGCCTATGCCCTGCAGGATAAAGGCGCAGACACCGTGGAAGCCAACCACCAGCTCGGCTTCGCCGCCGACGAGCGCGACTTCACCCTGTGCGCCGACATGTTCAAACTGCTGGGCGTCGACGCGGTGCGTTTGCTGACCAACAACCCGAAAAAGGTCGAGATCCTGACCGAAGCCGGCATCAACATCAGCGAGCGCGTGCCGCTGATCGTCGGCCGCAACCCGAAGAACGAGCACTACCTGGCGACCAAGGCCGCCAAAATGGGCCATTTGCTTGACCAGAAGTGATCGCCGCCGCGGAAACAATCAGGGCGCCTTGCGGCGCCCTTTTTATTGCTTAATTACAGCATTTTCCTGATCACATAGTGCAGGATGCCGTCGTTTTCGTAGTAGGTCAGTTCATTGCCGGTATCGATACGGCAACGGGTGTCGATCACTTCCTTGCGCCCGTCGGCATAGGTGATGTGCACCGGCACCGTCTGGCCCGGCTGCAGCTGCTGCAGGCCGCCGACGCTGATCTGCTCATCCCCGGTCAGCCCCAGGGTTTTGCGCGTCACCCCTTGCGGGAACTCCAGCGGCAAAATCCCCATGCCGATCAGGTTGGAGCGGTGGATACGCTCGAAGGACTCGGCAATCACCACACGCACGCCCAGCAGGCGCGGCCCTTTCGCCGCCCAGTCGCGGCTGGAGCCGGAACCATACTCTTTACCGGCGATCACCGCCAGCGGCACCTTTTCCTGCTGATACTGCATGGCGGCGTCGTAGATAGACAGCTGCTGCTGCGACGGGATATGGCGGGTATAGCCGCCTTCCACGCCCGGCACCATTTCGTTGCGGATGCGGATATTGGCGAAGGTGCCGCGCATCATCACTTCGTGGTTGCCGCGGCGCGAGCCGTAGGAGTTGAAATCCTGCGGCGCCACGCCGTGCTCGCTCAGGTAACGCCCCGCCGGGCTTTCGCGCTTGATGTTACCCGCCGGCGAGATGTGGTCGGTGGTCACCGAATCGGCCAGAATCGCCAGAATACGCGCGTCTTTGATGTCCTGCACCGGGTCCGGCTTCACCTTCATGGTGCTGAAGAACGGCGGATGGCGGATATAGGTAGAATCCTCCTGCCACTGATAGGTTGCCGAACCGGTCACCTGGATCGCCTGCCAGTTGGCGTCGCCGTCGAACACTTCGCCGTATTCCTTGTGGAACATCTCGGTGCGCACTTCTTCCACCGCCCGAGCGATGTCCTGGCTGCTCGGCCAGATGTCCTTCAAATAGACCGGCTGACCGTCGTTGCCCTCGCCCAGCGGCTCTTTAGTCAGGTCAGTCTTCATGCTGCCCGCCAGCGCATAAGCCACCACCAGCGGCGGCGAGGCCAACCAGTTGGTTTTCACCAGCGGGTGGATGCGCCCTTCGAAGTTGCGGTTACCCGACAGCACGGCGCCCACGGTCAGATCGCCCTCTTTGATCGCCTGCTCGATCGGGTCCGGCAGCGGGCCGGAGTTACCGATGCAGGTGGTACAGCCATACCCCACCAGGTTGAACCCCAGCTCTTCCAGATAGGCGGTGAGTTTGGCGCTGTCGAAGTAGTCGGTCACCACTTTGGATCCCGGCGCCAGCGAGGTTTTTACCCAGGGCTTGCTGCGCAGCCCTTTCTTGACGGCGTTTTTCGCCAGCAGGCCAGCCGCCATCATCACGCTCGGGTTGGAGGTGTTGGTGCAGGAGGTGATCGCCGCGATCACCACCGCGCCGTCGCGCAGTTCGTGCTGCTGCCCGTCCAGCGTAAAGGTTTTGCTGTCGGTATTGGCCTTGTGCCCCCCGATATCCAGCTCGGTGGCGGCCTTGAACGCCTGTGGCACATTCGGCAGCGCAACGCGATCCTGCGGGCGTTTCGGCCCGGCGAGGCTGGCTTCCACCGTCGACATGTCCAGCGCCAGCGAGCTGGTGAAGACCGGTTCATCACCCGGGTTACGCCACATGCCCTGCGCTTTGGCGTAGGCTTCCACCAGCGCGATTTGTTCGGCGCTGCGGCCGCTAAGCTTCATATAGCCGAGCGTAACGTCATCCACCGGGAAGAAACCACAGGTGGCGCCGAACTCCGGCGACATGTTGGCGATGGTTGCCCGGTCCGCCAGCGGCAGATCGGCCAGCCCATCGCCGTAAAACTCGACGAACTTGCCGACAACGCCGTGCTTGCGCAGCATTTGGGTAACGGTCAGCACCAGGTCGGTGGCGGTAATCCCCTCGCGGAGCTTGCCGGTCAGCTTGAAGCCGACCACGTCCGGGATCAGCATCGACACCGGCTGGCCCAGCATAGCCGCTTCCGCTTCGATGCCGCCGACGCCCCAGCCGAGGATGCCGAGACCGTTGATCATGGTGGTGTGGGAATCGGTGCCCACCAGGGTATCGGGATAAGCCACGCGGCGGCCGCTTTCGTCGCTGTGCCAGACCGTTTGGCCAAGGTATTCAAGGTTAACCTGGTGACAGATGCCGGTGCCCGGTGGCACCACGCGGAAGCGGTTGAAGGCTTTCTGCCCCCAGCGCAGAAAGGTGTAGCGCTCGTGGTTGCGCTGCATTTCGATACGTACGTTGTCTTCAAAGGCGTTGTCATCGCCAAATTCATCAACGGTAACCGAGTGGTCAATCACCAGATCCACCGGCGACAGCGGGTTCACCTGGTCGACGTTGCCGCCCAGCCGCCGTACCGCTTCGCGCATCGCCGCCAGATCCACCACCGCTGGAACGCCGGTAAAATCCTGCATCAGCACACGCGCCGGACGGTAGGCGATCTCACGGTCAGCATGGCCGGTTTGCAGCCAGGCGACGATGGCCTTGAGGTCGTCAACCTGCACGGTGTCGCCATCCACATGGCGCAGCAGGTTTTCCAACAGCACTTTCATTGATTTCGGCAACCGGTCGATATCACCCAGCTGCTTCGCCGCCAGCGGCAGGCTGTAGTAGTAATACTCGCTATTCAGCGCAACCAGCTTATCCAGACTCGTTTCACGAAGATCGGACGACATAGCTCCTCCATTTCTTATTGTGACTAAAACAGGGTAATCAGTGAGGTCTTGTTTAAAGATACCACAAAGATAAGTTAACGTTTTGATAACAACACGATTTGATCACAACGATAGGCGGGAACAATCAGCAGGAAGGAAGTACGAGCGCCGCCAAGGGGTTAGGCAATGCGCCAACAAAAACGCCGCAACGAGGCGGCGTTTTGGCAGGGAAAATCCCGCGGCTTTAGCGGGGTTTACGCACCAGGCGGCGACAGACTATGAGTACAACCGCCGCAATGATGGCAGAAACACCCAATTTAATAGCAATGACAACCGAGTCGAAATTATTCATCCCTATTTCACCATCTCCGCTAATTTCTATGTTGTTGGAAACGAAAGTGTCGAAAATTCCGTCTGGTAGGTAGCGCAACAACAAAAGGATGAGCAACGAGAACAGAACAATCCAGAGACTTTTTTTCATCGTGATACCACGCATTTACTGTAATCAGGCACGCCTTGAACATCTATACGACCGTACGCCATCAGCCCTTGACCTCCAGGCACTCTCACTTTTCTACGCCTTAGCAGCGCATCCCGAAGGATCTGAAAGTCAGATGCCTGATAGAGAGTAATACATCCCCAAGAAACACCTGTGCCATCTGTGTTGAGTGGATGCAGTCTAAAACTGTTTCGAATGGCGATTCTTGTAGAGATGATACAGGTCAACCAATTCAGAGCGAATTTGATTTGCAATACTGCCCTTTGGTCTGTCGACGATCCAGTATGTTCCGGGAGGAATGGCGGCTTTCTCACGATCCGAACAGTTTGGGTTGTTAATGTAATACTCAATACCCGATAACACGTCGAATGTCCCCACCCCATAGCATCGTAATTTCACTATCTTGCCATCACTTGATAAATCAGCGTAGTTAAGCCTGCATATCTGCATAACGTTGAATTTCCTTATTCAATGATCCGAACGTTTGCACTCTACTCAGACGCTAACGGGTTGAAAAGAGGGCAGCGACTTTTCAGGATGATCCTGAGAAACAAGATGGCACGGATTTCCGGGCAAAAAAAAACCGGTTAGGCACGCACCTAACCGGGATTGACTTGATATCGTCAACGGTTACTTAATCGGCAGCTTGATGTCCTTGAACATCGCCTCGATTTCTTCGTTGGAGCGCAGCGCCACCGCGCTGTCGACCACGTCGCGCGTCAGGTGCGGCGCGAAGCGCTGAATGAAGTCGTACATGTAGCTACGCAGGAAGGTGCTGCGGCGGAAACCGATCTTGGTGGTGCTGTAGGTGAATATATCGCGCGCATCCACCGTCACCAGATCCGGATCCTGCACCGGATCCACCGCCATGCTGGCGATCACCCCCACCCCCAATCCCAAACGCACGTAGGTTTTGATCACGTCGGCGTCGGTAGCGGTAAAGACGATGCGAGGCGTGAGGCCGGCGCGATTGAAGGCGGTGTCCAGCTCCGAGCGGCCGGTAAAGCCGAAGGTGTAAGTGACGATCGGATAAGCTGCCAGCTCTTCAATGCTGATGCTGCTTTTGCCCGCCAAAGGATGATCGGGCTTCACCACCACCGCACGGTTCCAGTGGTAGCACGGCAGCATGATGAGATCGTCATACAGATGCAGCGCTTCAGTGGCGATGGCGAAATCGGCGGTGCCCTTGGAGACCGCTTCGGCGATCTGCGTCGGCGAGCCCTGATGCATGTGCAGCGAGACACGCGGGTAACGCTCGATAAAGCCCTTGATCACGTTGGGCAAGGCGTAGCGAGCCTGCGTATGCGTGGTGGCGACGTACAGCGAGCCTTTGTCCGGGTAGGTGTGTTCACCGGCAACGGCTTTGATGGCGTCCACTTTGGACAACACTTCACGCGCAATGCGAATGATTTCCTGGCCGGCCGGGGTGACCTGGGTCAGGTGTTTGCCGCTGCGGGCGAAAATCTGGATGCCCAGCTCATCTTCGAGCATACGCACCTGTTTACTGATGCCGGGTTGCGAGGTATAGAGCCCTTCTGCCGTCGAGGAGACATTCAGGTTGTGGTTAACCACTTCCACAATGTAACGAAGCTGCTGCAATTTCATATCTTATACCATCCTAGGTTAAACACTGCGGCTTACCCGCAGCCAGGTATATCGGTGTCGCCCCGGTATGCTGAAACTCACAAGCCATAAACACCGTGTTCTACCCTGATGGTGAAGAAAGCGCCGTTGTTAATAAGCTTTAATAATAAAAAAACTTTTTATATAACCACTATACCACGTTGCAGCTTCAAGTATAGATCCGCGTCACACTATGATAACGATTATTTTGCATTGGTATCAACGTGAAACGACGGTAGCGGAGGGATAAAAACAGCAAAGGATAGATCCGTTTGCCGCTTTTCACCAATAAAAAACCAGCCGCCAGGGCTGGTTTTTCATCTTGCAGGCAGGGCTGCGGCCTTACTTCTTGCCTTCGACCCACTTGCCGTCCACGTAAAACGCAGACCAACCGGTCGCCTTGCCGTCTTTTTCAGAGGAGACATACTGCTGTTTGGTTTTACGGCTGAAACGCACCAGCGTTTTATTGCCTTCGGCATCCGCCACCGGCGCATCGGCCAGATAGCGCAGCTTCTCCGGCAGGCGATCCTTGAAGCGAGCCAGCTCTTCCACCAGCGGCGCACGGGTCTCGCGCGATTTAGGGAAGGTGTTGGCCGCCAGGAACACGCCGGCAGCACCGTCACGCAGCACGAAATAGGCGTCGGACTTCTCGCACGGCAGCTCCGGCAACGGCACCGGATCTTCCTTCGGCGGCGCGACATCGCCGTTGCGCAGGATCTTGCGGGTGTTTTTGCAGTTCTCGTTGGTGCAACCCATGTACTTGCCGAAGCGCCCCATTTTCAGGTGCATTTCCGAGCCGCACTTGTCGCACTCCACCACCGGGCCATCGTAGCCTTTCAGGCGGAACTCGCCCTCTTCGATCTCATAGCCGTCGCACGCCGGGTTGTTACCGCAAACGTGCAGTTTACGCTGGTTGTCGATCAGGTAGCTGTCCATCGCCGTACCGCATTTCTGGCAGCGGCGGCGGGCGCGCAGCGCGTTGGTTTCCGCGTCGTCGCCTTCGAGGATGTTGAGCACTTCCGCTTCCGGCACCAGGTTGATGGTGGTTTTGCAGCGCTCCTTCGGCGGCAGCGCGTAGCCGGAACAGCCGAGGAACACGCCGGTGCTGGCAGTACGGATACCCATCTTGCGGCCGCAGGTCGGGCAGTCGATGCTGGTCATCACCATTTGGTTAGGCCGCATGCCGCCTTCTTCCGGATCCTTCTCCGCCGTTTCCAGCTGCTCGCTGAAGTCGACAAAGAACTCGTCCAGCACCGCTTTCCACTCGGCCTGGTTGTTGGCGACCTCATCGAGACCGTCTTCCATGCGCGCGGTGAAGTCATAGTTCATCAGCTCGCGGAAGTTTTCTTCCAGGCGATCGGTGACGATTTCGCCCATTTTCTCGGCATAGAAGCGGCGGCTTTCCACCCGCACATAACCGCGATCCTGAATGGTCGAGATGATGGAGGCGTAGGTGGACGGGCGGCCGATGCCGCGTTTTTCCAGCTCTTTCACCAGTGAGGCTTCGCTGTAGCGCGCCGGCGGCTTGGTGAAGTGCTGGCTCGGGATCAGTTTCTGCAGATCCAGCTCGCTGCCGATTTCGACGTATGGCAGGGTGCGATCTTCATCGCCCTTGCGCAACGCCGGCATCACCTTGGTCCAGCCGTCAAAGCGCAGCGTACGGCCCTTGGCGCGCAGCTGATAATCGCCGGCTTTCACCGTCAGCGTGGTGGAATCGTATTGCGCCGGCGTCATCTGGCAGGCGACGAACTGGCGCCAGATCAGCTGATACAGCTTCTGCGCGTCCGCTTCCATGTCTTTCAACTGCTCGGCGAGCACGTTCACGTCCGAAGGTCGGATCGCTTCGTGCGCTTCCTGCGAATTCTCTTTGCTGCTGTACTGATTCGGTGCCTTCGGCAGGTATTTGGCGCCGAAGTTGTCGCCGATGTAGCCACGCACCATGTTGAGCGCATCCTGGCTCAGGTTGGTGGAATCGGTACGCATATAGGTGATGTGGCCGGCTTCATACAGCCGTTGCGCCATCATCATGGTTTTCTTCACGCCGAAGCTCAGGCGGGTGCTGGCGGCCTGTTGCAGCGTGGAGGTAATGAAAGGCGCGCCCGGTTTGCTGCTGGTCGGTTTGTCTTCGCGATCCAGCACCGTGTAGCGGGCTTTTTCCAGCAGCTTGACCGCGGCGTGAGTCTGCTCGCGATTGACCGGCTTGAACGGTTTGTCGTGCGCGTGGGTCACTTCCATCTGCAGCGCGGTTTCACCCTTCGCCAGCAGATCGGCATGCAGCTCCCAGTACTCTTCCGGCACGAAGGCCTTGATGTCGCGCTCGCGCTCAACCACCAGGCGCACCGCCACCGACTGCACGCGGCCAGCGGACAGGCCGCGGGCGATTTTCTTCCACAGCAGCGGCGAGACCATATAGCCCACCACGCGGTCCATGAACCGGCGGGCCTGCTGCGCGTTGACGCGGTCAATGTTCAGCTCGCCCGGCTGTTTGAACGCCTGTTGGATCGCGTTTTTGGTGATTTCGTTAAACACCACGCGGCTAAAGCGTTTGTCATCCCCACCGATCACTTCCCGCAGGTGCCAGGCGATGGCTTCCCCTTCGCGGTCAAGGTCGGTTGCGAGATAAATGTGGTCGGCGTTTTCCGCCAACGATTTTAACTCGGCGACCACTTTTTCTTTACCCGGCAAGATTTCATAATGCGCTTTCCAGCCGTGGTAAGGGTCGACGCCCATGCGATTTACCAGCGCCGCCTTCTCATCTTTTTTAACTTTTTTCTTGGCTTTGTCTTCGGTTGAGTCAGCGCTCTTTTTGCTGGCTGAGCCACTGGTCGGCAAATCACGGATATGACCGACGCTGGACTTCACCACGTAGTCACTTCCTAAATATTTATTAATAGTTTTGGCTTTTGCCGGGGACTCAACTATTACGAGAGCTTTACCCATATTTACCTTTACCTAATTTATTTCTTCTAAAAAGAAGTCTTTTATCTCGCCGTGCCGCGGCAATTCGTGTCTCTTTTTTTATATTGCGGCAGTCTGGCAAGAGATCAACAGATTTTTTTCTTTTGGTTGCCCAACTGCTCAACCTGAACGCAAGTTGTTGATCCTGCCTGCTATTCACTCATGCCCCAGAAGTATGGCTGTGTGAGTTTTATTCATGGCGTAAACAAAACCTTCCACCCGACGCCGCAAAATCCCACACTGTACCTGATAAAAAGCGTCACGCAACCTAATTAGCACGGAAAGACCGATTTCGCCAACCGGCGGCCGCCCGTGGCCATCCAGACGGCAAATAAACCTTAGTCGGTTTGCGGATAAAAGCGAACCGGCGTTAGAATATGCGCAGAGTTTTTAGTTTGGAGTCTAATAAATGCACACGAATACTGCCCCTATCGGCCGCGAGGCCCTGCTGGCGGAAGCAAATAACATCATCCGCCAACACGAAGATTATCTGCACGGCATGATCGCCACTGATGTTGAACAAAAAAGCGGCGTTTTAGTTTTCCGCGGCGAATACTTTTTGGATGCCGACGGATTGCCCACCGCCAAAACCACCGCGGTATTTAATATGTTTAAACATTTGGCCCATCTGCTTTCGGAAAAATACCACCTGGTCGATTGAGAAAAGAAAACGGGGGCACCTGGCCCCCGTTGATTCACGCTATCGCCGCCGTTACAGCAGCGGCTTTTCTCCACGCTGCCACCAGCGCAACAGCAAGCGATCGACGCTTTCCGCCGCGCTGCCGGTGAAGCGATCCATCAAGCGTTTGCGGCGCGTATAGCGCACGGCGATCACTTCATGGTTATCCAGCTCGGCGATCAGCAAGTCATCGCTGGTGCCGATGGCGTCGATCAAGCCCTTCTCTTTCGCCTGTGAACCGAACCAGTGTTCACCGGTGGCGACGCTGTCGATATCCAGCGACGGGCGCTGCTCATGCACAAAGCGCTTGAACAGCTCGTGGGTTTCGTTCAGATCTTCGCGGAACTTCTCGCGCCCCTGTTCGGTGTTTTCACCGAACAGCGTCAGCGTGCGTTTGAACTGCCCGGCGGTGTGCAACTCTACGTCGATGTCATTCTTTTTCAGCAGGCGGTGGAAGTTCGGGATCTGCGCCACCACGCCGATGGAGCCGATGATGGCGAACGGCGCCGCCACGATGCGATCCGCGACGCAGGCCATCATGTAGCCGCCGCTGGCCGCCACTTTATCCACCGCTACCGTCAGGCGAATGCCGCCTTTGCGCAGGCGCTCCAGCTGCGAAGCCGCCAGGCCGTAGCCGTGCACCACTCCGCCAGGGCTTTCCAGGCGCAGCAGGACTTCATCCTGCGCCGACGCCACCGCCAACACCGCCGAGATTTCTTCGCGCAGTGAGGTTACCTCGTGCGCGTCCATGCTGCCTTTGAAATCCAGCACATACAGACACGGCTTGGCCACTTCCACCGCGCCGGACTTGGCGCGCTGTTTCTTCAATTTGTCATCCGATTTGGTCTGCTTCTTGAACTGTTTCAGCCAAACCTTCTGTTCGGAGGCATCCATGCGCGCCAGGCGCATATCGCGTTGCATCTCACGATACTGTTCGCCGAGATCGGTCAGCTGCAGCTCCCCTTTCTGGCGGCTCTTGCGTTGCCCCAAACTGACCGCCAGGATGGCCAACGCGGCGATGGCGAGCACCACCGTGGCGACCTTGGCCAGAAACAGGCCATAAACAGATATAAACTCCACAGATTCCGCCTTTATTTACAGGTTGTTAGTATGCTTATTTCCATTTTAGCCAACCGCAGCGGCTGCTGTCGCGGCTAAATGAAAATTCATTGCGCACAGAGCATCACTATGGGGACGATTTACGGTCGAACCAAGGCGCCGCTGCCGCGCTTTTGTTACAAAAGAATGCCATTTCAGCCTGCTACGCATTGAAAATGCCCGCGGATTAAGGCATATAACACCCATTATTCATCAATATGATGAGACGGATTCGCTGCGCGGCCCGCAGACGGTCGAGCCTTCGCTCCCTCCCCGGCCGCGCGTTTCACCCTTGCTCCCCGATATCTGCGGGAGAACAGCCACCCAGGCGAGGATTTATCGTGCATTACCAACCCAAACAAGATCTGCTCGAACAACGTATTATTTTGGTCACCGGCGCCGGCGACGGCATCGGCCGCGAAGCGGCGCTGACCTACGCGCGCTTCGGTGCCCAGTTGGTGCTGCTGGGGCGCACCGAGAGCAAACTGCTGGCGGTACAACAAGAGATCGCGGTCCAGGGCGGCACCCCGGCCCGGGTAGTGACGCTGGACTTACTGCATGCCACTCAGGAGCAATGCCGGCAGATAGCCGACGATCTGGCGCGCCAGATCCCCCGCCTTGACGGCGTGCTGCACAACGCCGGCCTGCTCGGCGACATCGCGCCGATGGCCGACCTGTCGATGACCATGTGGCAAGAGGTGATGCAGGTTAACGTCAACGCTACCTTTATGCTGACTCAGGCGCTGCTGCCGCTGCTGCTGAAATCCCACGCCGGTTCGCTGGTGTTCACCAGCTCCAGCGTCGGGCGCACCGGCCGCGCAGACTGGGGTGCCTATGCGGTGTCGAAATTCGCCACCGAAGGCATGATGCAGGTGTTGGCCGACGAGTATAAAAACCGTAATCTGCGGGTGAACTGCATCAATCCTGGCGGCACCCGCACCAAAATGCGCGCATCCGCCTTCCCGCACGAAGACAAGAACAAGCTGAAAACTCCGGCCGATATCATGCCGCTGTACCTGTATCTGATGGGCGAAGACAGCCGCCGGAAAACCGGCATGAGCTTCGACGCGCAGCCGAATCGTAAACCCGGCGCGGCCGAATAATAAGGAGCGTTTCATGGCGGAAGATCGTCATCAACAGCGTCAGCAGCGTTTGAAAGAACAGGTCGATGCGCGCATCGCCGCGGCGCAGGACACCCGCGGCCTGCTGCTGGTGTTTACCGGCAACGGCAAGGGTAAAACCACCGCTGCCTTCGGCACCGTCACCCGGGCGGTTGGCCACGGCATGCGCGCCGGGGTGATCCAGTTCATCAAGGGCGAGTGGCCCAATGGCGAAAAAAATCTGCTGCAGCAACATGGCGTTGAATTTCAGGTGATGGCCACCGGCTTCACCTGGGAGACGCAGAACAAGGCCGGCGATACCGCCGCCTGCCAAGCGGTCTGGCAGCACGGCAAGCGCATGCTGGCCGACAACAGCCTGGATCTGGTGCTGCTGGACGAAGTGACCTACATGCTGACCTACGGCTATCTGGAACTGGAAGAGCTGAAGGAAGCGCTCCTGCGGCGCCCTGCGCACCAAACGGTGATCCTGACCGGGCGCGGTTGCCATCGCGATCTGCTGGAACTGGCGGATACGGTCACGGAGATGCGGCCGGTGAAACACGCGTTCGATGCAGGCGTGAAGGCACAACAGGGGATCGATTGGTAACACAAAGTTCTGGCCCCGAACGGGGCCAGAATGAGAGATTAGCTGCGTTTGCTTGGCTTGCCCGGTTTACCCGGCTTGCTGCCTGGCGCACTGCGGCGGCCGCTGCCGGCCACCTGTGAGTGTCGCTTGACCGCACGGCGGATCTGGTTGGCCTTCACGCGGCGGCGCTCACGCTCCACCGGCATTTTGCTGACCGTTTCCGGTTTCAGTTCCACCAGCTCGCGCAGGTAGTTGATCGCCGGCAGATCCAGTTCGGCCCAGCCTCCGCGCGGCAGGCCTTTCGGCAGATCGATGTCACCGTAGCGCACGCGGATCAGGCGGCTCACTTGCACGCCCACCGCTTCCCACAGGCGACGTACTTCACGGTTGCGGCCTTCGGTCAGGGTCACGTTGTACCACTGGTTGAGGCCTTCCCCGCCCTGGAAGCTAATGGTGCGGAAGGCAGCCGGGCCGTCTTCCAGCTGCACGCCCTTGCTCAGCTGCTTCACTTTCGCATCGTCAACCTGGCCAAACACGCGTACCGCGTACTCGCGCTCCACTTCACGGCTCGGGTGCATCAGACGGTTGGCCAGTTCGCCATCAGTGGTGAACAGCAGCAGACCGGAGGTGTTGACGTCCAGGCGCCCTACCGCCACCCAGCGTGAACCGCGCAGCTTCGGCAGACGATCGAACACCGTCGGGCGGCCTTCAGGATCGCTGCGGGTACACAGCTCGCCTTCCGGTTTGTAGTAAGCCAGCACCCGGCAAACCACCTCTTCGGATTCTTTGATCGACAGGACATGACCGTCCAGACGAATTTTCATCGCCGGCGTCACTTCAACGCGATCGCCCAGCTTGGCGACCTTGCCGTCGACGCTGACGCGCCCGGCTTCAATCATGGTTTCGATTTCACGACGCGAGCCATGCCCGGCGCGCGCTAAAACTTTCTGTAACTTTTCGCTCATTGAGCAACCTCTAATGTCGCCTTCACAGGCGTCGGGGGGATACCGCCGCGGCCAAGCGCCACAACGGTCATAATACGTTTATCAGGATCGAACCGCGTATTATACAGGCTTTCTAAGGTGTTGAAACCCACTTTATCGGCGGTGGCCCCCTTCAGACGGCGTTCACGGCGCCAAAAAATCCTCCACCGCCCACAGCACCGCGTCAGGCCGTTCCAGAATGCCGAGGTGAGTGCGAGCCTCTCCTAGGCGCACCACGGAGAAAAACGGCTGCTCGGCGGCAAATGCCTGCTGCTGCCGCAGATAGTCGTCGCGGCGATCCAACGAGTAGATATGTCGGCACGGCGGCGGCGCGCTCATGCCCGCCAGGCGTTGCAGCGGCGAGCCGAATTGCCGGTAGGCCTGTTCGATGGCCACGCCGGCGGCACGCCAGAGCCGGTAATCCTCCTGCGCCATCTCGACCTCCAAATGGCGTTTGACCCGATCGTGGCGGATGCCGCCCTGCCAGAAGTCGAACAAGGCATCGCGCGCCGCCAGCCACTGCTGCGGCTGCTGCATGCGGCTCACCGCCGTAAAGAACGCCGGTTCCGGCTGCGTCATGATCCAGTCGAGAAACACCATGCCCCGCACCCGCTGCGGCAACGCTTCGGCCAACGCCACCGCCAGCCAGCTGGCGTGCGCCACCGACAGGGTGACCACGTTATCCAAACGCAGCGCCGTCAGTAGCTGACGCACATCTTCCAGCAAATCGTCCGCCGCCAGCGACATCTCCGCCGCTTTTGACGACAGGCCGTGGCCACGCCAGTCGATGCTGATCACCCGATAGCGTTCGGCCGCCAAGGCGATAAACGGTTCGAATACCGTTTTCGGTTCGCACCAGCCGGGCAGCAACACCAGCGTGAGTGGCCCTGAGCCGATATCCTGATAGTCGAGCATCATGTTGGCACTGTGAAATGCGGTCATATTACCTCCTGCGCGTCTCTCCCCGACCCGTTCGGGAAATACCGACGGGGATAAGGTGACAGCGCAGCAGGCATTGATCTATTGAAGTTCGTGCGGAAAGCGCCCCGAGCGCACCTTATGAAAAAATGCGCACTAATTGGAATGGGAACTTAATGGCGCACGCAGGGATAGGCGGCGCTTAACGCCAGCATGATCACCGACGGTGCGGAATAATGCAGTTGTTCAGGGTGCTCGTTCAAATACTGCATCACCGCGTCGGCGGCTACGCCGATGCTCATCCCGGCCGCCGGGCAGATATTGCGATTGCCCTGCATGGAATAGGTATCGAATACGCCGGCAACGTATCCCATGAACATGCCGCCATTCAGCGCTTCGGCCACGGTGGCTTCACCGCTTTTATTTTTTACGTAACCACCGGATTCGGCCAGCAAACCGCTGCCCGAATAAAACCCCGCATTTGCCATTGAGGAAAATAATAAGGCCGCTAAAAAAGAAACCTGTTTAATCATTGCTGCGCATCCTGCCCATTATCAATTCTGAAGTAATCAAGAATAGCGGCTTTCACGCGAAATAGCGTCGCTTCAGCCGATTTTCAGACAATGGGCAAGGTGGCAACCTTTGACATCAGCGGAAAGGCGCCGCGTCGCCCGCCCCTTCGCGCACCACTTCCGGCGAGGATTCGGTCAGATCGATAACCGTAGTCGGCTGTTGGCCGAGGAAGCCGCCGTGGATCACCAGATCGACCACCTTGCCCAGGTGATCGTTGATCTCTTCCGGATCGGATTCGGCAAAATCATTGCCCGGCAGCATCAGGGTGGTGGACATCATCGGCTCGTTCAGCACCTCCAGCAGCGCCAATGCGATCGGGTTCGACGGCACGCGCAGGCCAATGGTTTTGCGCTTTTCATTCATCAGGCGGCGCGGCACTTCTTTGGTCGCTTTCAGAATGAAGGTGTAGTTGCCCGGCGTATTGTTTTTGATCAGGCGGAACGCCGTATTATCGACGTGCGCATAGGTCGACAACTCGGACAGATCGCGGCACATCAGGGTAAAATTGTGGCTGCCGTCCAACTGACGGATACGGCAAATGCGCTCCATCGCCGCCTTCTCTTCCAGCATGCAACCCAGCGCATAGCCGGAATCGGTGGGATAAACGATCACCCCGCCCTTGCGCAGCACCTCGACCGCCTGGTTAATCAAACGCGGCTGCGGGTTGTCCGGATGAATATAAAAAAGCTGACTCATGACTTGCTCCTAAATGATGCTCGCGCGCGTTGCCACGCGCGTAAAATCAGACCGCCTGGCCCGGCTGCGACCAATCGCGCCACACCGGCTCGACGCCGCCCGGTAGCCACAGCTTGCGCCCCAGTTCGATCCACGAACAAGGCTGATGAAAATCAGAACCTTGCGAGGCCAACAGGCGATAGTCCTGGGCGTATTTCGCCAATTGCGAGCGCTCATGCGGTGCCTGCTGACACTGCGCCACTTCCATGGCGTCGCCGCCGTGTTCGGCGAAATGCGCCAGCAAACGTTTCAACCACTTCGCGGTCAGATCGTAACGGCCGGGATGCGCTACCACCGCCTGGCCGCCCGATTGATGAATCGCATCAATGGCTTGTTCTATTGTACACCACTGCGGCGGCACGTAGCCGGTTTTGCCTTTGGCCAGGTATTTCTTGAACACCTGCGCCATGTTGTCCGCTACGCCAATCTCCACCAGGTAACGGGCGAAATGGCCGCGGGTTACCGCGCCGTCGCCCGCCAGCCGCTGGGCGCCGACATAGGCGTCGGGAATGCGCGCTTTACCCAGGCGCACGCCGATCTCCTGCGCCCGCCGATTGCGACGTTCGGTTTGTTCCGCCAATAGCGCCACCAGCGCCGGGTGCGCGACGTCCATGCCCAAGCCAACGATATGAATTTCATGATTTTCCCACAGCGTTGAGATTTCCACCCCGTTGACCAACCGCAGCGGCAACGCCTGCTCCGCAATGGCGGCGGCGGCCTCGGCCAAGCCTGCGGTGGTGTCGTGATCGGTGATCGCCAGCACGCCCACGCGCATCTCGACCGCCCGCAGCACCAGCTGCGTCGGCGTCAGATAGCCGTCGGAGGCGGTCGTGTGGCTGTGGAGATCGTACAGAGTAAAAGCGGTAGATGGGGAGTTACTGTCTGTCAAAACGGCTATCCGGCAATGGCTTGGTTTCCTATCATACCCGTTATCGGCGGCCGGACGGAAATCTATTCTGTCCTGGCCACAGGCGCCAGGTGGATGATGAATAGAATTCACGCTGACCGCTAAAACATTGTGCAAAAAGAGGGTTGACTTTGCCTTCGCGAACCAGTTAACTAGTACACAAGTTCACGGCAACGGCCGTGTCGGATGAGCGTTAACAGAGAGAGTCTGCAAATGAACAACTACATTTCTCTTCACGGTTGGTGGCGTACCTCCCTCTTGCGGGCGGTGTAATCGCGCATAGCTGTCATCTGACAATGCAGATTTCCTGAGCCCGCACCTGATGCGGGCTTTTTTATGGACAGAATTCACTGGAACCACCGATGATGAACACCAAACCACAACTGACATTGCTGAAGGCGCAAGCCAGCTACCGGGGCGACCCCACCACCATTTTCCACCAGCTGTGCGGCGCCCGTCCGGCCACTCTGCTGCTGGAATCGGCGGAAATCAACAGCAAACAGAATCTGCAGAGCCTGCTGGTGATCGACAGCGCGCTGCGCATTACCGCACTGGGCCACACCGTCAGCGTGCAGGCGCTGAGCGCCAACGGCGCGGCGCTGCTGCCGCTGCTGGACGAAGCGCTGCCGCCTGAGGTGCGCAATCAGGCACGCCCCAACGGCCGCGAGCTGACCTTCCCGGCGATCGACGCGGTGCAGGACGAAGACGCCCGCCTGCGTTCACTGTCGGTGTTCGACGCACTGCGCACGCTGCTGACCCTGGTGGACTCCCCGGCGGACGAGCGCGAAGCCGTGATGCTGGGCGGCCTGTTCGCCTACGATTTGGTCGCCGGTTTCGAAGACCTGCCGGCGCTGCGCCAGGATCAACGCTGCCCGGACTTCTGCTTCTATCTGGCAGAAACCCTGCTGGTGCTTGATCACCAACGCGGTACGGCCCGTCTGCAGGCCAGCGTCTTCAGTGAACAAGCGAGTGAAGCGCAGCGTTTGCAGCAACGTCTGGAACAACTTCAGGCCGAATTGCAACAAACCCCACAGCCGATCCCGCACCAAACGCTGGAAAACATGCAGCTGAGCTGCAACCAGAGCGACGAAGAGTACGGCGCGGTGGTCAGCGGGCTGCAGGAAGCGATCCGCCAGGGCGAGATTTTCCAGGTGGTGCCGTCGCGCCGCTTCTCCCTGCCGTGTCCGGCGCCGCTGGCGGCCTACCAGACCTTGAAAGACAACAACCCCAGCCCGTACATGTTCTTCATGCAGGATGATGACTTCACTCTGTTCGGCGCTTCGCCGGAGAGCGCGCTGAAATACGACGCGGGCAATCGCCAAATCGAAATCTACCCGATCGCCGGCACTCGCCCGCGCGGTCGCCGTGCCGACGGTTCGCTGGATCTGGATCTCGACAGCCGCATCGAGCTGGAAATGCGCACCGATCACAAAGAGCTGGCCGAGCACCTGATGCTGGTCGATCTGGCACGCAACGATCTGGCACGCATCTGCCAGGCCGGCAGCCGCTACGTGGCCGATCTGACCAAGGTGGACCGCTATTCGTTCGTCATGCACCTGGTTTCCCGGGTGGTGGGCACGCTGCGTGCCGATCTCGACGTGCTGCACGCCTACCAGGCCTGCATGAACATGGGCACTCTGAGCGGCGCGCCGAAAGTGCGGGCTATGCAGCTAATCGCCGCCTCCGAAGGCGCGCGCCGCGGCAGCTACGGCGGCGCAGTAGGCTATTTCACCGCCACCGGCGATCTCGATACCTGCATCGTCATTCGTTCCGCCTACGTTGAAGACGGCATCGCCACCGTGCAGGCCGGTGCCGGCGTGGTGCTGGATTCCGTCCCGCAGGCGGAAGCCGACGAAACCCGCAACAAAGCCCGTGCCGTGCTGCGTGCCATCGCCACTGCGCACCATGCCAAGGAGGTGTTCTGATGGCCGATATCCTGCTGCTCGACAACGTCGACTCCTTTACCTATAACCTGGTCGATCAGCTGCGCGCCAGCGGCCACCAGGTGGTGATTTACCGTAACCAGATCGCCGCCGAGGTGATCATCGAACGCTTGGAACACATGGCCCAGCCGGTGCTGATGCTGTCGCCCGGCCCCGGCACGCCGTCCGAAGCGGGCTGCATGCCGGAGCTGCTGCAGCGCCTGCGCGGCCGGCTGCCGATCATCGGCATCTGCCTCGGCCACCAGGCGATCGTCGAAGCCTACGGCGGCCAGGTCGGCCAGGCGGGCGAGATCCTGCACGGCAAAGCCTCGGCGATCGTTCACGATGGCGAAGGCATGTTCGCCGGCATGGCCAACCCGCTGCCGGTGGCGCGCTACCACTCGCTGGTCGGCAGCAATATTCCGGCCGATCTCACCGTTAACGCCCGTTTCGGCGAGATGGTGATGGCGGTGCGCGACGACCAACGTCGCGTGTGCGGCTTCCAGTTCCATCCGGAATCGATTCTGACCACCCACGGCGCACGCCTGCTTGAGCAGACCCTCGCCTGGGCGCTGGCGAAGTAATATAAGGAACACGACGATGCAACCTATTCTTGAGAAACTGTACCGCGCCGAGTCGATGAGCCAGCAGGAAAGCCAACAGCTGTTCAGCGCCATCGTGCGCGGCGAACTGGAGCCGAGCCAACTGGCGGCGGCGTTGATCAGCATGAAAGTCCGTGGCGAGCGCCCGGAAGAGATCGCCGGCGCCGCCAAAGCGCTGTTGGAAGATGCTCAGCCGTTCCCGCGCCCTGACTACCCGTTCGCCGATATCGTCGGCACCGGCGGCGACGGCACCAACAGCATCAATATTTCCACCGCCAGCGCCTTTGTGGCGGCGGCCTGCGGTGCGAAGATCGCCAAACACGGCAACCGCAGCGTCTCCAGCCGTTCCGGCTCGTCGGATCTGCTGGCGGCGTTCGGTATCCGCCTGGATCTGCCGGCGGAAGAAGCGCGCAAGGCGCTGGACGATCTCGGCGTGTGCTTCCTGTTCGCGCCGCAGTACCACACCGGTTTTCGTCACGCCATGCCGGTGCGCCAGCAGTTGAAAACCCGCACGCTTTTCAACGTGCTGGGTCCGCTGATCAACCCGGCGCGCCCGCCACTGGCGCTGATCGGCGTTTACAGCCCGGAACTGGTGCTGCCGATTGCCGAAACCCTGCGCGTGCTGGGTTATCAACGTGCGGCGGTGGTTCACGGCGGCGGCATGGACGAGGTGGCGATCCACGCCCCGACGCACGTAGCGGAATTGAACAACGGCGAAATCAGCAGCTACCAGCTCACGCCGCAGTCCTTCGGATTGGAAACCTATCCGCTGGAAGCCTTGCTGGGCGGCACGCCGGAAGAAAACCGTGACATTTTGGCGCGGCTGTTACAAGGTAAAGGCGAGCCGGCGCACGCTGCGGCGGTCGCGGCCAACGTCGCGTTGCTTCTGAAGTTATTCGGACATGAAGACCTGCGCCAAAATGCGCGGCAGGCACTGGATATGATCAACAGCGGGCAGGCCTATGAGCGTGTCATCGCACTGGCGGCAAGAGGATAAATGATGCAGGAAACCGTGCTACACAAGATTGTCCGCGACAAAGCGCAATGGATCGCGGCGCGACAACAGCAACAGCCCCTGGCCGGCTTTCAGAATGACATCGCGCCGAGCGAACGCAGCTTCTATCACGCGCTGCAGGGCACCCGGACGGCTTTCATTCTCGAATGCAAGAAGGCCTCGCCTTCCAAGGGACTGATTCGCGAGAACTTTGATCCGGTAGAGATCGCCACGGTGTATAAAGATTTCGCTTCAGCGATCTCGGTGCTGACCGACGAGAAATACTTTCAGGGCAGCTTCGATTTCCTGCCGCTGGTCAGTAAAACCGTCAGCCAACCGGTGTTGTGCAAAGACTTTATCATCGATCCCTATCAGATTTACCTGGCGCGCTACTATCAGGCCGATGCCATCCTGCTGATGCTGTCGGTGTTGACCGACGAGCAGTACCGCCAACTGGCCGCGGTGGCCCACAGCCTGAATATGGGCGTACTGACCGAAGTGATCAGTGAAGAAGAGCTGCAGCGCGCGATCGCGCTGGAAGCGCGCGTGGTCGGCATCAACAACCGCGATCTGCGCGATTTGAGCATCGATCTGAACCGCACCCGTCAGCTGGCGCCGCGCGTGCCGCATGGCGTGACGGTGATCAGCGAGTCAGGCATCAACAACTACGGGCAGATCCGCGAGCTGAGCCATTACGCCAACGGCTTCCTGATCGGCAGCGCACTGATGTCGGAACCCGATCTGCGCGCCGCCGTGCGCCGCGTGGTCCTGGGCGACAACAAAGTGTGCGGTCTGACCCGTCCGCAAGACGCCGCCGCCGCCTATCAGGCCGGCGCCATCTACGGCGGGCTGATTTTCGTCGGCCGTTCGCCGCGCTATGTGGACATCACCCGCGCCCGCGAAGTGATCTCCGGCGCGCCGCTGAAATACGTCGGCGTGTTCTGCGACGCCCAGGTCGATACCGTGGCGTTAACCGTTGAGCGCCTCGGGCTGCATGCGGTGCAATTGCACGGCGCGGAAGACCAGGCCTATATCAGCGCCCTGCGCGCCCGCTTGCCGGCCGACTGCCGTATCTGGAAGGCGCTGAGCGTGAAAGATCGGGTGCCGGCGCGCGATCTGCAGCATGTTGACCGTTATCTGCTCGACAACGGTGCCGGCGGCACCGGCCAACGCTTCGACTGGTCGGTGTTGCAAGACGAAGATCTGACTAACGTGATGCTGGCGGGCGGCCTGCGCGCCGACAACTGCGTCGAAGCGGCCAAGCTTGGCTGCGCCGGGCTGGACTTCAACTCCGGCGTGGAAAGCGAACCGGGCATCAAAGATCCCGCGCGCCTGGCCTCGGTCTTCCAGACCCTGCGCGCCTACTGAATACGGCTCTATATTAATAACGGATAATAACGGGAACTCTCATGACGCTGCTTAACCCCTACTTCGGCGAATTTGGTGGCCAGTATGTGCCGCAAATTCTGATGCCGGCCCTGAAACAACTGGAAGAAGCCTTTGTCAGCGCTCAGCGCGATCCGGCATTTCAGGCTGAATTTATCGATCTGTTGAAGAACTACGCAGGCCGCCCGACGGCGCTGACGCTGTGCAAAAACCTCACCGCCGGCAGCAACACCAAGCTCTACCTGAAGCGCGAAGATCTGCTGCACGGCGGCGCGCACAAGACCAACCAGGTGCTGGGCCAGGCGTTGCTGGCCAAGCGCATGGGCAAAACCGAGATCATCGCGGAAACCGGCGCCGGCCAGCACGGCGTCGCGTCGGCGCTGGCCTGCGCGCTGCTCGGCCTGAAGTGCCGCATCTATATGGGCGCCAAAGACGTTGAGCGCCAGTCGCCGAACGTATTCCGCATGCGGCTGATGGGCGCGGAAGTGATCCCGGTGCACAGCGGCTCCGCCACCCTGAAAGACGCCTGCAACGAAGCGTTGCGCGACTGGTCAGGCAGCTATGAAACCGCCCACTATATGCTCGGTACCGCCGCCGGCCCGCACCCGTATCCCACCATCGTGCGTGAATTCCAGCGCATGATCGGCGAAGAAACCAAAGCGCAGATGCTGGAGCGCGAAGGCCGCCTGCCGGATGCGGTCATCGCCTGCGTCGGCGGCGGCTCCAACGCCATCGGTATGTTCGCCGACTTTATCGATGACGCTGACGTTGGGCTTATCGGCGTGGAACCCGCCGGCCTGGGCATCGAAACCGGCCAGCACGGCGCGCCGCTGAAGCACGGCCACGTCGGCATCTACTTCGGCATGAAAGCGCCGATGATGCAGACCGCCGAAGGCCAGATTGAAGAATCCTATTCAATTTCCGCCGGGCTGGACTTCCCGTCCGTCGGGCCGCAGCACGCCTACCTGAACAGCACCGGCCGCGCCGAATACGTGTCGATCACCGACGACGAAGCGCTGGAAGCGTTCAAGGCGCTGTCGCGCCATGAAGGCATCATCCCGGCGCTGGAATCCTCGCACGCCCTGGCGCACGCGCTGAAAATGATCCGTGAAACGCCGCAGAAAGAGCAGATCCTGGTGGTCAACCTGTCCGGCCGCGGCGACAAAGACATATTTACCGTTCACGACATTTTGAAAGCACGGGGAGAAATCTGATGGAACGTTATCAGCAACTGTTCACGCGTCTGGAAAGCAGCAAGGAAGGCGCCTTCGTCCCGTTCGTGACGCTGGGCGATCCTAATCCGGCGCTGTCGCTGCAGATTATCGACACCCTGATCGAAGCCGGCGCGGATGCGCTGGAGCTGGGTATCCCCTTCTCCGATCCGCTGGCGGACGGCCCAACCATCCAAAGCGCGACGCTGCGCGCCTTCGCCGCCGGCGTCACGCCGACCCAGTGCTTCGAGATGCTGGCGGCCATCCGCCAGAAGCACCCGACCATTCCCATCGGCCTGCTGATGTACGCCAACCTGGTGTTCCATAAAGGCATCGATGCGTTTTACCAACGCTGCGCCGAAGTGGGCGTGGATTCGGTGCTGGTCGCCGACGTGCCGTTTGAAGAGTCTGCGCCGTTCCGCGCCGCGGCCGCACGCCACGGTATCGCACCGATCTTCATCTGCCCGCCGAACGCCGATGACGATCTGCTGCGTGAAATCGCCTCGCACGGCCGCGGCTACACCTACCTGCTGTCGCGCGCCGGGGTGACCGGCACAGAAAGCCGGGCGCAGCTGCCGTTGCATCACCTGGTGAACAAGCTGCGCGAGTATCACGCCGCGCCGCCGCTGCAGGGCTTCGGCATCTCCGAACCCGAGCAGGTGAAGGCCGCGCTGCAGGCCGGGGCCGCCGGCGCGATCTCCGGCTCGGCAATCGTCAAAATCATCGAACAGCACCATGCCAACCCGGCGGAGATGCTGACCAGGCTGGCGGCCTTCGTCAGCAATATGAAGCGCGCCACCCGGGTGTGATCCTCTTTAGCGAGCGCCCTGCCGGCGCTCGCTTTAACAGCTTGTTTCCCCTCAAAGTTTGTTCCATTTATTTACAGCAAAAATTTGAACAAACCCAGGTCTTGTCTCACAATGAACGTTGTTCGCTATGCATTTCTTCGTTTGATTTGGGGAATGCGCTCGCTGCGGCGATAAACCGTAGCGAATTTCAACCATAACATTGCATGGAGAGTAATTTATGAAGCTGTTTAAAACCCTTTCGGCCTTGTGCATGGCAGCCGTTGTGGCGGTCGCGGTGAGCGCTTGTGCGCCGACGGCAAAATCTGAGGGAACGGGCGGTTATATCGATGACACGGTGGTCACTACCAAAGTGAAATCGGCACTGCTGGCGGATAAAAACATCAAGTCACGCGAGATCAGCGTGGAAACCTTTAAAGGTCGCGTGCAGCTGAGCGGCTTCGTGACGTCCAGCGATGACGCTAACCGTGCGGTGCAGGTCACACGCGGCGTGGCCGGTGTGAAATCGGTTGAAAACGTAATGCAGATTAAATAATACCGACACAGGGAGGCGCAACGCCTCCCTGATTGCGGCCTTCATCAGAAGCGATAACCCGCCCCGAACATGAACACCCACGGATCCAGACGCGTATCGAAGCTGTGGTGCCCGCCATTCGCATCGTTGAAGCGAGTTTTGGTTTCGATGTTCATCCACCACACCGACATGTTCAGCATCCAGTGCTCATCCAGGTTGTAATCCAGGCCAGCCTGCGCCGCCACACCCCAAGAGTCTTTCAGATCGAGGTCGCTCAACCCGGCGCTTTTGCCGTAATCGTTGAACTTCTCGTCGAAGAAGGTGGTGTAGTTAACGCCGACGCCCAGGTAAGGACGCAGTTTGTCCTGCTTGTCGCCGAAGTAGTATTGCGCCATCAGCGTAGGCGGCAATTGGTGAACGGTCGCCAGATCGGTGCCGCCCAGCGTAACCTTATGGCGGAATGGCGTTGCGGCCAACAACTCAACGCCGATGTTGTCCGTCACCATGTAACCGAAGGTCAGACCGAGCTGGGTGTTGTTTTTCGCATCCAGCGACCCCAACCCCAACACGTTGTCCGAACCTGCATTTGGACGCACCGTCGCAGTTCCCGCGCGGAACAGGAAATCACCGGCCTGATGCGCACTTGCCAACATAGGCGCCATCATCGTCGCCAATACCATCAGAGTTGTCTTTTTCATTATCCATTCCATTTGTGTGGTTAATCGCTCGAGGGGGAATATACCTACTTTCGGGTATTTGTGATCCCATCGAGATCACATCTTATGTGTAAAAATTTAAAATCCTACTAAAAACAAGGTTACCTAACCGCCTAATAAATCAAGGATTGATCTGCATCAAAAAATCGATTTTGTTGCAAATTATCTACATGTTCAAATTTCGGTTGCGGAGAAAAATGCGGCTGAGGTAATTTCATTTTCCGTGTTGGTTTTGGTTGGTGCCGTGAGGAGTCGGTGGGCAATCAAGATGAGCGAAATCCTTAATCCCTGTGTCAGCTGCGGCGCATGCTGCGGTTATTTTCGAGTGTCATTCTATTGGGCCGAAGCCGAAGACGGCGGCGGCATCGTCCCCCTTTCCCTGACGGAGCCTTTAACCCCGTTCCTGCGCTGCATGCAGGGGACCAACAGCAAGTCCCCCCGCTGCAACGCGCTGGATGGCGAGATTGGCAAAGCCGTGTCCTGCTCGATCTACCTCAATCGGCCCAGCCCGTGCCGGGAGTTCGATCAGTCCGGTGAAAACGGCCTGCGCAACGAAGCCTGCGATCGCGCTCGCGAACGCTACGGCCTGCCGCCCTTGCCGGTGCCCCTGCCGCTCTCGCTGCCTGAGACGACGATCGTTGAAGAAATAGGCGTAGTGCAATTCGCGGGGTGCCACAGCGGCGTGGAACAGGGTACAATCACCCACTGATTTATCTCTGTTTTCCCGACGCCAAGGAGTCTGCATGCCTATCACGGCCAACGCTTTGTACCGTGACAGTTTTAACTTTTTACGCAACCAACTGGCCAGCATCCTGATGCTGGCGCTGTTGACGGCGTTTATCTCCGTGCTGCTGAATCAGGCCTTCAGCCCCGATGCCGAACAGTTGGCGACGCTCGCTGCCACCACCAGCGATTTCGCTTCGTCTACCGGCATGGGCATTCAAGAAGTGATCCAGCAGATGACGCCGGAACAGCAGATGGTGTTGCTGAAAGTGTCGGCGGCCGCCACCTTCTCCGCGCTGGTCGGCAACGTGCTGCTGGTCGGCGGGATGCTGACGCTGATCCGTCTGGTGTCGCAAGGTGACCGCACCAGCGCCCTGCGCGCGCTCGGCGCCTCGGCGCCCGATCTGCCGCGTCTGTTGCTGCTGCTGTTTATCTGCACCCTGCTGATCCAGCTCGGCCTGACGCTGTTTGTGGTGCCGGGCGTGCTGATGGCTATCGCCTTCGCGCTGGCGCCGGTGATCGCCTCCGTCGACAAAAAAGGCGTGTTCGCTTCGCTCAAGCTGAGCAGCAAATTGGCCTTCGCCAATGCGCGCGTGCTGGTGCCGGCGATGATGCTGTGGCTGGCGGCCAAACTGCTGGTGCTGTTTTTGGTGAGCCATCTGTCGGTGCTGACGCCGAACGTCGCCAGCGTGGTGTTGACCGCGTTGAGCAACCTGGTATCTGCCCTGCTGCTGATCTACCTGTTCCGCCTGTACATGCTGTTGCGCGGCTAACGCCGACGCAACCAAAACCCAAGGGGCACGCTTCGGCGCGCCCCTTTTTTGTTTACCCCGCCGTGGTGGCTTCCGCCTGCTCCTTACTCTGAATCAGCTTCAGCGCCAGATACAGGTCCGGCACCAAAATCAGCTCTTTGTCGCGTCCTAAGCGGTTGATGCGGAACCAACGCGTCAGCTCGGTGCGGCGCCCCGCCAGCACCAGCCTAACGTTACGCTGTAACAAGTCACGTTTCAGTTCGTCGATGGCCGCCAGCACGCTGATATCGGCATGGGTAAAACTGGCTACCGCATCCACCACCACCCAGCGCGGCTGGAACGGCGTGCCGTCGACCAAATTGAGAATACGGCGTTTGAAGTACGCCACGTTGAAATAGGTCAGCGGCGAATTGAAGCGATACATCATGACGCCAGGCACCGCCTTCACCCCATTGTTGTTGCCCATGGAATGGATCATGCCTTCGTCGTTGACGCCCAGCAGCTGTTCCGTCGGCCGGAAGACAGTGCGCAGAAACTGCATCAGCCCCAGTAACACCGCCAGCCCGATGCCGCTGATCACCCCCACCAGCAGCACGCTGAGGAAGGTAAACAGCGCCAGGCGGAACGCCTGCGCGTTGCGGCGGCGCAAGATCCAGATGCCACGGATGTCCAGCAGCGACCAGGCCGCATACATCAGCACCACGCCCAATCCTGCCACCGGGATAAACTGCAGCGGCGCCATCAGGAACAGCAAGACGAAGGCGATTACTGTGGCTGCGATGACCGACACCAGCTGGCTCTTGCCGCCGTTGGCGTCATTCACCGCAGTGCGCGAATCCGCACCGCTGATGGCGAAACCTTGCGACAGCGCGGAGACGATATTCACCAGCCCCAGCGCACGAAACTCGGCGTCGGCGTTCACCTCATAACCGTTCTTGGCGGCGAAGCTGCGGGCGGTGAGCATCATGCTGACAAAGCTCACCACCGCCAGGTTGAGCGCCGGGATCACCATGTCGCGCAGCAAACCGGGCTGGAAGTCCGGCCACTGGACGATCGGCAACACGCCGCTGAAACCGCCCACCGTCACCACGCCATGCTGCTGCAGACCGCCGGCCCAGGTGACGAACGCCGCCATTACGATGGCGAACAGTGGCGCCGGCCAGTTAGGCCGCCATTTTTTAAATCCGAGCAGCGTCACCAGCGTCAACAACGACACCGCCATCGTCAGCCAGTCGCTGTGCAGCAGGTTACCGGGCAGCGCGTAGATGCGCTCGATCAGCTGCGCCGGGCGCACCGTGAATCCCAACACCTTGCCGATCTGATCGACGATAATGGTGATCGCCACCCCGTTCAGCAGCCCGCTGAGGATCGGCCTCGACAGCAGATCCGCCAGCGCCCCCAGCTTGAATCGGCTGGCCAGCAGGCACCAGCCGCCCATCATCGCGGTCATCATGATGGTCAGTTGCCAATGGCGCTCCATATTGCCCGCCGCCAGCGGCGTCACCACCGCGGCGATCACCGCACAGGTGGCGGCGTCGGGCCCGACGATCAGCTGGCGCGACGAGCCGAACAGCGCATAGGCCACCATCGGAAAAATACAGGAATAGAGCCCCACCACCGGGCTGACCCCGGCCAGTTCGGCGTAGGCGATGGCCACCGGCAAGGCGACGGCGGCGACGGAAAGGCCGGCGCGAATATCCGGCTTGAGCCAGCTGCGTTGATAGCCCAATAAATGCGTCAAACCCGGCGTCAGGGCCTGGAGAGATTTCCACTGCATGCTGTTTTCCGCGGTAAATTATCTGGTTATTATGATACTTACTATGCGGCCTGCGGCCCGCGCTGGCAATGCGCCCGCGCTTTCTCGCGTAAGTTTATGCAAATTCCTGCTTTCGCGGCAGAAATCCGCCGGCCAAACGCCGATAATCGGCAACGCCCGGCGGTACACAGAGCTCGCCGAATCCGGTATAGTCGGCCGATGAACAGATGATGGATTGATTTATGAAGCAGTTTCTTGATTTCCTCCCGTTAATTGTCTTTTTCGCTTTTTACAAGCTGTACGACATTTACGTCGCTTCCGGCGCGTTAATTGTCGCCACCGCGCTGGCACTGGTGTTCACCTGGGTGAAATACCGCAAGGTCGAGAAGATGACGCTGATCACCTTCCTGATGGTGCTGGTGTTCGGCACCCTGACGCTGGTGTTCCACAACGATTTGTTCATCAAATGGAAGGTCACGGTGATTTACGCGCTGTTCGCGCTGGCGCTGCTGATCAGTCAGTGGGTGCTCAAAAAACCGCTGGTCCAGCGCATGCTGGGCAAAGAGCTGACGCTGCCGGACAACGTGTGGAGCAACCTCAACCTCGCCTGGGCGGTCTTCTTCCTGGCCTGCGGCCTGGCGAACATCTATGTCGCCTTCTGGCTGCCGCAAAGCGTCTGGGTCAATTTCAAAGTCTTTGGCCTGACGGTACTGACATTGGTCTTCACCCTCCTCAGCGGTATCTATATTTACCGGCACATGCCGGAAGAACAGAAAAAATAGTTACAAAATTGTTAATGCCTGCGGCGCTTGCCGCGGGCAGTATGATGTTATTCCCTCCTTTTAAAAGCAGACTGCTATGACACAACAACGACCTTTACCCAGCGGCGAGCTGGTGCTGCGCACGCTGGCGATGCCGGCCGATACCAATGCCAACGGTGATATCTTCGGCGGCTGGCTGATGTCGCAAATGGATATCGGCGGCGCCATCCAGGCAAAAGAGATCGCCGAAGGGCGCGTGGTGACCGTGCGCGTGGACGGCATGACCTTCCTGAAACCGGTGGCGGTAGGCGATGTGGTTTGCTGCTATGCGCACTGCATCCGTACCGGGCGCAGCTCGATCACCATCAATATCGAAGTGTGGGTCAAGAAAGTCTCCTCCGCCCCGATCGGCCAGCGCTACCGGGCGACCGAAGCGGTGTTCACCTATGTGGCGGTCGATGCGGAAGGCAACTCGCGCGCGCTGCCTGAGGGCAAAATGAATTTCCGTGTCGGCTTCGAAGAATAAACTGACGCTACGCCGCAAATGCAAAAAGGGTCGCCGAGGCGACCCTTTTTTTGGTGGAGACCAAACTCAGTTCAATTCGGTCGTGCCGTTCAGCTTGAAGCGGATAGTGACGGTACGATCTTTCGCTTCTTTGGCCTCATAGCGCCATTTACGCATCGCCTGCTTCACTTCACGCTCAAACATGTTGCGCGGTTCGGCCGACAAGATACGCACGTTGCTGACGCGCCCATCGCTGTCGATATCGAACTGTACCCGCACGTTGCCTTCGATCTGCAAAGCCTGGGCCCGCGGCGGATAGAGCGGATTGGCGCGGCTGATCGGCCTTGGCCCGACCTCGCGCGAGTTGCCCTGCACCGGCGCGGCAGGCGCCTGTTTCACCGGCGCTTTATCGATCGGTTTGGCCGGCGAATCATTGTTGAACGGCGAAGGCTCGCGCGGCTCAACCTTCTTCGGTTCCGGTTTAACCTGTTTTTCGACCTTTGGCTTCGGCTTAGGTTTCGGTTTCGGCTTGACCGGCTCCGGCTTCACGATCGCCTTCGGCGGCGGCTCCACGATAGGTTCCGGTTCTGGCTCCGGCTCAGGTTCGACCTGTGGCGGCTCCGGCTCGGCCGGCGCCGGTGGCGGCGGTTCGGCCATCGCGGCGGTGTTGACCATCATGACGCTGATCGGCGCGTCCTCTGGCTTCGGCAACTCCACCACTTCTTTTACCGAAGCGTAAAGCAATCCCGCCACCAGGGCGCTGTGCAGGCCTACGGACAAGACGAAAGGCACGGATATACGGCGATTAAGGAACATCTTTTTTAGCGGCATAATGATTCTGTTTCCTCTGGTTCGCCAAGTTTAAATGCAAATAGCAATCATATTCAATAACGAAAGGCAAACTATCGCTTTAATCGTCAGTATGCGCGGCTAAAACCAGCAAACTCATAAGGATATTAACCTGGCCGTTGCTTTTTTATCGCCAGGACGACACGCTTGATTAACGTTTGGCCGGGCGTCAAAAAATAAAAAACCCGCCGTAGCGGGTTGATTGCGGTGATTAAGCGTTATTCTTCATCGCCATAGTAAAGCACGCCCAGCTTAATCAGCGGCCGACCTTGTGCCTTGCGGTGCAGGTTGGTGTCGCGCAACGAATAGACGCAGCCGCAGTATTCCTGCTGATAGAAACGTTCGCGTTTGCTGATCTCTATCATGCGCGACGAACCACCCTTCTTGCGCCAGTTGTAATCCCAGTACACCAGATCGGGATATTTTTCCGCCGCCCGGATGCCGCAGTCGGTGATCTGCTGCATGTTCTTCCAGCGCGAAATGCCCAGCGAGCTGGAGATAGTGTCGTAACCGTGCTCATGCGCATACAGCGCCGTGCGCTCGAAACGCATGTCAAAACACATGGTGCAACGAATGCCGCGCTCCGGTTCATTCTCCATCCCCTTGGCGCGGGCGAACCAGTTGTCGGTGTCGTAATCGGCATCAATGATCGGCACCCCGTGCTGCTCGGCGAAACGGATGTTCTCTTCCTTGCGCAGCAGATACTCTTTTTGCGGGTGAATGTTGGGGTTATAGAAGAAAATGGCGTACTCGATCCCGGAAGCCTGGATCGCTTCCATCACCTCGCCGGAACACGGCGCGCAGCAAGAGTGCAGCAGCAGTTTACTTTTGCCCGCCGGCAAATCGAGTTTTTCCCTTACCAGTTCCGTCATATCCTCACCTCAATGGCATATCAGTTTAAGCGCGCCGCACTATACGAATAAAAAGTAGCGGCTTCAAGGCATAAGCGCCAATCCGCCGGGAAATTCGCCGCGCACCGTTCCCCTGCTGCGCCTTTTGCGTTACCTTGGTAGCACCGTTTTATTGCCATGATTTTAAAGGTGAAACATGCTTTATCTGATCTACGCGCAAGACGTCCCCCACTCGCTGGAAAACCGTCTGGCGGTGCGCCCGGCACACCTGGCGCGTCTGCAGGCGCTGCGCGACGCCGGCCGCCTGGTGGTCGCCGGCCCTAACCCGGCCATCGACAGCAACGATCCCGGCGCGGCCGGCTTTACCGGTTCGACGGTGATCGCCGAATTCGAGTCGCTGGCGGAAGCTCAGGCCTGGGCGCAGCAGGATCCTTATATCGCCGCCGGCGTCTACGCCGACGTGACGGTGAAACCGTTCAAACAGGTGTTCTGATCTCCAGCCCGCCCAATACCGGGAACGCCCGTCCGCGCGCCGTTCCCGGATCAATGCGTGCTCTCATCCTAACCCGTCGGTAGAAAAAATGCCCTCCCGCCAGGGGCTGCCGCGTCGCCCGCCTATACTCTCCTGAACCTGCGGCATCGCCGCGAACTCCGGAGATCGACCGATGCGACTCGACGTACACGCTCACCTGTGGAGCACAGAGTATCTGGATCTTTTGCAAGCGCATGGCGTGCACGAAGTCGCCGCCTATCGGCAATTGGGCGCCGGCCGCAGCGAGCGTGAACTCAACGCGCGCTTCGCCCTGCTGGACAGCGCCGGTATCGACATGCAAATCCTGTCGGCGACGCCGCTGTCGCCGCATCTGGAAGACGAACAGGCGGCCGTTGATGCCGCGCGCCGGATCAATGATGAATATGCGGAACTGGTAACGCGTTATCCCACCCGCTTTCGGGCTATCGCTTCCTTGCCGCTGCCGCATATCGACGCTGCGTTACGCGAGCTTGAAAGGGCCCTTACCCAGCTCAATATGCTGGGCGCCTGCATCACCACCTCAGTGCTCGGGCTGTCTATCGCCAACCCGCTGTTTGAGCCGCTCTATCAGGAACTCAATCGCCGCCACAGCGTGTTGGCCATTCATCCCGCCGGCCGCGGCGCGCACTCGCCGCTCATCGCCGATTACGCCTTGACCTGGTCGATCGGCGCGCCGATCGAAGACACGGTCGCCGCCATGCACTTTATCCTCAACGGCATCCCCCAACGCTTTCCGGAGATGAAAATCATTGTGCCGCATCTGGGCGGCCTGCTACCGATGACGCTGGAACGCCTCGACCAAACCGTCGCGTGGGAGGCGCCGAATACGCCGGAACCCCCAAGCCGCGCCGCCCTGCGCATGTGGTACGACACGGTAGGCCACGATCAGGTGCCCGCGTTGCAAGCGGCGGCAGCGACTTTCGGCACTGAGCGGCTGCTGTTCGGCACCGATTTCCCGTTCCAACCGGGCGAACTGTTTCAAACCACGGTGGACTACATCCGGCGCGCGGGTTTGCCGGAGGAAGATGTGAACGCCATTTTGGATCGCAATGCGGCTGCGCTGTTTGGGCTGGGCGCGGACTGAAGATCCGTCCTCATTCAGTAACAGGCAGGAGACCCCATTCCGGCCCCGGATTTCGGCTAGCCCAAGTGGGTTTTATGCGGTTCTTTCACGTTGCGCTTCACGCAGGCCAGCGACAGCCGCGCAAAACGCTGCGTCCTCAATGTCGCACACCCCTCGTAATAACGGGATGTGCGACATGTCGTGAACCGGTCAATGTTGGGAAACTGCGTCAGACCTGTCGCAGGTAAACATCCGTAATGCGCAGGTCAAAGTTGCTTTTCATTTCGGTGACGTCAATAAGCAAGAAAGCGTGCGTAGCCCAGTCTGGCGCTCGCTCGAAGGCGGGAGGCTGCGTAGGATAGCCCTGCATTTGGCCTGGGATGATAACGCTCTTCAGATCAGATTCATTGCCGCTAAATTGATAGGTGTAAACGTGACCGGTTTGCTGCTTGAGAATTTGGGGTTCAACGTCTTGTTGCGGACCATATTCGCGCAGTTTCGCCCATAGGATTTTGACCTGGCAGCGTTGCCCATCACCCGCGTAAGTGTTGGCGCGAACATGGTGAATAACGCTGCCATAGCCTTTCAGGCTGACGGTTCCCAGCACCGCCTGGAACACACCATTACCAGCCGCCGCGTTGCGCCCCAATGAAACGAAATCGGCCTGGCGGATAAGGCTGAAATTGGTGCTGTTAGTCGTACCCCACCCGTAGCGAGATTTGCGTACCGTATTAACGCCTCCCGGCGGCAGAACCCAAACTTCCTCAGTCCATTTGTCGCTACCGTTGCTATACGTCGTGCCATCCAGCCAATTGTCCTGCACAGCGGTATCGGTTCGCACCTGAGTTAACAGATAAGGCCAGGCGATAGGCAATTGCGTATTACGCAAAGAGACAGAACCCGTGCCATCAATCCAACCACTGACGTTGGTGTCACCACCTTGTTGCATCTGACCGATATTGACTTTATCAAATACCACTCGCGCCAAATCACCCACATAGAATGGGTTAGAGGTTGTCGGATAGGCCGTTGGGCTACCGCCGGCTTTGAAGGTAAACAGACCGCCGATAATGTTGACCTTGCACCGTTTAGCATCCGGAATGTTCAGGATGTAATTTTGTGGGCCATAGCCCTCAACGTGACAATCGCGGAAAATATGTTGCCCACCCTCGATATGCATATACTTTCCGACATGGCTGGAGGAGGCTTGCGGCCCGTTCTTACCGTAAATGTAATCAAAGGAACAGTTTAAGAAATAGCTGTAGCCCCCCTGTAGTTTCACACCGCAATTGCTCTGAGCGAAAATACAGCTGTGGAAATTCATCTCTTCACCGGAATTGGAAGTATTGTCGGGGAAGTAATAGCAAATGTCGCAGTGATTGAAACTAAAGCCATACATACGCAGGAAGTAGAAATCGGTAGTGCCGGTTATGCCATAGGCAAAACCTTCGATCCCACCGCCGATAAAGGTCAGCGAATTGCGGCCATAGCTAGCCGAGAGCGAAGTAGAAAACGTCATGCCATCGACAAATGAATTGGCGCCAGGGCCAATCATACGCAAATTTTTCACGCTGAGATTGCCCTGGGTATAACCGGCGTTGTTTTGCCATTGAATCGCGACTTTACGGTCGGTGGCGTTGCCCTGTGTCATGGCGCTAAAATCCAGCAAGGCGCCGGAGAAATCGTAATCGACGGTTTTCAAATCCAGCTTCAGCGTTTCCGTACATTTAAATTGCCCGCTCCCGAACTGCAGATTCCCGTTTTTCAATACGCGTGAACCGCTGGATACAGCCTGCGAACTGGCATAATCGTGAGCGGCTTGAATGGCAGCGGCATCCTCTGAAATACCGTCACCTTTCGCGCCGAACATATAAGGCGACACCGTGCCAGCAACATCCAAGACGCGCACCCACAACCAAGCAGCGTTGGGGCGGATGAACATCCCGCCATCATCCATCGGTGTCGATTGTGCTTTGGCGACGAAGATACCGCCGCCGATGGGTTGACGATTGCCGGCATTCCAATCGCCGTAGTATGCGGTCACGGCGATCAATTCGCCGACTGCGCCAGGAAGAGTGTTTCGTAACGTAGCGATATCAGGGCAGGTATTCATCATATTATCCTCACAGAGTTACTGTATTTATATACAGCCATATAACTCTATGAACGAATGAACCCTGCATCAATAGCGGGAGTGTTGTTCTATTGCCCACCGAACATACCGGCCTATTGGATGTAACGCCTCCTTCTGCTCCTTTTATCCCCCATACAAAAGCAGAGATGCCGTTACGCGGCGAGTTTTCCCCGCAACACCACCTTGCCCGGCTTGATCTCGGGATCGGCAATACGGCGGATCGCCAGATTCAACGCTTACCAGGCGATCTCTTGCAAATCGTGTGACACGCAGGGGAAATGAAAACCGTAGATCTCGGCATGCGAAACCTCATCGATGCTGAACAGCGACACGTCCTGCATCAACGGCAGCCGATGTTCGATACAGGCCTTGATGATGCCCAGGGAGATCTGGTTATTGCAGCCAACGAAAAAGTCCGGGGCGCGGTTATTGGCCAGCCAACGGCTCGTCTCTTGCCAGGCGACGTCCATTAAGAAACTGCTGTTCGGCACCGATTTCCCGTTCCAACCGGGCGAACTGTTTCAAACCACGCTGGACTACATCCGGCGCGCGGGTTTGCCGGAGGAAGACGTGAACGCTATTTTGGCTCGCAATGCGGCTACGCTGTTTGGGCTGCAGGATGTGAAGCGGCCCACATAGGTTTGGCCGCGTTTACTGCACGATGTGTTCACCGCCCTTAAAATACTCGCCGATGACTTTCTCCAGCATCGCCGTCGCGGGCTCGCCGTCGGCGGCGAAAGATCGCAGCAGTTGCACCTCATACGGCGCGACCGGTGGCAACGCTTCGAGTATCCGCATCGCACCAGAGAGTCGTGCCCGATCGAGCAACGTGACGGCTAGCCCCGCCTCTACGCAAGAGGCCACCACGCTGGCCGAGGGACTGCTTAAAATGACCCGCCATTGTCGCCCCGCCGACGTCAACGCCTCGAGCATCGCTTCGCGATAAGGGCAGTCGGCGGCATGCAACGCCAGCGGCAGCGGCCGGTTAGCCTGCAGCGCCAGCGAACGGCCTCCGGCCCACACGGGTACTGTCACCGCGACCGGTGTCTGACAGTGTCTCCCCGAGGGTTGAACCACCAGCGCGAGATGCAGCCGATTACGACCAATTTGTTCCACCAGCGCCTGACTGGCAGCGGTAGAGACCTCCAACTCCACCGCGGGAAAACTGTCGGCAAACCGCGGCAAAATATGACGTATCACATGAGAGGCGTACTCATCAGGCAATCCCAATTTGATATGGCCGCTTAGCGGCGCGCCCTGCAGTTCCCGCAGAATATCGTCATGAGCGCTCAGCAGCCCGAGCGTCGAGGCCAGCAGCTTGCTTCCCAGCGGCGTCAGCACCACGGACTGATTGTCACGCTCCAGCAGGCGCCCACCCACCACCTGTTCCAGGCGCTGGATATGCACGCTCACGGCGGCGGGGCTGCGATTGACAAATGCCGCCGCCGCGCGAAATTGCCCCAAACGTGCAATGGCATGAAAAGTGCGCAAGAGATCGATATCCAATGTCGGTCGCATGATTTAACTCCATTAAACAACTGAACGAAAATTATTCGATTTATTAAATTATAGCCACACACTACCATCGGGCGGAAAGGAGGTGACCATCATGTCCCTGCCATCATTTCGCCCCTCTTCCCACTGCGGCAAACATCACGGCAAAGCCGCCCTCTGGCTGGCTGTGGCCGAGGTCCTGCTGATCGTGGCCTGGAGCTCCGGCTTCGTCGGCATCCGCTTCGCCGCTGATTACGCGCCGGTGTTGCTGGTGGCGTTTTGGCGCTGCGTGGTGGTCACGTTCGCGTTGCTGCCGTTTAGTCTGAGCGCCATCAGGCGCGCATCTCCGCTGACGATAGCTGTTCACGCCGGGATTGGGTTGCTCGCCATGACCGGTTACCTGACCGGCGTCAGCAAAGGCATCGAATATGGCGTGCCGGCCGGGTTGGCCGCACTCATCGCCGATTTGCTCCCTCTCGGCACGGCACTGCTGAGCATGTTGTTGCAACGCCGCCTGCCCGATGGTCGCGTTTGGTCCGGTTTAACCTTGGGGGTTAGCGGGGTAACGCTGGCGACCGGCAGCGCCATCTCATGGGGAGACGCCCCATTGTGGAGTTACCTGTTGCCGCTGGCGGGGATGCTATCGCTCGCGCTGGCAACGCTGTGGCAGGAACGGCTGCCGCGGGCGCACGTAATGAGTTTGCCGGCCACGCTGGGGATACAAAGCGCGGTTTCCGCGCTGGCTTTCGCCGCGCTGGCCGGCAATGAAGGCCCGCTGCTGCCAACGGTAACGACGGGGTTTGTGTGCGGCGTGCTTTGGACCGCGCTACTGGCGACGCTGGCCGGTTACGGTCTGTACTGGTTGTGTCTACGGCTCACTTCTGCGCTGCGCGTGACGAGCCTGCTGTTTCTCAGTCCCTTCGTCACCTTCTGCTGGGCGGGGTTAATGTTCAATGAACCCCTTTCCTGGCCCATGCTGCTAGGCGCGGCGACGGCAGGAAGCGGTTTGTGGCTGCTCATCCGTCCCGCCGGGCGGAATGAGCCAAAAATAGTGCAACGCGCTGAAAAATGACGGATAAGGCGAACGGCGGCGCCGTTACGCGACGAGTTTTCCCCGCACCACCACCTTGCCCGGTTTGATCTCGGGGTCGGCAATACGACGGATCGCCAGATTCAACGCTTGCCAGGCGATCTCTTGCAAATCGTGCGACACGCAGGGGAAATGAAAACCGTAGATCTCGGCATGCGAAACCTCATCGATGCTGAACAGCGCTACGTCCTGCATCAACGGCAGCCGATGTTCGATGCAGGCCTTGATAATGCCCAGAGAGATCTGGTTATTGCAGCCGACGAAAAAGTCCGGCGCGCGGTTATTGGCCAGCCATCGGCTCGTCTCTTGCCAGGCGACATCCATAAAGAAATCGGCATACAGCACTTCAAGCGACGCCACTTTCCCTTGCAGTGCCGCCTGCAGCCCTGTGACCCTGTCCCGTGCCACGTTGGAGTTCTCCGGCCCGGATACCACCACCACCCGCTGCGCTTTCTGTTCCAGCAGCCAGCGCCCCGCCTGGAGGCCGCAGTCCAGGTTATCGATGTACACCCCGCTGCAGTGGCGATTATCCAGCTCCCGATCGATCAGTACCACCGGGATATTCAATGTTTCCAACCGTTTTAGATAGGAAGGCTGGTACAGATGATCGTTGGAGATAACCGAGAGAATGATCGCATCGACGTTGTAGCCAATCAGTTTGTCGATGATTCTGTCTTCGCTTTCCTGAGACTCATAGGAGTCGAACACCAGGGTGTCATACCCCATTTTTTGCGCTTCAAGCGTCATCAAGCGTGTCAGGCCGCCAAAGAACGGGTTGGCCATATCAGGGTTGACGATGCCGATGGTTCTGCTGCTTTTCGCACGCAGGTTACGCGCCGCGGCATTGACCACATAACCGAGTTCGGCAGCGGTCTCCCGAATACGGCGCAGCGTTTCCGGATGAACCTTGTCCGGCTGTGAAAATGCCCGCGACGCGGTGATTTTACTGACGTTTGCCTGTGCGGCCACGCTAGCCAGCGTCGCTTTCCGTCCTCGACCCACTGCCAAATGCAGCTCCTTAGCTTAGAGTATCATTTTGTACCATTAACAACATCATGACAGAACTTTCATCGTGGCGCTAATGGTTTACGCCTGCCAGGCGGTTAATCCGGGGATCGGTAAAGATATCCAACTCATCACGGCTCTCGGAAGAGAACTCGGACACCACCGCCCCGCGCTTTCCAGCCTGAAACCAGTGCCGGGTATTGGGCGCGATGGTGTATTGTTCGCCAGGCCGCAGGAGGATATAGCGATTGCAGGTATACCAAGGCTCCGCCCCCTCTGGTACTCGGCATACCGGTTCGCCGCCGGCGTCATTAAGCGTCAGGTTTTCATCATCGACAAACAGAAACACCTCGCCCCAGCGGCAGCGGAACGTCTCTTGCTTGCCGGGCGTGCCGGCGAAAGGAGGATGCAAATGTTCCGGGCAGGTTTGCCCCGGAAACAGCACCAACTCTTTCGCACAATACCGAGGTGAGTTGACATAGGTCAGCAGCTGCAGCCCTGAGACGGGATAGTCGGCCAGGCCAAATGTCGCAATTTCAATGCGTTGCTGTTCTTCTTCGGTCAAAACAATGTCCGCCTCGCGCAAATATTCCAGCGTAGCGGCTATGGCACCTTGTTGTTTTTTCATCACTTCCCCTGCAAAGTAACGGTATCGATATCAGCATGCTGATATTAAAACCGTCATTGCCCCGCCGATTTTGTGATCTTCATCCCTATATTGAATAACAACCCACCAGCAAAATTAACTCCAGTCGAGTAATTCCAACATCGATCACAGTTTAACCACCCGCTTTAGCTCACTATCGCCGCATTGAAATGATACCGTTACCATAAAAATGATTCACCAGGAGGCAATATGAAAGCATTAGTGTTGGCCAAAGCGGGGGAAATCGCTATCGAGGACGTCCAGCTTGCCGAAACGCTGGGGCCCGATGATGTGCAGATAAAAATTCATTCCGTGGGCATCTGCGGCAGTGATGTTCACTATTATCAGCATGGACGCATTGGCCCGTTCGTGGTTAATGCTCCGATGGTGCTCGGCCATGAGGCCTCCGGGGTGGTGCTCGCGACAGGTAAAAACGTCACTCACCTCAGCATCGGCGATCGCGTTTGCATGGAGCCCGGCATTCCCGATCTCAACTCGACGCAGACGCGCGCCGGTATTTATAACCTTGACCCGGCCGTTCGCTTCTGGGCAACGCCGCCGGTGCACGGCTGCCTGCGCGAAACCGTCATCCACCCTGCCGCCTTCACGTTCAAATTGCCGGACAACGTCAGTTTCGCTGAAGGCGCCATGGTGGAACCCTTAGCTATCGGCATGCAAGCGGCCACCAAAGCCGGGATCAAACCCGGCGATATCGCGCTGGTGATCGGCGCCGGGCCGATCGGCGTGGTCACCGCCCTCGCGGCGCTGGCGGGCGGCTGCTCGGACGTCATTATTTGCGATCTGTTCGACGAAAAACTCGCCGTGGCGGCCAGTTACGAGGGGCTGCACGCCGTCAATATCAAAACCGGCGACCTGGCGGGGAAAGTGGCTGCGCTCACCAGCGGCAATGGCGCCGATGTCGTGTTTGAATGCAGCGGCGCAAAACCGGCTATTGCAACGCTGGCCGAACATGCGGCGCCAGGGGCGACCGCCGTGCTGGTCGGCATGCCGATAGATGCTGCGCCGCTGGATATCGTCGCCGCACAGGCCAAGGAAATCACCTTCAAGACCATTTTCCGCTACGCCAACATGTACCCGCGCACGCTGCGGCTGTTGAGCAGCGGCAAGTTGCGCGTCCAGCCATTGATAAGCCAAACCTACAAGTTCTCCGACAGTGTAGCCGCCTTCGAGCGCGCGGCGGCGGGACATGCCTCAGACATCAAAATCATGCTGGAAATGGAGTGATCCTATGGCGCTCTATGCTGGCATAGACTGCGGTACGCAAGGCACGAAAGTCGTGATTGTCGACAGCGCACAGGGCGTGATCCTCGGTGAGGGCAATGCCCCTCACCGCCTCATCAGCCAAGCCAATGGCCGGCGCGAACAAGAGGCCGACTGGTGGATAGAGGCGTTAGTCATCGCTTTTCGCCAAGCCGTGACTAACGCCGGCGTTGATGCACGGGAGATTCATGCTCTGGGGGTCTCTGGCCAACAACATGGGTTTGTACCGCTGGACGCAGACGGCAACGTGCTGCACAGCGTCAAGCTGTGGTGCGATACCGAAACCGCAGAGGAAAACGAACGGCTCCTGCAACAGCTCGGCGGGGCCAACGGCTCGCTGGAAACACTCGGCCTGCGGATCGCCACCGGTTATACCGCGTCAAAAATCCTTTGGTTCAAGACGCACCATCCGGCGTTGTGGGCACAACTGCATACCGTGTTGTTGCCCCATGACTACTTGAACTTCTGGCTGACCGGGGAGCGCGTAGCGGAGTATGGCGACGCTTCCGGCACCGGGTTGTTCGATGTGCGCACCCGTCGCTGGAGCAAAACCGCCGTCGATCTCATCGACGACAGCGGCCGCCTGTGGCATGCCCTGCCGCCGCTCAAAAGCGCGGACTGCTGCATCGGCACGGTGCGCCCCGCTGCCGCAGAGAAGCTCGGCCTCGGCCCGGCAGTTCGGGTCTCGACCGGCGGCGGCGACAACATGATGGCGGCCATCGGTTCCGGCAACATCGAGGCCGGCACCCTCACCCTGAGCCTGGGCACCTCCGGCACGCTATTCGCCTGGTCCGCCGCCCCCGTCACGGCGGAATCGGACATGATTGCCGGCTTCTGCTCCAGCACCAACGGGTGGCTGCCATTGATTTGCACCATGAATGTCACCTCGGCCACCACTGCGGTACAAACGCTGCTGGACGAAGACCTTGCCGGCTTTAACGGTTTATTGGCACAGGCTTCGCCCGGCGCAGGCGGTGTTGAGATGCTGCCGTTCTTCAACGGCGAACGCGTTCCGCCATTGCCCCACGCGCGCGCCAGCCTGCATAACCTCGATAGCGACAACTTTACCCGCGCCAATCTCTGCCTGGCGGTGGTCGAAAGCGCCACCTACGGCCTGCGCTACGGCATCGAGCTGTTTCGCCGTCAGGGCATCGAAGCGCGCGAGATCCGCCTCACCGGCGGCGGCGCCCGCAGCACCGCCTGGCGACACATCGTCGCGGACGTAATGGGGTGCCCGGTGGTCTGTCTGAAAGCCAAAGAGACCGCCGCGCTGGGCGGCGCCGTTCAGGCGATGTGGGCGACGATGTTGGCCGACGATCCGCGCCGGAACGCCGGCGCGCTGCTGGCCGAACTGTGCCAACGCTTTGTTGCGCTGGATGAAGCCACGCGCACACGGCCAAACGCCGACAGACAGGCGCAATACGAAACGCTTTATCAACGTTACCTGCAACGCTTGCAGCAGACCTACCCGGAGGTGCAACTGTGACGCGAGATCCCCATACGCCAGCGCCCGCCTATCTGCTGGAGGTCAGCGGCGTCAGGAAAGCCTTTGGCCCGGTCGTGGCGCTGAAGAATGCGGAGTTTTGCCTGCGGCGTGGATCCATTCATGCCCTGTGCGGCGGCAACGGCGCGGGTAAATCCACCTTTCTCAGCATTCTGATGGGTTTTATTCAACCCGATGGCGGCGACATTTTTATCAATGGCCAACGCTGCGAATTTCATCATCCTCGGGAAGCCCTCAATGCCGGCATCGCCATCGTGCAGCAGGAACTGAGCGCGATCCCGGATTTGACGGTGGCCGAAAACATTTGGCTGGGCCGTGAGCCGCGACGCCTGGGATTCGTCGACTTCACAACGCTCAACCAGCGCACGACCCGCCTGCTCAAAGAACTTGATTTCAAGATCGACGCACGAGAAAAAATGCGCAACCTGAGCGTCGCCGAGCAACAGCTGGTCGAGATCGCCAAGGCGCTGTCGCATGCCAATGCCGACATCATCATCATGGATGAACCCACCTCGGCGATTGGCGAAGAGGATGCGCAAAAAATCTTTCAGACGCTTCAGCAACTGGCGGCGAAAGGTAAAGGCATTATCTATGTCTCCCACCGTTTGTCAGAGATATTCCAAATCGCGGACAGCTACACCATCTTCCGCGACGGCGCCTATATCCATGAAGGTTATATCGCCGACATTACTCGTGAACAGCTGATCGAACACATTATTGGCGGCGAGTACGACAGCGAGTTCGCCAAATTCAATCAGCCCGGCGAAGAGATCTTGCTGGAGATCAACAACCTGTGTTGGCGCAGCAAGATAAAAGATATCAGCCTGCAACTGAAGCACGGTGAGATCCTGGGCATCTATGGGCTGGTGGGATCGGGCCGCAGCGAGTTTCTCGATCTTATCTTCGGCGTTCAGCATGCCGACAGCGGCACGATCCGCGTGGGCGACAAGACGCTGAACCGCCATTCTCCGCGCAAGGCCATCGACAGCGGTATTGCCTACGTGACGGAAGATCGCAAGGAAACCGCTCTGGTGCTGTGCCGCTCCGTCAGTGAAAACATCAATATCGCCTCTTTTGCCACCATCAGCCGGATGGGGTTTGTCAGCGAGAAACGGGAGCAGGCGCGAACCCGCGACATGATCCAGCGCTTCAACGTTAAAACCCACGATGGCGAACAGCCCGTGGGCAACCTGAGCGGCGGCAACCAGCAAAAGGTCGTGCTGGGCCGTTGGGCGCTGCTGGATCCGGAGGTTTTGCTGCTCGACGAGCCGACGCGCGGTATCGACGTCGGGGCCAAGAAAGAGATCTATCGATTTATGTCGGAGTTCGCCCTGCAAAACAAAGGGATCATTATGGTTTCCTCCGAGCTTTCGGAAATTATCGGCATGAGCGATCGCATATTGGTGTTTCGTGACGGGCAGTTGGCCGGCGAGCTTTCGGCAGCCGATGCGACCCAGGCAGCACTGATGAAACTTGCGGTTTAACAGAGAGAGAAAAAAAATGAGCAGCGCCCACTCCTTATCACCAGGAATTTCATTTTTCACCCGCAATAAGCGCCGTATGCACAAATACGGCATTATCATCGCCTTTTTCGCACTGTGCCTGATCGTGGCGCTGATTGGCGAATATCAGGTCGCTCAGGGGGCCTGGAGCAGCAACTATTTTCTCAGCAATGAAAACACCCTGATCGTCCTGCGCCAAGTCTCGATCAACGGCATTCTGGCCATCGGCATGACCTTTGTCATCATTACGGCCGGTGTCGATCTCTCCGTGGGCTCGGTGCTGGCCTTAAGCGGGATCGTCGCCGCCCGCTTCGCCACCAACAACAGCGGATTGGCTATCGGCGACACCGCGACCGCCGTCATGGCGCCGCTGATTGTGGCGCTGGGTATCGGCATCGTTTGCGGCCTGGTGAACGGCACCGTGTTGGCGCGCTACCGGCTGCAGCCGTTTATCGTCACCATGGGCATGCTCTCCGCGGCGCGCGGTTTAACCATGTTGACCACCAACGGCAATCCGGTATCGCAATTGAACAGCGATTTCCGCTGGTTAGGCAATGGCTATGTCGGCGGCGTTCCTGTGCCCGTCATCATCTTCATCGTGCTGTTCGCCCTCGCCTGGCTCGTGCTGAATAAAACCCTCTTCGGGCGCTACATCTACGCCGTCGGCGGCAACCCGAAAAGCGCGCGCACCTCGGGGATTAACGTGACCCGCATCAAAATACTGGTGTATACGCTGTGCGGCGCGCTGGCCGGTATCGCCGGCCTGATCCTCACGGCGCGCACCGGTTCGGCGCAGACCAACGCCGGCGCAGGGTATGAGCTGGACGCCATCGCGGCGGTAGTGATCGGCGGCACCAGCATGGCCGGCGGCGTCGGTACGCTGGTCGGCACCTTCTTCGGCGTGCTGATTATCGGGGTGATGAATAACGGCCTCGATCTGCTCGGCGTGCAATCGTATTACCAACAAATTATCAAAGGCGCATTGATCGTCCTTGCCGTCTTGCTCGACCCCTCGCGTAAGCAACAGCGCGATTAATAACATCAGACCCAACTCTACCAGGAGAAAACCATGAATAAGACCAAGATAGCGTTGTTTGCCTCTGCCCTGATGCTGGGCAGCCTGTCGGCTGCTCAGGCCGCCCCGGTTAAAATCGCGGTATTGATGTACGGCAACAAAGCCGAGTTCGTGCAATTGATGGAAAGGTTCGGGAAGGAACACCCGGCGGTGAAAAGCGGCGAAGCCGTGCTGACGTTCTACGATGGGCGTTATGATGCATCGGTGCAAAACGATCAGGCCGCCACCGCTATCCAAACGCGCGCCGATGCCATTATCGTCAACCCTATGGATTTTGAAGCCAATATCGATATCGTCACTAATGCCAACGAAGCCAAAATCCCGGTGGTGGTCACCAACGCGCGCCTGAACACGGACGCGATGACGTCTGAAGTGGTGTCTAATGACGAGTTGGGGGGGTATCTGGAAGCCAAAGCCGTACTGGACAAACTCGACTGCAAGAACCAGAAGGTGAACGTAGTGATTATCGAAGGCCCGAAAGGCGGCAGCGGCGAGATCCAGCGCGGCAAGGGTAACGATAAAGCGATTGCCGAGTGCGGCGCCGGCCAGGTCACGGTACTTGAGCGCAAAACGGCCAACTGGTCACGCGCGGAAGCGCAGCCGTTGATGGAAAACTGGCTGCAGAAACACCGGGGTAAAATCAACGGCGTGATTGGCCAAAACGACGAGATGGCGCTGGGCGCTATCGAGGCAATTAAAGGCGCCGGCCTGAATGTGAAGGACTTCGCAATTGCCGGCGTTGACGGCGTTTCCGACGCGATTCATGCGGTACAGGCCGGTGAAATGGTCTCTATTCTGCAAGATGCCAAAGGCCAGATGCAGGGTTCCATTGACGTCGCGCTGCGCGCCGTGAAAGGTGAAAGCTATCAACCACAGTCGGACATCTGGAAGCAGTACGCCAAGGATCTGAAATGGGAGGGTGGCACGCAGAAGCATTACTACATTCCGTGGACCGTCGTTACCGCAGAAAACGCCCAAGCGCTGTTGGACGCCCGCAAATAACCCCCCCGCCCCCTGGCTCCAGGGGGCCCTGCCTGGGCGCTTGCCTGCAAAAAAAAGCCAGCACGGAGTGGCTGGCTTAAAAGTTCTTCGAGGGAATATCTTGTTCGATAAACATACGCCTTTCACTGCGGGCTTTGCTAGCTATCAGTGCGATAGGCACCCTCAGTTAAAATCAACGCCTGCATATCGGTAAACATCGTTTCCCATTCCGCCTGGCTGATATCCATCAAACCAAAGTAACGCAGCATAAAGGCGCCTTCGGTGGCGAGAAACGCCAGGCGCGCGCGCTTGCCTTCTTCCGTCGTCAAATCCAAACCGGCGATGCGGCTGCGATACCATTCGCGCGTACTCGCCAGATGCTCCGGCGTTTGGATCAGCGTCGCCATCAGCCCGGCGGCCTTGGCGCTGGCGGTCTGATCCGAACTGTGGGTGGCCAGCATATGCGCCCGCACGGCGGTCTGCGGCGAAGGATCGTCGCCGGCGATAGCGGCGAACAGCGCCTCGTAGGCACTGCCCCAGCGATCGAACATGGCATCGATAAGCGCGTCTTTGCTGCCGAAGCAATACTGCACCCCGCCCTTGGAGATCCCCATCGCTTTGGCGACAGCGTCGATGGTCAAGCCGGCGGCACCCTGGGTGGCGACGATCTCTTCGGCGGTGTCCAAAACCTTGTCGCGATCGATGCTGCGTTGACGTCCCATTAAGAAACCCTTCTTTTCAATACGAACGTATGGATATATATTATCATCAGTATACCACCCGGCGTCGCCGGTGGCTTACCCGAATGGCGGCGCCTCCGCGCCGCCCACGTTAACTGGATATGAATTATGTACGCCAAGAACCGCTGGTTGATCCTGACGATGGTCGCCAGCGCCCTGTTCCTGATCGTCATCGATATGACGGTGTTATATACCGCCCTGCCGCGCTTAACCCAGGCGCTGGACGCCAGCGCCTCGCAAAAACTCTGGATCGTCAACGCCTATCCGCTGGTGGTGGCCGGCCTGCTGCCCGGTGCCGGCATGCTGAGCGATCGCATCGGCCATAAACGGCTGTTTCTCGCCGGGCTACCGGTGTTTGCCGTCGCGTCGCTGTGCGCCGCGTTCTCGCCCACCGCCGAGTGGCTGATCGCCGCCCGCGTGTTCCTCGCCGTTGGCGCGGCGATGATGATGCCCGCCACGTTGTCCATCGTGCGCCACGTCTTTACCGACGAACGCGAGCGCGCGCTGGCGATCGGCATCTGGGCCTCGGTGGCCTCCGGCGGCGCGGCCATCGGCCCGGTGGTCGGCGGCCTGCTGCTGGAGTATTTCTGGTGGGGTTCAGTGTTCCTGATCAATGTGCCGGTCGTGCTGCTGGTCTGGCCGCTGGCGTGGAAACTGATCCCGCGCTGCGGTGGCGATAACCCGCGCCCTTCGGACATCGTCGGCTCGGTGCAGATCATGATTGGCCTGGTCGGCGCTATCTATGCGCTGAAGGAGCTGAGCAAGCCAACGCCTGATGCGATCGCCCTCCTCGTGGCGGCCACGATCGGCGTGTTGTTCCTGGTGCTGTTCGTGCGTCGTCAGCAGCGCAGCGCCCACCCGATGATCGATTTCTCCCTGTTCCGCAACCGGTTGTTCGCGGGCGGCATCGGCGTGGCGTTGCTGTCGATGGTGGCGCTGATCGGCGTCGAGCTGGTGCTCAGCCAACGCCTGCAGCTGGTGCTCGGCCTCAGCCCGCTGCAGGCGGCGCTGTTTATTTTGCCGATCCCGCTGGCCTCGGCGCTGGCGGGGCCCGTAGCCGGCCTGCTGTTGCCGCGCTACGGCGAACGCAGCATCATCCTCGGCGGCTTTGTCCTGACTACCCTCGGCATCGCCGGTCTTGCCGCGTGGTACCAGAGCGGCATGGCGCCGCAATTGGTCAGCCTGGCGCTGGTGGGCTTTGGCCTCGGCGGCGTGATCACCGCCGCCTCCACCGCCATCATGCTGAACGCGCCGGAAGAGAAATCCGGCATGGCGGCATCTATCGAAGACGTCTCCTACGAGCTGGGCGGCGTGCTGGGCGTGACGTTGCTCGGCGGGTTGATGACCGCGGTTTACAGCCACAGCCTGGCGCTGCCGGCGGAGTTGCCGGTCAGCGATTTGGCCTACGACAGCATCGACGAAGCTTTGCGGCTGGCGGCCGGGCTGGCGGCCGATCGCGCGCAGCAGCTGACACAGCTGGCGCGCTTGGCCTTTGATCGCGCCTTTATTACGGTGCTGATCGCCGCCGCGCTGTTAATGGCGCTGGGCGCCGGCGCGGTAAAACTGGCGCTGCGCAAGTAACCGATAAAAGCGGCTTTTTTCGCCTGCGGAACCTGCGTAAACTGATTCGGCAATTTGCTCGACGGATTTATCGTCATCGGTTTGAGCGATGGCAATAATGCCTGTTATCGTGTTTAACCCTGCGATAAATCCGGTTACTGTAACAGCTATGGAAATTGATTCTGTCTACTATCGGAACAAATAATCAGGAGAAGATTATTATGGCAACGGCAAAGAAAGCAGCGAAAACCCATATCGGCCTCGACAGTAAACAATCGGCAAAACTCGCCGAGGCGCTGAATGCGCTGTTGGCGAACTATCAGGTGCTGTATATGAATGTGCGCGGCTATCACTGGAATATTACCGGCCCGCAGTTCTTTGAACTGCACGCGAAATTCGAAGAGACATATAACGATCTGCTGACCAAGGTGGATGAGCTGGCGGAACGCATTCTGACGCTGGGCTCGCAGCCGCGCCACGCTTTCAGCGACTATCTGAAAACCGCCGACATCAAGGAACACACCAATGTGACCGATGATAAAGGCACGCTGCGCGGCCTGTTGGAAGGGTATTCAGTCTTGCTGCAACAGCAGCGTGAGCTGCTCGCGGTCGCGGCAGATGCCGGTGACGAAGGCACCGCGTCGCTGATGAGCGATTACATCAAAGAGCAGGAAAAACAGGTCTGGATGCTCAACGCCTATCTGGGCAAATAACCCAGGCGCCATAACAAAACAGTCCCTCACGGGACTGTTTTCGTTTTACCACTCGCAGGATACCGCAAACAGCAGCGCGCGCCGATGCTGATCGTCCAGGCGGCGGCGCACCCGGATAATATGGCGATTGCTGCACGACTGGCGTTCCAGCCAGCGATGCCGGCGTCGTTGGCTCTGCCGCAACATGCGCCAGCGACCCACTTCATTTCTACTGCGTCTCATAATTCCGTCACTCGTTCGTCTAATGCCAACCGCGGGCATTATAGCCCTTTCCGCCCGTGATCCAAGCCGCAGTTATCGGCGGCACAGCGGGCGCCGTGCGGGAAAAAACCGCCCTTTCATTTTCAGCAAGTGCCTTAACTTCATCATATTTATGTAACATAAGCGCCGATAAAAGGTTTCGCCTTGCCCGATCTGTGCGTACACTCATCATTGGTGGTTTGCGAACGGGATTTTTCGCCTTTATGACAACATTTTATACCGTAATCAGTTGGCTCATGGTGTTCGGCTACTGGCTGCTGATCGCCGGCGTGACGATGCGCATTTTGATGAAACGCCGTGCGGTTCCCTCAGCCATGGCCTGGCTGCTGGTTATCTACATTCTGCCGCTGTTCGGCATCGTGGCCTATTTATCGTTCGGCGAGCTGCATCTGGGCAAACGCCGGGCCGAGCGCGCCAAGGCCATGTGGCCGTCGACCGCCCGTTGGCTGAAGGAGCTGAAAGAGAGCCGCCGCATCTTCGCCACCGAGTACAGTGAGGTCGCCGAACCGCTGTTCCAGCTTTGCAACCGCCGCCAGGGCATCGACGGCGTCAAGGGCAACCAGCTGCAGCTGCTCACCACCACCGACGACACGCTGAAAGCGCTGATCCGCGACATCGAGCTGGCACGCCACAACATCGAAATGGTGTTCTATATCTGGCAGCCCGGCGGCCTGGTCGATCAGGTGGCCGAATCGCTGATGGCCGCCGCCCGGCGCGGCGTACACTGCCGCCTGATGCTCGATTCCGCCGGCAGCCTGCAATTTTTCCGCAGCCCCTACCCGGCGATGATGCGCAATGCCGGCATCGAAGTGGTCGAAGCGCTGAAGGTCAACCTGCTGCGCGTGTTCCTGCGCCGCATGGATCTGCGCCAGCACCGCAAGGTGGTGCTGATCGACAACTACATCGCCTATACCGGCAGCATGAACATGGTCGATCCGCGCTACTTCAAACAGGATGCGGGCGTCGGCCAATGGATCGATCTGATGGCGCGCATGGAAGGCCCGGTGGCCACCACCATGGGCATCGTCTATGCCTGCGACTGGGAGATTGAAACCGGCAAGCGCATTCTGCCGCCGCCGCCGGACGTCAACATCATGCCGTTCGAGCAGGAGAGCGGCCATACCATTCAGGTGATCGCCTCCGGCCCCGGTTTCCCCGAGGAAATGATCCACCAGGCGCTGCTGACCGCGGTTTATTCCGCGCGCGAGCAGCTGATCATGACCACGCCGTACTTCGTGCCGAGCGACGATCTGCTGCACGCCATCTGCACCGCCGCCCTGCGCGGCGTCGAGGTCAGCATCATCGTGCCGCGCGACAACGATTCGATGATGGTGCGCTGGGCCAGCCGCGCGTTCTTCTCCGAGCTGCTGGAGGCCGGCGTCAAGATCTATCAGTTCGAAGGCGGACTGCTGCACACCAAGAGCGTGCTGGTGGACGGCCAGCTCAGCCTGGTCGGCACCGTCAATCTGGATATGCGCAGCCTGTGGCTGAATTTCGAGATCACGCTGGTGATCGATGATGACGGCTTCGGCAGCGATTTGGCCTGCGTGCAGGAAGATTACATCGCCCGTTCCCAGCTGCTGAACGCCAAAGAGTGGCTGAAGCGGCCGTTCTGGCATCGCCTGGTCGAGCGCCTGTTCTACTTTTTCAGCCCGCTGCTGTAAAAGCCGCGGCGAGCGTGCTTTAATAGCGCCAAATCATTTGTTATCAGGATTTTTTTATGGATTTGAATAACCGCCTTACCGAAGACGAAACGCTGGAACAGGCCTACGACATCTTCCTCGAATTGGCCGGCGACAATCTGGATCCGGCGGATATTCTGCTGTTCAACCTGCAGTTTGAAGAGCGCGGCGGCGCCGAACTGTACGATCCCTCCGAAGACTGGCGCGAGCACGTGGATTACGACCTGAACCCGGACTTCTTCGCCGAGGTGGTGATCGGTCTGGCGGACAGCGACGGCGAGCCGATCAACGACGTGTTCGCCCGCGTGCTGATCTGCCGCGAGAAAGACCACAAGCTGTGCCATATTCTGTGGAAAGAGTGATTCGCCGATAGCATATCGGATAAAAAAAGCCCCGCTCATCCAGCGGGGCTTTTTGTTGCCGGCTAGCGGCGGATTACAGCGGATCGACCTTCAGGCAGGACACTGCGTGGCGGAAACTGCCCTCCAGCAGCGGGCGCGTCTTGGCGCACTCCGGCCCGGCGATCGGGCAACGGGTGCGGAACACGCAGCCGGTCGGCGGGTTGATCGGCGAAGGCAGCTCCCCTTCCAACAGCTGGATCTGCTTTTCCTTCTCCTTGTCCGGATCCGGGATCGGCACCGCCGACATCAGCGCTTTGGTGTAAGGGTGCTGCGGATTGTGGTACACCTCGTCATAGGTGCCCAGCTCCACCGCATGGCCCAGGTACATCACCAGCACGCGATCGGAAATGTGCTTCACCACCGCCAAATCGTGGGCGATAAAGATTAATGACAGCCCCATCTCACGCTGCAGCTGCTGCAACAGGTTCACCACCTGCGCCTGAATCGACACGTCCAGCGCGGAGACCGGCTCGTCGCAGATCACCAGCTTCGGCTCGAGGATCAGGGCGCGCGCGATGCCGATACGCTGGCACTGGCCGCCGGAGAACTCATGCGGGTAGCGGTTGATCAGGTTAGGCAGCAGGCCGACCTTCAGCATCATCGCCTTGACCTTGTCCTTCACTTCCTGACGCGGCATTTTCGGGTAGTAGGTGCGCAGCGGCTCGGCGATGATCTCGCCGATGGTCATGCGCGGGTTGAGCGACGCCAGCGGATCCTGGAAGATCATCTGGATATCGCTGCGGGTTTTCCGCCAGTCGGCGTCGCTCATGCCCAGCAAATCTTTCCCCAGCCAGGCGACGCGCCCGCTGGTGGCCTTCACCAGGCCGATGATGGCGCGCGCGAAGGTGGATTTGCCGCAGCCGGATTCGCCGACCACGCCCAGGGTTTCCCCCTCGAACAGCCGCAGCGTGACGCCATCGACCGCTTTCAGGGTTTTCGGCGGCTGCCAGAACCACTGTTTATCGTCATGAATGTCGAAGTGCACTTTCAGATCGGCCACTTCGAGCAGCACTTTCTTGTCGGTTACCGCTGTCATACCAACGCCTCCACCGGTTTAAAGCAGGCGCGCAGGCGCCCTTCCCCAAATTGCTCCAACGGCGGAGCGCTCGCGCACTGCTCCATGGCGTACGGGCAGCGCGGCTGGAACGGGCAACCTTTCGGCAACCGCAGCAGGTTCGGCGGATTGCCGGGAATGGTCAGCAACGCTTCGCCTTCGGCGTCGAGACGTGGCACCGCGTTTAACAGACCGATAGAGTACGGATGGCTCGGCTGGTAGAACACCTCGCGCGCGCTGCCGTATTCCATGGTGCGGCCGGCGTACATCACCAGCACCTTGTTGCAGATGCCGGCCACCACGCCCAGGTCGTGGGTGATCATGATAATGGCGGTGTTGAACTCACGCTTCAGCTCATTGAGCAGCGTCATGATCTGCGCCTGGACGGTCACGTCCAGCGCGGTGGTCGGCTCGTCGGCGATCAGCAGCTTCGGCCGGCACAGCAGCGCCATGGCGATCATCACGCGCTGGCGCATGCCGCCGGAAAACTCGTGCGGATACATGCGCATGCGCTTGCGCGCTTCCGGCATTTTCACCGCGTCGAGCATGCGTACCGACTCTTCGAAGGCTTCGCTTTTGCTCATTTTCTTATGCAGCATCAGCACCTCCATCAGTTGTTCGCCAACGCGCATATAAGGGTTGAGCGAGGTCATCGGGTCCTGGAAGATCATCGAGATCTCTTCGGCCCGCAGCTTGTTGAGCTGATTTTCCGGCAGATTGAGGATTTCGCGGCCGTTGAATTTGGCCGAGCCGCCGATGCGGCCATTGCTGGCCAGCAGCCCCATCAGAGCGAACGCGGTCTGCGATTTACCGGAACCGGATTCACCGACGATGCCCAGCGTTTCGCCGGCGCGCAGATCGAAGTTCAGATCGTTCACCGCCGTCACGTCGCCGTCCGGGGTGGAGAACGTGACGCGCAGGTCTTTCACGTCCAGCAGCGGCGACGTTTTGACCCCGGCGCCGGTTTGCAGTTGAGGATGTTCAATGGTGCTCATGATTGCACTCCTTAACGATCTTTCGGGTCGAGGGCGTCACGCAGGCCATCGCCGATAAAGTTGAAACAGAACAGAGTGACAACCAGGAAACCCGCCGGGAACAGCAGCAACCACGGTGAAACTTCCATTGAGTTGGCGCCGTCGCTGAGCAATGCGCCCCAGCTGCTGAGCGGCTCCTGCGTGCCCAACCCCAGGAAGCTGAGGAAGGATTCGAACAGGATCATGCTCGGCACCAGCAGCGACGCGTACACCACCACCACGCCGAGCACGTTCGGCACGATATGCCGCAGCACGATATTGCGCGTGGAGACGCCGCACACCAGCGCGGCCTCGATGAACTCCTTACGCTTGAGACCGAGGGTTTGGCCGCGCACGATACGCGCCATATCCAGCCACGACACCATGCCGATCGCCACGAAGATCAACAGGATATTCTGGCCGAAGAAGGTCACCAGCAGGATCACGAAGAACATGAACGGGAAGGAGTTGAGGATCTCCAGCAGACGCATCATCACCGAGTCGATCTTGCCGCCCAGATAGCCGGACATCGCGCCGTACAGCGTGCCGACCACCACCGCCACCAGCGCCGCCGCCACGCCGACCATCAGCGAGATGCGCCCGCCGATCGCCACGCGCACCAGCAGATCGCGCCCGGAGGAGTCGGTGCCGAAATAGTGCCCCGATTCCAGGCTTGGGGCGGCGGACATCATCGCCCAGTCGGTATCGTCGTAGGCAAACTGCGACAGCATCGGCGCCAGCACCACAAACAGCGTGATCAACACCAGAATGAACAGGCTGCTGACCGCCGCACGGTTGTGCATAAAGCGCCGGCGCGCGTCTTGCCACAGGCTGCGTCCTTCCACTTCCAGCTTCTCGCTGAAGTGTTCCAGAGCTTCGCTGTTCTTTTTAGTCAACATCATTCGCGTGCTCCAGATTAATAACGGATTTTCGGATCGATGACTGCATACAGCACATCGACGATTGCGTTGAACAGAATGGTCAGAGCGCCCACCAGAATGGTCAGGCTCAACACCAGGGAGTAGTCGCGGTTCAGCGCGCCGTTAACGAACAGCTGGCCGATCCCCGGCAGACCGTAGATGGTTTCGATCACCATCGAACCAGTGATGATACCGACGAACGCCGGCCCCATGTAGGACAGCACCGGCAGCAGCGCCGGCTTCAGCGCGTGGCGGAAAATGATGCGACGCATCGGCAAGCCTTTGGCGCGCGCGGTGCGGATGAAGTTGGAGTGCAGCACTTCAATCATCGAACCACGCGTAATACGGGCGATGCTGGCGATATAGGCCAGCGACAGCGCCACCATCGGCAGGATGATGAACTTAGGCGCGCCGCCGTTCCAGCCGCCGCCCGGCAGCCATTTCAGCGTGATGGCGAAGATCAGCACCAGCAGCGGCGCCACCACGAAACTGGGTATCACCACCCCGGTCATGGCAAACCCCATCACCGTGTAGTCCCATTTGGTGTTCTGATTCAGCGCGGCGATCACGCCGGCGCTCACCCCCAGCACCACCGCCAGCAGAAACGCGGCCAGGCCGAGTTTGGCGGAAACCGGGAAAGAGCTGGCGACCAGATCGTTCACCGAATAGTCCTTGTATTTAAAGGACGGGCCGAAGTCTCCCTGCGCAAGCTGCGCCAGATAATGACCGTACTGTTTCCAGATCGGGTCGTTCAAATGATATTTGGCTTCGATATTCGCCATAACTTCCGGCGGCAATGCGCGTTCCCCGGTAAATGGACTGCCGGGCGCCAGGCGCATCATGAAGAATGAGATGGTGATAAGGATAAATAGTGTCGGGATCGCTTCCAACAAGCGACGAAGTATAAATTTAAGCATTGCCCTAACCCTGTGCGACAGCCTGATGACGGCTTATTATTCTCAACATGGGCCGGCGGCCTACGCCGCCGGCTCTTACCGTATCAATGCTTGATGATGTACAGGTTTTTGTCGTACACGTTATCAAGCGGGTCTTTGCCGGTGTAGCCACCGACGTAAGGTTTCACCAAACGGGCGTTCACGTAGTAATACAGCGGAACGATGGCGGAATCTTTATCCAGCTGAACTTCCGCTTTCTGATACAGATCGGCGCGCTCGTCTTTGCTCTTCGCGGTCAACACGTTGGCCATCAGCTTGTCGAACTCGGCGCTCTTATAGTGCGGGGTGTTACTGCTGCTGTCGGACAGCATCATGTTCAGGAACGAGCTCGGCTCGTTGTAGTCGGCGCACCAGCCGGCGCGCGCCACGTCATAGGTACCCTGATGGCGGGTATCCAGGAAGGTTTTCCACTCCTGGTTCACCAGCTTCACGTCCACGCCCAGGTTTTTCTTCCAGATGGAGGCGGCGGCGATCGCCAGCTTCTTGTGCAGGTCTGAAGTGTTGTACAGCAGGGAGAAGGTCAGCGGTTTACCCGGGCCATAGCCGGCTTCCGCCAGCAGTTTCTTCGCCACTTCGTTGCGTTTTTCCTGCGTCCAGCCAAACCACTCCGGCGGGGTCAGCTTGGCGCCGTCGGTGTATGGCGGCGTAAAGCTGTAGGCCGGCAGATCGCCCTGGTTTTTCACCTTGTTGACGATGATGTCGCGGTCCATGCCCAGCTTCAGCGCTTCACGCACGCGCGCATCGGTGAACGGCGCCTTCTGGTTGTTGATTTCGTAGTAATAGGTGCACAGGTAAGGATCAACATGCACCTCTTTCGGGATCTCTTTTTTCAGCTTCTGGAACAGTTCGATCGGCATGTTGTTGTAAGTCATGTCGATTTCACCGGTGCGGTAGCGGTTGACGTCGGTCACTTCCGACGAAATAGGCAGGAACGTCACTTTATTGATGATGGTTTTGGCGTTATCCCAATATTCCGGGTTGCGTTCCAGTACGATGCGCTCGTTGACAATCCAGTCTTTCAGTTTGTAGGCGCCGTTGCTGACGTAGTTGGCCGGCAGCGTCCATTTCTCGCCAAACTTCTCCACCGCGTCTTTGTAAACCGGCTTCATGGCGTAGTGCGGGGTCATTTCAACCAGATAAGGCACCGGCTCGCTCAGGGTCACCTGGAAGGTGTGGTCGTCGATAGCCTTCACGCCCAGCGTCGACTTGTCTTTTTTACCGGCAATGATGTCATCGACGTTTTCCACATGGGCGTACTGCAGGTAGCTGGCGTAAGGCGACGCGGTTTTCGGATCCACCACGCGCTGCCAGCTGTAGACGAAATCTTGTGCCGTCACCGGCTTGCCGTTGGACCATTTTGCGTCTTTACGCAGGTGGAAGGTCCAGACTTTGAAATCCTTGTTATCCCAGCTTTCCGCGACGCCCGGCACGATGGAACCGTCCGGGCTGTTGTTCGCCAGGCCTTCCATCAGATCGCGCGTGACGTTGTTTTCCGGCACGCCCTCGATTTTGTGCGGATCCAGCGACTGCACTTCGGAACCGTTGTTTTTGACGATTTCTTGCTTGTCGGCCAGCTGCACGCCCGCCGGGACGTCAGCGGCGAAAGCGCTGGTGGTTGCTGTGATACCCAGCGCGGCGATAACGCCGGCGGCAATGAGCGTTTTCTTCGTGATGTTGGTCATACTTATCGACTCCAGTTTTTTATTATCACAGGCTCTTCGTGGAACCTGCGTTGCCCGTAAGCGGACTCTGTTTTCCCGCCGCCGCGGAACGAATGCGGCGGCCGGCCTTCCCTATATTCCCCAGCGCCTCGGCGTGAGGAATACCCCTTTACTGCTTGATAATGTAAAGATTTTTAACGTCGGTATAGTCCAGCGGATCTTTGCCGGTGAACCCGCCCACCGTCGGCTTGATCAACCGCGCGCTGACGCGGTAATAAACCGGGACCAACGCGGAGTCTTTGTCCAGCTGCGCTTCCGCCTGCTGATAAAGAGCGGCGCGCGCGGCCTCATCCGGCGCCTTCAGCGTGGCGGCCATGATGGCGTCGAACGCCGGGCTCTTATAGAACACGGTATTGATGCTGCTGTTGGACAGGACCAGGTTCAGGAACGCGCTGGGCTCGTTGTAATCCCCGCACCAGGTGGCGCGCGCCACGTCGTATTGCCCCTGATGGCGGCTCTCCAGCGACGTTTTCCATTCCTGGTTGCGCAACGTGACCTCGGCGCCCAGGTTCTTCTTCCACATCGACGCGGCGGCGATCGCCTGCTGTTTGTTTTGATCGGAGGTGTTGTACAGCAGCGAGAATTTCAGCGGTTTGGCATCGCTGTAGCCCGCTTCCGCCAGCAGCTTCCTGGCTTCGGCGTTGCGCTGTTCCTGGCTCCAGCCGGCCCACGCCGGCTGCGTGAAGTTGGCGCCTTCCGTGAAGGTCGGCGTGAAGCTGTAGGCCGGGATCTGCCCCTGGCCCATGATCTTGTTGGCGATGATGTCGCGATCCAGCGTCATCTTCACCGCCGTACGCACGCGCGGATCGGTGAACGGCGCCTGTTTGTTATTGAGCTCGTAATAGAAGGTGCACAGATAAGGGTTCACGTGCAGCTGTTCAGGCATTTCACGCTTCATCTTGACGTACAGATACGGCGGAATGGCGCTGTTGGTGATGTCGATCTCGCCGCTGCGGAAGCGGTTAACGTCGCTGACTTCCGAGGTAATCGGCAGGAAGGTCGCCTGATTGATCACCGTCTGCTTGTTGTTCCAATAGCTTGGGCTGCGCTCCAGCACGATGCGCTCGTTCACCACCCACTCTTTCAGGCGGTAAGCCCCGTTGCCGACGTAGTTGGCGGGCAGCGTCCATTTGTCGCCGAATTTCTCCACCACCGCCCGTTTCACCGGTTTGAGCGACGTGTGGCTCAGCATGCTGATGAAATACGGCACCGGCTCGCTCAGCGTCACCTGCAGCGTCTGGTCGTCCAGCGCCTTGACGCCGAGGGTCTGCGGAGGCTTCTTACCGGTCAGGATGTCGTCGATATTTTCAACTTTGGTGTATTGCAGGTAGCTGGCATAGGGCGAGGCGATTTTCGGATCGGCCAGACGCTGCCAGCTGTAGACGAAATCTTGCGCGGTCACCGGGCTGCCGTCGCTCCACACCGCGCCGGGACGCAGGTGGAAGGTCCATTGCTGATAATTCTGGTTTTCCCAGCTCGCCGCCGCCGCCGGCACCACATGCCCGTTGGCGTCGGTGCTCACCAGCCCTTCCAGCAGGTTAAGAATGATATTGCTTTCCGGTACGCCCTCGACCTTATGCGGATCCAATGAAGCCACTTCACTGCCGTTGTTGATCACAATATTTTGCTGCTGCGCCAATTGGACGCCGGCCGGAACCTCTGCCGCCAAACTGCTATTTACGGCGCCGGCGCCCAGCGCGCCGCTAATCAACAAGGTCAAAGAAGTACGCTTCAGGGTTTGCTGCATAATCGAGGCTCCTTTTCACCGACAAGCACCGCTTATCGAAGTTTGTGAAGTGTTTATAAGAATTCTAAATAAACGGATACCAGCAAAAATCATTCCCGTTTTTATGGCGCATTTCAGTTAATTGACCACGGGAAAGTTGCTCGGAAATTAGCAGAAGCCAAATTCCATAGCCAATAAATTTTACGAAAATGTTAAGCAATTCTCTTTTATCGCACGAAGCCCGATCCGTCCCCCGAGGTCGGGGCCACAGAAAAGCAAAATCATCACTTTGATTTTAAAGATAAAAAAACAGAAATCATTTCGTTTGAAACCCTCGGCGCAATCTCATCGCCGCACAAAGAAACATTCAGTTAACAATCCAGCCATTCAAAGAACAAACACCTGCCTATAGTCGGTTAATCACTAATAACACCTGGATGAAAGTGAGACAAGCCCCACAGAATGATGTGATTAATTTAACAACAGCTTTACCGTTGAACGGGGACAAAATGCGCGGAAATGGGGGAGGAAAAGTGATTGAAATAACGCTTAGCGTTTTTTTTGCACAGCAACATGAGATTTATGCAACATAAGAGTGCAACCGCATAAATTTTATTCATCCTCTGCACTATAATAATGCGAACCAATAAATAATTTAAACTTTAAAATTAATTTTAGCCGCGCTAACGCGAAAGGTGCGCGGCTAAACAAAGAGTATTACAACAGGCCGGGGAATATCGCCTTAATGCCGGTAACGATAAACTCGATCCCGAGCGCCATCAGCAACAGGCCCATGATTCGGGTGATCACGTTGATGCCGGTCTGCCCAAGCAAACGCACCAACAGCGGCGCGGCGCGGAACAACAGCCAGCAGCAAAAGGCGAACAAGGCGATCGCCACCGTAAAGCCGAGCAGGCTTTGCCAGTTGTGATAACGTGAACTCCACACGATGGTAGAACTGATCGCCCCCGGCCCCGCCATCAGCGGCAGCGCTAACGGCACCACGCCGATGCTTTCGCGGATCGCGCTCTCCGATTTCTCCTGTTTGTTCTGTTTGTCTTCCCCCAGCTTGCCGCTGATCATCGACATGGCGATGGTCACCACCAAAATACCGCCGGCGATGCGGAACGAATCGATAGAGATGCCGAACATCCGCAAGATCCCTTCGCCCAGAAATAGCGACGTCCACAGAATGATGGCGACCGACAGGTTGGCGGTCAGGTTGGTTTTGTTGCGCCCCGCTTCCGCCTGGTAGCTGGTCATGCTGATAAACACCGGCAAGATGCCCACCGGGTTGACCAGCGCAAACAGACCGACAAAGAACTTGATAAAGCCGGAAAGATCCAACAGAGATTGGCCCACAGATGGCTCCGCGTTAAGTACTATAAAAGGTGTGCTGCCTATGCGCGCTAATGTAATGGAATTGCCGCGGGTAATCCATCCGGCCAGAGCAGCATTTTTGACTGTCAGCAGGTTATGCAACAAAACAAATGTCCTTTGTTAAAGTGATGTGTGGCCTTTTGATTTTTTATGTTGAAAAAAGAGTCTTTGCTCACAGTTATCGAGAATAATTCCCAACACCAGCGAGCTGAAAGGTGTCAGCTTGCAGTTTTCATGATTTAGATCACAAATCAACTACCCAACAGTAGGTAAGCTCTTAGTCGTAGTCAGGGAGTAGAACAAAATCGGCAGCAGCATCGCCGGTTCCTTTCTCCTCACTGCCTGCCCCTCCGGTTGGCGTAGGGTGAAGCTCTTTAAGCAAATCAGCAGCATGCGCAGAAATAACGCGGGAAAGCCCCGGTATTCGAATCACCGTTTATCCCCGTTACGACTATACTAGTGGCTCGCACGGCTTATTTACTGAAAGAGTTTAACATTATCAGGAGAGCATTATGGCTGTAACGAATGTCGCTGAACTGAACGAGCTTGTCGCACGTGTCAAAAAAGCCCAGCGCGAATATGCCAACTTCACTCAAGAGCAGGTGGATAAAATCTTCCGCGCTGCCGCCCTCGCCGCTGCTGATGCCCGTATCCCGTTGGCCAAAATGGCCGTGGAAGAATCCGGAATGGGTATCGTCGAAGACAAAGTGATCAAAAACCACTTCGCTTCCGAGTACATCTACAACGCCTATAAAGACGAAAAAACCTGTGGCATCCTGTCTGAAGATGACACCTTCGGTACCATCACCATCGCCGAACCTATCGGCCTGATTTGCGGTATCGTTCCTACCACCAACCCAACTTCTACCGCGATCTTCAAAGCGCTGATCAGCCTGAAAACCCGTAACGGCATCATCTTCTCGCCGCACCCGCGTGCGAAGAATGCCACCAATAAAGCCGCCGATATCGTGCTGCAGGCCGCTATCGCCGCCGGCGCGCCGAAAGACATCATCGGTTGGATCGACCAACCGACCGTCGAGCTGTCCAACCAGCTGATGCACCACCCGGACATCAACCTGATCCTGGCCACCGGTGGCCCGGGCATGGTGAAGGCTGCCTACAGCTCCGGCAAGCCGGCCATCGGCGTCGGTGCCGGTAATACGCCAGTGGTGGTAGACGAAACCGCAGACATCAAGCGCGTGGTCGCCTCTATCCTGATGTCCAAAACCTTCGACAGCGGCGTTATCTGCGCTTCCGAACAGTCGGTCATCGTCGTTGACGCTATCTATGATGCGGTACGCGAACGTTTCGCTTCCCACGGCGGCTATCTGCTGCAGGGTAAAGAACTGAAAGCGGTTCAGGACATCATCCTGAAAAACGGCGGCCTGAACGCGGCCATCGTCGGCCAATCCGCACCGAAAATCGCCGAGATGGCAGGCATCAAAGTGCCGGCCAACACCAAAGTGCTGATCGGCGAAGTGAAGCTGGTCGACGAGTCCGAACCTTTCGCCCATGAAAAACTGTCGCCTACCCTGGCGATGTACCGTGCCAAAGACTTCGAAGACGCCGTCGCCAAAGCTGAAAAACTGGTCGCCATGGGCGGTATCGGCCACACCTCCTGCCTGTATACCGACCAGGACAACCAAACGGCTCGCATCGCCTACTTCGGCGATAAAATGAAAACGGCTCGTATCCTGATCAACACCCCGGCTTCTCAGGGCGGTATCGGCGACCTGTATAACTTCAAACTCGCGCCTTCGCTGACGCTGGGTTGCGGCTCCTGGGGTGGTAACTCCATCTCTGAAAACGTCGGACCTAAACACCTGATCAACAAGAAAACTGTAGCGAAGCGAGCAGAAAACATGTTGTGGCATAAACTTCCGAAATCGATCTACTTCCGCCGGGGTTCGCTGCCTATCGCGCTGGAAGAAGTGGCGACCGACGGGGCGAAACGCGCCTTCATCGTGACCGACCGTTTCCTGTTCAACAACGGCTATGCCGACCAGATCACCAAGGTTCTGAAGTCTCACGGCATCGAAACCGAAGTGTTCTTCGAAGTGGAAGCCGACCCGACGCTGAGCATCGTGCGCAAGGGCGCAGAGCAGATGAACTCCTTCAAACCGGACGTCATCATCGCGCTGGGCGGCGGCTCGCCGATGGACGCCGCGAAAATCATGTGGGTGCTGTACGAACATCCTGAAACCCACTTCGAGGATCTGGCGCTGCGCTTCATGGACATCCGCAAGCGTATCTACAAGTTCCCGAAAATGGGCGTGAAAGCGAAAATGATCGCCATCACCACCACGTCAGGCACCGGTTCGGAAGTCACGCCGTTTGCCGTCGTAACCGACGACACCACCGGACAGAAATACCCGCTGGCCGACTATGCGCTGACCCCGGACATGGCAATTGTCGATGCCAACCTGGTGATGAACATGCCGAAATCCCTGTGCGCCTTCGGCGGTCTGGATGCGGTCACCCACGCGTTGGAAGCCTACGTCTCGGTGCTGGCGAACGAATACTCCGACGGCCAGGCGCTGCAGGCGCTGAAACTGTTGAAAGAGTATCTGCCGGCCAGCTATAAAGAAGGCGCGAAAAATCCGGTTGCCCGTGAACGCGTGCACAACGCCGCCACCATTGCCGGTATCGCTTTCGCCAACGCCTTCCTCGGGGTTTGTCACTCCATGGCGCACAAGCTGGGTTCGGAGTTCCACATTCCGCACGGCCTGGCCAACGCGATGCTGATTTCCAACGTCATTCGCTACAACGCGAACGACAATCCGACCAAGCAGACGGCCTTCAGCCAGTACGACCGCCCTCAGGCGCGCCGCCGCTACGCTGAAATCGCCGACCACCTCGGCCTGAGCGCACCGGGCGACCGCACTGCGCAGAAGATTGAGAAACTGCTGGCCTGGCTGGACGAGCTGAAAACCGAGTTGGGCATCCCAACCTCCATCCGTGAGGCGGGTGTGCAGGAAGCGGACTTCCTGGCGAAAGTCGACAAGCTGTCGGAAGACGCGTTCGACGACCAATGCACCGGCGCCAACCCGCGCTATCCGCTGATTGCCGAGCTGAAGCAAATCATGCTGGATACCTTCTACGGCCGCGAATTCAGCGAAGCGGTCGAAGAGGAAGCGGCGGCTCCGGTTGCCGCCAAAGCCGCGGTAAAGAAGCCCAAGAAATAACGGTTCCGTGAACCGATAAAAAAACCCGCCAAACGGCGGGTTTTTTATTGCGCCTGCGGCGCTGCATTTCGACTCATGCCGCCAAAACGCCCCAGCGGGCTTTGGCGGCGTTTTCTCCCCTACTCCAGGGAGTGAATCGCCTCTTTATAATGTTTGCGGCAGACAGAGACATAGCTCTCGTTACCGCCAATCACCACCTGCTCACCGGCATGCATCGCTTTGCCATTCTCGTCCAACCGCAACACCATATTGGCTTTGCGCCCACAGTGACAGATGGTCTTCAATTCCACCAGCTTATCGGCCCAGGCCAGCAAATATTGGCTGCCGATGAACAACTCACCGAGAAAATCGGTACGCAGGCCGTAGCACAATACGGGAATGTCCAGTTGGTCCACCACATCGCACAATTGCTCAACCTGCGCCTTGGTCAGGAACTGGCTTTCATCCAGCAGCACACAATGCACCGGCTGCTGTTGATGCTCTTGCTGAATCATGGCGTATAGCATCGAGTCGTTGTTATAGAGCTGGGCCTGCGAGGATAAACCGATGCGCGAGCTGACTTTACCCACGCCAAAACGGTGATCGATCTCCGCGGTGAACACCAGCGTGCGCATACCACGTTCTTGATAGTTATATGAAGACTGTAGCAACGCGGTGGACTTGCCGGCATTCATCGCAGAGTAATAAAAATAAAGTTGAGCCATGGCCCCGCAACTCCGATGGTATAAGAAATATTCAAATGTTGATTAGGACGGCAAGTGTACCATAAGCCGCCCCCCCGGCTCAGCCCAAAGCGAACGAATATTGCGTTCGCGGTAATAATGCGCTTTCAAGCGAAACATATCGTTCTGTCGGCCCGTTCTTTTTACAGCTATTTACAGGATAATGTATGCCTGTCATCACTATTAATTCTTGCTAATGGTTAACCGCGATCATTTGCCCATTAATGCATAGTCACCCTTTCACCGCGGCAGGTGCCGCAGCCGCAGCGGTGCGCTAGTCTATTATACACGGGGCCAACACAGGGCATTTAATCACCTTCGCTGTCCCCGACGTTTACTGACGCAATCTTTACCTATATACCCCTATTGTTTACAATGTCTGCCTTGCCATGACGTGATTAAGCCCACAGAACCCATTGTAATATTGATATAAATTACGTCGATAACTTATCGATGAAAGCCTTGCGACGCGCGCCTTTTAAAGCATGTCTGCTGAAATTTTGACTTAAGTGCAGCGAGGGTAATAGTTAACAGCCCTTCCTATATTAGTCGGACAGATCCGATTAACGGTTTTTTAAAAGGTAAATTTGAGTATTCAAGTCAATTTGGCTATTGCAGAAAAGAAAATAGCACTCTATTATTATCGAGACGCCCCCCACCAATATAATTTGAGACTAGGACAATGAGCGAAGCATTAAAGATTTTGAACAACATCCGCACTCTGCGCGCCCAGGCAAGAGAATGCACGCTGGAAACGCTGGAAGAAATGCTCGAGAAACTGGAAGTTGTTGTGAACGAACGTCGCGAAGAAGACAGCCAGGCTCAAGCAGAAATCGAAGAACGCACCCGTAAACTGCAGCAATACCGCGAAATGCTGATTGCTGACGGTATCGATCCGAATGAACTGCTGCAAACCATGGCTGCCAACAAGGCTGCCGGTAAAGCAAAACGTGCAGCACGTCCTGCTAAATACCAATATAAAGACGAAAACGGCGAGCTGAAAACCTGGACCGGCCAAGGCCGTACTCCTGCGGTGATTAAGAAAGCTATCGAAGAGCAAGGTAAATCTCTGGATGATTTCCTGCTGTAATAGCGATTCAGCCCGTATCTGAAAGGCTCCCTGCGGGGGGCCTTTTCATTTTAAAGCTTATAGCCGTGCTCCGCCTCATCCCTTTCCTTTTAGTAAATATCCTAATTCGCATTTTCCTCCTTGCATGAAGTTCCAGCGAAAAAAAGGGCCCTAAGGCCCCTTTATCGCATATACCTCGTTCAATTATTGAACCCGGTAGAATGCCTTATACCAATCAACAAAGCGCTTCACACCCTCTTCAACGCTGGTTTCCGGCTTAAAACCAATGTCACGATAAAGCTCTGCGGTATCCGCGCTGGTATCCATCACGTCGCCAGGTTGCATCGGCAGCATATTCTTGCGGGCAGTTACCCCCAAAGCCTGCTCCAACGCCGTGATATATTCCATCAGTTTAACGGGAGCGCTATTGCCGATATTATAAACATGATACGGCGCGGAACTGGTCGCCGGCGATCCCTGTTCAACGGTCCATGACGGATCTGCCTGCGGAATAACCGCCTGCAGCCGCACAATCGCCTCGGCGATATCATCGATGTAAGTAAAGTCACGGTGCATTTCACCGTGGTTATATACATCGATACTCTCCCCCGCCAATATGGCCTTGGTAAACTTGAACAGCGCCATATCCGGACGCCCCCAAGGACCATATACGGTAAAGAAGCGTAGCCCCGTCGTCGGGAGACCGTATAAATGCGAGTAGCTGTGTGACATCAATTCATTGGCTTTTTTGGTGGCCGCATACAGTGACACAGGGTGATCGACAGAATCTTCGGTAGCAAACGGCAGCTTGCGATTGAGGCCATAAACAGAGCTGGAGGAAGCGTAAAGTAAATGCTCGACCTTATTATGACGGCAGCCTTCCAGAACGTTCAAATGGCCGATCAGGTTGGCATCCGCATAAGCCAACGGGTTAACCAGCGAATAACGCACGCCGGCTTGAGCACCCAAATGAATGACTCGCTGGAACTGCTGCTCGGCAAACAATGCCGCCATACCTTCACGGTCAGCCAAATCCAGCTTGATAAAGCGGAATCCCGGCTTATCCGTCAGTCTGTCCAGACGAGCCATTTTCAGGCCCACATCATAATAATCATTCAGGTTATCGATGCCGACAACCTGATGCCCGGCAGCCAATAAACGCTCTGCAACGTGATAACCAATAAACCCTGCGGCGCCTGTAACCAGGAATTTCATACCCACTCCTTAAATAACCGGTTTAATCGAGGCTCCGCGGCCAATCGCGTAGTAGGTAAAGCCGCGATTTTCCAAACGCTCCGGATCGTACAGGTTACGTCCATCGAAGATCACCGGCTGTTTCAACGCACTCTTGATCACGTCGAAGTCCGGCGCGCGGAAATTCTGCCATTCGGTGCAGATCACCAGAGCATCGGCGCCATGCAACGCAGCTTCTTTGGTTCCCATCAGCTTCAAGTCGTCACGCTGACCATAGATGCGCTGAACTTCGTTCATCGCTTCCGGATCGTAGGCTTGAACGGTGGCGCCAGCAGCCCACAGATGCTCCATCAGCACGCGGCTGGACGCTTCACGCATGTCATCGGTATTCGGCTTGAACGCCAGCCCCCACACCGCGAAGGTTTTACCCTTCAGATCGCTGCCGAAATAGTCTTTGATAAAGCTGTTCAGCTTGTCTTTCTGTTGATAGTTGACCTGCTCTACCGCCTGCAACAGCTTCGGTTGATAACCGATCTGCTCGGCCGTGCGGATCAAGGCCTGGACATCTTTCGGGAAGCAAGAACCACCGTAGCCGCAGCCAGGGTAGATGAAGTGATAACCGATGCGTGAGTCAGAACCGATGCCCTGGCGCACTTTCTCGATGTCCGCGCCCAGCATTTCCGCCAGATTGGACATTTCGTTCATAAAGCTGATTTTGGTCGCCAGCATGCAGTTGGCGGCATATTTGGTCAGCTCCGCGCTGCGGATATCCATCATGATCATACGATCGTGATTGCGGTTAAACGGCTCGTACAGTTCGCGAATCGGTTCGATCACCTCTTTATTATCGGTACCGATCACGATGCGCTCGGGGCGCATGCAGTCAGCCACCGCAGCGCCCTCCTTCAGGAATTCAGGGTTGGACACCACATCGAACGGCACGTTGCTGCCGCGCTTCGCCAGCGTATCCGCCATCACCTGACGCACCTTGTCCGCCGTGCCGACCGGCACAGTAGATTTGTCGATCACCACTTTGCGATCGGTCATGTGCTCAGCGATGGTGCGAGCAACCGCAGTGACGTATTTCAGGTCGGCGGAACCATCTTCATCCGGCGGCGTACCGACGGCGATGAACTGGATGTTCCCGTGCGCCACGCCCGCTTTGGCATCGGTAGTGAAATGCAGACGGCCGGCCTCATAGTTTTGCTGCACCAGCGGCGTCAGACCCGGTTCAAAAATCGGGATATTGCCTTTTTTCAGGTTTTCGACTTTTCGCTCATCGACGTCAATGCACATAACGTCATGGCCAACTTCAGCCAGCACGGCGGCCTGCACCAGACCCACATAACCAATACCAAAAACTGTTACTTTCATGTGAAAATCCTAGTTTTTCAAATTAAGACGAAACATCACGCAATTATTTCTTGTCAGCGGCAACAACCTGTTGCAGCCACTGAGAAAATTCTTTGCCCAGGCTGGCATGGCGCATGCCGTATTCCACAAATGCCTGCATGTAACCCAATTTGTTACCGCAGTCATGGCTCACGCCTTTCAGGTGATACGCTTCCACCGTTTCCTGCTGCATCAACATTTCGATGCTGTCAGTCAGCTGAATTTCGTCGCCGGCGCCTGGAGGCGTTTTCGCCAACAGCGGCCAAATATCGGCGGACAGCACGTAACGACCGACAATCGCCAGGTTGGAAGGCGCTTTATCCGGCGACGGCTTCTCGACCACGCTGACCATCGGCGCGCTTTCGCCCGGTTGCAGCTTGACACCTTTACAATCGGCTACGCCGTAGTTTCCGACATCTTTATGCGGCACGGGCTCAACCATGATCTGGCTGACGCCGGTGGTCTCGAAGCGCTGCAACATTTCGCGCAGGTTGTCTTTTTTCGGATCGGCGCTGTATTCGTCGAGTATCACGTCCGGAAGCACCACCGCAACCGGCTCATCACCCACCATCGGATAGGCGCACATAATAGCGTGCCCCAAACCTTTGGCATTCCCCTGACGGACTTGCATCACGGTAACGCCTTTCGGGCAGATCGATTGCACTTCATCCAGCAATTGGCGCTTGACGCGTTTTTCCAGCATCGCTTCCAGTTCGAAACTGGTATCAAAATGGTTTTCGATCGAGTTTTTGGAGGAGTGGGTGACCAGCACAATCTCGTTAATCCCTGCCGCAATACACTCATTGACGACGTATTGGATCAGCGGTTTATCAACCAGCGGCAGCATTTCTTTTGGAATGGCTTTGGTGGCCGGTAACATCCGCGTACCCAAGCCTGCAACCGGGATCACGGCTTTTCTGACTTTGCGATTTACAGCAGGCATTATTTCCTCTCTTAAAGCTAAAGCGCTCATTTTATGAGCCTGGGCTCGATATAAAAAAACCTCCGGAGTATACCAGCTTATGCGCGCCGAGCATTAGCCAGAACACAAATCGAAAACATTTAGGACTATTACCCGTTCGGATAATCCGGAGAATAAATAAACGGTTTAATTGCAGATAAGTGAATAGCTTAAGATCTCGCCGATCGCTGCCTGTTATTCAGCGCTGAGCATCAGCCGCAATCGGCCCCCGCTGCCCCATACCTGACATTGCCAGGCGGTGCAACGTTGGCTGATCTGATTCATGTAGGTAGCCCCCAGCGTCCCCAGCGGTACGCCATTGCTCAGCTGAATTTGATTGTCGCCGGTATTGACGTTGGCATGCAGCCCGGCGGACACCAGGATCAGGTTTTTATTTTCGGCGTGGTAATATCCCAACAGCAGCGGGAATTGGCCGTCTAATTTCCCCTGCCGCAATAATTGATTAACCTGCTTTAACAATGCCGACATTTGCGGCAGGCGATGCTGTTGATTAGCCAGATGGTCTTGCAGCAAGCCATTAAATAATGCGCGCAACAGCAATGCCGCCAATACGCCATTATCGCCGGCGCGCGTGACGTCCAGGCAATAGAATGCCAGGTCTTTTTCTGACAACGCGGCAATATCCAGCACCAGGCCGGGATTTTCACCGGTGGTTAACTGCCGATAGTTGATCCGGCAATGCGCAATGGTCTGCTGTACCGGCGGTTGCAGTTGTTTAAGCAGTTTGACGGCTTCGGAAGGGTTTTTGCTCAGCGCATCCCAATCCTGAAACAGCTCAACCTCTTCAATCGCCTGGGAGGTGAACATATTGGGGTATAAGCACGCCAGCACCGCTTCACGCAGGCGATTGAGATCGGTCAGCGGCTTGAGCAGCACATCCTGCACACCCAAGCGCAACACCTTGGCGATGTCAGCCATTTTGTCGGTGGCCGAGATCACCAGCACCGGGATCTGTATCCCCTGCAAACGCAGGTGTTCAACGAATTCGATACCGCCCATTTCCGGCATCGCGAGATCGCACAGGATGAGATCCGGCTTGAAGTCGTCGACGGCACTCAACGCCTTTAAACCGTTGGTCGCCTCGCCGGTTTCAGCACCCAGCGAGGCCAAATAACCGACCAGCACTGAACGAAAAACCTGTTCGTCCTCAACGATCAAGATGCGCTTGTGAGTAAGTGGTAATGCCATCAGCCGAGCCTCGTCCCTTTCCATAGTGTAATAGTGGCTCAAAAAGGTCACTTATGCTCGTCTGAAACAGACTGACCACGCATTGCCAACCGAGAACCGAGAATTATCTATTTTTTATCAACGGCAACAACCGATCCAGTTGTTTTTCCACCGCCAGTAACCCTGCCTCGATCGCTTCATCGGCACGGTGGAAATCCAGCGTCGAGATTTGCGGGCAAAAAGGTTGGATCAACACATCCGGCGGATCGCTCGCCATGCGGTTGCGCTTCAGGCGATTTTCCAGCATTTGAATCGAGGTACCCATGATCTCCATCGCCGTCGGCGCCGTCGCCGGTTTGCGCTGCCGCATTCTGCCGATGCGCTCCCGCAAACGCCCGCGCCAGGTGGCGGCAGGCGCATCGTCCGGGTTTTCTTCCTCAATGCGTATCGAGAACAGATCCTGCTGCATCAGGTGCGCGTCATGCTGCAGATCGACCGCGATGACGATATCGGCGCCCATAGCGCGGCAGAGCGACACCGGCACCGGATTGACCACCGCGCCATCCACCAGCCAATAGCCGTCGGCCCATACCGGCGCCAACAGGCCAGGCATGCTGCAGGAAGCGCGTATCGCCTGATGAATATCGCCTTCGGTCAGCCACAGCTCGCGCCCGGTGCTGAGATTGGTCGTCACGGCGCCGAACTTCAACGCGCATTCGGCGATATCATTGATCTTCAACAGCTGTCCGACAGCGTTAAACACCCGTTCTCCGCGCAACAGGCCGCCGCGCTGCCAGGAAAAATCCATCAGACGAATCACGTCCCAATAGCTGAACGACCGCACCCACTGCTCCATCGCCGGCAGGCGATGGCTGGCGAACGCCGCGCCCACCAACGCGCCGACAGAGCAGCCGGCAACGATATCGACCTCAATTCCCAGTTTCTTTAACGCATTGATCACGCCGATGTGCGCCCAGCCTTTGGCCGATCCCGCCCCCAGCGCCAGTCCGATCTTGATTTGCCGCATAGCGCCATCCTCTCGGTGAAAGGTATTCACTGCTTTCAGGGTAGATTGTCACTGACGAATATTGTTAGGTAACATATGCGCTAAATTCATTTTCTGCCTCGTGTTCTCAGGAGTTATTTTGCCCGAATCATGCCCATGCGGCAGCGGACTGGCGTATAACGCGTGCTGCGCCCCCTTTATCAGCGGCAATCAGCCGGCGCCGACGCCCGGCCAGCTGATGCGTTCACGCTTCACCGCCTACGTAAATCATAACGTCGACTATCTGATCGCCACCTGGCACCCCGACTGCGGCGCCGAAGCGTGGCGCAATGCAATCGTCGACAGCTTTAAAAATACCGAATGGCTGGGCCTGACGATCGTGGAAGAGAAAGCCGGTCATGAGCCGGATGAAGGCTTCGTCGAATTCATCGCCCGCTTTATCGATGGCGAAAGCGGCGAACCGCAGGCGATGCATGAGCGCTCGCGCTTCCTTCGTCGCGATCAACGTTGGTATTATATCGACGGCACCAAACCCCAGCCCGGCAGAAATGCGATTTGTCCCTGTGGCTCAGGGAAAAAATACAAGAAGTGCTGCGGGCGCTAGCCGGCCGGCGCTTCACGTTTACGCCTGCGAAGACAGGCCGTTCAGTATCAGACAGGATCCTCAAACCCATGCCACACCAAAATGTACAACGAAAAGTGTTACGCACCATCTGCCCGGACGCCAAAGGGCTGATCGCCAAGATCACCAACATCTGTTACAAGCACGAACTCAATATCGTTCAGAATAATGAGTTCGTCGATCACCGCACCGGGCGTTTCTTCATGCGCACCGAGCTGGAAGGCATTTTCAACGACAACACGCTGCTGGCCGATCTGGACAGCGCGCTGCCGGAAGGTTCGTTGCGTGAGCTGCACAGCACCGGGCGCCGTCGCATCGTGGTGCTGGTCACCAAAGAGGCCCACTGCCTGGGCGATCTGTTGATGAAAAGCGCCTATGGCGGCCTCGACGTTGAAATCGCCGCCGTGATCGGCAACCACGACACGCTGCAATCGCTGGTGGAGCGTTTCGATATTCCTTTCCATCTGGTGAGCCACGAAGGCTTGACGCGTGAACAGCATGACCGCGAAATGACGGCCAAGATCGATCAATATCAGCCGGATTACGTAGTGCTGGCCAAATATATGCGCGTGCTGACCCCGGCCTTCGTGCAACATTATCCGAATCAGGTGATCAACATTCACCATTCGTTCCTGCCGGCGTTTATCGGCGCGCGCCCTTATCACCAGGCCTACGAGCGCGGGGTAAAAATCATCGGCGCCACCGCCCACTACGTTAACGACAATCTCGACGAAGGCCCGATCATCATGCAGGACGTGATCCATGTCGATCACACCTATTCCGCCGAGGATATGATGCGCGCCGGCCGCGACGTGGAGAAAAATGTGCTCAGCCGCGCGCTGTATCAGGTGCTGGCGCAGCGCGTCTTCGTCTACGGCAACCGCACCGTTATTCTGTAATCGCTCAATAAATCGGTGCATTTCGTTCAGGGATGCACCGCCAAGAATAAAAAAACGGCAAACGATTCATTTTCTGCATTTCAATGCTTTACACATCCGCTTCATTTGGTATGATGCGCCCCGCTTACCGAGACAGCGCTCTCGCAAGCTAGGCCAGTTAAATAGCCATGTATATGGTGGGGTTCCCGAGCGGCCAAAGGGAGCAGACTGTAAATCTGCCGTCACTGACTTCGAAGGTTCGAATCCTTCCCCCACCACCATCTTCTCTTTGTTGATGAACTTGAAGCGAAAGCTGAAATATCATTTAACGCCGAGGGGAGGATGAGAAGCTTTGACAAGGTTCGAGCCGAGCGCAGCGAGACAACGCGCTTTAGCGCGGTAATCCTTAGAAGCACACAACAGGAATTTAGCCCATTCCTTAAAAAATCAGTAAATCCATGAATACCATGGTGGGGTTCCCGAGCGGCCAAAGGGAGCAGACTGTAAATCTGCCGTCACAGACTTCGAAGGTTCGAATCCTTCCCCCACCACCATCTCTTTATAGAAAATCCCAAACCGACTTAAAGCACATCGCATCCATATTGCTCCGCACTGGGGAGGATGAGAAGCTTCGACAAGGTTCGAGTCTCACGCAGTGAGACCACGCGCTTCAGCGCGGCCCGCAGGGTGAGTCGCACAGCGACGAATCATCCTTCCCCCACCACCCTCTCTTTATAGAAAATCCCAAACCCACTTAAAGTACATCCTTAAAACACATCGCATCCCTAATGCTCTCGTATCAATAAAACTCAATGTATCTCCCCTTATTCCCCGCTTTCACCTCGATGTTTTATTTCCTCACTCCCAGCCGTAACTTGAACTCCGGCCGACAATTCGCTATACCACTGGCTTCTTTAGTGCAGTAAGGAACAGGTGGATGCGAAACAATATTTGCGTTTTTTGTGGTGCCAGCGAAGGCGTCAATCCCGCTTATGCCGAGCAGGCTCGTCAACTGGGGCAGCTGCTGGCCGCACAGGGGCGCCGTTTAATCTACGGCGGCGGCAAAAAAGGATTGATGGGGATCGTGGCGGACGCGGTGTTGGCAGCGGGCGGTGAAGCTGTCGGCATTATCCCCGAGCGCCTGGTTGAAGCGGAAACGGCGCATCGCGGCCTGACTGAATTGGAAGTGGTGCCAGACATGCATACGCGTAAAGCCCGTATGGCGACGCTGGCGGACAGTTTTATCGCCCTGCCCGGCGGCATCGGCACGCTGGAAGAGCTGTTTGAAATCTGGACCTGGGGGCAGATCGGCTATCACAACAAACCGGTCGGCCTGCTGAACGTCAACGGATTCTACCGCCCGCTGAGCCAGTTCCTCGAGCACGTCGCCGATCAGGGCTTTATGCGCCACGACTATCTCGGTACCCTGCACATCAGTGAATCGGCACAAACGCTGCTGCAACAGTTTGACGACTATCAACCTAAAAATTACGACCGCTGGGCGAAATAAACCCGCTGCGCAGTCAGCGGTCCCTCCGCTGTCTGCGTTACATTCCCCGCCAAACTCTGCTACTATCACAGCACATTTTTCTCGTGAAAACGGCACCGCTCATGAAGTTTGTCTCTTTTAATATCAATGGACTGCGCGCGCGTCCGCATCAGCTGGCGGCAATTATCGAACAGCACCAGCCCGACGTGATCGGTCTGCAGGAAACTAAAGTTCACGACGACATGTTCCCGCTGGAAGAAGTCAGCCAGCACGGCTATCACGTGTTCTATCACGGGCAAAAAGGCCATTACGGCGTTGCGCTGCTGACCAAAGCGGAGCCTCTGGCCGTGCGCCGCGGTTTCCCGACCGATGAAGAAGACGCGCAGCGTCGCATCATCATGGCCGATCTGGCTACGCCACAGGGCACGCTGACGGTGATCAACGGCTACTTCCCACAAGGTGAAAGCCGCGACCATCCGATCAAATTCCCGGCTAAAACGCGCTTTTATCAGGATCTGCAAAACTACCTGGAGCAACAACTGTCGGCAGAATCCCCAGTGTTGATCATGGGGGACATGAACATCAGCCCGAGCGATTATGACATTGGCATCGGCGAAGACAGCCGTAAACGCTGGCTGCGCACCGGCAAGTGTTCCTTCCTGCCGGAAGAGCGCGAATGGATGGACCGCCTGCTGAACTGGGGCCTGGTGGACACCTATCGCCACGCCAACCCGGGGCGCAACGACGAATTCTCGTGGTTCGACTACCGTTCCAAAGGGTTCGACGACAACCGCGGCCTGCGTATCGATCTGCTGCTGGCCAGCACCCCGCTGGCTTCGCGCTGCATCGCCACCGGCATCGATTACCAAACCCGCGGTATGGAGAAACCTTCCGACCATGCGCCGGTCTGGGCGGAATTTACGCTGTAACCCCATCGCCCCGGCGCTCGCCGGGGTTTTACTCTGTGAAGCCAATGAAAATTATCGACGTGGTAGCCGCTATTCTGGAACAAAATGGCCGCATTTTGCTGGCTCAGCGCGGCGCAGGCAGCGATCAAGCCGGCCTGTGGGAGTTTCCCGGCGGCAAAGTTGAAGCCGGCGAAAGCCAGCCAGAAGCGCTGGCGCGCGAGTTGGATGAGGAGTTGGGGATCTGCGTCCGTATTGGCGACTATGTGGGCAGCAATCAGTGGCAGCAAGGCGAACGCATCATCCGGCTGCACGCCTGGCGAGTCGCGGAGTTCTCCGGTGAATTGCAGCTGCATTGTCACTCGGCCCTGGTCTGGGTCACGCCGCAACAGGCGCAGGAATACGCCCTGGCGCCCGCCGACGTTCCACTGCTGGCGGACTATATCGCCGCGCAAGGCGATGCGCGCTAAGCGCGGCGATAGGTTACATCGTCACTTCTTCAATCGCACCCAAATCAAGGGGTTGGTGCCGATGGTGTTAGGCTCACGCACGCACTGCAGCACTTCCCCTTCCACTTTAAGCACCGCGCCCTCGGAATAGTTTTGATTCTGGTAGACGCAACAGCGGTTGCAGGGCTGCGCCGGCGGCGGGTTGACGCCGCTTTTGGCCGTGCCCCAAATCTCCGGCGAAACCGGTAACAACACGTCCACATCGCCGCGATTGGCGGCTGCCAGGCTGGAAAACATCAAGGCAGCGGCAGCCAATACCCCACTGAGTCCACGCTTCATTCACTCTTCTCCTGCGCCTTGCCGGCGCTTTTCCTGCGTTTTTTGCCTCCGCTGGAAGGCGGCGGCGGCAATCCACGAAACGCCATGCTCGCCCGGCTCTGTTTGGCCTGATAAATCAGCTCTTGCAGCGTGCCGACCAACGGCTGCATAAAATCCTGATAGCGGCAGGATTTCTCGCTGATTTGCGTCAGCGTGGCTTCCCAGTTGGCCGTCATATCAGGGCGCGCAGCTAGATCCGGCAGCGAGTGAATCAACGCGCGCCCGGTTTCGCTGGAGTGAATATAGCGTCCCTTCTTGTACAGAAACGCCCGTTTGAACAGCAATTCGATGATCCCCGCTCGCGTCGCTTCCGTTCCTAAACCATCGGTCGCTCGCAGGATTTTCTTTAACGCTTTATCTTGTACGAACCGCGCGATGCCGGTCATGGCCGACAACAGGCTGGCGTCAGTAAACGGCCGCGGGGGCTGCGTCTGGCGCTCCACCACTTCACCGCGCTCACACAGCAACTCATCGTCCTTAGCTACCACCGGCAACGGTGCGCCTTCATTTTCCTCGTCGCGTTCCTTGCTGCCCAGCAGCGTACGCCAACCGGCCTCCGCCAGGAAACGCGCCTTGGCGATGAATTTGCCGCCGGCGATATCCAGCTCGATCACGCATTTGCGGAACACCGCATCCGGACAAAACTGCATCAGGTACTGGCGCGCCACCAGCCCATACACGTTCCGTTCATCCTGCGTCAGATTAATCTTGCCGGCGCGGGCGGTGGGGATGATGGCATGGTGCGCATCGACCTTTTTATCGTCCCAGCAGCGGTTGCGGCGATCGCTGTCGATCACCGGCTGCGGGTACAGTTCAGGCTGGTGCACACTGATGGCGTTCAGCACCGCGTGGCGGCCGGCAAAATGCTCTTCAGGCAGATAGCGACAGTCGGAACGCGGATAGGTAATCAATTTGTGGGTTTCGTACAGCCGCTGGCAAACGTCCAACACCTGTTGGGCGCTGAGGTTATAACGCCGGGCCGCTTCGATTTGCAGCGTGGAGAGCGAAAACGGCAGCGGCGCGGTATCTGATTCCCGTTTATCGTTATAGGACGTGACCAGCGCCGGCTGGCCCTCGATGCGCTTGACCACGTGCTCCGCCAACGGCCGGTGCAGCAAACGCCCTTCTTCATCCTGATAAGGTTCGCAGGAGTCGCTGGGTTGCCATAGCGCTACAAAGCGTTCTTCTTTCGGCGTGACGATGTGTGCCTTGACCTCAAAGAAGTCTTTTGGCACGAAGTTTTCGATCTCTTCGTCGCGACGCACCACCAATCCGAGCACCGGCGTCTGCACCCTGCCCACCGACAGCACGCCGTCGTAACCGGCGTTGCGGCCCAGCAGCGTATAGGCACGGGTCATATTGATGCCGTACAGCCAGTCGGCGCGCGAACGCGCCAGCGCGGACACGCACAACGGGATAAAGTCCCGGTTGTCGCGCAGGCGCTCGACCGCACGCTCCACCGCCTGCGGGTTGAGATCGTTGATCAGACAGCGGCGCACGTTCTGGCGCTTCTCCGCCGTCAAATCCAGGTAGTCCAGCACCTCATCCACCAGCAGTTGCCCTTCGCGATCCGGGTCACCGGCGTGAACCACTTCATCGGCTTCGAGCAGCAGCTTTTTAATGGCGTTGAGCTGTTTGCTGACCGAAGGCCGCGGCTGCAAGCGCCATTTTTCGGGGATGATCGGCAGATCTGCCAACGACCAGCGCGCATAGCGGCTGTCATAGGCGTCAGGCTGAGCCTGCTCCAACAGGTGGCCGACGCACCAGGTCACCACGTCGTTGTTGCCACAGGCGATATAGCCGTCGCCGCGGCGATGCGGCTTGGGCAAGACGTCGGCAATGGCGCGCGCCAAACTCGGTTTCTCGGCTATGAACAGTCGCATTAATCACCGTTTTTCTGGCTGAACGTCATCAAGAATTCTCTTACTTCTGCATAGTTTCCACGGAAGACGATCCGTTGGGCTTTCTTTTCCAACTGATAGCAATACATCGGATCGTAGTACTGCTGCAACAGGGGCGCCAACCATTCGCGGTGCGCGTCGCCCTGGCCGCTGAGGCGCTGCGCCCGCAGCGCCGCCTCCAACCGCTGCGTCAGCTGCTGGAAGCGCTCCAGGCCCAAACGGCGGCGGATGGCGAACAGGCCGTGATGCAAATAGTCGTCGTACTGCCGCCAGCCTTCTTCCACGCCATAGGCCTGTTCGAACTGTTCGCGCATACCGTCGATATATTCGGCCTGCAGGCGTGCCAGGCGAATATCGAACGGATCGTCGATCACCGCCACCGGCGCCTGTTGCATGCCGTTGAACAACGGCAACGGCAGATTGTTGCTACCGATGATCCGCCCTTCGTCTTCCAGCACCCAACGGCGGCTGCCACCATGCTGTTTTTTCAGCAATAACACAGCCAGACGATTCTCAAAATCTATCTGCGAGCTCTGTCCCGCCAGCGTTCGGCCAAAAGATGAACCGCGATGGCGCGCTGCGCCTTCCAGATCGACGCCGTCGGCCAGTTCGTTGACCAGCAGCGTCTTGCCGCTGCCGGTATTGCCGCCCACGAGGGCCATCGGCAATGCCGCGCTTTGCGTTAGTACACCGAGCAGATAATGGCGCAGTGCCTTATAACCGCCAATGATACGCGGGTAATCCACGCCGGCCTCATGCAGCCATTGCTGCACCAGCTGCGAGCGCAGCCCGCCGCGGAAGCAGTAAATATAGCCTTCGGGCCGCTCTGCGCAGGCCGCCAGCCAGGCGGCGGTGCGCTGTTCGCGCAGCTTGCCGTTCACCAGGCTGTGGCCGAGCGCGATCGCCGCTTGCTGCCCATGCTGCTTATAGCAGGTGCCGACCGCCTGGCGTTCGCTGTCGACCATCAGCGGCAGGTTCAACGCCTGGGCGAAGGCGCCCTGTTGAAACTCGATCGGCGCGCGCACGTCAATCAGCGGCACGTCCTGCAGGAAAATGCGTGGGTAATCGTCGCTGTCCGGCCTTCCTTGCATGTTGGACACTACACGACCTCGATCAGCGGCTTACCGGCCGATGCCACATGCAGCTCCCCGATGGCGTTGAGCGTGATACCGTGCTGCCCGGCAATCGCCAGCACCTGCGCCTCCGACTCAGGCATTACCGCCAACAGCAAGCCGCCAGAGGTTTGCGGATCGCACAGCAGCTGGCGCTGCAAACCGCTCATCTCGCCTACCAGATGGCCATAGCTGTCAAAGTTGCGCCCGGTGCCGCCCGGCACACAACCTTCGGCAATATACGCCTCGACGTCCGGCAGCTTCGGCACCCGATCGAACCAGACCGTCGCCTGCAGACCGGAGCCCTGGCACACCTCGCTCAGGTGGCCCAGCAGGCCAAAGCCGGTGATATCGGTCATCGCCGTGACGCCCGCCACCTCGGCAAAGTCGGCGCCCGGCTTGTTCAGGCGGCACATCACTTCCGTCGCCAGGCCCTGATGCTCAGGGCGCAGCTTGCTTTGCTTCTCGGCGGTCGTCAGCACGCCGATGCCCAGCGGCTTGGTCAGATAGAGTTTCGCCCCGGCCTGCGCGGCGCTGTTTTTCTTCACCCGCTCGGTATTGACCACGCCGGTGACCGCCAGGCCAAAAATAGGTTCCGGCGCATCGATGGAATGGCCGCCGGCCAGCGCGATCCCCGCCTGCTGGCAGGCGAAACGACCACCGTCGATCACCTGCTGCGCCACTTCCGGCGGCAGTTTGGCGATCGGCCAGCCGAGAATGGCGATCGCCATGATCGGTTTACCGCCCATGGCGTACACGTCGCTGATGGCGTTGGCGGCCGCAATGCGGCCGAAATCGAACGGATCGTCGACGATCGGCATGAAGAAGTCGGTGGTGCTGATGATGCCGACGCCGTTGCCGATGTCGTACACCGCCGCGTCGTCGCGGGTTTCATTGCCGACCAGCAGGCGCGGATCGACAAACTTTTCCCGCTCGCTGTGCAAGATGGTTTCGAGAACTTTCGGTGAGATTTTGCAGCCGCAGCCAGCGCCATGGCTGTACTGGGTTAAACGGATCGCTGGCGATGTCATAGTCCACTCCCTTCGGTAACGGCACTCAAGATAACATAGGGTAGCGCTTGCCGAGGGGATTGATAAGAGCGGGCCGCCGATAAGCGAGCGGCCTGCTCAGAAACCATGCAATTCTGCGGGGTTTGGCGCATTTTCGCCGCGCCCCATTGGAAAAAACTTAGAAATAGCTAACGAAAGGCGTGTTGTCCGGCGGCGTCACCTTGGTGGCGGCCTTCAGCTGCGGCGTCCCCAGATAAAGGAAGCCGACGATCTCGTCCTGCTCGCGGCAGCCGAAGGCTTCACGCACCAGCGCATGCTCGGTCCAGGCGCCGGTACGCCAGATGCCGTTAAAGCCCTGCGCCAACGCCGCCATTTGCATTGCCTGTACCGCGCAGCCGGCAGAAACCACCTGCTCCCAGCGCGGCACCTTGGTTTCTTCAGTGCAGTGCGCGATGACGGTAATGATCAGCGGTGCGCGGAACGGCGCCTTAGTGGCCTTTTCGATCGCCGCTTCGTCCAGTTGATCCTGCTTCGCCGCCGCCTGCAGCAGCTGGCTGAAGCGCTCAAGACCCTGATTTTCGATCATCACGAAACGCCACGGCTGCAGCGCGCCGTGATCGGGCGCACGCAGGCCCGCGTTGATGATATTTTGGCGTACTTCCCCCGCCGGCGCCGGTTCCGCCAGGCGCGAAGCCGAGCGGCGATTCAATAAAAGATCCAGAGCATCCATCGTAAACTCCTGATAACAATTTTCATTCCGGCCACGTTAACATAGCTAAACGACGAGTTACAGCCTCGGCGATAGCGTCTGAGTGCCACGATTTAAAGCTGACATTTACCCGGCCGCTCATTAGGATAGCGGAACATTCTCGACTCTTGTTGGAGAGCACATGCGCACATTGTGGCAAATTATTGCCGGCATTTTCCGGTGGACATGGCGTCTGCTGAATTTTATCAGGGAACTGATCCTTAACCTGTTCCTGGTCTTGCTGATCCTGGTTGGGGTCGGCATCTATCTGTCCTTCCAAAGTTCCTCCACCTCGACGGCCCCGGCGCGCGGTGCGCTGCTGGTCGATTTAAGCGGCGTGGTGGTCGATCAGCCTTCGGTAAACAACCGGGTGCGGCAATGGGGCCGCGAGCTGTTGGGTGCCTCCAGCAGCCGTCTGCAGGAAAACTCGCTGTTCGACGTGGTGGACAGCATCCGCAAGGCCAAAGACGACAAAAACATTACCGGCATGGTGTTGCAGCTGAATGACTTCGCCGGCGCCGATCAGCCGTCGCTGCGCTACATCGGCAAAGCGCTGCGCGAGTTCCGCGACAGCGGCAAACCGATCTTCGCCATCGGCGACAGCTACAACCAGACGCAATACTATCTGGCCAGCTACGCCAACAAGGTCTACCTGTCGCCGCAGGGCGCGGTCGATCTGCACGGTTTCGCCACCAACAACCTGTACTACAAGTCGTTGCTGGACATGCTCAAGGTCACCACCAATATCTTCCGCGTCGGCACCTATAAATCGGCGGTCGAACCGCTGATCCGCGACGATATGTCCCCGGCGGCGCGCGAAGCGGACAGCCGTTGGATCGGCGGTCTGTGGCAGAACTACCTGGAGACCGTCGCGGCCAACCGCCAACTGACACCGCAGCAGCTGTTCCCGGGCGCCGCCGGCGTACTGAGCGGCCTGCAGGCGGCCGGTGGCGACACCGCTCGCTATGCGTTGGACAATAAGCTGGTGGACGAACTGGCGTCGCGCACCGCGATCGAAAATCAGCTGGTCAAGACCTTCGGCTGGGACAAACAGGCGAACGATTTCAACGCCATCAGCATCTACGACTATCAGCCGAAGCCGGACGCCAACCAGGGCGGCAAGATCGCCGTCGTCTTCGCCAACGGCGCCATCATGGACGGCCCGCAGACGCCGGGTAACGTCGGGGGGGATACCACCGCCGCCGAGCTGCGTCAGGCACGTCTGGATCCCGCCATCAAAGCCGTGGTGTTCCGCGTCAACAGCCCGGGCGGCAGCGTCAGCGCATCCGAAGTGATCCGCTCCGAACTGGCCGCCGTGCGCGCCGCCGGCAAACCGGTGGTGGTCTCGATGGGCGGCATGGCCGCATCGGGCGGCTACTGGGTTTCAACGCCGGCCGACTACATCATCGCCAGCCCGAGCACCCTGACCGGTTCCATCGGCATTTTCGGCATCATCAATACCTACGAGAAAACCCTGGATACGCTGGGCGTGCACACCGACGGCGTGGCGACCTCGCCGCTGGCCGATATTGCGGTCACCAAGGCGTTGCCGCAGGAGTTCTCGCAGATGATGCAGCTGAATATCGAAAACGGGTATAAGAACTTCCTCGATCTGGTTGCCAAATCGCGCAAGATGACCCCGCAACAGGTTGACCAAATCGCCCAGGGCCACGTCTGGCTCGGCAGCGACGCCAAGGCCAACGGCCTGGTCGATCAATTGGGCGATTTCGACGACGCGGTGAAGAAAGCCGCCGAGCTGGCGAAGCTGCAGCAGTGGCAGCTCGACTGGTTCGTCGATACCCCAAGCCTGAGCGATATGGTGCTCAGCCAGTTCGGCGTGTCCATTCACGCCATGTTGCCGGCGGCAATTCAGGCCATGTTGCCCGCCCCGCTGGCTTCGGTCGCCAACGCGGTGAAAGAGCAGCCGGGCTTGTTCAATAACCTGAACGATCCGCAGAACCGTTATGCTATCTGTCTGACCTGCGGAGAAGTCCGCTAACAAATAATTCTGCAGCCCGGCCATCGCCGGGCTTTTTTTCTGCCGCTATGCCCCTATAATTCAGCCCATCTTATCTTTGTTAAAATCATGACCATGCAAAAGAAATCCATTTACGTCGCCTACACCGGCGGCACCATCGGCATGCAGCGTTCCGATCACGGCTATATCCCGGTTTCTGGCCACCTGCAGCGCCAGCTGGCGCTGATGCCCGAATTCCACCGCCCGGAAATGCCGGATTTCACCATTCACGAATACGCGCCACTGATTGACTCTTCGGACATGACGCCGGAAGACTGGCAGCACATCGCCGACGACATCAAGCAGAACTACGATCGCTACGACGGCTTCGTGATCCTGCACGGCACCGACACCATGGCGTTCACCGCGTCAGCGCTTTCCTTCATGCTGGAAAACCTGGCCAAACCGGTGATCGTCACAGGCTCGCAGATTCCGCTGGCGGAGCTGCGCTCCGATGGCCAGACCAACCTGCTCAACGCGCTGTATCTGGCGGCCAACCATCCGGTGAACGAAGTCAGCCTGTTTTTCAACAACAAACTATTCCGCGGCAACCGCACCACCAAAGCGCACGCCGACGGTTTCGACGCCTTCGCCTCCCCGAATCTGCCGCCGCTGCTGGAAGCCGGCATCCACATTCGCCGCCAGCACGGCATCGACAGCCCGGCTTGCAACGGCGCGCTGCGTGTGCACGACATCACGCCGCAGCCGATCGGCGTGGTCACCATCTATCCGGGCATTTCCGGCGCGGTGGTGCGTAACTTCCTGCTGCAGCCGGTCAAGGCGCTGATCCTGCGCTCCTACGGCGTCGGTAATGCGCCGCAGAAAGCCGAGCTGATCGACGAGTTGCGTGCGGCCTCCGAACGCGGCATCGTGGTGGTCAACCTGACGCAGTGCATCTCCGGGCGCGTCAATATGGAAGGCTACGCCACCGGCAACGCATTGGCGCACGCCGGGGTGATCAGTGGTTTCGACATGACGGTGGAAGCCGCCCTGACCAAGCTGCACTACCTGCTGAGCCAGCCGCTGACGCCGGAACAAATCCGCGCCCTGATGCAGCAAGATCTGCGCGGCGAACTGAGCATCAACGGTTAACCTACTGAACTCTGGAGCGGCGATGAAAACGGCCCTGTTGTTGATCGATCTGCAAAACGATTTCTGCCCCGGCGGCGCGCTGGCGGTCACGGCGGGCGACGCCGTCATCCCGGTTGCCAATCAGGCGATCGCCGCCTGTTTGGCGCGTGGCGAGCCGATCGTGGCCAGCCAGGACTGGCATCCCGCCAATCACCGCAGCTTTGCGGTGAACTCTCATGCGCAGGTCGGTACCCTCGGCGAGCTGGAAGGCCTGCCGCAGGTATGGTGGCCGGTACACTGCGTGCAAGGGAGCCACGGCGCCGATTTTCACCCCCAGTTGCAGCGGCAACACATCAATGCCGTTTTTCGCAAAGGGCAGGAGACGGACATCGACAGCTACAGCGCGTTCTTCGATAACGGCCACCGTGCGCAGACCGAGCTGCACGGCTGGCTGCAATCGCAGGGCGTCCGGCGGCTGGCAATCATGGGCCTGGCGACCGACTACTGCGTGAAGTTCAGCGTGCTGGATGCGCTGGCTGCCGGCTATCCAACGCAGGTGATCGTCGACGGCTGCCGCGGCGTGAATCTGCAGCCAGGCGACAGCGAGCGGGCGCTGCAGGACATGGCGCGCGCCGGTGCGCAACTGGTTACCCTGTCACAATTTCTCGCCAACTAAATCCTCCAGGGCGCCACCGGCGCCCTCTCTGCGCGGCGGCGAAAATATCGACGCCGCTCACAATACCGCCCTTCTTCTTCCCCAACGGCTTGTGACCGGCAGGCGCTTTTGCTGTTATGGCTGCGACGCTTTTGGCGTCAATCGGTTATACGCATCCGGGGCCCGCTGAGCCCGGCTTTATTGTAACCGCCTATGGCGGTACGGTCGGCCTTGCCGACCCAAGGAGACAGACATGAAAATAACCCGAAAACTGCTGCCATTGCTGGCGGCGGTGCAGTTGGCTATGGCCGGCGCAGGCACGGCCCAGGCGGCTTATCTCTCCGTCGGCTACTTCAACGGCGGCGGAGACGTCACCGCCGGCCCCGGTGGCGACATCGACAAGCTGGACGTCACGCAAATCACCCACCTCAACTATTCGTTCTGCCTGATCTACAACGGCGAGAAAGACGAAACCAACGCGGCGCTGAAAGACCCCGCTCGCCGCCACCAGATCTACCTGTCGCCGAAAGTCACGGCCGATCTGCAACGGCTGCCGGTGCTGCGCAAACAGAACCCCGAGCTGAAAGTACTGCTGTCGGTCGGCGGCTGGGGCGCACGGGGCTTCTCCGCCGCCGCCGCTACCGAGGAAAACCGGGCGATATTCATTCGCTCCGCGCTGCAGGTGATCGCGAAGTATCGGCTGGATGGCATCGATCTGGACTGGGAATATCCGGTGAACGGCGCCTGGGGGCTGGTGGAAAGCCAACCGGCGGATCGCGACAACTTCACCCTGCTGCTGAAAGAGCTTCACCAGGCGCTGGGGCAAGGCAAGCTGTTAACCATCGCCGTCGGGGCCAACGTCAAAAGCCCGCAAGAATGGGTCGATGTGAAAAGCATTGCCCCTTACCTCGACTACATCAATCTGATGACTTACGACATGGCTTACGGCACACAGTACTTCAATGCCAACCTGTACGATTCAAAGCGTTGGCCAACCGTGGCGACCGCCGACCGCTACAGCGCCGATTTCGTGGTAAAGAATTATCTGGCTGCCGGACTGAAACCGGCACAGATGAACCTGGGTATCGGTTTCTACGGCCGGGTACCGAAACGGGCGACCGAGGCGGGCATCGACTGGGACAAACCGGATGCCGCCAAGCATCCGGTGACGCAGCCTGACTTCAGCACGCGAGAAACCGCCCTGTTCAACGCGCTGGGGCTGGATCTCAGCAAAGACACTTACGTTAAATACCACGATATCGTCAGCAAATTGCTCAACGATCCGCAGCATCGTTTTCGCGAGCACTGGGATGACGACGCCAAGGTGCCTTACCTGACGCTGCAATCTGCCGAAGGCAAATCGCTGTTCGCTATCTCCTACGAGAACCCGCGTTCGGTAGCTCTCAAAGCCGAGTACATCAAAAACCAGGGATTGGGAGGGGCGATGTTCTGGGAGTACGGCGCAGACGACAACAACCGGCTGGCACAGCAACTGGCGGAATCGCTGGGGATTAAGGGCGAAAAACGGTAAATCGACGGGGCGATGTCGACATCGCCCCGCTTTAGGGCAGCCTTACTGCGGTTTGAGTTTGGCCAGCGGCTCGGCAACGAACTGCTGTTTCAGCTCTTGCTTGCTCTTCATCACGATTTGCCCGTCGGTGCCGATGCTCATGTGCTGCGGATCGACGTTGTTCATCGACTGCCACAGCATCACCGCCTGCAGGCTGTTTTCTTTCTGCTCCGGCGTCAGCGCCACGCCGTCCGGCCATTTGCCCAGCTCAACCGCCTGTACCAAACGCTGGTATATCTCGGGCGTCATCGCCGCAATCAGATCTTTCACGTCCATCAGAGCCCTTCTCGCTTACGGATGAATAATTAGCTGAATCGATTTTGTTGGTTAAATTACTACTTAGCCGGCCGTTTGGTCGCCATTTTCGCCATCGGTGAAACTCAGCGAGGCGGAGTTGACACAATAGCGGTCGCCGGTCGGCTGCGGGCCATCGGGGAAAACATGCCCCAGGTGCGCATCGCAGTGGCCGCAGCGGATTTCAATACGATGCATATTATGTGAATTATCATCAAGATAACGGATTGCATCGGCGGAAACCGGCTCATAAAAGCTCGGCCAGCCGCAGCCGGAATCGTATTTTGTTTCGGAATAGAACAGCGGCTGGTTACAGCACAGGCAATGGTACACGCCTTCGCGTTTGTTGTGCAGCAATTTGCCGCTGAACGGCGCTTCGGTACCGCGCTGTTGCGTCACATAACGTTGGATTTCATTCAGTTCCGTGACCGGATGACCGGGGGTTGTCTCTTTAGCCATTTGTGCTTATCTCTGAATGTGGATAATGTCAACGAAAACAATGATTAATAATAACAAAAAATTAACACCGCTGCAGGGATTTTTGGCCTAAACTGTAGCCCATAAAGGCCACGTCACGATGATATGTGATAGCGATCACACATCTTGCGTATGCTGACTTTATACTTGGCGGCTTGTCCCCATATAACGGATGAGGCCGAGCGCAAATGGACTGTGCAATAAGCGTGCAAAACCACCCTTCCGGTTTGACTTGCCGCAAGAATTGACACGATTCCGCTTGACGCTGGGTAAGGTTTTTGTAATTTTACAACCAACCTTTTATTCACTAACAAATAGCTGGTGGAATATATGACTATCAAAGTAGGTATCAACGGTTTTGGCCGTATCGGTCGCATTGTTTTCCGTGCTGCTCAAGAGCGTTCTGACATCGAGATCGTTGCAATCAACGACCTGTTGGACGCGGAGTACATGGCCTACATGCTGAAGTATGACTCTACTCACGGCCGTTTCAACGGTACGGTAGAAGTTAAAGACGGCCATCTGGTTGTTAACGGCAAAACCATCCGTGTTACCGCAGAGAAAGACCCGGCTAACCTGAAGTGGAACGAAGTGGGTGTTGACGTGGTTGCTGAAGCGACCGGTATCTTCCTGACCGACGAAACCGCACGTAAACACATCACCGCTGGCGCTAAAAAAGTCGTTCTGACTGGCCCATCCAAAGATGCGACCCCAATGTTCGTGCGTGGTGCCAACTTTGATAAATATGCCGGCCAGGACATCGTGTCCAACGCCTCTTGCACCACCAACTGCCTGGCGCCACTGGCTAAAGTCATCAACGACAACTTCGGTATCGTTGAAGGCCTGATGACCACCGTTCACGCGACCACCGCCACGCAGAAAACCGTTGATGGCCCGTCCCACAAAGACTGGCGCGGCGGCCGCGGCGCATCCCAGAACATCATCCCTTCTTCTACCGGCGCAGCGAAAGCGGTTGGCGTTGTTCTGCCAGAGCTGAAAGGCAAACTGACCGGTATGGCATTCCGCGTACCGACGCCAAACGTATCCGTTGTTGACCTGACCGTGCGTCTGGAAAAAGCGGCGACCTACGAAGAAATCAAGAAAGCCATCAAAGATGCCGCTGAAGGTTCTATGAAAGGCGTTCTGGGCTACGTTGAAGACGACGTGGTGTCCACCGATTTCAACGGCGAAGTGCTGACTTCCGTGTTCGATGCCAAAGCCGGTATCGCACTGAACGACAACTTCGTGAAACTGGTTTCCTGGTACGACAACGAAACCGGTTATTCCAACAAGGTTCTGGATCTGATCGCTCACATCTCCAAGTAATGGCATGATGTTAAGCTGATAATGAGGGCGACATTTTTGTCGCCCTTTTTTATTTGTATCTCCGGCAAACAATAGGTCATGAAATGAACGAGAAAATTTTCACCCTGCCCGTTTCCGAACAGATTTCGCCTTACATCAGCCAGCGTCAACTCGATGAGCTGGGCGTGGTTGTGGTGTCGCACCCGAAAGTGCGCGCGGCCGTCGCGCTGCAAGGTGCCCATCTGCTGGCCTGGCAGCCCAGCGGTGAGCAACCGGTGATTTGGCTCAGCAGCAATACCCCCTTCGCCAAAGGCAAGGCCATCCGCGGCGGCGTGCCAATCTGCTGGCCGTGGTTCGGCCCGGTGGCGCAACCCTCCCACGGTTTTGCCCGCAACCAACCCTGGAGCCTGACGGCGCACGATGAAGATGACAACGGCGTCATCCTGACCTTTACGCTGAAAGACAATGAGCAGACCCGCAAACTGTGGCCGCACGCCTTCACGCTGATTGCCCGCTTCAAGCTGGGTGCGGAGTGCGAGATCGAACTGGAATCGCACGGCGATTATCAGGCCACGGCGGCGCTGCACAGCTACTTCCAGGTCGGCGATATCGATCGGGTCAGCGTGGCGGGCCTGGGCGAGCCTTATATCGACAAGGTGGCGGGCGGCGCAGAGGCGCGCCAGGCGGGCGAAGTGACCTTCATAGGCCAAACTGACCGCGTCTATACCCGCCCGGAAGCCTTCAGCCAGATCCGCGATTCGGCGCTCGCACGCACCATCGAGGTTCACCACCATCATATGAGCGACGTCATCGCGTGGAACCCCGGCGTGGAGCTTTCCTGCAGCATGGGGGATATGCCGAACGACGGTTACAAGACCATGGTCTGCATCGAGACTGGGCGCGTCAGCAAACCGCTGGTCGCCGCCGGCGAGCAACCTGCCCGTTTGGGTGTGACCTTCCGCAGCCGTAAGAAGGCCTGAGGAGCCGTGCGCGAAAGCGCACTGCAGATGTGCAAAAGGGGCGCCAGCGCCCCTTTTTGATGCACGTCACGCACGATAATCGTGCAATGCGTGATTAGAAGGTGTAGCTCACACCCGTCATCAACAAACCGGTGTAGGATTTATCCACCATCGGGCTGTCTTTCACTTCATCCGACAACTTCACATAGCGGCCGACGAAGAAGGCATTCCAGCTTTTGTTGATCTGGTAATTGGCGCTCAGCTCAAGATACGGTGCCCAGCTATCACCTGGGGTGTAGCTGTCCAGGCCGCTGCGGCGCGATTCATTGGCGCTGACGCCGTAGTAATATTTGTTCTGGTTCTTGCTGTTCCACATCACGCCCACGCCCGGGACCAGCGTCAGCGCGTCCAGATCAAACTTGTACAGATAAGCCACATCGCCCACCAGCCCGTTGCTGTTGTTCAGCGTGTCGCCGGTGAAAGTGGTACGGATAGTGCCCCACTGGGCGTTGTGCGAATAGGCCAGGCCGGCCATCAGCGTGCCGCGACGCTTGTCGAGGCGCTTCATGCGATCGTCGTCGCTGTCGCCCGGACGGTAGCCCCATGGCGTGTAGTAACCCATGATGCTCAGCTGGTTTTCTTGATCTTTCCACAGGTAGTAACCGGCGGTCAGAGTACGGAAGTAGAAGTCGTCACCTTCATAGTCGATGACGGGCACCGGATAAACGCGGTCCTGATAACCGCGATACGCGTCCGGGCTAACCAGCGCGGCAGCGCCAAGTGACCAGGTTCCCGCCTGAGCACTTTGCGCACAAACCATTGCGGAAGCGATAATTGCTAGCGTTTTGAGTTTTGAAATCTTCACTGGTTCTTTTTCCATAAATTACAGGGTTAATAGCCGCAATAGTTTATGTGAAAATTTAGTTGCGCGCCTAATCTTTACAATAGAAAACGACCAAGATCGAATAACTTATAGCGGAATTATGAATTAATCATGGCGGAACGATGACGTTTCATCCCGCAGGCCGCGCCAGACAAGGCATTTGGCTTACACAGTAATAACTGAGTCATTGATATGACTTAAAAAAAGCTTTTTCTGCGGCAGGAAATTTTCCGGCAAGCAAACTAAGCTTAAATCAGAAGGCGAATTTATCCTGGGCCCAGCGGCATACAGCGCAACTCGCGATAATAAGCGCACCAAGTTGGCATACGGGTTGCTGTACTCAGGCGTATTCTCATCTTCCGGGGGCCAGAACACTATCACACGCTCTCTTTAACCTGTGCTAATAACGAAAGGACGGGCATCATGAACATATTTGACCACTATCGCCAGCGCTACGAGGCTGCCAAGGACGAAGAGTTCACACTGCAGGAATTTCTTACCATTTGCCGGCAAGATCGCAGTGCCTATGCCAACGCGGCCGAACGTCTGCTGATGGCTATCGGTGAACCTGTGATGGTCGACACTGCGCTAGAGTCACGCCTGTCGCGCCTGTTCTCCAACCGCGTGATCGCACGCTATCCGGCCTTCGAAGAATTCTACGGCATGGAAGAGGCCATCGAACAGATCGTCTCTTACCTGAAACACGCCGCGCAGGGCCTGGAAGAGAAGAAACAGATCTTGTACCTGCTGGGCCCGGTGGGCGGCGGTAAATCCTCGCTGGCGGAACGTCTCAAGGCGTTGATGCAGCGCGTGCCCATCTACACCCTCAGCGCCAACGGCGAGCGCAGCCCGGTCAACGATCATCCGCTGTGCCTGTTCAACCCGCAGGAAGATGCCTCGATCCTGGAGAAAGAGTTCAACATCCCGAGTCGCTATCTCGGCACCATCATGTCGCCGTGGGCGGCGAAGCGCCTGCATGAGTTCGGCGGCGACATCACCAAGTTTAAAGTCGTGAAAGTGCGCCCTTCCATCCTGGAGCAGATCGCCATCGCCAAAACCGAACCAGGCGATGAGAACAACCAGGACATCTCGGCGCTGGTCGGTAAAGTGGATATCCGCAAACTGGAAAACCACGCGCAGAACGATCCGGACGCCTACGGCTACTCCGGCGCCCTGTGCCGCGCCAACCAGGGGATTATGGAGTTCGTCGAGATGTTCAAAGCGCCGATCAAGGTGCTGCATCCGCTGCTGACCGCGACCCAGGAAGGCAACTACAACGGCACCGAAGGCATCTCCGCCCTGCCGTTCAGCGGCATTATTCTGGCGCACTCCAACGAATCCGAGTGGGTGACCTTCCGCAACAACAAGAACAACGAAGCGTTCCTCGACCGCGTGTACATCGTCAAGGTGCCTTACTGCCTGCGCGTGTCGGAAGAGATCAAGATTTACGACAAGCTGCTGGATCACAGCGAGCTGACCCATGCGCCCTGCGCGCCGGGCACCCTCGAAACGCTGGCGCGGTTTAGCGTGCTGTCGCGGTTGAAAGAGCCGGAAAACTCGAGCATTTACTCGAAAATGCGCGTGTATGACGGCGAAAGCCTCAAGGATACCGATCCGAAAGCCAAGTCCTATCAGGAGTACCGCGACTACGCCGGGGTTGACGAAGGCATGAACGGCCTCTCCACCCGTTTCGCCTTTAAAATCCTCTCGCGGGTATTCAACTTCGATCACGCCGAGGTGGCGGCCAACCCGGTACACCTGTTCTATGTGCTGGAGCAGCAGATCGAACGCGAACAGTTCCCGCAGGATTTGGCCGAGAAATACCTGGAACACCTGAAAGGCTATCTGATCCCGAAATACGCCGAGTTTATCGGCAAAGAGATCCAGACCGCCTATCTGGAATCCTACTCGGAATACGGACAGAACATTTTTGACCGTTACGTGACCTACGCGGACTTCTGGATCCAGGATCAGGAGTATCGCGATCCCGACACCGGTCAGCTGTTCGACCGCGAGTCTTTGAACGCCGAACTGGAGAAAATTGAGAAACCGGCCGGTATCAGCAACCCGAAAGATTTCCGTAACGAAATCGTGAACTTCGTGCTACGTGCCCGCGCCAACAACAACGGCCGCAATCCGAACTGGACCAGCTACGAGAAGCTCCGTACCGTGATCGAGAAGAAAATGTTCTCCAATACCGAAGAGCTGTTGCCGGTCATCTCGTTTAACGCCAAAACGTCGACGGACGAGCAGAAAAAACACGACGATTTCGTCGACCGCATGATGGAGAAAGGCTATACCCGCAAGCAGGTGCGCCTGCTGTGTGAATGGTATCTGCGGGTAAGAAAATCCTCATAACGCCTCAGGTAAGCGGCATTATCAGGGCCATGTCCACAGTCATGGACGTTGCAGCGAAGCCCACGGAGGGGCTGGCTTATTGCGCTGCCGCGGCCGGGACATGAAGAGTTGGCAACGTCGTTTGGGGGAAGTATGGCCTATTTCATTGACCGACGGCTGAACGGCAAAAACAAGAGCATGGTGAACCGCCAGCGCTTCTTGCGCCGTTATAAGTCGCAAATCAAACAGTCGATTGCCGAAGCCATTAACAAGCGTTCGGTCACCGACGTGGACAGCGGGGAGTCGGTCTCCATCCCCACTGACGATATCAACGAACCGATGTTTCATCAGGGGCGCGGCGGCACTCGCCATCGCGTTCACCCAGGCAATGACCACTTCGTGCAGAACGATCGCGTTGAGCGGCCTCAGGGCGGCGCAGGCGGTGGCGGCGGCCAGGGCAACGCCAGCCAGGACGGTGAAGGCCAGGATGAATTCGTCTTCCAGATCTCCAAAGACGAATACCTCGATCTGTTGTTCGAGGATCTCGCCCTGCCCAACCTGAAAAAGAACCAATACAAGCAGTTGACCGAGTTCAAAACCCACCGCGCCGGCTATACCGCCAACGGCGTGCCGGCCAACATCAGCGTCGTGCGTTCGCTGCAGAATTCGCTGGCGCGGCGTACCGCCATGACCGCCGGTAAAAGACGCGCATTGCACGAGCTGGAAGATGCGCTGACCCAGTTGGAAAACACCGAACCCGTGCAATTGCTGGAAGAGGAGCGGCTGCGCAAGGAAATTGCCGAACTGCGCAAGAAAATCGAAAGCGTACCCTTTATCGATACCTTCGACCTGCGCTACAAAAACTATGAGCGCCGGCCGGAGCCCTCCAGCCAGGCGGTGATGTTCTGCCTGATGGACGTGTCCGGCTCGATGGACCAGGCGACCAAAGACATGGCCAAGCGTTTTTACATTCTGCTCTATTTGTTCCTGAGCCGAACCTACAAAAACGTTGAGGTAGTCTATATTCGCCATCACACCCAAGCGAAAGAGGTGGACGAACAGGAGTTCTTCTATTCGCAGGAAACCGGCGGCACCATCGTCTCCAGCGCGCTGAAGTTAATGAATGACGTGGTCGAAGAGCGTTATGACCCGGCGCAATGGAATATCTACGCCGCGCAAGCGTCGGACGGCGACAACTGGGCCGACGATTCACCGCTGTGTCATGAGCTGTTGGCGAAGAAGATCTTACCGATGGTACGTTATTACAGCTACATAGAAATCACTCGCCGCGCTCACCAAACGCTGTGGCGTGAATACGAGGATCTGCAGGCGAAATTCGACAACTTCGCCATGCAGCATATCCGCGAACCGGACGATATCTATCCGGTATTCCGCGAACTGTTCCGCAAGCAGACCGTGTGAATAACATCGCGTAAATGTCACCACAGCCGGAAAACGCCGTTTTCCGGCTGTTTCTTTTTCGCATTATATATTTACATCACGTATGTTTGATTTTTAAACAATAGCAACACAAATAATAAGTCAGATTCCCCAGAACGGTCCTCTCTATTATTTGTTCTTCTGAGGTTATTCCTAAACATTCGCCGCTACGCCCACACGGCTTGATAGGAATATTCCCATTCAGTTATCGTTACTCCATCGCTTAAGTCTCTTCCTAAGCGAAATTTGCCTCACTTTATTTTTATATGGCTTCTCAGCCCGCTGCGGCGGGCATTTACCTGTCAGCAGGTTAGACATCATGATCGACTACACCCTCTATGGCCTCAACAAGCACGATGTTGATGAATACCATAAGCAAATATGCTGCCTGCTCGGCAAAAACGTGCTGCTGGTACTGACCGCCAACAAGCCGATAACCAAACAGAACCTGCTCGCCAGCCTTATCCAGGAGATAGAAAAACAGCCCGACGATTATTTTCAGCGGTTGCATCGTGCGGCAATAGAAATGATCGGCGTTAACGGGCGCTAAGGCGATATGCGTAAGGCAGACTATTGCCGCCCTCGTGGTGTTAATGATGCTGTTAATCATTAATATCGATAGCGATATCAGCGCTTATCCCTAATGCGCTCCTATTACACCGGCTCTTTAGTCCGCCGTAATAGGCAGCGAAGGGATAATCTGTCGCAGAATGCCCCCCTTTAGTCCGGCAAACCTTCCTGCCCCTGCTTTATTTCAAACCGGCCGCTTCGTCAATCAAACCCGCCACCTCATCGGCATGGGAAACCAGCGAGGCATGGCTGGCATTCAGCACCATGATTTTCTTGGCCTGCAGCCGCTGCGCCATTCGCCGCTGATTCTCCGGCGCTATCATGCGATCGTCGCTGGAAAGTTGATACCATGACGGTTTATGTTTCCATGCCGGTTCGCCGATGGTGTTACCGAAGGTATCGGCCAGCGGGGCCTTCTGCGCCACCGCCATCACCAGCGCCTCGTCGGGGGTAAGATCCTGGCAAAAACTCTCGTGAAACTTGTCGGCTTTGATCCACAGATAGCCGTCGCTGTCCGGCGCCAGATTCGCGACTGCCGCAGGAGGATGCGCTTGCGTAATGCCGCCGGGGCTTTCGCCGACATCCGGCGCAAAGGCGGCGATGTAGACCAGACCGACCACGTTAGGCTGGTTGCCCATTGCCGTGATCACGGCACCACCGTAAGAGTGCCCCACCAACAATACCGGTCCCGCTTGCTGTGCGACCATCTTGCGCGTGCGCTCAGCATCCTCAGCCAGCGATGTCAACGGCATTTCCACCGCATGAATCGCCGTATATCCCCTGCGCGACAACTCGAGGATGACCTTACTCCAGTGCGCCGCGCCGCCCCAGAATCCGTGTACCAGCACGATAGTGGGTTTTGTGCTCATTGCCGACTCCTTCACCTCATAGTAAAGCACCGCAGGCAGATGAACAGCCCCGATTAAGGAAAGTGCCTGGCTGCCTTCGACGCCACGTAGTCCCCATTTTATATAGTCAGCCCCATGGCGTTCAGCAATAGCTACGACGGGTTAACCGCCCCGATCCTCCGGCGTCGCCACGGCGTTATCGAAGCGGCTTACGCCGTAAGGCCAGAGAAAAAAAGGGATTAAAACTAGGATTTTTACCCATACCGATCTAAAATTTCGCGCAAAAACAAAGAGAAGTAAATTTAGCTCACCGGGAAAAGGAATGAAGTTGTGAAGGAAATGATCTCCATCGTTTTTATGGCATGCCTGCTGGCGCTGCTGTTTTCGTGGCTGTTCGTCTACGGTCTTAACATTCATTAAACCTGCGGCGGCAATAAATACCCCTCCCCGACTGGCAAGCAGCGCATCGGGACGATGCGCTAAAACCGGCCCCCAAAGCGCCAATGAAAGCGAAATCTGACGCCATCTCGCCTTAACCTTTCCGCCCACAGATACATCAATAATATTTACGGATAATAGTCCTATCCCCTTTCTGCATCCCTCGTCGACTTTTTTCTGACCTGGCGCAGCCCACCCAAAGAGAGGGCTTGCCCGACGCAAAATGTTACCGGTAACTATGTTGTTGATTTCTTTTTGTAATAACCGGAAAGCCGTTAATAACCCTACGTTCTTTATAGAAATAAATTATGCATTCTTATGGATAAAGGTATGAATAAACGGCCTTTGGTCATTGATTATCACCCGCCAAGCTCCTAGAATTCGCGCGTAAAAATACAACTGGGATCGGGTTTCATGTCGTCGCTGTGGGTTGCAACGCAATACTGTTATTTTATTGGTCTGTTAGTTTCAATGGTTTTCACCTACCTGGTTAGCCGGGACACCGTCAAAATTCGCTGTATCAGCGCACTGACCATCGGGTTAACCTGGCCGCTGAGTCTGCCGGTCGTGTTGCTGTTTTCGCTGTTCTAATCCCCCCAACAGACCTCGCGGCGGGCTTGGGTTTTTAAACAGTCATGCTAATGAAAAGAGACTGACCACCGACGTCAGGGTTTTTGGCGTGGGATAAAAAAAGCCAGCGCAAGGCTGGCATGAAAATTGGAAGCAATGTGAGCAATGTCGTACCGGATCGGGGGGCACAGAAGGAGACAACCCTTTTCCCCTCACCGGTGCCGCGAATGATAATACGTCTCATTATTGAATGTAAAGTCATTTCCCTACGCAACTTATCTCCTTTGGGAAAATATCAGCCGCGCGGCGCTCGCCAGCGCTGATACCATCGCCCCGCCCCCCACACCAGCAGCCAGAGCAAAACATTCAGCCCCAACCATAGCATCAGCAAATAAAAGAAAGTCTGATAACCGGGTATGCCCCGATCGGCCAAAAACGGGTTAAAGTGAAAAAATTTAACGATTGCGAACGGGTTAAGATTGAAACGGTTGAACACGGCCGTCGTCAGTAACGGTGGCAACAGCGTGTAAAATGCCAGGCTGAACAGCAGCAAAATTTTTGTGCCCGAAGAGTTTTTATAATCTTTCATATCAATACATTACGTTTTTCATTATGGTGCAGAAACCGCCAGGCGCTCGCACGCCAATCGACCCCGCGAACGCAAAAGAGTTCCAGGCTAACGCGGAAATAAAGCCGATCCTGCGTTTAATTGTCATTTAGCGCGCGGGTGATATATACCCTGTGGATTTTAAATTACGATGTCGCCGCGCCGTCTTCAACCACAGCGTTTGCATAGCATCATCAGGAGGCATTAATGAAACCGGACGCACTCTCCCTGCCGCCGAACCCGAAAAAGCTCAAAATCATCTACGGCTGGTATATTTATGTGATCTATATCCTGCTGGTTTTCAACATTTACATGGCGGTCTACAACGTCTGCGTACGGCATCCGATCGAGGCTCCACTACTGTCGCTGTTTCACAGCCTGTTCCTCGCGCTGATGCTGCAACAGGTGCTCAAGAAGAACGTCGTTTTCGCCTGGATCTTGCTGAGCTATTTTATTCTGATGCGCCTGTATTACGCCAATGTGCTGCATGTCGAGTTCACGCTGGTGAGCCGCGGCCTGGTGCTGCTGATACTGACGCTGCTGCTTACCGGCGCCGTGGCCGTCGGGCAACTGGCCACGCCACCGCAGCGGCATGACTGGCTGGCGCGGCTGGGCTGGCGGCAATGGGGGGCGCTAACGGCGCTGGCGGCCATCCTGACGCCGCTGATTACCACCGACTATCTGGGATAAACAGAGGGCTATTAAGGGATATGAGGTTCGGAAATGTCTACGATGCGGCATATTTTAGTGTAGTTACCCGCCTTCTCACAGATCTTGTCCGTGACGAACATGCTAAGGTAGCCCAGCAACAGCAAGTAGCCGACCATGCACAGAATAAAGATAAGCGTTCTCACCGATAGCGACCAACCTGACAAGAGTATCCCGAGCATCATAACCTGAATGAGGCGCTTTAAAAGGATTTCATGCGCGCATCGACCGCATCGGCGCACGTTCTGTAGTAACATTAAGCCACTACGCCCACCACCGGAAACGCCGATGCACCATCTGATGTTAGACATTGAAACCCTGGATATAAAACCCAGCGCCGTCATTCTGGTGGTTGCGGCGGTATTTTTCGATCCCCGAACCGGGGAACTGGGCGCCGAATTCGAAGCCGCCGTCAGCTGCCAGAAAGACCAACCGGGCCGTACCATCAGCCTGGACACGGTCGCCTGGTGGGCGAAACAGTCCGATGAAGCGCGCAAACAGGCCTTCGGCGGCACCGAGAGCCTGAAGCGCGTGCTGAGCAGCCTTAGCCGCTTCATCCATATGAACAGCACTGACACGGTGAAAGTCTGGGGCAACGGCAAAGAGTTCGACTGCGCGATCCTCGAACACGCCTTCCAGCAGTTGGAAATGCCCTGCCCGTGGAAATTCTGGGATACCCAGGACGTGCGCACGGTGATCACGCTGGCGGAACTCCACGGCTTTAACCCGAAAAAGGCCCGCCCGTTCGAAGGTATGCCGCATCGGGCGCTGGATGATGCTCGCCACCAGGCCCGTTATGTGGCCGATACCGTCTCGGCGCTCTATTACCGCCAAGGGGCGCAGCGCTGACCCGCTTTGCCCCTTTTCATTTGCCGCCAGAGTCTCTACTCTAGCCCTCTTTGTCACTCGGACGTGCCTTTCCTGTTATGCAAAAGTTTCTGTTTATGCTTCTCAGCCTGGTGCTGCTCGGCCCATTAGGCATCGATCTTTATCTGCCGACCATTCCCGCCATTGCCGTCGGTTTGGGCAGCAGCGAAGCGCTGATCCAATCCACCATATCGCTGTTTATTCTGGTGCTCGGCCTCGGCCAGGTTATCGCCGGCCCGCTGGTGGATAACTATGGCCGCAAGCCGGTGGCACTGGCCGGCATTATCCTCTACATGATCGGCGCCGCGATGGCGGCGCTGGCCACCAGTCCAACGGTTTTCATCGCTTCGCGTCTGCTGCAAGGCGTGGCGGTTTGCTGCACCGCCGTCGTCGCCTTCAGCGGCGTGCGCGATCGCCTGAACGGCGACGACGCCGCCCGCGCTTTCGGCTTTCTCAACGGCACGCTGAACATCATCCCGGCGCTGGCGCCGCTGCTCGGCGGCCTGCTCGCCGAAGCCTTCGGCTGGCGTGCCCCCTTCTGGTTCCTGGTCGGCTACGCGTTGCTGGTGTTGGTGCTCATCGCGCTGCGCCTGCCGGAAACCCGCCCTGCCGACACCGTGCCGGTCAAGGGGCTGCCGGTGCGCCAATACGCGCGCATCCTCAGCGAACGGCGTTTTCTCTCCTTTGCAGTGGTGAACTCTGGAGCGATGGGCATGGCGCTGACCTACGTTTCTCTGGCACCGAACGTGCTGATGGGCACCGCCGGCCTGACTCCGCTGCAATTCTCGCTGGTGTTCGGCGCCAACGGTTTCTGGATCATGCTGGTCAGCTTCTTCGCCAACCGCATCATCCACAAGGTCGGCCGTCCGGTTTGCCTGGCGACCGGCGGCATGTTGATGGGGCTGGGCTGTTTGGGCCTGCTGCTGGGCGTCATGCTGCTGCCCGCGGCGGCGCAAGCGCACTGGCTGGCGTATATGCTGCCGGTCGCCAGCGCCTGCGCCGGGTTGGCGTTCGTGATGGGCCCGGCTACCAGTTACGCGTTGGAACCGTACTCCAATGAGGCCGGCGTCGCGTCCGCGCTGGTCGGTTTCGTGCAGATGGCGGGCGGTGCCGCGTTGGGTCTGGTGGCAATGGCGTTGCCGCTGCAACCGAAGCTGTCGCTGGCGCTGGTGATGCTGGCAGGCTGCCTGCTGGCGCTGCACGCGCGGCGGCTCAGCAAGCAGATTAAAGGGCAGATAAAAAAAGTCGCCTGAGCCGCGGCTCAGGCTTCAATGGCAACCGGCACCCGCGCCGCTAACGCTGACAGCAGCTCATAGCCTAACGTTCCTGCCGCCGTGGCCACCTCGTCCACCGGCAGGCGTTTCCCCCACAGCTCCACTTCGGCGCCCAGGTCGACTTGCGGACAGGGCGTCAGATCCACCGCCAGCATATCCATCGATACCGTTCCCAGGGTGCGCGTCAGCACGCCGTCAACCCATACCGGCGTACCGGTCGGCGCATGACGCGGATAGCCGTCGGCGTAACCGCAGGCCACCACGCCGATGCGCTGCGCGCCGGCGGCGCTGTAACGGCCGCCGTACCCCACGCGATCGCCAGACTTCAGCTGCTGAATGCCAATGATCTCGCTGCTCAGCGTCATCGCCGGCTGCAGCCCCGTCGTCGCAACATCCTCCCAGCAACCGCTCGGCGAAGCGCCATACAGAATGATCCCAGGGCGGACCCAGCTACCGTGGGTCGAAGGGTGCCACAGCGTGGCGGCCGAGTTGGCCAGGCAGCGCGGCAACGGTATATCGGCTGCCGCCGCCTCGATAGTGGCCATCTGCTGGGTCACGCCTTCCGGGCCGTCGGCGGTGGCGAAATGGCTCATCAGCGTAAGCTCGCCGATATTGGCAACCGCCTGCGCCCTGTGCCACACCTCATGCAGCCGATCGGGTGCGAACCCTAACCGATTCATGCCGCTGTTCACTTTCAGATAGACATTGAGCGGCGCGTTCAGCGTGGCGTCGGCGATCGCCGCCAGTTGCCAGTCGCTGTGCACCGCCGTCGTCAGGCGATAACGGTCGAGCAACGCCAGATCCTGCGGCTGGAAAAAACCCTCCAGCAGTAGAATCGGCCCTTGCCAACCCGACTCGCGCAACAGCACCGCTTCGGCCAGATCCAGCATGGCGAAGCCGTCGGTTTGCGCCATGCTGCGCCAAACGTGTTTGATGCCGTGGCCATAGGCGTTGGCCTTGACCACCGCCCAGACTTTGGCGCCGGCGGCGAAACGGCGCACCACCTGCAGGTTATTTTCAATCGCGCCGAGATGCATCGTGGCGGTTATGGGACGGGGCATCGCTTCTCCTTGGGGCAGCGTACAGCGGCCACGCGCGCCTGCGCGTGGCCGGTAAAGTCTATGACAGCGTCGACGATTAACGTGCGGGATGCACGTCGTTCAGCGGAACCGCGTGTTGCTGGCGAAACCCGGCGCTGTAACGCGCCACCGCCAGATCATCGGAAGGGATCGCCGGCGTAATGCCGGACATCAGATCGGACAACAACTGCCCGGAACCGCAGGCCATCGTCCAGCCCAACGTGCCATGCCCGGTATTGAGATACAGATTCTTCAGCGAAGTGCGGCCGACAATTGGCGTGCCGTCCGGCGTCATCGGCCGCAGGCCGGTCCAGAACGTCGCCTCTTCCACTCTGCCACCGTTCGGGTAGAGATCGCGCACCACCATCTCCAGCGTTTCGCGCCGTTTTTGCTCCAGCTGCGTATTGAAACCGACGATCTCCGCCATGCCGCCAACGCGAATACGCTGGTCGAAGCGCGTGATGGCGATTTTATACGTCTCATCCAATACCGTAGAGAACGGCGCCGCCGCTTCGTCGGTGATAGGTATGGTCAACGAATAGCCTTTCAGCGGGTAAACCGGAATGGACACCAGGCCGCGTAGCAACGCCGTGGAATACGAGCCGAACGCCACCACATAGCTGTCGGCCTTGAACACGTCCTCGCCACACTGCACGCCGGCGATCTTGTCGCCTTCCACCAGCAGACGATCGACGCTGCGGTTGAACAGGAAGGTTACGCCCGCCTGCTCTGCCATCTTCGCCAACTGTTGCGTAAACAGCTGGCAATCGCCGGTTTCGTCGTTCGGCAGCTGCAGGCCACCGGTCAGCTTGTGCGCCACCTGCGCCAGCGCCGGCTCGACGCTGCCGAGCTGGCTGGCCTCCAGCAGTTTGTAAGGCACACCGGCATCTTCCAATACCGCAATGTCTTTCGCTGCGTTTTCGAACTGTTGTTGGGTGCGAAACAGCTGCAGCGTGCCGCCCTGGCGACCTTCGTACTGGATGCCGGTTTCCTGACGCAGCGCCTTGATACAATCGCGGCTGTATTCCGCCAGGCGCACCATGCGGCCTTTGTTGGTCATGTAGTGTTCGGTGTTGCAGTTTTTCAGCATCTGCCACATCCAGTTCAACTGGAAGCTGCTGCCGTCGAGGCGGATCGCTAACGGCGCATGGCGCTGGAACATCCACTTGATGGCCTTCAGCGGCACGCCCGGTGCCGCCCAGGGTGCGGCATAACCCGGTGAAATCTGCCCGGCGTTCGCCGCGCTGGTTTCCAATGCAGGACCTGGCTGACGATCGATCACCGTCACCTCATGCCCCGCCTTCGCCAAATACCAGGCACTGGCTACGCCCACCACTCCACTACCTAAAATTACCACTCGCATCGCTGACTCCAGCCCAAGGCTTCACAAAGCATAATCTTCTGCTCACAGGAAATTAACTCAGTGAAAAAATCCGTCCAACAACTTCGTCATCAAACGTGACAATATTCACAATTAATTTATCGTCGATGGGGCGTGCATTTGCAATAGTCGCCCGAAAATAGCGATAAGATGCGGTTTAGAGGGGATTATGATGTCATACCGCCACTGAATTGATAGCAACGCTATCAATGACGGCACTCAAAAAAGGCGTAATAAGCAACATTGATTTAACAGAATATAAAAATACCAGCCATCGCATAGACAGAATAAAAACCCAATAAATTAAAAAATACCAACATAACAAACAAAGAGAGCCTCCTCCCTCCGCAGCAGAAAAATCGCGCAAAATTTCAGCTGCCGTTAACCTTATTTTCACTACTGGATTAAAACAGCCGAGCCCTTAGCCCCGCCCGTTTAAGTTGAACGCTGCAGCACGATATGAACGTTGAAGCCAGAAGCCGATCCTAAAGTTCATATTGTCGCTTTTCTGGAGAACCCTTTATGTTCATCGCCATCTACCAGTTCTCAGTCAAAACCGGACACGAACACGCCTTTCGCCTGGCCTGGCTTGAGTTGACCCAAGGGATCTATCTGCAGCGCGGCAGCCTTGGCTCGCGCCTGCATCGAGATATGAGCGGGAAGTTTATCGGCTATGCGCAGTGGCCAAGCCGAGCCGCATGGGAAAACGCCGGTGATATTCAGTTGGATGAACGCTACCGGCAAGCCCGGGAACGAATGCGTGCGACCCTGTTGGCGGATGAAACGCTGTTTGAAATGGCAGTGACGGATGATTACCTGCAAATCAGAGCGTTTGACTGAGCACAAGCCCACATAAGCGGGCTTGTGGTGGACGGGAGGGAGCGGCATCAATGATGCAGCATCTCGTCCACGACTTCTTTGGTCTGCAGTTGGAATGGGTAGTAAGTCGGCCAGTTATCCATTTCTTTCAGCAACGCTTCCTGCGACGTGTTGCCCATAAAGATATGGAAATGCGCCGATTTGCGCGGGCCGATAATGTGATCGCTGAACTGCACGAATTTCGGCGCCAGGCTGCCGGCATCCTGGCATTCGAACAGATAACGCACGCCCTTCTTACCAGAGACATACGTCAGGATCTTATGCCCGGCGTACTTATACTGACAAGCGCTGGATTGGTCGCCGCGGTGAAACTCCATGACGCCGTTTTCAATGCCGATGGTATCCACATCGGTGGCGTACCCTTTGCGGTAATACGCCTTCACTTCTGCGAAGGTCTTGCTCTTATCCTGCGCCGCTTTCTTCTTGAACACCGGGTCGAGCTCCCCATTGAGCAGGTAAGGGTACACGGATTGCCACACGCCCTCCCAATCCGCCAGGTTGCGATCTTTGACGTCTTTATCGTCGAACACGCCCGCCTCGGCCTTTTTTTCCACTTCCGTCAGTGGTTTGCCATGTGAATGATGCCCGTGGGCAAAAGCCTGCCCGCTGATAAACAACGCGGCCAGCGCCACCGCCACTTTACCCAAATGCCTCGCCAAAATGCGCTCCTTGTCTGTTATTGAGAAAATTAAAAGTTACAATATAACATAACAATTTTCAATCCCTGTCGTACAACAGGCATGTGTTGCACGCCCTTGCCGCAGGGCTATACTCGGAGAAGACGCGCGGTGCTGTGCCGCCCTCTGCCGGGACGGGCGTCGAATTGACCGCCGTTTGCTCCTTTGCGTGCCGGCATTTTTATTTCACTGATTTGCAATGGTTAATTATGACTTGAACTATGCTTGTTACAGGGTCTGCCGTTCGAGCAAGACCCGTGAATAATGAGGGTGCGCTGATGACTACTTCAACACATGAAAAGGTTAAGGATGATAAACGTCTGAGCGATGGACCGGACTGGACGTTCGAACTGCTGCAGGTGTATTTGGAGCAGATCGACCGCGTCGCCAAGCATTACCGGCTCGACACCTACCCCCATCAGATCGAGGTGATCACCTCCGAGCAGATGATGGACGCCTATTCGAGCGTCGGCATGCCGATCAACTATACCCATTGGTCCTTCGGTAAGAAGTTCATCGAAACCGAACAGCGCTACAAACAGGGCCAGCAAGGGCTGGCGTATGAAATCGTCATCAACTCCAATCCCTGCATTGCCTACCTGATGGAGGAGAACACCATCACCATGCAGGCGCTGGTGATGGCGCACGCCTGCTATGGCCACAACTCGTTCTTCAAGAATAACTACCTGTTCCGCAGCTGGACCGACGCCAGCTCCATCGTCGATTATCTGCTGTTCGCCCGCCACTACATCAGCCAGTGCGAAGAACGCTACGGCGTCGATGAAGTGGAGCGGTTGCTGGACTCCTGCCACGCGCTGATGAGCTATGGGGTCGACAGGTACAAACGCCCACAGAAGATCTCACTGGTGGAAGAGAAAGCGCGCCAGAAAAGCCGCGAAGAGTATCTGCAAAGCCAAGTGAACACGCTATGGAAGACCTTGCCGCGCGTCGAGCGCGAAGAGTCGCCGGAGCAGGCGCGTCGCTATCCGAGCGAACCGCAGGAAAATATCCTCTATTTTATCGAGAAGAATGCGCCGTTGCTGGAACCCTGGCAGCGTGAGGTGCTGCGCATCGTGCGCAAAGTCAGCCAGTATTTCTACCCGCAAAAACAGACTCAGGTGATGAACGAGGGTTGGGCCACCTTCTGGCACTACACCATCCTCAACCATTTGTACGACGAGGGCCGCGTGACCGAGCGGTTTATGCTGGAGTTTTTGCACAGTCACACCAACGTGGTGTATCAGCCGCCATACAACAGCCCGTACTATAACGGCATCAACCCTTATGCGCTGGGCTTCGCCATGTTCCAGGACATCAAGCGCATCTGCCAATCGCCGACCGAAGAAGACCGCTACTGGTTCCCGGACATCGCCGGCAAAGACTGGCTGGACACCTTGCACTTCGCCATGCGCGATTTCAAGGACGAGAGCTTTATCAGCCAGTTCCTGTCGCCCAAAGTGATGCGCGATTTCCGGTTGTTCACCGTGCTGGACGACGATCGCAACAACTATCTGGAGATTGCCGCGATCCATAACGAAGCCGGTTACCGGGCAATCCGCCAGGAACTGTCGGCACAATACAACCTGAGCAACCATGAGCCGAACATTCAGATCTGGAACGTGGACCTGCGCGGCGACCGCTCGCTGACGTTGCGCTACATCCCGCAGGAGCGCGCGCCGCTGGACAAGAGCCGCCGCGACGTGTTGAAGCACCTGCATCGCCTGTGGGGCTTCGACGTGATCCTCGAGCAGCAAAACGAAGACGGCAGCGTGGAGTTGCTCGACCGTTGCCCGCCGCGGCCGACGCCGCTGTAATTACCACAACGAAAAAGGGCGCCGCATGGCGCCCTTTCTTATTTCATTACACGCGATCAGCGGCGCGCTTCGGTCAGATCGCTTGGCATAGTGCCCTGCATGCTCTGCCAAATCGCCCCGCTGTCTTTACCGTAGTTGCGCACGGTATCCATCACCTGGTCGTACAGCTTCTCATGGCACAGCGTGGACAGCTTGCTGTAGAAGGTCAGCGCCAGCTTGCGCGCTTCCGGGTTAGAGAAGTAGTAACGGCCCACGCGGGTGTACAGCCCTTTCAGACCGTTGAAAATCAGGCCGTAGATCGGGTTGCCGGAAGCGAACGCCAGGCCGCGGAAGATCTCATAATCGAGCAGGTTGAAAGCATCCGCCTGATCTTCTACCTCGGCGGCCTTCGCCAGCACTTCCTGGGCCTGTTCCGGATGATTGCGCACCGCGGCGCGAATAAAGATCGACGCGATATTGGTGCGCACGGACAACAGGTTATCGATCAACTGCGGGACGCTTTTGTGATCGAGACGGGCTACGGTCTCAAGAATATTGAGGCCGGACGTTTCCCAGAAATTGTTCACTTTGGTCGGTTTGCCATGTTGAATGGTCAACCAGCCATCGCGGGCCAGACGTTGCAACACTTCACGTAACGTGGTGCGCGTGACGCCAATCAACTCCGAAAGCTCACGCTCCGCGGGCAAAATAGAGCCAGGGGGGAAGCGATTATTCCAAATACTCTCAATAATGTACTCTTCCGCGAAACCGGCAGGACTCTGCGCCTTTATGACCATGTGTTTGACGTTCCGTTGCGACGATAAAATCAGTAAAAGTAATCAGCTCATCATACCAGATCGTGCTGACATGACATAGCGTGAGCGAAAAACAATAAACGAAAGTGTGCATAACGTGGCAAAAAACGAGCAAAAATACCGGTCGGAGGAATTTTCCCACCGTAAAACAAGCTCAGGTTGCGCACGCCCCCGCCGCATTGTTAGGGTACGTGCTACGACTGATTTAAGGATGCATAAAGGACAATGGAAACAACCCTGCGCAGCGCCCTGCTCAAAAATTTTCTGGGGCAATCTCCCGACTGGTACAAACTGACCATTCTCATTTTTCTGGCGATCAACCCCCTGGTGTTCTTTTTCGCCAGCCCGTTTATCGCGGGTTGGCTGCTGGTGGTCGAGTTCATCTTTACCCTGGCGATGGCTTTGAAATGCTACCCGCTGCTGCCGGGCGGCCTGCTGGCGCTGGAAGCCGTGGCCATCGGCATGACCAGCCCGGCGCAAGTTTCGCAGGAAATCGAACATAATCTGGAAGTGTTACTGCTGCTGATCTTTATGGTGGCCGGCATCTACTTTATGAAGCAGCTGCTGCTGTTCGTGTTCACCAAGCTGCTGCTCAATATCCGTTCGAAAACGCTGCTGTCGCTGGCGTTCTGCCTGGCCGCCGCCTTCCTTTCCGCCTTCCTCGATGCGCTGACGGTCGTGGCGGTAGTGATCAGCGTGGCCACCGGCTTTTATTCCATCTATCACAACGTGACCTCAAATCGCCCCGATGGCGACATCGGCGATGACAGCGATTTCGCCGGTGAAGAGCGTAAACAGACGCTGGAGCAATTCCGTGCCTTTCTGCGCAGCCTGCTGATGCACGCCGGCGTCGGCACCGCGCTCGGCGGGGTCATGACCATGGTGGGCGAGCCGCAAAACCTGATCATCGCCAAAAACGCAGGCTGGGGCTTTATCGATTTCTTCCTGCGTATGGCGCCGGTCACGCTGCCGGTGTTGGTGTGTGGCCTGCTGGTTTGTTGGCTGGTAGAACGTTTTCGCCTGTTTGGCTACGGCGCGCAATTGCCGGGAGCGGTGCGCGACGTGCTGAAAGAGTATGACCGCAAGGCCACCGCAGGCCGTAGCAAGCAAGAACGGCTCAAACTGGTGATGCAGGCGCTGATCGGCGTTTGGCTGGTGCTGGCGCTGGCCTTCCACCTGGCAGAAGTGGGGCTGATCGGCCTGTCGGTCATCGTCCTCGCCACCTCCCTGTGCGGCGTGAACGACGAGCACGCCATCGGCAAAGCGTTCCAGGAAGCGCTGCCGTTCACCGCCCTGCTGACGGTATTTTTCACCGTGGTCGCGGTGATCATCGAACAGCACCTGTTCAGCCCGGTGATCCAGTTTGTGCTGCGCGCCGACCCCGCTTCTCAGCTTTCGCTGTTCTACCTGTTCAACGGCCTGCTGTCGTCGGTTTCCGACAACGTGTTCGTCGGTACGGTTTACATCAACGAGGCGCGCACCGCGCTGGAAACCGGCGCTATCGGGCTGAAGCAGTTCGAGCTGCTGGCGGTCGCCATCAATACCGGCACTAACCTGCCTTCGGTCGCCACCCCTAACGGCCAGGCGGCGTTTCTGTTCCTGCTGACGTCGGCATTGGCGCCGCTGGTACGTCTGTCGTATGGACGCATGGTGTGGATGGCCCTGCCTTATACGGTGGTGCTGACGGTAGTTGGCCTGCTGTGCGTCCAGCTCACCCTGGAGCCGGCGACCGAGCTGTTGACGCAGTGGCATTGGCTGACGCTGCCGCCCATCGACGCCGTCGGCCACTGAGACGGCGCCGGCAGGGTGAACCGACTATTTTTACGCTGAATCCGGCCCAGGTGGCTGGCAGCGAGGGTGAATTGGTTTACACTGCCGGTTCAATTGCTTACTGCATGGAAGAATCTAGATATGTTGCAATTCTTTAACCGCTGTTCACAAGGACGCGGCGCCTGGCTGCTGATGGCCCTGACAGCGTTGGTGTTGGAACTGGTCGCGCTCTATTTCCAGCACGTTATGCTGCTGCAGCCGTGCGTGATGTGCATTTACGAGCGTTGCGCGCTGTTCGGCATCCTCGGTGCCTCGCTGGTGGGCGCCATCGCGCCGAAAACCCCGCTGCGCTATGTGGCGATCTTGCTGTGGATCTACAGCGCCTGGGAAGGCGTACAGCTGGCGTGGAAGCACACCATGATCCAGTTGCATCCTTCGCCGTTCAATACCTGTGACTTCTTCGTCAGCTTCCCTTCGTGGCTGCCGCTGGACAAATGGCTGCCTGCAGTGTTCCACGCTTCCGGCGACTGCTCCGTGCGCCAATGGCAATTCCTGACGCTGGAAATGCCACAGTGGCTGGTCGGCATCTTCGGTGCCTATCTGCTGGTGGCGCTGATTGTGCTGATCGCACAATTTGTTCGCCCACGACGCCGCGATCTGTTCGGCCGCTGATCGGCAGACAAACAAGGAACGGCGCCTTCCGGCGCCGTTTTTTTTAGGTATTGCTGTCACATTCCGAGATAAAGCCTTCTCAGGTATGTGTAAGGAAGTAAACGAGCACGATCAGCGCTCCAGCCACGGCAAACAGACGGATCATTTTCATTGTTATACTCTCGAACTTGCGGGAGAGCGGCCAAATTACCCAACTTGTCGTTTAAAAAGAAGCATCCCGGCTCGGTTAAGCGCGTAATTTACATAACATTAAACTTCTGCGGTGCCGGCGGGTAAAAACAGGCTGCGCCGGCACTGCCCTCCCAACCTTCAGGCATCAATAAATTACCGTTACTCATGAATGACGGCACCTTTGTCACATTCAGAGCACAATATTTTGGTGAAGTTTACCCATAAAATCCTTATAGTATCGGCAAAGTAAGTACTACCGATTTCCCTGGTGTTGTTGTGTGTCTTGCCCCTCATCTTTGCAGGGGCTTTTTTCTCCTATCCCCCATCACGCCCCCCCCTTACCATCCTTAAATAAATTGTTGGAATTTCCCTCTATCCGGCACCAAGTATCAACGCCATTCGTGCACTAATGATTAAAATCGTTAGCTCAATAACGCAGAGGGCGGCGTGTCTGAACACGCCGCCCTCTTGCATTAGAACCCGTCTTGCCCTGCAGGCGCCCGCCTTTATCTGGCCCAGTCCGGCTTGTTGAGGATATGGTCCTGCCAGTCCACCACTTCGCTCTCGCGCACCGCGATATGCCGCACCGTGATGCGCTCGCCGTGCATCGCCGCCTTGGAGCCACTCAGCAGCGGGTGCCAGGGGAACAGCGGTTTGCCTTCACCGATCAGGCGATAGGCGCAGGTCGGCGGCAACCAATCGAAGGTGGTGAGGTTCTCGCGCGTCAGTTTGATGCAGTCCTCTTCCAGCTCGAAGCGCCGCTCATAGTTACGGCATTGGCAGGATTTGATGTTGAGCTGGTTGCAGGCTACGTTGGTAAAATAAATCTCGTCGGTATCTTCGTCGATCAGCTTATTCAAACAGCATTGCCCGCACCCGTCGCACAGCGATTCCCACTCTTGTTCTGACATTTCCGCCAGCGTTTTCTGTTGCCAAAAAGCGAGTTGTGACATGTTAGCGTCCGGTTTCGGTAAATGGATAAGTCACCTGCGCACAGGTTCGAGGGGGGACTATATAGACATTTTAGCCACAAGATGCAAGCTTTGCCGCCGACGGCGCCGGCGGCAAGAGAGATCAGATCACGCGGGTGCTGAGCGTTTTGCCGTTCAGACTGATTTTCAGCATGTCGCCGGAGGTCATCGGGCCCACGCCCTGCGGCGTGCCGGTCAGGATGATGTCGCCGGCGCGCAGCGTGAAGAAACGGCTCATGTAGCTGATAAGCGGCAGGATCGGCGTGATCATGTCACGCGTATTGCCCTGCTGACGCAGTTGATCGTTGACGGTCAACGACAGCTCGGCGTTTTGCGGATCGCCGAATTCCGCCACCGGGATAAACCCCGACATCGGGCAGGAGCCGTCGAAAGCCTTGGCCTTTTCCCACGGCTGACCGGCTTTTTTAAAGCCCGCCTGCAGATCGCGCAGCGTCAGATCGAGCGCCACACCGTAGCCGGCGATCGCCCGCGCAACGCGGTCTTCGTTGGCCTGTTTCAACGGCGTGCCGATCAGCACCGCCAGCTCCACCTCATGGTGCACCGAGCCGAACTCTTTGGGGATGGCCACCGGCTGGCGAATATCGCACAGCGCCGTTTCCGGTTTGATGAACACCACCGGCTCGACGGAAACCGCACTGCCCATTTCCTTGATGTGATCGGCGTAGTTGCTGCCGACGCAGACCACCTTGTTCACTGGGAAATCGAGCAGCGAACCCTGCCAGTCTCTATGTTGATACATACCGCTTCTCCCAAACTGTAGAGGCTTGGCGCGCCAAGCCGATTATTGGTGTTCCGGATCAATGCCCGATCGCGTCCGCCATCATACCCACGGCGAGGGCGAAATAGTAAGAGCGATTCCAGTGCATGAGGGTGCGAAAATTATCATAGACCAGGAACGTCCGCCCCTGCAGATCATCCGGCGCAATGATCCAACCACGCTGAACGGCATGCGGCAACGCACGGCCATCCGCACGACGCACCCCGCGTTGCTGCCAGGCGTTGACGCTGCGCGCCTGCGCGTCTTTCAAGCCCAGCTCGGCCCGATTGAAACCGGCGGGCAGTTTAACCTCGCGCCCCCAGCCGATGCCGGGCTGCCAGCCTTCTTTGGACAAATAACTGGCCGTAGACGCGAAGACATCATCAATGTTGTTCCAGATATCGATGCGCCCGTCACCGTCGCCGTCCGCCGCGTAGCGCAAGAAGGAGCTCGGCATAAACTGGCACTGCCCCATCGCGCCGGCCCAGGAGCCTTTCAGCGGCGTATCGCCGACGTGCCCCTGCTCGACTATCTGCAACGCCGCCATCAGCTCATGGCTGAAAAAGGCCTCGCGGCGTCCTTCAAACGCCAGCGTCGCCAGCGCAGACACCACGTCTTCCCGCCCCTGGATCTTGCCGTAGGCGCTCTCCATGCCCCATAGCGCGATGATATAGCGCCCCGGCACCCGGTAGCGCTCGCTGGCGCGCGTCCATTGCGCCTGGCGCTGCCGGTACAGCTCGCGCCCTTGGCGCACCTTGGCGGGCGACATCACACGCCGCAGGTAGTCATCCAGGGTGACCTTCTGCTCCGGCTGATTCCGATCGGCCTTGATCACCCGATCAACGAAATGGATTTGCGCAAAAGCGCGGTCAAGGGTGCTCTGGCTGATGCCCTGCTCCCGAGCCCGGCGCTTGAGTTGCTCGACATACGCCGGGAACTGCGCCGGATCCCGGCCGCTCGCCGCCAGCGTCGTCTCCTGTGCCGCCTGCGGTGAGCCCGGCATCAGCACTCCGCCCAGCGCCAGCCAAGCGGCCAATACGGTTCTTCTCGCCGAACGTGTCATCGCGCCTCCCCTGGCCGTGGCGACTGTCTCAGGCCTTGTCGCCGGCCAGATGCTGATTGAGCAGGTTTTCGACCGGCGGCGGGAACTGCAGGTAATAGCCTTCATCTTTCAACGCCTGCTTCACCTTTTCGATATCCGCCGAGGCCAATTTCTTGCGCTCATCGAGCGAAAGCATCATGGCGAATTGCGGCACGCCGAAACTTTTCATCAGCGCTTCCGGCACACGAGAGAAATCGTCTTTTTTTTCGACATAAAGATAAGTTTGATCGCGTTTCGGGCTTCTATAGATCACACAAAGCATTTTTTTAACTCTATTTAATTGAGGGAGCGTCTTGCCTGGATATAACTCTGACTATAACATGCTTATAGTACATCGGAATATCGCACCCCGAGTGGTATTCCGGGGATTTAAAGTTGCTGAGACTGAGTCAGGATAGATGTCACAATCGCCAATTGAGCTAAAAGGCAGCAGTTTTACCCTATCGGTTGTTCATTTGCATAATTCGCAGCCCGAGGTAATACGTCAGGCGTTACAGGAAAAAGTTGAGCAAGCGCCCGCTTTTCTGAAAAACGCCCCTGTTGTTATCAACGTCGCAACGCTGGAAGGCGATGCGAACTGGAAAGAACTTCAACAGGCTGTCGCGGCAGCAGGTCTGCGCGTTGTGGGTATCAGCGGTTGCAGAGATGAGCGTCAAAAGCGCGCGATAGCCCGTGCCGGGCTGCCGCTGCTGAGCGAAGGCAAAGGCCAGAAAATGGCGGCGCCGGAGCCTGCGCCTGCGCCCGTGGTGGCGGATAACGCCCCCGCCAAAACGCGCATCATCAGTACGCCTGTCCGTTCCGGCCAACAGATTTACGCCCGCAACTGCGATCTTATCGTGACCAGCAGCGTCAGCGCCGGCGCCGAATTGATTGCCGACGGCAATATTCATGTCTACGGCATGATGCGCGGTCGCGCACTGGCAGGCGCGTCAGGCGACACGCAATGTCAGATTTTTTGCACCCACCTGGCGGCTGAGCTAGTCTCTATCGCAGGGCAGTACTGGTTGAGCGACCAAATCCCGTCCGATTACGTCGGGCAGGCCGTACGACTCAGCCTGTTGGATAACGCTTTAACCATACAACCTTTAAATTAAGCCCTTTTGACAAGGAATCCATTTCATGGCACGCATTATTGTTGTTACATCGGGTAAAGGGGGCGTTGGCAAGACCACTTCGAGCGCGGCCATCGCTACCGGCCTGGCCCAGAAAGGCAAGAAAACCGTCGTGATCGATTTCGATATCGGTCTGCGTAATCTTGACCTGATCATGGGCTGCGAACGTCGGGTAGTGTATGATTTCGTGAACGTGATTCAGGGCGATGCCACGCTGAATCAGGCGTTGATCAAAGACAAACGCACTGAAAACCTCTATATCCTGCCTGCTTCGCAGACGCGCGACAAAGACGCGTTGACCCGCGAAGGCGTTGAAAAAATTCTCAACGATCTCGGCGAGATGGATTTTGACTTCGTGGTGTGCGATTCACCGGCCGGTATCGAAACCGGTGCGCTGATGGCGCTGTATTTCGCCGACGAAGCTATCATCACCACCAACCCGGAAGTGTCTTCGGTACGTGACTCCGACCGTATCCTGGGCATCCTCTCCTCCAAGTCACGCCGCGCCGAGAAAGGCGAATCGCCAATCAAGGAACACCTGCTGCTGACCCGTTACAACCCGGGCCGCGTCAGCCGTGGCGACATGCTGAGCATGGAAGACGTGCTGGAAATCCTGCGTATTCCACTGGTGGGTGTGATTCCGGAAGACCAGTCCGTGCTGCGCGCTTCCAACCAGGGTGAGCCTGTCATTCTGGATGCCGAGTCAGACGCCGGTAAGGCGTACGACGATACCGTTTGCCGCTTGTTGGGGGAAGAACGCCCATTCCGCTTCATTGAAGAAGAGAAGAAGGGTTTCCTGAAACGCCTTTTTGGGGGATAAACCATGGCCTTATTAGACTTCTTTCTGTCCCGCAAAAAACAGACAGCCAATATAGCCAAGGAACGGCTGCAGATTATCGTCGCAGAGCGTCGTCGCGGGGACAGTGAGCCCCCGTATCTGCCTGATCTGAAACGCGATATTCTGGCGGTTATTTGCAAATACATTCAGATCGATCCTGAAATGCTGCACGTGCAGTTCGAGCAGAAAGGGGACGACATTTCGGTACTTGAACTTAACGTGACATTACCGGAATCGGAAGAAGCAGCTAAATGATTGCGACGCATTAATTACCCCCTGTATATTTTATGCAGGGGGTAACTGTATGTGCATCCAGTTATTAAGCTTTATCGGCAGCAAAAAAGCCATTTTTTCCTTTGGGACTATTCCCAATTAACTTTGCCGCCGCCTCGTTTAAAGTAAATTCTGGCCAGATTTACCTTCAACGCATTATTTCCTGCCTATATTCACCCGAGCAGAGTTTCCCTACCCTGCCCTGGTGATAATCAGCGATTAATAATCTTTCAGGATGTCCTGCAACGGTGCCATTAATAAATCGCCGCGCCAGCCACTGATTAATTCAGGGCGATTTTCGCCGTCCTTCAGTTTCCAATGCCAGTTCAGCAATTGGTTAATTTGGCGACGGGATGCCAGCAGCTCGCTACTCAACCCACTTTGCTCACTGACGGTAGCGATCGCCGCCTTGATGTCTTTGAACACCTTCTTGTAACCCGGCTGATCGATAAGGTTGGCCAGCGGCGCCGGCAACTCGGATTCCTCCAGCGCTTCGGCTTCCGCCACCAGCGCCAACAGCGTTTTACCGTGATAACGGATCTCCGGCCCGCTCAGACCAAGCGAATCCAGTTCTCCCAGCGAAGACGGCATATAGCGCGCCACCTGCCACAGATTTTCCTCTCGCACCACGAAGTTCACCGCCAGATCGCGCTCGCGTGCCTGGCGCAGCCGCCATTCCGCCAACTTCTGCAGACAACCGAGCTGACGCGGGCGCAGCTGCCACGCGTTGTTGATTTCGCGGTAGGCCAATTCCGGCGCCAGCGTCTCGCTACGGCGCTGGCACAGCAGCAGGCACTCGTTATTGGCTGCCGCGGTCCAACCGGCCTCTTCGGTCTCCTGCACCAGCTGTTTGGCCATCGGCAGCAGATAGAACACGTCGGCGGCCGCGTACACGCACTGCCTTTCGGTCAGCGGACGCGCCAGCCAGTCGGTGCGCGACTCGCTCTTGTCCAGCTCAACCTTCATGTACTCCGCCACCAGCGTCGCGAAGCCACAGGAGAGCGGCCGGCCGGTAAAGGCCGCCAGGATCTGAGTATCGACCATCGGCGTCGGCAGCGTTTTAAAGGCGTTGAGAAACACTTCGAGATCTTCACTGCCGGCATGCAGGAACTTCACCACGGCGGTGTCGGCCAGCAGGTCGACAAACGGCTGCCATTCCTTGATCGGCAGAGGATCGATGAGGGAGAGTTGTTCACCGTCGTAGAGCTGGATCAGGCCCAGCTGCGGATAGTAGGTGCGCGTTCTGACAAACTCGGTGTCCAGCGCAATCTGAGCATGCTTTCCCGCCTGCTCGCAGACCTGCTGCAATCCGGCATCGGTAGTGATCAACTGATAATTCAAAACATCATTCTCTTGTAGGATTCAAACACAACAACGCCGGCATTCACCGGCGTTGTTGATAGTCAGGCGCGAAAGCCAGACCTAGGCGGCATCGGCCGGCTTCGGTGTTTTTAGCTCATCGCGCAGTTCTCGCCGCAAAATCTTGCCGACGTTCGACTTCGGCAGTTCATCGCGGAACTCAACAATTTTAGGCACTTTATACCCGGTCAGGTGGCGGCGGCAATGGGTCAACAGCTCTTCCTTGGTCAGCGAGGCGTCTTTCTTCACCACGCAGATCTTCACCGTTTCGCCGGAGGCCTCGCTGGGCACGCCGATCGCCGCACATTCCAGCACTTTCGGATGCTGGCTGACCACGTCCTCGATTTCGTTCGGGTAAACGTTGAAACCGGAGACCAGGATCATGTCTTTCTTACGGTCGACGATGCGCACAAACCCCTGCTCGTCTACGGTCACCACATCACCGGTCGCCAGCCAGCCGTCTTTCAGCACTTCGTCGGTAGCGTCCGGGCGCTGCCAATAGCCTAACATAACTTGCGGCCCTTTGACCCACAGTTCGCCCGGCTCGCCCGGCGGCACATCGTGACCGTTGTCGTCCACCAGCCGAATGTCCGTCGACGGCACCGGCAAACCGATACTGCCGCTGTAGTGTTTCAGATCGTAAGGGTTACCGGCCACCAGCGGCGCGCACTCCGTCAGGCCATAGCCTTCCAGCAGGTGTTTGCCGGTGGTTTTCTCCCACTTCTCGGCCACCGCTTTTTGCACCGACATGCCGCCGCCGACCGAGAAACGCAGCGTAGAGAAATCGAGTTTGTGGAACTCTTCGTTGTTCAGCAATGCGTTGAACAACGTATTCACCCCGCTCATGGCGGTGAACGGGTATTTGCCCAGTTCCTTCACCAGCCCTGGAATATCGCGCGGGTTGGTGATCAACAAATTGCGCCCGCCCAGATCGATAAACAGCAGGCAGTTCACCGTCAGCGCAAAAATGTGGTACAGCGGCAACGCCGTCACCACCAGTTCCTGCCCTTCGCGGAACAGCGGCGAATAGGCGGCCTTGGCCTGCTCGAGGTTGGCCTGCATGTTGCGGTGCGTCAGCATCGCGCCCTTCGCCACGCCGGTGGTACCGCCGGTGTATTGCAGGAAGGCTAAATCGGCATTAATGATGTCCGGTTTTACATATTGCAGGCGCCGGCCGCGCTGCAGCGCGCTGCGGAATGAAATGGCATCCGGTAGGTTGTATTTCGGTACCAGGCGCTTAACGTACTTGACCACGAAGTTGACCAGCGTGCCTTTGGCGGCAGAAAGCTGATCGCCCATGCGCGTCAGGATCACGTGCTTGACCTGGGTGTTGAACACCACTTTTTCCAACGTATGGGCAAAGTTGGAGACGATGACGATGGCGCTGGCGCCGCTGTCGTTCAACTGGTGCTCCAGCTCGCGCGGGGTGTACAGCGGGTTGACGTTGACCACCACCATACCGGCGCGCAGAATGCCGAACAGGGCGATAGGGTATTGCAACAGGTTAGGCATCATCAGCGCGACGCGGTCGCCCTTCTTCAGGCCCAGTTCATTTTGCAGGTAAGCCGCGAAAGCCCGGCTGCGTTCTTCCAGTTTGCGGAAGGTCATCACCTCGCCCATGTTGATAAAGGCGGGCTGATCGGCATAGCGCTGCACGGCATGCTCAAACATTTCAATCAACGACGAATAGCGATCGGCATCAATCTCTGCGGGCACATCTGCCGGATACCGTTTTAACCAGACCTTATCCAAGGTATTACTCCTGAAATCATTACTAATTATCATCGCAGCCCTCAAACTCGCAGCCTAACCATAACAATATTTTAACTCAGCGGACCAGTTCGGGTTTTAAACATTATTCAGGTTGCGATGTACGTCACTAATTGTCGGATATTCCTTATCCAAAAAAGCAAAAGGGCGGCCTGAGCCGCCCTGTCAAATTTGTTCACATCAAGCGTATGTTACTCGGTTACGATGGTTTGCACCTGTGCCGGGCCGGGGTTGTACCAACCATAGCCTGCGCCCCAACCGGGTCCCCACGGGCCACCGCGCCAGCCCCAGGGCCCCATCGGCGCCGGCGGCATCACTACCTGCTGCACCAGATGCCAACGTTTGAAACCGGTCACGTTCATCGTTACGAAACGATACGGCGTCATGCCGATCCGCCCTTCCTTCAGGCCGGTAATGGGGCCGACGACGGTCACCAACTGGCCTTTGAAATCGACCGGTTCGAGGAAGCCGTTCACCGTGGCCAGCAAGCGGCCGCGCGACGGTTCGCCCAATATCGGCCGCGCACCGCTGTCGAGCGGCACCGCCGCAATCTCCAGCACCGTGCGCCCTTGCTCGTTGGCGACGTTCACCACGGTGCCGCCGAAGCGGGCTTCCGCGCCGGTAAACAGGTTGGGCGCATTTTGTACCGAGGAAAGCTGAGTCACCGGTGAGGGGCTTGACCCCTTGATCGCATCAGGTACGGTGACGCACCCGGACAGAACCAGCGTGCCGCAGGCGACGGCCAGCAGCGACAGCTTTTTACTTGCAGTGCGGATTAACATGGTCGCAATCTCCTGAAATGCCTGTAACTTTGACCGCGTTTCATCGTTCAAGTTGCAGGCTTTCATCGCCCGGCATCAACAACAGCACAATACGCCGCGCTTACTCGCGGCCCGGCAGTTTTTTCCAGGTGACTTCATTGCGCAAATAGGTCGGCTCAGCGTTTTCTACCGCCACTGCCAACCCCTGTTGCCAGGCGTGCAGCGCCAGCGGCAGCATGTCTTGCGCTTGCGGCAACAGCATCTGCCCGTCACGCACGCTCAGCGTAGAACCCTTGACCAGATCGGGATAGGTTTGCCAGCCGGTGCCGACGTGGGCCCATTCGCCCTGCAGGCGCTGCGCACGCTCCAGCGCCTGCGCCGGCGACAGCACCGCCTCGCCTTCGCTTTCCAACCAGTTGCCGTCCACCTGGCGTTCGAACTGCCCCCAGTAGACCTCGCCCATGCGCGCATCGATCGCCGCCAGCACGCGCTCTGCACCGCTGACGCGCCAAGCGCCCTGCGCCATGGTTCGCAGCGTGGAAACGCCAATCATCGGCAGATCGGCGCCCAGCGCCAGGCCCTGAGCGATGCCGATGCCGATGCGCACCCCGGTAAAGCTGCCGGGGCCGCGACCGAAGGCCAGCGCATCGAGCTGGTTGAGCGCCAGACCGGATTCCGCCAGCACCTGCTGCACCATAGGTAAAATACGTTGCGTATGCTCGCGTGGGCACAGCTCAAACAGGGCGTGGATTTCGCCTTGATTCCAGACGGCGACGGAACAGGCTTCCGTCGCGGTATCGATCGCTAAAATTCGCGTGGACATGCCAACCTCTGGCGGGAATAAAACTGGGTTTTTCATACAGGGCGCGCATTGTAGCACAGCCCCGTAAGCCCTTCATCTTTCACGTGGCCGACGTATCGGCGGCCTGCAGGAAGGCGATGGCCTGCTTCAGATCGCGGGTGCGCGGCGTGGGCGGCAGGCTATTGAGGAACACCTCGCCGTAAGGCCGCATAACCAGACGGTTATCGCAAATCACCAGCACGCCGCGGTCGTCGGTATCGCGGATCAAGCGGCCGACGCCCTGTTTCAGGGTGATGACCGCATCCGGCAACTGCACATCATTGAACGGATCGCCGCCGCGCAGGCGGCAATCTTCAATGCGCGCCTTCAGCAACGGATCGTCCGGTGACGTAAACGGCAGTTTATCGATGATGACGCAGGACAGCGCATCGCCGCGCACGTCCACCCCTTCCCAGAAGCTGCTGGTCGCCACCAGCAGCGCGTTACCGGCGGCGACGAACTGCGCGAGCAGCTGCCCTTTGCTGGTTTCCCCTTGCAATAGCACCGGCAGCGTCATCGTGGCGCGGAACTCTTCCGCCAACTCTCGCATCATCTGGTGTGAGGTGCATAAGAAGAAGCAGCGGCCGTTGTTGGCTTCGATTAATGGCCGCAGCATGCGCGCCAGCTGGCGCGCCCCGCCGCGCTGGTTCGGCGAAGGCAAAAAGCGCGGCACGCACAGCAACGCCTGTTTGGCATAGTCGAACGGGCTCGGCAACAGCAGCGTTTTGGCCTTGGTCAGCCCCAGCCGTTCGGTGAAGTGGCCCAACTGATCGTTGACCGACAGCGTGGCCGAGGTAAAGATCCAACTGCCCGGCTTGTCGTCCAGCATTTCGCGGAACCGATCGGCCACCGTCAGCGGCGTCAGCGCCAGCACGAAGTGACGCGAGTTGCATTCATACCAATAGCTGTAGCCCGGCTCCGTCACCGCCTTCAGCCGTTTGAGCCGCGCGCGGTACAGCGTGGCGCGCTCAAAGGCGGCATCCAACAGCGCCGAACGCCCCAGCGACAGCTTCATCACGTCATAACACAGCTCCAGCGCATCATCGAGCAGCAACAGAGCGCGCTGCACGTTGGGTTCGCCGAGCACGTCACGCAGATTGCCGCGAAAACCCGGTTCCCCCAGGTTCAGGCGAAAATCTTGCGTACTCAGGCTGAGACGGTCGGCGCTTTTTTGCAGTTGAGCGGAGTCGCGCACCTCGGTGCGGTAGGCGATGGTGATGTCCTTCGCCAGATCCAACAGTTGGCGGCTGGTGAGCTGCTGGCCGAAATACTGGCTGGCGATGTCGGGGATTTGGTGCGCCTCGTCGAAAATCATCACCTCGGCTTCCGGGATCAACTCAGCGAAACCACCCTCTTTCACCACCATATCTGCCAGGAACAGGTGATGGTTCACCACCACCACATCCGCATCCATCGCACGGCGGCGCGCCTTGACCACGAAGCAATCCTGATACAGCGGGCAGTCGCTGCCCAGGCAGTTGTCATTGGTGCTGGTCACCAATGGCCAGACGAAGCTGTCTTCCGCCACTTCGCTGCAGGTGCTGATATCGCCCTCTTTGGTCTGCGACGACCACTTGCGCAGCTGCACCAGATCGATCAGCGTCTGCCCCGCCAGCTCCCCGCCGGCCATCGACTGCTGCTCCAGCCGCTCGAGACACAAATAGTTGGAGCGCCCCTTGAGCAGCGCCAGCTTGCCTTTGTACTTCAACGCCTTGGCGACGGTGGGCAGATCGCGCGCATACAGCTGATCTTGCAGCGCTTTCGAACCGGTAGAGATGATCACTTTGCGATCGGCGCGCAGCGCCGGCGCCAGATAAGCGAAGGTTTTGCCGGTGCCGGTACCGGCTTCCACCACCAGCTCCTGCTTGAAATTGATCGCCTCGGTGACGGCTTGCGCCATCTGCCGCTGCGGCTCACGCGGTTTGAATCCCCTGATAGCCTGCGCCAAGGCGCCGTCTGTTGCAAAATCGTCTGTCACGCTGTCTCTCTGCCGGTGTCATTCAGCGGTGATTATGCCAAGCCTGCCGCCCGGCTACCACCCACTTTATCGCCGCGCTTTTTCATCGTCGGCTGTGCTACCCTTAGCGCGACTATGATATGGAGATAAGCAAATGAATATCGAAAGAATTGATCCCGATCAGCGCTGGTCCGAAGCCGTAGTGCACAACGAGACCGTTTACTACACCAGCGTGCCGGAAAACCTGGATGACGACGCGACCGCGCAGACCGCCAACGCCCTCGCCGCCATCGACGTCCTGCTGGCGCGCGTCGGTTCGGATAAAAGCCGTATTCTGGATGCCACCATTTTCCTGGCCAACAGCGCCGACTTCGCCGCGATGAACGCCGCCTGGGACGCCTGGGTGGTCGCCGGCAGCGCGCCGGTGCGCTGCACCGTGCAGGCGCAGTTGATGAATCCGAAGTACAAGGTGGAAATCAAAATCATCGCCGCGCTGTAAGCCTGAGCGCAGACGAAAAAAAACCGCAGACGGCGACGCCTGCGGTTTTTTATTGCCCGCTATCAGGACAGTTTGAGGATCACCATCCCCGTCAGCAGCAGCGCCAAGCCAATCCAGCCTTTGGCGTTCAGCCGCTGGCCGAACATGATCCAGCCTGCGGCGATGGTGGCGGCGATACCGAAACCGCCCCACAGTGCATAAGCGATCGACAGATCGATGCCCTTCACCGCCTGTGCCAGGGCGCTGAACGCGCCGAGCACCGACAGCAGCGACAACAGCCCCAGCCAAACTTTACGGAAGCCGTCCGACATCTTCAGGAAGATGTTGGCGATAATTTCCAGCACGATCGCCAGTCCCAGGAACCCAATGTGGTACAACTCAAACTGTTGCATGGTTGTCACCTCGCGGGCTGACCTGTTTTCGCTCTTTGCGGGTGCCGGATTTCACCAGCATGATGCCGGCGATCAGCGTCGCCAGGCCCAGCACCTTCAGCGCCGAGATCGGCTCGTCGAACCACAGCACGCTGAACAGGGTAATGAACAGAATGCCGATGCCTTCCCACAGCGCATAAGCTACGCCCAGCGCCACGCGTTTTACCGCCACCGACAGCAACACATAAGACGCGGTGATCATCACGTACATCACGATGTGGCCGATCATGCCGCCATTGACGCTGGCGTATTTCATCGACAAGGTGCCGATGATTTCGGTCATGATGGCCAAGCCTAAAAAGATCCAATAAATCATAATTTTTCTCCCAAACGGCGAATAACGCGCGCCAAGGCATATTTATCCCGATTTATCTCGTCGAACGGCCGCAGTGCGGCGCGCAAGACGCAGAGATCCCTGGGGATAAACTGACCCAAACGCAAAAAGAATGTTTGCCCGGCTGAACGGTAGCGTGAAGGCCTAAGCCCGCCACCCGCACCGGTTAAGGGAGAAAGACGCTATAGCTCGCTGCACCAGTGATGCTCACTGGCAAGGATCGCAGACAGGAAGAGTTGGCACGTAGAGGTTCTGAGGGTAGTTCCGTTAATAGTCATCATAATAGTTCTCTATTATCAGCCGCACACCGTGCGATTTGCCCAATATCCTCATAAAAGTAAAATTTTTGACTGAGATATTTTTACCACAGCCAAAATAAGAAAGCAAACTGCCGTTTTCATAAAAAGCGGAAAAAAATGGGTTAAAAATAAGAAAGTTAATCACGATAAAAATCAAAAAAGGCTCAACGAAGCGTTGAGCCTTGCGATATTCGCGGGTGCGCAAATAAGCGCCAACCTCAGGCGCGGCGCGGGTTACAACGCGGCGCCGCTGACGGCGCTGCGCGCCAGTTCAGTGATGCGCGCATAGTCGCCGCTTTCGAGCGCATCCGCCGGCACCAGCCAGGAACCGCCGATGCAAAGCACGCTTTTCAGCGCCAGATAGTCGCGGTAGTTGTTCGGCGTAATGCCGCCGGTCGGGCAAAAACGCACCTGCGGGAACGGGCCGCCGATCGCTTGCAGTGCCTTCACGCCACCGTTGGCTTCCGCCGGGAAGAATTTGAATTCGCGCAGGCCGTGATCCATACCCTGCATCAGCTCCGAAACGGTGCTGATGCCCGGGATCAGCGGGATTGGCCCCGCCGTCGCCGCCTGCAGCAAGGCTTCGGTCAGCCCCGGGCTGATGGCGAACTGCGCCCCCGCCTCGGTCACCTCCCGCAGCTGCTGCGGATTGATCACCGTACCGGCGCCGATAATGGCCTCCGGCACCTCTTTGGCGATAGCGCGGATAGCCTCCAGCCCGCAGGCGGTGCGCAGCGTCACCTCCAATACCCGCACGCCGCCGGCAACCAGCGCTTTCGCCAGCGGCACCGCCTGCTCCAGCTTGTTGATCACGATAACAGGCACCACCGGTCCCGCCGTCAGGATCTGCTCGGCGCTGGTTTTCCAGTTTTTCATCGTTATTTCTCCATTACTCGCGGTTAACAATGGCACGCCCCTGCCACAGGGCTCCGCGCAAATGCGCGGACGTCCGGCCGTACCGTAAGTGATGTGGCCCACGCGCAGATCGCAGGCAAAAAAAAGCCGGCAGACAGGCTGCCGGCATTGCGCATTACTCGAACTCGTTCCAGGAACGACCGTCGCGGGTGATCATCGCCACCGAGGCCACCGGCCCCCAGGTGCCCGCCTGATAAGGCTTCGGTGCCTCGTTGTCGGCTTTCCATGCGTCCATGATGGAGTCGACCCACTTCCAGGCTTCTTCCACTTCATCGCGGCGCACGAACAGCGCCTGAATGCCGCGCATGGTCTCCAGCAGCAGGCGCTCGTAGGCGTCCGCCACGTGCTCCTGGTTGAAGGTTTCCGAGAAGCTCAGGTCCAGCTTGGTGGTCTGCAGACGGTGCTTGTGATCCAGCCCCGGCACCTTGTTCAGCACCTGAATTTCGATGCCTTCGTCCGGCTGCAGGCGGATGGTCAGCTTGTTCTGCGGCAGCTGCTGGTAAGAATCGCTGAACAGGTTAAGCGGCGGGTTTTTGAAGTACACCACCACTTCCGAGCATTTGGTCGGCAGGCGTTTACCGGTACGCAGGTAGAACGGCACCCCGGCCCACTGCCAGTTGTCGATATCCACGCGGATGGAGACGAAAGTTTCGGTGCTGCTGCTCTTGTTCGCCCCTTCCTCCTCCAGATAACCCGGCACTTTCTTGCCCTGGACGAAACCGGCGGTGTACTGACCGCGCACGGTGGTTTCCCGTACATTGGTCTGATTGATACGGCGCAGCGAACGCAGTACCTTCACCTTCTCGTCGCGGATACGGTCGGTGGTCAGATCCGCCGGCGGCGACATGGCGATCATGGTCAGGATCTGCAGCAGGTGGTTCTGGATCATGTCGCGCATCTGGCCGGCCTGGTCGAAGTAACCCCAGCGTCCTTCGATGCCCACCTCTTCCGCCACGGTGATCTGCACCGAATCGATGGTGCGGTTATCCCAGTTGGAGGCGAACAGCGAGTTGGCGAAACGCAGCGCCAACAGGTTCAGCACCGTCTCTTTGCCGAGATAGTGGTCGATACGGTAAACCTGGGATTCGTTGAAGTACTCCGCCACCTGATCGTTGATCACGCGGGAAGACGCCAGATCGGTGCCCAGCGGTTTTTCCATCACCACGCGTGCCGGCTCATGGTTCAGCTTGGCTTCGCCCAACCCTTTGCAGATGGCGCCGAAGGTGCTTGGCGGCATGGCGAAGTAGTTGATGGTGGTGCGGTGTTTCTGATCCAGCATTTTACCCAGTTTGGTAAAGTTCTTGCTGTCGTTGACGTCCAGGTTGCAGAAGTCCAGGCGCGCGCTCAGCGTGGCCCAGAGTTCGTCATCCAGTTTTTCCTTCATGAAGGTGCCAAGCGCTTCCTTGACCACTTCGGTATAAGCTTTTTTATCCCACTCCGCGCGGCCAACGCCGATGATCCGCGTATCCGGGTGGATGTGTCCGGCTTTCTCTAACTGGTACAGGGAAGGCAGCAGCTTACGGCGCGCCAAATCACCTTTCGCGCCGAAAATAACCAGGTCACACGCCTGGGCTGTAGAGGTTACCGCCATGTTCATCTCCTCGTTGCAGGATATTTGTAATTTTCTTACATTACTAATGTACTCTGTTTGACTACGGCCAGCAAACCCGGTGCAAAAGCAGGAAAAAGACCTCAAGATTCCAGTGGTAGCGCCAATGCGCGCCAGCGCCCTCACAGCGGGCAAAACTGTAACTTTTCGTCTTTTTTGACGCTCTGTTACCATTATGAAAGTTAGACACAGGTCATATTCTGGTGAAAAAAGCCTGCATACGCCCTGTCGAGACTGCCAACGGTTACCAGCACGTAGTATATTTTCACTAAACCGGCATTGATTTCTCCTTTGTTTGAAATCGACATACCCTATCGATTCCAGGTTACAGCCGCTCGTTTGGCGTCAGCTTGCACGGCGAACACGGGCGAAATTCGACGCTGTTGCTTGAAAGCCACAGGGATAAAACCATGAGTGACTCTCGTTATATGAATACGCTGGACAAAATCCAGAGCCATCTGGAACGCCTGAGCAAATCTGAAAGGAAAGTCGCCGAGGTGATCCTGGCCTCCCCACAGACCGCCATTCACTCCAGCATTGCCACGCTGGCCCGCATGGCAGACGTCAGCGAACCCACCGTCAACCGTTTTTGCCGCCGCCTTGATACCAAAGGCTTTCCCGACTTCAAACTGCATCTCGCCCAAAGCCTGGCTAACGGCACGCCCTACGTAAACCGTAACGTAGAGGAAGACGACAGCGTCGATTCCTATACCAGCAAGATCTTCGAATCGGTCATGGCCAGCCTGGATACAGTAAAGGCAAATTTGGATATTGCCGCAATCAATCGTGCGGTTGACCTGCTCACCCAGGCAAAAAAGATCTCTTTCTTCGGCCTCGGCGCCTCCGCGGCGGTGGCGCACGACGCGATGAACAAATTTTTCCGCTTCAATATCCCGGTGGTCTACTTCGATGACATCGTCATGCAGCGCATGAGCTGCATGAACTCCGGCGAAGGCGACGTGGTGGTGTTGATCTCACACACCGGCCGCACCAAAAATCTGGTGGAGATGGCCCACCTGGCGCGAGAAAACGACGCCACGGTACTGGCTATCACCTCCCGCGACACCCCGCTCGCCCAAGCGGCGACTCTCGCTTTGCTGCTCGACGTGCCCGAAGACACCGACGTTTACATGCCGATGGTGTCGCGGATCGCGCAATTAACGCTCATTGACGTGCTCGCCACCGGATTTACCTTGCGCCGAGGGGCTAAATTCAGAGATAACTTGAAGCGGGTCAAAGAAGCGCTCAAAGAATCGCGCTTTGATAAAGGGGTGGTCATTCCCAACAGTTTTGACTCGTGACCTGACGAAGAAAAAAATCGCCGTTCAACAGACATTTGAATGACGGCATCAGAGGCTGTACCCTGTTAATATGCTCATGCGGGTAACCCGGGTGAAATATCAGTGTTGTAAAATTACATTTCACGCCTGGTTTCGTTATCCGACGTTATCGCAACACCAATATTTGCTTCACCAGTCAACGGAGTAATACATGTCCAGACGGCTCAGAAGAACCAAAATCGTTACCACCCTGGGTCCGGCTACAGACCGCGACAATAATCTGGAAAAGATCATTGCCGCCGGCGCCAACGTAGTTCGGCTTAACTTCTCCCACGGCAGCCCGGAAGATCACCAGGCTCGCGCTGACAAAGTGCGCGAAATCGCCGCCAAGCTGGGACGTCACGTCGCTATCCTCGGCGATCTGCAAGGGCCGAAAATCCGCGTTTCCACCTTCAAGGAAGGCAAAATCTTCCTCAACGTGGGCGATAAATTCCTGCTGGACGCCAACCTGTCAAAAGGCGAAGGCGATAAAGAAAAAGTCGGTATCGACTACAAAGGCCTGCCTGCCGACGTGGTGCCGGGCGATGTCCTGCTGCTCGACGACGGCCGCGTTCAGTTGAAAGTGCTCGAAGTTCAGGGCATGAAAGTGTTTACCGAAGTCACCGTCGGCGGCCCGCTGTCCAACAACAAGGGCATCAACAAGCTCGGCGGCGGCCTGTCGGCCGAAGCGCTGACCGAGAAAGACAAGGCAGACATCGTGACCGCCGCCAAGATTGGCGTCGACTACCTGGCGGTCTCCTTCCCGCGTACCGGTGAAGACCTGAACTATGCTCGCCGCCTGGCGCGCGACGCCGGCTGCAACGCCAAGATCGTGTCCAAGGTTGAGCGCGCCGAAGCAGTCTGCAGCGACGAAGCGATGGACGACATTATTCTGGCCTCCGACGTGGTGATGGTTGCTCGTGGCGACCTCGGCGTCGAAATCGGCGATCCGGAACTGGTCGGCATTCAGAAGAAACTGATCCGCCGCGCCCGCACCCTGAACCGCGCGGTGATCACCGCGACCCAGATGATGGAGTCGATGATCACCAACCCGATGCCGACCCGCGCCGAAGTCATGGACGTGGCCAACGCCGTGCTGGACGGCACCGACGCCGTTATGCTGTCGGCGGAAACCGCCGCCGGCCAATACCCGGCGGAAACCGTGGCGGCGATGGCGCGCGTTTGTCTGGGCGCCGAGAAAATCCCAAGCATCAACGTCTCCAAGCACCGCCTGGACGTACAGTTCGACAACATCGAAGAGGCGATCGCCATGTCTTCGATGTATGCCGCCAACCACCTGAAAGGCGTTACCGCACTGATCGCCATGACCGAATCCGGCCGCACCGCGCTGATGATGTCGCGCATCAGCTCCGGCCTGCCGATCTTCGCCATGTCGCGCCATGAGCACACGCTGAACCTGACCGCGCTGTATCGCGGCGTGACGCCGGTGTATTTCGACAGCCACAAAGACGGCGTGATCGCCGCCAATGAAGCCGTCAATCGCCTGCGCGACAAAGGCTTCCTGGTCTCCGGCGATCTGGTGATCGTCACCCAGGGCGACGTGATGGAAACCGTCGGCACCACCAATACCAGCCGTATCCTGCGCGTCGAGTAATTCACGCCGCAGACGAAATGCCGGCCGGCTCTCGCAGGCCGGCATTTTTTTTGCCCTGACACCGCCATAAACGACGGAGAACGCCATGCTCCACCAACACACTCCCGCAGCGAGCGGTGATGAGCTCGATCTCGACGGCCACGGCCTGACGCAGCTCGACGAGTCGCCGTTAGCCGGCCATGCGCTGCGCAAGATTAGCCTGTACAACAATCAGCTGACGGTCTTCCCCGCCTCGATCTTCCGGCACCGAAATCTGCGGGTGCTGAATATCTCCTGCAACCAGCTCGGCCACCTGCCGCCGGAGATTGGCCAGTTGCAACAGCTCGAGATGTTCGACTTTGGCCACAATCGCGCAAGCGAACTCCCCGAAGAACTGGGGCAGCTGCATCGGTTGAAATACCTCTATCTGAGCGATAACGGCTTTAGCGAGCTGCCGCGCTCGCTGGCGCAGCTGCAGCAGTTGGTTTACCTCAACGCGACCGACAACCATTTAACCGCTTTGCCACAGGCAATACCGGGGCTTGCGGCATTGCAGGAGCTGCGTTTATACAACAACCGCATCAGCAGCCTGCCCATCGAAATCGGGCAACTGCGCGCGCTACGCGAACTGCATATCATGAAAAATGCCCTGACCTCGCTGCCGGCGAAAATGGCTCAGCTCGGTGAGCTGGAGATACTCGACGCGGCTAACAATGCCATCGCCGAGCTGCCGCAGACCTTCTGTCGGTTGCCGCGGTTGAGCGAGCTGAACCTGCGTTTCAATCAGCTAACGCGCCTGCCAGAAAATATCGGTGAGCTGACGGCGCTGAGAAGTCTGGATCTGCGCGCCAACCGCCTGAGCGACCTGCCGGAAAGCCTCGGCGAACTGAGCCGCCTGCGCAAGCTGGACCTGCGCTGGAATGATTTCACCCGCACGCCTAAAGTCGTCGACATCCTGCGGGCTCGCGGCTGTATGGTGCACATCTGAAGAGACGCCGGCCGGGTTGTGGCCCAGCCGGCGTTAGCGTTAGACAGGATTAACGATACAGATCGTCGCGCGAGTAAGGTTCAATCTCCCCCTCTTTACGCGTCTTCAGCAGTTTGAGGATCCAGGTGTACTGTTCCGGGTTCGGGCCCACCAGATTTTCCACCTCTTCGTTCATGCGGCGGGCAATGCGCGGATCGTCGGCTTCGGCCAGATCGTCCATCGGCTCGCGAATATAAATATCCAGCATGCTGGTTTTGCCGTCGTACACCGGGAACAAAGGCACGATCGCCGCACGACACACCTTCATCAACCGGCCTACCGCCGGCAGCGTCGCCTTATAGGTCGCGAAGAAATCGACGAACTCGCTGTGCTCGGCGCCGTGATCCTGATCGGGCAGATAGTAGCCCCAATACCCCTGCCGCACCGAACTGATAAACGGTTTGATACCGTCGTTGCGCGCGTGCATGCGGCCGCCGAATTTACGACGTACGGCGTTCCAGAGGTAGTCGATCAGCTGATTGCGCTGATTGTGGAACATCGCGGCCATCGGTTGGCCGCGCGCGGCCATCAACATCGCCGGCACATCGACAGCCCAGCCGTGAGGCACCAGGAAAATCACGTTGCGCCCTTCCGCCCGGATCCTGTCCAACACCTCTTCACCGTGCCAACGCACGCGCTTGAGCACTTTCTCGGGCTTGGTGCAGGCCAGTTCCGCCATCAGCACCATCGACTGCGGCGCGCAGGCGAACATCTGGTCGATGATGTGCTCGCGTTCGCTTTCCGGCAGCTCCGGCAGGCAATACAGCAAATTGATGCGGGCACGACGTCGCGCGCCCTTCGCCAGCTTGCCGGCCAGTTTGCCGACCGCACCCAGCACCGGATCGCGCAGGCGCGCAGGCACCAGCGAAATGCCGGCCATCAGGCCGGTTCCCAACCACACGCCCCAGTAGCGCGGATATAAAAAGGCTTTTTGAAACTGCGGAATGAACTCTACGTTCGATTTCTTCTCGTTTTGCATGCACATGCTCTTCGCTTAGCGATTCGGCTAATCATAATTGCCATCACCGATTTTGCAATTAACAACCGCGAACCACCCAGATAAAACAGCATCGGCCCGCAATCAGGCCGATGAAATTAACGGCGCCGGAGCGCCGGAAAAAGGGGGACGTTAATCCAACTGCAGTTGAGGAACCACTTCCTTCACCTGTGCCAGATAATCGCTGCGGTCTTTGCCGCCCAACCCTTCGGAACGCGGCAGCTTGGCCGTCAGCGGGTTCACCGCCTGTTGGCCGGTCCACAGTTCAAAGTGCAGGTGTGGCCCGGTGGAACGGCCGGTGTTGCCGGAGAGCGCAATGCGATCGCCGCGTTTCACCTTCTGGCCCGGTTTCACCAGCAGTTTTTTCAGGTGCATATAACGTGTGGTGTACTGGCGACCGTGGCGGATCGCCACATAGTTGCCCGCCGCGCCGCTGCGCTTGGCGATCACCACCTCACCGTCGCCGACCGCCAGCACCGGCGTGCCGACAGGCATGGCGAAATCGACGCCCTTGTGCGGCGCCACGCGGCCGGTCACCGGGTTCACGCGGCGCGGGTTGAAGTTGGAGGAGATGCGGAACTGTTTCATGGTCGGGAAACGCATGAAGCCACGCGCCAGGCCAGAGCCCTGACGATCGTAGAATTTGCCGTCTTCGGCGCGGATCGCATAGTAGTCTTTGCCGCCGGTGCGCAGACGCACGCCCAGCAGCTGGCTTTGCGATTTCTTACCGTCGAAATGTTCGCGCGACATCAGTACGGAGAACTGGTCGCCTTTGCGCAGCTTGCGGAAATCGAGCTGCCACTGCAGCGCCTTGATCACCGCATTGATTTCGTTTCGGCTCAGCCCGGCGTCGCCGGCGCTGCTGACGAAACTGCCGTTGACCCGGCCGCTGATCACGTTGTTGCGCCATTCACCCTGCTGTGCCTCTTTCGACTCTTTGAAGCTATTGCCGACGCGGTCATAGGTGCGGGTTTCGCGGCGAGAAACTTCCCAGGTCAACTGCTGCAGATCGCCCGCATCATTGACGGTCCACGACAGCTGTTGGCCGATCTTCAGATTACGCAGATCGCGGTTTTGCGAAGCCAGCAAGGTGACATCCGACATATCGATGCCGTACTGCGTCAGAATGCTGCCGAGGGTGTCGCCGGTGGAAACCACATATTCATGCACGCCATCGTCGCCGGCATCTTTCTGATCCAGCTCATCCTGCGGGATTTCGTCATCGGGGGTGGGTTGGTCGGCATCAATCGGCTCACTGGCTTCGGGGAGCAATGACCGCATCTGGCTGGATTCTAACTCGACGCTCTTGGCGATGGGATTGTGTTCTGGGTGGTAAACAAAAGGCCGCCAAACAGCGACGGCCAATGTGACGACTGTCAGCGACCCCAGCATGACGCGGTGGGGCCGTGGCAGGTTGTTATACGCCAGAGCGATAGTTCGGACTATCTGCTGCACTCGATATTATCCTCATAAGCTTTACTTCAGGCAGCTCACGTACTGGTTTGACAGCTGAGTCAGGAATTTCCCATAGCTGTCCTTCCCCAGCGCGATGCCGATGCCCAGCGGGTCCAGCGTTCCGGAACGCACTTTGGTACCCTTGGCAACGGCATTGATTACGGCCGGCCTGAATTGTGGCTCAGCAAAAACGCATACCGCTTTCTGCTCAACCAACTGTGTTCGAATTTGGTGTAGGCGCTGTGCTCCAGGCTGAATTTCGGGATTGACGGTGAAATGGCCCAGCGGACTCAAACCGTAGTGTTTCTCAAAGTAGCCGTAAGCATCATGAAAAACAAAATAACCCTTACCTTGCACAGGCGTAAGCATGTTACCAACATTTTTGTCAGTTTGCGTCAGCAGATTCTCGAACTGGCGCAGGTTTGCGTCTAATTTGTCCTTATTTTGCGGCATAAGTTCCAACAATCTGTCGTGAATCGCGATCGCGGTCACTTTTGCTATCTCCGGCGACAGCCAAACGTGCATATTGTACTCGCCGTGATGATGCCCATGATCGTCATCGGCATGGTTATGCGCTTCGCCTGCATGTTCATGATCGTCGTCATCTTCGCCTTTCATCAGCAACGGCTTCACCGCAGGCAGTTCGCTGATGGCCAGCTTGCGGGTTGCCGAGATCGGCACCAGCGCCTTGTTCAGGAACGCTTCCATGTCCGGCCCGACCCACAGCACCAGGTCCGCAGAGCGCAAACGCTGAATATCGGAAGGACGCAGCGCAAAATCGTGCGGCGAAGCGCCGTCCGGCAGCAACACCTCGGTCGGCGTCACGCCGTCGGCGATCGCCGATGCGATAAAGCCTAACGGACGAATCGAGGTCACCACCGCAGCGGAAGCGCTGCTCAGCGGGCCGGCCATCAACAGTGCGCTGGCCAACAGCGTGCGCTGCAGCCATTTATTTTTCGTTGCCATCATCAGTAATCCCATCGTTTTCATCAACAAGGCGTGATATTATAACATTCGCTTCGTTCTGCAACCTGTAATCTCGAGATGTCTACACTGATAACGCTAAAAAATATCTCCGTCGCCTTCGGCAGCCGCAAGGTGCTGTCGAACATTTCCCTCAGCCTGCAACCCGGCCGTATTCTCACGCTGCTGGGCCCGAACGGCGCGGGCAAGTCTACGCTGGTGCGCGTGGTGCTGGGATTGGTCAAACCGACTGCCGGCACGCTGGAGCGTGAGCCCGATCTGCGCATTGGCTACGTGCCGCAAAAGCTGCACCTCGACGCCACCCTGCCGCTGACCGTCAACCGCTTTATGCGTCTCAAGCCCGGCGTAAAGAAAGCCGACATTCTGCCGGCGCTCAAGCGCGTGCACGCCGCCCACCTGCTCGACCAGCCGATGCAAAAGCTCTCCGGGGGCGAAAACCAACGCGTGCTGCTGGCACGAGCGCTGCTGAACAAACCGCAGTTGCTGGTGCTGGACGAACCCACGCAGGGAGTGGACGTCAACGGCCAGCTGGCGCTGTACGATCTCATCGATCAGCTGCGTAAAGAGCTGGGCTGCGCCGTGCTGATGGTGTCGCACGATCTGCATCTGGTGATGGCGAAAACCGACGAGGTCTTGTGCCTCAATCAGCACATCTGCTGCTCCGGGGCACCGGAGGTGGTATCGATGCATCCCGAATTTATCGCCATGTTCGGCAACCGCGGCGCAGAGCAACTGGCGGTGTATCGCCACCATCACAACCACCGCCACGACCTGCAGGGAAGAATTGTTTTGAAGAAAACCGGGAGCCGCGAAGCATGATTGAACTGTTACTTCCCGGCTGGCTGGCCGGCGTGTTGTTGGCTGGCGCCGCCGGGCCACTGGGTTCCTTCGTAGTCTGGCGCCGCATGTCCTACTTTGGCGATACCCTGGCGCATGCCTCGTTGCTCGGCGTCGCCTTTGGCCTGCTGCTGGACATCAATCCCTTCTATGCGGTGATCGCCATTACGCTGCTGCTGGCCCTGGCCCTGGTGTGGCTGGAACGCCGCCCGCAGCTTTCAGTGGATACCCTGCTCGGCATTCTGGCCCACAGCGCCCTGTCGCTGGGCCTGGTAGTGGTGGCGTTGATGTCTAACGTGCGGGTCGATCTGATGGCCTACCTGTTCGGCGATCTGCTGTCGGTCACGCTGAGCGATATCGTGATGATCGCCGGCGGCGTCGCCGTGGTGCTGCTGGTGCTGTGGTGGCAGTGGCGCGATCTGCTGTCGATGACCATCAGCCCGGAGCTGGCGCACGTCGACGGCGTTAACCTGGTGCGCGCACGCACCGTGTTGATGCTGGTTACCGCGTTGACCATCGGTCTGGCGATGAAATTCGTCGGCGCGCTGATCATCACCTCGCTGCTGATCATTCCGGCAGCCACCGCTCGCCGCTTCGCGCGCACGCCGGAACAAATGGCCGGCGTCGCAGTGCTGCTCGGCATGGTAGCCGTCACCGGCGGCCTGGCCTTCTCGGCATTTTACGATACGCCGGCCGGCCCTTCGGTGGTGCTCTGCGCCGCCGTGCTGTTCGTGCTGAGCTTGTTCAAAAAACAGCAGGCTTAATTAACGCCGGGATATGACAAGGGCCGCATCTGCGGCCCTTTTTATGGCGGATTGAAGCCTTACCCTTCTCGCTCGAGCCCAAAGTGCCGGTAGGCGTGCTGCGTCGCCAGACGGCCGCGCGGCGTGCGCTGGATAAAGCCCTGCTGGATCAGGAACGGCTCAATCACGTCTTCGATAGTCTCACGCTCTTCGCCGATCGCCGCCGCCAGGTTGTCCAGTCCGACCGGGCCGCCGGTAAACTTGTCGATAATCGCTAACAGCAGCTTGCGATCCATATAGTCGAAACCTTCGGCATCGACGTTGAGCATATCGAGCGCCTGCGCCGCCACCGAACCGCTGATCACGCCGTTGGCGCGCACCTCGGCAAAGTCGCGCACCCGGCGCAACAGGCGGTTAGCGATACGCGGCGTCCCCCGCGCGCGGCGGGCCACTTCATGGGCACCCTCGTCGGACAGCTCCAGCCCCAGACAGCCGGCACTGCGCGAGACGATGTGCTGCAGATCCGCCACCTGATAAAACTCCAGCCGCTGAACAATGCCGAAGCGATCGCGCAGCGGCGAGGTCAGCGAGCCGGCGCGGGTGGTAGCGCCCACCAAGGTAAACGGCGGCAGATCGAGCTTAATCGAACGCGCCGCCGGCCCTTCGCCGATCATGATATCCAGCTGATAGTCTTCCATCGCCGGATACAGCACTTCTTCCACCACCGGTGACAAACGGTGGATTTCGTCAATGAACAACACGTCGTGCGGTTCAAGGTTGGTCAGCATCGCCGCCAAATCGCCCGCCTTCTCCAGCACCGGGCCGGAGGTGGTGCGCAGATTCACGCCCATTTCGTTGGCCACGATGTTGGCCAGGGTGGTTTTCCCCAGGCCCGGCGGGCCGAAGATCAGCAGATGGTCGAGCGCGTCGCCGCGCTGCTTGGCCGCCTGGATGAAGATCTCCATCTGCTCGCGTACGTGCGGCTGGCCAACGTATTCGGTCAACAGCTTGGGACGAATGGCGCGATCGAGGACTTCTTCCTCGTTGATCGGTTCGGCGGAGATCAGACGATCGGCTTCAATCATTATCTACCTCTTAGCGGCCTTACAAAGCAGCGCGCAGCGCGTCGCGGATCAGCGTCTCGCAGTCGGCGCCCGGTTTGGCAATTTTGCTGATCATGCGGCTGGCTTCCTGCGGCTTATAGCCCAGCGCCACCAGCGCCGAAACAGCTTCGGCTTCGGCGTCCGCTTCAGGCGCTTTGGCGGCGGCGGACGGCAGACTGATCTCGCTGCTGCTGTTGAACAGGTCGCCGTTCAGCCCTTTGAAGCGGTCTTTCATCTCCACCACCAGGCGCTCGGCAGTTTTCTTGCCTACGCCCGGCAGCTTGACCAGTGCAGTGATCTCTTCACGCTCCACCGCGCTGACGAACTGCTGCGCGGACATGCCGGACAGGATCGCCAGCGCCAGTTTTGGCCCGACGCCGTTGACCTTGATCAGCTCGCGGAACAGCGCACGCTCCTGCTTGTCGTTAAAACCGTACAGCAGCTGCGCGTCTTCACGCACCACGAAGTGGGTAAACACGATAGCCTCTTGCCCCAGTTCCGGCAGCTCGTAAAAGCAGGTCATCGGCATGTGTACCTCATAGCCCACGCCGTTCGCCTCCAGTAACACCAGCGGCGGCTGCTTTTCCAGAATATTTCCTCTGAGACGACCTATCATTTACCCTCCTGCAGAATGACCGGGCATGGCGCCCTGCCATGCCGTTGCTGGTAAAGCTTATAACATAAAAAAGGCTGGATGAATATCCAGCCTGAGCAATCATCGCTTTGCGTCAGCGCAAACGCCCGCGCGCCAGGTTCAGCCGCCCTTCGCTCATCCGCAGCACGTTCTGGCTGAGGTGGCAGTGGGTAATGGCGATGGCCAGGGCATCGGCGGCGTCCGCCTGCGGGTTGGCCGAGAGTTTGAGCAGCGAGCGCACCATGTGCTGTACCTGCGCCTTTTCGGCCGCGCCGGTGCCGACCACGGTCTGTTTGACCTGCCGCGCCGCATACTCGAACACTTCCAGATTCTGATTCACCGCCGCCACGATCGCGACGCCGCGCGCCTGACCGAGCTTGAGCGCCGAATCCGGGTTCTTGGCCATAAACACCTGTTCGATGGCGAAGAAGTCGGGCTGAAACTGGGTGATGATCTCACTGACGCCGGCGTAAATCAGCTTCAGCCGCGTCGGCATGTCGTCCACCACCGTGCGGATGCAGCCGCTGGCGATATAGCTCAACTGACGCCCCTGCTGGCGGATAAGGCCATAGCCGGTGACGCGTGAGCCGGGATCGATACCGAGTATGATCGCCATATCTACATCCACCTTGCATGCACGGCGCCGCCGTACGGCGGCGCCCGTTTTACCGGATTACAGCGTCGCCGCCACTTCGTCGGAGATTTCACCGTTATGGTAAACTTCCTGCACGTCGTCGCAGTCTTCCAGCATATCGATCAGGCGCAGCAGCTTAGGCGCGGTTTCCGCGTCCATGTCGGCCTTGGTCGATGGGATCATCGACACTTCCGCCGCTTCGGCTTCGAAGCCCGCCGCGGTCAGCGCGTCTTTCACCGCGCCCAGACTTTCCCAGGCGGTGAACACGTCGATGGCGCCATCGTCATAGGTCACGATGTCTTCCGCACCGGCTTCCAGCGCCGCTTCCATCACGGTGTCTTCATCCAGGCCCGGTGCGTAGGTGATCACGCCCTTCTTGGTGAACAGGTAAGCCACGGAACCGTCGGTGCCGAGGTTGCCGCCGCATTTGGTGAAGGCGTGGCGCACTTCCGCCACGGTGCGGTTGCGGTTGTCGCTCAGGCATTCGATCATGACGGCGGTGCCGCCAGGGCCGTAACCTTCATAGATGATGGTTTCCATATTGGTATCATCATCACCGCCCACGCCGCGCGCGATGGCACGGTTCATGGTGTCGCGCGTCATGTTGTTCGACAGCGCCTTGTCCATCGCCGCGCGCAGACGCGGGTTGGAATCCGGATCGCCGCCGCCCAGCTTGGCGGCCGTGACCAGCTCACGAATAATCTTGGTGAAAATTTTACCGCGCTTGGCGTCCTGCGCCGCTTTACGGTGCTTTGTGTTGGCCCACTTACTATGACCTGCCATAAAAAAATCTCCGAAAAAAACTACTGGACTGAATTGATCACGAACTCTTCAATCGCCTGCTGATTGCTCCATGACTTGGTCAACTTCACGGCCTCGGCCGCCTCAAGCCATTGGTAAGCGTGATGCTCGGTAATCACCGGATCGCGCTCCTCGGGCAACGCCAGACAGAACCAGTGCTCTTTATTGCGCGTGGTTCCCGGCGCATAGCGATGTCGCAAATGGACAAAGAGTTCAAACTCCACGCAGCGCTGGCAATCGAACAACGGCAGGTGCTCTGCTTCGATATCGATACCGACTTCTTCCATGACTTCACGCTGCGCGGCATGCGGCGGCGACTCATCCTGTTCCAGGCTGCCGGTGACCGACTGCCAGAACTCGGTATCGTCGCGCCGCTGTAACATCAGCACCCGACCACTGGATTTCGCGTAAATCACTACCAGGATAGATTCAGGGCGCTTGTAACTCATCACTCGCTCTCTTGTTCCGCACCGGCTTTCTTTACCACGCTGATCGCCAGCTCCTGCAGCGACGCCGGGTTGGCGAAGCTCGGTGCGTCGGTCATCAGACAGGCCGCCGCGGTGGTTTTCGGGAAGGCGATGACGTCGCGGATGTTGTCGGTGCCGGTCAGCAGCATCACCAGACGATCCAGGCCGAAAGCCAGGCCGGCGTGCGGCGGCGTACCGTACTTCAACGCGTCCAGCAGGAAGCCGAACTTCTCGCGCTGTTCGTGTTCGTTAATGCCCAGAATGCTGAATACCGTCTGCTGCATTTCGCTGCGGTGAATACGCACCGAACCGCCGCCCACTTCGTAACCGTTGATCACCATGTCATAGGCGTTGGCGATGGCGTTGACCGGCGCTGCCGCCAGCTCTTCCGGGCTCATGTCGCGCGGCGAGGTGAACGGGTGGTGCATGGCCGCCAGGCCACCCTCTTCGTCTTCTTCGAACATCGGGAAGTCAACCACCCACAGCGGTGCCCAGCTGTCGAGTTGCGTCAGCGCCAGATCGCGACCCAGCTTCAGACGCAGCGCGCCCATCGCATCGGTGACAATCTTGAAGCTGTCAGCGCCAAAGAACAGGATATCGCCGGTCTGCGCATCGGTGCGCGTCAGGATGCTTTCCAGCACGTCCGCGCTGAGGAATTTGGCGATCGGGCTCTGCACGCCTTCCATGCCGGCGGCACGGTCGTTGACCTTCAGCCACGCCAGGCCTTTGGCGCCGTAGATGTTGACGAAAGCGCCGTACTCGTCGATCTGCTTGCGGGTCAGCTGTGCGCCGCCCGGTACGCGGATCGCCGCCACGCGGCCTTTGGCGTCGTTGGCCGGGCCGGAGAACACCTTAAACTCGACGTCCTTGACCAGGTCAGCCACGTCCACCAGCTCCAGCGGGTTACGCAGGTCCGGCTTATCGGAGCCAAAGCGACGCATCGCTTCGGCGAAGGTCATGACCGGGAAATCGCCCAGATCCACGCCCTTCACGTCCAGCCACAGCTCGCGCGCCAGCTTCTCCATCACTTCACGTACCTGATCGGCGGTCATGAAAGAGGTTTCGACGTCGATCTGGGTGAATTCAGGCTGACGGTCCGCACGCAGGTCTTCGTCACGGAAGCATTTGACGATCTGGTAGTAACGATCGAAGCCGGACATCATCAGCAGCTGTTTGAACAGCTGCGGGGACTGCGGCAGCGCGTAGAATTTGCCCTTGTGCACGCGGCTCGGCACCAGGTAATCGCGGGCACCTTCCGGCGTCGCCTTGGTCAGCATCGGCGTTTCGATATCGAGGAAGCCGTGGCTGTCCATAAAGCGGCGCACGAAGCTGGTGATTTTGGCGCGGGTCTTCAGACGCTCGGCCATTTCCGGGCGACGCAGATCCAGGTAGCGGTATTTCAGGCGCGCTTCTTCGCTGTTGACCTGGTTGGAGTCCAGCGGCAGCGGCTCGGAGCGGTTGATGATTTCCAGCGCGTGGGCGAATACTTCCACTTCGCCGGTGGCCATATCTTTATTGATCTGGCTGTCCGGACGCGCACGCACGGTGCCGACGATCTGGATGCAGAACTCATTGCGCAGGTCGTAGGCCTTGTCGAACGCCACTTTCTGGTCCGGATCAAAGAACACCTGCACGATGCCTTCGCGGTCGCGCATATCAATAAAGATCAGGCCGCCGAGATCGCGACGACGATTGACCCAACCACACAGAGTGACTTCCTGGCCCACGTGGGACAGATTCAACTGCCCGCAATATTCAGTACGCATACGCTATCCTTTTACACAGCCGATGCCGCGCCGGGCTACTGTGCCCCTGTCGCGCGGCTGTTATCTGATAAATTCTACTTGTTACCCGGTTTAAAATCCGTCGCATACCAGCCGGTGCCCTTAAGCTGGAAACCGGAGGACGAGATCAACTTGGTCAACGCGGGCTGCCCACACGCCGGGCAGTCTGCCAGCGGCGCATCGGAAAATTTTTGCAATTTCTCTAACCGATGGTTGCAAGCACCACATGCATATTCATAAATCGGCATAGGTCGTTGGATTAAAGAGTGTTGAAAAAAGGGAGTCATTATAAAGGAAATTCATCCGCCCGATAAGTGCGAACACAGCATTGTTACTGCACTAAATGGCGCGTTTTTGCTCGAATCAACACATCGGTTAACAAATTTCCCATTAACCTGCGACAGTTTTTTCACGTAGCCTGATTCTCCTCCGGTTTTGCGCCGTACGCTGCTCGCCTGGCGAACCGAACAGTTTTTATCCACTTCGCAACGAGATGAAATCCATGCTGAAACTTGACGCCCAAACCACCGCTCTGGTGCTGATCGATTTGCAAAACGGCATTCTGCCCTACGCCGGCGGCCCGCACAGCGCCGACCAGGTGGTGGCGAACGCCGCCCTGCTGGCCGCCCGTTTTCGCCTGCTGGGCGCGCCGGTGCTGCTGGTGCGCGTCGGCTGGTCCGACTCCTTCGCCGAAGCGCTGAAACAGCCGGTGGACAAACCGGCTCCCGCGCCCGCCGGCGGCTTGCCGGCCAGTTGGTGGGAGTTCCCCGCACCGCTGGCGGTCAATGACAGCGATATTCGGGTGACCAAGCGCCAATGGGGCGCCTTCTACGGCACCGATCTGGATTTACAGCTGCGCCGCCGCGGCATCAAATCCGTGGTGCTGGGCGGCATTTCCACCAATATCGGCGTGGAATCCACCGCCCGCGCCGCCTGGGAACACGGCTATGAGCTGGTGATCGCCGAGGACGTCTGCAGCGCACAGAACGCGGAAATGCATCGTTTCGCGTTCGAACACATCTTCCCGCGTTTGGCGCGGGTGCGCGACACCGGCGAAATTCTTGCCGCGCTCGACCGGTAACGTTAAGTTGTAGCCTGATAAGCCAAGGATAAGTAAAGGAAGACGACGCCGTGATCTACATCGGACTGCCACAGTGGCAACATTCAGCCTGGAACCGTATCGGGCTGCGTGACTTGGCGGATTACAGCCGCTACTTCAACTGCGTGGAAGGCAACACCACCTTCTACGCGCTGCCGAAGCTGGAAATCGTGCAACGCTGGCGCGACATGACCGGTGACGATTTTCGCTTCTGCTTCAAATTCCCGTCGGACATCAGCCACAAGGCCGCCCTGCGCAACTGTGCCGCCGAACTGCAGGCGTTTTACCACTGCCTGAGCCCGGTGCATCAGCGCATCGGCCAACTGTGGCTGCAGCTGCCCGCCGCCTTCGGCCCAGACGAGCTGCCGCGCATGTGGCAGTTTTTCGAAAACCTGCCGAAGGAATTCACCTACGGCGTAGAAGTGCGTCATCCGGCGTTTTTCGCCAAGGGCGAGGCAGAGCGTGCGCTGAATCAAGGGTTGCATCAGCGCGGCATCAATCGGGTGATCCTCGACAGCCGCCCGGTGCATCACGCCGCCCCCAACACCGCCGCCGTACGCGATGCCCAGCAGAAAAAACCGAAGCTGCCGGTACACGCTCTGGTCACCGCCGGCCAACCGCTGGTGCGCTTTATCGGCGGCGACCAGCTGGCCGATAACCTGCGCTGGTTCGACGCCTGGCAGCAAAAACTGCCGCTGTGGCAGCAGCAGCATCAGCCCTATCTGTTTATTCATACGCCGGACAACGGCGATTCGCCCCAACAGGCGCAAAAAATTTGGCAGCAGCTGCGCCTGGCGATCCCCGATTTGCCTGCGCCACCTGACTGGCCAGAGCAAGATGCACTGTTTTGACCTATTAATCTGACCAATAACATCAAATATTTCCCCGCGACAGTGAATACAATGACGGCTATGATGCTGGCTGCCAGTTTTGGTTAGGGAACGGAGTTAAAAATGGTAAGCGCGCTTTATGTGGTGCTCGGCGCATTGTTGTTGATCAAACTCTCTTATGACGTCGTCAGATTAAGGATGCAGTACCGCGTAGCCTACGGTGACGGCGGTTTTTACGAATTGCAGACTGCCATCCGCGTGCATGGCAACGCCGTTGAATACATTCCTATCGCTGCCGTATTGCTGGTGATCATGGAAATGAACGGCGCGGAAATCTGGATGATTCACCTTTGCGGCCTGATGCTGATGGCCGGGCGACTGGTGCATTACTATGGTTTGCGCAACCGCGAGGTTCGCTGGCGCCGTTCAGGCATGGCCGCGACCTACATTTCTTTGTTGTTGATGGTTCTGGCAAATATCTTCTATCTGCCTTGGGATCTGATTTTCAGCCTGCATTGATCCCGTTTTTATCATCAGGCGGCCGCGCCGCCTGCTTCCGCTCCGCTTTTTTACGCTTTTCTGTTAGACTACGCAGCTTCGAATTCTGAACTGATTTGCCGCTATGCCAAACCGCGATACCCTTTTCTCCGCCCCCATCGCCAAATTGGGCGACTGGACCTTCGACGAACGCGTTGCCGAAGTGTTCCCCGACATGATCCAACGCTCCGTTCCCGGCTATTCCAACATCATCTCGATGATCGGCATGCTGGCCGAACGCTTTGTGCAACCCGACAGCCGGGTGTATGACCTGGGCTGCTCACTGGGCGCGGCGACGCTGTCGATGCGGCGGAATATCAAGGTGCCCGGCTGCGATATCGTCGCCGTCGACAATTCGCCGGCGATGGTGGAACGTTGCCGCCGCCATATCGATGCCTTCCGCGCCGAGACGCCCGTTGACGTCATCGAAGCCGACATTCGCGATATCGACATCGAGAACGCCTCGATGGTGGTGCTGAACTTTACGCTGCAGTTCCTCGAACCGGCCGACCGCCTGCGCCTGCTGGAGAAAATCTATCGCGGCCTACGTCCGGGCGGCGCGCTGGTGCTGTCGGAGAAATTCAGCTTTGAAGACGCCGAAGTCGGCGAGCTGCTGTTCAACATGCATCACGATTTCAAACGCGCCAACGGGTACAGCGAGTTGGAGATCAGCCAAAAACGCAGCATGCTGGAAAACGTGATGCTCACCGACTCGGTGGAAGCGCACAAGACACGTCTGCATCAGGCCGGGTTCGAGCATGCCGAAGTGTGGTTCCAATGCTTCAACTTCGGTTCGCTGATCGCCCTGAAAGCGGGGGATGCGCAATGATCGAGTTCGGTGATTTCTACCAGCGCATCGCCAAAAGCCCCCTCAGCCATTGGCTGGACACCCTGCCTGCACAGTTGAGCGCCTGGCAACGCGAATCGCTGCACGGTAAATTCAAACAGTGGTTCAACTCGGTCGAGCATTTGCCGACGCTGACTCCCACCCGTCTCGAGCTGCTGCACGGCGTGCGCGCCGAGATGGAACCGGACCTGTCGCCGGGCCAGCTTGAAGGCATCGAGAAAATGCTGCGCACCCTGATGCCGTGGCGTAAAGGGCCGTTCTCGCTGTATGGCATTGATATCGATACCGAATGGCATTCCGACTGGAAGTGGGATCGCGTGCTGCCACACATTTCTCCGTTGGCCGGCCGCACCATTCTCGACGTCGGCTGCGGCAGCGGTTATCACCTGTGGCGCATGATCGGCGCCGGCGCACACTTCGCCGTCGGCATCGATCCGATGCAACTGTTCCTGTGCCAATTTGAAGCCGTGCGCAAACTGTTGGGCGGCGATCAGCGTGCCCACCTGCTGCCGCTCGGCATCGAGCAATTGCCGGAGTTGGCAGCGTTCGACACCGTGTTCTCGATGGGGGTGCTGTATCACCGCCGCTCGCCGCTCGATCATCTGTATCAGCTGAAAAATCAGCTGGTGGCTGAAGGTGAACTGGTGTTGGAAACGCTGGTGGTGGAAGGCGATCGCCACCAGGTGCTGGTGCCGGGCGATCGTTATGCGCAGATGCGCAACGTGTATTTCATCCCTTCCGCCGAGGCGCTGAAATGCTGGCTGGAGAAGTGCGGCTTCGTCGACGTGAAGATCGCCGACCTGTGCGTCACCAGCCTCGACGAGCAGCGCCGCACCGACTGGATGACCAGCGAGTCGCTGGCCGAATTCCTTGATCCGAACGATCGCAGCAAAACGATCGAAGGCTATCCGGCGCCGCTGCGCGCCGTGCTTACCGCCAGAAAACCCTAGCGCTCGCTAATTCGGGCCGGCCTGCGCCGGCCCGACCTTACCCGTTACTGACATCGACAATCCGCAGCTCATACACCATTGTCGCATTCGGCGGGATCTGCGGCGCATAGCCCGTTTCACCGTACGCCAACGCCGGCGGCACCACCATCGTCAGCGAACCGTGGTTTTTCAGATGGCCGATCGCCTCGCGGAACAACGGCGGATAGGCGGAGAGCGGCTGTGACATCACCTTCCCACTGCGATCCATATCCTGAATCACGCTGCCGTCGGTTAAACTCTCTTTCACCACGATGTCTACCCGCGCGTTTTCCTTAATGGCTTCATCACCCGCATAATCGATGCGATACCAAAAACCGGCAGGCGACTTCTGCGTGCCCTTCTTCTTTTTAAACTCGGCGACGAACGCCTCGCCCTTGCCGGTCTGCGTCTTTGCCACCTGGTTTCTGGCATCGTTCACCGCTTTTTCCGACTCCGCCAGCGCGCGGGTCAACTGTGCATCGCTCAACTGGTAATGGCCGTTAAAGGTATCGATCACGCCCGCCAGCAGCACGGTTTTATCGGGATTGATGCCCCAATTTTTACGCTCCGCCAGCATTGTTTGAATATCGCGCCCCAAAGCAACACCGGCAGCATAGCTCTGCTGCGCCGGCTGTTTCTTGAGCGCCTGCGCATCCGGCAGCCATTTGGCCCGCGATCTCAGCCCGCTCAGCTCGTCTTGCAAAGCTTGCTGCGCTTGATTGGCGTCCACCAGCTCCGTTGCAGTTTTTTTCGCCTGCTCCGTCGTTTTCGCCAGTTGCAGTGTTGATTTATCGCTTTCCGCCATCGCCATTGCCAGCCGCTGCTCCAATGCCTTCGCCTGCTCGGTTTGCGTCTTGTTTTTTTCCTGTAACTGCGCCAGCTGTTGCTGAAGTTCGCCCGTCGCCTTGGCGGCTTCAGCCTTTTGCTGTTCCAGCGCAATCTTCAGGTTGTTCTCTTGCCGCTCGGCCTGTTGGCGTTGGTCCTCCTGCTCTTTCTGCCGCTGCGCCAGCTGCTGCTGAAGCTCGCCCATCATCTTGGCGGCTTCGGCCTTTTGCTGTTCCAGCGCAATCTTCAGGTTGTTCTCTTGCCGCTCGGCCTGTTGGCGTTGGTCATCCTGCTCTTTCTGCCGCTGCGCCAGCTGCTGTTGAAGCTCGCCCGTCGCCTTGGCGGCTTCAGCCTTTTGCTGCGCCAGCGCGGCCTTCAGGTTTTTCTCTTGCCGCTCGGCCTGTTGGCGTTGGTCCTCCTGCTCTTTCTGCCGCTGCGCCAGCTGCTGTTGAAGCTCGCCCGTCGCCTTGGCAGCTTCGGCCTTTTGCTGCGCCAGCGCGGCCTTCAGGCTTTTCTCTTGCTGCCCACCCTGCTGCCGTTGGCCCTCCTGCTCCTTTTGCAGCTGCGCCAGCTGCTGCTGCAGTTCGCCCGTCAGCCTGGCAGCCTCGGCCTTCTGCTGTTCCAGCTCAGCGGCGGCTGTTTTTTTTCCCTGCTCATAACGCTGGCGCGCTGTATCGTTGGCGGTCTGGGCCGCCGCCAGTTTCTCCTGCCAGACCTGTTGCCGAGCGTTATCAGGCTGTTTAGGCAGCGCCGCCAGCCGTTGTTCCAGCAAGGCGATGCGCCGATCGCGCTCCTCGGTTTGCTGCTTTTGCCGCGCTAACGCCGCCTGCGCTTCGGCGATCTGCGCCTGAGCCTTGCGCTCCTGCGGGGTCAGGTTTAGCGCCTGCCGAACGCCGCTGGCGAAGTCGCTCAACGCGCTCAAATCAGGCGCCGGTGCCGGTTTATCGGCAGCGGCCAGGGACGACGCCACCCGCAACGCGGTCAGCTCCTGCTGCAGTGATTGAATAGCGGTTTGCTGTTGCTCCAATCGAGCCTCTTTCTCGCGCAGCGTCTTTTGCAACTGCGCCAGTTGCTTTCTCTGCGGGCTCGTTTCACGAGTTTGAACCGGCCGGGACGCCGGCTTTTGGGTTTCTTGGGATGGGGTCACCACGGTATCCGCCGCCAGCGCGTCCTGCCGCTGATAACGCTCGGCAAACTGCAATAACGCCGGCACATCGTTATCCGCCGCGGCCACCGCTGGCGCAAACGCCAGCGGTATCATCAGGCTCAGAAATGCCTTTCTTGCACGGGGGGTCATTGGGCGCGTTCTCCGCGCTCAGCCAGGCCGGTCATCATGGCAGAACTGATGTCTGCGCAGAGGCGGCTGGTGCGATAACGATACAGGGCGTCGACGGTTTCCTGCGTGCCCGTGTTGACCCGCTGGCGTACCCCGGCATACTGCGCGGCGCCGCCCATCAAGGTATCGAACTCGCGTTTGAATTTTTGGTATTTTTCGTTATCCATGCCGCGCATGGCATCCAACTCGCGCTGGCACTGCTGCATACGCTCGGCCTCACGCTGCCGTTTGTCTTGTTCCGCAATGTCCTCTGCGCTGGGCGGCTTACTTAATGTAGAAACGGGCCGCTTGGCGGTCTGGCAGCCGCTCAGGGCCAATGTCAGCAAAAGCGCAGCGGTCAAACAGTGTGCCGTTCGGGTCATTATCGTTATCTCCTTGTTAAGTTCGCCACCAACGTGCTCCTCGGCTGCGTCGACGGCTCTCCTCAATTGATGCTGTGATGTTCCGGCCATATGGCCGGCGAAGAACAGGTAAAAATACAGACGCGGTGATGAGCTGCAGAACGCAAATCATTCACCGTGACAATACATACCAAAAAATCATTTAATATTATGATATTTAAAGGATTTTAACTCACAAACTTATCAGCAGGGCATGGCGAGCGCAAGAAGAGATGGGGGGCAATTCGACCGAGAAACAACCTTGAAACGGACATCACGTCTTTGCAAGGCATAAAAAAAGCCCCGGCAAAACGCCGGGGCCTGGTACTTGCGTGATCGCCGAGGGCTCAGTGACACGCAAAGGGGTCTTACGGCCCGGAAACCGGTTGTCAAACGCGGTTAGCTGCGTGTTTATGCGCTTTGCGCCAGGGGATCAACCAAGGCCAGCGCGTTTTTCATCGCCTCCACCATTTCGCCATCCACGCAATAATGGCTAAATTCGTCAAACTCGTTATCGGAGCACATGGTGACGCCCGCCTTGCGATAACGCATGGTCGACGGCACCAGATGGCCGGAAGAGCTGTGCAGTTCATGCAGGCCGATATCGACAAACTTGTGCAGATTACTGAGGCGCACGCCGGCACCCGCCATGATCACCGGGCCCTGACTGGCCTGGCGCAAATCGCGCAGCAACGGCAGGCCCAGTTCAGCGCTCTGCTGTTGACCGGAGGTCAGAATGCGCGCCACGCCCAGCTCGGTCAGTTGCTCCAACGCTACCATCGGATTCTGGCACATGTCGAACGCGCGATGGAACGTCACCGCCATGCCTTCGCACAGCGTCATCACTTCACGCATGCGCGGCAGATCGATATGCCCTTCTTCGTCCAGCATGCCGACGACTACGCCGGGGAACCCCATCTCGCGGATCTGGCGGAGATCCTGTTTGATCACCTCGAAATCCACCGCGCCGTAGCAGAAATCGCCACCGCGAGGACGAACAATCGGATGCACCGGGATCGCAACCCGCTCGCGCGCCAGACGCAGCGTGCCATAGCTCGGCGTCAATCCCCCCTCGCTCTGGCTGGCGCACAACTCGATGCGATCGGCGCCTGCCCGTTCGGCCGTCAGCGCACAGTCGACGCTAAAGCAACAAACTTCCAGTTTTATCATTGTCACCCCCAGATAACGGCCAACATACGGCGGCAATTGTTCATTTCTTCATTTCTCACGTAGGCTCATGCATAGGCATAAACCGGCTCAGGGTTGTAACTATGGCATTCAATTTTGATCAATGGGTAGACCGCAGTCACAGTGACAGCGTTAAGTGGGATAAATATCGCGGCAGCGACATCATCCCGCTTTGGGTCGCCGACAGCGATTTCACCTCACCGCCGGCGGTGATAGAAGCCTTGCAGCGCCGCGTAGCACACGGCGTATTCGGCTACAGCCACCCATCCCCTGATCTTATTGAGGTTTTTACCCGCCGCATGGTAGAGCGCTACGGCTGGCACATCAAGCCTGAATGGATCATTTTCCTGCCTGGCCTGGTGTGCGGCCTGAACCTGTGCGTGCGTGCCTGCACCGAAGAACATCAGAGCACGCTGACCCCGTCGCTCATTTATCCGCCGTTTCGCAAGGCGGCCAAATTCGCCGGGCGTGAACACCTTGCGGTGCCGCTAACGGTGGCCGACCAACGTTGGGGGCTGGATTTTTCCTCGATGCCTGATCGGCTCAACGGCAACGAGAAACTCCTGTTGCTGTGCAACCCGCAGAACCCCGGTGGCACCGTTTATCGCCGGGACGAACTGTTGCAGCACCATCAGTTCGCTCGCGAGCACGATTTAATCGTCTGTTCCGATGAAATCCACTGCGAGCTGCTGCTTGAACCCGGCGTGCGGCATATCCCTTTCGCCACCCTGAATGACGATGCGGCCCAACGCAGCGTGACGCTGATGTCCCCGTCAAAGACGTTTAATCTCGCCGGACTGGGCGCGTCAATGGCGATCGTCCCCAACGAAGCGCTGCGACAAAGGCTGAAACGCGCGCGCAGCGGTATCGTGCCGGAGGTCAATCTGTTGGCGCTGGTGGCGGCGCAGGCGGCTTATCAATACGGGCAACCCTGGCTGGATGAGCAGCTGATTTACCTGCGCGCCAATCGCGATCGGCTGGCAGAGCGTATCAACGCCATGCCGGGATTGACGTTGCTGCCTATCGAGGCCACCTACCTGGCCTGGATAGACTGCAGCGCGTTGCCGGTAGATAACCCGCATCAGTTCTTCGAACGTGCGGGCGTTGGGCTAAGCGCCGGTTTGGACTTTGGCGATCGGCGCTTTGTGCGGCTTAACTTTGGTTGCCGATGGGCCCTGCTCGATGAAGCGCTCGATCGCATGGCGCGAGCCTGTGCGGCACTGCGTGGCTAACCTTGTTCGCTGGCGACGATGTCTCGAATGGAATAAGGATGAAACTTGATCGTCACCGTTCCGTCAGTGATGGCCAGCGTCGGGTTCGGCAGCCGTTCGCCCTCGCCCTTTGGCGAGCTTTGCTTCAGCTTGATCCCCGGTGCCAGCAACGCTTCATCGGCAAGGTGGCTCAACGCCCGGGCGTGCAGCGTCTGCGGATCGCCACCGAGCACTAATTCAACGTGTTCCCAGCCTTCGTGCGGATAGCGCTTCTCCCCGGGATACGGCAATTCGATGCAGTCTATCCGCCACGGCCCTACGGCCAGCGGCTGAGACAAATCGAACAGACAGATAGGTCGCCCGTTGATCATCGATTCGGACAGCAGTGTCCCGCACTGCATCAGCCCCTGGCGCCAGCGTTCGGCGGTGGCATTCTGGTGACAGCGCAGGGAGATGTGATCGGCGCTAAACGCGGCCAGATCAAGCCGTAATTTGGCGGCAAATTGATGCAACGCCTGCTCAAAACGCGGCAGGTCGAGCTTCAGATCGTCAAGCTCGGCAATGGCCTGCAAGGGAGTGGTCATAGAAACCTCAAAACAACGGAGCGCAAAGTTAAACGCCGTAATTTACACGCTGGCGGCAGCGCTCGCCACCGTTGCGAGGTTTTTCGGCGGCCGTTCAGAATGATTTTTGGTTGCGGACAGGCAGAATAAAAAACCAGATTTTTATTAAGATGACAGCTTATTAAATCAACGAAAAAATAAAAAATAAGATTTTTCGCATGCCATTATGCCTTTTTTTCATGACGCTATGATTTAAGTTATTTTGCACAAAACCATTCGCGATTCAAGGGTTAAACCGATTGAATCTTTTCACTTAATCACACTTTACTCACTTATCAAAGTCACAAAAAGGAAACAATCAACTCATTGTAAACAAAGATAATAAAATTCAATAATTAATGAAAAACTAAGGATTATCTTAATTTAGTCCCGGGCAATTGATTCACCAAGACAACTCGGCTACTTTGGAGGAAATTTCAATTCGAGATGATCATTATGTTATTGCTGACGATATCCTTGGTGTTGATAATTATCGCCGTATACGCCATCTACCGTCATTTCAAATCACGCCGCACCAACACGCTGGATGCCGGTCGCCGCAACAAAAAGCGCTAGTTTCGCCACTCTCCCCTTCGTACATTCTGTTCAGGCCATTCTGCGTTCACTTTCCGGTAATCAACGCGCCGCCTCCGACAACTGTTTCATCGCAGCGGCCGCGCCAACTGCTGACGGGCTCCGTCAGATCGGTTACAATTGCAGGCTGTTTTGTGGAGGCCGCCCATCGCGCCCGCCACCGTTGAATCCCGCAGGGGCTGGCTTCAGCCCCTCGTTCGTCATTAAGGTAACCCGGTGAATATTCAGGTTCTTCTTTCAGATAAAGTCAGCCAGGCGCTGATCGCCGCTGGCGCGCCAGCCGATTGCGAAGCGCAGGTCCGCCCTTCCGCCAAGGCGCAGTTTGGTGATTACCAGGCCAACGGCGTGATGTCCGTCGCCAAAAAGCTGGGCATGCCGCCCCGTCAGTTGGCGGAAAAAGTGGTGCAACTGCTGGATCTCGGCGACGTCGCCGGCAAAGTGGAAATCGCCGGTCCCGGCTTTATCAACATTTTCCTGAACAGCGACTGGGTCGCCCGCCAGGCCGATCAGGTGCTGAACGCACCGAAGCTGGGCATTGCGCCGGTTGAGCCGCAAACCATCGTTATCGACTACTCCGCGCCGAACGTGGCGAAAGAGATGCACGTCGGCCACCTGCGTTCCACCATCATCGGCGACGCCGCGGCGCGTACCCAGGCGTTTCTGGGCCATAAAGTGATCCGCGCCAACCACGTCGGCGACTGGGGCACCCAGTTCGGCATGCTGATTGCCTACCTGGAAAAAATGCAGAACGAAAACGCCAGCGATATGGGCCTGTCCGATCTCGAGCAGTTTTACCGCGAAGCCAAGAAACATTACGACGAAGACGCCGAGTTCGCCGAGCGCGCGCGCGCGTACGTCGTGAAGCTGCAGGGCGGCGATCAGTACTGCCTGAAAATGTGGCGTAAGCTGGTCGATATCACCATGGCGCAAAACCAGCTGACCTATAACCGCCTGAACGTCACGCTGACCGAAGACGACGTGATGGGCGAAAGCCTGTATAACGCGATGCTGCCGGGCATCGTCGCCGATCTGAAAACCAAGGGGCTAGCGGTGGAAAGCGAAGGCGCCACCGTGGTGTTCCTCGACGAATACAAGAACAAGGACGGCGACCCGATGGGCGTCATCATCCAGAAAAAGGATGGCGGCTACCTCTACACCACCACCGACATCGCCTGCGCCAAGTATCGCTACGAAACCCTGGGTGCCAATCGCGTCCTGTATTACATCGACTCCCGTCAGCATCAGCACCTGATGCAGGCCTGGACCATCGTGCGCAAGGCCGGTTACGTGCCGGAGTCCGTCTCGCTGGAACACCACATGTTCGGCATGATGCTGGGCAAAGACGGTAAGCCGTTCAAAACCCGCTCGGGCGGTACGGTGAAGCTCTCCGATCTGCTGGATGAGGCCATCGAACGCGCCGAACAGCTGATCGCCGGCAAAAACCCGGACATGCCGCAAGACGAAATGAAGACCGTGGCCCGCGTGGTCGGCATCGGCGCGGTGAAATACGCCGATCTGTCGAAAAGCCGCACCACCGACTATGTTTTCGACTGGGATAACATGTTGGCCTTCGAAGGCAATACCGCGCCTTACATGCAATACGCCTATACCCGTGTGGCATCGGTATTCAAACGCGCCGGGATCGACGAAAGCAGCCTGACGCTGCCGCTGACGCTGACTGAAGAGCGTGAAATTGCGCTGGCCACCCGCCTGCTGCAGTTCGAAGAGGTGCTCACCACCGTCGCGCGTGAAGGCACACCTCACGTCATGTGCAGCTACCTGTACGATCTGGCCGGCTTGTTCTCCGGTTTCTACGAGCACTGCCAGATCCTGAACGCCGACAGCGAAGAAGCGCGTCAGAGCCGCCTGAAGCTGGCGCTGCTGACCTCGAAAACGCTGAAAACCGGTCTGGATACGCTGGGCATCGAAACCGTCGAACGTATGTAAGCCGCACCGCGCAGAAAGTAAAAAGGTCGCCCAGGCGACCTTTTTTTGTTCTTGCCTTCGGCTCAGGCGACGCGGCGCGCAAAATCGCGCGGGCGGAAGCCCAACCCGGCCAGCACGCCAAAGTACGCCACCACACCGGCCACGACCACCGCCGCCAAGCGCAGCAAACGTTCCAGCATATTGCCCTGATCCCAGGCCGGCATCAGCCACATCGCGCCAATCAACACTGCCGACATCACCAGCACGGCGATCACCAGCTTGGTGAGGAACAACGCCCAACCCGGCTGTGGCTGGAAGATCTTCTGCTTGCGCAGCTGCCAATACAGCAGCGCGGCGTTCAGGCAGGCCGCCAAACCGATCGACAGTGCCAGGCCGGCATGCTTCAGCGGACCAATAAACGCCAGGTTCATCACCTGCGTCATGATCAGCGTGATGATGGCGATCTTGACCGGCGTTTTGATGTCCTGCCGTGAATAGAAGCCCGGCGCCAGCACTTTAACCACGATCAGCCCCATCAGCCCTACCGAGTAAGCCACCAGCGCGCGTTGCGTCATCGCCGCGTCAAAGGCGCTGAACTTGCCGTACTGGAACAGCGAAACGGTCAACGGCTTGGCCAAAATGCCCAGCGCAATGGCGCTCGGCAACGCCAGCAAGAAGCACAGGCGCAGCCCCCAATCCATCAGGCGCGAATACTCGTCGTGGTTGCCGCTCGAGAAGCTTTTGGCCAGCGACGGCAGCAGGATGGTGCCCAAGGCCACGCCCAGCACGCCGGAAGGAAACTCCATCAGGCGGTCGGCGTAGTACATCCAAGACACCGAGCCGGACACCAGGAACGAAGCGAAAATGGTGTTGATGATCAGCGAGATTTGGCTGACCGACACCCCGAGGATCGCCGGCCCCATCTGGCGCATCACGCGCCAAACCCCGGCATCGCCCAGCTTGAGGCGCGGCAATACCAGCATGCCTATCTTGCGCAGGTGCGGCAGCTGATACCCCAGCTGCAGCACGCCGCCCACCACCACCGCCCAGGCCAACGCCAGCACCGGCGGGTGGAAATACGGGGCGGCAAACAGCGCGAAGCCGATCATGCTGACGTTAAGCAACGTGGGCGCAAAGGCCGGGATCGAGAAGCGGTTCCAGGTATTGAGGATCGCCCCCACCAGTGACGCCAGTGAGATCAACAGAATATAGGGGAATGTGATGCGCAGCAGCGCCGACGTCAGAGCAAACTTGTCGGGCGTATCGGTAAAGCCCGGCGCAGTAATGTAAATCACCCAGGGCGCGGCCAGCATGCCCAGCACCGTCACCACCGCCAGCACCAGCGTCAACAGCCCGGAGACATAGGCGATAAAGGTGCGCGTCGCCTCTTCACCCTGTTGGCTCTTGTACTCGGCCAGGATCGGCACGAAGGCCTGCGAAAATGCCCCTTCGGCAAAGATACGGCGTAACAGATTAGGGAGTTTGAACGCCACGAAAAAGGCGTCCGTTGCCATGCCGGCCCCGAACACGCGCGCGACGATCGCATCACGGGCAAAGCCCAACACCCGCGAAAACATCGTCATCGAGCTGACGGCAGCCAAGGATTTGAGTAGGTTCATGTGGTTGTCTGATAGGTACCGTAAATATCAACGCCTGCAACAGCAGGCGTCAGTGAAACAATCGGCTCAGTTTACGCATCCGGAAAAGAATAGCTACCGCCATATGTTACATAGAGTTATCCCGCAGCAGACGCTCGACCACCCGCTGGGCAAGCAGCGCCTGTTCGCCGCCGGTTTCCGGCGCGCTCTGATTGGCAACGGCATTAAGGAAATGCCGCACCGCACCGTCGAAGCCGCGTTGCACCAGCGTGCTTTGCCAGCCCGGCACCGGCTGTTCCAACTCGCCCTGCGCATCTTCACGCCGCCAGTGGCGCATGTCGGTCAACTGATACAGCGCGCCGTCGGTCACCGCCAGCACGCTTTCGCGCTGGCTGCCGCCGCGGCGATGCATGCTGGTCGTCACCTGCGTGCCCCCGCAGGCGAAGTGGTGCTCGGCGTACAGCATTTCGCCTGCGGCGTTGGCGCACAAGCTGCCGCTCAGCAGTTGTTCGCTTCCGCCCGCCAGCCACAGCGCAGTGTCCACCACGTGCAGGTAATCATCCAACAGGGTAAAACGCAGATCGTGCGGGCCGACGCTGTCCGCCCGATGTTTATCCATGCGAATGGAGGCCGGCTGATTCATTTGCTGTTTGAGCTGCCGGTAAAGCGGCGCGAAACGGCGGTTGAACCCCACCATCAGCGTTTTGCCTCGCCGCTCGGCCAACTCAAGCAACTGCTCGCCCTGCTCCAGCGTTTCCGCCAGCGGTTTATCGACGTAAACGTGCACGCCGCGGTTCAGCAGCTCGCCGATTACCGAGAAATGGCTGGCGGTGCTGCTGTGAACAAAGACCGCGTCACACTGTTCGGCCAGGCTGTCCAGACGGGAGAAACAGGCCATGCGATAGCTGTCGCACAGCGGTTGCGCTTTTTGCTGATTGGGCGAAAAACCGCCCACCAGCGTCCAATCCGCCGCCTGGCCGAGTATTGGCAGGTAAGCCTTCTGCGCAATACTGCCCAATCCCACCACGCCCACACGCAATTTAGTCATTCGCATCCCTCACCAACAAGTGTTGCAACTGCCGTTTCAGCTCCGCCACTTCGCTTTCCAATGCGCTAACCCTGGCGCTCAGTTCGCCGTCGTCCTCAGATTCGAACGCCGCCGGCGGCGCTTCATCAATCTGGCCGCTGAACAGATGCATGAACCGGCTTTCACGCTTGCCCGGTTCACGCGCCAGGCGCACCACGAACGGGCCATCTTCGCGCGTGGCCAGCTGCTGCAGCACCTGTTCGACCTCGCTGACATCGTTGAACTCGTGCATCCGGTTGGTGCGGGTGCGCAGCTCGCCCGGCGTTTGCGCGCCGCGCAGCAATAAGGTGGCGATCACCGCCAGTTCGGCGGGCGAGAGTTTCAGTTGGCCGAACTCGGAGTTGCAAAACCGCTGTTCGTACTTCACCACCCGGTTGCCAAACCCGCTGAGGGTGCGCAGGAAATGTTTGCGCAGCAACAGATCGAGCAGTTGCTGCACCTCGCTTTCGCTCAGATCCATCACCGGCTCGCGGTTGGTTTTTTGATTGCATGCCAGGGTAATGGCGTTAAGCGAAAGTGGGTATTGGTCCGGGGTCGTGACCTGTTTTTCCAACAGGCAGCCGATGACCCGCGCCTCTCTGGCGTTCAATTCATATTTCATCGTTTGGCCTCAACGTGGGGGTAGCCACTCTTTATTGGTGTATGCCGTCAAAACGTGGTCTTGCCACTGGCCGTCGATCAGCAGGTAATCCTTGGCGTAACCTTCGCGTTCGAATCCCAGACGCGTCAGCAGTGCGCCGCTGCGCTGGTTGTGCGGCATATAGTTGGCCATGATGCGGTGCATGCGCTGTTGGCGTAGCATATAGCGCATGGCGGACTGCAGGGCTTCGAACATCAGCCCTTGCCCCTGCCATTTCTCCCCCAGCGAATAGCCGAGGAAACAGGCATGAAACGAACCGCGCAGCACGTTGCTGAAGTTCGCCACGCCGCGCACTTCCTGTTCTTCCGGATCGAGCAGAATAAAATAGTAGGCGCTGCCCTGCTTTTGCATTTCGGTGATCATGCCCAGGCGCGCCTGCCAGCCGGAAGGATAACAATGGCTTTCGTCGCGCACCGGCTCCCAGGGTTTGAGAAAGGTCCGGTTCTCGGCATAATAGTCCGCCAGGCGATAGGCATCCCGTTCATGCACTAAACGGACCACCATCCGGTCGGTAGTAAGACGTACTTTTGGCGATGCAGAGCGATAGCCGAACATCATTTCCCCCGCAGTCAAAACGGTTCGATAAGAAGTATTTATTAGGAAGCCGAGCGGATCATTATCCTGTGCCGATCTTTTGCCATGGTTTTATTTTGCCAATAGCACCGCAGAACTGCACTTCCCTGCATTCAATATAACCGTAGCCCGCCCCCGAGGTAAAATACCGGCCGCTCAGTAAATCGCCGAATACGCGTTTTACGGCGTTTTTCCGCCAATTTTGCTGCTTAGGTAACACCTTGACGATAAAAAAATATTATCTATGCCGCCCCTGTCGCCGTACGGGAATTGGGTAGAGAATGGAACGGCTGTCTCTCCTTCTTTCTTGATTGCTCATGGTGAAGCATGTCTCTGGTGTCGCAAGCGCGCAGCTTGGGTAAATATTTTCTGTTGCTCGATAACCTGCTGGTGGTTTTAGGCTTCTTTGTCGTTTTTCCGCTTATTTCGATCCGCTTTGTCGATCAATTAGGATGGGCGGCGCTGATCGTCGGCATCGCGCTGGGTTTGCGCCAGCTGTTGCAACAAGGGCTCGGCATCTTTGGCGGCGCCATCGCCGATCGCTTCGGCGCCAAGCCGATGATCGTCACCGGCATGCTGCTGCGCGCCGCCGGTTTCGCCACCATGGCGATGGCCGATGAACCCTGGATCCTGTGGTTCTCTTGTGCCCTGTCCGCACTCGGCGGCACGTTATTCGATCCGCCGCGCACCGCTTTGGTGATCAAGCTGACCCGCCCGCACGAACGCGGCCGTTTTTTCTCGCTGCTGATGATGCAGGATAGCGCCGGAGCGGTAATCGGCGCGCTGATCGGCAGTTGGCTACTGCAGTACGATTTCCACTTTGTCTGCTGGGTTGGGGCGGCGATCTTCGTGCTGGCCGCCGGCTGGAACGCCTGGCTACTGCCGGCTTACCGCATCTCTACCGTGCGCATTCCGATGAAGGAAGGCATGTTGCGGGTCCTGCGCGATCGCCGCTTCCTCACCTATGTCCTGACGCTGACCGGTTATTACATGTTAGCGGTACAGGTGATGCTGATGATGCCGATCGTGGTCAACGAAATCGCCGGTTCACCGGCGGCGGTAAAATGGATGTATGCGATTGAAGCGGCGCTGTCGTTGTCGCTGCTCTATCCGCTGGCGCGTTGGGGAGAAAAACACTTCCGGCTTGAGCAGCGCCTGATGGCGGGCCTGTTGCTGATGACGCTCAGCCTGCTGCCGATCGGCCTCGCCACCAGTTTGCAGGGCGTGTTCACGCTGATCTGTTGCTTCTATCTGGGATCGATCATCGCCGAACCGGCGCGCGAAACGCTGAGCGCTTCGCTGGCCGACCCGCGTGCGCGCGGCAGCTATATGGGCTTTAGTCGCCTGGGTCTGGCGCTGGGCGGCGCGTTGGGTTATACCGGCGGCGGTTGGATGTACGATACCGGGCGGACGATGAACATGCCGGAGCTACCCTGGTTGCTGCTGGGGGCAGTGGGCTTCGCTACGTTGCTGGCGCTGTACTGGCAGTTCAGCCCGCGGCGCAGTGCGTCGATGCTGCTTCCCGGCGGTTAATGCCATAGAACTCCGGCCGAATCGGCAACAGCTGCTATCCTGTTAGTAAAAACACCCACAGGAGCCCGTCGGCATGAGCGAAGAAGCAAAATTACCGCAACTACTCGAACATATGATACTGAACTTGCGCATGATTTATGCGCGTTCCACCCTGGTGGAAAAGGCACTGGCCCATATCCTCGCCAGCGACGTCGGCCTGAAAAACGATATTATCAAACAGCTGCAGGTCGTCACCGCCACCAACGAACGTGACAGAATCGACCTCGAAGAAGCTCGCAATCACCTGATCGATGTGCTCAACTCAGTACCGGCCAAGAAATAACGCCCCCTAGCCCGCGCCGGCGCGCGGGCAATATCGCAATAACGCACCATCCAACACACGCACGTCAAGACAGCCTCGATAAGCTGTGGTAACTATTGCTGTTAAAACCTGACAACCCGGAGCAAGCATGAAACTGTTCATTTACGATCATTGCCCATTCTGCGTTAAAGCCCGCATGATTTTTGGCCTGAAACGTCTGCCGATTCGCCTGGTCACATTGCTCAACGACGATGAGGCGACCCCGTTCAACCTGATCGGCCAAAAAATGGTGCCTATCCTGGTCAAAGACAACGGCGATGCGATGCCGGAAAGCCTGGATATCGTGCGCTATGTCGACAACCTTGACGGCAAGCCGGTGCTGACCGGCCGCATCAACCCGGCCATTGCCGAGTGGCTGCAGCGGGTCGGCGGTTACAGCGCAAAATTGCTGTTGCCGCGTATTGCGCATGCCGATTTCGAAGAGTTTGCCACCGACAGCGCCCGCCGTTACTTTATCGATAAAAAGCAGGCGTCTATCGGCGATTTTGCCGAGCATCTCGCCAACAGTGCCGATCTGATCGCCGAACTGGAAGCCGACCTGCAAACGCTGTCGCCGCTGATCGCCTCCGCCGACGCGGTGAACGGCGAACTGTCCGAGGACGATATCCACCTGTTCCCGCTGCTGCGCTCATTGTCGATCGTCGCCGGCGTTGCGCTGCCGGATAACGTGGAGGCCTACCGCAACCGCATGGCACAGCGCAGCGAGGTGCCGTTGCTGCTGGATATGGAACAATAACGTTCAAGAATGACAAATAAGGATATGGCGTACTGATGTTGAAAATGGTGCTCGCCACCGCTCGCGATCGGGCGCGGCTGAAGGAAATTACCTCCGTTCTGATTCGTTATGGCCTGCAAGACGTTCTGCGTCTGCTGGGCTTGGGGGCTTTGCTGCGCGGCGCCCGCGCTGAATCCGCCCAACAGGACGCACAAACCCTGCCTAAGCGGCTGCGCGAAGCGCTCGAGGCGCTGGGCCCTACCTTCGTCAAATTCGGTCAGATCCTGGCCACGCGTTCCGACCTGCTGGATCCGGCCTGGACCGACGAACTGGATCGCCTGCACAGCCAGGCAGCGGTGTTGCCATGGGAAACGCTGGCGCCGCAGATCGTTGCCGACCTGGGCGGCGAGCCCGAGCGGCTGTTCGCAGAATTCGATCGTACGCCGCTGGCGGCGGCGTCGATGGCGCAAATCTACCGCGCACGCCTGCGCAGCGGCGAACAGGTCGTGGTCAAAGTGCTGCGGCCCGGCCTGGCGAAAACCATCCACGCCGATCTGCGGCTGCTGGCCTCGCTGGCGGAAACCGTGGAGCAGCAGAGCCCCGCGCTGGCGCGCTATCGGCCGCGGCAGATGGTCAGAGCGCTGGCGACGGCGCTCAATCATGAACTGGATTTGACCCACGAAGGGCATAACTGCGACCGCGTCGCCGGGATGTTTGCGCGTCAACCTGACGTCGTCGTGCCGAAAATCTATTGGCAATGGTCTTCCCCACGCCTGCTAGTGCAGGAATACTTGCCCGGCACCGCGCCGGAAAACCCTCAGCAGCTGGCGGCTGCGGGCTTTGACGGACCGCTGCTGGCGCAACGCGGCGCCCGCGCCTTTATGAGCATGGTGCTGGAACATCGGCTGTATCACGCCGACCCACATCCCGGCAACGTCATGGCGCTGAGCGGTGACCGCGTCGGCTTTATCGACTTCGGCATGGTGGGCCAGCTGTCCGAGCGGCGACGCAATCAGTTGCTCCTGCTGCTGCAGGCCATCGCCGATCGTCAGTCCGAAGGTATCGTCAACACGCTGATCGCCTGGTCGGACAGCGAACCGCTGGATCTGATGGATCTGGAGCTGGCGGCGCAAAACTTTCTCGACAAACAGGCCGCTGCCACCCTGACGTTGGGCAAGGCCCTGACCGATCTGCTGGTGATGGCACGTGAACACCAGCTGGCGCTGCCGCCCGATCTGGTGTTGCTGTTCAAGGCGTTAATCACCGCCGACGGCGTGCTGCACCGATTGGATCCGGCCTTCGACATCGTCGCCACGCTCAAACCGATGCTGCAACACACGGTGCTGCAACGCTATGCCCCCGCTGCCGTGCGCCAGCGGTTGTTGGCCTTAGGCGGGGAAGCGCTCGACGCCGGAGAAGAGCTGCCGCAAACCCTGCGGCTATTGGTTCGCCGCCTAAAACGCGGGCAGCTCAATGCCGATATTAACGTCAGTAATCTTGGCCAGTTGAGCAAAGCGCTGGAACGCGCCGCCGTCACCCTGGCTATCGCCATCGTCACCGCCGCTTTTGCCCTGGGGCTTGCGCCTTATCTGATGCATTCGTCGCTGCGGCTGTGGGGCATTCCGCTGTTCCCGCTGTTGGGGAGCGCGGCCTGCCTGGCCGGCGTGGTGCTCTTGGCGCTGCGATTGCGGCGCTGACGGTTTCGGCGTTATCCGATAGGTGTCGCCCGCTTTTGCGCGCACTATCCTCAGCACATCGCCTTCTGCCGTTTTCACGCACAGGTGGAACGTTTATAATGATTAATCAATTATCTGCAGCACTTTTCGCCAGCAGTCGCAATGAGGCATTAATGAAGAAGATCCTGATGGGCGCAGCCGCCCTGCTGTTCGCCGGCGTATTGGCCGGTTGCAATCAACTGACCCAGTACACTCTGAGCGAGCAGGAAGTGAATGATTACCTGCAAAAGCACAACGACTATCAGAAGCAGATCGGCGTGCCCGGCCTGGTGGACGCCAACATCGTGCTGACGCAGCTGCAAAGCCAGATCGGCCGCAGCGAGCCGGGTAAAGTCACCCTTTCCGGCGACGCCAAAGTCAACATCACGTCGATTCTCGGCCCGCAGGCGGCGGATCTGAAACTGACGCTGAAAGCGCAGCCGGTGTACGACCGTGCACAGGGCGCCATTTACCTGAAAGACATGGAACTGACCGATTACAGCGTGCAGCCGGAAAAAATGCAGACGGTGATGAAAGCGCTGACGCCATATCTGAACCAGTCGCTGAAGTCTTATTTCGACCAAAAGCCGGCTTATGTGCTGAATCCTGACAACAGCAAAACCGAAGCGCTGGCGAAAAAACTGGCGAAGGGATTGGAAGTGAAACCGGGTGAGTTGGTGATACCGTTTAGCGACTGACCGCGTCTTGATGCATCAAGCCCGCCGCCAGGCGGGCTTTTTATTGCGGAAAACGATTACTGCGGCGCGCTGTAGGCGATCTCGCCCGTGTTGCAGTTGAGCGTCACATGGTAGGTTTTATCCACTTTGGTGCCACGCACCGTCAGCGGCACCTGCCATACCTGATCCTTGCCGGTGATGGCATCCGGGCTGACCCAGGCGATCGGGGTAGCGGTGCCCAACAGTTTTTTGTCCGCCTCCCAGCGCGTAATGCGGTTCTGCAAGAAATCACGCTTGACCTGGGCGGCAATATCCGCCGGCTGCAGACCGGCACACTGCCCCACCTTGGCGGTGCGTTGCTCTTGATCCTGCGCCCACACCGCAGTCGATGCTCCCATCATGGCCAACAAGGCGATAGCCAAACCCGTTTTTTTCATCTCTCCTCCCGTTGTGATTAGCGCTATCCGGGCGCCCATCCCTGGCTCACAACAGGGTTTCGGCAACGGGTTTACCGTTTGACAAACTCGATGACAAACAGCGCATCCAGGCCCGGATAGATTTCCTTGATCACCTGCTTCAGTTCGCCGAGCGACATGTTCTCCTGCTGTGCGTGGCGTTCGGTCAGCGCATCCAGACGCACCGGCGTTACCGACAGCACTTCGATAAAGCAGAAAAATACGCCGTCTTCATTGCGGCTTACGCGCAATACCTCGCCCGGTTCGAAGTGCGATTCACTGGCATCCCGAATGGTGATGGTTTTACGCCCGGCCAGAATGTCTTGCTCAAAGCGGCTGAAGAAAGTTATTTCACGGCTCATTTTAGATCCTTTTTCATCACAACACCGCAACATAAGTCATTATGCCGCTTGCTTTTCTGACGCAGATCCCTCTTTTGAGTTAGAGACCGTTTTTTTGGCTTTGTTTTCCGCCGGTTTTTTGGCGGTTTCCGCCGGCGATGCGCCGCGCAGAATCAGACCCAGCGCATCCTTATTCTCTGCCAGGAAGAAACTCAGCCCTTCGCGCTGTTCGTCGTCCAGGTTAAGCGGCGCCTGTTGCAGCCACTCTCCGAGGTTATCCGCCAAATCCAGCATTTTGTCGTAGGCGTCGGCTTCTTTCTTGCTCGCGAAAGTCATTTTTTCCTCACCGTTTCTCACCACCACATATTTAACTTCAACCGCCATGCGTGCGTCCTCAAATACTCAAATTACTGTAAATATATACAGTATAAATAGATAGTGGCGGGAAGGCAAACCGCCGCCCGCCTTCGGCTTATTTCAGCAGCCGCACCTTGCAGCTCTTGCCTTTGATTTTGCCCTGTTGCAGCTGTTGCAGCGCCTTGCGCGCGCTGGCTTTACGGATCGCGACGTAGGCGTGCACCGGGAACATGTCGATCTTGCCCACTTCCGCCGCCGTCAGCCCGGCATCGCCGGTCAGCGCACCAAGGATATCGCCGGGGCGGATCTTCGCCTTGCGACCGCCGTCGATGCACAGCGTTACCATCTCCGCCTCCAGCGAGCCGTTGGCCGCCCCGCTCAGCTCGGAAACCGGTGCCCAATCGACGGCCATCTGCAGGTAGTCTTCAATCGCATGCGCCCGCGCCATTTCCTGCGGCGTGCACAGGCTGATCGCAAGCCCGCTCATGCCGGCGCGCCCGGTACGACCGATACGGTGCACATGCACTTCGGGATCGAACGCCAGTTCGTAGTTAACCACCAGCTCCAGTTCTTTGATGTCCAGCCCGCGAGCGGCGACGTCGGTCGCCACCAGCACCCGGCAACTGCGGTTGGCGAAGCGCACCAACACCTGGTCGCGATCGCGCTGCTCCAGATCGCCATGCAGCGCCAGTGCGCTGATGCCGCGGGCCTCCAGGGCCTCAAGCACCGTTTGACAATCGCGTTTGGTATTGCAGAACACCACGCAGGACGCGGGTTGATGATAACGAATGGCCGACACCAGCAGCGCCGGGCGCTGATCGCGCGTGGTTTCATAGAAGCGTTGTTCGATGGCAGTCTGCGCTTCGTCATCGTCCACTTCGACGCTCAGCGGCTGGCGCTGAACGCGATCGCTGATGCGTTCGATGCCTGTCGGGTAGGTGGCGGAAAACAGCAGCGTCTGACGCTGCGGCGGCGTATAGCTGATCACATCGTCGATGTCGTCAGCGAAGCCCATGTCCAGCATGCGGTCGGCCTCATCCAGCACCAGCACCTTCAGCTCGTCCAGCAGCAGCGTTTTCTTGCGCAGATGCTCCTGAATGCGTCCCGGTGTCCCCACCACGATGTGTGGCGCGTGCACCAGCGAATCGAGCTGTGGCCCCATCGGTTGACCGCCGCACAGCGTCAGGATTTTGATGTTTTGCGTGAAACGCGCCAGGCGACGCAGCTCTTTGCTCACCTGATCGGCCAACTCACGGGTGGGACAGAGCACCAGCGCCTGCGTGGCGACCTGAGCGACGACGATATTATTTAGCAGACCAATGCCGAATGCCGCCGTTTTACCGCTGCCGGTTTTCGCCTTTGCGCGCACGTCTCTCCCTTGCAGGATGGCGGGCAACGCGGCGGCCTGTACCGGCGTCATTTTGGCGTACCCCAGTTCGTTGAGGTTGGCCAACTGTTCGGCTGGCAGCGGCAGGGAAGAAAAAGAAACTGTGCTCACGGCGATAACTCTTATATGACGAATGGAATGGCGGCGCGCCCGCAGGTTGGCGCCGAATCAGCGCTAAATGATAACAGAGATGGGCGGCGTTACGGGGTGCGAGCATAAAAAAACCCGCCGGCGGCGGGTTTCTCGGCGGCTCAGTCGTTAAATAGCAACGACGTTGGCGGCGGCAGGGCCACGTTGGCTGTCCTGGATGGAGAACTCAACCTGCTGGCCTTCAGCCAGGGTCTTGAAACCATCGCTAACGATAGCGGAAAAATGAACGAAAACGTCTTTAGAACCGTCGGCAGGCGTGATGAAGCCGAAGCCTTTGCTTTCGTTGAACCATTTTACGTGACCGGTGATCTTGCTCATTTGTGTTTCCTTTACTTGATAAACCTGCCTTGACGGCACGAGACGCGAAAACCTTGCTATATGTAGGCCTTCTTTCGCCGTCGCTTATTAACGCACAATCGTCCATACAGGGCAAATATTTCTGCTTGTCATAAAAACAGTAAGTTAGCAACAAACTTGGCATGGCGGCTGTGCACGCAATCGTTTTCGTATATACTGCCCGCCGATCATCAATCCGCTTACTTTCACCGATCCAGGTACGAAACTATGTTAACGATTGGAACCGCCCTGCGCCCTTCCGCCACCCGCGTTATGTTGCTCGGCTCCGGGGAGCTGGGTAAAGAAGTCGCCATTGAATGCCAGCGCCTCGGCCTGGAAGTGATCGCCGTCGATCGCTATCCCGACGCCCCCGCCATGCATGTGGCGCACCGCAGCCACGTCATCAATATGCTGGACGGAGACGCGCTGAAAGCCGTTATCGAACAAGAGCGGCCGGACTATATCGTTCCCGAAATCGAAGCGATCGCTACCGCCATGCTGGTCGAACTTGAACGCCAGGGTCACCGCGTAGTGCCCTGCGCCGAAGCCACGCGCCTGACCATGAACCGTGAAGGCATCCGCCGTCTGGCGGCGGAAGAACTTGGCCTGCCCACCTCCAGCTACCGCTTTGCCGACAGCGAGGCGACTTTCCGGCAGGCGGTCGAGCACATCGGCTACCCGTGCATCGTCAAACCGGTGATGAGTTCTTCCGGCAAAGGACAAAGCCTGATCCGCACGCCTGAGCAGCTGCAAAGCGCCTGGGATTACGCCCAACAGGGCGGCCGCGCCGGCGGCGGCCGGGTGATCGTCGAAGGGCTGGTAAGATTCGATTTTGAAATTACATTGCTGACCATCAGCGCCGTGGACGGCGTGCATTTCTGCGAGCCGATCGGCCATCGTCAGGAGGATGGGGACTACCGCGAATCTTGGCAGCCGCAGCGCATGTCAGCCGCGGCGTTGAGCCGTGCTCAGGCTATCGCGGAGAAGGTGGTGAAAGCCCTGGGCGGTTTCGGCCTGTTCGGCGTGGAGCTGTTCGTCTGTGGCGACGAAGTGATCTTCAGCGAGGTGTCACCGCGCCCGCATGATACCGGCATGGTCACGTTGATCTCACAGGATCTGTCCGAGTTCGCTCTGCACGTTCGCGCCTTTCTCGGGTTGCCGATTGGCGCCATCCGCCAGTTCGGCCCTTCCGCTTCGGCAGTGATCCTGCCACAGCTTACCAGCAGCGATGTGCGCTTCAGCGGCCTGGAAAACGCGCTGCGCGGGCACAACCAGCTGCGCCTGTTCGGCAAACCGGAGATCGCCGGGCAGCGTCGCCTGGGCGTAGCACTGGCGACGGCGAGCACGACGGAACAGGCGGTGGAGCAAGCAAAACAAGCCGCCGCCGCCGTGGCGGTCAACGGCTGATACTCACGGGGCCGCTTACGCGGCCCCGATAACGTCAATAGTCTTCGTCATCTTCAGCATCGTCATCCCGCGACGCCTCCGGTGCGGCCTCATGCTGCTCGTCTTCATCATCCTCATCGAACAGTACCGCAACCTGAGCGCCCTGATGCTTCTCGCGAATTTCCTGCGCAACGCGAGCAATGGCTTCACCGCTGCTCATGCCCTGCTCCATCAGTTGATGGATACGATCCGCCGCTTCCTGCTGCTCCGCGTGACTCAGTAATGGCATACCTGCATGCATGTGTCGTTCTCTCCGGCAAAAGGGAGAAGGAGTATACGCGCTAACGCGGCGGATCCCAACGTCTTGTGCCTCAGACCGGTTGCGAACAGCCGCTATCGCTGCGCCACTGCTTCAGCCGATGCCGCCACAGCATGACATGCCACCCCTGTTTCAGGCCGCGCGCATTAGCGAACATCGCTCTGTCGATGCCGCGCTGATAGAACTCTTCGGTGATTTGACTCTGGGCAGCCGGATCCGGTTCACGACGAATGCTGTGGCAAATGCCCAGCGCTTCGCGGGTGATTTGCCAATGGAAAGCCGGGCGAATGGCGACAGTGCCCGCATAGCGCCGGTTGAGCCGCTCCAACATTTCGACGATTTTCATATAGTGGCGTTGATAATCCACGTTCGCCTTGCCGGTGCGACGACGGTTGCTGATCGATTTGTCGTGTACCCGTTGGCGGTACAGCGGCGTACTTAAATATTTGACCCGTTGGGCATTAAACATGACTTCCGTCGTCCAGGGAATATCCTGATGATGTAACCCCGGCTCGAAATAAAGCCGATGCCGGCGAATAAAGTCGAGACGATATATTGCCAGCCATACAACGTGAATAAACTTTCGCGATTTCAGCGCACGTTCAAACCACTGTACGCCGGTGATAACGTCGGTGGTCTGTAAGCGACCCTGTGGAAAAATCGGCTGCAATTCGTCTTGGCTGGTGAAATAGCGCTCGCCATTACATTGCATTACGTCTAATTGGTGGTGCTCCGCCTGTTCCAGCAGCGTAGAATACATGTCCGGCGCCAGCAAATCGTCGGCATCGGGAAACGCCACGTATTTACCCCGGGCAACGGCGAGCCCGGCATTACGCGCGTTAGAAACGCCGGCGTTAGCCTGATCGATCACACGAATATGCGGATGCACCGCCGCGTAACGGTGCGCTATTTCCCCCGAACCGTCGGTGGAACCATCGTTGACGATGATCACCTCCAACCGTTGCTCGCGCTGGGCCAGCAGCGAAGCCAGGAAAGGCTCCAATAACTCCCCCGCATTGTGCATCGGGACGATCACGCTCAGCATTAACGACATAGGCTGCTCTTCAATGATAATGTAACAAAATAATAATTTTATTTTTCTAAAAGACTCATTCGGTTCGGCGCACGCTTGAAATAGGCGTGAAACCTCTAAATTGCCGCAGTGGCAATGGGGCCGAACTTGGCTTTCTTTTTCAAACCAGCGCCAGAAAAGCGCTGAGTAATTAATCCATTAATTCCAAAGGGCGGCGACGCTGGTTAAAATCAGGCAACGCCACGCCGCTCCCGCATCTAATAACAAGCAGAAATAATAAATTTATGAAATCAACGAATCTTTTTTATATCTCTCGGGTCTTGCGCCCTCGATAAATAGGCTTCCAGTGCATTTGACGTTAAATTTTTAACATATCGAAGTATAATCAATGGCGCAAAAAATGCCTTATTTCAGGTTTATTGAACTGCCGTTTATGTGAACTGTGCTTCATGTCGCGCATGGCAAAACATGCATGACGTGACCGTCTATGGCACACTAGCTGCCAGATATCTATCGCCGTCCTCACAGCCAGGTTTATTGACGTTCATGAGCGTAACCGCCCCAAACATAAAATCTTTGCCCTACAGCCGCGGTGCCCTGATGAAGCTCTTCGCCCCGCTTTCAGCCCACCCGTGGGCGATGCTGCTGCATTCGGGCTTCGCCGACCATTCGCATAACCGCTTCGACATCCTGGTCGCGCAGCCGCGCGTTACGCTCACCACTCAGGGTGCCAGCACGAAAATCGAAAGTGACGGCGTCACTATTCAATCGCAGGAAGATCCGTTCTCCCTGCTGCAGCAACAATTGTCGGCGCAAGGCTGGCAGCCGGCGTTTAACCCGGATCTGCCGTTTCAGGGCGGAGCCCTGGGGCTGTTCGGCTACGATCTCGGGCGCCGGGTGGAAACCTTGCCGCAGTTGGCCGAAGCCGACCTCGCTTTGCCGGACATGGCGGTCGGCATTTATGACTGGGCAGCGATCGCCGACCACCATTTGCAGACCCTGACGCTGATCAGCTATGGCGACGTAGAACAGCGCTGGCGTTGGCTCAATAGCCAAACCGCGCCGACGGAACGCCCTTTCACGCTGCTGAGCGGCTGGCGCGCCAATATGAGCCGGCGGCAATACGGCGAGAAATTCCGACGTATTCAGCGCTACCTGCGCAGCGGCGACTGTTACCAAATTAATCTGGCGCAACGGTTCTCCGCCAACTATCAGGGAGATGAATGGGAGGCATTCTGTCGATTGAGCGCCTGCAACCGCGCGCCGTTCTCGGCCTTCCTGCGCCTGCCGCACAACAGCGTACTGAGCGTCTCTCCCGAGCGCTTCCTCTGGCTGGAGCAGCAGCGTATCCAAACCCGCCCGATTAAGGGCACGCTGCCGCGGCTGGCGGACACGGAACAGGACGCCGCGCAGGCTCGCCGTTTGGCCGATTCACCCAAGGATCGCGCTGAAAACCTGATGATCGTCGATCTGCTGCGCAACGATATCGGCCGCGTCGCCCAACCTGGCAGCGTACGGGTGCCGGAACTGTTTGCCGTGGAACCGTTTCCCGCCGTGCATCACCTGGTGAGCACCATCACAGCGACCCTGCCGGCGCATACCTCGGCGGCCGAACTGCTGCGCGCCTGCTTCCCCGGTGGGTCGATCACCGGCGCGCCCAAGGTGCGAGCGATGGAAATCATCGAAGAGCTGGAGCCGCAGCGCCGCAATGCCTATTGCGGCAGCATCGGTTACCTGAGCGCCTGCGGCACGATGGACACCAATATCACCATCCGCACGCTCGTCACCGAAAACGGCCGCATCCACTGCTCCGCTGGCGGCGGCATCGTGGCGGACAGCCAGGAGCAGGCGGAATACCAGGAAACCTTCGACAAGGTTGGTCGTATTTTGCCGCAGCTTGGGGAGTATGCCCTGTCGTGATCCCATCGAACTCACCGGCCTCACTGCACGCCTTTATCAGCCGTTTTCAACTGCAGCTGCCGCAGGCGGCGCAGATCTCGCACAATGTGCGCCCGGCGGCGGTGCTGATCCCAATCGTCTGCCGCGCCGAGCCGACGCTGCTGTTGACCCGGCGCGCCGACTCGCTGCGCAAACATGCCGGCCAGGTGGCCTTCCCCGGCGGTAAAACCGATGCCGAAGACGGATCGGCGATCGTCACGGCGCTGCGAGAAGCGCAGGAAGAAGTGGCGATACCGCCGCACGCGGTGACCGTCCTCGGCCAAATGGCGCCGCTCGACAGCAGCACCGGATTTCAGGTCACGCCAATCGTCGGCCTCATCTCGCCGGACGTGCAGTTCCACGCCAATGAGGGCGAAGTGGCGGACGTGTTCGAGATGCCCCTGCAGGAAGCGCTGACCCTGTCGCGTTACTACCCGCTGGATATTCATCGCGCCGGCCATACGCACCGCATTTACCTCTCCTGGTATCACAGCCAATTTATCTGGGGGCTGACCGCCGCCATCATTCGCCGCCTGGCGCAGCAGGTCAGTATTTAACCCGTATTGCGTGATCTGACTCGCAATCTGGCATGGCCGTCGGCGTCCACTGCAGGTAAAGCGATCGAAATCACTTCATTTGATCGCTTTTTCAACTACCGTTCCGGTTGAATGGTTTTAAAAAAACTGTAAACCCTCTCTTAAACCTTACGAAATACCTGTAAAATACCACCGTCCGAGATAAACCACTGTAGAAACAGGGATTAAGCCGGCGGCGTTCAGCACGGAAGGCTGGCGCGATTACCGTTAATGGAGCTTGGGCGAAAGCGGATACCCCGCTTAAGGGTTCGCCCCGGGTAATCAGTAAAAAAAGCGACACCACGGATTATTTAATTTCATGCGAAAAAGGCAGCCGAACCCGCACGGCCCTTTTACAATATCGCTGTTCCCTGCGCGGTTTTTAACCGCTGCAGCCATAACAATACGTCTCTTTAAGGAGTTTTAGCGTGATTAGCGTTTTCGACATGTTTAAGATCGGCATCGGCCCGTCCAGCTCTCATACGGTTGGACCGATGAAAGCCGGCAAACAGTTTGTCGACGATCTGGTAAATAAAGGCCTGATGCCTTCTATCACGCGTGTTGCCGTAGACGTTTACGGCTCACTCTCATTGACCGGTAAAGGTCACCATACCGATATCGCCATCATTCTCGGCCTGGCCGGCAACATGCCGGACACCGTCGATATCGATAGCATTCCGGGTTTTATTCGCGATGTAGAACAACGTCAACGCCTGATGCTGGCCAACGGCCTGCATGAAGTCGATTTCCCACGCGACGGCGGCATGGTCTTCCGCAGCGACAACCTGCCGCTGCACGAAAACGGCATGCAGATCCACGCCTTCGCCGGCGATAAAGAAGTGTACAGCAAGACCTATTACTCTATCGGCGGCGGTTTTATCGTCGACGAGGAGAACTTCGGTAAGGACGCCGAGCAAGAGCTGCAAATGCCCTATCCGTTCAACTCCGCGCGCGAAATGCTCGATCACTGCCGCGAGACCGGGCTGTCGCTGTCCGGCATGGTGATGCAGAACGAACTGGCGCTGCACAGCAAGCAAGAGATCGAGACCTACTTCGGCAACGTCTGGCAAACCATGCGCGCCTGTATCGATCGCGGTCTGAACACCGAAGGCGTGCTCCCGGGGCCGCTGCGCGTACCGCGCCGTGCCTCCGCGTTGCGCCGCATGCTGGTGGCGTCGGACAAACTGTCCAACGATCCGATGAACGTGATCGACTGGGTCAACATGTTCGCGCTGGCGGTTAACGAAGAGAACGCCGCCGGTGGCCGCGTGGTCACCGCACCGACCAACGGTGCCTGCGGCATCGTCCCTGCGGTGCTGGCTTACTACGATCACTTCATCGAGTCCGTTAGCCCGGATATCTACATCCGTTACTTTATGGCGGCAGGCGCCATCGGCGCGTTGTACAAGATGAACGCTTCCATTTCCGGCGCCGAAGTCGGCTGTCAGGGCGAAGTCGGCGTGGCCTGCTCCATGGCGGCAGCCGGCCTGGCCGAACTGCTGGGCGGCAGCCCTGAGCAGGTATGCGTGGCGGCGGAAATCGGCATGGAACACAACCTGGGGCTGACCTGCGACCCGGTCGCGGGCCAGGTACAGGTGCCGTGCATCGAGCGCAACGCCATCGCCTCGGTCAAGGCGATCAACGCCGCCCGCATGGCGCTGCGCCGCACCAGCGAACCGCGCGTTTCGCTGGATAAGGTGATCGAGACCATGTACGAAACCGGCAAAGACATGAACGCCAAGTACCGGGAAACGTCACGCGGTGGCCTGGCAATCAAGGTGCAATGCGACTGACAGACAACCCCGCCGCCCGGCGGGGTTTTTTATGGATAATCAATTCATTGCCCCTCTTTAGTGACAATGTCACCAGAAAATATCCTGCATTTTTCTCATCGATCCGACGGTTAACCTGCAAATTGGCCTTCTGTTTTACCAAACTGAAATAATTTACTGAGTTACCATCAATCTTGTATAACCTCAGGCTAGAATTAGCCGAGCGCAACTTAAGGAGCTATGGCCTGACTGTGACTCGGAGCTGGATTACCGAACAAGGATTTACCGGATGTTGATGACCCACCTCGCCGCGTCCCGATATCGTTACTACCGTTGGCTGCTGGCCGGAGCGGTGGGCGCGGCTATTCTGTTGGTATCGCTGTATACCCGTTACTATCAAGAGGTCAAAAGCATCGAGCTGAGCCAACAGACATTGGCCACCCGAACCGTCGGCAAGCTCAACCAGTTGCTGACGCCGGCGCAGCTGCAGGCGGAACGCAGCATGGACATGCTGGACCAACCCTGCGAGAACGTCTCATCGACCCTGCGCTTTCGCGCCGCGCAAAATCAGGCGTTGCGCGCCATGCTGCTGGTAAAAAACGGCATTATTTACTGCTCCAGCCTATTTGGCGCCCGTCATTATCAGCTGGCCGCGGTGATGCCCACCTTCGTCAACAGCGACGCCAGGCTGGCGCTGCGCCCCTCGCTGGCGGTCAGCAAAGGTCTGCCCACGCTGGTGATGTGGACGCCATCCCCCCGCGATAACACCAGCGGCGTGCTGCACGTATTCAATATCGAGCTGCTGTCCAACTTTTTACTCGAGCCGCAGGAGCCTTACGTTCAGCGCGTGGTGCTGAACGTAGCCGACAGCAGCCTGGAATACGGCCGACGCGAAATCCTGAGCCGGGACACCCTGACCAACGATCTGCGCTACACCGCCGGCTCTGCGCTGTATCCGTTCTCGATTTCTCTGTTCGGCCCGCAGATCGGCATGCTGGCACTTTCCGCACTGCCGCGCCATATTCCGCTGGCGCTGCTGATCAGTCTGTTGGCGGCCTATGTGGTCTATCTGCTCACCGCCAACCGCATGAGCCTGTCTTACCACATCGGCCATGCCATCACTCATCGCGAGTTCCGCGTCTACTGCCAGCCGATCATCCACAGCGACACCGGGCGCTGCGCCGGCGTCGAGATGCTGCTGCGTTGGAAAAAGAAGCGACAAGGATGGATCTCGCCTGACGTGTTTATTCCGTTGGCCGAGCAGCATGACCTCATCATTCCGCTCACCCGCTATTTGATGAACACCGTGGCGGAAAATCTGCAGCTGTTCCCGCCACGACCGTCGTTCTACATCAGCATTAACGTCGCCGCCGAGCATTTTAAAACGCTCAACATCATCGACGATATCCGCCAGATTTGGCTGCCGGCGCACCCGATGCCCTCGCTGATGCTGGAGCTGACCGAACGCACCGCGCTGTCGGCGATCCAGTATGACCAGATTCGCACGCTGAAAGACATGGGGATCATGCTGGCCATTGACGATTTCGGCACCGGCCACAGCTCGCTGAGCTACCTGAAAAACCTCAGCCCGGACGTGTTGAAGATCGATCGCGGGTTTACCGCCGCCATCGGCACCGACGCGGTCAACGCCACGGTGACCGACACCATCATTACGCTGGCGCAGCGGCTGAAGCTGAAACTGGTGGCAGAGGGGGTGGAAACGGAGGAACAGGCCGACTATCTGCGCGCACGCGAGGTCAATGCCCTGCAGGGGTATTATTTCGCCAAGCCGATGCCGATCCACGTTTTCCCGCTGTGGTTGCAGCAGTACGAATCGCGCGTCAGGAAAGCGGAAGAGGATCCGCCGGAGGCCTGAGCCCCCGGCGGGAGGGTTACGAATGCGTCGGTTCGTCGAAGACGACGCGGGTGACACGCACCAACTCGATGCGATAGTCGGAGACATCGACGATATCGAAACGCAGGTGGTTCAGTTCGATGGTGTCCCCCACCACCGGCATCTGGCCATAGTGAGCCAACAGCAGCCCCGCCAGGGTAGCGTAATCGGCGGTGGGGCTGACCAGGTCATCGCAGGCCAGCGCCTGTTCCAGCGAGTGCAGATCGGTTCCGCCCTTCACCAGCCAGCCGTCGCCTTCCGCCACGATGTCCGGCGTTTCATCCTCGTCCGGGAACTCACCGGCAATCGCTTCCAGCACGTCCAGCGGCGTCACCAGCCCCTGCACGACGCCGAACTCGTTGGTGACCACCACCAAACGTCCTTTGGCGCGGCGCAGCACCGCCAGCAGCTTGATGACGTCCATGGTTTCCGGCACCACGATCGGCGGCGTACGGGCGGCGAACTCGGCGATATCCTCCCCTTGCTCCAGCGCCACCAGCAGATCCTTGGCGCGTACCACGCCGACGATCTCATCCACCGAGTCGCGACACACCGGGAACAGGCTGTGCGGCGTATCCAGCAGCTGTGCGCGCACCTCCTCTCGGGAGCGCTCGCAGTCGACCCAGGAGATGTCGGTGCGCGGTGTCATCACGCTGCGCAATGAGCGCGAGGCCAGTGTCAACACGCCGCTGATCATATAACGCTCTTCCGCCGCGAAGGTTTCGTCCCTTGGCAAGGCGACCTCATCGTCCGTCTGCTGCGCACGTTGCTGCCCCATCAGGCGCATGATCGCTTCCGCGGTGCGCTCGCGCATCGGGCGGCGCGCTTGATGCTTGATGAAGTTGCGGCGCGCGATCTGGTTGAACAATTCAATCAGGATCGAGAAGCCGATCGCTGCGTACAGATAGCCTTTAGGAATGTGCAAGCCGAAGCCTTCGGCGATCAAGCTCAAACCGATCATCAGCAGGAAGCTCAGGCACAGCACCACGATGGTCGGATGCGCGTTGACGAAGTTGGTCAACGGCTTCGACGCCAACAGCATCACCGCCATCGCGATCACCACCGCCGCCATCATCACCGGCAGATCGTTCACCATACCCACGGCGGTAATCACCGCATCGAGCGAGAACACGGCGTCAAGGATCACGATCTGCACCACCACCGCCCAGAACTTGGCGTAACCGCGATTGGCGCCGTCCTGGTGCGTCTGCCCTTCCAGTCGTTCATGCAGCTCCATGGTAGCCTTGAACAGCAGGAACACCCCGCCGAACAGCAGGATCAAATCGCGGCCGGAGAAGCTGAAATCGCCGACGCTGAACAGCGGCGTGGTCAGGGTCACCATCCAGGAGATAACAGACAGCAGGCCCAAACGCATCAGCAATGCCAGCGACAGGCCAATGATGCGCGCCTTATCGCGCTGCTTCGGCGGCAGTTTGTCGGCCAGAATGGCAATGAACACCAGGTTGTCGATGCCCAGCACGATTTCCAGCACCACCAGCGTAAGCAACCCCGCCCAAATAGAGGGGTCCATTAAAAATTCCATATCAGACTCCAGCGAAAAGTGGGAATGCGCGCACGCCGCGCAGACGTGACGATGCCGCCGCTGCGTGGGCGCAGTCGACACTAGCAAAGTGACGGAATGGGGTTACCGGGAGATGGCCGAAGGGCCGAACAGCATATGCAACGCCAGCAGGTGGCGGATGAAACCTGGAAAAACAGTAACTTCGGTGACAGTCCATAGGGAGGGCTGAGGCCCTTCACTCCTTAGTGATGAAAGAAGAAATTACTGTATCAGGATTTTTCTGGGGGACAAAGCGGCTTTTTCAACGGCGGTTTAGCATGGCGCTACGTCATATCGTCTGCGACAGCTAAGATTTCTCCGAGCATTCAATAGCAGAGCAGCGTCACAAAAAATATTTTTTCACTCACTAAAATAAATCTCGCGTTCGTGAAGCATCACGCACAGGCACTTGAAACTGCGTGAGAAATGTTAGGCGTGCGTTTCTTTTTTTCTACCATAATGTATCTGAACCGCGGAAGTGACTGCCAAGACGGCGCGGAGAAACGACACAAACCGCGTCTGGAGTTCAACGAGGAGGTAGCGAGTGGCAATAGCTATTATCATCGGCACACACGGGGCTGCAGCGGAACAACTGCTGAAAACGGCGGAGATGCTATTGGGCGAGCAGGACAACGTCGCCTTTATAGACTTCGTTCCCGGTGAGAATGCCGAAACGTTAATCGTCAAGTACAACGAAAAAATCAGTGGGTTGGATACCAGCGGCGGCGTGCTGTTTCTGGTGGATACCTGGGGCGGCAGCCCGTTCAACGCCGCCAGCCGCATTGCGGTCGACAAAGAAAACTATGAGGTCGTCACCGGGGTCAACATCCCGATGCTGGTGGAAACCTTCATGGCGCGGGACGACAACCCCGCTTTCGATGAACTGGTGGCGCTGGCGTTGGAAACCGGCCGAGAAGGCGTGAAAGCGCTGAAAAAACCGCAGGAAGAACCCGCAAAACCCGCAGCACCCATCGCCAAAGCCGCTGCCCCTCAGGCGCCGCTGGGGCCGAACGACCACATGAAAATCGGCCTGGCGCGCATCGATGACCGTTTGATTCACGGCCAGGTCGCCACCCGCTGGACCAAAGAAACCAACGTCAGCCGCATTATCGTCGTCAGCGATGAAGTCGCCGCCGACCATGTGCGCAAAACCCTGCTGACCCAGGTCGCCCCGCCGGGCGTCACCGCTCACGTGGTGGACGTGGCGAAGGCCATCCGCGTCTGGAACAACCCGAAATATGCCAACGACCGCGTGATGCTGCTGTTTACCAACCCGACCGACGTCTTGCGCCTGGTGGAAGGCGGCGTGGATATTCAATCCGTCAATATCGGCGGCATGGCGTTCCGTCAGGGGAAAACCCAGGTGAACAACGCCGTTTCCGTCGATGAAAAAGATATCGAAGCGTTTAAGAAACTGAACGATCGCGGTATCGAGCTGGAGGTGCGTAAGGTCTCGTCCGACAGCCGGCTAAAAATGATGGACCTGATTAACAAACTCAATTAGTGGCGCCAGCCGCTGATTATTTTACTCAGAGCTTTTTTGGTCATAGGAGAAGTGCAATGGAGATCACCACTCTTCAGATTGTGCTGATATTTATCGTTGCCTGTATCGCCGGGATGGGTTCCGTCCTCGACGAGTTTCAGTTCCACCGTCCGCTGGTCGCCTGTACCCTGATCGGCTTCATTCTCGGCGATATGAAAACCGGCATCATTATCGGCGGTACGCTGGAAATGATCGCCCTGGGCTGGATGAACATCGGTGCGGCAGTCGCGCCGGATGCCGCCCTGGCGTCCATCATCTCGACCATTCTGGTCATCGCCGGCGGGCAAAGCGTCGGCGCCGGTATCGCCCTGGCCATTCCGCTGGCGGCGGCCGGCCAGGTGTTGACCATCATCGTGCGTACCCTCACCGTGGCCTTCCAGCACGCGGCGGACAGCGCGGCGGAGCGCGGCAGCCTGCGCGCCATCACCTGGATCCACATCGGCGCCCTGCTGCTGCAGGCGATGCGCATCGCCATCCCGGCGGTCATCGTCGCCATCTCGGTTGGCACCGCCGGGGTACACGCCCTGCTCAACTCGATCCCGGAAGTGGTCACCAGCGGCCTGAACATCGCCGGCGGCATGATCGTGGTGGTCGGTTACGCGATGGTGATTAACATGATGCGCGCCGGCTACCTGATGCCGTTCTTCTACCTGGGTTTCGTGACCGCCGCCTTCACCAACTTCAACCTGGTGGCGCTCGGCGTCATCGGCGTGGTGATGGCCGTGCTGTACATCCAGCTCAGCCCGAAATACAACAAGTCTCAGGTTGTCCAGGCCGGCCCGGCTAATGCGAACGATCTCGATAACGAACTCGACTAGGAATAGGTGAGAGAAATGGTTGATACAACTGCTCAAAAGAAACTCACGCCGGCCGATATTCGCGGCGTATTCCTGCGCTCGAACCTGTTCCAGGGTTCGTGGAACTTCGAGCGCATGCAGGCGCTGGGTTTTTGCTTCTCGATGGTCCCGGTGATCCGTCGCCTGTATCCGGAAAACAATGACGATCGCAAACAGGCGATCAAGCGCCACCTCGAGTTCTTCAACACCCACCCTTACGTGGCGGCGCCGGTGCTCGGCGTGACCATGGCAATGGAAGAGCAACGCGCCAACGGCGCGCCGATCGACGACGGCGCGATCAACGGCATCAAGGTCGGTCTGATGGGGCCATTGGCGGGCGTCGGTGACCCGATCTTCTGGGGCACCGTGCGGCCGGTATTCGCCGCGCTCGGCGCCGGCATCGCCATGAGCGGCAGCCTGCTCGGGCCGATCCTGTTCTTCGTGCTGTTCAACCTGGTGCGCCTGTTGACCCGCTACTACGGCGTGGCCTACGGTTACCGTAAAGGGGTGGATATCGTCAATGACATGGGCGGCGGCTTCCTGCAGAAATTGACGGAAGGGGCGTCCATTCTCGGCCTGTTTGTCATGGGCGCGTTGGTCAACAAGTGGACGCACGTGAATATCCCGCTGGTGGTGTCCAAGATCACCGACCAGACCGGGCATACCAACGTCACCACGGTGCAGACCATCCTCGACCAGCTGATGCCGGGCCTGGTGCCGTTGCTGCTGACCTTCGCCTGTATGTGGCTGCTGCGTAAAAAAGTCAATGCGCTGTGGATCATCATCGGCTTCTTCGTCATCGGTATCTTTGGCTATTGGATTGGCCTGCTGGGCCTGTAATCGTTCGAAACGGCCGGGGGGCAACCCCCGGCTTTTTTATGTGTGGAGCAAGAGATGTCACTGACCGACGCCGTACTGATGCTGTTTATCGCCCTGCTGTTGCTGTATTCGCTGTACGACGAATTCGGCATGGATCTGCTGAAAGGCAAAACGCGGCTCAAAGTGCCGCTCAAACGCCGTAACCGCCTCGACAGCCTGATTTTCGTTGGCCTGATCGTCATTCTGATTTACCGCAATGTCACCGACAGTGGTGCGGTATTAACCACCTATCTGCTTATTTCTTTGGCGCTGCTCGCTATCTATGTTTCTTATATTCGCGCTCCCAAGATGGTGTTTAAAACGCACGGATTTTTCTTCGCCAATGTGTTTGTCGAATATAACCGCATTAAAGCCATGAATTTATCGGAGGATGGCATTCTGGCCGTCGACCTGGAACAGCGCCGGCTGTTGGTTCAGGTGACGCACCTGGACGACCTGGAGAAGATTTACCACTTTTTCATTGATAATCAATAAATAAAGAAAAAATCATTTTACTTTCGCTCAAACCTTGCGCTGCTTGTGGATAATTAATCGGCAGCGCCATTTCCTTTCTGACTATTATTTCCGCAACATTGTTACCCACGTCTACATTATATTCCCATATCAACTTGGATTAATGAAAACGAGTCTCAATTAAGAGCGAACATGACTCCAGAATAAAGTTGTCGGTGGCGGAAATAATATGATATGGTTGCGCCGTCATTGGGGAGTAGCCGGTTTCTGGAGAATAAAACGCCAGAAACGCCCGTATCAACATACTCGTTTCGCCGTATGAAACGTGGTGCGGGCAGCCAGGTAAGGTTGGCGAGACCATAGACACGTAACTCCGTCGTTAGGTTGGGGGTGGGTTACGTGTATATGGAGCCACCCGGCCGAGGCTATTTCACATGAACCTTTCAGCTACACTCATTCTCGCTTTCGGCATGTCCATGGATGCTTTTGCCGCTTCGATCGGCAAAGGTGCCAGCCTGCATCAACCCCGTTTCCGCGAAGCGATCCGTACCGGCCTGATCTTCGGCGTGGTTGAAGCGATCACCCCGCTCATCGGTTGGGCCATCGGTCTGTTCGCCAGCCAATACATCATGGAATGGGACCACTGGGTCGCCTTTTCCCTGCTGTTCATTCTCGGCATGCGCATGATCGTCGAAGGGGTGCGCAACAGGCCCGATGAGGAAGAGAAGGTCAAACGCCACGGCTTCTGGATCTTGGTGGCCACCGCTATCGCCACCAGCCTCGACGCCATGGCTATCGGCGTCGGTCTGGCCTTCCTGCAGGTCAATATCGTGCATACCGCCATGGCCATCGGCTGCGCCACCATGATCATGGCGACGCTGGGCATGATGATTGGCCGCTTTATCGGCCCACTGCTGGGCAAACGCGCCGAGATCCTCGGCGGCGTGGTGCTGATAGGTATCGGCTTCAACATTCTGCTGGAGCATCTCGGCTACCTGGCCTGAGGCGCTCGCTCTGCAAAAAAACCTGCCGCGGCAGGTTTTTTTGTTTCTGGGCTCAGTGCGCCCGTTAAGCGCGGCGTCGGTACAGCGCCAACACGAAATCCGTTTCGCACACGAACTCGGCGCCATCCGCCAACCCCTGTTGCACCTCCGGCGTAGCGCGCCAGGCGAACGGCGTCATCTGCAGCAGGTTGGCGGCCTGCGCGCCCGGCAGGGTCATCGTGTAGGCTAACGCCTCTTTACGCTCACACTCAAATCCGGCGAACTGCTCGTCCTGTTCGGCATGCAGCTGCACCTGCTGGTAGACCTGTTCTTTCAACTGGTACAGATGACGCGGGCCCGGCGAGACCGTCACCACTACGCCACCCGGCTTCACCACCCGCGCCAGCTCCTGCGCCTTGCAAGGCGCATAAATGCGCAAGACCGCATCCAGCGCCCCATCGGCGAACGGCAGACGGTGGCTGGAGGCGACGCAGAACGAGACCGCAGGATAACGTTTGGCGGCGTAGCGGATCGCTACCTTGGCGACGTCCAGCCCATAGACCGCCATATTGCGCGCCTGCGCCAGGCGTGCGGCCACGGCGGCGGTGTAATACCCTTCCCCACAGCCTATATCCAACAACGCGCCTGCATCGGCCGCCAGCGCCAAATCCAGCCACTCGGCCACCTGCTGCTGCTGCGGCTGATAATAACCGCCGTCGAGAAACGCGCGCCGTGCCTGCATCATTTCCGCGCTGTCTCCCGGCTGCTTCGATCGTTTGTGCTGCACCGGCAGCAGATTGACGTAGCCCTCTTTGGCTTGATCGAACTGATGATTGCCGTCGCAACGCCAGTGTTGCGATGAAAAATGCAGCGGTTGATGACACAGAGGGCATTGATAAGACATGAATGGGCTTCCAAAGAGACAGGGCGCGGCTAGTCTAAAGAAGGCGTCGGCTCGATGCAAGGCGCATCCCCGCTCGCTTTCTCCGCCAACAACGCCTGGCCAAGCGGGGAAAAAGCTGGCTACACTGAGAGTCTGTTTTCTCACGCAGGTGAACATAACTTATGAGCGATCGTTCCGCGCTGCTCGATGCGGTGCCCCACATTCAGCACGGCTTCGGCAGCAAACTCGCGCTGCTGCCCGGGCATCTACTGCCCTACAGCGCCACGCTGCCGGAAAAAAAACAGGTGCACGGCACCCGCATTGTCGACGTGCTGCAACCGGCGCAGGCGTGCGGCGAGGCCGATGGTTTCTATACTCGCCAACCCGGCATTCTGCTCAGCGTACTGACGGCGGACTGTCTGCCGGTGCTGTTCAGCCGCCGTGACGGCGGCGCTATCGCGGCGGTACACGCCGGCTGGCGCGGGTTGCTGGACGGCATTCTGGAACAGATGGCAGCGCGCATTCGCCAGGACGGCGATGCCGCCGACTGGGTGGCCTCTATCGGCCCTGCCGCCGGCCCGTGCTGCTACGAAGTGGATGAAGCGCTGGTGGAAAATTTTAAACAACGCCTGCCGCTGCCCGCCACGCTGATCAGCCCGCATTACCGTCATCTCGATTTGGCCGCAATTGCCGAATACAAGCTGACGGCGCTCGGCTTCGCCGCCGTTGACCGCGCCGGCAGTTGCACCATCTGCACGCCGGACGTCGACCCACAGCGGCCACAGCGCTTCAAATACACCAGCTATCGCCGCAACAGCCACCGACGCGCGCAGGATCCGACGCATCCGGGGATCAAAGGCCGCAACCAGTACGCCGGCATCATCATCGCCGCCGGATGACGGAAACGAAAAAGCCCGCTCGAAGGCGGGCTTTTTGTACAGCTGACGCTGATTAGATAGCAGTAACGTTTACTGCAGATGGACCTTTCTGGCCATCTTGGATTTCGAACTCAACGTTCTGGCCTTCAGCCAGGGTTTTGAAGCCGTTACCCTGGATTGCAGAGAAGTGTACGAACACGTCTTTGCTGCCGTCAGCCGGGGTGATGAAACCGAAACCTTTAGACTCGTTGAACCACTTAACTTGACCTTTGATCTTTGCCATCTTGAGTATTTCCTTTGGATTGTTTAAACCGCCCGAGGGCGTTACATAGACAAACTAGAGTCGTTACTGCTTGAGGCACTAAGATAAGGATCGGCAGAGAAGCGGTATTCAACGCTAACGTCTTTACTCAGAACTTCTTTACTGAAAATGCCACACATATACAGAACTGTACCTCGTTTTACCCAGATGCGTTATCACATACTCTGTATGCGATGGCAAGCCATTTTTAATCACTGAACGACATGTCGCACATATTTGAAACGGTCGAGCGCCACATTTGCTTAAATAGGCCAAAAGATGTTGAAGCATCGGCTATTTTCTGCTTGCCAAACTCACTGCGCCAGACCCCGCATTCTGATAGCGTTTTAACAAAACTTTCATCGTTTTGACGCATCTCCTTGTCGGCATTTTCGCTTTTTCGTCGCTTATAGCGTTAAAAAATTTGAATCTTTATGGAATGTCATATGCAACATTTGAATATCGATGAACGGGGGCCAATTTATTCAATGCTCCTCCGCCCCTTTACCGCCGGAAAGCGCATTCATCGTCGGCTTTCAGCCCTGCCCCCTCGGGGTGCGAACCCCATCTCGTCGGAAGCCGGAGGTGACACGGGTACAACAGGCAACGGTTGCATAAGCATGCAACGTCCTGATGCCGCTCCCGCTGGCCGGTTGTTTCATCCTAAATAATCCGAAAGCCATGACTCTGAATAGCCGGAATAACCTTATGAATTGCAAAAGTGCAGCGCTGAATTAAATCCTGAAAATCGGGTGGTTATTTGAATCGCCACCCGTACTTATCAATTTTGCTAATTACTGCCACGCTTTCAAACCGTTGCTCTTATTCTTTCCCCTGTCTCACAGGGCGAAGAGAGAACGCTTGCGGTGAGTCCTGCAACGCGATGCGCTCGCCAATCTTCAGCGGGTGGAATTGATGCTGCTCCAACCCCGCCTCGTTCAGCGCCAGGTTCAGCTGCTGCGGCGGTTCGTCGAGCGATTCGTCTGCCAGTTCGAATACCCCCCAATGGATGGGAATGGCTCGCGGCTGATTCAGCTCGCGATACAGCGTCACCGACTGCTGCGGATCCATATGCTGTTCCTGCATGAACCAGCGCGGCGCATAGGCGCCAATGGGCAACGCCGCCACGTCGAACGGTCCCAACCGTTGACCGATTTCCGCCAGCTGCGCCGAATAGCCGCTGTCGCCGGAAAAATAGAACCGCAGCGCCGGATGATGGATCACCCAACCGCACCACAGCGAGCGATTGCGATCCCACAGCGTGCGCATGCTCCAGTGCCGCGCCGGCGTGGCATAGACCGTCAGTTCGCCCAGCGGCAGGCTCTGCCACCAGTCCAGTTCATGCACCTTCAGCCGATAGCGGCGGAACCAGCGCTTCAAGCCGAGCGGCACGATAAACTCGGCCTGTGGGAAGCGCCGCGCCAGCTGCCGTACCGTGCGCCTGTCGAGATGGTCATAGTGATTATGGGAGATCAGCACCACATCCACCGCCGGCAGTTGCCCCACCGTCAGCGGCGTCGGCGTTCTGCGCTTCGGACCGTAGAAACTCAGCGGCGAGGCGCGTTCGGACAACACTGGGTCGATCAGAATATAGCGGCCGCCCAGCCGCAACAGCATTGACGCATGCCCCAACCACCAGATGCTGTCATCGCTGCCGCTGAGATCGGCGGGTTGCCACCAGCGTTCGGTAAATTGCGCATAGCCGTGCTGCGGCGGCCTGGGCAGCCCCTGCCGCTTGCGCTCATCCTGCCAACGCTGCAGGTCGCCCTCCTGGCGCAGCGAGGGCTCCGGGTTGCGAAATCCCTCCGGCGTGTGATGCGCCTTGGCCGCGTCGTAATAACGTTTGATTCTTTTCATCCAGCCTTTTCTCCCGACCACTGCGCCCTGCACGGGCATGACTTTCAGTGTAACAAACCCGATGAAGCTCGCACTTTGTCAGCCGTGCGCTGCATCTCGGGACCTTTTGCCTTATGCTGTTGTCTCACTCCGGTGAGACAGCCAGGGCCGCCAAGAGCCCGTTAAGACTCTCTTAAGATCTTTGTGATTGACTTGTAGGGCATACAGAAAAGGAGAAGTTATGAGTCGTTCTACATCCCGCAAATCAGGCTCAAGCCTGGGGCGCCGTATTCGCAGCGCGCTGCTGGCGCAGAAGCAATACTGGAAAATGTATTTCGCCATGAAGTTGCGCCGTCTGCGCGTACCTGCACCGCTGGTGGTGCTGGGCGGTTCGCTGCTCGGATTCTTCATGTTGACCCTGCTGATGCTCAGCGTGGTGGTCATCGATGTGATCAGCACCCTGCTGCTGCTGTGCCGGAAACTGCTGGGGCGGGGTCACGGTGAGGGGCGCGCCTTTATGCCGCGCGGCTGACGAGAAGAGAGGCGGAGGCGCGCCATACGCCTCCGCAGCACACAGATTAACGCTTGGCGTCTTTGCGGCGCGTCAGCATAAACCCGCACCACAGCACCGCAATCCACACCGGCATCAGCAACACCGAAATGCGGATCCCTTCGCTGAAATACATAATCACCAGAATCAGGCCGAGGAACGCCAGACACAGGTAGTTGCCGAACGGATACCACAGCGCCTTAAAGCTGGGGATGACGCCCTGGCGGTTCTTGGCCGCACGGAATTTCAGGTGCGCCAGGCATATCATCACCCAGTTGATCACCAGCGTTGACACCACCAGCGCCATCAGCAGCTCAAACGCCTTACCGGGCATCAGGTAGTTAATCAGCACGCCAATCGAGGTAATCAACGCCGACAGCGCGATGGACAGCACCGGCACGCCGCGTTTATTCACGCGCGTCAGCGCCTGCGGCGCATTGCCCTGGCTGGCCAGCCCGAACAGCATGCGGCTGTTGGCGTAAACGCCGCTGTTGTAGACCGACAGCGCGGCGGTCAACACCACCACGTTGAGCACGGTCGCCACCAGATTGCTGTTCAGCGCATGGAAGATCAGCACGAACGGACTGCCGCCCTCAACCACTTGCCCCCAAGGATAGAGCGACAGCAGCACGGTCAGTGAGCCGATATAGAAGATCAGAATGCGGTACACCACCTGATTGGTGGCTTTGGGAATGCTGCGACGCGGATCGGCGGCTTCCGCCGCGGTGATGCCGACCATTTCCAGCCCGCCGAACGAGAACATGATGACCGCCATCGCCATCACCAGTCCGGAGAAGCCGTGCGGCATAAAGCCGCCCTGCTGCCACAGGTTGGTGATGCTGGCCTGCGGGCCGCCGTTGCCGCTGGCCAACAGCCAGGCGCCGAACACGATCATGCCGACAATCGCCACCACTTTGATGATGGCGAACCAGAATTCGGTTTCGCCGTACAGACGCACGTTTACCAGGTTAATCAGGTTGATCAGCACGAAGAACAGCGCGGCGGAGGCCCAGGTGGGGATCTCCGGCCACCAGTACTGAATGTAGATGCCGACGGCGGTCAATTCCGCCATGCCGACCAGAATGAACATCGCCCAGTAGTTCCAGCCGGAAAGGAAGCCGGCGAAGTCGCCCCAATATTTATAGGCAAAGTGGCTGAAAGAGCCGGCGACCGGTTCTTCCACCACCATTTCGCCCAGCTGGCGCATGATTAAAAACGCGATAAAACCGCCGATGGCGTAGCCCAACAGCACGGCGGGGCCGGCCATTTTAATGGTTTGCGCAATGCCGAGAAATAAACCGGTTCCGATGGCGCCCCCGAGGGCAATAAGCTGTATGTGTCTGTTTTTTAAACCGCGTTTTAGCGGAGTATCCTGATGCTGACCGCCCATCTTATCCTCATATGGCGTACACCCTTGCCGCTATCGGCCAAGATTTCACCAATCAATAAATGTATCTGCGGGCGGCTTTTTAACACTTAACCCCGTGAGCATCAAGGAGAAGCGCCCCGAGACGGCAGGCCGGAGCGCGATTTTTTTACCGAGAGAAAGCGGATAAGGGCAGCGTTTAGCCAGGCATTCCGCACAGTTTGGTCAGGTTGCGCGCGCCGATCATCAGCGTGGCGACATAAGATTGGCTACGCGTGACCACTTCCACCGCCACGCGATCGTTTTGATATTTTATCAGGTAGGTCGAGGGCCAGCCCTGACGGCGCTGGCCGAAGCTTTCGGCATGACGATCGATCGCCGCATGGGCAATCACCAGATGAGACAAGTTTTTATCACCTTTGATAATGCGCTTCATAAACAGCCTCCGCCAACGACAGTTCTGTTATTAGAAAAAGGAGAAACTCTTACCAATCACCGGTATTGTTCGACTCAGTTAGCCTGTCGGCTCATCAGGAAGCAGATCATCGCCGCGCGCAGCGGGCTGGCGCTGTCCGCCTGCCATTCACCGCCCTGGGTGCTCATGCGTGCCTGCCACTGCGGGCTGTCGCTTTGGTTGTCGGGGTTCAGACTGATTTTGTTGGCGCAAATGATCGGCCAGGCATCGGAGGGATTCTTGCAGTAATCTTTACCTTTCACACCACCGTAGGGATACCACTTGTCCGGGTTCTCCCCGGTTAGCAGCGCGATGCTGCGGTTCACTTCGGCATCGCTTTCTTCGTACCATTTAATCATCGGCTTTATCCATCTTTCGTAAGGTTCGCGCTACATTACGATGTCTGTACGACAGTTTTATGACAGCGCCGCCGGTTTTCACATTATCTCTACTAATGCTTTGTCCCCTTTATCTTTCCTTAACGCCTGCGTACACTTTTCTCTCTGTTCAGCGCCCAGGAAATGCATGCATGTTGACCGGCCTCAATCACTTGACGCTTGCCGTCAGCGATCTCGATCGCAGCGTCGAATTTTATCGCCATCTGTTGGGGTTTACCCCGCACGCCCGCTGGCAAGGCGGCGCCTATCTCTCGTTGGGGGCGTTGTGGCTGTGCCTGTCGCTGGATGAATCGCGTACGCAACAACGCGAGCGCGATTACACTCATTACGCTTTCAGCGTAGCGCCGGAACACATTGAGCGGGTCAGCGAGCGGCTGCGCCAGAACGGCGTCAAAGAGTGGAAAAGCAATCGCAGCGAAGGCGAATCGCTCTATTTTCTCGATCCTGACGGGCATCAATTGGAGATCCATGCCGGCGATCTGGCCAGCCGCCTGGCGGCATGCCGGGAAAAACCGTATCAGGGCATGGTGTTTTACTGAGGCGCCCCGGCGGCGCTGCCGCCGGCCGGAGCATCATGCTCAACGTTCGGGGATAAAACCTTTGAAATCCAGCGCGGGGCTGAGATCGTCTTCGTCAGCTGCATCGCCACCATCAGCGCCAGCGCGGTGCGCCAGGCGTTTCAACAACGCCGTTTGTTGGCGTTGTTGCTCGGCAATCTCCTGCAGCAGGCGAATCTGCTCGTTGGCGCGCACGCTGGCGCGGTTCACCAGAAACCAAACCCACAGCCCAACCAGCAACGCCACGGCGGCGAGAGCCAGCGACAACAGGCCGTTCTGGCCAAAACCTAAATCGTACATGGACAACCCTATCTACTGCGACATTCAGGCCGCCATCTTAACACTCGCGGCGACCGTGCGAACATCCCCGCCCAAAATTGCTTACCAGGGCACGAAGCGGGTCACCGAACAGATGCCCAACGCAAAATTTCCACCATCGTCGCAATAGCTGTCCAGCGCCAGCAGGTAGAAAAACAGGCAGGCAGCGACGGCCGTCATTATCACGAGGATTTTTTTTCGCAACAAATTTAGCAGCCTCATTGTTATCTGGGTAATCTATCGCGCATGTTATCACAACGAAGTTAAACGAAGTTTAACTTGTCGTTTAGATTTCTGGCTATCGCCCGGTTTTCAGACTGTTACCCTTGTTCTCGCAGGGGGGGCCGTGGCTAGATGCCCTCTCAGGGATAACGAGGATGCACAATGAGCAGATTGATTAAGTGGGTACTGGTGTTGGCGGTCATTTACGGCGGCTTTTTGATCTCGGGCTACGGCGTGCTGATCGGTAGCAACAAAAACGTTGGCGGGTTGGGATTGCAATGCAAATACCTGACGGCGCGCAACGTGGCGATCGCCCAGTATGTGAATGGCGACAACGGTTTCATCGGCGTAGCCGACTGCCCGCTGTTCAAGAAAATCGAAACGGTGGTGGATTAACCGCCACCGCCCGACGCCGCCGCTCTGCGGCGGCCCCGCCTCAGTTACGGGTAAACTTCATTTCGATCAGCGCAATCGCCTTGTCAATCGCTCGGCGGGTCACCGGATCGGCGCCTGCAGGGTGCGTGGAGAAATCGATGCTTTTGAGCTGACCCGCCATCTTGTCGCGCACTTCGGTCGGCGCAATCACGTCGATAACGTCCAGAATCTGTTTGATGACCAGTTGGCAAGCGACCAGATCGGAAGCCAGTTCCTGCTCGTTGCTCAGCATGTCAGACATAATAACTTTCCCTCTTGATTCAAACGCCGCACAGAATAGCATGACGTCCGCGCCATTACCCGCTCTCCCCATTTTTTTCCCCCTTCTGCGCACCGCCGGGCAAAAGCCTGCGGCGGATTAGCCTATACTTGCAGCAAGACGGTGATAAAACCCCCCGCAGCCACAACCAACAGGAGAAAGTTATGGCGAATCACAATGTGAAATCCTGGGCGACAGTGCGTGAAACTTCGGTGGAAATCGCCGAAGCCATTTTTGAGCTGGCAGGAAACGACGAAGTGTTGGCGCAGAAAATCTGGGAAGAAGGCAGCGACGAAGCGCTGGAGAAGGCCTTTGCCAAAACCACCGCCGACCAGCTTTATTGGGGAGAGGAAACCGTCGAGCGGAAAAACGTTTGAGCGGTTACACAACAAAAAGCCCGGGTTTCTGACCCAGGCTTTCCCGATTCGCGATCGCCCCGCTCAGCGGCGTGCAATGTCTTTTGCTCTCACGGTTCTTCACCTCCTACACCTTCCGCATTTTTCATGTTCATCACCGGCATCGCCATAAAAGCGCCGACGCCCACGATTACAACCAGAGTAATAATCACTGTCATTAACATGCGATCACCCCATCAACGTTGAGTTGTTACGGCTGACTCTGTTTTGGCGGTTACTTGCTGCGACCTGCTTTGCGTCCCCCACCGCGGCGGCGACAGTCTCAGATTAGCCGTTTTTCCTTTCGGCTGACAAGCGGCGGTTAAACGGTTTTTCCGAATAATTTCCCCCCGTCACCGACGGCGTTTTTGTCCACGGCGGCAAGTTGTGTATACTTCACCGCTATGTAGGTCTCACACTGACGCACTGATGATACAAGAACACCACCTCTCGTTGGTCTGCGCCCTCAGCAAATGGGTCGAAACTCACCTCGGACGAGTGATCCATCTCGAAGAGCTGGCCGAATACTCCGGCTACTCGCTGTGGCACATGCAGAAGTTGTTCAAAGAAGCGACAGGGATTTCGCTCGGCAAATACATTCGCGAACGCCGTCTGGCCGGCGCGGTCTATCAACTGCGCAGCAGTGAAGCGTCGATCTTCGATATCGCCCTGGACTTTGGCTTCGGTTCACAGTCCCACTTCACCTACATGTTCAGAAAGCGTTTTAATATCACGCCCTATGATTTCCGCCAGGACTTGAGCGTCGATCTGCACATCGCTCCACCTTTGCACGTCATTCACCAAAAATCTGCCTGACGCCCGCCGCAAACCGACGAGTTAACGCGCCCCCCAAACCGCCAGTATCGCGATCGCGGCCGGCAGCGCCTGCACCCACAGAATTTTGCGGCTGGCGGTCAACCCGCCGAACACCCCGGCCGCCAACACACACCCGAGAAAGAACAGCTGCAGTGCCATATCCCCACGCCAATAGCTCCATACCAACCCCAACGCCAGAAAGCCGTTGTACAACCCTTGATTAGCGGCCAACACCCGCGTGGCTGCGGCGAACTCCGCCGTCGTGCCGAATGCGCGCCTGCCGAGTGGCGTACGCCACAGGAACATTTCCAGCACCAGGATATAAAGATGGAGCGCTGCGATGAGCAGCAGCAAGATATCGGCAAACAGCTTCATGAAGGTCCCTGTCATTTATTGAAGATGTCATTAATTATAAACGCTACCTCTCATCTCCCCATCGGCGGAGATAAAAAAAACCCGCCGAAGCGGGTTTATGCAGGAGTCATTTTCTGAGGTTAGTTTAATACGGCGACCAACAATGCCGCGACAGAGACCCAAAACAGCGCCGTGGCAACCACGACATGGGACAGTCTTGCACGATAAAGTACCTGGCTCATAATGACCTCACTGACATCTGACTAACGGGAGACAACTTGACTTCCTGAGGATTATCCTAAACTTCTTCTCGTTGTCATTATTTGCGCCAGATCACTTTTCCGCCGAGAAACCTTATATTGTCGTAAAGCTGGAGCCGCGATCACATTAATTACGCCTTATTAGAGCGAAATAAGCCGAATAATCGCGGCGATTATAGCCGAACGCTATCAAACATCGCTCCAGGGCAGGCGCGGTGCGGTCATGCGCTCACCAGAATAACCGCTAACCGCCGGGAAACGCGGCGCCCCTTGTTCCCAATCATGCTGAGCCCGAGTAATTTCAGCCTTGGTATGGCCAACGAAATTCCACCAGATAAGGATCTCTTCGTTTAATGGCGCCCCACCGATTAATAATCCCCGGCTGCCCTTCTGTGCATTTAACTCAATAGAGTTATTCTTCATGCCCAAATAGGCGAACTCATCAGGTGAAAAGGTTTCACCATTAAGTTCAAATGCACCAATAAGGGGCAAAAAGCCGACTTCATCATCATCGCGCAACGGCAATTCGATTCTCGCCGCTTCCTCCCATTCCAGATCAATGGCGATTAATGGCGAAAGAGTAAACACCGGTGAACGGTAAGCGCCAAATTCCCCAACCAACAAACGGTGATTCACGCCGTTATTCTGCCATTGCGGCAAGTCAGGATAATGATCGAAGCGTGGCGCCATATTGGCATGTTCGGCCGGCAGCGCGATCCATAATTGCGCAGCATGCAATCGCCGTTGCTCACCCACCGACTGTTCCGTATGCGCAATGCCGTGCCCTGCGGTCATCAGGTTAACCTGACCCGGGCGAATCACCTGCTCACTGCCGAGGCTGTCTCGGTGCAGCACCTCCCCCTCTATCATCCAGGTGAACGTTTGCAGCCCGATGTGCGGATGCGGCCCCACATCCATGCCGGGCGAGGCGCCGTTGAATACCGTCGGCCCGGCGTGATCGAGAAAACACCAGGCGCCAACGGTGCGCCGCTCCCGAGTTGGCAACGCACGGTTGATCGGAATACCTCCCACTTCGGCGTTACGCACGGCAATACGTTGTATCTGGCGCACGCCGTCAACGACAGGGCACTCGCGTGAAGGTGAAGAGAGCGTAGGGCGTGACTGACTCATCGCAAAGACCTCCTGAATGGCGCCGATTGGCCAAGGGTAACCGCCCAAGCTTAACACAGGACAGCTCCCCGACAGAGCGGCGACGCTCAGGCGCGTTCGCGCGGATCAGGACGCTTTGATATAGCAGCTCTTGATGTCTATATCGTCGTGCGCGTGCCTGAGATCGGAGAAATAGGTCACGCCAAAGAGAATTGATACCACCAGCAGCACGGACACCAACAGGCCGATGATCGCCAGCAGTTTGGTTTCATCATGGAGATTAGGCTCCATTTTATCTCCCCTAGTTAATCGCGTCAGGTCACCCACAGCGTGACCGCCAGCGTAAAGATAATCAGTGAGCAGGACGCCACCGCCAACACGACGATCGCAAATTGCGCATCACCCAAGGTTTCTCGATAATTTTTATCCGTTGAGGCGTTACGCTGTTGTTTCACTAAATCGGTTTTCACTCGTTCAACTGCTGCATTGCTGTTTGACGGGGCAAAACATCCCCTCAGAATAAGGCGCCAACGTTGCCGCCTGGGTCGTTCCGGCCTCAACCGGGGGATGACGCTATCAATTTTCCCCATCAGGGTCAACACCGCCCCTGCCGGCGAGCGAGCAGGGACACAGGGGAGATGTAACTGGCATAGGGAGCGCAGGGAAATAAGAGACGCCTATTACAGAGGACAAAAAAAAGCCCGGTACGTAACCGGGCTATGGCAGGCCAACGCGTTATTGCGGGATACGCAACACCTGCCCCGGATAAATTTTGTCCGGGCTCGACAGCATCGGCTTGTTGGCTTCGAAAATCTTGTTGTACAGATTGGCGTTGCCGTACATCTCTTTAGAGATCGCGCTCAGCGTATCGCCCTTCTTCACGGTATAGAAACGGCTCTCGGCATCGGATTGCGCCACCGCCACCTTGTCTTCCACGCCGCTGATACCCGCCACGTTGCCAATCGCCACCAGAATCTTCTCTTTTAACTCCTGGCTGACGGCGTCGCCGGTCACTACGGCTTTACCATCGATCACCTGCACCTCGACTTTGTCGGTGCCCGGCAAGCCGCTCTTATCGAGATGCTCCTTGAGTTTGGCGCCTTGATCTTCGGCGGAGGCATTACCGGTGACTGTGTCCCACAGTTTTTCTCCCGCTTCTTTGACGAAGTTAAACAAGCCCATATTCACTCCTTTTGATGGTTGCACTAATGCGTTTAAGTAAGGCTTGTTAAGCTTAGCATCGACAAAAGGATATGCCATCCGCTCACGGCGTCAGAAACGGTTAGAGTATTCCGAAAGTGTCGTCCGCGGCGTTTCAACGGTGATTAATCGTGCAATGATGCTGAAAAATCGCGCTTTTTTACCTACACTGTTGCAGACAAGGCAACTCGACGAAGGAGGCGTGCAACGATGTACGCATTGGTGATGTTTGTCTGTTATCTGGATGGTGGCTGCAGTGAAATGGTGGTCGACATATTGCGTGACGAGCCGCAATGCCTGGTCGCGATGAAGGAACAGAACTTGCGACACGCCGGCTGTTATCCCATGGAAGAGTTTATCGACGGTTTCTGGTTGCCAGCCAGTGAATATTCGGATTTTTAATTCCCTCCCCGCGCGATGCTGAGGAATTTCTGATTTCCTCGGAAACTTCGTCTTCCTCCGAGGCATAAGGCCGCTGTTTTGCTAAATTGCGTCTCCCGAAGAAGAGAGAGGCAGAGAAAGGTCATGCCAGCATCGGCTCATTCCAACGAGCAATATGAAACTCTGCTGCGCGACGTCAGCCTGGCGTTAGGCGACGCAGTGTTGCAGTTAATCCAAAACCATAAAAAAGTATCCGGTGGCAATATTCTTTCACAGCTGGTGAACGAAATAGAGCGTGAGCAGGATCAGCAACGTTTCGCCGCGCTGCGTTCCGCCATTGAGCTGGTCGGGTTGGCGCCCAAAAGCTGAGATCCCGATAAAACAAAGGCGGGACCTGCGTCCTGCCTGAGGTTAATGACAAACCTGATGGCATTGCCAGGTTTATCGAAGAGAACATTTAAAAAAGAAAAATCAATTTATTGATTTTCGGCGGCTCACCACAGAGAAGGAAAAACCACGCTTTCCCTCCTTTGTCAGCAAGCTAAGGCAGGGCTTACGCCCTGCCTGATTACCAATCCCGACACAGGATGAAGGTAATGAAATTGCCGCTTAGAAGCGATACGTCAAGCTGACGGCAACGATATCATCGTTGGCCAGTTTCAGTTTGTTATCGTCGCTCAGCTGGTTGATTTGATAATCGACGTAGGTGTACATATTTTTGTTGAAGTAGTAAGTCGCCCCCACTTCCACGTATTTCACCAGGTCGGCATCACCGATCCCTTCGATATCCTTGCCTTTGGACTGCACGTAGGCCACGGAAGGACGCAGGCCGTTCTCGAATTGATACTGGGCCACAACTTCGAAGTTTTGCGTTTTATTGGCGAAGCCGGAAGTGCCATTGACGCTGATCGGCGTCATGTTACGGGTTTCGGCATACATCGCAGCCAGGTAAACCTGGTTGGCGTCGTATTTCACCGCGGTGGTCCAGGCAGTGGCGCTGTCGCCCTTACCATACTGCAGCTCTTTCTGCTTGCTGGTGCGGTTGGAGTCAGAGAACGCCGCCGCTACGCCGATGCCGGAACCGCCGATGTCCTGGTAGTCCAGAGACAGGCCGTAACCGTCGCCGTTTTGCTTGGTCACGCTGCGGCCGTCGCCGTCGTTTTTACCCTGGTACTGCACCGCCAGGTTCAGGCCTTCCACCAAGCCGAAGAAATCACGGTTACGGTAGGTGGCCAAACCGTTGGAACGGGCGGTCATAAAGTTATCGGTATAGCTGTAGGAGTCGCCGCCGAACTCCGGCAGCATGTCGGTGTAAGCCTCGGCATCATAGACCACACCGTAGTTACGGCCGTAGTCGAAAGAACCGTAGTTGCCGAACTTCAGCCCCGCGAAGCCCAGACGCGTTTTGGTGCCGGCGGTGCCCTGCGCTTCGTCGTGATTGGCCTGGACGTTATATTCCCACTGGCCGTAACCGGTCAACTGGTCATTGATTTGCGTTTCGCCTTTGAAGCCCAGACGAACATAGGTCATATCGCCGTCGTTGGATTTACTGTCGCTGAAATAATGCTTGGCGTTAACACGGCCGTACAGGTCGAGTTTATTGCCATCCTTATTGTAGATTTCAGCCGCGTTGGCGAAGGAGGTGATCGCCCCGAGGGCGACAGCTAAGGCTAATACACTGCGTTTCATCATTTATTTTCCTAGATATTATAATTAGAACCCTGCCCGTCACGCCCAATTTATAATTTGGGCTGTGATTTTATCTTTTGGTATTTTATGAGCTCCCCTAATGCGGGGGTGATGTGACATTAGCATCATGAATCAAAACTTAAAATCAAAAAGTTCATGAAACAACGAGGAGAAAGCATGTTTATTTGTAACCAAATATTACAAAAAAGAAATCACCCAACCCATTGAATATAAGAATATTTTATCACATAAGTTATAACCAAAATGGTGCATCGCACCAAAATAGTGCATTTAGGTTTCGTTTTGCGTGCTTTCTGCGCGATTCAAAAGTAACAACAAAATTAGCATGGTTATTAAAAACGTTACTTATTTCACATTTTTATCTTAACAAACTCACCAGGCAATTAAGGCCTTCAGCTAATCATCTGACGCTGCCTTTTATTCATTCGCATAAATGAATATCTTCGGAACGAATAAAATTCGCCTTACTGCAATTAAAATAGCGGGAAATAGCAGAGTAAAATAATGAAGGGAATAACGGCGGCGCGCTGACGGCACCGCCGTGGATAAATCAATACAGCGTAGAGCGGGAAACCTCGTTCAACAACATACCGGCGCGCAGGCCCAGCGCCACATTGGGGTTAGGGAACAGTATCCACGCCCCCTCTGGGCCAACGCGATAGTCCTCCTGAGGCTGCTCGCACAGCAACATGCCCGGCTTCAGTTCGGTGAAATTGGCCGTGTCATCATCCAGGTACAGCTTGAAATCTTCGCTGTGCTTGATCAACGAGTGCATCACGCGGAAAACTCGAATCTCGTCGCCCGCACGCGCCGGCAATGCCCCCTCGCTGACCGCCGCCCGCAGAGCGCGATCGATGGCGGCGAACTGCTGCAGATCGTTGCTGCCGAACGGCCGCGCTTTGCCCAGCTCGAGCGTACAGCTCGCCGCATTGAGATGTTCACTGGAGTAATGGCTAAAAGTCCCGCCCGGTGCGCTGTGCACCACCAGCGCATCCAAATCGGCGGCATCCAACAGCTTTAACATCGGCTCACTGTACGGGCGTTTCTGGAAGGGCAAAATGCCGAAGCGTGGCAACCGCGATTCACGGATGGCGGTGTGCAAATCGTAATGGAAGCGCGCCGCCTGTTCCCCATCGAAAAAGGCGGCAAGCGCACGCTCCAACTGCTGCGCGCGCACGGTTTCGCCGCTGGCGGCGAAGTTGCGGTAGCGGCCGCCGAACATGCGGTTCATATCGCTGTGCAGATAACGCTTGCCGGCCCGCATCGCCGCCGGGTTGCCCAGCACCACCAACAGCCGCACCCTCAGCGGCAACCGGCCGGCCAGCAGATCACCGACCAACTGATTGAGCAGTTCGATCGGCGCGGTTTCGTTGCCGTGCACGCCCGCCGACATCACCATCGCCTGGCGGTAAGGCTGCCGCGGCGTGAGCTCCAGCACCCCTTCCCCCTGCCAGCGCCAGCGCAGCAATGGCGTTTCACCCTGCCATTCGACAGGTTCGTTCCCTTCCAGCGTCAGGGGCAGTAGATCGATCATGCCGCCTCCCTTAGCGTTGGAATGGATAGATGGAACCAAGTCCGAGGATCGACGTCAGCGAATCCAGCGCCTCGCGCCCTTCGCGCAGCAGCAGCGGATCGGCCAGGTCATCCTGCGTCAGGCGATCGCGGTAATGGCGATCGACCCATTCGTTCAACGTTGTGAACAGCCGCTCGTTCATCATCACGCGCGGATTCACCGCCCGCAGCTCCTGCTCGTTAAGCGCCACCCGCAGCCGCAGGCAGGCCGGGCCGCCGCCGTTGCGCATGCTTTCGCGCAGGTCAAACACGCGGATTTCATCGATCGGGCCACCGCTGCCGACCATGTCGTTCAGATAACGCCACACGCCGGCGTGCTGGCGCGACTCTTCCGGCACCACGATCATCATCTTGCCGTTCGGCTTGGTAAGAATTTGGCTGTTGAACAGGTAGGTCGCCACCGCGTCCGCCACCGAGACGCGCTCCGTCGGCACTTCTATCGCCACCAGCTCGCTGTCCAGCGTCGCCATCTTGCGGCGCACTTCATCCAGCGCCTGTTGCTGGCGGTAAAACGCCTGCTGATGGTGGAACAGCACGTTCTGGTTGCTGACCGCAATCACGTCGTTATGGAACACGCCCTGATCGATCACCGCCGGGTTTTGCTGCACAAAGACCGTATGCTGCTCGTCCAACTGGTGCAGGCGAGCGATCGCCTCGCCGGCTTCGCGCGTCTGGCGCGCCGGATAACGCGCCGGTGCCGTTTCGCCGCCGAACTCCTGCCGACCGTAGACAAACACCTGCACGCTGCGCCTGGCGTAGTCGCCGCCCAAACGGTTGTGGTTGGCCGCCCCTTCGTCACCGAACAACGCCACCTGCGGCAGCGCCTCGTGGTGGGCGAAATGCCGATCGTCGCTGAACATCGCCCGCAATACGGCGGTGGTGATTTCCGCTTCAATGGCGCGGTGGAATTTGTTATTCAGGTTGGCGGCGGTGAAATGCACCTTGCCGTCGGCGCTGTCCGCCGAGGGCGACACGGTGGCCGCATTGGCGGTCCACATGCACGACGCCGAGCTGAGCGCCGACAGCAGGCGCGGCGACTGACGCATCGCCTGTGCCAGCACCGCCTCATCGCTGCCGCTGAAGCCCAGGCGACGCAGCATCGGCAAATGTGGCCGTTCCTGCGGCGGCAATACCCCTTGCTGGAAACCGAGATCGGCCAGCGCCTTCATTTTCAGCAAGCCTTGTTTCGCCGCCAGCTTCGGGTTCGATACGCTGTTTTGATGCTGCGTCGACGCCTCGTTGCCGAACGACAGCCCGGCATAGTGGTGCGTCAGCCCCACCAAACCGTCGAAATTGACTTCATATCCTGACATGTTCATCCCCTGGGGATAGCGTGCGGCGGCGCCATCGCGCCGCCGCAGACGATTAACGGAACGACAAGCCCGGCGAGAGCGTCGCCGGCAGCGACAGGCTTTCGCTTTCCAGCGACGCCATCGGCCAGGCGCAATAGTCCGCCGCATAGAAGGCGCTTGGGCGATGGTTGCCGGAGGCGCCCACGCCACCAAACGGCGCCGCGCTGGACGCCCCGGTCAGCGGCTTATTCCAGTTGACGATACCGGCGCGCGCTTCCAGCAGCAATCGCTCGAACAGCTCGCGCTGCGGCGATACCAGCCCCACCGACAGGCCGTAGCGCGTCCGGTTGGCCAGCTGCAGCGCCTCGTCGAAATCGCGGTAACGCACGATGGTGGTCAACGGCCCGAAGTACTCTTCGTCCGGTACGCCGGCCACGCCGGTCAGATCGACGATGCCCGGGCTGAGCAGCGAGCTGCCCGGCTCCAGCAGGCGCAGGGTCAGCAGTGACTTGCCGCCCAGCGCCAGCAAGTGCTGCTGCGCTTTCAGCATGTTTTCCGCCGCGGCTGCCGACACCACCCCGCCCATGAACGGCTGCGGTTCGGCATCCCAGCGGCCGACCCGCAGTTCACCCGCCACCTGGACCAGACGCGCGATAAAGGCATCGCCTTCCGCCCCCTGCTTCACCAGAATGCGACGCGAACAGGTGCAGCGTTGGCCGGCGGAGATAAACGCCGATTGGATAGCCAGGTTGACCGCCGCATCGCGATCGTCGAAACCGTCGACGATCAGCGCATTGTTGCCGCCCATCTCCAGCGCCAGGATCTTTTCCGGCTGCCCGGCCAATTGGCGATGCAGGTGATAGCCGGTGCCGGCGCTGCCGGTGAACAGCAGGCCATCGATATCCGCACTGGCCGCCAGCGCTTCGCCGGTTTCGCGGCCGCCTTGCACCAGATTGATCACCCCGTCCGGCAGGCCGGCCTGCAGCCACAGCTTCAGGGTCTCCTCGGCGGTCAGCGGCGTCAGCTCGCTCGGTTTGAATACCACGCAGTTACCGGCCAACAGCGCCGGCACGATATGGCCGTTCGGCAGGTGGCCAGGGAAGTTGTAAGGCCCGAACACCGCCAGCACGCCGTGCGGGCGATGGCGCAGCACCGAAGCGCCGTCGGCCATCGCCGTCTGGCTAAAGCCGGTACGCGTCTGATAGGCCTGCAGCGAAATACCCACCTTGCCGATCATCGCCTGAATTTCGGTCAGCGTTTCCCAGCGCGGTTTGCCGGTCTCGCGGCTGATGGTTTCCGCCAGCGACTGCTTGTGTTCTTCCAGCAAAACGGCGAAGCGTTTTACCAGCTGTTCGCGCTGCTCGAACGGCGTACGTGCCCAGGCCGGGAACGCGGCGCGTGCGGCCTCGCAGGCGGCGGCGACGTCGTCGGTATCGGCGGCGTTAGCGCGCCACAGCGGCTGGTTACCAACCGGATCGGCCTTGCCGAACTCGGCGCCGCGGCCTTGCCGCCAGACGCCGTTAATCAACAGTGCAGGATGGGACATCATGCTTTCTCCTGTGCAATAAGGGGGAGCACCCGCACCGGGCTGCCCTGCTCGACGCCCAGCGCCGCAGCGGTGGCGGCGTTGAGATGCAGGCGGTCATCATACAGTTCGGCATTGACCAACAGTGCGCGGTAGTGCTGATAGTTGTCGTTGGCCACCAGATGCACCGGCGCATCGGCGCACATCGGCGTGTCATCCAGTACCACTTTCACCAGGCGGCTCTGCTTCACCGCGCGGATGTGGTCGATCTCGGCTTCCAGCGTCGGGCCGCCGTCGAAAATATCGACGTAGCCCTGATAGCTCAGGCCTTCCGCTTCCAGCAATCGGCGCGCCGGCAGGGTTTGCGGATGCACCTCGCCGATCACTTTCTGCGCGTCTTCGGCCAGGAAATCGACATACAACGGGTGTTTCGGCATCAGCTCGGCGATAAACGCCTTTTGCCCGGTGCCGCTCAGGTAGTCCGCCTTGGCGAACTCGATGGAGAAGAAATGACGCCCGACGCTCTCCCAGAACGGCGATCGGCCGTTTTCATCGGAGAAACCGCGCATCTCGGCGATCAGGCGCCGGGAGAAACGCTCACGGAACGCGGCAATAAACAGGAAACGCACTTTCGACAGCAGCTTGCCGTTCTCGCCGTGACGATAATCCGGATCGAGGAACAGCGTGCACAGCTCCGAATGGCCGGTGTGGTCGTTGCTGAGGAACAGCGTCGGCACCGATTTATAGACGTTCAGCTGTTTGGAAGCGTGCACCTGCGTGCCGACGCGGAAACTGTACCAGGGTTCCGCCAGGCCGACGGCCACTTCGATCGCGCAGACCCCGACCACCTGACGGCGCTCGCTGTCTTCCAACACGAACAAATAACACTGGTCACTTTGCGGAAGTTCGCCTTGCCAGGTTTTTAACGCCCGCTCAATGCGTGCCGACAGGGTATCTTCATTTTGCGGCAGTGAAGTGAGACCGATGCCGGATTTACCGGCCAGCGTCAATAAATCCGCCAGATCGCGACGCTCTATAGGGCGAATAATCATCATAATGCGAACCTCTTCTGAATCAGGCTGCGCCGGTGAAGGCGCAGCCCGCTGATTAGCTGCAAATGCGCGCCACGGCGCGCGCGAATCGCGCCAGCCCCTCTTTCACATCCTGCTCAGGGATGATCAGCGACGGCGTGAAACGCACCACGTCCGGACCGGCGATCAGCGCGATAACGCCTTCTTCGTTCGCCAGTTGGGTGATCTGCTTCGCTTTGCCGGCATAGTCTTTCGTCAATTGGCAGCCGATCAGCAAACCGCCGCCGCGGATCTCGGCGAAGATCGGGTACTGGCGGTTGATGTCGTTCAATCCGTCGATAAACCACTGGTGACGCTGTTTGACGCCTTCCAGCACTTCCGGGGTGTTGATGATGGAGAACACTTCCCCCGCCACCGCCGTCGCCAGTGGGTTGCCGCCGTAGGTAGTGCCATGGGTGCCGACGCCCAGCGTTTTCGCCAGCGCATCGGTGGTCAGCATGGCACCGATAGGGAAGCCGCCGCCCAGCGCTTTGGCGGTGGTCAGCACGTCCGGCACCACGCCGTACTGCATGTAGGCATACAGATGGCCGGTGCGGCCGACGCCGGTTTGCACTTCATCGAAGATCAGCAGCGCATTATGACGATCGCACAGCTCACGCAGCCCCTGCAGGAAACTGGCTTCCGCCGGCAGCACGCCGCCTTCGCCCTGGATCGGCTCGACGATCACCGCACAGGTGCGATCGTTGATAAGCTCGGCCGCCGCGGCCAGATCGTTATACGGCGTATGGGTGATCCCGCCCGGCAGCGGCGCAAAATCCTGCGAATATTTTGGCTGGCCGCCGGCGGACACGGTAAACAGCGTGCGGCCGTGGAACGCGTTGTTGAACGCCACAATCTGATCTTTACCGGCGCCGTGCTGGTCGTGCGCATGTTTGCGCGCCAGTTTCAGCGCCGCTTCGTTGGCTTCAGCGCCCGAGTTACAGAAGAACACCTTGTCGGCGAAGGTGGCGTCGATCAGCTTTTTAGCCAGGCGCAGCACCGGTTCGTTGGTATAGCCATTGCCCAGATGCCACAGTTTGCCCGCCTGCTCCACCAGCGCCGCCTTGACCGCCGGGTGCGCATGCCCCAACGCGTTAACCGCGATGCCGCCGGCGAAATCGATGTAAGACTTACCCTGCTGATCCCACACCTGCGAGCCTTCTCCCCGCACCAGAATAAAATCGGCAGGGGCATAAACCGGGACCATCCAGTCATCGAAAGACTGGCGGGTAACTGCGATTGGCTGTTCCATAGTGACCTCATAATCTCAGCAAAGGCTGAATTTTGACTGTAAGGGCCGTTCAAGCCCGGTTAGGCCGCCACAATGCAAAAAAACCGTTGTTCAAAACCGACTTTTGCGGCGGAGAAAATGCTGTCCCTTACCGCTGATTTAGAAACAAATCTGTTACATAAAATCGGTTTTTCACTATTTATGGCGTATATCCGGTCCCTGAGCGGGAAGTAAATGTTAACGAGCAGTTAAAATACATGTCGTTTGATAAAGAGTGTAGAGCAGCTATCGTGCCAAAACGGGATTTTTGCCGGATTTTGCCATTTTTTTCGTTAAAACAACGGCTTATAATGAATATTTATTCATTTTCTATGCATTGGTAATGCATAAATTAAAAAATAAGGCCTAAAATCATCATTGCGCGCGAAATCCTATTCAATTACGAAAAACTTCAGGATTTCTGATCAGGCTCGCAAAAAAAATTTCACCCCATTTGCTCGCTATCACACTTTTTGCCCCTATCGGGTGCAGCGGTGCGCCAGAAAGGTGCAACGCGGCAGCGACGCAGAGATCTCCCCCGCCATGCTCCCGAAAAAGGACCGCGCTAACCGCGGCTCCTGCTTTGTGCGCCAGCGACTACACTGTGATCCTGACCGCCCCTTCTCTTCTGCGCACAAGGAGTCACCATGCCCAAGAAAACCGTCGATCTCAGCCAGCCGCACGCCCAGCACGACATCCGCGCGTTTCTCGACGCGCTGAATGCCGGCGGCGGTAAACCCATGGAGCAGATGAAGCCCAAAGAAGCGCGCCGGGTTTTGGAGGACGCGCAACGCAGCGTCGAGGTGCCGCTGCGCGAGGTCGAGATCAGCGAGAAGAGCATTCACGTAGAAGGTCAGGATATTCTGCTGCAGCTGGTGCGGCCGGCCAGGGTCAAAGAGGCGCTGCCGGTATTCATGTTCTTCCACGGCGGTGGCTGGGTGCTGGGCGATTTTCCCACCCATGAACGGTTGGTGCGCGATCTGGTGCACAGTTCAGGCGCGGCGGCGGTGTTCGTCAACTATCCCCGCTCACCGGAGGTGCGCTACCCTGAGGCGATTAACCTGGCTTACGCCGCCACCGAATGGGTGGCCGAGTACGGCGAGAAGATCAACGTCGATGGTTCACGGCTGGCAGTGGTCGGCAACAGCGCCGGCGGCAATATGGCGGCGGTGGTCAGCCTGATGGCCAAAGAGAAAGGCGTACCGGCGCTGCGTTGCCAGATCCTGCTGTGGCCCGTCACCCGCGCCCAGTTTGATACCGACTCCTATCATCAGTTCGCCGAAGGCCATTTCCTGACCCGCAACATGATGAAGTGGTTTTGGGACAGCTACGCGCCCGATAAGGCGCAGCGCAAAGACATCTACGCTTCGCCGCTCAACGCCACGCCGGAACAGCTGCGGGGTTTGCCGCCGGCGCTGGTGCAAACCGCCGAGCTGGACGTGCTGCGCGATGAGGGCGAAGCCTACGCGCGTCTACTCGATGCCGCCGGCGTCGAGGTCACCGCCACCCGCTATAACGGGCTGATCCACGACTACGGCCTGTTGAATCCGCTCGCCCACGTCCCGGCGGTGCATTCGGCGATCCATCAGGCCGGACGCGCGTTGAAGCATTACCTGTCCTGACGCTAGCCGACCACATGGCACGCCACCTGATGACCGGGCGCCACGCTGCGCAGGTGTGGCGCCTGTTCGCGGCACTGCGCCGTGGCCAGCGGGCAGCGAGGATGGAAACGGCAGCCGTGCGGCGGGTTGGCGGGATTCGGCGGTTCGCCGCTTGCCGCCCGCGGCGGCAAGCGATACGCATCCAGCGTCGGCACCGCCGCCAGCAAGGCCTGCGTGTAGGGATGCAGCGGCCGGCGAAATAACGCATCGCGGTCGGCGCTCTCGACGATTTGCCCCAGGTACATCACCGCCACGTCCTGACACAGATGCTCTACCACGCCGAGATCGTGCGAAATAAACAGCAGCGTCACCCCCTGCCGTTCCTGCAAATCGGAAAACAGATTGATGATCTGCGCCTGAATCGACACGTCGAGCGCCGATATCGGTTCGTCGGCGACGATAAACTCCGGCTGCAGGATCAGCGCGCGTGCGATGCCGATACGCTGGCGCTGGCCGCCGGAAAACTCATGCGGAAACCGCCCGTAATGCTGTGGAGACAGCCCGCAGATCGACAGGGTATCGAGCACCCGCTCGCGCAGTTCCGCCTTGCTCGCCAGGCCGTGCTGCAACAGCGCTTCGCCGATGGCGTCGCCCACGCGCAGACGCGGATTCAGCGAGCTGTACGGATCCTGAAACACCAGCTGCATTTTCTGCCGCAGGGCGCGCAACGCCTCTTTGCTCAGGCTATCCAACGCCTGCCCTTTGAACATCACCTCACCGGCGGTTTTGTCGTGCAGGCCAAGCAGCGTGCGGCCGACGGTGGTTTTGCCGCTACCGGACTCGCCCACCAGCCCGAAAATGCGGCCCTTGCGAATGCTGAAGCTGACGTCGTCCACCGCCTTCAGCTGGCCGGTGGTTCGCCCGAACAGCCCATCGCGCAGCGGGAAATATTTCTTTAATCCTTTCACTTCCACCAGAGGTTCAGTCGACATGGGGGCGCCCTCCGGCGTTGAGGAAACAGGCGGACTGGCGCTGTGGTGTGCCGTACAGCGGCGGGATGCCATCGCGGCAGCGAGCGGAGGCCTGCGCACAACGCTCGGCAAACGCACAGTGTTCAGGCAAGCGCGCCAGATCCGGCACCTGGCCGGGAATGGAATACAGGCGGCGGAGCCGCTGGCCCGGCACCGGCCGCGAGGCGATCAGCCCCTGAGTATAAGGATGCCGCGGCTCGGCCAACACTTCCCGCGTCGTGCCCTGCTCGACGACGCGCCCGGCGTACATCACCGCCAACCGATCCGCCATCTGGGCGATCACCCCAAGATCGTGGGTGATCAAAATCATCGCCATGTTGTGTCGCCGGCTCTGCTCGCGCAGCAACGCCAGGATCTGCGCCTGTACCGTGACGTCGAGCGCCGTGGTCGGCTCATCGGCGATCAGCAGCGCCGGACGGCATCCGATCGCCATGGCGATCATCACACGCTGCAGCATGCCACCAGACAGTTGATGCGGGTAGCAGCGCATCAGCGCCTCCGCACGCGCCAACCCCACTTCCGCCAGCCGTTGCACCGCCTGACCCCAGGCCGCTTTCGGCGACAGGGCCAGGTGGCGAATCAGCGGCTCCACCAACTGTTCGCCGAGGGTCAACACCGGATTGAGCGCGCTCATCGGTTCCTGAAAGATCATCGCCAGCCGGTTGCCGCGCAGATCGGCTATCTTTGATGCCCGCAGCGACAGCAGGTTCTGCCCTTCAAAGCGAATTTCACCGCCGTCTACCTGCGCGAGCGGCTGCGGCAACAGCCCCATCAGCGCCATGGCGGTCACGCTTTTGCCGCAGCCCGACTCGCCGACGATCCCCAGCGTTTGCCCGGCCAGCAGTTCCAGGCTGACCTGCTGCACCGCCCGCACCGGCCCTTGCTCTCCCTGAAACGACACCGACAGTCGATCGAACGCCACCAGCGGTTGACTCATCGTGTTACCCCGTTCATTTTCGGATCGAGCGCGTCCCGCAGGCCGTCGCCCAAGATATTGATCGCCACCACGGTGACGAAAATCGCCAGCCCCGGCGGCATCCACAGCCAGGGGCGGCGCTGAAAGTCGATCAGGCTGTTGGCGGCATCCATCATGTTGCCCCACGATGGCGTCGGCGGCACCACGCCCAGCCCGAGGTAGCTCAACGCCGATTCGCTGAGGATGGCGTTAGCCACCGCCATGGTGGCCACCACTACCAAAATCGGCACGGTGTTGGGCAGCAGATGGCCGAAAAGACGCCGACGGGTGGAGAGCCCCAGCACCTCGGTGGCCAGCATGAAATCCCGCTCGCGCAGCGACAGGATCTGGCCGCGCACCAGCCGCGCCAGCGACGGCCAGCCCAGCAGGCTCAGCATGATCATCACCATGTAGATGCGGTAGTCCGGCGAGACATCGAGCTCGGTCAGCATCGCCCCCATGATGATCAGCAGCGGCAGGCCGGGAATGGTCATCAGCAGATCGGCGAAGCGCATGATCAGCCGATCCGCCACGCCGCCCAGATAACCGGCAAGCGCACCCAGCACATAGCCCAGCGTCACCGACAGCAGCATCGACACCAGGCCGATGGTCAGCGATATCCGCCCCGCCAGCAGCAGCCGGGTGCAGATATCGCGGCCGAGAAAATCGGTGCCCAACCAGTGCGCGCCGCTCGGTGCCTGATTGATATTCAGCACATCGCCGGCGTCGTCGCGCCACGGCGACAGCGACGGCCCAATCAGGCACAGCAGCGCCAACAGCATCAGCAATGCCAGCGATATCATCGCCGGCCGGTGGCGGCGCAGCCGTCGCCAGGCCTGCGCGGCGGGCGGCGGCGACAGTTGCGCCAGTGCCGGCAGCTGCGCCTGGCGCCAGCGGCGACGGCGACCGAAAAACAACGTGGCCAACATAGCGTTACCTCAAGCGAATGCGCGGATCGGCGTAGGCGTACAGAATGTCCGCCAGCAGATTGCCGAGGATGGTCAGGGCCGCCAGAAACAGCGTGAACCCCATCAGTACCGGGTAATCACGCGCCGCCAGCGAATCGATATGGATATGCCCGGCGCCCGGCCAATTGAAGATTTTTTCGGTGATCAGCGCGCCGGAGAACAATCCCGGCAGCTCGAACCCCAGCAGGGTGACGATCGGCAGCAGCGCATTGCGCAGCGCGTGTTTGAGGATCACCGTTTTCTCCCTGAGCCCCTTGGCGCGCGCGGTGCGGATATAGTCCATGCGGATCACGTCCAGCATGCTGGCGCGGAAATAGCGCGTCAGGCTGCCGGCCTGCAACATCACCAGCGCCAGCACCGGCAGCAGCAGATGCGCCGCCACTTCCAGCGCCCAAGCCAGCCCGCTCGCCTCGCTGCCGGTGCGCAGCATGCCGCCCGCCGGTAACCAGTGCAGATCGACGGCGAACCATTTGATCAGCAGCAGACACAGAAAGAACGTCGGAAACGACATGGCGGCGAACACCGCCACGGTGATCAGATGATCGAACAGCGAATAGGGTTTCATCGCCGAGATCACCCCCACCGCCAGCGCAATGCCCCAATACAGCACCATCGCCACCGCCGCCAGCAGGAACGAGTTCCAGATGTATTGGTTAAGCAGCGTGCTGACCGGGATCTGATACTGCAGCGAAAAACCGAGATCGCCCTGCAGCAGCCGGCCGAGCCAGTGCAGGTAGCGGCTGAACAACGGCTGATCCAACCCGTACAGCGCCCGCAGCTCGGCAGCGCGTTGCGCGGTCAGGTTGATGTTGCCGTCGATAAAGTCGCCGGGCGCCAGGGCGAAGATGCAAAAAATCAGCAAGGAAGCCAACAGCAGCATCGGGATAGTCTGCAACAGACGGCGCAGGATAAAATTTCTCATCGCGATTTCCATCGCCGCCGCCCGGAGTGGCGCGGCGGCGTCAGGGCGTTACGGCGCCGGTTTGACGTTCGGCAGGCTGCCGACCAAGCCGTTGTAGATATCCGGTTTAAAGCCGGTGACGCGCGCGCTGCTGGCGCTCAAAATCTCGCGGTTGCCGAGCAGGATCACCGGCGGATCGTCCGCCAGCGCTTGATACAGCTGGTGGTACAGCGGCTTGCGCTGCGCGATATCCAGCGTGGCGTTGGCCCTGGCGATCAGCGCGTCTACCTGCGGGTTGTGATAACCGGTTTCGCTCTCGCTGCTGATGAAATCGCGCACGCCATCGTGCGGATCGTTCAGCGTACTGGTGCTGAGGGACGCCAGGTCGTAATTGCTCGCCTTACGTTGCGCCAGCAGCGCATTGAAATCCAGTACCTGTGGCTTGAGCACCACGCCGAGTCGGCGATAGTTATCCTTGGCGATCGGCACCAGTGCATCGTTGATCAGCTTTTTGGTCACCAGCAGCGTCAGCTCCAGTTTTTTACCGTCTTTTTGCCGAATGCCGTCCGCGCCCACTCGCCAACCGGCCTCGTCCAACAGCTTCCCGGCCTTGTCGAGATCGTAAGCGTAGGGATTGATGCCGTTCGCGTCATAAGCCCAAGAGATCGGCGAGATCGGTTGGTTGGCGACCTTGCCGTAACCCTGGTACACCACGGCGATCAGCCTTTGCCGATCCAGGCCGTAGATCAGCGCCTGACGCACCCGTTTGTCCTGCAGCGCCGGACGTCTGAGGTTGAAGTCGATGCGGCTGTAATCGCTTGAGCTGTAAAGGTTGATATTGGCGAAGCCGAGCAGTTTGAGCTGTTCGATATCGTCCGGCTTGGCGGTAAAAGCGTCGTAGTCGGTCTCACCGGTCTGGAACAGCTGGAAGTTGGTGGCCGGGTTGGTGACGCGGTAGATAAAGCGCGCCATCGGCGGCGCACCGAGGTAGAAGTTCGGGTTGGCGTGGAAGCGGATCTCCTGCCCCGGCACGTACTTGTCGTAAATATAGGGGCCGTTGCCGAGCGGCTTGCCGTTGAAGGCGCGTACGCCGTCAAGCTTGCCGCGCTGATAGTCTTTGCCGTAGTAAGCCCGCGACAGCACCGGGCCGCCGATCAGCTGCAGCGTAGTCGCGCCCGGTTGGGTGGTGACGATCTGAATGGTGCGATCGTCGATCACCTTCAGGCCGCTGATGCCGGCGGCGGTGCCGTTTTTATACTCGGCTCCACCCTGGATGTGCGCCGGCGTAATGTCGGTGTCGCCGTCATAGGCCGGATCGTGCAGCAGCGTCAGGGTAAAGGCGATATCGTCGGCCTTCAGCGGCGAGCCGTCGCTGTAGACCAGATTCGGCCGCAGCTTGATGGTGTAGGTCAGATTATCGGGGCTGACCTGCCAGGACTCCGCCAATCGCCCTTCCGGCTTGCCCTGGCTGTCCAGGCCGATCAGGCGGCTGAAGATCACGTCGGTCACGTTCTCGTCCCAGCCGTTGGTGAACAGATACGGGTTGAAAATCCCCTGCGGCTCCGAGATGCCTGCCACCACGGTGTCTTTGCGCAGCTTGGCGGCGGCCGGTACCTGAGCGGCGTCGCTGGCCGGCGTGATGCCTTCGCCCAGCGTTTCCGCCTGCGCGCCGGCGCTCAGCCCCAGCGCGCAGACCAACGCCAGCGGCGTCAGCCGATATCGCAACAGTTTGTTTAACCTATTTTTTATTCTGCTCACCCACAGCCCCTCGTCTTCCCGTTGATAAAAATGTGACAAAATTTATCGCAGAGTAATGGGCGGCTGGAGGGCTGTCTAACAACGAAACCGGCATTCCATTGCCGAAAAAAGCATTATGAATTTTTCTGGGGCGAAGCGCCGTGCAAAACGCGGTTCAGCCTGCCGCCGCCAGCCCCCGGATAAGTTTGGCTAAGGTTTTGATCGCCTCTTCAAAGCGGTCGTTCCATTCAAAAGAGGCGTTGAGGCGGAAGCAGTGGTTGAAATGGTCGCCGGTGGTGAACATGCGCCCCGGCGCGATGCTGATGCCCCGGGAAAGGGCCCGCCGGTACAGTTCCATCGACGACAGCGCCGGATCCAGCTCCAGCCACAGGAAGTAACCGCCGTCGGGCTGGCTGACCTTCACCGTCGGCGGGAAATGATGGGCAATCGCCTGACGCATCGCGCTTTGGCGCTGGGCCAGCAGGCGCCGCAGCCGCCGCAGATGGGTATCGTAGCCACCGTGCAGCAGATAATCCGCCAGCGCCATCTGGGTCGGCACGCTGGTGGAAACGGTGCTCATCAGCTGCAAACGCTGGATCTGCTGCGCATAACGCCCCGCCGCCACCCAGCCGACGCGAAAACCCGGCGCCAGGCATTTGGAAAACGACGAGCAGTGCAGGATCTGGCCGCCGCTGTCGAGCGCCTTGGCCGGCAGCGGCCGTTCCGCGCTGAAGTACAGCTCACCGTAAACGTCATCTTCAATCAGCGAAATCTGTCGGTCGCGCAACAGCGTCACCAGACGCTGCTTGTTGGCCTCCGGCAGGGTGGCGCCCTGCGGGTTTTGGAAGTGAGTCATCAGCCAGCAGGCTTTGATCGGATACTGTTCCACCGCCTGCTGCAGCGCGTCCAGATCGATACCGTCCTGCGGATGCGTGGCGATCGCCACCGCCTTTAACCGCAGGCGTTCCAGCGCCTGCAGCGCGCCGTAAAACGCCGGCGATTCGATCGCCACATAGTCGCCCGGCTGGGTCACCGCCTGCAGGCTGAGGCTGAGCGACTCCATCGCCCCGGCGGTGATGACGATTTCGTCCGGCGCAACCTGCATGCCGCTCAGCGCATAGCGTTGGGCGATGTGCCGCCGCAGCGCGTCGTTGCCCGGCGGCAGGTTGGCCAGCGAACTGTGCGGCGTGAACTTGCGCGCTACGCTGCTCAGCGCCCGCGCCAGCTTCGGCTGGGCGAACAGCGTGGCGTCGGGAAAGGCCGAACCGAAAGGCACGATATCCGGATCCTTGCAGGCCTGCAGCACGTCGAAAATAAAGGCGTTGATGTCTACCTGCTCGCTCAGCAACAGCTTCTCGCCACGCGAAGGCTGGGGCAGCGGCTGCGGACGCGCCGCCACGTAGTAGCCCGACTGCGGGCGGGCGACGATCCACCCCTGGCTCTCCAGCAGTTGATAGGACTGCACCACCGTCATCAGGCTCAGTCCGGCGCGTTTGCCGCTCTCGCGCAGCGAAGGCAGTTTGTCGCCCGCCCGCCACACCCGGTTCTGGATCTGTTCTCTAATCTGCTGCGCAAGCTGCTCGTATCGGGTCATAACCATTAACTGTTATATGAAAAAGTAAAATAACTGTCACTATTATAGTCACTGTACTCCGTGCTTAACTTAACGCCAAGTATTTCACATAAAAATGACAGCTATACTCAAGAGGTTAATTTATGTTCAACCCTAGGAGGCGCCATGCTGGGTCTTGATGCACTGGAACTCGCCAGAATACAGTTCGCCTTCACCGTGTCTTTCCATATCATCTTCCCCGCCATCACCATCGGTTTAGCCAGCTATCTGGCGGTGCTGGAAGGGTTATGGTTGAAAACGCACAATGAAGCCTACCGTGAGCTTTACCTCTTCTGGTCAAAGATTTTCGCCGTTAACTTCGGTATGGGCGTGGTGTCCGGGCTGGTGATGGCCTATCAGTTCGGCACCAATTGGAGCTTCTTCTCCGAGTTCGCCGGCAGCATTACCGGGCCGCTGCTGACCTATGAAGTGCTGACCGCCTTCTTCCTCGAAGCCGGTTTCCTCGGCGTGATGCTGTTCGGCTGGAACCGCGTCGGCCCCGGCCTGCACTTCTTCGCTACCTGCATGGTGGCGCTCGGCACGCTGATCTCCACCTTCTGGATCCTGGCCTCCAACAGCTGGATGCAGACGCCGCAGGGGCATGAAATCATCAACGGCCAGGTGGTACCGGTCGACTGGCTAAAGGTCATCTTTAACCCGTCCTTCCCGTACCGCCTGTTGCACATGTCCACCGCCGCCTTCCTCTCCTCGGCGTTCTTCGTCGGCGCGTCGGCCGCCTGGCATCTGCTGCGCGGCCGCGACACCCCGGCAATGCGCAAGATGCTGTCGATGGCGATGTGGATGGCGCTGATCGTCGCGCCGGTGCAGGCGCTGATCGGCGATGCGCACGGCCTGAATACGCTGAAACACCAGCCGGCGAAGATCGCCGCCATCGAAGGTCACTGGGAAAACCCGCCGGGCGAAGCCACGCCGCTGATCCTGGTCGGTTGGCCGGACATGCAGCGCGAAGAGACCCGCTTCAAGCTGGAGGTGCCGTACCTCGGCAGCCTGATCCTAACCCACAGCCTGACCGAGCAGGTGCCGGCGCTCAAATCCTTCCCGCCGGAAGATCGCCCCAACTCCACCGTGGTGTTCTGGTCGTTCCGCATCATGGTCGGGCTGGGCATGCTGATGATTCTGGCCGGGGTGTGGAGCCTGTGGCTGCGCTGGCGCGGCGGGCTGTATCAGTCGCGTCCGTTCCTGTACTTCATTTTGTGGATGGGTCCTTCCGGATTGCTGGCGCTGCTGGCGGGCTGGTTCACCACTGAGATCGGCCGCCAGCCGTGGGTGGTGTACGGCCTGCTGCGCACCAAGGACGCGGTCTCCGCGCACGGCGACCTGCACATGAGCATCAGCCTGCTGGCGTTCATCATCGTCTACTGCTCGGTGTTCGGCGTGGGGTATTCCTACATGATGCGCCTGATCCGCAAAGGGCCGCAGCCGCATGAACACCAAGAAGACAATACCGAGGGCCGGCCGGCGCGTCCGCTGTCCGCGGTCAACGACACTCTGGACGACAGGAGCTGAACATGGGTATCGATCTTCCGCTGATTTGGTTTATCATCATCGTGTTCAGCACCATGATGTACGTGGTGATGGACGGTTTCGACCTGGGCATCGGCATCCTGTTTCCGTGGGTGAAAGAGAGCGGCGACCGCGATCTGATGATGAATACCGTCGCCCCGGTGTGGGACGGCAATGAAACCTGGCTGGTGCTGGGCGGCGCCGCGCTGTTCGGCGCCTTCCCGCTGGCCTACTCGGTGATCCTCGACGCGCTGGCGATCCCGCTGACGCTGATGCTGATCGGGCTGATTTTCCGCGGCGTGGCCTTCGAGTTTCGCTTCAAGGCGAAGCCGGAGAAACGCCATATCTGGGACAAGGCGTTCATCTGGGGCTCAATCTTCGCCACCTTCAGCCAGGGTGTGGTGGTAGGCGCCGTGATCAATGGCTTCCCGGTCGAAGGCCGCACCTACGCCGGCGGCGCGCTGGACTGGCTGACGCCGTTCGCGCTGTTCTGCGGGCTGGGGCTGGTAGTGACCTACGCCCTGCTCGGCTGTACCTGGCTGGTGATGAAAACCGCCGGTGATCTGCAGGCGCGCATGTATCACCTGGCGACGCCGCTGCTGGCGATCCTGTTGCTGGTGCTGGCCGCGGTCAGTATCTGGACGCCGATCGCGCATCCAGAAATCGCCGCCCGCTGGTTTACGCTGCCGAACCTGTTCTGGCTGCTGCCGGTGCCGGTGCTGGTGCTGCTCAGCGCCTGGGGGATTCAACGCGGGGTAAAACGCGGCGCGCACTACTCGCCGTTCATGCTGACGCTGCTGCTGGTGTTCCTTGGCCTTAGCGGGCTTGGCATCAGCATCTGGCCGCACCTGATCCCGCCGGCCATCAGCCTGTGGGACGCCGCCGCCCCGCCGCAGAGCCTCGGTTTTATGCTGGTGGGCGCGCTGTTCATCATCCCGATCATTCTGGTCTACACCTTCTGGAGCTACTACGTGTTCCGCGGCAAGATCAGCCATGAACACGGCTATCACTGAGGAGGGAGGACGCTATGCAAGATAAAACGGCAACCGCTGCGCCGGCGCCCTGGTGGAAACGCATCGGTTGGCTGGTGATCATCTGGAGCGCCAGCGTGCTGGGGCTGTTCGTGGTCGCCTCGCTGTTCCGCCTGCTGATGACCGCGGCGGGCATGAAGTCGCATTGACGCGGCGCCTTATCTGGCCGCGCTGTTGGGAAAGTAGAAGGAAACCACCAGCGTGACCAGCGGCAAGGCGCCGATCTTCACCAGCTCGAACGCTTGTCTCAGCGCTTCATTTTTCTCCCAATACGCGTGGGCGGCGAATACGCCCACGCTGACCGCAAATATCCCGCACAGCACCTGGCGCGCCAGGCGCAGCCGCTCCATTTCGTCGAAGACCAAGACCTGCTCCAGATAAACCTGGCTGGCCTCATCGTGCAAATTACGGCTTTCGATGTTCATGGGAAGATCTCCACGACCCGCCCCACCGCTTCAAGCTGTTCACCCTTCTCCCGTACAATGCCAAGAGAAGTACCATCCTGTTTCATCCAGTACTTATCGGCAAGGGTAATCAGTGCAAACGCCATTTTGATTACCTCGGTTTTTTCCATCCCGTGACGCCGGGCAATATCGTTCAGATCATCATCAATTTTGTTCGATAACCGAATCGGCAAGCTGCGCATAGTCCACCTCCTGTGGCCGTTGATTCACAGGGGGAAAGTCTACTGGAAGGGCAAATATCGTTCAATTAGTGAACTGCGTAACGCCTCGCACAATCCACATGCAACGCTAATGCGGTTTGCGCCCCATCGCGCTGAGGAAGCGCTGCTGCAGGCGCAACAGCTCCTCCAGCTCCAGCAGGCGGTAGTTGATGCCGAAACGCGGCGCCACCTCGCCGATGATGCGGCTCAGTGCCGGGTAATGGCGATGGCTCCAGTGTGGGAACAGATGATGCGTCAAATGCAGGTTCGCCCCGCCGAGCCAGTATCCCAGCCAGCGCGGCCGAGTCAGCCAGTCGAAGGTGGTGGCGAACACGTGGTGATACCAGCCGTGCGGCATCGCACCCTGCGCCGGCGCCTGGTAAAAATTGGCCTTGGCCCAGTGGGTGCCGATGATCAACATCACGAACAGCAAGGAAGAAAGCATCTGGCTCAGCAAATAGACCAGCAGGATTTGCCCGATGCCGATGGCCGGCGGCAGCAGCCAGCACGGGATCGCCAGCGCCAGCAGCAGGTGTGCCGTCTTGCCCGCCAGAAACCCGCACCAGCCGCGCACGCCCTGCTGCGCCATGCGCGCCGCCACGCGGGTGCGACCCGCCCGGTCCAGCCAGTCGAACAGCCAGATGTAGTACGGGAACGTCAGCGCCGCCACCAGCGGCCAATAGTAACGCTGGGCGCGCATAAAGGGCCGCCAACGCTGGAACGGCGTTTGCCGCAGCACGCCGTTGGCGTCGATGTCGGGGTCGTAATGTTCGATGTTGTTATGGGCATGGTGAAACAGCACGTGACGCACGCGCCAGCAGTCGGGATCCAGCCCCAGCGGGACGCTCACCAGGGCGTTCAGCCAACGGTTGGCCCAGGGCCGACGGAAAAACGCGTTATGCGAGGCGTCGTGCACCACGTTCACCGTCAGGAACATGCCGATAAAGATAAAACCGAAGTAGCAAGCGAAAAACGCCCAGCCGTTTTGCTGCTGCAGGCTCAGCCCGTAGCACAGGCCGCACAGCGTTAACAGCAGCGCCACCTTCGCCAGCATGCCGCCGTCGGCGAAGCGGTGATCGCCGTTGGCCGCCAAATAATGCTGGGCGGCCTGCATCAGCGCGCGATGCAACCCGCCGTCGTCACGCCGATAGGCTAACGGGCGCAGCGGCTTCATGGCTGCCCCATTCGGCGCAAGAAGCGCTGTTGCTGCGCCAGCAGTTCGCGATAGCCGATGCAGCGGTACGCCATGCCGTGCCGCTGTGCGACCTCCGCCACCGCGGCGGCCAGCGCCGGGTAGTGGCGGTGATTCCAGCCGGGAAACAGGTGATGGGTCAGGTGATAGTTCAGCCCGCCGGTCAGGTGCTCCAGCCAGCGCGGCTCGGGCTGCCAGTCGCAGGCGGTGGCGAAATTGTGCCGGTACCAACCGTGCGGCATGTTGTCCCCCGCCGGTGCCGGGTAAAACTCGGCCTGCGCCCAGTGGGTGCCCAGCAGCAGGAACACCACCAGCAGCGAGGCAAACATCTGGCTGAGCGCGTAAGCCAACAGCACCCAGCCCCAACCGATGCCGTGCAGGTGGCACAGGATCAGCGGCACCACCAGCACCAGCGCCACATGGAGCAATTTGCACAGCACGAACAGCGCCCAACCGCCGCGCCCCGCCAGCACGCGTTTTTCCCGCAGCGGCGTTTTATCGAGCCGATCGGACCAATCGAAAATCCACGCGATGTAGGGTAGCGAGAGCGCGGCGATCAGCGGCCAGTACAGATGCTGATAGCGCATATGCGGCCGCCAGCGCTGGAACGGCGTCTGGCGGAAAAAGCCGTTCTCTTCGGTGTCCAGATCGTAGTGTTCGACGTTGGCGTAAACGTGGTGGTAATCCACGTGCCGCGTGCGCCAGTAGTCCGGATCGACGCCCAGCGGCAGCGTCACCAACCGCCCCACCAGGCGATTGGCCCAGGGCGCGCGCAAGAAGGCGTTATGCGAAGCATCGTGATTGACGTTGACGTTGAGCAGCATGCCCATAGCCACGAACAGGAAATAGCAGAGGAAAAACGCCCAGGGTTGATGCTGCATCAGGCTCAGTGCATAAAACCCGATGCACAGCGCTAGCAACAGCGCGGCCTTGGCCAACCGCGCGGTATCGGCATAGCGATGATCGCCCGCCAGGCAGGCGTGCGCCGCGCGCTTGAGATCGCGATGAAACGCCTGCTCGCCATCGGTGGGGAAACGCAGCGGCGGTAATGAGTCAGCCATGCGGTTCCTCCACGGCGGCCGGTGCGGCCACTCGCCCCCAGCCCAGCGCGACGCACAGGGCATGCAGCGCCACGGCGGCCATGGCGATATGCCAATAGCGCTGCGGCCAGCCAAGATAGCCGATAAACAGCAGCGGCATGCCCAGCGCGATCAGCAGCCAGACGGCGCTCGCCCACGGTCGCCCTTCCGTCATGCCGCCCAGCGCTACCGATCCCAACGCCAACAGCACCAGCAGCGCCATTTGCGGCCAGCTGATGTCGCCGTAACCGTAACCGTATTGGTAGACGTAGCCGACCACCAGCGTGAACAACAGCATGGCGCCGCTGAAGACGCAGAGCGCCGAACGGCGGTCGCGCAGCCTGCCCTGCGCCGGGCGCCATGTCAGGCGCAAATAGCGCAGGAACGGCAGATTACTCGCCCAGAAAGGGTTGGCGGACGGCCGATCGCCGCTGACGCCGTAGCTGAACGGCGTGGTCGGTAACGCCGGGCAGAACGTGCCGAACAGTTTGTCCCAGAAGATAAAGCTGCCGCCGAAGTTCTTATTGGAATACGCCATGTCCTTGACGTGGTGCACCCGGTGGTGCGCCGGCGTGACCAGGATTTTTTCCAGCACGCCGAGCTTCGGCGTCAGCGCATTGTGGTTAAACAGCTGAATGCTGTAGTGAAAAATCGACACCGTGACGAACACCGACACTGGCACGCCCGCCAGCGCCAGCAGCAAAAAGAACGGAATCGACGTCAGCGACGAATACCAGGAGTTGCGCACCCCCAGCGACAGATTGAAGTGCTCGCCCTGATGGTGCACCACGTGTACCGCCCACAGCACGCGAAAGCGGTGGTGCAGGCGGTGCAGCCAATAGAAACCGAAGTCCCACGCCAGCAGGGCGAACAGCCACATCAGCAGCGGCGGCCAGGCGTCCAGCAGCCCCAGGCTGAAATGCGCGGCCACGTAGCCGTAGCAGGTGATCTCCAGCCCGCGGAACAGCCACAGCATGATATGGCCGGAGTTCAGATTGAACACCAGATCGTGCCAGTTGACCGGCTCACGGCGCCCCCAATGCAGCGCCACCGCCTCGGCCACCACGATGAACAGCATGAACACTATCGGCAACGCCAGATCGCTCATCCCATTTCTCCTTTAACTACGCGCCTGCGCAGAGTCTTGATGCGCAGGGCCAGCCCGCCGGCGCACAGCGCCAGCAAGGCGCCACCTGCCAAATCGACAAACAAATGGCGACGCAGCTGCAGAATGGAGAACGCGATCGCCACACCCCACAGCATCCACAGCGCCGTCCGCATTTTGCGCTCGCCGTCGCTCAGCGCCCACACCGCCAGCACCGTCAGCGCCATGTGCAACGAAGGCAGGCAGTTCTGCGGCGAATCCACCTGCGTTAACGCCGCCAGCAGCTGCGCGCTGATCCCAACGCCCTCGTTCTGCGGATAGGCCATGGTGGTCGGCCACAGCAGGTAAACGGCCCCGGCGCCCAGCGCCGTCAGCTGCATCGCCAGCGTCAGCCATTTGATTCGCCGCAGCGGCGCCAGCAAATAGCCCGCCGGGACGATGAGGAAGAACGACAGGTAGAGCCAAATGGCCGCCGGGTTGAACGGGATCGCCCGGTCAAGCGCCGACGGCGGCAACAGGGTTCCCGCCCCCTGCAGGCGATCGGTCACGCTATACACCACCCCGACCGTCCCCCAGCCGAGCAACATGTGCCCTAGCCTGAACAGCGTATTTTTCATGCTTCCTCCGCCTGGCGCACGATGCGCCGCCGCTTGCGATCGAACTGCGGCAAAACCGCCTGCGCCGTCAACCGCCATTCGAGCCGATCGGTGGCGATGCCCTGGCGAGCGAACAGCGCGATCAGCTGCGCCTGGCAGTGCGCCAACGCCGCCGGGCTGCAATCGGCGATCAGCTCCAGCCGGTGCTCGCCGCGCTGGATCAGGCGGTAATCGCTGGCCAGCGGCAACGCATTGGCGATCGTCCGGCTGCAGGCATCGGCGAATACCGCCTGCGGCTGCCGCTGCGCATCGGGCAGCATCAGCTGATCGTCGCGCCGCCCTTCGATACGCGCAATCGCCCGCGTCGGCTGCCCGCACGGACAGGGTTCCTTGCGCAGCACCAGCACATCGTCCAGCCGATAACGCACGATCGGCTGCGTGCTGCGGGTGAAATCAGTGATCAACGGCGTGAAACGCTGCTCGTCGATCCACTGCGGTTCGATATGCAAAAACTCTTCGTTCAGATGCAGCGTACCGTGCGCGCAGGTCGCGGCCAGGAACCCCTCGGTAGCCTGATACACTTCGCCAACCGCCGGAAATACCTGCATCAGCAGGCGGCGATCCTGTTCTTCCAACACCTCGGCGACCGAAATCACTTTTTTGACCGGCAGCGTCACCTGCCCGGCCAGCACCGCCAGCGCCAAGGCGCGCAGCACCTGCGCCGGCGCCACGATGATGCTGGGCGCCTGCCGTTCCAGCGCGGGCAGATGCTCGCTGAACGGCGCCAGCAAATCGTAAAACGCCAGGCTCAGCCAACGGTTGTTCACGCTGTGATAGAGGTTATTGTCCGCCCGCAGAAACAGGGCGACACGCTCACCGGCCAGCAGCCCGTCCGGCAGCATCTTCGCCAGCATGCCGCCGGCCCACACCTGCTGTTCGCGCGGGCTGACGACAAACACGCCGCGCTGCCCGGAAGTGCCGGACGACAACCCGACGCTGTAGCGGCCGATCTTCGGCGTGAAATCGCGATCCGCCTCGCTACGCTGCGCGCAGGCCAGCACCGCCTCCCGGCTCAGGCCGGCGGTATTCATCCGGTCGAACTGCGCCATCATCAGCGCCTTGTCCATCTGCGGCCATTCGGCGAACGGCCGGTGGCTGAACCGCTGAAAATAGGGGCTCTGGCTCAGCACCCGACGGGCAAAGCCCACGAGCTGCCGGGCCTGATGCGCCTCCAGCGCCGCACGATCGCCAAAGCGCAGGCGCCGGGCGCGGAAATAGTGCCAAAGGGTCATGAAGGGGATCACAGGTCCCCCTCGTGGCACAGCAAAATGTTGACCTGCCCGCCCGCCCACAGCTGGTTGAGCCGCTCCAGCGTGCGGGTATACGCCGCCGCGTCGTCCATTACCAGATTAGCCAGGCGCGAAGGCCCGCGCAGCGTCTGGTAACTCTGCGGCGACCAGGCGGCGTCGCTGGCCAACAGCGTCCAGCCGGTGTCGGTGAGGATAAAGGCGCCGATATGGCCGGCCGCATGCCCCGGCAGCGGCACCAGCACGATCTGCCCTTCACTGCCCGGCAGCGCGTAACCGAGATCGAACGGCGCCAGCAGCGCGGGCAACGCCACCGAGGGAAAAGCTTCCATAAACTGCAGGCGGCTCTCGAAATCTGCCGGGATCAGACCGGGAATAAAGGCGCGCTTGAGCGCCGCGAAACCGCGCAGCCCGCGGGTTTGCTGCCAGCCTTCGCCGGAGCAAATAAAATCGAGGTGGCTGAAATCCTGCAGCCCGGCGATGTGATCCGCGTGAAAATGCGAGACGATCAGCGCCTGAATGTCGCCTTCGGCGTAACCGGCGTCACGCAGCTGATGCACCAACGACTCAGCGGGGTCGAAGTAGACCGGCGTCATGCGGCGGTAAAGGCTGAACAGCCCCGATTGCGTGTGCTGCTGAAAATAATGCGCGTAGCCGGTATCCCACAGCCAGCGGCGCTCCCCCACCTCCAGCAGATAGGCGCGCGCCGGGAATTTGCACACCCGGAACCCGGCGCCGCGCAGCGCCATGCAGCCGATATGCGTGCAATAGCCCACTTCAAATACGGTGACCTTAGCCATGCTGTCCGCCTCCTTGCTGCCGCAGCCACTCGCCGGTCAGGCGGATCCCCTCCTCCATCGAGTAACGCGGCCGATAGCCCAGCTCTTCGATCGCGCGGGTCTGGCTCAGCGTCATGTCGAAATGCACCGCCGCCACGCTGTAGCGCGTCAGCAGCGGCTCCTTGCCGCTCAGGCTTGCCCACAGCTCCATGCCGCCGGCCAGCGTATGCAGCAGCGGATACGGCACGGCCTGCAGCCGGTAGCGCAGCCCCAGCGCCTGACGCAGCAGCGCATCCAGCATCTCCGCCAGCCGCTGCGGTTGGTGGTTGGTGATGTTGTACACGGCGCCGGACGGCAATCCGCGCTGCCGGCTGGCCAGCGCCATGGCGTGTACCACGTTGGGAGCAAAGGTCAGATCCAGCAACGCCTGCCCGCCGCCGGGCAGCCGCAGCACGCCGCGATCGCGTTCGAGCTGTTGCAACAGCCGCGGCACGATCACCCGATCATACGGGCCAAACAGGCCGCGCGGCCGCAGTATAATGTAGGTGGTTTGCGGATAGATCTTCGCCTGCGCCAACAGGCGTTGTTCGGCCGCATATTTGCTGGCGGCATAGTGATTGGCGAAGCGCCGGGCGCGATAACCCTCATCAAGATCGTAATGCGGCTGAAAATCGAAGTAGATTGCCGGCGTGGAGATATGCACGAAGCGCCGCACGCCGCAGCGCCCGGCCGCCTCCGCCAGCTTCTCCGTCGCCGCGGCGTTGATGCGGTGAAACTCTGCTTTACCGCCCCAGGGCGATGACTTGGCCGCACAGTGCCACACCCACTCGCAGTCGATCACCAGCTCCCGGCACTGCTGCGGCGTGGCCTGCGCCAGATCGAGCGCGCAAAACTCGGCGCCCAACTGACGCAGCGTTTCGCCAACCCGCTCATCGCGGCCGGTGGCGCGCACCTGATGCCCGGCCTCCAGCAACCACTCCGCCGCGTTGCGCCCCAGCCCGCTGGTCGCCCCGGTCACCAGCACCCTCATGGCAGCAACACCATGCCGGCCAGCGCCAGCCCGGCAGCGGTGCCGATCAGCATCACCGGCTGGCCGGGGTTAAAGCGCCCGGTGGTCACGGCGGCATGCAGCGCGGTCGGGATAGAGGCCGCCACCTGATTGCCGTGATGACGGTAGATGTCCACCAGCGCCTCGCTGGAGACGTGCAGCCGTTTGCGCATATGTTCGAGCGACAAATGGCTGGCCTGGTGCGGCACCACGGTGGCGATCTGCGCCAGGGTCAAGCCGCTGGCGCTCAGCAGCCGGTCGAGGTAGCCCTCAATCAGCGCCGACGCCTGACGGAACAGCGGCTTGCCCTGCATATGAAACAGGAAGTCTTGCTCGCACATGCCGACGCGCGGGTTGCGGCGCGTGCCGCCGGCGCGGATCTCGCACAGCTCGCTGCCGGCGGGATAGGTTTCCACCAGGCTGGCGAGGATGCCGCCGGTGCCGTCACCGCGCTCCACGATGGCGCAGGCGGCGCCGTCGCCGAAGATCAGCGACGACTCTTCGTGCTGCCAGTCGATGCCGCGCGAAGCGAGATCCGCCGAGACGATGGCGATACGCCGATACGTCCCGGCGTTCAACAGCCCCCCCGCCACCTGCAGCGCAGAGATAAAGCTGACGCAGCTGCTGTTGATGTCGAAGCCCGGCGTACCCGGTGCCAGCCCGGCGACCTTGAGAATATGCGCGGCGGTGCACGGCAGCGCCTGCACAGATATCGCCGAGGCGGAGATCAAAAGGTCAATGGAGGCTGCCGGCATGACGCTGCGGGCCAGCGCGTCTTGCAGCGCGGCAGCGGCGAGCTCGGCCTGGCTGGCGTCGTCGGCGGCGTGATAGCGGTAAACGATGCCCGAGCGTTTTTCAACGTAGCCGGCCGGTTTCCCCAGGCGAGCATCGAGCGTAGAGGAGGCCACGCGGTTGGGCGGCAACGCGGCCCCGGTGGCGATGATTTTCAGAGGCAACAGCTCGGGTGAGCGACATTGTGTGGTCATTATTGTTATTGATTAACCTGACTATCCATAAAGCGATTCTCCCGCACGGCGTTAAGGCCATGCGGATCATCCCCGGTTTTTATGTCCCAAAAGGCCTTTCATCAAGGCGGTATCTCTTGTTATCGGCTACCACGGGCCGACATCCGTCGGCGGAAGCATAAGCGTAACATTACTGAGATATTCAGTTTACGGCAAGGCGGCGAGAATGGGCAGGTGGCGGGAGAATTATCGGAATAGCGCCGCCGCTGGCGATCGGCGGCGGCGGGGTCAGGCTCAGCGGCGGTTGCGCACCAGCTGGTAACGGCGGGTCAGGTACTCGACCGGCGCACTCCAGATATGCACCAGGCGGCAGAACGGGAACAGCACGAACAGCGTCATACCCAGTACCATGTGCAGTTTGAAGATAATCGCCACGCCCTCCAGGTGCGCAGAGGCGCCGGCGTGGAAGGTCACCACCGCCTGCGCCCAGGCCACCAGCTTCATCATTTCGCTGCCGTCCATATGCTGGGCGGAGAACGGAATGGTCAGCAGACCGAGGCACACCTGCACCACCAGCAACGTCAGGATCATGATGTCGGCGAAGCTGCTGGTGGCGCGCACCCGCGGGTTGGTCAACCGGCGCTTCAGCAACAGCGCGCCGCCGATCAGCGTCATCAGGCCGCAGGCGCCGCCGGCGATCATCGCCAGCTTCTGCTTCACATCGATCGGCAGGAAGGCCTCATACATCCAGTGCGGCGTCAGCATGCCGAGGAAGTGGCCTGCGAAGATGCCGATAATGCCGATGTGAAACAGGTTGGACGCCAGCCGCATGCCCTTTTTATCCAGCATCTGGCTGGAGCCGGCGCGCCAGCTGTACTGCCCGTAGTCATAACGCAACCAGCTGCCGATCAGGAACACCGCGCCGGCCAGATAAGGGTAGATATCGAAGAAGAACTGATTCAAAAATTGCATGATTAGCGTCCTTTGGTTCCGGTTAACGCATCCGTCAAGTCCAGATACTGTGGCGCCACCGCGCCGGCGAAGCGCCGCTGGTGCGCCGTCTGCTGGGCGGAGGCGCAGCCCTGTTCGCCGAGAAACTTGACCTGCTCCTCTTCCCACACCGCATCCAGCGCCTGCGGCGTATCGTCGCGCGCCTCCTGCGCCACCTGGGTCTCCAGCGTCTGGGCCTGCACCTCGCTGCCGGACAGCGCCAACAGCAGATCGAACAGCACCGCGTACGGGCTTTCGCGCTGTTGCAGGCGCGCGCCCAGCAGCGCCAGGATCGGCGCGATGTCCTGCAGCCCTTCCCGTGCCTGCGCCGCGCTGCGGCTGGCCAGATACTCCAGGTACAGCGGCAGGAAATCCGGCAGCTCGCGGCTGTCGATCTCGAGCCCGGCGGCGCGGTACTGCGCCATCAGATCGACCATCGCCTGGCCGCGATCGCGCGACTCGCCGTGCACGTGCTCAAACAGCAGCAGCGAGGTGGCGCGGCCGCGATCGAACAGCTCGCAATAGTCGGCCTGCACGTCCAGCAGCGGGCGTGCACACAGGCGGCGGATAAACAGAATCAGCTGCGCGCTGTGGTGCAGATCCAGCTCGCTGGCCGGCTCCAGCGCCTCGATCAGCGCCTGCTGATGGTCAAACAGGACCTGCTCCGGGTAATCCAGCAGGCGGGCGATCACTTTCAGGCTGATCATGAGGCGTCCTCCGACCGCGCGGTTTTCGCGGTCACGTCGATGGCGTCGATGCGGCGGCTGTTGAACAGGTTGAACTTGCCGTCGCTGCCGTGGCAGCCGTCGCCGAAGCTGAAGCCGCAACCCTTGCTTTCCGGGAAGGCTTCGCGCGCCAGCTCGCGGTGGCTCGACGGCACCACAAAGCGATCTTCATAGTTGGCGATCGCCAGGTAGCGGTACATCTCCTGCGCCTGCGCTTCGCTCAGGCCAACCTGCTCCAGCGCGCTGGTGTCCACCACGCCGTCGACGGTTTCCGCCCGTTTGTAATGGCGCATCGCCAGCATGCGTTTCAGCGCCAGCAACACCGGTTCGGTATCGCCGGCGGTCAGCAGGTTCGCCAGATACTGCACCGGAATGCGCAGGCTCTCGACGTCCGGCAGTACGCCGCTGTGCGCCAACTCGCCGGCGTCGGCGGCGGACTGAATCGGCGACAACGGCGGCACGTACCACACCATCGGCAGCGTACGGTATTCCGGGTGCAGCGGCAGCGCCAGCTTCCAATCCATCGCCATTTTGTACACCGGCGACTGCTGGGCAGCTTCAATGACGCCCTGCGGCACGCCGTCCGCCAGCGCCTGAGCAATCACCTTGGGATCATGCGGATCGAGGAAGATATCGAGCTGGCTCTGATACAGATCCTTGTCGTTCTCCACCGCCGCCGCCTGCTCGATGCGGTCGGCATCGTACAGCAGCACGCCGAGGTAGCGAATGCGGCCCACGCAGGTCTCCGAACACACCGTCGGCTGCCCGGCTTCGATGCGCGGGTAGCAGAAGATGCACTTCTCGGACTTGCCGCTCTTCCAGTTGAAGTAGATTTTCTTGTACGGGCAGCCGGTCAGGCACATGCGCCAACCGCGGCACTTGTCCTGGTCGATCAGCACGATGCCGTCTTCGCCGCGCTTGTAGATCGCCCCGCTCGGGCAGGTGGCGACACAGGCCGGGTTGAGGCAGTGCTCGCACAGGCGCGGCAGGTACATCATGAAGGTGTTTTCGAATTGGCCGTACATCGCCTTCTGCAGGTTGTCGAAATTCTTGTCCTGCGAGCGTTTTTCGAATTCCCCGCCGAGGATCTCCTCCCAGTTCGGGCCGCTTTCGATCTTGTTCATGCGCTGGCCGGTGATCAGCGAGCGCGGGCGGGACACCGGCTGGTGCTTGCCCTGTTTGGCGGTGTGCAGATGCTGGTAGTCGTAATCGAACGGCTCGTAGTAGTCGTCCAGCGCCGGCACGTCCGGGTTGGCGAAGATTTTCGCCAGCACGCCGACGCGGTTGCCCATGCGCGGTTCCAGCTTGCCGTTGATTTTACGGATCCAACCGCCCTTCCATTTTTCCTGATCTTCCCAGGCGTGCGGATACCCGACGCCAGGCTTGCTTTCCACGTTATTGAACCAGGCGTATTCCATACCCTCGCGGCTGGTCCAGACGTTTTTGCAGGTGACCGAACAAGTGTGGCAACCGATGCACTTGTCCAGATTCAGCACCATGCCGACTTGCGAACGAATTTTCATTTGCTGTTCTCCTGCTGACTGCCCTGCGCGTAGTCGTTGCCTTCGTCGTCCAACCAATCAATGCGGTTCATCTTGCGCACCACCACGAACTCGTCGCGGTTGGAGCCGACGGTGCCGTAGTAGTTGAAGCCGTAGGCCAGCTGCGCATAGCCGCCGATCATGTGGGTCGGCTTCGGACAGGCGCGGGTCACCGAGTTGTGGATGCCGCCACGCTGGCTGGTGATCTCCGAGCCCGGCAGGTTCACGATGCGCTCCTGCGCGTGGTACATCATGGTCATACCGGCCGGGATACGCTGGCTGACCACCGCGCGCGCCGTCAGCGCGCCGTTGGCGTTGAAGGCCTCGATCCAGTCGTTGTCCGCGATGCCCAGATCTTTGGCGTCGTCTTCGCTCAGCCAGACGATCGGGCCGCCGCGCGACAGCGTCAGCATCAACAGGTTGTCGCTGTAGGTGGAGTGAATCCCCCACTTCTGGTGCGGCGTCAGGAAGTTCAGCGCCTTCTCCTTGTTGCCGTTCGGCTTGCTGTTGAGCAACGGCTGGGCGGCGCGGGTGTCGATCGGCGGCCGGTATACCAGCAGGCTTTCACCGAAGGCGCGCATCCACTCGTGGTCCTGATACAGCTGTTGACGGCCGCTGAGGGTGCGCCACGGGATCAGCTCGTGCACGTTGGTGTAACAGGCGTTGTAGGAAACGTGTTCGTCTTCCAGACCGGACCAGGTCGGGCTGGAGATGATTTTGCGCGGCTGCGCCTGAATATCGCGGAAGCGAATTTTCTCGTCTTCCTTGTTCAGCGCCAGATGCCGGTGATCGCGGCCGGTGACGTTGCTCAGGGCCTCCCAGGCTTTTACCGCCACCTGGCCGTTGGTTTCCGGCGCCAGCGACAGGATCACTTCCGCCGCGTCTATCGCGCTCTCGATCTTCGGCCGCCCCGCCGCCGGGCCGTCGGCCTTGACGTAGTTAAGCTGCTTGAGGAAGTCGACCTCGGTTTGGGTGTTCCAGCTGATGCCCTTGCCGCCGTTGCCCAGTTTGTCCAGCAGCGGCCCCAGCGAAGTGAAGCGCTCGTAGGTGGCCGGGTAATCGCGTTCCACCGCGATGATGTGCGGCGCGGTTTTGCCCGGGATCAGATCGCACTCGCCTTTCTTCCAGTCCTGCACGCCGTAAGGCTGTGCCAGTTCGGCGGCGGAATCGTGCTGGATAGGCAGCGTCACCACGTCGGTTTCCTGGCCCAGATGGCCAACGCACACCTCGGAGAAGGCCTTGGCGATGCCCTTGTAGATCTCCCAGTCGCTCTTCGAATCCCAGGCCGGATCGACCGCCGCCGACAGCGGATGGATGAACGGGTGCATGTCGGAGGTGTTCATGTCGTCTTTTTCGTACCAGGTGGCGGTCGGCAGCACCACGTCGGAGTACAGGCAGGTGCTCGACATGCGGAAATCGAGCGTCACCACCAGATCCAGCTTGCCTTCGCCGCCCTGCTCGCGCCATTCCACTTCCTGCGGCTTCACGCCGCCCTGCTGGCCGAGATCTTTCCCCTGGATGCCGTTTTCGGTGCCCAACAGGTATTTGAGCATGTACTCATGGCCCTTGCCGGAGGAGCCCAGCAGGTTGGAGCGCCAGACGAACAGGTTGCGCGGGAAGTTCTGCGGATTGTCCGGCTGCTCGGCGGCGAAGCCCAGCGTGCCGTTCTTCAGGCTGTCGACGGTGAACTCGACCGGCGACTGGCCGGCGGCGCGGGCCTGCTCCGCCAGGCGCAGCGGGTTGGTGCCCAGCTGCGGCGCCGACGGCAGCCAGCCCATGCGCTCAGCGCGCACGTTGAAGTCGATCAGGCTGCCGCCGAAGCGCGACTTGTCCGCCAGCGGCGACAGCAGCTCGTCGGTGCCGACGGTTTCATAGCGCCATTGGCTGGAATGGTTGTAGAAGAACGAGGTGCTGTTCATATGGCGCGGTGGGCGCTGCCAGTCGAGGCCGAACGCCAGCGGCAGCCAGCCGGTTTGCGGCCGCAGTTTTTCCTGGCCGACGTAGTGCGCCCAGCCGCCGCCGCTCTGGCCGACGCAACCACAGAAGATCAGCATGTTGATCAAGCCGCGGTAGGTCATATCCATGTGATACCAGTGGTTGACGCCGGCGCCGACGATGATCATCGAACGGCCGTGAGTCTTCTCGGCGTTTTCCGCGAACTCGCGGGCAATGCGGATGATGTTGTGGCGCGACACACCTGTGATCTGCTCGGCCCAGGCCGGGCTGTAGGCCTTGACCTCGTCATAGTCGGCGGCGCAGTTGGCGTCGCCCAGCCCGCGCTCGAGGCCGTAATTAGCCAGCGTCAGGTCGTACACGCTGGTCACCAGCGCTTCGCTGCCGTCCGCCAGCTGCAGGCGTTTCACCGGCAGTTTGTGCAGCAGGATCTCGTCCAGCGCCACGCTGTTGAAATGCTCACTGTCGGCGCCGCCGAAGTACGGGAAGCCCACCTCGGCAACGTCGTCATGCATGCCCAACAGGCTGAGCTGCAGCTCGACTTCCTGTTGCGACTTGCCCTCGCGCTGTTCCAGGTTCCACTTGCCCTTCTCGCCCCAGCGGAAGCCGATGGAGCCCTGCGGCGCCACCAGATCGCCGCTGCGGCTGTCGATAGCGACGGTTTTCCACTCGGGATTGTTTTCCTGGCCCAGTCCGTCCACCAGATCGGCGGCGCGCAGCAGGCGGCCGGCGGCGTAATGGCCGCCTTCACGCGCTTCCAGCAGCACCAGCATCGGCATATCGGTATAGCGGCGCACATAGTCGCGGAAGTAGCCGACTTCGCGATCGAGATGGAACTCTTTCAGCATCACGTGGCCCATCGCCAGCGCCATCGCGCTGTCGGTGCCCTGCTTCGGATTCAGCCAGTGGTCACACAGCTTGGCGACTTCGGCATAGTCCGGCGTCACCGCCACGGTTTTGGTGCCCTTGTAACGCACTTCGGTAAAGAAGTGGGCGTCCGGAGTGCGCGTCTGCGGCACGTTGGAGCCCCAGGCGATAATGTAGGAGGAGTTGTACCAGTCGGCGGATTCCGGCACGTCGGTCTGCTCGCCCCAGGTCATCGGCGAGGCCGGCGGCAGATCGCAATACCAGTCGTAGAAGCTCAGGCAGGCGCCGCCGATCAGCGACAGATAGCGGGCGCCGGCGGCGTAGGACACCATCGACATTGCCGGGATCGGCGAGAAGCCGATGATACGGTCCGGGCCGAAGGTTTTGGCGGTATAGACGTTGGCGGCGGCGATCAGTTCATTGACCTCCTGCCAGCTGGATCGGACGAAGCCGCCGCGGCCGCGCGCCACCTTGTAGCTTTTGGCTTTTTCCGCATCGCCGACGATAGACCCCCAGGCCGCGACCGGATCGCTGTGCTGCGCTTTCGCCTCGCGCCACAGCTTGAGCAGACGCTTGCGCATCAGCGGGTATTTCAGCCGGTTGGCGCTGTACAGGTACCAGGAGTAGCTGGCGCCGCGCGGGCAGCCGCGCGGTTCATGGTTGGGCAGATCGGGCCGGGTGCGCGGGTAGTCGGTTTGCTGGGTTTCCCAGGTCACCAGACCATTCTTCACGTAAATCTTCCAACTGCAGGAACCGGTACAGTTTACGCCGTGGGTGGAACGCACCACTTTGTCGTGCTGCCAACGGCTGCGGTAGCCGTCTTCCCAGTCGCGGTTGGTGTTCAAGGTCTGGCCGTGCTCGCCAGAAAAAGGCTCCGCCAACTGCTTGAAATAGCGGAAACGGTCTAAAAATTTGCTCATCCGGAATGCTCCTGAAGGCTCTTGTCGTTATAAGAAGACATGCTCAATCTGCCGCCAGCCTACTGACGGCCAACCGGCGGCAAATTGATTGCGATCAAGAGAAAGCGGGAGGCGACGCGCGCGCCGGGTGAGAAATACCACCAAAGTATAGGTGCGGAAAATTAATTTAATCTATTGAATTATAACGAATAAACAAGGAAATCAAGAGGAGAGCGGGCAGGTAGGAGACAAGACGGGGTATTTGGGGGTAGGACGCGGGAGAAACCTCCCGCGTGACGATAACTCGGCGCTTTCAGCGTTGGAGCCACAGCGTCGCGGTGCCCACGGTGGGCAACGCCAGCGTGATCTCCGCCCCCCCTTCCTGCTGCCGCCAGCCCGCCGGAAGGCGCAATCGGGTGCTTCCCTTTCGATAGTAAGGATTGGCTACCAGCAGCAAGGCGCGATCGCCCAGAACAAACATCCGCGCCGACATTTGCGGATCGCTTCCTGCCAGCGGCATCGATTTTCCCGTCAGCAGATACGGGGTGAAAGCGGCGATTTGCTGAGACACGGCAGCCACACCACGCCAGGCGGCGTCAAACTCCCGTTGGTCGAAGCGGCCGGTTTTGCGCTTGTAAAACAGATCGGTATAAGAATAAAACAGCAGCCCCTTGGCGCCGCCGATCAACGCCTGCCAGGCCTGATTGCGGATTTCTGCCTCTGACGGCGGATATGGCCTGCGGCGGGCGTCATAAGCGGCGTGATCCATGATTTGCATCACCACCCAGGCCCCGCGCGCCTGGCGGGCGGCCTGCACCGTGAGTTCGGTATAACGCGTGGTGCGCGTCAGATCGCTATCGTTCCCCACCGGATAAGGATCGGTCGCCAAAATGTCGCTGCTGTTAAAGTAGGCGTCCAACTCCCCGGTTTTGTTCAACACCTGGAAGGTGGGATGATCGCCATCAAGCCGCTTTATTTGCAGGTTTTTTTCCTCGATCTTATCGAGATATTCCGGCCCCAGCTCATCGTTGATGTACCAGGCGAGCAGGTTGGGCTGAGCGCGCAAGCGCTGCACGTACCAGGCCGTCATCGCCGCGTAGTCGCCACCGCGGACGGCCGGCGCGAAACGGCTGCCGCGGTACTGATCTTTGACGGAGTAAATGACCAGCAGCCCGCGCTTGCGTGCGTTGCGGAAAAAGGCGTAAGGATCTTTCTTTTCCCCGTAATCATAGTTCAGCACCGTGTTGAATCCCGCCGATGCGATGCGCGCCAAATGCTCATCGGTCGCCACGTTGGCGTAAATGCCCAACGGGAAAAGCCGTTGACCGTCGCGCAGGGTAAAGCCTTCGCTGTCGATCGCCACTTTGGCCGCAGGCTGCCCGACGCGAAAAGACAGCTCGCTGCCCTGTGCCGGCTGGGATTGTTGCCCGGTGACCTGCTGACGCAGCCGGTATTCCCCCTGGGCCAGGCCGGTCGGCAGTGGGTATTCGATACGGCGCTGCCCTTCAACCTGATAACGGTCGCGGCTACGGTGAACAACCTGCCCCTCGGCATTGAGCAATTCGCTGTCGACCTGCAAACGCTGCGGCTGCGAAGTGACGACCAGCGTGTCGACCCTCCCCTGCGCCGACGCGCCGAGCTGATACAACGCCGGCGTAGGCGCTCGAGCACACGCATAGGCGTCGTCAAACCAGGCGGTACCGGTGCTCCCCTTGCGCAGATAAACGCCAAAAGTGATTCGCGCCGCCTGCGGCGGTACGGTATAGCTGGCGCTCACCTGCCGCCAGCCGCTGTCGCCGGTCACCCCAGCCGGATAGCTGCCTTCCAGAAAGCGCCCCTGCGCATCAAAGCTCTGCAAATAGACCCCGGCGCCGCCGTCGCGGCTTTGCCCGCGTACGTCCTGGGTCTTGAGCCAGACGCCGAAATCGATCGTCTGCCCAGGCACAACCTGCAGCGCCTGGTTGAAGGTACGGTACTGCGCGGCATCTGCATTGTCATAACGCAGACTGCCACTGCCGCTGTGCGCATCGCCGTCGGCCTGCGCGCCCTGCGCTCGCCAGCCGCTGAGACCCTGCTCAAAGCCGGGGTTGGTCAACAGATTGGGTTGGCAGCTCTGCGCCAGAGCCGAAACGCCCCACAAGGCGCAACAGCCCAGAGCCACCCTCTGATACATCCCCCTCATGGTCATTTCCTTTTCACCACGGCATTGAACAGATAGGTGGCGAACAGATAGCAGGATTTCTGGTAAGACAGCCCCAAATGCTGACGGTAAATCCGCCATTGCCAGTCCGCGGCGCGGATTTTGTTGCCCGACAGCGAATGGGTAGACAATCGGTAACAGGCCAGCGGTTCGGGAATGCAGTAGGCCAGGCCGTTACGCGCCTTCTGCAGCACCGCCAGCCACATCAAATAGTCCTCATGGCCCACTTTTTGCTGATACACCTTACCGATGCGCTTTTGGTTGTAGATACCGGTGAGATTGCCGATCCAGTTGCTTTTCAACATGTCCTGATAGCCGATAAGCTCATCCGCGCCACGGGTGTTTTTGATCAATTTCAGATCGTCTTCGAAGGTGTAATAATGGGAACACACCACGTCGTAGCGGCGGGTTTGCAAAATGCTCGCCTGGCGCGACAGCTTGTTGGGCAGCCATACGTCATCGCTGTCGCAGAAGGCGATATAGTCGCCGCTCGCCGCCTCAATGCCGATGTTGCGCGTTTCCGCCACGCCCTGGTTGTGCTCATTGCGTATGTAGGTGAGACGATCGTGGATAAACGGCCGCACCACCTCGGCAGTATCGTCGGTGGACGCATCATCGATCACATACAGGTGATAATCGGTAAATCGCTGGTTCAGCACGCCTAGAATCGACTCTTTAATAGAGTTCGCCGCATTGTAGGCCGGCATGATTACGGATATCTTTTCCATTTTGTCCTCACTCGGTGAGCTGTTGCCACTGGGGATAAATACGTTCGGGAGAAAAACGACGAGACTTTTCTAACGCGGCGATAGAAAAGTGCTCACGCAAACCCGGATCGAGCATCAGTTTGATCACCCCTTCGCTGAAGGCGGCGGCGTCGTCATCGGGCACCAGATAGCCGTTGACGCCATCGTCTATCAACTCGGCCGGGCCGGTCTTGCAGTCGTAGGCCACCAGCGGCAGGCCAAAACTCATGGCTTCGATCAGCACCATCGGCAGTCCCTCATAGCGAGAAGTCATCAGATACAGGCTGGCCTGGCGATAATAGGCCGCCACGTCGGCGGTGGCCGGCAGCAGGCTCACCTGCCGCTCCAACCCGGCGTCTTCAATCTGTCGCTGCAATGCGTCGCGCTCCGGACCGTCGCCAATAATCAGCAGTCGCCAATCCGGCACCTGCGCCACGACGCCTCGCCACAACGCGATCAGACGATCGAAGCCTTTCTGATTGCTCAATCGCCCCACCGCCAGCGCCACCTTTTTCTGCAGCGCCGGCGTCGGCGCCTGCGCGCCGAACGGCGAAACGTTCTCGATCACCCGACACTTCCCGGCCCCCACCCAGCGAGCGATGGCGTCGCTATCTTGCCGCGTCAGGAAAATCACGCGATCGCCCAGCCGGTAAACCAGCAACTTCAACCATTTAAATACGCGCGGATACTGGTGAAAGCTGACGTGCTCACTCAACAGCAGCCGGCTGCGGGCACAGAACAAACGCAGAAAAGGCGTCATCACCACCGACAGTTTCCCCATGGAAACGGTAATGATCACGTCCGCGCGTTCACGCCGCAGCGCCAACGCCAACCGCCATGGCCAGAACAGCGAATCGCCGCCGCCGCAGCGCAGCCGGACGTCGCTCGCCAGCGGAAAGAAACTCCGCTCGCCAAACAGCGAAAATACCGCCACCTCGTAACCCGGCAGATGCGCCAGCGCATTGGCCAAACCGCTGGCGACCCGTTCAGTGCCGCCCTTGCCCGCCATATTTTCGATAACGATGATTACCTTGCGTGGTTGCATATCATCTCCTGAATCCCTGGCGCACATTGCGCAGCAGCCGGCCGCCAACCGAGAACAACCCCAGTCGCGCCAGACAATCGCCATACCATTTGATCACCTTGAACTTGCCGCTCAGGCTGTGCCGCACGATGCGCGACGAGTAATAATTGAACGCCTGGGCATTTTCCGAATACAGCGAGGCCAGCAGGTGCTTGCAGGCGAATCCGCTGATATGGCGATCGCTGGGGCTGAGGAAGGTATTGATAAAGCGGTCGCTGGCCTCCAGATTAAGTTTCGCCGTCATGCGTCCGTAGCGCCCCACGTCGAGAAACACCCCGCCGCCGGCGTCATGCGCCACTTGCGCACCCAAATTGGTGGCGTTGACCAGAAAGCCCCAATCCTGATGCTTGTTGAGAAACTCGGGAAATAAAAAGCGCCGATCGCTTTTTTTACGCATGCTGATGGTGGATGACCGAATATCGCCCATTTCCAGAAAAAGAAAATCCTCGCCGGAAGAACCGGATTTGTAGTGGAAGTTGAAGTCGCGTACCGAATCGCCGCTCACCTCTGCATAGTTGCCGAAGATAATATCAATATGGCGATCTTCATGCTTCTTCATGCGGCGAATAATATAGTTGGTCGTGAAATAATCATCCGAATCGAGAAAAAACACGATCTCCGATTGCGCTAACTTGGTACCTAAGTTGCGCGATACCGCCGCATTGCTCTTCTGTTTTTTCTCATGCAGCATCACGTTGCTATTAGTTGCCGCTATCTGGCGAATATATTTGATGTCATCCTCGTCAGAGCAATCATCAACCAAAATCACCTGATAGTCGAACCCTTGGCAAGCGTTGAAAATCCGCTTCAGCGTTTTCGGCAGGTAGCGCGCACTATTATAAATAGGGATCACGATCGAGAAATCCATTTCTTAACCCTCCAAATTAGAATTTATCATTTCTTTTCCACGGCAAAGCAACAATAATGACACGTTAAATACCGGGACCAAAAAATAGGTTTCCGTAAAGGTTGTCAGCAGGAAAACGACCACCACCCAGCGCATGAATCGACTCAGCCTGCGCATATTGCCCAACAAGTGAAAATAACAAAAAAGCATGACGACAGAGGCGATGCCACCGGCCGAATAAAACATAGCGATGAAGAAGAAATCGACTGGCTTATAAGGCTCTATATTCATGCCGAACAGCGGATTGGGTAGCCCCACCGCCTGAAACATCTGCCAGGAGAACCAGATCCGCCCGGTCAACGCCTGGTTCAAGAGGACGTCCAACGCCGGATTACTCCCCCAGCGTATAACGCTGGCGAATTGAAAGCCGACAATGACCAACGTCAGCGCGATGCAGACTTTTCTGTTGGGCGCGACACGCAGCAGCGGCGCCAGCCAAAACAGCAGCAACATCAACAACGCCAGCATAAAACAGGTGCGTGAATAGGAATACATCAGCACCGGGAGAATGATCGCCGATACTGCCAACGAAGCGATATTTTTCATTCCACGCGTTAATTTCGCATGGTCGATCAGGCACAGCAGTGTGGCGAACAGGGCAAAAGAATAATACGCCAGGGTATTCGGATTATCGAACCCCAGCGTTAATCGGTTGCCGTAACGTTCATCAAGGTAAACAAATCCCTCGGTGTAAAAGGTATAAGGAATAACCACCAGCAACCCTGCCACCACAAAGGCGATGGCAAACATTTCAGCACCACGCTCCATTTCGATGCGACGAAATAAAATTATCACCGCCGTGCTGAATACCGCACCAAACAGATAATCACCATGCCCGGTGGCAATATTAAGAAGAAACAGCAGAACCAAAAAACCCGCAACCGCTTTTTCCGCCAGCGTAGCGATAAAAAATGCATAGCCGACATAGAGCAACATCAGGCCATTAAGCCCCAGCACGGCTTTATTAATCAGCTCGCTGTTGAACGATCCCGAGGTCAGGAACGTTTTCACGAAAAACATCAGCAAGAAGGTCAATACGATTGATTGATTGACTAAATCTCGAGACTGATGATAACCCGCATTGGCATGCATTTGAAAATTGGAGGCGACTCTTAGCATAAGCGTTTACTCAGTAAAATAACTGCCCCATTCCTGCTCAATGTTTTTCGGCTTCAGCTTGCTTAACCCCGCGCCAGGCGTAAACGTCAGCTCACCGAAATACACCTTCTCGCCGACCTGGTAGAAATCCACACGGACATAAGAGAACTGCTGCGCGGTCTGGCGAGCCAAACGTATCATTTCATCCAGCCGCGTAGGGCGCGGCATCGGTTCGTCGGCATTCGGCAAGCTGATACGGATTTCAGTGCGGTTCCAGTCGATATCAAAAATATCGCGCCGATGGGTGCCGAAACGCTGGTAATCCACCTGGATGAACATACGAATTTCATGATTGTCGTTGAAACAATGAAACTTGATATCATTCGGCACCTGTTCGCCATCCAGCAACATGCGCTCCACCATGATGCAGGGTTCGATATCCAGATAATGCTTTTCGCGACTCTGCTCGTAAAAGTTGCTGCGCATCCACGCGTTGCTGAGATCGTACAACTCCGCGTAGCTAACCTGCCGCTTGTCGAACACCAACCGGTTATAACCGCTGCCGTGGTTGGCCTTCAGCACAAAGGCATTGGGCAATTGCCTGAACATCTCGTAACTGAGTTCAGTGCCATGCGCATACAGCTCCACCAGATACTCCTCGCCCCACAGACCGGCGATAAATTCACGGACTTTGAACTTGTCCGACAAGGTGGTGTAGATGCTGCGCGGATAAATTTTGCGGCGCATGATCTTTTCGCTGAAGCCGGTCGGTTTTGACAGGTGCGGCAGCTTCTTGAAATAGAGCGCGTATTTAACCTGATGGTGCCAGGCATCGGGCAGGCGCTTGGAAATGTTTTTAACCAGGATGTTTAACATGCTCTCTCCTTAATTTGCTGACAAGACGCGGCAAGCAGTAAAAACAGGTCAGCTGCAGTCGGGTAATTTTTCCGCCACGGAATAAACTGTTCAGCACGAAGAACGAAATGAATTCCGCCAGCAGCGTAGATACCGCCGCACCGATCAGGCCGTAGCGCGGGATCAGCAGCAGATTCATCACCACGTTCGCCACAGCCACCAACGGCATCTTGATGGCGATAAAGCGATAGCCGGCGAACAGCACGATGCTGCGGTACGAAACCGTCCCCATGACCGAGAACAGCGAGGTCAACGTACAAATAGCCAGGATGCTGGCGGCCGGTTGGAAAGCGGCACCGTACAGCAGCGCAATGGCCGGGTGGGCAAACCACCACAGGCCCAGCAACACCGGCAACGACAGGCCCAGAACCACCAGATAAAGCACCCGGATACGGTACTCCTGCTCCAACGGATCGCGACAGCTGGCAATGCCCGGCATCAACGAAGTGATCAGCGCCATCGGCACGAAAACCCAGCCTTGGCTGAGGGTGGTGGCGGCACTGAACCAGCCTACCGCCTGCTCGCCGATCAGATTGCCCAGCATGATTTGATCGATGCGGGTATAGATCACTATCGACAGGCTGGAGATGGCCAACGGCAGGCCCACCTTGAGCAAATAACGGCCGTAGCGCCCGGCCTGGCGCGGCGTAACCCGCGGCGAGGCCGCAGCTTCCCCACGGAATAACCAGAGGCGCGCCAGGTAAGGTACGGCGCTGCTGAGGATGTAGGGTACCGCGAACCACACCAGCGGCAGCGCGGCGCTCACCAGCGCCAGCCGTAGCCCGATCGACAGCAGCAGCGCCAGGTTGTTGATCAGCGTATTGCGTTTCGACTGCAGGCGGGCATCGTAATAAATTTTGTACACGTCCTGAATCGAGAAATAGGCGCTGATAAGCAGCAACAGCGTCATCAGTTGGCTGGCGGGCGATTGGCTGAAATAGCTCCATATCAGTATCGGCAATGCCACCACCAGGAACAGCCGACGACGCAGGCGTATTGACGCCAGCATCAGGCGAATGCCGCTCGGCTGTCGGCGGGCGACGCGGTTGAAAATGATGCTGTCGGCGCCCAACTGCACCAGTGGCACCACGATGGCGATCGTCGCCAACAGATAGTTGAGCGTGCCAAACTGCGCGGGCCCCAGATAGCGCGCAACGTAAATGGAGACGAAGATGCCGGACAGGCTGAGCGAAACGCGTTCGAGCATCAGCCACAGGGCATTGGTGATAATGGCCTTCACCCGCTTATTCCCCTGCCTGCGGGCGATCTTCCCGGTGGCTTGGATAGGCGAAGTTGTAGTAGCTCATGTCGGTTGCCGCCTTCTTCACCATGCCGTTGAGGATCACGCCCTTGATCGTCACCCCATTCTGTTCGAAACGGCGCATGCTGGTTTCGATCTGCTTGACGGTATTGACCTCAAAACGCACCACCAGCAGCGAGGTGCCCGCGTGGTTGCCGACGATCGCCGCGTCCGTCACCGCCAGAATCGGCGGCGTATCGATCAGCACCAGATCGTAGTTTTGCCCGGCCCAGCGCAGAAAATCGGCGAAACGGCGGTGCATCAGCAGTTCGGACGGGTTCGGCGGCACCTGGCCGCGCGGCACGAAGTCCAGATTGGCGATGGCGGTTTTCCGCACCGCCTGTTCCGTCATCACGTTGCCCACCAGCAGATCGGACAGGCCCTGATGCCCATCATCCGCCAGCCAGCGGTGCAGGAAACCTTTGCGCATATCGGCGTCGATCAACAGCACCCGTTGCCCGGCCTGTGCCACCACCACCGCCAGGTTGGTGCTGGTAAAGCTCTTGCCGCTTTCCGGGCTGGCACCGGAGACCATCAGAATGTTGTTTTTGGCCTCCATCATGGCGAAATGCAGACTGGTGCGCAGGCTGCGGATCGCTTCCACCGACAGATCCGTCGGTTCGGCCACCGCCAGGATCGGCAAACGCCGGCCGCCGGATTTAGGCAGCAAATGACGCTGCTCGCGGTTGCGCTTCACCTGCCACGGCGACAGCGGCACGGTGGCGTAGACGTTGATGCCCCGCTTCTCCAGGGTATCGATATCATTGATGCCGCGATGGAAAGCCGCGCGCAGCAGCACCACCGAGGCGGCGCCCGCCGCGCCCAGCAACAGCGCCAACAGCACGATCAACCCCTTTTGCGGCTTAATCGGCCGGATAGCGGTTTCCGCCTCGTCGATGATGCGCACATTGCCTACCGTGCCGGCCTTGCTGATGCTCAGCTCCTGCTGCTTATTCATCAGCTGCATGTAAACCTGCTGATCCACCTGCACGTCGCGGGTAAGGCGCAGGATCTCCTGCTGCATTTTCGGCAGCGTCTGCACCTGTTTACCCAGACGCGCCTTTTCCACCTCCAACGTGGCGCGCTTTTCCAGCAGCGCCCGGTAGGCCGGGTGCGCGCGGGTGTAGAGTTTGGAGATTTCCGCTTCCTTGAAGGTCAGCTCGTTGAGCTGGGCTTCGAGCTGCACTTGGGTATCCAGCACCGATTTGGCTTCAAGCGACAGATCTACCGAGTCGTTTTGCTGGCGGAACTGATTGAGTTGGGTTTCGGCGTTATTCAACGCGGTTTGCGTTTGCGGCAACTGCTCTTGCAAGAACGCCAGCATGCGCTGCGCCTCTTCCGTTTTGCGATCCACATTCTGCTGCAGGTAATTGTCGGTGATGCTCTTCAGCACCGCCTCGGCGCGCTGCGGATCTTCGCTCGGCAGCGTAAAGGTTATGATGCCGCTGTCCTTGCCACCCGGTGTCACATCCAGGTATTTACGCAGATCGTCCACCGCTTCTTGACGCGCGACTTTGACCACGGTAAAGCTGGCGCCCGGCGCCGCGTCCAGCGCCGAGACGGCCATGTTCCATCCGCCTTGTGCCACCGGCTGCCCGACCACGCCGCTGAACAGTTTGTCGCCGTCATGGCTCAATTCGTAATGCTGCCCCTCGTGCACCGTCAGCGTCAGCGCTTCGCCCTCCATTTCCGGCGGCGTCGTCAGCGTAGTGATGTCCAGCACCGGCGGCTTTTCGCCGCTCAGCCGGGCAAAGCCTTTGCCGAAGACCGGGAAATAGTCCGGGCTGACGCGCACCGTCAAGCCGAGGGCGTCCACCGTTTTGCCGAGCACGTAGCGTGACTTGGCCAGCGTCACCTCATCCTGCGTCGCCGAATTTTGCCCCATCGAGCTGTCCAGCGTTTCACGCAGCAGCGACTCGCCAGACAGCTGCTTCTCCACCTGCACCACCGCCGTGGCTTGATACACCGGGGTCGCCAACAGGGCATAGGCGACGCCCAGCACGCCGGCCAAACCGGTCACGACGGCGATCCGCCAACGGTTATCCCACAGCGGCCCGATCAGACGCTCCCACTCCAGCTTTTCATCTTGTTCGGCCACCATCACGGACAGCGCATTGTTTTTCATCTTCTGTTCCTTATTCACCCTGCGGAGTTACCAATTGCGCACGCGCAAGGTCGCCTCGCTGAGATCGTTAAAACTGCTGATGGTCGGCACCAGCTGACCGATCAAACGGTTCCAGCGCGCGACCGGCGCCGCAGTGACGTACACGACGTCGTACGGCTGCAGTTGAAATTCTGCGCCCATCGCCAGCGCGCTGGCGTCGGAGAGATCGAACTGATACAGCGTCGCCAGCCGCTGCGGCGTTTTACCGCCGCTCGGCCGGATCACGAACACCCCGGTCGCATCCGCCACCGTCTGGCTGATCCCTTCGGACGATCCGAGGGCTTCGGTCAGGGTCATGCCGCTGCGATCCATCTTCAGCGTCGCTTGCTTGCCCACCTCGCCCATCACGAACACTTTCAGTTCGTCATTGCGCGGGATGTAGAGGATGTCGCCCGGCTGCAGCAGCGCGTTCTGGCTGATGTCGCCGCGCTGCATCAGCGCCTGCAGCGAGATAACCTGCTCTTTGCCCTGATGGGTCAGCACCACGTTGCGCCAGTCGGCATTGTCCGTCAGGCCGCCGGCGGCGTTGATCGCGTCCAGAATGGTCAACGGCACGTTGGTGATCGCCTGCTGGCCGGAGGTTTTCACTTCGCCGGTCACGTAAGCCTTCTGCGAACGGAAAGCGGCGATGCTGACGTCCACCTGCGGGCTTTCCACGTACTGCGCGAGACGGCCGGCGATCAGGCTGCGCACTTCGGTGACGGTCTTGCCCACCACCGCCACTCGCCCGATATAGGGATAGAAGATCGTGCCATCCGCATGCACCCAGTTACCGGTGTCGCTGGCGCTGCGGTACTGGCCGGCCGGCGTGGTCAACTCGGGGTGGTCCCAGACGGTGACATTCAACACGTCGCCGACGCCGATGCGGTATTGATAGCTCTGCAACCGCTGATCCAGCGCCGGATTCGGTCGGGCGACCGGTTCTACGCGCCGCATTTTCTGCAGCAGCATCGGCGACATACGGTAGACCTGTACCTGGTCATTCAAATCGAAGTCGTCGTCCTGCTGCACGACGATGGCTTTTCCGCTGGTCGGTAAATGTGAGCCGGGGACCACCGTACACCCGCTCAACAGCGCGGAGGTGAAGGCCAACGGCATCAAAAGAGGCAAATGAAAATTCATGGAAGTACCGTGATAAACGGGCTGCCGCCGCAGCCCGTGGGGGGATTAACGGCCGACGGTCGGATTATCGCTGAACACCGTCGCCTGACGCGGTTCGCGCAACATGACGAAATAACCGCAAAAACAGAACAAAAAGGCCACCAGCATCTGGCTTTCCCGCAGCTGCAACACTTCACTGCAAATGCCGATGCAGGCCAGCGTTACCGCCAGCATGGTGCTCATCGCCAGTGCCTGACGCGCATTGAGCCCGCGACGCATCAGAATATGGTGCAAATGATCGCGGCCCGCTTTGAAGGGGCTTTGGCGGCGCAACAGGCGGCGCACCATCACGGTCACCATGTCCATCAGCGGAATGGCGATCAGCCACAGCGCGGTGACCGGGCGCATTACCGCCTGCTGCCCCTGCGTCGCCAGCAACACCAGCCACAGCACGCTGAAGCCGATCACCATGCTGCCGGCGTCCCCCATAAAGATCTTGTTACGCGCGCCGAACAGGCTCAGGTTGAACAGCAGATAAGCCGACAGCGCGACGATCATGCCCAGACACCACAGCGCCAGGTCTTCCCGGCCGCCCAACCCGAACACGATGGCCAACGCGACGAAGGTAACGCAGGACAAGGCGCCCAGTTGCCCGTCGATGCCATCCACCATGTTGTAGGCGTTGATCGCTCCCCATACCGCCAGCGGCGTGAGTAACAACGCGCCATAACCGAGCATCACTTCCTGATGCCCCCAAACATAGCCCAATGAGGAAAGCTGCATCCCTGCCGCCAGCATCATCGCCAGCGCGATCCCTCCCTGCACCATGACGCGCGGCGCCACGGGCAGATCAAAGCGGTCATCCAGCACGCCCAACACCACCAGCGCCGTGATGCACAGCAGATAGACGGTGCTGTCAGGCAGCCAGGCGGGTTGCCACAGCGTCATCAGCATCAGCGTCAGGTACACGGCGATGCCGCCGACCAGCGGAATATGTCCCAGATGTTGCTTGCGCGCATTGGGCTTATCCACTAATCCCACCGTCAAGGCGGCCCGGCGGGCAATAAGGACCCACGCGACCGCCAGTACAAATATCACGCTCAGTTGATATAACATCGTTCCTCCAGCGAATAAGCACGCTACCGCCCTTGAGTTACAGCTCCCAATGCGCTATTAACAAAAACAAAATTGATCCTGCCAGGATATAAGTCAGCATGAATTAATCCTGAAAAATACAGACTTATCCGCTTGTCGGCGGAAATAATTAAATAACGTCAGCGTGCGGTTAAGTTATCTATCAGAAAACTCATGTTTAATGGTTCTTTCGATTGCCGAATCAAGGTCAACCGGTGCCACGAAATTATTTTGCACATTACTTTTAAATTGCGTTCTGGCGCAGAATTTCTGCACCCTGACGCGACTGATTGGGAATTTCTTGCGACTTATTTTACTCACGACATCCAATGCGGTTGCACCGCATATGCCTACGGCATAGGGAATGCGAATCGTCTTATTTTCCCTCCCCAATGAAGAGGAAATAACGTCGACCAGTTGATTCATCGTAAAGTCCGGTTTATCGACGTAGTTGCTGACCTGATAACTTGACTGTTGATCCAACGCATGTTCCAGCCGCGCGGCAATATTTTCAACGTAAGCCATCGACTTCATATTATTTCCGCTGCCAATCATCACGAAACGTCCGCTGGCGATCTGGCGGAACAGGTTATACACGTTGCCACGGTTGCCTTCGCCGAACACCACCGTCGGGCGGATGATGGTCAATTTATTTTCGGCGTCGGCCTTGCGCCAGGCTTCATAGACGTATTCCGCCTCGAGCTTGGACTTGCCGTAATGGTTGAAAGGCTCGAAACGTCCTTCTTCGCCGGTTTCCTGCTTGACGAACCCATAAACGGCAACCGACGACGTGAAAATGACTTGGTGGATATTCAATGCGGAGGCGGTCATGCAGACATGGCGTGCGCCTTCGACATTGACCTGGTAATAGAGCGAAATGGGATCGACGTTGTCCTGATGCTCCGCCGCCAGATTAATGATGGCGTCGCAGCCCGCCAGCGGTTCTTGCAAGGTCTGGGGTTGCGTCACGTCGCCATACTGATAGAGCGCCGGAAAATGTGCGCTGGGTTGCTTATCCACGATGACCAACGTCAGATCATCGCGCGCACTGAGACGTTTCGCCAGGCGTGTTCCGATAAAACCGGAACCCCCGATAATAGCTACTTTACGCTTATCCATAATTTGTCACTCAGCAGGTTCTCATTATTCCTGTCACCGCGATGGAAACAGGACGCTAATATGCGTTAGGTAATGAGTTCCAGACTGGACAAATCGAACCTGGCTTTCAAATAACAAATAATGAAATAAAAGATTTCATCAAATGTAAAATTATCGCTAAAGATAAAACCTCATTCAGCACTAATTTTTAACATCGTAAGCAACTTGATATTGCAAGGTTTTATTCGGCAATATGAGATTAATCCGACCTTTGCCCGGCGTCGAAGAGGTCTCATATTTTACCGGCAATTTAAGCTGCCCTTGCTTAGGGTCGACACATTCGATGGTCGCCTGCTCCATGCTCTCGCCCTGGTACAGGCAGAACAGGGTTTGCGGGCTGTTGGTATGAGGATTATTCAGCGTCAGCGTCAACACCACGCGCGTGTTGTTCTGAATGTCATTGATCACTGGCGGACGAGTTTGGTTGCCGAGCACATATGAAAAATGTGAAATAACCAGCAATGAAGCGAATACCGTCAGGTATTTCACTACGCGACTGGCGGGCATGCTGAAAAAGCGACGCACCGTCGTCGGCTTTTTTTCACGAGTGGGTTCATGGGATGACTCTAGCGTAGCAACAGGCGCAGCAACCAGCGTCGATTTACGCGGCTTATCTATTTTTTCATCGTTTGTTTCAGAAGACTCACTTTCACTTTCAGAAAGTTCCGCTTGAATATCAACGCTAATATCTTCACCGCCATTTAATATATCATCATCAGCGTAGTCTTCATCCTCGGATATAAAGTGAAAAGCCGCTTGATTTTCCACCTTGTAACCCAAGCGAGGAATGGTTCTGATAAGCGTATGTTCCGTGTCGCTAATTTTTTGGCGAATAGATTTAATTGTTTGATTTATCGTTGAATCTGAGCAGTAAGTTCCTTTCCAGATATTTTCTATAATTTCCGTTCGGGTAACCAGTTCTGGTGATCTGGCGACAAGCAGCGAAAGAATTTGATACTCCTTCCAACGCAGACGAAATTTCTCCCCGGCAGGAGTCAGAACATCGAGATTCCTAATCTTTATTCTTTTATCAAGATTCACTTTTAATTTCCTTAGCGTGCCTGTCCTGCACACTTTGTATAGAAATATCAAAAAATGTTCAAGAAATTAAATGTAAACTCAACAGGTTGCATTCATCGGATATTGGCCTTTATAAAAATTTTCTGATTTCATTTTTTACATTAGGCCTTATTAAGGATGTTCCGTTTATCCAAATGACTCTTTTTCCCTGTTGGCAACATGGATTTCTTTCATGGCTACCGTAAAGCTCAAATGACCACCTCATTGATTTAAAAAGAAAAAATTAGCGGCATCGTTCAATTGTTAATCGAATGAAATTGTGAAATTTCATTCTTATCCGTGAATTCATTGTGTTTTTCCACCTAATCTGATTGTCAGATAGACTACAAAAAGCCGAAAAAAACAGAATGAGAGTTATCTGATTTAACCCCGTGACACATTCCACTCGGTGTGTGCAGCATCTAAGACAAAAGCCTATTACTGATTTTATAACAATCGCACTAATTATGCCTTCCCCTCCCGAAAATTTCATTTAATCTTCGGAAAGACATTAGCGCCTTAATGTAAGAATACTCTCAATAAAACGGAAAAAGCGTGCAAATAATATAATCCGTTTTGGCGAAAATATTCCCACATTGAGAGATAGTGCTATAAAAAAAGAAAAAAACGGCAAGCGGAGATGAGAATTTTACCTAAAGACAGAAAATTTCACTGAGGAAGCAAGGAGAGATGACTCGGAATGAGCGAAATATCCCTCCCCTGTCGGGAGGGATTGAGAAAGCAGTGTGATACTCAGGCCTTTTTCTTGCGGCCATACACCGCCCAGGTGATGACCACACACAGGATATAAAACACCAGGAATACTTTCATTGCCCCCGCCGGCGAACCGGTCAGCGCCAGCGAGGTACCGAATGCCTGGGGAATAAAGAAGCCGCCGGCAGCGCCGATCGCCGAGATAAAGCCCAATGCGGCGGCGGAGTCCGTCACCGCTTCACGCTGCGCGCTCTCATCACTGCCGCCGGCCGCTTTCACGCGATCGACCGTGATTTTACGGAAAATGACGGCGATCATTTGGAAAGTCGACCCGCTGCCCAGCCCCGCCGTGAGGAACAACACCATAAAGATGCCGTAGAAGGCGATGAAAGAACCGCCCTCACCCGCCGTCGGTAAGGTCAGGAACAACAACGCGGCGAACACGGCCATCACCACAAAGTTGATCAACGTCACCCGCACGCCGCCGAAACGGTCAGACAGCGCGCCGCCGACCGGCCGTGCCAGCGCACCGAGGAACGGCCCGAAGAATGCGTAATGCAGGATCACGATGTCCGGAAATTGCGTCTTCGACAGCATGGCGAAACCGGCGGAGAAACCGATGAAAGAACCGAAGGTCGCGAGATACAGCAAACTCAGCATCCACAAATGCCCACGCTTGAGCACCGGCAGCTGCTGGCGCAGCGATGCCTTGGCCGCCGCCAGATCGTTCATGCCGAACCAGGCCGCGAGGGTGGCAACCAGCAGGAACGGCACCCAGATCCAGGCGGCGTTTTCCAGCCACAGCTGCCCCCCCTCTGCCTGATTTTGCGCCGTGCCGCCAAACAGGCCGAACAGGCTGAAAGAAATCGCCAGCGGCGCGACCAGCTGCATAACGCTGACGCCCAGATTTCCCAACCCGCCGTTGAGCCCCAACGCACCGCCCTGGCGCGCTTTCGGGAAGAAGAAGCTGATGTTGGCCATGCTGGAGGCAAAGTTGGCGCCGGCGAAACCGCACAGCAGAGAAATGATGACGAACACGCTGTACGGCGTGCTGCTGTCCTGCACCGCAAACCCTAGCCACAGGCACGGCACCAGCAGGAAGCAGGTGCTGATGGCGGTCCAGCGGCGGCCACCAAACAGCGGGATCACGAATGAATACGGCACGCGTAAAATAGCGCCCGACACCGACGGCAACGCCGTCAGGAGGAACAGCTGGTCGGTGGTGAAGTTGAAGCCCACCTTGTTCAGGTTGACCGCGACGGCGCTGAACAGCATCCAGACGCAGAAGGCCAGCAGCAGGCAGGGAATGGAAATCCACAGGTTGCGGGTGGCGATGCGATGGCCACGCTGCTGCCAAAAGGCGCTGTCTTCAGGACGCCAGTCCTGAATCAGCGCACCGGTTTTCTTTGATGAAGGCGTTGCAAGTTGCGACATAAAAAACCTCAGACACGGGGGATCATTCCGCACACCCTAGGGGGCGGCCCCGGCGGCAAAGTTGATGTATATCAACCCGAATGCAAGTAGTTGGCGGCGCAAATAGCGCCCTCATCCCCTTAGGGGTACGCCACAATTAAAAATTAAATACATTGAAATCAACGGATTAAAAATAAAATCCGCATCACTTTTATCGTCCTGCCCCCCGCCGGAAACTAATGGGTACTTCATTCGAGGTATGGGGTTATGCTCAGGGATAATCAAAAATACAGCTGAATCGTTACTTGTTTATCCCGTCGCCGCCTTCGCCCCTGAGCTTCAGCGGTGCCAAACGCCAGGAATCCGTGCTTATGAAACGCCTGTTGGCCCCGCTTTCGATCGTGAATCAGGTCGCCCTGTTGATGTTGCTGTCGGGCATTCTGGGCGTGGCCGGCATGGGGATTTCCGCCTGGATGTCGCAAAGCATTCAGGGCAACGCGCACGCCATCAACAAGGCCGGCTCGCTGCGTATGCAAAGCTACCGTCTGCTGGCGCAGGTGCCGCTGGATGAACGGCATGAAGCGTTGATCCGCGAACTGGAGCGCGACGAAAACAGCCCCGATCTGCAGCGTTCGGTGGAACAGGAAGGGTTGACGCAACCTTTCGACGCCCTGCGCGACTATTGGCAACAGACTCTGCAACCGCGCCTGCGCAGCGCGCAGCGCCCGGCCGACGCCGCGCCACAGGTGGCGCACTTCGTGCAACTGCTGGATAAGCTGGTCTCGGATATCGACAGGCAAACCGAGCGCCGCCTGCTGATGGTGACGCTGGTGCAGGCCGGCTTCATCGCGCTGACCCTGCTGCTGCTGATCGGCACCACCTGCTACCTGCGCCGCCGGTTGCTGCATCCGTGGCGACAGCTGGTGGAGATGGCGTTGGCGGTGGGCCGCGGCGACTTTAGCCGGCGCTTCGCGCAGCGCGGCCACCAGGATGAAATGGCGTCGCTCGGCGGCGCGTTGAACACCATGTCCGACGAACTGTCGGCCACCTACAGCGGGCTGGAGCAGCGCGTGGCCGAGAAAACCGCCGACCTGCAGCAGAAAAATCAGGTGCTGAGCTTCCTCTATCGCGCCAGCCGCCTGCTGCACGCCAGCGAGCCGCTGTGCAGCCGCCTGACGCCGCTGCTCAACCAACTGCAAACCCTGACGCCGCTGCGCGCCATTCAGGTGCGGCTGTATGAAAACGACAGCCGGGAACCGCTGCTGCAGCTGAGCGGCAACCAGCCGTTGCGGCCGGAGCATTGCCATAATCCGGTGTGCAGCGCCTGTCTGAACGACAGCGACCGACAGCATCCCGACAATCCGTCGCTGAGCTGGAGCCTGAGCGACAAGCTTGGCGACTACGGCGTGATCGTGGCGCAGCATGCGCCGCAACAGCCGCTGAACGATGAGCACCGCCAGCTGATCAACACCCTGGTGGAGCAGCTGACCAGCGTGCTGGCCATCGAGCGTCAGGTCGACCACCAACAGCAGCTGATGCTGATGGAAGAACGGGCGGCGATAGCCCGCGAGCTGCACGACTCCATCGCCCAATCGCTTTCCTGCCTGAAAATGCAAATCGCCTGCCTGCAGATGCAGGGCGAAACGCTCTCCTCCGCCAGCCAGGCGCTGGTCCAGCAGATGCGCGAAGAGCTGAACGGCGCTTATCGCCAGCTGCGCGAGCTGCTGACCACCTTCCGCCTGCAGCTGACCGAACCGGGCCTGCTGGCGGCACTGCAATCGACGGTAGCAGAGTTCAATCCCAAACTGGGCCTGAACATCAGCCTCGATTACCAGTTGGGGCCACGCACGGTGCCGGCCTACCAGGCCATTCACCTGCTGCAGATCGCCCGCGAGGCGCTCAGCAATATCCTTAAGCACGCCGCCGCCAGCGAGGTGAGCATTCAGGTCATCAATAAACGGGGCGAAGTGACCCTGAGCGTATGCGACAACGGACGCGGCCTGCCGGCCGAGACGTCTCGCCCCGATCATTACGGCTTGATCATCATGCGCGATCGCGCCAAGAGCCTGCACGGCCGCTGCGACATTTTACCGCGCAGCGGCGGCGGCACCGAGGTGCGGGTCAGCTTCACGCCGGATAACCACGCCATCGACTAACGGAGACACCATGACGACAGAAACCGCCGCCACAATCTTACTGATCGACGACCACCCGATGCTGCGCAACGGCGTAAAACAGCTGATTGGCATGGACGCTCGCCTGCAGGTCATCGCCGAAGCCAGCAACGGTGAACAAGGGGTCACGCTCGCGGAGCAGCACGATCCGGATCTGATCCTGCTCGACCTGAACATGCCCGGCATCAACGGGCTGGAAACGCTGGATCGCCTGCGCCAAACCGACCTGTCGGGGCGCGTCGTGGTGTTCAGCGTGTCCAACCATGAAGACGACGTCGTCAGCGCGCTCAAACGCGGCGCCGACGGCTATCTGTTGAAAGACATGGAGCCGGAGGATCTGCTGAAGGCGCTGCATCAGGCGGCGGCCGGGCAGATGGTGCTGAGCGAAACGCTGACGCCGATCCTCGCCGCCAGCCTGCGGGAAAACCGCCCCAGCGCCGATCGCGATATTCAGCAACTGACGCCGCGCGAACGGGATATCCTGAAGCTGATCGCCCAAGGGCTGCCGAACAAGCTGATCGCCCGCCGCCTGACCATCACCGAAAGCACCGTCAAGGTACACGTCAAACACCTGCTGAAAAAGATGAAGCTAAAATCCCGCGTCGAGGCCGCCGTATGGGTACTGCAGGGTAAAAACGGTTAATCGCCGTCGTACAGCGGCCCGGTTTGCGCCGGGATCGGCGGCGGCGTCAGGGTTTTGATCGGCGGCAGGCCCGCATCATCACCGGCGGTCGCCGTCAGCGGCGGCGCCACTTTCAGCTCTATCCAGTTGGACGTCACGCGCTGCTGTTTATCGTCTTCCAGCGTGACCGATAGCCGGTAGCTGTTGGCGGCACCCGGCGCGTCGTCCCACGGCGGCACGATCGCCGTCCAGCCCTGCGGATCGTTGGCGTTATGCGGCGGCGTCAGGCTCAGCGCCTGCGTATCCCCCTGCCAACTGACGTGAGCGATACCGTTCAACGCCTTGATTTCCAGCACCAGCGGCACGGTTTCCCCCGCCTGCAGGCTCCACGGCGGCGTGGCCAGGAACACCTGCAGCGTCTTGCGCTGACGGAACTCCAGCACCGGTACGTTCTTGCGTTCGATAGGATCGTAGCGGCTGCCGCGCAGCGACTTGGCTTGCGCTACATACTCCGGCGAAATCTGCTTCACCAGCGGCACCCCGAGCCGATAGCTCAGCGCCAGTTCGACCTGATCCTGACTCTGCCCGCCCGCGCCAATCTTATGCAGCGCCTTCATCGTCACCAGCGGCACCGGCGTGTAATTGAGCCCCAGCTGCATCGCGCGCGGATCGTTTTGTTTTTTGCCGCTGCCGAACAGATCGACATTATCGCCCAGATACTGCTCATAGCTGAGCGAACCGCCGATCTGGCGATAAAACGGCAGGTAGCCTTGCGTCGTGATGTCGTAACCGCGCGCCGGACGGCTGAAAAATACCCCATCGCCGGGCTGTTGCGACAGCGCCGACAGCGGGTAGTAATAGTTGGTGGAGAAACGCAGGTAATCACCCCAGGCTTCCGCACCGACGCTGCCTCGATTGCGCTGCCGAGCGAAATCGCTGTCGAGCGCCGTGTTGTACCCCAGCAGCCAGTCGCCGGCGATCCAGCGTTGCCCCAGCGCAAAATTGCCGAGCGCCCCGGCGCTTTGCTGCAGCCAGCCGATCTGGCTGTAGGTCAGCAATCCGTCGACGTCGTACAACGGACTGAATAACTGCCCGTTACTGCCGGTAAAGTCACCCTCCCCGGTCATTTTCAACGATAGCCGCGCGGTGCCCAGCGGCGACAACAGTTCCTGCGCCTGCTGCTGCAGCGTGTCGGTCGCCTGGCCCAACAAATAATCCTCGGCGCGGCTGCGCATCTGCTGACGTGAAACGTTGTTCAACTCTTTTTCACCCAGCTGTTTGGCCATCTCGGCCCACTGCTTCTCGCGCGCGGCATCGTCGGGCGCACCGCCCAGCTCCGGCAAGTTCTCGGCCGGATCTGCGGCTTGCTGCTGAGAAACGATAACGGCGTCCGGCGCCGGCGGGGATTCGGCGCGCACGGGCGCTGCACCGGCCAGCCACATCAGCGGCCCGGCCAGCCACACCGTTTGGCGACGGCGCCAAAATCGTTTTTGAGTCTTGATAAATTCAGCCTGAATCACGTCTTTCATGACACCGTTGGCTTTTCTCCCTCCTGGATCTCGCCAACCCACTGCTTTGCTATCGCCTTTCCCGCGACAGTTCTGAAAAACCTTACGTCCCGCCCTGGCGGGGACGCCTCTTTCTTAAAGCCTAACGGCTTGACGAGCAGAAACAATAGGATAAACCCCAATCAGCCTGAGTGACGTCGTCACTTACGCCATTTACCGATCCCTTCCGGCCGCCAGGTGAATTCACATCTTTTTAGCACCGATTTTGCCGATAAAAAGCACGGCAACCTGCTGCTGCGCGCCACCGCGCATGGCAGTGTATCACTCTGCAACACGTAAAGTGGCGATGCGTACGACTGCGCATTCCTCACAACCCACCGCATTTCACCCCGATGAAATACGCATTTTGCCGTTATTTTAACCCTCTGTTTCACAACTGACGGAGCCTTGATGTTTCTTTCCTCACTCTGGCACGCGCTGTTTTTCACCGCGCTGATTTCGGCAGGTGTGGTCGCCTTCGCGCTCATCACCCGGTTGGAGCGAACGGCGGCCGTGCGCGCCAGCCCGCCGAGATTGCGCCGTCGCAGCCTGCTGCTGACGGCCCTGGGTTTGGCGTTGGCGGCGCTGCCCTTTGACCTGCCGACAGCACATCGGCTGTGGTTACCGCCGGCCGCGGCGCTGCTGATCGCCCTGGCCTGGCTAGACTGGCGCCACCGGTGGCTGCCGGACCGGCTAACCCAGCCGCTGCTGTGGGGCGGGCTGCTGTGCAATCTTGACGCTCGCTGGGCGCCGCTGGACGACGCAGTTATCGGCGCTGCGGCCGGTTACGGGGCGCTGTGGCTACTCAACGCGCTTTATCGTCAGGTGCGGCGGCGTGACGGCATCGGCCAGGGCGATTTCAAACTGCTGGCGGCGCTGGGCGCCTGGCTCGGTTGGACGCTGTTGCCGCTGTTGGTCTGTCTGGCGGCAGCGTTCGGGTTAGGCATGGCATTGGCGCGCGGCCTGCGCCAGCGCCGCGGCTGGCGAGCGCCGCAACCTTTCGGTATCGCCCTGGCGGCGGCCGGCTGGCTGCTGCTGTTGACAGACGCCGGCCAGAACGCGCAGACGTTGTTCGGTTAGGTCTTCAGCGTCTCGAGCAGCCGATTGAGCAACCCGGCTACTTCTGCCGTGCTGGCCGTTGCCGGATTGGCCAGTGGCTGGATCACCGCGAGTCTGGTCGTGGATAACACCTCATCGCTGCGAATTTCCAACGCATCGGAGGGGGGCGCGCTCAACGAAGCGCCGTCCGGCCGCCAGTAGCTGCCGCGCGTAGTCTGCACCTGATAACTGCCAAAACCGAAATCTTTCTCGACACGGTAATATATTTCGCAGCTCAACGGCCCGGTGCGCCGCAACATAAAGGCGCTTTTCGCGCTATAGCTGCCTTTATTGACGACAAAGGCGGTCGCCTGCGAAGACAGATCGAACGTGATATATAAATCGCACGCCAGCACCTTGGTGCTTACGCCCTGTTGAAGCGTAATGTGCGTTGTGGGTTGCCGATCCGGCGCGGTCAGGGTGCCTAAAAAAGTCCACGATGGCTGCTTCGAGATGTTGCGCGGCAAATGATTGCTGGTGGAATAAGGGGCAATTCCTCGCTCGCCCAGGCTGTACATCGCTTCGACACCGCTTAAAAACGACGTAACGTCGACGGTGCTTTTGCCGGCCACCGGGACGCCGCCGTTATAGACGTTACTGAAGGTTACCTCGGTATTGTTGTTGCAGGTGGCAATCGCCACCGGGAAAGGCGTCTTGGAACCGCTGTAAAGATTCAACTGACCGATATCCCAACGGGATTCGTTGATAAATCGGCACAGCGCACCTCCGCTTTCCACATTCTGCGCGTCCTGGATATTGATATTGCCTATCGTGCCCTGGGCAAAGTTGGTGGACAACACGCTGACATTGGCGGGGCGCTGCGTGTTGCGGTTCTCGCAGCCCAACGAATTGATCGTGCCGTTAAAATCTTTGAAATAGTAGATATCGCCGATGCAGTCATCTGCGGCCAATGAGCCGACCGTAGAGTAGAACCCTGAAATTCTGAACGCAGTGCCTTTGGCGCGAGCGGCGTAGAGCCCGTCGATAAAATTGGTGGTGCCGGACTTGTTCATCCACAGCACCCCATCGCCCGGGCGATTGGCGTTAGCTTCCATCTGCACGTTCACCAGCCAGTTAATGAACATGTCGCCCGAGACAAACAGCGAATAACCGCCAACCTTGGTGTAGATGTCACGGATATCAAACTTCGTCATATTGAGATCGCTGAACCACACGCCGTGGGTATCGTCTGCGCCGGTATCATCCCGCAACGTCAAGCCGTGCAGCGTCAGATTGGCGAAGCCTTTCACCACGATCACCGCTTTCTTGGTTTCGCCTTGTTCATTGGTATAGCTGCTGTCCGCGGTCTTGACGATTTTGGTCGCCCGCCCCAATCCGACCACCCGCAAACCGATGCCGCCGTAGATGTCCGTTGTCGTCTGAATCAGTACGTGCCCGGCGACCGTATACACCCGTTTGCCCAGGGACAACGTACCGCCGGCTTGCAGCGCCGCCGCCGCCGCTTTGTTGATCGCCGGCCCCCAGTTGCTTCCGTCGCTGTCCTGATAAAACTGTTCCGGCGTCACAACCTCACCGGTGGCGAGCAAGGTTGCGGCGCGCTCCACTGAAGCGTTTCCGTTATTGTCCATAATATCTCCTGACGTGATGTGTCCGCATCATTGCGAACGACCGCGCTGAAACGCCGCCTTTCAGCGCCAATCTATCACCGTCACATGAGCACGTTATGAAATTTCATTTTATTTCACCTTGATACAACATCTCGCGCTTCGTGGTTGCAACAGCATGCGATTTCACACGCTGTCGGCCTTTGGCGCGCCAGAAACCCCGGCCAGGCGCGGGGCGCTGCCGCTACTTACTCACCCGGTCCAGATACAGCATGCTGTTGGCGATATCCAGCCGGGCGCCTTCAACGTTGTCGCGCAATGCCACCAGCGTTTGCCCCTGCAGCGCGACCACATAGGGCGAACTGGCCTGCAGTTCCCGTTGCAACGTGACGTAACGAGCGCTGCGCGCGGCGCTGTTGCCCTCTGCGGCCGCGGCACGCGTTTCCGCGCTGATGGCGGGAATGCCCCACTGGGTGCGCCAGGCCAGGGTTTTCGGCCCACCAGGCACGTTGTAGGCAAAGGCGCTGGCGTTGGTGTTCGGATCCAGGTAGTCGGCGCCCCAGTAGGTGAAGATCGCCTGAAAATCGCGGCCGCGCATCTTGCCCCACAGATCGCTTTCCACCACCGGATGGATATCCAACCGCAGCCCGGCCTGCGCAAAGCTGGCCTGCAACGCCTGCGCGATATCGGTGTACGGCGGCTGGTTGATGACGATAAGATCAATGCGCGTACCTTCAGCAATGCCGGCCTCGCGCAGGATCTGTTTGGCTTTGTCCACGTCGAGCTTAAACGGCCGATCGTCGAGCGCACCGTCCAATCCCTCCGGCAAGAAGGCCTGATGCACGCGATATTGCCCTTTCAGCAACTGCTCGGCGATGCTCTGATAATCCACCAGCCAACGCGCCGCCTGCCACAGCGCCGGATTGCTCAACGCCGGGTTGTCTTTGCTGCCGGTGTTGAAACCGAGGTAATAGATTCGGGGCGCATCGGCCTGCTCAATGCGCACACCAGACGCATTGCGCAGCGAGTCGAACTGATCGGCGCCCAGATCGTAGGCCACGTCGGCATCCCCTTTCAGCAACAGCAAGCGGCGGGTACCGGCGTCGCTGACGTTCTTGAACAACACCGTTTTCAGCCGGGCCGGCGACGGCGCATAGTCGTTGCGGCCAAACAGCAGCGCCTCGTGCGGCACATAGTTGTTTACCCGATACGGACCGCCGCCGGCGGAATGGCTGCGCAGCCAGGCATTGCCGTAGTCCCCCTGCTGTGCGTGCTCGTTCAGCAGCTTCTCATCCACGATCGAGGCCACGTTCGCCGTCAGCAGCCGCAGTGCCAGCTCGCTGCCGATGTTGGCGGGCCAACGAAGTTGCACCTGGTTATCCCCCACCTTCTTCAACTGCTGCTCAACGTTATCCGGCGTCCAGCCAAACTCACCGAGAATAAACGACGGCGCCTTGTTCAGCTTCACCGCGCGAACCAGCGAGAAAATGACGTCTTCGGGCCGTAGCGGATTGCCGGAAGCGAAGCGTTGCTGCGCTTTCAGGGTAAAGGTCAGGCTGCGGCCATCGGCGCCCGCTTGCCAACTGCCTGCGGCGTCCGGCGCCAGCTTTTGCGGCGCGGCGCGATCCGGCGCCACCAGGCGCTGATAGAGGTTGACCAGGTTGGCCGAGCTGACGGTTTCAAAGCTCTCCGCCGGATCGAGGCTGATAATGCCCTCCAGCGAACTGACCACCACCAAGGTATCCTGCGGGGTAGCGGCCTGCGCACCGGAAGCGGCCGCCAGCGCGCCATATAATAAGGTTGGGATTAACCGTTTCATCGCTACACTCTCCACAATCACGCGGTTGCGCTGTTTGTCGAGTGTAGGGGGTAAGAATTAACGGAAGAACGACGATAAATTGCTTTATTTATTACCACGATGGATATGCCCGCCGCGTTGGCGGGCATAGGGTCAAACGATGATGCGGCCGTGCGCCATCGCCACCGAACGATCGCACATGTGGTCGATCACGTCCGCATCGTGGCTGACCAGCACCATAGTCAGATCGCCCGCCTGTTTCAGCTCGTTGAGCAGGTTGAGGATCTCCGCCTGCACCGACATGTCCAACGCCGAAGTCGGTTCATCCAGCAACAGCAGCTTCGGCCGCAGCAACAATGCGCGCACGATCGCCACGCGCTGCCGCTGGCCGCCCGACAGCTGATGCGGGTAGCGATCCAGCAGGCGCGGATCCAACCCCACCTGGTGAAAACCCGCGCTGATTTTACGTTCGATGTCGCTTTCCTTCAGCAGTTTGAGCGGCTCCGACAGCGTACGCAACAGCCGGTGTTTCGGGTGTAGCGAAGCATAGGGATCTTGAAACACCATTTGCACCTCGCGCCGCAGTTCGCCGGTAAACGCCTGCCCCGGCTGCAGCCGCCGCCCCAGCAACTCAAAGCCACCCTGCCAGCTGCCATTCAGCCCGGCCAGCACCCACAGCAACGAGGACTTGCCGCAGCCGGAAGGCCCCACCAGCCCGAAACACTCGCCCGGTTCGATGCGCAGGTTAACCTCATGCACCACGGTGCGCAGTTCATAACCCTGGCGGTGACTGACGCTCAGGTTTTTCAGTGCAATCACGCTCATTTCAAGGTCTCCAACAGCGCGCGATCCAGCACCGGCAACGGTTTGCCGCGCGTCTCGCGGCTCGGCCGGCACGCCCACAGCGTGCGGGTATAAGGGTGCGTGGCCTGCGCCAGCGCTGCCGCCGGCAGTTGATCCAACAGCTCGCCTTTGTACATCACCAGTACCCGCTCGCAGTGGCGCGCCACCTGCTGCAAATCGTGGCTGATCAGGATCAGGCCCATATTGCGTTGCGCCACCAGGTTGTCTATCAGCTGCAGCACCTGATCGCGCATCTGGTGATCCAGTGCCGAAGTCGGTTCGTCGGCAATCAGCAACTGCGGATCGTTGATCAATGCAATGGCCAGCATCACCCGTTGCCCCATGCCGCCGGAGAGCTGATGCGGATAGCGGCGGCACAGCGCCGCCGGCTCGGGCAAGCCCACCGCCGCCAACATATCCAGCACTTTTTCACGCCGCTCGGCGCGACTCAGCTTGGCATGCAGCACCAGCGGCTCCTCCACCTGACGGCCGATAGGCTGATTGGGATTCAGCGCATGCTTGGGATCTTGCATCACCATCGCCACCCGGTCGCCGCGCAGCCGGCTCCACTGGCGCTCGCTCAGGCGCGTTAAGTCTTCATCGCCCAGCGTCAGGCGCTGCGCCTGCAGCTGCAACGGCGTCGGCAATAGCCCCATCAGCGCACGCGCGGTCAACGATTTGCCGGAGCCGGACTCACCGACCAGCGCCAGCCGCTCCCGCCCCATGCTGAACGAAATATTCTTCACCAGCGCCACCGGCTGTGGCCCTGGCACGCCGATCGCCAGCCGTTCGACGGTCAATAAGGTGTTATCAGTGCCCATGACGAGGATCCATTTTGTCGCGCAGGCCATCGCCCAGCAGGTTAAACGCCAGGCTGGCGAACAGGATCGCCCCGCCCGGCGCGGCGGCGACCCACCATTGGTCGAAAATGACTTTACTGCCTTCGGCCACCATCGAGCCCCATTCGGCGGTCGGCGGCGCGACGCCCATGCCGAGGAACCCCAGACCAGCGGCGGACAGGATGATGCCGCCCAGACTCAGCGCCGCGCGCACCACCGCGCTCGGCAGGCATAAAGGCAAAATGTGGCCGACCATCAGCCGCAGCCCGTTGATGCCCTGCATACGCGCCGCCGCCAGGTAGTCGCTGCGGCGCAGCGCCAGGGTTTCGGCCCGCGCCTGGCGGGCAAAGGCCGGCCAACTGGTCAATGCCAGCGCCAGCGCGCCGTTCATCAGCCCTGGCCCCATGACCGCCACGAACGCCAGCGCGATCACCAGGCTCGGCAGCGACAGGAAAATGTCGGTCAGGCGCATCAAAATGCGCTCTACCCAGCCGCCAAGATAACCGGCGCCAATGCCGACCAGCAGACCGATGGGAATGGTCAACACCAGAATCAGCGACACCAGAATCAGCGTCGGCCGCGCGCCGTAAATCACGCGGGAGAGCAAATCACGGCCAAAGCCATCGGTGCCCAGCCAATGTACGGCGGAAGGCGGCAATAACCGCAGCTCGATATGCTGCAGATTGGGATCGAAAGGCGCCAGCCACGGGGCCAGCAGCGCGGTGACGATCAGAATCGCCACCAGCGCCGCGCCCAGCGTCAGCGTGGTCAGGCGCCGACCGCGGCGGTAACCGACGGCCGGCTCGCTTTGCGGTTCGTGTTCAGAGAGATATTGGCTCATCGGGTTCGCGGATCCACTAAATAGGTCAAGGCGTCGGCCAGCGCATTCAACAGCACGAAACAGGTGCCGATCAGCAGCGTGGCGCCGAGGATCGCCGGCGTGTCGGCGGCAAACAGCGCCGAGGTCAGGTAACGCCCGACGCCGGGCCAGGCGAACACCGTTTCGGTCAATACCGCCCCCTCCAGCAGGCTGGCGTAGGAGAGAGACAGCACGGTGATCAGCGTGCCCAGCACGTTGGGAAACACATGGCGCAGCAGAATGCGCAGGCGTCCGGCGCCCTTGGAACGCGCCAGCGTCACGTATTCCTTGTTGCACTCTTCCAGCATCGCCGCCCGCAGCAGCCGGGTGATGCCCGCCATCGACAGCAACGCCAACGCCACCACCGGTAGCCACAGGTGGCTGATGGCGTTGTAGAACATCTCGCGATCGCCGGACAGCCAGCTGTCGATCAACACGAAACCGCTGCGCGGCTCCATGCTGTACAAGTAGATGTCGTCAAGCCGCCCCGGCCCCGCCGACCAGTGCAGCGTGGCGTAGAACAGCAGCAACCCGAGCAGGCTCAGCCAGAAAATCGGCACCGAATAACCGATCAGCGACAGCAGACGCGCCGCGTTATCCAGCCAACTGCCCGGTTTGAGCACCGCCAAAAACGCCAGCGTAATGCCGCCGAGGGCGCCGAGGATAATGGCGCAGGTGGCCAGCTCCACCGTCGCCGGGAAGGTACGCAGCAGATCGCTCAACACCGGCTGGGCGGTGATGCGCGAAATGCCCAAATCGCCGTGCGCCAGGTGCACCAGGTAACGCCAAAACTGCACCGGCAACGGTTGATCCAACCCCAGCTCGTGCCGCACCTGCGCATAGGTGGCTTCACTGGCGTGATCGCCCGCCACCTGCAGCGCCGGATCGATCGGCGCCAGGTGCGACAGCATGAAGGTGAACAGCAGCAGGCCAAGCAACGTCAGCGCCAGCGACAGCGCGCCACCGAGCAGCCGCCCGCCCCAGCGCCAATACCGCCGGGCAGCCCCGGCGCTGGCGGACACTTCAGCGGCCATTACTTGCTGACCTTGCTGTAGAACACCATGTCAGGGTTGATGCCCTGCACATAGCCCTTGAGGTTGTCACGCACCGCAATCAGGCTGCGCGCCTGCAGGCCGATGACGAACGGCGAGCTTTGCTGCACCTGTTTCTGCAGTTGCTGGTAATCGGCCACCCGTTTGGCGGTGTCGTTTTCCGCAGTGGCGGCCAGCGTCAGCTTGCTCAGCGCCGGGATCTGCCAGTTGGCGCGCCAGGCCAGCGTCTTGCTGCCGTCTTCCGGGTTGTAGGCGAAGGCTGCGGCATTAGTGTTAGGGTCGAAATAATCCGGCCCCCAGGAAGTCAGCGTCGCATCGTAGTTAAGCGCTTTCACCTTGGTAGAGACCTGCGAACTGATGCCCGGCACCAGTTCGACCTTCACGCCGCCCTGGGCAAAGCTGGCCTGCAGCGCCTGGGCGATATCCAGGTACGGCGGCTGGTTGTTGACGTCCAGACGGAAACTGACGTTGCTGAGCCCCGCTTTGGCCAGTATTTCTTTGGCTTTCTGTGGATTGAAGCTGTACGGCTGATCCTTGAGCGCGCCCAGATAACCGTCCGGCAGGAATGCCTGATGGCTCTGGAACTGCCCTTTGAGCAGATCGTCGGCGATGCCTTTGTAATCGAACAGCCAGCGCGCCGCCTCCCAGAACGCCGGATTGCCGAGCGCCGGCGACGCCTTGGCGTTGAACTGCAGGAAATAAAGTGAGGCGTAAGGAATGGCCAACGGTTTGACGCCCGGCTTGCCCTTCAGGGCCGCCATCTGGTCTGCCCCCAGATTGCGCGCGATATCGGCATCGCCCTGTTCGATCAGCAAGCGGCGCGCGGCCGGATCGGGCACGTTTTTGATCAGGATGGTTTTCAGCGTCGGTGCCCCTTCCGGCGAACCGGGGTTGGCGTCCAGCACCACCACTTCGTGCGGCACATAGGTGCGGATTTTATAAGGGCCGCTGCCGGCGGAGTGGCTGTTCAACCATTGGTGCCCCAGATCGTCGCCCTGCTGGTGCGCCAGCGCCTCTTTGGCGTCGACGATCGACGATACCGGCGCCGACAGCAGGCTGAGCACGAAGGCCGGGCTGACGTTTTCACTCCAGCTAATTTTCACCTGGTGGTCATCCACCTTGCTCAGGTGTTGCTCCACATTCTTCGCGTTCCAGCCCAGCTGCGTCAGGATAAACGACGGTTCCAGATTCAGTTTCACCACCCGCGAAAGCGAGAAGATCACGTCTTCCGGCCGCAGTGGATTGCCACTGGCGAATTTGGCATCCGGGCGCAGGCTGAAAGTCAGGCTGCGATTGTCGGCGCCGGCCTGCCAGCTGCTGGCCAGGGTCGGCTTGAGATCGATAGGGTTGTGCGGATCGGACTGGACCAGACGTTGATACAGGCTGTTGAACGACTGCACCGTGGTTAACTCAAATCCCTGGGCCGGGTCAAAGCTGACCACGTCATCGATAGACTGCGCGATCACCAGCGTGTTGGCCGGCGTCGCCGCCTGCGCGTTAACGCCGGCCGCCACGGCCAAAAACAGTAAAGAAGGAACGAGCGCTTTCATCTGAAACTCTCCAAGCGGATGGAATTTATAATAATTTCGCGAGTGTATGCGAGCACGATCGGCAGCTGAAGGTACTTAAATCACTATAGATATTCTTTTTATGTATATAGATGGGATTTTGATTATTAGGGGGGACGATGCAGAATGCGCGGCAGGCGTTGCCTGCCGCTTATCGATTAAATCTGGTAGTCAATCACCGCATCCAGCTGCGACGAGAAGACCTTGTCCTTGATTTCGGTCAGCGACAGCGTCGGGTTGCACAGCTGGATAAAGCGCCAGGCATAGTTGCGCTGCAGCTGGCTGCGTTTCAGCCCCAACCATACCGTATTGGGTTCAAACAGGTGCTCGGCGTTGAGGCTCACCAACCCGCGATCGCGCTCTTTTTCATACGACATGTCCGCCAGCACGCCCACGCCCAATCCCAGTTCGACGTAGGTTTTAATTACGTCGGAATCCTGCGCGCTGAGCGCGATGTCCGGCGTCAGGCCCGCCGCTTTGAACGCCGCATCCAGCTTCGCGCGCCCGGTAATGCCCTGGCGGTAAGTGATCAGCGGCAAGGTGCTGAGCATCTCCAGCGTCACCTGCGGCTGGCGCGTCAACTCGTGCCCTTCCGGTACCAAAATGGTGTGATGCCAGCGATAGTAAGGGAACGCCGCCAGCGATTCGTCGCTCATCAGCCGTTCGCTGGCGATACCGATATCGGCTTCGCCGGCGGCCAGCATCGAGACGATCTCCTCCGGGCTGCCCTGATTGAGCACCACCCGCACCCGCGGGTAAAGCGCGCGAAACTCTTTGATGACCCCCGGCAGGCTGTAGCGCGCCTGGGTGTGCGTCGTCGCGATATGCAGCTGCCCCGAATCGTTGCTGCTGAAGACGTCCGCCAGGCGACGGATGTTGTTGGCGTCGTTGAGAATGCGTTCCGCCACCACCAGCAGCTCTTTGCCGGGTTCGGTCATGCCCAGCAGCCGCTTACCGCGGCGAATGAATATTTCAATGCCCAGCTCTTCTTCCAGCTCGCGAATATGCCGACTGACGCCGGACTGCGAAGTAAATAAGGTATTGGCGACCTCGGTCAGGTTGTAGTTGCAGCGCGCCGATTCGCGAATAATTTTTAATTGTTGAAAGTTCATCCCCGTCTCCCTGTTTCTTGCGGTAGCGTCGCCCTATTGATACGGAGTCCCACGGGGCTGAACAAATAAGAAATAACCTTTAGTTATGCAATTTAATACTAAGTGAATTATTTATCGTGACTCTCGGGGTGGGAAGACGGAGGAAAATGATGAATGGCTTTAAAAATAACGAGATAAATAACCATACAAAAAAGAAGCCTTAAATAATCATGCAGTATAAAGTTATTAAATAGAGGTATTAGATATATGAAAAAGGGCTCAACATGCTGAGCCCTTTACTGCCTGCCACATTACCAACGCCTCAGGCCGTGGCCTCGGCTCCGAAAGCGCCGGGGCGGTTCTGCTGCAACCATTGCTGTACATAGCGCACCAGATCGCCAATGCAATCATCCTGCATGCCGTGGTGCTTCAGCTCGTTATCCAGCGCAAACAGGTATTGCGCGTTGGTGCCCAGCGGGCCGCTGGCGCTGGCGATCAAGGGCGCGATCACCTGGTGGCTGGTGTCTGCTTCAAACAGCGGATGCTGCGCGTTCATCACGAACACCAGCGCCGTAACGGTCTCTCCGCCATCCAACTGCAGTTCACACCAGGTCGGCACATAGCAATCGGTGATCATCTCGCGCTTCCACAGCAGCTCCAGCTCTTCGCGCAGCTTGCCTTCCGGCAGACGAAACGCCAATCCGGTGGTCTGGCCGCCCTCTTTCAGCGCCAGCATGCGCCCCGGCTGATGCAGCGTGCCACGCCCGGCGGTCAAACGCATGCAGAACGCCCGATGCCAGCCCTGCAGCATGGCAGGCCGCACTTCTTCCGATTCGAAAACCGGATTCCACATCAGCGAACCGTAACCAAACACCCATACCGGGCTGTGATTCGGCCTACGCGATAACGTGCACTCCAACGAGGCTGCGCGCTGCTCAGGCGTCAGCAACAGCGATTCCTCAATAGCGCCAAAGGCGGTTTTGCAATCCGCTTTTTGCAGAAAATCTCGCGTTAACACTGTTACAACCTCCCGGGAATACGATTTCTCGTCCTCCCTCGCCACTACTGAACCTTTGCAATTTTATTTTTTGGTGCGGAATTTTATTAATTCAATAACCGCGCCGATTAATAATGACCATATTCTTTTCCCACCGCGCAATCAAGTTGCAAAGCGGCGTTAACGTGGAAAAGTATTTGTACTGAGCAGCAATAATATTAATTGCCGAGGTCAGCATAACGTCTGTGCGATTTTAGCAGGCCATAAAGGCGTTACTTTTTGTGCCAACGCTCATCGTCGCCCTTGCGATAGCTTTGCTTGACCGCCGCCCAGGCCACCTTGTGCGCCGTCTCCTCCCGGCTGTCGTCACCGCGTCGGTCTTCAGGATCCCGGTATTGTTGCCAGGCGCTGTTGAACGCCTCTTTATAGATCGCCTGCGCATGGGACGGCAGCACATGCTTCACATTGTCCGGCAAGTCGTTCGTGTCTTGATAGGGCATCACGTCCTCCCGTGCGTATTCCGTGAACCTTAAGCCTAGCTCACACGCAGTTGCGCCTCAATGAGCAAACAATTCTCATTATCAAACGGCATGATATACTCACCGCCAAACGAACTATAAGGAGATCCCCGTGACTACCGAAGCCCCTCGCTCACGCGCCCCCTACCTGATCGCCGTCAGCGCCGTACAGGACATTACGCCGCACCTGCGCCGCATCACCTTTACCGCGCCCGATCTGCGCTACTACCCGGCCAACGCCGCCGCTGCGCACATCAAGGTCTTTTTGCCGCTCGCCGGCCAAACCCAGCCGGATCTGCCGACGCTGACCGAAAACGGTCCGCGCTGGGCCGCGGACGCCGTGCGCCCGATCGTACGCACCTATTCCATTCGCGCGGTGCGCCCGGAACAGGCGGAAGTGGACATCGAATTCGCGATTCACGATCACCAGGGACCGGCGGTCGATTTTGCGCGCCAGGCGAAAGCCGGCGATAAAATCGGCATCAGCAACCCGGGCGGCCCCAAACCGATGCTGCCGGCGGCCGATTTCTACTGCCTGGCGGGCGATCCTTCCTCGCTGCCTGCGTTGGCCGCGCTGCTGGAAAACCTGCCGCCGCACAGCGCCGGACGCGCTTTCGTCCGCGTCGACAGCACCGCTGACGTGATTGACTTGAAAAAACCCGCCGATGTTGAAGTCAATTGGATCGTCGGCAGCACGGAGAAAACCGAGGAACTGATCGCTCAGTTCCGCGCGCAGTCCCTGCCGCAGGGCGAAGCGCACTTCTGGCTCGCCGGTGAAGATCGCCTGGTGGTGGGGTTGCGTCGATACCTGCGCCGTGAACGCCAATGCGATCGCAATCGCCTTTATGCCGTACCTTACTGGCGTGAAGGGCTAAATGAAGAGGGTTACCACAATAAACGGCATGAAATCATGGATAACATTGATGACTGACGGTCTCATTTTCCTTGATTAACCAAGTGGTAAATGAGTAAACACGACTTTTCTCAAATCTAACGTTAAAAATTGGCGTTACTGCGTAAAAGTAAGTAAATAAAACCGCACCCCGTGCGGTTTTTTTGTTACCCTGATCACATAAAGCAAGCAATTGCTTTCTCAGATAAAAACAACATCACACCGGCGCCGTGGGTGTATCCTAATATAAAATACCTACTGGAAACGCAGAGTTGCCGCATCACGGCGACCGGCGCTGACGGGCTACGCTGTTTGAGAAGGAGTGCCACCCTCATGAAGTCGCAACACGATCCTGGCCGATCCACCAAGTCTCGCCATACCGAATACTCGCTGATCTTCCCCATCGCCGCGCTGGTGGTGTTGAATCTGTGGAGCAGCACCACTCACTTTCCGCTGATCGTCGGCATCAACATTCTCGCGCTGGTGGGGATCCTCAGCAGCGCCTTCAGCGTGGTGCGCCACGCCGACGTGCTCGCCCACCGGTTGGGCGAACCCTACGGCTCGCTGATCCTCAGCCTGTCGGTGGTGATCCTCGAGGTCAGCCTGATCTCGGCGCTGATGGCCACCGGCGACGCCGCACCGGCGCTGATGCGCGACACGCTGTACTCCATCATCATGATCGTTTCCGCCGGCCTGGTCGGGTTCGCGCTGCTGCTCGGCGGGCGCAAGTTCGCCACCCAGTACGTCAACCTGGGCGGCATCAAACAGTATCTGATGGCGATTTTCCCGCTGGCGGTGATCGTGCTGGTGTTCCCGAGCGCGCTGCCGGGCGGCAACTTCAGCACCGGGCAAGCGCTGTTGGTCGCGCTGATCTCCGCCGCCATGTATGGCGTGTTCCTGGTGATCCAGACCAAAACTCACCAGAGTCTGTTCGTGTACGAGCATGAAGACGACGATGGCGACCCGCATCACGGCAAGCCCTCTTCCCACAGCAGTGCCTGGCATGCCGCCTGGCTCGTCGTACACCTGATCGCGGTTATCGCCGTCACCAAGTTCAACGCCAATCCGCTGGAAGGCCTGCTGACCAAGATGAACGCGCCGGCGCAGTTCACCGGTTTCCTGGTGGCGCTGCTGATCCTGTCGCCTGAAGGCCTGGGGGCGCTGCGCGCCGTGTTGAACAACCAGGTGCAACGCGCCATGAACCTGTTCTTCGGCTCGGTGCTGGCGACCATCTCCCTGACGGTACCGGCGGTCACCATCATCGCCACCCTGACCGGGCAAACGCTGATCTTCGGCCTGCAGACGCCGCATATCGTGGTGATGCTGACGGTGCTGCTGCTGTGCCAGCTGTCGTTCTCGACCGGCCGTACCAACGTGCTGAACGGCACCGCCCACCTGGCGCTGTTCGCCGCCTACATGATGACTATCTTCGCCTGATCAAAAAGGGGCGCACACCGTGCGCCCCTGTCTTCGTTTATACCGAGAAGAATATCGCCGCGGCGATCCCCCCGAACAAAATCCACTTGATGATGTAATAGCCGGTGCGGTTCCAGGCCTTCAGGCGTTTCCCCACCCGGCGTATCGCATAGATGTATTTGAACATCTTGTTGACGCCGCCGGTGCGATCGCCCTCTTCGTTCGGCGCGGTGGCGGCGCTCATCAGATTACGCCCCAGCCAGTGGTTAACCGCCTGCGCCCAGCGATAACGCATCGGCCGTTCGATGTCGCAGAACAGGATCAGACGGTTCTGCCCACTCTGGTTTTCCGCGTAGTGCAGATAGGTTTCATCGAACATCACGCCTTCCCCATCGCGCCAGCTGTAGCGCTCGCCGTCCACTTCAATAAAGCAGCGGTCATCGTTGGGGGTCATCAGCCCCAGGTGATAACGCAGCGAACCGGCGTAAGGATCGCGGTGGCGCGGCAAACGGCTGCCGTCCGGCAGTTCGGCGAACATCGCCGCCTTGACCGAAGGCAGGCGGCGCAGCAGTTCCGTGGTCTGCGGGCACAGGGTCATGGCCGAAGGATGACTGTCCTCATACCATTTCAGGTAAAAGCGCTTCCAACCGGTCTTGAAAAACGAGTTGAAACCGGCGTCGTTGAATTGATCGGACGCCTTGATCTGCTGGATCTCCATCAGCTTCTGTCCTTCGTCGCGGATGGTCTCCCAGTTATCTCTCAACACCGCCAGCTCAGGAAACTGCTCCGGCCTCAGATACGGCGTGGTCGGCACACGGGAAAACAGATACATGAAAACGTTCAACGGTGCGGTAAAGGTGGAATGGTCAGACAGCTGCCGCCACACGTTGTAGCGCACCCGTCCGCGGTAATGCACATAGACGACGCATAAAATAAGCAAAATCAGAATGATGTATTTCATGTTTGAATCGCATCAAAGAACCTACACGCTATGCGCCGCGCGGCGCACACCCCAGATAATGTCCTTTTGGCGCCGCAGGCAAATTGCACGCCAATCTGGAACCCATTAATCATTAACGCTAACTCAACGAAAATCTATACAAAAAACCACAATAATTTACACAAAGGTTAAACGAGAGGGGAAATTGCGGAGATAAAAAAGGCCGCAGAAGCGGCCTTTCCATTAGCGGATAGGTTAACTGTAAGCGTTGAGCGTGCGCTGGCACAAAGCGGAACGCACGCAGTCCTGTTTTTCAAAGCGGATAACGCCGATCATCTCGTCCTCTTCGAAGCGCTCCAGCGCGTCGCTGAGACCGGATTTCACGCCGCGTGGCAAGTCGCACTGGGTCACGTCGCCGTTAACGATAACCGTCACGTTTTCGCCCAGGCGGGTCAGGAACATTTTCATTTGGCTGGCGGTCACGTTCTGGGCTTCATCCAGGATAACGACCGCATTTTCGAAGGTGCGTCCGCGCATATAAGCGAACGGCGCAATTTCTACCTTACCGATTTCCGGGCGCAGGCAGTACTGCATAAAGGAAGAGCCTAAACGACGTACCAGAATGTCATACACCGGGCGGAAATAAGGGGCGAACTTCTCGGAGATATCCCCCGGCAAGAAACCGAGGTCTTCGTCCGCCTGCAAAACAGGACGGGTAACGATAATCCGATCCACCTCTTTATGGATCAGCGCCTCCGCCGCCTTGGCGGCGCTGATGAATGTTTTGCCACAGCCGGCTTCGCCGGTGGCGAAGATCAGCTGCTTATTCTCTATGGCTGATAAGTAATGACCCTGAGCTTCGGTTCTAGCCTCGATGGGTGAGCTATCGCGCTTGTCTCGCGCCATGCCGATAGACTCGACTCCCCCCATTTGCACCAGCGAGGTCACAGACTCTTCTTCCAGCTGGCGATGACTACGAGCGTCACGACGAATAACGCGTTTCGCTTCACGACGTGCTTTGATCACTGCTTTCTGTCTACCCATAGTGGCACCTTACAGTTTGTTTCACCTACCGCAACGGCCAGGCCGCGCGATTATGTTTCACACACGTATTAGGTTTTGGCCTCCTCCGAGCCAATAAGAGCCAAGGGACAACGTGAATCGACGGCAACGCTTAAGCGCCGTTTTTTCACGGGACAACGCGGACTGCATCAATAAACGTGGAGTAAAAAGTGATGAGATTCGGTAGCGATAAGGGTGCGGAGTTGCCGGTAAAAGAGAGTCGGAGAGAGAACCCTCGTTACAACGAGAAATCAGGGGAGATGTGTTATTTTTTCTTTCCAGCCCAGCCAAGGACTTTACCATTAGCGATCCCCGCAGTGATATTTACAGCTTCAAGCTGTGCACCGTGTGAAAACTACCGCCAGATGATTACAGTATAATGACATTCAATCCTGTCGCGTTACTAAAATGTAAAAAAATTTTATATCTTTTGTTTTCAGTTAGCGCAAAAACACTATATCACGCTCGTCACGTCATTCCATAAAAATTTTATTCATACAAATATCAATAAATTAAAATTAAAAACCGTGAATGACACTTTGGTTTCCCGATTAAAATTTGCACAACTCAAAGTCGGCGGGCCGTTCAGATTTTTTAATCTGCAGGCGAAGGATTGAATTGAACTCCGTCGCTTAATGTCCCGCGCAATAGGCAAGCCAAAGTAAAACGAGGCGGAAGATCCCGCCTCGTCATTGCGCACTCAGGCCTTGAGCAGGCCGCTGGCCAGATAGTCGCCGCCCTCTTTTACGCCCGGCAATACGAAGAAATATCCGCCGCCGATCGGCTTGATGTATTCTTCCAGCGCTTCGCCGTTGAGCCTTTTTTGCACCGTCAGGAAGCCTTTTTCCAGATCGGCCTGATAGCAGACGAACAACAGCCCCATTTCCAGCTGCCCGGCATTGGAAACGCCAAGGGAATAGCTGTAGCCCCGCCGCAGCATCAGGTTGCTTTGGCTTTCCGGCGTGCGGGGGTTAGCCAACCGGATGTGCGCGTCCATCGGTATCACCTTGCCGTCGGGATCGTTCGCGTAGTTCGGCTCGTCATGTTCATGCTTCATGCCTAACGGCGCGCCGCTGTGCTTTTCGCGACCGAAAATAGTTTCCTGCTCCTGCAGCGGCGTGCGATCCCAAAACTCCACGCGGAAGCGAATAATGCGCGCCACCTGGTAGCTGCCGCCGGCCGTCCACGCAGGTTCACCCACGTTGTCACCGACCCACACCACCTTATCCATCAGCGGTTTGTCGTCGGTTTTCGGGTTGGCGGTGCCGTCTTTGAAGCCCAGCAGATTAATCGGCGTCTCTTTGCCTTTGCTGCGTGCCGCATGCGCGGAGATAAACCCTTCCCGCTTCCAGCGCACGCTGAGCAGATCCGGCGAGTGCTTGATGATATCGCGCAGCGCATGGAGAGCGGTTTCATTGGTGTTGGCGCAAATCTGCAGCAACAGGTCGCCGTGGCACAGCGCGGCGTCCAACGCATCGTTGGGGAAGCGGGTCATTTTCTGCAACCGCAGCGGCTTTTGCGCCTGCAGGCCAAAGCGTTCGTCGAACAGCGATGCGCCGACTGAGACGGTGATGGTCAGGTTGTCCGGGTAAATCTCCGGCCCCATGATGCCGGAATCGAGCGGCGGTAGCTTGGCATCCACCTCCGGCGCCTTGCCGCCGTGGGTCAGGAAGGCGATGCGATCGGTCAACAGCCGGAACAGCCGCTCCAGCTCCGCTTTATTGGTCGCCAGCACGTCGAACGCCACCAGCATCATCGCCGCCTGTTGCGGCGTCAGCACCCCGGCCTGATGGCGGCCATAAAACGGCTGTTTCTGCCAGCGCTCATCCTGCGGCGTCGCCAACGGCTCCGCTGTGTTGCCCGCCGCCTGCGCCAGGCGGCTGCCGCCCAGCGCCAGTGCGCCCAGCCCCAGCCCCTGCAGCAAACGGCGCCGCGAAGGCGATGCCGCCCCCTGCGATTGCGGATGCGGCCCGCTGTGCGGGCCTGCCTTGTTGCTCATAACCGTATGCCTCAGTCCAGGCCCAACACGCCGCGCAGTTGGGAAAGGTCTTCCGCCAGCGTGGTGATCGGCCCTTTCAACGCGTTGCGGTCGGCATCGCTCAGCTTCTCATAGGACTCATAGCCCTCTTTGGTTTGGTACTTCGCCAAAATGGTGTCCACGGTTTTGAAGTTAGCGTCAATCTTGTCCAGCAGCGGCTTGTTGGCTTTGACCAGCAGCGGGCGCAGCAGATTGACGATCTTCTGCGCGCCGTCGACGTTAGCCTGGAAATCCCACAGGTCAGTGCGGCTGTAACGGTCTTCTTCACCGCTGATCTTGCTGGCCGCCACTTCTTCGATTAACCCGGCGGCGCCGCCCACCACTTTGCTCGGCGGGAAGGTCAGTTCACTCACGCGTTTTTGCAGTTCAACGGTGTCGTGATACAGACGATCGGCATATTTGCCCATGTCCTTGGTCGAGTTGTCGGCAAACAGCGCCTTCTCCAGACGGTGGAAACCGGTGAAGTTCGGATCCGCCGATTTCTTCTCGTAGTCGTCTTCACGGGCGTCGATGCTGCCGTCCAGATCGGAGAACAGCTCGGCGATCGGCTCGATGCGCTCATAGTGCTGGCGGGTCGGCGCGTACAGCTTGCGCGCTTGCTCCACGTTGCCGGCCTTCACCGCGTCGGTGAACAGCTTGGTCTGTTTCACCAGCCCATCGACTTCTTTGGTGACGTAGACTTTGTACTCGGCAATCGGGCCAACCAGATCCAGCGCGCTCGGTTTGCCGTCGGTAGCGCCGTTGGCCGCCGCGGTGACGGTCAGTTTGCCTTTCGGATTGCTCAGCAGCCCGCAGGTCATGTCATATTCGCCCGCTTCCAGCGTGGCGGTCATTTTCTGGGTAAAGCCCGGCGCGATGTTCTCGCGCTCTTCCACCACCATCACCCCTTTCAGGATTTCCCATTCGACGTTTTTCTGGCTGGTGTTGTGCACCACAAACTGCGTCTTGCCGGCCGGCACCGTCAGCTGCATCGGTTCACACTGCTTGTCGTTGACCGTGACCTTGACCTGCGGCACGTCCGCCGCCAACGCGTCGATGCTCAGCGCAAACGCCGGGATAGCCAGTAATGCTGCGTGCAACGCCTTGCGGCGAAATAACGGAGTAGACATACGAGATTCCCTATTAAACATTAATGATTGATTTTACGTTGCGCCGGGGCCGCTGCCGGCTCCGCGCGCTGCGGCAGGAAAAAGAAAATCAGCGCCGGGATCAGATACAGGAAGTAGACCGCCACTTCGCTGACCGTCGGGGCTTCCTGATAACCGAGAATACCTTCCAGCAGGGTGCCGAACAGCGAATGGGTCGACAGGGTGCTGCTGAAATCGAAGGCGATAGCCTGGAAGTGGTTCCACAGACCGGCTTCGTGGAAGGCGCGGATCGCCCCGGCGGCCAGGCCGGCGGCGACGAACAGAATGAACAGGCTGGTCCATTTGAAGAACTTGGCCAGGTGCAGCTTCACCCCGCCCCAGTAAATCATCATGCCCAGCACGATGGCGGCCACCAGGCCGAGCACCGCGCCGATCGGCGCCGCGGCGCCCACGTCTTGCTGAAACGCCGCCAACAGGAAGAACACCGACTCCAGCCCTTCGCGCGCTACGGCGAAGAACACCATCGCCACCAGCGCCCAACCCTGCCCTTTACCGGCGTTGAGCGCGTGATCGATCGCGCCTTCCAAATGCACCTTGACCGATTTGGACACCTTACGCATCCAAAACACCATATAGGTGAGGATCAGTACCGCCACCACCGCGACGATGCCTTCGAACAGCTCCTGCTGTTTCTGCGGGAACTCGCCGGTGGTCTCATTGATGAAGATGCCGAGCGCCAGACACAGCGCCGCGGCGACAATCACGCCGATCCACACCGCACCGAGCCATTGGCTGCGCTGCGTGCGTTTCAGGTAGCTGGCGATCAGGCTGACGATCAGCGCAGCCTCCAGCCCCTCGCGGAACATGATAAGAAAGGGAACGAACATAAATAATCACCCCTGAAAAGACCGCGGCGGCAGAGAAAACTGACTCGAAATGAGCGGCGGCAACTCTGTAAAGAAACGTAAAATACAACGAGAGTGATTATCATTCTGCCAAGAAGAAATACAAGAGGCGCAAGCGTGATTTTTTCTAATCAAATGTCGCCAGGTGTTACAGCCGGATGACGGTGGTAAACAGGAAAAAAGAAGGGGCGCTCTGCGCGCCCCTTGCTGACTGACATCGAACGGCGTTATACCGTTTTGTACTCGGCTTCCGCCTGATCGAAACGCTCGGTCATGGTGGAGGAAGGCTGGCGGCCCATCAGGCTCACTACCACGATCGCGAGGCAGCCCAGGATGAAGCCTGGGATGATTTCATACAGGCCCAGCCATTCGTACTGTTTCCAGACGATCACCGTCACCGCACCGACCAGCATGCCGGCCAGCGCGCCGTTGCGGGTCATGCGCGACCACAGCACCGAGATCAGCACAACCGGGCCGAAGGCGGCGCCGAAACCGGCCCAGGCATAGCTCACCAGGCCCAGCACGCGGTTTTCCGGGTTGGCCGCCAGCGCGATGGCGATCAGCGCCACCACCAGCACCATCACGCGGCCGACCCACACCAGCTCACGCTGGCTGGCGCCTTTGCGCAGGAACGCCTTGTACAGGTCTTCGGTGATCGCGCTGGAGCACACCAGCAGCTGGCAGCTCAGGGTACTCATGACCGCCGCCAGAATCGCCGACAGCAGCACGCCCGCCACCCATGGGTTGAACAGCAACATCGCCAGTTCGATGAACACGCGTTCGCCGTTCTGCGACACGTTACCGGCTTGATCCGGGTTATTGGCGAAGTAAGCGATGCCGAAGAAACCGACGGCGATGGTGCCGGCCAGGCACAGGATCATCCAGGTCATGCTGATGCGACGCGCGCTGCGGATGGTGCGGTGGGAGTCCGCCGCCATGAAACGCGCCAGGATGTGCGGCTGGCCGAAGTAGCCCAGGCCCCAACCCAGCAGCGACAGGATGGCGACGAAGTTCAGCCCCTTAAGCATGTCGAGGTTGGCCGGGTTCTGCGCCTGGATCACCAGCATCGAGGTATCGATGCCGCCGACGGCGAAAATCACGATCACCGGCGTCAGGATCAGCGCGAAAATCATCAGGCTGGCCTGCACGGTGTCGGTCCAGCTCACCGCCAGGAAACCACCGATAAAGGTATAGAGGATGGTCGCCGCGGCACCGGCCCACAGGGCGGTTTCGTAGCTCATGCCGAAGGTGCTTTCGAACAGGCGTGCGCCGGCTACGATACCCGAGGCGCAGTAAATGGTGAAGAACACCAGGATGACGATGGCCGAGATCACCCGCAGCAGCTTGCTGTTGTCTTCAAAGCGGCTGGTGAAATAGTCCGGCAGCGTCAGGGCGTTGTTGTTGGCTTCGGTATGAACGCGCAGCCTTCCTGCCACCAGTTTCCAGTTCAGGTAAGCGCCGATGGTCAGGCCGATGGCGATCCAGCTTTCGGAAATGCCGGAGAGGAAGATGGCGCCCGGCAGGCCCATCAGCAACCAGCCGCTCATGTCGGAAGCGCCGGCGGACAGCGCGGTCACCACGCTGCCCAAACTGCGGCCGCCGAGAATATAGTCATCAAAGTTGTTGGTTGCCCGGTAGGCAAGCAGGCCGATCAGCACCATCCCGAAAATGTACACCAGGAAGGTCACCAGCATAGGTGTGCTCATTGTCATTTAATTCTCCACTTTCATTATTATTCGCGTTTCGCTCCGGCCAAGCCGGCGCCGGTAAACCCACGCGCAATGCATTTTACTGGCCGCCGCGCCGGAACGTGGCGCAGCCTGCAAGCAAGTGCAGGTAAAATAGTTTCTGCCCGTAATTGTTGACCGTCGGTTATCCTAGATGAGCCTTTCATCAACCAACAAGATATTTAACAACAAAGTTACACAAAGTTTACCCTGCGTCACATTTACCGGGCCCGAAGGTTGCACTCACGACAAATAAAATGAGTTGCACCCTCTTATTACCCTTATATACCGCAAGGTATAACGCCTGCGGCATCATAACCCCCGCCGCATTCGCTCAATAACGCAACATTCGTGCCAACTGCCGATGTTAAAAAATCGATGAAACTCACACTTCGCTCATCAGCCTGATTTAACAAGGTTGCACAAAGTTGCAACATGCAGGATATTGTCTGCATTCTTGACACCACACATCTCACGAACCTATCCCAACAGGCTTTCCGGCCTGCTGTTTGTCTAGCCTGATGGGATAGGTTCTAAACACAGGAGTTGGATTGGCATGGGCACTACCACAATGGGCGTGAAACTCGACGAGGCAACACGCGACCGGATCAAGAGCGCCGCACAGCGTATCGATCGCACGCCGCACTGGCTCATCAAGCAGGCCATCTTTAATTACCTCGAGCGTCTCGAGAGCGGTTCCGATATTCCTGAAATTCCCGCGCTGGCCGCTGCGGGCCAGCCTGAAGCGGACGACATTATGCCGCAAGCGCAGGAAGAGTCACACCAGCCATTCCTCGATTTCGCCGAACAAATTCTGCCGCAGTCGGTCACCCGCGCCGCCATCACCGCCGCCTATCGTCGCCCGGAGACCGAAGCGGTGCCGATGTTGCTCGAACAGGCGCGATTACCCGCCGATCTTGCTCAGGCCACTCACAAAATGGCCTATGGCATCGCCGAGAAGTTGCGTAACCAAAAAAGTGCAAACGGCCGCGCCGGCATGGTGCAAGGCCTGCTGCAAGAGTTCTCCCTCTCTTCGCAAGAAGGCGTGGCGCTGATGTGCCTGGCGGAAGCGCTGCTGCGCATTCCGGACAAACCGACCCGCGATGCCCTGATCCGCGACAAGATCAGCAACGGCAACTGGCACTCGCACCTGGGGCGCAGCCCATCGCTGTTCGTCAACGCCGCGACCTGGGGCCTGCTGTTCACCGGCAAACTGGTGTCCACGCATAACGAAGCCAATCTGTCCCGTTCGCTGAACCGCATTATCGGCAAGAGCGGCGAACCGCTGATCCGCAAAGGCGTGGACATGGCGATGCGCCTGATGGGCGAACAGTTCGTAACCGGTGAAACCATCGCCGAAGCGCTGGCCAACGCGCGCAAGCTCGAAGAAAAAGGCTTCCGCTACTCCTACGACATGCTGGGCGAAGCCGCCCTGACCGAAGCCGACGCGCAGGCCTACCTGGTTTCCTACCAGCAGGCGATCCACGCCATCGGCAAAGCTTCCAACGGCCGCGGCATCTATGAAGGCCCCGGCATTTCCATCAAGCTGTCCGCCCTGCACCCGCGCTACAGCCGCGCGCAGTACGAACGCGTCATGGAAGAACTCTACCCGCGTCTGCTGTCGCTGACCCTGCAGGCACGCCAGTACGATATCGGCATCAACATCGACGCCGAAGAGGCCGACCGCCTGGAGATCTCGCTCGATCTGCTGGAGAAACTGTGCTTCGAGCCGCAGTTGGCCGGCTGGAACGGCATCGGCTTCGTGATCCAGGCCTACCAAAAACGCTGTCCGTTCGCCATCGACGCCGTGATCGACATGGCGCAACGCAGCCGCCGTCGCCTGATGATCCGTCTGGTGAAGGGCGCCTACTGGGACAGCGAAATCAAACGCGCCCAGATGGACGGCCTGGAAGGCTACCCGGTCTACACCCGCAAGGTCTATACCGACGTTTCCTACCTGGCCTGCGCCCGCAAGCTGCTGTCGGTGCCGAACCTGATTTATCCGCAGTTCGCGACCCACAACGCCCATACCCTGAGCGCCATCTATCACCTGGCCGGCAACAACTACTACCCTGGCCAGTATGAGTTCCAGTGCCTGCACGGCATGGGTGAGCCGCTGTATGAGCAGGTGGTGGGTAAAGTGGCCGACGGCAAACTGAACCGCCCTTGCCGCATCTATGCGCCGGTCGGCACCCATGAAACGCTGCTGGCTTACCTGGTGCGCCGCCTGCTGGAAAACGGCGCCAACACCTCGTTCGTCAACCGCATCGCCGACGCCACCCTGCCGCTCGACGAGCTGGTGGCCGATCCGGTCAGCGCCGTGGAAGCGCTGGCGGCCAGCGAAGGTCAGATTGGCCTGCCGCACCCGCGCATTCCGCTGCCGCGCGAGCTGTACGGCGAGAAGCGCACCAACTCCAGCGGTCTGGATCTGTCCAACGAACAGCGTCTGGCCTCGCTCTCCAGCGCCCTGCTCACCAGCGCCAGCCATCCGTGGCGCGCGGAACCTATCATCGACGCCGAATTGGATCAGGGCGTGGAGCAACCGGTGATCAACCCGGCCGAGCCGGGCGATGTGGTCGGCTACGTGCGTGAAGCCACCGAAGACGAAGTCAGCCGTGCGCTCGACGCCGCCGCGGCCGCCGGCCCAATCTGGTTCGCGACACCGCCGACGGAGCGCGCCGCGATCCTCGAACGCGCCGCCGAGCTGATGGAAAGCCAGCTGCAAAGCCTGCTGGGTATTCTGGTGCGCGAAGCGGGTAAAACCTTCAACAACGCCATCGCCGAAGTGCGTGAAGCGGTCGATTTCCTGCACTACTACGCCGGCCAGGTACGCGACGATTTCGCCAACGACAGCCACCGCCCGCTGGGCCCAGTGGTCTGTATCAGCCCGTGGAACTTCCCGCTGGCGATCTTCACCGGCCAAATCGCCGCCGCGCTGGCGGCGGGCAACAGCGTGCTGGCCAAACCGGCCGAGCAAACGCCGCTGGTGGCCGCGCAGGCGGTGCGTATCCTGCTGGAAGCCGGCATTCCGCAAGGCGTGCTGCAGCTGCTGCCGGGCCAGGGTGAAACCGTCGGCTCAACGCTGGTCAACGACGCCCGCGTACGCGGCGTGATGTTTACCGGCTCCACCGACGTCGCCGGTATTCTGCAGCGCAGCATCGCCGGTCGTCTGGATCCGCAGGGTCGCCCGACGCCGCTGATCGCCGAAACCGGCGGCCTGAACGCCATGATCGTCGACTCTTCCGCCCTGACCGAACAGGTCGTGACCGACGTGGTGGCCTCCGCCTTCGACAGCGCCGGCCAGCGCTGCTCCGCGCTGCGTATCCTGTGCATTCAGGAAGACGTGGCCGAACACACGCTGCAAATGCTGCGCGGCGCGATGGCCGAATGCCGCATGGGCAATCCGGAGCGCCTGTCTACCGACGTGGGCCCGGTGATCGACGCCGAAGCCAAAACCGGCATCGAACGCCACATCCAGGCGATGCGCGCCAAAGGCCGCAAGGTGTACCAGGCCGCCAAAGGCAGCGCGCAGGATGAGAAGGAGTGGGCGCGTGGCACCTTCATCAAGCCGACGCTGATCGAACTCGACAGCTTCGACGAGCTGCAAAAAGAGATCTTCGGCCCGGTGCTGCACGTGGTGCGCTTCCAGCGCAACAATCTGGACGCGCTGGTCGATCAGATCAACGCCGCCGGTTATGGCCTGACGCTGGGTATTCATACCCGTATCGATGAAACCATCGCCCGGGTGACCGAACGCGCCAAGGTCGGCAACCTGTACGTCAACCGCAATATGGTCGGCGCGGTGGTCGGCGTGCAGCCGTTCGGCGGCGAAGGCCTGTCGGGCACCGGCCCGAAAGCCGGTGGCCCGCTGTACCTGTACCGTCTGCTGGCCAACCGTCCGGACGACGCACTGCAGCGTACGCTGCACCGTCAGGACGAAGAGCGCCCGATGGAAGCCACCGCGCGGCCGCAACTGCTGGGCGCACTGCAATCGCTGGAGAAATGGGCGATCACCAGCCAACAAGGCGAACTGGCGGCATTGGCGCAGCGCTATGCGGAACTGGGCCAGGGCGGCACCGTACGTCCGCTGCCGGGCCCGACCGGCGAGCGCAATACCTATGCCCTGCTGCCGCGTGAACGCGTGCTGTGCCTGGCGGATAACGAAGCCGACGCGCTGATCCAACTGGCCGCCGTGCTGGCGGTTGGCAGCTGCGTGCTGTGGCCGGAAGCGGAACTGCAGCGCAATCTGTTCCGCCGCTTGCCGAACGATGTGCAGGCGCGCATTGCCTTCAGCAAAGACTGGCAGCAGGACAAGGTCGAGTTCGACGCCGCCATCTATCACGGCGATGCCGACCAGCTGCGTACCCTGTGCGAACAGATCGCGCAGCGCGGCGGCGCCATCGTCTCGGTGCAGGGCTTCGCTCACGGTGAAACCAACATCCTGTTGGAACGCCTGCTGATCGAGCGTTCGCTGAGCGTCAACACCGCCGCCGCCGGCGGTAACGCCAGCCTGATGACCATCGGTTAACGCATCGTCAAGGCGGCCATGCATTGCCGCCTGATTGGCTCACCGCGACGCAAACCCTGCACTTGTGCAGGGTTTTTTATTGCCCGCAGCCCGGTCAGCCGTTAGCGTCTTGTTATCCTTGCATGAGGATGTGGCGCCTCTATGGGCGATAACAACAGGGTGAGCTCAGAACGGATTAATCTGCTTGCAAGCCGCGGCAGAACGCTACGAGTCGCATTGACTCTCGGGTTCGGCAATATCAGGGATACGGTAGCCGCAGCGGGTTTCTCGCCGCCGCCGCGCGAAACGCATTGTTGAAAACGGAGTGAATGCGGACGGGGGAAGTTCCCCCCGCCGCCTTATTGATTCAGGAATTTGTCGAGGAATTGCTGAGTGCGCTGGTGCTGCGGGTTGGCGAACAGCGCTTTGGCCGGGCCCTGTTCAACGATGCGGCCGTGGTCCATAAAGATAACCCGGTCGGCCACGTCGCGGGCAAAGCTCATCTCATGGGTGACGATCACCATGGTGCGTTTCTCATCCGCCAGTGAGCGCATGGTATTGAGCACTTCCCCCACCAGTTCGGGATCGAGCGCCGACGTCGGCTCATCGAACAAAATCACCTCCGGCTGCATCGCCAGCGCGCGCGCAATAGCCACCCGCTGCTGTTGGCCGCCGGACAGCCGGCGTGGATAAGCCTGCTCTTTGCCGCTCAGGCCCACCTTGGCCAGCAACGCGCGGGCGCGCTGTTCCGCGCTGGCCTTCGCCTCGCCCTTGACGACCACCGGCCCTTCGATGATGTTTTCCAACACCGAACGGTGCGGGAACAGGTTAAAGTTCTGGAATACGAAACCGACCTGCTGACGCAGCGCCCGCACCTGATTTTTCTGCTTGCTCAGTGGCTTGCTGCCGTCGATCAGGATATCGCCGACGCGAATGGTGCCGGAATCCGGCTCCTCCAGCAGGTTAATGCAGCGCAATAAGGTGGTTTTCCCCGAGCCGCTCGGCCCGATGATCGCCACCACTTCGCCGGCGTCCACCGCCAGATCGATCCCATGCAGCACCGTCTGACCCTTGAACTGCTTGGTCAATTGCTTAACTTCGATGGCACTCATGCGTTACTCCTGATCCTGGCGATTAACGTGGGCTTCCAGACGGTTTTGCAGTGCGGAAAGCAGGGTCGCCATCACCCAGTAAATCAGCGATGCCGCCAGGTACATGGTAAACACTTCCAGCGTGCGCGAGGTGATCAGCTGCGCCTGGCGGAACAGTTCCGGCACCTGAATGGTGGCGGCCAGCGAGGTGTCTTTCACCAGGCCGATGAAGCTGTTGCCCAGCGGCGGCAAGGCGGTGCGCGCCGCCTGCGGCAGGATCACCCGGCGCAGGGTTTGCCAGCGGGTCATCCCGATGCTGGCGGCGGCTTCCCACTGGCCTTTGTCGATCGACGAAATCGCCGCGCGCAGCGTTTCCGAGGTGTAGGCGGCGGTATTGAGCGACAGGCCAATCAGCGCCGCCGGGAAAGGATCGAACTCGATGCCGAACTGCGGCAGACCGTAATAGATCATAAACAGCTGGGCGATCAACGGCGTGCCGCGGAACAGCGACACGTAAATGCGCGACAGCCACGCCAGCGGCCACAGCGGCGAAAGGCGCATCAGCGCCAGCAGAAAACCGAGCAGCAACCCCAGCGCCATGCCGCCCAGGCTGAGCTGAAGCGTCAGTATTGCGCCCTTCAATAAAAATGGCGCTGAATCCAGCGCCAGTTGAATACTTTCGTGCATTATTTAGTTACGTCCGCGCCAAACCATTTCTCGGAGATCTTCGCCATCGTGCCGTCTTTTTGCATCTCGGCGATCGCCTGGTCAATCGCGGCCAGCAGCTCTGGGTTGTTCTTGCGCAGCGCCACGCCGGACTCCTGACGAGAGAATGCCGGGCCGGCTACCGCCAGCGTATCGCCGGTTTTCTTCACCAGATCCAGCGCCGCCAGGCGATCCACCAGAATGGCGTTGATACGGCCAACGCGCAGATCCTGATACTTGGTCGGGTCGTCGTCGTAGGTACGCACGTCCACGCCCTGCACATTCTCGCGCAGCCATTGCTCATAGTTGGTGCCCAGTCCAACGCCGACCTTCTTGCCCTTCAGATCTTCCGGCTTGGTGATGGTGCCTTCGTTGCCTTTTTTCACCAGCGCCTGAATCCCGGAAACGGTGTAAGGGGTGGAGAAATCATATTTCTTCTTGCGCTCATCGGAGAGCGTCACCTGATTGATGACCACGTCGATGCGCTTCGAATCCAGCGAAGCCAGCATGCCGTCCCATTTGGTCGGGTTCAGCTTGGCTTTCACGCCCAGATGTTCCGCCAGTGCGTTGGCGAAATCCACTTCGAAACCGGTCAGCTTGCCGTCTTCCCCCTGGAAGCTGAACGGCGGATAGGTGCCTTCCAGCCCGACGATCAGCGTGCCGCGCTGTTTCACCTGCTGCAGCAGATTGTCGGCGGCATAGGTTTGAGTCGTCACACCGGCGGCCAACGCAATACCCACCACGCCCAACAGCCATTGACGACGAACTTTCGCAAACATCATAAACACCCCTGTGTGTTATTTATCTTTTTTGATATCAGCACTTTAACAGTGCGACCGCCCGCATAAAGGAATATAACCTTATAAATATAGTTCAAAATGGAATAACAAGCGGTATTTACACCTGCGGATGATAGGCGAACAGCGCCGGGGCACCGCCGGTGTGAACGAACAGAATAGGGCCTTCATCGCGGAAGCGCCGCTGGGCGATGCCGTCGATCAAACCGGCCATCGCTTTGCCGGTGTATACCGGATCCAGCAACACGCCTTCTTGCTGCGCCAGCAGTTGCACCGCCGCCATGCCCTCTTCGTTCGGCATGCCGTACTGCGGCGCGAAATAATCATCCCACAGCGCGATCGGCGCCAGTTCATCGATATTCAGCGAACAGGCCAGGGCTTTTTGGATCTGCTCCACCTTCGGCAGCTGATCGATCACGGTACGCGAGACCGTCACGCCGATCAGCTCAGTCTCCGGCAACAGCTGCTGCAGCCCCACCGCCAGCCCGGCGTGGGTGCCGGCGCTGCCGGACGCCACCACCACCGAACTGAACGCCACGTTGCTACGTTGGCTCTGCTCGGCGATTTCCAATGCGCACTGCACATATCCCAGCGCGCCCAGGGCATTGGAGCCACCCACCGGCACCACGTAAGGCCGGAAGCCCTGCGCCTCGAGGCGCATCGCCAGTTCCGCCAACTGCTGCTGCGGATCGTGCAGCGCTTCGCACATCACCACCTCGGCGTTGAACAGGCCGAGCAACAGGCGGTTGCCGTTGGTCAGGTAGTTTTCCGCACGGGTATCGATAGGGTTTTCCAGCAGCGCGACGCAGTGCAGGCCCAGTTTCGCCGCCACCGCCGCCGTCTGGCGCACGTGGTTGGATTGAATGGCGCCGGCGGTGACCAGCGTATCGGCGCCTTGTCGCAGCGCATCGGCGGCCAGAAACTCAAGCTTTCTCAGCTTGTTGCCGCCCATAGCCATAGGGGTGACATCGTCACGTTTAAGGTAAATATCGCGGCCGAGGTAATCGGAGAGACGGGACAGCTTTTCCAGCGGTGTGGCGGTGCCAACCAGGTCCAGACGCGGAAATTGCGCCAGTTGTTGTTGCAGGTTCACTTCTTCCCCCCAGGGAATCGAATATCGACATCAGATAAGCGATAGATTTATCAGATGTGAACTGAATAATCATCCTTTATCACGGGGGAAACAGCGGGCCCCGGCCCAACGGCCGGGGAAAGTCTCAGTAGCTGCGCTGCCAGGCGAGGTACTGATCGTATTTGCGCAGCGCTATGCGGTAGTTGTTGTGCGCCGCGCTAGGCAGATCGTCGATGATACGCTGGTGACTGGCACAGTTGGCGAACTTGTCCGCTGGGTAGTTGCGCGCCACCAACATTTCGTCCAGCCGGCGCAGCCGCACCACATACTCGCGGATGGTGCTGTGGCTCATCTCGGTCTGTTCGAACAGATACTGTTTGAACGCCATAATATCGAAATAGCTCGGGTGGCTGTTGCAGGAGATCTCGCTGCAAAAGCGGCACAGCGCGGTCAGCTCATGCTGCACGTTTTGCCAGACCGCATCGTCGATCGGCTGATCCATGCGCGCGATGGCTTCTTTATTGATGATTTTGCCGCGAAACACCAGCGCCATGCGGTCCAATAACTTACCGCACTGGGAGCAATGGGTCTGGCTGTGCTTATAGTCTTTCAGGTAACGGCTAAGCGGCCGTTTCTTCAACAGTATTCCTGGCATAAGGGGCAGTCCGGTTGTCGCATGAGTCATCGAGTTGAGGGGCGGCGGGCCGCCGTCAGGTATCGTTCGCCAGCCGCGCGCGCAGCCGTTTGATCGCCTGACTGTGCAGTTGGCTAACGCGGGATTCCCCGACGTCCAGCACGGCGCCGATCTCTTTGAGATTCAACTCTTCCTGGTAATACAGCGTCAGCACCATTTTTTCGCGCTCCGGCAACGCCTCGATGGCGTCGATCACCCGCTGGCGCAGGCTGCCTTCCAACAGGTGATGCAGCGGGTTGGCCTCTTCATGCCCTTCCAGCATCGGTTCCGCGTTCTCGCCATGCTCCTCGCGCCATTCGTCGTAGGAGAAAAGCTGGCTGTTATTGGTGTCCAACAGAATTTGACGGTACTCATCCAGCGAGATATTCAGCGTCTGCGCCACTTCCGTCTCGCTCGCCGGGCGGCCGTAACGCTGTTCCAGTTGCCGCATCACCTGCGCGACCTCGCGCGCGTGGCGCCGCACGCTGCGCGGCACCCAGTCGCGGCTGCGCAGCTCGTCGAGCATCGCGCCGCGAATGCGCTGCACCGCATAGGTGGTAAAGGCGGTTCCCTGTAGGGCGTCATAACGCTCAACGGCGTTCAATAGCCCGATTCCCCCGGCCTGCAGCAAGTCGTCAAGCTCCACGCTGGCGGGCAGCCTGACCTGCAGGCGCAGCGCCTCGTGGCGCACTAACGGGACGTAGCGCAGCCAGAGAGAATTTTTGTCCATCACGCCTTCGGCGGTATACAGATCGCTCACTATGTCTTAAACCTGCGGATAAGAGAGTCAGCGCTATTATGCGTAGGGGGCAGAATGCCAATCGGCTGAACAGTCGCACAAAACGGGCTTTATTTGCGCCATGTAATAACCGCGCGGTGCGCGAGCATAAAAAAACCCCGCCGAGGCGGGGTTCCTTTGCGACAGTTAATCGGGAGAGACGATTAACGCAGCAGGGACAGAACGTTCTGAGTAGACTGGTTAGCCTGTGCCAGAACAGAGGTGCCAGCCTGTTGCAGGATGTTGGCACGGCTCATGTTGGACACTTCGGTCGCGTAGTCAGCATCCTGGATACGGGACTGAGAAGCGGACAGGTTGTTAACGGTGCTGTTCAGGTTGTTGATAACAGAATCGAAACGGTTCTGTACCGCACCCAGGGAAGAACGCAGGCCGTCAACCTGAGACAGCGCTTTGTCCAGGGTAGCCAGAGGATCTGCCATCTTAACGTCAGTAGTGCCTTCGGTGATTTTTGCTTTACCTGTTGTACCATCTTCAGCAATGGTTGCTTCTTTGTAAGTTTTAACACCTTTATCGGTAGTTTCTACGTAGAAGGTATCTTTGCCAGTAGCATCTTTACCAGAGAACAGTTTCTTACCTGTAGCCATTGCGTCAACAGTCAGATCTTTACCGCCTACGTTCACAGTACCGGTAACTTCTGCACCCAGTTTAGGACCTTTATTGGTCACGTCGAAGCCATCCAGACCCAGTTTAGTGGAGTCGATTTTCTGCAGGTCGATATCGATGGTTTCGCCGTCGTTAGCGCCAACCTGAATGGTCAGTTTCTGATCGCTGCTCAGCACTTTCACGCCGTTGAAGTCAGTCTGCTCGGAGATACGGTTGATTTCCGACATGCGCTGAGTGATTTCGTCCTGGATGGATTTCAGGTCGCTGGAGGAGTTGGAACCGTTCTGCGCCTGTACGGTCAGACGACGGATGTTCTGCAGGTTGTCGTTAACTTCGTTCAGTGCGCCTTCAGTGGTCTGCGCCAGGGAGATACCGTCGTTGGCGTTGCGGGAAGCCTGAGTCAGGCCTTTGATGTTCGCGGTGAAACGGTTGGAGATCGCCTGACCCGCAGCATCGTCTTTCGCGCTGTTGATACGCAGACCGGAAGACAGACGCTCAATCGCAGTGCCCAGAGAAGACTGAGATTTGTTCAGGTTGTTCTGCGCCATCAGCGACAGGCTGTTAGTGTTGATTACTTGTGCCATTGTTTGCTTTCCTTACGAGTCAGTTGCGTTCTTCGCAACACAGTTAAAAAGGTTCGGGCTTATTTGCCCACGGCGTCAACCACCGTCCCCTCAGGTATCGGCCCTCCCCTACCAACCTTTAGCAATTTTTTAAAATTTTTTGCGCTTTCGGCAATGGCGGAAATAACGCGTTTTTTCCCTCTTCTATTGCGCCATCGGTTTTTTGTTTTTTTCGGTAAACTTTTTCATCACTGGGCCGATAACGCGTAAAGCGAATAAAGTCATAATCAAGGAGAATTACTCATGGCAACGATCAGTTCATTAGGTCTCGGCTCAGGACTCGACCTCAACGGCTTGCTGGATAAGCTGACCAAAGCGGAACAGCAGCGCCTGACCCCTTACACCACCAAACAGTCGAGCTATAACGCGCAGCTGACCGGTTACGGCACCCTGAAAGGCGCACTGGAAAAGTTCGACAACCTCAGCAAAGAGATGGCGAAAGAAGACTTTTTCAAGGCGACGACCGCCACCGAACACGACGCTTTCAAGATCACCACCAACGCCAAAGCGGTGCCGGGTAACTACGTGGTGGAAGTGAAGCAGCTGGCGCAGGCGCAAACCCTGACCACTCAGGCGAAAGTCAGCGATCAGGGCGCCAAGTTAGGCACCGAAAGCGCCACCGACCGCGCTCTGACCATCACCGCCGGCAACCCGCCGAAAGCCACCAAAATCCCGCTCAGCGACGATCAAACCTCGCTGCTGGAGCTGCGCGACGCCATCAACGGCGCCAAGGCCGGCGTTACCGCCAGCATCATGCGCGTCGGCGACAACGACTATCAGCTGGCGATCAGCTCCTCCACCACCGGCGAGAACAACAAGATTTCCCTCCAGGTCGACAATGACGACAAACTGGGCGATATCCTGAACTACAACGCCACCCGCGGCACCACCACCGCCATGAAGCAGACGGTTGAGCCGCAAGATGCGCTGTTGAAAGTGAACGGCACGGATATCAAGCGCAGCACCAACTCGATCAGCGATGCCCTGCAGGGCGTTACCATCGATCTGAAAACCAAAACCAAAGACACCGAGCCACAAAACCTGGTGATCAGTACCAACACCGCCGGCACCACCGACAAGATCAAAGAATGGGTCGACAGCTATAACTCACTGCTGGACACCTTCAACGCATTGTCCAAGTACACCCCGGTGAAAACCGGCGAAGCGCCAAACCCGAGCAACGGTCCGCTGCTCGGCGACAACACCCTGCGCGGCGTTCAGTCGTCGATCAAAAGCGCCCTCAGTGCCGCGCAAGACAACCCGGATTTGAAAGGCTTGGGCAACCTCGGTATCTCCACCAACACCAAGACCGGCAAACTGGAAATCGACAGCACCAAGCTGAAGAAAGCGATGGATGAAAAACCGGATCAGGTCAGTAACTTCTTCGTCGGCAACGGCAAAGACACCGGCATGGCCACCGAGATCCACAACGAGATCCAGAGCTACATCAAATCCGGCGGCATCATCGAGAACTCGACCAAAAGCATCAACACCAACCTCGATCGCCTGAACAGCCAGATCACCACGGTCACCGCCAGCATTCAGAACACCATCGATCGTTATAAACAACAGTTCGTTCAGCTGGATACCATGATGTCGAAAATGAACGGCACCAGTAACTATTTGGCTCAACAGTTCAAGTAACCCTTTAACAAGGTAAAGAAAACAGCATGTATAACCGTAGCGGCACTCAGGCCTATGCACAGGTCAGTCTGGAAAGCGGCGCCATGAGCGCCAGCCCGCACCAGTTAATCGTGATGTTGTTCGACGGGGCGCTCAGCGCCCTGCTTCGCGCACGCATCCTGATGAACCAGGGCGATATCGCCGGCAAAGGTATGGCGCTGTCCAAAGCCATCAATATCATCGATAACGGCCTGAAAAGCGGCCTCGACCCTCAGCAGGGCGGCGAGATCGCCGAAAACCTGGCGGCGCTGTACGACTATATGAAGCGGCGTCTGATGCAGGCCAACCTGCACAACGACGAAGCGGCGATCGCCGAAGTGGTCAAACTGCTGGAAAACATCGCCGACGCCTGGCGCCAGATCGGCCCCAACTACCAACCTTCGCAGGACGCCGTGTAATGGAACGTCAACAGCAGCTGTTAGCCGCTTATCAACAAATTTACAGCCTGAGCAGCCAGATGATCGCGCTGGCGCAAACCGGGCGCTGGGAAGAGCTCGTCGAGCTCGAGTTCGCTTACGTGACGGCGGTGGAAAAAACCGCCGCCTTTACCGGGCAAGCCGGCCCTTCCATGGCGTTGCAGGAGATGTTGCGCAATAAGCTGCAACAGATCCTCGACAACGAAACCGAGCTCAAACGCCTGTTACAGCAGCGCATGGATGAGCTGAAAATGCTGATCGAACAGTCCACGCGCCAGAACGTGGTCAACAATACCTACGGCCAGTTTCATGACCGTGCGCTGTTACTGGGGGAACCGCAGGTCCGATAAGATCGACAATACTGACGAAAATGGATTAAATAGCACTATGCGCTATTACTCTCGGGTTACGTTAGGATATTAATCTATGGCATTTGAATTATTCAGTTTATGGGTAATTGGTAAAATGCGCGCTTCGAGCCTGGCTCTCACTTTAATGGATAAACATTATCCCGACACGGACGTTTTCTGTTCAGCAGGAAATTGATTTTTGATAGATACAACACGCCGCTGTGTTTCACGGCCCATGGAAAAATGTTGCTCCAACGCGGATCAAAGCGTAAAGATATTCTCAGATAATGGCTGCGAAATGAATATCGATGGAACGTACAATTAATCTCTGTCCAGGAATTGGCGCCTCAGCGCACATCATTCAGCATACTGAATTATTATTCCCTTCAGTCTATTTTGAGCAACCACACCTGTATCTGATACAACAAGGCCATAAGCGCGTACGCTGGCAACAACACGAGGTGGTGGCTCATGCCGGCGAACTGTTGATTATCGACGGGGGGCAAACAGTGGATATTATTAACGGCCCCTCCGAAGAGGGGGTGTTCAGCTGCCAGTTGCTGACCTGCGACCCATTGCTGCTCACTATTCAGCCTCCAGCCGAGGAAGCGCCGGCGCCGATGCCGTTTGATGCCGTTCTGGCGCTGCGCAGCCTGCCCTGCGCTTTGAAACACAGTTTTGAGACCACCAGCCTGGCGCTGGCGCTTCGGCAGCGTTTTCCCACCATCATCGTGCGGCACAAAATGCTGGAAATTCTGCTGTGGCTGGCCCAATTCGGCATTCGCTTCATCCACAACGAAGCCAAGGACCTGACGCAGCGCGTGCGTCGCTGCCTGGCAACCGATCCACACAGCATTTGGACGGCCGCCAAAGTGGCGGAAAGCCTGTCGATGAGCGAAGTGATGCTGCGCCGCAAACTCTCGATGGAAAATACCGCGTTGCGCAACCTGATGATCGACGTGCGCATGAGCAGTGCGTTGGCCCTGCTGCAGTCGACCGACTGGCCGATCTCCGCCATCGCGCAACATGTCGGCTATGAAAGCGCATCACGTTTCGCCGAACGTTTTCGCAAACGCTTCGGTTTCGCCCCTACCGCTATTCGCGGTCATCAAAGGATTATGGAACCTGGCCCCGTGGGAACCGAAACGATAGCCGCCGGAGAAACATAACTGGACGCGCAACAAAATGGCTTTATTTGGCACAGGTCCCTAACCGTTGTCACAACGCTGAGATAGGCTACGCAACGTCAAATCGTCGAAGAGCAAATTAAACGATGCGTAATGAAAAGCGATTATTTTCTCTGGCAACAATGTTGTTGGGGCTGTGGCTGTTAGCATTGCCGTATGAAGAAGACATGATGCGCTTACTTGCCGCACAATAAAATGGCCAGGCTTTTATCGCCTGGTCAGACTTCAATCCAGTTTAACCAGAATGCCAATTAATACGACGAGTACCGTCAGCATTAAAATACTGATCAGGCGCCATCTGGATTCGCTTTTCGTGCTCATTGACCTGCCTCGAATAATAACCCTACTAATCAGGCCATAATAAACGGCCACCTGCGCAGTCAATGAGCCTGACAGCGCCGTTTTCGTCCCTCTATTCGGAACATTAGCGCCCATTTCCTGTTGATTGTGGCACCAGCCATTACCGGTGCGATACCGCCGGCGCCACAAGCGCCAATTTCCCCGGCAGCTCCGCCACCAATTTGTCCACCGCCAGCCGTACCTTAAGCGGCTGGTAAGGCATATACGGCCATACCACATTCACCGGAAAACTGGGGCTGGACTCACCACGCATGAGCTCCACCAACGCCCCCGCCACCAGCCGATCGCGTACCAGCCACTCCGGCAGCCAGGCAATACCGGCGCCGGCGGAAACGGCATCGACGATCCCCTGCATATCGTCCATCATCATCTTGGCCGGTGGCCTGAACGGCCGAAGCTCGCCGTTTTCGCCGCGAAGTTGCCAGGGCAACACGGCGCCGGCGTGCAGATACCCCACCGCCTGATGTCGGCTTAAGGCGTCTACCGTGCGCGGTTCGCCGCAGCGCTGCAGATAATCGGGCGAAGCGCACAGGAGCATGCCGTGTTCACCCAGACGCCGGGCAACCAGACTGCCGCTGTCCGCCAGCTCGCCGATGCGTACCGCCAGATCGAACCCCTCGTCGACCAGATCGATCCTGCGGTCGCTGAACGAGATTTCCAACGCCAGCAACGGATGCTCATTCGCCAGCGCCGTCAGCAAGGGGGCGATGCACAGGTGGCCGAACAACACCGGCACTGAGACCCTGAGCCGGCCGCTGACCTGCATCTTGCCGCTGTCCAGCTGATTTTCCGCCGCCTGAATGTTCGCCAACGCCTGCCGACAGTGCTCGTAGTACAGCACCCCTTCATCCGTCAGGCTCAGGCTGCGCGTAGTGCGCATAAACAACATCACGCCGAGCCGCGCCTCGAGCCGCGACACGATTTTGCTGACCGCAGAGCGCGTCAGATGCAGTTTTTCTGCGGCGGCGGCAAAACTGCCGCCTTCCGCCACGGCGACAAAAGCCGGCAGCGCGCTGAGATCGCTTTTCATTTTACCGTTTCCAAATTGGAATCAATTAAGTGAAAACCTATCACCACTGGTGAACATCAAGCAATGATAACCTGCAGTCATTCCGGAATTCCCGGTGAAAACTACAGATGACCGTCAGAGGACAACCGTATGAAAAAAATACTGGTGCTCAAATCCAGCATTATGGGAAACGACTCGCAGACCAATAACCTGATTGATCGCTATCTGGTGGAACGTCGGGCCAACGGGCACGAAGACCAGATCATCGAGCACGATCTGACGGCGTTGGACCTGCCGGTATTGGACGGCGAGCTGTTCAGTGCGCTGCGCGGCGCGGAAAACACCAGCCCACGCGCCAAAGCGGCGCTGGCGCTTTCCGATCGGCTGATTGCCGAACTGAAAGGGAGCGATCTGCTGCTGATCGGGGCGCCGATGTACAACCTCAACGTCCCGACCCAGCTGAAAAACTGGTTCGATCTGGTGGCCCGCGCCCGGGTAACGTTCAACTATACCGCCACCTACCCGGTCGGATTGGTCGACGGCGTCAATGCGCTGGTATTCAGTTCACGCGGCGGCGTACACGCCGGCCAGCCGACCGACGCCGTGACGCCCTATCTGCGGTCGGTGCTGGGGCTGATGGGGATCGGCGACGTTCAATTTATCTATGCCGAAGGGCTGGATATGAAACCGCACGGCCTCGCGCAGGGGCTGGCGAACGCCCACCAGCGGATTGCGGAATTGGCGGACTGAGGCAAACGCACGGCAGTATTGATTTGTTATAACATAACAAATATGATAACCGCGTTGACGTCACCCAGAACGGGCGTCGACGCACCTACATCACATAAAGTTTTATCGCACTTTGAGCCAGCTATTTCGATAGCTGGTTTTTTTTGTTCATCGGCTGGGGTCTCGGCGTCAGTATTGCCGGGCGACGCGTTTCATTTCTCGCTCACCGGGTGACTGCGTTTTCACGGACAGCGGCGCGACAAACGCTTTCCATTCCTTGCCGGCTTCCTGATGAGCCGCGTTTTTTTGGGCCGATGAATCATCATCGTTTTGCCCGGCGCATCCTGACAGCGCCATGATGCCCAGAGCAAGACACAGCGATTTGCACATCATCCTATCCTGATAAATAACCGTCGCTATAGGGTAACAGCGCCAGCCCAAATGTCACTGCAAAATGAGCGGCATGCTCATCACACCGGCATATTCATGATGTCCTGGTAGGCCGCCACCAGCTTGTTGCGCACCTGCACGCCCAGCTGCAGCGAGACCGACGATTTCTGCAGATCGACCATCACATCGTTCAGGCTGATGCCCGGCGCGCCCAGTTCAAAATCCTGCGCCTGTTTGCGCGCCGTTTGCTGGGTCTCGCTGATCTTGCCGAGCGCCGCGGTCAGTTCGCTGGCGAAGCTGACGCCCTGCGGCGCCGCATTTTGCCCCATCTTGCCGGCCTGAACCGCCATGGTCTGCATCTGCTGCAGTACCCCTTCAATGCCCTGAATCGCCATCTGATCCTCAATCATCTCGTCTCGCCGGGTGACGTTTCACCCTGCACTTCTCCAATGATGCACACCCTAGCACAGCGTTTTCAGACCTAAAGCGGCTAATTAACTGCAAAAAACCCGGCTTATCGGGCAATCGGAATCGTCTGATAAGGCGAATAATGGCCTGCCCAGAAATGGGAGCGCCGCTATTTAGAAGATATGTGTATCAGGGAGTCTGTTTTGTCACACAACGCTAACCATACCGTTCATCAGCCTGGCAGGGAGCTGCTCAGCGGCCCATACGGGATCGTGAGCGCCATTGAAGGACGAGACCTAAAATGAGTGCTTCGATAACCGCCGGCGAAAGCCGCGACAACGGCCTGCAGGCCATCTGGAATCGTCTGCGCGCCAACCCGAAAATTCCGTTGCTGGTCGCCGCTTCCGCCGCGATCGCGATCGTCGTCGCGCTGCTGTTGTGGGTGAAAAGCCCCGACTACCGCGTGCTGTACAGCAATCTGAACGACCGCGACGGTGGCGCCATCGTCACTCAACTGACGCAGATGAACATCCCTTACCGCTTTGCCGAAAATGGCGCGGCGCTGCTGATCCCGGCGGAAAAAGTGCATGAAACCCGTCTGCGTCTGGCGCAGCAAGGGCTGCCGAAGGGTGGCGCCGTCGGCTTCGAACTGCTGGATCAGGAAAAATTCGGCATCAGCCAGTTCAGCGAGCAGATCAACTACCAGCGCGCCCTTGAAGGCGAGCTGTCGCGCACTATCGAATCGCTGGGGCCGGTGCAAAACGCCCGCGTTCACCTGGCGCTGCCTAAACCTTCGCTGTTCGTGCGCGAACAGAAATCCCCTTCCGCGTCGGTGACGCTGACCCTGCAACCCGGCCGTGCGCTGGACGATGGCCAGATCAACGCCATCGTTTATATGGTGTCGAGCAGCGTCGCCGGCCTGCCGCCGGGCAACGTGACCGTGGTCGATCAGGCCGGTCGCCTGCTGACGCAGTCCGACGGCACCGGGCGCGATCTCAACGCCTCGCAGCTGAAATACGCCAACGAAGTGGAAAACGGCTTCCAGCGCCGCATCGAAGCGATCCTCGCCCCGGTGGTCGGCAGCGCCAACGTGCGTGCGCAGGTCACGGCGCAGATTGACTTCGCCACTCGCGAACAAACCGATGAACAGTACCAACCGAACCAACAGCCGGACAAAGCCGCTATCCGCTCTCAGCAAACCAGCCTGAGCGAGCAGATCGGCGGGCCACAGGTAGGCGGCGTGCCGGGCGCACTGTCCAACCAACCAAGCGCGCCTGCCACGGCGCCGATTGAGACCGCCAAGCCGGCCACCGCGGCAGGCAACAATGCCAACGCCACCGCGCAAAACGCCGCGACCACCCGCAGCGCGGCGGCCAACGGCGTACCGCAAAATACCCGTCGCGACGCGACCACCAACTACGAGCTCGACCGCACCATTCGCCATACCCAGCAAAAAGCCGGCACCGTGCAACGTTTGTCGGTCGCCGTGGTGGTCAACTATCTGGGCACCGATAAAGACGGCAAACCGCAGCCGATGAGCAAAGAGCAGCTGGCGCAGATCGAAGCGCTGGTGCGTGAAGCGATGGGCTACTCCAGCAGCCGTGGCGATACCCTGAACGTGGTCAACACGCCGTTTACCGACAGTCAGGTGACCGGTGGCGAACTGCCGTTCTGGCAAAGCCAGTCGTTTATCGATCGCCTGATCGACGCGGGCCGCTATCTGCTGGTGCTGCTGGTGGCCTGGTTGCTGTGGCGCAAACTGGTGCGGCCGCAGCTGCAACAGCGCCAGGCGGCGCAACAGGCCGCCGTCGCCGCCGCCAACGCCCCTGCCGCCAAAGCGGTCGACAGCAGCAAACCGAGCAACGAGGAGCTGGCGCAGCGTCGTAAATCGCAGCAGCGCGTCAGCGCAGAAGTCCAGAGCCAGCGGATCCGCGATCTGGCTGACAAAGACCCACGCGTGGTCGCTCTGGTAATCCGCCAATGGATGAGTAACGAGATATGAGCCTGACCGGAACCGACAAAAGCGCCATCCTGCTGATGACGCTGGGTGAAGATCGTGCGGCGGAGGTGTTCAAGCACCTCTCCTCGCGCGAAGTACAGCTGCTGAGCGGCACCATGGCCGGCATGAGCCAGGTTTCGCACAAACAGCTCGGCGAAGTACTGACCGAGTTTGAAGACGACGCCGAGCAATACGCGGCGCTGAGCGTCAACGCCAGCGACTATCTGCGCTCGGTGCTGGTCAAGGCGCTGGGCGAAGAGCGCGCCGCCAGCCTGCTGGAAGACATTCTCGAATCGCGCGAGACCACCACCGGCATGGAAACGCTCAACTTTATGGAGCCGCAGAGCGCCGCCGATCTGATCCGCGACGAACACCCGCAGATCATCGCCACCATCCTGGTGCACCTCAAACGCGGCCAGGCGGCGGATATCCTGGCCCTGTTCGACGAACGCCTGCGCAACGACGTGATGCTGCGTATCGCCACCTTCGGCGGCGTGCAGCCGGCGGCGTTGGCGGAGCTGACCGAAGTGCTGAACAACCTGCTCGACGGCCAGAACCTCAAACGCAGCAAAATGGGCGGGGTGCGTACTGCCGCCGAGATCATCAACCTGATGAAAACCCAGCAGGAAGAGGCGGTCATCGACGCGATGCGCGAATACGACGGCGAGCTGGCGCAGAAGATCATCGACGAGATGTTCCTGTTCGAAAACCTGGTGGAAGTCGACGATCGCAGTATCCAACGCCTGCTGCAGGAAGTGGAAGGCGAGTCGCTGCTGATCGCGTTGAAAGGCGCCGAGCAGCCGCTGCGCGAGAAGTTCCTCAAGAACATGTCGCAACGCGCCGCCGACATCCTGCGCGACGATCTGGCCAACCGTGGGCCGGTGCGCATGTCGCAGGTGGAGAACGAGCAGAAAGCCATCCTGCTGGTGGTGAGACGCCTGGCGGAAAGCGGCGAAATGATCATCGGCGGCGGCGAGGACACCTATGTCTGATCGCATTAACACCCTGCCCTGGCAGCCCTGGTCGCTCAACGATTTGGGCGAACAGAAACCGGCGTTCGAACTGCCGCAGTTGCCGGATCTCGAACTTGACGATCCGTCGCCGGACGCACAGGCCGAATTGCAGCAGCAGTTGGCGACGCTGCGCCTGCAGGCGGAGCAACAGGGCCAGCAACTGGGCTATGCCGACGGCCAGCAAAAAGGCTATGAGGCCGGTTTCCAGTCCGGACTGGAGGAAGGCCGCCAGCAAGGGCTGCTGGAAGCACAGCAGCAGCAGCAGCCGCTGACTGCCCACTGGCAGCAGCTGGTCACCGAATTCCAGCACACGCTGGATGCGCTCGACAGCGTGATCGCCTCCCGACTGATGCAGCTGGCGCTGACCGCCGCCAAGCAGGTGCTGGGCCAACCGCCGGTGTGCGACGGCACCGCCCTGCTGGCGCAGATCCAACAGCTGATCCAGCAGGAGCCGATGTTCAACGGCAAGCCGCAGCTGCGGGTGCACCCGGACGACTACCCACGCGTCGAGCAACAGTTGGGGGTCACCCTCAGCCTGCACGGCTGGCGTCTGCTGGCGGACGGCGAACTGCATCCGGGCGGCTGCAAGGTCAGCGCCGAGGAAGGCGATCTCGACGCCAGCCTGGCAACGCGCTGGCATGAACTGTGCCGCCTGGCAGCACCGGGAGACGTCTGATGACCGCGCGTCTCGGCCGCTGGCTGAGCTCTCTGGATACGCTGGAAAAGCGCATCGCCCGCGCGCCGACGGTGCGCCGCTACGGTCGCCTGACCCGCGCCACCGGACTGGTGCTGGAGGCCACCGGGCTGCAGCTGCCGCTCGGCGCGACCTGCCTCATCGAACGGCACGACGCCGGTGAGGTGCAGGAAGTGGAAAGCGAAGTGGTCGGCTTCAACGGCCAGCGGCTGTTCCTGATGCCGCTGGAAGAAGTGGAAGGCATCGTGCCGGGCGCACGGGTTTACGCCCGCATCGCGCCGGAAGGCCAAAGCGCCGGCAAACAGCTGCCGCTCGGCCCGGCGCTGTTGGGACGGGTGCTGGACGGCAGCGCCAAACCGCTCGACGGCCTGCCTTCACCGGAAACCGGTTACCGGGCGCCGCTGATCACCGCGCCGTTCAACCCCTTGCAGCGCACGCCGATCGAGCAGGTGTTGGACGTGGGGGTGCGCACCATCAACGGCCTGCTGACCGTCGGTCGCGGCCAGCGCATGGGCCTGTTCGCCGGTTCCGGCGTCGGCAAGAGCGTGCTGCTCGGCATGATGGCCCGCTATACCCAGGCAGATGTGATCGTCGTTGGCCTGATCGGCGAGCGTGGCCGCGAGGTCAAAGACTTTATCGAGAACATTCTCGGCACCGAAGGCCGGGCGCGATCGGTGGTGATCGCCGCGCCGGCCGACGTTTCGCCGCTGCTGCGCATGCAGGGAGCGGCCTACGCCACCCGCATCGCCGAAGATTTCCGCGATCGCGGGCAGCATGTGTTGCTGATCATGGACTCCCTCACCCGCTACGCCATGGCGCAGCGTGAGATCGCCCTGGCCATCGGCGAGCCGCCGGCGACCAAAGGCTATCCGCCGTCGGTCTTCGCCAAGCTGCCTGCGCTGGTGGAACGCGCGGGCAACGGCATCAGCGGCGGCGGTTCCATCACCGCCTTCTACACCGTGTTGACCGAAGGGGACGATCAGCAAGACCCGATCGCCGACTCGGCGCGCGCGATTCTCGATGGCCACGTGGTGCTGTCCCGGCGCCTGGCGGAGGCCGGCCACTACCCGGCGATCGACATCGAAGCGTCGATCAGCCGCGCCATGACGTCGCTGATCGACGAAGAGCATTACCGCCGGGTGCGCACCTTCAAACAGATGCTGGCCAGCTATCAGCGCAACCGCGATCTGATCAGCGTCGGCGCCTACGCGGCAGGCAGCGATCCGTTGCTGGACAAAGCGATGACGCTGTATCCGCAGATGGAAGCCTACCTGCAGCAGGGCATCTTTGAACGCAGCGGCTATGACGAAGCCTGTCAACAGCTGCAGCAGTTGATTGTTTAACGTCACCAGAGGCGCAGAGCGATGAAATCACAATCCCCCCTGATTACCCTGCGCGATCTGGCGCAGGATGCGGTGGAACAGGCCGCGCAACAGCTGGGCCAGGTACGGCAGGCGCAGCAGGCGGCAGAACAGCAGCTGTCGATGCTGCTCAACTATCAGGACGAATACCGCCAGAAGCTGAATCATACGCTCTGCGACGGCATGGACAGCTCACGCTGGCAAAACTACCAGCAGTTTATCGGCACGCTGGAACAGGCCATCGACCAGCACCGCCAGCAGCTGCTGCAGTGGGGGCAGAAAGTGGATCATGCGGTGAAGCAATGGCAAGACAAACAACAGCGGCTGAACGCTTTCGAGACCCTGCATACCCGCGCCATGACGGCGGAGCAGCAGCAGGAGAACAAACGGGATCAAAAACTGATGGATGAGTTCGCTCAACGCAGTGCACAAAGGAATATCAACCCATGAATCTGAACGCCCTGCCCGGTCTGGTCTTACCCGGCGACGCCGGCGGCCTGGCCGAACTGACGTCGGCGCTGGATGAGAGCCAGCTGTCGTCCGCTTTCGCCCAGCTGCTCGGCGCCCGTTTCGCGCCCGCGACCGACGGCAAACAGCCACCGGTCGCGCTGAACACAGACGATGAACACGCCCCGGCCCTGAGCCGCAACCCGCTCAATCAACTGCTGGCCACCTTCGGCGAGCGCGGCGGTCTGCTGCAGAACCCGACAACCTCAGCCGACGCGCTTTCACCTGAAGATACCGAGGGCGACGCGCCCGTCGCCGGCGATAAACCGGCGCAGACGCCGATCGCCGCCGCCAAAGAGCTGGATGCCGCAACGCTGCAGGCGCTTTACGCCATGCTGCCGGCCGCGATCGTCGCCCAGGCGCAACCGGCGGACGGGCAACGGCCGCTGCCGGAGGAAAGCGCTGACGAGGCGACTGCGCTGCAGCCCGGCAACGGCCTGCTGAACATCGCGGCGGCCGGTGATAAAACCGCTGCGCGCGCGTCGGCCTCTCCTGCTCCGTCGCTGACGGGCGCGAAATCGCCGGCTACCGACGGCGATAATGCCAAGGCGGCGCTACCGCAACCAACCAACGGCGAACGCGCAAGCACCGCACAACCGCTGCCGGCAAGCGATACGCAGCAGCCACCGACGTTCAACCACGCCGTCGCCCTGGCCGCCGCCAGCCCGACGCAAACGGCCGCCCCGGCCAGCGCACTGGTGACCGCACCGCCTGCGCCGCAGCTCAACGCGCAGCTGGGCAGCCCGGAGTGGCAGCAGGCGTTGAACCAACAGGTGCTGATGTTCCACCGCAACGGCCAGCAGAGCGCCGAGCTGCGCCTGCACCCGCAGGAGTTGGGCGCCTTGCAGATCACGCTAAAACTGGACGATCAGCAGGCGCAACTGCACATCGCCTCCGCTCACGGCCAGGTGCGTGCGGCGGTGGAAGCGGCGATGCCGCAGCTGCGTCACGCGTTGGCGGAGAGCGGTATCAACCTGGGGCAAAGCAGCGTGGGCGGCGAGTCCACCCCGCAATGGCAGCAGCAGGCTTCCAACGGCCAGGGTCGTTCCAACTATGCTGAACATCATGGCGGTGATGGCGCAGCCGCCGAGGGCGTCAGCGCACCGGTGACGCTGCAGCGTATGGCCAGTGCGGTCAACGGCGTCGATATTTTCGCCTGAGCCGCCGCAAACGCCCAAGCTGGCACCCATTTGCGCGTCTATTCAGGCTATTGCACGCCGCAATAGACGCGATAATACCTTTACATGTCATGCGTGCGGCTTTGCCGCGCGCTATGCCCGCCGCCTCGCCGGCCGCGGGTGGAACAACAGGAATTAGATTTCGCTATGTCTCAGAACTCCCTTCCGGCAGCACCGAAACGCCCCCTTCTGGTCATCCTGCTGGTCTTGATCAGCGTCGTCGCCTGTGGCGCCGCGGGCTACAGCTGGTGGCTGCTGCAACAGCATAAAAACGGCGCCGAACCGGCCGCCGCCAAACAGCAACCGCCGGCCGCGCCGGTGTTCATGCCGCTCGACACCTTTACCGTCAACCTGGTGACGCCGGACAACAACCCGGATCGCGTGCTGTACATCGGCCTCACGCTGCGTCTGCCGGACGAAAGTACCCGCCGCCAGCTGAACGATTTTCTGCCGGAAGTGCGCAGCCGTCTGCTGATGCTGCTCTCCCGCCAGGAAGCGAGCCAGCTGGCCAATGAGCAAGGGAAGCAACAGTTGGTGGCGCAGATTAAGGACGTGCTCAGCCCACCACTGGTTAAGGGACAACCGAAGCAGGTGGTCAGCGACGTGCTGTTCACCGCCTTCATACTGCGGTAATCACTATGGGCGATAGCATTCTTTCACAGGCAGAGATCGACGCCTTGCTCAACGGCGACAGCGCGGGTGATGAACCCGAAGCGATAGTCGGCAAAGAGAGCGAGGTCAAGCCTTACGATCCGAACACCCAGCGCCGCGTGGTGCGCGAGCGTCTGCACGCGCTGGAAATCATCAACGAACGTTTTGCCCGGCAGTTCCGCATGGGGTTGTTCAACCTGCTGCGCCGCAGCCCGGACATTACCGTCGGCCCGATCAAAATCCAGCCGTATCACGAGTTCGCCCGCAACCTGCCGGTGCCGACCAACCTGAACCTGGTGCATCTGAACCCGCTGCGCGGCACCGCCCTGTTCGTGTTCGCGCCGAGCCTGGTGTTCATCGCCGTCGATAACCTGTTCGGCGGCGACGGCCGCTTCCCGACCAAGGTCGAAGGCCGCGAGTTCACCCCGACCGAACAGCGGGTGATCAAGCGCATGCTGCGCCTGGCGCTGGACGCCTACGGCGACGCCTGGAGCGCCATCTACAAGATCGACGTAGAGTACGTGCGCGCCGAAATGCAGGTGAAATTTACCAACATCACCACTTCGCCGAACGACATCGTGGTCACCACGCCGTTCCAGGTGGAGATCGGCGCGCTGACCGGCGAGTTCAACATCTGCATTCCGTTCGCGATGATTGAGCCGCTGCGCGAGCTGCTGACCAACCCGCCGCTGGAAAACTCGCGACAGGAAGACAGCCATTGGCGCGAAACCCTGGTGAAGCAGGTGCAACACTCCGAACTGGAGCTGATCGCCAACTTCGTCGATATCCCGATGCGGCTGTCGAAAGTCCTGAAGCTGCAGCCGGGCGATGTATTACCGATAGACAAGCCGGAACGCCTGATCGCCCATGTGGACGGCGTACCGGTTCTGACCAGCCAATACGGCACGTTGAATGGGCAATATGCCCTGCGTGTTGAACATTTGATTAACCCTATTTTGAATGCTCTGAGTGAGGAACAGCCCAATGAGTGATCCTAAGCAACCGTCTGGCGAAGGAAAGGAATCCGTAGACGATCTGTGGGCTGATGCGTTTAACGAGCAGCAGTCGACAGAGAAATCCGGCGCGAGCACCGAAGGGGTGTTCAAGTCGCTGGAAGCTCAGGATGCGCTCGGCAGCCTGCAGGATATCGACCTGATCCTGGATATTCCGGTCAAGCTGACCGTGGAACTGGGGCGCACCAAGATGACCATCAAAGAGCTGTTGCGCCTGTCGCAAGGCTCGGTGGTGGCGCTGGACGGCCTGGCCGGCGAGCCGCTGGACATCCTGATCAACGGTTACCTGATCGCACAAGGTGAAGTGGTGGTGGTGGCCGACAAGTTCGGCGTGCGCATCACCGACATCATCACCCCGTCCGAACGCATGCGTCGACTGAGCCGCTGATGACCGTCGCGGCGCCCGTTACCGTCCAAAGCAGCCAACCACCCGCCGCGCCGGCCTTGCCGGCCGGTTCGGTGTTGATGCAGGTCAGCAGCGCGCTCGGCGGCATTCTGCTGCTGATCCTGCTGGCCGGTTGGTTGTTCCGCCGGCTGGGCTTCGCCCCGCAGGCGCGCAACCACAAGCTGCTCAACCTGCGCGCCAGTTGCCAGGTCGGGCAGCGCGAGCGCGTGGTGGTGGTGGAAGTCGACGACACCTTGCTGGTATTGGGTGTCACCGCCCAGCAGATCACCCCGCTGCACACCCTGCCCGCCCCGCCGAAAGACGAGGGCGCGACCGACGCGGCGACGCCGGCGGACTTCCGCCAACTGATGCAAAAAGTTCTGAAACGCCCGGAAAAATCGGCATGACCTCGACTCTTCATACCCTCGTCCGCCGTCCGGCGGTTTGGCTCCCTGCCGCCCTGCTGTTCATCAGCCCGGCGGCTTTGGCGCAACTGCCGGGGCTGATCAGTCAGCCGCTGGCCAACGGCGGCCAAAGCTGGTCGCTGCCGGTGCAGACGCTGGTGCTGTTAACCTCGCTGACCTTCCTGCCGGCCATGCTGCTGATGATGACCAGCTTCACCCGCATCATCATCGTGCTCGGCCTGCTGCGCAACGCGCTGGGCACGCCGTCGGCGCCGCCGAACCAAGTGATGCTGGGGCTGGCGCTGTTCCTGACCTTCTTTATCATGTCGCCGGTGTTCGACAAGGTTTATCAGGACGCCTATCTGCCGTTCAGCCAGGACAAGATCGGGCTGGAGGTCGCGCTGGATAAAGGCGCGCAGCCGCTGCGCGAATTCATGCTGCGCCAAACGCGCGAAACCGATTTGGCGCTGTACGCCAGGCTGGCCAATCAGCCGCCGCTGGCCGGCCCGGAGGCGGTGCCGATGCGCATCCTGCTGCCCGCCTACGTCACCAGCGAACTGAAAACCGCCTTCCAGATCGGTTTTACAGTGTTCATTCCGTTCCTGATTATCGACCTGGTGGTCGCCAGCGTGCTGATGGCGCTGGGGATGATGATGGTGCCGCCGGCCACCATCTCGCTGCCGTTCAAGCTGATGCTGTTTGTGCTGGTCGATGGCTGGCAGCTGCTGCTCGGCTCGCTGGCGCAGAGCTTCTATTCGTAACCCCCGACCGGAGAACGCGAGATGACACCTGAATCGGTTATGGCGCTCGGCACCGAGGCGATGAAAGTGGCGCTGGCGCTGGCCGCCCCGCTGCTGCTGGCGGCGCTGATCAGCGGCCTGGTGGTCAGCCTGCTGCAGGCCGCCACCCAGATCAACGAAATGACGCTGTCGTTCATCCCCAAAATTCTGGCGGTGGTGGCCACCATCATCATCGCCGGCCCCTGGATGTTGAACCTGCTGCTGGACTACATGCGCACCCTGTTCAGCAACCTGCCCACCCTGATCGGCTAACCGTGCTCACCTTCGACAGCGCCCAGCTCACCGTCTGGCTCAGCCACTATTTTTGGCCGCTGCTGCGCATTCTGGCGCTGATCAGCACCGCGCCGATATTCAGCGAAAAGCAAATCAGCAAAAAGGTCAAAATCGGCCTTGGCGGGCTGATCGTCATTCTGATCGCGCCAACGCTGCCCGCCAGCAATATCCCGATCTTCTCCGCCGCCGGCCTGTGGCTGGCGATTCAACAGATTCTGATCGGCGTGGCGCTGGGATTGACCATGCAGTTTGCCTTCGCGGCGGTGCGCCTGGCGGGCGAAGTGATCGGCATGCAGATGGGCCTGTCGTTCGCCACCTTCTTCGATCCCAGCGGCGGCCCGAACATGCCGGTGCTGGCGCGCCTGCTCAACCTGCTGGCGATGCTGCTGTTCCTCAGCTTCGACGGCCATCTGTGGCTGATTTCGCTGCTGGCGGACAGCTTCCACACCCTGCCTGTCCAAACGCAGCCGCTGAACGGCAATGGCTTCCTGGTGCTGACCCAGGTCGGCTCGCTGATCTTCATCAACGGCATGATGCTGGCGCTGCCGCTGATCTGCCTGCTGTTGACGCTGAACATGGCGCTCGGCTTGCTCAACCGCATGACGCCGCAGCTGTCGGTCTTTGTGATCGGCTTCCCGGTCACCATGACCTTCGGCATTATGACGCTGGGCATGATGATGCCGATGCTGGCGCCGTTCTGCGAGCATCTGTTCGGTGAAATCTTCGACCGGCTGGCGGCGGTGATCGGCGGCATGACCTTCTAAGCCCCCTCCTTTCCCCCTTTTCCCCTGAGACAAAATGGCAATAAAAACGCTTTCCTGGGACAAAAGCCTGAGAAACGTCTTTTATCCGGATTAAGGTTCAAATGTCTCCGGCGGCTTGAATAAATAAAACCCCGACATAGAATAGACCCGGTAACAAAAAATATCGCCTGCATCTCCTTATTTTCCTGCAGCGATAAAGTACGTTTATCTTGAGTAAAAAATAAAAATAACGCAGTCACGCAGGGTTAAATGCGCGACAGATAACTTATACCTTGAATAAATGCGTCCGGCGCCTGCCGGCTGCAGGGCGCAGCATCGACCTTTACTAACCACAGGAGCGAGAAAATGATTAAAGCGAAAAGCAACCGCAAGGCGCGCCGGTTATTCGGTTTGACCCACTGGAAAAGCAACAAATTTAGCGTTTCTTTTACCGAGACGGCCGACGGTGGAAAATGGAAAGTGGTGAAGAAAAAGAAATAATACCGCTATTGAACATCAGGGAAATAATATCCCCTCACGATTTTTCCGCCGCTGAGTTCAATCATGCCGTTGCGCATTAAGCAGGGGTGACAATCTTATTATTTCTTTCCTGATGAAAAAAAGGCGCGTCGCCCAGTCAGTAGTGGGAGAACGAGCGACGCGCCAAACGAGTGCGCCCGGTTTCAAGAAGCCACCCTCCCCGCGGGGCGGAGAGGGTATTTTCTAAGCACACTAAAGGGAAACCCGTCGCGGTCAGGCAACGGGGTATTGCTCTTAACGATTCATCTGGAACAGCGACATGCCCTGCATATCGCTGAAGGTTTTATACGACGCCTGCAGCGCCGCCTGCTGCATGAAATAAGACGAGATAGACTCGGCCAGGTCGGCATCCGTCAACGCGCTCATCTGCACCTGGTTGGTCATGTCTCGCTCTTTGCCGATGCTGTCCAGCTGATCCATTTCCTGCAGCTGGCTGCCCAGCTCGGCGCGCACGCTCAGCACGTTGTTGTAAGAGTTGTCCAGGCCGCGGTTGGCTTTCGCCAGCGCATCGTTCACCTGCTGCTTGGTGGCCTCATCGGCGCCCTGCAGCGGGATTTTCAGCGCGTTCAGCGCGATATCGATACTCTCGAACACGTTGCTGACCGGCGCGCTGCCGTCCGGCTCAGGCTTCGGGTTGCTGGTCAACGACATGAACACCGCGTTGCCGGTATGGCCGATGGTCATGGTGCGGTTGGCGTCCACTTTCTGCTGAACCGTCTTGTCCCCGCCCTGATAACTGACGGTGCCGCCGTTGTCGACGAATGGCGCCTTGTCGTTCACATATCCGCCGAACATATAGCGGCCGTTGCCGTCGGTGCTGTTGGCCTGGTTCAGCAGCTGATCTTTCAGCCCCTGCAGCTGGGTGGCCAACGACTGACGGTCGTTATCGCTTTCCGTGCCGCCGGCGTTGACGATCAACGCCTTCATGTCCGCGATAGTGGACGTCGCGCCGGCCAAGACCGTTTCTTCCATCGACACGTTTTGGCGAGCGAAGGTGCGCGCCAGCGTGTATTGGCTGTTTTCCGCCTGCGACTGCGACAACATCACCGCGCGCGACGCCGCCAGCGGATCGTCGGACGGGTTGATCACCCGCTTGCCGGAGGAAAGCTGCTCGGCCGCCTTCATGAACAGCGACTGGTTGCCCGTGATGCCGTTCATGTTCTGTTGGTACATCATGCTGGTGCTCATGCGCATGCTGTGGGTTCCTTACTCTGAGCGACCGGCGCCGTTATCGGTGCCGGTTAACAATAAAATCAACGAATATTCAGCAGCGCGTCGAACAGCGAGCTGGCGGTCTGAATCACCTGCGCGTTGGCCATGTAGTACTGTTGGAAACGCAACAGCTCACCGTACTCTTCGTCAAGGTTGACGCCGGACATCGACTGCTGTTGCGCGCCCAGTTGCGTCACGATCTTGGCCTGCGACGTGGCAATGGCCTTGGCGGCAGCGGTCTGGTTGCCGACGCCGCTGACGATGCCAGCGTAAGCGCCGCTCAGGGTCGCCTTGCCGTCCACCAGGTTTTTGGTTTGCAGATCCAGCAGCTTCTTGGCGTTTTCGTTATCGCCGCGGCCGCTGTCGTCTTTACCGGCGGCGGCGATCTTGGACGAATCGGTGATGGCCACTTTCAGGTTACCCGCCACGTCGCTGACCGGCTTCACGGTGAAGCTGTCTTTGGCCTGCGCATTGCCGTCGATGCTCACTTCCAACCCGTCGAAGTTCAGCGTCGGTTTGCCGTCCGCGCTGGTGCCCGGCGTGGCATTGACTTTCACGTTGTCCGGCAGGCGGCTGACCTGCCAGTTGCTGCCGTCGAACTCGACGCGGTAATCGTTGGCCTTCACCTTGCCGGTGTCGGTGTAAGCGACCGACAGCGACGCGTCGCCGGTGTTACGGGTGTTATCCACCACCCGGCCGCCGCTGAAGCTGAAGAAGTCGCCGCCCGCATCACCGTTCAGATCGAAACCGGCGCGATGCTGCTGATTGAAGCTGTCCGCCATCGCCAGCGCCAACTGGCCCAGCTGATTGCGCACGCCATCCAGCGTTTCGCTGCGGAATTTCAGCACGCCGCTCAGCGTACCGCTGGTGATCTGGCCTTCCGGCACTTCGCTGGCGCCATTGCCGCGGTTATAACCGATGGTCAGACGGGAAGGATCGCTGTTGGAAGGCACGGCTTCCACCTGATAGGTGTTGCTGCCCTGCACCAGGGTCAAACCGTTGGCAAAGGAGACGGTATACGCATCGCCGTCCTGTTGCGTGACCTGTACGCCCACCAGTTGGTTCAGCTCGGTGACCAGCTGATCGCGCTGATCCAGCAACGCATTCGGCTCGCCGCCGGCGCTGCCGCGCAAACGGGTGATCTCGTCGTTCAGCTTGGCGATCTGTTGGCCGTAGCTGTTAATCTGCTGCGCCGTATCGCTGATCTGCTGATTAACGCCGTTGTCCATGTCGCGCAGGAATTTGTCGGTGTTGTTGAACTGGTTCACCAGGCCGTTGGCCTTGCCCAGCACCGTCTGGCGCGCGGCGTCGTCACCGGCGTTGCTCACCAGGTTCTGCAGGTTGGTGAAGAAATCCTGCATGTTGGTCGACAGCGGGTTGGTTTTGCTCGCCAGCAGGTTATCGATCTGCGAAATCTTCTCGTAATAGGCGTTTTGCGCCCCGAACGCGCTTTGCGCGCCGCGCAGCTGGTTGGTGATGAACTGGTTGTACTCGCGGTTGACGCTGGTGACGGTCACGCCGTTGCCGATAAATCCGCTCATGGTGGCCATGCCGCCGTTCTGCGCCAGGATCGCGGTCTGGCGGTTGTAGCCCGCCACGTTGTAGTTGGAGATGTTGTTGCTGACGGTACTGAGCGCCACCTGAGCCGCATTCAGCCCGCTCATCGCGGTATTGATTAAGCTATTGGACATCGGAATTCCTTATGCTGCGGCGCCGGTGGCCCACAGGGTTCTAATTGAGCTGCTGAGCCTGTTCGCTCAGCCTGTTTCGGTTATCGGCCAAAATGGGAAGAACTTGAGAAAAAAAAGCGGCAATGCGGTCAGCAGCCAGCCTTCATTACCGCCTATTCCCTAAATAATTGGCGCCGCTGCGGCGTCAAGAATGACGGGGATTTAGAACAAATCTTTCAGATCGTGGGTGTAAGCTTTCACCGCCTGTTCCCCCGCGTTCTTCATCTGCTGAATCACGCTGACCAGTTTGCTGGCGTACTGCGGATCGGTGGCGTAGCCGGCGCGTTGCAGCGCATGCGCCGCCTGCTCCGGGCTGCGCGCAGCGGCCACGTCGGCGTAGCGCGGGTTGTTGGTCAGCAGTTTGACGTAATCGGCGATCGCCTCGACGTACGAGCCGTAGACGCGGAACTTCGCCTTCACCTTCTTCGCCGCGCCCTGTTCGAACTCGGTGGTGGTGATCTCCGTCACCGGCCCGTTCCAGCTGCCGCCGGCCTTGATGCCGAACAGGTTGTAGCTCGGCGTGCCGTCTGAGGTCGGGATCTCGCGTTGCCCCCAGCCAGACTCCAGCGCCGCCTGCGCGACGATCAGCTGATGCGGAATGCCGCTCTGCTGGCTGGCGACCTTCGCCGGTATCGACAGGCGAGCGACGAAGTTGCCGTTGTTGAGCGACAGCGGCGCGGCGGCAGGCGGGGCTTTCGGCATCGCGCGGCGCACCATCTGCTCCAGCGCCTGGTTCGGCAACGTTTGCAGCACCTCGTTGTCCAGCGCCATCGGCGACAGGCCCGCCGTTTCGCTCGGCACCGTGTTGGCGTTGCTCATCTGCTTGACCATCATGTCGGCCAGCCCCAGCCCTTTTTGCGACATCTGCTGGGCGATTTGCTGGTCGTACATCGAGGTATAGAGCCGCGTTTGATCGCTGCTCAATACCCCGTCCTGCGGCAAGGCGGAACGCATGCTTTTCAGCATCATCTGCACGAACATGCCTTCTACCTGCTGGGCCACCTGCTTGAGGTTGCCCTGCGGGTCGGCCGCCGCATCGCGCTTGAGGCCATTCAGCGCCTGGGCGTCATAGGCCGCGCCCGACATCGCCATCAGATCGCCGGCCATCAGATGATTTCCAGCTTGGCGCGCAGACAGCCGGCGCTCTGCATCGCCTGCAGGATCGACATCAGATCGATCGGCGTGGCACCCAGCGCGTTCAGCGCGCGGATCACGTTGTTCAGGTTGGCGCTGGCGTTCACCTTCTGCAGCGATCCGCCCTGCTGTTGCACCGAAATCTGGGTGTTTGGCGTCACCACCGTCTGGCCGCCGCCGAACGGCGTCGTCGGCTGGCTGACGGTGTTCTGCCTATCGACCACCACCGACAGGTTACCCTGGGCGACGGCGCAAGAGTCGAGGATCACATCGCGGTTCATCACCACCGAACCGGTGCGCGAGTTGATGATCACTTTGGCGTCCATCGCCCCAACGTTGACGGTGATGTTTTGAATCTCCGCCAGGAAGCGCACCTGAGAGCTGTTGCCCTGCGGCACCAGCACCTGGATCGTGCGGGCGTCGAGCGGCGTCGCGGTGCCGCCGCCGCGTTGGCGGTTGATGGCGTCGCTGATCTGCTGCGCCAGCGTGAAATCTTCGTCGTTTAGCTGCAGGTTGAGAACGCCACCGCTGCCGAAGGTGGTCGGCAGCTCACGCTCGATGGTAGCCCCGTTGCTGATGCGCCCGCCCGCCAGCTGGTTGACCTGCACGCTGCTGCCGCCGGCCGCCGCGCCCGCGCCGCCGACCAGCACGTTGCCCTGCGCCAGCGCATAAACCTGGTTATCCACGCCTTTGAGCGGCGTCATCAGCAGGGTGCCGCCACGCAGGCTCTTGGCGTTGCCCATCGAAGAAACCACCACGTCGATGTTCTGCCCAGCGCGTGAGAACGGCGGCAGTTTGGCGGTCACCATGACCGCCGCCACGTTTTTCAACTGCATGTTGGTGCCCGGGGGCACGGTGATGCCCAGCTGCGACAGCATGTTGCTCAGGCTTTGGGTGGTGAACGGCGTCTGCATGGTCTGGTCGCCGGAGCCGTCCAGCCCCACCACCAGGCCGTAGCCGATCAGGGCGTTGTCTCGCACGCCCTGCACCGTCACCAGATCGCGGATGCGCTCCGCCGCCGCCGGCAGACTCATCGTTCCGATCAGCAAAGCCATCAGGATTTTTTTTGTCATTAGAACCTCATTCGCCTTAGCCAAAAGGCGTTATTGTCGCAGGCAGTTTGAGGGCGGACAGCGCGCAGGAAACGGAGCGTACACGCAGTACGTGACGTTTCCGAGCACTGCCCAACCTCAAAATGGCAAGTAAAATAGCCTGTACTCAAAACGGTGAAACATTTAAGAAGAAGCGCTGCAGCCAGCCCATGGTCTGCGCTTCGTTGATATAGCCATTGCCGACGTATTCGATGCGCGCGTCCGCCACCTGCGTCGAAGTGACCGAGTTGTTGCCGCTGATGGTGCGCGGGTTGACGACGCCGGAGAAGCGGATGAATTCGGTGCCCTGGTTGATGGCGATCTGCTTTTCCCCCACCACGTGCAGGTTGCCGTTGGTCAGCACCTGGTTGACCGTCACCGTAATGGTGCCGTTAAAGGTGTTGTTGGCGTTGGCGCCGCCCTTGCCGCCGAAGGTACTGTCACCGGAAATGTCCATATCGGCGCGCGCATTGCCCAACAGGCCGTCGAGGTAACGCGGCGAGGTGGCGACGCCGAACTTGCTGGCGCCGTTGCGGCTGGCGTTGGCGGAGGAGCTTTTGCTGGCGCTGACGTTTTCCTGCAGCACGATGGTCAGGGTGTCGCCGACGTTGCGCGGACGGCGGTCTTCGAACAGCGGCTGATAGCCGTAGTTCATCGGCTGCACCGTCTGGAAGATCGAGCCGTTCGGCATCGGCGCGCTGGCCGGCGCGGGCTGCGCCGTGGTCGCGCCGTCCACCAGCGATTTGTGCGGGATATAGGCGCAGCCGCTCAGCGTCAGCATCACCATTCCCGCCAGCCAGCGTTGTCCCTGCCGCGGCAGGATTGCCATCGAATATGTGGTTACCACGGGTATCGCCTTTGTTTCACGAAAGAGAATGACGGGCGCGGCAAGCCGGGCCCGTCAATGACAGATTACAGTTGCGTCAGCTTTTGCAGCATCTGATCGGAGGTCGATACCGCTTTGCTGTTGATCTCGTAAGCGCGCTGAGTCTGGATCATGTTGACCAGCTCTTCCGCCACGTTGACGTTGGAGGTTTCCACGTAACCCTGATACAGCAAGCCGGCGCCGTTCAGCCCCGGGGTGCTCTCGTTCGGCGCGCCCGAGCTTTCGGTTTCCTGATACAGGTTCTCGCCCACGCTCTCCAGACCGCTGTCGTTGACGAATGTGGTCAGCGTCAGTTGGCCCACCTGCTGGGCGGCGGTTTGCCCCTGCTGGGTGACGCTGACGATGCCGTCGCGGCCGACGGTGATGGACAGCGCGTTCGCCGGAATGGTGATCGCCGGCTGCACCTGGAAACCGCTGGAGGTCACCAGTTGGCCGTTCTGATCGATCTGGAACGACCCGTCGCGGGTATAGGCCTGGGTGCCGTCCGGCAGCATCACCTGGAAGAATCCCTGCCCCTTGATGGCGACGTCTTTGCTGTTGTTGGTCTGCGACAGGTTGCCCTGGCTGTGCAGGCGCTCGGTCGCCACCGGACGCACGCCGGTACCGATCTGCAAACCGGAAGGCAGCGTGGTCTGCTCGGAGGACTGCGCCCCCGGCTGACGCATGGTCTGGTACAGCAGATCTTCAAATACCGCACGCTGGCGTTTGAAGCCATTGGTGCTGACGTTCGCCAGGTTGTTGGCGATCACGTCCATGTTGGTCTGCTGCGCATCCAGACCGGTTTTGGCAATCCATAAGGATGGAATCATCGGTTATTTCCTTGCTGCTTAACTCATTGAGAGCAGTGAGTTGGCACGCTGTTCGTTTTCATCCACGCTGTGGATGACCTTCATTTGCATTTCAAAACGGCGGGCGTTGGCGATCATGTCGACCATAGTCTCCATCGGCTTGACGTTGCTGCCCTCCAGTACGCCCGGCATCACCCGCACCTGCGGGTCGTTTTGCAACTGATTGCCGCGCTGCTGTTGGGTTTCCGGCGTCAGGCGGAACAGCCCGTCGTCACCGCGCATCACTTCGCGAGCATCGGCTTTCACCAGCTTCAGACGGCCGATCTGCGCGATGGTGTTCGGCGGATCGCCGGCGTTCAGCGCCGAAATGGTGCCGTCGGCCGCGATGGTGATCTCCGCCGACGGCGGCACCTCGATCGGGCCACCGTCACCCATCACCGGCAATCCCTGCACCGTCAACTGCCCGGTGGAGGAAATCTGAATGTTGCCGTTGCGGGTATAGGCCTCACCGCCACCCGGCAGGCTCACCGCCAGGAAACCGTCCTGCTGCAGCGCCACGTCCAGCGGACGCGCGGTGTAGTTCAGCGCCCCCTGGCTCATGTCGGCGCCCGGCGTCGAGGCGGTCACCAACGTGCGCGTTGCCAGGCTCGGCCCGTCGACCGGCACCGCGCGCAATGCGGCGAGCTGGGCGCGAAAACCCGGCGTCGACGCGTTGGCCAGGTTGTTGGCGGTGATGGACTGCTGCTCCAGCGTTTGGCGCGCCGCGCCCATCGCGGTATAAATCGCGTGATCCATAACTTGGCCCTATTAGCGCAGGCTAACCAGCGTCTGCAGTATGGAGTCCTGCGTCTTGATGGTCTGGGCGTTGGACTGGTAGTTACGCTGCGCGACGATCATGTTCACCAGCTCCTGGCTCAGATCGACGTTGGAAGATTCCAGCGCGCCACTGGTCAGCTTTCCTAAGCCGCCGCCGCCCGCAAGACCGACACGCGGCTGGCCGGACGCGCCGGTTTCCTGCCAAACGTTATCGCCCTGCGACGCCAGCCCTTCCGGGTTGGAGAAGTTAGCCATGACGATCTGGCCCAACAGCTGGGTCTGCTGGTTGGAATAGACCCCCATGATGGTGCCGTCGTTGTTGATCTGATAGCCCGTGTATTCACCGGCGGCATAACCGTCCTGCGATACTTTGCTCACCGAGTCGCTGCTCACGTTCTGCTGCATGCTGCCAGCGAAGCTCAGGGTAAAGTTTTGCGCCGGCGCACCGTCTTTGGCGGTCATCGGGATCACCATGCTGAACTCGCCCGGCGCACCGTTGGTGCTGGTGGTTTTCACCAGGCTGCCGCTGGTGTTGAACTCCATGGTGCCGGCGTTCACTGGCGCGGCGCTACCATCCTGGGTATAGACCTGCCACTTGTTGTCTTCAGTCTTCACGAAGTAGGCGTTGATGTTGTGCGCGTTACCCAGAGAATCGTAGGCGGTGATGGTATTGGTATAGTTGTAGCTGTCCTGTTTGGTCGGATCGAAGGTCTTGTTTTTCGGCACTTCATGGGTCGACATCAGGTTGGCGACCATCTGGCCGGAGGTGGACGCCTTGGCGTTCATCATGCCTTCAGGAATGCTCAACGGCACCGGGTTGGCGCCCTGCTGAATGGTCGGTGGGGAGCCGGCCGCCGGGTAACCGGTCAGCTGCAGGCCCTGCATGTTGGTCAGATTGCGATTTTCGTCCAGCTTGAACTGGCCGTTGCGGGTATAGAAGATGCCGCCGTCTTTATCCTGCATGCGGAAAAAGCCGTTGCCGTTGATGGCCACATCCAATGAACGGCTGGTGCCGGTGGTGGTGCCGCCCTTGAAGTTCTGGGTGATGCCGGACACTTTAACACCCAGCCCGACCTGCGAACCGGCGAACATGTCGGCGAAGGACACGCTGCCGGATTTGAAGCCCGCGGTCGCGGAGTTGGCGATGTTGTTACCGATCACATCAAGGTTGGTTGCTGCCGCGTTCAAGCCGCTGACTGCCTGAGAAAAAGCCATGTTATTCTCCGAATAGTGGTCAGGCTATCGTCCGATTGAGCCTGATGCTTGGGGTTATAAGATCTGTCGCACGTCTTCCAGGGTGGCGTTGCCCGCCAGGCCAAGATCCAGCTTGGCGCCGTTGCCGTCGCGGATCACGCCGTTGACCAGCCCGAAGTGCAGGCTACGCGCCACCAACTGCTCGCCGTTGCCTTTGGCGTTAATCGCCACTTTGTAGGCGCCGTCTGGCGCGGTAGAGCCGTCATCCAGCGAACCGTCCCAGGTGAAGGCATGCACGCCGGCGGTCAGGCCGCCGATTTCGATGGTGCGCACCACCTGCCCGCTGGCGTTGGTGATGGTGGCAGTCACCTGATCGGCGGCGCGCTCCAGTTCCACGCCGAACGGCGTGGTGCTGACCTTGCCGTCCTTGCTGCCGACCAGAATGTTGTTGCCCGGCACCATTACGCCGTGACCGATCAGCGCAGTCGCCTGCAGCGACTGGTTGCTGTTGATCTGACCGGAGATCGATCCCAGCGTGGTGTTGAGTTTTTCGATACCCTGAACGGTGTTGATCTGCGCCAGCTGCGAAGTCAGTTCGTTGTTCTGCATCGGATTGGTCGGATCCTGGTTTTTCAACTGCGCCACCAGCAGCGTCAGGAAGCTGTTGTGCAGATCCTGGCTGTTGGTATTTTTGCTGTTGTTACCGATGACGGTGTTGTCCAACGACTCGTTCGTGGTTGCGGCAATAGCCATGGGAACCTCCGGTTACTGACCCAGTGTCAGGGTTTTCATCATCATCGACTTGGTGGTGTTGAGCACCTCGACGTTGGCCTGGTAGCTGCGGGAAGCGGAGATGGTGTTGACCATTTCCCCCACTACGTCGACGTTCGGCATGCGCACGTAGCCCTTGGCGTCCGCCAGCGGGTTGCCCGGCTGGTACACCAGACGCTCGGGCGCCGGATCGTCCACCACCTGGGCGACGCGCACGCCGCCGGTCGGCTGCCCAGGCGCCGCCGCGACCTGGAACACCACCTGTTTGGCGCGGTAAGGCTCGCCGTCCGGGCCGGTCACGCTGTCGGCATTGGCCATGTTGCTGGCGCTGACGTTCATGCGCTGGGATTGCGCCGATAGCGCCGAGCCGGAGATATCAAAAATGTTCAGTAAAGACATGCGCCTTATCCTTGTTGCAGCACGGACATCATCCCTTTGATCTGCCCGTTGAGCAGCGTCAGATCGGTCTGATATTTCAGGCTGTTATCGGCAAAGTTGGTGCGTTCGCGATCCATGTCCACCGTGTTGCCGTCCATCGACGGCTGGTCCGGTACCCGGTACAACAGATCGAGCTGCGGCGGCTGCAGGGTTTGCGCCGGGATGTGGCGCGCCGCCGTCAGGTTCAGCGACATGCCGTTGCCGTTGACGCGCCCTTGTTCCAGCACTTTGTTCAATTGGCTGGCGAAATCGATATCCCGCGCCTGATAACCCGGTGTGTCTGCGTTGGCGATGTTGGCGGCCAGAATTTCCTGCCGCTGGGCGCGCAAGTTCAGCGCCTCTTGGCCAAAGCGCAGAGCCGCGTCCAGTTTGTCGAGCATGCTCCCTCCGCGAGGTTAGAATTTGGAGTCGACAGGATAAACGCCCCCTGCGCCACCCTATCGCGGGAATAGACGCAAAATGGGGCGCTATTTATCTGCTTAGCCTGCGCGCGCTGCGGGTACACTTACGCGTATCCCGATGAAGCTTGAGAAGATGACGATGAAAGGTAAAATGCTGCTGCTTATCGGCCTGCTGTGCAGTCTGAACGCGCGCGCCGACGATCTGGCGACGCAAATCGAAAGCTTCATCCAAGGCAAGTTCACCGGCGAGCCGGTGCAGGTGAAAGTGCGGGTGCGCACGCCGCCGGCCCAGTGGCCCGCCTGCGAACTGCCCCAGCTGTCGCTGCCGCCCAACGCGCGGATCGGCGGCAACGTCAGTATTTCGGCGCGCTGTGGCCAGGAGCGGCGTTTTATCCAGACGCAGGTGCAGGTGTTCGGCCGCTATTTGGTTTCGGCGCGCGGCATCAGCGCCGGCAGCCGGTTGACCGCGGCGGATCTGACGTTGAAAGAAGGCCGGCTCGATACCCTGCCGCCGCGCGCGCTGACCGAAACGGGCAAAGCGTTGGGCGCCGTCAGCCTGCGCAACATCAGCCCTGGCCAACCGCTGACCCTCGCCATGCTGCGCCGCGCCTGGATTATCAAGGCGGGGCAATCGGTGCAGGTCAACGCGCAGGGCGAAGGATTCAACATCAGCGGGTCGGGCAAGGCGATGAACAACGCCGCCGCCGAAGACAGCGTGCGCGTGCGGATGGCGTCCGGGCAGATCGTCAGCGGCGTGGTCGGAGACGACGGCGCGATTCGCATTACGTTATAAAAAAGTAAAGGTTCCGCAAACCTTGCCGATAAGACAAATCAAGCAGCATTTTATTGGCCACCAGGGCCGCAAAACTTTCATTGCAGCGTCGTCGCCCGCCAGCGGTCACGGCGTAAACGGAGATGGACCATGAGTATCGATCGCACCCAGCGGTTACAGCCGGTTTCCACTGTGCAACCGCGTGAAACCCCGGCCGACAACCCGCTCCAGCCGCGTAAGGCCGCCGTGGCCGAAACGGCCGTCAGCGGCACGCAGGTCAAACTGAGCGAGGCGCAGGCGCGTCTGATGCAACCGGGTTCCCAGGATATCGATATGGGCCGGGTCGAGGCCATCAAGCAGGCGATCCGCAGCGGCGAACTGAAGATGGACACCGGTAAAATCGCCGACGCGCTGCTGCAAGACGCACAGAGCGATATTCAATGGATCGCCGGACGCGACTGACAGCGCGCGGCGAGTAGCGGTAAAGGATAAGTCATCACTATGGAAAACCTGGCACAACTGCTGGACAAACTGTTGGAAACGCTGCGGGCGCTCAATGGCGTGCTGGAGGAAGAGCACGACTTGCTGTGTTCCGGCCAGTTGCCCGGCGTGGCATTGCAGCGCGTCACCGATGCCAAAAGCCAACTGCTGGCGACGGTCGCCTACCTCGAGCAACAGCGTCTGGGGCAGGAAAAAGCCTGCGGGCAACGCGCGCCCTATTCCAGCCATGCGTCTCTGGCCGATCGCTGGCAGCGCATTCAATTGCTGAGCCAAACGCTGCGCGAAAAGAATCAGCACAATGGCTTGCTGCTCAATCAACAGATCGACCATAACGCGCAGGCGCTGGCCATCCTCAGCAAGAACAACAAATCGCTGTATGGCCCGGACGGCCAGTCGCACGCCGGCAGCCTGCTCGGCAGAAAAATCGGCGTCTAACCCCCTGATTTCGCCCGGTGTGCGCAGCGCCGGGCGCGGGTTTCCCCGGTTATGCGCGCCCTCTCGCATTTTCTTCTTTTTGCTTTCTGAATTCCCTTAACGTTATGCGCCAGGCTGCGCAGAACGGATATTTGCCTGTTCCCCATCACTCTCTATTTCGTCATCTTAGCTCGGTCGTTAAACATCTTGATCTGTACCCATTAAGGGTATATTTTCACACGGAGAGTGAATGACCGACATTTATCTCACAAAAGCCTTCCAGACATTTGCCGGCGACGAACGCATTAGTGACGCCACGATAGTGAAAGCGGCACGAGAGATGCAAAATCAGTTGTACGACGCCAATCTCGGTGGTTGCGTTTACAAAAAACGCATCGCCCGGATGGGGAGTGGAAAACGGCGCGGGTATCGGGTATTAATCGCAACGGCAGATGAAGGCAGGATCTTTTTCATGTATGGCTTTGCCAAAAACGAAAGAGACAACATCAATCAGGAGGAGTTAATTTCCTGGCGGCATTTGGCGGCGCTGTATCTGGATTATTCACCATTCAGACTGTATCAGCTGGTCAACTGCGGGGAATTAATAAGGTTACAACTATGAGCAAGATGCTGAAATCGATCCACCAGGAAGTTCAGGGCCTGCACCGCGCCGGTTTCGTCGACGACGTGACCATGCGCACCTTCGACATGCTGTGCCTGCGGCCGGTGAAACAGTTCGGGCCGGCCGAGATCCGCGCGCTGCGCGAACGGGAAAACGTCAGTCAGCCGGTGTTTGCGCTGTATCTCAACGTCAGCAAAAAGGCGGTACAGAAATGGGAGCGCGGCGAAGCGCAACCGAATTCCGCCGCAATGAAGCTGCTGACGCTGGTGGAACGCAACGGCCTGCAAATTCTGGCTTGATCCTACTGATAATTGACGATCACCTGATTGCCAATCACCCGCAGCGGCGGGTTCAGCCCGCCTTGCGACTGCACGTAATAGACAAAGCGCAATTCCGCATTGGCCGGTTCGCCCTGCAGACCGTTGCTGCTGCCGCTGCCGCCGCCCAGCGGAATGCAGCGGTTTACCGTACACAGCTGGGCCTGCAGCCCCACCGGCTCCGGCCCCAGTAAACGATAGCGCCAGCTGACGCTGGTGATGCGCGCATCGGCATCCGGCAACGCGTTCGGCGGCCGCAAACCGGCGGATTCATCGCGCATGCCGCCCTGTTCCAACGTCACGCCCGCCCCTTCGGCCACCCAGGAACCGGACACCGCGCCGGCAGTCAACGGCGTCAGCAAACACAACACGAACAGACAGCGTTTCATCAGGCGGCTCCAATGGTCGACGTCATGCGAATCTGGCGATCGTCGTTGATTTCGAGGTTGGACAACACCACGATCTGCGGCAGGCTGCGGCGCAGGAAGCGCGCCAGCAAGGCCCGCAGCGCATGGTTGACCAGCAGCACCGGCGGCGCGCTGAGCATCTCTTGCCGCTGCAGCGCCTGGCGCGCCTGATCCAGCAGGCGATCGGCCAGCCCCGGCTCCAGACCGCCACCGCCCTGCAACGCCTGCAGCAACAAACGCTCCAGTTGGGTATCCAGACCGATGACCTGAATCTCGCCGTTGCCCGGGAACCACTGCTGCGTGATCGCCCGGCCCAGCGCCACCCGCACCACGGTGGTCAGCTCATAAGGATCGCTTTGCGCCGGGGCATGCTCCGCCAGCGTTTCGACGATGGTGCGCATATCGCGGATAGAGACGCGCTCGGCCAGCAGGTTTTGCAGCACCTTGTGCAGCGTGGTCAGTGATACCACGCCCGGCACGAAGTCTTCGGTCAGTTTCGGCATCTCCTGCGACACGCGATCCAGCAACTGTTGGGTTTCCTGGCGGCCAAACAGCTCGCTGGCGAACTGGCCGATCAGGTGATTAAGATGCGTCGCCACTACGGTGCTGGCTTCCACCACGGTAAAGCCCTGGATCTGCGCCTGCTCGCGCAATGCGCTGTCGATCCACACCGCCTCGAGCCCAAAGGCCGGATCGACGGTTTTGTCTCCCGCCAGCTCCCCCACGGCATTGCCGGGGTTGATCGCCAGCCAGCGGCCCGGCTGCGCTTCACCGCTGCCGATCTCGACGCCTTTCATCAGGATGCGGTAGCTGGCAGGCGGCAGTTCCAGGTTGTCGCGAATGTGTACTACCGGCGGCAGATAGCCCATGTCCTGCGCAAATTTCTTGCGAATACCGCGGATACGCCCCAGCAGCTCACCGTTTTGTTGAAAATCGACCATCGGAATCAACCGATAGCCCACCTCCATCCCCAGCGGGTCTTCCAACTGCACGTCGGCCCAGCTGGCTTCGGCGGCCTGCGGGTTCTCCGGCATCACCGGCGCCTCCACCGCTTTCGGTGCCTGTTGTTCACGGCCGCGCAGCCACCAGGCCAGGCCCAGCAAAGCGGCGGTAAACAGCAGGAACACCAGGTTCGGCATGCCCGGTACCAGGCCCAACAGCCCCAGCACCCCGGCGCTCAGCAGCATCACGCGCGGATTGTTGAACAGCTGGCCCACCATCTGCTCGCCGACGTCCTGATCGGTCGCGACGCGGGTGACGATAACGCCGGCGGCGGTGGAGATCACCAACGCCGGGATCTGCGCCACCAGGCCGTCGCCGATGGTCAGCAGCGTATAGCTTTCCGCCGCCGCTCCCAGCTCCATGCCGTGTTGCACCACGCCGACCAACAGGCCGCCGACCACGTTCAGCACCATAATCATCAGGCCGGCGATGGCGTCGCCGCGCACGAATTTACTGGCGCCGTCCATTGAGCCGTAGAAATCGGCCTCTTGAGTGACTTCGGCGCGGCGTTTCTTCGCTTCGTCCTCGCCGATCAACCCGGCGTTCAGGTCGGCGTCGATCGCCATCTGCTTGCCCGGCATGCCGTCCAGGACGAAACGCGCGCCCACTTCGGCGATACGCCCGGCCCCCTTGGTGATGACCATGAAGTTGATCAACACCAGGATGATGAACACCACGATACCGATGGCGAAGTTGCCGCCCACCAGGAAATGGCCGAAGGCCTCCACCACGCGGCCGGCGGCGGCGGAACCGGTGTGCCCTTCCAGCAAGATGATGCGTGTCGACGCGACGTTGAGCGACAAACGCAGCAGCGTGGAGAACAGCAGGATGGTCGGGAAGGCGGCGAATTCGAGCGTGCGCTGGGTGAACATCGCCACCAGCAGCACCATGATCGACAGCGCGATGTTGAAGGTAAACAGCAGGTCGAGGATAAACGCCGGCAACGGCAACACCATCATCGACAGGATCAGCAGGATCAACACCGGGCCGGCCAACACCTGCCACTGCGTATCTTTAAAATTGCCCGGCAAACGAAGCAGGGAGGCCAAATTAGCCATCAGAGTCACTCTCTTTTGCAAAATCCAGTGCTTCCGGCACCGGTAAACGTTCAGGTTTTTTCGGGATCAGGCCGCCCTCGCGCCGCCAGCGGCGCAGTTGGTACACCCAGGCCAGCACTTCGGCGACCGCGGCATACAGGGTGGCCGGGATATGTTGTCCAATCTCGCTGTGCCGATACAGCGCGCGCGCCAGCGGCGGCGCCTCCAGCATCGGGATGCGATGCTCAGCACCGAGCTCGCGAATGCGCAAGGCGATTTCGCCGGCCCCTTTGGCCAGCACCTTCGGCGCGCTCATTTTTTTGTCGTTGTACTGCAACGCGACGGCGTAGTGCGTCGGGTTGGTGACGATCACGTCCGCCTTGGGCACATCGGCCATCATGCGGCGCCGGGCGATCGCCCGCTGCTGCTGACGAATGCGCCCCTTGACGTGCGGGTCCCCTTCCTGGTCTTTGAATTCGTCGCGAATATCCTGCTTGGTCATCTTCAGCTTTTTGAAGTGGCTCCACAGCTGGTAGAACACGTCGAACGCCACCATCGGCGTCAATCCCAGCACCACCAGAAAACCGCAGAACAGAATCATCTGCAGCGCATTGCCCAACGCGTCGAGCGGCTGCTGGGTCATCAGATGCAGCATTGCCGCCCAGTTATGCCAGAGATAGAGGCCGGTCACCCAGCCGACCAGCGTCGCTTTCAGGATCCCTTTCAGCAGCTCGGCCAGCACCTGGCTGGAAAAGATGCGCTTCAACCCGGACAACGGGTTCAGCCGCTTCAAATCGAATTTGATCGACTTGCCGCTGAACAGAATGCCCCCCAACAGCATCGGCGCGGCGAGCGCCACCAGCACCAGCCCCGCCATGATTGGCAACAGCGCCAGTACGGCCTGGCGCAGCAACATGCCCAGCTGGCGCAGCATCTGTTTATCGTTGCTGACCATGCCGTGGTCGAAGTTCAAACCCTGCGTGAGCATCGCCGCCAGCTGTTGCGCCATGTTGCTGCCGGACATCAGGATGATCGCCAGGCCTGAGAGCAGCATCAGTACCGAGGTCAGTTCGCGGGAACGCGGGATCTGGCCGTCTTCACGCGCCTTCTCCAGCCTGTGGGGCGTGGGGGCCTCGCTTTTTTCCAGATCGCTGTCTTCAGCCACGAAACGCCGTTCCTGTGTCGGGAGGGTAAAGAATGGCGGTCAGCATGCCAAAAAATTGGCGATGTCATTGACGGAACAACGGGGAAAAAGGCGGGTTATTTAGGGGATGAAACGAAAACTGCGTGGAATGGTGTCGGGGCGCGCCGTCGCGCGCCCCGAAAAGCCTTAGAAACCGAGGCTGTCGAGCAGATCGTCGACCTGCGCCTGGTTGGCGATCACGCCGACGCCGTTCTGGTCGAGCTGCGGGCCGTTCAGCAGGCTGTCGTTCGGCCGTTTTTCCTTCACCGGCTGCTCCGGCATGTTTTCCATCAGCACCATCAGCAGCTGCTTTTCGATCTCCTGCACCACGTCCATCATGCGCTTGATCACCTGACCGGTCAGATCCTGGAAGTCCTGCGCCATCATGATTTCCAGCAGCTGGGCATTGGTGAAGCCCGTATGGCCCGGCACCTGATCCAGATACTGGCGCGTGTCGTTAACCAGAGAACGCGCGTCGTCCAGTTCGATAGGATTGGCGAACCACTCGTCCCAGCGCCCTTTCAACGCGTTCGCGCCGGATTCCAGCTCCGCCTGGCGCGGTTGCGCCGCCTCCACGCAGTTCAACGCCCGTTCCGCCGCCTGCGCCGTCATGGTTACGACATAGTCAAGACGGTCGCGCGCATCCGGTATCGCTTCTGCCGCCTGGGCGATCGCCTGATCGAGCCCCAGTTCACGCATGCTGTCGCGCAGCATTCGGGTCAGTTGGCCGATGCGGGAGATGATCTCTCCCGCGGTCGCTGCATCGCTGGCAGGCATTGGAATGTCTCTCATCGCCCTCTCCTTACATGCCCAATTTTTCAAAAATCTTGTTGAGCTTTTCTTCCAGCGTCGCCGCCGTAAATGGTTTCACTACATAACCGCTGGCGCCGGCCTGCGCCGCCGCGATGATATTCTCTTTCTTGGCTTCCGCCGTCACCATCAGTACCGGCATCGCGGCCAGCGCGCTGTCGGCGCGAATGGTCTGTAACAGTTCGAGCCCGTCCATGTTCGGCATGTTCCAGTCGGACACCACGAAGTCGAAACCGCCGGCGCGCAGCTTGTTCAGCGCATCCGCGCCGTCTTCAGCTTCTTCGACGTTGTTGAAGCCCAGCTCTTTGAGCAGATTTCTGACGATGCGGCGCATGGTGGAAAAGTCGTCCACAACCAGAAATCTGAGGTTCTTATCTGCCATTGTTACTCCTGAAATAGTTAACCGTTTAATGATGCAAAACCGCAGGCCACCGCGCGGCGAACCTGGGTCATATCGCCGCCGGGTAAACCCTGCGGACTAAAATCAAATGCGCAATGCCTGGCCGCCGGAAATCTGCGCCAACATGCGCTGGCTCATCCTGTCCAACTCGACCACTTCGCTGACGCCACCGCTGGCGATCGCTTCGCGCGGCATGCCGAACACCACACAGCTCGCCTCGTTCTGCGCCAGGGTATAGGCCCCGGCGCGGTGCATTTCCAGCATCCCCGCCGCCCCGTCGTTGCCCATGCCGGTGAGGATCACCCCCACTGCATTGCGGCCGGCGTATTGCGCCACCGAACGGAACAACACATCGACAGACGGACGATGGCGGTTGACCGCCGGGCCGTCATGCAGCTTCACCTGATAGTTGGCGCCGCTGCGCGCCAGCTCCAGGTGGCGGTCCCCCGGCGCGATGTAGGCGTGGCCCGGCAGCACGCGCTCGCCGTCCTCCGCTTCTTTCACCGTGATCTGACACAGCTTGTTCAGCCGCTCGGCGAACGAACGGGTGAAACCGGGCGGCATGTGCTGGGTGATCAGCAGCGCCGGGCTGGTCGCCGGCAGCGGCTGCAGCACCTGGCGGATCGCTTCGGTGCCGCCGGTGGAAGCGCCGATGGCGATCAGTTTTTCACTGCTCAGCAGCGGCGCGTGGCTGAGGATCGCCGGCGCAGGGCTGTTGGAACGCTGCGGCAGGCGCGCCTTGGCAGCGGTGCGGATCTTCTCGGCAATCAGCTCGCTGTAGGCCAACATGCCTTCGCGAATGCCGAGCTGCGGTTTGGTCACAAAGTCCACCGCGCCCAGCTCCAGCGCACGCAGCGTGATCTCAGACCCTTTGCCGGTCAGCGAAGAGACCATCACCACCGGCATCGGCCGCAGGCGCATCAGCTTCTCGAGGAAATCCAGCCCGTCCATGCGTGGCATCTCGACGTCCAGCGTCAGCACCTGAGGATTAAATTTTTTGATCAGATCGCGCGCCACCAACGGATCCGGCGCGGTCGCCACCATCTCCATGTCGGCGTGGCCGTTCACGATTTCCGTCATCAGCTGGCGCATCAGTGCCGAATCGTCTACGCATAACACTCTGATTTTACTCATTACCTCTCCTTGGTCAGCCCATACACGGTCTGCCCACGCAAGTAGAAATCCCGACTGATTTGGCTGAAATTCTCGGAGTGGCCGGCGAACATCAGCCCCCCCGGCTTAAGCAAGGGAACGAAGCGGCGCAGGATGCGCTCCTGCGTCGCCTTATCGAAATAGATCATGACGTTGCGGCAAAAAATGGCGTCGAATTGCCCCGGCAGCGCCCACTCCGGCGCCAGCAGGTTCAGCGGCTGGAAGTTCACCCGCGCCGCCAGTTCCGGCCGCACGCGCACCAGCCCCTGATGCGGCCCGGTGCCGCGCAGGAAATAGCGCTGCATTTGGGTCGGCGTCAGGGTGCGCAGATCTTCCTGGCGGTAAACGCCCGCCTCCGCTTTTTCCAGCACCTGCGTATCGATGTCGCTGGCCCAGACCTGGCAACTGCCGGCCCGCTGGCCCAATGCATCGCTCAACGTGATGGCGATCGAATACGGTTCTTCGCCGGTCGAGGCCGCGGTGCTCCAGACGCTGTAGCCGTTCGGCCGCGAGCGCGCGTGTTCCGCCAGGATCGGGAAGTGATGCGCCTCGCGGAAAAAGGCCGTCAGGTTGGTGGTCAGCGCGTTGATGAACGCCTGCCACTCCGCGCTGTTCGGGTCGCTTTCCAGCAGCGCCAGATAGTCGCCGAAATCGTGCAATCCCAACAGCCGCAAACGGCGCACCAGGCGGTTGTAAACCATCTCGCGCTTATGCTCCGCCAGCACGATGCCGGCGCGTTGATAAATCAACTGGCTGATACGGCGAAAATGCACGTCCGACAGCGGCAGGCGCTGCACCATTTGCGTCAACATCGACGCAGTATCCCGGTTAGAAGTTGACGGCGCCTGTTTCATGCCACCTCACCGGGGAAAAACGTGCTGCTTATGCGGTTTAACAATCTTGGGCTTCCTTTACCACAGGTGAAACTGCGTTGCTGCTGTTACCTGGCGCGACGAAGTTATCGTCCGCCAGACGGAATACCGCGACCGCGTCGGCCAGGGTAATAGCCTGCTCTTCCAGCGCGGTGGCGGCAGAAGCGGACTCTTCCACCAGCGCGGCGTTCTGCTGGGTGACCTGATCCATCTGGGTCACCGCCTGCGTCACCTGCTCGATGCCGCGGCTCTGTTCATCCGAAGCCGACGCGATCTCGCCCATGATGTCGGTCACGCGGGTCACCGAACGCACGATGTCCTGCATGGTGGCGCCGGAGTTTTCCACCAGCACCGAGCCGTGTTTGACGCGGCTGACCGATTCATCGATCAGCCCCTTGATCTCTTTCGCCGCCTGCGCGCTGCGGCTCGCCAGGTTGCGCACTTCGCCGGCAACCACGGCGAAACCGCGCCCCTGTTCGCCGGCGCGCGCCGCTTCCACCGCCGCATTGAGCGCCAGAATGTTGGTCTGGAAGGCGATGCCGTCAATCACGCTGGTGATAGCGCCGATTTTCTGCGAACTGTTGGCGATGTCGTGCATGGTGGTCACCACGTCGCCGGCCAGTTCGCCGCCCTTGGCCGCGGTGGCCGAGGCGTCACGCGCCAGCTGAGAAGCCTGCCGCGCATTGTCGGCGTTCTGTTTCACCGTGGCGGTCAGCTGTTCCATGCTGGCGGCGGTTTCTTCCAGCGAAGCGGCCTGCTGCTCGGTGCGGGAAGAGAGATCGTTATTGCCTTCGGAGATCTCCTGCAGGCCGATCAGAATCGACTCCGCGCCGTCGCGCACGGCGCCGACGGTGCCGATCAGCGACTGCTGCGTGCGTTGCAGGCTGGCGAACAGCATGCTGATTTCATTGCGGCCATACACCTGAATCGGCGTCGCCAAATCGCCGGCGGCGATGCGTTCAAAGTGGCTGCGGATTTGGTTCAGCGGCTGTACCAGCATGGTGCGTAACCACCACATGGCGCTGCCGGTTACCACGATCAGCATCAAGACCGCCCCCGCCAGCATCAGGCCCGCCAGCGTGAAGGAGAACTGGTTGGCGTCTCTGGCTTCGCTGATGTCGCCGTTGACCAACTGCAGGTACTGCACGAAGTCGGCTTCGAACAGGTCCTGGGTTTTCTGCGTCGGCTGGTCCATAAACGCCTGCAGCTCCCCTTTCTCCAGGAAGTCGATCAGCTCACGCAGCGCGCCGCGCAGCCGCTCGTAGCTGGCCTTGGTGGTTGCCGTCTGCTGACGCTGTTGCTCACTGCTGCGCTCAACCGCCATGAACTGATTGAAATAGAGATCGGCCTTCTGCAGCGAACTGCGGGCGCTACTCATCAATTCGTTCACCTGCTCCTGTGGCAGTTTCAGCGCCGCACGGGTGCCGGCGCGGTTCAGCGTATTGCGCGCCTGCAACAGCGACACCCAGCTCAGGCTGAGCGAATCGCGCTGCTGGCTGCCAAGGGTGATGATGTCGAGGTTGTGGTTATCGGAACGAAACGCGGAATACGACAGGCCGCTGCTAGCCAACTGCAGAACGCAGAAGGTCATCAACAACAGGAACAAGCTGGTAGAGATACGGATTCGGTTAAACACTGTGAACCTCCTTGCAGCCGGCCGGCGACCGGCCTACGTAGGGAAAAGGGCCTCTGCGAGAGAGGCCCGATACCGGTCAGAACGTTTCCCAGTTATCCTGCAGATCGCTGGCGTTCATTTTCTTATGATTGATTACCGGTGTTACCGTCGCCTTGCTGGTGACAGGCGCTTTAAACTCTTCCTGGCCTTCCGGCCTCAGGCGGAATACCGCCACCGACTGGGTCAGCATGCTGGCCTGTTCTTCCAGCGCCGCCGCCGCCGAGGCGGATTCTTCCACCAACGAGGCGTTCTGCTGGGTCACGCGGTCCATTTCCGCTACCGCCTGGCCAACCTGATCGATACCGCGGCTCTGTTCGTCAGAAGCCGAGGCGATTTCGCCCATGATGTCGGTCACGCGGGTAACGGCATTGACGATGTCGCCCATGGTTTCGCCGGCGCTCTCGACCAATACGGAACCCATATCGACGCGGCTGACCGAGTCTTCGATCAGGCCTTTGATCTCTTTGGCCGCCTGTGCGCTGCGCTGCGCCAGGTTGCGCACTTCACCGGCCACCACCGCGAAGCCGCGGCCCTGCTCGCCGGCACGCGCCGCTTCCACCGCGGCGTTCAACGCCAGGATGTTGGTCTGGAAGGCGATGCCGTCGATCACGCCGGTGATATCGGCGATTTTCTGCGAGCTGCCGGCGATGTCGTGCATGGTCTGCACCACGTTGGCCACGACTTTGCCGCCTTTCTGCGCGGTTTCGGAGGCGCTCAGCGCCAGCTGTGAAGCCTGACGGGCGTTTTCGGCGTTCTGTTTTACCGTGGCGGTCAGTTGCTCCATGCTGGCGGCGGTCTCTTCCAGCGAAGCGGCCTGCTGCTCGGTGCGGGAGGAGAGATCGTTGTTGCCCGCGGCGATTTCCGACGCGCCGCTGTAGATGGCGTCCGCGCCCTGACGCACGCCGCTGACGGTTTCGATCAGTTCGCTTTGCATGTGTTTCAGGCTGGCCGCCAGCACGCCCATTTCGTTGCGGCTGGTGACGACGATCTGCTGAGTCAGGTCGCCGGCGGCGATCTGTTTGATGTGGTCAATCATGCGGTTCAGCGGACGCACCAGGATATGATGGATGCCGGTCCAAACGAGCACGATCACGGCCAACACGACCAGCAACACGATCACCAGCGTCCAAATGGCCGAGGAGAACGACTTGTTGCTGTCTTCTACCGCGCCTTGGTACAGCTTGTCGTTTTGTGCCAGGTAGGTGTTGTAGATCTGCTCGAAGCCGTCCTGATAGCTTTGTGTCGGTTGATCGAAGAAAGCATTGATTTTGCCTTCGCCCAACAGCTGAATCAGTTCGGTCAAAGCACCGTGCAAGATGTCATACTGTTGCTTGAGCTTTTCCGCGGACTGCGCGTCCTGACGCGGATCGAGAGGAATTTTTTCATAGGCGGCGTAATGCTGTTCCGCAACCGTCAGCATGCTCTTCGCCGAAGTCAACAGATCGGTGACGCTGGCACCGCTGCCGATTTTGTTGGTATCCATCATGTAACGAATACCCGCTCGGTTCAGGGTATTACGAGTCTGTAGCAGGTTGACCCAGCTTTCGTTCAGTTCAGACTGCTGCTGACGAATCGTCTGCAGTACGGCAAAGTTCTCTTTATCATTCTTGAGCGAGGAGAAAAAGAGTCCGCCCGAAATCAACTGCAAGGCGCCAAACAACACCAACACCAGCAACAGGCTGGTGACCACCTTCATACGATTTAACATGATTTCCCTTGTTGAAGCCCGCGCAGACAGGCTCTGATGACGTTGAATGTGAGAGTTATCGGCGCCGTGCGGCAAAACTTTATGCGGGAAAGTAACTATTTTTAGTGGGGGTTCCGGGCGCGGCCTGCGGCGTCGCAACAGGTCAAGAAGAGTGATGGATGAAGGGGGCAGCGCCCTGCCCCCTGGGGTCATGAATCAGACGCTTTTCGCCACGCTGTCGACCAGCGACATCTCTTCGCTGCTCAGCAGCTTTTCGATATCCACCAGGATCAGCATGCGCTCGCCCAGCGAACCGAGACCGGTGAGGTATTCGGTCGCCAGCGTCACCGCGAACTCCGGCGCCGGGCGGATCTGCTCGGCAGTCAGCGACAACACGTCCGAAACGCCATCGACCACGATGCCCACCACGCGCTGGCCAAAGTTCAGCACGATCACCACGGTGTTTTCATCGTAAGACACGCTTTGCTGCGAGAATTTCACCCGCAGATCGATGATCGGGACAATCACGCCGCGCAGGTTGGTAACGCCCTTGATGAACGCCGGCGTGTTGGCGATGCGGGTCACCTGATCGTAGCCGCGAATTTCCTGCACCTTGAGGATATCGATGCCGTACTCCTCGTTGCCCAGGGTAAAAATCAGAAACTCTTGCCCTACCGTTTCGCCAGCCAATTTGCTGACGGCTGCCAATCCTGCCATATCATTCACCTTTTAAATCAATAAACTCATTATTATGCGGCGGCGTCCGTCAGACGCTTTTCACGGTTCAAGGTTTGCAACGCCGAGACATCGACGATCAAGGCCACGCTGCCGTCGCCCAAAATGGTCGCGGCGGAGATGCCCGGCACTTTGCGGTAGTTGCTTTCCAGATTCTTCACCACCACCTGATGCTGGCCAATCAGCTGATCCACCAGCAACGCATAGCGGCGGCCGGCGCTTTGCAGGATAACGACGATGCCCTGCGTGGCGTCGGTTTTGGCGCCGTCCACTTCAAATACCCGATACAGCTCCACCAGCGGCAGGTATTCGCCGCGTACCTGCAGCACGCGTTCGCCCCCGGCCAGCGGATGCAGATCTTCCGCCTGCGGCTGCAGCGATTCCATCACCGCGTTCAGCGGCAGGATAAAGACTTCGTCGTTCACCTTGACCGACATGCCGTCGAGGATCGCCAGCGTCAGCGGCAGCAGGATGCGGATGGTGGTGCCTTTACCGGCCTGCGAACGGATCTCGACGTGGCCGCCCATCTCCTGAATATTCCGTTTCACCACGTCCATGCCGACGCCGCGGCCGGAAACGTCGGTCACCTGCTCGGCGGTGGAGAAGCCCGGCGCGAAGATCAGCATGCCGACCTCTTCGTCGCTCATGCTCTCGCTCACCGCCAGCCCTTGCGATGCGGCCTTGGCGAGAATTTTTTCGCGGTTCAGACCGGCGCCGTCGTCGATGACTTCAATACAGATGTTGCCGCCCTGGTGTTCGGCCGACAGCACCAGATTGCCCACCGCCGACTTGCCGGCGGCGATGCGGGTGGCCGGCTCTTCGATACCGTGATCGAGGCTGTTGCGCACCAGGTGCGTCAACGGATCGATAATGCGTTCGATCAGGCTCTTGTCCAGTTCGGTGGAACTGCCTTGCAGCGTCAGCTCCACCTGCTTGTTCAGCTTGCCGGCCAGATCGCGCACCAGACGCGGATAGCGGCTGAAGACGTATTCCATCGGCATCATGCGGATCGACATCACCGATTCCTGCAGATCGCGCGCGTTACGCTCCAGCTGGCTCATGCTGTTCAGCAGATCGCCGTGGTTCACCGGATCGAGCGTGCCGGAGCGCTGCGCCAGCATCGACTGGGTGATCACCAGCTCGCCCACCAGGTTGATCAGCTGATCCACTTTTTCCACCGCCACACGAATGCTGGTGGACTCGCTCGCCTTGGCGCGCGCTTTTGGCGCTTCCGCCGCTGCGGCGGCCGGTTTGGCGGCAGGCGGCGCGGCGTTCGTGGCCGACGCTGGCTCCGGCGCGGCGACCGCTGCCGGTAAGCTCGCTTCTGCAATGGCCGGTTCGCTTTGCGTCGGCGTCGAGAAGCTGATTTGTTCCGGTTCCAGCACGAAGCACAAAACGGCGCTGATGTCGTCTTCGCTGGCGGAGGTGAGCAACGTCACGTCCAGACTGTGTTCCGTCTGATGAGGATCTTTAACCTCACCCAGGTTGCCCAGCTCTTCCAACATCAAGGGGATTTCACTGGCTTTCAGCCCGTTCAGGCTGATGCGCATGCCGCCTTCGATCGCCGCCGGCGCAGCAGCCGGCTTCTCGACAGGCAGCTGAACGGCCGGTTGAGCCGCAGGCGCCTCCTGCTGCTGTTGCGCCTCCAACGCCAGCTGGCGCAGCGCCTGGCAAATGTATTCAAAGCTTTCGGCGTCAGGCTGTTGCGAGGTTTTATAGGCGTCCAGTTGCTCCTGCATAATGTCTTTGGTTTCCAGAAACAGGTTGATAATCTCGGTGCTCAGGCTCATTTCCTGGCGTCTTGCACCGTCCAGCAGGTTCTCCAGCAGGTGGGTGGTTTCCTGCAGCACCGAAAAGCCAAAGGTCGCCGCACCGCCCTTGATCGAGTGCGCCGCACGGAAGATGGCGTTCAACGGCTCGATATCGGGGGCCAGCGGATCCAGCTCCAGCAGGTGTTGCTCCATGTCGGCCAGCAACTCGTCCGCCTCATCAAAGAAGGTCTGATAAAAATCGCTAATGTCCATGCTCACGGGGTCACCTCTGGCTGTGAGTCGCGGTTAGTCGGTGCGGGTGCGGCCGCCGGTTGCTCCGGCGCTTGGCCGGTCGGGGCTATCGCCGGGGATACCTGCGATTGGGAGACGGGATCCGTCGCCGGCGGCATAGCTTGATCGGTCGGCGTTACCGCCTGGGGTTCCGGCGTTTGGCTGGCCGGCGCAGTCGCCGACGGCGCCAGCTGTTTCAGGCTGTCCGGCTGGGCGATATCCATCGCGTTGCTTTCGGCATTTTCATGTTCGATGCCTTCTTGCGTTTGCTTATTCAGCACCAGCACGGTGATGCGACGGTTAATCGCGTCATCGGCGCCGTGCTGTTTCAGGCTCATGGTGGCCGCCATGCCCACCACCCGCAACACCTTGCCTTCCGCCAGGCCGCCGGCGATCAGCTCGCGTCGGGAGGCGTTGGCGCGATCGGCCGACAGTTCCCAGTTGCTGTAGCCGCGCTCGCCGGTGGCGTAAGGGATATCATCGGTGTGGCCGGACAGGCTGATCTTGTTCGGCAAATCGTTGAGGATCGGCGCTATCGCCCGCAGAATATCGCGCATATAGCTCTCGACCTGCGCGCTGCCGGTTTTGAACATCGGCCGGTTTTGGCTATCGATAATCTGAATGCGCAACCCCTCGTCCATCATGTTGATCAGCAGATGCGGGCGCAGCGCCTTCAGGCGCGGATCGGACTCAATCAACTCATCCAGCTTTTCGCGCAGCTTGTTCAGGCGCAGCTCTTCGGCGCGCTTGTCCGGCGAATCGACCTGCTTTCTCACCAGGCCGTGCTGCTGAGTAGGATCGTCGCCGCCGCCCGGGATCGGGCTGCTTTCGGAACTGCTCTTGTCGCCGCTGGTCAGAGCGACCTTGAGCGGCGTGCGGAAATATTCGGCGATTTGCGTCAGCTCCTGCGGGCTGGCGATCGCCAGCAGCCACATCACCAGGAAGAACGCCATCATCGCCGTCATAAAGTCGGCATAAGCGATCTTCCAGGAGCCGCCGTGATGGGCGGCATGATGCGACTTGCGCTTTCTGACCAGAACGACCGGATGATTCTGTTTCATGCTTCTTCTTCTTCCGTCGCCTGCTGCGCCGGCGCTTTCACGCGGCGCACGTGTTCTTCCAGCTCAACGAAAGAAGGACGTTCGGTGGTATACAGCGTTTTACGGCCAAACTCGACGGCGATCTGCGGCGCGTAACCGTTCAGGCTCGACAGCAGCGTGACCTTGATGCACTGCATCATCTTGACGTTTTCGGCGCTCTTCTGGCGCAGCAACGTGGCCAGCGGCGAGATGAAGCCGTAGGCCAGCAGAATACCGAGGAAAGTACCGACCATGGCGTTAGCGATCAGCGCGCCCAGTTCCGCAGCCGGCCGATCGGCCGAAGCCAGGGCGTGCACCACCCCCATCACCGCCGCGACGATACCGAACGCAGGCAAGGAGTCGCCCACCATCGCCAGGCTGCCGGCGGGCACTTCACTTTCCTGCTCGTAGGTTTCGATCTCTTCGTCCATCAGCGCTTCGATCTCGAACGCATTCATATTGCCGCTCACCATCAGCCGTAAATAGTCGGTAATGAACTCCACCAGGGTGTTATCGGCAAGGATGCGCGGATAATTAGAGAAAATTTCACTTTCTTGCGGATTATCAATATCGAATTCGAGCGACAGCATGCCCTGCTGGCGCGATTTGGCCAGCAGGCGGAACAACAGCGCCATCAGATCCATATACAGATCTTTGTTGTATTTGGAACGGCGCATCAGCCGCGGCAGCGCGCGCAGCGTGGCTTTGATCGCCTTGCCGTTGTTGCCGACGATGAAGGCCCCGACCCCCGCCCCGCCGATAATCAGAAATTCCGCCGGCTGATACAACGCACCGAGATGACCGCCCACGATAAGGTAGCCGCCAAACACCGCACCCAATACCACGAGATAACCCAAAATAACTAGCACACGCATTCCTTAAATTAACAATGTGGATGGAAGGTGGGGCAAACGCGCCCTGGCGCGACAGACCAGGCTGCATGTCTGGGGGCGGCATGCCGCCCCTGCGTATCACACGTCGGTATTCATTGCCGAGAGCCGGCAATGTGGCGGCTCAAATGGCGCGTTTGACCTGCTCGTCCAGCAGTTGAGGAATAATATCGGCCAGTTGCGGCGAAAGTTTACGTCTTTTTACGGCGCGGGATGGGGGTTGGCATAAACTGCAGATGAAACCATTCAGCGGCTGATGCGCATGAGTGATAAATGCGCCGCCACAGCAGCTGCAGGCAGAGAGCTGCAACATGCCGCTATCGACGAAGCGCACCAGCGTCCAGGCACGGGTCAGCGCCAGCAACGGCGCCTCGCCGGCCTGCTGCGGACACTGCTCGAGATAGAGGCGATAGGCTTTGATCACGGCCTCCACCCCGCTGCACTGCCCGCTTTTCATCAGAAACAGGTAGGCGTTGTAAAACATCGACGAGTGAATATTTTGTTCCCAGGTCATAAACCAGTCGGTTGAGAACGGTAACATTCCTTTTGGCGGCGGGCTGCCGCGTAACTCCTTGTAAAGTTTAATCAAGCGCCCACGGCTGAGCTGAGTTTCGCTCTCCAGCATCTGCAATCGGGCTCCCAGCGAAATCAGCTCCATGGCGAGCTGAATGTCCTTGGCTTCTTGAACGATACTTTTCTCAACCATCATCAGGCTCTTTTCTTCGTCGGGCTAGCGTCTTTACTCGATAGCTCTTGCAGTAAATGGCTTGATAGCAAAATGCCGGTATGGATTTGTTGCAGATCGTCGACGCGCGACTCTTTGGTCAGGCGTTCGATGGTCTGGCTTTCGTTAAAGCGGAAGTGGCAAACCAGCTGGTTGGTCTCGGCCAGCTTAACCATTTGCGGTAAAGTCAGCTGTGCCAGCGCATCGGCCATGGTTTCATCAATACCAAGGCGGAACATCGCGGACGCTTTTTCATCGTTAATCAAACGCTGTGCTAAAAGTAAATATGACAGATTGATGTCATAAATATGCTTAAGTAATTCAGACGTACCCATATTCCCCATCCCGACAGACTATGTTTAAAAACATACGCTGGGTGATAAATTTTATCGCCCGTGACTTGGGTTGTTTCCCAAAGTTGGCAAATTAATCGCTCAAAAACGACTGCTATAATTTTCGACAATCGCTAAATTCGACCACTGTTCAGTATTTGCTACGAGCGTAAACCAACGTGTATGGATGTACAGCATTCTGCTTCGATAGTGTTTAGTCACCATGAAACTATTTTTACAAATTTAATAAGATTATTCCTAAAGCAGCGCAACTCTACCCCCGAACCATTAGCACACACAATGTAAGTGAGAGGCAATTTTAAATACAATGTGACATAGATCACAAAAATAAAAAATAATTAAGCCAAATACACCCAAATACGCTCACTTATTGACCGCCATTTTGCTCATAAAATAACCATAGGTAAAAAAACGTCTTAAAAACAATGTTTATGCGCCAAAAAATTATCTTTTTTAGATCAATTCGAACAAAAGCATCACCAAACCAAAATAACAGAACAAAAATCTGTATATAGGCAACAAACTCAGTATAAATAACCATTTGAGTTACTGAAAAATATCCAAGCTGAAAAATAACCAATGTAAACTATGAGGTTATTAGCTATCGGATTTGACTTAAGCCCTCAGCCTGAGGCTGTTCTAATTTTCAACATCAGGTGATTAAGGCTTATCAATGATTCGTAGGCGTAGTGAACAAGCTAACAGACGTAACGATATGTTTCCGTATTAGCACGATGCAAGAATATTTTTTCTGAGTTAAATTCCCCCAAAACGCCATATCGGCAGCAATTCATAAAACTTTAATGCTTTTTATTTCTTTTTCTGTTGCCGTTATAATTATTCCCCAGGTGAATAAATTATTAACCAGCCCCCCATTCCCCTCCCTTCATGGCGATAAAATAAAACGCAGTTTTGTTTTACTCTTCATATTTCTCCATCGAGAAAAACGGCTTTTCAACGCAAGCGGCGGCGACAAACACCGCGTAATGCCGTTGCGCCTCTTAGGGCAGGTGAAGAAAACGCCGCAAAACGACGGCGCGAACTTGCGCGCAGCAGGAACCGCGGTGCTTCTGCCGCCATCCCGTGCAGCCTCGCTCTGAGACTTTCCCTATTTCTTCATTTATCAGCAGGATGAGATTGCTGACGGCGCACGGGCATATTATGATTTATCAAAGCGCCGCCACGGGCGGCGCGACATCATTACCCAGTGCAATTTATCTACTTGAAATGATTTTTGTCAGGTCGTACATCGCTGCCTCGACGGCGCCGCCGTGAGCCGCCGATGTGTTATTCACCCGGCTTTAACTATTAACAGGCTATATTTTAATCATGACTGATACGCTCGAATATCTGCTGACATTCCGTAAATGCTCCTCTTTGGACAGCCTGGAGAAGGTGTACGACAAACTGAACTACTCCATTGAAAACGATACGGAAATGAGCAATATGTACCGTGCCGCCGACCACCGTCGCGCCGAGTTGGTGGCCGGTAAACTGTTCGATCTGGGCAAGGTGCCGAAAACGCTGTGGGCGCAGGTGCTTTAATTCAGTGAAATTACGTGCGGCAACGGTTTTATCTTTTATTGCTATATAACCGGGGCAAATTCGGCTTTTATTGCCGCGCGTGATGCGAAACACATTTATTACCCTCGCCAGGTTCTACCCTTTATCCGACGCAGTACTTCCACCAAGGCCGCCGATGCGGCAGCCTGAAACACGATGGATACAACAAGGAGTAGGATATGGGGTATCAAAACGTTCTGGTCACCGTCGCCGTTGCCCCTGACAGCCACCGCCTGGTGGAAAAGGCCGTCTCCATCGTTCGCCCTTACGGCGGCAGCATCACCTTGTTAAGCACCCTCGCCAACCCGGAAATGTACAATAATTTCGCCGGGCCGATGCTGGGCGATTTACGCTCGTTGATGGAGGAGGAAACCCGGTTGTTTATGGAAGAACTGCGTCAACGCGCCGGTTACCCGATCGCCAATACGTTGATCGTGCACGGCGAGCTGGGTGACAGCCTGGAATACGCCAGCCGCCGTCAGCCGTTCGACCTCCTGCTGTGCGGCAATCATCGTGACGGCATGATGAATAAGGTCTCCTGTTCCGCCGCCCGCTTTATCAATATCAGCCATATCGACGTGCTGATCGTTCCGCTCTAAGGCTAAGCACATTCGGTAACGTTGCCTTGCCGCCCCTGAACTAGGCTTAACGAATCTTGTTTGTCGCAACGCAAAGGAGCTTTCGATGCCCCCTTCTCAACAGAACCGCCGCTTCCTGCTGGCTTCGCGTCCGCACGGTGAACCGACGGCGGCGAACTTCCGTCTCGACACTGTCCCCGTGCCACAGCCCGGCGCCGGGCAGCTGGTGCTGCGTACCGTTTATCTGTCGCTGGATCCTTATATGCGCGGGCGCATGAGCGATGCCCCTTCCTACGCGCCGCCGGTCGAGATCGGTCAGGTGATGGTGGGCGGCACGGTATCGCGCGTCGCGGTCTCACAGCATCCCGACTTCAACGTCGGCGATTGGGTGTTGGGTTATGACGGCTGGCAAGATTATGCCCTGTCCGACGGTAGCGGCCTGCGCAACCTCGGCCCGCACCTGCCGCATCCTTCCCGCCTGCTGGGCGTGCTGGGCATGCCGGGGTTTACCGCTTACATGGGGCTGCTCGATATCGGTCAACCGCAGGCGGGTGAAACGCTGGTGGTGGCTGCCGCCAGCGGTGCAGTCGGTTCAGTGGTCGGCCAAATCGGGAAGCTGAAAGGCTGCCGCGTCGTCGGCGTTGCCGGCGGGGCGGAAAAATGCCGCTATGTGGTGGAAGAGTTGGGTTTCGACGCCTGTATCGATCACCGCGCCCCTGACTTTGCCGAACAGCTGGCGTCCGCCTGCCCTAAAGGCATCGACATCTATTACGAAAACGTCGGTGGGGCGGTGTTCGACGCCGTACTGCCGCTGTTGAACGCCAAAGCCCGCATTCCGGTATGCGGCATCATCGCCCATTACAATGCCACCGGGTTACCTGCGGGGCCGGACCGCTTGCCGCTGCTGGAAGGGCTGATCCTGCGCAAACGCATCCGTATGCAGGGCTTTATCATCTTCGACGACTACGGCTCGCGCTTTGATGAGTTCCTGCAACAAATGAGCAGCTGGGTCGAACAGGGGAAAATCAAGTTCCGCGAGGACATCGTCGACGGACTGGAGCAGGCGCCGCAGGCGTTTATCGGCCTGCTGCAGGGCAAAAACTTCGGCAAACTGGTGATCCGCGTCGCCGATGAATAACCCGTAGCAGGGCGTGGCGTACCACGCCCTGCTGTTAATGTACGGCGCCGTCGCCGAATCGCACATCTTCCTCGACCGTCAGCGTCACCTGCACAATAGTGCGCACCGCTTCCACCATCGTCGCCAGCGCCATACTCGGCTTGCCCGGATGCGCTGCCGCCAGTGCATGGCTGTACGGAATATGCACGAATCCGCCCCTGACCCTCGCGTGCTGCGTCTCGAGATAGTGCCGCAGACCGTAAAAAATATGGTTGCAGTTATAGGTACCTGCCGTATAAGAGACCGCCGCCGGGATCCCCTGTCGGCGCAGCTGCTGCACTGCGGCCTTGACCGGCAACGTGCTGAAATACCCCACCGGCCCGCCGGCCACCACCGGTATGTCGACCGGCTGTTTACCGGCATTGTCGGGAATGCGGGCATCGATCAAATTGATGGCCACCCGTTCCAACGATATCTCGGCCCGGCCGGCGGCCAGGCCCAGACAAATCACCGCCAGCGGCTGCAGCGCCTCAATCGCCGCGATCAATTGCTGATTGGCCTCGCCCAACACGCAAGGTAGCTCGAGCACCGCGATCTCCGCGCCGGCGATACGCTCACCGGCCAACGCCTGCGCAATCTGCCAGGAAGGATTCACCGCATCGCCATCGAACGGCTCAATGCCGGTGATCAAGACTTTGTTCATCATTTCCCCTGATTGAAGGCTAAATTCGTATGCTACCAGCCTAAAGAACGCAGTATGATTCCGGAAATGGATTATCTGTATATAGAGTATTCATAAAATGAATTTAGCCAACGTCGATCTCAACTTGCTGGTGGTGTTCGAGGCGCTATATCAGACGCGCAACGTCACCGCCGCAGGCCGGCGTCTTAACCGCGCCCAGCCCTCCGTCAGCAATGCCTTGGCACGGCTGCGCACGCTGCTGAACGATCCGCTGTTTGTTCGCAGCGGCGGCGGCATGGCGCCTACGCCACGCGCCCATCAGCTTATGCCGCAGATACAGCAGGTGCTTGAACAGATCCATCTGGCGTTGGCGCCCCCTGCCCGTTTCGATCCGGCCACCGCCGGGCAGCGGCGCTTTACGCTGGCGGCCGGCGACTATGCCGATATCCTGCTGCTGCCCGCTATCATCAGTCGGTTACGTCAGACAGCACCCGGCATCGATATTCGCGTTTCGCGCCTGGATCGCCACAATATTTACCGGCAACTGGATCGCGGCGAGGTGGATATCGCGCTGGGAGGGCACCTTTCCGGAGCGGAAAGCCACTATGTGCGCACGTTGTTTGAAGAACATCTGGTGTGTATCGCCAGCCGTTCACACCCACAGTTGGCGGATGGCCGCTGGGATCTGGCACGCTACCTCAGCCTGCCGCATGGGCTATACGCACCGGCAGACGACGGCTCTGCCAGGGGATTGGTCGACCGGCGCCTGGCGGAAATCGGCGGTCAACGGCGCGTCGCCGTGACCTTTTCACATATTGCCGCTCTGCCGGCCGTGGTCGCCGACAGCGATCTGATCGCCACCCTGGCCGCCAGCGCGGCCCGGCATTTTTCCGATCCGCAACGCGTACGCATTCTCCCGCTGCCTGACGAGTTGGCCATCGCGCCTTTCCCCATTGAGCTGATCGCCGGCCGGCAGGCGCAACGCGACCCGGCGTTAATCTGGCTCTGTGAGCTGATAGGCCAACTCCCCTTCGCCGCCTCCTCACGTTAACGACGGCATACGCTGCATTTTCAACCGTTCAAACGCCTGTTCCCGGGCCCGTCGGTGGGCGCTGGGACGCCCACCAAATAGGAATCATCCGAATTAACATTCGCCAAATTTATATATTTGATCATCTTTAACTGGCAAATGGTAAGGATAAAAAACAGTCAGTGACTTTTTTTACGTAAAAAAAGAGTTGTTTTATAAACACGTTGACTTAAGTGTTACATATTTATTTTTTGGTATTACCAATTTTCCAATAATTTGAGATAAAAAACGATCTACCCGTATCTATATGTTTTAGGTGATAAAAAACAAGATCGTGAGCAAGTTAACGAATTGAGCATTGATCCACAAGGCTATTTTGCAAATGCAGAGCTCTATTGTAGACTGCACAAATCGTGCCTTTGTGTAAACTTTGTTAAATCTTTCGTCAGTTCCTGTCTCCATTCGTGACAGATACGCCATCGGGATCGCGCGTCAATTCTCGTGCGGTAGCTATGCCTAAAGCGGGGAATAGTATGGATCGTCTTATCATTGCGCACACACCTTTGCCCTCCCATCAGCTGTTGTTCAGAAGCCTTTCCGGCGAGGAAAAACTGGCCGGATTGTTCGAATTCGACGTCGAACTGCTCAGTCCTGACAATCGGCTCGATCTGAAAGCGCTGCTGGGACAAAAAATCACGCTGGAGCTGCGGGGCAATCCGCTGGCACCGCGTTATCTCAACGGCAATATCACGCGCATGACCCTCTCCGGACGAGAAGCCGGCGGCAACCGTTACTATATCTACCGCGCCGTGCTGCGCCCCACGCTGTGGTATCTAACGCAAAACCGCGATTTTCGCATCTACCAGGAAAAGACCGTTCCCGACATCCTGACTCAGGTGTTGGGGCAGTATCAGGTGAAAATCGATAACCGCCTGAGTTACGACTACCGTATCTGGGGGTACTGCGTGCAGTACCAGGAGAGCGATTTCGATTTCATCAGTCGCCTGATGGAACACGAAGGCATCTATTACTATTTCACGCACCAACAAGACGGCCATACGCTGGTGCTGGCTGACGCGCCGTCGGCACATCAGGAACTCGCCGGCTACGCCAGCATTCCCTATCAGCTCGCGGAAGGCGGCCTGGTGGAAAACAAAGACAGCATCAACAGCTGGAGCGTTTCTGACGCCATCACGCCCAGCCTCTATAGCCTGGATGACTACGATTTTCGCAAGCCGCGCGCGCGGTTGTTGGAGGCCCGGCAAAATCCCGCCTCGTTCGCGCAGGACAAAGCCGAGGTGTTCGACTGGCCCGGCCGTTATACCGATCACGCCCACGGCCAGTTTTACGTCAAGGTTCGCCAGCAGGAGTTCGAAGCGCAGCACGAGCAGATGAGCGGCGAAGGCAATTCGCAGGGCATTGCACCCGGCTACCGTTTTCAACTGACCCAGGCGCCGCGTGTGGAAGATAATCGCACCTACCTGGTGGTCAGCGCGCATTACTTCATGCAGGAAAACAGCTACGCCAGCAACGATAACGATGTTGGCGAGCAGCGAACCGAATTTCAGGTCGTTCCGGCGGACATCAATTGGCGCCCGGCGCGCACCACGCCCTGGCCGAAAACCCATGGCCCGCAAACTGCCGAAGTGGTAGGACCGGAAGGGGAAAGCATCTGGACCGATAAATATGGCCGGGTGAAACTCAAATTCCGTTGGGATCGCCACGGCAGCGGCAATGAAACCAGCTCCTGCTGGGTGCGCGTCTCCAGCGCCTGGGCCGGCTGGAAATACGGCGGGATCCAGATCCCGCGCGTGGGTGAGGAAGTGGTGGTCGACTTTATCAACGGCGATCCGGATCGCCCAATCATCACCGGCCGCGTTTACAACGAAGACAGCATGCCGCCGTGGGATCTGCCCGGCGACGCCACTAAAATGGGCTTTATGAGCCGCAGTAAAGGCGGCGGTGCCGACAACGCCAGCTTTCTGTTCCTGGAAGACTCGCCCGGCAACGAATCGTTCGACATGCATGCCGAACGCAACATGAACATGACGGTGGAGAACGACAAGAACGTCAATATTGACGGCAGTCGCACCACCACCATCGGGCGCCAGCAGGACGACACCGTCACCGGCGACGCCACGTTCCTGTACAAAGCGAAACGCACGACTACCGTCAATGGGCTGGAAACCGCCAACCTGAACGCTCACCAGACGGTGAACATCAAAGGCGGCCGCGACCTGACGATTATCGACGGCGGCGATAAAATCGACATCACCGGCAATCAGACCTTCAAGCTTGACGGCGCGCAGACGCAAAACATTACGCAAACCCAGCATGTCACGGTGAAAGGCAACCAGACCCTCGACATTACCGAAGGGCAACAGACCAGCACCATCAAGCAGGGGCAGACGGTCAACATCACCTCCGGCGGCCAGCACACCACCATCACCGCCGGCGGGCAAATTCTGACGATTGAAGCGGGTGGTCAGACGGCCACCGTGACCGGGGATGTCACCGAAACCTACAACAACAACCAGAACACGACAATAACCGGCACGCTGACCATCAAGGCGAAAACCATCGATATCACCAGCGCGGACGGCGTCTCGGTGCAAACACCGAGCTGGAAAGATAACTGCCACGGTTGGAAATGGGTGGCGACCGGGGCCAACTTTGCCTTCTACGGCTCCAATCTTTCGTTGACGGCAACCAGCCTGAAACACACGATGCTGGATATCTCGCACAACCCGCTGTCGATCAGCAAAACCAATTTCAAGCTCAGTAATGATCCCATGACGTTCACTCAGCTTGGCGCGCTGGTCACCAACGGCGCCTTACGGTTGAGCACCAAGGCGCTGGCGATCTTCTTGTAAAGGGACTCCCATGTCGAAGGCCAAAAATGTTTTCACCGTTATCGGTTTGATTTTATTGGCTCCCATCCTCAGCCTGGTGGGCTTTTTCAAATTTATCACGGTCGATATCTGGGGCTATTTCAAACATATCGGTTCGTCCCTCAGCGTGATGGAGAACGGTATTTCCGCCTCAGGGCAAATCGTCAGCATTCGCCAGACCAACCTGTGGGATGGGAATCGACCGGTCTGCGAAGTCGAAGTCAAGTACATCGCCCAAGACGGAAAAAACCATACGGCGGTGGCGAAAGGCCCGATCAGCGTCGTGGATTTGCCGCGTTATCAGCCGGGCCATTTCATCGCGATAAAGTACGACCCGAAGAACCCAAAAAAAGCGGTGATCGAAGAGCTTTCGCGACTTTGAGCGAAAACGATCCCTTCAACCACGCGATCCGATTTCAACGTTCTGCAAACGGCTTACCGTTCATCAGTTCGCTAAATCACCTTGCATAAGGAAGTGTCACGATGGGCGCGTTCATTGCCTTTTCGACGCAGGACAGCCTCTGGGGGCAAATCCTGTTTACCTTCTTTGGCATCCTGGTTGGCTGCGTATTGCTCGCCGCGATCGGCAAAACCTTTTTGTCGGCAAGCCGAGCGGCCGCGTTGCCTGTACGGTTGCTGATCTTTGTCGCGCTGATGCTGGCGCTGCTGAAATACAACCAGCAGGTGATGTCTGCGGTGAATGCCCCCGCAGAACTGATCGGTTTCCTGATTTTGCCCGGTTTTTTGATGGGTTACCTGGGTGCGGCGCCCACCGGCAGACTGGCGCTGGCGATAGAACTGCCCTGTTTTGCAGCGCTCGCCGCGCTGTTGATTCTGGGCACCGCCGGCGTCGGTTTTTTTGCGCCCTATCACCTGGAGAGCGTCGGCCAATTTACCGCCAAGGCGATCGCCGCAGCGTTGTCCGTGGCCGCCGTGCTGTTGGTTCGCGGAATAAACGGGAAGGACAGCGCACTGTCCTCTTGATCATCCATTTCAAAGCGGGGCTCTCCCCCGCATTAGCGATCGGCGCTTAACGCCGCATCGTTTTCTTCATCTGTTGTGACATAGCCTGATATCTATTAAACCGAAAAACGGATTGTTTTTGAGCAAGCAGCCTGGCTGCCAGCTGATATCCACAGGAAGCTTTACACACACAATGAAAGTCGTAAAACCTCTGCGCCTCAGCGCGCTTCATCGCCCCTTCTCTTGGCAAGGGCAAAACCATCTGGGCGTTTCCGTTTTGGCCTTGGCCGACATGGGGGCCTCCCCGCGCCTGCGTCCCGAACCGGAGCTGTGGCAGTTGGCCGCCGACGAACTCACGTTGAGCGGCGGCGTGCTCGATTTGGCTATTCCCAAAGCCTGCGCGGAGTTTCTCGCTACCGGCAACGCCTACACCCACCATCAACAAGACAAAACCGCTTGCGCCGTGAAGATCCAGCTGGATTCTCTGGAAAAAACGCTGGTGGTTTTCGGCGATCGCCACTGGATCAACGATCGTCCCTCCACTCCCCTCCCTTTTGCAGAAATGCGTCTGGACTGGCGCCGGGCTTACGGCGGCACCCAGTTCGCCGATAATCCGCACGGCATCGGCGCCACTCCAGAAACATTTCCGCAAGGCCGTATCCATCGCCTACCCAATGTTGAACCGCTGCAGGGGCGCCTCGCGTCTCCTCGGCAAAGCGCGCAACCGGCAAGCTTTGACGCGTTGGATATCACCTGGCCACGCCGCTTCTCCCGCATCGGTAAAAACTACGACGCCGACTGGTTGAAAAACGGCTTTCCCGGCTTCGCCAACGACATCGACTGGCGCCTGTTCAACATGGCGGACAGCGATCAGCAGTTTCCTCAACGCGACAGCTTGCCGCCCCGGGCTGCCTATCGGATTTGGAACATGCACCCTTCAGAACCGGTACAGCAAGGGCATTTGCCGCCGTGGCGCGCGCGCTGCTTCATCAACCGACTGCGCGGCGGCGAAACGCATTTCGAAGAGATTGCGATGCGCCATACCACCGTCTGGTTCTTCCCGCATCGGGAACAAATGCTGTTGATCTATCAGGGTAGCGCGCGCATCAATGAGGACGATGCCGCCGACGTGATGCAGCTGATGCCGGCCCTGGAAACCGAAGGCGAGCCCCGCTCCACCGCGCATTATCGGCAGGTGTTGGCCCAGCGGCTGGATAAAGAACGGGGGGCTTTACACGCTTTTCGTGAACAAGAGTTACTGCCGGAAGCGTGCATCGGCGCCTGGCTGGATACGGAAACGCCGACGCAGCAAAGCCCGATGGCGGAAAATATCGCAACCTACGAACACCAGCAACGCGAAGAGCATCGCCTGCGTCTGCTGCGTGAAGGTCAGGACATCGATGAACTGTTCCCGCTGCCGTCGCAAGACGCGCCGCCGAAGCTGGACGAGCTCGCCGAATTCGTCGAGCGTCTGGAAAACCAGGCCGAGGCGCAGTATCAGGACATGCTCAAGCTGGCGCAAGCCGAGGGTATCGATCCGCTCAACCCTGGTGGGGATCACGTGCCGCCATCCGGTGCGGAAAGCTACCAGCAGCAGCGCGATCTGCTGTTCCAGGAGGCGCGCCAGCATCCCGACGCGTTTAGCGACAAACAGCTGGGGGAAAGCGAGCGCGCGCTGCACCAAATGTATTTAATGTCGGCACAGACGCAAAGCCCTGCACTGCGTTTAAGCGGCGATCTGGCGCAAATCATTCGCCAACGCGTCGCCGCCGCCATGCTGCGCGATAAGGATCTCAGCGGTCTTGATCTCACCGGCGCCGATCTGTCCGGCATGGATCTCTGCCAGGCTAACTTGCGCGGCGCTTTGCTGGAAAACGCCAATCTGCGCCAAACCCAACTGGTGGGTTGCGATCTTCGCGAGGCGATGTTGGCGCGCGCCGATCTCAGCGGCGCCGTCTTGCAGCAGGCCGATCTGAGCCACGCCTCTTTGGCCCTGGCGAAATGCGAAGCGACGAATTTCGGCGGCGCGCAGCTGCACGAAACCAACATTCAGCAAACGTTGTTTCAACGCTGCGATTTCACGATGGCGTCATTACGCGATTTGCTGGGATACGAAACCTTGCTCGGGCTGTGTGATTTCAGCCGCGCCACGCTGGCCAACATTACGCTGATGGAGCTGCAGTTGGAGCAACTGGCATTCAGCCACGCCCGGCTCGACAAAGTCAGCTTCGTCAAATGCCGGCTGCAGGCGGTGAACTTCGATCGGGCGCGGCTGGAAAGCTGCGCCTGGGTTGATACCGAGACGCAAAGCCTCAGCTTCCGCGCCGCACGCCTCACGGCCTGCGCCTTTGCGGCAAAGACGCTGTTGCCGCAGGCGGATTTCAGCGACGCGACGCTAAACCAGTGCAATTTGCGCCAGATGCCGTTGCAGCGGGCTAATTTCAGCCGGGCGCGCCTCGACAACTGCGACCTGTCTGAAACCCGGCTGAACGAGGCCGATTTCCGTCAGGCCAACGGCAGCGGCAGCCTGTTCATCCGCAGCGATCTGTCTCGCGCCAACCTGCGCGACGCCAGTTTCATTGCGGCTATCCTGCAAAAATGCGTGCTGTCAGGCGCCGACCTGCAGGGCGCCAATCTGTTCCGGGCAGACCTGTCGCAATCCCAAGTGGATCAGGCGACCCGGCTCGACGGTGCCTATACCGCCAGGGTGAAAACATTGCCTCGCCACAACGGGAAGGAAGTATGACCTCAAAACCTGAGCAGATACGCCAGCGCGTGAAACGCGGCGAGCTGATTGCCGGTGAGGATTTGCACGGCCTGTCATTCGCCGGTATGGATTTGGCCGGTGGCATGTTCAACGAACTGAACCTGAACGGCGTGAACTTCTCCGATTGCGATCTGCGCGACAGCGTCTTCAGCGATTGCCGGCTCGAGCATGCGCAATTTGCACGGGCGAACCTGAAGCAAACGGCCTTCAATCAGTGCGCCATGCCGGGCGGCCGCTTCAACGAGAGCCATATCGAACTGACGATGTTCAACGACTGCCGGCTTGAACAGAGCGACTTCAGCCGGCTGTCGCTCAACCAAAGCCACTGGATGTCATGCCAATTGGCCGGCGCGAACTTTTCCGCCACTCAGCACGATCGCACCACCTTCTACGAAAGCCCGCTCAGCGGCGCTGCGTTGAATCAGGCGCGGTTATCCCTTGTCACGTTTTTTCGCTTAAACCTCTGTGAGACAGGGCTTGATGGGGTAGATTTCGACCGCGTCACGTTTTTCGAATGTGACCATCGAGGCAAAAGTTACGCCGGGCAGCGCCTGATCGCCTGCCAGTTTACCGATAACCAATTGGACGACGTCGATTTTAGCCAGGCGACGCTGCGCCAGAGCAATTTCAAGGGCGCTTCGCTGCGGCGCGCCAACCTGGCGGGCGTGCAGGCGCAACAGTCGCTGTGGTTGGAGGCCAACCTGACTCAGGCGCAGTGCCGTGGCGGGCAGTTCGATCAGGCGATCTTCAGCGAAGCGACGTTGGACGCCGCCATTTTCAGCCAGGCGCGCCTGTATCAATGCGTGTTCCAGCGCAGCCGTGCAGCACGCTGTGATTTCAGCGACAGCGACCTGACCTACGCCGATTTCTGTTATGCCGACATCGGTGCCGCCGATTTCCGGCGCGCGCGCTTTATGCGCACCCGCATGCATCGTGCCCACCAGCAGCAAACGCGCTGGGGCGATCGCAACGGGATCCTCGAGCGCGACGAAGAGCTGTACGCCGCCGAAACCTGGAGCGCACAGCGCCAGAGCCGAATCTGAATGCATTGACCACTTCACGAGGGGATCACCATGAGCGTTGCCAACACAACTCGCGCCGTCAACATCGCACCGCCCCAACAGGCCGCCGGCCAGGTCGTCAACCTGTTGCCGGACGGCAGCCTGGTAGTGGAATGTGAAGGCCGCGGCTGGCATTGCCGCCGGGCGGCGAGCTGCCTGCTGACGCCGGCCCTCGGCGATAGCGTGCTGGTCGCCGGCTGCGGCCACCAGCTGTGGGCGATCGCCGTCCTCGAGCGCGCAGAACCGCAAAGCGCGGCGCGGCTCTGCGTCGCAGGCGATCTGCAAATTGAAACGCCAAACGGTTCGCTGTCGCTGCACAGCGCGCAGGCGCTGAAACTGAGCGGCGACGCCATGACGCTGCAGGCCAACAGCGGCGACTGCCACGTCGACAAAATGAAATACAGCGGCGAGGAGCTGTCGGCCTTCGTCAGCATCAGCCGCCTGGTCGGTAAACGCTGCGAGTCGCTGTGGCATTCGGTCAGCCAGATCAGCCATTCGCTGTTCCGCAAAGTGCGCCAAACCGAGCACGTGCGCGCCGGACAGCTGGATTATCAAGCGGAAGATTACGCCCGCATTCATGCCCGCAACACGCTCATTACCTCAAAAGACATCACCAAACTGGATTCGGAACAAATCCACGTCGGATAACCTGCGGAGGCCTTTTATGTTTGCCAACAGCCAAATGATCGGCGTGGACCTGGCGTTTCCCGACGTCTGTCTGACGCCAAGCCCGGCGCCGGTGCCCGTGCCCTACCCGGATATCGCCCTGGCGCCGACCGCCATCCCGAACGCGTTCAACATTCTGTTCGTCGGCACCCCGGCGCACAACATGGCGACGGTGACGCCGCTGACCAACGGCGACAACCCCGGCGTGGCCACCGGCGTCGCTTCCGGGACGGTAATGGGGCCGTCCCGCCACCTGACCGGCGCCTTTACCGTGCTGCTCAAAGGCACCCCGGCCACCCGGCTGACCAGCCTCAGCCTGCAGAATTCCACCAACGCGCTCGGCATGCGCATCGTGCCGAGCCAATTAAAAGTGTTGCTGCTTGCGCCCTGATGACGGCGCCTTATTACACAGCCATTCAAACAAGAAAAGAGGATATTGTGAAAACACGGATTACCCTGACGCTGCTGACCGCCCTGACGCTTGCCGGTTGTTCCACCCCCCCGCCGCCGCCGCCGGCACTCAATAACGACGCCCTCGTCAGCAGTGAAGTCAACGGCGTCACGCTGCAGCACCGCGCCGCGGTAAGCGCGCCGAAACAGTTCAAGCCGATCGGTGAGGAGTACCGCAGTCTGTATGCCGCCAGCATCATGAGCAGCCCGAATTATACTGGCACCGCCGTCGGCAGCCTGGACAACGCCGCCGCGTTCTACGCGCTGGGCGAAGTGGAAAACAACTGGCTGGCGATCTCCGCCATCCGCGGGGGCGATCTGATGGGTTATATCCAGGCCAACGCCGGCGTGCCGGAAGCGCGCTACAAATCGACGCTGCGCAAAGATCTGCCGCGCCGCGCGCGCGCCGCCAAACAGGACTGCGTCAAAGTCGGCGGCGACAGCAAGGCGTGTAAAAACGCCGGCTCAGCCACCTGGATCCTCCAGTAGTCAGCACGCCTGCGGGCGACGAGATTCCCATGATGACGACCCCTATCGCTTCCCGCTGGTGCGGGATGTTGTTTCTGCTGCTGGGCGCGCTGGCGCTCGGCGGTTGCATGTCTTCCGCCAAAAGCGTGCCGTCGCGTTATAGCCTGGTGTTCGATGCCGATCGCCAGGTCAACGCCGCCGCCGGTGCACAACCGGCGCCGATAAAAATTCGCGTGCTGCTGCTGCGTTCGGATGCGGAATTCATGGATGCCGACTTCTTCAGTCTGCAAAACGACGCCAAAAGCGTGCTCGGCAACAGCCTGCTGGACAGCGATCAGTTCTTCCTGACGCCGGGCCAGACCGGCAAGAAGCTCGGAGGGCAAAGCGCGTTGGACGCGCGTTACATCGGCGTGATCGCCGAGTATCAAAATCTGGACGGCAAGACCTGGCGCATTTCACTGCCGCTGCCGGAACCTACCGAAACCAATTTCTACAAGGTATGGCAATTCTCGCCGGATGAGCTGGAAGCGCATATCGTCGCGGGCGTGAGTGGCCTGCGCCCCGTAAAAAAGGTCGACTGACCTACCGCTGCGCTGAAGCGAAGTAACTATAGGTGTGATGATGAAAGATGCTCATAAGGTTGTCTGGACTGAGGGGATGTTTTTGCGCCCTCACCATTTCCAGCAGGCGGAAAACTATCTCGAAGGCTATATGCGCAACTGGGGCCAGGCCCACAGCGGCTGTTTCTGGGGGTTCCTCACCCTGGATCTGGACCAAACGCTGCTGCGCCAGGGCAAGATTGCGCTCAACGCCGCCAGCGGCATCATGCCGGACGGCACGCCGTTTCGCTTCTCCGGCGCCCAGCAGGCGCCCGCGCCGCTGACCATCGCCGAAAACAAGACCGGTGAAAACGTGGTGCTGGCCCTGCCGACCTACCGCGCGGGGCGTGAAGACGTGATCTTTCAGGAAAGCCCGGAGGCGCTGGCGCGCTATCTGGCTTACGAGAACGAAGTCGACGATCTCAACGCCGTCTCGGTGGGCAGCGCGGCGCTGCAGTTCGGCCGCCTGCGCCTGCGGCTGATGCTGGAGAGCGAACTCAACGCCGAATGGACGGCGCTCGGCGTGACCCGCGTGCTGGAAAAACGCGGCGACAACAGCCTGCGTCTCGATACCGCGCAGATCCCGCCGATGCTGAACTGCCAGGGCAACCCGGTACTGAAAACCTTCATCAACGATCTGCAGGGCCTGCTGCAACAGCGCAGCCAGCAGATGAGCCAGCGTCTGCTGCAGCCGGGCCGCGGCGGCAGTTCCGAAATGGTCGATTTCATGCTGCTGCAGCTGATCAACCGCCATCTCGGCCAGGTGAGCCACGCCTACCATCTCGACCATCTGCACCCGGAGCGCCTGTTCGCCGATTGGCTGCAGTTCGCGACAGAGCTCGCCAGCTTCTCGGCGCAGCGCACCCCGGAAGGCCGCCTGCCGGTGTATGACCACGACAACCTGGCGCTGTGCTTCGGCAAGCTGATGCTGTTGCTGCGTCAGGGGCTGTCGGTGGTGCTGGAAGACAACGCCATTCAGCTGACGCTGGTCGAACGCTCCCACGGACTGAACGTCGCCACCGTGCAGGACGCCAAAATGATGCGCGACTTCGGTTTCGTGTTGGCGGTGCGCGCCGACGTGGCCGCCGAGGTGTTGCTGACCCATTTCCCGGCGCAGATGAAGATCGCCCCGGTCACGCGCATCCGCGATTTGGTGCAGCTGCAGCTGCCGGGCATCGGTTTGCGCACCATGCCCGCCGCGCCGCGCCAGATCCCCTATCACGCCGGCTACACCTACTTCGAGCTGGAAAAAGGCGGCGACCTGTGGAAACAGATGGAAAAATCCAGCGCCTTCGCCCTGCACCTGGCCGGCGAATTTCCGGGGCTGGACATGGAATTTTGGGCGATTCGCAGCCATACGGACCGGTAACCTATGACTCAGGAAAATAGCACGGCGCCGGCGGCCAACCCGCTGGTAGATGCCGCCAACCCGCTGCTGAACGCCATTTCGCAGATCCGCCAGTCAGCCACGCACGCCAACCCGGCGCAGCTGCGCCAACAGTTGATCGACGAAATGCGCCGCTTCGAGATCCGCGGCCAACGCGCCAACCTGCCGTACGAAGTGATCATCGGCGCGCGTTATTGCCTGTGCACCGCGCTGGATGAAGCGGCGGCGCTGACCCCGTGGGGCAGCAACAGCGTGTGGTCCGGCAGCGGGCTGCTGGTGACCTTCCATAACGAAACCTGGGGCGGCGAGAAGTTTTTCCAACTGCTGGCCAAGCTGTCGCAAAGCCCGCGCGAGCACATCAACCTGCTGGAGCTGATCAATTATTGCCTGCTGCTGGGCTTTGAAGGCCGCTACCGGGTGATGGAAAACGGCCGCTCGCAGCTAGAAACCATGAAGCAGCGCCTGCTGCAGCTGATCCGGTCGGTGCGTGGCGGCTATGCCCCGCCGCTGTCGCCTCATGCGCTGGATCTGCCGGTACAGCAGAAACTGTGGCGCCCGCTGGTGCCGCTGTGGGCCTGCGTGGCGCTGACCGGCTTCCTGGCTTCGCTGCTGTTCATCGCCCTCAACTGGCGGCTGGGCGACAACACCAGCCCGGTGCTGGCGGCGATTTACCAAACCAATCTGCCGCAGGTGGCGATCGGTAACCCGGCGCCGGCCGCGCCGCCGACGCTGAGCCTGAAAAGCTTCCTGCGCAAAGAGATCGCCGAAGGGCTGGTGGTGGTGCGCGACGAAGCGCAGCAAAGCGTGGTGATCCTCAAAGGCGACGGGCTATTCGACTCCGCCGCCACCACGGTGCGCGCCAACTATATTCCGGTCATCGACCGCATCGCCGCCGCCATGAACGGCGTCAGCGGCAAGATCCTCGTCACCGGCTACAGCGACAACGTGCCGATCCGCAGCGCCCGTTTCGCCTCCAACTGGGAGCTGTCGCTGGCGCGCGCCGAAGCGGTCAGCGCCCGTTTGCAAAAGCACCTCGCCAACCCGCAGCGGGTCAAGGCCGAGGGCCGCGGCGAAAGCAACCCCGTCGCGCCGAACGATAACAAAGTGAACCGCGCGTTGAACCGCCGGGTAGAAATTACGCTGTTGGTCGCCCCGGAAAATACCCAGGCGGAAATCAACGGCTTGCCGCAAGGAACCGGAAAGTAATGCTCAGTACGTTATTCTCCATCATCACCAGCCGCCTGCTGTGGGGCTTTGTCGGCATCACCGCGCTGGCGTTCATCATCTGGATGATCGGCCCGCTGGTGGCCATCGGCGACTATCGCCCGCTGGAGCCGGAACTCAACCGCCAGATCGCCATCGGCGTTATCTACCTGATCTGGTTCCTGTGCCGCCTGATCCCGCGCCTCTACAGCGCCTGGTTCAACAGCCGCCTGTTGAGCAACCTGCGCGCCGCCGAAGCGGTGCCGGCGGAAGACGGCAAGCCCGAAGTTAAACAAGACGAACAGCTGGCGCAGCGCTTCGACGAAGCGGCGCAGCTGCTGAAAAAGGCGCGCTTCGCACCGGGCCAGGAGGGCGGCAAACACCGCTGGATGACCCGCTTCAGCCGCCAATACCTGTACCAACTGCCGTGGTATGTGATCATCGGCGCGCCCGGCGCCGGCAAGACCACCGCGCTGGTCAACTCCGGGCTGCACTTCCCGCTGGCGGATCGCTTCGGCAAAGCCGCGCTGCGCGGCGTGGGCGGCACCCGCAACTGCGACTGGTGGTTTACCAACGACGCCGTGCTGCTCGACACCGCCGGCCGCTACACCACCCAGGAAAGCCAGCGCGAAGAAGACGCCGGCGAATGGCAAAGCTTCGTCGCGCTGCTGAAAAAATACCGCACCCGTCAGCCGATCAACGGTGTGATGGTGACTATCAGCGTGGCCGATCTGCTGAGTGACAGCGCCGAAGCGCGCGCCGCCCAGGCCAGCGCGCTGCGCAAACGCCTGATCGAACTGCACGAGCAGTTGGGCATTCACTTCCCGGTCTATGTGCTGGTGACCAAAACCGACCTGCTCAACGGCTTTATGGCCTACTTCGGCAGCTTCGACAAAGCGCAGCGTGACCAGATCTGGGGGTTCACCTTCCCTTACGAGCGCTCGCGGCAGCCGGACTTCAATCTGAACGCCGCTTTCGAACAGCAATACGCCCTGCTGCAACAGCGGCTGGACGCGGCGCTGCCGGATACGCTGCTGATGGAGCACGACGCGCGCCAGCGCGCCGAAAGTTATCTGTTCCCGCAGGAGTTCGCGGCCCTGCGCCCGCTGCTCAGTCAATACCTGGAACAGGTGTTCGCCACCTCCAGTTTTGAAACCCGCTTTACCCCGCGCGGCATCTATTTCACCAGCGGCACACAGGAAGGTCTGCCGTTCGACCGGGTGATGGGCGAGCTGAACCGCTACCTGCAGCTGCCGACGGCAAACTCAGGAGCGCAGGCCAACGCGGCCTGGGACAGCGTGGGCCAAGAAGCGCCGATCCCGGCGGCCAAGGGCCAAAGCTTCTTCCTGAAAGAGACGCTGGAATCGGTGGTCTTCCAGGAATCCGGGCTGGCGGGCAGCAACCGCTGGTGGGAATACCGCAACCGCGCCCTGCACTGGGCGGGTTACATCGCGCTGGCGGCGATCCTGGCGGTGCTGGCGATGCTCTGGTTCACCAGCTACGGCAACAACAAGGCCTATCTGGCGGAAGTGGCCGCCAAGGTGCCCGGCGTCGAGCGCCAGGGGCAAAACCTGACGCAGTTGGGCAACGGCGACATGTTCTCGCTGCTGCCGTTCCTCAATAGCCTGCTGCACCTGCCGGACAGCCAGAACTTTTCGCTGGACGATCCACCGTTCACCTACCGCATGGGGCTGTTCCGCGGCGATCAGGTGAGCGACGCCGGCAATGCGCTGTACCAAAAAGCGCTGAAAGAGCTGCTGCTGCCGCAGGTGGCGCAACAGATCGCCACCACGCTGCGCAACGACAACCACGGCGACGCGGACTTCAGCTACGAAGCGCTGAAGGCCTATCAGATGCTGTATCTGCCGAAGCAGTACGACGGCAAATTCCTGCGCGCCTGGGTGATGCTCAACCTGCAGCGCAACCTGCCGCAGGGCAGCACGCAGAAACAGCTGCAGCAGATCGAATGGCACCTGAGCCAGCTGCTGGATACGCAGATCCAGGCCTCGCCTTACGCCAAAGACGAACAGCTGGTGGCACAGGCGCAGGCCGCCATCAATCGGGCGCCGCTGTCGCAGCGCGTCTATGGCCGCCTCAAGCGCCTGCTGCTGAAACAGACCGACATCAAGCCGGTCAGCCTGGTCGATTTGGCCGGCCCGCAGACCGAGCTGGCGTTCAGTCGCAAAAGCGGCAAACCGGTCACCGACGGCGTGCCGGGCCTGTTCACCCCGCAGGGGTACTGGAAAGCGTTCAACGACAACATCGACCCGGTGACCGACACCCTGCGCAAGGAAGACGTCTGGGTGTTGAACAGCCAGACGCCGGAGCAGAAAAGCGCCGATCTGACCAAGACCATCCGCCAGCTGTACATGCAGGATTTCATCGGCGCCTGGGATGAGCTGCTGGGGGATATCCAGCTGGCCAACATCGGCAACCTGACCCAGCGCATCAGCAGCGCGCGGCTGCTCTCCGGCAACCCGTCGCCGATGCGCAACCTGCTGGTCAACGTCAGCAAAAACGTCACCCTGCGCGACGAGAAAAGCGACGCCGACTCCCGCTCGCTGCTGGCAAAAACCGAAGACAGGCTGAATCAAAACGCCAACCGCACGCTGGAAGCGCTGTTCACCAACCGGCCGGCCAACGCCGACGGCGACGTGTCGGTCCAGCCGGAACAGCTGGTGATGGCGCACTTCGCGCCGCTGCTGGAGCTGGCGCAAAGCCAGGGCGAAGGCAATAAGGCGATCCCTTTCGACAGCGTGCTGAAGCAGGTCGATGAGCTGTACAGCTATCTGACTGCGGTGCAGGGCGCGGCCAACAGCGGCATGTCGGCGCCGCCGAGCGACATCATCCCGCGCCTGCAGGCCGAGTCCGGCCGCTTGCCGGTGCCGTTCAAACAGATGCTACTGTCGCTGGCGATCGGCGCCAGCAGCGACACCCAGCGCAAAGAGATGGAGAACGTGAAAAAGCGCATCAGCTTCGAGGTCGGCAGCTTCTGCCGCCAGGCGATCGCCGGCCGTTATCCGCTGGTGGCCCGGGCGCGCCAGGACGTGACGCCGGACGATCTGGCGCGCATGTTCGCGCCGAACAGCGGGCTGATGGACAGCTTCTTCCGCGACAATCTGCAGGGCAAGGTCGATACCACCCGCGCCAACTGGCGCTTTACCCCCGGCGTGGACGGCAAGACGCTGCCCGGTGGCGAAGGCATCCTGCGTTCATTCCAGCAGGCACAGCGCATCCGCGACGCCTTTTTCGCCAACGGTACCGCGACGCCCTCCTACCGCGTGACCGTACGGCCGGTGCGGATGGATAACGATATCCTCAACCTGACGCTGGATATCGACGGCCAGCTGTTCAAATACAGCCACGGCCCACAGGTGCCGCTGGTGGTCAGTTGGCCGGGCACCCGCAATACCAACCAGGTGCATTTGCAGCTGGCGCTGGCCAACGGCACCACCGCCAGCCTGGTGACCAGCGGGCCATGGGCGCTGAACCGCCTGGTGGATATGGCGCAATCTTCGGGCACCGGCGGCCTCGGCCGCCAGGCGACCTTCAATCTCGACGGCCACCGTGTCACGCTGGAGTTCACGCCCAACAGCATCCGTAATCCGTTCCAACTGCCGGCCTTCTCGTGCCCGTAGCCCCGAAAGGACATGACCATGAGCACTGATTCAAGCGCCCCGACGAGCCTCGGCTGGTACGGCAAACTTCCTTCCGCCGGCGACTTCCTGCAGCGCCGCCTGCCCGATCCGGTGGTCAACAACTGGGCCCACTGGTTCCATAACGGGCTGGTGAATTTGCAGCGCGATGCACAGGGGCCGAACGGCCACCCGTTCAGCAATGCACCGGTGTGGAACTTCGTGATCCCCGCCACGCTCGGCAGCCCGTACGTGCAGATGGGTTGCCTGTTGCCGGCGCGCGATCGCGTCGGGCGACGCTACCCGATCTGCGCGCTGCGCCTGTTCAGCCAACAGGATTGGCGACCGCAACAGCTGAACATGGCGGCGAGCTGGTACCAACAGCTCGGTCATACCCTGCTGAACGGCGTGCGCAACGGTTTCTCCGCCGAGCAGATCGACCGCACGTTGCAGGCTATTCCGGCGCTGCCCAGCCCGCCGGCGGAAGCGGATTCTGAGATATTGTCGATTATCGGTTTTCAGCATCCGGACGTGCCGGGCCTCGGCTGGCAACAGGCCGCCGACTGTTTCGACCCGGCGCAGTACACCAGTTTCTGGTGGACCAATCAGGCCGACGGACACCCGCTCTACACCCACGTGCACAGCGGCAACCTCACCGTGCAGCTGTTTTCACTGCTGTTCGAGCCCAACGGCTGGGCGCGCCCCGGTCGCGGCGGCCAGTACCCGCAAATGTTTGATTAACATCGCTCGTTGAAGGAAATTTTATGGCTATCGACACCGATACCCTGCTGGCCCCGGTCGACGCAGACAATCCCTGCGGCGACAACCTGGAATACGACGCCGACTTTCTGGCGATGGAACAAGCCGCCACCGGCAAGGCCGAACAGCAGTTCGGCAGCACCATCATTCCGGAAGAAGCACCGGACTGGGTGCAGGTCGAGCGCCTCGCGACCTCGCTGTTGGCACGAACCAAGGACCTGCGCGTCATGCTGTATCTCACCCGCGCCTGGACCCAGCTGCGCGGATTGCCGGGCTACGCCGACGGGCTGACGCTGATCCACCAGTCGATACTCCGCTACTGGGACACCCTGCAACCGCCTCTGGAGTTCGATGGGGAAGCCGACCCGCTGTTTCGCATCAACGCGCTGGCTGACCTTGGCGACAAGGCCGCGCTGGCCGCCAGCGTCCGCGCTGCGCCGCTGCTGAAAAGCGCTGCCGGAGAAATCTCGCTGCGCGATGCCGGCGCCCTGCTCGACGGCAGCAAGCAGGAGTGCCCCAACTTTCCCGGCGGCCGTGCGCGGCTGCAGGATGAACTGGCGCAGCAGGATCGCCCCGAAGGCGCCCTGGTGACGCGCATCGCCAACACCCTGAGCGCCATTCGCGGCGAAGTGACCCGCCATCTGGGAGAAAGCGCACTGCCGGAAATGAGCGCGCTCACCAAGGTCTTTTCTCTGGTGGCGCTCGCCGGCCAAAGCGATGCCCCGGCCGCCGCCGAACCGGACGCCTTGCCGGACACCGCCGCCGTGCCCCCCCCCGCCGCCGTGCAAAGCGCCACCGCCCCGCTCAACTGGCGCAGCGCGCAGATCCAGTCGCGCGACGACGCACAGCTGATGCTGGACAAGGTGAAAAACTATTTTCGTCTTCATGAGCCGAGCCACCCGGCGCCGCTGATGATCGATCGGGTCCAGCGGTTGATTACGCTGGACTTTATGCAAATCGTCCGCGATTTGGCGCCCGATGGGCTTAACCAACTGGAGACCATTCTCGGTCGCCCCGACAACGAGGAGAACAGCTAGCCGCCGACCTTTGTTCTCTTGACGCATCCGATACCGTCTGCTCCCGCGCAGACCCGAATCAGAACCTGACTCTCCCAGCCGGACGAGGCGCGTTCCCAATCGCCATTAGATGGAGTAAATCATGTCAAACTCGAAATCCCGCAGCGGGCAGAAATTCATCGCCCGCAACCGCGCGCCGCGCGTACAGATTGAATACGATGTCGAAATTTATGGCGCAGAGCGCAAAATCCAGCTGCCGTTCGTGATGGGCGTGATGGCGGATCTGGTGGGGAAAGCGGTCGATCCGCAAGCCAGCGTGGAAGAGCGCAAGTTCATGGAAATCGACGTCGACAACTTCGACGAGCGCATGAAATCGCTGAAGCCGCGCGTCGCCTACCAGGTCGACAACACGCTGACCGGCGAAGGCAAGCTGAACATCGATCTGACCTTCGAAAGCATGGAAGACTTCTCCCCTGCCGCCATCGCCCGCAAGGTCGACGCGCTGGACAATCTGCTGGACGCCCGCACCCAGCTTTCCAACCTGCTGTCCTACATGGACGGCAAGAACGGCGCCGAAGAGCTGATCTCCAAGATCCTGCAAAATCCGGCGCTGCTGCAATCCCTGACCGACGCGCCGAAGCCGGCGGTTAACGACGAAAACAACGAGCGTGAGGATTAATCGATGAGCAACTCGCCTCAGCAACAAAATGCGTTGCAGACCACCGAGACTTTTTCCAGCGATGAATTCAGCGCGCTGCTGAATAAAGAGTTCCGGCCGAAGACCGATCAGGCCAAAGAAGCGGTCGAGAACGCGGTGAAAACCCTGGCGCAGCAGGCGCTGGAAAACACCGTCACCGTCTCTTCCGACGCCTACCGCACCATTCAGGCGCTGATTGCGGAAATCGACGAAAAGCTGTCGCAGCAGATCAACCAGATCATTCACCACGACGACTTCCAGAAGCTGGAAGGCGCCTGGCACGGCCTGCATTATCTGGTCAACAACTCCGAAACCGACGAGATGCTGAAGATCCGCTTCATGAGCATTTCCAAGCAGGAGCTGGGCCGCACGCTGAAGCGTTATAAGGGCGTGGGCTGGGACCAGAGCCCGATCTTCAAGAAAGTCTATGAAGAAGAGTATGGCCAGTTCGGCGGCGAGCCGTTCGGCTGCCTGGTGGGCGACTACTACTTCGATCACAGCCCGCAGGACGTGGAGCTGCTGGGCGAAATGGCCAAGATCGGCGCTGCCTCGCACTGCCCGTTCATCGCCGGCACCGCGCCAAGCGTGATGCAGATGGAGTCCTGGCAGGAGCTGTCCAACCCGCGCGATCTGACCAAGATTTTCCAGAACACCGAGTACGCCGCCTGGCGCAGCCTGCGTGAGTCGGAAGACGCGCGCTACCTGGGCCTGGTAATGCCGCGTTTCCTGGCGCGCCTGCCATACGGCATCCGCACCAACCCGGTGGACGAGTTTGACTTCGAAGAAGACACCGACGGCGCGACCCACGGCAATTACACCTGGACCAACGCCGCCTACGCCATGGCCGCCAACATCAACCGTTCGTTCAAAGAGTTCGGTTGGTGCACCGCCATTCGCGGGGTGGAATCCGGCGGCGCGGTGGAAAACCTGCCGTGCCACACCTTCCCGAGCGACGACGGCGGCGTGGACATGAAGTGCCCGACCGAGATCGCCATCAGCGATCGCCGCGAAGCCGAGCTGGCCAAAAACGGCTTTATGCCGCTGGTGCACCGCAAAAACTCCGACTTCGCTGCCTTTATCGGCGCGCAGTCGCTGCAGAAGCCGGCGGAATACTACGATGCCGACGCCTCCGCCAACGCCCAGCTTTCCGCGCGCCTGCCGTACCTGTTCGCCTGCTGCCGCTTCGCGCATTACCTGAAGTGCATCGTGCGCGACAAAATTGGCTCCTTCCGCGAGCGCGACGACATGGAACGCTGGCTGAACGACTGGATCATGAACTACGTGGACGGCGATCCGGCCAACTCCTCGCAGGAAACCAAGTCGCGCAAACCGCTGGCCGCGGCGGAAGTGCAGGTGGAAGAGATCGAAGACAACCCGGGCTATTACAGCGCCAAGTTCTTCCTGCGCCCGCACTACCAGCTGGAAGGCCTGACCGTCTCCCTGCGCCTGGTGTCGAAGCTGCCTTCGCTGAAGCAAAACGACGCGTCTTGATGGACTGAAGTCAGGCCGCGGTAGTGCGGCCTGGCTGATACATCAACCTCATCACAGGGAAAGAAAGATGAAGACAAAACGGTTTTATCTGGCATCGCTGTTGGCTGTCGTCTGCTCGCTCTCCGCCGCGCCGCCAGCTTTCGCAGAGCAGACATCGATAGCGCATTTGACGTCCGATGATGTCAATCTGCCAGGCAGCGACTTTTTCCGTTTCTATCGCAGTGCAGATAAACAGGAAAAAGAGAAAGCGCGGATTTATTTGCTGGGCGTGCTGGACGCGACGGAAGGAAAAAGCTGGTGCCAATACAGCCAGCTACAAACCGTCACTCTGCAGGAGTTTGTGTTCGAATTCTTTAATAAACTTCCCGCTGCGCGCCTGCACGAAAGGGCTGCCCCCCTGATTGAAGAGGCTCTGGCGACTCGCTTCCCCTGCAAAGGAGGCAAAGCATGAAACCTTTATATCGTCAGCTAAAAAGCAGCCATTACTCCTCTGATTACTCTAGCCCGGGATATTTGGCAGCAGAAGCCGTTTACGCCGAGATTGGTTATGAGCTTGATACGCTTCTAAAGCAAAACCCTGGTTATGCCAATACCTGTGCCGTCCGCATGAGCCTGGCGCTGTTGAAAGCCGGCATCAGCTTCAAAGGCCGCCTGCCAATCAAAAAAGGCGCCTATAAGGGTAAAGCGATTGAACCTGGAGCCAAACTGCTGGCCGATCAGTTGCATCGCTCCAGTAGTTTTGGCAAAGCCAACATTTTCTTTAATGCTCCAGATGCAGAGAAGGGTATCGGCAATAAAAAAGGCGTCGTGTTCTTCAATAAAATAACCAACTATGATGGCGGACACATTGATCTTATCGAACCAGAAAACTCGCTATTGACCTGCCATTCCCATTGCTATTTTAACTGCAAAGAAGTCTGGTTTTGGGAATTAAGCTAGTGTTTCATCGGCTTATCAGTAAATGCATGAGGTTTGGTTTAACTGCATGCTTGCTTATCGCCTCATTAAGGCTGCAAGCAGCGCTGATTCAGGATCCTGTGGCATTTATCAAACAGATGCCTTATCACCAGGTCGTAAAAGAACTGGCATTGTCACGCTGCCTGGTACAGGTCTCCGATTCGGATAAAGCATTCTCTCTTGATGCAGCCAGAACGGCGAATGCGATGAGAGAATGGATGCCATTCGATATCGAATCAGGTGATGAGAAAATCAATGTTCTCATCGACAAATATAAATCCAGAATTAATGAGTTTCACAGCGAAACTAAAGACAAGAGTCAAGGTGTCACCTTAAACTGCCTGCGATTGTACCATAGCCCTGAATTGGACAAGCTTTCTCGACAGCTTATAGCTGGCAACCCAGATCGCACGTGGAATCAAGATAACGCGAAATAATGAAGCATTGAGCCATTAGCACTTAATAGTGGCTCGGTAACCCGTACCGATAGTTTTCGGTATTTAAGAAGGTGCATGGCACAAGGATATAAATTGGTAATGCATTACCACACTTGCAATTCCTGCTGCTATTACCTGAGTTTTTCAACGTAACGTTAATACTACTGTTAACCCTTAATAAAGAGTGAAGAAACTATGGCTATTGATATGTTCCTGAAAGTTGAAGGTGCCAGCGGCGAATCTAAAGATTCGAATCACAAAGGCTGGACCGACATTACTTCTTTCTCCTGGGGCGCTTCTCAACCGGGCAATATGGGCGTTGGCGGCGGCGGTGGCGCCGGTAAAGTGTGCTTCAACGATCTGCACGTTAACGCGCTGGTCGACAAGTCAACCCCGGCGCTGCTGAAGCACTGCTCCAGCGGTAAGCACCTGACCAAGGTTGAGTTGTCTGTCTGCAAGGCGGGCGGTACTCAGGTTGAGTACGTTAAAATCACCCTGGACGACGTGCTGGTCACCGCCGTGCAGTACACCGGCGCAGGCGGCGAAGACACCGTGGGCGTCACCTACTCCTTCCAGGCGGCGAAAGTGAAACAGCAATACTGGGAGCAGAGCGACAAAGGCGGCAAAGGCGCCGAAAGCAGCGCAGGTTGGAACATCAAGGAAAACCGCGAAGCTTAATTGTTATACAACCTCCCCGTTATGGGGAGGTTGGTTAGCAAACACAGGACAGTTCGCTGCAGAAAGAAGGGCATCACTCTATTGAAAAAACATAAATTTCTAATCAGTGGCGTCTTGTTATCGTTCTGTGCATACGCGGCAGAAAAAAACGTTAATGCCCCAACATCATCAACTATTGATGGCTTATGGCAAGTGACTCAGGTCAACATAGACAATGAGACTACCCGCACACTTAACTATCAACTTAACGACCCTCGTTTACTAGGAAGGGTAATCAATATTTCCACTAAATCAATAGAAAACAATCTGCCGGAAAAAGACGTCTGCACAGCGCCAACCTTAAGTATTGAGAGAAGCACGCTGAATCAATTCATCGGCAAGTCGATGGGCGGAGATAAAAGCATCTCGGCTAAAAACTATACATTGAAAGAAAACGGCCTAGCAGAAGTCTCTCTTTTCAAGATCGCTTGTCACTCCGGATCATTCGGCCCATCCGATAATGGTGCAGGCTCCAGCTTTGCCGCTCTCAATCCACAAAAAATGCTGGTTAATTGGTACGATGGTTCGCTACTGCAATTAGAACGGTTACCGAAAGATCCTAAACCTGCTGCGTCTTTCGACTGTGCTAAATCTACAAGCGTTGTTGAAAAAACTATCTGCTCAGACTTCAATTTATCCGCCTATGACAAAAGCGTTTCTCAAGCTTGGCTGTTGGCAAAAAAGCAGGCGGCCGATGCAGGAGATAAAAAACTGGTGGCCACTTTAAACAACACGCAAAAATCTTGGTTACTGCAAAGGGATAAATGCCGAGATGACAAAGACTGCCTGGCCAATACCATGCAAAAACGAATCGATGAACTCACGTCATACGATTAAAACTGTATTCCTACTCACGTTGGCGGTATTAAATACTGAAGCTTCCGCCAACGAAAAGTACTCCCCTGCCGAGTACCTCAAAAACTACGCGCTTAGCGTTTGTATCGCCGAGGGGTACTCAGCAAAAGAAGTCAAAAACGATGCCGCCGCCAGGGGTTACATGGAGTTCGGCAATTATTCTCTGGAAGCGCATACCGCTGTCAGGGCGCTGGCAAAAGAATTTCTGGCAAAGCCCTATGACAGCATGTCTGGGGAGCCGATGACGATGGCAAAGTGCATCGATCTTGTACATAGCCAAGCGTTGCAAGCCATCATCAAGAAGTACCAAGGGAAAGACGACAACTGATATCAGAATTAGTTATGAGAGAGCCGTTACCCTTGAGATGTTCAACGGAATTTTATTTCACCTTCTTATTCCATAATTCTTTCAATTAATAATAAAAGCATTTAGTAAAATTAAGACTACAACAAGCCTTAGTGAACGAGTTAAGAAACAACTTAACGGCTTGCCAAAATACCCGCAAATTTTGGCAAGCCATAGATCGAATCATTAATTATTGCACTACCTCCTAATCAGCAGGAATGCCTTATGCGATTTTCCATTGTAAAAAATAAAAGCGGCCAGGTTCCGCCGCAGAGCAGTTGCGATTTTCTGCCGCCGGGCGGCACCATCGGCCGCAGCGTGGACAACAACCTGGTACTGCCGGACGAAGAGCGCGCCATTTCTCGCCTGCAGGCGATCGTGCATATTTCCGCTGACGGCGAATGCCGCATCACCAACCGCGGCAACGTTACCCGCGTGCTGCTGAACGACATTCCGCTGGAACGTGGCCGCCAGGTTGAACTGCAGGACGGCGACGTGCTCGGCATCGACGATTACCAGATTGAAGTCAGCGCGCTGCACCAGCACGCCGCGCCACAGACTCAACCGGTGGCCAAGGCCGCCGCCGTTGCCGCTGCGGCGGCCCCAACAGCCGCCGCCAAAGAAAAATCCGCCGCGCCCATCCCCAACGAAATCTGGGACAGCCTGGTGGAAGAATTTACCCCGAATGCGCCGGCCGCCGTCACGCCGCCGCCGGTCGCCAATCCTGGCAACCACCCGCTGCTGGACACCCCCGCTCGCGAGCTGAACCCGGCCGATCCGCTGGCGCAGCTGGCGGGCGATGTCGATCTGCGCCAGCTGCAGCAGCAGCAAACCGATCCGGCGGCGCTGTTCAACACCGACACCACCTTTGAGCGCGAACACATCCTCGCCGATACCACCCCCAGCGCGCTGCTGGCGGAGCAGGCTGCGCCAGCGCGGCCGGCAACCCCGGCTCAGAATGCGCAGCAACCGGAGCAAGAGCTGGATCCGCTGGCGCTGTTCGGCGGTTCATCCGCTCCCGCGTCGCCCGAGACGCTAAACAGCAACGATCCGCTGGGGCTGCTGATGGGCGGCGCCGTGCCGCTGGCTCAGCCGGACGAGCCGGTACAGCCGCCCGTGCCGCCGTCTCCTCCGCCGATCGCCGCACAACCGCAAGCGCCACGCCCAGAGCCGACGCCGCCGCCCGTGCAGACGCCTGAGCCACAGCCACAACCCGTGCCGCAGTTCAACCAGCAGGAACCGCCTGCGCAGCCGCCGCGCCCGCGCCAGGGCAACCGCCTGGGCATCGATCCGGTCGCCTACCAGTCCGCTCAGCGGCAGCACGCCGCCGCGCCGAATGGCGACACCTTAGAGGGGCCACTGCTGACGGCGCTGTTGCAAGGCATCGGCCTCGACGATCTGCAGCCACAGCCGCACTTCGACGAACGGCAGATCCGCCAGGCCGGCCGCCTGCTGAGCCTGTTCTCGCAGGGCACCGTCGCCCTGCTTTCATCCCGCTCGATCCTCAAGCGCGGCGTGAAGGCCGAGATGACCATGATCCTCGACGAGGCCAACAACCCGTTCAAGCTGCTGCCTTCGGGCAAAACGGTGCTGATGCAGATGTTCGGCAGCCAGATGCCGGGCTTTATGCCGCCGGAGCAGGCGGTGCGCGACGCGCTGATCGACCTGCAGGCGCACCAGCTGGGAATGATCGCCGGTATTCGCGCCATCATCGCCGCCATGCTGCAGTCGTTTAACCCGGAGCGCCTCGAAGAGGAAGCGCGCAAGGAAGGCGTGGCGCCGCGCCTGTCGCTGCCCGCCAACCGCAAGGCTGCGCTGTGGGACTACTTCGTGAAGAACTATCAGCAAACCTCCGGCGAGATCGAGGACGATTTCCACACCCTGTTCGGCGAAGCCTTCCTGCACGCCTATGACGTTGAAGTGAATCAATACAAAGACTCACAGACCAAACCGGACGCGTAATGAATATCACCATAGCCTCTACCTCCAACCAGGGCGGCCGCGCCTCCAACCAGGATCAGACCGGCGAGGTGCTCGGCAACCGCGCCGCCTGCTTCGTGGTGTGCGACGGCATCGCCGGCTTTCCGGGCGGCGATATCGCCGCCAAACTGGCGCGCGACACCATTTTGCAAAACTTCGACGGCGAAAAGCACCTGAACGCCCAAAGCATTCGCCAGCACATTACGCGCGCCAACGCCGCCATCCACCAGCAGCAGCGACAGTCGGACGAATACAGCAAGATGGGCACCACGCTGGTCAGCCTGTTTATCGATCGCGATTACCAGCTGGCCTACTGGGCGCACGCCGGCGACAGCCGCCTGTACCTGTTCCGCCGCGGCTACCTGCATGCCGTCACCACCGACCACAGCCTGATCCAGCAGATGCAGGACGCCGGCTATCAGACCAACGGCATCAACAGCAACCTGCTGTATTTCGCGCTGGGGCTGAACGAAGAGCGCGACGCCACCTACAGCGACGTGCTGCAGCTGGAAGACGGCGACGTTTTCCTGCTGTGCACCGACGGCTTCTGGCACAGCTTCAGCCAGGCCGAGCTGGAACAGTCGCTGCACATGGTCAACTCCCCCAGCGAGTGGATCGCCCTGATGCAGCAGGCATGGAAGAAAAACAATAACAGCGATAACTACAGCGCTATCGCCGTCTGGATTGGCTCACCGCAGGAAACCACCCTGCTGCATTCGCTGGCGGATGCGGAGCGGTTTCTGAGCCGCGACTGAGCAGCGCACATTCACAGCAAGGTTCACTATGAAATATTGGATGCCGGGGCTCGTCGCCCTGATGGCGGTACCGACCGCGCAGGCGATGAACTATCGCCTGGTTTACTCCCCCAGCCAGAAGCTGGAAGTGTTTATCGATGACGTCAAAAACAGCAATCCGGCAAGCTGGTGCGGCAAGAGCATCCCGCTGCGCATCGTCTCGGCGCAAAGCCAAGATCCGGCGGTGCTGAACGACTTTCTGCCGCGCGTCGGCAATCTGCTGGAAAAGCAGTGCCCCAAAGCCGGCCACCTGCCCTGGACGCTGACCGACAAGCGCGGTGAAAAGCTGGCCAGCGGCGAAGCCGCCAAAGCGCGCGGCTGGAAACCGGTGGTCAAACAGGAATCCGCCGAGCAACCGGAAACCCCGCCGCAGCCGGCGATCCCTGCGGCGGTAGCCGTGACCTCTCCGCAGGCGGACACCGCGCCGCCTCAGCGTTTCAACCTGCCGCAGGGCTGCCACTTCCGCACCTTCTGGCATGACGACGCCAACGGCGGCGCGCTGTTCATTCCCGCCGGCGACGCGCTGCGCTGCGGCGAGGACGGCTGGCTGCAGGGCAGCGGCGCGGTCACGCTGCAACAGGGCGGCCAAATCCTCTCGCCGACATTGTGGTTCCTGCAGGGCTATCCGCTGGCGCAGATCAACGGCGGCGATCGCGCGCTGACCGTCGTCAGCGCCAACGCCCAACGGCTGGTTCTGGGCGGTAACCCGCAGGCGCCGGGCAGCTTCCTGCTGCTGAGATTCGAACCGAAGCTGCACGCCTGGGCGTTCAACGGCGAAGCGATCGTTGAAATGCCGCGCATCGACGCCGCTGACGAGAACAAGGTCAAACAGCGCCTGCAGCAGGCGCAAACCGCCTGGCAACCGCTGCTGAACGCCCCCGCTCCGCTGACCTTCAAGCTGGTGGAAAAGCTGGCCGCAGACCGGGTCGATCCCGCCAGCGGCAGCTACCTGTCGGTTAACGGCGCCACTCACTGATTATAAGGAAAGCCTGTGAAATCATTAGCAAGCATGCTGCAAGGCCAGTCGATTGGCGCGGCCATCACCGCCGTCGAAAACGAGATCAAGGCGAAACCGGCGGATGCCGACCTGCGCGCCGCGCTGGTGCAACTGCTGTGCCTGAGCGGCAACTGGACGCGCGCCAACGCGCAGCTGAAATCCTGGCAGGCGCTGAAACCGATCGCCCAACCAACCACCTTGCTGCTGGCGCAGTCGATTAACGCCGAGCTGCAACGCCAGGCGGTGTTCGCCGGCACGGCCGCGCCGGCGCTGCTGCGGCAGGATCAGCCCTGGCTGAAACTGATGGTGCAGGCGCTGCATCAGGATGCGCAAGGCGCGGCCGAGCAGGCCCAGGCGCTGCGCGATGAAGCGCTGGAAGCCGCCCCGGCCGGCGCCGGGCGGTTAACGCTGGCCGAAGGCGACCAAGAACGGCAGCTGCGTTTCGACTGGCTGACCGACGGTGACGGCCGCCTCGGGCCGGTATGCGAGCTGGCGCTGAACGGCGTTTACTACTGGCTGCCGTTCGCCGATATCGCCGCGATCCAGTTCCAGGCGCCGCAGAGCGCCATCGATCTGGTGTGGAGCCATGCGCTGGTGCGCCTCACCGACGGCCGCGAACAGGTGTGCCAACTGCCCGCCCGTTATCCGCTGGCCGAAGGCAGCGACGACGCGCTGCTGCTGGGCAAGCGCACCGAATGGCAACCGCTGGGCGACGGCACCCACTATGCGGGGCTGGGCCTGAAGACCTGGCTCAGCGAAAGCGACGAATTCCCGCTGCACAGCCTGCGGCAGCTGAGCTTCGACGCGAGCGCCTGAACATGAACGATAAGCGCCCACCCCATTACGACGGCGGCGATCTGCGCCGCCAGGGCTATCGCTATCGTCAGGACAGCGAGCGCCTGACGTCGCGCGACAAAATGCAGCCGGTGCTGCTCGACATGCTGACCGACGACGAACCGCAGAAAAAGCAGGAGGCGCAGGTGCGCAACCTGGTGTCGCACAGCGAGCTGCGCCGCCGGGTGCTGCGCGATCTGCAGTGGCTGTTCAACTGCGTCAACAGCGAATCCAATCTGGATCTGGGCGATTTTCCACAGGTGCGGCGCTCCACCCTGAATTACGGCATCGCCTCGCTGGCGGGCAAGCGCATGTCGGACATCGAATGGCTCGACATTCAGCGCGCGCTGACCGAGTCCATTCTCCATTTCGAACCGCGCATTTTGCCCGAGGGGCTGCAGGTGCGCTGCATCTCGGACACCGGCTCGCTGGAGCTGCACAACGTGCTGTCGATCGAAATCAAGGGCCGCCTGTGGTGCGTGCCCTATCCGCTGGAGTTTCTGTTCCGTACCGACGTGGATCTGGAAAACGGCCACTTCGATCTGAAAGACATAGGGTAAGGCGATGGACAGTAAACTTTTAGATTATTACAACCGCGAGCTGGCCTATCTGCGTGAGATGGGCGCCGAGTTCGCCGAACAGTACCCGAAGGTCGCGGGCCGTCTCGGCATGCGCGGCATCGACGTGGCGGATCCCTATATCGAGCGTCTGATGGAGGGCTTCGCCTTCCTCACCTCGCGCGTGCAGCTGAAAATGGACGCCGAGTTCCCGCGCTTTTCTCAGCGCTTGCTGGAGATCATCTACCCCAACTACCTGTCGCCGACGCCGTCGATGGCGATCGCCGAGCTGCAGCCGGACAGCAGCAAAGGCGACATCAGCAACGGCTTCGTGGTGCCGCGCGGCACCATGATGGACAGCCAGACGCTGAAGAAAAGCGGCATCACCTGCAGCTACACCACGGCGCATGACGTCACGCTGCAGCCGGTGCGCATCGCCGGCGTCGAGCTGGGCGGCATTCCGGCCGATATTCCGCTGGCCTCGCTGGGGCTGCAGCACAGCGGCTGCGTCAGCGCGCTGCGCATTCGCCTCGAGTGCTACGAAAGCGTGACGCTCAACAACCTGCAGCTGGACCAGTTGATGTTTTACCTGGCCGGGCCGGACATACAGGCGCAGCAGCTGCTGGAACTGCTGATGCAGCACAGCGTCGGGCTTGTCTGCCAAACGGTGGAGGCGCAGCCGCAGCGGCGCGCGCTGGCGCTGGACGGGCTGCGGCAGGAGGGCTTCGCCGCCGAACAGGCGCTGCTGCCCAACGACCTGCGCAACTTCGAAGGCTACCGGCTGCTGCAGGAGTACTTCGCCTTCCCGGCGCGCTTCCAGTTCTTCAGCGTCAACGGCCTGCGCCCGCTGCTGCAAAGCGTGCGCGAAGGGAAAAAGGCGCTGCGCCAGTTCGAGATCGTGGTGCTGCTGGATCGGCACGATGCCGCGCTGGAACGGGTGGTCGACGCCGCCCATTTGGCGCTGCACTGCACGCCGGTGATCAACCTGTTTCCGAAGGTCGCCGAACGCATCGCGATCAACGAAAAAAACCACGAATACCATCTGGTGGTCGACAATATCCGGCCGCTGGATTACGAAGTGTTCTCGGTGCAGCGGCTCGGCGGCAGCGCCAGCGAAAAACGCTACGAGCAAGAGTTTCGGCCGTTTTACAGCACCCTGAGCGCGGACGACGGCAACTATGGCGCCTACTTCTCGCTGCGGCGCGAACAGCGCACGCTGTCGGAGCACGCCCGCCGCTACGGCACCCGCACCGGCTATGCCGGTTCGGAAGTGTTCGTGTCGCTGGTGGACGAGCGGCAATCGCCGTGGCACAGCGATCTGAAATACCTCACCGCCGACGTATTGTGCACCAGCCGCGACCTGCCGTTGATGCTGCTGCAACAGGATCAGGGCAACTTCGTGATGCCCGACTCGATCCCGATCAAACAGGTCTCTCTGCGCAAAGGCCCCACTCCGCCGCGCCCGGCGCTGGCCGAAGGGATGATCACCTGGCGGTTGATCAGCCAGCTGCAGCTGAACTACCTCAGCATGATGGACGGCGATCCGGAACAGGGCGCCGCCAGCCTGCGCCAGTTGCTGGGGCTGTACGGCAACCTGAGCGAACCGGCGATCGCCAAACAGATCCAGGGCGTGCGCCACTGCAACCTGCGGCCGGTCTACCGGCGAGTGCCGGAGCCGGGCCCCATCGTGTTCGCGCGCGGCATCGCCATCGATCTGACGGTCGATGAGCAGGCGTTCTCCGGCAACAGCCCCTATCTGCTCGGCAGCGTGCTGGAGCGCCTGTTCTCGCGCCTGGTGGCGATGAACACCTTCACCGAGATGACGCTCTCCAGTCAGCAGCGCGGCGAAATCGCCCACTGGCAGGCGCGCATGGGCAAAAGGACGCTGATATGAACGCGGAGATGATTGCCACCGAACTGGCGCCGCCGCAGATCAACGCGCTGTATCGCCTGCCGGACGACTTCTGGCCGCGGTTGCGCAGCGCGCCTTACCAGCACGATCTGTTTCAGCTGCTGCGCCGCATCGACGCCCAGGGCGGTCAACCCTACCTGCTGGGGCGCGCGCCGCTGCCGCGCCACGAGATGCTGCGCCTGGGCCAGGAGCCATCGCTGTCGTTCGCGCCCTCCACGCTGGCGCAGGTGGCGCCGCGCGCCAACAGCACGCTGCACGACGTCTCGATCTTCAGCTTCGGTCTGTTCGGCCCCAACGGGCCGCTGCCGCTACACCTGACCGAATACGTGCGCGAACGGGTGTACCACCATCAGGACACCACCCTGCTGGCGTTCACCAACCTGTTCCATCACCGGCTCACGCTGCTGTTTTACCGCGCCTGGGCCGATGCGCAGCCGACGGTGTCGCTGGATCGTCCAGACAACCGGCGCTTCGACGAGTACCTGTCGAGCCTGATCGGCATCGGCCAGCCGGCGCAGCAGGAACGCGACAGCATCAACGCCCACGCCAAACATTTTATGGCCGGTCATCTGATTCGCCACAGCCGCGATCCGGAAGGCCTGAGCAAGATTTTGCAGCAGTATTTCAAGGTGCCGGTGCGCATCGTCGAAAACGTGCCGCACTGGCTGCGGGTGGAGCCGCGCGAGCAAGCTCGGCTCAAGGCCGGGCGCGGTGCGCCGCGGCTCGGCGAGTCGGCCTTTCTCGGCATCGCGGTGCGCGATATTCAGCACAAATTCCGCATCGAGCTGGGGCCGATGCCGCAGCGGGACTATGACCGCTTCCTGCCGGGCGCCGATCTGTGCCGGCAGCTGCGCGACTGGGTGCGCCAATACCTGGGCATCGAGTTCGTCTGGGAAGTCCGCCTGATCCTGGCGAAGGAGCAGGCGCACGGCATCCAGCTCGGCGGCGCGCAGCGACTGGGCCTGAGCAGCTGGCTGGCCGACGATCGGCGGCAACGCGATCTCGACGATCTGATCTTCAGCCCTGAACCGCTGGAAAATCCGTTCTGACCCTATTTCGGCCGGCGCCCTGCGGCGCCAGGCCACTCTGAGACCTGAGGAAAACCATGTCTGAAATCAGCCGCTCGGTATTATTTGGCAAACTGGATAGCCTGTTATTCACCTCTCTGGAAAGTGCGACGGCGTTTTGCAAGCTGCGCGGTAACCCCTACGTCGAACTGGCGCACTGGCTACATCAGCTGATGCAATCGCCGGACGGCGATCTGCAACAGATCGTGCGCCACTTCGCGCTGGACGAGGCGCAGTTGGCGCGCGACATCGTCGAGGCGCTCGATCGCCTGCCGCGCGGCGCCAGCGCCATCTCCGATCTGTCCGAGCACATCGACAGCGCGGTAGAACGCGCCTGGGTCTATGGCTCATTGAAATTCGGCGCGGCGCGCATCCGCGGCGGCCACCTGCTGCTCGGCATCCTGAAAACCTACAGCCTGCGCCATCTGCTGAAGGCCATTTCCCCGCAGTTCGAGCGCATCAACGCCGATCTGTTGATGGAGCAGTTCGCCGCCATCACCGCTCACTCGGCGGAAAACGCCCAGGATGCGCCGGCGGAAAGCAGCGCCGAGAACGTATCCGGCGCGCCGCGCAGCGGTGAAAGCGTGCTGGCGCAGTATGCCCAGGACCTGACCGCCAGAGCGCGCAACGGCGAGATCGATCCAGTGGCCGGCCGCGATGAAGAGATCCGGCAAATCATCGATATCCTGATGCGCCGCCGCCAGAACAACCCGCTGCTGACCGGCGAGGCCGGCGTCGGGAAAACCGCGGTGGTGGAAGGCCTGGCGCTGCGCATCGTGGCCGGCGACGTGCCGCCGCAGCTGCGCGACGTGAAGCTGTGCCTGCTGGACATCGGCATGCTGCAGGCCGGCGCCGGCGTCAAAGGCGAGTTTGAAAAACGGTTGCAGGCGGTGATCGACGAAGTGCAGTCCAGCCCGACGCCGATCATCCTGTTTATCGACGAAATTCACACCCTGATCGGCGCCGGCGGCGCCCAGGGCACCGGCGACGCCGCCAACCTGCTGAAACCGGCGCTGGCGCGCGGCCAACTGCGCACCCTCGGCGCCACCACCTGGTCGGAATACAAGAAATACATCGAGAAGGATCCGGCGCTCACCCGCCGTTTCCAGGTGGTACAGGTACACGAGCCGAGCGAAGACAAAGCGCTGCTGATGCTGCGCAGCACCGTCAGCCCGCTGGAGCAACACCACCGCGTGCTGCTGCTGGATGAAGCGGTAGACGCCGCGGTGCGGCTGTCGCATCGCTATATTCCTGCCCGCCAGTTGCCGGACAAAGCAGTGGCGCTGCTGGATACCGCTTGCGCGCGCGTGGCGGTCAGCCAACACGCCGAGCCTGCCCAGGTCGAAGACTGCCGCCACCGCATCGATGCGCTGCAGATAGAGTGGGATATCGCACGTCGCGAGGCCAAGGTGGGCATCGGCGATCCCCTGCGCCCGCAGGAGATTGAAGCCCAGCTGACCGCGCTGCGCCAGGAGTTGGAACAGTTGACCGACCGCTGGCAGCAGGAGCTGGCGCTGATCCAAGAGATCATCACACTGCGCGCCCAGCTGCACCGGCAGGAAGAAGAGTCTACTGAAGAAGAGACGCAGGCGCGCCCTGACGCCGACGCGCTGCGCGCCCAGTTGGGCGAACTGCAGCAGCAGTTAAGCGCGCTGCAAGGTGAAGCGCCGCTGATCTTCGCCGCCGTCGACGCCAATATCGTGGCGGCGGTAGTGGCCGACTGGACCGGCATCCCGCTGGGGCGCATGGTGAAAAACGAGATTGAGGCGGTGCTGCAACTCTCCGACACCCTGAACCAGCGCGTGATCGGCCAACGCCATGCGCTGGATCTGATCGCCCGCCGGGTGCGCACTTCGCGGGCGCGCCTGGACGATCCGAACAAGCCGGTCGGGGTGTTCCTGCTGGCTGGGCCATCCGGCGTCGGCAAGACCGAAACCGCGCTGGCACTGGCGGAAACCCTGTACGGCGGCGAGCAGAACGTCATCACCATCAACATGAGCGAATTCCAGGAGTCGCACACCGTTTCGACGCTGAAAGGCGCCCCCCCGGGCTATGTCGGCTACGGCGAAGGCGGCGTGCTGACCGAGGCGGTGCGCCGCCGCCCATACAGCGTGGTGCTGTTGGACGAAATCGAGAAGGCGCACCCGGACGTGCATGAAATCTTCTTCCAGGTGTTCGACAAGGGCTGGATGGAGGACGGCGAAGGTCGCCATATCGATTTCCGCAACACCATCATCATCCTGACCTCCAACGTCGGCACCGATCTGATCGCCGGGCTGTGCAGCGATCCGGAGCTGCTGCCGGAGCCGGAGGCGCTGAGCGGCGCGCTGCGCCAGCCGCTGTTGTCGGTATTCCCGGCGGCGCTGCTCGGCCGCCTGCTGGTGGTGCCGTATTACCCGCTGACCGACGCCACGCTGGGCAACATCGTGCGCCTGCAGCTGGGGCGCATCCAGCGTCGCCTGGCGGAGAATCACGACATCGTCTGCACCTTCGACGACGCGGTCATCGAGCAGATCGTCAGCCGCTGCACCGAGGTAGAGTCCGGCGGCCGCATGGTCGACGCCATCCTGACCAACACCCTGCTGCCGCAGATCAGCCACACCCTGCTGACCGGCAGCGCCAACGACCAGCGCTATCGCCAGCTGCATATCGCGCTGCAGAACCACGAATTCATTTGTCAATTTCAGGCATAACGCCGCGGCCGCCGAGACGGCGGCCCTTTGAACACAGAGAGTCATCACTATGTCGGGAACCGGGATAACCAAACCGAATTCGAACAGCCTGCCGAGCGGCTATCGATTCAATGAATTCGAGATCCAGGAAGCGATCGGCGAAGGCGGCTTCGGCATCGTCTACCGCGCCTACGATCACCAACTGGAACGCACCATCGCCATCAAGGAGTACATGCCGACCTCGCTGGCGAAACGCAACGACGATCTCAGCATCGGGCTGCGCGGCGAGCGCTTCGGCAAAACCTTCCAGGCCGGGCTGAACAGCTTTATTCAGGAGGCGCGCCTGCTGGCCCGCTTCTCGCACCCCGGCCTGCTGCACGTGCTGCGCTTCTGGGAAGAGAACGGCACCGCCTACATGGGCACCCAGTTCTACAGCGGCACCACGCTGAAGAACCTGCAGGCGCAGCAGCCGGAGAAAATCGACGAAGCGTGGATCCGGCGGCTGCTGCCGCCGCTGTTCAGCGCCATCAACACCATCCATCAGGAAGGCTACCTGCACCGCGACATCTCACTGGATAACATCCAAATCCAGGAGAGCCAGCTGCCGGTGCTGCTGGACTTCGGGTCGGCGCGCAAAGAGATCGGTAACCTGTCGGACGAAACGGAGATCATGCTGAAGCCGGGCTTCGCGCCGATCGAGCAGTACACCGAAAACAGCGACGGTGAACAGGGGCCCTGGACCGATATCTACGCGCTGGGCGCCGTGCTGCACACGCTGATCGTCGGTTCGCCGCCGCCGGTCAGCGTGGTGCGCAGCATCGAAGACAGCTACCAGCCGCTGGCCGAGCGTCGCCCCGCCGGTTACTCGCCGGAGCTGCTGCGCACCGTCGACCGTGCGCTGGCGCTGAAGCCGGAAGACCGCCCGCAGACCATCGATGAAATGGCCGAGCTGTTGCATCTGCCGATCGCCGATGAAAACGAAATCGTCAGCACCCCGGCCGCCGCGCCGGAGAACCTGTTGGTGGCCGCCAACCCGGCAGCCGCCGCCGCGGCCGCCGGTGCCGTTACCGCGCGTAGCACCCAATTCTCACGGCCGATGATGGCCGGCGCCGGCGTCGCGGCGCTGCTGGTGATCGGCGCCGTCGCCTGGCTGAGCGGCGGCAAGGACGATACCCAGGCCGTAGCGAAAAACACCGCGGCGTCACCGGCGCAGAAAACCGTGACGGAGCAGCCGAGCGCGCCGCAAACCGCGCCATCTGCGCCGGTGGAACCTGAAAAGGCGGCGCCGCCACCGCAGCCGGTGGCGCTGGTGTATTTCAAACTGCAGCCGGGCGAACAGGTCAGCCTCGACGGCAAGCCGCAGCAGGTGACGCCGGGCGAAAACGGCTTCGCCAGCCTGAATCTGGCGCCGGGCCGTTATCAGTTGGAGATCCGTCACAACGATCGGCGTCGCCAGCAGCAACTCAGCATCGACACCGCCGGCACCTGGCTGGTCAATCCGGCCAGCGCCGGTTAATTCCGTTCTGAAGCCCCGTCGCGGCGGGGTTTCTCCTATTTCATGAGACTGACGCACCACTGCCCACCCTCATTGGCCGCGTGGCAAGGCCGCTGCAACGCCGGGGTATGCAGGGCATGACGTCAATCACAGAGGACGTCCTCATGTTGGATCGCATTATTGCGCACACGCCGCTGGGCCAGGAGCAGCTACTGTTCCGCTCACTGGACGGCATCGAAGCGCTTTCCACCCCTTTCAACTTCTCTATTGAATTGCTGAGCACCGACGCGCGGCTCGATCGCAAAGCGCTGCTCGGCCAACCGCTGACGCTGGAGATCCCGACCCAGGGCTTTCTCAGCGCCCCGCGCTACCTGAACGGCAAGATCACCGCCATCGCCGTCAGCAGCGAAGAGATCGGCGGCACCCGCTACGCGCTGTATAACCTGCACGTGCAGCCGGATCTGTGGCCGATGACCAAGGACCGCAACTTCCGCATCTTCCAGGAACAGACGGTACCGCAGATCGTCAAGACCCTGCTGGCGGAGCACAACGTGCAGCTGGAAGATCAGCTGACCGGCGACTATCGCCTGTGGGGCTACTGCGTGCAGTACAACGAAAGCAGCTTCAACTTCATCAGCCGCCTGATGGAGCTGGAGGGCATCTATTACTATTTCAAACACGAGATGGGCAAACACACGCTGGTGCTCGGGGATGCGCCCCACCACCACCAGCCCTATCCCGGCTACGAGATGATCCCCTATCACCTGACGCCGTCCGGCGGCAGCACCAGCGAGGAAGGCATCAGTCAGTGGACGTTGTCCGATCGCGTCACACCGGGCATCTACAGCCTGGACGACTACGATTTCCGCAAGCCGAACGCCTGGCTGTTCCAGGCGCGGCAAAACCCGGTTTCGCCAACGCCGGGGCAGATTGACGTCTACGACTGGCCGGGCCGCTACACCGAGCATCAGCAAGGGGAGTTCTACGCCCGCGTGCGTCAGGAAGCCTGGCAGGCCGAACATCAGCAGATCCGGGGCACCGCCACCGCGCTGGGCATCGCTCCCGGCAGCACCTTTACGCTGTATAACGCCCCGCACGCCGACGACAACCGCGAGTACCTGACGCTGCAGGCCAACTACCATTTGAAAGAGAACCGCTATGCCAGCGGCGACGATCAAAGCAGCGAACACCGTATCGACTTCATCGTGCTGCCGGCGGACGTGCCCTGGCACCCGCCGCAGCAGGCCACCTGGCCGAAAACCCACGGGCCGCAGACCGCCCGGGTGGTCGGCCCGGCCGGCGAATCAATTTGGACCGACAAATACGGCCGCATCAAGGTGAAATTCCATTGGGACCGCTTCGGGCCGAAGGACGACGGCAGCTCCTGCTGGGTGCGCGTCTCCAGCGCCTGGGCCGGCCAGGGCTACGGCGGCGTGCAGATCCCGCGTGTCAACGACGAAGTGGTGGTGGACTTTATCAACGGCGATCCGGATCGGCCGATCGTCACCGGGCGCGTCTATAACGAAGCCAGCATGCCGCCGTGGGCGCTGCCGGCCGCCGCCACCCAAATGGGCTTTATGAGCCGCACCAAGGACGGCACCGCCGACAACGCCAACGCCCTGCGCTTCGAAGACAAGGCCGGCGCCGAACAGGTGTGGATCCAGGCGGAACGCAACATGGACACCCAGGTCAAAAACGATGAGAGCCACACCATCGATAACGACCACACCCATCTGGTGGGCGGCAACCAGATCAAACGGGTGGTGCTCAATCAGGCCACCGGCGTCAAAGGCGATGCCTCCGCGCTGACCGGCAAAACGCGCAGCGACGCCGTGGTCAACGCCTTTACCCTCGGCTCCGGCGAATCGCTGCGGCTGGAGTGCGGCGAAAGCGTGATCGAGCTGCTGGCGAACGGCCAAATCAACATCACCGGCACCAGCTTCAATATCACGGTGAAAGAGGACGGAGAGATCAATACCGGCGGCCAGCTGGATCTCAACCAGCCCGGCGGCGCCGCACGCACCGCCGCACCAGGCGGCGGCCATCAGGCGGCGATCCAGAGTGCCGTCGATCAGCTTTTCCCGAACGCGGAGGCGAGTGGTACGCCGGGAAAGCCGGTTAACGCCGCCCCTCGGGCGGCGGCAGCGGCGCCGGCGAAACCGGCTGCCGCTGTAACCCCTTTTGGCAAGGAGGTGAATGAGCTGGCGGCAAAGTCACCGACGTTGAGCCAAAACATTAGCGATTTGGAAAAGAAAAAATGGCGATTTAATCAAGGTGTGGCAGGTAAAGGGACCTTTGCAGACAAGCGTTTGAAGACCATTACAATAGACAGTAATGAATTAGATAACCCCCAACGAGTCGTACAATCGTTGGCCCATGAAAGCGGGCATGCTCTTTACAAGCCACGTATGGACACAAGCACAAGAGAACGATTTTTGAACAGTTCACTCAGTGACGAAGGAGCTGCAACTCTGAACAACATCCGTGTGCAACGTGAAATCATTGCTAATGGTGGCCCCGATATTGGTATTGCGGGAAACCCCGCTAATCAGCCAAACTACAATACCATCTATGATGCGCTCGAAAGAAAAGAGATTAGTGAGATTCGAGCGCGCGAATCAATAGGACGCATTTTCGGCAAGGGAGAAATTACGTCCAATACAGGAGAAAATTATGAGGCCTATTATGGAGGATGGTATGATAAAGAATATGCCAACTAAGATCCTTACCCTGACATTAAGCCTCTTTACCTTCTCTTTTCACTCTGCGGCAGGAGCACCCGTGAAAAATACAGAATTATGGCATTTCATCGATGACATGCAAAAAAAAACCAGAACACTAACAACAAGTAGCATAAAGAAAATTACCCCTCCCTTCACCATAAAGTCAGAAAATGAATACACGGCATTTTATTCAGGCGAAGATGTAACTTTAACTGGAAAGATAAAAATATCACATTTAGATCTTAGAGTCAGCAAGGACGAGAAAGCGGCCGCTGTATTTCTCTCCTTTGAAGTCACCGGTGACTGCATTACCCTTGATGACATCAAGAAGCGTTATAGTAATCTGCAGCTTACGGATTACCCTCGCGGTGAATCACCTGAAGAAAAGACCTATTATACAACAGGGAATAACCCGTACGGCCAACATATATCATTTGGATTCACGGCGAAAGAACAGCAATGTTTGAGCCAAGTCGTTCTCGACTCAGATGAAGAGTGAAACCACCCACCAACACGTGAATATAGAAAATAAAATAACTTCAGCAAGCAGCATAATAAACAGGCTCGTAAGAATTAGCATCATCACCACAACGCTGTTTATTTCAGGTTTAAGCTCCTCTCAAGAGGTGTGGGATGGGTAGATAGCAACCGACTAAAGGAAAACAATACGGGTATCGGTCCGATAGAAAAATAAATTTACACTCTCGCTCGTCTGCTCACGACGCCTAAACTGAACAGGAATGACAGTCACAGGCTGAATCGGCACACCCCATCGATTCAGCCTTTCTTCGCATTAAGCCACCCTCACCACTTCTTCACCGTCTGGTAAATATCGAGGTCGAAATAGCCGTCGGCTTCGCAGTCGTTGAGATAATGTTCGTAGCTCACCCCCTCAACCGGCTGGTAGCCGCTGGCCGGCAGCAGCTTCTGGTAGAACTCGCCCCACACCCGCTCGAAGTCGCCATCGCTGATGCGCACGTGGTAGACCGCATACTGCCCGGCGGGCAGCGTCTGCACGGTAACGCCCTCGCTGCCCAACGGCAGCGCGAAATCGTCCGCGACGCTCATCACCACGTCGGCGCGCAGCTTTTCCGGCGCCACTTCCGCCGGATCGTCCCAATACAGCACCAGCCATTTGCCGAACGGCACGCCGTGGCGCTGCCGCCATGCCAGCAGTTGCTGCGAGCCCTGCGGGATCGTCTGCGGATACGGCCCCACGACTCTCACTCCCGCCACCTTCTCCGCCGCTTTATCGATAACCCTCACGCTCATCGCCCTTATCCTCTCTCGTTATCTCAGGCGCCGATTTCGGTGCGCACGTCCAGCAGCTCGGGGAAAAAGGTCAGATCCAACGCCTTTTTCAGGAAGCTGACGCCGCTGGAACCGCCGGTGCCCGACTTGAAGCCGATGATCCGCTCCACCGTTTTCATATGGCGGAAGCGCCACAGGTGGAAGCTCTCTTCGATATCCACCAGCTTCTCCGCCATTTCATAGGCTTCCCAGTAGGTTTGCGGGTTGTCGTAGATCACTTTGAACGCCGGCAGCAGATCCGGGTTGCGCTGGTAGGGCTGCGTCCAGTCGCGCTCGAGGCACTCCTGCGGGATCGGCAGGCCGTGGCGCGCCAGGTACAGCAAGTATTCGTCGTACAGGCTCGGCGCTTCGAGGATCGCCTTCAGCGCCGCGTGTTTTTCCGCATCGCTGCTGAACACCGCCAGCATCGCCGCATTCTTGTTGCCGAGCAGGAACTCGATCGAGCGGTATTGGTGCGACTGGAAGCCCGACGAGCTGCCCAGCACGTCGCGAAACTCGACGTACTCCGACGGCGTCAGCGTTTCCAGCACCGCCCACTGTTCGAACAGCAGCCGCTGGATCTGTTTGACGCGCGCAAGGATTTTGAAGCAGTGGCTGAGTTTGTCCTGCTGCACCAGCCGCACCGCCGCTTGCAGTTCGTGCAGCATCAGCTTCATCCACAGTTCGGAGGTTTGGTGCTGTATCACGAACAGCATTTCGTCATGATGCGGCGGATTGGAGAGCGGGTGCTGGCAGTCCAGCAACGAGTCCAGGCACAGGTAGTCGCCGTAGCTCATGCGTTTGGAAAAATCGGTGACAATCGCGCTTTCTAATTCCCGTTTGTTCATCTGTGATCTCCGTTGCGCCCAGCGCCCCATCGGCCTGGAACGTGCCGCAAAGAGAAAACAATAGTACAGAACCCGCCGCCCCGAAGGGCGATAAACGAGAGGTGCTTCGCAGATCTCACTCATCTGCGCCGCCCCTCTCGCCCCGCTTTACCCTATCAACCCAAACAGGTCGTTGAGCGACTCGCTCATGGTCGGGTGAGTGAACAGCTGATCGCGCAGCCGGGTATAGGGCAGCCCGGCGTCCATCGCCGTTTTGACGATGTTGATCATCTCGTGGGCATCGCGGCACAGCAGCGCCACGCCGAGGATCTGGCCGGTCTGCGCATCGACCACCGCCTTCAGCAGGCCGCGCGTGTCGCCCAGCACGCGGGCGCGCGGGATCGCCGCCGCCGGCAGCGTGGCAACCTTAATATTGCGCCCCTGCTGCCGGGCCTGATCTTCGCTGAGACCGATGCGCGAGAAGCTCGGGGTGATGAACACCGAGTAAGGCACCGCGCCGCGATCGGTCGTGCTGCGTTTACCCGCGCCGAACAGGCTGTCGCGCACAATGCGGAAATCGTCCAGCGAGATATAGGTAAACTGCGGCCCGCCGTTGACGTCCCCCAGCGCCCAGATATGCGGCACGCTGCTGCGCAGCTGCGCGTCCACCCGCACGGCGCCGCGCTCATCCGTCTCAACACCGGCGCGCGCCAGCTGCAAGCCGGCGGTGTTCGGCGCGCGCCCGGCCGCCACCAGCAGCGCATCGAACGACTGCACGCCGCCCTGATGCACCACCTCAACGCCCCCTTCCACATCGCGCACCTGCTTCACGCCGGCGTTAAACGTGAAGCTCACCCCGGCGTCGCTCAGGATTTGCTGTATCGCCTGCGCCATATCGCGGTCTTCCCGGCCGAGCAACGCGCCCGCCTCTTCGAATACCGTCACGGCGCTGCCGAACTGCGCGAACATCGAAGCGAACTCCAGCCCGATATAACCGCCGCCGATAATGCCCAACCGCGCGGGCCGCTGCGTCAACTGCAGCAGGCCGGTGCTGTCGTAACTCCGCTGCGAACGATCCAACCCGTCGATCGCCGGCCGGCGGCTGACGGCCCCGGTGTTGATGAAGATGCGCTCGCCGCTCAGCACCTGCGTTCCCGCGGCGCCCTGCACGCTGATGCGGTGCGGATCGATAAACTCCGCCCGTCCGTCGATCACCGTGACCTGTTCAAGCCCCGCCAGGTTTTGGTAGTTTTTCTCCCGCAGCAGGCCGGTCACCTGCCGCTTGCGCGCCATCGCCTGGCTGAACGCCTGTTCGCCCGGCCCGTGAAGCTCGGCATCGTGCACCAGCGTTTTGGTCGGTATGCAGCCGATGTTGATGCAGGTACCGCCATACATCTGCGCCGACGCCTCCACCATCGCCACGCGCCATCCTTGCCCGGCCAGAAAGGCCGCCAACGTTTTGCCGGCCTTGCCAAAACCGATGATAATCGCTTGATAATCGTACATTGTGTCGCCTCGTCTCGTGATGTTCATCGCCGGTCAATCAGCGTATTGCGGCCTCAACTAACCGCTCCAGCGGCCTCAGCGCCGCGATCTGTCGTTCGTCGGCCCCGGCGCTCCACTTCAGACTTTCCGCCGGGTGGTAGCTGACCTGCGTTTTGCCCCGTTCGTCTTGCGCAATCAGCACCCTGAACGGCAGATCCAGCGCCAACGCCGGCCGCGCCAGCATCAGCGGCGTGCCCGCCAGCGGGTTGCCCAGCACCAGCACCGTGGTGGGCGGCATCGCCAGATGATGCTCACGCGCCGCCCTGGCGTGATCGAACTCGGCAAACAGCGTCACGCCCTTCTGCTCGGCCGTGCTGATAATGCGCTGACGCGTTTCCTGATAAGCGTAGGCGCTCTCTACCGTTCGGGTTTCTTGCCCCGGCGTCCCCTCCGCCACTGCAGAACAGGCCAGCATCATCAGGCTACCGGCCACGGCTCGGTTCATGACGCTCATGCGGCCTTCCCCCGCCACTGTTTCTCGAGCAAGCTGCGCGCCGAATCCGCCATGATCATCACCGCGCCCGCCAGCATCAGCGTGTCCTTCAGCACCAGGCGCCCGGCGCCGGAGAGATAAGGGAAGCCGTGATGCGCATCGCCCAGCGCCGGCACCCAGGCCTCCGGGGTGGTGATCAAAAAGGTCAGCGTCACCAGCGGCGTGCAAAAGGAGAGCATGCCGCCCAACAGCCCCAGCCATTTGGAGAACGGGTTGGCCAGCACCAGCAGCGCGATCGCCACCTCCACCACGCCCAGGCCGTTGGAGAAGCCATAGGTATTGTTGGCCTGCTGCCAGGCGCGCGCGGCGAGGTTCAGTTCGCCTTCGTGCGTCAGATGCGCCTGATAGTCCTGCGGCATGTCATAGAAAAACGACATCAGCGGGCTGTTGGCGACGAACGGCGTGATGCTGTCCGCTTCGTAAGGGATGAATTTGAGCAGGCCAATCCATAAGAAGACGATGGCGATGCTGAGGCGAATCAGCGTTAATCCCAGCTTGTCGCCCTTGCTCAGAAAGAATAGTATTTTCATTACCGGCTCCATGTCATTGATAACTCATGCATCGCAGCGGCGCCCTCCGCATCGCTGCACTATCGAACCGATCTTAGTGCTTCGCATTACGCCGGCCCATTGCCGAAACAATCAGCTTCTTAGCCAGGAGTCTCAAAATGGATCCGCTCAGCCAACTGTTGATGCTTAACGACATGCGCGGTTACGTGGCGCGCGATTGCCATTTCAGCGGCGAGTGGCGCTCGCCGCATGCCGCCGGGGAGTGGAGCCAGATCCGCTGGCACATGGTGCTGGCAGGCAGCTGTCGGCTGGAGATCCCCGGCGGCCGCCCGGTACCGCTGGAGCAAGGCAGCCTGCTGTTCTTGCCGCACAACTCCGCCCACCGCCTGCTGCCGGAGGGGGCCGACAGCGCTACGCACCTGCTGTGCGGCGTGCAAATCTTGCCGCACAGCGCATCGCCACTGCTGGCGAGCCTGCCGAAATGTTTGCTGTTCAACAGCCGCCAGCAGGGGCGGCTGGCGCTATTGCAGGCGACCGGCCAGCTGCTGAGCGATGAGTTCAGCCAACAGGGCCAGGGGCACAACGCCATTGTCAGCCAGACCATGGCGCTGCTGTTCGCGCTGGCGATCCGCGCCTGGCTGGCCCAGCCGAACCAGAGCGGCAATCTGGTCGCTGCGTTGCTGCATCCGCAGTTGGGCAACGTGGTTGAACAGATGCTGCGCCGCCCGCAACACCCCTGGACGCTGGTGGAACTGAGCGAACGGGCCCATATGTCGCGCGCCAACTTCGCCCGCGTCTTTCGTCAGGTCACGCAGCAAACGCCGCTGCAGGCCCTTACCGCCATCCGCATGCAGCTGGCGGCCCGGCTGCTGGCGCGCCAGGCGTTGCCGCTGAGCCGTATCGCCGAACAGACCGGCTATTCGTCGGAAGTGGCGCTGCATAAAGCCTTCACCCGCCACTTCGGCCTGACGCCGGGAAAATTCCGCCAGCAGGCCGCCGAGACACCGCCGGACGCATGCCCGATCTTGGCCTAACCTCCTGCCCCGCCTTACTGTTTAGTAAACAATCCGGCCGCCGCCTGACGACTCTCACAAATGCGCAATCCCATGCGTGCGGCGCCCCGGTTACGGCTTGCCTGCGGCCGGCTTCCCTTATAGATTGCAGGCTAACGGCAGGCAGCAAGGTATCGGCAAATGGCAAATATTCGTGATGTCGCGCGGTTGGCCGGCGTCTCCATCAGCAGCGTGTCGAACCTGCTGAATAACCGCAGCCACCAGATGAGCGCGCAGACCCGAGAACGCATCGAACAAGCGATGGCGACCCTGGGGTATCGACCGGCCCGGGCGGCGGCGGTGCCCGCACCGCAGGCCAAGATCATCGGCCTGCTGCTGCCGTCGATCGTCAACCCGAGCTTTTCGGCGCTGGCGCATGCGGTCGACGGCGCGGCGCGGGCTCACTGCTACCGCGTCTTGCTCGGCAACGCCTACCGCCAGGAACAGGAAGAGGCCGCGTTTATCGACGATATGTTCCTGCATGGCGTGCGCGGCATCATCGTGGCGGCAAGCGACGTTCGCCAGACCCATTTTGTCCGGGCCGCCGAACGGGGCATGAAGATCGTCAGCTATGACAATCCGTTTCCCGAGCGGGCGGCCATCGATACCCCGCTGTTCGACAGCGTCTCGATGGACAATGTCGCCGCCGGGCGCCTGGCCGCGCAGCACCTGCTCGAACGCGGCTGCCGACACATTGTGTTCGCCACCGAAGCGACGCTGACCGTCGGGCGCAGCCACAAGATCGACGGTTTTCTGAGTGCGCTGGGGCACAGCCTGAGCGAACGCCAACGGGTGATCGAAGGCAAGGCCAACAGCGCCTACGGCGACACGGAAATGTTCGAATTGGGGCTGACGCTGGCGCCGCGCGTACTCGCGCTGACGCCGCGCCCGGACGGTATCGTGGCGATTAACGATGCGCTGGGCATCGGGCTGATGGTGGGGGTGCGCGCCGCCGGCGTCCAGGTACCCGCAGACATCTCGGTGATCGGCATCGACAATATCGCGCTGGCCGGCCTGGCCGAACCGGGGCTGACGTCCGTCAGGCCGCCGCTGGCGGAGATGGCGCAGCTGATGGTCGAGCGCCTGATCGGCCGCATCAACAGTGATTCACAACCGCCCGGCGAGTTTCTCTTCCCGCCGACGGTCATCAGCCGGCGCTCGGTTAAAGCCGCCGGCTAACTGAAATAACAGCGTCTTACCCAGGCGATGCGCAGCGGCATCGTCCGGATCGGTGTCAGCCAAAAACAAAGGAACAGGCCGTCGCGCTTAAGGGATGCACGCGCCTCAATGAATCAGCGTCGTGCCGTTATTTAACGTTCAGCTCAGGGTTATGGGCCGGGCCTCTATTATTCCGATTAACCACATTGGAAATATCAAAATGAAAATAAGCAAGCCGCAGGATATTGAACACAGCGCTATCAGGAAATTGACGCTGCATATTGTCCCCCTCATGATTTTATTGTATTTCCTGGCCTTTCTCGATCGCAATAACATGGCCTACGCTGCCAAGGCGTTGGAGGATAACCTGGGCCTGACCGCCTCGGCCTTCGGCTTCGCCTCCGGGATTTTCTTTATCGGCTATTTTCTGTTTGAAATACCCAGCAATGCCGGCACCATTAAATTCGGCCCGCGCATCTGGTTCGCCAGAATATTAATTTCCTGGGGCATCTTCGCGACCTTGCTCGGTTTTGTACGCACGCCGCTGGAGCTGTATATCTGCCGTTTTATGCTGGGCGTGTGCGAAGCCGGGTTCTTTCCCTCGGTGGTGTATTACTTCACGGTATTTTTCCCGGAAAAATACCGCACCAAAATTCTCGGCATGTTCATCATCGTCCAGCCGCTGTCCAACGCCGTCGGCTCGCCGATTTCCGGCTTTATTCTCAATATTCAGCATGACTGGTTCGGGTTCGCCCCCTGGCAGCTGCTGTTTATCCTCGAAGGGCTGCCGCCGATCGTCATCGGCCTGCTGATCCCGTTCCTGATCAAGAACTCGCCCAAGGACGTCGGCTATCTGAACGTGGAGGAAAAGGCCTGGCTGATGAGCAACGCCGGCCGCTCCAAATCCGGCTCTAAAATCACGCTGGGCGACTTCCTGAAAGGGATTAAAAACAAGAAATACCTGCTCTACGCGCTGCTCAACTTCGGCATGGTGTGCGGCATTTATGGCTTTGGCACCTGGCTGCCGTCGATCATTACCGCCCTCTCCGGCGGCGATATCTTCCGCGTCAGCCTGCTGGCACTCATTCCCTACGGCCTGGCCGCGCTGCTGGTGTACCCGTGGAGCCTGTGGGCCAGCAAAACCAAAAAACTTGGCCTGTTCGCCGGCCTCAGCATGGTGGTCGCCGCTATCGGCCTGATGGGGGCGGTAACGTTTTTTAAATACGATCCGCTCGTCGCGCTGTCGTTCCTGTGCATCGCCGCCATCGGCATCTACACCGCCGTACCGCCGTTTTTATCCATGCCCGCCAACATTTCCACCGGCGCGGCCGCGGCCGCCGGGCTGGCGGTGGTCAGCTGCATCGGCAATATCGGCGGCTTCGTCGCGCCTTATGCGGTGGGCGTATTGAACGATCTGACCGGCAACAGCGCGCCGGGGCTGTTTTTCCTGGCCTCGTGCCTGCTGGCCACCGGGTTGATCTGCATTTTCTACTGCGCGAAACAGCGCGAAGGCGTCATCAATGCTTAACGAACCAATAAGGAGTCAATCATGGGCGATCTTGCGGGCAAAAAGGTCTTTATCACCGGGGCGGAACAGGGCATCGGCCGCGCGACTGCGGAGCGGCTGATCAAGGCCGGTTGCGACATCTATTTTCACTATCACAGCGACGAAAGCGGCCCCAAAGCGCTGGTGGCGCTGGCCCATTCATTGGGGCAAAAGGCCGCTTACGGCTACGCCGATCTCATCGATACCGACGAAACGCTGCGCTGCGTTTCAGCCGGCGCCGAGTTTCTCGGCGGCATCGACATTCTGGTCAATAACGTCGGCGGCATCGTCGGGCGCAAATGGCTGGGCGAGATCGACCGCGCCTTTTGGCAAACCGTGATCGACGTGAACATGACCACCATGCTGAACGTGACCCAAAGCGCGCTGCCGTTCCTGAAGGCGGCAAACGGCGCCAGCATCGTCAACCTGGCCTCGCAGGCCGGCCGCGCCGGCGGGCATTCCGGCTCGCTGGTCTATTCCGCCACCAAGGGTGCGGTGCTCACCTGGACGCGCTCGCTGGCGGCGGAGCTGGGCGAGCACGGCATCCGGGTGAATGCGGTGGCGCCCGGTCTGATCCTCGGCACCCGTTTCCATAATCGCCACACCACCCAAGCATCGGCGGAGGAAACCGTTCGCGCCATCCCGCTGGGCCGCGCAGGCACGCCGGACGACGTGGCACGCGCCATCGCCTTCCTGGCGGCGGAGTACGACGGCTTCATCTCCGGCGCCACCCTCGACATCAACGGCGGCATCTACCGCATGTAATTCAGCTGCGGGCGGCACGGCTGCCGCCCCCTATTCAGGTATCGCCTTATGATTAAATCCGCCATCACCCACCCGCCGCTGCTCGCCGCGCTGGCGCAATGCGGGCATAAAACCCAGGTGCTGATCGCCGACGGCAACTACGCCTGCGTGACCCACGCGCCGAAAGACGCCACCGTGGTCTATCTGAACCTGGCGCCCGGCACGCTCGCCGCCCCGCCGATCCTGGAAAAGCTGCTGGCCTGCATCAACGTGGAAAGCGCCACGCTGATGGCTTGCCCGCCGGACTTCACCAACACCATCGAAGCCGAATACCGGCAGCTGCTGCCGGCGCAGTGCCCGGTCGAACACCTGCCGCGCGAGGCGTTCTACGCCGCGGTCAAATCAGATCGGACGCTGCTGGTGATCGCCTCCGGCGAACAGCGCCGCTTCGCCAACCTGCTGCTAACGGTGGCGCCGGTGGTGTGAAAGGCGCGAGGGGGATACCCCCCCTCATACTTCGCCGCCTCACACTTACGATGCGATTTCCCCAAAGAAAGCCGTTGGCACACGCATTGAATTGCAATTACAATCGTTGCACTTGCAATTCAAAGAGAGAACTGTGCATGTCGCCTCAACCTATAACAATGCCCGCAGCAGCAGCCGGTACCCTAACGCTGGCCGAGGCCTGTATCCGCAGGATGGCCACCGCCTATCAGCAAACCGGCGCCGCGTGTCCCTCTTCCACCGCCTGGACGGCGCAAGCCCTGGGCGAACTTAACGCCAGCGGCGACATCTGGCTTATCGACGGCAGAAGGCGCGCTGAGCCGCCGAGTTCCCATTACGCCACGGCCTGGCCGCTCTGGTTTGGCCATCAATCCGGACGCTATGAAAAACCGCTGTTTTACGTCGTCAACACGCCCTCGGTGGACATGCTCCGCGGGCTTGAGCCGGAAACCAATCGCAAGGGGATTTTCATCAGCGATGCGGATACCGGCAGTGCCGATTTGCCGAAAGGCGTGCAGGCCTGGTTCCCGCTTCAGCTCACGGCCATGCCGGGCTGGTTGCCCTTCGATCCGGCCAATGCCCGGGAAACCGGCGCGATACTCCACCATGCCCTGCGCGCGCTCTATCTGGAGGGAGCGAGGAAGATGGTGTATCTCGCGACCAACGCAGACAATGGCACCCTCTCTTCAGGGGAACCGTTTGTCGCAGAACAGGCGTTCAAGGGAATGTATCGCGTCGCCGCCGCGGCAGACTCGCCGTTGCAGATTCGCTTGTGCGGTGCCGGCCGAGCGCTCGCCCGCGTTCAGCAGGCGGCCGAGATGTTGAAAAACTGGGGGATTGCATCTGAAATCTGGAGCTGCCCCAGCTACACGCGGTTGGCGCAGGACGCCGAACTCGCCGACATGCAGCGCCAGGACAGCGGCGGCGAATGCCATCTGAAAGCGTGCCTGGGCGCCGGGAATGTCCCCGTCGTTGCCGTCACTGACTATTCGCACCTGATTGCCAACCAGCTCAGGCGATTCATTCCCGCGCGCTTTGCCGCGGTGGGCTCAGATTCACGGGTGCGCGGCGAAATCCACTACCCGCAGGCGGAATGGATTGCGCTCTGCGCCCTCAAACTGCTGGCCGACGAGCAGAAAATCCCTTCGGCGCTGATCGCCGATGCGCTACGCGTTCTGCACATCACCACACCCGATGCCTGATCACTCTCTGGCCAGCTGCATCGCGTTGTCCAACGCGTCGGAGAAGCGTGCGATCTCTTCTTCGCTGAACTGGTTGAGAAAGTGGGTTTTGACCACCGTGCGGTAGATCTCCCACATCTTTTTCCGCAGGGCCTTGCCTTCCTCGGTGATGGTGGCGAAGGAGGCCCGGCGATCGTCGTCGGAGCGAAAGCGCGTAACCAGCCGCTCTTTTTCCAGGCGATCCATCAGGCGGGTCAGGTTGTAACGCTCAATCACCAACACGTCCGCCAGCTCATGCATGCGGCGCGTGCCGTTTTCCCCGCTTTCTAATCCCCATAACACGTCATACCAGGCGTAAACCGGCAGCCCCGCTTCCGACAACTTCGTCTCTATCTTTCTGATAATCGCCCGATGCGCGCGCACAAAGGAGAACCACAGGTCGGGTTGTTTATCTTTCATGTCATTTTTCTCGTCAAAACCGGTGAGTTGCAATTGCAATTGTAAAGGGATAGAGTGGCTTTCGCTATTGTTGCATTTGCAATTCTTGCACTTGCAATTCACTGAATTCCTGTATCGCTCAGCGCCTTATCAGGTAAGTACATTTGGAGCTTTTATGAACCAACCCGCGGTAAAAGCAGATCTTGACCCACAAGAGACGGCTGAATGGCTTGAGGCATTTGAAGGTGTCGCTGACATCGACGGCCGTGAACGCGCGCATTTTTTGTTGGCAAGAATGGCCGAAGCCGATCAGCGCAAGCACGGTGATTTCTTCAGCCTGGTCACCACGCCCTACGTGAATACGATCCCGGCCTATAAGCAACCGACGTATCCCGGCGATCTGGCCGCTGAAGCACGCATCAATGCGTTTATTCGCTGGAACGCCATGGCGATGGTGCTGCGCGCCGGCAAACACTCCAACGTCGGCGGACATATCGCCACCTACCAGTCGGCCGCAGTGCTTTACGATGTGGGGTTCACGCATTTCTTCCGCGGGCGCACCGATGATTTCGCCGGCGACATGGTGTATATCCAGGGCCATTCCGCCCCCGGCATTTATGGCCGCGCCTATCTCGAAGGCCGCATCGACGAGGAGTTGCTCGACAACTTTCGCCGCGAATCCACACGCCGCGGCCTCTCCTCCTACCCGCACCCGCGGCTGATGCCGGATTTCTGGCAATATCCCACCGTGTCAATGGGGCTGGGGCCGCTGACCGCCGCCTACCAGGCGCGCTACATGCGCTATCTGGAATACCGCGAACTGAAACCGCACCAGGGGAGAAAGGTGTGGGCCTTTCTCGGCGACGGCGAGATGGATCAGCCGGAATCGCTGGCGGCGATTGCGCTGGGCGGGCGAGAAAAACTCGATAACCTGATCTTCGTCGTGAACTGCAACCTGCAGCGGCTGGATGGCCCCGTGCGCGGCAACGGCAAGATCATTCAAGAGCTGGAAGGCACTTTCAAAGCCGCCGGCTGGCAGGTGATCAAGGTGATCTGGGGCAGCGGCTGGGACAAGCTGCTGCAAAAAGACCGCTCCGGGCTGCTGATGCAGCGCATGATGGAGTGCGTCGACGGCGATTACCAAACCTTCAAGTCGCAAAGCGGCGCCTATGTGCGGGAGCATTTCTTCGGCAAGTACCCGGCATTGCTCGAGCTGGTCGCCGACCTGAGCGACGATGAGATCTGGGCGCTGCACCGCGGCGGCCACGATCCGCAAAAGGTGTACGCCGCCTACCATCAGGCGGTGCATACCACGGGCAGGCCGACGGTGGTGCTGGCCAAGACCGTCAAAGGGTTTGGCATGGGGGAAGCCGGTGAAGGGCAGAACATCAACCACCAGCTGAAAAAAATGAGCCAGGATGCGGTGAAGGCCTTCCGCGACCGTTTAGGGCTGACAATCTCCGACGCCCAACTGGCAGAGATCCCTTACCTGAAGCCCGAGCCCGACAGCGCGGCGGCGAAGTACATCACCGCGACGCGCACCGCGCTGGGCGGCTACATCCCTGCCCGCTTCGGCCAATCCGCTCCGCTGGCGATACCGGAACTATCGCGCTTCGACGGCCTCCTGAAGGGCAGCGGCGAACGCAACATGTCGACCACCATGGCTTTCGTCAATATCCTCGGCGCGCTGCTCAAAGACGCCAACATCGGCAAACTGATTGTGCCCATCGTGCCGGACGAGTCGCGCACGTTCGGCATGGAAGGCCTGTTCCGCCAGATTGGCATCCATTCCTGGCTCGGCCAGCTGTATACCCCGCAAGACGCCGGGCAGCTCAGCTACTATAAAGAGGCCAAAGACGGCCAGATTTTGCAGGAGGGCATCAACGAATCCGGTGCGATATCGACCTGGATCGCCGCCGGCACCGCCTACAGCAACCACGATGTCACGACGATCCCGTTTTATATCTTCTACTCGATGTTCGGGCTGCAACGGGTGGGCGATCTCGCCTGGGCGGCCGCCGACGCACGCACCAAGGGTTTCTTGCTCGGTGCCACCTCCGGCAGAACCACCCTGATGGGCGAAGGCTTGCAGCATGACGATGGCCACAGCCACGTGCTGTCTTCCGTCATTCCCAGCTGCGTCTCCTACGATCCGACCTATGCCTATGAACTCGCGGTGATCGTCCAGAGCGGCATGCGCAGGATGTTCGTTGAACAAGAGGATATTTACTACTACATCACCTTGCTCAACGAGGGCTACCCGCAGCCGCCGATGCCGGCTGGCGTTGAGGACGGGATTATCCAAGGGGCGTATTTGCTCAAACAGAACGAAACGGCAAACCAAGAGGGCCCGCGCGCTCAGCTGGTCGCCAGCGGCGCCATCATGCGCGAGGCGCTGGCGGCGGCGGAGCTGCTGGCAGCGGACTTTGGCGTCGCCAGCGATATCTGGAGCGCCACCAGCCTGAGCGAGCTACGCCGCAACGGCATGGCGGCCGAACGCTGGAACCTGCTGCATCCGGAAGATCCGCCGAAAGTTCCTTATATCCAGAGCCTGCTGGCGGCACATCCCGGCCCGGTGGTGGTGGTGACGGACTATATGAAGATCGTCGGCGATCAGATCAAGCCGTTCTTGCCCGACCGTCCCTTTATCGCCTTGGGCACCGACGGCTTTGGCCGATCGGACACCCGCGAGGCGCTGCGTGAGTTCTTCGAGGTCAACCGCCATTTCATCGCGCTCGCCGCGTTGAAACTGCTGGCTGACGAAGGCCGTATCGCCCGCAGCGAGGTCAACCGCGCCATGGTGCTGTATGGCATCGCCCCCGATAAGCCGGACCCGGCGGCGGTGAAGTAACGCGCAGCCTACCCGCGCCGCCGGTTGTCACCCGCGGCGTTTTTCTTCCTTCGATTCGGCGGTGCGCGGCGCCCGCTCCCCCAACCGCGCCACCGGGATGTCCACCAACCGAGTGGTGTAGGCCGGCGACAGCATGTCGCGCTTCATTTGCCACGGCTTGACGATCCCCTGCCCGGCGAACCATACACGCCCGCGCCCCTCCTGATTCAGGCGATCGAGGGTCGCCATCAGCCGCTCGCTGTTGCGGCGCGGTGGGCAGTCGTCGAACAGATCGATCTGCGCCATGGCGGCGGCGCTGAAATCCCCCAGCACCACGCCGCCCTTCAGGTAACGCCGCCCTTCCTGCCAGATGCTTTCCAGCGCGCGCACCGCCATGGCGATGATGTCGCGGCTGTCGTTGCTCGGCGTTTGCAGCCGGGCGGTGCCCATATTGCTGTAATACCCTTCGCCCGCCGAATGCGGGCTGGTTTTGATAAATACCGACACGTTGCGGCAGTAGCGCTTTTCCTGCCGCAGCTTTTCGGCGGCGCGTTCGGCATAGCTGCAGATCGCCTCGCGCATGTGCGGGTAGTGCGTCAGCCGCTGGCCGAACGAGCGGGAGCAGATGATCTGCTCTTTGGCGGCCGCCTCATCTTCCCACCGCAGGCACGATTCGCCGCGCAGCTCGCGTATCGTGCGCTCCAGCACCACGCTGAAGGTTTTACGCGCCAGCCGGGTATCGCAGTCCGCCAGCTGCAGCGCGGTGTGAATGCCCATCGCCTGCAGCTGGCGAGTCAGGCGGCGGCCCACGCCCCACACCTCTTCCACCGGGAGCAACGCCAGCAGTTTGCGCTGGCGCGCCGGATCGGATAAATCCACCACACCGCCGGTACCGCGCCATTTCTTGGCGGCGAAGTTGGCCAGCTTGGCCAGCGTTTTGCTCGGCGCAATGCCGACCCCGACCGTCAAATGCAGCTCGCGCCGGATGCGATCGCGCACCCGCTGGCCGAACGGCTCCAGCGCTTCGCAATGCGCCACGCCGTCCAGCCGCAGAAAGGCTTCGTCCAGCGAGTAGATCTCCACCGCCGGCGCCATCTCTTCCAGCGTATCCATCACCCGGCGGGACATATCGGCGTACAGCGCGTAGTTGGAGGAGAACACCGCGACGTTGCGGCGGCGCATCTCCTCTTTGATTTTGAAATAAGGCGCGCCCATCGGCACGCCCAATGCCTTCGCCTCGGCGCTACGGGCGATCACACAGCCGTCGTTGTTGGACAGCACGATCACCGGCTGCCCGCGCAGATCGGGCCGAAAGATGGTCTCGCAGGAGGCATAGAAGCTGTTGACGTCCACCAGAGCGAACATGGTTACCGACCTTTCATCGTCAGTGGGTTGTTATTCATAACGGCACCAATTTACTGTTTATGCATACAGTATTTGTATTTTTCTGGCGACGATCAAGTAGAAACCGCCACATCGCTGCTATCCGATTGATGCACTTTGGCTTTTAACTCAGCCTCCGTTTACCTGGAACCGAGTTTTTCATTAACGGCGAACTTCACGCAGATCGAAACGAATCGGAATGGTCACGCTGAATTCCGCCTGCCCCGCTGCGATCTCATTGCCGGGCGCAGGCAGTGGAGAAGCGCGCTGCGGTAACTGAAGCGCCTCCCGATCCAGCGAAGCAACCCCACTCGATCGCAATAGCTTCACGCCCAGCACGTTCCCCTGCCGATCCAACGTCACAGCAACCTGAACAACCCCCTGGCGCTGTTGGCGTACCGCCAGGGCCGGGTAGCGTTTGAAACGGCTCAAATGCGCCAACAGCAGGCCACTCCAGACCGAGGCATCCTGGCTCGGCTGTGACGCCACGCTGGTTTGCGGCGCGGCAACACGCTTTCCGTCCAGAGACGGCGGCGCGCTGGTGCTTGATGCTCTTGAGCTTGCAGACGCTATATTTTCCTGTTCCGCTTGCCTTGGGCGCGGCGGTTCCGTCTTCGGTCTGATGGGGTCGTTCCGTTGCCCTTTAGCCTTGCTCTGCCGCTCCGTCGCACGCGGCGCATGAATCAGCGGAGGCATCGCCGCCTCCGGTTCCCGATTGGCCTGCCGTTGCGCCACCGCCTGCACCTGGCGCACGCCGGTCGGCATCGGCTCCGCGCTGGGGGTCGATTCAGCCTGCTCGGCAACCATCATCAACACCATCGGTTGCGCCGCGGGCAGCAGCGGTGGCATCAGGTGATAACCGAGCCCAAGCCACAACGCACCATGCAGACCCAACGCCAACACATTGGCGGTAGCCCAGCGCCATCGCCCGCCTGTTGGTGGTAAAGAGAAATCGCCAGATAATACGTTGTGATTGAACATAGGAAACGGTACTCAGGTTAAGCGTAAAACAGACCAACGTACGCGGCGGTCAACGGCAGTCGGGGTATGTCAGAAAGGTCGTTTAGGCACGCGGTACCGGGCAGGGAACGAGAAAGAACAGGTCAATCGAAAAGGAAATACCCTAATGGCAGAGTAAAAAACTTTAGGATACGGTAATGAAGTATTTTGACAGCATATTTACCCTAACCGGCAGCGCGCCGGGCAGTGCCGCAATGACGCGCTCGGGGTCAGCCAGCGGGAACGCGCCGGAGAGCCGCAGGCCGGCGACCTCCGGCCGGCAGCGAATAATACCCTGGCGATAACGCCCCAGCTCCATCAGGAAGTCGTCCAGCCGCATGTTGTCGGCCAGCAGCATGCCCTGCCGCCAACCGGGCTCTTGCGTCACGCGATACGGTTCGCCAATGCCTTGCCGGCTTAATCTGCCACCCTGACCGGCGTTGAGCACCGCGTTCCGATGCGCCGGCGAAAGGATCGTGACGCGGCCAAGATAAACGGCGATCTCACTGTAGGTTTCCCACAGGCGAACGCTGAAGCGAGCAGCCTGCGTCACGATCTCACCCTGCGGCAGCCTCACCGTCAACGCGCCGCTTTCCGGCGGCAGATTCACCATCATTTCGCCCTCCAGCAATGCGGCCTGCTGACGGCTGACGTTGACCGCCGTTTGCGTGTTCAACATCAACTGCGCGCCATCCGCCAACGCGACGGTTTGCTGCTCCCCCACCGCCGTGCGGTAATCCGCCAGCCAGGGGCGCCAGGGCAGCGCGCCAGAACCGATGCCAACCGTCCCCACCACGCCGATGGCCGCCAGGCTTCTCAGCAACCGGCGGCGTTGCGGGTTCGGCAACTGCGACAGACTACGCTGCGCCGCCGCCCCGTTAAGCAGAGAAAAACGGGATGAAAACGCGGCGATATGCCGCCAGGCGCGTTCATTTTCCGGTTTCGCCTGATACCAACGCCGCCAGTTTTCCCTATCCGCATCGCTTGCCTCTTCCGACATCAGCTGGGTTAACCAGGCGGCGGCCTCACGCGCGCTCTGCCGATCGATATCCGATTCCATCATGGGTTCCGCACTTGCCGTTACGCCGCCAATGCAAAGAAACAGTGCAAATTGGCGCGCTGCAGATATTGTTTCACCGAGCTGGTCGACACCCGCAAACGTTCAGCGATGTCGCAATAACGCATGCCCTGCAGGTGCGCCAACAGGAAAGCCTCGCGGACGTGCGCCGGCAATCCGTCCAACGCCTGATCCAACTGTTCGAGCATTTCGAGGGTTTGTTGACGGACTTCCGGCGAGGGCGCCTCGATCGTCGGCAGCTCGCTCAAGGCCTGCAGATAGCTCTCTTCGATTGTTTTACGCCGGTAATAATTCGCCACCAGCCGGCGCGCCACGGTCGCCAGGAAGGGGCGTGGTTGCCGAATGGCAAGCAACTGCGGGCTCAGTAAAATACTGATGAACGTATCCTGCGCCAGGTCTTCGGCGTGATGCGCGCACCCGACCTTCTGTCTCAGCCAATGGCATAGCCAACTGTGATGCTCAAGGTAAAGCTGTTGAGCAAACCCGTTGGCTGCCGCGGCCTCTTTCCTTGCCATTCGGTGACACCAATTGATAATGAGATTGAAAATGATAATTATTATTATTTTAAAATTGTAACTTCTGTGTCAAGCGATTGCTGATGATTTATAAACGGCGAAAAAGTAGGGAAATACGGGAGAGAAAACGTGAAAAGGGGCCGAAATGGCCCCTGTCAGCAGGATATTCAGAAACGTTGACTAACGCTAAACTTGATGTTGCGCCCTACGCCGGACACCGACTCGCCCAGGTAAGGGTAATAATCGCGGTTGAACAGGTTGTCCACCGCGACGCGAGCTTCGAAGCCCTGCAAACCGCTGGGTTGCCACGAGGCGAACAGGCCGTGCAATGCATAACCCGACGTTTTCGGCAGCGCCCAGACAACGGCCATCGGATCGCCGTCGGCCGGTGAACGATCCTGTTTACGCACGAAATCGCCGGTCCAGCCGAAGGCCATGTCCCACTGCGGCACTTTCATGCCCAGCATCGCGTGTGCCGTAACGGGTGGAATTTCGGCAATCCAGGTTTCGTTGCCCCACGGATCGCGCGGTGAAGCGTCGCGTTTGCCGCGAATCGAGGAGAACGACAGGCTGCCGAACAGGCTTTCGCTGTCATAAAACGATTCGAGCTCCACGCCCTCAATGGTATAGCCCGGCAAGTTGCGATAGTTCGACAACGGTTGCCCACATTGGCCCCCGTGCCGTGCGGCGTCGCACACTACGCCGCGACGATAGAAAATCTCGTCCTTGCCGCGATTGCGGAACAACGTAGTGCGGATCTGCAGACTGTCTCGCGCCATCAACACATCGTTGAAGTCCAGCACCGCGCCGAGACGAACGCCCGTCATGCGTTCCACCTGCAGGCCGCGGCTGGTGCCGGGCACGCTGGAAGCGGCGTATTGCACTTCGTACTGTTCGTCGATCACCGGGGCGCGCCAGGTGCGGCTAACGTCGGCAAACAGGGACAGATTCGACGTCGCTTTCCACATCACGCCCAAATGCGGCGACCAGCCGGTATAGGTCACGCTGCTGTAATCATGGCCCACAAGCGGATCGCTGTCGTTATAGCGCGGCGCCCGGTTCGGTTGCCCGGTATTGGTCACATGATCGTAACGCACGCCCGGCGTCACGGTCAGGCTGCCGAAGCTGACCGCATCCTGCAGATAAACGCTGCGGGTTTCCTGTTCGCCCGCCGGCATATAATACGGTTGGAAATAGCCGTAGTTGTAACTGGCGTTTTTCACCTGCGAGGGGTAATACATCAGGGTATCGCGCTGATGTTTATGCCAACGCGCGCCGAGCAACAGCTTGTGCTCCAGCGGCCCGCTGGCGAAACGGCTTTCATTGCTGACGTCAAACTGCCGATCGGTATAGTTCACCCAGCTTTCATTGCCCAGCGTACCGAGATAGCTGAACTTTGACGCGGAATCCGGCCGCTTGTCATGCTGCTCTGTCTTCGAATAGGCATAAGACAGCGTCAGATTCAGCAACGGCTGCGCTTCCGGCGCCAGATTCCATTTCACCGAGTAATTAGTGTCCGTCTGGTCGCGATACACCAGAATGCGGCGCCACGCTTCTTCCCGGCCATATTTATCGATATCCGCCTGGCTGGGCGCAGCGATATCGTCCCGCTTGGCGGCAAAAGGCTGCCAGCCATCGGAGTCCGAACGCATCGCCGACAGCGTCAGGGTTTGCGCCTCGCTCAGATAAATATTGGTTTTTAACAGGTAGGAAGCCTGATCGTTGGCGGAATAGGCAAAGCGCGTGCCGTCAGGTCGCTTCAGGTTACCGCCGTCACGCTTGCTCATGTAGATCAAACCGTCGGCGAATCCTTCCGGCGTACGGCCGTACAACGCACCGCTGTAAATGCCCTGGCGATCGTTGGTGTGGTAGCTGTACTTCAGCAAGCCGCCAAAATCTTCGCCCGGCAGCAGCATATCCCCGGCATCTTTGGTCTCCAGCGTAATGGTCCCGCCAAAGCCGCCATTGCCGTTCAACAGATTGTGCGGCCCCTTATCGACCTCAACCTTTTTCAGCAATTCGGGTTCAATGAATACCGAACCCTGCCGATATTTCTCAAATCCCTTCGGCGCGCCGTCCAGCACCACCTTCACATCTTCCATGTCGCCCATGCCCCAGATATTCAGGCTTTGGCCCCCCGGGCGCGGCGATCCCGCCATCCCTACCCCGGGCAGACGATCGAGCAGGCTGGCGATGTTATCGGCCTGTACGCGTTCGATGTCTTCTTTATCCAGCACCGAACGGCCGGCGGCGACGCTGTCGGACAAACCGCCGACCACCGACAGTTCCGGTATCGTCAACGGCTGAACCGGCCCGGCGTCGACCAACCGATATCCCTGCGCAGTTTGCTGAGCGCGCAATCCGCTGCCCGCCAACAGCGTATCGAACGCGTCGGTGAGACGATAATGTCCCTGCAGGCCCGCGGTGCTTTTTCCACGCGTCTGTTCGGGCGTGAAAATCACTATCACGGCGGCCTTAGCGGCCGCCGTCTGCAAGGCGGGCGCCAGATCACCGGCGGGAATGGCGAAGGAAAGGATAGCGGGCTGTTCGACCGCCGAGGGTGGTGCCGACGCACCGGGTGCTGCCATCGCGGAGGTGAGCATGCCCGATAGTGCGCATCCTATCCCGATAGCGACGCGTTTCCCGGTAATGCGTTTGGCTGATGTGAACGTACGCCCTGCGCCGTTCTTGTTTTTTATGGCCATGAAGGATTCCCCTGAGTGTATTGAACTGGAAACTCAGTAGAGAGGTCACGCCAACGAAAAGATCGGGCAGAAAAAAAATGAAAAAAAGGGCCGAAGTCACCGCGCCGCGTAGACGATAAAGGTCACCACGCCGAAGATCTCCAGCTGCGCCTCGTCGTCGAACACGATCGGCGCGTAGGCGGGATTCATCGGCAACAGCCGCACGTCGGGGTGGCGCTGCAGTTTTTTGACGGTGAATTCGCCGTCCACCGCGGCGATCACGATATTGCCGTGCTCCGGCGTCAGGGCGCTGTCGACGATCAGCAGATCGCCGTCCTGGATATTGCCGTCGATCATCGATTCGCCGCTGGCGCGCACGAAATAGGTGGCGTTGGGGTGCCGCACCAGCAGCTTGCCGATATCCAGCCTGCTCTCGACATAGTCCTGCGCCGGGGAAGGAAAGCCGCAGGCCACGCGATCGGCAAACAGCGGTAACGTCAGGGGTTCACCTGGTGAAAAAGCATACAACCTTGAATTGCTCAGCATAATCATAACCAAACTGTATATTTATACAGTAAAGCATAAACAAAACGCGAACGCGTGCAACCCCCAATCCCCCTGCGGATCGCGCTTTCCCGCGTAATATAATAATTTTCTGAGTGATTTTTCCTGCAGCTTTTGGCATTCTTCGCGTGTGTTTACACACATGATACCCACCAAAACTGTGGATAATGCGGCACTCAGACCGTTGGCGTATCGATGGGCAGGATGAGTGAGGGATTGTCATTGCGAACGGCGCCGACGGCGGGCGATACCGGTTGCCAGACGAAATCCTCTGCCTGCAGGCTGTACACGTCAGCCTGCATTTGACCAGAGGGCGGGACTAAGCGGGTGTCGAGCCAGTCGCGCGCGGCCCTCGGTCTCTGCTGCGTACAGCGCCGCAAAGAACAGCGGCAGGCCTTGCCTCACGGGAGGAACGGCGGACGGCCTTACAAAATGACGCCAATAAAATTGCGACTGGCAATGGCATCAATGGGACGGCCAGAGACGAAAGTCAGTACGTTATGCCAGGAGCTTGGGATAACCCGACAAACGCTGTACCGCCACATTTCCCCTGATGGTCCACTGCGAGCTGACGGTATAAAGCTGCTCAACCGAGGATAATTTTAGCGGACGGAAAAATCTGGAGTTCCGGCGTAGAACCCCGAATAAGGAATAATCCTTAATTCATTTCAGGATTATTAATTCCATCTAAAACCTCTCGGCAATATTCTTTTTTATAGGCTTCATCATTACTTAATGACTTAACCAAAAAATCAGCATTTTTCCAACCATTATCCCAATGCGTATCGAATCCTGACTGTTCATACTTTAATGTTCTAGTTAATGAGTCTTTTATTTGTTTTTTATATTTATCAATTTTCTCATTGGTTGCCCCACAAACATCATGTGCAACACGAGCATTTGAGCCAGAAAAACCTATTGCTGAAATTGCCATCGCTTCGTTTGATTTGTCGAAATCATTCGCATATGCCACAGCATTAGATAAAGCGAATATGACAAGAGCAGGTATGGTTTTTTTGTATGAAATCATCTTTTACCTCTAACTCATTGATTGTTCATGGGGTCAGTTTGGATATCGAAAATTATTGTACATTAAGGCTGCTTTTTAATCAGTCTCAACTTCTTTCTTTATAGAAGGCCTGAATGCGACAAACTTGGGAAGTACTGTAGCCTGTCGCGTCTGCTGTTTCTCGGATACTCAGTTTCTTAATCTGTCGGTAGTGCCTGATCCATCCTGCACGCTCCATCTCGCCGCTGGCGCGCACGAAGTAGGTGGCGTTGGGGTGCCGCACCAGCAGCTTGCCGATGTCCAGCCTGCTCTCGACATAGTCCTGCGCCGGGGAAGGAAAGCCGCAGGCCACGCGATCGGCAAACAGCGGTAACGTCAGGGGTTCACCTGGTGAAAAAGCATACAACCTTGAATTGCTCAGCATAATCACAACCAAACTGTATGTTTATACAGTAAAGAATAAACAAAACGCGAATGCGTGCAACCCCCAATCCCCCTGCAGATCGCGCTTTCCCGCGTAATATAATAATTTTCTGAACGATTTTTTTTTACGCCTGCTAAGCGTTTCACCGCCCCTTGCACACACGTTATCCACCAAAACTGTGGATAACCTGGTGGGGTCGCCGGCAGGGTGTCATTCCCTACACGAGCGGGATCAGGATCCTGTATAATCCCCACACCTGCTAATAAGAATTCACTCCCGTCGGCGCCTCGTCACCGACGGTCACGAGAACGTTATGAATAAGCACCTACTCCTCGCAGAAACCGACGATATCAAACAGGAATGCCTGTCGCGCCACGCGGTCTGGCAGCGCAACGATCTGGCTCAGGCGCAGCAGGATTGGCTGGCGGAAGAAGTGCCGGTCGCCCTGGTGTACAACGGCATTTCCCACGTGGTGATGATGGCGACGCCGAAAGATCTGGCGGCCTTCGCCATCGGTTTTTCGCTGTCCGAAGGCATCATCGCCTCCCCCGACGATATCTACGATATCCGTCAACAGCCGGCCTGCAACGGCATTGAAGTGCATGTGGAACTCTCGAGCCGCCGCTTTATGCAGCTGAAAGAGAAGCGCCGCAGCCTGGCCGGCCGCACCGGCTGCGGCGTCTGCGGGGTGGAGCAGCTGCAGGAGGTCGCCCACCCCATCGCGCCGCTGCCCTTCACGCAACGCTTCGATTTGGCCCTGCTCGACCGAGCGTTGGCGCAGCTGCAGGAGGTGCAAACGGTGGGGAAATTGACCGGCTGCACCCACGCGGCGGCCTGGATCCAGCCGGACGGCGCGCTCAGCGGCGGATGTGAAGACGTTGGGCGCCACGTGGCGCTCGACAAACTGCTGGGTTACCGCAGCCAACAGGCCTGGTCACAAGGGGCAGCGCTGGTGTCGAGCCGCGCCAGCTATGAAATGGTGCAAAAATCCGCCATGTGCGGCGTCGAGATCCTGTTCGCCGTTTCCGCCGCCACCCGCCTGGCGGTGGAAGTAGCCGAACGCAGCAACCTGACGCTGGTGGGCTTCAGCAAGCCGGGGCGCGCCACCGTCTATACGCACCCGCAGCGGCTCTGGCCATCGACGACGGCGGCCTAACGCCGCCGGATAAGAATCGACTATTCTCAATAGCAGGACACCAGGAAGCACCCACGTCATGATCATTCGCCCGAATCAGAACTGGTTTTTTCGCCTGTTCGCCTGGCACGGTTCCGTGCTGTCAAAGATCACCTTTCGCCTGTCGCTGAACGTGCTGATGTCGATAGTGGCGGTGATCAGCTATCAATGGTACGAACAGCTCGGCGTGCATTTAACCATCGCGCCGTTCAGCCTGCTGGGTATCGCCATCGCCATTTTTCTCGGCTTTCGCAATAACGCCGGCTACAGCCGCTTTGTCGAAGCGCGCAACCTGTGGGGCTCGCTGCTGATTACCGAGCGCTCCCTGCTGCGTCAGATCAAAAGCCTGCTGCCGGACGAACCGGCGGTGCATCAGAAGGTCGCCAAGCTGCTGATCGCCTTCAGCTGGAGCCTGAAGCATCAGCTGCGCGCCACCGACCCGACCGCCGATCTGTACCACAATCTCAGCAGTAAAGAGCTGGCGGAGGTGATCGCCAGCCCGATGCCGACCAACCGCATCCTGCTGATGTTGGGCCAGGAGATCGGCAAGCTGCGCCGACGGGGGCTGTTGAGCGACATCACCTTCGAGCTGCTCGACAACAAGCTGAGCGAGCTGTCCCACGCCCTCGGCGGCTGCGAACGGCTCGCCAGCACGCCGGTGCCGTTCGCCTATACCCTGATCCTGCAGCGCACCGTTTACCTGTTCTGCAGCCTGCTGCCTTTTGCCCTGGTGACCGATCTGCATTACATGACACCGTTTGTTTCGGTGTTCATTTCCTATACCTTCTTATCCTGGGACTCGCTGGCCGAAGAGCTGGAAGATCCATTCGGCGTGTCGGCCAACCATCTGCCGTTAAACGCCATGTGCAACACCATCGAGCGCAACCTGCTGGAAATGAACGACCAAAGCCCGCTGCCGCCGCCGATGAAACCCGACGAGCACTTTAATTTGATCTGATTGATTTCACCCGAACACACTGGAGCCGAATGCAATGAATGCAAATAACAATCCGCCGCAAGCCGTATTCACGCCGGTGACGCGCCATGCCATCTTCATCGTCGCCACCCTGTCGCCCGTTCCCGCCCATCTGGCGGCGGTGCGCGCCTGGTGCGGCGACATCGCCGCCGTGGTACGTTCGGTCGGCAAACGCGCGCCGGCGGGCAACCTCACCTGCGTCTGCGGCTTCGGCTCCGAAGCCTGGGATACGCTGTTTGGCGCGCCGCGCCCTCGCCAGTTGCATCCGTTCAGCCCGATCGGCAGCGGGGAACGCGTCGCCGTCGCCACGCCCGGCGACATCCTGCTGCATATCCGCGCTGATGAAATGGATCTGTGTTTCGAACTGGCCTCGCAGCTGGTCGGCAAGCTCGGCGACGCCGTGACGGTGGTCGAAGAGGTGCACGGCTTCCGTTACTTCGATCAGCGCGCCATGATTGGCTTCGTCGACGGCACGGAGAACCCGGAGGGGCACGAAGCCTTCGACTATACGGTGATCGGCGACGAAGACGCGGCGTTCAGCGGCGGCAGCTATGTGCTGGTGCAAAAATACCTGCACGATATGCAGGGCTGGAATTCGCTCAGCGTGGAAACGCAGGAGAAGATCATCGGCCGCCATAAGCAGTCCAACATCGAGCTGGATGAAGCGGTCAAACCGTCGTCATCGCACAGTTCGCTGACCACCATCACCGACGAGCAAGGCAACGAGGTGAAAATTCTGCGCGACAACATGCCGTTCGGTCGCCCCGGCCTGCGCGAATTCGGCACCTACTTTATCGGCTATGCGCGCTCCCCGCAGCCGATCGAGCAGATGCTGGAAAACATGTTCATCGGCCGCCCGGCCGGCAACTACGATCGGCTGCTCGATTTCAGCCACGCGGTGAGCGGCACCCTGTTCTTCGTGCCTTCCGCCCCGCTGCTGGAAGCGCTGGCCGATCGCAGCGGCGCCGAACTGCACTGATTTTGCCAGGGCGCAGGGCCGCAGCGATCAGCCTTTGGTTATCCTGCGGCCCTGCGCATCGATCACCGGCTCCCCATCCTCTTTGCTGAAGGCCCCGCGCTGCGGATCCGGCAGAATATCCAACACCGCCTCCGATGGCCGGCACAGACGCGTGCCGAGCGGTGTCACCACAATGGGTCGATTGATCAGGATCGGCTGTTGCAGCATGAAGTCGATCAGTTGCTCATCGTTCCAACCGGTCTCGTCCAGTTTCAACTCGGCGTAAGGCTCGACGTTTTTACGCAGCAACGCGCGCGGTGTCATGCCCATCTCGGCCAGTAGCGCAACCAACCGTTCGCGGCTGGGAGGCGTTTCCAGATACAAAATCACCTCGGGCTCAGCGCCGCTGTTGCGGATCAGCGCCAACGTGTTGCGCGACGTGCCGCAAGCCGGGTTGTGATAAATCTTGATACTGCTCATGACAGTTTCTCCGGTTAGGGTAAAACGGACAGCCGCAGCGCCAGCGCGGCCAGGGTGACGAACAGGATCGGCAGCGTCATCACCAGCCCCACGCGGAAATAATAGCCCCAGGTAATGACGATGTTCTTCCTTGCCAACACATGCAGCCACAGCAACGTGGCCAGGCTGCCGATCGGGGTGATTTTGGGGCCGAGATCGCTGCCGATGACGTTGGCGTAAATCATCGCCTGCTTGATGACGCCTTCCGCACTGCTGCCGTCGATTGACAACGCCCCCACCAGCACCGTTGGCATGTTATTCATGACGGAAGAGAGAAACGCGCTCAGGAAGCCGGTGCCGAGCGTCGCCGTCCATAGCCCCTGCCGCGCCAGCACGTCCAACACGCCGGAAAGCAGTTCGGTCAAGCCGGCGTTGCGCAGCCCGTAGACCACCAGATACATGCCCAGCGAGAAAATCACGATCTGCCAGGGTGCCCCGCGCAGCACTTTACCGGTATTGATCGTCCGTCCACGTTTCGCCACCGCCAACAGAATCAGCGCGCCGCAAGCAGCGACCAAACTTACCGGCACACCGAACGGCTCCAGGGCGAAGAAGCCAATCAGCAACAGTGCCAATACCGCCCAGCCGGTTCGGAAAGTCGCACGATCGCGAATCGCTTCTTGGGGTATGGGTAAACGCGTCAACGCGTAGCGCCGCGGAATATCCTTGCGAAAGAACAGATGCAACATCACCAGGGTCGCCGCCACGGCGGCAAGGTTGACCGGCACCATCACCGCCGCATACTCCGTAAAGCCCAGCCGGAAGAAATCCGCCGAAACGATATTCACCAGATTGGACACCACCAGCGGCAGGCTGGCGGTATCGGCGATAAAGCCCGCCGCCATGACGAAAGCCAGCACCGCCGCAGGGCGAAAGCCGAGCGCCGACAGCATGGCGATCACGATCGGCGTAAGGATTAACGCGGCGCCGTCGTTCGCGAACAGCGCCGCCACCACGGCCCCCAGCAGCAGCATGTAGGTAAACAGCCATCGGCCTTTGCCGTTGCCCCAGCGCGCGACGTGCAAGGCGGTCCAGGCAAAGAAGCCGCTCTCATCCAGCAGCAGGCTGATGATGATGACGGCGATAAAGGTTGCAGTCGCATTCCAGACTATCTGCCACACCACGGGAATATCGCCGACGTGCACCACGCCGCTCAGTAATGCCAATCCCGCGCCGAACGCTGCGCTCCAGCCGATGCCCAGCCCTCTCGGTTGCCAGATCACCAAGGCCAACGTCAGAATAAAGATCGTCCCTGCCACTATCATCGCCGTCTCACTGCCTCTTCAAATTAACATATATGTTTTTTCAAATGTGTTTGCGCAAATTTTTTACCGTTACGGGCAGCCTTTCGCTACGCGTTGCGCCAACGCCATCATCTGTTCTGGCCGGCACTGATAAGCCTGCTCAATAATCCCCGCCGTCCAGGCCGGCATATGCGGTGACAGGCGATAATGTATCCACTTGCCATCGCGCCGATCGAGCAACAGCCCGCTTTCACGCAACATCGCCAGATGCCTTGAAATTTTGGGTTGCGGCAGCGCCAATGCGCCCGACAACTCGCACACGCACAGCTCGCCGGCGTGTCGCAGCAACAGCACCAGCGTCAGACGCGTCTCGTCCGACAGGTTTTTAAACAACTTCAGCGGCGTCAATGACGTCATGTCGCACTCCCGTTAACCTTATCTTCTTCACAAATCGCTCGTGAAGATACCACCTTCATATTCGAAAAAACAAATATAAAACACAAAGCGTTGTCCCCCTCGCCGAGGCATATACTTATCTTTATGCCGTTCTTGCAGGAAGGAGGCACCATGCCGCTCACATTCAAACGTTCGCAAAGGCTCTCCATCGGCACTGAAATAGAGCTGCAGCTGGTCGATGACGAGCACTACGATCTTACGGATCGGGCCGATCGGGTGATCAGCGCGGTCGGCGACCGCCGGCGCGTCAAACATGAGCTCACCAAATCGATGGTGGAGCTGAACAGCTCGGTGCACCGCGATCTCGGTGAGCTGCACGCCGAACTACGCGCCCTGACCCATACCGTCCGGCGCAGCGCGCAGCGCCTGGGCTGTGACGTCTGCGGCGGTGGCCGCCACCTGAGCAACGACTGGCGCAAGCAGGTCATCAGCGACAGCGCGCGCTACAGGCAGTTGGCCAGCCGCTTTGGCTACCTCTCCAAGCTGGCCTGCGTGTTCGGCCAACACATTCACCTCGGCGTCAACGACGGGGACGAGGCGATGTACCTGTGCCATGCGCTGACGCCCTATTTTCCGCAGCTGATCGCGCTCAGCGCCTCGTCGCCGCTGTATCAGGGCGTCGACACGCACTTTGCCAGCTCCCGTTTCAGCGCGCAGAATTCCTTCCCCAACTACGGATGCCTGGAACACATCTACAGCTGGCGCGAATTCAACGCCTACTACGAACGGCTGAACGCCGCCGGCGTGATTGAAAGCGTCAAGGATATTTACTGGGATGCGCGGCCAAAACCGGAGCTGGGCACGGTGGAGATCCGCATCTGCGATACGCCGCTGCGCCTCGCGCACGCCGTGCTGCTGGTCGGTTACTGCCGCCTGCTGGCTGATTTTCTGTTGCAACACCGCTCGCCGATCGCGCCGGAATACGATGCCTTCACCCATTACAACAAGATCAACGCCTATCGCAGCGGTTTCGCCGCCGAATACGTCGATCCCGCGACGCTGCGCCGCAGCAGCCTGACCGCTCACATCCTGCACACGCTCGAAGCGCTGAGCGGTTTCGCCGAGCGACAGGAGGATCGGGCCGTGCTGCAGGCGGTCGAGCGTCATGTCCGCCAGGGCATCAGCGATTCGGAGCATATCCGCCAGATGTTGCACAACGGCCTGCCGCAGGCTCAGGTGATCAAGCGCCTGTGCGACGAGCTATTGCAACCGGCAAGTTAAGTTTCAGCTATCGATTCCATACGCTAAAGCCACTGTTCATTATGTGCTCTTTCGCTACAATCGTGAGCACAGACATTCACCGTATCGAGGACACCATGTACAACTTCTCCCGCTATCAGGCAAAAGAACTGGCGCTGGCTTACATGAGCGGCAAAAAACACGATCTGTCGCCGCAGGAATTTTTGCAGCAGCTGAAAAGCAGCGAACGTTCGTTTGAGCACCTGCTGAAACACGGCAGCGAAATGCCGCGTGACGTTCTGGTTAAAAGCTTCTGAACGGCCGGTCGCCGGCCATTTTCCCTCTACGCCGCCGGTGGCGAGCCTGACAGGCCCGCGCATTCCCGGCCGTTCATCCCCCACTCCTCGCCCTGCCTCGTTTCGTCTTCACAGGCGAAAATCTGATAAATTCGCATCCACAGGCGAATTATTGACATATTCGTATCCAGGTGCGAATTTATAGTCATCCCTCTGCACACAACGGAACACGCCATGCCGATGCCAATCAGCGTTATCAGCGGCGATCTGGTCGATTCTCGCCGGTCAGACACCGTCAACTACCTCAATGGGCTGCATCGCCTGCTCGATCGGCTGCAGCGCGACGGGCGGCTGCATCAGGTGGAAATCTTTCGCGGCGATGCCTTCCAGGCACAGGCCGCCCCGGAGGACGGGCTGTTGCTGGCGGTGTACATTCGCCTCGCGCTGCGGGCGATGGGCGCCGCACACTGGGATGCGCGCATCGCCATCGGGCTGGGCAGCCAACGGCCCGACGCCACCGGTTACGGCAGTGCCTTTATCAACTCCGGCAGCGCGCTGGACGCCATGGTAAAAAATTGTCGGCTGGCTCTGAAAACCGACAACGATCGGACAAACGCCATTGTCAGCGATCTGCTGCCAATGTTAGATCATGTGATTGGCCACCTGTCACAGGCCGAAGCGCGCATCGTCCAGACGAGAATGTTCGCCGACAGCGGCGCCGCCGTGGCGGACCAACTGCAGAAAGCCGCCTCCACGGTTTCCGCCGCGCTAAAACGCGCGGCCTACGAGGAAATAATGCGGTTTATTCACGCCATTAACAGGATCGTCTGACTATGGATCTGACCTATGCGCCCTTGCTGGCCTGGCTGTTGCTCGTCCACCTGCTGGCGGATTTTCCGCTGCAGCCGCTGAGTTGGGTGGAAGATAAAATCCAGCATCGCGCACGTTCACGTTTTCTGGTGTTGCACGCATTGCTGCACGGAGTGCTGGCCGCTTGGGTGGTGGCCGGTTTCGGCCTGCTACACGGCGGGCTTTCTTCACTTCAGGTGCTGGCCAGCCTGCTGGTCATCGCCGTCAGCCACTACCTGATCGATTTGCTGAAAGTCACCGCGATGAACCGCCTGAGCCCGGCCCGCAGTTTCCTGCTCGATCAGGGATTGCATCTGGCGGTGATCGCCTTGCTGTGGCTGGGGCTGACGCCGAATGCCGGTGAACTGATCGCCGCGCTGGGGCGGCAACTGGGGCGTTGGCAAACCGGCCTGGTGCTGGTGGCCTACAGCCTGATTTATCTGCCGATGAGCCTGCTGATCGGGCAACTGCTGGCGCACTGGACGCCGCAAATGCCGCCTTCGGCCAAGGCCGACAACGACTCGCTGCTGCGCGCGGGCAAACAGATTGGCTATCTGGAGAGAACGCTGATCCTGACCTTTGTGCTGCTGGGGCAAATCCCGGCGATCGGTTTTTTGCTGGCGGCCAAATCTATCTTCCGTTTCGGCGATCTGCGCCAGAGCGACGATAAGATGCGCACCGAGTATGTGCTGCTCGGCACGCTTTTTTCCTTCACGCTGACCATCATGCTCGGCCTGCTGGTCAACAAACTGCTGTAGCGGTGCGGGGGCGAAGAATTTCGCCCCCGAAGTGAATACCGAGACGGCTTAGAGCCACTCGCCGAAGCGGCGGATGTAGAAACGCTTCATCAACTGCGCGACCACGCAGTAGCTGACCAGCGTAGCGGCCAACCACGGGAAGTATTCCCACGGCAGCGGCTGCAGGCCAACCAGGGCGCCGAGCGGCGAGAACGGAATGTAGATGCCGAGCGCCATCACCAACCCGGTGGTCAGCAATACCGGCAGCGCCGCGGTGCTCTGAATGAACGGAATCTTCTGGGTGCGCAGCATATGCACCACCAGCGTTTGCGACAGCAACCCCTCAATGAACCAACCGGACTGGAACAGCGCCTGGTGTTCCACGCTGTTGGCGGCGAACACGTACCACATCAGCGCATACGTCGTGATATCGAAGATTGACGAGGTCGGCCCAATCCACAGCATAAAGCGCCCGATGTTTTTGGAGTCCCACTTGCGCGGCTTGCGCAGGAACTCTTTGTCCATCTTGTCCCACGGCAGCGACAGCTGGGAAATATCGTACATCAGGTTTTGAATCAACAGGTGGATCGCCAGCATCGGCAGGAACGGGATGAAGGCGCTGGCCACCAGCACCGAGAACACGTTGCCGAAGTTGGAGCTGGCGGTCATGTTCAGGTACTTGATGATATTGCCGAAGGTCTCGCGCCCTTTGATCACCCCCTCTTCCAACACCATCAGGTTCTTTTCCAACAGGATGATGTCCGCCGACTCCTTGGCGATATCGGTGCCGGTGTCGACCGAAATGCCGACGTCGGCATCGCGCAGCGCCGGCGCATCGTTGATGCCGTCGCCGAGGAAGCCGACGGTATGGCCGTTGGCCTGCAGCATTTTCAGCACCCGCGATTTTTGCAGCGGCGTCAGCTTGGTGAAGACCGTGCGCTGTTCCACTTCGCGCGCCAGCTCTTCGTCATCCATCTGTTCAATCTGCAGCCCGGAGAGCGGTTCACCCGGCTCCAGCCCGACGTCGCGGCAAATCTTGCAGGTGATCACCGGGTTGTCGCCGGTCAGCACCTTCACCGTCACGCCGTTTTCCTGCAGCGCGGCGATCGCTTGCTGCGCACTCTCCTTCGGCGGATCGAGGAAGGTCAGCAGCCCTTGCACCACCATGTCGCGCTCGTCGGCCACGCTCAGCGGGTCGGCCGGGCGTTGCGCGTCCAGCTCGCGCGTCGCCAGCACCAGCACGCGGAAACCGTCTTCGTTATACTCGCGGGCCAGCGCCTGCAACGCCGCACGGCGCGCGTCGTCCAGTTCCAGCGTTTTGTCGCCTTCACGCACGTGAGTGGCGATCTCCAGCATCTCCTCTACCGCGCCCTTACAGATCAGCTGCTGCTTGCCATTTTCGTCCGCCACCACGATCGACAAACGGCGGCGCACGAAGTCGAACGGCAGCTCATCCACCTTGCTAAAACGCCCCAGGGCTTCGATCCCCGGTTTGCCGCGCCCGAAGCGGATCACCGCCTGGTCCATCAGGTTCTTCATGCCGCTCTGATGGAAGCTGTTCAGCCAGGCCAGGTGCAGCACCTCGTTATCCCTCGCGCCAGTGACGTCGATGTGATGCTCGAGAATGATGCGGTCCTGGGTCAGCGTGCCGGTCTTGTCGGTGCAGAGCACGTCCATGGCGCCGAAGTTCTGAATGGCGTTCAGGCGCTTCACCACCACCTTGCGGCGCGACATGGCGATCGCCCCTTTCGCCAGGTTGGAGCTGACGATCATCGGCAGCATTTCCGGCGTCAGGCCGACCGCCACCGCCAGGGCGAACAGCGCCGCCTCGCTCCAGTCGCCTTTGGTGAAACCGTTGATCAGCAACACCACCGGCACCATCACCAACATGAAGCGAATCAGCAGCCAGCTAACGCTGTTCACCCCGCGATCGAACGCGGTTTGCGCCCGCGAACCGACGATCGATTTAGCCAACGAGCCGAAGTAGGTGCGCCCGCCGGTTGCCACCACCACCGCCGTAGCGGTGCCGCTGGCGACGTTGGTGCCCATCAGGCAGATGTTGGAGAGCTCAAGCAGCGCGTTCTCGCTGGACACTTCCCCTTCGCTCGACTTCTGCGCCACGTTGCCCATCGCATCGTATTTCTCAATCGGGATCGCTTCGCCGGTCAGAATCGCCTGGCTGATGAACAGATCGCGCGAAGCGATAAGACGCACGTCGGCCGGCACCATGTCACCGGCGGAGAGCTGGATGATATCTCCCGGCACCAGTTCGCGGATCGGCACTTCCAGCGTCAACGGATGCGCACTGTAGCTGCTGCGGCGCAGCACCGTGGCGGTGGTGCGCACCATCGACTTCAGCGCTTCCGCCGCCTTGTTGGTGCGGTACTCTTGCCAAAAACGCAGCAGCCCGCTCAACGTGACCATGGTCAGAATGATAATAACGCCGGTGAGTTCAGTTTCTTCACCGCTCTGGCGCGGCAGCCAATAATCGGTAAAGAAACTGATCGCAGCCAGCACCATCAGCACGAAGATAAACGGGTTGTTGAAAGCCTTGATCAGCTGAATCAAGGCATGCGGCGCCTTATCGTGGGCGACCTGGTTGGCGCCGAACTGCTCCAACCGTTCATCGGCGTCGTCCTGGGTCAAGCCGTTGCGGTTGCACTTTAGGTTCGCCAGCGTTTGGGCGATGCTGTTGGTCGCCTCTTGCGCAATGGCGTAGGTCACCGCGTCTTTATCACGGCGACGCGTTCTTTCATTAATCTGAGTCATAACGCTATTCTCTTATTTTCGTTCTGCGCACAGGGAGATCCCGCCCGATAAACAGGTGACTCTGCGCAGAGTGGAATTTTTTAATTAGCGTGACTGAATAACGTGATTACCCTGTCAGCCACGCAGAAATCATTTCCCTTCCGGGGTCATCGTCCATAACGCCTCCTTAATGCTCCGCGTTATTCAGGCGTGCCTGAATAAACCTGAACATATAATCAAGTTAGTAAATATTTATATCATTAATCAGACCGGTAATTCGGACGCGACGCGCCAGCGAACGGCACTCACGCTTTTTTCCAGACTGACACGGCAGACAATACCTTCAATTTCTTTTTGCGCAGCCGGTGTAGCGGTAATTTCCGCGCACACTTCCAATTGACCCGGGCTGGAAATATCGGCGCTGCGCAAGGATTGCAACCGCAAGGCGACGCCGTTCAGCGCCTGCAGAATCAGGGTGCGCACCAGAATTTCATCCTGTTCGCCGCAGGTCACCTGAATGCGATAGCACAGTTCCAGATCGGTCGCCTGCTGGTGCGGCTGCAGGTTGATGCGCTGCGCGGCCTCGCGCAGCAGGATATTGGCGCACAGGATCACCAGCGTGGCGACCACCGCATCCCAATGCTGGCCCAGGCCGCACAGGACGCCGATCCCCGCCGAACACCACAGCGTGGCGGCGGTGTTGAGGCCGCGAATGTTCAGCCCTTCACGCATGATAACGCCGGCGCCGAGGAAGCCGATACCCGAGACGATCTGCGCGGCCACGCGGCCGGCGCTGGCCGGATCGGTGGACATGGAGCTGAGAATAAAGACTGCCGCGCCGGTCGCCACCAGCGCATTGGTGCGCAGGCCGGCCATACGTTGGCGCCACTGACGCTCGGCGCCAATCACCGCGCCCAGGCACATTGCCAGCAATAAATTTAAAACGAAAGGAGTCATAGCCATGACTGTCCCCTTAATTAACCGCAGGAGATAAAATCATGTGCTGTTTAGCACACGCAAAATCGCGCCGAAAATAAATCAGCGAATCAGCGTGCTGTGCCTGGAGGGAAAAGGCTGTGGCTGCAGAATACCATAATAACGTCCAACTCAATTCACCTGAAACCATCAGGCCTCAGGAAACATTTTTATTCGGGTATGCACAGCTCAGGAATAACTGGAGAGGGGTGCTGCCCGCCGATAACGGCAAGCAACAAATCAGAAGAGAATTGGTCAGCTTGCCTTATTTATTTTATTACAACTACAACTGTCCAATTGGGTTTCTCCACCGAAATTTTGGCTGAGTATAGTGACGTCGGGTAATGAAGTAAAGGCTAATTTATTAAACGAAAAATAAACTGAAATACCGCAATGATATTCCGATGTCACAAATAGAAGACGGCAACATTGGGCGGCAGTGCGCTTATCGGTAAACTGCCCTCCTTCATCTTTCAAGGACGCCCCCGATGAAACACCGACTTTCCCCGCTCGCGCTCGCGCTGCTCGTCAGCTTTCCCGCCGATGCCCTGTTGCTGCAGCAAGGTGACGCGCAGTTTGAACTCGATCCCGCCACGCTGCGCATTGCCGCCGGCGCTGTGCCGGTCAATCTGGCGCAGCCCGCGCAACCGGTGGCGGATCTCACCGCGTCGCCACAACGCGCCAGCTGGCGCTGGCCGCAGAGTGCGGTCAAGGTTAGCGCCAGGTTGGAGGACGGCGATCTGCGCCTGAGCTTCAGCAGCGAGCGGCCACAGCTTCTGACCTGGTATCGTCTGCCGCCGCAGGCGGAAACGCTGTTGCTGCCGATCGGCGAAGGCAGCCGCATTCCGCTCGACAACGCGGTCTGGCGCCATTACCTGACGACGGAAATGACGCCGCTGGATACCAACTGGGATCTGAAGCTGCCGCTGTGGAGCCAGCAATTCCAGGGCAAGGTCTACAGCTGGCTGATGTTGACGCCGTTCAGCAACCGGGTCACCTTCACCGCCGCGCAGGAAAAGCTGGAGATGCGCGCCGGGCATCAGTTCAACCGCTTCAATCAACAGCAGGCATTCGAGGTGCTGCTGCACGTCGGCGGCACGCCGCTGTCCGGCGCGCGCCGCTACCGCGACTATTTGCAACAAAACGGCCAGTTCAGCAGCCTGCGCGAGAAGATAAAGCAGGCGCCCGAAGGCGAAAAGCTGATCGGCGCCACCCATGTCTACCTGTGGGGCGATAAATTGCTGGCGGCGGAAGACGTCAAAGATTGGCCGGGGTTGCTGCACTACCTCGCCTCTCCCGCCGCCGAAGGGCTGCGGCAGAAGATGGATGCCGAGAGCAGAAAGCGCCTGCTGCAGCTGGCGGGCAAAACACCGGAGGGCTGGCAGCAACAGCCCCTGATCGACGGCATCAACCAGGCGTTGACGGCGCAAATCCCGCTGGGCGCCACGCCGGATGACGCCGATTTTCTGCAGGCGCAGCAGCGCCAGGCCGCTGCGGTTCAGGAGCGGGCGCAACAGGAACTGGGGCGCTGGTTAACCCCGGCGGACCGTTGGGGGCAAGGGCTGGCCAAACCGGTGATCGACGCGCTGCGCCAGGCCGGCTTACCGCGCCTGTGGTTGGGCACCGATAACTGGACCGCCGCCTTCCTGCACCCGCAGGCGGTGGCCGCCGCCAAGGCGGCCGGCTATCTGATCGCCAGCTACGACTCCTACGATACCGCCATTCCACGCGGCGTGAACGACAGCTGGCTCACCGCGCAACTGCCGACGGCGCTGCGGGAAAGTTGCGCCATCGTGCGCGCCGACGGCAGCAAGAAACCCGGATTCGGCAAACAGGGTTACTACCTCAACCCGGGCTGCGTCCTGCCCTATTCTCAACAGCGCATGCGCGAGCTGGTGCAACTGGCCGGGTTGAACAGCCTGTTTCTCGACGTGGACGGCACCGGCATGGTCTCCGACGACTATCAGCCCAACCACCCGACCGGCGCGGCGCAGATGGCCGAAGCGCGCAACGCCAGGCTGGCCTGGTTCAGCACCACTCTTAAGCTGCCGCTCGGCTCGGAGGACGGCAATGCGGTGACCGCCCGCAGCCTGATGTTCGCCCACGGCATGGAAACCTGGGGATTCGGCTGGGGCGATAAACAGATGAATCAGGATAAATCCTCGCCCTATTATCTCGGCGCCTGGTGGCCCAACGCCCAACCGGCGTTTTTCTTCCGCCCCGCCAAGGTGAAGCAGCCTTACCGCACCGTCGAATTCGATCCGCGTTACCGCCTGCCGCTGTACCAGGCCGTTTTCCACGATGCAATCGTCAGCAGCCACCACTGGAATTACGACAACCTGAAGTTCAGCGACGTTCAGACCACCCGCAGCCTGCTCAGCCAGCTGTATAACACTGCGCCGATGTTCCATCTGAGCCGCGCCACCCTGGCGGCCCGCCTGCCGGCAATCAAACGCGCCGACGCCGCCTTCCGGCCGCTGCATCAGGCCCTGTGGGACAAAGCGCTGACCGACTTCCGCTGGCTCGATCGGGACGGCTGGGTGCAACAGACGACGTTCAGCGACGGGTCGACGCTGACCGCCAACTTCAGCGCGCAGCCGGTCGCCGGCATCGCAGCCCACAGCCTGCGCGCCAAACTGGCCGACGGTCGCACGTTCGACGTTGCGCCTTAGCAAGGTCGCCGGCGGTGGGCTACGCTAGGCTATATTTCCGACGACCCGCAAGGAGTGGCCGATGACGCCTCTGACTCACACTCTGCTCGACGAGATTTGGCAAAGCCTGGGGCAACGGCCCGCCCCCGCCGACCGGTTAACCGTAAGCGGCGTCGGCGCATTGCCTTCGGCTTTTCCCGTCACCGAATTGGCGACCGCCGCCTGGAGCGCCGCCGGTTTGGCCTGCGCCGAATTGCTTCGCCGCGAAGCAACCGAAGCACCGCAGGTCTGGATCGATCAACGCCTGGCCTCGCTCTGGTTCGGCTGGACGCTGCGTCCGCTGGGTTGGACGCTGCCTGCGGCCTGGGACGCGCTGGCCGGCGACTACGAGACGGCGGATGGCTGGATACGCCTGCATACCAATGCGCCGCATCATCGGAGAGCCGTGGAACAGGTGATGGGCCCGGCATCGGATAAAGGCACGCTGGCGGCGCGCGTGCTGAGCTGGAAAAAAAGCGAGCTGGAACAGGCAGTGATCGAGGCCGGCGGCTGCGCGGCCCAAATGCGCTCGGCGGCCGCGTGGCGACAACATATTCAGGGCAAGAGCGTGGCGCTCGAACCCTTGATCCACACCTCGCTGCAGCCGGAAGCGCCGCCGCCGGGCTGGGCGCTGCCCGTCGCCCGGCCGCTGCACGGCGTTCGGGTGCTGGATCTGACGCGCATTCTCGCCGGGCCGATCGCCACCCGTTTTCTCGCCGGTTTGGGCGCCGACGTGCTGCGCATCGATCCCTACGGTTGGGATGAACCCGGCGTCGAGCACGAGGTGATGCTGGGCAAGCGCAGCGCGCGCCTCAACCTGACCAATGCGCACGATCGCCATACGTTTGAACATCTGCTGAGAAACACCGACGTGATCGTGCATGGCTACCGTGCCGGTGCGTTGGAGAAATTGGGCTATGGCGCGGAGGAAAGACGCGCGCTGGCGCCGGGCCTGATCGACGTCTGCCTGAATGCCTACGGCTGGAGCGGGCCGTGGCGCACCCGGCGCGGTTTCGACAGCCTGGTGCAGATGAGCTGCGGGTTGGCGGAGGCGGGCATGGTTTGGCGCAGCGCCAGTTTGCCAGTGCCGCTGCCGGTACAGGCTCTGGACCACGCCACCGGCTATTTGATGGCGACGGCGGTGCTGACCGGTATGGCACAACGCCTGAGCCGCGGCACCGGCTACCACGCGCGGCTGTCGTTGGCGCGCACGGCACAACTGCTGCTGGCGCATCCCTGTTCGGCAGATTATCGGCCGGAACCGCTGGCGCCGGCCGCCCCCGCCGACGAGGATCCGGAAACAGAACTGACTTTCTGGGGCGCCGCGCAACGCCTGCGCGCTCCGTTAAGCCTGCAGGGCACGGCGCTGCAATGGGCGCTGCCGGCGACCACGCTCGGCACCTCGCAGCCGGCGTGGCTGCGCCGTTAAACCGCCGCCAACTGCTGCTGCAGCCACTGCAGCAACCGTAAGACCGCCGTCGTCAGCCCGGCGGTCTGCGGCCACACCAGATAAACGTCGTCCTCGCTCAGGCGGCAGGGCGCGGCCAATGCCACCAACCTCCCCGCGTCGATCGCATCCTGCACCAGCAGCTTTTTCGCCAGCGCAATGCCGAACCCCTGCTCGGCCGCGCGAATCAACAATCCGGCATCGTTGAACACCGCCTGTTGCCGCCCACACCGCGTGCGCCCTTGTGCATTGAACCAGTCGCGCCACGGGCTGACGTCGTGCTCCAGCAAGGGAACGTCGCCACCGTTCTCGAATGCCGTTCCCCACTGCCGCGCCATGTCCGGCGAGGCGACCGGCAGCACGTCACCCGACGCGATGCGCTGGGCCTGCAGCCCCGCCCACTGGCCGTTGCCGATGCGGATCGCCGCATCGAACCCGCGCTGCGACAGATCCTGCAGCGCCAGCGACGCATCGATATCCAGCGCAATATCGGCGCAGGCTTCATGGAAGGCCGGCAGACGCGGCAGCAGCCAATAATGAGCAAAAGACGGCAGCACGCTGATGCGCAGCGTCTGGCTTGCCGCAGCGCGCCGGGCGCGGGCAACGCCCTGTTGCAACGCCTGCAGCGCCGGCTCTACCGCCGCCAGCATCTCTTTCCCGGCCGCATTCAGACGCACACCGCGCCCGCGCCGTTCAAACAGCGGGTGGCCGACCGCCTGCTCCAGCAGCTGAATTTGCTGGCTGACCGCGCCGTGCGTTAAATGCACCTGCTGCGCCGTGGCGCGCAGATTCTCCAACCTGGCGGCGATAACAAAGGTCGGCAAGACATGCAGGGGAAGGCGCTCACTCATCACTGGTTAACCATGCTATCCAAAACGGTTATTTTTCATCGATTTTGACCCGCCCGCAACTGTTCTATGTTTATGCCATCTATCCCTGATGCTTTCGGAGCCGCCATGCACCCACGTTTACAACAGGATCTTACACAGTTTCCGCAGATCCTCGACCACACCCGCCAGTTGGCGGAAGATTTTCTGGCCGGGCTGCGTGAGCGCTCGGTCTGCCCACCGCTCACGCAACAGCAACTGCAACCCGGTGACGATCGGCTGGCGGAAAACGGCGAAGGCGCCCTGGCGGCGCTGGATGATTTTTGGCAACGTTATCAGACGGGCATTTCCGCCAGCGCCGGCCCGCGTTATTTCGGCTTCGTCACCGGCGGCGGTACCCCAGCGGCGGTCGCGGCGGACTGGCTGGTTAGCGTGACAGACCAAAATAGCCAACTCAGCCATGATACGATCGCTGCGGCGATCGAGCTGGCCGCCGTGACGCAGTTGAAATCCCTGCTGGGCCTGCCGGAAGCGTTCAGCGGCAGCCTGGTCAGCGGTGCCACCATGGCCAATTTCGCCGGACTGGCCATTGGCCGGCAGTGGCTGGGGCAACAGCACGGCGTGGATATCGCCCAACGGGGCCTGGCGGCGCTGGGCCCGATCCGGGTGCTGGCGGCCAACCCGCATTCCAGCAGCGTGAAGGCGCTCAGCATGCTCGGCATCGGCCGCGACGCGCTGACGACCGTCGCCAGCCTGCCGGACTCGGAAGCCATGGATATGGCAGCGCTGGAGCGACAGCTCGCCGCCGGTGAAGGCCGCCCCACGTTGGTGCTGGCCAGCGCCGGCACGGTCAACACCGTCGCCTTCGACGATCTGCCGCGTCTGCTGGCGGTGCGGGAGCGCTATCCGTTCTGGCTGCATGTCGATGCGGCTTTCGGCGGCGTGGCGGCCTGCTCGCCGCTGTACGCCCCAAGGCTCGAGGGCTGGCAGCATGCCGATTCCATCACCGTCGATGCGCACAAATGGCTGAACGTACCTTATGACAGCGCGATCCAATTTACCCGCCACCTGAATCTGCAGATGCAGGTATTTCAGAACCATTCAGCCTACCTGGAAGCGCCGACGCCGCGGCCGGACAACTATCTGCACCTGACACCGGAAAATTCGCGCCGCTTTCGCGCCCTGCCGCTCTGGCTGACGTTGAAAGCCTATGGCCGCAGCGGCATACGGGATATCGTCGAGCGCAACGTCCGATTGGCGCAGGCGCTGGGTGCGGCGCTGGCAGCCGACGACGGTTTCCAGCTGCTGGCGCCGGTGAATTTGAACGTGGTGTGCTTCGCGCTCAGCCACCCGCAGGGCGACAGCGAAGCGGCGCGCGATCGCTTTCTCGAGCGCCTTAACCGGCACGGCGTGGTGCGTTGCACCCCGACGACCTATAACCTTCAGCCGGGGATCCGCGCCGCACTGGTCAACTGGATGACGGAGGAACGGGACATCCGGCTGGCGCTGGACTCGCTGCGCCATTGCCTGGCGGAAACGGCCTAACGCGCGCGGCGCACTAGCCGAGTTGGAAAGCCTGCAAACGCCGCTCTTGCCGCCCGTCATCGCTGATGTTATCCGGCGACAGCCAGGCGGCAAACGCCGCGCACCGCGCTGGCCACTCCCCGTCGACAATCGACAGCCAGTCGGTGTCGCGCGTGCGTCCTTTGACGACGACCGCCTGGCGGAACGTGCCTTCATAGCGGAAACCCAAGCGCTCGGCGGCCTGGCGCGAAGGCAGATTGAGGCTATCGCATTTCCATTCGCAGCGCCGGTAGCCAAGATCGTCGAACAGATGCCGCAGCATCAGGAAAATCGCCTCGCTGCCCAGCGCGCTGCGCTTCATCAGCGGCGACCAGTTGATGGTGCCCAATTCGGCCACGCCGTTGCCAGGATCGATGCGCAAAAAGGCGCAGGTTCCTACCGCGCGCCCATTCGCCCGATCGATCACCACCATCGTGTTTCTGTCTGCGTTGGACGTCTGCGCCTGGAGATAATGCTGGAAATCTGCGCGCGACTGCGGCCGTTCCCAAAACAAATAGGTCCAGTCGCGATCGTCCTCGGCGGTTTGATAAGCCTGATAAAGCGCATCCCCCCAGCGCTCGAGGTTAAGCGGTTCGAGGCGGCAAAACCGCCCTTGCAACGATGTGTGCCCGGGCATGCCTGCCGGCTGCCAATGAGGGAGGGCTTCACCTATCGGCTGCCCATACTGATTCCGTCTCACCGCGGCATCCTGTTTTTTGAAAGGTGGAGAGGCAAGTTAAAACCAACGCGGGCCAGAGACAACTCCGACCTGCCATTCCTGCCCCGCGGATCGGGCAGCAGGATGATAGTTTAGAAAAATCACTGAATCACCGTTAAACATTCACGAAAACTATTCCACGTGAAATAAATATCCAGATAACTCATTGTAAAACGGTGACTTATAGCAACAATTAAGCTACACATTCCGGCCATAATGTTAACTTTTGTTTGTTGTTATGATAAAAAAAGAAATGCTTATCATTAGCTTGAGAAGAAAAAAGCACCGCAACATAATGATTTTTATATGTAAAAAACAAAGACCTTCGGGGGAGGCGTTTTTTGACCACTCAAAAAATGCGCTGAAACACTTCAAAAAAACGACACATGAATTTTTTTTAAGACTTTTCCTAGCAAACTAAAATTTTGTTTCGTGACATGATGAACAGATTCGCGGCAAGCAATGCAGACAGGCACGGGCGCCAAGCGCAAATCAGGCTCAACATGCCGAAGCTGGACGGGCAGCAGATCGTTCTGACTTAAGCCAAACTTATAGATTCATGCAATTAATAAGTTTAGTATGAAAATATCATTGAGTGACGCCGTGTTTATTGATAGAACACTCGCTACACTGAATTATTGCTCCATTTTGCCTTTCGGCTTTTTAGGCTTTTTCTCATATTACCGCAGTAAAACGGATTTAAGTGGGGGTGCGATATGCCAACGATCATCATGGATTCATGTAGCTATACCAGATTGGGTTTAACCGACTATCTGACTTCGCATGGCGTGAAGAAACGCCATATTAATGCCATCGAGGACATTGACAGCCTGCACGAAAAATGCAGTAAGTTGAATCCCAGCCTGGTGTTTATTAACGAGGACTGCTTCATCCACGAAGCAAACGCCACCGAGCGAATAAAACGGGTGATTTCACTGCACCCGGATACGTTATTCTTCATCTTCATGGCCATTACCAACGTACATTTCGACGATTATTTATATGTTCGCAAGAACGTCATCATATCGTCAAAATCCATCAAACCAGAGACTATGAATCAGCTACTTAGTCACTATCTCGAGAGAACGTCCCTCCGAACGGAGAAATCTTCTCTGGATCAAACGCCGGTAACGCTGAGCCAGACTGAATCGAACATGTTACGCATGTGGATGTCCGGTCAAGGCACCATCCAGATATCAGACCAGATGCAAATAAAGGCCAAAACGGTCTCTTCCCACAAAGGAAACATCAAGCGGAAAATAAAAACGCACAACAAGCAGATCATTTACCACGTTGTTCGTTTGACCGATACCTTGACCAGTGGAATATTTGTCAATAGCCGTTGAACCACAGAGAACGCCCCCACTCTGTTTTGCCGGCCGTTAAATACCCGGTGATAATGTCATCTGGATATCAGGCGCCGAGACCCTTAAAAGAATACCTGCTGCGTTATCCCCCGCTAGCGCAGCGGGTATTTTTTTGCCGTCGATAAAAATAATCTTACCGCCATGAAATAATCTCAAAATGGACAATTTCATTAGCAAATTAATGAGATTAGCCGAAGTTACTGCCCATCGTGCTCGCGACAGAGCTCCACAAACGTGCCGTCACGGCTGTCGATTTCATTAAAAAACCATACGCCCGCCGGGTAGTCGTCAAGAGAAACCAGATACATGGTGCCTTCGTTGAACACCTCTACGGCCAGAATGACGCCTTCACGCCGCGGGCCGCCGTCTGTTTTTACCGTCACTCGATCGTTAACCTGCATACCGTTCCCCATTATTTGCGATTGCCGTCAGTGTATTACAAAAGCGAGGGTAATGGACACCGCTCTAGCCCCGCCGGCCTCTGCTATCAGCGTAGCAGCCGCCTGGATTTTCACTTTCTTAACGGTTTGGCCGCAGAATCTTAAGCCGGCCTCGCGTAGCCTGTCTTCAGGCGTTTCCCCCCCAGAGAAGCGCTCGCAAATGAAGAAGTAACAAGGAACTTTTGCCCGCAGACTTGCGGGCTTTTTTTTGCGCGCTGCCAAATGGCAGGCATAAAAAAACCCGCCGCGGCGGGTTTTTTTCAATCAGCGCTAGACGCCAATTAGATAGCGGTAACGTTAGCCGCAGATGGACCTTTCGCACCGTTCTCGATAGAGAACTGTACGTTCTGGCCTTCAGCCAGGGTCTTGAAGCCTTGATCCTGGATAGCAGAGAAGTGTACGAATACGTCTTTGCTGCCGTCTGCTGGGGTGATGAAACCAAAACCTTTAGCTTCGTTGAACCACTTCACTTGACCTTTGATCATGTTAGACATGTCTAATTTCCTTCAATAATAAATGTAAGCCGCCATGGGCGAGGTAGCCGGTCATCAGTTACTTATGGAGGCACTGGAAAGGAAATTCGTCAGAGAAGGGCTATCCGGGATAACGCTTTAAATTTGAACTACTTTACTCAAAATGTCGTGCATAAATAGGTCTGTACCACAGGCCGACATCATTAACTCATGAGCGAGCGGCAATAGCAACCTTTTTCGCCGTGACGGGACGCTAATCTCGGCTAAACGCGCAGGATTTGACCCTGTCTACCGTTCGAGGCGCCGCCTGGCTCACCCGTAACGCCCAAGGCAAATGATAGTAATTCTCGTTCTGCTGTTTTATAGTTGCCTGACGAAATCATTCAGGGAGATTCACCATGCCGAGATGGCTTACATTACCGGCTGCCAGCGCCGCCGCCCTGCTGGCCTTTGCCGCTTACAGCGCTCCCCAGAGTGCACTGGAACTCAATTATCAAGCCCCCGAGCCCAGCGTGGCTCCCGCGCCCAAACCGCCAGCCCCTTCAGGGCCGGCCCCCAAAGCGGAAAAACCGCCGATTGCCTGGGCAGAGGCGAGAGATAAAAGCGGTTTTCGCGTCGATATCGAGTGCGATCATCCAGGCTGCAGCAAACCGCGCGCCAAACCTTATCCCGCATATGAAGGCCCGGTGAAGAAAACCGATCGCCGCCGTCAGTCTGATCCTTATTCCACCAATCAGGATCCCGATTACAACATTCAGCTGGGCTATGAGTGGTAGTGGCGCTTTCGGAGTAATACCTATATCAGCCTCCTTTGCCGCTGCATAGAATATGCCTTAGTTCACCACTCCTCCTGGTGTTGAACACAACAAGCTGTGTTGCAAATCTTTATGCGCCTCCCTATAGGCGCTTTTTTTTGGTCCCTCCCTCAACGCGTCTTCCGATTACAGATTGCTCTCATTGCCCCACAAAGTGATGAATGTCACAAATACGCCTCCTTGCCATTCTTATTCGGAGGTAACGTTCATGGCCACAGGATCCCTTGCCCTCCTGGCCGTCTTGGCCGGCATTGCGGGTTTCGCCCTCTACAAACATTTAAAATCTCAGAAAAAAAGCACACTCGTCCGCCCGTACGATCGGTAACCGGCAACGCGCTTTCACCGCGAGGGCCCGGCACATCGCGCGCCGTGCCTTTGCGGACTGTCATGCTTTCATCACAAAATTGTCACATTATGGCCATATGATAATTTGCGTTTATCCGCTCTGGCTTAACACCAAGGATTTCGCCCATGACCATAATTAAAGCTGCAAACCATCAGGAAGCAGAAAAACTCATCCGCGCCGGCACCGCCAAGAAAATCGAACTGGCCTACGACATCGGCAGCGACGACTTCTTCCAGCTTGCCAGCCTGTGGTGCGATAAAGGCGCCAAGATTTCCAAAGGAAAAGAACACTTCATCGTCTCGTTGAAAGGGTTCCGCATCCCGCCTAACGATTGATACCCTGCCGCCCATCGCGGCGGCTTCGCCCCTTCCTCGTAAAACCGCTCTATTCGACCACGCGCGCCTCATTCGATTTCGCTAAGCTAAGAGCAGACTTTATTGCGGACGTTTTGCCCGATCGCCACGTCCGCCACGATGAGGAGAGTAACCATGTCAACAAATGCAGCGCTGCCCGGTACGATGAAAGCGATTGAAATCAGCCAGCCGGGCGCCCCCGAAGTTCTGGTCGTTACCGAACGTCCGGTACCCGTACCACAGGCAGGCGAACTGCTGGTGAAAATCGCCGCCGCCGGCGTTAACCGCCCCGACGTGCTGCAGCGCCAGGGAAACTATGCGCCGCCGCCCGGCGCCTCGGATATCCCCGGCCTGGAAATCGCCGGCGAAGTGGTGGCTATCGGTGAAGGGGTGACCCACTTCGCGCCCGGCGATCGGGTTTGTGCCCTCATCGCCGGCGGTGGTTATGCGCAATACTGCACTGTGCATGAAAGCAATGCACTGCCGGTACCGGCAGGTCTGAGCCTGACCGAAGCCGCCGCGCTGCCGGAAACCTTCTTTACCGTCTGGGTCAACGTGTTCCAGCGCGGTCACCTCAAGGCCGGCGAGACCGTGTTGATCCATGGCGGCACCTCCGGTATCGGCACGGTCGCCACCATGCTGGCGAAGGCCTTCTGCGCCCAGGTGATCACCACCGTCGGATCCGAAGAGAAACGTCAGGCCAGCCTGGCGCTGGGCGCCGACGTGGCGATTAACTACCGCAGCGAAGACTTTGTCGCACGCACCAAAGACGCCACCAACGGCAAAGGTGCCGACGTGATCGTCGACCTGATCGCCGGCGATTATGTAGCCAAAAACTATCAGGCTGCGGCGATGGAAGGCCGCATCGTGCAAATCGGCACGCAAAACGGCGTGGTGAAAGAGCTCAATCTGATGCCGCTGCTGTTGAAACGCCTGACCCATACCGGTTCAACGCTACGTTCGCGCAGCGTGGCGGACAAAGCGCAGATTGCCGCCGAGCTGCGCGAGAAGGTTTGGCCGCTGCTGGAACGCGGCGTGCTGAAACCGCAAATTTTTAAAACCTTCCCGCTTGAGCAGGCCGCCGCCGCGCATACGCTGATGGAGTCCAGCGAGCACATCGGCAAGATCATGCTGACGTTCTGAGGCCATTCCCCGCGGTCTGCGCTGCGGGGAAACCGATGCCACGCTCAGGGGATGATGCCGCGACGGCGGAACTCATCGAACAGCGAGAAAAGCATGGCTTCGGTTTCGACGAACTGATGGAAACCGAAGCGCCGCGCCTTGCTGCCGTCCGCGAACATGTCATAGTCCCAGGAAAAGACGAAATCGGCGAAACGCCAGCCGGCCACCGCGCGATAGTCCGGCTCGGCCAATTGGTGCCGTTGCACCAGCTCCCGCCACAGCGGCGCTTTGTCCGCCATCATGCTCTCCAGCGGCATCGGCAGCGGCGGTGCACATTCCAGCCCAAAGTAAGCGGCGATTTTCGGCCACATCTCGCTCCAGCGAAACAGATCGCCGTTATTGATATTAAACGCCTGATTGGCCGCCGCCGGTTCGGTCGCCGCCCACAGCGTGGCACGCGCCAACAGCCCGGCGTCGGTCATTTCCAGCAGGCTGTGATAAGCGCCCGGCTTGCCGGGGAAACGCAACGGCAGCCCAAGCGCTTTACTGATCGATGCATAAACCGCGATACTTAACGCCAGGTTCATCGGATTGCCAAGGGAGAAGCCTCCCACCACGCTCGGGCGAATGGCGCTCCAACGCCAACGTTTGCCGGCCTGCCGCTGCGCCAGATACTGCTGCTGCGCCACGTTAAACTCCGGTGACATATGCCCGGCGTCGCTTTCGCGCGCCGGCGTTTTAAACGGCCCCAAATGTGCGCCATACACCTTATAGCCCTGCATCAAACTGATGTGCTCCAACGCCGGTGCGGTCGGCTCCAGCCCCTCGACGACGTGCTGCAACATCTGCAGATTCGGCGCCACCAGCCCCGCCCAGTCCGGCGCATCCTGATAGGCGGCATAGAAAACGTGACTCACCGCGCTCAGCGGCCGCAGCGCGTCGCGCGTCGCCGCCGCATCCAGCAGATCAACCTGAAGGTGGCGCACTCCCGGCGCCGGTTCCCCACCCCGACGCGAGACGCCCACCACTTGCCAGCCCTGGCCGGTCAGCTCCTCAATCAATCGGCGCCCAATCACGCCATTGGCGCCGATCACCAATGCCTGTCGCTTTGTATTCATCTTGCCACTCCTCAGGTTGTCGATACCCTGAGTGTTATTGATTAGTGATACTTGCGGTAGAAGAGGCTTTCCACTAACACTTATAAGAAAAATCTATAGGCAAGATCGACATGGATAAGCTGAACGCAATGAAAACCTTTATGCGGGTGGCGGAACTGGGCAGCCTGTCGGCCGCCGCTCGCGATCTGCGTTTGACGCAGCCGGCGGTCAGTCAGCAAATCGCCGGCCTGGAGCAGCAACTGGGGGCCCAACTGCTGTTTCGCAGCACACGGGCGGTCACCCTGACCGATGCCGGCAGCGGTTATTATCAGCGCCTCAAACCGATTCTGGCGGCGGTCGACGAAGCGGAAGATGCACTGCACGGCCTGCACCACCAGTTGCAGGGCAATCTGCGCATTCACGCCCCGACCGGGTTCGGGCAGTTGCACGTCACACCGCTGGCCATCGCTTTCCAGCAACGTCATCCGAACCTCGTCATCGAGCTGCTGCTGGACGATCGGCGCGCCGACGTGATCGGCGAAGGCATCGACGTGGCGCTGCGCTTCGGTGAACTGCATGCGCCCGGCATGGTGGCGAAACGTTTGGGCGAGCTGCAACGCCTGCTGGTGGCGTCTCCGGCCTATCTGGCCAAGCATGGCGAGCCACGTTCGCCGGCGGAGCTGGCTAAACATGCGCACATTCGTTACAGCGGTTTGAACGACGGCGATACGCTTACCCTGTTCGGCCCACACGGCCTCGAGGTGGTGGCGCTGCGGCCCACGTTCCGCGCCAACAATACGCTATCGCTGCTGGCCGCCATTGAGGCTGGGGCCGGTATCGGCGGCGCTCAACGGCCTTTAATCGCCGAGCAACTGGCGACGGGGGCGCTGGTGCCCGTCTTGCCGGAATACCGCTACCCGCCCATGGCGCTGCACGCGGTCTATCCCGCCTTACGATTTATTCCGGAGAAAGTGCGCGCCTGGGTGGCGCATCTGCAGCAGGCGTTGACGGCGATCGAGGGAATTAGCGGAGTGAATGCCCCCGGCCAGACGCCGGGAGCATGAACGTTATTTGAACAGCTTGCCGACCATGTCGCCCAGTTCGTTGCTGTCTTGCTGCACTTCACCGTTTGGCGAGGCGGCATCCGCGACCGTTGGCAAGAACTGTGCAATGGTGCTGGATGCCTGCGCAGGATCGATGCCCAGTTTTTCAGCCAGTTGATTGATCGCGTCGCTACCCAACGCCTGCTGCACATGATCGCCGGTAATCGGCTGATTTTCGCCATTGCCGAGCCAGGAACCGACGATATCACCGAACTGCCCCTGACGGAATTTGTCCAAAATGGCCTGCAGGCCGCCTTGTTGCTCGACCCACTGCATAATGGCGATGTAGTCGATGCCTTTACCATTGGCGCCGCCGCCCAGAATGTTACCCAATACGCTATCGAACAGACCCATGATATTCCCCTTTCAGCAGGTACGGTCTGTGCCGCACCGCCGGATTGATTTCACGAAAAAGGGCCGCCGCGGCGACCCTGTTGAGCAACGGCTGCTTAGCCTTTGATCTTCCTGTAGACAAAAAGCACCACCAGGGCACCGATTACCGCCACCACAAAGCTGCCCAGGTTAAAACCGTCAACGCGGCCCATACCGAAGAAGGTGCTGATATAGCCGCCGACGACGGCGCCCACGATCCCCAATATAGCGGTCACAATAAAGCCGCCGCCGTCTTTGCCCGGCATAATCCACTTGGCCAAGATACCGGCGATTAAACCAAAAATGATCCAGGAAATGATGCCCATCTTTACTCTCCCTATTACCTTTTGCCTAACAGAAATCCTATTACCAGGCCCACGACGGCACCGGCGCCTATCCCCGCCCAAGGGTGATCCTTGAGGCAGGCACATGATTGCTCGAGCGCTGCTTTTACACCGCTGCTCACTTCGCAGGCGGTGGTTTTCACGTAGTCGCTCGGTTGCTCAACACCGTTTAGATCGTCATTTTCATATGACATGTCAAATCCTTACAGACCAACCCTCTGAGAATTGCGTCACATGTTTCGCGCCAGGCGTCGTCCGCTCCGCGATCTTGCTCTGGGCAACCTGCCCGCTGCCGCTCAATGCGGAGGCGTCCGGCGGCAAACGCACAACTTCACACTATGACTATAGTAAAAAATCAGCGGTTTACCCATTTCCGTCCGTCTGAATTTCACCGTGCAAAAAATGATCTGATTTCATCGCGCTGTCATCTCACAAGGCTAAACTTTAAACATATCCTCCTGGAGGAAACGCCGATGTTCAATGCACCTTTTGTCTTGATTCTCGCGCTACTGTACGCACTGGCCGCCGTTTGGGACGGTTCCGCCGCGTTACTGTTTCATTAAGGTTACATAGCAGTTGTCACTTTTGCGATGTGCTTAATTGTGTCTTTATTTTTCAATTTCGCCAGCCGGTTGAAATAGCGGGAAATACCCTCCCTTTCCTCGGTAAAAATCCTATCTCACTCCGTTTTTCGCCTGCGCTTAAATAAAGTGTAAGAAAAGCATTAATGGAAAATCCTATTTAGCACAAAATGCTCTATCATTCGCCTTATCACAACGTGGGTTAAGGTCCCATTGGGAAAGAAAAGGAATCACAGGAAAAATGTTTTCTAACCAACGCTTTGAGCGCGAATTCTTGCGCCCTCGTTATTGGTTGCTCTGGATAGGGCTGGGAATACTCTATCTCTTGGTATTACTGCCCTACCCGCTCATTTATCGACTCGGACACGGCCTTGGCAGAATAGCCATGCGCCTGATGAAACGCCGGGTAAAAATAGCGCGCCGCAATTTAGCACTCTGCTTCCCCGCAATGCCCGCCGCCGAGCGCGAGGCGCTGATCGTCAAAAATTTTGAGTCCGTCGGCATGGGCCTGTTCGAAGTCGGCATGGCTTGGTTCTGGCCCGACTGGCGCATCGCCCGCTGGTTCAAAGTGAGCGGCATGGAAAACATGCGGCTGGCGCGCCAGGACGGCAAAGGCGTTCTGCTGATCGGTCTGCATTTCCTGACGCTGGAACTGGGCGCGCGCATTTTCGGCATGCAAAATCCCGGCATCGGCGTGCATCGCCCGCACAACAACAGGCTGATGGAGTGGGTACAGACCCGCGGCCGGCTGCGCTCGAATAAATTCATGATCGATCGTAAAGATATCAAAGGCATGATCCGCAACCTGAAACAGGGCGAAATCCTGTGGTACGCGCCGGATCACGATTATGGGCCGCAAAGCAGCGTGTTCGCACCGTTCTTCGCGGTGGAAAACGCTGCCACGACCACCGGTACCGTTATCCTGGCGCGCCTGGGGCGGCCGTCGATCGTGCCTTTCGTGCCGCGCCGCCTGCCAAATGCGCAGGGCTATGAGCTGATCGTGCAGCCGCCGCTGACGGACTTCCCGCTGGATGATGAAACGCGCGCGGCGGCCAAGATGAACCGCGTGGTGGAAGAACAGGTGCTGCTGGCCCCCGACCAATATATGTGGCTGCACCGCCGCTTTAAAACCCGCCCACCCGGCGAACCTTCGCTGTATTAACCGCCTTCGCGCCTTCGCCCGTCACGCCGCCGGCGAAGGCGCTCGCCTCGCACAAGCATTCTGCGTCAGGGGAACTACACTAATAAGTCACCGACGGCAATTATTGCCGCCAGCAACCATTTCTTCCTGCTCGAGGGCCGGTCGTTGCCTGTCGGGCCACAACCGAGGTCAATGTCATGCTGGTACAACCCTATCTGTTTTTCAGCGGTAACTGTGAGCAAGCGATTAACTTCTACGTACAGCAGTTGAATGCCAAAATTGAAATGGTCATGCGTTATAAAGACATGCCCGAAGAGGCCCGGCAAGGCGGGCCGCAGGACGCCAATCCGGAAGCGATCATGCATGCGCGCCTGCTGATCGGCGACGGCGTACTGATGGCCTCCGACGGCTGTCCGCAAGATGACAGCGGCGGCGCTTCTCACAAAGGTTTCTCGCTGTCGCTGAACCCCAGCGATGCGGAACAAGGACGCAGACTGTTCGACAATCTGGCGCAGGGCGGCCAGGTAACGATGCCGTACCAAGCTACCTTCTGGGCCAAAGGCTTTGGCATGCTGACCGACAAATTCGGCGTCAACTGGATGATCAACGTGGAATAACCCGTCATGGCGCCGCTAGCCATAGCGGTGCCAGTCATACGCCGCCTTGGCGAACAGCAGGAACAGCAGCGCCAACAGCGCCAATCCCAACCGCCAATAGGGCGACCGGCGCCGCCGCCAGGCGAAGTACATCATCACCGCCAGCGTTCCCAGCGTAAGGGGGTAATACACCGCCAGCGTCAGTAAAGCGATAATGATGTAATCCGACATGGCTCTTTCACTCCAACGTGTTCACACCGCCGCTGATGCGGGTTGCGATCGGCCTTTCGCCCTATCGCCTCGTTAAAGGCTAGAGGTCTGACGCATTTATGCATAAAATATAAGATTGCTCTTAACTCAAATTGAATAGTAATCAAACAACAAGGGTGACATGACTCAGCAGCAACCCATACAGGATGCCGTGCCGGCGCGCAGCGTTAAAAGCTCCCCATTATTATTTCAGGCCGGCGTGTTTGTCATCATCGTTGCCGCCACGCTGATCCTCTTTAACAGCTGGCAAATCTGGAACGCGCACCAGCGCGATCTGCGCAGCGCCGAACATGAATCCGCCAACCTCGCCCGCTCGCTGGCGCAGCATGCCGACGATACTTTCTTGCAGGTGGACGGCAACCTGCTCGATCTGACCGAACGTCTCCAAACCGACGGGTTGGGCCCATCGCAGCTGACGCGGCTGCAGCGCGTCATGCAGACGCAGGTCGGCAACCTGCCGCAGTTGCACGGGCTGTTTCTCTACGATGCGCGCGGCCGCTGGCTGGCGACCTCCTCGGGCAAATTCATCAAGAACGCCAACAACGCCGATCGCGATTACTTCAAATACCATCAAAACCGCGACGGCGGCGGCCTGTACATCGGCAAGGTGATCCGCAGCCGCACCACCGGCGATCTGATCATTCCCGTTTCGCGGCGTTTCAACAATCCGGACGGCAGCTTTGGCGGCGTGGTGCTGGCGACGCTGTACGTCGATTATTTCCGCCAGTTTTACGACAGCTTCGCCCTCAACACCGACGCCTCCCTGAATCTGCTGCTGGCGGACGGCACCATCCTTTACCGCCGCCCTTACTCGGCGGCGTCGATCGGTAAAAACATCGCCAAGGGCGTGCTGTTCAGCGAAATTTTGCCGCATTCGGAATTCGGTAACGCCACCATCACCTCGCTGTACGACAAAGTAGAGCGTATCTACGGCTATTCGCGGGTCAACCGCTTTCCGTTGGTGATCGCCGCCGGGTTGTCGAAACGCGACGCGCTGGCGGACTGGCGCACCGACGCCGGTCTGTTCGCCGCCGGCGGCCTCTCTCTGCTGATGATCCTGTTGGCGATGGGCATGGTGCTGCTGCGGCAAATCAAGCACAGCATGCAAACCGAAGCCGAGCTGATGCGCACCCGCGATCAGCTGACCAGCATCAACCAGATGCTCGAAGAGCTGGCGCTGCTGGACGGCCTGACCGGGCTGGCCAACCGCCGCCAGTTTGATATCGCGCTGAAGAACGAGCTGGCGCGGGCTTCGCGCAACTACCGCAGCGTGGCGCTGCTGATGCTGGATATCGACTATTTCAAACAGTACAACGACAGCTATGGCCACGTCGCCGGTGACCAGTGCCTGCAGCAGATCGGCCAAACGCTCAAAGGATTGGCATGCCGAAGCAACGACGTTCTGGCGCGTTACGGCGGCGAAGAGATGGGGATTATCCTGCCGGATACCGACGTTCAGGGCGCGCTGATTTTCGCCGAACGCGTCATCCAGGCGGTGCGCGATCTGAAAATTCCGCATCAGGGCAACCCGCACGGCATCGTCACCATCAGCATCGGCATCTGCGCCAAAGTGCCGCATATGTATAACGATACGCCGATCAGCTTTATCAATGAGGCGGACAGTGCGTTATATCAGGCCAAGAAAAAAGGCAAAAACTGCATTTACGGCGCTTAATCATTACTCGGGTCACCAAAATTTGGCGGCCCGATTTATTCAACTGACAAAATGAAATAATTCCCCTCCGCAACATTATTTCCCCGGTTTACCCTGCACGTTGAATAGAATAACGCCAATAATAAGCAGAATATTTATTTTCATTACAATTCAATAAGATAAAAACTCGCCTTTCCGCAGACAATTCGTGTCATTTTTGATTATTCGTGCCCACGCACAGCCCCGTTTAGCCCTCGTTTACTTTTCATTGGTATTGCCGGTGATACCCTTATTGGGACTATTCTCTATATCAGGAAGCCATCGCACGCTTCGGCGCACTGCGTCCTGCTGATACATCCATAATAGAACCCACAAATTTCACGTTGCAATTGGGCGGCCTGTTGACGCCGCTCCAGACAGCCACTGCGCAAGCCAGTGCAGCCAATCACGCGGCAACCTGAAAGGCGGGAATAAAGCGATATAGATTTGCGAGGAGATCTCATGCCTACTGGCGATATTATACGTGAACAAGCCGTCCTGACGCTGCCGTTACGACAATGGGCGGCGCAAGAAGCATCCAGCGCGGTCAGCGAACTGGAACAGGGCAAGGTGCTGTTTCTGCCCGAACTGGCCTTCACCCTGTCTGAACAGGAAATGCCGCTGCTGGATCCGACGTTGGTCGATCCGAAGCGCAAAAACATTAGCTATCAACCGCTGTCCGGCAAGCTGAGCGGCGTCGCCGTCGCGGAACGCCGCCAGCAGGTTCAGCAACTGCTGGAGCGCTATTACCAATCCTGCCGCCAGCTGATCGCCGGGCTGTTGCCTGAGTATCAGGAGGGGCTGCACCACCCGACCGGCAGCCTGCGCTTGCATCCGGTCTCCGCCTGGCGGGCGACCAGTTCCTGGCGCAAAGACGATAGCCGGCTGCACGTCGACGCTTTCCCGTCGCGCCCGAACTACGGTGAACGCATTCTGCGCATTTTCACCAACATCAATCCGCACGGCGAGCATCGCCAATGGCGGGTCGGCGAGCCGTTCCCTGAGCTGGCAACACGCTTTATGCCGCGCCTCGCACGCTACTCCGCCTTCAGCAGCTGGTTGCAGCATCAGGTGCGCATCACCAAAACCCGCCGCAGCCATTATGACCACCTGATGCTGCAGTTGCATGACGCCATGAAGGCCGACGGCGATTATCAGCAACAGGGGCCGCAGCTGGCGCTGGCGTTCCCGCCGGGCAGCAGTTGGATTTGCTTCTCGGACCAAACGCCGCACGCCGCGATGGGCGGCCAGTTTATGCTGGAACAGACTTTCCTGCTGCCGGTCAATAAAATGCAGGATCCGCAGCGTTCACCGCTGAAAGTGCTGGAACAGCTGCGCGGCCAGCCGTTGATCTGACTGATTCGCCGCCGCCGGGGATGCCGCCGGCGGCCAACGCGCATCACGCCTCGAAGTCCCCCTGTTGGCGCGCCACCAGCGTCAGAATGCTGTACAGCGCCACCGGCTGCTGTTCCTGATTCAACACCTGCACATCCCACACCACCACGCCGTACGGGCGATCTTCGGCGGTTTTCTGCGGCTTGCGGATTTTCTTTTTACAGGTCAATCGCACCTGAATGGTGTCGCCGATCTTCACCGGTTCGATAAAGCGCAGATTCTCCATGCCGTAGTTGGCGATCACCGGCCCGACGGCGGCGTCGACAAACAGCCCGGCCGCAGCGGACACCACAAAGTAACCGTGCGCCACCCGCTCGCCGAACAGCGAGTCGGCGGCGCCGATCTTGTCCATGTGCGCGTAAAAATGGTCGCCGCTCAGGCAGGCGAAGTTGACGATATCCGCTTCGGTCACGGTGCGGCGCGCGGTCAACAGGCTGTCGCCCAGCTGCAGCTGCTCGAAGTATTTCCGGAACGGATGCACCGGATGCTCGGCGACCGGCGCGCCGCGCACCCATTCGCCGCCGATGGCCGCCAGCATCGCCGGGCTGCCCTGGATCGCCGTGCGCTGCATATAGTGTTTCACCGCGCGCAGCCCGCCCAGCTCTTCACCGCCGCCGGCGCGCCCCGGGCCGCCGTGCACCAGCATCGGCAGCGGCGAACCGTGGCCGGTGGACTCCGCCGCCGCCTGCTCATCTAAAATCAACATGCGGCCGTGGGCGCAGGCCGCCGCGCGAATGAAGCGCGTGGCCAATGCCGGATCGGCGGTCACCAGCGATCCCGCCAGGCTGCCCTGCCCCAGTAACGCCAACGCGATCGCCTGCTCGGTATCCGCATACGGCATCAGGGTCGCCACCGGGCCGAAGGCCTCGGTGCCGTGCACCGCCTGATGGGTCAACGGATCGGCGCAATACAGCAGGGTCGGCGGATAAAACGCCCCGCCGCGCGCGCCGTCGCCCAGCACGTCCAGCTTATCCAGCGCCGCGCCACAGAGCGGTTCGCAGCCGTTGCGCAGCAGGAACTCCACCTTGCTTTGCACATCTTCACGCTGCTCGTGGCTGACCAATGCCCCCATGCGCACCTGCTCCAGCTGCGGGTCGCCCACCGTCACCCCCGCCAGACGCTGCAACAGGGCCTGACGCACCGCCGCCACCTGCGCCGCCGGCACGATGATGCGGCGGATCGCGGTGCATTTCTGCCCTGCCTTGGCGGTCATTTCACGGCACACTTCTTTGATAAACAGCGCAAACTCGGGCATTTCCGGCGTCACGTCTTCCGCCAGCACGCAGCAGTTGAGCGAATCCGCCTCCATGGTGAACGCGACCGATTTTTCCAACAGACGCGGGTGTGCCCGCAGTCGCTGTCCGGTCTGCGCCGAGCCGGTAAAGGTCACCGCATCCTGGTAATCCAGGTGCGCAAACATGTCGCCGACACCGCCGCAAACCAGCTGCAGCGCCCCTTCCGGCACCAGCCCGCTGTCGACGATCAGCCTGACCATCGCCTGCGTCAGCTGCGCGGTGGCGGTGGCCGGCTTGATAATGGCCGGCATGCCCGCCAGCCAGGTCGGCGCCAGTTTTTCCAGCATGCCCCAGCAGGGGAAGTTGAAGGCGTTGATGTGCAGCGCCACGCCGGGGCGCGAGGTCAGCACGTGACGGGCGGCGAACTGCGCCTGTTTCGACAATGGGATCAACTCGTCTTCCGGCCACAGGGTATCGTCCGGCAGATCGCGGCCGGCCATGCCGGCATAGGCGAACAGCGTGGCGATGCCGCCCTCGATATCGACCCAGCCGTCGCTGCGCGTCGCGCCGGTTTGATAGGAAATCTGATACAGCGCCTCTTTATGCGCCAGCAGGTGTTTCGCCACCGCTTTCAGCATCTGGGCGCGCTGCTGGAATGTCATGTGCGCCAGCGCCGGCCCGCCGTGGCTGCGCGCATAGCTCAGGCTCGCCGCCAACGGCAGGCCGTCGGAGCAGACCTGGTACAGCGCTTCGCCGGTCACGGCGTGGCGGATCTGGCGCCCCTCTCCCTGCCCGTACACCCAGGCCCCAGAAAGATAACTGTGTAACTGCTGCATGTGCCCTCCGGAATTCATAAATTTTCACCTTATAGCTTAATTACGTATCACATAAACGCCAGCCCACGCCAAACAAAATTTTAACAAAAAGAAAACAAAAGGCGTTTTCAGAGCGTTTCATCTGTCATAAACCAGGCACCAATCACTTTATTTATCAAATAAAATCAAAATTATAACAAAACACCCTGTGAGTCACCTCGCAAAACCACATGAATTACGTTTGATCTTTTTGTTATCAGTTTGTAGCCTTATGGTTAGTTAAAGTGATTCACATTTTTACAATTTATGCGAAAAATACGAATCATCAAGAGGAAAGTATGATAACTGAAGCACAGTATCAGCAGCATTTCGACGACAAGATCGCGGCGGATATCGCCATTGAGGCCAAAGACTGGATGCCGGACGCCTACCGTCAGAATCTGATTCGGCAGATCGGCCAACACGCCCACTCGGAAGTCATCGGCATGCTGCCGGAAGCCAACTGGCTGACGCGCGCCCCCACGCTGCGCCGCAAGGCGGTGCTGCTGGCCAAAGTGCAGGACGAAGCCGGCCACGGTCTGTATCTCTACAGCGCCGCCGAGACCCTCGGCTGTTCGCGCCAGGACATCTACCAAAAGATGCTCGACGGCAAGATGAAGTACTCCTCTATCTTCAATTACCCCACGCTCAACTGGGCGGATATCGGCGTGATCGGCTGGCTGGTCGACGGCGCCGCCATCGTCAACCAGGTGGCGCTGTGCCGCGCGTCCTACGGCCCCTATGCGCGGGCGATGGTGAAGATTTGCAAAGAGGAAAGTTTCCACCAGCGCCAGGGCTACGAGGCGGTCATGGCGATGGCCAACGGCAGCGACACGCAGCGCGCCATGCTGCAGGACGCCATCGATCGCTTCTGGTGGCCGGTGCTGATGATGTTCGGCCCGAGCGACGCCGACTCCCCCCACAGCGCCCAAAGCATGGCGTGGAAGATCAAACGCCACAGCAACGATGAGCTGCGGCAGAAGTTCGTCGACAACACCGTGCCGCAGCTTGAAGCGCTGGGCATGACGGCGCCGGATCCTGATCTGCACTGGGACGCCGCTGCGGGCCACTATCGTTTCGGCGAAATCGACTGGAGCGAGCTGCATGAGGTGATCAAAGGGCGCGGCCAATGCAACCACGAACGCCTGCAGGCCAAACGCCGCGCCTGGGAAGACGGCGCCTGGGTGCGCGACGGCGCCATGGCCCACGCCGCGAAAAACGCCGCCTCCGCCGCATAGCCAACATAAGGAACCGAGATCATGAGCCACGTTGAATGGCCGCTGTATGAAGTGTTTATCCGCAGCAAACAAGGGCTGGCGCATCGCCACGTCGGCAGCCTGCACGCTGCCGACGATCAAATGGCGCTGGAAAATGCCCGCGACGCCTATACGCGCCGCAACGAAGGCTGCTCGATCTGGGTGGTACAGTCGCGCCACCTGATCGCCTCGCAGCCGGAAGATCGCGGCGCGTTCTTCGATCCGTCCGAAGACAAGATCTACCGTCATCCGACGTTTTACACCATTCCCGACGGCATCAAGAACATGTAGAGGCGACCATGACGGTTAACGATCCGCGCATCAGCTATTTGCTCCGCCAGGGCGACACGCCTTTGATCCTCGCCCAGCGCCTGTGCGCCTGGTGCGGCCACGCGCCCGAGCTGGAAATCGATCTGGCGTTGGCCAACATCGGGCTCGATCTGCTCGGCCAGGCGCGCAACTTTCTGGGTTACGCCGCCGAACTGGCCGGCCCGCCCTGCAGCGAAGACAGCCTGGCCTTCGGCCGCGACGAGCGCCAGTTTCATAACCTGCTGTTGGCGGAGCAGCCGAACGGCGGTTTCAACGACACGCTGGTGCGTCAGTTCCTGCTCGATGCCTACCATGTACAGCTGCACCAGGCGCTGAGCCGCAGCCGCGATGCGCAGATCGCCGCCATCGCCGCCAAGTCATTGAAGGAGGCCGATTATCACCTGCGCTTCAGCCACGGCTGGATGATCCGCCTGGGCGACGGCAACGACGTCAGCCACCGCAAGATCCAGCAATCGCTGGATAACCTGTGGCGCTTCACCGCCGAGCTGTTCCACGCCGACGCGCTGGAGCTGGAACTGGCGCAACAAGGCATCGCCGTCGATCCGCGCGAACTGCAGGCCCCCTGGCAAGCGCAGGTGGAAGAGACGCTGCGCCAGGCGACGCTGGCGCTGCCTGCCGAACAGGCGTTCCGGCACGGCGGCAAGCAAGGCCGGCACAGCGAACACCTCGGCCCGCTGCTGGCGGAAATGCAGTTCCTGCAGCGCGCCTATCCAAACGGTCAATGGTAGGAGGCCGCGATGAACGTCACCCGTTTGCAACCCGCCGAAATCCCGCAGATTTGGCACTGCCTGCAGCAGATCAGCGATCCCGAACTGCCGGTGCTGTCGATCACTGATTTGGGCATGGTGCGCGACGTGGCGCGCGACGGCGCGGGCTGGCGCGTGACCTTCACCCCGACATACTCCGGCTGCCCGGCCACCGAATTTCTGCTCAACGCCATCGAACAGCGGCTGGCGGCCGCCGGCTTCAGCCCGGTGCAGGTGGACATTCGCCTCAGCCCGGCCTGGACCACCGACTGGATGAACGCCGACGCCCGCGAGCGGCTGCGGCAATACGGCGTCGCGCCACCGCAGGGGCACACCTGCGATCGGCCGCACGCCCACGGCCCGGTAGCCTGCCCGCGCTGCGGCAGCACCCACAGCGAGAAGATCAGCGAGTTCGGCTCCACCGCCTGTAAAGCGCTGTACCGCTGCTGCGACTGCCGGGAACCGTTCGATTATTTCAAATGCATATAGGAGCGCTGACACCATGACGGTCTTTCATCGCCTGAACGTCGCCGCCATCGAGCGCGAAACGCCGGACGCTGTAGCCATCACCCTGCGGGTGCCCGAAGAGCTGCAAAACCAATACCGCTATACCCCCGGCCAGCACCTGACGCTCAAGGCGTTGGTCAACGGCGAAGAGCTGCGGCGTTGCTACTCCATCTGCAGTTCGCCGCAGGAAGGCCTGCTGCAGATCGGCGTGAAGGCGATTGACCAGGGGCGCTTCTCCGGCTTCGTCAACCGCATGCTGAAGGTCGGCGACGCGCTGGAGGTGATGGTGCCTCAGGGGCGCTTCGGCTACCAGCCGCAGGCAGAGCGCCACGGCAACTACCTGGCGATCGCCGCCGGCTCCGGCATCACGCCGATGCTGTCGATCATCAAGGCGACGCTGCTGCTCGAACCGGGCAGCAGCTTCACCCTGATCTACGGCAACCGCAACAGCCGTTCGATGATGTTCAAAGAGGCGCTGTCGGATCTGAAAAACCGCTACCCGCAACGTTTTCAGCCGCTGTATCTGTTCAGCCAGGAAAGTCTCGACAGCCCGTTGCTCAGCGGCCGCATCGACCGTGAACGCCTGACGGCGATCGGCGGCGCGCTGCTGGATTTCCGCGACTATGACCACGCCTTTATCTGCGGGCCGGAATCGATGATGGACGACGCGCAAACCGTACTGGAACAGGCCGGCGTCCCGGCCGACCACATCCACAGCGAACGCTTCAACACCAGCGGCCTGGTCGCCCGCCCGCGAAGCAGCGGCGATCGCAACGCCACCCGGGTGGCGATCCTGCTTGACGGCCGCCGGTTGGATATCGAGGTCGGCGAACAGGACGACAGCATTCTCGACGCCGCGCTGCGCCAGGGCGCCGACCTGCCCTACGCCTGCAAAGGCGGCGTATGCGCCACCTGCAAATGCCGTCTGAAGGCCGGCCAGGTGGAGATGAGCGTCAACTACAGCCTGGAGCCGGATCAGTTGGCGGCGGGCTACGTATTGAGCTGCCAGTCGTGGCCGAAAGGCGACGGCGTGGTATTGGACTTCGACGTCTAGGAGCCGTGATGGACACCCCCTTTATTTTGCATCAGCAGCAGCACCGCGTGGTCACGCTGACGCTGCATCGCCCGGAGGCGCGTAACGCCCTGAGCACGCCGTGCCTGGAACAGCTGGTTGCCCGGCTGGAGCAGGCCGACGCCGACAGCGGCGTGGGCGCCGTGGTGATCGCCGGCGCGGCGCGCTTCTTCGCCGCCGGTGCCGATCTGCGCGAACTGCAACAGCAGGATCTGCCGGCCGCGCTGGCGGATCGCCGTCCGCAGCTGTGGCAGCGTCTGGCGCAGTTCAGCAAGCCGCTGCTGGCGGCGGTGAACGGTTATGCCCTGGGCGCCGGCTGCGAGCTGGCGCTGGCCTGCGACATCGTCATCGGCGGCGAAAGCGCCCGCTTCGGCCTGCCGGAGATCACCCTCGGCCTGATGCCGGGCGCCGGAGGCACCCAGCGCCTGATCCGCTGCGTCGGCAAGTCGTGCGCCAGCCAGATGGTGCTGACCGGTGAGCCCATCGATGCCCGCACCGCGCTGCAGGCCGGCCTGATCAGCGAAGTGTGCGTCGATGCCCTGACGCTGGAACGCACACAGCAGATGGCCGATCGCATCAGCCGTCACGCGCCGTTGGCGCTGCGCGCCGCCAAACAGGCGCTGAAACAGGCCGAGGAAACCGGCCTTAGCCAGGGGCTGGCGATGGAGCGTCAGCAGTTCGTCACCCTGGCCGCCACCGACGATCGCCGCGAAGGCATCGCCGCCTTTTTCGAAAAACGTACGCCAAACTATCAGGGGCGCTGATTTATGGATAACGCATTGATTCTCAGCCATCTCGACGCCGGCGTGTTGACGCTGACCCTCAACCGGCCGGATCGGCTCAACAGCTTTAACGATGAGATGCATCGCCAGCTGAGCGAAGCGCTGACGCAAGCCGAGCGCGACGACAGCGTACGCTGCCTGCTGATCGCCGGTGCCGGGCGCGGTTTCTGCGCCGGGCAGGATCTCAACGATCGCAACGTCAGCGCCGATCAGCAGGCGCCGGATCTCGGCCTGTCGGTCGAACGTTTTTACAACCCCCTGATCCGTCGCCTGACCGCCCTGCCGAAGCCGGTGGTATGCGCAGTCAACGGCGTGGCGGCCGGCGCCGGCGCCGCGCTGGCCCTGGCGTGCGATATCGTCATCGCCGCCGACAATGCCAGCTTCATTCAGTCGTTCTGCCGTCTGGGGCTGGTGCCTGACTCCGGCGGCAGCTGGTTCCTGCCGCGGCTGGCCGGCCACGCCCGCGCGATGGGCATGGCCTTACTGGGTGACAAAATCAGCGCCCAACAGGCGCTGGCGTGGGGCATGATCTGGCAGGTGGTGCCGGCGGATGAATTGGCCGACCGCACGCAAACGCTGGCACGCCATCTGGCCACCCAGCCGACCTACGGCCTGGGGCTGATCAAGAAAGCCCTCTACAGCTCGGCCACCAACAGCCTCGATCAGCAGCTCGATCTGGAGCGCGATCTGCAACGCCTGGGCGGCCGCAGCGACGACTATCGCGAAGGCGTCAGCGCGTTCTTTGCCAAACGCACGCCAAACTTCAGCGGGAAATAGCCATGAACGCGCCCCTTCTTAACGGCCAGGTGGCGGTGATCGGCGCCGGCACCATGGGCATCGGCATCGCCCAGGTGGCCGCCGCCGCCGGCCACCCGGTGCGGCTGTTCGACATCGCGCCCGCCGCCGCCCAGCGCGCGATCGACGATCTCGCTCGCCGCCTGCGCCAGCGGGTTAACGGCGGCAAGGCCGACGCCGCGATCACCGAAGCCCTGCTGGCGCGTCTCGAGCGCGCCGACTCGCTCGATCAACTGGCCGACTGCACGCTGGTGATTGAAGCGGTGGCGGAAAATCTGGCGATCAAACAGGGTCTGTTCCGCGATCTGGAGGCGCTCTGCTCGCCCACGGCGCTGTTCGCCAGCAATACCTCCTCGCTGTCGATCACCGCCATCGCCGGGGCACTGCAGCACCCGGCACGCATGGCCGGGCTGCACTTCTTCAACCCGGCGCCGCTGATGAAGCTGGTGGAGATCGTCAGCGGTCTGGAGACCGGCGCCGAGACCCTCGCCGCGCTGCAGGCCCTGGCGCAGCGCTGGGGTAAGCAAAGCGTCGTGTGCCGCTCGACGCCGGGGTTTATCGTCAACCGCGTGGCGCGGCCGTTCTATGCCGAAACCCTGCGCGCGCTGGAGGAACGGGTGGCCGACGCCGCCACGCTGGACGCGGTCTTGCGCGACGCCGGCGGTTTCGCCATGGGCCCGCTGCAGTTGACCGATCTGATCGGCCAGGACGTCAATTACGCCGTGACCGACTCGGTGTATCAGGCCTTCTATCAGGATCCGCGCTTCACTCCCTCACTGGTGCAACAGGAGCTGGTGGCCGCCGGGCGCCTCGGCCGCAAGTCCGGCCGCGGTTTCTACCGCTACGACGCACCGCGATCCGCCACCGAGATCGCCTTTGCGTCACCGGCGCAGGCCGCGCTGCCGCTACACGTTACGCTGCACGGCGACTGGTCTTCGCTGGCCGATTTGGCGGAACTGTTGATCGAAAATGCGGGGGCGATCAAACAACCCGGCCAGACCAGCCCGCACGTCACGATCGACGACGTTACACTGATGTTAACTAATGGTAAAACCGCCGGCCAACTGGCCGACGAACGTGGAACACCCGTGGTGCTGTTCGATCTCTGTGCCGACTATGCGCACGCCCCCGCCATCGCCATCAGCTGCGCGGCGCAAAACGATGCGCAACACAATGCCAAAGCGATTCGCCTGCTGCAGTCCCTCGGCAAGCAGGTCATTCCGTTGCCGGATTACCCCGGCCTGCTGACGATGCGCACCCTGGCCATGCTGGCCAACGAAGCGCTCGACGTGGTGAACAAAGGCGTCGCCAGCGCCGAAGATACCGATCTGGCGATGCTGCGCGGCGTCAACTATCCGCGCGGGCCGCTGGCCTGGGGCGCCGCGCTCGGCTGGCACCACATTCTGACGACGCTGGAAAACCTGCAACGCTATTACGGCGAAGCGCGCTATCGCCCGATGCCGCTGCTGCGCCGCTACGCTTCCCCCGCCTCTTTCCCAGGAGCCGAACGATGAACGCCAATACGCCGCGCGCGCTGGCTCAGCGCTGCGCCGAACAGATGTTTCAGCAAGATACCTGCGCTCAGGCGATGGGGATGCACATCGACGCCGTCGATGCCGGGTACGCTCAGGTCAGCATGACCGTCGGCCCGCAGATGCTCAACGGCCACCAGACCTGCCACGGCGGCCAGCTGTTCAGCCTGGCGGACACCGCCTTCGCCTACGCCTGCAACAGCCAGGGGCTGGCGGCGGTGGCCTCCGGCTGCAGCATCGACTTCGTCCGCCCGGCGCTGGCCGGCGACCGCCTCACCGCCAGCGCGGAGATGCGCCATCAGGGCAAAGCCACCGGGCTGTATGACGTCGAGATCGTTAACCAACTGGGCAAAACCGTCGCCTGGTTCCGCGGCCGCGCGCACCGCCTCGGTCACAGCATTTTAGGAGATCAGGCATGAATCAGGCATTTATCTGCGACGGCGTGCGCACCCCGATCGGCCGCTATGGCGGCGCGCTGGCCCAGGTGCGCGCCGACGACCTCGCCGCCCTGCCGCTGCGCGTGCTGTTGGAACGCCATCCGCAGGTGGATTGGGCGCAGCTGGACGACGTGATCCTCGGCTGCGCCAACCAGGCCGGGGAAGACAACCGCAATCTGGCACGCATGGCGCTGCTGCTGGCCGGCGTGCCGATCGGCGTGTCCGGCACCACGGTGAACCGCCTGTGCGGTTCGGGCCTGGATGCGCTGGCAATGGCGGCGCGCAGCATCAAAGCCGGCGACGCCGGGCTGCTGCTGGCGGGCGGCGCGGAATCGATGACCCGTGCGCCGCTGGTGATGGGCAAGGCCGACAGCGCCTTCAGCCGCCAGGCGCAGCTGTACGACACCACCCTCGGCTGGCGCTTCGTCAATCCGCGGATGCAGGCCGAGTTCGGCACCGATTCGATGCCGGAGACCGCCGAAAACGTCGCGGCGCAGTTCAACATCAGCCGTGCCGATCAGGACGCCTTTGCGCTGCGCAGCCAGCAGCGTGCCGCCCGGGCGCAGGCGCTGGGCCACCTGGCGCAGGAGATAGCGCCCGTCAGTCTCACCGGCAAAAAAGGCGCGGTGACGCTGTTTAGCCAGGATGAACACCCGCGCGCCGACACCACCTTTGATCAGCTGCAGGCGCTGAAACCCCCGTTCCGTCAGCCCGGCAGCGTCACCGCCGGCAACGCCTCGGGCCTGAACGACGGTGCGGCGGCCCTGATCGTCGCCTCCGAAGCGATGGCCGCGCGCCAGGGGCTGACGCCGCGCGCGCGCATCGTTGCCACCGCCACCTGCGGCGTGGAGCCACGGCTGATGGGTATTGGTCCGCTGCCGGCCACCCGCAAGGTGCTGGAAATCGCCGGGCTGAGCCTGGCGCAGATGGACGTTATCGAACTGAACGAAGCGTTCGCCGCCCAGGCGTTGGCGGTGATGCGCCAGCTTGGCTTGCCGGACGATGCCCCGCAGGTCAACCCCAACGGCGGCGCGATCGCTCTGGGGCATCCGCTGGGCATGAGCGGCGCGCGCCTGGCGCTGGCCGCCCTGTTTGAACTGGAACGGCGAGCCGGCCGCTACGCGCTTTGCACCATGTGCATCGGCGTCGGCCAAGGCATCGCCATGATCATTGAGCGTGTCTGACCCCTGAGGCTAACCATGACAATAAATCCACAGCCCCTCGAAACGATCGAATTCGCCTCGCGCGATGAGATTGAAGCGTTGCAGTTGGCGCGTCTGAAGTGGACGCTGCACCACGCCTACGACAATGTACCGATGTACAAACGCAAATTCGACCAGGCCGGCGTGCACCCCGACGATCTCAAACAGCTGAGCGATCTGGCGCGCTTCCCCTACACCACCAAGCAGGATCTGCGCGACAACTACCCGTTCGACACCTTCGCGGTGCCGATGGAACAGGTGGTGCGCATCCACGCCTCCTCGGGCACCACCGGCCGCCCGACGGTGGTGGGTTACACCCAGCGCGACATCGATAACTGGGCCGATATCGTCGCCCGATGCCTGCGCGCCGGCGGCGCCACCGCCAAAGACAAGGTGCACGTCGCCTACGGTTACGGCCTGTTCACCGGCGGCCTGGGTGCGCACTACGGCGCGGAGCGGCTCGGCGCGACGGTGATCCCGATGTCCGGCGGCCAGACGGAACGCCAGGCGCAGCTGATCCTCGATTTCAAACCCGACATCATCATGGTGACGCCGTCCTATTGCCTGACGCTGATCGACGAGTTGGAGCGCAAGATGGGCGGCGACGCGCGCGGCTGCTCGCTGCGGCTCGGCGTGTTCGGCGCCGAACCCTGGACCGAAGCCCTGCGCCACGAGATCGAAACCCGCATGGGCATCAAGGCGCTGGATATTTACGGCCTGTCGGAAGTGATGGGGCCGGGCGTGGCGATGGAGTGTCTGGAAAGCGGCGGCGGCCCTACCATTTGGGAAGACCACTTCCTGCCGGAGATCATCTGCCCGGAAACCGGCGTCGCCCTGCCGGACGGCGAGCACGGCGAACTGGTGTTCACCACCCTGACCAAAGAGGCGCTGCCGGTAATCCGCTACCGCACCCGCGATCTCACCCGGCTGCTGCCGGGCGACGCGCGCCAGATGCGCCGCATGGGCAAGATCACCGGCCGCTCCGACGACATGCTGATCATCCGCGGCGTCAACGTCTTCCCGTCGCAGGTGGAAGAGCAGATCATGCAGTTCGAGCAGCTGTCGCCGCACTACCAGCTGCAGGTCAGCCGCAGCGGACACCTGGACACGCTGGCAGTGCGCGTCGAGCTCAAGGAGTCGGCGCTCAGCCTCAGTCACCAGCAGCGTTGCGACATCTGCCACCAGCTGCGCCACCACATCAAATCGATCGTGGGCGTCAGCACCGACGTCAGCATCGCCAACTGCGGCGATATTCCGCGCTCGGAAGGCAAAGCGCAGCGCGTGGTCGATTTGCGGCCGCGCTGAGGCGCACGGCGTCACGGATGACGCCGCCCCAAATTAGGCGTAATGTTATGGCTCATCGAAGGCTAACCCATGGAAAAATATGGAACATAAACTGGATGAGTTCATTCGCCATGCCATCGACGCGCAGCCGATCAGCGGCACCTCGCTGATCATTTCGCTGTACGGCGACGCGCTCAGCCACCGCGGCGGCGAAGTGTGGCTCGGCAGCCTGAGCGCGCTGCTGGAGGCCTTCGGCTTCGGCGATCGCTTCGTGCGCACCTCGGTGTTCCGCCTGCAGAAAGAGGGGTGGCTGGCGGTGGAGAAAATAGGCCGCCGCAGCTTCTACCGCGTGACCGAGCAGGGAATGCGCCAGTTCCGCCATGCCGAATCGAAAATCTATCTGCGCGAGCAGCCCGCCTGGGACGGCAAGTGGGAGCTGTTGCTGCTGGAAACCGCCGAAAAAAACGCGCGCGCGCGGCTGAAAAAAGAGCTGGGCTGGCTCGGGTTCGGGCAAATCGCCAGCAACCTGATGGCCGCCCCCACCCATGCGCAAACCGACGTGACGGCGCTGCTCGGCGAGCTGAACGCCAGCGAGCAGGTGATTTATTTCCGCGCCGATTATCCCTACAACCGCTCCGAGCAAACCCTGCAGAAATTGGTGGCCGACTGCTGGTCGCTAAGCGAAGTGGCGGCCGGCTATCACGAGTTTATCGTCTCATTCCGGCCGCTGATGGCGCTGCTGCGCGAAGTCGACCCGGCGGCGCTGACGCCGCTGCGCTGTTTCCAGATTAAGCTATTATTGATTCACTTCTTCCGTCGCGTAGTGTTGAAAGATCCGCTGCTGCCGGACGCGCTGCTGCCCACGCAGTGGGAGGGCCAGATCGCCCGCAACCTGTGCATCAATCTTTATCAGCAGGTCGATCGCGCCGCGACGGAATACGTCAGCGCGCTGGCGGAAACCACCATCGGCGCCCTGCCCGCGCCGGCTGCCGGCTACTATCGGCGCTTCGGCGGCCTGCCGCGCGACCCTACATTTTAAGGAACTCACGCTATGCCTGTGTATCAGATTGACGGCCTGACGCCGGTCGTCGACCCCAGCAGTTATGTGCACCCGACGGCGGTGCTGATCGGCGACGTGATCGTCGGTAAACACGTGTACATCGGCCCGAATGCCAGCCTGCGCGGCGATTTTGGCCGCCTGGTGATCTGCGACGGCGCCAACATTCAGGACAACTGCGTGATGCACGGCTTCCCGCAGCAGGACACGGTGGTGGAAGAAGACGGCCATATCGGCCACGGCGCCATCCTGCACGGCTGCCGCATTCGCCGCAATGCGATGGTGGGCATGAACGCGGTGGTGATGGACGGCGCGGAGATCGGCGAGAACACCATCATCGGCGCAATGGCGTTCGTCAAAGCCGCGGCGGTGATCGAAGCCAACAAGCTGGTGGTCGGCAGCCCGGCGCGCGTGCTGCGCGATCTGACCGAACAGGAATTGGCCTGGAAGATCGCCGGCACCCGCGAGTATCAGGATCTGGTACAGCGCTGCAAATCCTCGCTGCACGAAGTGGCGCCGCTGACCGAAATCGAACCGGGCCGCCAACGCCTGAGCTTCGGCGACCACCTGATCCCGAAAAGCCAGCTGTAATCCCAGGAAATGACGCGGGCCTTCCGACCGTTAACTTGATTCAGATAGCCTGAAACAGGCTATCTGATCTGTTCAACTTTCAAGCCCCCCGATTCACGGTATAACCGGAATGACGAGCTAAAGTTCCGTCCACCTGATTGACCTTCCCCTTTAAAGAAAGTCTCAGTCAGGAACCCGTAGGTATGTCCTTCCTTGAACGGATAACCGAAATCAGGCACGCACGAGTCTTGCGATAAAAGGAGAGGTTGGCTTTCATTTACATCAAAATATTTTCTAAACGCTTCATTCTCTTTATCCGCTTCTACGATCTGGATCCCATTTAGATACTCATGACTTTTCGCGGGCACCTGCAGGCATACCTTATCATCGACCACACTCACCTTTGCGGCCTGAATATCGAGAATCCTTGACTCACACGCTGACAACATCAGAATGGAACAAAGCGTCGCCAGGTATTTCCTCTTTTCCATTATCATTTCACTCCTTGCAGAAAGCGGAACAGCGTTTTGCGATACCTTGTCGCTAACGTATTTTGATCTGAAACACCTTGATAAGTGACCACCGGCCAAGCCTTACGCCGCTGGATATTCCATTCACGGTAGCCATAGGCCTGCAAAACATAGTAATCAGCAATAATCTGAGCCTGCTGCTCAAGCCCATAGTCCAATAACGCTCTGTCATCCAATCGATAGGTATAATCAGCTGCCCAACTGAACATTCCCCGAGCTCTTACCCACATACCTTTCTGATGCTGCCATACGTGCATCATTTCATGAATAAATAGATGCCTGATATCAACGGTTGATTCAGCGCCAAAATCCGGGGAATACAGCTCTTTTCTGAAAAACAATTCGCCATTAGGCGTCATAGCCGTTCCACGCCTTTGTAAGCCAAAAGGAAGATAGCTAGCGCAATGTATCCACACACGCGGATAAGCTATCTCCCCACCAAAAACCGTTCTTGCTAAAGCAATCTCTTTCAACGTTAGCTGTCTGAGCGATCCTTCTTCCTTTTGCATGCGCTATCCTTTATCCCTGTACGCTAAAACCACAAACCTCATGTTAAAAAACCGCCTTTTCAGACTAACAGTACATTACCCCTCCGTTTTGAGCACGCCATAACCGTATCAGCCTATCGATTACTCCACCTCAGGCGCTTTGAACGGCGACGGCGCAGCCGCACGGCGGCTCTGGAAGTGATAAGCCACCACCAGCAGTAAAGTGAACGGAATACCGAACCACAGCGTCATGCGGAAGAATTCGGTAAACGCCGTCGAGATCATCAACGCCGCCATCAGCCCGGCGCCCAGCAAGGTGGTATAGGGGAATCCCCACATGCGGAACTTCAGGTGGGTCTGTCGATGCCGGCGGCGGAAGAACAGGTGGGTGACGAAAATCATCAGCCAGGTAAAGCAGGCGCCATACACTGAAATAGACATCATGGCGGCGAACGACGTGTCCGGTGCCACCAGGCTCAGCACGATAGACACCACGATGCCGATGCACGACATCGCCAGCGCATTGACCGGAATGCCGCGCCGGCTGACGCGCCCCAACGCTGCAGGTGCCTGCCCGGCGCGCGACAGCGAGAACATCATGCGGGTGGTGATATACAGCTGGCTGTTCATCGCCGACAGCGCCGCCACCAGCACGATAAAGTTGAAAATACCGGCGGCGGCGGGTAGATGGATCACGTTCATCGCCATCAGGAACGGACTCTCGCCGGTGCCGGACTGGCGCCAGGGCACGATGGCCAGCATCAGGGCGATCGACAGCATGTAGAAGATGAACAGCCGCACGATGGTGCCCTTGAACGCCGCCTTCACCGCAATCACCGGATTTTTCGCCTCGCCGGCGGCCACCGCGATCATTTCAATGCTCAGGTAGCTGAAGATAGAAACGATCACCGCGAACCACATGCCCTTGACGCCAAACGGCATAAAACCGCCGGCGGTCAGGTTGCGCAAGCCGTAGGCCGGGTTGCCCGAGAACGCCAGAATGCCGATGCCGATCAGAATGAACGCCACGATCGCCGTCACTTTGACGGTGGACAGCGCGTATTCCACCTGGCCGAACGACTTCACGCCGATCACATTGACGACGATCACCGCCGCCGAGAACAGCAGTACCCACGGCCAGGTCGGCGTCGCCGGGAACCAGAACTGCATGTACATGCCGATGGCGGTAACTTCGGTGCCCACCGCCAGCACCACGCAAGACCAGTAGGAGTAACGCACCAGAAAACCGAACAGCGGGCCGAGATAGAATTCGGCGTAGTCACCGAACGAGCCGGGCGTCGGGTGTTCGGAGGTCATTTCCGCCAGGCTGCCCATCAACAGCAGCGCAATAACGCCGCCGATCAGGTAGCTCAGCAATACCGACGGCCCCGCCATCTGAATGGCGTAGGCACTGCCGAGAAACAGCCCGGTGCCGATGGCGCCGCCGATCGCCAGCATCGACATCTGCCCGGCGGTAAGATGCTTGTTCAACCCGCCCTGACGGCGGGCGATATGCTCAAAATCATTCATCTGTGGCATGGCTGTGTTCCCGAGCGGAGTTAGGCGGTACGGGTGACGTCGAGAATGGCGGCGGTCACGTAGTCGATATTGCCGGGGTTGAGCCCCGGCAGGCACATGCGGCCGGGCGAAACCAGATAGATGGCGTAGCGCTGTCGCAGGGTCTGCAGCTGCGCTTCGTTCAGGCCGGTATAGCTGAACATGCCGCGCTGATCGCGTATGCGCCGGTGATCCAGCGAAGAACCGCCCCGCGCCAGGCTGGCGGCCAGCTGCTCACGCATCTGCTTGATGCGCACGCGCATTTCCGCCAGCTCATTGCGCCAAAGCTCACCGAGTTCGGCGTCGCCGAGCAGGGTTTCCACGATCTGGCTGCCGTGCGTCGGCGGGCAGGAGTAGCTGCGACGGATCAGCGTTTTTAACGCGCCTTTGACGTTGGCGGCGTTTTCCGCATCGGCGCAGCGCACCGACAGCGCACCCAACCGCTGGCCGTACAGCGCCACGTTTTTGGAAAACGAGTTACAGACCAAAAACGGCAGCTCGGTTTTCAGCGCTTCGCGCAACGCAAAGCAGTCTTCCTCCAGCCCGTCGCCAAAGCCCTGATAGGCAATATCGAACAGCGGCAACAGGTTACGCCGTTGCAGCACGGCGAGCGTGGCGCGCCACTGCTCCGCCGTCAGATCGGTGCCGGTCGGGTTATGGCAGCAAGGATGCAACAGGACGACGCTGCCCGGCGGCAGGCTGTCCAGCGCGTCGAGCATGGCGGCAAAACGCAGGCCGCCCGCCGCTTCGTCAAAGTAGGGATAGGTATTCACCCGCAGCCCGGCCCCTTCGAAAATCGCCCAATGATTGGCCCAGGTGGGATCGGACACCCAAATGTCACTGCGCGCCAGAAAGTGGCGCAAAAAATCCGCCGCCAACTTTAGCGCACCGGAGCCGCCGACGGTCTGCACCGTGGCGATCTCGGCCGCCGGCCGCTCACCGAACAGCAGCGCCTGCACCTGGCGAGCGAACTGCGGCGAACCTTCGATCGGCGGATAGCCGTGCGGACGGCGCAGCGCCAGCAACCGCTGCTCGGCGGCCTCGACCACCCGCATCAACGGAATATTTCCCTGTTGGTCGTAATAGAGCCCAATGCCTAAATTCACTTTTTTCGGATTGGGGTCCTGTAAATAGGCTTCCATCAGCGACATAATAGGATCGGCTGCGGAAGGTGCAATCTGTTTAAACATGACGCATCCTTAACTCGTTATTGAATTAATATGAAGACGGACTTAATGAGAAATTAAATCAAGCGATGGCGCTGACGGTAATTTCTATTTTCATTCCCGGCACCACCAACTTTTCGACAATAACCGTGGAGCGATTGGGATAAGGATAACTAAAGTATTTCCGGTAAATATCATCGAGCAATTTAACGTCGTTGACGTCGGTGAGATAAACGATCACCTGCAGCACCTTATCGCTGTGGCTGCCCGCCGCCTTCAGCGTCTGCGCCAGGTTGTCAAAGGTTAACGTAATCTGTTGCTCAGGCGCGCCGGTCTCGATGCTGCCGTCCGCCCGCACCGGGCCGTGTGCGGTGAACAGCATGCCGCCGCCCCGGGTAGCCCAGGAAAAAGGCTGGCCGATGTTCGGCAGCCCGGTCTCTACGATCTCGCGCATGTCAGTGGTTCCCGTACTGGTCAAGTTGGCGAAGCAGCGCGCCGTCGGCGGCGAACAACGCATCCAGAATGGTGAAATGATTGGCGCCGGGCACCGCGACCAGATCGGCCGGCAGCCCGCGTTGGCACAGCGCCGCGTGATAGTGCTGCGACTGGCCGATCAGCTCCGGCAGCTCCAATGCGCCGTAATACAGCGTGAGCGGCTTACTGCACGCCGGCAGGTGGCGCGCCGGACTGAGCGTTTCAATCTGCCGCGCGGTCAGCTGCAGCGCCCGATTGACATAGCTCTCTTGCAGCGGCGCCAGTTCGAACAGGCCGCTGATGGGAAAGACCGCATCCACCAACGCATGCTGCTGCCAAAATGCCGCCAGATGCCCGCCGGCGGAATGGCCGCACAGATGCACCGGATGGGCATAGTGCGGCGGCAGACGGCGCTGAATGGCATCAAGCGCCGCCCCCACCTGGCGACAAATGGCGTCAAGATTAACCGCCGGCGCCAGCGCATACTCCACCAGCACCACGTCAAAACCCAACGCCAACGGCCCGGCGGCGATAAAGGCGAAATCCGCCTTATCGCAGAATTGCCAATAGCCGCCGTGAATAAAAATTAACGTCCCCTGGTGCTGTTTTGCAGAATAGATCCAATCAACCGTCTCGCGTTCGCTTTCGCCATACGCAATATTTTTTTCATGTTTTGCCTGATGATAAATAGCCGCACTGCGGGTTTGGAATGAAGCTAAAATAGCGTCTTCATTATTCACCGTGGCACCGTTGTCATAACTCCCCGCAAGTTGTTTCATATATTAAACTTCGTTTATTATTTAAGATATGAATTAACTATTAGCACCCGCAACATTATTGTCAAGACGAGCACATCAGCAATGCGCGCCCGGTAAAATAAAACAACACGGGCGGCGAAAAAGTTTAACCCATGAAACTTTTTGCGCTTATTTTCCCCGCCCGTCCGGCTGAATTTGCGGCAATACGCTGAGCCGCTCAAACGCATAATCCCAAAAGGCGCGCACCTTCAGCGGCATGCGCTGCGCCTGCTGCGCCACCAGCTGTACCGGCATCGGCAACGGCTCATGATCCGCCAGCAGCCGTGCCGGCGGCCACATCGTCCGCCACCTGATACGAGAGCAGCCGGGCGATACCCTTGCCGGCGCGCACCGCCAGCAGTTGCGCTTCCACGTCGTTGAGCAACAGCCGGGGAGCCAAGCGCACCCGCTCGCCGTTTTCCTGCGGGCCGAAACGCCATTCGCGCAGCGACGGCCGCTGGGTGCCGACGATGGTGGCATGCTCCGCCAGCTGCGCCGGCGAGCGCGGCTCGCCGCAGCGCGCCAGGTAGGCCGGGCTGGCGACCGTCACCCGGCTGACCTGCCCCAGCCGCCGCGCTACGCGCGAAGAGTCTTGCAGATGGCCGATGCGCACCGCGATATCCAACCCTTCGTCAATCAGATCGAGATTGCGATCGTTCAACACCATTTCGATCTGCATCTGCGGGTAGTCATCAAGAAACGCCATCACCACCGGCGCCACGTAGCGGCGGCCGAACTGCACCGGCGAGGTGACGCGCAGCAAGCCGCTCAGCTGCGCTTCGGCGGTATCCTGTACCACCGCCTGATAATCCTGCAGCAGCTGTTGCGCGCGCTCCAGCAGCCGCACGCCCGCCTCGGTAGGCGCCAGCCGCCGGGTGGTGCGTTCCACCAGTCGGGTGCCGAACCGCTGTTCCAGCGCGGCGATCGCCCGGGTGATCGCCGGCGCCGAACGCCGCAGTTTGCGCCCGGCCCCCGCCAGGCTGCCCTGCTGCACCACCGCCACGAAGATGGCCAACTCGTCTAACCGATCCATAGACTCTTCCGAGAAGTGAAATTATCAATTTCCACATTGCCGGATTCCGCTCATTCACCGCAAGAGTATGCTGGAAAAAAAGCACTGAGGAGAAACGCCATGTCCACCATCACCCTCTACGGCACCCCGCTTTCCGGCCACGTTCACCGCGTGGCGTTGCTGCTGCGCATGCTGGCGCTGCCCTATGAATGGGTAGAAGCCTCGGCGGCGGTGCGGCAGAGCGCGGCCTTTCGCCGGCTCAACCCGTTCGGCCAGATCCCGGTTTTGCAGGACGGCGAGCTGACGCTGGCCGACAGCAACGCCATTCTGGTCTATCTGGTGAAACGCTATGCGCCGGACAGCCACTGGCTACCGGAACATCCGGTAGCGGCGGCGCAGGTGCAGGCCTGGCTTTCCAAAGCCGCCGGCGAAGTCCGCTACGGCCCAGCCTCCTGCCGACTGATCGCCCAGTTCGCGGTGCCGGAGGATTATCAGGTGGCGCGGGCAATCAGCGATCGTTTTCTGCCGCAGATGGAGCAGCACCTGAAGGAGCGCACCTATCTGGCCGGCGAACAGGCGAGCATCGCCGATTTGGCCTGCTACAGCTATGTGGCGGTCGCGGCCGAAGGCGGCATTTCGCTGGCGCCTTACCCCGCCATACGCCGCTGGGTGGCGAGCATCGTGGCGCTTCCCGGCTTCTTCGCCATGCCCCCACTGCCGGCACCTGCGGTGAGCTGACGCCATGATCCCGCAACGGTTTCACCCCGATGAGCTGCGCGCGCAGACGCTGGCCGGTTTCGATCGCGTGGGCGGCGGCATCTACCCCGCAATGCCGGATCAGCACCGCGCGTTTTTCGCCGCGTTGCCCTACCTGTTCGTCGCCACGCTGGATGACCAGGGCTGGCCCATCGCCACCCTGTTCAGCGGCCCGCCCGGATTTTTACGCTCGCCGGACGACACGCACCTGCGCATCAGCGCACCGCGCCGCAACGACGATCCCGCTCAGGCGCTGTTGCTGCCCGGCAAACCGGTCGGCGCGCTGGGGCTCGACTTCAGCAACCGGCGGCGCAATCGCGCCAACGGCACCGTCGGCCGCACCGACAAAAACCGGGTGGAGATCGTCGTTCACCAAAGCTTCGGCAACTGCCCGCAGTACATTCAGCGCCGCGAACTCTACCCGGTGGAGAGCCGGCCACAGCCGGTTGAGCATTTAGCGTCGCTCGATGCGGCGGCGCAGGCGCTGATCCGCACCGCGGATACCAGCTTCGTCGCCAGCGGCGCGCACCTGGAACTGGCGCAGGGCGGCGTCGATATTTCCCATCGCGGTGGGCGGCCCGGCTTTATCCATCTGGAAGGCGACACGCTGTGGATGCCGGACTTTCGCGGCAACCGCTATATGAATACGCTGGGCAACCTGCTGGCCGAACCACGGGCGGCGCTGCTGTTCATCGATTTCGATCGCGGTGACGTGCTGCATCTGCAAGGAAAAACGCAGATCCTCTGGCAGGCGGAAGGAGATCCCGGCGTTGAAGGGGCGGAACGCTATTGGCGGTTTGACGTTCACCGCGCCTGGCGTTTTGCGGCGGCGCTGCCATGGCGGGGACGCGATCTGGAGTATTCGCCGGCGACGCTGGCGACTGGAGTGTGGCACCGCTGAAATGAAAAGCCCCGCTGCGGCGGGGCTGAATCGGGAAATTACAGGCTGTGTTCGGCCGCCGCTGCGGCCTGATAAAGCTGACGAAAATAACTCAACCGCGCAAAGAACAGGCGGCTTTGCTGTTCCGACATATTGCCGGCCACCTGCCCGGCGTCAATCTGCCGCCCTTGCCATTCCATCAGGGCGATACTCGACGCCAAAAAATCCATTTCGCTGCCGTAGGCTGCGAGATGTCTGTCCACTGATTTCATCATTCGCACACTCCTTTTAATCACATCGAAAAGGGTCATATGCCTGCTCTTTCAGTATCGGCCCGACGGCGGATATTTTTTGTACAGAAGGTGCGCATGAAGAAAACGCTCATCTTGTCGCCACGCTGGCAAACGGCGACGGCAAAGTTTGCTAGGGTAAAGGGTAGCCGTATGGGATAGACCATTCTGTTGAACTCAGCAAAGGAAGAGACCAATGAGCACCAGCATCAGCGCTACCCTCAAGGATCCCACGCTGTTCCGCGAGGCCAATTACATCGACGGGCAATGGTTGCCGGCCACAGCAGGCAACACGATCGCCATCCATAATCCCGCCAACGGCGAGTTGGTCGGCCACGTGCCGGCCTTCGGCGCCGAAGAAACCGCGCGCGCCATCGCCGCCGCCAAAAAAGCACTGCCCGCCTGGCGTGCGCTGACCGCCAAAGAGCGCGCCGGCAAGTTGCGGCGGCTGTTTGAACTGATGATGGAAAATCAGGACGATCTGGCACGCATCATGACGGCGGAACAGGGCAAACCGCTGGCCGAAAGCCGCGGTGAAATCGCCTACGCCGCCTCCTTTATCGAATGGTTCGCCGAGGAAGGCAAGCGGGTCTACGGCGACACCATTCCGCAGCCGCAGGCCGGTCGCCGCATTATCGTGCAGAAAGAGCCGATCGGCGTGTTCGCCGCCATCACCCCGTGGAATTTCCCGGCGGCGATGATCACCCGCAAAGCCGGCCCCGGCTGGGCCGCCGGCTGTACCGGGGTGATCCGCCCCGCCAGCCAGACGCCGTTCTCGGCGCTGGCGATCGCCGTGCTGGCGGAGCGCGCCGGGCTGCCCGCCGGGGTGTGCAACGTGATCACCGGCCCCAGCAAGGGCATCGGCGGCGAACTCACCGCCAACCCGGATGTGCGTAAACTCTCCTTCACCGGCAGCACCGAAGTCGGCGCGCAGCTGCTGGCCCAGTGCGCGCCCACCATCAAGAAAACCAGCATGGAGCTGGGCGGCAACGCGCCGTTTATCGTATTCGACGACGCCGATCTGGACGCCGCCGTGGCCGGCGCGGTCGCCTCGAAATACCGCAACGCCGGCCAGACCTGCGTCTGCACCAACCGTTTTCTGGTGCAGGACGGCGTGTACGACGCCTTCGCCGCCAAACTGAAAGCCGCCGTCGCCAAGCTGAAAGTCGGCAACGGCCTGGATGACGGCGTCACCATCGGCCCGTTGATTAACCCGGACGCGGTGGAAAAAGTGCGCGAGCATATCGCCGACGCCGTCGAGCACGGCGCCTCGGTACTGCTGGGCGGGCAACCCGACGTGCTGGGCGGCAATTTCTTCACCCCGACCATTCTGACCGACGTACCGCGCACGGCGAAAATCTTCCGCGAGGAAACGTTCGGCCCGGTGGCCCCCCTGATCCGCTTCAATCAGGAAGCGGAAGCCATCGAACTGGCCAACGACACGCCGTTCGGCCTGGCCGCTTACTTCTACAGCCGCGACATCGGCCGGGTGATGCGCGTGGCCGAAGCGCTGGAGTACGGCATCGTTGGCATCAACGAAGGGCTGATTTCCACCGAGGTGGCACCGTTCGGCGGCATGAAGCACTCCGGTTTGGGCCGCGAAGGTTCGAAGTATGGCATCGAAGACTATCTCGAGATCAAATACCTCTGCCTTGGCGGTTTGGGCGCCTGATACGAGCGGCCCCCGCACCTGCGGGGGCCGCTATCTGGCACATCCGGGAAGCCTTTGCGACCTTTAGGCCTCTCGTTCGAACAGTTAGTTAAAAGGAATTTCCAGTATGCAACCTCTCGTGGTACAGCTGCCCGGTTTTTACGTCACCGGCCAAACGGTCAGAACCACCAATCAGGACGAAACCCGGCCCGAGACGGCAAAAATCCCGGCGCTGTGGTCAGACTTTTTCGCCACCTCGCCCGCCACGCCGGTCTATGGGGTCTACTCTAACTACGCCTCCGACGCCGGCGGGCCGTTTGACGTCACCGCCGGCAGCGCGGCACAGAACGGTTTACACATCCAACCCGGCCGCTATCTGGTGTTCCAGGCCCGTGGCGCCATGCCGGCGGCGGTCATCGCAGGCTGGCAAGCCATCTGGGCCTACTTCGAGCAACACTCGGAAATCGAACGCCGCTTCCTGACCGACTTCGAAGCCTATACCGGCCCCGAGGCGGTCGATATCCATATCGGCTGCCGCTAACGTAACAGTGAGATCGACGATGATCACTTTCTCCCCCGCCATTCCGATCCTGCGCATTTTTGCGGTCGACAAGGCCAAAGAGTTTTATCTGGACTTTCTCGGTTTCACGCTGGAGTGGGAGCACCGTTTCAGCGAAGATCTGCCGCTGTACATGCAGGTGACCCGCGCCGGATTGACGCTGCACCTGAGCGAACACTATGGCGACAGCACGCCCGGCGCCGCTATTTTTATCCCGGTGCACGATATCGATGCGCTGCACCGGGAGCTCACGGCCAAAAACTACCGCTATGCCCGGCCGGGGTTGGAGGTTGTCGACTGGGGCAAAGAGCTGAACCTGACCGATCCGTTCGGCAACCGCCTGCGGTTTTGCGAGCAGAGCCACGAGGCCTGAGCAGCCTTATTGCCGATACTCCGCCTCGCTGACCGGCTCCAGCCAGGTCACCGGGCTGCCGTCCACCGCTTCGGCGATGGCGATATGGGTCATGGCGGTGTCCGGCGTTGCACCGTGCCAATGTTTGACGTCAGCCGGGATCCAGACGATATCGCCGGGATACATTTCCTGCGTGGTCTCGCCCCACATCTGGATCCAACCGCGACCCTGGGTGACGATCAGCGTCTGGCCGAGCGGATGCGTATGCCAGGCCGTGCGGGCGCCGGGTTCGAAGGTGACAGTCGCGCCGCCCACCCTGGCCGGCGCGTCACCGGCGAACGGCGCGTCAATGCGTACCTGCCCGGTAAAGTAATCCGCCGAACCACGCTGTGAGGGGATAGAACCGCTGCGTTGTATTTTCATCTGTCGTGTCCTCCACGTCGGCTTTCCAACCTACGCTGATAGTTATGAGTCAGTGATGCCAAGATAGCGCCATGCTTTTCCGGCGACTAGCGGGTAAAATGTGCAAGGAGCTATGAGTTAAATTCATAAATCTACGCGCGACAGTGCGCTCACCTTCCTCTTCGATACCGGTATGTTGAAAGAAAACTTTAACGATCTGATCGCTTTCCTGATGGTGGCCAGGGAGCGCAGCTTCACCAAAGCGGCAGCGCAGCTTGGGGTTTCCCAATCGGCGCTCAGCCACGCCATTCGCGGGCTGGAAGAGCGCCTGGCGCTGCGCTTGCTCACGCGCACCACCCGCAGCGTCGCCCCCACCGAGGCCGGCGAACGGCTGCTCAACAGCATCGGTCCACGCTTGGCGGAGATAGAAAACGAGCTGAACGCGCTGGGTGAAATGCGCGATCGGCCCGCCGGCAACATCCGCATCACCGCCGGCGAACACGCGGTGGATGCGGTGCTGTGGCCGGTGCTGCGCACTTTTCTCGTCGATTACCCGGATATCAACGTGGAAATCACCGTCGATAACAGCCTGACCGACATCGTCGCCGGGCGTTTCGACGCCGGCATCCGGCTGGGAGAACAGGTGGCGAAGGACATGGTCGCGGTGCGCATCGGGCCGGACATGCGCATGGTACCCGTCGCCTCGCCCGCTTATTTCGCCCGTTACGGCCTCCCTGCCACGCCGCAAGCGCTGCAAAATCATCGCTGCATCAACATGCGTTTGCCTACCCTCGGCGGGTTGTACGCCTGGGAATTTGCCCGCGATGGCCGGGAGATCAAAGTGCGGGTGGAGGGGCAACTGACCTTCAACAGCCTGCGCCAGCGGATCGACGCCGCGCAGCTCGGCCTCGGCATCGCCTTCGTGCCGGAAGACACCGTCGCCGAGCCGCTGGCCGACGGGCGGTTGCAGATGGCGCTGAACGACTGGTGCCCGCCGTTTCCCGGCTATTACCTTTATTATCCGAGCCGCAGGCAACACACTACCGCCTTTGCCCTGCTGATTGAGGCGCTGCGGCGCGGGGCTTAACGCCCGACGTTTTTCTGCAGATGCGCCGGGTAACGATCGCCGATCACATCAATCGCGGAGAGCGCGCGCTCAATCTCGCCCAGTTCGTCCGCCGCCAACACCACCGACGCCGCCGCGAGGTTTTCTTCCAGCCGATGGCGCTTGGTGGTTCCCGGGATCGGCACGATCCACGGCTGCTGCGCCAACAGCCAGGCCAGGGCGATCTGCGCCGGCGTCACGCCCTTGCGCTGCGCTATCTGCCCCAGCACGCTCACCAGCGCCTGATTGGCCCGGCGCGCCTCGGCGCTGAAGCGCGGCACCACGTTGCGAAAATCGCCGCTGTCAAAGGTAGTGTCTTCGGTGATGGCGCCGGTGAGAAAGCCCTTGCCGAGCGGGCTGAACGGCACCAGACCGATGCCCAGTTCGGCCAGCGTCGGCAAGATTTCACGCTCCGGTTCACGCCACCACAGCGAATATTCGCTTTGCAGCGCCGTGACCGGCTGCACCGCGTGGGCACGCCGAATGGTTTGCGCACCCGCTTCCGACAGGCCGAAGTACTTCACTTTCCCTTCGCGAATCAGTTGCTGCACCGTACCGGCCACCTCCTCGATAGGCACCTCGGGATCGACGCGGTGCTGATACAGCAAATCGATCGTCTCTACCCGCAGGCGCTTCAGCGAACCCTCCACCGCCCGGCAAATATGCTCCGGGCGGCTGTTCAACACCTGTTGCCCCGCCGGTTGCGACAGGTCGAAACCGAATTTGGTGGCGATGACGACCCGATCGCGCACCGGCGCTTCGCCCAACAATTCCTCGTTCGTGAACGGGCCGTAAATCTCCGCGGTATCGAAGAACGTCACGCCTTCATCGACCGCGGCGCGGATCAGATCGATGGCCTGCCGTTTGTCGGTGGCCGGGCCGTAGCCAAAACTCAGCCCCATGCAGCCCAGGCCCAACGCCGATACTTCCAGTCCTTCACGCCCCAACTTGCGTGTTTGCATCTTCACTCTCCCGCTGATTGATACCGGCCCCGCCTGACGCGGAGCCGCTCCGGTGTGATGACTGTAAAACGCAACTGCCGCCATGACTATGGGGCGAAATACGCTTGGGCTTATGAGCCAGGCTCATGAATCCGTTAACCGTCGCTGGGACCGGAGTTTTTGCGGGAACGTTCCTGCCCGAGATACTCTATACTGATGTCAGGATGCCTTACCCTTTTCGTTTAGCGTCATGTAGATGGAGCGACAGATGGCTAACTCTGAATCGACCTGCGATTCCCTTTCAATACCAGTGGCAGATTTATTCCATGACCAATAAGAAAAGCGCCGTGCTTACCCCGGCTGCAATGCTATTGCTACAGCCTATGTTCGCCAGCCAGGCGCTGGCGGCAGAAAATAATGAAGAAAAAAGCGACACCCTGGTGGTGATGGCGCAACCCACCGGATTGACCGAGCTGGGGTCGCCGGTGTCCGTCAGCGTGATCGACGGCCAGGACCTGCGCAACGCCGCCCCGCAGATTAACCTGTCGGAAAACCTCGGCAGCGTGCCGGGCCTGCAGCTTCAAAACCGGCAAAACTATGCGCAGGATCTGCAGCTGTCGATACGCGGGTTCGGCAGCCGCTCGATGTTCGGCGTGCGCGGGGTGCGCATGTACGTCGACGGCATTCCCGCCACCATGCCCGACGGGCAGGGGCAAACCTCCAATATCGACATCAATTCCGTCGAACGCATCGAGGTGCTGCGCGGCCCCTATTCCGCGCTGTACGGCAACGCCTCGGGCGGGGTAATCAATGTTGATACTATTACCGGCACCCAGCCGCCGACGCTGGAGGCCGGCGGCTATTTCGGCAGCGACAACACCTGGCGCTATGGGGTGAAAGCGACCGGCGCCACCGGCGACGGCACCCAGGCCGGCGACGTCAACTACGCCATCTCCGGCACCCGCTTTACCACCCAGGGCTACCGCGATCACAGCGCCGCGCGGAAAAACCTCGGCAACGGCAAGCTCGGCGTGCGGCTCGACGACGTCAGCACCCTGACGCTGATGTTCAACAGCGTCTCGATTGACGCCGGCGATCCGGGCGGCCTGACCGAGGCAGAGTGGAAGGAAAACCCGCGCCAGGCGCCGCGCGCGGATCAATACAACACCCGCAAATCGCTCGACCAGACCCAGGCCGGCCTGCGCTATCAGCGCCAGATGAGCGAGCGCGACGAACTGACGCTGACCGCCTACCACGGCGAGCGCCACACCACGCAGTATCAATCGATCCCGATGGGGCCGCAGCTCAACCCCACCCACGCCGGCGGGGTGATCGTGCTGGAAAGAAAATATCAGGGCATTGACACTCGCTGGAAGCATGAGGATACTCTCGCATCGTTACCGGTAACACTGATCGGCGGTCTGGATTATGAAACCATGACGGAACGCCGCCAGGGGTTCGAAAACTTTATTCTGCGAGACGGCACAGTGGACTACGGCGAGAAAGGCGACCAGCGGCGCAACGAGAAGAACCGCATCTGGAACCTGGATCCTTACCTGCAAACCTCCTGGCAACTGACGCCGCACTGGACGCTGGACGCCGGCCTGCGCTACAGCACGGTCAGCTTCGACTCGACCGACTATTACATCACGCCGCGCAACGGCGACGACAGCGGCAGCAAACGCTACCACCAGTGGCTGCCGATGGGCTCGCTCAACTACAAGATCAATCCGGCGTGGAACGTCTATCTCTCCGCCGGCCGCGGCTTTGAAACCCCGACCATCAACGAACTCTCCTACCGCCCCGACGGCCAGACGGGCCTCAATATCGGCCTGCAGCCGTCCACCAGCGACACCGTTGAACTCGGTAGCAAGCTGCGCCTCGGCAACGGGTTGGTGAGCGCCGCCCTGTTCCAGACCGATACCGACAACGAGTTGGTGGTGGCGGAAAGCAGCGGCGGACGCACCAGCTACGCCAATGCCGGCAAAACCCGGCGGCGCGGCCTGGAGCTGGCGCTGGATCAGGAGTTTGCGCTGGACTGGCGCCTGCATATGGCCTGGACGCTGCTGGACGCCACCTACCGCAGCGATATGTGCGGCAAAGCCGCTTGTACCCCGGCCCAGACCATTCCCGCCGGCAATCGCCTGCCGGGCATCGCACGCAACATGGGCTACGCCTCGCTGGCGTTTGCGCCGCCGGAAGGCTGGCACGCCGGCGCGGAGCTGCGCTACATGAGCGACATTCAGGCCAACGACGCCAACAGCGCGCAGGCTCCCTCTTACACCGTGGCCGGCGTAAACGCCGGCTATCGCTTTACCTGGAATCGCTGGGCGCTGGACGTGTTCAGCCGGGTGGACAATATTTTCGATCGCCGTTACGTCGGTTCGGTGATCGTCAATGAAGGCAACGGCCGCTATTTCGAGCCGGCGCCGGGTCGCAACTGGGGTGGCGGCGCCACCTTGTCTTACCGCTTTGAATAAGGCAAAGCACCTTAAGGTTAAAAGACGGGATGGGTTTTACGTCACCCTAGCGGCTTCCCGCTGAAATATTAGGGAGAAACCGCGTGTTTTTTCCGATTTGGCTTAATCTCTAAATCGGGGACTTTCATTTTTGGTAAGGGTATTGCTATGCAAAATAAAGCGTCACTATCGCCGCTTATCGTCATAACGGCGCTGTTTGCCGCCCTGAGCGGGCTTTATCTGCTCGGCGGCGGCATTTGGCTGGCCAAATTGGGCGGTTCGCTGTATTACATCATCGCCGGGCTGGTGCTGCTGGCGACCTCTTGGCTGCTGTTCCGCCGCCGCGCCACCGCGCTGCTGCTGTACGCGGTGTTCCTGCTGGGCACCACCGTTTGGGCCCTGTGGGAAGTCGGCCCGGACTTCTGGGCGTTGACGCCGCGCCTGGACGTCACCTTCTTCTTCGGCCTGTGGCTGGTGCTGCCGTTTATCTACCGTAAGCTGGTCGCCAACGGCAAGTTCGCCTATGGTGCGCTGAGCGCGGCGCTGGTCATCACCGTCATCGCGCTGGCCTATGCCGTATTCAACGATCCGCAAGAGATCAACGGCACCCTCGACGCCGCACAGGTACAGCCGAAAGACGCCACCGGCGCCGACTGGCCGGCCTATGGCCGCACCCAGGAAGGCACCCGTTACTCGCCGCTGAGCCAGATCAACGACAAAAACGTTGGCCAGCTGCAAGAGGTTTGGCGTTTCCAGACCGGCGATCTGAAGACCGCCAACGATCCGGGTGAGATCACCAACGAAGTCACGCCGATCAAGATCCGCGATACCCTTTACATGTGTACGCCACACCAGAAGCTGTTTGCGCTGGATGCTGCCACCGGTAAAGAAAAATGGAAGTTTGATCCGCAGCTGAAGTACAACCCGACCTTCCAGCACATCACCTGCCGCGGCGTGTCTTACCACGAAACCGCTGCCGCCGCAGAGGCTGCCGGCAACGCCGCGCCGGCAATGTGCGCACGCCGCATCATTCTGCCGGTCAACGACGGCCGCCTGTTCGCGCTGGACGCCGAAACCGGTAAACCGTGCCCGGACTTCGCCAACAACGGCGAGCTGAACCTGCAGAGCAACATGCCGTATGCGACGCCGGGCCACTACGAACCGACTTCACCGCCGGTGATCACCGATAACGTGATCGTCGTCGCCGGTGCCGTGACCGACAACTACTCCAATCGTGAGCCTTCCGGCGTGATCCGCGGCTTCGACGTCAACAGCGGCAAGCTGCTGTGGGCCTTCGATCCGGGTGCGAAAGATCCGAACGCCATCCCGGCGGACGAGCATCACTTCGTGCCGAACTCGCCGAACTCCTGGGCGCCGGCCGCCTATGACGCCAAGCTGGATATCGTCTATCTGCCGATGGGCGTCGCCACGCCGGACATCTGGGGCGGCAACCGCACCCCGGAAATGGAGCGCTACGCCAGCGGCCTGCTGGCGCTGAACGCCTCCACCGGCAAACTGGTCTGGTTCTATCAGACGGTCCACCACGACCTGTGGGATATGGACGTGCCTGCGCAGCCGACCCTGGCGGACATTACCGACAAGAGCGGTAAAAAAGTGCCGGTCATCTACGTGCCGACCAAAACCGGCAACATCTTCGTGCTGAACCGCACCAACGGCGAACTGGTGGTGCCGGCGCCGGAGAAACCGGTACCGCAGGGCCCGGCCAAAGGCGATCGCCTGTCGCCGACCCAACCGTTCTCCGAGCTGACCTTCCGTCCTGAGAAAAAACTGACCGGTGCGGACATGTGGGGCGCGACCATCTATGACCAACTGGTCTGCCGCGTGATGTTCCACAGCCTGCGCTATGAAGGCACCTTCACCCCGCCATCCGAGCAGGGCACGCTGGTGTTCCCGGGTAACCTGGGCATGTTCGAGTGGGGCGGCCTGGCCGTCGATACCGATCGCGAAATCGCCATCGCCAACCCGATCGCGCTGCCGTTCGTGTCCAAACTGATCCCGCGCGGCCCAGGCAACCCGATTGAGCCGCCGGAAGGCGACAAAGGCGGCAGCGGCACCGAATCCGGTGTACAGCCGCAATATGGCGTACCGTTCGGCGTTACCCTGAACCCGTTCTTGTCACCGTTCGGCCTGCCGTGCAAACAGCCGGCCTGGGGTTACATTTCCGCCGTGGATCTCAAAACCAACGACATCGTGTGGAAAAAACGCATCGGCACCGTGCGCGACAGCTCACCGCTGCCGTTGCCGTTCAAAATGGGCATGCCGATGCTGGGCGGCCCGGTGACCACCGCCGGTAACGTGTTCTTCATCGGCGCCACCGCTGACAACTATCTGCGCGCCTTCAGCGTGACCAACGGTGAAAAACTGTGGGAAGCGCGCTTGCCGGCCGGCGGCCAGGCGACGCCGATGACCTATGAGGCCAACGGCAAGCAGTACGTGCTGATCTACGCCGGCGGCCACGGTTCCTTCGGCACCAAGCTGGGCGACTACGTGGTCGCTTACGCGCTGCCCGATCAGAAGTAACCACCGCCGTTAGTACCCCGCAAAGCACGCCGCAAGGCGTGCTTTTTCTTTTTACGCCCTGCCTAATGCGCCGCCCGCAATACCCTTAATTTTTTCATTTTCATTATTGATAATAATTATCATTCGCAATATTATGAGTGCGTGGCCCCGGCAGTGGCCCGCAATCCTTCTCCACCTTAATGGGCAATACGGCAGTCGGCCGCCTGCGGGCGGCCCTATTCGGAGGCGCATGGTCGACCACACGCAAAGACACCAAAAGAAGATCCTGCAAGCGGCGGTGAAGACGCGGCGCGCCGGCCTGCCGTTCGAGCCGCCTGCCCTCGTCAATTCGCCCTTTGTCGGGCTTCCCCTTCAAACAGAGGCCGTGCTGGTACACCTGATCGGCCAAGATGACTCACAGGAGCCACCGGAATGAATGTGCAGCCTTTTACCGCCATGCTGATGTTCGCCTACGTGCTGCTGATGGTGCCGCTGCTCTACGTCATCGACAGCCGGCTGAGCGCCAGCAGATTGGTGCGCAAAGCCACGCAAAACGTCATCATCATCGCGTTGACGCTGTTGTTTTTCAGCGCGATGACCCTCCTGTATTGACGCCGCAGCGGCTCAGGCGCCTGAGCCGCGCCCTCACGGCCGCTCTACGGTTTTCAACCCGCCCATTCGCAGCCAGTGGTAGAGATCCACGTTGCGTTTGAAACCCAGTTTTCTCATCGCCGCCTGTTTGTGATTGCTGACGGTTTTCACGCTCAGGTGCAGGTTGCGCGCGATGGTGGTCTGCGGCAATTCACAGGCCAGATAGCGCATCACGTCCTGCTCACGACGGGTAATGCGCTGCCGTTCACACCAATGACACCGGCGCGCTTCACCGCCGTACGCTCGCGCCGCCATCCCCGCCAGTGCGAGGTCCAGCTGTCCGACTACGCTGCCAGGTGAGTCATTGCGGAAGATCACCCCCGCTTCGCTGATGCATCGCGGCTTATCGCGCCAGCGAGTATCGCCCGGCTCACGCAGCGCAAAGTTGATCGGTCGGCTGCCGCTCACTGAACACAGGCAGAAACGCGCCTGCCAGTCTCGTTCTACGGACTGGAACACCATATCCGCCCGGTGCGCCTGTGCGGCGTCCAGCAGTTGAACCCGCATACCTCGGCGCGAAAAATACGCCAGCAGCAGCCGCTGCAATCCTTCGATAAAGAAACGGTCATTATCGATAAACGCCAGAGTGATGGTGCTTTCCATCGGCACGCTCCCTTTGAAATAATCCTTCCCGGCCGCCGCCGAGCGTGAGTCATCCCCCCGATGGCGGGCGACTCAACGGCATAACGCGGTATCGCGACGGCGCGCGGCGCGGGTAATGCGGCTACGGCAGCGCCAGAATGGCGACCGATTGGCCCGAGTAATCACCCGCTTTGACCGTTCCGGTCACGCCGAGCGTTGAAGTGACCGGCAACGTGATGCCGCTCGTGTCGGCAGTGAACGGATACCCCTGATTGCCCAACACGCCATTGATGCGCAGCGTGCTGTAGACGCCCGAGTTGTTGCCCAGATCCAAACGGCCGTTGCTACCGGTGCGGATATACATGACGATATTCATCTTCTGCGAACACACCACCCGCAGACTGCCGCGCGCGGTATTGCCCGCCAGTTCAGTGTCCTGCAGCACCCCATGGTTCAAATCGAGCTGCTGCTCATCAATGCCGCACACCCCGACCGGCGGCGGCGCGATGCCGCAGACGCTGCTGGGCATCAGGCGCGCATTGCTTCCCGTTACCGCGGAACCGGAGCGCGTGTTGTAAAACAACCCGACGCACTCCTGAGTGATCGACTCCCCCACGTGCGAAGTGCTCCCCTGTATCGGCAATGGATAGATGCTTTGATAAAAACGGCTGAGCTCGCCCATCGTCGCCAATTGAGTAATTTGCGGATAACGCGTCGAGCCGACAACGTAGGCAGACGGTGACACCGAAGATGTGCCCCCGGTGTTGGTGCTGGTATGCCGGTGGTTAATGCCGATGGCGCAATTTGCCTGCTGATAGCAGGGATTGGGCGACAGGTCGTCCATATCCCAGCTTTCAAGCACGAACTTATAGCTAGCGTTGGAGGGAGAGCCGGTGCTTTGGGTGACGTACGAATAGATTTGTGCCGAGCACAGCCCCGGCACCAGGCCAAGCAGTAGAGACATCCATCTGAAGTGAGCACGCTGCATCGCGTCAGGTCCTTATTCTGTTTTGCCAAATACCGGGCCGGCCCGGCGTTTATTGATAGTCCAGGTTGAAAGTCGCAATGGCGTTGAACGCGCCCCGACCAATGGTCTTCTTCGCCAGCGCCTCCGGTTCGCCCCGCACGTAAGCCTGCACAGCGATTACCGTACTGCCGTTCTGCAACGGGTACTTGCCGCCGGCGCTGTTGAGCGGCAATGGCTGCCCTTGCGCGGTTTCCATACCGATGGCGATCCCGCTGGCCTCGCTGCTCGCCGCCAGCGCCAACAGCCCCGGCAACTGCGGGTTTTCCTCGCCCTTGAAGGTGATCGACACCGTTTTTCCCAGGCTCAGATCGCATTCGGACAGCCGCAGCGCGAACGGTTGGCTCAACGTGCGCTGGTTCAAGTACAGGTATTTGTCGACCACGGTGCCGAAATCCAGTTGGATATCTTCGTCGCCCGGCTGAATGACACAGGGCTCCGCCACCAGCGCGCCGTGCATATACAGATTGTCCGCCGCACGCGCCATGCCGCTCGCGCCCAGTGAAAACAGCAACAGCCCCGCCGTCGCCCAGCGGCGTCTTGGCGTCATTTTCATACGTGTTCCCTCCTTCACTGGTAGTCAGCCTGCAGGGTCGCAGTGGCGTCGAACGCCCCTTCCGTCAAGGTTTCCCCCGCCTTGCTGACCGGCACCGCTTCCAGCACCGGCGGCTTGAGCGGATCGATGGGCAGCGAACTGCCCACTTTGAATGGCGCGGCATTTTGGTAAATGCGAATGCCCAGATAACGGTGGTTGGTTTGCACCGCCGCCTCATCGAAAGACGTCGCCGTGCCGTTCAGGCTCAACATCATGTCCCACTTGCCGATCCCCGGCTCGCAGGTAATGCGATAGCCGATGGTTTGCCGGTAATTCACGCCGTCGACCTTATTGATACCGACGCGATCGCCGAAATCCACATCGATCACGCCATCATCGTTGATGGTGCAGGGCGGCGGCTCAATCAGCGTGCCGCGGAACTGCATATCGACCGTTTTATCCGCCCATGCGAAGTGGCACACCACGCCGGCGCACAGCAGCACGCTCGCCGTTAAACGCTGTTTCATGCTCTCGCTCCTGCGTTACTGATAGTCCACTTTCATCGTCGCGCCGGCGGTGAATTCGCCCGCCGTCAGTTTGGCAGCGGCCGATTTCACCGGCACCGCCTCAAGCGTCGGCGTGACGGGATAGGTAAAATTCAACCACTGATTGATCGGCCAGCGGCCTCCCCCGTGAAGCAGCGCGATACCCAGTCCGTCCTGGCTGGTGCGCAACAATTGACCGTCGAAACCGGCAGCCGCCCCCTGAACCTGCAATTTGAGAGCGTTGCTGCTCTGCCCGTTGCACGTCAGCGTATAGTTCACCGGCCGCCGATAGTTGTTGCCGTCGATCCGGGTGGTCATCACTTCATCGCCGAAATTCACCTCGATTGGCTGCCCACCGTTGATGATGCAGGGGGGCGAAAGCACGGTGACCCGGACGTTTACCAGGGTGTTCGCCTTAGCCGACAGTTGAATCAGCGCCAACAGCCCCACCAGCCAGATCGCCGTTCGGCTTCGTTTCATCTTCTGCGCCATCTCGCCGCCTCAGTCATAACTCAGCCTAAAATCCACCGCCGCCCGATAAGCGCCGGCCATCAACGGTGCCGCGGTTCGCTCCGGCGCGACGGTGTAGCTCAAGGTATTCTGCCCCGGCGTCAGCATCAGCGGCTCACCGCGGCTGCCCAGGCGAACGTCGCGGCCGCGGCCGTCCAGCAGGCGCAGCCCCAGACCAGAAACGCCCTGCGCTTTCACCAACTGTGGATTGTCCATATCCGTCGGCGCGCCGAAGCTGACCGTCACCGCCGGCTGGTTCGGCGCCCAGGTCAGCGCGCCGGTGCGCGCATCGCGCTGGCTGGTCGAGGCGCGCAGACAATCCTGCAAGCGCAGCTCGAACGCCACCGGCAGCCCGCGATCGCCGGCCTGCCGCAAGCGTGCGGTGCCGGTTTCCCCCAGCCAAATATCCTGCCGCGCGCTGGTCATCTCCAACCGACAGGCACTCTCCGTCAGCGCGCCGCGCACCTGCAACACGCCGTTGGCGCCTTCCACCTGCCAGTTGTCGGCCGCGACGGCTTTCGGCAATAGCAGCGGCAACATCAGCGCCAGGCCGCCCATCGCGGCGTAATAGCGCCATTCGCAGCGCTGCGGCAGGCTGTCCTTTTTCAGTTTTCGTTTCATCCTTTGCACCTGAGTCACTCTCCCGTCGATAACGGCCTGAACAGAGGGTTATGAAGCCGGTTTCTTTTCCGGCACCACTTTGCAACTGCCGCCGCTGCAGCTGAAACTGAGCTGCGGCCGGCCGCCGTAGTCGTTGATATAGGTCAGCACCGGGCTGCCGCCCAGGGCCGCCGCGCTCACGGTCAGCCGCGCATTGCTCTTGGGCGCGATCATGAAGGGTTCGAAACCCTGCGCGCCTTCGCCGTGCTTTTTGCTCCCGGCATCGACAATGGTGATGTAATAAGGGGTCGGGTTATTGACCTGATAGCCGTCTCCCTGGCGCGTCAGTGTCAGTTGCTCTTGCCACGGCGTCGCCATGTCGGCGCGGGTCGGCACAATCGCCGTCGGCCGGTAAAACAGCTTGATGCGCGTTTGCAGCGCGATCTGCAACGTGTTCGGTTTGTCGCTCTTCGGCGGGATCTCGCGCAAATTGAAGTAGTACAGACTCTCGCGATCCTGTGGCAGCTGCTTGGCCGCCGGCAGCGCCTGAATCTTTATCTGGCTAGGTTTGCCCGGCTCGATGCGCTGCACCGGCGGCAGCACTACCAGCGGGCTCTGAATCTTGTTGCCCTGCTCGTCCTCCAGCCACCCCTGCGCCAGATACGGCAGCTGTTTGTTCTGGTTGCTGAGGTTCAGGCTGACCGAGCTCTGGCCGCCGTCAAAGATCACCCGGGTGCGATCGAGCGCGATCGCCGCCGATGCCTGCTGCGACATCGCTGTGCTCAACAGGGCGATCGCCGCCGCGGTCTTCAGGGAAATGTTCTGCATGTTGTCGATTACTCCAGATTCAGAATGATGAATTTATTCAGCCGGGGCGAGCGGCCGGCAAGGCAGCAGCAATGTGCGCATCAGCATGTCGGTCGGCAGCGAAGACGGCAGCTGTATTTGGCACTGTGCGGCGCCATTCCAGTGGACCGTCATGGTTTCACCGGCGTTGATGCCGCTCAGGTAGACGCTGCCGCCGTCGTTGACGATGCCGGTTTCCTGTTTGCGGGCGTTCAGCACCGTAGCGCCGAACGGCGGCGTACTGCCGTCCGCCAGTTTGACGATCGCCATTGCCTTCTCACCGGCTATCACATCGAACTTGCGGTAGCCAATCGCCCCTTCGGTCAGGGTGGCCTGCACCACCGATCGGGTGGCCTCGGCGTTGTCTCCCAGCTTGTTCAGATCGATGCTGGCCTTGTTGCGATAATAGCTATTGACGTCCGCCACCACCGCCTTGCCGAAGCGGTTGGTGCTCACGGTGCTGCCGTAGCCGCGCACCGGTACCCCGGCTACGCCGTTGGTGTCCAGCAACAAGCGCGTACCGCCCATAACGGTAGAGCGATGCAGCGCGCCGCCTTCCTGCGTGACGGTCATCCCTCCCTGCGCGGACAGGCCAACGGCGCTGTAGCGACCGGCCTGATAGCTGGCGTTGGCGCTCAGACGCGCCACGTCGCCCTCGTGGTTGTAGTAGCCGTTCAAATTGGCGCCGCTACGCGCGCTGCCGGCGCTCACCTGATAGTTGTTGTGTTCGTCGACGCGGTTGTAGTACCCCACGCGATGAGTGTTGTCGTTGCGATTCACCGTGGTGTTGTAGCTGAGAGTGGCACCATTGCCCCACGGCATTGACAGCGACAGATACATGCCGTCGTCGTTGGTCTCGTTGTAACGGTTGCGATAAGCCGACAACGACAGGCTTAGGTTTTTGAAGTCGCCGATGTCGAAATAGCGCGACGCCGTCAGGCTGTAACGGTCATTGGCCGGGCGATCCCAATAAGTCTGATGGTTGTAGTTGAGGTAAGTGCTCAACCCCCAGTCGCGGAACTGCTTGTTAAAGGTGATGGTGTACATCTCCTTGTTGTTGCCGACCCGATTACCGTAATAACGCGCGTCGAGATATTCGCTCATGCTCATGTAGTCTTCTTCCGAGAAACGGTAGCCGGCGAAGGTGACCTGGCTGTCCAACTCATCGAAGGTTTTCGAATAGCTCACCCGGTAAGAACCGCCGCTCAGCGTTTTTTCCTGCTGCGGCAGGCGCGCCCGCGATTGAGTGGCGTCGAACGACAGCGCGCCGAACATCATCAGATCGCGCCCCACGCCCAGCGAAAGGGCGTTATAATCGCCGCCCGCCAACGCGCCGCCATACAACGACCAGCCGTTGCTGATGCCCCATGAGAATTCGCCGGTGCCAAACAGCGGCCCGCGAGAGTGGTGTTGCCAGTCGGACGGCTTGCCCGCCGCCAGTTTGAAACGCCACGAGCCCGGGCGGGTCAGATACGGAATGCTGGCGGTGTTCATCTTGAACGCCTGTATGCTGCCGTCTTGTTCTTCCACCCGCACATCCAACTCGCCGGAGATGGCGTCATTGATGTCCTGAATACGGAACGGCCCCGCCGCCACCTGGGTTTCATAGATCACCCGCCCCTGCTGACTGATGGTCACCTTGGCGTTGGTTTTGGCCACGCCGACCACCTCTGGCGCATAGCCGCGCAGGTTGGGCGGCAGCATATTGTCGTCGGAGACCAGACTCGCGCCTGAAAAACGGAAGCTCTCGAAAATGCCCGAATCCAAATAATCTTCACCCAGCGTCAGGCGCGAACGCAGCGCGGGGATGGCGCGATAGGCGTAATAGCGGCTCCAGTCCAACTTCTTATCGGTAGGCTGCCCGACACCGGTTTGATGGTTGAGCTGCCCCTGCCAGTCGGCGCGCAGACGCCAGGCGCCGAGGTTGGCGCCGGCGGTACCGTTGCCGCTGACGCTATACTCGCGAGTGCCCTCCTTTTGCTGATGCCGGCTTTGAGCATTGAGGTTGTAGTCGAACAACAACCCCGGAATACCCTCATCCCAGCGCGACGGCGGATCCCAGTCTTCCGAGCTGTACTCCATGTAAGCCTGCGGCACGCTCAGATAGATCGCAGCCGTCGCAAGATCGCCGCGCGACTCCATGCCCTTAAGGCTGGATTCGTCCAGACACTCACCCTGATGCCACCAGCTGAGCGATCGCATCATCTCTTGCTTCAGCCCCAATTGTTCGACCAACGCTTTGGTGATGCAGGCCCGGCTGCCGTCCGGATCGTTGTCCGGCGGATAAAACGATATTTTTTGCTCCGGTAGTTCGTTTTTATTGATATGAACCACCATGCTGTAACTCCCCGGCATAATGTAGCCGCTGCGGGAAAATTGGCTTAGGTCGATATTTTTCCGATCGTTAACATCCAGAATGTCAGTATTAAATTGAATACCGTCTTCAGCGTAAACACGCGTTGATGAACTTCCCAGCGCCAGCGTGATACATAACCCCAAAACCTGAAATCGAAATAGCTTCCCAGCAGGTGATAACATCATATCCCTAACCTTTATCGTATATTTCCGTCGTTGCGGCCCACCGTAAGCCGTAATAAAAACTTCAGTAATAATCCAGCTTGAAGCGCACCGCAGAAAAATAGCTCCCGGCATGTAGCGGTTGATTATTGGCAACCAGCTTGATGGAATAGTTGAGCGACATGCTTCCTGGTGAAATATCGCCACGCGGCAAAGGCACACCGGGCGCCACGATATTCCCTTGGCCATCGGATATTTGCAGCGCCACACCCTTCGCGTCTCCGCGCACGCCGAATAACTCGCCATCGGCATCGCCGTCAAAAACAACCTGGAATTGCTTCCAGTCAGGCAAATTGGGCTTTGGCCGTTCAAACGTGCAGTTGATTAATTCGATGGTGAATGGGCGCGTATTGCCCTGTCCATCGCGCGCGATATTTCCCAGCGGCAACACATCCATATCGATAGTCTGATCGCGACTGCCGGCGGCAATGGCGCAAGCGGTATCGATAATGGCTCCTTGCATATTCACTCGCCCCCATCCCTGAACCTTGGGAGCAGCCTGAGTGGCCGGAATAACTAGCATGGTCATCAATATGAAAGGAGACACTAAATGGTAAATAAACCGGTTCATTAAATACCCCTGACAAATACCCTTCATCCTGGGAAAATGCATGCGGGGTATCCCGCATGCATAAAAGACGTCACGCCAATGGCGATGAGACTTATTGGTAAGCCAGTTTGAAATCGGCTACGGCGGTAAAATCACCTGGAACCACGGTGGCGGAAGCGCCGTCACCCTGCAGGTAAGCCGCGAAGCGCAGCGTGTTGTTGCCGTCGTTCAACGTCTGAGGAGCCGTTGCGGTGCCCAGTTTGATCGGATTGCTCGCCATGTCGGTAATGGCGATGCTGGCGCCGCTGGCGGTACCGATGATGCCCAGCAGATCTGGGTTCGCGGCGGAAGCCTTGCCGTCAAAAGTGGTGGTGACGGTTTTCAGCGTGGAGGTGTCGCACTGTTCCAGTTTAATATCGAACTGACGCGGCGCTGATTTGCCGCCATTTTTCAGCGCGACATTGGAAATCTGCCCCATTTCCACAGTTTGATCGACCGACTCAGGCGCAATAGAGCAAGGAGCATCAATAATAGAACCGGTAAAAGTCACTTTGCCATGACCCTGATCGGCGGCATTCGCCAGAGAAGACACGCCAAACGCCAGAACAGTTGCCAGCATGATTTTGTTCAGTTTCATAATTCACTTATTCCTTTAATATTGTGTAAAAAGCGCAGGATTGCTCCCGTTCCTTTAACAGCCATTTATACATTCCAGAATGAATAACGGTATTACTCATCGCCAAAAAGAAAGACGTCGCAATTGTGAAATCGCGACTATCAATTCATTGCCACCCAATCAGGGTTATAAACGAATAGCTAAGCAGGCAAAAGAAAAACACGCTTAAATAAAGATCGTCTAAAAACTTACCCTTCAGAGATATTTAAAATAAGTTCCCTCTTACCCGCTCATTTTGGCCTGGTTATTCTTACAAAAACACTCACACCTTGGAAAGTCATTTTAATCAAAACCAATAAATACAAAATATAAGCCCAAAAATCACGAGACGAATATATTTTTGCGAGACAACAGATCGTAAAATCAATAACACCAGTCAATTGTATCGAAAAACATATTTTCCACGACATTAATGATCGCCATTTTGCCATTTGCGTTATAATGCGTCGGAAAAGAGAAGGAAGACTTAACGATCCGAACAGGTGAAACCAGGCTCGGAAGTACACCATGGAGAAAAACAATGAAATACAGCCAATACACACAGCCGGCCGGGACCCCGGTAACAGAATTCTCCATCCAGTCCCTTGCGCGCCACCGGGTTATAGCGGCGGAAATATCAGGTTCAGACGGCCGTCTGGGAATAGCTCAGGAGCGTCTTGTCGGCAACCAGCGCTATTCTCTGACCCATCTTTTACCGCTATATCAAAACTCACCTGAAGTTTAAGGGAGGCTTACATGGCAAAACGGACTTCAAAACAACAAGAATTGCAAAACCTGCAGCAACATTTACTCACGACGCTACACAACCTGTGCCCTTCAGCCATGGAAACGCCGCCGCCGCCCCCCGGCGAATGGCCCACCACGCGCCAATTGGCCGAGTCCAACGACTTGACGATTTATCAGGCGCGCAATTTGCTGCTGAGCCTGGCGAGCAAGGGAAAAGTGCTGGTCACCCAAGGCCCTGTCAATAACTCACTGCGCTGGTATCCTTCGACTCACCACTCCTGACGACGCCATTTTCTTGCCGGCGGCCGTTCAATCGGCGCCGGTAGTTCCCCGATAATACACGGTTAACCTTTCCCCTCTCGCCTCACCCGCGGATATTTCCACAGCCAGCGCCCGCTGACCATGCGCCAGTAAAACAAAGCGCCACGCACCGCCCAATCGAGGAACATCCCCAGCCAGACGCCCACCACGCCCATGCCCAGCTCGATGCCCAGCGCGTAGCCGGCCACCACGCGGCACCCCCACATGCCCAGCATCGTCACCCACATGGCAAAGCGGGCGTCGCGCGCCCCTTTCAGCCCGGCGGGCAACACCCAGGAAGCGGCCCAGATCGGCATAAAGGCGGCGTTGAGCCAAATCAGGGTTTTCACCACCGTTTTTACGTCATCCTGCGAGGTATAGAACGCGGCGAAAACGCCGGCCAGCGGCGCCGTGCCCCAGGCGATGGCGGTCAACCCGAGGGTCGACAACCAGAAAATATGGCGCAGCTGCCGCTCCGCCTGACCGATCTCGCCTTTACCGAGCCGCCGGCCTACGATGATGGTCGAGGCCGAGCCCAGCGCGTTGCCCGGCAAATTGATCAGCGAAGCGATAGAAAAAGCGATGAAATTGCCGGCGATCACGTTGGTGCCCATGCCGGCGACGAACACTTGCGTCAACAGCTTGCCGCCGTTGAACAGCACCGATTCGACGCTAGCGGGAATGCCGATCCCCAGCACCTCCCACAGGATGCTCATCTTCAGCGGCGTGAAATAGCTTTTCAGCGTGATGTGCAGCGCCGGGTTAAACCCAATCGACAGCACATAGAGAATGGCGATGGCGCCGATATAGCGTGAAATCGTCAGCCCCAGCCCGGCGCCGATGAAGCCCAGCCCGTGCCAGCCCAGCATGCCGTAAATCAGGATGCTACTGATGATGATATTGAGGATATTCATGCCGCCGTTGATCAGCAGCGGGATCTTGGTATTGCCCGCGCCGCGCAGGGCGCCGCTGCCGATCAGCGCAATTGCCGCCGCCGGGTAGCTCCACACCGTGGTCTGCAGGTAAGAGAGCGCCAGCGCTTTCACCTCCGGTGAGGCCTCGCCGGCGATCACATCGATGATCGGCTCACCCGCCAGATGAATGCCCGCCGCCAACAGCACCGCCACGCCGGTCATCAAGACCAGCGACTGGCGCGCCGCCGCCCTCGCCCGCCGGCGATCGCGCTTGCCGAGGCTGAAGGCCACCACCACGGTGGTGCCGAGATCTATCGCGGCGAAAAAGGCGATGATCACCATGTTAAAGCTGTCCGCCAGCCCCACCCCGGCCATCGCCTCTTTGCCTAGCCAGCTCACCAGAAAGGTGCTCAGCACCCCCATCAATAGAACGCAGGCGTTCTCCAGAAAGATCGGCACCGCCAGCGGCGTGATTTCGCGCCAGAACAACACGCGGTAGCTTTTCCGTTTGGCGTACCAGGGCGTATTTTCCACGCGCTGACGCAGTGCGGCATACAGGTTCAAGGTGGGCTCGATGGATAAAAGTGAAACATCATTTCAAATGATGAGCGATAAATCGTTATCCTGCAAAGAATTTTTGGGCGCCCGCGGCGAGCGCCCGACAGGCTTACCGCAACGCTACTCCATGTAGTCTTCCTGATCGGCCTGCGCCGCCGCGATAAAGCGCGCGGTGCTGCGGCTGAGCGTGGTGCATTTGTCCATCAGCAGCTGATTATCCTGTTGCAAAGTCAGGTAACGCGCCTGGGTGAGTGCCGGCAACTGCCGATACCCTGCCGCATGCGTATCCCAGCCGCGATGCTGCGCCGCACGCATCACGGTGCGTTGCAATTTCACATCGTCCGGCACTTCACTGCGCCCGCAGTCCACGCGCAGGAAGTGCCCGCCGGCCAACATCAGCGTGATGTGATCCAACTGCGCCTGCAGGGGCGGCGCCGGTTGATGCGCCGTCTGCTGACAACCCGCAAGCAGCAACGCCACCGCGCCGCAAAGAGACGTGCGAAACAGAGTAGACATGGGTGCTCCCGGAAACCTGTGGGTGATGCAATGATCTTAGGTGAGCGGATGCCAGGCGGCAAGGCGGGCAGCACGCTTAGCGCCGGCCGCTGCTGACCTTGGTGGCGCGGGCAGGGTTGCCGGCGAGGAATTCCAACGTGGGGGAATAGTAAAACGGCAGCCAGGCGTTATAGCCGCTCTCCCACTCCCATTTGACCGGGCAGGGCCACAGCATGTCTTCATGCAGGATGTAATAAATCCACCGCCCGGGCGGACGGCGCGGTTTGCGCATTTTCATAGCGAGTACAGCGGCCTGATGGCGTGCGATAAGGTGAACTGCTGCATTTTACCGCGATTTGAGTCGCGGGGACAGCCTGCGTTGCCGCGCGAAGCGCCCGTTAAACCTCACCCGGTAATTCGGCGTAAAGCCCGCCGTTTTACTGATCCAGGACATCTTTCGCATTCACCTGGCTGGTACATTGATTGAAAATCATTCCTATTCAGGAGAAAAGGCCATGGTTAAATCACTGAATGCGGCATTCACTCGTCTTTTTGATCGCCCGGACGCCGGCAAGTTGGCGCTCAGATTGACCTTCGGCGGGCTGATGCTGTTTCACGGCGTGGCGAAAATTCAGCATGGCGTCGGCTGGATCGCCGGCGCGCTGCAGGAACAGGGGCTGCCCGCCTTCATCGCCTATGGCGTGTACGTGGGCGAGATCCTGGCGCCGATACTGATCATTTTGGGGCTGTTCACCCGCCCCGCCGCGCTGGTTTACGCCTTGACGCTGGTGGTGGCGTTTCTGATGGTCGGTACCGGTAAGGTGTTCAGCGTCACTGACGTCGGCGCCTGGGGCATTGAAAACGAACTGGTGTTCTTTATGGGCGGGCTTGCCATCCTGCTGCTGGGCAGCGGGAAATACGCGATTGCGCGCAATGAAGCCTATCGATAAGCGGTACCATTATTAAGGAGGTTCCTGATGTGAACCTCCTCTCTGCTGAAACGACAACTAACTCTCGGCCAGGCGGTACACCGGGACCTTACGCGTGGTGCCGGTCAGGGTGTCGAAGATCTCCGTTTCCGCCGTCACGATCGCCATGCCGGTTTTTCTTAGCCTGCGCACCTCGGCGGCAATGCGCTGGATGCCGAACCAGAACAATCCGTCCAGCGCCGTTACCGGCAGCCCTTGCTCCAGCGCCAATCTGAGTCGCTCACGCGGCGCCTTGAGCGCTTTGGCGATTTCCCGGTAAGGCAGCGCATCCACGCCCGACGCAGATGTTCGGTGAATACGGGTCGACAGGCCGTATTGGAAAGCCTCAGGCACGCCGCTCAAATCGCTTTTCAGGCTGTAGACACAGCCGAAACGCTTGCCGTTGAACACCACATTCTTCTGGCTGAGCGGCATCTCATCCCGTATTCCGGCGATCAGCTGCGGCGCCCGCACCAGCAATAAGCGAAAGGGCAGTTCAAAACTGGTCACGTAGTCCACGTTGAGCAGCGCAATGCGCAGACGCTCTTCCGCCCCGGCCTGCGTCTCGCGGCACTCGTTCAGCACCTCGCTCCACTGGTGCGCGAGCCTGGGGGCCTCATCCAACGGCGCGAAATGGTATTTCTCGATGTGATAGTCGATTCTTTCGTTCATGTCCGTTGGTCCCCGCGTCAGTCATCATTGCCATCAGCAAATTACCTTACCCGCGGGCAACAGTACAACACCGCATCGCGTGGCAGGAGGCGTAAAAACGGGAAAACGGCGCAGGTCGGGGTGGCGATCACAACAGGACAAACGGTAAGACGAAAAGACGATTTGATAACGTCGGGACAGGGAAGTGAGGGGCGGCAGCCGATAGGAACGCTGGTTTTACTGTGATGGGGATCGTTGAAAGATTTATTCGTAAGTGATTGAATAGTGGCGGAGAGAGGGGGATTTGAACCCCCGGTAGAGTTGCCCCTACTCCAGTTTTCGAGACTGGTCCGTTCAGCCGCTCCGGCATCTCTCCTAACAACGCTTGCTATCATGCCCGCTTTTACGGCATTTTTACAGCATTAGCATACCGCTGAACGTTCAAGTGATGAGTTTACGAGCAACCTGATGATTAAATGGCCGTGGAAAGCGACTCAACCCTCTCAACCCCAGGCAGACACTCAGGCCCAGTGGCAGGACGCGTTGGCGATCCCGCTGCTCTCGCCGCTGAATGAGCAGGAGCAGCAGCGGCTGGTGGCCGTTGCCGGGCAGATCTTGCAGCAAAAGCGTATCGTGCCGCTGCAGGGGCTGCAGCTCACCTCGCAAATGCAGGCGCGCATCGCCCTGCTGTTCGCCCTGCCGGTGCTGGAACTCGGCGCGGAGTGCCTCGACGGCTTCAACGAAATTCTGCTCTACCCCACCCCGTTCGTGGTGGAAGACGAATGGCAGGACGAAATTGGCCTGGTGCACTCGGGGCCGGTGGTGCAGTCCGGCCAAAGCTGGGAACAGGGGCCGATCGTGCTCAACTGGCAAGACGTGCAGGACTCTTTCGATCTTTCCGGTTTCAATCTGGTGATCCACGAAGCGGTGCACAAACTGGATATGCGCAACGGCGGTGTCGCCACCGGCGTACCGCCGATCCCGCTGCGCGAAGTGGCCGCCTGGGAGCACGATCTGCACGCCGCGATGGAAAGCCTGCAGGATGAAATCGACATGGTCGGTGAAGAGGCCGCCAGCATGGATGCCTACGCCGCCACCGATGCGGCCGAGTGCTTCGCCGTGCTGTCGGAGTATTTTTTCAGCGCCCCCGAGCTGCTGGCCGAACGCTTCCCGGCGCTGTATCAGCACTTTTGCCGCTTCTACCGCCAGGATCCGCTGGCGCGCCTGCTGCGCGCCCAGGCAGAAAACGACGCGCAATGGGCTGATTGACGGGCGCATTGCTCAGATACCGAGCAGTCGCACCACTCGAGGCAATTTAGCGTTGACACACCCGTGGCCGCTGGATATGATGCGCCCCGTTCACACGATTCCTCTGTAGTTCAGTCGGTAGAACGGCGGACTGTTAATCCGTATGTCACTGGTTCGAGTCCAGTCAGAGGAGCCATATTTAGAGAAGCCCGCTTAAGGAAACTTAAGCGGGCTTTTTGCTATGGGGCATTTACAGCCCGCGTTTTTCCATCAGCAGCGCCAGATCGACCAAGCGGTTGGAGAAGCCCCATTCGTTGTCATACCAGGCGAGCACTTTCACCAGGTTGCCGCCGATGACCAGCGTGGACAGGCCGTCGATGATCGACGAGCGCGCATCGCCCCGGTAGTCGCTCGACACCAGCGGTTCATCGCTGTACCCCAGGATCCCTTTCAGCGGGCCGGACGCCGCCGCCGCGCGGAAAGCGGCGTTGATCTCCTCCACCGTCGCCGGGCGTTTCAGCGTCACCGTCAGATCGACGATCGAGACGACCGGCACCGGCACCCGCAGCGAGTAACCGGTCAACCTGCCGTCGAGATCCGGGATCACCTTGCCGAGCGCCTTGGCCGCGCCGCTGGAGTAAGGCACGATCGATTCCGCCGCCGCCCGCGCGCCGCGCAGATCTTTTTCCGGCTGATCGTGCAGCGCCTGGCTGTTGGTATAGGCGTGAGTGGTGTTCATCAGCCCGTATTCGATGCCGAAGGCCTGATGCAGCACCTGCGCGGCGGGCGCCAGCCCGTTGGTGGTGCAGCTGCCGTTGCTGACCACGTTATGCAGCGCCGGATCGTAGAGCTGGTCGTTAACGCCCATGACGATGGTGATGTCGTCGTTCTTGGCCGGCGCCGAGATAATCACCCGCTTGGCGCCGCCGTGCGTGATGTGCACTTCCGCCTTGGCTTTATCGGTAAAGAAGCCCGTCGCTTCGATCACCACGTCCACGCCCACGCTGCTCCAGGGGATCTCGGCGGGATCGCGCTGCGAAAACACCTGGATCGGCCGGCCGTCCAGCAACAGCTGGTTGTCGCCGGCTTCCACCCTGGCCGCCAGCGTGCCGGAAAGCGTGTCGTATTTCAGCAGGTGCGCCAGCGTTTTGCTGTCCGTCAGATCGTTGATCGCCACCACTTCAAAATCGCTGCGCCCCAGCGCCGCGCGCAGCACGTTGCGCCCGATCCTGCCGAAGCCGTTAATGCCTACTTTCACCATGATGCTCTCCTCGTTTTGGGCTTTGCCTCAAATCTAGCCTTGCCCCGAGGCGGCGTAAATGACGTTTACCGATCAATTTACGCCAAATTGCGCGCGTGGAAGCGTTCGCGGTATTCGCTCGGGGTCAGCTGCAGTTTGCGCTCAAACACCCGCCGCAGGTTAAGGCCGTTGCCGAAGCCGGTGGCCAGCGCGATCTGTTCGATGCCCTCCGCACTCTGCTCGAGGCGCTGCCTGGCGGTATGCAACCGCCCTTCTTCGACGAATTTGGCGGGAGAAATGCCCGTCTCACGGCTGAATACGCGGGTAAAGTTGCGCGGGCTCATCGCCACGCGTTCGGCCAACCGATCGACGCTGAGATCGTCGGCGAGGTTTTCCAGGATCCAGGACTGCAGGTCGCGGATCGGGCCCGGCGATTTGGCCTGGTTGAGCGGGTAGCGGCTGAACTGCGCCTGTCCGCCGGGGCGACGCAGAAACATCACCAGATCCTGCGCCACTTCGCGCGCCTGCACGAAGCCGTAGTCGTCCTCCACCAATGCCAGCGTCAGGTCGAAGCCTGAGCTGACGCCGCCGGAGGTCCAAATCGGCCCATCCTGCACGTAGATCGGGCCGTTCTCGACCTGCACCCGCGGGAAGCGCGCCTGCAGCGTTTCCGCCAGCCGCCAGTGGGTCGTCGCCCGCCGCCCGTCCAGCAATCCGGCTTCGGCCAGCAGCAGAGCCCCGCCGCAGACCGACGCGATACGGCGCGCCTGTGGCGCGGCGCGGCGCAGCCAATCCGCCACCAGGGCGCCCTCTTCTTCGGTCGCCCCTTTACCGGCGACAATGACGGTATCGCGCGGCAGGGCCGGATCGAGATCCGCCAGGCGATGGTCGGCCAACAGGCTCAGCCCGGACAGGCCGTGTACCACCCGATGGGATTGCGTGGTGGCGACCGCGATCTGATACAGCGGCGCCTCGGCAGGGCTCAGGCGGTTAGCCTGCATCAGGATATCGGCGATGCCCGCCGCCTCGAACAGCATGCCCCCTTCAGGGACGATAATCAGGAATGTATGCATGGCGATAATAAGAAGAACGAGCAAAACAGGTCAGACAGCCACTGTATAAGAAAAGCCTCGCCGGTTCACCCTGCGGGCATAAAAAAGCCCGCCGACAAGCACCGACGGGCCAACAAAGCACTGCCCTCAAGCCTGCGGCAGGCTCACCCCGCCGGCGCGCGCCAACTGCGCCAGCAGCGCCGATTGAAACGCCTCGTCGTGCACCGCGGCGTGGGGATCGAACCGTTGCTGATGGTGCCAATAGCCGCCGGACGCCAGGGCCTGCGGCTCATCGCTGGTCACCAACCACGCCTGCGTCACATGCCCCAGCGCCAGATCGTCGGGCGCATCCGCGCCGCCCATTTTGGTCGGCACCCAGCCGGGATCGACCGCGCTGCTGATCACGTCAGGCCACAGGCGCGCCACAGCGGCGGCCAGCGCGGTGACGAACAGCTTGCTGTCCGAATAGGAGCCCGCAGCGCCGCCGAGCCAGTCTACGCCGTTCAGTTCCGGCGCTCCGTCAAAGTGCATGCTGCTGCTCAGGTAGACGATGCGCTTGGGGCGCTCGATCAGGGCCGTCAGCAGGTAGGGCGCAACGACGTTCACCGGCATCACCTGCGGCCCGGTAAACATACCGGCGTTGTGGATCACCGCGTCCGGGCGGCCAAGGCGATTGACCTGCTCGGCAAGCTGCCGGATCTGCTGCACATCGGACAGATCGCCAATCGCCGCCTGCGCACCGCGATCCAGCAGATCGCGCACCGCGTCCAGACGGCCGGGCTCACGCGCATGCAAAATCACCTGATGCCCTTCGTCCAACAGCGTTTGCGCGGCGGCGCGGCCCAGCCCGTCTACCGAGCCGGTAATGAAAATGCGTGACATGCCATTCCTCCGTTTAGCGCCAGCCGAGCGCCGGCGCGACATGGGTTAAAATCGATTCGATGACGTGGGCGTTGTAATCCACGCCCAGCTGGTTAGGTACGGTCAGCAGCAGCGTATCCGCTTCGGCGATGGCCTCGTCCTGCGCCAGCTGCTTGATCAGCACGTCCGGCTCGGCGGCATAGCTGCGGCCGAAGATCGCCCGGGTCTGCGCGTCGATATATCCGAGCTGATCGCCCTCCTTGCCACCGCCGCCGAAGTAGTTGCGATCCCGCTGATCCACCAGCGCGAAGATGCTGCGGCTCACGGAAACCCGCGGCTCATGCGTGTGGCCGGCCTCTTGCCAGGCGGCGCGGTAGGCGCGGATCTGCTTGGCCTGCTGGATGTGGAAGGGTTCGCCGGTCTCGTCGTTCTTGAGCGTCGAGCTTTGCAGGTGCATGCCCAGCTTCGCCGCCCAGACAGCGGTGGCGTTCGAACCGGCGCCCCACCAGATGCGATCGCGCAGCCCGGCGGAAAACGGCTCCGGCCGCAGCAGCCCAGGCGGATTCGGGAACATCGGCTGCGGATTGGGTTCGGCGAACCCTTCGCCGCGCAGCGCTTCCAGGAACACTTCGGTATGGCGGCGGGCCATGTCCGCGTCGGTCTCGCCGTCGGCCGGGGCATAGCCGAAATAGCGCCAGCCGTCGATCACCTGCTCCGGCGAGCCACGGCTGATGCCGAGCTGCAGCCGCCCGCCGGCGATCAGATCCGCCGCGCCGGCGTCTTCCACCATGTACAGCGGGTTTTCATAACGCATGTCGATCACGCCGGTGCCGATCTCGATGCGTTGGGTTTTGGCGCCGATGGCGGCCAGCAGCGGGAACGGCGACCCCAGCTGGCGTGCAAAGTGGTGTACGCGAAAATAGGCGCCGTCCGCCCCCAGATCTTCGGCGGCGACCGCCAGATCGATGGACTGCAGCAGCGCATCCGCTGCGGAACGGGTGCCGGACTGGGCGGAAGGCGACCAGTGGCCAAACGAGAGAAAACCAATCTTTTTCATCGGGAATCGTCCTCAAAGGCAAAATCATCGGCCTACAGTGACAAAAATCGCGCGCTCTGCGCCAGCAAAATCGCCCCCGATCGCACTAAACGAACCGATTGCCGCCGCGCCGCCCGGCGATTGTAATCAAAAAACAAATGTCGTATAACAAGCAGCTCCGAGGGGTGTCCTGTTACGGGCTGAGATGGCGCAAGCCGAACCCTTTGAACCTGATCTGGGTCATGCCAGCGAAGGGACGGTTAGGCAACAACGCTCTCACCCGTTGCCTGTTCATACCCCAGCGTGCCCGGATCTCCACTGACTCAAGGAGGTCCCATGTCCATCACCACCCTGTTCGAAAGCGGTCTTTACGGCCGGTTGCGCCAACATGCCGGCAGCCACTGGCAAGATTACGTCGATCACCCGTTTCTGCAGCAGCTGGCCGCCGGCACCTTGCCCGAACGCGCTTTTCGCCGCTACCTGACCCAGGACTACCTGTTCCTGCTGCACTTCGCCCGCGCCTACGCGCTGCTGGTCAGCAAGCTGCGCACCCTGCCGGAGATGCGCGCCGCCACTGCGTCGCTCAACGGCATCGTCGCCGAACTGCCGCTGCACGTCGCCTACTGCGCCGAATGGGGGCTGAGCGAAGCGCAGATCGCCGCCCAGCCGGAAGCGGCGGAGACCATGAACTACACCCGCTACGTACTGGATATCGGCCATGCCGGCGACGCCCTCGATCTGCTGGCCGGCCTGCTGCCCTGCGTGGCCGGCTATGCCGAAATCGGCCTGCGGCTGCTGCACGATCCCGCCACCCAAATGGAGGGCAATCCTTACGCCTCCTGGATCCGCAACTACGGCGACGCGGGCTATCTGGCCGGCGTGCGTGCCGCCATCGAGCTGCTCGAGACCGTCGGCCACCAGCGCGGCGCACAAGGCCGCCTCACCGAGCTGGCGCAGATTTTCACCACCGCCACCCAGTTGGAATCGGCATTTTGGCAGATGGGGCTGAACGCCTCATGACCTCCCCGCTTCGCCCGCCCGGCATCCAGGTGCGGAATCTCAGCCTGCGTTTCGGTCAGCAAATCGTCTTCGACCGGCTGAGCTTCGACATCGTCGGTGGCAGCTTCGTCGCCCTGCTCGGCGCCAGCGGCGCCGGCAAAACCAGCCTGCTGAAGATCATCGCCGGCCTGGAACGGGCTACCTCGGGCACGGTGACCGGCAGCGACGGCCTGCCGGTCACCGGGCGCATCGCCTACATGGGGCAAAAAGACCTGCTCTACCCGTGGCTGACCGTCGAGGAGAACGTCGCCCTCGGCTCGCGGCTGCGCGGCGAAACGCCGGACCGGGCGTGGGCGGCGCACCTGCTGGAGCGCGTGGGCCTGGCCTCTCATGGCCGCAGCCTGCCTGCCGCGCTGTCCGGCGGCATGCGCCAGCGCGCCGCCATCGCCCGCACGCTCTACGAACGCCAGCCGATCGTGCTGATGGACGAACCCTTTTCCGCACTGGACGCCATTACCCGCGCCGAGATCCAGAGCCTGGCCGCCGAACTGCTGGCGCAAAACACCGTGCTGCTGATCACCCACGATCCGATGGAGGCCTGCCGCCTGAGCCACCGGCTGCTGGTGCTGTCGCCCTGGCCGCTGGGCCTCGACGACACCCACCGCATCAGCGGGCAACCGCCGCGCGCGCCGGATGACGCCGACCTGCTGAGAAGCCAGGCCGAGCTGCTGCAACAGCTGGTGAGGGCCGCGCAATGAATATTGCCAAAGAGCGCGGCTTCACCCGCCTACGGCGCGGGCTGACGGTGTTCGTCGGCCTGCTGCTGCTGTGGTGGCTGGCGGCGCAAAGCGGCATTCCGGCCTTTCTGCTGCCCACGCCGAGCGCGGTGGCGCAGGCGCTGTGGGACGGGCGCGGCTACCTCGCCTGGCACACGCTGGTCACCGCTTCGGAGATCGTCAGCGGGCTGGCGCTGGGCGTGCTGCTCGGCGCGGCGCTGGCGCTGTGCATGATCTTCTCGCCGCGCCTGCAACGCTGGCTGATGCCGCTGGTGCTCACCAGCCAGGCGATACCGGTGTTCGCCCTGGCGCCGCTGCTGGTGCTGTGGTTCGGCTTCGGCATGAGCGCCAAGGTGGCGATGGCGGTGCTGGTGATTTTCTTCCCGGTGGTGTCGGCCTTTTTCGACGGGCTGCGGCGGGTCAACAACGACTATCTCGATCTGGCGCGCACGATGCGCGCTTCCCGCTGGGCGCAGCTGCGGCACGTGCGGCTGATGGCAGCGCTGCCGGCCTTCGGCTCCGGCCTGCGCATGGCCGCCGCCGTCGCGCCGATCGGTGCCATCATCGGCGAATGGGTGGGCTCGGCCGAAGGGCTGGGCTACGTGATGCTGAACGCCAACGCGCGCATGCAGACCGACGTCTGCTTCGCCGCGCTGTTTATTTTGGTGCTGATGACCGTGCTGCTGTGGGCTACGGTGGATGCGCTGCTGCGGCGCCTGATCGCCTGGGCGCCGGAAAACGACTGATGATTGCAACCATAACCAGGGATAAAGGAACGACCATGATCAAACAAACCGTTTGCGGGCTGCTGCTCGGCGCCGCCATCACCGGCCAGGCCGGCGCGGCCGAAAAGCTGACGCTGGTGCTCGACTGGTATATCAACCCCGATCACGCGCCGATTATGGTGGCCGAGCAAATCGGTGCCTTCAAGGCCGAAGGGCTGGACGTCAAGATCGTGCCGCCGTCCGATCCGGCGCTGCCGCCGCGGCTGGTGGCCGCCAAACAGGCCGACCTCGCCATTACCTATCAGCCGCAGCTGCATTTCTTCGCCGATCAGGGCCTGCCGCTGATGCGCGTCGGCACGCTGATCAACACGCCGCTGAATACGGTGATCGCGCTGGATAAAAACATCACGTCGCCGGCGGATCTCAAGGGCAAAACGGTGGGTTACTCGGTCAGCGGCATCGAACAGGCGACGCTGGCCACCATGGTCGAACACGAGCACCTCAAGCCGCAGGACATCAAGCTCATCAACGTCAACTTCCAGCTAACCAGCGCCCTGCTGGCGGGCCAGGTCGATGCGGTGATCGGCGGCTACCGCAACATCGAAGCGCTGGAGCTGAAGCTGCAGGGCAAGACGCCGGTGGTGTTCAACGTCGAAGATTACGGCGTGCCGGCCTACGACGAGCTGATCATCGTCGCCCACCGCGATGCGGTGAACGAACCGAAAATCCGCAAGTTCCTCGCCGCGTTGAAGCAAGGCAGCGACTACCTGCATGCGCACCCGCAGGACACCTGGCTGGCGTTCGCCAAGGCGCACCCGGAGCTGAATACCGAGCTGAACAAACAGGCGTGGCAAGCCAGCCTGCCGCTGTTCGCGCGCGATCCGGCCAAGCTGGATCGCGCCCGCTACCAGGCTTACGAACAGTTCTTGTTCGACAACAAGCTGATCAAGAAAATCACCCCGGTGGAACAGTACGCGGTGGAGCTCGACTGATCACGCCGAGGCGGCCGGCGGCGCCACCGTCACCTCGCCCTGGCCGCTGCGCTGCAAGGCCGCCTTCACCAGCCCGTTGGCTTTGCAGCGCGCGATAAAATCGTTCACGTAGGCGGCGCCCTGCGTTTTTTGCCGCGGCACCGCCATCGCCTGGCGGATAGCGGTGAAATGCCCGTCCAGCACCCGGTAGCCGGGATGGGCGGCCGCGGCGGCCAGCAGCGGTTGACGCACGCCGGCCGCCGCCTCCAGCCCCCGTTCGAAAAACAGCGCGATCGCCTCGGCGGAGGTTGCCGCCCGCACCAGCTGCGCCTGCTGCAGCGTGCGCGATAAAAACAGATCGTACGCCGCCCCCTGGCCGACCGCGATGCGCACCTCCGGCCTGTCGAGCTGCGCCACCTCAAAGTAAGGCGCGTCGTTCGCCACCAGATAGGTTCCCTCGATGATCACGTAGGGCTCGCTGAAGGCGATCTGCGCCGCGCGCACCGGCTCGATGGCCATAAACGCCAGGTTCCAGGCGCCGCTGTCCAGGTCGGCGAACACCTTGCCCGCCGCGTCATAGGTGACCAGTTCGAGCGCCACACCCAGCTCCTGGGCCAGCGCGGCGGCCAGTTCCACCGAAGCGCCTTGCGGTTTGCCACCGGCCCCGGCCTGCGCCAGCACCGGATTGCCGTAGTTGATCGCCGCGCGCAACACGCCTTGCGGGGCCAGATCGTCGAGTACCGCGGCGGGAATCGTCTGCATACTTCCTCCTGAATGGCTGATGGGCGCACTGTCGTGGCGCTCATTAAGCGTAGAGCGAAACCTCCGACCAGCAAGCTTTCGCCGCCGAGGCCGCCGTCGGCGTGATTAACGTCACACTATTGTCATAAAAATGTACAATAGCCGCCGCTCGTCGGCCGTAGCGGGAGATCGCGCGTTGTTCCGCCGCCGGCAATAGGCTATACCCTTCACTTTTCGCGCTGCGGCACGCTCGGCGGCGCAAACCAGGGCAGCAACGGTTTTATTTCAATCAGACAAGGTTTGGCGGATGGTTTTAGCAGTCGTTTCGTTTGTTCTCTTTTTGGCGTCGATTTTGATTTATCGCACCCGGGCCGCCGCCAACCGCTGGTGGTTCGCCATTCTGCTGACGCTGCTCGGCAGCTATCTGGTGCTGAACGTCATCCTGATCGCCAGCAACTACTTCACCGGCGACGGCATCACCGACGCGGTGATTTACACCGTTACCAGCAGCCTTAAAGGCGCGGGCATCAGCAAATACGTGCTGCCGTTTATCGGCCTGCTGGCGGCGTTAGGGCTTATCTTCGCGGTGCTGGCCCGCAGCCTGCTGCGCCGCAAGGCCAAAGGCAGCAGCGTGGCCTACAGCGTCGTCGCCGTGCTGCTGGCGCTGTTCTCGGTCGGCACCACCCCGGCGTTTCAGGACATCTCGCTGCTGGTCAAGAGCCAGATCGTCGGCGATACCGCCGATTTCACCACCTACTACAAGGCACCGAAAAAAACCGTACAGGGCAAGCGCCCGAACCTGGTGTATATCTACGCCGAGAGCCTGGAGCGCACCTACTTCGATACCGAGCTGTTTCCTGGCCTGGCCGACGAGCTGAACGCCCTGCGCACGGACAGCATCGATTTCAGCAACACCCAGCAGCTGCCGGGCACCGGTTACACCATCGCCGGCATGGTCGCCTCGCAGTGCGGCATTCCGCTGTTCGCGCCCTTCGACGGCAACGCCTCGAGCGCGGTCTCCACCTTCTACCCGGAGAACGTCTGCCTGGGCGACGTGCTGAAGGCCGCCGGCTACAGCAACTATTTCTATCAGGGCGCCGAGCTGGCGTTCGCCGGTAAAGACACCTTCCTGAAATCTCACGGTTTCGACCACGTTTACGGCTTCAAAGAGCTGCGCGAACAGGTCGCCGATCCAAGCTACAAAAACGACTGGGGCTGGTACGACGACAGCGTGCTGGACGTGGTGTACGGCAAGTTCGTCGAGCTGTCCAAGCAGCGCCAACCCTTCTCGCTGTTCACCCTGACCGTCGATACCCATCACCCGGACGGCTTTATCTCCGCCGGCTGCAGCAAGAAGAGTTACGCCTGGCAGAATAAAGAAAACCGCTCGCTGAGCGCGGTGGCCTGCAGCCAGCAACACATCGCCGCGCTGATCGACAAGATCAAACGCTCGCCCTATTTCAGCAATACCGTGATCGTGGTGTCCTCCGATCATCTGGCGATGAACAACACCGCCTACGACATCCTGACCAAACAGAAGCGCCGCAACCTGTTCTTCATCATCGACGGCACCCGACCGCTGGCGGAACAGCGCAACGAGAAGCGCAGCACGCTGGACAACGGCGCCACGGTGCTGGACGTGATGGGCGGCGACAACTACATCGGCCTCGGCCGCAGCAGCCTGTCGGCGCCGTCGCTGTCTACGGTGTTCCTGAACATCGAAGAGAAAATCAACGGCTGGAAACCGGCGGTGATCAACCAGTGGGGCCTGCCGAACCGCATCAGCGACTACAGCGTGGATACGCGCCAGCGCAGCTTCAGCTTCTCCGGCGTCACCTACAAGGTGCCGTTCATTCTGCGGGTGGGCGATAACCGCATCGAACCGATGTTCAACGTCTATCTCTCCACCCCGCTGCGCAAACAGCTGGCCGGGCTGGGCGCGGGGGAGAAATTCGTCTGGGTCGATAAATGCTACGAGATCGGCCGGGTCTGGGCGCCGCAGCTGGCGTTGAGCACCGACATCTGCGTGGCCTCCGGCACCCTGGCCTCGCCGCCGCAGATCGTGCAGGCCAGCGGCGAACGCTTCCGCGGCAAGGTGAGCTTTACCGCCCCGGCGGCGGACAGCGTCGCCGATTACCAAAACGCCGTCGCCCGCCTGCAGGTGGACGACGCGGCGATGAAGTACCGGGCGGACAGCATCGAGTTCATGCTGCCCGGCCTGCCGGAGCAGGTGAAAGCCATCACCGGCGTTTCCGGCGTCGAGGAGTGGGGCCGCTGGTCCGACGCCAATCTGGCGCCGGCGGTCGACATCGACTACGTCGATCCGCTGCCGAAGCGCTTCGATCTGGTGCTGCGCGCCCGCGCCTACGGCAATAACGTCGGCGAACCGATTTCGGTGCGCGTCGGCGACGAAGAGCGTTTCGTGTCGCTCGGCGAACAGGACAGCACCGTCACCCTGCGCTTCGACAACCCGCGCGGCGTGCAGAAGATCAGCATTACCCCGCCGGCGCCGACCGAGCCGAAAGAGAGCGCCAGCGGCGGCTTCACGCCGAAGAAGCTGGGCATCGGCCTGGTGTCGCTGAAGGTCGAAGCGGCAAGCCCCGCCTCCTGATCCCCACGCCTTCACGGGTGCGGTATTTTCTTTGCCGCGCCCGTCATTTCGACCAAGCTTTTACGCCCTTCTTCGGCTAACCTGTGACGGTAAAACGCCGCCCTCCCGCCACAGAGCCGGGACATTCAAGGAGAAAGTATGAGCTATGCCCCACCTCGCAGCGGCCTCAGCGCCGATCAGGCACTCGATCAACTGGAAGCCCTGTATGACGCCGCGGTAGACGCGCTGCGTCAGGCGGTCAGCGACTTTATCAACCACGGCGCGCTGCCGGATGCGCAGGCGCGCGCCGCCGGGCTGTTCGTGTATCCCGAGCTGCGCGTCAGCTGGGACGGACAACAATCCGGCCCGAACAAAACCCGCGCCTTCGGCCGCTTTACTCATCCCGGCAGCTACAGCACCACCGTGACCCGGCCACAGCTGTTCCGCCACTATCTGGCCGAACAGCTGGCGATGCTGGAGCACGATTACGCCGCCCATATCGAAGTGGCGCCGTCGCAGCAGGAGATCCCGTTCCCTTACGTGATCGACGGCTCCAGCCTGGCGCTCGATCGCTCGATGAGCGCCGGCATCGCGCAGCATTTCCCCACCACCGAGCTGGCGCAGATCGGTGACGAAACCGCCGACGGCCTATATCACACCACCGACAACCATTTCCCGCTGTCGCATTTCGATGCGCTGCGCGCGGATTTCTCGCTGGCGCGGCTGCGGCACTACACCGGCACGCCGGTGGAACACTTCCAGCCGTTCGTGCTGTTCACCAACTACACCCGCTATGTGGATGAGTTCGTGCGCTGGGCCTGCGCGCAAATCGCCGATCCGGCTAGCCCGTACATCGCGCTCTCCAGCGCCGGCGGCACCTATATCACGCCGGAAACCAGCGCCCCGGAACAGGCGGTGTCCGATCTGGCGTGGAAAAACCACCAGATGCCGGCCTATCACCTGATTTCGCGCACCGGCCAGGGCATCACGCTGATCAACATCGGCGTCGGCCCGTCCAACGCCAAGACCATCTGCGATCACCTGGCGGTGCTGCGCCCGAGTGCCTGGCTGATGATCGGCCACTGCGGCGGCCTGCGCGAAAGCCAGAAGATCGGCGATTATGTGCTGGCCCACGCCTATCTGCGCGACGATCACGTGCTGGATGCGGTGCTGCCGCCGGATATCCCGATCCCGAGCATCGCCGAAGTGCAGCGTGCCCTGTACGACGCCACCAAGATGGTCAGCGGCATGCCCGGCGAAGAGGTCAAACAGCGTTTGCGCACCGGCACTGTGGTCACCACCGACGATCGCAACTGGGAGCTGCGCTATTCCGCTTCGGCGCGGCGCTTCAACCTCAGCCGCGCGGTGGCGGTCGACATGGAGAGCGCCACCATCGCTGCCCAGGGTTACCGCTTCCGGGTGCCGTACGGCACCCTGCTGTGCGTCTCCGACAAACCGCTGCACGGTGAAATAAAACTGCCGGGCCAGGCCAACCGCTTCTACGAAGGGGCGATCTCCGAGCACCTGCAGATCGGCATCTGCGCCATCGATCTGCTGCGCGCCGAGGGCGATCGCCTGCACTCGCGCAAGCTGCGCACCTTCAACGAACCGCCGTTCCGGTAACGGTGCTCAGACCCGCTGCGGCGTAATGTTTGCCAGTTAGCGTTCTTATAAAGTTGTTCGTTGGGTTTCGGTCGATAAATAAAAGATGCGCCATGAAACTCATGTGCCTCGACCGAACAAGGGGCCGTAAGCGCGACCCCTTGCAACCCGCGCCTTTGCCCTATCAGACGGTTGGCTTTGCCAACGTTACTCAGCCCATCCCTGGGCCTCGCCCCTTCGGGGCCGCTGCAAGCAGCGTTCAAATCTGCTCCAGGCAGATTTGTCCTCCCTCCGCCATAGCGCATTGAGGCCGGTTGCGACAGGCGTCTTCAAGGGCGCCAAACATCGTGCTCACCTCACTATTTTCATTGTCTTTTAAGCAGTTAATATCAAACAGTGAGGAACACTTATCCGATGGTAGAAATTCGGGAGTTGGCCCTGACGCACATCGCCAACTGCCGATTAAAGCTGCACGCGACGCACTCAGATGGGATAAAAATTGCCGGTCAAGCTTAATTGACCGGCACGGTGGTTTTTTCCTCAACGCACCAGCGCCAGCGCGCGTTTCTCCTGGCTGCGGCCGCCGGCGATCGACAGCAACATGTCTTTGACCAGCAACGCCGGGGCGGACAACGCCTGTTGGCCCGACATGCACAGCGCCAGCGGCACCGACATCGTCGGCGCATTGATGCGCGCCATCCAGGCCTTGGCCGGGCCGATCATCGCGCGCGCCACCGATTCCGGCAGCACGGTCGCCCCCAGCCCGCCGGCGATCGCGGCGCTCAGCGCGCCCGAGGATTCGATCTCTCCCACCACGTTGATCGCCAATTTACGCAGCGCCATCGCCTCTTCCAGCTGATTGCGCACCGCATCGCCCTCGCGCGGCAGGAACAGGTTCAGCCGCGCCACGTCCAGCAGTTCGACGCTGTTGCCGGGATGCGGCACCGCGCGCGTCGCCACCAGATAGAGATCTTCCCGCATCAGTGCGATGGCGTGCAGCCCGGCGGGCATCTTGGCGCCGTAGACCATCGCCATGTCCAGCGTCTGGTTGGCCACCTGCCCGGCCAGCGCCGCGCCGCTGTTTTCATGCAGGCTGAGCAGGATACCCGGCTGCTGATCGCGCAGGCTCTGCAGCAGCGGCAGCGCCAGCTGCGCCGCAGTGCTGCCCGACGCCAGCCCGAGAGACACCTGGCCGCTCATCGCCTGCCCGGCGCTGTTGACCGCGCTCTGGGCCTGCTCGCACTGGCGTAGAATGGTCTGCGCGTGGGCATACAGAATGTTGCCGGCCTCGGTCGGCTGCACCCCACGCTTGGTGCGGATCAGCAGCTGTTGCTTCAGCTCCCCTTCCAGCGTCGCCAGCTGCTGGCTGAGCGCCGGCTGGGCGATGTGCAACACCTCCGCCGCCTGGGTCAGGCTGCCGATATCGACGATTTTCACGAAGTACTTCAGACGTCTGAAATTCATAGTGCCTCCAGCGAGCCGCTAAATTGAGAATGCCGAAATCCGGTCAGGCACTGCAGCAAGATCCGGGCCAGAGTCGGTAAACGGCCAAGGAGGCGGGATATCAGGTGGTCAACGACCGTTCGCCGGGCGGCGCGTGCCACAACGCAGGGCAGACGTTGCACCAACGACAGGCAAATGCGCCGACCCGCGGGCAATTCGGCGGCGCTGCGCGCGGGATAAGCGACAAAAGCGAGAAAAAGCAGCAGGTTGGGCAATCTTGCAGCAAACGAACGCATCGGGCGTCTTCACGCTTTACAAGCCGCAACCGCCCCGCTATTATTCGCCCCGTTCCAACGATTCCTCTGTAGTTCAGTCGGTAGAACGGCGGACTGTTAATCCGTATGTCACTGGTTCGAGTCCAGTCAGAGGAGCCATATTTAGAGAAGCCCGCTCAGGGAAACCCGAGCGGGCTTTTTGCCTTTCAGCCGCCCTCAAAAGCTGCGTTTCGCCACCAGATAGGCGCCCGCCACCAGCAGCAGGGCGCCGACCAGCGCCGGCAGATTCTCGCGCAGAGCCGCCGGGCCGGCGCGGTAGACGTCCACCAGCAGCCCCATGCACAGCTGGCTGGCGACCAGGATCGAGATGGTGGCCGCCGCCCCCAGTTTTTGGTAGCCCAGGATACCGGCAAACACGAACAGCGATCCCAGCAACCCCGGCAGCAGCATCCACCACCTGGCGGCGCCGGTCACTTCCGCCACCGCGCCGAGGCCGTTTTTGGCCAGCAGCAACCCCACCAGCAGCAGCAAACCGACGCTGGAGTTGATCACCAGCGTGATAAGGATGGTCGAGACGCTTTCGGTAATGCGCACCATTAGCAGATTCTGCACCACCAGCCCCATTCCCGCCGCAATCAGCAGCAATAGCATATTCATCGCCCTGTCTCCCGGGATCAGCGCGCCGGCGGTGCCGCCCGCTCGTCGAGCGTCAGCTGCAGGAAAGTCAGATCCAGCCATTGGCCAAATTTGGCGCCCACCTGCTCCATGCGCCCCACCTCGCGGAACCCGAGCGCCAGATGCAGCTGAATGGAGGCCTGATTACCGGATTCGATGCCGGCCACCATCACGTGCTTGCCGATCTCCCGCGCCCGTGCGATCAGGGCGATCAACAGCGCTTTGCCAATCCCTTCACCGCGATGTGTCTGATGGACATACACCGAGTGTTCTACGGTATGGCGATAGCCGTCCCAGGCGCGCCAGTCGCCGAACGACGCGTAGCCGATCGCCTCGTCCGCGCCGTTTACCGCCACCAGCACCGGGTAACCCGCAGCCTGCCGTTCGCCGATCCACGCCGCGCGGTTGGCCGCATCCACGGTTTGTTCATTCCAAATGGCGGTGCTGTTCAACACCGCGTCGTTATAGATGGCGGCAATCGCCGCGCTATCGTTAAGCGTCGCATTTCGTATAATCATGGTTTACCCCGGCCAATTGTCCACTATAATACTACGATATGAATATTAAATTAGACAATCTAAATCAGCTGATCGGCGCACGCATTCGCATTGAACGCGAGGCGCGCCACTGGTCGCTGTCCGATCTGGCCGAGCAGGCGGGCGTTTCACGGGCGATGGTTCATAAGATCGAGCGCGGCGAGAGCAGCCCGACGGCGATGCTGCTGGGCAGGCTGGCGGGGGCGTTCGGCCTCAGCATGTCCAAGCTGATCGCCCGGGCGGAAACGCAGGAAGGCCGGCTGCTGCGCCGGGAAGATCAGCCGGTCTGGGTCGATCCGGAGAGCGGCTACGTGCGGCGCCACGTTTCGCCGCGCACCGATCTGCCGCTCGATCTGGTGCGTATCGAACTGCCGGCCGGCGCGACGATCCCGATGCCGGCTTCGGTGTATGCCTTCAAACGCCAGCTGATCTGGGTCTTATCCGGTGAGTTGGTCTTTCTTGAGGGTGAGGCACGCCATGACATGGCCGAGGGAGACTGCCTGGAGCTCGGCCCACCGGCGGACTGCCGCTTTGAAAACCAGAGCGACCAACCGTGCGTGTATATGGTGGCGGTGCTGAGCGCCGCCTGACGCCCCGCCCGCGCTAGCCCTGCGTCGGCCGGTTATAGCCGGCGCGGAAAAACTTCTCCGCCAGCCGGCTGTCGCCGCCGGAAAAGAACTCGCTCATCGGCTCACTGCCGAGGCCATAGGCGCGGCTCAGCTGTCCGGCTTCGAACGCCGCCCGGTTTTCGTCGCCGCAGCGCTGCGCCAAATGGTGCGCATAGCCGAGCACAAAGCCGCGCTTGTAGTCGGAGCAAAAGCGCGACAGCTCCGTCTCCGGCTTCAGGTTCTCCGCCTTTAGCCCCGCCAACAGCCCTTTGCCAAAATGGTCACCCACGCTTTCCTCCTCATCACGCCATCGCTATATAACAAAATATACAGCGAATAAGCGAACGAGAACATACTCCCTAAGTTTTACTCGCCGCATAAAAAAGGCCCGCCAAGCGGGCCTGAGGGAAAGCGGGCAATCACAGCGTGAAATTCAGCCCTTCGCTGACGGTCTTGCCCAGCGGCAGACGGCCCGACGGCGCCTCTTTTTCCTGCAGGAAATCCGGCAGGAGGGCCTTGTCGCCCGGCTTGCCGATCGCCACCATGGCGTGCACCGCATAGTCGTCCGGCAGCTGCAGCGCCGCTTTGATCTTGTCGTGGTGAATGCCGCTCATGCAGTGGGTCAACCAGCCTTTCAGGTGCGCCTGATGCGCCAGGCTGGCCCAGGCGGCGCCGGTGTCAAACGCGTGGGTCGGGTTGTCCACCCACCGTTCGCCGTTCAAGCTGGTGGTTTTGGAGACGATCACCACCAGCGCCGAGGCGTGCTGCGCCCAGCCGCGGTTGAAGTCGATCAGGAATTCCAGGTAGTTCTCCCAGCTGTCGGAACCGTGCTTGCTGTAGGCAAAGCGCCACGGCTGAATGTTGTAGGCCGATGGCGACCAGCGCGCCGCTTCAAAAAAGCTCAGCAGCGTTTGATCGTCGATGGCGTCGTTGGCCATCGCGCGCGGCGACCAGCGTTCGATAAATTGCGCATCAATCGGGTAATCGGAGGTTCTTGGCTGGCTCATGATAGGTTCTCGCAGTGAAGTAAAAACAAAAGTTCGCTGATATTCCCACAGCTTAGGACGATAAAACTTTTATTTCGTGCCATTGCCCTGCGGCAGTTCCTGCTGCAGCCAGGCGAGAAATGCCCTGACCGGCGGATGCCGCTCGCGCCCCGGCGCGCACAGCACGCTGTACGCGGCGCCCGGTACGCGCACCTCCGGCCGGTACGCCACCAGCAGGCCGTTGTCCACCATATCGGACACCATCACCGAGCTGGCGAGCACCAGCCCCTGCCCGGCCACCGCCGCCTGCAGAGCGTAATGCTCCTCGTGATAGCTGCGCATCGCCGCATGGCGCTGCCACCAGTCTACGCCGGCGGCCCGGCACCAGTCATGCCAGCCGCTGTCGTACAGCGCCGAATCCCCCCACTTGACGGTGATCAGCACCGGGTTTTCCGGCTCGGCGGCGGCCAGCCCCGGCGCGGCGTAAACGCCAAAGCTTTCCTCCAGCCGCGCCGTCTGATGCAGCGCGGGATACTGCGCGCGGCTGTAACGCACCGCCACGTCCACGCTGGCGTCCTGCTGCAGATCGATCACCTCGGCGCAGGCCTCCAGGCGCACCAGATAGTGCGGGTACGCCTGATAGAAACGCCCCAGACGCGGCACCAGCCACAGCGCCGCGAAAGAGTGCGTGACCGAGACGCACAGCGATCCGGTGCTGGGCTGCGGCCGCAGGCCCTCAAGCGTGGCGGCGATGTCCAGCAGCGCGCCGTGCACCCCGGCAAACAGCGTTTCGCCTTTCGGCGTCAGCCGCACGCCGCGCGGCACCCGCTCGAACAGCGCAAACCCCAACTGCTGTTCCAGCGCTTTGATCTGGTGCGAAATCGCCGTCGGCGTCACCGCCAGCTCGGCCGCCGCCAGCTTGAAGCTGCACAGGCGAGCGGCAGATTCAAAGGTGCGTAATGCGTTGACGGGCAGCGTGGCGAACATGGCGAAGCCTCTTGAGATGAGTTGAGATCATCCTGGCAGAAAAGCCGTCATTTGTCGCCTGCCGGTGCTTGTTTCTAGAGTAGGACTGAATCCACTTCATACCGAGGAACATGACATGAATACAACTCATCAATCCAAACGTCTGGTGGTGCTGGTCGGCAGCCCGCGCCGCGACGGCAACAGCGCCACGCTGGCACAGGCGATCCTGGCGGGCGCCGCCGAAGCCGGCACGTCCGCCAGCCTGCATTTTCTCGATGATTATCTGAGCGGTTTCCTGAGCGATGAACGCCACACGCCGCCGCCGGCCGATCGCTACGCCGAGCTGTTCCTTGAGCACTTCCTGCCGGCTGACGGCGCGGTATTTTGCACGCCGATTTACTGGTACGGCATGTCGGCGCAAACCAAAGCCTTTTTCGATCGCTCGTTCAGCTTCTATTCCAACGCCTACCCTCAGGCGGAACAGGTGCACCAGCGCATGAGCGGCAAGCGCATCGGGCTGGCGGTGGCGTCGGAAGAAACCTACCCCGGCGCGGCGCTGGGCATCGTGCATCAGATCCAGGAGTTCAGCCGCTACACCCATTCCGCGTTCGTCGGCGTGGTGCACGGCGCCGGCAACCAGCGCGGCGAGATCGCCCGCGATCCGCGCAACCCGCTGCAGGCCGCCCGCGAACTGGGGCGTGAGTTCTTCACCCGCCCCTACTCGGATTATCAGATGGACAGCCCGCGCAGCACGCAGGTCTGGGAGGAGTAAGCGCGGCACCCGAAGGCAATTGCAAGCATAACGTTAGCATCTGTCGCAATCTGTTGCGGGCCATTGGCCCGCCGTTGCCGCACTTGTATGATACGACGCGGCGCCAGACGGTGGCCGCCGATCTCAAGCGGAAGCGAACTGCAATGTCTAAACAGTGGAAAATAGCGGCGGCCAACGCCGGTTTGCGTCTCTATACCCGCATCGCGGGCAATTTCCGGCCCGCAGCGAGCTTCGATTCGCAGCAATCCTTTGAGCGCATCGTGATTTTCTCCACCAGCGCCCTCGGCGATCTGATGTTCAATACGCCCGCCATTCGCGCACTGTGCGAACGCTACCCCGGCGCGCAAATCACGTTGGTCTCCAGCCACAAAAACCGGCAGTTGGTCGAAGGCAGCCCCTGCTTTCATGACGTGATTTACTGGGACCACAAGGCCAAAGACATGTTGGGCGTTATCCGGCGCCTGCGAAAAAATCGGCCACAGCTGGCGGTCATCCTGCACTCGAAGGCGCCTTACGACGTGCTGGTCGCCATCGCCGCCGGTTGCCAATACCTGTTCAAAGACGTTTACGGCAACAAACCGAGCGGCATGGAGCGCTGGTTGACCGGCGTCAGCCACAGCACCGGCGGCCATTTGATTCAGCGCAAGCTGGATATGGTGGGGCAACTGGGATGCCGTACCGACAATCCTGACATGTTCATCCCGGTCGCTTTTCCCTCGCTGGCGAAACCGGCGGGCAAGATCCTGATCGGCTTTCAGATGGGCGCCTCCGAAACGCTGCGCCGCTGGCCGGTCGACCGCTTTGTTGAGCTGGCGCAACGGCTGCTGGCGCACTCCCCCGACTGTCAGATCGCGTTGATTGGCAGTGAGGCGGAGCGCAGCCTCGAGCGGGAATTTATGGCGGGTTTGAGCGAGGAACAGCAACAGCGGGTGGTAAGCCATATCGGCGCGACCACGTTACCGCAACTGCTGGCGACCATCGCCAATCTGCAGGTGCTGGTGACCGGCGATACCGGCCCGCTCCACCTCGCCGTGGCGTTGAAAACTGCCACCGTCAGCCTGTTCGTCACCGCTAACCCGCGCCATACCGGCCCCTATCAGGACAGCGAGCGGCATCAGGTGATGCACGTGCCGGTTGACAGCGCCACGCTGAGTGCCGCCCAGCGCCACCAACCGCTCAGCCTCATCGCGGCGGAACAGGTGCTGGAGAAAACCCTGGCGGCGTTACCGCCTGTACACGCCTGATCGGCGACCGCTTTGGCTGCGACAGCAGCAGCGCCAGCGGCAGCCAAAACAGGTACCAAAACTCCGCCGGATTGGCGATCACAAACATGCCCTGCGAACTGTAGAACACCAGCATAAACAGAAACAGGCCCGCCTCCCAGCGCCGCCCTGCGCACCAGTGTGCGATGGCGAGCCGCGCGCCATATCCCAGCAGCGCCAGCAACAACAGGAACCCCACGCAGCCGCCCTTCAGCAACGCGCCAAGGTACAGGCTGTGCGTAGTGTGATTCAGCTCGCCGGTGTAATTGAGGAAGTTAAGCTGCTTATCAAAGCCGTAGCCGAAGAACGGCGCCTGTTCAATCAGCGCCAGGCTGTGGCGCCAGATGCTGATGCGAACAAAGCTCTGTTGATACAGCTCGCCAAAGCGCGTCAGCAGCATTTCGCCGATCGCGCTGTAAACGACGGCGAGAACCACAGCCAGCGCGCCGGGCAACAGAAACCACAGCCACCGTCCCGGCCGGTGTCGATAAGGCATCGCCACCACCACCGCGAGCGCCAGCGCGATCAGCGGGCCGCGGCTTTGCGTCAGCACCATGAACGCCAGCAGCGGCGGGATAAAGCACAGCGCCGCTTTTTGCCCGGTATCGCGGAAAATCATCAGGCTCAACAAAATGGCGATGGCGGCGTAACCGGCCAGATCGATCACGTTGCTCGGCCCCGGATTGCGGGCGGTGGTTTCCCGCAGATGATAAATCGACGGGGCATCGACCAGCGTCAGATACAGGCACAGCGCCGTCATGCCGGCCAGCATCGCCCACAGCAGCTGATGACGCCGCTCACCGTCGAGCAGCGTCACCAGCCAGGCGAGATAGAGCAGGATATAGGCGCTGTGGGTCAGGGCCGACGGCATGTCGCCCGGCGTCTCGCCCCACAGCGCGCTGAGGGAATAATAAAGCAAAAACATCAGCGCCAGCCCGCCGCCCCAGCGCGCCTGACGATTGGCCCACAGCTGCCGCCGCAGCGGCGGCCAGGTGAACACGGCGGCCAGCCACAGCAGCGCCGCCAAATGAAACAGGTTGTTGACGCGGGTCTGCCCGCAAAAGATCGCGCTGAAAAACGCGAAGGCTAAAAACAGCGCGCTGCCGACGCGATAACACCGCTCAGGCTTGCTGAAAGTAAACATTGCCGTCCACCTTCTCGAAGATATCGCTGCCGATAGCGCTGTGCAGGGAGAGGTTTTTAATCGCGATCTGCTGCTTTTTCATGATCGCGCCGGCGTGTCGAAAAGCGGGGATCACCAGCGACTCCACCTTGTCCGCCAGGAACGTCGGCAAGCGATCCTGCTCGGTTTCGTAAAAGCGCGGCTGGTGGAAGTTGTTCATGTCCAGCCCGGCGATAAACAGCTGCCTGAAGCCAAGATAGGCGATGATTTGCAGCGCCCAATAGGCCACGGTGCCGGCATCGAAAATGCCGCAGCGGATATCCTGGCTGAAGCCGAGCATGCGGCTCTCGGCGGCAAAGACCACGCCGTTTTCCCGGCAGTAGTGCTCCCACAGCGCGCCGCTGTCGATCCGGGGGCGGTAAATCTTGCAGGCCGCGTCTTCGACGATCGCCAATCGGCAACCGATCGCCGCCGGGCCAAAGCGATCGAGAATGCGCGCCATGCCGTGCACGGTGGTAAACAGCGTCAGCCCAGGCCGTTGAATGACGTCGCGCACGATCTCCTGGCGGTTATCGATAAACCCCATATCCACGATGACGTAGAAGCGAAAATCCACCTGCCGATGCAGGCAATAGGCGCCGTTGACCCCGATGGCGGGCATGGCGGGAATATTTTCGAAGCGCAGCGCCTTCACCGACGGGCCGGTAGCCGTCAACAACGCCGGCCCCCGGCAGCTGTTGCGCAGTTCGCTCAACGTGACGATCGGCACCGGCCGGTGCTTGTACCATAAGGCGGCGATTTCACCGCCTTCGCCGCGCGCGATCTTCACGTAGGGCCAGAGGTTTTCGTTATGCCGATAAGGGCGCGCGTGGGAATAGCGGTAGATCTGCTTAAAAAAAGAGCCCATGGTGGCGATGTCCTGTCCAGAGTGCGTGACGATACCTACAGAGGCATCTTTCTGTATGCTCAGAATTTAAAAACGAGTCAGCACTGGCCAGGCCGCACAGCGAGTATCTAAATATTCGTTTAGCGAGGCAATTTTTGTAATTTGAATTATTAGTCAGCGCATCGGCAAGAAATGTGTCGAAGTGTTATTTGAATGAGGAACTGTTGCAGTGCGTAAAAATACCGTGAATGGCCGCAGCGCCGCCGCTTGGCATTGATGGGGTTTTGTTATAACGTATCAGAACTTAAGCCAAAGGAAGACGACGATGAAAATCCAGCTGTCGCTGCTGTTTCTCAGCCTGCTGGCCGGCAAGGCCGCGGCGTTTCAGTCAAAAGTGCCCGAACCGCGCCCGGAACAGGCGCGCGCGGCGGAACAAAACATCGAAAATCTGTTTTACGGCTTTCACGCCATGGACGCCCAGCCGGTGAACATCGGCAGCTGCGCGGCGGTGCCGGTAGCGGGATGCCAATGCGCGTTCTGCACCCAGCTGCGACAGGCCGGGCGTTGAAGCCCCTTATTCAACTCAGCTCATACTGCACGATCAACTGCCCTTTCTTCATCTTTACGCCAGTGATCGCAATTGCCCCCACCTCCGCCAGCGTGGCGACATGGGTGCCGCCGCAGCCGTAGGCGGGCAGTTCGCCGAAACCGACCTGGCGCATACCCTCCACCGTCTGTTGGCGGCGGGGTAAATCGGCAGCGATCAAGCGCGCCAGCTCCGCCTGCAAAAAGTCCGCTTCTACCGTCTGCGCATCCGGCCCTGGCGTAAACGTGATGCGCCCTTCCCCCGGCCAATGATGCGCCTTGACCGGCCGCCAGCCTCGGGTTTCTCCCAGCCAGCCGATCAGATGCCCGCCGGAGTGCCAGCGGGCGTGCAGGCGGCGCTGCGCTTCATCGATTTGCATCGTAACCGGCCCGAGCGGCAGCGGCGCAGCGGTAAAGTGCAGCACGGTATCCCCTTGCTGCTGCACCCGCAGCACGGCGACGCCGCCTAACCTCCCCACGTCGGACGGCTGGCCACCGCCCTGCGGGTGGAACAGCGTGGCATCGAGCTCTACGGCGTAAGCGCCCGCCTCGGCCGGCGCGCAGCTCAACACCTGCGCCTGGCCCTGTACATCGTCGCTGTAGTAATAACGTCGTTCGGTCATCATTTTTCTCCTCGGTTCGAAGAGCCATTATATTCATGTCATAATCGAGGGATAATCCACCGCCATCACAATGGACCTTTGCGTCATGAGCACAAATCTTTCTTACGCCCTGCTGCCCGAAATGGCCGTTTTCGTTCAGGTGGTAGAGAGCGGCAGTTTTTCCGCCGCCGCCCGTAAACTGGGCACTTCGCCTTCCGCCGTCAGCCGCAGCGTGGCGAAGCTCGAGCAGGCGCTGGCGCTGCAGCTGTTGCACCGCACCACCCGCAAACTGCGGCTGAGCGAAAGCGGCGAAGAGGCGTTTGCGCACTGCCGCACCCTGCTGGCGGCGGCCGACGCGGTCATGGAGATCGGCGGGCGCGGCGCCGTGGAGCCCGAAGGGCTGGTCAGCGTCAGCGTGCCCAAGGCGGTGGGCCGCTTCGTGCTGCATCCGCACATGCCGGAGTTCCTGCGCCGCTACCCGAAGGTGGACGTGAGGCTGCGGCTGGAAGATCGCTACATGGATTTGATCGACGATCGGGTCGATCTGGCGCTGCGCATCACCGATCGCCCGTCGCCCGGGTTGATCGGCCGCCAGTTGATGAGAATAGACCATCTGCTGTGCGCCACGCCGCACTACCTGGCGCAGCACGGCACGCCGCAGCACCCGCACGATTTGGCGGCGCACAGCTGCATCTATCTGGGCGAAACGCCGAGCGACGCGCAATGGAAGTTCCGCCGCAGCGGCAAAACGGTGACGGTCAACGTGCGCGGCCGCTACGCCGCCAACCACACCGGCGTGCGGCTGGACGCGGTGAAACAGCATATCGGCATCGGCAGCCTGCCGTATTTTACCGCCCGCCAGGCGCTCGACGACGGCGAGATCGTGCAGGTGTTGCCGGAGTGGGATTTCCTCAGCAGCTATCACGGCGGCCTGTGGTTGCTTTACGCGCCTAACCAGTATCTGCCGCCCAAACTGCGGGTGTTTATCGACTATCTCGTCGCCTGCCTGGCGCAGGAGCCGCAGCTAAAGCGCCTTGCGTAGCGTGATGTTGATGCGGTGCGGCCCCACCAGCGAGTGGTAGCCTTCCTTGACCGGCAGGATGCCGTGAAAACAGAGCCGCGCCGGGCCGCCCCATACCACCACGTCGCCGTGCGCCAAGGGGATGCGCCGCGCCCGGTCGCTGCGTTGCAGCCCGCCGAACTGAAACACCGCCGGCAGCCCGAGCGACACCGAGACGATCGGCGCACCGAAATCGTGCTCGTCTTTATCCTGATGCAGCGACAGCTTGCTACCGGGATCGTAGCGGTTCATCAGGCAAGAGTCCGGCACGAAGGGGCCGAATCCCGCCTGCTGCGCGGCTTCGTCCGCCAGCGCCATCAGAATGGGCGGAATGGCCGGCCAGCGTTTGCCGCTGCGCGCGTCGCGTTCCGAATAGCGGTAGCCGCGGCTGTCGCTGGTCCAGCCGTTGCCGCACCAGCTCATCGCCACCGACATCACGTGCCCGCCGGGCGTGGTCAAATGCCGCCACGGCACTTGGGCGACTACGCCCTGCACCGCCGCCAGCAGTTCCGGCCCGTGATCGCGCACGAAGCCGTGCATCACCACCGCGCCGGGGGCGATCTCTTCGCGCCACGGCGGCGGCAGCGCGTCTTCAAAAAGATCGATTGTCATCGCCAAAACCTGTATGAATACACAGTATTCATTGTAACCCGCCGCCGCCGATTGTCCAGCGCTCGGCAACGTCATTGTCGTTGGCGGCAAATTTCTCTACAGTAGCCGCCATAAAATCAATCACTCACCAGGAATGCGTGTGATTAAGGGCATCACTCTTTCGGTCGTCGCCTCCATCTTGTTCGGCGCGATGTATTACTTCACCTCTACCCTCACCCCGCTGAACGGCGAGCAGGTCTACGGCTGGCGCACGCTGCTGACGCTGCCGTTCCTGACGCTGTTTATGGCGCTGTCCGGCGATTGGCGCAAAGTGGGCGACACGCTGGCCTGGATCGGCCAACGGCCGCAGCGCCTGCTGGGCCTGCTGCTCACCTCGGCGCTGCTGGGGGTGCAGCTGTGGCTGTTCCTGTGGGCGCCGCTGCACGGCAAGGCGCTCGACGTGTCGCTCGGCTATTTTCTGCTGCCACTGACCATGGTGCTGGCGGGTCGTTTTTTCTACCGCGATCGGCTGTCGCTGCTGCAAAAACTGGCGGTGGCGTGCGCCATGGTGGGGGTGGGCAATGAGCTGTATCAGGCGGGCGGCGTCTCGTGGCCGACGCTGGTGGTAGCGCTGGGCTATCCGCTCTACTTTATTTTGCGGCGGCGTTTCGGCACCGACAATCTCGGCGGGCTGTGGTGCGAGCTGGCGCTGATGCTGCCGGCGGCGGCCTGGTTCGCCTTCGGCGACGGCGGCGCGGCGGCGCTGAAAATTAATGCCGAGCTGTATTGGCGCATTCCGCTGCTCGGCATCATCAGCGCCGTGGCGCTGGTGTGTTACATCCTCGCCAGCCGCCTGCTGCCGTTCAGCCTGTTCGGCCTGCTGAGCTATGTGGAACCGGTGCTGCTGGTGATCGTCGCACTGCTGCTCGGCGAAAGCATCGGCCAAAGCGAATGGCCGACCTATCTGGCGATCTGGCTGGCGGTGCTGCTGCTGGCGGCGGAAGGCGCGCAGCACTTGCTGCGCCGCCAGCGGGTCTGACTCAGGCGGCCAGCGTGGCGCCGCCGTCGATCACGATGTCCTGCATGGTGATGTGGCTGGCCAAATCGGAGGCCAGGAACAACACCGCGTTGGCGATCTCATCCGGGCGGGCGATTTTGCCCAGCGGGATCCCCAGCTTGAACATTTCGGGGAAGCCGGCGATGGTGCGTTGTTGCGCATCGTCGGTCTGCCACATGCCGCGCTGCATCGGCGTGTCGGTCGAGCCCGGCGACACCAGATTGCAGCGCACGCCGAACGGCGCCATCTCCAGCCCCACACAGTGGTTCAGGCTGGTCAGCGCCGCCTTGGAGGCGCAGTAAGCCGCCATCTGCGCGCGCGGCACGTGCGCGGCATTGGAGCCGATGCTGACGATCGCCCCGCTGCGCTGCGCCTTGAAGTGCGGCAGCACGGCGCGGAACAGGTAAAACGCCCCCGAAGCGTTGACGTTGATGCACTGATGCCAGTCATCCACGCTCAGATCTTCGGTATTGCCCATGCGCAGAATGCCGGCGGCGTTGACCAACACGTCCAGTCGCGGGTTCTCCGCCAGCTGTTGGCGGCACACCGCCTCCACCTGCTCCGGCCGGCTGATGTCCAACGTCACGCAAGGATAAGGCAGATCCGGATTGGCGAACTCGCGGTCAAATCCCACCACCTCGGCGCCCTGCGTCAAAAAATGGCGGGCGATCTGCTCGCCGATGCCGCGCGCCGCGCCGGTCACCCACACGCGTTTACCGGTGAAATCCATCTGAATGCTCATGCGCACACCGCCATCCGGGCACGCTGCCGGGTCATGTTGTTGTTCATCGTTATCTCCTGCGAAAGCGTATGACGCGGCGCGCACTGCGCCGCAAAGAGGCCTACAGCGCGCCGCTGTTCAGGCCGAAAGCGTTGAGCATGGTGCCCAGTTTGGCGGCGGTTTCCAGCCACTCGGACTGCGGCGTTGAGGCGGCGACGATGCCCGCGCCGGCGAACAGCCGCACCCGGTTGCCGCGCAGCAGGCCGCTGCGGATGACGATCGCCCACTCGCCGTCGCCGTTGGCGTCGCACCAGCCGACAATGCCGCTGAACAGGCCGCGATCGTGCGGTTCCAGATCGGCGATCAGCTGGCGGGCGCTCTCGGTCGGGAAGCCGCACAGCGCCGGCGTCGGATGCAGTAGGCAAGCCAGCTGCATCACGTTGAGATTCGGGTTCAGCAACTCGCCGCGAATGCGGGTGGACAGGTGCCACATGGTACCGGTGCTGAGCAGCGATGGGCCGCTGGGCACGCTCAGGCTGGCGCACAGCGGCGCCAGGTGGCGGCGAATGTCGTCGATCACCAGCTTGTGTTCGTATTTGTCTTTGGTCGAGCGCATCAGGCGCTCGCTGCCGAGGCGATCCTGCTGCGGATCGTCCTGACGGCGCGCCGAGCCCGCCAGCGGATTGGTGTGGATCTCGCCGCCCTGCTTGCGGATCAGCAGCTCCGGGCTGGCGCCAATCAGCACACCGCCATCGGCCAGCGGCAGGGAAAAGTGGTAACCGGTCGGGTTCTGCACCATCAGGTTATTGAGGATCTGGTGGCCCGCCACCGGCTGCTCCAGCTCAATGTCGAGGATGCGCGACAGCACCGCCTTGTCCAGCTTGCCCTGTTTAAAGCGGCTGACCGCTTCCGCCACCGCGTGCTTGAAGCGCGGCTCGTCCGGAATGCTGGTGCAGGCGGCCAGGCGATGCGGCTGTTGCAGCATCGGGCGCGCGGCGCGGGTAAAGCTGTCGTTGGCGACAAACTGGCAGTTTTCAGGCACGTACAGGCTGGAAGGCCGGCGCGTATCGAACGGAATGGCGCCCACCACCACCGGCGTCTCCTGGCCGGCGGTTTTGGCGCGCGCCAGCGCCTGGCGGATATGCTGCGTCAGCGCGCTGCCTTCCTGCTCGCCGCCGAACGCCGGCGTCTCGATACGCTCGAACACGCCGTCGGCGGAGAGGGAACGGAATTCGGACCGGTACAAAAAGGTCGATTGTTCGGCGTACACAAACCCGGGGAAGGTTTGGTTTTCTGTCGTCAGTGTCGCCACAAGACCACTCCTTTGTTGCGCCTTACCAATGATAATGTTTATGCGAATAATTATCATTAGCTATAAAAGGAGGATAAATTACACCGGATCCCCACCGTGGGTCAATCTCCGATGAATGAATCTTTCCACCCGCCGCGGCAAATCCGATTTACGGCGCAGCAAGAAATAACACACTGTTATTATTGTGTTTTAACAGAAAATAAAAGTCGTGACGTCGTCACCTTCACGCCAAAAACGCCCGTTAAACCGGCGGCCGGCGGGGCAATTTGGCGTCAGCGTCTTAAGCAACGCTAATACAAACGTCTGCCGCTGCGTATCCACGGCGACCATGCGCGCATCGAGAAAATCGAAGTAACAACGCACCTGTGGATAAAGCGCCTTGAACAGGCTTTCTTTGGCGGAAAACGTCAGCGTCAGCAGTTCATTGAACGGCAGCGCCTCGCGCAGCAACGCCTCGCGCTCCCCCGCCGAAACGATCGCCCCCCACAGCTCTTCCGCCCGCACGTCGGAGAGCAGCGTCTCCACATCCAGCCCCACGCCGCCCAGCCCGCTCTCGCGGTGCACGGCGCACAGCGCGGTATCCGAATTATGGCTCAGCGCCCCGGCGATGCCCGGCGGCCACTGCGGCGCGCGATCTTCGCCGCGCGCCAGGGTGAAATCGGCAAAACCGAGCGGCGACAACAGTTGCCGCGCCAGAAAACGCCCGGCCAGATACTCCGCGCGGCGCTTCGGCACCGCGCGCGCCAGATGATCCGGCAGCGCAAAGCCCGCCTCGGGAAAACTCTCGTCACGATACTCCGCCAGCGCAAAATGGCAGCGCGCCACCTGGCCCGGATAGCCGTCCGGCGTGAAAAATTCGATATTGCGGATAAAAGTGGGCAACGGCGGTATCCATGATAAGCAGGCAGGCTGATGATGTTAGCCCCCGAAACGGCCTGCAACAATGACCCCGGGCAAAATAAATGGCGTTAAGGCCCGCACGGCGGCGCGTTAGCCGGGATGGGGAGAGGCCTCTCCCCCGTGGTCGGGAGAGAGGCTGGGCATTACAAGATGCCTTTCATGGTCTTCTCGAAATCGCTCCAGGCGCAGAAACCGTCTTTGTCGATCGGGCAGCCTTTCAGCGCCAGCGTTACCCGCTGCGGCGGGGTTTGCAGCGTCAGCGGCGTCGCCTTGCGCAGCTGTTCGGTGGACTGATAGACGTACTCGATCTTCAGCAATTCACGGTCGTTCTGCGCGTCGCGCCAGCGCTGGAACACCAGTTTGCCGCCGATCGGCGTTTTCTCGTATTGCTGCGGCAGCTGATACGGCTGGAACTGCATGGCCGACAGCAGCGAGGCAATATTGGAATCGTGGCCGACCAGCACCGTCAGCTTCGGCGCGTCCGGTTTGCGCTCGCCGAGCAGCGCGTTGTTGATATAGGTCAGCAGCGGCTTGGCGACGTTCTGCGCCACCACCGGCGAGGTGAACAGCGAGTCCTGATAGCCGTCTTTCAGCTGCGCCAGCTGCTGCCACTGGTGCGGGGTGGCGATTTTGCCCCAGGCCACCTCTTTCATCGGGAAACCTTCGTAATACTGCAGCATAAAGGCGTCCACCAGCGAGTTGCCCACCCGCAGCGGGCCGGAGACGCCCGGCTCTTTGCCCGGCACCGCGCTCATCACGCTGGCTTCTTTGGTCAAGTCACAGTGTTTGTCGGTCTTGCAGGCGGCGGAATCCTTGTAGTCGATGATCTTCGCCAGCTGTTGGTAAGCCGCGTCCAGCTTCAGCGAGCCCAGCGCGGCGTTCATCGCCGCCAGCGCCTGCTGGTTGAAGGCCTCGCTGGTGTCGGTGATGATCGGGTTGAAGGTCGGATCCATCTCGCCCATCTTGTCCTGATGGTGCACGCTGACGTCACAGCCGGGGAACGCGCCGTTGCTGAAGAACTGCGCCGTGGCCACCGTGCGCTGCAGGCTGTTGGCGTAGACATACACGCTGCCGGCAGTCGGGCAGCCCTCTTGCGGCAACAGGCCGGTCTGTTTCAGCCAGGCGTTGAAGTAGTGCCCCATATACACTTCCAGCACCCCGCCCTTGGTGGTCAGCTGGCCGCCCGGCGTTTCCCAGGCCGGCCAGGCCTTCGGCGTAGACTGCGCCAGCACGCTGCCGTTGTTGGCCAGCGGCGCGCGCAGGTTATGGCGGCTCATGACCAGCACCTGTTCCAGCTGATAACCGCCGGCGTCTGCCAGCGCGCTCCCGGTGAATAACAAAGGCAGGCACAGTAATAACGTTTTTTTTCTCATCCGCAGAGGCTCCCGGAAAATGATTATTTTTAAGGTGTTAGCGTTTGCCCGAGTATGATGGCGGGGTTAGTGTGACAAGTGTGTGACAGGGTTCACGGGAAAGGATCGTAACCGCGGCCACCGGGCGGTGGCCGCGTGGCTTCAACTCAGTACCACAGGCTCATGATCGGCCAGCCGATCAGCAGCAGCGCGGCAATGTACACCACGCCGAGAATACCGCCCAGGCGCCAGTAGTCTTTCGACTTCACGTAGCCGCAGCCGTAGATGATCACCCCCGGCCCGGTGGCGTACGGCGTCAGCACGCCCATGATACCGATCGACAGCACCAGCAGCATCGACAGCTGCTCCATCGGCACACCCGGCAGCCCTTTGCCGACCGCCAGGATCACCGGCAGCATAGTGGCGGTGTGCGCCGACAGGCTGGCGAACAGGTAGTGGGCGAAGTAGAACACCAGCACCAGCGCCACCACCGTCATGTTCGGCGAGAAGCCGTCCAGGTGGGTGCTCATGGTCTGGGCGAACCAGTCGATAAAGCCGGAGCGCGTCAGGCCGTTGGCCATCACCACCAGCGTCGCCAGGTTAACCAGCGTGTTCCAGGCGCTGGAATATTTGGTGATCTCTTTCCACGACACCACGTGCAGCGCCAGCATCAGCGACACCGCCAACAGACACACCGCGGTGGCGTCCAGCATTTTGCCGCCGAACACCCACAGGCACAGGCTGAGCAGCACCAGGCCGATCAGGGTGTATTCCTTGCGCGTCAGCTTGCCCATTTCCCCCAGCGCGGTATCCGCCCAGGCGGCCACTTCGCTGCTGTGGGTCACGCCCGGTTTGTACAGGTAGTAGGAGATCAGCGGCGCGATGATCAGCAGCAGCAGGCCGACCGGCAGGAACGCCAGGAACCACTGCATCCAGCTGATGTGCACCCCGGCGATCTTGCCGACGAACTCGATGCCCAGCACGTTCGGCGCGGCGCCGGTGACGAACATCGAGGAGCTGATGCTGGTGCCGACCACCATCATCCACATCAGGTAACCGCCGATGCGGCGTGAGGAGGGATCGTTGGGGAAGGAATCGAACAGCGGCGGCAGGTTTTTCACCACCGGGAATACCGTGCCGCCGGTGCGCGCGGTGTTGGACGGCGTGAACGGCGCCAGCAGGATATCGATGATCACCACCGCATAGCCCAGCGTCAGCGTGCGCTTGCCCATGAACTTCACCAGGAACAGCGCGATGCGCCGCCCCAGCCCGGTGGCCTCGTAGCCCAGCGCGAAGATAAAGGCGCCGAACACCAGCCAGACGGTGGTGCTGGAGAAGCCCGCCAGCCCCCATTTCAGCGCCTCTTTACCTGCCTTGAAGCCCGGCTCCGCCAGCTCCTGCGCGCCGAACAGCACCCAGTTGGCGCTCAGCACGCTGACGGTCACTGCGATAAAGCTGATGGCGGTGGCCGGGATCGGCTCCAGAATCATGCCGACGATCATCGCCACGAAGATGGCGAAGTAGTGCCAGGCCTGCGGCGGCATGCCGTCGGGCACCGGTATCAATAACAGGATCGCGAGCACCGCCAGCGGCGCTATCGCTTTCCAGATCTTTTCCTGGGTTTGGGACATAGGGACTCTCCTGAAGGCTTGGTTATTATTCTTGGGCACCCAGCTGCGCCAGCAGCCAGGTCACTATCAACAGGTCGGCGCTGCCGCCGGGACTGAGGTTGCGGGCGATGCAGTCGGCATCGAAGCGCCGCAGGCGCGCCAGACCCGCCTCCCCCGCCGAGCCGCCCTGCGCCAGCAGCAATGCCGCCCGGCGCCGCAGCCAGCGCAGCCCGTGCAGGCCGCCGCGCGAGGCGACATTGGTGTCGTCGTTGTGGGCCATCAGCCACAGCAGGCTGTCCAGCAGCGCTCGCTGTTCGCCGCCGCCGGCGGCCAGCCGTCGCCGATACAGCGGCAGCGCGCCGTCAATGACCAGCCGGAAACCGGCCTCCGCCTCGCCGCGTGCGCCGCTCAGCCCGTGCGCGGCGAACAGCCGCTGGCCGGCGGTCTGCCCGGCGTTGTTGCGCCGCAGCTCGCGGTCCACCAGCCCCCGGCACATCGCCGCCACCTCGGCGCACAGCGCTTCGGCGTCGATGGCGCGGCCCTGCTGCTGCAGGCGGCCGAAGGCGGTGCACAGCAACCCGAGCGAGAACACGCTGCCCTTGTGGGTGTTAATGCCGCCGGTGGCGCGAAACATCTGGTTTTCGCAGGCCAGGCCGAGCGGCCGCAGCCGCGCCAGCTGCTGCTCTGCCGGCAAAGCCCCGTCTTCGCGCCCGCGTTGGATAAAGCGCGGCAGCCACACGCCGAGGGCGCGGGCGCTGCGATAGAAGTGCCCGAGATCCATGTCGCGGTGGGCGCCGGTGTTATGGCGATCCACCAGCCCCGGCTTGGGCGTGAGGTTGACCTCCACCAGCAACGCACGGAAAGCGGCGCGGGCGAAGTCGCAGGCCGGTTCGGCACGGTGGGCAGGCAGGTTAATCGGCAGAGATCGCATCGTTGAACATCCTTTCCATTTCATGCAGCAACTGCTCGCTGCTGTGCCGCCGCTGGCGGGCGCAGATCTTGGCCGGTTGGCCGCACAGCAGGCAGCGCCGTTCCGGCAGGCCGATGTCGCGGCGCGACAAAATGCGCCCCTGCGTATCCAGCACGTCGATATCCCACAGCCGGCCGATCGGGCGGCTCACCTCCAGCTGCATGGCGCAGTCCTTCACCCGCTGGGCATCGGCGCGCAGCGCGACAAACCCTTCGCAGCCGGTGGCGAGCGCCAGCGCCTCGGCCTGCGGGCTGGGCCAACCCTGTTCGGCGCACAGCCGCAGCAACGCCGCCCACCCCAGATTGAAGATGCCGCGCGTCAGCGCGCTGTCCTTCACCGGGCCGGGCACCACCAGCGTCAGCACCAGCAGCGTGCACTGGTGCTGCGCCAGCCACGCCTGCTGCCGCGCCTGGCGGCATTCGCGGCTGGTGAGCAGCGCCGGCAGGCTGACCGCACGTTCGGCGGCCAGTTGGGGATCGACGGCGGCCATCGTTTACTCCGCCACCTGATGCACCACGTCGATCACCGAGCCGTCGCGGTAGCGAACCACCGCCACCACCTTGTCGGTAAAGGCGATCGGCTGCGGTTCGCCGGTCAGTTGCAGCGCGCGGGCGCGCAGCCAGTCGATGCTCACCACCTCGAGGCCGGCCTCCCGCAGGCGCTGCGCCAGCTCCGGCCGCGCCGGATTGACGGCGATGCCGTGGTCGGTCACCAGAATGTCGATGCTGGAGCCCGGCGTGACGCAGGTGGTCACCTGCTCTACCAGCGTCGGGATGCGCCCGCGCACCAATGGCGCGACGATGATCGCCAGCCGCGCGGCGGCGGCGGTGTCGCAGTGGCCGCCGGACGCACCGCGCAGCACGCCGTCGGAGCCGGTCAGCACGTTAACGTTGAAGCCGGTGTCGATTTCCAGCGCGCTCAGCACCACCACGTCGAGCCGATCGACCGACGCGCCCTTGGAACTGAAGTTGGCGTACTGGTTGGCGCTGATTTCGATATGGCGCGGGTTGCGCGCCAGCGAGGTCGCCGCCGCCCGATCGAAGCTCTGCACGTCCAGCAGCTTGCCGATCAGCCCTTTCTCGTGCAGATCCACCATGGTCGAGGTGATGCCGCCAAGGGCGAACGCGGCGCGAATGCCGCGGGCGCGCATCTTGTCCTCCAGGAACCGGGTCACCGCCAGCGAGGCGCCGCCGGTGCCGGTTTGCAGCGAGAAGCCTTCGGTGAAGTAGCCGGAACCGGCGATCACCTCGGCGGCGCGGCGGGCGATCAGCAGCTCGCGCGGGTTCGAGGTCATGCGCGTGGCGTCGGCGCCGATCTTGTCGGCGTCGCCCACCCGCTCCAGCTGCACGATCAGATCCACCCGATCCTGCGCCAGGCTGGCGGGATGATGCGGATACGGCACCAGTTGCTCTGTCAGCAGCACCACGGTGCCCGCCGCCTCGGCGTCCACCCGCGCATAGCCGAGCGAGCCGCAGCAGGCTTCACCGCTGTAACCGTTGGCGTTGCCGAACTCATCGCAGGCCGGCACGCCGAGGAAGGCCACGTCTATCTTCAGCTCGCCGGATTCGCTCAGGTTGACCCGGCCGCCGTGCGAGTGAATTTGCACCGGCTCCGCCAGCAGGCCGCGCGAAACGGCGTCCGCCAGCGGGCCGCGCAGCCCGGAGGTGTAAATGCGGCTCACCACGCCGTGGCGGATATGCTCAACCAGCGGCGCATGGCAATCGGTCAGCGAGCTGGAGGCCAGCGTCAGGTTGCGGAACCCCATCGCCGCCAGCGTCTCCATCACCTGATTGAGCGTCAAATCGCCGCCGCGAAACGCATGGTGGAAGGAAATGGTCATGCCGTCCTGCAGCCCGCTGCGGCGCACCGCTTCCTGCAAGGAGTCGCACAGCTTGAGATCGCGCGGTTTGCGCGCCTGCAGGTTGGCTTTGGATACGTCCTGATAGCCCGGCAGATCCGCCGGGTTGGCGAAGGTCATCAATCGTTGTTGGCGGTTCATCATGCATCCTCCCCGTGCTGCGCCGGTTCTTCCCGTAAGCCGGACAGCGCGGCGCGCTCCAGCACCAGCCGGGCGCGTTCAATCACCGGGCTGTCGACCATTTTTCCGTTGAGCGACACCACGCCACGCCCCTCCCGCTCCGCCGCTTCGGCGGCGTCCACCACCCGCTGCGCGTGCGCCACCTCTTTGGCGGTCGGCGCGTACAGGTTGTGCAGCAGCTCAATCTGGCGCGGGTTGATCAGCGATTTGCCGTCGAAGCCGAGCTGTTTGATCAGCGCCGCTTCCTGCAGGAAGCCGGCCTCGTTGTTGGCGTCGGAATAGACGGTGTCGAACGCCTGAATGCCGGCGGCGCGCGCCGCCTGCAGCAGCGAGCAGCGGGCGAACAGCAGCTCGATGCCCTCCGGCGAGCGCTCAGTGCGCAGGTTGCGCACGTAGTCTTCCGCCCCCAGCGCGATGCCGATAAGCCGCGGCGAAGCGTGCGCGATCGCCACCGCGTTGGTGATGCCCTGCGCCGATTCGATCGCCGCCAGCAGCCCGGTGCTGCCGACCGGCCGGCCGCAGGCCGCTTCGATGGCGGCAATCTCGCGTTCCATATCGATAACGTCCTGCGCGCTGTCGGTCTTCGGCAGGCGCACGATGTCCGCGCCGCCGCGCACCACCGCCTGCAGGTCCGCCAGGCCGTAGGCGGAGTCGAGCGCATTGACGCGCACGATGGTTTCCACCTCCTGGTACAGCGGGTGCTGCAGCGCGTGGTACACCAGCCGGCGCGCCGCGTCTTTTTCACGCAGGATCACCGAGTCTTCCAGATCGAACATCAGGGCATCGGCCTGGTAGATAAAGGCGTTACTGACCATCGCCGCGTTGGCGCCGGGAACGAACAGCATGCTGCGGCGCAGCCGGGTTTTATTCAGCGTTTTCATCTTTCGCCTCCCACGGCAGTTGGCCACCCTCGCAGGCGCGCATCAGCGCGGTTTCCAGCCGGGCGCGCAGCACGCAGTCCAGCGCGCCTTTGTCATCGACGATCACCTGCACCGGCTCCACCTCATAACGCTGCAGCACCTCCAGCAGGGTGTGGCGGATCGCCGCGCCGAACTGTTTTTCCACGCTGCTGGCGATCAACAGATCGTGCTGCGGCCCCTCGGCGGGCGCGATGCGCACCATGACATCGCTGGATTCCAGCGTGCCGGCCATTGCTTCTCGGATAATTTTCATCATTCACCTGATTGTGCGGACTCAAAAGGATGCGGGGCCGCCTTGGCCCGGCGCTGCGTTTGCAGATCCTGCAGGTAGTACAGGGTGTCCGGCGGCACCAGCGGCGCGGCGGCGTGGAAGTCCCCCGCCGCCAGCAGCTTGCGCACCCAGGAGGCGGAGATCGCCGTGCCCTGATATTGCAAACGCTCGATTTCCACCAGCGCGATCGGCGGGCTGGGCAGCGCCGGCGTTTCCAGCCAGTAGCGCATGTCGCGGTTGTATTTCGCGGTCACCGCGCAGAACGGCTCGTTGCCGACGAAGCGGTGCGTAATGCCCAGCGCGGGCGCCAGATACTGGCGGAAGATCTTCAGATCGATTTCGGTGTAACAGTCGTCGGCCACGCCCTGATCCTTGATGAAGTAACAGGGGAAGGTGGCGCGCGAGATCACGTACTGCGAGCCTTCGTGTACCGTGAGGTTGGGGATATCGGAAGTGCCGGCCAGCACCAGCCGGCGGCGGTCTTCATAGCTGAAGCGCGAGGTGTTTTCCTTCACCAGAAACAGGTGCAGCCAGTCGCAGCGTTTGGCCGCCTGACGCACCAGATACTGATGCCCGCGGGTGAAGGGGTTGGCGTTCATCACGATGCTGCCGATGGTGTCACCCGGCCGGCGCTGGCTCGCCAGCTGGGCGGCGTAGCGCTTCAGGCGGCACGGGCTGTTTTCCATCAGCACCACGATGCCCGGCACGGTGGCGATCGGGTAGAAACCGCACTGGCGGAACAGCGGTTCGTTCTGCACCTTGGTGTAGATAAACAGCTGGGTGTGGTGGCGCTCGTAGGCCAGGTTCACCAGCTCGGTCGCCAGCGCCAGCGCCAACCCTTCGCCGCGCATCAGCGGGCTGATGGCGACGCATTTGATAATATTGTCGGCGATGCCGCCGCAGGCGACCAATTTGTCGTGCTGGGTAACGGTAATAAATATTTCAACCGTGGTGTCGATATTCAGATCGTTACTGCGCAAGAAGGCGCTTATTTCCGAAATCGCTTTATGATCCGATCGCTTTACCCGATTAAATACGGCATCGCCTAACATAACACGCTCTCTGGGTTAACTGGCAAACAACAAATTAAATACAAAAATGCATTTTAATTAACATTAAGCAAGATAATTAAAACCTTAAAAACCATGAAGATAAACGCCGATTCGCGTTCGATAAATCAATGGTAAACAGAAAAAAAACGCCGATTATTGACCTATTTCACAAACCGATTCCGGTTAATAAGTTATTTAATGTTCTTTATTTGCTTAATTAATCTTATGGTGTTTATTATTGAGATAATCTTTATTTGGCGCCGCAATTTACTTACATTCATTTAGCATCTTGATTGCAATAGTAGGTTTCATTATGGAATGGCTGAACATCCTGATCGTTGAAGACGAAACGCCGCTGGCGGAAATGCACGCGGAGTTTATCCGCCAGAACGGCGGCTGCCGCCAGATTTGGCTGGCCGGCACCCTGGCGCAGGCGCGCGCCATGACCGAGCGCTTCAAGCCGGACCTGATCCTGCTGGACAACTTTCTGCCCGACGGCCAGGGCATCACCCTGCTGCGCGAACTGACGCTAAGCGGGTATCGCGGCGGCATCGTGTTCATCACCGCCGCCAGCGACATGGCCACCGTGGCCGAGGCGTTGCGTTACGGCGTGTTCGACTACCTGATCAAACCGCTGGCCTATGACCGGCTGAGCCAGACCCTGCAGCGCTTCAGCCAACGCCGCGAAGCGCTGAAGGACAAAGCGCGCCTCAACCAGCGCCGCATCGACGAGATGTTCAACACCTACGCCCGCGGCGAACAGCAGGCAGCGCTGCCCGCCGGCATCGACGAGCTGACGCTGGGCAAGGTCCGCGCGCTGTTTGCCGAACCCGCCGCGCGCCACACCGCTGAAAGCGTTGCGCAAAAAATGGGGCTCAGCCGCACCACCGCGCGCCGTTATCTGGAGTTTTGCACCGCCGCGCAGCAGCTGCGCGCCGAGATCATTTACGGCAAGGTCGGCCGCCCGCAGCGGATCTACCGCGCCGGCGAACCGCATTAACGGTTATTTGATCGCCCTTGCAAGGTTGCGTGTAACCGCTTTACTTTTTATGCGCCGGTCAGCATCTTGGTGAGCATCACCTAGCCGACTGGACGATCGCCGATGCCCGCTGCGCCCCTTGCTTCCCTGACCGAGATCCTCGCCCGCCGTGACTGGCAAAACCCGGCCTGCACCCACTCCCGCCGGCTGGACGCCCACCCGCCGTTCGCCAGCTGGCGCACGCTGGAAGACGCGCGCGACGATGCCCCCAGCGCCAGCCGCAGGTCGCTGAACGGCGAGTGGCGCTTCAGCTATTTCCCGCGCCCAGAGGCGACGCCGGAAGGCTGGCTGCAGCAGGATCTGCCGGACGCCGCCCCGCTGGCGGTGCCGGGCAACTGGCAGCTCGCCGGCTACGATGCGCCGATCTATACCAACGTGCGCTACCCGTTCCCGGTCGATCCGCCGCGCGTGCCGGAAGACAACCCGACCGGCTGCTACTCGCGCACCTTCAGCGTCGATCCGGCCTGGCTGGCCGCCGGCCAGACGCGCGTCATCTTCGACGGCGTCAACTCGGCGTTCTATTTGTGGTGCAACGGCCACTGGGTCGGCTATTCGCAGGACAGCCGCCTGCCGGCGGAGTTCGATCTCAGCCCGTGGCTGCAGCCGGGAGAAAACCGGCTGGCGGTGATGGTGCTGCGCTGGTGCGACGGCAGCTATCTCGAAGATCAGGACATGTGGCGCATGAGCGGCATCTTCCGCGACGTCAGCCTGCTGCACAAACCCGCCGCGCACCTGAGCGATGTGCGCATCACCACGCCGCTGCATGACCGCTTTACCCGCGGCGAACTGGTGGTGACGGCGCGCGCCAGCCGGCCCGGCCCGCTGCAGGTGCAGGTTCAGCTGTGGCGCGATGGCGCGCGGGTGGCCGAACGCACCCAGCCACTCGGCAGCGAGATCGTGGACGAGCGTGGCGCCTATGACGATCGCGTCACGCTGCGTCTGCCGGTAGAACGCCCGGCGCTGTGGAGCGCCGAAACGCCCACGCTGTATCGCGCTACCGTCGCCCTGCTCTCACCCGAGGGGGAGATTATCGAGGTGGAGGCCTATGACGTCGGCTTCCGCCAGGTGGACATCAGCGGCGGGTTGCTGAGGCTCAACGGGCAGCCGCTGCTGATCCGCGGCGTTAACCGCCACGAGCATCATCCGCGCCACGGCCAGGTGATGGACGAGGCGACGATGCGCCACGACATCCTGCTGATGAAACAGCACAACTTCAACGCGGTGCGCTGCTCGCACTATCCCAACCACCCGCTATGGTATCGGCTGTGCGACCGCTATGGGCTGTACGTGGTAGACGAAGCCAATATCGAGACCCACGGCATGCAACCGATGAACCGCCTGGCTGACGATCCGCTGTGGCTGCCGGCGATGAGCGAGCGCGTTACCCGCATGGTGCAGCGCGATCGCAACCACCCCTGCATCATTATCTGGTCGCTGGGCAACGAGTCCGGCCACGGCGTGAACCACGACGCGCTGTACCGCTGGGTGAAAAGCCAGGATCCGACCCGCCCGGTGCAATATGAAGGCGGTGGTGCCGACACCGCCGCCACCGACATCATCTGCCCGATGTATGCGCGGGTGGATCAGGATCAGCCGTTCCCGGCGGTGCCCAAATGGGCGATTGGCAAGTGGATCGGCCTGCCGGAGGAGCAGCGGCCGCTGATCCTGTGCGAATACGCCCATGCGATGGGCAACAGCTTCGGCGGCTTTGAGCGCTACTGGCGCGCGTTCCACCACTATCCGCGCCTGCAGGGCGGCTTTGTCTGGGACTGGGTCGATCAGGCGCTGATCAAGCGCGACGCCCAGGGCGAAGAGTACTGGGCCTACGGCGGCGACTTCGGCGATACCCCCAACGATCGCCAGTTCTGCCTGAACGGGCTGGTGTTCGCGGATCGCACTCCGCACCCGGCGCTGTTCGAAGCGCAGCGGGCGCAGCAGCTGTTCCGCTTCGCCTTCGACGCCGCCGCGCTGACGCTGACCGTCACCAGCGATTACCTGTTCCGCCACACCGACAACGAGCAGCTCAACTGGCGGCTGGAGCTGGACGGCGTGGAGCGCGCCAGCGGCAGCTTCGATCTGGCGCTGCCGCCGCAGGGCAGCGCTAGCTTCACCCTGCTCGATCGCCTGCCGATGCTGCATCAGCCCGGCGAGCTGTGGTTGAACGTAGAGGTGGTACAGCCGCAGGCCACCGACTGGTCCGAAGCGCACCACCGCTGCGCCTGGGATCAGTGGCGGGTGCCGCGCGCGCTGCATCCCGTGCCGCCGCCGCCGCAGGGCGTGCCGCCCACGCTGATTGAAGACGATCGGGGGCTGACCCTGACCCACGGCGACCAGCGCTGGCGCTTCGAGCGCAGCAGCGGCCACCTGACGCAGTGGTGGCAGAATGAGCAACCGCAGCTGCTGACGCCGCTACGCGACGGCTTTGCGCGCGCGCCGATCGATAACGACATCGGCGTCAGCGAGGCGGACCATATCGATCCCAACGCCTGGGTCGAACGCTGGAAGCTGGCGGGCCTGTACCGGCTGGAGGAACGCTGCACGCGGCTGCAGGCCGACGCGCTGCAAAACGGCGTGCAGGTGGTGAGCGAACACCAGTTCGGCGTGGACGGACAGATTTTGCTGTTCGGCCGCAAACAGTGGCTGTTCGATGCGCTGGGCGCGGTGAGCGTAAACGTGGAGGTCGAGGTGGCCGATACTCTGCCGCCGCCGGCGCGCATCGGCCTGCACTGCCAACTGGCGACGGTGCAACCGCAGGTGGAATGGCTGGGCCTGGGCCCGCACGAGAACTACCCGGATCGCCGCCTGGCCGCGCAGCACGGGCGCTGGCGCCTGCCGCTGGCGGATCTGCACACGCCGTATCTTTTCCCCGGCGAGAACGGGCTGCGCTGCGACACCCGTAGCCTGCGCTACGGCGGCTGGCGCATCGACGGCCGCTTCCACTTCTCGCTCAGCCGCTACGGCCTGCAACAGCTGATGGCCTGCAGCCACCAGCATCTGCTGCAGCCGGAAGCAGGCACCTGGCTGCATCTGGACGGCTTCCACATGGGGGTGGGCGGCGACGATTCCTGGAGCCCGAGCGTGCACCGGGATGACCTGCTCACCGCCGGCGTTTACCGCTATCAGCTGCGCCTGCAGCGGGCGCCCGAGGGCTAAATCTGCCAAAAAACTCAACGGGTTGCGCATTCTGTAAGCAAACAGTCACAGAATGTGTAATCCGCCTTTGACATGCCGACGGTGCCTCGCTATTATTCGCCCCGTTCACACGATTCCTCTGTAGTTCAGTCGGTAGAACGGCGGACTGTTAATCCGTATGTCACTGGTTCGAGTCCAGTCAGAGGAGCCATATTTAGAGAAGCCCGCTCAGGGAAACCTGAGCGGGCTTTTTGCTGTTGGACGGTCATCATCGATGATCCCCGACACTCTCTACCCGAAACCGTTCAGCCATCCGTTGAACGGGTAAGTTTCTCCCATTGTTCAATTTCCTGACCTAACGCCTCGAGCTTTTGCCGCACTAAACTTAATGCGTCGCTGCCTAACAACAGATGCGTTGGCGGGTTCCGGCTCTCGATCAATGCCAGCATGGCGTGAGCCGCCTTCACCGGATCGCCGAGTTGCTTACCGCTTTTTTCCTGACGCGCCTGACGAACAGGTTCAAATAACGCGTCATAGTCAGGGTGACGGCGAGGGCTGCGCACCATTGAACGCCCGGCCCAGTCCGTTCGAAACGAGCCGGGCGCCACGGCGGTCACGTGTAGGTTGAACGGGGCAAGCTCTTTACTTAACGTTTCTGATATCCCTTCCAGTGCAAATTTGCTGCCGCAGTAATAGCTGATACCGGGCAAGGTAATGAAACTGCCCATTGAGGTGATATTGATAATGTGGCCGCGACGGCGCTGGCGCATGCCCGGCAGCACGGCTTTGATCATCGCCACCGCGCCAAACACATTGACGTCAAACTGGCGGCGCAGCTCTGCAAGCGGGGATTCTTCCAGAATGCCTTCATGGCCGTAACCGGCATTGTTCACCAGCACATCTATCGGACCGACGGCGGACTCTATCTCTCCAACCACCTCATCAATACGCTCAACGTCCGTGACATCAAGCAGATAGCCAAAAGCCCGCTGCGTATCGAGCGCGCCGAAAGCCTGCAGCGCTTCGCTGTTGCGCACCGTCCCTATAACACGATGCCCGACGGCGAGGGCTTCGCGCGCCAGCGCCTGACCAAAGCCACTGCTGACGCCGGTGATTAAAATCGTTTTTGCAGATGCCATAAAAAGAACTCCCATGAACCATGAAGATTGCATGGTATTCTCTGATCTGCCGCATTTTTAGGCCGTATCTTCTCTTTTTCTTGCCTGATTTTATGAGGCGGTGGGATGTCCGACATGATTGCCCTGATGAATAGACTTGCGGTGCAAGAGGGATACAACCTCACTGCCCTACCTGATGTGCGAATTTTGCGTTCCGATCGCCCGCTTGCCAGAACGCCGGTGCTTTACGATCCGGGGATCGTGATTGTCTGCCAGGGCAGCAAACGCGGCTATTTCGGTCAACAGACCTATTTATATGATGAGCAGCACTACCTGGCGGTTTCGGTGCCGGTGCCGTTTGTGATGGAAACCGATGCGTCGGCAGCACATCCGCTGCTGGCGATTTATATGCATCTGGATTTTCAGCTTGCCGCGGAACTGATGTTGCAGATTGAACAGCATGGCGCCCCGCATCCTCCCGTCGCGCCGCAAAGCATGATGTCGAGCCCCATGGACGGCGCGGTAAAAATGGCCGTTCTTCGCTTACTTGACGTCCTGACCAACCCGCTTGAGGCGGCGATCCTCGGCCCGGCGCGGGTGCGTGAACTCTACTTCCGCGTGCTGACAGGCGCACAGGGCAACGCAATGCGTGCCGCGCTGGCCTTGCAGGGCCAGTTTGGCAAAATCGGTAAAGCACTGCAGCACATCCATGCCGCTTACGCGGAGCCGTTAACGCTGACGCAGCTGGCGATGAGGGCCAGCATGAGCGTGCCGACCTTTCATAGCCATTTCAAAGCGATAACGCAGATGCCGCCGATGCAGTATGTGAAATCGGTGCGCCTGCACCAGGCACGGATGCTGATGGTGCGCCAACAAATCACCGCCGCCGCCGCGAGTTACGCCGTTGGCTATGAAAGCCCCTCGCAATTTAACCGCGAATTCAAGCGTCTGTTTGGCCTGCCACCGGCAGAGGAGATAAAACGCATGCAGCGTCACTTCGCCATTCCGCCCGCGCAGCCTGCCTCGGTATTTGTTTCGTCGCACTGAGGCTTATTTGGTATGGCGAAACTTTAGTTCGCTATGCGCGAAAAGCGGACGCTTCTAAAAGTAAGTATGCTGACTGATATCCGTTAGCCCAGACGTCCAGCGTCTGGTTCGGAACCTGCTCAAAATTTCGCATATTGATAGCCGCGTATCTTTCGGACTACAGTTGCGCACGCTCGGCAATTTTTTGGCGCGTATCCTCATCGAGGATTTCGCGCATTAACGTAAACAAGGGATGGGTGCTTGTGTACTCCTGACCATAGGTCAGATTGAATTCGTAATTGAAGTCTGGTGGATTAATCCCCTGGTTGTGCTGGAGGATAGTTTCGAGTTTATCGAGTGCCTTGACGACCCTGGCTTCCGGCGAGGCGGCATGCTCGTATTCTTGCCAAAGTGACAGAATTTCCTCCCGTTGCTTTTCACCAAGAGAATGTGTGAGATGCAACAGAGTGGCTTTCTCTTGTTCGCTCTTATCCGGATGCAGTTCTCGTTCTACAGCAGGAATGTCACCATGGATTGCTTCTCCCAGGTCGTGAACGAGACATATCTTAAGGATCCTGAGCATATCCATACCAGCGAGCTCGTTTTCAAAGATCATAGCCATCAGGCACAGGCGCCATGAGTGCTCGGCTGTACTTTCCGCTCTACCCGTAGATGAGTGCGCACTGCGTAGCACGCTTTTGAGTTTTTCTGCTTTCTGAAGGAAGGTCAGACGCCCTTTAATTTTCACGATATCCATGACTTGTCTCTCGTTATCCTATTTTGAATACGGAAATTCTATAGCCAGAGTGGTCCTGTATGATATGACTCGTCAACCCAGTATTGGCAGGAATTATACAAGAATTTGTAATATTAATAGGGAGGGGGTAGAGGCGGCCTTGAGCGAGGCACGTTAGCGCTAAGGTTCGCATTTAGCACGGAACGGACCGCCTGTAGCGCCGAAAGCGGACATCTAAGAATTGGTGCAGAGTAGAACATATTCATGTAATAAATAAATTTGACTGAAATAACATGATTACCGACCCGAAGGCCGGTCATTGTTAATACGGATAACGGTTACCATGCGTAGGCTTCAGGGGCTTCCCCGCCCGGTCCCGGCCAGATGGCATCCAGCCTTTTGAGCGTATCGCCTGAAAGGGACAACGTCAGGGCATTGAGATTCTGACGGAGCTGTTCAGCAGTGCGCGGGCCACTGAGCACAGCGGTAACCACGGGGTTCTGCAACAGCCAGGCCAACGCGACGTCTGACGGCGCCTCCCCCAACTCATCACACAGCGTTTCCCAGGCCTCCAGCTGCGGCCGCAAGCGATTGATCTGTGCCTGCAGCTGCGGTGTTGCCCGGCGGCCATCGGCAATTTTTTTCAGCACGCCACCTAGCATCCCCATCCCGACCGGGCTCCAGGGGATCAGGCCAATGCCGTAATGACGCAGTGCCGGAATGACTTCAAGCTCAACCGTTCGCTGGGTCAGGTTGTAAAGGCTCTGTTCCGATGCCAGCCCCAGCAGGTTGCGCGCATCAGCCGTGCACTGTGCGGTGGCAATATCCCAGCCGGCAAAGTTACTGCTGCCCACGTAGCTGATTTTACCCTCACGGATCAGCTGTTCCATGGCCTGCCAGATCTCCTCCCAGGGGGTGTTCCGGTCGATATGGTGCATCTGGTAGAGATCGATATGGTCCGTTTTCAGTCTTTTCAGGCTGGCCTCACAGGCCCGGCGAATATGGTAGGCGGACAGGTATTTGTCATTCGGGCCCGTGTCCATCGGCTGGTAAACTTTCGTGGCCAACACGATTCGGTCACGCTGGCCACTGAGCGCCAACCAGTTACCGATGATTTCTTCAGATGTCCCGTACCCCTTTGCCATATCCGGCGACTGCGGCCCGCCATAGACGTCAGCGGTATCGAAAAAGTTGATACCCGCATCCACGGCTTCATCCATGATCCTGAAGCTGGCCGGCTCATCCGTCAGCTCACCGAAATTCATGGTACCGAGACCGATGCGGCTCACCCGCAGGCCGGTACGACCCAGATGTTTATAGTTCATGTCAGATGCTCCTTAACTGAACGTGTTATTGCAGGTTCTTACGGAAAAAGTCTGTCAGTTTGTCAAAAGGGATCACGTCGGTACGATCATAGAGATCGACATGCCCTGCGCCCGGTACAACATAAAGCTCTTTAGGCTGACCGGCGCGTTTGAATGCATCCTCGCTGAACTCTTTTGAGTGAGCCCGATCGCCGGTGATAAACAACATCGGGCGCGGTGAAATGGTTTCAATATCGTTGAACGGATAGAAGTTCATAAACTTGCCGATACTGCTCAACATCGGTTTCGTCGTCAGTGCTTCTTTCTCACCCTTTGGGGTGTAACCACCGCGTTCGGTGCGGTAGAAATCAAAGAACTCACGCTGAATATCCGGCGTAGAAGCGTTCAATTTATTCACGGTGCCGGGAATATACACGGCCTCCCCCCCTTTGAACTCAGCAAAACGCTGCTCAATGGCTGACTGGATAAAGGACTTCCGCTGTTCAAGCGTCTGCGAACGATTAAGGCCGTGACGGAACGCAGCCCCCATGTCATACATGCTGACGGTAGCGATGGCTTTCATACGCGGGTCAATCTTCGCGGCACTGATAACGAAACTTCCGCTACCACAGATACCCAGCACTCCGATTTTTTCCGAATCAACAAACGGCTGTGTACTCAGATAATCAACCGCCGCGCTGAAATCATCCGCGTAGATTTCCGGTGAAATCAGGTGCCCCGGTTTGCCTTCGCTTTCCCCCCAAAATGAAAGATCGATAGCCAGCGTGATAAAACCCTGCTCCGCCAGCTTTTGAGCATACAGCGTTGAGCTTTGTTCCTTGACAGCCCCCATTGGGTGGCCAACGACGATCGCCGGCTTTTTGGCGTTCTGATTCATCGATTTTGGGATAAACAGGTTGCCGATCACGTTCATCTGATACTGGTTTTTAAAGGTCACTTTTTGCTGCGTCACCTTATCGCTTTTATAAAAATTATCGGCTCCACCGGACATATCCGCCGCAGAGGCGGCAAATGAACTGATGAGCAGCCCCAGAACTACCGTAAATTTCTTCATGATGGTCTCCTTATAATTAAGCCAGGGTGGCGTTATCCGAATGGCAGACACCGCAGAACGCGAAATCAATCTGCGCATCATGGGTGCCGCGGGCGCCATACGCCTTAACTGTCATGACATAACTCCTGGGTTTATGAATGGTCTCTGGCAGAGGTGTCTGCACGTGAGGTCAGGAAAATCAGCCCGGTCGCGATAAGCAGCATCGTGACGCTGGCCAGGAAAGTGCTCTGGTAGCCGTGGTGATCGAAAAGCAGCCCCCCTACCGTTGAACCTAGCGCAATGGATAACTGGACCATCGCCACCATCAACCCGCCGCCGGCTTCGGCATTCTGCGGAAAGGTACGCGGTACCCAAGCCCACCACCCCACCGGTGCACCGGTGGAAATCAGCCCCCACAACCCGAGCAGCACCATCACGATGGCCACCTGACTGCCAAAAGCGATCAGTGCCAACGCGGTGATGGCCATCAGCACCGGAATGGCTATCAGGGTCGAGTAGAAGCCGCGTTTCAGCACCCTGCCAATCAGCGTGGTGCCGATGAAACCCGCGACACCGATAACCAGCAGGATCAGGGTGACCACTGAAGCATCCACCTTCGTCACCGTTTCAAGGAAAGGCCGAATGTAGGTAAATAGCGTGAACTGCCCCATAAAGAAGATGCCGACGCCCAGCATGCCTAATGTGACCACTCGACGGCGAAACAGCGTGAAGACATTGCTGGCACCGGTACTCTGCCGGGTGACCTGCATGGAGGGCAGGCTGAACAACTGCCAGATAAACGCGACGATCGCGACCGGCACCAGACAAAAGAAGGCTCCGCGCCAGCCGATCACCGAACCGAGCCAACTGCCCAAAGGGGCCGCGATGACCGTGGCCAGTGCATTGCCGCTGTTAAAAATGGCCAACGCGAGCGGAACTCGGTGCACCGGAACCAAACGCATCGCCGTGGCAGCCGACATCGACCAAAATCCGCCGACCACGATGCCAATCAGGGCTCGACCGACCATATAGATCAGATAATTAGGAGCCATGGCAATGATTGCGCCGGAAACCGCCATAATGCAGGTCAGACCGAGCAGCAGGATTTTCCGGTTAAGCGTACCTGCCAGTACGGAAATAAACAGGCTGGTTACCACCGCAAATGCCCCGGAAATGGCAATCCCTTGGCCGGCCATCCCTTCGGTGACATTCAGAGTCTGCGCCATCGGCGTCAGCAGGCTGACGGGCATAAATTCGGAGGCGATCAGTGCGAAGACGCACAGTGTCATGGCAAAGACGCCGCTCCAGTGCGCGGGATGTTTTCCGCTTCCTGTGATGTTTTTTCTGTTCTCGTCTGTCTGGTTACTCATTGATGAATTTCTTTTCAGTGGTTAACACGATGTCAGCTTCCCCGCGCCCTCAGCTTTCCAAAAGGCGCTGATACGGCATAAGGGGATGGGACGGAGATAAGGGAAAAGCGCGGTGCGGAAGATGTTGCAGGTCAGTCTGCGGCCCTAATCTGTACCGCTAGCGGTCCGCGACGCTCCAGGGCTGGCAGTCCGGAATCGATTTTCCCTAGCGGGATCAGTGAACGGGCGTAAGGTCTGCCCTGGACAAAAATCGCCAGATTGCCCCACGGCGTATAGAAAGTGATATCCCCGGCTTCCGGCGTCATGCCGTCCGGTGCGTGTGCCGTGGAAAGCCTGCGTGGCAGATTGCTGATGCGCTCAATATCGGCATAGTCTTCCAGCGTCAGGCTGAGGGGAAGCAGTGACGCAAAATCCCGTCCCGTCGGCGTGTCAAAAAGGGTAGCGGTGGCGGTTTCTCCATCCACAATGATCTCAATTTTCATAAGCGTCTCCCGTGCTCCTCCTCGGTCATGGCCATCCGCCATAACGGACTGCGTGACGAAAAGCAGGCCGGCAAGGAGGGTCAGCAACAGTGACGTTCTGCGGTGGGCGTTTTGCATAAAGGTTAACGTTGACTTTTTCATTCCGTTATTGTTACCAATATGCAGCGGGTTAACTAGCTAATGAATACTTAATGCCCTTATAAGTAAAATTTATAAATAGACTGGAAATGAACATGGCCAGACGTAATCTCAACGATTTACTCTCTTTCATCACCGTGGCGCGGGAAGGCAGCTTTACACGCGCGGCCGCGCAGCTTGGTGTGACCCAGCCCGCACTGAGCCAGGCGATTTCCGGATTGGAAGAACGGATGCAAATCCGCCTGCTGACGCGAACCACGCGCAGCGTGTCAGTGACTGCTGCAGGGGAACGCCTGCTGCAGTCTGTGGGCCATCGCATTGATGAGATTGAGGCCGAGTTGGACATGCTGACGGCACTGCGGGATAAGCCTGCTGGGATCGTTCGGATTACCTGCGGGCCGAACGTGCTGAAAACCACCCTGCTGCCCAAACTGACACCGCTGTTACGCGAATATCCGGATATCCAAATTGAGTTCGACGCCAACCACGGGTTCCGGGACATCGTGGCGGACCGTTTTGACGCAGGTGTGCGGCTCGGAGACACCATCGACAAGGATATGATAGCCGTACCTATCGGTCCGAAAATGCGCATGGCAGCGGTGGCCGCCCCTGAATATTTCGCTCTTCATCCTGCCCCTCAAACACCACGCGATCTCACGCAACACATCTGTATCAATGAACGGATGGTGCGTTCCGGGAAAATATATGCCTGGGAATTTGAGCAGGCGAGCGGCAAGTTCAATGTCCGGGTTCAAGGACAATTAACTTTTAATACATCGGATCATGTTGTTGATGCTGCGCTGGCCGGGCTCGGGATTGCCTTTTTACCTGAAGAGGAATTTGGTTCGCATATTAGCGAGGGGCGTCTGATTCGAGTACTTGAACCCTGGTGCCTGCCATTTCCGGGTTACTATCTGTATTATCCCAGCCGTAAGCAACCGTCTCCGGCGTTTTCTCTCGTTGTTGATGCATTACGGATTAACCGAAAACTCTGATGCTGAAATTATCTGAATAATATCCCCACAAACACCAACAGGCCCGCCCCGTCCCCCAAGCAGGCCCTTGTCCCTCCGCAATGTCTCAGCCTCTATCCCGCTCTGCAACCCGCGCCATCAACGCCCCCAACAACGCCAGATCGACCAGCAACGCCAGCGCGAAACAGCTCCCTCTCGCGCCCGGTGCAGCGTAGGTTTGAATCAGCAAAGCGGCAACCCCCACGGCCACGATGGTCACCACCGTCGTCAGCCGGCACGCCACGGCGAACGCCGTTTTCTCCCCCACCGCCGTGCGGTAAGCTACGCCCTGCCCCAGGCCGCCGAGGGCGATGCCCGCCAGCAGAACCGGCCAGCCGTGGCCACCGAACAGCATCAGCAGCGTCAATAGCCATCCCGCCGCCGCCAGCAAAAAGCCATAGCGGAGCATAGCCAGCGCAGGCCGGTTCCGCAGCGGCTGCCAGCGGGCCAGCGCGGCGCCGCCGAGAAACGCCAGCGCCAATGCCGTCAGCAGCATCAGCGTTGCGCCGATGCCCAGCAGGCTTTCGGTCTTCAGCAGCAAGGCGCCCGCGGCCACCGGCACGCTGAGCGCCAAGGCGCTCGCCGCCGTTCCCGTGTGTTCCATGGCGCCTAAGGCGCCGTTGTTGATATAGAGGCTCATCGTTCACTCCCGACATGATGGAAATGATGAAATAAATTCATTTCCCTGTTCACATGTCAGTAGCCTATCTCTTGTATAATCGGTCAGACAAACTCATAGTTTTCAGCCTTAGATGAGAATAACTCAGCCATGAGAAAAACCCGTTTGCCGCCGCTGGGCGCGCTGCGCGCCTTCCACGCCGTGGCCGGCTGCCGCAGCTTCAAACTGGCCGCCGAGGCGCTGGGCGTCAGCGCGACGGCGGTCAGCCATCAGATCAAGCTGCTGGAATCGGTGTTGGAGTGCCGGGTGTGCGAGCGCAGCGCGCAGGGCGTCAGCCTGACCGAGACCGGCGAGATCCTGTATGCCGGCACCCAGCGCGCCTTTGCCGCGCTGGAGCAGTCCGTTGCCCAAATCACCCGCGCCCAGCAGCCGCCGGCGCTGACCGTCACCACCACCTCCAATTTTCTCACCCACTGGCTGGTGCCGCGCCTGGCGGATTTCAAGGCGGAGTTTCCCGCCATCGATCTTCGCCTGCACACCAGCGTCGAGCGGGTGGATCTCAACCAGCGCACCGTGGACGTCGCCATTCGCTACCGTGAAACGCCGGAAAGCGATCTGCACTGCACCCTGCTGCATGAGGACCGCTTTATCGTGGTGGCCAGCCCGGCGCTGGCGCTGGAGCGCAGCGAGGATTTGCAGCGGGTAACGCTGTTTCACGTGGCGCATCGGCAGGTGCCCGCCGACTCGCCGACCTGGGAAAACTGGCGGCGGCGCTACGGGCCGGAAGGGTTGAACGTGGAAGCCGGGCTGACCTTCAGCGATGAGACGCATGCGCTGCAGGCGGCGGTGGCGGGCCAGGGGGTGGTGATCGCCAGCCGGCTGCTGGCGCGCGATTTATTGCAGCGCGGCGTGCTGGCCGCGCCGTTCGAGACGGCGTTACCCGGCGCCAACTATTATCTGGTGGCCACCGAAGAAACCGCGCAGCGCCCCGATATCATTGCGCTGCGCGAGTGGCTGCTGCGGCAAATGGCGGCGGGCTAACGGCTCTCGGGGGCGATTTCCCCCAGGCGGATCGCCACGCTGATCGCCTGCGCGGTGGTGGCGGCGCCAAGGCGCTGGCGAATGCGCCGCAGGTGGTTTTCCACCGTGCGTTCAGACAGGCCGAGCATCGCGGCGATATCCGCCTGCCGCCGGCCGATGGCGGTCCAGCTCAGCACCTCGCGCTCGCGCGCCGACAACCGCCCCTCTCCCTCGCCGGCCGCCGGTGCGAACAGCCGCCGCGCCGCCTGAAAGGCCGCCGAGCCTACGAGCGACAGCGCCAGCCGCACCGGCGGCGAGGCATCGATGCGCTCGCCCCCCAGGCTGACGGCGCCCTCCAAACCGGCCGGGCCAAATATCGGGATCTGCACGCCGTGCAGGCCCGCGCCGCGCGGCGTGCGCACAATCCGGTAGCGCTCGCCCTGCTCCGCCCAGGTTTTGGTCCAGAAAAACGGCTCGCTGACCCGCAGCATGTGCCGGGTCACCGGGCAGTGCCGCACGTAGGTCAACGCATCGACGGCCTCGCCGTCGCCGAACCAGTCGCCCTCGACCCAATAGATATGCTCGATCCCCGCCTCCGCCGCGGCGGAAGCGGAAAACAGCACAAAGCGATCGAAGCCGAACGGCGCGGCGAAGGCGCGAACCCGCCCCTGAATGGCGGACAGGGTTCGCTCGTGGTCCATCGCCAGCGCCGCCTGGAAAGCGCGCTGTGCGATCTCGTCGCTCATCGCGCGGCGACGTCGGCCAACAGCGTCTCCGCCGCCAGCTTGCCGAGGTTGTTGGAGGCCAGCGGGCTGTCGCCGGTCAGCAGGCGCCGATCTTTATGCACCTTGCCGGTGATGTCGGCGTTGACGATCTTCACGCCCCGCTCGCGCAGGCGTTCGCCCACCAGCCAGGGCATCGGGCCGGGGATGTAGCCGATGTCGATGTTGGCGCCGGTATCGAGCGAGTCCGGGAACACGCACATTTCATAACCGCGATAGAGGAAATCGTCTTTGCTCTCGCCAATGCCCGCCGCCAGCAGGCCCGCCGGCCCGTGGCACAGCGAGATCACGTAGCGATCGTTGTCGTGCGCCCAGTGCAGGGTCTTTTTCACCTCTTCGCTGAACGGGATATCATTGAGCACGCCGTGGCCGCCGGGGATGAAAACGCCGAGGTAGTTGCCGCCGTCCAGATCCTTCACCACCTCCGTCAGCTTTTTCGGCTGCTTGAGTTGGCTGCGGTACTTCTCGTAGGTGGCCTTGACCGCTTCGTCTTCCTGCGGGAACGCCCACATCTCCAGCTTCACCGGATCGCCGGACGGCGTGGCGATGTCGATCTCGAAACCGGCCAGATCCAGGTGATACATCGGTAACAGCATCTCGACCGGGTGGTTGCCGGTAGAGAAGAACTTGCCGTTTTGCATCAGCAGGTAGCGCTCCTGCGAGGCGATCATCAGCACCTTCCACTTGCCGCCGCGATAGGCGTTCGGGTAGCTGGCGCCCGCGAAGTCGGTTTTGGACGAGGTGTACTGGCTGAGGGAGTAAGGCGATGGGAAGAACGCGTTGTCTTCCGCCACATCCGGGGTGGGATTACGATCGTTGGACACTGAATCAGTCATGATTATCTCCATATTCACCGTTACGTTGCCCTTTCAGCTTAAATAACCGCCGGCGGGGCCGCAATGAGGGATATCCCTCAAGCAATCTTTGCAGCCGAAACTCAGGCGAGATTGCGCAGAGCGATAATAAAGGTTTCTTCGCCGGCGCCCTGGTGTTCATAGTGGCACTTTCTTACCGGCACCCGAAAATAGCGCTCCAGGATATCTTCCCGCAGCACAGCGCTTTTAACGCCAAACAACGACTGCCGTTTTGTCATCAGTAAACACTTGTCGGAGATGCGTTCGGCGTAATTGAGGAAATGCGTATTCAGCACGATCGTCATCTGCCGCTCTTTGGCGAGGCGCCAGAGCATCTCGATCATTTTTGCCTGATTGTAAAAATCCAGGTTCGACTCCGGTTCATCAAGGATCATGACGTCAGGATCTGCCATCAGCGCCTTGGCGAAATAACACATCTGCAGTTCACCGCCGCTGATCTGATCGATGCTTTTCTGCGCCAACGGGCCGATTTCCAGGGATTGCAGCACCGCCTGCGCCCTGGCGAAATCGCGCTTTCCCGGCCGGGCAAACAGTCCGGCCTGACGAACGCAGCCGAAAGTGACAAACTCGAGTACGCCATAGGAAAAATGTGGCGCCTTCGCCTGCGGCACATAGGCCAGGCGCGCCTCTCGATTATCGACGCGGCCGATCTCGCACCAGCCGGCGCTGGGCCGACACAGGCCCGCGATATTTCTCAGCAACGTCGTTTTGCCGGCGCCGTTCGGGCCCAGCACGCTGAGGATCTCGCCGCGCTTAAGCTCGAAGCTGACGTTGTCGAAAATGGGCTCCCGCCCTTTGAAACCAAAGGATAGCCGGCTAGCGGTGATCATATCGATTGCCCATAATAAAAAGCGTGGCGAAAAGCGGCGCACCGATCAGCGCGGTCAGAATGCCGATCGGGATTTCTGCGTAGGTGGCGCCTCTGGCGATATTGTCTATCACCAGCAAAAACAACGCCCCGCTCAGCGCCGAGGCCGGGATCAGGCGGCCGTGGTTATACCCCAGCACGCTTCTCACCAGATGCGGGATCACCAAGCCGACCCATCCCACCACGCCGGCCAAGCTCACCGAGGCGGAAACCAGCAAGGAGGCGGCGATCAGCAGCAGGATCTTCAACCGGGGCGGATTCAGGCCGGCAATGCGCGCCTCGTCGTCCCCCAGCGAGAGAATGTTCATTTTCCACCTGAGCCGATAGATTGTCAGGTAACACGCCGCAAACAGCGGGATTAGCCAATAGACCTGCGCTTTCGCTACCGAAGCGAAGCTGCCCATCAGCCAGAAGACGATCGCCGGCAAGGTATCCTGCGGATCGGCGACATATTTTATGACCGAGACAAACGCGATAAACAACGACGCGATAATCATGCCGGACAGGATCGTCGTCAGCGCATCCTGCCGGCGTTTCAGACGGCAGATGCCGAGCACCAGCAGCAGGCTCACCACGCCGAAAAGAAACGACAGCATGGCACTCAGGGCAAAAGGCAAACTCAATAAAATGCCCAGCGCAGCGCCAAAGGCGGAGGCGGAAGACGTGCCCAGCACATCCGGGCTGGCCAACGCGTTTTTCAGCACCGCCTGAAAGGTCGCGCCGGCGACCGCCAACCCACCGCCCACCAGCATCACCGCCACCACCCGCGGCGCACGCAGGTTAAAAATCACCGAATAGCGGGCCTGGTTTTCCCCCGGCATGTTCCCCTGCCATAAAATCTGCACCACATCATGGGCCGACAAGGCGTAGCGGCCGGCAAACAGTGATGCGACGGCGGCCACACACAAGGCCAAAAACAGCCCCACCAGGATCGCCACATATTTTCCTCTGCCCGGCATCCCCAAGCTACCCCCATTAAGTGAATGCTATTCAACCGTGGCACTAGCGCTGTGCCAGCACCTCATCCAGCAACCGGTCCGGGATGGCATAGGAGAACATCGTCTGATAATAGCGGCGCGTCTCCTCCCGCAGCGTCTTGTCGCTAATGTCTTCAGGGGCATAGCGGTTGATCATAAACAGCGGTAGCAGTGACGTTTCCGCCGACAGGCCCCCCCAGTTGTGAATGCCCACCGGCGTCGAGAAAACCTTGCCGTTTTTTACCGCCCTGAGCGTTTCCCAGGCCTGACCGGGGATCCCCCCGTGCAGCAGCGCTTTGGCGCTGCCGAAAACCACGAAAATCACATCCGGGTCCCAGGCCATGATCTGCTCCATCGAAACGTTGATGTACCTGCCGGCATCCCCTTTCACCGGCAAATCCCCGGCGACGTTGTCCATACCGGCCATTTTCAGGTAGGTGTCGCCGTAGGTATGCGGACCACTCACCTTCAGCTGCCTGCCGTCACTTTCTTCGAGATACAACGCCCTGACGTGCTGCGCATGGATGGCGGCGGCATAGGGGCGGATCTGCTTCAGGGTCTTTTCCCAGGCGTCTTTGAATTTGTGCGTGCGCGGCAGGCCGAGCGTGTCGGCGAAAGTGTTCTCCCAATACACCTGGGTGGCCATCGGCTGGTATTTTGTCTTCCCGCCGGCATCCAGATCGACGGTCATCACGCCCGCCCTTTCCAGCCGATCGTCCTGGCTTTTGCCGTAGTAATAAATAATGTCGGGCCGGAGATTCATTAACGATTCCATGTTGACCCGGTAGTCCTTATTGATGAAGGCGGAGGTGATCCTGCCGATGTCAGGCTTCATGTCCTTCAATACATGCCTATCGGCATGCATGAACGCCCAGGGCCCCACGCCAACGACGTGCCGGTAGGCCGCCTCGTTCGCCAGGATCACGCCGAAGGGGCAGTTGCCGGTGATGACGATCCGCGGATAGCTGCCGGGCAGCGTTTGCGCCGCCACGCTTTGTGGCGGTTCGGCCACCGCCGGCTGGCCGGCGGTGGCGCAAGGCGCCGTCGGCAAGGCGAATATTGCCAGCAGAGCGGTGGCGATAAATTTCACTGTGACGCACATGGTGCCTCCTGTGCGCACGCTCGGTGGCGTGCGTCGATGGGCTGCTTTAGGCCGACGCGGCGATGCCGGCGGCCATGATGGTGATCCCGGCCACAAACACGATTGCCGTGGTGGCGACCGCGCCGCCGCCGACCAACGCGGCGGTTTTTCCTGTGGAAAGGTCTTTGCGTTGCAGGAAAGAGAGCTGCGACAGGGGAATGATTTTTCCGCTGTCGGCAACCAAGTCTTTCGGTTCAACCTTCGCCACCGTCAGCTCGCCGCCGCTGCCGTCCTTCAGACCATATTTCAACTGGTCGCCGACATAGACCGGCGGCTGCAGCAGGTAATATTGGCTATTGAGCCCCGTCTCTTTTTGTTGCAACGCCACGTCGTGGTAGGTCGTGCAGCCGGCAAGGGAAAACGCCGCCATCCCGATAACCAACGGCACTAATGGGATAAATCGCATGGGAAACCTCGTGCTTCTATTTGCTGGTTTTTAACGTAACGGCGGACTTGAAGCGCATATAGCTCACCACCAGAGAAAGGAACGAGAATGCCGCCCCCGCCATTAAACTGATATTCGTCGCTTGCGCGCCCCGCATATTGAAGAAAATCGCCACTAACGCCGAACCGACGATTTGCCCAATCAGCCGGGAGCTGCCCAACAGGCCGCTGGCGATGCTGCTGTTTTCATGGGAGACCGAGGTCATGATCAGCAGGTTGTTCGGTGATTGAAAAAGGCCAAAACCGATGCCGCACAGCGCCACGCGCCATACGATCGCCCCATTCGACGGATCGCTGGGCAGATTGGCCATCAGCAGCATGCCTGCCAGCAGACAGGCAAGGCCCGAGAGGGCAACAAGATTGGGATCGTACTTCTTGGCCAAATCGCCGGAAATTAGCGAAGACGCCATGGTGGCCAGCGGCCAGGCGGTCAGCAACAGACCGATATCCACCACGTTTCTTTGCAGGACATTGTGGAAATAGAAAGGCAGCGATACAAAAGCCAAAAGCTGGGTGCTGTAGGACAGCATCGACATCAGCAAAGACAATGACAGCGTCGGGTTATGCAGCATCGCGATCGGGATCAGCGCGGCGTTGGCCTTTCTTTTCTGATTGATATACAGCAACCCGGCCAGCCCGGCGAATACCGCAAAGCTCAGCGCCGCCGCCGGCAGATGGTGGGTGGTCATGCTCATGGTGCTGAGCGAGAAAGCGATGAACAGCACAAACACCAACAGGGCCCCCCCGCTGTCGAATCCAACGCTGCGCCGCTCGCGGGGGGCCAGGAAGATCAGGCTCAGCAGCAGCGACAGGCAGGCGATGGGAACATTGATGGTAAACAGCCAGTTCCAGCTCGTTTGCGAAAGTATCGCCGAGGCGATGGACGGCCCGGCGGCGGCGGAAACCGACACCACCATCACGTTTATGCCCAGGCCGCGCCCCAGCAGCCTTTCCGGGTATATCTCCTTGATCAGCGCCGCATTGACGCTGAGCACCGCCGCCGCGCCGAAGCCCTGTATTACCCTGAATGCCGTCAGCATCGACAGCGTCGTGGACAGCGCGCAGCCCAAGGATGAAAAAGCGAACAGCACCACCCCGGCTATAAAGATCTTTTTATTGCCCACCGCGCGGCCCAGCGCCGCGAAGGGCATCAAAGAGGCAACGACGGCAAACTGGTAGGCATTAATAATCATGATGGAGGCCGATTCGGAAACGCCGAAATCTTTGGCGATCACCGGCAGCGCCACGTTGGCGATGGTACTGTCGAGCATGGCGATGACCGTGCTTAACGAGACGGCGAGAACGGCGAATATATTTAATGTCTCTTTTTCCTGGTGTTTAAAAGTCATGTTAACGCTCCAAAAACGTGAGTGGCTTCATGCCGGCGGCAAAGACCCCGTTTTTTATCCGTTTTAGTAATTACGTTATAACATATCAATTAAAGAGGAGAATAAATCTCATTTGAAATATTGGATTAAATAGTGTGTCAAAATAAGAATTAACAAATACAAAACAAATAAATATCAATACGAACATTCAATAAACAAAATAAATGCAGTATAAAAAACCAGTTGATTTAAGGAATGACATTAAAAGTAACAGCCGCTAACAGACAACCTCGCCGGCGCGTAAATTTGTTATGTTATAACAATAACACCCTTCCCTTTTATGCTGGTTACCCTTATGGCTAAGACGGACCTTTTGAACACCCGGTTATCTCGCCGCAGAATGATGTTGGCAGGGCTGGCAACCTTGGCGCTGAACGGCGCCATTTCCCCGCTGGCTCACGCCCACGGTTTGCCGCGCCCCACACCTCACGGGGCGCGAAAAAGATTCCTGGTCATGTTGGATCCCGGTCATGGTGGCATCGACTCCGGTGCCATTGGCCACACCGGTTCGCTGGAAAAACATGTCGTTCTGGAGATCGCCAGAAATGTGCGTGCACAGCTCGATCGACACGGCATCGATGCCCGCCTGACGCGCGACAGCGACGTTTTTATCCCGCTTTACGATCGGGTGGAGATCGCGCACCGGCATGGCGCGGATCTTTTCATGTCCATCCACGCCGACGGTTTTACCTGCCCCAGCGCCTGCGGCGCTTCGGTTTTTGCGCTTTCCAATAAAGGTGCCAGCAGCGCGATGGCAAAATACTTATCGAACAGTGAAAACGCGGCGGACGATCTCGCCGGCCCTAACGTCATCAAGAAAGACCGCTATTTGCAGAAGATACTGTTTGATTTAGAGCAGACGGAAACGATCAAAGAAAGCCTGGCGCTGGGCTCACACCTGATTCAACATATTGCGCCCATCCATCATTTGCATGCCAAAAATACCGAACAGGCGGCCTTCGTGGTCTTAAAGTCCCCGTATATTCCTTCCGTCTTGGTGGAAACCTCTTTCATCACCAACCCTGAGGAAGAAAAGCTGCTCGGCACTCCCGCCTTCCGAAATAAAATTGCCACGGCGATCGCTCAGGGGATCGTCAGCTACTTTAAACGCGAAACGCACGCTTAAGCTTCGCCGGGGCGGCAAGCTCACGGGCTTGCCGCGCACAGGGACGGTGCCATCATGATAAAACGCAATCCTCGTTATTTTTCGGCGGGCATGCTTTTCCCCCTGCTGGCCTTGTTACCGCGCGGCGCCTTCGCCGTGTCGTTGACGGGATCGCAGCAAAACAGCCTGAATTTCTACGGCACGATTATCGCCAGACGCTACAGCGGCCACAACGAACGCGACGACGGCGACCGCAGCTACCTCTATTTCGGCCTGATAGGTAAAAAAAAGATCGCGCCGCGCTGGCGGGCCTACGCCCACTGGGAATATACCGTCAGCATCGCCGACGCGACGCGCAACAGCACCCGGCTCGCCTATATCGGCGTGCAAAACGCCGCCCTGGGCAGCCTCGATATCGGCCGCAACTGGGGCGTGCTTTATGATGTGACCGCCCTGACCGATCGCTCTCCGCTGTTTAGAGAGATGGCCTACAACTACATCGACAACTTTATGCGCGGCCGGGCGCATAACCTGCTCACTTACCGCCAACCTTTCAGCCTGTTTCAGCGGCGCGCCGCCATCGCGCTGCAATACCAGTTCAAAGACGGCGACGAACGGCAAGCACCGGGCAAACAAAACGGCAACGGATTCGGCGCCTCGTTCCGTTATGCGCTGACGCCGACGCTCAGCCTCATCGCCGCCGCCTCGGCGTCTCAAACCACGCAGCGGCAGCAACACGCCGCCGGTTATCGCCGGCGCATCGACACGCTGGCCGAAGGGGTTCTCTATGCGTCGAAAAAAATCTATCTTGCAGCCGTGTTCACCCAAAGCGACAACGCCATCAGCCCGCAACAAACCGTTAACCGCGGTTCGGCGTCAAGTTACGAAGCGCTCGCCAAATATCGGCTGACGGACCATATCCAACCCAACATCGGCTATACCCGCTTGATACAGGCCCGGGCAGGCCGGAACACGGACTTATTGAACTATGAGGAGTTGGGGGTCACCTGGTTGCTCAACAGCAATATGCAGGTGTTCATTAACTATGAATTCAATAACCTTTCGCAGCACGCGCCCGGCGTCGATGCGTCAGACAAGCTCGATATGGGCATCAGCTATCATTGGTGATCCGCTCGCCCGCAGCCAATAAAAAGCCCCGCCCGGTAAGGGGCGAGGCTCGCGAGCGTTGAGTCTTTAACTGTTCACGAACGCCAGCAGATCGGCGTTGACCTGATCGGCATGGGTGGTCGGGATGCCGTGCGGCGCGCCCTTATAGGTATGGAGCGTGCCGTTTTGCACCAGCTTGGCCGACAGCACGCCGGAGTCCTGATAAGGCACCACCTGGTCGTCGTCGCCGTGGATCACCAGCACCGGAATGGCGATCTTCTTGAGATCCTCGGTGAAATCGGTCTGCGAGAAGGCGACGATGCCGTCGTAGTGCGCCTTGGCGCCGCCCATCATGCCCTGGCGCCACCAGTTCCAGATGATCGCCTCAGACGGTTTGGCGCCCGGGCGGTTATAGCCGTAGAACGGGCCGGCCGGCACGTCGTAATAGAACTGCGCCCGGTTGGCGGCCAGCTGCGCCTGGAAATCATCGAACACCGCTTTGGGGGTACCCTGCGGATTGGCGTCGGTTTTTACCATCAGCGGCGGCACCGCGCTGATCAGCACCGCTTTGGACACCTTGTCCTCGCCGTGGCGCACGATATAGCGCACCACCTCGCCGCCGCCCGTCGAGTGGCCCACGTGCATCGCGCCCTGCACGCCCAGGTGTTTTACCACCGCGGCGACGTCATCGGCGTAGTGGTCCATGTCGTGCCCTTCCGACACCTGGCTGGAGCGGCCGTGGCCGCGGCGATCGTGCGCGACGACCCGGAATCCTTTGTTCACGAAGAACAGCATCTGGGCATCCCAGTCATCGCTGGACAACGGCCAGCCGTGGTGGAAGTAGATAACCTTGCCGTTTTTGGGGCCCCAATCCTTATAGAAAATCTCGACGCCATCGCTGGTCGTTACGTAACCCATGTCGTTTCTCCCATTTACACTATGGTTAAAAAAGAAGGTATATACTGCGCGCGGCGCCGGGATCTCTGGCTCCCTCATCCCGGTTGGCCGACGATCTTGCGTTGATCGTTTAACGAGTATAGGTTTAAAGCTCACTTTAAGGTCAAACCGGGTTAGGCAAACCGCATTCCCGCTTTCACTCGGCATCAGGAGAATTCAAGTGCAGGGAGATGACATCCTCATGACGCTGGAGCAACGGCTTGCCGCCCAACGTCATGCCTTCCTGCGCGACGGCGCACCGACGATCGCTCAGCGCAAAACCGCCCTGCGCCGCCTGCGGAGCGCCATTTTGGCCGAGCGCGGCGCGCTGACGGCGGCCGTCAGCGCAGACTTCGGCCACCGCTCGCCTTACGAAACCGACATCCTGGAGATCCTGGTCACCGTGCAGGCGATCGATTATCTGCTGCGCCACCTGAAGCGCTTTATGCAGCCGGAACGCCGCCACGTCGCCCTGCCGTACCAGGCCGGGCGCGCCTATGTGCAATACCAACCTAAAGGCGTGATTGGCGTCATGGCGCCGTGGAACTACCCGTTTTCGTTGACCTTCATCCCGCTGGCCACCGCCCTGGCCGCCGGCAACCGCGTGATGCTGAAACCTTCGGAGCTCACGCCGCGCACCAGCCAACTCATCGAAACGATGCTGGCGGCGCTGTTTCCCGCCGATGAGGTCGCGGTGGTGACCGGCGGGCCGGACGTCGGGGCCGGGTTCAGCACGCTGGCGTTCGATCACCTGGTGTTCACCGGCAGCACGGCGATCGGCCGCCAGATCATGCAGGCGGCCGGTAAAAATCTGGTGCCCTTGACGCTCGAGCTGGGCGGCAAAAGCCCCGCCGTCGTGGCGCCCGGCGCGCTCACCGCCAGAACCGTTAACAGCCTGGCGTTCGGCAAGCTGTCGAACGCGGGCCAAACCTGCATCGCACCCGATTACCTGTTGATCCATCAGGACGATGTGGAAAACTTTATCGCGCTCTACGACGCGGCGGTCAAAGCGTTTTACCCCGACGGGCCGACGAGCCATGACTACGGCGCCATCATCAACGACAGGCACTACCACCGTTTGCAGGATCTGCTCACCGACGCCCAGGCGCGGGGCGCGCGGATCGTTCCGGTGGGCCACCGCCCGGACTCGGCGGCGGAACGGCCGAAAACCCTCGCCCCCACGCTGATCGTCAGCGCCCCCGACGACAGCCGAATCATGCAAGAGGAGATCTTCGGGCCGCTGCTGCCGATACGCACCTACGCCGCCTTTGATGAAGCGATCGACGTTATCAACGCCGGGCCGCGCCCGCTGGCGCTGTACTACTTTGGCCCAGGCGGCCCCCTGCAGGACAGGCTGCTGGCGCGCACCACCTCCGGCAACGTCAGCGTCAACGCCACCCTGCTGCATTTTGCCCAGGACGATCTGCCGTTCGGCGGCATCGGCCCCAGCGGCATGGGGGCCTATCACGGCATCGAAGGATTCCGGGCGCTGAGCCACGCCAAGGGCGTCTTCATCCAAAGCCGCTGGCACTTCACCGATCTGCTGCGCGCACCGTTCGGCAAGCTGGCGGACGCGGTGCTCAAGGTGATGCTGCGGCGCCGATAATGCGGCGTGCTGACTATCGATAACACAGCCATGAATCGCCGCAAGCTATCACAGTATTCAATCATTCCTATTTTATCTCTCCGCCGCCGCTGACTAAGCTTAGCCATGAGTCGCCCTGTGCCCGTTAGCGGCCAAGGCGATGTGATTTCATTGAGTTCAGTCATTTAGCGCAACACCCGACGCAAGCCTGACCCGCATGCCTTGTTAACCGCTCCACGCCCGGCGGCTGGAGCACCTTTACGGAAGCAGAGAGCGCATCATGACAACTGAAAGCAAATGCCCGTTTTCGGGCGGCAAGCAGCCCGCACCGCAAGACGGCCCCACCAATCAGGATTGGTGGCCTAATCAGCTCAGCCTGAAACCGCTGCATCAGCACTCCCCCCTGTCCGATCCGATGGATAAAGACTTCAACTACGCCGATGCCTTCAACAGCCTCGACCTGGCGGCGGTCAAACAGGATCTGCACGCCCTGATGACCGACTCGCAAGCATGGTGGCCGGCGGACTTCGGCCACTACGGCGGCCTGTTCATCCGCATGGCCTGGCACAGCGCCGGCACCTACCGCATCGGCGACGGCCGCGGCGGCGCGGGCGAAGGCCAGCAGCGCTTCGCCCCGCTCAACAGCTGGCCTGACAATGTCAGCCTCGACAAGGCGCGCCGCCTGCTGTGGCCAATCAAACAGAAATACGGCCGCAACATCTCCTGGGCCGACCTGATTATCCTGACCGGCAACGTGGCGCTGGAATCGATGGGCTTCAAAACCTTCGGCTACGCCGGCGGCCGCGCCGACACCTGGGAGCCGGACGACGTCTACTGGGGTTCGGAGAAGATCTGGCTGGAACTGAGCGGCGGGCCAAACAGCCGTTACTCGGGCGACCGTGACCTGGAAGACCCGCTGGCGGCGGTGCAGATGGGCCTGATCTACGTCAACCCGGAAGGCCCGGACGGCAACCCCGATCCGGTGGCCGCCGCGCGCGACATCCGTGAAACCTTCGCCCGCATGGCGATGAACGACGAAGAAACCGTGGCGCTGATCGCCGGCGGCCATACCTTCGGCAAGACCCACGGCGCCGGCCCGGCGTCTAACGTCGGCGCCGATCCGGAAGCGGCCGGGCTGGAATCGCAGGGCCTCGGCTGGCACAGCACCTTCGGCACCGGCGTCGGCAAAGACGCCATCACCAGCGGCCTGGAAGTCACCTGGACCACCACCCCGACCCAGTGGAACCACGACTTCTTCCGCCACCTGTTCGAATACGAATGGGAGCTGAGCCAAAGCCCGGCCGGCGCGCATCAGTGGATAGCGAAAGACATCGGTGAAACCATTCCCGACGCCTTCGATCCGAACAAAAAACGCCGCCCGACCATGCTGACCACCGACCTGTCGCTGCGCTTCGATCCGGCCTACGAGAAGATTTCTCGCCGCTTCTATGAGCACCCGGAAGAGCTGGCCGACGCCTTCGCCCGCGCCTGGTTCAAGCTGACCCACCGCGATATGGGGCCACGTGCGCGCTACCTCGGCCCGGAAGTGCCGCAGGAAGAGCTGATTTGGCAGGATCCGATCCCGGCGGTCGATCATCCGCTGATCGACGAGCAGGACATCGCCGCGCTGAAAAACGCCGTGCTGGCTTCCGGCCTGCCGGTGTCGGCGCTGGTCTCCACCGCCTGGGCTTCCGCTTCGAGCTTCCGCGGTTCCGACAAACGCGGCGGTGCCAACGGTGCGCGCATTCGCCTGGCACCGCAAAAAGACTGGGCGGTCAACCAGCCTGAGCAGCTCGCCGCGACGCTGGCCAAGCTGGAGAGCATCCAACGCACCTTCAACGATGCGCAGACCGGCGGCAAGCGCGTCTCGCTGGCGGATCTGATCGTGCTGGCCGGCGCCGCGGGCGTGGAACAGGCGGCGAAGCACGCCGGCTTGACCCTGACGGTGCCGTTCGCGCCGGGCCGGATGGACGCTTCGCAGGAACAGACCGACGTGGACTCTTTCGAGGCGATGGAGCCGCTCGCCGACGGATTCCGCAACTTCCTGAAGGGCAAATACCGCGTGCCGGCCGAAACGCTGCTGGTCGACAAGGCGCAGCTGCTGACCCTGACCGCGCCGGAAATGACGGTGCTGGTCGGCGGGCTGCGGGTGCTCGGCGCCAACGTCGGCGGCACGCAGCACGGCGTGTTCACCCAGCGGCCGCAGGCGCTGACCAACGACTTCTTCGTCAACCTGCTCGACATGGGCACCACCTGGCACCCGGTCGGTGAAGACGGCCTGTTCGAAGGGCGCGATCGCCGCAGCGGCGCGGTCAAGTGGACCGGCACCCGCGTCGATCTGGTGTTCGGTTCGCACGCGCAGCTGCGCGCGCTGGCCGAAGTCTACGGCAGCGCCGACGCGCAGGAGAAGTTCGTCCACGACTTCGTCGCCGCCTGGAACAAAGTGATGAACCTCGATCGTTTCGATCTGGCCTAACTAAGCGACAGCACAAAGCCCGCCACGGTAAGTCGGCGGGCTTTTTAATCATTGATGCATATCTTTATCGCAATCTCGTGCTAACGTTGGCTAACCGCAGCCAAGGAGATGGCATGATAAAGACATCGGACAGCGCTCACCCGCTCTTCAGCAGTTACAAAAAGACCTTCACTTACTCAGGCCGCGAAAGCCGTGGGCCTTACTCAATGCTGCTTTTGTGCCAGCACGTTTGGTTTCTGCTTTATCTCGCCGTTATCGCCAGCAAGATGAATGAGATTTCCATTTTCGCACTTGCGGCGTTTTTGCTGCCTATGCTAGCGGCCAATGTGCGCCGTTTGCATGATGCGGGTTACTCCGGTGGTTGGTGCCTGACATGGTTCTGCTTCACACCCTATGTAATGCTGATCTTCGCGCTGTTCCTTCCCGCTAAGAACATCAATAACCCTTACGACGATCGCCCAAACCTGGCGTAAGCCCCCTCAACGGCCTGCTTCGGCGAGCTATGGCTGGCGCCGCGATATTCTCTTTACCCGCTTATTCGTATTTACTCAACAAGTCATATAAAAATTTGATGGGCAGTAATTCTTTTAATGCTGTATTTATATTTAGACGGCAATGAAGACCGTAAACTCAGCTGGCTAATGCGATATATCCTATCCAGGAGAAGACCGTTATGGATTATTATCGATTCGCCTCAACATGCGCCAAGGCGGGCCTTATTCTCATCGCCGCCCCTTAGCGGCTGCGGGCGCGGCCGCCAAAGGCGCTCACCGTTTTTATGCCAATAAAAAAAGAGGTTCTGCACCTGGGTGATATTTTCCTGGGCGCCAGACGCTCGCCCTTATTTAATGCTTCACCCCGCGCGCTGCGCTTTTCTTTTTTATTTTTCAACCGACGGGAAAGGTCATAGGGAATCACACTTTACTCAGGAAAATAACCGCGACCTGGAGGTCATCATGCAACATATTATCGGTATTTCTTCTCGTCGGCTGAGGATATCGGCCCTTGCGCTGCTGCTCCCGGCGATGTCCTGGGCGGCCGATACGGCGTCTCTCGCCGTGGGGCCGCAATATGACACCACCCACGTCTACGTCGAACGCGGCAAGATGGATGCCTTTGTCGACAGCATCCTGAAAACCTTCGGCGGCACCCGCACCGAACGCGTGCTGGTCAACGTCACGCCCACGCCGAGCGAAACTTACTCCCAGCTGATACTGACGCCGGCCGGCAGCTTCTCGGTGTTCGATTTCAAAACGCCGATCCCGCACCCGTTCGGCACCGAGCGCAACGGTTTCCTGGTCAGGGATATGGACGCCGCCATCCGCCAGGCCAGGGCCGCCGGCGCCGATGTGCAGGTTGCGCCGTTCGACGATCCGATCGGCCGCGACGCGGTGATCCAGTGGCCCGGCGGCGTCAACATGCAGCTCTATTGGCACACCAAGGCGCCCAACTACAAGCCGCTGCTGAGCGTGCCGGAAAACCGCCTGTATCTCTCCGCCTATCGCGTCGACGATTTCCTGAAAAGCTACCAGGCGTTCTCGCACGGCAAGGTCGTGAGCGACGAACAGGTCAGCGATACGGCGATCGGCCGCAGCGACAACGGCAAGATCCGCCAGATCGCGCTGGACTCCCACTTCGGCAAAACGCGCATTTTCGTCACCGACGGGCATCTGCCTTATCCGTTCGGCCATGAGCGCACCGGCTATGGCGTCGACGATCTGCCGGCCACGCTGGCCAAAGCGACGGCCAGCGGCGCGCAGGTACTGTGGCGCTCGACGGCGGCGGAGCGGCGCGCCTCGGCGCTGGTGCGTTTTCCCGGCGGCTACATCGCCGAAATTCACCAGACGGCTAAATAAACCCAAGGCGCGCTGCGGCGCGCTTTTTTCTTCGGATATCCATGATGAAACGCACGCTTCCCGCACTGTTGCTGTTCTCCACGCTCCCCACTCTGGCGGCGGAGCCCGCCGCGTCCCCCTGGAAAAACATCCCGTTGGGCGATGCGGCCACCCTGTCTTTCGACGGTTCACTGCGCGAGCGCTATGAATGGACGGATCAACGGGATCTGAGCGGCGGACGCGACGATACCTTCATGCAGCGCCTGCTGATTGGCGCGCGCCTCGACTACGGCGACAACTTTGGCGCCTATGTTCAGTTGGGATCGTCACTGGCCACGCCGCGCGATCGCGGGCGCAAGCCGACCGACGAAGATCATGCCTATCTTGGCCAGGGCTATATGGACTTAAAACTGCCCACCGCCTACGGCCTCGGCACCCTGCGGGTCGGCCGCCAGGAGATTGCGCTGGGTTCGCTGCACCTGATGGGCACCCGCGACGGCCCCAACGTGCGCCGCGCTTTCGACGCCGTCCGCGCCAGCTGGGCCAAGGATAAAAACCGCCTCGACGCCTTTATCGGCCACCCCGTCACCCTCAAAACCGGCAGTTTCGACGACGATACCGACAACAGCCAAAAGGTGTGGGGGCTGTACGGCACCACGCCGCTGGCCGCGCTGGCTTCCTCGCTCGATCTCTACACCTTCGGCTTTGAGGATAGCGATGCCCACTACGCGCAGCTCAGCGGGCAAGAGCGGCGCTATACCGTCGGCGCGCGCATTTTCGGCGCAGCGCAGGGATTCGACTGGGACAACGAGGCCGCCTGGCAGTTCGGCAGCGCAGAACAGCGCGACATCCGCGCCTGGTCGGCGTCGGCGCACGCCGGGTATACGGTGAGCGACTGGCGCTGGCAGCCGCGCTTTGGCGGCAAGATTGGCATCGCCAGCGGCGATAAAAACGGTCACGATGGGCAGCTCAACACCTTCAACGCCATGTACCCCAAGCTGCCCTACCTGACCGAGAACGGGCTGGTGGCGCCGGCTAACCTGATCGCCATCCATCCTTCGGTCACGATTACGCCGTGGCAAACCCTGTCCATCGATTTCAGTTGGGACGCGTTATGGCGGCAACGCCGCGAGGATGCCTTCTACCTCGGGCCGATGCGCTCGGTGAAAGGCAGTACGCAGGGCTCGCGCTTTATCGGCAATCAGTACCAGGTCGAAACCACCTGGACGCCGAGAAGCGATCTTCAGTTCAAGGTGGCCTATGTCTACTTCGACGTCGGCCACAGCCTGCAGCAGCATGCCGGGCTGAAAAACATGAATTTCGTGCTGGCGCAGGGCACCTACCGTTTTTAAGTATCAGGCAAGTTAATCGGTGTACGCGGGTGCCCTTAATAATCCCGAACTCAATAATGACGTTCGCCGGCGAGTAGCCACCTCTATACATTGCGGCAATGGCGGCCACTCGCCGCCATTCACAGATAAAAACTAATGAAAAGCAAAAAGATAAATCAGCCACCTAAACTTCGCGAGCCAATTACAGAGTAATATTAAATAAAGGTTTAATTCCACCTGGTTATTTAAGCACGCCTTTTACGCATATCTTATGTAAAAGATTCATATAAGAATAACTCATTAATAAAATAATTATGCCTATACTGCTTTCAGCCAACCATTGCGTGCCATTAATTCCTCACCGTGATTAATGATAAGGACATATCCCGCTTGAGTGCGATATTCAAGCCAGACCAAGGAGGCAATCTAATGATAACCCACTAATTACCCCCTATTTTCAAACCTGTGTACGAGCATATAGAGCGTTAGGTGCAATATTGTCAACGTCCAAAGGAGTTTGATATGTCATTAGCGACCGATAAAATCTCAGATTATTTAACCGATTATGAAAGAGGCGATCACGCAGGGAGCAGCAAACCGTCATACGCCACAGAGGAGGTTTCAGATCTGTTGCTGAGGAGCCATTATTCCGCCAATGGCAAAGGCGTGACCGACCATGCGGCAGCATTAACCTACTCTTTCCCCGTGTATACCGACAGCGATAAGCCAGGATCCGCACAGCTTAACGCCGCCCAACAGGCCCAAACCAAGCTTTCATTGCAGTCCTGGTCAGACGTCGCCAACGTCACGTTTACCGAAGTCACAGGCAACGACGCGAAAAATGCAGATATAAAATTTGGTTTTTATAAAGCGGCCAGCGGGGGCAATTACACCTCTTATGAAAGTACGCAAAACGATCTCAAAAGCACCATTTGGATCAGCGGTAACAATGGCTACGACGCCTCTAACCCACAAACCAATAACTATGCCAGGGATACGCTGACCCACGAAATAGGGCATGCGCTGGGGCTCTCGCACCCAGGGAACTACGATGCTTCCAACGCGACTTACCCCACCTACACCAACTCGGCGAAATATTATGAGGACGACCATCAATATTCTTTGATGAGCTATTTTAGTGAACAAAACACCGGTGCCGACTATAAAGGCGTTTGGCCATCGGGGCCGCAGCTGGATGATATTACCGCCATACAGAAACTGTACGGCGCGAATACCACCACGCGCACCGGCGATACCACCTATGGTTTCAACTCGAATACCGACAGAGACTTTTTGAGCGTTAAGGCGTCCACGGACAAAATCGTGGCGGCTATCTGGGATGCCGGCGGCAACGACACGCTGGATTTTTCAGGCTACAGCCAGGATCAGCGCATCAACATTAACGAAGGCGCATTCTCAGATGTGGGCGGATTGAAGGCGAATATCGCCGTCGCCTACGGCGCGCAGATTGAAAACATCATCGGCGGCAGCGGCGCCGATATCTTAGTGGGCAACGCACTGAACAATACGCTCAAAGGCGGCGCAGGCAACGATATCATTTACGGTGCCGGCGGCGCCGATCAGCTCTGGGGCAATGCAGGCGCCGACACCTTCGTCTTCAGTGCAGCCGGCGACAGCCAAGCCGCCGCACCGGACTGGATCCGCGATTTCCAGACAGCAGTGGATAAAATCGATCTGTCGTGGATCAACCAGACGGTTAAAGCCGAGGGGGGCGAGTTGCACTTCGTCGATAGCTTAAGCGGCTCGCTGTATGAAGCGGCGCTGAATTATGATTCGCAGCAGAATGTGACCGATCTGGCGATCAATCTCTCCGGTCATAACCAGCCTGATTTTCTGGTTAAAATCGTTGGGCAGGTCGACGCTTCCGCCGATATTCTCGTCTAGCCAAGGCAAACTCGCAGTCCGGCGCGAACGCCGGACTGTTCATCTCTTTTCAGGCCTGCCGCTGGCGTTTTTTGCGCGGTTCCCACATCGCCAAAGCAGTAAATCGCGCAGACGAGCTCACACCGCTTCCAGCTCCGCCGCCAGGGTGGCGACCAGCTCCGCCGCCGGCATCGGCCGCGCCAGGCCCACGCCCTGCCCGGCCCACAGCGACATAAACTCTCCGCGACCGGCCTTGGCCGCCGCCTGGCGAATATCGCCGGTGAGCGCATTCTGCACCGGATAAGGCGGGATCTGCGCCTCTTCCGCGCGCATCTGGCGCATGAAATCATTGACGATGCCGCGCGCCGGGCGGCCGCTGAAGGCGCGCGTCAGGCGCGTGCTGTCATCACCGGCGTTGCTCAGCGCCGCCCGCCAGGCTTCGGCGATGCCCGACTCCGGGCAGCACAGGAACGCGGTGCCCAGCTGCGCCGCCTGCGCGCCCAGCAAGCGCGCCGCCGCGATGCCGCGCCCGTTCATGATGCCGCCCGCGGCGATCACCGGGATCTTCACCGCCGCCACTACCTGCGGCAGCAGGGCCATCAGGCCGACGCAGGATTGTTCGATGTCGCCGAGGAAGGTCGGGCGGTGGCCGCCCGCCTCCGAGCCCGAGACGCAAACGAAGTCGGCGCCCGCCTCTTCCCAGGCGCGGGCTTCCGCCACCGTGGTAGCGGTGCCGATCACCCGCGAGCCGGCCTTCTTGAACTGCGTGACCGTGGCGCGCGGCAGCACGCCGAAGGTGAAACTGGCCACCGGCGGCGCCGCCTCCAGCAAGGCCGCGATCTGGTCACGGTTGTTTTCGGCGAATTGAGTGGGAATCGGCGGCTCGCTCAGCCCCAGCGCTTCGCGGAACGGCCGCAACAGGTGCTGGGCGCGCTTGAGCTCGGCGAGATCCGGATGCTGCTCATCGAGCAGAAACAGATTGATGTTGAACGGCGCGGCGGTCTGCGCGCGGATCTGCTGCACCCGTTCGAGGATCACCGCCGGTGAAAACAGCGCCGCCGCGCACGAGCCCAGCGCCCCGGCATTGCTCACCGCCACCGCCAACGCCGGCGGCGACGCGCCGTTCATCGGCCCCTGAACGATCGGATAGCGCAGCCCAAGTTCGCGGGCAAAAGCAGAAGGTGCCGTCATCAATGTGTCTCCCTGTGCTGACTACATTCGTCTTACGGCGGCCGCGCCGCCGAACCGACCAAAAGCATAGCACCTTCTGGCCGGTGAGCCGTGCAGTTAGTGCTTCACCTGCCGCCTGTCCAGCGACAGGAAGTGATGCACCACCGGTTTCTCCGGCCCGATATGGAAGCGCAGCGCCTCCTGCTGCAGATCGGCGTCGGCGTGCGACACCCGCTGGTGCTGGCGCAGGTGCTCTGCCCAGGACTCCACCAGGAACCACTCCATGATGCATTCCGGATCGCCGGTGTGCTCGGTGATGCCCCAGGCGTAAGCGCCATCGCGGCGACGCGCGTGCTCCAGCATCAACAGCGTGCGCAAGAACTGCGGCCGATCCTGTTCGCGGATGCGGTACTCCACCTGAATCATTACCGGGCCGCGATCGTTCTCGACCGGCGTGTTGACCAACGGCTCCGGCCAATGGTTCGACGGCTGCAGATCGGCTTCGCCGGTCGGCAGACGCAGGCGGTGGAACAGCAGCCCCGCCGCCAGCAGGCCGACACCGCCGACCAGCAGCGTGGCGGCCACGCCCAGCTCCTGCGCCACCAGCCCCCACAGCAGGCTGCCCGCCGCCATCGCGCCGTTGAACACCATCAGGTAGATGGCCAGGCCGCGGCCGCGCACCCAGTTGGGCAGCACGCCCTGCGCCGCGCCGTTGAGCGTGGTCAGCGCGATAATCCAGCCGGCGCCCAGCACCAACAACAGCACCACCGCCAACCACTGCGGCGGCGCCAGCGACAGAGCCGCCATCACCACGGCGGTCAGCACCGCCGCCAGCAACACCAGCCCGTCGGCATTCAGCCGCTGACGCAGGCGCGGCAGCGCGATCGCGCCGAGGATCGCCCCGGCGCCTACCGCCCCCAGCAAAACGCCGTAAAAACCGGCGCTGCCGCCCAGCATGCGGCGCGCCACCAGCGGCAGCAGCGCCCAGACCGAGCTGGAGAAAGCGAAGAACACCGCCGCCCGCAGCAGCACCACGTGCAGCTCGCGGCTGGAACGGGCATAGCGCAGGCCGGCGCGGAAGGCACCGAAGAAATGTTCCGACAGGCCGCTGTCCTCAACCTTCGGCCGCTTCCACCACAGCAGCGCCGCGATCACCAGCACATAGCTCATCACGTCCGCGCCGTAAGCCGCGCCGGCGCCGAAGCTGGCCAGCAGCAGGCCGCCGGCCGCCGGGCCGATGGAGCGGGCGATGTTGATGCCGAGCGAGTTCAGCGCCACGGCGTTTTTCAGCTCGGTGCGCGGCACCAGCTCCGGCACGATCGCCTGCCAGGTCGGCCCCATCAGCGCCGCGCCGATGCCGCCGACGAAGGTCAGCGCCAGCAGGTATTCCACCGTCAACGCGCCGGTTTGCGACAGCAGTAACAGGCTGCCGCTGACGCAGGCCAGCAGAATTTGCACGAAGATCAGAAAGCGCCGCCGATCGAGGATGTCCGACAATACCCCGGCCGGGATCGCCAGCAGGAATACCGGCAGCGTGGCGGCGGTCTGCATCAGCGCCACCGCCGAGGGGTTGCTCGACAGATCGGTGATCAGCCACGAGCTGGCGACGTCGCGCATAAAGCTACCGACGTTGCCGAGCACCGTGGCGCCCCACAGCACCGCAAATAATGGGATTTTCAGCGGCGCGAAGCCGCCCGCCGCCGCCTTGTTTTCCGTCTGTTCAGCCATCCGTTCGCTCCTTCAAATCGTTAAATGCCACCAGCAACAGCGCGCCGGCCAGCCCAAGGTGTTCAAAAAATCCATTCATCATCTGGCCGCGTTCCGCCCCGTCGAACTGCCAGAACGGATTGGCCATCAGCGTCGCCATCAGGGTAAAACCGGCCAGCGCCAACGCGCCGAGCCAGCGATAAAAGCCGCTCAGGATCAGCGCCGACGCCGCCAGTTCCAGCAGCGTCACCAGCGCGGCGAACAGCGCCGCCGGCTGCAAACCGAAGTGGGTCATCTCGGCAACCGCGCCTTCGACGTTCAGCGCCTTGACCAACCCGCCCTGGATGTAGGCGGCGCAAATCGCGAGCAGCAGCAGCCAGCGCACCGCGGGTGCATGCAGCCAGCGCACCGCGGACGCATGCAGCCGCTGCGCGCAGCGGGCGGCGATAGCAGTCAGGTTCATCGCGCCCCCTTAAAACGGCGAATTCTGGATAAAGGCCAGCAGATCGGCGTTGAAGCGATCGGGATCGACCTGCGCCAAGCCGTGAGCGCCGCCGGCGTAAACGTTCAGCTCCGCCTGTTGCATAAGCTTAGCGGCTTTCAGCGCCGAGGCGCCGATCGGCACGATCTGATCGGCGTCGCCGTGCACCAGCAGCGTCGGTCTGTCGATCGCCAGCAGATCGGCGGTGTAATCCACTTCGGAGAACGCGCTCACGCCGTCGTACTGCCCTTTCACGCCACCCTGCATGGCCATCAGCCAGAAGTGGTCGATCAGCCCCGCATTGCTCTCCACCTCGTCGCAGTGGAAGCCGTAGAACGGCACCGCCAGATCTTTGAAGAACTGCGAGCGGTTGCCCGCCACGCCGCTGCGAATGCCGTCGAAGGCCGCCATGGGTGCGCCTTCCGGGTTAGCCGGCGTTTGCAGCATCAGCGGCGGCACGGCGCCCACCAGCACCACCTTCGCCACCCGATCGCTGCCGTGGCGGCCGATGTAGCGCGCCACTTCGCCGCCGCCGATGGCATGGCCGACCAGGATCAGATCGCGCAGATCCAGCGTTTCAATCAGCAGAGCCAGATCGTCGGCGTATTGGTTGATATCGTTGCCGTGCCAGGTCTGATCCGAACGGCCGTGGCCGCGGCGATCGTGGGCGATCACCCGGAATCCGCTCTGGCCGAAAAACAGCAGCTGGTTGTCCCAGGCGTCGGCGGACAGCGGCCAACCGTGGGAGAACAGGATCGGCTGGCCGCGGCCCCAATCCTTATAGAAAATGCGCGCGCCATCGGGCGCGGTGAGGATGCTCATGACGTGTTCCCCGCTCGGTATTGAATTGGATTTTGTACCGGGTAACAGTACGGCAGGCGCAAAGGCAGTGATAACGGAATAATTTTCGCATGATCGCGAGTTTTTTTGCTGAAGAGGCCGGCGTCGCCGCCGGCGTTAAACGTCAGATGTTTTCCAGATCGATGCCGCGCGTTTTCGGGCCGAACAGCCCAATCACCAGCATCACGATCAGCATGCTGGCGACGATAAACGCGATCACCCCCAGCGAGCCGCCGTACTGCAAGATAATGCCGATGATGATGCTGCTGAACACCGTCGACAGCCGGCTGAAGGAGTAGCAGAAACCGACGGCGCGGGCGCGGATGTGGGTCGGGAAAATCTCGGATTGATACGAGTGGTAGCTGTAGGTCAGCCAGGCGTTGGACCAGGTGATGAAGAAGCCGCACAGGATCAGCCACAGCGGGTTGTTCTGCAGCGCGAACAGCGAACCGAAGATCACCGTCACCAGGCAAGACAACACGATCTGCCACTTGTTCTCCATCTTGTCGGCGTAGAAGCTGCACAGCAGCGAGCCCAGCGGGTAGGCCAGCGTGATGAAGAAAGCGTACAGCAGGCTGTGGGTGACCGAAGCGCCCTTGCCCGACAGCAGCGCCGGCAGCCAGTTGCCGAAGCCGAAGAAGCCGATGGCCTGAAAGAAGTTCATCACCACCAGCATCAGCGTGCGATCGCGGTACTGCGGCGCCCAGATATCGCGAAAGCGGCCGCGCGGCGGCGCCCCCTCGGCATCATCCACCGGGCGCGACGGGAAGTCCGCGGCCGCCACGCCGCAGCGCCGCTCCATATCCCGCATCACCTGCCGGGCCTGCGCATAGCGCCGCTGCTGCACCAGCCAGCGCGGCGACTCCGGTAGCCCCTTGCGCACCAGCCAGATCACCAGCGAGGCCAGCGCGCCGGCGATCACCACGTAGCGCCAACCGCTCAGGCCCCAAATCGTCTGCGGCACCAACCACCAGGACATCAGCGCCACCGCCGGCACCGACAGGAACTGCACGAAGAACGCGAAGGCGAAAGCCCGGGTGCGCAGATGCGCGGGCACCCACTCCGTCAGGTAAGTATCGATGGTCACCAGCTCAATGCCGAGCCCGACGCCCACCAGAAAGCGCAGAAAGATCACCCATTCCGCCTGCTGTTGAAACGCCAGCAGCAGCGAGAAGACGCCATACCAGATCAGGGCGAACATGAAGGTGGCGCGGCGGCCGAAGCGATCGGCGTACGGGCTCAGCAGGCTGGCGCCGCCGAACAGGCCAAGAAAGGTGGCGGAGGCGAAGGCCGCCTGGTCCGACACGCCGAAGACGCCCTGTGCGCCGGTGTGGAAAATGCCGTCGGCGATAAGGCCGGTGCTGATATAGCCGGTCTGGAACAGATCGTAGAGTTCGAAAAAGCCGCCCAGCGACAGCAGAATGATAAAGCGCCACAGACCGGCCGACGCGGGCAAGGCGTCGATTCTGGCCGCCAAATCCCGCGCATGGATCGGCGACGCCGCTACAGAGTCACTCACCGTTAACCTCGCATTAACATTTTTGATGACTTTCTATGCTAGCGAAGCGGCGTCGGAGTTAAATTTTTAATTAGCAGACTATGAAAAAAAGTTAAGCATAAAACGCTGCAGCAGCCTGTTTTATAGCAGGAAAATGCAACGCGGGATGCCGCAGCGGCATCCCGAATCGGCGGCTTAACGGCTGGGGTGCTGCTGCAGCCGTTCGCTGCGGTAGACGCTCAGCAGGCACCAACCGAGGGCGATCAGCGCCAGCGGCGCGGCGACGAAACCGATGTTGCCCATGCCCAGATGCAGGCTCACCTGGTTGCCCAGCAGCGCGCCGCTGCCGATGCCGAAGTTGTACAGGCCGGAGAAGATCGCCATCGCCACGTCGGTGGCGTCCGGCGCCAGGCTCAGCACTTTGGCCTGCATCGACAGGCCGATGGCCATGATCGCCATGCCCCAGAAGATGCACAGCACCGTCAGGTGGCTTTCGCTGCCGGCGGCCGGCAGCAGCAGCAGCAGGCTCAACGTCAGCAGCGCGATGGCGCCGATAAAGAAGCCGGAAGGAAAACGCTCGCTGTAACGGCTGAACAGCAGGCTGCCGACGATGCCGGCGGCGCCGAACAGCAGCAGCATCAGCGTGGTGAAGTTCTCCGACAGCCCGGCCACGGTCTGGATAAACGGCTCGATGTAGCTATAAGCGGTGAAGTGCGCCGTCACCACGATGACGGTCAGCATATACAGCGCCAGCAGCGCCGGGCGTTTGAACAGCAGCGGCACGCTGGCCAGCGAACCGGAGTGCTCGCTTTTCAGCACCGGCAGCAGGCGCCACAGCAACACCAGCGCCAGGGTGGCGCACACCGCGATGCCGATAAAGGTCATGCGCCAGCCGAGCAGTTGCCCCACCACCCGCCCGAGCGGCAGCCCGAGCACCATCGCCAGCGCGGTGCCGCCCGCCAGCAGGCTCAGCGCCTGGGCTTTCTTGCCCGGCGGCGCCACGCGGATCGCCAGCGAGGCGGTGATCGACCAGAACACCGAGTGCGCCAGCGCCACGCCGGCGCGCGAAATGACCAGCGTGGTGAAGTTCCAGGCCACGGCGGTCAGCACGTGGCTGGCGATAAACAGCATGAACACGCCGATCAGCAGCTTGCGGCGCTCGATTTTGCTGGTCAGCAGCATGCACGCCAATGAGGCGGCGGCGACGATCCAGGCGTAGATGGTGATGATCAGGCCGACCTGTTCGGTTTGCATCGAGAAGCTGGCAGCAATGTCGCTCAGCAGACCAACCGGAATAAATTCGGTGGTGTTGAAGATAAAGGCCGAGACGGCGAGGATAACCACGCGCAACCAGGCGGTTGAGCGCGAAACGGCAGCGTGTTCCATGGTAAACAAAATCCGGACAGGTGCGGGCAAGTCGCGATATTTTAACCAACCGGCCCGCTAAATGCGATACGCGTCACACTTTAATTGTGTGGTTTTTTTCGCCGCATTTCGACACATTCGCAGACACACGGTTGCACAAATGCTGTGCTAATCTCTTGAAGCGTACCAATTTTTCCTGCCGCTCTTCCCCCCCGGCCGCCGCAGACGACGCGCCGCGCCGAAGAACCGCGCGCAGTGTCCATTTGGCGTTTTCTGAGGCGAGGTCATTATGTCCGCGATTTATGATTGGTCCGTGCTCGCATTGCGCAATGTTTACGATCGCCGCATTCAGGGCAAGCCGGTGCTCGACAGCGCCGCGCTGTTCCCCGACGCCGAGCGTTTCACCGCCCAATGGCGGCAGATCCGCGAAGAGGCGCTGACCGTCGCCCACGATCTGCACAATATTCCCCGTTTTCACGAGATCATGATCCAGCAGGAATCGATCTCCGCCAACGACGCGCGCGACTGGCGCATGTTCATCATGAAGGCCTACGGCCAGCCGATCGCCCGCAACCTGGCGCGCTGCCCTACGCTGGCGGCGCTGATCGCCTCGTCGCCGGACGTGCTGTCCGCCTCGCTCTCCTTCCTGGCGCCCGGCAAACAGGTGCCGCCCCACCGCGGGCCGTTCCGCGGCATTCTGCGCGGCTATCTGGTGTTGGACATGCCTAAACGCGCCGACGGGGTGCCGGCGGCGGTGCTGAAAGTGGACGGCCGCGAATACCGGCTGCACGAGGGGGAGTTCATGCTGTGGGACGATACCTTCGAACACGAGGTGTGGAACGACAGCGCGCAGGTGCGCACCGTGCTGCTGCTGGACATCCGCCGCCGCGACATGCCCGCCGGGCTGCGGCTGCTCTCCAGCGCCATCGTCGCCCTGGTGCGGCTGAACGTGCGCTGGATGCAGCGCCATTTCTGAGTCCGGCGCTCAGGCGACTAACCGTCCTGAGAGGTCGGGCATTGCTGCGCCAGCCACTGCTCGGCGGTGGTGGTGGCTATGCCCTGGCGCGCATTGAAGGTTTTCGCCTTATCCCAGGCCACGCCGTCGGGCCGGGCGAAAGCCAGCCGGTATTTGGCGCCGACGTCACGCGGATGGTTCCGCACCTCCTCCTGCAGCCGCTCGTTGTCCAACAGGACTCTGTTGACCTCAACGGCCCAGTGCGCCTGCATGACATCGGCAAGCTCGCGGTAGGTCAGCGTGTCCCCGGCGATATAGACCACCTGGTTGCGAAACGCGGGCCGATGGAAAAAAATCGCGGCCGTCAGCCGGCCAATGTCCTCGGGGGTGGTCAGCGTCACCGCGTAGCGCCAGTCGCCCAGCGCGCGCACCGTTTTGGTGGCCGCGTCCACCACGCCAAAACCCGAGTCAAACAGGTAGCTGGTGAAAATGCCCGTGGAAACAATCACCCACGCCGTCGCCTTCTGCGCACGCAGCAGGTGGCGCACCTCGAGCTGTTCATCCCACACCTGTTGCCCGCTGCCTTTGCCGACAACATCGTAGTCCACGCCGAACTGCCACGGGAAGTAGCGCGCCACACCCGCCTGCAAAACGGCCTGGGTGATCTTTATCTGCGTGCCCGCCCCGCCGACAAAGCCGCTGCAGTTGATCACCGCGTCAAAGCCACGCAGCAGCGCGCTCAGCTCATCCACGCTGTTTTGCTGCAGGTCGCCTTCCACCACGGCGATGCTGAGCCGCGCCAGCGCATCCCGCCGCGCGCGATGCGGGCCGGTGACGGCGCGGGCGGCCTCCGGCCGCAGCAGCACGCTGATGTTTAAAGCGTGGTGTAACCGGGCCTGCCGGCTCATCGCGCGCAATACCGGCAGCCCCAGTTCACCGGCGCCGAGTATCAGCACGGTATTGATGGATGGATTTGTGGATTTCATTCTTGCCTCCTGTCTTAACACTGCGCCATCCTGACAGCTGACAAAAACGGGTTCAATTAGGTACACGCGTGATACCGGAGAGGAATATGACGAACGATCGGGAAGCGCTGCTGCAATTTTCGCAGGCGTTCTGTGAAGAATTGAGCAACGACGATGAAGGGTTGAAGCGTGAGATCCTCGCACATGCGGGCAACCGTTGGTCGCTGGGGGTATTGCATATCCTGGGCACCCACGGGCCGCTGCGCCACGGCGAGATAGGCCGCCAATTAGCGGGCGTGACGCAGAGAATGCTGACGCGGACGCTGCGCCATCTCGAGCGTGACGGGTTGATATCGCGCTGCGATTATCAGGAAAAGCTGCCCCGCGTGGTTTACACCATCACCGACGCGGGGGAAGAGATGCTGCTCAACATGCTGCCACTCTGGTCGTGGATTATCGCCTCCGCCGATGCCTTCAGGGCGGCCCGCTCACGCTACGATGATCAAGATCGAAGCGCCGCCGAGGGATGAACGCGGGCCTCCCTGCCCAAAGGGCGGCGCTCAGCCACCGCCCAGATAGGCCTTTCTCACCGCCGGATCGTTCAACAGCTCCGGTCCGCTGCCGGTGAGGCGGATCTGGCCGTTGACCATCACATAGCCGCGATCGGACAGCTTCAGCGCGTGGTTGGCGTTCTGCTCCACCAGAAACAGCGTCATGCCGCTGCGGGTCAGTTCGCGCAGCACGCCGAAGATCTGCCGCACCACGATCGGCGCCAGCCCCAGGCTCGGTTCGTCCAACAGCAGCAGCTTCGGCCGGCTCATCAGCGCGCGGGCGATCGCCAGCATCTGCTGCTCACCGCCGGACAGGGTCATCGCCCGCTGGTTGCGCCGCTCCTTGAGACGCGGAAACAGCTCGAACATACGCGGCAAATCCTCCGCCAGATAGCGGTTGCCGACGGTGATGGTGCCCATCAGCAGGTTCTCCTCCACGCTCATGTCCGGGAAAATGCGCCGCCCTTCCGGCGCCTGCGCGATGCCGCCGGCCGCCACGTAGTGCGTGGAGCGGCGGCTGATGTCCTCGCCGCCAAACAGGATCTGCCCGCCGGCGATGCGCGGCTGGCCGAAGATTGACATCAACAGCGTGGATTTGCCCGCGCCATTGGCGCCGATCAGCGCCACCGTCTCCCCGGCGTTGACCTGCAGCGACACCTTGCGCAGCGCCTGGATCGGCCCATAAAACACGTCCACTTCGCGAAATTCCAGCATCGCTTCGCTCATCCCGCCAGCTCCTCTTCGTCCGCGCCCAGGTAGGCGGCGATCACCGCCTCGTTGTGCTGGATCTCCTGCGGCGTGCCGCGGGCGATCACGTCGCCGTGATCGAGCACGATCACCCGATCGGAGATCTCCATCACCATGCCCATGTCATGCTCGATCAGCAGCACCGTGATGCCGTGATGCTGGCGCAGGAAGCGGATGATACGGCTCAGCGTCGCCGTTTCCACTGGGTTCAGCCCGGCGGCCGGCTCGTCGAGACAGATCATCTCCGGCGCGGTGCACATGGCGCGCGCAATCTCCAGCCGCCGCTGTTGGCCGTAGGACATTTCCCCCGCCAGCCGGTTGGCGCAGTCCACCAGATCCACCACCTCCAGCCAGTAGAAGGCGTGATCCAGCGCGGCGCTCTCCGCCCGGCGGTAGCCCGGCGTGTTCAGCACCCCGGCGATCAGGTTGCGGTTGCTCTGCATGTGCTGCGCCACCAGCAGGTTCTCCACCACCGACATTTCGCGGAACAGGCGGATATTCTGGAAAGTGCGCGCCAGCCCGGCGCGGTTGACCAGGTGGGTGCCGCCGAACATCTTGTAATAGAGGCGCGAGCCGAGCCGCTTCGGGCGTATCCAGTCGCCGGCGCGAAACTTCTGCCCCAGCACCTGGATCACGTCGGTCGGCCGCTTATGGGTATTGAGCAGGATCGCACCGCCGCTGGCGCGGTAAAAGCCGGTCAGGCAGTTGAACACTGTGGTCTTGCCGGCGCCGTTGGGGCCAATCAGGGCGGTGATGGAGCCGCGTTCCACCTCCAGATTGACGTCGTTCAGCGCCTTGATGCCGCCAAAGCGCATCATCAGGTGCTCCACCCGCAAAATGGCGTCGCTCATGGCGCCACCCCCTTGCGTTCGGCGAAGCTGGCGCGGCTGATGCGCACCAGCCCGCGCGGCCGCCAGATCATCATCGCCACCATCAGCACGCCGAACAGCAGCACCCGGTATTCGGCGAAACTGCGCAGCAGCTCCGGCGCCACCGTCAGCACGAAGGCCGCCAGCACCACGCCGAGGGTGGAGCCCATGCCGCCCAGCACCACGATCGCCAGGATCAGCGCCGACTCGAAGAAGGTGAACGAAGTCGGGTTGACGAAGCCCTGATAGGTGGCGAAAAACACCCCCGCCAGCCCGGCGGTGGAGGCGCCCAGCATAAACGCCGACAGCTTCACCAGTACGTGATTGAGCCCGAGAGAGCGGCAGGCGATCTCATCCTCGCGCAGCGCCTCCCAGGCGCGGCCGATCGGCATGCGCGTCAGCCGGTGCTTGATGTACAGCACCAGCAGCACCACCAAAAACAGCACCGCGTAGATGAAAATGAACTTGAGGTTGGGGTTGTAATCGATGCCGAGAAACTCGTGGATCGGCATCCCGCCGTCTTTGGCACGCCGGCCGAACTCCAGGCCGAACACCGTCGGCGCCGGCACCGAGACGCCGTTCGGCCCGCCGGTGAGCGACATCCAGTTGTTCAGCACCAGCCGGATGATCTCGCCGAACCCCAGCGTGACGATCGCCAGGTAGTCACCGTGCATGCGCAGCACCGGGAAACCCAGCAGCGCGCCGGCCAGCGCCGCCATCAGCGCCCCCAGCGGCAGCATCGCCCAAAACCCCAGCCCGAGGTACTGATAGCCCAGCGCCAGCCCGTAGGCGCCGATGGCGTAAAACGCCACGTACCCCAGATCGAGCAGCCCCGCCAGCCCGACCACGATATTCAGCCCCAGGCCGAGCAGCACGTAGATCAGGCCGAGGATCGCCACCGTCAGCAGGTATTTGGTGGCGACGAACGGGAACAGCAGCGCGATCGCCGCCATCAGCGGCAAGATCCAGCGCAGGTTGGATTTATAGCCCAGCGGCCGTACGTAGACGCCGTCGTTGCCGCCGTCGAAGCGCGCCAGCACCCTGCGCCCCGGCGCGGTTTGCAGGAACAGGCTCAGCAGCAGCCGCCCGGCCATCACCGCGACGATAATCCACACCAGCCGGCGCGGTTCGACGTTGAAGCTGTAGCCGTTCAGCACGATGCCGACGATCGGCCCGAACACGATCAGGGCGATCAGCCCGGCCAAGACGGCGTCCAGCAGGCTGCGTTTAACGTCCAGCCCGCCGTTGATCACGGATTGCGACATGGCGTTCTCCTTAAACCTTGGCGATCAGCGGCCGGCCAAGCAGGCCCTGCGGACGGAAGATCAGGATCGCCACCAGCAACCCGAAGGAGAACACGTCCTTGTAATCCGAGTTCACCATGCCGGCGAACTGCGCCTCCGCCACCCCGAGCAGCAGCCCGCCCAGCATGGCGCCCGGCAGCGAGCCGATACCGCCCAGTACCGCGGCGGTGAAGGCCTTGATGCCGATGATAAAGCCGACGTAAAAATCGAAGGTGCCGTAGTTCATGGTGATCAGCACCCCGGCCAGCCCGGCCATGGCAGCGCCGATCACGAACACCAGCGAGATCACCCGATCGGTATTGATGCCGAGAATCGAGGCCATTTTGCGATCCTGCTGAGTGGCGCGGCAGATGCGCCCCAGCCGGGTGCGCTGAATGAGGTAGGTGAGGATCGCCATGCCAAGCAGCGACGCCACCAGGATAAACACCTTGGTGTAGGTGATCTGCACTACGCCGCCGTCGAACTCCAGGCGGAACACGCCGCTCAGCAGCGTCGGGATGCCCTGCTGGCGTGGCCCTTGGCTGATCTGCGCGTAGTTTTGCAGGATTAACGACATGCCGATGGCGGAGATCAGCGGCGCCAGGCGGGTGGAGTTGCGCAGCGGCTTGTAGGCGATGCGCTCGATCACCCAGCCGTACACCCCGGTGATAACGATGGTGAACACCAGCATGCCGAGGATCAGCAGCGGGAACGAGTGCAGCCCGAAGAACGACAGCAGCGCCAAACCGATGGCGCACAGGTAGGCGGAGATCATGTACACCTCGCCGTGGGCGAAGTTGATCATGCCGATGATGCCGTAAACCATGGTGTAGCCGATGGCGATCAGGCCATATACCGCACCGAGGGTCAGGCCGTTGATCAGCTGTTGCAGAAAGAATACATCCATAATGAGCAGTCTCGCCTGGTAAGGCCGCCAACGCAGTCCGACGCGGCCCAAAGGTCATCGCGGAACGGGCTCGCCAGAGCGGCGAGCCCGTCGGTCATAGGGTTACAACTTCAAGGTTCGGCCGTTTACAGCTGGTGATATTTGCCCTTGTCATCCCATTGGTAGACCACATAGTCCGAGACCTTCAGGTCGCCCTTCTGGTCCCAGGCTTTTTTGCCCATCACGGTATCCACATCGTGCGACTTCAGCCATTCGGCGGCCTTGGCGCTGTCTTTGCCGCCGGTGGCGTTGAAGGCGGCGGCGATCGCCTGGATCGAGGCGTAGGAATAGAGGGTGTACCCTTCCGGCTCAAAGCCGCTGGCGCGGAACTTGGCGATCACCGCCTTGCCCTCCGGGATCTGACGCGGATCGTTGCCGAAGGTCATCAGCACGCCGTTGGTGTACTGCGGCCCGCCGGCGGCGGTCACCAGCTCTTCGGTCACCACGCAGTCGCCGGAGAAGAACTTGGCGGTCACGCCCTGCTCGCGCATCTGGCGCACCAGCGGCCCGGCTTCCGGATGGCAGCCGCCGAAATAGACCACGTCCGGCTTGACCGAGGCGATTTTGGTCACCAGCGCGTTGAAGTCTTTCTCACCGCGCGACAACCCCTCATACAGCACCTCTTTGACTCCGCGCTTGTTCATCGCCGCCTTCGCCGCGTCCGCCAACCCCTGGCCGTAGGTGTCTTTATCGTGGATCACCGCGATGCGCTTGGCCTTCAGGGTATCCAGCATGTAGTTGGTGGCGATCACCCCCTGCTGATCGTCGCGCCCGCACATGCGGAACATGGTCTTCATGCCGCGCTCGGTGATCTGCGGGTTGGTGGAGCCGGGGGTGATGGCGATGATGCCGGCCTCGTCATACACCTCGGAGGCGGGCATGGTGGAAGAGGAGCAGAAGTGGCCGACCACCGCCGAGACCTTGTCCTGATCCACCAACCGGTTGGCCACCGCGACCGCCTGTTTCGGTTCGCAGGCGTCATCCCCCTGCACCAGCTTGATTTTTTCCCCTTTGATGCCGCCGGCGGCGTTGATGTCCGCCGCCGCCTGCGAAGCGCCGCGCCAATACTGATCGCCATAGGTGGCGTTCGGCCCGGAGAACGGCCCGGCGACGCCGATGACGATGTCGGCCTGCGCGGAAAACGCCGTACCTAAACAACCGATGAGCAAAGCAGCGAGCGGACTTTTTATCAATTTCGATGACATTGTTATCTTCCTCAGCACTGGTATAGCGAAACGCCCTAGGGCGCGGATCAGTCACTTTATGTGTAGACGGGGAAAATAATTTTCTTGAGAGCGCAGTCGCATTCCCCAAAAATGGGTAAGCAAAAATCTAGCCATTGTGACGACGAATACATATTGCTTGCTTATTCATCCTACATATCAGTTGCGGCGCGGCATGTGGCGGCATTAACCAGGAGCCTGGGCAGCACGGTTAGCGTGAGAGGAAGATGAAAGGGAAAACGGCTGTGCACCATCGCCGTGCAAGGGCTTGTGCAAGCGACGCGACAACGAGACAGGCGGCAAACATCACCGCCTGCCGGTGAAAAATGCCGAAAAACAGCGCAAGGTGCTCATTCCCTCAGCAAACGCACCTTTTTTGCAGTTTAGCGCTTTGACAAACCCCAGGCGCCCCGCTATTATTCGCCCCGTTCACACGATTCCTCTGTAGTTCAGTCGGTAGAACGGCGGACTGTTAATCCGTATGTCACTGGTTCGAGTCCAGTCAGAGGAGCCAAATTTAGAGAAGCCCGCTCAGGGAAACCCGAGCGGGCTTTTTGTTTTTTAGCGCTAAACAAGTCGCAAGGACGCGCTACTCTTTGGCTATCGGCACGGCATTCTCATCGATTTTTACCTTGCCCTGAATATCAGCAATCTTCTGCTCCAGATCCGCCACCTGCGCCTTGCTGTGCAGCAAGGTATAGGTCAGATCAAACTGCGCACTGGCGCCAGGCTGCAACTGTTTAACGCGTTTTTGTTCGCGCTCGATGGTGACCGGGTAGGCATAGCTGGTGCCCGGCTCAATCCCCGTTACATACCCCTGTTTTAACGTATCGGTATTCTTCCACAGCGTCAGGACGGGCAATTGACGGGTATCGAACTGAATAGCCACCCCTTTGTCGCCCGCGTTATTGACCAGCGCCGCCAGTGTCTGATGATTCGGGTCCGATAATGGCTTAATGTTAAAGACCATTTCATCAAACCCTTTGGTGGGGCCGGCATAGGTTCCCCAGGTCTTCAGCCCGGCTTTGGCATAGTCGTTAAACGGGCTGATGCGGGTCATCGGCGCCAGGAAGCGGGCGCCATTTTCCAGAATCGGCGCACCGAAATTGCTGTGATAAATAATCTGGTAGTCATGGGGGTAATCCGCCCGGTTGGTTAACACATCATGCAGGCTGAAACTGTTGCTGCCGGGCACGTAGCGCAATTCGGTCAGGGTTTGCAGATCGGCTTTTTTGAATGTGCTCTCTTCGAGCAGGCCGCGAATACGAATTTCATACGGCGCCGTATCCGCTACCTCAACCTCAACCCGCGAGGCCGGCGTATTGCCCGCTTTACCGTGCAACGTATAAATTTGCCCTCCTTCGCTCACCGGATGACCGGTCCACTCATAGCCACAACGCACCATCATCTCATTGAAACCTTCCAGCCAACCGAGCCCATTGCGGCTTTCCAGGTTGATAAAGGCGGGGTTGACCACCTCTTTGACCGGGGAATCCCATCCCATTTTCGCGCCAAATCCTTCTGCCTTCAGGAGGTTCATGCCGCGCGTGGGGCTGAGGGTGATGGTCAGGCCATCCTGGCTGCGGATAATCACGACCTTGCTGCCTTCCTGCTTGCCGCCGTGCAGCACTTTCTGCTCAATGCTGAACGTTTTATCCTTAATCTTCAGCGCCTCACTCGAAATCTTCCAGTTTCCTTTCTCTACGCTATCTTCAGCGCTGGTCAGCACCCAACTCTGTGCCGCCGCCTGCCCTGAAATCAGAGCCGAAAACATCGCTATAACCCACGTTTTCTTCATTTCCCTTCCCCTTTAGCTGAATCGATTTTCTATTAACGAGAAAAATCTACTGTTAAGCAGGTTAAAGAAATGTGATGAACTTCACCGGGTGAATATTTGAATGAATAGTGCGATAAAAATACGAATATCATCGCAATTTTAATGAAATTCATTCATTTTTTGCACGTTAAATGAGCGATTCATCAACATAAGTCGTATCGTTTCAGCTTTGAGCCAGGGGGATGATTTATCGCGAAGGTACGACGGGTGACCTGCTTAACGCTATCTGGCCCAAACGGAAGCGCCCATACAGCCTGGCCTCTTTGCTTTCACGACTGCCTCTTGACATCGGAGGCGCCATATTGCGAAAAGCCCGCTCGGGGGAACCTGAGCGGGCTTTTTGCTTTCTGCCGTTAACCGAGCAACGGCGTCTACAGCACCACTTCGTAGTGAGAGCCGTCCGGCAGTTCAACATCCAGGCGCAATTTGCCACCGGCCGCCTCAACGTAGCGTTTTAGCGAAGACAGTTTCAGATCGCGGCCCGGTTTTTCCATCACGGCCACGGTCGGCTGCCGGATCCCCAGCGCCTGCGCCATTTCAACCTGCGTTTTCTGGACTTTTTCGCGCAGCTCGGCAAGGTGAATGTTCAGCATGATGTCCGCCGCCAGCGCCTGCGCGTTGGCCACGACCTCGGGCTTTTCATCCGCAATAAGCTGTTCCAGCGTTCTGCCCATCGCGTCACTCCTTCTCGTTTAATGTGTTCAGCCAACAGGTGAATTCCCGATCGGCAATCTGAAGCATTCGATCGTAAAAGCGTTTTTCATTGCCGGCTTTATTGCCCGCGCAAAGCACAATGCCGATACGGTACGGATCGAAAGCGAAGAATGCCCGCAACGGTTCGCCACGGCTCTGAATGCGCAACTCTTTCATATTGCTGTAACGTGAGCCTTTCACCGTATCGGCATAGGGTCTGGGCAGCCCGGGTCCCTTTTCCCGTAGGACCATCAATGCGGCAAGCACGCCGGCCCGATCGGCATCGTTGAGTGAGCTAAACCAGTCATCAAACACATCCGTTGTTTTAATTTCCCACACGGGACCTCTCTGCAATATAGATCAACAACTATATAGATGTAAAGCTATAACAGAGAGGTGCCGGGATGACATGCAAAGGCGTGCGTTGTTACTGCAAGGCTGAACGTACATCCACGCATTTTGCAAACGCAGTGCGAGGCATTCACCTTTTTACGAGCGGTATCGAACAATCGTTCAGAAGCACGGGGCGTTTCTTCGCCACCCCTTTATGAACCCTGTCACAAAACGCGCATGCCGTTTTCGACGCGCGCCGCCGCAGGCAACAGCCCCCAAACTTGTTAACGGTGCGTTACAACTGGTCGCGCAAAATTGTTAACGCCGATTGATGCACCAAACGCATCGCGCCATGCGTTTATTGCGCTTATTTAGTTTATTTTCCTGAGCGAGTCTTCAGCAACAGGCGCGGCGTAGGCGCCAATAGCAAACTGGAGATAAAGATGCATTCCTCTACCTCACCCATGACCACCCGGACCCGAGCCGGCGCGATCCTGCGCGTCACCTCCGGCAACTTTCTGGAACAGTTCGACTTCTTTCTGTTCGGCTTTTACGCCACCTACATCGCACACACCTTTTTCCCGGCCAGCAGCGAATTTGCCTCGCTGATGATGACCTTCGCGGTATTCGGCGCAGGTTTTCTGATGCGCCCCATTGGCGCCATCCTGCTGGGCGCTTACATCGATAAAGTCGGCCGCCGCAAAGGGCTGATCGTCACCCTGTCGATCATGGCTACGGGCACCTTCCTGATCGTATTGATCCCCTCTTACCAGAGCATCGGGCTTTGGGCGCCGCTGCTGGTGCTGTGCGGGCGCCTGCTGCAAGGCTTCTCGGCGGGCGCGGAGCTGGGCGGCGTGTCCGTCTATCTGGCCGAAATCGCCACGCCGGGCCGTAAGGGCTTCTATACCAGCTGGCAGTCCGGCAGCCAGCAGGTAGCGATCATGGCGGCGGCGGCAATGGGCTTCGCGCTCAACGCGGCGCTGGAGGAAAGCGCTATTCGCGAGTGGGGATGGCGCCTGCCTTTCCTGTTCGGCTGCCTGATCGTTCCCTTCATCTTCATCCTGCGCCGCAAGCTGGAAGAAACACAGGAATTTACCGCCCGGCGCCACCACCTGGCGATGCGCGACGTGTTTAAAACCCTGCTGAAAAACTGGCCGGTGGTGATCGCCGGCATGCTGATGGTCGCCATGACCACCACCGCGTTTTACCTGATCACCGTGTATGCGCCAACCTTCGGCAAAAAGGTGCTGCTGCTCAGCGCCTCCGACAGCTTGCTGGTCACTTTACTGGTCGCGATTTCCAACTTCATCTGGCTGCCCATCGGCGGTGCGCTGTCGGATCGCTTCGGCCGCAAACCGGTGCTGATCGCCATGGCGCTGCTGACGCTGGCCACCGCCTACCCGGCGCTCAGCCTGCTCGCCGCCGCCCCCAGCTTCAGCATGATGCTGGCCGTGCTGCTGTGGCTGTCCTTCATTTATGGCCTCTACAACGGCGCGATGATCCCGGCCTTAACCGAGATCATGCCAACGGAAGTGCGGGTGGCCGGGTTCTCGCTGGCCTACAGCCTGGCGACGGCGGTATTCGGCGGCTTTACGCCGGTGATCTCCACCGCGTTGATCGAATACACCGGCGATAAGGCTTCACCGGGCTACTGGATGAGCTTCGCCGCGCTGTGCGCCTTGCTGGCGACGCTGTATCTGTATCGCCGCATCGCCATGCCGCTGCAAACCGCACGCTAACGCGCCATCGCCATAAGGAATCATGTCATGCAGAAACTCACTCGTTCGATCATCACCCTGCTCGTGTGCGCCTCCTTCAGTACGGCGGCGCTGGCCAAAGACCTGACCGTGATGATCTCCGGCGGCTTCAAAGCCGCGCTGGAGAAACTGGCCCCGGAATATGAAGCCCAAAGCGGCGACAAAATCATTCTGGTGTCCGGCCCTTCCATGGGGAAAACGCCGCAGGCGATCCCTGCGCGGCTGGCGCGCGGAGAGAAAGCCGATGTGGTGATCATGGTGGGCGACGCGCTGACCCAACTGGACAAAAGCGGCTGGCTCCAGCCGGGTTCACGCGTGGAGCTGGCCGATTCGCCGATCGGCATGGTGGTGAAACAGGGCGCGCCCAAGCCGGCGATAAAAACGGATGCCGACCTGCGCAATACCTTGCTGCAAGCCGACTCTTTCGCCTATTCCGACAGCGCCAGCGGCCGCTACGTCAGCGGCCAACTGTTCAAAAAGCTGGGCATCGAGGAACAGGTGAAAGGAAAGGCGCATATAATTGAGCGCATTCCGGTGGCTTCTGAAGTGGCGCAAGGAAAATACGCGCTGGGCTTCCAGCAGGTCAGCGAATTGTTGCCCGTGGCGGGCGTCACCTTTATCGGCGAGCTGCCGGAAAACGTGCAGTACATCACCCGCTTCGCCGGCGCGGTAACCGCCAATGCGGAGCACCGCCGCGAAGGCAAAGCGCTGCTGGACTTCCTCGCCTCCTCTCAGGCACAGCCGACCATTCGCGCGACCGGCATGCGAACCGTGCCGGCGCAGCAGCCGGTCAGGCAGAGTGATACTGTTCAGTAATCAGCTTTTCCAGCTCGGCGGCGACGAAAGACTGCATGCGGCCGCCGCGTCTGATGAGGCCCACGCTGCGTTTTACCACCGGATCGACCAGCGGCACCGACGTCAACACCGAATGTTCTGAAGCGGGCATCGACATGGCGGGCACGGCGGCAATGCCGATGCCCGCCTCAACCATGCCCAGCATGGTCGTCACATGGCGAGTTTCGCACACGCTGGGGCGCTCCGGCATGAGGTGTTCCAGGCGCTGATCGAGCAGATTGCGATTGCCGGAGGTTTTATCCAGCGACACGTAGTCTTGCTGATAAAATTCCCGCCAGGTGAGGCTCTTTTTAGCGGCGAGCGGATGGTCGCGCCGGCAAGCGGCCACGTAAACGTCCCCCACCAACGGCACAAATTCAAGATTAGGCTGCAGACGCCCGGCAAAGCAGATGCCGAAATCGGCCTGGCCGCCGGTGACCGCCTCGATGACATTGCCTGCGCTGCCGTCGATCAGCTTAACGCGCACACGCGGATAGCGAAGCCGGAAACGGCGTATCACGTCGGGCATGAAATAGTAGGCCGCCGACGGCACCGTGGCGACGGTGACCAGCCCGGTACGCTCCTGGCTGACCTTATCGATATCGGCCAACACCGCTTCGACATTCATCAGCAGCTGATCCGAACGCTCGGCAAAAGCCTGCCCGTACAGCGTCAAAGTCACGCGCCGGGTGGTGCGATCGAACAGTTTGCTGCCCAGCGCGTTTTCCAGCTTTTCAATCCTGCGGCTCAGCGCCGACTGCGACAGGCAGATGGACTCTGCGGCCAGCCGAAAATTGCCGTACTCCACCAGCGCGCGGAAGGCATAAAGATCGTTGAGATCAAAATTCACGGGCATAGCGGCCTACTCTCCTTGCTGAACGCAAAACAACGATGATAACCGCTTATATCGCCACGGCAACCGGCCTGGTGGTTGAACCACCCAAGCCCCTATCGGCCCAGCAGCACCGTTGCCCAAACAACGATAGTCAGCACCACCGCCACCAGCTGCGCTGCGCCGCCCAAATCTTTGGCGCGTTTGGATAACGGATGTAATTCCAGCGAAATGCGATCGACCACGGTTTCAATCGCCGTATTAAGCAACTCAACCACCAATAGCAGGAAACTGCAGATGATTAATAACAGCCGCTCCATTTTTGTAATATCTAAACCAAATGTAACAACCAGTAAAATGGCGTTAATAACCAATAATTGGCGGAACGCATCTTCGGTAAGCACGGCGTCAATAAACCCGGCCCAGGAATTCCTTATGCTGTAGGTTAATCGGCTTATTCCTTTTTTCTTTTCCACAGGCATACCATCTGCTCTCATCAACACTGCGACAATCACTCGCGAATAAATAACGCGGCGTGAATTTATCTCGAGTTTATTAATTAAAGACCTTAACTGTTCTCTTCCAGGAGGCGATGCATTCCCTCACGCGCCGTCACCCTGCCCCTGAAACGGCACCGCCCGAAAATGCCCTGGCGCGGTTATTATTCTGAGAACGTGAAAAGGCGATGCGTTATCAGCCGGTTAAAGCGTTTTCTCGTACAAGCGGTAGCGCTTATAGGGCACTGCGCCGATGCGTTCTAAAATCGTCCGCATGCCGGTATTGGTTTCCAGGATCCACGACATTTCCAGCGCGTCGATATTGCGCTTCGCGAAAGGCTCGCGCAGCGCCTCAATCAGCAACAGCGCAATAATCGGCCCGATGCGGCTGAATTGATATTCCTGGCGCACGCCCATCAACGGCACGCGCGCGGTGCGCACGCCGCTGACTTTCAGCCGCCACAAGAGTTTCGCCCAGCCGAACGGCAATAACCGCCCCTGCAGATCGGCAATCGCTTCGTTGATGTTCGGCAGACCGACGATAAAGGCGCAGGGGGCGCCATCCACCTCGGCGATATGGATCATATCGTCGGGCACCAGAAACTTCAGCTGATCCCCCATGGTGGCGAACTCGTGCTCGGTGAACGGGACAAACCCCCAGTTATGCTGCCATCCGGAGTTGAACACCTCGCGCAGCACCTGCATCTCCTCGCGAAAGCGCTTGCGGTTGAGGCGGCGAACGGTCACTTTTTTGCGCACCTGATCCATCATCCGGGTTAACGACGGCGAAAAGTGCAGGTCGGTTCTTTTCATCCAATAGGCAAGCAAATCAATCCCTTCGCTGTAGCCCTGTTGCGCTATTTGCGCCGCGTAGTAGGGTTTGGCATGCGTCATCAGGGCCGATGGCGGGGTGTCAAACCCCTCGACCAACAGGCCGCTTTCCTGATTAATATTAAGGCTGAACGGCCCGGTGATTCTACGCGCGCCTTTCGACCTCAGCCACTCCTCCGCCACCGTGAATAAGGTGCTGAAAACGGCGGGATCGTCAACGGCGTCAATCATGCCGAAGTGGCCGGTATCCTCGCCATGCAGCTCCCGGTGCAGAGAATCGATTTGCGCCGTGATGCGCCCAACGACTTTGCCCTGTTTTTTGGCCACCCATGCCTGCCATTCAATGTGGTCGGTACCGGGATTCTTCTTTGACAGGTGCTCTTCGCGCTCTATATGCAGCGGCTCAATCCAGTTCGGATCATCGCGAAACAGTTGCGAGGGGAAAGCAATAAATTCTTTAAGTTCGCGTTTACTCAGAACTTTCTCAATACGGATCATAAATAGCCTTACGTTTTAATAAAATAATTAAATAAGCGCGCGACAACGCCTTTAGCATTTTTTATGCTGTTCTCATTTATTGGATTGTGTATTGCCTCCGGTTCAATGATAAGAAAAACCGAATATTACCCCCTGTGAATCAGCGCATTATTGCGCCCGACATTCACCCTGTGATGTCCGTAATTGATAAAAAAAGGAAACAGAAAGCGGCGCAGCCAGGCTACGCTAATGGTGCTCTTTTATTATTTCGTGCTATTACGGCAAAAGAAACTCGCCGCTTTTAGTGTACCGACTTTAATCAGGAGGTGTGCCGCCATCTTTACCACTTAATGCTCTTTTTAAGATTAGCCTTAAATGAATCGTTCACTTTTGGATTTCTTGCGGCATACTGTTTAGGAAGTGTTTAAGTTCCAAGATAGCCATGCATGAGGTCATAACCTATGAGCCGACAGTTATTTCCTGCCCGACAGATGCAGACTAAGGAACGGCGCAGCCCGGATATTACAATAGTCTCTCGTATATCGCCAGGGTGCCGCTCAAGGCTGATAACACGGGCGACTCACGCTCTGACCGGTTAATAACCGGCGTGCCCTCAAGCACGGCAATATACGCTGTTCGCGGAATGAAGATGGTTGAATAACAAACTTATTCAAAACCTATTCATAGTAAAACATCAATTACCTCGCCAAGAGTGATTTTCTCTTTTGGTGATTTTTAATCTATGGCTAAGTTTGTCTATGTCTGAAACAAGTTCCGTTCATTCTCTTCCCATGCGCTATGCGGACTTCCCCACTTTAGTGGACGCGTTGGATTACGCGGCGCTGGGCAATACGGGAATGAATTTTTACGACCGTCGCAATCAACTCGTGACCGTTCTCGAATATCGCACGCTACAGCAAAAAGCGATCTCGGGCGCGCGGCGTTTATTGTCCCTGAAACTCAAGAAAGGCGATCGCGTGGCGCTTATCGCCGAAACCAGCGCGGGATTCGTCGAAGCCTTTTTCGCTTGCCAATACGCCGGCCTGGTGGCGGTGCCGTTGGCGATCCCGATGGGCGTGGGCCAACGCGACTCCTACACCGCCAAACTGAAAGGGCTGATCGCCAGCTGCAACCCCGCGGCGATCGTCAGCAGCGAAGAGTGGACGCCGCTGATCGCGTCGGCCACGGAAAACACCTCGGCGCTGCACATCCTCAGCGACGAGGATTTTAACGCCTTGCCAGAGCCGGAGATCGCGTTGCCCGCGCCTTCGCCCGACGATATCGCCTATCTCCAATACACCTCGGGCAGCACCCGCTTTCCGCGCGGCGTGATCATCACCCAGCGGGCGGCGATGGCGAACCTGAACGCGATCAGCCGCAACGGGATCAAGCTGCGCGCGGGCGACCGCTGCGTTTCGTGGCTGCCCTTCTATCACGATATGGGCCTGGTCGGTTTCCTGCTCACGCCGGTGGCGACCCAGCTGTCCGTCGATTATCTGCGCACGCAAGATTTCGCCATGCGCCCGATGCAGTGGCTGAAACTGATCGCCAAGAATCGCGGTACGGTGTCCGTCGCCCCGCCGTTCGGCTACGATCTGTGCCTGCGCCGCAGCAACGCCAAAGAGCTGGCCGATCTGGATCTTTCCAGTTGGCGGGTTGCGGGCGTAGGCGCCGAGCCGATCCCGGCCGAGCTGCTCGGCCAGTTCGGCGAACACTTCAGCAGCATCAACTTCGACAGCAAAGCCTTCATGCCGTGCTACGGCCTGGCCGAGAACACCCTGGCGGTGAGTTTTTCCGATCCCTGCTCCGGCCCGCAAACCAACGCGGTCGACCGCGATATTTTGGAGTACGAGGGTAAAGCGGTCGCGCCCGGCAAGAAGACCCGCGCCGTCTCGACCTTCGTCAACTGCGGCCGAGCGCTGCCCGGCCACCGCATTGAGATCCGCAGCGAAACCGGGCAACCGTTGCCGGAACGCCAGGTCGGCCATATCACGATCTCCGGCCCCAGCCTGATGAACGGTTATTTCTGCGACGATGAGTCCCAGCAGCAAATTCAGGTGACCGGCTGGATGGACACCGGCGATCTGGGCTACCTGCTGGACGGCTATCTGTACGTCACCGGCCGCAAGAAGGATTTGATCATCATTCGCGGCCGCAATATCTGGCCGCAGGATATCGAGTACGTCGCGGAATCCGAACCGGAAATCCGTTCCGGCGATGCGATTGCCTTCGTAGCCGAAGAGCACGACGAAGCGGCCAGGATCATTTTGCAAATCCAGTGCCGAGTCAGCTCGGAAGAACGCCGGGAACAAATCGTGCATTCGCTGAGCGCCCGCATTCAAAGCGAGTTCGGCATTGCGGTGGACATCGAGCTGCTGCCGCCGCACAGCATTCCCCGCACGTCGTCGGGCAAACCCGCGCGCGCGGAGGCCAAAAAACGCTGGCTGAGCGCTTCGCTCTACCCGCAAATGCCGCAGCTGGCCGGTTTCGCGCAATGAGCGGCAACGTCGCAGTGACGGGCGCGACCGGCTTTATCGGCCGGCATATCGTCAAGGAACTGCTGGCGCAAGGGTTCAACGTGCGCGCCCTGACGCGGCAAGCCGGAAAAGCCGCCATCGACAACCTGCAGTGGATACCCGGCGCGTTGGAAGATCGGCCCTCGCTCACCGAGCTGGTGCGCGGCGCGGAGTGCGTCGTGCATTGTGCGGGCCAGGTGCGCGGGCATGCGGAAGCGGTGTTCACCCGCTGCAACGTCACCGGCAGCCTTAACCTGATGCAGGCGGCCAAACAGAACGGCCGCTGCAATCGCTTTTTGTTCATGTCGTCGCTGGCGGCCCGCCATCCGGCGCTGTCCTGGTACGCCCATTCAAAACAGGCCGCCGAACAGCAACTCATCGCCGCCACGGGCGATATCGCGCTGGGGATTTTCCGCCCGACGGCGGTTTACGGGCCCGGCGATAAAGAGCTGAAACCGCTGTTCAATGGCCTGCTGCGCGGCGTACTGCCCCGGCTGGGTGCGCCCGATGCCAGGCTCTCTTTTCTGCACGTGAGCGATTTGGCAAAGGCGGTCAGCCAATGGGTACAGGCCGAACCCGCACAGCCAAATATTTACGAACTGTGCGACGGCGTGGCCGAGGGCTATAACTGGCTGCGCCTGCGGGACATCGGCGCCGCCGTGCGTCACGGGCCGGTGCGCCTGGTGGGCATTCCGCTGCCGCTGCTGAAAGCCCTGGCGGATATCAGCGTGGTGTGGAACCGCCTGGTCAAACAAGAGCCGATGCTGACGCGCAGTAAAATACGTGAATTAACCCATCACGACTGGTCCGCCAGTAATCACGCGCTGTCGCAACAGATTAATTGGTTTCCACAGGTAAGTTTGGAGCGCGCGCTGCGCGAAGGGCTGTTTTAATTATTCCCAATAGAGGTGTGTCAACGTTCTTATGCTAAATCGCGATGCTGTAATGGATTATATCCTGACGTGTTTGCAAGGTATCGTCGAAGGCGGAGTGGAAATAAAACCTGATAGCGATCTCGTCAATGATCTTGGCCTGGAATCCATCAGAGTCCTGGATCTGCTGATGATGCTGGAAGATGAATTGGATATCTCCATTCCTATCAATATATTGCTTGATGTCAGAACGCCTGAGCAACTGCTTGACGCGCTGCGCCCTTACCTGGAGAAAAACCATGGGACTGTATGATAAGTTTGCGCGGCTTGCCAATGACCGTGAACAATTTCAAACGTCCGGTCTGAATCCGTTCGGCACCTGCATCGACGAAGTCTATTCCGCCACCCAGGGCCGCATCGGCGATCAAAAGATTGTCCTCGCCGGCACCAATAATTACCTTGGCCTGACGTTCGATGCGCAGGCGATCGCCGCCGGCCAGGCGGCCCTGGCCGCGCTCGGCACCGGCACCACCGGCTCGCGCATGGCGAACGGCAGCTACGGATCGCACCTGACGCTGGAACGGGAGCTGGCGGAATTCTTCGATCGCCCGAGCGCCATCGTGTTCTCCACCGGCTACACCGCCAACCTGGGCGTCATCAGCACGCTGGCGGGGCCGGGCGCCGTGGTGTTGATCGACGCGGACAGCCACGCGAGCATTTACGATGCCTGCGCCCTCGGCGGCGCGGAGATTATTCGCTTCCGCCACAATGACGCTGCCGATCTGGAGCGCCGCATGGTGCGCCTGGGCGAGCGGGCCCGCGAGGCGATCATTATCGTGGAAGGCATCTACAGCATGCTGGGCGACGTCGCCCCGCTGGTGGAAATCGTCGACATCAAGCGGCGGCTCGGCGGGTATTTGCTGGTGGACGAAGCGCACTCCTTCGGCGTGATGGGCGAGCACGGCCGCGGCCTGGCCGAAGCGCTGGGCGTCGAGCAAGACGTGGATATCATCCTGGGCACCTTCAGCAAAAGCCTGGCTTCGATCGGCGGTTTCGCCGTCGGCGGCAAGGGGATGGACGTGCTGCGCTACAGCAGCCGGCCGTATATCTTTACCGCGTCGCCGTCGCCGTCCAGCATCGCGTCGGTGCGTACAGCGCTGCAAAAAATCGCGCGCCATCCCGAGCTGCGGGAAAAGCTGTGGAGCAACGCGCACCGCCTGTACCACGGCCTCGCCGAACTGGGGTATACCCTGGGGCCGCGCATCAGCCCGGTGGTGCCGGTGATGATCGGCTCAAAGGAAGAAGGGTTGCGTTTCTGGCGCGAGCTGATCGCCCACGGCGTATATGTAAACCTGGTGCTGCCACCGGCCGCGCCGGCGGGCGTCACCCTGCTGCGCTGCAGCGTCAATGCCGCGCACAGCGATGAAGAGATAGACACCATCGTGCGCGCCTTTGCGGCGCTGAAAAAATAAAGCCTTTCCCTCTCGGCCGCGGCGGCGGTGCTGAACATGGCATCGCCGCCCTGCCGAACGAATGCGCACCTCAGTGCGCAGCCGTTGATACGCCATCAGCCGAATAGCGATAACCCTGCGCCGCCATAAATTCCGCGATGGCTTTTTCCGCCGCCGAAAGCACCTCCCCGATCGGCCGATCGGCATCGAGATCCACGATGTCGGCGCCTTCGAACGTCAATAACGGCGTGACGGCGATCTTCTTCTCCAGCGCCGCTTTGCGATGATCGGGTTTGCGCGCGCAGGCCACGTCCAGACTGACATTCAGCTTGAGCACCAGATCCGGTTTTTGCCCCGCCATCCATTGAAACGCCGCCCGCTCGCGCGCCGCCAGCCAACGGACGAAACGGCTCCCTTCAACGTCGACGGGAAAAACCGTGCCGTCGTAAGCGCCGGGGATTTGCGCCTGCGGAAAACGGTCGGTCAACACGATGAACCCTTGCCGACGATACGCCAGCATGCGGCGAAAACGCAGCAGCCGCCGCCCCACAAAAGCGATGATTACCGCCGACGGCAGCAGGCCAATCCGGGATTTTTTCGTTTTGACTTTTTTGGTATTGCTCTCGATAGCCTTGCCCACCGAGCGCCCGAGCAGCGGCAATTTCGCCGCCGCGCGGCCGACGTTGCCCGCCTGTTTACCCAGATGCACCTGTACCGCCGGGCCATAATGTTTCATATACGCGATCAGATGTTCACAAACGGTGGACTTACCCGATCCGTCGCTGCCGATAACCGCAATCAGCGGCGGAAATTTTGCACTCATAATCAGACTCTCTTTCAATACACCAGAAACGGCGTGCCATATTTGAAGCGAACTACCGCTTATCATTGCCGTGGCGCCCGCGTGAAAAAAATTTGCCGTAACGCGACGCCCAAAAAGCACAAAATATTAAGCGAAAATTGAAAAACCCTGCCTTTTTTTCGCCGTGATCCCGGCCGGAAATTAACATAAAAAGCGAAACCGGCCCACGCACCAACAATTAGCACAAAATAACAAGAACGAACGCCATAAATATCAATTCAAATAACGAACGGGAATAGCAATCTCATTATTTTATCGCAGCAAAGCACAATAAATATCTTGAACCCAAGGCGTATTGGAATACAATAGTTTTTTTCGCATTGGATCAATTATTGTGAGTCAGCAGATAAGACCTTCATCTGATCGCTCGCCCGTGCGCGTAATAGCGATAACCGGCTGTGACGGCTCAGGAAAATCCACGTTAGCCGCCAGCCTGGTCAACGCCTTATCGCCACAAGAACCTGCCGAACTGCTTTATCTCGGCCAGTCCTCCGGGCGTATCGGCGAATGGATCAGTTCGCTGCCGATTATTGGCGCGCCTTTCGGGCGTTATTTGCTGAAGAAGTCGGAGCGCGTGCATGAGCGCCCTTCCACGCCGCCGGATAATGCCACGGCGCTGGTGATTTTTTTACTCTCCTATTGGCGCGTTTATAAATTCCGTCGCATGCTGAAGAAAAGCCGCAGCGGCGCATTGCTGATCACCGATCGTTATCCACAGGCCGAAGTGGCGGGATTTCGTTTCGATGGCCCGCAGCTGGCGAAAACCGCCGGCGGCAATCGCTGGATCCGCTGGCTGAGAAAGCGCGAACAAAACCTGTACCAATGGATGGCGTCTTATCAGCCCTTATTATTAATTCGGCTGGATATTGACGAACAAACGGCCTATTCACGCAAACCCGATCACTCACTGGCGGCGTTGCGTGAAAAGATCGCCGTCATCCCGCACCTGACGTTTAACGGCGCTAACATATTGGATTTAGACGGTCGCGAGCCGGCCAACCGTATTTTCGATGCCTCGCTGCGCGCCGTTAAAATATCGCTGAGGGCTGCCAATGCTTAGCCGACAAATAACCTTTTCGTACCGAAACAGATGAAAAAAAATAAACTCACTGCCGAACAGGATACCTCTTCCTCCTGCATCACCGGACTGATTGCCGTGGTGGGCAGCGATGGCACCGGCAAGTCCACGCTGACCGCCGATCTGGTGAAAAACCTGCAGCAGCATCGCCCCACGCAGCGGCGCTATTTGGGGCTGATCTCCGGCGAAGACGGCGACAAAATCAAGAAATTGCCGTTTATCGGCGTGTGGCTGGAACGGCGCCTGGCGGCCAAATCCGATAAAACTCAGCGCATGAGCAACAGGCCGCCGGCGCTGTGGGCGGCGCTGATCATGTACGGCTTTTCGCTGTGGCGCGCCTCCAACCTGCGCAAGGTGCGGCAGCTGGCGCAAAGCGGCGTGCTGGTGATCAGCGATCGCTACCCACAGGCGGAAATTTCAGGTTTTTACTACGATGGGCCCGGTATCGGCGTGGAACGCGCAAAAGGCTGGCTATTGAGCCGCCTGGCGGCGCGCGAACGCCGTTTATATCAACGCATGGCCGTCTATCGGCCGGCGCTGATCATTCGCCTCGATATCGACGTCGATACGGCGTTTTCCCGCAAGCCCGATCACAGCTATGAAGAGCTGAAAGACAAGATTTCCGCCATGGTGCGCCTGCAGTACAACGGCGCGCGCATCATCGAGCTGGACGCCAGAGCCCCTTACGACGAGGTGCTGAGCAACGCGCTCAACGCCATTTCCGCCGTAGTGAACCCCGCGAAGCGCCCACAGAGCGATATCGGGCAACCCGGCGAAAACGCCGGCGAAGAAACTCAGGTTTATTAAACGCATACAGGGCAAGCGCATGACGGCAGAACACAAGATGCAGCAAAACAATGATAACGGCTGGTTTAGGTTATGAAACGGTGGTTTTCCGATGGCGCGTTTCGCTCCATTTTACGTAATGCCGCCTACTTAGGCTCCGGCAGCGTCGCCAGTGCGCTGCTCGGCCTGCTGGCGCTCTCCTGCGCCGGTAAAGGCATGTCGCCTGAAATGTTCGGCGTGCTGGTGGTGATCCAGGCTTACACCAAAGCGGTCAGCGATTTCATCAAATTCCAGACCTGGCAGTTTGTGGTGCAATTCGGCACCCCGGCGCTGGAGCATCAAAACACCGGGCGCTTCCGCGACGTCGTCGCCTTCTCCTTCGGGCTGGATATCGCCAGCGGCGTCATCGCCGTGCTGGGCGGCATGATCATGCTGCCGTTCTTGTCCCACGCCCTGGGGCTGGACAGCGAAAGTTTCTGGCTCGCCATGCTGTACTGCACCCTGATCCCGTCGATGACGTCGTCCACGCCGACCGGCGTGCTGCGCGCCTTCAACCGCTTCGATCTCATCGCCATCCAGCAGGCGATCAAACCGTTCCTGCAGGCGGTGGGCAGCGTCATCTCCTATTATTTCGATCTGGGGTTCCCCGGCTTTATCGTCACCTGGTACACCTCTAACCTGATCGGCGGCACGCTGTTCTGGTGGTTCACCGCGCGCGAGCTGCGCCGCCGCGATATCCACGGCGCGCTGAGGCCACGGCTGTTCAACGTCGCGCGCCGCATCGAGGGCGCCTGGAACTTCGTCTGGACCACCAACATCGCCCATACCATCTGGGCCGCGCGCAACTCCTGCACCACCGTGCTGGTGGGCGTGGTGCTCGGGCCGGCCGCCGCCGGGTTGTTCAAGATCGCCATGACCTTCTTCGATGCGACGGGCACCCCGGCCAAGCTGCTGGAGAAAAGCTTCTATCCGGAGATCATGCGCCTGGATCCGCGCACCAAGACCCCGTGGCTGCTGGGCCTGCGCTCCTCGCTGCTGGCCGGCGGCATCGGCCTGGCCGTTGCGGTGTTGATGCTGCTGGTGGGCAAACCGCTCATTTCCGCGGTGTTCGGGCAGCAATACCTGGAAGCCTATGACCTGATTCAAATCATGCTGGGCGCGATCATCGTTTCCATGATGGGCTTCCCGCAGGAATCCTTACTGTTTATGGCAGGCAAGCAGCGCGCTTTCCTGATCGCGCAGGCGACGGCCTCGGCGGCCTACATTACGCTGCTGGTGTCGATGGCATATGCCTTCGGCGTGCAGGGCGCCGCCTTCGCTTATTTACTGGGGCAATGTTTAGACGTTCTGTTATCCCTGATACCGACGATCGGCGCCTACCGCAATCGCTTTATGTTGGGGCTGAATGTGCCCAAAGAGAGTAATCAATGACCGCTCACGATAATTGGAAGAAGTTCTCCACCGAAACCACCCAGGCGCTGTTTGTCGCCGTGGAAGAGGACGATCTGGTTGAGGCGAATATCAGCCTGCCGCAGCAGATCGATCTGGAATGCTCCCCCGAGAGCATTCGGGACAACTACGCGCTGTGCCTGCAGTTTTGGGAAGACGGCTTTTCCCGCCGCGAGCTGCTGCAACTGGTGAACGGTTTCCTGCAAGACCCGCAGTTGGCGGCGGCTACCCGCATGCGCTACAAATATATCCGCGCCCGCTACAAGCACCTGCGCTTCGCCCAGCAGCTGTACGGCGCCCCCCACCGCGCCAACCGCCTGTTTCATACCACCACCGTGGTGCTCGGCCATTTTCAGGACGCGTTTCGCAACGGCAACCAGAAGAACCTGACGCTGTACGGCAACCTGCTGCGGCTGCTGCTCAGCAAGCCGGTATGGTCGTACGTGCGCTATGCGCTGCGCCACACCCGCCTGGAAAGCGCACAGGGCTTTATCACCTACCGCCAGGAGCAGATGCGCCAGCTGCAAACGCTGATCGCCGGCCCGGCGCTGACCGGGCACCAGTTCCACGACGTGCGCAAAATCGTCAGCCGCCAAGTCTCGTTTTACGACACGCTGAGATCGATCGATCCCGACAACCGCGAAGCCCGGCAGATCTCGCGCTTCCTGGCGGCGATTAACGGCCTGATGGGCGACCGGCATGACGTGATGGTGGCGGACAAGCTGGCCGGCGGCGATATCTATGATCGGCCGGCGATCCTGGATATCGACATCCGCCAGCGCCTGGAACTGCTGCTGGCGCGCTTTCCGCTGTCGTTTTCCCAGCCGGCCATCGCGGCGGGCAGATAAGCGCGTTGCGCGGAGCCATGATGACGTTACGCCGCTTACTGATCCTCGCGCTGCTGCTGTCGCCGCTGGCGGCATCCGCGCATAACTTCGTGCATGGCCAGCCGGTGGCGCCAATAGCCATCGCCGATCGCGGCGAGCTGCTGCTGCGCAACGGCGATTTCAGCTACCGGCCGTGGAACAGCGCAAAGCTGGCGGGCAAGGTGCGGGTGATCCAGTACATCGCCGGGCGCACCTCCGCTAAAAAGAAGAACTCGCTGCTGATCAACGCCGTCAAGGACGCGAACCTGCCGGGCGATCGCTTCCAGCCCACCACCATCGTCAACACCGACGATGCGATACCGGGCTCCGGCTTCTTCGTGCGCGGCAAGATCGAGAAAAACAAGCGCCATTATCCCTGGGCACAGTTCATCGTCGACAGCGACGGGCTGGGGCGCATGGCCTGGCGGCTGCCGGAGGAGAGCTCCACCATCGTGGTGCTGGACCAGGCCGGGCGCGTGCAGTGGGCGAAGGATGGCGCACTCACCCCACAGGAAGTTGACCAAGTGATCGCCCTGCTGCGCACCCTGATCGACCGGGAGACGCCATGACGCGCACACCGCCGGGAGCCGATGACGCATGTCTTTGATTGAACGCTATATCACGGTTGAGATCCGCCGCCTGGTGATGATGATCGCCGGGTTTCTGATCTTCATGTTCGCCAGCTACTCCGCCCAGCGCTACCTGACCGACGCCGCCAACGGCACGCTGGCGCTGCGGGTGGTAGCCGACGTGGTTTTCTATAAATCGCTGATCGCGCTGGAGATGATATTGCCCGTCGCGCTGTATGTTTCGGTGGCGGTGGCGCTGAGCCAGCTGTACAGCGATGCGGAGATCACCGCCATGCTGGCCGCCGGCGCCAGCCCGCTGCGGCTGTATAAGGCGGTGCTGATACTGGCCGTGCCGCTGGCGATAGCGGTTACGCTGCTGTCGCTGTATGGCAGGCCCTGGGCGTACGCCAATATTTATCAGCTGCAGCAAGAGTCGCAGTCGGTGCTGGACGTGAGCCACCTGCAGGCCGACAAATTCAACGTCAGCGGCAACGGCCGCATGATCCTCGCCAATCACGTCGACAAAACGGCCAACCACCTGACGGACGCCCTGATTTATGTGCGCGGCGGCCATCACACCAACCTGTACCGCGCGCAGTCGGTGGAGGTGCTCGACGCCTCCCCCGCCAGCCCCGCCGTGCGGCTGAAAACCGGCACCGCCTATGTGCTGGATCGCCAGGGCACCGACGACAACGGGCAGAACTACGACAACTTCGACATCGCGCTCAAACCGTTCGTGCCCAGCGCCGAGAGCCGGCACAAGTCGGCCTCGCCGGCAGAGCTGGCGCGCTCCGCCGATCCGGGTGACGCCGCCGAACTGCAATGGCGCGAAAGCCGCGGGCTGACCACCGTGCTGATGGTGCTGCTGGCGATCCCCTTTAGCCGCATCAAACCGCGACAGGGCCGCTACGCCGCGCTGCTGCCCCTGACGGTGCTGTTTACCGTGATTTTCTATGGCGGCAACATTTGCCGCACGCTGGTCGCCAACGGCTCTCTGCCGACGATCCCCGGCGTTTGGCTGGTGCCGCTGGCGATGGCTGTCGGCATCGCCCTGCTGCTGGCGCGCGACTTATCCCTGCTGCGGAAACCCTCCCGATGACTATTTTTAGCCGTTACCTGATCCGCAACGTGTTCATCGGCTTCGCCGCCGCAGCCGGGCTGCTCATCCCGCTGTTCACCACCTTTACGCTGATCAACGAGCTGGAGGACGTGACCCCGGGCGGCTACCGCTGGCAGCAGGCGCTGCTGGTGACCGTGATGACCCTGCCGCGCAGCCTGGTCGATCTGGGGCCGTTTATCGCGCTGCTCGGCGGCATCGTCGGGCTGGGGCAGCTGTCCAAAACCCTGGAGCTGACCGCGATCCGCTCCGCCGGGATGTCGATATTCCGCATTGCGCTGGTGATGCTCGCCGCCGGGCTGCTGATGAACCTCTCACTCGGCGCCCTCGATGAGTGGGCCGCCTCGCCGCTGCAGCAACGCGCGCTGCAAATGAAGAACAACGCCCTGGCGCAGTCGAACGATAACGACGTCAACGTTAACCCGCTGTGGGCGCGGCACGGCAACGAATTTGTGACGGTCAAAACCGTCGATGAGAACGACCAGCCCCACGGCATTGAGATCTTCCGTTATCGGGCCAACCGCGCGCTGGAATCTTACATTTACGCCGACAGCGCCAGCACCGCCGCCGACGGCAGCTGGCTGCTGCACAACGTAATGCAGAAACGCTGGCAAGGCGGAAAGGAGACGATTGAGCGGCAAAGCAGCCTGCCGTGGCGCTCGCTGTTCGCCGTACCGAGCCTGAAAGAGCTGACCCTGCCGGCCGGCAGTTTCTCGCTGCAACAGCTGGAACGCTATATCGATTACCTGCAAGGCTCGGGACAGCCCAGCACCGAATACCGCCTGGCGCTGTGGAAAAAACTCGGCCAGCCCCTGCTGGTGCTGGCGATGATTTTGCTGGCCATCCCGTTTACCTTCACCGCTCCACGCGCCCCCGGCATGGGCAGCCGGTTAGCGCTTGGCGTCATCATCGGGCTGCTGACCTACATCGCTTACCAGATCGTTCTCAACCTGGGGTTGCTGTTCGCCCTCAACGCGCCCTTCACCGCCCTCGCCCCGCCGCTTTTGATCCTGGCGCTGGCATTGGCGCTGGTGTATCGGTTTGATCGGCGGGGTTAAGAGTGAGAACAGTGGGATGATGGGAAGTGCTGCAGGTGATTTACTCGTCCGCAAGCGGCGTTAACACAGCGCCTGAGTTCACACGCTAGATTTTGGGGGGTATTGGCAAATATTATGGGCGAAGATGGAAGTGAGCAGCCTCCAATCGGCCACATTGTGAGATTAATGGGAAATGTAGCTCGAGATCACCTTTCATAATTAGCATCCAAATATTTTTCGCGCTTGATCATTAGAATTAACGGCTATAACAGTACTATCCGCAAGCTAACCTTGAGCATCATCACCATAATTTATATGGATATCTATCTCATGGGGTGCGAAAATCACTTACGATGAAATCAGCTCATTGCTGTATTTTTTGAAGCAATAATCAATTCCTATAAGTTAGTATTGGAATGGGCTAAGGATTAGGCTTCTGTATCGATTTAATGTTTATACGAAGAAAATTTCAGACTTTAGTGCGTATTACTACACAGGGATTACCTTATGTCTCTCCGTTTCAGACAAACCTTTACGCTTTTCCCCGGCGTTCGCCTCAATATTGGTAAGCGTGGAATCAGCGCGAGCATCGGTGTACCGGGCGCAACAGTCAATGTTGGGCAAAAAGGGATTAGAGCAACCGTAGGACTACCGGGTTCTGGTTTATCTTATACAACACCTAATTTTTCCTACGGAGCCAAGCACTCAGTTACCCATCCACTGAATCCGTCTGCTACAGAAACTCATCTTGAAATGCCGGAGACAACGCCAGGTAACGTTCCATCAAACGCCAAAATTTATATGCCTCAAGCTGGCATGAATGAAATTTCCAGTGCTTCTGTTGAAGTTTTGACAAGCACATCTCTTTTACCTTTACGAGACTTGCTCGCCAAAGCACGTGAGCAAAGAGCTGAGGTAAAAGCTGATTTACAAGAGGCAATTGCTGAAGAGTCAAAACAAAAGAGCGAGTTGGCTCGACGTAAATCAAGCCTATTCCGCTTGTTCTACAAGCGTCGTATAGCAGAACTTGAGATCAAACTTCCCCAAACCCAAACAGAAATATCTCGCCTCGTGTCTTGGGAAGACAGTACAAAAATTGCTATCACTTTCGAAAGCAGTGATGCCTCACAGAGGGCTTATGACGCAATGGTTCGTGCATTCGACGTGTTAAAATCGAGCGTCAAAAAATGGGATATTACTGCTGATAAGGCTGTAGACCAGTTTGCCGAAAGGACGTTAGCCACACGGTCTGTTAATCGTCATCCTGTTGCCTTCGATTTTAGTTCAACTGATCTCATTCAGTTTACAGGTCGAGCGATGCGGTTTGAAAATGCCAATGGTGACGATATTTTGCTTTACCCCGGTGTTGCAGTCATACCGCGAGCTGATGGGGCATTTGCTCTAATTGACTTACGAGAATTACAAATTAGTGCAGAACCTCGCGGATTCCATGAAGAGGATGGCGTTCCAAGTGATGCCAGTATAGCTGGGCATACATGGGCTAAAACGAACAAGAATGGCTCACCAGACCGCAGATTCAAAGACAACTATCAAATCCCTATTTGTATTTATGGGAATATTACTTTCCACTCTCAAACGGGTGTAACTGAAGAATATATGGTCTCGAATGCCGATGCCGCTCAAGCCTTTGCAGAGGCAGTAAAACGCTATCAGCTCTCGCTCACTGAAACGGAGTCGCTAGTTAGAGTGTAACGCTATATTTTTTATGCTGATGCGAGGAGCGCTCCCCCCAATAACCTCAATCGCCCTCCTCGCCCCGCAACTGCTGATCCCGGCGCTGGTTTCGGTTTGATCGGCGGGGTTAGGGATAGCGCTGGTATAAAGGCGATCTTGGCAAGGTTTGCGAGAAAAGAAGAGTACCAAGCGGAACAATGCCATCATATTTAGGGACAACGTTCCGCTTTATGTGCTGAGCCAATCTGCTTGGCGGCATACCGTGTCCAAATACCGCACCTACCGGCCCTCAGATTGAACCCTATCTGCCAGGGTTGATGATGTGCCTACGCTGCCACTCATCGACCACATCACCTAACGTCTTTGGCACGTCATTGCGTATCCATGCCATAAATTCACGATCGAAGCGAAAATCCTCTCCGCACGCCTCAACCATGAAACGACGGACGTTTTGCGTATTTTTGTAGCTTTTATCCACGATCGTGGCGCGTGTTAGCAATGCGCTATGCCAATCGATTTTCAATTTAGCCACTCCTGTGAGAGCCGTTCGATAAAGAGCTTCAACCTGGCCTGACATGTCGCACTTTTGTCACGCCCGTTTCGGCGCAAAATGGATGTGGTGAAAAGCATAGCCCAGATCGCCGTTTCCGCGCTGTTATATGCACGGGCACATTTATAACAAGGGCGGAATGGCAACCGCCCCTGCTCGCTACTGAGGGTTAACGCAGTTCCTTCGCTATCGCACTAAACATCAGCGAAGCCTCCAGCGGTTGTGCGCTGAAGGACGGCTCCGCCTGCGGCCAGGTGGACCACTGGACGATCACCAGATTCTCCGCCTGATTGACCATGATCATCTGACCGAAGATCCCCAGCGCCCACAGGGAATGTTTCAGGGACGCCTGCGGGGCGGGTTCCACGTTGGCCGCATTGGCCGGCACTTCGTTGTTCCACCACTGGAAGCCATAGATGCCGTTGGGATGGGCCGCCGATACCGAGCCTGTCGCCCGCGTCCAGTTGGACGACTGGGCTACCCAATCGGCCGGCAAGATCTGTTTGCCGTTCGGCAGCTTCCCGTTATGCAGAATGAATTCGCCGAAGCGCCCCCAGTCTTCCAGCGTGGCGTTGAACCCGTGCGCGCCCACGTCGTGCTGGCCTTTGGCGTAGGCATGCCACACGCCGTCGCTCGCCATGCCGTAGGGCTGCCAGATGCTTTGCTGCAGATAGGCCGCCAGCGGCATGCCGGTGGCGCGCTCCAGCACGTCGCCCAGCAGCCACGCGCCGCCGGAGGAGTAAGACCAGTTCTGCCCGGCCGGATGCGCACGCTGCAAACCGGCCACCAGTTTGCGCACGCAGGCGTAGGTGCCGGGCTTGGCTTCACACTCGGTCAGCTGCGCGAAGTCCGATTTCGGGTTGGTGTAATCCTCATTCCACGCCACGCCGGAGGTATGGGTGATCAGCTGCCTGAGGGTCACGCCGTCCCACGCGGTGCCTTTCAGATCGGGTTCGTATTGCGTGATGAGATCGTCGAGCGAGCGGATCTTGCCCTGTTTAATCGCCACGCCCACCAGCGTGGCGACCACCGATTTGCCCACGGAGCGCGACGTCCACAGCGTGGCGTCGGTATTGCCCTGCCCCAGATATTTCCAGGCGATTTTGCCGTCTTTCAATACCAGCATGCCGCTGACGTTCTGGCGCTGCAGATAGTCCTGCAGGTGGTAGGTTTTGCCATTCACCCGATAGCTGGCATTCGTTAGCTGTTTAGCGGCAGCCACCAGCGGTGTGGCCTTGCCGTGATGAAACACATCCCCCGCATAGTTGCGGTAGTCGTTACGAAAACCGATCACCCGGTCGCTCTGGCTCCAGGTGAGCATCTTGTGCGTGTCCGGCAATTGCGTATCGAAAGGCGCGGGACAGACGCTGAGTTCTGTGCCCGCACAGGCGGCCAGCGCGGCGGGCGCCAACAGGCCACTGCAGAGACTGATGACAACGCCCGCCAGCAGGCTGCGGTTAAACACTTTGCTTTTCATATTTTTTCTCGCTTAGCTCAGGAAGGCGTTCAGCTTAAAAAAACGCGGCCTATAATAAAAAACGCCTGATGGGGGAAAATCCCCCAAAAAATCGACGGGAGAACCGCGTGCCGAGCCTGATTTATTCCTTTGCCCAATTGGAAGCCTTCACCGCCGTGGCCGAGCACGGCAGCCTGGCGAAAGCCGCGCTCAAGCTGGGCAAAGACCGCACGACGCTGCGTGATTTGATTGATTTTCTCGAGGATGGCTTGGGCTATGCGCTGTTCCTGCGCGAGGGGCGCAGCCTGCACCTGACGCCAGAGGGCGAACAACTGCAACGCCAGGCGCACCTGCTGATGCGCCAGGTGAAAGCGTTTGAGGCGTTCGCCAAAGACGTACCGAAGAGCGCGGCGCAGGAAATCTCACTGGTCTACGATCCCTTCACGCCCCGCGCGCTGCTGCAGACGATGATTGCCGCCATGGCCCAACGCAACACGCGCCTGAGCCTGATTAACGCCTCGCGCGACGAAGCGGAAAGCCTGCTGGCAAGCGGCCAGGCCGATCTGGGCATCTGCCAGGCGCGCCATCGCAGCGTGGGCGACGCCATGGAGTGGCGCGCCCTAGGGGCGATAGAGATGGATTTTTACGCCGCCAAAACGCTTTTCCCCGGCGCGGAACAGCCGCTCTCGCTGCTGGAACTTTCGCTCACGCCGCAGGTGATCATGCACCCGGATTCTGACGAACCGGTGGCGCGCCGCCTGCAGATTTCCGGGCATACCATTTTCACCAACGAGCTGGAGATGCTGCGCGCCCTGCTTGAACAGGGTTGCGGCTGGGGATTCTTGCCGACGCATATGCATGCAGAACAGTGGAAAAACGTCAACACGCTGCGCACCGAAGTAGGCAGCCAGGGGATCAGCCAAACCATGGTGACCATCTGGAAGCCGGGCAATGACCGGCGGGCGCTGATTGATGAGACGTTGGGGTTATTGCCAGGGTTGTGGCGGGAGGTTGAGGGGTGAAAAGTCGCTGCCAGATTAGCGGTGTTGTTATCGGTAGTCGATCGTGGGCTCATCGTCCACGTTGCTTTTTCGATCGTTCTTAGGCGTGGATTGCTGTTTTCCTCAAGGAGCCCCACAATGCTTCCGTTCCACAGCTGCTGGTGCTGGTTTATTGATTTGATACGCAGCATTAGAGGGGCGGTTTTGAGCGAAGAGCAGACATAGCACCGTCCGATACTAATCACAGCAGAAATTAAAATATTTATTCGTTCCTTACTGAAAAGCTATGAAGTAAATAAATAGGATTGGGGCGCGTACGGCACTGGACAATTTTGCATTTCCGGGCGGTTTTGTCCTGTCTCATTCCTTCGTTCGGACAGAGGAATGCCGCAGCGGGTAGGATCACTGGGGGCACTGGATAGAATGACTGTTGACTCCAGTGTGAAGAAAAGAAGGTTAAGTATGGTAGAGTTTCTATATGCTAAACCTTGTTACCAGACTATGCAGCCCGGAAGACACCATGACAAACCAACAACTGGAAGAAAGATTTAAGGCGCTTGAAAAAGATTATGAGGCGCTCATTTCCACAAAGTATACTGAGCGGAGCGTTCTCACTCACAATATGGAAACTTATGTTGATTCCGGTAAATATCAAAACTGGATCTCCAGAGTGAAAAAGTTAATAGAGGACAGCTACGGAAAAGAGTCTGATTATTACAATGACTTTAATACTGTAAGCAACAGTTGGTTTAGTAATTACAAGACCCTGATAAGAAGTTATAAGCCGTTGTTTGATGCGGCGAGAGATGATCTTGCGCACTCTGCGGTCAGTACGAATACGCTTCAAGAAAGTTCAGCGCTGAGCCTCGTGCTTAATATTCTTAACAGGTTTCCAGCCTTTGTTCGCCAGTTGAAGAGACGGCACAACGGCCGTACGCCGCTTGAAGTTAATGATGAGTATGACGTACAGGATATGGTTTATGCGCTGCTGACGCTTCACTTTAATGATATAAGGGCGGAAGAGTATACCCCCAGCTTTGCGGGCGCAGCCTCGAGACAGGACTTTCTTTTGAAAAAAGAGAAAATTGTGATCGAGGTGAAGAAAACCCGTGAGTCGCTGGGAGCCGGTAAAGTTGGCGGGGAGTTGCTTATTGATATGGCGCGCTACCGCACTCATCAGGACTGCGATACGCTGATTTTGTTTGTATATGACCCGGATTGCTACATAAATAATCCTTTGGGTGTGAAAACCGATCTGGAATCTAAAGATGCGGAAGGAAAAGTGAAGGTGGTTATTGCGCAGTTCTGACACGCTTAAGTGTCACCTTACAGGATTAGGTTTGTGGCAGTGCCAGCCGGGCGAGTATGAAAAAAGCCGCTGGCACGGCCGGATTTGTTATTTTTGCCAGGTCAAATCAAGATCTACGTGAAAATCCGCAGGCTTAAGCTCATCGCTGCCACCACGCCCAATTTGCGACGTTATGTTTACAACGTTCGAACCTGTTGAGATCGCGAGTTGAGTGTCATCTGTAAACGTGATGATTAGCATTTCAGTCTGATGAACTTGTGCTCCCGTTTTCTGAAAACCAATCTGGACAGATTTCACCGTTTTCCCAACCATTTCACTGGCTTGATTGATAGAGTAATTAGCTTCAACTTGTAGGTCATTTCTGAACTTGGGTAGTGTCATTTTACATCCTCTTTAGTGAAACTTTCGCTATTTAAATCAGCAGAACTCCTTTTATATCACGGTGGTCAGCAGTGGGCAGTCTGAGTATAACCTCAGTGAGGAGGAGTAAATATAGGTCTGCTTTCAGCACAAAGCAGCCATTCACACCTAACTTCGACCATAAACACACCTTATCAAACTCCCCGCCAACAAAATATAGCCACATAAAATGATTAAACTTACAATTAATAAACTAACGACATTATTACCTCTATATTCATTCCATTATTTTCCCTCCCCCCAACTCCCCCCTAGCACCGCCCCCGTCCTTTCCCTACAATAAGGGATCTGTTGAGGCATAACGCAAGGAAAGACGGTGTCGAAAGCCAATCCCAATGCCACTATCGTGGATATCGCCCGCCGCGCCAGGGTGACCAATATCACCGTTTCCCGCGCCTTCAATAAGCCCGAGCTGGTCAAGCCGGAAACCCGCGAGCGCATTCACGCCATCGCCAAAGAGCTGAACTATGTGCCCAACGCGTTCGCGCAGGGGCTGAAAAGCAGCAGCAGCCAGATTATCGGCATCGTCACCAGCAGCATGTACAACCCGTTCTATTCCGGCCTGATCAAGACCGTGTCGCGCATTGCGCGTCAGCAGGGCTACCAGATTATGCTGTTCGACACCGACGGCAGCGAAGAGGCGGAAATGCGCGCCATTCAGGCGCTGTTCGGCTATAAGGCACGCGGCATCCTGCTGTCGGCGGTGCGCGACGACAAGCGCTATCGCCCCGCCTATCTCGAGCTGGCCGAGGTGTACGGCGTGCCGCTGATCCTGATCGACCGCGATCTCTACGATCAGCAGCTGAGCGGCGTGTTCCTCGATAACCGTGAGATCGGCGTGCTGGCCGGGCGTTATCTGGCGGAGCAGCCGGAGCAGAAGCTTTTGATTATCGGCGGCCCGGCGGATTCGGAAATTACGCTAACGCGCACCGCCGGCATCGTCGCGGCGCTGCAGGGCAGCGGCCGTGAGATTCACATCATCAACGGCGACTACGATTTCACCTCGCAGGAAAGCGAGGTGCGTGCCTATCTGGCGCAGCCGGAAAACCGCCCGGATTGCATCATCGGCCTGAACGGCATCATCACGCTGGGCGCCATCGCCATCTGCCACGAGATGGGGCTTTATCAGCAGGTGAAGTTCTTTTCGATAGACGAGCCGCCGCGCGCCGGCGCTTACGGCCTGCACATTCCGGGGGTGTATCACGATACGCAGAAACTGGGGGAGATCGCCGCGGAGCTGCTGTTCAGCGCCATTCACAGCCCGCGCGGCGAGTTGCCGGTGCGCAGAGAGTTCTTCACCGGCTCGCTGTTGAATCGCTGACGGGCGCTATTGCCCGTAGTAGGCGTGTTTGCCGTGCTTGCGCAGGAAATGTTTGTCCAATAGCTCCGGCTGCATCGGGGCGATGGCCGGCGCCAGCTGGCGTGTCGCCATCGCCATGATCGCCACCTCTTCCAGCACCACCGCGTTGTGTACCGCATCCACCGCGTCCTTGCCCCAGGCAAACGGGCCGTGGGAATAGACCAGCACCCCCGGCACCTGCTGCGGATCGCGCCCCGCCTGCTTGAAGGTCTCGATAATCACCTTGCCGGTTTCCCCCTCGTAGTCGCCGGCGATCTCCGCCTCGCTCATCGGCCGGGTGCAGGGAATGTCGCCGTAAAAGTAGTCGGCGTGGGTGGTGCCCAGCGCCGGGATCGGCTGCCCGGCCTGCGCCCAGATGGTGGCGTTGCGGCTGTGGGTGTGCACCACGCCGCCGATATCGGCGAAGGCGCGGTACAGCGCCAGGTGGGTAGCGGTGTCGGATGAGGGTTTGCGGTGCCCTTCGCGCACCTTGCCCTCCAGATCCACCACCACCAAATCCTCCAGCGTCATTGCCTCGTAGGCGATGCCCGAAGGCTTGATCACCACCAGCCCGCTTTGGCGGTCGATCGCCGAGACGTTGCCCCAGGTAAAGGTCACCAGCCCGTATGCCGGCAGGCTGAGGTTAGCGGCCAGCACCTGCCGCTTGAGTTCGTTCAGCATGCGATGCCTCCCTCATTCATTTGTTGTTCGATCCAGGCCTTGGCCTGGGCGATACGTTGCTTGTCCTGCCCGTCTTCGCGCGCCCACATCTCCAGCAGGTAGGGGCCGCGATAGCCGAGCGCGTTGAGCACGGAAAAGGCGTGGGCGAAATCCACGCAGCCCTCGCCGAACGGCACGTCGCGGAACTGCCCGGCGCTGCCCGGCCCCACCGCCACGGTGTCTTTGAGGTGCACGGCGGTGATGCTGCCGATGCCCAGCGCCAGCTCGGCGGCGACGTCGTTGCCCCAGGCGCTGAGGTTGCCGAGATCGGGATACACCGTGAACCACGGGCTGTTGACGTGGCGCGCGATGTCGCGCCATTTGCTGATGCTGTTGATGAACGGCGTGTCCATCACCTCCACCGACAGCATCACCTGCGCCCTGGCGGCCTGCGCCGCCGCCCACTGCATACCCTCGATAAAGCGTTCGCGACTGTGGCGATCGGCGGGTTCGTAATAGACGTCGTAGCCCGCCAGCTGGATGTTGCGGATGCCGAGATCCGTCGCCAGTTCCAGCGCCTTGCTCATCAGCACCCGCGCCCGTTCGCGGGTGGCGGCGTCGGCGCTGCCGAACGGGTCGCGCCGGTGCGCCGACAGGCACAGGCTCGGCACCGTCACCCCGCTGTCGAGCCGCGCCTGGATAAACGCCAGCCGCTGGCGGCGATCCCAGTCCAGCCGCTGTTGGCGTGCCGGCTGTTCGTCGATCGACATCTCCACGAACTCAAAGCCCAGCTCGGCGGCGATGGCCAGCCGCTGCGGCCAGCTCAGATCGGCGGGCAGCGCTTTTTCATACAGCCCCAGACAGGCGGCGTTAGTCGTTTGCATCAGTCACCTCACTCAAAGCCTGAGCAACCGCCAGATAGCGCGCCTGCTGGGCGCGCAGGCGCCGATGGGCGGCGGTCGCGGGATAATAACAGCGCAGCTTGGGCGGCGCGGCGGCGATCGCTTCAGCGAACCCGGCGTACTCCCCGGCGCCGACGGCGGCGCACAGGGCGGCGGCGCGGCAGCCGCTCTGGCGAGTTTCCACCACCTCAAGCGGCAGGTTGCCGGCGTCGGCGTACATCTGCATCCAGACTTCGGACTGCGTCGGCCCGCCGGTCATGCGCACCCGCTCAATGCGCGGGTTCAGCTGCACCATGCGCTCCTGATGGATCAGGTGCGAGAACACGATGCCCTGGTAGATCGCCTGCACCACGTCCGCCATCTCGTGGTGGGCGCTCAGGCCGATCAGCCCGCCCGGCGTGTTGCCGCCGAGGTTGGAACCGTACAGATAAGGCAGGAACAGCAGCCCGCTGGGCTGCTCGCGGCGCTCGGCCACCCAGGCATTGAACTGGGCGTAGCGCTGCCGGTCGTCGGCGCAGAACTGGCGCAGGAACCAGGCCAGATTGCCGGCCGAGGTCGGGCTGCCTTCGTGCACGAAATAGCGGCCGTCGATGCAGTAGCGCCCCCAGGCGTAGGGGTAATCGGCGGAAATGATGCGCTCGGTCACGCAGGTGGCGATCGACCAGGTGCCCGCCACCGCGCTGAGCGTGCGATCGTCGGCCACGCCGGAACTGAGCGCCGCGCCCACCACGTCAAACAGGCCGCCGTACACCGCGGTGCCTGCCCGCAGGCCGCACTGCGCCGCCGCCGCGGCCGTCACCCGCCCGGCCAGCTGCGCCGAACCGATCACCGGCGCGGTTTTCTCCTGCGCCTCTTCGATGCCGAAGGCCGCCATCAGCGCCGGATCGTAAGCGCCGCTGTGCTGGTTAAACAGGTTGCTGCCTGAGATGTTGGTCACCTCGGCCGCAGCCTCGCCGGTGAGGCGAAAGCGCAGGTAGTCGTGCGCCATCAGGATGCGATCGACGGCGGCGTACTGCGCCGGTTGCTGCTGCTTCAGCCAGCGCAGCAGCAGCGCCGGGTGGCTGGGCCACAGCGGCTGCAGGCTGAGCGGGTAGGTCTGCGCGTCCACGCCGGCGCGGCGCAGCTCAGCCACCGTGGCCGCCGCGCGGTTGTCCGAAGAGAGGATGCCGTTGCCGACCGGCTTGCCGTGGCGGTCGATGGCGTACAGCCCTTTGCCGTGCGCCGAGAAGCTGACGCCGCGCACCTGCCCGGCCTCCAGCCCCGCCGCGTGCAGCGTCTGGCGGATCGCCGCGCAAACGCCATCCCACAGCGCGTCCATATTGCGTTCGCTGAAGCCCGGCTGGGCGGCAATCGCCGCGCCGTCGCGCTCGGCGATCGCCAGCTCTTCGCCGCTTGCCCGGTACAGCCCGGCCTTGATCACCGTACCGCCGACGTCTATGCCAAGAAAGACTGCCATCGCGCCCCCTATTTGCGCCGCACGGAGCTGAGGTAGATGGCGGCCAGGATGATGCCGCCCTTCACCACGTTCTGGATATACGGCGACACGTTCATCAGATTGAGGCCGTTGTTGAGCACCCCGAGCATCATCGCCCCCACCAGCGTGCCGACGATGGCTCCGCGCCCGCCGGAGATCGCAGCCCCGCCCAGCACCACCGCAGCGATGGCGTCCAACTCGAAGCCTTCGCCGGCGTTGGGCTGCCCGCTCATCAGGCGCGAGGTCAGCACCAGCCCGGCCAGCGCGGCGGTCAGGCCGCTGATCACGTACACCAGCATCTTGTAGCGCGGCACGCGGATGCCGCTCAGGCGCGCCGCCTCTTCGTTGCCGCCCATCGCATAGACGTAGCGGCCGAACGGCAGCTGGTTGAGCATCAGCCAGGCCAACACGTACACGCCGAGCATGATCAGGATCGGCACCTGGATGCCCAGCACCGTGCCACGGCCGAAGAAGGAGAAGACGTCGGGCAGGCCGGAGATCGGGTAGCCGCCGGTATAGAGCAGCGCCAGGCCGCGGGCGATGCCCATCGACGCCAGGGTGACGATGATCGGCGGCATGCGCAGGTAGGCGATGCAGGCGCCGTTGGCCAGGCCGAACAGCGCGCCGACCGCCAGCGCCGCCACCATCGCCAGCGGAATGGGCACCGCCGCCAGCATCAGCCCGGCGGCGACCGAACCGGCCAGCGCCATCACCGGCCCCACCGAGAGATCGATGCCGCCGGTCAGGATGGCGCAGGTCATGCCCACCGCGATGATGGCGTTAATCGACACCTGGCGCGCCACGTTGGTCAGGTTGTTGACGCTGAGAAAGCTGTCGTTCAGCAGGCTCATCAATACGAACAGGACAGCGAAGCCGATAAACGGCAAGACCGCCGGGTGATGCAACAGTTTTTCCCAACGCTTGCCGAGGCTGGGGCCGGCGGCGCGGCGCGCCACGGCGGGTTGTTCAATTCCGATCATAAGGCACTCCCGGTCGCGTGAAGCATAATGTGGTTGGATTCGATGTCGTCGCCGGTCAGCTCGGCGACGATGTGGCCGCCGCGAAACACCAGCACGCGGTCGCACACGCCGATGATCTCCGGCAGTTCGGAGGAAATCATGATGATGGAGATGCCCTGCTGGGTCAGTTGCTGCATCAGCTGATAGATCTCGGCCTTGGCGCCCACGTCGATGCCGCGCGTCGGTTCGTCGAAGATCAGGATGTTGCAGTCGTTGTTGAGCCAGCGGGCGATCACCACCTTCTGCTGGTTGCCGCCGCTCAGGGTGCTGACGGCGGTCTCGGCGTCCGGGGTTTTCACCCCCACGGCGCGGATCAGCCGCCGCACCACGTCGCGATCCTGGCGGGCGCTGACGAAGATCTTGCCGCGCCGGTGGTGCCGGTTGAGGGTGATGTTCTGCGCCACCGAAAACGGCAGCACCAGGCCCTCGGTTTTACGGCTCTCCGGCAGCAGGCCGATGCCCTGCGCCAGCGCCTGCGCCGGGGAGCGCAGCGCCGCCGGTTGGCCACCGAGGCTGACGCGTTTGCGGTGGCAGCGGCTGGCGCCGATCAGCGCCGAGACGGTCTCGGTGCGCCCGGAGCCCACCAGCCCGGCGAAGCCGAGGATCTCGCCCTTGTACAGGTGGAAGCGGTCGGTCGCGCCGTGCTTCTCGCGCTGGATCTCCGCCTCCAGCAGCACCGTCGCGGTATCGACCGGGTGCTGTTTCACCGGGAAGGCGTTCTCGATTTTGCGCCCGACCATCAGCCGCACCAGCTCTTCCACGTTGGTGTCGCCGGTGGCCAGCGTTTCGATGTAAGCGCCGTCGCGCAGCACGGTAATGCGATCGCAGATGGTGAAAATCTCGTCCAGGTGGTGCGAGATAAACACCATGCCGACGCCCAGCAGCCGCAGATCGTTCATCACGCTGAACAGGTGCTCGGCCTCGCCCGGCGTCAGCGTGGCGGTCGGTTCATCCAGCACCAGCACCCGCGCCTCCAGCGACAGCGCCTTGGCGATCTCAACGAACTGCTGCTGCGCCACGCTCAGCTGTTCCACCGGGCAATCGAGATCGATAGCCACCGTCAACCGTTTGAAAATGGCCTCGGCCTTGCGCCGCATCGCCCGGCGATCCAGCAGGCCCCAGCGGTTCCTGATCTCCCGGTTGAGGAAGATGTTGTCGATGGCGCTCATGTAGGGAATCAACGAGAATTCCTGAAAAATAATGCCGACCCCGGCCTCGATCGCCTGGCGATAGTTGTTAAAGCGGCGCTGCTCGCCGTCGATAAAAATATCGCCCTCGTCCGGCTGATAGATGCCGCACATGATTTTCACCAGCGTCGATTTGCCGGCGCCGTTTTCGCCCAGCAGGGCGTGCACTTCGCCGCGTTGAATAGCCAGATCGATGCCGTCCAGCGCCTTCACGCCGGGAAAGCTCTTTTTTATTCGTTTCAGTTCCAGTAAAGGTGTCACCGCATTGCCCTCCGCGCCGAACGCCCCGCCGCAGCGGGGCGAACCCGGCCGCTGTTACCAGCTAAAGCCGGCCGCATTGCTGCGGTCGATCAGCTTCACTTTGACCGGCACGGTTTTCGGCACCGTGGCGCCCCAGTAGCGGGCCAGCGCAATGCCGAGCGCGATGCGCAGCTGGTCGCGCGGGAACTGCGCCGAAGTGGCGATAAACGGCGAGTTCGGCTTGAGGATCTCTTTGATGGCTTCCGGCTGGCCGTCGACGCTCACCAGCTTGACCTTGGCGCCGTTGCTTTCGATCGCCGCCAGGGCACCGAGCGCGCCGACGTCGTTGACGCTGAAGATGCCCGCCAGATCCGGCGCCGACTGCAGCATGTTTTCGGTCACGGTCAGCGCGGTGTCGCGTTCCTGCTTGCCGTTTTGCTTGGTGACGATCTTGATGTCGGGGTATTTCTTCATCGCCGCTTCAAAGCCGCGCACGCGCTCCAGGATCGGCACCACCGGGATGCCGTCGAGGATCGCCACCTTGCCTTTGCCGCCCAGCGCTTTCGCCAGGTACTCGCCCGCCTGGAAGCCGGCGTCGTAGTTTTCCGAGCCGACGAACGAGTCCAGCGGCCCTTCCGCCTGCGCGTCGATCGCCACCACCACCGCGCCGGCCTTATGGGCGGAGATCACCGCCGACTGTACCCCCACCGAATCGGTCGGGTTGATCAGCAGGATGTCCACCTTCTTCTGCAGCATGTCTTCCACGTCACCGATCTGTTTGGCGACGTCATGGCGCGCATCGGCCACGTACACCTTGGCGCCGATATCCGCCGCCGCCTGATCCAGCGCCTGCTTCATGGTGACAAAGTAGTCGTTGTTCATTTCCTGGAACGACATACCGATAGTGATTTGCTTGGCCAGCGCCCCATGGCTGGCCGCCAACATTCCACCGGCGACGATAAAAGGCAGGGTCTTTTTGAATAATGAAAACATAGCCAATTCTCCTGTAGGGAAGCTTCTTGTTGTGGTTATCAGAGCAACAGCATGTCTTTACGTTTGGCCGACCGGCCGGCCCCCCATTGCGGACGGGCCGGCGGCCGTGACTGCAACAGCGGTACAGCGGGAGGGTCAGGGAACCAGGATCACCTTGATGGAGTCGGTCGAGTCCGCCAGGGCGAAGGCTTCGTCCCAGTCGTTCAATGAATAGCTGTGGGTAACCACGCCATTGGAGGTCACCAGCCCGCGCTCAAACAGATCGATGGCGATTTCGTAGCTGTAGGGCGCCAAGTGCGCGCCGCGAATGTCCAGCTCTTTGCGATCGCCGATGATGGACCAGTCGACGGTGGTTTCTTTGCCGAACACGCTGAACTCCACGAAGCGACCCAGCTTGCGGATCATCTGCAGCCCCTGGGTGACGCCGATCGGCGCGCCGGTGGCCTCGATATACACGTCGCAGCCGTAGCCGCCGGTCAGCGATTTGACGATCTGGTCGGCGTCTTCCTTCAGCGGGTTGATCACCACGTCGGCGCCAAATTCTTTCGCCAGCGCCAGCCGCTCGTCGATGGCGTCGATCACGATCAGTTTCTTCGGCGTCTTCAGGCGCGCCACCTGCACCATACACAGCCCGAGCGGCCCGGCGCCGGCCAGCACCACCACGTCGTCCAGCTGGATATCGCCGCGCGCCACGGTGTGAATGGCGCAGGCCATCGGCTCAATCAAGACCGCGTCTTCATGGCTCAGGCTTTCCGGGATCTTGTGCACGATGGCGTTCTCGGAAAAGCGCATGTACTCCGCCATGCCGCCCTCCGCCACGTCTTTTTGGAAACCGTAAATGTTATGCGTCTCACACATCCAATAACTGCCGGATTTGCAGTAGCGACACTCCCAGCACGGCACGATCTGCTCGGCGATCACCCGCTCGCCGAGCCGGTATTTGCCTTCCGCGCCCTCGCCCAGCGCGGCGATGCGGCCGTAAAACTCATGCCCCGGCACCACCGGCGGTTTGACCCACGGGTTCTCCCCCCAAAACATCTGTGCGCCGTTCTTGCACTTGCAGTCGCCGGCGCAGATGCCGCAGCCTTCCACCTTGATCACCAACTCGCGCGCCTTCGGCAACGGCGTGGGCACCTGTTCGAAACGATAGTCCTGCGGGCCGTGGCAAACGACCGCGCGCATTTTTTCCGGCAACTGGCTCATCTCTTCCTCCAATACACTCGTTAAACGCTTGAATTTTCTTAATGTTGACGTTGTCATTTTTATCCGACAAAAAACAACAAACTTTATAAAGTGATAAATTTCAATTGATTAATCATCAAACACCCAGGAAAACTCAAAATGACAACGTGAACATAGAGCGACATATAACCAAAGCTGCAAAAATAATTATTTGAGCGAAATCACATATCGTTAACATTGCGGCTAAAAATGCTACAAATGCGGATCGCGATCCCATTTACGGGATCGTCGATCCGGGGGGATCCGCTAAATCAGCAGGCGCACGCGATCGTAGATCTGACGATCTTCCGGCCGAGACGATCGTGCCTGCTGGCGCAGGGTGCGCACCAACGTATCGATAAACGCATGCGCGGCGGCGCTCAGAATGCTGTTGCGCCGGGTGACGATATTCAGCTGCGCCGGTTGGCAGCTCTCCCGCAGCGCCAGCGGCTGCACGCGGGAGGCGAACTGTGGCAGCGCGACGATCGGCCGCGGGCACCAGGTGCACATCTCGGCGGACTCCACCAGCGCCTGCAGCATGCCAAACGAATGCGCCTGGATAATGCGCTGGCGCGGCAGGCGCGCGCCGTGGCGGTGAAACACCTCGTCGCGCAGCGCATCGAAACTTTCCGGGGTATAGCTCATCACCCAATCCTGCTCCAGCAGCTGATGCAGCGAGGTGCTGTGCGCCAGCGGGTGGCCGCGCCGCACCATGTACGCCGTTTCATACTCCAGCAGCGGCTCGCAGTGGAACTCCTGCGGCGCCGACGACGCCGGCAGCGGCGTGATGGCGAAATCCATCGTGCCCTCGCGTAGCTGAGATTGAGCGTTGGCCATCAGGCTTTCCGACAGTTCCAGCCGCACCGCCGGCACCTTGCTGCGAAACGCCATCACCGCCGGCGGCAGCACCGTCAGCATCAGCCAGGGGGTGATCGCCGCCTTGACCAGATCCGCCGTTCGCCCGCGCAGCGCCGCCATTTCACCTTGCGCTTGCTCCAGCTGATTCAACACCAGCCTGGCGTGTGCCAGCAGGGTTTTGCCGTAGGGGGTAAAGCCCAGCCCGGTCGGGGTGCGGATCAGCAGCGGCAGCGCCTGCTCCTGCTCCAGTTCGCGCAGTGCGCGGGTCACCGCCGCCTGCGACAGCCCCAGATGCCGCGCCGCCGCGCGAATGCTGCCGCTGTCGGCGCTGGCCACCAGCGCCTGCAGTTGGTGCAGTTTCATGTTCACCTCCTGACAATCATCGGTTGTCAGCATAACCGAACGGCGGCTACCCGGCAAAAACGGAGTTTGCTAGTCTCGATGCCTATCCCTCTGCCCCATTCCCCGCCCGTTGGCCGGGACCCTTTGCCGGAGACCGTGATGAGCCCTTCACTCGTACTGCCTGAGATCGCCGCCGTTCATGATGAGATGGTCGCGCTTCGCCGCCACATTCACGCCCACCCGGAGCTGGGCTTCCAGGAGTTCGCGACCTCGGATCTGGTGGCGCAGCGGCTGGCGGAATGGGGTTACCGCGTCACGCGCGGCGTAGGACAAACCGGTGTTGTCGCCACACTGCAGCACGGGCCGGGAAAATCGCTCGGCATCCGCGCCGACATGGACGCCCTGCCGATTGCCGAAACGACCGGTTTGCCGCACGCCAGCACCCATTCCGGGGTGATGCACGCCTGCGGCCACGACGGGCACACCGCCATGCTGCTGGCGGCGGCGCGCTATCTGGCGCGGCAGCCAAACTTCAGCGGCACCCTGCACCTGATCTTTCAGCCGGCGGAAGAAGGCGGCGGCGGCGCCAAAGTGATGATTGAAGACGGCCTGTTTGAGCGCTTCCCCTGCGACGCGGTGTTCGCCATGCACAACGTGCCCGGTTTCCCCACCGGCCACCTGGGTTTCGCCAGCGGCCCCTTCATGTGCTCGGCCGATACGGTACACATTACCCTGCATGGGCACGGCGGCCACGGCGCGGTGCCGCAGAGCACCGTCGATCCGGTGGTGGCCTGCGCGGCCATCGTCATGAGCCTGCAAACCATCGTGGCGCGCAATATCGATCCGCAGGAAACGGCGATCGTCACCGTGGGGGCGATGCAGGCCGGCCAGGCCGCCAACGTGATCCCGGCGACCGCCACCCTGACGCTCAGCGTGCGCGCGCTGACGGCAGCGGTGCGTGAGCGGCTGGAGCAGCGCATCACCGAGCTGGTCACGGCGCAGGCCGCCAGCTTCGGCGCCCGCGCGGAGATCGACTATCAGCACGGCTACCCGGTGCTGGTGAACCACCCGGCAGAAACCGAGCTGGCGCGCGCGGTGGCGTTGGAATGGGCCGGAGAGAGCCGGGTTATCCCCACGCTGCGGCCGTTTACCGCCAGCGAAGATTTTGCCTTTATGCTGGAGAAATGCCCAGGCAGCTACATCTCGATCGGCAACGGCCCCGCCACGCCGGGCAATTCCCTGCACAACCCCGGTTATGACTTCAACGACGACAGTCTGTCGCTGGGCGCCACCTACTGGGTCAAATTGGTCGAGCGCTTTTTGGCTCGCCCCGCGGTTTAATCGCCAACGCTGAGGAAATGACATGAAAACCATCAAAGGGCTGTTGTTGTTACTGCCGCTGGCCGCGAGTTTTCCCGCGTTGAGCGGTGAATTCAGCGGCAAAGTGATCAAACTGGGCATCGATCCCACCTTTCCACCGCTGGAGTATAAAAACCCGCAGGGCAAGCTGACCGGCTTCGGTGTCGATATCGCCCAAGCGCTGTGCGACCAGATGCAGGCCAAATGCGTGTGGGTGGAAAGCAGCTGGGACGGCATGATCCCCGGCCTGCAGGCGAAAAAATTCGACGCCATCGCCTCGTCGATGACCATCACGCCGCAGCGCCAGCAGCAGATCGCCTTCTCCAGCAAGGTCTCCAACGCCCCGGCGCGGCTGGTGGCGCATAAAGGCAGCAACCTGCAGCCAACCGTCGCCTCGCTGAAGGGCAAATCGGTCGGCGTGCAGCAAGGCTCCAGCCAGGAGGCCTACGCCAACGCGCTGTGGCGCCCGGCTGGCGTCAACGTGGTCGCCTACCAAAGCCAACAGGAAGTGAACGAAGATCTGGCCAACGGCCGGCTGGATGCGTCGCTGCTGGCCAGCGTCAGCGCCAGCGAGTTCTTCAAAACGCCCGGCGGCAAAGATTTCGCCTTTATCGGCGCCGAACTGAACGACAGCAAATACTTCGGCATCGGCGACGGCATCGGGGTGCGCAAAGACGATACCGCGCTGCTTAACGCCTTCAACGACGCGCTGCAGGCGATCCGCGCCAACGGCACTTACAAGAAAATCAACGACAGGTATTTCGACTTCGACATGTACGGATCGGAGCAGTAACAAGCGTTCCCCGGCGGTCACCTGCAGATCCTGCAGGATGGGGAGGCGCCTTCGGCCGCCGGGGAACGCCCCAACGGAAACGGCAGTGTCGGCAAGAAGGGAAAATTAGGCGGGCCAGGCAGGACGCCCGGCCCGCTAAAGCGGGTTACTTCACTTCGCCCATCGCTTTCAGCTTTTTGGACAGCTCGCGGCGCTCTTTGGACAGATCGGCATTTTTGATGATGTAGTCATCAACGCGATCTTCGTAGTCGCTGCGCATGTTGGCGATGATGCCCTGAATGTCTTCAATGCTCATGCCGGGCTTGATGTACTCACTCAGGTTGTCGAGCAGCAGCACGCGCTTCTGGTTATCACGAATTTTCTTTTCGTTGTCGACGATCTCGCGTTGCAGTTTGTTTTTGCGGCGGAACATACGCACAAACTCCAGCACGTCCTGGAAACTCGGCTTATTTGCATTATCCATCTTTATACCCTTGCTTTAGTAATACACAGATTCATTTGCTTACGGCCACATGGCACCAAGATACAGGTTTGTGGCGGTCCGGCACAACAGTGATTGCCTTATCTTACCCACTTTGCCTCGGCGGCCAAAACCCAAAGCGCCGCCTTCATGATCTGACCCCTTATTCGCGCCCGGCGGCGGTGCAGACCTGGAGCAGATCCCCCAGCTCTTCCAGCTGCTGCGCCAGCTCCATGCTGAGCCAGACATAGCCGTAAATCGGCGCTTCGCCGTGCTGGCCGAGGCTCACCTCCTGCATCAGCGTTTTCAGCTCGCCGGCGATCTCCGCCAGTTGCCCCGCCGCCGCCTGCCGCTGCGCCTGCGGCCCTTCGCGCATCAGCACTGCCAGCGATTCCAGCGAGCTCAGCGTCAGCAGCTGGGTGCTGCGCAGCGTGCGGGCGTTCAACATGATGAAGTGCGTTTCGCGCGAGGCCCAATAGGCGTCGGCCATCAGCTCCAGCGTGCACACCAGATTGCGGCTGAGAGTTTGCACCGCCTCGAACACCGCTTTGGGGATGCGGGTTTCCTTGCTGGCGGGCACGATCAGGCTGCGTAGCTTCACCACCTGATTCAACAGATCCTTGAGCTGCGGCTCCAGCCGCGGCCGCGCAATGACGTTCGGTGAAAAATACGCGCCGTAGAGGCGGGCGGCGGTTTGCAGGCAGTCCGCCATCTGCATGCGCCACAGAATATAGGCGCGTTGTGGGTAAATGCTGGTGAACAGCAGCGCCAGCAGCGAGCCGAAGATCACGTCGCCGCTACGCCACAGCGCGGTATGCATGTCGCCGGCGCCCGCGCCGCACACCACCGCCAGCGTGATCCCCACCAGCAGCGCCATATACGGCCGTTTGCCGAGCGTCAGGTAACCGCAGACGAACATCACCACGCCGCACCAAACCAGCATCAGCGGCAGCGAATAGAGTTCCAGATACAGGGCGATCAGGCCGGACGCGGCGCCGAATACCGTGCCGGCAATGCGTTGCAGCGCCCGCTGCAGCACGTTGCCCCAAAACGAGATCGGCCCCATCACCACCACCAGGGTGATCAGCGGCCAGGTGCCTTCGGGCACCGCCAGCAAGCGGATCAGCAGAAAGGTCAGAATAAACGCCAGCCCGATGCGCACGCCGTGAACGATGCGATAGTGGCGATAGGTCAGCAATTCAAGGGAAGAGATTTTTCGATCGAGGCGCACGCTGCCTCCGATAAAGACCAGCCAGGCCGCTATTTTAGCGGAGGAAGCCCGGCAAGGAAAAGGCGAATGAGGCGTCCCCCATTCGCGGTCAGGCTCAGGCGGCGTACTTGTCGACCAGCGCGCGCAGAACGGCGGCGGTTTCGACATCCATCACGCCGTCATACTTCTGCTGGCGGAAGTGCAGCTGGAACGCCCGCACCAACTGGCGATAGCCTTCTGCGGTGTTCGCCGCAGAGGTGTCGTAGCCGTATTGGGCGAACAGTTTCAGCAGCTCGGCCTGTGCCGGCAGCCCCTGGCGGCAGTATTCCTGCTGGCGCTGCTGCTTGGTGGCTTCGTCATACCAGGCGCCGACGCCGGCCTGATACAGCTGCTGCCACGGGAACTGCGGGCCCGGATCGCTCTTGCGGCCCGGCGCGATGTCAGAGTGCGCCACCACGTTCACCGGCGAGATGTCCGGGTAACGCTGCAGGATGTTCTGTGCCAGCTGGGTGACCGCCTCGATCTGCTGCGGGTTGAACGGCGGGAAGGTGATGTTTTCACCGTCGCCGCTCGCCAGGTTGACGATCTCGATGCCGATGGAGGTGTCGTTGATATTGCTGCGGGTGCCCCACTGGCTGGTGCCGGCATGCCAGGCGCGCTCGTTCTCGTCCACCAGGTTGAAAATGCGCACGCCGCTGAAGCCGGCAGCCTGATAGGTGGCCTCGGTCGGATCCGGCACCAGATAGTGCGCGCTGACCGATTTTCCGGTCAACGACGTCACCGAGTCGGCAAAGTTTTGCGCCGTGTAGTGCAGCACCAAAAAGCGCACGCGGTGGCCGAAGCTGGCGACCGATCGGTAGCTATTGTAATCAATCTTGTACATCGTAAAGTCCCTCTCTCGTTTGATTTCACTGAGCGGCCTCTCATCATGACAGGCCGCTCCGCACAGGTGAACCTTTGGCTCACCCTTTTTGTTTTAGCTAATTGCTAAATTATGCGCAAGCGTTTTTTAGCAAAACCGTTATTTACCTTTTTGCTAAAGAGTGCGATCATTGCACGATGGAAACTAAAGAAATCAGGCGCAACAATCTGCGCGAATTGATGGCCCGCTACGCCCGGCAAGGCGTCAACCAGAATGAGTTCGCCACGCTGGTTGAGTCTTCCGCGCCGACGCTGAGCCAAATCATCGGGGAGAAATCCTCCCGCAATCTTGGCGACAATCTGGCCAGGCGGATCGAGGCCAGGCTGAATTTGCCCAAGGGCTGGTTCGACGTGTTTCATGAAAAGCAGCTGGTGCGCCCGTTTGACAACGTGGCGGCGGAGTCGGACTTCCAGCCCGCCCGTTTGAAACCGGTGGTATGGGAAGATACCGAACAAGACAAGGAAGAGTTTGTGGAGATCCCGCTGCTGGATATTGATTTTTCCGCCGGCGACGGCTGCTACGAAATCGTCGATCGCGAGGAGTTTTCGCTGATTTTCCGCCGTTACTATCTGCACAAGATGGGGGTGGCGGTCAACGCCGCGCGCATTATCCGCATCTCCGGCTCCAGCATGGAACCGCGTCTGCAGGACGGCGACGTGGTCGGCATCAACACCGACGACACGCGCATCCGCGAAGGCAAGACTTATGCCATCCGCCACGGCAATTTGCTGCGGGTGAAGGTGCTGATCGAGCAGCCGGACGGCGGCGTCGTCATCCGCTCCCTCAACCGGGAAGAGTACCAGGACGAACACCTCAGCTATCAGCAGCGCAAGGAGCAACTGGTGGTGCTCGGCCGCGTCTTCTGGTCCTCTTCGTCCTGGTAACGGACAATAATCTCGGGCGCCCGCTGCGCCCGGCGGTTATTTGAAGTCCACCACCATCTGCTGCTGGATAGACAGCCCGCGGGTCGACTGCACGCAGCCGGCAATGTAGTCGGTGAAGCGCGGCGGTTTCGGCATGCCCAGCTTGAGGATCTTCTCGTTGCTGAAACGCACGTTGAGCATGGCGAACGATCCGTACAGGCGCATCGCTTTCAGCATCAGCCGCTCGTTGCACGGGCCGAAAATGTCTTTCAGCTGGCGGCGCATTTTCACCAGCGCGTCATACGTCACCTGCGCATACTCATCGCCCACCGGCGCCTTTTCCAGCGCCGCCGCCATGGCGTTGTCGATCTCGGCAAAGCTGACGCTGCTCTCCACGCCGGCGGAGATGTGATACACGTCGTTCTCCAGCGTTTCGCTGTTCATCAGCATCACCAACGCATCCGCGCAGTAGTCCGCCGGGATCACGTCGATATTGTCCTCCAACGAGCACATGAATTTGCGCAGCATCAGCGCCATGCCAAACACCCAGAAAATGCTGCTGGAAGGCTGGCAGCCCAGGCGGGTGTGCCCCACCACGATCGACGGGCGAGCGATGGTCAGCGGCAGTTGCGGGCAGCGTTGGCGCATCAGCTGTTCGATGGTGGATTTGGAACGCGTATATTCCACCAGATGCTCGGCGTCTTCCTCAAACTCGCCGCTCTCCGCCACCAGCGAACCCGGCTCCGGTGAACAGGACATGGCGGTACCGACGTGCAGGAAACGTTTTAGTCCCGGCACCTGCGCCATTCTTTCGGCAAAGGCCAAAGTACCTTCTACGTTTACCTTCCAAATGAGCGGGTTATTACCAAATGAAGCAACGGCCGCACAGTTAATAACGTGCGTGACATTGTTAATACGTGCGTCAGTTAAAAAGTCGGCCGGCTCGGAAAGGTCGCCCAACAATATATTTTCTATCGTAATTTTAGACAGCAGGTTCGCGTCGATATTAAACTTTTCCATATTCGCGCGAATACGGGCCAGCCCTTGCTGTGCATCGTCGGCACGCACCAGCAAAAGATAATTAACGGACTGATTTTCAATCAATAATTTTTCGAGAACCGCACCACCAAGAAAGCCGGTAGCGCCGGTCAACAGTAGCGTTTTCATAATTGTCACCCACATTGGTATTGAATGTGGAAGATTGTATCTGCGGATATTTAAACAAATATTAAATAGATTTACGGCGCCCTCACTCATTTTTCTTAATATTATCTTAAGGAATCTTTTGAAACATCCATCGTGGCTTTAGTAACAAAAGAACCGCATAGATTCCATGATTAATCTCCGCCGTTTAAATACCATTGATGTAGCGCCTGATTTAATTTAACGGTCAATGTTATTTCTCTTCTCGTCCGTGGAGGACTTATGACCTATAACCAAAAAATCTGGTTGGGGGTTTTACTGCTGTGCACCCTGTTTTGGGGGGCGGTGATAAGCGGCGCCTGTTCGCTGTATAACCGGGCGGATCGCCTCAATGCGCACCAGGCGCAGAGCGAGTTCGCCGCGCGCCACAGTCAGGCCCCCCGCTCGCAGCAAAGCGCTCAGGCGTCCATCGCCCCCCGGAATGGGTAGGGACAAGACCCGCTAACGATCCTATTATACCCTAAGGTTAACAGGGAGATAACGATGGCTCGAAAGCTGGATGGCTTACCGCAGGCACAACGCGAGAAAATAGAAACCGATTTGCTGGCCATCAGCGTGATCTACAACGAGCGCTACGGCATCGCCTCGACCCAGGCGGAAACAGAACGACAGATCCCCGACCACCTGCTCCCCTACTTTCACCAGCGGCTGGATTACTATCGCCGTGCGTAATTGCGCGCATTTCGCTAACCGCCGCTTGGCATCGCTCCCCACGCCGTTACAATAGGGGCATATTGTATCCGCCACTGAAGAGACGCGATTTTGAGCAGCAAGGCAACGGCCACATTTTACATTCACGATTACGAGACCTTCGGCAAGAGCCCGTCGCTGGACCGCCCGGCGCAGTTCGCCGGCGTGCGCACCGATATGGATTTCAACATTATCGAAGAGCCGCTGGTCATCTACTGCGCCCCCGCCGACGACTACCTGCCGGAACCCGAGGCGGTGATGATCACCGGCATCACGCCGCAGGTGGCGCGCGCCAAAGGCGTTAACGAGGCCGAGTTCACCCGCCAAATCCATCAGGCCTTCAGCGTGGCCGGCACCTGCATTCTCGGTTACAACAACATCCGCTTCGATGACGAAGTGAGCCGCAATATCTTCTATCGCAACTTCTACGATCCCTATGCCTACAGCTGGCAAAACGGCAACTCGCGTTGGGATCTGCTGGATGTGATGCGCGCCTGCTACGCCCTGCGCCCGGACGGCATCGTCTGGCCTGAAAACGAAGACGGTTTCCCCAGTTTCCGCCTCGAACACCTCACGCGCGCCAACGGCGTCGAACACACGCAGGCTCACGACGCGATGTCGGACGTTTACGCCACCATCGCCATGGCCAAGCTGGTCAAGCAGGCGCAGCCACGGCTGTTCGATTTCCTGCTGCAGCACCGCAACAAGCACAAGCTGAACGCCCTGATCGACGTCGCCGACATGACGCCGCTGGTGCACGTCTCCGGCATGTTCGGCGCGGCGCGCGGCAACACCAGCTGGGTGTCGCCGTTGGCCTGGCACCCGGACAACAAGAACGCGGTGATCATGTGCGATCTCGCCGGCGACATGACGCCGTTGCTGACGCTGAGCGCCGATCAGCTGCGTGAACGGCTGTACACCCGCCGCGACGATCTGGCGCCTGATCAGGCGCCGGTGCCGATCAAGCTGGTGCACATCAACAAATGCCCGGTGCTGGCGCCGGCCAAAACCCTGCTGCCGGAGAACGCCGAGCGGCTGGGCATCGATCGCCAGGCCTGCCTGCAAAACCTGCAACTGCTGAAACAGCACCCGGAAGTGCGCGAGAAAGTGGTGGCGCTGTTCGCCGAAGCCGAGCCGTTCAAAGGCTCCGACGACGTCGACGCCCGGCTGTACGACGGCTTCTTCAGCGATGCCGACAAGGCGGCGATGAGGATTATCCAGCAGACCAAGCCGCAGAACCTGCCGGCGCTGGATCTGGCCTTCAGCGACGGCCGCATGAAAGAGCTGCTGTTCCGTTTCCGCGCGCGCAACTACCCGAATACGCTGGACGACGCCGAGCAGCGCCGCTGGCTGCAACACCGCCAGGAAGCGCTGAGCGCGGAGCGCGTGCAGAGTTACCTGCTGCAGCTCGAATCGCTGTATAACCTGCACGAAGGCGACAAAGAGAAAACTGCCCTGCTGAAAGCGCTGTTCGATTACGGCAAAGAGTTGGTGGGGTAAAACCTGCTGCAAGCAGAAAAGGAAAAGGCCGCGAACGCGGCCTTTTTTGTGGCTGAGGAGACGTCTCGCGCTTAGGCGGCGTCTTCGCTCGCTTGCGGCACCGGCAGACGGAAGCTGCGGGTGACGAAGGCCAGGTAGATCAGGCCGACAGCCGCCCAGACCAGGCCCAGCGTCATCGAGCTGGCTTCCAGGTTGATCCACAGCGCGCCGACGGTCAGTGCGCCCATCACCGGCAGGATCAGGTAGTTAAACGTGTCCTTCACGGTGCGGTTCATCTTGTCGCGAATGTAGAACTGCGAAATCACCGACAGGTTGACGAAGGTGAAGGCCACCAGCGCACCGAAGTTGATCAGCGCGGTCGCGGTCACCAGGTCAAACGATACCGCTGACAGCGCGATGGCGCCAACCAGCAGCACGTTCAGCGCCGGAGTACGCCATTTCGGATGCACATAGCCGAAGAAGCGAGTCGGGAACACGCCGTCGCGGCCCATCACGTACATCAGACGCGAAACGCCCGCGTGCGCCGCCATGCCAGACGCCAATACCGTCACGCAGGAGAACACCAGGATCACCGACTGGAAGAACTTGCCCGCCACGTACAGCATGATTTCAGGCTGCGATGCGTCAGGATCCTTGAAGCGCGAGATGTCCGGGAAGTACAGCTGCACGAAGTAAGACACCACGATAAAGATGATGCCACCGATCAGCGCCGTCAGGAAGATGGCTTTCGGGATCACTTTTTCCGCGTCTTTGGTCTCTTCCGACAGCGAGCTGATGCCGTCGAAGCCCAGGAACGAGAAGCACAGGATGGTCGCGCCGGTAATCATCGGCACCACGTGAGCATTATCGGACCAGAACGGGCGGCTGCTGACCAGCGTACCGGCGCCTTCGCCGTGGTAAATACCGTTGATCACCAGGCCGAGGAACACGATCATGATCGCCACCTGCACCACCACGATGATGGAGTTCAGGTTAGCCACCAGCTTGATGCCGCGCAGGTTGAAAATCGTCATCAAGCCGACCAGCACCGCCACGAAGATCCAGGACGGGACGCCCGGGAAAATCGCTTCCAGGTAAATCTTGGCCAGCAAAATGTTGATCATCGGCATGAACAGGTAGTCCAGCAGCGATGACCAGCCCACCATAAAGCCGACGTGCGGGCTGATGGCTTTCTGGGCGTAAGTGTAGGCAGAACCGGCGGAAGGGAACTTCTTCACCAGCTTGCCGTAGCTCAGGGCGGTAAACAGGATCGCCAGCAGAGCGAAGGCGTACGCGGTCGCGACGTGACCATCGGTCAGGCCGGATACGATGCCGAAGGTATCGAAGATGGTCATTGGCTGCAGGTAAGCCAGGCCCATCATCACTACCGGAACCAAAGTCAGGGTTTTACGCAGCTGGGTGCGCTGAGCCGGAGCGGCGTTGAGGGTATTATCGGACATTGTTCAGCCCCCCCTTACCTTGAGCCTTGCGGATGGCGGACACGCCAAGACTTAAGGGTGCGGGGAAACTTCGCAACGAGCGACTTAATTCTAAAAGAAGGGGATTGTAAGCTGGATAACGGGTCGAGGTAACCTCGGCTGCTCCATAGTCGCTGCGGCCACAGCGGAAACCGGCGGGCACCGGTGCTAAAGTGAAAAATTGCCCCATCTTTCTAATCCTCATGAGTCACGACCATAAAGTTTTGTTTGATCGTGCACGAAACTATTTATCTATCCGGATCGGTGTCCGGCCTCGCTTGGTGTATGAAACGCTACGTTGGTAAAACTTAATGCAAAAAAAAATAACCGACGCTTTCAAAACGTCGGCTATCTGCATTTGAGATATTTTGCACCAGAATGCCTCCGGATGACAAGATCCGGAAACCCTCAAATACAAATTCTTTTTGTCGATCGAACGGAAAACCAGCCCGGCAGGCGAATTAATCCGCTACCGGCAGGCCGGTTGCCCGCACGTACCTCTTACTTATACGCCCATTCAGGCATTTTTCAACATCCAGTCGATCTCGGTTTCCGTCACCCGCCGTTCAAACTGCAGCAGTTCGTCCGTCTTGCAGGCGTGATAAACCTGGGTGAAACGCTCGCCCAGATAATGGGTCAGTGCGTGCTGGTGTTCAAACTCGTACAGCGCGTCGCTCTGGCGGATCGGCAGCGGCAACCCCTCCTGCTCCAGCCCGTTGCCGGTCACCGGTTCAGGCAGCGGCAGCACGTTGTCCAGCCCGTACAGCATGCCGGCCAGGATCGCCGCCATCACCAGATAGGGATTGGCGTCCGCGCCAGCCACGCGGTACTCCACCCGGTGGTTCTCCGGTTCGCCGCAGGGAATGCGCAGCGCCACGGTGCGATTGTTGTGGCCCCAGGCGGCCTGGATCGGCACATACATCCCCGGCTGGAAGCGCCGGTAGGCGTTGACGTTCGGCGCCAGCAGCGCCATCGACGCCGGCATCAGGGTGATCATCCCGGCCAACGCCTGTTTCAATAGCGGTGAATCCTCGCCTTCGGCGTCGGCGAACAGGTTGTTGCCCGCCCCGTCCTGCATGCTGACATGCACGTGCATGCCGCTGCCGGCGTAATCCTCATAGGGTTTGGCCATAAAGGTGGCGTGCATGTCGTGGTTTTCGGCCACCAGCCGCACCAGACGCTTCAGCGCCAGCGCGTGGTCGCAGGCCAGCAAGATATCGTCGGTATGACGCAGGTTGACCTCGAACTGCCCCGGCGATGCCTCCGCCACCGCACCGTCCGCCGGCAGCCCCTGCAGCTTCGCCAGTGCATCGATGTCGTTCAGCACCTCGGCGAAATGGTTCAGGTTATCGACGGAGTACACCTGGCTTTGGGTGTTGCGCTCCTGGGTGCCGGGCGCACACGGCGGCTGGAGATCGCCTTCCGCGTCGCGCAGCCTATCGATGAGATAAAACTCCAGCTCTACCGCTGCCACCGGGAACAAGCCGCGCTGTCGCAGCGCCTGCCACACGCGGTTCAGCACATTACGGGGTTCAACGTCAAAGGGAGTGCCATCTTCATCCCGCATGGTCAGCAACACCTGGCCGATATGCTCCGGATCGGCGGCCGACGGCGTCAGCGAACCGGGCACCGGCAGGCATACGCGGTCCGGCTCGCCGAGATCTTGCCCAAGACCGGTCTCCTCCACCACGTTGCCGAGAATGTCCATGGCGAACACCGACGCGGGGAAGTAGCTGCCTTTTTCCAGTTTTTTCAACCCTGAGACGGGTATGCGTTTGCCGCGGAAGGAACCATTGAGATCGGTGAGAAGGATATCGACATACTGCGTGGCGGGATGGCGTTCCAAATAATGAGCAACCTCATTTTGGAACGCGCTACTTCGCCTCTCTTCATGATGCTGTGCAAAATGTTCAACTGCTGCGCTATTGGTTTGCATACGTCACCCGCCATTATGCTCTTAAGGCGCGTTGGCGCCCGTCCGCCGTTCGATTCAACACATGATTGGATTTCTCGTCAGGTCGCGCCGCTGCCGGGCGCTCAAAATAACATCCACACCATGAAACATAGTCTTAACAGAATGGGTTTGCAAATGTTACAATCCTGTTTGATTATTCACCGCCGGCTGCTAAATTGATAAAATATTGACCGAAAAGGCCTTGCTGCCATTTTCACGTCAACTATTTCGTCCAACGCACCGAGAGTGAACGTGGGCAATATATTTTCCAAACCTGCCCTAACTACCGATATCATGCAGTATCGTTATCGCCCAGACAGGCGCTCGATAGCGATATTCATGTCTGCCTGTCGCCCCTACCAGAAGGAAGTACCGCTATGAGCGAAGCCAGCTTGGCACCGGGCAAACGCCTGTCGCAGATCCGTCAGCAATTGGGTTTGTCGCAGCGCCGGGTCGCCGAACTGTCCGGGTTAACCCACAGTGCGATCAGCACCATCGAACAGGATAAGGTCAGCCCGGCCATCAGCACGCTGCAAAAGCTGCTGAAGGTGTATGGCCTGTCGCTGTCTGAATTCTTTGCCGAACCGGAAGCCGCCGACGAACCGCGCGTGGTGATCGACGCGGAGGATCTGATTGAGATCGGCAGCCAGGGGGTGTCGATGAAGCTGGTGCACAACGGCAGTCCGACGCGCAATCTGGCGATGATGCTGGAAACCTACCAGCCCGGCACCACCACCGGCGAAAAGATCAAGCACCAGGGCGAAGAGATCGGTACCCTGCTGGAGGGCGAGATCGTGCTGACCATCAACGGCCAAAGCTACTGCCTGACCGCCGGCCAGAGTTACGCCATCAACACCGGCATCCCGCACAGCTTCAGCAATACCTCGGCGCGCATCTGCCGCATCGTCAGCGCACACACCCCCACCACCTTCTGACCGCTTCTCGCACCGGCGCAGCCTGACGCGGGCTGCGCCCCAGCCTCCCCACGTTTTTCATCACCGTTATGCCATTTTGTTGGTTGCCAACGGCGCAATCTGTGTTACAACAGAGCAAAACAGCCATCTAAACATCTAAACGGCCTTATTACGCAATGTCAACCGCAACGCCTTCACGCCTCGAGATGCGCAATATCTCGATCGCCTTCGCCGGCTTCAACGCGCTGCAGGACGTGGACTTCACGCTGCAGGGCGGCTCAATCCACGCGCTGGTCGGCGCCAACGGCGCGGGCAAATCGACGCTGATGGCGATCCTCTCCGGCGCCCACGATCATTATCGCGGCGAGATCCTGATAGACGGCCAGGCGGTGGCGATTCACTCCCCGCTGCAGGCACGCCGTCACGGTATTCACGTGGTGCAGCAGGAGGTCGACGTCGCGCTGATCCCCACGCTGTCGGTGGCGGAGAATATCATGCTGGACTGGCTGAACGAGCCGGGCCACTGGCTGAACTGGGCGGAGCTGCACCGCCGCGCTGCGCAGTTGCTGCAGCAATGGGCGCTGCCGCTCAACCCGCGCAGGCGGCTGGCAGACTGCACGCTGGCGGAAAAACAGCAGGTGCTGCTGGCGCGCGCGCTGTCGCACCGCTGCCGTTTTCTGGTGCTCGACGAACCGACCGCGCCGCTCGATCGCGCCGAGAGCGAGCGCCTGTTTAACGTGGTGCGCCGCCTGCAATCCGAAGGCATCGGCATCGTGTTCATTTCCCACCGCATCCACGAACTGAGCGACATTTGCGATCGGCTGACGGTGCTGCGCGACGGCCGACGCGTCAGCGAGGACGCCATGCGCGGGCTGAGCGGCGAACAGATCGTCGAAAAGATGCTCGGCCATCGGCTGGACGACATTTTCCCGCCGCCGCGCCCGCCGCACGCCGAGCGAACGCTGCTGCAGGTGCAAGGCTTGCGCGATCGCCACAAGCTGCGCGACGTTTCGCTGCGGTTGCATGAGGGCGAGATCCTCGGCATCGCCGGGCTGGCCGGGGCCGGCAAAACCGAGCTGTGCAAGGCATTGTTCGGCGCCAGCGCCGTGCAGCTCGAGCGCGGCGAACTGCGCGGGCAGCCCTGGGCGCCGCGCGCGCCGCATCTCTCGGTCGAACAGGGGCTGGCGCTGGTACCGGAGGAACGCCGCAAAGAAGGCATTTTCATCGATGAGGCGATCCCGATGAACCTGAGCGTCAGCGCCGACGACAGCTTTTCGCGCTGGAGCCTGTTCAGCCGGCGGCAAGAGCTGCGCTGGGCGCGCGAGATCATGCAGCGCCTGAACATTCGCGCCTCGGGCCCGCAACAGCGGCTGGCGCGCCTGTCCGGCGGCAATCAACAAAAAGTGGCGATCGGCAAATGGCTGCGCGGCGACGCCGAGGTGCTGATCTTCGATGAACCGACCAAGGGCGTGGACATCAAGGCCAAGCAGGAGCTGTTTGGCCTGATCGACGGCCTGGCGCGCGCCGGCAAAGGCGTGATTTACGCCTCCGGCGAGTTCGCCGAGCTGATTGGCCTGTGCGATCGCATCTGCGTGCTGTGGGACGGCCGCATCGTGGCGGAGTTGAACGCCGCCGACATCGACGAAGTAACCTTATTGCTCTATTCCACCGGAGGAACCCCTGCGTGAGTAAAGAATTAGCCCTGCGGCCTGCGCTGCCCTGGCGTCAACAGCTGTTCGATTTCCTCTACAAATGGGGTATGCTGCTGACCGTCGCGGCGCTGATCGCCCTGTTCGGCCTGGCGTCGGACAACTTCCTCGATGCCAACAACATCATCAATATCCTGCGTTCGATCGCCATCGTGACGGTGATCGCTATCGGCGTCTCTGTCTCGCTGTCGGTCGGCGGTTTCGATCTGTCGGTCGGCTCGACCGCCTCGCTGGCCAACGCGCTGGTGATTTCGCTGTTCGTCTGGCACGGTTTCGACACCACCGGCGCCATCGTGGTGACGCTGCTGCTGTGCACGCTGGTCGGTCTGTTCAACGCCCTGCTGATCGTGGTGCTAAAAATCCCCGATATGCTGGCGACGCTGGCCAGCCTGTTCGTGATCCAGGGCGTGGCGATGACCTACAGCTACGGCGGTTCCATCACCCAAAACATGGTGCTGCCGAATGGCGACATGGCGGAAGGCCTGATCCCGGAAGTGTTTTCCGCCCTCGGCCAGGTGCCGGTGATCGTGCTGATCATGCTGGCGGTCACCGTGGCGGTGCAGCTGTTCCTGTCGTTGACCAAGCATGGCCGCCGCATGTATGCCATCGGCGGCAACCCTGAAGCGGCGCGCCTGTCGGGCATCCGCACCGTACGTTACAGGGTTGCCGCTTACGTCATTTCTTCTTGGCTGGCAGCGCTTGGCGGCATTTTGCTGGCGTCACGTATCGGCTCTTCGCAGGTCAACGCCGGCGGCGGCTATCTGATGGATGCGGTGGCGGCGGCCTATATCGGCTTCTCGCTGGCCGGGGCCGGTAAACCCAATGCGCTCGGCACCCTGATCGGCGCGGTGATCCTCGGCGTGCTGCAAAACGGCCTGGTGATGCTGTCGGTGCCCTACTACGCCATGGACATTATCAAAGGTCTGGTGCTGGCGCTGGCGCTGGCCATCACCTACATCCAGAAACGCTGATTCTCCCCGGCGCACGCTCGCTGCGCCGCTTTTCCCTTTAATTCATCCGGTTACCCTTTCACGTCAGTAAAACCAGCATACAAATGATATGAATTATCATTAGCGTTTACATTCAGTAAAAAATCCTTACAATACCCTCACGCAACGCTGACGAAGCGAAGTATTTCTCAGCGAACGATGAATAATTTCATTAGAAATTCAATTGGTTAATTACTTTCACTTCAATCCAGGAAAGGTTTACCTCATGGAAACGCCACGTTACAGCAAGCTCGCCGTTCTGGTGATCGCCTCACTCAGCGCCACCGCCGCGCTGGCCGCGCCGCAGGACGACACCCAGGACACCATGGTCGTCACCGCCTCCGGTTTCCAGCAAAAAATTCAGGACTCCGCCGCTTCCATCTCGGTGATACCGCGCCAGCAGATCGAAGACAAGGCCTATCGCGACGTGACCGACGCACTGAAAGACGTGCCGGGCGTGGTGGTCACCGGCGGCGCCAGCAGCAGTGACATCAGCATCCGCGGCATGTCTTCCAAATACACGCTGATCCTGGTGGACGGCAAGCGCGTCGACACCCGCGGTACCCGTCCGAACAGCGACAACGCCGGCATCGAACAGGGCTGGTTGCCGCCGATGGAAGCCATCGAGCGCATCGAAGTGGTGCGCGGGCCGATGTCTTCGCTGTACGGTTCCGACGCCATGGGCGGCGTGATCAACGTCATCACCCGCAAGACTTCCCGCACCGAGTGGAAAGGCTCGCTGCACGGCGACGCCACCCTTCAGGAAAACCGCGATTCCGGCGATCTGTTCCAGACCAACGCCTACGCCTCCGGCCCGCTGATTGAAGGCCTGCTCGGCGTGCGGGTCAACGGCCTGCTGTCGCGCCGCGCGGAAGATAAAATCGTCAACGGTTACAACGAACAGCGCATGCGCAGCGGCACCGCGGTGTTCACCCTGACGCCGGACGAGAAAAACGAATTCGACTTCGAAATCGGCCGTTCGCTGCAGGATCGCAACAGCACGCCGGGCAAATCGGTGGTGGCGGAGCGCTGCAGCAAAGGCAAATGCTCGCCGACGTCCCGCAGCGAAAGCCTGTATACGCGCACCAACTACTCGCTGACCCACAACGGCTATTATGACTTCGGCAACTCCACCAGCTACGTGCAGCGCGAAGAAACCGGTAACCCGGGCCGTAACATGAAGGCCTACAACACCATCTTCAACACCCAGAACCAGTTCGAGCTGGGTTCCCACATGCTGAACCTCGGCGGCCAATACCGCTATGAAAAACTGGGCGACGGCGGCAACCAGCTTGAATCGGCTCAAGGTCTCAGCAAGCTGACGCGCTGGAGCTGGGCATTGTTCGCTGAAGACGAATGGGCGCTGACCAACGACTTCAGCCTGACCAGCGGCATCCGCATGGATCAGGATGAAAACTTCGGCAGCCACTGGACCCCGCGCATGTACGGTGTCTGGCACCTGACCGAACAGTGGACGCTGAAAGGCGGCGTCTCCGCCGGTTACAAATCGCCGGATCTGCGCCAATCCTCCCCTAACTGGGGGCAGGTCACCGGCGGCGGCGTGCGTAAAGGCATCATCGTCGGTAACCCGGATTTGCAGCCAGAGAAGAGCCTGAGCGAAGAAATCGGCCTGATGTGGGATAGCCTGAAAGGCGTTAACGCCGGCGTGACGGTCTTCAACACCGACTTTAAAGACAAAATCACCGAAGTGCGCCGCTGCGAAGACACGCCGGATTGCACCATCGGCGGCACGTCCTACGACTTTATCAGCGATCGCGTCAACGTCGACAAAGCCAATATGCGCGGCGTAGAAGCCACCTTCGGCTGGCAGATCAACAAAGACTGGAAGTGGAACACCAACTACACCTACACCGCTTCCGAACAGAAGAGCGGCGAGTTCCAGGGCAAGGCGCTCAACCAGATGCCGAAGCACATGCTGAACACCGTGCTGGACTGGCGTGCCACGCAGGACCTCAGCCTGTGGTCGCGCGTTAACTTCCGCAGCCGCACCTCTGACTACCTGAGCCGCACCTCGATGGCCAAGAGCACGCCGTCCTACACCTTCGTCGATGCGGGCCTGAGCTACCAAGCGGCGAAAAACCTGCAGCTGACCGGCGGGGTCTACAACATCCTCGACAAGACCGTGGATTACGACCACTACAACACCACGCTGGACGGCCGCCGTTACACCGTCGGCATGACCTATAACTTCTGATGCCCCCGGGCGCGCGCTGCGCGCCCTTTTCATTCCATCTTCGTGAGGAAGCTTCATGAAATTACGCCGCTCCCCCCTGATGATCGCCCTGCTGGCCGCGATGGCGCTGGCGGGTTGCCACAGCAAAACCGATACGCCGGTAGCCGGTACCCCGGCCACCGTCAACGTCCAGCACCTGAACGGCAGCACCGAGGTGAAAAAGCACCCGCAGCGCATCGTGGTGCTGGATTACGCCTCGCTGGAAACGCTGCAGCTCCTGGGCGTCGAGCCGCTGGCGCTGCCCGGCAACCGCAAGAACTTGCCGGATAGCCTGAAGCGCTATCAGGATGACAAATACCTCAATGCCGGCACCCTGTTCGAGCCGGATATGGCCGTGCTTCGCGCCGCCAAGCCGGATCTGATCCTGATCGCCGGCCGGGCGTCCAAAGCCTATGACGAGCTGAACGCGCTGGCGCCAACGCTGAACATGTCCGTCGATCCGCAGGATCAGTTGGGCAGCCTGAAACAGCGCACGCTGCAGCTGGGCGAGCTGTTCGATAAGCAGCAGCAGGCGCAGGCGGCGATCGATAAGCTGGATGCGCAGATCGCGGCGGTCAAACCGCAGGCCGCTCAGGCCGGGCGTGGGCTGGTGGTGCTGTTCTCCGGCGGCAAGATCAGCGCTTATGCGCCCAAGAGCCGTTTCAGCTTCGTCTATGACGCTCTCGGCTTCTCGTCCGCGCTGCAGTCCGACGAAAAAGACGTACGCGGCAACAAGCTGACGCCTGAGCAGGTGGCCAAACTGAACCCGGACTGGCTGTTCGTTATCGACAGAGACGCCGCGACCGGACGGCCGAACGCGGTGGCACCGCAGAAGATCCTCACCGGCACCGCGCTGAAGAAAACCACGGCGGTGAAAAAAGGCCAGGTGGTTTACCTGCCGGCGGCCGAGGTTTACCTGTCCGGCGGCATCGTCACCGCCCAGCACGTCGTCGAACGCGTGAGCGAGGCGCTGAATCACGCAGCACGATAAAGAAAGCCCGGCGATGCCGTAATGCTGGTCAGTTAGCGTTTTTATGCAGGCTTTCGTGAAATTTTCGGTCGATAAAAGTGAGATGCCCCAGGTGGCTCACGCACCTCGACCGAGCCAGGGGCCGAAGGCGCGGCCCCTGGCAACCCGCGCCTTTGCCCTGTCAGACGGTTGGCTTTGCCAACGTTACTCAGCCCATCCCTGGGCCTCGCCCCTTCGGGGCCGCTGCAAGCAGCGTTCAAATCTGCTCCAGGCAGATTTGTCCTCTCTCCGCCATACCGCATTGAGGCCGGTTGCGACAGGCGTCCCTGCCTGTCTCACCTGAAACCGCCGTCCATGGCGGTTTCTCCTAATGCGCTATGCCTGTGTTCGGCGTCTTCGAGGGCACCCAACACCGTGCTCATCTCCAACTTCTCTACCACAACCTCATAAGCGACAGATTTCCCGGTAGCTGCCCGCACGGGTGTTGACCTTTGGCGCGCATCACCGGCTGCCGAGCAAGACAGCGTTGTCAGGGGCAACCGGCCAGGGAAGGCCGGTTGAGGCGAGACTAACAGGGATGTTTGTCGCAGCCGACCCGCCCGACAATGCAGACGCGGCGAGGGTATCCGCACAGCGGACAGTCGGTGTTAAGCGAAGGCGCGGGTGGAGGGGCCGCGCCTTCGGCCCCTCCAATTGCCGTTCATTGTGGTAACAGAGAAATTCGGGGCATTTACGGCAATTCCCCTGCACAGAACGCCCAGAGGCTGGATAAAAAAATGCCACTCGGGCTTAAGTGAGCGGCATTATGTGAAAAAGAAACTTTTTCTTGGATTAAATCGTCGGCTGGTTCACCAGACCGTCTATCAGCACCTGCGGCGTGCCCTGCGAGCAGCGTTCGATACGCCCGCGCACGCCGTAGACCCGCGCCAGGCTCTGTGGCGTAATCACCTGATCCGGCGCACCGTCGGCGATCAGATCGCCATCCTGCAGCATCAGCACGTGGTCGCCGTGACGCAGCGCGATGTTGATGTCATGCACCACCACCACCGTCACGATATTGCGCTTGCGGGTTTCGCGGCGCACCAAATCCATCACGTGGAACTGGTAGTTAAGATCGAGCGCGCTCAGCGGCTCATCCAGCAACAGCAGCGAGGGCTGACGGATCAGCGACTGCGCCAATCCCACCAACTGTTTCTGGCCGCCGGACAGCTGATCGAGATAGCTCAGCGCCAGGTGGGCGATGCCCAGTTGCTCCAGCAAGGCCATCACTTCGGCTTCGCTGCCGGCGTTGCTGCGGCCGCCCGAGGCGCGCTGCGCCACGATGATCGACTCCAGCACGTGCAGATGCACCCCGGCGGGCAGCGACTGCGGCAGGTACACCACTTTCTCCGCCCGACGGGCGAACGGCATCTGCATCAGATCGCCGTCGTCCAGCCACAGCTTGCCCTGCGCCGGGTTCAGCCCGGCCAGCGAGCGCAGCAGCGTCGATTTTCCGCTGCCGTTCGGCCCCAGCAGCACGGTGATTTGCCCGCGCGGCAGCATCGGCACCGAGAGATCGTCGATCACCTGGCGCTTCGGGTAGCCCGCCGAGAAGTGTTCTATTCGCAAGCCCTGACTCATACGTTCCCCCGGTGGCGCAGAATAATGCTCAGGAAGAACGGCACCCCGACCAGCGACGTGACGATGCCCACCGGAATGATCACCCCAGGCACCAGATTTTTCGACGCCACCGAGGCCATCGACAGCACCAGCGCGCCAATCAGCGCGCTGGCCGGCAGATAGAAACGGTGATCTTCGCCGAAGATCATGCGGGCGATGTGCGGCGCCACCAGGCCGATAAAACCGATCGGCCCGACAAAGGCCACCGCCAGCGCCGAGAGAATGCTGATGCGCAGCAGCGTGGTCAGCCGCAGACGGCGCACGTCGATGCCGAAGCTCACCGCCCGGTCTTCACCCAGACGCAGCGCGGTCAGTTTCCACGAGCTCATCATCGACAGCGGCAGCAGCACGGCGAACACCCCGAACAAAATGCCCAACTTGTCCCACGAGGCGCGCGCCAGGCTGCCCATGGTCCAGAACACCAGCCCCTGCAGCGTGTCCTCGCTGGCGATGAACTGCATCATCGATACCAGCGCGTTGAAGGTAAACACCAGCGCAATGCCGAACAGCACCACACCGGAGGTGGCGACCCGCGTCCAGCGCGTGATGCCGTCGAGCATCAGCGCGGCGAACAGCGCAAAGATAAAGGCGTTGGCGGAGATGAACCACTGATCGGGAATGCCCGGAATGCCGATGCCGAGCACGATCGCCAGCGCGGCGCCAAAGGCCGCGGCGGATGACACGCCGAGGGTGAAGGGGCTGGCCAGCGGGTTATTCAGGATGGTCTGCATTTCCGCCCCGGCCAGGCCGAGCGCAAAACCCACCACCACCGCCATCAGCGCGTAAGGCAAGCGGATGTCCCAGACGATGACCCGCGTGCCGGCATCGGCCGCGGCGGGGTCAAGCAGCGTTTGCCATAAGGACGACAGCGACAGCCCGGACGGCCCCATGGTGAAATCCAACAGCAGCGAGCCCAGGATCGCCAGTGCCAACACGCCCATCATCAACAGGCGATGGCGAAGAATATGCTGATAACGCCCCATCACGCCGGCGTTGGGTTGCCCCTTGGCGTCGGTCATGGGATCGGTGGATACGCTCATTCGTTAAGATACCTGTTACAACCATCATGACAGCGGCGCGAAGGCGTCCGCCGTAAACCGGAAAGCGCGCGGCGACAGCCTGCGCGCAGCCGTCCACAATAAAGCAAACGATAATACTTATCAATCATATCAATAGGTGAAAACAGCGTTATAGAAATGTAACAATTTGTTTTTACACGCCATTTTTCAAAGCACCACGCTTACCCCCGCCAGCGGCCATAAGGTTCATTATTCTGAAAGTTATTCCTGATCCGACCAGACTCTGACAAATAACGACAAAACCACATAGAATCCAAACCACAGCACCGCGCGTGCAAAAAAACCTTCAGGCCGCCGCAAGAGCGGCCTTATTGACGAGGCTGTAATGAGAAGTCCATCTCCGGCGGTAACGCCCAAACGCCCGGCGCTGCTGAACTGGCTGTTGCACAGCCCACTGCACGCCGACGACGAGCCGTTTCAACGCCAGCTGCGGCTCACGCTGACGCCCTCTCCTCTCACTCCCTGGCTGAATGCCGTGGGGCCGGCGGCGCTGTTGGTAGGGTACGCCTGGCTGAACCAGCGGCTGGTCGGTATCGTTCTGCTGCTGCTGTTGCTGCTGTTGACCGCCGGGCGCGCCGGGTTGGCGCAGCGGCAACAATCCACCTGGCCGAACGCCATGCTGGTGACGGTGTTGCTGTGGGCGCTGCTGGTTGGCGCCAGCGCCGCGCTGGCGATGCTCTCGGGCCGCTTCGTGCTGATCCTGTTCGCCGGTCTGACGATCACCACCCTGGCCTGCTGGCTGATGCAGCGCCATGCCGCCGCGCCGCGCTTCGCGCTGCTTGAGGTGATCGCGCTGACGCTGCCCTACCTGCTGGCGGCGCCGCTGTCGCGCGTGCAAAACCTGTTTGTCCTGGCGGACCTCGCGCCGCTGTGGCTGGTGCTGGCCCATGGCATGATCGCGCGCTACCACCGTCAGCGGGTACAGCACGTCACGCTGGCCTGGGAGAAGCAGCAGGCGTCCCACCGCGATCGCCTGACCGGCTTCCTCAACCGCGCGGGCGGCGAGGTAGTGATGCGCAGCATCTGCCGCCCCGCAGCGGCACAGACGATCTCCCATCTGTTCATTCTTGAATTCGGCCCGCTGGCGGCGCTTTACCAAAGCCACGGCGTCCAGATCGGCGATGACGTGCTGCGCACCGTCGGTGAGCGCCTCAAGACGCTGCTCCGCCCCAGTGACTACGTCTGCCGCTACACCGGCGGCCTGTTTCTGATTCTAGTGCACGATCTGCCTTACGGCGCGGAAAGCGAGTTCCTGGCGCGCATCGTGCCGCCGCTGGAGGCGCCCTACGACTTTGGCGCGTTCGGCGAGGTGAACATGCAGCTCAACGCCGGTATTTTGGCGCTGACGCAGGATTATGCGACGGTGGAAGATTTGATGAGTTCGGCGCAGCAGGCGCTGGCGGAAGCCAAAGGCGGGAAAAAGTAAACCACACGCGGCGGGAGCCCCCCGCCGCGTCTCACTCACCGAAAATTACTTCACGTCCATCTTCGGGAATTCCATTTCGCTGTACTTCACGACGCGGGTGCCGCGCGACAGCTTGTAACCGAACCAAATCAGCAGGAACAGCGGAATGCCGATGTAGGTCGCGGTCACGCCGTACCAGTCTATCTTGTCTTGCAGGAAGGCCTGATAGTTCTGGCCCAGGGTAATGATCAGACACAGCACGAAGGCGAAGATCGGCCCCAGCGGGAAGAACCCGGAACGGTACGGCAAATCGTTCAGATCGCGGCCCTGCAGCATGTAACCGCGGCGGAAACGGTAGTGGCTGATGGCGATGCCCAACCAGGCGATGAAACCGGTCATGCCCGAGGTATTCAACAGCCACAGATAAACCGACTGGTTGCCGAACATTGACGTCAGGAAGCACAGGCCGGCCACCACGCAGGTCGCATACAGCGCGTTACGCGGCACGCCGCCTTTCGACAGCTTGGCGAAAATGCGCGGCGCCTTGCCTTCCGAAGCCAGGGTGTACAACATGCGGGTCGATGCATACATGCCCGAGTTACCGGCCGACAGCACCGCCGTCAGGATCACCGCGTTCATCACCGCCGCCGCCGACAGCAGGCCGGCATGCTGGAACACCAGGGTGAACGGGCTGACGCTGATATCTTTCACGTCGTTGCGCAGCAGGCTCGGATCGGTGTATGGAATGATCAGGCTGATGATCAGAATGGCGAAGATATAGAACAGCAGGATACGCCAGAACACCTGGCGCACCGCGCGCGGGATGTTTTTACCCGGATTCTCCGATTCGCCGGCCGCGATGCCGATGAGCTCGGTGCCCTGGAACGAGAAGCCGACGATCATCGCCACGCCAATCATCGCCGAGAAGCCACCGGCGAACGGCGCGTCTCCTACCATCCAGTTCTGCCAGCCGGCGTGCTCGCCGCCCTTCAGAATACCGACGATCATCAGCACGCCGACGGCGATGAAGATAATCACGGTGCTGACCTTGATCAACGCGAACCAGTATTCTGCCTCGCCGAACCCTTTCACCGAAATGTAGTTCAGCAGGAACATAAGGCCGAGGAACAGTGCGCTCCAGATCCAGCCGGGGGTGTCCGGGAACCAGTAGTTCATCACCAACTGCGAGGCCACCAGGTCAACGGCGATGGTCACCGCCCAGTTGTACCAGTAGTTCCAGCCCAGCGCGAAGCCGAAGCCTTCTTCTACGTATTTGGCGCCGTAAGTGGAGAATGAACCGGAGACCGGCATAAAAGCCGCCAGTTCGCCCAGGCTGGTCATCAGGAAGTACACCATCAAACCGATCAGAGCGTATGACAGCAGCGCCCCACCGGGGCCTGCCTGAGAAACCGTGGCGCCCGAGGCAACGAACAGGCCGGTGCCGATGGAGCCGCCGATGGCGATCATGGTCAAATGCCGGGCTTTCAGCTCACGGCGCAATCCGGGTGCTTGCTGCCCCGATGTTTTTATATCCTGCTGAGCCATTCGTACCCTATCTGCTCTTTAAAAAATGAGGGCGGATTGTAACAAATACCCGCCGGTGAACTAGCAACATTGCACTGATATAAGATAGCTTCATAATTCAGAGGCAATTATTAGCCGCGGCCCTTATGGCCTTACTTACTCTCATTAATGTGAGCGCGCGCAGGTTTTTATGCTTTTTCCTGTCTGCGCGGCAGCAGAGGACGTGACGCGCTGTCGATTACAACGCGCAATAGCTGAGAAAACGCTGCAACGCGTTGGAAATGTGCTTTTGCCGATGGCGGATCAGGTACAGGGTGCGCCGCAGCGGCGGCAGCGGCACCGCCAGTTCCACCAGCGCGCCGCTGGCCAACTGTTCCGCCACCACCCGCCGCGACAGGCAGCTGATGCCGATACCATGCCGCACCGCGTGCTTGATCGCCTCCGAGTTGCCGAGCTCCATCACCAGTTGGAAGTGCGGCAGGTGCGCCAACAGCAGATGATCCAGCACCTCGCGGGTGCCCGAACCGCGCTCACGCAGGATCCACGGCGCATTGGCCAGCGCCTCCAGCGTTGGCGGCTCGCGGGTCAGCGGGTTGTCCGGCGCGGCGAACACCACCAGCTCGTCCTCCAGCCACGGCTGAGTCACCAGCTCCGGCATATGGCAAGGCCCTTCGATCAGCCCCAGATCGACGCGAAAATCCGCCACCGCCACGATCACGTCCTGGCTGTTGCCGACGTTCAGCTCCAGCGGCGTAGCCGGAAAATCCCGGCGGTAACGGGCGATCATCTCCGGCAGCATGTAGTTGCCGATGGTACTGCTGGCGGCGATGCGCAGCGCCCCGCCGTCATGACGAAACAGCTGCTCGATCTCCCCCGCCTGCTCCAGCAGCGCCAGCGCCTTGGGATACAGCAACCGGCCGTGCTCGTTGATCACCAGCCGTTTGCCGACGCGATCGAACAGCTGCACGCCCAGCTGCCCTTCCAGATCCGCCAGCGCCGCACTGACCGCCGACTGCGACAGCGCCAGTACCACCGAGGCCTGAGTGGTCGAACCGCTTTTCAGCACTTCGGTGAAGACTTCCAGTTGACGCAACGTGATATGCATAGCTGTCCCGGTATTGAAAGACGGTTCTGCCAGAGAACCGCAACATATGTGGTGGGTAGCCCGGCGAGGCTACCTCGTTTACGGCCAATTCAGCGCGCTACTTGCCCAAGGCGATCAGCTGCGCCGCCTCAGCCAGCGCCGCCTCACGCGGCGTGCCGGTTTCGTCCCGCTGTATTAATTGCAGCATCGCGACCAGGTGGTCGCGATCGACCACCTTGTTTTCTTCAATCAAACGCCGCACCGCGCGCCCCACTTCCTGGTCTATCTGCTCTCTGCGTTGATCGTCGGTATCCATCGCCTGCTCCTGTTCAGTTGGAAAGTTGACGGCGGCTCGCCGCTCCTCCTCACCCTAGCCGCAATGCGGCTGTATGCCAATGCCTGACTCAATACCACTTATTCAGATAGGTTATAAATATATAATCAATTTCTCTTTTATTCAGCCCAAACGTACTCTTAGCAGCAAGAAACAGACTGAAGGACTGACTTTTATGGCGACTGATACCACTCACACTTATCCCGAGCGACGCTTTCCGCTGTTCGGCCTGCCGCGGCTGGTGCCGGGGCTGGCGCTGACCGGCGCGCTCACCGCGCTGGCCGTCTGGGCCGGCGATATTCCCTGGGTGGCGGAGCTGGGCCTGGGGGCGCTGACGCTGGCGATCCTGTTCGGCATTCTGGTGGGCAACACGCTGTATCCCCGCTGGCAAACCGTTTGTCACGGCGGCGTACAGCTGGCCAAACAACGCCTGCTGCGTCTGGGCATTATCCTTTACGGCTTCCGCCTGACCTTTCAGCAGATCGCCGACGTGGGTGCCAGCGGCATCATTATCGATGCGCTGACCCTGACCACCACCTTCCTGCTGGCCTGTTGGCTCGGCAAGAAGGTGTTCGGCATCGACAGCCAGACCGCGATGCTGATCGGCGCCGGCAGCAGCATTTGCGGCGCGGCGGCGGTGATGGCCACCGAGCCGGTGCTGAAGGCCGACTCCAGCAAAGTGGCGGTGGCGGTCTCGACCGTGGTGGTGTTCGGCACCCTGGCAATCTTCGCCTACCCGTGGCTGTACCAGTTGAATGAACACTTCCAATGGCTGCCGTTCAGCCAGGAAACTTTCGGCATCTACGCCGGCTCCACCATCCACGAAGTGGCTCAGGTGGTCGCTGCCGGGCATGCCATCGGGCCGGACGCCGAAAATGCGGCGGTGATCGCCAAGATGATCCGCGTGATGATGCTGGCGCCGTTCCTGCTGCTGCTGTCGGGCTACATCAGCCGCGGCAGCGCAGGCAAGGCGGAAAAATCCGCGATTACCATTCCGTGGTTTGCCGTGCTGTTTATCGCCGTCGCCGGGCTGAACTCCTTCAACCTGCTGCCGGCCACGCTGGTGCGCCACCTGATCACCGCCGACACCTGGATGCTGGCGATGGCGATGGCGGCATTGGGGTTGACCACCCACATCAGCGCCGTGCGCCAGGCCGGGGTGAAACCGATTCTGCTGGCCACGCTGCTGTTCGTCTGGCTACTGGTCGGCGGCGGCGCGATCAACCAGCTGGTGCAACACTGGCTCTAATCATTCCCTTCTGCGGCCCGCTTCGGCGGGCCGCATTTATTCCGCCCGCCATCAATGCCATAATGTCACCGATAACACAGGAGAATGAAGATGAAGTTTGTCGGTGCACATGTCAGCGCGTCAGGCGGCGTGGATCAGGCGGTGATCCGCGCGCACGAATTGGAGGCGACCGCGTTCGCCCTGTTCACCAAAAATCAGCGTCAATGGAAGGCCGCGCCGCTGGCTGCCGACGTGATCGATAAGTTCAAGAGCGCCTGCGCCCAGTACGGCTTCGGGCCGGGGCAGATCCTGCCGCACGACAGCTACCTGATCAACCTGGGCCACCCGGTGGCCGAGGCGTTGGAAAAATCGCGCGAGGCGTTCATCGACGAGCTGCAGCGCTGCGAACAGCTGGGGCTGACGCTGTTGAACTTCCACCCCGGCAGCCACCTGCTGCAAATCGATGAAGACAAGTGCCTGGCGCGCATCGCCGAATCGATCAACATCGCGCTGGATAAAACCGCCGGTGTGACGGCGGTGATCGAAAACACCGCCGGCCAGGGCAGCAACCTGGGCTTCAAGTTCGAGCACCTGGCGGCGATCATCGACGGCGTGGAAGACAAAAGCCGCGTCGGCGTTTGCATCGACACCTGCCACGCCTTTGCCGCCGGATACGATCTGCGTACCGAAGAAGAGTGCGAGCGCACTTTTAAGCAGCTTGGCGACATCGTCGGTTTCAACTACCTGCGCGGCATGCACCTGAACGATGCCAAGAGCGAGTTCAACAGCCGCGTCGACCGTCACCACAGCCTGGGGGAAGGCAACATCGGCAAAACGGTGTTCAGCTACATCATGCGCGATCCGCGTTTCGACAATATCCCGCTGATTCTGGAGACGGTAAACCCGGATATCTGGGCAGAAGAGATCGCCTGGCTGAAGGCGCAGCAGTAACCCTCCCCTGGCCGCTCGCCTAGGCGCGAGCGGTTTCCCCCACCGCGTGCTCCGCCGCCAGCATGGCGCGGAACTGACGCAGCGTTTCTTCATCCAAACCCGCAGCCCTGAACACACCGGCGGTAAAACTGACCGGCGCCGATCCCGGTGCCGTAATGACACGGTCATCCACGACGGCGGCGGCGCTCGCAACGAAATGGCGCTGGCCGGTGTAGCCCTCAACATGGCGCGTCAAGAACTCGGCAGCGTTGGCGGTATGCGCCCTGCCGTTCAACAGGCCGGCCCGTGCCAACGCCAACGTTCCCCCGCAAATGCCCGCCAGGGTTGCGCCGCGTTGAAACTGCTCGTTGAGCAACGCGCTGATGTCCGGCGCCCGTTCGGTTTCCCACAGGGTGCCGCCGACCACCACCAGCACCTCGGGGCGCCAATCCGCCAATTCGGCCACGCTTTTTTCAACCTCTACCGTCAGCCCGCCCTGTGAACAAAGCTTTCCAGCCTGCGGCGCAAAAAACGCCACCTCCAGCCCATAAAACGGGCCGCCAACGCCGGCAATCAGCGCGTATTCCCAATCGGCGAAGCCGGATGCCAGTACGATCGCCACTTTTTTAGCCACGGATGAATCTCCTTGAGTCATTGCTTGCTCGCAGGAACAAAGTCGCGTCATCAGCTTAGAAAGCGCTGTGATTTTTGGCCAGGGGTAAATCGTGCTGACTGCCTAAGGCACAAACAAAAACGCGCAGCTCGGGGCTGCGCGTTTTGCGGTATCGACGAGGCTTACGCCGCGGCGGTAACCGGCACTTCAGCACGTTTCAGCAGGGCATAAGCCACACCCGCCAACAGCGTACCGGCGGCGATCGCCACCAGGTACAGCAACACCGGCGAAATCGCGCCCGGGATCAGCAGCACGAACAGCCCGCCGTGCGGCGCCATCAGCTTGGCGCCGAAGGCCATCGACAGGGCGCCGGTCAGCGCCCCGCCGGCAATGCAGCACGGCAACACGCGCATCGGGTCGCGGGCGGCGAACGGAATCGCCCCTTCGGTGATGAAGCACAGCCCCAGCACCAGCGCTGCCTTGCCGCCTTCCTGTTCGGATTTCGGGAACTTGCGGCGCGCCAGCAGCGTCGCCAGCCCCATCGCCAACGGGGGCACCATGCCCGCCGCCATGATCGCCGCCATCGGCGCATACACCGAGGAACTGAGCAGCGCGACGCCGAAGGCGTAGGCCGCTTTGTTCACCGGGCCGCCCATGTCGGTACACATCATGCCGCCCAGGATAGCCCCCAGCAGCACGGCATTGGCGGTGCCCAGCGATTGCAGCCAATGCGTCAGGCCTTCCATGATTTTCGCTACCGGCGTGCCGACCACGTAAATCATGATGAGGCCGGTGATCAGGCTGGCCACCAGCGGAATGATCAAGATTGGCTTCAGCGCTTCCATACTCTGCGGCAGGCGCAGCTTGCTGCTGATCGCCCTGGCGACGTAACCCGCCAGGAAGCCGGCGATGATGCCGCCGAGGAACCCGGCGCCGGTGCTCACCGCCAGCATGCCGCCGATCAGGCCCGGCGTCAGGCCCGGACGATCCGCGATGGAGAAGGCGATAAAACCGGCCAATACCGGCACCATCAGCGCAAAGGCGGAGCCGCCGCCGATCTGCATCAGCGCCGCCGCCAACGTGCCTTTGACTTCAAACGCCTTGATGCCGAACACGAACGACAGCGCGATGCACAGGCCGCCGGCCACCACCATCGGCAGCATGTAGGACACGCCGGTCAGCAGGTGGCGATATGGGCCGGAGCCCTCTTTCTTTTTCGCCGCCGGCGCTGCGCCGCCGCGCTGCTGCGGCTGGAACACCTCCGCTTCGGCCAGCGCCTTGTCCAGTTCCTGGGCGGTTTTCTTCAGCGCCAGCCCGGTGGAAGTGCGGTACATCGGCTTACCGGCAAACTTGTCCAGATCCACTTCGATGTCCGCCGCAACGATCACCAGATCCGCCGCCGCCACCTCTTCCGGGGTGATGGCGTTGCCGGCACCGACGGAGCCGCGCGTTTCCACCTTCACCCACCAGCCGCGTTTTTTCGCTTCACTTTCAATGGCTTCGGCCGCCATAAAGGTGTGCGCCACGCCGGTTGGGCAAGCGGTGATCGCCACGATGCGTTTTTGCCCAGCGGCTTTCACCGGCGCCGCCACCTGCGGCGCCTGATAGGATTCAGCTTCGGTCTTGGCGCGCGCCAGAAAAGCGTCCGGTTCCCGCACCGCCTGTTCTACGTCGCCCACATACACCAATTTGCCGTTCAGCCCGGCGTCAGCGGGGGCAGACTGCCCCGCCACCGCCACCAGTTCGGCGTCCTGCACCGACTCGACCAGCGTCAGGCCGGCTTTGGCCGCGGCGGCCTCCAGCATGCGTTTCGCCAGGTGGCCACGGGCCTGCCCCAACGAACTGTCTACCATCAGCAGCGTTTTCATTCTGCCTCCTGCTATTGATTGAAAGGTTTCAGATCGACGCGCGCCATCATCGCGGCCAACTGGGGACGATCGGTCACGCCGACGTTGCTCTGGCTGACCGCCAGCGCCGCTACCGCCGTGGCCAGACGCAGAGTGTGCTCGCTGGATTCGCGCATCAGCAGGCCGTAAATCAGGCCGCCGACCATCGAATCGCCGGCGCCCACGGTGCTGACCACCTCACAGGACGGCGGTTTGGCGATCCAGGCGCCCGAGGCGTTAACCCACAGCGCGCCTTCCGCGCCGAGGGAGATCACCACGTGGGCGATGCCCTGCTCGCGCAGCGCATGCGCGGCCTCGACCACGTCCGCCAGCGTCGGCAGCGGACGGCCGGCCCAGATTTCCAGCTCGCGGCGGTTCGGTTTCACCAGCCACGGCGAGGCCTTCAGCCCGGCGACCAGCGCTTCGCGGCTGCTGTCGAAAATGATGCACGGGCACTTGGCACGCAGCTGGGTCATCCAGTCGGTAAAGGCTTCGGGATCGACGCCGGCCGGCAGGCTGCCGCTCACCGCCACCATGTCGAACTGGCCCAGCCAGCTCAGCGAGTCGCTGACGAAGCGATCCCAGTCCTGCGGCGTCACTTCAAAACCGGAGAAGTTGAAGTCGGTCACTTCACCGTCTTTTTCCGTCAGCTTGACGTTGATGCGGGTGCGGCCCGGCACCACCTGGAAGCGGTTGGCGATCCCCAGATCGCTGAACAGCAGCTGGAAACCGTCCTGATTGTCTTTACCCAGGAAACCGCCGACGGTGACGTCGATGCCCAAATCCTTCAACACTTTGGCGACGTTGATGCCCTTGCCGGCGGCGTGCAGGCCGGCGGTTTTTACCCGGTTGACTTCCCCGCGCTCGATCTGCGGGCAGAAGCCCACCAGATCGTACGCCGGGTTCAGGGTGATCGTTGCTACTCTTCTGCTCATGCTGCGCCCTCGCCCAGTCCTTCATTAATCGCTTCGCCGATCGCCTTCAGCGCGGCTTCAGCATCTTCTCCATTGGCGGTAAAGCGCAGGTGATGCCCTTTTTTCACCCCCAGCGCCACCACCTTCATCAGGCTGCGCCCGTTGGCCGGCTTACCGCTGCCGTCCAGGTTGGTGACGGTGATGTCACTGTTGAAACTTTTGATCACGTTGACCAGCGCCGTGCCCGGCCGTGCGTGCAGGCCGTGCTCGTTGCGGATCACGAATTCGGCGCTCAGCACGCTGCTCTCCTCGGCCACTTCGCTGGTCAGCAGCGCCAGCACCCCGGCGGCATCCGCCTTCAGCAGGCGTTCAGCTTTGTTGGCCAGCAGCAGATCGCTGAGGTAGTTGAGCACCGCCAGCGGCTGCGCATCGGCGACCGACACCGTCAGCAGCAGCGCCACCGGCTCGCCGTCTTCCACGAAAACCTGCGCCGGGCGGCTGACGGTGGCCGCGCTGGCCAGGTTGCCTTCGACGCTGTCGCTCAGCCAGATGCCCTGCCCCAGGTTCAGCGGCTTGCGGGTGATGGCATCGCTGACGAACTGCGCGTTGACTGCGCCAACCTTTTGCAGCCGGCCGGCGTTCAGCGCCTGCAGCGTCATCAGGCTGTCGGCCGCGACGTCGAGCGCAATCAGCGAAACGTCGAACTGGAATTCGGCGCTCTGCTGTTCGCCCATCAGCAAGCCGCGCAGCTCTTCCGCGGAGGTGGTTTTCGCCAGCCGTTCCGCCACGCCGTCATCGCTCAGCACGTGAGTGAGCTGGCGCAGCAGCGCCAAATGCTCGTCGGAGCGGGCGGCGATACCGATCGCCACATAGGCGGTCTGGCCTTCGCCCCAGACGATACCCTGCGGGAACTGGAACACCTGCACGCCGGTTTTCAGCACCAGATCGCGGGTATCGGTGGTGCCGTGCGGAATGGCAATGCCGTTGCCCAGGTAGGTGGACGTCTGCAGTTCGCGCTGCAGCATGCCGTCCACGTAACCGGCGCTGACGCAGCCGGCTTCGGTCAGGGCGGCAGCCACCTGGCGGATGGCCTCTTGCTTACCGTCGGCAGCGGCGCCCAGATGAATGTCTTGCGGTGACAACTGGAACATGATTCTCCTCTCCTGCTGAATTGAATCGTTTCAGCTTCATTGAGAAAAAGGAGCGTGACCCGTTCGCCACAAGCGGTCGGATAACGCTGAAACGTTTCAAGGAGTGTGTAAGCAGCGCAAGTCGAAAGCAAGCTTTCTCCCTTTTGCCATTACAGATTTTTGAGCTTACGCACACTTTCGCCGGCGTATTGGCCCACACCGGGGGCAAAATGACATACTGTGCTGAAACTTTGCTGACGGAGAAAAGCATGAACGTAGTGACGGGCGTCGGGGTGATCATCGTCAACCCGCAGGGCGAGATTTTGTTGGGCAAACGCTGCGGCCCGCACGCACCCTTTTGGTCGATCCCCGGCGGGCATCTGGAGGCCGGTGAAACCTTCGAGCAGTGCGCCCAGCGCGAAATCGCCGAAGAGACCGGGTTGCTCATCGCTCCGCCGCGCTTCGTGGGCGTCAGCAACAATCTGCAAACCTGGCGCGCCGAAGGCAAACACACGGTGTCTGTCTGCCTGCAGGTGGATCATCCCGGCGGCGACGCCGAGCTGAAAGAACCTGAAAAGTGCGCCGAATGGCGCTGGTGCGCGCCAGACGCCCTGCCGGAACCGCATTTCGAAGCCAGCCGCACCGCGATCCGCCTGTGGCTGAGCGGCCAAGCCTATTTGCCCACGACCTGACCCATCGCGAGCGCGAGTTGCGCTCGCTTCCCCTGCCGCACGGCCCCATCGCTATATAAATTAGAATATAACGCTATTTTTTGCGATATATGCCCTTTTTTTGACTACGGATAACCCTATGGGGTTAACCCTCTTCTATTATTACCCCTGCAATCGACGTGGCATTCTGACCTCCGGTCGGCGGCCTTTTGGCAAGATTTTATTTTAAATTCATAATTATAAGCGGGTTTACCATGAGCAAAAAACTGACTGGCTTTGAAAAAAAGCGCCGGTGGGGATGGCTATGGCTTTTGCTGCTGGGGATTATCCTCGGCGCGGCGCTGTTGGCCGGGACCGCCACCGTATTCCATAAAACCAGCGATACCGCCTTCTGCGTTTCCTGCCACACCATGCAACAGCCGCTGGCCGAATATCAGGGCAGCGTCCACTTCCAGAACACCAAGGGCATCCGCGCCGAGTGCGCCGACTGCCACGTGCCGCATCAACCGATCGATTACCTGTGGACCAAAATCCGCGCGGTAAAAGACATTTACGGCGAGATGGTCGGCACCATCGATACGCCGGAAAAATACGAAGCGCACAAGCTAGCGATGGCGCAGTCGGTCTGGAAAACGCTGAAAGAGAACGACTCGGCCACCTGCCGCTCCTGCCACAGCTACGACGCCATGGACATCACCGCCCAGCGCCCTGAGGCGCGCCTGCAGCACCCGGTGGCGATCAAACAGGGCGAGACCTGCATCGACTGCCATAAGGGCGTAGCCCACATCCTGCCGGACATGAGCGGCGAAACCCAGGCCGGCGCCGCCGAGCTGGCGAAGGCCGCGGCGCTGACCGCGCCCGACGCCACCACTCTCTACACCATCGCCACTGAACCGTTCTTCCTCAGCGCAGACGACAGCCATAACGCCGGCAACCTGATGCCGTCCACCGAAGTGCAGGTGGTGAAGCAGGATGGCGACAAGGTGCTGGCCACCGTGAGCGGCTGGCAGCAGGACGGGGTCAGCGAAGTGTTCTACGCCGCGCAGGGCAAACGTATCCTCAGCGTGCTGCTGGGTGAAGACGCGCGCCAACAGCTGAAGACCGCGGCCACCCAGACCGATGCGGAAACCGGCCTGGTCTGGCATCAGGTCTCTTTGCAGGTGTGGCTGCCGCGTAAACAGTTGATCGACGATCAGCAAAAAATCTGGCGCTACGCCGCGGACATGATGTCGGCCAACTGCACCGGCTGCCACGGGCTGACCGCGCTCGATCGCTTCAACGCCAACCAATGGATCGGCGTCATCAAAGGCATGGCGCCACGCACCTCGCTGACGCAGGAACAACTGCGCGTGCTGACGCAATACGTACAAAAACACGCCAGCGACATGCCACCTGCCGCACCGGCCAAGCTTTAAAGGGAGAAGCGCAATGAGCAACCAACAACCGTTAACAATGAGCCGCCGCCGCTTCCTGACCGGCGCCGCCGCGCTGGCCGCTGCCCCGCTGCTGGCAGGCTTATGGCCCAAAGCGGCGCTGGCGCAGGCCATCAGCGAAGCGCTGCCGCAGTTCATCGCCTTGCGTCAGGCGCAAAAAGGCATCCTGACCGGCGCCCACTGGGGCGCGTTCGAGGCCATCGTGCAAGACGGCAAGATGGTCGGCGTGCAGCCGGTGCAGGACGATCCGTACCCCAATGAGCTGATCACCATGGCGCCTTATCAGGTGCACGCCGAGAACCGCATCAAATACCCGATGGTGCGTAAAAGCTGGCTGGAGGGCGGCCCCGGCAGCCGCACCGAGCTGCGCGGCCGCGACGAGTGGGTGCGCGTCAGCTGGGACAAAGCGACCGAGCTGGTGTGCAATGAGATCGTTCGCCTGCAAAAAGATCACGGGCCGCAGTCGATCTACGCCGGTTCCTACGGCTGGAAAAGCGTCGGCATGCTGCACAACAGCCGTACGCTCCTGCAGCGCCTGATGAACCTGACCGGCGGTTTCCTCGGCTACGCCGGCGACTACTCCACCGGCGCGGCGCAGGTGATCATGTCGCACGTGGTCGGTTCGATGGAGGTCTACGAACAGCAGACCGCCTGGCCAAACGTGATCGAGAACAGCGAGCTGGTGATCCTGTGGGGCTGCAACCCGATGGTCACGCTGAAAAACAGCTGGAACGTGCCGGATCACGTCGGCCAGACCGGCTTTGAGGCGTTGAAGAAGAAAGGCACCCGGGTGATCAGCATCGATCCGGTGCACAGCGACAGCGCCAAGTTCGTCAATGCGCAGTGGATCGCCCCGCGTCCTTATACCGACGGCGCCATGCTGATCGGCATCGCCCATACGCTGCTGACCGAGAAGCTGCATAACCCGGACTTCCTGAAAACCTACACCGTCGGCTTCGACAAGTTCCAGGCCTACCTGCTGGGCGAGCGCGACGGCGTGGCGAAAACCGCCGAATGGGCGGCCGACATCAGCGGCGTCGATGCCGACACGCTGCGCGCACTGGCGCGCGAGATGGCGAAGCATCGCACCATGATCATGGGCGGCTGGGGCATTCAGCGCCAGCACCACGGCGAACAGCAGCACTGGCTGCTGGTGACGGTGGCGGCGATGCTCGGCCAGATCGGCCTGCCGGGCGGCGGCTTCGGCTTCAGCTACCACTATTCCTCCGGCGGCAGCCCGACCGCCAAGGGCGGCATCATCGCCGGCATCTCCGCCGGCAACGCGCCGAAGAACTCGCCGGCGCCGATCCCGGTGGCGCGCATCGCCGAATGCCTGAGCAACCCGGGAAAAACCATCGACTTCAACGGCGCCAAGGTCACCTACCCCGAGGTGAAAATGGTGTATGTGGCGGGCGGCAACACCTTCCACCAGCATCAGGACACCAATAACCTGGTCAAAGCCTGGCAGCGGCCGGACACCATCGTGGTCAACGAGCCTTACTGGACTGCCACCGCCAAGCATGCCGATATCGTGCTGCCGGCCACCACCAGCTACGAGCGCAACGATCTGGAAATGGGCGGCGACTATTCGCAGCTCTACGTGTTCCCGATGCACCAATGCGTGCCGCCGCAGCACGAGTCGCGCAGCGACTTCGACATCTTCTCGGCGATGGCGGCCAGACTGGGCGTGCAGGAAGCCTTTACCGAAGGCAAGGACGAAACCCAGTGGCTGAAAGGCATGTACGACGACATGAAGAACCAGGCGCGCGCGGCCCGGGTGGCGCTGCCGCCGTTCGACATGTTCTGGCAATCCAACAACTACGTGCGTTTCCCGGTGCCGGAGGCCAACAAGCAGTGGGTGCGCTTCGCCGACTATCGCGACAACCCGCTGCTGAACCCGCTGGGCACGCCGTCGGGCAAGATCGAGATCTACTCCGACGCCATCGCCAAAATGCATTATGAGGATTGCCCCGGCATCCCGACCTGGATGCCACCGCACGAGTGGTATCGCGGGCCGGAAGCGGCCAAATATCCGCTGTCGCTCAATACCGCGCACCCGACCAACCGGCTGCACTCCCAGCTCGACAACACGCCGCTGCGCGAGAAATACGCGGTGGCGGATCGTGAAGCGATCCTGATCCACCCGCAGGACGCGCAGCCGCGCGGCATCAGCGGCGGCGATCTGGTACGGGCGTTCAACGATCGTGGCCAGATCCTGGTGGGCGCGGTGGTCAGCGAAGACGTGCGGCCCGGCGTGGTGCGCATCAGCGAAGGCGCCTGGTTCGATCCGGCCGATCCGGCGCAGCCCGGCTCGCTGTGCAAGAACGGCAACGTCAACTGCCTGACCTTCGACATCGGCTCTTCCAGCCTGGCGCAGGGCAACTGCGGGCAGATGGCGCAGTTGCAGATCGAGAAGTATCGGGGGCCGGTATTGAAAAATACCGCGCACACGGTGCCGCAAGGCGCCTGATTTACCCGCAAGCAAGGGGCGTAACGCGTAATGCTGGTCAGTTAGCGTTTTTCTGAACGTATTTGTGCAGTTTTCGGTCGATAAAGGTGAGATGCGCCATGAGGCTCATACGCCTCGACCGAGCCAGGGGCCGAAGGCGCGGCCCCTGGCAACCCGCGCCTTTGCCCTGTCAGACGGTTGGCTTTGCCAACGTTACTCAGCCCATCCCTGGGCCTCGCCCCTTCGAGGCCGCTGCAAGCAGCGTTCAAATCTGCTCCAGGCAGATTTGTCCTCCCTCCGCCATACCGCATTGAGGCCGGTTGCGACAGGCGTCCCTGCCTGTCTCACCTGAAACCGCCGTCCATGGCGGTTTCTCCTAATGCGCTATGCCTGCGTTCGGCGTCTTCAAGGGCGTCCAACCCTGTGTTCATCTCCGACTTCTCTGCCATAACGTCATAAAGAACAGGTTGCCCGGTAGCTGCCCGCACGGGTGTTGACCTTTGGCGCGCATCACCGGCTGCCGAGCAAGACGGCGTTGTCAGGGGCAACCGGCCAGGGAAGGCCGGTTGAGGCGAGACTAACAGGGACGTTTGTCGCAGCCGACCCGCCCGACAACGCAGACGCGGCGAGGGTATCCGCGTAGCGGACAGATGGTGTTAAGCGAAGGCGCGGGTGGAGGGGCCGCGCCATCGGCCCCTCCAATTGCCGTTCATTGTAGTAACAGAGAAATTCTGGGCATTTAGGGCAATTCATCCTGCACGACACGTAAAGAGACTGGATAAAAAATACCAGTCAGGTTCAAGTGACCAGCATTAGGCGCAACGCGCCCTTTTTTTCTCGTCGCCGTGCGACATATCCGTTTACCCTTCGCCGCAAGGGAGCGGTTTGCGTTTCATTTCAACGGGCGTATGATGCGCGCGACCTTCCTTTTTCGACGAATTCTCAACCACCATGCCGACTTCATCCGCAGTAACGCGACGCACGCCCGATCTCACTTCGCTGGCCTTTTTGGCGGTGGCGTTCCTGACCGGCATCGCCGGCGCCCTGCAAACCCCGACGCTGAGCCTGTTTCTGGAAACCGAGGTCAAGGTACGGCCGGCGCTGGTCGGGCTGTTCTTTACCGGCAGCGCGGTGATTGGCATTCTGGTCAGCCAGTTTCTCGCCGGCCGTTCGGATAAACAAGGCGACCGCAAGTCACTTATTTTCCTCTGCTGCATGCTGGGTGCGCTGGGGTTCACGCTGTTCGCCTGGAACCGCGACTATTACCTGCTGCTGATCGTCGGCGTGGTGCTCACCAGCTTCGGCTCCACCGCCAACCCGCAGATGTTTGCGCTGGCGCGTGAGCATGCCGACCGTACCGGCCGCGAGGCGGTGATGTTCACCTCCATCATGCGCGCCCAGGTCTCCCTGGCCTGGGTCATTGGCCCGCCGATCGCCTTCGCGCTGGCGCTGGGCTTCGGCTTTAAGGTCATGTATCTGGCGGGCGCGGCGGCCTTTGTGCTGTGCGGCCTGCTGGTGTGGAAACGGCTGCCCTCGATGCCGAAAACCGCGGCGACGAACGCGCCCCTGGCCGCACCGCGGCAGCACCGCCGCGATTCGCTGCTGCTGTTCGTCGCCTGCACCCTGATGTGGACCGCCAACAGCATGTACCTGATCAACATGCCGCTGTATGTGGTGCACGAGCTGCGGCTGCCGGAGCGGCTGGCCGGGATATTGATGGGCGCCGCCGCCGGGCTGGAGATCCCGATCATGCTGCTCGCCGGCCTGGCGGCGAAGCGCTGCGGCAAACGCCGCCTGATGCGCGGGGCAGTGGTCGCCGGCGTGCTGTTCTACTGCGGCCTGCTGTTTATCACCGGCAGCTGGCAGCTCATCGCCCTGCAGCTGCTGAATGCGGCGTTTATCGGCGTGCTGGCGGGGATCGGCATGCTCTACTTCCAGGATTTGATGCCCGGCCAGGCCGGCGCGGCCACCACGCTGTTCACCAACACCACCCGGGTGGGCTGGATCATCGCCGGCTCGATCGCCGGTGCGGTAGCGGAAATCTGGAACTACCATGCGGTGTTTTACGCCGCGCTCGCGATGACGGTGGGAGCCACGCTGTGCCTGTGGCGGTTGAAAGACGCTTAGGGCGCGGTGTCCGCTTCCAGCCTGGCGAGATAAATCAGCGCCTGATCGCGGTGATCGTGGCACATGTCGCGGCTCGGCTGCAGGCTGCCGCACACTTTCGGCCGCAGCGGCGAATGAAACAGGCCGCAGCGCAGCCGTTCATCCAGGTGAATGCAGCGGGTATTGGCGGGCTTGCCGTTCGGCATACCGGGGATCGGGCTGGATATTGACGGCGCGATACAGCAGGCGCCGCAGTCACTGCGACAGTCCATCAGCGCTACTCCTGGTGGGCTGGGGGAAAAGAAGCGCGACAATAGCAGCCGCGCGCGGCGGCCGCCAGCAGAATCCCTGCGCCCCGGCGATCTTTACACTCATCGCCCTGCGCCGGCCGGCGTCATCCTATGGCGAATAAACGCCCAATAAACCTTTATTTAAAGATAAAAACGCGTGAAACGTGCAACTCCCCCGCTTTACATGCGCCATGTGCCCATGTACCATTGAGCTAGTACAAAAGAACCTCTTCCACCAGGAGCACGCATGTCTACGGACACCATCCAGAAGCTGGCCCGCCCTTCGATCCTCGGCGGCGCGATGATCATTGCCGGAACCGCCGTTGGCGCCGGCATGTTTTCCATTCCGATCGTCACTTCCGGTGTCTGGTTCAGCGGTTCCGTCGCGCTGCTGGTGTATACCTGGGCCTGCATGCTGCTTTCCGGCCTGATGATCCTCGAAGCCACGCTGCACTACCCGAGCGGCGCCAGCTTCAACACCATGGTCAAGGATCTGCTGGGTAAAGGCTGGAACGCCGTGAACGGCCTGTCGGTGGCGTTCGTGCTGTATATCCTGACCTACGCCTATATCTCCGCCGGCGGCTCGATCATCGCCCACACACTGGAAGGCATCGTCGGCGTCGGCCAGACCACCGCCGGCCTGGTGTTCGCGCTGGTCGTGGCGTTTATCGTCTGGCTCTCCACCCGCGCGGTCGATCGCCTGAGCACCATTCTGATCGGCGGTATGGTGATCACCTTCGTGATGTCGGTGGGCGACATGTTCACCCACGTGCAACCCGCGGTGCTGTTCAACACCGGCGATGACCAGGCCAGCTATTTGCCTTACGCCCTGGCGGCGTTGCCTTACCTGCTGACCTCGTTCGGCTACCACGGCAACATTCCCGGGCTGGTGAAGTACTACCACAAGGACAGCGGCTCCGTGGTGCGCAGCCTGGTGTACGGCACCCTGCTGGCATTGGCTATCTATATCCTGTGGCAGTATGTGATTCAGGGCAATATCGCGCGCGACGCTTTTAAGCAGGTGATCGCCGAAGGCGGCAATATCGGCAGCCTGCTCAAGCAAATGGGCAACGTCTCCAGCAGCCAGACCGTTAGCCAACTGCTGAACGCCTTCTCCTATATGGCGCTGGCCAGCTCGTTCCTCGGCGTATCGCTGGGCCTGTTCGACTACCTGGCGGACTTCTGCAAGTTCAAGGACGACGGCATCGGGCGCAGCAAGACCGCGCTGGTGACCTTTGTGCCGCCGACCCTGGCCGCGCTGCTGTTCCCGAACGGTTTCCTGTACGCCATCGGCTTCGCCGGGCTGGCGGCCACCATCTGGGCAGTGATCGTGCCGGCGCTGATGGCGCGCGCCAGCCGCCGCCGCTATCCGCAGGCGGGATACCGCGCACCGGGCGGCAACGGCGTGATCCTGTTCGTCATCCTGTTCGGCTTGATCAACGCCGCCGCGCATATTCTGTCGCTGTTCGGTCTGCTGCCGGTCTTCCACTAATCCTCGACGGGAGAGCGCCTGCTCTCCCCTTCTCACACTGTTTTTACGCCGGGCTATTGCCTGAAATCGGCGGCGCGAGTACCTTGTCGCAACTTCTCTCATACTCCTCATTGCGGATAAATTGAAATGGCAAGAGCTAACGAAATTAAGCGCGGCATGGCGATCAGCTACAACGGCAAGCTGCTGCTGGTAAAAGATATCGACGTGCAGAGCCCGAGCGCCCGCGGCGCCAGCACCCTGTACAAAATGCGCTTCTCCGACGTGCGTACCGGCCTGAAAGTGGAAGAACGCTTCAAGGGCGACGATATCCTGGACACCATTTCCCTGTCGCGCCGCAAGGTGAACTTCTCCTATATCGACGGCGAAGAATACGTGTTCATGGATGATGAGGATTATACCCCGTACATCTTCAAGAAAGACCAGATCGAAGACGAGCTGCTGTTCATTCCGGAAGGCGGCCTGCCGGGCATGCAGGTGCTGACGCTGGATGGCCAGGTGCTGGCGCTGGAGCTGCCGCAGACCGTGGATATGGAAATCGTCGAGACCGCGCCGGGCATCAAAGGCGCTTCCGCCAGCGCCCGCAACAAACCGGCCACCATGGCGACCGGCCTGGTGATCCACGTGCCGGAATACCTCAGCGCCGGCGACAAGATCCGCATTCATATCGCCGAACGCCGCTACATGAGCCGCGCCGACTAGTCGCGCCAGCGGGGCCGAGTCTCGGCCCCGTTTCATTTTCCTCTATGGCAGTTCCGGGAAAAAACGCCGCTTGAGCGCCAGCTCGACGCCACGCAGCTCCGCCAGCCCTTTCAACCGCCCGATGGCCGAATAGCCCGGATTGGTTTTCTTTTTCAAATCGTCCAGCATCTGATGCCCATGATCGGGGCGCATCGGAATCGGCCGCCGATCGCCCGCTCGTTGCCGACGCAGCTCTTCGGCCAGGATCGCTTCGATCACCGCCACCATGTCCACATCGCCCTGCAGGTGCGCCCCTTCGTGGAAGCTTTTCGGGTTCTCCTCGCGGCAGGTGGCACGCAGGTGGGTAAAGTGAATGCGATCGCCGAAGGTTTCAATCATCCGCACCAGATCGTTATCGGCACGCACGCCGTATGAACCGGTGCACATGGTGAAACCGTTATGAATGCTGTCAACGGTCTGTTTCAGCCACTGCATGTCTTCAATCGTGGAGACGATGCGCGGCAGGCCGAGGATCGGCCGCGGCGGATCGTCGGGGTGCACCGCCAGCCGGATGCCGGCCTCTTCCGCCACCGGCACGATGGCGCGCAAAAAGACCGCCATGTTTTCGCGCAGCTGCGCCTTATCAATGCCGTCGTATTCCGCCAACCGGCGGCGGAACTGTTCCAGCGTGTACCCCTCTTCCGCCCCCGGCAGCCCGGCGATGATGTTACCGGTCAGCCGGTTTTTTTCTTCCTCGCTCATGGCGGCGAAACGGGCCGCCGCCTGGCTACGTTCCTGCGGCGTATAGTCCGCCTCGGCGCCGGCGCGCTGCAGGATATGCAGCTCGAACGCGGCGAAGGCGATTTGATCGAAACGCAGCGCTTTGGAACCGTCCGGCAGCGAATAAGCCAGATCGGTGCGCGTCCAGTCGAGGATCGGCATGAAGTTGTAGCAGACGGTGTCGATGCCGCAGGCCGCCAGGTTGCGCAGCGACTGCTGGTAATTGGCGATGTACCGCCGCCAGTCGCCGCTGTGGGTTTTGATCTCCTCATGTACCGGCACGCTCTCCACCACCGACCACACCAGCCCCTTTTCCGCCAACAGCGCCTGCCGCGCGCGGATTTCGTCGATCGGCCAGACGTCACCGTTCGCGATATGGTGCAGCGCCGTCACCACCCCGGTCGCCCCGGCCTGACGCACATCGTCCAAAGAAACCGGATCGTTCGGGCCATACCAACGCCATGTTTGTTCCATGTTTTATCCTTATGCCTGTCTCGCACTGCGATGCTGTTATACCAGTTTAATTTAGATGTCAGTTATCTTTAACTTACTCTTTCGCCCTGCGCTGTCAAAACCGAACCCCTCATTGGTTGATCCACTTCACGATTCTGGCTTATTTTGGACTGACCAATTCCTTTAACTGGCCGACATCCCTACACTGGTCGCAGTTTTTTATCACCGGCGCCACCCTGCCTATGCGGCGGAAAACTGGTCTGCTAACTTGGCGCAAGTGGCCCGCCAGCTGTCTTACACGCTTTGGAGATAAGATGAAAACGATCGCCAACACCCCGCTACCGGGCGCCGTCCGGCAGCCGGGCTATGACCGCCGGGCCCTGCGCAGCCGCATCGTGCACCTTGGCTTCGGCGCGTTCCACCGCGCGCACCAGGCGCTGCTGACCGATCGGGTGCTGAACGCCCACGGCGGCGACTGGGGCATTTGCGAAATCAGCCTTTCCGGCGGCGTGCCGCTGTTTGAGGCGCTGCGGCAACAGGATCATCTGTACAGCGTGCTGGAGAAAGGCGCGGACGGTCATCAGGCCATCGTGGTCGGTGCGGTGCATGAGAGCCTGCACCGCAAGCTGGAGGGCATCGCCGCGGTGCTGGAGAAGCTGGCCGAGCCACAGGTGGCGATCGTTTCGATGACCATCACCGAAAAAGGCTACTGCATCGAGCCCGGCAGCGGGCGGCTGGATCGACAGCATCCGGGGATCGTCGCCGATCTGGCGTGGCCACATCAGCCGCAGACCGTGCCCGGCATTTTGGTGGAAGCGCTGCGGCTGCGGCGCGAACGCGGCCTGCCCGCCTTCTCCCTGCTCTCCTGCGACAATATTCCGGAGAACGGCCACGTGCTGCGCCGGGCGGTGCTCGATCTGGCGCAGGCGCGGGATCCGTCGCTCGCCGATTGGATCGCCACCGCCGCCACCTTCCCCTGCACCATGGTGGATCGCATCGTGCCGGCCGCCACGCCGGCCACGCTGGATGAGATTGCCGCCGCGCTGGGCGGCGTGCGCGACGAATGCGCCATCGCCTGCGAGCCCTTCATTCAATGGGTGGTGGAAGACAACTTCGCCGCCGGACGCCCGGCGTGGGAACTGGCCGGCGCCCAACTGGTCAGCGATGTGCTGCCGTTTGAACACATGAAGCTGCGCATGCTGAACGGCAGTCACTCGTTCCTGGCTTATCTCGGCTACCTGGGCGGTTACCGCTATATCAACGAGTGCATGGCGGATGAACACTACCGCCGCGCCGCCCTGCGGTTGATGCTGGACGAACAGGCCCCGACGCTGAGCGTCACCGGCATCAGTCTGGCCGACTACGCCGCACAGCTAATCGCGCGCTTCAGCAATCCGGCGCTGCAACACCTCACCTGGCAGATCGCCATGGACGGTTCGCAGAAGCTGCCGCAACGTCTGCTGGACGCGGTACGCTGGCATCTGCGGCACGGCGGCGACTATAGCGGGCTGGCGCTGGGCGTGGCGGGCTGGATGCGTTACGTCGGCGGCGTCGATGACGCCGGTCAGCCGATCGACATTCGCGATCCGCTGGCAGACGTGCTGCAACAGACGATCGCCGCCACAACGGACGATCGGCGGCGCGTGACGGCGCTGTTGGCGCTGAAAGCGGTGTTCGGCGAAACGCTGGCGACGCATGCGGCGTTTACCGACGCGGTGACGCAAGCCTATTTGTCGCTGCGCGATCGCGGTGCGCGTGAAACGGTGAAGGAGTGGGTGATGCGGTGAGAAGCCTGCAAGGCCGAGAATAACCATGCCGGCGTAACGTTACGCCGGCATGGCGGAACGACTTAACGATAAACGACCGTCATAACAGCGAGTTTCTTCTGTTGGTCCACCCACTTCATTTCGGTTGTGCCTAGATTTAGCGGAAGTTCTTTGCGTGTAGCATCAAAACCTGACAACGCTTGCTGGGCCTGATAATGCTGGCCGTTGCGGTAACATTGCGTATTCGCCTTAGAATCTGCAATCTTGACCGTGCAAGGACTTTCAACAATAGAACCGACGAAGCGAATTACCCCGCCGGCCACGCCTGCATGACTCACTGCCGTCCATGAAAACAACATTCCTACGATCAAAAATAACCGAAAGGTATTCATGGCAACCTCATTTTTAGTTAAGCCAATTTAACCATAGAGGATCTTGTTAGGAATAATCGCAAGGAAAGGGACGAGATTTGATCGTTAATCGCGTCATTAACAATGTAAAAACAAGCTACTAACAAAAGTTAACCGCATCTAATACAGGGTTTTATCTAAGAATTTTCTTGCAAAGAAAGGTGGATTTTACCGGTTGAAAAGCGCAGGGTGACGTGCAAAATTTGCGAGATAGAGCACAAATTAAATCGCGGCCGTTTCACCGATACGGCTGCGTAACTCATTTATTAAGCAGGTTAATTTTTGCGCCAGGAATTATTAATGACCAAAACCAATTTGATTACCGGTTTCCTCGGCAGCGGTAAAACCACCACTATCCGCCATTTGCTGGCTCATAAGCCCGAACATGAACGCTGGGCGGTATTGGTCAATGAATTCGGCGAGATCGGCATCGACGGCGCGCTGCTGGCGGACAGTGGCGCGGTGCTCAAAGAGATCCCCGGCGGTTGCATGTGCTGCGTCAACGGTCTGCCGATGCAGGTAGGCCTGAATATGCTGTTGCAGCAGGCCAAACCGGACCGGCTGCTGATCGAGCCGACCGGGCTCGGGCATCCGAAACAAATCCTGTCGCTGCTGACCCAGGAAAGCTATGCCGGCTGGATCGATCTGCAGGCCACCCTGTGCCTGTTGGATGCCCGCCAGCTCAGCCAGCCGCGCTACCGCGACAACGAAAACTTCCGCGATCAGCTGGCCGCGGCCGACGTTATTTTGGCCAGCAAAAGCGACACCTATCAGCCGGAAGACAGGCGGGCGCTGGCGGCCTGGAAGACGCAAGATGCGCTGCAGCGGCCCTGCTACGCCATCGCGCAAGGCGAAGCGGATGTCGCGCTGTTGTCACTTCCGCGCACGAATCGTACAGAATTGCCGGACGCACAGCATCATCATGGTCAGGCGAAAAAGCAGGGGCTGGCGGCGCTGCGGCTGCCGGAGCACGCCCGCTGGCGGCGAGCGTTGAATGAAGGCCAAGGCTTCACCAGCTGCGGCTGGATTTTTGACGGCGACACCCGGTTCGATACCGTCGGCTTTATGGAATGGGTACGGCTGGCACCGGTCGAACGCGCCAAAGGCGTGGTACGCATCCCCGAAGGCACGTTACTGATCAACCGTCAGGGGCAGGATCTTAACATCGAAACCCGCCCGGTCGCGCCGCTCGACAGCCGAATTGAGCTTATCCACAGCGAAAATGCCGATTGGAACGCCCTGCAATCCGCCTTGTTTAAGATTCGTTTAAGTTAAACCCCGTACCGTTGCCCCCCGGTTGCCGCAGGGCGGCCGGGTTTTATTTCGTTTTCATTTTTCCAACAGGTTTATGTCATGACACGCCGCAATTTACCCTTCATTCTCTTCTTCAACTTACTGGGCGTTGCGCTGTTCCTGTCCTGGTTCCTGCCGGCCAATCACGGCGGCTGGTTTACTCTGGATTCGGCGATTTTCTTCTTCTTTAACCGCCATCTGGCCACCGACCCGGCGTTTTTGCACCTGGTCGCCATCACCAATAACCGTGCGTTTGATGTCATTTCGCTGCTCGCCATGGGGCTGCTGTATCTGTACTTCTACCTGAAGCAGGACGCCGCCGGCCGCCGCCGCCTGGTGATCACCGGCGTGGTGATGCTGCTGACTGCCGTGGTGCTGAACCAGCTTGGCCATCTGCTGCCGGTGAAACATCCGAGCCCCACCCTGACCTTCGACAATATCCATCGTGTCAGCGAGCTGACCGGCATCCCCACCAAGGACGCTTCCGGCGACAGTTTCCCCGGCGACCACGGCATGATGCTGATTATTTTTTCCTGCTTTATGCTGCGCTATTTCGGCCGCGGCGCCTTCGCCATCGCCCTGCTGATTACGCTGGTCTTCTCATTGCCACGCGTGATGATTGGCGCCCACTGGTTTACCGATATCGCCGTCGGCTCACTGTCCGTGGTGCTGGTTGGCGCCAGCTGGGTACTGATGACGCCTTGCAGCGACTGGATCGTCGATCGGTTGAACCGCCTGTTGCCCGGCAAGCACCGCCCCGGCCAACCATAACTTGCGTCTATGACTCATGCCGGGAGGCGTCCGCCTCCCGGCCTTTATCCCTTCACCGAACGCAAAATATCGCCGCCCCGTCGTTAACGCTTTTGCAACCTGATTTCACACCAGATTCATACATCGGACAATTGGCGTTTTTTATATGAAGATTTACATTATGTTACATCACAAATTCATATAAAAAAGACGGAAAAAAGGCTCGCAATCCCCTATTTGTTCCGGTAATCTCAAATGCGTTTGTGCCTGGTTTAAGTCGAATCAGTATGGAATCCGATAAAAATGTGCGTTCTCGCACGTTTTCAACGGTAACTGGTTGTCGATGCAACAGGTGCGGACTAGGCTCGTTCCGTTTGGCATTTTTCAGGTAGCGACTTTCGTCGTTAAGGACTTCAAGGGAAAACAACAACAATGGTCAAATCTCAACCGTTTCTGAGATATTTTTTGCGGGTAGTCCCTGCAATTGCCGCTGCGGTTATGCTGTCAGCGTGCAGCTCGACTCACACTTCGAACTTGAATAACGCACAAACTGAGATGCGTGCAGTTAATGACAAAGACGGTCTTTTACTGCAAGCCTCTCAGGATGAATTCGAAGCGATGGTCCGCAACGTTGACGTCAAGTCAAAGATTATGGATCAGTACGCGGACTGGAAAGGCGTTCGCTACCGCTTAGGCGGTGACACCAAGCGCGGCATCGATTGCTCGGCGTTTGTACAGCGCACCTTCCGCGAACAGTTCGGCATGGATTTACCGCGCTCTACCTATGAACAGGAAGATCTCGGCAAGAAAATCCAGCGCACCAAGCTGCGCGCCGGCGATTTGGTGCTGTTCCGCGCCGGTTCTACCGGGCGCCATGTCGGCATCTATTTGGGTAACGATCAGTTCGTTCACGCCTCCACCAGCAGTGGGGTCATGATTTCCAAGCTGACCGATAACTATTGGAATAAACGTTATCGAGAGGCGCGCCGGGTGCTGACCAACGGTTAACGGCGCAACGCCCTGAAGACCCTGAATACCAAACGAGCGATAAGCGCCGCCTACGGGTGGCGTTTTTTTTGGCTGTCGAACGGGTATCATCAAGATTGATCCCGGCCTTATCGCCCCCTTTCCCCGCTTTACGCCGCCGCACGCCATTATTTTGATAAACTGTCGGCAGGAAATCGCACCGTCGAGGAAAAACTCGCCTATTATCGTCAAATGACGACAACGACGCCCCGGCGTTATTTAAAACGTTTCCGCTTAAAATAGGCGCATTATATTTCTGTCGGCGACGCCGCATATTTAAACGGCGCCGCCGGTTGGTACGGGATAAAAAGGCAAAAATGAAAAAAAAGCCGTTGGCACAATCCATTGACTGGCTGCGCGACACCCCTAACGCCCTGTTGCAGAGGACTCGGTTATGGGCTTGAAAAGAGCTTTCGCCCGCAGCGTGTCTCACCGACAGCGCAGCCTGGCTAAAAGCGGCGTCGCCGCCCTAGTATTTTTTACGCTCTTCACTGCGGTCACGCTTTCTTTGATCAACCACCAGCGCACGCAATACCAACATAAAGTCGAAGCGCGCACGCAAAAGTTCACGCTGGGTTATATCTCGCACCTGACGGCGGTGATGCAGCAAATGATGCCGCTGCTGGACAAGCCTTGCCTCTCCAGCCAGTCGGACATTACCTACCAGGCGGCCTTTACCAGCGGCGTGCGCACCTTCCTGTTGGTCAAGGACGGCTACGCCTATTGCTCCTCCGCCACGGGCGACATGATGTTGCCGATGAAAAATCTCTACCAGGACATCGACTGGGATCTGCCTCTGGATCTCAAGCTGCAGCAGGGCACGCCGATCGTACCGAACAAACCGGCGGTTGCGGTTTGGCTGCGGCATCCCAGCGAAACGGCCACCGGCATCCTCGCTACGCTGGACATCGATCTGATGCCCTACCTGCTGTTCACCTCGCACGACGAACAGGCGCCGGGCATCGCCATCGTGATGGGCAACCGCGCGCTGACCACTTTCAGCCCGAACCTGATGCCGGTCGATCAGCTGCCGAAGGGCAAGGCGGATACCCTGACGCTGCCCAATCTGCCGCTGACCATCCTGTTCTACAACGAGAAACTGACCCCCAACGACATTCGCCTGACGCTGCTGGGCAGCCTGGTGCTGTCATTGATGATCGGCGTACTCTGCTACTACATGCTGCTGCTGCGGCAAAGCCCGGAACGCGCGCTGTTGCGTGGCATCAAGCGCAACGAGTTCTTTATCGAATACCAGCCGGTGTTCCATACCGACAGCAACAGCATCGGTGGGCTGGAAGCGCTGATTCGCTGGCAGCATCCGATCGAGGGCCGCATTCCACCCGATGTCTTTATCCCCTATGCCGAAAGCAACGGGCTGATCGTGCCGCTTACCCGCCACCTGTTCAGGCTGATCGCCGAAGATGTGCCGCAGCTCGCCAAAGCGCTGCCACGCGGAGGCAAGGTCGGCCTCAACATCTCCCCCGCCCATCTTAGCGCACCGTCGTTCCACCAGGACGTGTATGAACTGTTGACGCAGCTGCCGGGCGATTACTTTACGCTGGTGTTTGAAATCACCGAACGCGGCATGGTGGAAGAAGAGAGCGCGCTGGCGGAATTTGACTGGCTGCACAAGCAGGGCATCGAGATCGCGGTGGACGATTTTGGCACCGGGCACAGCGCGTTGATCTATCTTGAGCGCTTCACCATGGATTATCTGAAGATTGATCGTGGCTTCGTCAACACCATCGGCCAAGACACGGTCACCGCGCCGGTGCTGGATGCGGTGATCTCGCTGGCGAAAAAGCTGAAAATGCTGACGGTGGCCGAAGGCGTGGAAACTGCCGAGCAGATGCAGTTCTTGCAAGAACACGGCGTCAACTTCATGCAGGGGTACTACTTCAGCAAACCGCTGAGTATCGACAATTTCGTCGCTTACTGCAATGCTCATCAGGTCTTTGATTATCAGGAAAAAAATAGTTAGTCTTTAAGCATCTTTACCCTGCGCCCGCCCGAAGAATGTTATGCTGGGCGCAGGTTGTACCTTATTTCACAGCAGGAGCTTACCGTCTGATGTCCGTGCGCATTTTCGCTGCTCTGGTGCTCTCGGCACTGAGCTTCGGTCTGCAGGCCGAAGCCCTTAACGAAAGCTACGCTTTCGCCCTTCTCGGTGAACCGAAATACGCCACCGACTTCAGCCATTTCGACTACGTCAACCCGGCGGCGCCCAAGGGCGGCGACGTGCGGCTGGCGGCCATCGGCACCTACGACAACTTCAACCGCTTCGCCACCCGCGGCGTGCCCGGCGAACGTACGATGGAACTGTACGATACGCTGTTCACCAACTCCGACGACGAACCCGGCAGCTATTACCCGCTGATTGCCGAATCGGCCCGCTTCCCGGCCGACATGCGCTGGATGGAGTTGGATATCAACGCCCGCGCCCGCTTCCAGGACGGCAGCCCGATCACCGCCCCCGATGTGGCCTTTACCTTCAATAAATTCATGACCGAAGGCGTACCGCAGTTTCGCTCCTATTACAAAGGCGTCACGGTCAAGGCCATTTCCCGGCTGACGGTGCGCATCGAGCTGCCTAAAGCCAACCGTGAGCAAATCCTCAGCCTGCTCAGCCTGCGCGTATTGCCGGAAAGCTTCTGGAAAAACCATAAGCTCAACGAACCCCTCAGTACCCCGCCGCTCGCCAGCGGTCCGTATAAAATCGGCGATTACCGCCTCGGCCAGTACATCACCTACCGGCGAGTGCGCGACTACTGGGCCGCCAACCTGCCGGTGAACCGCGGCCGCTACAACTTCGACAGCATTCGCTACGATTATTATCTGGACGATAAAGTATCGCTGGAAGCCTTCAAGGCCGGCGCTTACGATTTCCGCATCGAGCCATCGCCTAAAAGCTGGGCCACCCAGTATCAGGGCGGCAACTTCGCGCGCAACTACATCATCAAGCAGGACGAGACCAACCAGGCGGCGCAGAATACCCGCTGGCTGGCGTTCAACCTGCAAAAACCGCTGTTTGCCGATCGCCGGGTACGGGAAGCAATCGGCCTGGCTTTCGATTTTAACTGGATGAACAAGGCGCTGTATTACAACGCCTATCAGCGCGCCGACAGCTATTTCCAAAACACCGCCTACGCCGCCCGCGGCTACCCGGACGCCGCTGAATTGGCCTTGCTGGCGCCGCTCAAAGGCCAGATACCGCCGGAGGTGTTTACCAGCATCTATCAGCCGCCCTCCTCCGACGGCAGCGGCAACGATCGGCAAAACCTGCTGAAAGCGACCCAACTGCTGAAAGAAGCCGGTTGGGTGGTCAAGAATCAAAAGCTGGTCAACGCCAAAACCGGCCAGCCGTTCACCTTCGAACTGATGCTGCTGAGCGGCAGCAACTTCCAGTACGTATTACCCTTCCGCCACAACCTGCAGCGGCTGGGCATCGAGATGCAAATTCGCGAGGTCGACGCCTCGCAGTACACCCGTCGCATGCGCGAGCGCGATTTCGACATGATGTCGACGGTGTACATGGCGATGCCGTTCCCCAGCGCCGATCTGCAAATCCTGTGGGATTCACAGTACATCGATTCCAGCTACAACACGGCCGGCGTCAAAGATCCGGCGGTCGACAGCCTGGTCAGGCAGATCGCCGCCCATCAGGGCGACGAAAAAGCCCTGCTGCCGCTCGGCCGCGCGCTGGACCGGGTGCTGACCTGGAACAACTACATGCTGCCGATGTGGTACTCCAACCACGATCGCTACGCCTATTGGGACAAGTTCTCCACGCCGCCGATCCGCCCGGCCTATGCGATCGGCTTCGACAACTGGTGGTACGACGTCAACAAGGCGGCGCGTTTACCGGCTCAACGGCAATAAGGAGTCGGAATGGCGGCCTATCTGATACGCAGACTGTTATTGGTGATCCCCACGCTATGGGCGATCATCACCATCAACTTTTTTATCGTGCAAATTGCGCCCGGCGGCCCGGTCGATCAGGCCATCGCCGCCATTGAGCTGGGGCATGGCAGCGGTTTTGGCAGCGGTGGCGCAGGTGAAGGCCTGGGCCATGCCCGGGCGGGCATCGCGGCTGGCGACGGCCAATACCGCGGTTCGCGAGGCCTGGATCCGGAGGTGATCGCCGAGATCACCCAACGTTACGGCTTCGACAAACCGCTGCACGAACGCTACTTCACCATGTTGTGGAACTATATGCGCTTCGACTTCGGCGACAGCCTGTTTCGCGGCGCCTCGGTGATGCAGCTGATCGGCCAGAGCCTGCCGGTCTCCATCACGCTGGGCCTTTGGAGCACGCTGATCATTTACCTGGTGTCGATCCCGCTCGGCATCCGCAAGGCCGTCCACAACGGCAGCGCGTTCGATACCTGGAGCAGCACGCTGATCATCATCGGCTACGCCATTCCGGCTTTCCTGTTCGCCATCCTGATGATCGTGCTGTTCGCCGGCGGCAGCTACCTCGACTGGTTCCCGCTGCGCGGCCTGGTGTCCAGCAACTTCGACACCCTCTCGTGGCCGGCGAAGATCGCCGACTACCTGTGGCACATCACGTTGCCGGTGCTGGCGACGGTGATCGGCGGCTTCGCCACCCTGACCATGCTGACCAAAAACTCATTCCTCGACGAGATCCGCAAGCAGTACGTCACCACCGCCCGTGCCAAAGGGCTGGATGAGAAAAAAATCCTCTACCGCCACGTGTTCCGCAACGCTATGCTGCTGGTGATCGCCGGTTTTCCGGCCACCTTTATCAGCATGTTCTTCACCGGCTCGCTGCTGATAGAAGTCATGTTCTCGCTCAACGGCCTGGGGCTGCTGGGCTACGACGCCACGCTGCAGCGCGACTACCCGGTGATGTTCGGCACGCTGTATATCTTCACCCTGATCGGCCTGCTGTTGAATATCCTCAGCGATATCACCTACACCCTGGTCGATCCGCGCATTGACTTCGAGGCCCGCCAATGAGCCGCCTTAGCCCGATCAACCAGGCGCGCTGGGCGCGTTTTCGTCGCAACCGCCGCGGCTACTGGTCGCTGTGGATTTTTTTGGTGTTGTTCACCCTGAGCCTGGCCGCCGATCTGATCGCCAACGACAAACCGCTGTTGGTGCGTTATGAAGGCCGGCTGTACCTGCCCTTTATGATTAACTACAGCGAAACCGCCTTTGGCGGCGAGCTGAACACCGAAGCCGACTATCAGGATCCGTTCGTACAGCGGCAGATCGAACGACACGGCTGGGCGCTTTGGGCGCCGATCCGCTTCAGTTACGACACCATCAACTTCGCCACCGAGGTGCCCTTCCCCTCGCCGCCTTCGCGTCACAACCTGCTGGGCACCGACAGCAACGGCGGCGACGTGCTCGCTCGTGTTCTGTACGGCTTTCGCATCTCGATGCTGTTCGGCCTGGCGCTGACGCTGTTTTCCAGCCTGATCGGCGTGTGCGTCGGCGCGACGCAAGGGTATTACGGCGGGCGTTTCGATCTGTGGGGGCAGCGCTTTATCGAAGTGTGGTCGGGCATGCCGACGCTGTTTCTGATCATTCTGCTGTCGAGCATCGTCCAGCCCAATTTCTGGTGGCTGCTCGGCATCACCATCCTGTTCGGCTGGATGAGCCTGGTGGGCGTGGTGCGCGCCGAATTCCTGCGCACCCGCAATTTTGACTACATCCGCGCCGCACGCGCCATGGGCGTGCCGGATCGGGTGATTATGTCCCGCCATATGCTGCCCAACGCCATGGTGGCGACGCTGACCTTCCTGCCGTTTATCCTTTGCGGCTCGATCACCACCCTGACGTCGCTCGATTTCCTCGGTTTCGGTCTGCCGATAGGCTCGCCATCGCTCGGCGAATTGCTGCTGCAAGGCAAAAACAATCTGCAGGCGCCGTGGCTCGGCATCACCGCCTTCCTGGTCTTGGCGGTGCTGCTGTCGTTATTAATCTTTATCGGCGAAGCGGTGCGCGACGCCTTTGACCCCAGCAAGGCGCATTGATATGGCCACTCCTTTGCTCGCTATTCAGGATCTCAGCATTGCCTTCCGTCAGGGCGACACCGTCACGCCGGTGGTCAACGAACTCTCGCTGCAAATCGCGCCGGCGGAAACGCTGGCGCTGGTAGGGGAATCCGGCTCCGGCAAAAGCGTCACCGCCCTGTCGATACTGCGCCTGCTGCCCGCGCCGCCGGTGGTTTACCCTGCCGGCGATATCCTGTTCAACGGCGACTCGTTGCTGCATGCGCCGGAAGCGGCGCTGCGCAAGGTGCGCGGCAATCAGATCGCGATGATCTTTCAGGAACCGATGGTGTCGCTTAACCCGCTGCACACCATCGAAAAACAGCTCGCAGAAGTGCTGATGCTGCACCGCGGCCTGCGGCGCGAAGCCGCGCGTGCAGAGATCGTCGAATGCCTGGAGCGCGTCGGCATCCGTCAGGCCAAAAGCCGGCTGCAGGATTACCCGCATCAGCTGTCCGGCGGCGAACGCCAGCGGGTAATGATCGCCATGGCGGTGCTGACCCGTCCGAAACTGCTGATCGCCGACGAACCCACCACCGCGCTCGACGTCACTATCCAGGCACAGATCCTGACGCTGCTGCAAGAATTGAAACAAGAGATGGACATGGGTCTGCTGTTCATCACCCACAACCTGAATATCGTGCGCCGCCTGGCGGACAACGTGGCGGTGATGCGCCAAGGGCGCTGCGTGGAGCAAAACGGCCGCGCGCAGCTGTTCAGCCGGCCGCAGCATCCCTACACGCAGCAGTTGCTGGCCGCCGAGGACGTCGGTGAACCGCTGCCGCTGCCTGCCGCCGCCAACGAGCGCCCCGGCGACGAGCGGCCGCTGCTCAAGGTGGAGAATCTGCAGGTGCGCTTCCCCATTCGCCGCGGCCTGCTGCGCCGCACGGTGGATTATCACTATGCATTGAAATCATTGAGTTTCGAGCTGCGCGCCGGGGAAAGCGTGGGGCTGGTGGGGGAATCCGGCTCGGGAAAAAGCACCACCGGGCTGGCGCTGCTGCGCCTGCTGGCCTCGCAGGGCGACATCTGGTTCGACGGCGAACCGCTGCACCCGCTCACGATGAAGCAGATGCTGCCCTACCGCAGCCGGATGCAAATCGTCTTCCAGGATCCTTATTCCGCCCTGAACCCGCGCCTGAACGTACAGCAGATCATCGCCGAAGGGTTGGAAGTGCACCAGCGGCTTAGCGCCGAGCAGCGGGAACAGCGCGTGATCGAGGTATTGCAGGAAGTCGGCCTGGATCCGCAACTGCGCCATCGCTACCCCACCGAATTTTCCGGCGGGCAGCGCCAGCGTATCGCCATCGCGCGCGCGCTGATCCTGCAGCCACAGCTGCTGATCCTCGACGAGCCGACCTCTTCGCTGGATAAATCGGTGCAGGCGCAGATCCTGACGCTGCTGAAATCGCTGCAGCAACGTCACCGGTTGGCTTATCTGTTCATCAGCCATGACCTGCTGGTGGTGCGTTCGCTATGCCACCAGGTCATCGTGTTGCGACAGGGAGAAGTGGTTGAACAGGGAGACTGCCGGGCGATTTTCGCGGCGCCCGCCGCCGACTATACCCGTCAACTGCTGCAGTTGGCGGATTAGCGGCGAATTCAGAAAGGGTATTGTGCGCTCAGCGGTTCGGCGATCGCGGCGCCGACGTTTTTCAGGCGGCACATGGTGGCGCTCTCGTCGCTGCGCTGCACGAACAGGCAAGGCTCGCCTTCCCATTCGACGATCGCGCAGTCGACCTGAATCTCCTGCAGCGACAGATTGAGCTGTTGCATTACCTGCCAGGCCTCGGCCCCTTCATGGCTGAGTAACTTCAGCCCAATCAGGTTGTTATCTTCGTCTATTCCGCTAAACGGAATCGGTTCGACCTTCACGCCGGTGAAACCGGATAGCCAACGATAACTTTGCGGCAAGCGATGCACTACCGAAAGTTGGATACTCTCCACATGAAATCCCTATTTTGAAAAGGTGAAACACTTTTACCTGACAGGGTTACTAAGTTATAGCCGTTGACTCCCGACTCTGCCGCGCACAAATGTTATTTAAATGTAAATTTTGCCGCTAGCCATTAACCAGACCCCGTGCTTGCCGATGCCGTGCCATTTTTTGGCGCGCCGTGCGGTGTTATTTCACGGCATTTTGCGACTCAGCTCGCATTTTTGCGTTATATGTAACCCTTTCCTGCAGCGATCTCAACTCTTTTTTCTTGCAATGCAACTACTTTTCCGTCGCCATATTTTTACATTGAAGAAACATTTCACCCGCCGCGTTAGCGCCGATTTCCCTGCTAATGCCTTGATTTACATCAACCCTAACACAAACCACCCGCTGCGCTCAGCCGGCAGAACGCCGCGCCTCCCGGGGAATATTGGGCGGTGCGGCGGCGGGATTTTTTAACAAAAAGCACACAGAGGGGAAAACGGCCAATTAATTAGCTTGCGTGTATTTAGCAACAAAATTTCCATTGCCAGTTGCACCCTGAAATGGCAGGGCGCAACCCCATGACGATGCGGGGTGACACGCCCCGCATCGGGAGTACGTCAGGCTGCGCGATCGCGCGGCCGGCTGGCGTAAACATAGAACAGCACCGCCACGATGCTGCACAGCGCCATCGAGGTGACCATTGGCCAGGCGCTTTTGCCCGGTGCCATCGACAGTACCGCCCCCACCAGCGCGCCGATGCTGAAGCGCAACGTGCCGGCCAGAGAAGATGCGGTGCCCGCCATATGCGGGAAGTCATCCAGGATCACCGCCATGGCGTTGGAAGAGATCATCGCGATGCACCCCAGATAGACCGCAACGCCGATCACCAGCGCCCAGAAGCCCAAGCCGACGGCGCTCACCGCCACCAGCCACAACCCCATCGCCAGCTGTACCAACAGCCCCAGCTTGAACATCTTGACCGCGCCGAACCGCCGCACGTTGCGGCTGTTGATCAGCGTCGTCAGGAACAGGAAGACGATGTTCAGCGCAAAATAGTAGCCGAAATGCTGCGGCGAAACGTGGTTCAGTTCGATGTAGACGAACGGCCCGGCGCTGAGGAACGAGAACATGCCCGCAAACGAGAAGGCGCTGGCCAGCATGTAGCTCAGCACCCGTTTGTGGCGGAACAGCGAACCGAAGTTGCCCAGCGTGGTGCGCAGGTGGAACCGTTGTCGCCGCTCTTTCGGCAGCGTCTCCTTGATGAACAGGGCCACCAGCAGTGAACCGATCAGCGCCGCGGCGCCCATGGTCCAGAAGATGGCGTGCCAGCTGAACCACAGCAACAGCGCACCGCCGATCATCGGCGCCAGCAGCGGCGCAATGGTCATCACCAGAATGACGAACGACATCATGCGCGAGAACTCATCCTTGGTGAACATATCGCGCATCAGGGCGTTGATCACCACGCTGGCGGCGGCGGCGGCCAAACCGTGCAGGAAACGCAGCCCGATCAGCTGATCGATCGACTGCGCCATGGCACAGGCGCAGCCGGCGATGGCGAAGATCAGCGTACCCCACAGTATCACCGGCTTGCGGCCGATGCTGTCCGACATCGGCCCATAGAACAGTTGCCCGAAGGCAAAGCCGAGCATATAGGCGCTGAGCGTCATCTGCACGCTGCCGGACTCGACGCCAAACTGGGCGGCGATCACCGGCATACTGGGCAAGTACATGTCGATGGCCAACGGCATCAACATGGACAACAGGCCCAGAATGAAAATCAAACCGAGATGAGAGGTTCGGTTCTGTTGCACGTTCCACGACTCCTTAATCGGCCGCAATCGATGATCGGTTATCAGTCCTGCAGGTGCGGCGCGCCCACGCTGGCGATCTCTTCTTCGGTCAGTGGGCGGTATTCGCCCGGCGCCAGATCGTCATCCAGCACGATGGCGCCGATGCGCTCGCGGTGCAACTCGATCACCCGGTTGCCGACGGCAGCGAACATCCGCTTCACCTGGTGGTAGCGCCCTTCGCTGAGAGTCAGGCGCACCACGTGCTCGTCGACCTGTTCCAGCGTCGCCGGCCGCGTCAGGTCTTTCTCGTTGTGCAGTTGCACCCCTTCGGCGAAACGCTGCGCGGTGTCTTCCGCCAGCGGGTGCTCCAGCGTCACCAGATAGGTTTTCTCGCAGTGGTGGCGCGGCGACGTGACGCGGTGCGACCACTGGCCGTCGTCGGTCATCAACACCAGCCCGGTGGTGTCGATATCCAGCCGCCCGGCGGCGTGCAGCTTGTACGCGACCGGCTCATCGAGAAAATACAGCACCGTCGGATGATCGGGATCGTCGGTGGAGCAGACGTAACCCTGAGGTTTATTGAGCATGAAATAGCGCGGGCCGTTCTGCTGCTGCAGCGGATTGCCGTCGAACGCTACTTCTTGCTCCGGGGTCAGTTTGATCGCCCCGCTCTTCACTACCTCACCGTCCACGGTGACGCGTTTAGCCCGAAGTTCGCGCGCGACCAGCGCACGGCTGATGCCTAACTGCTGAGATAAAAACTTGTCCAATCGCATGGGATCTGCTTTGCCTGTCGTTGTTATGATCGCATTGATCGTATTGCCAAAATATGACGCCCGCCGTTGCACCGGGTGCAAATGGCAGGCTCAGGGGGGAAATCGCGTGGGGGCACAGCGATTGCTGTCACACGAGTATAGCGGCACAACGCGTTGCCCGACAGGGGTAATTTTCACGCTTCTCGCACCGCGCGCGCGCAGAAGGCATAATAATAGAAATTTTTCGGCCGCCCGGCGCGTAAAATGTCACGGTTTCTGTGGGAACAGCGGTGACAAAACCGCGTCCCGACGGCCCATCTCAACCCACGGCGTTCATTTATGGCCTTTATCCTACGCCCCTACCAACTGGAAGCGGTCGAAGCCACCATCAATCATTTCCGGCGGCATCCCGAACCGGCGCTGATCGTGCTGCCGACCGGCGCCGGCAAAAGCCTGGTGATCGCCGAGCTGGCGAAGCGCGCCCGCGGGCGGGTGCTGGTACTGGCGCACGTCAAGGAACTGGTGGCGCAAAACCACGCCAAATACTGCGCCTACGGCCTGGAAGCGGATATCTTCGCCGCCGGCCTGCAACAAAAAGAGAGCGCCGGTAAGGTGGTATTCGGCAGCGTGCAGTCGGTGGCGCGCAACCTGCCGCTGTTCGACGGCGCTTTCTCGCTGTTGATCGTCGATGAATGCCACCGCATCAGCGACGACGACGACAGCCAGTACCAGCAAATCATCCAGCATTTGCAGAAAACCAACCCGCAGCTGCGGCTGCTGGGGCTGACCGCCACGCCCTACCGCCTGGGCAAGGGTTGGATTTACCAGTATCACTACCACGGCTTCACCCGCGGCGACGGCACCAGCCTGTTTCGCGACTGCATCTACGAGCTGCCGCTGCGCTATATGATTAAGAACGGCTTCCTGGTACCGCCGGAGCGGCTGGATATGCCGATCGTGCAGTACGATTTCAGCCGGCTGGAAGCCAGAAGCAACGGCCTGTTCAGCGAAGCGGATCTGAACCGCGAACTGAAGCGGCAAAACCGCGTCACGCCGCACATCATCAGCCAGATTGTGGAGTACGCCGAAGACCGCAAAGGGGTGATGATCTTCGCCGCCACCGTCGAGCACGCCCGCGAGATCCACGGCCTGCTGCCGAACGGCGAGGCCGCGCTGGTCAGCGCCGAAACGCCGCCCGCCGAGCGCGATGCGCTGATCGAGGCGTTCAAACAGCAGCAGCTGCGCTATCTGGTCAACGTCGCGGTGTTGACCACCGGCTTCGACGCGCCGCACGTCGATCTGATCGCGATCCTGCGCCCGACCGAGTCCGTCAGCCTGTATCAGCAGATCGTCGGCCGCGGGCTACGGCTGGCGCCCGGCAAGGAGGATTGCCTGATCCTCGACTACGCCGGCAACCCGCACGACTTGTTCACGCCGGAGGTCGGCGTCAGCAAGCCGCACGGCGACAGCCAACCGGTGCAGGTGTTCTGCCCAGCCTGCGGCTTCGCCAACCTGTTCTGGGGCAAGTGCACCGAGACTGGCGACATCATCGAGCACTACGGCCGCCGCTGTCAGGGCTGGCTGGAGGACGACGACGGCCACCGCGAGCAGTGCGACTACCGCTTCCGGTTCAAGAGCTGCCCGCACTGCGGCGCGGAGAACGATATCGCCGCGCGCCGCTGCCATCAGTGCCAGGAAGTGCTGGTCGATCCCGACGACATGCTGAAGGCGGCACTGAAGCTGAAAGACGCGCTGGTGCTGCGCTGCGGCGGCATGGAACTGCAGAGCGGGCGCGACGACAAGGGCGAATGGCTGAGGGCCACTTATTACGACGAGGACGGCACCAGCACCAGCGAGCGTTTCCGCCTGCAGACGCCGGCGCAGCGCAAAGCGTTCGAAATGCTGTTCCTGCGCCCGCATCAGCGCGCGCCGGGCGTGCCGTTCGCCTGGCACACCGCCGCCGACGTGCTGGCGCAGCAGCAGGCGCTGCGCCATCCGGATTTCGTGGTGGCGCGCAAACGCGGGCAGTTCTGGCAGGTGCGCGAGAAAGTGTTCGATTATCAAGGCCGTTTCCGCCGCGCCAATCAATTGGCCTGAGCGAACTGTCCCCAACCTGGGCAGGTTTTCGTTGCCCTGCGGGCGGCTTTCCGTTAAAATGCCGCGCGCTTTACCTGGGCCTGCCCAGCGTTAAAGCGGGTTTCCGAACTTGCTACTTGGGTCGCCTGTAGCAGGGTAAATTTTCTTTTAAGAGAAAAAACAATGTTCACTATCAATGTAGAAGTACGTAAAGACCAGGGTAAAGGTGCGAGCCGCCGCCTGCGTGCAGCAAACAAATTCCCAGCTATCGTTTACGGTGGCAAAGAAGCTGCAGTTTCCATCGAATTGGACCATGATTCTGTTAAGAACATGGAAGCTAAACCAGAATTCTACAGCGAAGCAGTAACTCTGGTTATCGACGGTAAAGAAACCAAAGTTAAGGTTCAGGCTGTACAGCGTCACCCGTTCAAGCCAAAACTGGCTCACATCGACTTCGTTCGCGTTTAATCGCTACGATTTCGAACCTTTCGGGACGCCGAAATAAAGAACGCCGCAATTGCGGCGTTTTTTATTGTCTGCGATTCGGTACGCTTACTTGCCGCTGCCGGTCCGGCGCTGCAGCTGATCGCGCAGGTTCGGCGGCGTGCCTCTGATGGTCAGCGTGTCGGTGGCCGCATCCCAGAAAATACGCTCGCCCAGCAGCATGGCGTCAAAGTTCAGGCTGATGCCGCCGCCGCTGCCGGCAAATTTGGTTAGCTGGCGCAGCGTGCCGCGATCCGCCGGGAAGCTGTCTTCCAGCTCATACCCTTGCTCGCTGGAAAATTGCATGAAGTCTTTCTCGCCGACCGGCGACAACTCCTGCGACAGAGCCTGCAGTTCAATCTCTTCGCCCGCCTGCAGCTGTTCGTTGCAGTAGCTGTACACCTGCTGGCGCACCGACTGGCGTTCGTTCTTGTCCAGCTGCGCATCAGCGCAATAGTCGTCTACCGCCTGCAGCAGCCCGCGGTTTTGCGCCTTGGTGTCCAACCCTTCGGACGCCGCCAGGAAGTCCATGAAGAAGTCGGCGACCTTGCGGCCCACGCGCCCGCGCAGGAAGGTCAGGTAGCGGGTCGATTCCGGGTTGGTTTCCCATTCGGTCAGATCGATGCGCGCGACGATATCGGCGTTGTTGATGTCTAGATAGTGCGTGGTGTTGATATCCAGCTCTTCGTTGACGCGCATGCTGTTACGGCTGTTCAGCACCGCGATCAGCAGATACTCCACCGCCAGATAACGGTATTGACCAAACAGCACCACGCCGCCTTCAGCGAACGGATACTTCGCCAGTTCGTCGCGCAGGCGGCCGGTCGCCGCGCGGCTAAAGGCCAGAAAGTCCTTATCGTCCTTGCGGCAGGTGCGCAGCGCTTCCGCCAGCTCGCTGCCTTCGTTGAACAGGCCCAAGGCCTTGCTCTTGGCACTGTAGACGCGATGCAGTTCCGTCATCATTTCTTCCACCGCCGCGTTGGTGGGAAGCAAGGAATCGCGCAGCACCACGTCCAGCGTTTGCTCGTCGCGTTTCACCAACTGGTGCAGAGCGATCTGGTCGATATCCAGACTCATGGTAAATCCTCCTGTTCTTTAGGCGCGTATTCAAACACTGAAGGCCCCGCCCTGCAATACTAAAAAACCGCGGCAAACCGGAAAGGCGCAGCGAGGGCCCGCCCCGGCGCGGGCGAACAATTTCCCGAATGACAGGAAGTGATAAAAGAGCGGAAAATCACTGTCCTATACGGTAAGATAGGGCACTTTGCAGATTACTAAGCGCAATTTTATGCCACAATCATCCCGTTACAGTGACGAACACGTTGAACAACTGCTCTCAGAGCTGGTCAATGTTCTGGAAAAACACCATACCCCCACCGATCTTTCCCTGATGGTGCTGGGCAACATGGTCACTAATTTGATCAACACCAGCGTTGCTCCCGCGCAGCGGAAAACCCTGGCGAGATCGTTCGCGGAAGCCCTGCAGGCTTCTGTCCGTGAAGATAAAGCACATTAATATTGACTTATGGTGACAAACCGTCAGCGTTATCGTGAAAAAGTCTCCCAGATGATCAGCTGGGGGCACTGGTTCGCCTTATTCAACATTCTGCTCGCCCTTGGGTTGGGCAGCCGCTACCTGTTTGTCACCGACTGGCCCGCATCCCTGCTGGGCCGGGTCTATGCCTTTGTCAGCCTGCTGGGGCATTTCAGCTTTATCGTGTTCGCCGGCTATTTGCTGGTGATCTTCCCGCTCACCTTCGTGGTGATGTCGCAGCGGCTGCTGCGATTTATTTCCGCCGCGCTGGCCACCATCGGGCTCACGCTGTTGCTGGTCGACAGCGAAGTGTTCTCCCATTTCCACCTGCACCTCAATCCGGTGGTGTGGGATCTGGTGGTCAACCCGGACCAAAGCGAGCTTTCGCGCGACTGGCAGCTGATGTTTATCTGCGTGCCGGTGATCTTCCTGGTGGAGATGCTGTTCGGCACCTGGAGCTGGCAGAAGCTGCGCAGCCTGAATCGCCGCCGTTTCGGCAAACCGCTGGCGGCGCTGTTTATCAGCGCCTTTTTCGCGTCACACCTGATTTATATCTGGGCCGACGCCAACTTCTATCGCCCGATCACCATGCAGCGGGCCAACCTGCCGCTCTCGTACCCGATGACCGCGCGCAAGTTCCTCGAAAAACACGGCCTGCTCGATCAGCAAGCGTATGAGCGCCGCCTGATGCAACAGGGCAACCCGGAAGCGGTGGCGGTGGAGTATCCGCTCAGCGATCTCAGCTACGGCGAGAAAGGCAGCAGCTATAACCTGCTGATGATCGTGGTGGACGGCATTCGCGCAAAAGACATGGCGCAGGACATGCCGGCGCTAACGCGCTTCGCCCAGGAAAACGTACGTTTCAGCGATCACTACAGTTCGGGCAACCATGCCGATACCGGGCTGTTTGGCCTGTTCTACGGCATTTCCCCGACCTATCTGGACAGCGTGCTCGCCGGCCGCAAGCCGTCGGCGCTGATCACTGCGCTCGGCGATCGGGGCTACCAGCTGGGGCTGTTCTCCTCCGATGGCTTCAATGCCAGCCTGTACCGCCAGGCCCTGTTGACCGACTTCTCGCTGCCGACGCCGGCGCCGCAAAGCGATGCGCAAACCACGCAGCAATGGCAGCGTTGGCTGACGGATCAGGGTAGCAAAGAGCCGTGGTTCTCCTATATCAACTTCAGCGGCGCCGAGCCGGCCGAAGGCGACAAAACCCCGGCTCCGGCCGACTTTATTCGGCGCTATCGCACCGGTGCGCAAGACGTGGATACCCAGATAGCCCAGGTGCTGGACACTCTGAAACAGCGCGGCCTGCTGGATAAAACCGTGGTGGTGATCACCGCCGAGCACGGCGTCGAGTTCAACGACAGCGGCAAAGGCCAATGGGGCGCCGGCTCCGCCTTCAACCAGGCGCAGCTGCAGGTGCCATTGGTGATCCACTGGCCGGGCACCCCGGCGCAGACCATCAGCAAGCTGACAGGCCATAACGACGTGATGCGCACCTTGATGCAACGATTGCTGCACGTGAAGACCGCGCCGAAAGACTATTCGCAGGGCGAAGATCTGTTCACCGCCCAGCGCCGCAACGACTGGATCGCCACCGGCGATGGCAATCAGCTGGTGATCACCACGCCGACGCAGACGCTGATGCTGGACAACAGCGGCAACTATCGCGTCTACGATCAGAACGGCGAAGAAATAAAAGACGAGAAACCGCAGCTTGCTCTGCTGCTGCAGGTGCTGACCGATGTAAAACGCTTTATCGCCAACTAACTGCTTAAAACTAAAGCAATCAAGTGGCGAGGCGCTTGCATTAACATCGGGAATCGGTAGTATGATTTTTCATAGCGTCGGCATGTAGCGCAGCCTGGTAGCGCACCGTCATGGGGTGTCGGGGGTCGGAGGTTCGAATCCTCTCATGCCGACCAAATTTAAGAAAACCTGCTGTAACAGCAGGTTTTTTTTCGTCTGCACACTGAGAGGATGAGAATCTCCGAAGGAGGTTTGAGCCGAACGTAGTGAGACCACGTTGCTTTAGCAACGGCCCGCAGGGCAAGCATCGAAGATGCGCATAATCCTCTCATGCCGACCAAATTCAAGAAAACCTGCTGTTACAGCAGGTTTTTTTTCGTCTGTCGTTTACGCGGAGAGTTTGACGATCGCCGCCGGAATGCCCTGACGCACCGCCGCACCGGTCACCCAATCCAGCCAAGTGTTCGGTACTTCGCGCGTCGGATCGGCAAAGCCCAAATCGTTGAGGTTGATGCCGGCAGCGATGCGCTCATCCATCGCCAGTGGCTCGCCGTCCAGGTAGTGCTGGCTGGCCCCCATCTCCCGGTGGCCGTAGCCGTGCTCAACCGCGATCACGCCGGGCATCACCCCCGCCAGCAAACTGATCTGCGCCTCCCGGCTACCGCCCGGCGTACTGATGCTCACCCAATCACCGTGTTGAATGCCGAAACGCACCCCGTCCGCCGGGTTCAGGGCCACCAGGTTCACCGGCTTCACGTCGTGCAGGCGCCGGATCACTGCGGTGGAGCTGCTCATCACATTGGATTTGAAGGACATCAGCCGCAGCGGCCACTGCCGCTCAGGGTAGAGCTCTTCCACCGCGCGGCCGTCCGACAAACGCGCCGGGTAGCAGGTGGGGCAGCCGCTGAAACGCTCGCCGGTAATCGCATGCCTGTGCTTCGCCACTTCCGCATTCCAGATCTGCAGAGGCTTCTCCCAGCGGTTGCCCACGCTGCCGTCGCGACGGCCGCTGTCATGCTCGGCGAACCGGCCGCCGCGGCTGTAGATAAACGCCACGCGGTCGACTTCATCGGCGCGCAGCGTCTGCGCAAGCTGCGGCAACAAGCGATCGACGCCGGTCAGCGCCAGCTCTTCCGCTTGCACGCCCGGCACCGGCGCTTTGCCGGCAAACGCCACGTTGGCGGCGGCGCGCAGATAATAATCCTCGGCGCGGTTGAGCGGCAGCAGCCCGCCCTGGCCGTCGCCGATTGCGCGGTAGCCAAACCCCGGCAGCGCCAGGTGTTTGGCTACCGCGATGCAAAACGCCTCCATGGAGATCGGCTGCCCTTGCGCCGTTTTCGCGGTCGCCGGCGTCACTATCGGCCAGCGTGCAGTGGTGGCCTTGCTGGCGACACCCCCCCAGGGGGCGCTGAACCCCCAGCTCTCAAAGTTATGGGTATCCGGGACGATATAGTCGGCCAGCGCCGTCGTTTCGTTGATAAACGCATCGATGGCGATAAACAGCGGCAAACGCGCCGGATCTTTCAGCCGCTCTTCCGCCACGCCGCGCAACCCGGCAATACCGTACAAGGGGTTAGTCATGTTCGAGATCCAGGCTTTCAGCCCGTACGGATACCCCGCCAGCGCCGACGTCAGCAGCTCGGTCAACTGCCCGGCGACGAACGGATACCAGGGCGCCCTGGCAGGCCAGGGTGAAACGCCCGCCGCCACTTTTTCCCGGTATTCGTCGGAGGTTTCATAAGCGGCCTTGCTGCGCGCGATATTCAACCCCTTCGGTTTTACCAGGCCGGGAAACTCGACCAGGTTATAGCGCGGCCCCTCGGCGAAGCCGTTGAATTTGCCGCCGCCGACAAACACCCCGCCCGCCAGGCTCAGGTTACCGATCAACACGTTGAGCATCATCACCGACCAGGTATTGTAAAACCCGTTTGCCGCCATCATCCCGCCATGGGCGATCACCGCCGCCTTACGCCCGTGGGCGGTAAAGGCTTCGGCCAGCGCCGCGATACGCGCCACCGGCACGCCGCATTCCCGGCTGTACGCCTCCGGCGACAGTTTGTCGGCGGCCTCTTTCAGACACTGGAAACCGCTTTTCACCGCCACCTGCGCGCCGTCGTGCAGCGTCACCGTGCGGGTTACCCACAGTTCGGCGCGGTCGCACGCCTCGGCCGGCACCAGTTCCCCCGCGCCGTTGACTACCAGCGGCGACGCCGACTCGGCGCCGTTCAGATGAGCGAGCGTCAGATGCTGCCCCGCCAGCGGGTGCTCGCTCTCGGCGATCACCAGATGCGTGGCGTTGGTCCAGCTCTTCTCGCCGGCGCGTTGCATGGCGGCCTCCGACGGTATGGCGAGATAGCCGGCCTGATAACGCCGGTTGTCGAGGATCCAACGGATCATCGCCATCGCCAGCGCCGAGTCGGTGCCCGGCAGCACCGGGATCCAATGGCCATGATCGTCCGCCAGCGTGGTGGTCAGCGGCAGCGCCGGCGCCACTACCGCATAGCGGAACTCGCTGCGCAATCTGGCGCTGGCCAACTGCCGGGCCTGGCGCTTGAACGGGTTGCCGGACTGCGCCGGCGAGGTGCCCATAAACAGCGCGAATTCGACCTGTTCCCAATCCGGTTTCACGTGCGGGTTCTTGTCCAGATCGTTCATCAACGCGCCGGAACCGGCACGGTATGCCAGCCCGCAGTATGCGCCGTGCGCGCCGAAGTTTTTGCTGCCGAAACTGTTCTGAGCGAAGCGCCGCAGGAAGCTGTCGCGCCCGTCGTCACCGGCGTTGGTCACCAGCAGCTGGTTGGCTTTCGGCCCCAGCCCCGGCCGTCGAGCGTCGATCGGCGTTTCCAGATCGCGGATCGCCCGCAGGCCGTCCACATGCCCCTCGCCGAACAGATCGCCGCCCTCTACCACTTCAGCGATCAACTGTTCGAAGCTGATGCGTTGCCACTTGCCCTCGCCGCGCTTGCCGACGCGCTTCATCGGCTCCAGTACGCGCAGCGGGCTGTAAAGCCCCTCCAGCAGCGTGGCGCCGCGCGCGCAGGCGGTCGAACGGGCATCGAGGCCGCTTTCGCCGCCCAGCTGCGCCAACGCGTCCTGCAGCGGCAAGGCAGAGTCGACGTGCCGTTCCTGAGACAGCGGATGATAAGGGTTGCCGGCGATACGCAGTACCCGGTCGGTCTGCCTGTCCACCCGTACCCGCACGCCGCATTGCGTCCAGCAACCGAAACACTGGGTCATCGAGATGGCCTGCTGCGAATTGCCTTGCCATTCCGGCACCGCCCGCCCTTCGGGCGGCAGAGAGTTGCCGTTGATGCGATCCAACGTCACCCGCCCTGAGGTGCCGTGAATCAAACCGTCGATCGCCCGTTTGGCGACTTCCCGGTAACTCGGGCCGAAAGCGGACAATCCGCCGAAGGCCAGGCCCACTTTCAACCACTGACGCCGGGTGAGTTTAGCCATGTTGTTTTCTCCGCAGTAAAAACGCCTGTGCTTCACGCACCATGATCATTAACGCCAGCCACAGCCCGAAAGTGCCGACGATCGCCAGCAAGCCGTCGGTGCCGAACGGCAGGCTATAGAAGTGGTAAGACGCGTTGTATTTCGGGACGGTTTGCACCTCGATCAACAGCGTCCAGCGCATCAGCCAGCTCAGCCCCAGCGCGCCTGCCACCAGCAGCGGCGCGCCGCCGCGCGGTAAACGTCGATAGGCAGCCCAAGCGGCGCACGCCAGCGACAGCCCCCACAGTGCGATCCATCCCGCGGCATACCGGCGCGCCGTCGCCTGCGTCTGCAGCCAGTGGCGTACCGCCGAGCCGGATAACGTATCGCCGCACACCCACAGCAGGAACGCCCCGCCAAGCAGCAGCAACGTCAACAGCATCCCGCGCGCCAGTGGCGCTTGCAGGCCGGGCCGTTCGCGCAATGTCAGCAGCAGCAAGGCCAAGAGCGCCTGCAGCGCGCTGAGGAACATCACGATCGGAAATGCGTAGCTGAACCAGATTGGGCGGGCGCGCACGACGGAAACCTCACGCCCGGTGTACAACAGCAGGCCGATAGCCACCAGCGCGCAGGCAGGCGCGATCCCACGCAGCAGCGCCACTCGCCTGCCCGTCAGCCGTGTAAATTCGATCGCGAGAAACCACAGGCCGATCAGCAGGGTAAACAGCGGCAAGAACAGCGCACCCCACGGCATCCACGACCAGGGCGTCGGGTAGGCGTAGAAATGCCAAAAGCGAGCGGTTTGATGCAGGTCCAGCGGCGCGGTGATGGCGCACGTCAGCCCGATAAACAGCGCCGTGCGCTCCAAATGTGCGACGTTGTCTCCACCGCGCCAGCGCCACACGCAGGCCAGCAGCGCGGCGCAGGCGGCAATGCCGATAAAGAAGAAATATTGTACGGTCCACGGCAGCCAGCTCACCGCCTGCGGCTGGCTCAGAACTTCTGCGATCATCAGTTGGCGGCTCATCGTCCCTCCCCCCATAAAGCGACCTGCGCCCGCCCCGGCAGCGGCGTGACGAAGGCGTCATCCAGCCCCAGATAAAACACATGGGGCGCAGTTTGGTTCTCCGGCTTGAGGACTTTGATCTCGGCCTCGTGGCGCCGCAGCAGCTTGCTCAACGTACTGTCCGGATCGCGCATATCGCCGATGATCCGCGCCCCGCCCACGCACGACTCCACGCACGCCGGCAACAGTCCCGCCTCCAGCCGGTGCACGCAGAAGGTACATTTGTCCGCCGTTTGGGTAGCGTGATTGATAAAACGGGCATCGTACGGACAGGCCTGCACGCAATAGGCGCACCCCACGCAGCGTTTGTTGTCGATCACCACGATCCCGTCCTCGCGCTGGAAGGTGGCCTGTACCGGGCATACCGGCACGCAGGGCGGGTTGTCGCAGTGGTTGCACAGCCTGGGCAGCAGCACGTTGGTCGCCACCTCTTCGCCTTCGAGGCTGACCTGGTACTGGTTTACCGTCGTGCGGAACTCGCCGTGCGGCGTCTGGTTTTCAATGGCGCAGCTCACGGTACAGGCCTGGCACCCGACGCAGCGCCGCAGATCGATCAGCATCGCGTAACGGCGGCTCGCATCTCCCTCGCGCCGCGTCGGTGCTAACGTCAGCCCGGCCTCCGCCACGGGGATCAGCGAAGCCCCCGCCGTCAACACGCCCAGCCGCTGCAAAAACTGCCGTTTACCGAAATCCATGCGCCTCTCCCACGTCCTGGGCATCACCCCGATCACGCTATTGATGCCCGTTAGATGAATAAACAATGTCGATGATTTACAGTGTAAAAATGACATTGGGCTCAGCTCTATTGTGGTTAACCACATACCGAACCTAACGTTGATCTAAAACAAGTGACGGCAGGCAGATTGCCCATCAGGAGGGGCCGTGAAGGTCGTGTTATTACTGTTCAGTCTCGGCTGGGGGATGGCGGCACAGGCGGGCGAGTGGTCGGTCGGCGTGCTGGCGATGCGCGGCGATGCGGCGACCGCGCGTGACTGGCAGCCGCTGATCGACAGTCTCAACGGCAGCGTCGGCAGTGAACGCTTCCGCCTGCAGCCGCTCGATCTGGCGCAGATGCGCGAAGCGGTCAATCGGGGCAGCGTGCAGTTCGTGGTCACTAATCCGGCGCAGTTCGTGCAGTTGAACAGCCACTATCATCTGCGCTGGCTGGCGTCGTTGCGCGCCGCCAACGGCGATCGGGCAACGGGCAACATCATCGGCAGCGTGATTTTGGTGCGGCGCGACAGCGGCATTACGACGCCGCAGGCGCTGATGGGCAAAACGGTGGGCGCCATCGATCCGCAGGCCTTCGGCGGCTATCTGACCGGTTATAAGGCGCTCAGCGACGCCGGCATACGGCCCGAGCGCGATTTTCACCTGCGCTTTACCGGCTTCCCTGCCGACGCCCTGATCTATCTGTTGCGCGAACGCGCCATTCAGGCCGCCATCGTCCCGGTCTGCCTGCTGGAGAAAATGGATAAGGAAGGCCTGATCAATCCGGCGGATTTTCGCCCGCTGTTGCAACAGGCCACGTCGGTTCCCTGCGTCACCAGCACGCCGCTTTACCCCAACTGGTCGTTCGCCGCCCTGCCCGGTCTGGATAACTCACTGGTGGATGCGGTGGCAAGAGCCTTGCTGACCGCACCGCCGCAGTCTCCCTTTCAGTGGGGCGCACCGGCCTCGACCAGCGAGGTGGAAGCGCTGCTGCGCGCCGTCAATCGACACCCGGAACAGCGGCGGCTATGGCTGGATATCAAGAGCTGGCTGATCCAGCATCAGACGGCCGTCGGACTGTCGCTGGCGGTGCTGTCGCTGTTGATCGTCAACCATATCTGGATCGCGCTGCTGGTACGCCGGCGCGGGCGGCAACTGCTCCATGCCGGAGAGCAACTGCGGCGACAGGAGCAGGCGCTGGAGAATGCCAGGCAGCTGAACGTGCTGGGGGAAATGGCCTCCGGCTTCGCACACGAGCTCAATCAACCGCTGGCGGCTATTCGCCACTATGCGCAGGGATGCCTGATCCAACTGCGTAAAACGGACACCGGGCATCCGCTGCTGGGGCCGCTGGAAAATATCGACCGGCAGGCGCAGCGCGGCGGCGAGACGATTCATAACCTGCGCCAGTGGGTGCGGCCCACCGATGAGGCGATAGATCAAACGAGCTGGCGGCCCACTGCGGTAAGCGAAACCGCCGAGCGGGTGTGGACACTGCTACGCCTGACGCAGCGCTATCCCGACCTGACGTTGTTCAACAATGTGGCACCTTCGCTGACGCTAACCCTGCCGCCGGCGCTGCTGGAACAGCTGCTGGTGAACCTGCTGCTGAATGCGGCGCAGGCCGGGGCCAATGCCGTCTGGCTTTCCGCCGCCGCGGGCGAACGGGCGATCGAGTTGCATCTGCAGGACAACGCGGGCGGCATGACAACGGCCGGGCTGGAACAGGCTTTTCGCCCCTTCAACACCACCAAAGCCGGCGGCATGGGGTTGGGGTTAGCCATTTGCCGGCGCCTGGCCCGCTATGGCGGCGGCGAAATCCGCCTGGCTAATCGCCCGGCCCCCGACAGCCGCAATGGGCTGTGCGTAACGCTGCATTTCATATTGAACGATGAGGAAAACCATGTCGCTAATTCATCTGGTGGATGATGACGTCGCCGTCACCGACGCCTGCCATTTTTTGCTGAGCAGCCTCGGCCACAACGTGCACTGCTGGAATGACAGCGCCGGCTTTTTGGCGCAGGCCGACCTGTTTCAGACCGGGATCGTCTTGCTGGACATGCGGATGCCGAAGTTCGATGGCCACCAGGTTTACGGGGAACTGCGCCGCCAGGGCAGCACACTGGCGGTGGTGTTCCTGTCCGGCCATGGCGACGTGCCGATGGCGGTGGAACAGATGAAGCACGGCGCGGTGGATTTCCTGCAAAAACCGATCGCCGCTGAACCGCTGATCGCCGCCCTCGAACGGGCGCAGCAGGCCTCCGCCGAGGCCTGGCAATGCCATGAAACTTGCGGCCGCTACCGCACGCTCACGCCGAAAGAACGCGACATCGCGCATCTGGTGGTGCGAGGCATGATGAACAGGGAAATGGCGGAACGGCTGAATATCGCCCTGCGCACCGTGGAGGTTCACCGGGCGAAAGTGATGGAGAAAATGCAGGCCGCCAGCCTGGCGGAATTGGTGATTCAGCTGCAGGCTTTACCGCACGCCGCGCACGAATGAACGCATCGTGCAAAATTCCGCGCCCCCTCTTGCCAACCGACCTTCCTCAGGCCAGAATACTGTACATTAAATCAGTATTTACAGGTGAGTCATGTTTGTAGAATTGGTGTACGACAAACGCAACGTCGCTGGGTTGCCCAACGCCGCCGAGATTATTCGCAACGAGCTGGAAAAACGCGTGCATGCGCTGTTCCCGGGGGCGGACGTGCGAGTGAAGCCGATGCAGGCCAACGGCCTGAACTCCGACGCCAGCAAAAGCGATCGTGAGAAGTTGAACCGAATGTTGGAAGAGATGTTCGAAGAAGCGGATCAGTGGCTGGTCACTGAGATTTGACGGGCAATAACGCTAGTGACGCCCACTCAGCGGGAACCTTGCCAAGCGGAACGGGCCGCGTGTTTGCCCGAGCCTATCGGTGATAATGCCGGCGCCGATGCAATAGGCGGCCAAAAACCTACTGCATCGGCATTTTACCTGGCATCCCCTTTATTTATGAAACCGCGTTGGTTTCCGATGACGTTTCATCGTTTGATACCAGCGCCTCCGGCGGCAACACTTCCACCTCTTCACGCGCTGGCATGACGAGGCGCAGATCGATCCAGCGCCCTTCAGGGATATCCATCGCTTCGCCGGCCACGACCGTCGCGGTATCGATGTCAAAACGACGTTTGCTGATTTTCACCGTGATGCCACCGTCGCTATCAGTAGCGGTTTCCACAAAGCACAGGCGGTTACCATTGATATCCTGCGGCACCTCGATGGTCCACCCTTCCTTTGCCAATCCCAGTGAGCCATTCAGCTGATAAACGCCGGTAGAGATTCGCTCTGCACTCACCCCTGTCGCCTCACCGTTAACCGCTGCGCACCCGGCCAGAGCAAAGCCGCCTTCCAGAAAGTCAGCCTGCATATGCTCGGGCGCAGCGGACAATCTCACGATCGGCGAGGCTTTCTTGATAAAACCGTTGCCGTCAACCGTGGTGTTGGCTTCCGACCATATCCAAACCCAAGGGGTAAACGTCGTGCCGTTCCAACTACGAACAGCAATTTTTCCTACCTGCGCCGCACTTGCTCCATAACCATAACAAGTCTGCACCGTTCGGTAGCTGTCATCGCTGCCCGTCTGCGTTACAGCCCAGGAACGCGTATCGAGGAAATAAGTTCCGGTATCTTTGAATGGATTACCGATAGGATCGGTAGCAACATACCCTCGACGGCTCTGCATTTGCGCATTGAAGTTTCCTTTATTCGCAGCAGTACCACCGAGGCTGATCCCCCAGTCCTTTAAAGTCGGAATATCTGTAACCTTTGGCCCGTATTCTTCAGTGAAAACCTTTTTCCATTCAATGGTTTTGTTTGATGTGCTGTTGGAACGGCCAACATACAGCCCCCGATTCAATGTGAGGCCGATATATCCGCATGTTGGGCCACCGTCCATTGGTAGTGCAACGAATGAGCCGAGCACTGTAGACGGAGCGTTAGTTGTCGTCCCAGTAAACCGACCGATGGAAGAAATGTTATTGGGTGAGAAAATGTCCCCCACGTTCCGAGGGCCAATACCGAATCCAGCGGATGTAACAGGTAATACATTTCGTTCTGAATTCTCTTCGCTCACCTTGGCTGCTGCCGCAGACTTTGCCGCGTCAACACGCATAGCATCGACAGTTTGAACAATTTCAGGGGTGATATCACTTTCGCCTGGACGACGCAGGAAATCATTGAGTGTACCTGGTAGGGAGTCGGTATAAACCTCTATAGTGCCCACTCGTTCCGGCTGTGCGCCATAAACTGACACAATCACCTCGTAGGCACCTGGCTCAACATTTAGCGAATACCGGCCCGTATCATCGGTGACAGATTGCGACTTCGCTAAATTCAACACCGTGGAAGAAGTTTTCATCGAGCGCATCGTAATCGTTACGCCAGAACGAGAATCGCCGTAAGGTCCCTTTAGTACGCCGCTGATTAATACCATTATTTATTTCTCCTTCAGTAAATTCAATTCGGTATCAAGGCGGGAGATTAACCGCCCCTGCTCTTGAATAGCCTTAAGTGCAAGATTCAATAGATTTTGGATGTCTGGATATTTGTATGAATCCTCACCAATTGTCTTTCTTATAAGTTCATCAGAGATTAACTCCAGTTCTTGCGCAATAAGGCCACAGCTTGAACTCATTTTATCAGGCGCGTTCGGAGCATCTTGCGTATAGTCAAAACTGACAAAATTCATTTTTTCCACAATGGAAAGTGCGTAATTATCCGGGGCAGGTACAACATTTTCCTTGAACTTTATATCGCAAGAGCCGCCCGGATTTCTTGGGGAATAAACCCGCGAGCCATGTTCCGCCAGAGTATATTCGTTTTCCGTTGTAACAACTTTTGTGTTCCCATTAATGGAAAATGCGATGTCCATCGATGATCCGGCAACAGGTCGGTTGGCCATAAATGCCATATAAGTAAAACCAGTAGCATCAGACGATAATCCTATTCGTGATTTTAGCGATGTACCGGCACCATTCCACTGATAAAAATCGATATTCTGCTGCGACCTACCGCCTTGGTTATAAAGCTCTACACTATTGAACTCACCTGCTTTTAGAGCTTTAGTAATCCGGACATCGTCTCCCGCAGCAACAGTTCCTGCCTTCACGCCAACATCACGAGAAGCCGAGTTGCCGAGGTCGCTTTTATTGGCCTTTTTATCGACTTCTGATTTATCCGCCTTCAAATTCAATGCAGATATGAAGCTGTTCCAGGCTGGGCCAGTAAACGTGCTGCCGTCAGGTAACGTCACAGTAATGTTTCCGGTGCCGCTGAATACCTGTTGCCAGTTATCTTTATCGAGGTTCAGCCCGCGCAGGGCTTTGGCTGTCTCTGCGGCCAGCTGGGCGGTAATGGTGTTCATCGCGTCGCGCGGTAAGGCATACCACGCGGCTCCTGCCTGCGTTGGGCCGTCATAGGCTTTAATCAGCGTCGCCAGTGTGGCGCTATCAACGGTTTTCACCGGTAGCGTATAGGTGACGCCGCCGACAACGCTCACGATGAAATCACCGGCTTTCAGCTCGGTATTAAAGGCCGTACCGGTACCTTTCACTACAGCGGAATTGTTCGTTAGGGTTAGAGTGCCTGCGGGCATGATGCTCTCCTAAATCGTTGCATAAAAAAACCGGCTCAGTGGCCGGTTGTTAGAAGTAATGGTCTGCGTTAATAACCATGAGCGACATCTGTGACGAGTACCATCGGGTTGATGTATTCCATTTTGTCTGAATTTTTGTTCCTGATTCAGCGCGCCAGAATTGGACAGAGCTACCATTAAACCGATAACCACAGCTGTAATAGTTATAAACTCCGCCATTCATTTCTGAGTTACCACGCATAAACGCATTAACTGCAAGGGGGATCATCGGTCTAGTTATTCCTGTATCAACTAAATCCTCTGGATTCCTACCGACATTAACAGAGCGCCCATCCCAAACTAACGGTTCTGTATCACTTGTGAATGTATTATTTCCGGAAGCATTCTTAATCACCATCCCATAACCGATTGGCGTCGGCGGGTAATAGCCACTATTCATAATGACCACTTTCACATTAGCTGTGGTTAAAATAGGCTCACCTAAACGATTATCACGCGATACCGTTAATTCGTTATATTGCACAGCGTGATAAATAGAAACGCCGGGGTCATCGCACCGAACAAAGACAACCTTGGTGTTATCGTTTTGAACGACTGGCAATGTCCATTTGCCGTTAATCGTCACTTCCCCTTTCCATGCAACAAAACCCAGTCTGGACGAACTGTTAATGCTCATCCAGTCCACCGAGTTTTGAATCATTATTCCATAAGTTCCAGATACGCTATCTGGCTGTTGAACCTGGTAAATGCTATATTCAATAAACAAAGAGGCTCCATTCTTAAATGTCGCATCAACAATGATTTGATTTCCCTGAGTTCTCCATCCCGTTACCCCACCGTAAGATGGGGGATTCGTTTGACTACCGAATATCATCCCAGTTTGGCCGACCAAAAAAACAGGGTTACCAGCTTTGTAATCCGGTAGCACATAAACCTTTTGCCCATTACCATCAAACCAGGGTTGCTTATCGTTGGCTAATAGTGAAATACTATTAGCCGCCGCCAGCTCTTTGCCATTCATCCATAGGCCATACGCCACGTTACAACCTCCCCATTCTCACCCGCAGATTACCGCCAGCGTCATAAACATTAATCTGGTCGCCGCGTATCTCCATGCGCCCATTACCGTCGCCGCCGTTAATCTGGATTTGCCCGGCCCCTGCACCGCTTTTATCCATCCTCCACCCGCTGGTCGCACTGAAATTATCAGACTGAATAAAGCCGCCGATTTTGGCGTTGGTGATTGCCGCATCCGCTATTTTCGCCGACGTGATAGAGGCGTTCTGAATGAAAGCATCGCTGATAAACACCTGGCCGTTGATTACAGCGAACGGTGAGTATTGCGTGTCGCCGCTGCCGCTCATCAACACGAACTGATTGGCGTTGAAGCCGATGCGGGTGATAACGGGCTTGCCGGTTTCAGCCAGCACGGCGATCGACATACCGGCGTTGTAAAAGGTGCCGTTCACCCGCACACCCGCTTTCAACGTATGGATGGCCGTTGCGCCGTCGGCGTCTACCGTCGCCGTCAGTTTGTCTTCCAGCACTGCCGCTACGTCGTCAATCTGTGCCTGCACCTGGGTTTTCATCTCGGCCAGCCCGCGATCGACCTCCGCGATGGTGGTTTTCACCACCATGATATCGGCGCGCACCGTGCCGTACTGCGCCCACTGGTGATCCACCGTCGCGTTGTTGGCCAGCGCATTCTGCAAGATGGCGTCGATGTTGGTGTCGATATCGCCCACCAGCCGCTCGCCGTCTTTCGCGGTCAGGAGCTCGTCGCCGATGTTCTCGAGATAATCGCCGGCGTCCGCGTTCGCCTGCCCGGCGGCCCAGCCAGTCCAGTCCCCCTGATTGCCCGTGCGGTCTTGCAGTCGCGCGCGGAACCAGAATCCCTGACCCGCCTTCAGACCGGTCATGGCGTGGGTGTGCAGCGGATACGGGATATCGGCCAGCAGCATCGCGTTATTCCCGGCGGCGTTGTCCGCATACTGAATTTCGGTTTTCAGCGTATCTTCAGCGCCGGTGGGGAACGCCCAGTCGAGCTGGATGCCCCACAGCAAAGGCGATGCCTTGAAGCCGACCGGCACCGGCGGCTTACCCTCTTTGCCCTTGAGGTAGGTTTCCATCGAGGTCGCCCAGACAGACGACACATTGCTGGCGTTGATGGCCCGCACACGCACCCGATAACGACCGGCGTAAATCCCCGGCACCTCGAAGCCGAGCGCCGAGGTGCGCGGCACCGCTACCCAGTTACCGTTATCTTTGCGCCATTCCGCCTCATAGGCGGTGGCATTTTCAACCGCGCCCCAGGCGGCGCGCAGGGTGGTAATGGCGATACCCTGGCTCACCGAGGAGTAGCTGTCGATGGTGATGTTTTTCGGCGGCGCCTGCACGCCGGGCGGAATGATGGAGATCGGACGATCGTCGATACGCGCGCCAGTATCGATACGGGCGTACTTGTTCGGATCGTGTTCCGCGGCGTTGACGGAATAGGTATTGTCGCCGTTGTCGGCGATGCCCACCACGCGGTAAAGCTGCACCGCCAGATCGTCCGCGTCGATGGACCAGGCCGCTTCCGGCGCCGGCGTCTCGCTGTAGGCGGTGGTGACGGTCACTACGCGTTCATTCACCGCCTGCACGGTGCGCGCCTGCGCCCGGCCGGATGGCAGGTTGACGATCAGGCGGTCGCCAGCTTTGGCGCCCGGCTTTCTGTCCAGCGTCAGTTTACGGCCGTCCACGCCGCTGAGGCGCCCGCCAATCACCCGCCCAGCCAGCATCTGGTCCGCCACGCCGACGATATGTCCCGGCATGGGGATCATGCCGTCCAACCCCACAGAGAAACTGACCGTGCGATCCTTGCTGTTGGTCAACAGCGCCCAGCGGCCGCGGCGGTTCGCTTCGCTCGGCGTGGTGCAGCCGATGGCCGTCAGCTCGGTCTGGTTCACGTCGTAGCGGCGCACCAGATCGCTGTCGAATACCGCCTCTATCGCATCGGCGTAATGGTTGCCCGGATCGGACCAACTGACCATCGCGGTGCTGTAGCGGGTGCGTTCGCTGGCGGACGAGTAGGTAAACTTGCCGTCGATAACATTGGCGCGGGTGTAGGTGAAGTCCATATCGCGCGGCATGTCCGCCAGGGCGACCATTTGGTTTTGCCCCCAATAGGTCATGCCGCGGAAAATGCCGGCCAAATCGCTCAGCACCGTCCAGGCCTCTTCCCGCGACTGCAGATAAACGTTGCAGGTAAAGCGCGGCTCCATGCCCTCGCCGCCGCGCCCGTCCGGCACCGGCTGATCGCAATACTGCGCGATGCGATACAGCTCGGACTCGGAGACCTGAGACGCATCGATGCGATCGCCCAGGCCAAAGCGCTCGGCCAAAATAATGTCGTAAAACACCCACGCCGGGTTATCGCTGTAGGCCCACTTAAAGCCGCCGCTCCAGATGCCGGTATAGCTGCGCGTTTGCGGATCGTAGTTGTCCGGCACGCGGATCAGGCGGCCGCGCGGTTTGCAGCTGATCTTCGGGATGTTGGGGAACTGCTTTGAGTCGAACTCCACGTAAAGCAGCGCAGTGTTCGGGTAGCGCAGCTTGGCATCGATGATCTCGGTCAGCGCCTCGATGTTCATCCGGTCGGCGATCCGGGCGCTGTTGGCGTTAGCCGTCAGCCGGCGCACGCGCAGTTGCCATCCCGTGGTGGCCTTCGGCAAATTGATGCGGTGCGAGCGTTCATACAGCGAGGTGGTTTTATCGTCGATCGCCGCCGTTAACACCTCCTGGTAGCTTCCGCCGTCGGTCGCCACGTCGATGGCATACTCTATGCGATAGCCGTTGACGTCGCCGTTGTCCGCCTGCTTTTGCAGCATGGGCCACCCCAGGCGCAAGCGGACGGCGGAAAGTTGCAGGTTCGCGACGGAACGCACCCACGGCGCGCCGCTTTTCAGTTCGCTGCCAACCGAGATCTCATTCTCAACGGCGGGAATGCCCTGGATATATTCCTGCGCCTGCGAACCAGGGCGGAATTCCCAGCGGAAACCGGGAAAGTTTTCCGTTCCGTCGCTGCTCAATACCGGCGTGCCGTCAACAAAAATGTTTGTGCCATCCAGCCCGCCGGCAAACTCCCCTTCGCCCAATGCGAACAACATCTTCGCTCTGGCGATCGACTGAATGCTGTCCGGCGATTCTACCGGCGTGTGGCCGCCACCGCCGCCGCCTTTTCGCCCACGGATCATGTTCTGTGCCATATTTCGCCCATAAAAAAAGCCGCTATTGCGGCTGTCTGTTCAAACGGATGTCGTTATTGCTGGTCTTCGGTATAAATGCCCGCGGAGATAATCGCCCCGCCAATTTCACGCGTGCCGTACAGCACGCCGACGGGGTTGCCCTGCGCCGTGGTATTGACCGGCCCGCCAAAAGCATAGCTCGGTTTATTTTCCGGGCCTTGCCGCATGCGCAGCCCGCCCATTTGCGGGGAGAGCATTTGGAGAATGCCACCGAGGGCCATGGAAGCACCGGCCATCGCCGCCATGCCAGTTCCCCCACCCGCCGTAAATGCCCCCAGAGCCCCCGTCCCTGCGCCCGCAGAAACATACATGGCCACGGCAACCAGCGCCACGCCCAGCACGGTCTGGAATAATCCTGCGCGCTTGCTCCCAATCACGACGGGAACAAGGTGGATATCTTCCGTCCCTTTGGTGAGCTCCAGCTCATCCTGCCCGACATTGCGTTTACCAACGAAAATAGAAAATGTCAGGCCGCGTTTGTGCGCTTCAAGCATGTAGCGCTCGAAACCAGGTAACAAGTTCTTCATTGCATCAATGGCTTTGGGAACCGTCGTAGCCCGATACTTGAATTCTCTCCCAAAAGCTTTGATCAACGGCCCGTGAAATCTTACCGTTCTGAGTGGAGCTTCAATTAACGACATGTAATTACCCCCATAAAAAAAGCCATCAACTGATGGCTTTGATTACTATGTTTGTTTTTACAAACATGATTTAATATCTGCGACTACTTCATCGTTTCTGTACGTTAGCATTCCGAGCATTGGTCTCGAACCTTCACCACGATATGTAACCTTGCTACCTGATGTCTCTGGTATAATGTCAATATAGTCACCGCCATTAATCAGAGCTAAAGAAACACCACCGTCCCTGGCTGGCTTTTCTGTTGTTTCAATTCGTAGCAAATTAAACGTTCTCATGTCTGATTTCTCAGCGATGCAAACGGATAAATTCTTTACATCCTTTTTAGATGTAAATTCAGCGGTAACCTTTTTTGTTAGTTCTGGATTGGCGCAACCTGTCAGCATCAGCAACGTGATGGGTAATAGGAGTTTTTTCATCAGTAATCCCTCTGTTATTTTTTTCATCTTAACAGAGAATTACATCATTTTTCTATGCCGCAACACCTTCACCGTTCACTACTTCCAATAACCACCGTAAAGCACCCGCTGGCTGAGCATGCCATACATATGGTGCAGCAACAGGTCATCTGCCAGCAGAATGCCGGCATGGTTCGCCATCGGCGCCGAAACTTGCATGATCGCCATATCTCCTGGCTACGGCGGGCCATCGAACTCGCGGAAGCCATACCCTGTTAGCTCTCCAGAGAGGCTCTCCCCCATGGACATGCCTCTGAAAACCTCACTATCACCGCCCATACCCGCCAAAATTCCAGCTGGGGACCGTAGATTGTATATGCAGCCAGATTATTTACACGCTGTAATTGCCGCTTCATAAAAACTCATATCTCTTTTCTTATAAAAGATAAAGTCACTACCTGTATCAACATTCCTCACATCAACAAGCATAACCACTCCCCTCGCCATGTCATTTATCTGTGCCGAGTAGCCATTTTCAATTGGTTGCGGACTAATGGGTGAAATGGTATTTTTTTCATTCCAGTTATTCAATACGCAACCAATATATGAACCCGCATTCTTACTCGTATGTCCTTTGAGCGCAGGCGAGGCCAATCGAAGTTCATTGGACGTGGTTGAACAACCAGACAGGATTAACACAGCGAATAGTCCAGCAAATTTCTTCATAACCCTTTTCCTTAAGCTAAAAAGTGGAATGATAGCATCACATCAGCGCTTTGTGCCGCAGCACCTTCACCGTTCGCTCCTTCCAATACCCACCGTAAGGCACCCGCTGGCTGAGCATGCCGTACATATGGTGCAGCAACAGGCCATCTGCCAGCAGAATGCCGGCGTGGTTGGCCACCGGCGCCGCAACCTGCATGATCGCCATATCTCCTGGCTGCGGCGGGCCATCGAACTCGCGAAAGCCGCACGCATGCCAGTTTTCCAGATAGCGGTTTTCACCCCGTTCCCACCACGGATAATCAACGCGGTAATCCCGGAGCGCTATGCCGTGCTCCTGCCGGAAATAGCTCATGATCAGCCCCCAGCAGTCGGTATGCCCCAGCACGAACTGGCGACCCACCAGCGGCAATTCCCCGCGCGGCATGATCGTTCGCAAGTCACCCTCAGGCCAGCTGGCAATCACCCAGGGCAACTCCATCGCGTCACATTGCGCCCTGTCCAGCTCACTCGGCTGCGTGGTGGCATCCGGGTGGCTGTGCACAATGAGGGTGATGGTGCCCCAGTCGGCGGCGGCCACGTAGTCTTCCGGCGCCAGATGAAACTGCTCGGTGGGGTTGTCCGCCAGGTTGCGGCACGGGAAATAGCGCTCCACGCGGGACTTTTGCGCCACCACGCCGCAGCATTCCCGCGGATACTCGGCCCTGGCGTGCGCCATAATCACCGCCGCGGTTTTTTCTTTCATGCTCGCCCCCTACTGCCGGATCAACGCCGCGCCGGGGAAGCCGCCGAACGGCAGCGGCTCATGCTCGCCAAAGCGTTTTTGGCAGTCGCTCAGCAGCCCGCCGCAGCGATCCAGGCTCGGGTCATCCACCGGGTTGCCCTTGTCGTCAAAATAACGGCTACCGGCGTAATCGCAGCCCTTGCCGGTGCGATAGCCGCCGCGCGAGCACCAGGTGCACAGGCTGTGGATTTGCCGGGTCGGGATGCGCAATCCCCGCAGGTCCGCCGGGCTGGAGAGCTCGAACTCCACCGCTTCGTCGCTTTCCGTCGCCTTGCGATCGATGTAGAACACCTGCAGCTTTTCCTGCAACGGATCGGCCGAAGAGTTCCCCTGCGGGAAATTGCGGGCGTCAAGGTAGTGCACCAGCGTGTCGTGGATCCGCACCTTGGCCTGCGCCATGTCCTCAAACTGCAGGCAGAGCGCGCTGATCAGGCCATTGATATTGGCGACCGACAGCTTGGGCGCATTGCCCTGGCTATCGGCGGAGATCTCCAACCCTTCGACGCTAAACGGCCACGGGCCGTACTCCTGCCCCTGCCACCAGACCGATTTCGCCGGCAGTTTGGTTTCATCACCGCCGGCGGCGGCCAGCTCTTGCGGTGTAAAAGGCAGGGTATCGCAATGAAAGCGCAGAATATCGGCACCAAACCGGGTGCCGTCTACCTCAATCAGGCGGATGCGGTTGCCCGGCTCCAGCTTTTGCAAATCTGAATTCAGCATCATCTCCCCCGGTTAAACGTGGAAGGCCTCGGTAAACGTGGCCGTCAGTGAATAATTGTCCCCGCCCATGGCGACCGGCTTATAGCCCTCGCAGCGGTACAGGCCGGGAACCTGAGTTGGCGGCGTCCATTGGAAGGATTTCACCCCGTGATGGTTTTCCAGAAAGACGATGATCGGCGTAATGTAATCATACTTGCCGACAAAGGTCAGATCCCAGGAGCGCACGATCGGGTTAATGCCGTCGCCGGAGACCTGCGCATAGCCGTCGCCGAACTGCGCTTTTCTGACGCGAAAGCGCATATCGCCGGCGGCATTGACGCGCGCCGGAAATTCAAATGTCTGAATGCCCATTACATCCCCTTGATTGCTTTCCAAATCGGCTGGCCCGGCATCAGGTTGCGGTTGATCACCTTCTGGCTTTCCTGCGCGGCGATATTCCCCATCTGTTTACCGAACTCGCCCCATCCCGGATCGGCCTGCGAACTGACGTTGCCGCCGTTCTCGATGGTGATGTAGACATTCGGCGCCGCCGCAGACTGTTGGCCACCGCCGATCGCCCGCACGCCGAGCGAACCGTCCGCGCCGCGTTTGAGCGGCATGATGGCCTCCGGCCCGGCTTCGCCCATCAAGCCGGCGCCTCTGGCGAACGCGAACAATGTGGGATTGCTGACGATCTGGCCGCTGAATGCGCTCAGCGAAGGCGAGGCGTACACGCCGCCCTTGGCGTTAGAGACATAGCCCTGCCAACCGGTCGGCATGCCCATCGCGCCTGAACCGGCCGCGCCCGCGCCGGCGCTTGCAGCCCCGCCCAGCAAACCGCCGCCGATGTTCATAAAGGTAGAGAGAAAAGTTCTGGTCAACAGCGCCTGCATCGCCAGATCGATCAGTTGCTGAATGATGGACTGCGCCATGGAGGTCATCAAACCGAGCATGCTTTGCTTAAAGTTTTGCGTCCCGGTCAGCAGATCGAACATCATGCCGGAGGTCCGTTCCCGCGTCATATCCACCAGCCCCAGCGCCATCTTGTGCACGCGGCTCTGCCCGCCGAACAGACTCAGCGCCTGCTGGTACTGAGCGTCCGACGATTCCTGCGTCGCCGCCTGCATCAGCTGTTCATAGCGCTGTTTATCCAGAATACCTTGCTGGTAGTAGGCCTGGTACTGCGCCTGCTGCTGCACCAATTGGTTGTTAAGGCGAACGGCAGGATCCACATCACCGGCAATGTTCATACGCGGCGCGGCGAGCGCGTCGGTTTCGGCCTTCAGCCGCTGGCGCGTCATTTCTTGCTGCTGCATCCGGCTGGCGGTCTGGTACTCGCGCTCGGTCAACAGCCGCCCGTCATACAACGCCTTCAGCTCCTTGCCGACCTCCTGCTCTTTACGCACCGCCGCCTGCCCTGGCGCGTATTGTTCAGCGAGCTGTTGCCGCTGCCGCTGGTACTTCTCGGCGTTCAGCGCCATCGCACGCTGCGCATCGGCCTGCCCGGCACCGGCCGCCTTGGCCGCTGACGCCAGCTTGGCCTGTGCGCTTTGTTCATCCTGGGTGATTTTGTCGAGGCTGCTCAGATGCGCCTGCTCGATTTCCTGACGCAGCTGTTGGTACTGATCAAGAGCCTGCTGTCGCTCACGTCCAAGATTATCTGTATTTACAATATCCAATGTATAAGCAGGGGGCGGAGAGGGCATCAACTGCACCTGCGCAGTTGCAGTAGCGGGCAAAATATTACCTGCTGGCTGATTAAAATGACGAGCAGCCCCTGTCAAAACAAGAAGGTTAGCTTGGTCAATATTTTGCATACTAGTGCGAGTATTTTGAATCCCGATGTCTATTGACTCAAGAGCCGCTTCTGCACGCACCCGCGTAGCTTGCATCTGCTTTTGAACACCAAATATGTCCCCCAGCCGACCTGGGTTACTCTGTATTCGTTCTATTCGATTGTTTGCATAATCCAACAAGTTCTGCTGTTTATCTCGCTCACTAAGCTGTTCCTCGAGCTGCTCACTGAGATCTAATTTTCTCAGGGCAAGTTGCTTACTAGACAGTTTTATAAGCTCTGACGTAGTGAGAATCGCAGCATCTTTCAGACTCACCGCAGCCTCTTTGGCTTGCATTGTTTGCTCATAAAAGTATGCCATTCCCAATCCCGCCTGGATGGCGACACCGATCGGGCCGCCAAGCGCCCCCAGCGCGACGTTGGCGACACGAGACGCCGCGCCGACGCCCGATGTCGCCTGAGCCGCCCCGCGCGCCGCCGCCGCCTGATCGCGCCAGGCCGCCGCGCTGTCATTCAGGCCGCCAGCCAGTTTCAGCATCTCCTCCGCGCGGCTGCCGCCGTCGCCGGAGGCGCTGCTCGCCTGGCGAGCCGCGTCGTCCAACTGTTTCATCTGCGCCGTCGCGGCGACGGTGATGGACGCAAGTTCGGTGAGCGCCTGCCCATACTGGCGCGAGGTGGCGGCGAGCCCCTGCAGCGACAGCTCGACGCCGGCCAGCCCCGCCAGTTTCCCCGCCAGGCCGCCAAGCGTGCCGCCGATGCGTTGATACGACTCGTCGGTCTTCTTCGCGTCCTGCTGAGCCTGGCGGTTAAATTTGGCGGATTGTTCCCCGGCGGTACGGTAAGCCGCCGTCAGTTTGTTTTTAAAGTTGGTGTCATTCAGTTGCAACCCGACGACCAACTGTGCGGTATCAGCCATTTCCCAGCACTCGCATAACGTCAGCGCACTGCATATCAATACTGCTTTGCGTAGGCTGACCGGATTGATGAACGGGGGCACTCTCCGCCGCATCGGCCGTCATGCCTTGCAGTTTGAAGTATGCCCGCCAGTGATTCAGGATGTGCGCCGGCAGCGCGGCGATCTTGCGAGGATCCGACTCACCCCAGCGATCGGCCAGTTGGAACACCAACATCAGCCAGGGCGAGTCAGTCAGTTTTTTTCCGCTTCCTCCAGGCTGCCGACCGCATGGCGCTTGACAGCGCCGATGGCTTCGACCAGCGTCGGGTTGTCGTGCGCCGCCAGCAGATCGTCTACGCTCGGCAAGGCGCCGGCCGGGATGCGTTTGCCGTCCGGCGTCATCAGGCAAGACAGCAGCAGCTGCACGTTGAGCTGTGCGGCTTTGCTCATGTCACCGCTGTCGATGGCGGCCTTCATGCCGTCTTCGTTTTCCTGCAGTTCTGCGGCTTTCAGGCGGCGGATAAAGGCTTTGGCGCCAAAGATCTGCGTTTCGATCACGTGGTCGTCGGATTTCAGCAGCGCCGCTTTCAGCGCTTTCAGATCGTATTTCTCAGTCATCGGTTTTTCCTTGTTCATATAATGTGCTCTGCATGAAGAAAGTTGCCGCAGGCCACATGGCCCGCGGCGGAAGCGATCGCGTCGAGCGCCCTCAGGCGTTAACCCAGCGCGATCGTCAGTTCGTCACACCTTCGGGGTGACCGAGCCCCAGGTGTTGCTGTTTTGCTTGCCCTGAACGGTAATCTGAATGACTTCGCTCGCCGGGGCGGTGATCTCATTCATTTTCCAGCCGGACAGCGACAGGATGGAGGTGGAGGTGCGGCCGTTCGGCAGCTCGACGTAGAACTGCACCGTTTCGCGCTTGTCCGCCGCATTCAGCAGCGCCGCGAAATCGGCGTTGGACGGATCGTCGATGAAACCGATGGACTTCTCCGCGCCTTCCGGCAGGTCGGAAATAAACTGCTTGGCGGTATCCAGCAGCGTGGTGCAATCGACAAAACCGCCGGTTTGCCCCATTTCACCTACCGCTTTACAGTTGGTCAGCGCCTTCATGGCCGTGGGCGCAGCCCCAACGGTGCCCCATTTGACGATAGTGCCGGCAGGCAGCATGGCGTATTCTGGCGAAGTTTTATCAGCCATAGTTTTTCTCTCTCTTTTTTGATGAAGGATGGTAGCGGTCGCTACCGGTTTTCGATGCCATAGCGGACGTTAGCCGCCAGGATGCGTAACACTTGGTGCTTATGGTGATCCAGCGCAGGGCGAATAAACGGGACGGCGGCTTGCGTTGCCGTGCCGTACTCCTGCGCCAGGGCTCGGTGGTAATGCTGTTTACTGGGGCCGACACGCAACGTCACCGCGTTCCACCCGGTAACGGCTGGACGTATCGCGATGCCGGCGCTCAGCGATGGCTCGCTGTTTGGCGCCCCCCGATCGGCACACTGCCGCATAGTGCCAAGAACCGGGGCTAACGCGGCGTGGCCGGCTTCCGGCAGAATGTGGCTGGTGACATCGCGCCGAATCGTTTCCAACCGGCGAGTCAATTCCGCCATGCCGGAAACGTTTATGGCGATCACACCGCCACCTCGGAATGGGTGATGAGGTAATCGCGCGCCATCCGATACTGAACGCGGTTATCCGCCTGGGGCGTGGCGCTTTGCAAAAGGGTGCTGCGCGTGACCGCCTGTACCGGCCATTGGCCGATATGGCCATGCCGAACCCCTTCCCAGGCATTCAAAACCGCCTTATCCAGAGCGATCAGCCGGGAGTAATCGTCGATCACGTACAGCACGATCTGAAAACGGCTCTGCACCAGCGAGCTGTCGACCAGACCGGTGTTCACTTTCAGATCGCTGATCTTCTGATAGGTCACGCCTTCTTGCTGCGGATCCGGCAAGATCAGCGGATGAACCGCCAGATGGGTTAGCGCGGCCAGCGAGCGTTGGATTTCATCTTCAATCATTTGGGCAAGGTCTCCGTCGTTTTGAGGGGGAATCGTTCTGCAGACGCATTCAGGCATCAGGAAAGGAACAGCGCGCGTTCCGCCGCGCGCCGGGCAACCAGCCCATCGAGCCGCACACCGCCCGCATTCACCCATCGACCGAACTGGTCGGCCGCCCCCTTCCGATCGCCGGCGTTCAGCCGGCGCAGCAGCGTCGAGTTCTCCAGCGCGCGCAGGCCCAGGTTATAGGCAAAGCTCACCAGCGCATCGAACTGCCCCTGCGTGATCGGTACCGTCACCCGCCGTTCGACGCCCTGTTCGAATTGGACGATGCCGCACACCAGCAAACGTTCGGCCGTTGTGGCATCGATCACCATGCCGGCCCCTATTTTTCGTCCCGCTACCGGCTGGGTCCAACCGTAGCCGATGGTCCAAACGCCGACCGAGTCCTGATAAGCCTGCAGCCGCAGGCCTTCGAAACGCTTAATCAGCGCCATGCCATCGTCACTTATCTTCATGGTTTCCTCCTGACGCTTTATTGAGAAATCGGCGTTCCAATGCCTTGATCAGCGATGCTCCCGACCACCCCGCCATGCCGCATACGCCGCCCATCACCTCCGAAGGCCAGTCGTAATGCAGTGCAATCATCACCATGGTCAAACCGGCGAAAATAGAGACGAACAGCTGCAAAAACAGCGTCCTCCAGCTAAAGGTTTCGCCGTTCAAGACCTTGAAGGAATAGCTGGCGATCGCCCCCAGCAGCGTCATGCCGAAAGCAAGCAGCATCGAAAGGATGTTTGGTTCATTTTTCCAAGGCATAATCATCATCCTCCCCTTGCCGGGGCCTAGCCCGATCTTCGGGAGTCATGGAAAAGAGCGGCTAAATGCGGCGCTTCTTCCCGTCATTCCTGTTCCATTTAAAAAAGCGGCCATTTACGCTGTTGAAAATGGCTTATTCGTTCTGCTCAACCTGGGCAGACAAATAAGATTGCGCTGTTTTATAAATAAAAGGGATTAGCCTCCCGTCGTGGTCATTCAACGACAGTCATTATTCAGTGAGTGATTGACCATTTTGACAAGGAGGCTAAAAATGAAAAACCCCGCCGGAGCGAGGTTTATCTATCGTGCGGCGGGGCCGGCAACGACTCAGTTTTATCAGATTACCGGCTTATTTGCGTACGCGTGAGTCTTTTATGATAAAAAATAACCCCCCGCCGGAGCGAGGTTTATCTATCGTGCGACTGCGCCGGCAACGACTCAGTTTTATCAGATTACTGGCTTATTTGCGTACGCGTGAGTCTTTTATGATAAAAAATAAAACCCCGCCGGAGCGAGGTTTATCTATCGTGCGGCGGCGCCGGCAACGACTCAGTTTTATCAGATTACCGGCTTATTTGCGTACGCGTGAGTCTTTTATGATAAAAAAACAAAACCCCGCCAGAGCGAGGTTTATCTATCGTGCGGCGGTGCCGGCAACCATTCAGTTTTATCAGATTACCGGCTTATTTGCGTACGCGTGAGATTTTTTAAATTATTAGATATTTTACTCGCCATTATTATTCCTGATGCCATTATGAGGCGAGAAATAAACCTTCTTCAATTTCAACGGCAGCCGTTTCAGCGATCCATACTCAGCTTTATATCCAGCATCGCCAGGCATCCACCGATAAATCCCTCCGCCGTTTGCATCTCTTTACGTATCGTACCGTCTGAACACTTCCTTTTCAGGGCAATCTTGCGCAGGGATATGCCATAAACATGGTGGGCAATGATGAGATCGAACTCTTCGGGTTTGTATTTCTTCAATCTGCCCACGCAACCGTCGATCACCAGACCGTCATCATCGCAGCAGGAAAGCTCGCCATTCGATTTATAGGACAGCAGCCCTTTGAACCCGGCGGCAATGGGGGAATAATCAATGCCGCTGTTATCCCTGGCCCATACGCCCCACCGCTCCAACACTTCATTCATATCTCTCATGCTTCCACCTCCTTTGGGCGTTTGCCACATCGCCAGGGCTCCATGTCGCTTACCGACGTCGGTCGAGCCGTTGTGCTGCTCGGCGTGCTCGCCGGGGGATGCCGCACCAAATACTGTATAAATAAACAGTATCAAGTATACCCAGAGGTATCTTTTTTTCAATAGCGAAAAGCCATTTACCTGCAGGTAAATTTAGGTACGATGGCCTCATGAAAAACGAGCAAAAAATGCACCTGCAGGAGATGCGGCGAGAACGCCTGATCATCCTGATCGGCAACCTCGGCGTCGGGGGCCAAAAGCGCCTTGCCGAGGCGCTCGGCATTGCCGCAGACTATGTCTCTCGCCTGCTCTACCCGCCGGGCAAGAAAGGAAAAAAAGGCATCAGTGGCGATATGGCGCGAAGGATTGAACAGTACTTCGCCGTGCAAATCGGCTGGCTGGACGGCCTGGAGCAAACCGGGCAGCGCCCCGTCAGGCAGAAGGCCGCGCAGGCCTTGGGTAAAACGCTGCCGCTGCTGGCGTGGACATTGCCGTTGTCTCACGAACAGCTGAACAAAAGGACGACCGTCCACTACCCGGCGATGGTGCAGTGCAGCACGCAGGCCTACTGGCTACCCGTACGGGATGACACGATGAGCGGTTCTGCCGGTGCCAATTACCCGAAGGGCGCCTTGATACTTGTCGAACCCGTTACTGCCGGCATAACCGAACTCGTGTCCGGCGACAAAGTGATAGCGAAACACTGCGGCAACGCTGAGCTCACCTTTAAAAGGTACGTCGAGGAGGCTGGGCATCGATGGCTTAAGGGAATTATGCCGGGTTGCCCGGCGCTGAATGCCGATGAGTACGTGATTATCGGGGTCGTGCTTGGCGCCTGGCTGCCCTAGCCATGCGTACCGCGTTGTGAACCGCATAAAGCAAAAAACCGCCAACCTTGCGGCTGGCGGTTTTTTTGGCACTCAGGGTGCCGGTACTGCTTTATCATGGTGCCGGCTACCGGAATCGAACTGGTGACCTACTGATTACAAGTCAGTTGCTCTACCTACTGAGCTAAGCCGGCTGAATTTGGCGGAAGGACAGAGATTCGAACTCTGGGAGCTGTTACACTCGACGGTTTTCAAGACCGTTGCCTTAAACCACTCGGCCATCCTTCCAATGGCCGCTGATATTAGCGATACCGTTATGAAATGTCTATCGTTTTCATGCAAAAAAATGGGATTGGCGGCGCAGTTGCCTAAACTTCAGGCCTTAAACGCTTAAAAAATGAAAAGCCCCGCGCAAGCGAGGCTTTTTGGGCCGGCCGAAACGCGATTACTTCGGCTGCGAATCGTAGTCTGAACAGGTTTGATAGCCTTTGTTCATGACATGGCCCGTGTCGTTGTAGCTGACAAAGTACGTCTGCACCTTGCCGTCGCGCGGCGCCACCGCATAGGTGTCGCAGGTGCCCTGCGCATGAACCAGCGTGGCAGTGGTCGACGGCGGACCGGCGATAGCCCGCACCTGCTGCTTGGTCATCCCTACTTTGACATCGCTGACCACCGGCTCATTGACATAACTGGCTGCACGATCATAGGTGGTGCAACCGGCAAGAATGGAAAATACCGCCGCAGTGCCGACGGCCAAAACCAACTTCTTCGTCATAGCTTGTCCTCTTGGAGTGCATTTGTTGTCCCCTAAGTCTAGAAGCAGGAAGGCTTTTCTACAAATTCCCCTTTGTCGATCGGTGCGCTTTTGCCCTCAGGAGGCCATCGCCAACACGCCATCAGATTCAAAAACCGAAATCGCTCAGCGCCGGAACAGCGTCCGGGCGCCGACCGAGCGGCCAATAAAAACGCCGATCCTGTTCGCGGATCGGCATGTCATTGATGCAGGCATGGCGGTTGATCATCAGCCCCTCCTGATTGAACTCCCAATTCTCATTGCCGAAACTGCGATACCAGTTGCCGGAATCGTCGCGCCATTCATAGGCGAAACGCACCGCGATGCGGGCGCCATCAAACGCCCACAGCTCCTTAATCAGCCGATACTCCAGTTCTTTCGCCCATTTGCGTTGCAAAAAGCCGACCACCGCTGCGCGGCCATCGACAAACTCCGCGCGGTTACGCCAGTGGGTATCGAGGGAATACACCTGCGATACGCGTTCAGGATCGCGGCTGTTCCAGGCATCCTCCGCCAACCGCACCTTCTCGATGGCGGATTGGCGGGTAAAAGGTGGCAATGGGGGTTTAATGCTCATGTTCATCTCCTGGGTGAAAGCAAGTAGACAACTCTGTCTACGACATTACGCTAGCGCAAGTAGACAGAGTTGTCTACAATCACTCAAAAATAGCCTGGGAGAAAATGATGACCGCCGATCTCGACGCCTTGCCCGCCCGCCAGCGCATCCTGCTGACGGCGCACGATCTGTTTTATCAAGAAGGGATCCGAGCCACCGGTATCGATCGGATCATCAAGGAATCGGGCGTGACCAAGGTGACGTTTTACCGCCACTTTCCCAGCAAGAAAGACTTGATTACGGCGTTTTTGACCTATCGCCATCAGCAGTGGTTAGCCTGGTTCAGCACAGCGTTGACCAGGCATGTGGCGCAGAGCGGCGGATTGCTGCCGGCCCTGGCGCCCTGCCTGGCGGAATGGTTCGACGATCCGCGCTTTCGCGGCTGCGCGTTTATCAATACGGCGGTGGAGCTTGCCGACCTGCTGCCGGAAAGCCTGCACATCGCCGGCCAGCATAAGCGGCGGATGGCGGACGAGCTGGCACGTCACCTGCCCGCCGGCCCACAGCGGGAACAGCACGCAGCGATGTTGGCGATGCTGATCGACGGTGCCATCGTCAGAGTGCAGATAGAGCGGCAACCGCAGGCCGCGCTGCAGGTGCTGAATGCCGCGTTGGACATGTTAGCGCAAGGCGGGTTCGATCAGTAATTGGCCCAAATGCCCGGCGTCACCAGTTCCAACAGGTGGGCGTCGGGATCGCGAAAATAAATGCTCTCCCCGCCGTGTTCCCAGCGCATCCGCCCCTCAATCTCCACGCCGTTGGCCATCAGATGCCGCTCCCAGTGCGGCAATTGCTCTTTCGCCACCGCCAGCCCGATATGCGCCGGCCCCACGCCATCGTGCGCGGGAATAAACCCGGTCGGATAGTGCGCCCCGCTTAGCGAATCGCCCTCGATAAACAGCAACAGTACGCTCCGATCGCCGACGTTATAGGCGCGAAACCGTTCGTTGGCGACCATCGTCGGCAGCTTCAGCACCTCCCGGTAAAAAACGTCCGCGCATTCAATATCGCTGACGTACAACACCGTTTCGATCACCTTATCGATCTTGAGTTCCATATCACCTCCGCTCTGTTTGCTGTACTGACAGCGTAGGCCGGATGGAGGCGATCGGAAGCGCTTCCCGTGCCGGCAACGGCTCAATTCGTGCTTTTTACCGGCAAAAAAAACGCGGCCCGAAGGCCGCGCTGTGTCATTCACACGCTGATGCTTAGAACTGGTAAACCAGGCCCACGGCAACCACGTTGTCGGTGTTGATGCCGGCAGCGTCGGTGAAATCGTTGTTGTCCACCAGGTTGATTTTGTAATCAACATAGGTAGACATGTTTTTGTTGAAGAAGTAGGTCGCACCCAGGTCGACGAATTTGACCAGATCTTGATCGCCGTAGTCCTTGCCGTTGCCGGCACGGCCCAGGTCTTTACCTTTGGTCTGGTTATAACCCACGAACGGACGCAGACCGAAGTCGAACTGGTAGTGCGCGTAGGCTTCGAAGCTCTGCGCCTTGTTAGCGTAGCCATAAACGCTGCTATCGGAACTACCGAAACGCGCCGCGTTGTAGGACTGGGTGAACATCACCGCCAGGTAAACATCGTTGGCGTCATATTTCAGACCGCCGGAGTACCCTTCAGCCTTGTCGCCGCGGCCCATGATGTTCTGGTGACCGTTACCGCCATTCTGCTCGCTGGTGCGGCGAGAGTTGAAGAAGGCGCCCGCGGCGCTGATGCCGTAGCCCATGTCATAGCTCATGGACATACCGTAGCCTTCGCCGTTTTGACCCAGAACGTCACGACCGTTGTTGGTCTCTTCGCCGTTGCCGTTTTTACCCTGGTACTGCAGGGCGAAGTTCAGGCCGTCAACCAGACCGAAGAAGTCGTTGTTACGGTAGGTCGCCAGGCCACTGGAGCGCTGGAACATGAACTGGTCGGCGCCATAGGTCATACCGTCGAACTCAGGCTGCAAGTCGGTATACGCCGCGACGTCGTACAGCACGCCGGTGTTACGGCCGTAGTCGAAGGAGCCGTAGTCGCCGAATTTCAGACCGGCGAAGCCGTAACGGGTGAAGTTTTTGTTGTCCTGGCTTTCAGCGTGGTTCAGGTTCGCCTGATATTCCCACTGGCCGTAACCGGTCAGTTGATCGCTGATTTGCGTTTCGCCGCGCAGGCCAAAACGCATATAAGACTGATCGCCGTCCACGCCGTTGTTGCTGGAGAAATAGTGAAGACCGTCGACTTTACCGTACAAATCCAGTTTATTACCGTCTTTGTTGTAGATTTCCGCCGCGCCTGCTGTGCCTGCAACCAGCAGTGCGGGTACCATCAGAGAGAGTACTCGAAGTTTCATCGTTATTATCCTCGTTAATTATGTCGAGCTACGGCCACTGCCCTTTTCGAGCATTATTAGCACGACTGTGCATTACCATTCTGGTAACAAGGGTTATATTAATCCAGAAAGAAAATGATACCAAGTATCCGATAGTGTTTCATTGTAATTAATAAAGGTTTCAAAATGTAAATACGCGCGAACTTTCACAAAACCTTACAGACAAACAAAATAAAGCACTTAAAGACAAAGAATAGATTAATTGATAAAAAATCATGTAGTTATACATATCTTTAAGAAAAAAAAGCCAACCATACAATTGAGCCAACCAATAAGCACATTGTGCCAAAACGTTGCCCGCACGCAGCCGCTATAATCACCTCGCTATCATCATTATTTTCATTATTACCTTCATTATCCGAGATCCGAGGATAATTTCTGCATTCCTTTAACCGGCTTCTGGCCGGTTTTTTATTTCCCTCTACACGTCCCTCACCATTTCGACTCGTACAAATAGCACGCAAATAAATAACCTGATGATATAGTTTCATTAATTTACTTTCGCACTAATTGCTAATCTCTTCCCTTATTTTAGTCTACAAATTGTAATTGCTTTTCATTTCGTGCTTTATCTCGCCGATTATTTCCCGCCGCAGGCATAATTAGCCGCAGAGTTTCCGTTCTGGTAATCTGAAAAAAACGCACCCTCAGCGAGTAAAATTCATGATGCCCTTTCAACCCGACGCGCTATGGCGGCGGCTACAAACCTCTCCCTTCCGCGCTCGCTTCCGTTTAAATGCCAAAGACCAAACGTATCTCGACGGCAAGGGATTGCCGCTGATACTCAGCCATGCCCGCGATTTTATCGACCGCCGCCTGGCCGCCGCCCATCCTAAAAACGACGGCAAGCAAACGCCGATGCGTGGCCACCCGGTGTTCGTCGCCCAGCACGCTACCGCCACCTGTTGCCGAGGTTGTCTGGAAAAGTGGCACGGCATACCACAGGGCGTCGCACTGGACGAGCAGCAAAAGGACTATATTGTCCAGGCTATCGCGCTGTGGCTGGTGCGCAGAGGCGGTGCCAGGAACCTGTCTGGCGCGAATATTTTCGACCCGGATCGCGGATTGTGATAAAAACTGTCAGTAACTTTCACCATTCTTTTGACCCAAGATCCTGACGCTTACATGACAGCCACCTTGTGCAATGAACAGCAAACGCCCGGCGTTCCTCAACAGATCGCCACCCGTCTGGCCTTTTTCGTCGCCGGTCTCGGCATGGCCGCCTGGGCGCCGCTGGTCCCCTTCGCCAAAGCGCGCATCGGTATCGATGACGGCTCGCTCGGCCTATTGCTGCTCTGTATCGGCGCCGGCTCCATGCTGGCGATGCCGCTGACCGGTTTCCTGACCGGCAAACTGGGCTGTCGCGCGGTGATCCTGATGGCGGGACTCGGGTTATGCATCGATCTGCCGCTGCTGGCGCTGATGGACTCCCTCGGCGGCATGGCCGTGGCACTGCTGCTGTTCGGTGCGGCGATCGGCATGATCGACGTGGCGATGAACGTTCAGGCGGTGATCGTCGAACGCGCCAGCGGCAAGGCGATGATGTCCGGCTTTCACGGTTTCTTCAGCATCGGCGGCATTGCCGGCGCCGGCGGCGTCAGCGCGTTGCTGTGGCTGGGGTTGACGCCGCTGCAATCCACCCTGCTCACCGTGCTGGCGGTGATAGGCCTGCTGGCGCTTGCCAGCCGCCATCTGCTGCGTGAGAGCGGCGCCGACGACGGCGGGCCGATGTTCGTCTTGCCGCGCGGCTGGGTGATGTTCATCGGCATTCTGTGCTTTATCATGTTTTTGGCGGAAGGATCGATGCTCGACTGGAGCGCACTGTTCCTCACCACCTTGCGGGGCGTCGAGCATAGCCAGGCCGGCCTGGGCTACGCGCTGTTTTCCATCACCATGACGCTCGGCCGCCTCAATGGCGATCGGGTGGTGAACTCGCTGGGCCGCTACCGAGTGCTGCTGCTGGGCAGCCTGTGTGCCGCTTTCGGTCTGAGCCTGGCCATCGCCTTCAATCACGCCACCGTGTCGCTGGTCGGCTTCATGCTGGTCGGCCTCGGTGCCTCGAACGTCGTGCCGATCCTGTTCAGCGCCGCAGGCAACCAGCGTGACATGCCGGCCAATTTGGCGATCGCCTCCGTGACCACCGTCGGCTATGCCGGTATTCTGGCCGGCCCGGCGCTGATCGGCTTCATCGCTCAGTTTTCCAGCCTGACGGTGGCCTTCGCCTGCGTAGCCGCTCTGCTGTTGGCGGTGACCGCCAGCGCCAGGGCCGTCACTCGCTGATTCAGGAATGCGCAGCCACTATGCAAAATAAACAACTGACCATAAGCTCCAGCAACATTACCCGCTGCTTCCTGCTATTTATCGTGCTGCTGACGATCGGCATCGGCCTGTATGGTTACAATTACACCAATGCCTGGCTGGCGGAAAAGAAGTACGCGCTGAACGGCATCGCCGGTTCGCTGCAAAAGCGTATCGATACCTACCGCTATATGACCTATCAGGTCTATGACAAATTCGGCAATGCGCCGGCGCAGAATGTCGATCCCGGTTTGCAGGAAACTCGCCTGCGGCCCGACGTCTATTATGTCGAGAAGCCGCACAAGAAAACGGACGCGGTGATCTTCGGCAGCCATGACGAAAACACGCTGGCGATGATCGCCAACATCTCGGACTACCTGGACACCCGCTGGGGCGCCAAAACCGAGAACTACGCCATGTATTACCTCAATGGTCAGGACAACAGCCTCAGCCTGATCACCACCCAGCCGCTCAAAGAGCTGGCTTCGCGCTTTCGGGAAAGCTACCTGACCACCTCGGCGGACGAACGCCGCGCCGAGATGCTACAGCAGGCCAACATGCTCGACGAGCGCGAGAGCTTTTCCGATCTGCGCAAGCAGCGCTTCCAGAACGCCTATTCGTTCTCAATTCGCACCACTTTCAATCAGCCAGGGCATCTGGCGACGGTGATCGCCTTCGATTTGCCAATCAACGACATCATTCCGGCCAATCTGGCCCGCGCCAGTTTCCTGCTGCTGCCGGACGATGTCGATCTCGACGACAGCGTCATCCCGGCGGAAACCGTCCTCGGCACCCATGCGACGATGAGCGGTGGTTGGGTGGAGTTCAGCGCCGCCCTGCCCAATGCGCCGCTGAAGGTGGTGTATCGCGTTTCGGCCATCAATCTGGCCATCGATCTGCTGCGTAACAACATCTGGCTGATCGCGGTCAACCTGCTGCTGCTGGCGCTGTCGATGCTGAGCATCTACTTTATCCGCCGCCAGTATATTCGCCCGAGCGAAAACATGGCGGTGGAACTGGAAGCCGAGCGCGCGCTGAATCAGGAGATCGTCTCCAGCCTGCCCTCCGGCCTGCTGGTCTACAGTTTCGCCAACAATACGGTGATCGCCAGCAACAAAATCGCCGAGCACCTGTTACCACACCTCAGTCTGCAGAAGATCGCCCATATGGCCGAACAGCATCACGGGGTGATCCAGGCGACGGTCAACAACGAGGTGTATGAAATCCGCATCTTCCGCAGCCAGCTGTCGCCGGACACCTACCTGTTCCTGATGCACGATCAGGATAAAGAGGTGATGGTGAACAAGCGGCTGCAGCAGGCGCGGCGCGAATACGACAAAAACGTTCAGGCGCGCAAGCTGATGCTGCACAATCTGGGCATCGAGCTGAATCAGCCGGTACGCCAGATGCACGATCTGGTCGACCGTCTGCAGAGCCGGCTGGATGAGGAACAACAGCAGGCGTTGCTGGGCCAACTGACGGCGGCGTCGGCTTCGGTGCTGGAGTTGATCGATAACATCACCCTGCTGACCCGGCTGGAAACCCAGGATTGGCAACCCACGCGCGAGCCGTTCAACCCGACGGCGATGATCGACGAGTTGCTGCAGGAGGCCCTGCCCGCCCTTAACCAGAAGGGGCTGGCGCTGTTCAAGCATTTCCAGCTGGACGTCGAGCAGAACTATATCGGCGACGCCAACGCGCTGCGTAAGGTGATCTCGCTGCTGGTGCATTACGCCATTATCACCACCGCCTGCGGCAAGATTTCTCTGGTTGTCGACCATGAGCCCGAGCACCCGGATCGCCTGATTTTCCAAATCAACGACACCGGCTCCGGCATCTCCAACGAAGAGATCAGCAACCTCAACTATCCGTTCCTCAGCCAGACGCTGGTGGACCGCTTCAACCACGGTTCCGGGCTCACCTTCTTCCTGTGCAACCAACTGTGCAAAAAGCTTAATGGCCAGTTGGACATTCGCAGCAAGGTGGATATCGGCACTCGCTACACCATTCGCGTCGCCATGGAGATGGAGAAAAAAGAGCCGCAGGAGCAGGAAAAGCTGCTCGACGGCGTCACCGCCCTGCTGGACGTCACGTCGGATGAAGTGCGCGGCATCGTGACCCGTCTGCTGCAGGCCTACGGCGCCGACTGCCTCGTCGCCGAAGATCGCGCGGTCAACCGCGATTATGACGTGCTGCTGACCGATAACCCACAGCGCGCCGATGATTACACCCTGTTGTTGGCGAGCGATGAGCCGGGCTGGCAAGCACTGGATAAACGCTACATTCGGGTGAACTATAATCTGAACGGCGCATTAATCGACGCCGTGCTGATGCTGATCGAACAGCAAATGGCCGCGCTGGAACAGGAAGAAAGCCCGCTTTCATTGAGCTCAGAAGATATCCAACTCTATGAAAAACAATTGAAATCAAGTGATTACTATGGGCTGTTTGTCGATACAGTACCCGACGATGTCAAAAAACTGTATACTGAGGCGGGCAGCAGTGATTTCAATGCGCTGTCACAAACCGCACACCGCCTAAAAGGCGTGTTTGCCATGTTAAATCTGCTTCCCGGCAAGCAGCTGTGCGAATCGTTAGAACAGCGCATCGCAGAAGGTGATGCGCCCGAGATCGAGAATAACATCAGTCAGATTGATTTTTTCGTCAGCAGACTGCTGAAGCAAGGTAGCCAACAACATGAATAACCTGAACGTAATTATTGCTGATGACCATCCTATCGTACTGTTTGGCATCCGGAAGTCACTTGAGCAAATTGAATGGGTGAATGTCGTTGGGGAGTTCGAAGACTCAACCGCACTGATCAACAATCTGTCCAAGCTGGACGCCAACGTGCTGATCACCGATCTATCGATGCCGGGTGACAAGTATGGCGACGGCATCACGCTGATTAAATACATCAAGCGCCACTATCCGCAGTTGTCGATCATCGTGCTGACCATGAACAACAACCCGGCGATCCTGAGCGCGGTATTGGATCTGGATATCGAAGGCATCGTGCTGAAACAAGGCGCGCCGACCGATCTGCCGAAGGCGCTGGCCGCCCTGCAGAAAGGCAAGAAGTTCACGCCGGAAAGCGTCTCTAAACTGCTGGAGAAGATCAGCGCCAGCGGCTATGGCGACAAACGCCTGTCGCCGAAAGAGAGCGAAGTGCTGCGTCTGTTCGCCGAAGGTTTCCTGGTAACCGAAATCGCCAAGAAGCTCAACCGCAGCATCAAAACCATCAGCAGCCAGAAGAAATCGGCCATGATGAAGCTGGGCGTCGAAAACGACATCGCCCTGCTCAACTATCTCTCGTCCGTCAGCATGACGCCGTTGGACAAAGACTAAAGCCCGCCTCACGGCAGGTTAACGCCAAACAGGCACGGCATCCGCCGTGCCTGTTTGCTTTTCAAGCCTCGCTGCGGCTGTAGCGCACCTGTTGGCTGTAGTAAGCCAGCGTCTGCTCCAACGTCTCCAGCGTGACCGGTTTCGACAGGCAATTATCCATACCCGCCTCGAGGCAGCGCTGCTTCTCTTCCGCCAACGCGTTCGCCGTCACGCCGATCACCGGCGCGCTGAACTGCATCTGCCGCAGCTCCTGCGTCAGACGATAGCCGTCCATATTCGGCATATTGACGTCGGTCAGCACAATATCGACGTGGTGCTGTTTCAGCACGCCGAGCGCGTCGACGCCATCGTTGGCGGTCACCACCTGATACCCCAGCGATCCCAGCTGATCGGACAGCAGACGACGGTTGATCGGATGATCGTCAACCACCAGCAGATGAATATCGCCGTTGTCCGCCGCGCTGGCCTTGGCAGGCACCGGCAGCTGCACCAGCGCCTCTGCCGCGCCACTGCCGACGCCGAACAACCGGTTGAGCAAGCTCAGCGTTTCACGCGGCGTGGAGGTGCTGTGCATCCAATAACCCGGCCGTGTTTCCTGCGATGGGCCGATATGCTCGGTGGAGAATTGGATCTGAGCCAGCAGCGGCGTGTCCAGCATCAGCGGATGATCGCTGAGCATCACCTCTCCGGCGGCGGTCTCTTGGCCATCATAGCGCTGGATATCGGCGCCGTAGCCCCCCAGAATCGCCATCAGGTAGCTTTCCAGCCGCTGATTGCGGATATCCAGCCACAGTCGGCGGCCCTGCCAGGTATCGCTGGCCTGCGGGATGGGGAACTGAGCGTTGAACAGCGGAATGCGGATGCTGAACAAGCTGCCCAGGCCCGGTTCGGATTCCACGGCGATATCGCCGTCCATCAGGTTGATCAGTTTCTCACAGATCGCCAACCCCAGGCCGGTTCCCTGGAAATGGCGCTGCACGCCGGTGCCCACCTGGAAGAACGGATCGAACAGGCGCGAGATCTCCTTCTCCGGGATGCCGACACCGGTATCGCGCACGCTGAACTCCAGGTAGCTGCCGCGGGTGCAGACCTGCAGCACGATACAGCCGGTATCGGTGAACTTGATGGCGTTGTTCACCAGATTGGAAAGCACCTGCTGCAGCCGCACCGGATCGCCGAAAATGCGCTCCGGCACGTTCTGTTCGATAAAGCAGTACAGCCCCAGACGTTTCTTGACCACCAGCGGCAAATAGTTGCCGGCGATATGGGTGATCACCTCCAGGCAGGAAAACTCGCGCGGTTCTATCTTCAGCTGCTCGGACTCAATTTTGGAGAAGTCGAGAATATCGCTGATGATTTTCAACAGCAGACCGGAGGAGTTGTTCATCGCATTGACCAGACGATCGACCCCTTGCGGCAGCGCCTTGGTCTGCAGCAGATCGAGGTTGCCGATAATGCCGTACAGCGGCGTGCGCAGCTCATGGCTGACGGTGGCCAGAAACATCGATTTGGACTGGCTGGCTTGCTCCGCCGCCGCCGCCATCTCCTGCAACGACTCTTCCATCTTCACGCGGGCGCTGACGTCCACCAGCACGCAAATCGCCACCTCTTCGTTACGGTAGCGCGAGTGGACAAAGCTGATCTGCAGGTTGTTGTTGTTGCTGGTCATCACATCGACGAAATTCGCCTGCTGTTCGCAAATGATGCGCGTAATGCGATCGCGATCTTCGTGGGTCAACAGGTTGATGTAGTTGTGCGCCAGTTCGTTACTCAGGATATTGGTGCCGTCGCTGATGCGCAGGATACAGATGCCCACCGGCGCCGAAGCGACGATCTTGCGGTTGAACTGCTCGTGCTCTTCCAGGCGAAACGCATTGTCCTCCGCGGGCAGGAACATCTTGCGCTCAAACAGCCACGCCAGCGTGAACAGCACGATGGCCGACAGCAGGTTCAGCAACAGCGCGTTGAGGATCAACATTTTGAAGCGTTCCACCACGCTTTTCACCGGCAGCGCATAGACGATGCTCAGCGAAGAAGGCGGCAGCGCTTTCTTCAGGATCAGGTCGCGATAATTGTCGACATAGCCGAAGTAGGCATGCTCTGCGGGATAGCTGTTGAGCGAAGCGGCATAGCGATCGCCGTCCGCCAGGCGCAGCACCGGCTCGTTGTTCTCATCCAGCAGCGTGACGCCAATCGGCAGGTTGCCGGCGGTGACGAAATCTTCCAGCCGAACGGTTTGTTCGATGCCCAGCAACGCCTCCAGCTTATTACCGATATAGATCGGCGTCAGCACATACAGATAGCCGACGTCCGGCCGCTGCGCGCTGGGGCTGATCCAATACAGGTTGTTGTCTTTGTCCAGATTCTTGGCATTGCGGTATTTCAGAATGCGCTCGTGCAGCGACTTCAGCACGTTTTCCCGATTGGCGCTCGCGTTGCCGCCGCCGAACTCCGCCATACACAGGCTGTCACCGCCGATGAAGAACACCCGGTTGAGGTCGTAGGCCGCCACGAAGTTCTCTTTCCAATACTGGATCAGGCCGCTCAGCGAATCGAGCGAACTGCGGTAGGTGGTGCTCAGCGCGCAGTTGGACTCCGGGTACAGCGGAAAGAATTGCGGCGGGCTGCCCTTGCCGGGAAACACGCCGCTGAACATGTCCAGGCTGCTGACCGACCCGTTGAGACGGTTCTCCGCCATATACTTGATGTCGCGGATGATGTCGGCCGAATGACGGATGTAGCCCTGCGCCTGATCGAAGTTGAGGTTGTAGTCCTGCCGGATATCCGATTCTTTCTGATGCAGGATATTCAGAATATAAAAGGTGGTGAGCAGCGCTCCCAACGACCACAGCAAAATCGCCAGCACCCGGAACAGATAGCGGGATATCTTCAGCGTAGTTCGAAAAGAGGCTAAGTATTTCAATCGGATACCATACGAAAGTCAGTGGCGGCGCGCGTTGTCGCCGGCGCGGCGGCCGGCGGCTCGGTGCGCCAATTAAACCATATAACTGAAAAAGGGCCTAGCATCGCTGCCAGGCCCTTTTGTCTCAGTGCATTACGGTGTCGGCATGCCGACGCCCTCACCTTGCTTTAAACGTTGTCGTCGTCCATCGGCTCAGCCGCGTCGTCGCCATCGTCCAGCGGCGTGGTGTCTTCTTCCACCGCTTCCGCGCCCGGTTCCAGGCTGTCCAGCTCTTCGTCTTCCACCGGTTCGGCCACGCGCTGCAGACCGACGACGTTTTCGTCCTCTGCCGTGCGGATCAACGTCACGCCCTGGGTGTTACGGCCCACCACGCTGACTTCCGAAACGCGGGTACGCACCAGCGTGCCGGCATCGGTGATCATCATGATCTGGTCGCTGGTTTCCACCTGCACGGCACCGACCACCTGGCCATTACGCTCGCTCACCTTGATGGAGATAACCCCCTGAGTGGCGCGTGACTTGGTCGGGTACTCGGTCACGGCGGTACGTTTACCGAAGCCGTTCTGCGTGACGGTCAGGATGTCGCCTTCGCCGCGCGGCACGATCAAGGAGATCACGCTGTCGCCTTCACCGAGGTTGATGCCGCGCACGCCGGTTGCGGTACGGCCCATCGAACGCACTTGCGTTTCCGGGAAGCGCACCACCTTGCCGTTGGCGGAGAACAGCATCACTTCGTTGCTGCCGTCGGTCAGATCGACACCGATCAGCTCGTCGCCCTCGTTGAGGTTAACGGCGATGATGCCGGCGCTGCGCGGACGGCTGAACTCGGTCAGCGCGGTTTTCTTCACGGTACCGCTGGCGGTGGCCATGAACACGTGGCGCCCTTCTTCATATTCGCGCACCGGCAGGATGGCGGTGATACGCTCATCGGCTTCCAGCGGCAACAGGTTGACGATTGGGCGACCGCGTGCGCCACGGCTGGCTTCAGGCAGTTGGTACACCTTCATCCAGTACAGGCGGCCACGGCTGGAGAAGCACAGGATCGTATCGTGGGTGTTGGCCACCAGCAGGCGATCGATAAAGTCTTCTTCTTTAATACGCGCGGCGGACTTGCCTTTGCCGCCGCGGCGCTGAGCTTCATAGTCGGACAGCGGCTGATACTTCACGTAGCCCTGATGAGACAGGGTCACTACCACGTCTTCCTGGTTGATCAGGTCTTCGATGTTGATGTCGGAAGTATTGGCGGTGATCTCGGTGCGACGGCCGTCGTTGTACAGCTCTTTGACCGCCACCAGCTCTTCACGGATCACTTCCATCAGGCGCTCTGGGCTTTCCAGAATAAAGATCAGCTCGGCGATAAAGTTGAGCAGCTCTTTATATTCTTCCAGCAGCTTTTCGTGCTCCAGGCCGGTCAGTTTCTGCAGACGCAGATCCAGAATCGCCTGAGCCTGCTGCTCGGTCAGGTAGTACTTGCCGTCACGGATGCCGAACTCCGGCTCCAGCCACTCAGGGCGGGCGGCGTCGTCACCGGCGCGTTCCAGCATGGCGCTGACGTTGCCCAGATCCCACGGCTGCGCCACCAGCGCGACTTTCGCTTCCGCCGGCGTCGGCGCACGGCGAATCAGCTCGATGATCGGATCGATGTTGGCCAGCGCGATGGCCAGCGCTTCCAGGATATGGGCGCGGTCGCGGGCCTTGCGCAGTTCGAAGATGGTGCGGCGGGTGACCACTTCGCGGCGGTGACGCACGAAGGCTTCGAGGATGTCTTTCAGGTTCAGCAGCTTAGGCTGGCCCTGATGCAGCGCGACCATGTTGATGCCGAAGGTGACCTGCAGTTGCGTCAGCGCATACAGGTTGTTCAGCACCACTTCGCCGACCGCGTCGCGTTTGACTTCGATCACGATGCGCATGCCGTCTTTATCGGACTCGTCGCGCAGCGCGCTGATGCCTTCCACGCGCTTTTCTTTCACCAGCTCGGCGATCTTCTCGATCAGACGCGCCTTGTTCACCTGATACGGGATCTCGTGAACGATGATGGTTTCGCGGCCGGTTTTAGCATCGGCTTCCACTTCCGCGCGCGCGCGCAGGTAGATTTTGCCGCGCCCGGTGCGATAGGCCTCTTCAATGCCGCGACGGCCGTTGATGATCGCCGCCGTCGGGAAGTCTGGCCCCGGAATGTGCTCCATCAGCCCTTCGATGCTGATGTTTTCATCATCGATATAGGCCAGGCAGCCGTTGACGACTTCAGCCAGGTTGTGCGGTGGAATATTGGTGGCCATGCCCACGGCGATGCCCGACGAGCCGTTGACCAGCAGGTTCGGGATCTTGGTCGGCATGACGGCCGGGATCTGCTCGGTGCCATCATAGTTAGGCACGAAGTCGACGGTTTCTTTTTCCAGGTCCGCCAACAGTTCGTGAGCAATCTTGGACATGCGCACTTCGGTATAACGCATCGCCGCGGCGGAGTCGCCGTCGACGGAACCGAAGTTACCCTGGCCGTCCACCAGCATGTAGCGCAGTGAAAACGGCTGAGCCATACGCACGATAGTGTCGTAAACCGCGCTGTCACCGTGCGGGTGATATTTACCGATCACGTCCCCGACGACACGGGCCGATTTCTTGTATGGTTTATTCCAGTCGTTACCCAATACGCTCATCGCGTACAGAACGCGGCGGTGAACCGGTTTCAGTCCATCACGAACATCTGGCAGCGCACGTCCGACAATAACGGACATCGCATAGTCCAGATACGAGTTTTTCAACTCGTCTTCGATGTTTACCGGTGTGATTTCTCTGGCAAGGTCGCTCATGGAGCTGCTATCCCTCTACTAATGATTCATCTGCCCGCTGCCATAGTGGCAAAGGTGTAAAACTATATCACAAAGCACGCTTTACGGGAAAATAACCGCCGCTGTTTCACGGAAATTGTGCAGATAAGTGCGCTAAAAACGCATCGGCGCAGACGATGCCGCGCCGGAACATGTATAATCCGCGCAACGAGAACAAGGAGCCAGACCAGCCCATGAACGCAGAATCATCCAGCCGAGTGCAAAACGTTGACCACCAGGAAATCGCCAAGTTCGAGGCCGTCGCCTCTCGCTGGTGGGATCTGGAAGGCGAGTTCAAACCGCTGCACCGCATCAACCCGCTGCGCCTGAACTACATCATGCAGCGCGCCGGCGGCATTTTTGACAAGCAGGTGCTCGATGTGGGCTGCGGCGGCGGCATTCTGGCAGAAAGCATGGCGCGCGAAGGCGCCAAGGTGACCGGGTTGGACATGGGCGCGGAGCCGCTGCAGGTCGCCCGGCTGCACGCGCTGGAAAGCGGCATGGACGTCACCTATGTGCAGGAGACGGTGGAAAGCCACGCCCAGGCCAACCCGCAACGCTACGACGTGGTCACCTGCATGGAGATGCTGGAGCACGTGCCGGATCCGGCCTCGGTGGTGCGCGCCTGCGCCCATCTGGTGAAACCGGGCGGCCACGTGTTCTTCTCCACCATCAACCGCAACACCAAAGCCTGGCTGATGGCGGTGATCGGCGCAGAGTACGTGCTGAAGATGGTGCCGCAGGGCACCCACGATCATAAGAAGTTCATTCGCCCTTCCGAACTGATCGGCTGGGTCGACGGCACGCCGCTGCGCGAAAAGCACATGATCGGCCTGCATTACAACCCGATCACCGATCATTTCAAGCTTGGGCGCAACGTTGACGTGAACTACATGGTGCACACCCAGCACGAAGGCTAAGCGTTGTAAACCGCGCCGGCCCTGCATTACCGGGGGGCGGCGCCATTGGCACATTCGGAAAAATACCTAATTTCCACGACTTCGATCAAAATAGCCGTTGTAAACAGTTTTTTAGAATATTAAATCAGATCAATATGCCGTTTTTTTCTAACGTTTAATAAAGCGCCAAACGATCGGTTTTTTCAGTTTTTCAGTAAAATCTGATCGCGCTTATTGACAAGCTTGTCGCGCCAGTCACGGCGCGCACTGCGAACGGCAAGTTACATTTCACCCCCAAGTTATCCACAAATTAGGCCAGTTTTGTTCACTTGCAAACGCCGTTTTTTCTCACTATCTTGTTACCTCACCGACATACAACCCCTATATATAGTGTTTACATACTGAGCAGAGCGACTACACTTCTGCTTAGGGGCACCATACGGACAGGTAAAACACCACATGAACCAAAGTCTGCTTGTAACTAAACGCGATGGCCGTAAAGAGCGCATCAATCTCGACAAAATCCACCGGGTCATTGATTGGGCCGCAGAGGGATTACACAACGTCTCGGTTTCTCAAGTAGAGTTGCGTTCACACATTCAGTTTTATGACGGCATCAAAACCGCCGACATTCATGAAACCATCATCAAAGCCGCAGCCGACCTAATCTCCCGCGATGCGCCGGACTATCAGTACCTGGCCGCTCGCCTGGCGATCTTCCACCTGCGCAAAAAGGCTTATGGCCAGTTCGAGCCGCCGAAGCTGCACGCCCACGTCACTCGCATGGTCGAGATGGGCAAATACGATAAGCATCTGCTGGAAGACTACAGCGCTGAAGAGTTCGAGCAGATGGATTCCTTTATCGATCATTGGCGCGACATGAACTTCTCCTATGCCGCCGTCAAGCAGCTGGAAGGCAAGTACCTGGTGCAGAACCGCGTCAGCGGCGAGATCTACGAAAGCGCCCAGTTCCTATACTTACTGGTGTCCGCGTGCCTGTTCTCCAACTACCCGCGTGAAACCCGTCTGGACTACGTAAAACGTTTCTACGACGCGATTTCCACCTTCAAGATTTCGCTGCCTACGCCGATCATGTCCGGCGTGCGCACGCCAACCCGCCAGTTCAGCTCCTGCGTGCTGATCGAGTGCGGCGACAGCCTGGACTCCATCAACGCCACCTCCAGCGCCATTGTGAAATACGTTTCGCAGCGCGCCGGCATCGGCATCAACGCCGGCCGCATCCGCGCACTGGGCAGCCCGATCCGTGGCGGTGAAGCCTTCCATACCGGCTGTATCCCGTTCTACAAACATTTCCAGACCGCCGTCAAATCCTGCTCGCAGGGCGGCGTGCGCGGTGGCGCGGCAACGCTGTTCTACCCGATGTGGCACCTAGAAGTGGAAAGCCTGCTGGTGTTGAAAAACAACCGCGGCGTTGAAGGTAACCGCGTGCGTCACATGGACTACGGCGTGCAGTTGAACCGCCTGATGTACCAGCGTCTGATCAAGGGCGAAGACATCACCCTGTTCAGCCCGTCCGATGTGCCGGGGCTGTACGACGCATTCTTCGCCGATCAGGACGAATTCGAGCGCCTGTACACTCAGTACGAGAAAGACGACAGCATTCGCCAGAAGCGCGTGAAAGCGGTTGAGCTGTTCTCGCTGATGATGCAAGAGCGCGCCTCTACCGGCCGCATCTACATCCAGAACGTCGACCACTGCAACACCCACAGCCCGTTCGATCCGCAGATCGCGCCGGTGCGTCAGTCCAACCTGTGCCTGGAAATCGCGCTGCCGACCAAGCCGCTGGAAGACGTCAACGACGAAAACGGCGAGATTGCGCTGTGCACCCTGTCCGCTTTCAACCTGGGCGCGATCGACAGCCTGGACGATCTGGAAGAATTGGCGACCCTGGCGGTGCGTTCACTCGACGCCCTGCTGGATTATCAGGATTATCCAATCAAGGCTGCGCACCGTGGCGCGATGGGCCGCCGCACCCTGGGCATCGGCGTCATCAACTTCGCCTATTACCTGGCGAAGAACGGCGTGCGCTACTCCGACGGCAGCGCCAACAACCTGACGCACAAAACGTTCGAAGCCATTCAGTACTACCTGCTGAAAGCCTCCAACCGTCTGGCTCAGGAGCAAGGCGCTTGCCCGTGGTTCAAAGAAACCACCTATTCGCAGGGCATCCTGCCGATCGACACCTACAAGAAAGATTTGGATGCGGTCTGCAACGAGCCGCTGCACTACGACTGGGAAACCCTGCGTAAAGAGATCCAGGAAACCGGCCTGCGCAACTCGACCCTGTCTGCGCTGATGCCATCGGAAACCTCTTCGCAGATTTCCAACGCCACCAACGGCATCGAGCCGCCGCGCGGCCACATCAGCATCAAGGCGTCGAAAGACGGCATCCTGCGCCAGGTGGTGCCGGAGTATGAGCGTCTGAAAGACAACTACGAGCTGCTGTGGGAAATGCCGAGCAACGACGGCTATCTGCAGCTGGTGGGGCTGATGCAGAAATTCATCGACCAGTCGATTTCGGCCAACACCAACTACGATCCGACCCGCTTCCCGGGCGGCAAGGTGCCGATGAAGCAGCTGTTGAAAGACCTGCTCACCACCTACAAGTTCGGCGTGAAAACGCTGTACTACCAAAACACTCGCGACGGCGCGGAAGACGCCCAGGAAGATTTGCAGCCTGCCAAGGCCGGCGATGACGACTGCGAAAGCGGCGCCTGCAAGATCTAAAGTTTGACCTAGCGGGCCGGAATTTTCCGGCCCCTTCATTTAGCCACGTTACGATGGATTCAGGCTTATGGCTTACACCACTTTTTCTCAGACCAAAAACGACCAGCTGCAAGAGCCGATGTTCTTCGGCCAGTCGGTAAACGTTGCGCGTTTCGACCAGCAAAAGCATGAAATCTTCGAAAAACTGATCGAAAAACAGCTCTCCTTCTTCTGGCGCCCGGAAGAAGTTGACGTCTCCCGCGATCGCATCGATTACCAGGCGCTGCCGGAGCACGAGAAGCACATCTTCATCAGCAACCTGAAGTATCAGACGCTGCTGGATTCCATCCAGGGCCGCAGCCCGAACGTCGCGCTGCTGCCGCTGATCTCGATCCCTGAGCTGGAAACCTGGGTGGAAACCTGGTCGTTCTCCGAGACCATCCACTCCCGTTCCTACACCCATATCATCCGCAATATCGTCAACGATCCGGCGCTGGTGTTCGACGATATCGTCACCAACGAAGAGATCAAAAAGCGCGCGAAAGACATTTCCGGTTACTACGACGACCTGATCGAGATGACCAGCTACTATCACCTGCTGGGTGAAGGCACCCACCAGGTGAACGGTAAAACCGTCACCGTCAATCTGCGCGCGCTGAAGAAGCAGCTGTACCTGTGCCTGATGAGCGTGAACGCGCTGGAAGCGATCCGCTTCTACGTCAGCTTTGCCTGCTCCTTCGCGTTCGCCGAGCGCGAACTGATGGAAGGCAACGCCAAAATCATCAAGCTGATCGCCCGCGACGAAGCGTTGCACCTGACCGGCACCCAGCACATGCTGAACCTGATGCGTTCCGGCGCCGACGATCCGGAAATGGCAGAGATCGCCGAAGAATGCCAGCAACAGTGCTACGATCTGTTCGTGCTGGCCGCCCAACAGGAAAAAGAGTGGGCGGAATACCTGTTCCGCGACGGTTCGATGATCGGCCTGAACAAAGACATCCTGTGCCAGTATGTGGAGTACATCACCAATATCCGCATGCAGGCGGTCGGCCTCGGTCTGCCGTTCGAAACCCGCTCCAACCCGATCCCGTGGATCAACGCCTGGTTGGTGTCCGACAACGTACAGGTGGCGCCGCAGGAAGTGGAAGTGAGCTCCTACCTGGTTGGCCAGATCGACTCGGAGATCAACGCCGACGACCTGAGCGACTTCGAACTGTAAGCGATGGCGACGCCAATCGTAACGCTGCGCGCCGCCGGCACGCAGCTCTCCTGCCCCAATAGTGAAAACTGCCTGCTCGACGTGCTGGAACTGCACGACGTGCAGGTGGAGTACCAGTGCCGATCCGGCTATTGCGGCGCCTGCCGCCTGAAACTGGTGAAAGGCGAAGTGGCCTATCGCCAACAGCCGCTGGCGTTTATCAACGCCGGTGAGATCCTGCCCTGCTGCTGCATGCCGCTGACGGATATCGAACTGGAAATGTAAAGTCGGGTGCCGGAAACCGCGCCTGGAGACCAGAAGGCGGGGTTGCCCCCGCCCTATGATTACCGCTTCACCTCACACGCCAACCTGATCAGGATAGTGATATTTTCCTGGTAGATTTTCAGCTCGCACAGCGAGTCTCTTATCATCCAGATAAATAACAAAACCGTAATACATACAACGGTTAGCGAGTGAAACACATGCTTTAAGCGCATGCTTGCCTCCTTGCTGTGAAGGGGCTACCATACCGGTGTCTAGGCGGTATGTGCAGCCCCATTCTGATTGAGAGTCAGTCTGGGGCTTTCATCTATCCGCCCTGTCACACAATGCCCAAGACGAACAGTCTCAAGCACCCGCCAAAAGAGTAACAGCATTCCCTCGTCGCGAATATCCCCTGTAAGATTATGATTAATCAGGGATATATAACTATCCTCAAAGTATTTCGCTTAGCGCCCCTTTCCTGCCGAGGCGGAAAAATAACGCGCCGGAGAATCGCCAAAGGCTTTACGAAACATGGCGATAAAATTGCTCGGCGAGGCATATCCCAGCGTTTCCGCAATCTGCAGCACCGTTTCGCCTTCGGCCAGCTTCGCCAATGCATATGACAACCGGGCCTGCTGACGCCACTGGGCAAAACTCAACCCCGTCTCGCCGATCATCAGCCGCCGCAGAGTGCGTGGCGACATCGCTCCCCACTCGGCCCAGGCTTCCAGCGAACGCTCGCTCCCCAGCTGCGCCAGCAAGGCTTGCAGAACGCCGGCCAGGCGCGGATGGGACGACATCGGCAAATGCAGCGGTTCCGTCGGCGCCAGACGTATCTCATCCCGCATCACTTGCGCCATGCGATCCTGCTCCAGGGTGAGCGCACTGTGCTTATCCCAGCCTTCTGCTCGCTGAGCCAGCGCCTGCAGCACGGCGCTAATGCCGACGACGCAGGGTTTATTCGACAGATCGTTGCAGGCCTCCGGCGCCAGCAGCAAACTCCAACCGCTTAGCGCGCCGCAGACCTGCACCCGGTGCTCCGTCGCCGGCGGGATCCACCCCGCTCGCTGCGGCGGCAGCACCCAATCGCCCTGCGCCGTGCGTACATGCAGCAAACCGCTTTCGACGCACAGCAACTGCCCGCGCACATGCTGATGCCAGTCGTATTCGCGCGTGCCCAACCGATACTCCTGGCCTACCGCGTCGCGGCCACCAAGGGCGATCAGCCAGGGGCCCGCCGACCATTCGCTGCAGTCAGCGTCGGCGAAGTAAGGGTTATCGTTCATATTGGCCACTTATCACTATTTTTAGTCCAAATGCCGTTATACCAACCTTTCCCTGCGCCGACATAATGAAATGCTTCCGGCCGCTCCCGTCTGTGGCCACTGACTCACGAGGGAACATGATGACAACACTCAGCATTGGCATTATCGGCGCCGGGCCAGGCGGTCTGTGTCTGGCCCAGGGGCTGCGCCGCTTCGGCATCCACGCCACGGTGTTTGAACGCGACACCACGCCGCAGGCGCGCGATCAGGGCTACCGGCTGCGCATCGATCCGACGGGCCAGCAGGCGCTGGCCGCCTGCCTGCCGCCGGCGCACTACCGGTTGCTCTGCGCCGGCAGCGCGCAAAACAGCGGCGAGAGCAATCTGTGGGATCCGCAGCTTGCTCCGCTCAACGCCCGACGCCCCGAGCATTGGCTGCCCTCCAGCCCGCGGCAGGCGCAGGAACCGAGCGGCGATCTCGGCGTTCATCGGCAAACGCTGCGCGAAATCCTGCTCGCCGGTCTGCAAGACCGGGTGCGTTTCGGTTATACCCTGTGTGAATTTGCACAAACGCCGCAGGGCGTGGAACTTCAGTTCGCCAACGGCGAGCAAGTGCGGGTCGATGTGCTGATCGCCGCCGACGGCGTCAACTCGCTGGTGCGGCGGCGCTGCCTGCCGGAGGCTGCGCCCGAAGACAGCGGTGCGGTCACCCTCTACGGCAAAACGCCGCTCGATGCGGCGACCCGTGCCCAATTGGCCCCCGAATTGCTGCGCGGTGTGTCGGTCGTCTTCGCCGACAGCTTATCGCTGGTGGTTGAACCGATGCGCTTTCAAGCGCCCATGGCGCAGCTGGCAGCCGACTATGCGCCGGATTGCCGCCTCACGCCGGTCGGCGACTATCTCTATTGGGCCTGTATCGGAACGGCTGCACGGCTCGGCGGGCCGGCGCGAGCAGAGGAAAGCGCTGCGCTGCAGGCGCGCGTACGGCATATCTCGCAGGGATGGGCCCCCGCCTTGCAAACGGCGTTAGCGCTGGCGGATCCCCTGTCGCTCAGCGTGCGGGCGGTGCAGGTCACGAAGGCGATGCCGGTGTGGCACAGCGAACGCATCGCCTTTCTCGGCGACGCCGTGCACGCCATGAGCCCGGCGGGAGGGCTCGGCGCCAACACTGCATTGGCGGACGCCGCCAGCCTGGCGACGCATCTGGCGCAGGCTGGCAGCGCCGCGCAGGCGCTCAAGGACTATGCTGCAGATCTGCAAACGCGGGGCGCGGCGGCGATACGCCTTTCACATCTGGCGTCCGAACGGCTGCAGCAAAACAGTGACGCCGGCGACTCAGCGCCATGACCGTCACTCGATAATTTCCACCACCTCCAGCCCGGCGTTTTTACCGCATGCCTGGCCCCCATTCAGCCAACGGCGCAGCATATCCAGCGCCAGCATTGCCACCGACTCCTGCCGCAGTCGCAGGCCGTGGCGCGACGCACGATAACGCACGGTCTGGCCAATCCCGCCGCGCGGCGTGTGCAGCGCAATGCTCACCTGCTCGTCACGCATGGCGCTGACCGCCAACGCCAACGGCGCACCGGTCAATTCCGCCAGCGAGCGGGCGCGCGCCAGCGTCGTTTCCAGCGTTTCGATGCAGTGCGCCGGCAGCAGCTCGCCCCCCGCCAGCGGCGCCCCTTCGCTTTGCATCTGCAGATTGATCAACCCAGCGCTGAACTGCTCGCTCAACGCCAGCTTAAGCCCTTGCTGATTCAGGCGCTGCGTCAGCGTCGCCGGCAACCCGGCGGTGCCTTCAAAGATGCAGTTGTCCCCCGCCACCTCGCGCACGCGTCGCCAGGCCTGCTCCATTTCCGCACGCCGGCTTTCCGGCCCGGTCAGCTTCAGCTCGATGATCGGGCTGGAGGAACGGTAACCCAGCACCACTTCCGGCGGCAGCGGCATACTGTCCAGCTCGGCGGCCAGATCGCTCTCGGAGGTGCCGAACGTCGTCAGGCGCAAACACAGCGGCGGCGCCGGCAAGGTGAAGCGCTGCCGCAGGCACGGCACGATATGCTGTTCGACCATCACTTTGAATTCCGACGGCACGCCGGGGGTGAAGAACATCAGACACTTGTTCAGCTGCAGCGCAAATCCACAGGCGGTGCCTACCGGGTTATCCAGCATTTCTGCGTTGGCCGGGATCTGCGCCTGCTTGCGGTTGGAAGGGGCCATCGGCCGCCCGCGTTCGGCGAAATAGGCTTCCATGCGCGCCAGCCAGTCGGCCCGTTCAACCAGTTCGACGCCACAGGCTTTCGCGGCGGCCAGCGCGCTGAGATCGTCGCTGGTCGGCCCCAGGCCGCCGTTGACGATCAGCACATCGGCGATATGGCTTCGTTCCTGCAGGATCTCGATCAACGCAGAGAGGCTGTCCCCGACCGTTTCCCGCCCGCTCATCGGCACGCCCTGCTGGAACAGGTAGTCCGCCAGCCAGGCGGCGTTGGTATCAATAATTTGCCCGTGCAGCACTTCATCGCCGGTGCTGAGCATCTCCACCCTTAACATTGATCTCTCCCACATTTTTTGGTCATTCCACTATAGAAGCCCGTAAATAACTTTTCACTAGCCGCCTGCGGATAATTTCAACCATGGGCCCGTTCCTCATGCGCCATGCAGCCCGCCGCAATGTAAACATTAATGTACATTATTCGTAACGCCGGTTTGACACAAATTAGGGCTTCCACTATCCTGCCATCCTCATAAATCGTTACCTATAATTTTCAAAATCTTTCGGCTGGTAGAGAAAAAACGTGAAGAATCGCACTCTTGGCAGTGTTTTTATCGTGGCGGGCACCACCATTGGCGCCGGGATGCTGGCGATGCCGCTGGCAGCGGCCGGCGTCGGCTTCGGCGTCACGCTGGCCTTACTGGTCGGGCTGTGGCTGTTGATGTGTTACACCGCGCTGCTGCTGGTAGAGGTCTACCAGCATGAGCAGGCGGATACCGGTCTGGGCACCCTCGCCAAACGTTATCTCGGCGGCGGCGGCCAGTGGCTGACCAGCTTCAGCATGATGTTTCTGATGTACGCCCTCACCGCCGCCTATATCAGCGGCGCCGGCGAATTGCTCGCCACCAGCATCAGCCAATGGACATCCCAGGACTTTCCGGTGTCGCTCGGCGTTCTGTTGTTTACTCTGGTGGCCGGCGGCGTGGTGTGCATCGGCACCCACTCGGTCGATTTGTTCAACCGCATCCTGTTCAGCGCCAAAGTGGTGTTCCTGGTGGTGATGCTCGGCCTGATGTTGCCGAATATCCACCAGACCAACCTGATGACGTTGCCGCTGGAGCAAGGCCTGGCGCTGTCGGCCATTCCGGTGATTTTCACCTCCTTCGGCTTCCACGGCAGCGTGCCGAGCATCGTCAACTACATGGGCGGCAACATTCGCAAACTGCGGTGGGTGTTTATCATCGGCAGCGCGATCCCGCTGATCGCCTATATTTTCTGGCAGTTGGCGACACTGGGCAGCATCAGCTCTGACACCTTCGTCGGCATCCTGGCGCAACAGGCCGGGCTGAACGGCCTGTTGCAGGCGGTGCGCGACGCGGTCGCTTCGCCGCACGTTGAACTGGCGGTGCACCTGTTCGCCGATCTGGCGCTGGCAACCTCGTTCCTCGGCGTGGCACTCGGGCTGTTCGATTTCCTGGCCGACCTGTTCAAGCGGCAAGACAACGTGCGTGGCCGCCTGCAAACCGGCGCCATCACCTTCCTGCCGCCGCTGGCCTTCGCGCTGTTCTACCCGCGCGGCTTCGTGCTGGCGTTGGGATTCGCCGCCATCGCTCTGTCGGTGCTGGCCCTGCTGTTGCCTTCACTGCTGGTGTGGAAAACGCGCCAAACACATCAGGCGCAGTATCGCGTCTGGGGCGGTACGCCTGCGTTGGCATTGGTGTTTGTCTGCGGGGTGACGGTAATCGCCATTCAACTGGGCATCGCCAGCGGCATGCTGCCCGCGGTAGGGTAAGCGGAACAGAAAGAACAAAGGGGCCTGAATGGCCCCTTTTTCGTAGCGTCAGAAGCTCAGACCTACGCCAACGTAAGGGCCATCGGCCAGCGTATTGTCGCGACGCCCGTCTTTGCCTTCCATCTGCATGTAACGGTAGCCCACGTCCACGCTCAGCGGGCGGAACTTCCAGCGCAGACCGCCGCTGGCTTCGTTATAGGCCTTCACGCCGCTGGTGAAAGAGTCAGGGGCAAAGTAACCTTCGCCGTGCAGGCTGAAGTAGCGGTTGATCTCCCACTCCAGGCCGCCGCCCAGCGCCACCGCCCCGCCGCTCTTCCCGTCTTTCGGGCTGAGGTACAGCGCTTTGGCGCCCACGGTCGCCGTCAATGGCCCCAGCGGCACCCCGAAGTTCAGCCCCACGCTGCCGACGTTGCCGTCGTGGTCGCTGCGCGCCCAGTTGCCGGTCAGGCCCAGACCAGAAGAGCCGGTGCTCATGCCAACGCCCAGGTTGGTGTAGTGTTGCCCGGCTTCGCCCGACACGCTGATGGCGTTCGCCGCGCCGGTCACCAACAGCAATCCTGCCGCGCACGCGACCCAAGTCTTTTTCATCATCTTTCCCTCTGGTTTGTCATCCGTACCGAATGATCGAATCAACGCATAATAATAACGTCACGAGTCTATACCAAAGCGCAATGAGTATTTAAGGGATAAAAGCGAAAAAATTCGTCAATAATCAAATAAATGTAAATATTTGCAAACAACAATCCATATTCGTCAAGGCAATGCCAACGATAACCGAGACCTATTTGCCGCCGCTCGGCAATAGAGCTACAACTAGTAGTGGCTTTGACCAAGGTCAGGGGAAGAAGCCCCGCCAAAGGACTATGCTGATGAACGCTTAAACCGCCCGAGTCTTTACTTAACTGCACTACGATAAGGAGCAAGTGATGAGCAAGAAAGGACTGACCACCGCAGCCGGCGCCCCGGTTGTCGATAACAATAACGTGATCACCGCAGGCAAACGCGGCCCGATGCTGTTGCAGGACGTGTGGTTCCTGGAAAAACTGGCCCACTTCGACCGTGAAGTTATCCCCGAGCGCCGCATGCATGCCAAAGGATCCGGCGCCTATGGCACCTTTACCGTCACCCACGACATCACCCGCTACACGCGCGCCAAGATCTTCTCCGAAGTCGGCAAACAGACCGACATGTTTATCCGCTTCTCCACCGTCGCCGGTGAGCGCGGCGCCGCCGACGCCGAACGCGACATTCGCGGCTTCGCCATGAAGTTCTATACCGAAGAAGGCAACTGGGATTTGGTGGGTAACGATACGCCGGTGTTCTATCTGCGCGATCCGCTGAAATTCCCCGATCTCAACCACGTGGTGAAACGCGATCCGCATACCAACCTGCGCAACCCCGTCTACAAGTGGGACTTCTTCTCCCACCTGCCGGAATCGCTGCACCAGTTGACCATCGACTTCAGCGATCGCGGCATTCCGAAATCTTACCGTCATATGCACGGTTTCGGCAGCCACACCTTCAGCTTTATCAATGCCGCCAACGAACGTTTCTGGGTGAAATTCCACTTCCGCTGCGAGCAAGGCATTGAAAACCTGATGGATGACGAAGCGGAAGCGATCATCGCCAAGGATCGCGAAAGCTCACAGCGCGATCTGTTCGACGCGATCAAACGCGGCGACTTCCCGCGCTGGAAGCTGCAAATTCAGATCATGCCGGAACACGAAGCCTCGCAGACGCCGTATAACCCGTTCGATCTGACCAAGGTGTGGCCGCACGGCGACTATCCGCTGATCGACGTCGGCTATTTCGAGCTGAACCGCAACCCCGACAACTACTTCTCAGAGGTTGAACAGGTGGCGATGAACCCCGCCAACGTGGTGCCGGGCATCAGTTTCTCGCCGGATAAAATGCTGCAGGGCCGTCTGTTCTCCTATGGCGATGCGCACCGCTACCGCTTGGGCGTCAACCACCACCAGATCCCGGTGAACGGCGCCAAATGCCCGTTCCACAACTATCATCGCGACGGCGCGATGCGCGTGGACGGCAACAGCGGCAACGGTGCCACCTACGAACCGAACAGCTTCGGCCTGTTCCAGGAGCAGCCGGACTTCAGCGAACCGCCGCTGAGCATTGAGGGCGCGGCCGACCACTGGAATCATCGTGAAGACGACGATTACTACAGCCAGCCGCGCGCGCTGTTCAACCTGCTGAGCGCCGAAGAGCACCAGCGCATGTTCACCCGCATCGCCGGCGAACTGTCGCAGGTGCCGGAACACATCCAGCGCCGTCAGGTCGAGCTGTTCACCAAGGTGCACCCGGACTACGGCGCTGGCGTCGCCAGGGCGTTGGGGTTGAAATAACCCCCTGCTGCCATCCGCTCAGCCGCCCTGTCGGGCGGCTTTTTTATGCCTGAGAGAGACGCTGCGCCACCCACTGCTGCAACTGGCGGCGCGAAATTTTGATGCCGCCGTTTTTCAGCTCGTCAGGCAGCGGGAGCAACGCCGCCGGGCGTTGGAAATTGGCCAGCTTATCCTGCGACCAGGCGAGCAACGCCGCCAGCGACAGTGACGGTTCGCCGTCGATCACCGCCACCGGCCGCTGGCCGAACTCGGCGTCCGCCACCGGCACCACAAACACCTGCGTGATCTGCGGATGCGCCGCCAGCACGCGTTCGATATCCTCCGGCTGCACCCCTTCACCGCCGCTGAAAAACAGGTTGTCCAACCGTCCGAGAATACGCAGTTCTCCCTCGGCCATCGCGCCGCGATCGCGGGTCGCAAACCAGCCCTGTTCATCGGCCAGCGGCTGCAGATGGCCATGACGCCAGTAGCCGAGCGCCAGGCTGTCGGCGCGGATCCAGACTTCTTCGTCCACCAGTTTTACCTCACGGCCGCCGAGCGGCAGGCCGACGCCTGGCCGCGCATCGGCGCGCTTGGCGCACACCGTGGAAGCCAGTTCGGTCAGCCCGTAGCCGCACCAGCAGCGGATCCCCGCCGCCTCCGCCCGTTCGGTCAGCGCCACCGGGATCATTGCGCCGCCGAGCAGCACCTCTTTCAGCGTCATGCCCGTCAGCGGTTGCGCCAGCAGCCGCCAGAGCTGTGTCGGCACCAGCGAGGCGTGCGTGCAGCCCGCCAATGCCTCGGCCAACGGATGCATCTCGCGCACCGCCAGCCGTGCGCCCGCCGCCAGCCAGCGCCAGACGATGCCCTGGCCGGAGACATGAAACAGCGGCAGTGACAGCAGCCAGCAATCCTCGCGCTGAAAATCCATCAGCCGCAACACCCCGGCGGCGCTGGCCAAATGGTTGGCATAGCTGTGTGCCGCCGCTTTCGGCATACCGCTGGAGCCCGAGGTCAGCGTCAGCGTCGCCAGACGCCGCACATCCCACGTCGGCAGGTTCGACCAACGCGGCTCGGTCGAGGGCGGCGTCAATCGAATCACCTCTTCCGGCAGCGCCGGCAACGGATCCGGGCCGAAGGCAAAGGTGATGTCCAATTCGGGCAACAGCTGCGTCAGCAGCGGCGTCGGCAAGGCGGGATTGAGCGGCAACAGGCGCGCGCCGCATTGCAACAGCGCCAGGTAGGCCAACAGCAGCGGATAGCTGTTTTTACCGCACAGCGCCACGCCGCAGCCCGGCTCCACGCCCCGGTGCTGAAAATCCGCCGCCAGCTCATCCACCTGGCTTTGCAACGCCAGCCAGCTCAGCGGCCGTTCGCCGAGCAGCAGCGCCGTCGCCTGCGGTTGAAGGCGTGCCCAGTACCGCCACGGCCAATCGCTTAACGGCGCCATAGGCACTCCAGCGCCGAAATATCCAACAGCGGCAATGCGCTGCCCGGCCACGGCCGCAGCACCTGTGCCTGCATCAGCCCCAGCGTGTCCAGCCCCGGCACGGTGTCCGGCGTCAGCCAGCGGGCGATGCGCGCCAGCTGGGTCAACCCCAGGCTGGACTCGATGCTGGAGCTGATCACCGCCGTCAGCCCCGCCGCATGCGCCTGCGCCACCAGCGCCTGGCAGCACGTCAGGCTACCGACCAGCGTCGGCTTGATCACGATGGCCGCCACGCCCGGCTCGGCCTGCACCACAAAATCCGCCTCACGCACGCTCTCATCCCAGGCAATGGCAATGCCGGTCGCCCGGGCGAAATCGCGCGATTCATCACGGGTCTTGCAGGGCTCTTCCAAAAAGGCGATGCGATCGCGCCACGCCGGGTTGACGTATTTGGCGAAGCCGTCGGCTTTGGCGCGGGTCCAGCTGCGGTTGGCATCCAGCCGCAGCCGCAGATCCGGCAGCGCCTCCAGCAGCACGTTGACGATCATGCCGTCGCGCACCGCTTCATACAGCCCCACCTTCACTTTCGCGACTTTCTCGCCCGGCAAGGCGCTCAATATCTCGAACAGCTCGTCCGGATCGCCGGTGCACAGCGGCGCCTTGCGGAAATCCGCCTGCGTCGGCAAGCGCTGCTCCAGCTCGGCCTGCGCGCAGCTAATCCCAAAGGCCACCGAGGGCAGCGTGCTGTCATCCGGTTCGTTGCCCGCCAACCAGGCCTGCAGCCAGTCCAACGCGGCCTGTTCGGCCTGCGCCAACGTTTCTCGGCTGAATTCCGGCAGCGGCGCGATCTCGCCCCAGCCTTCACGCTCGCCCTGACGCAGCTGCACCACCCATCCGTCACGCGTTTTCAACCGCTGATTGCGCAGCACCACGCCCGCCTCCATCGGCAGGCTGTAACGGTAAAGCGCCGCGCTGCGGTTTACCCCGCTCATTACGGGTTACGCTTGAATTTGCTGAAGTCCGGCTGACGCTTCTCGTTGAACGCGTTGCGCCCTTCCTGCCCTTCGTCGGTCATGTAGAACAGCATGGTGGCGTTGCCCGCCAGCTCCTGCAAACCAGCCTGGCCGTCGCAGTCGGCGTTCAGCGCCGCCTTCAGGCAGCGCAGCGCCATCGGGCTGTTCTGCAGCATTTCTCGGCACCAGCGCACCGTCTCTTTTTCCAGATCGGCCAACGGCACCACCGTATTGACCAGGCCCATGTCCAACGCGGCAGCGGCATCGTACTGGCGGCACAGGAACCAGATTTCACGCGCCTTCTTCTGGCCGACGATGCGCGCCATGTAAGACGCGCCCCAGCCGCCGTCGAACGAGCCCACTTTCGGGCCAGTCTGGCCGAAGATGGCGTTATCCGCCGCGATGGTCAGATCGCACATCATGTGCAGCACGTGGCCGCCGCCGATCGAATAACCGGCCACCATCGCCACTACCGGTTTCGGGCAGGTGCGGATCTGGCGCTGGAAGTCCAGCACGTTGAGGTGATGCACGCCGCTGTCGTCGCGATAGCCGCCGTAGTCGCCGCGTACTTTCTGATCGCCGCCGGAGCAGAAGGCCTTATCGCCGGCGCCGGTCAGAATAATGACGCCGATACCGTCGTCGTAACGGGCGTTAGCCAGCGCGTCGATCATCTCTTTAACCGTTTGCGGGCGAAACGCATTGCGCACCTGCGGCCGGTTAATGGTGATTTTGGCGATGCCGTCGGCGGACTTGTGATACAGAATATCGTCGAAATCGCCGGTGCAATCCTGCCAGGCGATGGCGGCATACAGCTGTTCTTCATTCGGATAAAGCATGTTCGGTTCCTTTAACCAGGGTTAACGAGAAAGGTCTGCAGCTCGGCGACGAAATCCTGCGGATTGGCCAGATGCGCGTTGTGTCCAGCCTGCGGCACGATGCGCAACGGCAACCCGGCGTCGCGCGCCAGCCGTTGAAATTTGGGGTCGTTCTCACCGCACAGCACCTGCAGCGGCACGCTCAGTTGGCGCAGCTGCGGCGCCAGATAGGGCTGCCGCCCGAGCGAGGTGGCTTCGAGCATGTCGGCGATCGCCGGGCCGTTATTGACCGAGCGCGCGGCGATCAGCGCCTGGCGGTGCACGTGGCTGAGCTCTTTGAACACCGGCTGCTGGTACCAGTCCGCCAGGACCTCGGCGATCGGCTCACTGCGAAAACGCGCCGCCCACAGCGCATCCTGCTCGCAGCGCCGGCGGCGCTGTTCTTCGTCCTCCAGCCCCGGGTTGCCACCCTCGACGATCACCCCTTGCAGGCCGGCATGGCGGCCGTGGCAAGCGTGATACATGGCGATGCGCCCGCCGAGCGAATAGCCCACCAGCCAATAACGTTCGATATTGCGCAGTTGCAGCGTAGCGGCGATTTGCGCACTGATGTCGTCGAAACCGCGGCAGGTCACCGCCACGGAATCGCCGTGGCCGGGCAGATCGATGGCCAACGACGGCCATTCCGGGCAGCGCGCGGCGATCACGCGCCATTCATTGTTGTTGCCGAGCAGGCCGTGCAGCCACACCAGCCACGGGCGGCCCGCTTCGCCCTGTTGCAAAATTCGCGTCGCCAGCATCATTGCACCGCCATCTGTTGCACCAGGTATTGCAGGCTTTCGGCCCCCGCGCTCGGCGGCACCTGCAGCTCTATCAGCGTGGCGCCGCCGCGCCGCCAGCCTTGCTCAACTGCCTGTTGCAGCTGGCTCCAGTTCTCCGGCCGCGCGTAGTCAAGCTGGAACATCGCCGCCGCGTGGCTGAACTCGACGTTCTGCGGCATGCAGTAAAAGCGCTGACGATCCTCTTCCGGCGTCGGCAGCAGCGAGAAAATTTGGCCGCCGTTATTATTGACGACGATCAGCACCGTCGGCGCCGAACAGTGGCGTAGCAGCGCCAGCGCATTGAGGTCATACAGTGCGGAAAGGTCGCCCACCACCGCCAACGTCGGCCTGGCAGTGGCGCGCTGCACGCCGGCGGCGGTGGAAATCAGACCGTCGATACCGCTGGCGCCGCGGTTGCTGAATACCGGGTAAGCGGCAGGCAGCGTCGTTAACGCGTCGATCAGCCGCACCACCAGGCTGTTGCCGAGAAACAGCTGGCCGTTCTCCGGCAGCAGTTCCGGCAGGCGGTGCGCCAGCTGCGCTTCGCCAAAGTTATCGTGCAGATGCGTGGACGCCGCCGTCAGCGCCTTATCCGCCAGCGCGGCCAACCCGGCAGCCCACGGCGCGCGCGGTTGCGCCGGATGCTGCTTCAACCACTGCACCACGCCGATGCGCAGGCGCCGTCCCCGGTGCTGGGCCGGATCGAGCCGCCCCGGCAGCTCGTCAATGATCCAATACTCTTCCGGCCGGCACTGCGCCTGCCACTGCAGCAGGCGTTTGCCGGTCAGGCTGCCGCCGAACTGCACCACCAGCTGCGCATCTTGCAGTACGCGTTGCGCCTGAGGATCAGCGAGCCACAAATCGGCGCAGGGCAGCGGTTGCCCGGTCTGCGACAGCACGTCGCCGATCAGCGGCCAGCCCAGCGTTGCGGCCCATTCGGCCACCTGTGCGCCCTCTTGCGCGCTCATGCGGCCGGCGAGCACCACGCCGCGCTTTTGCCGCCAGAAGAACCAGTCCGGCTGCAGCAATGGCGCCGCATGCGTCCCGCTTTCCTGCAGCCACGGACGATCACTCTGCCACCAGTCGCCCAGCGCAGCCGACCAATCGGCATAGTGACGTTCGTCGCCGCCGTACAGCGGTTCAGCGAACGGGCAGTTGATATGCAAAGCGCCGTGCTGCAAGCGCGCCATCGCGCTGTCGACGCTGGAGGCCAGCCACGCGGCCGGAATATCCGGCGTTGGGCGCGGCAGCTCGATCGCCAGCGTCGGGTGGCTGCTGTAGAGGCCGTTTTGACGGATCGCCTGATTGGCGCCGCAGTCGATCAACTCCGGCGGCCGATCGGCGGTGAGAAACACCAGCCGCTCACCGGTCAGGCCGGCTTCGATCAACGCGGGATAAAGGTTCGCCGCCGCGGTGCCGGACGTGACGATCACCGCCACCGGCTCACGCGCCGCCTTCGCCAGCCCAAGCGCCAGATGGCCGAGCCCGCGCTCATCAAAATGGGTATGACAGATAAACGATCGGTTGGCTGCGGCGGCCAACGTCAGCGGCGTGGAGCGCGATCCCGGAGCGATACAAACATGCCGCACCCCATGGCGGGCCAGCGCCTCGAGCAGCACAGCCGCCCACCGGCGATTAAAAACACTTGTCGACATAGTTCGCTCACAAGTCAGTTAGCAGAGATCGTCTCCGGCGCAGCCGACGGACACCGCGCCTGTAGTTACGCTCTGTATTATATGAGGTGTTATTTTCACGGCTTTTGCGCCAGCGCAAGAACGCCGTATATCCCTGGGTGTTTACACCAGATAATTATTTGATTTAGAACAAAAAATAAACAATAAACACACAAACACTTTACACTTGAGGCGGCGCCAGCTCAATCCGTCCATACAAAAACAAGGGAAATAGAGACGCTCCGACGGCGGCTTGCGGGAAGTATAGGCGGGATCAGGGAAAGCTAGCGGGGAAACGGCGAGATGAACAACACAGCCTGCAGAAAAGCACGAGGCGGCCTGCGCCGCCCCGATGCCGTGATTTATTTACGGGCCAGCAGCAGCCCCAGCACCAGCCCGACGGTGGCGCCGATACCTACGCTGTGCCAGGGTTTATCCCGCACGTAGTCGTCGGTGCGGTGCACCGCTTCTTTGGCGCGCGCGTAGTAGGATTCACCGGTGTTCGCCCAGCGCGCCTTGACCTCACTCAGCGCCTGCTCGGCGTGCGACTTGATGTCGACGTAAGCCTGATCCGCGCGATCGCCGGTGTATTGCAGCACTTCTTCCAGCGTCTCGGTCAGCATTCTCAGATCGTCATCCAGCGTAGTTTGCTCAGCATCCGTATGTCTTGCCATCGTGAGATCTCCGTGGTTGAAAAATTAAGCGTTCCTACACTATAGACAAGGATCGCCGCCTGCGGCCATCGGACTTTTACCCTAAAACACCAATTGCACCTTGGCGGCCTGGCGCTTATCGCCGGCAAACTCCAGCGCCTGCGCCAGCTGCCCGCTGGCAAACTCCGCCGACAGCAACGGCAGCGGATCGACCACGCCGTCGGCCAGCCACGCCACCGCCAACGCAAACTCCGCCACGAAGCGGAAGGATCCGAGCAGGTTCAACTCCTTGGCGATCAACAACATCAGCGGGAAATCGGGGAAGCTGCTACCCATGCCCACCTGCACCACGGTGCCTTTGGCGCGGGTGATCTCCAGGCAGCGCTGCAGCGACTGCGGGTGCCCCGCCACTTCGAAGGCGACGTCGAAATACCCCTTGTCCTGCTGATAATCGCTCACATCGTCGTCCGCGGCATGCAGACACCGATCGGCCCCCATTTGCCTGGCGATCGCCAGGCAGCGCGGGCTGAGATCGGCACAGACAATCTCGGCGGCGCCCAGCGCTTTCAGCGCCGCCACCAGCAAGCAGCCGATCGGGCCGACGCCGGACACGAAGATCTTTTTCCCCGCCACGTCGCCGGGCTGCTTCGCCGCGTGGACAGCCACCGCCAGCGGCTCGGCAAACACCATCACCCTGTCGTCGCGATCGGCACCGTAAGGGACACACTGCGCGCTATCCACCACTTTGTATTGGGTAAAAGCCCCGTCAACGTGCGGAAAATACATCGCGCTGCCGAAAAAACGCATCTCGACGCATTGATTGCTTTGCTGCGCCAGACAGTATTTGCACTGCCCGCAGGGTTTGCTGGGATTGAGCGCCACCTTCTGCCCGACCGGCAGCCGCGGTGAATCGCTGGCGACCACCTCGCCGATCACCTCATGGCCCAGCACCATCGGCTGACGCACCTGAAAATTGCCGACCTTGCCTTCCTGGAAGTAATGCAGATCCGAGCCGCAGATGCCGCCGCGGCTGATTTTCACCAGCGTTCCCCGCCCCCGGTAATCCACTTCTTGCGCGATCACCGCCACATCTCGTTTGCCATTGACCACGCAGGACTGGGTTTGAATTTTCATCTCAAGACTCCACGAAAAAAGATTACACCGCCGCCGACATGCCGCCATCGACAAACAGCAGCTGCCCGTTGACGAAGGCGGAGGCGTCGGCGGCCAGGAACACCGCCGCGCCGATCAGCTCCTGCGGATCCCCCCAGCGCGCGGCGGGCGTACGCTGGGTCAGCCAGGCGGTGAAGGCCGGATCGTCGGCCAGCGCCTGCGTCATCTCGGTTTTGAAGTAGCCGGGGGCAATGCCGTTAACCTGAATGTTGTAGCGCGCCAGCTCCACGCACATGCCGCGCGTCAACATTTTCACCGCGCCCTTGGACGCCGCATAAGGGGTGATGGTGTCGCGGCCCAGCTCGCTTTGCATCGAACCGATATTGACTATCTTGCCGCGCCGGCGCGGCACCATGTAACGGGCCACGGTCTGTGACACGATGAAGACCGCTTTCTGGTTGACGGCGATGATGTCGTCCCAGTCTTGCTCCGGGAACTCGGTGAACGGGTGGCGGCGCTGGATGCCGGCGTTGTTGATCAAGACGTCTATCGCGCCGATGTCCGCTTCGATACGGTCGATGGCGGCATGCACCGCCTGGGAATCGGTGACGTCGAACGCCGCCGCATCCGCACGCAGCCCCTCTTCGCGCAGGCGATCGGCGGCGTGCCGGGCATGTTCTTCGGTGGTGGCGTTGACCAGAATATGTGCGCCTTGCTGCGCCAGGCCGCGCGCCAGCAGAAAACCGATGCCGCGCGAGGCGCCGGTGATCAAGACGGTTTTGTTATCCAGAGAAAATAGATTGTTCATGGTGATTCCCGGCCATCAGGCCTCCAATCGGACAGGCCTCTATCTCAGCCGATTGTTACCGGTAAAAACGTGATGGGAATCACTGAAAATCATGTTACGAAACCCTGTTACCCTTAACGTGATCTCACGCAGGCAGTTCGCGGGTAAAAATCATCTATCCAATTGAAAAATGGCTATTTTCAATAGAAGCGCATTCGTTGTTACCGCCAAATCGATTTGTTAACATACCGCTATCCGCCCTTGCCGCACCGCCCGTGAAGGCCACCGAATGAAACACCCTCGCGTTACGCTACAGGACATCGCACAATTGGCCGGCGTGACCAAAATGACCGTCAGCCGTTTTCTGCGCACGCCGGAAAAAGTGGCGGCCGACACCGCCGAACGCATTGCGCAGGTCATGCGGGAGCTGAACGTCACAGATGCCGATACCGCACAGGCCGGCAGAAAACCGCGCATCGGCGTACTGATCCCCTCCTTCAACAACCAGATCTTCGCCGACCTGCTGGCCGGTATAGAATCCGTTACCCAAGCGCGGGGTTACCAAACGCTGGTGGTGAACTACGATTACAGCCCGCAGCGGGAAGAAGAGCAGATCGCACAGCTGCTGAGCTACCCGATCGCCGGGCTTATCCTCACCGACTCTGCGCATACCTTGCGCGCAGAGACCTACCTCGGCGCCGCCAAAATCCCCCTCGCACAGGTGATGGATCTCGACGCGCCGCCAGGGCGGATTGCGGTGGGGTTCGATAATGAACAAGCGGGGTATGACATGACCGAAGCGCTGCTCGCCAGCGGCAAACGGCATATCGTTTACTTTGGCGCCATGTCGGACGCCCGCGACAATAAACGCTATCGGGGTTACTGCCGCGCCATGGCGTCTCAGGGGCAAACGCCGCGTCAGATCACGCCGCATCGGGTCTCTTCGGTTTCGATCGGCGCCGACATGCTGGCGATGGCGTTCGAACGCTACCCGCAGCTCGACGGTATCCTGTGCACCAACGACGATCTGGCGGTGGGCGTGTTGCAGGCCTGCCTGCGCCTCGGCGTGCGCGTGCCGCAAGAGGTTGCGTTATCGGGTTTTCACGGCCTGGATATTGGCCAGGCGACCACGCCGGGCATCGCCAGCGTGATCACGCCGCGCTTTGAGATGGGGAAAACCGCCGCCGAAATGCTGCTGCTGCGGATCGCGGGCGAACCCTGCGCCGAGCGCCACGATCTGCACTACCGCCTCTCACTCGGCGGCACCGTTTGAGCCGGCATTCGGGCTGACCGGCTGTGCGGCACGGGCTTTTTCGCTGCGCGCCGCCCACCACAACCCGCTGTTTTTCATCGCATAGCCGAACAGCAGGCCGACCAGCAGGGACAGCGTCACCAGCGGCCAATCGCCGCCGCCGGCGAAGGTCGCACAGGCGCCGATAAAGGTGCCGGGCACGAACCCCAGCCACTGCTGTTTGGCCTGAATGCACATCAGGAACGCCACGACGCCGGTCAGCAGATACCCCAAGAGATTCCACTGCGGCGCCAGTTCGCTGCCGTGGATGATCGCCATTGCCCAGAAGACACCGCTGCAGCAGGTCAACGCGCCGATCAACAGCCCTTTCAGCCCGCCCTGCGGGCAGGCGAAATACGCCGTGCAGCCGAGAAAACCGGCCCAACCGATCAGCCCCAGGCTGACGGCAACCCATCCCCACACGCCGGACAGGATCCCGGTCGTAACGGCAATGGCGAAAAGAACGTTCATAAAGTGACCCGCGGCAAAAATAAAGCGCGCAGTTTACCCGAAGCGCGTTATTTTTTCGTGATTAAAATCACGATAAAAATGCAAATGCGGAAATGAAAATACCGTAAAAGTGAGATTTATCACAAAAAAAGCCAGCGTGACGAGCACGCTGGAATAACACAACACCAGGGAAATCACGATCTCAAATGAAATGCCAACATGCGACGCCAGTCACCCCCTCCCGAACGCAGGTTTCAGCGTGGGAAGCCCGCACGCGTTACCATGACGCTCAACATCAAACAAATCACGGCGCTGCTCAGGAATAACAAGTGGGTCGCCAAATGCAAATCGGCGTGGTCGATCACAACGCCCAACAGAATCGGCACCCAGTTAGCGATATAAGCGATCACGTAGAACAGGGAGATCAAACGCGCATGACTGGCTTTCGGTGAAATCAGATTCACCAGCGTGGCGCTGCCGACAAAGATCGCGCCATAGGCGTAACCGGCGATCACCATGCCTGCGGCGGCCAGCGCCAGCGAATGGATCTGAATCGCCACGGCGAACACGCCGACCGACAAAGCCTGGGCCAGGCAGCCGAACAACAGCGAATGGCGGGCGTTGATGCGACGACTCAAAATCTGGCTGATGCCGGCAATCACCAGATAGACGGCGACCACATAGCCAAAGACGCCACGGTTCTGCATGTCCAACAGTTTTTCGGCGACGCTCGGCCCTATCGCCAGAATGCTGGCGGCGACCGCCCAGCAAATAAACAGCGCCCCGGCACACAAGAAGAATTTACCGCCGGTCGCGCGCAGGCCATCTGCCAGAGAACGCTTCGCCATCGGCGCGTTTTCCGCCGCTGCGCTACCGGCCTGCGCCGCCACCGCTTCTCGCGGCCAGCGCAGCATCACGCCCAATGCGGCGACGGCGGCAATGGCCATGATGATGATGAACGGCAACGACGTGGTATGAAAACCGGTCTGCAGTGCGACGCCGCTAAAGATAGGGCCCAGGGCCAATCCGGTGGTAAAGGACAGCGTCGCGATCAACGCCGCATTTTTTCCGCCGTCCTGCGGCCCGAATCGCACCAACGCGATATTCGCCGCACCGGTCAGGGCGCCGGTGCCGACACCGGCCAGCAGCCGTGCCATAAACATCATGAAGAATGACGACGCCACCGAAAACAGCAGCGCACCAAGCAACACCACCAATAGCGCCGGCACGATCATGCTGCGCAGGTCTTTTACTTTCCCCGCCATATTGCCTACGCCGAACAGCGAAATCAGCACGCCGGCGGCATAAGCGCCGTAGATGATCGTCAGGCTGACCGAACTCAACGCCAGCTCATGTTGATAAAGCGGATAAAGCGGCGTCGGCGCACTGCTGTTCAACAGCGCTGACATCAATGCCAACGCCAGAAACAGCAAAATAGCGAAATGTGATGTTCCCGACTTCGCTTTAGCCGTTTCTTCAACGGCGATACTTTCTGACATGTTCAACTCCCGAATCGATCAGGCATTCGCCCTAAATAAATGCGCCTTCCCGCATGCCACGCGGCTTCAGGAAGCGCGCTTATCATAGCGTTGGGCTATCACGCCCAAAATAGCCAAGAATGCATCATCGTGATTCATTAATGCAGCATCTCAGCGTCGGGCATGCATTTCTGCAGCATGCGACGGCACCAAACGATGGCGCAACCGCCCAATGCCACGCCATACACCGCATGGTTGGCCAGGCTGGCGATCAGCAAAGCCGGATTTTTACCGGCCATTCCCCAAAGACCCAAACCCACCGAGGGGTAAATGAAGCACAGCGAGATCAGCGAACAGGCCAGGCCATACGTCAGCGCCCCGACCAACAGGACGCCCCCCGGCTTAAGGCGCGGGCAGACCAGGCAATAGAACGGGATCGCCAGGCTAATGCCGGCAAAATAGTGCGCGCCGTAGCCCATCACCAGAGCCGCAGGCGCATCGGGGATGTCGCCTGGCCGCAAAAACCAAAATTGCCCCTGCAGCCATTGATTCATCAGTTTGCCGATGAAGGCCAGGTTGAGCTTGCCGATGAGACCGGCGCTGGAGGCGACACTGTTCACCCCATCCATCGCCAGCGTCGCCACCATGCCAAACAAGACCGCCATCGCCATGACGCCAACCGGACGCATGTTCATTGTTTCGTTCCTTATCACGTTATGCCACCGCCTGCTCAGGCTTAGCCGAGGCACGCTTGCGCACCGCCAACGCGCCGGACAACACGATCAGCGCCATACCGGCGGCGGCGATATAAGACAGCTGCTCGCCAAATATCAGATAACCAAGCAGCGTAGAGAAAATGATGGTGCTGTAAGAGAGGGTGCTGACAATCACCGCATTGCCGCCCCCGTAGGCGCGCGTCATGGCGATCTGCCCCAGACTGCCGAAGACGCCGATGGCGCAGACGCACAGCAGCATTGCACCGTCCAGCAAGGAAAAACCCAGCAACGCGGTCATCAGGCCGCCAACCAACGTTCCCACCAGCGAGAAATAGAACACCACGCGCAGTTCCGGCTCGCCGCGCCGCACCAGCTTACCGACGTTAAAGTAAGCCAGCGCAGTCAACAGACCGGCCGCCAGCCCGACCAGCGTGGCTACGTACTCTCCGTTGGGGGAGTCGGGGCGCAGCAATATCAAAATGCCGGCAAAGCCCAACAGCACGGAAAACAACAGCCGACCGGTCAGCTGCCCTCGGGTCGTGATGAACGCGATCGCCGACTGAAAGAGGGGATTGGTGTAACCCAGCGTGGTGGCGGTGGCGATCGGCAGATGTATCAGCGAATAAAAACCGCAGTACATCGCAGCATTGCCTATCGCCGCCCGCTTCATATGCAATCCGAGATGACGGGTGCGAAAACCGAGGCGCTGGATCTTGATCAGCGCTGCGACGATCAGCACATTGATGAGAGAACGATAAAAAATGATGTCGAAAAATCCGACTGTCGTCGACGCCAACTTGATGCAAGCACCCATCAGCGCAAAGAACCCGCTGGCGACGACCATCCACAAAGCTACCATGATCTTCTCTTATTAACGGCCTTTGGTCAGGGCCGTATCAACACTACCCGGCGGCTTTCACCGTCAACGGTTTATCGTCCGCACAAGCGAAGAACACCAGCATTTCGGCGCCCTGATCGCCGGAAACGCCCTGATGCACGATATCCACGGTATCGGTAAACGAATCCCCCTGCCGGAACGTGCGGCGTTCACCGGTTTTCCGGACCGTGAGCGAAACGCTGCCGCCGCTCATATACACAGCGCTGATGCAAGGATGGGTATGCCAGGCCAGCACCTTGTTCGGCTCTACCGTCACCTTCAGCATGGTGATCTGCGGTGCGCCGGCGGGATACTGACGATATGCCGAGCCCTCCCATGCACTTTCGGTCTTGAGCAACGTCGTTTTGACGATGCCTTCGCCATGCCCCTCGGCAGCGTGAACCGGCCCCTGAAATACGGCCAACAATGCCAAAATGCCCCATTTAACCATCTGATCGCTCCATGACTACCGCAAGTAAAAATGCCAGGCGCCACGCGCGGAGAACCTGGCGGGTTGAAAAAACAGCGTTGCCCTACAGTTCGTTGATGCGCTGCTCGTATTCCGCGATGCTCTCGGCGTAGTAGCGGTTAGGCGCCGCAAAGTTGCCTACCATTACTTCGATGAGGTACGGCCCCGGATGTTTCGCCGCGGCGCCGAGGGCCTCGTCCAGATCCTCCAGCGTCTCCGCCTTCGCGGAGGCGACCCCCAGGCTGTTGGCAAACGCTTTCCAGTCATGGTTGGGCAAGGCGGTATAGTCAGCTGAAATGCCGCGGTTTTGCAGCGTGTCGATATGCATGGCGCCGTGCGCGCTGTTGTTCATCACCACGAACACCACCTTCACGCCATAACGCGCGGCGGTCTGAATTTCGATGCCGTGCATCAACATGCAACCGTCGCCGGTCACCACGACGCAATCCCGCTGCGGTGCCGCCAGCTTGATACCGATGCCCGCGCAAATGGCCCACCCCATCGGCGCCAGGGAGCTGGAGGTGTGGTAATCCCCCCGCCCGGCCGCCAGCCAGTGATGCGCCATGAAAATGCGGTGTGCGCCCGAATCGACCACGACGTTGGTATCCGGGTTCATGCGGCTGCGAATGAGTTTAATCGCCTCGCCGGGGTACAGCCGGCTTTCGCCCTGGGCGATGCGCGCCTGCAACGTCGGCTGCGGCTGTTCCAGCGGCAGTGCGCGAACCGCGTCCAACCAGGCGTCGCGTAAGCGTGCCGCGTCGCCAAGCCGCGCGTCCTCATCGCCAACCGCGGCCAACAAACAGTGCAACGTACCGCTCAGGCTGGAAAATATCTGCAGATCCGGCTGGAAATGCGAGCTCACCTTGTCGAAGTCTTCGTCGATCGCCACCAGCGTTTTATTGCCGTGCAGTCTCGGGTTCCAGTTCAGGCTGTCGCGCTGGCTGAGATCGCAGCCCAGCACCAGCAACACGTCGACGCCTTCACCGTTGAGGGTTTCTACCGCGCGGACATGCCCGGCAAAACCGTAGACCCCTAATGCCAGAGCGTGCCCTTCGGGAAACGCGCCCTTGCCCGACAACGTCGTGGCGACAGGCAAGCGGTATTTTTCCGCCAGCCGCAACAACAGCGCGGCATCCTGCGGATTGTTCATCCGGTTACCCACCAGGCAGGCGACGTTGAGGCCACGCAGCAGGTAATCATGCAGCAGTTGTTCCACTGCCTGCACGTCCACGGCCGCTTCACGGTGCTGCGACACGCGTTCAGGCCGATCGCGACGATCGCCGAGCGCGGTTTTCTTCTGCATGTCGACCGGCACGCTCAGGTAGGCGCGCCCTTTCCGCTGTGGGTTCAGGCTGGAAAGGCTGCGGCGCAGCTCATGCTGCAAGGTCAGGTTGTTTTTCGTTTCTATCGCGGCGCAAAGCAGCGGTTTGACGATGGTCAGCTCATCGATACCGCTGTTGCTGCCGTCTTGAAAAGCGCCCTGCGCCTCATGATAGGTGGCGATGCTGCCGGCCAGGTACAGCACGGGGATCTTATCGGCTTGCGCAGCGGCCATCGCCGGCAGGAAATTCATGGTGCCGGGGCCGGAAATGCCCAGACAAACGCCAAACTTTCGGCTGGCGCGGGCATAGCCATCGGCCATAAATCCACATGCGGTTTCATGGGCACCGACGATGCCGACAATCTCGGAACGGTCAATAGAAGTGATTAACGGGTAAACCAGTTTGCCAGGGACCAAAAAGATATGTTGAATGCCGCGCGCTGCAAGGCCTTGAATAATAACATCGGCGTTGTTGCGTTCCATTTTCTCGGCGCCTGGCGCCACGGTAACTCTGACTCCGTCCTCCGTCGCCAGCGCAACGGGGGGGCACAGCATCTCTGCGTGAGACTCCATTTTTTTATATCCAGTCATATCATCGTGAGCTAACTTGATTCAGAGTCGATCCCACTCGGCGGTCGCCCAGAAATAATGGGAACCGGCTCTTATTCGTATTGCTTATGCATTAGGGTAGCCTTGGTGTAAAATGTGCGTCGGGTCGCAGCATAAGCGCCGATAAGAATAAGCATTGCCAGACAAAAATAAAGGTGCAAAACCGCTTCACGGTGATGCATTTATACATATCCTGAAACATTATAAATAATGATGATACGAAGCCTTTTTTTCGGTCTCCACACCAGAATAAACACCGCATCACACCGTGTCCTTCCTCCTCTCGCCAGTCTGTACAGAGGAGGTGCGCAATGAACTGGGACGACGCCCGATTTTTTCTCGCCGTCGCACGCTGCGGCACGCTACGCAAAGCCGCCAGCCAGCTGCATGTCGATCAGGCGACCGTCGGTCGACGGCTGTCCGCTTTCGAAGATGCGCTCGGCTCCAAGCTGTTTATCCGCACGCCGAAATCCTTCGCCCTCAGCCCGCTGGGGGAGGAAATGCTGGCGGACGTGATGAAGATGGAAAATGCGGTGCAGGCGATCAACCGTAAAGCCGCCAGCGGTGACGAAAGCCTGTGCGGCAACGTGCGCATCGCCACCACCGATACCCTGGCCGAAGCCTTCGTGATGCCGGCGCTGCAAGATCTGCGGGAACGCTATCCGGCCATCACCGTCACGCTGCTGACGGCGGTCAACATCGCCGATATTTCTTACCACGGCGCAGATCTGGCGATCCGCGGCGCCCGTCCCGATGACGATGAGCTGATCATCAAACGGTTAGCCACCATCGAAATGGGCCTGTATGCCACCCAGCACTATTTGGCGCGGCGTGGCATGCCGGTCAGGGGCGAGCAGCTGCGCGGCCACGATCTGCTGATGTTCCCGCGCGAGCTGGTGCCGCGCCACTGGAACAATTTCTGCGGCGAGGCCCTGCACGAGCCCAACGTCGTGCTGCAATGCAATTCGCAGCTGCTGCTGCGCTCCGCCACCCGCAGCGGGCTGGGCATCGGCCTGCTCTCCGCTTTTTTGGCGGACAAAGACCCGGAGCTGGTGCGCCTGTTCCCGGAGAATAAAGACTGGGTGGATATCTGGCTGGTGCTGCATCCCGATTTGCAACGCGCCGCCCGCGTGCGCGCGGTGGTGCAGGCGCTGGAAACCTCGTTTAGCGCCCATTACGGCTGAGTGCCGTTTCCCCATAAAAAAAGGTCGCCGAAGCGACCTTTTTACCGTCTGAAGCGTTATCAGAACGTCGGCTGCGCCATCTGCACCAGCGAAATCAGCGGCTGCGGATAGACACCCAACAGCAGTACCAGCGCGGCTGAGATCAGCACCACGACGCCACCGGCGGTCAACGCCCAGTTGTTCGGGGTATCGCGCTGCAGCGATTCCGGCGCGCTGAGGAACAGGCTGACAGTCACGCGCAGGTAGTAGTACAGGCCGATGGCGCTGCCTACCACGACTGCGCCGGTCAGCCACCACAGGTGTGCGCTGACGCCCATCGCGATCACGAAGAACTTACCGATAAAGCCCAGCGTCATCGGGATACCAGCCAGCGACAGCATCATCACCGTCATCACCGCGGACAAGATTGGCTTATGCCAGAACAGACCACGGTAAGAGAACAGCGAATCCGCATCCGGGCCGCGGTACGGGCTGGACATCAGGCTGACCACGCCGAAGGCGCCCAGGCTGCTGAACAGGTAACCGGCCAGGTAAACGCCGGCGGTTTCCAGCGACAGCTGATGGGTTTGCACCGCAATCAGCGCCACCAGCAGGTAGCCCAGGTGGGCGATCGACGAGTAACCCAGCAGACGCTTGATGTTGGTCTGGCTGATGGCCATCAGGTTGCCGAACAAGATAGAGCAGAACGCGATGATCGACAGCACCATGCGCAGCGCTTCGTTGTCGGCGGCCGGGGCATACAGGAACAGACGCATCACGACCGCGAAGATCGCGATCTTGCTGGCGGTCGCCAGGAAGGTCGAGACCGGCGCAGGCGCGCCCTGATACACGTCCGGCGTCCACAGTTGGAACGGCACCAGCGACAGCTTGAAGCCCAGACCGACGATCATCATGCCCATACCGGCCAGGATCAGCGGCTGGTGCATCATGTTTTCCTGCAGGCTCTTACCGAGGCCGGCCAGCGACAGATCGCCGGACTCGGCATACAGCAGCGCCATGCCGAACAGCAGGAACGACGAGGCGGCGGCGGACAGCAGCATGTACTTGATGGCGGCTTCCAGCGGGCGCTTCTGGCGGTAGGCATAGCCCACCAGGCCGAACAGCGGCAGCGAGATCAGCTCGATACCGATGAACAGCGAAGCCAGATGGTTGGCGCTCGCCAGCAGGATGCCACCCATGGCGGCGATCAGCACCAGCAGGTAGAACTCTTCGCGGTTATCCGGATAGCCGACCAGCCACGGATACGCGAAGGTGCAGGTTGCCAGACTCGCCAGCAGCACCAGCCCGGTGTAGAACATCGAGTAACCGTCAACCCGCAGCAGCGGGGTGACGTCCATTGGGCCTGCCTGGCCGACAAAGTACAGCGAAAGCAGCGCCAGGTTGAGACCGATCACGGTCAGGGTGGCGTTGATAAAGTGGTCGCGTCGCCACGCAATGCCTAGCATCACAACCACCACCGTCAATCCGACGATCAACAGCGGCAGCAGTGCGATCAGTTGTTGAGGAGTTATTGTCATGGCGAATTACGGCCTTGTTGTTGAAATTGCTGAAACTGACGAACCAAACCAATGTTGCACGTTGCTCATCGCCGCGTTGGAAGTATCCAGAATCGGCTGCGGGTAAACCCCCAGCAGAACCAGCAACACCACCAGCAGCAGAATGATGAACAGCTCGCGCGCGGTCATGCCCTGCAGCGGCTGGTCGGACTTAGGCGCACCGTAATAAGCGCGCTGCATCATGATCAGCGAGTAAACCGAAGCGAACACCAGACCGAAGGTAGAAATCACGGTGATCACCGGCACCACCTGGTAGCTGCCGAACAGAATCATGAATTCGCCGACGAAGTTACCGGTACCCGGCATCCCCAGCGTAGCCACGGCGAAGAACAGCGACAGTGCAGGGATGAATTTGATCCGCCCCCACAGGCCGCCCATCTGACGCATGTCGCGGGTATGCAGACGCTCATACAGCTGGCCGCAGATGATAAACATACCGGCGGCGGACAGGCCGTGCGCGATCATCTGGATCACCGCGCCCTGGTAAGCCAGCTGGCTGCCGGTGTAGATGGCGATCAGCACGAAGCCCATGTGCGATACCGAGGTGTAGGCGATAAGACGCTTGATGTCGGTTTGCGCGAACGCCATCCAGGCGCCGTAGAAGATGCCGATCACGCCCAGCCACATGGCGATTGGCGCAAACTCGTGCGAAGCCTCAGGGAACAGCGGCAGGCTGAAACGCAGCAGGCCGTAGGCCGCGGTTTTCAGCAAGATGCCCGCCAGGTCGACGGAACCTGCGGTCGGTGCCTGGCTGTGCGCGTCCGGCAACCAGCCGTGCAGCGGCACCACCGGCATTTTCACCGCGAAGGCGATGAAGAAGCCCAGCATCAACAGATATTGCACGTTGTGGGACATCGGCGTTTGCAGCAGGTCTTCGTAATCGAAGGTCCACACGCCGGTCGCGTTGTAGTGCACGAACACCAGGCCCAGGATCGCAATCAGCATCACCAGACCGCTGGCCTGGGTGTAGATGAAGAACTTGGTCGCCGCGGTGATACGGGTTTTACCGTCCGACGCCTTGTGGCCCCACAGCGCGATCAGGAAGTACATCGGCACCAACATCATTTCCCAGAAGAAGAAGAACAGGAACATGTCGATGGCGAGGAACACGCCGATAACGCCGCCCAAGATCCACAGCAGGTTGAGGTGGAAGAAGCCCTGATACTTCTGGATTTCACGCCAGGAACAGAGGATCGCCAGCACGCCCAGCAGACCGGTCAACACCACCATCAGCAGCGACAGGCCGTCCAGCGCCAGGTGGATGGAGATGCCGAAGCGCGGGATCCACGGCAGCAGGAATTCGCTCTGCCACTGCGGAATGCCTTTCGGCGTAGTCAAGGTATAGCCGCCCTGCATCCACAGCTGCAGAGAGAGCGCCAACGTCAGCCCCATTGCGATCAGCGCTATCCAGCGCGGCACCTTAGTACCGAAGCGCTCAAGCTGCCAGCACAGCAGACCGCCGATAAAGGGGATAAGAATTAGCCAAGGTAATAGCATGGCGTTTTGTGTCCCTTATACGAATAATTTCAAACTTTGTACGTAGCGCCTGCCCGGCGCTACGCCCGAAAAATGCGTCTGTTTAAATTATTCAATTAAACCAAAATCAACAGAGCCAATACGACCACTGCACCCACACCCATAGACGCTATATACCAACGCACCTGACCGTTCTCGCTCACCGTCAGACCGCGGTTCCCCCAGCGGGAGAAGACGGCCGGCAGGTTCATCAGCGAGTTCAGCGGATCGCGCTGCAGCAGCTTCGCAATGCCCAGGTACGGCTTGACGAACACTTTGTCATACAGCCAGTCGAAGCCCCAGGCATGGAACCACCAGGTCGAGAAGAAACGCCCCGGCGCGCTGTTGGCGATGCTGTTGACCAGGCTGCGTTTGCCCAGCCACAGCGCGGCCGCCAGCAGAATGCCGACGATAGCCACCACGCCGGAGGTGATTTCAAGCGTCAGCACGCTGCCGTGCGCCAGCTCGGTTGTATCCGGCAGCACGCCCTGCAACGGCGGCACGATCATCGCGCCGACGAAGGTGGACAGCACCAGCAGAACCAACAGCGGCAGGTGGTGAGTGATGCCTTTACCGGCATGCGCTTTGATTTTCTCTTCGCCATGGAACACGATGAAAATCATACGGAAGGTGTACAGCGAGGTCATGAACGCGCCGACCAGGCCGGCCACCATCAGGTTGATGTGGCCGTTGGCCATCGCGCCCGCCAGGATCTCGTCCTTACTGAAGAAGCCGGCCGTGACCAGCGGCAACGCAGACAGCGCCGCGCCACCCACCAGGAAGCAGACATACACCAGCGGGATGCTCTTGCGCAGGCCGCCCATCTTGAAGATGTTTTGCTCGTGGTGGCAAGCCAGGATCACCGAACCGGACGACAGGAACAGCAGCGCCTTGAAGAACGCGTGGGTCATCAGGTGGAAGATCGCCGCGTCCCATGCCTGCACGCCCAGCGCCAGGAACATGTAACCGATCTGGCTCATGGTGGAGTAAGCGAGCACGCGCTTGATGTCGGTCTGCACCAGCGCGGCGAAGCCGGCCAGCAGCAGAGTAACCGCACCGACGATGCCCACCAGGTGCAGCACTTCCGGCGCCATCAGGAACAGGCCGTGCGTACGGGCGATCAGATAGACGCCCGCGGTCACCATGGTCGCCGCGTGGATCAGTGCGGAAACCGGGGTTGGGCCCGCCATCGCGTCCGCCAACCAGGTTTGCAACGGCAGCTGCGCCGATTTACCGACCGCACCGCCCAGCAGCATCAGGGTCGCCCAGGTGATGGCCGTGTCACCCACCGCCAGTTTCTGCGGCGCCAGGATCATCAGCTCGCGGATGTTCAGCGTGCCCAGCTCGTTGTAGAGGATGAACAGCGCGAACGCCAGGAACACGTCGCCCACGCGGGTCACGATGAAGGCTTTCATCGCCGCCGCGCCGTTGGCCGGGTCTTTGTAGTAGAAACCGATCAACAGGTAGCTGCACAGGCCCACGCCTTCCCAACCCAGATACATCAGCAGCAGGTTGTCTGCCAGCACCAAGACCACCATGCTGGCGATAAACAGGTTGGTGTAAGCGAAGAAGCGCGAATAGCCCTCTTCACCGCGCATGTACCAAGAAGCGAACATGTGGATGAAGAAGCCGACGCCGGTGACCACCGACAGCATGGTCAGCGACAGGCCGTCCAGCACCAGGGTCACGCCGATATTGAAGTTGCCGACGGCCATCCAGGTCCACAGGCTTTGTTCGAACAACTGCACGCCGGCGGCTTTCTGGGCGAGGAAATCCATCGCCACATACACCGTGACCAGCGCAGCCAGGCCGATAGAGCCCACGCCGACGGTGGCCGCCGTGTTCTCAGACCAACGACCGCGGGAAAATGCCAACAGCAGGAACCCGATCAGCGGTAGCAGAATTGTTAAATATAATAGGTTCATCCGCGCATCTCACTGACAGTATCAATATTCAGGGTATGACGACGACGGTAGAGCTGCAGCAACAGCGCCAGGCCGATACTGGCCTCGGCTGCCGCCAGGCTGATCGCCAGGATGTACATCACCTGCCCGTCCGCCTGGCCCCAGTAGCTTCCCGCCACGATAAACGCCAACGCCGCAGCGTTGATCATCACTTCCAGGCTGATCAGCATAAACAGCAGGTTGCGGCGCACCAGCAGCCCGGTCAGCCCGAGCACAAACAGGATAGCCGCCAGGATCAGGCCGTGTTGAAGAGGGATCATGCTTGCTCCTCCGATTTTCTTCTCGCCATTTCGCCACTCGCCGGCGCGTTGCTCAGCACCTCGCCAGGCTTGTGCTCGCGGCCGATATGGAAGGCGACAACCAGACCCGCCAACAGCAGCATTGAAGCCAGCTCAACCGCCAGTACGTAAGGCCCGAACAGGCTGATGCCCACCGCCTTCGCGTCGACCATCTCGCCGCTGATACCCTGGTCGGATACGCTGCGGATCGCGACGATCAATACTACCAGCAGCGCCAGCGACAACAGGCCAGGTCCGATCCACACCGTCGGCTTCATCCAGTCGCGCTCTTGCTGCTGCACGTTGCCGAGGTTCAGCATCATCACCACGAACACGAACAGCACCATGATGGCGCCCGCATAGACGATGATTTCCAACGCGGCGGCAAAGTAGGCGCCGAGCGAGAAGAAGACTGCCGAGATCGCCAATAACGAGACGATCAGATACAGCAGCGCATGTACAGGGTTGGTATGGGTGATCACGCGAATCGTCGCGGCCACCGCAATCAAACCTGCCAGGTAAAATGCAATTTCCATGCTTGCTGGCTCCTTAGGGCAACAGACCTTTGACGTCGATCGGTTTGGCTTCGTTTTCGGCTTCGCCTTTGGCTTTGCCGTCAATCGCCATACCGGCCATCCGGTAGAAGTTATATTCCGGATATTTACCCGGCCCCGAGATCAACAGATCTTCTTTTTCGTACACCAGATCCTGACGCTTGTACTCACCCAGTTCGAAATCCGGCGTCAGCTGGATAGCGGTAGTCGGGCAAGCCTCTTCGCACAGGCCACAGAAAATGCAGCGCGAGAAGTTGATGCGGAAGAACTCCGGATACCAACGGCCGTCTTTCTGCTCCGCTTTTTGCAGCGAGATACAGCCGACAGGGCAGGCAACCGCACACAGGTTACAGGCGACGCAGCGCTCTTCGCCGTCCGGATCGCGCGTCAGCACGATGCGGCCGCGGTAGCGCGGCGGCAGGTAAACCGGTTCTTCCGGATACATCTGGGTTTCGCGCTTGGCGAAGGCATGCAGGCCAATCATCCAAATGCTGCGCACCTGGGTGCCGAAACCAACCACTAACTCTTTCAATGTCATGGTTTATTCACCCCTTATTGAGCGTTGTACAAAATGACCGCGGCGGTTGCCAGCAGGTTCAGCAGCGTCAGCGGCAGGCACACTTTCCAGCCGAAGGACATCACCTGGTCATAACGCGGACGCGGCAGCGCGGCACGGATCAGGATGAACATCATCATGAAGAAGGCCGTTTTCAACGCGAACCAGATGAATGGCGGCAGGAACGGACCCTGCCAGCCGCCGAAGAACAACGTCACAATCAGGGCGGACACGGTGACGATACCGATGTATTCCCCCACGAAGAACAGACCGAACTTCATGCCGGAATATTCAATGTGGTAACCGTCGGCCAGTTCCTGCTCGGCTTCCGGCTGGTCAAACGGGTGACGGTGACACACCGCCACGCCGGCGATCGCGAAGGTCACGAAGCCAAAGAACTGCGGGATGACGTTCCAGACGTGCGCCTGGGATTCAACGATGGCCTGCATGTTGAACGAATCCGCCTGCATCACCACGCCCATCAGCGACAGGCCGATGAACACTTCGTAGCTCAGGGTTTGCGCGGAGGCGCGCATCGCGCCCAACAGCGAGTATTTGTTGTTGCTCGACCATCCGGCGAACAGCACGGCGTACACCGCCAGGCCGGCCATCATCAGGAAGAACAGAATACCGATGTTGAGATCGGACACCGCCCAGGTCGGGCTGACCGGAACGATGGCAAATGCCAGCAACAGGGAAGTAAAGGCGATCATCGGCGCCAGGGTGAAGATCACCCGGTCGGAGAATCTCGGTACCCAGTCTTCCTTGAAGAACATTTTGATCATGTCGGCGACCAGCTGCAACGAGCCGCCCCAGCCTACGCGGTTCGGTCCGTAGCGGTTCTGGAACAGGCCGAGCAGGCGGCGTTCGCCGAAGCTCATGAATGCCCCGCACGCCACGACCACCAACAGGATCACGACCGCTTTAAGAATGGCGATCAGAATGTCGATCACCTCAGGGGTAAACCAGCTCATCGTGCCGCCTCCCGCAGATTGTCTACCTTAGCACCCACCAAGATCGGCGGGATCCCTGGCAAGCCGAGCGGCAAACCAACCTGGCCTTGGGTCAGGGTTTCACTCAGACGCACCGGCAGACGCAGGGTCTGGCCCGCACAGCTGAACTCCACCAGGCTGCCCGCGTTGACGCCAAGCGTCGCCGCGTCGGCCGGGTTGACCATCACGTAGGCTTCCGGCATGCGCTGCTGGATCACGTGAGAGCGCTGCGACATTTCGTCGCTGCCGAACAGGTGGTAGTAAGGCGCGACACGCCAGCCGTCGACCGGATTGAACGCAGCAGGCACGCGGTCGAAGTAACCGAGGCTGCCCTCCCCCGCTTCGATCAGGCGCACGCCCGGATCGCCGTGGCGCAGTTTGCCACCCACTTCGGCCTGGAACTTGTTCCATGCCTGCGGTGAGTTCCAGCCTGGCGCCCAGGCGAACGGGATCTGTTGACGATCGGCCAGCGGGCTGTTGTTCCCTTCCATCGAGAAGGCGAACATGGTGTCTTTATCCTGCGGCTGACGCGGCTCATGCACGCTGATGTTGGCGCGCATGGCGGTACGGCCGCTGGAGCGGTGCGGCGAACGCGCCAGCTTCTGACCGCGAATGCGGAAAGTCGCGTCTGGCGCGGCGTCGACGATGCCCTGCAGCTGCGGCAACGCAGCGACGCAAGCGGCGATCACGTCATCAAGCTGGGTCCAATCCACGTGGCGGCTGGTGTAGGTGGAGTGCAGCGAGTGCATCCAGCGCCAGCTTTCCAGCATCACGGTGAACTGATTCTTCTTGGCGTCGTCGTAGTAAGCCGGATCGTATACCTGGAAGAAGCGCTGCGCGCGGCCTTCCTGGTTGATCAGCGTACCGTCGCTCTCGGCGAAGCTGGCCGAGGAGAGGATCAGGTTGGCTTTGTCCATGATCGCGGTGCGCTGGTGGTCGGCGACGATCAGGTTGTTGACCTTGGCCAACGCCGCGTCCACCTGCGCCGCCGGCGCATGGCGATAGAGATCGTTTTCCATCACGATGGCGGTGTCGGCTGCGCCGCTCGCCAGCTGTTCCAGCGCCTGATCGAGCGAACCGCCGCCGATCATCGCCAGGCCCATGCTGTTGGCTGCGCCCGCCACGAAGGTGATGCCGACATCGGAACCGCGGCCCTTCAACGCTTTGGCGATGTTGGCCGCCGCTTCGATGATGGCTTCGCTGCCGGCGTTGCTGCCGGTCACGATCAGCGGTTTGCGTGCGCCGGTCAGCGCCTGCACGATGATATCGACTTTCTTGTTCAGGCCGTCAGCCAGATCGTTCACCGCCGGCGCCGCGCTGTCCAGCGCGTGAGCGATGGCGAAGCCGAAGCGCGCCTGCTCGTCCACCGGCGCGCGGTAGTTCCAGGCGGCGATGTCGTCCAGACGGGTGTTGTCGACGTTGGTGGTGAACAGCGGGTACTTGGCGTGCTGACCGATGTTCTGCACCGCCGCGATCTGCCAGTCGGCCACGCGTTGCGCCGCCGCCATCGCGCGGGCTTTCCCCTTGACGGCCTGGCGCACGGACAGCGCGATGCGCGCGCCGGTTTGCGTCAGGTCTTCGCCCAGCACCAGCACCGCGTCGTAATCTTCGATCTCACGCAGCGCCGGCGTATGGACGCCGCCGTTTTTCAGCACGTTCAGCATCAGCGCCAGGCGTGATTGCTCCGCCTGAGCGATACCGGTGTAGTAGTTCTCGGCGCCGACCAGTTCGCGCAGCGCGAAGTTGCTTTCCAGGCTGGCGCGCGGGGAGCCGATGCCGATGGTTTTCTTCGCCTGACGCAGGATGTCCGCCGCGCCCTGCATCGCCTGCTCGGCGTTCAGGGTGATCCAGTCATCACCGCGCAGCTGCTGCGGTTGACGCGGACGATCTTTCTGGTTGACGTAGCCGTAACCGAAACGGCCGCGGTCGCACAGGAAGTAGTGGTTCACGCTGCCGTTGTAACGGTTTTCGATACGGCGCAATTCGCCATAGCGCTCGCCCGGGCTGGTATTACAGCCGATGCTGCACTGCTGGCAAATGCTCGGCGCAAACTGCATGTCCCATTTACGGTTGTAGCGTTCGGAGTGCGTTTTGTCGGTGAATACGCCGGTCGGGCACACTTCCACCAGGTTGCCGGAGAACTCGCTTTCCAGCGTGCCGCTTTCCGGACGACCGAAGTAGACGTTGTCGTGCGCGCCGTACACGCCGAAGTCGGTGCCGTCCGCATAGTCTTTGTAGTAACGCACGCAGCGGTAGCAGGCGATGCAGCGGTTCATCTCGTGCGAGATAAACGGCCCCAGCTCCTGGTTATTGTGGGTGCGCTTGGTGAAGCGGTAGCGGCGGAAGCTGTGGCCGGTCATTACCGTCATATCCTGCAGGTGACAGTTACCGCCTTCTTCACAGACCGGGCAATCGTGCGGGTGGTTGGTCATCAACCACTCGACCACGCTTTCACGGAACTGCTTCGCTTCGCCGTCATCGATGGAGATGAAGGTACCATCGGATGCCGGGGTCATACAGGACATCACCAAACGGCCGCGCGTATCTTCCGCGTTTTGGTATTGCTTTACCGCACATTGGCGGCAAGCGCCGACGCTTCCCAGCGCCGGATGCCAGCAAAAGTAAGGAATATCAAGGCCGAGGGAGAGACAAGCCTGCAGCAGGTTGTCCGCCCCGTCTACCTCATACTCTTTGCCGTCTACATGAATCGTAGCCATAGTCAGCATGCTTCCAAGTGGCCTGCCTTGCGGCAGGCGTTAATCAAAAATTCTGGCCGTGTTCGGGCAAGTTCGGCTTACCAGCGCTGCTTCAGCAGATTGTTCGGCTGAATGCCGCCAATCGCATGGGCGTTGCCGAAGTGTTGCACGGCGATACCCGCCTCGAACTCTTCACGGAAATATTTAATCGCGCTTTGCAGTGGCTCTACGGCACCTGGCGCGTGGGCGCAGAAGGTTTTGCCCGGGCCGAGGGAACGGCACAGCTGTTCGAGGGTTTCGATATCCCCCGGCTGCCCTTCGCCGTTTTCCAACGCACGCAGGATCTTCACGCTCCACGGCAGGCCGTCGCGGCATGGCGTACACCAGCCGCAGGACTCGCGGGCGAAGAACTCTTCCAGGTTACGCACCAGCGGCACCATGCCGATCTCGTGGTCTACCGCCATCGCCAGCGCGGTGCCGAGACGGCTGCCGGCTTTGCCGATCGCGCCGTATTCCATCGGCAGATCGAGATGATCGGCGGTCAGGAAGTCGGTCCCCGCGCCGCCCGGCTGCCAGGCTTTGAAGCGCAGACCGTCACGCATGCCGCCGGCGTAGTCTTCCAGGATCTCGCGCGCGGTAGTGCCGAACGGCAGCTCCCAGACGCCCGGATTTTTCACCCGGCCGGAGAAGCCCATCAGCTTGGTGCCTTTGTCTTCACTGCCGGAGATGCCGGTGTACCACTCCACGCCGTTCGCCAAAATGGCCGGCACGTTGCACAACGTTTCGACGTTGTTGACGCAGGTCGGCTTGCCCCACACGCCGGCGCTGGCCGGGAATGGCGGCTTGGAACGCGGATTGGCGCGGCGGCCTTCCAGCGAGTTGATCAGCGCGGTTTCTTCGCCGCAGATATAACGGCCGGCGCCGGTGTGTACGATCAGCTCGAAATCGAACCCGGTGCCGAGAATGTTCTTGCCCAAATAGCCGGCTTCGGTGGCTTCCGCGATGGCGCGACGCAGATGCGCCGCCGCTTCGATGTACTCACCGCGCAGGAAGATGTACCCACGGTAGGCTTTCAGCGCGAACGCGGAGATCAGCATGCCTTCCACCAGCAGGTGCGGCAGCTGCTCCATCAGCAGGCGGTCTTTGTAGGTGCCCGGCTCCATCTCATCGGCGTTACACAGCAGGTAACGGATGTTCATGGATTCGTCCTTCGGCATCAGGCTCCACTTCAAACCGGTGGAGAAGCCCGCGCCGCCGCGGCCCTTCAGCCCGGAGTCTTTCACCAGGCCGACGATCTCATCCGGTGCCAGGCCTTTGAGGGCCTTTTCCGCGCCGGCATAGCCGTTTTTGCTGCGGTACTCGTCCAGCCACAGCGGCTGCTTGTCATCGCGCAGACGCCAGGTCAGCGGATGCGTTTCGGGAGTGCGTACAATGTGCTTGGTCATTGATACTGCTCCAGTAGCGTCTCGATATCTTCGGGCTTCAGCTGACTGTGAGTGTCGTCATCAATCATCATGGTCGGCCCTTTATCGCAGTTGCCCAGACAGCAGGTCGGCAACAGCGTGAAGCGGCCATCAAAGGTGGTTTGACCCGGCTTGATGTTCAGCTTCTTCTCGATAGCGGCCTGAATGCCCTGGTAACCGGTGATGTGACAAACAACGCTGTCACAATAACGGATCACGTGACGTCCTACTGGCTGACGGAAAATCTGGCTGTAGAACGTGGCCACGCCTTCTACATCGCTGGCGGGGATGCCCAGCACTTCCGCGATGGCGTAAATCGCACCGTCCGGAACCCAGCCGCGCTGCTTCTGCACAATTTTCAGTGCTTCGATGGAAGCGGCGCGCGGATCCTCGTAATGGTGTTTTTCGTGCTCGATCGCATCACGTTCTTCCGCGCTCAGTACAAATGCATCAACGCCGCTCTGAGGAGCGGCTGCATTGATGGGCTCGAGCGCATCATTGACTGCGTGATTGTCTTTTTGAGAGTGCATAGTTAGCGGTCCACATCTGACATTACAAAATCGATACTACCCAGATAGACGATCAGGTCGGAAACCAGGCTGCCTCGGATGACCGATGGGATCTGCTGCAGGTGCGCAAAGCTCGGCGTACGGACCCGGGTGCGGTAGCTCATGGTGCTGCCGTCGCTGGTCAGGTAGTAGCTGTTGATCCCTTTGGTGGCTTCAATCATCTGGAATGATTCGTTGGCTGGCATCACCGGGCCCCAGGAAACCTGCAGGAAGTGGGTGATCAGCGTTTCAATGTGCTGCAGCGTGCGCTCTTTCGGCGGCGGCGTGGTCAGCGGGTGATCGGCCTTGAACGGGCCTTCCGGCATGTTGTTCAGGCACTGTTCGAGGATGCGCAGGCTCTGACGCAGCTCTTCCACCTTCAGCATCACGCGGGTGTAGCAGTCGCTGTTGCCGTCGCCCACCGGCACTTCGAAGTCGAAGTTCTCGTAGCCGGAGTACGGACGCCATTTGCGCACGTCGAACTCCACGCCGGTGGCGCGCAGGCCTGCGCCGGTCACGCCCCACTCCAGCGCTTCTTTGGCGTTGTAAGACGCTACGCCGATGGAACGGCCTTTCAGGATGCTGTTCTTCAGCGCCGCTTTCACGTAGGAATCCAAACGCTTCGGCATCCAGTCGAGGAATTCACGCAGCAGGCGATCCCAGCCGCGCGGCAGATCGTGCGCGACGCCGCCGATGCGGAACCAGGCCGGGTGCATACGGAAACCGGTGATCGCCTCCACCAGATCGTAGATTTTCTGACGGTCGGTAAAGGCGAAGAACACCGGGGTCATCGCGCCGACGTCCTGAATGAAGGTGGAGATGTACAGCAGGTGGCTGTTGATGCGGAACAGTTCGGACAGCATCACACGGATGGTGTCGACGCGCTCCGGCACCTTGATGCCGGCCAGCTTTTCAACCGCCAGCACGTAAGGCATTTCGTTCACGCAGCCGCCGAGGTACTCGATGCGGTCGGTGTACGGAATGTAGCTGTGCCAGGATTGACGCTCGCCCATCTTCTCGGCGCCGCGGTGGTGATAGCCGATGTCCGGCACGCAGTCGACGATCTCTTCGCCGTCCAACTGCAGAATGATGCGGAACGCACCGTGCGCGGACGGGTGGTTCGGGCCGAGGTTGAGGAACATGAAGTCTTCGTTCTCGGTGCCGCGCTTCATGCCCCAGTCTTCCGGCTTGAAGGTCAGCGCTTCCATCTCCAGATCTTCTTTCTGCTTGGTCAGCACGAAAGGATCGAATTCGGTGGCGCGCGCCGGGTAGTCCTTACGCAGCGGGTGCCCTTCCCAGGTCTGCGGCATCATGATGCGCGACAGGTGCGGGTGGCCGTCGAAGGTGATGCCGAACATTTCCCAGGTTTCGCGCTCGTACCAGTTGGCGTTCGGGAACACCTTGGTCGCCGTCGGCACGTGCAGGTCTTTTTCAGACAGCGCCACCTTCAGCATGATGTCGCGGTTGCGTTCGATGGAAATCAGATGGTAGAAAACGGAGAAATCCGCAGCGGGCAGGCCGTCGCGGTGGGTGCGAAGACGTTCGTCCACGCCATGCAGATCGAACAGCATGACATACGGCTTCGGCTGTTTTCTCAGGAACGTCATTACTTCCAGCAACTGGTCAGGTTTAACCCATACCACGGGCATGCCGGTACGGGTGGCCTGAACAGTAAAGGCTTCCGGCCCAAAACGGTTGCGCAGTTCGCCGATCACCGGGTCGTCAAGGTGATCTCGGGTCTGCCAGGCAGGCAAGGCGTCGTGCGTCGTCAAATCTGTCATAATTTTTTTTCACCACACTAAAGGGTTATTCGCCGCAAGTTTCACTTTTCGCTGTGTTAACCAATAGCGCACTAAGATGGACGTTAAATGAACGTCTTAAATCTCGTCAGGCGTCCGGAGGTTGGTCACCGCGATGCGCTCGCCGTGTTTACGCTCTCTTTCAGACTGCATATTGGCGCGGTAAACGCCCTGATCGCCGACAACCCACGACAGCGGGCGACGTTCTTTGCCGATGGATTCCTGCAGCAGCATCAGCGCTTGCATGTAGGCTTCTGGACGCGGCGGGCAGCCGGGAATGTACACATCGACCGGCAGGAACTTGTCCACGCCCTGCACCACGGAATAGATGTCGTACATGCCGCCGGAGTTGGCGCAGGCGCCCATCGAGATTACCCACTTAGGTTCCAGCATCTGCTCGTACAAGCGTTGAATGACCGGGGCCATTTTGGTGAAGCAGGTACCGGCCACCACCATCAGGTCAGCCTGACGCGGGGAGGCGCGCAGTACTTCCGCACCGAAACGCGCCACGTCGTGAACGGCGGTAAACGACGTCACCATCTCCACGTAACAGCACGAAAGGCCGAAGTTATACGGCCAAATAGAGTTTTTACGCCCCCAGTTCACCATGTCATGCAGCGCATGTTCGAGTTTACCCATGTAAACCGTGCGGTGGACCTGTTGTTCCAGGGGATCGGCGACGATCTCCTGTTTTTGCAGGGGATAACGGTCGTTCTCACCGTTCGGGTCTATGCGGGTGAGCGTATAGTCCATCTTAATGCCTCGCTGTTACTGCGGATGACTGTTGGTGTTAGTGATCGTGCTCGGTTTGCTGCGGCGTTGTGAACGCGCCGGAGTCCAATCCAACGCGCCAATGCGCACCAGATAAACCAGACCGGCCAATAGCACCAAAATGAAAATGGCGGCTTCGATAAAGCCTACCCAACCGCTCTCGCGAACCGAGACCGACCAGGCATACAGGTATAAGGCTTCAACGTCGAAAATAACGAAGAACATGGCCACCAGGTAGAACTTGGCGGACAAGCGCATGCGCGCCGTGCCGACCGAGTCGATGCCTGATTCAAACGGGGTGTGTTTGGCGCGCGCCCGGGCTCTCCCGCCCAAGAAGAACGCACCCAGCAGCATTAAGCCGCAAAGCCCGATAGCCACGACGAGAAATACGGCGAGCGCCCAGTGATGAGCGATAACTTCAGTGGTTGTTGACATACTCTATGCTTACTCATCAAAAGTGGCGTCGATCGCACTGCTCTTGTCACCGGCAGTTAGTGCGCCACATCGATTTAAGGGAAGGATAAATAACCACACAAACAAACTGCTTTTACAGCGAGTTAGGCAGCGTTTTTCTGTGGGCTTTTTACTCCTTTCTATAACCTTTTGTCAACTTTGACAAAAGTATCTACACACTAGTTTACATACGTATCATTTGATTAACATTTGATGCGCCAGGGACAGGCTAAATCGTGTCAGTTAATTTTTGTGTAGAAACAGATAGATATAAACCAACATGCACATTTCAGTTTTACTATACCATTGTCTCAGGAATTCCCTGTTCTTCCACTCACTACCTAGGGGTATTTTTTTGATCCAGGACACGTTTTCAGCATAAATCCTCAAAAAAAGTGTGGCCCTTTAACAATTTTCCTCAAATTAAGCCGCAAAAACGGCCGCTATAAGCTAACAAAATAACCCTGCTATTACCATGCCTTTAACCCATTCAATCTTATTGCTCAAAAAACAAACTCCGCATCTTAAACCCGGCCAAACTCTCTTTTCAGTAACGCTTAAAAGTTATTAAAACAGCCAACTCATAACAAAATTGCACTTAAACCTATATAACAGTAAATATCACCAAAAAACGGCCAAAAAAAACCTCCGCCGAAGCAGAGGTTTTTCATCAGATATCACACCGCGGCGTTATTCTTCTTCGTCCACCAGGCTGGCGTCATCCTGATCGCCCTGGAGACCGGCTTCCGCGCCGTTGAAGCCATAGCCGTCATTGCCGCCCTGCATCGCGCTGAAGATAGCCATTGCCAGCTCGTTGCTGCACTGCGCGTTTTTGCACAGCGCATACTGGGTATCCGGCAGCGGCGGCAAACCTTCCACCGCGCCCAGCACCCGCAGATCGGGGCTCATCATCTCGATCGGCCTCGCGGTTACGCCCAGGCCGGCCTTACAGGCCGCCCGCACCGCGGACAGCGTGGAGGCGACGTAGGCGATACGCCACGGGATACCGGCTTCATCCAACTGTTTGATCGCCAGCGCGCGGAACGGGCTTGGCTCATCCATCACCACCAACGGGATCGGTTCGCCGGCCTGATAGTGGTAATCGGCAGCGCAGTACCACAGCGTCGGCGACGTGCGCAGCACGATATGCGGGTGCCCGGCCGGATCGGCCGTGGTCACCGCCAGATCGATCTCGCCCTCTTCCAGCAGATCGACCATCGTCGTGCTGCGCTTTACGCGCACGTCAATGGCCAGCTTGGGATAGATGGCGGTCACGCGGTTCAACAGGAAAGGCAAAATGGTATCGGCGGTGTCGTCGGAAGCGCCGATGGTCAGAACACCTTTAATATTGTTGTACATCAGCGAGGTACAGGCTTCGTCGTTAAAGCGCAGGATTTTCCTGGCATAACCGAGAAGCTGAATACCATGCTCAGTCAGGAGTTTGTTGCGCCCATGGCGGGCAAACAGTTCTTTGCCGACCAGTTGCTCTAATCGCTGCATTTGTTGACTGACGGCTGATTGAGTACGGCAAACGGCAACAGCCGCCGCTGCGAAGGTATTCAAATCAGCAACCGCAACAAAGGTTCTTAGCAGATCGAGGTCGAGATTAAGTATCGGACGATTTGCAGTTGTCATAGTGTATTCTTCACTTTTTTAAATTCTAATTTACGAACTACTACCCTGGTGTGTTTCTCAGACGCCGTTGAAAAGGACGGAGCCTGTTATGACAGTACCCCACTCATAAGTGGAGGGCAAAAAAATTACTTATGATTCGTTACCTCTATCGCTTTTTAAAATGCGATCTATCGATGATGCTTATAGAACGCGGGGGGCTGAATACCGGTGGAAAGGGAAAACCCCCACCGAACCTGAGATTTTACTCATTCATACTGCCTAATTTCCACTCCATTCGTGCTACTGAGAACCCTTATCAACCGGTGTTCAGACTGCATTACAGAGCAAAAAAGATAAATAATTAATGACACCAACTTCGTGTTAATACTCAATGAATTTAATAAATTCAATCAGTAAGATTTTTACTTTAAATAATAATCCTACAACCACATAAACAATGCTTAAGCTAAAATATAAAGTAAAGCTAATGTAAATATGCCATTTTCTTAGTGTGGTGCGCTTACTGACACCCCGCTATCAGACAACTCCGGTATTATCGTTCCTTTACAGTTTATTGAAGCCCATTCTCACTTTCGGCTTATCAGTTCACTGCTGCCGACCGCGATCGCCGGCACGTCCCGTTTATCGACGCGTGATTTTACAGAACAAAACCCTAGTAAAATTATAGTTCATGAAATTATGAACCACAAAATAACTTTACCTTTGCTTATCATAACTAAAATCCCCCGTTACGACATGCATTTGCACCAAAGGCGTGCAAAACCCTTCAAAAGCAACTACGCCAGGAGTACATTGGGCGGGTTGCGGCGTCCCACGGTAGGAGCGCCCCTATCCCAGCAAAAGGCTCAACTTTTTATGTCCCCCATTGAGAAATCCAGCAAACTGGACAACGTCTGCTATGACATTCGCGGCCCGGTGCTTAAAGAAGCTAAACGTCTTGAAGAAGAAGGCAACAAAGTCCTGAAACTGAACATCGGCAACCCTGCCCCGTTCGGTTTCGACGCCCCGGACGAAATCCTGGTCGACGTGATCCGCAATCTGCCCACGGCGCAAGGCTACTCCGACTCCAAGGGCCTCTTCTCGGCGCGTAAAGCGATCATGCAGCACTATCAGGCGCGCAACATGCGTGACGTGACCGTTGAGGATATCTACATTGGCAATGGCGTCTCTGAGCTGATCGTCCAATCCATGCAAGCGCTGCTCAACAGCGGCGACGAAATGCTGGTGCCGGCGCCGGACTACCCGCTGTGGACCGCCGCGGTATCGCTGTCCGGCGGCAAGGCCGTGCACTACCTGTGTGATGAGCAGGCCGGCTGGTTCCCGGATCTGGACGACATCATCAGCAAGATCACCCCGCGCACCCGCGGCATTGTGATCATCAACCCGAACAACCCGACCGGCGCGGTTTACAGCAAAGCGCTGCTGGAACAGATCGTCGAGATCGCCCGTCAACACAATCTGATCATCTTCGCCGACGAGATCTACGACAAGATCCTGTATGACGAAGCCGAGCATCATTCGATCGCCGCGCTGGCGCCGGATCTGCTGACCGTGACCTTCAACGGCCTGTCGAAAACCTACCGCGTGGCGGGCTTCCGCCAGGGCTGGATGGTACTGAACGGGCCGAAGAAGCACGCCAAAGGCTATATCGAAGGGCTGGAGATGCTGGCTTCGATGCGCCTGTGCGCCAACGTGCCGATGCAACACGCCATTCAGACCGCGCTGGGCGGTTATCAGAGCATCAGCGAATTCATTCAGCCCGGCGGCCGCCTGTACGAACAGCGCAACCGCACCTGGGAACTGCTCAACGACATTCCGGGCGTCTCTTGCGTGAAGCCGCAGGGCGCGCTGTACATGTTCCCGCGCATCGACGCCAAGCGCTTCAACATCCACGACGACCAGAAACTGGTGCTGGATCTGCTACTGCAGGAAAAAGTGCTGCTGGTGCAGGGCACCGCGTTCAACTGGCCTTACCCGGATCACGTGCGCATCGTCACCCTGCCGCGCGTAGACGAACTGGAAATGGCGGTCGGCAAGCTGGGCCGCTTCCTGGAAGGTTACCACCAGTAATCGCCTGGGGCGCAGCGCCTTGCTGCGCCCTTCTCTCATTGCCCGGTTGCAAAATTCGCCGTCACTGCTTCACAATGGTGCCCTCACTTGCCGTTAAAGAGAGCACCATGAGCCAGAGCCATTTCTTCGCCCATCTGTCCCGCCTGAAACTGATCAACCGCTGGCCGCTGATGCGCAACGTGCGTACCGAAAACGTCTCCGAACACAGTCTGCAGGTGGCTTTCGTCGCCCATGCGTTGGCGGTGATCAAGAACCGCAAATTCAACGGCAACCTCAACGCCGACCGCGTTGCGCTACTGGCGATGTATCACGACGCCAGCGAAGTGATCACCGGCGACATGCCGACGCCGATCAAGTACTACAATCCGCAGATCGCCCATGAATACAAGAAGATCGAAAAGATCGCCCAGCAAAAGCTGCTGGACATGATCCCCGCTGAGCTGCGCAACGATTTCCGCACCATTCTCGATGAGCACTACTACAGCGAAGATGAAAAGCAGGTGGTAAAGCAGGCAGACGCGCTGTGCGCCTACCTGAAATGCCTGGAAGAACTCTCTGCCGGCAACAACGAATTCACCCTGGCCAAGGCGCGGCTGGATAAAACCCTGGAACAGCGCCGCAGCCCGGAAATGGACTACTTCATGGACGTATTCATTCCCAGCTTCAGCCTGTCATTGGACGAAATCAGCCTCGACAGTTCGCTGTAACCCCGCCGGCGCAGCCCCGCTGCGCCGTTAAAAACCGTAAAGCCACGGCACCACAATCACGCTGACCGCCATCACCAGCAGGGTAAACGGCACGCCGAGACGTACGAAATCGCCGAATTTGTAATTGCCCGGCCCCAGCACCAGCGTGTTGACCGGTGAAGAGACCGGCGTCATAAAGGCGGCGGACGCGGCGATGGCGATAATCATCGCGAACGGGTATGGCGAGACGCCCATTTCGCGCGCGGCGGCAATGGCAATCGGCGCCATCAGCACCGCCGTCGCGGTGTTGGAAATAAACAGGCCGATGGCGGCGCACAAGACGAACAGACACAGCAGCATCACGCGCGGCCCCGCGCCGCCGGCGACGTCCATCAGCCCGCTGACGATCAGATCCACCCCGCCGGTCTTTTGCAGCGCCTGCGCGAACGGCATCATCCCGACGATCAAAATAATGCTCGGCCAATGGATCGATTTATAGGCGCTCTCCATGTCGATACAGCGGAACTTGCCCATCAGCAGGCAGGCGATCAGCGCCGCGATCGGGTTGGGGATTTCGTCGGTCAACATCATCGCCACCATCAACGCCAGGCAAAACAGCGCGTGCGGCGCCTGCGTGATGGCCGGCGCCACTTCGTCCACCTCGGCCGGCAGATTGAGCACGATAAAGTCGTGGGTTTTGGCCTGCAGCTGACGGATCGCCTTCCAGTCGCCGATCACCAGCAAAATGTCGCCCAGCTCCAGCGGCTCGTCCACCAGCTTGCCGCCCAGCGTCTCGCCGTGGCGGCGGATGCCCACCACGTTCAGATCGTAGCGGCTGCGGAACGCCGCTTCGCGCAGGCTTTTGCCCAGCAGCGCCGAGTCCGGGATCAGCGACACTTCGGCCATGCCGACGTTGCGCGACTGTTCCGAGAAGTAATCGCCGCGCAGCACCATCGGCTCCAGCCGCTGCTCGCCGCAGAATTCGCGCAGATCGACCTGACTGTCCGACATGTCGATCAAGAGGACGTCGCCCTCGCGCAGCTCGGTGCTGCCGGAGGCGCTGACCATCACCCGCCGGAAGCGTTTCCAGCGCTCGATGCCCACCACGTTGGCGCCATAGCGCGCACGCAGATGCAGTTCATCCAGCGAACGCCCGATCAGCGGCGAAGCGTTGCGGACAGCCAGCCGCCGCGCGCGGCCAGTCAGCTTGTAGTCGCGGATCAAATCGCGGAAGGTGCGGCGCTGCCAGTCGTCACCGGCTTTGCCCGTTTCACCGCTGCCCAGCCAACGCCGGGCGATCAGCATGTAGCCGACACCCAGCGCCAGCACCACCAGGCCAATGGGCGTCACGCTGAAGAAACCGAAACCATGGATGCCTTCACGCACCAGTTCGCTGTTGACCACCATGTTGGGCGGCGTGGCCACCAGCGTCATCATGCCGCTGATCAGCCCGGCAAAGCTGAGCGGCATCATCAGCCGCCCCGGCGCGATCTTCATTCTGGCCGTCACGCTGAGCACCACCGGGATAAAGATCGCCACCACGCCGGTCGAGCTCATGAACGCGCCCAGCCCGGCGACTGTCACCATCAGCAGCATCAACATTTTGGTTTCGCTGCTGCCGGCCACTTTCACCAGCCAGTCACCCACCTGGTAAGCCACGCCGGTGCGTACCAGCCCTTCACCGATCACGAACAGCGCCGCAATCAAAATCACGTTGGGATCGCTGAAACCGACCGTCGCCTCCTGCAGGCTGAGCGTGCCGCTCAGCACGAAGGCGATGATCACCAACAGCGCCACCACGTCCATGCGCAGCTTATTGGTGGTAAACAGCACGATGGCAATCAGCAGTAAACTCAGCACCCACAGTAATTCGCTGTTCAAAACGGCCTCATCCGACAAATGTCCAAGGGTCTAAAAAATAGCATAAAAAAACCCCGCCGAAGCGGGGTCTAATCAATTAGGGTGAAGATAATGCCGCTCAGGCCAGCCGGCGAACGATCGCGCCCTGCGCCGTTTTATCGACGGCGATCTGCGCCAGCGAATCCAGCCGCAGGTCGACCTGCTCCAACTTCGGCGCATCGGCCGGCGCGTTGACCGCGATCACCTGACAGCCCGCCGCCAGGCCGGAGAGAATACCGGCCGGCGCGTCTTCAACCACCACGCACTCGTGCGGTGCCAGCCCCAGGCGCTCGGCGCCCAGCAGGTAGGCGTCGGGCTGTGGCTTACCGTGTTTAACCTGCTCGGCGGTGATGAACACCTCCGGCTGCGGCAAATCGCCGGCCTGGCGGCGAGCGCCGGCCACCGGCACCGAACCGGAGGTGACGATCGCCCAAGGGACGCCGAGCGCGTTCAGGCGCTCCAGCAGCGCAATCGCACCCGGCAGCGCGCGAACGCCGTCGGTATCCTGCGCTTCGGCCTGCTCCAGCAACTCGAACTCGCGCTGAATTTCCGCTTCGCTTTCGCCCGGCATAAAGTGGCGCAGAGAAGTAATGGCCTGTTTACCGTGAATGAAGTCCAGCACCGCTTGCGGGTTAACGCCGCGGCGCTCGGCCCAGTGCGTCCAGGCGCGCTCTACCGCCGGCAATGAATCCACCAGGGTGCCATCAAGATCGAACAGAAAACCCTTACACTCCACAGAAAACCTCTTCTTAATCAAGCATTGATGATTTGCGCTATCTCAACGGCGCTCAAGTGATACTGGCGCGGACAGGCCAGCCAGATCGCCAGCATGCGCTGGTATTTTTCCCACATTTTGGTCTGGGCGTTGAAACCGTGGCTGCCGGAATCGAAGTGAGTATAACGCCCCTCGGTGCTGACCAGGAAACGCACGTAGCTCAGGTAGCGCGCTTCGGTGGCGGCGTCGAAGCCGAGAAACGCCAGGCGGCGCTCGTCCAGATCCTGCTTCTCTTTCAGGTTGCCCCAGGAAACCTGCAGCGCATGGTGCATCTCCATCACGTTGATGATGGTGCGGCACACCTCTTCGCTCAGTTCACCGAAGTCGCGATCCAGTTCGCGCATTTGCAAACCGAAGCCGCGTTCGACGATGGTTTGCAACCGGCGATAACGGTCGCCGTTGTCCGGATCGAGCAGGGTCATCATCTTGTACTGGTTCGACAGAATCAGCCGCTGGGCATTGGTCATTTCCATCAGGATTTCCTCATTTCTGTGTGATGGCGGGAGCATCGCACAGCGCAAGAACGCAGGAAATCACAACTCGACCGTTCTTTGATTTAAACCGGGGTTATTGGCGCTTTGACGAGAAAGGCCGCACAACGCGGCCTGTCTTCATTTACAGATCGTCGAGGAAGGTTTTGTCCAGCTGCTTGAAAGCGCGCTTGAGCAAATCGGCCAACGTCTGATAGGTCGGCGTGCCCTCCAGCGGGGCCACCGCCTGCCCGGCTTCCGTCAGCTTGTTACGCACCTCATGGAACCATTGCAGCAGCGTCGGCGGCAGCGGTGTGACCGAACGGCGCCCCAGCCACCACAGCCCCTGCATCGGCAGGCTGCAGGCGAACAGCGCGGTGGCGATCGCCGGGCCGAGCTGACCGCCGAGCGCGATCTGCCAGGTCAGCGTGAAAATCGCCAACGGCGGCATGAAACGGATAGCGAAACGGGTGGCACGCGCAACGCGGTTCTCCGGAAAGACCGGTGCCAGACGTTTGTCCGACGGCCAGGTTTTCATATAATGCTGCCCGCGCTGGAAGACCTGAAACCAGCTTACGGAACCGGACGGTTTGCTCGTCATTGCGTACCTCAACGTCACGTAAAGAAACTAAAAGCGTGCTGCCAGAGACCATACTAAAAAATTTGAAGCTTTAAATTTATTTTGTGTTTACACCGGGCTATCGGTATCCTAAGCCGGCCTTGTGGCCGGTAGAAGATGACGTAATTTTTGTCAACTTTTAGCCCTATAAAAATCAAGATTATTTAAACCGCAGAGAAATCATCGGTTTTTCCATCATCCTGTGATTTGTGCACTTCACATGATGTTAATCATAAATGTCATCGGCACTATGCGCTACGCTTGTTGTCTGATTGACGATTAATTCACCACGTGTTTTCGATTTACTTTTAACAACACGACTATTTAAGTAGGTACTTCCATGTCGAGTAAGCTAGTACTGGTTCTTAACTGCGGCAGTTCTTCTCTGAAATTCGCCATCATCGATGCCGTTAACGGCGACGAATTCCTCTCCGGTTTGGCCGAGTGTTTCCACCTGCCTGAAGCTCGCATCAAGTGGAAAATGGACGGCGCCAAACACGAAGCTGCCCTGGGGGCCGGCGCTGCACACAGCGAAGCGCTGAACTTCATTGTTAATACTATTCTGGCACAAAAACCAGAGCTTTCCGCACAGCTGACCGCCATCGGCCACCGCATCGTGCACGGCGGCGAGAAGTTCACCGCTTCCGCCGTGATCAACGACGAAGTTCTGCAGGGTATCAAAGATTCCGTGCCGTTTGCACCACTGCACAACCCGGCTCACCTGATCGGCATCGCGGAAGCGCTGAAATCCTTCCCTAACCTGGCCGACAAGAACGTTGCCGTGTTCGACACCGCGTTCCACCAGACCATGCCGGAAGAATCTTACCTGTACGCCCTGCCGTACAGCCTGTACCGCGACCACGGCGTTCGCCGCTACGGCGCACACGGCACCAGCCACTTCTACGTGACTCAGGAAGCCGCGAAGATGCTGAACAAGCCGGTAGAAGAAGTGAACGTGATCACTTGCCACCTGGGCAACGGCGGTTCCGTTACCGCAGTGCGCAACGGCCAGTGCGTTGATACCTCCATGGGTCTGACCCCGCTGGAAGGCCTGGTGATGGGCACCCGCAGCGGTGACATCGATCCGGCTATCATCTTCCACCTGCACGATTCTCTCGGCATGAGCGTTGACCAGATCAACAAGATGCTGACCAAAGAATCCGGCCTGCTGGGCCTGACCGAAGTCACCAGCGACTGCCGTTACGTTGAAGACAACTACGACAGCAAAGCCGACGCCAAACGCGCCATGGACGTGTTCTGCCACCGTCTGGCCAAATACATCGGCGCATACAGCGCCCTGATGGAAGGCCGTCTGGACGCGGTGATCTTCACCGGCGGCATCGGCGAGAACGCCGGCATGGTGCGTGAGCTGACCCTGAACAAACTGGGCCTGCTGGGCTTCGAAATCGACCACGACCGCAACATGGCCGCTCGCTTCGGCAAATCCGGCGCCATCACCAAAGACGGCAGCCGCCTGGCGCTGGTGATCCCGACCAACGAAGAGTTGGTCATCGCGCAGGACGCATCCCGCCTGACCGCGTAATGCTCTCAAAACACCGTCAGCCCAGGCTGACGGTGTTGTTTTAGCCTCATGTTAATCGTGAAGAGGACTATTCTGTGTCACGTACTATTATGTTGATCCCCACCGGCACCAGCGTCGGCCTGACCAGCGTCAGCCTGGGTGTCATCCGCTCCATGGAGCAAAAAGGCGTTCGTCTGAGCGTGTTCAAGCCTATCGCTCAACCGCGCACCGGCGACAACGCGCTCGACCAGACCACCACCATCATCCGCAGCAGCAACTCCACCATTCCGGCGGCCGAACCGCTGCGCATGGACTACGTTGAGGGCCTGCTGAGCTCCAACCAGCAAGACGTGCTGATGGAAGAGATCGTGGCGCGCTACCACGAGAACACCAAAGACGCGGAAGTGGTGCTGATCGAAGGCCTGGTGCCGACCCGCAAGCATCAGTTCGCCAACGCGCTGAACTACGAGATCGCCAAAACCCTGAACGCCGAGATCGTCTTCGTGCTGGCGCTGGGCAACGACTCGCCGGCGCAGCTGAAAGAGCGCATCGAACTGGCGCGCACCAGCTTCGGCGGCAGCAAGAACAAAAACATCACCGGCGTAATCATCAACAAGCTGAACGCACCGGTCGACGATCAGGGCCGCACCCGTCCTGACCTGTCCGAAATCTTCGACGACTCCACCAAAGCCAGCATCGCCCACGTCGATCCTGCGCAGCTGTTCGCCAACAGCCCGCTGCCGGTTCTGGGCTGCGTGCCGTGGAGCTTCGATCTGATCGCCACCCGCGCCATCGACATGGCTCGCCACCTGAAGGCCCGCGTGGTCAACGAAGGCGACATCATGACTCGCCGCGTGAAGTCCGTGACCTTCTGTGCGCGCAGCATCCCGCACATGCTGGAACACTTCCGCCCGGGCTCTCTGCTGGTGACCTCCGCAGACCGTCCTGACGTGCTGGTCTCCGCCTGCCTGGCGGCGATGAACGGCGTGGAAATCGGCGCCATCCTGCTGACCGGCGGCTACGCCATCGACGAGCCGATCAAGAAGCTGTGCGAACGCGCCTTCCAGACCGGCCTGCCGGTGTTCATGGTCGACACCAACACCTGGCAGACCTCGCTGAGCCTGCAGAGCTTCAACCTCGAAGTGCCGGCGGACGACCACCAGCGCATCGAGAAAGTGCAGAACTACGTGGCCAGCCACATCAACACCGAGTGGATCGACTCGCTGACCGCCACCTCCGAACGTTCACGCCGTCTGTCTCCACCGGCGTTCCGTTACGAGCTGACCGAGCTGGCGCGTAAAGCCGGCAAACGCATCGTGCTGCCGGAAGGCGACGAGCCGCGCACCGTGAAAGCGGCAGCCATCTGCGCCGAACGCGGCATCGCGGAATGCGTGTTGCTCGGCAACCCGGACGAGATCCAGCGCGTCGCGGCAGCGCAAGGCGTTGAGCTGGGCAAAGGCATCGAAATCGTCGATCCGGTCGCCGTACGTGAAAACTACGTGCCGCGTCTGGTTGAGCTGCGCAAGAGCAAAGGCATGACCGAAGTGGTCGCGCGCGAGCAGCTGGAAGACAACGTGGTGCTCGGCACCCTGATGCTGGAACAAGGCGAAGTCGACGGTCTGGTCTCCGGCGCGGTTCACACCACCGCCAACACCATCCGTCCGCCGTTGCAGCTGATCAAAACCGCGCCGGGCAGCTCGCTGGTGTCCTCCGTGTTCTTCATGCTGCTGCCTGACCAGGTACTGGTCTACGGCGACTGCGCGATCAACCCGGATCCGACCGCCGAGCAGCTGTCTGAGATCGCCATCCAGTCTGCGGATTCCGCCGCGGCCTTCGGCATCGAGCCTCGCGTAGCGATGATCTCCTACTCCACCGGCAACTCCGGTGCGGGCAGCGACGTCGAGAAAGTGCGCGAAGCGACCCGTCTGGCGCAGGAAAAACGCCCGGACCTGATCATCGACGGCCCGCTGCAGTACGACGCCGCCATCATGGCCGACGTTGCCAAGTCCAAGGCGCCGAACTCACCGGTAGCCGGCCAGGCGACCGTGTTCATCTTCCCGGATCTGAACACCGGCAACACCACCTACAAAGCGGTACAGCGTTCCGCTGACCTGGTCTCCATCGGGCCGATGCTGCAAGGCATGCGCAAGCCGGTGAACGACCTGTCGCGCGGCGCACTGGTTGACGATATCGTCTACACCGTTGCGCTGACGGCGATCCAGTCTTCCCAGGCTGATGCTGCCGCCAAGGCGTAATAAACCGTTAAAAAAAGCCAGTCAGGTGATCCTGACTGGCTTTTTTATGCCTGATATTCTTGGTGATTATGCTGTTTTAGACAATACCCGCCAACCCACCATCATCGCCAGGCGCTGACGCCCCGTGCAGAAAAATCAATGGTAGGCATGATGGGTGTTTGGCTGTTCGTGGCATAGAAAAATGCCGAATTCGTAAAGGAATACACCTTCCCGGAAAAATTGATGGTGATGCGGTTACCCTCACCACGGATAGTTGCATCAGCCCGATCCGCCGTCAAGATTGGCGCACTTTGACTCAGCACGTTGATAGGATCCCCATCCAGGCTTCTGTTCAAATAGTAACGATAGACATCCGTGTCGGTAGCCCCCGCATTCTGGTACTCGGTGATGTAGAGCCAAATATCGTCGGTCAACTGCTTTTTGCTATAGAGCTTATCGTCATAAGTATCGCGGGTGGCATACCAGTACCCCGCCAATCCGACGACAATAACCAACAAAATTGCCGTCAGCAGCCGATGAGCCCATTTAGTAACCATGCCGATTTGCATAATCAATTCCTTGCTTGATCCAATATTGATCCTGAGGGTCATCACCATACGGCGGGCGTTGATACCACTGACTTCATTCTGGCCGCGATGTTCCTGCTTTTGACTGAGTAAATCCAGCGCCCATCAACAAAATATCTGCGGGAATTCCAGCCGCGGTACCGGTCGCACCATAATTGAAATTACCAAAGTTAGCCAATGCGCGATTTTGCTGCTTGTAATCCCAAGGGCCCCGATTTTTTACCTGATGGTAGAACCAATAGTAAGTACCTGGTAGCGCCATGTTGCGCGGTTGCCCCTGCCTGCGCGCCTCGCGCAAGTTTCTGGCAAGAATAGTAAAACCGCCTGGCGGCAGTAATGGAATCACGGCCATAATCTCCTCCTTGAGAGCCGAATGTAATTTATGGTGCAGAAACCCAACGGCACTCTCTCAAGCGTTATGCCTATCACTTCGCTTCACACACATTGCCGTTCTTGTCATTTCATTCATCCCTCTTTGGCTTTATTACTCCGCGCTGGCAATAACCTGCCAAATCTTGCCGTCGCTGATTTTCAGCGAGAAACTGCGCTGCCAGAAACGTTTGGAATCTGCATCCTGAGGATCTACGGTGCTGATTGCCACGGTGTAGTGCACATCGCTCTCAAATGCCTTGAACGAGTATGGGATACATTGGCCGGGCGTTATCGTCTCAACGGGCTTCGGTGGTAGAGTGGTCCTGCGCCAGAGCTCATGCGTTTGACTATCCAACCGTTGTTCAATAGCAATGCTGACCAGACTGGCCCTGCCACTCTGTGTTGAGTAGGCTTGCGGTAAAGAGAAACAGAGATCATTTCCCCGCAGCGTAATGTCCGCAGCGTAAAAACGTTGCTTTTCAAGCATACAGCCACTGAGCAACATCATCATGATGAGGGTATAGAAAGAGCGGGATAGCGTGATCTCGCCTAGCGTCAGCCTTCTGAACGAGCCTCTTGTTGTTATCATTATTCACTCCATGAATATAACTTATTGTATTTATTAGATTGTTTTTATTATCTCTTTTTACCCAAGCATTGGCCATCTATTATCCATTAAAAACAAAAAGCCCCCTAAGGGGCTTCTCAGTTGATAACGTGTGAGTCATAACTCAGATACTGGGCAGGAAGGTATGTGTTTTATCCAGAGCACCAGACCTCATTCGTTACAGCAGTTGTTATTGACTCGAGAACTATTTTTGCAGCAACTGCCCAACAGCCTCCAGAATATGCTCGGCGGTCAGACCGTACTCCTGCTGTAGAAATGCCTGGGTGCCCACCTGGCCGTAACGCTCCTTCACCCCCACGCGCCGCATCGGCGTCGGGCACTCTTCCGCCAGCACCTCCGCCACCGCCGACCCCAGCCCGTTATGAATGCTGTGGTTTTCACAGGTGACGATGCGCCCGGTTTTGGCCGCATAGGTTTTGATCAGTTCACGGTCGATAGGCTTGAGGGTGAACATATCGATCACCGCCGCGCTGACGCCCTGCTGCGCCAGCATCTGCGCCGCCTTCAGCGCCTCCGCCACCATGATGCCATTGGCAATCAGCGTAATGTCGTCGCCGTCGCGCAGCAGGTTGCCCTTGCCGATGGTAAAGCGCGAGCCCTCCTGGTAGATGCGCGTCGCCTGCTTGCGAATGGTGCGCACCCAGTAGAAGCCGCGCAGATCCATCAGCTGGCGCAGAATGTCGGCGAACATGGTGGCGTCGGTCACCTCCAGCACCACCGAATGCGCCAGCCCGCGCACGATGCCCATATCCTCGAACGACATGTGGGTGCCGCCGTTGTGGCAGGCGCTCACCCCTGCGTCGGAGGCGATCACCTTGACGTTGTTGCGCTGATAATCCAGCGACATGAACAGCTGATCGAAACAGCGGCGGCTGGCGAAGGCGGTAAAGGTATGCACAAACGGCACCCGGCCGGTGAGCGACAGCCCGGCGGCGACGCCGATCACGTTGGCCTCCATGATGCCGCAGTTGATCACGTGCTGCGGGTGATCCTTGTGCACGCCGTCCATCGCCATCGAGCTCATCAAATCGGCTTCCAGCGCGATGATCGGCGCGCCCGCCTCAATCTGCCGACGCACCGCGCCGGCGTAGACTTTGCGCATTTCGACGGCGTCGTTTTCCAACTGCGTCACTACGTTAAACATGGGCGGCCTCCAGTTCGGCGATGGCTTTTTCGATTTCCTGCTGCACGTCCGGCGTCAGGCGCAGGTGGTGAGAGTTCGACAGGTTTTCCAGATAGGTCACGCCCTGCCCTTTGATGCTGTCGAGCACGATCGCCAGCGGCCGCTGTTCGCCGCCGCGCACCGGCGCTACCGCCGCCAGCAGCGCCGCGATGTCATCGCCCTTGATGGTCTGCACCTCAAAGCCGAAGGCGCGGAACTTGGCGGCCAGATCGAACGGTTGGATCACCTCGTCCAGCGCGCCGTCCAACTGTTGCTTGTTGTAATCGATGAACAGCGTCAGGTTGTTCAGATTGTGGTGGGCGATAAACTGGAACGCCTCCCAGCACTGCCCTTCATTCAGTTCCCCATCGCCGAGGATGCTGAACACCCGATTGCGGCGCCCCGCCAGCCGATGGGATAACGCCATGCCGGCGGCGATCGACACGCCCTGTCCCAGCGAACCGGTGGTGGCGTCCACGCCGCGCGTTCGCAGCCGGTCCGGGTGGCTTGGCAGACGCGTGCCGTTCTGGTTGAGGGTCTTCAGCTCCGCCAGCGGGAAGTAGCCCTTGATCGCCAGCGTGCTGTACAGCGCCGGGCCGGCGTGCCCTTTCGACAGCACGAAATCATCGCGCTCCGGCCAGTCCGGATCCGCCGGATCGATGCGCATCACGCTGCCGTACAGCACCGCCATCGTCTCCACCACCGACATGCAGCCGCCGTAGTGGCCGAAGCCCAGCCCGGTCAGCGCTTTCAGCGTTTCCAGGCGGATCGCCCGCGCCAGGGTATGCAGCTCTTCAATTTCCGTTTCGCTCGTTGTGTAGTTCATCAGTCTGCCCTCGTTATTTCTCGACGCGGTCAGCGGCCGGCGCGCCTTTGCGTTTTCCCAGGAAGTTATGCGCCACCAACAGCGCGAACACGGCGACGATCGCCAGCATGATCATCTCCTTCGACATAAAGCGCGCCATGTTGCCCAGCAGGATGCCGATCACGCCGAAGTCGGCGTCGGAGAAGGTGGTGTTGGCAAAGCCCAACGCCCCCAGCACCGGCAGCAGCAATACCGGCAGGAAGGTGATCAGCAGCCCGTTGGCGAAGGCGCCCAGCATCGCGCCGCGCCGCCCGCCGGTCGCGTTGCCGAACACCCCGGCGGTAGCGCCGGTGAAAAAGTGCGGCACCACGCCGGGCAGGATCAGCACCATCTTCAGCTGCCCCAGCAGGAACAGCCCGGCCAATCCGCCAAGGAAGCTGAACAGGAAGCCGATCAGCACCGCGTTAGGGGCATAGGGATAGACCACCGGGCAATCCAGCGCCGGCCGCGCGTTAGGCACCAGCTTTTCCGAGAAGCCGGTGAACGCCGGCACGATCTCCGCCAGAATCAAACGCACGCCTTGCAGGATGATGAACACCCCGGCGGCGAAGGTGATGGCCTGAATGATCGAATACACCAGGTAGTTCTGGCCGCCGCTGAGCTCGCTTTCCACATAGGCCCGGCCGGCGCAGATCGCCAGGATCAGGTAGATGACGATCATGGTCATCGAGATCGAAATGGAGCTGTCGCGCAGGAAGCTGAGGTTTTTCGGCAGGTTCATCTCTTCGGTCGAGCGCGAGTTTTTACCCACCTTCGAGCCGATCCAGCCGGACAGCACGTAGCCCAGGGTGCCGAAGTGGCCGAAGGCGATATCGTCATTGCCGGTGATGCGGCGCATATAGCGCTGGGCGATCGCCGGGAAGAACGCCATCACCAGCCCCAGGGTCAGCGCGCCGGTAAACACCAACTGCACGCCCTCGAAGCCCGCCACCGTCAGGATGATGCCGATCATGCAGGCCATGTAGAAGGTGTGGTGGCCGGTCAGGAAGATGTATTTCAGCCGGGTGAAGCGCGCTACCACGATATTCGCCACCATGCCGAACGCCATGATCAGCGCGGTGGAGGCGCCGTATTTCTCCAGCGCGATGGAGACGATCGCTTCGTTATTCGGAATGATGCCCTGAATATTGAACGCATGTTCGAACATGCCGCCCAGCGGATTGAGCGACCCGACCAATACCGTGGCGCCGCCGCCCAAAACGATAAAGCCGAGAATGGTTTTTACCGTGCCTTTCACCACGTCGGAAAACGATTTCTTTTGCGCCAGCAAACCGATCAGCGCAATAAGCCCGACCAGCACCGAAGGCACCTTTAATATATCCACCACAAACTTAAGCGTTTCCTGGATAAACATATCCACCTCGCCAATCGTTTTATTCAGATGATTGAGTGGGCTTCGAAGTAAGCGCGCAGCTTGGCTTCCAGCTCATTAATGTCGATGATGTTGCTGATCACCACCAGCTGCTCGGCCCGTACGCTGGCGCTGTCGGCGATGTCTTTCGCCATCACGAACACGTCGGCGGCGCCGGGGGTGGCGGACGACAGATCGGAATGTTCGACCTCGGCCTCCACGCCCATCTTTTTCAGCACCTTTTTAATGTTCATTTCCACCATAAAACTGCTGCCGAGACCGGAACCGCAAATCGCCATGATTTTCATAATATCCACCTGTTGAATTTAGCGTGTAGGGTAGCGCCGCCGGTCATATTCCCGGCGTTGTTAGCATTAATAGTGTTCCTGGTGATTAAGCGTTAATAGCGGGCGATAATATCCTCGATTTGCCGTTTATCTTTGGCGTGAAATAACGCCTCCATGGCCTGATTGTCTGAAAATAATTCCGCCAGTTGCGAAATCAACTCGATGTGGCTGTCGCCGTCGGGCGCCGAAAGCATCACCACCACCTGAACCGGATCGTTATCTGCGGAATGAAAGTTCACCCCCTGATGGATCTTCAACAGCGATAATCCCAGCGCGTTGGCGCCCTCTTCGGGCCGGGCGTGCGGCATGGCGATGCCCGGCGCCAGAACAAAGTAAGGGCCGAGCTTCTCCTGCTGATGAAAGATGGCCGTCAGGTAATTCGGCGTAATCACGCCGTCTTGCAGCAGCGGCTGCGCACTCAGCGTTACCGCCTGGCGCCAGTCCTCCACCCGTTCGCACAGCTGTATATGATCGGCGGTCAGCCACTCTTTCAGCACGTTACCCTCCTAAAGGTTGATGGTTTCGGCCGGTGATTAATTCACCGACGACGGTAAAACTTTAATCAACCCCTCCCGGCCACACAGTGATGGATATCACAAAGATAGCGCTACCAAAGCGCTATCATGCAGATCTGTGATAGCGCTATCAAAACGCCGCGCCGCGGCATGGTGTTAACCACAATTTTTTCTCGCTCTTTCGGGTAACGGGGTAGAATGTGCCGCATACGGGGATCGTCGAAGCCGCGCCGTCGGCTTCCCGCCCTCACCATTTTTATGCGCCGCGCGCGCATTTCAGTCGGGATTAGGCATGTCGATCGGTAAAAAACGACGCAGCACGGGCAGGGTGACGTTGGCTGACGTAGCGCAGCTGGCAGGCGTCGGCACCATGACGGTGTCGCGCGCGCTGCGCACGCCGGAGCAGGTTTCAGACAAACTGCGCGAGAAGATTGAAGCCGCGGTAAGCGAACTGGGGTATCTGCCCAACCTGGCCGCCAGTTCGCTGGCGTCGGCCTCGTCCTACACCATCGCCATGGTGGTGCCCAGCCTGTCCGAATCTGGCTGCGCCGAGATGTTCGCCGGCCTGCAGAAAGTGCTGCAGCCGGCCGGTTATCACATCATGCTGGCGGAATCGCAGCACCATCTGGAGCGCGAAGAGAAGCTGCTGGAGACCCTGCTCTCTTACAACCTGGCGGCGGCGGTGCTGCTCAGCGTCGAGCATTCGCAAAACGCCCGCAACGCGCTGATCGCCGCCAACATTCCGGTGGTGGAGATCGGCGCCGTGCGCGCCGATCCGATCGATATGAGCATCGGCATCGACTATGTGGCGGCCATGTATCAGCTGACGCAAACGGTGATCGCCAGCGGCTATCAGAACATCGGGCTGCTGTGCGCCAACCAAGAACAGTGGATTTTCCAGCAGCACCTGCAGGGCTGGCACAAGGCGCTGCTGCGCAACCATATGTCGCCGCATCGGGTGATCAACGCCGCGCAGCCCGCCAGCTTCAGCACCGGCGCGCAGCAGCTGCCGGAATTCTTGCTGGCCTGGCCGGAGCTGGACGCGCTGGTGTGCGCCTCGGACGAACTGGCCGGCGGCGCGCTGTATGAATGCCAGCGGCGGCGCATCAAGGTGCCGGACAATCTGGCGGTGGTGGGGTTCGGCAACAGCGAGTTCAGCCGGGTCTGCCAGCCGCCGCTGACCACCATGACCATTCCGCATCGCGACATCGGCATTCAGGCCGGCCAGGCGCTGCTGGCGCGGCTGAACGAGCAGCCCTGGCTGCCGGCAGGCTCCCTGCCCGCCACGCTGTGCCGCCGCGACAGCTGCTGAATCCGCGCCATAAAAAAAGCCGGTCGATGACCGGCTTTCTCACGCGTTGGCGTCTCAGTGGTTGTCGAGCGGCTTACCGTAATCCTGCTCGTTGTTGCGCGTCAGCCACAGCGACAGCGCCTTCAGCGAATCCGGGGTAAACTCGTCGCAGCGCGCGGTGATCTCTTCCGGCGTCAGCCAGCACACCTCGGCCACTTCTTCTTCCTGCAGCGCGAACGGGCCGTGCGAAACGCAGCTGAACAGCGCGCCCCACACCCGGCACTGCTCTTCTTCGAAGTAGAACAGACCGTGTTCGGCGAAAGGCACGCCGGCGATACCCAGCTCTTCTTCCGCCTCGCGGCGCGCCGAGTCCAGCACGTTTTCACCGCTTTGCACTACGCCACCCGCCGTCGCGTCCAACCAGCCCGGGTAGAAGTCCTTGATCTCGGTGCGACGCTGCACCAGAATTTTTCCCATCCCATCATGCACCACAATATAGGTAGCACGATGACGCAGCCGCTCCGCCCGCATCTGTTGACGACTGGATTGCGCGATCACCTCGTTTTGCTCGTCGACGATATCAACCCATTCGGTATCTGCAGCCTGACCCTGTTCCGCCATCCTCTAAAACCTTCTATTTTGGCGCGATGCATCCCGCGCGCTGGTTAATCAATGAGTGTTTTTCAAAGATTTTTATTGTGTGTGTATAAATTAGTGCGTTTAGCGTGTTAACGCCACCTCCGCGACGACCTTGCCGTCGTCGAGCGTCAGCACGCGCAAAGTGCCCCGATCCAACATGCCGTAGCTGGCCGGAAAGCCCCCTTTGGGAATGCTGACCGAGCCCGGATTGAAGCAATAGATCTCACCCTGCCGCTCCGCCTGCGGCAGATGCGTATGGCCGTAGGCCAGGACGTCACCGCGGGATAACGGCGGCAGTGCCGAGGGATGATAAAGGTGACCGTGGGTCAAAAACAATCGTCTTTTTTGCAGTAAAACCTGTTGCCAGGGCGCCTCGATGGGAAACGTCAGCAGCATCTGATCGACCTCGCTGTCGCAATTGCCGCGAACGGCGATGATCTTGTCGCTATAGCGATTCAATCGTTCGGCAACCTGAGCGGGCTGATACCCGGCCGGCAGCGCGTTGCGCGGGCCGTGATTCAGCAAATCACCCAGAAGAATCAGCCAGTCGGCGCCGTTTTGTTCAAACAATTCCAGCACGCGTTCGGTGGCCGGCAGCGATCCGTGGATATCCGAGGCGAACATCAGCTTCATAACCTTGTCCTATAGAGGGAAATAAGCGCCATTTTACCGCGACGGCGCCGTGCGGCAAACCGCCGCCCGCCCCGGTGGAGAATTGTGATCCAACCGCGCAGATAGCATCGGACGAATCCCACATAGCCTGCTATCCTTAGCTGCTATTGTTGGATCTCTGATATACCTTTGTGCGCGGCGAAGACCGCAGCAACGTGTAATGAATTACAGATCACCTTACCGCAGGAGGCAACATGATTGACCTGTATTACGCGCCTACTCCCAATGGTCACAAGATCACCTTGTTTTTGGAAGAGGTCGGCTTACCCTACCGTATCCATCGCGTAAACATCAGCGCCGGCGAGCAGTACAAACCGGACTTTCTGAGCATTTCTCCCAACAACAAAATCCCGGCGATCGTCGATCAGCAACCGGTGGACGGCGGCGCGCCAATCAGCCTGTTCGAGTCCGGGGAAATCCTGCTGTATCTGGCGGAGAAAACCGGCAAGCTGTTGAGCAAGGGCCTGCGCGAGCGTGCCGCCACCCTGCAGTGGCTGTTCTGGCAGGTGGCCGGGTTCGGGCCGATGCTCGGGCAGAATCACCACTTCAACCACTACGCGCCGCAGCCGGTGCCTTACGCCATCGAGCGCTACCAGCTGGAAACCAAACGGCTGTATGGCGTGCTGGAAGCCGAGCTGCAAAAGCACCCGTACCTGGGCGGCGACAACTACAGCATCGCCGATATCGCCACCTACCCGTGGGTGGTGTCGCATCCGCGCCAGCGCATCGATCTGGCGGATTACCCGGCGGTGCGCAACTGGTTCGAGCGCATCAACAACCGCCCGGCGACCGAGCGCGCCTATAAGCTGGCCGAACAGGGCTAACCCCGCTCCCCGACTCCCCGCCGCCGGGGAGTCACATCGCCCCTGCGTTATCATTTCCCTACTTTCCGTGTATTCTGAACGCCAATAATCAGATCTATGGAGAATCTCTGATGTCTTTCAGTCAACCCGACGCCGTTATTCGCATTAAAAATCTGCGGTTGCGCACGTTCATCGGTATCAAGGAAGAGGAAATCAACAACCGACAGGACGTCCTGATCAACGTGGCGATCCACTACCCGGCGGACAAGGCGCGCAACAGCGAAGACATCGCCGACGCGCTCAACTACCGCACCATCACCAAAGCGATCATCCGCCATGTGGAAGATAACCGCTTCGCGCTGCTGGAAAAATTAACGCAGGATGTGCTCGATATCGTAAAAGAACATGCCTGGGTGACCTATGCTGAAGTGGAGATAGATAAACTTCTGGCCCTGCGCTACGCCGATTCGGTCTCCATGACCATGAGCTACCGCCGGGACTAACTCAGGGAGGTCGACCATGCGGATCCTGATCACCGGCGCAACGGGATTGATAGGCAGCAGCCTGACGGCCAGGCTGCTGGCGCTTTCTCACCACATTACGGTGCTGACACGAGACGAACGGCGAGCCCGAGCCCGGCTGGGCGACCAGCCGAGCTATTGGCAAACGCTGGACGACCGGCAGTCGCTGGATGACTTCGATGCGGTGATCAATTTGGCCGGCGAACCTATCGCCGACAAGCGCTGGAGCGCGCAGCAGAAAGAGCGGCTGTGCCGCAGCCGCTGGGATTTGACCGAACGGTTGGCGCAGCTTATCAAGGCCGGCAGCACGCCGCCCGGCGTGCTGATTTCCGGTTCCGCCGTCGGCTACTATGGCGACCAGGGGCAGGCGGTGGTCACCGAAGAGGAACCGCCACACGACGAATTCACCCACCAACTGTGCCAACGCTGGGAAGCGCTGGCGCTGCAGGCGCAGAGCGACGCCACCCGCGTCTGCCTGCTGCGCACCGGCGTAGTGCTGGCGCCACAGGGCGGCGCGCTGGCTAAAATGCTGCCGCCGTTCCGCTTCGGGCTGGGCGGCCCGATCGGCGACGGCCGCCAATACCTGCCGTGGATCCATCTCGAAGACATGATCAACGGCATTCTTTATCTGCTGGATCACGCCACTCTGACCGGCCCGTTTAACATGGTCGCTCCCTACCCGGTGCATAACGAGCAGTTCGCCGCCCAATTGGCCAACGTGCTCGATCGCCCGGCGTTTCTGCGGGTGCCGGCGTTCGTCATGCGTTTGTTGATGGGGGAAGCGGCGGTGCTGGTGCTCGGCGGCCAGCGGGCGGTGCCGAAGCGGCTGGAGGAGGCCGGCTTCCACTTCCGCTATCTGGAGTTGGAACAGGCACTGGATGACGTGATTAATCAGCGGGCCGAAGCCCGCTGATTTGAAGTTACTTCAACGCGCCGGACAGGAACTGCTGCAGGCGCGGGCTTTTGGGGTTGCCGAACAGCTCGGCAGGCGGCCCCTGCTCTTCAATCAATCCTTTGTGCAGGAAAATCACGTGGTTGGAAACGTGGCGCGCAAACTCCATTTCGTGCGTCACCACCACCATGGTTTTCCCCTCCTCCGCCAGCTTCTGCATGATGCGCAGCACCTCGCCCACCAGCTCGGGATCCAGCGCCGACGTCGGTTCGTCAAACAGCAGCACTTCCGGCTCCATCGCCAACGCGCGGGCGATAGAAACGCGCTGCTGCTGGCCGCCCGACAGGTGCACCGGGTATTTGCCGCGCGCCCGCTCATCGATGCCCACCTTATCCAGATAGCGAACCGCGCGATCGTGCGCTTCGGCCTTGCTCAGCCCCAGCACCTGCACCGGCGCCTCCATCACGTTCTCCAGCACCGTCATGTGGCTCCACAGGTTGAAATGCTGGAACACCATGGTCAGGCGGGTGCGCAGCAGCTGCAGCTGCTTCTTGTCGAACACCTTCAGCTGGCCGTCTTTGTCGCGCACCATGCGAATGTCTTCGTTGTTCAGGCTGATCGAGCCTTCGCTCGGCTTCTCGAGGAAGTTGATGCAGCGCAGAAAGGTGCTTTTACCGGAGCCGGAGGAGCCGATGATGCTGATCACATCCCCGGCGTTGGCAGCCAGCGAGACGCCCTTCAGCACTTCGTGGTCGCCATAGCGTTTGTGCAGTTCGGTGACGGCTAATTTATTCTCAGACATGGTTTTTCTTCCCGTCATTTATCAGTGACTAACGTGTGCCATCCAGCGTTTTTCAGCTTTGCGGAACAGGCTGATTAACACGTAGGAGATGATCAGGTACAGCACCGCCGCGATGCCGAAAGCGTAGAACGGCTGATAGGTCGCGGCGTTGATGTCGCGCGCGATCTTCAGCAGATCCGGCACGGTGGCGGTAAACGCCAGCGCGGTGGAGTGCAGCATCAGGATCACTTCGTTGCTGTAAGCCGGCAGCGCGGTGCGCAGCGCCGAAGGTAAAATGATGCAGCGATACATCTTGAAGCGCGAGAAACCGTAGGCGTTGGCGGCCTCGATTTCACCGTGCGGCACCGAGCGGATCGCCCCGGCGAAGATCTCGGTGGTATAGGCGCAGGTGTTGAGCGTCAGTGCCAGGATGGTGCAGTTGAGCCCGCTGCGGAAAAACGCATTGAGAAACTCGCTGCCGCGCACGATCTCAAGGCTGTACATGCCGGAGTAGAACACCAGCAGCTGCACGTACAGCGGCGTACCGCGAAACACATAGGTGTAGAGCCACACCGGGAAACGCACCCAGCGGATGGAAGAGACGCGCGCCACCGCCATCGGGATTGCCAGCAGCCCGCCCATCACCACCGAGGCGATCAGCAGCCACAGCGTTACCGCCACGCCGGTGAAGCGGTAGCCGTCGCTCCACAGCAGCGACTGCCAATACTGTTGCAGGATCTCAATCATAGCTCGGCCCTCTTGACGCCCAGTGAGTAACGCCGTTCAAGCCACAGCAGCACGCCGTTGGAAACGGTAGTGAAGATCAGGTAAACCACGCCGGCTACGATGGCGAAGAAGAACGGCTGATAGGTGCCTTTCCCCGCCAGCTGCGTGGCTTTTACCACGTCGTTCAGGCCGAGGATCGACACCAGCGCCGTCGCCTTCAGGATTACCTGCCAGTTGTTGCCGATGCCCGGCAAAGCGAAGCGCATCATCGCCGGGAACAGAATGCGCCGGAAGATCTGCGCGCCGCTGAAGCCGTAGGCCGTCGCCGCTTCGATCTGCCCTTTCGGCACCGCCAGATAGGCGCCGCGGAAGGTCTCGGTAAAATAAGCGCCGTAGATAAAGCCGAGGGTAATGATGCCTGCGCCGAGCGGATCGATATCGATCTGCGAGAAGCCCAGCAGCGTAGTGATGTTGTTCAGCGCGATTTGCAGACCGTAAAAGATCAGCAGCATCAGCACCAGATCGGGCACGCCGCGGATCAGCGTGGTATAGGCGCCGAACAGACCGGAGATAAAGGGGTTATGGGACAGTTTGCCACCGGCGCCGATCAGGCCGATCACCACCGCCAGCACCACGGAACTGAGGGCCAGCTCCAACGTCACCAGAGCCCCCTCGAAAATCAGTTGGGAATAGCCTTGCAGCATCTACTTCACCCTGTGGTCTAGGATCCGAACCATCGGGGCCGGCGCACCGGCCCCGCAGTCACAGCATGGAACGGGAAGCGGATTACCCGCCGTAGACGTCAAAGTCGAAGTACTTTTTCGCGTATTTGTCGTAGGTGCCGTCTTTACGCATCTCGGCGAAGGCTTTGTCCAGCGCCGCTTTCAGCTCGGTATCGGTCTTGCGCAGCCCCATGCCGGTGCCGACGCCGAAGAACTTGTCATCCTTCACCGATTCGCCGGCGAACGCATAGTCTTTGCCCGGCGGCTGTTTCAGGAAGCCGTCGCTGCCCGCCACTTCATCCTGGAAGGCGGCGTCGATACGGCCGGAAGCCAGATCGGCGTAAACCAGATCCTGGTTCTGGTAAGGCACCACGGTGATACCCTTCGGCTGCCACATGGCGTTGGCGTAGGCTTCCTGGGTAGTGCCCTGCAACACGCCCACACTCTTGCCTTTCAGGGCGTCCACGGTGGGCAACAGCTTGGAGCCCTTCGGCGCGATCAGACGCGCGTTGGCAGCATACAGCTTGTCGGTAAAGGCGATTTCCTGCTGGCGTTTTTCAGTGATGGACAGCGAAGAGATGATGGCGTCGATTTTCTTCGCCTTGAGGGATGGGATCAGCGCGTCGAAGTCGCTCTCCACGAAGGTGCATTGGGTATTGATGCGTTTGCACAGCTCTTTGGCCAAATCGATGTCAAAGCCGACCAATTCGCCTTTGGCGTTTTTGGATTCAAACGGTGCGTAAGTCGGATCGGTGCCAATCTTCAGCGTGGAAGGAATGGCGGCAAAGGCGCTGCTGGCGGCGCTCAAAGCCAGAACTAACGGCAAAATCAAAACCCGCTTTTTCATAAATTACCCTCAAATTGATTTTTTTGATGCCACTACGGGCATTACTTTCCCCACCAAATCAATTTGCAGTAATCGTGCCACATTCGATGCTACGGGCGGAGGGAACGGCTCCGGCCTACACAATACTGTTTCCTGGGACGATAACCGCAAAATTAAATCGGCCGGTCGGGGCCGCGCCACTGGCAGCCGCGACAAGGCGGCGCCATGAAACAGTGAGCGTGATGAAGTGGGATCATTATGGTGCATACTCCGCCCCAATTCAGTGCGGTGTTGCACAAATGTGCCAATTTAGGGATAAAACTGTTAATTGACACCCTGCCAGCGGGTGAACAGATCGGTCGGCAGTTCGATATCAAACTGATCGATCACCCGATTGACGGTCTGATCGATGATGTCTTCCACGCTTTTCGGCTGGTGGTAAAACGCCGGCACCGGCGGCATGATCACCGCGCCCATCTCCGCCGCCTGGGTCATCAACCGCAGGTGCCCCAGATGCAGCGGCGTTTCCCGCACGCACAGCACCAAACGACGGCGCTCTTTGAGCACCACGTCGGCGGCGCGGGTCAGCAGCCCGTCGCTGTAGCTGTTGACGATGCCGGACAGGGTTTTGATCGAGCAGGGCAGGATCGCCATACCCAGGGTTTTGAAGGAGCCGGAGGAGATGCCGGCGGCGATGTCGCGCGCATCGTGCACCACGTCGGCCAGCGCCTGCACTTCCCGCAGGCTGTACGGCGTTTCCAGCGCCAGCGTCTGCCTTGCTGCGTTGCTCATCACCAAATGGGTTTCCACCTCTGCGACGTCGCGCAAAACCTGTAACAGGCGCACGCCGTAGATAGCGCCGCTGGCGCCGGAAATGCCGATGATGAGTCGTTTCATGGAAAATGGCCTCTGCCGTAAAAAGTAAGATCAGGCAGACTTTGCCGCAATGGCGAGGGATAAGCAAGTCGGAGGAGCAAGGCGCACCGCCGCAGACGCGGCGATGCACCTTGAGGGATCAACGCAGGGGGTTAGCCTTCGTTGTGCAGTTCCAGATTTTCCGCTTCGGTTTGCACCCGCAGCGCCTTGGCGTCGTCGCTGCGCAGCGACTCCAGGTATTCCAGATAGCTTTGGTCGACGTCTTTGGTCACGTAGATGCCGTTGAACACCGAGCATTCGAACTGGGTGATGTCCGGGTTTTCTTCGCGCACCGCTTCGATCAGATCGTCCAGGTCCTGGAAAATCAGCCCGTCGGCGCCGATGATCTGGCGGATCTCATCCACTTCACGCCCGTGGGCAATCAGTTCGTTGGCGCTTGGCATGTCGATGCCGTAGACGTTCGGGAAACGCACTTCCGGCGCGGCGGAAGCCAGGTACACGCGCTTGGCACCCGCTTCGCGCGCCATTTCGACGATCTGTTCCGACGTGGTGCCGCGCACGATGGAGTCATCCACCAGCAGCACGTTCTTGTCGCGGAACTCGGCGCGGTTGGCGTTCAGCTTGCGGCGCACCGACTGACGACGCGCCTGCTGGCCCGGCATGATAAAGGTGCGGCCGACGTAGCGGTTCTTCACGAAGCCCTGGCGGTATGGCTTCTCGAGAATGCGTGCGATCTCCAGCGCGATGTCGCAGGAGGTTTCCGGAATCGGGATCACCACGTCGATGTCCAGATCTTCCCACTCGCGGGCGATCTTCTCGCCCAGTTTCTGGCCCATGCGCACACGGGCGCTGTAGACCGAGATCTTGTCCATAAAGGAGTCCGGGCGCGCGAAATAAACGTATTCGAACAGGCACGGGTTGGTTTTCGGGTTCTCTGCGCACTGGCGAGTGAACAGCTGGCCCTTGGTGGTGATGTACACCGCTTCACCCGGCGCCACGTCGCGCAGGAATTCAAAGCCCAGGGTATCCAGCGCCACGCTCTCGGAAGCCACCATGTACTCGCTGCGGCCATCTTCCAGCGTGCGCTTGCCGATCACCAGCGGGCGAATGCCGTTCGGATCGCGGAACGCCAGCAGGCCGTGGCCGATGATCATCGCTACGCAGGCGTAAGCGCCGCGCAGTTGCTGATGCATGGCGGCGACCGCGGTAAAGATGTTGTCAGCCTCCAGCGGGTAATGCGGGAAACGGTCCAGCTCGCTGGCCAGCACGTTCAGCAGGATTTCCGAGTCGGAGGTGGTGTTGACATGGCGGCGGCCGCTTTCGAACAGCTTTTGGCGCAGCTCATGGGCGTTGGTCAGATTACCGTTGTGGGCCAGCGTAATGCCGAACGGCGAGTTGACGTAGAAAGGCTGGGCCTCAGAGGCGCTCGAGCTGCCGGCCGTCGGGTAACGCACATGGCCAATGCCCATGTTGCCCTGCAAGCGTTGCATATGGCGCGCCTCAAACACATCCTTCACCAGGCCGTTGGCTTTACGCAAACGGAACCCGTTGTGGGCGTCAATGGTGACGATGCCTGCGGCATCCTGGCCCCGGTGCTGAAGCACCGTCAGCGCATCATAAATCGACTGGTTTACCGGCATGAAACCGGCGATACCGACAATACCGCACATGTTGTCTTTTCCTCATCAGCGCTACCGCCCCGGCAATTGGGTCGGCAAGAAACTCGACGTGCTCTGCAGGTAGTCAAAGAACCACCTGATGACGTAACTGAACTGGGGAATGAGCTGCGACTGTTTCCAGTCGGCACTCTGTGAAAAGCCGGTAAAGGTATCCAGGAAGAACAGGATCGCCGCGACGATCAACACTCCGCGCAGCGCGCCGAAGCAGATGCCCAACACCCGGTCGGTGCCCGACAACCCGGTTTTCTCTACCAGTGAGCTAATCACATAGTTAACAATAGCCCCTACGATCAAGGTCGCGATGAACAAAATCGCGATCGCGATACCGTTTCGCACCAGTTCATCTTCAAAACGAGTGAAATAGACCGCAAGGTAAGAGTAGAAATGGCTGGCAACAAAAAACGCACATCCCCATGTCACAAGTGACAATGCTTCGCGAACAAACCCTCGGATCAGGCTCACCAGAGCCGAAAATCCAATCACCGCTATAATGACGTAATCAATCCAGACCATGAACTATTCCAATGATGAATCGCCCCTGCATCCAATTCGCGGCGAATTCTAACAGAAAAAGAAAACGTTTGCGTAGGGGATTTCCTACCACGTTACAAATAAAAAGCGGCGATCAAAAAATTCCCAATCGCCGCGCCTACATAGGTGATTTCGCCTGTAAAAGGCGCGGTTTTTCTTGCGATCTCTCCACCACTCCTTAATTCAGGGGCGCATCCTGCTGCGCCCCTGCGGGGTTTTAACGGCCGTACGGTTTCACCTGCCCGCTCAGCCCGCTGATCGAGTTCAGCGACGGCAGCGCCGCCTGCAGCTTCTGCCTGGAGGCATCCGGGCCGACGTAGATGCGGGTGATCTGCCCCTGCACCGGCGTTGACGGCACGGTAAAGGCGCGATAGCCCGAGAGGCGCAGCGAGGCGACAATCTCGTTCGCCTTGGCGGCGTTTTTCAACGCCCCGAGCTGCACGACATAGGCTTGCCCTGCCGGCGCTTTTTCTTCCGTCGGTTTCGGCTGCGGCGCCGGTTCAGGCTTCGGCGTCGGTTCAGGTTTCGGCGCCGGCTTCACTTCCACCGGCTTCGGTTGCGGTGTCGGTTTCGGCTTCACTTCTACCGGTTTGGTTTCCACCGGTTTCGGCTTAGGCTGTGGCACCGGCTGAGGACGCGTTTCGACCGGCGGCGGCGCCACCTGCGTCGGTTGCTGAGCGCTCTGCCGCACTGCCTGTTGCGCCGCCGCTTCGTTGGCCGCCTGCTGCTCGACCAGCGCGCCCGCCCCTTCCGGCGGCTGCGCCGGCAGCGGTTGCGTCACCGGCGGCAGCACGTCGTTCTCCTCGACGTCGCCCGCCTTCGGCACCAACGGAATGGCCGCGAATTCATCCTCGTAATGCTTCTTTTTGCCGTCCAGCAGCCCTGGCAGGATGATTACCCCCAGCGCCACCAGAATCACGGTTCCGACCAGTCGGTTCTGAAATTTACTCGCCACTCACACTCCCCGCATCTCGTCTAACGCCGCCATCACCTGCGCCACGGTGTGGAACGATCCACAGACGATCACAATATCCTGTTTATCAGCATCCTGCATAGCCTGCCGCCAGGCAGTTTCGACATCATTAAAGCGGCGCGGTTCCGTCAGATGTTGCGCCAGCTGTTCGACGCTGGCGCCGCGCGGCCCGTCGAGCGGCGCGCAGTACCATTCATCCACCTGCTCGCTGAGGCAGGCCAGCGTGCCGGCGATGTCCTTGTCCGACAGCATGCCCACCACCGCGCGCACCTTGCCGCCGTCGCGCGGCAGTTTGGCCAGGCGCCCGGCCAGATAGCCGGCGGCGTGCGGGTTGTGCGCCACGTCGAGGATCAGCATCGGCTCCCGCCGCACGATCTGGAAACGCCCCGGCAGCGTCGCCTGCTGCAGCCCGGTGAAAATCGCGCGTTCGTCGATTTCCAGCGGGGAGCAGTTCAGCGCCGCCAGCGCGGTAGCGGCGTTGGCCAGCGGTACGTTCGGCGTCGGCAGATCGGTCAGCAGCGTGTCGCCACCCTGCCACTGCCAGCGATCGCCCTGCTCGCTGAAGCGCCAGGCTTCACCGCGGCGATACAGCGGCGCGCTCAGCGTTTCGGCAACCTGACGAATGCTCTCCGGCATGTCGGGTTCGCCCACCACCGCCGGCTTGCCGCTGCGGAAAATACCGGCCTTTTCACGGCCGATGCTTTCGCGATCGTTGCCCAGCCAGTCGGTATGATCGAGCGCAATGCTGGTGATCACCGCCACGCTCGGATCGACGATGTTGGTCGCGTCGAGACGCCCGCCCAGGCCCACTTCCAGGATCACCACGTCGAGCCGCGCCTGTTTGAACAGCTGCAGCGCCGACAGGGTGCCGAATTCGAAATAGGTCAGCGACGTTTCGCCGCGGCCGGCCTCAATGGCGGCGAACGAGCGGCTGTGCTCCGCTTCGCTCAACTCTTCCCCCTGAATGCGCACGCGTTCGGTATAGCGCACCAGATGCGGCGAACTGTAGACGCCGACGCGCAGGCCGGCGGCTAGCAGAATGGCTTCGAGGGTGCGACAGGTGGTGCCTTTGCCGTTGGTGCCGGCAACGGTGAACACCGTGGGAGCAGGGGTCAGTAAATCCAGATGCGCCGCGACGCGCTGTACGCGCTCAAGGCCGAGTTCGATCGCCTGGCTGTGCAGACGTTCCAGATAGTAAAGCCACGAGCTCAATGGCGACGTGGCTTGGGGAATTTGGTGGTTTTGCATGAGTCCCGTCACTGAACTTGGGTTCATTAATCCATCAGGGCACCACCCTCACCGCGGTAAAGGCGATGCGCTTCGTTACCGCCGCCAATCCGCAAGCCATGGCGCGATAGGCCACGGCCGGCAGGGAACGGATTCAGCCGTCACTTAGCCACAAAGTGGCGGCTGAACCCGGGCGGGATCTGTCTTTGCCTCAGGCGTCGGCCTGCGGCTCCGGCTCAACGACCGGTGCGGCCTCATCGAAATGCGGCTGCGGCTGGTTGGTCAGCTTGGACAGAATGCTCGCCAACGTCTGGCGCATTTCCGGACGGCGAACGATCATGTCGATCGCGCCTTTTTCGATCAGGAACTCGCTGCGCTGGAAGCCCGGCGGCAGTTTCTCGCGCACGGTCTGCTCGATGACGCGCGGGCCGGCAAAACCGATCAGCGCTTTCGGCTCGGCGATGTTGATGTCGCCCAGCATCGCCAGGCTGGCGGAGACGCCGCCCATGGTCGGGTCGGTCAGCACGGAGATGTACGGCAAGCCGCGCTCCTGCATTTTGGCCAACGCCGCGCTGGTTTTCGCCATCTGCATCAGCGACATCAGCGCTTCCTGCATGCGCGCGCCGCCGCTGGCGGAGAAGCACACCAGCGGACAGTTGTCCTCCAGCGCCTGCTCAACCGCACGCACGAAACGCGCGCCGACCACGGAAGACATCGAGCCGCCGATGAAGGCGAATTCGAAGGACGCAGCGACGATCGGCATGCCGTACAGCGTGCCCTTCATCACTACCAGCGCGTCTTTCTCGCCGGTCGCTTTCTGTGCGGCGACCAGACGATCTTTATAGCGCTTGGAATCCTTGAATTTCAGAACGTCCTTCGGCTCCAGATCGCTGCCCAGCTCCACTTCGCTGCCTTCGTCCAGCAGGGTATGCAGACGCGCGCGCGCGCCCATACGCATGTGGTGGTCGCACTTCGGACACACTTCCAGATTACGCTCCAGCTCGGCGCGGTAGAGAACCTGGCCGCAGCTGTCGCATTTGGTCCAGACCCCTTCAGGAATGCTCGCCTTACGGGTTTGTGTGATATTGCTCTTGTTAAGAATTCGTTCAATCCAGCTCATCGATGACCTTTCTGTTTGAACCTGGCACACGCCAGTCCGCTGTTCATGCTTTAACAATCCCCCCGAAAACACCCCAATGAAAAAATGCCCGTTCGCGGCGCGGCAAGCGCGGCGACTGAGGCATCGGCTTCAGGGTTGTTCGCAGGAACAGACCATAATGTCGCTCATTAAACCATATCGGCCCGACGCTGTGGACAAAAAACTGGTCGAACCGACAGGTTAAGCGATGTTTTTACTGTTTTTGCTGGCGGGCGGCCGCGCGCTTGTGGCGCCAAATTTCAATCACGCCCGGCAGAATCGAAACGATGATGATCCCGACGATCAACAGTTTCAGGTTCTCCTGCACCACCGGCAGATCGCCGAACAGGTAGCCAGCATAAGTGAAGAGCAGCACCCAAACCAGTGCGCCAATCACGTTATAGGCGGCGAAGTGGCGATAGGACATATGCCCCATACCGGCGACGAACGGCGCAAAAGTACGCACGATCGGCACGAATCGCGCCAGAATGATCGTTTTCCCGCCGTGCTTCTCATAGAACTGGTGCGTCTTGTCCAGATAGCTGCGGCGGAAAATTTTCGAATTCGGGTTGCTGAACAGCTTCTCGCCGAACAACCGCCCGATAGTGTAGTTCACCGCATCACCGAGGATCGCCGCCACCACCATCAATGCCACCATGGTGTGCACGTTCAGATCGTTGGTCGGCAACGCCGCCAGCGCGCCGGCGACAAACAGCAAAGAATCCCCCGGCAGGAACGGCGTCACCACCAGACCGGTTTCGCAAAACAGGATCAGGAACAGAATAGCGTAGACCCACATGCCGTATTGTGCGACCAGTTCGGCCAGATGCACATCAATATGCAGAATGAAATCAATAATAAACTTGATGATGTCCATAAATTCTCTCATTGATACCGGGTGTTTCAATCACCCGGCAGAAGCACAAGGGAGCGACGCTTTCAGGCGTGCCGGCGTTTAATCGTCGGGCAAAAACAGCGGCCCCATCGGCGGCCGCGGTAGACCAAAGTGGTCGGGATAATCCACGGCAACCAGATACAGCCCCTCGGCTCGCGCCGTCGCCGCCGCCAGATTGCGATCTTTCAGCGCCAGCAACTCGGCCATCCAGTTCTCATCCTGATTGCCGCAGCCGATCTCCATCAGGCTGCCGACGATGTTGCGAACCATGTGATGCACAAAGGCATTCGCCTTGATATCTACCACAATATATTCGCCGTAGCGCGTAACCTTAACGTGTTTTACGCAGCGCCACGGGGTGCGCGACTGACACTGCACCGCGCGGAACGAAGTGAAGTCGTTCTCGCCCAGCAGCGCCTGCGCCGCCCGATGCATGCGATCGGCGTCCAGCGGGTGATAAAAATGCGTCACTCCCTGTTGCAGCACCGCCGGCCGGTAGCGATGGTTGAAAATAATATAGCGGTAGCGGCGCGCGGTGGCGCTGAAACGCGCGTGAAAATCGTCGGCGACGGGGCTCACCCAACGCACCGCGATATCCGGCGGCAGATGGGTGTTTACCCCCATCGTCCAGGCGGCGTCCTTGCGGCGCGCGGAGGTTTCGAAATGCACCACCTGCCCGGTAGCGTGCACCCCGGCGTCGGTACGCCCGGCGCACAGCACGGTAATCGGCGCATCCGCCACCTTGCTCAACGCCTGCTCCAGGCGTTGCTGCACGCTGGCCACTTCTTGCTGCCGCTGCCAGCCGTAGTACCGGCTGCCGTCATATTCGATGCCCAGCGCGATCTTCAACGTCGGCTGAGCAGGCGAGACCACCTCAGACATCAGTACATCTGCTCCTGCACCAGACGCTCGGCGGTTTCGACAGCCATCAACGCGCCGCCGAAGCGCACGTTGTCCGCCACCGTCCAGAACTGGAGCAGCTCGGGGATACCGTAATCGTTACGCAGACAACCGATGCTGAGCGCATCGCTGCCGGAGGCATCGGTGACCTGAGTCGGGTAATCGTCCTCTTCGCTCAGTTGAATGTCTTCAACCTCTTCGAGTTCGCTGCGCGCCTCTTCGGCGGACAGCGGGCGCAGCGCTTCCAGGTGCACCACCTGCGCGTGGCCGTAAAACACCGGCGACTGAACGCAGCTCACCGAAATCGGCAGCCCTTCATCCTGCAACACCTTGCGCACCTGATCGACGATCAGGCGTTCTTCGCGCACGCTGCCCTGCTCGTCGGCAATCAGCGGCAACAGGTTGAACGCCAGCTGCTTACCGAAAATGCCTTCTTCGGCCGGAATACCGTTCAGCAGGCGCGCGCTCTGGCCTGCCAAATCGTCCACCGCCGCCTTGCCGCGCGACGATACCGACATCAGCGTGGTGACATGCAGACGCGACAGCCCCGCCTGTTCGGTCAGCGGTTTGATCGCCGTCAGCAGCTGGCTGACCATGCTGTCGGCCACCGCCACGATATTGCGGTTGCGGTAATCCGCCAGCACCTGCGGGTTGACGCCCGGCACCACCAGCGGCACATCCGGCTCCATGGCGAACAGGCCGCTGGTGTCGATCACCAGGCAGCCCATGTTGCCGGCTTCTTCGGCATAGCGCGCGGAAGCTTCGCTGCCGGCGACGAAGAAGGCCAGCTGGGCCTGCGACCAGTCGAACTCTTCGGCGTTTTGCACCAGAAGAGACTTGCCGTTGAAGCGCACATTGGCGCCCGCGCCGCGTTCGCTTGCCAGAGGATAGAGCTCACCCACCGGGAACTGGCGTTCCTGCAACAATTCCAGCAACGCTTCACCTACCGCGCCAGTGGCGCCGAGCAGCGCGATATTCCAGCCGTCAGACATCGGGTTTTCTCCAGAGTATTTCATTCATAAATGCAGACGGGCAGTGCAGCCACCGCCCGATAATCTTTGCCGCTCACTGTAGCGGCGTTGGCTTAAGACAACCTTATGCGCTACGCCACGCTGAAGCCCAGCTTGCCGAGCAGCTCGGCGCTGGCGCTGTCATCGCATTGCACGGCCAGCGAAGACCACTCGCGGCGTTCCTGGTAGTGCTTGCGCAGGCGATCGAATTCGCCCGGTTGCCCGGCGACTTTGCGCAGCGGCGCATCATCGCGGCGCACATCATACACCAAGTGCATCAATCGTTTTAACCGCGCTTCATCCAGCGGCCCGTTGAGGCGGATCTGGCTGAACTCCGGCACCGGCAGCAGCGAGGCCAGCGCCACCTGCTGCGGCTGTCCCAGATGGCGGCTGAACGCTTCGAACACCTGAGTGGTGCCGCGCGCCTTGCCTTCCAGCGTATACCCGGCGATGTGCGCAGTGCCGATATCCACCCGCGCCAGCAGCGGCAAGGAGAGGTCCGGCTCCGGTTCCCACACGTCCAGCACCGTGCTCAGCTTTTTGCCTTTTTCCAGCGCCTGCAGCAGTGCGGCGTTATCCACCACCGGCCCGCGGCAGGCGTTGATCAGAATGCGGTTGTCCGGCAGCGCCGCCAACAGCTCGGCGTCCGCCAGATGCAGCGAATGGTATTGGCCGGATTTATTCAGCGGCGTATGGAAGGTCAGCACGTCGGCCTCGGCTACCAGCTTCGCCAATGGCCAAAACTCCCCGGCGTCGCCGCGATCGGCGCGCGGCGGATCGCACAGCAGCGTGCGCACGCCCAACGCTTTGAGGCGCGCGTCCAGGCGCGAACCGACGTTGCCCACGCCGACGATGCCGACGGTTTTATCCCGCAGATGGAAGCCATCGCGTTCGGCCAGCAGCATCAAGGCGGAGAACACATACTCGACCACCGCGATGGCGTTGCAGCCCGGCGCGGCGGAAAATCCGATGCCCTGCCCTTGCAGCCAGGCGTCATCGACGTGATCGGTGCCGGCGGTGGCGGTGCCGACAAAGCCGATGCGGCTGCCGGCCAACAAGGCTTCATTGACCTTGGTGACCGAACGCACCATCAGCGCATCGGCATCTGCCAGCGCCTCGCGCGGGATCGGGCGACCCGGCACCGCCTGCACGTCGCCCAGGCGGCTGAACAGCTCGGCCGCGTACGGCATATTTTCATCAACCAGAATCTTCACTGCGTTCTCCGACGGTTTACGGCTATTTGTCTGCGAAATAGTGTGCCACTGAATCAGGCACGGCGAAAGCGCTCAGGGGTGGTGCCGGCGATCTGCTGGAACATGACGATAAACGCCGACGCGGAGCTGTAGCCGACGTCCAGCGCCACGTCCTGCACGGTTTTGCCCTGTTCGAGCAGCGACACGGCATGCAGAAAACGCAGGCGCTGGCGCCATTCGCTGAACGGCATGCCCAGATCCTGTTGGCAGCGGCGCGACAGCGTACGCTCGGTGGTGTAGACCCGAGCCGCCCACGCCGCCAGCGAGGTGTTGTCCGCCGGGCAATGCTCCAGCGCTTCCAGCACCGGCGCCAAAAACTTGTCGTCCGACGACGGCAGATAGGTTTGCTGGCGCGGCGACAGGCGCAGCTGATCGATCAACACCTGACACAGGCGCAAATCCTCCTCCGCCTGCGGAATGTACTGCTTGCGCGCATAGAAATCCTCGGCGATGGCGCGGAAGATTGGTGTCACGCTCACCAGACAAGGGTCGGCCGGCATGCCGGCACACAGCGCCGGCGTGATGTCCACCATGCGGCACTGCGCCAGCCGCTGGTTATAGCAGGAGTGTTCGATGCCGGCCGGCGCCCACAGCACGAACTCCGGCGGCGCCAGAAAGCGCTGCCCGCCGATGCGCAGCACCATCACCCCGGCTTTGACCCACATCAACTGGCCCCAGGTGTGGCTGTGCGGCTGGAATTCGGTGCGCGCGTTGAACTCCTCGCAGCGGAACTGCACCGGCTTCGGCGCCGGGATAAGCGACTCGGGGAAATGGCGGATTTCTGGCATGGTTTCGTCCCGTGATTTGTCTTGTTTACGCCGATTTTTGTCTGGATATCGCTATATATGATAAACCGGACACGCGTAGACTAGCCAGCATGTTGGACGTTATTGAGAATAATTATCATGAATATGCTCTTCCCGCTGTTGGCCGTGCTGATATGGTCGATTAACGCCGTCGTCAGCAAACTCTCCGCCACCGCCATCGATCCGGCGGCCATCTCGCTCTACCGCTGGCTGCTGGCGCTGATTGCCCTGACGCCGTTCGTGCTGCCGGGCGTACTGCGCAACTGGGCGCAGGTGCGCGCCAACTGGTGGAAGCTGATGATCCTCGGTTTGCTGGGCATGGTGCTGTACCAAAGCCTGGCCTATTACGCGGCGCACAGCGTCAGCGCGCTGTTTATGGGCATCATCGTGTCGCTGATCCCGCTGCTGACCATCCTGATCAGCATCGTACTGCTGCGCATTGCGCCGACCGTCGGCGTGCTGCTCGGCAGCATACTCTCCTTCTGCGGCTTGATCTGGCTGGTCAGCGGCGGTCAGCCCGGCGTGCTGCTGCAGCACGGTATCGGCAAGGGGGAATTGATGATGCTGCTCGCCACCGCCTCTTACGCGCTGTATGGCGTATTGACCAAACGCTGGGCTATCGCGCTACCGAACTGGCAATCGCTGTACGTGCAGATCCTGTTCGGCGTGCTGTTGCTGCTGCCTAATTTCCTGATGGCGGAGGATGTCGGCTTGAACGGCCATAACCTGCCGCTGGTGCTGTTCGCCGGCATTCCGGCTTCGATTATCGCTCCGTTCCTGTGGATCCAGGGCGTGATGCGTCTGGGCGCCAACACCGCCTCGATCTTCATGAACCTGGCGCCGGTGTTTACCGCCGCTATCGCCGTGCTGTTCCTGCATGAGCAACTGCACGGTTACCACCTGATCGGCGGCGGCATCACCTTGCTGGGCGTGATCCTGTCGCAGCGGCTGCGCACGCCGCTGACGCGTAAAGCCAAGGCCCCGGCGGCCGACGTCGAATCCTGCAAAGAACAGGCTTAAGGCAGCAGCCTGAAACGCACCCGCACCAACAGGCCGCCCAGCGCGGCGGAGCTCAACAGCTCCGGGCGGGTGCCGTGATACGCGGTGATATCCTTCACCAGCGCCAGCCCCAGGCCGGCGCCCGGCTGATCGCCCACGTTGTCCAGCCGGTGAAACGGCTGCAGCGCCAACGCCTTGTCCTGCAAAGCAATGCCGGGGCCGCTGTCTTCTATCTCCAGCACACCTTCCCCCGCCGCCTTATCCTGAGTGAGGCGGGCGGTGACCACGCCCTGACGCGGCGTGTATTTCAGCGCGTTGTCCAGCAGGTTGGCGCACAGCTCGGCCAACAGCAGCGGTTCCCCTGCCACCTGGCACACCGCCTCACCTTCAAACCCGAGATCGATCTGTTTACTGCGCGCCTGCGGCAAGCGGGAAAAGCAGGCGTCGCGCAGCACCTGCGCCAGATTGACCGGCTGCAGCTGGCGCTCGGCCTGGTGCTCGCTGGCCTTCAGGCGTGAGAGATGCAGCAGGCGGTCGGTCAGCGCCACGGTATTATCCAGCGTCGCGCTCATCGCCTGCAGGCTTTCGCGCCACTGCTGCGGCCGGTCACTGGCCAACGCGACCCCAACCTGGGTCTTCAACACCGCCAGCGGCGTGCGCAGTTGGTGCGAAGCGTCGGCGCTGAAACGCTCCTGGCGCGCCACCATCAGCCGCAACCGTTCGATGTAGCGATTGAACGCCACCAGCAGCGGCTGCATCTCCGACCACGGTAATACCCGCGGCAAGGGCGTCAATTCGCCCGGATCGCGCCTCAACATGATGCCGGAGAGTTTACGCATCGGCTTCAACACCCGCTTGAGCAGCGCGAACGCCAGGATCAGGGTCAACACCACCACCGTGCCCTGGCTCAGCAGCGCTGCGATCATCATCTGCCGCGCCAGGTAACGGCGCGACTCCAGGGTTTCTGCCACCAAAATGGTCGCCATGCCGCTCACGCCCGACTCGTTGATCGGTTGAAACAGCGCCGCCACGCGGATCGGCCGGCCGAGGTATTCCGCATCGTAAAAATGCACCAGCGCCGGGTAGAGCGTGGAACGCGGGATATGGGGCGGCAACGACGGCAAATCGTCATAGCCCGAGATGCTTTTTCCCTGCGGCGAAATCACCTCGTAATACAACTGATCGTTCATGTTGCGCTCGAAGCTGTCGAGCACCACATAGGGCACATCGACCGCCAGCTTGCCTTCGCGCACCACCAGCCGCTCCGCCACGGTGCGCGCCGACGCCAGCAGCGTGCGATCGTAAGCCAGGGTGGCGGCGCTCATAGCGCTGAAATAGTGGGTGTAGATCGAGATACCGCCCAACGCCACCAGCGGCAGGCCAAAAAACAGCAGCAGTTGATAGAACAACGAACGCGGCGCGTTAAACCACCGCATTGCACCGCTCCAGGCTGTAACCCAGACCGCGCAGCGTGATGATTGCCACGTCGCTGCCCTGCAGCTTTTTCCGCAAACGATGCACGTAAAGCTCGATGCTCTCCGGATTGGCCTCGTCGGACAGCGTAAACACCTGCTCGAACAGCTGCTGCTTGGCCACCGGGCGGCCGCGCCGGTGCATCAACGCGGTCAACACCGCCAGTTCGCGCGGCGTCAGCGCCAACGGCTTGCCCTCCAGCAGGAAATAGCCTTCGTCGTGATAGGTCAACGCGCCATACTGCAACGCCGGCTGCGCGGCGCCGACGCTGCGGCGCAGCAGCGCCCGAATACGCGCTTCCAGCTCGTCCAATTCGAACGGCTTGGTGAGATAATCGTCCGCCCCCAGATTCAGGCCCTTTACCCGATCGGCCACGTCGGTGCGCGCCGTCAGCAGCAGCACCGGCAGATCCTGCCCGCGCTTGCGCAGGCGCGCCAGCAAATCCAGGCCGTTCAAACGCGGCAGCGCCACATCCAGCACCGCCAACGCATAGCGTTCGTTGAGCAACAGATGATCGGCGGCCACGCCGTCCGGGGCGACGTCGACGGCAAACCCGGCGCCGGTCAGCGCCTTTTGCAACCAGTGAGACAGCTCGGGGTGATCTTCAACCAATAACAGTCGCATGTTCCCATTCCATTGATTTACCTGAACAACCTGGCGCCGACACGGCGTCCGTTAACAGGCTGATAACAGAGAATGGCATGGAAAATAAGGGGATAAAAGAGCGCCGCGCCGCCCGTTTTGGGAGCTGGCACACAATTATGCGTATATGCGTATGGGGGACGATCGCAGGACGGTATCAGATCAGCGGAATGGGGCTATCGGCAACGGCAATGTCCAGCACCGGGCGCAGCTTGTCGGCGGTAAACGGCGAAGAAACCAGCACGGAGCGATTGTTGGCGGCAAACACCAGATCGATGCCGGTCACGCAGGCGGTCATCTGGCAGGCATACTTTTCACCGTCGGCGTTGACGAAATGCAGCTCAAACACGCCAATATCAGCACGCAGTCGCTTCAAACGGCACTGCCCGGTTTCACCGGTCATCTCCGCATAGACCTTCGGTAGCCGTTTAATCGCGCACACTTTGGCGCTGTCCCTGCCACCAAACAATTTCCCTAACAAAAACATATTGCTGCGTCTCTATTCATTTCACTGATCATGATTTTATCGCAGAAACAGAACGGCAAACCTGATATTACGCAGGATTTTGGCCGGTTTTGCGCCCTGTTCTTGCCTTCATTTCTATGGTAGCGCCCCCGCCATTCGCTCGCAACGAGCGACCCCAATCACAGACTGGAAACTTTTCCGTCCGCTGAAAGGTAAATGAAAGGTTGTTGTTTTAACAATTCCGCAACCGCACCTGGCGGGATTCATAACCAGAACAATACCGAGGGCAAGCCACAATGAAAAAAATAATGACCCGTACCTTTACCGCCGCCGCCCTGCTGCTGGCGGCCAATCAGGCCTTTGCCGTGGAAGCGCCCAAACGCACCGAATGCATCGCGCCGGCCAAGCCCGGTGGCGGCTTCGATCTGACCTGCAAGCTGATTCAGGTGTCGCTGCAGGACACCAAGGCCATCGATAAGCCGATGCGCGTCACCTATATGCCCGGCGGCGTCGGCGCGGTGGCCTACAACGCCGTCGTCGCGCAGCGCCCGGCGGAGTTCGGCACCGTGGTGGCCTTCTCCGGCGGCTCGCTGCTCAACCTGGCCCAGGGCAAGTTCGGCCGCTACAACGTGGACGACGTCAAATGGCTGGCGGCGGTCGGTACCGACTACGGCATGATCGCGGTGCGTGCCGACTCGCCATACAAAACCCTGAAAGACCTGATGGACGCCTTCCAAAAAGATCCCAACAGCGTGGTGTTCGGCGCCGGCGCCTCCATCGGCAGCCAGGATTGGATGAAAACCGCGCTGCTGGCACGCGAAGTCGGTGTGGATCCGCGCAAGATGCGCTACGTGGCGTTCGAAGGCGGCGGCGAACCGGTCACCGCGCTGCTGGGCAACCATATCCAGGCGGTTTCCGGTGACCTGAGCGAGATGGTGCCTTATCTGCAGGGTGACAAGATCCGCGTGCTGGCGGTGTATGCCGAGCAACGTTTGCCGGGCCAACTGGCCGACATTCCGACCGCCAAAGAGCAGGGATACAGCCTGGTGTGGCCGATCATTCGCGGCTTCTACGTCGGGCCGAAAGTCAGCGATGAAGAGTATCAGTGGTGGATTGACACCTTCCAGAAAATGATGGCGACCGACGAATTCAAGCAGCAGCGCGATCTGCGCGGCCTGTTCGAATTCAACATGACCGGCAAAGAGCTGGACGCCTACGTGAAGAATCAGGTTGCTCAATACCGTGAGCAGGCAAAAGTGTTCGGCCTGGCCAAATAACCGCAGGGGAAAACCATGAGCGATCGTATTTTTGCCGGCTTCTGGCTGCTGCTGTGCATCGGTGGGCTGTTCATCGGCTGGGGCATCCAAAGCGAATACAGCTATGAACCGCTGGGGCCGCGCCCGTTCCCGCTGGCGATCCTCAGCCTGATGGCGCTGTGCGCGGCCCTGCTGCTGCTGCGCCGCCCGCAGGCGGTGGAGTGGCCGCATCACAAGGTGCTGCAACGGCTGCTGGTATTGGTGATCACCCTGGTGCTGTATGCCTGGGGCTTTGAATGGCTGGGCTTTCCGCTGGCCACCGCGCTGCTGACGTTCAGCATCGGCCTGCTGTTTCAGGCCAGCCTGCCGGCGGCGGCCATCTCCGGCGTCGTCATGGGCGCAGCGCTGTATTACGCCTTTGACCAACTTCTCGATGTCACACTGCCGCTCGGCACCTGGCTGAGCTAACGGGAGCGATGATGGATACCTGGATGTATTTGACTCAAGGGTTCGAAGTGGCGCTGGTGCCGCAGAACCTGATTATCGCCCTGATTGGCTGCTTCGTCGGCACCATCGTCGGCCTGCTGCCGGGCCTCGGGCCGATCAACGGCGTGGCGATCCTGCTGCCGTTGGCGTTTGCCCTCAAGCTGCCGGCCGAATCGGCGCTAATCCTGCTGGCGACGGTGTATATCGGCTGCGAGTACGGCGGACGCATCTCGTCGATTCTGCTCAACGTACCGGGCGACGCGGCGGCGATCATGACCGCGCTGGACGGCTACCCGATGGCGCAGCAGGGGCGCGCCGGCGTGGCGCTGTCCATCTCGGCGGTCAGCTCGTTCGTCGGATCGATGATCGCCATCGGCGGCATCATCCTGTTCGCGCCGCTGTTGGCCCGCTGGTCGTTGGCCTTCGGCCCGGCGGAGTATTTCGCCCTGATGGTGTTCGCCATCGCCTGCCTCGGCAGCATGATGAGCCAGAACCCGCTGAAATCGCTGCTGGCGGCGCTGATCGGCCTGGGACTGGCGACGGTGGGCGTCGACGCCAACACCGGCGTTTACCGCTTTACCTTCGACAGCGTGCACCTCTCCGACGGCGTGCAGTTTATCGTGGTGGTGATCGGCCTGTTCTCGGTCAGCGAAATCCTGCTGATGCTGGAAAGCACCAGCGCCGGGCAAAAACTGGTGCGTAAAACCGGCCGGTTGCTGTTCAACCGCAAAGAGGCGGCGCAGTGCGCAGGCCCAACCCTGCGTTCGTCGGTGATCGGCTTCTTCGTCGGCATTCTGCCGGGCGCCGGCGCCACTATCGCCAGTGCGCTGACCTACATGACCGAGAAGAAAATCAGCGGCAACAGCGACACCTTCGGCAAGGGTGACATCCGCGGCGTAGCGGCGCCGGAAGCGGCCAACAACGCCTCGGCCTGCGGTTCGTTCATTCCGATGCTGACGCTGGGGGTGCCGGGCTCCGGCACCACAGCGGTGATGATGGGTGCGCTGACGCTGTACAACATCACCCCCGGCCCGGCGATGTTCACCGAACAGCCGGATATCGTCTGGGGGCTGATCGCCGCGCTGCTGATCGCCAACGTCATTTTGCTGATCATGAACCTGCCGCTGGTCGGCCTGTTCACCCGCATGCTGACCATCCCGCTGTGGTTCCTGGTGCCGGCGATCGCCGCGGTTTCGGCGGTGGGGGTTTATGCGGTACACAGCACCACCTTCGACCTGCTGCTGATGGTCGGGTTGGGCGTGTTCGGCTACATCCTGCGCAAAATGCACTTCCCGATGTCGCCGCTGATTCTGGGCTTCGTGCTGGGTGAGATGCTGGAGCAAAATCTGCGGCGCGCGCTGTCGATCAGCAACGGCGAGTTCGGCATTCTGTGGAGCAGCAGCATCGCGCAAACGCTGCTGGTACTGGCGGTTGCGGTACTGGCGCTGCCGCCGCTGCTGCGCCTGATGCGCAAACGCCGCCAACCGGCGGCCGAGGTCAAAGCCGAGTAACGCGAAACGGGCGGGGATCCCCCGCCCGTTATGTTTAACGACGCAAGGTCGCAATGCCCCTTTCCAACGCATCGATATCGTCATCGGCGAGCAGCGGTTGAATCACCGCAAAGTCCGCCTCGGACAAGTCATAGAGGCGTAAGGCAAGCAACCGCGCAATGACCTCCGGCGCGAACCGCCAACGGATAAACCGCGCGGGATTACCGCCAACGATGGCATAAGGCTCAACATCGCCGGCCACCACGCTGCCGGCGGCGACGATCGCCCCCTCTCCTATCGATACCCCTGGCATCAGCATCGCCCGCATGCCGATCCAGCAACCATCGCCCAGTCGCGTATCGCCTTTGGGGCGGTACGCCTGCTTGATGGTTGCCATAAACGGATACAGGCTCAGCCAGTCGATGCGATGGGTGTGATTGCCGCCCATCAGGATCACCGCTTCGGCTGCGATGCACACATAATCGCCGATCAACAGGCGGTCTATTTCGCCCAGCGGCTGCCATTGCCGGCTGACCGCGTCGCCGTGCAGATAACGCACCGCCGAGCGTTCGAAGCCGTTATCCCAACAGTCGCTGTAGTAGCTGTGGGTGCCTTTGACGATAATATTCGGATTGGTCACCGTCTGATGCAGCAGCTCGGTGTTGGACCAGTGTTTTTCGGACATGGCGTATTCTCTTGTTACGGGAATAAAAGCCACGGAACGGAATGTCTGTGGCCGTGTTGTCGTTCACTCAACACGGCCATTCAAGCGATAAGCGCTCGCTTCAATCTCGGGTTATTCATCATGACGGCCTCTCTTGCGAGGCGTAATGGTAGCCGATCACGCCTCGGCGGTCTTGCTTTTCAACAGCAGCACCCCGCCCATCACCAGCGCGCTGCCCAGCAGCTGCAGCTGATTCATGCTTTCCCCCAGCAGGAAATAAGCGATCACCGCGGTGAACACCAGCTCCAGCGACAGGATCAGGTTGGCCACCGCCAGCGGCAGCGTTTTCAGGCTGATATTGTACAGCCCGAAGCCCAGCAGCGTCGGCCCGGCGGCCAGCGCCAGCAACAACAGCCAGCCGCTCCACTGAATGCCCTGCGCACCGTGCGACAGGAACCACAGAGAGCCGGCCATGCCGTGGAACGCCGCCAGCGGGAACGCCGTCAGCGCCGCGTTGAACGCCAACTGGTACAGCGCCGAAAAACCGAACACATACAGGATAGTGTTCCACACCGGATAGCCGCGTTCGCTGGCCACCCGCCCGCCGAGGGTATACAGGGTATAGCCGATGCCCGACAACATCCCGACCAGCAGCCCCAGCAGATCGAAGTGGCTGTTCCCCATGCTGTCGCCGTTGCTGACCAGGAAGCAACCGCCCAGGCTGATGGCGATCACCAGCAATTGGCGCAGCGTCAGGCGTTCGCTGTACATCACCCAGCCGAGGAACACGGTAAATCCCACCGAGCAGTAGGTCAGAATGGTCGCCACCGACGCGCCGTTCAGCGCCACCGACAGTGTCCACAGGCTGTTGAACAGTGCCAGCAGCAGCCCGTAAAGCGCGTAGAACACCACCTGTTCACGGCGCAGGCGCGCCCACTGCGGTTTCACCAGCAACAGCAGCGGCAACAGCACCAGCGCCACCAGCGCCGCACGCCAGAACGCCAGCACGAAGGTCGGCAGGTGGTAGTACTCGGTCAGCGCGCGGATGATGATGGCGGTAAAGGCCAGCAGCATGGCGCTGATAATGGCGATGACGTAACCCTGGCTGCTGCCCTGAAAAAGGCGCGCGCCGGGCAGCGCCGGCCGGGCGGAAACGCCTGACGGTAATGACATGAGATCCTCGGAGAAATGGCGACGTAAATGCTCAAGCACAGAGTGTAACGCAGCCATTTTTTCTCACTATAGCCACTTTGCGGTGTTGTCATGCAGGCCACTTTTCTGCGCTTGAAGCCCTGTTGACATGGGGTATAGTAAAAATCACTCTCCATAACCGGGCCAATTTCGCATGCATATCCCGTTGGATCGCGAGCAGGACGTTCCGCTCTATTTACAGATCGAAGAAGCGCTGCGGCGCGCCATCCTCACCGGCGTGTTCGTCGATGGTGACAAACTGCCCTCGACGCGCACGCTGGCGGCCGAGCTGGCGGTCAGCCGTTTAACGGTGGATAACGCCTACGCCGAACTGTCGGCCAAGGGCTTTTTGCATCAGCGGCGCGGCAGCGGCGCCTATGTCGCGCACCCGCAGGCGCAAACGCGCCCGGCCCGACCGAGCAGCGATGCCCCATTCCCGCTGGAGAGCTTCACCACCCTCACCTCGCGGCTGGACGGCTACGCCGACGCCCCGCTGCCGGAGGGGCTGATCAACTTCGCCGCCGGCGTCGGCAGCCCTAAGGTGTTTCCGCTGGAGGCGTTTCGCAAAGTGCTGCTGTCGGTGCTCAGCCGCCATGCGGAAGAGGCCTTCAGCTACGGGGAATACTGCGGCTACTACCCGCTGCGCGATACGCTGAGCCGCATACTCAGCGCACAGGGCATCCCCACGCAGGCGGAACAGGTGCTGATCACCAACGGTTCGCAGCACGCCATCAGTCTGGTGGTGCAAAGCCTGCTGGCGCCGGGCGATACGGTGATCGTCGAAGAGCCGACCTACGCCGAAGCGCTGGGCCTGCTGCGCCAGCACCGCGTCAATATCGTCACCGTACCGGGCGACCGCCACGGTATGCTGGTCGAGCGGTTGCCCGAGCTGCTGGCGCGCCACCGCCCTAAACTGATCTACACCATCCCCAATTTCCACAACCCGACCGGCCGTTGCCTGAGTGAAGCACGGCGGCGACGCCTGCTGGCGATCGCTCAACAGGCCGGCGTGGTGATCCTGGAAGACGATTTCGTCGGCGATCTGCGTTATCAGGGCAAACAGCTGCCGTCGCTGCGCGCGCTGGCGCCGCCGGGCGCGGTGATCTACGTCAGCACCTTCTCCAAAATGCTGCTGCCCAGCATGCGCATCGGCTATCTGGTGGCGGACAGCGAACACTATCAGCGTTTCGCACGATTGAAACACGTCGACAGCTTCACCAGTTCCAGCCTGATCCAGCGAGCGCTGGACGCGTTCGTCACCGTCGGCCGTTACGACAAGCAGCTGCGGCGCGCCGGGCGCGTCTACCGCCGCCATCTCGAGGTGATGATTGATGCCTTGCAACGGCGGCTACCACCGGGGTGCCACTTTGAAACGCCGCAGGGAGGTTTGTTTATCTGGCTGACGCTGCCGGCGGCGGTGACCACCGCCGAGCTGATGCCGGTCGCCTGGCGATACGGAGTGACCTTCGCACGCGGCGAATGCTTTTATGCGCAGGAACAGCTGGGCGCGCACGGCCTGCGGCTGAACTTCGCCGCCAACTCGCCGCCGCAGATTGAAGAAGGTATCGCCCGGCTGTGCCGGGCGATTGAGGAGGTGATAACGGAGAAAAACGCCGGTTAGACGGCGGCCCACCACAGCCGCAGCTTCATCCCCCAGTAGCTGGTCCAGCCGGTGGTGCTCTGCACCACCTTGCCCTGCGAGACCACCACGAAGGTCGGCGTCACGCCAATCTGCCACTGCGCCGAGAGCGTACCGGCCGGATCGTTGACCACCGGCAGCGCCAGCCGCTTGCGTGTCAGCCAGTGTTTCACCTGGGTATCGTCGCCCGAGCGCAGCGCGACGGTCAGCACGTTGTCGCCCGCCGCCTGCAAGCGGGCGACGTCCGGCGTAGTGAAACGGCAGACGCCACACCAACTGGCCCAGAAGTAAACCAGCAGTGGCCGCTCATGGCTGAGCTGCGCCAACGACACTCTCTCGCCGTCCAGCGTGGTCAGGGTCTGAGCATCGAAGGTCGGCGGCGCCTGCGGCGCGTTCAGCCAATCCATCACCGTCACCACCGCCAGCGCGATCAGCGCCAGCAGCAGCAACTCGCGCCCCCAGCGCTTGAGCTTAGCCATTGGTGGCCTTCGCCAGCTGCTGCTTCACCATCGCTTCCAGCTCTTCATACGACACCGCCCCCGGCAGCATCCGATCGCCGATCAGCGTCGCCGGCGTCCCCTGCACGCCCAATTGTTCCGCCAGCTCCATATTGGTGCGCAGCGTGGTCATGCTCTGTTCGCTGGGCGCCACCGCCTTGACGCCGGTTTTCTCTTGCGCGGCGGCGATGCTGGCGTTGTCGTGGAAGCCCTTTTTCGCCATCAGCCGCTGGTGCAGAGCCCAGAATTGATCCGGGTGCTGTTGCCAGGTGGTGAGCGCCACGCGCGCCGAACTGACCGAGCTTTCGCCCTTGAACGGCAGCAGCTTCACCACCAGCGCCACGTCCGGGTATTGCTTGACGATCTTCTCCAGCATCGGATCAAAACGCTTGCAGTACGGGCAGTTATAGTCGGTAAAGGTCACCAGCGTCAGTTTGGCGTTGGCGGCGCCGAGGCGCGGGCTGGCCGGATCCTGGTACAGCGTTTTGGCGTTCTGCTTGATAGCCTGGCTGATTTGCTGGCCGGCGGTTTGCTGCTGCCAGGCGTCCACCGCCTGCGCTAGAATGTCCGGGTTGGACACCAGCGTTTCGCGGATCATCTCTTTGATACGCGCCTCTTGTGCCGGGGTGAAAGGCTCGGCGGCCCACACCGGGGCGGCGATGATCATCAGTAAAATCAGTAGCTTTTTCATTGTTCGGTTCCTTTGGCATGGGAAAGCGTTTGCAGCACGGCGTCACGGGTCAACAGCGGGGATAACACCTCGCCGTCCGGGCTGCCGGGGCCATAGATTTGGTTGAAAGGCACGGCGACGCTGCCGCGCTTTTGCAGGAAGGCGCTGATGTCGGCAGACGGGCGGCTCCAGTCGCCGCGCAGCGCGACCACATCGTCGGCGCTCAGCGCGCGCTGTATGTCATCGCGCAGCAGCACATTGAATTTGTTGGCTTTACAAGTCACGCACCAGTCTGCGGTCACGTCAACGAACACCCGCTTATGCTGGGCCAGCGCCGCGGTAATCGCCTGTTCGCTCAGCGGTTGCCACTGCACCCGATCCTGCAACGGCTGGCGCCACAGGCCGGCGGTCAGCGATCCGGCCAGCAAGGCCACGCCCGCCAGCACCAACGTGCCCGCCGCCAGCTTGGCCGCCAACCGTGCGCCCTGCTGACGCCACACCGCCAGCAACAACGCCAGCAGCGCCAACGCCCCCAGCCACAGCGTGGCCTGTACGCCGATATGGTTGCTCAGCAGGCTCAGCAGCCACAGCGACGACGTCAGCATCAGCAACCCCATCGCCAGCTTGACGGTATTCATCCAGCGGCCGGGGCGCGGCAAGCGCAGCGCCAGCGATGGCCAGGCGGCGATCAGCAGCCACGGCAGGCTCATGCCGATGCCGAGCGCGATGAACATGCCCCACAGCACCGGCAGCGACGCCGCCAGCGCGAAGGCCACCGCCGTGCCGAGAAACGGCGCCGAGCACGGCGTCGCCAGCAGCGTGGCGAACGCGCCCTGCCAGAAATGGCCGCTCAGACCGTGCCCGTTATGGGTCGCCAGCGAGGTATTCAGATCGGACGAGAGACGCAAATGGAACAGGCCGAACAGGTTGGCGCTGAACAGCAGCGTCACCAGCACCATAAAGCCGATAAACCACGGATTCTGGAACTGAATGCCCCAGCCGAGCGCATGGTTGCCGAGCCGCAGCAGCGTCATCAGCAGGGCCAGCGCCATAAACGAGGCGACGATACCCAACGACGACGCCAGGAACTGCAGACGCACGCTGCGCCGATCGCGCCGTTCCACCTGCAGGATGGAGCCGAGCTTGATGCCCAGCACCGGCAGTACGCACGGCATCAGGTTGAGGATCAACCCGCCCGCCAATGCCATCAATGCCGCCTGCCATAGCGGGAACGCCGCACCGGCGGGCGCGGCCAGCGGATCGCCAATCGGCAGCGTAATCTGCTGCGCCATGCCGCCGTCGTCGATCACCAACGTCAGCGTTTTTCCGCGCAGATCCGGCGCCGCCTCGCCCCAACCGTCGCTGACCGGCACTCGCGCCAACAGCTGAGCGCCGTCGGTCTCGATCTGCGGCTTGCCGAGATCGGCATCCGCCAGCGTATCGAAGAACAGCGCGGGCTGTTGCCAGCCGGCGGCGCGTTCGGCGGCAATCTGCAACTCGCCGTTGCGGTAACCGGCCTTGACGCTCTCCGCCACTCCGGCGGCGATCGGCACCTGCCCCATCGCCTGCGCGAAGTCGTGGTTAAACTGCGGATCGTTCGGCGTCGTCAGATCCAGGCTGAACGGGTAGTCGGTCAGAATGCAGACGTTGCTGCAGGTGGACAGCGTCAGGGTGCCCGCCAGCGGGCCGGATACCTGACCTGGCATCACGATCGGCAGCGTGACCCGATCGTGATAGCCCTGGGTGGAAATGCCGGCTACTTCGAAACGCTGCGGCGTCGGCCAGTGCCAGGTCGCCGGCGGCGGGTGGCCTTGCCAGACAATAGCCGGCGCGATGCCGCCTTCGCCTGGGGAACGCCAGTAGGTTTTCCAGCCCTTTTGCAGCTCGACCGACAGCAGCAAGCGGGTCTCCCCCGGCTGTGACGTGTCGGCACGCAGCCGCACCTTGGCATGATCGTTGGCCGGGTTTTGCAGCCAGCCGCTGTCCGCCGCCTGCAAGGCAGGCAGCCACAGCATAAACAGGCAAGCGCAGGCCAGCCTGATAATTTTCAACATGTTAATTCTCCATAAATGATTAATTCACCACGAAAAACGGGCGATTAACTCATTCACGGAAGACGCATAATCGAAGGTGCACCCTGAGGGTGGGCGGTGAAATGGCGCGGGGAGGAGGAATGCGCAGGCGCGCGGCCATGGTCGGCGCCAACAGCGCCAGCAGTAGACCCAGCCCGAACAGTACGGTTTCGAACATCACCGGCGGCGCGGCCAGCAATGACTTGGCGCTCAGCTCACAGGGCGTCGGCTGCGCTTCGGCGGCGGTGTCACTGGACTGAACGGCGGTGGTTGCCGGGATCCCGAGCGTTTGCTGCAGCGCATGCAGGCCCGCCATGCGCTGGGTCATGCACGTCAGCACCACCAGGCAAGCCAGGCATAAAAACCATTTTGCAATCCGCTGCCGTTTAACCATGCCATCCTCATGTTCGGGTCTGGGGTTATCTTAGCGGCGCGGGCGCGATTAGCAACGTTTTGTCGGTAAAGAAATGTCTGAGCGGCGGTATTGATGGCGGCGATTTACAGGTATCATAGAGGGTAAGCCTGCGCTTTTCGCCGGGTACGATGATGATTCTCTCCTCCAGGCATTCTGCGGGGATACACAGCGAAGGACTGGTGATATGCAACCTTTGAGTGGGCCGGGCACCCCAATCGCCGGCGAACGCCCTCCCTCCCCGGGCAAAACGGCGGCCACTGACGATCAGCCCCTCTCTCCGGCGCAGCGCACGACGCTGGAAAAGCTGATCGTGAAAATCATGGCGCTCAGCCCGGCAAAGTCGGCGGAGATCTGGGCATCTCTGCGTCACGATCTCGGCGCCGACAACGGCGGCGAACTGCTGGCGCGCCATTTTCAACCGGCGGAACAGCTGCTGCAAACGCGCCTGACGCAGGCGCAGCAAAACCATGCCGGGCGCCAGCTGTTGCAACAGCTGGCCGAATTGCTGCCGCAGGGCAACAACCGCCAGGCCGTCAGCGACTTTATTCGCCAGCAGTTCGGCCACACGGTGCTGAGCCAGTTGAGCCCGCCGCAGTTGCAGCAGGTGCTGAATCTGTTGCAGACCGGCGGCCTGGCCATTCCCCAGCCGCAGCAAACCGCCACCAGCGATCGCCCGCTGCTGCCCGCAGAGCACCAGAGCCTGCAGCAGCAGATAACCAAACTCAGCGCCGCCACCGGCGAAGCGCCGGCTAAAATCTGGCAAACGCTGTTTGATCTCGCGGGCGTGAAAACCAACGATCCGCTGCCGGCGCGCCACTTCCAGCTGCTGAACCAGTTTTTGCAAGTGAAGGTGGCGCTCAGCCCGCAGAGCGCGCCGACGCTGAACAATCTGTTGGCGGCGCTCAAACAGCCGGCGGATGAGCAAGAGCTGCAGCAGATGAACGACTACTGCCAAGCCCGCTTCAACTGCGGCGCCAATGCGCCGCTGACGCATCCGCAAATGAGCGACGCCATTCATCAGCTGTTTGCCCGCCGCCTGGAAAAAGCCGGCCAGGCCCAGCCTATCGTCAGCCACCCTGTCGATCCGCAGCCGCTGCTCAACCCGCTGATCGCCGCCCTGCCTCTGCCGCTGCAAAAAGCGCTCAGCAAGCCGGCCGTGGCGCTGATCCTGCTGCTGATGGCGCTGGCCGTCGTGCTGGCGCTGGTGTTTTAACGCCTCAGGCGCAGCCGCAGTCCGCAACAGCCGCCCGATCGCGCAACGATCCCGGCTGTTCGCCGATGGCCAACGGATGGCCGTCGCGCAGCCAGAAGTCCAGCCCGCCGATCAGCTCCTTCACCCGGAATCCCAGCTTCGCCAGCTTGTAAGCGCCTTTGGTGGAACCGTTGCAGCCGATGCCGTCGCAGTACGTCACATACACTTTTCGGCGATCCAGCTGCGCCGTGCCGGCTTCATCCATCAGGCGATGCGGCAAACTGAGCGCACCGGGAATATGCCCGGCGGCATACAGCGCCTCCCCGCGGGTGTCGATCACTACCATCTCTTCCACGCCATTGCGCAGATCTTCCGCCACGTCCCAGGCATCCGCATAGCGGCTCAGCTTGGCCGCCAGGTAGGCCAGGCTCTCTTCCGGCGCCGCCGGCGGAAAAGCCAGCACCAATGATTCTTTCGACATACCACTCACTCCCGTGCATCAAGACAGATGACAATAGTGCCCCATTTTGGTCTTATGATTGATACCCATTTCCCAACCGTGATAAGGCCCATTATGCGGCACTCGCTGGTCACATTGTTTCAGCAATCGCCCCACGCCGCCGGCACGCTGCGCGATCGCCTGTGCGGCGCATTGCGGCAGGCCATCCACCAGGGTGCATTGAGCGTTGGGCAACGCCTGCCTTCCAGCCGGGTGCTGGCCAGCGATCTGGGCCTCTCGCGGGTAACCGTCGAAGCGGCCTACGGTCAGCTGGAGGCGGAGGGATATCTGCAGCGCCGCGTCGGCCAGGGCACCTTTGTGGCGATTATCATCGCCAAATCGCCGCCGCCGGCGACCGGCGCCGGCATACCGCGCCTTTCGCAGCGCGGCCAACAGATCGTTCAAACCGGCGGCTGCCGCGATCCGCAGCATCCTCAGGCCTTCGCTGCCGGCTCGCCGGATCTGCGTGCGTTTCCGCTGGCCTTGTGGAAGCAACTGACCGCACAGCGCCTGCGGCTACAGGGAGAAAGCCTGCTGCGCTACGGCGACCCGCAGGGTTATTTGCCGCTGCGCGAAGCGATTGCCGCTCACGTCAACCAAACGCGCGGCGTGATCTGCGATGCTCGCCAGGTTATCGTGCTGACCAGTTCGCAGCAGGCGCTGCAGCTGATCGCCACGTTGCTGCTGGACAGCGGCGACAGCGTCTGGATGGAAGAACCGGGTTACACCGGGGCAAGAAACGCCTTTATCAGCGCAGGAGCCGCCCTGACACCGGTCGCGGTGGACAGCGACGGCCTGTGTGCTGACCCCTCCTTGCCCGACCCTCGTTTGCTTTATCTGACGCCCTCGCACCAATATCCAACCGGCGCAGCGCTCAGCCTGGCACGCCGATTGGCGTTGCTGGCGCTGGCGGAGAGGCATCAGGCCTGGATCATCGAGGACGATTACGACAGCGAGTTTCATTACGACGGCCTGCCGATACCGGCGATGCAGGGCCTGGATCGCCGTGGCCGGGTGCTGTACCTCGGCACCTTCTCCAAGTCGCTGTTCCCTTCGCTGCGGTTGGCGTACCTGATCGCCCCACCCGCGCTGGTTGAAGCGTTCGTCACCGCGCGCACGGTGTATGACGGCCACAGCGCGCAGCTGATGCAGGCAGTCACCGCCGAATTCATCCGCCAGGGGCACTTCGCCGCGCATATCCGCTACATGCGCCAGCTCTACCGCAGCCGGCGCGATGTGTTGCTGGCGGAAGTACGCGAAAAACTCGGCCACTTCGCCACGCCCGCTCCCGCCGCCGGTGGCCTGCAGCTCAGCGTCTGGCTGCCGCCCGGCCAGGAGGCGGCGCTCAGCCAGCGGGCGCAGCGGCTCGGCATCCTCACGCCCGGGCTGAAGGCGCAATACCAGACGGCACAGGCACAGCGCGACGGCTGGCTGCTGGGTTTTTCGGCCCTGGCGCCGGGCGAGATCCGCAGCGCCGTCGAGCGGCTGGCGCAGATCGCCGTGGCTTAGCGCGGTCCCAATGGCCCCAATGGAACGCCCACCCGCTTATTGCTCGGTCAGGCGCATCTCCGCCACCAGCGGCAGGTGGTCGCTTACCGCCGGCCAATGCACGCCGTTCCAGTCGCCGCTGGCGTTCGGCACCGTCAGGCTGTCCAGATGCCAGCGCTGCGCGTTGCCGGTGAAGAGGTAATCCACCTTGATCTCGGCATTTTCTGCCGGCCAGCTGCGGCCGTCCTGCCCGTTCGGCATGATGTCGTTCCAATAGCGGCTCAGCTCCAGCCAGGTCACGCTGCCCGGCACATCGTTCATGTCGCCGAACAGCAGCTTGATGCCACGCACTTCGATGGCGCGATCGTTCAGCTCCCGCACCTGATCCAGACGCATCGTCGGATCTTCCTTGGTATCGAGGTGGGCGTTGAACAGGGTGATCGGCGCCGGGAACTCCGGCACGTCAACCTTGGCGCTGAAGGCGATGCGCTGTTCGCGCTGGCCGGACGGCAGCGGATAGATCACGGCATCGTGCAACGGATACTTCGAGAGAAACGCCAGGCCATATTCGCCGCCATCGTAATCGATCGCCCGGCCGAACACCGCCTGCATACCGGTCAGCTTCGCCAGCTCCGCCGCCTGATCGACCCGGCCGCTGCGGGCGGTGAGTTTATCCACCTCCTGCAGCGCCACCACGTCAACGTTCATCGCGCGAATCGCCTTGGCAATGGCGGTCATGTCGCTGACCTTGCCGGCGGCGATATTGAAGCTGGCGACGCGGATCTTCGGCGCCTGCTCCAGCTCGTAGGTTTTGTTCTTCAGGCCGCCCAACGCGCTGGCCACTTCGCGGCTGTTGGCGTTGCTGTTGGCGTGCCCGGTATCGGCAGACGACCAGGCGCTGTGAGAGATGCCCAGGGACAGTAAAGTGATAAGCAGAGCGTGACCGGTGTGCATGAATTCTCCTTGAGGGACAGATAAGTGTTATGTAGGCGCTTCCCGGCCCACAGCTAACACCGATTTTGCCGCAGAAACCTGCGACTATTTCCTAGTTGCACCGCTATTTTTCGTTTCTGCGCGATGCTTCGCATTCTGGCAGTTTACGCATTGCACCGTTGGACAAACAGCTGATTTCGTTTTAAAACCGGTAGATTGCCAACCGCGAGGAATTCCGATGACCAGCCCGATTGCCGAACAGCTTACCGAACGTTTCTTCCGCTACCTGGCGGTCACCAGCCAGAGCAATGCCGCCGCAACCACCCTGCCCAGCACGCCGGGGCAGCATGAGATGGCGCAGCTGCTGGCGGAAGAGCTGCGCCATCTCGGCCTGGCCGACGTGCAGATAGACGAACACGCCACCGTCACCGCCCGCAAGCCTGGCACCCACCCCGGCGCGCCGCGCATCGGCTTCATCACCCATATCGACACCGTGGACGTCGGCCTGTCGCCTGAGATTCGGCCGCAGCGCCTGCGCTTCACCGGCAAAGATTTATGCCTGAACGCCGAGCAAGACATCTGGCTGCGGGTCGCCGAGCACCCGGAGATCCTACCCTACCGAAACGAAGAGATCCTGTTCAGCGACGGCACCAGCGTGCTGGGCGCCGACAACAAGGCGGCGGTCACCGTGGTGATGACACTGCTGGCCAACCTGGCCGCCGCCGATCGCCACGGCGATATCGTGGTGGCGTTCGTGCCGGATGAAGAGATCGGCCTGCGCGGCGCCAAGGCGCTGGATCTGCAGCGTTTCCCCGTCGATTTCGCCTACACCATCGACTGCTGCGAACTGGGTGAAGTGGTGTACGAAAATTTCAACGCGGCGTCGGCGGAGATCCGCATCGAGGGGGTGACTGCCCACCCGATGTCGGCGAAAAACGTGTTAATCAACCCGATACGCATCGCCAACGACATCATCAACCAATTCGACGAGCAGGATACTCCGGAACACACCGACGGGCGCGAGGGCTATTTCTGGTTCACGGATCTGGCCGCCAATGCCAATCAGGCGACGCTGAAGGTGTCGATTCGCGACTTCGATCGCGCAACCTTCGAGGCGCGCAAAGCTCGCCTTGAGGAGACGGTGCGTCAGGTGGCGGCCGGCTATCCGCGCGCCAACGTCAGCTGCAGCATCAGCGACATCTACAGCAACATCAGCAACGCCATCGGCGAAGATCGGCGCGCCATCGATCTGATCTTCGGCGCCCTTGCCGCCCACGGCATCCCGCCGAAGGTGATCCCGATGCGCGGCGGCACCGACGGCGCGGCGCTCTCGAGCCGCGGCATCCTGACGCCCAATTACTTCACCGGCGCGCATAACTTCCACTCGCGCTTCGAATTTTTACCCGTCAGCGCCTTCGTGAAATCCTACCAGGTGACCCGAAGCATTTGCTTGTTGGCCGCCCGGCAGAGCGGTAATCAGAGTTAGCTCAACAGCCAGCCGACCAGCGCGGCCCACGCCAGCAGCGGCAGCGAATAATAGTGGAAGCGCAACCAGATCTTGCGCTCCCCCGCCATGCGCAGCGCAATCAGGTTGGCGAGCGATCCGATCGCCAACCCGAAGCCGCCGGCATTGACCGCATAAGCCAACTGCGCGCTGGAAGGCACATAGTTGAGCAGCAAAATAGTGGCCGGCACGTTGCTGACGATCTGCGACAGCCCGACGCCCAGCGCGTACACCCCGCCGTCGCTCAGCCCGGCGATGGCGGCAAACGCCGGCTGAAGCGGCGGCAGGCGGGTAAACAGGCCGACATCGATAAACATGGCGGCGAACACGAAAATCAGGCTCCAGTCGATCAGCAACAGCACCCGGCGCGCCAGCAACAAAAAGCCGGCGAACACCGCCAGCAGCCCATACAGCGGCAGACCGATATCCAGGCACAGCAGGAAGATCGCATACAGCCCCACGCAGCTCAGCAACAGCGGCCGTTGATAGGGGTAGCCCTCGGTATTCGGCGTTTTCACGATGTCGCGCGCCGGGAAGCTGAACCAGGTCAACACCAACAGACTCAGCATCATCGCGGCGCCAAACGGCGCCATCTGGCCGATGAAACCGAGGAAAGAGAGGCCGGAGCGGCTCCACAGCAAGATATTTTGCGGGTTGCCGATCGGCGTCAGCAGCGAGCCGGCGTTCACCGCCAGCGCCTGAAAGATGATCAAACGGCCAACCGGCAGCGCCGACAGTTTTTTCAGCGTGATGGTGAGCGGAATGACGATAAACAGCGCCACGTCGTTGGTCAGAAACGACGACAGCAGCGCGGCGGAAAACACCAGGAACAGCGCCAGCCGCCGTTCGCTGTGCAACCGATTGATAATCTTGCGGCCAACGAAGTCGAAGTAGCCGCTGACCTCAACGCCTTTGGTCAGCAGCATCAGCCCCAACAGAGTAATGAGGGTGCGGCCGTCGATGAAACCGCCCAGCGCCGCCAGTGGCTGCGGATGAAAGGCGAACATCGCTGCGCCGGCCAGCAACAGCACATGCAGGAAACGGTCTTTGACAAAGGGATGGATAAGCCGGGAAATGGCGGTTGAACTCATGGCGGCAGCTTGAAACCTCAGCGAAAAGCATGAGCGAGACGTTAGCTCAGGCGCAGCCGCAACGCCAGCAAAATGCTATTTTACCTTTATCCACTTTCCATTTGCCGCGCTTTACTTTATTTGTAGCGGCTTTCTCGTTTTCAAAGGACATGTTATGGCTTCCCTGTTCGCCAAAGGGGCATTGCTCAGCGCCTTATGCGCCCTGCTCGCCGCCTGCGACGATGCCTCCTCCCGCCCGCAAATCGATATCGACGGCAAGACCATGGGCACCTTCTACAGCGTTAAAGTCAGCGGTGACGTCGCGATCGGCAAGCAAGCATTGCAGCGGCAGATTGACGCAGTGCTCGAACGGGCCAACGACGATATCTCCACCTACCGCGCCGACTCGGTGCTGTCGCAATTTAACCGTAGCGCCAGCCTCGAACCGCAGCCGATCCCGCGCGGCATGGCGGACATCGTGCTGATGGCTCAGCGCATCGGCCGCGATACCGGCGGCGCCATGGACATCACCGTCGGCCCACTGGTGAACCTGTGGGGGTTCGGCCCCGACAAGCATCCGGTCAAGGTGCCGGAACAGGCGCAGATCGACGCGGCGAAGCAGCGCATCGGCCTGCAGCACCTGAAGCTGATCAGCGACAATCGCGGGGAGTGGCTGCAAAAAGATCTGCCGGACATGTATGTCGATCTCTCGACGCTGGGCGAAGGCTACGGCGCCGATGAACTGGTGCGCCTGATGAACCGCAACGGCATTACCAACTACCTGGTATCGGTCGGTGGCGCGGTCTCTTCACGCGGCGTCAACGGCCAGGGCAAACCCTGGCGGGTGGCGATCCAAAAGCCGACCGACCGTGAAAATGCGGTGCAGGCGCTGGTGGATCTGCACGGTTACGGCATCAGCACCGCGGGCAGCTACCGCAACTACTTTGAAGAAAACGGCCAGCGCTACTCCCATGTCATCGATCCGACCACCGGCAGGCCGATCAACCACCGGCTGGTTTCCGCCACGGTGATCGCCCCCACCGCGCTCGAGGCCGACGGCTGGGATACCGGCCTGATGGTGCTGGGCACGGAGAAAGCGTTGAAGCTTGCCGAAGAGAAAGGGTTGGCGATCTACCTGATCAGCAAAACCGACGACGGTTTCAGCGCCGTGATGACGCCGCAGTTCAAGGCGTTTTTGGTGCAGTGAAATAAAAAAGCCCGGCACGCAATGGCCGGGCTGGTTGCATGCGCCCGCAGGCGCCGCGCCGATCACTTGGTCAGCGCGATGATGCCGAGGGTCAGACCGGCCACTGCCGCCGCGCCGCCGGCGATCGCGCCCGCGGTTTCCCAGTTATCTTGGGTGGTGCCCTTCATGCAGGTGTTGGTGTGCACCAGACGCCCCTGATCATCGTAGACCGGAACGCAGGGGGAATCGGTGGCGCATCCGGCCAGCACGGCCGACAGTAACCCAACCGCAATTAACTTTTTCATACTTCTTGCCTCAATGTTCGATCACTTTAGAAAGCTACGCCGAGCGATAATCACGCTACCTGGCTATTGTATGCCCAACGCATGTAATGGCGAGGTAATGATGTGTCAGGGGATGTTATTTGGGAAAACTCCGAGCGCCCAGCCGGCGGGGTTCGGGCAGTAAAAAGCCCGCGAAAACGCGGGCTTGATGGCGAGGTGAGGCTCAGGCGGAATTATTTCGCCAGTTTGCGCATCACCAGGGTGGCGTTGGTGCCGCCGAAGCCGAAGCTGTTGGACATCACGGTGGTCAGCTCACGCTGAGTCGGCTGAGTCACGATATTCATGCCGGCCGCCTGCTCATCCAGGGTGTCGATGTTGATGCTCGGCGCGATAAAGCCGTGCTCCAGCATCAGCAGGCTGTAGATCGCTTCCTGCACGCCTGCGGCGCCCAGCGAGTGACCGGTCATCGCCTTGGTGGAGGAGATAGCCGGGGTATTGTCGCCGAACACTTCGCGAATCGCGCCCAGCTCTTTCACGTCGCCTACCGGTGTGGAGGTGCCGTGCACGTTGATGTAGTCGATCGGCGCATCCAGATCCTGCATCGCCATCTTCATGCAGCGCACCGCGCCTTCGCCCGATGGCGCAACCATGTCGGCGCCGTCAGACGTTGCGCCGTAGCCAACGATTTCTGCGTAAATGTGCGCACCGCGCGCCAGCGCGTGCTCCAGTTCTTCAACCACCACCATGCCGCCGCCACCGGCGATGACGAAACCGTCACGATCGGCGTCGTAGGTGCGGGAGGCTTTTTCCGGCGTGTCGTTGTACTTGGTGGACAGCGCGCCCATCGCGTCGAACTCGCAGGCCATTTCCCAGCACAGCTCTTCGCCGCCGCCGGCAAACACGATGTCCTGTTTGCCCAGTTGGATTTGCTCAACCGCGTTACCGATGCAGTGTGCGGAGGTCGCGCAAGCGGAGCTGATGGAGTAGTTTACGCCGTGGATTTTGAACGGCGTCGCCAGGCAGGCGGAAACGCCGGAAGCCATGGCTTTGGTGACCACATATGGGCCAACCGCTTTCAGGCCGCGCGGGCTGCGCATCGCATCGGCGCCGAACACCTGGAAGCGCGGAGAACCACCGCCGGAACCGGCGATCAGGCCCACGCGCGGGTTGTTTTGATACTCTTCTTCCTTCAGGCCGGAAGAAGCGATCGCTTCTTGCATCGCCAGGAAGGCATAGATGGAAGCATCGCTCATGAAACGCACCGCCTTGCGGTCGATCAGGCCGGTTGTGTCGAGCTTAACTTGCCCCCATACGTGACTACGCATGCCGGAATCTTTCAGTTCCTGGGAGAAAGTGATCCCAGAACGTCCTTCCTGCAGGCTCGCCAGGACCTCCTGCTGGTTATTACCAATGCTGGAGACAACTCCCAGGCCAGTAATCACTGCACGTTTCATTCAATACCTCTTCCACTATTTACCTACGGGATTTTGCATCGCACTTTAGCGTACAGATGTAAGCCGAACAAGTCCGATCAGCGTTTTTCAGCTTTATTGTTGTCCAGTTTGCGCCAGGGCGCCAGCGCCGTTAGAATTCGCGACATCCCTTGAATTTCGAGCTATTGACCGTGAACCACGCCCCCATCCAAACCGCAACGCTAACCTGGAACGAACAGGGTACACCTGTTTCGAAACAGTTTGATGACGTCTATTTTTCCAATCAGGATGGGCTGGAAGAAACCCGCTATGTCTTCCTGCACGGCAACCGGCTGCCGCAGCGTTTCGCCACTCACCCGCGCCCGCTGTTGGTGGTGGCGGAAACCGGATTCGGCACCGGGCTCAATTTCCTGACGCTGTGGCAGGCCTTCGCAGACTTCCGCCAGGGCGAGCCGGACGCCGCGCTGCAGCGCCTGCACTTTATCAGCTTCGAAAAATTCCCCCTGCAGCAGGCCGATCTGGCGGCGGCGCATGCACGCTGGCCGGAGCTGGCACCCTATGCCGACGAGCTGCGCGCCCAATGGCCGCTGCCGCTGCCGGGCTGTCATCGCCTGCTGTTGGCCGAAGGCCGTATTACGCTCGATCTGTGGTTCGGCGACGTCAACGAACTGCTGCCTCAGTTCGACGCCAGCATGAATAACCAGGTCGATGCCTGGTTCCTCGACGGCTTCGCGCCGGCCAAAAATCCCGACATGTGGACCGAGCAACTGTTCGCCGCCATGGCGCGTTTCGCCCGGCCGGAAGGCAGCTTCGCCACCTTTACCGCCGCCGGCTTCGTGCGCCGCGGCTTGCAGCAGGCCGGTTTTCAGGTCAACCGTTGCAAAGGCTTCGGCCAAAAACGTGAGATGCTCGCCGGCGGTCTGCCGGCCGATGCGCAGCCCACGCCCCACCCGGCGCCCTGGTATCGGCGTCCGGCGGCGGACAACACCGCCGACATCGCCCTGATCGGCGGCGGCGTCGCCAGCGCGCTTACCGCGCTGGCCTTATTGCGGCGCGGCGCCACCGTCACGCTGTACTGCGCCGACGAACAGGCGGCCGAGGGCGCTTCCGGCAACCGCCAGGGGGCGATTTATCCTCTGCTGAACGGCAGCGGCGACGTGCTGGAGAGTTTCTTCAGCGCCGCGTTTCCCTTCGCCCGTCGCCAATACGACACCCTGTTGCAACTAGGCGTCATCTTTGATCACCAGTGGTGCGGCGTCAGCCAGCTGGCCTACGACGAAAAGAGCGGCGGCAAGATCGCCAATATGCTGAAAACCGACTGGCCGCCAGCGCTGGCGGCGGCAGCCGACCGCGAGACGCTCAGCGAACTGTGCGGCGTCGATACCGGCTTTGGCGGCATCACCTACCCGCAGGGCGGCTGGCTCTGCCCGGCCGAGCTGACGCGCGGCGCTATCGCGCTGGCGCAGCGTCAGGGTCTGGTCTGCCACTACCGGCACGATGCGCAGGCGCTGGCGCGTGAAGAAAACGGCTGGCGTATCGACTTCGCCCACGGTGAATGCCGCCGCCATGCGACGGTGATCCTGGCCAACGGCCACCGGTTGGCCGAGCTGGCACCGACGCAAGCCCTGCCGCTGTATGCGGTACGCGGGCAGGTGTCGCACATCCCAACCTCGCCGGCCCTCGGTCAGTTGAAACAGGTCTTGTGCTACGACGGCTACCTGACGCCGGTCAACGCCAACAACGGCCAACACTGCATCGGCGCCAGCTACCAGCGTGGCGACACCGCCACCGACTACCGCGAGCAGGAGCAACAGGAAAACCGCGAGCGCCTGCTGCGCTGCCTGCCGGAACAAGCCTGGCCGCAGCAGGTGGACGTCAGCGCTCATCAGGCGCGCTGCGGCGTGCGCAGCGCCACCCGCGATCATCTGCCGATGGTCGGCGCGCTGCCGGACTATCAGGCCACGGTGACGCAGTATCAGGATTTGCAGCGGCAAAACCAGCGCGGTGAAACCGTCGCCGATGCGCCGGTCTATCCCGGCCTGTTCGCTATCGGCGGATTGGGATCGCGCGGCCTGTGCTCGGCGCCGCTGGCGGCGGAAATTCTGGCGGCGCAGCTGTTCGGCGAACCGTTGCCGGGCGACGCGCGCCTGCTGGCGGCGTTGAATCCGAATCGGATGTGGGTACGGAAGCTGCTGAAAGGACGTGCGGTTTAATTCATGAATGAGGGGCGCTATGATGCGCCCCGGCATGGCGGTCAAGCGGCAGGCGTGGCGGCCTGATAGAGGTTTTCCCACATGCCGCGCACCAGGATCTGATCCGGCGGCGAAAGTTCCCCGGCGGCGATCGCCTTATGCAGGCTCTCTTCCACCCGCGCTTTCAGCGCTTCGGCAGTGTGCTCACCCTGCTCTTCCGCTTCGGCCACCGCCAGCGTCAGATGACCGCGCAGGTAGCCACCGGCAAACAGTTCATCATCGCTGGCGTGCTCTACCATGTCATCAATCAGCGCCAAAATGCGCGCTTCGAATTCTGCGATCATCAAATTTCCTCATTAAATAGCGGGCTGTGGCGTCAGTTGAGATCTTCCGGATACGGAAAATGCTCGGCCGCCAACGGTGGCGTATTGTAGAACGATTGCAACGCCTGAATAAAGCGCGCAGGCCGTGTGGGTATTCCCTGCTCCAGCAGCGCCAATACCCGGGCGCGCACCTTGCGCTGGAACGCGATGCGATCCGGCTCGCAGTCGCCGTTCAGGTTGTCGCAGCTGACGTTGAACGGGAAACCGGCCGCCACGCAAAACATCCATTCCAGCGCCTGCGGTTTGATCTCTACCGCTTCGAATTCACTCTGGGTTTGCGCGTCGCGCCCGTCCGGGCAATACCAGTAACCGAAGTCCACCAATTGTCGGCGCGCTTCGCCGGCGATGCACCAGTGCGAGATTTCGTGCAGGCCGCTGGCGTAGAAGCCATGGGCAAACACGATGCGGTGATACGGCAGTTCGTCGTCGGCCGGCAGGTAGATCGGCTCGTCGTCGCCCTTCACCAGGCGGGTGTTGTAGTCATCGCTGAAGCACTGATTGAAGATCTCGATCAGCTGTTCATAGCGATGACGGGTCTGCATGTCTGACATAAAAACTCTATAACCACAGAAATAAAGAGGCCATTATACTCAATAAGACAGGGCGCGTAAGCCGCGCCCACTTTTCATCTTTAGCCGTGCACCAGGGCGGTCAACCACTGCTGAATTTCCGCGCCGTGATTGTCGTACAGCAGCTTGAGGCTCATCACCAGCGAGACGATCACGATCATCGGCCGAATCAGCTTCTGCCCGCGGGTCAGCACCATGTGGGCGCCCAGACGCGCGCCCAGCACCTGCCCCACCAGCATCACCAGACCGATGCTCCACACCACCTTGCCGCCGATGATGAACAGCGCCAATCCGCCGACGTTGGAGGTGAAGTTCAGCACCTTGGCGTGTGCCGTGGACTTCGCGAGGTTAAAACCGCACAGCGTCACATAGGCCAACGCGTAGAACGATCCGGCGCCGGGGCCGAAGAAGCCGTCGTAAAACCCGACGCAGCCGCCGGCCACCAGCCCGAACGGCAAGGCGCCGAGGCGACGTTGACGATCTTCCTCACCCAGCCGCGGCATCAGCAGGAAGTAGAGGCCGATGCCGATCACCAGCAGCGGCAACATCTGCCGCAACACATCGGCGCGCATATGCTGCACCAGAATGGCGCCGATGATCGAACCGATCAGCGTCAGAAATATCGTCAGCTTTTGATCGTTGAGGTTCACCGCACGCCGACGAATAAAGTACAGGCTGGCGGAGAAGGAGCCGCCGACCGACTGCAGTTTGTTGGTGGCCAACGCCTGGGCCGGGGGAACCCCCACCGCCAGCAAGGCCGGTACCGTCAGCAACCCGCCACCGCCGGCGATGGAGTCGATAAACCCCGCCAGCAGCGCTACTGCAAACAACACCCCGAGCATCTCGGGGCCGATGACGAACCAGTCCATGTATTATTCCGCTGCGAAGTGATTATCCAGCAATGCCTGACAGGTCGGCGGTAACGGCGGCGGCACCGGTTTACCCGGTTTGGCGCTCGGTTGATGCGGCACGAACCAACTCGCCAGTTCGGCGCCGCAGCCGTCGCCCGGCGGCGGCGTATCCTGCTCTTTACATTCAAGGCTGCCCGCCGGGCAACGCAGGCGCACGTGCATGTGCGCGCGGTGACCGAACCACGGCCGCACCTTGTGCAACCAGGCGCGATCGGCGCCGGCATCCAGACACAGACGCTGTTTGATGGCCGGATTGACGAAGATGCGCGTCACGTCCGCATCCTGCGCCGCCAGCTTGATCAGCGACTCGATCTGCGGCTGCCATTGGCGCGCCACTACCTGCTTGCCGTCACTTGACACCAGATCGATAGGCTGCGGCTTCAGCAGCTGCTGTGCGCTCCAGCGTTGGCGCGGCAGCTGCAGCCAGATATCGACGTCGAGCCCCGACTGGTGGCTGGCGTGGCCGCTGCTGAAGCGCCCACCGGCCGGCATCGCCATGTCGCCGATCAGCACCGTGCCCAGCGCTTTCTGGTTCGCCTGGCTGCTGAGGCGCTGAATAAACGCCAGCAAATCCGGATGGCCGAAATAGCGGCGCTGGTCGGTACGCATCACCTGGTAGTTCGGTGAGTTCAGCGGTAACGGCTGGGCGCCGATGACGCAGCCGTTGGCGAAACCGCCCACCGCCTGCGGCGCGCCGGCCACCGGGTGATCAATTTTCTGCCACGGCGTCAGCGCCATGGCGGAGGCGGAGGCCGTCAGGGCCACCAGGCCCAACATCCAGTTTCTCATGGCGATTACCAGCGAGGCACGTCGGAAACCACATCACCGTTTTGCGCACGCTGGCGCAGCAGGTGATCCATCAGCACGATCGCCATCATCGCTTCGGCGATCGGCACGGCGCGGATACCCACACACGGATCGTGGCGGCCGCGGGTGACCATTTCCACCGCTTCGCCCTGGCGATTGATGGTGCGGCCCGGCACCATGATGCTGGAGGTCGGCTTCAGCGCCAGATGTGCAACCACCGGTTGGCCGCTGCTGATGCCGCCGAGAATGCCGCCGGCATGGTTGCTCTGGAAGCCTTCCGGGGTGATTTCATCGCGGTTTTCGCTGCCGCGCTTGGTCACCACGGCAAACCCGTCGCCGATCTCCACGCCTTTCACCGCGTTGATGCTCATCAGCGCGTGCGCCAGATCGGCGTCGAGGCGGTCAAACACCGGCTCGCCCAGGCCAACCGGCACGTTTTCAGCAATCACACTGACCTTGGCGCCGATGGAGTCGCCCTCTTTTTTCAGCGCGCGCATCAGTTCGTCCAGCGCTTCCAGCTTGTCCGGATCCGGGCAGAAGAACGGGTTCTGTTCGACCTGATCCCAATCTTTCAGCTCGCAGGTCACGTCGCCGATCTGCGCCAGATAGCCACGCACCTGCACGCCGAACTTCTGCTGCAGGTATTTCTTGGCGATAGCACCCGCCGCAACGCGCATGGCGGTTTCACGCGCCGAAGAGCGGCCGCCGCCGCGATAGTCGCGCAGGCCGTATTTCTGCTCGTAGGTGTAGTCGGCATGCCCCGGGCGGAACACGTCTTTGATCGCGCTGTAGTCTTGCGAGCGCTGATCGGTGTTTTCAATGATCAGACCGATGCTGGTGCCGGTGGTCACGCCTTCGAATACGCCGGAGAGAATGCGCACCTGATCCGGTTCGCGACGCTGGGTGGTGTAACGCGAGGTGCCCGGACGACGGCGGTCCAGATCGTGTTGCAAATCGGCTTCGGTGAGCGGGATACCGGGCGGCACGCCGTCGACGATACAACCCAGCGCCACCCCGTGAGATTCACCGAAGGTGGTGACGCGGAAAATCTGCCCAATACTGTTTCCTGCCATCACGGCTCCTTACCGTTAGTCTTTTATCGTTATGAGGCCCGCCTTGCGGGCCCTGAAAATGCGGCTTAGCTGCGATAGAGGCTGAAGTGTTCCTTGCAATCCACCAACTGCTGCTTGGTCAGCATGAACACGCCGTCGCCGCCGTTTTCGAACTCCAGCCAGGTGAACGGAATATCCGGATATTGTTCCATCAGATGTACCATGCTGTTACCCACTTCACAAATCAGCACGCCGTCGTCGGTCAGGTAGTCCGGCGCGCAGGCCAGGATGCGGCGCACCAGCTTCAGGCCGTCGCTGCCCGCCGCCAGGCCCAGCTCCGGCTCAAAGCGGAACTCCTGCGGCAGATCGGACATGTCTTCCGCATCGACGTACGGCGGGTTGGTGACGATCAGATCGTACTGGATCGCGGGAACGTCGCGGAACAGATCGGAACGGATCGGGATCACCTGGTGTTCGACGCCGTGCGCCTGAATGTTGCGCTCGGTCACCGCCAGCACCTCGCTGGAGATGTCCACCGCGTCCACTTCCGCTTCCGGGAAAGCGTAGCCGCAGGCGATGGCGATGCAGCCGCTGCCGGTGCACATGTCGAGGATATGGCGTGGCGGGTGCGGGATCAGCGCGCTGAAGCGATCGTTGATCAGCTCGCCGATCGGCGAACGCGGCACCAGCACGCGTTCATCGACGTAGAATTCCATGCCGCAGAACCAGGCCTTGTTGGTCAGGTAAGCGACCGGGATGCGTTCGTTGACGCGGCGGATCACGCGCTCAACGATGCGATGGCGCTCGCTGGAGGTCAGGCGGGCGGTGTGCATGTCCTCCGGAATGTCCAACGGCAGGAACAGGCTTGGCAGCACCAATTGCACCGCTTCGTCCCACGGATTATCGGTTCCGTGACCATAGTAGATATTGGCGGCGTTGAAGCGGCTTACCGTCCAGCGCAGCATATCTTGAATGGTGTGCAGTTCGTTCACTGCTTCGTCGACGAAAATTTTGTCCAATTTGCCCTCCGGCAGGCGCTGTGTTTCATGATTTAGCCGCATAGTTTGCCATGAAGCCCGCGACAAATCACGCTTGCCCCTCGCGCTTTTCACTCTGGCCCGAGTTTTGCGTCGACAGCGCTCATTCACAAGGTAAACTAGCGAAATAAACGATTTCCGGTGAATGAAGCATGAAGAACAAGCCCCCTCTGAGCAAAGACGAACAACAGCTCTTCAGAGAGTCGGTGGCGGGCGCGAAAAAGCTGCGCCAGGACACCATCGTCCACCGTCCGCCGAAGCCCAAGGTCAAACAGATTGCCCCGCAGCGGCTGCTGCAGGAGCAGGTCGATGCCAGCTATTATTTTTCAGATGAATACCAGCCGCAACTGGAAGAGGAAGGCCCGACGCGCTACGTGCGCCCCGGCAGCAGCCCGTATGAGCTGAAGAAGCTACGACGCGGCGATTATTCGCCGGAGCTGTTTCTCGATTTGCACGGCCTGACCCAGCTGCAGGCCAAGCAGGAGTTGGGGGCGCTGATCGCCGCCTGCAAACGCGAGCACGTGCACTGCGCCTGCGTGATGCACGGGCACGGCAAGCACATTCTCAAACAGCAAACGCCGCTGTGGTTGGCGCAGCATCCCGACGTGCTGGCATTCCACCAGGCGCCGAAGGAATGGGGCGGCAATGCCGCCATCCTGCTGTTGGTGGAGCTGGCCGAGTAGGCCCGCAGAAACGACTCAGGGCGATGTCAGACATCGCCCTGAGTTTATTCCGCACCGCATCTGCGGCTCACACCTTGGCCATCACCTGCGATGGGCTGACCTGCCATTCAAACTTGCCGTAACTGCCGTCTGCCGGCAGATCGACGTTGGCAATCGCTGAGGTCGCGAACATCGGCGGGCACTCGCCCGGGCACAGTTCAGCCACCAGGTAGCCCACCAGCGGCAGGTGCGACACGATCAGCACCGAGCTCACCCCTTGCATCGCCAGCGCCTGCAGATAGCTGCCGACCTGTTCGGCATTGCCGCCCGGCGTCAGCTCGGGCAGCACTTCTTCGCCCTCCGGCAGCGTCAAGGCTTCACGCACCGTCGCCAGCGTCTGTTCGGCCCGCAGATAGGGGCTGACCAGCACGCGTTCAATATCCACAGACTTGGTGTTCAACCAGGCCGCCATCTGACGGGACTCGTCGCGGCCGCACAGGGTAAGGGGCCTTACCGCATCGCTGGCTGCCTCGAGCGCCGCCTCTCCGTGACGCATAATCAAAACTTGCATATTGCACCGCTGTTGTTGACAAAGTAACGCTATACAGAAACGCCGTGCGTGCTGTACCGCCGAGTTTTACAACCCAAAGCCAAAGCTTTAAAACGATAACGCGCCGTCTCTTTATGGCGGCCGGGCATTTTGCCTGAAAGTTTGCCTAAAGAAAATGCTGTTTTTTACAGCAACCCTCCCCTGGCAAACCTCGGTTGCTCACAGAACAATCAATTCAACGGGTTAAATTTTAACCTTGCCGCCATGAAATTTATTGATGGCGGTCAAGCTAACTTACCGCTGCCTGCGCCTTGCTGTACAGCCTCACCGGCTGACGCTGTTGCAAGGAGTGATGGCGATCACAACGCGGCCCTGTTGCAACTATAGTGCAAATCGGGCCGCCCTGCGTTCAGCTCCCCAGCGGGTAAAAGCGCTCGCCCTGCTGCGCCATGCGCTGCAAGCGCTCGCACGGGGCGAAATGCTCGCCGTGCTGCTGACGCAGGTAGTCCAGCGTCTTCACCACTTTCTCGGCGCCGAGCTCGTCCATATAGCGGAACGGGCCGCCGAGGAACGGCGGGAAGCCGATGCCGAACACCGCACCGATATCCCCGTCGCGCGCGCTGCGGATCACGCCTTCATCCAGGCAGCGCGCCGCTTCGTTCAGCATCATCATCACGCAGCGCTGAGCGACGGTCGCCGGCAGCATGTGCGCCTTCGGCGTGACGCCGAGCAGCGTATACAATGAGGTATCCGCACGTTTGCGCCGCTGCCGCTGCTGCCCTTCGCTCGGGTAGAGATAGAAGCCGCGGCCGTTCTTGCGCCCTTTGCGCCCGTCTTTCAGCACCGCATCGAACGCAGCCGGCGCGGCGAAACGCGGCCCCAGCGCCTCGACCAGCACGGGAATGATTTTGGTGCCGACGTCGATGCCCACTTCATCCAGCAGAGTGATGGGGCCGACCGGGAAACCGAAGTCCACCAGCGCCTTGTCCAGCGACTCAATCGGCTCACCTTCCAGCAGGCAGCGCGCCGCTTCGTTGATGTACGGCGCCAGGATGCGGTTGACATAAAAACCGGCGCTGTCGCCCACCACGATGGCGGTCTTGCCCTGCTTGTGCGCCAGCGCCACGGTGGTCGCGATGGTCTCTTCGCTGGTGCCGGCGTGCGGGATCACTTCCACCAGCGGCATTTTATCCACCGGGCTGAAGTAGTGCAGGCCGATCACCTGCTCCGGCCGCTGGGCCTGTTCGGCGATATGACCGATAGGCAACGAGGAAGTATTGGAAGCGAACACGGTATGCGGCGCACAGTTCGCTTCAACCTCAGCCACCATCTTCTGCTTCAGCGCCAGATCTTCAAACACCGCCTCGACCACGATATCCACCTGCTCAAAGCCGGTGTAATCGGTAGAACCGGAGATCAGCATCATCTGCTTTTGCCGTTCCGCCGGGCGCATGCGCTTGCTGCGCACCCGTTTGCCGAGCACGTCCCAGCTGTATTTAAGCGCGTGATTGATGCCGGTTTCATTAATGTCTTTGATGCGAACCGGCAAACCGCCGCGCGTTGCGGTGACGCAGGCGATCCCGCCGCCCATCAGACCGCCACCGAGAATGCCGACGCGATGCAGGGCATGCGGCTTGGCATTACCGCCCCGCTCTTTTTTCAGCGCGGTGGAGGCGAAGAACAGGCTGCGCAGCGCCGCCGACTGCGGCGTCATCGCCAGTTCGCCAAAGGCGCGCGCTTCGGCCTCATAGCCACTGGCGCTGCCGTGATCCAACCCGGTGCGCACCACCTGAATGATGCGCTCCGCCGCCGGGTAGTTGCCGTGGGTTTTCGCCAACGTTTTCTTGCGCACGATGCTGAACAGCAGACTTCTGCCCAGCGGGCCGTTGAGCAGGCGATCCTGCCACGGCAGCTCGCGCTGATGCTTCCAGCCTTGTTTCACCCGCTCGATGGCGGTCTGCAACAGGATCGACTGCGGCACGGCGTCGTCCACCAGCCCCATGCGCAGCGCCTGGCGGGCGCGAATGTGCTTGCCGGTCAGGATCATGTCCAGCGCCTTGGCGGCGCCGATCAGGCGCGGCAAGCGCTGCGTACCGCCGGAGCCCGGCAGCAGGCCCAGCTGCACTTCCGGCAGACCGAGTGCGGTTTTGTCATCCAATGAACAGACGCGGCCGTGGCAGGCCAGCGCCAATTCCAGGCCGCCGCCCAGGCAGGCGCCGTGAATGGCAGCCACCACCGGCACCGGGAAGGCGGCGATCTGCGCCAGCGTGCTCTGCCCTTTCTTGGCCAGCGTTTCCGCCTCTTTGGCACTGGTGCAGGCGGCAATCATAGTGATGTCGGCGCCGGCGATAAACGAGTCTGGCTTGCCGGAAACGATCACCAGCCCTTCCAGCGCGGTATGCTGCTGCGCCCGGATCAGCACATCGTTTACCTGTTCGACGAACTCGGCCTTGAGCGTATTGACCTTATCGCCCGGCACATCGATGGTGATCACGCCGATGTTGTCGGGGCGAATCGTCAGCTGAAAGGCCGACGGTTTGGCGCGCTGTTCATGCAATGCGTTTTCAAAGCTCATCATTCCACCTCCACGATCATCGCGGCCCCTAATCCGCCGGCGGCGCAGGCGGTGGTCAGGCCCAGCCCGCCGCCGCGGCGTTTCAGCTCACGCAGCGTCTGGGTGATCATGCGCGCGCCGGTGGCGGCGAACGGATGGCCATAGGCGATGGAACCGCCCAAGACGTTGAATTTGTCCATGTCCACCTCGCCGATCGCCTGGCTGCGGCCAAGCTTCTCGCGGGCGAACTCTTCGCTGGCGAACATCTTCAGGTTGGCCAGCGTTTGCGCGGCGAAAGCTTCATGCATGTCGATGAGCGTCAGATCGGCCAGACCGATGCCGGCGCGATCCAGCGCCAGCGGCGTGGCGTAGGAAGGCCCCAGCAGCATGTCCTCCCACACGTCAATAGCGGCGAAAGCGAAGCTGCGCAAATAGCCCAGCGGCTGCAACCCCAGTTCTTTGGCGCGCGATTCGCTCATCATCAATACCGCCGCCGCACCGTCGGTCAGCGGCGTGCTGTTGGCCGCGGTGACGCTGCCATGCTTGCGATCGAACGCCGGTTTCAGCTTGGCGTAGGAGGCCAGGCTGGAATCTTTACGGATGTTGTTGTCTTCAGAAAGCTGCGCGCGGTAAGGCGGCACGTAGGCGGTCATCACCTCATCGCGCAGCCACCCCTGCTGCCAGGCCTTGGCCGCCAGCTCGTGGGAACGGTGCGCCAGCGCATCCTGCGCCTCGCGGGTGATGCCGTGGCTCTTCGCCATCTGCTCGGCGGTATCGCCCATGCGCAGGCCGGTGGAATACTCCGCCACCGCCGGCGGCACCGGCATCAGATCGCGGAATTTCAGCCGGCTGAACAGCTTGAGACGCTGCGACAGCGTGCGCGCCTTGTTGACGTCCACCAACGTGCGCGCCAACGCTTTGCTGACGCCGATCGGCAAGACGGAAGAAGAGTCCGCCCCGCCGGCAATGCCGATACTGATGCTGCCGGCCATGATGCTCTCCGCCACGTTGGCAATCGCCTGGAAGCTGGTGGCGCAGGCGCGCGACACGCTGTAGGCGTCGGTATGGACGCTCATGCCAGTACCGAGCACGATTTCACGCGCGATGTTCGGTGCTTCGGGCATTTGCACCACCTGGCCGAACACCAGCTGTTCGATAAGCTGCGGATCGATGCCGCTGCGCGCCAACAGCTCACTCACCGCCGTTTTCCCTAAATCCACCGCCGGAATGCCGTGATAGGCAGTCGCCTGTTTGGCAAAGGGGGTACGCAGTCCATCCACAATCGCAATGCGGTCACCATGACGGGTCACCAAAGGCAGTGCCTTACTCATAAATGCTCCTGAAGAAAATAACGTCAGCGCAATGGGCAGAAAGAGGTCTGACCTGATGAGGTCATTGTTAACCAAACGGTTACATTTGGCAAACCGGCAGAGATCAAAACTGCGAGCAGGCGCACTTTCTATCGGGGGGGTGTGGGGAAAGCAATCCCCGGCGCGCAGCAGGCGGCACCGGGGGATAAAGCGAGGATTAACGCAGGCCGAGCTGGAAGATCAGGGTTTCCGCCTGGCAGGCGAAGGTGAAATCGGCCTCCAACTGCACGCCGCCGTCAACCGGTTTAATGCTACTGCTGATGTCACAAGGGTCGGATTCTACCGCGCGCGCCTTTTCGCTCAGTGCGGCCAGCATCGCCTCCGCATCTTGTTGATTGCTGAACACCTGGCTGTAGGACGCGGTGCAATCGGTGTTATCCATCACGGTGCCGACATCCACACAGCAACACGCGGCGGTTTCCTGGGCGCTGCATTTATTAATTGCATCTGACATGATTGGTTCTCCTCAAGGGCCTCGGTTATCAGCCCAAATTGCCGTTTTACTCACCGGCACAAAGCCACAAAATTCTGCGGTTATTTTACGCTTCCACGCCGTCAATCACTAGCACTTACTTTTACTGGGTGTTTTAAGTGATGGAAATCACAAATAAAAATGAGCGTCTGCTAAGGAATGGTAAGAATTTTGTTATTTACCGCTGGCTTTTTGTTAAGCAGATCTCTTTTTTGATATCAGATTGGAAATATTTCAAAAACAAACTTGCAACATTTTCACAGGTCAGACCTATACTTCAGCCACTGGTCTGATTTGTCTGAACGATAACGGACCCTACAATCCCGCGCTCCTTGTTACCTCGTGTAACAATAGTTTAAATAATAAACACATAATGAGGTTTTGGTCATGAGCCAGAAAAACCTATTGACTAAATCAGCTCTCGCAGCTGCAGTGGCAATTATTTCTTCAAACGTGTCTGCCGCAGGATTCCAGCTGAATGAGTTCTCATCAGCTGGTTTAGGACGTTCGTATTCTGGCGAAGGCGCCATGGCGGATACGGCGGCCTCGGCGAGCCGCAACCCGGCATTGTTGATGATGTATACCCGCCCGGAACTCTCCATCGGCGCAGTCTTCATCGACCCAGACGTTGACATCACCGGTAAATCGCCTTCCGGTGCCAGCCTGGACTCAAAAAATATCGCCCCTGTCGCCTGGGTGCCGAACCTGCATTATGTTCACCCGATTAACGATCAGTTCGCCGTAGGCGGCTCGGTCACCAGCAACTACGGTCTGGCGACCGAATTCAACGACGGCTATACCGCCGGCGCTTACGGCGGCAAGACCGATCTGACTACCGTTAACCTCAACCTGAGCGGCGCCTACCGTCTGAACCAACACTTCAGCTTCGGTCTGGGCTTCGATGCGGTGTACGCCAAAGCCAAACTGGAACGCTACGCCGGTGAATTGCCGAAGCTGATCGCAGGTTCTGGCCAATTACCGCCGCAGCTAGCCGGCCCGGTATCACAGATCCCGGCTGATACCCAAATTTCGCATCTGAAAGGCGATAAATGGGGTTACGGCTGGAACGCCGGCATCCTGTACGAAGTGGACGAAAATAACCGCTACGGTTTCACCTATCGCTCCGAAGTCAAAATCAAGTTTGACGGCGATTACAAAAGCAGCCTGCCATCGGCCTATAACCCAATTCTGGGTTCCCTCGGCCTGCCTTTGGGCACCAACGGCAGCACCATCCCCGGCTCTCTGGATCTGAACCTGCCAGAGATGTGGGAACTGTCCGGCTACAACAAAGTTGCGCCGCAGTGGGCCATCCACTACAGCCTGGCGTACACCAGCTGGAGCCAGTTCCAGGAGCTGAGAGCCACCGGCAACAACGGCCAGACGCTGTTCGAAAAGCATGAAGGCTTCAAAGACGCTTACCGCATCGCGCTGGGTACCACCTACTTCTACGACGACAACTGGACCTTCCGCGGCGGTGTCGCCTTCGATGACAGCCCGGTGCCGGCACAGAACCGTTCCATCTCCATTCCGGATCAGGATCGCTTCTGGATCAGCGCAGGTACCTCTTACGCGTTCAACAAAGACGCGTCGGTTGATGTCGGCATTTCCTACATGCACGGCCAGAAAGTCACCATCAAAGAAGGCCCTTACACCTTTAACTCTGAAGGTAAAGCCTGGCTGTACGGCGCCAACTTCAACTACCGCTTCTAATCTCGCTTGAGAAAGAAGCCAAAGCGCCCCGTGGGGCGCTTTTTTTTTGCCCGTCGCTTGCCGCCGACATAAAAAAAACCCGCCTGACGGCGGGTTTTCATTGGCGTAACGCCCGTGATTACTGCGAGTCGATCTCGTCCAGCTCGCCCTGGATCGCCTTGGCGTTCGGATTCTCTTCCGGCTTGAGCGAGCCGCCGTTGGCGATGAAATCGTGGCGCTGGAAGTAAGCCTCGCGCACCATGATATAAGGATCGGAGGAGTTGCGCAGCAGGCCGTCGGAATCCAGCAGCTGGGCACGGGTTTCGATTCCCTCGACCACCCATTTGCCCGCCGACATCCAGAAGGTCAGGTAGCTCAGCATCGGATACAGCGTATCCGCAAAATCGCCGCCTTCGTCACGCAGCGTGAAGCTGCCGTAGCCCGGCAGCATCACGTACGGGCCGTAACCCACATCGTAATGGCCCAGCGTGCTGCCGAAGCGGTTCGGTTCTTCGCGCGCCAGTTTCGGGTTGGCCATGCCGGCCACGTCGATCAGGCCGCCCATCCCGAGCAGGGTGTTCAGGAAGAAACGGTTGAAGTGGATCATCCCGCGGTAAGGGTCGCCCTTCAGGAAGGCGTTGACCATGCTGGCCGGCTCTTCCAGGTTGGAGGTGAAGTTGCTGATGCCGTTACGCGCCGGCATCGGCACGTAGTCGCGCCAGGCCACCGCGACCGGGCGCAGGATATAAGGATCCAGGACGTTGTAGTTGAAGTCGAACATCGTCCGGTTAAATCCTTCCAGAGGATCGGAACGCCCTTGCGGATCGTTGTCTGGCGCGCTGGCACAGCCCACCAGTAATACCGTTGCGAATGCCACCCCAGTCAGGCGAAAGTTCATATTTTTCTCCATAAAAACACGTTCGGTCTTATTTTTCAGGGACCTGCTTGTTTATCTGAACGCTAACCTGCTCTTTACCGCTGAATGTCTGCAGCGAGCTTTCGCCGAACCAGTCTCCCGGCTGCGGCGTGGCCAATCCGTCCTGTGAGAGGCGCACACGCACCTGCACCTGATGCTGCGCCGAGAGTAGACGCTCGGGCATCATGGCGTTGCTGTCATCCAGAGAGAAAGACAGCGGAAAACGGCTCAGCGGCAATTGTTTTACCGCCACCGGTACCGGGCTGGCGCCGTCGGTAACCGAGATGACCAGCGTCCCCTGCGGCGGCAGGGCTTTCGCCGCCTGCGGTGACAGCGAAACGGTCACATTCAGTTTAACAGTTTCTCCGCCGGCCTGGGCTTTTGCTTGTGCAATGCTGCGCTTTATCACTTCCGCGCGCGGATCGTTGGCCGGCAGCAGCTGCAGCATCACCTGCCAGGCGCCGATCGCCTGCTTGAAGTCGCCCTGTTCGAAGGCATTGAACGCCAGCAGGCTCAGCACCCGCGGATCGCCGTGATTTTCTGCGATCATGCGCCGCAACAGCTGCGTCGCCCGCTTGTTATCCTCCGGATCGTTGGAGCGCGTCAAGACCTCGGCATAGCCGAGCCGCACTTCCAGACTATTCGGATCCAATTGATAAGCATGGGCAAACGCCTGCGTGGCGGTGGTAGCGTTGTTCAGCGCCATGCCAACCCGCCCCAGCATCATCCAGTCGTTGATGTTGCGATCGTCCTGCTGCAGCGCGGTGCGCAGCCCCAGCCCGAGACGGGCGATCTCTTCCATGCTCAGCGGTTTGGCGCGCTCATTGGCGACGCGCTCGCGCAATTCCGGCATTTGCGCCTGCGCCAGACGCCAGTCCAGCACCTGCGCCAACCCGCCGGTTTTCAGATAAAAGCCAACGGTCACCGCCAGCAATAACAGCACGCCCGGCACCAGCGCCCAGCGGTTGATCGGCTGCGCCTGCACCGCCTGCTCGACGGGAATGTCGTTCAACAGGTTCTGTTGCAGCTCTTTGACCAGCTCCGGGCGCTCGGCCACCACGCCCTGCTGCTCGTCCTGCTCCAGCTCGCTGAGGCGATCCTGATAAAAAGCCTTGTTCAACGCATCGCGCGTGGCGGCGCTCTGCTTGCCGTGGCGCATCGCCGGCACCACCAGCAACGCGGCGGCGCCGGCCAGCAACACGCAAATAATCAGCCAAAAAGCCATTAGGGTTTCTTCCTGTCAGTCTCTTGCAACAGCGCCGCCAGGCGCTGCCGTTCCCGTTCGGAGAATGCGTCGTCCACCGCCGCGTCGGGCCGCCGACGGGCGCGCAGGATCACTACCGCCCCGCCAATCAGCACGAACAGCAGCGGGCCGATCCACAAGATCAGCGTCGCCGGCGTTACCGGCGGCTCGTAGGTGACGAAGTTGCCGTAGCGCGCCACCATGTAATCGATGATCTGCTGCTTGCTTTGCCCCTGCATCATCAGCTCGTACACCTTGGTGCGCATGTCGGCGGCGATGATGGCGTTGGAATCGGCAATGCTGTTGTTTTGGCATTTCGGGCAGCGCAGCTGTTCGGTCAACTCGCGATACTGCTGTTCCTGCTCGACGGAGTTGAAGCGATAGGTATCGATCGCCGCGACGGCGCTCCAGCTCAGCAGCGCGGCGCACAGCAGGACAATCAGCCTCATGCCTCACCCCCGTACTTTTTATACAGCGGCAGCACTTCCTGCTGCCAGACGCGCTCATTCATGTCGCCGGCGTGGCGATAGCGAATAATCCCCTGGCCGTCGATAAGGAAGGTCTCAGGCGCGCCGTACACCCCAAGATCCAACCCCAGCATGCCGTCGCCGTCGTACAGGCTGAGGGCATAGGGATTGCCGAGGGAATTCAGCCAGGTCACCGCCTTGGCGCGGTCGTCTTTATAGTTCAGGCCGACCACCCGCACGCCGCGCGCCGCCAGCGTATTAAGGTACTGGTGTTCCGCGCGGCAGGTCGGGCACCAGGTGGCCCAGACGTTGAGCAATATCGGCTTGCCGTCGCGCAGCACCGCCTGATCGTAAGTTTTGCCGGGCTGATCCAGCGATTCCAGCCTGAAGGTCGGCACCGGTTTGCCGATCAGCGCCGATTCCAGCATGGTCGGATCTTCACCGCCGGCGTTGCGCGTCAGTTGCACCATCAGTGCCGCCACCAGCAGCAGGAAGAGGACCAACGGGATAAACAGCAGCTTACGATTCATGGTTGCGCCTCCAGCTTGCCTTCGCGCTTGAGTTTTTTGCTCATGCGGTAACGCGGGTCGAGGATGCACAGCAGGCCGCCGATCGCCATAAAGACGCCGCCGAACCAAATCCAGCGCACGAAGGGTTTGTAATACAGGCGTACCGCCCAGGAACCGTCCTCCAGCTCCTCGCCCAGCGCCGCGTACAGATCGCGGCTGAAACCGCCGTCGATCGCCGCTTCGGTCATCATGCTGCGCGCCACGCTGTAGTAGCGTTTTTCCGCGTGCAGCGTCGCCTCCGGCTTGCCGTTGCGCGTGACGTCGATGATGCCGACGCCGCCGCTGTAGTTCGGACCGCGAATGTCGTGCACGTCGCGGAACACGAAGTGATAGTTGTGGATATCCACGCTGTCGCCGGCCTTCATCCGCACGTCGCGTTCCACGCTGTAGTTCTGGCTGAAGGCGATGCCGATCACCGTCACCGCCACGCCGAGGTGGCCGAGTACCATGCCCCAGTGGCTGCGGGACAGCTGGCGCAGCCCGCGCCAGAAACCGTGACGGTGGGTGGCGCGCTCATGCAGCTCCATCAGCGTCAGGATGATCACCCACAGCGCCATGATCAGGCCCACCACCGTCATGCCGGCGATGCTGTCCTGCAGCAGCCACGGCAGCAGGATTGACAACACCAGCGTCGCCAGCAGCGCCACGCCAAGGCGCCGCCACAGCTTGCCCGGCTCATCGCGGCGCCAGCGCACCAGCGGCCCGATGCCCAACAGCAGCGCCAGCGGCGCCATCAGCCAGGTGAACATGGTGTTGAAGAACGGCTCGCCAATCGAGATGCTGCCCAGCCCCAGCTGTTTGTGCACCAATGGCAGCAGCGTGCCCAACAGCACCACCATCATGGCGGCGATCAGCAGCACGTTGTTGCCCAACAGGAAGGTCTCGCGCGAGAAGGTCTCGTGCTGCACCCGGCTGCGCACCTGGCCGCCCTTGACCGCGTACAGCAGCAGCGAACCGCCGATCACGATCACCAGATAGGCGAGGATGAACATGCCACGCGCCGGATCGGAGGCGAAGGAGTGCACCGAGACCAGCACGCCGGAGCGCACCAGGAAGGTGCCCAGCAGGCACAGCGAGAAGGCGGTGATCGCCAGCAACACCGTCCAGGCTTTGAACGTGCCGCGTTTTTCGGTCACCGCCAGCGAATGCATCAGCGCGGTGCCGGCCAACCACGGCATAAAGGAGGCATTCTCCACCGGATCCCAGAACCACCAGCCGCCCCAGCCCAGCTCATAGTAGGCCCAGGCCGATCCGAGCACGATACCGAGCGTGAGGAACACCCAGGCGGCGGTAGTCCACGGGCGTGACCAGCGCGCCCAGGCGGTGTCGAGCCGGCCGGCCATCAGCGAGGCGATGGCGAAGGCGAAGGCGACCGAGAAACCGACATAGCCCATATACAGCAGCGGCGGGTGGAAGATCAGGCCGATATCCTGCAGCAGCGGGTTGAGATCGCTGCCGTCGATCGGGAAATTCGGCAGCGTGCGGGTGAACGGATTGGAGGTCATGATGATGAACAACAGGAAACCGGCGGTGATCATCCCCATCACCGACAGCACCCGCGCCACCGCATCCTGCGGCATCGCCCGGCTGCACAACGCCACCGCCAGCGACCAACAACTCAGCAGCAGTACCCACAGCAGCAGCGAACCTTCATGCGCCCCCCAGGTGGCGGCGATACGGTAATACACTGGCAGTTGGGTATTGGAGTTGGTGGCCACGTAGGCGACGGTAAAATCGTTGACCACGAAGGCGTGCACCAGGCACAGGAACGCCAGCGCAATCGCGGCGAACATGCCGTAGGTCAGCGGGCGGGCTACCGCCATCATGCGGCTGTCTTGCCGCGCCGCGCCCCACTGCGGGTAAATGCTCAGCAGCAGCGCGATCGCCAACGCCAGGCACAGCAGAAAACTGCCCAGTTCCGGCATCATGACTTGGTGCCCTCCGCCTGCGGCGCGTTATACGCTTCCGCCGGGCCTTTGTGGTTCTCTTTCATTGCGTCTGCCACTTCAGGCGGCGTGTATTTTTCATCGTGTTTGGCCAGCACTTCGCGCGCATTGACCACGTTGCCCTCACCCAGCACGCCCTGTGCCACCACGCCCTGCCCTTCGCGGAACAGGTCCGGCAGAATGCCGGTGTAGGTCACGCCGATCGCGCCGCGCGCGTCGTAAATCTTGAAGCTGACCTGCAGCGTATTGGGATCGCGTTTCACCGAGCCCGGCATCACCATGCCGCCGATGCGCAGCCGCTGGCCGACCTCGGGTTTCTCATGATTTTCGCCCTTGCCCTGCAGGATTTCACCCGGGGTATAGAACAGATCGATGTTGGAGCGCAGCGCGTACAGCATCAGGGTCGCGGTCAGCGCGATACCGATCAGCACAACGATCGCCAGATAAAGGCGGCTTTTACGACGTGGATTCACAATGATTTCTCCCGCGGTGCGGCGGATTTTTGTTTTGATTGTTGCGCATGGCGAATGCGCCGCTCGCGCGCCTGACGGCGGCCGATCTCGGCGAGCAACTGCCGCCGTTGCCAGACGGTGTGCGCCACCAGCCCCAACAGCGAAATCAGCGTGGCGGCGACCGCCAGCCAAACATAGAAGGCGTAACCGCCCATGGCGAAAAACGCCGACCAGGAATCGAACGCGGCATTCATGACTGACGCTCCTTATTCACCAGCCCGGCGACCCACGGGCGCTGGCGCTCCTGGAACAGGATCAGATTGCGCAGGCGCATCAGCGTCAGCGTGACGAACAGCAGCAGGTAACCAAGGATCGCCCAGCGCAGCGGGGTGCGCATGCTTGGCGCGATAGACTGCTGCATATTGGTCGAGCCCTGATGCAGCGTATTCCACCATTCGACCGAAAAATGGATGATCGGGATATTCACCACGCCCACCAGCACCAGAATCCCGGCGGCGCGGCCCGCCAGACGGCGGTCTTCAAAGGCGTTGTACAGCGCGATGACGCCCATATAAAGGAACAGCAGCACCAGCTCGGAGGTCAGACGCGCATCCCACACCCACCAGGTGCCCCACATCGGCTTGCCCCAGGCGGAGCCGGTCACCAGCGCGATAAAGGTGAACACCGCGCCGATCGGCGCCATCGCCGCCACCACGGTATCGGACATTTTCATCTGCCACACCAGGCCGATAAACGCCGCCACCGCCATCGAGGCGTAGATACCCATCGACCACATGGCCGCCGGCACGTGAATATAAATGATGCGGAAGCTATCGCCCTGCTGATAATCCTTCGGCGCGAAACCAAAGCCCCATGCCCAGCCAAGCAGCAGGCAGGCCGCCGCCGCCAACCCCAGCCAGGGGATAAAGCGGCCGCAGACGTGATACAGCCGTTCAGGCCGCGCCAGTTGATGTAACCATTTCCACATTGTCGTCAGTGCTCACGGTAATTTTTATGCGTCGGCCGCCCCGAGCGATCGAAACGGCGAAAATCTTCTGCGGGGTACGCTCTTGTCGGCCTTGCCCCGTCTGTTCATTCAATCAGTTAGCTAGTGCACGCTCACTCGCAGCGCCGCCGCGGTGGCAAACGGCGCCAATGTCACGCTGCCCGCCAGCATCGCGCCGAGTATCGCCAGGTAACCGTCGATCGGCATGCCCATCGAGGCGGCGTCGATCGCGCCGGTGGCGAAGATCAGCACCGGGATATACAGCGGCAACACCAGCAGGCTGAGCAGCACGCCCCCTTTGCGCAGGCCGACGGTCAGCCCCACGCCGATAGCGCCGATCAGGCTCAGCGTCGGCGTGCCGAGCAGCAGCGTCCCCGCCACCGCCAGCCAGGTCTGCATATCGAGCGACAGCAGCAACGCCACCAGCGGCGACAGGATCAGCAGCGGCAGCCCCGTCACGACCCAGTGAGCACACACTTTGCCCAGCACCGTCATCGGCAGCGGCGTCGGCAGCAGCAACAGCTGCTCCAGCGAGCCGTCGAGGAAATCGTCGCGAAACAGCCGCTCCAGCGACAGCAGCGAGGCCAGCAGCGCCGCCACCCACACGATGCCCGGCGCAATCCGCGCCAGCAGCTGCGGCTCCGGGCCAATCCCCAACGGGAACAGCGTGATCACAATCAGGAAAAACCACAGCGGGTTGACGATCTCCGAACCTTTACGGCAGGCGATCTTCAGTTCACGGCGCACCAGGGTCAAAAACATCACAGGCTCCCCGCGTCATGTTCCGCCAAACGAACTTTACCCACCGTTTGGCTGACACCGGCCAAATCCTGATGGGTGGTCAACAATACCATGCCGCCCCGCTGCGCATGTTGTTCAAAAAGGCTAATCAACTCGGCTACGCCCTGCTTGTCGATCGCCGTCAGCGGCTCATCGAGGATCCACAGCGGCGCCGCGCTGAGCCACAGCCGCGCCAGCGCCACGCGCCGCTGCTGCCCGGCGGAAAGCTGCGCCACCGGCAGATCCTCGTAACCCACCAGCCCCACCTGCTCCAGGGCGCGCCAGATGGCCTGATGCTCGGTTGTGCCGCGCACCGCCTGATAAAACTGCAGGTTTTCGAAGGGCGTCAATACGGCTTTGATGCCGGGCTGATGGCCGATAAACAGCAAATCTTGCTGGTAACCCGCACGATCGCGCAGCGTGTTGCGCCCCCGCCAGCAGACCTCGCCGCCGTCCGGCCGCGCCAGGCCGGCGAGAATGCGCAGTAAACTGGTTTTGCCCGCGCCGTTCGGCCCTTCTACCTGAATGATATCGCCCGGATGAACTGAAAAGCTTAGCTCGCTAAACAGGATGCGTTCATCGCGCACGCAACTCAGACTTTTGGCTTCCAGCATCGGGGAACTCATATTTTTCTTTGGGATAGCGAATCATAGCATAAGCCTTTCCCCGCACGCAGCCCGCGGCGGGCGCGCCGACGGGCCAATATGGCGAGCAGGATCAAGAATGCGTGGAAAAAATCGGCGGATTTTAACTCTTGTTACCTTTTTCTGTATTTCGCCGCATTTAGGTCGGGCAACTACGCTTAATAACGTGAACTCACCCTTATTGAGCAGGAGCGACAGCATGAGCGAACAGCAACGCCAGGAACACGAGCCGGATGAAACAATGCAGGTAGAGAGCAAAGAACAGGAACAGGGCAAGCGAGAAATCGAAGTCAGGGAAGAGAATTTGCCGTCGCGCGCGGCGGCGGTGCATGAACAGATCCGGATGGAAGGCGAAAAAGAGCTGGAGCGCGACGGGCTGGCGCTGCTGTGGTCGGCGATCGCCGCCGGTCTGTCGATGGGCGCCTCGCTGGCGGCAAAAGGCATTTTCCACGCCCGTTTGCCGGACGATCCCAGCCGCTTTTTCATCGAGAACCTCGGCTACACCTTCGGTTTCATCATTGTCATCATGGCGCGCCAGCAGTTGTTTACCGAAAACACCGTCACGGCGGTATTGCCAATCATGCATAAACCCACCCCGCGCAACCTGCTGATCCTGCTGCGCCTGTGGGGCGTGGTGCTGCTCGGCAACCTGATCGGCACCGGACTGGCGGCGCTGGCGTTTACCCATATGCCGCTGTTCGACGCCGAAACGCGCGGCGCCTTCATCAGCCTGGGCGAAGAGGTGATGCGCCATACGCCGGGAGAGATGTTCGCCAACGGCATCCTGGCCGGCTGGATCATCGCCACCATGGTGTGGATGATCCCGGCCGCCGGCGCGGCGAAAATTTGGGTGATCGTGCTGATGACCTACCTGGTGGCGATTTGCGATTTGACCCATATCGTGGTCGGCTCGGTCGAGATCCTGTATCTGGTGTTCAACGGCGCGATTGGCTGGTCAGAATTCATTTACCCGTTCGCCCTGCCGACGCTGGCGGGCAACATCATCGGCGGCACCTTTATCTTTGCGCTGATCAGCCACGCGCAGATCCGCAACGATTTGAGCGCCAAAAACCAGGCCGCGCATCGGCAAGAGGAAAAGCGGCGCCACGGCGGGGAAAAACCGTGATCGCCGTCGGTTAGCCGAGGAAATTTCGGCGTGAACTGGCGAGGTATTGAGCAAACGCGCCGCTAAGCGCTTATTCTGCGGGTAAAAAAAGGTATAATGCCCCGGCAGCGTCGGTTGCCGGCCCGCAGCGTCCCCGTAGTTAAACGGATATAACAAGCCCCTCCTAAGGGCTAGTTACTGGTTCGATTCCAGTCGGGGACACCATTCTTTCTAATCCAGCCATTCCCCATCCTCCGCACCTGCGATCACTCTTTCCCCTGTTCAGACCCGATTTCCCCCACGCGTTATAATTGGCATTAATTAAAAAACTTAATATCCGTCGGCGTTGAAATCGTCGCCGCCTGCCCTCTGGCCTGCAACTCACCCTTTTCATCATCGAAATCGAACAGCGTCACGCTATTGGTGAATACATTCGTCACATAGAGATGGTTACCACCGGCATCGAAAGCGAGCGCACGCGGCTCAATGCCGCCGGCCTCATAGCGCGTCGGCACGCCTGGCAGACCGTCCCTGCCTATTTTTAATACCAGCAGGTGGTTATCGGTGCCGCGATGGGTGGCAATAAGATATCTGCCGCTCGGGCTCAGGATAATGGCCCCACCGCTTTTCGCCTCCGCCGAATCGAGGCCGCCGTTCAGTTTCACTTTCCCTTGCCGCGTCAATCGATTGTCGTTAACGGCAAACGCCTCGATCTCGCCCGCCATTTCGGTGATGACATAGGCATAGTCGCCTGCCGGCGAGAACACCATGTGCCTTGGGCCGGCGCCGGGCGCAAAGGCGACATCGCGCGAAGCATCCGCCTGCAACGGCTGCGCGTTATCCGAACGATAGCGGTAGGCGTGCAGCTTATCGCCGCCGAGGTCCGCCGCGTACAGGTATTGGCCATCGCGGCTGAAGGTGGTGGAGTGCGCATGCCCGCCTTCCTGGCGCCCCTGCACGATGCCGGAGCCGGGCGTAAACGGATAATGCTGTACGCGTTCACCCAGCCTGCCGTCGCTGCCAATCGGCAATACCGTCACCCCCGCGCCGCCTTTGGCGACGGAATAGTTGGCGACCAACAGAAACTTGCCGTCCGGGCTGAGGGTGGCATGCGTCGGCTGCCGACCCGCGCTGCTCACCGTATTCAGCACCCGCAGGCTGCCAGCCTGGTCTATCGCCAAGGCGGTCACCGTTCCCGCGTCCTCCTCATTGGTGGCATAGGCAAAACGGCCATCGCGGGATGTGACGATCCATGACGGGCTTTTCATCTTAATCACATTGAGCAGCGTTAACGTGCCGTCGCCATTTACCGCCAGATGATAGAGCCCTTCACTGGGGTACGCCGGTTTCTGCACGGCCGGCGCATCCGGAATATGGGTCCAGGTGCCGACTAACGCTATTTGCTGATGCTCCCGATTATTTGCCATCGCATTTCCTGAAAACATAAAGAGCGTTAATGCCATTGTTAATTGAATGACCTGCCAGCCTAAACCGGCCGCGTTCACTCTGCCAGGCACAGACAACGTTAAAGGTAGCATACATAAAGCGTAATGACGTTCATTCATCGAATCGGGGGATTTCTCTACACTCATGACATCTCCTTTTCTCAACGCTACGCCACAGGAATAAGTATGTCGACATTGACGACTCGACTATTTAAATGTTCGTTTCTATATAGCTCGATAAAAAAGCTTTCTCTCACTTTGACATTAATAGCCGGCAAATAGGCATCATAAATGCCTGCAAAAAAATCAATGTACTCAGGCAGCTCTCCCATAAAAGGGATGACAATATATTTCCCTCTGGGTATGTAGAAATTGAAGATAGAATGAAAAACTTCTTGTTCCTTACCGTTTGAATGCCATTTTCCCGATCTGTTTTTTTCCGCGCTATAAACCTTTCCATGCTTGCTTAACCATTTCTCATTAGTCTGCGTAATGTCACCGGCATCTCTGCATTTTCTTATGGAATGGAAAATCAATGCTTTGTACTGTTTTAATAACTCGATATCATCCGGCATGACCGTGTGATAAAAATAGGGTTTCTTGTCATTGCCATACGGTGGGATCTGGATGGAAAAATCCCATCCCCGGCTGTTTCTAAAGCTGTTGGGCGTTTCGCCAAAGAAACGTTTGAATGCCCGCGTGTAACATTGCTGAGAGGCAAAGCCCGATGCCAGGGCGACATCCAATATGTTCCCTTGGTGTTGTTTAAGCAAGATTGCGGATCGGCTCAGCTTTCTGTGCCTGATATAAGTCCCGAGCGTCATGCCAAAATAATGCTTAAATAACCGTTGCAAATGCCATTTGGAGTACCCTGAGATAATGGACACTTTCTCAACGGATAGCCCCTCTATAATATTCTTCTCCATATACTCTAACACCTGTAAGAGAATATCTTTTCGATAGTCCATATGCGCTCCTTGCTTTTATAAAAATCGTGTCCTTTTCATTAAAATCGTTAACCAACCCAATCAAGTCATTAAGATTAATCCTAAAAAAGTTCACCCTGACAACGCCATTTTCGCGGCATAGGAAAAGCCATTACTTAAATAACTGAAAATGATCATGTTATATCAATCCACCCGCGAAAAATGCGCAGAACAAAAACAGTCAACATAAAATGCTTCCGTCAAAGATGCATTTACATCACCAGGGTGAATCACACTTTTTGTTAATTGTTTTATCTTAACGTGTTTTTTTACACCCCACAGACATGGCTGAATAGGAATTTCATCATCGCAAATTAAATCGTATTTTATTGTTTGGCCGGCTGATAAAATTATTGGGCCTAATACGAAAAAGTATGAACGGTGGCGAAGGAAGATACGGTGGATAAGCGCAAGACCTTAACCTCGGGCCCGATAATCGTAGATCGTCATTGAGAGTTTCTTTTTTATCTTTTCCCGCACAGTAAAGAATCGACGTTTCAACAAACCTTGTTCAATGCCCTATTCCCTCCATGCCAATTGGAGCGCCACTTATGCCCTGGTGAACCGCCTCCCCTTTTCTCGTAAGAGTGCCCTGTCTGCTTACGCAGTGCTTTATTGCCAAAGCACGGCAAAAAGCCCGGCGCGCAAAGCCGGGCTTTTCATTCACGGGCTGATCAATCAGCCAGGTTGTCGATCTCTGCGGACCTGTGCTTGCGCAACAGATACAGCAGCAAAGACACCCGCCGCTCGGTGCGTTCCGGGGTATCCGGCGGCAGGTTGTAGCGCAGGGTATAGCGCTCATTATTCTCGTTGCAAAAATCGATGACGAGCACGGGAGCAGAGGCCCCGACTACTTTTCGATAATTCAGCGAGATGCACGACAGGTTTTTTTTCATCTCAACTCACCGCGACAGTGCGGCGGGTTGATTCGGCAATCCGCCCCACGCCAGCGCTCAGCGCGGCGCCCAACAGCAGCACCAACAGCGACCCCCACGCGGCACGCGACAGCTGTTTGGCCGCTTCATCGGCCGCTTCACGCGCTTTCTGCTCGGCCTCGGCCTTGAGTTTTTCCACTTTCTGCACCGCCTGCTGGTAAGCCTGAGCGTAGTTATCGACGATTTGGCTCGCTTCATCGCGGCTCTTGCCGGTGCGTGCCGCAACGATATTCACCAACGCATCCTTGTCGGCGACGCTCAACGTCGGCTCACCGGACTGCTTGACACGGTCGAACCACTGTTTGAGCTCGGAGGCGGCCTGTGCCGGATCGGCAGCCGCGTCCATGGCCGATTGCTTGCCATCGGCGGTCGCCCTGTCGGCCTTCTGTTCTAATCGAGCCGGATCCAGTTCCGGCTTACCGGTCTGCTTGAGCGTGGCGTTCAACTGATTTTCCAGGCTTCCCCAGTCGAGGCTGATGCCCTTTTTATCCAGCTGTTGCTTGATGCCTTCGCCCACGTTTGGCGCTGCCGCCGCTAGGCCGTTGCCCGCCAGCGAAATCCCTTTACCCACCGCGCTGCCCGCCAGCCCCACCACGCCGCTAGCCAATGAAGCTACCAGCCAGGTGGTCAACAAGGTGGTGATCGCCCAGCTCAGCAATCCATGCAAACCGCCGCGGTTCGGCGCGGTGCGGCCGGCGACGAACGCGCCGGCGGCCAGCGACGCCAGCGTTGAAACCAGCAGCCAAATCCCGGTGCCGGTGCCAAAGCCGCTCAGCGGGTTGCCCTTTTGCATCATATCCACGGCCTGGGCACCGATAGCCGTACCCAGCACGCTGAAGATCAGATAAGTCACCAGCGCCACGGCACTCCCGGCCAATATCGAGCCCCATGACACCTGAAACGCAAAGCGATTTGATTCATAGACAGTGGTCATCGTTGTTCCTTATATTTTCTGGACAAGTGATTGCACACACGGCGGATAACCGCGCAGACAAATCCAGTCTGCCGCGCGGCGTCGTCGGCCGTCCCGGTTCATTTGCGCCAGAATGACTAGTGCATTCACACCCTGCGAATACGCACGTTATGCACTAAGCTGCTCAGCGAGTAGCGTAACCCGCGGCCCCGTCAGAGGCCGCTCCCCCTTCTGTCTAGCGGAGAGCACATGAACCCATCCGTCCTGGCCAGCGAAACCCACCGCGGCCACCTGCAGCAAATCATCTCCGGCTTGTCCGACGGCGTGATCCTGACGGATACCGATCAAACGCTGCTCTGGGCCAACGAAGCCGCGTTGGCCATGCATGGCGTGAGCCACCAGAAAGCCCTGGGGGCCAATGCCGCCGAGTACGCGGCGCGGTTTGCCCTGCGCTATCGCAACAATCACCCGCTGGCGCTGGAACAGTACCCGCTGAACCGGGTTGCCGATGGCGAGACCTTCACCGATGTGGTGGTGGAAGTTCGGCAGGTCGACGATCCGGAGAGTTTCTGGGTACACCGCTTGCGGAGCCTGATTATCACCGATGCGCAGGGGCAGCCGGAGCTGCTGGCGCTGATCCTGAGCGACGCGACGGAGTGGGCCAGCGCCGAACAGCGCTTTGAAAAAACCTTCAACGCCAATCCGGCACCGGCGGTCATTTGTCGGCTAAGCGACCTGCGTTATGTCAAGGTCAATCAGGGGTTCCTCGATATGACCGGTTACCAGCGTGAACAGGTCATGGGGCGTTCGGTTTATGAACTCGACGTTTTAGAACAGGCGGAGCACAAAGAGCTGGCGATTCAGCGCCTGGGGGAAGGCGCCACCATTCCGCAGATGGAGGCCGAGCTGAAACTGCCCGGCGGAGGAAGCAAGCTGGTGGTGGTTGCCGGCCAACCGCTGGACTTCAATGAAGACGACTGCATGCTGTTCACTTTTACCGATCTCGAACCCCGGCGCCAGGCGGAATCGGCGCTGCGGGAAAGTGAAGAGCGGTTCGCCAAGGCATTTCGCCTGAGCCCGGTGCCGACGTTGTTGTGTACGGCGCACGAGCGGCGCGTGCTGGACGTCAACGAAGCCTTCACCCGCACCACCGAGTACGACGCCGAAGCCTTGATCGGCAAGACGGTCGATGAGATCCAATTTATTGACGATCCCGAGGCGAACCGCCGTTTGTTTGCCGCGCTGGAAAAAAGCGGTAACGTCGAAGGGCTGGACATCCGGGTGCGCAAGAAAGGGAGCGAGTCGATCGACTGCGTGGCCTCGGCGGATGCCGTCAGCATTCACAATGCGCCCTGTTACCTGCTGGTGCTCATGGACATTACCGAACGCAAACGCTCGGAGCTGGAACTGGTGAGCGCCATCGAAGAAGTGATGCAGGACGCGTCCTGGTTCAGCCAAACCTTGATTGAAAAACTGGCCAACGTGAAAAGCATCAACCGGCCCGATCAGACCGGATTTAACGCCAGCGATCTCACGCCGCGCGAGCGCGATGTGCTGGAATTGATTTGCGAGGGGCTGCCGGACAAGAAAATCGCGGCGCGTCTCAATCTGGCGCTCAACACCATTCGCAATCATGTCGCGACGGTCTATTCCAAACTTGGCGTGCACAGCCGCAGCGAAGCCATCGTCTGGGCCAGAGAGCGCGGGCTGTTTACCGGCGGGCCGGCCACCAGGAACGGCAAGTAGCCTGCAAATGCACTATCTGCACCGATGCAAACGCCCCTTATCGGCACAAAGTGAAGTGCATAACATGGAGGTGCAAATGCAGGCTTTCGCCCTGTGCGGAAGCCAAACGGATCGAACCTTAGGAGCGCATCATAATGAACAGCGAAAAAGCCAATGGCATGATGGAAAAAGTAGCGGGCAAAGCGCAGGAAATAGCGGGCGACGTCACCGGAAACGAACGTTTGCAGGCCGAAGGCGTCACGCGCTATGCAGCGGGCGCGCTGCAAGAAAAATACGGTGACGCCCTGAGCTGCGCCGGCAGCATGATGAAGAAAAACCCCCTCGCCGCGTTAGCCCTCATTGCTGGTGCAGGCCTGTTGGCCGGCCTGCTGCTGCGCCGCCGTTGATGCGCGCCGACAAGCATACCGTTTTTCCCTGAATGCCGCGCCCGGAGGGTAACCACCGGGCGCGGTTCTTTTCGGCCAAAGAGCAAACATAGCGAACATACGGTCTTATCAATTTATTCAATCAATATTTATAGAAATCCATGGCTCGCCTTTGTTTGAATACAGGAAAATATTTCTTCCATACCCTATCTATCACAGCGTCAGAAAATTATGACCTCGGCCATTTCACCCCACGCTCTATTATCATTTTTCTGATGGTCAGACATTCGTCGTTATACTCTCCGCCTTCCTTGCTGTTTTTTATTTCTTTACTGACCATCTCAACTAAGGAAACACCTTTCTTATTTATGGGGTTAGGATTAGCGCCGTTATTAAGAAGATACTTAACATTATCAAATGATGAATACCTAAAAGCATCCATCACCACGGTTTGGCCAAGAACATCTCTTGCTTCTAAGTTCGCACCATATGCAACCAGAACCTTCAGGGTTTCTGCGTTACTGGCTTTTGAAGTTTGAAATATGATAGGTAACTCGTCTACCTTACCCCGAGCATCTGGAGACAACCCCCCATCAAGCAATGCCTTTAACCAAATACCGTTGTCTAATTTTGCCATCCATTCAGCAGGACTGGCACCGCCATTGGGGCGAGGTTGCAGTGGATCGGCTCCGGCCTTTACCAACTCGGTCGCAATCTGCAGCCGTTCCGGCGTAGCATTATCATGAGTCGACGTCGCCAGGGCAAAAAACAATAATGTCATATCATGTTCACCGGGGCTGTTCAGATCCGTCTCTTTCGCCAGCCGTTTGATGTCACCGATATTCCCATCGCGGATCGCCTTAGCCAATACAAGCTGTTGACCTGTAAAGTAACCTTCTGGCGGCAAGTCCATTCCTTTCTCCTTACATCCGGTTGTAAGCACCAATCCAATCGCGATGAACAACACTGCGAACACATTAAAAACTTGTCTCATCGAGTTTCTATATCCTGTGGCCGATTGTGGCGATATCGTCGTCTTTTTCCTGTTCGATGCAGTCTATCACTTGTTGGATGCCATGTCGGTCACCCATATTGCCCACACCGCCATCAAGCGTGTGTTTAACACCAACGGCATCCGGCAAATGCGATGATAATTTTTCCTTCGCGGCCAATAACGCAAGGTTGCCATTAACGTCGATAAAATCTTGCCTGAGATCGAATTCCTGTATCCTCGTCAAAACTTCGCCCTTCACCCGGTAGGCGTTGATAATATCTTCACTGCCCACCAAGGAACCGCCATATTTCTCCACGGTACTCGAATTCAATCCCGCAGCATTAAATGTCCACCCTGGCTTACCACTAGCAATGGATGCAGCAGAAGCCAAACCGCCCCCCAATGAATGCCCTGAAATATCGATTTTTGTTGTAGAGCCATCTAACCGTTTACCTATAGCAACAGCCTTTTTATAATATTCAGACTCAGCCCCCCGACCTTGATTGAAATTATTCGTCCAGTCTTCCAGATTTTTTATCTCCGGCAGTTCACGATCAATAAATATCTTCTTCGCCGCATTCAATTTGCCGTTAGGGAGCTCAGGCATTCTTGATCCGCGAAAGACGACTGTCGGATTCATGTCATCGCCAAACACGGCTCTATCCGGTGCATAAATTCTCGACAAAAAGTTTGCTTCGGTCTCATTATCAAAAAGCATGTCCCTGCGAAGCTCCAATTTTTCTAAAAAACCGCCGTCATTACTCACATCCCGCCATCCTTCAGGCACGCCAGGCGTAGCCGCCAACGGGTTGGTCGTGTTATAGACATTCTGCGCCAGCTTGGCCTTTTCCACCGCGACGTTATTTTGCGCCAGGCGTTGCGCCGCAATCCGCGCATCCGGATAGATACTTCGCTCCCCTCGACCAATCAGATATTTTCTCGCCTGCCAACGCGCCTGTTTGCTCATTGGGCGAACAACCTCTTTGATGACGGTAAGGCTTGAGCCAACGGCGGTGGCCACCGCCTGCATCATCGGCGGATTTTTAGCGGTGTTTTGTCTCGGGGGCAAGGAAGTTGGTTTAGGCCTGGCGGCGTATCGGCTGATCATCTCTTCATAACGTTGAATTATACGTTCGACGGGGTACTGCGGCGGTAATACAGTGCCGGGATAGCGCTGCAGGCGCCCTTGCGCATTGATGAAAAACGGATATTTGACGGGGCTCCAGGCGCCGATACTGGCATCAACGGCCAGCAAACTGCCGCGTTTTAGTTCGTCAAACACGCCGCGCTTCATGCCGCTATCTTCCCGGTAACTCGATACGCCAATACCGGACTGCGTATTGCGTGTGATAGTGTGCCTGCTCGATATCGACGACATGGACGAACCGCCGAACAGGTAATGCCGCTCCAGCTCATAACGCGCATCGGCGGGATTGAGGATGCGGGCAAATTTCTCCGGCGCCAACGATTCCGACATAAAATAAATCAACTGCACAATGGCCTCCCTTCGGCTTGCTACTGGCTTTCCCTTCGTCTGTCAGTGAACGTCACTGGACGAGCCCGTTTTTCATCATACCTACAGCTCAACTTGACCGATACGTGCGTAAGAAATAACGGCCTTATTTTTCACCGTTTCTCCTTCTACGTCACATTTATCTTTAACAGGTTTATGTCAGACCTCGTCAATTTCTAATTTCAGTCTGCCAGCAGACAAGTCATTTATCGGTTCATGTTATCTCATCATCTTAATCCTTAAAATCTATGACGGTAATCAGTAAACAGGGCCCTGATATATAACCTGAACATATTAATCAACTTGGGTTTATCACTCATGCCATTAAGTGTTAATATTAGCGCATTGCGCGCACGGAGAAATAGCATGTTCCCCAGTAAAAAACATTCACAGCGGGCCACCCCGCTGACCAGCTATCAATTTTCCCGGCTGCATACTTTCGAATGCGTCGCCCGTCATTTATCTTTTGCGCTGGCGGCACAAGAATTGTCGATCACCCCCAGCGCCGTAAGCCACCGCATTAATCTGCTCGAAAAGGAGTTGGGTTTTCTGCTATTCCAGCGCTTTCATCGCAGAATTACCCTGACGCCGGAGGGCGAGCGCATGCAATGGGCGCTGGACAGCTCCTTCAACACGCTGAATCAGGAAATTCTGGACATCAAAAATCGCGAGCTGACGGGGACGTTGACCCTCTATTCGCACCCTTCTCTGGTGCAATGCCTGCTGCTGCCGCGCATCGGCGACTTTATCGCCCAGCACCCCACCATTCATCTCAACATTCTGACCGGGCAGGAGATCATCAACCTGGCCAACCGCGGCGTGGACTTGGCGATGTACTTCGGCAAACTGCCCTCGGGGCGGCATCTGGACGAGGCCTTTATGCAGGAATCGATGGTGCCGATCTGTACGCCGCAGTACGCCGCCGCACATAGCCTGTACGATGCGCCGGAAAACCTGGCCCGCTGCACGCTACTGCACGATCGCTACAACTCCGGCGAAGATGAGTGGCAAACCTGGTCGCAACACTTTGCGCTGGGGCTGGATACCGACAGCAAAAGCATGGAGTTCGACCGCTCCGATCTCGCGGTGCTGGCCGCCACGCGGCACCTTGGCGTCGCCATGGGGCGGCTCAATCTGGTGCAGGATTGGATCAAAAGCGGCGAGCTGATCATTCCGTTCACCAACATGACCGTGCCCTGCGAGCACTGCTATTTTACCTCGACCATCTCCGAGCGGCAGTGGCCGAAAATCCTCGCGTTCAAGCAGTGGATCATGAAAATCGTCCCTCTGGTCTGATGGCCAGAGGGTTAGCGCTCTATTTTGGGGGAATAAGAAAAATTCAGCGCGCAGGCGTAGAGCCGGCCGGCCTTTGAATAAGAGATATATTTGCGGTTTTTATCCCAAGTAAGCAGGGAATTATTGGCAAAATAATAAACCTCCAATTGCATCCCATTAGCCAACCTCGACCAGCCTCGGCTTCGTATCACAGTAAAATCACCGTTATCGCTGAGCGTAATCAACGGTACGCCCCAGGCATAGCGGGATATTTGCAGCTGAATAATGAATTGGCTTTCGCAGCTTATTTGGTAGTTTTGTACATCAACATCCATAATTTATATTTTTGGTGCCACCCTTCGGTCAAAATAAATAAGATAAGAACAACTCACCACGATTAACCCCAGTACGATCAGTACAGCACCCAATACAAACTCAATTTGTAGCGGTTCGCCGAGAATGACGCCCCCCGCCAGGATGCCGAATACCGGCGTCATAAAGGTGAGAATGCCCAGCGAGGAAGCCTGATAACGGCGCAGCAGCGAAAACCAGATCAGGTAGCTGAAAAATGACACCACCACGGTCTGGAACAGCAGGCTGTACCAGGCCACCGGGCTCAGGGTGAAATGCAGGTTTCCCGTCGCCAGCGCCGGCAACGACAACAGCACACAGGCGCCCGTCAACTGAAACAGCAGCGTCTGTTTGGCCGGGCACTCCGCTAGGCGCGTGGTGCGGATCACCAGGGTAGAGCCCCCCCAGGCGATCCCCGCCAGTAAGCCATAGAGATCGCCTTTCAGCCGATCGGCCCCGCCGCTTCCCTCAGCCATACCCGATATGGCCAGCACCACGCCACCAAAGGCGATGAGCATGCCCAGCCACTGCACCGGCGACAGACGCTCCTGAGGAAGGAGAAAATGCAGGCCGAGGGCGGAAAACAGCGGCGCGGTGTACAAAAACACCGCCATATGCGAGGCGCTGGTGTAACGCAGCCCTGCGGAGACAAAAAAGAACTCCAGCGCGAACAATACCCCCACGCTCAAACCGGCGCTCAGCGTGGCGCGATCCCAGGTAAAGCGCTCGCCGCGCCAGCGCGCCAGCAGGTATACCCCCAGTGCGGCGAGGCCCGAGCGAATGGCAATTTGCAGCACCGCCGACACATCCGGCTCGACGGCCTTGATCGCCACCTGTTGCATTCCCCAGATGGCGCATAGCATCACCATCGCGGCGGCAGCCCTGCCGTCGATTCCGATTCTCGCATTCATAATAGGGTTCTCGCCGCCGTGAGAATAATAACGGGCTACCGTCGCGTTATTCTTTATACACCACGATTTCCTGGTAAAGCTTAATAACCTCACCGTCGCTGTCGACGGAGTCGGTATATTCGGTTTGCTGCGCCAAATGAATCACCCTCCATCCTTTTCGCGCCAGTTCAGGGATCGTCAGGCGCCCCACGCCGCGGCAGGAAAACAGGGTATCATCAGACAATCTGAGCTTGCTAACCTCTGCATAATCATAAGCTTGAGAATGACAAACGTGCGACTCCGCCGCCATCGCCGGTAATGAAAATAACCCCACTAACAACATGAACAGATTTCTCATGGCGACCTCCCAATCGCTTATTCCTGCCGACCGATTACGCAGAAAAAGGCTAACGTTAATACGCCGGTGACAGGCTGAAATTAATTATCTCTTGCACGACTAAAATTACAGGCTGACGCCAATGACTGACAAATGAAAAATATAAACCTTGGCGTTAGATGAATTCATCCGAATCGAGAGGCATGAAAAACGGCCCTTCTCACCGCACGAAATGGTCAAAAACCGGCCAATAATTAGCAAGAAAAGTAATTCTTTATCCCACCGTTTATGTTACAAATGCGGCCCGCCGCTAAAACACCAAAAAAAACCGTCAAAATGCGTGAAAACGCAGCGTTCTGCGCAAAACATCGGCATGGCGGCGCTGATGGGGGCGCTGATGGGGGCGGTCATACATAAAACAGGGATAACACATGGCAATGAAATTGCGCGTATTGACTCAAGCGGTGGCGCTGGGTCTGGCGATCGGCAGCGCGTCGTTCGCCGCTCAGGCGGAAATCACCCTGCTGAAGCAGGATCCGCAGGCCGGCGATCCGCTCAGCCGCCTGAACTTCACCGTTGGCGGCAGTATCCGTCCGCAGTTCAACAACATGACGGGCGACGGTGACAAGGGCTCCTACAAGCGTAACGGCTTCGACGGCGGCACCCGCTTCCGTTTCGCGGCGGACTACTACCTGTTCGACGATATCAGCTGGATCAGCTACTACGAGCTGGGCGTAAACATTCCTGCGCTGTTCGACTGGGATCATCACTATGCCGACGGCGCGAGAAACACCAGCCGCCGCATGCTGTACACCGGCCTGAAAAGTAACACCTGGGGCCAGATGACCTTCGGCCAGCAGAACAGCGTTTACTATGACGTGGTGGGCGCCAAGACCGATATCTGGGACTACGACATGTTGGCCCAGGCGCCGGGCAACGGCATCAACGGCGACTACGACGGCTCTTACCGTTCACGCAAAATGCTGAAGTACAAGAACCGCTTCGGCGATGCGGACGTTTATGCGTCGTATCTGTTCAGCGACAGCGACTACCTGCCGGGGAACGGCCTGCGCTATAAGCGCAAAGGCGGCGGCTCACTGGGCGTGGATTACCACATCACCCAGGATCTGACCTGGGGCACCGCCTGGAACTACACCCGCGCCGAAATGCGCAATCCGTCCACCAGCGACAGCAAGAGCTATGACCAGAACATTTTCGGCACCGCCATCAGCTGGAAACCGGACAACTGGACCCTCACCTTTGGCGGCGGTTACTACAACGACTTCCTGACCACCAAGAAAGCCGACGTCAATAATTACTTCGCCGGCGATGCGTGGGGTATCGAATACCTGGCCGGTTATACCGTGCCGGTGGGCCAGTACGCGGTGAAATCGGTGATGCCGTACTTTATGGGCGACCGCCTGGAATACATCAGCGGCCGCAACTACCAGCGCATCGACAACGGCCTCGGGGTGACCGTGCAGTTTGACTACGGCTTCCGCGTTGACGTAGAGCACGTGCTGACATCGAGCACCGACAACCTCGGCGATATGACCGTGGTGCGTCTGCGCTACGATTTCTGATTGCTCAGAACGTAAAAAAGGCCGCGCAAGCGGCCTTTTTCGTTGATAGAAGCAGCGGTCAGAAGCCGCCGCGCGCCGCGCGCCCTACCGCTTCGCCCAGCTGCCATACCGCCATGGCGTAATGGGTGCTGTGGTTATAGCGGGTGATAGTGTAGAAGTTCGGCAGGCCGTACCAATACTGGTAGCCGGTGCCGACGTCCAGCCGCAGCAGGCTGGCTTCCTGATTATCGCCGAGCGAACCCTGCGGGCTTAGGCCGGCTTCCGCCAGCGCGGCGACCGAGTAGCGGGTCTTGAAGCCGTTTTCCAACCCCGGCGCCTGGCCGTTGGCCTGAATCGCGACCGGCTCGCCTTTGGACCAACCGTGCGCCTTGAAGTAATTGGCCACGCTGCCGATGGCATCGACCGGATCCCACAGGTTGATATGACCATCACCGTTGAAGTCGACCGCATAGCTCTTGAAGGAAGATGGCATGAACTGCCCATAGCCCATCGCGCCGGCGAAGGAGCCGCGCAGTTCGAGCGGATCGTCGCCTTCGGTGCGCGACATCAGCAGGAAGGTTTCCAGCTCACCGGCGAAGTAATCGGCGCGGCGTGGGTAGTCAAAGGCCAGCGTCGCCAGCGCATCGATAATGCGGGTTTTACCCATTACGCGGCCCCAGCGGGTCTCCACGCCGATAATCCCCACGATGATCTCCGGCGGCACGCCGTATACCTGCCAGGCACGCTGCAGCGCATCCTGATATTGATTCCAGAACACCACGCCGTTTTGCACGTTATCCGGCGTGATGAACTTGTTGCGGTAGCGCAGCCAGGAACCGTTCGGCCCGGTTGGCCCCTGGGTAGACGGCGTCGGCGCCTGCCTGTCCATCAGCCGCAGCACCGAATCCAGGCGCCGTGCCTGCGCCAGCACATCGTGCAGCTGCTGCCGATCAAAGCCGTGTTCCTGTACCATCTTATCGATAAAGCGGGCGGTATTCGGGTTATTGGCGAAGTCTCCACCCAGCGGCGCGCCGCTGTGCGCCGGGCTCAGCAAAAAGCCGCCCTTTACCGGGGTGCCCTGCGGCGTAGCGGTGGGACTGGGTTTCGGCGTGCTGCTACAGGCAGCAAGCAAGGTAATCAGCGGTAAAAGCGCAACCAGGTGACGCATCGGATATCCATATAGCCATGCAAGAGATAAGTGGGAGTTATGTTAATGCATTGTTCAACGCGAACAAACAGGATTATGCCGCCAATTACCGCGTCAGGTAGCCAAACGTGCCAAATTGTGACGTTTTGCACGGAGAAAGGACACCCGGTGCGGCCGCGCGGAATCTCAACCGCGACTAAATGAGAAAAACTATCACCTTGACGTCCCCTTTTACCCCGATAAAATGCCCGGCTGCTTGCCATTCGGCCACCGCCGGGCGGCCAATGATGACGACAACGGACTGTGATGGAATCTCTCGGACAACTCGCCAAAGACCTTTATCGTGGGCGCATCTCGCGCAAACCCTTTGTTTTCTCGCTGGCGATCTTCGCCGTTGGCATCGTGCTGCTGTCGTTTCTGTCGACCTATCTGGATAAAAACCATTTTCGCGCCCATGCGCACGGCGATACCGAGGAATTTGTCTCGGTGTTGCTGTATCTACTGTGCATCATGGTGTGGGCGCTGTTCTGTTTTGGCCTGGTGGCGTGGTTTATGGCCAAAACCGCGTTTCGGCTCAACGATATCGGCCTGCCGGGTTGGGCGCTGGCCGTGGCGTGCTATGTTTGCTCGGTGCTCAACAACTACTCCCCCGGCCCGGTGGCGCGCTGGCTGCCGCTGTTCAGCCTGGCCGTCATGATCTGCGCCCTGCTGTTGCCGCCCGACGGGCTGCGCCGCAAGCCGCGTGAACATGCCGATTGAGCGCCATTCCGCTCAAAGCTATGGCTATCCGCCGGCCGCGCCGTCACAATAGCGCCTCATTCAGGCTTCAATCAGGGATTGCCATGTACAGCCACTACCCCGCCCATTACACCTTCGATAGCGACAGCGACGCCTGGCAGATCGGTTTCCACGACTTCCCCGAGTGGCAATCGGCCAGCTATAAACGCGAAGACGTCGAGCTGGAAGCGCAGGAAAGCCTGCTGGCCGCCATTGCCACCGCGATGGACGAAGGGCTGCCTCTGCCAGCCCCTTCCCCTCTGCAAACCGATGACTTGAGGGTACACCTGCCGGCGCTGGTGGCACTGAAGATCGAACTGCACAACGCCATGCTGCGCAAAAACACCGGCAAAGCGGAGCTGGCACGCAAGCTGGGATTCAACGGCGGGCAAATGGAGCGGTTGCTGGATCTCGGCTACGCCTCGAAGGTTGAGGCGTTGGAGCAGGCGCTGTATCTGCTGGGCTACGAAGTGCGCGTGACAATAAGCGAAGTTTGCCAATAAGTTAGCGGCAGGTAAGCGAAATATTATCCGATGGGGCTAAATTTTCCCCATTGTGCGCCGATATGATCGTTACCTAATCACTTGTCGCAACAACGAAGGCTAAAAATGGAGTGGAGTCGCCGTCATATTTGGGCCGTTATTCTGCTGTCTTGTCTCGTTTTTTGGGCCATTTTGGTGACCGGCATCAACGCCGTCGCTTGAGCACCGGCTACCGCATTGCAATACCCCGATTTTAAAACCCGCAGCGGCAGGCTACTTCCTGTCGCTTGCCCATAAAAAGCGTTATAAAACAGTCTGCACTGTGCAAAAGACAGCCGAAAATTGTGATCAAAAACACAGTATTGAAATCAGACCAGTATTGAGAGTACATTAGCGCCGATCCTGTCGCGGTTCGGATTTTACCTCACGGAGCATGAGGCGCGACAACCGGACAACCCGCGCTCGAGGACGTTGTTCTTTCGCTTGGAAGAATCCGCCCGACAAGCAGGTTGCCCATAAAATACTCAGCACAACAATCGGGATCATTGCTGGCGAGGACTCCAGACAGGAGTTGTTCAGTGAAATATTTTTTGATGGGCGTGTCATTCATGCTGGTTGCCTGGGTTGGCACCTTCATGTTGATGGTTGCCTGACAGCAGCCTGACCAGGAACACAGCCAAAGGGACGCGCAAGCGTCCCTTTGTCGTTTCGGCTAGCGATCATTTGCCCGGCATCATGCGGCGCAGGGTGTCGTCCTTGCGCAGATAGTGGTGATACAGCGCCGCCAGCGCATGCGCGCCAATGATAAAGTAGCCAACGTTTGCCAGCGCCTCATGAACCGTTTTGACCAGCCGGCGCATCACCGGATCCGGCGTCACCCACTGCGGCACCGGCCAGCCCAGCAAAGACCACGATTTGCCGCCATAGGCCAGGGTTAACATGCCCAGCAGCGGCAACATCAGGAAGACCACGTACAGCAGCCAATGGAAAATCTTGGCGCCTACCTCCTGCCATTCTTCCAGCGGGGGCGTGGTCGGCGGCGTCGCGTGGAAAGAACGCACCGCCAACCGAATCAGCATCAGGGCAAAGACCGATACCCCAAAATTAAAGTGCAAATTTTTGACCATCGGCACCCACGCCTCCGGCACCGAATCCTTCAGCAACATCACCGAATAAGTGAGGATCACCATCAGCAAAGTCAGCCAATGTAAAACGATCTGCGATCGCGCGTAGCGGTTGCTCATACACTCTGTCCAAAAATAAAACCCAGCGTAGTCGAGCATAATGGGGAAATAATGAAGAAAACCTTGGGACGGCAAAAATAAGGCCGGGCGAACGCCCGGCCTGACAGGATTATTTGGCGCTGCCCGCCTTGCCCGGCTTCAGCAGCCCATCCGCGCGGAACATCGCCTTGATGCCGCGCACCGCCTGGCGGATACGGTCCTGGTTCTCGATCAGCGCGAAGCGCACGTGGGTATCGCCGTAGTCACCGAAGCCGATGCCCGGCGAGACGCAGACCTTGGCTTCCGCCAGCAGGCGTTTGGCGAACTCCAGCGAACCGAGGTGGGCATAAGGCTCGGGAATTTTCGCCCACACGTACATCGACGCCTTCGGATTTTCCACCATCCAGCCGGCCTCGTGCAGCCCCTTCACCAACACGTTGCGGCGCTGCCGATACTGCTCGGCGATATCGCGCACGCACTGCTGATCGCCTTCCAGCGCGGCGATGGCCGCCACCTGCAGCGGCGTAAAGGTGCCGTAGTCGTGATAGCTCTTGATGCGCGCCAGCGCGCTGACCAATTCGGGGTTGCCGACCATGAACCCGATGCGCCAACCGGCCATGTTGTAACTTTTCGACAGGGTGAAGAACTCCACCGCAATGTCTTTTGCCCCCGGCACCTGCATGATCGACGGCGCTTGCCAGCCGTCATAGACGATATCGGCATAGGCCAGATCGTGGATCACCAGCACGTTGTACTGCTTGGCCAGCGCCACCACCCGCTCGAAGAAATCCAGCTCCACGCACTGCGCGGTCGGGTTGGACGGGAAGCCGAGGATCATCATTTTCGGACGCGGAATGGTTTCCCGAATGGCGCGCTCCAGCTCACCGAAGAAATCCACGCCGTCCACCAGCGGCACCGAACGCACCTGAGCGCCGGCGATCACCGCGCCGTAAATGTGGATCGGATAGCTGGGGTTCGGCACCAGTACGGTATCGCCGTGATCGAGGGTCGCCAGCATCAGGTGTGCCAGCCCCTCTTTCGAACCGATAGTGACGATGGCTTCGCTTTCCGGATCGATATCCACCTGATAACGATCGGCATACCAGCGCGAAATGGCACGGCGCAGGCGCGGAATGCCGCGCGAGGTGGAATAACCGTGGGTGTCGTCTCGCTGGGCGACGGCGCACAGTTTTTCCACGATGTGCGGCGGCGTCGGGCCGTCGGGGTTACCCATGCTGAAGTCGATAATATCCTCGCCGCGACGGCGTGCGGCCATCTTCAGTTCGGCGGTGATGTTGAATACGTAAGGGGGAAGACGTTCAATGCGCGTAAAACGGCGCTGTGGACTGTTATCAGCCATAGGGGATTCCTCGATAGACGTTAGCGCCCGGACCGTCCGAGCGACGCTGGCCAGCGAACTGACCGAATATCGAACATAGCGCAGCGCCGACGAGCTTGTCGATACCCGGCGCGATATTTTTATTTGCCGCCCTGAAACTCCGCCGCCAGCAGCCCGAACAGCCAGTCGTCGCACCACTGCCCCGCCAGACGGAAGTTATCGCGCAGCGTGCCTTCCAGCTGAAAGCCGCACGACTCCAGCAGGCCGCGCGAGGCGAGATTGCCCGCGGTCACGGTGGCGGTCAGCTTGTGAAAGCCGCAGGCGTTCACCGCAAAATCCAGCACCGCCCGCAGCGACTCCTTGCCATAGCCCTTGCCCTGCCCGGCAGGCAAGCTCCCGTATCCCACTTCCGCCTGCCGATACGGCACCCACTGCGGGCGAAAACCGGTAATGCCCACCGCCTCTCCACTGTGCTTCTCACGCATCACCAGGCACAGCCACTGCTCGCCGTGTTTGTCCCAGGCCGGCAGCCGCTCCTCGAACCGGGCGCGGATCTCCGCTTCGCTGCGCGGATCGGAGATGTAACGGATCACCTCGGGATCTTGGTACAGGCGCAGAAACAGCGGCCAATCCTCGGCGGTTATCGACTGTAAGTGCAGACGTTCAGTGACCAGCTTCATAAAATCTCCGAAAAACGAAAAAGAGGAATTTACGAATGAAAGATATCTCTTTATTTTCCCTGATTGGTTGCCGATAATCATTCACGTTAAAACCACAAAACCATAACGTCTTGCCCGATTCCCTACAACCGCTCGCCGCAGTCACTCACGCGGCACGAGGAGAACACCATGGCCTCTTTAGTCATCGACGATATTCCGCAGACGATCGCTAACGTCAAACGCCAGCTGCGCCAGGCATTGCCGAACTACCGCGACGTGTTTCTGGCGCTGGAAGAGAACATCCGCGGCCAGGTCGAACAGATCCGCCGCGAGCTGGCCGCCGGCCACAATCCGGTGCCGCAGATCGACGCGGAAGATATCCTGCAGCAGCGCGTCAACGAGCAGCAGATAGCGCTGATCAAACAGCGCGGTGCCTGCGCCATTCGCGGCGTGTTTCCCCGCGCCAAGGCCGAGGGCTGGAACCGGGAAATCGGCGACTACCTTGAGCGCAACAACTTCGTCGAGCGGTTGAAAAATGCCGCCGAAGACAACTATTTCGGTAAGCTGGCTGCAAGCAAACCGCAGATCTACGGCATCTATTGGTCGAAACCGCAGGTCGAAGCGCGGCAGGACGCGCGCATGCATGCGGTGCAGGTGTTTCTCAACAGCCTGTGGGCTACCGAGAGCAACGGCAAACAGCATTTCGATCCGACCCGCGTCGCCACCTACGCCGATCGCACCCGCCGCCGCCCGCCAAACTCCTCGTCGCTGGGCCTGTCGCCGCACGTCGACAGCGGCACCATCGAGCGCTGGCTGGACGAAAACTTCCGCTATGTGTATCGCCACGTTTTCTCCGGCGACTGGCAGCAGTACGACCCCTTCGCCGCCGACGGCCGCACCGAGGTGCGCGAGATAGCCTCCCCGGCGGTCTGCTCGATGTTCCGCACCTTCCAGGGCTGGACGGCGCTGACGCCGCAGCGCACCAACGCCGGCACGCTGAACCTGGTGCCTATCGCCAACGCCATGGCCTATGTGCTGCTGCGCGCGCTGCAGGACGACGTCGCCGACGACGATCTGTGCGATGCGGCGCCGGGCCGCGCGCTGTCGATATCGGAAAAATGGCATCCCCTTTTGTTAAGTGGGATTTCCCCTATTCCCGATCTGGAGCCGGGCGACACGGTCTTTTGGCACTGCGACGTGATCCACGCGGTGGAGAACGAGCATAACGGCGAGTTCGACAGCAACGTGATGTACATCGCCGCCGCGCCGGGCTGCGAGAAAAACGATGCCTATCTGCAGCGCCAGCTGCCGAGCTTTATCGACGGCAGAACGCCGCCGGACTTCGCCCCCGACGACTTCGAGGTGGATTTCGACGGCCGCGCCACCGCCGGCCTGCTGACGCCGCTGGGCAAAACGCAGCTCGGCATGGGCTGATCCCCCGCCCGTGGCGCACGCCACGGGCCCCTTTCGCTGTGGTATACTGCCGCCATCCGTAGGCCGCAGCGAGAACCCGTCGTGCACCCTTTTTTTGAAATGCTGTTGGCGGTGTTTGATCGCGCCGCGCTGATGTTGATCTGTCTGTTTTTCCTGACCCGCACCCGGCTGTTCCGCCAATTGCTGCAAAAAGAAGACCATACGCCGCTCGAGCTCGGCATCGTCACGGCGATCTTCTCGCTGTTCGCGCTGTTCAGCACCTACTCCGGCATCAACGTCGAAGGGTCTCTGGTTAACGTGCGCGTCATTGCCATCATGGCCGGCGGTATCCTGTTCGGCCCCTGGGTGGGAATCGTCACCGGCATCGTCGCCGGGCTGCACCGCTATCTGATCGACATCGGCGGCATCACCTCGGTGCCTTGTCTTATCACCAGCATCATCGCCGGCATCAGCGCCGGTTACATCAACCTCAAGGTGAAAAAAGAGCAGCGCTGGCGCGCCGGCATCGTCGGCGGCATGCTGTGCGAATCCCTCACCATGCTGCTGATCGTGCTGTGGGCCAAGCCGACCGAGCTCGGGCTGGACATCGTGTCGCAGATCGCCCTGCCGATGATCCTCGGCACGGTGTGCATCGGCCTGATCGTGCTGCTGGTACAGAGCGTCGAGGATGAAAAAGAGGTGATCGCCGCGCGCCAGGCCAAGCTGGCGCTGGATATCGCCCACAAGACGCTGCCCTATTTCCGCAACATCAACAGCGAATCGCTGGCCACCATCTGCGATATCATCCGCCAGGACATCCGTGCCGACGCGGTGGCGATCACCGATACCCATCAGGTGCTGGCTTACGTGGGCGTAGGGCGCGAAGCTTACCCGATCGGCCGCGAAGGGCTGAGCCGCGTCACCCGCGAAAGCATTCGCCACGGCAAAATCATCATCAAGAACAACCTGGAAAACCCGGCCGCGCCGCAGATCCACTCGCAGCTGGTGGTGCCGCTGTGGGAAAAAGGCGAAGTGACCGGCGCGCTGAAAATCTACTACTGCCACGCTCACCAGATCACCAACACGCTGAAGGTGATGGCGGTCGGGCTGTCGCAGATCATCTCCACGCAGATGGAGGTTTCCCGCATCGAGCACCTGCGCCAGATGGCGGACAAGGCCGAAATGCGCGCGCTACAGAGCAAGATTAACCCGCACTTCCTGTTCAACGCGCTGAACGCCATCTCTTCCTCTATTCGCCTGAATCCGGACACCGCGCGCCAGTTGATCATTAACCTGTCGCGCTACCTGCGCTACAACCTGGAGCTGAACGACGAACTGATCGATATCCGCAAGGAGCTGCATCAGATTCAGGACTATATCGCCATCGAACAGGCACGCTTCGGTGCCAAGCTGACGGTGATTTACGACATCGATGACGACGTCTCGGTGCGTATTCCCAGCCTGCTGATCCAGCCGCTGGTGGAGAACGCCATCGTGCACGGCATCCAGCCCTGCAAAGGGAAAGGGGTGGTGGTGATCGCGGTGAAAGATCAGGGCGACCGAGTGAAGATTTCGGTAAAGGATACCGGTAACGGCATCAACCAGGACACCATCGACCGGGTGGCACGCAACGAAATGCCAGGCCACAATATCGGCCTGCTCAACGTGCATCACCGCGTGTCGCTGCTGTACGGTGAAGGGCTGCATATCCGCCGCCTGGAGCCGGGCACCGAAATCGCGTTCTACATCAGCAAAAACGGCGGCAAGCTGCATCAGGAACCGAGCGCGCCGCCGGTCGGGGAGGCCTCATGAAAGCCATCATCGTGGAAGACGAATTCCTCGCGCAGGAAGAACTCAGCTACCTGATCAAGAAACACAGCAATATCGATATCGTCGCCACCTTCGAGGACGGCCTCGACGTCCTGAAATACCTGCAAACCCACCAGGTCGACGCCATTTTCCTCGACATCAACATCCCGTCACTGGACGGCGTGCTGCTGGCGCAAAACATCAGCAAGTTCGCGCATCGCCCGTCGATCGTGTTCATCACCGCCTATAAAGAGCACGCGGTGGAAGCGTTCGAGATCGAGGCGTTCGACTACATCCTCAAGCCCTATCACGAGGCGCGCATCGTCACCATGCTGCAAAAGCTGGAGGCGCTGCATCATCGCCCCGCCGGCGCGGCGGAACCGACCAGCGCGCCGGGCCGCGGCAGCCACAGCATCAACCTGATCAAAGACGAGCGGATCATCGTTACCGACATCAACGACATCTACTACGCCGCCGCCGATGAAAAGGTGACGCGGGTCTATACCCGCCGGGAAGAGTTCGTGATGCCGATGAACATCACCGAGTTTTACAGCCGGCTGCCGGAAGCGCATTTCTTCCGCTGCCACCGCTCTTACTGCGTTAACCTGGCGAAGATCCGCGAGATCGTGCCCTGGTTCAACAATACCTACATTCTGCGGCTGAGCGATCTTGAGTTTGAAGTGCCGGTCAGCCGCAGCAAGGTGAAAGAGTTTCGCAAGCTGATGCGCCTGTAAGCGCTTACCAGCGCGGGCCCGGACGGTAGTAATAGCCGGGCGGCGGCGGTGGCGGCATGCGGTAATGCGGCCGATCTCGCCAGTCACGCCGCGGCGGCCCGTAGTAAATTACCCGTGGCGGCGGGCCATAATAGTACCCGCGCGGGCGTTCATACCGGTGATGATCGGCCCACCAGCGCGGATCGCGCCAACGATAGCCGTCCCAGTAGTGGCCACGATTATCGCGATCGCCGATATGCAACGACAGGCCCGGCACGTTCACGCCGATGGACACGTCGGCCTGGCTCGCCAGCGGCAGCGCCAGCAGCGCGGCCAGTAACAACAGCGTTTTTTTCATTTCATGGACTCCTGCAGAGCGGACCTCGTCCGATCGCAGATAACATAGTCCCGCGCTTGCCGCCGCTCTATAGGCGCAATGCCGATTTACGCCTTTCAGACGCATCCTTCACAATTTCACCACAATCGTTCACCGATGATTAACAATAAATCGTTGATATCTTTGATGTAGATCACGTGCTACCCCCGGCATTTCACGCGCTTTTCGGCGCTAAAACGGCAACTCACGCCGTATAACATGCATTTCATTCCTTCCGTCGTGCAACTCATTCCCGATCCGCCGCCCGCCGGGGGTGCCGGCCATATAATAAGCCCATACCGCGGGAACACAGCTTCACCCCGCAAATTTCAGCCAGCGGCTCACGCCCGGCAACGCACACACAGGAAGGAGACCGGCCATGAACACCAAACCGGCAAATCGCAGCTTAATCGTTCTCGGCACCATCATCTGTCAGATGGGTCTGGGCACCATCTACACCTGGAGCCTGTTCAACCAGCCGCTGGTCGACAAGTTCCACTGGGGGCTGGCGGACGTCGCCACCACCTTCTCCATCACCAGTTTCTTCCTGGCCTTCGCCACGCTGTTCGCCGGCAAGCTGCAAGAGCGCTTCGGCATCCGCAACCTGACGCTGTGTTCCGGCATTCTGGTCGGCCTGGGCCTTATCGCCAGCGCCCACGTCAGCTCGCTCGACATGATCTACCTGCTGGCCGGCGTGGTGGTGGGCTTTGCGGTCGGTATCGCCTACATCTCCACCCTGTCCAACCTGATTAAGTGGTTCCCGGCCAACAAAGGCCTGATTTCCGGCATCTCCGTCGGCGCCTTCGGCAGCGGCAGCCTGCTGTTCAAATACGTCAACGCCGCCCTGATCGCCGACGTCGGCGTTTCCGGCGCCTTCTTCTACTGGGGCGCCATCGTGATGGGCCTGATCGTCGTCGGCTCCCTGTTGCTGAAAGAGCCGGTGCTGGCGACCAATGCCGCACAGCAAGGCGCCAACGGGCTGGGCAACGACTACAGTGTGCGTCAGATGCTGGCCACCAAAGAAGCCTATCTGCTGTTCACCATCTTCTTCGCTGCCTGCATGAGCGGCCTGTACCTGATTGGCATCGTGAAAGACATGGGCGTTCAGCTGGCCGGGATGGATTTGGCCACTGCCGCCAACACCGTGTCCGCCGTCGCCATCTTCAACACCGCCGGCCGCATCATCCTGGGCACGCTGTCCGATAAAGTGGGCCGTATGCGCGTCATCAGCTTCACCATGCTGGTTACCGTGCTGGCGATTGTCGCGCTGAGCTTCATGACCCTGAACCACACGCTGTTCTTCATCTGCGTCGGCGCGGTGGCCTTCTGCTTCGGCGGCAACATCACCGTGTTCCCGGCGATTGTCGGCGACTTCTTCGGCCTGAAGAACCACAGCAAGAACTACGGCATCATCTACCAGGGCTTCGGCCTGGGTGCGCTGGCCGGTTCGTTCGTCGCCAAATACTTCGGCGGCTTCCACGCCACCTTCATGGTGATTGGCGTTCTGTCCGCCGCCTCTCTGCTGATTACGCTGTTCATCAAAGCGCCGAAAGCGGTAGAAACGGAAACAGCGGAAACCGCCCAGACGGCGGAGCTGGCCAAAGCCTGATACCCCGCGAAAACGACAAGGGGCGCAACCTGTGGGTTGCGCCCCTTTTTTATTGCCCCGCTCCTGAGCTTACAGGTGCATGCCCAGCGTCTGGCGCAGATGCGCACCGGCACCCAGCAGGCCCGGCTGGCCGTGCGTTATCATGAACACCGGGATTTCGCGCACATAATCGCGGAAGCGCCCCTTGTCTTCGAAAGCGGCGCGGAAACCCGAGGCCTTGAAGAATTCCATAAAGCGCGGCACGATGCCGCCGGCGATGTACACGCCGCCGAAGGTGCCCAGATTCAGCGCCAGGTTGCCACCGAAGCGCCCCATGATCACGCAAAACAGCGACAGCGCGCGGCGGCAGTCGATGCAGCTGTCTGCCAGCGCCCGCTCGGTGATGTCCTTCGGCTCCCATTTTTCCGGCAGGCGGTTATCCGCCTTGACGATGGCGCGATACAGGTTGACCAGGCCCGGCCCGGACAGCACGCGCTCGGCGGAAACGTGCCCCACTTCCGCGCGCAGCACCTCCAGAATGATGTCTTCTTCTTCGCTGTTCGGCGCGAAATCGACATGGCCGCCTTCGCCCGGCAGGCTGACCCAGCGGCGACCGACGTGCACCAGGTGGGCAACACCCAGCCCGGTGCCGGCGCCATACACCGCGATCGGTTTGCCCGGTTGCGCATCGCCGCCGCCAAACTGCAGCACGTCATCCGGCGAAAGCATCGGGATCGCCATCGAGACGGCGGTGAAATCGTTGATCACTTCCAGATGGCTCAGCCCCAGGCTGGCCTTCATCGCTTGGATCGAGAACGCCCAGCTGTGGTTGGTCATCGCCACCCAGTCTTCGGTCACCGGGCAGGCAATCGCGATACAGGCGTCCTGCACCTCGATATCGCACGCTTTCAGGTAGTGGCGGATCACCGCCTCCAGGCTGTCGAACTCCAGGCCGGAATAGGTTTTCGCCTGGGTAATTTCACCCGTCGCAACAGTGCACAACGCCAGGCGGGCATTGGTGCCGCCAACATCACCCACGAGGGCATAGGTCATTGATTTCGTCTCCGCAAAATGAAAAATAAAAAGCTGCCCACACTGTAAAATCCTGCTGCAAAAACAACAATCACCCGCCTCGGATCTGCGCCCCAATAGCGATCCGGATCACAAAAAACGTTTCAGCTGGCCTGCGACGCCGCGATTTGAAACAAATTGCGGCAAAAAACGCCCCCCGACAACTGTTAACCGTCATCGGCGCCGGGCAATATCAATGCGTGCCTGCACGCCGATAGTCTGGCAAGCTGTGGCCACTGCCCAACCACCCGCTCTCCCAGCCCTGCCGGGAGGCATCGACAAAGGATTATCCATGCTGCATCCGCGCGCCAATGCCATGTTGGCCTTTGCTTTGCCTGCGCTGATTATCGGTTCCGCCTCCAGTCTGGTGCTGCTGCTGGTGATGAAAGTCGCCGCCGCGCTGCAGCAATGGCTGTGGGTAACGCTGCCCGATGCGCTGAGCCTGGACGCCCAGTCGCCCTGGTGGTCGGTCGCGATGCTGACGCTGACCGGCGTGGCGGTCGGCCTTATCGTGCGCTATATGCCGGGCCACGCCGGGCCGGACCCGGCGACGGAATCGCTGATCGGTATGCCGCTGCCGCTCTCCGCCCTGCCGGGGCTGGGGTTGGCGCTGATCGTCGGCCTGGCCGGCGGTGTCAGCCTGGGGCCGGAGAACCCAATCACCGCCATCAATATCGCGCTGGTAGCGGCCGCCGGTGCGCGCCTGCTGCCGAAGGTGCCGCGCATGGACTGGATCATCCTGGCGGCTGCGGGCACCATCGGCGCGATGTTCGGCACGCCGGTCGCCGCCGCGCTGATCTTCTCGCAAACCCTGGCAGGCAATAACGAAACGCCGTTGTGGGATCGGCTGTTCGCCCCGCTGGTCGCCGCCGCCGCCGGCGCGGTCACCACCCAGATGTTCTTCGTGCCCAATTTCGCCCTGCAGCTCGACGCCTATGACGTGACGCGGCTGCCGGACATCTTCAGCGGCGCCATCGTAGCGCTGATCGCCATCGCGCTCGGCATGGTGGCGCTGTGGTGCTTCCCGCACGTTCACCGCCTGTTCCATTCGATGAAGAATCCGGTGTTGATGTTAGGGCTGGGTGGCTTTGTGCTAGGCCTGCTGGCGCTGGTGGGCGGAGAGATTACCCTGTTTAAAGGGCTGGATGAGATGAAGCGCCTCGCGGCAGACGACGGCTATTCCGTGCCGGCGCTGTTGACCATTACCCTGACCAAGCTGGCGGCGCTGGTGATCGCCGCCGCCAGCGGCTTTCGCGGCGGGCGCATCTTCCCGGCGGTGTTCGTCGGCGTGGCGCTGGGGCTGATGCTGCACCAGCACGTTCCCGCAGTGCCGGCGGCGATCACCGTCTCCTGCGCCATCATGGGGCTGGTGCTGGTGGTCACGCGCGACGGCTGGCTCAGCCTGTTCATGGCGGTGGCGGTGGTGCCGGATCTGCATCTGCTGCCGGTGCTGTGCATCGTGATGCTGCCCGCCTGGCTGGCGCTGGCGGGCAAACCGCTGATGCTGGTGAATCGCCGGCAGCCGCCGCACGACGATTAGGCCAACGCGAACGCCGCGGCGGCGCGGGCGTGGATCGCGGTGGTGTCGAACACCGGCACCGACGCATCCCGCTCGCTCACCAGCAAGCCTATTTCGGTGCAGCCGAAAATAATCCCCTGCGCGCCCTGCTGCTCCAAATCGCTGATGATCCGGCGATACTCGTCGCGCGAGGCGTCGCGAATTTTACCCAGGCACAGTTCGTCATAGATGATGCGGTGTACGATGTCGCGATCGGCGCTGACCGGCGTCACCACGTCGATGCCGTGCAATTCCTGCAGGCGGCCGCGATAGAAAGTCTGCTCCATGGTAAAGCGTGTGCCCAGCAGCCCGACGCGGCGTATGTTTTTTTCCTGCACCTGCAGCGCCGTGGCATCGGCGATGTGAATCAGCGGCAGGCCGCTGGCCTGCTCGACCGCCTCCGCCACCTTGTGCATGGTGTTGGTGCAGATCACGATAGCTTCGGCGCCGGCGGCGCGCAAAGCCACCGCGGCGGCGGCCAGCAATCGGCCGGCGCCGTCCCAATCGCCTTGGTGCTGCAAGCGTTCAACCTCTTGAAAATCGACGCTGTAGAGCACGATTTTGGCCGAATGCAGCCCACCGAGGCGCACCTTTACCTGCTCGTTGATGGTGCGGTAATAAGGAATGGTGGATTCCCAGCTCATGCCACCCAGCAAGCCCAACACTTTCATCATTCGTTCCTCAGCATTTCCGACGATCCTCTGACCTTACCTGAGAATCGCCGGGCTGACGACGCCTTATTTGGCGCCGGAATTGATCGGCTGGCGCGCTTCGAACCAGCGCTGGCGCAGCGTGTCGTACAGCCAGTTATAGGCCATGGTGTACGGCAGGAAAAACAGGAAGAAACCGATTTCCAGCATAAACGCCTGCGTCCAGGAGATGCTCAGCATCCAGGCGGCGATCGGCACGCCGATCAGGATAAAACCGGCTTCAAAGCCGACGGCGTGCAACGCACGCACTTTCAGGTTACGCACCACCCGGCTGACCGGCCACAGGCGGTCGAACACCGTGTTGTAAACCATGTTCCACAACATAGCGACGGTGGAGAGCATCACCGCCAACGCACCGACCTGCACCATTGAGCGGTTCAGCAGCCACGCGCCCAGCGGGGCGCAAACCATCACGGCGATGGCCTCGAAACCGACGGCGTGGACAATACGTTCAATGAGAGACTTGTTTTGCAGTTGCATACATCACCTTTTTTTCGACAGTTGTTGCGAAAGCCAGGTGATTATCATCGTTTTTTTGGGTAGATTAAAAATAGATTCCATCGATAAAGCAGATAGGTTATGCACTATTCCCCGGAAGCGCTGCACGCGTTTGTCGAAGCCGCCGACCTCGGCTCGTTTTCCGCCGCCGCGCGCAAGCTGCGCAAAAGCCAATCCACCATCAGCACCGCCATCGCCAATCTGGAGGCCGACCTGGCGCTGACGCTGTTCGATCGCAGCGCGCGCCAGCCGGTGCTCACCGCCGCCGGCCGCAAGGTACTGGGGCATGTGCAGGCGATCCTCGCGGCCAGCGAACGGCTCGATGCCCTGAGCATTCAGCTGGCGGGCGAGGTTGAACCCCGCCTGAGCATGGTGTTTTCCGATACCTACCAGCCCAAGCATCACGATCGGTTGATGCAGCTGTTCGAACAGCGCTACCCGGAGATTGAGCTGGAATGGATGATCGCCGAGGAAGGCGACGTTATCGATCTGCTGCAAAGCGGCCGCGCGCATTTGGGCATGGTGGAAGTGCAAAAAAGTTATCCGCCGGATATCGCTTTCTCCCGCTTGCCGGAACAGACCGAAATGGGGCTGTTCGTCGCCCATCAGCATCCCCTGGCGCAGGTCGCCGCGCCGACGCCGGAGCAGTTGTCCAGCACCCGTCAGCTGATCCTGAATACCTACACTGGCGCCGAGGCGGCCAGACAGGGTGGCCTGGTCTGGTCGGCGCCCAGCTATCTGCTGTTGCTGGAGATGGCGGAACAAGGATTCGGTTGGGCGGTGTTGCCGCACTGGCTGGTGCAGCAATACGGCCACGGCAGGCTCACCCAGCTGCGGCCGCGCGGCTGGCCAAAACTGATTTCGGTGGATGCGGTATGGTCCAAACTGACCCCGCCGGGCCCGGCGGGGTTCTGGATGCTGGAGCGCCTGCTGGGCGATACCCTGCCTTAAGCGGCGGCGTTGCGCGCCTGAATGGCGCGTGAGACGGTATCGAGCAGTTCCGGCATGTCCATCTTCGGCAGCATCACTTCGATGAAGGCCAGCCGATCGTCGTCCGCTACCTCGCGCAGCGCCTGGCGCAATCCGTCCGGTTCGCTGACCCGCAATGCCCTCACCGGCCGCTCGCCCGCCAACGCCGACGGCAACTGCGTCCAGTTCCAGCGCGCGATGTCGTTATAACGTTGCTCCGGCCCGTGGATGGCGCGCTCGACGGTATATCCCTGATTGTTCAACACGAAGATCACCGGTTTAAGCCCGTCGCGCAGTATCGAGCCCAGTTCCTGCACGGTCAGCTGCGCGGCGCCGTCGCCGATCAGCAATACTGCCCGGCGCAGCGGTTCGGCAGTCTGCACGCCGAACGTCGCCGGCAGGGTATAGCCGATCGACCCCCAGAGCGACTGCACGATCAGGCGGCAACCGCGCGGTAACGTCAGCGCCGCCGCGCCGAAACAGGCGGTGCCCTGATCGGCCAGCACGATATCCCCGGGCCGCAGGAAATCCTGCATCTGCCGCCAGAAGGCGTGCTGATCCAACCCTTTCCCATCGCCTTCCGGCAGCGCCGGGCGGACGATCGGCGGCAACGGCCAACGCGACGCCATCGACAGGCTCAGGCGATGCAGCGCCTGCACCGCCTCGCGCATCGGAATGCGGCTAAAGCGCTGCCGCCCGACCCAGGCTTCGAACGGTTGAATGTCGATGCATTTTTCCACCGGCAGATGATGCGTGAAACCGGCGGTAATGGTGTCGGTCAAACGCACGCCGACGTTGATCACCACATCGGCGTTTTCGATAAGCTGTTTCACCGCCGGATCGCTGGCGCCGCCGCAGTAAGTCCCGACAAAGCCGGCGCGGTTCTCATCCAGCACGCCTTTGCCGAGCAGCAGCGTAGCGTGCGGAATGTCGACCTCCTGCAGCCACTCGTCCAGCGCCGCTTCGGCGCCGAAGCGATCGGCCAGGAAGTCCGCCAGCAGCGATACTCGCCGCGCCGACAGCAGCTTTTCGCGCGCCGCGGCGATAAACGCCTGCAATGCGCTCTGCGACAGTTTGGCCTGACGCAGCATCAGCGGCGCCGGTTTACTCGGCAGCGGCGCTTGTGCGACGTCGCTGGGCAACATCAGGTAAACCGGGCGATGTTCCAGCAAAGCAACGCCGATCAGGCGGTCTATCTCCATCGCGGCGTTGTCGGCGGTCAGGTCGGCCTGCGCGACGGTCACCTCTTTGGCTATCCGGGCGAAGTGGGTGAAGTCGCCATCCCCCAGCGAATGGTGCAGTAAATCACCGGCGCGCTGGGCGCGCAGTGCCGGCGTGCCGACCACGTGGATCACCGGCAGGTATTCGGCGTAGCTGCCGGCCACCCCGTTCAACGCACTCAGCTCCCCCACGCCAAAGGTGGTGAGCAGCGCGGCCGCCGGTTTGCAGCGCGCATAGCCGTCGGCGGCGTAGGCGGCGTTCAATTCGTTGGCGCAGCCTACCCAGGTGATTTGCGGATGAGCGAGGACGTGATCGAGAAATTGCAGGTTGTAATCCCCCGGCACACCGAAGAAATGACGGATGCCGATTTGGGCCAGACGATCGAGCAGATAATCGGCCACCGTATAGATCTGAGTCATGATCATCACCTGTCTGCAGCTGGAGCGATTATCTTTAAGTATCGAAGATGCCGCTCAAATTTCGAACAATCATTCCTGCCTCGATCGGCAACCTGGCGTTACATGCTGGCGCTGTGATCGCTCCCCCGGCAGCGCGGTGTGAAAACGTATACACTCAGAGTACTTCACCTCTCGCCGACAAGGATAACTATGTCCTACCAAGCCTCCCCCTCGCGTTATCAAGATATGGAATACCGGCGCTGCGGCCGCAGCGGGCTGAAGCTGCCCGCCGTCTCACTCGGGCTGTGGCACAACTTCGGCGACGCCACGCTGTACGACAACGCCCGCGCTCTGATCCGCTGCGCCTTCGATCGCGGCATTACCCATTTCGATCTGGCCAACAACTACGGCCCGCCGCCCGGCGCCGCCGAGGAGAACTTTGGCCGCATACTCAACGCCGATCTGCGGGCCTGGCGTGATGAGCTGATCATCTCATCCAAAGCCGGTTACACCATGTGGCCCGGCCCCTACGGCGATTGGGGCTCGAAAAAGTACCTGGTCGCCAGCCTCGATCAGAGCCTGAAGCGCATGGGGCTGGACTATGTGGATATCTTTTATCACCACCGGCCGGATCCGGACACGCCGCTGGAAGAAACCATGGCGGCGCTGGATCTGCTGGTGCGCCAGGGCAAAGCGTTGTACGTCGGCCTGTCCAATTACCCGGCCGAGCGCGCACGGCAGGCGTTCGACATTCTGCAGCGGCTCGGCACGCCGTGCGTGATCCACCAACCCAAGTATTCGATGTTGGAACGCACGCCGGAGGTGGGATTGCTGGATACATTGGCGGAGCATGGCGTTGGATCGATCGCCTTCTCGCCGCTGGCGGGCGGGTTGCTGACCGACCGCTACCTGCACGGCATTCCGCAAGATTCCCGCGCCGCCAGCGGCAGCCGCTTCCTGCAGCCGGAACAACTGACCGCCGAGCGGCTGGACAAGGTGCGCCGCCTCGATGCGCTGGCGCGGCAACGCGGGCAGAAGCTGTCGCAGATGGCGCTGGCCTGGGTGCTGCGCGGCGATCGCGTTACCTCTGTGTTGATCGGCGCCAGCAAGGATGCGCAGATAGAAGACGCGGTAGGCATGCTGGCCAATCGTCATTTCAGTGAAGAAGAGCTCGCGCAGATCGAGCAAATCCTACTGTAATCGTTTACAAATACCGCCGCTCAATCGAGCGGCGATACTCCAGAAAAATCTCAAATCTTGGTCTTCGTCGCCGTTTTCAGAATGGCTCTCAGATTCAACCCTATGCGCCAGCGCTATGATGCCGATATTGCAGCAAAAATAACGATAAGGCCGCTTTTTTAAACTGATGAACGCGCTTCATAAAGTGACAAACGGCCAGGCCGCGCAAGCGGAAAGGAGAAGTCATGTTTAAACCTCTGCTCTTGGCCGCCATCTTGGCGGCGACGGTACTGCCCGCCGCACAGCAAGCACACGCCGAAGGGATCAGCATCGATCTGATGCCGGGCGTTTCACTGCGCATCGGCGATCAGGACAATCGCGGCCGTTACTGGGACGGTTACGACTGGCGCGATCGCGACTGGTGGCAGGGTCATCAGGGGCGCTATCTCGGCGACCGCAGCCGTCGCGGTTACTACTGGGACGGCTATCGCTGGCGCGACCGCGACTACTGGCGCAAACACTATTACTATCATGAAGGGCGCTATCGTAAATACGACAAGCATTACGATAAGCACCATTGGAAGAAAGAGAAAAAGCACCACCACGATCATGACCGCGATCGCTGGCGCCGCCACGGCGATGACGACCGCGATTAACGGCGACGGGCCGGCACCATGCCGGCCCGCGTTTTTTTTCCTACAGCACGCTACCGATCAGCAGATAGCCGTTCAATCCCACCACCACCAGCACGATCAGCTTGCCCAGGTTTTGCACCACTGGGCCGTTGACCATTTCCCCCATCAGCGCCCGATTGCCGGTGAAAGCCAGCAGCGGCACCAGCGCCAGCGCAATGCCGAAGCTGAGCAGCACCTGGCTTAGCACCAGAATGCGCGTCGCGTCCATCCCCAGCATGATGACGATAAACGATGGCAGCATGGTCACCGCGCGCCGCAGCCACAGCGGAATATGGAAATGCACGAACCCCTGCATCACCACCTGCCCCGCCAGCGTGCCCACCACGGTGGAAGAGAGGCCGGCGGCCACCAGGCTCAGGCCGAACACGGTGGCAGCGGCTTGCCCGAGCAGCGGTTGCAGCGTCAGGTAAGCCACGTCGAGATCGGCGATGCCGCTGTGGCCGCTGAAATGAAACGCGGCAGCGGCGGTGGCCATCATCGCCAGGTTGACGAAACCGGCAATGGTCATGGCCACGGCGACGTCGACCTTGGTGGCGGCATAGCGCTCCGCCTTGTCGTGCTCGCCGCCGATTTGGGTGAGCGACGAATGCAGGTAGATCACGTGCGGCATGATGGTGGCGCCCAATACCCCGGCGGCCAGAAATACCGCATCGCCGTTAGGCAGATCGGGCAGCGCCATGCCCTTCAGCAGCGGCGCGAGCTGCGGCTGGGAGAATGCCAACTCGACGATATAAGCGGCGGCGACGAACAGCAGCAGGCCGCCAATCACCCGCTCCAGCGGCTTTTGACCGCGTTTTTGCAGCATCAAAATTAAAAAGGTGGCGATACCGGTCAGCACCGCGCCCTGCAACAGGGACACGCCGAGCAGCAGCTTGAAGCCGATCGCCGCACCGATAAATTCGGCCAGATCGGTCGCCATGGCGATGATCTCCGCCTGCACCCAATAGGCCCACACCGCCGGCCGCGGAAAGCGATCGCGAATATGCTCGGCCAGGTTTTTTCCGGTGGCGATGCCCAGCTTGGCGGACAACAGTTGGATCAGCATCGCCATCACGTTGGCCCAGACGACCACCCACAGCAGGCTGTAGCCGAACGAGGCGCCGGCCTGGATGTTGGTGGCGAAGTTACCGGGATCGATATAGCCGATAGCGGCGATGAAGGCGGGCCCCATCAGCGAGAGTTTGATTTTTCTGGCGGAGCGCCCGGAGGTGGTTTCAACCACGCGACTGTTCAGCATATGTTGAACCCTTACTGAAATTACGTTTATCTCCACTCTATATAAATGATAATAATTATCAAGCGCATTTAGAGCGGTAAAACTTATCTCTGTAATAGCCAACATTAACGGTTTTATCGAAGGGTTCAGCGCTGAGCTTACCGATTTCCGTGCTTTTCTGATGAGATTTTGGCTGCAATACCCCTGAAAGACAGGTTAGCACAAGAATACGAATTTCCTATTGCTGCTTTAACGTCTTGATTTTTTATGCTTTTGCGTAACACTTTAGGAGAACTCCCGCTATGATTTTCCATATTTGCAATAGAAGTCTCGTTTTTAAACGTAGCGTTACATAAAATGACAGCCGAAATTCAGCCTGCCTCAAATTTGGAGCAAACATGTCCCATATTGCGCACTTTGCGTTGGCGATAGTGGTGGTGGCGATCCTGGCCCTGTTGGTGTGCCGCGATCGTAAAAGCATCCGCATTCGCTATGTTATTCAACTACTGGTTATCGAAGTACTGCTGGCCTACTTTTTCCTGCATTCGGAAGCGGGTTTAGGCTTCGTAAAAGGATTTGCCGCGCTGTTTGACAAACTGCTCGGGTTTGCGGGACAAGGGACTGATTTCGTATTCGGCGGCATGGGCGACAAAGGCCTGGCGTTCTTCTTCCTGAAGGTGCTGTGCCCGATCGTCTTCATTTCGGCGCTGATCGGTATTCTGCAGTACATCAAGGTGCTGCCGTTCATCATCCGCATTATCGGTACCGTGCTGTCGAAAGTGAACGGCATGGGCAAGCTGGAGTCGTTCAACGCCGTCAGCTCCCTGATCCTGGGCCAATCCGAAAACTTCATCGCCTACAAAGATATCCTGGGCAAGATGTCGGAAAAGCGCATGTACACCATGGCGGCGACCGCGATGTCTACGGTTTCCATGTCCATCGTCGGCGCCTACATGACCATGCTGGACGCCAAGTTCGTGGTGGCGGCGCTGGTATTGAACATGTTCAGCACCTTTATCGTGCTGTCGCTGGTCAACCCGTACGACACCAATAAAGAAGAAGAGCTGCACCTCGGCAACCTGCATGAAGGCCAGAGCTTCTTCGAAATGCTGGGTGAATATATCCTGGCCGGCTTCAAAGTAGCGATTATCGTTGCCGCGATGCTGATCGGCTTCATCGCCCTGATCGCCGCGCTCAACGGTGTGTTCAGCGCCATCTTCGGCCTGAGTTTCCAGGAAATCCTCGGCTACTTCTTCTATCCGTTCGCCTGGATTATGGGGATTCCTAAACACGAAGCCCTGCAGGTTGGCAGCATCATGGCCACCAAGCTGGTTTCCAACGAGTTCGTGGCAATGATGGAGCTGCAGAAAGTGTCTGCCGAGCTGTCGCCGCGCAGCCTGGGGATCCTGTCGGTGTTCCTGGTGTCCTTCGCCAACTTCTCCTCCATCGGCATCGTGGCCGGTGCGATCAAGGGCTTGAACGAACACCAGGGCAACGTGGTGTCGCGCTTTGGCCTGAAGCTGGTGTACGGCTCTACGCTGGTCAGCATCCTGTCCGCTTCCATCGCGGGTCTGGTACTGGGCTAAGCCTCGAACCGACTGCGATAACAAGGCGCCTGCGGGCGCCTTTTTTGTTGGCTGGCATTCGGCGAAGATGAAAAAAGAAAAGCAAAAAGCCGACCCTAAGGTCGGCTTTTCAAATGGTGGTGGAGCTAGACGGGATCGAACCGTCGACCTCTTGCATGCCATGCAAGCGCTCTCCCAGCTGAGCTATAGCCCCACAAAAGTGGTACGCTTTGACCGGCGTTACGGTATTCCCCAACCTCTCTGAGAAGAAGGTTGGTGGAGCTAGACGGGATCGAACCGTCGACCTCTTGCATGCCATGCAAGCGCTCTCCCAGCTGAGCTATAGCCCCGTTCCACAATCACTTTGTGCTGTGAACGGGGCGCATAATATGAAACCCACTCAAAGCTGTCAACGGCTAAATTGAATTACTGAATCAAGCGTTGAAAAAGCCGCCAAATCAGCATGTTTGGCACCAAAAAATCATCACTTTGCGCAGAGTTCATCCATTTTGCGTGCTACATCTCAAAATGGCAAAAGACCCTGCATATCACGTTGATTTTTAATTAACGGAATGTTAGCGAAATGCGCTTGAGTCGGACTCCCGAGCGGCATAGACTGCCCGCGCCATAAACTTCATTACTATAAACCGAGTCCGTCATGTCTTTGCATTCACCAAAAGAAATCGCCGCCCTCGCCGTTCAGGCCGGGGTAAACAAAAGCCGCGCCCCTCTCGCTAATCTGTTGATTCTGGGCTTTCTCGCCGGCGCCTTTATCGCCACCGGTTTTCTGCTGGATATTCACGTCATCGGCACCCTGCCGGCCGAATGGGGCTCTTTCGGCGCCCTGTTGGGTGCCGCGGTCTTTCCTATCGGTTTGATCCTGACTATTCTGGCCGGCGGCGAACTGCTGACCGGCAACATGATGACCTTGCCGATGGCCTGGTTTGCCCGCGAAATCCCCGCCATCGCCGTGCTGCGCAACTGGTTTTGGGTCACCTTGGCCAACCTGGCCGGCAGCCTGGCCGTCGCCTACTTCTTCGGTCATTTGCTGGGCCTGACCGAAGGCGCGTTCTTGCATAAGACGCTGGCGATCGCGCAGGCCAAAGTGGATGCAGACTTCCTGCACGCCTTCATTTCCGGCGTCGGCTGCAACTGGCTGGTGTGCCTGGCGGTGTGGTTAGCCTTCGCCAGCAAGGATGTGCCGGGCAAAGTGATCGGCATGTGGTTCCCGGTCATGGCTTTTGTCGCCATCGGCTTCCAGCACGTGGTGGCGAATATGTTCATCATCCCGGCGGCCATCTTTGCCGGCGGCATGGGCTGGGAGCAGTATTTGCCCAATTTCGTCGCGGTATTTCTCGGCAACGCGCTGGGCGGCGCCGGTTTTGTCGGGCTAATGTATTTCCTCGCCTACCGCCCGGGTTTGCCGGCCGGCGAGCAAGCCTGACACACCGCCATGAAAAAAGCCCCGGGATCGCTCCACGGGGCTTTTTCATTTATGGCGTCTCAGCCAAATCAGGCTTGCGCTTCGCGCTCGGCGATGTAAGCCAGCGCCATGTCGATACGCTGCAGCGAACGCTTCTGGCCGATCGCATGCACGGTCACGTCCATGCCCGGCGACTGGCCGGCGCCGGTCACCGCGACGCGCAGCGGCATGCCGACTTTACCCATGCCGACGCCCAGCTCATCCGCCGTGCCCTGAATGGCGTCGTGCACATTTTCCGGCGTCCAGACGGTGATGGCGGCCAGCTTGGCGCGCACGGTTTCCAACGGCTGACGCGCCACCGGGCGCAGGTGCTTCTTGGCCGCGTCTGCGTCGAACTCGCTGAAGTCTTCGTAGAAGTAACGGCAGGACTCCGCCATCTCTTTCAGCGTCTTGCAACGCTCGCCCAGCAGCTTGACGAGGTCTTTCAGTTCCGGGCCGTTGCGGGTTTCAAGGCCCAGTTGCTCAACGTGCCATGCCAGATGCACCGCCACTTCTTCCGCCGGCATATGGTTGATGTAGTGGTGGTTCAGCCACTGCAGCTTCTCGGTGTTGAACGCGCTGGCGGATTTGTTGATCGCTTCCAGCGTGAAGAACTCTTTCATCTCATCGATGGAGAAGATCTCCTGATCGCCGTGGGACCAGCCCAGACGCACCAGGTAGTTCAGCAGCGCCTGCGGCAGATAGCCGTCGTCGCGGTACTGCATAACGCCCACCGCGCCGTGACGCTTGGACAGCTTTTTGCCGTCGTCGCCGAGGATCATCGACACGTGCGCGTATTCCGGCACCGGCGCACCCAGCGCTTTGAGAATGTTGATCTGGCGCGGGGTGTTGTTGATGTGGTCTTCGCCGCGGATCACATGGGTGATTTCCATGTCCCAGTCATCGACGACGACGCAGAAGTTATAGGTTGGCGAACCGTCGGTGCGTCGGATGATCAGATCGTCCAGTTCCTGGTTGCTGAATTCGATCGGGCCGCGAATTTTGTCGTCGAAGATCACCGAGCCTTCCTGCGGGTTGCGGAAGCGCACCACGTGCGGCTCGTCGTCGGTGTGGCTGCACTGGCTGTCGCGGCAGTGGCCGTCGTAACGCGGCTTCTCGCCGTTTTCCATCTGCTTCTCGCGCAGCGCTTCCAGACGTTCCTTGGAGCAATAGCATTTATAGGCCGTGCCCTGCTCCAGCATCTCGTCGATGACCGCGTTGTAACGATCGAAACGCTTGGTCTGGAAATACGGGCCTTCATCCCAATCCAGGTTCAACCAGTTCATGCCATCCATAATTGCGTCGATCGCGTCCTGGGTAGAGCGTTCCAAATCGGTATCTTCGATACGCAGAACGAACTCACCGCCCGCATGGCGGCTGAACAACCAAGAGTAAAGTGCGGTACGCGCGCCGCCGACGTGAAGATAGCCGGTCGGGCTCGGTGCAAAACGGGTTTTGATTTTCATTGGGTTCACTGCCTTATTACGCAACGCGTGTCGGCGGTTGCCGACGATTGCTCGGAATTGAAAAAAGAGTGGGCGACATTGTATCACCACGCGCTAATTCCTCAACGCCGACACGATATTGCGCCGGTCGATTTCGCCCGTTTTGCGGCGAGTTTCGCATAGCGTTGCGCAAAGAATCGGCGCCGTTGCCGATAATTATCGCGCCCTGCCTAAATTTGCGGCGAACGATTGAAATCATTTTAAAAACCGTTGACTCACTTTCAACTATCCCTATAATGCGACTCCAACAAGACGGGGCGATTAGCTCAGTTGGTAGAGCATCTCCTTTACACGGAGGGGGTCGGCGGTTCGAGCCCGTCATCGCCCACCATCTTGTTGAGAAAAAAATGAGAACGAATGAGGGTGATTAGCTCAGTTGGTAGAGCATCTCCTTTACACGGAGGGGGTCGGCGGTTCGAGCCCGTCATCACCCACCATCATTCTCTCGTTTAGCAGTACCTGGAAGTCCTGAAGTGGGTGATTAGCTCAGTTGGTAGAGCATCTCCTTTACACGGAGGGGGTCGGCGGTTCGAGCCCGTCATCACCCACCACTTCTGCGGGTCGTTAGCTCAGTTGGTAGAGCAGTTGACTTTTAATCAATTGGTCGCAGGTTCGAATCCTGCACGACCCACCAATTCAGAAAAAAGCGCCTTTTGGCGCTTTTTTCGTTTCTGCGCCATCCGACTCTGACTTCATCTCTCGCCGGCATAGTTTACGGAGTCGAGCAGGATGAAGAACCGGAGAGGTTCGAGCATCGCGCAGCGATACGACAACGCGCAGCGTTGCCCGCAGGGTGAGGCCACTGGCCGAATCAATCCTGCACGACCCACCCATTCAGAAAAAAGCGCCTTTGGGCGCTTTTTTCGTTTCTGCCGCACTCACTTTCCCTTTCGCCTTATTCTCACTTTATTCGCCACGCGCTGAGATACGAATGGTTATCATTTTGGCGGCTTGAATGGTAAATTAGCGGGCATCCACCACGCAGCCAATCCGCCGCCGGATTGATACGCCTTAGTTCAAGGAAAGAAAGAGCCCGCTCATGACCCTATCCTTACGCCAGCTGTTCATTGCATTTATCGCCACTTCCAGCCTGCTGCTCAGCGGCTGCGGCCCGGACGACAAGAACGACGGGCAGAAACCGTCCCCCCCTGCTGCCGACAGCAGTTGGCCGCGCACCATCGACAGCGCCAAAGGGAAGTTCACGCTGGAAAAACCGCCGCAGCGCATCGTGTCCACCAGCGTCACCATCACCGGCACGCTGCTGGCGATCGACGCCCCGGTGGTCGCCAGCGCCGCTACCAGCCCAAATCCCCTGGTGGCCGATAAACAAGGCTTCTTTACCCAGTGGAGCGAGGTGGCCAAACAGCGCCACGTCGAACGGCTGTACCAGGTGGAGCCCAATGCCGAAGCCGTCGCCGCCGCCGCGCCCGACTTGATCGTCGTCGCCGCCACCGGCGGGGATTCGGCGCTGAAACTGTATGACCAGCTGTCCGCCATTGCGCCGACGCTGGTGCTCGATTATGGCGACAAGAGCTGGCAGCAGCTGGCCAGCGAGCTCGGCGAGATCACCGGTCACGAAGCCGGCGCCAAACAGGCGGAAGATCGTTTCGAACAGCGCGTGGAGCAAGTGAAGCAGGCGATCACGTTGCCGCCGCAGCCGACCACCCCGCTGGTGTATGCCGACAACGGTCGCGAGGCCATGCTGTGGACACCGGGTTCCGCCCAGGGCAAGCTGCTGACCCAGCTCGGCTTCCAACTGGCTACCCCGCCGGAAAGCGCCAAAGGCAACGCCAGCATGGGTAAACGCCATGACATCATCCAGATCTCCGGCGAAAAAATGGCCGAAGGCCTGAACGGCAAAACGCTGATCCTGTTCGCCACCAATGAGCGCAAAGTGCAAGAGGTGCTGGCCAACCCGTTCCTCAAACATCTGGAACCGGTGGAACAGCGGCACGTCTACGCCGTCGGCAACGACACCTTCCGTCTCGATTACTACAGCGCCACCAACATGCTGAACCAAATCGAACGGCTGTTCAAAAAGCCCTGAACCACGCCGTCGGCAGGTCAGCCGCCTGCCGACGTTTGCCATAAACAGGGCAATCGTTCACATTTAATCAATTGAAATATCAATAGTTATTAACATCGTCAACGCACCTGCGCCACCAACCGGCGGGTGCATGCGGGCGTAAACTCGTGCTACTATTAGCGCCCGCATGAACGCAAATAACAATGAGAATAAAAATCATACAGGAGTTACCGGTGTGAACGTACCCACTCCGACTGAGCGGACGCTTTCGTCCGCACCGCACGCAGCTTACGCCAGTGGCTTCAAACGCATCGCCGGGTTCGGTATCGGCTTAGCGCTGTTGCTGCTGTGCATCATTGCCAGCCTGATGCTGGGTTCCAAAGCCATCCCCTTCCATACCGTCTGGCTCAGCCTGCAGGGCGCCGCGAGCGGTTCCGACAGCACCATCATTCTCAACGCCCGGGTGCCCCGTACGCTGGCAGGCATTTTGGCCGGCATGGCGCTCGGCGCCGCCGGCGCGCTGATTCAGGCGTTGACGCGTAATCCGCTGGCCGATCCCGGCGTGCTCGGCATCAACGCCGGCGCCAGCTTCGCCGTGGTCATCGGCATCATGTTTTTCGGCGCGGCCACCACTGAAAGCTATATGGCCTATGCCTTCGTCGGCGCTGCCCTCACCACCCTGCTGGTCTACCTGATCGGCACGCTGGCGGGCGGGCGCATCAACCCGGTGCGGCTGACGCTGGCCGGCGTGGCGATCGGCGCGGTGCTGATCGGCATCACCACCGGGCTGTCGCTGATCGATCCGCAAACCTTCGACCAACTGCGCTTCTGGCAGGCCGGCACGCTGGATATCCGCACGCTGTCCACGCTGCCGGTTACCGCCCCCGCCATTTTGCTCGGCTGCCTGCTGACGCTGCTCATCGCCCGGCCGCTGAATACCATCGGTATGGGAGAAGATCTGGCTATCGCGCTCGGCGCGCGCGTGGTGCTGACTCAGGTCGTCGCGGTGATCGCCATCACGCTGCTGTGCGGCGCGGCAACCGCCACCGTCGGTCCAATCAGTTTCATCGGCCTGATGGTGCCGCATATCGCCCGCTGGTGGGTCGGCCCCGATCAGCGCTGGATCCTGCCCTACTCCATGCTGCTGGCGCCGATTTTACTGCTGTGCGCCGACGTGGTCGGCCGTCTACTGGCGGCCGGTGAACTGCGGGTTTCTATCGTGGCGGCCTTCATCGGCGCGCCGGTGCTGATCTGGCTGGTGCGCCGCAAGAAAACGCTGGGGGGTCTGTGATGAGTCTGCCGCACACGCTGCATATCGGCCGCCCGGACGGCGTCATCAACTGGCGCGTGCCGCTGCGCCTGCTGTTGGTCAATCTTTCGTTGCTGGCGTTGTGCCTGGCGATGGCCGTTGCCGCGCTGTGCTACGGCACGCTGCAGCTTTCGCTGGAACAGGTCTTTGCCGCGCTTAGCGGCGAGGCGCCGAAAAACCTGGTCACCGTGGTCACCCAATGGCGCATGCCGCGTATCGCCATGGCGCTGTTGTTAGGTGCCGCGCTCGGCATGAGCGGCGCCATCTTCCAGTCGATTATCCGCAACCCGCTCGGCAGCCCAGACGTGATTGGCTTTAACATGGGGGCTTATACCGGCGCGCTGATCGCCATCACCCTGTTCAACGGCGGCTATTACTACATCGCCGGCGGTGCGCTGGCCGGCGGCATTCTCGCCGCGCTGGCCATCTATCTGCTGGCCTGGCGGCAAGGCATCGCCGGCTTCCGGCTGATCATCGTCGGCATCGCCATCAGCGCGGTGCTGGTCTCCACCAATACCTGGCTGATCATCACCGCCTCGCTCGAGCGCGCCATGGACGCCGCCATGTGGCAGGCCGGTTCGCTCAACGGCATGACCTGGCAGAAAGCCCAGCCCGCCACGGCGTTCATCGTGCTGGCGGCCGCGGCCGCGCTGCTGATGGGCAAACGGCTGCAGCTGTTGGAAATGGGCGATGATACGGCGCGCGCACTGGGCGTGAACGCCGAAGGCAGCCGGCTGTGGCTGATGCTGTTCGGCGTCACCCTCACCGCCGCCGTCACCGCCACCGCCGGGCCGATTTCCTTTATCGCGCTGGCGGCGCCGCAGATCGCCCGCCGCCTGGCCGGACAATCCTCGGTCACCCTGACGTCCTCGGCGCTGATGGGCGCGACGCTGCTGCTCGGCGCCGACGTGGTGTCCCAACATCTTTTTGCGCCGATCCAACTGCCGGTCGGGGTCGTGACCGTCTGCATCGGCGGCCTGTACCTGATTTGGCTGCTCATCCGTGAGGCCCGCAGATAATGAAAAGTGATAACGCCATGAGCCACCGCCTGCACGCCTCGCACCTGAAGCTGGGCTACGACAATAAAATCATCGCTGACGATCTGAGCGTGGCGATCCCCGACGGCGCCTTCACGGTGATCGTCGGGCCGAACGCCTGCGGCAAATCGACGCTGCTGCGCGCCCTGTGCCGCCTGCTGAAGCCCAGCGCCGGCGAGGTGATGCTGGACGGCAAGAATATCAGCAACTTCGCCACCAAGGCGCTGGCGCGCGAGCTTGGCCTGCTGCCGCAAACCTCGATCGCACCGGACAGCATTACCGTGGCAGACCTGGTGTCGCGCGGCCGCTATCCGCACCAAAGCCTGCTGAAACAGTGGACGCAGGCCGACAAACAGGCGGTGGAAGCCGCCATGGCGGCCACCAACGTCAGTCAGTTGGCGGATCGCAGCGTCGACGAGCTGTCCGGCGGGCAGCGCCAGCGCGTCTGGGTGGCGATGGCGTTGGCGCAGCAAACGCCGCTGCTGCTGCTGGATGAACCGACCACCTATCTGGACATCGCGCACCAAATCGAGCTGCTGGATCTGTTCCGCCAGCTCAACCGCGAGCACGGCCAAACCCTCATCGCGGTGCTGCACGATCTCAACCACGCCTGCCGCTATGCCGATCACATCATCGCCATGCGCGACGGCAAGATCGTGGCGGAGGGGAACCCGGCGGAAATCATCACCGCCGAGCTGGTGGAACGGGTGTTCGGCATGCCGTGTATGATCATCGACGATCCGCTGTCCCACACGCCGCTGGTGATCCCGCGCGGCCGCTACCACTGCGACGCGCCGCAGGCATGAAAAAGGCCGGGGTAACCCGGCCTTTTCGTTACTTCTCCAGCGACACCTGCTTGAAGATGTGTTTGCCGAACGGGTCTATTTCGTAGCCTTTCACTTCCTTGCGCACCGGTTCGAAAATGGTCGAGTGCGCGATCATCAGCGCCGGCATCTGATCGTGCATCATCACCTGCGCCTGCTGGTACATCGCCACCCGCTTGGCGTGATCGTTCTCCTCGCGCGCCTGCAGGATCAGCTGGTCGAACGGTTTGTAGCACCATTTCGCCGAGTTGGAGCCGCCGAGCGAAGCGCAGGTGAACAGCGGGCCGAAGAAGTTGTCCGGATCGCCGTTGGCGGTGGTCCAGCCCATCAGCGCGGTCTGGTGCTCGCCGTTTTTAATCCGCTGCAAATATTCGCCCCACTCGAAGGTGACGATTTTGGCGCGCACGCCGATTTTAGCCCAGTCGGCCTGGATCATCTCCGCCATGCGTTTGGCGTTGGGGTTGTAAGGCCGCTGCACCGGCATCGCCCACAGATCGATGTCAAACCCCTGCCCCAGCCCGGCCTCCTGCAACAGCTGCTTCGCCCGCTCCGGCGAATACGGGTAGTCTTCAAGCTGCGCGTTGCTGCCCCACTGGGTCGGCGGCAGCAGATTCTTGGCCGGCTGGCCGGCGCCGTGGAACACCGCCTCGATGATCGCCGGCTTGTTGACCGCCAGCGCCAACGCCTGGCGTACCTTGACGTTATCCAACGGTTTTTTCTGGGTATTGAACGCCAGGAAGCCGATATTCAAGCCGGATTTTTCCATCACCTGAAGGTTGCCGTCCTGCCGCATGCGCGCCAGATCCGCCGGGTTGGGGAACGGCATCACCTGGCACTCGTTCTTTTGCAGCTTGGCGTAACGCACCGTCGCATCCGGCGTGATCGAAAACACCAGCCGGTCGATCTTCGGTTTGCCTTCCCAGTAACGATCGAACGCCTTGTAGAGGATTTTCGCGTCCTTCTGGTACTGCACCAGTTGGAACGGCCCGGTGCCGATCGGATCGTTGTCCACCCGCTGCGGCGTGCCGGCCTTCAGCATCGCCTCGGCATATTCCGCCGATAATAGGGTGGCGAAGTACATGCCCAGATCGGCGACGAACGGCGCCTCGGCGCGGGAGAGCTCAAAGCGCACGGTGTAATCGTCCACCTTGACGATCCGGTCGATCAGCGTGCCGAACTCCATCGACTCGAAGTTGGTGTAGGCGCCGTTGGAGACCTTGTGATACGGGTTGTTGGCGTCCTTCTGCCGCATAAACGAGAAGATGACGTCATCGGCGTTGAAATCGCGGGTGGGCGTGAAATATTTATTGCTCTGGAATGCCACGCCCTTGCGCAGGTGGAAGGTATAGCGCTTGCCGTCTTCACTCACCTCCCAGCTTTCCGCCAGGCTGGGTTGCAGCTCGACGGTGCCGGGTTTGAAGTCCACCAGCCGGTTGTAGATCGCCGCCGAACTGGCGTCCACCGTGGTGCCGGAGGTGAACAGCTGCGGGTTGAAGCCTTCCGGCGAGCCTTCGGAACAGTAGACCAGCGTATTGGCTCGCGCGCCGCCGGCAATCGCCAACGCCAGCAGCCCGATCGTTATTGCTTTTCTTTTCATTGCGCTATCCCCAGTGGTGAAAAAACAGCCCAACGGATAGCAATAAATCATGCAGTTAGCGATGTAAAGGACAAAATCCGCGCATAAAAACGGGCAGGCGCGCAAGCGGCCTGCCCCGGTGAAATCGCGCGATGATGAAATTAAATCATCTGGCTGAAGTTCATCTGCGCCATCAGCTTATAGTTGTCGGCATAGTCGACCGGAATGGCCACCACCACCGGCCCCTGGATCGCCATCGCCTTGCGCAGCATCGGCCGCAGATCGTCCACCGACTGCACGGCGAAACCGACCGCACCGCAGGATTCCGCGTAAGCCTTGAAGTCAATCGGCCCAAACTCCACGCCGGATTTACGCTGGTATTTGTTCACTTCCTGCATCTCCACCATGTTGTAGGCATTATCGACCCAGATGACGTGCACGATGTTGTTTTTCAGCCGCACCGCAGTCTCCAGCTCCATGCTCGACTGCATGAATCCGCCGTCGCCGGAGATAGACACCACTTTATCGCCGGGGCGCACCAGCGCCGCGCCGATGGCCCACGGCAGCGCCACCCCCATGGTTTGCTGGCCGTTGGAGATCAACAGCTGGCGGGCGCGGAAGCTGTACAGGTAGCGGGCGATCCAGATATGGAAGCTGCCCATGTCCACGCACAGGGTCACGTCGTCGCTGACGATGTCCTGCAGCTCCTTGACGATGCGCAGCGGGTGGATCGGCATGCCGCCGCGGCGGGCGGCGCGCTCCGCCAGTTCAGTGCGCTGGCGGCCGAGATCGGTGAGGATCAGCTCCACCTCCGGCGGCACACAGACCGCCTCAGTGAACGTTTCGGTCATCATGTTCAACGTGGCGCTGATGTTGCCCACCAGCTCGACATCCGGCCGATAGCAGGTATCGATATCCGCCGGCAGCACGTCGATGTGCACCAGTTTCAGCCGCCCGTGGCTGTTCCACATGCAGGGATCGTATTCGATCGGATCATAGCCGACGCTCACCACCAGATCGGCCTTCTGCAACAGCTGATCGGCCGGCTGGTTGTTGAACAGGCCGACGCGGCCGGCAAAACGGGCGAAGTGGTTGACGTCGATCACCCCGGCCGCCTGATAGGTGCCGACCACCGGCATATGGGTGCGATACAGCAGATGGCGCACCGCTTCGCTGTTCTCCGGCCGGCTGGCCTGCAAACCGAGCAGCAATACCGGGCATTTGGCCTGCCGGATCAGTTTCACCGCCGCCTGAATGTCGTCCGCCGCCGCGGCCCCCATACGCGGCAAGCGGCAGCCGGCCAGCACCGGCGCGCTGACCGGTTCATTGACGATATCCATCGGCAGGCTGACGAACGAGGCCCCCGGCCGGCCGAACTCGGCGCGGCGAAAGGCGTTGGCGATCACCTCGGAAATCGCCGAACCGGCATGCACTTCGGCGCAATACTTGGTCACCGGCCGGAACATGCTGACGGTATCCATGCTCTGGTGCGTCTGTTTCAGGCTGTCGGCACGCTTCACCGCCCCGCCGAAGGCCACCACCGCGTCCCCTTCCGATGTGGCGGTGGCCAGCCCGGTGATCAGGTTGGAGCTGCCCGGCCCGGAGGTGACCAGTGCCACCCCGGCCTTACCGGTCAAGCGGCCGACCGCCGCCGCCATAAAGGCTGCGTTGGCCTCATGCCGCACCACCACCGTTTCGATCGATGGCGCGTCCTCCAGCGAGTCGAACACCCGGTCGATCTTGGCGCCCGGAATGCCGAAAACGTGTTTGACGCCCTGCGCTTCCAGATTTTTCACCACCAAATCGGCGCCGCATTGCCAGTCATTGCCTGTTTTTTCCTGTGCCATGGTTCCACCTCCTAAGAAAACGATCGCCGGGGTTAGCCCTCGGCGGAACGAATCGCGCGATCCAAATCCTCTGGGCAGAGGTTGGCGCGCAAGAAATCCGCATCATGCGGTAACTGAAGATTGAGACGCGTGATGACGCCGAACTGCAGGCGGCCATGATCGAGCTGGTAGTCCAGCACGTGGCCGCCGCCGCTGCGGTCGTCGGTAACGAAGTGTTCGTGATAGCCGGCCACGCCGATGCCCTGCATGTAATCCGGCGAGCGGAAACCAACCAGCGTGCCGCGCCGCTGATGGAACGAGAAGGTCGGCTGCTCTTCTATCGCCTCCAGCATCGGGCGATAGGGCCGCTCCTGGCGCGGCACGGTACGGGTTTCCACGTGGCTGAACTCGCCGTCGACCCGCACCGCGCAAAACAGGTTCGGCGAGGCGACCTGCTCGTCGATGCACTGGTGCAGCTGCGCCTTGGTGATCGGCCGGTCGAACTGCTGGCTGACGCTGGGCTGGAAAAAGGTGACGACGGCGAAGGGGGTTTGCTGTTGCAGGCCGGCCGGCCGGGCGCTGCCGTCGGCGCGCAGCTGGTGTATTTCCTGGTCGAAAGCGATCAATTCGCCGTCCAGATGATTGAAGGTGCCGAGGCCGAAATCGCCGTGCTTGAGCAGTTCGGCAATGGTGGTCTCCCCCTCGTAAACCCCGTCGATGAGCGCGCTCATCAGCGAGATTTGATAGATTTCGCCCTCCCCGGCGTTGATCGACTGCCTGGCAAAACCCTGCGCCAAATGGCGCGCACAGGAACACCCGTGTTTTTCGTTCATGACTGACTCCTCCACCAGCGCGGAACCGCGGTTCCGCGCGTTCAAAAGACCCACCGACGGTGGGCCAAGATGCCCCCCAAGGCGCGTTCATCAGTTGGAACGATTCAGCCTGAGGCGACAAAAAAACCGGCACGGCTGGCCGGCCGATATCCAGAGTCAACAGCATGATGATTGAAAGTAAAGACTTACTAATCATTAATGCTGACTCGAATATCAAATTGAACGGTTAATCTGGTGTTGGAGCGACAATCAACTCCACAGGCGGCTCGCGCGGCCTGGGAAAAACATCTGTTATTTAGAACTAAGCGCCGCGAGGTTTATGCGTTTTCTCTCTATGCGGCCGGGATGAGACGGCGCTGAGGCGCGTCGTCAACCCGCAGCCAGAGTAGCCGCCGCGCCGTCGGCAGAGAAGCAGGTATTCATAAGAAACGCTTTTGCATATAATGCAAAAATGAATGACGCACGCTATGTTGAACACCTGCCAATTTTTCTCGACGTCGCCCGCCTGGGCAGCTTTTCCGCCGCCGCGCGCCGGCTGGGCATGGTGCCCTCTTCGCTGGTGCGCCACATCGACGCCTTGGAAAGCGCGCTCGGCGCCGCGCTGTTCGTGCGCTCCACCCGTGGCCTGCTGCTGACCGACGCCGGCGAGCTGCTGCTGACGCGCGCCGCCGCGCTGATGACGGACATTACCGGCCTTCGCGCCGAGCTGAGCGCGCTGAACGAAACGCCGCAGGGCACGCTGCGCATCAGCTGCCTGCCGACCTTCGGCAAAACCTATGTGCTGCCGCTGCTGCCGACGCTGGCGGAACGCTACCCGCAGCTGTCGGTCGACCTCGATCTGACCGAACGCCTGACCGATCCGACGCAGGAACGGCTCGACGCCGCCCTCCGCATCGGCGAGCAGAAGGACAGCGCGCTGTATGCCAGTCGCATCGCCACCCAACGCTGGGTGATGTGCGCCAGCCCCGCCTACGTCGCCCGCTATGGCCTGCCGGCCGATCTGGAGGCGCTGCCGCAGCATCGGCTGATCGCCCGTTATCACAAGCAGCAGCCGGCCTGCTGGGCCCAGATCCTCGACGCAGCGCTGATGAGCCGCTGCACCATGGCGCTGCGCTGCGACGACTTCACCGCACAGCGCCAGGCCGCGCTGCTCGGCCTCGGCATCGCCTTTCTGCCCAACTGGGTGGTGGGGCCGGACGTGCAGCACGGGCAACTGGTGCAAATGCTGGAAGATCCGCGCCATGAGCAGCAAGGTATCTATCTGCTGCGCCCGATGGCGAAGGTGTCCGCCCGGCTGGCGGCCTTCACCGCCCTGCTGCAGCAAACTATCGGTCAACCGCCCAGCTGGGGATAAAGCGGCGTCACCCGGCCGTGCAGCGCCGGGTTGTCGCTCTCGTCCTTCAGCTCGATGCCGCTCAGCCGCCGCAGGAACGCCTGCTCCAGCAGCCAGGCCAGGCGGAACGCCGCCTGCGGGTAATCCAACCCCTCGGGGCGCACGTTGGAGATACAGTTGCGCTGGGCGTCCGTTCTGCGCGCATTCGGCCCCCAGGTCAAATAGACGCCCAGGCTGTCCGGCGACGACAGCCCCGGCCGTTCGCCGATCAAAACCGCCACCGCCCTGGCCTGCAGGCATTCGCCGATCTCATCCCCCAGCGCCACCCGCGCCTGATGCGCCAGCACCACCGGCGCAACGGTCAGCCCCAGCGTATCGAGATAGGGCCACAGCGCCTGCAGCAGCGGCAGCGCCTGGCGGTGCACCGCCTTGGAGGAAAGGCCGTCCGCCACTATCAGCAGCAGATCGACGCGGTGCGATGGCACGCCGAGCAGCAGGCTGCGGCTGTCCAGCGCTAATCGCCGCCCCAGATCCGGTCGGCGCAGATAGGCGGCGCGGTCGGCGGCCTGGCTATGTACCGCCAGCGTGGGCCAACCGGCATCGTGGAGATCCGCCGCCAGCCGCTCGCTGTCGAAAGGCTGATGCACCGCGTCGCGCGCCTGGGCATGGGCCAGCCCGAAGCGCAGCAGCTCGTCGGTCGGCAGGCTGGCGCCGGTGCGCCCCAGCGCGATACGCGCATCGGTAAAGGCGCGCAGCGCGTCCCAGCTGTTGGCGTGAACCGGTTTGATCATGTGCGTTCTCCCTGCAGCGCCAGCAACAGCGGATGATTGGCAGCGGCGTCGCGCAGCCGCCCGCGTTCGTCGGTGATGTTCATCGCCGCCAGCCAGGCGGCGAACTCCGGCGCGTGCTTCAGCCCCAGCAGCTCGCGGATATAGAGCGCGTCATGGAACGACGTGCTTTGGTAGTTGAGCATGATGTCGTCCGCGCCCGGCACGCCGATCAGGAACGTCAAGCCAGCGGCGGCCAACAGCGTCAGCAGCGTATCCATGTCGTCCTGATCGGCTTCGGCATGGTTGGTGTAGCAGACGTCGCAGCCCAGCGGCAGGCCGAGCAGCTTGCCGCAGAAATGGTCCTCCAGCCCGGCGCGGATAATTTGCTTGCCGTCATACAGGTATTCGGGGCCGATAAACCCCACCACGGTGTTGATCAGCAGCGGCGAGAAATGGCGCGCCACCGCATAGGCGCGCGCCTCGCAGGTTTGCTGATCGACGCCGTGATGGGCGTTGGCCGACAGGCAGCTGCCCTGCCCGGTTTCGAAATACATCACGTTGTCGCCCAGCGTGCCCCGCCCAAGGCTCAGCGCCGCCTGCTGCGCTTCCGCCAGCAGCGCCAAGCTGATACCGAAACCGCGATTGGCCGCTTCAGTACCGGCGATCGACTGGAACACCAGATCCACCGGCGCGCCGCGCTCCATCAGCCGCAGCGTGTTGGTCACGTGGGTCAGCACGCAGGATTGGGTGGGAATGGCGAAGCGCTGGATCACGTCGTCCAGCATGTAGTTGAGCTTTTCCAGCAGCGGCAGGCTGTCGCTGGCCGGATTGATGCCGACCACCGCGTCGCCGCTGCCGTACAGCAGGCCGTCCAGCATGCTGGCGGCGATGCCCTGCAGGCTGTCGGTCGGGTGATTGGGCTGCAGCCGCACGCTGAGGTGGCCCGGCAGGCCAATCGTATTGCGAAAGCGCGTCACCACCCGGCACTTCTTCGCCACCAGGATCAGATCCTGATTGCGCATGATCTTGCTCACTGCCGCCGCCATCTCCGGCGTGATGCCGGCCGCCACCTGCGCCAGCATGGCGCTGTCCGCCTGCTCGCTCAGCAGCCAGTCGCGAAAATCGCCGACCGTGAGGTGCGAGATGGGTTCAAAGGCCGCACCATCGTGGCCGTCGATAATCAGGCGCGTCACCTCGTCCTGTTCGTAGGGCACCAGCGCCTGCTGCAGGAACGCCTTGAGCGGCAAGTCCGCCAGCACAATGCGCGCCGCCATACGCTCTTCGGCGCTTTGCGCCGCCACCTCCGCCAGATAATCGCCGGAACGCGCCGGCGAAGCCTTCGCCATCAGCTGACGCAGATCGCCAAAGCGATAGCCGCGTTGGCCCACCGTTGCCTGATACATAGCCCCCTCCCTTGCCCCGAGTGACGAGATAAAAGCCCTGCACCAAGTGTAGTCAGTGGGAAAAGAAAATTATTTTGCACGCGATCGCCGCCATCGCGCTTTCCCCCATTTCACCCGCCGCCGCTTCGGGTTACAGTAGCCGCGAAAAAAGGAGGGGTGATGGATCCGCAACGGCAAATTATCGACTGGCTGCAACAAGATGACGCGCGCATGGCCGCCCTGCGCACCGTGCGCCGGCTCGGCCTGAATGACTGGTGCCTCGGCGCCGGCTTCGTACGCAACCTGGTGTGGGATCGGCGCCACGGCTATAAGGAGCCCACGCCACTCAACGATATCGACGTGATCCACTTCGATTCGCAGCGTGCGGACGCCGAGCGCGATCGCATGCTGGAGGTGCGGCTGCACCAATGGCTGCCGCAGCCGTGGTCGGTCAAGAATCAGGCGCGCATGCACCTGCGCGGCGGCCGGGAACCCTATCGCGACAGCGAAGAGGCCATCAGCTTCTGGACCGAAGTGGAAACGGCGATCGGCGCGCGCCTGAACGCCGACGACAGCATCACGCTGGTGGCCCCCTTCGGCCTCGCGGCGCTGTTCGACGACACCATCACCTTCAACGTGAAAAACGGCGATCGCACGGCCTATGCCCAGCGCGTGCTCGACAAAGGCTGGCTGCAGCGCTGGCCTCACCTGCGGCAGGTAAAGATTTAGCCACCGCTGCCGATACCCTGAACAGCGATAGCCAGACTCAGGGAGAGCATCCATGTCGACCACCATCACCATGATCGTACCGATCAAAAATACCGTTCCCGGCGTCAGCAACGTCTTCAGCGCGCCGGGCCATCAGGGCGAATTGCTGATGGCCAAACCAGTCAACAACCAGCCGCAAGGCGGCAAGATGGAGAAAAACGAACGCGCCAACGGCAATGACGAACCGGTTAATCTCAACGAAAGCCGCGCCTCGGTGCGCATCAAGGCGCTGAACCGGCAGATTCAGGCTCTGCAGCAAAAGCTGGTGGAACTGAAAGACTCCAGCGCCGATCCCAAAGAGATCGAGAAGCAAAAGCAGCTGATCGAAGCGCAGATCAAGATGTTGCAGGCCGAGATCGCGCGCATCCAGAAAGAAGAGATGGAAAAGCAACAGCAGGAGCAAATGAAGAAAGCCGCAGCGCAAGCCGGCGACGGCGTAAACCGCCCGACGCCGCTCAACGCGGTGGACGTCTATATCTGACTCAATATGCCGCGTTTTCCTGCCGGCGCTGGTGCAGCAGCGCCGCCTGCTGACGCGCGACCTGCCAGATGGCCTCCGCCGCCGGCGTCAGCGAGCGATTCTTGCGCCGCACCAGCATCAGCGCGCGGTTGATCTCCGGCACCAGCCGCCGCACCCGGAGCCGCCCCCCTTCCGGTAGCGGCAGCGCCAACGCCGGGAAGATACTGATGCCAATCCCTTCCGCCACCATCGGGAACAGCGTGGCCGGATGGCCGATTTCCTGCACCACCTGCGCCTCGACGCCCTGCTGCCTCAGCGCGCTGTCGATCAGCGGCCGGCTGCCCGACGCATAATCCTGTAACACCAGGCGGCAGCCGTTTAACGCCGACCAACGCACCTCTTGCTGCGCAGCAAACGGGTGGTCGTCGCGGCACAGCAGCAGGAACGGTTCATGCAGCACCGCTTCGCACTCCAGGTCCACCGCCTGCACCGGATCGACCACGATGCCGAAATCCACCTCGGCGTTGCGCACGCTGTGCAGTACCTGCTGCTGCGCCTGATCGCGCAGCATGATGCGGATCTCCGGGTATTCACGCTCGCCGGCGGCGATGCACTGCGGCATCAGATGGGCGGAAATGGTCTGGCTGGTCGCCACCCGCACCGTGCCGCTGCGCTGTACGCCAAAGCTGCGCGCATCCAGCAACGCGGCCTGCAGCTCGTCCAGCAGCCGTTCGACCCGGTTGGCCAGCCGCAGGCCGGCGTCGGTCAACACCACTTCACGCGTGGTGCGATCCAGCAGGCGCACGCCGATCTCCGCCTCCAGCTCTTTCACGCTGTGGCTGACCGCCGATTGCGTCAGGCCAATCGCCTCACCGGCGCGGCTGAAGCTGCCGTGGCGGGCGACAGTGACGAACACCCGCAGCTGTTTGAGTGAGTAATTCATGTGTTTTATTCATAGATAAATTAAATAAATCAATTTAATTATTATATGCCCACGCGGGAGAATAGCCCCATCGATTTTCTACCCGAGCGCATCGCCATGAGATTCCTGCCCGATCGTTTTACCCTGACGCTGATCGCCACCGTGCTGCTGGCGTCGTTCCTGCCGGCGCGCGGCGAGTTCGTCGGCTGGCTCAATGCCCTGACCATCGCCGCCATCGCCCTGCTGTTCTTCATGCACGGCGCCAAGCTGTCGCGCGAGGCCATCCTGGCCGGCAGCAATAACTGGCGGCTGCATTTGTGGGTGATGTTCAGCACCTTCATCGTTTTTCCGGCGCTGGGGATGTTGTTCGCCTGGTGGGCGCCGATCGACGTCAGCCCCGAGCTGTACGCCGGTTTCATCTACCTGTGCATCCTGCCCGCCACCGTGCAGTCGGCCATCGCCTTCACCTCGCTGGCGGGCGGCAACGTGGCGGCGGCGGTGTGCAGCGCTTCCGCCTCCAGCCTGCTGGGGATCTTCGTGTCACCGCTGTTGGTCGGCCTGCTGATGAACGTGCACGGCGATACCGGCAGCCTGCGGCAGGTGGGCTCGATCGTGCTGCAGCTGCTGGTGCCGTTCGTCGCCGGCCACCTGCTGCGGCCGCTGATCGGCGGCTGGATCGAGCGCCATCGCCCGCTGATCGGTAAAACCGACCAGACCTCGATTCTGCTGGTGGTGTACGCCGCCTTCAGCGAGGCGGTCACGCACGGCATCTGGCATCAGGTGGGGATCGGTTCGCTGGCGTTTATCGTCGGCGGCAGCATCGTGCTGCTGGCGATCGTGCTGGTGGTGAACACCTACATGGCGCGCTGGCTGGGGTTCAGCAAGGCGGACGAGATCACCATCGTGTTCTGCGGTTCGAAGAAAAGCCTGGCGAACGGCATTCCGATGGCCAATATCCTGTTCCCGGCGGCAACGGTGGGGATCATGGTGCTGCCGCTGATGGTGTTCCATCAGGTGCAGCTGATGACCTGTGCGGTGCTGGCGAAAAGGTATCAGCGCAAGCAGCGGGCGCAACAGGCGGTGCCCAACGCCAACGCGCAGGCGTCGCGCGGGTAAAAAAAGACGGGCCAAGGCCCGTCAGTTCAGCTTTTCTTCAGCGGCTTGACCAGGTGGTCAAGCCCTTCGATTTTAATCGCCAGCGTCATCTCCATCAGCATGCCGAGCTTGCCTTTGGGGAATTCGCCCTTGCGGGCGAACCACAGCAGGTACTCTTCGGGCAGGTCGATCAGCACCCGCCCCTGGTACTTGCCGAACGGCATCACGGTATTGGCGATCTCCAGCAGGTTTTCCTTTTCCATCAGTCACCCAGCAGGCGGATCATCTCCGCTTCGTCGATCACGGCGATACCCAGCTCCTGCGCCTTCGCCAGCTTGGAGCCGGCCGCCTCGCCGGCGATCACCAGATCGGTTTTCTTCGACACGCTGCCGCTGACCTTGGCGCCCAGCGCCGTCAGGCGATCTTTGGCCTCGTCGCGCGACAGCTGGCTCAGCGAGCCGGTCAGCACCACGGTTTTGCCGGCGAACGGGCTGTCTATCTCTTCCGCCACCACCATCACCGGCGCCGGCCAGTGGATGCCGATTTCGGCGCCCACCAGCTCGTTGATCACCTGCTGATTGAGCGCTTCATCGAGGAAATTGCGGGTGTGTTTGGCCACCACTTCGCCGACGTCCGGCACCTCTTTCAGCGCTTCGATATCGGCGGCGAACAGCTTCTCGAGCGATCCGAAATGCGCCGCCAGGTTGGCGGCGGTCGCTTCGCCAACCTCGCGAATGCCCAGCGCATACAGAAAGCGAGCAAAGGTGGTCTGTTTGGATTTTTCCAGCGCATTGACCAGATTCTGCGCCGATTTAGGCCCCATGCGATCCAGGCCGGTCAGAATGCCGGCGGACAAGCGGAACAGATCGGCCGGGTTCTTCACGTACTCTTTGTCCACCAGTTGCTCGATGATCTTGTCGCCCATGCCTTCAACGTCCAGCGCGCGGCGGGAAACAAAGTGCTTCAACGCCTCTTTGCGCTGCGCGCCGCAGATAAGACCGCCGGTGCAGCGCGCCACGGCTTCGCCTTCCACGCGCTCAACGTCGGAGCCGCACACCGGGCAGTGCAGCGGGAACACCACTTCGCGCGCATCCTGTGGCCGACGATCTTCCAGCACCCCCACCACCTGCGGGATGACGTCGCCGGCGCGGCGCACGATCACCGTATCGCCGATGCGCAGCCCCAGGCGCTCAATTTCATCGGCGTTGTGCAAGGTGGCATTGCTGACGGTCACCCCGGCCACCAGCACCGGCTCAAGGCGCGCCACCGGCGTAATCGCGCCGGTGCGGCCAACCTGAAACTCCACTTCGCGCACCACGGTGATCTGCTCCTGCGCCGGGAATTTGAACGCCGTCGCCCAGCGCGGCGCACGCGCCACAAATCCCAGCGTTTCCTGCAGATCGATATCGTCAATCTTGATCACCACGCCGTCGATGTCGAAACCGAGCTGCGCGCGGTCCTGCTCGACCTGGCGATAAAACGCCAGCACTTCCTCGCTGCCGGTGCGGCGTTGGGCGCGATCGCTGACCGGCAGGCCCCAGGCCTTGAACTGCATCAGGCGCTCAAAGTGGCTGCGCGGCAGCTCGCCGCCTTCCAGCAGGCCGACGCCGTAGCAGAAGAAGGTCAGCGGGCGTTTGGCGGTAATGCGCGGATCGAGCTGGCGCAGCGAGCCGGCAGCGGCGTTGCGCGGGTTGGCGAACACCTTGCCGTCTTTGCGCCTCGCTTCTTCGTTCATTTGTTCAAAACCGGCCTGCGGCATGAACACTTCGCCGCGCACTTCCAGCCGGCGCGGAATATTGTCGCCGGTCAGGCGCAGCGGGATGGCGCGGATGGTGCGCACGTTAGTGGTGATGTTCTCGCCGGTGGTGCCGTCGCCGCGCGTCGCCGCGCGCACCAGCTCACCGTCTTCGTACAGCAGGCTGACCGCCAGGCCGTCCAGCTTCAGCTCGCAGCAGAAAGTCAACGGATCGCTGCTTTTGAGCCTATCCTGCACGCGCTTGTAAAATGCCAGGAAGCTTTCTTCGTCGAACACGTTGTCCAGCGACAGCATCGGTACTTCGTGACGCACCTGGTCGAACGCCGCCAGCGGCGCTGCGCCCACACGCTGGGTCGGCGAATCGGCGGTGACCCACTCCGGATGCGCGCTCTCCAGCTCGCGCAGTTCGCGCATCAGGCGGTCATATTCCGCATCCGGCACTTCCGGCGCATCCAGCACATGATACTGGTATTCATGATGGCGCAGTGTGGCTCGTAGTTCATTGATTTGTTGGATTATCGATTCCATGGCTCACCATCAAAGATAAAAAACCCCCGGCTAGCGGGGGCTTTGTTGTTACGGATGTTCAGTGCGCGCGGCAACCCGGTCAGGCGTTGTTTTCCAACACTTCACGGATACGCGCTTTGTAGGTTTCCAGCTTCTGCGGCGTCATCATGCGGCGCTCGTCGTCCAGCACCACGCCGCCCACGTCGTCGGCGATGCGCTGTGCCGACTGCAGCATCAGCTTGAAGTTCTGATTGGCGTCGCCGTAAGACGGCACCATCATGAACATCGACACGCCCGGCGTGGAGAAGTCGGACATCATGTCAGGATCGAACGACCCCGGCTTGACCATGTTCGCCAGGCTGAACAGCACCGGGCCGCTGCCGGCCGGGCTGATATGACGGTGGAAGATGCCCATCTCGCCAAACTGGAAGCCCGCCTGCAACACGCTCTGCAGCAGCACTTCGCCGCCGATTACGCCGCCCTGATGGGCCGCGACGTGCAGCACCAGCACGGTCTCTTTCAGTTTAGCCTGAATGGGCGCAGCCGCCGGTTGCGGTGCAGGTTCCTGCGCCGGCTTCACTTCCGGCGCTTGCTGCACAGGGGCCGGCTCGGCGTGGAATGCCGGTTCCGCCCCCTGCGGCGCCTCATGTTCATGCGGCAGATCGTCGACGCGCGGCTCACGGCGCGCGGCCGGTTGCGGTTGCTGCGGCTCGGCCTGTTCTTCGTCCGGCGCGTAGTTGTTCAGCAGGATGTCATCATACTCCGGCCGCTGAGACAGCGGAGGCGGCGTCTGATGGGCAGCCGGTTGAACGGCGCGGGGCGCTGGCGCAGCCGCCGGAGCAGGCTTCGTCGCGGCCACGGGTTCTTCGCGTGCGGCATCGAAATGGCCGAATGACGGCTCGTCTTGCGGGTGAGCGGCGCGTACGCGCACCTCACCGACGCCTTCTTCGAGATCGTCGATCGGAGTTTGTTCACGTTCCTTTTGGGAACGTTTGGCTGGGCGATCGCGGAAGAGCGCTGACCGTTCTTTGCGACTGGTCCACAGACCGTGCAATAACAGCGCTATTATGGCGATCGCGCCAACAACGATTAATATCAGACGCAAATCCTGCATCATTGCTATCTCTGTTGTTCCAATACATTGCCACCGCGGCAAACATTCACTCTTTAACTCTATTTGCCCGCGCACACAAGTGCAAGTCCGTGCTGAACTTTATGCCAATAAAGATGATTATACTGCCTTTTTCTGCTGGTTTTTCAGCCAACCCTACCCTAGCCAGTGGAAAATCATCCCTATATGATAATGATGCCTGTTCAGACAACGAGATAACTTAAGATATGTCCTATACGCAGTCCCCTTCCCGTTCGACCAGCGGCATTCACTATTTCGCCGAAGGTTGGCGCCTGATTTCGCGCCCGGGGATTAAACGCTATGTGGTCTTGCCGTTGCTGGTCAACGTGCTGCTGATGGGTTCCGCTTTCTGGTGGCTGTTCAGCCGGCTCGGCGACTGGATCCCGACGATGATGAGCCACGTTCCCGACTGGCTGCAATGGTTGAGCTACCTGCTGTGGCCGCTGGCGGTCATTTCGGTGCTGCTGGTGTTCAGCTATCTGTTCAGCACCCTCACCAACCTGATCGCCGCGCCGTTCTGCGGCCTGCTGGCCGAGCAGCTCGAAGGCAGCCTGACCGGCAAACCGCTGCCGGACACCGGCCTGCTCGGCATCGCCAAAGATCTGCCGCGCATCATGGCGCGCGAATGGCGCAAGCTAATGTATTACCTGCCGCGCGCGCTGCTGCTGCTGGCGCTCTACTTCGTGCCCGGCATCGGCCAGACGGTGGCGCCGGTGCTGTGGTTCCTGTTCAGCGCCTGGATGTTGGCGATTCAGTATTGCGACTACCCGTTCGACAACCACAAGGTGAGCTTTGCCGACATGCGTCGCGCCTTGCGCCAGCACAAAACCGACAACCTGCAGTTCGGCGCGCTGGTCAGCCTGTTCACCATGATCCCGATCCTCAACCTGGTGATCCTGCCGGTCGCCGTCTGCGGCGCCACCGCGATGTGGGTCGTTCGCTATCGCTCGCAATTCGTCCGATAACCGCCGTTTTTTACCGCCGATAGCGCGGAAATTTTCTACAGGGCGCGCATTTCGCGCCCTTATCATTGTGCTTAAAACTTATTTCCTAATAACATATAGATATACCAATTCTTTACTTCCCTGCCGGTACTGTTAGCGTATGCTTTCGATGTTCCCCACATTTTCATAGAGTTAAAGGACGGGCTATGAGCAAGATATATGAAGACAACTCATTAACAATCGGCCATACGCCGCTGGTTCGTCTGAACCGTATCGGCAACGGACGCATTCTGGCCAAGGTTGAATCACGCAACCCGAGCTTCAGCGTCAAATGCCGCATCGGTGCCAATATGATTTGGGATGCGGAACAACGCGGCGTACTGACCGCCGGTAAAGAGCTGGTGGAGCCGACCAGCGGCAACACCGGCATCGCGCTGGCCTTCGTGGCCGCCGCGCGCGGTTACAAGCTGACGCTGACCATGCCGGAAACCATGAGCATCGAGCGCCGCAAGCTGCTCAAGGCGCTGGGCGCCAATCTGGTGCTGACCGAAGGGGCGAAAGGCATGAAAGGCGCTATCGCCAAAGCCGAAGAGATCGTCGCCACCGACCCGAACCGTTACCTGATCCTGCAACAGTTCAGCAACCCGGCCAACCCGGCCATCCATGAAAAAACCACCGGCCCGGAAATCTGGGAAGACACCGACGGCGACGTCGACGTGTTCATCTCCGGCGTCGGCACCGGCGGCACGCTCACCGGCGTCAGCCGCTACATCAAGAACACCAAAGGCAAGGCCATCACCACAGTGGCGGTCGAGCCGACCGACTCGCCGGTCATCAGCCAGGCGCTGGCCGGTGAAGAGCTGAAACCGGGCCCGCACAAGATCCAGGGCATCGGCGCCGGCTTCATTCCGGGCAACCTCGATCTGGACCTGGTGGATCGCGTCGAGAAAGTCTCCAACGACGAAGCCATCAGCATGGCGCGTCGCCTGATGGACGAAGAAGGCATTCTGGCGGGCATCTCCTCCGGCGCAGCGGTTGCGGCGGCGGTGAAACTGGCCGAAGAACCGGCGTTCGCCGACAAGACCATCGTGGTGATCCTGCCCTCTTCCGGCGAACGTTACCTGAGCACCGCGCTGTTTGCCGATCTGTTCACCGAGCAGGAATTGCAGCAGTAATTCCGCCACTGCACAAATCGCTAAAAAAGCACCCTGCGGGGTGCTTTTTTGTGGACTGGATCAAACTTTATAGCAGTCCAAGATTGCTTTTGCCCGTCGGCTTTAGTATTTAACGGTGCATTATTTCGATGCGCAAAATTAATCACCCCCTGAGCCCGGCCAAGGCTGAATCGATTTACTCATCTGTCGCCGACGCGTCGAATCGGGCATAATGGGGAGCGGATTGGAACGACGTCTAAAGCCGAGTTTTTTGATCTGAAGTGCCTAACGCGTCGTTTTCTGTTGCATCAACGTTCGCCCCTGTCCATAGTCAGGCGCTATAACCAGACAAGCTAAAGTCAGGCCCCTGGGCTAAACTTTAGCTCCACAACATTAATCCAATAAGTTGGGGAAACATCAATGTTCCAGCAAGAAGTTACTATTACCGCTCCGAATGGTCTGCATACTCGCCCTGCCGCTCAGTTCGTTAAAGAAGCCAAAGGCTTCGCGTCTGACATCACCGTGACCTCCAACGGCAAAAGCGCCAGCGCTAAAAGCCTGTTCAAACTGCAAACTCTGGGGCTGACTCAAGGGACCGTAGTGACCATCTCAGCTGAAGGTGAAGACGAGCAGAAAGCCGTTGAGCACTTGGTAAAACTGATGGCAGAGCTTGAGTAATCGGCCCGTCTTTTTAGTTAACACCAGTCAAGAGTAAGGTAGGGTTATGATTTCAGGCATTTTAGTATCACCGGGCATCGCTTTTGGTAAGGCTCTCTTGCTGAAAGAAGACGACATCGTCATCAACCGGAAGAAAATCTCTGCTGATCAAGTAGAGCAGGAAGTCTCGCGTTTTCTGGCCGGCCGCGCGAAAGCGTCCGAACAGCTGGAAGCGATCAAGACCAAAGCTGGCGAAACCTTCGGCGAAGAGAAGGAAGCTATCTTCGAAGGCCACATCATGTTGCTGGAAGACGAAGAGCTTGAGCAGGAAATCATAGCCCTAATCAAAGACGATCTGGCCTCCGCAGACGCCGCCGCCTACACCGTGATCGAAGGTCAGGCGAAAGCGCTGGAAGAGCTGGACGACGAATACCTGAAAGAACGCGCCGCCGACGTGCGCGACATCGGTAAGCGCCTGCTGCAGAACATCCTGGGCATGCCGATCGTCGATCTGGGCTCCATTCAGGACGAAGTGATCCTGGTGGCCACCGACCTGACCCCGTCCGAGACCGCGCAGTTGAACCTGGACAAAGTGCTGGGCTTCATTACCGATCTCGGCGGCCGGACTTCCCACACCTCTATCATGGCGCGCTCCCTGGAGCTGCCGGCGATCGTCGGTACCAGCGACGTGACCAAGCAGGTGAAAAACGACGACTACCTGATTCTGGATGCGGTTAACAACAAAATTTACGTTAACCCGACTGCTGACGTTATCGATCAGCTGAAAGCCGCCCAGAACCAATACATCACCGAGAAAAACGATCTGGCCAAGCTGAAGGACCTGCCGGCGATTACGCTGGACGGCCATCAGGTTGAAGTCTGCGCCAACATCGGCACCGTGCGCGACGTCGCCGGTGCAGAGCGCAACGGCGCGGAAGGCGTCGGCCTGTATCGTACCGAATTCCTGTTCATGGACCGCGACTCGCTGCCGACCGAAGACGAGCAGTTCCAGGCTTATAAAGCCGTGGCGGAAGCCATGGGCTCGCAGGCCGTGATCGTCCGCACCATGGACATCGGCGGCGACAAAGACCTGCCGTACATGAACCTGCCGAAGGAAGAGAACCCGTTCCTCGGCTGGCGCGCCATCCGCATCGCGATGGACCGCCGTGAAATCCTGCACGCCCAGCTGCGCGCCATCCTGCGCGCTTCGGCGTTCGGCAAACTGCGCATCATGTTCCCGATGATCATCTCCGTGGAAGAAGTGCGCGATCTGAAAGGCGAAATCGAGACGCTGAAAGCGCAGCTGCGCGAAGAAGGCAAGGCGTTTGACGAGAGCATCGAAGTGGGCGTGATGGTGGAAACACCGGCTGCGGCGGTCATCGCTCACCACCTGGCGAAAGAAGTCGACTTCTTTAGTATTGGGACAAACGATCTAACCCAGTATACTCTGGCGGTAGATCGCGGCAACGAGCTGATTTCTCATCTCTATAACCCGATGTCCCCATCAGTGCTTGGCCTGATCAAACAGGTTATTGATGCATCTCACGCGGAAGGCAAGTGGACCGGCATGTGCGGCGAACTGGCTGGCGATGAGCGTGCTACACTGTTGTTATTGGGCATGGGGCTGGATGAGTTCAGCATGAGTGCGATTTCAATCCCGCGCATCAAGAAAATTATTCGTAACACGAATTTCGAAGATGTGAAGGCGTTGGCAGCGCAGGCCTTGGCACAGCCAACGGCACAAGACCTGATGAATTGCGTCAATAAATTCATCGAAGAAAAAACGCTCTGCTAAACTTCCACGACACTGGAACGCCGCCCAATTTAATGCTTAGGAGAAGATCATGGGTTTGTTCGATAAACTGAAATCTCTGGTTTCTGATGACAAGAAAGACACGGGCACTATCGAGATCGTCGCTCCCCTTTCTGGCGAAATCGTCAATATCGAAGATGTGCCGGACGTAGTGTTCGCTGAAAAAATCGTTGGCGACGGTATCGCTATTAAACCGGCCGGCAACAAAATGGTTGCTCCGGTTGACGGCACCATCGGCAAGATTTTCGAAACCAACCATGCATTCTCTATCGAATCCGACAGCGGCATTGAGCTGTTCGTCCACTTCGGCATCGATACCGTAGAACTGAAAGGCGAAGGCTTCAAACGCATCGCCGAAGAAGGTCAGCGCGTCAAGAAAGGTGACGTGGTTATCGAGTTCAACCTGCCACTGCTGGAAGAGAAAGCCAAGTCTACCCTGACGCCGGTCGTTATCTCCAACATGGACGAGATCAAAGAGCTGATCAAACTGTCCGGCAGCGTGACCGTTGGCGAAACCCCGATCATCCGCATCAAGAAGTAAGCGCGGATGAGCAAGAAAAACGGCGCCCTCGGCGCCGTTTTTTTATCCCCTTCGTCTTTCGAACCGCAGCGTTGTTGGCCGCACGTGCTCACCCCGGTCACTTACTGGAGTAAGCTCCCGGGGATTCCCCCGCTTGCCGCCTAGCTGCAATTCGAAACCCTTTGGGTATACCGCGGATAATAGACGTTATCGGCGCAGGCAGTTTGAACATGGACAGCGCGCAACCTTCGGAGCGTACACGCAGTACGTGACGAAGGCGAGCACTGCCCTAGTTCAAAATGGCAAGTAAGATAGTCTATTATTGCCAGCGCGGGATGCGCAGGGTTATGACCAGCCCCTCTTTATCGCCGTTGCGCGCCTCAACCTGGCCGCCGTGCGCCAGTACCACCTTGCGGGTGATCGCCAGCCCCAGACCGTAGCCCTTGCCCGACAGCGCCGACTTCACGCGCACGAACGGATCGAAGATGCTCGACAGCTTCGCCTCCTCGACTCCCGGCCCCTGATCGCTGACCGCGATCTGGAACTGATTATCGACGCGCGTCAGCGCCACCGTCACCCGCTGGCCGTGGCTGGAAAAGCGCAGCGCATTGCGCACGATGTTGTCCACCGCTCGCCGCATCAGCTCCGCATTGCCCTTGACGGTGTACTCCACGTCCGACTCGGCCTGCAGCACGATATCCACGCCGGGCACCTGCGCCTCATAGCGCGCATCGCTCACCACCGCATCCACCAGGCCGTACAGATCGAAATACTCCTCGTCCGGCAGGCTGCTGTGTTCGGTTCGCGACAACGCCAGCAGCTCGCCGATCATTTTGTCCAGCCGCACCGATTCGTGTTCGATGCGCTTGAGCGAGGTTTCGACGTTGCCGGCATTCTGCCGTGCCAGGCCGATCGCCAGCTGCAGGCGCGCCAGCGGCGAACGCAGCTCGTGCGAAACGTCGTGCAACAGCTGCTCGCGGGCGCTGACCAGCAGTTCCAGCCGCTCGGCCATGGTGTCGAAATCGCGCGCCACGTCGGACAGCTCGTCATGACGGCGCCGCATCTTCGGGAACAGCCGCACCGACAGATCGCCCTGCGCCACCCGATCCAGACCGCCGCGCAGCTGACGCATCGGCCGGGTCAGGTTCCAGGCCAGCACGGCGCTGAACAGCAAACCGCCCAGCCCGCCGACCCACAGCATCGGCGCAGGAATGTTGAAGAAATGGGAGCGCCGCTCCGGCCGATACTCTTCCCGCAACCCGCGCACGTTATAACTCAGCCAGTATCCCTGCCCTTCCCCGGTCTGCACCCAGGCAGAGATCTCTTTCGGCATCCGCCGCCCTTCAAATGCCGGTTCTTCCGACGTGGGCGGCGGTGGTTGGGTCATTGGCGTCACGGACAGCAAACGCCTGTCGTCCTCGGGCCAGTCGCGCATCAAGGCTTCCAGCGCCGGCATGCCGCCGCTGCGCAACTGGGTGGCGGCCGAAGTCAGCTGCAGGCCGATGACCCGCCGCGCCATGGCGTTCTCCGGCGGCACATAGCGATCGCCATAGAGAGAAAACGCCACCCACAGCGCCTGCGTCATGATGAGAAAGGTCAGCCAAAAGCCGAGCAAAATTTTCCAGAACAGTCTTCCGCGCATGTCAGATTACCGAATGCGATAGCCGATGCTACGCACCGTCTCAATGCTGAGCTTACTGCCGGCCAATGCGCTCAGCTTCTGGCGGATATTGCTGATGTGCACGTCCACGCTGCGATCATAGGCCTCACGCGGGCGCCCCAGCCCCTTCTCGGACAGCTCGTCCTTCGACACCACGCGATCCGGCGCGCGCAGCAACAGCTCCAACAGATTGAACTCCGAAGCGGTCAGATCAAACGCCTTACCGCACCATTCGCTGCTGCGGGTTGAAGGGTTCAGCGTCAGCTCGCCGAAGCTGATGGCGGCCTCGTCGTCCGCCTCTTGCGGCCGCTCTTCGAAACGGCGCAGCACCGCACGCAGACGCGCCACCAATTCGCGCGGATAGCACGGTTTGGGCATGTAATCGTCGGCGCCCATCTCCAGGCCAATCACCCGATCGATGTTGTCGCCTTTGGCAGTCAGCATGATGATCGGCAGCCGGCTCTTTTTACGCACGTCGCGCAGCACGTCGATGCCGCTCATGTCCGGCAGCATGATGTCGAGGATCATCGCGGTATAGTCGCCCGACAGCGCGCCCTCTACCCCCGCCTTGCCGGTCAGCACCAGCGTGGCGTCGAAGCCTTCGCCCGTCAGGTATTCGCTCAGCATGGTGCCAAGCTCCAGGTCATCGTCGACCAGTAAAATTTTCATGCCTTGCTCCTTCACCGATTTTCGTTATTTTCCCGCCAATTCCGCCGGCCCGCAGCCGGTTTTACTCAATCCTTACACATCGCGGTTCGCGTCTCGCCATCGTTAGTGTGGCTGCTGTCGCGCAATTTCTCTACTTCTGTCAGGGTATTGGCATGCCGACAGGCGCCGGCCACCGCGCAGGCGGGCCGGCTATACCGTCGGTCAAAAGGGAAGTGAGAAGGGTTTTCCCGGCGGAACGCACCGCCGGGAGGGCACATTCAGTCGAACACGCCGGTGGAGAGGTAACGGTCACCGCGATCGCAGACGATCGCCACCACGACGCTGCCGGGATGGGCCGCCGCGACGCGCAGGGCGCCGGCTACCGCGCCGCCGGAGCTGACGCCGCAGAAGATGCCTTCACGCTGCGCCAGCTGGCGCATGGTCTGCTCGGCATCGCGCTGCTCGATATCCAGCACCTGATCCACCAGCTCCGGGCGGAAAATGCCCGGCAGGTAAGCGGGCGCCCAACGGCGAATGCCGGGGATGCTGCTGCCTTCTGCCGGCTGCAGGCCGATGATCTGTACCTGCGGATTCTGGCTCTTCAGGTAACCGCCCACGCCGGTAATGGTGCCGGTGGTGCCCATGCTGGAAACGAAGTGGGTGATGCGCCCTTCGGTCTGGCGCCAGATCTCCGGGCCGGTGGTGGTGAAATGGGCATAGGGATTGTCGAGATTATTGAACTGATCCAGCACCTTACCCTGCCCCTGGCGCTGCATCTCCAGCGCCAGATCGCGCGCCCCTTCCATTCCCTGTTCACGGCTGACCAGGATCAGCTCGGCACCGTAGGCGCGCATCGCCGCCTGCCGCTCCAGGCTCATGTTCTCCGGCATCAGTAGCTTCAGCGTATAGCCTTTCAATGCAGCAATCATCGCCAGCGCAATGCCGGTGTTGCCGCTGGTGGCCTCAATCAGCACGTCGCCGGGCTTGATCTCGCCGCGCAGCTCCGCCTGCTGGATCATCGCCAACGCAGCGCGATCCTTCACCGATCCCGCCGGGTTATTGCCTTCCAGTTTGACCCATACCTCGCTGCCCGCCTGGGCGGCCAGCCGTTGCAGTTGTACCAGCGGGGTGTTCCCGATGCATTGTTCGAGCGTTGTCACGATCTTTGCCTGTGTGTTGGTGTGCGTAAAGTAAAAAGGCAACCCGGGGGTTGCCTTGAAGAAAAGGGCTGCTAAAACCTATCAGGCGCTTTTGGCTAACGCAACAGGTTGCAGCAGTTGATCGCCGGCATACAGCCGCGCATTGAGGCTGCCAACGTAGTAACGGCCGCCGCGCACCGGCGTGGCGTTGCCCTCCGGCAGCACTAGGCTTATCGGTTCCTGATGCCAGCCGATCGGCTGCACCGTCAACTGCCAGAAATGGCCGCGCGGGCTGACTTCCAGCACCTGAACCGGCAGCGGGCAGCGCTCGCTGCTTTCGGTCGCCACTTCCATTTCCCACGGGCGCAGGAACAGATCGACGCTGCCCTGGTGCATCGGCTGGAACGACAGCGGCCACTGGTGCGCGCCGACGAACAGCTGAGAGCCGCGAATTTCGCCGTTCAGGCGGTTCACTTCCCCCATGAATTCCAGCACGAAACGGCTCGCCGGTTCGCGCATGATTTCGACCGGCGACCCGACCTGTTCGATATTGCCCTGGCTCATCACCACGATGCGGTCGGCCACTTCCATCGCCTCTTCCTGATCGTGGGTAACGAATACGCTGGTGAACTTCAGCTCTTCGTGCAGCTGACGCAGCCAACGGCGCAGCTCTTTGCGCACCTGTGCATCCAGCGCGCCGAACGGTTCGTCCAGCAGCAGGATTTGCGGTTCCACCGCCAGGGCACGCGCCAGCGCCACACGCTGTTTCTGGCCGCCGGACAGCTGCGACGGATAGCGGTTGGCCAGGTGGCCCAGTTGCACCATCTCCAGCAGTTGGGTGACTTTCTGTTTGATCGCCGCGGCGTTCGGCCGCTCGCGGCGCGGCAGCACGGTCAGGCCGAAAGCGATGTTGTCGAACACCGTCATGTGGCGGAACAGCGCATAGTGCTGAAACACGAAGCCCACGCGCCTGTCGCGCGCGTGCATGTGGCTGACGTCGGTGCCGTGGAAGCCCAGCTTGCCGCCGCTCTGACTTTCCAGCCCGGCGATGATGCGCAGCAGCGTGGTCTTGCCGGAACCGGACGGCCCGAGCAGCGCCACCATCTCGCCGGAAGCAATATCGAGCGAGATATCGTTCAATACCTTGGTGCGACCGAAGTACTTGTTGATGCCGTTAATCTCAATGCTCATGATTTTCCTCCCGCTCGAGACGCGCGTTTTGACGTTCCAGACGCCACTGCAGCGCGCTCTTCAAAAATAGGGTAACGATCGCCATCAGGGTCAACAGGGCGGCGGCGGTAAAGGAGCCGACGGTGTTGTAATCCTGCTGCAACAGCTCGACCTGCAGCGGCAGGCTGTAGGTTTCGCCGCGAATCGAACCGGACACCACCGACACCGCGCCGAACTCGCCGATGGCGCGCGCGTTGGTCAGCACCACGCCATACAGTAGCGCCCAGCGAATGTTGGGCAGCGTCACGCGGCGGAACATCTGCCAGCCGGACGCCCCCAGCAAAATGGCGGCCTCGTCTTCCTGGCTGCCCTGGCTGAGCATCATCGGCACCAGCTCGCGCACCACGAAGGGGCAGGTGACGAAAATGGTCACCAGCACCATGCCTGGCCAGGAGAACATGATCTGGATGTTATGCGCATCCAGCCAGCCGCCCAGCAGGCCGTTGCTGCCGTAAAACAGCAAGTAAATCAGCCCCGCCACCACCGGTGAAACGGCGAACGGGATATCGATCAGCGTCAGCAGCAGCTGGCGGCCGGGGAAGGTGAAGCGCGTCACCAGCCACGCCAGCAACGTGCCGAACACCAGGTTGAACGGCACGGTGATCAGCGCGATCAAGACCGTCAGCCAAATGGCGTGCAGCATGTCCGGATCGAGCAAGTTGCTCCACATCGCGCCGAATCCTTTGGAAAAGGCCTCGGCGAAAATCGACATCATCGGCACTACCAGCAGCAGCACCGAGAACAGCGCGCCGATGGCGATCAGCGTCCACTTGCCCCAGTTGACGCGCGGGCGCTCGGCGCCGTTGAAGGCGGAAACATCAGCCATCAGTGCCCTCCTCCCAAGCGTCTGCCGAAGCGGCTTTGCAATACGTTAATGCTAAACAGCAGCAGCAGCGACGCCGCCAGGATCACCGAGGCGATGGCGCTGGCCGCCGGGTAATCGAACTCCTGCAAACGCACAAAAATCATCAGCGAGGTCACTTCCGTCTTCCAGGCGATGTTGCCGGCGATGAAAATCACCGCGCCGAACTCGCCCAGGCTGCGAGTAAAGGAGATGGCGGTGCCGGCCAACAATGCCGGCGCCACCTCGGGCAGCACCACGCGGCGGAAGCTCTGCCAGCGCGTGGCGCCCAGCGTCTCGGCCGCCTCTTCGTATTCCGGCCCCAGCTCTTCCAGAACCGGCTGCACGGTGCGCACCACAAACGGCAGGCTGGTGAACGCCATCGCTACCGCGATCCCAAGCCAGGTAAAGGTAACCTTGATATCGAAGTGCGCCAGCCACTGACCATACCAGCCGGTGGTGGAAAACAGGCCGGCCAGCGTCAGGCCGGCCACCGCGGTCGGCAGCGCGAACGGCAGATCGATCAGGCCATCCAGCAGCGAGCGGCCGGGAAAACGGTAGCGCGTCAGGATCCAGGCCATCAGCATACCGAACACCGCATTGAACAGGCTGGCGACGCCGGCCGCCAGCAGCGTCACTTTATACGCCGCCACCACCTGCGGGTTGGAAATCACTTCCCAGTATTGCGCCAGGCTCATCTGCGCCAGCTGCATCACCAACGCGGTGAGCGGCAGCAGCAGGATCAAACAGGTATAAAACAGGCTGCTGCCGAGGCTGAGGCCAAATCCGGGCAGCACCCGCTTACTGGACGACAACGCCAACATTTACTTGCGCCCTGCCGCTAACAGCTGATCCAGCTCGCCGCCGGTGGCGAAGTGGGTTTTCATCACCTGCGGCCAGCCGCCGAATTGATCTTCCACGCGGAACAGTTGGGTGTCCGGAAATTGCCCCTTCGCGGCAGTCATCGCTTTCTGGTCATACACGCGGTAGTAGAAGCTGGTGATCACCTGCTGCGCCGCCGGGCTGTAGAGATAGTTCAGATAAGCTTTGGCCGCCTGTTCGGTGCCGTTACGCTCGACGTTTTTGTCGACCCAGGCCACCGGGAATTCCGCCAGAATATCGACCGGCGGCACGATCACTTCGTACTTGTCTTCACCGTATTGCTTACGGATGTTGTTCACTTCGGACTCGAAGCTGATCAGCACGTCGCCCAAGCCGCGTTCGACGAAGGTGGTGGTCGCGCCGCGGCCGCCGGTATCGAACACCAGCACGTTTTTCAGGAAGCGGGTCATGAAGGCGCGGGTCTTGGCCGCGTCGTTGCCGTCGGCCTGGCTGGCGGCGCCCCAGGCGGCCAGATAGGTGTAACGGCCGTTGCCGGAGGTTTTCGGGTTCGGGAACACCAGCTTCACGTCGTCGCGCACCAGATCGTTCCAGGTGTGGATGCCCTTCGGGTTGTCCTTGCGCACCAGAAACGCCATGGTGGAATAGAACGGCGAGCTGTTGTTTGGCAGGCGCGCCTGCCAGTCCGCTGGGATCAGCTGCCCGCGATCGTGCAGGATCTGCACGTCGGTGACCTGGTTGTACGTCACCACGTCGGCGCGCAAACCCTGCAGGATCGCCAGCGCCTGCTTCGACGAGCCGGCATGCGATTGTTTGATGGTCAGCTTGTCGTTCGGATGCTGTTGATTCCACTGCTGTTCAAAGCCGGGATTCAGCGCGACGAACAATTCACGGGAAACGTCATAAGAGCTGTTCAGCAATTCCGTCGCCGACGCGGCGCCGCTCGCCAACAGCGCAGCCGCCAGCCAACCTTTCAGCACGAGATTTTTAACCCGGTTTTGTTTCATTCTGCACCTTATCACTGAGTCATTCCTTCAGGCTTTCGCCTTATTGACGACCAGTGTATTTATAACTCGGTGCGGAGCTGTAACGCTTTTATATACCGTTTAGTGATTTACAAGCATCAAACGCTATAAGGCAGGGGGCACATGGCGTTTTCGGGGCGGGAAAACGGGCCGAAGCCGGGCGTGCCGGCTTCGGCAACGGCGTCAAAGTGACAGCAGGCGCGTCAGCGATGGCGCAAAGTAGTAGCTGCCGGTGACCGCGCGGCTGAAACGCAGCATCGCGTCGCGTTTGCCGTCCAGATCGCCGAACATGCTCAGCAGCTGCTGCTCGATATTGTGCAGGCGCGCGCAATACGCGATGAAGAACAGGCCGTGTTTGCCGCTGGCGGTGCCGTAAGGCAGGCTCTGGCGCAGAATTTTCAGGCCTTTGCCATCCTCTTTCAGATCGACGCGGCTGACGTGCGAGGTATCCGGGCGCTGATCGGCCGGCAGCTCTTCGCTGTCGTGCTTGGTGCGGCCAATGATCTGCTCCTGCTGTTCGGTGGTAAAGCGCTGCCACTGGCGCAGGTTGTGCTCGTAACGTTGCACCAGCACGTAGCTGCCGCCTGCGTCCTCTTCGCCTTCGGCGATCGTCGCCACTGCCGCGCGCTGCTCGCCCTGCGGGTTTTCGGTGCCGTCGATGAAGCCGCTCAGATCGCGCTCTTCCACCCAGCGGAAACCGTGGGTTTCTTCTTCAATCTTGATGACGTTGCCGAACGCCGCCAGCGCGGCCTGCGCCAGCGTGAAATTGACGTCGTGGCGCAGCGACTGGATGTGGATCAGCATGTCGCGCTGGGTGGCCGGCGCCAGCCCTTTGCCGAGCGGCGTGAACGGCTTCAGCTCTTGCGCGCCCTGGCCGCTGGAGAGGTCGTGCCAGACGTCGTAGCCGAAAGCGATCACCGCGCCGAGGCGCGCATCGGGAAACTGCTGCTGCAGCTCGCTCAGCGTCTGACAAAACTGCTTGCAGCCCTGGCGCAAGTCGGCGAATTCGCCCTGTACGCTGGCTTCCATAAAAATGGCGAAACGGCAGTGCTCCAGCAGAATGCCGCTCTGAACCTGTGTCATGTTGTTATCCTCAATACCAGAATCCGGCAACAGGTAAGGTATGGCGGTTGACGCGCGGGTTCCCTGTTACAAACGCGCGCTATCATACCGCAAGCACGGGCGATTGCCTTGCAGCAGCGCAAAGAAAATAGGGGTAATGGCTTGAAAAGGCAGGCGCCGTGAACCGGCGCCCGTTGAACATATTACTGCTGCGGCTTGGCGTGCCAGATGATTTTGCTGACCGTCCAGCTTTTCAGGGTGTCGTCCGGCGGGATGATGTCCTGCGCCCCGGCCCATTTGCCGCTGAAGATGTAGGTAACGTACTTGCTCTGCTCCGCCACGCACTCCACTTTGCCGGCGTCTTCGCCGCTGCCCGGTTTACAGGAGCCGAACGCCTTGCTGTACATATCGCCGAACGGCGTGCCGAGCTTGTTGCCCCACTCCGTCGCCACTTTCGGATCCAGCACGTCCACCCGCTGTAGGCGCCCTTTCGGTTCACCGGTGATCACCAGCTTCACCTCGTCGCCGGACAGCGCCTGATAATAAGAGACGATCTGACCGTTGCTGGTCGCCATGCCGCCGCGCAGGCGGTAGTTGCCGTCCAGCCCGTCGTTGATGGCGCTTTCCGACATCGGCGTGCCGGCGTTGAGCTTGCCGACGCCCTTGGCGCCGACCTCCAGGCTGCTGCCGAACCAGTTGAACGGCGACAGGCTGGACCAGGAGAAATTGGACATGCTCGAACAGCCGGTCAGTAACAGCGGAAGCCCTAACAACAGGGGGCGAATATTCATCTCTAGCTCCTTAAACATCAATGGCGCGGGGCGGTAGCCCGCCCTTGCCGCACTCGGCGTTTTGCTGCGTGCCAGCCTCTCACAACGGCCCGCACTACGCCAACGGTTGCCAGCTTGGAGTACGGAAAATGCGAAAAGTGCCGCACTTCTCGGCAATTAGTCGGCGTGCTCCGCCGGCGTAAAGCAGGCTTTCAGGCGCGCATTCAACAGCAGATAGCTCAGCGCCAGCGCATCGAGCAGCGCCAACGCCAGCTCCAGCCCCGGCGCATCGCCGTCCTGGCGCCACAGGCTGAACAGCGAGCCGCCGAGCGACGCCAGCACGGAGACAACCAGCCCCCAGCGCCAGCCGTGCCACAGCCGCGGCCATTGGTGGCGGCGGCCGCTCAGCAAAAACGCCAGCGCCGCTGGCAGACCGAGCAGCATGCCGTACCAAAAGCGTTGGGTATCCGGATAAAACAGCGCCAGCAAGCTTTCGCCCTGCTCACGCGAAGCGCCGGCCATCACGAACAGCAGCCAGGTGCGCGCCTGCAGAATCAGCACGGCCCAAAATCCCAGCGGCAGCCGCAGCGCGCCGTGCTGGTCGTAATCATCCGGGGAAAACTGGGGTGAGAATGGCTTCAACGATCGTTCCTTGCCAACAGAATAAAGACTATGGCTACAGATGGGCGCCGGCGATGGGAATTTCAATGCGTCGGCTTAAGAAGCTCTTAAGATCGGCGTGTTTTAATGCTTATCACTCAGCAAGCAACCCGATATCAGCGGGATGTAATTTTCGATAACGATAAGGAAGCGCAACATGAAAAAACTGACTCTGGCCGCTCTGATCGCGCTGTGCAGCGCACCGGTACTGGCGCAACAAGGCGGGTTCCTCGATCCGGCCGCGCCGCAGGCTCAAACGCAAACCACCGCACAAGGCGGTTTCTCCGGCCCCAGCGCGGCGCTGACCACCGTGGACAAGGTGAAATCGCTGAGCGACGACACCTGGGTGATGCTGCAGGGCAACATCGAGCAGCGCATCGGCGACGAAACCTATACCTTCCGCGACGCCACCGGCACCTTGACGGTCGATATCGACCGCAAACGCTGGAACGGCCAAACCGTGACGCCGAAAGACAAGGTACAGTTGGAAGGCAAAGTGGATAAAGACTGGAGCAGCGTCGAAGTGGACGTGAAAACCGTCAAAAAGCTGCCGTAATGCACTGCGGCGGGCGGTGCAACGCCGCCGCCCGCCGCTCGATCAATATTCCTGATCTTCGATCAGCCGCTTGCCCAGGCTGGTGATGCCCTGGATCTCATAGCCGAGCTTCTCGTACATCTCGACCACCGTGTCGTTGTCTTCGCGCACCATAATCTGGATTTTCGGGCAGCCGCGGGCGATCAACTTCTTCTCCAGACGGTTGATCAACGCATTGGCGATGCCGCGCCCGCGATAGTCGGGATGTACCCCGAGGTAATACGCCGAGCCGCGGTGGCCGTCATAGCCGCCCATCACCGAACCGACCACTTCGCCGCCGACTTCCGCCACCAGGAACAGCTCCGGATCGTGGTTCAGCTTGCGCTCGATGTCCATTTCCGGATCGTTCCAGGGCCGCAGCAGATCGCAGCGCTCCCACAGGGTAATGACCTCTTCAAAGTCGTCTTGTCGAAATACGCGAATTTCCATCGATGTTGGCCGCTGTTAATTAAGGTGTTTATCTGATTATCGCGTGATTATTCACTTACGCAATATCAAACTGCGATTTACCGCGCTATTTGCCCGGAAATCGCGGTAACAGGCGTAATAAATGGAAATAGTTATCGGGTCGATTAATGATTATTAATACGATATAACGTCGCAAAATAGAATCGTCGATGGAGCGTTGCGTAATGAAAAAGCAGGGTAAACAATTCCTCAATTTTAAGCCGCTTGCCGTTTCCCCGACGCGACGCCAACTTTTGCTTTCCGGCCTGGCGGTGGCGCTGTTCGGCGTGAAAAACCACAGCGCCAGGGCGGAAGGCCTGCTGCGCAATCAGCACAGCAAGCCGGCGGCGAAACCGGCCGGCGGCAAAAAACGGGTGATGATCGATCCCGGCCACGGCGGCATCGACTCCGGCGCGGTCGGCCACGAAGGCTCGCAGGAAAAACACATCGTGCTGGAAATCGCCAACCACGTACGCCGTTTTCTGCATGAGCACGACCACGTCGAGGCGCGCCTGACGCGCGAAGAAGACGAGTTCATTCCGCTGTTCCAGCGGGTGGAGATCGCCCACCAGCACCAGGCCGACCTGTTCATTTCGATCCACGCCGACGGCTTTACCAGCCCATCGGCCTCCGGCGCTTCGGTGTTCGCCCTGTCCAACCGCGGCGCCAGCAGCGCCATGGCGCGCTACCTGTCCAACCGTGAAAACGCCGCCGACGACGTGGCAGGCGGCAAGTACAAAGATCAGGACAACTACCTGCAACAGGTGCTGTTCGATCTGGTGCAAACCGACACCATCAACAACAGCCTGACGCTCGGCCGCCACGTGCTCGGCCAAATTCGCCCGGTACACCACCTGCACAGCGACAGCACCGAACAGGCGGCGTTCGCGGTGTTGAAATCCCCGTCCATTCCCTCGGTGCTGGTGGAAACCTCGTTCATCACCAACCCGAACGAAGAGCGGCTGCTGGGCACCACCGCGTTTCGCGAGAAAATAGCCCGCGCCATCGCGGACGGCATCGTTAACTTCTTCGACTACTTCGACGCCCACCAGCGCAAACCCCGCTGATGCCGCGGGCGGCGAATAAGAGTATACTCAGCGCCTTGTTCAGCCAGACGCTATAAAGACCCCGCATGAGTTTACCTAACATCGCTGAAGTAAAATCCTTCCTGCTGGCGCTGCAGGATCACATCTGCGCGCAGCTCGCCCAGGCCGACGGCGGCGCCGTGTTCACCGAAGACCAATGGACGCGTGAAGAAGGCGGCGGTGGCCGCAGCCGCGTGCTGACCAACGGCGCGGTGTTCGAACAGGCGGGGGTCAACTTCTCGCACGTCTCCGGCGCCACCTTGCCGGCCTCGGCGACCGCGCACCGTCCGGAACTGGCTGGGCGCAGCTTCCAGGCGATGGGCGTCTCATTGGTTATCCACCCGCTCAGCCCCTACGTGCCTACCAGCCACGCTAACGTGCGTTTCTTCATCGCCGAAAAACCGGGCGAAGCGCCGGTGTGGTGGTTCGGCGGCGGCTTTGATCTGACGCCGTTCTACGGCTTCGCAGAGGATGCCGTGCACTGGCACCGCACCGCGGCCGACCTGTGTGCGCCGTTCGGCGACGAGGTCTACCCGAAATACAAACAGTGGTGCGACGATTACTTCTTCATCAAGCATCGTAACGAAGCACGCGGCATCGGCGGCCTGTTCTACGACGATCTGAACACCCCGGACTTCGACCACTGCTTCGCCTTCACCCGCGCGGTGGGCCAGGGCTTCCTCGACGCCTATCTGCCGATCGTCGAAAAACGCAAGGCCTTGAGCTGGGGCGAGCGCGAGCGCCAGTTCCAGCTGTACCGCCGCGGCCGCTATGTGGAGTTCAACCTGGTGTGGGATCGCGGCACGCTGTTCGGGCTGCAAACCGGCGGGCGCACCGAGTCCATTCTGATGTCGATGCCGCCGCTGGTGCGTTGGGAATATAACTACCAGCCGGAAGGCGACAGCCCGGAAGCGGCGCTGGCGCGCGATTTCCTGCCGGTGCGCGACTGGCTGCAGGAGGCGAAATGATGCAGATTTGGGTCGATGCGGACGCCTGTCCGAACGTGATCAAAGAGGTGTTGTTCCGCGCCGCCGATCGTACCGCCATCACCGTGACGCTGGTGGCGAATCAGCCATTGCGCACGCCGCCCTCGAAGTACATTCGTTCGCTGCAGGTGGCGGCCGGCTTCGACGTGGCCGACAACGAGATTGTGCGCCGCTGCGAAGCGGGCGATCTGGTGATCACCGCCGATATCCCGCTGGCGGCGGAGGTGATAGAGAAAGGTGCGGTAGCGCTGAACCCGCGCGGCGAACGCTATACGCCGGACACCATCCGCGAGCGCCTCAACATGCGCGATTTTATGGATACCCTGCGCGCCAGCGGCATTCAGACCGGCGGCCCGAACGCCCTGAACCAGCGCGACCGCCAGCAGTTCGCCAACGAGCTGGATAAATGGCTGCTGCAGGCGAAACGGGCGCAGTGACTGCGCCCTGCTCTGCTGCGGTTTAGAAGCGTACCTCCCCGCCGAAGATATAAGTCCGCCCACGGGCGGTGTTGGTCGGCGTGAAGTCCTGCGACTGCGAAGGCAGCGAGTTCATCTTGTTCAGCGCGTCCGAGTAGTCTTTGTCCATCAGGTTTTGCACGCTGAGCTTCAGCAACAGATTACGATTTACCTGATAGGTGCCGTACAGATCGATAATGGTCGGAATATGCGGCGCCGGCTCCTTCATCAACTGTTCGTTTTCATCGCGAATGGAATCAGGCGACAGGCGCACCGCTTTGCCGGTGTATTTCACCACCCCGCCCAGCGTCAACGTCTCGTCCAGCAGGCGCACCCCGCTGTCCAGCGTGAAGTAGAACTCCGGCAGTTCGCTGACATCGCCCGCGCCGAATTCGTTGCTGGCCTGGTTGGTCGGCTGGGAGGTATGCTCCTTGCTTAACGACAGCTTGGTGAAGGCGAAACCGGCGTCGTACAGCGCTTCGATCTCCACCCCGCGCATTTTGACCGGTTCAGGGGCGTTGCTGTACATGGTCATGCTGACGTTGACGTCCGCGTCATCCCACTCTTCCTGCGTCGCCTGCGAACGGTTGCACTTCTGGCGGTTTTTACACACCAGGTAGGATTGGCTGGAAATGTAGTTTTTGATCCTGGTTTCGAAATAGACCGCTTTCAGTTGGAAGCTGTCCTGCTTGAACAACAGATCGTGGGCATTGGCGTTGAACCCGCCCTGCCAGGTCTCCGCTTTTTCGCCCTTTAGGAATGGGTTCATCGACTGACCGCCGCTGTTGGCGAAGAACACCTCCTGGATATTCGGCCCGCGCATCGACTTGCTGTAGCTGACGAACGGCTGCAGCCACGGCGTCACCTGCGCCGACAGCATGACCGACGGGTTGAAGCCGTGTTCGTTGCGGTTGATATTGCCGGCGCCCTGCGGGAAGCACTCTACGCGCTCGTCACAGGCCGGCTTATAGCCTGAGAGGCGATAAGCGGTGTAGTTCAGATCGAAATTACCCTGCCAGATGCCGTAGTTGGCCTGCAGGCCGCTGTACAGGCTGGAAATATCCTGCTTGCCCGACATCCCCACCGACGAACTTTCCGCCTGATTGTCATCCGTCACCAAACCGGAGGCCTTTTTCTTATACTCATTGCGCACCAGCTTGCCGCCGTAGCTGAAGGCGAAATCGACATCCTGCAGGCTGAAACGGCTGGTGTTGTTGATATCCAGCGCATCGGAGATGTTTTTCGCCGTGCTGTCGCTGAATCCCGCCATGTTGTCGGACATAAATTGCTGCTTGCCGCGGCTGGTGCTGGCGGTCAGGTTGAAATCGATCAGTTCCGAGAACGGCGCGTAGTGGTATTTAAGGTAGAAATCATCGCTGTCGATGTGGCGGCGGGTGATTTTATTCTGGTAGCTGCGCGCCGACAGTTCGATGCTGTTAAAGGCATCCGGCTTGATGTCCACCTTGAACAGCTGGGATTTCGGGTTCTGGCGGTAGGTTTTATCGACGTTGAACATCTCGCTGTCGAAACCGGCGCCGTTTTTGTAGTTGGAGGTGATGGAACTGCCGCTGATCGCTGCCATCGCCCCCAGGCTGCCGCCGTCGGCAAAGGCGGCGGTTTTGGCACCGACGGCGATCATGCCGCTGCGGCCGATGCCGTTATTGCCCACCGAGAATTTGGTGCGCACGCCGAACGGGTTATCGGAAAACACTACGTCATCCACGCCGATAGTGCGGAAGTTAGCGCTGCCCGCCAGCGCGTTCACCCCATCGGAACCGGTCGCGTTGCCGCGCGCCACATCGACGCCGACGATAAAGTTAGGATCGATCAGCGCCCCGAACTGGCTGGTGGGCAATCCCCCGTGCGCCGCGTCGTTCGGCGAGTTGCCGTAGTAGTTTTGCGTGATGCCGTCGACCATAGTATTGACCCGGCCAAAACCGCTCAGGCCGCGAATATTGACGCTGACCGATCCCTGGCCGGGATCGATCTGGGTATAGGTGCCCGGCATACTGCGCAGAATGCTGTCCACTGACTCCAGATTCTTGTTTTCATCGCGCGAGCTGAACGCGCCCGGCCGGGCCAACGCGTCTTTTTCGCTGCTTTTGCCGCTGTCGGCGGCCGAGACGTTGAGCGGGCTGAACGCCACGCTGCCTTTATTATTTTCCGCCTGTTCCTGCGCGGCCGCAGCCTGCCCGTACAGCGCCAGTCCCGCGCCGATCAGGCTCGCTATCATTTTGATTTTCATATATCCCCAGAAATAGCCAATAAGGTTTGATGGCCGACAATGCCCAGCAAAAAGCCCGCCGAAACGCGCGGTAAAAGATTGTTATTGTTTTATTGCGCCGCAGCGTGCCGCGGCGCTGAAGGTTATTTCTGCGCCTGCCGATCCGCCGCCAGAATAAAGGCGTACTCCAGCGCGCCGTTTTCCAGCCGCGCCAGGCGGCCCGACTTGCCGCCGTGGCCGGCGGTCATGTCGGTGGAGAGCAGCAGCAGCGAATCACCCTGCTTGAAGCGCCGCAGCTTCGCCACCCATTTGGCCGGTTCCCAATACTGCACCTGCGAGTCGTACAAGCCGCTGGTAACCAGCAGGTTCGGGTAACGCTGCTTGCGCACGTTGTCGTACGGGCTGTAGGACTTCATCAGCGCATAGGCGGCCAGCTGGTGCGGGTTGCCCCACTCCTCGTATTCGCCGGTGGTGAGTGGAATGCTGTCGTCCAGCATGGTGGTCACCACGTCGACGAACGGCACCTGCGCCACTACTGCGTTGTACAGCTGCGGCGCCTGATTGATCACCGCTCCCATCAGCAAGCCGCCGGCGCTGCCGCCCATGGCGTAGATGCGCCCCGGTTGGCCGTAGCCGTCTTTGATCAGCGCCTGGGTGGCGTCGATGAAGTCGTTGAAGCTGTTCGGTTTGTGCGTCAGCTTGCCCTGTTTGTACCAGCTCTGCCCCAGCTCGCCGCCGCCGCGCACGTGGATCAGCGCATAGACGAAGCCGCGATCCAGCAGGCTGATGCGGTTGGCGCTGAACGCCGGATCCATGCTCATGCCGTAAGCGCCGTAGCCGTACACCAGCAGCGGGTTATGCCCGTTTTTGAACAGCGATGTGCGGTACACCAGCGAGACCGGCACCTTCACGCCGTCGCGCGCCGTGACCCAGATGCGCTCGCTGTGATACAAGCTGGGATCGACGCCTTTCACTTCCTGCTGCTTCAGCAAGGTGCGCTCGCCCTTGTTCAGATCCCACTCATAGGTGCGGGTCGGCGTGGTCATCGCCGAATAGCCGTAGCGCAACCGATCGCTGTCCGGCTCCGGGTTATAACCCAGCCAGGCCATGTAGCTGGCGTCGTCGAACGGGATGGCGCGCTCAGTTTTGCCGTCCCAGCTGATTTGCCGCAGCTGCACCAGCCCGTTGGCGCGCTCCTGCACCACCAGCCAGTCGCGGAACAGGCTGAAGTTCTCCACCTCGTGCTGCGCCTGCGGTGCGATCAGCGTCTGCCAGGGTTTGCCCGCCGCCGCCGTGCGGTACAGGCCAAAGTTCGGATCCTGATGGTTGGAACGCAGATAGAACTCGCCGCGGTAGTGATCGAGATAGTACTCGCGGCCGTTCTGCCGGGCGGCAAACAGCTGCGGCTCGCGCTGCGGCTGGTTAGCGTCGATCAGGCGCACCTCGGAGGTGGTGTTACCGCTGATGGTCAGAATCAGATAATCACGCGAGGACGAGCGGCCAAGGCTGAGGTAGAACGCCGGGTCGTTTTCCTGGTACACCAGCTTATCTTCCGCCGTCGGTGTCCCGTACTGATGGCGATAGACCTGGTACGGCAACAGCGTTTGTGGGTGGTTGCGCACGTAGAACAGGGTTTGGTTGTCGTTGGCCCACACCATGTTGCCGGAGGTGTTTTCCAGCGTTTCCGGCGACCAGCGTTCGCTGCCTATCTCGCGCAGGGAGATGCGGTATTGGCGGCGGCCCTGCAGATCTTCGGCCACCGCCAGGCGGCGGTTGTCCTGGCTGACGTCCATCGCCCCCAGGCGATAGTAGGCGTGGCCGGCCGCGCGCTGATTGGCGTCCAGCAAGGTTTGCCACGGCGCGTCGGCGGTGAGCGCCTGGCGCTGATACAGCGCGAAATCTTTACCGGCGGCGTAGCTTTCCTGATAGCGATAGCCGTTGAGCTGATACGGCACCGAACGATCGTCAGGGTTCATGCGGCCCAACATCTCCTGATACAGCGTGGCGCGCAGCTTCTGGTACGGCGCCATCATCTGCTCGGTATAGCGGTTCTCCGCCTTCAGGTAGTCCAGCACCTTCGGCTCTTTTCGGCTGTCGTCGCGCAGCCAGTAGTAATCGTCGGTGCGCGTCTCGCCGTGCGCCGTCAGCGCTTTCGGCGCGCGTTCCGCCAACGGCGGCTGCGGTTGCGCCAGCGCGGCGCCAGCGATGCCTAAAGAAAGCCAGAGCGCGGCCGCGATGCGACGGCGCGGGGTGAATAACAGCGGATTCATAATCCCTCACGAAGTTTGAAGAGGCGCACGACGGCGATGCGGCGCCTGCGGGCATTAACGGCGGGCGTTCAGCTCCGCCAGATTGAAATCGATCGGCATCGTCACCTTGACGGCCCCCTGCTGCAGCATCTCCGGCGGCGGCGGCGGCAACGGCTGGGCGCGCGATACCACCGCCACCGCTTCCCGATCCAGCGACGCGGTGCCGGAACGCACCTGCAGCATGACGTTCGAGACCCGTCCCTGCGCGTCAACGCTGAAGCTGACCTGCGGCATGCCGCTGCGCCGGCGGCTGCGGGCATCCAAAGGGTAATCCTTGATGCGGTTCAGTTTGCCTTTCACCAGGCTCTCCCACGACAGTTTGGCCTGCACGTTGCTGTTGGCGTCGCTGTTGATCGGTGCGGCGGTCTGGTGGGAGAGCGTCTGCGCCTGCGGCGCGGCGGCGCTGGACGCGGCGGCATTGCGCGTCTCTTTGGCCTGTTCCTGCGGCTTCGGCTGCGATTTTTGCGGGGGTCGGTGTTCGGCGCGCTTCTTCTGCGCCGTCACGATTTTCGCTTTCTCGGCGCGCGCCAGCTTGGGCAGATCCGGCTGTTGCTGCTGCTCCGCCGGCTGCGCCGCGGCGGACTCCGCCTGCTGCACGCCCAGCGGCAGCGGCTTGCTTTCCGGCGCTTCAATCTGCGCCGCCCAGCTCATCATCACCGCCGGCGGTGGCAACACCACCGGCTCCAGCGCCGTCTGCGGCCAGTAAAACAACAGCACCAACGCCGCGTGCGCCGCCAGAGCGAGCAGCAGGCCGCGCGCCCAGCGCGGCTGCGGCAGTTCAAAGGCCGGGAGGGAGTAAGACTGACTTAACATAGGGGCATTAGCTTTGCTTAATTGCGAATGATTGCAGATCACATTTACTAATGATAATCATTTGCAAATATAATTAACACCCCTTTTCACTGTCTTAACGTATTCATTTCACTGATGGTGTGAGCCACAGGTAGTCTGCGGTGTTCGCATCGACCTGTACGCCCTGCTCCGCCAGCATCAGCACCGTCGGCGCCGCCGCCGGTTGCAGATCCCGCACGTGCAGCGGCACCCCCACCGATTTGGCGGCGTGATAGCCGCCGGCGATCAGCAGCGCGGGCGTGGGCGCCGCCAGCAGACGTTCCGCCATGCGCCGGTCGCGCTGCTGCTGGATCGCCAGCATCGCATGCAGCTGGTCGGCCTCAATCTTGCCGCCGTGCGAAGTGCGGATGGTCTCTTCCAGCGCCTTGCGCACCGCCGGCTGCGCCGATAGTTGCCCCGCCGGGAATTGCGGCTGCTGATAGAACGCCGTAATCTCGCTGCGATCCAGATTGGCCGACCACAGCGGGTAAGGCGCGCGCATCGCCGCCATCGTCACCCCGCCATACAGCGCCCACTTCCAGCCCGGCTGCCAGGCGATCAGCTCCGCTACGCGGCCGTCGCGCACCGTCGGATCGCTCTGCAACCACTGCTTCACCTTGTCGACCTGCGCCTGCTGGTTCGGGTTGATCATCTCCATCAGCACGCTGCCCTGCGGCCGCCGCAGCGGTAACTGCTGCACCAGCCATTCCTCAATCTGATGGTGGTAAGGATTGTCATGCTTCTCCCCCAGGATCACCCGCGGCTGCTGCGCCAGTCGCGTCAACAGCTGCTCCGGCGTCAGGGTCGCGCCGCTGTGCAGATCGGTGATACTCCCCAAACTCGCGACGTCGCTGGCCGGCGCCTTCACCGGCGTTTGGCTGCAGGCACCGAGCGCCAACGCCGCCAATAAAATCAGGTATCTCATCATGTTGCCCCATTATCGAAAATGGCGACATTATAGATAATAATTATCATTTGCATATAGATCCGGCTTAACGATTTTTTTACGCGGCGATCGCCGGCTGCGCATTGCGTTGAAAAAGCATTGCGGGTATAACCAATAGCCATTCAGATATTTAGACGTCTATACGGATAGATTATTATGCAATCATCGGCACCCGCCGCAGGACAGTTCAAACGCAGCATGAAGGCCCGGCACCTGGTGATGCTGTCGCTGGGCGGCGTGATCGGCACCGGGCTGTTTTTCAACACCGGCTACATCATCTCCACCACCGGGGCGCTCGGCACGCTGCTGGCCTACCTGATCGGCGCGCTGGTGGTGTATCTGGTGATGCTGTGCCTGGGCGAGCTGTCGGTGGCGATGCCGGAAACCGGCGCTTTTCACGTCTATGCTTCGCGCTATCTGGGGCCGGCCACCGGCTATGCCGTCGCCTGGCTGTATTGGCTCACCTGGACGGTGGCGCTCGGCTCCAGCCTGACCGCCGCCGGATTCTGCATGCAGTACTGGTTCCCGCAGTCGCCGGTGTGGCTGTGGTGCCTGATCTTCTGCGCGGCCATTTTTCTGCTCAACGTGGTGACCACCCGTTTTTTCGCCGAAAGCGAATTCTGGTTTTCGCTGATCAAAGTGGTGACCATTCTGGCGTTTATCATTCTGGGCGGCGCCGCCATGTTCGGCCTGCTGCCGATGAAAGACGGCACGCCGGCGCCGTTCCTGCATAACCTGACCGCTTCCGGCTGGCTGCCGCACGGCACGCTGCCGATCCTGATGACCATGGTGGCGGTGAACTTCGCCTTCTCCGGCACGGAACTGATCGGCATCGCCGCCGGTGAAACCGAAAACCCGGAAAAAGTCGTGCCGCTGGCGATCCGCACCACGGTGATCCGCCTGATGCTGTTCTTTATCGGCACGGTCTTCGTGCTGGCGGCGTTGATCCCGATGGATCAGGCGGGGATCGTCAAAAGCCCTTTCGTGCTGGTGTTTGAACGCATCGGCGTGCCTTACGCCGCCGATATCTTCAACTTCGTGATCCTGACCGCCATCCTGTCGGCGGCCAACTCCGGCCTGTACGCCTCGGGGCGCATGCTGTGGTCGCTGGCCCACCAGCGCACCCTGCCGGCCTACTTTGCGCGCGTCAATGCGCGTGGCATTCCGATCAACGCCCTGACCTTCAGCATGCTCGGCGGCGTGCTGGCGCTGCTGACCAGCGTGATCGCGCCGGACACGGTGTTTGTCGCCCTGTCGGCGATCTCCGGTTTTGCGGTGGTGGCGGTGTGGCTGAGCATCTGCGCGGCCCACTTTGCTTTCCGCCGCGCCTACCTGCGCAGCGGCCAGCCGATAAGCGGCCTGAAATACCGCGCCCCCGGTTACCCGCTGACGCCGATCCTCGGCTTTGCGCTGTGCCTGCTGGCCTGCATCGGGCTGGCGTTCGATCCGGAGCAGCGCATTGCGCTCTACTGCGGACTGCCGTTCGTCGCCCTGTGCTACCTCACCTATTTCCTGACCCGGCGCGCCGGGCAAAAAACCGCTTTGGGAGAACAACATGTCGGTTAATAACCCCGTCGCCCGCCTGCTGGCCGAACACCCCACGCTGATCCTGGACGGCGCGCTGGCCACCGAGCTGGAAGCGCGCGGCTGCGATCTGACCGATCCGCTCTGGTCGGCCAAAGTGCTGATTGAAAATCCCGAGCTTATCTATCAGGTGCATCTCGATTATTTCAACGCCGGCGCCCACTGCGCCATCACCGCCAGCTATCAGGCCACGCCGCAGGGCTTCTTGCGCCGCGGCCTGGATCAGGATCGGTCGCTGGCGCTGATCGCCAAAAGCGTGCAGCTGGCGCAACGCGCGCGCCGCGATTATCTGGCCGCGCACCCGCAGGCCGCGCCGCTGCTGATCGCCGGTTCGGTGGGCCCGTACGGCGCCTATCTGGCCGACGGCTCGGAATACCGCGGCGACTACCGGCTGACGCAGGATGACATGATTGCCTTCCACCGCCCGCGTATTGCAGCCCTGGCCGCCGCCGGCGTCGATCTGCTGGCCTGCGAAACGCTGCCGTCGTTCGCCGAACTGCAGGCGCTGCTGACGCTGCTGCAGGAATTCCCGACGCTCGGCGCCTGGTTCGCCTTCACCCTGCGCGACAGCCAACACCTCAGCGACGGCACGCCGCTGACGGAGGTCCTGTCCGCGCTGCGCGGCAACCCACAGGTGTTGGCCATCGGCATCAACTGCATCGCGCTGGACAAGGTCGCCCCGGCGCTGCGCCAGCTGGGTGCGCTGGCCGACAAACCGCTGCTGGTGTATCCAAACTCCGGCGAGCACTACGATGCGGTGAGCAAAACCTGGCACGCCTGCGGCGGCGAGCACGGCAGCCTGGCCGATCAGGCGACGGAGTGGCGCACGCTCGGCGCACAATTGATCGGCGGCTGTTGCCGCACCACCCCGCAGGATATCCGCGCCATCGCCGCACGCTGCAAGGCATAAAAAAGCCCCCGGCGCCAGCGGCGCAGGGGGCCAGTCACTCAACCCGGGCTTACAGCGGTTCGGTCTGGGCTTCCACTACCGCCAGCGCCACCATGTTGACGATGCGACGCACCGAGGCGATCGGCGTCAGGATGTGCACCGGCTTGGCGACCCCCATCAGCACCGGCCCGACGGTCACCCCTTCCGAGCAGGAGACGCGCAGCAGGTTGTAGCTGATGCGCGCTGCTTCCATGTTCGGCATGATCAGCAGGTTGGCCGAGCCTTTCAGCGGGCTGTCCGGCATCAGATCGTGACGGATGCTTTCCACCAGCGCGGCGTCGCCGTGCATTTCGCCGTCGATCTCCAGCTCCGGCGCCAGCTCGTTCACCAACTCCAGCGTTTTACGCATCTTGCGCGCCGCCGGGCAGTCGGAAGACCCGAAGCTGGAGTGAGACAGCAGCGCCACCTTCGGCTCGATACCGAAGCGGCGCACGGTTTCCGCCGCCATCAGAGTGATCTCCGCCAGCTGCTCCGGCGTCGGATCGTCGTTGACGTAGGTGTCGGCGATAAAGGTGTTGCCGCTCGGCAACAGCAGCGCGTTCATCGCACCGGCGACGTGCGCGCCTTCACGGAAGCCGAACACGTTCTTCACCACGTCGTAATGCTCGTGGTAGCTGCCGATGGTGCCGCAGATCATCGCATCCGCTTCGCCGCGGTGCAGCATGATGGCGGCGATCAGCGTCGGGTTGCCGATCACCGCGCGGCGCGCCTGTTCCTGCGAGACGCCGCGACGTTTCATGATCTGGTAGTACTCGCCCCAGTATTCGTTAAAGCGCGGATCCGACTCGTTGTTTACCACTTCGAAATCTTTGCCCGGCGTCAGCTGCAGACCCAATTTTTTCAGGCGCATCTCGATCACGCTCGGGCGGCCGACCAGGATCGGGAAGGCCAGCCCCTGCGACACCAGCTCCTGCGTGGCGTGCAGCACGCGCTCTTCCTCGCCTTCCGCCAGCACCACCCGCTTCACCTCTTTGCGCGCCTGCGAGAAGATCGGCTTCATGAACAGGTTGGTTTTGTAGACGAACTCCGCCAGCTTCTCGACGTAGGCGTCGAAGTCTTCGATCGGGCGCGTCGCCACGCCGGAATCCATCGCCGCCTTGGCTACCGCCGGCGCGATCTTGACGATCAGGCGCGGATCGAACGGTTTCGGAATGATGTATTCCGGCCCGAAGGAGAGATCCTGGTCGTCATAGGCAGAAGCCACCACGTCGCTCTGCTCCGCCAGCGCCAGATCGGCGATGGCATGCACGCAGGCCAGCTTCATCTCTTCGTTGATGGTGGTGGCACCCACGTCCAGCGCGCCGCGGAAGATGAACGGGAAGCACAGGACGTTGTTCACCTGGTTCGGGTAGTCGGAACGGCCGGTACAGATGATGGCGTCCGGGCGCACCGCTTTGGCCAGCGGCGGCAGAATTTCCGGTTCCGGGTTGGCCAGCGCCATGATCAGCGGATCGCGCGCCATGGTTTTCACCATATCCTGCGTCAGGACGCCCGGGCCGGAGCAGCCGAGGAAGATGTCGGCGTTCGGGATGGCGTCGCCCAGCGTGCGCTGGCCGTTATCCTCGATGGCGTAGGCGGCTTTGGTCTGCTCCATGTTGGCGTCGCGGCCTTTATAGATGACGCCCTTGGAGTCGCAAACGGTGATGTTCTGTTGCCGCAGCCCCAGCGCCACCAGCAGGTTCAGGCAGGCGATGGAGGCCGCGCCGGCGCCGGACACCACCAGGCGTACGTCGGAGATATTCTTCTTCACCACGCGCAGGCCGTTGAGCACCGCCGCAGTGGTGATGATCGCCGTGCCGTGCTGGTCGTCGTGGAACACCGGGATCTTCATGCGCTCGCGCAGTTTCTGTTCGATGTAGAAACACTCTGGCGCCTTGATGTCTTCCAGGTTGATGCCGCCGAAGGTCGGTTCCAGCGCGGCGATAATGTCGATTAACTTGTCAGGGTTATGCTCATCCACTTCGATATCAAACACATCGATACCGGAAAACTTCTTGAACAAAACGCCCTTGCCTTCCATTACCGGCTTACCGGCCAACGCGCCGATATTGCCCAGACCCAGTACCGCCGTGCCGTTGGAAATCACCGCCACCAGATTGCCGCGCGCGGTGTATTTGTAGGCCGCCAGCGGATCTTCGGCGATCTCGAGGCAAGGCGCGGCGACGCCCGGCGAATAGGCCAACGCCAGATCGCGCTGGGTCGCCAACGGTTTGGTAGGGGAAACCTGGATCTTCCCTGGGACAGGAAACTGATGGAAATCAAGGGCACTCTGTTTGAGCTGTTCGTCCATTATGGATTCCTTTGTTTTTTGCTTTTATGTTGAGGTAAGGCTTTGAGGCTGCGCCCTGCCGTGGGCCGTGGCGCCCAAGTACAATGACAGGGCACAGCCTTGAAGTATAGTGAGAGAAACATCACAAACTTTGAAGCGCGCCATAACCTGGGTCGAAAGACCGTTTTAAAAGTAAAAAAAGAAGGTCTGCGGGACGCGCAAAGAAACGCCGCCGTCAGTGCGACGGCAGCGTGGCGCGCCAGGCGTTGAGCGTCGCCACCTGACCGGCGCAAATGTGTAACGAGGTTTGTAACGCCAGGGTATAGCTTACCGCATCGCCCCAGGTCTCGCCTTGCAGCTGCGGTTGCTCACAGGGCGCAAACACCGACTCAGGGGGCAACAGCGGCACGGCCTGGGGCGCCGGCGGCCGGGCGCAGGAGCTCAAGCACAGCGCCAGGCAGAGGCTGAGCAGCGCAGGGATCGTTTTTAATCGCTTCACGGTATTTCCTCTGATAAGCCTCGTGCTGTTGGCGCAGCTGCCGTTCCTGCCGCTGCTGCGCCGCCATCAGCACACGGTTTTGCGCATCCTGGGTCTGCAGGGTGGCGATCAGACCGGCCTGCTGCGCCAGGCTTTTTTGCAGTTCCTCCGCCTGTTGCCGCGCAGACGCCAACTGGTGCGACAACAGCGAGCTGTAGCTACCAAGGCAGATAGCCGCCAGCAGCAACAGCAACAACCCGCCCTGCATCAGTTTTTGCAGCCAGCCGCTCATGCCGGGTAATCCCGAAACGGCAGTTGGAAGTGCGGGCCATCCTTGAGGGTTTTCCATTCGCCGCCCCATTCGACGTTGATGCCGCATTCGCGCGCCGCGCGCCGCACCGCCACCGCAATCTGCGCGTAGTAATCCCACTCCCAGGAGACCACGCCCGCCGGCATCGCCACCACGTCCACCGCGTGGCCGGTCAGGTGGCGGCTGCGCAACGTTTGGCTGCTGCCGGCGCGCACCATTTCCCGCTGGCGCGCCATGCTGCGCAGCCCCTCGCTGACGGAGAACGGCACCAGCGAATAACGCAGCGCCAGACGAATAACGCGCACCAGATCCGGGTGCACGCCGCGCAGGTTCTCTTCGCTGCGGACGGTAAAGCGAATATCTTCGATGTCATTTAACATTTTTAAACCCCGTTTTTTTACCAATGAATTTCTTAATTAAGGCGTTGATGTAATCCGCCCCCATAAAGCCAATCAGCACGCTGGCCAAATTCGCCCACTTTAATTCCAGGCCCATCAACGCCAGCGCATCGCGTACCGTCCAGGCTAATAACGCGCACATCGCCGCATTCAATAAACGGCGCCGAATGCCCACGTTGCGATAGGCGCCGTGCAATAACGCCATTACGCCGGCCAGAATGGCGTTCAATACCGGCTGCAGATATTCACATACTCGCTGGACTATTAAGCCAACAGCGTCAGGCTCTATGCTGGACATAGCTCATCTCCTTTTTTTATTTTTAATTAAATGCCAATCACGGCCGGTGGGACATCGGATAATCAGAATCTAGTTAAGGATGCTATGACAAAGCAAATGAATAAATACAGGCCCTACGGTCGAATTCATTCATGCTGAACGCTGGCACAACACCTAGACGCTAATGCAGGCGGCGGTAAATAAAAATTCATTGTTATCGTGATTTATTTCGACTTTTGTTTTCACCAAAAATAAACATTAATGGCTGTGGGAAATAGTTCCCCACCCTAAAAACATCCACTCTGGAGAAATGCCATGTCCACACGCAAAGCCGTTATTGGGTATTATTTTATTCCGACCAACCAAATCAATAATTACACCGAGTCCGATACCTCCGTCGTGCCGTTCCCGGTTTCCAACATCACGCCGGCCAAAGCCAAACAGCTGACGCACATCAACTTCTCGTTCCTGGATATCAACAGCAATCTGGAATGCGCCTGGGATCCGGCCACCAACGACGCCAAGGCGCGTGATGTCGTCAATCGCCTGACCGCGCTCAAAGCGCACAACCCCAGTCTGCGCATCATGTTCTCCATCGGCGGCTGGTACTACTCCAACGATTTGGGCGTGTCGCACGCCAACTACGTCAACGCGGTGAAGACCCCGGCATCGCGCACCAAGTTTGCCCAATCCTGCGTGCGCATCATGAAGGATTACGGCTTCGACGGCGTGGACATCGACTGGGAGTACCCGCAGGCCTCAGAAGTGGACGGTTTCATCGCCGCGCTGCAAGAGATCCGCACCCTGCTGAATCAGCAAACCGTCGCCGACGGCCGCCAGGCGCTGCCGTATCAGTTGACCATCGCCGGCGCCGGCGGCGCCTTCTTCCTGTCGCGCTATTACAGCAAGCTGGCGCAGATCGTCGCGCCGCTCGATTACATCAACCTGATGACCTACGATCTGGCCGGCCCCTGGGAGAAGATCACCAACCACCAGGCGGCGCTGTTCGGCGACGCGGCCGGGCCGACCTTCTACAACGCGCTGCGCGAAGCCAATCTGGGCTGGAGCTGGGAAGAGCTGACCCGCGCCTTCCCCAGCCCGTTCAGCCTGACGGTCGACGCCGCAGTGCAGCAACACCTGATGATGGAAGGCGTGCCGAGCGCCAAGATCGTGATGGGCGTCCCCTTCTACGGCCGCGCCTTCAAAGGCGTCAGCGGCAGCAACGGCGGCCAGTACAGCAGCCACAGCACGCCGGGCGAAGATCCGTATCCGAGCACCGACTACTGGCTGGTGGGCTGCGAAGAGTGCGTGCGCGACAAAGATCCGCGCATCGCCTCCTATCGTCAGCTGGAGCAGATGCTGCAGGGCAACTACGGCTATCAGCGGTTGTGGAACGACAAGACCAAAACCCCTTACCTGTATCATGCGCAGAACGGGCTGTTCGTCACCTATGACGATGCCGAAAGCTTCAAATACAAAGCGAAGTACATCAAGCAGCAGCAGCTGGGCGGCGTGATGTTCTGGCATCTGGGGCAAGACAACCGCAACGGCGATCTGCTGGCCGCGCTGGATCGCTATTTCAACGCCGCAGACTACGACGACAGCCAGCTGGATATGGGCACCGGCCTGCGCTACACCGGCGTCGGCCCCGGCAACCTGCCGATCATGACGGCACCGGCCTACGTGCCGGGCACCACTTACGCGCAAGGCGCGCTGGTGTCCTATCAGGGTTACGTCTGGCAGACCAAATGGGGCTATATCACCTCGGCACCCGGTTCCGACAGCGCCTGGTTGAAGGTGGGCCGCGTGGCGTAAGCCATAAAAAAACCCCGTAGCCGAGCGCTGCGGGGTTTTCATTGAGTTAACCGTTTGATTTTCGCGTCCCTTCGTCTCTATCCCTTCAGTTGTGGCACCAAGGATAGCCGCCATCCCGCACCACTTCCCGGCCCATCAGGCTGTAAACATCGCTTTTGCGCGTCAGCCGCTCATGCCACCAGTTAAACCCGGCGCCCTTGCTGGCCGGATGCCACGCCAGCCAAATCATTTCGTCGCCCTTCTGCATCTCCACCGGCACCGTCACCAGTTCGCCGCTGGCCAGCTCCTTTTCAATCAGCGACGGCGGCAGAAAAGCGTGGCCGATGCCGCGTTTGAGCAGCGCCAGGTTGCTTTCCACGTCGCACACCACCAGTTGGCGCTGCAGAGGCAGCGTACCGTGATTGCGTTTAGGCAGCTCATGGCTGCTGTCGGCGATCGCGACCACGATGTCGTTCAAGCGCTGCTTCTTGCACACCGGCTTTCTCTGCGCCGCGAACGGGTGCGAAGGCGACACGCACAGCACAAAGTTGAGCTTGCCGAGCATCAGGGTTTTGGCCTGTACGCTGTCGGGAATTTGGCCAATGGCGATGATCAGGTCCGCCCGGTTGTTCTTCAGCGCATCCCAGGTGCCGTTCAAGGCTTCCCGCTGCACCGAGATATTGGCGTTCGGGCAATGCTGAATATAATCGCGGATATCCTGCGTCAGGGTCTCCAGCGGGAAGAAGGTGTCCACCGCCAGGCGGATATTATTGTCCAGCTTGGGGATGTTTCTGACCCGACTTTCCAGATCCTGCACCGCATTTAATATCCAGCTGCCCTCCTGCAGGAGAAACTCCCCTTCATCCGTCAGGGTAATCATGGGGCCATTGCGATGAAAAAGTTTCACGCAGAGTTTGCTTTCAATATTGGAAACCCGATAAGAGATCGCCGAAGGCGTTTTATGCAGCGCCTCCGCCGCCATAGAGAAAGAGCCGGTGCTCTTGATGGTGCTGATTATTTTAATCGCGTCCAGGGATAATCTAGTCATACAAATTCCTCTTTAAAATAAAATAAGAAAAATGACACTAAATTCCCAAGGTGGTGGCGCACAAAAATCGATCAAGTCGAACAAGGGTGCTCAAGGCAACAAGCAATATACTTCATAAATGAGAGCGCTATCTTAAATACTATTCATCACTACCTGATATAAATTTCATCATAGCGCCGTGCTTTTACATTGTGAAAGTTAAATAAATTCAGCCTAACGATCAAAGATCGTCATCATAATATTTTTCGTTAATAGCCGGTAAAACATTCCGATCTACGGCCAAACCAGAATGATAAAAATAAAACAAGCCGACAGAAATGGTTATTTCCAATTACGTTATTAGCCTCTCATTTTGTCGGTGAAATACGCTCAACTTACAACATAATTTCAGTCAGGAGTGACTTATGAACAAATCTTCCCGTACCCTGCTCTCTCTGGGCCTGCTGAGCGCGGCCATGTTCGGCGTTTCGCAACAGGCGAATGCCCACGGTTATGTCGAATCACCGGCCAGCCGCGCCTATCAGTGCAAACTGCAGCTCAACACCCAGTGCGGCAGCGTGCAGTATGAACCGCAGAGCGTCGAAGGCCTGAAAGGCTTCCCGCAGGCCGGTCCGGCTGACGGCCATATCGCCAGCGCCGACAAATCCACCTTCTTCGAACTGGATCAGCAAACGCCGACGCGCTGGAACAAGCTCAACCTGAAAACCGGCCCCAACTCCTTTACCTGGAAGCTGACCGCGCGTCACAGCACTACCAGCTGGCGCTATTTCATCACCAAGCCGAACTGGGACGCTTCGCAACCGCTGACCCGCGCCTCCTTTGATCTGACGCCGTTCTGCCAGTTCAACGACGGCGGCGCCATTCCTGCCGCGCAGGTGACCCACCAGTGCAACATACCGGCAGATCGCAGCGGTTCGCACGTGATCCTTGCCGTGTGGGATATAGCCGACACCGCCAACGCCTTCTACCAGGCGATCGATGTCAACCTGAGCAAATAATCGGCCAAATGAGGCGATCTTTGAGGGTTCAGCCTGGCGCTGAACCCTTCTTTTTTGGCTCTCGCGCTACCGCCTCCTTCGCCTGCCACCGCCGCAAGCCGCGCCCCGCCTGGGTTTATTCGGCATTCATTGTTATTATCCATCGCAACAATCAGAAAAAGCGCATTTTCATTCCCGACCCGATGATGCAGTGTGTTCCCCCTACGATGCAAAAGGTTCTCATTTCCCTACGTTGAGCTTGGTCAAGGAGCTTATCAATGAATCAATTAGACGCACTCAAGCAGCTGACCACGGTGGTCGCCGACAGCGGCGATATCGAATCCATCCGCCAGTTCGAACCCCAGGACGCCACCACCAACCCTTCGCTGATCCTGAAAGCCGCCGCGCTGCCGCAGTACAAGGCGCTGATCACCGAAGCGCTGGAGTATGCCCGCCGCCAGGGCGGCAGCAAGGAAACCCAGCTGATCAACGCCAGCGATAAGCTGGCGGTCAATATCGGCGTCGAGATCCTCAAAAGCGTGCCGGGCCGCATCTCCACCGAAGTGGACGCCCGTCTGTCGTTCGATCGCGGCATGTGCGTCGCCAAAGCGCGCAAGCTGATCGCCATGTATCAGGAACAGGGCATCGACAAATCGCGCATTCTGATCAAACTGGCTTCCACCTGGGAAGGCATCAAAGCCGCCGAAGAGCTGGAAAAAGAAGGCATCAACACCAACCTGACGCTGCTGTTCTCCTTCGCCCAGGCTCGCGCCTGCGCCGAAGCCGGCGTGTATCTGATCTCGCCGTTCGTCGGCCGCATCTATGACTGGTATCAAGCCAAACAGCCTGCCGCCGACTACGATGCCGATCAGGATCCGGGCGTGAAGTCGGTGCGTACCATCTATGAATACTACAAGCGTCATCGTTACCAGACGGTGATCATGGGCGCCAGCTTCCGTAAGGTTGAGCAGATTTTGGCGCTGGCCGGCTGCGATCGCCTGACCATCGCGCCGAACCTGCTTGAACAGCTGAAAAACAGCGACCAGCCGGTCGAGCGCAAGCTGACCCCGTCTACCGAGGGCTTCCACCAACCTGCCCCGCTGGCCGAAGCGGAATTCCGCTGGCTGCACAATCAGGACGCCATGGCGGTGGAGAAACTCGCCGAAGGCATTCGCCTGTTCGCCGTCGACCAGCAGAAGCTGGAAGACATGTTGGCCGCTCAACTGTAACCGCACTGGAGTAAAACATGTCCTCTCGTAAAGCGCTTGCCAACGCCATCCGCGCACTCAGCATGGACGCCGTACAAAAAGCAAATTCCGGCCACCCGGGGGCCCCTATGGGCATGGCGGACATCGCCGAAGTCCTGTGGCGTGACTACCTCAACCACAACCCGACTAACCCGCACTGGGCTGACCGCGACCGTTTCGTGCTCTCCAACGGCCACGGCTCCATGTTGATTTACAGCCTCCTGCACCTCACCGGCTACGACCTGCCGATGCGCGAGCTGGAAAACTTCCGTCAGCTGCACTCCAAAACCCCAGGGCACCCGGAGTACGGCTACACCCCGGGCGTTGAAACCACCACCGGCCCGCTGGGCCAGGGTATCGCCAACGCCGTCGGCTTCGCCATCGCCGAACGCACCCTGGCGGCGCAGTTCAACCGCCCGGGTCACGACATCGTTGACCACCACACCTACGCCTTCATGGGCGACGGCTGTATGATGGAAGGCATCTCGCACGAAGTCTGCTCCCTGGCCGGTACCCTCAAGCTCGGCAAGCTGACCGCTTTCTACGATGACAACGGCATCTCCATCGACGGCCACGTCGACGGCTGGTTCACCGACGACACCGCCCTGCGCTTCGAAGCCTACGGCTGGCACGTGGTGCGCAACGTCGACGGCCACAACCCGGACGCCATCAAGGCCGCGATTGAAGCAGCCCGCAAGGTGACCGACAAGCCGTCGCTGCTGATGTGCAAGACCGTTATCGGCTTCGGTTCGCCGAACAAGGCCGGCACCCATGACGTGCACGGCGCCGCGCTGGGCGCAGCCGAAGTGGCCGCCACCCGCGAAGCGCTGGGCTGGAAATACGCCGCCTTTGAAATCCCGCAGGACATCTACGCCCAGTGGGACGCCAAGGAAGCCGGTCAGGCCAAAGAAGCGGCCTGGAACGACAAGTTCGCCGCCTACGCCAGGGCCTTCCCGGAGCAGGCTGCCGAGTTCAAGCGCCGCATGAACGGCGAGCTGCCGGCCGACTGGAAAGCCGACGCCAAGGCGTTCGTGGAAAAACTGCAGGCCAACCCGGCCAACATCGCCAGCCGCAAGGCGTCGCAGAACGCGCTGGAAGCGTTCGGCAAGGTGCTGCCGGAGTTCCTGGGCGGCTCCGCCGACCTGGCGCCGAGCAACCTGACCATGTGGTCCGGCTCGAAAGCGCTGAACGTTGACCCGGCGGGCAACTACATTCATTACGGCGTGCGCGAGTTCGGCATGACCGCCATCACCAACGGCATCGCGCTGCACGGCGGCTTCCTGCCGTACTCGGCGACCTTCCTGATGTTCGTGGAATACGCCCGCAACGCGGTGCGCATGGCGGCGCTGATGAAGCTGCGCAACGTGTTCGTCTACACCCACGACTCCATCGGTCTGGGCGAAGACGGCCCGACCCACCAGCCGGTGGAGCAGTTGGCGAGCCTGCGCGTGACCCCGAACATGAGCACCTGGCGCCCGTGTGACCAGGTGGAATCGGCGGTGGCGTGGCAGTACGGCATCGAGCGCAACGACGGCCCGACCACGCTGGTGTTCTCGCGCCAGAACCTGACCCAGCAGCCGCGCACCGCAGAGCAGCTGGCGAACGTGTACCGCGGCGGCTACGTGCTGAAAGACTGCGCGGGCACGCCGGACGTCATCCTGATTGCCACCGGCTCCGAAGTGGGCATCACGGTGGAAGCGGCGGACAAGCTGACCGCGGCGGGCCGCCAGGTGCGCGTGGTGTCGATGCCGTCGACCGACGCGTTCGACAAGCAGGATGCGGCATACCGCGAGTCGGTGCTGCCGGCGGCGGTGACGGCGCGCGTGGCGGTGGAAGCGGGTATCGCGGACTACTGGTACAAGTACGTGGGCCTGAACGGCGCCATCGTGGGCATGACCACCTTCGGTGAGTCGGCGCCGGCGGAGCAGCTGTTCGCCGAGTTCGGCTTCACCGTGGACAACGTGGTGGCGAAGGCGCAGGCGCTGCTGAAGTAAGCAACCCGGCGCCAGCCGATAAAAAAGCCGGTCATCGTGACCGGCTTTTTTTATGCCATCACCCGATGAATCTGCAAATATTGCAGCAGCATGATGGTCTTGCCGTCTTTAATACGGCCATCGGCGATCATCGCCACCGCTTCGCTGAACGGCAGTTCGATCACTTCAATATCTTCATCTTCAATGCCGCCGCCGGCCGCGCGTCGCTCATCGTCATGGTATTCGGCGATAAAGAAGTGCACGATCTCGGTCACGCCGCCGGGCGACATGTAGGCTTCGAAGATTTTCTTGACCTCACCCACCTGAAAACCGGTCTCTTCCACCGCTTCGCGGCGCGCACACTGCTCCGGAGAGTCGGCATCCAGCAGGCCGGCGCAGGCCTCAAGCAGCATGCCGCTTTCGTTGCCGTTGACATAGGTCGGCATGCGGAATTGATTGGTCAGCACCACCGTGCCCTTGGCGCGGTTGTACAGCAAAATGGTGGCGCCGTTGCCGCGATCGTAGACCTCGCGCATCTGTTGCACCGAACCGCCGTTTTTGCGTTTCAGATCGAACGTGTACTTGTGCAGCACATACCAGTTGTCCGACAACAGCTCTTTCTTCACATTCTCAATTTTCGACGACATGACCCTTTTCCCTTGAGTTGCAACCTGAAGATCATACCGCGATTACGCCGCGCCGCGGCAGACGATTTGCAACAAAAATCACACCGTACCCCGCCGGACAAGCCGGGACTTAACATTGCTTAAAATAATGGAAAATAAGTCGCGCTCAGGCGCATGACATTGCATAAAACCCAGTGCGATTCGCCCCCCAAAGACAAATCACCAGAGGAAACCGGCCCGCCGCTGAACATCGGTGGGCATTTCGCTATTCATTTGATTACACAACGACAATTGTTCCCGTTTTGTTGACAACTTGATACAAATCGCGGTGCAATTTAGTTGCAAAAGTTATAGTTTTGCTTTCGAATGAAACTGGCGAAGCGCCTCACCTGAGAGAAAAGGATTCCGTGATTGCTTGTTAAACGTTCCGTGACCGGCAGCCTGGCCAGAGCGCTGTTCGGCATCGTGATACTGTCGGTGCTCGCCACCGGGTTGGCGTTGACGACCGTCGCCGGCAGCCAGAGTGATGCCGAGGCGATCAACATTGCCGGTTCGCTGCGCATGCAAAGCTACCGCTTGGCCTTTGATCTTGACCGGCAGAGCCCGGAGCTGGAGCTGCACCTGCAGCAGTATCGGCAATCTTTACAGGCGCCGGCGCTGCAAAAGCTGGCGCGCTTTTACGTTCCGGCTGAGGTGCGCAACCACTATCTGGCGCTGCAACGAACATGGCAAACGATGGAGCGGCAGATCCGTGACGGGCAGGCGACCGCCTACCGGGCGGAGGTCGCCGGCCATGTCAATCGCGTTGACCATTTCGTTTCCGCTCTGCAGCGTTATTCCGAGTTGAAACTCACCCTGGTGGCCGCCGTCAGCGTACTGGGCTACGCCGCCATCATCGGCCTGGTGCTGTTCTGCATTCGTTTTATGCGCCGCCAGGTGGTCACGCCGCTGCAGCATCTGGTCGAGGCCAGCCAGCGCGTGCAACAGCGCGATTTTCGCCACCCGCAGTTGGACGTGGCGCTGCCGAACGAACTCGGCGTGCTGTCGCAAACCTTCAGCGCCATGTCGGACGAGCTGGCCCGGCTCTATCAGTCGCTGGAGCTGAAAGTGCAGGAAAAGACCCGCCGCCTGCAGCAGGCCAACGAAACGCTGGAGGTGCTGTATCGCTGCTCGCAGGCGCTGAGCGTGCGCCAGATCGATCAGCAAGCGTTCGAAAATGTGCTGCGCATCGTGCGCCAAAGCGAACGACTGCGCTGCATCCGGTTGAACGTGGCGGACGATCATGGCCAGTGGCAACTGAACGAAGGAGAGCCGGCGCCGGCGCAAACCTGGAGCGCGCTGCCGATCACCCAAGGCGATAAACTGCTGGGCGAGTTGCGATGGCAGCCAGAAGTGCAGCCGCCGCATCCTCACCTGATGCAGAGCCTGGCCAACATGCTGGGGCGCGGCGTCTACTTCAACCGGGCGCAAAAGCAGTACCAATATCTGCTGTTGATGGAAGAGCGTGGGACCATCGCGCGCGAGCTGCACGATTCGCTGGCGCAGACGCTGTCGTTCCTGCGCATCCAGCTGACGCTGCTCAGGCGCGCCGCCGACGATCCGGCGGCGCAGACGATTATCGACGATTTCGATCGCACGCTGGCCGATGCCTATCGCCAGCTGAGAGAATTACTGGCCACCTTCCGCCTCAACATTCAGGAGGCGGATCTGAATGCCGCGCTGGAGCAACTGTTGCAGCCATTAAAGGCGCTAACCCCCGCGCGGATTCAGTTACACTGTCGGCTGCCCTCGCAGGCGCTCAACGCCCAGCAGCAGGTGCACGCGCTGCAGATCGTGCGCGAAGCGGTGCTCAATGCCGTCAAGCACGCCGGAGCAAGCGAGATCGCGGTGTGTTGCGAGGTCAACGCCGCAGGCGACAACGTATTCAGTATTACCGACGACGGTTGCGGCATCGCCAGTCTGGAAGAACCGGAAGGGCATTACGGCTTGACCATCATGAGCGAACGCGCGGCGCGACTGGGAGGAACGCTGCGCATCCGGCGCAGAAGCGGCGGCGGCACGGCGGTCTGCCTGACATTCTCGCCCTGACCTTGCGGCTGTTCACCCTGCGTTACGGTTACCGCCGGGCAGAAGACCGCCCGGAGAGGTTTGCGGTGCAGATTGCCGCTATTTTTGAAGAGACAGTCCCACTGTGAAGCACGCCTCCGGGCGCGTTTGAGTGGCTTTACTTGCTACAGGGAGCATATTTCATGGTGATGAAGCAATATCGAGTCATGATCGTTGACGATCATCCGTTGATGCGGCGCGGCATCAAACAACTGCTGGGACTGGATGCGCGATTTGGCGTGGTGGCAGAGGCCGGCAACGGCAGCGAGGCGGTTGCGCTGGCGCTGCAGCACGCTCCGGACGTGATCTTGTTGGATCTGAACATGAAGGGCATGTCCGGGCTGGATACGCTGCGGGCCCTGCGCGACGAAGGCGTGGACGCGCGCATCATCGTGCTGACGGTCTCCGACGCGCGCAGCGATCTGTACGCGCTGATCGACGCCGGCGCCGACGGCTATCTGCTGAAAGACAGTGAGCCGGAGCAACTGCTGGAACACATCAGCGCCGCCGCCGAGGGGCAGAACGTGATCAGCGATGCCATGGCCGACTATTTGCTGGCGCGCAGCGAGCAGCGCGATCCCTTCACCGCCTTGACCGAACGCGAACTGGACGTCTTGCAAGAGGTGGCGCGCGGCCTGTCCAACAAACAGGTGGCGGCGCAGTTGCATATCTCTGAGGAAACGGTGAAGGTGCACATCCGCAACATACTGCGCAAGCTGGACGTGCGTTCTCGCGTGGCGGCGACGGTGATGTACCTGGAGTACAAAAGCCACTGATCGCCCCGCCCCGGCCAATACACCGGGGCCACTTACTCGATGGCGCTGAGCAGCGCCTGATGATGCTGATGCACCCAACTCTTGTTGAACGGCCCCCAGCTTTCCAGCTGATAGAAACCGTCATTGTTGCGCACGCCCTGCTGCACGAACTGCAGCTCGACGCCCATGCCGGGCAACGCCTTCAGCACATCCTGCAACGTGCGGCGCGGCCAGCCGGTCAACGCCATCAACCGCGGCACATTGGGCCGCTCACTGTGGCTGATCAGCCAGCATAAATAAAGCCGACGGGCAAATACCGGGTTAATTCCCATGCCAAGCTCCTGCTGTAAGGTGAGTCCAGTTTTTTACTTTCCTGTTCCCTGCGGCGAAGACATGCGCAAGGCCTTTGATAGTAATAAAAATGTCTTAATAGCGTACAATTATCGACGCCGGTGCATCCACGCCGTTTTCCGCTACCGTTATTTACACTATCTCCTTTTTTTCTCCACGCTTTCCTCGACTATCCCGAGTAAAGTGCAATAGCGCCGGAATCCTTCCCTGCCGCTGAAATGCATATTTCCGATGCGTTTTAAAGATAGAACAAGTCATAACGAGGTTCGCGCTGCATGGCCAATTTTTTTATTGATCGCCCGATTTTCGCCTGGGTGCTGGCAATTATTCTTTGCCTGACCGGGGCATTGGCGATTTTTTCTTTACCGGTGGAACAATACCCGAATTTGGCGCCGCCGAACGTGCGCATCAGCGCAACTTACCCAGGTGCTTCGGCGCAAACGCTGGAAAACACCGTCACGCAGATCATTGAACAGAATATGACCGGCCTCGACAACATGATGTATATGTCGTCGCAGAGCACCAATACCGGCCAGGCGACCGTCACGCTGACGTTCGAAGCCGGCACCGATCCCAACGAGGCGATGCAGCAGGTACAAAACCAGCTGCAGGCGGCGATCAAGCGCCTGCCGCAGGCGGTGCAGAATCAGGGGGTCACGGTGTCGAAATCCGGCGACACCACGCTGATGATGGTGGCGTTCGTCTCCACCGACAACAGCATGGACAAGCAGGACATCGCCGATTACATCGTCTCCAACCTGCAGGATCCGCTTAGCCGCATCAACGGCGTCGGCAGCATGGACGTGTACGGCTCGCAATACGCCATGCGCATCTGGCTCGATCCCAACAAGCTCAACAGTTACCAGCTCACGACCCAGGACGTGGTCAATGCCATTCAATCGCAGAACGCCCAGGTGGCGGTCGGCCAACTGGGCGGCACGCCATCGGTCGATAAACAGGCGTTGAACGCCACCATCAACGCCCAGTCGCAGCTCCAGACGCCGGAACAGTTCCGTCAGATCACCCTGCGGGTCAATCAGGACGGATCGCTGGTGACGCTGGGCAACGTCGCCACCGTCGAACTGGGCGGCGAGAACTACAACTACCTCAGCCGCTACAACGGCATGCAGGCCGCGGGCATGAATATCAAGCTGGCCTCCGGCGCCAACGAACTGCAGACCGACCAGTTGGTGAAGGACAAGATCGCCGAGCTGTCGCAGTACTTCCCGCACGGGCTGGAGGCCAAAGTGGCCTATGAAACCACCCCGTTCGTCAAAGCCTCGATCAAAGACGTGGTGAAAACGCTGCTGGAAGCCATCCTGCTGGTGTTCCTGGTGATGTACCTGTTTCTGCAGAACTTCCGCGCCACGCTGATCCCCACCATCGCCGTGCCGGTGGTGTTGATGGGCACCTTCGCCATCCTTTCCGCCTGCGGCTTCAGCATCAACACCCTCACCATGTTCGCCATGGTGCTGGCGATCGGCCTGCTGGTGGACGACGCCATCGTGGTGGTGGAAAACGTCGAGCGCGTGATGAGCGAAGAAGGCCTGCCGCCGCGCGAGGCCACGCGCAAATCCATGGGGCAGATCCAGAGCGCGCTGGTCGGCATCGCGCTGGTGCTGTCGGCGGTGTTCGTGCCGATGGCGTTCTTCGGCGGCACCACCGGCGCCATCTATCGCCAGTTCTCCATCACCATCGTCTCCGCCATGGTGCTGTCGGTACTGGTGGCGATGATCCTGACCCCGGCCCTGTGCGCCACGCTGCTCAAACCGATCGCCAAGGGGCACCACCACGGCAAGCGCGGCTTCTTCGGCTGGTTCAACCGTATGTTCAACCGCAACACCGAACGCTATGAGCGCGGCGTGGGGCGCATCCTGCACGCCAGCGGCCGATACATGGTGATTTATCTGCTGTTGCTGGGCGGCATGGCGCTGCTGTTCATCAAGCTGCCGACCTCGTTCCTGCCGCAGGAAGACCGCGGCATCTTCACCGTACAGGTGCAGCTGCCGGCAGGTTCGACCCTGCAGCAAACGTCCAAAGTGGTGGAAAAGGTCGAACAGTACTTCCTCACCGAAGAGAAACAGGACGTGGTGTCGGTGTTCGCCATCATCGGCTCCGGGCCGGGGGGCAACGGCCAAAACGTGGCGCGTCTGTTCATTCGGCTGAAAGACTGGGACCTGCGCACGGCGGGCGCCAACAGCTCATTCGACATCATCGATCGCGCCACGCTGGCATTCAGCAAGATTAACGAAGCCCGGGTGATCGCCAGCAGTCCGCCGGCGATCACCGGCCTCGGCAACTCCTCCGGCTTCGATATGGAGTTGGAGGATCACGCCGGGCTCGGCCACGCCAAGCTGATGGCGGCGCGCGATCAGCTGCTGCAGCTGGCCGCGCAAAACCCGCTGCTGTCGCGCGTGCGTCACAACGGCCTGGACGACAGCCCGCAGCTGCAAATCGACATCGATCAACGCAAGGCGCAAGCGCTGGGCGTGTCGATCGACGACATCAACAATACCCTCTCCACCGCCTGGGGCTCGACCTACGTCAACGACTTCGTCGACCGTGGGCGGGTGAAAAAAGTTTACGTGCAGGCCGCGGCGCCGTTCCGCATGTTGCCGGATGACATCAACAAATGGTATGTGCGCAACGGCGCGGGCGGCATGGTGCCGTTCTCGGCCTTCGCCAGCTCGCACTGGGAGTACGGTTCGCCGCGGCTGGAACGCTATAACGGCAGCTCGGCGCTGGAGATCGTCGGCGAAGCGGCTAACGGCGTCAGTTCCGGCACCGCCATGATGGAAATGGAAAAACTGGTCAGCCAACTGCCGACCGGTTTTGGCCTCGAGTGGACGGCGATGTCCTATCAGGAACGGCTGTCCGGCTCGCAGGCGCCGGCGCTGTACGCCATCTCGCTGCTGGTGGTGTTCCTGTGTCTGGCGGCGCTGTACGAGAGCTGGTCGATTCCGTTCTCAGTGATGCTGGTGGTGCCGCTGGGGGTGATCGGCGCGGTCGCCGCTACCTGGCTGCGCGGGCTGGAGAACGACGTTTATTTCCAGGTCGGCCTGTTGACCATCATTGGGCTGTCGGCGAAAAACGCCATTCTGATCGTCGAATTCGCCAATGAACTGAATCAGAAAGGGCAGGATCTGATGTCGGCGACGCTCGAAGCTTCACGCATGCGTCTGCGCCCGATCCTGATGACCTCGCTGGCGTTTATCTTCGGCGTGCTGCCGATGACCATCAGCAGCGGCGCCGGCTCAGGCAGCCAGCATGCGGTCGGCACCGGGGTGATGGGCGGCATGATCTCCGCCACCCTGCTGGCCATTTTCTTCGTGCCGCTGTTCTTCGTGCTGGTGCGCCGCCGCTTCCCGGGGAAACCGCATCCGGCAGCCACGCCGACCACCGAGGAGTAACAGACAGCGCATAAAAAAAGCAGCGTCGGGTTACCGATGCTGCTTTATTTCGAACGATAATCTCGTTCCCAAGGTGTTTCAGTGACGCTCCAATGACTCAACCTTGCCATCTGCTTCAACGCTGTGTCAGTTGCCCAACATCTCATCAATGAAGTCTTTCCAGTTTCCTAATTCACGATCAACCATAATACTTTACAACCTCAATTATTTGACGAAGCGGATTCTACGCCTGTTTTTTGACCATGTGAAGGGAAACGGGAACGATGCCGGGCCCGGAAACCGGGCTTAGCGCACATTTTCGTATTTATCTCATCAATGTGTTGTGCAGCTATTCCCTTGTGATATCAATTTCTCCACGGTAGCGTGTAAAAGGTATAAAAATACGCCAATGGAGCGCCGATCATGTCCACCTCTTTGTCTCTCTCGCAGTTGAAAACGCAGGGCCGCTATCAGGAAGCGACTGCGCTGGCGTTACGGCAACTGGCGGCCGAACCGGAAGCGGCGATATTGCACCTTCAGCTGGCCTGCCTGTATGACGTGCAGGGCCTGGAGCAACAGGCCATTCCCTGCTACCTCGCGGCGCTGGCCCGCGATTTGCCGCCCGCCCAGCGCCGCGAGGCCTGGCTGGGCCTCGGCAGCACCTACCGCGCCCTGGGAGAATATCCGGCTTCGTTACGGGCTTTCGACGACGGTCTGACCGAGTTCCCGCAGGCCTACGAGCTGATGTTGTTTCGCGCCATGGCGCTGTACAACCTGGGTGAAAATAAACGGGCCGTGGCCGATCTGTTGTTGCTGTTGGCGGACACCTCGTCAGACCCCGACATCCGCGGCTATCAGCGCGCCATTCGGCACTATGCCGCCGATCTCAATCTTATTGGTTAGAGGAAAACGATGGAAATTGTCACCGATCTGAACCGCCGCGCCATCGACTGGCAGCGGCTGTGCGAATTGCTGGAGGCCGCCGGGCTGGGCAAACGCGATCCGCACACCCTGCGGCGCGTTTACCAACACAGCCAGTTTTGCTATTGGGGGTTTATCGGCGACGAACTGATCGCCACCGCGCACGCCATCAGCGATCTGACCTCGGTCGCCTACCTGGCCGACGTGGCGATCGATCCGCGCTTTCAGGGGCAAGGGCTGGGACGCAGGTTGATGGATCGGGTAATGCAAGATTTGGCGCCGCTCGGCAAGATTTTCATCTATTCCGTGCCGGAAAAGCGGGCCTTCTATAAAAAGTACGGCTTTCACGATTTGGCCACCGGCATGGTGTATGCGGACGGCGCCTCTCTGCAGCGCCTGCAACAGGGAGGCTACGTGCGTTAAACGCGCTTCACAAAGTTTTGCTCATAAAGACGCGGCTGGTTCCCGGCGGCAAGCAAGGCACCTCCCCCATACGCTGCCAGCCATGCCGTTGATAAAAGTCCGGCGCCTGAAAGCTGATGGTGTACAACACGGCCGAAAGGCAACCGCGCCGGCGGCCTTCCTGTTCGAAACGGCGCAACAGTTCGCTGCCCAACCCCGCGCCGCGCAGCGCTTCCGGCAGATAAAAGAGATCGAGAAACAGCAGCCCTAATGATGAACGCCCGGTAATTCCCCCCAGAACGTCCCCACTGTCGGGATCTTTTACCACCACCGCCAGCGGCAGACGATCGCCGTAGCCGATCTGTTGATCATTAAAACGGTCCAACCCCTCCGCAATACAAGACGTTATTTCCGGTGTTACTCGATCGGAAATTTCGATATGACATTCTTTCACGCCAGCTCTCCGTATCAATCGCCCACATTACGCGCTGTTCGTCGCTCAAAACATCGCATTTTCTTTGTTTAGATTTATCTTTATCTCAATTTCAAACCGAATTTCCGCATAAACTCATCGACTGTCTTTCCACCGTTCAAAATAAAACCGCCATCACGGCAAGAAAACAAGAAATATCTTAGTTATTAACTCATTAACGAAATCAGCCACGCTAAAGCCATCGATAAAAACGATCGAATTTAATTTCGCGATAGGTGGCATCTATGTTAATTCCTTTTAATAACCTGAGTATTAATAGAGGATTTCTATTCTATTAAACCGCCTCCGGCCAAAGGGCCGGCTAAAAAGCAGATTTACTCTTTATAAATCATGTTAGTATATGAGACTTTCCTTATTTGCCGCTGCCGAGAGAGGGCCTCCGTCTACGCGACAAGATAAGTTCAATGTGAAATTATTTAGATTGTTTCTTTTTTTATGTTTTAAGATATCGTTCCTCACCGGGAAATAGAAAGTAAAGGACTATAATAAAATGGAAATTGATATTTTCAGCGAGTGTGCCTATACCACCGTCGGCATCCGACAACTCTTTAAGCAAACCTGGGCGGAAAAACGTGCACCGGCCGGCTTTAGCCGCAAAAGAGTCTGCTTTATCGATGTCACCATCGCCAATTTTGAAGCGCGTTACCGCGATGAATATGCCAACCCCAACACCTACAAAATAGTCATTATCACCGACTGCCCGCATGAAATGGTGATTGTCGACAATAAGACCATTATATTATCAAACCTTATATCATTGAGCCGTTTCAGCCACCTGATCGGCGACTTATATAAGCGTTACAGTCACTATACCGAGCCGCCGCAACTCTCCCAGCGCGAGTCCCTTTTCCTCTCGGAGTGGTCGACGGGAAAATCGCTGACCGATATCAGCAATGCCATGAATATCAGAAATAAAACCGCCAATCATTACAAGTCGCGAATAATGAAAAAATTCGGCACCAGCAGGATAAAACCGCTGTTGCATATTACCCGCGTACGGTGTTTAACCGATCGTTTAAACATAAGAATAAATAAAGAATAGCGTTTTCTTTCCCAGAACCGCAGGGGTAGCTGAACGCATTCGCCGGCGTCTTTTAACAGCGCTGCCGGCGAAGGTCGCCGTTTCATCGCTTTGACAGCCTCTTTCCCTGGCCCCCAATCGCATCTCACGCGCATCGTTGTCTGGATCTCGCCGCCGCTTTACTGGCATTATCTCTGCTATCGCCGGGCGGCGAGAAGGCCTAAGATCGCGTCCGCCGCCCAGTATCGACTCGACGAGACAGGTAGCTTTACGCCATGGCAAACAAACCGCAACAGACAACGCTGACGATGTACGGCATCAAAAACTGCGACACCATCAAAAAAGCCCGCCGCTGGCTGGAAGATCAGGGCGTGACCTATCATTTTCACGACTATCGCGCCGACGGCCTGACCGAACAGCAGTTGCGCGGCTTCGTCGCGCAACTGGGTTGGGAGCCGCTGCTCAATACCCGCGGCACCACCTGGCGCAAGCTGGATGAAGCGCAGCGCAATGCCTGCGATAACGCCGACGCCGCCATCGCGCTGATGCTGGCGCAGCCGGCAATCATTAAACGTCCGCTGCTGGACGACGGCAACGGCCACGCGCTGCTCGGTTTCAACGCCGACGCTTACCAACAATTTATCGCCGAGGTTGCCGTATGACTTGCCCGGTTATCGAACTGGCCCAGCAGTTGATCAAACGCCCTTCCCTCAGCCCGAATGACGAAGGCTGCCAGCAGCTGATGATCGAACGTTTGCAGGCGATCGGCTTCACCGTCGAAGCCATGGACTTCGAAGACACCCAAAACTTCTGGGCCTGGCGCGGCGAAGGGCAAACCCTGGCGTTTGCCGGGCACACCGACGTAGTGCCGACCGGCGATGAAAAACGCTGGGACAATCCGCCGTTTGAACCGGCAATCCGCGACGGCATGCTTTATGGCCGCGGTGCGGCAGACATGAAAGGCTCGTTGGCCGCGATGGTGGTAGCTGCGGAACGCTTTGTCGCCGCCAACCCGAATCATCGGGGCCGCCTGGCATTTCTGATCACTTCAGATGAAGAGGCCAGCGCCACCCACGGCACGGTTAAAGTGGTCGAAACGCTGATGGCGCGCAACGAGCGGCTTGATTACTGCCTGGTCGGCGAGCCGTCCAGCACCGAGCGCGTCGGCGACGTGGTGAAAAACGGCCGTCGCGGCTCCATCACCGCCAACCTGCATATCCACGGCGTACAGGGGCACGTCGCCTATCCGCACCTGGCGGACAACCCGGTGCACCGCGCCATGCCGGCGCTGAATGAACTGGTGGCGATCGAATGGGATCGCGGCAACGAGTTCTTCCCGCCGACCAGCATGCAGATCGCCAACGTGCAGGCAGGCACTGGCAGCAACAACGTGATCCCGGGCGATCTCTACGTGCAATTCAACTTCCGTTTCAGCACCGAACTCACCGACGCGATGATCAAGCAGCGCGTGGAAGAGCTGCTGGAACGCCACCAGTTGAATTACAGCATCGAGTGGCGGCTGTCCGGCCAGCCGTTCCTCACCTCGCGCGGCGCGCTGGTGGATGCGGTGGTCAACGCCGTCGAGCACTATTCTGAATTGACGCCGCAGCTGCTGACCACCGGCGGCACCTCCGACGGCCGCTTCATCGCGCAGATGGGCGCGCAGGTGGTAGAACTGGGGCCGGTCAACGCCACCATCCACAAGGTCAACGAATGTGTCAACGCCGCGGATCTGCAGCTGCTGAGCCGCATGTATCAACGCATCATGGAGCAATTGGTCGCATGATCAACGCAGAGATGCTCACCGGCCGCTCAACCGAACACCTGGCGCCGCTGAGCGGGAACCATCGGCTGCAGCCGCAGGCGGTCAACGCCTTCCTGGCGATGCAGCAGGCCGCGCGTGAGGCGGGATTCGATCTCCAGCCCGCCAGCACCTTCCGCGATTTCGACCGGCAACTGGCTATCTGGAATGGCAAATTCTGCGGCCAGCGGCCAGTATTAGATAAGGACAGCCGCCCGATAGACGTTGCGCCGCTGTCCGCCGCCGAGCGCTGTGAGGCGATCCTGCGCTGGTCGGCCCTGCCGGGCGCCAGCCGCCATCACTGGGGCAGCGATCTGGACGTTTACGATCCGTCGCTGCTGCCGGAAGGGCAAAAGCTGCAGCTGGAGCCGTGGGAATATGAAGAAGGCGGTTACTTTGCGCCGCTCAACCAATGGCTGACGGCGCATATGGCCGAGTTCGGTTTCTATCGCCCCTTTACCGAAGACAGCGGTGGCGTGGCGGTGGAGCCGTGGCATCTGAGCTACCGGCCGCTGGCGCAAGAAGCCGAACATTTGCTGACCCCGGCGCTGTTGCTGGCGGCCTGGCAAGATAAGGAGGTCGCCGGTGTTGAATGGCTCGAACGCCATCTGCCCTCGATTTTTTCGCGTTTTATACGCAGTGAAGGAAAGGAGTAGCTATGCAATGGTTAGCTGATTACTGGTGGATTATCCTGCTGATCCTGGTGGGAATGGTCGTCAGCGGCATTAAGGAACTGCGCCGCGTCGACGTGAAAAGCTATCTGGCCAACAAGCCGGAGATACCGCCGCACCGCGACAACAACGCCCAGTGGGATGACGAAGACGACTGGCCGAAAAAGAAATGACATCAGGGCGCTCATCGGCGCCCTGAATTTTTAGCGAAAGGCGATCAGCTCGCCGCGCTTGCCGGACAATGCCTCGTCCCAGTAGCGCTGCGGCACATAATAATGCAGCCTTTCCAGCGCGGCGTTCATCATGCCCTGGTTGATTGCGTGCCCGACGTTTTCCTCCACGTCCAGCGTAAAATCGGCGCCGCCGGCCCGTAGCGCTTCTGCCGCCGCGTGAGCGTGTTGCACCGCGATCACCGCGTCCTCTTCACCGTGGATCAAATGCACCACGCTGTCGCCGAAAGCCTGCTCGGGCAGCTGAGCGAAACGCCCGCTGAACGCGACCACGCGCCCGGCCAGCCGGGTTTCCGCTTTCAACGCCTCAAGCGCCATGATCGCCCCCTGCGAGAACCCCACCAGCGCCGTGCCGGCATAGCCTACACCGCTCAGCTGCTGCCAATGGCGCACCACCGCCACAAACTGCGGCATTACGTCTGCGATGCGGGCCGCGCGATTTTCGTCGGTCACGTCCTGCACCGAAAACCACTGGCGCCCGGCGCCGTTGCCGAACGCTTCGGGGCCACCGATGCTCACCACCTGTGCCTGAGGAAAGTCTTTGGCGAAATAGCTGCCGATCTCCCCCATCGCCACCGGGTTGTCGCCGACACCGTGAAACAGCAAGATCAGCTGCGCCGCCGGGGTCGCCGGGCTTTGGACAACGAAATGCTCATGTTTCATCGATGACTCCTTAATAGTAACCAAACCTGGTGCGGCGACAGTCGCCGCCACACCGCTGACAGTGACTATACGCCGTTGAGAAATCGAGAAAATCGGGTTTTATTGAGCGAGTTATTCAATTTATTGCAACGACTGCGTCCAGTCGCGCCAGTAGCGGCAGTGCTGCGCATTCAGCTGTTCCAGCGCCTGCGCCGCTTCGTGCCGCCAGTGGCGCAGCAAGGCTTTCTGGCCGCTGACGCCCGCCAGCTCCGCGCAGGCCGCCGGGGATTGCCGCCGTTGCAGATGGCCGCGCAGCGCGGGCAGCGGCAGATTGCTGGCCAACAGCAAACGCTGCAATGCCCCCAGGCTGGCCTCCAGCGGCCGATGGGCGAAAGCGAACCCGGCCAGCTCGCGCCAATCCTCTTCGCCCAGCGGCGTATCGCCGTCGTCGCCCGGGATCGCCAGCGTGAGTTCAATACGCTGCCGCAGCCAGGGCCAGTCGCGCGCCAGATGCTTGTGCGCCGCGTGCCGCAGCGCCTCTCCTTGCTCGCTCAGGGGTAAGATAGCCATCGCGGTATAGCAGCCGCTGCTGGCCTCCGGCTTGCTGCCGATGCGCACCAGCTCGAAACCGCAGGATTGCCAAAAGCGCCACAGCGGCTCGGTATAGCCGAAGCTGACCGACAGAAAATCCAGCCCCTGCGCCTGACGGCGTTGCCGCTCGACCAGCTGACGCGCGATACCCTGCCGCCGCAGTGCCGGCAGCGTCGCGATGCGGGTAATGCGCCGTGACCGCAGCGTCGGCGCCCACCACTGGCCGCCATGCGCCGCCAGCGACTGCGCCACCAGGTTGCCGCGCGGCCGGCGGCGGCCGGCCCACACGTCGTGCGCCAACTCGGCGCTCAAGCCGCCCTCGTCCACCAGCCACACGGCGCCAACTACCTCCTGCCCGGCCTGCGCCAGCCCGAAATGCATGCCGGGCGCATCCATCAGCCTGCGCAAATCCAGCGGCGAGGTACGGTAATGCGCGCTGCTCAGCAGGGCATAGAAACGCGCCAGCCGCTGCGGATCGGCGCACAGCTCACGCTGCTCCGCCTGACTGTAATCGATCGCCTGGCCATCCGCCGGCCAGGCGGGCAGCTCATTAAACAACAGCGCATTGTCCGTTATCCGTTCCAGCGCATCCCCTTGCGCCCAGCGCATCGGCTGTTGCAGGCTCAACGCTTGATAGGAAGGCAGCCCGGCGCAAAACTTCAGCAGAAAACCGCGGCCGGTACCCTCATACCCCTGTACCGTGGTGGTCAACAACACGCGAGGGAAATAACCGATCAACTGCTGCAACAGCGGCGCGGGGATCGCCGCCGCTTCATCCACCAGCAGCCAGCCCACGGCGCTGACGTCCCCCTCCCGGCACTGCGCCAGCAAGGCATCCGGCGCCCAAAACTGCGCGCGCCCCTGCGCCCACTCCCCGGCCACCTCAGTGGCGGCGCGGCTCGGCCCGGTTATCCAACAGGTCAGCGGCGACTGCGCCACCAGCATGCCGGCCAGCGTCGATTTGCCACGACCGCGCGCGGCGGTCAGCACCCACACGCCGGATTCGGCCTGCAGCAGCGTCGTCAAGATAGCCTGCTGTTCCCCGGTCGGCCGGCCATCCGGCGGTTGCCAACCCTCGCGCGCCGGCAGCGCGGGCAGCGTCAGGGGCTCATCCTGCCGCCAGATCGTCACTTCGCGGTCACCGGCCAGATGCTGCTGCAGATGGTGGATGAAATGCGGAGTGGTAATCGGCTGCGGGCAATCGCTCCAGCGCAGGCTGTCGCCATCCGGCTGCTGAGGCCATTGCCGCCAGGGCGGCGTCAGCAACAGCAGCCAACTGCCGGCGCGCAATGCGCCGCACAGCGCCGCCAACGCCTCCACGTCCAGCGACTGACTGGCATCGAACACCGCGTGCAGCCGCTCCTGCCCCAGTAATTGGCGCACGGCGCCACTCGCCAACGCCGTCGGGCCGGGCGGCGGGTTTTCCCCCACCCACGGCCAGTCACCCGGCAGGGTCGCCGCCAGCCGCTGTGCCTGTTCGCGACACCAGTCGGGTTCGCCGCTGAGCACCAGCAGGCGCCGGATGCCCTGTCGCCGCATGAGTTGTTGCGCTGCCTGTAACATAAGGCTGTGTCTCAATCCGAAAAAAATGCCGGAGTCAGGCTCCGGCACTTGAGGCGTTAACGGGATGCAAAGGTGTTGCAGGTATTGGGATCGCCGCTGTCGAAGCCCTGTTTAAACCAGGTGTAACGCTGCTGCGAGGTGCCGTGAGTGAAGCTGTCCGGCACGACGCGGCCCTGACTCTGCTGCTGCAACCGATCGTCGCCAATCGCCTGCGCGGCGTTCAGCGCCGCCTGCAGGTCGCCCTCTTCCAGCATCTGCTGCTTCTCGGCATATTTGCCCCACACGCCGGCGAAGCAGTCCGCCTGCAGCTCCATTTTCACCGACAGGCGGTTCACTTCCGCCTGGCTGGCGCCCTGCTGCATCTGGCGGACCTTGGGCTCGATGCCCAACAGGTTCTGCACGTGGTGGCCGACTTCGTGCGCCACCACATAGGCCTGGGCGAAATCACCGCCGGCGCCCAGCTTGGTTTTCATGTCCTGATAGAAAGACAGATCGATATACACCGTTTTGTCACCCGGGCAGTAGAACGGCCCCATCGCCGCCTGACCGGTGCCGCAGCTGGTGCGCGTCACGCCGCGATACATCACCAGCTTCGGCGGTTGATAGGTTTTGCCCATGCGCTGGAAAATCTCTTTCCAGTTATCCTCGGTCGAGGCCAGCACCACCGAGGTGAATTTGGCCAGCTCATCGTCTTTCGGACTGATGTTGGCGCTCTGTTGTTGACCCTGCGGTGCGACGTTACCGCCGTTCAATAGCGGCGACAGATCGATGCCGTAATAGCCGGCCACCAGCACCACCACCAGAATGACGATGCCGCCCTTGCCGCGCACCGGCACGCGGAAACCGCCGCCACCGCCGCCCAAACCTGAAGACTGCCCGCGACGATCCTCAACATTGTCACTTTCCCGACGCCCTTGCCAACGCATAAATATACTCCAGATATTTCCCCTGCTCGTTGAAGTTGCGCCGCGATCGTAAGCGCAAAGGCAGCTTCAAGCCTGAGTGGGATAGGTTTTAGTCATCTCGCATCCATCATTATAAATGGTCTGCCGCGGAGGAAATGTAGAAATTTTCTGGAAAAACGCAGAATAGCGGGACGATCCGGCCGGATCGCCCCGAATGGCGGTGCCGACGCTTAGTCGAGTTTCACGCCGATGCGGCGCGCTACTTCTTCGTAGGCTTCGATCAGGCCGCCCAGGCTTTGACGGAAACGGTCTTTGTCCATCTTGTCCAGAGTGTTTTTGTCCCACAGGCGGCTGCCGTCCGGCGAGAACTCATCGCCCAGCACCACTTCGCCGTTGAACAGGCCGAACTCCAGTTTGAAGTCGACCAGGATCAGGCCCGCGTCGTCGAACAGCTGGGTCAACACGTCGTTAGCGCGGTAACTCAGCTCACGCATGCGCGCCAGATGTTCTTTGCTCACCCAGCCGAAGGTTTCGCAGTAGGATTCGTTGACCATCGGATCGTGCATGGCGTCGTTTTTCAGGAACAGATCGAACAGCGGCGGGTTCAGCACCAGGCCTTCTTCGATGCCCAGACGCTTCACCAGCGAACCGGCGGCGCGGTTGCGGATCACGCATTCCACCGGCACCATGTCCAGCTTCTTCACCAGCACTTCGTTGTCGGACAGCAGACGCTCCATCTGGGTCGGGATGCCGGCTTCTTCCAGTTTGCTCATGATGAAATGGTTGAACTTGTTGTTCACCATGCCTTTGCGATCGAACTGCTCAATGCGCTGACCATCCAGTGCTGACGTATCGTTGCGGAACTCCAACACCAACAGATCGGGATTCTCGGTGGTGTAAACGGTTTTTGCCTTTCCGCGATACAGCTCAGCTAGCTTTTGCATCTTACTTACTCCAGTGATGTATCCCCGATGTCTCCCGAGCGCGGCCCGAAATTAGGGGGTATAGAATTGACCTAATGAATTCTTTGGCGTGCCGGACACTATTGTGCCAAACCTGCGACGCAAACGATACCGTATCGATAAAACAAAAAGGGGCCGAAGCCCCTTTTTGATTAGTTAACGCTGGTTTTACTGAAGGCAGACTGGAATGCCGCCACCAGTGCGTCGTTTTTCGACTGGGTCAGCGGTTTGCCTTTCGGATCGATAAATTGCAGGCTGGTGCGGTTGTTAAGATCGCCGACCTGCAGTTTGTAATCGCCTTCCGCCAGTTCAGGATCCTTGACGCCCAACGCATCCCAATCGCTGCTGCTCAGGGACTTGTAGGTCACGGCGACGGTGCCCTGCGGACGGCTGCGGTCACCCACTTTCATCCCCAGTTTTTCGAGCGCCGGCGGCAGGCGATCCCACACGACGGTGTACGGGCCGCGCACCACCAGCATCGGCAGGCCGGTGTCATCGGCGCCGCTCTGCACATCCAGCGCGCCGAAGCGGCTGGCGGTCTGGCTGCTCGCCAGGTTGTCCTGCTTGTCCAGGCCTTCGATCAGGGTGTTGATCATCATGCCGTTGTAGCGCTGGATCTCAGACTGATCGGTCACCTGCTCGGTCTTGCCCTGCTGCTGCAGGCCAACGCTTTTCACCACCAGCGCCTGCTGGTAGCCCTGCTGCTGCACGCTGATCTGATAACGGCCTTCGTACTGGTTGTCTTCGTCCAGACGGTTCCACTTCACCCAGTCGGTGGTCAGGGTCTGACCGGCGTCCTGGCGGGAAGCGATCGCGATGTTCTTCGCCTGCAGCAGGCTGACCACGCGCGACCACAGGTTCTGGTTCTGCGGGCTGTTTTCCAGCAGCAGCGTGCCGCTGTCGCCGGCGTATTGCGCGCGTGAACCGCTCAGCAGCGCCAGCGGCTGCACCGGCGGACGAATGTCCAGCTGCTTGCCGACGTTGCCTTGCAGCGTCGTGGCGGGAACGTCATAGTTGCCGCTCTGCACCGGCAGGATCATGCCGGACGGCGCGTTCAGCGCCTTGAGCGGAGCCGCGTCGAGGTAGGCCTCGTCGCCGCTGACCTGGCGCTTGTAGCGCTGATCGCTGCTGCAGGCTGCCAGCATCATCACCAAAGAGATGCCCACTACTTTTGCTACCGTCGACTTTTGCAATGAATAAGCCATCAAATTTCCCTTAGAGTTACAGCAAACCGACGCTTTTCAGCGCGCGCTCCACCACCGGGCGGGCGGCTTCGCTCAACGGCGTCATCGGCAGACGCAGCGTATCGGTTGCCATCAATCCCAACGCCTTACAGGCCCACTTCACCGGAATTGGGTTTGCTTCTACAAATAGATCCTGATGCAACGGCATCAAGCGCTGATTTAAGCGGCGCGCGTCGGCAAACTTGCCCTGCGCCGCCAGCGCGCAAAGTTCCGCCATTTCGCGGGCGGCCACGTTGGCCGTCACGGAAATCACCCCTTTGCCGCCCAGTTGCATGAAGTCCAGCCCGCTGGCGTCGTCGCCGCTCAGCAAGATGAAGTCTTCATCGTCAACCAGCACTTGGATCTGACTAACGCGACTTAAGTTCCCCGTCGCTTCTTTTACAGCAACAATATTCTTGATTTTTGCCAGCCGAGCGATGGTCGGCGGCAGCAAGTCGCAGCCGGTGCGCGAAGGCACGTTGTACAGGATCTGCGGCAGATCGGTGCTCTCGGCGATCGCCTTGAAGTGCTGATACAGCCCTTCCTGCGTCGGCTTATTGTAGTACGGCGTCACCGTCAGGCAGCCCACTACGCCGGTATTGGCGAAGCGGGTGGTGAGCGCGATGGCTTCGGCGGTGGCGTTGGCGCCGGTGCCAGCGATCACCGGAATGCGGCCGTCGGCCAGCTCCAGCGTCTGCAGCACCACGTCAACGTGCTCGTCATGGGCAAGCGTTGCGGACTCGCCGGTGGTCCCTACGGAAACGATCGCCGCGGTGCCACTGGCTACATGATAATCGATCAATTTTTTCAGGCTCGCGCGATCGACAGCACCTTTGTCGTCCATCGGCGTAACCAGTGCAACAATACTTCCCGTAAACATTGGCCGTCCCCTCCACAAACAAGTCACTCATGGTACTTTTGCTGCCTATCCAAAAGCAAGCGCACAACCGCGTTGTAAGCGCTTGGCAGGCGGTTTTTTTTATGTTTACCATGGTAACCCCATTAAGCACGACAGGAAGCGCTATTTTGCCTCAGTCAGACGAACACTATCTCGTGATTACCGCGCTCGGCGCCGACCGCCCCGGAATCGTCAATACCATCACCCGCCACGTCAGCAGTTGCGGATGCAATATCGAAGATAGCCGTCTGGCCATGCTGGGAGAGGAGTTCACGTTCATCATGCTGCTGTCCGGCAGTTGGAACGCCATCACCCTGATCGAATCCACCCTGCCGCAAAAAGGCGCGGAGCTGGATCTGCTGATCGTGATGAAGCGCACAAACTCGCACGAAAGGCCGCCGATGCCGGCCACGGTGTGGGTGCAGGTGGAAGTGAAGGACTCGCCGCACATCATCGAACGCTTTACCGATCTGTTCGACTCCAGCCAGATGAATATCGCCGAACTGGTCTCGCGCACGCAGCCAGCGGAGGGCGACCTGCCGCCGCAGCTGTATATCCAAATCACCGCCCACAGCTCCGGCGATCGGGACGCCTCAAATATTGAGCAAGCCTTCCATCGCCTATGTACAGAATTGAACGCGCAAGGCAGTATTAGCGTGGTGAACTATCCACAGCATGACGAGAAAGATGGAGAGTAGTGATGAGCCCATTGAAAGCCGGTGACACAGCGCCGAAATTTAGTTTGCCTGACCAGGACGGTGAGGAAATTAATTTGGCCGACTTCCAGGGACAGCGAGTATTGGTCTATTTCTATCCGAAGGCGATGACGCCGGGCTGCACCGTGCAAGCCTGCGGCCTGCGGGACAACATGGACGAATTGAAAAAGGTCGGCGTCGAAGTGCTGGGCATCAGCACCGACAAGCCGGAAAAACTGTCGCGCTTCGCCGAAAAGGAGCTGCTCAACTTCACGCTGTTGTCTGATGAAGATCATCAGGTGTCGCAACAGTTTGGCGTGTGGGGCGAGAAAACCTTCATGGGCAAGACCTACGACGGCATTCACCGCATCAGCTTCCTGATCGATGGCAAAGGCAAGATTGAAAAAGTGTTTGATGATTTCAAAACCACCAATCACCACGACATCGTTCTGAGCTACCTGCAGCAGTAATTCTCACGAAGCGCAGCGGCCTGCTGCGCTTCGTTTCTTCCCTGTCAACCGGCCTTGTCTTCCACTTCGACCCGCAGTTCATCCGGCCAGGCGTGGATCACCGCCTTCACCAGCGTCGCCAGCGGTATGGCGAAAAACACGCCCCAAAAGCCCCACATCCCGCCGAACACGATCACCGACAGGATAATCACCAGCGGATGCAGGTTGACCGCTTCGGAGAACAAAATGGGCACCAGCAGGTTGCCGTCCAGCCCCTGCACCACCAGATAGGCGACGATCAGCGTCCAGAAATCGGCGCCGACGCCCCACTGGAACAGCGCCACCACCACCACCGGTATGGTGACCAGCACCGCGCCGATGTAAGGGATCAACACCGAGAAGCCCACCAGCACCGCCAGCAGCAGCGAGTAGCGCATGTCCAGCACGGCGAACACCAGGTAGGTCGCCACGCCGACAATCACCATCTCCAGCACCTTGCCACGAATGTAGTTGGTGATCTGCTGATTCATTTCGTTCCAGACCTGCCCCGCCAGGCCGCGATTGCGCGGCAGCACGCGGCGCACCGCGTTCAGCAGCTGTTCTTTGTCCTTCAACAGGAAGAACATCATCATCGGCACCAGGATCAGGTAGATAGCCAGCGTCAGCAGGCCGACCAGCGACGCCAGCGAGAATTTCACCACCGACTCACCCATGCCGGACAGCCGGCTGCGCAGATTTTCCGCCATCATGTCGATGATGCCGGCATCTACCAGCGCCGGATAACGCTTCGGCAGCGTCGCGGCGAAGTTATAGAACTGGTTGAGCATACCCGGCAGATCGCTCATCAGATTGATGCCCTGTTGCCAGGCGGTCGGTGCGACGACGAACACCAGCAGCATGGCGATGCCCGCGAACACCAGCAGCATGATGCTCGCCGCCCAGGTGCGCGAACAGCCGATGCGCTGCAGGCGTGCGGTCGGCCACTCCAGCAGATAGGCCAGCACGATGGCGACCAGCAACGGGGTCAGAATGCCGTGCAGAAAATAGAGAATAAGGAACCCGGCGACCAGGATCACCAGCAGCGCGATAGCCTGCGGATCGGTGAAGCGGCGGCGGTACCACTGTAATAACATCTCCAGCATCAGAGCGGGCTCCTCGAGATTTGGCGGGCGGGCATGGCGATTCCTGTGATGGGCCTGATTAAAGCATAGATACAACGGACGCACGCGAGGTGTGCAAAGCACTCAGAGTACTCAAAGTTCGCCATACATCAACAGCGATTTGGCTGATTTTATCGCGCGGGCAGGCGATCGACGCAAAAAACCGCAGACGCGGCGACAGGCGCGGTGAGCGGCCCCGAGCGGGGCCGCGGAAGATTACAGCGAGGTACCGATGGAAAGGGGCGAACCGACCGCCAATGCGAACAACAACACACAGCCAATCGCGATCGCCGCCGCCAGATCATTTTTCATTGTCCCGTCCCCTGATGCTTAAACTGGTTATCGTCACGAACTCTGTCGGTTCTACGTTGAAAGCCTTTGCCGATGCACGTCATTAAAAACCCCCGCCTAAGCGGGGGAGAAAACGTTCTGGTGCATCAAGTGTTACAAGGAGGTCATGAGGGATTGCTAACCCTAAATGACTATTTCAAGCTAGGATTATTCTCAGAGCATGGCAAGCGATCGCGTCGAGGTTATCCGCACTTTGAGATAAACCTCATAAAAAAATCCCGCACGGCAGCGGGATGAAGGGATGATAACGTCATGAATTTTTTATGCAGACAATGAGGCGGTATTGTCGTCATTTGGCGACAATACCGCGCCGACACGGTGGTCACAAGGGAAATTTGGCCACGGTCAGGAAATCAGAATTTCGCCAATGTCCGCGATCGTACGCCAGTCAGCATCAACGAAAAAATGGGATTTTCGTCAGACAGTCGCCGGGCAAAAACCGGTAGCATGGCCGATAAAATCCCAAACGCCGTAGGGGAAAAAAGATGAACAGCAAACCGTGTGAATTTGATGAAGCCATCTGCCTGGCGATCGGGCGTGGCATTTGCGAAGTCGTGAAGATAGGGGATGAAATCAGCGTCTTCTCCCTGCTGGAAGCTATCGAGTGCTTCATCGAACGGCAGGCGCTCAGCGAAAGCGAAATCGCGGCGGCGGACGACGCGCTGGATTTGATCAGCGTCCTCACCCATCGGTCATGCTGAAAAACGCCCCCCGGTGGCGAAGGAACCGGCGACCCATCGCATGTGGGCCGCCGTCGTTTCTGTATCGATTAGAAGTCGTAAGTTACCGACGCTTTCAGCGTCCTCGCCTGTCCCTGGAAGACGTAAGTGCCATTGCTTTCTACGCCAGACCAATACTTCTCATTCGTGACGTTGTCCAACCCCACACGCCATACCAGCGTATTTTGATCCTCATTCAAACGCATGCGATAGCGAAGGCCGAGATCCAGGGTCGTGAAACTATCGAGCTTTTTGGTATTGGCGGAGTCGGCATATTGCGAACCGGTATGCCGCACTTTCGCCGTTGCCGTCAGGCCATCTACCGGCTTGATATCGTACTCCGCTCCCAGCACCGCGTAGAAGTGCGCTACGCCGATAGCGTCTTTGCCATCGTTACGACCGCCCTGGGTTTTGGTCAGCTCGGGCGAAAGCCAGGTAGCGCTGCCGTTGAGGCGCAGGCCGAATGCCGGTTCGCCGAACACATTCAATTCCACGCCGCGGTTGCGTTGTTCGCCGTTCAACGTGTAGTAGTTGTTACTGTCGATCAGGGTGGCCGGCTTTTTGATTTCAAACAGCGCCAACGAGCCGCCCACGCGTTCGAAATCAACTTTCACGCCCATTTCATTTTGCTTGGAACGGGCGATACCGGTACTCTGCCCGAAGTTAGCCGCCTCTTTCGGCGCGATGCCGCCAGGCTGTAACGCCTCGGTATGGTTGGCATAAAGCGACACCGTTTCCCACGGCTTGTAGACCAGCCCGAACGTCGGCATCCAGCGGCTTTGCGTATAACGGGAGGCGGTATCCTCCAGGCCGGTGGCGTTGCTGTAATTACGCACCACCACTTTCTGATGGCGCGCGGCCGCCGTTAACAACACCCGGTCGCCGAAAAAGCCCAACGTATCGCTGAATAACCAGCCCTGCGTCCGGTTGCGCGCCGTGGTCAGCGGATCGCTGTAGTTGCCGCCGAAATAGGCGTTGTCCGGTATTGCGACATCATGGTTATCGTAGATATTGGTCGTCGGATTGTTGGCGGACATGCGCCACGCGGTTTTGTCGCGTTTAATCTGTGCGGAATAGCCGACGTTGACCCGATGCGAAACCGCCCAGGTCGTGAACTTGCCCTCAAGCCCCGCCATGCCGCTGAAAGCGTCGATGATGCGATTGGTGTCCAGGCGCCCAACCGTGGCGTCGCCGTTGGCGTTGATGAGCTTCGGCGCGCTGTAAACACCGGTTTCATGGCCGTGCTGCGCGCCCAACCCGGCATAGGCCTTCCAGCCGCGGGTTAAATCATATTCCGCTTTCGCCATGCCGAATTCGTTCTCGATATCGCTGTAGCCCCACTGCTGACTGTAATTTTTACGGGTGTCAGGCACCGCGGGTACCACATCGATGCCGCTGATGTTTACCCCCATCGTTCCGCCATGGAAGGTCTTTTTCTGATAACCGAAGTCCAACGATGAACGGAAACGATCGCCGCGATAGTCCAGCCCGACCGATGCCAGCGTGGTGCGCCGCTTATCATCCTCAACCGCCGTTTCCCCCTCTCGGTGCACCAGGTTGACGCGAGCGCCAAACTGGTTGTCGTCACCGAAACGGCGGCCCAGATCCAGCTTGCCGCCCACCTGAGAGTCGGAGGTGTAGTCGATACCGATCTGAGTGGTCGGCGTTTCTTCCGCCCGCTTCGGTTCAAGATTGATCATGCCGCCAACGCCGCTGGAAGCCAGGCCGTTCAGCAAGGCGTTCGCCCCTTTGAAGATCTCAACCCGCTCCAGCATCTGGGTATCCACTACCTGACGCGGCACTACGCCCGGCAGCCCGCCCATCGTCATGTCGTCGCCGTCCAGTTGGAAACCGCGGATGCGATAGGTTTCGGCGAAGTTACCGTATCCCTGCACCGCCTGCACTCCCGCATCGTTGCTGACCACGTCGGCGATGGTCTTCGCCTGCTGATCCTGTACCAGCTTTGCGGTATAGCCTATGACGTTGAACGGAACGTCCATCGCTTTCTGTTCACCCAGCATCCCCAGGCGGCCGCCGTGGGCGACCTGTCCATCCAGGTAGGCGGGGACCAAATCATTGCCGCCGGAGTTGAAATCGGCGTGTTTTTCGGCCCGGACGACCAGGGTGTCCTCCCGGTTTTTCTTGGCGTCGCCGTCTGCGGCCAGTGCGCCCTGGCTCAGCGCGCCGATAGTCAGCGCCAGCAGCGTTTTACGTAAAGGGAAATTCGTTGTACTGGTGTTGTGCATAATTCACTCATGAATGAGGATAAAAGTTAAATGGCCCGTCGCCGGGCCGATGGGGCTTATTTATTCAACGCGATGCGAACCACGCTGTCCGGCCCCTGAGTGGAATGATCTTTGTTAAACGGTTGTTTGACCGTAACGAACAATGTCTGGCCGTCTGCCGACAACAACAAGCTGTTTGGATTCGGCGGCAGCGCCCAGCGCTGTTTCACCGCATAGGTCGTCGCATCCAGGCTCAGTACATTGCCGGATTCACGCTGCGAGATATAAATTTCGTTGCGCCGTGAATTGAAAACGACAGCCAAAGAGTCGCCCACATCAAGCCGCTTCAATAACTTTCCGGTGTGAATATCCAAGACCAGCGTGGTCTTCGCCTTGGAGTTGTCAGTGACGAACAAACGACCGGTAGCCTCGTCCTCCGCCATATTGAGCAGCAGTGCCGGTTGGTCTCCCAACGGTTTCCAGCGTTTTTCGATGCGGTTGGAACGCGGGTTGATCACCAGGATCTCGCCGCTGCCATTGGCGGCATACACGCGTTGGGTCTGTTCGGAGTAATGCAGGCCGGTCATCCATTTTCCGGTATTTTTAATGCGCGTTTTCAGCTTGAGCGATTCGGCATCAACCACCCAAATTTGCGCCGGATCGGCCACCGCCCCCACATACAGCGTGTTGTTGTGAGCCAGGATTTGGCGCGCACCATACGGCAACCCTTTCTCATTGCGCTCGCTGAACAGCAAACGCCCTTTCACCTTACCGTCGGCAGCGCCGATTGCGCTGATACCGCCGTCCAGCGAATTGCTGACATAAAGGGTTTTCCCATCCTCAGAGGCCTGCATGGCGAAATTTTTCAGATCGGTATGCGTCGTGCCAAGGGTTTTCAGAGTCTTGGCGTCCAGCTTATAGACCACGCCGCCCTGCACAGCTTTAAAACTTTCGGCGCTGGCGACGTACAGCGCATCTCCCCCTGGCGTCAGCGCCATTTCATACAAGCCATAAGCCAGTTGGCGTTTGACGACGCTGTCGGATTGCGCCGCTTGCGCGAGAGGTTGCACAGCAGGAGAAGAGGACGTGGTTTGGTGCGGCGCGCAGCCGCTGAGCGCCATACCCGTCAGCAGGGCGAGCACAGAGATTTTCATTTTCATCGGGGAAATCCTTGACCATTTAAAACGGCGTTAACGGGGGCTCTGCAGTTTAGTTTTGAGCTTTCTCATAACGAGAAATGAGCGCCACCGCGCGTCTCAGTGTTTCCCTGTGAATCAACTATCACGCTAATGCAGGCTAATAACTCCTTCATGCGCCCGCGAACAACAAAGAGAATGAGAAACATACTCATTATTATTTACGCAATCAAGCGTAAATATTTTCCTTCCCTCTCTAAAAGTCATGGCGGTATCTCGTATTATCAAAGCCAATACGTCAGCTATCGATCGCGGTGCCGGGCATGATTATCTCGCCTTACACCGTGGATAGACTGCCTCACCCTGCGTACAGGCAATTAACGGCAAACGAGCAGACAACAGGAGAAGAACCCTCATGACAACGCCTGCCCCACGGGAGTGGCAGCGTGCGGACTATCTCGTCAGCACCGATCCCGCCCTGCTGGATCTCGATGCCATTCATGCGTTTCTGACCCGTTCATCCTGGGCAGAAGGCATTGATAAAGAGACCGTTCGCCAGTCCCTCGCCCACAGCCTGTGTTTCGGTTTGTATCACGATGCCAGGCAAATCGGTTTCGCCCGGCTGGTCACCGATTACGCCACCTTCGGCTATCTGTGCGACGTGTACGTGCTGGAGACGCATCAAAAAAGCGGACTGGGCCTGTGGCTGGCAGAATGTTGCCAGGCCCATCCGCTGATGGCGACGCTGCGGCGAGTCATGCTGGTCACCAGCACCGCCCCTTGGCTCTATGAAAAAGTGGGCTATAGCGCCATTAACCGTCCCGATTTTGTCTGGCAGATCGCCCGGCCGGACATCTATCGGCGTTAATTTTTAAGTAAGCTCGCTCTGCTCACACTCTTTCCCCGCGGCATTGGCAATCGCGGCGGTTAGGGTTCATGCTGGCGAAAAATTTTACCGTTTTCCCTTTTCAAGGAGAGTCTATGCCCGTTTCAGCCCGTAACCAGTTAGCCGGTACCGTGTCCGCCGTCGCTAAAGGGGCCGTCAATGACGAAGTGGAGATCACTTTGCAAGGCGGTGAAAAACTGGTGGCCATCGTCACGGTACAAAGCCAGCAGTCGCTGGGTTTAAGCGTCGGCAAAGAGGCCGTCGCGCTGATTAAAGCGCCGTGGGTGATCCTGGCGACGGAGGATTGCGGTTTGCGTTTTTCCGCCCGCAACCAGTTTGCCGGGGAAGTGATTGCGGTTGAACACGGCGCGGTCAACAGCACCGTACACCTCAAAGCGGATGCCGGTTTTGTGCTGACGTCGGTAATCACCAATGAAAGCCTGCAGGAGATGGCGCTGAAGAACGGTTCGCGCGCCATCGCCCTGATCAAAGCCTCATCGGTGCTGCTCGCCGTCAGAGCCTGATACCGCTTGGCCCGCGCAGGCGGGCCTTCCGTGCCCTATTTCAGCGCCTGTTCGGCCAGCAGCCCGAGGGCGATGACGATCATCGCCGCGCCGGAGATGCGCCCCACGACCTTCGCAGCCTGTGGGCGCGTGCGCAGCACCGACTGCGAACCGAATCCCACCAGCAGATACACCAGGCCGCAGCTGATCAAATGCACGACGCCCAACGCCAGCATCTGCATCGGCACCGACCATTCGGCCCGGGCGTCGGTAAACTGCGGCAGCAGCGCCAAAAACAGCAGAAACACCTTGGGGTTCAGCCCGCTGACGCACACGCCCTTGCCGGCCCAGCGCAGCCAGGAATCGGAACGCTGATCTTCACCGGCGCCAGGCACCGGCGGGTGCAGCAGCATGTTGAAACCGATCCACAAGAGGTAAGCCGCCCCCAACAGGGTGAGCGCCGTCAGCGCCAGCGGGTTGCCGACCAGCAGCGCGCCGACGCCCGCCACCACGATCGCAATCATCAGCAGGTGGCCAAACAGCAAGCCGGCGACGGCGGGCACCACCACCCGGCCGCGAATGCCCGCCGAGATCACATAGGCCCAATCCATACCCGGCGTGATCACCAACAAAATCGACACCGCCCAAAAAGCGGCGAACAGAGCGAGCGTCATGCCGGCGCCCTCTCAAACGCACCGCGCCACACCGAACAGAGAACCATTGCGCTTTCCTCGTGGAAGAAGAACGGCCGCCCGCCTGCCGCGGCGGCCGTCAAAACCGTTCAACAGATGGCAAGAATATCCTCAAGACGTTAAAATGTGCTTTCAATTACTTGCCTGAAATCGGCATAAGCGGGGAAATTCTTCTAAATGGATAAGATTGATCGCAAGATTCTTGCTGAACTGCAGGTCGACGGCCGTTTGTCGGTGACCGAGCTGGCCGATCGTATCGGGTTGAGCGTTTCTCCCTGCCACCGCCGGGTGCGGGCGTTAGAGGAGTCCGGGGTGATCAGGGGTTATCGCGCCCAGCTCGATCCCGGCAGCCTGGGCTATAACTTCTCCGCCCTGGTGTTCGTCACCATGCGCGAAGGCGATCGCCGCGCCGTTGAAACTTTCGAAAACGCCATGATGGATATTCCCCAGGTGGTGCAGGCGCAGCGGCTGTTTGGCGATCCCGACTACCTGTTGCACGTGATCGCCCGCGATCTGCCCGCCTTTCAACAGCTTTACGACGAGAAACTCTCCGCTTTGCCGGGCGTGCAGCGCCTGAGCTCCACGCTGGTGATGAAAACCGTAGTGCCGGAGCGCTCGTTCCTGCCGCTGGGAAAATGACGACGGGAGCGTTGCCGCTCCCGTTTTGACTTCCTTAAGGCACAATCACGAAATCCGGATTGGCGACTGCAAACAGCGCCTCGCGATCCGCCGCCGGTGGATAAATCCACTGCGTGTTGATTTCCTGCTTAATCTTTTTGCCTTCCTGACGGGTAAAGCGCACCTGGCGCTCCCAGCCTTCGGTATATAGCGCCCCCCACGGCCCCAGATCCAAACAGGTCACATACTTCGGCTGGCTGTACGGATGCGTCGGCAAGCCCACGAGTTCCGCCGCCGCATTGTGACCGGCGACGCGGCCGAGGCTCATCGCATGCTGGCAGGTCATCAGGTTATGATTGCCGAGATCGTCCGTAGCGGCTTTCACCGTGTCACCGGTCACGAAAATGCCCGTCGCCGCCGGCGCGCGCAGGAAGGCGTCGCCGATCACCCGGCCGCTGCCGTCGCGCTCGCCAGGGATCTGCTCGGTCAGCGGATGCGCCCGCACGCCCGCCGCCAGGATCACCGTGTTGGCGGCGATGCGCTCACCGTTCGACAGCATGACCCCCTCGTCGTCGATGGCCGAGACGCGCAGGCCGGCCCGCGCTTCCACACCGCACTCCGCCAACGCCTGGCGTATCACCGCCCCCGGCTCCGCCCCCATCCCGGCGCCCACTTCCGGCGCGGTATCGACGATCACCACGCGCACGTTCTCGTCTTTACCCAGCGCATCCCGCAGCCGCTGCGGCATCTCCGCCGCGCTCTCCAGCCCGGTCAGCCCTGCGCCCACCACCACGGCAGTGTTGCGCGCCGGCGTCGACGGTTTGGCCGCCAGCGCTTTGATATGGGCATCCAAACGCTGCGCGCTTTCCAGCGTATCGACGTTGAAACCGTATTCGGCAAAGCCCGGCACCGCAGGTACGGAGAGCCGACTGCCGGTGGCCCACACCAGGCGGTCATAGGCCAATTCAAGGGTTTCCCCCGTCGCCTGCGCCACCGTGAGCGTCTTGGCGGCGGCATCGATGCGCTCTACCGCCCCGGCCAGGTGCCGCACGCCGACGGCGGCAAGCTGCGCGGAAATGTCCGGATTCATGTTTTCCAACACCGCTTCATACAGGCGCGGCCGGATGGTGACCGTTGGCGTCGGCGAAACCATCAGCACCTCGATGTCGTCATGCTTACCGGCAAGGGTAATGGCGCGCATGGCGGACACGGCGGCCCAAAAACCGGCAAAACCGGAACCGGCAATCACTATTTTCTGCGTCATGGGATGACTCCTTCATACAGGGTTAACCGGGCGATAAGACTGCCCGCAGTTTTTTCGGATGAACGATGCCGTTCCGCTCCCGTAACAGGGTGCAGAAGGCTCGCCCGCCCCTTCCGAAGAGGCGGGAAAAGTGTGTTTCGCTTTAAGGAAAAGTGGCGCTTAGGTCTTGGCGCGCGCCGTTTTGCCGCTGCGCGCGGTGCGTTCCGTCATGCGCTCGTCGAGCCAGAGGTTGACCTCGCCGAAGAAGCCTTGCGGCGCTTTGCGGCCAAAGCGGGCCGCGACGGCGCCGAGGGTCTGCGCCGCCAGCGCATCGCGCATCGCCTTCTCCGCCTGCAGCATCACCGCATGGATAGCGCATTTGCCGGAGACTGCCCAGTCCGGTGGGGAGTCATCAAACACCGCACAGCGCCCGCGCACCTCCTGGCAATCGAACAGCGGCTTGTGCCCTTCGATGGCGTCGATGATCGCCAGAAAACTGATCTCATCCGCCGGGCGCGCCAGCCGGTAGCCGCCGCGCACCCCTTCGCTGGCGGCGACGATCCCCGCCTTTTCCAGCTTGGGGAAAATCTTGGCCAGAAAGCTGGGAGAGATCCCCTGTAGTTCGGCGAGCTCGCGGCTGCTGAGCGCGCGTTGGTTATCGCCGACCAGCCACAGCAGGCAGTGGATGCCATATTCAACGCTGGTTGTGATGTACGCCATATGTCCGTTTTCGACCGTCAATGAATCTTCAATAACGCAGACTATATGAGTCTGCGTTTATCTTGTCAATAAAACACGGATCAACTTTATCCGCGTTTTATTCGAAATGCATATCGCCAGCGACGAAAAAACGCCCTTCAAAATGAAAAATAAAACTTTTTTGCCCGATCCGCGCCCGGCTAACGTTTCCTTGTCGCCTGCGGCTGACTATGATGTGATGGGTGCCGCCGCCGCGGTTTGTGAGCCGCCGCACTTTCACGCGGATTGCGCCGCGGGAATAAAGAACTCTTGTCTGCTGCTGACGTCTTAGAAATGATTATTTAAGGGAAACGCCTGACTATGACCAACCGGTTGACCAAAACCGCGTTAGCGGTGCTGCTGCTCGGCACGCTGAACGCCACCGCCCTGGCGCCAGCACAGGCGGAAAGCCAGGACCAGTTGCCGGATATGGGCACCTCGGCCGGCGGCACCCTGAGCATTGGACAAGAACTGGCGATGGGCGATTTCTACGTGCGCCAACTGCGCGCCAGCGCCCCGCTGATCAACGATCCGCTGCTGAGCCAGTACATCAACCAACTGGGCAACCGGCTGGTGGCCAGCGCTTATTCGGTGCGCACGCCATTCCATTTCTATCTGGTGCGCAACGACGAGATCAACGCCTTCGCCTTCTTCGGCGGCAACGTGGTGCTGCACTCGGCGCTGTTCCGCGTCAGCGACAACGAAAGCCAGCTGGCTTCAGTGCTGGCGCACGAAATCTCGCACGTCACCCAACGCCACCTGGCGCGCGCAATGGAAGATCAACAGCGCAACGCCCCGCTGACCTGGGTGGGCGCGCTCGGCTCGATCCTGCTGGCGATGGCCAACCCGACCATGGGCATGGCGGCGCTGAGCGGCACCCTGGCTGGTACCCAGCAGGGCATGATCAGCTTTACCCAGTCGAACGAACAGGAAGCCGACCGCATCGGCATTCAGGTGCTGCAGCGCGCCGGTTTCGATCCGGAAGCGATGCCTGACTTCCTGCAAAAACTCTCGGATCAGTCGCGCTACGCCTCCAAACCACCGGAAATGCTGCTGACGCACCCGTTGCCGGACAGCCGCCTTTCCGACGCGCGCAACCGCGCCAACCAAATGCCGAAACACATCGTGCAGTCCTCGCAGGATTACCTGATGGCCAAGGTGCGCGCACTGGGCATGTACAGTTCGGAAGGCTATGGCCTGAACGAAGAACTGCTCGGCTCGCTCAGCAAGGGCAACGTGCGCGAACAGGCGGCCGCCAAATACGGCCGCGCCATCCTGTTCTATGAAGCGAAAAAATACGACGACGCGCGCAACATCATTCAACCGATGCTGGCGCAGGATGCGAAAAACGTCTGGCTGATCGACCTGATGACCGACATCGATCTCGGCCAGAAACGCGCGCCGCAGGCCATCGCCCGCCTGCAGGCGGCCAACGCCGCCCAGAACAACAACCCGGTGCTGCAGCTCAACCTGGCCAACGCCTATGTCGAAGGCAACCAGCCGGCGCAAGCCTCGAAGATCCTGAACCGCTATACCTTTGCCCATCCGGACGATCCGAACGGCTGGGATCTGCTGGCGCAGGCCAGCGCCGCCCAAGGGCTGCGCGATGAAGAGCTGTCGGCCCGCGCCGAAAGCCTGGCGCTGACCGGCCGGCTCGATCAGGCCATCGGCCTGCTCAGCAATGCCAGCTCGCTGCAGAAACTCGGCAGCCTGAAACAGGCGCGCTACGATGCGCGCATCGACCAGCTGCGCCAACTGCAACAGCGTTTCCGCCAATACCAGCGCAGCTGATTCAACAAGGAATGAACGCCATGAAAAACGTCACGATTTACCACAACCCTCGCTGCTCCAAGAGCCGTGAAACCCTGGCGCTGCTGGAGCAGCACGGTGTCGATCCCAAGGTGGTGCTGTATCTTGAAACGCCCCCGTCGGCCGATGAGCTGAAAAAGCTGTTGAAGGAACTGGGCTTCACATCAGCGCGCGATCTGATGCGCAAAAAAGAAGATCTGTACAAGGAGTTGAAGCTGGCGGACGACAGCCTGAGCGAAGAACAGCTGCTGGCGGCGATGACGGCGAACCCGAAACTGATCGAACGCCCGATCGTGGTAAAAGGCAGCAAAGCGCGTATCGGCCGGCCGCCGGAGCAGGTGCTGGAGATTTTGTAATCGTCCGGCAAGTCTCTTATTGAACCGCAAAATACCAATAGCCCTGAACAGGGCTATTTTTAATTGTTTGTTATACAAATACTTTTCATCATCTCCCTCTTCTCCTGCTGCTATGCTGCACAAATGCCGAGCCTCACAGCAAGACAAGCGTTGACAACCGTCAACACCCCATCTACTCTGATCGCATCACTGGACGAGCGATGAAAAAACACCCAGACAAGCACATCCAGGCGGCGTTAGATTACGCCCTTTCTCAGGGCTGGCATTTTCGTCCCAGCAAGGGGCATGCTTTTGGCCGACTGCATTGCGCCTTTGTCGGGCATCAAGAACATATGATGAGCATCTGGAGCACGCCGAAAAATCCCGAGCTGCATGCCAAACAGATCCGACGCAAAGTCGATCACTGCCTGGCGCTGTCGCAGAAAAAATAACCGGAGAATCACCATGACGCTCTATCATTTCTCATTGACGCTGGATGGGGTGACCGCCGATACCGCCGGGTTGGAGGATGCGCTGTATGCGGCGGGATGCGATGACGCGCTGATCTGTTTCTACGGTAAAGCCGTCTACCTGGAGTTCGATAGAGAAAGCGATAACTTTGCGCACGCGATTTGCAGCGCCATCAGTGATATTGAGTCTGCAAATATTGGCGCCAAGGTGATATCGGTAGACTCCAGCCTGGTGGGATTAAGCGATATTGCCGAGCTCACTGAACTGTCGCGTCAGGCGATCGCCATGCTAAAAGACGGGACTCGCGGCCCCGGCGGCTTCCCTTCCCCTATTCAACGGCTCGGCGGCACCTCACCGTTATGGCGCTGGGCTGACGTGGCGGCCTGGTTGGCACGGCAGGGGAAAATCGACCTGCACCTTGCAGACAATGCGCAGTGTCTGGAACATATCAATCTCGCTTTGCAACTGCGAAGCGATCGGCAACGCCAGCAGGTTGAGCACTACTGCTCCCTGCTGGAACACGCGGAAAAACAGGCTTGATGGCTCGCTACAGCCCCAGGATCTCTTTAACGAACGGAATGGTCAGCTTGCGCTGGGCGGTGATCGAGGCGCGATCTAGCTGATCGAGGGTCATAAACAGCGTGCGCATCTCGCGATCCAACCGTTTCAACAGGAAGCGGCCCACGTCTTCCGGCAGCTCGAAACCGCGCAGTTTGCCGCGCAGCTGCAGCGCCAGCAGTTTCTCTTCGTCCGACAGCGGCTGCAGCTTGTATATCTGACCCCAGTCCAGGCGCGAAGCCAGATCCGGTAAACGCAGGTTCAGCTGGCGCGGCGGGCGATCCCCGGTGATGAACAAACGGGTGCGACCGGTTTCCAGGATGCGGTTGTAAAGGTTGAAGATCGCCATCTCCCACTCTTCGTCGCCGGCGATGCATTCGATATTGTCGATGCAGACCAGCGCCAGCTGCTCCATGCCGTCCAACACTTCAGGCACGAAGTAAGCGCGCTTGTCGAGCGGCACATAGCCCACCGCTTCCCCCTTCTGCGAAAGCTCGGCGCAGGCCGCATGCAGCAAATGGCTGCGCCCGCCGCCTTCACGCGACCAAAAATAGATATAGCTGCCATGTTCCTGACGGACGGCGGATTGGATCGCGGCTAATAGGGATGGGTTCTCGCCCGGATAAAAACTGGCGAAAGTTTCATCATCGGGAAGATAAAGTGGCAGTGAAAGCTGTGCCGGCGTATTCAGAGAAGCACCTCAACCAAAACTGGCAGAAAAACGCGGGCAGTTTAACACAGAAAACGGGCGCTGTTGAACCGGCAGGATCTTATGCCGCAATAGTGAGCAATGCCTTAGCACCGTTTAATCGATTGCGGCTCCCTAACCGGCAAGAATAGTCTGATATCAAACCCTAACCCCATGCCCACGCAGGTTAAATTTGTAATTTAAGTAAAATCTGACCTAGTATAGGTAGGCAAAACGCAATCACCATCAACAAGGTTTCTGCAAGGATATAGACGATGAAAGTATGGAATAAAGTGCTGTTAGCCTCCTTTATCGGGTTGTTGGTTGCCGGCTGTGATGACTCTTCCAAGGTTGACGCCAACCTGGATAAAGCCAAAGACAGTGCCGAGCAGATGAAAGACGCCGCCCAGAAAAAAGCGGACGATCTGACGGACAAAGCGAAAGCGACGGCAGATGACATCAAAAAAGAGGCCGCCACGCAGGCAGACCAGCTGAAGGACAAAGCCTCGGCGATTAAAGATGAAGCCGCCAAGCAAGCCGACGCCATCACCAACGACGCCAAGGCCAAGGCCGCCGCGATTAAGGATGACGCCGGCAAACAAAGCCAGCAGTTGGTGGATCAGGCCAAGGCCATCAAGAACGACGCCATCAACGGTGCCAACGATCTGACCGAGCAGGCCAAGGCGAAGACCGAAGCCATCAAGAACAGCGCCGAAAACAAAGCGCAAGAGTTGAAACAAGAGACCGATGCGGCGGTGAACGGCAATACGCAGCCGGCCACCCAGCAGTAAGCTATTCTCAGCCACAAAAGAAAGGAGCAGTAAATGGGGATTATTTCCTGGATTATCTTCGGCCTGATCGCCGGTATTTTGGCTAAGTGGATCATGCCCGGCAAAGACGGCGGCGGCTTTATTCTGACCGTCGTGCTGGGGATCATCGGCGCCGTGGTCGGCGGCTATATCAGCACCTTCTTCGGCTACGGCAAGGTTGACGGCTTCAACTTCGGCAGCTTCGTGGTAGCGGTTATCGGCGCCATCGTGGTGCTGTTCGTGTACCGCAAAATTCGCAGCTAATATGACATTGGGGAGCTGAGGCTCCCCTTTTTCACTATTTAACTATACGTCCGTCATTAAGAATGAATGCTGTCCTACCGTCCCAAAACTCAGCAATAAAAATATCTTTCGGTTCTATGCCGTGTTCACGGATAGTTTGGTTCAACCACTCCTCATCTTTACTAATCTCCTGCAGCTCATAAGGTCTGGCCCTGCCATTTTTCATAATGATAACTGAAGGCAGTTCATTTCCCTCACATACCGCAGTGATCTGACCGCCCGGCTCAATTTGCGCATAGACAATCTCCTGAAAGGCGTGAATCCCCTGCGCATGCAGCTGTGAGGAAACGTTCAAGATGTCGATTTTATTTTTCTTGGCTAAAATATTTTCCATCAAAAAGCGGCCGTTTTTTATAATTGGTATCGGGTTGCCTATAGTGACCGAACGAAAGAAGTTGCAGTGTTTACTGATTGCATTCAACAGAGAAATTAGTCCTACTCCGATAAGTAATACAACGACATACTGGTACAAGGGGATGCTGTCGCTATAGATAACGCCTCCAATAATGCCCCCGAGCACAAAGTTACCGATAAAATCCACTGGGGTCATCTGCGATAGCTGGGTCTTTCCCGACAGGTTCAGGTGGGTGATAACAATGACAAAGCCAATCACAAATTTGAGCAAAATATATCCGTAGTACTCCATACCCTCTTTCCTTTTAACCGATGTTGTTAATGCTATCAGCTACTTTATCCCAACGGATATAATGCAGAAACACGAATAAAAAGGGCAGCCACTGGGCTGCCCTTTTCGTTACTTCTGCTCCGCCGGTTCGTCCGGCGCGTCAAGCACCTCTTCTTCCTTGCGGAACAGGCTGATGACCTTGAACAGCAGGCTCAGGCCAATGCCGACGATGGTCGCCAGCGCCATGCCTTTCAGCTCCGCCGCGCCGATATGCACCTTGGCGCCGCTCACGCCGATGATCAGGATCACCGAGGTCAAAATCAGGTTTTGCGCCTTGTTGTAATCCACTTTGGACTCGATCAGCACGCGAATGCCCGAGGCGCCGATCACGCCGTACAGCAGCAGGGAAACGCCCCCCATTACCGGCACCGGCACCGCCTGGATCGCCGCCGCCAGCTTGCCGATGCAGGACAGCAGGATCGCCAGCACCGCCGCGCCGCCGATCACCCAAGTGCTGTAGACCTTGGTGATAGCCATCACGCCGATATTCTCGCCGTAGGTGGTGTTCGGCGTAGAGCCGAAGAAGCCGGAGAACACCGTCGAGATACCGTTGGCGAACATCGAGCGGTGCAGGCCCGGATCGCGGATCAGGTCTTTTTTCACGATGTTGGCGGTCACCACCAGGTGGCCGACGTGCTCAGCGATCACCACCAGCGCCGCCGGCAGAATGGTGAAGATGGCGAACCACTCAAAGCGCGGGGTGTAGAAGGTCGGCAGCGCGAACCAGTGCGCCTCGCGGATCGGGGTCAAATCCACCACGCCCATGAAGAACGACAGCGCATAGCCCACCAGCACGCCGATCAGGATCGGGATAATCGCCAGGAAGCCGCGGAACAGCACCGAGCCGAGCACCGTGACCCCCAGCGTCACCAGCGAAATGGTGATGGTGGTCGAGTCGGCGCTGGTGCCTTCCGCCGGCAGCAGCCCCGCCATGTTGGCCGCCACGCCCGCCAGCTCCAGCCCGATGACGGCGACGATCGCCCCCATCGCCGCCGGCGGGAACATCACGTCCAGCCAGCCGGTGCCGGCTTTTTTCACGATCAGCGCCACCAGGCAGAACAGCACGCCGCACATGATGAAACCGCCCAACGCCACTTCATAACCGAGCGGCAACAGCAGCAGCACCGGCGAGATAAACGCGAAGCTGGAACCGAGGTAGGCCGGGATTTTGCCTTTACAGATGAACAGATACAGCAGCGTGCCGATGCCGTTGAACAGCAGCACGGTCGCCGGGTTGATCTTGAACAGGATAGGCACCAGCACCGTAGCGCCGAACATGGCGAACAGGTGCTGGAAGCTGAGCGGAATGGTCTGGAGCAGCGGCGGGCGCTCGCTGACGCCGATGGCGCGACGGGTCATGTGTGCTTTTCCTCGGTTTATTGGTTTTATAGGTTTTAGTCAAAAAAAAGCCGACTCGTTAAGTCGGCTTAAATGTTTACTTGGTACCAAATATCTTGTCGCCCGCATCACCCAGGCCAGGCACGATGTAACCCTTGTCGTTCAGGCACTGATCGATGGAGGCGGTGTACAGCTCGACGTCCGGGTGCGCTTTCTCCAGCGCGGCGATGCCTTCCGGCGCCGCCACCAGAACCAGCACCTTGATACTGTGGCAGCCGGCTTTCTTCAGCAGATCGATAGTGGCGATCATCGAACCGCCGGTGGCCAGCATTGGGTCGACGACCAGCGCCATGCGCTCTTCGATGTTGGAAACCAGCTTCTGGAAGTACGGCACCGGCTCCAGAGTTTCTTCGTCGCGGTATACGCCCACCACGCTGATGCGCGCACTCGGCACGTGCTCCAGCACCCCTTCCATCATGCCCAGGCCTGCGCGCAGGATCGGTACTACGGTAATCTTTTTCCCTTTGATCTGCTCCACTTCAACTGGCCCGCACCAGCCTTCGATGGTGACTTTTTCCGTCTCCAGATCGGCGGTCGCTTCATAGGTCAGTAAACTACCCACTTCTGAGGCCAGCTCACGGAAGCGTTTGGTGCTGATGTCATTTTCGCGCATCAGGCCAAGCTTGTGTTTTACCAGCGGGTGTTTCACCTCAACGATCTTCATCATTTTTCTCCTATTAAGGTGGTTGCGGCCAAAAAAATCGCGGGATTATACCGCCTTTTTTTCGCCGCGCCACCCACAATAGCCCGATCGGGATCAACAAAAGTTTGAATATCAGTATAGATGACGAAAAAGCAGAGCCGGTTCACAAGCCGCTCGCAAACGTTTGCCTGCGCTGTTAGAATTGCCGCGCCTTATTCCGGAATCAACATCGGAAGCACAGTTTTCAAACCGCAAACCGTCGTGGGGAATCGCGCAGTGACCGACAAAACCTCTCTCAGCTATAAAGACGCAGGTGTCGATATCGATGCAGGCAACGCATTGGTAGATCGCATCAAAGGTGTAGTTAAACAGACCCGTCGCCCGGAAGTGATGGGCGGTCTGGGCGGGTTTGGCGCCCTGTGTGCGTTGCCGCAGAAATACCGCGAGCCGGTGCTGGTTTCCGGTACCGACGGCGTGGGCACCAAGCTGCGTCTGGCGATGGATCTGAAACGCCACGACACCATCGGCATCGATCTGGTGGCGATGTGCGTCAACGATCTGGTGGTTCAGGGCGCCGAGCCATTGTTCTTCCTCGACTACTACGCGACCGGCAAGCTGGATGTAGACACCGCGGCCAGCGTGATCACCGGCATCGCCGAGGGCTGCAAACAGTCCGGCTGTGCGCTGGTGGGCGGCGAAACCGCTGAAATGCCGGGCATGTACCACGGCGAAGATTACGACGTGGCCGGTTTCTGCGTCGGCGTGGTCGAAAAATCCGAGATCATCGACGGCAGCAAAGTGCAGTCCGGCGACGCGCTGATCGCTCTGGGCGCTTCCGGCCCGCACTCCAACGGCTACTCGCTGGTGCGCAAAATCCTGGAAGTGAGCAACACCGATCCGACCGCCACCCAGCTGGAAGGCAAACCGCTGGCCGACCACCTGCTGGCGCCGACCAAGATTTACGTGAAGTCCGTGCTGGAGCTGATCGAGAAGGCGGACGTACACGCCATCGCTCACCTCACCGGCGGCGGCTTCTGGGAAAACATTCCACGCGTGCTGCCGGAAGGCATGCAGGCGGTGATCGACGAAGCCAGCTGGCAGTGGCCGGCGGTGTTCACCTGGCTGCAGCAGGCCGGCAACGTCAGCCGTCATGAAATGTACCGCACCTTCAACTGCGGCGTAGGCATGATCATCGCCCTGCCGGAAGCCGAAGTGGAAGCGGCCATCGCGCTGCTGACCGCGGCAGGTGAAAAAGCGTGGAAAATCGGTAAACTGACCGCCTCTTCCGACGAACAACAAGTGGTCATCAACTGATGAAAAAGATCGTGGTGTTGGTCTCCGGCCAGGGGAGCAATCTCCAGGCGCTGATTGACGCCTGCCAGCAGGGCCGCATCGCCGCCGAGATCGTGGCGGTGTTCAGCAACAAGGCGCAGGCTTACGGCCTGCAGCGCGCCGAGGCGGCCGGCATCGCCGCTCAGGCGCTGGATGCCAAAGCCTACGCCGATCGCGCGGCGTTCGACGCCGCGTTGGCGGACGCTATCGACCAACACCAGCCCGATCTGGTGGTGCTGGCCGGCTACATGCGTATCCTCAGCCCGCAGTTCGTGCAGCGCTATGCCGGCCGCATGCTGAACATCCACCCTTCCCTGCTGCCGAAATACCCGGGGCTGCATACGCATCGTCAGGCCATCGACAACGGCGACAGCGAACACGGCACCTCGGTACACTTCGTGACCGAACAGCTCGACGGCGGCCCGGTGATTTTGCAGGCCAAGGTGCCGATTTTCGCTGACGACGAAGAAGATGACGTGGTTGAACGGGTGCAAACCCAGGAACACACGATCTATCCACTGGTGGTGAGCTGGTTCGTCGACGGCCGCCTGGCGATGCGCGATGGCGCCGCCTGGCTGGACGGCGAACGCCTGCCTGAGCAGGGTCACGCCGCCGACTGATGCGCGCAGCCTGAACCTTGCCTAAACGGCGCCCACGCGGCGCCGTTTTTTTTCGCCTTCATCCATTCTGTGAAGTTATACTTTGCACAATTTCACGGCACAGAGGAGCCCACATGTCCAGCACTGCCAGCGTCAGGTTACGCCCATTGGAACGGGACGATCTGTCGTTCGTCCACCAGATGGACAACAACGCCAGCGTTATGCGCTATTGGTTTGAAGAACCCTACGAAGCCTTTGTCGAGCTTTCCGATCTCTACGATAAACACATCCACGATCAGAGCGAGCGCCGCTTCATCATCGAACACGAAGGCGCCAAGGTCGGCCTGGTGGAGCTGGTGGAGATCGATCACATCCATCGCCGCGCAGAGTTCCAGATCATCATCGACCCTGCCCACCAGGGCAAAGGTTACGCCAGCACCGCCGCCCGCTTGGCAATGGACTACGGCTTCTCGGTGTTGAACCTGTACAAGCTGTACCTGATCGTCGACAAGGAGAACCCGAAGGCGATCCACATCTACAGCAAGCTGGGCTTCAACGTGGAAGGCGAGCTGATCGACGAGTTCTTCGTCAACGGCGAATACCGCACCGTGCTGCGCATGTGCATCTTCCAGCCGCAATACCTGGCGAAGTTCAAAACGCCCAATGATAAGCCGCTGGTGAAGTGACGCTGAGCGAGAAAAAAGTGAAAACCCGCGCAGGCGGGTTTTTTATTGGAAAATAAGTGACTAGTATTAATGGATGCTATTTTATCGTCAGTAAATAGCCTGATGAATGCGGAAATAAATAATATTAATCCGCGATAATTAATCGAGCAATAATTAATAGTGATAGTAAGAGTTACCCTCTGCCTCTACAAAGGAAAAAAACCATGATGACCGTCTCAAACCTGCTGATTTTTATCGGTCTGGTCATGTTCGCCATAACCGCCGGCCTAAATACCTATAGCGGCTACGCCTCCGCAGATCCCAATAGCACCCCGCTATTTTCCCCGCTCTGGTGGACACGCTGGTTCCCGCTCTATGCCTCGGGGGCTGCGTTGCTGCTGGTGGGGGGCGTGTTGAGGCTAGCCGATAAAACACGTTAAGAGTCATGTGATGATATGACGCTTAGAGGTTAATTATCTTTCTTGCCCAGCCTACGCATCAGCCATCCACGCAGTGGCTTTTCGGCCGGTGACAAATCGGCAGCGGTGTCCGAAGCGATATCCGGTACGTTTTCCTGCGCCGCAACATTGCGCGCATGCTGACAATGCGCCTGATACTCCGCTTCGGTTTGATACAGGTGGGGCTGCCACTTCAGCCAGAAAGCCTTGGCATGCCGCAGGGACTCCCATTCATTAATCGACCAGGCCACGACGAAAATCGCCATCATCAGATAGGCAAAGAAGAAGAATACTCCCCACAAGGGGCTGTTATCTGTCGCGCTGGCTCCGCTTTCCGCCAATGGAAACACGCTGATGTAGAATCCCCAAGTGATAGCCAACGCGCTAATGATTAGGAACACAAACAGCGAAACACGCTGGTGTAGCAGCCGGCAGCCATCCAAGGAAAAAACGTCGTTTTTGTTCGAAGTGAGGGAGGTGCGGCGCAAGAAACAGTTCAGCGCAAGATCGCTCAATGCCACTGGTGCACGGCCCAGATAATCTACCAGTTGGTGCGCCACCCAGACTGGTAAACGGATGCCGATACTTTCATAGAGTGCTTTGGTTCGCAGCGGCACCATTCCGTTCTGTGGCCCATCCCGCAACCCCTGAATGCGTGACAGAACAGACTGACGTTTAACATCGCTGACTCGGTCAAACTGGTTATTGCGGCGACTGTCGTAATTCTTTGACCAGCGTGAATACCACCATTTTACCACTGAAATAAAAACAGGAAATAATAACGTTAGCGTGGGAATAACAATATCTTTGATATAATTCGTATCAATAGTCATGCATATATGTCCTTATATATAAATTGCAGATCATTTATTAGGGATAATGTAATCAATAATGAATGATTGGATAAAGCAAGCTCGCAGACTGTGAGATTTATGCCAAAAATGTAATCTATATCGTCTCAATGCGTCTGTAAATCCAGATGGAATAAAAAGTCATAGACACGGCATAACAACGCCGGCATATCGATGCGACGGAGAACAAAAACCTCCGTCGCTCATCCCTCACCCATACCGCCCGGTAATATAATCCTCGGTGCGGCGCTGGCGCGGCGAGGTGAAAATCGCGTCGGTGTCGTTGTACTCCACCAGCCGCCCCTGATGAATAAAGGCGGTGTAGTCGGAGACGCGCGCCGCCTGCTGCATGTTGTGCGTCACCAGCACCACGCTGTAACGCTGTTTCAGCGCGGAAATCAGCTCTTCGATGGTTAGCGTGGAGATCGGATCGAGCGCCGAGGTCGGCTCGTCGAGCAGCAATACCTCCGGCTCGATGGCGATGGCGCGCGCGATCACCAGGCGCTGCTGCTGGCCGCTGGACAAGCGGAATGCATTTTCGCGCAGCCGATCCTTCACCTCATGCCACAGCGCGGCGGCGCGCAGCGAACGCTCCACCGCTTCATCCAGCAAACGCCGGTCGCGCACGCCCTGCAGCCGCAGACCGTACACCACGTTTTCATAGATCGATTTCGGGAACGGGTTCGGCCGCTGGAACACCATGCCCACTCGCCGCCGTAGCGCCGCCACGTCGATCTGCGCGCCGGAGATCGGCGCGCCGTTCAGCTGCAGCTCGCCCTCGATGCGGCAGTTATCCACCAGATCGTTCATGCGGTTGAAACAGCGCAGCAGCGTCGATTTGCCGCAGCCCGAAGGGCCGATCAGGGCCGTCACCCGGTGCTTCGGAATGCGCAGCGAAATATCGTGCAGCACCTGTTTGTCACCATAAAACAGGTTCAGTCCGTTGACCGCCAGCGCGGTCTGTTCATCGTCGAGATGCTGGACATCCAGCCGGGGCAAACTGCCTGGCGTCATCAAACCCATTACGCACTCCCCAAAAATAGCGTCATTGTTACTGCGACCATGCTCGGTACCGCTCCCTCAACGAATGGCGGATACCCATCGCCGCCAGATTCAAACTCACCACGATCGTCACCAGCAGGAAGGCGGTGGCGAACACCAGCGGCCGCGCCGCCTCCACGCTCGGGCTCTGGAATGCCATATCGTAGATCTGAAAGCTCAAATGCATGAACTTCCGTTCCAGGTGCAGATACGGGAAAATCTCGTCCACCGGCAGCACCGGCACCGACTTCACGACCCCCACCAGCATCAGCGGCGCGGTCTCCCCGGCGGCGCGCGCCACCGCCAGAATCAGGCCGGTCATCATCGCCGGCGCCGCCATCGGCAGCACGATGCGCCACAGCGTCTCGGCCCGGCTGGCACCCAGCGCCATCGAACCCTGCCGCAGCGAGGTGGGAATGCGCGACAGCCCTTCCTCGGTGGCGACGATCACCACCGGCAGCGTCAGCAGCGCCAGCGTCAGCGCCGCCCACAGCACGCCGGGCGTGCCGAAGGTCGGGTTGGGCAAGGATTCAGGATAGAACAGCTGATCGAGCGTGCCGCCTATCATATAAACGAAAAAGCCGAGGCCGAAGACGCCGTAGACGATCGAGGGCACGCCGGCCAGGTTGACCACCGCAATGCGAATCACCCGCGTCAGCAGATTGTTGCCGGCATACTCGTGCAGATACACCGCCGCGATCACGCCAAACGGCATCACCACGATCGACATCAGGATCACCATCAATACCGTGCCGAAAATGGCCGGGAACACCCCGCCTTCGGTATTCGCTTCGCGCGGGCTGTCGGTGAGGAATTTCTTCACCTGTTCGCCCCAGTGTGCCAGCTTCTCGGTGGTGTTCATGGCGTTCGGGTACCAGGCATCACGCACCTGGCTGAGCGGAATGGTCAACGTCTGGCCGTGCATGTCGCGCAGCAGCAACGCATCGCGCTGGCGATCGCGGTTTAGCCCCGCCAGGCGTTCGGACAGCAGCTGGTATTGCCGCTGCAACTCCAGCCGCTCGGCCTTGATGGCGTCCTGCGCGCGGGCATCCAGCTTATCGTCGCGCTGCAGGCGCTTTTCCCGCAGCCGCAGCGCGTCAAACTGCTGATTGATGCGCGCCATATCGAGGAATTGAATGTCGTGCGCCTGGCGCGAGAGCGCGGCGATTTGTGGCAGCCGCTGCTGCAACGCCTGCCCCAGATTGCGGCCGGTCAGTGGTTGCCCATCCTCCAGCAGCCCCGCCAGATAGCCGTAGGCGGTACCGTGGCTGTCGCGCTCCAGCACCAGCAGGCTGCGCGGCGTGCTTTGGCTGCGGATGTCGCTGGCCAGCAGCGTGCGAAAATCCTGCCCCTCGCGCTCGCGGTTACCGACCTTGATCAGATAGCGTTCGACGCTCTGCGCCTCGCCCGGCGGCGCCACGCCCGCCTCCGTCAGCTGGCGGCGCGAAATGCTTTGCTGCTGGTACAGCTCGCCGATCACCGTCACCGGCCCGGCGCCGTTCTGATTCAACTCAAACTGATAAACCGGGCTCGGCCAGAAATAACGCATCCCTTGTCCGGCCAGCAGCAACAGAATGCCGATCAGCGCCAACAGGCTGACGGCCACCGAACCGGCGGTCAGCCAAATCCACGGCGACCCGCTCTTCACCCAGTTCTTCATGGCGCCTCCTGATTCGGCGTGTAGCGCTTGCGCAGCCGCAGGCGCACCGCCTCCGCCAGCGTGTTGAACACGAAGGTGAAGACAAACAACACCAGCGCGGTCAGGAACAGCACGCGGTAATGGCTGCTGCCGGAGACCGCCTCCGGCATTTCAATGGCGATATTGGCCGCCAACGCCCGCAGCCCCTGGAACAGGCTGCCGTCGATAATCGGCGTATTGCCGGTGGCCATCAGCACGATCATGGTTTCCCCCACCGCGCGGCCAAAGCCGATCATCAGCGCGGAGAAAATGCCGGCGCTGGCGGAAGGCAGCACCACCTTGATCACCGTCTGCCATTGGGTGGCGCCCAGCGCCAAAGAGCCCTGGCTCAGGGTGGCCGGCACGCTGAACAGCGCGTCCTCCGCCAGCGAGAAGATGATCGGCACCAGCGCGAAGCCCATCGCCACGCCCACCACCAGCGCATTGCGCTGGTCGTAATTATCCCCCAGCCAGAAATGCAACGGCTCACCGAACAGCGCCACCTCCAGCTGCGGCCCCAGGCTAAGCGCCAGCCACACCGTCAACGCCAGCAGCGGCAACAGCAACAGCAGATCGACACCCGGCCGGCAGCGCGGCATAAAGCAATGGGTCAACGCGCCGCACAGCAGCACCGCCGCCGCCAGCAGCAGCGGTAACGCCAGCACCGCCAACAGATACTGCTCGATGATCGGCGCCAGCCAAATGCCGGCCACCAACCCGATCACCACCGTCGGCAGCGCGCCCATCACTTCGATAGCCGGTTTGATCACCCGCCGCAGCCCCGGCGTCATAAAGTAAGCCGTGTAAATGGCGCCGGCCAGCGCCAAGGGAATGGCGAACAGCATCGCGTAAGCCGCCGCCTTGAAGGTGCCGAAGATCACCGGCATCAAACTGAATTTGGGTTGGTAGCTGTCTTCGCCGGAGGTGGACTGCCAGACGTAGGCCGGCTGCGGGTAGTTCTCATACCACACCTTGCCCCACAGCGAACGCCAGGTGACGTCCGGATACGGGTTGTCGAGCGCATAGCGCTGCCAGCCCTGTGCGCTCTCCAGCAGCAGGCCATCGCCACGCGGCGCGAACGCCATCTGCCGCACCTCGGCGCCCAAACGGGTATTCAGCAGCGGCTGCGGTTGAATAGTGGAGAACAGCGAGAAGCCGCCATCGGGCCGCAGGGTGGCGAACACCCGGCGATAGGGCTCAGCCACCGTCAGCTCCTGCCCGTCGGCACCATGGTCGAAATGCTGCACCGGCGTCAGGCGCCAGCGCTGCTCTTTTTCTACTTCGAACCACTCGCGCAGATTGCCGTCGGCGCCCTTGATCAGCAGCGCGCTGCCGCCGGGCAGCGCCGTCATCTGATACGGGGCATGTTCGCCAAGGGTACGCGTTTCACGCAGCTGCAGCTGCACGCCGTCGATTTCATAACGCGCCAGCCGGTTGCCGGTCAGCAGGTAAAGCTGGCGGCCATCCGGCGTCAGCACCTGTTGCTCTGCATCCTGTTCCAGCGGCCGCTCGCTGAACTGCGGCGGCCGGTCAGGGCTGAAACGGCCGAACACCAGCCGCCGATCGTCGGTCACTCCAGCCAGCAAATACTGCCCGCGATGCGCATCCGCCAGCGACAGCAGTTTCAGCGGCTTGCGCTGTGGATCCAACGCCAATGGCTGCTGCCCGAGCGGGAACAACCACTGCGGCCGGCCGTTTTCCGCCGTCGCGAAATCCGCACGCGCCACCACCAACCGGCCGTCGGCCTGCGCCAGCGCAAACAGATCGCGCTCTCCGGCAGCCTGCGCGAGCAGCGCCGGTTTGGCCAGCAGCGTCTGCTGCGCCAGCGGCGTCTGGGCCTGGCCGCTCGGCGCCGGCGTCAGACGATAAAATTGCCCCGCGCCCTGCGCGTCGATGCGATAACCTACGCGCTGCTGCACGTCCATACCCAGCGCCAGCGCCGGGGCCGACGCCGCGATCGGCAACGGCTGCGCCTGCCCAAGCGAGGCCGGTTTGAACAGCTGCAGCACCGCAAACAGCAGATAAACGAAGATCAGCATCAACGTCATCAGCACCATCAGCCCGCTGGCGGTTACTGCCGCCTGCACGCCGCGGTCGATGCGCCCGCGCAGGCGATCTCGGGGATGTTGGTTTGCTGTCGTCTGTGTCATGTGTCTCGCTGTCGCTGATGTAATCGGACTTGCGCCGTAAGATAACCGGGCATCTTATGTCAGTTTTATGACGTTTGCATGACAAAGTTGCCCGCCACAACCCAGGTTTTTTACACTGCAAAAAGACAATATGGCGTGGGTATATTGCTGAAAAATGAACGTAAACACGCTTGATATCTCCAAAAATGAGCCCGCTAATCGTCATTTCATGCTACTCATTCCACTGCCGGGCATCCCGCCTCGGCGAAAATTTATTGCCGCCGAAAAACGTCGCGCGCCAACGCAATGGATATGTTGGACTTTCCTGTCAATCTCTCGCAATAATGATGAAGGACACTAGAGCGGCATCCGGGCGCTGCGTCCCGGATCCTATTCTAAATTTGAACTGGAGTGGCAATGGGTCAGGAAAAGCTCTACATCGAAAAAGAACTAAGCTGGTTATCCTTTAATGAACGCGTGTTGCAGGAAGCCGCAGATAAGAGCAATCCCCTGATTGAACGTATGCGTTTTCTGGGCATTTACTCCAACAACCTCGACGAGTTCTATAAAGTCCGCTTCGCCGATCTCAAACGGCGCATCCTGATCAGCGAAGAGCAAGGCTCCGCCGGCGCCTCGCGCCACCTGCTGAAAAAGATCCAGGCCAAGGTGCTGAAAACCGATCAGGAGTTCGACAGCCTGTACAACGATCTGCTGCTTGAAATGGCGCGTAACCAGATCTTCCTGATCAACGAACGCCAGGTGTCCGAGAACCAGCAAATCTGGCTGCGGCAATATTTCAAACAGCATCTGCGCCAGCACATCACACCGATCCTGATCAACCACGACACCAACCTGGTGCAGTTCTTGAAAGACGATTACACCTATCTGGCGGTGGAGATCATTCGCGGCGCGCGCATCGACTATGCGCTGCTGGAGATCCCGTCCGACAAGGTGCCGCGCTTCGTTAATCTGCCGCCGGAAGCGCCGCGCCGCCGTAAGCCGATGATCCTACTGGATAACATTCTGCGTTACTGCCTGGACGATATCTTCAAGGGCTTCTTCGACTACGACGCGCTCAACGCCTACTCGATGAAAATGACCCGCGACGCGGAGTACGATCTGGTCACCGAAATGGAATCCAGCCTGTTGGAACTGATGTCCTCCAGCCTGAAACAGCGCCTGACCGCCGAGCCGGTGCGCTTCGTGTATCAGCGCGACATGCCGAACGAAATGGTGGAACTGCTGCGCGGCAAACTGGGCATCTCCAACTACGATTCGGTGATCGCCGGCGGCCGCTACCACAACTTCAAAGATTTCATCAGTTTCCCGAACGTCGGCAAGGCCAATCTGGTCAACAAGCCGCTGCCGCGCCTGCGCCACATTTGGTTCGACGGTTTCCGCAACGGCTTCGACGCCATTCGCGAAAAAGACGTGCTGCTCTACTACCCGTACCACACCTTCGAGCACGTACTGGAATTGCTGCGCCAGGCGTCGTTCGATCCGAGCGTGTTGGCGATCAAGATCAACATCTACCGGGTGGCGAAAGATTCGCGCATCATCGAATCGATGATCCACGCCGCGCACAACGGCAAAAAGGTCACGGTGGTGGTCGAGCTGCAGGCACGCTTCGACGAAGAGGCCAACATTCACTGGGCGAAGCGCCTGACCGAGGCCGGCGTGCACGTGATCTTCTCGGCGCCGGGCCTGAAAATCCACGCCAAACTGTTCCTGATTTCGCGCCGTGAAGGCGATGAAATTGTGCGCTATGCTCATATCGGTACCGGCAACTTTAACGAAAAAACCGCGCGCATCTACACCGACTATTCGCTGTTGACCGCCGACTCACGCATCACCAACGAGGTGCGCCGGGTATTCAACTTTATCGAGAACCCCTACCGGCCGGTCACCTTCGACAACCTGATGGTGTCGCCGCAGAACTCGCGCCTGAAGCTGTATGAGCTGATCGACAACGAAATCGCCAACGCCCAGGCCGGGGAACAGGCCGGCATTATGTTGAAAATTAATAATCTGGTGGATAAAGGGCTGGTAGATCGGTTATATACCGCGTCCGGCGCCGGCGTGAAGATCCGCCTGCTGGTGCGGGGCATGTGTTCCCTGATTCCCAACCTGCCGGGGATCAGCGACAATATTCAGGTGATCAGCATCGTCGATCGCTTTTTGGAACACGATCGGGTTTACGTTTTCGACAACAAAGGTGACAAACGGGTGTATCTGTCCTCCGCCGACTGGATGACCCGCAACATAGATTACCGTATCGAAGTGGCGGTATCGCTGCTGGATCCGGCGCTGAAACAGCGCGTTCTGGACATTCTGGAGATCCTGTTCAGCGATACGGTCAAGGCCCGTTATGTGGATAAAGAACTGAGCAACCAGTACGTGCCGCGCGGCAACCGCCGCAAAGTGCGTGCCCAGGTGGCTATTTACGAGTATTTAAAAGCTCTGGAACAACCAGGACAGTAGGCCAGCAACTATGCCGCTAAAAAACACTGCAACGAACAAACCGCAGGAAATCGCCGCCATCGACCTCGGGTCGAACAGTTTCCACATGGTGATCGCCCGCGTCGTCAACGGCGCCTTACAGGTATTGGGCCGTTTAAAACAGCGAGTGCATCTCGCCGACGGATTGGACAGCAACAACGTACTCAGTGAAGAGGCGATAGAGCGCGGCCTGGCCTGCCTGGCCCTGTTTGCCGAACGGCTGCAGGGCTTCCCGGCGGATAACGTCACCATCGTTGGGACTCACACCCTGCGTCAGGCGGTGAACGCCGAAGTGTTCCTCAAGCGCGCCGCCAAAGTGATCCCCTACCCGATCGAAATCATCGCCGGTCAGGAAGAAGCACGTCTGATCTTCATGGGCGTGGAGCACACTCAGCCGGAGAAAGGCCGCAAGCTGGTGATCGACATCGGCGGCGGCTCCACCGAACTGGTGATCGGCGAAGACTTCGAGCCGCTGCTGGCGGAAAGCCGCCGCATGGGCTGCGTCAGCTTCGCCCAGCTGTTCTTCCCGGGCGGCGAGATCAGCAAAAACAACTTCCGCCGCGCGCGGCTGGCGGCGGCGCAGAAGCTGGAAACGCTGGCCTGGCAGTACCGCATTCAAGGCTGGCAGTACGCGCTGGGCGCCTCGGGCACCATCAAAGCCGCCCACGAAGTGCTGGTGGCGATGGGAGAAAAAGACGGCCTCATCACCCTGGATCGCCTGGAAATGCTCGCCGAACAGGTGCTGCAGTTCAAAAGCTTCGGCTCGCTGAGCCTGCCGGGGCTGTCGGAAGACCGCCAATCGGTGTTCGTGCCGGGGTTGGCTATTCTGTGCGGCGTGTTCGACGCGCTGGCGATCCGCGATCTGCGCCTGTCCGATGGCGCGCTGCGCGAAGGCGTGCTGTATGAAATGGAAGGCCGTTTCCGCCACCAGGACATCCGCAGCCGCACCGCCAAAAGCCTGGCCGATCACTACAACATCGACCGCGAACAGGCCAAGCGGGTGCTGGAAACCACCGAGCTGCTCTACTCGCAGTGGATGGCGCAAAACACCAAGCTGGTGCATCCACAGCTGGAGGCCCTGCTGAAATGGGCCGCCATGCTGCACGAAGTGGGGCTGAGCATCAACCACAGCGGCATGCACCGCCATTCGGCCTACATTCTGCAAAACTCCAATCTGCCTGGCTTCAACCAGGAACAGCAGCTGCTGCTGTCGGCGCTGGTGCGTTTCCACCGCAAGGCGATCAAGCTCGAAGAGCTGCCGCGCCTCAACCTGTTCAAAAAGAAACACTACCTGCCGCTGATCCAGCTGCTACGCCTGAGCACCCTGCTCAACAACCAGCGTCAGTCGACCACCACGCCGGAAACGCTGCGCCTGACCACCGACGACAATCACTGGACGCTGCGCTTCCCGGCCGGCTACCTGGCGCAGAACAACCTGGTGCAGCTCGATTTCGAACGCGAGCAGGCCTACTGGAACGACGTCGTCGGCTGGAAGCTGCTGATCGACGAAGAAGGCTCGCAAGACGAACAACGCTCCGCCTGATCCCCCGCCCCCTGCCTGCCAGGGGGTTTTTCTTTCCGCCCTCGCCCCGTCAACCTAAACGAAACCCTAATGCGCCGTGCCGCACGCCGGAAAAAAATGGACAACTTTTGTCATCAGCGCCTAAAATCCGGTTACAAATTCTCGAGCGAATAACACAGGACACCGGCATACCGGGTGATATATGCGCAAGAAAACCACCGGACAGATGACGAAGATAGTGTTGTTTATCAGCTTTATCATTTTAGTCGGCCGACTGCTGTACGCCGCCGTGGTGGCGGTGCCTCATCATCAGGAAAAAAAGCAGGCCGCTGCGCAAAACGCCGCCGAAGTCAGCGCGCCGCAACAGGACGCCTCCTCTGAATAACCGCTGCGCCCCGTCCGTTTCATAAAAATGACTCCGGCACTCGCTATGCTCTATCTTTTAATGAGCCTGCGTCAGGAACGCCGAGCGCCCGTTAAGGAACACCATGTCAGCCGCAACCCATAACGTCAAAAAAGTCGCTGAACACCGCCAGCGCATTCTCACTCTGCTGTTGAACAATAAGGAATTGGTCGATGGCATTCTCGGCCGACCAGGCGATGAACACGCCCTCAGCCAAAGCGAACGGCTGAACCAGACGGCGGAAATCACCGGCCTGTTGGACGACATGCACGCCGCCGACCTGGCGGACCTGCTGGAAGCGCTGCCACAGGACGAACGTATGGCGCTGTGGCGGCTGGTGGGCAACAGCAAGCGCGGCCAGACGCTGGTGGAGGTCGCCGAGCCGGTCTGGGACAGCCTGATCGAGGAAATGAGCGACAAAGACCTGCTCAAGGCGATCAAAACGCTGGACGTCGACGAACAGGCCTACCTGGCGCAATACCTGCCGCGAAATCTGATGGGCCGGTTGCTGACCTCGCTGGAGCCGGAGCAGCGCGCCCAGGTGCGCGAGATGAGCCAGTACGCCAAAGACAGCGTCGGCTGGATGATGGATTTCGAACTGGTGACGGTGCGGCCGGACGTCACGCTCGGCGCGGTACACCGCTTCTTGCGCATGCGCAAAACCATTCCCGACGCCACCGATAAACTGTTCGTCACCGACCGCAAAAACACCCTGCTGGGCGAGCTGCCGCTGACCGCAGTGCTGCTGAACGATCCGGAAATCCCGGTGCGTGACGTGATGGACAGCGATCCCGCCACCTTTCAACCCGAAGACAAGGCCGATGATGCGGCCGGCGCGTTCGAACGTTACGACCTGATCAGCGCCCCGGTGGTTGATGCCAAAGGCAAACTGATGGGCCGCCTGACCATCGAAGAGATCGTCGACGCCGTCAACGAAGAGAGCGACACCAACCTGCGCCGCATGGGCGGTTTGAGCCCGGAAGAAGACGTGTTCGCCCCGGTCAGCAAGGCGGTCAAAACCCGCTGGGCCTGGCTGGCGATCAACCTCTGCACCGCATTCATCGCCTCCCGAGTGATCGGTCTGTTCGAACACACCATTTCCCAGTTGGTGGCGCTGGCGGCGCTGATGCCGATCGTCGCCGGCATCGGCGGCAACACCGGCAACCAGACCATCACCATGATCGTGCGCGCGCTGGCGCTGCACCAGATTGAAGTCGGCAACATCTCGCGCCTGATGCTCAGGGAGCTGGGGGTGGCCATCATCAACGGCGTGGTGTGGGGCGGCATCATGGGCGTGATCACCTGGCTGCTGTACGGCGACGCGGCGATGGGCGGGGTGATGACGCTGGCGATGCTGCTCAACCTGCTGCTGGCGGCGCTGATGGGCGTAGTGATCCCGATGACCATGCTCAAACTGGGTCGCGATCCAGCGGTCGGCTCCAGCGTGCTCATCACCGCGCTGACCGATACCGGCGGCTTTTTCATCTTCCTCGGCCTTGCCACCCTGTTCCTGCTGTAATACGCCAAAAGCCGGCCCCGCGCCGGCTTTTTCGTCATTCTGTCGCCGGGCTTGCGTTAACGCAGTAAAGTCGGCCTTCCCGGTAGGTTTTCCTCTCGCGCTGTACTACCCTTTGCCAATAAATCGTCTTAATTCATCCACGTCATGAATCCAATCACTGACAGAGGCCATCGGTAAGGGTGTCTATGGAGATCAGCGCGCCGAACACGTTCGGCACCCACAAAGGCGTCGTGCTGACGCATTCCCTGTTAGTGGCCCTGGCGACGTTTCTGCTCGCCTTGCTGAGCCTGTCGCTGTCCAGCGAAGCCCGCCACTTCACGCCGCTGTGGTTCCCGACCGCCGCCGCGATCGCGGTACTGTACCGCCACGCCCCGCGCCACTGGGGCCTGCCGATGTTGGCCAGCGGCCTCGGCATCGTACTCGCCAGCTTCTTGCTGTTCGGCGTCAGCGCCACTCCCGTCAAGCTGGCCGCCATCAACCTGCTGGAAGCGGCGGTTTGCGCCCTGCTGCTGCGCCGCATGCTACACCCGTACGATCCGTTGAATGATCTCGCCAGTTGGTTGCGTTTTGTGGTCTGCGCAGTGATTTTTACCCCGCTGTTCAGCGCGCTGCTGGCCGCCGGCCTGGTGCCCGCGCCAGACCAGCCTTTTTGGCAGCCGTTCGGTACCTGGTTCATTTCCGAAGCGATAGGGGTGCTGTCGCTGGCGCCGATCGGCCTCTCTTACAACCGTCGCACCCTGACGGCGCTGAATCCGTTTCCATTATTGCTGACGCTGATGGTTACGCTGGCTTTCAGCTTTATGGCGCTGACCTATCTGCCTTTTCCATTCACGTTCGTGATTTTGCCGCTGCTATGGGCCGCCATCGCACTGCCTCGTTTTGAGGCATTCACCGTTTGCTTCTGCACCCTCTTGCTGATCACCGTGATGATTTCGCTGGGGTTGCTGCATTTTCAGGCTTCCGGCAAGCACCTTGGCGATCTCGGTCTGTACTTGCCGATGCTGCTGATTTTAATCCCGGCGCACGCGATGGCGGTGGTAATGCACGCCTTCCGGGTGGAAAAACAGCACATCGTCGAAAGTGAAAGCCGCTTTCGCAGCGCGCTGGAATATTCCGCCATCGGCATGGCGCTGGTGTCGCCGCAGGGGAAGTGGTTGCAGGTCAATCAGGCGCTGTGTACGCTGCTCGGCTATCCCCCTGAGGCGCTGCACAAGCTGACCTTTCAAGAAATTACGCATCCCGACGATCTCAACGCCGATCTCAGCCAGTTGCACGACCTGCTCGATGGCCATATCAGCAGCTATACCCTGGAGAAACGCTACATCCGCAGCGACGGCCAGACCGTCTGGGCGCTGCTGGCGGTCTCGCTGGTGCGCGACGCCGAAGGGCTGCCGCTGTACTTCATCTCGCAGGTGGAGGACATCAGCGATTTGAAGCGCAGCCAGGCGGAAAACAACCGGCTGGTGGAGCGCATTACGCTGGCCAATCAGGTGGGCGGCGTCGGCATCTGGGAATGGGTGATGAGCCAGGAAAACTTCACCTGGGATCAGCGCATGTTCGAACTCTACGATCTCAATCCCGACCAAACGCCGACGCTGGCGCTGTGGCGCACGCTGTTGGTGCCGGAAGATCGCGACCGCACCGATCGCGAGCTGGCCGAGATTCAGGCGCAGCCACGGCCGTTCGTCATGGAATTTCGCATCATCACGCGCGGCGGTAAATTGCGCCATATTCGCGGCCAGGGCAACGTGATCCTCGACGACCAGGGCCAGCCGCTGCGCATGATCGGCACCAATATCGACATGACCGAGCTCAAGATCCTCGCCGAGGCGCTGCACGAGGAGAAAGAGCGTTTGCACATCACCCTCGACGCCATCGGCGAAGGGGTGATTTCCACCGACGGCCACCTGCGCATTACCTTTATGAATCCGGTGGCCGAGCAGATGTGCGGCTGGCCACTCGAGCTGGCGATCGGTATGCCCATCGCCGGCGTGGTGCGCCTGACCAACGGCAAAGACGGCCCGGAAATCGAAAACCTCACGCAATACCCGCGGCAGTGGCCGGCGGATTACGCACTGGTGCTGCACAGCCGCGACGGGCGTTATTTCGACGTGCAGCAGTCGGTCTCACCGCTGAAAACCCTCGACGGCGAAACCATGGGCGCGGTGATGGTGCTGCAGGATGTCACCGCCTCGCGCGAACTGATGAAAAAGCTCAGCTACAGCGCCTCACACGACGCGCTGACCGGCCTGCCGAACCGTACCCGCTTCGAGAAGCAGCTGAAAGCGGCAATCGCCGCCGCCGGGGAACCGTCGCCGCCGCATTCGCTGGTGTTCCTCGATCTGGATCGGTTCAAGGCGGTGAACGACACCGCCGGCCACGCGGCGGGCGATGCCTTGCTGCGGGACATCGCCCAACTGATGCGTCACCATCTGCGCAACAGCGACTGCCTGGCCCGGCTGGGCGGCGACGAGTTCGGCCTGATCCTGTTCGACTGCCGGCTGGAGCAGGCCAAATCGCTGATGCAACAGGTGGTCAACCAAATCAGCCAACACCCGTTCTACTGGGAAGGGAAAATTTACCGCGTCGGCGCCAGCGCCGGCATCACGCGCATCGGCGGCGACGCCAAAAGCAGCGAACTGCTGGCCCAGGCCGACATCGCCTGCTACACCGCCAAGCACCACGGGCGCGGCCAGGTGTATCTGTATGAAGCACGGCAAAAACAGCTGTTGGAGCGACAGCATGAATTACTGAGCCCACAGGAGGTACAGACGATCATCAGCGAGGGGCAGCTGCGGCTGCTGACCCGCGCGGTCGCGCCGCCGGCGACGCCGCTGTCGGCCGCTTTCCACCAGGTGAAACTGCAGGTGATGGCGCCGGACGATCGGCCGCTGCCGCACGAGGCTTTCATCGCCGCCGCGCAGCTGTATGGCCTGATGCCGGACATCGACCGGTGGACGGTGACGCAGCTGCTGGTACGCTGCGCCGACGACATCAAACGCAAGGGGCTGTCGCTCGCGTTGCCGCTGGCCACCGACAGCCTGCTGAACACCGACTTCCAGCGCGAGCTAACGGAAACGGTGCGCGCTTCCTCGCTGCCGCCACGGGCACTGCTGTTTAGCGTCGATGAGACCGTGGTGCTGGAACACGCCGCGCAGTGCCGGGCGTGTCTTCGCGAACTGCAGCAGTTGGGCTGCCGGCTGATCGTCAATGGCTTCGGGCATAACATCAATGCCTTCGATGAGTTGGGCGATCAGAAAATAGACATCATTCGCGTCGATGAACGCTTTATCACCAACGTGCACTGCAACCAGATGGATGAATTGATGGTCTCGATGCTCAACGGCGCGGCGCATCGGATCAAGGCGCAGACGCTCGCCGGGCCGGCACACCAGCCGGTGACGCTGCAGGCGCTGCGCGATATCGGCATCGATCTGGCGGATGGCGATCAGGTAGCGCTGGAGCAACCGCTGGCGGTATTGCTCAGCGACGGCTACTTCGGCATTCGCTAACCCCTCCCCCTTACCGGCGCCGTCTCGCGGGCGGCGCCGCACTCCCGTTATTCACATTGTGTTAACCCATACGAGATTAGTGATATAAATAACACCTGAAGCTTAAACGATTAAGTAAGATGAAACTCCCATGCGAACATCAGCGTATACGTTGATTTTCCTCGACATGTGATGGCTCAGGGATAAGGGACTATGGAAAAGAAATGGTTTTCCGCCAGGGAACTGATGGGCAAGGCGGGGTTGCCTTCAACCCCGCAAGGGGTCAATTTGATGGCCCGACGCGAAGGCTGGCTCAGCCGCCGTCGCAGCGGCGTGCAGGGCAAAGCGCTGGAATACCATATCGACAGCTTGCCGTACGGCGCGCGCAGCCTGTCGGCCTTGCGCGAGGCAGACCATCCGGACTACGACGTCAAACGCCAGGATCCGATACGGGTCTGGATCGAGTATTACTACCACCTGACGCCGGCCGAGCGGGAAAAGCTGCTGGCGTTCCTGATGCGCGAGGGCATGAGCCGCCTGTTGCAGTTGATCGAGTCTCCCCGCTAGGCCGAATGCTCAAATCTCCCCTTCCGGCGCCCAGCCGCCGTTGTGCCACAGATGCAGCGTGGCGTAAGAACGCCACGGGCGCCAACGTTCGGCGTAGCGTTCGATCTGGCGCGGCGTCATGCCGGGAAAACGCTGTTTGATCAGGTAGTCGCCGGCCAGGAACACATCCGGCCACGACCAGGCGCGCATCGCGATATAGCTGGCGGTCCAGTTGCCGATACCCGGCAGCGCGGTCAGCGCCTTGATGCCCTGTTCGATATCCAGCACGTTATCGAGCTGCAGCCGCCCTTCGCCCAGCGCCCGGGCGATCTCGATCAACGCCGCCGCGCGCTTCAGCTGCACCCCGAGCGGGCGCAGTGCTTCGGGCTGCAGCTGTGCCACCCGTTCTGCGGTGGGGAAAACATGGGTGATGCCCTCGTGCGGCGCCGCCAGCGGTTCTCCCCAACGTTCGGCCATCCGCCCGGCGAAGGTTGCCGCCATTTTCACGCTGACCAACTGACCCAGCACCGCACGCGCCGCCTGCTCGAAGCTGTTCACGCAGCCCGGCAGGCGCAGCCCCGGCGCATCGGCCGCCAGCGAACCCAGCGCCTCATTGATGCGATCCGGCGCGGCGTCCAAATCGAACAGCAAGCGTACGCGGCGCAGCACCTCCGTCGTCACCAAACTGAGCGCCGGCGCGATCTCGACCCTGACCCGGTTGCGCGCTTCTTCCGGCTGCACGCTGAGCCAGCCGCAATACTCCGTACCGCCCTGGTTGACGGCGATCGAACGCAGATAGCGCCGGCCCTCGATCCGCTCGACGCCCTGCACGGCGCGCGCCTGCAAGAAGTTCAGCATGCGATCCCAGTCATAGGGCGGCCGATAACCCAGGTGAAACACCAGGCCGCTGGCGGCCGCCCGTTCACCGCGCGCGCCGCCGCTGCGCAGCGCCGACGGAATCAGGCGATAGCGCGCCTTGAACAGCTCGTTGAAACGCCGCAGGCTGCCGAAACCGGCGGCGAACGCCACCTCGCTGAGCGGCAGGTCGGTATCCGCCAGCAGGCGTTTGGCCTGCAGCAGCCGATGCGACTGCGCGTAATCGATCGGCGAAGCGCCAAACTGTTCGGCGAAGATGCGCCGCAGGTGGCGATCGGAAATGCCCAGCCGCGCCGCCAGCGCTTCGCAGCTGTGTTCGGACAGATAGCCCTGCTCAATGAGCTGTACCGCCACCTGCGCATAGCGGTTGCCCAGATCGATCAGCGCCAGGCCGGGCGCCAGCTCCGGCCGACATTTAAGGCAGGGGCGAAAGCCCGCCAGCTCGGCTGCCGCCGCGCTCGGATAGAAGGTGCAGTTTTCCAGCTTCGGCGTGCGGGCGCTGCACACCGGGCGGCAATAAATGCCGGTGGAAGAGACGCCGACGAAAAAGCGGCCGTCGAATTTGCGGTCACGCGCGCGCAGCGCGTCGTACAACGCTTGCTGTTGGGTATTCATGGCAACGCTCGGGTTCGGTTTTTTCTGCATTATGGGGCTCGGCTGGCGCGCTGACGTGCGGAATTCGGACATTAAGTTAAGCACGCCGCCGCCGCGCCCGCTAAATTTTTCGACACTCGCGCATCGGCGCATTGCCCGCCGGCTCCGTCTCGGGTAAAGTCGCCCCCCTTCATTGGCATGGGGACAAAAAAGAGATGTTTATTGGATTCGACTACGGGACAGCCAACTGTTCCGTCGCGGTGATGCGCGACCACGGCCCCGAGCTGTTGACGCTGGAAAACAACGAACCGTATCTGCCTTCGATGCTGTGCGCGCCGACCCGCGAAGCGGTGAGCGAATGCCTGCACCGCCACTGGCAGGTGCCGACCGGCAGCGAAGAAAACCAGCAGCTGCTGCGCCGCGCCATCAGTTACAACCGCGAAGAAGACATTCCGGTCAACGGCGACAGCGTGCTGTTCGGCCTGCAGGCGCTGGCGCACTACATGGAAGATCCGGAAGAGGTGTACTTCGTGCGCTCGCCGAAATCCTTCCTCGGCGCCAACGGCCTGAAGCCGCAGCAGATCGCCCTGTTCGAAGACCTGGTGTGCGCCATGATGTTCCACATCAAACGCCAGGCGGAAAACGTGCTGCAGACCGATATCGAGCAGGCGGTGATCGGCCGGCCGATCAACTTCCAGGGCATCGGCGGCGAAGAGGCCAACCGGCAGGCGCAGGGCATTTTGCAGCGCGCCGCCGAACGCGCCGGTTTCAAAGCCATTGAATTCCAGTTCGAGCCGGTCGCGGCTGGGCTGGACTTCGAGGCAACGCTGAACGAAGAGCAAACCGTGCTGGTGGTAGACATCGGCGGCGGCACCACCGACTGCTCGGTACTGCTGATGGGGCCGCAGTGGCGCGACCGCGCCGATCGCCAGCAGAGCCTGCTGGGCCACAGCGGCTGCCGAGTCGGCGGTAACGATCTGGACATCATGCTGGCCTTCAAACAGCTGATGCCCCTGTTCGGCCTGGGCGGTGAAACCGCGAAAGGCATTGCCCTGCCGGCGCTGCCTTACTGGAACGCGGTGGCGACCAACGACGTGCCGGCGCAAAACGACTTCTACAGCGCCGCCAACGGCCGCGTGCTACGCGATCTGATCCTCGACGCGGCGGAGCCGGAAAAGGTCAAACGCCTGCTGAAAGTGTATCAGCAGCGCCTGAGCTACCGACTGGTGCGTGCGGCCGAAGAGAGTAAGATAGCCCTGTCCGGTCAAACGGCCATCAGCGCGCCGCTCAATTTCGTGCAGGCCGATCTGGCGGAGAGCATTAGCCAGGCTCAGCTCGCCGACGCCATCTCGCAGCCGTTGATGCGCATTCAGGAGCAGGTCAGCGCCGCGCTGGCCAGCAGCCAGACCGCGCCGCAGGTGATCTATCTGACCGGCGGCAGCGCGCGCTCCCCCCTGCTGCGCGCCGCGCTGCAACAGCAGTTGCCGGGCATTCCGATCGTCGGCGGCAACGACTTCGGCTCGGTCACCGCCGGGCTGGCGCGCTGGGCGCAAACGCTGTTCCGTTGACGGCCCAAGGGCGCGGCTCGCCGCGCCCTTGTTCATTGGAGGCTATGCATCATGTCAACCATCCTTACCCTCGACAGCGCCAGGCTGCGGCTGCGCCTCTGGCGCGACGACGACCTGCCGGCCTTCGCCGCGCTTAACGCCGATCCGCAGGTGATGCGTTATTTCCCGGCGACGATGACGGCCGAGGAAAGTCGCGCGCAGGCCGAACGCATCCGCGCATTCATGGAACAACACGGCTGGGGGCTGTGGGCGGTGGAAGTGAAAAACGGTGCGCCCTTTATCGGGTTTGTCGGGCTGGCGCGGCCGGGCGACGATCTGCCTTGCTCCCCCTGCGTGGAGATTGGCTGGCGGCTGGCGGCGGCCCACTGGGGCAACGGCTACGCCGCTGAAGCGGCGCGCGCGGCGCTGGCGTGCGCCTTCGACACGCTTCACTTGCCGGAAGTGGTGTCCTTCACCGCCGAAGAGAATCAGCCGTCGCGCCGGGTGATGACACGCATCGGCATGCAGTTTGACGGCGAAACCTTCATTCATCCACGGCTGCCGGCGGGCCATCCGCTGCAAAAGCACGTCTTGTACCGGCTGAACCGACAAAGGTGGCGCGAACGCCACGGCGATTAATACAGCGTATCCTTCAGTCGCTGCGGCAGCGCGCTGTCGTACTCCTCACCGTCGAAGCGCGTTTGGCTCACCGCGGCCAAAATATGGCCGGGGCTGGGCAGCGCCGAACGTTCGAGGCGGCTACCCTCTTCCCAGAGTCCCGAACGCAAGATCGCCCGGCTGCACTGAAAGAACACCGCCTCTACCCGAATGCGCAGCACCGAACGCGGCAGCTGGTTGCGGTGGGCGAAGCGCTGCAGCACCGCCGGCGCCACCACGATATCCGCCCGCCCGTTAATCCGCAGCGTTTCGCCGATGCCGGGGATCAGCAGCAGCAGCGCCACCCGGTTGTCGTGCAGGATATTGCGCAGGCTGTCGATGCGGTTATTGCCGCGCCGGTCCGGCAGCAGCAGGGTTTTCTCGTCTTCGATATGGATAAAACCGGCCGGATCGCCGCGCGGGGAGACATCCATGCCGTCCGGGCCGACCGTCGAGAGGGCGGCAAACGGCGCCGCCTCGATAAATGGGCGGTACGCCGGGTGGATATAGCTGACTTCTTTAAAAACCGAGGGAGCGGCGGGTTTGCCGTAAAGCTGTTCCAGCGTCGCGAGGTCGTTAATGATATCACCAGACATTGCGGGTTCCTGAATGGGCCATGTTGACCCCTTCAGCATAGAGCAAAATCGCCGCCGGGTAACATACCCTACTCGGCGCTGGCGTGGTTCAGCGCCTGGATGTCGTCCGCATCCAGCGTCAGGCGGGTGGCGCTGACCAACTCATCCAGCTGCGGCAACGAGGTAGCACTGACGATCGGCGCGGTGATGCTCGGGCGCGCAATCAGCCAGGCCAGCGAGACCTGTGCCGGGGAGGTGCCGTGCTTGCCGGCCACCTGATCCAGCGCCGCCAGAATGCGGAAACCGCGCGGGTTAAGGTAACGTTCGACGATGCGATCGCCGCGCTGGCTTTTGCCCTCGTCCGCTTTGCTGCGGTATTTGCCGGTCAGGAAGCCGCTGGCCAGCGCGAAGAAGTTGATCACCCCGAGCCCATGGCGCTGCGCCACGCCTTCCAACTCGGCTTCATAGCCTTCACGCGCGTACAGGTTATATTCCGGCTGCAGGGTTTCGTAACGCGCCAGCCCGTTGCTTTCGCTCACCCGCAGCGCCTCTTCCAGACGGTCCGCCTGATAGTTGGAGGCGCCGATCGCCCGCACCTTGCCGGCCTTAATCAGCGCATCGAACGCCGCCAACGTCTCTTCCAACGGCGTATCGCGGTCGTCGTCGTGCGACTGATAGAGGTCGATGTAGTCGGTTTGCAGGCGGCGCAGCGAGTCCTCCACCGCCTGCTGAATATAGCGCGGCGACAGCCCCTGTTTGCCTTCGCCCATCGGTTTGCCCACCTTGGTGGCGATGATCACCTGGTCGCGCTTGCCGCTCTTCTTGAGCCATTCGCCGATGACGGTTTCCGATTCGCCGCCCCGGTTGCCCGGCACCCAGCTGGAATAGACATCGGCGGTATCGATAAAGTTAAGTTGATTGTCCACCAGCGCATCCAGCAGGCTGAAAGAGGTCGCCTGATCCGCCGTCCAGCCGAACACGTTGCCGCCAAAGGTCAACGCCGGCACCTGAATGCCCGAACGGCCCAGTTGTTTCTTGCTCATGACAAAGACTCCATGGGTTAAATGATTTGCCTGTTAATTATTAGCGCCAAATACAGGAAATCGTTAAAACGTATTGGCTATAAGCCGGAATAAATCACTTATAAACATAGCACGCTCAAATCACCCACTTATTAAGACAATGCTGACGGTTCCTCCATATTTCCTTCATTTTTATGCCGTCTTCGCTGGCTAAACTAGTATCCTGTAAGGAGTGTCATTTTTGTGGCAATGAGTGCCCGCACCCCTGCCTTTTGGAGAGAATTTTCACCACCATGAATGCAAAACCCCAACGTCGTTCCCTGCTGCTGCGCCTGCTGGTTGCGGCGATTGCGATCATCGTCGCCGTTCTGGTCTGGCGCCATTTCAGCGCCGCCCAACCGACCGCCGGGACGACGCCGGGTGCGCACCAGGCCGCCGGTAAAACGGGAGCCGGCCGCGCCGCGGGCGGCAGACGCGGCGCGCCGATGTCGCCGGTGCAGGTGGCGACCGCCACCCGCCAGACGGTGCCACGCTATCTTTCCGGCTTGGGCACCGCCACCGCCGCCAATACCGTGACCGTCACCAGCCGGGTCGATGGCCAACTGATGGCGATCCACTTTACCGAAGGCCAGCAGGTCAAAGCCGGCGATCTGCTGGCGGAAATCGATCCCCGGCCGTTCCAGGTTCAGTTGACCCAGGCTCAGGGGCAGTTGGCAAAAGATCAGGCCACGCTGGCCAACGCCCGGCGCGACCTGTCGCGCTATCAACAACTGGTGAAAACCAATCTGGTTTCCCGCCAGGAGCTGGATACGCAGGCCTCGCTGGTGCAGCAGACCGAAGGCGCGATCAAGGCCGATCAGGGCGCGGTCGACAGCGCCAAACTGCAGATCACCTACAGCCGCATCACTGCGCCAATCGACGGCCGCGTCGGCCTGAAACTGGTCGACGTCGGCAACTATGTCACCAGCGGCAGCACCACCGGTCTGGTGGTGATCACGCAGACGCACCCGATCGACGTGGTGTTCACGCTGCCCGAAGGCAACATCGCCGATCTGCTCAAGGCGCAAAAAGCTGGGCCGGTGAGCGTCGAAGCCTGGGACCGCACCAACCAGAACAAGCTGACGACCGGTTCGCTGCTGAGCCTGGACAACCAAATTGATACCACCACCGGCACCATCAAGCTGAAAGCGCGCTTCACCAACGAAGATGACGCGCTGTTCCCCAACCAGTTCGTCAACGCGCGGCTGCAGGTGGATACCCTGCACGATGCGGTGGTGATCCCGACCGCCGCGCTGCAGATGGGCAACGAGGGCAACTTCGTCTGGACGCTCGGTGAAGACAACAAGGTCAGCAAACATCGGGTCACCGCCGGCGTGCAGGACAGCCGGCAGGTGGTGATCAGCGCCGGCCTCAACGCCGGCGATCGGGTGGTGACCGACGGCATCGATCGCCTGACCGATGGCATGCAGGTAGAAGTGCTCGCGCCGAGCGAAGCGCCGGCGGCGGCCAACGCCAAGCGCGAACCTGACGTTCAGAGGAAGTCCTGATGCAGGTGATGCCTCCCAACGCCGGCGGCGGTCCGTCCCGCCTGTTTATTCTGCGTCCGGTCGCCACCACGTTGCTGATGATGGCGATATTGCTGGCGGGGATTATCGGCTATCGCGCGCTGCCAGTGTCCGCCCTGCCGGAGGTGGATTACCCCACCATCCAGGTGGTGACGCTGTACCCCGGCGCCAGCCCGGACGTGGTGACCTCCGCTATTACCGCGCCGCTGGAACGCCAGTTCGGCCAGATGTCCGGCCTGAAGCAAATGGCGTCGCAAAGCTCCGGCGGCGCCTCGGTGGTCACCCTGCAGTTCCAGTTGGCGCTGCCGCTCGACGTCGCGGAGCAGGAAGTGCAGGCGGCGATTAACTCCGCCACCAACCTGCTGCCGACCGATCTGCCCTACCCGCCGATCTACAGCAAGGTTAACCCCGCCGATCCGCCGATCCTGACGCTGGCCGTGACCTCCACCGCCATGCCGATGACGCAGGTGGAAGACATGGTGGAAACCCGCGTGGCGCAAAAAATTTCTCAGGTGACCGGCGTCGGCCTGGTGACGCTGGCCGGCGGCCAACGCCCGGCGGTGCGCGTAAAATTGAACGCCGCGGCGGTCGCCGCCTATGGCCTGAACAGTGAAGCCATCCGCGCCGCCATCAGCAACGCCAACGTCAACTCGGCGAAAGGCAGCCTTGACGGCCCGACCCGATCGGTCACCCTGTCCGCCAACGACCAAATGAAATCTGCCGACGACTATCGCCAGCTGATCGTCGCCTATCAGAACGGCGCGGCGATCCGCCTGCAGGATATCGCCACCATTGAACAAGGGGCGGAAAACACCCGGCTGGCGGCCTGGGCCAACAAGCAACAGGCGATCGTGCTGAACATCCAACGCCAGCCCGGCGTCAACGTCATCACCACCGCCGACAGTATCCGCGAAATGCTGCCGACGCTGATTAAAAGCCTGCCCAAGTCGGTCGACGTCAAGGTGTTGACCGATCGCACCACCACCATCCGCGCCTCGGTCAGCGACGTGCAGTTCGAGCTGCTGCTGGCGATCGCGCTGGTGGTGATGGTGATCTACGTGTTCCTGCGCAACGTGCCAGCGACCATTATCCCCAGCGTGGCGGTGCCGCTGTCGCTGGTCGGCACCTTCGCCGCCATGTACTTCCTCGGCTTCTCCATCAACAACCTGACGCTGATGGCGCTGACCATCGCCACCGGCTTCGTGGTGGACGACGCCATCGTGGTGATCGAGAACATCTCGCGCTATATCGAGAAAGGGGAAAAACCGCTCGACGCCGCACTGAAAGGCGCCGGCGAGATCGGCTTCACCATCATCTCGCTGACCTTCTCGCTGGTGGCGGTGCTGATCCCGCTGCTGTTCATGGGCGACATCGTCGGCCGCCTGTTCCGCGAGTTCGCCGTCACGCTGGCGGTGGCGATATTGATCTCCGCCGTGGTGTCGCTGACGCTGACGCCGATGATGTGCGCACGCATGCTCAGCCACGAATCGCTGCGCAAGCAGAACCGTTTTTCCGCCGCCTCCGAACGCTTTTTCGACCGGGTGATCGCGCAATACGGCAAGTGGTTGAAAACGGTGCTTAACCATCCCTGGCTGACGCTCGGCGTGGCCGTGGGCACCCTGGCGCTGACGGTATTGCTGTACCTGCTGATCCCGAAAGGTTTCTTCCCGGTGCAGGACAACGGCATCATTCAGGGCACGCTGGAGGCGCCGCAGAGCGTCTCGTTCAGCAATATGGCCGAGCGCCAGCAGCAGGTCGCGGCGCAGATCCTCAAAGATCCGGCGGTGGAGAGCCTGACGTCGTTCGTCGGCATCGACGGCAGCAACGCCACGCTCAACAGCGGCCGGCTGCAGATCAACCTGAAGCCGCTGAGCGAACGCAGCGACCGCATTCCGGCGATCATCAACCGCCTGCAGCAGCAAACGGCGCAGTTCCCCGGCGTGAAGCTGTATCTGCAGCCGGTGCAGGATCTGACCATCGATACCCAAGTCAGCCGCACCCAGTACCAATTCACCCTGCAGGCGATGTCGCTGGACGATCTCAGCCTGTGGGTGCCGCAGCTGATGGATGAGCTGAAGCAAACCCCGCAGTTGGCGGACGTCACCAGCGACTGGCAGGATCAGGGGCTGGTGGCCTACGTCAACGTCGATCGCGATTCGGCCTCCCGCCTTGGCGTCACCATGAGCGACGTGGACAATGCGCTGTACAACGCGTTCGGCCAGCGCCTGATCTCCACCATCTACACTCAGGCCAACCAATACCGCGTGGTGCTGGAGCACGACGTCAGCGCGACGCCGGGGCTGGCGGCGCTCAATGAGATCCGTCTGAGCGGCAACGACGGCGCCGTGGTACCGCTGAGCGCCATCGCCAAAATCGAAGAGCGCTTCGGCCCGCTGTCGGTCAACCATCTCGATCAGTTCCCGTCAGCCACCGTTTCGTTCAACGTCGCCGACGGCTACTCGCTCGGCGAGGCGGTGGACGCAGTCACCCAGGCGGAAAAAAATCTCAACATGCCAAGGGACATCACCACCCAATTCCAGGGAGCGACCCTGGCCTTCCAGGCGGCGCTCGGCAGCACGCTGTGGCTGATTTTGGCGGCGGTGGTGGCGATGTACATCGTGCTGGGCGTGCTGTATGAAAGCTTCATTCATCCGGTCACCATCCTCTCTACCCTGCCGACCGCCGGGGTCGGCGCGCTGCTCGCGCTCATGATGGCCGGCAGCGAGCTGGACGTGATCGCCATCATCGGCATCATCCTGCTGATCGGCATCGTGAAGAAAAACGCCATCATGATGATCGACTTCGCGCTGGCGGCGGAACGCGAACAGGGTTTATCGCCGCGCGACGCCATCTATCAGGCCTGCCTGCTGCGTTTTAGGCCGATCCTGATGACCACGCTGGCGGCCTTGCTCGGCGCGCTGCCGCTGATGCTGAGCACCGGCGTCGGCGCGGAGCTGCGGCATCCGCTTGGCGTCTGTATGGTCGGCGGTTTGATCATGAGCCAGATCCTGACGCTGTTCACCACGCCGGTGATCTACCTGCTGTTTGACAAACTGGCGCGCAACACGCATCGCCAGCCGAATACGCAGGAGCTGCCGTGAAATTCTTCGCCCTGTTCATTCACCGGCCGGTGGCCACTACCCTGCTGACGCTGGCCATCGCCATCAGCGGCGCGATCGGCTTTCGCCTGCTGCCGGTGTCGCCGCTGCCGCAGGTGGACTTTCCGGTGATTTCGATCAGCGCGTCGCTGCCGGGCGCCTCGCCGGAAACCATGGCATCCTCGGTGGCGACGCCACTGGAGCGCGCGCTGGGCCGCATCGCCGGGGTTAACGAAATGACCTCGATGAGTTCGCTCGGCAGTACCCGGGTCATTTTGCAGTTCGATCTCGATCGCGACATCAACGGCGCCGCGCGCGATGTGCAGGCGGCGATCAACGCCGCACAAAGCCTGCTGCCGACCGGCATGCCGAGCCGCCCCAGCTACCGCAAGGTCAACCCTTCCGACGCGCCGATCATGATCCTGACGCTGACCTCGGACACCTACAGCCAGGGGCAGCTGTACGATTTCGCCTCCACCCAGTTGGCGCAGAAGATCAGCCAGACCGAGGGCGTCGGCGACGTTTCCGTGGGCGGCAGCTCGCTGCCGGCGGTGCGGGTCGAGCTGAACCCTTCGGCGCTGTTCAATCAGGGCGTGTCGCTGGATACCGTACGGCAAGCCATCGCCAACGCCAACGTGCGCCGCCCGCAGGGCGCCGTGGAAAACCCGCAGCAGCGCTGGCAGATCCAGGCCAACGATGCGCTGAAAACCGCCGATGCCTACCGTCCACTGATCATTCATTACAACAACGGCTCGGCGGTGCGTTTAGCCGACGTGGCCGAGGTTAAAGACTCGGTGCAAGACGTGCGCAACGCCGGGATGACCGACGCCAAACCGGCGATCATTCTGGCCATCAGCCGTGCGCCGGACGCCAACATCATCGAAACCGTCGATCGCATTCGCGCCGAGCTGCCCGCCCTGCAGGAAAATATCCCGGCCTCAATAAAACTCAACGTCGCGCAGGATCGTTCGCCGACCATTCGCGCGTCGCTGGCCGAGGTCGAACAGTCGCTGGCGATCGCCATCGGGTTGGTGATCCTGGTGGTGTTCATCTTCCTGCGCTCCGGGCGCGCCACGCTGATCCCGGCGGTCGCCGTGCCGGTGTCGCTGATCGGCTCGTTCGCCGCCATGTATCTGTGCGGGTTCAGCCTCAATAACCTGTCGCTGATGGCGCTGACCATCGCCACCGGCTTTGTGGTGGACGACGCCATCGTGGTGCTGGAAAACATTTCCCGCCACGTCGAGGCCGGCATGAAACCGATCAACGCCGCGCTGCTGGGCGCGCGGGAAGTCGGCTTCACCGTGCTGTCGATGAGCGTTTCGCTGGTGGCGGTGTTTATCCCACTGCTGTTGATGGAAGGCCTGCCGGGGCGCCTGTTCCGCGAGTTCGCCGTCACCCTGTCGGTATCGATCGGGCTGTCGCTCATCGTCTCGCTGACGCTCACGCCGATGATGTGCGCCTACCTGCTGCGCCACCAGCCGCCGCGTTCGCAGCGGCGGGCGCGCGGCTTCGGCAAAATGCTGCTGGCGCTGCAGCAGGGCTACGGACGCTCGCTGAACTGGGTGCTCGGCCACTCGCGCTGGGTGCTGGCGGTGTTCCTCGCCACCCTTGCGCTCAACGTCTGGCTGTATATCAGCATTCCGAAAACCTTCTTCCCGGAACAGGATACCGGGCGCCTGATGGGCTTTATCCAGGCCGACCAAAGCATTTCGTTCCAGGCGATGCGCGGCAAACTGGAAGACTTCATGAAAATCGTGCGCGAAGATCCGGACGTGGAAAACGTCACCGGTTTTACCGGCGGCTCGCGCACCAACAGTGGTTCGATGTTCATCTCACTGAAACCCCTGTCGGTACGCAGCGACGACGCGCAGAAAGTGATCGCCCGCCTGCGCGCTCGCCTGGCCAAAGAACCGGGTGCCAGCCTGTTTCTGATGGCGGTGCAGGATATCCGCGTCGGCGGCCGGCAGGCCAACGCCAGCTACCAATATACGCTGCTGGCGGACGATCTCGCCGCGCTGCGCGAATGGGAGCCGAAGATCCGCACCGCGCTGGCCGCATTGCCCGAGCTGGCGGACGTCAACTCGGATCAGCAGGATAAAGGCTCGGAAATGGATCTGGTCTACGATCGCGAAACCATGGCGCGCCTCGGCATTTCGGTATCCGACGCTAACAACCTGCTGAACAACGCCTTCGGCCAGCGGCAGATTTCGACCATCTATCAACCGCTCAACCAATACAAAGTCGTGATGGAAGTGGCGCCGCCCTACACCCAGGACGTGAGCTCGCTGGACAAAATGTTCATCATCAACAACGAAGGCAAGGCGATACCGCTCTCCTACTTCGCCAGTTGGCGGCCGGCCAACGCGCCGCTGTCGGTCAACCATCAGGGGCTGTCCGCCGCCTCGACCATCTCCTTTAACCTGCCGGACGGCGGCAGCCTGTCGGACGCCACCGCTGCGGTAGAGCGCACCATGACTCAGCTCGGCGTGCCGTCTACGGTGCGCGGCGCGTTCGCCGGCACCGCCCAGGTGTTCCAGGACACCCTGAAGTCGCAGCTCATCCTGATCCTGGCGGCGATCGCCACGGTGTATATCGTGCTCGGCGTGCTGTATGAGAGCTATATCCATCCGCTGACCATCCTTTCCACGCTGCCTTCCGCCGGCGTGGGGGCGCTGCTGGCACTCGAGCTGTTCGGCGCGCCGTTCAGCCTGATCGCGCTGATAGGCATCATGCTGTTGATCGGCATCGTGAAGAAAAACGCCATCATGATGGTCGACTTCGCGCTCGAGGCGCAGCGCAACGGCGGCATCAGCGCCCGCGAGGCGATTTTCCAGGCCAGCCTGCTGCGGTTCCGGCCGATCATGATGACCACGCTGGCGGCGTTGTTCGGCGCGCTGCCGCTGGTGCTGACCAGCGGCGACGGCGCGGAGCTGCGCCAGCCGCTCGGCATCACCATCGCCGGTGGCCTGGTGATGAGCCAGCTGCTGACGCTGTACACCACCCCGGTGGTCTACCTTTACTTCGACCGGCTGCAGGCGAAGTTCCGCCGCAACAAGCAACTGGCCCCGCTGCCCCATTAATGGCCGACCGATGCTGATGAAACACGCCGCCACGGTACGCTGGCAACTCTGGATAGTGGCATTCGGCTTCTTTATGCAGACGCTGGATACCACTATCGTCAACACCGCCCTGCCCTCGATGGCCGCCAGCCTGGGGGAGAACCCGCTGCGCATGCAGTCGGTGATCGTCTCCTATGTGCTGACGGTGGCGGTGACGCTGCCGGCCAGCGGCTGGCTGGCGGACAAGGTCGGCGTACAGCGGGTGTTTTTCAGCGCCATCCTGCTGTTCACCCTCGGCTCCCTCCTTTGCGCCCGTTCGGAAACCCTGAACGAACTGATCGCCTCGCGCGTGATTCAGGGCATCGGCGGCGCGATGATGGTGCCGGTCGGGCGCCTGACGGTGATGAAGATCGTGCCGCGCGAGCAGTACATGGCGGCGATGACCTTCGTGACGCTGCCGGGCCAGATCGGCCCGCTGATGGGGCCGGCGCTGGGTGGCTTCCTGGTACAATATGCCAGCTGGCATTGGATTTTCCTGATCAACATTCCGGTGGGCATCGTGGGCGCCATAGCCACGCTGCTGCTGATGCCCAACTACCAAATGCAGACCCGCCGCTTCGATCTCAGCGGCTTTATCCTGCTGGCGATCGGCATGGCGTCGCTGACGCTGGCGCTCGACGGCCACAAAGGCATGGGGCTCTCCGGCGGCGCCATCGCCGGTCTGGTGGCGCTGGGCGTGGCGGCGCTGTTGGGGTATGTTTGGCATGCCTACGGCAATAGCCGCGCCCTGTTCTCACTGCGGCTGCTGCGCACCCCGACTTACAAGATCGGGCTGCTGGCCAGCCTGCTGGGGCGCATCGGCAGCGGCATGCTGCCGTTCATGACGCCGCTGTTTCTGCAGGTGGGCATGGGCTTTACGCCGTTCCACGCCGGGCTGATGATGATCCCGATGATCATCGGCAGCATGGGCATGAAGCGCATCGTGGTGCAGGTGATCAACCGCTTCGGCTATCGCAACGTGCTGGTGGCCGCCACGCTGCTGCTGGCGCTGGTCAGCCTGAGCTTCCTGCTGGCGGCGATGCTCGGCTGGCTGTGGCTGCTGCCGGTGGTGCTGTTTTTCCAGGGGATGGTCAACTCACTGCGCTTCTCGGCGATGAACACCCTGACGCTGAAAGATCTGCCGGACCGGCTGGCCAGCAGCGGCAACAGCCTGTTGTCGATGGTCATGCAGCTGTCGATGAGCCTTGGCGTCAGCGTCGCCGGCATCTTGATCGGCAGCTTCGCCCATCATCAGGTGGTGGCCGATAGCCCGGCCATTCACGGCGCATTTATTTACAGTTACTGCTGTATGGCGTTGATTATCGCTCTGCCCGCGCTGGCCTTCGCGCGCGTGCCGGCCGATAGCGCGCCCAACCGCACGCTGACCAAAGAGCCGGGTACCGGCTCAACGAGGTTGCAATGAGGATAGGCATTACCGGGAAACTGTTCCTGGCCATTTTCGCTACCTGCATGCTGGTGTTGATCACCATGCATTGGGGGGTGCGCGTCAGCTTTGAGCGCGGCTTTATCGATTACATCAAGAGCAGCAACGAGCAGCGCATCAACATGCTGAGCGAAGCGCTGGAGGAACAGTACAGCCATCATGGCAACTGGATATTCCTGCGCAACAACGATCAGGTGGTCTACCAAATCATGCGTTCGTTCGAGCAAAACAGCGACAGCAGTCACAATCTGCCGCCCAAGGGCTGGCGCACCCAGTTTTGGGTGGTGGACAGCCAGTTCAATCGCTTGGTCGGGCATTCGGGCCCCTTGCCGAAGGAGGGGCCACGCCACCCAATCCGCTACAACAACGAGATCGTCGGCTGGGTGCTCACCACCCCGGTCGAGCGTCTGACGCGCAATACCGACATCAACTTCGATCGCCAGCAGCGGCGCACCAGTTGGATTATCGTCGCGCTCTCCACCCTGTTGGCGGCGGCGGTGACCTGGTTGCTGTCGCGCGGCATGCTGGCTCCGGTCAAGCGCCTGGTGGCCGGCACCCACCGCCTGGCGGCGGGCGATTTCACCACCCGCGTGGCGGTCAGCAGCCAGGATGAACTGGGCCGGCTGGCGCACGACTTCAACCAGTTGGCCACCTCGCTGGAAAAAAACGAACAGATGCGCCGCGCCTTTATGGCCGACGTATCGCATGAGTTGCGCACGCCGCTGGCGGTGCTGCGCGGCGAACTGGAAGCGCTGCAGGACGGCGTGCGCCAGCCGACGCCGGCGTCGCTCAGCTCGCTGCAGGCCGAGGTATCCACCTTGACCAAACTGGTCGACGATCTGCATCAGCTGTCGCTCTCCGATCTCGGCGCGCTGGCCTATCGCAAGTCGTCGGTGGACTGCGTGCACCTGGTGCAGATCGCCGTCGCTGCCTTCCGTGAACGCTTCCGCGCCAAAGGGCTGGATATCGTCACCCATCTGCCGGCCCAAGCGCCGCTGTTCGGCGATCCCGATCGCCTGAACCAGCTGTTCAATAACCTGTTGGAAAACAGCCTGCGTTACACCGACGCCGGCGGCCGGCTGGAGATCGGCGCCGAGCTGCAGCCGGGGCGCCTGATCCTCTACTGGCAGGACAGCGCGCCGGGCATCAGCGATCAGCAGCTGAAGCGCATTTTCGAACGTTTCTACCGGGCGGAGGGTTCACGCAACCGCGCCAGCGGCGGTTCCGGGCTGGGGCTGGCGATCTGCCACAACATCGTGGAAGCGCACGACGGGAAAATCCGCGCCGAGCATTCGCCTTTAGGCGGCGTGCGCATTACAGTAGAATTTGCTACCCCGATAAAAAATAAGGCGCCCTGATGGACATTCAGAATCAACCCGTGCAGATCATGATTGTTGAAGATGAGCCCAAGCTGGGCCAGCTGCTGGTGGATTATCTGCAGGCGGCGGGCTACGCCACCCGCTGGCTGACCAACGGCAACGAGGTGGTGCCGACCGTGCACCAGCATCCACCGGCGCTGATCTTGCTCGACCTGATGTTGCCGGGCGCCGACGGGCTGACGGTGTGCCGCGAGCTGCGCCGCTTCAGCGACGTGCCCATCGTGATGGTGACGGCGAAAATCGAAGAGATTGACCGCCTGTTGGGGCTGGAGAACGGCGCCGACGATTACATCTGCAAACCCTACAGCCCGCGCGAAGTGGTGGCACGGGTGAAAACCATTCTACGCCGCAGCTATCGGCCGCAGGAGAACGCGCGGGAAGATGACCTGCTGCACATCGATGAACCGCGCTTCCAGGCCAGCTATCAGGGGCAGTTGCTGGATCTGACGCCGGCGGAATTCCGCCTGCTGAAAACGCTGGCCAGCCAGCCGGGCAACGTATTTTCTCGCGAGCAGCTGCTGAACAACCTGTACGACGACTACCGGGTGGTCACCGATCGCACCATTGACAGCCACATCAAAAACCTGCGCCGCAAGCTGGAACTGATCGACGGGGAAAAATCCTTTATCCGCTCGGTATACGGCGTGGGCTACCGCTGGGAAGCCGAGCCCTGCCGGCTGATGAATGGGATTTAGAGGATAATTAGCGCGTCCAGTCTTCAACCGCCAACCCGGGCACCAGGGTAAAAGCGCGATCGTTGGTCACCAGCGTCGCGCCACGGCTCTGCGCGTGAGCGGCGATCAGTTGATCCAGCGCGCCCATGATTTTGCCCCTTCTCTCCATGTTTGCCCGCATTTCACCGTAGCAGCGGGCGGCCTCGCTATCCCATGCATAGACCGTCACCGCGGCAAGAAAGGCCTCGACCGCGCTTTGCAACGCCTTGTTCCGCCGTTTAGCGACACCGTAAAGCAGTTCCGCCTCCGTTACGCTGGAAATGCATACTGCAGAAGGCGGGTGCTTTTCCATGATGTTAAGCACCTGCGGATGCTGCCGAAACAAGTGGCTGACGGTATTGGTATCAAACATGTACATCGCCTACTCTTCCTCTGAGAATGGATCGCGGCCTGCAACCCCTTGCTGACGATCCTCCACGCCAAGAAACTCTTGCGGCACCGGCGTTTGAGCGATAATGCTCAGCAGCGGTGCCCAGCTGTCCGGCTTTGCCGGATACTTGGATAAAATCACGTTGCCCTCCCGATCGCGACGGATATAGACACGATCCGTATCAAACTCAAATTCCACCGGTAACCTCACCGCCTGATTTCTGCCGTTTTTAAACAGCTTTGCGATTCTTTCCATCCAGACACCTCCACAGCAGGCATAGGCCAAAGCATATGCCTGTAGCGTGTCGATGCCAAGATGTACCGCTCATTTTTTATCCACATTCACGAAACGGCCAAACAGTAACGTGCTATCTCACGGGTTGAAACCCTGTTCCCCTCGTTATGCGGCGCACTGCGCAATCATCGCGCCTTTCCTTAGCTTCCCGTGCGGCGGCGGGCTCACCGAATGAAAACTCCGCGCCGGCGCAAAAAAACTGCGCATTTTTTCGACTAAGCTGCTGTGAGGTTTAGCCGCCGATTTTCAAGCGATTGGCTACACTTACATCACGAATCGGAACCTACAGGAGAAGAACCATGGCAATCGGTCATTACGAGCTGAAAAAAGCAAAGAACGGACAGTACCACTTCAACCTGAAAGCCAGTAACGGCGAGATCATTCTGGCCAGCGAGATGTATGCCAGCAAAGCCTCGGCGGAGAACGGCATCGCCTCGGTGCAGACCAACTCGCCGCATGAAGCGCAGTACGAACTGAAGCACAGCGCCAGCAATCAGCCCTATTTTGTGCTGAAAGCCAAGAACCATCAGGTAATCGGCGTCAGCGAAATGTACAGCTCCGAAAGCGCGGCCAAAAACGGTATCCAGTCGGTGACGAAAAACGGCCCGACCACCGATATCCGCGATTTGAGCGCCTGATCCCCGTTTCGCCCGCGCGGTGGCGGCCACCGCGCGTTTTCCGTTTGACCGGGATCAATCTCCCCTGAATAAATCCGGTTAACTGCTGATTTCTTGCCGCGCTGCGGCTACAATCCCCCGCTTTTACTGCGCCATCTGGGGCGCGATATACCCACTGGCTTTCATACGGCAGCTAGGCGGCAAGTTCGTGAGTCTTCAGGCGCTTGGTCAATCAAGTGACTGGAGTGAGCGAATGCAGCCAACAACGCTGCAATTCGAAAGACAGAGGTATACTGACCTGAAATCAGACCGAGACACACTATGTTTACACCGGAACTTCTCTCCCCGGCCGGAACGCTGAAAAACATGCGTTACGCCTTCGCCTACGGCGCCGATGCGGTTTACGCCGGCCAGCCGCGCTACAGCCTGCGGGTGCGCAACAACGAGTTCAACCACGAGAATCTGGCGCAGGGCATCAACGAAGCCCATGCGCTGGGCAAAAAATTCTACGTGGTGGTGAACATCGCCCCGCACAACGCCAAGTTGAAAACCTTCCTGCGCGATCTGAAGCCGGTTATCGATATGGGTCCGGATGCGCTGATCATGTCCGATCCTGGCCTTATCATGATGGTGCGCGAGGCCTTCCCGCAGATGGACATCCACCTGTCGGTGCAGGCCAACGCCGTTAACTGGGCGACGGTGAAGTTCTGGAAGCAAATGGGCCTGACCCGCGTGATCCTCTCGCGCGAGCTGTCGCTGGAAGAGATTGCCGAAATCCGCGCCGAAGTGCCGGACATGGAGCTGGAGATCTTCGTCCACGGCGCGCTGTGCATGGCCTACTCCGGCCGCTGCCTGCTGTCCGGCTACATCAACAAGCGCGATCCTAACCAGGGTACCTGCACCAATGCTTGCCGCTGGCAGTACAAAGCGGAGGAAGGCAAAGAGGACGACACCGGCAATATCGTGCACCTGCACGAACCGATCCCGGTGCAGACCGTCGAGCCGACGTTGGGCATCGGCGCGCCGACCGACAAGGTGTTCATGCTGTCTGAAGCGCAAAAGCCAGGCGAATATATGAGCGCCTTCGAAGACGAACACGGCACCTACATCATGAACTCCAAGGATCTGCGCGCCATCCAGCACGTGGAGCGCCTGACGCAGCTCGGCGTGCACTCGCTGAAGATCGAAGGCCGCACCAAGTCCTTCTACTACTGCGCACGCACCGCCCAGGTCTACCGCCGCGCCATCGACGACGCGGCCGCCGGCAAACCCTTCGATCCGACCCTGCTCACCACGCTGGAAGGCCTGGCGCACCGCGGCTATACCGAGGGTTTCCTGCGCCGCCACGTGCACGAAGCGCAGCAGAATTACGACTACGGCTCCTCGCTCTCCGAACGCCAGCAGTTCGTCGGCGAATTCACCGGCGTGCGCCGCGATGGCTGGGCGGAAGTTGACGTGAAGAATAAGTTCGCGCTCGGCGACAGCGTCGAGATGATGACGCCCGGCGGCAACGTGGTGTTCACCCTCGAAAGCATGCAAAATAAGAAAGGCGAACCGATTGAGGTGGCGCCGGGCAACGGCCATATCGTTTATTTGCCGATCCCGCAGGATATCGATCTCAATTATGCGTTGCTGATCCGCAATTTGGCGGAAGAAAATAGCGCCGGGGCATAAAAATGAATCGCCGCCATTCGGCGGCGATTTTTAGCAAATATTAGAATTGGATCACATCAATGTGCGCGCAGCTTGGTTACTATCACGCTGCTTAAAACGAACAACGAAAATATTTGCATAGCAATACTAGGAACCACCTCCTTAGCCGGCCCAATCTCCCTTGGGCTGGCTTTTTCTTTATGGGCACGCCTATTTTTTTTGCCGCGCCTATTTCCATAACTTATTCCCGTTATCCGTTTTAATAATAATAATCACGCCGCTTCGATATATAAATAACGCTACAGCGATTAATCCTCCCGTCTTTAAAACCTGGCTTATTTCCGCGTAAGATCCAGATAAATTCGCCTTGCTTCATATTCACTGAACGCCGGGAAATAACCGGAATTAGTTGAATATTCTGATGGCCTGGTGGCGGCGGCTGGTTTATCTTGAGGCATTCTTGGTTTTCCGCCGGAGGAGATCGGCAATGCCTCAACACTCACATGCCCCAGCCCTGCTTATCATCAACGGCAAAGGCGCAGGTAACGAAGAGCTGCGTCAGGCGGTCAAACGCCTGCGCGCAGAGCAAATCACGCTGCACGTGCGCGTAACCTGGGAGCACGGCGACGCCGCGCGCTATGTCGCGGAAGCTGCACAGCTCGGCGTCGGCACCGTCGTCGCCGGCGGCGGTGACGGCACCATCAACGAAGTGGCCGCCGCGCTGGTGCAGTTGCCGGCGCACGGCCGGCCGGCGCTCGGTATTCTGCCGCTCGGCACCGCCAACGACTTCGCCATGGCCTGCAACATTCCCCCTTCGCCGGAACAGGCGCTGCAGCTGGCGATCAAGGGCCGCTCGGTGCCTATCGATCTGGCGAAGGTCAACGGCGAACGCTACTTCATCAACATGGCCACCGGCGGCTTCGGCACCCGCATCACCACCGAAACGCCGGAGAAGCTGAAGGCGGCACTGGGCGGCGTATCCTACTTCGTGCATGGCTTGCTGCGCATGGATACGCTGCAGGCCGACCGCTGTGAAATCCGCGGGCCGGACTTCCGCTGGGCGGGCGAAGCGCTGGTGATCGGCATCGGCAACGGCAAACAGGCCGGCGGCGGCCAGGAACTGTGCCCCAGCGCGCTGATCAACGACGGCCTGCTGCAGCTGCGCCTGCTGATCGCCGATGAACTGCTGCCGGCGCTGGTCGCCGCCCTGTTCAACGACGAAGAGAGCAACAGCATCCTCAGCGCGGCGCTGCCGTGGCTCGAGATCGACGCGCCGCATGAGATGACCTTCAACCTCGACGGCGAGCCGCTCAAAGGCCGCCATTTCCGCATCGAAGTGTTGCCGCAGGCCATCGAATGTCGCCTGCCGCCTAACTGCGCCCTGCTGGGCTGACCTTGTCGGGCGCAGCCGCTGCGCCCCGCTTTTCCCCCCTCCGCTTATCCGCTTCCACTCGCGATCAAATGTGATCCTCTCCGGCAAAATCATTAATTCATACTTGTATGGTAGTTAGTTCATGACGTATTTTCGCGCTATCTCTCCGCAGCTACAGGATGTGAAGGTTATGAAAATCGTCAACGCCGAGGTGTTCGTCACCTGCCCGGGGCGCAACTTTGTCACGCTGAAGATCACCACCGATGACGGCATCGTCGGCCTCGGTGACGCCACGCTGAACGGGCGTGAACTGTCGGTGGCCTCTTACCTGAAAGATCACCTCTGCCCGCAGCTGATCGGCCGCGACGCGCAGCGGATCGAAGACCTCTGGCAATTCTTCTACAAAGGCGCTTACTGGCGGCGCGGCCCGGTGACCATGTCGGCCATTTCCGCCGTCGACATGGCGCTGTGGGACATCAAGGCCAAGGCCGCCAACATGCCGCTGTATCAGCTGTTGGGCGGCGCGTCGCGCTCGGGAGTGATGGTGTATTGCCACACCACCGGCCACTCGATCGACGAGGTGCTCGACGACTACGCCAAACATAAAGAGCAAGGCTTCAAGGCGATCCGCGTTCAATGCGGCGTACCGGGCATGAAAACCACCTACGGCATGGCCAAGGGCAAAGGCCTGGCCTATGAGCCGGCCACCAAGGGCGACGGGCCGGAAGAGCAGCTGTGGTCGACGGAAAAATACCTCGATTTCACCCCCAAATTGTTCGACGCGGTGCGCAACAGGTTCGGCTTCAACGAGCACCTGCTGCACGACATGCACCACCGCCTGACGCCGATCGAAGCGGCGCGCTTCGGCAAAAGCGCCGAACCGTATCGCCTGTTCTGGATGGAAGATCCGACGCCGGCGGAAAACCAGGCCTGTTTCCGCCTGATCCGCCAGCATACCGTCACGCCGATCGCCGTCGGCGAGGTGTTCAACAGCATCTGGGACTGCAAACAGCTGATTGAGGAGCAGCTGATCGACTATATCCGCACCACTCTGACGCACGCGGGCGGCATTACCGGCATGCGGCGCATCGCCGACTTCGCCTCGCTGTATCAGGTGCGCACCGGCTCCCACGGCCCTTCCGATCTGTCGCCGATCTGCATGGCGGCGGCGCTGCATTTCGATCTGTGGGTGCCGAACTTCGGCGTGCAGGAATACATGGGCTATTCCGAGCAGATGCTCGAGGTGTTCCCGCACAGCTGGACGTTCGACGACGGCTATATGCATCCGGGCGACAAGCCGGGCATCGGCATCGAGTTCGATGAGAAGCTGGCGGCCCGTTACCCGTATGAACCGGCCTACCTGCCGGTCGCGCGTCTGGAGGATGGCACCTTATGGAACTGGTAAACACCATGCGCAGCGTCGTGATCGAACAGCCCGGGCGCCTGGCGCTGCAGACGCGCGCGCTGCCGCAGCCGGCGGCCGGCGAAGTGCGGGTCAAGGTGAAATTCGCCGGCATCTGCGGCTCCGACGTCCATATCTATCACGGCCATAACCCGTTCGCCCGCTACCCACGGGTGATCGGCCACGAGTTCTTCGGCCTGATCGAGGCGCTGGGCGAAGGCGTCGATCCGGCGCGCCTCGGCGAACGCGTCTCGGTAGACCCGGTGGTGAGCTGCGGCCACTGCTATCCCTGTTCGGTCGGCCGCCCTAACGTCTGCACCTCGCTGCAGGTGATCGGCGTGCACCGCGACGGCGGCTTCAGCGACTACGCCTGCGTGCCGGCTCGCAACGCCTATCCGGTTCCGCCCGCCATCAGCGATCGCCACGCCGCGATGATCGAACCCTTCACCATCGCCGCCAACATCACCGCCCATCTGCAACCGCGCCCCGACGACATCGCGCTGATCTACGGCGCCGGGCCGATGGGGCTCACGGTGATCCAGACGCTGAAAGGCGTGTACGGCGTCAAGCAGGTGTGGGTCGTCGATCGCATCGCCGAGCGGCTGGACATGGCGCGCGCCAACGGCGCCGACGAGACGTTCAACAACGCCGAAGCCGCATTGCCGCAGGCGCTGCAGCAGCGTGGCATTCAGCCGACGCTGATCGTCGATGCCGCCTGTCACCCCACCATTTTGCCGGAGGCGATCAATCTTGCCTCGCCGGCGGCGCGCATCGGCATCATGGGCTTTTCCGGCGACGCCTGCACCCTGACCCAGCAGAGTATCACCAGCAAGGAGCTGTCGATCTTCTCCTCGCGCCTGAACAGCGCGCGCTTCCCGCAGGTGATCGGCTGGATGGCGGACGGCAAGCTAGACCCGCAGCGGCTGCTCACCCACTGCGTGCCCGCCGACGACGTCGAACGGGCGATGCTGATGTTCGAGCGGGATCAGCGCACCTGCTGCAAGGTGCTGCTGCAGTTCGAGTAACGCCAAGGCCGCATCGGGGCATTGGGCGGCACCCGCCGCCCGTGCAAACAACGAAGCATCACGATTAAAACGACACCCAGTGGAGTGCTTTATGTTTAAAAACCTGCGTTGGACCATCGTGTTCCTGCTGTTCATGGTCTACATGATCAACTACCTCGATCGCGTAGCGCTGTCGATCACCGTGCCGATGATCGAACAGGATCTGATGCTGAACGCCGAACAGTTCGGCCTGATCTTCGGCAGCTTCTTTTTCGGCTACGCCATCTTCAACTTCATCGGCGGGCTGGCGGTCGATCGTTTCGGCCCGACGCTGGTGCTGGGCGTAGCGGTCGGTCTGTGGTCCATTTTCTGCGGCATGACGGCGATCGCCACCGGTTTTTACTCGATGCTGATCCTGCGCGTCCTGTTCGGCATGGCCGAAGGGCCGATCTGCGCCTCGGCCAACAAGATGATCAACGGCTGGTTCCCGAAGAAGCAGGCGGCGACCGCCATGGGCCTGCTCAGCGCCGGTTCGCCGTTGGGCGGCGCGGTGGCCGGGCCGATCGTCGGCTATCTGGCGCTGGCGTTCGGCTGGCGGCCGGCGTTTATGATCATCTGCGCCATCGGCATCGTCTGGATGCTGGTGTGGTTCTTCGTGGTGGCGGATAACCCGGCGAAGAGCCAGCGCGTCAGCGCCGAAGAACGGGCGCTGATCGCGCGGTTGAAACAGGAAAACCTCGGCGAGGGAAGCGCGCTGAGCGACGCCGCCCACGGGCTGGGTTACTACCTGAAGCAGCCGATCATTCTGGTCACCGCCTTCGCTTTCTTCTGCTACAACTACATTCTGTTCTTCTTCCTGAGCTGGTTCCCCTCGTATCTGGTGCAGGCGCACAACCTGAACATCAAGGAGATGAGTCTGACCACGATGATCCCGTGGATCGTCGGCTTCGTCGGGCTGGCGCTCGGCGGCTATATTTCCGACAAAATCTTCAACATCACCGGAAAATTGCTGCTGTCGCGCAAGATCGTGCTGGTCACCAGCCTGCTGGCGGCGGCGGTGTGCGTAGCGTTAGCAGGCACTGTCAGCAGCGTGGTGCCGGCGGTGATGCTGATGTCAGTGTCGATCTTCTTCCTCTACATTACCGGCGCCCTCTACTGGGCGATCATCCAGGACGTGGTGCATAAATCCCGGGTCGGCGGCGCCAGCGGGTTCATTCATTTGATCGGCAGCGTCTCCGGCATCATCGGGCCGATCGTCACCGGCTACATCGTGCAGAACACCGGCAAATTCGACAGCGCCTTTATGCTGGCGGGCGGCGTCGCCGCGCTGGGCGCGCTGCTGGTGCTGCTGGTGATCAAGGCGCCGCGCGCAGCGGCGGGCGTGCAAATCTTAAAACCATAACGCCAGGCGGGGCGGCTTCGCCCCTTTGCTTACCTCTCCAGGGACATTGAACATGAGACTTTCCGACCACCGCGTGCTGCCGGCCGCCATTATTCGGCCCGGCTACGCACGTGAGCGCGTGAAACTGCGCATGGTGCATATCGGCTTCGGCGCGTTTCACCGAGCGCACCAGGCGATGTACGCCGACAGGCTGGCCAGCGAGCACGGCAGCGATTGGGGCTACTGCGAAATTAGCATGCAGCACGGCCAGCAAAAGATCGCCGACCTACGGCAACAGGACCTGCTGTTCTCGGTGGCGGAGATGGACGACGACGGCTGGCGGGGCCGGGTCATCGGCGTGGTGCGCCAGGCGCTGCACCTGCAAACCGACGGGCTGGCGGCGGTGCTGGCGGCCCTGACGCAGCCTGAGATCGCCATCGTCTCGCTGACCATCAGCGAAAAGGGCTATTGCCACCACCCTGCCAGCGGCCGGCTGATGGCGGAACACCCGGCGATCGCGCATGATATCGCCCACCCGGCACAGCCACAGTCGGCGCCGGGGCTGCTGCTGGCGGCGCTGCGCCTGCGCCGCGAACGCGGGCTGCCGCCGTTCGCCGTGATGTCCTGCGACAACATGCCGGCCAACGGCCGGGTCACGCGCCAGGTGCTGCTCGAGCTGGCGCAGCGGCAGGATCCGGCGCTGGCCGACTGGGTGCGTCAAGAGGTCGCCTTCCCTTCCACCATGGTGGATCGCATCGTGCCGGCGATGACGCAGGAAGCCCGCGGGCAACTGCTTGCCTGGCTGGGAGGCGTCGAGGATGAGGTCGGCGTGGCCTGCGAGCCGTTCAGCCAGTGGGTCATTGAAGACCGCTTTCCCCAGGGGCGACCGGCCTGGGAAAAGGTCGGCGCCGAGCTGGTGAGCGACGTGCTGCCGTATGAGGAGATGAAGCTGCGCATGCTGAACGGCAGCCATTCGTTCCTCGCCTATCTCGGCTATCTGGCCGGTTATCAGCACGTCGGCGACTGCATGCAGGACGCGGATTTTGTCCGCGCCGCCCGTCACCTGATGCTGGCGGAACAGGCGCCGACCCTGCAGGTGCCGAACGTCGATTTGGCGCAGTATGCCGACTCGCTGCTGCGGCGTTACCGCAACCGCGCGCTGAAGCACCGCACCGCGCAGATCGCCATGGACGGCACGCAAAAGCTGCCGCAGCGGCTACTGGACGCGATCCGCTGGCATCTGGCGCGCGGCAGCCGCTTCGACTGCCTGGCGCTGGGCGTCGCCGGCTGGATGCGCTACGTCGGCGGCCGCGATGAGCAAGGCGCGCCGATCGACATCAGCGATCCACTGCGCGACCCCATCGCCGCGTTGGTCGCCGGCAGCGAGGAAGGCCGGCCCCGCGTTCTGGCGCTGCTGCAGCTCGACAGCGTCTTCGGCCAGGATCTGCCCGACTCGCCTGACTTCGTCCGCGCCGTCAGCCACGCTTATCATCAACTGCTGAGCCTGGGGGCCAAAGCCGCCGTCGCCGCTCTGCCGCTTACCGACCGGGAGGTTTCCGATGACCGTCACCACGCATAACGCCGTCAATACCGGCAATCAACCGCTGCTGCGGCGCGTCGCCAGCGCTTCGGCCATCGGCACCGCCGCCGAATACTATGATTTCTTCGCCTACGGCACCGCCGCGGTGCTGTTCTTCGGCCAGCTGTTTTTCCCCAGCGCCGATCCGCTGATCAGCACGCTGGCGGCCTTCGCCACCTACGCGGTCGGTTTCCTGGCGCGTCCGCTGGGCGGCATCGTGTTCGGCCACATCGGCGACAAGGTCGGCCGCAAAAAGGCGCTGGTGATCACCATCCTGATCGTCGGCCTCGGCACCTTCTGCATCGGCCTGCTGCCCACCTATGAGCAGATCGGCATCTGGGCGCCGCTCGCGCTGATCTTTATCCGCGTGCTGCAGGGTTTTGGCGTCGGCGGCGAGCAGGCCGGCGCGGTGCTGATGACCGCCGAATACGCGCCGCCGCCACGGCGCGGCTTCTACGCCAGCTGGGTACAGATCGGCGCGCCCGCCGGTTTCCTGCTGCCATCGGGGTTGTTCGCGCTGCTGACCGCCGTGCTGTCGCCGGCGCAAATGCTGGACTGGGGCTGGCGCATTCCGTTCCTGCTCAGCCTGCTGCTGGTGATCGTCGGGCTGTTTATTCGCCTGAAGATCGACGAGTCGCCGGTGTTTACCCAAATCCGCGCCACCAAGGCGGTGGAGAGCCGGCCGGTGGTGGAAGTGGCCCGCCGCTACCCCGGCCTTATCGGCAAAGGGGTGTGCGCCAAGCTGATTGAAGCCTGCGCCTTCGCCATGTTCACGGTGATCGTGCTGGCCTACGGCAAAGCCAACCACCTCAACGAGACCATTCTTCTGGAGGCGATGATCGTGGCGGTGCTGCTGGAGATTTTCGCCATTCCGCTGATGGGCCGCCTCTCCGATCGGCTGGGGCGCAAACCGGTATACATCGCCGGCGCGCTGCTGCAGGTGGTGTGCATCGTGCCGTTCTTTATGGCGATCAACCTCGATAGTTTCTGGGTGACGCAGATCGCCATGATCGTGGTGCTGACCTTCGGCCACAGCATGTGCTACGCGCCGCAAGCCTCCTACTTCCCGGAGCTGTTCCCCACCCGTGTGCGCTGCAGCGGCATCGCGCTGATCTGGCAGATCGGCTCGCTGATCGGCAGCGGCATTCTCGGGCTGTTGGCGGTGAAGATCCTGCAGGTGACCGGCGGCCACTACTACGGGCTGGCGGGTTACATGATGGTGCTGGGCGTGGTGTCGGCCATCGGCCTGAGCCTGATGCCGGAAACCGCGCCTGGGCGGCGCAAGCAGGAATATCAGGATTGGCATCACTGAGTTACCCTACCCGGCGGGTGGATTTATCCCCCCGCCCTCAACCAATAATCTGCTAGTATGGTGGCATTCGAATTCCAGCCAGATGCCTGATTGTCGCCATGTCTGAAACGTACAGTCTCACCAACAACGTCCCGGTCAACCAGCAGATCTATCGCTTCCTGCGCAAGGATATCGTCGACTGCACCATCCCCCCCGGCACCCTGTTGTCCGAGAAAGAGATTTCCACGCGCTTTTGCGTTTCGCGCCAGCCGGTGCGCGAAGCCTTTATCAAGCTGGCGGAGGCCGGCCTGGTGCAGATCCTGCCGCAGCGCGGCACCTTCGTGATGAAAATCTCCGCCAAGCGCGTGGCCGACGGGCGCTTTATCCGCCAGGCGGTGGAATGCGCCATCGTGCGCCGCGCGGCGGAGCGCGCCACCCCGGCGCAGCTGATGACGCTGGAGCATAACCTGCACCGCCAGGCGCTGGCGGCGCAGAACGGACAGACACGCGAATTTCTGGCGCTGGACGACGAATTCCACCAGCTGCTGACCCAGTTCGCCGACTGCCCGCTGGCGTGGGAGACCATCGAAACCATCAAGGCCACCATGGATCGGGTGCGTTTCCTCAGCCTGAGCGAAGTCTCGCCGCCGGAGAGCCTGATCAAGCAGCACTACCGCATCTACGAGGCGCTGAAAGCGCGCGATGCCGAGGCGGCGGAGCGCGCCATCCACGATCACCTGCAGGAGATGATCTACTCCATCACCCCGATCGCCCTGCAAAACACCGAGTGGTTCGAGATCGAATAATCAATCGTTTAGCACGCCGGGGGCGATCGTCCCCGCGTATTTGGCCTCGCCAATGGCATTTCCTCTCAATCGCATCTATTGTTTGTCCTTGCCGGATCCAGTTCGGTAGTATCGCTTTACAGCTTCAATCACCGCTTTTTTACTGCGCCGGTGGTCAAAAACCCTTGCATTGCCGGTGTATGAAGAAGCTTAATCGGGAGTGAATCATGACTGATATTGTGCAGTTGCTAGGAAAGGAAGCGGAAGATCTGCTGCAACACCGCTGTACCACTATCCCCGCCGAGAATCTCTACCTGCCGGGCGACGACTTCGTCGACCGCGTAATGATCGATAACAACCGCCCCAACAGCGTACTGCGCTCGATGCAAACCCTGTTCAACCACGGCCGCCTGGCCGGCACCGGCTACCTGTCGATCCTGCCGGTCGATCAGGGCATCGAGCACTCCGCCGCCGCCTCGTTTGCCGCCAACCCGCTGTATTTCGATCCGAAGAACATCGTCGAGCTGGCGATTGAAGCCGGCTGTAACTGCGTCGCCTCCACCTACGGCGTGCTGGCGTCGGTATCGCGCCGCTACGCGCATAAAATTCCGTTCCTGGTCAAACTCAACCACAACGAAACGCTGAGCTACCCGACCCAGTACGACCAGACCCTGTATGCCAGCGTCGAGCAGGCGTTCAACATGGGTGCGGTAGCGGTCGGCGCCACCATTTACTTCGGCTCCGAGCAGTCACGCCGCCAGATCGAAGAGATCTCGATCGCCTTCGAGCGCGCGCATGAGTTGGGCATGGTCACCGTGTTGTGGGCCTATCTGCGCAACCCGGCATTCAACAAGGACGGCGTGGACTACCACTCCAGCGCCGATCTGACCGGCCAGGCCAACCACATCGCCGCCACCATCGGCGCCGACATCGTCAAACAGAAAATGGCGGAAAACAACGGCGGCTACCGCGCGGTGAAATTCGGCTATACCGATGATCGCGTCTACACCAAGCTGACCACCGATCACCCGATCGATCTGGTGCGCTACCAGTTGGCCAACTGCTATATGGGCCGCGCCGGGCTGATCAACTCCGGCGGCGCCGCCGGTGAGAACGATCTGCAGGAATCGGTGCGCACCGCGGTGATCAACAAGCGCGCCGGCGGCATGGGTCTGATCCTGGGGCGCAAGGCGTTCAAGAAATCGATGAAAGACGGCGTGGCGCTGATCAACGCCGTGCAAGACGCCTACCTGGACAAGAAGGTCACCATCGCCTGATGTGACGGACCACCTGTCCCAAAGCCCGGCTCGCCGGGCTTTTTTGTGCATCAAGGGAGGTCTTGACAAGGAAATAATGCAACCGAATGTATTTTATAAGCAAAAATAAGAATTAGTTTTTATTTAATATCCCTGGGCTTTTTTTATTCCAAATATGCGAAAGAGAACGACATAAATCATTAAAGATTGAAAGTTAGCCTTATCAAATTTCAAATTTCCCACCTTTTCCGAAAACACAAAAGGTTAGCGCATTAATAATTATTATAGTCTATTGTTATTTATGGACTTTTGACTAAGTTTTACGCTAATTAATCCACGTTTTTATGGTGGTGCTGTCATGAAAGTCAATATTGTCATCATCTCCCTGCTCATCCTTTCGCTATCGTCTTGCGCGCTCTTTAAATCTCCGGCCTCTAAGCATGAGTTGAAACCTGGAGAAACGTATTGGTTTGACTATGACTCAACAAGAAGCAGCGCCATTTATATTCCCGCAGACTCAAATATCAAGTACTGCGTGGCTCCACCGCCTGATGTCGCGCAGTCCGTTATTGCCGCGCTGAAAGCTGAAATGAGCACGGAACAAATTCAAAAAGTCAGTGGAGATGCAGGGTTCAGCACCGCCGTAGTCGATCTGGCTCGGCGCACCACCACGGTAAACTTTATCCGCGATACGTTGTATCGCGTCTGCGAAGCCAGACTACAAGGCCCGCTCACCGCTGCGGAAAAAGAAATTTTCCTGGCCGCGATAGCCGCCGCCAAAGATATGGCAATCGCTGAAAAAGACAAACAAAAGCAAGAACTGGCCCAAACGGCCGAAAGAAACGGTGCTTCCGTACAGACAATACAAAAGATTCTCGAGCAGTAACAGAAACAAACTAACAACGGCGATTTCCGTCAATCACCCTACCCAAAGCCCGGTTCGCCGGGCTTTTTTATGCCCGCCCCCCTAAAACCCGACGCCGACAACCTTCTCTTTCTTTCACTTTAAACTTTCAAAATAAAATATTTATCTTTCAAATTGTGATCTATTTAAAACAAATGGCCCAACAAAGTGACTACTGTAAGGCCCATGGCGACAGAGCCGCCGTTCGCTCCAGGCCATATCAGTCCATTACAGGAGAACATAATGATTGAGCTAATCACCCACGGCGCCGAGTGGTTTATCGGCCTGTTTCAGAAAGGCGGTGAAGTGTTTGTCGGCATGGTGACCGGCATTTTACCTTTGTTGATCAGCCTGTTGGTTATCATGAACGCGCTGATCAAATTTGTTGGCCAGGAACGTATCGAACGATTGGCGCAGCGCTGCGCGGGCAACCCCGTGTCGCGTTATCTGCTGCTGCCGCTGATCGGCACCTTTGTCTTCTGCAACCCGATGACCCTCAGCCTGGGGCGCTTCATGCCGGAGAAATACAAGCCGAGCTACTACGCGGCGGCCTCCTACAGCTGCCACTCGATGAACGGCCTGTTCCCGCACATCAATCCCGGCGAGCTGTTCGTTTACCTCGGCATCGCCAGCGGCCTGACCACCCTCGGCCTGCCGCTCGGCCCGCTGGCGGTGAGCTATTTCCTGGTGGGGCTGTTCACCAACTTCTTCCGCGGCTGGGTCACCGATCTGACCACCAGCCTGTTCGAACGCAAGATGGGCATCCGTCTGGATCGCCAGGTGCAACTTTAATTCGTGGAGTGCAGCATGAGTGCTTATATCCGTATTGAAAAAGGCGCCAGCGGCTGGGGTGGCCCCCTGGAGCTGCCGATAGAGCCCGGCAAGAAAGTGGTGTACATCACCGCCGGCACCCGGCCTTCCATCGTCGATCGCCTCAGCGAATTGACCGGCTGGCCGGCCGTCGACGGCTTCAAAGAGGGTGAGCCGCCGGCGGAAGAGATCGGGGTGGCGGTGATCGACTGCGGCGGCACCCTGCGCTGCGGCCTGTATCCGAAACGCCGCATTCCGACGGTCAACATCCACGCCACCGGCCAGTCCGGCCCGCTGGCGCAGTTTATCCTCGAAGACATCTATGTCTCCGGCGTACGCGACCACAACATCAGTCGAATCGAAGCGGCAGATAGCCAACCCGTCGCCACCGTTGCAGCGCCGCCCAAGGCGCGCGACTACGACACCAGCAAGAAGATCACCGAGCAAAGCGACGGGCTGCTGGCGAAGGTCGGCATGGGCATGGGATCGGTAGTGGCGGTGTTCTTCCAGGCCGGGCGCGACACCATCGACACCGTGCTGAAGACCATCCTGCCGTTTATGGCGTTCGTCTCGGCCTTGATCGGCATCATCATGGCCTCCGGCCTCGGGGACTTTATCGCTCACGGCCTGACGCCGCTCGCCAACAGCCCGATCGGCCTGGTGACGCTGGCGCTGATCTGCTCATTCCCGCTGCTGTCGCCGTTCCTCGGCCCCGGCGCGGTTATCGCCCAGGTGATCGGCGTGCTGGTCGGGGTGCAGATCGGCCTCGGCCATATTCCGCCGCAGCTGGCGCTGCCCGCGCTGTTCGCCATCAACGCGCAGGCCGCCTGCGACTTCATTCCGGTCGGCCTGTCGCTGGCGGAAGCCAAGCAGGACACTGTGCGGGTCGGCGTGCCCTCGGTGCTGGTCGGCCGCTTCCTGACCGGCGCGCCGACGGTGTTGATCGCCTGGGCCGCCTCGGCCTTCATTTATCAATAAGCTGATTTCCAGGGAGACGTTTATGCACACCATTTTTCACACCACCATCACGCAGATCGGTGGCTGCGCCCGCGACGCGCTGCTGGACAACATGCTGATCACCTTCCGTGAAGGCGCGCCGGCGGATATCGAAGAGTTCTGCTTCATCCACCGCCACGGCGCGACCGCCGGTGAGCTGCAGGTCGGCGGCGTGATGGAGCTGGCGCAGCAGCGCTACGCCATCACCGCCGTTGGCAGCGTCGCCACGCAGAACCTGCGCGAGCTGGGCCACATCACCGTACGCTTCGACGGCGAAGCCGAAGCCGAATTCCCCGGCTCGATCCATGTATCCGGCCCGACGCCGACCGATATCCCGTTGGGCAGCACGCTGTCATTTATCGCATAAGGAGTAGACCATGTCTGAAGTAGCTGTAGTGATTGGCGGCGGCCAAACGTTAGGCGCCTTTTTGTCCCACGGGCTGGCGCAGGCCGGTTATCGGGTAGCGGTGGCCGATCTTAACGCCGACAATGCCAATCAGGTGGCACAGCAGATCAACGAAGCGTTTGGCGCAGGCAGCGCCTGCGGTTTTCAGGCCGACGCCACCGACGAGCAGAGCGTGATCGCGCTGGCGGCGGCGGTTGACCGGGCGTTCGGCCAGGCTAATCTGCTGGTGTACAGCGCCGGCATCGCCAAGGCGGCGCCAATCACCGATTTCCCGCTGGGCGACTTCGATCGTTCGCTGCAGGTGAACCTGGTGGGTTATTTCCTCTGCGCCCGCGAGTTTTCGCGCCTGATGATCCGCGACGGCATCGCCGGGCGCATCATTCAGATCAACTCCAAGTCCGGCAAGGTCGGCAGCAAGCACAACTCCGGTTACAGCGCCGCCAAGTTCGGCGGTGTGGGGCTGACCCAGTCGCTGGCGCTCGATCTGGCGGAGTACGGCATTACCGTGCATTCGCTGATGCTCGGCAACCTGCTGAAGTCGCCGATGTTCCAGTCGCTGCTGCCGCAGTACGCGCAAAAACTGGGCATCGCGCCGGACCAGGTGGAGCAGTACTACATCGACAAGGTGCCGCTGAAGCGCGGCTGCGACTACCAGGACGTGCTGAACACCCTGCTGTTCTACGCCAGCGACAAGGCCTCTTACTGCACCGGCCAGTCGATCAATATCACCGGCGGTCAGGTGATGTTCTGACGCCATCGACGCCCCCTTCGGCGGAAGGGGGCCTAAGGAGAACCCCATGACTCAAGCTCTGATCGCCTTCGCGCTGCTGGCCTGGCTGCTGCAAATCGCCTTCGGCTGGTGGCAACTGCAGCGCTTCAACCGTGCCTTCGACGGCCTGTGCCGGCTGGGCGCCGTCGGCGTCGGCCGTTCCGGCGGCCGTTTCCGCCCGCGAGTGGTGCTGGCGCTGGCCTTCGACGCCGATCGGCGGGTGTGCGGCAGCCTGTTGCTGCGCGGCCTGACCGTCTTCGCCCGGCCCCGCCCACTGCCTCGATTGCACGGTTTGCATCAGCGGGATTTGCGCCCGGATGTGATCTTCCCCGAGGATCGCGCATGCCAGTCTGCACTATCGTTAGCGATTGAACCCAAATCGTGATATTTTCACATTAAAAGACATTACCTTTCATAGTGAATTATTCAGCGAGGGGAAATGCCCAACTCTTGTGAACGGGAATCGCGATGAAACCAAAGCAGCGGCAGGCCGCTATCCTTGAATATCTGCAGCGGCATGGCAAAACGGCAGTGGACGCCCTGGCCGAGCATTTCTCCACCACCGGCACCACCATCCGCAAGGATCTCACCCTGCTGGAAGAAGAAGGCGAGGTGATCCGCACCTACGGCGGCGTGGTGCTCAGCCGCGACGACGGCGATCAGCCGATCGACCGCAAAACCCATATCAATACCGAGAAAAAACGCCACATTGCCAGCGCCGCCGTGGCGCTGATCGCCGACGGCGACTCGCTGATCTTCGACGCCGGCAGCACGGTGCTGCAGATGGTGCCGCATCTGGCGCAGTTCAATAACATCACGGTGATGACCAACAGCCTGACCATCGTCAACGCGCTGGTGGAGCTGGACAACGATCAGACCATCCTGATGCCCGGCGGCACCTACCGCAAAAAATCGGCCTCGTTCCACGGCAGCCTGGCCGAATCGGCGTTTCAGCAGTTCAGCTTCGACAAGCTGTTTATCGGCGCGGACGGCGTCGATCTCAACGCCGGCGTCACCACCTTCAACGAAGTGCACAACGTCAGCAAAGCGATGTGCGAAGCCGCCGGCCGCATTATTCTGTTGGTAGACTCCTCGAAATTCGGCCGCAAGAGCCCGAACGTGGTGTGCGAACTCAGCGCCGTCGACACGCTGATCACCGACCGAGACATCAACCCCGATTACCTCGCCGCCCTGCAGGCGAAAGGCATCAATATCCTTCTGGTAGGAGACCCCGATGAGTAACGCCAACGCCCTGCTCGCCTTCGCCCGCGAAACGCTGGAGATCGAGCTGACCGAAGCGCAACGCCTGCTGGCGCGCCTGGACGACAACTTCGTCTGCGCCTGCGAACTGCTGCTGAACTGCCGTGGCAAAGCGGTGATTTCCGGCATCGGCAAATCCGGCCATATCGGCAAGAAGATCGCCGCGTCGCTGGCCAGCACGGGCACGCCGTCGTTCTTCGTGCACCCGGCCGAGGCGCTGCACGGCGATCTCGGCATGATCGGCGCCGACGACGTGGTGGTGTTCATCTCCTACTCCGGCCGCGCCAAAGAGCTGGATCTGATCCTGCCGCTGCTGGCGGAGAACGGCATTCCGGTGATCGCCATCACCGGCGGCAAGGAGTCACCGCTGGCGCTGGCCGCGGCCTGCATGTTAGATATCGGCGTCGAGCGCGAAGCCTGCCCGATGGGGCTGGCGCCGACCTCCAGCGCGGTCAACACCCTGATGATGGGCGATGCCCTGGCGATGGCGCTGATGCGCCAGCGCGGTTTCAACGCGGAAGATTTCGCCCGCTCGCACCCGGGTGGCAGCCTGGGGGCGCGCCTGCTGAACCGCGTGCATCACCTGATGCGCACCGGCGATCGCCTGCCGCGCGTGAGCGAAAGCGCCAACGTGATGGAGGCGATGCTGGAGCTGAGCCGCACCGGGCTCGGGTTAGTGGCGGTCTGCGACGCACAGCAGCGGGTGGTGGGCGTGTTTACCGACGGCGACCTGCGCCGCTGGCTGGTGAAGGGCAACAGCCTGCAGGATCCGCTCAGCCCGGCGATCACCCGCCCCGGCTATCGGCTGCCGGAGCAGTGGCGCGCCGGCGAGGCGCTGGAAGCACTGCACGAACAGCACATCAGCGCGGCCCCGGTGGTCGATATGGACGGCGTGCTGGTGGGGGCGCTCAACCTGCACGATCTGCATCAGGCCGGCATCGGCTGATCAACGCCGGGGGCGCCATCACCGGCGCCCCCGGTCAGATCATTTCCAGTCGGGATTGTTCTCGAACTGCTGCTTCAGCAGCGCCTTCATGTCGTCATTCGGCTTGCCGAGCCACTGGTACTTGGCATACTTCTTCGGATGATCGACGGCTTCCGGCCGATCTTCCACTGCCACCCGCACGCCCCAGGCCTGGGATTTGTCCGCGCTGAACGCCACGATCAAAAAGTTGTTGCCGCAGTCGTGCGGCTTGCACAGGTTGCCGACCAGATACTCTTTGCCCTTCCAGTTCAGATTCTGCGCCGGCGTTGAGGTGCCGACGCCCTTACGCGCCCAACCCGGCATCCGCGCCTGGCCTTTCACCATGTTTTGCCAGCTGGCCTGATACCCCGGCTGCTGAATCAAATCCGACGTGGTGACGATCTGCTGGGCAAAGCTGCCCGCGCTGAAGCTGAGCAGTGCGCCGAAGAGGGCGCAACGCAGCGCCTGGTGTCCCGTCATAGTCCTTCTCCCTAGGTTAAATCAGGTTTCGCCCATAAAACCGGGCCTGAACTAGTCAGACCACGGTTGCGACAAAAAGTTGACTCACCACCAGGCATGGAAATGATGCACCGGCCCGATGCCGTGCCCCACCTCCAGCGTGTCCGCCTGTTGCAACGCTTGTTGCAGGTAGTCCTTGGCGGCGGCCACCGTAGCCGCCCAGTCGGCATGGCGCGGGCGCAGCGCCGCCAGCGCGGCCGAGAGCGTGCAACCGGTGCCGTGGGTGTGGCGGGTGGCGACGCGCGGCGCGGTAAAGCGCTGCTCGCCTTCGGCGGTAAACAGCCAGTCCGGGCTCTCGCTTTCGCTCAGGTGGCCGCCCTTCATCAGCACCGCCCGGCAGCCCATCGCCAGCAGCGCCCGCCCCTGCTCGCGCATCTGCGCTTCATCTTCTGCCGGCGCGCACGCCAGCAGCGCCGCTGCTTCCGGCAGGTTCGGCGTAATGATCGACACCCGCGGCAACAGCTCGCGTCGAATAGACGCCACCGCCTCCGGCGCCAGCAACGGATCGCCGCTTTTCGCCAGCATCACGGTGTCCAGCACCACGAACTCCGGCCGGTAATGGCGCAGCCGTTCGGCCACCGCCTGCACGATGTCGGCGTTGGCCAGCATGCCGATCTTGACGCTGTCGATGCGCACGTCGCTGAACACCGAGTCCAGCTGCGCGGCGACGAACGCCGGATCGATGTAATACACCGACTGCACGCCACGGGTATTCTGCGCCACCAGCGCGGTGATCACCGAGGTGCCGTAGGCGCCAAGCGCCGAGAAAGCCTTCAGATCGGCCTGAATGCCGGCACCGCCGCTGGGATCGGTGCCGGCGATGGTCAGGGCGTTAATGCGTTTCATCACAGATCCTCCCCGCGCAACTGATACAGGGCATCGAGGAACGCCGGCGTAAAGCTGCCCGGCCCGCCGGCCTGTCTGGCCGCGAGACCGCCGCAGTGGGACATCACCCGGCAGGCAGTCGCCACGTTGTCCAGGCGATCGCCCGGCAGGGCGCAAAACGCCGCCACGACCGCCGACAGCGCGCAGCCGGTGCCCACCACCCGCGTCATCAGCGGGGAACCGCCTTCGATCGCCCAGTCACGTTGGCCGTCGGTGACGTAATCCACCGCGCCGGTGACCGCCACCACCGCGCCGCTGCGCTGCGCCAGCTCACGCGCGGCGGGCAATGCCGCCAGCGAATCGTCGCCGCTGTCCACGCCGCGGCCGCTGGCCAGCAACCCGCTGAGCGCCATGATTTCCGAGGCGTTGCCGCGTATCGCCGCCGGTTTCTCGTCCAGCAGCTGTTTGGCGAAGGCGGTGCGGTAGGAGAGCGCGCCGACCGCCACCGGATCCAGCGTCCAGGGCTTGCCGGCCTGATTGGCGGCGGCCACCGCCGCCCGCATCGATTCGGCGCGCAGCGCATTGAGGGTGCCGACGTTGATCAGCAGGCCGTCGGCCAGCGCGCTGAACTGCGCCGCCTCTTGCGGCTCCACCACCATCGCCGGGGAGGCGCCGAGCGCCAGCAGCACGTTGGCGGTCAGCGATTGCACCACTTCGTTGGTCAGGCAGTGGATCAGCGGAGGCCGCTGTTGGAATTGGGTCAGACAGGCCGCGGCGCGCGCGCCGGGTAGTGCATCAGGTCGAGCGATCATATTCCTCCCAACCGGCGTTCAAGAAGGCGGCGCCGGCTGGGCGGCCGTGACTTCCCTACGCTGGCATTATCCAGATCAGGTAATACGGGTATTTCTCAGCCTTCACGTAGAAGGGCACCCCGAGTCATGAAAATCAATAGGTTGTGATCAACGTTGCGTTAATCCCTGCAGGGGATCATGCCAGCGGCGGCGTGGACAAACAAGCGAATAAATTGGCCCGGCAAGCATACGCCGCGCAATGCGCTATAGTGAGCACAAACCACCGGGAGATGCCATGCAGATAAGACCCTACCAAGAGACCGATCGCCCTTTCCTGCGCACGCTGTACCTGGCGTCGCGCAAGGCGGCGTTCGGCTGGCGCGATACCTCAAACTATCAGTTGGAAGATTTCGACGGCGCGACGCTGGGCGAAGCGATTTGGGTGGCGGAAGACGGCGGCGTGCTGCTGGGATTCGTCTCCGTCTACCGCGAGGACAACTTCATTCATAACCTGTATGTCGATCCCCATCAGCCGCCGCGCGGCGTCGGCAGTGCGCTGCTGCAGGCGGCGGAAGCTACCTTCACCGCCACCGGCTCGCTGAAATGCCTGGTGAAGAATGAAAAGGCGCTGGCGTTCTACCGCAAACACGGCTGGCGCATCATCTCTACCGGCAACGATGGCGAAGAAGATTATTACCTGATGCATTCGCCGGCCCGCTAACGCCGCCTTTCCCGTCACAGAACTCATTAATGATAATGGATTTCATTATCAGTTAAGCATACCCTTCCTTGTCTCTCTCGATGAACTCTGCAAGGAAGGTTATGCAACATCAAACGGATACTCGCTTCCCCGATGCCGCGGCGGCGGACTACGATCGCCGTATTCTGACCCTGGTGCCCGGCTATCAGTTTGCTCAGGCGCTGCTGACGGCGACGCTCGCGCAGACGCTGCCGAATGACGCCACGCTGTTGCTGGCCGGTTGCGGCACCGGCAGCGAACTGTCGGCGCTGGCCGCCGCCAACGCCAGCTGGCGTTTCAGCGCCGTGGAACCCTCCGCCGGCATGCTGGCGGCCGCGCGCGCCAAGGCTGAAGCCGCGGATTACGCACAACGGGTGAGCTTCCAGCCCACCTTGCTGCAACAAGCGCCGCAAACCCGCCACGACGCGGCGGTGTGCTCATTGGTGCTGCATTTTATCGCCGACGATGGCGCCAAACTGGAATTCCTGCAGCAGCTGGCGCAGCGCCTCTCCCCCGCCGCACCGCTGCTGCTGTTCGACTATCAACCGGATGGCCTGCCCGCCAGCCATTACCAACACTGGCTGCAAAGCGCCGGGCATTCGGCGGCGCAGGCGCAGGAGGTGATCGAACGCACCCGCCGCAACTGGCACCCGATGGCGGCGGCGCGCAGCCGTCTCCTCCTGGCGGAAAGCGGCTTCACCGCGCCTCAGCACTTGTGCGGTGCGCTGGGCTTCCAGCTTTCACTGCTCCACCGCCGCCGTTGATCCCGGCATCCCGCGCAGCGTCAGCCGCCAAAACAGCAGCGCGCTCAGGCTGACGCCCGCCCCCAGCCAGCAGACGCCGCTCCAGCCCGCCCAGGCATACATATGGGTGCCGGCAAAGGCGCCCAGCCCGCTGCCGACGGCGTAAAACAGCATGTAACAGCCCACCAGCCTGCTGTGTGACTGCGGGTGCGCGCTGAAGATCATGCTCTGGTTCAGCACGTGGATCGCCTGGCCCGCCAGATCCAGCAACACGATGCCCACCACCAGCCAAACCAGGCCGCTGCCGAGCAAACCGAGCGGCAGCCAGGCCAGCGTCAACAGCAGCAGACACACGCCGCTGGCCGCCTGCCCCAGCCCGCGATCCGCCAGATGCCCGGCGCGCACCGCCGCCAGTGCGCCCACCGCGCCGACCAGGCCGAACGCCCCCACCGCGGCATGGGTGAAGTTGAACGGCGCCTGACTCAGCGGCAACACCAGCGAACTCCAAAAGAGGCTGAAAGCGCCGAACATCAGCAGCGCCAGCATGCCACGAATTTGCAGCGTGCGGTCATGCAGCAGCAGGGTCAGCATTGAACGCAGCAGCGCGGGATAACTCAGCGCGCTGGGAGCGGTACGCGGCGCAGGCAGCAGGCGCGACAAGATCGGCAGCAATACCAGCGTCACTCCGGCAGAGAAGAAGTACACCGTGCGCCAGCCGCCAACGTCAGCCAGCGTGCCGGACAGGGTGCGCGCCAGCAGCAATCCCAGCACCACTCCGCCCTGCGCAGCACCAACCACCCGCCCACGCTCCTGCGGCGCCGCCAGGGCGGCGGCGTAAGCGATCAGCCCCTGCGTCATGGCGGTGCCCAATAAGCCTACCAGCAACATCCCTACCAGCAGCCAGGGCGCGCTGTGCGCCCAGCCCACCAATAGCAGCGCGCCGATCAGCCCCAGCTGTTGCCCCGCCAGCAACCGATGCCGGTTCAGACGATCCCCCAACGGCACCACCAACAGCAGCGCTAGCGCGCAGCCCAGTTGGGTCACGGTGATCACCATGCCGACCGCCGCCAGGCTGATGGAAAAATTATGGGCGATGGCGTCCAGCAGCGGCTGCGCATAGTAAACGTTGGCCACGCTGAAGGCGCTGGCGGCGGCCAACAGCAGCACCAGGGGGGACGGCAGGCGCCCCAGCACCGCATAGGGGGGATCCAGCAGTTTGTCGCTCATTGCACACCTCAATCTGGTTTCATTATTAAACCCAATGAACTTTAGGCGTGGAGGTTTTATAATGCAACCAGAATATGCAACTGGAGATAACCGTCGTGAAACGTAAAAGCCTGGAAGACGCGCCGTGCCCGGTGGCGCGCACGCTGGATGTGATTGGCGACTGGTGGTCGCTGCTGATCGTGCGCGACGCCTTCGACGGCGTCACCCGCTTCAGCGAATTTCAAAAAGGGCTGGGGATGGCGAAGAACATCCTTGCCACCCGCCTTCGCGCACTGGTGACGCACGGCGTGCTGGAAATCGTGCCCGCCGCAGACGGCAGCGCCTATCAGGAATATGTGCTGACCGAGAAAGGCCGCGCGCTGTTTCCAGTGATCGTTGGCCTGCGCCAGTGGGGGGAAGATCATCTGTTCGCCGAGGGAGAGGCGCACTCAACGCTGGTGGAAAGCGACAGCGGCCGCCCCGTTCCGCGCCTGACGCCGATCGGCAGCGCCGGGCAGACGCTCACTCCGCTGAATACCCGGGTGGTGAAGGTGGAGGAACGGTGATGAGAGTTAGTGGCGGTACCCACAGCTCACCCGCTGAAAAACCTGGCGGATAAAGAGCCATTCCAGACACCCGGCCAGCAGATAAACCGCGCCAAAAACGAGCGCACCAAACCATTCCGTATCGTTAAAATGGAAAAACCCACTGGCGTCAATCAGCCAAGCGGTTTGGTTCTGGTTTAGCCTGGGTACAGGAAAAAACTTTATTGTCAGCACAGCCAGCCCAACAACAGCCAATGCGTTAGCGAGCAACAGGGCAAATTTTTTCATAACCTTTCATTCTACAACCTAACGCAGTCCAACAAACTGAACCTAAGAACATGCGTTAATGGTTAACCCTCAGGTTGCCCCGTTCGTCGGAGACAACCATAAATACGGCGGTAATCAAATGCGAACCTTCGGGTGTCTGTATATCGTAGGCGACGGAATAGCGCTTCCCTGGCCGAAAAGCATAGTCGAATACCGGCATGCACCTCCCCGGCTCAACGAAGAAAACGTCATTATCGATAGCTTTAATGAGCTTAACGCCTGATTCGCTATAAATCTGAACGAAGCGGATATTATCCCCCGCCTTCATAGAAGAAAGAATGCAGACATGGTTATCTTTGGCAGTGACGACGGCGGGGAAGCGCGGAATCAGCTTATCGCCAGGCCCCGGACAGCCGACCAGGAAGCAAGCCGTGAATAGAACCACATATTTTTTCATGCTACCCATTCCTTATACGCGGCTCTGTATACCGCAGAGGCTCCCTATCGACTAATGCTCACTCATCGCTGTCTGAATTGTTTTATTATCCTAACCCGCTTAAAAAAAGAATCTATACCTTAACGTCTAACGTGAATCACGGCCGGAAGCCTTAACGATTCGCTTCGCAGCGTCATCCGGGTAATGTATAGTCCGCGTTTTACGGAGATCCCATGCTGACTAACTCATCCATTCGTCTGAACAAATACATTAGCGAGAGCGGTATCTGCTCACGCCGCGACGCCGATCGATACATCGAACAGGGCAACGTTTTCATCAACGGTAAACGCGCCACCGTTGGCGCTCAGGTATTTGCCGGGGATGTGGTGAAGGTTAACGGTCAGTTGATCGAACCGCGCAATGAAGAAGATCTGGTGCTGATCGCGCTGAACAAGCCGGTCGGCATCGTCACAACCACCGAAGACGGCGAGCGCGACAACATCGCTGACTTCGTCAACCACAGCAAACGCATCTTCCCGATCGGCCGTTTGGACAAGGATTCACAGGGGCTGATCTTTCTGACCAACCACGGTGACCTGGTCAACAAGATCCTGCGCGCCGGCAACAATCACGAGAAAGAGTATCTGGTGACGGTCAACAAGCCGGTGACCGACGAGTTTATTCGCGGCATGGGCGCCGGCGTGCCGATGCTGGGCACCGTGACCAAAAAGTGCAAGGTGAAGAAAGAGGCGCCTTTCGTGTTCCGCATCACGCTGGTGCAGGGGCTGAACCGCCAGATCCGCCGCATGTGCGAACACTTCGGCTACGAGGTCACCAAGCTGGAACGCACGCGCATCATGAACGTCAGCCTGAAAGGCTTGCCGCTGGGCGAATGGCGCGATCTGACCGATGACGAGCTGATTGAACTGTTCAAACTGATTGAAGGCTCCTCGTCCGAGGCCAAGCCGGCGAAGAAGGCCCCGGCCAAATCCGCCGCGGCGAAAAAACCGAGTGCCGGCGGCCCCAAAAACGCCGACAAAGCCGCTGCGCCGGCCGGCCGTAAGCGCTTTACCCAGCCAGGGCGCAAGAAAAAAGGGCGTTAACCCCCTTTTACCCGCGCCAAGCCCGCCGTTGCGCGGGCTTTTTCATCATAAAAGTCAGCCACAGGCCGCCACTGAGCCCTCACCATAAAAAAGGCCCGCATCAAGCGGGCCTGCAAGTACCAGAGAAGTCTAGAGGAAAAATCAGAACGACCAGCGCAGGTTGGCGTTGACCGAATTAACGCGGGTATCGGCACCGAATTGCCCCTGATAGCCAACATCCAGCGTCGCGGCGCGCGACAGTTTCACGCTCACGCCGATATCGCCCACCATCACGTTGTCATCCACGGCCTGGCCCTGAGTGACGAACGCGTCGCTGCCGGCAAACGCCATGCGCGATGAGGTGTTCTTATCGCCGTAGGCGTGCTGCCAGCCGAGCGAGCCGTAGAGGCTGACATTCTTCGGCAGTTCGGTCACGCCGCGCACTCCGAGCGTGGAGTAGAAGGTGTTCATCGTTTCATTGCGCACGCTCAGCGCCGCCGCGCCACCCGACTCCTGGAAGCTGTCGGTATGCAGGCGGATATAGCTCAGGTTAATGAACGGTTCGACGTTCATCTCCGGCTGGCCGAAACGGTAACCCGCTTCGGTGAACGCCAGCAGCGAGTTCGCGTCGTAATCCGACTTCAGCCGATCCGAGAAGCCGCTGAAATCGACGTTGCGCTTGCCTTCAATCTTGTGCCAGGTGTAACCCAGCGCGCCGCGCAGCGAGAACGCATCCTGCTGCCCCGCCGCATACAGGCCGAGGTGGTAGTTGTCGGTATCGGCCTTGGAACGGCGGCTGTCGACGTCGTAGTCGCCGCGGCTGTAACCGAAGTAGCCGCCGATGCGTACGTTATGATCAGTCAGCTTGCGATCCGCGCCCAACAGGAAGCCGGTGGTGTTGCCATCCAGCTTGCCCACGTTGCCGTTGCCGCTGTTTTTGCTCCAGGAACTGAAGGTCTGCCCCCAGACGCCGCTGTTTTGCGCCTGCGCCGGTTGCACCAGCGACATCGCCAACGGCGGTATCGGCAGGCTGTCGTTGTCGAACAGGCGCAGCATGCGCTGGTTCAGCACGTTGAACAGCTGGGTGCTGCCGGCGATCAGGTTAGACTGCATCGACGGATAGACTTCGCCGGACAGCTGATTGAACGCCTCGCGCGCTTCCGGCGCACTCAGCAGCAGCAGCGAGTTGTACAGCGCCAGCGAAGGGCCGCTCTGCGTCAGCGTCGAGAGCGCGCCAGCGGTATTCCACTGGTTGCCGCTTTCGGCCACCGTTTGGAAAATGCCCGGCTTGCCGCCGCCTGGATTCTCGCCCCCCGGATTTTCACCGCCTGGGTTTTCCCCGCCCGGATTCTCGCCCCCCGGATTTTCACCACCTGGGTTTTCCCCGCCCGGATTCTCGCCCCCTGGATTCTCACCGCCTGGGTTTTCTCCACCCGGATTTTCGCCGCCTGGATTTTCACCGCCCGTGTCTTTCTGCGCAATGGTCAGATCCACGGCGTTGGCGCTGTGGTTCAACGCCACATCGAGGAAGGCAGACTTGGAGACCGCCGCCGCGAACTGGCCGTCAATGCCGCCGTCCGAGGTCAGAATGCGGTAGCTTTGGCCGGTTTTATAGCTGGTTTGCGGATCCAGCGCCGTCACCTGCACCTTGGCCCGATCGCTGATGGTGGTCTTGCCCGCCACCAGCAGCTGGTCGCTGCGGCCGTCACCGGCGATATCGACGTCATAGAAGGATTCGCCGATAAAATTCAGGTAGCGTTTTAGCGTCAGCGTGCCGATATTGCCGTCGCCGGGCGAGATATGGCCGCCGGACTGGATCTCGGTCTGGCCCAGCGTGCCGTTGCCGCCCAGCGTGCCGCCGGCCTTGATCGACGCGGCGCTGCTGTAGCCCTGCCCGTTATTGACGTCGGAACCCGCCGTCGCGTTGAGGATCAGCGTGCCGCCGTTCTCGGCGCTGAGGGTTTGGATCTCGAAGATATCGTCTTCTTTCTGGGTATTGATGTCGCTGGCGATGATGAGCTTACCGCCGCGCGCGGTGACGTTGGCCTGCAACTCAGTGAGATCGCCGTTCAGCGTCGTCTGCCCGGCGGTGTTGATCACCTCACCTTCGCCGCTCATCTTGTTGCTGAAGACGTAATTGCCGTCGGTATGGTTAAAGTACACATAGCTGCCGAACAGCCCGCCCCGCAGGGCGATCGCCGTCTGGGCATCGATAGTGCCTGCGGCACCCGCCGTGCCGAGCGTCGGCTCGGTCAACCCGGTGCCGGTGTCCATGTTGCCGCGGCTGCCAATAATCAGCGCGCCGCGGTTCGAGCCGGAGCCGGTCTCACCCAGCACCACTTCGTTGCCGCCGGCGGAGAATGTCCCGCCGTCCATGACCGCCAACACGCCATTGCCGTAATCGCCGACGTTGACGCTGCTGCCGCTGGTCACGCGTGAACCGTTGCCGGCGATCGTCAATTCGGCAGTTTTACGCGCGCCGGAGACGCCCGCCACCTGAATGCCGCCGACGTTGACCGCCCCGCCGTTCAGCACGTCCAGATCGCCGTAAAGCGTGAGCGCGCGGCCGACGTTCCATTGGGAATTGGCCCCCGTGACCGTGGCTTTCGGGCTCAGCGTATCGGTCTCGCCCGGCCCGCTGCCATTGCCGATGCGTGCGTCAAAGGCGGTGTTCAGCACCGCGCCGTCTTCAATCGCCAGCGTGGATCGCGCCCCTAAGTCGGTGCCGACGCTGAGAAAATTGCTGGTGACGCGAGAACCGGCGCCGGTGGCGATCAGGTGGCTGTCATAGCCGCGCGTGGTGCCGACCACGATCTCTTTCGCGCTGGCCAGCGCACCGTCTTCAACGCGCAAGGTGCCCCGCCCCAGATTCAGGCCGCCGCGCAGCACGAACTGATCGTTCACCGCATTCAGCTCGGCATTCGGCCCGCGGACCGTGACTACGCTCTCATGAATTTGGCCGTTGAACATCCGGCCGATATTGATGTTATAGGCGCTGATCTTGCCATTCTCGATCAGCAGGTTGCCGCTTTGATTACGGCCGACGTAAACGTCCCCGGTGTAGGCCAATGATTCGGTAATTTTTGAGTCGCCATCAAAAATGGCATCGTCTGCGCGAGCGATATCGGCGGGCGCCAGCATCAGCAGCGGCGCAGAAAATAGAGCGAGGTAAAGTTTGGAAAGCGGTGTTTTAACCGCTAAAGGGTGCGATGTCTTGTCATTCACGGGCTATCTCCGTACTCGTTAGCGTGATGGCGCGAAATTTATTGTTATAGGAAAACTCAATACACTAGAGGAGGTGTGAGGCGTTATTTCGCGCACGCCGGTTTAGTGATCGTCGAAGCAAAAGCTTATTGCCCCCCGGCGCTGACGCTCCGACGATGGAAAACCAGGAAGCGGCAATGCCGCCCCCCAAAGCGAATTATTTATGCGTGACCACCGGCGTACAGGTCGGCGCGCTCAGCGACGGTGACGAACCTAAAATTCCCGGCATCATCAGCGATGAACAATCGAAAATACGGCCTTTTTCCGTGGTGGCGCGATAAGAAAGTTTTTGGCCGCCCAGCGCATCTGGCTGTGCGCCATTGACATTGGTCACGGTAATTTCGTCCGATGAGCCCAGGCCCAGCATTTTGGCGGTTTCCGCCTGCAGTAATGGAATGGCCTGATCGGTTTTCAGGGTGGAACAACCGGCTATCATCATCGTAACGGTTAAAGCGATAAGTGGTTTCTTCATAAATTATCCTTTATAACCAATCAGTTAAAATTATCGATTGGCTTTATGTTTTCTCTTATCCAAATCCTCGAATAATATATTTCCCTTTCCTAAACGAAAAAACCCTCCTAAAGTAGGGAGGGTTGATAATAATTCATCAGACCTATCTGAACTGTGAAAGCGAAAGGAGAATCCTTTGGGGCAGGATTATGCGTTGGTCGTTGATGACCATCCATTGGTAGCAAGCGGCATCGCCAATTTTCTCAGCACGCATTGCCGATTCAAACAGGCGCATGTGGTGACCAATGAAGAGAATTGCTACCGCCATATTAGGGAAAATGGCCCGCCGCGTTTACTGGTGATCGATTTTTGGCTCTCTTCCGGTACGGCGTTGAAATTACTCAAAGAAGTAAAACAACGTTATCCGCAGGTACGGATTTTGGTGGTCAGCGGCGACGAGAATAACGATATCTGGCAGAAAGTGCACAATGCCGGCGGGCACGGTTTCGTATTAAAAAACGAGCCACCTGAATTATTCGCCAGGGCGGTTTTTGCGCTAAATAATAATCAGGAGTGGTTCCCGGAAGGAAATGAATCCGCCATTAAAAACAACCATGACCATTTAAATAGGTTCAATTTAACGCCAAGGCAAATCGACGTATTAACTATGATGTTGCGCGGTCTACCAAATAAAAGAATCGCAACGCAACTGTCTATTTCCGAGCCGACCGTGAAAGAGCATATCAGCAATATCTTGAAAAAGATCGGCGTCAACAGCCGGGTGGAAGCCATCACGCTGCTGCACGGCAAACGGGATCCGTCGCCATGAGGTTTTTCCAGAATTTACAAAATGATGGCATCTCCCCACGCGCACAGATCCGCCTGCTGGACAACACCTTCATGCGGTTGGTGTTCAGTTTCACCGCCGTGCCTTTCGTCGGCATCCCGTTCGCCATCTGGATTTATTTGCTGGGCGACAAACTCGGCCCAACCATTACCTGGATCATCGTTTACCTGCTATGTGCCGTGGCGATCCGAATAGGACATCGTCGCTACCTGCGTGAGGCCAAGGAAAATGATGAAGACACCGTGCTGCGCCGCTGGCTGCCGCGCATTAATAAGGTGGCTTTTATTCACGGGCTGGGGATCTCATCACTCTATTTAATTACCCCGCAGACCCATAACTTTGACTTTTTTCTGCTGCTCAATATCAGCATCGCCGCGATCGTTGCCGCCAACGCAACGCATCTGACGCCGGTTATCAGCACCTTTACGCGTTTTTTCTTCGCCTCCTGGGGGCTGCTGAACCTCGGCATCATCTGGCGGCTGGAAGACGTGATGTTCATCGTGCTGATGCTGAACTTGCTGTACGGCTTTGCCATTTACCGCCACGCGTTAACCTCGCATGCGTTCTTTATCCAGCAGGCGTTGCTCGAAGAACAAAGCTCGCGCTTGGCGGAGCAGTTCCGCCAGGCTAAAGAGGAGGCGGAACAGGCGCTGCTGGACAAGAACCAGTTCCTGACCACCGCCAGCCACGATCTGCGCCAACCAGTGCACGCCATGGGCTTTCTGATCGAAGCCATCATCCACAAAAACCGCGACGACAGCCTGACGCCGCAGCTGCTGGATCTGCAGCAGAGCGTGCGTTCGGTGCATTTGATGTTCAATTCATTGCTCGATCTCAGCAAGATCGAATCCGGCAACGTGCGCACCGCCGCCACCCATGTGGATATCGGCGCCCTGCTCGACTCGGTGATCACCCTGTTCCGCGAAGAGGCCAACAGCCGCGCCCTGGCGCTGCGCACCTGGCGGCCCAAACGGCGCATCAGCGTGATGGGCGATCCGCTGCTGGTGCGGCAATCGCTGATCAACCTGATCCAAAACGCCTTGCGCTACACGCAACGGGGCGGCGTGCTGATCGCCATCCGCCCGCGCGGCGCCGAGTGCCTGGTGGAAGTGTGGGACACCGGCGTGGGCATCGCCGACGAAGAGAAAAGCAAAATCTTCTCCCCTTACTACCGCCCCGAGCTGGCATGGAAAATCGACAGCGCCGGCCACGGACTGGGGCTGGCAGTGGTGGCACGCTGCGCCAAGCTGATGAAGGTGAAGTACGGCATGCACTCCGTCGAAGGCAAAGGCTCGCGCTTCTGGATGCGCTTCACGCAATACGTCGGCGAAGACAAAGCGCCGGAAACCGCGGCCGCCTACGACAACACCGCCACGCCTACCCGCTATGCACCGCTGCGCGGCGCCTGCCTGGTGGTGGACGACGATCCTTTGGTGACCTCTGCCTGGGAGAGCCTGATGAGCACCTGGGGCATCACCGTGCGCTGCGCGGCCTCCGCCGAGGAAGCCTTCGCCATCGTCGACGACGGTTTTACGCCGTTCGCCGTGCTGTGCGACCAGCGCCTGCGTTCCGGCGAGAGCGGTTTCGACATCCTGAAAGCGCTGTTCGAACGCCTGCCGGACGTGAGCGGCGCGATGGTCAGCGGCGAGTTCAACTCGCAGATATTGCAAGAGGCCGAACAGGAAGGCTATCTGGTGCTGCGCAAACCGCTGGAGCCGGCCAGGCTGCATGCGCTGCTGACGCAGTGGGGGGCCGGCTAGCGCGCGGCGGCGCCTTAGCGGGCAAGATGCCGCAGCAGGCCTTCAAGGTTGCGCTCCCCCTCCGGGGTTTGCGCACCGGCCTTCAGCCCGCCGCGGATCAACCGCTCCGCGGCCGGGCGTGCGAACAATCCCGCCCAGGCGTCGTGCTCGCGATAAAAACCGGCCTGCAGATCCGGTACAGGCATCGCCTGCTTGGCCGCCACAATCACGCCCTCTGGCAATGCCGCGATATTGCGCGCTAACCGCTCGACGAAATCATCGAGCTCGGCGGCAGGCAAGGCACGGTTAATCCAGCCGTAGCGTTCTGCGGTAGCGGCATCGATGAGATCGGCGCCCAAGATCACTTCCAGAGCGCGGCCGCGCGTCATTCGACTCGTCAGATACTGCGTCGCGCCGCCGCCGGGCGTAATGCCCATCAAGGCCTCGCACTGGGCCAGCCCCGCCGCTTCCCGTGCAGCGAAAGCCATATCGGCCGCCGCCACAAACTCGGCGCCGCCGCCGCGCGCCAGCCCAGCCAGCTTAACGAGAGTGACCTGCGGCTGGCTGCGCAGCAGTTCGCCAAACGCCTGGAACGGATTAAGCCCCTCCGGCGCGTTGCTCGCCAGTTCGTCGAAAGCGTGCGGCTCATCGATCAAGGTCATGTCGACGTGAGCAATAAAGAACGCTGGGTTCGCGCTCTGGAATACCAACACCCGCGTATCCGGATCGTCACGCACCGCGAGCAATAAACGGCTGATTTCCGACATCAGCGCCACATCGAGTACGTTTACCGGTGGGTTATCGATAGCGATCGTCATCACGCCGTGCGCATGAGACAGCCTGAGTTTGCTGAAATCTGTATCTGTCATCTCAATGTCCTTTTACCTGGGGTCCAAGTGCGGGTTATTCGCGCCGTGTTTCGAATGGTATACTTTGCATACCTGGCGTCAATTACGCACCTTAAGCATCCCAGGGATGCAGGAAGATACCGATGGATAAGACCGATGTTGTTTACCGCGCCGACTGCCCGAGCCGCATCGTGCTCGATCAGATTGCCGATAAATGGTCCATGATGGTGCTGGAAGTGCTGCGTGAGCCGCAGCGTTTCAACGCCATCAAGCGCCGTCTGGATGGCGTCACGCAACGCGTGCTGACCCAGACCCTACGCAAATTGGAACGCAACGGCATGGTGCATCGCAAAGTGTTGGATGGGCGGGTGCTTGGCGTCGAGTATTCGCTGACGCCGCTCGGCAAATCCCTGCAGGGGCCGTTCTCGATACTGTTCGACTGGACGTTAGGGAATATTGAGGCGATTCAGGAGTGCCAGCGCAAGTATGATGAGCAGGACGGGTGATGCGATCCCTATAGTCTTTCACTTGCAGGAAAACAAGGATTAGGCAGCCCAGCGGGCTATCAGGCCATGATGATTCGCTTAAACAGCAGCTGCTGGATGTCCTACTGATGTGACAATGGAGTCAATACAGTGCCTTACGGTACGCGTGTACTCAAAGGCCACCTGCCGCTCCACTGCAATCCCTTAATGTTGCGCACTGTAAAGCTTAAAGCTCATCCAACAGCTGTTCCTTTGAGAACACGCGCCCTTCCGCTTTATCCTTCTCTGACAGCGTCAGCAATTTCAGTAGAGCAACGGCGTTCTCTCGCTTCTGCTGCTCATAGGATTCTATAACGTAGTTGATGGTCTCTACTTTCATCGTATCCCCAGGCGCTATCAATCATACCAAGGTCTGAACATAGGCCATATTTCGACCACAAACAATGTTCGGCTTTACCCATAACTTACCTCATGGCTGACAACAGGCAGAAAAGACATGGCCATACAAAGAAAAACCCTCTGTAAAAACAGAGGGTTTTAGTCACTAAGACCTAGTTACGAACAGGCTGCGGGAAGTGTCAAATCACTCCCACTCAATCGTCGCCGGCGGCTTGCCGCTGATGTCGTACACCACGCGGGAGATGCCGTCCACTTCGTTGATGATGCGGTTGGAGACGCGGCCGAGGAAGTCATACGGCAGGTGCGCCCAGTGCGCGGTCATGAAGTCGATGGTTTCTACCGCACGCAGGGAGACCACCCAGTCGTATTTGCGGCCGTCGCCCATTACGCCGACCGAACGCACCGGCAGGAACACGGTGAACGCCTGGCTGACTTTGTTGTACAGGTCGGCTTTGTGCAGCTCTTCGATGAAGATGGCGTCGGCGCGGCGCAGCAGGTCGCAGTACTCCTTCTTCACTTCGCCCAGCACGCGCACGCCCAGACCCGGGCCCGGGAACGGGTGACGGAACAGCATGTCGTACGGCAGGCCCAGCTCCAGGCCGATCTTGCGCACTTCGTCTTTGAACAGCTCTTTCAGCGGCTCGACCAGGCCCAGCTTCATCTCTTTCGGCAGGCCGCCCACGTTGTGGTGCGACTTGATCACGTGCGCTTTGCCGGTGGCGGAAGCGGCGGATTCGATCACGTCCGGGTAGATGGTGCCCTGCGCCAGCCATTTCACCTGCTCTTGCTTGCAGGCTTCTTCGTCGAACACTTCAACGAACACGCGGCCGATGATCTTGCGCTTGGCTTCCGGCTCGTCCACGCCCGCCAGTGCGGTCAGGAAGCGGTTTTCCGCCTCGACGTGCACGATGTTCAGGCCGAAGTGGTCGCCGAACATTTCCATCACCTGGTTGGCTTCGTTCAGGCGCAGCAGGCCGTTGTCGACGAACACGCAGGTCAGGCGTTTGCCGATGGCGCGGTGCAGCAGCATCGCGGTCACGGAGGAGTCTACGCCGCCGGACAGGCCGAGGATCACGTGGTCTTCACCCACCTGCTCGCGGATGCGCTCGACCGCATCTTCGATGATGGTGGCCGGGGTCCACAGGGCTTCACACTGGCAGATGTCCAGTACGAAACGCTCCAGCATGCGCTGGCCCTGGCGGGTGTGGGTCACTTCCGGGTGGAACTGCACGCCGTAGAAGCGTTTTTCTTCGTTGGCCATAATGGCGAACGGGCAGGTGTCGGTGCTGGCGATGGTCACGAAGTCGGACGGGATCGCGGTCACTTTATCGCCGTGGCTCATCCACACGTCCAGCAGCGGTTTGCCGGCCGGGCTGATGGCGTCTTCGATATCACGCAGCAGCGCGCTCTCTTTGACGATTTCCACCTGCGCATAGCCGAACTCGCGTTCGTTGGAGCCCTGCACATGGCCACCCAGCTGCATCGCCATGGTCTGCATGCCGTAGCACACGCCCAGCACCGGCACGCCGGCGTTGAACACGTAGTCCGGGGCGCGCGGGCTGCCGGCTTCGGTGGTGCTTTCCGGGCCGCCGGAGAGGATGATGCCGCTTGGGTTGAATTCGCGGATCTGCTCTTCGCTAACGTCCCACGCCCACAGTTCGCAGTAAACGCCGATTTCGCGCACGCGGCGGGCGACCAGTTGGGTGTATTGCGAACCGAAGTCCAGTATCAGGATGCGATGCTTATGGATATTTTGTGTCATGTGAGGCGAATTCCAGCAACAAGAGAAAAAGAGCGAAAATGTGTGTTTCGGGATGGGGCTTAACGCCCCACTCCGGCCTCTCACTCAGGAGAGGTTAAGGCATTAGCCCATGCGGTAGTTCGGCGACTCTTTGGTGATGGTCACGTCGTGCACGTGGCTTTCCTGAATGCCGGCGCCGCTGATGCGCACGAACTCCGCCTTGGTGCGCAGATCGTCGATGGTGGCGCAGCCGGTCAGGCCCATGCAGGAGCGCAGGCCGCCCATCTGCTGGTGCACGATGGCTTTCAGCATGCCTTTATAGGCAACGCGGCCTTCGATACCTTCCGGCACCAGTTTGTCGGCGGCGTTATCGGTCTGGAAGTAACGGTCGGAAGAGCCTTTGGACATCGCGCCCAGCGAGCCCATGCCGCGGTAAGACTTGAACGAACGGCCCTGATACAGCTCGATTTCGCCCGGGGATTCTTCGGTGCCCGCCAGCATGGAACCGACCATCACGCAGGATGCGCCTGCGGCGATCGCTTTGGCAATATCGCCGGAGAAGCGGATGCCGCCGTCGGCGATAACCGGAATGCCGGTGCCTTCCAGCGCTTCCACCGCGTCGGCGATGGCGGTGATCTGCGGTACGCCCACGCCGGTCACGATGCGGGTGGTGCAGATGGAGCCAGGGCCGATACCCACTTTCACCGCGCTCACGCCGGCTTCAGCCAGCGCTTTGGCGCCCGCTGCGGTCGCAACGTTGCCGCCGACGATCTGCAGATCCGGGTATTTGGCGCGGGTTTCGCGGATGCGCTGCAGCACGCCTTCGGAGTGGCCGTGCGAGGAGTCGATCAGCAGGACGTCAACGCCTGCCGCCACCAGCGCGTCAACGCGCTCTTCGTTGCCGGCGCCGGCGCCGACCGCCGCACCTACGCGCAGACGGCCGTGCTCGTCTTTACAGGCGTTCGGTTTGCGTTCCGCTTTCTGGAAGTCTTTAACGGTGATCATGCCCAACAGGTGGAAGCTGTCGTCCACCACCAGCGCTTTTTCTACGCGCTTTTCGTGCATTTTCTGCAGCACCACGTCGCGCGCTTCACCTTCTTTCACGGTGACCAGGCGATCTTTTGGCGTCATGACCGCGGTGACCGGCTGGGTCAGATCGGTCACGAAGCGCACGTCGCGGCCGGTGATGATGCCGACCAGCTCGTTGTCTTCGGTCACGACCGGGTAACCGGCGAAGCCGTTGCGGGCGGTCAGCTCTTTCACTTCCTGCAGCGTGGTGGATGGGGTAACGGTCTGCGGGTCGGTAACTACGCCGCTTTCATGTTTCTTCACGCGGCTGACTTCTTCAGCCTGGCGCTCGATGGACATGTTTTTGTGGATGAAGCCCAGGCCGCCTTCCTGCGCCAGCGCGATGGCCAGGCCGGATTCGGTAACGGTATCCATGGCTGCGGACAGCATAGGGATGTTCAGGCGGATGGTTTTGGTCAGTTGAGTGCCGAGCTCTGCGGTGTTAGGCAGAACCGTGGAGTGGGCTGGAACCAGGAGGACGTCGTCAAACGTCAGAGCTTCTTTAGCGATACGTAGCATGGGCAATATCTCACCAGGGTGGGCTGTGAAAAAGATAAAATATTGCCGCGGCATTATACAGAGCGGAATCGGTTGCCTCCAGCACTTTCTTGCAAAAAGTCTTGATTACCTTTTTCAGCCATGTAGTATCGACCAATTAAGTGATTGTTTTGAAATTTGATCTGGGTCACATGTCGCTACCTGTTTCGCCTTCCATTTTTACCGTAAGCCGCCTCAATCAGACGGTTCGCCAACTGCTGGAAATGGAAATGGGGCAGATTTGGCTCTCCGCCGAGATCTCCAACCTCTCCCAGCCCGCCTCCGGCCACTGGTATTTCACGCTGAAAGACGACCGCGCTCAGGTGCGCTGCGCGATGTTCCGCAACAGCAACCGCCGCGTCACCTTCCGGCCGCAAAACGGCCAGCAGGTTTTGGTGCGCGCCAGCATCACGCTGTATGAACCGCGCGGCGACTACCAGCTGATCGCCGAGAGCATGCAGCCCGCCGGCGACGGCCTGCTGCAGCAACAGTTCGAGCAGCTGAAACAGCGCCTGAGCGCCGAAGGGCTGTTCGATCAGCAATTCAAGCAGCCGCTGCCCGCCCCGGCCAAACGCGTCGGGGTGATCACCTCCGCCAGCGGCGCGGCGCTGCACGATATTCTGCAGGTCTTGCAGCGCCGCGATCCGTCGCTGCCGATCGTCATCTACCCCACCTCGGTGCAGGGCGCGGAAGCGCCGATGCAGATCGTGCGCGCCATCGAGACCGCCAACCGCCGCGACGAATGCGACGTGCTGATCGTCGGCCGCGGCGGCGGTTCGCTGGAAGATCTGTGGAGCTTCAACGACGAACGCGTGGCGCGGGCAATCTTCGCCAGCCGCATTCCGATCGTCAGCGCCGTCGGCCATGAAACCGACGTCACCATCGCCGATTTCGTCGCCGATCTGCGCGCGCCGACCCCATCCGCCGCCGCCGAACTGGTCAGCCGCAATCAGCTTGAGCTGTTGCGCCAGCTGCAGTCGCAGCAGCAGCGGCTGGAGATGGCGATGGATTACTACCTGGCGCAGCGCCAGCAGCAGTTCACCCGCATTCACCACCGTTTACAGCAGCAGCATCCGCATCTGCGCCTGGCGCGCCAGCAGACGCTGCTGTTCAAGCTGCAGCGCCGTATGGAAGACGGCATGCAGCAACAGCTGCGCCTGGCCGCCCGCCGCAGCGAACGCGCCCAGCAGCGGCTGGCACAGGTGCAGCCGCAGGGCCGCATTCACCGCTACCAACAGCGCGTGCAGCAGCAGGAATACCGCCTGCAGCAGGCGATGGAGCGGCAGCTCAACGCCTACCGCCAGCGCTTCGGCGTGGCCTGCAGCCAACTGGAAACCGTCAGCCCGCTGGCGACGCTGGCGCGCGGCTACAGCGTGACGCAAACCCCGCGCGGCGAGCTGCTGAAAACCACCAAACAGGCGCAGGTCGGCGAACTGCTGAAAACCCGCCTGCAGGATGGCTGGGTGGAAAGCGAGGTGAAAACCATCACCGTCGCCAAGAAGCCGCGCAAGAAACGCGCGGCCGAGTAGCCCCTACTCCAGCGTAAAACGCTCGCCCGGTTCGCCGTTCACCCACAGCGCGCGCGTCTCGCCTTCCGGCAGGCTGAGCGTCAGCGTGCGCCAGGCCGGGCGGAAACGCCCTTCCGTCGTGATATCCAGCATGATGCGCTGAGGGTCGCAGCGCATTTCCCAGCGCAGCCACAGCGCATCGCCCTGCCGCCAGCCTTCGCTTTCACCGTCGTCCTCAAACAGCAGCCCGCTACTTGCGCCGCAGCCCTTGAGCGGAAACAGCCGCAGCTCGCGCCGATCGTCGGCGGCCACGTCCACATGCGCCAGCCGCTGCGACAGCGGCATCGCCGCCCCGGCGCGCACCAGCAGCGGCAGGCGCTCCAGCGGCGCCGCCAGCGTCACCGTCTGGCCGCCGCCGAACCACTGGCCGCTGTAGAAGCAGTACCAGCCTTCGCCGTTGTCCGGCAGATACACCGAACGCCGGCGCTGCCCCGGTTCCACTATGCTGGCCACCAGCAGATCGCGGCCGATCAGAAAATCGTCGTTCTCGCCGAAGGTGCGCGCATCCTGTTCATGATCGAGAAAGGTCGGGCGCAGCATCGGCTCATCGTCGGCGCAGGCCTGCCATAGCAGGGTGTAGAAATACGGCAGCAGCCGGTAACGCAGGTTGATCGCCTCGCGCACCGCCGGGGTGGCGGCCGGGTACATCCAGGGCTCGTTGACCGTGGCGTCGTCGTTCCAGGAGTGGATAGTGAAACGCGGATGCATCACGCCGTTTTGCACCCAGCGCACCAGCAGCTCCGCGTCCGGCTTGTCGCCGGAGAAGCCGCCGACGTCGTGGCCGAGGTTATACAGCCCGGACAGGCTCATGCCCAGCCCCATGCGGATGTTGTAGCGCAGCGTTTGCCAGCTGGTGCGGTTGTCGCCGCTCCAGGTCTGCACGTAGCGCTGCATGCCGGCGCAGCCGGAGCGCGAGATCAGGTACGGCCGCTTCTGCGGCGCGAAGCGCTGCTGGGCCTCCATCGAGGCGCGCATCATCAGCAGCGGCATCACCGGGCGGATGTGCTTGATGGCGATCGGCCGCCCGAAGCCGTGGCAGCGCGCTTCGCCGTCCCACACTTCGTACTCGTTGTTGTCGTTCCAGGTCGAATCGATGCCCATCTCCAGCAGCTGCTGCGTGACACCCTGCTGCCACCAGCGCACCGCCGCCGGGTTGGTGAAGTCGAGGTGCGATCCCTCGTCGTCCCAGAAGCTGGAGCGCTCGGGCGCGTCGCTTTGCGAATCGCGGATAAACAGCCCCTGCGCCGCCACCGCCTGATACTGCGGGTGATCCTGCAGCAGGCACGGCTTGATGTTGGCCGCCAGCCTGAGGCCGGCGTCGTGAAACGCCTGGCTCAATTGCTTGGGCTGCGGCACCTTGTCGTAATTCCAGTTGAACACGTAGCGCTTGTTGTTGATTGAGGTGTAGCCCGACGACAGCTGGAAGGAGTCGCAGGGAATGGCGTGTTGGCGACACAGCGCGATGAACTGCTGCAGCTGCTGCTGGGCATCCGGCGCGTCGGTGTAGTGCATGGTCGAGCCGCTGTAGCCCAGGCTCCACTTCGGCCCGAAGTGGGTGCGGCCGGTCAGGCGCACGAAGGCCTTGGTGACGTCCACTACCTTCGGCCCGAGGAACAGGTAGTAATCCAGATCGCCCGCTTCAGCCTGATAGCGGCGATAGGCCGTATGGTAGTTGTCGATCTCGTTGCCCAGATCCAGCCAACAGCTGCTCAGGTTGTCGTAGAACAGGCCAAAGCTCGCCTCCGGCCCGCGGGTAATGGTGAACGGAATGTGCTTGTACAGCGGATCGGTGCTGGCGGCGTTGTAGCCCATGGCGTCCAGGTTACGCATCTCGAAGCGGCGGCCGGTGCGCTCCAGATCGCCGGCTTTCTCTCCCAGGCCGTAATAGCGCTCATCGGCGAAACGGCGCTGGTAATGCGCCACGCCGTCGCCGTGCGCATTGAGCAGGTAGGCGCTGGTCGGCCGATCCGCCGCCAAGGGCCGCCACTCGCCGGCGGTATTGCAATACTCCCACGCCAACCACAGCGGCTGATGCACCGTCACGCGCAGCCGCGGCGTGCTGACCACCAGCCGATCGCCCTCCTGGCGCAGCTGATAGCCCGGCAGGCTGAAACCGGCGACGCTGAGCCGATCGCGCCCCTCCCAGGGCACATCCTCTTGCGGCGCGATGCTCCAGGTGCGATCCAGCGCCAGTTCGCCCTCACGTTTGATCAGCACGCGGAACAGATCGTTTTCCAGCACGTACAGGCAGAAACGGTGGCGTTCATCGACCAACAGCTCGACGTGGTCCGCATGCTGCGCCGCCAGCGCCCAGTTTTTCAAGGTTTTCATAAATATCTCACTTAGCTGTGTGAAGGTGTTTTCTTACCGCCGCGCTCGGCGATCAGGGCAATCAGGAACACAGCGCCGATCAGATCGAAGAAGCCCATGGCGATAAACAGCGGGTTGAAGCCAATGGTGTCGGATACCGCGCCGATCAGGAGCGTGAACAGGAAGCTGGCGATCCAGGCGCTGGAACCGCGCATGCCGTTGACCGTCGCCATCTGGTTTTTATCGAACGATTCCACCACCAAGGCGCTGAGCATGCAGGAGATCACCTGGTGGCCGAAGCCGCCGATCGAGATCAGCGCGATCGCCACATAGGGATCTTGAGTGATCGCCACGAACGCCAGCGACACCATCAGGAAAGCGCCGGTCACCGAGCTGGCGACCACCGAGTTGACGCGGCTGCAGCCGAACCATTTGCGGTACAGGGTGGTGAGATAGCCGCTGGCGACGCTGCCGATATCCGCCGCCAGGAACGGCAGCCAGGCAAACATCGCGATCTGTTTCAGATCCATGCCGCGTTCGGTGGCCAGATACAGCGGCACCCAGAAGCTGAAGACCGCCCAGGCCGGCTCGGCGAGAAAAGCCGGGATGGCGATGCCGTAGAACTTCTTGTTCTTGCACAGGCTGGCCAGCGAGGTGAGGAACGGCAGCTTCGGCAGCACCGGCTCGTTGTCTTCGCGGATCAGATCCAACTCTTGCTGGCTGAGGTTCGGGTGCTGCTGCGGCGAGTGGTAGAACAGCCACCACAGCACCACCCAGATCAGCGCCAGCCCGCCGGAGAACAGGAAGGCGCCCTGCCAGCCGAAGGAGACGTGAGCAATGACGATGATCGGCGGCGCCAGCATGGCGCCGATGGAGAAACCGACGCCCGCCCAACCGGCGGCGATCGGCCGCTCCTTCTTCGGGAACCAGTCGGAGATCGCCTTGGCGTTGGCCGGGGTGGCCGCCGCCTCCGCGCCCCCCATGAAGAAGCGCAGAATGGCCAGTTGCAGCCAGCTGCCGGCGCCGGCGTGCAGCATACATACCACCGCCCAAATGCCGGCGCAGATCAGAAAGCCCATCTTCAGGCCGATAACATCGATCAGCCAGCCGCAGATCGGCTGAAACACCGTGTAGGCCAGCTGGAACGACGCCACCACCCAGGCATATTGCTCGGTGCTCATGTTCAGGCTGGTTTTCAGCTCCGGCGCCAGAATGCCCAGCGAGTTACGGGTGATGTAGTTGACCGTGACGCCCAGCAAGAACAGCGCCAGCATCCACCAGCGCAGCGATTTGAACTTGCGCCGGCCGCTCTGCGCGACCGCCTGATTGATCTCCACACTCATCGGTTCTCTCCCCGCGGCCGCCGGCGACGGCGACGCGCGTTTTGGTAGGGTACGTTGTGCTATCAAACACGGGGCGGTGAAAACGGGTCGGCGCGGTAGCATTGGCCGACAGACAATCACAACCCCATGATTTATTTTTTGTTTTCTTTTTCGCACACCGTTAAAATTGGACTGACAGGTCGCTAAAATTGGTGTACCAATGCAGACTACCCAGCGAGAGCGCGCAGCGAAACGGGGTTTTTTGCAAAGATTTTCACAGGCGGGTGAAAAAATAGTCATAATGGGCATAAAAGCCGGTCAAGACGCTGAAAATCCGCGGTGAAAATATTCTCATGGACGAATTTGAAGGAGATCACAGAATGAACGGAAAGCTGAAAATTCAGGAGATCGCTCGCCAAACCGGGTTGTCGATCAGCACCGTTTCCCGCGTGCTGGCGGGCAAGGCCAACACCAGCGCCGAGGCGCGCCGCAAGGTGCTGGACTGTGCGCAGCAAAACGGCATTCTGCAGGGTATTTCCAGCGGCCGGCTGATGCTGAACAACGTGATGGTGTTCGCGCCGCAGCGCGCGTTCGACGTGCGCACCGACATCTTCTACTACAAGGTCATTCAGGGTATCGCTGCCGCGCTGATGGAGCACGAGGTGCGCATCCGCTACTGCGGGCTGGAAGAGCAACACAGCGACGGCGCGCTGTTTCTGGAAAAGATGAGCGACCCGCACACCGAAGCGGCGCTGATCATCGGCATCGACGACGAGCATATCCACACCCTGGCCGCCGATCTGCACAAGCCCTGCGTGCTGATCAACTGCAGCGATCGGCAGATGCGGCTGGACAGCGTCTCACCGGATCATCAGCTGATCGGTGATTACTCCGCCAGCTACCTGTTCCAGCAGGGGCACAGCCATATCCTCAATTTGCAGTGTCTGCGCCGCCACACCATGGAGCTGCGGCTGGCGGGCATCCGGCAGGCCTACGCCCGGCATCATTTGCCGTTCGACGACGGCCGCCATCTGGTCACCACCTCGGGCTTCGGCGGCGAAGAGGCCGAGCAGGCGCTGACCACCTATCTCGATGGTATCCACGGCCACGCCCCGCTGCCGACGGCGATCCTGGCCGGCGGCGACTACATGGCGGTCGGGGCGGTCAAGGCGCTCAACAAGCGGGGGCTGAGCGTGCCGGGCGACGTCTCGGTGATGAGCACCGACGGCTTCAACCTGGCGGAAATCCACGATGTGCCGCTGACCTCGGTGCAGGTTCCGCGCGACGAGTTGGGCTACGAGGCGATCCAACTGCTGCAGCGGCGCATGCTGCGCGCCGACGCGCCGCCGTGCAACCTGCTGCTGCACGGCCGGCTGGCGGTGCGCGCCTCGGTGCGGCGCATCAGCCCGCACAAGACCGCGCCGGCGGTGAGCACGCATGACCACAGGCTTTATGACGAGTAGGCTACACTTAGGCACAGTGCATTCATTCGATGAGGTAAAATTTTTGCCTAAGGAGAGCCACTATGCCAGCCCAGCGCATGCGTTCCGTCATTCCTCCCTACATGCTGCGCCGCATCATTGAACACGGCAATGCCCCGCAGCGCGACTGCGCGCTGCACACGCTGAACCACGTGCAAAGCCTGCTCGGCAACAAGCCGCTGCGTTCGCCGACCGAGAAAAACGCCCGAGCCGGCGAAGCGCTCCGCGATATCTACGACGCCCAGAACGGCACCCAGCTGCCCGGCAAACAGGTACGCAAAGAAGGCCAGCCCAGCAACCACGACGTGACGGTGGACGAGGCCTACGACTATCTCGGCGTCACCTACGATTTCTTCTGGCAGGCCTACCGCCGCAATTCACTGGATAACCAGGGGCTGCCGCTGGTCGGCAGCGTACACTACGGCAAGGAGTACCAGAACGCCTTCTGGAACGGCCAGCAGATGGTGTTCGGCGACGGCGACGGCGAGATTTTCAACCGTTTCACCATCGCCATCGACGTGGTCGGCCACGAGCTGGCGCACGGCGTGACCGAGAGCGAAGCCGGGCTGATCTACTACCAGCAGTCAGGGGCGCTCAACGAGTCGTTGTCCGACGTGTTCGGCTCGTTGGTCAAGCAGTTCCACCTGCAGCAAACCGCCGATAAAGCCGACTGGCTGATCGGTGCCGGGCTGCTCGCCAAGGGCATCAAAGGCGATGGGCTGCGCTCGATGTCGGCACCCGGCACCGCCTACGACGATCCGCTGCTGGGCAAAGACCCCCAGCCCGCCAGCATGAAGGATTATATCCAAACCAAGGAAGACAACGGCGGCGTGCACCTCAACTCCGGCATCCCCAACCGCGCCTTCTACCTGGCGGCGACGGCGCTGGGCGGCTTCGCCTGGGAGAAAGCCGGCTATGTCTGGTATGACACGGTGTGCGACAAAGCGCTGCCGCAAAACGCCGACTTCGCCACCTTCGCCCGCACCACGGTGAAACATGCGCTAGCGCGTTTCGACCAGAGCGTAGCGGACAAGGTGCAGCAAGCCTGGCATCAGGTGGGGGTGGAATAATGAAACCGCTGCCGACGCTCAATCAGGATACGGTCATTGAGCTGGCGCGCGAGGGAGGCTTCGCCTACATTCCCAAACTGGCGGGCCAGCGCCGCATCGCGCTGGCCGATATCACGCCGGAGCAGCGGCAGCGCCTGAATCAGTTGCTGAACCAGACGCTGCCCTATGCGCAGGAAGAAGGCCAGCCCACCTCCCCCGGCTGCGGCGACCAGCGCTACTACCGCGTGCAAATCAACTACACCAGCCCCACCCTGAGCACTGAGATCGTGCTGTTAATCCCGGAAAGCAGCGCGCCGCAGGCGCTGGTGGATCTGTGGAAAACCGGACAGGTGGATGAGTGAGGGCTTACAGCGGCTGATAGCTGAAATTCACCCGTTTCTTGGAGATCAGCCCGTGCCCGTTCTGGCACAGGTAATCCACCGCCCCGCAGGCTTTCAATTCTTGCAGCGGCTGCCCGCACTCCGGGCAGCTCGCCAGCTGCAGATAATCGCGCTGGCAGGCTTCACAATGGTAGTGACCCGCTACCCACTTCATGGTCTGACGGCAGTGCGGACAGTGCGCTTCCATAACGACTCCAGGCTAAATCGCGCCCCATGAGCGCAAGAAATAGATCCCCAACGCGGTGGTGAAGAACGAACCGACGGTGGTGATGGCGATAATGTTGGCCGCCAGCGTGGCGTTGCCGCCCATGGCGCGCGTCATTACATAGCTGCCCGAAGCGGTCGGCGTGGCGGAAAACAGGAAGATAATGCCCAGCGCCGCCCCCTGAAACCCGCACAGCCAGCCGGCCAGCGTCATCAGGCACGGCACCAGAAACAGCTTGGCCGCCGACGACAGCGCCGCCACGTTGGACGAGCGGAACATGGCGCGAAAATCCAGGCTGGCGCCGGTGCACAGCAGCGCCAGCGGCAGCGACAGCGCGGAAATATAGCTGCCGGTCTGGCGGATCACGGTCGGGATGCCCAGCCCGGTTTGCGCATACAGCAGCCCGCACACCAGGCCAATGATCAGCGGGTTGGTAACGATGCTACGCAGCAGCGACAGGTGGCTGATTTTCTTGCCCTGCCCGCCCTGCAGGCTGCGCGTGAGGGTGATGACCGACAGCACGTTGAACAGGATCACCGTCACCGTCAGGTACAGCGAGGCGAGCGCAATGCCTTCGCTGCCGTAGGCGGTCATGGCGTAGGCCAGGCCGACGATGGCGGTATTGGCGCGGAAACCGCCCTGCACGAACACCCCGCGCTCACGCGGTTCTTTCACCAGCCACTTGGCGGCCAGCTCCAAGAGCAGGAAGGTCGCCAGCGTGCCGACCGCGCCGAACAGCACCAGCGGCAGGTTGCCGAGCAGCTGCGGGTGGTTGGTGGCGATGCTGAAAAACAGCAGGCACGGCAGCGCCAGATTGAACACCAGGCGGGTCGCGCCGTCGACGAAGCGGTCATCCATCAGGCGCCAATGGCGCAGCAGGATCCCCAGCAGCATCATCAGCAGATTCGGCACGGTGACGTTAAATGCAAAACTCCAGGTTTCCCAGGACATGGTGTTCCTTCAGGCAGGCGAGGTAATCTTCAGATAATAAAACGATTTCGGGCCAATAAAAAAGGGCGCGGCATCACTGCCGCGCCCCTCATGAGCGATTACTTGCTCTTTTTCAGGTGGCTCATCAGGCGCTTGCGCTTACGCATCTGGGTCGGCGTCAGCAGGTTGCGTTTGCCGGCGAACGGGTTGTCACCCTCTTTGAACTGGATGCGGATCGGCGTCCCCATTACGTTCAGCGAGCGGCGGAAGTAGTTCATCAGGTAGCGCTTGTACGAATCAGCGAGATCGCTGACCTGGTTGCCGTGGATCACCACGATCGGCGGGTTGTAACCGCCGGCGTGAGCATATTTCAGCTTCACGCGGCGGCCGCGCACCAACGGCGGCTGGTGATCGTCAACCGCCATCTGCATGATTTTGGTCAGCATCGAGGTGTTTACGCGGCGGGTTGCGCACTCGTAGGCTTCCTGTACCGATTCGAACAGGTTGCCGACGCCGCTGCCGTGCAGCGCGGAAATGAAGTGCACGCGCGCGAAGTCGACAAAGCCCAGACGCAGGTCAAGCATCTCTTTCACGTGCTCGCGATCTTCTTCGCTCATGCCGTCCCACTTGTTGACCGCAATCACCAGTGAGCGCCCACTATTGAGAATAAAGCCGAGCAGCGAGAGATCCTGATCGGAGATGCCTTCACGCGCGTCGATCACCAGCAGCACGACGTTGGCGTCTTCAATCGCCTGCAGGGTCTTGATCACCGAGAACTTCTCGACGGTTTCGGTCACCTTGCCGCGTTTGCGCACCCCGGCGGTGTCGATCAGCACGTATTCGCGTTCGTCGCGCACCATCGGAATGTAGATGCTGTCGCGGGTGGTGCCCGGCATGTCGTACACCACCACACGCTCCTCGCCGAGGATGCGGTTAGTGAGCGTAGACTTACCAACGTTAGGACGACCGACGATCGCCAGTTTGATCGGCAGATCCTGCGGGTTGAACTCTTCTTCCGGCTCTTCGTCTTCTTCGCCTTCCAGCGTTTCACCGTTTTGCTCGGCCCAGTAAGCGGCGTTGGCCTCTTCCTCGGTCAGTTCGACGTCTTCCGGTTTTTCCGGCACGAACGGCACCAGCACGTGTTCGATCAGCTGGGTCACGCCGCGGCCGTGGGAAGCGGCGATAGCGAACACTTCACCCAGGCCGAGCGAGTAGAAATCGGCGGTAGCGGTGTCCGGATCCAGGCCGTCGGTCTTGTTGGCCACCAGGAAAGTCGCCTTCTGTCGGCTGCGCAGGTGCTGGGCGATGCCCTGATCCGCCGGCATCAGGCCGGCGCGGGCGTCGACCATGAACAGCACGATGTCCGCCTCTTCGATCGCCAGCAGCGACTGACCGGCCATGCGCGTTTCGACGCCGTCTTCGGTGCCGTCGATACCGCCGGTATCGACGATGATGAACTCATTGCCTTCGATTTCAGCACGACCATACTTGCGGTCACGCGTCAGCCCCGGGAAATCCGCCACCAGCGCATCACGCGTATGGGTTAAACGGTTGAACAAGGTGGATTTACCCACATTCGGGCGCCCGACCAGCGCGACGACAGGTATCATTGTTGAAGCCTCATTACTTAATAATCAATGCGTTACTACACTGTGGATAGACACCAGCGGTGCAGCTTATAAAATACGAAACGGCCCCTGAACATTCAGGAGCCGTTTTCCCCTTCATCTTTCGCGCCACAGCGGCGTTGTCTGCGCACCTTCGCCTCGGTCACTTAGCTCACTAAGCTCCCGAGGGCTCATGCGCTTGCCGCCTGGCTGCAACCCGAAATCTTTCGGGTGCAAGAAGGGTCACGACGAGCGGCGTTAGCGGGTGAAAGCGTAAACTTTCCCGCCGCGAGCCTGGATGATCAGCTTGTCGCCGGCCACCATCGGCGCAGACAGGAAGCCGGAGCTGTCCACTTCCTGCTGGGCGACAAAACGGCCATCGGTGGTGTTGATCCAGTGCAGATAGCCTTCGGCGTCACCGGTCACCAGATAACCATTATACATCACCGGCGGCGTCAGGTTGCGGTGCAGCAGATCGCTCTGCGTCCACACGGTCACGCCGCCTTCGGTGCTGAGTGCCACCACGCGATCGTTCTGGTCGATCAGATAGATACGGCCCGCGTCGACGATGAAATCGTTCACCGAACCCAGCTCGCGTTTCCAGATGATCTGGCCGGAACGCAGATCCAGCGCCGTCAGGTTGCCGTTGTAACCCAGTGCGTAGACTACGCCGTCAACGATCACCGGCGTCGTATCCACGTCGTTCAGGCGATCGATTTCGGTCGCGCCGCTCGGCTGAGAAATACGCTGTTGCCAGATCAGTTGGCCCTGCTGCATCAGCACGGCGCTGACGCGGCCGTTGTCACCGCCGACGATGGCGGCGCCAAAGGCGACAGCCGGCGCGGATTCACCGCGCAGCGACAGCGAAGGCATGTCCAGGTTAACCGTCCACTTCACCGCGCCGTCGGCTTCGTTCAGCGCCTGCAGCATGCCGTTGGAGGTGTGCACCAACACCATGCCGTCGCTGACAACCGGACGGGAGATCGCTTCGCCGGCCACTTTGGTCTGCCAGGCGATGGCGCCGTCGGCGGTGTTCAATGCGTAAACCACCGCTTTTTCGCTGCCGACGTAAACCTTGTCACCCGCGACCGTCAGGCCGCCCGACAGCAGCGCAGACAGGTTGCTGGAGAAGAAACCGGTCTTCTCGGAGAGATTCACCTTCCACTTCTCGTTGCCGCTGTCGGCGTCCATCGCTTTCACGATGCCGAAGCGATCGGCGGCGTAAATGGTGCTGTCCTGATAGGCCGGACGCAGGTGGGAGTAATACTCACCGATGCCGTCGCCTACCGAGGTGCTCCACGCCTTGCTCGGCGTAAACTGATTTTCAACTTTCGGCAACGGCGACATGGTAACCACGTCTTCTTCGCTGTTAAACAGCGAGCAACCACTCAGCAAGGCAGCGGAAACCAGTCCGACCAAGAGTGTTTTACGCAATTGCATGGGAATTCCCCTTAGCTGGACAAGTTATTCAATTTCATGCGCAGCAGAACCTGCAGCGCCTGAGAAGCGTTGGACTCAATGCCTTTGCTGTAAGCTTCGCGCGCGCCCTTGGCGTCACCCTTGGCCAGCAACACATCGCCGCGCACATCCTGCATCATCGCCGCCCAGCCTTCGCCTTTCACGCCATCCAGCGTTTTCAGCGCTTCATCCAGCTTTTTCTCCTGCAGCTGGACGCGCGCCAGACGCAGGTCGATCATCGCCAACAGGTTGTCGTCTTTGGTCTGGCCCTGCGCCAGCGCCAATTGCTGTTCCGCCTTGGCGAAATCATTCTGTTCGACAAAGTGCTTGGCCAACTGCAGCGCGGCCAATACGCCGTAGCTGTTGCCGTTAGCCTGGACAAATTTCTCCGCGGCAGCCACGTCATCCGGCTTGCCGGCCGCCAGACGATCGCTGGCTTCCTGATAGGATTGCGATGCCGCCATCATGTTGGAGTTTTCATGGCTCTGCCAGTAACGCCAGCCAACCAGGGCACCAATTCCGAGCACCACGCCCACCGCCAGCGCTTTGCCGTTCTCGGCAAAGAACCGACGCAGTGCGTCGACTTGTTCGTTTTCAGTGGTATAGACTTCCACGGTGTCCTTCTCCTTAACCTAACATCAAAGCCAGACGCGCAGCGACTTCGCTTTGCGCCAGCGTTTCTTGTTCACCACTGCGCAGGTCTTTCACCACCACCTGCTGCGCCGCCACTTCGCTCTCACCCAGGATCAGCGCGATGCGCGCGCCCCATTTGTCCGCACGGGTGATCTGCTTCTTGAAGTTGCCGCCGCCGTAATTGGTCATCAGCTTCAGCTGAGGCGCCGCATCGCGCACCTGTTCAGCCAACTGCATCGCCGCGCTCTGGGTGCCCGCGCCGGAAGAGATGACGTACACGTCGATAGCCGACGGCGCCTTGAATTCCGGGTTAACCGCCTGCACCAGCAACACCAGACGCTCGAGGCCCATGGCGAAACCGACCGCCGGGGTGGCACGGCCGCCCAATTGCTCGACCAGGCCGTCGTAACGGCCGCCCGCGCAGACGGTGCCCTGCGCGCCCAGGCTGGTGGTCACCCACTCAAACACGGTGCGGTTGTAGTAATCCAGACCGCGCACCAGGCGCTCGTTAACGGTATATGGGATACCTGCCTGCGCCAAAAGTTCACACAGACCGGCGAAGTGAGCACGGGATTCTTCATCCAGGTACTCGGACAGGCGCGGCGCGTCGTTCAGCAGCGCCTGCACCTCAGGATTCTTGGAGTCCAGCACGCGCAGCGGGTTGCTGTACATGCGGCGTTTGCAGTCTTCGTCCAGCACCTCAACGTGCTGCTCCAGGAACGCCACCAGCGCGTCGCGGTAGTTGGCGCGCGCCTCCAGCGAACCGATGGAGTTCAGCTCCAGCTTGACGTGCTCGGCGATGCCCAGCGCTTTCCACCAGCGGGCCGTCAGCAGGATCAGCTCGGCGTCGATGTCCGGGCCTTGCAGGCCGAACACTTCCGCGCCCAGCTGATGGAACTGACGGTAGCGGCCCTTCTGCGGGCGCTCGTAGCGGAACATCGGGCCGATGTACCACAGACGCTGTTCCTGATTGTACAGCAGACCATGTTCGATGCCGGCGCGCACGCAGCCAGCCGTCCCTTCCGGACGCAGCGTCAGGCTTTCGCCGTTGCGGTCTTCGAAGGTATACATCTCTTTTTCCACGACGTCGGTCACTTCGCCGATCGCGCGTTTGAATAACGGGGTCTGCTCTACAATCGGCAACCGGATTTCGCTGTAACCGTAGCTGCCCAGCACCTGCTTGAGGGTGCCTTCAATACGCTGCCATAATGCCGTTTCTTCCGGCAGGTAGTCGTTCATGCCGCGAATGGCTTGAATGTTCTTTGCCACGTGAGTTCTCTGTCCGTTGTCTGTAAAAATGAACCTGATTATAGGGACTTTGCCGCCCGGTATTCAACGCGGATGCGGTTTTCTGCCCTTCAGGCTCATAAACAAGCGGGCCAACAGGCCCGCCATGTAGCAATAACGCTTATTTTTCCAGCAGGTTGACCGTGATGCGGTTGCTTTCATCCATCATCGCGGCCTTGGCGCGAATTTTCGCTTCCAGCTGGTCGATCATCTGTTCGTTGTCGAAACGCTCTTTCTGGCGCACGCCGTCTTCATAGAAGCCGCTCTTCTTGTGGCCGCCGGTCACGCCCATGGTGGACACCAGCGCTTCGCCCGGACCGTTCACCACGCAGCCGATGATCGAAACGTCCATCGGCGTGATGATATCTTCCAGACGCTGCTCCAGCGCGTTCACCGTGCCGATCACGTCGAACTCCTGACGCGAACAGGTCGGACAGGCGATAAAGTTGATACCGCGCGCGCGGATGCGCAGCGACTTCAGGATATCGAAACCGACCTTCACTTCTTCGACCGGATCCGCCGCCAGCGAGATGCGCAGGGTGTCGCCGATGCCTTCAGACAGCAACATGCCCAGGCCGATGGCCGATTTGACCGACCCGCTGCGCGCGCCGCCGGCTTCGGTGATGCCCAGATGCAGCGGCTGATCGATGCGCGACGCCAGCAGGCGGTAAGATTGCACCGCCAGAAACACGTCCGACGCCTTGACGCTGACCTTGAACTGGTCGAAGTTGAGGCGATCGAGGATGTCCACGTGGCGCATGGCGGATTCCAGCAGCGCTTCCGGCGTAGGTTCACCGTACTTTTCCTGCAGGTCTTTCTCCAGCGAGCCGCCGTTGACGCCGATGCGAATCGGGATGTTCTTATCGCGGGCGCAGTCCACCACCGAGCGAATGCGCGATTCGTTGCCGATGTTGCCCGGGTTGATGCGCAGGCAGTCTACGCCGTATTCGGCAACCTGCAGCGCGATGCGATAATCGAAGTGGATATCGGCGACCAGCGGCACGTTGACCTGCTGCTTGATCAGCTTGAACGCCTCTGCGGCGTCCATGGTAGGAACCGAAACGCGGACGATGTCGACGCCCACGCGCTCCAGCGCTTTAATCTGATTAACCGTTGCTTCAACATCGGTGGTACGGGTGTTGGTCATCGACTGCACAGCAATCGGCGCACCATCACCAATAGGCACCTTGCCGACGTAAATGCGTGTAGATTTTCGACGGTTGATGGGCGCTTGGTTATGCATTACTTACTCTCCATTGCTGCTCTGACATCACGACCAGCCGCGCGATTACTGCGCGGCGACGGTCAGGCGAGCAACACGGTTTGACTTAACGAACCGGCTTAAATCAACCGGCTTACCCTGATACTGGATCTGTACTGCCGCCGGCGCGCCGATGGTCAGTTTATACGGCGCAGTGCCGGCCAGGTTCAGCTTGCCACCCTGCTTCTGGGTGCCGCTGAACAGCGTCTTACCGCTCGCGTCGGTCACCTGCAGCCAGCAGTCGGCGGAGAAATCCATCACCAGCGCATTCGGATCGGCCACCGGCGCAGCCACGCCCGCATCGGCGGTCGGCAACGGCGCTTGTGCCGCCGGCGCGGTTTCCGGCAGGGTTGTCTGGCTTGGCGACACCACGGCAGGCTGCTGCTGAGCCGCACTCGGCGCCTGAGCGGTAGCCGCCGGCGCCTGAGCCGCAGCGCCGGCATCGGCCGGCGCTGCGCTGTTGTCAGTCAACGGCACGTTAGTGCCGGCGTCGGCGTTGCCGTCGGTCAGCGGCACGGACTGCCCTTCGTTATTCTGCGAAAGCTGCGCGGAAGACTGATCGGCCATGGTGGCGATCTCTTCCTGCTGGGCCTTGTGGTTTTGCCACCACCAGGCGCCGGTCAGGCCGATCACCACGAACACGATAAGCCAAGTGAAGCTCATCAGCCAGCCGTCGCGTTTCTTGCGGCGCTTGCCCAGCGAGAAGCTTTGCATCGGCGCCACTTTCGCCATCTTCAACGGCGCCTGCTTGGCCAACATCGGCAACAGTTCGTCTTCCGGCAAATGCACCAGCTTGGCGTAGGAACGGATGTAGCCGCGCACGAAGGTGGACGCGAGGTCAGCAGACACGCTGTCTTCCTCGATATCGCGCACGGTGGACATTTTGAGACACAGGCGTTCTGCAACGGTCTGTTGGCTCAGCCCGAGTTGCTCACGGGCCTGACGCAGGCGCTGGCCTGTCGTCATGGATTCGGTTTTATCTTGGGAGGCTTCAGTATTCATTAGCTAAGAACTGCTGGTACTGTTTGGATTGTGGAAAACTTCGCGCTAGCTGCTTGCCATAGCGTTGAACGCTATCCTGACGGCCGGCTAACGCGGCGAAACGAATCTGTAACCATAAGCTGCTGGCGCTGGCCGGCAGAACATGCTGATAAACATCCAATAAAAGTTGCGACTGGGCGCGCTTCCCTTCTCCAAATTGCTTTTCGGCCTCCGCCAACAGCGGAGTGCCTTTGTCCGGATCGACCTTCAGCGCGCGGCTCAACAGCGTGCGCGCTTCATCGTTTTGTCCGGCCTTGAGAAAACAGTAACCTGCGTTTTCCAGGCTGTCGGCGACCTGGCCATAATCGGGCGCCAGCGCCGCAGCGCTAAACTGCTGTTGCGCCGGTACATACTGCCCTAAACCGCAAAGAAACGCACCGTAATTATTCAACACGGTGCCATTGCCTGGCGCAAGTTTGAGCGCTTGCCGATAACGCTGTTCGGCTGCGGCATTTTCACCGATCCGCTGCGCGTAGAGCGCCATGCCCAACTGCGTGCGGTAATCCTGCGGGGCCGCATCCAGCGCCTTTTCCAGGTTCTGGCGCGCGGCGTCCATGTCGCCTTGCTGCAGGTACTCCAGGCCCAGCTGCAACCGCGTCTGGCCCGCCTCAGAGACTTGTGCTTCCTTTTCCGGCGCTGAACCGGAACACCCGGCCAACAACCCGGCCGCCAGCCACACACCCCACAGTTTCAGCTTCATGCCCGCATTCATTTCCTTATCGGCCGTCAGCTAACGCCCATCAGCGACACGCTTTCGCATAACAGGCTGTTAGATAACAAAAAATGGTGCTATAGGATTCAGACCGCCCGTACGTTGATAGGTTCCCCGGCCATTTTCTTCTTCAGGGTACGCTTGGTACGATCGATCACTTCACCCGCCAGTTGCCCGCAGGCGGCGTCGATATCGTCACCACGGGTTTTACGAACAATAGTCGTAAAGCCGTATTCCATCAACACCTTGGAGAAACGATCCACCCGGCTGTTGGAGCTGCGGCCGTAAGGGGCGCCCGGGAACGGGTTCCATGGGATCAGGTTGATCTTGCACGGCGTGTCTTTCAGCACTTCCGCCAGCTGATGCGCATCGTCGGTGCTGTCGTTGATATGATCCAGCATCACGTACTCGACGGTCACGCGGCCCTGATTGGCGTTGGATTTCTCCAGATAGCGGCGCACCGCGGATAGGAAGGTCTCGATGTTATACTTGCGGTTGATCGGCACGATCTCATCGCGGATGGTGTCGTTCGGCGCATGCAGCGAGATCGCCAGCGCCACATCGATCATGTCGCCCAGCTTGTCCAGCGCCGGCACTACGCCGGAGGTAGACAGGGTCACGCGGCGTTTGGACAGGCCAAAGCCGAAGTCGTCCAGCATGATTTCCATCGCAGGCACCACGTTGTTCAGGTTGAGCAGCGGCTCGCCCATGCCCATCATCACCACGTTGGTGATCGGACGTTGGCCGGTCACTTTCAGCGCGCCGATGATTTTCGCCGCGCGCCACACCTGGCCGATGATTTCCGACACGCGCAGGTTGCGGTTGAAGCCCTGCTGCGCCGTCGAACAGAATTTGCACTCCAGCGCGCAGCCTACCTGCGAGGAGACGCACAGCGTCGCGCGGTCGGCTTCCGGGATGTACACGGTTTCGACCTGCTGATCGCCGACCTTAATCGCCCACTTGATGGTGCCGTCGGCCGAGCGCTGTTCTTCCGCCACTTCCGGCGCACGAATTTCCGCCACGCGCTGCAGCTTGCCGCGCAGGACTTTGTTGATGTCGGTCATCTGCTCGAAATCGTCGCAGCAGTAGTGGTACATCCACTTCATCACCTGATCGGCGCGGAACGGTTTCTCGCCCATTTCGGCAAAGAATTCACGCATTTGCTGGCGGTTCAGGTCCAGCAGGTTGATTTTGGCCGCAGCCGGTTGCTCCACGTTAACGGAGGGGGTAGTCAGCGAATTATTTTCAGACACGGTGTGCTCGGACGTGATGGGTTCTAACATAATGATCTCTGGCCTCGTTATTACACGTTATGGCGCTAAAGAATGGACAGTAAGTTGTGCATTTCAGCCCGCATGATTCGGGTGGCGGCACTAAAAACGCGCCCCTGACAAGTCGTCTTATCAGGGGCGCGGCATTGTACAAATTTTAGTAGCGGGTGGCTACGGCTGAAAGGCATTCAGGGCATTTTTATTGTTTCAGCCGGTGAATGCCGGGCTATCAGCCAAGAAACGGCACGATTAACGTGCGCAGATTTCGCTTTCGTTGAAGAAGTAAGCGATTTCACGCTGTGCGGATTCAACGGAGTCGGAACCGTGAACGGCGTTAGCGGTGAAGCTGTCCGCGTAGTCGGCACGCAGGGTACCGGCCAGCGCGTTGTCCGGGTTGGTTGCGCCCATGATGTCGCGGTTGCGCTGCACGGCGTTTTCAGATTCCAGAACTTGCACCATGATTGGGCCAGAGGTCATGAACTCAACCAGACCGTCGAAGAATGGACGGCCTTTGTGCTCAGCGTAGAAGCCTTCAGCTTGTTCGCGAGTCAGACGCAGCATTTTAGCGGCGATGATTTTGAAACCGGCGCGCTCGAAACGCGCATAGATAGCGCCGATGTCGTTGTTGGCTACAGCGTTTGGTTTAACGATGGAAAAGGTACGTTCTACGGTCATGATGGCCTCTGTATAACATCCAAAACAGGCCGGTCTGCAATGTTGCCGGCCTTCTCAAGTGGCGCAGATTATATGTGCGCCGTTAACGCTTGCCTACGGGAAAATCAACATTTCATTAAAAAAATATGATCTTCATAGGCCATTTTCGACAACGTGGCGGCGCTACTGGGTCTTGTCGGTAGACGGGATCAAATTGCGTAGCCAGCTGCCCCAGCGGCGCTGATAAAACGGCTGCGTATGGGAGATCAGATAGTGGCTGATGCCGCGCTCGTTCTCCGACACCAGGCAGAAATCCACCGGTTCGTCGTTCGGCGCCGTTTCGCTGGCGACGCTGCCGGCCTCGTTGATCAACGCCTCGATCTCCGCCGGCTCGGCGTCCACTTCCAGCCCGATCAGCAAATTCGGCTTCTCGTCCGCCGCCTGGTCGTGCATCAGCGCCAGAAACGCGCGGCGCACCGGCTTGCGCTGGCTGAACAGCGTGGTCAACGCGTCCACCATCGCCGACGGATACGTTTCGGGCTGCCCCAGCAGGATTTGGGTCTCTTTATCGACGTAATGCTCCACCGGTTTGACGACGCCGCCGGTCGCCAGCAGCATCGCCACCTCTTCCGGGTAGAACTCCTTGCCGTACTCCGCCTTCGGGTTGAGGAACAGATCCGCGCCCTGGGTGATTTCGAACAACACCCGCGCCGGCATGGCGATAAATGGCTGTTCGTCCTCAACGGCCTTCTGCAGCGCTTCCAGCGAGGTGAAGAACGGAATGATGCTGCCGCCGTCCTGCTTCTCCCAATGCTGGATATTGACCGGCGTATCCGCGTTCAGCGCGATGTCGCCGTCCTGCTGCACCTGCTCGCTGTCGCCGAGGATCAGCACCGTGGCGTCGAGCAGTTCACGGAAGAACGCCGGGCGATGGGCCGGCTCCGTCACCGCCAGCTTCAGCAGGCGTTCAAGTTCGTTCTCGCTCGGGGCGGCATCGTGATGATGGGCACTCATGGCAAACTCCAGGGATCAAATAGCGAGGCCCAGCATGCTGGGCCCCGAAGATAATGCGCATTCTAGCGCCCGACGCGGCGGGCGTTCAATTATTTGGCTTTGCTCAGCAGCAGGTTGGCCAGGGCGCGCACGCCCAGACCGGTCGCACCGGCCGACCACTGCTCCACCGCGCCTTTGCGGTAGGTGGCGGAACAGTCGATGTGCAGCCAGCCTTGCTGGTAGTTCTTGACGAAGTGCGACAGGAAGGCCGCCGCGGTGCTGGCGCCGGCGGTGTAGGCCGGGCCGGCCACGTTGTTCAGCTCGGCGAAGTTGGACGGCAGCTGGCTGCGGTGGAACTCGGCCAGCGGCAGACGCCAGAACGGCTCGTGCTCGGCGGCGGCACTGCTCAGCAGCTCCTGCGCCAGCGCATCGTCGAAGCTGAACAGCGCATGGTAGTCATTGCCGACCGCGGTTTTGGCCGCGCCGGTCAGGGTGGCGCAGTCGATAATCAGCTGCGGGTTCTGCTGAGAAGCGTCGATCAGGCCGTCGGCCAGCACCAGGCGCCCTTCCGCATCGGTGTTCATCACCTCAACGGTTTTGCCGTTGCGGTAGCGAATGATGTCGCCCAGTTTGAAAGCGTTGCCGCTGACCATGTTGTCGGCGCAGCACAGGTACAGCTTCACGCGCTGCTTCAGGCCGCGCGCCGCCGCCAGCGCCAGAGCGCCGGTGATGGTCGCCGCGCCGCCCATGTCAGCCTTCATCGAGTCCATAAAAGCGCTCTGTTTCAGGCTATAACCGCCAGTATCGAAGGTGATGCCCTTGCCGACCAGGCAGGCGAACACCGGCGCGTCCGGGTTACCGGTCGGGTTGAAGTCGAGCGCCAGCAGCACCGGTGGGCGCTCGGAGCCGCGGCCGACGGTGTGGATGCCGGCATAGTTCTGCTCGCGCAGATCTTCGCCCTTGGTGATGCGGTAGCTGACGGCATCGCAGCCGACGTCGCACATCAGATCGACGGCGCGGGTCGCCAGCTGCTCCGGCCCCAGCTCTTCCGCCGGCATATTGATGGTGTCACGCACCCAATCTACGATCTTCAGGCGCTTATCCAGCTCCTGACGTGCGGCTTCCGGCAGTTCGGCCCATTCGACGTTGCGTTGCCCTTTCGGCCCGCGGTAGCCCTGCCAAAACGCCCAGCTGTTTTCCAAGTCCCAACCGTCACCGGCGAGTTTGACGTTTTTGATGCCCTGACCGTCAATTTTGCGACCCGCACGCTGGATCGCGCCCAGCTTGTCGGCGCCGGTCAGGTGGATGGTCATCCCTTCGCCGTTGGTGCTGAGCAGCGCTTTTTCGCCCCAACGGGCGTCGGCTGGTTGTTGCGACAGCGTGACCTGCATGAATTCTGTTGTCATAGCCTTCTTACTCCGGATTATTCTTTTATTAATCTTGTCGGATACAAAATAAACGGGCCGCCCATGGCAGCCCGTTACGCTATTTACTCCGCTTCATCTAACCAGACCAGCAGGATCGCTTCCAGTATTTTTTCGTTGGAAGCCTGCGGATCGTCGTCGAACTCTTCCAGATCGCAGATCCACTGATGCATGTCGGTAAAACGCACGGTTTTCGGATCGGTGTCCGGGTATTGGTCGTACAGGGCTTCGCCGATTTCTCGGCTGTCGGTCCACTTCAGTCCCATTATGATCTCCGGGTTGGCGCTGCGGCTAACAATTAATGCTCACGCGCGTGGTTGACGGTGTAGCGCGGCATTTCGACCACCAGATCTTCGTCAGCGACCAGCGCCTGGCAGCTCAGACGGCTTTCCGGCTCCAGCCCCCACGCTTTGTCCAGCATGTCGTCTTCCAGCTCGCTGCTCTCTTCCAGCGAATCGAAGCCTTCACGCACGATGCAGTGGCAGGTGGTGCAGGCGCAGGATTTCTCGCAGGCGTGCTCGATTTCAATGCCGTTGCGCAGCGCAACGTTGAGGATCGACTCCCCTTTTTCAGCGTCCAGAACCGCCCCTTCCGGGCAAAGATCTTGATGGGGCAGGAAAACAATTTTAGGCATGGTTAAACCTCATCCACAGAATGGCCAGCCAGCGCGCGGCGAATGGAAGCGTCCATGCGGCGCGCGGCAAAATCTTGCGTTTGTGCATCTAATGTTTTGATGGCGTCTTCGATAGCGGCAGGATCTTCACCCTGCGCCGCCTGCTGCAACGCCTGGGTCGCGGCGGCGATCGCCTGGCTTTCCGCCTCGCTCAGCAGCGCGGCGTCGGTGGCCAGCGCGCCCTGCAGGCTTTCCAGCACCCGCGCAGCTTCCACGCGTTGCTCCGCCAGCTTGCGCGCGCCCACGTCGTTTTGCGCGTTGGCCATCGAATCCTTGATCATGCTGGCGATTTCGCTGTCCGACAGACCGTACGACGGCTTCACCTGGATCGAGGCTTCGACGCCGGTGGATTTCTCCATCGCGGTGACGCTCAGCAGACCGTCGGCATCCACCTGGAAGGTGACGCGAATGTGCGCCCCCCCGGCAGGCAATGGCGGCAGGCCGCGCAGCGTGAAGCGCGCCAGCGAACGGCAGTCCTGCACCAGCTCGCGCTCGCCCTGCAGCACGTGGATCATCATCGCGCTCTGGCCGTCTTTAAAGGTGGTGAATTCCTGCGCGCGCGCCACCGGGATGGTGGTGTTGCGCGGGATCACTTTCTCCACCAGACCGCCCATGGTTTCGAGGCCCAGCGACAGCGGGATCACGTCCAGCAGCAGCATGTCGCTGTCCGGCTTGTTGCCCACCAGAATGTCGGCCTGGATCGCGGCGCCGATGGCGACCACTTTATCCGGATCGATCGACGTCAGCGGCGCACGGCCGAAGAAGGCCCCCACTTGCTCACGCACCAGTGGCACGCGGGTAGAACCACCGACCATCACCGCTTCCAGCACCTCGTCGGCGGCGACGCCGGCGTCTTTCAGCGCGCGGCGGCAGGCCATCAGCGTGCGTTTCACCAGCGGAGCGATCAGCGCTTCGAACTGGGCGCGGGTCACCTCGCCCTGCCAGCCGGCCACCTCGACGCGCACGCTGTCGGCATCGCTCAACGCGATTTTGGCGGCGATGGCGGCATCCAGCAGTTGGCGCTGCACACCATGGTCGCTGCGATCGGCCACGCCGGCCTGCTCGCGCAACCCGTCGGCCAGCAGGTGATCGAAGTCGTCACCGCCCAGCGCGGAATCGCCGCCGGTGGCCAGCACTTCGAACACGCCGCGGCTGAGGCGCAGAATGGAGATATCAAAGGTGCCGCCGCCCAGATCGTAAACCGCGATCACCCCTTCCTGGCCGGAATCCAGCCCGTAGGCGATCGCCGCCGCGGTCGGTTCGTTCAGCAGGCGCAGGACGTGCAGGCCGGCCAGACGCGCCGCGTCTTTGGTGCCCTGGCGCTGCGCGTCGTCGAAGTAGGCGGGAACGGTGATCACCACGCCGTCCAGCTCGCCTTCCAGCGCCGCTTGCGCGCGCGCGGACAGGGCCCGCAGGATATCGGCGGAGACGCCGACCGGGTTAACCGGGCCGGCGGCGGTGACGATCAGCGGCAGGCCGTTGTCGCTGGCCTGAAATTGATACGGCAGGTTCGGGTAACGTTGCTGCACGTCCGCCAACGAGCGGCCCATCATGCGTTTGATGGAGCTGACGGTATTGGCCGGATCCTGCGCCGCCTGTTGGCGCGCCTCCCAGCCGACGCGCTGCGCGTTCGCCTGATAATGCACCACCGAAGGCAGCAAATGGCGGCCCTGTTCGTCGGCCAGCGTTTCCGCTTGCCCGCTGCGCACCGTGGCGACCAGCGAGTTGGTGGTGCCTAAGTCGATGCCGGCGGCCAGACGTCGCTGATGCGGCGCGGCGCTGAGGCCAGGCTCACTAATTTGTAATAAGGCCATGTTGAAGCTTCCACAATCAGAATCAGAAGGTGTTACTCAAAACCCAGCAGTTTTTCTTCGAGTTGTTCAACCTGTTGCTGGAGTTTGTCCAAAAAGCGCAGCTTGCGCACGGTGTCGGCGGCGTCCGCCCATTGCTCACCATCCAGCTGCTGCAGCATCAGCGCGCTGCGCTGTTTGATGGAGACGGCCAGCCGCGCGCCGAAATCGGCCAGCAGGCTTTCCGCCTCCGGCTTGCGCTCAATGGCGTCGAGCTCTTCGCGCAGTTCCAGCTGTTCCATCAGAAACGCGGTGTCGCGCATCGTATGCTGTTCGTTGCCCAGATCGAAGCCGTGCAAAGATAGCATATACTCCGCGCGTTTTAACGGGTGCTTCAGCGCCTGGTAGGCTTCGTTGATGGTCGCCGCCTGCTGCAACGCCATCAGGCGTTCGCGCTCCGGCTGGTTGGCGAAACGATCGGGGTGGAATTGGCGCTGCAGATCCTGGAAGCGGGACGCAAGCAGGCTGCCGTCCACGGTGTAGCGAACTGGCAGCCCGAATAAAGTAAAGTAATCCATAGCGTGCTCTGGGCGTTAGCGGATGAAGTTCCCCCGCCGAAACGGGGGAGCACGATGGACTGTCAGACGTTGAAACTCTCGCCGCAGCCGCATTCGCTTGAGACGTTCGGGTTGTTGAACTTGAAGCCTTCGTTCAGGCCTTCCTTAACGAAATCAAGCTCGGTGCCGTCAAGGTAGACCAGGCTCTTGCCGTCGATGATCACCTTGATGCCTTTGTCTTCAAACACGATGTCGTCATCGTTGGCTTCGTCAACAAATTCCAGCACGTACGCCATCCCGGAGCAGCCGGAAGTTCGCACTCCCAGACGCAGGCCGAGACCTTTGCCGCGGTTCGTCAAAAACGCCTGAACACGCTGCGCAGCGCTGTCGCTCATGGTAATAGACATCACAACCTCACACTTCACATCAAAGCCCGGCGCGGCCGGGCCGACTCAGACAAATTACTTGGCGCTATGCTTGCTCTTATAGTCGGCAATCGCTGCTTTGATGGCGTCTTCAGCCAGGATCGAGCAGTGAATTTTGACCGGCGGCAATTCCAGCTCTTCAGCGATCTGGGTGTTTTTGATCGCTTCAGCCTGATCCAGCGACTTGCCTTTCATCCATTCGGTCACCAGCGAGCTGGAGGCGATGGCGGAACCGCAGCCGTAAGTTTTAAAGCGCGCGTCTTCGATGATGCCTTCATCGTTAACCTTGATTTGCAGCTTCATGACGTCGCCGCAGGCCGGTGCCCCTACCATGCCGCTGCCGACGGTAGGATCTTCGTTGTCGAAAGAACCCACGTTACGCGGGTTTTCATAATGATCGATTACTTTTTCGCTGTAAGCCATGACCTTGCTCCTGAAACCTGAGAATTAATGATGCGCCCATTCGATGCTGTTGATGTCCACGCCCTGCTTGAACATCTCCCACAGTGGGGACAGATCGCGCAGACGGCCGATGGATTTACGCACCAGTTGAATGGTGTAGTCGATCTCTTCTTCCGTGGTGAAACGCCCCAGGGAGAAACGGATCGAGCTGTGCGCCAATTCATCGCTCATGCCCAGCGCGCGCAGCACGTAGGACGGCTCGAGGCTGGCGGAGGTACAGGCTGAACCGGAGGAAACGGCCAGGTCTTTCAGCGCCATGATCAGCGACTCGCCTTCAACGTAGTTGAAGCTGACGTTCAGGATGTTCGGTGCGCCGTGCTCCAGATCGCCGTTCAGATACACTTCTTCCATATCTTTCACGCCGTTCCACAGACGATCGCGCAGGGTGCGCAGACGCGCCATCTCTTCGGTCATCTCTTCTTTGGCGATGCGGTAAGCTTCGCCCATGCCGACGATCTGGTGGACAGGCAGAGTGCCGGAACGCATGCCGCGCTCGTGACCGCCGCCGTGTACCTGCGCTTCGATGCGGATACGCGGCTTGCGGCGCACGTACAGCGCGCCGATGCCTTTCGGGCCATAGATTTTGTGGCCGGAGAACGACATCAGGTCGACTTTCAGCTTGCTCAGATCGATAGGCAGTTTGCCCACGCTCTGGGTGGCGTCAACGTGGTAGATGATACCGCGCGCACGGCACATTTCGCCGATCGCTTCGATATCCTGCACCACGCCGATTTCATTATTGACGTGCATGATGGAGACCAGAATGGTGTCATCGCGCAGCGCCGCTTCGAGATCCTGCAGGCTGATGATGCCGTTGCTCTGTGGCGCCAGGTAGGTCACTTCAAACCCTTCGCGCTCCAGCTGACGGCAGGTGTCCAGCACGGCTTTGTGTTCGGTTTTGCTGGTGATGATGTGCTTGCCTTTTTTCTGGTAGAAATTGGCAGCGCCTTTGATCGCCAGGTTGTCGGATTCGGTCGCCCCGGAGGTGAAGACGATTTCGCGTGGGTCGGCGCCCACCAGTTCGGCAATTTGGTTACGGGCGATGTCTACCGCCTCTTCCGCCTGCCAACCGAAACGGTGGGAACGGGAAGCCGGGTTGCCAAAAGTGCCGTCCAGGGTCAAAAACTGCATCATCTTCTCAGCAACGCGCGGGTCGACCGGCGTCGTTGCTGAGTAATCCAGATAAATCGGTAATTTCATTGCTCTTGTGCTCCGTACATCACTTCCAAAAACTAAAAAAATTTCGCCAGCTGCTTATGCGCGCAGATTAACGTTGATAGTTTCTTGCGGACGACCGTTGGCCGTGCGGCGCGTATCGTTGTTTTGACGATCCGCCACCACCAGCACTTCCTGGTTGTTGACCAGTTCTGCCAGCGTAATGTTGTTCAGGAACCCGCTGATGCGCTCGCTCAGATCGCGCCACAGGGCGTGGGTCAAGCAGCGATCGCCGCCCTGACAGCCTTCTTTGCCCTGGCAACGGGTTGCATCTACCGATTCATCGACGGCAGTGATGACAGCGCCAACGGCGATCTCACCTGCGTCTTTACCCAGCAGATAACCACCGCCCGGGCCACGCACGCTGGCCACCAGACCATTCTTGCGCAGACGGGAGAATAATTGTTCCAGATAAGAGAGCGAAATACCCTGGCGTTCGGAAATGTCCGCCAGTGGTACCGGCCCTTCCTGGGAATGCAGCGCTACGTCGAGCATAGCGGTTACGGCATAACGGCCTTTGGATGTCAGTCTCATAGCTCAATGGTTACCTGTTGGTCAAATATGGCCGAAAGTCTGACATTCCTGAGTAAAACAGTCAACTATTTAACCTAGTAATTGACTCAAGTATTAGCACGTTTTGAACTTAGCAAGAACAAAGGTATATAAAATACATGTTATAACCTTTGGATAACTAATACTATTGTCGCCCACCGTTATGCCACATCAATTAATTACCTTGATGTTTATCCTGTTTCTCGATCGACGTCAGCATGCCGCGCAGGATATTCAGCTCCTGCCCTTCCGGGCGCGCGCGGGTGAACAGCCGACGCAGGCGGCTCATCACCTGGCCCGGATGGGACGGACGAATAAAGCCGGTGCGCTGCAGCGTCTGCTCCAGATGCTGATAGAAACGCTCGAGGTCGTCCACCAGCGGATACGGCGTCTCTTCCAGCTGCGGCGCGCCCGCCTGTTGGCGATCGAGGTAAGCCACGCGCACTTCATACGCCAGGATCTGCACCGCCATCGCCAGATTCAGCGAGCTGTAGTCCGGGTTGGCCGGAATGGCGACGTGGTAGTGGCACTTCTGCAGTTCATCGTTGGTCAGCCCGACGCGTTCGCGGCCGAACACCAGCGCCACCGGCGCGTGTTCGCCTTCGTGCACCGCGCGCACGCCGCATTCACGCGGCTCCAGCATCGGCCACGGCAACGTGCGAGAACGTGCGCTGGTGCCTACCACCAGGCTACAGCCGGCGATGGCGTCATCGAGGGTATCGACGATAGTGGCGTTGCCGATCACGTCGCTGGCGCCGGCGGCCAGGGCGATGGCCTGAGAATCGGGTTTGATCAGCGGATTAACCAGATAAAGGTTGGTTAAACCCATGGTTTTCATGGCTCTGGCGGTCGAGCCCATGTTGCCGGTATGTGAAGTCTCTACCAGAACAATGCGGATATTGTGCAGCATACAAACTCTGAGCGTGGCGGAAAATCGCAGCATCTTAACACAGCCGTAGGCAATTTGCCGAACAGCTGCTATACTTCGCGCCGTTTCCTGTTCTTTAACATCCTAGTTGGAAGATACCCATGCATCCGATGCTGACTATCGCCGTGCGCGCTGCGCGCAAGGCCGGTAACCTGATTGCCAAAAACTACGAAACCCCGGACGCTGTAGAAGCGAGCCAGAAAGGGACCAATGACTTCGTCACCAACGTCGATCGCGATGCAGAGCATCTGATCATCGACGTCATCCGCAAGTCTTATCCGCAACACAGTATCGTGAGCGAAGAACGCGGTGAGCTGATCGGCGAAGATCGCGATGTGCAATGGGTGATCGATCCACTGGATGGCACTGCAAACTTCATCAAACGTTTCCCTCATTTCTCCGTTTCCATCGCCGTACGCATCAAAGGCCGTACTGAAGTGGCCGTGGTCTACGATCCGATGCGCAACGAACTGTTCACCGCCACTCGCGGCCAGGGCGCACAGCTCAACGGTTACCGCCTGCGCGGCACCAATGCCAAAGATCTGGATGGCACCATCCTGGCGACCGGCTTCCCGTTCAAGGTCAAACAACACGCAACGCCTTACATCAACATCGTCGGCAAGCTGTTCACCCAGTGCGCGGACTTCCGCCGCACCGGTTCCGCTGCGCTGGATCTGGCCTATGTGGCCGCCGGCCGCGTGGACGGTTTCTTCGAAATCGGCCTGAAGCCGTGGGACTTCGCCGCGGGCGAACTGCTGGTGCGTGAAGCCGGCGGCCTGGTCACCGACTTCGTCGGTGGCCACAACCACTTCAGCTCCGGCAACGTGGTTGCAGGCAACCCACGCGTAGTGAAAGCCATGCTGGCCACCATGCGTGAAGAACTGAGCGAAGCGCTGAAGCGTTAATCGCCAGAAGCGAATCGAAAAAAAGCGCTGCCGATGCAGCGCTTTTTTTATGCCCGTTAACGGGAGAAGGGACGGATGCCGCCGCCGAATTCCGGCTGCGCGCTGACGTACAGCAGCAGCCCGGCAGCCAGCAGGATCAGACCGCCGGCCAGCGCCAACGCCCCCCAAGCCACTGCGCTCCAGGCGGCGGGCGCACGCGAACGGCTGAGGCGCACCGCCAGCCGGCGGCTGTAATGCACCAGCAGCGCCAGCATCGAGATGGTCAACGAGGTGCCGAATGCCATCGCCAGCGCGGAGATCACTCCCCAGCCGAACACGCCGATCACCTTGGAGAACAGCAGCACCAAAATCGCCCCCGAACAGGGGCGCATGCCCATCGCCAGCACGATGGCGGCCTGAGTGCGCCAATCGCTTCCCGCCTGCAGCTCGCTGTCGCTCGGCAGATGACGGTGGCCGCAGCCGCAATTGGCGCTGTGCACATGATCCGCCGCCAGCGGCGTCAGGCTATTGATGCGCAGCGCCGGCGCCGGGCGCATCGCCTTGATCGCCGCAAACAAACGCTTCAGCGCGCGCCAACTCAGCAGCACACCAAGCAGCATCACCAGGATAAAGCTGCCCTTCTCCAGCCAGAAGCTGCTTTGGTGCAGCTGGCGCGAAGAGAGCTGCAATACCACCAGCATCAGCGTGACCAGCGCGATCGCCACTCCGCCCTGCACCAGCGAGGCGGCGAAGGTCAGCTTCAGGCTGCTTTTCAGCCGCGCCGGATGGGTAGCCAGGTAGGTGGCGATCACCACTTTGCCGTGGCCGGGGCCGAGCGCATGCAAGACGCCATAGCCGAGGCTGAACAGCATCAGCGCCAGCCCGGCCTGCTGCGGCGCGGCCTTCACCTGCTGTAACAGCCCCGCCATCTGCTGGTGCAGCGCTTTTTGCCACACCACGCTCTGCATCAGCAGCTGCGGCCAATAGTGCCACGCCAGCAGCGCGGCGGCCGCCAGCGCCAGCATGAACGGCAGCAGCGGCCACAGGCCGAAGGCCCAGTGGCGTTGGCTCGTCGTCGGTGGTGAGAAATTTAACGACATTGCAGCGTCACCCGCTGGGCGAACTGCTGCCCCAGCGCCAAATCTTCGCCGGGTGAGTCGTTCTTGTCGAGCGACAGCGCATAGGCCTGCAGCGACGCATTCGGCTTCGGCGTCATCAGCTTGTAGCTGCACAGCTGCGCCATCTCCGGCGGCAGATGCAGCGCATTTTGGTCTTTATAGGTCATGTCCACGAAATAAGTCGGATCGTAAGTAGAAAGTTCGAACGGCTTACCCGCCAGCGGCTGTGGCTCGGCCAACGGCAGCACGAACTCCAGCACCGCCTGATTGCCCTGGCGCGACAGGTGATATTCGCTGGGCAAGTTCAGGTATTTCACCGGCTTGCCGTCGCGGTAAAGATCGGTGAAATAGTGCTGCCCCAGCACGTTGGCCATCACTTCCGCCGCCAGCTTTTTCCACACCTCCGAATCGCTCTTGGCGTTTTTCGCATCGTAGAGCAGATCTGCCGAGGTGATTTCATCCATTACCCACACCATTTTCAGACCGACCAGCCGCTGGTCCTTGGCGACGAAGGTGGTGTTCATGTCGATAAAGCTGTGCGGATGCGCGATCGCACCGGCGCTGAACACGGCGCCAAAGGCAGCCAAAAGACGACGTAACTTCATCATTATCCTGTCTTACCTGTATTTGTTATAACGTAACACAAACAAATGCCGAACGGCCCGCCTCTCCCGGCGATATTTGTGACGAAAGTTGTAAGCCGAAGTAAAAGCCGCACGGTAACCCTGCCGCCACAAAGCCTTTTGCTATGCTTAGGTATAATCGCAACCTTTTATGCCGGAAGGTGATAATGAGCCTGGACACCTCTCCCGTGCCCGAGCTCTCCGGACAACAACGGCGCTGCCATCTGCTGCTGATGCTGTACACGCCGGAGCCCGAGTTACAGCTGGAGACCCTGAGCCAAATCAACGGCGTCGCCCCCCCGATAACCCGGCAAGATATAGCCGAGGTGGCCAATGAAATCCAGCGTTTCCACCACCTGGAGATCGCCGTCGATCCCGATCGTGGCTACCAACTGCGGGGCAGCGCGCTCGACCAGCGCCTGTGCCTGATCCATTGGCTGCGGCGGGCCCTGCGCTGCAGCCCGCAGTTCGTCGAGGGCGATTTCGCCCCGCGCCTGCGGCACGTGCTGGCGGCCGATGCCGCCCCGGCGTCTGCGCTGGCAGAGGCGATCGATGCCTGTGAGCCACTGCTCAACCGCCGATTCGATGCGCGCGACCGCCAATTCCTGCAGCATTATCTGCTCTACTGCGCCTGGCAAAATCGCCTGCAGCGCCATCCGCATTTCGACGCCGTTCAACGCGACTGGCTGCGGCAAAAGCCGGAGCAGCAGGCCGCCGCCTGGCTGCATCAGGCCTGCAATCGGCTGTTTAACCAGCCGCCGCAGGCAGACGAGCGCGATTTTTTGGCGCTGACGTTTACCCTGTTGAAAAATCACAGCTACCACAGCAACGACTCCGCGCAAGAACAGCGGCTGATGGCAGCCATCGACAGCATGGTCGAGCGTTTCCAGCAGCTTTCCGGCATGGCCTTCAGCAGCAAGGCGGAGTTGGTCAGCCAGCTGTTCGCCCACCTGGCGCCGGCGCTGGAGCGCTGCCGTTTCGCCATCGGCATCGACAATATGCTGCTGGAAGAAGTGGTGCGCAAATACCCGCGGCTGATGCGCACCACGCAGGAAGCGCTGAAACCGCTGGAGCAGGAGTACGACGTGGATTTTTCCAACGAGGAGACGGGCCTGGTGGCCATCAGCTTCGGCGCCTGGCTGATGCAGGACAACGCGCTGCAGGAAAAACAGGTGCTGCTGCTGACGCTGGACAACCCGCAGCTGGAAGAGGAAGTGGAATATCAGATCCGCGAGCTCACGCTGCTGCCGCTGAACATCAAGTATCTGCCGCTGAGCGACTATCTGCGCGGCGGCGCGCCGCAGGGTGTCATGCTGGTGATCACCCCTTATGCGGCGGTGCACAGCGATCCGCACCCGCCGCTGATCTATACCGAACTGCCGCTGGAAACCCGGCAGCGCCAAGCCATCCGCACGCTGCTGGAAGCCCCTTAATCAACGGCTGACACTGACCGCCGGCGGCCGGATGAACAAGGCCGGCACCGCGACCGCCGCCATCACCCAGAATACCCCGCCCTGCCAATGTTCGAACAGGAACCCGGCAATGACCGTCATAACGGCGATGCCGCCGCCCATCGCCAGCGCCGAATACACCGCCTGCAGCCGGATCACCTCTTGCCCCTGGCGCGCGGCAATAAAGCGCATCGCCGCCAGATGACAGACGGTGAAGGTGCCGCAGTGCAGGATCTGGATCAGCAGCAGCCAGCCCAGCTCGGTACTGTAGGCCATCAGGCTCCAGCGCAACACGCCGCAGCAGGCGGAGAGCAACAGCAGGTTGCGCGCATTCCAGCGGCGGAACAGCACGTTGCTGCTGGCGAAAATAATCACTTCCGCCACCACGCCGAGCGACCACAGATAGCCGATGGTCGAGGCCGAATAGCCCGCCTCCTGCCAGTAAATGGAGCCGAAGCTGTAGTAGCCGGCGTGCGCCCCCTGCAGCAGCGTGACGCACAGCAGGAAGCGCCAGACCGGCCCCTCTTTCAGCAGTGCCCACAGCGAGCGCTCGGCTTCGCTGTGCGAGCGCGCTTCGCCCTGCGGCATGACGCTCGGCTTCAGCAACATGCCCAGCAGCATCGCCAACACGCTGAAGATCAGGCTGTAGAGAATCGCGTTATGGCCCCACACCGCCACCAGCTGCCCGGTCAGCGCCGAGCCGATGACGAACGCCAGCGAGCCCCACAGCCGCACCCGGCCGTAGTCCATGCGGATCTGCTTTTGCCAGGTGGCGGCCAGCGCGTCGGTCAGCGGCACCAGCGGCGAGAAGAACAGGTTGAAACCCGCTATCACCAGCATCAGCCAGCCCCAACCGTTGCCGAAACAGAAACCGACCGCAAAGGCCAGGGTCAGCAGCGCCAGCAGGCGCAGGGCGGAGACTAAATGAGAGGGATCTTTAACGCGGGGAGCAATCAGTAAGCTGCCGAGGAAGCGGGCCACCAAGCCGGCGCCGAGCAATATGCCGATGGTTTCGGGCGCGATGCCCTCGCCTTTCAGCCACACGCCCCAGAACGGTAAGAAGATACCGTAGGAAAAGAAGTAGGTGAAATAACTGAGCGCGAGCCAACGCGTGGATTGCAGAACCATGATCCCTCCGGAGTGAGGGCAATACTTTGACAGAGCTCACACCGCCCCGCAATCTTCATTCCACTTCAATGCGTTAGAGTGCCAGGCAGCTCACAGTTTGCCGCGAGCGGCCACAAAAAAACCCGCCGCAGCGGGTTTTGTCGGGCGAAAGCGGGATTATGCGTAAACCGGCAGGCGGGCGCAGATATCCAGCACTTTCTTCTTGGTGCGTTCAATGGTGGCTTCATCGTTGATGTTGTCCAGCACATCGCAGATCCAACCGGCCAGTTCGCGCACGTCGGCTTCTTTAAAGCCACGACGGGTGACGGCCGGGGTGCCGATACGCACGCCAGAGGTGACGAACGGGCTCTTAGGATCGTTCGGCACGCTGTTTTTGTTGACGGTGATGTTGGCGCGGCCCAGGGCGGCGTCCGCTTCTTTACCGGTCAGGTTTTTGTCGACCAGATCCAGCAGGAACAGGTGGTTATGGGTGCCGCCGGAGACCACTTTGTAGCCGCGCTGCAGGAACACGTCCACCATCGCCTTGGCGTTGACCGCCACTTGCTGCTGATAAACCTTGAACTCAGGCTCCATCGCTTCTTTCAGCGCCACCGCCTTGCCGGCGATCACGTGCATCAGCGGGCCGCCCTGGCCGCCAGGGAACACGGCGGAGTTCAGCTTCTTGTACAGCTCTTCGTCGCCGCCCTTCGCCAGGATCAGGCCGCCGCGCGGACCCGCCAGGGTTTTGTGGGTGGTGGTGGTGACGATGTGCGCGTGCGGTACCGGGTTCGGGTACACGCCGGCGGCGATCAGGCCCGCTACGTGCGCCATGTCGACGAACAGGTAAGCGCCGATGCTGTCGGCGATTTCGCGCATTTTGGCCCAATCAACCACGCCGGAGTAAGCGGAGAAGCCGCCGATGATCATTTTCGGCTTGTGGGTTTGCGCCTGCTTGGCCAGATCGTCATAGTCGATTTGACCTTTGTCGTCGATGCCGTAAGGCACCACGTTATACAGTTTGCCGGACAGGTTGACCGGGGAACCGTGGGTCAGGTGGCCGCCGTGCGCCAGGTTCATGCCCAGAATGGTGTCGCCCGGCTGCAGCAGCGCGGTGTACACGGCGAAGTTAGCCTGGGAGCCGGAGTGCGGCTGCACGTTGGCGTAATCGGCGCCGAACAATTCTTTGGCGCGATCGATAGCCAGCTGCTCAACGATATCCACGTATTCGCAGCCGCCGTAGTAACGCTTGCCCGGATAGCCTTCAGCGTATTTGTTGGTCAGCTGGGAACCCTGAGCCTGCATCACGCGCGGGCTGGTGTAGTTCTCAGACGCGATCAGCTCGATGTGCTCTTCCTGACGCACCACTTCCTGCTCCATGGCACGCCACAGTTCCGCATCGTAATCGGCAATGTTCATTTCACGCTTTAACATCCGGCATCTCCTGACTTAAATCAGCTAACTAAAAAATCACCAAATAACTACCCGTTTGGGTTCTGGGCCACAGTGTAAACCGTTTCGCCCCACCGAAGATAGGTCTTGACAGAGGTTTTTACGCAAACGATTGGCATAAGGTGGCGCAAGGCTTTGATCCGCGAAACACCGCCGTTTATCAACGGACATTTCCTCATGCGAACAATGCGCTTTTTTCATGTTCTGTGAGCGCGATCGACGCCCGAAGAACACCGCAACGAAAACAAGGGTATTTACAAGCGACGCGGAACCCAATAAGATGCATTTAAAATACATCATTAAAATTATCGTCAAGATCCCAACCCAAGGAGCGCTTCCATGCTGGATAGCCAAACCATCGCCACCGTGAAATCCACCATTCCCCTGCTGGCTGCGACCGGGCCGAAGCTGACCGCCCACTTTTACGATCGCATGTTCGCGCACAACCCGGAATTGAAAGACATTTTCAACATGAGCAACCAGCGCAACGGCGATCAGCGTCAGGCGCTGTTCGACGCCATCTGCGCCTATGCCGCCAACATCGAGAACCTGGCGGCGCTGCTGCCGGCGGTGGAGCGCATCGCGCAGAAGCATACCAGCTTCAATATCCAGCCGGAGCAGTACAACATCGTCGGCGGTCACCTGCTGGCGACGCTGGACGAAATGTTCAGCCCGGGTCAGGAAGTCCTGGACGCCTGGGGCAAGGCCTACGGCGTGCTGGCCAACGTATTTATCCAGCGTGAAGAGCAAATTTATCAGCAGAGCGAAGCCGACAACGGCGGCTGGCGCGATCTGCGCGCGTTCCGCATCCTGAAGAAACAGCCGCAGAGCGACGTGATCTGCAGCTTCGTGCTGGCGCCGGTGGACGGCGGCCGGGTGGCGGACTTCAAACCGGGGCAATACCTGGCGGTCTACATCAAGCACGACAGCCTGGAACATCAGGAAATTCGCCAGTACTCGCTGACCACCTCGCCGAACGGCGAGTTCTACCGCATCGCGGTGAAGCGTGAAGATCAGGGTAAAGTGTCCAACTACCTGCACCAGCAGGCGCAGGAAGGCGACGTGATCTACATCGCCCCGCCGCACGGCGACTTCTTCCTCGACGTGGCGCCGACCACGCCGGTGGCGCTGATCTCCGCCGGCGTCGGCCAAACCCCGATGCTCGGCATGCTCAACACCCTGCACGACAACCAGCATCAGGCGCAGGTCCACTGGCTGCACGCGGCGGAAAACGGCAGCGTGCACGCCTTTGCCGATGAGGTGGCGGATATTGCCGGGCGCATGCCGAATCTGAGCCGCCATGTGTGGTACCGCGAGCCGGGTGCCGATGACGTGGAAGGCCGCGACTATCACAGCCGCGGATTGATGGATTTGAGCGCGCTGCAAGGCAGCCTGGCCGATCCGCAGATGCACTATTACTTCTGCGGCCCGGTGGCCTTCATGCAGTTCGTGGGCAAACAGCTGCTGGAAATGGGCGTAGAGGCCGAACGCATCCACTACGAATGCTTCGGCCCGCATAAGGTGCTGTAATGCTTGCGGAGCGCGGCCGTCAGACCGCGCTCCCCTCTCATTTCGCCTGCAGCTGGCGCGCGTCCTGCACCTGCTGCACCGTCACCGGCGCCGCCTGGTTACCCCAGCTTCCCCGCAGATAGCTCATCAGATCCGCCGCCTGCCGATCGTTCAACGCCCAGCCGTAAGCCGGCATGTCGAACGCCATCGCCTGCTGCGTGATCGGGGTATGCGCCCCCTCCAGCACTACCCGCAGCGCGGTCAGCGGATTGTCCGCCGTTACCGTGGCATTGCCCGCCAGCGCCGGAATGGCAAAATCAGTGCCTTCGCCCTTGTTGCCGTGGCAGGTCGAGCAGTACATCGCGTAGGTCGCCTTGCCGCCCGGATTATTCGCCGGCACGGCAGGCGCAGCGGCTTTGGCGGCGGTTTCCGGCGCCAGGCTGCGCAGGTACACCGCGATGGCGTTCAGATCGCCGTCGCTGAGGTACTGCGTGCTGTGGGTCACCACCTCGCTCATCGGCCCGACGACCGCCGCATGGCGGCTGCGGCCGGTTTTCAGCAGCGCCGTCACCTCTTCCGGCGGCAGGCCGCGCAGATTGGAGGCGTACCAGCCGTCCAGCTCGGCGCCGCTCAGGAACACCGGCTCCTTACCGTCCAGCCCCTTCTCCTGCATCGCCCAGCCGCGCGGCGTGTGGCAACTGCCGCAATGGCCCGCGCCCTGCACCAGGTAGGCGCCGCGGTTCCACTCGGCGCTTTGCTGCGGATCTGCCTGATACGGCTGGTCGTCGTGGAACAGCGAGTTCCACACCGCCAGCGGCCAGCGCATCGACAATGGCCAGCTGATGTCGCTGTCACGGTTGGCGACGTTCTGTGCCGGCACCTCATTCATCAGATAGTCATACAGCGCGCGCATGTCTTCCGCGCTCATTTTGGCGTACGAGGTGTACGGCATCGCCGGGTAGAGCCGGTGACCGTCTTTGGCTACCCCCTGGCGCATGGCGCGATCGAACTCCTCGAACGAATAGGCGCCGATGCCGTGCAGCTTGTCCGACGTGATGTTGGTGGCGTAGATAGCCCCGAGCGGCGTCGGGAACTTCATGCCGCCCGCCAGTTCAGCGCCGCCCGGCGCGGTGTGGCAGGCGGTGCAATCGCCGGCTTTGGCGACGTATTCCCCGGCCGACATCGCCTGGGCCGAGCCGCCGGCCGCCAGCAGGCTCAACAGGTACAGCGAACGCAGACTCATGCTCCCTCCTTGGCGGCAACCTTGCCGTAGGCCAGTTCGTTCACCGCACGCCACGCCTGATCGATCGCCGAGTTGGCGTACGGGCTCCAGTCAGAATCGGAGTTGGCGATAACGATCTTACCGATCGGCTGCCGCGCCGTTTCGATGATTTTCTTGGCTTCTTCTTCGTCGTCAAACAGCCCGTTAAGGAAGTAGGAATAACCGTGCGACCAGCGGTTGACGGTGATCGCCTGAATGTCGCGCTGATGGTCGAAACCGGCGTCGCCCAGCATGCCCTGCAGCTGTTCGCGGATCATCTGCTCATGCACCTCGAACGGCGTGCCCAGCAGCAGCGCGCGCCCTTTGCGCGACTGCTCGCGCGGGCTGAGGCCGCTGCCCGGCAGCGTCGGCACGTACACCATATGCAGGCCGATCGGCCGGTCCGGATCGCGCGGGTGCTGATACCCGCCCATGCTCACCGGGTAGTCCAGCTTCACGCGGCTGTACGGCGCGGCCGGCGAATAAATTTCGTGCACGCCCAGCTTGATGAACGGCTGCCAGTTGCGGATCACCACCTTGCTGTACACCAGCGGCGCCTTGACGTTCTGCTTCAGCGCCTCCTGCTGCTCGTGCGACATCTCCGGCACCAGGTACGGGATCATCATGTTGTAGCCGGCCATCACCACCTGCCCGGCGCGCACTTTGGTCATCTTCTCGCCGGTCATGTAGGTGACTTCCACCTTGTCGCCGACGTTGGCCGCGTGCAGCCCGGTGCTGTTCAAACGCAGCTTCACCGGCGACTCCGGCCGATCGAGCTGGCTGTAGTCGAATTTGGCCAGCACCACGTCGTTCATGTCTTTGCCGGCCGGCGCCACCGCCGGGATCAGCTTGCGCACCATCAGGCGCGTCAGCGTGGCGTTGCCGTCCGGGAAGTGGAACACGTAAGGATCGTCGAGATCCGCCTGCGACTCTTCATCCAGCGGCGGCAGATTCATGCCGCCGAGGCCCGGCAGATCGCAGATGCGCGCATCGCTGCACGACGTGCCGTCGATGCCCACCGCCTGGAAGTCGTTGGTGGTCTGCTGGAAATAACGGATCGCCAGCTCGCTCAGACCCACTTTTTCACGCAGGAACTGGGTGTAGCTGTGGGTATCGAGCCATTCGACCTTCTGCTCCAGCGTCATCTCCGGCAGATAATCTTTCTCCACCGTATGCAGCGCGATCAGCGCCTGGCGATCGCTTTCCGGCAGCGGGAAATCACCGATGAACGCTTCATAAGAGCGGCCGTTGAGACGATCGCGCGGAATATCGTCTGCCACCGTGCGGCCCGGATCGCCGCTCACCACCTTGTCGACGCCGAAGTTCTTGCGATCGAAGTAAACCCCGCGGCTCAGGTTCAGATCCGGGTAGAAGGTAGTGTCAAACGCCTGCTCCAGCCGATCGATATCGACGCCGAGCTTGCGCAGCAGCCCCATCGCCACCGGGCTGAAGTTGGAGCGCGGCGACTGCAGCGATTCGCTGCCGCCGTAGCCGAGCAGCATGCCGTCGTCGGTGTTGAATTCGTTGCGCTTGGCGTGGCCGCCGAAGTCGTCATGGTTGTCGATCAGCAAAATGCGCTGCTGCTCGCCTTTCAGCTGCTGCCAGAAACAGGCGGCCGCCAGCCCGCTGATGCCGGCGCCGACCACCACCAGATCGAACTCTTCAACGGCGGGCACGCTGCCGAAATCAAAGGTTTTACCGTCGCGCCCCAGTTGGTGCGCATGCTCGAACGAGCCCGGATGGTTGCCCCGCAGCCCGGTCAGCGCCGGCGGGTAGTATAGGGTTTGATTGGCGGTTTGCGGCGACGCGCGCAAGATTTGCAGCGGCGTCAACCCGGCGGCGATGGTGATCGCCACCCCGTTGAGAAAATCGCGTCGGGTGATACCCATATAGGCTTCCTTTTTATTATCATCGGCCGGCCGGGGCCGGCCCGAAGGCCGCGCTATTGTGCGGATAATTATTGTAAAATCAATGTTTGAACATCACATGACGAATGGCGGTGTAATCCTCCAGCCCGTACATCGACATGTCCTTGCCGTAACCGGACAGTTTCTGGCCGCCGTGCGGCATTTCGCTCACCAACATGAAGTGGGTGTTCACCCAAGTGCAGCCGTATTGCAGGCGGGCGCTCAAGCGATGCGCGCGGCCCACGTCGCGGGTCCACACGGACGACGCCAGCCCGTAGTTGGATTCGTTCGCCCAGGCCAGCACCTGCTCTTCGTCGTCGAACGGCGTCACCGTCACCACCGGGCCGAACACCTCGCGCTGCACGATCTCATCCTCCTGGCGCGCGCCGGCCAGCAGCGTCGGCTGGAAGTAGTAACCCGGCCCCTTCACCTTCTCGCCGCCGGTCACCACCTGCACGTGCGGCAACGCTTTGGCGCGCTCGACAAAACCGGCGACCCGCTCCAGATGCTGGGCGGTAATCAATGGCCCCAGCTCGGTGCTCTCGTCGTCCGGCGCACCGACCTTCAGGCTGGCCACCGCCTCACCCAGCCGCTTCACCAGCTCGGGATAAATGCTTTTCTGCGCGTAGATGCGGCAGGCAGCGGTGCAATCCTGCCCGGCGTTGTAGAAACCAAAGCCGCGAATACCGTCCACCACCTGCTGCAGATCGGCATCGTCGAACACCAGCACCGGTGCCTTGCCGCCCAGCTCCATATGGGTGCGCTTAATGCCGGCGGCGGTGTGGGCGATGATGTGCTCGCCGGTGGCGATCGAGCCGGTCAGCGACACCATGCGCACCTTGTCATGCCCGGTCAGCCGATCGCCGACGCCGGCACCGCGGCCGAACAGCACGTTGAGCACCCCCGGCGGGAACAGCCCGGCGGCCAGTTCGGCCAGTTTAAAGGTGGTCAGCGGCGTCTGCTCCGACGGCTTGATCACCACGCAGTTGCCCGCCGCCAGCGCCGGTGCCAGTTTCCAGGCCGCCATCATCAGCGGGTAGTTCCACGGCGCGATCGAAGCCACCACGCCGAGCGGATCGCGGCGGATCATCGAGGTATGCCCGGCCAGATACTCGCCGGCCGCCATGCCGGTCAGGCAGCGGCTGGCCCCGGCGAAGAAGCGAAACACGTCGGCCACCGCCGGCAGTTCGTCGTTCAACACGCAGTGATAAGGCTTGCCGCAGTTGAGCGATTCCAGCCTGGCGAAGGTCTCGGCATGCTCGTCGATCAGATCCGCCAGCTTGAGCAGATGCTCGGCACGCGCCTTCGGCGTGGTTTGCCCCCAGGCGGCGAACGCGGCGTCCGCCGCCAGCACCGCGCGATCGACCTGCTCCGGGCTGGCCTCCGCCACCTGTGCGATCACTTCGCCGGTCGCCGGGTTATACACCGGCTGGGTCGCGCCCTGGCCATTCACCAGGTGGCCATCAATCAACAGTTGGCTTTGCATAGGGTTATCCTTTTATCAGAGGTCGGGTAAGGAAATTATTTGCCGCTGCCGGCGACGCTTTCCCCACCTTTGGTCAGGTAGTAAGCGCCGAGGATCGGCAGCATGGTCAACAGCATCACCGACAGCGCCACCACGTTGGTGATCGGCACGTCGCGCGGGCGACCGAGCTGGTTCAGCAGCCACAGCGGCAGCGTGCGCTCGTGGCCGGCGGTAAAGGTAGTCACGATGATTTCATCGAACGACAGCGCGAACGCCAGCATGCCCCCGGCCAGCAGCGCCGAGCCGAGGTTCGGCAAGATCACGTAACGGAAGGTTTGCCAGCCGTCGGCGCCGAGATCCATCGACGCTTCGATCAGGCTGTACGAGGTGCGGCGGAACCGGGCGATGACGTTGTTGAACACGATCACCACGCAGAACGTTGCATGGCCGACGACGATAGTCAGGATGCCCGGCTCGATGTTCAGCGCCTTGAATGCCGCCAGCAGCGCCAGACCGGTGACGATCCCCGGCAGCGCGATCGGCAGCAGCAACAGCAGCGAAATGCTATCCTTGCCGAAGAAATCGCGCCGATACAGCGCCGCCGCCGCCAGGGTGCCGAGCACCAGCGCGATGGCGGTCGCCAGGCAGGCGATCTGCGCCGACAGCAGCACCGCATCGAGGATATCCTGCCGCCCGGCGGCAACGTTGAACCAGTGCAGCGTGAAGCCCTTCGGCGGGAAGCTGAAGGCCGCGTCCTCGGTGTTGAAGGCGTAGATGGCGATGATCGCCAACGGGAAATGCAGGAAGATCAGTCCGCCCCAGGCGGCCAGCTTCAGCCCTAAGGGCGCGCGTTCAGAGTGCATCGAAAGCCCCCAGACGTTTGACGATGGAAAGGTAAATGGCGATCAGGACGATCGGCACCAGCGTAAAGGCCGCGGCCATCGGCATATTGCCGATCGCCCCCTGCTGGGCGTACACCATGCTGCCGATGAAATAGCCCGGCGGCCCCACCAGCTGCGGCACGATAAAGTCGCCCAGCGTCAGCGAGAAGGTGAAGATCGACCCGGCGGCGATGCCCGGTACCGCCAGCGGCAAAATGACGTGGCGGAAGGTCTGCGCCGGTCGCGCGCCCAGATCCGCCGAGGCATGCAGCAGCGAGGGCGGCAGGCGCTCCAGCGCCGCCTGGATCGGCAGGATCATGAACGGCAGCCAGATATAGACGAACACCAGAAAACGCCCCAGCCCCGAGGTCGACAGCGTGTTGCCGCCGATGCCGGGCACCGTCAGCAGCGAAGCCAGCAGCGGCTCCAGCCCCAGGTGCTGCAGGAACCACTGCGCCACGCCGTCTTTCGCCAGCAGCAGGGTCCAGGCATAGGCTTTAACGATATAGCTGGCCCACATCGGCATCATCACCGCGATGTAAAAGAACGCTTTGACGCGGCCGCTGGTGTAGCGCGCCATGTAATAGGCGATCGGGAACGCCAGTACCGCGCTGGCCAACGACACCAGCACCGCCATGGTCAGCGTGCGCAGGATGATGTCGTAGTTGGCCGGGTTGAACAGCGCCGCCAGGTTGGCGAAGGTCAGATCCGGCGTCACCGCCATGGTGAAGTCGTCGAAGGTGTAAAACCCTTGCCACAGCAGCGTCAGCAGCGAACCGAGGTACACCGCGCCGAACCACAGCAGCGGCGGCACCAGCAGCAAAAGCAGATACAGCGTCGGCCGGCGATAAAGCCAGGTTGACAGCGCGCGCACGGTACCGCCGCGCGCCGAGGGGGAATCGATGCTCATGTCCATCTCACCCCTCCTCCAGCAGCGGCACCATCGCCGCGCGCGGCCAGCAGGCGACGATCGGCTGGCCGATCTGCCGCTGTTGCCCTTCGGCGAGCCACTGCGGATTGGCCTGGCTGACCAGCAGCTTCTCGCCGCCGTTCAGCGTGATTTCATATCGCGTGGCCGCGCCCTGGTAATGGATTTCCTGCAGCGTGCCCTGCACCTGGATCTCGTCCTGCGCCGCGCCGCCGTGCTCCAGCAGGCGGATATGTTCCGGCCGGATCGAGAAGGTTCGGCTTTCGCCGAGCAGGCGCTGCGCCAGCTCGCTGCGCACCACGTTGGAGGTGCCGACGAACTCGGCGACGAACGGCGTTTTCGGCCGCATGTAAAGCTCACGCGGCGTATCCACCTGTTCGATGCGGCCGTTATTGAACACCGCCACCCGATCGGACATCGACAGCGCTTCGCTTTGATCGTGGGTGACGAAGATAAAGGTGATGCCCAGCTGGCGCTGCAGCTTCTTCAGCTCCCCCTGCATCTGCTCGCGCAGCTTGAGATCCAGCGCGCCGAGCGGTTCGTCCAGCAGCAGCACCCGCGGCCGATTGACCAGCGCGCGCGCCAACGCCACGCGCTGCCGCTGGCCGCCCGACAGGTGCGCCGGCTTGCGTTCGGCAACGAAACCGAGCGCCACGCTCTCCAGCGCCTCTTGCGCCCGCGCCAGCCGCTCGCGTTTGGCGACGCCCTTCACCATCAGGCCGTAGGCGACGTTTTCCAGCACCGACATGTGCGGGAACAGCGCGTAATCCTGAAACACGGTGTTCACGTCGCGCTGATACGGCGGCAGGCTGGCGGCTTCCTGGCCGTGGATGCGAATCGAGCCGGAAGTGAGCTGTTCAAAGCCAGCGATCAGGCGCAGGCAGGTGGTTTTGCCCGAGCCGGACGGCCCGAGCATGGAGAAGAATTCCCCATCCTGAATGTCGATGGATACCCGATCCACGGCGCGAACATCGCCGAAAGTCCGCGAAACATCGATGAATTGCACGGCAATGGTCATTTTCTGTGCTCCATACTGATGTAGTTCGGGCGCAGCGGGCTGCGCCCTGCGGCTTAGCGGCCGCCCATGATGGCGATGTAATCCTGGGTCCAGCGGCTGTACGGCACGAACTTGCCGCCCTGCGCCTGCGGCGTTTTCCAGAAGGCGATTTTGTCGAACTGGTTGAAGCCGTTGGTTTCGCAGCCCTTCTCACCCAGCAGCGCGCTGGCCTTGCAGCCCGCCGGTGACGCCGGCACCGACCCGAACCAGGCCGCCACATCGCCCTGCACCTTCGGCTCCAGCGACCAGTTCATCCACTGGTAGGCACAGCTCGGGTGTTTGGCGTCGGCATGCAGCATGGTGGTGTCCGCCCAGCCGGTCACGCCCTCTTTCGGGAACACGGTGGCGATCGGCTGCCCCTCGCCCTTCAGGGCGTTGGCCTGATATGGCCAGGCGCTGGAGGCCACCACGCCTTCGTTTTTAAAGTCGCTCATCTGCACCGAGGTGTCGTGCCAGTAGCGGTGGATCAGCGCGTGCTGGCTGCGCAGCAGCTTCAGCGCCGCCTGATACTGCTCTTCGTTGAGCTGATAAGGATCGCTGATGCCAAGCTGCGGCTGGGTGGCCTTCAGGAACAGCGCCGCATCGGCGATGTAGATCGGGCCGTCGTAAGCCTGCACCCGGCCCTGATTGCTCTTGCCGTCCGGCAGATTCTGCTGCTGGAAGATCACCGCCCAGCTGTCCGGCGGCGTCGGGAAGGTTTTGGTGTTGTACATCAGTAGGTTCGGCCCCCACTGGTACGGCGTGCCATAGGTTTTGCCGTCCACGGTGTACCAGGCGCCGTTCAGCAGGCGCGGATCGATGTTCTTCCAGTTCGGGATCAGCGCGGTGTTGATCGGCTGCACCCGCTTGCCGAAGATCAGGCGCAGCGAGGCGTCGCCGGAAGCGGTCACCAGATCGTAGCCGCCCTTGGCCATCAGGCTGACCATTTCATCGGAGGTGGCGGCTGTCTTCACGTTCACCGCGCAGCCGGTTTGCTTTTCAAACTGGGTGACCCAGTCGTAGTTTTTGTCGGACTGGCCGCGTTCGATGTAGCCGGGCCAGGCGATGATATCCAGCCGGCCTTCGCCTTTGCCCAGCGACTGCGGCAGATCGGCCGCCTGGGCCAGGCCGCACAGCACGGTGAGACAGAGCGCGGAGACGGTGGTGGTGACTGCGGTAGTTTTTCTCATCGTAATTACCCCTGTGTTGCGTATCTGTGTGCGGCAGGGAACGGCTGCCGCCCGATTTTGCTTTATAGAACCGCTAGAAGCTGGCTTTGAACTTCGCCATTACGTGCCTGACAACGCTGTAATCCTGCAGCGAATCGCTGGACAGATCCTTGCCGTAGCCGGAGCGTTTCAGGCCGCCGTGCGGCATCTCGCTCGCCAAGGTGAAATGGGTGTTGATCCAGGTGCTGCCGTACTGCAGATGGGCGGCGATGTGTAGCGCCCGGTCGATATTTTGCGTCCACACCGACGAAGCCAGCCCGTATTCCGAGTCGTTGGCCCACGCGACCGCCTGCTCCAGGTGTTCGAAGCGCGTGATGCTGACCACCGGGCCAAACACCTCGCGCTGCACGATTTCGTCGCTTTGCAGGCAGCCCGCCAGCAGGGTCGGCTGGTAATAGAACCCCGGCCCGGAGTGGGCCGCGGCGCCGGTGATCAATTCGATATGCGGTTGGCTGAGCGCCCGCTCGACGAAGCTGGCGACGCGATCGCGCTGACGGCTACTTATCAACGGGCCGATCTCGTTGTCCTGATCGCGCTTGCGGGCGAAGCGCAGGCTGGCGACCGCCTCGCCCAGCGCGTCCACCAGTTTGGGATAGATGCCCGCCTGCGCGTAGATGCGGCAGGCGGCGGTGCAATCCTGGCCGGCGTTGTAATAGCCGTAGGTGCGGATGCCGTTGACCACCTCGTCGAGATCGGCGTCGTCGCAGACGATCACCGGCGCCTTGCCCCCCAGTTCCAGGTGGGTACGCTTGACGCTTTTGGCCGCCGCCTGAAGAATTTTTTGCCCGGTGACGATATCGCCAGTGACCGACACCAGCCGCACCTGCGGATGCCCCACCAGCTGGCTGCCGACCCCTTCCCCGCCGCCGTAGACGATATTCAGCACGCCCGGCGGCAGGATCTCCTGCAGCGCCGGCACCAGCGCCAGAATGGTCAGCGGCGTATGCTCGGAGGGTTTAAACACCACGGTATTGCCCGCCGCCAACGCCGGCGCAATCTTCCACGCCGCCATCATCAGCGGATAGTTCCAGGGGGCGATCGAGGCCACCACGCCGATCGGATCGCGGCGGATCATCGAGGTGTGACCCGGCACATACTCGCCGGCCAGCTGCCCTTGCTGCGTGCGCACCGCGCCGGCGAAGAAGCGGAACACGTCGACCGCCGCCGGCAGATCGTCATTGAGCGCCTGATGCAGCGGTTTGCCGCAGTTGAGGGCTTCCAGCTGCGCCAGCTGCGGCGCCTGCCGCTCGATGGCGTCGGCGATGCGCAGCAACAGCGTGGCGCGCTGGGCCGGCGTGGTGCGCGACCAGTGGCCGAACGCCTGCTGCGCGGCTTTCACCGCGCCGCCGACCTGCGCCGAAGAGGCTTCGGTCAGGGCGATCAGCGTCTCGCCGTTGGCCGGATTGACGATGCACTCCTGCTGGCCTTCGCCGTTGACCATCTGACCGTTAATGAACTGCTGACAGGACAAACCTGAGAGAACCTGCACATCTGCCATCGCCTGACGCCTCTAAGTGACAAAAACGTTAACCAAATGTGAATAAGTTAGTTTTAATCAGCCTAAGCGAGCCTCTGGCGGGCAACAAATTCTAAATACTGAACGCCGCGTTCGATTAAATCGAATGCTTAAGCCCGGAGGCGTGTTTGCTGCCGTTCTCGCGCGCGATGGTAAGGAACGGCGTCACCAGCTCCGGCCGCGCGCTGCCGCGCCGCCACGCCAGCCCGATGTCCAGCGGCTCCAGCAGATCGTCCAGCTTGCGCGCCTCGATCATGTTTCCCTCCAGCGACCAGGCGCGGTACGCCATGTCCGGTTGGATGGAGACTCCCATTCCCGCCGCCACCAGGCTGCGCACCGCCTCGGTCGAGGCGGTCTTCATGGCGATCTCCGGCTTCAGCCCGGCACGCGACCAAATGCGCCGCGCGTGCACGTCCATTTCATCGGCGTTGAGCTGGATCAACGGCTGTTTGGCCACGTCCGCCAGGCTGATGCTCTCGTGATCCAGCAGCGGGTGCAGCGGCGGCAGCCACAGGCGATACGGCGAGTGCATCAGCACCTCGGTCTGCAGCGCGTCGCGGTCTTCGATGTTAGACAGGATCAGCACACCGATGTCGATCTCGCCGCTAACCAGCAGATGCTCGATATACGGGCGCTCGTCTTCAACCACCTGCACGGTGACGTTGGGATAGGCCGATTTAAAGCGCGTGAGCAGCTCCACCAGAAAGTAGCCGGCCACCAGGCTGGTGACGCCGATGGTCAGCTTGCCGGTCAGGCTTTCGGTGCCGATCTGCAGACTGCGCTTGGCGTTGTCCACCGTCGCCAGGATCAGATACGACTGGCGCAGGAACTGATGCCCCTGATGGGTCAACGTCATGCCCTTGGCGTGGCGATCGAACAGCCGCACGCCGATCTCGGTTTCCAACTGCTGGATCGCCAGCGTCAGCGAAGACTGGGAGACAAACACCGCCTGGGCGCCGGCGGAGATCGACCCGGTTTCCGCCACCGCGATAAAGTGGCGGATTTGGCGTAACGTCATCATGGGGTGATTCCTCAAGCAAAAACATTGCGTTGAGTGTAGACGTCGGCCATGAAGCGATCGGGAAAAGTATCAAAAACGCGATAGCGTTCGCTTTTTTAGAATGCCGACGAACAAAAAGGGGGAAACGGCGAGGCAAAAAAGTGCGATGTGCGGGGGACAGAAATGACAAGAGCGCAGCACGCTGCGCCCTGGATAGCCGATGATCCTGCGGAGGATCAGATCGCTTCTTCGTCCTGCTCGCCGGTACGGATGCGCACCACGCGCGCCACGTCGAAGACAAAGATTTTGCCGTCGCCGATCTTGCCGGTCTGCGCGGTCTGCATGATGGTTTCCACGCAGGTGTCGACGATATCGTCGGCAACCACGATCTCGATCTTCACCTTAGGCAGAAAGTCGACCATGTACTCGGCACCGCGGTACAGCTCGGTGTGGCCCTTTTGGCGGCCGAAGCCTTTCACTTCGGTGACCGTCATGCCGGTGATGCCCACTTCAGCCAGCGCTTCGCGGACGTCATCCAGTTTGAACGGCTTGATAATCGCGTCGATCTTTTTCATCTTCTTTCCTTTTACCAATTTTTGCGGCCAAAACCGGATGTGATGGGGTAGCGGCGGTCTTTGCCGAAGTTACGGGCGGTGATACGCGGCCCGACGGCGGCCTGACGCCGCTTGTATTCGTTGATGTCCACCAGGCGGATCACCTTGCGCACAATCGCTTCGTCGAAGCCTTCGGCCACCAGATCGGCAACCGACTTGTCGCGCTCAACGTAGCCTTCCAGGATCGCGTCCAGGATATCGTACGGCGGCAGGCTGTCCTGATCGACCTGATCCGGCGCCAGCTCGGCGGACGGCGGACGATCGATCACCCGCTGCGGGATCACGTAGGAGACGGTGTTACGGTATTCGGACAGCTTGAACACCAGCGTTTTCGGCACGTCCTTCAGCACGTCGAAACCGCCGGCCATATCGCCGTACAGCGTGGCGTAACCCACCGCCATTTCGCTCTTGTTGCCGGTGGTCAGCACGATGCTGCGGCGTTTGTTGGACAGCGCCATCAGCACCACCCCGCGGCAACGCGCCTGCAGGTTTTCTTCGGTGGTGTCGCGCTCGGTGCCGGCGAACATCGGCGACAGCTGGCCCATAAAGGCGTCGAACATCGGTTCGATGGAGACGATATCGAACTCCACGCCGAGGATTTCCGCCTCTTCCTTGGCGTCGGCGATGCTGATATCCGCGGTATAGCGGAACGGCATCATCAGCGCCTGCACCTTGTCTTTGCCCAGCGCATCCACGGCGATCGCCAGCGTCAGCGCCGAGTCGATACCGCCGGACAGGCCCAGCACCGCGCCTTTAAAGCCGTTTTTGGTCACGTAGTCGCGCACCGCCAACACCAGCGCCTGGTACACCTGCGCCAGCTGCGGCAGCTCAGCGGCCGGATCGGCCATCGGCACCACGGCCAGCTCGTTGAATTCCAAACGAGTCACCTGCTCGTCGAAGGCCGCCAGACGGTGAGTCAGGGTGCCGGCGGCGTCGAATACCTTGGAGCAGCCGTCGAAGATCAGCTCATCCTGGCCGCCGATCTGATTGAGGTACACCAGCGGCAGCTGGGTGCGCTGGCAGTGGCCGGCCATCAGCGTTTTGCGGATATACGGCTTTTCGCGGTTATACGGCGAAGCATTAATCGACAGGATAATTTCCGCGCCCGCCGCCTTGGCGGCGTCGATCGGCTCAGGGAACCATAGATCTTCGCAAATCAGCAGACCCAGACGGTAGCCTTTCAGCTCCACCACGCAGGTGTCTTTGCCGGCGTGGAAATAGCGCTTCTCATCGAACACGCCGTAGTTCGGCAGCTGCTGCTTGAAGTAGCGGGTCAGCAGGCGGCCTTCGGCAAACAGCGACAGCGCGTTATACAGCTTGTCGCCTTCGCGCCACGGGTGGCCGACCAGGATCGCCGTCTCGGCGGAGGCCTGCTGCAGGCGCAGCAGCTGCGCGTCGCAGCGCTGATAGAAGTCATTGCGATACAGCAGATCTTCCGGCGGATAGCCGGACAGCGCCAGTTCGCTGAACATGACCAGATCGGCTCCCGCCTTCTGCTGCTCCTGCACGATTTGCAACATGCGTTCGGTGTTGCCTTCAATGTCGCCGACCAGCAGGTTCAGCTGGGCCAGGGCGATGGAAAGTGATCTGCTCATTTGTGTACGATCCCGCTTAATACGTTCCATGGTGCTCTACGCCGGGGCGCGCCGCGGCAAAGAGAACGGAGTGTAAATCATTCCGCCGGATTTGTTGAGAACCTGCGTGGCAGGCGCCGGCGGCAAACTGTCATTCTTTAAAATCGTTGGCGTCCAGCTCGTGGCGCGACAGCAATTTGTAAAACTCGGTGCGGTTGCGGCCCGCCATGCGCGCGGCCTGAGTCACGTTGCCCTTGGTGATCTGCAGCAGCTTGCGCAGGTAGTGCAACTCGAACTGGTTGCGCGCTTCGGCGAAGGTCGGCAGCGCGGTGTTTTCCCCTTCCAGCGCCTGCTCCACCAGCGCTTCGCCGATCACCGGCGCCGAGGTCAGCGCCACGCACTGCTCGATGACGTTGACCAGCTGACGCACGTTGCCCGGCCAGCTGGCGGTCATCAGCCGCTTCATGGCATCGGTCGAGAAACTGCGCACGAACGGCTTGTGCCGCTGAGCCGCCTCGCGCAACAGGTGGTTGGCCAGCAGCGGGATATCTTCGGCGCGTTCGTTGAGCGCCGGGATCTTCAGGTTCACCACGTTGAGGCGATAGTAGAGATCCTCGCGGAACTCGTTCTTCGCCATCGCCTTTTGCAGATCGCGGTGGGTGGCGGAAATGATGCGCACGTCAATGTCCAGATCGCGGTTGCTGCCCAGCGGCCGCACCTTGCGCTCCTGCAACACGCGCAGCAACTTCACCTGCAGCGACAGCGGCATATCGCCGATCTCGTCGAGGAACAGCGTGCCGCCCGCCGCCGCCTGGAACAGCCCTTCGCGGCTGCTGACCGCGCCGGTAAAGGCGCCCTTGGCGTGGCCAAACAGTTCGGACTCCAGCAGTTGCTCCGGCAGCGCGCCGCAGTTGATGGCGATGAACGCCTTGCCGGCGCGCGGGCTGGCCGCGTGAATAGCCTGCGCCACCACCTCTTTACCGGTGCCGCTCTGGCCGTTGATCAAGACGCTGACGTCGGACTGCGCCACCATTTTCACCTGCTCCAGCAGGCGCAGCATCAGCGGGCTGCGGGTGACGATGTCTTCGCGCCAGGCCTCGTCGCCGGCCGGGGTGGCCGACAGCGCGAGCGCCTCGTCGATGGCCTTGTACAGCGCATCGCGATCCACCGGCTTGGTCAGGAAGCTGAACACCCCCTGCTGGGTGGCGGCCACCGCATCGGGAATCGAACCGTGCGCGGTGAGAATGATTACCGGCATGCCCGGCTGATGTTTTTGGATCTCGGCGAACAGCGCCATGCCGTCCATCTCGTCCATACGCAGATCGCTGATCACCAGATCGATCTGTTCGCGCGCCAGCAGGCGCAGCGCTTCCTGGCCGCTTTCGGCGGTGGTGACGTGAAAACCTTCGCTGGTCAGACGCATGCCCAGCAGCTTCAGCAGGCTGGGATCATCGTCAACCAAAAGTAGATTGGCCGGTTTGCGTGCGGTCATTGCGCGTGGGACTCCTTATTGGCAGGGGGCGGCGTATAGGTGTCTTCCGGTTCAACCGGCAGCGCGGTGCCCTTTTCCGGTTCGTCCTGCGGCTCAGCCCCTTTGGCGGCCGCGCCGCTTTTACCGGCGGCTTCGCCCTTTTGCGAGCCTGCCCCGTTGTCCGGGATTTCCCCTTGCAGCTGCTTGCGCGAAGAGAGCTGGCGCTCGATGTCGGTCAGATTTTCCAGCTTGCGCGAGGTGTCCTGCAGCTGCGATTGCAAACGCGCCTGGCTCTGGCGCAGCGAATCGATCTGGCTGTCGCTGCTCTCCTGCAGATGCTGATAGCGCGCTTTCTCATCGAACAGCGTGATCTGCAGTATCTGCTGCTGGCGCCACAGCTGCGTCAGCGGACGCAGTGAACCCGGGAATTCCATCCGGTAGCTGTTGATCCTGTCGATGATCTGGCGGCGTTCGCCGGAGGTCGGCTGTGCGCTGCCCAGCAGGATGCTCTGTTTGAAAACGCCGGACCAGCTGTCGCCAGGCACCGTTTTCGCCAGCGCGCGCGCCTGGGTCGAGCCGATACGGTCGGCGCAGTCCATCGCGCGCAGCCAGTAGAGCGCGTTATCCACCGCGTCCTTGTCGTCCAACTGCCACAGGGTATCGCAAGCCGCGGTGCGGTAATCGATCACCTTGGTATCCGGGATCGCCTCTTGCTGCTGAGGGTTCAGGCCGCCGCTGACGGCGCGATCGACGCAGCCCGCCAGCAACAGCGGCATAAAGAAGACGGCGCCCAACCAGCTGATCGGGCGTTTGCCGAGCGGCGCTCTGTGCGTGGCACGCGGTGAACGTTCGGTCTGTGCAAGACGAAGGCGTTTAGACCATGTGTACATTATTTATTCATTCTCGGCGGTTAACGGCAGTTCAATGCGGAAGCAGACGTCTGCACCGGCGACCGTCGCCAGTTGCAGCTCACCGCGCATGCGACGGATACAGTCCTGAGCGATGCTCAACCCCAGTCCGCTTCCTTTTACCGCCCCTTTTCGCTGGTGACTACCCTGGAAAAAAGGCTCGAAAATCATGGCTCTTTCAGCCTCGGGGATCGGCGTGCCGGTATTGGCGACGTCGATTTGCACCCGTTGTCCAACCTGACGGCTGCGGATCCAAATGTTACCGGATTCCTTGCCGTAGTGCACCGCATTGGAGTAGAGATTATCCAGCACGCGCATTAATAGCGTAGGCTCTGCCCAGCAGATTTCCGCCTCCAGCGTAATTTCGGTGGAAATCATCTTCGCCCGCGCAGGCAAACTGTGTGCGGCGACCACCAAGTCGACCATTTCGCACAGCTCGACGTTCTCGTGTTCCGCCGGGCCATCGGCCAGTTTGCGGTTGTAATCCAGCAGCTGTTCGATCAGCTGCTGCAGATGGCGGCTGCTGTTGTCGAGGATCGCCACCACCTCTTTCTGATCGGAGGTCAGCGGCCCCGCTACCTCGTCGGCCAGCAGTTCAGTGCCTTCACGCATGCTGGCCAGCGGCGTTTTCAGCTCGTGCGAAATATGGCGCAAGAATTCGTGGCGCTGCGACTCCAGCCACGCCAGCCGCTCACTCAGCCAGATGATGCGCTGCGCCAGCGAACGCAGCTCGCGCGGCCCTTTGAACGATGCGGTACTGCCCAGCGCGCGCCCTTCCCCCAGGCGGTTGATCATCCGCTCCACGGCCTTGACCGGCCCGATGATCATGCGGGTAAACAACACCACCAGCAGCACGCTGACCAGGAACAGCAGCAGCGCCTGCCAGCCGAAGAACTGGCCCCGTTCGGCGATGGCCTGCTGCAGCTGCTGACCGCGCGAGAACACCACCGCGCGCGTGGCCTGCACCATTTCGGCATTGGAACGGGAGAACGACTCGAGCAAGGCGGAAGCCTCTTGGTCCGGCCCGCTGTTATGGCATTTGATCGCCGCCAGCTGGGTCAGCAACTGGCGCAGCGTTTGGTAGTAACGCTCGTCCGGAAGAATCGGCGCGTGGGCGTCCAGCATCTGCGAATACTGCTTGCGCTGGTTCTGATACAGCTTTTGCAGCGTGGGATCGACCAGCACGCAGTACTGACGATAGCTACGCTCCATTTCCAGCGCCACGCTGGTCATTGCCTCGCTGCGCCGCGCGTCCACCAGCGTGGTGCGGTTGATGTCCGCCGCCTGCGCGCTGAGGTGATCCAGACTCTGGTAGGCCTGATAGGCCAGCACCAACAGCGGCAGCAGCACCAACAGGAAGGCCAGCAGCACCAATTGCCGCAGCGAACGGGGGAATAAACGCCATCTTTTCAACGAAATCATCTCATTCTCTCAGCTCTGTCACGATGCTAACTGACTCGCCGGAAAGAGAAAAGCCCGGCAAGGGAGAATCCTGAACGCGCAAGGAAAAAGCTACGGGATCGGTGAACCGCGCCCATAGGCCTGGCCTGTCGACCGCATGCGGCCCCGTTAACATCAACCGGTGCGAAAATGAGAGTGTGGGGATAGCATCTGCGTTCGAGGGCATAGGCAACGAAACAGGGATAAGCGCAGCGTTGGGAAATGACATCGGGGCAAGAAACTTGCCCCAACGCAAGGAAAGTGTGGATGCCCTTGAACCTCGTCCCCAGGGTGATGTAGCGCAGCGGCTGGCATCGAACAGGACGAATAGCATCCGTAAGTATCCAGGATTGATGAACCCTTCATCACAGTTGGATACAGGCGGTGCCTCACTCCACGTGTCGCCCGATGCTTGATAAAGCCGCTTGCACGGTCTGTTATCGGTTTGGTTGGACGATAGGCACCATTTCTTTGGCATCATTCGGAGGCTTATGAGGCGATTTGCCGTCTAATTACGGCGCCGTCATAAAAAGGTGAATGAGCAGCCGCTGAGAATAATGCACGTTACGTGCCAACTTTGCAATAGAAATCATAACACAATGATTTTATTTAAAAATAAAATCACACCAGCAACTTCCCTCGCCCATTACGCTCTGATGAGCGATGAAAAAAACGCCGCGCTGTCGCCAAATGCCGACAACTAAAGCCAAACCCATTTACTACCAATAAAATCAAACAGTTAAATGTCTCCATTTAGCGACATGAAAAATAGCGCCTGTCGCAAAATGCAGACACTACCGCCAGACGGCGAACGTCGGCCATAAAAAAGGGCGCAATTGCTTGCGCCCTCTGCACGGTAGTGGCCGTTTTTAGCCCAGTTGCTTACGGGCGTTGCGGAACATGCGCATCCACGGGCTGTCCTCGCCCCACTCTTCCGGGTGCCAGGAGTTGCTGACCGTGCGGAACACGCGTTCCGGGTGCGGCATCATCACCGTGGCACGCCCGCTGGCGCTGGTCACGGCGGTAATGCCGTTCGGCGAACCGTTCGGGTTAGCCGGGTAAGCTTCCGTCACCTGACCGGCGTTGTTGACGAAACGCAGCGCCACCAAACCGTGGCTTTCCAGCGCCGCCAGGTGCGCCGCATCGCGCACTTCGACATGCCCCTCGCCGTGGGAAACGGCGATCGGCATACGCGAACCGGTCATGCCCTGCATGAACAGCGACGGGCTGGCCGCCACTTCCACCAGGCTGAAGCGCGCCTCGAAACGATCCGACAGGTTGCGCACAAAGCGCGGCCAGTGTTCTGCGCCTGGGATCAGCTCGCGCAGGTTGGACATCATCTGACAACCGTTGCACACGCCCAGCGCCAGCGTCTGCGGACGGTGGAAGAACGCTTCGAACTCGTCGCGCACCCGCTCGTTGAACAGGATAGACTTCGCCCAACCTTCGCCGGCGCCCAGTACGTCGCCGTAAGAGAAGCCGCCGCAGGCCACCAGCGTGTGGAAGTCCTGCAGATCGCGGCGCCCTGCCAGCAGATCGCTCATGTGCACGTCCACCGCGTCAAAGCCGGCGCGGTGGAACGCCGCCGCCATTTCAACGTGGGAGTTCACCCCCTGCTCGCGCAGCACCGCCACTTTCGGGCGAGCGCCCTTGGCGATGTATGGCGCGGCGATGTCTTCCTCCGGTGCGAAGGTCAACTTCACGTTCAGGCCGGGATCTTGTTCATCCTGCTTGGCCTGATGTTCCTGATCGGCGCACGCCGGGTTGTCGCGCAGGCGCTGCATCTGCCAGGTGGTTTCCGCCCACCAGGTGCGCAGCGTATTGCGGCTTTCGCTGTACAGCGCCTTGCCGTGTTGGGTGATGACGAAACGATCGCCGGCCTGCACGCTGCCGATGTGATGCACGTTGTCGGTCAGTCCGTGCTGAGCGAAAGCCTGCTTCACGTCGTCAAGACGTTCGGCGCTCACCTGGATCACCGCGCCCAACTCTTCGTTGAACAGCACCGCCAGCGCGTCGTCGCCGAGGCCGTCGAGATTGACGTCCACACCGCAGTGACCAGCGAAGGCCATCTCCGCCAGCGTCACCAGCAGGCCGCCGTCGGCGCGGTCGTGGTAAGCCAACAGCGCTTGATCAGCCACCAGCTGCTGCATGGCGTTGAAGAAGCCCGCCAGCTGCGCAACGTTGCGCACGTCGGCCGGTTTGTCGCCCAGCTGGCGGTAAACCTGCGCCAGCGCGGTGGCACCCAGCGCGTTATGGCCATTGCCCAGGTCGATCAACAGCAGCGCGCTGTCGCCCTTATCGGTGCGCAGCTGCGGCGTCACGGTGTGGCGCACGTCCTCCACGCGGGCGAAGGCGGTGATGACCAGCGACAGCGGCGAGGTCATTTCGCGCTGTTCGTTGCCTTCCTGCCAGCGGGTTTTCATCGACATGGAGTCTTTGCCCACCGGGATGGTGATGCCCAGCGCCGGGCACAGCTCTTCGCCCACCGCTTTCACCGCTTCGTACAGGCCGGCGTCTTCGCCCGGGTGGCCGGCGGCGGCCATCCAGTTGGCGGACAGCTTCACGCGCTTCAGGCTGCCTATCTCGGTGGCGGCCAGGTTGGTCAGCGCTTCCCCGACCGCCAGGCGACCGGAAGCGGCGAAGTCCAGCAGCGCCACCGGCGCACGTTCGCCGAGCGACATCGCTTCGCCGTAGTAGCTGTCCAGGCTGGCGGTGGTGACCGCGCAGTCGGCAACCGGGATCTGCCACGGGCCGACCATTTGGTCACGCGCCACCATGCCGGTAACGGTGCGATCGCCGATGGTGATCAGGAAGGTTTTCTCCGCAACGGCCGGCAGGTGCAGCACGCGTTTCACCGCATCGGCCAGCGTGATGTTCTCGCGCTGCACCGCCTGGCCACTCGCCTGCAGACGGGTAACGTCGCGGGTCATCTTCGGCGTTTTGCCGAGCAGCACGTCCAGCGGCATGTCGATCGGCTGGTTGTCGAAGTGGCGGTCGTTCAGCGTCAGGTGCTGTTCTTCGGTCGCTTCGCCGATCACCGCGTAAGGCGCGCGCTCGCGGCGGCAGATCTCGTCGAACTGCGCCATCTGCGCCGGGGCGATCGCCATCACGTAACGTTCCTGCGATTCGTTGCACCACACTTCCAGCGGGCTCATGCCCGGCTCGTCGTTGAGGATGTCGCGCAGTTCAAAGCGGCCGCCGCGGCCGCCGTCGCTCACCAGCTCCGGCATGGCGTTGGACAGCCCGCCGGCGCCGACGTCATGGATAAACAGGATCGGGTTCTGGTCACCCAACTGCCAGCAGCGGTCGATCACTTCCTGACAGCGGCGCTCCATTTCCGGGTTGTCGCGCTGCACCGAAGCGAAGTCCAGATCGGCATCGGACTGGCCTGACGCCATCGACGAGGCCGCGCCGCCGCCCAGGCCGATATTCATCGCCGGGCCGCCCAGTACCACCAGCTTGGCGCCGACGGTGATTTCCCCTTTCTGCACGTGATCGGCGCGGATGTTGCCGATGCCGCCCGCCAGCATGATCGGTTTGTGGTAGCCGCGCAGCTCGACGCCGTTGTGGCTGTTGACGCGCTCTTCATAGGTACGGAAGTAGCCCAGCAGCGCCGGACGACCGAATTCGTTGTTGAACGCCGCGCCGCCCAGCGGGCCTTCGGTCATGATATCCAGCGCGGTGACGATGCGTTCCGGCTTGCCGAAATCCTGCTCCCACGGCTGTTCAAAACCGGGAATACGCAGGTTGGACACCGAGAAGCCCACCAGGCCGGCTTTCGGCTTGGCGCCGCGGCCGGTAGCCCCCTCGTCGCGGATCTCGCCGCCGGAGCCGGTCGCGGCGCCCGGCCACGGCGAGATCGCCGTCGGGTGGTTGTGGGTTTCTACCTTCATCAGGATGTGCGCGTCTTCCTGATGGTAATCGTACTTGCCGTTTTCCGGCGCAGCGAAGAAGCGGCCGACCTGCGAGCCTTCCATCACCGCGGCGTTGTCTTTATACGCCGACAGCACATAGTCCGGCGTCTGCTCATAGGTGTTCTTGATCATTTTGAACAGCGATTTAGGCTGCTGTTCGCCGTCGATGATCCAATCGGCGTTGAAAATCTTGTGGCGGCAGTGCTCGGAGTTGGCCTGCGCGAACATATAAAGTTCGATATCCGTCGGGTTGCGCCCCAAATCAGTAAAGGCATTCAGCAGGTAGTCGATCTCGTCCTGCGCCAGCGCCAGGCCGAGCCGGACGTTAGCCTGCTCCAGCGCGGTGCGTCCTGCGCCCAACACATCGATCGACTGATACGGCGCCGGCTGATGGTGCGCGAACAGCTGTTCGGCCTGTTGCAGCTCGCTGAAGACGATTTCCATCATGCGATCGTGCAGCAGCGCGGCGAGCTGGCCCCACTGGGTTTCCGTCAGCTCGGGCGCCTTGACGTAGAACGCCAGGCCGCGTTCCAACCGCAGCACCTGTTGCAAACCGCAGTTGTGGGCGATGTCGGTGGCTTTGGAAGACCAGGGAGAAATGGTGCCCGGACGCGGCGTAACCAGCAGCAACCGGCCTTCGGGAGCGTGTTCGGCGAGAGAAGGACCGTACTTGAGCAGTCGTTGAAGTTTGGCGTGTTCTTCGGCACTGAGCGGTGCGCTAACATCGGCAAAGTGGACGTACTCGGCGTAGATATCACTGATGGGCAGGTGAGCGTCCTGGCAGCGGGACAGCAGTTTGGTAATGCGAAAAGCCGATAAAGCGGGCGAACCACGCAGAATTTCCATAATCAAAGTTCTCTCGTCTTCGAAGCGACGGATAAGACGCTTCATTGGGCGCAACAGGGGAAAACGCGCGTCATTATAGAGAATCCTCGCCGCCGACGAAACCGTTTGCGTAGGGATTATTGATAAAAGCGTGCCGCACCGTCGAATTGTCATAACGTGTCAATAAAGTTGCACACTGGCGTTTTGTTGCGCAAAATGCCCCCGCACTGGTGATTTAACCATGAGAAAATTCGCGGTTATCGTCGCCGGCGTACCTGTGCCACCACTGGATAACTATTTGAAACGTCTTAAAATAAACTACATCCTCATCGGCGTTGTCACCCTGCTTCTGGCTCTCGCCCTGTGGCCCAATATCACCTGGCGCAGCGGCCAGGGCGGGCAACTCCAGGAGATCATTTCCCGCGGCGAGTTGCGTATCAGCACGCTGAACTCCCCGCTGACCTATTTCAACACCAAGCAAGGGCCGGGTGGGCTCGACTACGAACTGGCCAAGCGCTTCGCCAACTACCTCGGGGTGAAGCTGGTGGTGATCCCCCATCAGAACATCAATGACCTGTTCGACGATCTGGACGACGACGACGCCGATCTGCTGGCGGCGGGCCTTATCTACAACCAGGAGCGCCTCAGCCGCGCGCGCACCGGCCCCGCCTACTACTCCGTTTCCCAACAGCTGGTGTACCGGCTGGGCACCCCGCGGCCAAAAGGCTTCGCCGACATTAAAGGCAAGCTGGCGGTCGCCTCCGGTTCCGCGCACGTCAGCACGCTAAAGCAGCTCAAACAGGATAAATACCCGGATCTCGCCTGGGAGTCCTCCAGCGATCTCACCTCCAAAGAGCTGCTGGAGCGGGTGGCCGACGGCAAGCTGGACTACACCCTCGGCGATTCGGTCACCATCGCGCTGCTGCAGCGCATCCATCCGCAGCTGGCGGTGGCGTTCGACGTCACCGACGAAGAACCGGTCACCTGGTATCTGAAACGCGACGGCGACGACAGCCTGTACGCGGCGATGCTGGACTTCTACAGCCAGATGGTGGACGACGGCACCCTGGCGCGGCTCGAAGAAAAATACCTAGGCCACGTCGGCAGCTTTGACTATGTGGACACCAAAACCTTCCTGTCGGCCATCGACTCGGTGCTGCCCAACTTCCGCCCACTGTTCGAGAAGCACGCCAACGAGATCGACTGGAAGCTGCTGGCGGCCATCGCCTATCAGGAATCGCACTGGAATCCGCAGGCCACCTCACCCACCGGCGTGCGCGGCCTGATGATGCTGACCCGCGCCACCGCCGACGGTCTGGGGGTCAACGACCGCCTCGATCCGGAAGAGAGCATTCAGGGCGGCGCGCTCTACCTGCAGCGGCTAATGGCCAAGGTGCCGGACAGCGTGCCGGAAGACGAGCGCATCTGGTTCTCGCTGGCGGCCTACAACATGGGCTGGGGCCACATGCTGGACGCGCGCAAGCTGACCAAAACGCAAAAAGGCAATCCGGACAGCTGGGTCGACGTCAAGCAGCGCCTGCCGATGCTCAGCCAGAAGCGCTACTACCCGCAGCTGACCTACGGCTATGCGCGCGGGCGTGAAGCCTACAACTATGTAGAAAACATCCGCCGCTACCAGGTCAGCCTGGTGGGCTATCTGCAGGAAAAAGAGAGAAAGGCGGCGCAAGCGGCCGCCGAGCAGGAGGCGTTGGGGAAAGGCTATCCGACGGTGATGCCGGAACTGGCGCTCAACCACTGATTATTCCGGCTTATCCACCGCCCGCTGCGCCAGCCTGAGCGCTTTTTTCTGTTCGCGGCGCAGGCGGAAGAAATTGCTCAAGGTGGCGGCGCATTCGTCTGCCAACACACCGGAGACGATCTCCACCTGATGGTTCATGCCCGGATGGCGCAAAATATCCACCAGCGAACCGGCCGCGCCGGTTTTCTCGTCGGCGGCGCCATACACCAACCGGCGGATACGGCTGTGCACCATCGCACCGGCGCACATCACGCAGGGCTCCAGCGTGACGTACAGCGTGGCGTTCAGCAGGCGGTAGTTTTGCAGCACCGCGCCGCCCTGGCGCAGCGCCATGATCTCGGCGTGTGCGGTAGGATCGTGTCGGCCGATCGGGCGGTTCCAGCCCTCGCCGATGACCTGATTGTCCAGCACCAGCAGCGCACCCACCGGCACCTCGCCCTCTTCCTGCGCGCGCAGGGCCAGCTGCAATGCCTGACGCATCCAGTACTCATCGTTATATTCAGTCATCGCATAATTCCTCGTGCGCTTTTGCGGCGGGCATTATACACACTAGCCTCCCTTTGTCGTAGCCGCCCGCCAATGGCTATACTGGCCGAATCAGCGTGTGATTCAGGGACAAGAAGCATGAAACTCAGTAAAAAGAACGCGGTCGTGGTGCGCAAGGCACTGGACGGCTGGGTGGGGGAAGGCGCCTTGACGCCCGAACAACGGCAGCAACTGCTGCAGCATGTGGCCGTGCAGCCTTTCGACTGGCGGCGGCTGGCGCGCTATGCGTTTCTCGCCGCGCTGGCCTCGCTGCTGATCGCCGTCACCAGCCTGTTCGCCGACAGCGAACTGCTTGCATGGCTCAGCGGACTGTTCCGCTTCGACGCGCCGGTACGCATGGCGATCGCCGGCGTACTGGCGGCGCTGGCCTACGTCTGGGCGCTGCGTCGCCGCCGGCGCCACCCGGAAAAACGCTACGGCAACGAAGCGGCGCTGTTTGTCGCCGTGTTGCTTACCGCCTGCGCCTTATGGCAGTTGGGGGTCTGGCTGGATAACGGCAGCGGCCGGGTTTCCGTGCTGCTGCTGTTCGCCGCGCTGCTGTACGGCGGGATCGGCTGGTTCAGCCGCTCCGGGCTGGTGTGGTGGTTCGCCCTGCTGTCGCTCGGCAACGCCTTCGGCGCCGAGACCGGCTACCTGTCCGGCTGGGGCGCCTACTGGCTCGGCATGAGCTACCCGATTCGCTTTATCGCCTTTGGCACGGTGCTGATCGCCGCCGCGCTGCTGTTGCGGCCGCTGTTGGCGCAGCGCGGTCTGCAGCGGGTGTCGCTGGCGATGGGCCTGCTGTACCTGTTTATCGCCCTGTGGCTGCTGTCTATCTTCGGCAACTACGGCGATCTCGACAGCTGGTACAGCGCGCGCCAGATTGAGCTGTTCCACTGGAGCCTGCTGTTCGGGCTGGCCGCCCTCGCCGCCATTTGGCTGGGGTTGAAGCATGACGACGCCATGCTGCGCGGCTTCGGGTTGACCTTCCTCGGCATTAACCTGTATACCCGTCTGTTCGAGTTTTTCTGGGACAGCATGCCGAAGGCGGTTTTCTTCGTGCTGCTCGGCCTGAGCCTGTGGGCGTTGGGGCATTATGCGGAGAAGATTTGGCAATTGGGGCGCAAGCCGCACGATGTGACCGACGACTGATCGCGGTACCGATAAAAACAATAAGGGCGGAATTCTCCGCCCTTGATTTATTCCAGCTGCTGCAGCTCGCCCTGCTTGCTTACCCGCCAACGGTGCTCGCAAAAGAACAGCAGCGGATTATCCTGCTTGCTGTCGCTGTAACCGCTGTACAGCTTCAGCGGCGCACCAAGTCGCTGCTCGAGCTGCACTACTTTCTGCGCCCCCAGGCAGCGCAAGGTCAAGACCCATCCGCCGCAGCGGCGCGTGATGCGGCTGCCAATCAACCGCACCCGCGGCAGAAATGCCGAATCGCGATACACCTGCTCCACCAGCCGTTCCGGCGAGCCGGTAATTAACCACACCTCGGCATCGTGCTCCTCCAGGTACTGCCGCAGCCGCATTTGCACCACCGGAAATGCGGTCACCTTCTGGCGGAAAGCCTCGATAAACTGCCGTTCCAGCACCTTCAGCGTCGCTTCGGCACGCCCGAAGGTAATTGCCCACAGCAGCAGGCTCATCGGCCAACGCGCGGCTCGCCCCAGCAGCAGCAACGCCAACCCGATCGGCAGCAGCAGCGGTATCACCAGCAGCAGGTTCAGCGGCAAACGGCGCAGCAGAAAACGCAAGAAACTGCCGAACATATCCTCCTGATGCAGGGTGCCGTCCAGATCGAAAAAGACCACGCGGCGCCCCTCTGCGGCCGGTTGTTGCTGCTTGTCGCTCAAACGCTACTCCTCGGGATCGTCGAACCCCATCATCCAGGTGAAGAGAAAACCGGCGATAATCGTAATCAGCATCCCCGCCAGATACAACATCACCTTACCTGAGACAATGGTCAACGCCAAAGGCAGCCCCGAAATGCCGAAGGTGATTACCGTCGCCACCTTCCAGTAGCTGATGAGCGCACCGCCGACCGCCCCGCCGAGGCAGGCGCCGATAAACGGCCGCCCCAGCGGCAGCGTCACCCCGAAGATCAGCGGCTCGCCGATGCCGAGAATGCCGACCGGCAACGCCCCTTTGATCACCTTCTTCAGCCGCACGTTGCGGGTTTTCAACAGCACCGCCAGCGCCGCCCCCACCTGACCGACGCCGGCCATCGCCAGGATCGGCAGCAGCGGGTTGGAACCGTGCGCCTGCACCAGCTCGACGTGGATCGGCACCAGTCCCTGATGCAGGCCGGAGAGCACCAGCGGCAGGAACAGCCCCGAGAGCAGCGCTCCCACCAGCAGCCCGCCCTTGTCGATCGCCAGATTGGCACCGTGGGCGATGGCGTCGGAGATAATGCCGCCGATCGGCTGCAGAATCAGGATCGCCAGCGAGGCGGTGACCAACGTGGTCAGCAGTGGATTGAGGATCAGTTCGACCGACTCCGGCAACAGCGTGCGCAGGCGTTTCTCCACCCAGCACATTAACGCCACCACCAGCAGCACGGCGATCACTCCGCCGCGCCCCGGCTGCAGCGCCTCGCCGAACAAGGTGATCTGCGCCAACGCCGGGCTGGAGAGAATGCCGGCCATGACGCCGCCCATCGCCTGAGAGCCGCCGAACACCCGTGCGGCGTTAACCCCGACCAAAATGTTCATGATGGCGAATACCGCGCTGCCGAAGATCGCCAACAGCCCCAGCACGTTCGGGTAGTCCACCGCCAGCTGGCCGGCGATGTCTGGCCGTTTCAGCAGGTTGATGATGCCAGTGATCAGGCCCGAGGCGATAAACGCCGGGATCAGCGGAATAAAGACATCGGCCAGCTTTTTCAGCGCGCCGCTCATCGGCGCAGCGTATTTTTGCTTGGCCTGCACCTTGGTGCGGGCCGCGTCACCGACGGCGACGACGGGCTGCGCGCTGCCGCCCAGCAATTCGCGCATGGCGTCCACCACCTTGGCGGCGGCGCCCGGGCCGACGATAAACTGATGCTGCTCACCCTGTTTGATATAGCCCTTCACGCCGGGCAGCTGCCTGAGGGCGGCCAGATCCAGGCGCTGCTCGTCTCTGACCTCGACGCGCACTCGCGTCATGCAGTTCTCCAGTTTGAGGATATTGCCCTCGCCCCCCACACCCGCCAGGATCTGTGTCGCCAATGCCGTTGTCTTGTCCATCGCCGCCCCCACAGTGAATTAACGCGCCAGCGCTGCGCGCAGATAGCCGTCGTGCCGCTGCAGCCGCTGCTGCGCCTCTTCGGCGCTGACGCCGGCTAAAATCATCAGGATCGCCGGTTTGACTTCGAAGCCGGTCTGCGCCAGCGCCGCCTCTGCCTGAGCGCGTTCGGCGCCGGTCGCCTCCACCACGATGCGGCAGGCGCGATCCACCAGTTTGACGTTGGTGGCCTTCACGTCCACCATCAGGTTCTGGTAAACCTTACCCAGCTTGACCATCGCACCGGTCGACAGCATGTTGAGCACCAGCTTCTGCGCAGTGCCGGATTTCAGGCGCGTCGAGCCGGTCAGGGCCTCTGGCCCCACCACCGGCGAAATCGCCACCTGCGCTTCGTGCGCGATCGGCGAATCCGGGTTGCAGGAGATGGCCGCCGTCGGGCAGCCCAGCCCGCGCGCATAGCGCAGTGCGCCAATCACATAAGGCGTGCGCCCGGAGGCCGCCAACCCCACCACCATATCGATGGCGCTGAGGTTCAGCGCCCGGAGATCGGCTTCGCCCAAAGCTTCGTCGTCTTCCGCCCCTTCCACCGCTTTGAGCAGCGCGCCCGGCCCGCCGGCGATCAGCCCCACTACCACGCCGTGCGGCACGCCGAAGGTCGGCGGGCACTCGGAGGCATCCAGCACGCCCAGGCGGCCGCTGGTGCCGGCGCCCAAATAAATCAGCCGCCCACCGGCCTTCAACGCCGCCGCAGCCAAATCGACCGCCTGCGCAATCGCCGGCAGCACCTTTTCAATCGCCTCCGGCACCTTGCGGTCTTCCTGGTTAAAGCAGCGGACCATCTCCAGCGTCGACATCTCATCCAGCCCCATGGTGGCCGGGTTGCGGGTTTCCGATACCAGTGCGCCTAAGTTCATCTGTTCACCTTTGAATTTTTAATTCACAAAATTAAATCAATATTTGAATATTTTATTCAACAAAGCGAGCGCTATTTGCTATTTTAACGACGAGCTCACAAAAATTTTCACCGCGCGTTTTCGCCCTCTGCGTGGCAAAATGGCCGCTGGTTTCCAGGGAAAGAACAATGAGTACCCTTCTGCGCATTCGCCAAATGTATCCGACACTGGCGCAAAACGACCGCAAGCTGGCGGATTTTTTGCTGAACAACGCCGAGCAGGCGCGCCATCTCAGCTCGCAAAAGCTGGCCCAGCTGGCCGGCATCAGCCAGTCGAGCGTGGTGAAGTTCGCCCAAAAGCTGGGCTATAAAGGTTTCCCGGCGTTGAAGCTGGCGCTGAGCGAGACGCTGGCCCAGCCGCAGGCCGAACCGGTAGTGACCGTTCACAACCACATCCTCAGCAGCGACACGCTGAAAACCGTTGGTGAAAAGCTATTGGCGGAAAAGCAGGCGGCGCTGCGCGCGACGCTGGACATCAACAGCGAAGAGCGGCTTCATCAGGCGCTGGACATGCTTCGCCAGGCGCGCCGGGTGATGCTGATCGGCATCGGCGCTTCCGGGCTGGTGGCCAAGGATTTTTCCTTCAAGCTGCTGAAGATCGGCGTGATGGCGGTGGCCGAAGCGGACATGCACGTTCAGCTGGCGGCGGTGCAGGCGCTGGACAAACGCGATCTGCTGCTGGCTATCTCCTTCAGCGGCGAACGGCGTGAAATCAATCTGGCGGCGGAAGAGGCGCGCCAGGCCGGCGCCAGGGTGTTGGCGCTGACCAGCTTCTCTCCCAACGGTCTGCAGCAACGCGCCGATCACTGCCTCTATACCATCGCCGAAGAGCCCCACACCCGCAGTGCGGCCATCTCCTCCAGCACGGCCCAGTTCGCCCTCACCGACCTGTTGTTTATGGCCCTGATCCAGCACGATCTCGATCATGCCCGCGATCGCATCAAACACAGCGAACAGTTAATGAAAAAGTTAGTTTAACCGGTATAATCGCCGCTGCGAAAAATACCCCTGTTAATAATGAGAGATACGCCATGGCCCTGCTAATCACACGCAAATGTATCAACTGCGACATGTGCGAGCCGGAATGCCCAAACCAGGCGATTTCGATGGGCGATGAGATTTATCAGATCGATACCGATCGCTGCACCGAGTGCATCGGCCATTACGATACGCCGACCTGCCAGCAGGTTTGCCCGATCGACAACACCATCATCACCGATCCGCAGCATCGCGAGACCAACGAACAGCTGTGGGACAAGTTTGTGGTGCTGCACCACGCCGATCGCATTTAATCCGCCGCAGGACTGACAAGGGCGCCACAGGCGCCCTTGCTATTTTCAGCTTTCTACGATCACCGTCGCGCAGGCATAGCGCCGTTCGTCGGCCAGCGAAACGTGGATCGCGGTGACCCCCATCTCCCCCGCCAGCTCGGCGGCGCGGCCGTGCAAACGAATATTCGGCTTGCCCAACGCATCGTTGAACACTTCGAACTGATTGAACGCCAGGCCGTTGCGAATGCCGGTGCCGAACGCCTTGGCGGCGGCCTCTTTCACCGCGAAGCGTTTGGCCAGAAAGCGAATCGGCTGCTGGTGCTGCTGATACAGCGCCCACTCGGCATCGCTCAGCACGCGGCGCGCCAGACGATCGCCGCTGCGCTCCACCACCGCTTCGATACGCGCCATCTCGACGATGTCGGTACCCAGCCCGAGCACCGCCATTACCGGCGCGCTTCCCGCATCAGCACTTTCATGTCGGCAACCGCGGCCGGCAGCCCGCTCATCACCGCCTGGCCGATAATCGCATGGCCGATGTTCAGCTCGTGCATTTCCGGCAGCGCGGCAATCGGCTGCACGTTGTGATAGGTCAGGCCGTGGCCGGCGTTGACCTTCAGCCCCTTCTCGGCCGCGTAGGCGGCGGCTACCGCGATGCGGCGCAGTTCGGCCTGTACCGCCAGCTCGCCCTGCGCTTCGGCGTAGGCGCCGGTGTGGATCTCGATATAGGGTGCGCCCACCGCCACCGCCGCGTCGATCTGGCGATGATCGGGATCGATGAACAGCGAGACCAGAATGCCCGCCTGCGCCAGGCGCTCAACCGCCACGCTCATTTTGTCCAGCTGGCCGGCGACGTCCAGGCCGCCTTCGGTGGTCACTTCTTCGCGCTTTTCCGGCACCAGGCAGCAGAAATGCGGCTTCAGCTCAATGGCGATATCCAGCATCTCGTCGGTCACCGCCATCTCCAGATTCATGCGCGTCTGGATGGTCTGGCGCAGCAGGCGCACGTCGCGGTCGGTGATGTGGCGGCGATCTTCGCGCAGATGCACGGTAATGCCGTCGGCCCCCGCCTGTTCGGCAATGAACGCCGCCTGAACCGGATCCGGGTATTGGGTTCCGCGCGCGTTACGTAACGTGGCGATGTGATCGATATTGACGCCCAGCAGCAAATCAGCCATGACAACCTCTAAATACGATTTTCAGTGCCAGCAGTTTACACGCGGGCGCAGGGCGGCAAAAGGGGAAAAGGTCAGGCGTCGTCGACCGGCGTATTCGGCTGTTTGCGCACGAACTGGCGGAACAGTTCGCGGCTCTTCAACGGCTTGCCGCCGAGGTAGGGTTTCAGCGCCATGCGGGTGAAACGCTTGGCGGCACGCAGCGTCTCGGCATCGGGAAACTGACGCTCTGCCAGCGCGCGCAGTTCGCGCCCGGTGAAGCTGTAGTGATCCACCACCAGGCTGGCGATAAAGCCTTTCTCTTCGCGGTAACGATAGGTCATGGCGTCATCCACCGGCAGGCCGCTGCCGGCGCAGTGCAGGAAATCGAGGCCGTAGCCCAGGTGGTGCAGCAAGGCCAGCTCGAACTGACGCAGCGCCTGTTCGGGCGAGCTGTCTTCCGCCGCCAGCGCCTGCAGGCATTGCAGATAGTCGAAGAACAGCACCGAGTAGTTGGTTTCCTGCTCGAGCACGCGCGCCAGCAGTTCGTTCACGTACAGCCCGCTGTAAAGCATCATGCCGCTGAGGGGTAAACCGAGGGAGACCGCTTCGGCATTGCGCAGCGTTTTCACTTCGCCGCGGCCGCCCCAGCGCACTAACAGGGGGGTAAAGGGCTGCAGGCAACCCTTCAGATTGGAGCGGCGGCTGCGCGCGCCTTTCGCCAGCAAGCGCACCCGCCCATGACCTTCGGTAAACAGATCCAGCATCAGACTGGTTTCACTGTACGGCCGCCCATGCAGGACGAAAGCGCGCTCCCAGCCGTCCACGGATCGTTACTTCAGATCGTCAACATAGCCCAGGCTGCGCAGCGCACGTTCGTCGTCCGCCCAACCGGATTTCACTTTCACCCACAGCTCCAGATGCACTTTGGCGTCGAACATCTTTTCCATGTCCTGCCGCGCTTCGATGCCGATGGTTTTGATCTTGGCGCCTTTGTTGCCGATGACCATTTTCTTCTGGCCTTCGCGCTCGACCAGGATCAGGCCGTGCACATCGTAGCCGCCGCGATCGTTAGCCACGAACTGTTCGATTTCTACCGTCACCGAATAGGGCAGCTCTTCGCCCAGGAAACGCATCAGCTTCTCGCGGATGATCTCGGACGCCATAAAACGCTGGGAGCGATCGGTGATGTAGTCTTCCGGGAAGTGGTGTTCCGCTTCCGGCAGCAGCTTGCGCACGATGCCGGCGATGGTGTCGACGTTCATCCCTTTCTCGGCGGAGATAGGCACCACGTCGAGGAAATTCATCTGCTGGCTGAGGAACGCGATGTGCGGCAACAGCTTGGATTTGTCGGTGACGTTATCGACCTTGTTGATCGCCAGCAATACCGGGCAGCGCAGGCTGCGCAGCTTGTTGACCACCATTTCGTCGTCGGCGGTCCAGTTGGTGCCTTCGACCACGAAGATCACCAGTTCGACGTCGCCGATCGAGCTGCTGGCCGCGCGGTTCATCAAGCGGTTGATGGCGCGTTTTTCTTCGATGTGCAGCCCTGGGGTGTCGACGTAGATCGCCTGATAGGCGCCATCGGTGTCGATGCCCATGATACGGTGACGGGTCGTCTGCGGCTTACGCGACGTAATGGAAACCTTCTGCCCCAGCAGTTGGTTCAGCAACGTCGATTTGCCCACGTTCGGGCGGCCGACAATGGCGATAAACCCGCAGTGTTGTTTTACTTCGCTCATTCAAGCTCCAGCTTTTTCAGCGCTTGTTCCGCTGCCGCCTGCTCGGCTTTACGGCGGCTCGAGCCGGTACCCACTACGGGCTCGCTCAAACCACTCACCTGGCAGTGGATGGTAAACTCCTGGTCGTGCGCTTCTCCGCGAACCTGCACCACCAAATAAGAAGGCAACGGCAGATGACGCCCCTGCAAAAACTCCTGCAAACGGGTTTTCGGGTCTTTCTGCTTATCACCGGGGCTGATTTCGTCCAACCGGCTGCGATACCAGTCCAAAATCAGACGCTCGACGGTCTGGATGTCGCTGTCCAGGAACACGCCGCCGATCAATGCCTCCACCGTATCCGCCAGGATTGACTCGCGGCGGAACCCACCACTTTTCAATTCGCCCGGCCCAAGCCGCAGACATTCGCCCAGATCAAACTCGCGCGCCATCTCCGCCAACGTATTGCCGCGCACCAGCGTGGCGCGCATGCGGCTCATGTCGCCCTCGTCTACGCGAGGAAAGCGGTGATAGAGCGCATTGGCGATGACAAAGCTCAGAATCGAGTCACCCAGAAACTCAAGACGTTCATTGTGTTTACTGCTGGCACTGCGGTGAGTCAAAGCCTGCAGTAAAAGCTCCTGCTGTTGAAAAGTGTAGCCCAGCTTCCGCTGCAGCCTGTTTATTACGATGGGGTTCATGAGTTACCAATAGATCAAGAATGCGTCAAAAACTTGCAGCATACGGAACAGGCCTGCTTCGCCGAAAGCCGATCCAAAGCTGTTTCGTTTGCAGTGGCTCCCAGCAGGGGCCAACTTTTTATCGCTCGAGAAAGTATTCTACAACGAGTGGAAACATAATGCTGTGTTTATATCCCCTTAATCTTTCACGCCGCAGTAGGCTGCGGCGTGAAATTAACAGGGAATCAGTCAGCGATTAATGAATACCGCCGATCCGGCTGAAACGCACGCCGGTAGGCCACTCACCTTCCTGCTTTTCAAAGCTCATCCAGATGGCCGTGGCTTTACCCACCAGATTCTTCTCCGGCACAAAGCCCCAGTAACGGCTGTCCGCGCTGTTGTCGCGGTTGTCGCCCATCATGAAGTAATGCCCAGCCGGCACCACCCACTCCGCCAGCGGTTTGCCCGGCTGTTGGTAGTAAGCGCCCACCCGATCCTGCGCGTCCGGCACGGTCAGGATGCGATGCGTGACGTTGCCGAGGCTTTCCTGGCGCTCACGCATGCGAATGCCGCCGGGCGGCACGTTATCGCTCAGCGGGATTTGGTAGAAGCCGTTGCTGGCCTCGCCCATGCCGCTGCGGCTGAATAACTGCACGAAGTCGCTCGGCTGCGCGTCGGCGTAAGTCACGGCCAGCGCGGTATCGCAGGACTGACCGCTGTTGCAGGACGGCTGCACCGTAACGCGCTTATTCACCGGATCGTAAGTAATACGGTCGCCCGGCAGGCCAATCACGCGCTTGATATAATCCAGTTTCGGATCCAGCGGATATTTAAATACCGCAATATCGCCGCGCTTCGGATGACCGGTTTCAATGAGTGTGGTCTGGGTAATCGGATCTTTAATGCCGTAGGCATATTTCTCCACCAGAATGAAATCGCCAATCAACAGCGTCGGCATCATTGAGCCGGACGGGATCTGGAACGGTTCGTAAATAAACGAACGCACCACAAAGACCAGCAACAGCACCGGGAACACCGATGCGCCAGTCTCTACCCAACCAGGCTGCTTCGCCACTTTCGCCAGCGTTTTATCGTCTACGGCGCCCGCGGTCTGCTCGTTGACCGCCGCGATCTTCGCGCGGCGGGCCGGCGCCCATTTAAAGCGCTCGAAGCACCAGATGATCCCGGTGACCAGGGTGGCCAACGCCAGGATCAGGGCAAACATATTCGCCATGCAAACTCCCTCGTTTCGCGAACTCGTCGCGGTTACTTGCCGTCTTTACCGACGTGCAGAATGGCCAGGAACGCTTCCTGCGGCAGCTCGACGTTGCCGACCTGCTTCATGCGTTTCTTACCGTCTTTCTGTTTCTGCAGCAGCTTTTTCTTACGGCTGACGTCACCGCCGTAGCATTTCGCCAGCACGTTTTTACGCAACTGCTTCACGGTCGAACGCGCGATGATGTGCGTGCCGATCGCCGCCTGAATCGCGATGTCGAACTGCTGGCGCGGGATCAGCTCTTTCATCTTCTCCACCAATTCACGGCCTCGGTACTGCGAGTTGTCGCGGTGGGTGATCAGCGCCAGCGCATCCACGCGCTCGTTGTTGATCAGTACGTCCACGCGCACCATGTCGGAGGCCTGGAAGCGCTTGAAGTTGTAATCCAGCGACGCATAACCGCGCGACGTGGACTTCAGACGGTCGAAGAAGTCGAGCACCACTTCCGCCATCGGGATTTCATAGGTCAACGCCACCTGATTGCCGTGGTAAACCATGTTGGTCTGCACGCCGCGCTTCTCAACGCACAGGGTGATGACGTTACCCAGGTATTCCTGCGGCATCAGCATGTGACATTCGGCGATCGGCTCGCGCAGTTCCTGGATGTTGTTCAACGGCGGTAGCTTGGACGGGCTGTCGACGTAGATCACTTCTTTGCCGGTGGTTTCCACTTCGTAGACTACCGTCGGCGCAGTGGTGATCAGATCCAGATCGTATTCACGCTCCAGACGCTCCTGAATGATCTCCATGTGCAGCAGGCCGAGGAAGCCGCAGCGGAAACCAAAGCCCAACGCGGTGGAGCTTTCCGGCTCGTAGAACAGGGAGGCGTCGTTGAGGCTCAGTTTGCCCAGCGCATCGCGGAAGGATTCATAGTCGTCGGAGCTGATCGGGAACAGACCGGCGTACACCTGCGGCTTCACTTTCTTGAAGCCCGGCAGCGCTTTATCCGCAGGCTGACGCGCCTGGGTCAGGGTATCGCCCACCGGCGCGCCGAGGATGTCTTTGATCGCACAGACCAGCCAGCCCACTTCGCCGCAGTTCAGCACGTCGCGATCGACCTGCTTCGGCGTGAAGATGCCCAAACGATCGGCGTTGTACACCTGGCCGGTGCTCATGACCTTGATCTTGTCGCCCTTGCGCAGCGTCCCGTTCTTGACGCGCACCAGAGACACGACGCCCAGGTAGTTATCGAACCAGGAGTCGATGATCAGCGCCTGCAGCGGCGCATCCGGATCGCCCTGCGGCGGCGGGATGTCGCGCACCAGGCGCTCCAGCACCTCGGGCACGCCGACGCCGGTTTTGGCCGAGCAGCGCACCGCATCGGTAGCGTCGATGCCGACGATGTCTTCGATTTCCTGCGCGGCGCGATCCGGATCGGCGGCCGGCAGGTCAATCTTGTTCAGTACCGGCACCACTTCCAGATCCATTTCGATCGCGGTGTAGCAGTTGGCCAGCGTCTGGGCTTCTACGCCCTGACCGGCATCCACCACCAGCAGCGCGCCTTCGCAGGCCGCCAGCGAGCGGGAAACTTCATAGGAGAAGTCAACGTGGCCGGGGGTGTCGATAAAGTTGAGTTGATAGGTCTGCCCATCCAGCGCCTTATAATCCAGCGTCACGCTCTGCGCTTTGATGGTGATGCCGCGCTCGCGCTCCAGATCCATGGAATCGAGCACCTGCGCGGCCATTTCACGGTCGGACAAGCCACCGCAGATTTGGATAATGCGGTCAGACAGCGTCGACTTACCGTGGTCAATATGGGCAATAATGGAGAAATTTCGTATATGCTTCATTATAAAAGTTTTTCTGCCTTGGTATTTCTGAATTACTCGCCTATAGAAACCCGCATGGACCTAAAGCGACAGTGAATGGGTGAGGCCGTCTTGCACCTGAATCGCTGCATTCTACATGCCACACCACTGAAAACCTAGCGATCGGTGCAGTGAAGGCATTCTATTATGCGCCGCTAAATGTTACAGGGCACCCCGGCGGGTGAAAACAGATGTTAACACGGGAGATACGGCCTGAACCCAAGGCTTGCAGGCGCTCCGTGGCCATGAAACTCCGGCGCTAATACATAACCGACCGCCGCGCAATAAACCCCTTCTGAAATTATAGAAAAAGAATATTTGGATCAATCTCTTAGAATTCAATTTTGCCTCACTCCCTTTAGGAAAAACCCCATATACGCCACCACCGCCCCTCGGATAGAAAGGGCATGAACTCCGCGACAAAACATTATTCAGGGCACTACATCGGCAGCCCACCGGGGTTCGGCAGCATATCTGCGTACGTTGATTGGAAGGTGCATATGATCGATAAAGGGCAAATGCTGAGCCGGCACGATTTTTCAAAGGTCAACTGGGGCATTCTGGCGGCGGCGGCGCTGCTGTTTAGCGTGGGGGCGGCGCTGTTGGTTCTGCCGCTGCTGAGCAGCATTGATGAGAGCGAGGTCATCACGCTGTTGCAGGCCGGCGCGGGCACGGTTTTACTCGGCTGTACGCTGCTGGCGCTACGGCATTATCTGCGTCCGACGCTGACCTATCGCCTGTACGAGCACGGCGTGCGAGTCTTTGACGGCCACCATCACAAAGAGCGTTTCATCCCGTTTGAGAAGATCGGCGACATCTATCGCTTTCGCGGCGGCAAGGCTTTTGGCGGGCTGTTTGACGTCACGGCGTTCCGCGCCGGCGCGGATCAGCCCTGGTGCACGGTTTTCAGCAATATCGCCCATTCGTGGCGGCTGGCGGACGTGATCGTCGACCAACAGCTGCAGCAGCGCGGGCCGCTGGCGTTGAATGCGCTCTATCAGGGGGAGGTGGTGCCGTTTCACACCGTTGAGGGCGACGCGCGCTGGCTATGGCAGCTGCTGCTGGGCAAGCGGCAAGGCACACCGACCGAAACGCTGCGGCTGAGCGCCACCTTGCTGACCACGGAACGGGGAAACGTGCCGATCGAGCAGATCCGCGCGTTGGAAAACCATCCGCAACGCGGCATCCGTTTGCTCGACGGCCAGGGAAATGTACTGTTCGCGATTAACTACGATTCGCTGCTCAGCGCCGATCTGTTCATCGCGCTGCTGGAGCATATGATCCACAACCGCATCCCCGCCTATCACAACCCGGCGATGACGCGGCCGTCGGTTTAAATCAGCGGGGAGTTTTCCGCCTGCATGCGCATCGCGGTAGGCGGCAACCCAATCTGCAGCACCACCGGCTGGTAATCGGCCTGCTCGCCCAGGCGCCGGGCCAACCGGCGCGCCAGCATAAAGGCCGCCCCGCCGCCCAGTACGGCACCGACTGCCGCCGAGGCGTCGCTGCCGAAACAATATTGCAGCAACGTGCCGCCCAGCATCATGCCCAGCAGTGGCGTCAGGTAAACCAACATGGCGGAGCGCAGCAGGCTGCCTTCCGCAATGCCGACTTCAACGCGCTGCCCCGGTTCGAGCGGCTGATCGATATGCACCTGCAGCTGATGCTCGGTTTCCGGCACCAGCTCGTTCAGCGCACGCGCGCCGCAGCCGGAGCGCGCAGTGCAGCTGCCGCAGCCGGCCTTGGGTTCACAGCGCAGCAGCGCTACGCCCTGTTGCCACGAAACCACCGTGGCCCACTCTTTCATCATTACGGCGATACCTTGAAAGAAATGCTGTCGGCGATGCGCTTGGCCGTAGCCGGCGGCAATTCGCCCACGATAGTGATTTCGTTGCCCGCTCGCACTTCGGTCTGAATGGTGCGGCGCCCCTGACGATAATACTGCTGCCCGGCTCCGCTGCCCGCCGGGCTGACGTTGACCGAGAAGCTGAACAGGCCGTCACTGTAGAGCCGGGATTCAACCGGCACGGCGACGTTCGGCAATTTGCGGCGATTACGCGCCACCTCGTCCACCCCGGCCGGCAGCCAGCCGGTGCTCCAGCTGAGCTGGACGTTTTCTACCGCCGGCAGCGACAGCAGCGGCGGCAGGTTGGCCTTGAGCAGCCCCTGCATCGCGCCCTGCACATCGGCGCCGACCGCGAAGGAGATCACCCGATATTGCTCCAGCGTTTCGCCGTCGCGATCGAGCAGATCCACCCGCAGCGGCAGCTTGGTGTCCTCGTCCATCCAGACGATGTAGCTGTAGCGGGAACCGTCGCGCGCCACCACGCGCAGCACTTCACACGGCCGATCGGCGATGCGGGTGCTGCCCACGGAGATAAAGTCGTAGTACTTGGCCAGGCGGGTGAAATCGGCATAGACGATCGCCGGCAGCGCATCGACGATGTGATCGCCGGTGAGCGTGAACGGCTCCAGGCCAGGTTCGAAGTAGCTGATCCCGCCGCCGCGCTGCAACACTTCGCGGCGCGGGCCGTCCATATGCAACAGCTGGCCGAGCGGCACGTTGCCGATCACCGCATGGCGATAGCGCAACGACTCGATTCCCTGCTTGCTGATGCTGATGTAGGCGAGCTCGTAATTGAGAGAACGGCTGGCGCTGCTCATCTGTTGCAATAACGCCCCGGACGCAGTTGGCTGCGCCGGGGCGATGCTGGAATAGAGCAGGCTGCCCGTCAATAAACAAACGGAGAACCAGATTTGCTTCATTACTGCTGTTGCGTTCCTAAAGACTGAGTTCCGGGAACCTGAATGGCAGCCTGTTGTGGGTTGCCTTGCTCAAGCTGCAGCTGATCCGAATGCAGGCGACGTTGCAGTTCATAGTCCTGCAGCATGGCGTTGATACGCTTGCGCTGTTCCTGCACCTGCTGCTGTTGGCCGCTGCCGGTAGAGAAACTGTCGGCAGGCACGCCCAGGCTGACCGGCGAGGCCTGGCCCATGATCGGCAGCGTGGTGAAGGCCGGCGATTCGGACGCGTTCGATGGCGTAGCAGGCTGGTTATAGTGCTGTACGCCGACGATCACCGCCAGAGACACGCAGGCAGCCATACCGATTTGCGTAATCTGGCTCGCCCAAGGACGTATTTTGTCCCAGAACGGCATTTTCTGCCAGGTGTGAGGCTGCGGCTGAGATTCCTGAACGGCGGAAGGCACCAGCCGGGCGGGTTCTTTCTCAAGTGCAGCGGCTACGCGATCGGCGATGTCGAGATGCATCACTTGCCCGACATCACCTCGCAGTGTGTCACGTATCAGGTGATAGCTCTGCCAGCTTTGTTGAAGCGTTCGATCTTGCGACAGAGAACTCAACAGCTCGCTGTCGAACGATTCACCATCCATCAGAGCGGAAAGCTTTTCTTTCTGCATGCCTAAGTACCCTTCCTGTGCCCGCCATTGCTAACGCTGGATCAGCGGTTGAACTTTATTATCGATAGCTTCCCGGGCGCGGAAAATACGCGAACGTACGGTTCCGACCGGGCAATCCATGATGGCGGCTATCTCTTCGTAGCTTAGACCATCCAACTCCCGCAGGGTAATCGCCATGCGAAGATCCTCAGGGAGAGACTCAATGGTACGGAAAACTATCTGTCTCAACTCTTCTGACAACATTAAGTTCTCAGGGTTCGAAATTTCTTTCAGTGCGCCCGCACTTTCGTAATTTTCCGCATCGTTGGCGTCCACATCACTGGATGGCGGACGGCGCCCCTGAGCAACCAGATAATTCTTTGCCGTGTTCACGGCGATTCGATACAACCAGGTATAAAAAGCGCTGTCGCCACGGAACGATTCCAGTGCGCGATAGGCCTTGATAAACGACTCCTGCACCACATCGGGCACATCGCCCTGCGGCACATAGCGGGAAACGAGACTCGCCACCTTATGCTGATAGCGCACTACCAGTAGGTTAAACGATTTCTGATCGCCCTTTTGGACCCGCTCGACCAGAACTTGATCCGTTAACTGCTCGCTCATCCGAGGTAAACTCTCCCCAAATCCGTCTCCACGCGTAAAATTGTACTGCCAGCCATACATTATTTTCCTGAGCAAGCACTCGCTTGGAGTTCATATAGAACACGAAGTTCCATATCGCCATTGTTTTTTCTGTTGATGTCGCCCTATCCGTGGCTTTTGCCCGGACAGTTAGGCTAACATGAAATTCACTCTTCTTCTGCACACATCATACGTTATGCAACCATCATCTGAACATGTTAGCGATGTACTGATCGTCGGCAGCGGCGCTGCGGGCCTGTCACTGGCGCTGCGCCTGGCGCAGCATTGCAAGGTTACCGTTCTCAGCAAGGGGCCGCTCAGCGAGGGCGCCACCTTTTACGCCCAGGGCGGGATCGCCGCGGTGTTCGATGAGACGGACAGCATTGCCTCACACGTTGATGACACTTTGATTGCCGGCGCCGGCCTGTGCGACAAAGAGGCCGTCGAATTCATCGCTGGCAACGCGCGCCACTGCGTGCAGTGGCTGATCGATCAGGGCGTGCTGTTCGACACCGAGGTCAACGCACAAGGCGAGGAGCATTATCACCTCACGCGCGAAGGTGGCCACAGCCATCGCCGCATCCTGCACGCCGCGGATGCTACCGGTAAGGAAGTAGAGACCACGCTGGTGGGGAAAGCAAGCGCTCACCCCAATATTTGCGTGATGGAGCGCCGCAACGCGGTTGACCTTATTACCTCGAACAAAATCGGCCTGCCGGGCACCCGCCGAGTGGTGGGCGCTTACGTCTGGAACCGCGAGCTGGAGCGGGTGGAAACCTATCGCGCCAAAACGGTGGTGCTGGCGACCGGCGGCGCGGCCAAGGTATACCAATACACCACCAACCCGGACATCTCCTCCGGCGACGGCATCGCCATGGCCTGGCGCGCCGGCTGCCGGGTCGCCAACCTGGAGTTCAACCAGTTCCACCCGACCTGCCTGTTCCATCCGCAGGCGCGCAACTTCCTGCTGACCGAAGCGCTGCGCGGCGAAGGGGCTTATCTGAAGCGCCCGGACGGCAGCCGCTTTATGCCCGATTTTGACCCGCGCGGCGAACTGGCCCCGCGCGATATCGTCGCCCGCGCCATCGACCATGAAATGAAGCGCCTGGGCGCCGACTGCATGTACCTGGACATCAGCCACAAGCCGGCGGAGTTCATTACCCAGCACTTCCCGATGATCCACGAGAAGCTGCTGACGCTGGGCTTCGATCTGACCCGGCAGCCGATCCCCATCGTCCCGGCGGCGCACTACACCTGCGGCGGCGTGATGGTCGATCAGCACGGCCGCACCGATCTCGACGGGCTGTACGCCATCGGCGAGGTCAGCTATACCGGCCTGCACGGCGCCAACCGCATGGCGTCGAATTCGCTGCTGGAGTGCCTGGTGTACGGTTGGGCAGCGGCGGAAGACATTCTGCAGCGCCTGCCGTTCATTCAGCAGGCCAAACAGGTGCCGCACTGGGATGAAAGCCGGGTGGACGATGCGGACGAACGGGTGGTGATTCAGCACAACTGGCACGAGCTGCGGCTGTTCATGTGGGATTACGTCGGCATCGTGCGCACCACCAAGCGGCTGGAGCGCGCCCTGCGCCGCATCAACACGCTGCAGGTGGAAATCGACGAGTACTACGCTCACTTCCGCATCTCCAACAACCTGCTGGAGCTGCGCAATCTGGTGCAGGTGGCCGAGCTTATCGTGCGCAGCGCCATGGCGCGTAAAGAGAGCCGCGGCCTGCATTACACGCTGGACTATCCGGATCTGCTGCCGGAAGCGCTGCCGACCATTTTGCAGCCTTAAACTCTGCGACAGGGCGCCTAATCGGCGCCCTTTTCTTTTCAGTAGAACAGGTAGAAGTCGGTGATCAACCGGCGGAAATCGTCGGTGTAGCTGCCATCAGCCTGTTTGATCGCCAACGCCTGCTCCTTCAGCGGCATTTCCCGCCGCGTCAGCGCCAGCAGCACCCGGTGCAGCGGCGTATCGGCCCGATCGCTGACGTTCACTTTCACCGCCGTGTGCCAGCCGCTTTGCTGTGCCAGACGTTCGAATTCGGCGCCGATGTCGTGCGGCAGCACCACGCAGAACGTCCCCTGCGCCGCCAGCAGCTGTGCCGCACAGGCCAACAGCGCATCGTGCGTCAGGGTTTCGGTATAACGCGCGTTGTGGCGCGCCTGGTCGCGGCAGGCCACCGCCGGCTCGAAATAAGGCGGATTGCTGACGATCAGATCATACTCAGCGGCATGCCGCTGCGCATAATGGTGAATATCCTGCGCATGCACGCGGATCCGCTGCGGCCACGGCGATTCCGCCGCATTTTCGCGCGCCTGGCCGGCGGCGGCTTCGTCCAGCTCCACCGCATCAATGGTCACTTCGTCGCCGCTGCGCTGCGCCAGCATCAGCGCGATCAGCCCGCTGCCGCTGCCGATGTCCAGCACCCGGCGCGCCTGCCCCAGCGGCGCCCAGGCGCCGAGCAGCACCCCGTCGGTGCCCACTTTCATGGCACAACGATCGTGGGCGACAAAGAATTGTTTAAAGGTAAAACCCCCGCGGCGCGGGGTAAAATCGGCTTTCGATCGCTTGCTCACACTCACCACCTGGCTATAAAACTGGCGTAGCATAAGGCAATCTGATCGACGGGAAAAGAGCGGCTTTCCGCTTAAATAGGTGAAGATCGCGGCCAACCCGTCTATAATCGGCGCCCCAAGTAGAGGTAGACCATGACAGCAACCACTTTTTCCGAACTCGAACTCGATGACCGCCTGATCGACGCGCTGCGCGACAAAGGCTACGATCGCCCCACCGCCATTCAGGCCGCTGCGATCCCGCCGGCGATGGACGGGCGCGACGTCTTAGGTTCGGCTCCGACCGGCACCGGCAAAACCGCCGCCTTCCTGCTGCCCGTGTTGCAGCACCTGCTGGACTTTCCACGCAAAAAATCCGGCCCGCCGCGCGTACTGATCCTGACGCCAACGCGTGAACTGGCGATGCAGGTCGCCGATCAGGCGCGTGAATTGGCTGCTCATACCTCGCTGGATATCGCCACCATCACCGGCGGCGTCGCTTACATGAACCACGCGGAAGTGTTCAGCGAAAACCAGGACGTGGTGGTCGCCACCACCGGCCGTTTGCTGCAATACATTAAAGAAGAGAACTTCGACTGCCGCGCGGTGGAAACCCTGATCCTCGACGAAGCCGACCGCATGCTCGATATGGGCTTCGCGCAGGACATCGAAACCATCTCCGCCGAAACCCGCTGGCGCAACCAGACGCTGCTGTTCTCCGCCACGCTGGAAGGCGAAGCGATCCGCGAATTCGCCGAGCGCATCCTGAAAGAACCGGTGGAAGTGGAAGCCGATCCGTCGCGCCGCGAACGCAAAAAAATCCTGCAGTGGTATTACCGCGCCGATGACGTGCAGCACAAAACCGCGCTGCTGATCCACCTGCTGCAACAGCCGGACGTGCAGAAATCGGTGATCTTCGTGCGCAAACGCGAGCGCGTGCACGAGCTGGCCACCTGGCTGCGCGAAGCGGGCATCAACACCTGCTATCTCGAAGGCGAAATGGTGCAGGCCAAACGCAACGAAGCGGTCAAACGCATGATGGATGGCCGGGTTAACGTGCTGGTCGCCACCGACGTTGCCGCACGCGGTCTGGATATCCTCGATATCACCCACGTGTTCAACTTCGACATGCCGCGCACGGCGGATACTTACCTGCACCGCATTGGCCGTACCGGCCGCGCCGGGCGCAAAGGCACCGCCATTTCGCTGGTGGAAGCGCACGACCATCTGCTGCTGGGCAAAGTGGGCCGTTACCTGAACGAGCCGCTGAAAGCGCGCGTGATCGACGAACTGCGGCCGAAAACCAAGGTGCCGAACGAGAAGAGCAACGGCAAGCCATCGAAGAAAGTACTGGCCAAACGCGCGGAAGATAAAGCGAAGAACAAAGAAAAGGCCAAGGTGAAAGTGCGCCACCGCGACGCCAAAAACGTCGGCAAACGCCGTCAGGCGAAGGCCAAACCGGCCGGCGACGCGGAATAACCCCCGCTGCCTAAGAAAAAACCGCCTTTACAGGCGGTTTTTTTATGGGCGTTTACGGCTGCCCGTAGTGCGTGGCCAGGCGGTGCCCCTGCAGCCATTTATCCAGTTCGCGGAACTGCGCCTTCAGCTCGTCATTCTGCAAATGCGCCGGCGTTTGCGAGAAATAAAACTGGAACGCGACGCCCTGCTGGTTGCGCGCCCGGGCATCGGCCCCGGCCTGCAACAGCAGCAGCGCCAGGTGCGGCGCGTTGATCTTCGCCGCCAGATGCAGCGGGGTATCCCCCAGCCGATCGCTCAAGGTGGTGTCCGCCCCGGCCGCCAGCAACAACCGCAGTTGCTCCTCACGCCCGGCCAACACCGCCGCCGCAAGCGGCGTGGCGCCGGTAACGGCATTGCGCACGTTCACCTGCGCCCCTTTGGCCAGCAACAACCGCAGGTACTGCGCGTCTTGCAGCATCGCCGCGGTGTGCAGCGCGCTGTTGCCGTCCAGCCCCGCCGCCGCCGGGTCGGCGCCGAGATCCAGCAACGCCTGCACGCTATCCGGCTGCTGCGAAAGCACCGCCCACTGCAACAGCGTGACCTGCCGTTCGCCCCGCTCGCGCAAGCGATCCTGCGTGGCCTGAGCATGGATACCCTGCGTATCGCCGCGCGCCACCGCCTGAGCCAGCGCCAGATTGCTGTGGCCGTCAAACGGCGAAATCTCCTGCCCCATCTGTTGCTCCTTAGCCATCATCAGTAAACCGGTCACTGCGACCAGCGCCAGTAAGGCTATCGCCAGCGCCCGCCGCAAGCGACGCCCTTCAGGCATTGGCCTTCGCCTCCCACGGCTTTTGTTCCGCCATCGAACTTATCACCTTGTCGATACCGTGCGCCGTCAGGCTGCGATCCAGATGCTTGCTCGGCCGCCAGTCATCGATGCCGGTCAGGGTATCGTTGTTGGCCAGGGTGATGTTATGGCCGATGGCGTCCGGGATCAGCGAAGTCGATTCCTGGGTGCTGGTCAGCATGTCATATTGCTCGCTGTAGCGGCGAATGCCCCCGGCTTCGGCATCTTTCTTCGCCGCCGCCGGATCGATACCCAGGCGATTCAGGGTGTAATCCGACACTCCGGCCGCGTTGAAGGTGACCGCGACGGTGCCGGTCGCCAGCGCGGCGGTGGTCGCCAGACCACCGCCGAGCGAATGGCCGGCGATCACCAGCGCATCGCCGAAGGCCGCCTTGGCGCTTTTGGCAGCGGCAACCGCCTGATTGTACTGCACATCGTCATAGCCCGTCGCCTGCCGCACGTTGCTCAGCCAGTCGCGCCAGTCGTTGGTGCCGGCGAACGCCAACACATACTGCTTGTCGTTGCTGTAAATCCCGGCCTGGAAACCGCTGCCCGCGTCGTGCAGGCTGGCGGGATCGATGCCGAAACCGAGCAGCGCGCTGTCGCTCAAGCGGTTGAACCCGGCGGTGCCTTGACCGTTCAGTGAATAAACGTCCTTGGCCAACAGCGCCAACGCATAATCCCCCTCCTGCGATTGCTGCCCCCGGGTCACGCCCGGAGCTGCCGCCGCCGCCATCGGCGCCGCCGCGGAGATATCGCCGACCAGCGTATTCAACAGAGCCTGCGCATTGAGCGTGTTCTGAGAGGGAGAGGCCACCGGCGCCGGATTTGCCGGCGCTGCCGCGGGCTGCGCCGCCGTCGCCGTCTCGGCAGCGGCGCGAGGCGTAGGGATCGCGACCACCGGGGATACTGCAGAGGTAAAACTTAAAGGCATACTCATGCCGACTCCTTGTCGATAGACTTTTTATTGAGCACCTGAATAGGTGCTGATTTAGCTATCGGCAGGTCGGATGAGTTCTGTATCAGGAATGCTTATCTTTGTGCAGAATGTGATCCGCGTTCGGTTTTCGGCCGCCAAACGCCAGAAAGGGAGCCGAAGCTCCCTGATTGACTGCGCCGCAAATTACAGGCTTTCGGTAAAGGTGCGGGCGATAACGTCGCGCTGCTGTTCCGGCGTCAGGGAGTTGAAGCGCACCGCATAGCCGGACACGCGGATGGTCAGCTGCGGGTATTTTTCCGGGTGCTTGACCGCGTCTTCCAGGGTTTCGCGACGCAGCACGTTGACGTTCAGGTGCTGACCGCCTTCCACGCGCACGGTCGGCTGCAGTTCCAGCGGCACTTCACGGTATTCGATCTGGCCCAGGTCGCTGACTGCGACAACCTGATCTTCCGCGTAGTTGGCCTTGGCGCACACGCAGCGAGCTTCCGCTTTTTCATCGTCCAGCAGCCAGAAAGAATTCACCAGCGCCTGGTCGTTCGCTTTGGTAATTTGAATACCGGTAATCATTATGTTGCCTCCGTACAAGGGCGTAAAAATTCACGTCGTGAGAAAACCCAATTCTGGTTTCGGCCATTTGGTAAAACCATTGTTGTCTTGTTGTTCTGTATACCAGCCTGACCGGGCCAGTTCCTTGATTAAAGTCAATTTTTACCGGGTGAGCACAGGGCGTGAAGGGGCAAATTTATGTTTTATATCAATTTTCCCACTGCGGCAAAAACCAATTATTTTTGTAAATTTTCAAAAATAATTGCATAAGGCTCGGCGGCGAGAAATGAAAAGCGGGTTTCGCTGCGCGTGCCGAAACGGTAAGCTATAGCCCATGAATTGCTAAAGAAAACAAAGGAGAGCGTTTATGGCCACCTCCCTCACCTGGCATGACGTGATCGGCAAAGAGAAAGAGCAGCCCTATTTTGTTGAAACGCTCGCCTTTGTTGCCGCTGAACGCCAGGCCGGTAAGACCATTTATCCACCGCAGAAGGACGTGTTCAACGCTTTCCGCTATACCGAGCTGGCGGACGTCAAGGTCGTCATCCTCGGCCAGGATCCGTATCACGGCCCCAATCAGGCGCACGGCCTCTCTTTCTCGGTGCGCCCCGGCGTGCCGGCGCCGCCGTCGCTGGTAAACATGTATAAAGAGTTGGCGACCGACATTCCCGGCTTCGAACGCCCGGATCACGGCTACCTGCAAAGCTGGGCCGAACAGGGGGTGCTGCTGCTCAACACCGTGCTGACGGTGGAAGGCGGCCGCGCGCACTCGCACGCCAACCTGGGCTGGGAAACCTTTACGGACAAAGTGATCGCCGCCCTGAACGAGAACCGTGAAGGCGTGGTGTTCCTGCTGTGGGGCTCGCACGCGCAGAAGAAAGGCAACTTTATCGACCGCAACCGCCACCATGTGCTGAAGGCGCCGCACCCGTCGCCGCTCTCCGCCCACCGCGGTTTCCTCGGCTGCCGTCACTTCTCGCAGGCCAATCAGCTGCTGGAGCAGCAAGGGCTCACGCCGATCGATTGGATGCCGCGCCTGCCGCAGGCGTAGTACAGAGACAAAAAAGGCACCCTCGGGTGCCTTTCTTTATGCCGTTGCCGGGGCGATTACGCCTTGGCTTTGGAGACTGCAACCATCGCCGGACGCAGCAGGCGGCCGTTCAGCGTATAGCCTTTCTGCATCACCATCATCACGTGATTCGGTTGGTGATCGGCGGATTCCATCATGCTCATCGCCTGATGCACTTCCGGGTTGAACGGCACGTTGACGTCGCCGACGATTTCGATGCCGTACTTGCGCACCACGTCCAGCAGCGATTTCAGCGTCAGCTCGATGCCTTCGATCATTGCGGCCAGGTCCGGATTGTTTTTATCCGCCAGACCCAGCGCGCGCTCCAGGTTGTCGATCACCGGCAGCAGATCGCCGGAGAATTTCTCCAGGGCGAACTTGTGCGCTTTCTCGACGTCCAGTTCAGCGCGGCGGCGGATGTTTTCCGCTTCCGCTTTGGCGCGCAGCAGGCTGTCGCGCTCGTGCTGCTGAGCTTCCGCCAGTTGGGCTTCCAGTTCGGCGATACGCGCATCGCGCAGATCGACGCCTTCCGCCGCTTCCGGCAGCGTATCATCGTGATGAGCGTGTTGTTCCATTTCTTCCGAGACTTGCTCGTTTGGCGTCTTCTGTTCTTTACTACTCATGAATATCTCCGCGTTTTAGCATTAATCTCGCAACTTGGCTTATTATGGGGATCAAAACCGGGGTTTCAAGTCAACCGGTCACAATGTGGGGCATAAACGGGTCCCGGTGAGGAAAATCACAACAAATGAATAAAAAATTCGCCTGTATTGGCATTGTTGGCCACCCGCGTCACCCTTCAGCGCTGGCAACCCACGAGATGCTGTTCCACTGGCTGGTCGCCCGCGGCTATTCGGTGATGGTCGAACGCCAGATCGCCCATGATTTGGGGCTGAAAGACGCCGTGACCGGCAGCCTGGCGGATATCGGCCAGCGCGCCGATCTGGCGGTGGTGGTCGGCGGCGACGGCAACATGCTCGGCGCCGCGCGCGTGCTGGCGCGTTACGACATCAAGGTGATCGGGGTCAACCGCGGCAACCTCGGCTTCCTCACCGATCTCGATCCCGACAACGCCCTGCAGCAGTTGGCGGACGTGCTGGAAGGCGAGTATATCGACGAACAGCGTTTCCTGCTGGAAACCATCGTGCATAAAGAGCACCAGCAGTGCCGCATCAGCACCGCCATCAACGAAGTGGTGCTGCACCCCGGCAAAGTGGCGCACATGATCGAATTCGAGGTGTACATCGACGATCGCTTCGCCTTCTCGCAGCGCTCCGATGGCCTGATCATCGCCACGCCGACCGGCTCCACCGCCTACTCGCTCTCCGCCGGCGGGCCGATCCTCACCCCGTCGCTGGAGGCGATCGCGCTGGTGCCGATGTTCCCGCACACCCTCTCCGCCCGGCCGCTGGTGATCAACGGCGACAGCACCATCCGCCTGAAGTTTTCGCAGATCGGCAGCGATCTGGAGATCAGCTGCGACAGCCAGATCGCACTGCCGATCCAGGAAGGCGAAGAAGTGCTAATCCGCCGCAGCGATTTCCACCTGAATCTGATTCACCCGAAGGACTATAGCTATTTCAACACGTTAAGCACCAAGCTGGGCTGGTCGAAAAAATTGTTCTAAAATCTGCGCCGGCCACTTTACTGTATATAAAACCAGTTTATACTGTATGAAACTACAGTTATGTGTTTATACACAGGAAGGTTCCCATGCTGGCGCAATTAACCATCAGCAACTTTGCTATCGTTCGTGAGTTGGAAATCGATTTTCAACCGGGTATGACGGCGATCACCGGTGAAACCGGCGCCGGCAAATCCATCGCCATCGATGCGCTGGGGCTGTGCCTCGGCAACCGCGCCGACGGCAACGTGGTGCGCCTGGGAGCCGCCCGCGCCGACATCTGCGCCCGCTTCTCGCTGGCGGACACCCCGTCTGCGCGCGAGTGGCTGGAACAGAACCAGCTGGACGACAGCAACGAATGCCTGCTGCGCCGGGTGATCAACGCCGACGGCCGTTCGCGCGGCTTTATCAACGGCACAGCCGTGCCGCTGTCGCAGCTGCGCGAGCTGGGGCAACGCCTGATCCAAATCCACGGCCAACACGCCCATCAGCTGCTGCTCAAACCGGAGCACCAAAAAGCGCTGCTCGACGCCTACGCCGACGAACCCGCCCTGCTGGCGGCGATGGGCCAGGCCTACCAACGCTGGCACCAGAGCTGCCGCGAGCTGGCGCACCATCAGCAGCAGTCCATCGAGCGCGAAGCGCGCAAGCAGCTGCTGCAATACCAATTGAAAGAGCTGAACGAATTCGCGCCGCAGGCTGGCGAGTTCGAGCAGACCGACGCCGAGTACAAGCGCCTGGCCAACAGCGGCCAGCTGCTGACCCTCAGCCAGCAGACGCTGCAGCTGCTGGCCGACAGCGACGAGAACAACATGCTCAGCCAGCTCTACAGCGCCAAGCACCTGCTGCTCGAGCTGGCCGGGCTGGACGATAAGCTCAGCGGCCTGCTGGACATGCTGGAAGAGGCTTCTATCCAGATCAGCGAAGCCAGCGACGAGCTGCGCCACTACGCCGATCGCATGGATCTCGATCCCAACCGTCTGCACGAGCTGGAACAGCGCCTGTCGCGCCAAATCAGCCTGGCGCGCAAACACCAGGTTGCACCGGAAGAGCTGCCGCAGCTGCATCAGCAGTTGCTGGATGAACAACAGCTGCTTTCGCAGCAGGAAAGCGACCATGAGCACCTGAACGAGGCAGTCACCCTACATCACCACCAGGCGCTGGCGCTGGCGGAGCAGCTGCATCAGAAACGCCTACATTACGCCGCCGAGCTGACCACGCTCATCACCGACAGCATGCAGGCGCTCTCCATGCCGCACGGCAAGTTCAACATCGATGTGCGTTTCGAGCCGCAGCATCTGAGCGCCGAAGGGGCCAGCCGCACCGAGTTCTGCGTCTCCACCAACCCGGGGCAACCGCTGCAGCCGCTGGCGAAGGTCGCCTCCGGCGGTGAGCTGTCGCGCATCGCGCTGGCCATTCAGGTGATCACCGCCCGCAAGATGGAAACCCCGGCGCTGATCTTCGATGAGGTGGACGTGGGCATCAGCGGCCCGACCGCCGCCATCGTCGGCCGCCTGCTGCGCCAGCTCGGCGAATCCACCCAGGTGATGTGCGTGACTCACCTGCCGCAGGTGGCCGGATGCGGGCATCAGCACCTGTTCGTCAGCAAACAGACCGACGGCACGGTCACCGAAACCCAGATGGCGCCGCTGGATAAACGCGCCCGGCTGCAGGAGCTGGCGCGCCTGCTCGGCGGCAGCGAAGTCACCCGCAATACGCTGGCGAACGCCAAAGAACTGCTGGCGGCATAAAAAAGCTCAACTTTTTCACTTTCCTGCGGTCTGACAGTGACGCTGTTGACCCGAAAGATATCTAAAGTGCGGCGCGGCGGCGATTCGAAGCCTCCTCAACGGCCTGAAACAGGCCAAGCGCTTGAGGTGCTGAAAGAAAGCCAACGCGTCGCAACTTGAAAGATGAAGGGTATAAAGGTTTCCAACTGCCGCAAGGTCTATTATCATCGGCATCCTATGCCCTAAAGGAATGTGATTACTATGCGCTGTAAAACGCTGACTGCCGCCGCTGTAGTTCTTGTGATGCTGACTGCAGGCTGTTCTACTTTTGAAAAGGTGGTTTATCGTCCTGACATCAATCAGGGGAACTACCTGACGTCGACCGACGTGGCGAAAATTCAGAAAGGGATGACCCAGCAACAGGTCGCTTACACATTGGGCACCCCAATGCTGCAAGACCCGTTCGGGACTCAGACGTGGTTCTATGTGTTCCGTCAGCAGCCTGGCCATGAAGACATCACCCAGCAGACGCTGACGCTGACCTTCGACAGCGCAGGCGTGTTGACCGATATCCAAAACAAACCGGCGCTGACCAAGTAATCGGCGCCGCCCGCTCTTTCGGCCCATGAGGGGGCATGATGTTCCTCATGACAGTCGCAGGCTGCAACGCGGAAGAGAAAATCCGTTTCAGATAAAAAATAAGGCGCTATAAGCGCCTTATTTTTTTGCCTTTTCTGCCCGTTGCCGGCGCAACTCTTTCGGATCGGCGAGCAAGGGCCGGTAGATCTCCACCCGGTCGCCGTCGCTCAGCGTATCGCCCAGCTTGGCCGGGCGGCTATAGATGCCGATTTTGTTGCTTTTGAGATCGATATCCTGGCGCAGCTCCAGCAGGCCCGAAGCCGCAATCGCCTGCTCAACGCTGCTGCCCTCGGCCAGCTTCACCTTGCGCAGGTACTGGCGCTCCGGCAAGGCGTACACCACCTCGACCTGGATGTCAGACACTGTAGACCTCTTTCGCCCGCTGGGTGAATGCCTGCACCATGTTGCCCGCCAGCTCTTTGAACACCTTGCCGAACGCCAGCTCAATCAGTTTATTGGTGAACTCGAAGTCCAGGTGCAGCTCCACCTTGCAGGCCTCTTCGCTCAGCGGCGTGAATTGCCAGCCGCCCATCAGCTTGCGGAACGGGCCATCGACCAGTTGCATATTGATGCTCTGGTTATCCAACAGCGTATTGCGCGTGGTAAAAGTTTTGCTGATACCGGCCTTGGCGACGTCCACCGCGGCGGTCATTTCATTGTTGGTAGCATTAAGCACCCGGCTGCCGGTGCAGCCTGGCAGAAAATCGGGATAAGAATGAACATCGTTAACCAACTGATACATCTGCTCGGCGCTGAACGGCACTAACGCAGACCGACTGATCTGGGGCATATCATTTCCTGTGAGACATAAAACGTACAGATAATACCATTTATCTGGCGGCAAACAAAAAATCTGCTAAGGGCTGAGGGCGCCAAAAATGCGAAAAATTGCGCAGGTGCTGAACGGGAAAGGATTTCTTTCGCTGAAGCATCCAGTATAATGAACGCACTATGACAAAGAAAAAAGCACACAAATCCGGTTCCGCCACCATTGCTCAAAACAAGCGCGCGCGTTTCGAATACTTCATTGAAGAAGAGTTCGAGGCGGGCCTGTCGCTGCAAGGGTGGGAAGTTAAATCGCTGCGTGCAGGCAAAGCCAACCTCAGCGACAGCTACGTGACGTTCCGTGACGGTGAAGCCTATCTGTTTGGCGCCACCATCACCCCGCTCAACGTGGCTTCGTCGCATGTGGTGTGCGATCCGACGCGTACCCGTAAACTGCTGCTGAAACGACGCGAGCTGGATACCCTGCTCGGCCGCGTCAACCGCGATGGCTACACCGTGGTGGCCTTGTCCCTGTATTGGAAAAATGCCTGGAGCAAGATCAAGATCGGCGTAGCCAAAGGCAAGAAAGAGCACGACAAACGCGATGACATCAAAGATCGCGAATGGCAGACGGCGAAAGCCCGTATCATGAAGCACGCCAATCGTTAAGCCGCTGGCTTATCGAAGTAAACTTCTGGTATACTGCACAAAGTTACTTGGGGCTGATTCTGGATTCGACGGGATTTGCGAAGCCCTAGGAGCATGCCGAGGGGCGGTTGGCCTCGTAAAAAGCCGCAAAAAAATAGTCGCAAACGACGAAAACTACGCTTTAGCAGCTTAATACCCTGCTTAGAGCCCTCTCTCCCTAGCCTCCGCTCTTAGGACGGGGATCAAGAGAGGTCAAACCCAAAAGAGATCGCGTGGATGTCCTGCCTGGGGCTGAAGCGTTAAACTCAATCAGGCTAGTCTGTCAGTAGCGTGTCCATCCGCAGCTGGCCGGCGAATGTAAAGATTGGACTAAGCATGTAGTGCCGACGGTGTAGTAATTTCGGACGGGGGTTCAAATCCCCCCAGCTCCACCAAATACGTCGCCAGTGAACCAGATAGACCCGGCGATAATAGCGAAAAAGCCCACAACTTCAGTTGTGGGCTTTTTTGTTTTTGTATTTGTCCGAGAATACCTAATTAAATCCGGAGAAAGAGTGTCCGCTCGAACCAGTGTGGGATGGGGCCAATGATTAAGAGTATGATGAGCAGCCTGCCTAATCGGGCCCCCCCCACTAACGACACAGTTTCCCAGGCGGCTCCGCACAGATCCAGTAAAGAAACAGGCCCGCGAGAGCTTTGGGAATACAGTAGGTGAAGTAATGGACACAGTGGAATCTTTGTAATGGCGACAAGAAAATTACGTCGCCACTTTGTTACCGCTCCCCACGCAGCCATGCAATCGCCAGGGTGATTAGATAGCCGGCAACGAAGAAACCAACAAAGCCAGCAACCTTCATCACTGCCCCATCAAGTAAGAACAGCGACATGAAAGCAGCAATCGCGCAAACGCCGGTTACTATCGCTTCCAAAGCATGCGAAGCACCTAACCCTATATACTTAGTGAGTTTTCTGGTTAGAGAGGATTTTGCAGAGTTCATTCTGAATACCTTTACAAAGCATAGGGTGGCTGTTAATGAATTGGAGATACGGCTCTAGTTGTTCCTCAACCAAGAAATATGCCATATCTAAATTTAACGCCGACACCTTCCGGAATGTTTGAGGAAACTTAACTTGCATTCGTCGGGATGCTTGGGCTGCCTCTTCGATAAGTCCCTGTAACATTACAAGGTTGAGAGTGAACGAAGCGCCAAAGCGTACAAATTGTTTATACGCTAATGCAGAGGTCGCTTTCCTTAGCATCATGTGAGCCGCAAATTGCGCCAATGCAAATTGGCCCCCGGTTCGTCCACCAAGACGACCGACACCATAGGCTAGTTTATTATTGATGGACTCTTTGCCGCTAGCGTCTAATTTCTGATAGAAATCAGTGATCACAATAGTAATCAGGCGTCGTAAGGGTTCTTCACTGTTACCCATCGACTTAACCATACGGGCGAAACGTTCTGTTTCTTCTTGGTTTCTAGTTTTGAGGTTGCTACCAGCCAATCCAGCTCCTTGCCAAGTGCGAACGACGCCATGATATATCCCGCTGGGTATAGTCGAAATTCCATCCAAAATTCCATGTGCAATTTGCTTTGCGTCCATTCACTTTCCTTGAGCAAAATGTGTCCAGCTCAGAGAATAACCAAACCAGAACGCGATTACCAATTCACGCATTTTTCAGTTTGGGAGTACGCCAAAGTCCCAGGCTTGGCACGGCCCGATGGGGTATTTTATAGAAGAGCAGAACTGAAAAAACTTTCTGAACAAAATTGCGCAAATGGATAGGATACAGTACTGAAATATCAACCAATACATTGATTTATATATTTTTATTTCAAGCTTATTCAAACGTCATCGTTCGCTTACTTTCAGTGGAAATTGCCTATCCAGTGAGATAATACGTGCTTAAGCCCCATTCCCAAATATCCGGCATGCCCGCAGGCATGCCGGACGCCCCTCACCGCCCCTCTTTCTCCCCCAGGAAGAAATACCACAGCGGAATGGAAAGCAGCAGGGTGAACACCAGCGTATACAGCAGCACCATCAGGCTCTGCATGATCACCATCTGGGCGCTCCAGGCGCCGATCGGCAGCTGGAATTGCTCGACGGTGCCGCCGAGGATCGCTCGGCCCATCACGCAGCCAACCGCCACCGCCACCGTCGCCACCGCCGCGCGGAACTTGCGCACTTCGGCGCGGCGGGCGGCCGCTTCCGGCGTTTCGTCCCGGTGGCCCTGCCGTTGGCCGCGCCAACGCCACACGTCCACCAGCAGCAACGCCGCGAGGCTCACGCCCATCACCGGCAGGCAATACCCCAGTGCGGAAGCCACCAGCAGCGTGACGGTTCGCGCCGGCAGGGAAAGCGCCAGCCAGGCGGCAATCAGCGTATGCACCGGATGCTGCGCCCCCGCCGCCGGGCGGCGGATCCACCACATGCGGTAACCCAACGCGATCATCAAGCACAGCCCAAGGCCGAACGCCGCCAGCAGCAGCTGATTCGGCAAGCCGAACAGAATGCCCATGTGGGCGTCGATGCCCCAGCGGGTCAGTTTGGCGATGAGCGGGAAGGTGTCGAACCGCACCTGGTCGACGACGGCGAAGCTTTGCGGCGCGATGGCAACCGCGTCCACCTGTGTCGGCCAGCTGCGATCCACTTCGGTCACCGTCCAGGCTTTGCCCTCGCCTTTCGGCTGGCGCAGCTCGACCTTGGCGGCATCTATTCCGGCGGCGCGCGCGGCGTGCAGCGCCCGATCCCAATCACCGTTCAACGCATTGGCCTGCGCGGCAGGGCCCATCTTCATGCCCGGCATCATCCCGCGGTGCTCGGCGTGCGGATCGGCCGGCGTCTGCGGCGCATCGGCCTGCAGGCTGGTGTTGACCTGCGGCGTCAGCCAGCCCAGGTTGGCCCGCAGCGCGTCGATGTTGCCGCCGGCCCACTGCGACCAGGTCAGCCCAGTAGCCGAGAAGAACAGCAGCCCGGCCAGCAGCGCCACGCCCAGCGTGATATGCCAATGGCGGCTGGCGGCGAAGCCCCCTTTCGCCCTTTTCAGCTTGCGCTTCGGCCGCGTCGCCAGCCACAGCGCCACGCCGCCCAGCGCGGCCACCCACAGCCAGGAGGCCGCCAGCTCGCTGTAGTTGCGCCCCAGATCGCCAAGCAGCAGGCTGCTGTGCAGCTTGTCCAGCCAGGTGCGCAGCGGCAGCACGCCGGAGGTGCCGTACACCGTCATATCGCCCTTGATCGCCAGGGTATAAGGATCGACAAACAGCGCGCGCGACTCGGAAGCGCCCAGATCGGCGCCCGCGAACTGTACGCGCGTGGTGTCCATTGCGCCGGGTGCCGGGCGCACGGCGTAAATACGCGCCTCGTCACCCGCCGCGCGGCGGGCGGCGGCGATCTGGTCAGCCAGCGATCTCGCCTGCCCGTGCGGTTCGGTGAAAAGCGCATCGTGATACAGCGCCTCTTCAAGCTGCGGGGTCAACACATACAGCGTGCCGGTCAATGCAGCGACCAGAATAAAAGGAGCGACCAGCAGGCCGATATAAAAATGCAGCCGTCTGATCAGGTTCAGCATCGCGCCACGTGGCGATGCGGCAGGTGGAGTTTTGGTTATTGAAGACATGGCCTTTCTCGTTTTTCAAACTGTGCGCGCAGGCAAACCGTCCGCAGCGATACGGACGGCGTTACCCATGATCAAGCAATAGGGAAAAACGGTTGGCCGGGTGGCCCGCGCGGGCTCGGCCGCAGAGTCAGGCGCCGAATGGGCGGAGAAACGATGCGCGGCGCGCAAGGCAGGCGCGCGATGCGCGCCATCAGCCACAGCAGCGGGACGAATGTCCACAGTAGCAGCGGCACGTGGATCAGCAGCTCGCAATAGCCGCAGAAAATCATCTCCGCAGGATCCATGCCGTGGTGGCCGGCATGCTCGGCGGCGGGCATCGCCATCGCGTGCATGTCGTGCGGCATGGCGGCGTCCGTCTGCACCATGCCGCCCATCATCGGGTGGTGCATCAGCGATTTCGACACCACCGGCGCCACAAACAGCAACAGCACCGCCATAATGGCGATGCAGGCGGTAAAGCGTTGCTGTAGCTGGCGTGGCACTCTCATCGCGGCGGCGAATTAACCCGGTCGGTGGCGAACAAGCGGCCAGTGTAACCCGCGATGCGCGATGAGGTGAAAGAAAAGTCAGATTTGTCTTGATCGCCCCCGGCGGCGGCGATCACAGCACCCGTGAATAGACCCGCGAGGCCTCGCCCCAGGGGTGATACCCGAGCCCGTTGTAAACGAAGCCGCTGCGCTCGTAGTAGCCTTCCATATCGGTGCACAGGTGCAGCTGCGGGAAGCCCAGCCGGCGGGTTTCCGCCGCCACATGCTCAATCAGTTTGGCGCCGTAGCCCCGGCCGCGCTGCGCTTCTTCTACGTAGAGCGCACACAGCCAGGGATACAACTCCCCACGGCTGATAAAGTCGTTAGTGATGAGCCCCGCGCAGCCGAGGATTTGGTCATTTTCCATCAGCAGGTACCACTGCGGCAGCGGGTTGGTGGCGCCAAGGCTGCGGTTGATGGCGTCTTCATACATCATCAGCGTCTCTGCCGTGGCCCAGTGCCGCTGAAAATACGCAATGGCGCGCGGCGCCAGCTCGGGCGCTTGCCGCACCGAAATCATGTCCATCGTCATTCCCGTTATTCATGTTGTCAGCGTAGAATTATGCAGCAATATGCACGGTATGGCAGCGGCATTCCGCCGCCGTCATTCACTAAGGAGTCTTCATGACGCAAAACATCTATGACAATCAGGCCTTTTTCGACGGCTATGCGCAGCTCAGCCGCTCGCAGCACGGCCTGGACGGCGCGCCGGAATGGCCCGCCATCCGCCGCATCCTGCCGGATTTGCAGGGCAAAAGCGTGGTCGATCTCGGCTGCGGCTACGGCTGGTTTTGCCGCAGCGTGCGCGAACAGGGCGCCGCCGACGTGCTGGGGCTGGACGTCTCGGAAAAAATGCTGGCCAAGGCGCGAGAGATGACCGCCGACGCGGGCATCGAGTACCGTCAGCAGGATTTGGCGCAGCTGCAGCTGCCGCCGGAAAGTTACGATCTGGTCTACAGCTCGCTGACGCTGCACTACCTCGAGGATCTGGCCGCCCTGTTCGCCACGGTTTACGCCGCGCTGAAACCCGGCGGGCAGTTCATCTTCACCGCCGAGCACCCGATCTACACCGCCCCGGCGCAGCAGGGCTGGCTGACCGACGGCAACGGGCAGAAATCCTGGCCGGTGAACGGCTACCAGCGAGAAGGCCAGCGCGTTTCCAACTGGCTGGCGGAAGGTGTCATCAAGCAGCACCGCACGCTCGGCGGCTATATCAACCCGCTGGCGCAGCAAGGCTTTATCATCCAGCATTTGAACGAATGGGGCCCCAGCACGCAGCAAATCGCCGCTAATCCGGCGCTGGACGAAGAGCAGGAGCGCCCGATGATCTTCATTCTCGCCGCCCGCAAACCCGCCTGATTAATCCGCAGTAAACCGTTCACATCACCACAGTTGGGGAGGCCGCCTCCCCCCAACGGCTATTATGCCGGCAGCGCCGCCCCGTGCGCCGCGAAGTGCGTCAGCGCTTCGCCCTCCATACGATAGCGCACCCACTCGCCCTGCGGCTGCGCGCCGATGCTGAGGTAGAAATCGATGGCCGGTTGGTTCCAGTCCAGCACGCTCCACTCCAGGCGGCCGCACTGCCGTTCGCACGCCAGTTGGGCGATGTGCCGCAGCAGCTTTTTACCGGCGCCCGCGCCGCGATGCTTCGGCGCCACGTACAGGTCTTCCAGATAGATGCCGTTTTTACCCAGCCAGGTGGAGTAACTCATAAAGAACACCGCATAACCCGCCGGCTCGCCGTTTACCGTACAAATCAGCGCTTCGGAACAGGCGCCCGGCCCAAACAGGCTGCGTTCGATATCTTCCACGCTGGCCAGCACCTGCTCGCGCGCCTTTTCGTACACCGCCAGCTCGATAATCATATCCAGAATCAGTTTGGCGTCGCTTTTTTGCGCCGGGTAAATCTCAATGGTCATGGCAAATCCTGAGTGTGTTGATAACTGTGCTTGCCAGCATATCGCGCCTCAAATACTGTATGAACTGCATTTTCATCAACAGGTAATGAATATCATGCATCTGGATTTGAAGCGTCTCGATCTCAACCTGCTGCTGGTGTTCGAAGCGGTCTATCGGCTGCGATCGGTGACGCGCGCCGCGGCGGAGCTGGCCCTCAGTGCGTCGGCGCTGAGCCACGCGCTGATCCGGCTGCGCAAGGCGCTGGCGGACGAGCTGTTCTACCGGGTCGGCAACGATATGCACCCGACGGTGTATGCCGACAGCCTGGCCCCGACCGTCAGCGAAAGTCTGGCGCTGCTGGCCAAAGGGCTGCATCCGCGCCCGCGCTTCGTTCCCGCCGAAAGCCGGGAGAGCTTCACCTTCGCCATTACCGATTACACCGCCTTCGCGGTGTTTCCCGCGCTGATGGCGCAGATGCAGCGCCTGGCACCGGGGCTGTCGTTTCAGCTGCGCTATTCCGAGCGCAAGGTGGCGCTGAACGATCTGCTGGCGGGGCGTATCGACTTCGCGCTGGGCTTTACCGAAACCGACGGCGAAAGCTATCCGGAGATCGACGAGGTGAGCTGGTTGGAGGATGAGTATGTGGCGATCTGTTCGCCCGCCTTCAGCGCAAAATACGGCGAGCTGACGCGGGAAAACTACCTGCGGGCGCGCCATCTGGTGGTGACGCCGTGGAACGAACAGCGCGGCGTCATTGACTACCAGCTCGACAAACTGGGGCTGCAGCGCGATATCGCCATCCGCACGCCTTCGCTGCTGGGAGCGCCGTTCATCGTCGCCGACAGCGAACTGGTGATGAGCATGCCGCGCTACGCCGCGCAAAAATTGCGGCAGGCGGCGGCGCTGGATATCCACCCCCTGCCGTTTCCGGTGCCGCCGTATCAGATCAAAATCTACCTGCACCGCAAGAACGGCCGGCCTGAGGCCTGCCGCTGGTTGCGGCAACAGCTGCAGGCGTTGGCGGCGTTATAACGCGGGTTCGCCGATCGGCAGATACCCCTGCCACAGCGGCCGGGCCGGTTTACCGTGCGGATTGGCCCGCAGATGCACGTGGTAGCCTTGCAGCGCCTGCAGCAGCAGGCAGTCGTCCACCTCGGCCAGGTCATCCTTGTGCTGCTGCGCGCTGTCCGTCAGCAGCACCCGTTTGGCTTTGTCCTTCGCCTCGCCGGCGGAACGCGCCACAAACAGGCCGAACTGGTGCAATTCCGCCAGCTCATCGCTGCGGTAGCCGCCCACGTTGACGAAAAACAGCTTCTCTTCACCGGCGAACGGCGCAGGCTCCAGGCTCACGTCGTAACCGTCCGCCCAGTCGATGCGCGCATAGCCGTCGACATGCACCTTGCGCTTATCGCCGAACCACTTTTCACGCAGCAGCGGATACGCCTCTTCCGGCCGATCCGCCGCCGCGAACTGTACGTCGTGCAGCTCAATATTGGCGCCCGGCGCCGTACCGCCCACATAAAACATCAATAATCCCGGCATGTTATTCTGCTCTCCTTGGTGATAATCGCTATATAAAATAATACATAACGAAACTCGTGCCAACGGCAGCGCCATTCTGTGTTATCAATAGGTGAGGTTTAATCTGTTGTGGAGGAACGCATGGCATTCAATATCGGTGATTTTGTTCAACGCACCACCGGCGGCCCAAAGATGACCGTGGTGGCGATCGACGGCGAAACCCTGGTTTGCAGCTGGAATGAACTGGGCAAAGAGCAGCGCACGGAGGTGCAGGCCAGCGATGTGGCGCTGTACCACGAAGACGGCGATTTCGGCGTCTGCTGAATAACCGGGGCGCACCGCGCCCCGTTATCGCCTCAGGCGCGAATGTCCTGATAGGCCGGCGTGGTATCAAACTCATGCTTGGCGAACGGGCATAGCGGAATGATTTTACGCCGCTCCGCGCGCATCTTCTCCACCACCAGCGCCACCAGCTTTTTGCCGACGCCCTGCCCCTTCAATGACTCATCCACCCAGGTGTGATCGATAATGGTCAGCTTGTCGCCGCTCGGCACGAAAGAGATCTCGGCGATCAGCTTGCCCTGCTCGTCATTGATATAAAAACGTTTGTCGTCTGCCAGTATTTTATGTTCCATATTATTTCTCCCTATATTTAAGTGCGCCGCTGGGGCAGGTGTCGATAACGCGTTTCACCTCCGCCGCGTCGGCATTGTCCGGCATAATCCACGGGCGGCGGTTCAGGGTAAAAATAGCCGCGTTGCCACGCACGCAGTTGGCGGAATGGCGGCATATCGCGCTGTTAAAATAAACGTCAATCTTGTCGCCGGAATAACGGCGGTAACCGGCGGCGGTCAATTCCTCGTCCATTTTGGCCTCACATTGCCTGTTTTATTGTTTTTGCTCCAGGCTCAAGTATAGGCAATGCCGCCGGCTTCACCACGCGTCTCGCCCACCGAAAAAAATGGCGCAACCGCCCGTCGCCGCTAGAAAAAAACGTAAATTGTTCTAATCTTTATTCAGTAAGACAACATCATTCCGACAGTGGCTAAGGAGTTCGAAATGGGTGATAGCTCAAAAGACGGCGTAATTCTGCTGTCCCGCATATTACTGATGATTCTGTTTATCATTTTCGGCTGGATGAAACTGGTCAACTTCGGTGCGACCGTCACGGCGATGGAAGGCTATGGCACGCCGGTGCCTTATTTGGCGGCGATCGTTGCCGTGGTGGTGGAGTTTATTTTCGGCATCGCGCTTATTCTCGGTCTGTTTACTCGCCCTATCGCGGTCATTTTCGCCCTGTATGTGTTGGGCACCGCGTTTATCGGCCATCCGTTCTGGAAAATGACCGGCATGGAAATGATGGGCAACGAAATCAACTTCTTTAAAAACATCAGCATCATTGGCGGCTTGCTGTTGCTGGCGGTAACCGGCGCCGGCCGTTATTCGCTGGACTATAAAATATTTAATAAATAATTCATCGATGGCCGGCGATATTCGCCGGCCATTTTATTTCGGCTATCCCTTCAACGGCTGCGCTTGGCGTGGCGCTCAAAGTTTTCCGCCTTGGCCTGCACCGATTTACGCAGCGTGACATAGCAGGCGCCCTCGCCACCGTCGCGCGGTAAGGCGCGGCAAAACGCCTGTACCTGTTCAAACTGCGCCAGCCATTTGGCGACGTAACTGCGCACAATATTCGGATGGCTTTCGTTCTGCCGCCCGCGGCCGTGCACGATCAGCAGCGAACGCAGGTTTTGCGCCTCCGCCTGCATAATGAAGCGAAACAGCGCCTGCCGGCTGGCTTCGACCGACTGGCGCAGCAGGTTCAGCGACGCCTGCGGCGGGTAACGCCCGTTGCGCAGCTTGTCCAGCACGCCCTGTTGAATGCCTTCCCCTTTGAACTCCAGCGGCTGTTCGCAGGGGATCACCTCGAGAAAATCAGTGCTGAGGAAGTTTTCCTGCATCAGCCGCTGCGCTTCGCGCCGCGCGCTTTTGTCCACCGCCTCCTGCGGCTTGAGGTACAGCGTCTGCCGCCCGCTCGCCAGCGGCACCACGTCCGCCATCGCCTGTTCAAAAAAGTCTTTTTCCTGCTCGCTCATGTCCCACCTCTCTTGAACGGCAGCCGTTACGGCTGGGAATGGGGTCGATTGTAAGACGCCTTGCCACGGTTGCAAGCCGGGAATTGTCAGCGGCATTTGTCTCATTTGTCGTCAACGGGTGAGCTTGCGAACAGTTTTCGCTATACTGCTAAGCCATCATTGAGTGCCGCAAAGGATCGAGCCCATGACAATGCGCGAGCTGGAAATCCAGTTTCAAAATGCGATGAATGAGTTGCAGAGCAGCTTCGAACGGCAACACCGCGAATGGCAGCAGAGCTACCAGGCGCTGCAGCAACTGCTGGAAGAAGCCAAACAGCGCGAAGCCGCGCTGCGGGCGCAGAATGAACAACTGGCGCGCAAGCTGAGCACCGCCAGTTCGGTGCCGGAACAGCATGCGCTGGTGAAGCAGATCAAAATGCTCGGCGCCCATCTGGACGCGCTAGCCAAAGACGCGGCCACCTTCAATCACCACCTGCGCCAACAGAGCGCGGTCGGTAATTTCAGCGGCGAACAGCATTGATAGCGGGCGCTGTCGCACAGCGCCTCCCGCCCCTCTTATGGCGTATTGAGAGTGTAATAAAGCCTAAATGACCTGGATCATCCTCGCCGCCCTGATCGTCGTATTCATTATCGGTTACCGCATCCTGACGTCCGACACCCGCAAAGCCATCGATTCGCTGGCCCATCTGCTGAGGGTCAAACCGATGCTGATCGAATCGATGATCCAGGAAATGGGCGGCCGCCAAAGCCAGACCTTTATCCGCATGCTGAACAACGGCTACACCGAAGAGATGCACCAGGCGGCTTATCTGCTGTTCATCTACCTGACGTTCATCAAACAGGCGGACGACGAGCAGATCGCCCTGTGGCGCGACGTGCTGCTGCGCGCCGGGCTGTCGCCGGAGCTGCACGCCGAGCACACCGAAGCGGCGCTGTTTTACTTCGCCGAGCTGGATATTGATGCGTTTGAACTGGCGCAGTTCCGCCGCGCCTACAATGAGCGTTTCAACCACGAAGCGTTGGCCCACGGCTGATCGCGTCCCCCGGTGCGGGGGACCGATTACAAGAACATGCTGAAGAGGTAGCGCGACAGCGCTTCGCGCGAGCTGAAGCCGTGTGCGATGCCGTAGCGCTGGTTCGGGGCGTCGCCGCTTAAATCCAGGGGAAATTCCAGATACTGCTCGCTGGTGCGCACCGGGGAGGTTGGCGTGGCGAAATGCACGCTTCTCTCTTTCAGCGCCGGGTGGATCACCAACGCGGTTCTGCCCATCCGCGCTTCGCGGTTCACATACACGTAGTGTGCACCCTTGCGGTAGCCATAGGCCTGATCGGTGACATAATCACGCTCAAAGCCGGTATTCTCCAACACTTTAGCCACTTCATCCGGCCGTAAATACATCGATTCCTCCTCTCATTCTGGACCGCTGAGCGACCTTACCGTAATCATTCACCGAAACAATGATTTTCTGGGGAGGAATCCGGGTTTCGGACTATTCCTGAATCAGGCCCGGCTGCGCTGCAGCAGGCGCAGAGTGAGCAACACGCCGAGCGCCACCAGCAGCGCCGCCGCCAGATAGATCGACGGCACGCCCGCTTGCCCAATCAGCAGCCCGGCCAGCGGGCCGGTGATGCCCAGCGCCAGGTCGAGGAACGCCGAATAGGTGCCGAGCGCCGTGCCCTGATTCTGCGGCGGCACCTGTTTCACCGCCTCGACGCCCAGCGCCGGGAACACCAGCGAGAAACCGGCGCCGGCCAGCAACGCACCGGTTTGCACCATCCAGGGTTCGCCGGCCTGCCAGATCAACAGCAGCCCGACGATCTCGACCAGAAACGACGCCAGCGTCACCTCCAGGCCGCCGTGGCGATTGATGACGTTGCTGAAGATCAGGCGGATGCCGACGAAGGCGCAGCTGAACAGCGTCAGCGAAAACGCCGCGCCGCTCCAACCTTTGTCGGCGTAGTAAAGGGTGATGAACGTGGCGATCACGCCGAAGCCGACGGTGCCCATCGCCAGCCCGAGGCCATAGGCCCAGATGCGGCCGAACACCGCGCGGAAGGCGATGCGTTGCCCGGCGGCGATCGAGACGTCCGGCTTGCCGCTCGCCAACAGCAGCGCCACCGCGACCGCCAGCACGATCAGCGCCGCCACCCCGGCCAATCCCCACTGCTGATTCAGGTACACGCCGAGCGGCGCCCCGGCCGCCATCGCCCCGTAGGTGGCGACGCCGTTCCAGGAAATCACCCGCGCGGTGTGCATCGCTCCGACCCTGCCGATGCCCCACAGCGTGGAACCGGTGCTGGCGAAGCTTTCGCCGACGCCGAGAAACACCCTCCCCACGCACAGCAACAGCAGGCTGAGCCACGGGTAATCGTCAATGCCGAACGCCAGCGCGTAAAACAGGCCGCTGGCACCGCAGCACGCCAGGCCGAACAGCACCACCTTCTTCGGCCCCAGCTGATCGGCATAGCGCCCGGCGTGCGGGCGGCTGAACAGCGTGGCGAAGTACTGCGCGCTGATGATAAGGCCCGCCAGCACCGAGTTGTAGCCCAGGTGGTCATGCACAAATCCCGGCAGCACCGCCAGCGGCAGGCCGATGGTCAGGTAGCAGACGAAGGTGAACATCACCACGGACAGAATGCGTCGGTTCAGCTGGAGGTTATTTTCTGCGGTCATCGAAGGTGGCTCGCATCGAACGGGGTAGACAGAGATTGCCAGCATACCCCGATGGGATCTGATGATAAATGAGAGATTTATAACGAATTATTATTTAACTAAGTCTTTGCTGTCTGCGCCATTCGCTGGGATTGGCACCATATACGCGCAAGAATTCGCGGTTAAAATTCGACTTGGTGGTAAATCCCGACTCATGCATGATTTCGGTTATCGGGCGGTCGCCGACAAGCAGCCTTCGCGCCGCCTCACCGATGCGCAATTGGTTCACGTATTGCGAGACATTCATCCCGGCATGCTGATTGATGGCCTGCGACACCCGGCGCGCCGGCAATCCACTTTTGCGCGCCAACAGCGCCAAATTCAGCTCCGGTTGCAAATAAAGATCGTCTTTCAGCAATCGCTGTTGCACCTGAACAAACCAGTGGTGGATCTGGTCATCATTCACTGCGACGACTTTAACAGGCTCCGGCGTTTCCTCGACCGGTTGCTCCGCCGGCCGGGTGCGGGACAAGACCAGGTACACGCCCAACGTAAGCAGCAGAGTGTCGACCGTCACCAACAGGCCGGCATGTCGCCCGCCAAACCAGGCAAAATCGAGGGTAATGATCAGCTCCGCTATCGCGACGGTGAACAATAAAATGGCTAACCCACGCCACAGACGGCAGCAGAGCCAGCTTTCCGCCAACACCACCTGCTTCAAACTATTCTCACCGCCGCGCAGTGCATACCACAAGGCCACGCCGTAAGCCGCATCGGCGGCAATAATCAACGCATCCAACCAAACTGGCGCATACCAGCTGGCCAACAGCGTCAGGCATAAGGGCGCAAAATGCCAGACATCGGTAAGCCGCAATCGCCCCTGCGTGCTCACCCGGAAGGCCAGCCAGACCAGCACCGGGATCATGACGGCGCCAATCGGCTGCAACCGGTTGAACTGCGTTAAGTCGTAACCGTAACGCAACCCCACCAGCAGGCTTTGCCATGCGCACAGCAGCAGTAACAGCTGGAAAACCCAACGCCGGGCGCTGGGCCGGCCAAGGCGAAGCAACAGCCCGCAGCACAGCAGGCTGAACAAAAAGGTAACGGGAATGAGCGGCATTCATTACGCCTGATCCAAAGAGACGAAGCGGAAAAGTGTATGGCGTGAAGTCTGTTAAAACAATAATTTAACGACCTTGATCGCGATCGAGGTCGCCGAGAGGCACAGCCGATGCCACCTTTGCGCTTTTGTCGTAATGAGGATGTGAGGATGAAAAAGTTACTGTCTCTATGGCTGCTGCTGTGCACGACGGCCAGCGCATCGCCTTATCAGATCGCCATTCATGATGAAGAGTTTTCCCGGGGTTCGCGCACGCTCGCCAGCCGTATTTATTATCCCACCGAGGCCGAAGGCCCACGACAAAACGTCGGTGCCAATCCGGTATTCACCGGTATTGCCGGCCAAATTGACGCACCACCGGCCAAGGGCGCCTTTCCCTTGGTGGTGTTCAGTCACGGCAGCGGAGGGAACAATACCAGCCAGGCCTGGCTGGCGGCAGCGCTGGTTAGCCAGGGCGTGGTGGTGATTGCCGCCAACTCACCCGGCAGTACCACCGGCGACTCAGTCCCGGCGCAGTCCATCAATCTTTGGCGGCAAACCGAAGATATCTCCGCGCTGATTGACGCGATCGGCGCCTCCCCTCGCTGGGCTGCTCTCGTCAACCCTCACGCCATCGGCGTTGTCGGCCACTCCAAGGGCGGTTACAGCGCCATCGCGGCCATCGGCGGCAGAGTCAGACTGGCAGATTTCATCGCCGGTTGTCGGCAACGGCCGCAGTCACCCAATTGCCGGTTCTATACCCAGGCCAGGGTTGACCTGACGCAGGTCGCCGCCGATCGGTTCGATGCCGATTATACCGACCCGCGCATCCGCTTTGCCGTCGCCCTCGATCCCGGCATGGTGCCCTATCTGCGGCCGGAGAGTTTGCGTCACCTAAACGCACCCTTGTTGATTATCGAACCGCAAAACTATCTGCCAAGCGAGAAAGGCTCGCGTTTGGATGGGGCATCGCTGGCAGCTAACGGCGCTGAACAGCCTATCCGCGCACAGCGATTAACCCGCGGCAATCATTTCGATTTCTTACCCATTTGCCAACCCAACGGCCGCAAAATTTTGGCCTCTGAAGAACAGGAAGCAGAGGTACTATGCGCAACCACGCCTGCCCAACGTGCATGGGTACATCAGCAAACGGTGGCGGCAATATTGCCGTTCATTCGCCCCTGGCTACCCGCGCGCGCAGAAAATCGATAAACGCCCGCACCTTTTCCGGCACATGGCGGGTGTTCGGGTAAAGCGCATAGATGCTCTGCTCGGGGAAACGGTGATCCGGCAGCAACCGCTGCAGCCGGCCGGCGTCGATTTCGGGCTGCGCCAACCACGCCGGCAGCAGCGCCACCCCGACCCCATGCAGGGCGAACGCCAGCAATGCCGCGGCGCTGTCGCCGGTGAGCGTGGCAGCGTCCGCGACCTTGAACAGCACCGCTTCGCGCTGCGGCGTGGCCACCTGCCAGCTGAGCGGTGAACTGAGCCGGCTGTGGGCGATCCACTGCGCCTGCGCCAGATCCGTCAGCGAATGAATCGGTCGGTCGGCCAGATAACCCGGCGACGCCACCGGAAAAATGGCGAAGCTGTCGATCAGCGCCGCGCGGTGGCTGGAATCCGCCAGCTGGCCCAGGCGGATCGCCACGTCAAAGCGCTCCGAGATCAGATCGGCGTGATAAGAAGAAGACACATGCTGGATGCGCAGCCGCGGGTGCTGTCGCGAAAATGCCGCCAGCGCCGGCACCACCACCTGCGCGCCGTACTCCGGTGTACTGGTGATGCGCAGCACGCCGCTCAGCCCGTGATGATCGCGGCGCACGTCGTCCAGCACGTTTTCCGCCTCCTGCAGCAGCTGCAGGCTGCGCTGGTAAAAGCGTTCGCCGGCGTCGGTCAGCGACAGCCGCCGGGTGCTGCGCGCCAGCAGTGACACCCCCAGCTCGTTCTCCAGCTGTTTGACGTTAAAACTCACCACCGCCTTGGTTTGCCCCAGCGCCGCCGCCGCCGCGGTAAAGCTGCCCGCTTCCACCACCGCCGCAAAGATCGCCAGGCGCTGCAAATTCAGCATTTCGCCGCCCTTATTGTCAAAATAATTTTGACAGTGTAATCGCCTGTCGCCGATTTATCCGCACTTTTCCCCCCGATACACTGCTCGCCTTCAACCGGAGGCACCATGTCTTATCGCAGCAAAGTGGCAATCGTCTATCTGCTCGGCTTTTTCGTCGATCTGATCAATATGTTTATCGCCAACGTCGCCTACCCCGCCATCGGCCAGGCGATGCGGGCATCGGTCAGCCAACTGGCGTGGGTCAGCAACGGCTATATTCTCGGCCTGACGCTGGTGATCCCGCTCAGCGCTTGGCTGGCGCAGCGCATCGGTGGGCGGCGGGTCTTTCTGCTGTCGCTGACGCTGTTCATGCTGGCCACCCTCGGCGCAGGCAACGCCGACAGCATCGGCGCGCTGATCGGCTGGCGTACCCTGCAGGGCATGGGCGGCGGCTTGCTGATCCCCATCGGCCAAACGCTGACCTACCAGCTGTACCGCAGCCATGAACGCACCGGGCTATCGGCGGCCATCATGCTGGTGGGGCTGCTGGCGCCGGCGCTGTCACCGGCGCTGGGCGGCTGGCTCGTCGATCGGCTGGACTGGCGCTGGGTGTTTTTCGCCAACCTGCCGCTGGCGGCCCTGGCCCTGGCGCTGGCGGCCCTGTGGCTGCGCGCGGAAACGTCGACGGCGGTGCGTAAACCGCTCGACGGCAAAGGGCTGCTGAGCGCCTGCGCGGCGTTGACGCTGCTGCTGCTCGGCCTGACCCGGCTGAGCGAGGCCGGTCATCAGGCTTCCGGCGCGGCGCTGCTGGCCGCCGGCTTGCTGGTGCTGGCGTACTATCTGCGTTATAGCCTGCGCGCCCCACAGCCGCTGTTGAACCTGCGGCTGGTCGGCGATCCGCTGCTGCGCAACGCCATGGCGGTTTATTTGTGCATTCCCGGCCTGTTCATCGGCGTCAGCCTGGTGGCGATGCTGTATCTGCAGAACCAACTGGGGATGCCCGCCGCACAGGTCGGCGGCCTGATGCTGCCCTGGGCGCTGGCGTCGTTCCTGGCCATCACGCTGACCGGCAAAACCTTTAACCGCCTCGGCCCGCAGCCGCTGCTGATTGCCGGCTGCCTGTTGCAAGGTGCCGGCATGCTGACGCTGGCGCAGATCGATCAGGCCGGGCAGTACGCGTTGCAGATCGCCGCCTTCGCCCTGATGGGGTTTGGCGGCAGCCTGTGCAGCAGCACCGCGCAGAGCAGCGCGTTCCTGCAGATCCCCGACGCTCAGCTGGCGGACGCCAGTGCGCTGTGGAATATCAACCGCCAACTCAGTTTTTGCCTCGGCGTGGCGCTGCTCAGCCTGTTGCTGAATCTGCTGCTGACCGTGTTGCCGCCCGCAGCGGCCTACCGAACCTGCTTCATTCTGGCGGGCGCCAGCGTATTTATCCCGCTGTTGCTGTGCCTGCGCCTCGCCAACCGCGCCATCGTGCGCCAACTCAACGCTCAACAGGATGCTTTATGAACCCGTATTTTACCGAAGTGATCGACGCCCACATCGCCATTGAACGCTGGCTGGGCAAAGGGGCCGGAGAAGAGCAGGCGTTGCTGGCGCGCTTTACGCCGGATTTCAGTATGATCGCGCTGAACGGCGCTCCGCTGGATTTCGCCGCGCTGTGCGCCTTTTTCCGCGCGCATCGCGCCGCCAAACCGGGATTGGAAATCGTGATAGAAGAGATGAAGCTGGTGGCCGAATGGCCGACGGGCGCGGTAGTCAGCTACCGGGAAAAACAGAGCCTGCCGGGGCAAAGCGCCACGCTGCGCTATTCCACGGTGGTCTTTGAACGTCTGCCCAACGCGCTCGGCTGGCGGCATTTGCACGAAACTGCCGCGGTGCAATAATTACAGAAAGCTGCCGGCCAAAAACAGTTCCCAACCGACGATCGCTCCGCACAGGGTTACCGCACTGAAAATGACTTCAAACAGATAGCGATTGATCATCGTTCGTCGCCTCAAAAGAAGACACCCGGAAGAACCGGGTGTCTGGAGTACGGGCTGGAGAGTGCGGAACCTTTCGGTTCCGCAACCATCACTTAATTAAGCTTTTTTACCGGCTTTTTTGTGGTGTTTTTTAGCGGCCTGAGCTTTCTGCACTGGCGCTTTTTTGTGGTGTTTTTTAGCAGCCTGGGCTTTCTGAGCTGGCGCTTTTTTGTGGTGCTTTTTAGCGGCCTGAGCTTTCTGGGCTGGCGCTTTTTTGTGGTGCTTAGCTTTCTTGTGGTGCGTTGCTTTAGCTGGCGCTTTTTCAGCAGCAGCCGCTGGCGCAGCGGTAGTGGTGGTCGCAGCTGGCGCGGTGGTGGTAGCCGGAGCAGTAGCTGCAGTATCAGCAGCGAAAGCAACAGAAGACAGACCCATAGTGGCAGCAACGATCAGCGCTAATACTTTTTTCATCTTTAAATCCTCAGAGTGTTGTTTCGGTAAGCTCCGGTGGAGCCGTTGAAACAGATACTAGTAGAATCAAACTGCCGCTTCCGTGAGTGATTGGTTTCGCCGAGTAACCAAATGTACAAAGCCCAGACGCCGGCAAACACCTGCGTGACGGCGGTTTTTTTCCGTGATCGGCCACACAATTCTCGACATGGTCTACACTTAAAAGACATGTGTCGAAATGGAGAGCTGAATGTTTAAGAAAGCGGAAAGAACAGAACGCGATATCGATCAGGACGTCACTCTGTTGGCCGATACGCTGGATGAAGTGTTGCGCGAGTCCGGTGACAAGACCAAAGAGGAACTGAAAGAGCTGCACAGCAAGGCGAAAGGCGTGCTGCGCGACGCTCGGGCGCGGTTCAATGGCTCCACCAGTCTGACACAGCATGCGCGCGACGCGGTCGATCAAGCCGACAGCTACGTGCGTGACAAACCTTGGCAGGGCGTAGGGATCGGTGCCGCCGTCGGCATCGTGCTCGGCGTGCTGCTGGCCCGGCGTTAACACCCCTGCAGTCATAAAGATAAAACAGATGTGCGTCTGGCCCGCGGAAATCGCGGGCCGTTTAATTTAGGCGTTTGAACAGCTGCGCCAGCCCCTGCACCGCCCGCTCCGTCTCCTCTCGCCGGCTGAAATTGGCGAACCCCAGCAGTAACCCTTGCCCCGCCGGATGGTCGATTTGCCAGTCCGACAACGCCTGCACCGCCAGCCCCTGCTGCCAGGCTTGCGCCGCCAACGGCTCATCCGCCACGCCGTCACGCAGCCGGGCCAACAGCTGAATACCGCCCTGTTGCGGCACCGTCGTCAGCCACGCCCCCAACTGCCGTTCCAGCGCCTGCGTCAGCCACTCGCGCCGCTGACGGTACAGCGGCCGCATGCGTTTCAGGTGGCGGTAGAAATGCCCCTGCCGGATAAAATCCGCCACGCCGGCCTGCAGCAGCGGCGGGCACCCGCAGCCGCGCAGCCGACTGCTGCGCGCGAATGTCTCCGTCAGACCGACGGGCACCACCAGATAAGCCATGCGCAGCGCCGGGAAAAGCGTTTTGCTGAAGGTGCCGGCGTACAGCACCCGCCCCTGAACATCGAGGCTTTTCAGCGGCGGCAGTGGCCGCCCGTGGTAGCGAAACTCGCTGTCGTAGTCATCCTCGAGGATCCAGGCCCCGCGCTGCTGCGCCCAGTCGAGCAGCGCCATGCGCCGCGTCAGGCTGAGCGAGACGCCGAGCGGGCTTTGATGGGTCGGCGTCACCACCGCCAGCCGCGCCTCAGGCGCCGTCAGCATACCGGCGGCCACGTCCATGCCCTGTTCATCCACCGGCACAGCGACCGGCCTGACGCCGGCGGCCCGCAGCAGCGGGCGCGTAACCGGATAGCCGGGATCTTCGATCCATACCGCATCGCCGGCGTGCAACAGCGTCTCCACCACCCAGTCCAACAGCGCCGGATAACCGGCACAGAGGAAAACCTGCTCCGGCCGGCAGCTGATGCCGCGCGACAAATGCAGATAATGGGCGATCGCCTCACGCAGCTCAGGCAGGCCGCCGGCCGGCGGCAGCGCCAGAGAAGCCACCGTGGAACCGCGCAGCTGACGGGCGACAATGCGCTGCCATAACGCCCGTGGAAACGCATCCAGCGCCGGTAGCCCCAGTTGGAAAGGCTGCAGCATACCCTGCGGTTGCAGCGGATCGGGCGCCATCGCCGCCAGCAGTGGCGCAGCGGATACCGCGCCCGACGGCATGTGCGGCAACTGTGGCGAGACATAGGTGCCCGCCTGCCCGCGACTCTGCAAAAAACCTTCGGCGATAAGTTGCGCGTAGGCGCTTTCCACCGTGGCGCGCGCCACGCCCAGATCGCTCGCCAACCCGCGTACTGAGGGCAACCGGCTGCCCGCCGCCAGGCTGCCCTGGGTAATGGCGTCTTTAATCCGCTGGTAAATCTGCCGGTACAGCGGCTCGGCGAGCCGGCTGTCCAGCCGCAGCGAGGTCAGGAAAGATGGCATCATGGCCCGGTTAAATAATCATTTTATGGCCCTATAGCATAGACCATAAGGCCGCTAAAGTAGCGCCATAATTTCGTTACTACCGATTGAGGTTGACCATGATTAAGCAACGTTTGAACTATGCCGAGCTGGCGCCCGCCCCGTACAAAAATATGGTGAGCGCGCTGATGGCGCTGGAGAAAGGCGCCCTGGACAAGGCGACCATCGAATTGATGTTTATGCGCGTTTCGCAGATCAACGGCTGCGCCTACTGCCTGGATATGCACGGCAAAGCGCTGCGCGAAAGCGGCTTCAGCCATGCCAAGCTGGATACGCTGGCGGGCTGGCGCGTCAGCCATGAATTCAGCGAGCGCGAACGCGCCGCGCTGGAATGGGCCGAGTCGGTGACGCTGATCGCCGCCACCGGCGCGCCGGACAGCGCTTTCGAGGCGCTGAAGGCGCACTTCAGCGACGTCGAGATCGCCGATCTGACCTTCGCCATCAGCATCATGAACGCCTTCAACCGGCTGGCCGTCAGCATGCGCCAGTAATACGCTCGCCTCCCCCTCTTGACTGAGAGGGGGAATTCCACACCCGCAAAAATTTTTTCCCTCGCCTTTTCCAGCCCCGACGCGGCCTGCGCCCCCACCCCCACAAAACACCATATATAGCGTGGTTGATAAAACAAATATCAACATATAGTATTTTATGGGTCAGCCGCAGGGAGTGTCGTTCGGTTGATAACGCCGTCAGAAACGCCAGGAACGATGCTCCGTTATCTGACTTGTCCGCCTTTCCTTCAGCCTAAAGGTAAATGCGAATCATGAGCATTATTATTTACAGTAAACCGGACTGTGTCCAGTGCAACGCCACCTATCGCGCATTTGATAAACAGGGGATTGATTATCAGGTGATCGATCTCACCCAGGATCAGCAGGCGCTGAACCACGTAAAATCCTTAGGTTATCAGCAGGTTCCGGTGATTATCGCCGGTGACGATCACTGGTCCGGTTTCCGGCCGGACAAGATCGGCGCGCTGGCACTCACCTGCTGAGGCCCGCCGATGAATCCGCTGGTCTATTTCTCCAGCAGCTCGGAGAACACCCATCGGTTCGTTGAGAAACTGGGCCTGCCGGCGATCCGCATTCCGATCGCCGGCGCCCGCAGCAAATTGCTGATGGAACAACCCTATATCTTGATCGTACCCAGCTATGGCGGCGGCAGCGCCGTCGGCGCGGTGCCGATCCAGGTGATCCGCTTTCTCAACGTTCCGCAAAACCGTTCATACCTGCGTGGCGTCATCGCCGCCGGGAACACCAACTTCGGCGCAGCGTACGGCATCGCCGGCGACATCATCGCCAAAAAATGCCAGGTGCCTTTTTTGTACCGCTTCGAGCTGCTCGGCACGACGCAAGACGTTGAAAACGTTAGACAGGGAGTAACCGCATTTTGGCAACGACAGAATTGACCAGGCCCGAGACGGGCGCGCTGGATTACCATTCGCTCAACGCGATGCTCAATCTTTACGATGCGGAAGGCCGGATCCAGTTCGATAAAGATCGGCTGGCGGCGCGGCACTACTTCCTGCAGCACGTCAACCAAAACACCGTGTTCTTCCATAACCTGGAGGAAAAGCTGCGCTATCTGGTGGAGGAAGGCTACTACGAGCCGCAGGTGCTGGCGCAGTACGAATTCCCGTTTATCAAGCAGCTGTTCCAGCAGGCCTATGCCAAAAAATTCCGCTTCGAGACCTTCCTCGGCGCCTTCAAGTACTACACCAGCTATACGCTCAAAACCTTCGACGGCAAACGCTATCTGGAGCGCTACGAAGATCGGGTATGCATGGTGGCGCTGACGCTGGCGGCGGGCGACACCGGGCTGGCGCAGGATCTGGTGGAGGAGATGATTTCGGGTCGCTTCCAGCCGGCCACGCCGACTTTCCTCAACTGCGGCAAACGCCAGCGCGGTGAGCTGGTCTCCTGCTTCCTGCTGCGCATCGAAGACAATATGGAATCGATCGGCCGGGCGGTGAACTCCGCGCTGCAGCTGTCGAAACGCGGCGGCGGCGTGGCCTTCCTGCTGAGCAATATTCGCGAGGTGGGCGCGCCGATAAAGCGCATCGAGAACCAGTCCTCCGGCGTCATTCCGATCATGAAAATGCTCGAAGACGCCTTCTCCTACGCCAACCAGCTCGGCGCGCGCCAGGGGGCCGGCGCGGTGTATCTCAACGCCCACCACCCGGACATTCTGCGTTTCCTCGACACCAAGCGGGAAAACGCCGACGAGAAGATCCGCATCAAAACGCTGTCGCTGGGGGTGGTGATCCCGGATATCACCTTCGAGCTGGCGAAGAACAACGAAGAGATGTACCTGTTTTCGCCCTACGACGTCGAACGGGTGTACGGCGTGCCGTTTTCGGAGATTGCCGTTAGCGAGAAATATCGCGAGATGGTGGACGACAAGCGCATCCGCAAATCGCGCATCAACGCGCGCGAGTTCTTCCAGGTGCTGGCGGAGATCCAGTTCGAATCCGGCTACCCCTACGTGATGTTTGAGGACACGGTCAACCGGGAGAACCCGATCGCCGGGCGGATCAACATGAGCAACCTGTGTTCGGAGATCCTGCAGGTTAACCGCGCCAGCACGTATCACGAGGATCTGAGCTACGATCGCATCGGCAAGGACATCTCCTGCAACCTCGGCTCGCTGAACATCGCCAAAACCATGGACGCGCCGGACTTCGGCAAGGCGATTGAAACCTCGATCCGCGCGCTGACCGCGGTGGCCGACATGAGCGATATCCGCTCGGTGCCGTCAATAGCCGAGGGCAACCGCAGCGCCCGCGCCATTGGCCTGGGCCAGATGAACCTGCACGGTTACCTGGCGCGCGAGCGCATTTTCTACGGCTCGGAAGAAGGCATCGACTTCACCAACCTCTATTTCTATACCGTGGCCTATCACGCCCTCCGCGCCTCGAACCGGCTGGCGATAGAACGTGGCGGCGCCTTCGACGGCTTTGAGCACTCCCGCTATGCCAGCGGCGAGTACTTCGACAAGTACACCGAACGCGACTGGCTGCCGCAGACCGAGCGGGTGCGCGAGCTGTTCGCCGCCGCCGGCATCGCCATTCCGGGCCGCGACGAGTGGCGCGCGCTGCGCCAGTCGGTGATGATGCACGGGCTGTACAATCAGAACCTGCAGGCGGTGCCGCCGACCGGTTCCATCTCGTACATCAACAACGCCACCTCCAGCATCCATCCGATCGTCTCGCGCATCGAGATCCGCAAGGAAGGCAAGATCGGCCGCGTTTACTATCCGGCGCCCTACATGACCAACGACAACCTGGCGTATTACCAGGATGCCTACGAGATTGGTCCGGAAAAGATCATCGATACCTACGCCGCCGCTACGCAACACGTCGATCAAGGGCTGTCGCTGACGCTGTTCTTCCGCGATACCGCCACCACCCGCGACATCAACCGTGCGCAGATCTACGCCTGGCGCAAAGGCATCAAGACTATCTACTACATCCGCCTGCGCCAAATGGCGCTGGAAGGCACCGAGGTGCAGGGCTGCGTGTCCTGCGCGCTGTGAGGCAACTTATGACGACCCTAACATCGGCGCCGCTGGTGCGCGCCATCAACTGGAACATCATCGAAGACGACAAGGATCTGGAGGTGTGGAACCGCCTGACCTCCAACTTCTGGCTGCCGGAGAAGGTGCCGCTGTCCAACGATATCCCCTCTTGGGCCACGCTGACGCCAAAGGAACAGCAGCTGACCATTCGGGTGTTTACCGGGCTGACGCTGCTGGACACCATCCAGAACACCGTCGGTGCGCCGGCCCTGATAGCCGATGCGCTGACGCCGCACGAAGAGGCGGTGTACTCCAACATCAGCTTTATGGAGGCGGTGCACGCCCGTTCGTACAGCTCAATTTTCTCCACCCTGTGCCAAACGCCGGACGTGGACGACGCCTACCGCTGGAGCGAGGAAAACCGTGCACTGCAAAAGAAAGCCGGCATCATTCTGGCGCACTACCGCAGCGACGATCCGCTGCTGAAGAAGGTCGCCAGCGTGTTCCTCGAGTCGTTCCTGTTCTATTCGGGCTTTTATCTGCCGATGTACTGGTCGAGCCGCGCCAAGCTGACCAACACCGCCGATCTGATCCGCCTGATCATCCGCGACGAGGCGGTGCATGGCTACTATATCGGCTATAAATTCCAGAAAGGGCTGGAGAAAGTGGACCCCGCACGGCGCCAGCAGGTGAAAAACTTTGCCTTCGATCTGATGCAGGATCTGTACGATAACGAGGTGCGTTACACCGAGGAGCTGTACGACGGCGTCGGCTGGACGGAAGACGTGAAGACCTTCCTGCACTACAACGCCAACAAGGCGCTGATGAATCTGGGGTATGAGGCGCTGTTCCCACCGGCAATGGCGGAGGTCAACCCGGCGATCCTGTCGGCATTGTCGCCGAACGCCGATGAAAACCACGACTTCTTCTCCGGTTCAGGTTCATCTTACGTTATCGGCAAGGCGGTCAACACCGAGGATGAGGACTGGGATTTCTGAGGGCTGGCTGGCCGTATCAGGAAAAGGCTTTCGCGGGAGTGCGACGTGTCGTGCTCCCGCGACTATGTGTTTTGCTTGAAGGCCGCACGCAGCTCAAGCCGCCGCCAAATAGCGCGTTTCTCCGCGTCGCCGGCGGTCGGCCAGGCAGCGATCTCCGCCCGCGTGCGCCGGCATCCCCGGCACTGCTGGGTTTCGTCGTCGATGCGGCACAGGCTGACGCAGGGCGATCTCACGCCGTGCTGGAATTGCTGATTGTCACCCGCCATAAACCGCCCTTGATGTGATGTGTGCCGCCACAGGATACCCGATCCGGCGGCGGCGCGTCGTCAATCAGATGATACCGCCGTTGGCGCGCAGGGTTTGGCCGTTGATCCAGCCACCGTCGGCCCCGGCGAGGAAGGCCACCGCCGCAGCGATATCGTCCGGCGTGCCCAGCCGCTCCAGCGGCGCCATCTTCGCCAGCCGCTCGATCAGCTCCGGCGTTTTACCATCGAGGAACAGCCCGGTGGCGGTCGGCCCCGGCGCGACGGCGTTCACCGTGATATTGCGGCCACGCAGCTCTTTTGCCAGCACGCTGGTCAACGCTTCTATCGCCGCCTTGCTGGCGGCGTACATGCCGTACCCCGGCTGCAGCAGCCCGACTACGCTGGAGGAGAAGTTGATGATGCGGCCGTTATCCCGCAGGCGTTTCGCCGCTTCACGCATCGTGTTGAAGCTGCCTTTCAGGTTGATGTCGATCAGACGATCCGCTTCTTCATCACGCATGTCCGCCACCGGCGCCAGCGCGATCACCCCGGCGTTGTTGATCAGCACGTCGACGCCGCCAAACGCCTGTTCGGCGCTGTCGAACAATCGGGAAACCGCAGCCGCATCGCTGACGTCGGCTTTGGCGCCGAGCGCGCGGCCGCCCGCCTGTTCTATCTTGCGCACCAGCTCATCGGCCGGCGCCGGGTTGCCTGAATAGTTAATGATGACGGTAAAACCGTCGGCGGCCAGACGCTCGGCGATGGCGGCGCCGATGCCGCGCGATGCGCCGGTGACGATGGCGACGCGTTGAGTAGCGTGATTCATGAATATCTCCTCATCGGGTTAATGTACCGTCATCATGCACCTTTCGCTGTGTCGAATAATCCCCTATTCTTCGACATCACAATCCGAAATAAGCGAACAATTATCATGGACAGGATCGATGCCATGCGCCTGTTCACCCGCGTGGTGGAACAGCGTAGCTTTACCCAAGCGGCGCAGGATCTTAACCTGCCGCGCTCCACCGTGACCGACGCCATCAAACAGCTCGAAGCCCGGCTGCAAGTCAGGCTGCTACAGCGCACCACCCGCCACGTCAGCCCGACGCTGGACGGCGAAGCCTACTATCAGCGCTGTCTGAGCATTCTGGCGGACATCGAAGAGGCGGAGATGGCGTTCGCCGGCGCCAAACCACGCGGGCTGCTGCGCATCGAGGTGCACGGCACGCTGGCGCGCCATTTTTTGTTGCCCGATTTGCCTGATTTCTTGGCGCAATACCCGGATATCGAACTCTCTATGAGCGAAGGCGATCGGCTGGTGGACGCGCTGCGGGAAGGCATCGACTGCGTGGTGCGCGTCGGCAAACTGCGGGACAGCGACATGGTGGCGCGCCGCCTGGGCGAGCTGGAAGAGGTGACCTGTGCCGCCCCGGCCTACCTGCAGCGCTTCGGCACGCCGCAAAACCTGGACGATCTGCGCCATCACCGCATGGTGGGCTTTCGCTCTTCGGCGACCGGCGCGCTGATGCCGCTGGCGTTCACGGTGGCGGGGCAAGCGCAGCCCATCACGCTGCCGGCAACGGTGTCGGTCAACGCGGCGGAGAGCCTGGTCGCCGCCGCCCGCGCCGGGTTGGGCATCATTCAGGTGCCGCGCTATCACCTGCGCGGCGATCTGGCCGACGGCAGCCTGTTGCCGCTGCTGCCGGATTGGCCTTCTCCACCGATGCCGGTCTCGCTGCTTTATCCGCGTAACCGCCAGCTGTCGCCGCGGGTGCGCGTGTTTCTCGATTGGTTCAGCCGGGTGTTCGCCGAGCGGAACCGGTAGCGACCAAGTGCGTTACAGCGCGCCGTAATTCAGCGGCACCCAACCGTACCCTTCCCCCTGGCGGTTCAGGTAGCCCAACCCTGGGAACGACAGGTGTGCGCCGCCCACCAACTCGCTCTGCCGCGCGCTATCGCCGAACACCCGCAGCCGCTGAGCGACCGCCGCCTTGGCGTCGCTGTCAAAGCTGATAGCCACCTTCGGATGCGGCATCTGTACCGCCGCCACGTGGATCAGATCCCCCAGCAACAGCAGCTTTTTGCCCTGGCTCGTCACCTGATACACGCTGTGCCCCGGCGTATGGCCGTGAGCGGCGAACGCGGCGATGCCTGGCGACAATTCACCGTCACCGCTGAACGGCTTAAAGTGGCCAACCGCCTGGTACGGCTTGATCGCCGCCATGGCCTTTTCGAAATTGCCTTTGTTCTGCGCTTTGGCCTGTTTCAGTTTGTCCGCGCTCAGCCAGAAGTCCGCGTCCTGGCTGGCGGCACGCACCACCGCATTAGGGAATACCGCCTTGCCGTCGTGCGTCAGGCCGCCGAGGTGATCCGGGTGCATATGGGTCAGGTAGATCTCATCCACCTGCTCCGGCTGGTAGCCCGCCGCGCGCAGGTTATCCACCAGTTTGCCCAGACCGTCGCCCAGCAGCTGGCCGGCGCCGCTGTCGATCATCACCAGCTTGTCGCCGGTATTGATCAGATAGGCATTGACCGAGGTGACCACCGGCAGGCTTTGATGCCGCTCGGCCAACCCGGCGGCGATCTGCTGCGGCGTGGTGTTCAGCAACAGCTTGTCCACCGGCAGGCGAATGACGCCGTCGGACAGCGCGGTCACTTCAAAGCTGCCCAGCATGATGCGATAAAATCCCGGCGTCGAGGTTTTGGCTTGCGGCGCGGCGGCCCCGGCCTGTAATGACATAACGGCCAGCGCCGCGCCCAGCAGACAACGTTTCCAGAACATGATGACTCCTTGCGAGAATTGAACAGCGCTAAGTATTGACGCAAAAAGCCCGATGCGCCTGTTTAATAAATGCCTTTGATAAATATATAAATAATATATTTATTATGAATAATTTTGTTTGCCGAGCCACACAACCCCAATCCATATTTTCTCGCTCGCCACTTGGTTATTTTCCTTACTCCCTAAACCAAGAGTGAGGAAATATCATGAACTATCAATTCGAAAATCTGGTCTTTGAAGGCGGCGGCGTAAAAGGCATCGCCTATGGCGGCGCGCTGGAATTGCTGGAAGCCAAAGGCATCATGCCGCAGATCAAGCAAACCTCCGGCGCCTCGGCGGGCGCCATCGCCGCGCTGCTGGTCGGCCTGGGCTGCAGCTCGGCGGACGTCACCAAAATTCTGTCGGCGATGGATTTTAAAAAATTCCTCGATTATAACGGCGGCTTTTTCGGTACGCTCCAGGACGCCTACCGCCTGTTCAATCAATACGGCATCGCGCCCGGCGATTATTTCTATCAATGGTCGCGCGATATTATCAAGCAATATACCGGCAAGCCGGATATTACCTTCGAGCAGTTCGAAGCGATGAAAACGGCGAAGGGGTTCAAGTCGATTTACTTTATCGGCGCCAACCTCAACAGCGGCCAGCGCGAGGTCTATTCGCATCGCACCACGCCGCGCATGAAAGTGGCGGACGGCCTGCGCATTTCGATGTCGTTCCCGTTCGCCTTCGTGGCGAAGAACAATACCCTGGGCGACCTGTGCATCGACGGCGGCATGATCGACAACTACCCGGTGCGGCTGTTCGACTATGACTTCTCCGCCACGCCGCCTTATATCGACGCCTCCAGCCAGCGCATCAACACCCGCACCCTGGGCCTTCGCCTGGACTCCGCCGGCGAAATCGCCCAGGCCGCCGGGCAGGCAGGCCCGCGCACGCCGGTCAACAACCTGTTTGATTTCACCCTGGCGGTGGCCAACGTGATGCTGGACATCCAAACCAAGGTGCACCTGGACAGCGACGACTGGAAACGTACCGTGTATGTCGACACGCTTGACGTCGGCACGCTGGAGTTCGGCATCAGCGAGGAGAAGAAACGCGCGCTGATCGAATCCGGCCGCCGCGGCGTAGAGCGCTACTTCGCCTGGTACGACGCCGCCATGAAACAGGCGGCGTAACCCCCCATCCACCCCGCCCGCGCGTGCGGCCGGCGCGCGGGCAAAAAAATCCCCGCGGGGGCGGGGAAAGGCAAAGTAACGCTAAGGATTTCTAGGAGTTATACGAAGAATTTGGCCAACACCAGCAGCGACAGCGAGACGTTGATCGCCCCCCCGATCCGCGTGGCGATCTGGGCGAACGGCATCAGCGACATGCGATTGCCGGCGGTGAGGATCGCGACGTCGCCGGTGCCGCCCTGCCCGCTCTGGCAGCAGGAGACAATCGCCACGTCGATAGGGTGCATGCCGATTTTCTTGCCGACGAAGAAACCGGTCGCCACCAGCGCGCTGACGGTTGTGACGATCACGATCAGATTCTGTACGGTGAACGCGTCCACCAGCTCCTGCCACGGCGTGATGGCCACGCCGACCGCGAACAGGATCGGATAAGTCACGGCGGTGCGGAAGAATTTGTACACCACCTGCGAGCCTTCCTGAATGCGCGGCGACACCCCGTGCGCCAGCTTCACCGCCACGGCGGCGAACAGCATGCCCACCGGCGCCGGCAGGCCGATCAGGCGGTGCAGCAACATGCCCACCATATACAGCAGGATGGCCAGCAGCGCGCCGCAGGCGATGGTGCTGACGTCCACCTTGCCGCTGATTTTTTCCACCGCGTTCATGTCGCTGTCGCCCTGCTTGCTCGGCATCAGGCTGCCTTCGCCGGTCAGGTGCGGATAACGCTTGCCCAGCTGGTTGAGCAGGCCGGCGATGACGATGGCGGTCAGGCTGCCGAGCATCACGATCGGCAGAATGCGCCCCAACGCCACGCCCTGCTCCATGTGCAGGATCGCCGCGTAGCCCATCGACAGCGGGATCGCCCCTTCACCCACGCCGCCGGCCATGATCGGCAGGATCAGGAAGAAGAAGATCTGGAACGGCTCCAGGCCCAGCGCCATGCCGACGCCCATCCCTACCAGCATGCCGACAATCTCGCCGCACAGCATCGGAATGAAGATGCGCAGGAAGCCCTGGATCAGCACCTGGCGGTTCATGCTCATGATGCTGCCGACGATGATGCAACAGATGTAGAGATAAAGAATATTGGTCGATTTGTAGAACTTGGTGGTCGACTCCACCACCACGTCCGGTAGCAGGCCGTAGTGCACCAGCGCGGAAGGAATAAAGGTGGCGCAGATCGCCGCCGCGCCCATTTTGCCGATCAGCGGCAGGCGTTTGCCGAATTCGCCGCAGGCGAAGCCGAAGAACGCCAGGGTGGCCACCATTACCACGATATCGCTCGGCAGCTTGCCTTCCAGGCAGTCGAGCAGAATCAATACGCCGGCCAGAATAAAGAACGGTAACGGAATAATCCCTACTTTATAATTGTCCAGTATCCGCCACCATTTCTCACGCAGAGGAATATCGGCGGCCTTGTCTTTGGCTACGAGGTAAGAATCATCTGTTGTGCTCATAATCTGGCCTCTTATTAGTTTGTTCAGCCATCATAGAGAAGCGCACGGATTATCTGCTGTGATTATGTTCAAAGTTAAAAAGGGTTTTTAATGGTGGTTATGGTTTCTATGGGGTTAATTAAGATTATGTAAAAACCGACGTGGTTTTAATGGTGTTAATACCGCTTTTATTTTAAAGCTTATCAACTTTATCGCAGACGAACAATTCTCGTCCGGTTCACTCTAATCCCGTGTGAGGGATCACAAGTTGATCGGGCGCAATATTACAGACCCCGCTTCTCGTGATAGGGTAAGGCTTCAAGATCTCTTTACGGTGAAGCTCCGCCATGCGGCTCAAACTCTCATTTCAAATCAAGCTGTTTCTTTGCCTGGTGGCCTTCTCCTGCCTGCTGCTGACCTGTATCGGTGCCTATACCTATTACCAGCTGGATGCGCAGCTGCACCGCGATCTCGGCGCCCGCGCCCAGGTGCAGGCGCGGGAAATCGCCCTCATTCCTTCGCTGGTCGACGCCGTGGAAAACAACGACGCCGCCAGAATTGCCGCGCTGATGAAAAAAATCCGCGCCAGCAGCGACGCCAGTTATATCGTCATCGGCGATAATCACGCCCGCCATCTTTATCATTCCGAATATGAAGGCCGCCTGGGCACGCCGATGATCGGCGGTGATAATAAAGAGGTGCTGGAAGGAAAAAGCATTATTTCCATTCGCAAGGGCGGCATTGGCGTTTCATTACGCAGCAAGGCGCCGATCCTGGATGAAAATAATCACGTGATCGGCATCGTTTCCGTCGGCTATTTGAAATCGCATATCGATAATTTAAATGCCAGGACGTTGACGCAAATTATCGGCTCTATCGTCCTGCTGCTGATCGCCCTGTTCGTCTTTTCCTGGCTGCTGTCGAAAAACCTCAAGCGCCAGATGTTCTGGCTGGAGCCGAAAGAGATCGCGCTGCTGGTGCGCCAGCAAAAAGCGCTGCTGGAAGCCATCTATGAAGGGGTGATCGCCATCGATCCGCAGATGCGGATCATCACCATCAACCATGCGGCGCGCGAGCTGCTGGATCTGCACCAGCCCGCCGCCGGCTTGCTGGGCCGGCCGATCGGCGACGTAATTCAGGCACAGCCGAACTTCTTCGCCGCCGCGCAGCTGGGCCAGGATACGCACGACGAAGTGTGCCGCTTCAACCACGTGCGGGTGATCGCCAGCCGGGTGCGCATCATGCAGGAGCAGGAGCTGCAAGGCTGGGTGATCAGCTTCCGCGACAAGAACGATATCAATACCCTGAGCAGCCAGCTCAGCCAGGTGAAACGCTATGCCGACAATCTGCGCATCATGCGCCACGAGCAGTTGAACTGGACCGCCACGCTGGCCGGGCTGTTGCATATGCAGCGCTACGACGAGGCCATTCGCTATGTGGAAGCCCAGTCGGAGGGGGCGCAGGAAATCCTCGATTTCATCTCGCAGCGCTTCAGTTCAGCGGCGCTGTGCGGCCTGCTGCTGGGCAAATACTCCAGCGCCAGAGAAAAAGGCATCGAGCTGCGCTTCGATCCGGCCTGCCAGCTGCGACAGATCCCGGCGGCGCTGAATGAGACCGAACTGATGTCGATCGTCGGCAACCTGTTGGATAATGCGGTGGAGGCGACGCTGCACTGCCCGGCCCCGCACGACGCGATCGAGCTTTATATCAGCGACGGCAGCGACGAACTGGTGATCGAGGTGGCGGATCGCGGCACCGGCATCGCCGAGGAGATTCGTGATACGCTGTTTGAACAGGGCGTCACCACCAAAGCGGATAAAAGCGACCACGGCATCGGCCTGCATCTGGTCGCCAGCCACGTGGCGCAGGCGCACGGCAGCATAGAAGTGTCGGACAACGAGCCGCACGGCGCGATATTCTCTATATTTATCCCTAAATAAAACCCATAACCCGATTTTTTGAGCACCCGATTATGTCACACCAAGCACTGGACGTTCTGATCGTGGAAGACGAGCCGCAACTGGCGACGCTGCACGCGGAGTTCATCGAGAAAAATTTCAACCTGCGGGTGGTGGCTTACGCCGCCACGCTGGCCGAAGCGCGGGCCAAAGCCAATGCACATCAGCCGCGGCTGATCCTGCTGGATAACTTTCTGCCGGACGGCCAGGGCATCGAGCTGATGGAAGAACCGGCGGTGAAGAACCCCGCCTGCTCGGTGATCTTCATCACCGCCGCCAGCGACATGCATACCTGCAGCCAGGCGATCCGCAACGGCGCCTTCGATTACATCATCAAGCCGGTGTCCTACAAGCGGCTGCGCAATTCGCTCGAACGCTTCATGCAGTTTGTGCAGACCCAGCGCACCTTCAAGATCATCGATCAGGATAACGTCGATGCGCTGTACAACCTGCAGTCGAAGCAGTTCTCCAGCGAGCCGAGCGCCAAAGGCATCGAAACCAATACCCTCGAGCTGGTGCAGGCGCTGTTTATCGCCCAGCCGGCGGTGGCGCATGCGGTGGAAGACGTGGTTGAGCAGGTCGGCATCAGCAAGACCACCGCCCGCCGTTATCTGGAATACTGCGTCGCCACCCAGTTCGTGCGGGTGGAAATGTTGTACGGCAATATTGGCCATCCGCGGCGGCTGTATCGCAAGGCCTGAGGCTGCCATCTGGCTGTCATATTACGGCGATAACATAGCGCTCGACGATATCCCCCTCGATATCGGCACCTGTCGTTAAAACTGATGAAATACTGATGACTTTTACCCGGCCTCTGGTCGGGTTTTTTATTATCCGAACGGCAGGCGTAAAACCGAAATAGCGCATTGCCCCACGCCGCGTTATTTCCCCGAAAACCAAACCATTATGGTGAATAACGGCCATCAATTTTGAGTCACGGGCCAAATTACCATAACTAATTAAAACCTTGATGTAAACCACTAATATCCCATTTAAATGACATTGAGGGTTGTCTCAGATATTCACTGTGTTAGGGTAAAAAGCTCTTTTATTTTGCTAAGGACAGCCCATAACGCGTTAATTAAACCAGAGGAAACAGCAAATTGCATGGCAATTAAACTCGAAGTAAAGAACCTGTATAAGATATTTGGCGAACACCCGGAACGCGCATTCAAACTGCTGGATAAAGGTCTGACAAAAGATCGGCTGTTTGAAAAAACCGGCTTATCGCTCGGCGTAAAAGACGCCACTCTGGCCATTGAAGAAGGCGAGATATTTGTCATCATGGGGCTCTCCGGTTCCGGCAAGTCCACCCTGGTACGCCTTCTCAATCGTCTGATAGAACCCACTCGCGGTCAGGTGCTGATCGACGATGAGGACATCGCCAAAATATCTGACACCGCCCTGCGCGCCGTGCGGCGAAATAAGATCAGCATGGTATTTCAGTCATTCGCGCTGATGCCACACATGAATGTCATTAATAACACCGCCTTCGGTATGGAATTAGCCGGCATACCGCTGCAGGAGCGCCAGGAAAAAGCGCTGGATGCCCTGCGTCAGGTCGGGCTGGAAAATTATGCGCTGTCTTATCCGGATGAATTATCCGGCGGCATGCGCCAGCGCGTGGGATTAGCCCGTGCCCTGGCCAATAACCCGGATATATTATTGATGGACGAAGCCTTCTCGGCGCTCGATCCGTTAATTCGTACCGAAATGCAGGATGAGCTGGTGAAATTACAGGCCCAGCATCAGCGCACCATCGTGTTTATTTCCCACGATCTGGACGAAGCGATGCGCATCGGCGATCGCATCGCCATCATGCAGGGCGGTGAGGTGATCCAGGTCGGCACGCCGGACGAGATCCTGAACAACCCGGCCAACGATTATGTACGCACCTTCTTCCGCGGCGTGGACATCAGTCATGTATTCAGCGCCAAGGATATCGCCCAACGGCGCCCGGTGACGCTGATCCGCAAAACCCCCGGCTTTGGCCCCCGATCGGCGCTGCAGCTGCTGCGCGATGAGGACCGTGATTATGGTTATGTTGTTGAACGCGGAAAGAAATTTATCGGCATAGTGTCGATAGAGTCGCTGAAAAAGGCGCTGTCCGCCAATCAAACGCTGGACGATGCCCTGCTCGAGGCCCCCGCCGCCGTGCCGGCCGACACGCCGCTCAGCGATCTGATTTCCCTGGTCGCCCAGGCGCCGTGCGCGGTGCCGGTGGTGTGCGAAGAACATAACTATCTCGGCATCATCTCCAAGGCCATGCTGCTGCAGGCGTTGGACAAGGAGGGCTCCGCCAATGAGTGATACTACGCAAACCCAAGATCCCTGGGCTACCGCACCGGCCGATACCGGCGCCGCACCCGCAAACGATGCCGCCGCCAACGCCGGCGACGCCTGGTCCAGCGCGCCGCCGCCGGCCGCCCATGACGCCGCCGCGTCAGGCGCCGATTGGCTCAGCAGCGCCCCGGCGCAGCCGGAACACTTCAGCCTGCTCGATCCGTTCCACAAAGCCTGGGTGCCGTTCGATACCTGGGTCACGCAGGGCATCGACTGGCTGGTGCTGCACTTCCGCCCGCTGTTCCAGGGCATCCGCGTGCCGGTGGACATGATCCTGAGCGGCTTCCAGCAATTGCTGCTGGGCATGCCGGCGCCGATCGCCATTCTGGTGTTCTCGCTGCTCGCCTGGCAGGTCTCGGGCCTCGGCATGGGCGCCGCCACGCTGCTCTCACTGGTCGCCATCGGCGCCATCGGCGCCTGGTCGCAGGCGATGGTCACGCTGGCGCTGGTGCTGACTGCGCTGTTCTTCTGCATTCTTATCGGCCTGCCGCTCGGCATCTGGCTGGCGCGCAGCAAACACGCCGCCAAGGTGATAAGACCGCTGCTCGACGCCATGCAGACCACCCCGGCCTTCGTCTACCTGGTGCCAATCGTCATGCTGTTCGGCATCGGCAACGTGCCGGGCGTGGTGGTCACCATCATCTTCGCGCTGCCGCCGATCGTGCGCCTGACCATTCTGGGCATCAAGCAGGTGCCGGAGGATCTGATCGAGGCCGCCGAATCCTTCGGCGCCAGCCCGCGTCAGCTACTGTTCAAGGTGCAGCTGCCGCTGGCGATGCCGACCATCATGGCCGGCGTGAACCAGACGCTGATGTTGGCGCTGTCGATGGTCGTCATTGCCTCGATGATCGCCGTCGGCGGACTGGGGCAGATGGTACTGCGCGGCATCGGCCGGCTGGACATGGGCCTGGCCGCCGTCGGCGGCGTCGGCATCGTGATCCTGGCGATCATTCTCGATCGCCTCACCCAATCGTTGGGGCGCGATCGCCGCAGCAAAGGCATCGGCCGCTGGTATCGCCGCGGCCCCATCGGGCTGCTGACTCGCCCGTTCATCAAACAAGCCTGACGCTTTTCCCGCCGGCGGCTGCGGCCCCGGCGGGCTATGACACACCACATCGAAAAAAGGGGAAACACTATGCGCACTACGGGCATCTGGGCTCTCGCCCTGACGACGCTGATTGGCTCACAGAGCGTGAGCGCGGCAGATTTACCCGGCAAGGGGATCGCGGTACAGCCGGTGCAAAGCACCATTTCCGAAGAGACCTTCCAGACGCTGCTGGTCAGCAAGGCGCTGGAAAAATTGGGTTACGACGTGAAGGAACCGCGTGAAGTGGATTACAACGTCGCCTACACCTCGATCGCCTCCGGCGACGCGACCTTCATCGCGGTCAACTGGGATCCGCTGCATGCCGATCAGTACAAGGCCGCCGGCGGCGACGCCAAGTTCTATCGCGAAGGCGTCTACGTCAACGGCGCCGCACAGGGCTACCTGATCGACAAGAAAACCGCCGAGCAATATCACATCACCAACGTCGAGCAGCTCAAGGATCCCAAGATCGCCAAGCTGTTCGATACCAACGGCGACGGCAAGGCCGATCTGACCGGCTGCACCCCGGGCTGGGGCTGCGAAGCGGTAATTAACCACCACATCAAGGCCTACGGCCTGAGCAATACCGTCGAACACAACCAGGGCAACTACGCGGCGATGATCGCTGACACCATCACCCGCTACAAAGAGGGCAAACCGGTGCTGTATTATACCTGGACGCCGTACTGGGTCAGCGATGTGATGGTGCCGGGGCGCGACGTGGTCTGGCTGCAGGTGCCGTTCTCCTCCCTGCCGGGCGAGCAAAAGAACGTCGACACCAAGCTGCCTAACGGCGCCAACTACGGCTTCCCGGTCAACACCATGCGTATCGCCGCCAACAAGCAGTGGGCCGAAGCCAATCCGGCGGCCGCCAAGCTGTTCGCCATCATGAAGCTGCCGATCGCCGACATCAACGCGCAAAACCTGCGCATGCATGAAGGCCAGGCTTCGGAAGCTGACATCCAGAACCACGTCAACGGCTGGATCAAGGCGCACCAGGCCACCTTCGACGGCTGGGTGAAAACCGCCGCCGAAGCGGCGAAGCCGTAACCGTTCAGGGGCGCCGCCTGTGCCGCGCCCCTACCCCGCCATATCGATGCCGCTGAAATGCAAAAAGCGCTCGGCGATAGTCGACATGGGCTGCGGCCAAATGCAATACACCTGGCGCCGCGGCCCGTCTTCTATCGGAATCGACACCAGCGCGCTTAAGCGTTGCGCGGTCGAGATCGGTACAATGCCCGCCGCCAGCCCCCGTCGCACCAAATTCTCCAGCCATTCGATATGATCGATTTCAAAACTGACGTGCCGACGGATGCCCGCCGCCTGAAAGGCGCGATCGGTTTGGCGCCGCGCGCCGGTGCCGCTGTAGAAATCCACCAGCGGCACTTCCGCCAGCGCCTGCAGGTTCACCCGCTCGCGGCCGGCCAGCGGATGCTGCGGCGCCACCAACGCCACCAGCGGCTCATCGGCCAACTGCCGGTGCGACATCGGCAACAGATCAGCATCGCCCGGCCAGATGCCGACGAACGCCATATCGCATTTTTGCTGGCGCACATCTTCCAACAGCGCTTCGCTCATGCCGACGTACAGGCGGATATTGACCGCCGGATAGTGGCGGTGAAACTTGTCGAGCCTTTCGGTCAGAGCCATCACGTTTATCGTTGAAATGGTGCCGATGGTCAGGGTGCCGGACACCGCGCCATCGGCCGCCGTCACCTCCTCCACCAGCGCCTGCTGCGCCGCCAGCAGGCGCTGCGCAGGGGCGACAAAAGCCTGGCCGGCGGGGGTCAACCGCACCCGACGCGAAGTGCGTTCAAACAGCGTACAGCCCAGCTCTTCTTCCAGTTTGGCGATCTGGTGGCTGAGCGCCGACTGCACCGTATGGCAGCGCTGCGCCGCCCGGGTAAAGTTCAGCTCTTCCGCCACCGCCAGCGCATAGCGGATCTGTTTCAGGTTCATGGTATCTATCTTGAAATGAGATAAATAAAATGAAAATTATACATTGGTTTCCCGGCCTGCGTTGCCGGATACTGCGCGCCATCTTATTCCCGTGATGAAAAAACCATGAGTCAACAAAACGCCCACCCGGGCCTCAGCCCGGCGCTGACCGTGCTGATCGCCATCGCTACCGGCCTGGCGGTCGCCAGCAACTATTACGCGCAGCCGCTGCTGGAAACCATCGCCACCGGCTTCAACCTGTCGGTCAATCAGGCCGGCTTTATCGTTACCGCCGCGCAGCTGGGTTACGCCACCGGGCTGCTGCTGCTGGTGCCGCTCGGCGATATGTTCGAGCGCCGCGGGCTGATCGTGTTCATGACGCTGCTGGCCGCCGGGGGCATGCTGATCACCGCCACCTCCGCCACCCTGCCGATGATGATCCTCGGCACCGCGCTCACCGGGCTGTTCTCGGTGGTGGCGCAGATTCTGGTGCCGCTGGCCGCCACGCTGGCCCACCCGGAAAAGCGCGGCAAGACCGTCGGCATCATCATGAGCGGCCTGCTGCTCGGCATCCTGCTGGCACGCACCGTCGCGGGCGCGCTGGCATCGTTCGGCGGCTGGCGCACCATCTACTGGGTCGCCAGCGTGCTGATGATCCTGATGGCGCTGATCCTGTGGCGCGCGCTGCCGCGCTATAAGCAACACTCCGGGCTGAACTACCCGCAACTGCTGGCCTCGATCTTCAGCCTGTTCTGCCGCACGCCGCTGCTGCGCACCCGCGCCATCCTCGGCGCCCTGTCGTTCGCCAACTTCAGCGTGCTCTGGACCTCCATGGCCTTTCTGCTCGCCGCGCCGCCGTTCAACTATTCCGAGGGGGTGATCGGGCTGTTCGGCCTGGTGGGCGCCGCCGGGGCGCTGGCCGCTTCGCGCGCCGGGCATCTGGCGGACAAGGGCAAAGCCGGATTGACCACCACCGTCGGCCTGGTGCTGCTGCTGCTGTCCTGGATACCTATCGCGTTCGCCAAACAATCGCTGTGGGCGCTGATCGCCGGCATCCTGATCCTCGATCTGGCGGTGCAGGCGGTACACGTCACCAACCAGAGCGTGATGTACCGCATCATGCCGGACGCACGCAACCGCCTGACCGCCGGCTACATGACCAGCTACTTTATCGGCGGCGCCCTCGGTTCACTGCTCTCCGCCTCGGCCTATCAGCATGCCGGCTGGTACGGCGTGGCCGCCGCCGGCGGGGTGTTATGCCTGCTCAACCTGCTGACCTGGTGGCTCGGCAAGCACCACGATCCGCAGGGGCCGGCGACAATCTGATTATCGTGCAAATAGTAACTTAAGAAATTTATTAGCGGTGCAGGGTATAAACATTACTTACTCTCTGGTAATGTTCTGGGCATAAACTATTGAAGTCCTATCTACCCTGCGACCCACAACCATGCAAAGCCAAGCTGCAGACAGCCTCAATCCGCCCGCCGTCAGCGCCACCTTCGCCAACGGCGTCGTCGACAGTTTGCCGATCGTCATCGGGTATGTCCCGGTGGCGTTCGCCTTCGGCCTCAGCGCCGTCAAACTGGGCTTTTCCCCGCTGGAAAGCATTTTCTTCTCCTGCATCATCTACGCCGGCGCCAGCCAGTTCGTGATCACCGCCCTGCTGAGCGCCGGAATGTCGCTGTGGGTCTCCGCGTTGACGGTGATGGCGATGGACGTGCGCCACCTGCTGTACGGCCCGGCTCTGCGTCACCGCATCGTCTCGCGCATGTCGCCCGGTAAAACGGCGTTATGGGCCTTTGGCCTGACCGATGAGGTCTTCGCCGCCGCTACCGCCAGGCTGATGCGCAATAACCGCAGCTGGAGCGAAAACTGGATGCTGGGCATCGCGCTCTGTTCCTGGCTTTCCTGGGTGGCTGGCACCGCGCTCGGCGCGCTGTTCGGCAACGGCCCGCTGGAGCAGTTCCCGGTGATCGAAGCCTCGCTGGCCTTCATGCTGCCGGCGCTGTTTCTCAGTTTCCTGCTGGCCGCCTTCCGGCGCCCGCAGAGCCTGACTATCGCCGCCGCGCTGGCCGGCGCGCTGCTCGGCGTGGTGCTGTTCTCCATTCCTGTCGCCATTTTGGCCGGCATCGGCGCCGGCTGCATCGCCGCCCTGTTCCAGCCCGCCCCTGCGGAGGCCAACCATGAACACTGATGTGCTGGTGATCGGCCTGGTGGTGGGTTGCGCCAATTACCTGTTCCGTTATCTGCCACTGCGGCTGGCGCCGGCACGCGCCCAGCCCGGCCTCAAACGCGGTAAAGCCGCTCTGTTGCTCGACAGCATCGGCATCGCCTCGATCTGCGCCCTGCTGGTGGTCTCCAGCACGCCGGTGGTGATGCGCGAACCGGACAAGCTGCTGCCCACATTGGCGGGGTTCGCCGCGCTGGCGCTGTGCTTCTACCGCAGCAAAAGCATCATTCTGTCGACGCTGCTCGGCGCGACGGCCTTTGGCGTCACATTAAAGCTGTTAATGATTTTCGGTCCGGGCTGACGCCGCTCCCGATCGTTTGGCTTCGCTTTGGCGTTTTCAGGCGCCACATCTTTACAAACTCTGACAAATGACACGAATTGCTAAATTATCCGCACGGCTGAACATTTACATTATTAGTCACCGTCGTTACTATCTCGAACGAAATTAATGAGGCCCTAAATTATGGAAAGCTCGTTTGCCCCCATAGAACAAATGCTGAATTTCCGCGCCACCCGGCAGAAAGACTTCCCGTATCAGGAAATCCTGCTGACCCGCCTGTGCATGCACATGCAAGGCAAGCTGCTGGAAAATCGCAACAAGATGCTGAAGGCGCAGGGGATTAACGAAACACTGTTTATGGCGCTGATTACCCTGGATGCGCAGGAGAGCCACAGCATCCAACCTTCTGAGCTAAGCTCTGCCTTAGGCTCCTCGCGCACCAATGCGACCCGCATCGCCGACGAGCTGGAGAAACGCGGCTGGATCGAACGCCGGGAAAGCGACAACGATCGCCGCTGCCTGCATCTGCATCTGACGCCGCAGGGGGAAGAATTTCTCAGTCAACTGCTGCCACCGCAGCACCAATGTCTGCATTTCCTGTGGTCCACGCTGACCGACGATGAGCAAAAACAGCTGGAACAGCTGACGCGCAAATTGCTGGCACGTCTGGATCAAATGGAAATCACAGAACAGTTATCCTAATTCACAATTTCTGTTCAGGTACCTACTTATGCGATCCCCATTTAACTGGAGATTCACCCCGCTGTTCGCCGTGTTGCTGCTGGCCGGGTGTGCTTCGACCGATAATATTGCCCCGCAATCCACGCTGATGGATCCGCAGAGCCTGCAGTTGGCTCAGCCGAAAGTCAGTTCGCTGGCCGTCAGCCCGCAGTGGTGGCGCGCCCTCAAGGATCCGCAGCTGGACGCCTTGATGACGCAGACGCTGCAAAGCTCGCCGACCCTGCGGCAGGCCGCCGCCCGCGTGCGCGAAGCGCAGAGCGTGGTGGGTGAAGCCAGCGCCGCCAACGGGCCGAATCTGGATCTGAACGCCAGCACCCAGCGCCAACGCGTGCCGCAAAACGTCAATATGGGGTTGGGGTATCCGCATAAGCCGATCTACGAAAGCTCCAATTCGCTGGGGTTGAACCTGGCGTACGAGTTCGACTGGTGGGGCAAATACCGTAACCAAGTGAACGCCGCCAAGGCGCAGGTCAACGCCGCACGCGCCGAGCAGGAACAGGCGGCGCTGACGCTGACCAGTTCGGTGGCGTCCGCCTACTATCAGCTGCAGAGCAATCTGGCGCTCGAGAAACTGCTGCAACAGGAAGTGAACAACAATGAACGCCTGACCGCACTGCGTCAACAGCGCTATCAGGCCGGCCTGACCGGCGTCGACGTGCCGCAACAAACCCAGGCGCAGTCCGACGTTGCCAAGCAGCAGATCCTGCAGCTGCAGTCGCAGATCGAACAGCTCCGACACCAGCTCGCCGCGCTGGCGGGCCAGGGGCCGAACGCCATGCAGCACCTGCGTCAGGTGCCGTTGCCCGCAGACAACCTGATGGCGCCGCAGGGCGAGCTGACGGCGGATCTGTTGGGTAAACGCCCGGACATCGCCGCGCAACGCCAGCTGGTGGAGTCTTACAGCCAGCGCGTCAGCGCCGCGCGTAAAGAGTTTTACCCCAGCCTGACCATTTCAGCCTTCGCCGGCCTGATGACCACCAATACCAGTGGCACCAGCCCGAATCTGTTTGAAGCGGCCAGCCAGGCCTGGAACGTGATGCCGGCGATTTCGCTGCCGATCTTCCACGCCGGGGCGCTGCGCAGCAAGCTGGGCGAGGAATCCGCGCTGTATGACGAAGCGGTGGAATCCTACAACCAAACCATCCTGAATGCGGTACAGGAAACCGCCGACGCCATCACCATCCAGCAGAGCTCTGCGCAACAGCAGCTGCAGGCGGCGTCCGCGGCCCAGTCGATGCAACAGGTGTATCAGGTCGCCAACGCCCGTTACCAGGCAGGGATTATCGGGCGCGACGATCTGTTGACCAGCCAGACGCAGCTATTGCAGCAGCAACAGGCGGAGTTGAATGCCAGCAGCAACTTACTGCAGGCGAAGATAGGACTGATCCGTGCGCTGGGCGGTGGCTATCAGGCCCCGGCCGCAGCGGATTCGAAAGCATAATAATATAAGGCTTGGAGAACACCATGAGCGCAAGCGCGGAAATCCAAAACCCGCAGCAGCCGAGCGGCAAAAAGAAGCAGCGTAAATTTTGGCTGCTGTTGCTGACGGTTATTTTCATTGTTATAGGGGTGGCTTACTTAGTGTATTGGTTCCTGGTGCTGCGTCATCACCAGGAAACCGACGACGCCTACGTCTCCGGCAACCAGGTGCAGATCATGGCCCAGGTGTCCGGCAGCGTGAACAGCGTCAATTTTGACAACACCGACTACGTCAAGCAGGGCGACGTGCTGCTGACGCTCGATCCGACCGATGCCGAGCAGGCGTTTGAACGCGCCAAAACCGGCCTGGCCAACAGCGTGCGTCAGACCCACCAGTTGATCATCAACAGCAAGCAGTATCAGGCCAACATTGCCCTGCGCAAGACCGATCTGAGCAAGGCCGAGAACGATCTGAAACGCCGCGTGGTGCTGGGCAGCGTTGACGCCATCGGCCGCGAAGAGCTGCAACACGCTCGCGATGCGGTCGACAGCGCCAAGGCCGCGCTGGAAGTGGCGGTGCAGCAATATAACGCCAACCAGGCGATGGTGCTGAATACCCCGTTGGAACAGCAGCCGGCGATCCAACAGGCCGCCGCGCAGATGCGCGATGCCTGGCTGGCGCTGCAGCGAACCAAAGTGATCAGCCCCATTACCGGCTATGTCTCGCGCCGCAGCGTGCAGGTCGGCGCGCAGATCGCCGCCGGTTCGCCGCTGATGGCGGTGGTGCCGGCCGATCATATCTGGGTTGACGCCAACTTCAAGGAAACCCAGATCGCCAACATGCGTATCGGCCAGTCGGCGACAGTGGTCAGCGACGTCTACGGCGACGACGTGGTGTATCAGGGCAAAGTGGCTGGTATCGACATGGGCACCGGCAGCGCCTTCTCGCTGCTGCCGGCCCAGAACGCGACCGGCAACTGGATCAAGGTAGTGCAACGTCTGCCGGTGCGTATTGAGCTCGACGCCAAGCAGGTGGCCGACCATCCGCTGCGCATCGGTCTTTCTACGCTGGTGACCGTCGACACCGCCAACCTGGATGGCCGCGTGCTGGCCGACGTGGTGCGAGACAAACCGCTGTATCAGAGCGACGCGCTGGCGTTGAATCTGGCGCCGGTTAACCAGCTGATCGCCGACGTGATCCATGCGAACGCCGGCTAAGCGCGCGGGAGGCCATCTTGCCACAGAAACCGCTTGAAGGCGCCCAGCTCGCCTGGATGACGGTCGCGCTCGCCATGGCGACCTTCATGCAGGTGCTGGACTCCACCATTGCCAACGTGGCGATCCCCACCATTGCCGGTAACCTCGGGTCTTCCAACTCGCAGGGCACCTGGGTGATCACCTCATTCGGCGTGGCGAACGCCATCTCGATCCCGATCACCGGCTGGCTCGCGAAGCGCATCGGCGAAGTGCGGCTGTTCCTCTGGTCCACCGCGCTGTTCGTCATCGCCTCCTGGCTGTGCGGCATTTCCAACAGCCTCGGCATGCTGATCTTCTTCCGCGTGATCCAGGGCGTGGTGGCCGGGCCGTTGATCCCGCTCTCGCAGAGCCTGTTGCTGAACAACTACCCGCCCGCCAAGCGAGCGATGGCCCTGGCGCTCTGGTCGATGACCGTTATCGTCGCGCCGATCTTCGGGCCGATCCTCGGCGGTTACATCAGCGACAACTATCATTGGGGTTGGATCTTCTTCATCAACATCCCGATCGGCGCCTTTGTTATTATGGCGGCGATGGCGACGCTGAAGGGGCGAGAAACCAAAACCGAGATCAAACCGATCGATACGGTTGGCCTGGTGCTGCTGATCGTCGGCATCGGTTCGCTGCAGGTGATGCTCGATCAGGGCAAGGAGCTGGACTGGTTTAACTCGACCGAGATCATCACCCTGACCGTCGTGGCGGTCGTGGCGTTGCTGTTCCTGGTGGTCTGGGAGCTGACGGACGACCACCCGGTGGTGGATCTGTCACTGTTCAAGTCACGCAACTTCACCATCGGCTGCCTGTGCATCAGCCTGGCCTACATGCTGTACTTCGGCGCCATCGTGCTGTTGCCGCAGCTGCTGCAAGAGGTATACGGCTATACCGCTACCTGGGCGGGGCTGGCGTCGGCGCCGGTCGGGCTGATCCCGGTGCTGCTGTCGCCGATCATCGGTAAGTTCGGCAACCGGCTCGACATGCGCAAGCTGGTGACCTTCAGCTTCATCATGTATGCCGTGTGCTTCTACTGGCGCGCCTATACGTTTGAGCCAGGCATGGACTTCGGCGCTTCGGCCTGGCCGCAGTTCGTCCAGGGCTTTGCCATCGCCTGCTTCTTCATGCCGTTGACCACCATCACGCTGTCCGGCCTGCCGCCGGAACGCATGGCGGCGGCGTCGAGCCTGTCGAACTTTACGCGAACGCTGGCGGGTTCGATCGGTACCTCGATCACCACCACCCTGTGGACGCAGCGCGAATCACAGCACCATTCGCAACTCACGGAGTTCGTCAATCCGTACAACCCGCAGTCGCAGGAGATGTACCGGCAGTTGGAGCAGCTCGGCATGAGCAAGCAGCAGGCGTCGGCGTATATCGCCAACGAGATCACCGCGCAGGGCCTGATCATCTCCGCCAACGAGATCTTCTGGCTGTCGGCCGGGGTGTTCCTGGTGCTGCTGGTGCTGGTATGGGTGGCGAAACCGCCATTCAGCTCTGGCGGCGGTGGGGGCGGCGGCGCCCACTAAGCTTCAATAAACGAAACGGGCGCCCTGAGGCGCCCGTTTTTTTATCCGACGTAGAACAGATTACGCCTGATTCTGACGCCACCAGTCCGCCAGCAGAATGCCGGTCGCCACGGAAACGTTCAGGCTTTCCACTTTACCGGTGCCGCCGATCGAGACGCTCATGTCGCCCTGCTGCCAGGCGCTGTCGCTCAGACCGTCACGTTCCTGGCCCAGCACCAGCACCATCTTGGCTGGCAGCTTGGCCTGCGCCAGCGCGGTGCCTTTATGGCTCGAGGTGGTAACGATGGTGTAACCCGCCTTGCGGAAGGTATCCAGCACCGACAGGAAATCATCGGCGTTGATCGCCTTGATGTGCTCTGCACCGCCTTCTGCGGTACGCACCGCCGCGCCGGATTCCAGCAGCGCCGGATCCTGCAGCAGCACGCCGTTGACGCCAAAGTGGGCGCACGAACGGACGATAGCGCCCAGGTTATGCGGGTTACCCACTTCTTCCAGCGCCAGCACGCAGTCGGTCGCCGGTGCACTTTTCAGGTAGGTCTGCGCATCCAGGCCCTGACGCTTTTTGATCAGGAAGCACACGCCGCCGTGATGCTCGGTGCCGGAAGCCTTGGCCAGCTCTTCTTCATCCACCACGTGGTAAGCCTTGCGGTTAGCCGCCATCCAGCGCAGCGCTTCGCGGAAACGCGGGGTGACCGACTGCACGAACCAGGCGCGCACGATCGCTTCCGGGCGGCTTGCGAACAGCGCCTGACAGGCGTTTTCACCGTAAACGCGGGTTTCTTCCGCGCGCTGACGGCGCAGCTGTTCCGGATCGATAAAGCTTTTGCCGCTGATACCACCGTGATCGAACGCCGGCTCTTCATTCGGCGCGCGCGAAACGGTTCTCCACGGCGACTCGTTGCCACCGCGATCTTCAGAGCGCGCCGGACGGCGAGGACGATCGCTTTCACTGCGGCGGGAGTCGGCACCGCGGCGATCGTTGCCGCCACGCGCCTTGTCTTGACCGGTGCGGCCCGAGCGCGCACCGTCAGCCGGACGGCCTTTGCCGGCCGGACGTTTATTCTTGTTGCGGTCGTCGCCGTTGTCGTCGTCATTGCGGACGTACATCACTTTGACTTTACCGTTCTTGCCACTAAATGAATCGTTCATTGTCTTCTCCACCAACGCGCAGGGCGCGAAGATTACCTGATGTTGGTGCACGAAGCCACCAACTTGCGCTAAAAGCTCCCAACTATCACATCCATTGAACAAACCTCATTGTTCATGCGCCGGGTTTTGCCGATAATTGTCAGCATTAAAGAAACATCTCCGCAACTGCGTTGCGGGGACCATGCTTTCTCTGTACCCGAGGTCAACATGAATACAGTTTGTGCAGCTTGCAATGCCACCAACCGCGTGCCGGAAGAACGTTTGGCGGACAACGCGAAATGCGGCCGCTGCGGCCATGAGCTCTTCGACGGTGAAGTGATCAATGCCACCGCCGCCACGCTGGACCAGTTGCTGCAGGACGATCTGCCGGTCGTGGTCGATTTCTGGGCGCCGTGGTGCGGCCCGTGCCGCAGCTTTGCGCCGATCTTTGAAGACGTGGCCGAAGAGCGCGCCGGCAAAGTGCGCTTCGTGAAAGTAAACACCGAAGCCGAGCCGGAGCTGAGCGCCCGTTTCCGCATCCGCAGCATCCCGACCATCATGGTGTTCCGTCAGGGCAAGATGGTCGACATGCTCAACGGCGCGATGCCGAAAGCGCCGTTTGACAACTGGCTCAACGAGTTAGTGTGATTCGGCAAGTATAGGCCGTATCCCGCCATCGCGCGCGAACGCGCCCCGATCGAGCCCGCCCCTCCCGGCGGGCTTTTTTCTGCGTTACAATGGCGGTTTTTCCCCAGGATCGTTATGACCGACAACGCCGTACTTCGCCTGCGCCAATTCCGTTTAGACCGCGCCACCCGCCCTTTTCTGGCGCGCGGTTGCCGGGTGGCGCGTTGTCAGGGTTGCCTGCTGCCGCATAAAAACTGCCTGTGCGACACCATTCGCCCGCAACAGGCCGGCAGCCGTTTCTGCCTGATCATGTTCGGCGCCGAGCCGCTCAAACCCAGCAACACCGGGCGCCTGATCGCCGATATCCTGCCGGACACCCAGGCGTTCCTCTGGTCGCGCACCGAGATCGATCCCGCCCTGCTGGCGGCCATCAACGATCCGACGCGGCAGCCTTACGTGGTGTTCCCCGCCTCCTACGCGGACGCAGCACGGCCGGTGTTCAGCGAGCTGCCCGCCGGCGGTAAACCGCCGCTGTTCATCATGCTGGACGGCACCTGGGCGGAAGCGCGCAAAATGTTCCGTAAAAGCCCGTACCTCAATCAATTCCCGGTGTTTTCCCTCAACGTCGACGCCGCATCGGACTACCAGCTGCGCGAAGCCAGCCGCGCCGAGCAACACTGCACGGCGGAAGTGGCCGCCGCCCTGCTGCAACAGGCGGGCGATCTGCCGGCCGCCGACGGATTGAATCAGCATTTCCGCTATTTCCGTCAGCAGTATCTGGCAGGAAAACCGACCCGGCCGGAGGCACCGGTCACAGCAATGTAGCCATAAAGCGCCTAAAATCAGGCGTAACGTTGCCAAAAGGAGCCGTGCATGAGCCAGCGAGGGTTAGAAGCGCTACTACGTCCCAAATCGATCGCCGTTCTGGGCGCTTCGCAGCAGCCCGGCCGCGCCGGTAACCTGATGATGAGCAACCTGCTGGCCGGCGGTTTCGGCGGGCCCATCTTGCCGGTCACGCCGCGCTACAAGGCGGTATGCGGCGTGATGGCCTACCCCGACGTCGGCAGTCTGCCGTTGACGCCGGATCTGGCGATCATCTGCACCCACGCCAAACGCAATCTGGCGCTGATTGAAGCCCTGGGCCAACGCGGCTGCAAAACCGCCATTGTGCTCTCTTCGCCGCCGGAACAGTTCGCCGAGCTGAAGGCCTGCGCGCAGCGCTATGCCATGCGGCTGTTAGGCCCCAACAGTCTGGGGCTACTGGCGCCGTGGCAGGGCATCAACGCCAGCTTCTCGCCGGTACCGATCCAAAAGGGAAAACTGGCGTTTATCTCGCAGTCCGCCGCCGTGGCCAACACCATTCTCGACTGGGCGCAGCAGCGCGAAGTCGGTTTCTCCTACTTCATCGCGCTGGGTGACAGCCTGGACATCGACGTCGACGACCTGCTCGACTTTTTGGCCCGCGACAGTAAAACCAGCGCCATCCTGCTGTATCTGGAAAACATCAGCGACGCACGGCGCTTTCTCTCCGCCTCGCGCAGCGCCTCTCGCAACAAGCCCATTCTGGTGATAAAAAGTGGCCGCAGCCAACAGGCGCAGCTGCTGCTCAACAGCCAGCTGGGGCTGGACGCCGCCTATGACGCCGCCATCCAGCGCGCCGGCCTGCTGCGCGTCCAGGATACCCATGAGCTGTTCTCGGCGGTGGAAACCCTCAGCCATATGCATCCGCTGCGCGGCGAGCGGCTGATGATCGTCAGCAACGGGGCGGCGCCGGCGGCGATGGCGCTGGATGAACTGCTCGGACGCAACGGCAAGCTGGCCACGCTGAGCGATGAGAGCCTGGCGACATTGAGCGACGCGCTGCCGGATTTCATTCGCGCCGGCAACCCGCTCGATCTGCGCGACGACGCCACGCCGCAGCGCTTCCTGGCGGCTATCGAAGCGCTGCTCGACAGCCACGACTATGACGCGCTGCTGTTAATCCACGCGCCGAGCGCGGCGGCGCCGGGCACCGCCACAGCGGAAAGGCTGATCGACGCGCTGCATCGCCATGCGCGCGGCAAGCGCATCACATTGCTGACCAACTGGTGCGGCGAATACTCTTCACAAGAGGCGCGCAGGCTGTTTACCGAAGCCGCCATTCCCACCTACCGCACGCCGGAAGGCGCGGTGACCGCCTTTATGCATATGGTGGAATACCGTCGCAATCAGAAGCAACTGAAAGAGACGCCAGCGCTGCCGGTCGGCCTGACCGCCAACACCGCCGACGCCCACCGGTTGATCCATCAGGCGCTGGCCGAAGGCGCCACTCAGTTGGATACCCACGAGGTGCAATCCATCCTGCAGGCCTACGATCTGAGCACCCTGCCGACCTGGATTGCCGAGGACAGCGCCGAAGCGGTACACATTGCCGAACAGATCGGCTATCCGGTGGCGCTGAAGTTGCGTTCGCCGGATATCCCGCACAAATCGGAAGTTCAGGGCGTCATGCTCTACCTGCGCACCGCGACCGAAGTGCAGCGCGCGGCGGAGGCGATCCTCGACCGCGTGAAGCGCACCTACCCCCAGGCACGCATCCATGGCCTGTTGGTGCAGAGCATGGCCAACCGCGCCGGTGCCCAGGAGCTGCGCATCGCGGTAGAGCAGGATGCGATTTTCGGCCCGCTGATCATGCTGGGCGAAGGCGGCGTAGAGTGGCGCCAGGAAAATCAGGTGGCGGTCGCGCTGCCGCCGCTGAACATGGCGCTGGCGCGTTATCTGGTGCTGCAGGCGGTGAAAGGCGGCAAGATCCGCGGGCGCAGCGCGCTGCGGCCTTTGGATATCCCTGGGCTGAGTCGCCTGCTGGTGCAGGTCTCCAACCTGATCCTCGACTGCCCGGAGATCGCCCGGCTGGATATTCACCCGGTGCTGGCCTCCGGCAGCGAATTTACCCTGCTGGACGTTTCGATGCAGCTCGCGCCGTTCAGCGGCGATCCGCAGGCGCGATTGGCGATCCGCCCCTATCCGCATGAGCTGGAAGAGACCATCGCGTTGAAAGACGGCAGCCAGTGCCTGTTCCGCCCGATCCTGCCGGAAGACGAACCGGCGCTGAAGCATTTCATTGACCGGGTGACCAAGGAAGACCTCTATTATCGCTACTTCAGCGAGATCAACGAGTTTACCCATGACGATTTGGCCAACATGACGCAGATCGACTACGATCGAGAAATGGCCTTTGTGGCGGTGCGCGCAGACGAGATCATCGGCGTGACCCGCGCGCTGTCCGATCCGGACAACACCGACGCCGAATTCGCCGTGCTGGTGCGTTCCGATCTGAAAGGCGTGGGCTTGGGCCGGCAGCTGCTGGAGAAAATGATCGCCTATGCGCGCGCTCATGGCCTGACCCGCCTGAGCGGCATCACCATGCCGAATAACCGCGGCATGATCGCACTGGCGCAGCGGCTGGGCTTTGGCATCGAGGTGCAGCTTGAGGACGGCATCGTCAATCTGACGTTGCCGCTGCAGGCCGCCGACGCGCAGTGACCTGCGTCGCAATGCGCTACGAATCCACCACTTAACGCCAAAACATACGCACAATCGAGGCAACTAATGGTATTATCGCCCGATTATTCGGTTTATTTTTTTTAAGCCTGTGGCGTTCCGGCCATCAATCATGAGAGAAGAAACGCACTGTGATGTTGTCAAAATTTAAACGTAGCAAACATCAACAACACCTTGCACAACTGCCCAAACTCCCCCAGACGGTTGCTGATGTTCGTACGTTGTACGCGCCGTCCGATTTTCGCACCACGCTGCTGGACGCCATCGCCAACGCCACCCAACGCATCTATCTGGTGGCTCTATATCTGGAGCATGACGACGCCGGGCGCGAGATCCTCAACGCGCTGTATCAGGCCAAGCAGCGGCGGCCCGAGCTGGAAATCTGCGTGCTGGTCGACTGGCATCGCGCACAGCGCGGGCGCATCGGTGCCGCCGCCGCCAATACCAATGCCGACTGGTACTGCGCCATGGCCGGCCAACATCCCGAGCAGTCGGTGCCGATCTACGGCGTGCCGGTCAATACCCGCGAAGCGCTGGGCGTACTGCACCTGAAGGGCTTTGTGGTCGACGATACCGTGATCTACAGCGGCGCCAGCATCAATGACGTTTATCTGCATCAGCATGAGAAATACCGTTACGATCGCTACCAGCTGATCACCAACGAGGTGTTGGCCGATACCCTGATCGATTACATCAAGCAGCATCTGCTCACCGCCGGCGCCGTACAGCGCCTCGATCGCAGCGATCGGCCGAAAAGCCCGGAGATCAAAAACGAGACCCGTCTGTTCCGTTTCGCCCTGCGCCGCGCCGGTTACCACTTCCGTGGCAAGGCCGGCAACGATGAGTTGGCGGTGACGCCGCTGGTTGGGCTTGGCAAGCAAAGCGTGCTGAATAAAACCATTCACCACCTGATGTCGTGCGCCGACCAGAAACTGACGCTGTGTACCCCCTATTTCAATCTGCCGGCGCTGCTGGTGCGCAACATCATTTATCTGTTGCGCCAGGGCAAACAGGTGGAGATCATCGTCGGCGACAAGACCGCCAACGACTTCTATATTCCGGAAGACCAGCCGTTCAAAATCATCGGCGCGCTGCCCTACCTGTACGAGATCAACCTGCGCCGCTTTCTGAGCCGCTTGCAGCGCTATATCGACACCGGGCAGCTGATCGTGCGTCTGTGGAAGGATGGCGATAACAGCTATCACCTGAAAGGCATGTGGGTAGACGAAGAGTGGCAGCTGATTACCGGTAATAACCTTAACCCGCGCGCCTGGCGGCTGGATCTGGAAAATGCCATTCTGATCCACGATCCCAAGCAGGAAATGCGCGAGCAGCGGCAAAAAGAGCTGGAATGCATCCGCACTCACACCACCGTGGTCGGTCACTATCAGGAGCTGCAAAGCATTCAGCAATACCCGATCAAGGTGCGTAAGCTGATTCGCCGTCTGCGGCGTATCCGCATCGATCGGCTGATTAGCCGTATCCTGTAAACACTACTCTGACCCCGGCCAAAGCCGGGGTTTTTATTACAGCTGTATCTCCTTGCCTTTACGATGCAGCCGGAGCGAGACCAATAGCGCCAGCAGGCACATGCCGGAAACATACCAGAAGAAGGCATTTTCCACGCCGAACGATTTAAGCGACAACGCGACATATTCCGCCGAGCCGCCGAACAGGGCATTCGCTACCGCATAAGACAAGCCCACCCCTAACGCACGCACCTCTGGCGGGAACATCTCGGCTTTAAGCAACCCGCTGATCGCGGTGTAAAAGCTGACGACGAACAACGCCAGCACGATCAGACCGAACGCCATAAAGGGATTGGTTACCCCTTTCAAGGCAAACAGGATCGGCACCGTCAATACGGTGGCCAATGCCGAGAAGATCAGCATCGAGCTGCGACGGCCGATTTTATCCGAGAACGCGCCGACCGCCGGCTGCAGCAGCATAAAGACGAACAGCGCGACGGTCATGATGGCGCTGGCCAGCTTGGCGTCCATACCGGCGGTGTTCACCAGATATTTCTGCATATAGGTGGTGAAGGTGTAGAAGGTCAGCGAACCGGCGGCGGTAAAGCCCAGCACCATCACAAACGCCTTGCGGTTTTTCCACAGCCCCGTCAGCGAACCGGCATCTTTGTGGTTACGCGTCTTCGCATCAGAGGTTTCATTCAGCGAACGGCGCAGGTACAACGCCACCACCGCCAACAGCGCACCGAGCGCAAACGGGATACGCCATCCCCAGGCCTTTAGCTCTTCACCGGACAATATCTGCTGCAAGATCACCAAGACCAGCAGCGCCAGCAGTTGCCCGCCGATCAGCGTTACGTACTGGAACGACGCGTAAAAGCCGCGCCGCCCCTTGATTGCCACCTCGCTCATGTAGGTGGCGCTGGTGCCATATTCACCTCCCACCGACAGCCCTTGGAACAGGCGGGCAATCAGCAGCAGCGCCGGTGCCCAGCTGCCGATCGATTCATACGTCGGTAGGCAGGCGATCACCAGCGACCCGGCGCACATCATGCAGACCGAAATCAGCATTGAGTTTTTTCGGCCATGCTTGTCAGCGATGTAGCCGAATAACCAACCGCCGATAGGTCGCATAAAGAAGCCGGCGGCGAACACCCCAGCGGTTTGCAACAGCTGCGTGGTGCTGTTGCCCGCCGGAAAGAACGAGGCGGCAAAGTAAATGGAACAGAAGGAGTAAACGTAAAAATCAAACCACTCCACCAGATTGCCTGATGAAGCCCCGACGATGGCAAAAATGCGCTTCTTGTTATCCAGCGCTCCCTGTTCGACGCCGTGCTCATCCCCAAGAGCCGAGGTTGTTTCTGTCATGATGTTTTCTCCGAGCCATAGCAATGATGAAATTCGGCGTCCTGCCGCCAGGTGTTACTTTATTGTTATTTATAAGTTAACAGCCAAACTTAATAGCGGACGAAGAATATCTGGCGTTTGGAGGAACAATGCGCGGATTTTGTGATGAATATTAAACCGTACGATGAAAGCTGAAGCGGATTACAACGGGGATTTTTCATTTTACGCATAGCAAAAAGCCCTGAACGTCAGTTCAGGGCTTTCGGCTTGGTTTGATGCCTGGCAGTGTCCTACTCTCGCATGGGGAGACCCCACACTACCATCGGCGCTACGGCGTTTCACTTCTGAGTTCGGCATGGGGTCAGGTGGGACCACCGCGCTATTGCCGCCAGGCAAATTCTGTTTCATTCCAACCGCTTCACTCTCGTGTCGCCATCAGAACCAATCTGTAAACAAGCTGAATATTGTCTCGGTCTCACCAAAACACCTTCGGTGTTGTAAGGTTAAGCCTCACGGATCATTAGTACTGGTTAGCTCAATGCATCGCTGCACTTACACACCCAGCCTATCAACGTCTTAGTCTTAAACGTTCCTTCAGAGGCCTTAAAGGCCCAGGGAAGACTCATCTTGAGGCAAGTTTCGCGCTTAGATGCTTTCAGCGCTTATCTTTTCCGCACTTAGCTACCGGGCAATGCCATTGGCATGACAACCCGAACACCAGTGGTGCGTTCACTCCGGTCCTCTCGTACTAGGAGCAACCCCTCTCAATCTTCCAACGCCCACGGCAGATAGGGACCGAACTGTCTCACGACGTTCTAAACCCAGCTCGCGTACCACTTTAAATGGCGAACAGCCATACCCTTGGGACCTACTTCAGCCCCAGGATGTGATGAGCCGACATCGAGGTGCCAAACACCGCCGTCGATATGAACTCTTGGGCGGTATCAGCCTGTTATCCCCGGAGTACCTTTTATCCGTTGAGCGATGGCCCTTCCATTCAGAACCACCGGATCACTAAGACCTACTTTCGTACCTGCTCGAGCCGTCACTCTCGCAGTCAAGCTAGCTTATGCCTTTGCACTAACCTCACGATGTCCGACCGTGATTAGCTAACCTTCGTGCTCCTCCGTTACTCTTTGGGAGGAGACCGCCCCAGTCAAACTACCCACCAGACACTGTCCTCACCCCGGATCACGGGGCCGAGTTAGAACATCAAACATTAAAGGGTGGTATTTCAAGGATGGCTCCACGCAGACTGGCGTCCACGCTTCAAAGCCTCCCACCTATCCTACACATCAAGGCTCAATGTTCAGTGTCAAGCTATAGTAAAGGTTCACGGGGTCTTTCCGTCTTGCCGCGGGTACACTGCATCTTCACAGCGAGTTCAATTTCACTGAGTCTCGGGTGGAGACAGCCTGGCCATCATTACGCCATTCGTGCAGGTCGGAACTTACCCGACAAGGAATTTCGCTACCTTAGGACCGTTATAGTTACGGCCGCCGTTTACTGGGGCTTCGATCAAGAGCTTCGCCTTGCGGCTGACCCCATCAATTAACCTTCCAGCACCGGGCAGGCGTCACACCGTATACGTCCACTTTCGTGTTTGCACAGTGCTGTGTTTTTATTAAACAGTTGCAGCCAGCTGGTATCTTCGACTGGCTTCAGCTCCATCCGCAAGGGACTTCACCTACATGCCAGCGTGCCTTCTCCCGAAGTTACGGCACCATTTTGCCTAGTTCCTTCACCCGAGTTCTCTCAAGCGCCTTGGTATTCTCTACCTGACCACCTGTGTCGGTTTGGGGTACGATTTAATGTTACCTGATGCTTAGAGGCTTTTCCTGGAAGCAGGGCATCAACTACTTCTGCACCGTAGTGCATCGTCATCACGCCTCAGGGTTAGTATGCAACCGGATTTACCAGGTCACACCCCCTACACGCTTAAACCGGGACAACCGTCGCCCGGCTAGCCTAGCCTTCTCCGTCCCCCCTTCGCAGTAACACCAAGTACAGGAATATTAACCTGTTTCCCATCGACTACGCTTTTCAGCCTCGCCTTAGGGGTCGACTCACCCTGCCCCGATTAACGTTGGACAGGAACCCTTGGTCTTCCGGCGAGCGGGCTTTTCACCCGCTTTATCGTTACTTATGTCAGCATTCGCACTTCTGATACCTCCAGCAACCCTCACAGGCCACCTTCAACGGCTTACAGAACGCTCCCCTACCCAACAACGCCTAAGCGTCGCTGCCGCAGCTTCGGTGCATGGTTTAGCCCCGTTACATCTTCCGCGCAGGCCGACTCGACCAGTGAGCTATTACGCTTTCTTTAAATGATGGCTGCTTCTAAGCCAACATCCTGGCTGTCTATGCCTTCCCACATCGTTTCCCACTTAACCATGACTTTGGGACCTTAGCTGGCGGTCTGGGTTGTTTCCCTCTTCACGACGGACGTTAGCACCCGCCGTGTGTCTCCCGTGATAACATTCTTCGGTATTCGGAGTTTGCATCGGTTTGGTAAGCCGGGATGGCCCCCTAGCCGAAACAGTGCTCTACCCCCGAAGATGAGTTCACGAGGCGCTACCTAAATAGCTTTCGGGGAGAACCAGCTATCTCCCGGTTTGATTGGCCTTTCACCCCCAGCCACAAGTCATCCGCTAATTTTTCAACATTAGTCGGTTCGGTCCTCCAGTTAGTGTTACCCAACCTTCAACCTGCCCATGGCTAGATCACCGGGTTTCGGGTCTATACCTTGCAACTATTCGCCCAGTTAAGACTCGGTTTCCCTACGGCTCCCCTATACGGTTAACCTTGCTACAAAATATAAGTCGCTGACCCATTATACAAAAGGTACGCAGTCACACCACGAAGGTGCTCCCACTGCTTGTACGTACACGGTTTCAGGTTCTATTTCACTCCCCTCGCCGGGGTTCTTTTCGCCTTTCCCTCACGGTACTGGTTCACTATCGGTCAGTCAGGAGTATTTAGCCTTGGAGGATGGTCCCCCCATATTCAGACAGGATGTCACGTGTCCCGCCCTACTCATCGAACTCACGACCTGTGCATTTTAGTGTACGGGGCTATCACCCTTTGCTGCGCGACTTTCCAGACGCTTCCACTAACACACAAGCCGATTCAGGTTCTGGGCTCCTCCCCGTTCGCTCGCCGCTACTGGGGGAATCTCGGTTGATTTCTTTTCCTCGGGGTACTTAGATGTTTCAGTTCCCCCGGTTCGCCTCATGCCACTATGTATTCATGACATGATAGTGTGTCGAAACACACTGGGTTTCCCCATTCGGGTATCGCCGGTTGTAACGGTTCATATCACCTTACCGACGCTTTTCGCAGATTAGCACGCCCTTCATCGCCTCTGACTGCCTAGGCATCCACCGTGTACGCTTAGTCACTTAACCTCACAACCCGAAGATGTTTCCATCGTTCGCGCTGCAAACATTTGAGAGACTCTATGACAGGTTACTCTTTATCCCAATACATCTACGGAGGGATAAATTTCAGCCGTCATGTTTCAATTTTCAGCTTGTTCCAGATTGTTAAAGAGCAATATCTTAAACATGACTCGCAAGTCATCTTTAAGATTTTTTCGGTTATCGCTAACCGGTGATAATGTCTTTCACTCATTATCGGAATGGCGTCCCCAAGGGGATTCGAACCCCTGTTACAGCCGTGAAAGGGCAGTGTCCTAGGCCTCTAGACGATGGGGACCCGAAATTGGCTTATCGAATCACCGATTCGATAATTTCGGGTAAAGGTGAGATTTTTCGTGAAAAATCGAGCGCCATTGTCGTTTGTCACTGCACTGGACAGTCACAAATCTCCTGGCACTTACCTATACCACAAGGTTTTGTTTGCTCATTACTTTTTCATCAGACAATCTGTGTGAGCACGCCACTCGAATCAATATCTTTAGGTAAGGAGGTGATCCAACCGCAGGTTCCCCTACGGTTACCTTGTTACGACTTCACCCCAGTCATGAATCACAAAGTGGTAAGCGCCCTCCCGAAGGTTAAGCTACCTACTTCTTTTGCAACCCACTCCCATGGTGTGACGGGCGGTGTGTACAAGGCCCGGGAACGTATTCACCGTAGCATTCTGATCTACGATTACTAGCGATTCCGACTTCATGGAGTCGAGTTGCAGACTCCAATCCGGACTACGACATACTTTATGAGGTCCGCTTGCTCTCGCGAGGTCGCTTCTCTTTGTATATGCCATTGTAGCACGTGTGTAGCCCTACTCGTAAGGGCCATGATGACTTGACGTCATCCCCACCTTCCTCCAGTTTATCACTGGCAGTCTCCTTTGAGTTCCCGGCCGAACCGCTGGCAACAAAGGATAAGGGTTGCGCTCGTTGCGGGACTTAACCCAACATTTCACAACACGAGCTGACGACAGCCATGCAGCACCTGTCTCAGAGTTCCCGAAGGCACCAATCCATCTCTGGAAAGTTCTCTGGATGTCAAGAGTAGGTAAGGTTCTTCGCGTTGCATCGAATTAAACCACATGCTCCACCGCTTGTGCGGGCCCCCGTCAATTCATTTGAGTTTTAACCTTGCGGCCGTACTCCCCAGGCGGTCGATTTAACGCGTTAGCTCCGGAAGCCACGCCTCAAGGGCACAACCTCCAAATCGACATCGTTTACAGCGTGGACTACCAGGGTATCTAATCCTGTTTGCTCCCCACGCTTTCGCACCTGAGCGTCAGTCTTCGTCCAGGGGGCCGCCTTCGCCACCGGTATTCCTCCAGATCTCTACGCATTTCACCGCTACACCTGGAATTCTACCCCCCTCTACGAGACTCTAGCTTGCCAGTTTCAAATGCAGTTCCCAGGTTGAGCCCGGGGATTTCACATCTGACTTAACAAACCGCCTGCGTGCGCTTTACGCCCAGTAATTCCGATTAACGCTTGCACCCTCCGTATTACCGCGGCTGCTGGCACGGAGTTAGCCGGTGCTTCTTCTGCGAGTAACGTCAATTGATGAACGTATTAAGTTCACCACCTTCCTCCTCGCTGAAAGTGCTTTACAACCCGAAGGCCTTCTTCACACACGCGGCATGGCTGCATCAGGCTTGCGCCCATTGTGCAATATTCCCCACTGCTGCCTCCCGTAGGAGTCTGGACCGTGTCTCAGTTCCAGTGTGGCTGGTCATCCTCTCAGACCAGCTAGGGATCGTCGCCTAGGTGAGCCATTACCCCACCTACTAGCTAATCCCATCTGGGCACATCTGATGGCAAGAGGCCCGAAGGTCCCCCTCTTTGGTCTTGCGACGTTATGCGGTATTAGCTACCGTTTCCAGTAGTTATCCCCCTCCATCAGGCAGTTTCCCAGACATTACTCACCCGTCCGCCGCTCGTCACCCAGAGAGCAAGCTCTCTTGTGCTACCGCTCGACTTGCATGTGTTAAGCCTGCCGCCAGCGTTCAATCTGAGCCATGATCAAACTCTTCAATTAAAAGCTTGATTTGCTTCCACTCGAGAAGCGATGCTCAAAGATTTACTGCATGAATTTTACTTCAGTTAGTCACTCTTCAAGACTTGATATTTTTTTGCATCCGAAGATGCTGGATATCGTCTTGTGGAGTGCCCACACAGATTGTCTGATAAATTGTTAAAGAGCAGTGCCGAGAAACTCATCGGCACGGGCTGCGTATATTACGCTTTTCGCCCTGAGAGTCAAGCGTTTATTTCGCTTTCCTCTCGCTGACCCGGCGGCTTGTCAGTCGTTGTTCCCGGTCAGTGGAGGCGCATTATAGGGAGTTCTCGGCGGGCCGCAACCCCTAAATGCAAAAAACTTTTCAAACGCGGTTTTTTTCGGCAAAACGCTGGCCAAACCCGCGTTTTTGTCACTTTTCGTACTGGATCTGGCTAAATTCCTGGGCGAAACGGTCGACCTGCTGCCAATCGGTGTACTCTACTTCCTTACTGGTATCCGTTTCACCGCCCGTCATACGCATAATAAATTGAATCATGATGCGGTCGAACCAGCGATAACGCGGATAACGCAATGCGCCAGCAAACACCGCGCACTGTTTTGGCTGCCACGGCGAGGCCAGCAGGAACTTGCGGGTATAAGCGTTGGTTTGCGGCGAGCGCTTTTCCGGTTTACGCGCGGTCAGGTTCACGGCAAAGAACGCGCTCGCCATTCGATTCAGTTGCTCGGCATGCCGTTTGACGAATTTATCCAGCGCCGGGTTAAAGTGCCCGTAACGGATAGAAGCGCCGATCATCACCTGCTGATACTGGCTAAGATCGACCTGTTCCGCCTGCAGCAGATCGATCACCTCACAACGCAGCGTGTCCTGCAGCTTGCTTGCTATATAAGAAGCGATAGCGCGTGTTTGCCCGTCACGGCTCGAATAAAGTATCAATGCCTTCATGGCGTACTCCTTATATCAGGCTCACTCACGCCAGAAGGTTGGCGTGAACAGCACCAGCAATGTAAACACTTCCAGGCGCCCGAACAGCATCGTCACCACCAGGATCCACTTGGCCGCCGCCGGCATCGTGGTGAAGTTATCCGCCACCACGCCCAGGCCGGGGCCGAGGTTATTGAGCGTTGCCGTCACTGCGGCGAACGCGGAAAAGTCGTCGACGCCAGTGGCAATGATCGCCAGCATGCTGACAATAAACACCAACGCATAGGCGGAGAAGAATCCCCACACCGCCTCCAGAATACGTTCCGGCAGCGCACGATTGCCCAATTTGATGGTATAGACCGCGTTGGGGTGCACCAGCCTTTTCAACTCGCGCGAGCCCTGCAGGTACAGCAGCAGGATACGGATCACTTTCAGGCCGCCGCCGGTCGAGCCGGCGCAACCGCCGATGAACGCCGAACACAGCAGCAACATCGGTAAGAACAGCGGCCACTTGGCGATACTGTCGGTCGTAAAACCGGCCGTGGTCGCCATCGATACCACCTGGAAAAATGCCTGATTGAGCGTTTCCATACCGCTCTTATAGACGCCATGTCCCCAGAGCACCAGCGTGCACACCACCACCAGCGTTAGTTGAACGAAGATGAACATGCGGAATTCAGGATCGCGCCCGTACACCTTCAGACTGCGGCCGCTTAGCAAAGCGAAGTGCAGGCCGTAGTTACAGCCGGAAATCAGCAGGAACACGGCGATGATGGTATTAATGGTCGGACTGGCGTAATAACCGATACTGGCGTCGTGAGTAGAAAACCCGCCGATGGCGATGGTCGAGAAACTGTGGCCGATGGCGTCGAACACCGACATCCCAGCCCCCCAGAGCGCCAGCGCACAGGCGACGGTCAGCAACACATAGATTAACCACAGGGTCTTGGCGGTTTCGGCGATGCGTGGACGCATCTTGTTATCTTTCAGCGGCCCGGGCATTTCTGCCCGATACAGCTGCATGCCGCCGACGCCGAGTATCGGCAGTATCGCCACCGCCAATACGATGATCCCCATGCCCCCCATCCATTGCAGCATTTGGCGATAGAACAGAATGGCCTTCGGCAACGAGTCCAACCCCACCAACGTCGTCGCACCCGTGGTCGTCAATCCCGAGAAAGATTCAAAGAAGGCGTCGGTCAGCGACAAGTTGGGCCGCTCCGAAAACAGGAACGGCAATGCCCCTACGCTGCCCAACACGGTCCAGAACAACACGACGATCAGGAAGCCTTCACGGGGCTTCAGTTCGTGTTTTTGTTTGCGGTTCGGCCACCACAGCATCAGACCGATGATCAGCGCCACGAAGAAGGTTTGGCTGAACGCGCGCCCCGCCCCATCGCGGTAAATCAATGCCACCAGGCCGGGAATAAACATCGTCCCGGAGAACAGGATGACCAGCAGACCAACGATACGGGTTATGGCGCGAAAATGCATTTCAGCACGATCCTTAGCAATTCAATTGGGAGGAATTATTGCGAAATGGGGGTTAATTGCAAATTACCGCGACTGAGATCACGCAATTTATTTCCAAACAACTCGACCTCGGTGGCCGGCAACGCCAGATGCAGCACGACGGCGGCACCGTATTCGCCCTGCAGGATCCGACCTGCGGTTTGCTGCAGCAAGTTCTCCACCAGCGCCAATTGAGCATAGTCGCACTGCAAGATATATTCGGCTTCCGGCACCTTTTGTACCAACGCCAACTGCTTCAACGCCTGTTGAACACCGTTACCATAGGCTTTCACCAGCCCGCCGGTACCCAGCTTGACGCCGCCATAGTACCGGACGACCACGGCGGTCAATTCGCCGATACCGCTGCCCATCAGCTGCGCGAGGATCGGTTTGCCGGCGGTGCCCGACGGTTCTCCATCGTCGGAGAACCCCAGCAGCTGCGAGTCATCAGGGCTGCCGGCGACGAAAGCCCAACAATGGTGCCTCGCCGCCGGGTGCTCATCCCGCACCTGCTGAATAAACGCCTTTGCCGCCTCCACCCCGCTGGTCGGCGCCAGCAGGGTGATAAAACGGCTCTTCTTTATTTCTTCGGTAAAGCGGGTTGCTTCCGCCGGTATCGGGTACGGCCGCATCAGGCCAGGTTCAGATCGCGCGTCATGTTCTCGATACGCTTTTCGTGGATCACAATGTTGTCTTCAATACGGATGCCACCATACGGCTTCAGCGCATCGATGCGATCCCAGGCGAAGTGCTGCTTGAACTCACCGCTGCGCCACGGCGCCAACAGAGATTCGATGAAGTACAGACCCGGCTCGATGGTCAACACCATGCCCGGCTGCAACACGCGGGTGCAACGCAGGAACGGATACCTGGACGGCGCCGCCAGATGGGTGCCTTGCTCGTCCTGCATAAAGCCGGCGGCGTCGTGCACCTGCAGGCCCAGCGGATGGCCCAGCCCGTGCGGCAGGAACGGCGTGGTAATACCCGTTTCAACCATCGCCTCTTCACTGAGGCCGTTCACCAACTTGTGACTCTTGAGCAGCTTGGCGATGCGCTGATGCATTTGCACATGGTAGTCGGTATAGCGCACGCCGGTCTTGATGGTGTCGATCAGCGCCAGCTGTTCACCGTTGAGATCTTTCACCAGGTGGGCGAACTCGCTGCCGCTTTGCGCCGCGTAGGTGCGGGTCAGATCGGCGGCGTAGCCGTTATATTCCGCGCCGGCGTCGATCAGGAAACTCAGGGATTCGGCCGGCGGCTGATGATCCAGCTTGGTGTAGTGCAATACCGAAGCATGTTCGTTCAGCGCCACGATGTTGTCGTAAGGCACGTCGGTATCGCGGTGGCCGGTCGCCGTCAGGTAGGCCAGGTTGATGTCGAACTCACTCATGCCGGAGAGGAAGGCCTCATGCGCCGCACGATGGCCGGTTACCGCCGTCTTCTGCGCTTCGCGCATGCAGGCCAGCTCATAGCCGGTTTTGATCGAACGGTGGAAATCCAGGTAGTTCAGCACCGTTTTCGGGTTGATGTTCTCAGAAGGGATGCCGAGATCGCGGGCGCGCTGTTGCGCATAACCGATATAGCCCACGCGTTCGCGCTGCGGCGGAAGCTGCTGGGCGATGGTGTCAGCGTTGGCCAGCGGCATCAATTCAAGGGATTTGGTCCAGAAACTGTCCGGCAGCGGCTCTACGCTGTGCCAGTAGTCGACCGGGGAGTAGAACCACAGCTTCGGCTTATTGACACCGTCGATCCACAACCAGCAGTTCGGCACCGACGTCACCGGCACCCAGGCTTTGAAATGCGCGTTCACTTTGAACGGATAGCTATGGTCGTCCAAAAATACCTTTTGCAGTTCCCCGGAGTGAATCAGCAGCGCATCCAATTTGTTGCGCTCCAGCACTTCGCGCGCGCGTTTTTGCAGCTCTGCCAGGTGGTCGTTATACAAAGAAGCCAGCGTTTCCATCACAGTACCCTTATGCCTTAGCACGAAAGAAGTCATCTTAACACAGCGCTCCGACGCACCAACCTCATCGCGTTGGGCATGCGGAGCAGCTCGCAATTCCCTGCAAATGCCGTTACATCCGCAGTTTAACCATTAGCCAGCCGGCCAGGCCGAGCAACGCTATCGCCAGCGCCCATAGGCCATGATGCTCCAACAATACCGCGCCGGCCGCGGCGACGCCCGCCAGACTCTGCTGCAAAAAGCCGCACAGCGCCATCGCATAGGCGCCGTACTCTTTGGCGTCGCTGACCGCCATCGCCATGCTGTTGGGAAATAACACTGCCTGGCCAAAAATAGTCAGACAATACAACGCGATGAATAATGCCATACCGGAAAGGCCAGCCAGGATATCGCTCCACCACAACAGCAGGATCGCCGCCGTCGCCAGAGCGACGATACCGCTGCCGGTTTGCATCAGTTTTTTCCCGCCGACACGCGCCACCGTGCGGTTCACCGTCAACGCGCCGCTAAAGTAGGCAATGCCGAGCACCAATCCCAGCGCGCCAAACGCCGTGACGTTGAGGCCAAAACCCTGCTGCATGACGAACGGGCTCACCTCCTGCAGCATCACCGTGGTGGCGAAGCCCAGCCCACCGGCGCAGGTCGGCCAAAAAAATCCCGGCCGCCGCAGGATGGCGAAGTAGGTGGCCGCCATCGCCGGGCGTGGCCCGCATGCGCGCCCCGCCTCCAGTGGCAGCGTCGCCATCAGCGCCAGAATGGCCAAACCGGTGACGCCCATCAAGACGAAGCCCATCTGCCAGTGCGAATATTGGCTGAGCAGGCCGCCGACAAACTGACCGCCGCCCAGCGCGGTGATAAAAGCGATGGAGAGCACCGACAAACGCCGCGCCAGCTCGTCGCCGCTCCAGTTATCCCGCACGATGATACGCGCAATGATCGCCGCACCACCGGCGCCCACGCCCTGCAGCGCACGCAGCGTCAACAGCTGAGTGCCGTTGCTGCACAGCGCCAACAGCCCGCTGCAGCCAATAAAAAGAAGCAGGGAAAGCATCAGCGGCGCTCGGCGGCCAAAGCGATCGGCGGCCGCGCCCCAGAACAGCACCGGCAAGGCAGCGCCGATGACGAAGATCGAAATGGACAGCTCGGTGGCGCGCCGGCTCATTGCCAGCTCGTGCATCACCGTCGGCAGAGAAGGCAGATACACGGTCGTCGCCATTTGCGCCATAAACACCAACAGACACGCCAGCGTCATGGTTCTGGCGGGAATGCTCCATAAGCCGCTGCGTTTAACACAAGCCGCTTTATTCATGCCTCACCTCGTCTGAATGATAAATCGCTGCAGGCAAGTGTATGAGGGCTGACAAACTCCAGCAAATGCCGATAGCACATAAAATATAACTTCTTTTTAAATCAAAACACTAACTTGGTGAGATGTGATCAGACCTGCAAATATGCAATCTCTCATTTGCATATTTTTAACATAAAAACCACACTCCTCATCATCTGGTCATACCAGATCATACGCTGATTCAGGAGATAGACATGCTCTACCAAGGCGAAACATTACAACTGCACTGGCTCGATAACGGCATCGCCGAGCTGGTGTTTAACTCACCGGGCTCGGTCAACAAGCTGGACACCCGCACCGTCGCCAGCCTGGGCGAAGCGCTCACCGTGCTGGAAAACCAGCCTGAGCTGAAGGGGCTGTTGCTGCGCTCCTCCAAAGCCGCGTTTATCGTCGGCGCCGATATCACCGAATTCCTTTCTCTGTTCGCCGCACCGGCTGAAAAGCTGCACGAGTGGCTGGTGTTCGCCAACAACGTCTTTAACCGACTGGAAGATTTGCCGGTGCCGACCATTTCGGCCATTAACGGCTATGCGCTCGGCGGCGGTTGCGAATGCATTCTGGCGACCGATTTCCGCGTCGCCTCACCGGACGCGCGCATCGGCCTGCCGGAAACCAAATTGGGCATCATGCCGGGCTTCGGCGGTTCCGTCCGCCTGCCGCGCCTGCTGGGTAACGACAGCGCGCTGGAAATCATCGCCGCCGGCAAAGACGTCAGCGCCAAAGACGCGTTGAAAGTCGGCCTGGTGGATGCGGTGGTGGCACCAGAAAAACTGGCCGAAGCAGCGCTGAAAATGCTGCAACAGGCGATCGACGGCAAGCTGGACTGGCGCGCCGCGCGTCAACCTAAGCTGGAGCCGCTGAAACTCAGCCCGATTGAAGCAGCGATGAGCTTCACCACCGCCAAAGGCATGGTGCTGCAGACCGCCGGTAAACATTACCCGGCGCCGATGACCGCAGTGAAGACCATTGAAGCCGCCGCCAAACTGGGCCGCGATGAAGCGCTGAAACTGGAAACCGCCAGCTTCGTGCCGTTGGCGCGTTCCAACGAAGCGCGCGCGCTGGTCGGTATCTTCCTTAACGATCAGTTCGTGAAGGGCCAGGCGAAAAAGCTGGCCAAGAATGTGGATGCGCCGAAACAGGCGGCAGTGCTGGGCGCCGGCATCATGGGCGGCGGCATCGCTTACCAATCGGCGCTGAAAGGTGTGCCGGTGATCATGAAAGACATCAGCGACAAGTCGCTGACGCTGGGCATGAACGAAGCGGCCAAGCTGCTCAATAAGCAACTGGAGCGCGGCAAGCTGGATGGCCTGAAAATGGCGCAGGTGCTCTCGACCATTCAGCCGACGCTGGACTACGCCGGCATCGAGCGCGCGCAGGTGATCGTTGAAGCGGTCGTCGAGAATCCGAAGGTCAAAGCCGCCGTGCTGTCGGAAGTGGAAAACCTGATCGGCGAGGACACCGTGCTGGCGTCGAACACCTCGACCATTCCGATTAATCACCTGGCAAAATCGCTGAAGCGCCCGCAAAACTTCTGCGGCATGCACTTCTTTAACCCGGTACACCGCATGCCGCTGGTTGAAATCATCCGCGGCGAGCTGACCAGTGACGACACTATCGCCAAAGTGGTGGCCTACGCCAGCCGCATGGGCAAAACGCCGATTGTGGTGAACGACTGCCCGGGCTTCTTCGTCAACCGCGTGCTGTTCCCGTATTTCGCCGGTTTCAGCCTGCTGCTGCGCGACGGTGCCGACTTCCGTCAGATCGATAAAGTGATGGAAAAACAGTTCGGCTGGCCGATGGGCCCGGCCTACCTGCTCGACGTCGTGGGCATCGACACCGCACACCACGCGCAGGCGGTAATGGCCGCCGGCTTCCCGGATCGCATGAGCAAAGACTATCGCGACGCCATTGACGTGATGTTCGACAACCAGCGCTTCGGTCAGAAAAATCAGCTGGGCTTCTACCGCTACAGCCAGGACAGCAAAGGCAGGCCACGTAAGGACAACGACGAGCAGACCGATGCGCTGCTGGCCGCAGTGAGCCAACCGCGCCAGACCATCAGCGACGAAGAAATCATCGCGCGCATGATGATCCCGATGATCAACGAAGTGGTTCGCTGCCTGGAAGAGAAGATCGTCGCCAGCCCGGCGGAGGCCGATATGGCGCTGGTCTACGGCATCGGCTTCCCTCCGTTCCACGGCGGCGCGTTCCGCTACCTGGATACGCTCGGCACCGCCAACTACGTTGAGCTGGCCCAGCGTTACGCACACCTCGGCGCCCTGTATCAGGTGCCGGCCGGTCTGCGCGCCAAAGCCGAACGCAATGAAAGCTACTACCCGGTGGCGACACCGCTGTCCGACGTCGCTACCCGCCAACCGGCATGAGGTCATAAAGATGGAAAACGTAGTAATTGTTGATGCCGTACGCACGCCGATGGGCCGCTCCAAGGGCGGCGCCTTCCGCCAGGTGCGCGCCGAAGATCTCTCCGCTCACCTGATGCGTGAAGTGCTGAGCCGCAACCCGGCGCTGGACGCCGCCGAGATCGATGACATTTATTGGGGCTGCGTGCAGCAGACGCTGGAACAAGGCTTCAACATCGCCCGCAACGCCGCGCTGCTGGCCGAGATCCCGCACCGCGTGCCGGCGGTGACCGTCAACCGCCTGTGCGGCTCTTCGATGCAGGCGCTGCACGACGCGGCGCGCGCCATCATGGTTGGCGACGCGCACGTCAGCCTGATCGGCGGCGTGGAACACATGGGCCATGTGCCGATGAACCACGGCGTGGATTTCCATCCGGGGCTGAGCCGCAGCGTGGCCAAAGCCGCCGGGATGATGGGTTTGACCGCCGAAATGCTGGCCAAGATGCACAACATCAGCCGCCAGATGCAGGATGAGTTTGCCGCCCGCTCCCACCAGCGCGCGCATGCGGCGACGCTGGCCGGTTACTTTAAAAACGAGATCATACCGACCAACGGCCACGACGCCGACGGCGTGCTGACCCGTTACGATTTCGATGAAGTCATTCGCCCGGAAACCACCGTCGAAAGCCTGTCGGCCCTGCGTCCGGCGTTCGATCCGGTCAACGGTACCGTCACCGCCGGCAGTTCTTCCGCCCTGTCGGACGGCGCTTCCGCCATGCTGCTGATGAGCGAATCGCGCGCCAAAGCGCTCGGTTTGAAGGCCCGCGCCCGCATCCGCTCGATGGCGGTCGTCGGCTGCGATCCTTCCATCATGGGTTACGGCCCGGTGCCGGCCAGCAAGCTGGCGCTGAAACGCGCCGGTCTGAGCGTGCAGGACATCGATCTGTTCGAGCTGAACGAAGCGTTCGCCGCCCAGTCGCTGCCGTGCATCAAGGATTTGGGGCTGATGGACAGCATCGACGACAAGATCAACCTGAACGGCGGTGCCATCGCGCTCGGCCACCCGCTGGGGTGTTCAGGCTCCCGCATCTCGACCACCCTGTTGAACAACATGGAACGTCGCGACGCACAGTTCGGCCTGGCGACCATGTGCATCGGCCTGGGCCAGGGTATCGCCACCGTCTTTGAACGCGTTTAGCTGTGTCTATCTTGGGATGACCGCGTCACCACTTCAAATCGCGGCATCCCGCCAAGTTTAGTTGCCGTTCTTCCCGCCTGTCAGGGGCGGGTTTTTTATGCCTGAAGTTTGCCGGCGCCCAAATAAAAACGGGGCGACACTCGGCCACCCCGTTCACTGCGCATCGCATCGGTCAGATAAACGAAAACGCGTCGCCGAACATATGCGCTTCCAGCGCGCCGCGCTCGGCGCAGAAACGCTCACGGGCGATTTTCGCCATCTCGAAACGCCCGGCGATATAGATGTCGTGCTCCGCCAGCGTGCCGAAATCCTGCAGCACCGCGCTGAGCACGGTGCCGCTGCGGCCGCGCCATTCGGCTTCCGGCTGCTCGACCACCGGGATCACCTTCAGATTCGGGTGCTGCAACGACAGCGCTTCCAGCTCGCTCAGATCGTACAGGTGCTTCAGCTCGCGCCCGCCCCAGTAGATAGAAATGTCGCGATCGGGCTGCTGCTCCAGCGCGGTCAACAAGATTGAACGCGCGTAGGAGAAACCGGTGCCGCCGGCTATCAGCACCAGCGGACGGCTGCCCTCTTCCCGCAGCCAGGCGTCGCCGTGCGGCATATCGACGGTGATCGCCTGCTCTTTCAGGATGCGATCCATCACCGCCATGGCGTACAGATTCAGCTCCGAAGCGCCGATGTGCAGCTCGATGTAATCTTGCTGCGTCGGGGTAGATGCCAGCGAGAACGGGCGCTTGTCGCGCTCGTCCATCACCACCATCAGATATTGCCCTGCCTTGAAAGAAAACGGCTGCTCAGGCACCAGACGTACCCGATAAACCGTATCGGTAATGGCCTCTACCGAGGTCACTTTACAGCTCAATATTGTCATGCGTTCCCTCTGTCGGGTCATCAATGCAAAGCTGAGAACAGGGCCTGACGCTACAGCGTCGGTTCCCTGTCACTGAAGATTGCGAGCTCATCCCAGATTTCGTCGACGCGCGCACGTACCTTTTCATCCATCTGAATCGGACGGCCCCATTCGCGATCGGTTTCACCCGGCCATTTATTGGTGGCGTCCAGCCCCATCTTCGAACCCAGGCCGGAAACCGGCGAGGCGAAGTCCAGATAGTCGATCGGCGTATTCTCCACCAGAACGGTATCCCTTGCCGGATCCATTCGTGTGGTGATCGCCCAAATCACGTCGTTCCAGTCGCGCGCATTGACGTCGTCATCGCAGACGATAACAAATTTGGTGTACATAAACTGCCGCAGGAACGACCAGACGCCCATCATCACGCGTTTAGCGTGGCCAGCGTACTGTTTCTTCATGGTCACTACCGCCAGGCGGTACGAGCACCCTTCCGGCGGCAGATAGAAATCGACGATTTCCGGGAACTGTTTTTGCAGGATCGGCACGAACACTTCATTCAGCGCCACGCCCAGGATCGCCGGCTCATCCGGCGGGCGGCCGGTGTAGGTCGAGTGGTAGATCGCGTTGCGGCGCTGGGTGATGTGGGTGACGGTGAACACCGGGAACTGGTCGATTTCATTGTAGTAACCGGTGTGGTCGCCGTAGGGGCCTTCCGGCGCCATTTCACCCGGCTCGATATAGCCTTCCAGCACGATTTCGGCGCTGGCGGGCACTTCCAGATCGTTGGAAAGGCACTTGACCACTTCGGTTTTATTGCCGCGCAACAGCCCGGCAAAAGCGTATTCAGACAGGGTATCCGGCACCGGCGTGACCGCACCGAGGATGGTGGCGGGATCGGCGCCCAGTGCAACCGCGACCGGGAAACGCTCGCCGGGGTGCGCCTGGCACCATTCCTGATAATCCAGCGCGCCGCCGCGATGCGACAGCCAGCGCATGATCACTTTATTCTTGCCCAGCACCTGCTGGCGATAGATGCCGAGATTTTGCCGTTCCTTATGCGGGCCGCGAGTCACCGTCAGCCCCCAGGTGATCAGCGGCGCGGCGTCTTCCGGCCAGCAGTGCATCACCGGAATACGGCCCAGATCGACATCATCACCCTGCCATACCTGCTCCTGACAAGGCGCGGAACCCAGCACCTTGGTCGGCATGTTCAGCACCTGCTTGAACTTCGGCATTTTGTCGAACAGATCGCGGAAACCTTTCGGCGGCTCCGGTTCTTTGAGGAACGCCAGCAGTTTGCCGACTTCGCGCAGCGCGCTGATGTCTTCCTGCCCCATGCCCATAGCCACGCGATTGGCGGTGCCGAACAGGTTGCACAGCACCGGCATGTCGTACCCTTTCGGGTTTTCAAACAGCAATGCCGGGCCGCCTGCCCGCAGGGTGCGATCGGCAATCTCCGTCATTTCCAGGTAAGGATCGATCGGCTGGCTGATGCGTTTTAGTTCCCCTCTCTTCTCCAGCAACGAGAGGAAATCGCGTAAGTCACGGTATTTCATGCTGATCATTATAACGGCCAGTGGGGAGGGCATTATAAGCCCTCTTCACGGTTGTTGCTGCAATTTTGTTAACGCCGCCCGCTGCCGGGTGGCCCTCAGCCACAGTTGAACGGCACCAGCGTGGCCAGCGCACGCGCATCCTGATATTCGCGCGTCTCCTCGCCGTGGCGAAACACCTTGAAGCCTTGCCCGTTAGCACTGAAGTAACGCAGCGCATTGCCTTCAACGTGCAGCAGGCTGCCTTCACGCAGCGCCACCACCGATTCGCTCGGGTTGATCGCGCAAAACTCCGCCAGGCGCTCGTCACGGGTTTCGCCCATGTGGCCGCTGATATGCGCGTCGATATAATGCGGGTTGATCTGCACCGGGAACAGCCCCAGCGCCGGCAGCACCACGCTGCAGCGCACCGGCATATCATTGGTGGTGCGAATGCTCGGCGTGGCCACGTTGCAACCGGCGCTCCAGCCGACGTAAGGCACCTCACGCTCGCGCACCGCGCGCTGGATGGGCACAATCAGGCCTTGCTCGTGCAGCATTTGGTTCAGCAACCAGGTATTGCCGCCGCTGACCAAAATGCATTCCGCCTGCGCGATCGCCGCTGCCGGCGAAGCGGCGTGGTGGATGCTGGTGACTTCGATGCCCAGCGTTTGCGCCAGCTCCTGCGCACGCTGGTCGTAGTCGTAACGGATCAGCGCATAAGGGATAAATACGGCGGATTTGATGCCGCGACGCGCAATCATCGCCAGCAGTTGGCTTTTGGCGTACCCCAGCAGCTCGGCTTCGCCAGACAGCTTGCCGTTGCTCAACAGAAACAGCTCCATTTCTTTTCCCCCTCGGTCAAAAACGATGAATAGCGTCACAGCCGGTGGCATAACGCCTTGTCATACTGTGACGGTAACAAATTTTTAGCCCTCTGTTATACCAGCGCCGCATCGATAAGTGTGTGACCCCTCGCTAATAGCCTCATATTCATAGAGATAGGTGATGTTACACGCTGAAACTTGCATCACTATGTATCCGGAATAGCTTTTGATATGCTTACCGGCTGGCAGAAAGGCATGTGAAATTATGGAATCCTGGTATCTACTTTATTGCAAACGCGGTCAGCTGTTGCGAGCGCAGGAACATCTGGAACGGCAGCAGGTAAACTGCCTCAGCCCGATCATCACGCTGGAAAAGATCGTGCGTGGCAAGCGCATCGCGGTCAGCGAACCCCTGTTTCCCAACTATCTGTTTGTGGAGTTCGACCCGGAGCGCATTCACACCACCACCATCAGCGCCACCCGCGGCGTCAGCCACTTCGTGCGTTTCGGCGCGCTGCCGAGCGTCATCCCGAGCAAGGTGATCGATGAGCTGCGCACGCACGCCAGCGAAACCTACGTCGATCCGGAAACCCCGCAGCCGGGGGATACCGTCCTGATCGTCGACGGCGTGTTCGAAGGGCTGCAGGCGATCTACACCGAGCCGGACGGCGAGGCCCGCTCGATGCTGTTGCTCAACCTGATCAACAAACAGGTCAGTCAAAGCATCGACAACCGACAGTTCCAGAAGATGTAATGCAAAAGGCGCCCTCAGGCGCCTTTTTGTTGGCTCATTTTGCGCTTAACGACGCATCGCGTCGTCGTGCAACCACTGGGCAACACGCTTGGCGAAGTAGGTCAGCACACCGTCGGCACCGGCGCGTTTGAAGCACATCAACGACTCCATCACCGCAGGTTGCTCCTGCAGCCAGCCGTTCTGAATCGCCGCCATATGCATGGCGTACTCGCCGGACACCTGATAAGCGAAGGTTGGCACGCCGAAGGTATCCTTCACGCGGCGCACAACGTCGAGGTACGGCATGCCCGGTTTCACCATCACCATGTCCGCACCTTCCTGCAGATCCTGTGCAATCTCCTGCAGCGCTTCGTCGCTGTTGGCCGGATCCATCTGATAAGTCTTCTTGTTGCCGCCCTTCAGGTTGCCGCTGGAGCCCAGCGCATCGCGGAACGGGCCGTAGTAGCAGGAAGCATACTTGGCGGAGTAGGCCATAATCTGGGTATTCACCAGGCCCTGCAATTCCAGACGATCGCGGATCGCCCCGATGCGGCCGTCCATCATGTCGCTCGGTGCCACGATTTCCGCGCCCGCTTCGGCATGGGACAGCGCCTGACGCACCAGAATGTCTTTGGTCACGTCGTTAATCACGTAACCCTGCTCATCGATGACCCCGTCCTGCCCGTGGGTGGTGTAAGGATCGAGCGCAACGTCAGTCAGAATGCCCAGCTCAGGCACCGCGTCTTTCAGCGCACGCACCGTGCGCTGCACCAGCCCTTCCGGGTTATAGGCTTCTTCCGCATGCAGCGATTTCAGACCCGGTTCGATCACCGGGAACAGGGAGATCACCGGCACGCCGAGTTTGGCGATGGTTTCCGCTTCCTTGACCAGCAGATCGATCGTCATGCGCGATACGCCCGGCATCGAGGCCACTTCTTCCTGGCGGTTGCTGCCTTCCATGACAAACACCGGATAAATCAGGTCGTTGACCGTCAGTTGGTTCTCGGCCACCAGGCGGCGGCTGAAGTCATGACGGCGCACGCGGCGCATACGGCGACCTGGGAAGGTGCCCGGAAATGCATAGCTCATAGTTTTCTCCTAGCTCAAACCAGCCGGAATAGCCGGCGGGCGTTCTCATCGGTTTTTTGCCCCAGCCATTGCGGCTCTTCCTGTCGCCAGACGGCGACCTGATGCACGATATGGGGCAGGAAACAGGGTTCGTTGCGGCGAGATGCGGGTTTAGGTTGTAAATCCCGGGGCAACAGATAAGGGGCGTCCGTTTCCAGCAGCAGACGCTCGGCCGGGATCTGCGGCAACAGGGCGCGCAATTCCAGGCCGCGCCGCTCGTCGCAGACCCAACCGGTAATCCCGATCGATAGGCCCAGCGCCAGGCAGCTTGTTAATTCTTCGGCGGTGCCGGTGAAGCAGTGCACCACGGCCGCGGGCAGTTTATCCAACCACGGCGTCAGTAGCTCGGCAAAACGTGCGTGTGCGTCGCGGCAATGAAGAAATACCGGCAGCGCCAATTCCGCCGCCAGCGCCAGCTGCGCGGTGAACGCCGCTTCCTGCTGCGCGGGTGTCGATAAATTGCGGTTGAAATCCAGGCCGCATTCGCCGATCGCCGCCACTTCAGGGCGCGCGGCCAACGCATAAATCAGCTCGGCGGTGTGTTCATCCCAACCGCTGGCGTAGTGCGGATGCACGCCGGCGGTTGACCAACAGTAGCCCGCATGTTGCTGCGCCAGTTCGGCGGCCTCGCGGCTCTCCGCCAGATCGGTGCCGGTAATCAACATCCCTGTCACGCCCGCGGCGCGGGCGCGTTCCACCACCGCCTGGCGGTCTTTGGCGAATTGGCTGCTGGTGAGATTAACGCCGATATCAAACATGGTTTTTTCCAAAGCAAAAGCCGCCCAATGGGCGGCTTCGCAATCAATGTGGATCAAGGTGTTGGAGGTTCGTCACCCTCGTCTTCTTCTTCCGCTTGTGGACGACGTTTTCCGGTATAGAAGCGAGCGAAGAACACCCCCACTTCAAACAGCAGATACATCGGTATTGCCAACAGGGTTTGCGAGAACACGTCCGGCGGCGTCAACAGCATGCCGACCACAAACGCGCCGACCAACACATACGGCCGTTTCTTCTTCAGATCTTCCGGCGAGGTGACGCCACTCCAGCACAGCAGAATGATGGCGACCGGCACTTCGAAGGCGACGCCGAACGCCATAAACAGCGCCATGACGAAATCGAGGTAGTTTTTAATGTCGGTCGCAATGGTCACCCCCATCGGCGCGGTCTTGGCAAAGAAGCCGAAGGCCAGCGGGAACACGATGAAGTAGGCGAAAGCCATGCCGAGGTAGAACAGCAGGCTGCTGGACACCAGCAGCGGCATCATCAGGCGGCGTTCATGCTTGTACAGCGCCGGTGCGATGAATGCCCACACCTGATACAGAATCATCGGCGCGGAGACAAACACCGAGACGATCATGGTCAACTTGATCGGCGTAAAGAACGGTGACGCCACGTCGGTGGCGATCATGCTCGCCCCTGCCGGCAGCTGCTTGAGCAGCGGCGCAGAGACCAGCTGGTAGATGTCGTTGGCGAAAAACACCAGCACCACGAACACCGCCAGCACGCAAATAATCGAGTTCAACAGCCGCTTGCGCAGCTCTATCAGATGACTGATAAGGGGTTGGGTATCTTCAACAGCCATGTATTAACGATCGCCACTAGATTGGTGAGACGCAGGGGTTTTATCCGCAACAGGTTCGACAGGTGCCGACGCGGTTTCCACCGGTGCTTTAGCCGGTTGCGCCGCCACAGGCGCAGTCGGGGACGCAGCCGCAACGGCCTCAGGCTCCGCTGCCGGTTTTGGCACGGCGGCGGGCGCGCTGGCGCTGGTTGCCGCTTCCGCCGGCGTCACGCCGTCGTGCAAGGCTTCCGGATCGGTGATCTGCGGGTTATGAATGGTGTTCGCCAGCTCTTCTTTCTCGCCCCGATAGGTGCGTTTCAATGAGTCCGCCGCGTCTTTCAGCTCATCCATCGACGCCTTCAACTCCGGCGTCAGGTTCTGCAGGCCGGCCTGTTCGGCTTTTTTCAGGCTGTCCTGCAGCTCCTGCAGCTTCAGTTCCTGAGACAGTTCGTGCTGCACCGAGGCCGCCAGCGAGCGCAGCGCACGGATCCAGCCCGACACCGTTCTGACCGCGACCGGCAACCGTTCCGGCCCCAGAACAACCAGGCCGATCACCAGCACCAGCAGCAGCTCACTAAACCCAATGTCAAACACGGTTTATACCTGCTCTTTGTTCTTCGACTCTTCCGGTTTCACTTCCGGCTGCTTATCGGTAATAGGCTTGGCCGAGAAATCAGCGTCATCCAGGCTGCTTTTCTCAGCCGTGTTAGGGGTCGACGGCGTATCGTCGCCGATCGCCTTCTTGAAGCCCTTGATCGAGGCGCCGAGATCGGAGCCCAGCGTGCGCAGTTTTTTGGTACCGAACAGCAGCACCACGATCACTGCGATGATCAACAATTGCGTAATACTAATACCGCCCATTTTAATTACCTCTAATTTCAAAGGGTCTTTTAAAGCCAGCCCGCATTATAGGGCCGACTTTACCAGAGTAACGAATTAAATCAGGTGGTTCGCTTCCAGCCAATCACCCAGCATACGATGCCGGCGGCCATCATCCAGGCGGGAAACACCTCGATTTGCCCCAGCAGCAACAGCGTGCCGCTTACCAAGAGTGTAGCGCCAACGCCGAACAAATAACGTGACTGCCCCTGACGAACCCGCTGAGCCTGCATTTGGTTGGTCAGCTTATCAACGCTTTGTTGCAACAGTTTATGCTGCTGCAGGCTGTCGTAAAACAGCTCGGGCAGTTCGGGCAGCTTCTCCGCCCAGAACGGCGCTTTCTCTTTCAGCGCGCGCACCACGGCAGGAATGCCGACCTGATCGCGCAGCCAGCTCTCGAGGAACGGCTTGGCGGTGGTCCACAGATCCAGCTGCGGGTAGAGCTGACGCCCCAGCCCTTCAACATACAGCAAGGTCTTCTGCAATAACACCAGCTGCGGCTGCACTTCCATATTGAAGCGGCGCGCAGTGTTGAACAGGTTCAGCAGCACGTTGCCAAAGGAAATCTCCGCCAGCGGTTTCTCGAAAATCGGCTCGCACACGGTGCGGATGGCGAATTCGAAGTCTTCCACGTTGGTGTCGCGCGGCACCCAACCGGAGTCGACGTGCAGTTCCGCCACCTTGCGGTAATCGCGGTTGAAGAAGGCGATGAAGTTTTCCGCCAAGTAGCGTTTATCATCCTTGTTCAGCGAGCCGACGATGCCGCAGTCGATGCCGATATAGCAAGGATCTTCCGGATGTTCGTAGCTGACGAAAATATTACCGGGATGCATGTCCGCATGGAAGAAGCTGTCGCGGAATACCTGGGTAAAGAACACCTGGACGCCACGTTCCGCCAACAGTTTCATGTTGGTGCCCTGCTGCTCCAGCGTGGCGATATCCGAGACAGGAATGCCGTAGATGCGCTCCATCACCAATACGCTTTCACGGCAGTAGTCGGAATAAACTTCCGGTACGTACAGCATCGGGCTGCCGTCGAAATTACGACGCAGCTGAATGGCGTTGGCCGCTTCGCGCAACAGGTTCAATTCGTCCAGCAGGGTTTTCTCGTACTCGCGCACCACTTCGCGCGGGCGCAGACGGCGGCCGTCCGGCAACAGCTTCGGCACCCAACCTGCCAATCGGTACATCAGGCGCACGTCGGCCTTGATAATCGGCCCGATATCCGGCCGGATCACCTTCAGCACCACTTCCTGGCCGGTGGTTTTCAGCCGCGCGGTATGCACCTGCGCGATCGAGGCAGAGGCCAGCGGCTGCTGATCGAAATCGTCGAACCAGGTTTCCAGCGGGCCGCCCATCGCCAGTTCGATATGTTTACGCGCCAGCGCGCCGTCGAAAGGCGCGACCCGGTCCTGCAACAGCGTCAGCTGATCGGCAATCTGCGGCGGAAACAGATCGCGGCGGGTCGACATCATCTGGCCGAACTTGATCCATACCGGTCCCAGCTCCTGCAGCGCCAACCGCAGGCGTTCACCCAGCGGCTTGTCCTTGTGCCGATTCGGCATCCAGAACAACAGCCGGCGGCCGAAGCGTAGCGGCAGCGTCAAACGCATTGTCGGGATCAGCTCGTCCAATCCATAGCTGAGAAAAACGCGGACGATAAAATACAAACGTCGCAGTTCGCCTGGGGTCATCGCTTGCCCTCCAACGTGTCCATGCGGGCAGACAGCGCTTCCGCGCTGCGGGCGAGTGCATCAACTTCCTCGTTGAACCACACCACTTCCAACGGCCCCGGCGCCAGGCGCCACTCTTCCGTCAACGTCTCCGCCATGTCCTGCTGCCGGCGCATAAAGCCGTCTTTCAGCAGCGAGGCGCCTTTTCCCAGCGCCTGTGTAATGCCCTGGGCGGCGATATCGCCGATATAGGGTGCCAGCCACTCCGCCGGATCCCATTCCGCCAGATCGAGCAGGCCAACCAGCTGTTGCACCACCTGAATATCACCTTCCACCGCCAATTCGCCGCTGCGCATCAGCACCGGTAACTGCTGGCGGTCGCGCAGTTTCAGTAAGGCGGGAATGCGGCTGCGCACGGTGCAATCGGCACTGTCTTCAGACTGCCCCAGCACGTCCACGCGCAGTTCGCTGAACACCAGCACCAGTGGTGAAGCCAGCTCTTCCAGTTCGATGCGCAGCACCTTGCCCGCCAGGCGTTGGCGAGCGGCTTTCATGCTGCGATCGCGAAACAGCAGGTTATTCAGCGAGGTTTCCAGCGCACCGGTCAGCAGAGGGGTAAACAGCATCGGCATCTCCCTCTCAGAACTTGAAGCCACGATGCAGGGCGACAATCCCACCGGTCAGGTTGAAATAGGTGACGTTTTCAAAACCGGCGTTGCCCATCATGCCTTTCAGGGTTTCCTGATCGGGGTGCATGCGGATCGATTCCGCCAGGTAGCGGTAGCTGTCCGGATCTTTCACTACCAGCTCGCCGATCTTCGGCAGCACGTGGAAGGAATAAGCGTCGTAAGCTTTGCTCAGCGGCGCCAGCAGCGGCTTGGAAAACTCCAGCACCAGCAGGCGGCCGCCCGGCTTCAGCACGCGGAACATCGAGCGCAGCGCTTTGTCTTTGTCGGTGACGTTGCGCAGGCCAAAGGAGATGGTGATGCAATCGAAGTAATTATCCGGGAACGGCAGCGCTTCGGCGTTGGCCTGCACGTAATTGATGTTGCCGACGATGCCGCGATCGCGCAGCTTCTCGCGCCCCATCTTCAGCATCGAATCGTTAATGTCCGCCAGCACCACCTGCCCCTGCTCGCCAACCATACGGGAGAACTTGGCCGCCAGGTCGCCGGTACCGCCGGCCAGATCCAGCACGCGCTGCCCACGGCGCACACCGCTGCAGTCAATGGTGAAACGCTTCCAGATACGGTGGATGCCGAACGACATCAGGTCGTTCATCACGTCATACTTTGCCGCTACCGAATGAAAAACGTCCGCCACCATGGCCTGTTTTTCGTCTCGAGCGACGGTGCGAAAACCGAAATCGGTGGTTTCCTGCGGTTGATCTGCCATTGTCCTGCCTGCTATTCAGTCAATTTTGTGTGGATGAGTGTACCAGAAGCCTGGAGAATACCCCACCTCGCCACGGCCTCAGCCGTGCGAAACGAAGCCCGGTTCCCCGGCGGTATCGTCATCGTTTTTCGTCTGCGGCAGCGCGGCGACATCATCGTCGTTCGCCTCTTCCGCTTCATCGTGTTGCGCGCCGGCTTGCTGCGCCAGCAGCGGGTTGATCGGCCGTTTGACCTCAACCCCCAACGCACGGAAACCTTCAATTTGGCCGATAAGATTACCACGGCCTTCGCTCAGTTTGTTCATCGCCTGACGATAACTGCCCTGCGCCTTGTCCAGGCTCTGCCCCAGTGCGGACATATCGTCCACGAACAGCCGCATCTTGTCATACAGTTTCGCCGCGCGATCGGCTATGCGCTGGGCGTTCTGGCTTTGATGTTCATAGCGCCACAGGTTGGTGATGGTGCGCAGCGCCACCAGCAACGTAGTCGGGCTAACCAGCATGATGTTGTGCTTGAGCGCTTCGCTGATCAGCTCCGGCTCGCGATCGATAGCCAGCAGGAAGGCGGGCTCGACCGGAATGAACATCAGCACATAGTCCAGCGAACGCAGCCCCGGCAGCTGCTGATAGTCCTTGCGGCCCAGCATGCGAATGTGGCCGCGCAGCGAGGCGATATGTTCGCTCAGCGCCGCTTCGCGCTCCACCTCGTCTTCGCCGTTGAAATAGCGCTCGTAGGCGATCAGCGACATCTTGGCGTCGATCACCACGTCCTTGCCCTGCGGCAGACGCACGATCACATCGGGCTGCATGCGGCTCTGGTGATCCACCCGCACGTTGACCTGCGTTTCATACTCGTGCCCTTCGCGCAGACCGGAAGCCTCCAGCACCCGGCTCAGCACCACTTCACCCCAATTGCCCTGCGTTTTGTTGTCGCCTTTCAGCGCCTTGGTGAGGTTGATGGCCTCGCGCGCCATCTGCGCGTTCAACTGCTGCAGATTACGTATCTCGTGCGTCAGCGTGTGGCGTTCCCGCGCTTCCTGGCCAAAGCTGTCCTGCACCTGACGGCGGAACCCGTCCAGCTGTTCACGCAGCGGCAGCAGCAACCGATCCAAGCTTTGCTTATTTTGCTCGTCCACCTTGCGGCCGCTGTGTTCAAAAATGCGGTTGGCGAGGTTTTCAAACTGGGTGGTGAGGCGTTGTTCGCTGTTGATCAGCAGGCGCTGCTTCTCCTCCGCCGCCATGCGCGTCTCTTCCAGACGGATGGTGACTTCGCGCAGCTCGGCCTCTTGCGCGCTGTTAACCTCGCGCTGGGCACGCAGTTCCTGATTGAGCAGTTCGCATTCGTTGCGCCAATGGTTGAGCTGTTGCAACTTCTCATGTCCGGCCGCCAGCTGGCTGTGTAGGTTACGCAGCTCCAGCTCACTCTGCCGCAGCTGCTGCTCGTGGCGCTGCAGAGCCTCCTGCCGCGCCGCCGTTTCCTGCTGCGCCTGCTGCAACGCTTGCTCCAGCAACCGCAGCTCGGTTTCATGTTGCGCATTCGTCTGCTGCACCCGCAGACTGGCGATCAGCCACCCCAACAGCATGCCGATCGTTACGCCGCCAATCCCATAAATCAGACTGGTATCCACCCTGCCTCCTGTTGCACCTTGCCGTTCCGGCGTTTCGCACGCCCATTGCCCGTCACGTTAAGGGGAGGCTGTATGGATGTCCAGCCTGATTTTGCCCGCCGCGCACAATATTGCGCGGCACTGCGCAATTTAGCGAGAAATCAGCCCAGCCACTGGCTGAGCCACTTGATGCCGAATGCCCCCGGCGCCAGAATGCCGAACGCCCAGATCATCGCCGACGTGACGTTGGCCAACTGGAAATAACGCTGCGGCATCCCGCAAATGCCGCCCACCAGCGGCACCACGGCGCGCAGCGGGCCGAAGAAGCGGCCGATGAAGATGCCTAGCACGCCCCAGCGTTCAAAGAACGCGTGGCCGCGCGCCAGCAGTTGTGGATTGCGCGACAGCGGCCACATATGCGCCACGCGGTCCTGATAGTGATAGCCGATCCAGTAAGAGAGCCAGTCGCCGAAAAACGCCCCGACGGCGGCAGCGGCCCAAATCGGCCAAAAGGCGATGCCGCTTTCGCCGATCAGCGCGCCCAGCGCCAGCAGGATCACCGTGGCCGGCAGCAGCAGAGACAAAAACGCCAGCGACTCGCCGAACGCCAGGAAGAAGATGATGGGAATGGCCCAGCCTTCGTGCTGACGCACGACGTCGCTGACCCAGTTGATAACGTCATTGAGGCTCAATGCGGGGCTCCTGATACGCGATAATTCGCCGCCTAGGATAGGCCGGGGCGAGTTAAACCCCGGCTAAACGCGCGGCGATTTACTCGAGGTAGAACGCCTGCAGCGCTTCGCGCTGGGCCGCGCCCAGGCCGTATTCCGCTTCCAGCCAACGGTCGGTGGAACCGTATTGCTGACGGATGCAGCCCAACGCCGTCATCAGGAACTCCTCGCGCGCGCTGAGCACGTAGGCGAATTGCTCCAGCGCCGCTGCATTCAGCTTGATAGACAGCTGATCCAGCATCTGCTCGCGGAAAGTGGCCAGCGTGGTTTCGGTCAGCAGATAGTCTTCCAGCACCGTCGCTTCATCGGCCCCCAGCGCGAACAGCACCAGTGCCGAACCGACCCCGGTGCGATCCTTGCCGACCGCGCAGTGCTGCACGATGGCGCCACCGCCAGGATTACTCAACAGCTGCGCCAGCCGCTGATAGGCCGCATTGCCGAACGGCAGGCGGCGATACAGCTCCAGCATGAACGCCCGGGCGTCGAAAGCGGCCAACGTTTCGTTGGTGAGCTTCTCCAGGTTGGCGTTGACTTCGCTGCTCAGCGGGTTGGCCGGCACGTGGTGATAATCGGCGCCACTCCACAGAATATCCGGCTTGGTCTGCACCTCGTCGGCATCGCGGTAGTCCAGCACCGAGCGCACCGGCACGCCGGCGAGAAAGGTGCAGTCGTTTTCCGTCAGCCGCTCGAGGGAACCGGAGCGGAACAGCAGGCCGCGCTTGATGCGGCGCCCGTCGGCCACGCCGTTGCCGCCGAAGTCGCGGAAATTGATGCCGCCGTCGAGCGGCGCGAGCGAAGGATGAAGCAGGATCTGGGCGGTCATAAACGTCCTCGTTGTTTTTGTTATGACAACGCGCGGCAGCCATCGGCGCAGCGCTGAGGAGTATCACCGTAACAGATTCGCCGCGAATGGAAAAACGGGCCGCGTCGGCGGCCCATTGAGGGAATGGCGATTACAGCAGACGGCGGGCAGCGTCCACCACGATCTGCACCGCTTTGCTTTCGGTGTTTTTCATGGTCTCGGCGTTCGGGATCTCTTGCTGGGTGCGGTTGACGATCACCCCGGCCACCATGCCAGCACGCAGGCCCTGGCTGGCGCACATGGTCAGCAGCGTGGCGGATTCCATTTCATAGTTCATCACGCCCATCGCTTGCCATTCTTCCATCGAGCCTTTGAAACGGCTGACTACGCGGCCGGAGTAGGTATCGTAACGTTCCTGGCCCGGATAGAAGGTATCGGAAGAGGCGGTCACGCCAATGTGCGTGGTGGCGCCGCTGGCCTTGGCCGCTTCCACCAGCGCGGTGGTGCAGGCGAAGTCCGCGACCGCCGGGAACTCCATCGGCGCAAAGTGCAGGCTGGCGCCGTCGAGGCGTACCGCCGCCGTGGTGACCAGCACGTCGCCGACGTTGATGTTCGCCTGAATGGCGCCGGTGGTGCCGATGCGCAGGAAGGTGCGAATGCCCAGCTGCGCCAACTCTTCCACCGCGATAGAAGTAGAGGGGCCGCCGATACCGGTAGAGCAGACGATCACCGCCTTGCCGTCCAGCTCCGCGCGCCAGGTAGTGAATTCACGATGGGAGGCCAGATGCACCGGATTTTCCATCAGCTTGGCAATCTTCTCTACGCGCTGCGGATCGCCCGGCACGATGGCAAGCTGGGCCCCTTGTAAATCGTTCTTGGTGAGGCCGAGATGAAAAACGTCAGACTGAGACATACGAGACTCCTCATGGATCATGTTTATTGGGAGGAACAAAAAAGCACTCTACTGAAAATCGCCGCTTAATTTCGTGACGACAGTCACTATGAAAAGAGAAACAAATTACATGCTACATATTTTTTGTGATTTTTATCACAAAAAGCACTGTGACGCTCCCTGAAGGCACCGCTCTACCTCAGTCTAGCCGACAAATCTTGCCGCCCTCTGCCCGTTGATTGCCGGCTGAAACTATTTAGCTGATCAATTCAAAATACCCTCATCTTATCGGTTGCTTAGGGACAAAAAAGCCCTTTAACGCACCTTATGGCACTTACGCAGGCCAAAACGCGTAATAACATGATAAAAAGCGTTTAAAAATGCCGCAAAGCCAGATAATTAGCCGTTTTTTATCGACTTGTCCGAAAGTGCGCCACGCAGCGCCAATAATGGGTAATCTTTCCTATAGTTAATCTCAGCGCTTTTTTCTATTGCACGGAGACCGCAATGAAAACCGAACATGTGATGACATTAGAACAGGCTCAGGGGGGATTCGCCCCGGCCGCCGCGCCGTTGGCCGCCTCCGCGATTATCACCGACGAACAGGGCATTCACGCCGGGCAAACGACCATCCCTTCTCAGGGCGACGCCCTGCCGGCCTACGTCGCCAAACCCGCCGACCAGAGCGGCCCCTTCCCCATCGTCCTCGTGGTGCAGGAAATCTTCGGCGTCCATGAACATATTCAGGATCTGTGCCGCCGCCTGGCCAAGCAGGGCTATCTGGCGATCGCGCCCGAGCTCTATTTCCGCCAGGGCGACGCCAACGACTACACCGATATCGGCGAGCTGTTCCAGCAGCTGGTCACCAAGGTGCCGGATCGTCAGGTGCTGTCGGATCTGGATCACGCCGCGCACTGGGCTATCCGCCACGGCGGCGACGCCGGCAAGCTGGCGATCACCGGTTTCTGCTGGGGTGGCCGCATCACCTGGCTGTACGCGGCGCACAACCCGCAGTTGAAGGCGGCGGTCGCCTGGTACGGCAAACTGGTTGGCGAGAAAACGCTGAATTCACCGAAGCAGCCGGTCGACGTCGCCACCCACCTGTCGGCGCCGGTGCTGGGGCTGTATGGCGGGCAGGATAGCGGCATCCCGCTGGAGACGGTGGAAACCATGCGTCAGGCGATCCGCGCCGCCAACGCCGAGGCCGAAATCGTGGTGTACCCCGAGGTCGGGCATGCGTTCAACGCCGACTATCGCCCCAGCTACAACGCCGAAGCGGCGCAAGACGGCTGGCAGCGCATGCTGGCGTGGTTCGCCCAGCACGGCGTCAAATAATTTCCTTCACATAAAAAAGGGCGCCGAAGCGCCCAATCATCACACCAGTAAATCTATAAGCGGCGGTTCATCCGCCGCACGGCATCACGCGTGCTCGCGCAGGCGCTGTGCCGCCAATACCATGTTGGCCAGCGACTGCCGGGTTTCTGGCCAGCCGCGGGTTTTCAGGCCGCAATCCGGGTTAACCCACAGGCGTTCCGCCGGGATGTTCTGCGCCGCTTTACGCAGCAGCGCTTCAATCCATTCCACGCTCGGCACGTTCGGCGAGTGGATATCGTAGACGCCCGGCCCGATTTCGTTCGGGTATTCGAACTCCTTGAAGGCTTCCAGCAGATCCATATCGGAACGCGAGGTCTCGATGGTGATCACGTCGGCGTCCAGCGCGGCGATGGAGTCCATGATGTCGTTGAACTCGCAGTAACACATGTGGGTGTGGATCTGGGTGTCGTCCCGCGCCACGGCGGCGTTCAGTTTGAAGGCGTCCACCGCCCACTTCAGGTAAGCGGCCCAGTCGGATTGACGCAGCGGCAGCCCTTCGCGCAGGGCGGGTTCGTCGATCTGGATGATGCCGATGCCGGCTTTTTCCAAATCCTCCACTTCGTCGCGCAGCGCCAGCGCAATCTGCTTGGCAATCACTTCGCGGGTCACGTCTTCACGCGGGAACGACCAGCACAGGATGGTCACCGGCCCGGTCAACATGCCTTTCACCGGCTTGTCGGTCAGCGACTGGGCGAATTTGGCCCACTCGACGGTGATGGCTTCCGGGCGGCTGACGTCACCGATGATGACCGGCGGCTTCACGCAGCGGGAGCCGTAGCTCTGCACCCAGCCGTTTTGGGTAAACACGAAGCCGTCGAGGTTCTCGCCGAAATACTCCACCATGTCGTTGCGCTCGGCTTCACCGTGCACCAGCACGTCCAGCCCGAGGCGCTCCTGCTCGACGATCGCCTGTTTGATGTGCTCACCGATGCTGGTGCGGTAGTTGTTGCCGTCCAAACGGCCCTGTTTGAAGTCCAGACGCAGGCCGCGGATCTCGGTGGTCTGCGGGAACGAACCGATGGTGGTGGTCGGCCAGGCCGGCAGGTTGAAACGCTCGCGCTGCGCCCTGGCGCGTTCGGCGTAAGCGCTGTGGCGTTCGCTGTCCTGCGCGGTGATCGCGGCCAGGCGGCGCTCAACCTGTGGGTTATGCACGCGGCTCGACTGACGGCGGGCGCGAATCGGCGCACTGTAGGCGTCCAGTTCGGCCTGCTTGGCCCCGTCAGGCGCGTTCAGCGCCGCAGTCAGCAGTGCCAGCTCGGCGCATTTTTGCAGCGCGAAGGCGAACCAGCTTTTCACTTCTTCGTCCAGACGGCTTTCCACGCTCAGGTCGATCGGGCTGTGCAGCAGTGAACAGGAGGTGCCGATCCACAGCGGGCGGGTGCCCACCAGCGGCTGCAGACGTTCGAACCAGCGGCTCAGATCGGCGCGCCAGACGTTGCGGCCGTTGATCACCCCCAGCGACAGCAGCCAGTCGTTCGGCAATGCGGCACTCAGCGCGGCAATATCGTCATGGCCGGCGACCAGATCGACGTGCAGCCCCTGCACCGGCAGCGTGCGAATGGTGTCGAGGTTGTGGCCGACGCTGTCGAAATACGTGGTCAGCAGCAGCTTCACCTGCCCCTGCAGCGCGTCGTAAGCCGGTTTGAACGCATCCAGCCAGGCTTGCGGCAGCTCCAGCACCAGCGCAGGTTCATCAATTTGCACCCACTCGACGCCGCGTTTCGCCAGCTCGGCCAGCACCTGTTGGTAAACCGGCAGGATATCTTTCAGCAGCGACAGGCGGTCGAACGGCTCGCCCTTCACCTTACCCAGCCACAGATAGGTCAGCGGGCCCAGCAGCACCGGCTTGATGCGATGGCCGAGCGCCAGCGCTTCATCCACTTCGTCCAGCAGCTGAGTCCAGCCCAGCTTGAACTGCTGGCCTTGCTGGAATTCGGGCACCATGTAGTGGTAGTTGGTGTTAAACCATTTGGTCATTTCCGCCGCGGCCGCCGGCTCGCCGGTCGGTGCTCGGCCACGGCCGATGCGAAACAGCGTGTCCAGATCGATCGAGCCATCCGCATTCTGATGGCGCGCCGGCACGTTGCCCAGCAGCAGGCTGGTGGTCAACACATGATCGTACCAGGCGAAATCGCCGACCGGCACCAAATCCACCCCGGCCTGCTGTTGCTGTTGCCAATGACGAGCGCGCAGCTCGCGGCCAACCGCCAACAGCTCTTCCTGCGTTGAGTTGCCGGCCCAGTAGCTTTCCTGAGCTTTTTTCAACTCACGTCGTAGCCCAACGCGAGGAAAACCCAGTGTGTGATTCAAAATTGCCATCGTCATATTCCCCATTTAGCCGTCCAGATGTTTACACATCCATAATCAGCAGGTACTGTATTAACCACAAGCGCAATTTATTCACTGTCAATGTGAAGGACTCTCATGATCGAACTGAAACATTTACGGACGCTGCAGGCACTGCGCAACAGCGGTTCGCTGGCGGGGGCGGCGGCCCAACTTCATCAGACGCAGTCTGCCCTGTCGCACCAGTTCAGCGATCTTGAGCAACGTCTGGGCTTCAAGCTGTTCGTGCGCAAGAGCCAGCCCCTGCGCTTCACCGCCCAGGGCGAGATCCTGCTGCAGTTGGCGGAGCAGGTACTGCCGCAGATCCAACAGGCGCTGCAGGCCTGCCACGAGCCGCACCAGACCACGCTGCGCATCGCCATCGAATGCCACAGCTGCATTCAGTGGCTGACGCCGGCGCTGGACAACTTCCGTCAGCGTTTCCCGCAGGTGGTGATGGATTTCACTTCCGGCGTCACTTTCGATCCGCAGCCGGCCTTGCAACAGGGCGAACTGGATCTGGTGATGACGTCGGATATTCTGCCGCGCAGCGGCCTACACTACTCGCCGATGTTCGATTTCGAAGTGCGCCTGGTGCTGGCGCCGGACCATCCGCTGGCCGGCAAGCCGCACATCGAGCCGGAAGACTTGAGTGACGAAACGCTGTTGATTTACCCGGTGCAGCGCCAACGGCTGGATATCTGGCGGCATTTTCTGCAGCCGGCGGGCGTCAGCCCAGCGTTGAAGAACGTCGATAACACGCTGCTGCTGATCCAGATGGTATCGGCGCGGATGGGGATTGCGGCGCTACCGCACTGGGTGGTGGAGAGTTTCGAACGGCAGGGGCTGGTGGTGACCAAAACTCTGGGTGACGGCCTGTGGAGCCGCCTGTACGCCGCCGTGCGCGATGGCGAACAGCGCCAGGCGGTGACCGAAGCCTTTATCCGCTCGGCCCGCCAGCACGCCTGCGATCATCTGCCGTTTGTGCGCGACGCGGCACGCCCCGGCACGACCGGCGCCAAAGCGTTGGCGGCCGGCGTATAAACTTGCGGGCCACCCGTACTAAGGTGGCCCACCCGATTAGCCAATCTGCTTCGGCGCCACCCAGCGGCGGTGCACCCACAGCGAAGCGACTATCACCGCCCCGCCGATGATAAAGCTCGGCCAATGCGGCTGCTGCTGCCAGATGGCCAGGTTGACCAACAAACCGGCCGGCACATGCATATTGTTCATGATGCCGAGCGTGCCGGCATCGACCTGCGTCGCGCCATAGTTCCACATGAAGTAGCCCAGCCCCGACGCCACCACGCCCAGCCAGATCAACACGCCCCACTGCAGATTGGTGGTCGGCAGCTGCTGCGGATTGCCCCACAGGAACCAGGCCACCACTGCCACCACCGCCGCCCCCAGGTAGAACCAGGAAAAGGCGGTGTGCTGCGGCAAGGGGTGCACTTCCATCAGGCGCTTATAGCCGACCATGCCGATGGCGAAGCTGATGTTCGCCGCCTGCACCAACAGCAGCCCCCACCAGAAGTGTTCGCTCAACTGGTGATAGCGGATAATCGCCGCGCCCAGCACCGCCAGCAACGCGCTGAAGACGTAGCCCCAACGCAGGCGCCGGCCGCTCAGCAAGTCGTAGATCAGCGTGATATACAGCGGCGTCAGCACGGTGAACAGCAGGAATTCCGGCACCGTCAGGTACAGATAGGCGCGGAAGCTGAACAGGTACATGATGCCCAGCTGGAAGGCGCCCACCAGCATATACAGCAGGATCACCTTGAGTTTGATGTTGCGCCAACGCAGAAACGGCAGAAACACCAGCGCCGCCAGCCCGATGCGCACCAGCGCCGAGAACCCGCTGTCGACATGGCCCGCCAGGTACTCGCCAATCAGGCTGAAAGAAAATGCCCACAGGATGGTGGTTATAACCAAAAGCAGCACGATGGGTTCACCCTAAAAAGACCGAAAGGGCGATTGTAACGGAAGATGGGCGCATAAGGGGATGAAAGGCGGTTTACATCCGAACAAAAGATAAACTACCGGCAAAATTTCACCGCTGGGTTAGGCTTAATAAAAAGGCGAGGTAACCATCATGAAAACTTCTCATATCCTGTTCGTCCTGCTGTGGCTGCCCGGCCTGGCTGCGGCGGCCAACGGCGTGACCGATCTGCGTTCACAGCAGCAGTTACTCAACCAAAACAGCCAGCAGGCCCAGCAACAGCGCCTGTTGAACAATCGGCAAATGGACCAACGCCGCCTGCAGCAACAGCGGCAGCTCGACAATCAGCGGCAACAGCTGATGCAAACCACGCCGAACGGCGGACAACTGCTGCCTAACGGCAATCAGCCGCGCGATCCGTTCAATCGCACCGCGCCGGCGGTGCCGCAGGCGCAGATGCCGGCTATGCCCGCACGCCCATCACGGTGAGGATCAGCGGCGTGGTGATCGCCGCCAGCACGGTGGACATCACCAGGCTGGTGGCGGCCGGGCCGGTGAGCGTATTGAACTGGCGCGACATCAGGTAGACGTTCACCCCCACCGCCATCGACCCCAGCAGCACCACAACCCGGGTTTCCATCGGTGGCAAATCCATCATCCAGGCCAGCAGCCAAATCACTAGCGGTTGCACCAGCAGTTTCAGCACACAGATGACGCTGCTCAGCTGCCAGCCTTCGCTGATGCGGTACTCGGCAAGCCCCATGCCCAGCACCACCAGCGACAGCGGCGCCGCCACCTGGCCGAGCATGCTGACCGGCCGATCGACGAAGGCCGGCAGCGGCAGGCCGGTCAGGCTGAACAAGGTGCCGGACAGGATACCGACGATCAGCGGATTGGTCAGCACGCTACGCGCGGTTTTAGCGAAACCGCTCAGCGTCGGCGAACCGTTGCGCGCCCATTCGATCGACACCGTCACCAGCGTCCACAGGATCAGGCCGTTGAACACCAGCACCAGCGCCACCGACGGGATCGCCGCCTCCCCCAGCATCACGCTGGCGATAGGCAAGCCGAGCATCACGTTATTGGAGAAAATACCGCCCAGCGCAAACACCGATCCGGCGACGCCATCCAGCCGGAAGAGATGCCGGGCGACGAGACGGCCAAGCACAAACACGATCAGGCAACTGCCGAAGAACGCGATCAGCAGCCGGGCATCGACCGCCGGGCGCTGCGAGAAGTCGCACATCATGCGAAACAGCATGGCGGGCAAGGCGAGAGAAAACACGAAGCGCGTCAGGCCATCGGTGATGCCGGCAGGCCATTTCCCCCAGCGAATCAGCCCATAACCCAACGCAATCAGAACAAACAGCGGTAAAGACAGCACGATCTGGTGCCACAGTGACAGGATAAAGCCAGGCATCGCATTCCTTCCGGTGGTGCGGCGGCAAGGCTTGTCGTCGCGGGGTTCATCGGCGCCGGATTAAAAATCCGGGCCGATCAAATCTATCCGGTCGGTGCAAATGCAGTCAACGCCCCAGTCGAGCAGCAGGCGCGCGCGATCCGGTTGGTTGACGGTATACACCAGAATGCGCAGCCCGGCGTCTTTCAACGCTTTCACCCGCTCGGCAGTCAGCGCTTTGTGGTCAATATGCAGCGAGACGCAGTCCAGGCGTTCGGTCAGCTCGCGCCAGTTGTCGTCCCAGGCCTCCAGCAGCAGGCCGCGCGGCAAGTCCGGCACGGTGCGTTGCGCCGCCGCCAGCGCTTCTACCGAGAAGGAGGAAAGCAGCGGATCGGTCTGCCCTTGCCACAGCAACCGCGCCGCCAGCGCCACCACCCGGCCGGTTTCATCGTCGCTGCCGGTGGTCGGCTTGATCTCGATATTGGCCATCAGGCCGCGGTCCTGGCAGCGTTCCGCCACTTCCGACAGCAGCGGCAACCGCTCGCCCTTGAAGGCCGAGCTGTACCAGTTGCCGGCGTCCAGCTGCACCAGTTTGTCCCACGGCAGCTCGCCCGCCACGCCCCAACCGTTGCTGGTGCGATCCAGGGTGTCGTCGTGCAGCAGGAAAATTTGCCCGTCCTGCGCCAGCTTGGCATCGAACTCGATCATCTTGTGGCCGTGGCGCGCGCCGACGTCGATCGCCGCCAGGGTGTTTTCCGGCGCCAGAGAACCGCCGCCGCGGTGGGCAACGATATGAGGGTAAGGCCAGGGTCTAGTCATCAATCCATCCGTAATCCGCTATGGGTGTCAAAGAAGTGCAGCGCCTGAGCAGGCAGCTGCAAATATAGCGTACTGCCCGCCGCCGGCAAGGTTTCATGCGACAGCCGCGCGATCACCCCGTGGCCGCCCCACTGGCCGTGCGCCAGATTGTCGGCCCCCAGCAGTTCCAGCGTCTGCAGCTGCAGCGGCACGCCCTGGCCTTGCGCCACCAGTTGAATATGCTCCGGCCGAATGCCCAGCGTCAACGGCCGCCCCGCCCACTGCGGTTTGGCCGCCGGCAACGGCAGCGCCATGCCGTCCGCCAGCAGCAGCTGGCCGCCGTCGGCGCTGAGGGTGCCGGGCAGCAGGTTCATCGCCGGTGATCCGATAAAGCCGGCGACAAACAGCGAAGCCGGCCGTTGGTACACTTCGCTCGGGGTGCCGATCTGCTCCGCCACGCCCTTGTTCATTACGATCACCCGCTGCGCCAGCGTCATCGCCTCCACCTGATCGTGGGTCACGTACAGGCTGGTGGTTTTCAGACGGCGGTGCAGCTGTTGCAGCTCCAGGCGCATCTGCACCCGCAGCTTGGCGTCCAGGTTGGACAGCGGCTCATCGAACAGGAATACCGCCGGTTCGCGCACGATGGCGCGCCCCATCGCCACGCGCTGGCGCTGGCCGCCGGAAAGCTCGCGCGGTTTGCGTTTGAGCAGCGGCTCCAGCTCCAGGATGCGCGCCGCCTCCTCCACCCGCTGGCGGATATGATCCTTGCCGAAACCGCGGATCTTGAGGCCATAGGCCATGTTGTCGTACACGCTCATGTGCGGATAGAGCGCGTAGTTCTGGAACACCATCGCGATGCCGCGATCCTTGGGCTCCAGATCGGTCACGCGCCGGGTATCGATATAGATATCGCCGCTGGTGGTGCGTTCCAGCCCGGCCACCATACGCAGCAGCGTGGATTTGCCGCAGCCGGACGGGCCGACCATCACGATGAATTCGCCGTCCGCCACATCGAGGTCGATCTGTTTGATCACCGGCGTTTTACCGTCGTAAGACTTGGTGACCGCCTGTAGTTTTAATCCTGCCATCGTCGTTATTTCTCGCTATCAACCAGACCGCGCACAAACCAGCGCTGCATCAGAAGCACCACCGCCAGCGGTGGCAATAAAGTCAGAATCATCGCCGCCATCACCTGGTTCCACTGGGTCGGCGCGCCGGAAGTGGAGATCATGCTCTTGATGCCCGCCACCGCGGTGCCCATCGAGGCGTCGCTGGTGATCAGGATCGGCCACAGGTATTGGTTCCAGCCGTAGATAAAGGTGATGACGAACAGCGCCGCCAGATTGGTTTTCGACAGCGGCAGCACGATGTCCCAGAAGAAACGCATCGGCCCGGCGCCGTCGATGCGCGCCGCCTCCAGCAGCTCATCCGGCAGCGTCATGAAGAACTGACGCAGCAGGAAAGTGGCGGTGGCCGAGGCCATCAGCGGCAGCGTCAGGCCGGTGTAGCTGTCCAGCAGGTTGAGGTTGGAAATCACCTCCACCGTCGGGAAAATACGCACCTCCACCGGCAGCATCAGGGTGAGGAAAATCAGCCAGAAGAACAGGCTGCGCAGCGGAAAGCGGAAGTACACGATGGCGTAAGCCGACAGGACCGACACCGCGATTTTGCCGAAGGTGATCGCCAGCGCCATGATCACGCTGTTCAGCAGCAGCAGCGAGAACGGCACCTTGAGGTTGCCCACGCCGCCCTGCCAGATATTGCGGATGTTCTCCCACAGGTGGCCGCCGGGCACCAGCGTCATCGGCACCTGGAACACCTGCTTGTCGTCCAGCGTGGCGGCGACAAAGGCCACGTACAGCGGGAACAGCACCACCAGCACGCCGATAATCAGCATCACATGGCTGAAGATATCCAGCCCGCGTCGATTCTCAATCATTGATAGCGCACCTTACGTTCAACAAAGCGGAACTGGATCACCGTCAGGCCGATCACCAGCAGCATCAGGATCACCGACTGCGCGGCAGAGCTGGAGAGATCCAATCCGGCGAAGCCTTCGCGGTAGATCTTGTAGATCAACGTGGTGGTGGACTGCACCGGCCCGCCGCCGGTGGCGGCGTCGATCACCGGGAAGGTATCGAAGAAGGCGTACACCAGATTGACCACCAGCAGGAAGAAGCTCACCGGCGCGATCAGCGGCAGCACCAGATGGAAGAAACGCCGCACCGGGCCGGCGCCGTCGATGGCCGCCGCCTCCACCAGCGAGCGCGGGATCGACTGCAGCGCCGCGAGGAAAAACAGGAAGTTATAGCTTATCTGCTGCCATACCGAGGCCAGCACCACCAGGAACATCGCCTGGCCGCTGTTTTGCGCATGGTTCCAGTTATAGCCCAGCCCGTTGAGGAAATGGGTGATCAACCCCAGTCCGGGGTTGAACAGAAAGATCCACAGCACCGCCGCCACCGCCGGCGCCACTGCATAGGGCAGGATCATCAGCGTGCGATAGAGGCGACTGCCGCGCAGTACGTAGTCCACCAGCGCGGCGAAGAACAGCGACACCGCCAGCCCGATGCCCGCCACCAGGAAGCTGAAGATCAGCGTGGTGTAGAACGAGTCGAGGTAGTAAGGATCCTGGAACAGCTGTTTAAAATTATCCAGCCCGACAAACTGGCTGGACAGGCCGAACGGATCGAGGCTCTGCACCGAATACCACAGCGCCTCGCCAGCGGGCCATAAAAAGAAGACGGCGGTAATCAGCAGCTGTGGCAGCACCAACGCATAGGGCAACCAGCTGCAGCCGAAACCGGGACGGGAAGATGACATAGCAGTTAAACCATTGATCGGGTAAGGAAGGATCGGCGTGAAGACGCGAGCCCGGTCTGCCGGGCTCGCGACGCAGGGTTACTTGGTCGATGCTTCGAAGCGGCGCAGCAGCACGTCACCGCGCTGCACGGCGGCGTCCAACGCCTGCTGAGGCGTTTTCTTGCCGGTCCACACGCCTTCCAGCTCTTCATCCACCACGCTGCGGATCTGCGGCATGTTGCCCAGGCGCAGGCCCTTGGTGAACGGCAACGGCGGCTTGTTCAGCATCTGGCGAGTAGCGACGTCGGCCCCCGGGTTTTTGTCGTAGAAACCCTGCTGCTTGGTCAGATCGTAAGCCGCGGTGGTGATCGGCAGATAGCCGGTCTTCTGGTGCCATTCGGCGGCGATTTCCGGCTGCGCCAGGTACTGCAGGAACTCGGCCACGCCCTTGTAGGTGGCGGCATCTTTGCCATTCATCACCCACAGGCTGGCCCCGCCGATGATGGCGTTCTGCGGCGCGTTTTTCGCGTCGGCGTCGTACGGCATCATGCCGACGCCGTAGTTGAATTTAGCGTAGTGCTTGATGTCCGCTAGCGAACCGGATGACGCGGTGGTGATGGCGCAGTCGCCGTTATAAAACTTCTCGGTGGATTCGTCTTTGCGGCCGAAGTAGGTGAAATCGCCCTTCTTGTTCATCGCCTCCAGCAGTTCGATGTGCTTGACCTGCAGCGGCTGGTTGAACTCCAGCTTGGCGTTGGTGCCGCCGAACCCGTTGTTTTCGCTGGCGAACGGCACGCCATGCCAGGCGCTGAAGTTCTCCAGTTGGATCCAGCCCTGCCAGCCGCTGGCGTAGCCGCACTTCATGCCGGCCTCACGCAGCTTGGCGGTATCCGCCGCCAGCTCCTGCCAGGTTTTCGGCGGCTGATCCGGGTTCAGGCCGGCCTTCTTGAAGGCGTCTTTGTTGTAGTACAGCACCGGCGTGGAGCTGTTGAACGGCTGAGACAGCAGATGGCCGCTCTTGTTGTCGGTGTAATAGCCGGCTACCGTCGGCACGAACACCGACTCGTCGAAGTTGATGCCAGCCTCTTTAAACACTTCGTAGACCGGTTTGATGGCCTTGCTGGCCATCATGGTGGCGGTGCCCACCTCGTACACCTGCAGGATCGCCGGCGCCTTGCCGGAGCGGTAAGCGGCGATGCCCGCCGCCAGGCTCTGTTCGTAGTTGCCTTTATAAACCGGCACAATCTTGACGTCGCTGTGCGACTGGTTGAAGCGATCCGCCAGGGAATCCACTTCCTTACCCAGTTCGCCTTCCATCGAATGCCAGAACGGGATCTCGGTCGCCGCCAGCGCCTGAGCGCTGACCGCCAGGGTCAACGCGACGCACAGCGTGGTTTTGCGAATAGCGTAGGTGAGCATGCCTAACTCCTGAAAAAGCGGGTGTAAAAGCGCGTGAGCGAAAAGAATCAATTCTTGATGAGGGAGTGCCCCCTATAGCTTTCGAGTTGCAGCCAGGCGGCAACCTGCTGGCACCCTGGAGCTTAGCTAACTAAGTGACAGGGGAGCAGCCGGGCAGCCAACAACGCTGCGGCTCGAAAGATGACGGGGGATAACATGCCATGCGCGGATGACAGAAAAATAACCGTTATATGACAGCCACATGACGGCAAGGTGAAGTGAAGATGGCGGTTTGATGTCGGCGGCGGGCATGGGCTCCGCCGCCGCGAGGATTACAGCGAACGGCGCAGGCGCGCCACCGCTTCCTGCATCTGCTGTTCGGTGGCGGTGGCGAACGACAGGCGGAAGGTCGAACGATCCGGGTTGTCGGAGAAGAAGTATTCCCCAGGCACGAACACCACGCCCTGCTGCAAGGTCGTGTTCAGCCATTCGGTGGCGTTGAACGGCTGGCGGAAACGCGCCCACAGGAACATGCCGCCCTTCGGCTTATCGAAGGTGATGTAGTCGCCCAACTCCTGCTCCACCAAACCGGCCAGGATCTCGCCCTTTTGCTTGTAGGCGGCGCGGATCTTGTCGATCTGCGCCGGCAGGCGATCCAGGCCAAGGTAGCATTCGACGATGCTCTGCGACAGCGCGCTGGCGTGCAGATCCGCCGCCTGCTTGATGATCGCCACTTTATGCAGCAGGAACGGCGGCAGGATCGCCCAGCCCAACCGCAGGCCCGGCGCCAGGATCTTGGAGAAGGTCGAGGTATAGATGATGTGGTCGGTGTTGCCCAGCACCTGCTGCGACACCTGATGCAGCGTCGGGTGGCGCTCTTCGGTGAAACGCAGCTCGCCGTAAGGATCGTCTTCGATGATCAGGAAGTTATGTTCGGCGGCCAGCTTCACCAGCAGTTCGCGGCGCGCGGCGCTCAGGGTGATGCCGCTGGGGTTGCCGAAGTTCGGCACCACGTACACGCCCTTGATGCGCTGGGTTTTCAGCAGCTCGGCCAGCTCTTCCACCACCATGCCGTCGCTGTCGGACGAGACCGACATGATGTGGGCTTCCGCCAGTTCCAGCGTTTGCAGCGCCGCCAGGTAGGTCGGGCGCTCCACCACGAACACGTCGCCGGGATTGACGATGGCGCGCATCACCAAATCCAGGGCCTGCTGAGAGCCGGCGGTGACCATCACCTCGTCCGCGCCAGCGGTGACGCCGCGCTCGGCGCACAGCGCGCAAATACGCTCACGCAGCAGCGGGCTGCCTTCGGTCAGGCCATACTGGAACGCGCTTTTCGGCTGTTCGGTGATCGCCTGCTGAGTGGCAATGCGCAATCCTTCGAAATCGAACAGCGCATCAGAGGGGATGCCGCCCGCCAGCGAAATGACGTGTTCCATCTTGCTGTGCTTAAGCAATTCACGGATGGCCGAACTTTTTACGTTAACGATGCGCTGCGCGAGTAACCCTTCTGTCTTCATTTCTTCTTCTCGTACCTGATTATTTTAATTCGTAGGGGGGCGGATTAACCGCCCAGATACGCCGACCTCACTGCTTCGTTGGCTAACAATGCAGCCCCCGTATCTTCCAACACCACGCGGCCGTTTTCCAGCACATAACCGCGGTCCGCCAATTTCAGCGCCTGATTGGCGTTTTGCTCCACCAGGAAGATGGTCATGCCCTCTTCCCGCAGCTGCTGAATGATGTCGAAGATCTGCTGGATGATGATGGGCGCCAGCCCGAGCGAGGGCTCGTCGAGCAGCAGCAGCTTCGGCTGGCTCATCAGCGCGCGGCCGATGGCCAACATCTGCTGTTCGCCGCCGGACATGGTGCCGGCGCGCTGGCTTCGGCGCTCCAGCAGGCGCGGGAACAGAGTGAACACCCGTTCGATACGCTGTTGATACTGCTGGCGATCGGCAAAGAAGCCGCCCATCGCCAGGTTTTCTTCTACCGTCATGCGCGAGAAGACGCGCCGCCCTTCCGGCACGATCGCCACCGCTTCGCGCATGATGCGCGAGGTTTGCCACTGGGTGATGTCCTGGTCCTGAAAGACGATGCTGCCTTCGCTGGCGCGGGGCTCGCCGCACAGGGTGCCGAGCAGCGTGGTTTTACCGGCGCCGTTGGCGCCGATTAACGTCACGATTTCACCCTGCTTGATCGTTAAACTGACCTGATGCAGCGCCTGAATTTTGCCGTAATGGGCGGATACCTGATTGAATGACAACATATTATTCTTCGCCCAAATAAGCCCGGATCACGTCCGGGTTGTTGCGGATCTCCGCCGGTGTGCCCTGCGCCAGCGGCGTGCCCTGATTCACCACGTAAATGCGGTCGGAGATGCCCATCACCAGCTTCATGTCGTGCTCGATCAGCAGCACCGATACCTTATGCCGATCGCGCAGCTCGGCGATCAGGTGGTCCAGCTCGTCGGTCTCTTTCGGGTTGAGGCCGGCAGCCGGTTCATCCAGCATCAGCAGCTCCGGCCGGGTCACCATGCAGCGGGCGATCTCCAGCCGCCGCTGCTGCCCATAGGCTAGGTTGCCCGCCGAACGGTTGGCCATCTCCAGCAGGCCGACGCGCTCCAGCCACTCCGCTGCTCGCGCCAGCGCCTCGGCTTCGGCGCGGCGGAAAGCCGGGGTTTTCAACAGCCCGGCGAACACGCCGCTTTTCAGGTGCTGATGCTGCGCCACCAGCAGGTTCTCAATCACCGTCATTTCACGGAACAGCCGCACGTGCTGGAAGGTGCGCACCACGCCCATGCGGGCGATGGCCTGCCCCGCCAACCCTTCCAGGTGGCGATCGCGCAATTTGATGGTGCCGCCGGTCGGGCGGTAAAAACCGGTCAGGCAGTTGAACACCGTGGTCTTACCGGCACCGTTGGGGCCGATCAGCGACACGATTTCGCCCTCGTTCAGCGTCAACGCCACGTTGTTGACCGCCAGCAGCCCGCCAAAGCGCATCGACAGGCCTTCCACCTGCAGTAAAGGTTGAACGCTCATGCCTGCTCCCCCTTGCCCGCGTGAATGTCCGCCGCCTGCAGCTTCAGCTGCGGCCGTTTCATCGGCAACAGTCCCTGCGGCCGCCAAATCATCATCAACACCATCAGCGCACCCAGCAGCAACATGCTGTATTCATTCAGGTCGCGCATCAGCTCGCGCGACACCACCAGCAGGATCGCCGCCAGAATGACCGCGAACTGCGAGCCCATGCCCCCCAGTACGACGATCGCCAACACGAAGGCCGACTCGACGAAGGTGAAGGATTCCGGGCTGACGAACCCCTGGCGCGCAGCGAACAGCGTGCCGGCAAACCCGGCGAAAGCGGCGCTGATGGTAAAGGCGGTCAGCTTGATGCGCGTCGGGCTGAGGCCCAGCGAGCGACAGGCGATCTCGTCTTCGCGCAGCGCTTCCCACGCGCGCCCCAGCGGCATGCGCAGCAGGCGGTTGATGACGAACAACGTCAGCACCACCAACAGCAGCGCCACCAGGTACAGGAACACGATGCGATCGCTCGGATCGTATTTCAGGCCGAAGAAGTTATGGAAGGTATCCCAGCCGCCGTCGCGCAAGCTGCGGTTAAACTCCAGGCCGAAGAAGGTCGGTTTCGGGATCTGGCTGATGCCGTTCGGCCCGCCGGTGATCTCGGTATTGTTCAGCAGCAGGATACGCACGATCTCACCGAAGCCGAGCGTCACGATCGCCAGATAATCGCCGCGCAGCCGCAGCACCGGGAAACCAAGCAGGAAGCCGAAGGCGGCGGTGACGATGCCCGCCAGCGGCAGGCTCTCCCAGAAGCCGAGGCCGTAGTAGTGATTCAGTAGCGCGTAGGTGTAGGCGCCGATGGCGTAGAAACCGCCGTAGCCGAGCACCAGCAGACCGGACAAACCCACCACCACGTTGAGGCCGAGGCCCAGCATCACGTAGATCAGCGTCAGGGTGGCGATATCCACCGTGCCGCGCGACACCAGGAACGGCCAGGCGACCGCCGCGACGATGAGCAGAGCCGCCAGCAGCTTTTGCCGCGGCGTAGTGCCATCGAAGCTCGGCAACACGAACGCCGGGCCGGAGACTTTTTTCAATCCCTGCTGCAGCAGTGGGCGCAACAGCTGGAAGAAAAAGACGATGACGCAGCCGATGCCGATCCACATCCAGCGCACTTCCGCCGCGCCGTGCACCACCAGCTTGGTGCCATCCAGGCTGAGCTGCATGCCCATCAGGAACGACGCCATCACGAACAGCACCGCCGTGGCGATGAGCGCATTGAGCAGATTGAGTTTCATACTTTCTCAACCTCCGGACGCCCGAGGATGCCGGTCGGCATGATCAGCAGCACCACGATCAGCAACGCGAACGACACCACGTCTTTGTATTCGGTGCTCAGGTAGGCGGAGGTCAGCGCTTCCGCCACGCCCAGCACCAGGCCACCGATCATCGCGCCGGGAATGCTGCCGATGCCGCCCAGAACCGCCGCGGTGAAGGCTTTCATGCCGGCCATAAACCCGATGTAAGGGTTGATGACGCCGTAGAACTGGCCGAGCAACACTCCGGCCACCGCCGCCATCACCGCCCCGATGACGAAGGTCAGCGAGATCACTCGGTCAGTATTGATGCCCAGCAGGCTGGCCATCTTCAGGTCTTCCGCACAGGCGCGGCAGGCGCGCCCCATGCGCGAATAGCGGATAAACAGCGTCAGCGCCAGCATCGCCAGGAAGGTTACAAGCCAGATGGTCAGCTGCATGGTGCTGATGGTGGCGGCGAAGCCGTTGCTTTCCCCCAGTACCCACTGGCCGGTCACCAGGCTGGGCAGCGCCAGATCGCGTGAGCCCTGCGTCAGGCTGACGTAGTTTTGCAGGAATATCGACATGCCGATGGCCGAGATCAGCGCAATCAGGCGCTTGGAGTTGCGCACCGGCTTGTAGGCCACCCGCTCGATGCTCCAGCCGTAGGCGCTGGCGATGACGATCGAGACCAGGAACGCGGCGCCGATCAGCAACCAGCCGACGTCGATGCCGAGCATCATCAGGGCGGCGATCACGATAAAGGAGACATAGCTGCCGATCATGTACACCTCGCCATGGGCGAAGTTGATCATGCCGATGATGCCGTAAACCATGGTGTAACCGATGGCGATCAATGCATAGGTACTGCCCAACGTTAAGCCGTTGAACATCTGCTGCAGAAAATAGAGGAGTTGCTCTGACATACTCTGAACCCTTGGCTGCGAAACCCGCCGGCGGAGAACCGACGGGTAAAGGGAGACGGGGCCGGCAAGCCGACCCGCCGGGCGCAGCGAGCCGCGCCCCACCCTAATCATTATGGCTTATTTGATCGGTGTGGACGTGCCGTTGGCATGCCACTCGAACACGCCGAACTCGAAGCCTTTCAGATCGCCCTTGTCATCCCAGCTCAGCGGCCCCATCACGGTCTCCACCGGCTTGCCGGTTTTCAGATCCTTGACGATGTCCGCCGGTTCCTGGCTGCCGCTGCGCGCCATGCCGGTGGTCAGCGACTGCAGCGCGGCATAGGTAGTCCAGACGAACGGGCCGGTCGGATCCAGCTTCTTGGCTTTCAACGCATCGACGATCGGCTGGTTGGCAGGCACCTGATCGTAGCGTTTCGGCAACGTCACCAGCATGCCTTCCGAAGCGGCTCCGGCGATGTTGGACAGCGAGGAGTTGCCCACGCCTTCCGGCCCCATGAAGCGGGTGGTCAACCCGGCCTGCTTGGCCTGACGCAGGATCTGGCCCATTTCCGGGTAGTAACCGCCGAAGTACACGAAGTCGATATTTTCTTTCTTCAGGCGCGCCACCAGGGTGGAGAAGTCTTTGTCGCCGGCGGTGATGCCTTCGAACATCGCCACTTCGGTGCCCTGTTTTTTCAGGCTGTCGCGCACCGAGCGCGCCAGGCCTTCGCCATATTGCTGCTTGTCGTGCACCACGGCGATGCGCTTCGGCTTGATGTCGCTGAGGATATATTTGGCGGCGGTCGGGCCCTGATCCGAGTCCAGGCCGGTGGTGCGCATGATCATCTTGTAGCCACGGGTGGTCAGATCGGCGTTGGTGGCCGCCGGGGTAATCATGATCACGCCTTCGTCTTCATAGATATCGGACGCCGGCTGGGTGGACGAGGAGCACAGGTGGCCGATCACGTAGCGAATGCCGTCGTTGATCACCTTGTTGGCGACCGCAACCGCCTGTTTCGGGTCGCAGGCGTCGTCGTATTCCACGCCGACCAGCTTGTCGCCCTTGATGCCGCCCTTGGCGTTGATGTCGGCAATCGCCTGGCGCGCGCCGGTAAACTCCATGTCGCCATACTGCGCGACCGGGCCGGACATCGCCCCGACGATCGCCACCTTGATGTCTTTCGCCATGGCCGTCTGGCTCATGGCCATCGCAATACAACCCGCCAGCAGTGCCTTACCTGTTGTTAATTTCATCCGCAAATCCCCATCTGTCGTTGTGAACGTACCTGTTGTGTTTGCCTGCGCCCGATCGTTATTGACCGCTTTTGTTATAAGTAATAATGATTTAGGCGTTTTGTCGGCATTATTTTCTAATAAGACTTTATTTTTCATGCCATTAAACAGGAATTTTCTTCTGCAAATCAACTTCATCCGGCAGAAACAAGCGGTGTAAACAGGATAAAATTCGAATTAAATCTGCGCTCTTTACCTTGAGGCGTAGTGCGTTGTGCTGGTTAACAATCCGTTTACTAACTATTTACTCGGAAAATGCCCCGTGCAAAAAACATATTGCACAGTAATCGTACAGAAAAACTTACACAACGCTCTGCACAAGATCTATTACACTGTCGGCATCATTTAGCTGCGCGGAAATTCTGCATGAAACTGACCATCGAGCGCCTGACCGCGCTGTCCCCGCAAGACCTTATCGACCTCGGTAAAATTTGGCCGCACCAGCAGCCGGAACAGTGGCAGCGCTGGCTGAGCGACGACAAGGCGCTGTTCGCCGCCCGCTTCAACGAGCGGCTGCTGGGGGCGGTGAAAATCGCGCTGCAGGACGACCGCGCCGAGCTGCAGGACCTGCTGGTACGCGAAGTGACGCGCCGCCGCGGCGTCGGTCTTTATCTGGTGCAGGATGCGCAGCGTCAGCTGCCGCAGGTCGCCCACTGGCAGCTGTCGACCGCAGGCCTGGCACCGCGCGAACGTGGGGAAGTCGATAACTTCATGCGCGCCTGCGGCTTCGCACCGCAGGGCGATCTCTGGCAAAAATGAAACGCCGGCTGGCGGCGCTGATCTTGATTGCGCTGGGGCTGGCGGCCGCGCTCCTCGGGCGCCAGCAGGCGCTGCGCCTGGCCGCAGGCTGGGATCAGCAGGTTTATGTCTGGCAGCGGGTCTGGACGCCGCAGCACGCCGATGCGCTGGCGCACAGCCGCGATCTGTTCGGTGGGCTACGCGTGCTGGCGCTGCAGGTGCATCCGCGCGAGGGCTGGCGGGAGATCCCGGCCGATCTCAGCTTGCTGAGGCAGGACGGCCGCCCGCTCTGGCTGGTGGCCCGCCTCGACGGCCAACTGCCGCAGCTGGACCAAGAAGCCATTATCCAGCGGCTGCTGGCGCTCACCCAGCGCTGGCAGGCGGCCGGGCTGCCCGTCACCGGCGTCGAGATCGATCATGACGCCGCCACCGCCCGCCTGCCGAGCTACCAACGCTTTCTGCAGCAGCTACGCCAACGGCTGCCCGCCGCTTTGCAACTCGGCATCACCGCCCTGCCGGCCTGGATCGGCTCACCCGACCTGCCCGGCGTACTGCAACAGGCCGATAGCTCCGTCCTGCAGGTGCATGCCGTGCTCTCGCCGCAGCAGGGGCTGTTTGACGGCCCCTTGGCGCTGCACTGGGTGCGGCAGTACGCCGCCGTCACACCGAAGCCGTTTCGCATCGCGCTGCCGGCCTATGGCATGGCGCTGCTGGGGTTTGATGCACAGGGTGCGCAGGTGGAGAGCGAATCCTCGCTGCGCGTGGCGGGCAACGGCCGCGAGCTGGCGGTCGCACCGCAGCAGATCGCCGATTTTCTGCAGACGCTGGCGCAGCAAACGCCGCCCCGACTGCGCGGCATTATCTGGTTCCGCTTGCCGCTGACGGACGATCGACGCGCCTGGTCGCTCGCCACGCTGCGAACGGTGATCGAACGGCAGCCGCTGAACGTCGACTGGCAGGTAAAATTTAGGCCTCAGCCACAGCAAAACGGGCTGTATGATCTGATAATTCATAACAACGGGCCGGTGGACGCCCCGCTGCCGCAAGAGGTGGTCATCCGCGCCGACGATTGCCTGGCCGCGGACGCGGTCGGCAACTACCGGCTGGAATCCGCACCGCAACGGCAACGCTTTATCCGCATCAGCGGCGACCAACTGCGCGCCGGGCAATCCCGGCCGCTGGGCTGGCTGCGCTGCCAACAACTGACGCCAGGAGGCACCCTTGTCACACCTTGATTCGCGCGCGGCACGGAACACCCGCCGCCTTCTTCCGCTGGCCATGCTGATCGGCGCCGCGCTAGCGCTGCCGCTGAACGGCTATGCCTGCGGCCCGGATTTCCCTAACCGGCTGCTGATCGACCGCAACGGTACTCTGCTGTATATGCCGGAGGGCAATTTCGCCTTCGAAGCCGGCCGGCTGGTGCCGACGGATAAACAGTTGCCGCACTGGCAAGCCCCGCCGCCGCCGATGCCGCCGAAACCGATGCCGCAATCGCCGGAAACGGTGGCGATCGGTAAAATGCGCGCCGCCAAAACGGTGGAAGAAGCTGACGCCGTCAATACGCAGGGATTGTCCAACGCCGCGCGTCTCTATCAACTGGGCGCCGTCGCTTTCGCCAGCCACGATCCGCGCGCCACAGACTATTTCCAGCAGGTGCTGAAGCTCCCGGCCGCCGAGCAGGATGACTGGGGGCTGCGGGCGCAGTATTCGCTTGGGCGGGTATTGATGGCTGACCACGGTACGCCGGTGAATGAATCGGGTGAAGCGGCTCCCGCCGCCGAGCATCCGCCTAAAGCCGAACTTGAACAGGCGCTGGCGGCGTTCCAGCAGGTGATCGATCGGGTGAAAAGCGGCGCCGCCGATCCCGATCAGCTGGCGCTGAGCAGCCTCGGGCAGCAGGCGCGCATCCATCTGTGGCTGGGTGACGTCGCCCCCGCCGCCCACCTGTACGCGCAACAGGCGGCGCAGGGCGATCCGAGCGGCGGGCAGTCGCTGCAGTACGTCTCCAGCTTCCTGGTCAATCCCGACCATCTTGAAACGCTGAAGCAGGTTATCGGCGATCCCTTAATCCAACAGCTGGTGACCATTGAACTGTTCGCCCGCAGCGGCAACCTGCAAATGGCGGATACCGACGGCAACGGCCGCTCCGCACAGATCATCAGCCAGATCCTGACGCTGCTGGACGGCACGGTGAAAAGCGGCTTCGCCGGCAGCGATCGGCTGGCGGCATTGGCCTACCGTTCCGGGCAGTACCCGATGGCGGCAAGCCTGCTGAAAAACGCCGGCGACAGCGGCCTGGCGTGGTGGCTGCGCGCCAAAATGGCGCTGCGCGACGGTGACGTGAAAGCCGCCACCGCCGCCTACGCCAAGGCGGCAAGCGCGTTCCCCGCCGACGAAAGCTGGGGCGAACAGCGCAACGCCGACTTTGTCGCGGAAACCATCGTCCCCGAGTGCCGGGTGGCCGGTGAACAGGCCATCCTGGCGCTGAACCGCGGCGATTATCTGCAGGCGATGGACCTGCTGTATCGCGGCAAGGCGATCTACTGGGCCGACGTGGCCGATGTGGCGGAGCGGGTGCTGACCGTCGATGAGTTGAAAGGCTTTGTCGATAAGCACGCCCCGGCGCCGACGACGCCGCTCAAACCGGTTAACCCGGACGACTACGGTGACGGCCAGCAAATCACGCCGGAAGTGCAGCTGCGCGAACTGCTGGCGCGGCGGCTGATGCGCGCTGGGCGGGCCGTGGAAGCGCAGGCCTATTTCGATATCCCCAACTACCGGCAAGCGGCGCAGCAGTACGCCGATGAGTTGAAGGCCGCCCAGGATAAATCCGCCGCGCCGCTGACGCGCGCGCAGGCTTACTATCGCGCCGCCAACCTGCTGCGCGCCCAGGGGCTGGAGTTTACCGGCTATGAGATGACACCGGACTACGCCATCTATGGCGCCGGCTATTCCTATCTGGGGGATGCGTTCGATACTCGCGAGTTGAAGCATAAAAGCTGGATCGACAGCGCAGAAGCGGCGCGCGCCAAGGCGGCGCTGCCGGCGCAGGACAACCGTTTCCTGCACTACCGTTGGCAGGCGGTGGGGTTGGCGCAACAGGCGGCCGATCTGCTGCCGCCGAAAAGCCAGGCCTACGCCGCCGTGCTGTGTAACGCCGCCAGTTGGGTTATCAAGCGCGACGCCAAGACCGGCCGGGCGCTTTATCAGCGCTACATCAACACCGGCACCCGCTACCCGTGGGCGGCGAAATTCGGCTACGACTGCCCGGCGCCGGACTTCGCCGCCGTGGTGCCATAACGCCGAATTTCAGGCATGAAAAAGCCCGGCTTGCCGGGCTTTTTTTCGAATATCGCATCGACTCAGGCTTCGATCGCCATTTTCAATTTCTTCATGGCATTCTTTTCCAGCTGGCGCACGCGCTCGGCGGAAACGCCGTACTGATCGGCCAACTCCTGCAGCGTCGACTTGTTGTCGTCGTCCAGCCAACGGGCGCGGATGATATGCTGGCTGCGCTCGTCCAGACCTTCCAGCGCATAGGCCAGTTTGTCTGCGGCGTTGCTTTCCCAGTTATCTTCCTCGATGCCTTCGGCGAAGTCCGAGCTCTTGTCCTGCAGGTACAGCACCGGCGCCATCGACTGGCCATCGCGAGCCTCGTCGTCCGGAGTCGGATCGAACGTCATGTCCTGCGCCGCCATGCGAGATTCCATCTCGCGCACGTCTTTGCTGGTTACGCCCAGCTCGCGGGCCACCAGCTCCACTTCGTCCTGGTTGAACCAGCCCAAACGCTGTTTGGTTTTGCGCAGGTTAAAGAACAGCTTGCGCTGCGCTTTGGTGGTCGCCACTTTCACGATGCGCCAGTTGCGCAATACGTACTCGTGGATTTCCGCCTTAATCCAATGCACCGCAAAGGAAACCAGACGCACGCCGACTTCAGGGTTGAAGCGGCGAACGGCTTTCATCAGGCCGATATTGCCTTCCTGAATCAGGTCCGCCTGTGGCAGACCATAGCCTGAATAGTTGCGGGCAATATGAGCGACAAAGCGCAGGTGAGACAGGATGAGCTGCTTAGCGGCATCCAGATCGCCCTGATAATGCAGCCGTTCAGCCAGCTCCCGCTCTTCCTCTGCCGTCAGCATCGGATAGGCGTTGGCTGCCCGGATATAGGCTTCCAAGCTACCTTGGGGTACTAAGGCTAAAGTTTGCATTTCTTTGGTCATTCAAACCCTCTCTATGAGAATACAAAATCATGCAGGTGATTATTACAGCGGGGAAATGATTGATTCTACGGCAGTTGCTGAAGCAAAAGCGGTTCCACACGCCGGGCACCTTAACATTTGCTGCAATTTTTGACCGTACTCCGCCCTAAAAGTTCACCCTTTTTCGCAAGCATTGTTGCCGACAATACGTGACGAGGGTGCAGGCCGATAGGGAATTTGTGCGCTAAGAAGAGAGGGATGGTGCTGACTTCGCTTGAGGTCACTCTTCTCCCGCAACGCGATCAAAAGCAGCAGGAGAAGAGTATACCAAAAAAATCTTACTGTGGTGTAAATCGGCGTAAATGTTGCACCGTCGCCAGCCAGGCGGCGATCCAGCCGATCATCGCGGAGATGATCAGCAGCAGCAGCGCCTCATCCCAGCCCAGCCCGTGCAGGGTGAAGGTGGTGCCGAATACCTTGGCTACCCCGGCGACTACCGACTCCAGCTGCCACACCAGCGCACCGGACAGCACCAGCGACAGCAGCGCGCCGGCAAAGCCCAGCATCGCCCCGCCGTTGAGGAACGGCCGCAGAATAAAGCCGTCGGTGGCACCGATCAGCTTCATCACGTTAATGGTGTCGCGACGGCTGAAGATGCTCAGACGCACGCTGTTGCCGATCACCAGGAACACCGCCACGATCATCAGCACGCCGATGATCGCCGCGATCTGGCCCGCCAGCCCGGTCAGTGCCGCCAGGCGGGCAAACCAGCTGTCATCCATACGCACTTCTTCCACGCCCTGCACCGCCGCCACGCGATCGCGCAGGGTGTTGAGGGTATCCGAACTCTGGAAGCTCATCTTCGGCGTGACGATGGCCACCGCCGGCAGCGGGTTCTCTTCCAGCATGTCCAACGCGCCACCAAAGCCCGACCAGTTGCGGAACTCCCCGCGCGCTTCTTCACGCGACAGGTAATTCACCTTCTCCACGCCGGCTTCCGCCTTGATGGCGTCGAGCACTTTCAGCGCCGCGTCGTCATCGAGCGATTTATCCAGGTAGACCGTCAGCTGCGGCGTCGGATACCACTGGCTGGCCGCGGTGCTGACGTTTTTCCACACGATGTAGCACACGCTCGGCAGCGTCAGGGAGATGGCGATCACCATCACCGTCAACAGCGTCGCCAACGGCTGGCGCAGCATGTCTTTGATGGCGTTCATCCAGGCGTAACGCCACTGTTCGCGCCAGCCGCCGCGCAGCGCCTTGCTCTTGGCGGTTTTTGCGTTATTGGCCATGGTGAGCGCCCCCTTGCATGCGGCCCTGGCTCAGCGTCAGGATGCGGTAATTGCGACGGGCGATAAGCCCGGTGTCGTGCGTCGCCATTAATACAGTGACGCCGACGCGGTTGAATTCTTCAAACAGGCGCAAAATGCCTTCCGACAGCGCGTCGTCCAGGTTACCGGTCGGTTCATCCGCCAGCAGCACCGCCGGCTTGTTCACCACCGCACGGGCAATGCCCACGCGCTGCTGCTCGCCGCCGGACAGCTGAATCGGGAAGTTCTTCGCTTTATCCAGCAAACCGACCTTGTCCAGCGCGGCGGAAACGCGGCGGCGGATGTCTTCGGTACTGGCACCGGCGATGATCAGCGGCATCGCCACGTTGTCATACACCGTGCGATCCAGCAGCAGGTGGTGATCCTGGAAGATCATGCCGATCTGCCGACGCAGGAACGGCACCTCGCGGTTTTTCAAACGACTGATGTCGTGGCCGCCAAACCAGATGTGGCCGGCGCTGGGCCGTTCGATACCGCAAATCAGTTTCAGCAGGGTACTTTTCCCCGCGCCGGAATGGCCGGTCAGAAACGCCATCTCCGCCGGGCGCAGATGGAAATCGACCCCCTGCAGCGCTTGCCGTCCGCCCAGATAAGCTTTACTGACCTGTTCAAAGCGAATCATCCGTATTAATCCTCTCGGGCAAAAAGTGCCTCAATAAAATCGTCAGCCTTAAACGGCCGCAAATCTTCGATGCCTTCCCCGACGCCGATATAGCGAATCGGGATACCGAACTGATCGGCGATGGCGAAGATCACCCCGCCCTTGGCGGTACCGTCCAGTTTAGTCAGCGTGATGCCGGTTAAGCCCACGGCCTCATTAAATAATTTCGCCTGACTGACCGCATTCTGGCCGGTGCTGGCATCGAGCGTCAGCATAACCTCATGGGGGGCCTGGTCGTCCAGTTTTTTCATGACGCGGACGATCTTCTTCAGCTCTTCCATCAGGTGCGATTTGTTCTGCAGACGTCCGGCGGTATCGGCGATCAACACGTCGACGCCGCGCGCCTTGGCGGCCTGCACCGCATCGAAGATCACCGATGCGGAATCCGCGCCAGTATGCTGCGCCACCACCGGAATGCGGTTGCGTTCGCCCCACACCTGCAGCTGCTCCACCGCCGCGGCGCGGAAAGTATCCCCCGCCGCCAGCATCACCGACTTGCCTTCCGCCTGGAATTGGCGCGCCAGCTTGCCGATGGTGGTGGTTTTACCCACGCCGTTCACGCCGACCATCAGGATGACATACGGGGTTTTCCCGCTGACATCCAGCGGCTGATCGACCTTGGCCAGAATTTCGGACATTTCCTCCTTCAGCTTGCCGTACAGCGCTTCGGCGTCTTTCAGCTGCTTGCGGCTGGCGTGCTGGGTCAGGGAGGTGATGATCTTGCGCGTGGTATCCACGCCGACATCGGCGATCAGCAGCTGTTCTTCCAACTCGTCGAACAGGTCGTCGTCGATCTTTTTACCGCGGAACAGCCCCATAAAGCCGGAGCCAAGGTTTTGCTTGGTCTTCAGCAGGCTGCGTTTCAGGCGAGCAAAGAAGCCCTCTTTGGTCGGGCGCTCCTGCTCTTGCGCAGCGGCCGGCGCTACAGGTTCAAGCGGCTTTTCTTCTTCCGGTTCCGGTTCGACAACCGGCTCAGGTTCAACGACCGGCTCTGGCTCAACAACTGGCTCTGGCTCAACGACCGGCTCAGATTCGACAACCGGCTCGGGTTCAACGACCGACTCGGGTTCGACAACCGGCTCGGGCTCAACGACCGGCTCGGGTTCAACGACCGACTCGGGTTCGACAACCGGCTCGGGCTCAACGACCGGCTCGGGTTCGACAACCGGCTCGGGTTCGACGACCGGCTCAGGCTCAACGACCGGCTCGGGTTCGGCAACCGGCTCGGGTTCGACGACCGGCTGCTGTTGCGCCACCACCTGCTCGGTGACGCTGACGATCTCTTCGGCCAACGCGTGCGGCGCCGCCGGATGTTCAGCCGCCGCCGGCAGGTTTTCCGCGATGGGTTCGCCGGCCTGACCGTTATCCCACTCTCCCGGGGTGTCGACGGAGGCGGCAGGTTCAGATTCCTGGGCGGGGAGCTTGTCATCCAGCTTGGCGGCGGCCGGTTCAGCCGGCGTCTCCGCAGCCTGAGGCTCCGCCTGCTCTACCGGCTGCTCAGGTTGCTGTTGCTCTTCTTCCTTTTCCTTCTGGCCAAAGCCCAGCCAGGAGAAAAACCCACGTTTCTTATCTTTTGCCATGTTATGACTCTACTCCGTACCGAAGGCTCGCTTACCCTACATACCTGAAGGATATATGCTGACAATAATCCGCCGAGTCTATCACTTTCCCTCGCGCAGCAACACGCATCCGGCATGCTTTCCGGTGTGAAATCAGACAACAAAGTTTTACCGTTCCCCCCGACGCCCGTCACCGGTAGAATAGGGACAACTTTTCGTTAACCTCTGCGGCCCCGCGCCGTAAAAGAAATCAAACAACGCTTATGACAAGACTCTCGCCACGGGCGGCGGCCAAAAAACCGCCCCAGGCCGCAGCCGGACAGATCCGCATCATCGGCGGCCAATGGCGCGGTCGCAAGCTTCCGGTGCCGAACAGCCCGGGGCTGCGCCCCACCACCGATCGGGTGCGTGAAACCCTGTTCAACTGGCTGGCGCCGGTGATTCAGGGCGCGCGCTGTCTGGACTGTTTCGCCGGCAGCGGCGCATTAGGGCTGGAAGCGCTGTCGCGCTACGCCGGCAGCGCCACGCTGCTGGAATTCGAACGGCCGGTGGCGCAGCAGCTGGAAAAAAATCTGGCGCTGCTGCAGGGCAAAGGGGTGGTTATCAACACCAACGCGCTGAGCTGGCTGGCGGGCGAGGGCCAACCGTTCGACGTGGTGTTCCTCGATCCGCCGTTTCGCAAAGGCCTGCTGTCGGAGACCGCCTTGCTGCTGGAGCAGCGAGGCTGGCTGGCCGACGAGGCCTGGATCTATGTAGAAGCCGAGGTGGAAAACGCCGCGGCGGACGTGCCTGCCAGTTGGCAGCTGCACCGGGAGAAGGTCGCCGGCCAGGTGGCTTATCGCCTTTATATTCGTTCGCAAGAGAAAACCGACCATGCTGATTAATCTGGGCCGCCTGCTGATGCTGTGCGTATGGGGCTTCCTGCTCTCTAACCTGTTCCACCCGTTTCCCAAGCCGCTGAAGTATTTCATCGACGTGGCGCTGTTCTTTATGGTGGTGATGCACGGCCTGCAGCTGGTGCTGTTGAAATCCACCCAGCCGAAGGATCAGCCAATCAGCTACTGGCAAGAAGCCAAGATCTTTATCTTTGGCGTGTTCGAGCTGTTGGCCTGGCAGAAGAAACAGCCACCCATCAAGAAAAAGTGACCGCTACGGCTGAACGGTGAAAGAAACGAAGCGCGTGCCCTGCATGTTCAACGTGCCCTGCGCGCCTTTTTCTATCGGGTTGTATTGCCACTGTTTCAGCCGCAGCTGGATATCTTCACCGCCCTGGTTCGGGCTGAACACCACCTCGTAATACATCGGCTCATTGACCAGCGGTTCGCGCTGCGGCGCACGGGTCTTGGCGACCGGGAAGCTGCGCTTGTCGCTCACCGTCACCTGCAGACTGCGCATCGGCGCACGATCGTTTTCCGCCTCCTGCTGGCGCTGTTTGAAATAGCGTTGCGTGGCCAGCACGGCAATCAACGCAATCACGGCGACAAAAAACAACGGTGGCTTGCTCATCGGTTTCCCATTTCCTTCACGGCCAAATCGGCGTAAACATAGCATTCTCAAGAAAGCATTGTCGATCGTCGGCAGGCTACCTACACTGAAATGAAGAAGTGACATTGGTGACAGTTTGGAGCCGGTTATTGCGGCTCCCTCATGCATAAGGAAGACATAAATGAGTTGGCCGTTCCTTGCCGTATTCTTTTCCGGTTGGCTGTTCGTCGACGCCTCTTACCGTGGCCCGCGCTGGCAGCGCTGGGTGTTCAAACCCGTCACGCTGCTGCTGCTGTTGCTGTTGGCCTGGCAGGCGCCGGTGCTCGGCGCAGCAGGTTATCTGATCGTGCTCGGCCTGCTGGCGACGCTGATCGGTGACGCGCTGCTCCTGCTGCCGCGCGAGCGGGTGCTGTACGCCATCGGCGCCTTTTTCCTGTCCCACCTGCTGTATACCCTGAGCTTCGCCAGCCAGATGACGTTCAGTCTGTTCTGGCCGCTGCCGCTGGCGCTGCTGGCGATCGGCGCGTTGCTGCTGGCCACCCTTTGGACCCGGCTGGAAGAGATGCGTTGGCCGATCGCCACCTACGTGGCGATGACGCTGCTAATGGTCTGGCTGGCGGGCGAGCAATATTTCCTGCGCAGTACCGATTTCGGCTTCTCGTTGCTGACCGGCACCTCGCTGCTGCTGCTGGCCAACGTGGTTTGGCTGCTCAACCGCTACCGTTTCACCTTCCGCGCGGCGGACGCCATCGTGGCCTTCTGTTACTTCTCCGGCCACTTCCTGATCGTGCGTTCGCTCTACCTGTAACTCTCTGCCACGGGTTCGGTGCGCCGAACCCGTTTCTTCATTAAGCCAGCGCTTTCAACGTCAGGGCATCGTCGGCGCCCAGCTGATTGCGATACAGATCGCCGTCGCGCGAGAAGAAGGCCAGGGTGCTACCATCCGCCCGCAGCAGCGCGATGCCGTCCGGCGCCGGGCGCCAGCCCACGACTTCCGCCGCAAACACGCTTTGCAGACACCGTTGCCGATCCACCAGCTGATAGCCGTTGGTCTCGCTTTGCTCATTCGCCAGAAACTCGATTTGGCATTGGCGTTCGCTATCGGCCACCTGCCATTGCCCCGCCAGCGACTGCGCGGTCGGCAACGCCAGGCTGCCGGCCATGACCGCACTTGTCATCATCATGCCGCCCGCCGCCAAAGCGGTGCGCGTTAAAGTACCTTTCATACCGGGCTCCCGCATTACGCCCGGCCGAGACTGCGCCGGGCGTTCCGTTGCTGCGTTACACGATAAAGTCAGTGGCGACGTCTACCTGGCCGACGATTTTCACCAGGAAGTCCGGCGCCTGATGGCCACCAATGTTCACCGACAAATCGGTCACGTTGTTGGAAGCGTTGTAGTTGAGCAGCGCTTCGCCGGCCGCGCCGCTGAAGTGATCGACGAAGTGAATGAAATCGCTGCTCTGCGCTTCTTTATTGAAGAACGACAGGTCAATTTTGTCGATCCCCTTCTGGAAGTCGCGGATCCAGTCTGAAGCGCCCGGAGCGGAATCGCTGGCGGCAGAGAACACGAAGATGTCTTTGCCGGCACCGCCCCACAGCTCATCCGCCCCGCCGCCGCCGAACAGCACGTCGTTACCTGCGCCGCCTTTCAGCACGTTGTTGGCCGCGTTACCGACGATCACGTCGTTGCCGGAACCGCCGATAGCGTTCTCGATGGTCACCCCGGCGGCGATCGAGACGTTGCCCTTCAGGCCACCCACGTCGGAGAACGATTTCTCGTTCAGGTTGATGCGCTGGTTCGCGGTGTAACCGGAGAAATCGAAGGTATCGTTACCGCCCGCATCCCAGGCTGCAAAGATCACTTTCTGCGAGTTGCTGGTCGTGCTGAGGAAATCGCGACCGGTGTTGGAGTTAAAACCGTACACGGTGTCGCCGGTGCGGGTCGACAGATTGGCGCCATAGAGATGCTGAATGGCGGCAATGTCATCCAGCAGCGGAGCCGCGGCATAGTGGCCGCCGTTGTCGCCACCGGTGTTGGTTTCACTCCAGTAGCTCATCAGGCTGAACTGGCGGGTATCCTCCGCATAGGTGACGTCGCGATAGGTCGGGTTACCCTCACCGGCGTTGTAGTCGCCCGGGTGGCTCAGGCCCAACGCATGGCCAATCTCATGGGTGAACGTCTGACGACCGTAGTCTTCGGTCGCCGGATGCTTCACGTTGGATTGGTTGACGTTGTACCAGGTCTGGCCGCCCAGATCCTGGCCCTGCCAAATGGTGTTCGGCAGGAAGGCGTAGGCCTGGGTGCCGTAATCATAGTGGCCTGGGCGATCCTGGCTGTAGTTGCCGAAGGTGATGTTGGCCTTTTGACCGGCCGCCACTTCAGTGAAAGTGATATTGGCGACGTCGGCCCAGGACTGCAGCGACAGCTTAGCCTGCTGTTGCTGTTCCGCGCTGAACTTGCTCAGCCCGGTGTCGCCGGCGACGTTGGTGGAAGAGAACTTATAGTCCGGGAAGGAGAAGGTTAATTTAACCGGCTGGCCAAATACCTTGTAACCGTTCCAGGTTTGATTCTCGCGGGTAATAAACAGCCCAGCTTGCTCGTTAGAAAATGAATCCTTGCCATTAATCTGAATCCCGTTACCCCGCTCATGATAATGCAGCAGGTCGTCTACAGCATCGTAGCCGGTTGTTGCGGCTGCAAGGCTGGATTCAGTAATTTCAATTGCCTTTTTAGTAGATTGCATTGGTTCGATTCCACTCATTACCTGATTGATATCAATCAGACAGATAGACATAACCTCCCCGTAAGCCACGGTTAATGAACCTTAAGCTTGCTGGAAGGGGCTTATGCGCCGTTACCGGCAGTGTGTTAGGTAGAATTAATGCATATATATCAGCAAATAAGATCGCCATTAAAAATGGTAATCGATTCCAATTATAGGCAGGGCCGCAAAACTGCACATAAAATAATCAACCATTTATTATCGCAACGAAAGTTTGTTATGCTGCTTTTTAGGATTATTTACAAAACAAATGAAACTTGATGAGGATAAGTTGGCACCAAACTTCAATAGTAATGCGGCCTGCAGACTCAAGCGAATCATGCTGGCTTCGCACAGGGAAAAGGGTAAATTTTGCTAAAGCGTTATAGATTAATAACTCTTTATTATTAGGTCGCGCGATTTTTTAGTTTCTATAGGAATATTATTTTCTTATTTAAACTAACGGAGGCGAGCCTTTTCATCCCAATAGAGGATAAGAAAAGCCGATAGATTAAAATTCGCATTATTCATTATTGAATGAATACCCCTTTATAGGCCCGAACGCCGTTAGCAATAATTCTCATCCGGCGCTTGACTCTGGAGTTGACTCCAGGGTGTAGAGTCAGCTGAGCAAACCCGTTTAACAGCCCGAAGGGGGACGTTATGCACAATCAGCAAAACCATAATCATCAGGAACATCACCACGCCGAAGGCGGATGCGGCTGCAACCACAGCCACAGCAAAACTCAACATGGCTGCAGCAGCGAGCCGAAAAACGCCGCCGCACAGGCCGAACACGCCCACCACCATCACGATCATGGCGATAGCGGCAGCTGCACCGCCGCACCCGACGATCCGGACGAGGAAAGCGACAGGCTGGCCGCCGCTCCCCCTTCCGGTAGCCAACGTTTCAGCTGGAAAGTCACCGGCATGGACTGCCCCAGCTGCGCCAAGAAAATCGAAAATGCCGTCATTTCACTCCCCGGCGTCGACAGCGTGCGCGTGCTGTTCGCCACCGAAAAACTGGTGGTCGACGCACAGTCCGACATCAGCCTGCGGATCCAGGACGCGGTCGCCCAAGCCGGCTTTACCCTGCTCGGCACCCAGACCGCCAAAGCCCCCGCGCCGAAAACCTCACGCTTCGGCGAATTCGCACCGCTGCTGCTGTTAACCACCCTGATGATCGTCAGCTGGGTGCTGGATCGGGTTAACCCGGAGCTGGGCCGCATCGCCTTTATCGCCACCACGCTGGTCGGATTGGCGCCGGTCGCCACCAAGGCGCTGCGTCTGATTCGTTCCGGCACGCCGTTCGCCATCGAAACGCTGATGAGCGTGGCGGCCATCGGCGCGCTGTTCATCGGCGCCACCGCCGAGGCGGCGATGGTGCTGCTGCTGTTTATGGTCGGTGAGCTGCTGGAATCCTACGCCGCCAACCGCGCACGGCGCGGGGTGACGGCGCTGATGGAGCTGGTGCCGGAAGATGCGCTGCTGCTGCAAGGTGCGGAGCGCAAACGCGTGCCGGTCGCCAGCCTGCGTCCGGGCGATGTGATTGAAATCGCGCCCGGCGGGCGCCTGCCGGCCGACGCCGAGCTGCTCAATCCGTTCGCCAGCTTCGACGAAAGCGCCCTGACCGGCGAGTCGGTGCCGGTCGAGCGCCAACAGGGTGAGAAAGTGGCCGCCGGCAGCCTGTCCGTCGATCAGGCGGCGCAGATGAAGGTGATCTCCGAGCCCGGCAAAAACGCCATCGACCGCATTTTGCAGCTGATTGAAGAGGCCGAAGAGCGCCGCGCGCCGATCGAACGCTTCCTCGATCGGTTCAGCCGTTATTACACCCCGGCCATTATGCTGCTGGCCGTCGCGGTGATCCTGCTGCCGCCGCTGCTGTTCTCGCAGCCGTGGGATACCTGGATCTATCGCGGCCTGACGCTGCTGCTGATCGGTTGCCCATGCGCATTGGTGATCTCGACTCCGGCGGCCATTACATCCGGGCTGGCAGCCGCCACGCGGCGCGGCGCGCTGATTAAAGGCGGTGCGGCGCTGGAACAGCTGGGCCAGATACAAACCATCGCCTTCGATAAAACCGGTACCCTGACCGAAGGCAAGCCGACGGTGACCGACGTGCTGCCGATCGGCGCGCGCACCGAACAGCGGCTGCTGCAGCTTGCCGCCGCGGTGGAAGCCGGTTCACATCACCCGCTGGCGCAGGCGATCATCAACCGCGCCGCCGAAAGCGGGACTGAGCTGCCGCTGGCGCAGGCGCGCCGCGCGCTGGCCGGCGTCGGCGTGGAAGGGATCGTGGACGGCAAGACCGTGCTGATCAGCGCGCCGGGCAAGCTGGCACCGGGCCAGCTCGACGCTCAATGGCAGAGCCAGGTAGACAAGCTGGAAAACGCCGGCAAAACGGCGGTGGTGGTGCTGGAAGACGGCGCGCCCATCGGCTTGCTGGCGCTGCGCGATACGCTGCGCGGCGACGCCAAACAGGCGATAGCCGAACTGAACGCGCTGGGTATTCGCGGCGTGATGCTGACCGGCGACAACCCGCGCGCCGCCGCGGCGATCGCCGGCGAGCTGGGCCTCGACTATCGTGCCGGCCTGCTGCCGGAAGATAAGGTCAGCGCGGTCACCGAACTGAGCGAACTGCGCCCGACGGCGATGATCGGCGACGGCATCAACGACGCCCCGGCGATGAAGGCCTCCAGCATCGGCATCGCCATGGGCAGCGGCACCGACGTGGCATTGGAAACCGCCGACGCCGCCCTAACCCACAACCGGCTGGTAGGCGTCGCGGAGATGATCCGCATCTCGCGCGCCACCCACGCCAATATCCGGCAGAACATCACCATCGCATTGGGGCTGAAGGGGGTCTTCCTGATCACCAGCCTGCTGGGGCTGACCGGTTTGTGGCTGGCGGTGCTGGCCGATTCCGGCGCCACCGCGCTGGTCACCGCCAACGCGCTGCGGCTGTTGAAAAAGCGCAGCTAAGTTCGGAAAGCAATACGGGCGCGGCATAGCGCGCCCGTTGTCATTTCGGGGAAAGGGACTTTTCCTTCATCAACACGACCGTGTCGCCGTTATACACCTTTACGCAGCAGATAACGGTATGGCGCCTGCTCGGTCTCCTGCGCCACCAGCGTATGCTCCATAAAGCGGCAGAACCCCGGAATATCGCGGGTGGTGGCTGGATCGTCGGCGATAATCAGCAGCGTTTCGCCGTTGTCCATATGGCGCACGGTTTTACGCACCATCATTACCGGTTCCGGGCAACGCAGGCCCAGCGCGTCGAGCGTCTGGTCTGCCTGGGCAAATAAGTCAGTCATGCAATTTTTCTCGTTCAAAAACGATCGGCGAACGCTCGCCGCATCTCATTAGCGCCTAGTTTACGCCGGTAGTTTTTCTGCGCAAGATGCGTTAACGTTTGCGTTAAATTTAACCATTGCATTGGTTGCGCAAACGCGTATCATGCCGCCGCGCAGCGTTTTTTGCTGTTTTGACAAGACACACTGGGTTCCCTCACCCCACTGCTAAAAAGGCTACAATATGTATTCGTTTACCGCACAGCAGCGCTTCACGGCGTTGGTCTGGCTTTCGCTGTTTCATATCGCCATCATTACCTCCAGCAACTACCTGGTGCAGCTGCCGATCACCGTTTTCGGCTTCCATACCACCTGGGGCGCCTTTACCTTCCCGTTTATCTTCCTCGCAACCGATCTGACCGTGCGCATTTTCGGCGCGCCGCTGGCGCGGCGGATTATCCTGGCGGTGATGGTGCCGGCGCTGTTCATCTCTTACGTGATCTCCACCGTCACCTATCAGGGAGAATGGCAGGGCTTCGCGGCGCTGGGCAGTTTTAACCTGTTCGTGGCGCGCATTGCCGTGGCCAGCTTTATGGCCTACGTACTCGGCCAGATCCTCGACGTTCACGTCTTTAACCGCCTGCGCCAGCGCAGCGCCTGGTGGGTGGCGCCGGCGGCGGCGATGTTCTTCGGCAACATCAGCGATACGCTGGCGTTCTTCTTCATCGCCTTCTACAAGAGCAGCGATCCCTTCATGGCCAATAACTGGGTGGAGATCGCGCTGGTGGATTACAGTTTCAAGGTGATGATCTGCCTACTGTTCTTCCTGCCGATGTACGGCGTGTTGCTGAACATGCTGCTCAAACGCATCGCAGCGCGCAGCGGCAGCCTGCAGCCGAGCTGAGTCGTGTTATTCTGGGCGGCCCTATCCTTTGGAGGCCGCTCATGACCCCAATCGTCCGCACCGCCACGCTCGAAGAAATCCACCGCCTTTACCAACGCATCCCCGAATTCGGCGGCCTGCATAGCCTGGCCGATCTGCAGCGGCGTATCGGTGCCGCCCCCGCCAGCCTGTTGATCGCCGAGATAGGCGGGCAGCCGGCCGGTTTCAAACTCGGTTATCAACGGCAGGAAACGGTGTTTTACAGCTGGCTGGGTGGCGTGCTGCCGACATGCCGTCGCCACGGCGTGGCGCAGGCCTTGTTGGCCGAACAGGAACGCTGGGCGCGGGCGCAGGGCTATCGCCAACTGACGGTCAAAACCCGTAACCGGTTCCGCGCCATGCTGACGATGCTGCTCGCCCATCACTATCAGATTGTTCAGCTGGAAAAGATAGGCGAAGTGGCTGATTATCGGCTATTACTGGAAAAAAACTTGTGACAACATCTGCCTTGCATTTCAACCTGGAATAGGTTGCGATACGACAGTGAATCCCTACCGGAAAGGAAGAAGGAAGCCCGATGCGTAAAGTAGCGAAATTGATGGGTATCAGCCTGCTGGCGCTTGGCCTCGCGGCCTGCGACGGCAACACCAAAGACACCAAGGCAGCGCCAGACGGCGCAGCGGCCAGCGCGCCGGCTGGGCAGCAGGTCAGCCTGCTGGACGGTAAACTGGCGTTCACCCTGCCGGTTGGCATGGCGGATCAGAGCGGCAAGCTGGGCAACCAGGCCAACAACATGCATGTTTACGCAGACAGCACCGGCCAGCGCGCGGTGATCGTCATCCTGGGCGACAAGACCGCCGACAGCCTGGAGACCCTGGCCAAGCGCCTGGAGAATACCCAGCGCGCGCGTGACGCCAACCTGCAGGTGATCACCAACAAAGCGCTCGACGTCAACGGCGTGCCGCTGCGTCAGTTGGACAGCATCATCACCAGCGGCGGTGAAAAAGCTTATTCCTCCGTCCTGATCGGTTCGCTGAACAACAACATGCTGACCATTCAGGTGACGCTGCCGGCGGACAATCAGCAGCAGGCGCAGACCGAAGCCGAAGGCATCATCTCCACCCTGAAGCTGAAGCAGTAATCCCACAGAGGGCCGGCTTGCCGGCCCTTTCGTTTTTACGTCAGCGCCTGCGCCAGCAAGGTGATCGGATGTTCGCAGCGCTTGCTGGTGGACATTTCTATCTGCCATTTGCAGGTTTCGCAGTCGGTCACCACCAGATCCACCCCGCTCTCTTCGATCTGCCGGAACAGCGGCGCGCCGATACCTTGCGAAGTGGCGTAGTTCTCCGATTTAAACCCGTAGGTGCCGGCGATGCCGCAGCACTGCGAATCCAGCACCACCAGCTCCAGCCCCGGTATCTGCCGCAGCAGCTCCAGGGTGTAGGCGGTCCAGCCCATTTTCTCCATATGGCAAGGCGTGTGATAAGCCACCCGCAGCGGCGTGTGCTGCAGCGGCAGGCTGCGTCCCTGATTGATCAGGCGATAGAGATAGCGTGTCGCCAACTCCACCCGATCGCGCACCGGGGTAGTGTCCACGTCCAGCAGATGCGGGTATTCGTCGCGCAGGGTGAAGGTGCAGCTCGATGAGGTCGCCACCACCGGAATGCCGCGTTCCAGCACCGCTTCATGCAGCGATTCGGCGTTGACCCTGGCCTGCTTTTTGGCCTGCTCGATAAACCCGTTGGCGATCAGCGGCACGCCGCAGCATTTCTCGCGTTTCAGCAGCTGCACGCCGATATCCAGCGCGTTGAACACCCGGATCAAATCCTTGCCCAGCTGCGGATGGTTATAGTTGACGAAGCAGCCGTGGAAAAACGCCACCTGCTCGGCATAACGCTGCTGAGCCTGCACCTGTTGCCGGTACCAGCGGCGGAAGGTGCCGAACGAGTATTTCGGCAGTTCGCGACGGTGATCGATCTTCAGCGCCTTGTCCAACAGCTTGCGCACCGGTTTCAGCCCGGTAGCGGCGTTGACGATCGGCGCGAACGGCGTCGACAGCGAGCCCATGATGTCGGTGTGGCTGAGGATGGCATCGCGCAGCGTCGGCTTGTTCTGGGCGAAGTCGGCGCGGGCGCGTTGAATGATATCGCCGATTTTGACGTCGGACGGGCAGGCCACTTCACAACGTTTGCAGTTGGTGCAGTATTTCAGCGCTTCGTCGTACAACGCCGGATCTTTCAGCCGCAGCCGCTCGCCGTCCGGCCCCGCCTGTTTCGGCCCCGGATAGAGCGGGTTCACTTTGGCGACCGGGCAGTAGGTGGTGCAGACGGTGCATTTGATGCAGCTTTCAAAGCTGTGGTCCTGATGCAGGCTCATGCGTTTTCCTCCGCGGCGATCTGCTGCGCGACGTGCAGCGCACCGATCAATGACACGCCGGCGCCGCAGCCTTGCTGCAGCGGATCGTAGCCGCCGGCGACCGCGCCGATGGCATACAGATTGTCGAACGGCATTCCCTGTTTCATCGCCCGCAGCCTGCCGTCGGTGCGCACGCCAAACTGCAGATAAGGCTGCGGTGCAAACAGCTCGCGCCGGCTCCAGTCGGCGCGATCCGCGCGGCTGTGTACGTCCAGCTTGAAGATTGGCTCGCGCACCCCGTCGAAATTCGCCACCAGCCCGTTGCTGAAGAAGCTGCCGCTGGCCAGCACCACCTGCTGCGCCCGCAGCGGAATATCGCCGTGGTTGCGGGTATACAGGCCGGTGACGCGGCCGGCTTCACACTCGGCGCGCAGCACGCTGTCGCCAGGCATGAAAACGCCGCCCAGCTGTTGGAAACGCCGCCGCAGCGCCTGATGCAAGCGCATGCCGGGCACCGAAGGCGGCAGCGTCGGCAGCAGCCGGATCGGCTTGCCGACCGCATCCTGCAACACCGCCAGCGACGCATCGTCCTCCAGGCCCAGACAGGCAGGCAGGAAGAGCGCCTCGGCTTCCCCCGCCAGCCGCCGCAGCTCTTCGGCCATCGGCGGCAGGCTTTCCATCAAATCCAGTACCCGGGCGATGTTTACCGCGCGGAACTCGCTGGGGTTATTGCGCAATCGGTCCAGCGCCGGCATGTGCAGATAGGCCACCTCCGTCTCTACGCCGAGCTCGCGGCTCAGGGAGTCGGCGGCCATCTGCGGCTGGAAGTCGAGGAATCCTTCGATGCCGATCACCGCGATGCGCCGCCACGGCAGTTGGCCGGTCAGCGGCAGCGTCGGGATCGCCTGCGGGCTGAGCCAGGTGGCACGGCGTGTGCCGAGCGGCGTAATACGCAGATGGTTATTGGCTCCCTCGCCCTGCAGGTTCAGCCCGCAGCGCTCCAGCAGCCGCTGCGCGGCGGCGGACAGCGCCGCCACCCGGCCGGGCCCGATCAGGGCATACGGATGCTGCGGCGCCTGCTGCGCCAGCTGCGGTAACGCCGCCAGCGGCATCTCGACCGGCGTGCCGTCCGGCAATCTCGCCAGCAGATCGAGCGAGCCGGAGGAGAAGTAGAGCGCGCTCTGGCCAGAACTGACCACCGCGCAGCGCTTGCCCTGTTCGGCTACGGCAATGGCGCAGCTCAGGCCCGCCAGGCCGCCGCCAATCACCACTACGTCAAATCGCATCATCCGCCTCCTGCTCTTTGTCGACCTGGGCCTCAAGCCCGCATAACCCCTGGTAAACCCAGCTGGTAAATTCGCTCTCGCGCAGCGCGTCGCCCCAGGCGATCGGCCGTACGCCTTTCCACCGTTCGTTGAGGAACTGCGACAGCTGCGCGATGGATTGCTGCGGCGTGCTGACGTTAAAGCGCGTCAGCAGCCCAGCGGCGCGGCAGGCGCAGAGTTCGCCCTGGCAGGTGCCCATGCCGACGCGGGTGCGGCGGCGCAGATCCACCAGGTTATTGACGGTCAGCGAGTTGACCGCATAGCGCACTTCCCCGGCGGTCACCGCCTCGCATTCGCACACCAGGCTGGTGTCGAGCCGATCGGCCGCCGGCACCTGGCTGGCGCGATCGCCGTGGCGGTAAATTGCTGAGCCGCGAATACTGGCGGGCAGTGAAACCACGCTGCGCACCGTTTCCTCCGCCGACTGTCGGGATCCGGGCAACGCGTCTTGCGCGGTGGTGCACGGGCGGTTTACGCCGAGCTTGTCGCACACCTTGTCGGTGGCCCACTCTGCCATCAGGCGGTAGGTCATCAGCTTGCCGCCGGTGATGGTGATAAACCCTTCCAGCCCGTCGCGAGCGGCGTGATCGAGCAGCACGATGCCGCGGCTGACGTTGCGCCCGCTGGGATCGTCGTCGCTGGCCACCAGCGGCCGTACCCCGGCGTAGGCGCGCAGAATGCGGGTCTGCGCCAGGATGGGCGCCAACAGCGCCCCCTCGCGGATCAGAATGTCCACCTCCTGCGGGGTCACCAGCATGTTGTCAATTTGGTCGTAGTCGATATGGGTCGAGGTGGTGCCGATCAACGAGATGGTGTCGCCCGGCACCAGGATGTCGGCGTCTGCCGGTTTGCGGCAGCGGTTGATCACCATGTTGTTGATGCGGTGGCCGAGGATCAGCAGCGCCCCTTTGGCCGGGAACATGCGGATGCGCAAGTCGGCGTATTCGGCGATCTGCTGGCCCCAGATGCCGGCGGCGTTGACCACCACCGGCGCATGCAGCTCATAACGCCGCTGATTCTGATGGTCGTAAACGCGCACGCCCGTCACCCGATCGCCGCTGCGCAACAATCCCACCACCTGGTGGTAGGTCAGGATCTGCGCGCCGTGTTCGCGCGCGTCCAACATGTTGGCGGCGGTCAGCCGGAAAGGATCGACGGTGCCGTCCGGCACGCGCACCGCGCCGATCAGCGCCGGGTTAGCCGCCGGCTCCAGCCGCAGCGCCAGCTGCGGGTCGATCGCCTCGGCGTCGATGTCGGCCTGGCGACAGGCGGCGATAAACTGTTGCTGATAGTCCAGCGAGTCCTGCGGCAGGGTGATGAACAGCCCATTGGTGCGCTCGATACAGTGATGAGCGATACGTTTCAGGATGCGGTTTTCTTCGATGCACTCGCGCGCCGACTCGCCGTCGGTCACCGCATAGCGCGCACCGCTGTGCAATAAACCGTGGTTGCGGCCGGTGGCGCCGGTGGCGATGTCGTGGCGCTCCAGCAAAATGCAACGCAAGCCGCGCCGCGCACAGTCGCGGGCAATGCCTGCGCCGGTGGCGCCGCCGCCGATGATGATCACATCCGTTTCGCCGCCGTCAAAATAGCTGCTCATGTCGCTCCCTCAGGATCGGTAGTTATGAGCCTATTGAGCCACGGTTATTAGGGTCTTTGTTTGATAAGGAACAATAACGAACATAAAACGAAATAAAAATGACCACAAAAAACCATCAATGTGATCATAATCACGATTTTTGGACGTTTTTCTATTTCATAACGTTAACGAATCGCTCAAAATCCGCCGTGGTTTCATGAAAGTGTAACAATTGCGCCATTCGTCACAGCGACACCAGGCGTATTTGTCGACAATGGCGCTCGTTATGGAACACAAAAACACCACATTCGATATCCGCTCAATCATCAAATGAACGTAAAAGGTCATATTGATGTGATAACAGATAAAGCCATCGGAGGCGCTCATGTTGAGTATTTTTAAGCCGGCCGCACACACCGCCCGTGTGCCGAGCGATAAGGTAGATCCGCTCTACCGTAAGCTGCGCTGGCAAATTTTCCTGGGGATCTTCTTCGGTTACGCCGCCTACTACCTGGTGCGTAAGAACTTCACCCTGGCCATGCCTTACCTGATCGAACAAGGCTTCAGCCGCGGCGACCTCGGCTTCGCGCTGTCAGGCATCTCCATCGCCTACGGCTTCTCCAAATTCATCATGGGCTCGGTCTCCGACCGTTCCAACCCGCGGGTGTTCCTGCCCGCCGGCCTGATCCTGGCGGCGGCGGTGATGTTGTTCATGGGCTTCGTGCCGTGGGCCACCTCCAGCATCGCGGTGATGTTCGTTCTGCTGTTCCTGTGCGGCTGGTTCCAGGGCATGGGGTGGCCGCCGTGCGGCCGCACCATGGTGCACTGGTGGTCGCAGAAAGAACGCGGCGGCATCGTTTCCATCTGGAACTGCGCCCACAACGTGGGTGGCGGCCTGCCGCCGCTGCTGTTCCTGCTGGGTATGGCCTGGTTCAACGACTGGCACGCGGCGCTGTACATGCCGGCCTTCGGCGCCATCCTGGTGGCCCTGATCGCCTTCGCCCTGATGCGCGACACCCCGCAATCCTGTGGCCTGCCGCCGATTGAAGAGTACAAAAACGACTATCCGGACGACTACAGCGAAAAAGACGAAGAAGAGCTGACCGCCAAGCAGATCTTCATGCAGTACATTCTGCCGAACAAGCTGCTGTGGTACATCGCGGTCGCCAACGTGTTCGTCTATCTGCTGCGTTACGGCATTCTGGACTGGTCGCCGACCTACCTGAAAGAAGTGAAACACTTCGCGCTGGACAAATCTTCCTGGGCCTACTTCCTGTATGAATACGCCGGTATCCCGGGCACCCTGCTGTGCGGCTGGATGTCGGACAAAGTGTTCAAAGGCAACCGCGGCGCCACCGGCGTGTTCTTCATGACGCTGGTGACCATCGCCACCGTGGTGTTCTGGATGAACCCGGCCGGTAACCCAACCGTGGACATGATCTGTATGCTGGTCATCGGCTTCCTGATCTACGGTCCGGTGATGCTGATCGGCCTGCACGCGCTGGAGCTGGCACCGAAGAAAGCCGCCGGCACCGCCGCGGGCTTCACCGGCCTGTTCGGCTACCTGGGCGGCTCGGTTGCGGCCAGCGCCATCGTCGGTTACACCGTGGACTTCTTCGGTTGGGACGGCGGCTTCATGGTGATGATCGGCGGCGGCGTGCTGGCGGTTATCCTGCTGCTGCTGACCATGCTGAACGAAAAGAAACACCACGCGGAAATCGCCGCCAAGCGCGGTTAAGCGTCACACGACTTTTGCATGATTTAAAGGCCGCCCTGCGGCCTTTTTACTACCCTGCCCCCAACAACACGGAGAAAAACGGAATGCGGACTCAAGTCAAAGCCCTGCTGACAGGGATCATTCTCGCCACCTCGATGGTCAGCGCCGCACAGGCGGCGGACAAAGTGGTGATCGCCCACCGTGGCGCCAGCGGCTACCTGCCGGAACACACCCTGCCGGCGAAAGCGATGGCCTACGCCCAGGGCGCCGATTACCTCGAACAAGATCTGGTGATGACCAAGGACAACGAGCTGGTGGTGTTGCACGATCATTACCTCGATCGCGTCACCGACGTCGCCGAACGCTTCCCGGACCGCGCGCGCAAAGACGGCCGCTACTACGCCATCGACTTTACGCTGGCGGAGATCAAATCGCTGAAGTTCACCGAAGGCTTTGAAATCGAAAACGGCAAGAAGGTACAGGGTTATCCTGGCCGCTTCCCGATGGGCAAATCCGACTTCCGCGTACACACCTTCCAGGAAGAGATCGAGTTCGTGCAGGGTCTGAACCATTCGACCGGCAAGAACATCGGCATCTACCCGGAAATCAAGGCGCCTTGGTTCCACAAACAGGAAGGCAAAGACATCTCCAGCAAAGTGCTGGCGGTGCTCAAGCAGTACGGCTATACCGGCAAAAACGACAACGTCTACCTGCAGTGCTTCGACGCCAACGAGCTCAAACGTATCAAGAACGAGCTGGAGCCGAAGCTGGGTATGGACCTGAAGCTGGTGCAGCTGATCGCCTATAACGACTGGCAGGAAACCTACGAGCAGAAAGCCGACGGCAAGTGGGTAGAATACGACTACGACTGGATGTTCAAACCGGGCGCGATGAAGAAAATCGCTCAGTATGCCGACGGTATCGGACCGGACTACCACATGCTGGTGGTAGCGGATAAATCCAAGCCGGGCCATATCGTGCTGACCGACATGGTGAAAGAAGCGCACGCCAGCAAGCTGGCGGTGCATCCGTTCACCATCCGCGCCGATGCGCTGCCGAAATACGTGACCGACGTGAACCAGCTGTATGACGTGATCTACAACCAGGCCGGCGTCGACGGCGTGTTCACCGACTTCCCTGACAAGGGCGTGCAGTTCTTGCAGAAGCAGGGCCAGCACAAGTAATAACAAGGGCGCCGCAAGGCGCCCTTGGATTGCTGACAAAGGAGGAAAAAACGTGGTTTTTCCTCCTTTGTGGATATCAGTCGAAAATCAATAAATTAATTTTCCTTGTTCTTTTAGATATTGCCTTCTTTACGCTCGGCAATATCATCCGGTTTATTATTTACTTTAAGGGCGCCGTAAGGCGCCCTGGTTATTTCAGAGGAACATCTTGCGCAGGTAGTGCGGCACCGCGTTATCGACGTTGGAGCCGATCACTTCCAGCTCCGGCAGCATATCCTTCAGGCGCTGATGCGCATCACGCATGATGCAGCCCTTGCCGGCCATCGACAGCATCTCCAGATCGTTCATGCCGTCGCCGAAGGCGATGCACTCTTGCAGCGTATAGCCGATGATCTTGGCCACTTCTTCCAGCGCATGCCCTTTCGACACGCCGCCCGCCATCACTTCCAGGCAGGTCGGGAACGAGAAGCTGACATTGACCCGATCGCCCCAGCGCGCGTTGATGGCGTCTTCCACCTGCAGCAAACGCTCGTGATCTTCACAGGTGAAGTAAACCTTGCAGACGCCGTCGGTTTCCAGCAGGCCCGGCTCAAACAGCTGATATTTGAACACCGACTCCTGGAAGAATTCTTCCTGCTCCGGGCTTTCGCGGTTGGTAAACCAATCGTCGTTACGGTAGACGTTGGTGGTGATCTCCGGATCGTCGTGCAGCATGCCGTACAGATCGCGGGCGATATCCCCGTCCAGGTTATGGCTGAAAATCAGCTCGCCGGCGGTGTTATGCACCCGCGCGCCGTTGGAAGTGATCATAAAGGCGCTGATCTCTAGGCTGTCGCGGATCTGCCCCACGTCGATATGGTGGCGGCCGGTGGCGAACACGAAATGCACGCCGCGTTGGGTCAGCAACTTCAGCGTTTCTTTGGCGTACGGCGACAGGGTATGGTCAGGAGACAGCAGCGTGCCATCTAAATCGGAAGCGACGACGTGATACATAGCGTTATGTTCTAACCTCTGATGGAGTTGTCGGCGGCAGCGCGCCGCCTAAGTGTTGAGCAAAGAAGCGCAGGATTGCGTTCAGTGCTTCGGCGCGCATCGCGTCCCGCTCGAACAGGATCTCATGGCGTGCGCCGTTGATAACCCACGGGAGCCCCCCTTCGCAAGGGCGCCCCGCGTCTGACAGAGCCTGACAAAAAGCCTGGTGCGAACGGTTGTCGACCACCCGCTCCTCACCGGCTTGCAAAAGCAACAGCGGCGTTGTTATCTCCCCGGCCTGAGCGATAATCTGCCGGCCGGCACGAATGCTCTCCCGCACCCAATGGTAGGTCGGCCCGCCCACCTGCAGCTCGGGGTAATCGGCATAATAGCGCAGGCTGCGCCGATAGCGTTCGCGGCTGTGGGTCAACACGTTAACCACATAGGGCAGCGGCCGCCACTGGCCGGTGCCCACCGCGTAATAGTCGCGGATCGCCGGGCGGGTCTCCGCCCAGTCGAGAATGCGGTCGGCCAGCCAGCCCGGCATCGGCAACTGGATGCCGAACATCGGCGCGCAAAACGCCGCCGCGTCGAACGCCTGCGGCCGACGCTGCAGGAACTGCGCCAGGATCGCGCCACCCATCGAATGCGCCAGCGCGAAGCGCTGCCGATAAGCGCGCGATTCGACCTCGCGCTGCCAAAGCTGCTCGAAATCGTCCACGTAGTCGGCGAAGTTTACCACATGACCGCGGTGCGTATCCGCCAGTAAACGGCCGGAGCGCCCCTGGCCACGATGATCGACGATCACCACGTCGTAACCGCAGTGGAACAGATCGTAGGCCACCTCGGGGTATTTCACGTAGCTTTCGATGCGGCCGGGGCTGACCACCACCACCCGCTGATGCCGTGCGGAGCGAAAACGCACAAAGCGGATCGGCACGCCGTCCACGCCGCCGAACTCGCCTTCTTCCCGCAGCCGCCAGAAGTCCAGCAGCGGCCCGGTGGCGAAGGCAGCGAACTGCGTTTCACGCGTTAACCAGTCATCGGAGCTGAGAGTGAACGAGGTCATCGAGAGCGTTTTCCCTGTGGGGCCGGCGGAAAATGTGACCGCTGGCACAAGAAATCATACTAGCGTATTGTGATTCAATTCTTACAAAAAACGGCGCCGCCTCGGCGCATTGTGGCACAAAACGACACTTTCAGGGAGCCGAGAACCATGACCTTGGACTGGTGGTTAACCTACCTGCTGACCACGCTTATCCTCAGCCTGTCCCCCGGCTCAGGCGCCATCAATACCATGAGCACCGGCATCAGCCACGGCTATCGCGGCGCCGCCGCATCGATCGCCGGGCTGCAGGTCGGGCTGAGCGCGCACATCGTGCTGGTGGGCATCGGCCTCGGCGCGCTGATTTCTCAATCGCTGCTGGCGTTCGAACTGCTGAAATGGCTGGGCGCCGCCTACCTGGTGTGGCTCGGCATCCAGCAATGGCGCGCCGCCGGGGCGCTGGATCTGCATGCGCTGGCGGGCAGCATGCCGCGCCGCCGTCTGTTCCGCCGTGCGGTGCTGGTCAACCTGACCAACCCGAAAAGCATCGTGTTTCTCGCCGCGCTGTTCCCACAGTTTATCTTGCCTAATCAGCCGCAGGCCGAGCAGTATCTGGTGCTCGGTGTCACCACCGTGGTGGTGGATATTCTGGTGATGATCGGTTACGCCACCCTGGCGACGCGCATCGCCGGCTGGCTGAGAACCCCGCGCCAGATGCAACTGCTTAACCGGGTGTTCGGTTCGCTGTTCATTTTGGTGGCGGGGCTGCTGGCGACCGCCCGCAAAGCCTGACAAAAAAGGCCGGGCATCGCTGCTCGGCCTTTGGCGTTTCACTGCCGGTCAACGGGTAAAGATCAGGTGTAACCCGAAGCCGGTAAACAGCACGCCCGCCACCCCGTCTATCCACTTGGCCAACCGCTGATAGCCGCGGCGCATCGCCGGCAGCGCAAACACCACCGCCACCAGGCTGAACCAGACGAAGGTCTCGGCGACGATCAGCAAGAACAGCCCCCAGCGCGCCCCGGCGCCGACGCTGTCGCCGACGAACAGCGAGAACACGCTGCCGAAATAGATCACCGCTTTCGGGTTGGACAGATTGGTCAGGAAACCGCGAATAAAGCTGCGCCCGGCCTTCGGCAACGCCACCTGGGCCTCCGCCGCCGGCTGCGCTTGCTGCGCCCGCGCGGAGCGCAGCAGTTGCCACCCCATCCAGCACAGGTAAATGCCGCCGCCGACCATGATGATCTGATGCAGCCAGGCCATCTTCTGCAGGATCAGATGCAGCCCCATCAACGCCACGCCGGCCCACACCACGATGCCGAGCGAAATGCCGACTACGCCCATCATCGCCTCGCGGCGCGAGCGGCTGGCGGCGGTTTGCGACACGAAAAAGAAGTCCGGCCCCGGGCTCATCAGCGCAATCAGATGCACCAGCGCCACGGTGAGAAACAGCATCAGCATGATTTATCGCCCTCAGTCTTCATCATTGTCGAGATGGTCGCGGATCATCGCCATAAAGGGCGCGCCGAAACGCTCCAGTTTGCGCTGGCCGACGCCGTTGACGCTCAGCAGATCGCCGGCCTTAATCGGCATCTGTTCGGCCATTTCCAGCAGCGTGGCGTCGTTGAACACCACGTAGGGCGGAATATTTTCTTCGTCGGCGATCGACTTGCGCAGTTTGCGCAGCTTGGCGAACAGCTTGCGATCGTAATTGCCGCCGTAGGATTTCTGGTTGGCGCTGCCGCGCGACTTCAGGCTCTGGATACGCGGCACCGCCAGCTGCAGCGCCACCTCGCCGCGCAACACCGGACGCGCCGCCTCGGTCAATTGCAGCGCCGAGTGCATGGCGATGTTCTGGGTGATAAAACCCAGGTGGATCAGCTGGCGCAGCACGCTGGTCCAGTGTTCGGTGGTTTGATCGCGGCCGATGCCGTACACCGGCAGCTTGTCGTGACCGTATTCGCGAATGCGCTGGTTGTTGGAGCCGCGCAGCACTTCCACGATGTACCCGAGGCCGAAGCGCTGGCCGACGCGGTACACGCAGGACAGCGCCTTGCGCGCGTCCTCCAGCCCGTCGTAGCGCTTGGGCGGATCGAGGCAGATGTCGCAGTTGCCGCAGTTCTCGTGCTTGCCTTCGCCGAAGTAGTTGAGCAGCACCAGACGGCGGCAGGTTTGCGCCTCGGCGAACGCGCCCATGGCGTTCAGCTTGTGGCGCTCGATGTCCAACTGCTGCCCGGCGGGTTTTTCCTCCAGGCAGCGGCGCAGCCAGGCCATGTCGGCCGGATCGTACAGCAGGATGGCTTCGGCCGGCAGGCCGTCGCGCCCGGCGCGGCCGGTCTCCTGATAATAGGATTCGATATTGCGCGGGATGTCGAAATGCACCACGAAGCGCACGTTGGGTTTATTGATGCCCATGCCGAAGGCGACGGTAGCCACCACCACCTGCAAATCGTCACGCTGGAACGCTTCCTGCACCTGCGCGCGGCGATCGTTGTCCAGCCCGGCGTGGTAGGCGCCGACGCTCAGCCCGCGGCTTTGCAGACGCGCGGCGGTGTCTTCCACCTTGGCGCGGCTGTTGCAATAGATAATGCCGCTCTTGCCGCGCTGATCCTGCACGAAGCGCCACAGCTGATCGAGCGGTTTGAATTTTTCCACCAGCGTGTAGCGGATGTTCGGCCGGTCGAAGCTGCTGACCTGCACCAGCGGGTCCTGCAACGACAGCAGGCGCACGATATCACCGCGGGTGGACTCGTCGGCGGTGGCGGTCAGCGCGATCACCGGCATCGACGGGAAGCGCTGTTTCAGCTGACCCAGCGCGCGATATTCCGGCCGGAAGTCATGGCCCCACTGCGAAATACAGTGCGCCTCATCCACCGCCAGCATCGCCGGCGGGCAGTGGTCGAGCAGGTTGAGGAAGCTTTCCATCATCAGCCGTTCCGGCGCGATGTACAGCATCTTGATGGTGCCGTTGCGGCAGCCGGCCATGACGTCCAGCTGCTCCTCACGGGTTTGCGTCGAGTTATAGCAGGCGGCGGAAACGCCGTAGGCCAACAGTTGGTCGACCTGATCCTTCATCAGCGAGATCAGCGGGGAAACCACCAGCGTCAGGCCGTCCATCACCAGCGCAGGGATTTGGTAGCACAACGACTTGCCGCCGCCGGTCGGCATTACCACCAGGCAATCCTGCCCGCCGATCGCGGCGTTGATAATCGTTTGTTGGCCCGGACGGAATTGCTGGTAGCCGAAGGTATCGCGCAATACCTGCTCGGCCAGCAACTCTCTGTTAATCACTGCTGCGGTTGACACACACTTCCCCATTTTTTCATCGGTACACACCCACCGGGTATGATTACATAATATCGTTCAGCATGACACCAACGCCCACCCGTGTCTGCCGGAAGTTGTAGTCGATCAGCGATTCGCCGTAGCCGCTGAACACCTGGGTATAGAAACGCACGTTGCGGGTGATCGGATAGCTCCAGCCCAGCTCCGCGCCGCCGTAGCCGCTGTTCCAGTTATAGTGGCTGTCGACGCTGAACACGCTGTCGCCCCAGGCGTAACCGACCTTCAACCGGTAGTATCCCATGTATTTGGTGATGTCCGGGTTGTCATCGTTGCTCGAGCTCTCCGAGAAGCGGAACCAGGGCTTGAGATCCACCTGCCAGTTGCCGTTTTGCGCCATCAGCCGCGCATAGCCGCGATTCCAGCTGCGCGACGTCGGATCAGAGCGGCCGTTAGACTGGTGGTTAACGCCGATTTCAATATCGCGCAACGTCCAACCAGCAAAGCGGTAATCGGTCGCCCACCCTACGAACAGCTGCGGCTCGTAGTTGGTCTCGCGGAACGGTGAAGACTCGCCGCGGTTGGACAATTGCCACCAGGAGCGCTGAGTATAAGACGCGCCGAGCACCGAGTTGTCGCCGGCAATGCCCCGCCACAGCGGAAACGCCAGGCTAAGCTGGTATTTCACCTCGTCCTTGCGCGCCTTGTCGGCCCAGTTGTACGTCTTGATGGCTTCTTTGTTGATATCGCTGGTGTCGGTATACAGCAGATAATTGGGATCGTAAGGATACAGCGTGAACGGATTATCGTGCTCCTGCAGCAGGTTGGCGATAATGCTGCCGCGCACCGCCGGCTTATCGTGAATCTGCTGCTCTTTGGCTTCCTCAGCCAATGCCAGCGCCGGCATCAGCAGCGTGGCGGAAACGATCCCTGACAAAATGCGCATAACCTCTCCTCACTCCAACGAAAAAGGGCAATCCCGGAAAAAATCAGGCCATTTTACACACAAAGGAGGCTTTACCGCAGCGCAGGCCGGTTTTATTGGAATAGTCTGGAAAGCAACAAAGGTTAAGCATAAAATCAACATTCCATTAACCTGGACTGACCAGTTAGCTCCTTTAAAACGCAAAAGAAAAACGGAAACCCGCTATGTCGACCACAGCACTGACCCTGGAAGCCGCCCGCCGCAAGATCGGCGAAATCTTTGTCTACCACATGCCGTTCAACCGCGAGCTTGGCCTGGAGCTGCGCCGCTTCGACGATGATTACGTCGAGTTGAGCTTCACCAACCAGCGCAAGCTGGTGGGCAACGCCGCACAGGAGATTTTGCACGGCGGCGTGATCGCCGCGGTGCTTGACGTCGCCGCCGGATTGGCCTGCGCCGGCGGCGTGCTGACGCGCATGGAGCCGCTGATCGAAGAAGAGATCGCCGCCAAGCTGTCGCGCATGGGCACCATCGATCTGCGCGTCGACTATCTGCGCCCCGGCCGCGGCGAGCACTTCGTCGCCTCCGCCAGCGTGCTGCGCAGCGGCAACAAGGTCGCCGTCGCGCGCGTAGAACTGCATAACCACGACGGCCTGCATATCGCGACCGCCACCGCCACCTATCTGGTCGGCTGATGATTGTGTGCGGTGAGCGTCTTCAGTACACTCACCGCATCTTACGTTCCCCACCCGAGTGACGTCATGGACGCAAAGCAAACGCGTCAGGGCATTTTCTTCGCCCTGGCCGCCTATTTTATGTGGGGCATCGCCCCGGCCTATTTCAAACTGATCCAGCAAGTATCCGCGGACGAGATCCTCACCCACCGGATCATCTGGTCGTTTTTCTTCATGCTGGCGCTGATCACGCTGGGCCGCAACTGGCCGAAAGTGCGCGCCGCCTGCCAAAACCGCAAACGGCTGCTGCTGCTGGCAGTCACCGCGCTGTTGATCGGCGGCAACTGGCTGCTGTTCATCTGGGCGGTGAACAACCACCATATGCTGGAAGCCAGCCTGGGCTATTTCATCAACCCGCTGGTTAACGTGCTGTTGGGAATGCTGTTTCTCGGCGAGCGCTTCCGCCGCATGCAGTGGGTGGCGGTGGCGCTGGCGTTCACCGGGGTGCTGGTGCAGCTCTGGCAGTTCGGCTCGTTGCCGATCATCGGTCTGGGGCTGGCGTTCAGCTTCGCCTTCTACGGCCTGCTGCGCAAGAAAATCGCCATCGACGCCCAGACCGGCATGCTGATTGAGACGCTGTGGCTGCTGCCGGTGGCGGCGGCCTATCTGTTCCTGTTCGCCGACAGCCCCACCAGCCACCTGAGCGCCAACCCGTGGTCGCTGAACCTGCTGTTGGTCGCCGCCGGCATCGTCACCACCGTACCGCTGCTGTGCTTCACCGCGGCGGCTACCCGGTTGCGCCTGTCGACGCTGGGTTTCTTCCAGTATCTCGGCCCGACGTTGATGTTCCTGCTGGCGGTCACCTTCTACGGTGAGACCATCGGCCAGGATAAGCTGGTGACCTTCGGCTTTATCTGGGCGGCGCTGATCCTGTTCACCCTCGACGCGCTCTACACCCAGCGCAAGCTGCGCTGAGCCCGGCGCCGCCGGGTTACAGCCAGTTCTTGCGCTTGAAGTACAGGTATGGGGCCAGACCGGCCAGGATCATCAAGGTGATGGCGCCCGGATAGCCGAATGACCACCTCAGTTCCGGCATGAATTCGAAGTTCATGCCGTAGCTGGAAGCCACCAGCGTAGGCGGCAGGAACACCACCGACACCACCGAGAAGATCTTGATGATGCGGTTCTGTTCGATGTTGATGAAGCCCATCGCCGCCTGCATCAGGAAGTTCACCTTTTGGAACAGCGATTCGTTGTGCGGTAGCAGGGATTCGATGTCGCGCAGCACTTCACGCGCCTGCTCCAGCTGGCCGGTTGGCAGACGCGCCTTGCGCACCAGGAAGTTGAGCGCGCGTTGGGTATCCATCAGACACAAACGCACCTTCCAGCCGATATCTTCCAGCTCCGCCAGCGTCGACAGCGCGGCGTCGTATTCGTCGCCCTGATGCCCTTCCATGATCACCCGGCTGAGCTGTTCCAGATCGCTGTAGATGTTCTCTATCTCGTCCGCCAGCTGTTCAATCTTGGTTTCGAACAGATCCAGCAGCAGTTCGTAGGCGTTGCCTTCGAGCATGGTCTGGTTGCGGGCGCGCATGCGGTACAGGCGAAACGCCGGCAGTTCACGCTCGCGCAGGGTATACAGGCGGCCGTCGCGGATGGTGAACGCCACCGTGGAGTTGCCGGCGTGATCTTCCGCATCTTCAAAGTAGAAGAAGGAGTGGATATGCAGACCGTCTTCGTCTTCGAAGAAACGGGCGGAGGCTTCGATGTCGTCCAGTTCGGGACGCGTCGCCAGGCTTTGTCCCAGCTCATTCTGCACGCGCTCACGCTCGCCCTCTTCCGGCTCGACCAGGTCAACCCACAGCGATGACGTGAGATCATCCGAGTCGTCCAGCTCCAGACGGGACAAGCGGCGGTTATCTAATTTAAAAGCGCTCAGCATGTGCCAAAACTCCGTGAAGGTAACGGGTGTGGACAACGCGTTGAAGCACAGAAACAGAGGGGATGCGTATCACCGATTTGTTTCAGACCATGAAGAGATCTGACTCATAGCGACGCTTTGCGGGGTCGCCGACAACCACGAAGGCTATCAGCAAAAACGGAGAGCCTTAGAAGTTATACCTGCGGCGCAGGTCAGTGAGCCAGTATCTACTGGGTGTGTCCAAGGCGTCTGTCCTCAATGATAATAGTGCGCGCATGTTACGCCGAGAAGAAAAAGCCTGTCAACACGTTAGGCGGGATAATTGCGCAACAAATCATCACGATGATCAATGGCAGAAATGGCGCGTAAACCGTACTGAAAAAGTCGCGGCGATCGCTTACCGCCACCAAGAATGTTGCTAAGATGACATCACCCTGATGGTACGACAAGCATGCGGATTTAAACGATGAAACAGATTACCGCCCATGAACTGACCGCGATGAGCGAACAGGCCGCCAGCGTGGCCCGCCTGCGCGCGCACCGCACCTTACACGAAGAGCTGAGCGACCCAGTGCAACGCCTGGCGATCGCCATGGAACCCGGCACCTATATCCGCCCACACCGCCACCCGCAAACCTGGGAGCTGCTGACGCCGCTGCGCGGCCGTTTTGTCGTGTTGCAGTTCAACGATGACGGCGTGGTGACGCAGCGCACCCTGCTCGGCGAAGAAACCAAAGTGCTGGAGATGCCGGCATTTACCTGGCATGCGGTGCTGTCGGTCGATGCCGGCGGCGTGGTGTTCGAAGTGAAGCAGGGCCCGTATCAGGCGCTGACCGAAGAGGACTGCATGCAATGGGCGCCACAGGAAGGCGGCGAAGGCACCGAAACGGTGATGCGCTGGTATGCCACCGCGCAGGTCGGCGATCGCTACCCTCACGGATAATGAACGATTGCAGGGGCGTGCCCCTGCAACTCCCCCCTCTCTTTATACCGTTTCCAGGCGAGCGTAGGCCGCCACCAGCCACTTGATGCCCTCGCCCGGGAAGGCGATCTGCAGCCGGCTGTGCTCGCCGCTGCCTTCCAGATTGACGATGGTGCCTTCGCCAAACTTGGGATGGCGCACGCGCTGGCCCAGCTTGTAGCCGGTATCGTTCTCGCTGATCGGCGTGCCCATGCGGCGGTGATTGACCGGCCGCGATACGCTGGCGCGCAGGCGCACTTCTTCCACGCACTCTTCCGGCAGTTCGCCGATAAAGCGCGACGGCCGATGGTAAACCTCTTTGCCGTACAGACGGCGCGTTTCGGCGTAGGTCAGCGTCAGCTTCTGCATGGCGCGCGTTACGCCCACATAGGCCAGACGGCGCTCCTCCTCCAGACGGCCGCCTTCATCCAGCGACATCTGGCTCGGGAACATGCCTTCTTCCATACCGACGATAAACACCAGCGGGAACTCCAGGCCCTTGGCGGAGTGCAGGGTCATCAGCTGCACCGCGTCCTGATAGGCGTCGGCCTGGCCTTCGCCCGCCTCCAGCGCCGCATGCGACAGGAACGCCTGCAGCGGCATCAGATCCTGATCTTCGTCCTGATAGCTGAACTGACGCGTCGCCGTCACCAGCTCCTCAAGGTTTTCGATACGTGCCTGCCCCTTTTCGCCCTTCTCCTGCTCATACATGATGAACAGCCCGGAATCGCGGATCACCCGGTCGGTCTGCACGTGCAGCGGCATATCGGCGGTTTCATGCGCCAGCGACTCCACCAGTTCGATGAAACGCTGCAGCGCCGAGGCGGCACGGCCGGCCAACACCTTGTCCTGCATCAGCTCGCGCGTCGCCTGCCACAGCGTCAGCTGGCGATCGCGCGCCGCCTGGCGCACCACGTCGAGGGTGCGATCGCCGATGCCGCGCGTCGGGGTGTTGACCACGCGCTCGAAGGCCGCATCGTCGTTGCGGTTGGAAATGAGGCGCAGATAAGCCAGCGCATCCTTGATTTCCTGACGTTCGAAGAAGCGCTGGCCGCCGTAGATGCGGTACGGCATCGCCGTCTGCAGCAGCGCCTCTTCCAGCACGCGCGACTGGGCGTTGCTGCGGTACAGGATGGCGCAGTCGTTCAGCGCACCGCCGTTGTCCTGCCAGGTCTTGATGCGGTTGACCACGAAGCGCGCTTCGTCGAGTTCGTTGAAGGCGCAGTAGATGGAAATCGGCTCGCCTTCGCCGCCTTCGGTCCACAGGTTTTTGCCCATGCGCCCGTCGTTGTTGGCGATCAGGGTGTTAGCCGCTTTCAGGATGTTGCTGGTGGAACGGTAGTTCTGCTCCAGGCGGATGGTTTCCGCGCCGGGGAAGTCCTTCAGGAAGCGCTGGATGTTTTCCACCTGCGCGCCGCGCCAGCCGTAGATCGACTGGTCATCGTCGCCGACGATCATCACGTTGCTGTTGCCGCCCGCCAGCAGGCGGATCCAGGCGTACTGGATGCTGTTGGTATCCTGGAATTCGTCCACAAGCACGTTGGTGAAACGTTCGCGGTAGTGGTTGAGGATATGCGGCTTGTTCAGCCACAGCTCGTGTGCGCGCAGCAGCAACTCAGCGAAATCCACCAGCCCCGCGCGATCGCAGGCTTCCTGGTAGGCCTGGTAGATGCGCAGCCAGGTGGCCTCTACCGGGTTGTTGTAGGTCTCGACGTGCTGCGGGCGCAGACCCTCGTCTTTCTTGCCGTTGATGTACCACATCGCCTGACGCGGCGGCCACTGCTTCTCGTCAACGTTCAGCGCCTTGATGATGCGCTTGAGCAGCCGCAGTTGGTCGTCGCTGTCGAGGATCTGGAAATCTTGCGGCAGGTTGGCTTCCAGGTGGTGGGCGCGCAACAGACGGTGCGCCAGGCCGTGGAAGGTGCCGATCCACATGCCGCCCTGGCTGGTGCCGATCAGATGTTCGATACGGTGGCGCATTTCCGCCGCCGCCTTGTTGGTGAAGGTCACCGCCATGATCGAATACGGCGAACAGTTCTCCACCGACAGCAGCCAGGCGATGCGATGCACCAGCACCCGTGTCTTGCCGCTGCCCGCCCCGGCCAGAACCAACAGGTTGCTGCGCGGCGCCGCCACGGCTTCACGTTGTTTTTCATTCAGGCTGTCGAGCAGATCGGAGACGTCCATAGGCACCACTAATGGTTAAGGGAAAACCCGCCGGTGACGGGTTTTTCACTGGAAATTTATACAGAGTTCTGGCAGGGATTATAACAATGCTGTCAGCGATGCCAACTGCGAAATCTCAATATGCGGCAGCAGACGGCTGTCGGCGGCCTGCATCAGGCAGCGTTGCCGATCGTTGATCCAACAGGCCTGCAGCCCCGCGCGCAGCGCGCCGGCGACGTCGGTGGTCAGATCGTCGCCCACGTGCAGGATCTGCTCGGGCGCCACGCCCAGCCGCTCGACGGCCAGGTGATACATGTCCTGATACGGTTTGGCGCGCCCATCCGGCCCGGAGCGCAATACAAACTGGAAGTAACCGTCCAGGCCACACTGCGCCGGATCGGCGTTGCCGTTAGTGATCGCCACCAGCGGGTAGCGCGCGGCCAGCGCCTTCAGCGTGGCGTGGGTCGCTTCCGGCACCTCGATGCGGCTGCGCCACAGCGCGAAGTTCTGCATCGCCGCATCGGCCCCGATCGCCGCGTCGGCATCGCGCAGCCCCTGCCGGCTCAGCGCCAGATGAATGGCGCGCCAGCGCCACTGGGTGACATCGTGGTAGATCTCCGGATCCTGCTCACGCAGTTCCTGGCGCAGGCGGTGGAAATCCGCCGACTGGAAGCTGTTCAGGCCGGGATGGTAGCTCTGCAGGAAGGCCACCGACTGTTGTTCGGTCTGTCTAATCACCGGGCGATTGTCATACAGCGTATCGTCCAGATCGAAAGTCAGCGCCGCCAGCGGGCGCAGCGGGCGATAAAAATGCATCAGGATTTCCCCCGTTTGGCACGCGGATGCGCGGCATCGTACACGTTCGCCAGATGTTGAAAGTCGAGGTGGGTATAAATTTGCGTGGTGGTCAGGTTGGCGTGGCCGAGCAGCTCCTGCACCGCGCGCAGATCGCCGCTGGACTCCAGCATGTGGGTAGCGAAGGAGTGACGCAGCTTGTGCGGGTGGATATGGCTGTTGACGCCCTGTTTCACGCCCCATTCGGCGAAGCGCTTTTGCACGTTGCGCGTCGAGATGCGCCGCCCCTGATTGGACAGGAACATCGCGTCATCTTCCGGCCCGAACAGATCGCGCATCGCCAGCCAGTGTTCCAGCCAAGTGACGGCGGTGCGTCCGATCGGCAATTTGCGCTCTTTGCTGCCTTTCCCCATCACCCACACCTCGCCGGCGGCCATATCGACATGGCGGCAATCCAGCCCCACCAGTTCGGAGAGGCGCAGACCGGCGCCGTACATCACCTCCAGCATGGCGCGATCGCGCACCGCCAACGGATCGTTGAGATCGATCTCCAGCAGCTGGTTCATTTCATCAACGTCGATGTTTTTCGGTAGATGGCGGCCGCTGCGCGGCGTGCGGATGCCTTTGGCGGGGTTGGCGTGCAATACGCCCTGGCTGACCAGCCAGTCGAGGAAACTGCGCAGCGAAGAGAGCCGCAGCGCCAGACTGGCAGACTGCAGGCCGGCCCGTTTGCTGCGCGCCGCCAGCATGCGTACCCGGGCGGCGTCCAGCGCCGCCCAGTCGGTGACGCCGATCTCCTGCGCCAGGCGCATCAGCGCCGCCAGCTGGCGCGAATAACTGAGCTGCGTCAGCGGGCTGAGTTGCCGTTCTACCTTGAGATAACGCAGAAAAGCGTCCACCGGCTGCTGCAGGCTGGGCGCAATCGGCGTCATGCGCGTTCGACCCAGCGTTCCAGCAGCTCCGGCAGCATGCGCGCCAGTTGATTGAGCATCACCGTGCCCATGCCCTGCTGATAGTGTTGCGTATCGCGGCTGCTGAAGATCACCATGCCCAGTTCACCGTCGTCGCCCAACATCGACAGCGCCACCGAGCCAATCTGGCCAATCTGTTTGGCCTGCGGCAACAGCAGCAGCAGTTCGGGGCCGTTCAGGCCGCCGAGGTAGTGTTGTTCGCTGCCCAGCCGCTGAATGCGGAACGGCTCGAACGCCGAACGCGTCAGCGCCAGGTGGGTAAAATCGGAAGGCGCGCCGATATTCCAGCGCTCGGCGAACAGGCGCACCGTGGCGCCAGCCAAACCGAACCCGCGCGCCCAGCGCTGCAGCCGGTTGAGCATGTCCTGCAGGCTGTCGGCGGTGGCCAGATCGGCCTGCAGGTGCAGCAGCCTGGCGAACAGCCCTTCGTTGGCGCTGGCCTGCTCCATCAACAGCGTGATCTCTTCTTCCAGCCGTTCGATGTGATTGCGCTGGCGGGCCAGATGCCATTCCACCAGCGAAACGGTGCCGCGCACCGGGTGTGGCACGCGCATCTGCTCAACCTGGCGCGCGTTGCGAATAAAGAAATCCGGGTTCTGCAGCAGGTACTGCATCACGGTGTCGTCATCCAGCGCCAGGCCGGCGACGCTCTGTTCTTCTACGCTTTTCATAGATGAATAAATCCGTCATAGACATGGGTTGCCGGGCCGGTCATAAACAGCGGGTTGCCCGGCCCTTTCCAGCGAATATGCAGGCTGCCGCCCGGCAGTTCTACATGCACCTCTTCTGACAGCAATTCCTGTTGGATCCCCACCGCCACCGCCGCACAGGCGCCGCTGCCGCAGGCCTGCGTTTCGCCGGCGCCGCGCTCGTAAACGCGCAGCTTGATGTGATCGCGGCTGACCACTTGCATAAAACCGATGTTGGCTCGTTCCGGGAAGCGCTCATGCCCTTCCAGCACCGGGCCGAGCAGCTCCACCTTGGCGGTTTTTACATCGTCCACCTGCAGAACACAATGCGGGTTGCCCATCGACACCACGCCGCACAGCACGGTATGTTCCGCCGCGCGCATGATGTAGGTCTTTTCAGCCTTGGCGGCGCGGAACGGCACCGCCTGCGGGTCGAAGTTCGGCTCACCCATGTTGACGCACACCCGATCGTCGTCGGTGACGCTGAGCACCATGCGCCCGGTTTGGGTGCTGACGCGGATGTCGCGTTTGTTGGTCAGCCCTTTCAACCGCACAAAGCGCGCGAAGCAGCGCGCGCCGTTGCCGCACTGCGCCACTTCGCTGCCGTCGGCGTTGAAAATTCGGTAGTGAAAATCCAGCTCGGGATCGTAAGGCGGTTCTACCACCAGCATCTGGTCAAAGCCGACGCCCAGGTGCCGATCGGCCAGCCGGCGGATCAGCTCAGGTGAAAAATAGACATTCTGTGTAACGGCATCGACCACCATAAAGTCGTTGCCCAGACCATGCATTTTGGAGAACTGCATATCATACTCCGCTATCTGGACGCGCTATCCGTCTTGATTTTGCGGCGGCGTTCGCTACCGCAAACAGGGTGTTACTGGTCGACCATCGACGGTTTTTGCTGAGAGCCAGACTGCTCCTGCTGGTTCTTTTGCACCTGATCGCCCGTTTGCACCGGCGGCTTGGCCGGTTTCTGGCTGGCGGGATCGGCAGGCGGGAAGTAAAGCGGGCCTTTCAGACCACAGCCGACGAGGCCGGTAACCAGAACTGCCATCAGCGCATAGCGTAGTTGTTTTTTCATTTGCATTAATGCCTGTAATTCATGCGTCCAAGGTCTCTATAATCGCAGGTGGATCATGAAAAGCAATAGGAATTGAATATGAACGACAGCGAGTTTCACCAGTTGGCCGACCAGCTGATGTTGAATATTGAAGAGACACTGGACGATTTTGACGGCGATGCGGATATCGATTACGAAACCAATGGCGGCGTAATGACGCTGAGCTTCGAAAACGGCACCAAAATCGTCATCAACCGCCAGGAGCCGCTGCACCAAGTGTGGCTCGCCACCAAGGCCGGCGGTTACCACTTCAACTACCGCGACGGCGTTTGGCTATGCGATCGCAGCGGGCAGCCGTTTTATCAGCTGCTCAGCGAAGCGGCCAGCGCGCAGGCCGGCGAGGAACTGCGTTTTTCCTGAGGCTAAGCAGGGCTCGGCAACCGAGCCCTTGCGGCGTCAATGCAGCTGGAACTGCTGTTTCAGCGGCTGAGCGGCGCCATCGGCCACCGTCACGCACAGGCTGGACAGCACATTGCTGCGGAACGGGATTACCTGCGTGCGCCCATCGAGTTGCACGATCTGATAAAACTGCGGCAGATTGAAGTTGATGAAGCTGGAGCCGTAGGTGAAGCGATCGTGCGACGAGGAATAGAAGCGGCTGACGTCGCGCACCAGCTCCTCTTTACTGCCCTCGCAGTGGTGATACACCTCTACCCGATTCGACTCATCCAGAATATAGATGTTGAAGCCCTTGTCGTCTGAGGTGTCTTCGAAGAAGAACTGGATGATCCCCTCGCTGGCGAAGCCATCCACCACCGGCGGCAAATGCACCTGATCGGTTTCCACCTTGATAGACAGGCCGTGCAGCTTGTTGTTGGAAATGGCGCCGTAAAACTCCACCGCATTCTCCAGCTTTTGCACCGATACGCTCAGGCGCTCGAAGAACAGCCCCCAGGTCTGCCCGGCGACGCGTACCGCCTTGAAGCGACCGGGCTCCAGGCGGGTGCTGGACAGGCGCAGCTCGATGCACTCCGACACCAGCTGCTGGATACGGGTGCGGATCAGGCCGCGCAGATGCTGGCTGTAGCAGAACACTTCCACCGACTCCGGCGGCGCGGCGTCCTGGTGCATTTTGCCGAGAATGGTTTTCAGCGCTTCCAGCACCGACTGCTCGCCGCTGAAATGCAGGGTACGCACTTCGTTCCAGGAGTTGCGGTACAGCAGATCGATGCTCCCCACCAGGCACTGTTGCTGCTGGCCGAAGCTGAACACGTCCAGCTTGCGGAAATCGAAGTGCACCACCTGATTGCGGAAGGCGGCGGTCGGATCGTTTTCCAGGTTGACGATGATCGCCAGATGGCGAATTTCGCACGGGCTATACAGCGCTTTCGGCGTCGGCGCCGGCAGGCGCAGCGGGAAGTGATGGGAAACGTCGGCCACCAGTTCCTGCAGCTTGGCGGTGTCGCACAGGTTGCCGCTCTTGATGTGCAGGCGGGTCTGCGGGGTCAGCAGGCCGTTGAAATAGGCCCAGGCCACCAGCTTGTTCAGGTAGCGGTTATATTCCAGCGGTTGATGGCTGACGATCGAATCCATAGCCGGCGCCTGATTATACAGGTACCAGCCGGTGCGGTTGGCGCGGCCAACCGGCACGTGAATAAAGGTTAAATCGTTTTCCGACAGGTCCGGCGAAATCTGCGGGTTCACCAGCGTCACCTTGCCGGGCAGCGCTTCGAACGCCGCGTACAGTTTGCGGGTCAGCACGCCGATATCCTGCGGGCTGGCGCTGACGCTGAGGTTGTTGCGGCGGGCGAAACGGATCAGGTTGCGGTAGCTCTGCATCATCGCGTCGAGCAACTCGTTATGCGCTTCGCGCACTCGCTCGATTTTCCAGTTGGCGCGGTTGTCCAGCATCGCCAGACGCTCTTCGCTCCAGCCCCACTCGCTGACCAGTTGGCTGAGGATCTCGCGCCGCCAGCCGACGCAGGCCTTGGCCAGCGACAGCTTTTCACACACTTTCAGGTAGAAGCAGCGGCGGGCCAGATCGAGGCGGGTGGTGTCGTTGATGTCGGTCAGGTAACGGGTCACGCGCTCAAGCATCATGCAGTAGGCGTCGAGCCCGAAGCTGACGATCTCACCCTGATGCAGCCGGTGTTTGATGTCGGTCGCCAGCAGCTGGGTATTGGGGTATTCCCAGGAATAGGCTTCCAGCAGCAGGGTCTTCAGCACCGCCTTGTAAGGCGAATCGATGCTCTTGTACAGCTGCCACAGGCTGGCGCCGAAGTACTCTTCCGCCGACAGCGAACTCAGGCCGCCGAGATCCAGCCACTCGTTCGGCGTGAGCGCCCCCTGCGCGTACAGCGACAGCACGTATTCATCGTAGTGCGCTTCTTCTTCGCCCGGCACCATGTTCCACAGGATGCGTTTGCCGGCCAGGCGCACCGCGGTGCGATAGAATTCGTCGAGCAACAGGATATGCTGCGTCGAGCCGCAGTCTTCGCCGCCCAGGCTGCCGCTTTCATTATGGCGGAAGCGGTTTTCGTCGATCAGGAAGAAGCTGACTTCCACCCCCATCGAGGCGGCCCACTTCTCAAGCAGGCTGCATTTTTGTTGCAGGCGGGTGCGTTCTTCGTTGTCCAGCCAGGACTGGTGGCAGACCCAGATGTCGAGATCCGAGCTGCAGCTTTGGCCGATAGACGAGGTGCTGCCCATCGAATAGACGCCGGTGATCGGCAGCTCGCCGCTGGCCGGTTTGTCAAACGGGCTACCCCATTTGTCTTCTAAATCGTTCAGGTAATCTTGTTGAGTTTCATCAGGCGTGTAGAGGCAAATGCCGTGGGGAACGTTACCGTTCAGGTAACCCGGCATCAGCGGGTGGTGGTGGTGCAGTAAGGTGGGCAGCAGACTGTATACCCGTTGAAACGCGGGCTTCATAGCCGCCAGGGCGCGATCGACGCGTAGCTGATTGATCGCATCCAGTCTCTGCTTCAATGTCTCGATGTAGAGGTACAAGACGTCTCGCCTGATTATCCCGGTGTTTAGAAAAAAACCCGTATTCCATAAGCGCCGTTAGTGTAAGAAGAATATTTGGCGACTTATTGCTGGAAACGTGATCAATTTAACACCTTGCTGATTGACCGTAAAGGAGGTAACGCTTCACAATTATTGTAGCGCTTCCCTAAACGATTTACCCGCAGTGTTAACTGCCCCAAAGCACATCACACGTCCCTTTGATTCCGTTGTCCTTTTTCCGCCTCCGGCTTCTTGCACTGACAGTATTGGCTCTCAGTGGTAGGATGGATGGCGAAATATAAAAACGGTAACAAGCATGTTAGACAAAATTATTCGAATTGCCACCCGACAAAGCCCGCTTGCACTCTGGCAAGCACATTATGTGCAGCAACGTCTGATGGCCAGCCATCCCGGCCTGCAGGTCGAGTTGGTGCCGATGGTGACGCGCGGCGACGTTATTCTGGATACGCCGCTGGCGAAAGTCGGCGGTAAAGGCCTGTTTGTTAAAGAACTCGAGCTGGCGCTGCTGGAAGGCCGCGCCGACATCGCCGTGCACTCGATGAAAGACGTGCCGGTTGATTTCCCTGCCGGCCTCGGTTTGACCACCATTTGCGAACGCGAAGATCCGCGCGACGCTTTTGTTTCCAATCGTTTCGCCTCGCTCGATCAACTGCCGCAGGGCAGCGTGGTCGGCACCTCCAGCCTGCGCCGCCAGTGCCAGCTGCGTGAACGCCGCCCGGATCTGATCGTGCGCGACCTGCGCGGCAACGTCGGCACTCGCCTGGCCAAGCTGGACAACGGCGACTACGACGCGATTATTCTGGCGGTGGCCGGTCTGAAACGCCTGGGGCTGGAGCAACGCATCCGCAGCCCGCTGAGCGCCGAAGAGTGCCTGCCGGCGGTCGGCCAGGGCGCGGTCGGCATTGAATGCCGCCTCGACGACAGCGTCACCCGCGCGCTGCTGGCGCCGCTGAACCATGCAGCTACCGAAACCCGCGTGCGCGCCGAACGGGCGATGAACACCCGTCTGGAAGGCGGTTGCCAGGTGCCGATCGGTAGCTATGCCGAACTGGATGGCGACAGCCTGTGGCTGCGTGCCTTGGTTGGTGCGCCGGACGGCAGCCAGATGGTGCGCGGCGAACGCCGCGGGCCGGCCACCGAGGCCGAACGGATGGGCGTTGAGCTGGCGGAAGAGCTGCTGGCGCGCGGCGCGCGCGAGATCCTGCGCGAGGTTTACCAGGGAAATCCGCCGGCATGACGATCCTGGTAACCCGTCCATCGCCTTCGGGCGAGCGGTTAGTGAGCCGGCTGCGCGCACTCGGCCGGGTTGCCTATCATGCACCGCTGATCGACTTCGCCCCCGGCGGCGATCTGCCTAAGCTGCCGCAGGCGTTGCAGCAGCTTGGCGCAGGCGATCTGGTGTTCGTGCTGTCGCAGCATTCGGTGAACTACGCCGATTCTGTCATCGGCCGCGCCGGGCTGAGCTGGCCCGCGCACCTGGCCTATTACGCTATCGGCCGCACCACCGGGCTGGCGCTGCACCGCATCAGCAGTTTGCCGGTGGAATACCCGCGCGAACGCGAGATCAGCGAAACGCTGCTGCTGCTGCCGGCGCTGCAAAAACTGGCGGGCAAACGCGCGTTGATTTTGCGCGGCAACGGCGGCCGTGAGCTGCTGGGCACGACGCTGAGCGAGCGCGGCGCCGACGTCAGCTATTATGAATGCTATCAACGCAGCCCGGTGCACTACGACGGCAGCGAGCAAAGCGCCCACTGGCAGCGTGCCGGTGTGGATACGCTGGTGGTGACCAGCGGTGAAATGTTACAACAGCTCTATACTTTAGTTCCTGATTACTATCGTTCTTCATGGCTGCTGCGTTGCCGCCTGGTAGTAGTGAGCGAACGCCTGGCTACCCTCGCCCGGGACTTGGGCTGGCGTACGATTCGGGTAGCTGACAACGCCGATAATGACGCGCTGATCCGCGCGCTACAATAATCTGACTATGGGATGTGCCACTATGACGGAACAAAATACCCCATCCGCCCCGGTTGAAGAGCCAACCAACGCGGTTGAGAGCTCCCAGCAGCCAGCCGCTGCCAGCCGCAAAGGCAAGAATACCGGCCCGGTGCTCGGCGCGATCGCTATCGTGCTGGTCATCGCCCTCGGCGCGGGCGGCTATTACCACACGCACAAGCAAGCGCAACAGCTGATCGCCGCCAATCAGGCGCTGCAGCAGCAGCTTGAAGGCGTGAAACAGAGCCAGCAGCAGGAAAGAAATGCGCTGGAAGGCCTGTTGCAGCAGCAGGGTAAAACCCTGGACGCCGCCGATCGCGAGCAGGCGAACCTGGCGCGCCAACTGAGCGAACTGCAGGAAAAAGTAGCGACCATCTCCGGCAGCGACGCCAAAACCTGGCTGCTGGCGCAGGCCGATTTTCTGGTGAAAATGGCCGGCCGCAAGCTGTGGAGCGATCAGGACGTGACCAGCGCCGCCGCGCTGCTGAAAAGCGCCGACGCCAGCCTGGCGGACATGAACGATCCGAGCCTGCTCGAGGTACGCCGCGCCATTACCGAAGACATCAGCACACTTGCTACACTGACCCAGGTCGATTACGACGGCATCATCCTCAAGGTCAATCAGCTGTCCAATCAGGTGGATAACCTGCGTCTGGCGGACAACGACACCGACGAAGCGCCGATGGATCAAAACAGCAGCGAGCTCTCCGGTTCGATCGGCGAATGGCGGCAGAACCTAGCCAAGAGCTGGCGCAATTTCATGGCCGACTTCATTACCATCCGCCGCCGCGATACCAGCGCCGAGCCGCTGCTGGCGCCGAACCAGGACATCTACCTGCGCGAAAATATCCGTTCGCGCCTGCTGGTGGCCGCGCAGGCCATCCCGCGCCACCAGAACGAGACCTACAAGCAGTCTCTGGAAACTGTCTCTACCTGGGTGCGCGCTTACTTCGACACCACCGATCCAGCGACCAAAGCCTTCCTGGAAGAGCTGGACAGCCTGAGCCAACAGTCGATCTCGATGGACGTGCCGGATCAGCTGAAAAGCCAGCCGCTGCTGGAAAAAGTGATGCAGACCCGGGTGCGCAACCTGATGACCCAGTCCCCTGCCGCTCACCAGGAGGGTTAAGCCATGTTACGCGTGTTATTTCTGTTCCTGGTGGTGATCGCCAGCGTGGTGCTCGGGCCGATGTTGGCCGGGCATCAGGGCTATGTGCTGATCCAGACCGACAATTACAATATCGAAACCAGCGTCACCGGCCTGGTGATTATGCTGGTGCTGCTGTTCGTGGTGCTGCTGGCGATCGAGTGGATCCTGCGCCGTCTCTTCCGTACCGGCGCCCGCACGCGCGGTTGGTTTATCGGCCGCAAGCGCACCCGCGCACGCCAGCAAACCAAAGCCGCGCTGATCAAGCTGGCGGAAGGCGACTACAAGCAGGTTGAGAAGCTAATGACGCGCAACGCCGACCACGCCGAACAGCCGGTGGTGAACTACCTGCTGGCCGCCGAGGCCGCACAGCAACGCGGCGACGACTTCCGCACCAATCAGTATCTGGAGCGCGCTGCCGAAGCGGCCGACACCGATCAACTGCCGGTGGATATCACCCGGGTTCGCATCCAGCTGGCGCAGGGCGAGAACCACGCCGCGCGCCACGGTGTCGATCGCCTGCTGAATCAGGCGCCACGTCATCCGGAAGTGTTGCGTCTGGCGGAACAAGCCTATCTGCGCACCGGCGCCTACGCGTCACTGCTGGAAGTGCTGCCGTCGATGCGTAAAATCGAACTGCACAGCGAAGAACAACTACTGGCGTTGCAGCAGCAGGCTTACATCGGTCTGATGAATCAGGCAATGGCGGACGAAGGCAGTGAAGGCCTGAAGCGCTGGTGGAAAGATCAGAGCCGCAAGACGCGTCACGAGGTGCCGCTGCAAATCGCGATGGTGGAACACCTGATCGAATGCAACGACCACGAACTGGCGCAGGAGATTGTGCTCGACAGCCTGAAGCGCCAATACGACGAGCGCCTGGTGCTGTTGCTGCCGCGGCTCAAATCCGGCAACCCCGAGCAGTTGGAAAGAGCGCTGCGTCAGCAGATGAAACAACACGGCGCGACGCCGCTGTTGAACAGCACGCTGGGGCAGCTGTTGATGAAGCACGGCGAGTGGCAGCAAGCGGCCGACGCCTTCCGTGAAGCGCTGAAACAGCGCCCGGATGCTTACGACTACGCCTGGTTAGCCGATACGCTGGAGAAACTGCATCGTTCGGATGAGGCGGCGCAGATGCGCCGTGAGGGGCTGATGTTGACGCTGAAACAGAACGGCGGCGAATAACGCCCTGCCCGAGTGAGTGAGAAAAGCGCGGCCCCGATGCCGCGCTTTTTTTTGCCCCGGGGTTTTCTGTGGCGCAAAAAAAACACTTGCCGTAGGGCAAGTGTATAAAGAAGCAATCAGGTCTAGGACAACAGGGGCGGTGCCTCACTCAACGTTCTGCCCTGAGCGTGATGACGGGTTAGTCATCGTTCTCGTGGGCGATAGGCACCCTAAATCGGCTCTGCGTCATTCCCAGGGTTTATGAGGCCTAAGGCGAACATAAGAGGTGGAATGAGCATCTACGCTATAGATATTGCATTTGGCGTGCCAACTTTTAAATTGAGGCTCCCTCATAGGAAAATAGAGTTCAATATATTGAAAATATTGATTTTTTATTTAACTCTCCCTTTCCCGTCAAAAACTACTCTCTGGCGTTCCTTGTTAACGGCCTTTATCAAGTTGTCGCCTCAAAACGACGACTTAAGCCAAAGCCAATTTTATCTTTTTAAATCAATGAATTATTTGTCTCAACCTGACGACAGCGCGGGATGCCGTTGTCGCTGAAAACCAACACGTTTGTCGGCAGAGGCAACATGCTCATCCTTAGATACGCAAAAAGCCCGCGCATTGCTGCGCGGGCCTGCCTTCTCGTCTCGCTTCGCGAGGCTCGAACCTCCTGCGGAGGTACTCATCCTCATAAACTACAGGCGTAAAAAAACCGACTTGCGTCGGTTTCTTTGAAAGTGGTCGGCGAGAGAGGATTACGCGCATCGTTGATGCGCGCCCTGCGGGCCGTTGCTAAAGCAACGTTGTCTCGCTTCGCGAGGCTCGAACCTCCTGCGGAGGTACTCATCCTCATAAACGACAGACGAAAAAAAACCTGCTTTAGAAAGCAGGTTTTTCGAAAGTGGTCGGCGAGAGAGGATTCGAACCTCCGACCCACTGGTCCCAAACCAGTTGCGCTACCAAGCTGCGCTACTCGCCGATTTGTGTTGCTCATACTACCCGATTTATCAGACCGTTGTCCATATAAATCTTATATTTATCAGATATTTTGCGTGGTGCGAAGAGAGGGACTTGAACCCTCACGTCCGTAAGAACACTAACACCTGAAGCTAGCGCGTCTACCAATTCCGCCACCTTCGCACTGTCACAAAATACTGCTAAATCTTCACTTCTTAGGAAGTGGGGTGGCTAATGGGACTCGAACCCACGACAACTGGAATCACAATCCAGGGCTCTACCAACTGAGCTATAGCCACCATTACTACTTCTTACTCACGATGTTACCACCGCAGCTCCTGCGCACAAACTTAATGGCGCGCCCGACAGGATTCGAACCTGAGACCTCTGCCTCCGGAGGGCAGCGCTCTATCCAGCTGAGCTACGGGCGCGTAGCGCCGTTGCGGGAGGGGATACTACGGATTTACGCCAATTCTGTCTAGTGCTTTTTCGCAGAAATGTTGCGTTTGATTACGCTTTGCTCACTCCCGCGCAGGAAAGCGCACTCCGTAGCCCCTTTTCACCGTTTATTGCCGCGTTTCTACCCGATTTTCAGCCGGATGATGTTTCTTGTGCATGCCGAAAGCGAAGTAGCACAGGCTGACGCCCGCTAAGAAAATCGCCCCGACCAACAGGGAAATTCGCGTATCCGGGTTGATTCCCATGCCGACCAGCACGCAAACCAGAAAAGCGATAGTCAGATAGTTCACATACGGGAACATGATCGACTTAAAGCTGTGGGTTTTGATCGCTTCCTTATGGGCGCGGCGGAAATAGAGCTGGCTTATCAGCACCACGAACCACGGCACCATGCCCGGCAGCACGCTGGCGCTGTAGACATACACGAACACCTGCTCCGGATTAGGGATGATGTAGTTCAGCGCGGAACCCACCAACAGACAGGCGATGGTGACGGCGATGCAGTTCACCGGCACGCCGCTGGCGGAAAGCTTGGTCAGCGCCGCCGGCAGTTGGCGGTTCTTGGCCAGGGCGTACAGCATGCGGCCACCGCTGTACATGCCGCTGTTGCAGCCGGAAAGCGCGGCGGTCAACACCACGAAGTTGATGATGCCGGCGGCAGCGACGATGCCGATCTTGGCGAAGGTCAGCACGAACGGGCTGCCGGTAGTGCCGATGCCGTTCCACGGGAAGATGGTAACGATGACGAAGATCGCGCCGACATAGAAGATCAGGATGCGCCACAGGATATTGTTGATCGCGCGTTTCAGCGTCACCTGCGGATTCTTGGCTTCCCCGGCGGTAATGCCCACCAGCTCAACCCCCTGATAGGACGCCACCACGATGCACAGCGCAAACAGGAAGCCTTTCCAGCCACCGGCAAAGAAACCGCCGTGCGCCGTCAAATTGGCGAAACCGATAGGTTCACCGCCGTTGCCGAAACCGAAGAAGATCACCCCCAACCCCACCAGAATCATCACGATGATGGTGGTGACCTTGATCATGGCGAACCAGAACTCCAGCTCCCCATACAGGCGCACCGCCGCCAGGTTGGCCAGCGCTACCATCGCCACGGCAATCAGCGCCGGCACCCACTGCGGTATTTCCGGGAACCAGAACTGCACATACACCCCGATGGCGGTGATCTCAGAAATACCGACGGCAATCCACATAAACCAGTAGCCCCAGGCGGTCAGATAACCGAAATAGGGATTCATGTACTTATGCGCGTAAACGGCAAACGACCCGGCGACCGGCTCAAGGAACAGCATCTCCCCCATCGAACGCATAATGAAGAACACGAACAGCCCGGCGATGATGTAAGCCAGCAGTACCGACGGCCCCGCCCATTTCAGCGTACTGGCTGATCCCATAAACAGGCCGACACCGATGGTGCCCCCCAGAGCGATAAGCTCGATATGCCGGGCCTCAAGGCCCCGGTGTAGCCCTTGCGGTTTCTCTTTGTGTGCCATAAATCCTCAATAATTTTTCTCGGGTTGTGTTTGCCTGCCGGCTGCTGCCGGTCGTTATTGTCATTATTAAAAGAATAAATCATCCCCTGCCGATCGGGTTGGCATCAACGGGTAGTCGGAGCGAAGTTACCGTGAGAAGGACATCGTTCAGCGCTGTCGCATCAGGCTTCAGCGGCCAGGGATAATTTCCGGGCGGTATCGTTTCGCATTTCGCCGCTATAAGCAAACCGCAATTTAAAACTTTATGGAATAAATGCGACGGCGTTTAGGGCCGAGGGTTATAGATATGCGGGAGAAACGCGCAAAAGCAGATTATTGGTACAGCAGACCGGAGCGGAACAGCACTTTCCGCCCCGGATGAGGGGTTACATCTTGCCGCTGTAGTAGTAGCCGACAAACTTCAACAGCTTCAACTGCCGGCCGATGCGGCTGGGCTGGCTGAGCAGGCGGTAGAGCCATTCCAGACCGAGGTTCTGCCACACCTTGGGCGCACGCTTCACATGGCCGGTAAAGACGTCGTAGGTGCCGCCCACGCCCATATACAGCGCCTGCGGATGCACTGTGCGGCAGTCGCGCATCAGGATCTCCTGCTTCGGCGATCCCATCGCCACCGTCACGATAGCGGCGCCGCTGGCGCGAATACGCTCGAACAGCGCCTCTCGCTGCTCCGGTTTAAAATAGCCGTCCTGGCTGCCCACCAGGTTAACATTCCACTGGTTGCGCAGCTTTTGCTCGGTTTCCGCCAAGACTTCGGGCTTGCCGCCGACCAGGAAGACCGGCGTACCTTCACGGCCGGCGCGTTGCATCAAGGCTTCCCACAGATCGGCGCCCGCAACGCGCGAAACGTCCGCCGCCGGGTATTTGCGACGAATCGAACGCACCATGCTGATGCCGTCGGCGTACTTGTACTCCGCCTCATCCAGCAACGCGTGCAGCGACTGGTCCTCTTCCGCCTTCAGGATCTTTTCCGCATTCATGGCCACCAGCGTGCCCTGTTTTACCCGGCCGCCGTCGAACAAAAAGTCCATGCAGTGCGCCATATCGCGAAAGCCCCACAGGCTGAAACCGCGCAGCTCATACTGCGGCACCGAAATCTTTGCTTCCATCGTTCTCATTACCCTTACAAAAGACCGTTGGCCCGAGGCGGAGACGTCAGCGCGCGAGTGCGCGTCACTCTGGCCTTGATCAACCCGGCGGTATCGAACAGCCAATACAGCAACTTCGCCAGCACCAGACAGGCGCCGAAAATAATGCAGAAGAACACCACGCGCGACACGAATGAATCCACCCCTTCGCGCGCCAACACGATGATGTTGAACACCGCGCCGAAGCAGAACCCCTGCAGAATGGCCGCCTTATAGCGGTTCGGCTCGGTTTTGCCCAACTCATACAACCAGTCGAACCACTTGATGATCATGCCCACCAGAATCGCGCCGAGCGGGATAAACAGCGCGCCGCCCATCACCACCAGCGAACCGATCAACGTCGGCGAAATCGCCAGCCCGGAGTGGTTGTTCAGCACTTCCCAGGTGAAATAGTTGGCCGAGTTCAGCACCACGTCCGGCCGGCCCGGCCATAGCCAGGTTGGGATAAAGACGTAGAAATCACGCAAGATCGGTGCCAGGCCCTGGAAATCGATCTTGTCGTAATTTTGCAGCAGCAGCGCCAGGTTTTCCCACGGCGAGAAGGTATCGCGGGTCAGGTAGAGGAAGGTATAGAACGCTTCCGCGCCGCTGACATCCAGGCTATAGCGCTTCAACGCCAGCCAGAACATGCCGACCACGCCGAATATGCCCGCCGCCGCCAGCATCCACAGCGTGATCCAGCCGCGTACGATGCCGATAAACAGGAACAGCGCGAAGGCGATGATGATGTTGGCGCGGGTGCCGCCGACGATCACGTAGGTCAGAATACCGAACGCCACCGTCGCCACCAGGAACAAGAACCAGGCACGCAGATCCTGCCGCAGGAAATAGACCACCAGCATCGCCGGAATGAAGAAGTAGAAGAACCGCTTGAGCGCCACGCCAGACACGTCGCTGGAGAAGATCTGGCTGTAGGAATTGAGCTTGAACAGCAAGAAGCCGTTCTGCATGAAGAAGATCCCAACGGTACCGATCGCCACCAATGCCAGCAGCACCCAGGTCATATGAGTCTCTACCCGGTTCATGGTAAACAGCGCCGCGCGCGGCTGGGCGCGGCGCTTGCGCAGCCGGGTCTTGTAAGTGACGTAATAGATGGCGTAAAACGCCGTCGCCGACAGCAGGGCGTACAACAGGAACTCCACCGGCACCACCTCGACGTCAAACTGAAACACCAGCAAGCAGGTCAAAGGAAAACCGAAATAGAACGTCAGCAAATACAGCAGCGAGAAGAAGACGTTGAAGTTAAAGCGCACGCGCCGAAACTCCTGGTAGGTCAGCGTCAGGATAAACGTCAGGCTGACCAGGTAGACGACAAACAGGCCGCCGAATTGCGCCAACGTCATGAGCTTTCTCCCGCCGCCAACGCCAGAGCTTGCTGCCAGCCGTCGACATAGTTCGGATTGAAGAAGGCGATCGCCTGTTTAACCACCGCCGCCAGCTGACGCTGCGCTTCGCGCACCACCGCCTCGTCCAGCGAATCGCCGTAGAACAGCACCGGCAGATGCTGTTCCGCCAAATCCTGCCAGAACGGGTTTTGCCGGCTGAGCACAAAAGGCACGCCGAACTGAATCAGCAGGCACAGGGTGCCAATCCCCTGCTGACGATTGAAAATGAAATAGCCCAGATCGCAGGCGCGCAGAATATTGAGGTAGTCCTCGAACGCCACCTGCTGCGTGAGCAGCTGCAGGTTTTTCTCGCCGAACAGCGGCAACCCGGCGGCGCGTACCTGCTCGATGTAGGCATCGTTGTTGGCCGGATAACCCATCGGCAGGATCACGCGCACGTCGGCGCCGAACTGCTGATGAATCGCCCTCAGCGCTTCGATATGCCGATTGCTGCGATCGCCGGAGTTACCCACCAGAATCGTCATCGGCCCGGCCAGGTTTTTCTCGACGTGAACGTCGGTCAGCGCCGGATCCATGCGGGTCGGGAAGTACAGCAGCGAGGCTGGCACCCGCGCATGGCGCTGCTGGTAGTGAATCACGTCGCCGCGAGTGGCAAACACATTCCCTACTCGCCCCTGCGCAATGCGGCGCAGCAGATAGAACAGACGGAATTTCCAGCTGGTGGCGTCTTCATACAGATCGGCGCCCCAGATATGCCAACTGACCTGACGCGCCTTGATCTTGCCGCTCAACAGCGCCAGCCACAGCCCCGGATTGAACTGGCCGTGCAGGAAGAAGCGCGCATCGCGATCGGCCTGGGCACGGGCGATGACCGCTGCCGCCAGGCTTTTCTTGTCTGCGTAGGGCTCAATGTTCAGGGCGGGGAAATCTCCCAGTGCCGCCACATCCTTGGCCGCCACCATAAAATGCCGCGTTTGCTCAGCAGGCAGACGCGGCGCCAGCACGTCGTTGAAGAAGCGCAGCACCGTCTGGTTATGATGCGGGATATCGGATCCCAGAACGTGAATCAGTGTGGTCATACTCGTCTACGATAAATAAGAAACACGCAGCTACAGAGCGCGAAATACACGATGTAGGTTGCCATATAGGCCTGAGCCGCCCCCAGCGCGCCATGCAGCGGGATCAGCCAGTGCGAGAACAGCGTCAGCAGCAGAAACTGGCTGACTTCCGTCAGGATATAGAAGCGCAGCGACGCTTTGGCGATCACCAGATAGCCGAACACATAGGCCCCGACTTTCAGCACGTCGCCCACCAGCTGCCAGGCAAACAGATCGCGCATGGCAACAAACTTGTCCGAGAACAGCAGCCAAATAGCGAAATCGCGCAGCACCCAAACCGTAAAGCTCGCCACCGCTACCGCCGGCAGCACGAATTTCAGCGAGCGCACGATCTCCCGCGAGATAGCGCCCTTGTCCGTAAGCCGCGACAGCGTCGGCAGCAGATAGACGGTAAACGAAGCGGTGATGAACTGCAGATAGGCATCGGAAATGCTGCTGACGCCCTGCCAAATCCCCACCTCATCCCAGCCGTAATGGGCAGCCAACAGGTTACGCATCATCACGTAGGCCACCGGCAGCGTCACCGAGGTGATCAACGCCATGAGGGTGAATTTGCCGAGGTTGCCGGCCACGAGTTTGTCCCAACGCGGCGCCAGATAGCGCAGCGGCAGCGTTTTGCGCCGCCACAGCATCAGCCCGGCAGGCAACACCACCAACGCCGGCACCAGCGCCAGCCCCGCCAGCGCGCCTTCATAGCCCCCCAGCTTGAAGCACAGGTAATAAGCTACCACGCCAATCAGGCTGCCGCCGATCACCGCCAGCGCATTGCCCATCGCATCGCGATAGCCTTTCAGCACCGCCATGAACAGGTTGGCGTAGGCGATGCCCATCTGAATGAAGGCGACGGCGCGCACTACATCGACGTAATCGGCATGCCCGAACAACCCAATGCTGATCGGTTCGGCAGCGAACAGAAACACCAGCGCCAGCAAGGTCGAAAAAACCAGCACGATGCTCGACGCGGTGCCCACCGCCAGACGCAGACGCTGCGGATCCTGGTGGTACTCCGCCACGTATTTGGTGATGCCGTTAAAAATGCCCGCGCCGGACAGCACGCCCAGCACGGTAATCAACTGGCGGAAGTTACCCGCCTGCCCCACCCCGCTGGGGCCAAACGCCACCGCCAGCAGTTTCACTACCAACAGCCCCACGCCGATTTTGATCAGCGTGGAGCCGGCGGTCCATATCGATGCTTTTGCCAACGACATATCAGGCGAAGAAGCTCAGAATGGTATTGATTACCGTACGCTGATTGACATCAGACATATTGTAGAACAGCGGCAAACGCACCAGGCGCGCGCTTTCCTGTGTGGTGTAACGATCTTCACCGGCAAAGCGACCGAACTGTTCACCGGCCGGGCAATCATGCAGCGGGATATAGTGGAACACCGCCATGATTTCGGCTTCCTTCAGGTAGTCGATAAAGGCCGTGCGCTCTTCGATATCACGCAGCTTGATATAGAACATATGCGCGTTATGCACGCAGTCCGCCGGCACGATCGGCAACTCGATGCGCCCTGACTGCGCCAACGGCAGGAAGCTGTCGTAGTACTTCTGCCACAGTGCCAAACGGCGCTGGTTGATGCGTTCCGCCACTTCCAACTGGCCCCACAGGTAGGCGGCCTGCAGGTCAGACATCAGATAGCTGGAACCGATGTCGCGCCAGGTATATTTATCGACCTGGCCACGGAAGAACTGGCTGCGGTTAGTGCCTTTTTCGCGGATGACTTCCGCCCGATCGATCAAGGCCGGATCGTTCACCAGCGTCGCGCCGCCTTCGCCGCCGGCGGTGTAGTTTTTGGTTTCATGGAAGCTGAAGCAGCCGATATGGCCAATGGTGCCCAATGCCTTGCCTTTGTAAGTCGACATCACGCCCTGCGCGGCGTCTTCCACCACGAACAGGTTATATTTCTTCGCCAGCGCCATGATGGTATCCATCTCGCAGGCAACGCCAGCATAGTGCACTGGCACAATCGCGCGGGTTTTATCGGTGATCGCCGCTTCGATTTTGGTTTCGTCGATGTTCATGGTGTCCGGACGCAGGTCGACGAATACCACTTTAGCGCCGCGCAGCACAAAGGCGTTGGCGGTAGAAACGAAGGTAAAGCTCGGCATGATCACTTCGTCACCCGGCTGAATATCCAGCAAGATGGCGGCCATTTCCAACGACGCGGTGCAGGAAGGCGTCAACAACACTTTCGCGCTGCCGAAACGCTGTTCCATCCACTGCTGGCAGCGACGGGTGAAACCGCCGTCGCCGCACAATTTGCCGCTGCCCATGGCAGCCTGCATATATTCCAGTTCAGTGCCAACAACCGGTGGAGCGTTAAATGGAATCATGTCTACCTCTGTATAACCAATACGCGGTGCTTTCAATCACGGCACCCTGTCGTTGATAGAGTCGTAATGCGGCGATATTGCTTATCTGGGTCGCAACCCGCAGGCGCTGCATCCCCTGCTGCCGACATTCGGCGATCGCCGCGGCCATCAGCCTGGCGCCCACGCCCCGGCCGGATGCGCCAGGGAAAGCCGCCAGCAGGCCGATACGCATTTCCTGACCGCCAATGTCACGCAGGCTGACAAAGCCTTCGGGTTGCCCCTGGTTGTCCAGAGCCAACAGGCACTGATGATCGAACGTGCCTAAAACGGCCTTTTCAATCCACAAAGCATAAAACCGGCCGCTGTCATCAGGTTGATACCAAGGTGCGCGAAAGCGGCTGACGGTGAACGCCTGAGCCGCCGCGGCACGCAATGCCGGGATATCGGACTCGGTTGCCAGACGGGAAGTCTGGGCTCCGTCGCCGGGTTCCGCCGCTCGTTCACGCTCAAGAGCCAGGACCAGATCGACCTCACCCTCAACCAGACGAAATCCCAAGCCGGCGAGACTATCCGCCAATGCAAGCTGCTGAGCGGGGACTTTGGCCTGCACCAAGGTATAAGCCGCCAGATCGGCTTCGACAAGCACCGGAGCCGAGGAGGAGAAGCCGAGTTTCGCGCTGTCTAGTGCGAAAAACTCGCTTTCCCATGACAAAGGCTCAATAGTGGCGTGGACGCGCATGCAGCAGATCCAGCAAATACTTGCCGTAGCCCGTTTTGGACAATGAGGTGGCGGCGCGTTTCAACCCCTTGTCATCCAGCCAGCCGTTACGCCAGGCGATCTCTTCCAGACAGGCGATTTTAAAGCCCTGGCGCTTTTCTACCGTCTGCACGAAGCTGCTGGCTTCCAGCAGGCTGTCGTGAGTCCCGGTGTCCAGCCAGGCGAAACCACGCCCCAACAGCTCGACGGTCAGTTCACCACGCTCCAGATACATCTGGTTGATGCTGGTGATTTCCAGCTCGCCGCGTTCGGAAGGCTTCACCTGCTTGGCAAACTCCACCACCTGGCTATCGTAGAAGTACAGGCCGGTCACCGCCCAATCGGATTTCGGTTTCTTCGGCTTTTCTTCGATCGACAGCGCGCGGAAATTTTCGTCAAACTCCACGACGCCAAAGCGTTCGGGATCCATCACCTGATAACCGAACACGGTGGCACCTTCGGTGCGAGCCGCGACGGTTTTTAATTTCGGGCTGAAAGATTGGCCGAAGAAGATGTTATCTCCCAACACCAGGCAGCAAGAATCGCCGTTGATAAACTCCTCGCCGATCAGAAACGCCTGCGCCAGACCTTCCGGCTTAGGCTGCGCAGCGTAGCTGAGATTGACGCCGAACTGTTCGCCGTTACCCAACAAACGCTCGAAGGACGGCAGATCTTCCGGAGTCGAGATGATCAAAATGTCGCGGATCCCCGCCAACATCAGTACCGACATCGGGTAATAGATCATCGGCTTGTCATAAATCGGCAGCAGTTGCTTGGACACGCCACGAGTAATCGGATGCAGACGCGTACCGGAACCGCCAGCCAGAATAATACCTTTCATACTTACTCCAAAACCCGCCGCGCCGGCGCAAAGCGACGCGGCGTTAAATTAATCTGACAGCCCCAAACGCTCACCGGCATAAGAACCGTCTTGCACCCGGCGCCACCAGGTTTCGTTAGCCAGATACCAGGCCACCGTCTTGCGAATGCCGCTTTCGAAGGTTTCCTGCGGCCGCCAGCCCAACTCACGATCGATTTTGCCGGCGTCGATGGCATAACGCATATCGTGGCCAGGGCGATCCTTCACGTAAGTGATCAGATCGCGGTAGTTCGCCACGCCCTGCGGCTTATTCGGCGCGAGTTCTTCCAGCAGATCGCAAATGGTCTGCACCACTTCGATATTCTTGCGCTCGTTATGGCCACCGATATTGTAAGTTTCGCCCACCACGCCTTCGGTCACAACCTGATAGAGCGCGCGCGCGTGATCCTCGACATACAGCCAGTCGCGCACCTGCGCGCCGTTGCCGTATACCGGCAGCGGTTTGCCGGCTACCGCATTCAGAATCACCAACGGAATCAACTTCTCCGGGAAGTGATAAGGGCCGTAGTTGTTCGAACAGTTGGTCACAAGGGTCGGCAGACCGTAGGTGCGCAACCAGGCACGCACCAAATGATCGCTCGACGCTTTGGAGGCGGAATACGGACTGCTCGGCGCATACGGTGTGGTTTCGGTAAACAGATCGTCGGTGCCGTGCAGGTCGCCATACACTTCGTCGGTGGAGATATGATGGAAACGGAAAGCCAGCTTCTTCTCCGCCGCCAACGGCTGCCAGTAATGGCGCGCCGCTTCCAGCATAGTGTAAGTGCCAACCACGTTGGTCTCGATAAAGGCCGCCGGGCCGTCGATAGAGCGATCGACGTGGCTTTCCGCCGCCAGGTGCATCACTACGTCCGGCTGATACTGGGCAAATACCCGATCCAGCTCGGCGCGATCGCAGATGTCGACCCGCTCGAAAGCATAGCGCTCGCTCTCGGCCACCACCGCCAGCGACTCGAGGTTACCGGCATAGGTCAGCTTATCCACCACCACCACACTATCGCCGGTGGCCTCGATGATGTGCCGCACAACTGCGGAGCCAATGAAACCGGCACCACCGGTAACTAAAATACGTTTCAACGCCATACTCCTTTGGTATCAACAACCCATGTTTGTTTTACATCTTCCGGCCGGATGGCCTTGAACTGTTGGTGATCGACCAACATCACGATCACATCGGCCTGCTGCAACGCCTCAGCGATTGGCGTCAACGTCACATGACCCGTCAGCGACTTCGGCAACTGTTCGACGTTCGGTTCCACCGCCAGCGTTTCGCCGACGTGCCATTCAGCGATCAAATGGGCAACTTCCACCGCAGGGCTTTCACGCAGATCGTCGATATTCGGCTTGAAGGCCAGGCCGAAGCAGGCAATTTTCACCTCGGACGCGCGCTTGTCGGTGGCGGCCAGGCAATCGGCCACCGCCGCTTTCACCCGGTCGACCACCCACAACGGTTTACCGTCGTTCACCAGGCGAGCGGTGTGGATCAGGCGCGCCTGCTGCGGGTTCTGCGCCACGATAAACCACGGATCGACGGCGATACAGTGACCGCCGACGCCCGGCCCCGGCTGCAGAATATTCACCCGTGGATGGCGATTCGCCAGGCGGATCAGTTCCCAGACGTTGATCCCCTGTTCGGCGCAAATCAACGACAATTCGTTGGCAAAGGCGATATTCACGTCGCGGAAGCTGTTTTCCGTCAGCTTGCACATCTCGGCAGTGCGCGAGTTGGTGATCACGCATTCGCCCTCGAGGAAAATCTTGTACAGCGCGCTGGCACGTTCCGAGCACTTCGGCGTCATGCCACCGATCACCCGGTCGTTTTGAATCAGTTCCACCATCACCTGCCCCGGCAGTACGCGCTCTGGGCAGTAGGCGATATTCACGTCCGCCGCTTCGCCCGCTTGTTGCGGGAAGCTGAGATCGCTGCGCGCCTGTGCCAGCCATTCCGCCATCTGTTCGGTGGCACCTACCGGCGAGGTGGACTCCAGGATCACCAGATCGCCTTTTTTCAGCACCGGCGCCAGCGATTTCGCCGCCGTTTCGACATAGGCCAGATCCGGCTCGTGATCGCCCTTGAACGGCGTAGGCACCGCGATCAGGAACGCATCGGCCGCCAGCGGTTTGGTCACCGCTTGCAGGAAACCGCCGTCGACGGCGTCCTTGACCACTTTGTCCAGATCCGGCTCGACGATGTGGATCGCACCGCGGTTAATGGTATCTACCGCATGTTGGTTAACATCTACACCCACCACTTTTTTCTTGCGGGAAGCGAACGCCGCCGCCGTTGGCAAGCCGATATAACCCAGGCCGATAACCGAAATAGTGTCAAAACTCATAGTGTCACCTGATGATTCTTTAAAGCTTCGAGGATACGCTGACAGGCATGTCCGTCACCGTATGGGTTATGCGCCCGACTCATCGCGTGATATTCGCTTTCGTCCGTCAACAGCCGGGTCACCGCTTCAACAATTTTGGCTACATCGGTGCCGACCAGGCGTACCGTGCCCGCATCTATCGCTTCCGGGCGTTCGGTGGTGTCGCGCATCACCAGCACCGGTTTGCCTAACGATGGTGCCTCTTCCTGAATACCGCCGGAATCGGTCAGGATCATATAGGCCTGAGTCATCAAATAGACAAACGGCAGATAATCCTGCGGCTCGATCAGCATGACGTTGTCGATACCTTTCAAGATGCGATTCACCGGCTCACTGACGTTCGGATTGAGATGCACCGGATACACTACCTGCACTTCCGGATGGTTGCGGGCAATCTCCGCCAGCGCGCTGCAAATTCGCTCAAAGCCGCCGCCAAAGCTTTCGCGGCGATGGCCGGTGACCAGAATCAGTTTCTTGTCGGCATCGAGGAACGGGTAACGCTGCGCCAGGTCAGCTCGCAGCGCGGCATCGCTCATCACACGGTCACGCACCCAGAACAGCGCATCGATCACCGTATTGCCGGTCACGAAAATACGGTTGTCCGGCAGCAGCTCGCGCAACAGATTTTGTCGCGAGTTTTCGGTTGGCGCGAAATGGTACATCGCCAGATGGCCGGTCAGTTTGCGGTTGGCCTCTTCCGGCCACGGAGAATACAGATTGCCGGTGCGCAGCCCGGCCTCGACATGCCCAACGGGAATGCGTTGATAGAACGCCGCCAGGCTGGTCGCCAGCGTGGTAGTGGTATCGCCGTGCACCAGCACCACGTCCGGTTTGAAGTCTTCCAACACCCCTTTCAGCCCTTCCAGGATGCGACAGGTGATTTCCGTTAACCCCTGGCCGGGTTTCATGATGTTCAGGTCGTAATCCGGCGTGATCTCAAACAACCGCAATACCTGATCCAACATCTCACGATGCTGTGCCGTTACGCAGACTCTTGCGTCAAAGGCCTCATCCTGGGCCAGTGCATGTACCAGCGGCGCCATTTTAATGGCTTCAGGTCTGGTGCCGAAAACAGTCAACACTTTCACAGCGAATCTCTTTTGGTCGGTTAATCGCAGGCCCCGCCTGCGAATGGGGCGCTCACGCGCCCTGCATCAGATTATTATATTATTTTTTAACTACGCGGCCGACGCGCCAAGGCAACACCCGCGCCAACCAAGGCGCCCATCGCGCCCCACAAAATCAGCCAGAAGACCCGGCGCGGGCTGTCGCGTTTTACCGGCTCTTCCGGCGTGCGCAAATAACGATAGGTCTGGAACTTCTCATCCAAGGTCGGGCCAACGTTCAGCGTCGCCAGCATCGCGCGGTTCTGATCGTAATCCAGGTCATAGGTCGGGCCGGAGGCCTGCAGGCCTTCCAGACGCGCCTGCAGCATTGGCCGGCCCAGCAGGAACAGATCCGAATCCGGCAGTTGCTCGGCCGGAGTGTCGGTTTGCGTGCGGCTGATCCCTTGGCTTTCGGCGATTTTCAGCGCCTGCTGCGTGGTGTTCAGCTCGCGCTTGTAAACCGACTCCGCCACCGCTTCCTGGCGCTTAACCTGCGCTTTCATCGAGGTGGTGCGAGCGGCCCACGCCCCCTGAATCTCTTCATTCAGGTGCAGGGCAGCGCGGTGGCTGGCGAAGGCCACGTATTGACGCAGCAGGCGGTTGGCGTCCGCAGCGGTTTCCGCCGTCAGCTTCACGCCGTCGTTCGGCACTTTTTTGTCGTCGCGCGGCGTGAACAGGATGTTGTTGATCAGCTCGTCGAGCAGCGCCGCATCGGCGCGGGCATCCCCTTCCTGACGTTGCTTGTAGTAATCGCTCTGCAGCCAGAAATCGCGACGCGTATCGTAAGCCGCCAGCTGCATGATGAACTCATTGTAAGCTTCATCCGCGATGCTCGGCTGATCGCCGGCCGTCGCCGGCAGCGTGCGCACGTCCAGATTACGCAGGAACTGCTGCTGGGAGTAGTAACCGCCCAACGCATTCACCGTGGGCTTATCGGTGATTGCGGTCGCGCTCCACTCTTGCTTAACCAGATAAGAGACGATCAACGCGACCGCCGCGAACAGCACCGCAATGCCGATAATCCACGGTTTGCCACGCCACAGGGTGCAGCACAGGCCGCGGATATCGAGTTCGTTATCCACCGTCGGGATATGCTTGTCAGACGTTGTTTCTGGATTCATCACAGCCAAAAAGCCTCTGGTTAAGATACTTGCTTGTTATCGCTCGAACGCCGCAGGCGACGCTTGATACGCTTAATGTACCGCGCAACCCGCCAGGCGCGCTTGATGCAGTAACCGTACAGGAAGAAAGCAAGCAAGAATAATGCCAACATAACCCACTCTGGGATAAAAGTCAGGCGTTCGCCGATCACGCCAACCGCCGCCAGCAATGCGGCCGCCAGGGTGATCAACACGAAAGCCTGCCGCGGCGTAAAGCCGGCGCGCATGATCAGGTGGTGAATATGTTGACGATCGGGAGAGAAGGGGCTCATCCCCTTGCGTAAACGACGATACATGATTGCTATCATGTCCATCAGCGGAATAGCGATGATCCACAGCGCGGTCACCGGGTTAATCGAGTGTGCCTTACCCTGCGAGCTTTGCAGCAGCAGCCAAATGGCGGTAAAGCCGATCAGGGTACTGCCGGCGTCCCCCATGAACACCTTATAACGGCGGCCGAGGATGCCGAGGTTGAGCAAAATATAGGGAACGATGGTGGCGATCATCGCAAAGCACCAGAAGGCCATCTCATGGTGGCCACTCAGGTACAGCAACAGACCCAGCGCGCCGAAGGAGACGCACGACAGCCCACCCAGCAAGCCATCAATGCCGTCGACCATGTTGAAGGCGTTGATCGCCGCCCATACCGCGAACAGCGTCACCAGATAGCCGAACGGCCCCAGCAACATCTCCCAGTCGCCCAGCACATGGCCGAAGCTGCGCAGATACAGACCGGCGAACACCATCATGGCAATGCCGACCAACGCCTGCACCAAGGCGCGGATTTTAACGCTGATGTCGAAACGATCGTCGAGCGCGCCCACAAACACCAGAATGCCGGCGCAGGTAAGATAAAGCTTGGCGTGCGCGATAGGTTGTTCCGAAATCCAAAACGCGAAGCACAATCCGGCATAAACGGAAATACCGCCGACCAGCGGAATCAGCCCCTGATGGCGTTTGCGATAATTGGGTTTATCTACCAGACCAATACGTTTTGCCGCCTTGCGGGCAACAAAGAGAAAAGCCAAAGAAAACAGGAAAACAAATAGAATTTCAGTACTCATAGTGAGTAAGTTCACAGTTAACAGATCTCTGTAGAAGATAAGGCAGCTTACCACGGGCAATAGCTTGTGCCATCGGCCCCCGCCACCTTTCGGTCATTTCCTATGACAACGGTGATTCATGCCTATTTTCTTCGCATCAGCTGACAAAACGACAGCAGCAAAGCCGACCGGCGCAGAGCCGACCGACAAACAAGATGAATTCTCAATAAGTCGAGGAAACAACTTACTTTTCCATTACTGCTACTTATCGTATCCGCCAAAAGCAAAAAACGCCACGACTAGGCGTGGCGTTCAGCGAATTTTTTAACGAATTATGAGCGTTTCATCATATCGAAGAATTCATCGTTGGTTTTAGTCATCGCCAACTTATTAATGAGGAACTCCATCGCGTCAATCTCACCCATCGGGTGAATGATCTTGCGCAGGATCCACATTTTTTGCAGCTCTTCGGAGGTGGTGAGCAGCTCTTCTTTACGGGTACCGGAGCGGTTGTAATCGATCGCAGGGAATACGCGTTTCTCGGCGATTTTACGCGCCAAGTGCAATTCCATGTTGCCGGTACCTTTAAATTCTTCGTAGATCACTTCGTCCATCTTCGAACCGGTATCAACCAGCGCGGTCGCGATGATGGTCAGGCTGCCGCCCTCTTCCACGTTACGTGCCGCACCGAAGAAACGCTTCGGACGATGCAGGGCGTTGGCGTCCACACCACCGGTCAGCACCTTGCCGGAAGCCGGTACCACGGTGTTGTAGGCACGCGCCAGACGGGTGATGGAGTCGAGCAGAATGATCACGTCTTTCTTGTGCTCAACCAGGCGCTTGGCCTTCTCGATTACCATTTCGGCCACTTGCACGTGGCGCGAAGCCGGTTCGTCGAAGGTCGATGCGATCACTTCGCCTTTCACCAGGCGCTGCATCTCGGTCACTTCTTCCGGACGTTCGTCGATCAGCAGCACCATCAGCACGCAGTCTGGGTGGTTGTAAGCGATGCTCTGCGCAATGTTCTGCAGCAGCATGGTTTTACCGGCTTTCGGCGGTGCCACGATCAGGCCGCGCTGGCCGCGGCCAATCGGTGCCGCCAGGTCCAGTACGCGCGCCGTCAGGTCTTCGGTCGAGCCGTTGCCGCGCTCCATCCGCAGACGGGAATTGGCGTGCAGCGGCGTCAAGTTCTCGAACAGGATCTTGCTGCGGGCGTTTTCCGGCTTGTCGTAGTTGACTTCGTTGACTTTCAACAGGGCAAAATAGCGCTCGCCTTCTTTTGGCGGACGAATCTTACCGGAAATGGTGTCACCTGTGCGGAGGTTGAAACGGCGGATTTGGCTAGGGGATACATAGATGTCGTCGGGACCGGCGAGGTAGGAACTGTCTCCAGAGCGGAGGAAACCGAATCCATCCTGCAATATCTCGAGCACGCCGTCGCCGAAGATATCTTCCCCGCTTTTCGCATGTTGCTTCAGAATGGAGAAGATAATGTCCTGCTTGCGCATGCGGGCAAGGTTTTCCAGCCCCATATTTTCGCCGAGAGTAATCAGCTCAGAAACCGGCGTATTCTTTAATTCGGTAAGATTCATAGTGGTGGGTTCTTAAACTCGGGGTATGTCTCGAACTTGTATCGTGAATGGTATGGCAGCGAAATGCGTGCCTGTTTACTGGACGTTCGATCACCGGGCGCAGAGCCGTCGCGGTAAGAAATGGCTTACATCGGGCGCACGCATTGACGGTTGAAGATCGAAGGTACCTTAAAAATGATTTTTGCAAAACCGTTTGATTGCCAAAACACGGGCTGAGTTCAGTTTACTTTCAACGCCAGTGGTTCGACACAGAGTATAGCTTTAGATTCAAACTCTTTAGATTTAAAACTTCGGGCAAGTTCTATATGCAGTGTGGTTAAACTTAACACGCTTCTTGGCAGGCGTCTAGCGGTGAATTGAACATCACCGCCAGGCGCCTGATACGGGGCTTCCCGCCCGATTACAGATTCGCGTTCAGGAAATCTTTGAGCTGACCTTTGGACAACGCGCCAACCTTGGTCGCGGCCACTTCACCGTTCTTGAACAGCAACAGCGTAGGGATGCCACGGATACCGTACTTAGGCGCGGTAGCCGGGTTCTGATCGATATTCAGCTTGGTGATGGTCAGTTTGCCTTCGAACTCTTCGGCAATCTCATCCAGAATCGGAGCAATCATCTTGCACGGCCCACACCATTCAGCCCAGAAATCGACCAGGATCGGCCCTTCCGCTTTCAGCACGTCAGCTTCGAAGCTGCTGTCAGTCAGGTGAATAATTTTATCGCTCATGTTCTACTCCACAGGATTATGTCTACCTTGTTGGTGTAGCATTAACCAACTCAAGGTGATTTTAATGCACCGCGTTTATTTCAACGGATGTGCTTTCGTAAAGCAATAGTTAGCTGATATTCTACCACACTATGAGCAAAACACACTTGACCGAACAGAAGTTTTCCGACTTCGCCCTGCACCCGTTAGTCCTTGAAGCCCTTGAGAAAAAAGGGTTTCACAATTGCACGCCCATCCAGGCGTTAGCATTGCCGCTCACGCTCTCCGGGCGTGACGTTGCAGGTCAGGCGCAAACCGGTACCGGAAAGACGCTGGCGTTTTTGGCGTCTACTTTTCACTATTTGCTGACTCACCCGGCGAAACAGGATCGCCAGACCAATCAGCCGCGCGCCTTGATCATGGCGCCTACGCGTGAACTGGCGGTGCAAATCCACTCCGATGCAGAAGCGCTCTCCCAGAGCACCGGCCTGAAACTGGGCCTGGCCTACGGCGGCGACGGCTATGACAAACAGCTGAAAGTGCTGGAAAGCGGCGTGGACATTCTGATTGGCACCACCGGCCGTTTAATCGATTACACCAAGCAGAACTATGTCGATCTCGGCGCGATGCAGGTCGTCGTGCTGGATGAAGCCGATCGCATGTACGATCTCGGCTTTATCAAAGACATCCGTTGGCTGTTCCGCCGTATGCCTACGGCCGATCAACGCCTGAACATGCTGTTCTCCGCCACTCTGTCCTATCGCGTACGCGAACTGGCCTTCGAGCAGATGAACAACGCCGAATATGTTGAAGTGGAACCGGAACAGAAAACCGGCCACCGCATTAAAGAAGAGCTGTTCTACCCGTCCAACGAAGAAAAAATGCGTCTGCTGCAGACGCTGATCGAAGAAGAGTGGCCGGATCGCGCCATCATCTTCGCCAACACCAAGCACCGCTGCGAAGACATCTGGGGCCATCTGGCCGCCGACGGTCACCGCGTCGGCCTGCTGACCGGTGACGTGGCGCAGAAAAAACGCCTGCGCATCCTCGACGACTTCACCAAAGGCAACCTCGATATTCTGGTCGCCACCGACGTCGCCGCGCGCGGTCTGCACATTCCTGCCGTCACCCACGTCTTCAACTACGATCTGCCTGACGATTGCGAAGATTACGTGCACCGCATTGGCCGTACCGGCCGTGCAGGCGCCAGCGGCCACTCCATCAGCCTGGCATGTGAAGAGTACGCGCTCAACCTGCCGGCGATCGAGACCTATATCGACCACAGCATTCCGGTGAGCAAGTACAACAGCGATGCGCTGCTGACCGATTTGCCGGCGCCGAAGCGCCTGTCGCGCCCGCGCGGCGGCAACGGCCCACGTCGCAACTCCGCGCCTCGTCGCGGCGGCGCGCCGCGCAACAACCGTAAACGCCCGAGCTGATTGCCATGCTCAGCTCCAGCACGCTTTATGCTGCCATCGATCTCGGCTCCAACAGCTTCCACATGTTGGTGGTGCGCGAGGTGGCCGGCAGCATTCAGACTCTGGCGCGGATCAAGCGCAAGGTGCGCCTGGCGGCCGGGCTGGATCAGAACAATCACCTGTCGCATGAGGCCATGCAGCGCGGCTGGCAGTGCCTGCGGCTGTTCTCCGAACGCCTGCAGGACATCCCGCGCGAGCAGATCCGCGTCGTCGCTACCGCCACGCTGCGCCTGGCGTCTAACGCCAATGAGTTCCTGCAGGTCGCCGAGCAAATCCTCGGCTGCCCGGTGCAGGTGATCAGCGGCGAAGAAGAGGCGCGGCTGATTTATCACGGCGTCGCGCACACTACCGGCGGGCCGGAGCAGCGGCTGGTCGTCGACATCGGCGGCGGCAGCACCGAACTGGTCACCGGCACCGGCGCACAGGCATCGCAGCTGTATAGTCTGTCGATGGGCTGCGTCACCTGGCTGGAGCGCTACTTCAGCGATCGCAATCTTGGGCAAGAAAACTTCGAGCGCGCCGAACAGGCCGCACGCGAAATGGTGCGGCCGATCGCACCGCAGCTGCGCCAGCAAGGTTGGCAGATCTGCGTCGGCGCTTCCGGCACCGTGCAAGCGCTGCAGGAAATCATGGTGGCGCAAGGCATGGATGAACGCATCACCCTGCCCAAGCTGCGCCAGCTGAAACAGCGCGCCATTCAGTGCGGCAAGCTGGAAGAGTTGGAGATCGAAGGGTTGACGCTGGAGCGCGCGCTGGTCTTCCCGAGCGGCCTGTCCATTCTGTTGGCCATCTTCCAGGAGCTGGGCATCGAGAGCATGATGCTGGCCGGCGGGGCGCTGCGTGAAGGCCTGGTTTACGGCATGCTGCATCTGCCGGTGGAGCAGGATATTCGCATCCGCACCATCCGCAACCTGCAGCGCCGTTACCTGATCGACACCGAGCAAGCCGAGCGCGTCAGCCAGCTCGCCGCCAATTTCTCACAGCAGGTCGCCAACGAGTGGCAGCTGGACGCACGATGTCGCGAGCTGTTGCACAGCGCCAGCCTGATCCACGAACTCGGCCTTAGCGTCGATTTCAAGCAGGCGCCGCAACACGCCGCCTACCTGATCCGCCACCTGGACTTACCCGGCTTTACCCCGGCGCAGAAAAAACTGCTGGCCACCCTGCTGCAAAACCAGAGCAACCCTCTCGACCTGTCGCTGTTGAACCAGCAAAACGCCCTGCCGCCGCGTACTGCGCAGCGTCTGTGCCGCATTTTGCGCCTGGCGATCATCTTCGCCAGCCGCCGCCGCGACGACACGCTGCCGGCGGTGCGTTTACGCGCCAATCAGGACGATGAACTGACGGTGATCTTGCCGCCGGGTTGGTTGGAACAGCATCCGCTGCGCGCCGAGGCGCTGGAGCAGGAAAGCCACTGGCAGAGCTACGTCCACTGGACGCTGCGGTTGGAAGAACAACGTTAAAATGACCAGGGCGCGATGAGCGCCTGAGGTTAATGGCAAACCTGATGACATTGCCAAGTTTCAGAAGACAGCATATAAAAAATAAGGAAAATCAATTCATTGATTTTCGGCTGATAACCACAAAGGAGGAAAAACCACGCTTTTTCCTCCTTTGTCAGTAATCTAGCCCTGTCTTTTTAATTCCCGCCTTTAGCCTTGGCCAACTGGGCGCGGATATTGGCCAGATGGCTCTGTCCCTTCTGCATCCGCTCCTGCGGGCTCACCACTTTGCGCTCGGTTTCCCACGCCAAATCGTCCTGCGGCAGCTCCAGCAGGAAGCGGCTCGGCTCCGGCCGCACCAGCTCGCCATACTGACGGCGCTCGCGGCACAGGGTGAAAATCAGCTCTTTTTGCGCGCGGGTGATCCCCACATAGGCCAAACGCCGTTCTTCGTCGACATTGTCTTCATCGATGCTGCTCTGATGCGGCAGCAGGCCTTCTTCCATGCCCACCAGGAACACGTAGGGGAACTCCAGCCCCTTGGAGGCATGCAGCGTCATCAGCTGTACCTGATCCAGCTCTTCTTCACTTTCGCCGCGCTCCATCATGTCGCGCAGGGTGAAGCGCGTCACCACCTGGGTCAGCGTCATCGGCTCGTCCAGATCGTTGCCTTCCAACATCTCCGTCATCCAGCCGAACAGCGTGTTGACGTTCTTCATCCGCATTTCGGCGGCCTTCGGACTGGTCGAGGTTTCAAACAGCCAGCTCTCATAATCCACGCCGCGGATCAGATCGCGCACCGCCGCCACCGGCTCACGTTCCGCCTGTTGGGCGATGCCGCCCAGCCAGTGGGTGAAACGCTGCAACGATTCCAGCCCGCGACCGGTCAAGTGCTGGCTCAGCCCCAGATCGAAACTGGCGTGGAATAAACTCTTGTTGCGCTGGTTGGCCCATTCGCCGAGCTTCTGCAGCGTCGCCGGGCCGATCTCGCGCTTGGGGGTATTGACGATGCGCAGGAAGGCGCTGTCGTCCTCCGGGTTGGTCAGCACGCGCAGGTAGGCCAGCAAATCCTTGATCTCGGGGCGCGAGAAGAACGACGTACCGCCGGAAATCTTGTACGGAATGCGGTTCTGCATCAGCATCTTTTCAAACACCCGCGACTGGTGATTACCGCGGTACAGGATCGCATAGTCGCCGTAGTGGGTCTTTTTCACGAAGTGGTGGGCGATCAACTCCCCCACCACCCGCTCGGCTTCGTGATCCTCGTTGTTGGCGGTCACCACCTTCAGCTCTTCGCCATATCCCAGCTCGGAAAACAGCCGTTTTTCAAACACGTGCGGGTTATTGGCGATCAGAATGTTGGCCGCCTTCAGAATGCGCTCGCTGGAACGGTAGTTTTGCTCCAGCTTGATCACCTGCAGCGCCGGGAAATCTTCCTTCAGCAGCACCAGGTTCTGCGGCCGCGCGCCGCGCCAGGAGTAGATCGACTGGTCGTCGTCACCCACCACGGTAAAGCGCGCGCGGTTGCCCACCAGCAGCTTCACCAGCTCGTACTGGCTGGTGTTGGTATCCTGGTACTCATCCACCAGCAGGTAGCGGATGCGCTGCTGCCAGCGTTCGCGCACCTCTTCGTTGCGTTGCAACAGCAGCGTCGGCAACAGGATCAGGTCGTCGAAGTCCAGCACGTTGCACGCCCGCATATGGGCGTGGTACAGGCCGTAGCAGTGGGCGAACAGCTTGTCGCGCTCCGAGCGCGCCAGCTCCGCCGCTCGCTGAGGATCGATCAGGTCGTTTTTCCAGTTGGAGATGGTCGAAATCAGCTGCGCCACCAGCGTTTTGTCACTTTCCAGCCATTTTTCGGTCAGCTCTTTCAACAGCGCCAGCTGATCCTGATCGTCGAACAGCGAGAAGTTGGACTTCATCCCCAGCGCCACATATTCCCGCTTGATGATCTCCAGCCCCAGCGTATGGAAGGTGGAAATCATCAGCCCGCGCGCCTCTTTGCGCCCCAGGGTTTGCGACACGCGCTCTTTCATCTCGCGCGCGGCCTTGTTGGTAAAGGTTACGGCGGCGATGTGCCGCGCCTGATAGCCGCAATGGTGGATCAGGTGGGCTATCTTGTTGGTGATAACGCGCGTCTTGCCGGAACCGGCACCGGCCAACACCAGGCAGGGCCCGGTAACGAATTCGACGGCTTGTTGTTGGCTGGGGTTTAATCGCATGGTGCTGGCTTGCTCGGCTGTAAAACGTGGAAGGGAATTGTAGCAGAAAGCGCCGATGAGATTTAGCGGGTATAATCAGCGCAATTTTCGCATCGACAAAGGCAATACCATGGCAAAAACGGCGTGCGCCCTGCACATTCTGGTAGACAATGAAAAGCTGGCCAACGAGCTGCTGGCCAAGCTGAAGCGCGGCGTCAGCTTCGACACGCTGGCGCGCAAATACTCGAGCTGCCCGTCAAAACGCAACGGCGGCTCGCTGGGCGAATTCAACAAAGGCGCGATGGTGCCAGCGTTCGATAAAGCGGTGTTCAGCATCCCGCTGCTCAAACCTTACGGCCCGGTCAAAACCCAGTTCGGTTACCACATCATCAAGGTGCTATACCGCAACTGAGGGGGCCTGAGCCCCCTGCCTGCGGCTAATTATTGCGCGCTGGCGTCCGTCGCCGGCGCTGCCACCGCGGTGTCGGCCGGTTTGGCTTCTTCCGTCACCACCGCCGGCGCCGGCATCATGATGCCGTCATAGGTTTCCTGCAGCTGCTTCATGCTCATTTCCGGCTCGCCTTTCGGCTGCATCAGCACCAGCGTCGCCTCCTGAGAAAGCTGCAGCTTCAGCGCCTGATTCAGCGTCTCCAGCGTCAGGCTGGACAGGAACTCCTGGCGCAGCTTCTGATACAACTCCGGTGCGATATCCACCACCCCGCTCTGCTGCGAACGCAGGCGCTGGCTCATCAGCACATCGGTATCGGTGCGGGCGTAGGTGGCGAACAACTTGCTCAGCTGATCGTTTTTCTGCGCCAGCAACGCATCGAATTCCTCTTTGGACAGGCCGTTGTCACGCACGTTGGCCAGCTCGCGGGCGATAAAGCCCAGGCTGCCGTTCAGGTTGTTGTTCGGCGTATCCAGATGGATGGCGCACTGCCCGCGCTGGTACTGCACGCGACAGTCAAAGCCCAGATGCAGGCTCTTCTGGTCGCTTTTTTCCAGCGTCTGCTGAAGATGCCAGAACAGCGCCTCGCGGGCGAGATCGCCACGCCAGTAACGGAGCAGGCTCTGTGAATCGCGAATCGGGTGCCACGGCGAATCCCACATGATCGACAGCGTATCCTGTTTCACCTGCTCGCTGATCAGGCTCACCGGCTGCTGCGGCAGCGGTGTCAGCGTCGGCATCGGGGCCGGGGTTTCACGTTTGCCTTGCAGCGGCGAGAACGCCTTGTTGATCTGCTCGCCCAAGCTGCGGCTGTCAATCTTACCGACCACGAACAGCGTCATGGCGTCCGGGGTATACCACTGTTGATAGAATTTCTTCAGCTGCTCGAGGTTCACCGGCCGTTTCGCCGGCTGCGCAGGATCGTGCGCCAGTAGCGTCGAGCCTTTCAGGCGGTAACGCCACCAGACGTCTTGGGTATTGGGCGGGAAAGTGCCGACCGGATTGATGGTGGAATTCATCACCGCGTGCACCGTATGCTCGTCGATCGCCAGTTTGCCGGTGGTGTCCGCCAGCCAGGCCAGCGCTTCTTTCAGCAGGTCTGGCCGGTTGTTCGGCAGGCTGAGGTTATACATGGTGAAATCATACGAGACGATCGCCGGCGGCAGCGGCCGCTCGTTATCTACGCTCTGTTGCCACAGGGCGCGCAGCTGCGGCGCGGTAAAGCTTTCGCTTCGCGCCAACGCCAGCCGCGGCAGCAGATGGGCGAAGCCGGTCTGCTGCGAAGACTCCACCAGAGAGCCGGTATTGACGATCAGCCGCAGTTCCACGCGGTCGCTTGGCCGCTGCGGCGTATCGAGAATCTGCCATGAAAACCCGTTGGCCAGCGCCCCCTGCTGCCAGGCAGGATCGGGTTGTAGTGCTTCAGCCTGCACGCTGCTACTGGCGGCAGCCAATAGCAGCCCACCAACTATAAGATGAATTCTGGTGCCCTGCATGTGAACCCCTACTTAATGACTATCCAATTTCTTATGCAAATGCGTGTATTCCATTCAATGGAATCATAAAAATACGCCCTGAGTTTCACAGTGGGGCGGAAAGCAGAAAGTGTACCATCGTGTTAGACCGCGCGCCTTTGCGGATGTCACTCATTAGAGTGAAAAATAATAGATAGCGGGTTTTTTAATGCAAGAAATCGTTACGAGGCAGGGGTTGTACCTCACCGGCCGCGGCTGCGGCCGGTGATTTGCCGCCAATATCAGGCGGAAGGCTGCGTTTTGTCCGCGCCGGCGTTTTTGTTGTTCAGCGTGTCTTTCAGCTGTTTCTCATCCAGTTGGTTACACCATTTCGCGACCACCACGGTCGCCACTCCGTTACCCACCAGGTTGGTCAGCGCGCGGGCTTCCGACATGAAGCGATCGATGCCGAGGATCAGCGCCAGCCCGGCCAACGGCAGGTGGCCAACGGCGGAGATGGTGGCGGCCAACACGATAAAGCCGCTGCCGGTCACGCCCGCCGCGCCTTTGGAGGAAAGCAGCAGCACCACCAGCAGAGTAATCTGGTGCATGATATCCATGTGGGTGTTGGTCGCCTGCGCGATAAACACCGCGGCCATGGTCAGGTAGATAGACGTGCCGTCCAGGTTAAAGGAGTACCCGGTCGGGATCACCAGGCCCACCACCGATTTCTTGCAGCCCAGCTTCTCCATTTTATCCAGCATGCGTGGCAGCGCGGACTCGGACGACGAGGTCCCCAGCACGATCAACAGCTCTTCTTTGATGTAGTTGACGAATTTGAAGATGCTGAAGCCGTTGGCGCGGGCGATGCTGCCCAACACCACCACCACGAACAGGATACAGGTAATGTAGAAGCACACGATCAGCTGGCCGAGTTGCACCAGGGTGCCGACGCCGTATTTACCGATGGTAAACGCCATCGCACCGAAGGCCCCGAGCGGCGCCAGGCGCATGATCATGTTGATGATGCCGAAAATCACCCGCGAGAAGCTGTCGATCACGTTGTAGATCAGCTGCCCCTTATCACCCAGACGATGCAGGGCGAAGCCGAACAGCACCGCGAACAGCAGCACCTGCAGAATGTTGCCGCTGGCAAACGCGCCGATCACGCTGCCGGGGATGATGTCCAGCAGGAACGGAATGATGCCCTGCTGCTGCGCCTGCTCGGCGTAGACGGCCACCGCCTTAGCGTCCAGCGTGCCGGGATCGACGTTCATGCCGGCGCCCGGTTGCACCAGGTTGACGATCACCAGGCCGATAATCAGCGCGATGGTGCTGACGATTTCAAAATACAGCAGCGCGATGGCACCGGTGCGGCCCACCGCCTTCATGCTTTCCATGCCGGCGATGCCGGTTACCACGGTGCAGAAAATCACCGGGGCGATAATCATCTTGATCAGTTTGACGAAGCCATCGCCCAGAGGTTTCATCTCGGCGCCGAGGTCAGGGTAGAAATGGCCAAGCAGGATACCCAGCGTAATCGCCGTCAGCACCTGAAAATAGAGGCTCTTAAAGATCGTTGTTTTCATATGAACATCCTATGGGGGGAAGACACGCACCAGGCAGCAGTCTAAAAATCCAGCCTGTTCATTGCTTGCGCGGAAAATAACACCCACTTAACAACATGGAAATAATTTGTTGCACCCGCCCCTGGGAGTTGATGTGAATTTAAGAGCTGAAACGCGTCAGTCCGGGTGCAAAGCTGAAAATTGCGTAAGCCTTTGTTTGCACTAACGCAAAAGAGGTAGAGGAGAGATAGCGATTTTCGGACGGGGAAAAGTACCGGAAAGGTAAACGCGGCGCTTACGGCGCCGCGCGGCAAAACTCGGCTTCGAACGCTTCGCGCGGCAACGGACGGGCGAACAGGAATCCTTGCCCGCTGCGAATGCCGTGCTGCAGCAACCAATCGCGCTGCTCGGCGTTTTCCACGCCTTCGGCCATCACCGGCAACGCCAGCACTTCGGAGATCGAACTGACGATGCGCACCATCGCATCGTCAGCCGGCAGCCCCTGAATGAAGCTGCGGTCGATTTTAATCAAATCGATCGGCAGGGATTTCAAGCGATTGAGATACTCCAGGCTGGAGTAGCCCATGCCGAAGTCGTCCAGCGCGATCGACAGCCCCAGATCGTGCAGCTCGCGCAGCAGCGCCAGCGCGCGGTCGAGATCGTCGATGCGTACCGTCTCGGTGATCTCCAGCAGCAGCTTGCGCGGGTCTATCCGATACTGCGCCAGCAGGTTTTTCAGATGCGGGACGAACGCTTCATCCTGCATCTGAATACCGGAAACGTTGACCGCCAGCGGCAGCGCAATGCCACGTAGCTGCCAGTCCGCCAAGATACGGCAGGATTCTTCCAGCACCCAGTTGCCGAGAGGCACAATCACGCCCAGCTCTTCCGCGAGCGGGATGACGTCGGCCGGCAAGGTATAGCTGCCGTCATACTGCTGCCAACGCAGCAGCGCTTCGGCGCCGATTACCTCGTTGGACTGCATGTCGATCTGCGGCTGCAGGAACAGCGTGAAATGCCGCTGTTCGATGGCGTGCAGGATCTCGCTCTCCTGCGTCAGCCGCTTCTGCGTGCGTTCCGTCAGGCTAGGCTCGAAGAACAGGATCTGATTTTTTCCTTCGCGGTGCGCGGACATCATCGCCGAGGTGGCGCTGCGCAGCAGCTGTTCCGCACTCTCCCCCTGATTGAGGTAGTGCGCGATGCCGATGCTGGCGTTGGGCCGCAGCGCCAGACCTTCCAGCGTCAACGGCGCGTTGATCTCCGCCATGATGCGCCGCGCCAGCTGCATGGCGTGGAACGGCCGCTCGATGCCCTTGGCCAGAATGGCGAATTCGGTATTGCTCAGCTGTGCCAGCACGCCGTTTTCGTCGATGCAGCCGCGCAGCTTCTTCGCCAGCGCCAACAGCAGCGCTTCACGCATCGCCGGGCTCATCACTCCAGAGGCTTCATGCAGCGTCTCGATGCCGATCACCAGCAGGTTAAAACGCTCGGGGCGCAGGCTGGAAGCGATATGCTGTTCCAGCAACGCATTCAGCAACGCCGGATTCGGCAGTTCGGTCACCGGATGGCGGGTGCTGAGGCGGCTCATGTCGGCATGCGCCTTGGCCAGCGTCTGTTGATTGCGATTGTAGTTGCGCACCAGCAGGCCAAGCTCGTCGTCCTGGTGCAGCGCCGGCAGCATCAGCTGGTGATAGGGCGCTTCGTCCTGCGAGATGTTTTCCAGCTCCTTGGCCATCGCGCGCAGCGGGTGCACCATCAGCCGGTTCATGCACCAGGTGATGGCCACCGACAGGATCAGCGCCAGCAGCAGGTAGGTCGAGAGCATGGTCGACAAAATGCTGAGGATAAACTGGTACATGCGGAACGAGTCGGCCTGCAGCACCAGATAGGCCAGCGGCTGCTGATTGGCCGGCACCCGCTCCAGCGAATAGAGCGGCACGGAAATTTGGATCGGCAGCTCAAACAGCCGGGCGATCAGCGTCGGCACCGGCCGCTCCGGCGGGAAATTGGCGTGCAGCGCCTGAAACTCGTTCGGCAAGACGATATCCGCCCGGCTGAGAATGCCGACCGGCAACAGCGTGTTCAGCACCCTTTTGGCTTCCGGCACGTCCATGCGCAGCACCGCTTCCGCCAGCGGCTGGCGCACGGAGTGAGCGATATTCTCCAGTTGCTGGGCGTAGTCATCCCTGCGCTGCTGCACAAAGTGGAATAACTGGATCACGATAAAGATGCAGATCGTGACCAGCGCCACACCGGACACCGTCGCCATCTGCTTAATCGTTAACGAACGCCTGACCCGCAAACCTGCTCTCCGTGAAATCGGGCTGAAACAAAAAAGGGGGCTGACTCTCACCCGCCCCCTCGAACCGGGCTGAGTATACTCGATCATCGGCTGTTTTTATCTGGCTATGCCGCAGGCAAAACCAAGAAAATCGCGGGTTTCAGTCTTTTCCTAAAGCGAACAAACGCGACCCGGACACAGGGTAACAAAACTCCCCGGCGTCCGACACTCCGAATCTTTCCCCTCCCGGTTACTTGAAGTCGGCGTAAGGCGTCAGCGGCTGCGGCGGCAAATCGAGATCACCCTGCCAACCGGCCAGGGAATAGCGCAGATAAATCAACGCATGGCTCGGCGTATAGTCCTTCGCCTGTTGAATGTCGATACCGGCGCCGAGCGTCCAGTGCGAACTGAGACGGCGTTCGACGATCGCCCGCAGGGTATAACCGACGCCGCTCGAGGCGCCGCCGTCCTCAACGGCGAACTTATCGGGCAGTGAATCCGGGATCAGCCCCTGCAGCGGATAGCGGCGCTGGCTGTCGGTTTTCGAATGGGACAGCGAAACCGAACCGCCCAGCTCCCACGACCAGTTCTCGGTGCGCTGGCGATAGTTAACCGGCAGCGACAGCGACAGATATTGCTGCGGGCTGTAATAGCCGCCCTGTCCCAGCGAATAGCCGCTCAAATCCTTCTGGTAGTGCCACAGCATGGTATTGAGCCCGACGCTCAGACGACGATTGTCTTCGTTGATCAGCTTGTAGTAGTAGCCGGCCATCAACCGCTGTCGCTGGTTGTCCGCCACGTTCTTGCCGGTAATCTGGTGCGCGCTGAGATCGGCCCACACGCCGTTCGCCTCGCCGCGATCGTAGCTGGCGCTCAGGCTGACGCCGGTGGCGCGCACGCCGCCCCAGGTAATGCCGGTATTCGGGTCTTTGGCGCCGCCAAACGCCAGCAGCGAGCTGGAGATCGGCCGCCGCGAAGCCGCCAGCGTCCAGCCGATGTGGTTCCAGTCGCCGCTGTAGGCCAGGCCGCCGGTCCAGTCGACCACCTCGAAGCCCATCGGCGTCGTGCCGATATCGGCGGCCCAGCGATCGTTTTTCCAGCCGGCCGCCACGCTGGTGCCGGTGGTTTTCTGGTGTTCATCGCCGCGGCACCCTTGCGTGTTGCAGGTACCGAAAGTCTCGTAATAGTGGCCGCTGCCGTCGGTCGAGAAACGCCCGGCATCCAGCTGCACGGTGTCGGTACGCAAGAAGGCGCGTCCGTCATACAGCGGCATGTCCACCTGCAGCATGGTGTCGTGTGCATTGAAGTCGGAAATGCCGCCGGTGCCGCTCGAGCGCCAGTAATCGTGATCGAGCGTGACGTTCACGTCTTGCTGCCGGTACAGATCCGCGGCGTCGGAACGAATGCCGCGTTTCAGCCAGTCGTCGTTCGGATTATTGCGCGTCAAATAGGTGTAGCTGTCATTGTCCTGCGGCAGCGTCGGCGTGATGCCGCCGGCTACCATCGCCTGGCGATAATCCTGCTGTGCCCGCTCAGGCTGTTGCTGAGCCCTTTCCAGCCGGGCGGCGTCACGGTAAACAAGCGCCTTGGTCTGCCCGACGGGCTCCGAAGCCGCCGCCGTTTTCAGTCGGTCGAAGATAGCTTCGGCCTGCTGCGGATCGCCGACCGCGCCCCAGGCGTTGGCGACACGACGTTGGCTGTTGAGCGAAGCGTCCTGCGGCTGCGGTTCGGTTTTCAGCCGCTGGCGCGCCGCGTCCAGATCCCCTTGCGCCACATAAGCTTCGATCTCGCCCAGCTGTGCATCCGGGTTGTTCGGCTCACGCCGTTTCACCCGCTGATAGTCATCCAGCGCCGCCGCATACTCCCCGCGCGCCAGCGCCCAGTCGGCCAGCAGCAAATCGAGGCGGGTGTCCGCCGGCTGACGGCGCAGATAGGCTTCCGCCGCCGGTTCGTCACCGGCCGCCCGCAGCCGTTCGGCCTGCGCGATCACCGCCTGCATTTTCAGCCGCTGCGCCAGTTCGCGCATGTTGTCGTTCCACTGCGCGGCGGGCAGCGTATTGAGCTGCGCCAGCGCCTGGTCGTCGCGATCGCTGCCGGAAAGGTAGAGCGCATAGGCGTAGGTCAGCTGCGGATTGGCACGCTGACGCTGCGCCAGCTGCCGGAACAGAGCGTCCGCCTGCTGCGGCTGCCCGGCCTGACGCAGCGCCTGCGCATAGCGATAGGTCAGCCAGACGTCGTCGGGATCCATCGACTGAGCACGGCGGTAGATGTCCGCCGCCTGCTGCCACTGCTGCTGCGCCGCCAGCGTCTCCGCCTGCTGCTTCAACATATCGAGCCGCAGTCCGTCGAGGGTGCTGCGCAGCTTGGCCTGTTGGCTACGCGGCAGGCCGTTGAGGTAGACCAGCGCTTTTTCCGGCGACTGCCGTTGATAGAGATTCACCAGGCCGCGCAGCGCGCTGCCGTTGCCGGGGTCGCGCCGCAGCGCCTGCTGATAAAATCCTTCCGCCGCGGCGTCATCCTTGCTCGCCACCGCCACATCGCCCAGGCCGATAAACGCATCACCGTCGCTGTCGTCGAGCTGGCGCGCCTGCTGATATTTCTGCCGGGCCAGCGCGAGATTGCCGGCCTTCAGCGCTTTGTCGCCCTCGTCGATCGCCAGCCAGTAGCCGGTGCTCTTGATCAGGCTTTGCCACTTGCCGCTGTCGTAGCCGTTCTTGTCGGCGGCCAGCGCCTGTCGGAACAGTTTCAGCGCCTGCGGGCGGTTGCCGGCGCGCGAATAAGCCTGGCCGAGCGCGCCCAGCACCTCGGCGTCGTTCGGCGTCGCCGCCAACGCCGTTTGCAACGCCGGAATAGCCGCCCGGCTGCCGCCTTTATCCACCTGCGCCAGGCCGCGCACCCGTGCCTGATACGCCGGATCGGCCAACAGTTTCTGCTGCCTGGCCAGCTCTTCACGGGCGCTGGTCGCCTGATCGCCGGTGTCGAACACGCCGAGGAAACGGTTGAGCGCCGCCACGCTTTGCGCGCTGACCGGTATCGCTTTGACCTTATCCAGCCACAGATCGGCGGCATCGCCGCGCCCGGCCGGATCGGCGGCGATCTTCTGCAGCAGTTCATAGGCCTGCGCGTCCTGGTTCTGACTGAACAGCATGCGCGCCAGCGACATGCGCAGCGCCACGTTGCCGGAATATTGCTGGTCCAGTGCCTGCAGCTGCTTCAACGCCTTCGCTTCCTGCCCCGGCAAGCGCGCCACCAGCCGCCAATACTCCACCGCCAACTCGAGCGTCGGCGGCTCGCCGTGGAACAGCGCATCGTACTGCGCCTTGGCCTCCGGCAACCGGCCGGCGGTCGCCATCAGGCGAGCCTGCTGCAGCTTTTGCCGGGTTTCCGGCTGCGTCAGCAGCATATTCATTTGCGCCTGGCGATAGGCGCTGGACTGCGGCGCGAGGGTTTTCAGCTTGTCCAATTGCTGCTGCGCCAGCGCCATGTTGCCCTGCCGCAGCGCCAAACGCATGCGCGCGGCGATCACGTCCGGGTTGTTCGGATCCATCAGCTCGAGCCGGTACAGCGACTGGCGCACCAGATCGTCCTTGTTGCCGGCCTCGCCAATACGCACCTGTTCCAGCAACCACTGTTCCGGCGCCACAGCCTCCGCAGCGCGCGCCTGCGGCAACATCGCCAGGCTCAGCGGAATCAAATTCAGCCAGTTTATTTTGAAGTTGTGCATTGGCCGTCCCACGAGGGTTGCAATTCACCCTGACGATTAAAGCGATAACGTTGTTGATCCCACCCCTGACCGAACAGCGTCAGCGAGGCGCTGAAATAGGCGTCGTCACCCGGCGGATGTTCGCTGATGCGTTGCCGCTGTGTCGCCAGCGCCTCGGCCTGCGTCACCAACATCGGCAGCATCGAGGCAGAAAAGCCGACCGGGCCGGTGCCGGTGGTTTTGCCGCTGGCGGTATCGGTTTTTTCCGGCGGCACGCCCTGTTTGGCGGTGAGCTGCGCCATCGGCTGGAAGCGTTCGAGCAGCGCCGCCTTGTACTCATCGTCGTCCGCCAGCATGCCGGCCCACAGATAAACCCGAATGGCGTCGTAGCTGCCGACGTTCGGCTTGACGGTATCCGGCTGCCAGCCGGCGCCGACCCGCCACACCACCCAGTCCGGTGAGAAACCGTGCGGCGCGGTGTCCAGCCACAGCCGCTGGTTGACCTGGCGCATCGCGCGCCACGGGCCGTTCAACGCCGCAAAACGCGCCAGCAGCTGCGGCGGCAGGTAGCTGGGGTTCAACCGCCAGCGATCTTCCGCCACGAACCCGACTTTGCCCGGCAACAGCATCAGGCCCAGGCCGGGAATGTCGGCCACTTCCTCGCGGCCGATGCGTTGCAGCAGCAGCGTCCCCAGGGTTTGATAACGCCGGCTTTTCCACAGGCGGCCAGCCTCGAGCAGGTTGTAAGCAATCCACAGATCGGCGTCCGACGCCGAGTTGGCGTCCAGCACCTTCCACTGCTTGTCGTCGCTCTCGCCCCACAGCCAGGCAGGCAAACGGGCGCTGAGATCGCCCGCCGCCAGGTTGTTCTCCGTCCAGGCCAGCAGCCGATCGAAGGTCGGCCGGTCGTTGGCCACCAGGGCGAAGAACAGGCCGTAACTCTGCCCCTCGGAGGTGGTGATTTTGTTCAGGCTGCTCGGATCGATCACCCGCCCCTGCGGGCTGATGTAGTACTGCTTGTACTGTTGCCAGCCCGGCCACTCGCAGGCCGCCACCGCGCTGAACGCGCACAGCAGCAGCATGCCGAGCGACAGGCGTTGCAACATCGCGCTCACCGCCGTCAATCCCGATCTTCAGGCGCCAGACGACGCCGGCTGAAGGCCTTCAGGCCGCGCCACAGCATCAGCCCCAGGATCACCACCAGCACCACCGCGATCACCGCCAGCAGCACCGGATGGGTGGAGAGGGCATACCACAGCCGCTCCCACCACGGCAGGTGGCCGACATAGTAAATATCGCCGACGCGCAGGCTGTTGACCCCCGATTCGCGGATCACCGCCACCGAGCCGAACACCGCGGCGCGCTTGCCGCTGTCCAGCAAGGCATTGTTCAGCAGCTCATAGCCGCGCGGGCTGTCCGCCAGCAGCGCCACGATGCTGCGCTGGTCGTTAAACGGCGACTGCACGCCGATGATCGCCGACATCGCCCCCTCGGAGCTGACGGTGGTCTTGCTGTCCGGTTTGGTATCTTCTGCCAGCACTTCCGCGCTGGGCAGCGGCGGCTGCCGCGTCGGCTGTTTCACCCAGCTTTGGGTCGCGTCCACCAGCAGGCTGATTTTCTTGTCGTCGCGCAGCTCCGGCGGGATGGTGCCGACCATCAGGATATCGTCGTCGCGATCCTTGGCCTGCGACCAGTCGTCGCTGAGCGTGAAGGCCAGCGCCGGGTAGCCGGTTTGCGCGCCGATCACCCCCAGCGCGTTCAGCAGCGCGCTGACCTGCGCCGGCTGCGGTTTCTGGTTCACCAACACCAGCGTTTGCGACAGATCCGCCAGGCGGCTGAACGGGAAGCCGGCGTTGGCGAAGGCGCGCAGGTCCGGCATCGCCATAAAGTGGCGGTAGCCGGAGAAATCGATGGTAGACGCGCCGTCGATCACCGCATGGTTTTGCGTGAAGGAGTAGGTTTCGCAGCGCCCTTCCGCGCCGCTGGCCAGCAGCGTGGTGTAATCGAAGTCAAAGCGCAGCTGGTTGGTGGCGCCCAGCCGCAGCGCCGGAATACTGACGTTCTTGTCGGAGTCGAGCAGCCCCTGCGTCAGCGGCAGGCGCAGCAGCTGCGCGCCCTGCTCGTGTTCCGGCACCAGCGAGTACGCCTGCACGAACTGGTTGTTCAGGCTGACGCTCAGCCGCGAACCGTCCTGAATGCGCGGCGCGGTGTAACGGTATTTCAGGTGCATGTCGATGCCGGTGCTGCGGATCAGGAACAGATCCGGCGGCAGGTTCATGGTCAGCGAAATCGGGCCGGGCTCGATGCCGCTGGTTTGCAACTGTTCGGCGTATTGCTGCAGCTCGGCGAAGGTCATCGGCCGATCGGTGCGCACCCAGTTCGGCGCGTCGTAAGGCTGGCGCGGCGCGAGCTGCTCCACCTTGTCCACCGTCACGTTCTGGCCGCGGAACAGGATGTTGCCCTGCGCGATGCCCTTCACCGCGGTGATCAAATCGTTGTCGTCACGTCCCTGAATCAGCAGCAGTTTGACGTACGGATTGTCCGGGTGGCTGATCATCTCCACCGTCGGGCCGTTGACCGCCGGATAATCGCGCAGGAAATCCGGGCGCTGCGAGTTGGTAGCGAACACCACCGCGTGCTGCGTCGGCAGCGCGTTGTACAGCGTCGGGAAGGATTGCCCGCGCCACTGTGCCTTGCTGCCAAACCAGGACGCCAGAATGCCCGCCGCGCGCTGCTGGGCCAGATCCGGCTGGCCGGCGAACACCATCGGCAGCGTCAGCGGCCGATTATCGCGGCTGTCGAAGAACGGCTCAGGGAAGTGCGACAGCTCGTTTTTCACCGGCAGCGTCTGGAAACGCAGCTTCAGCGCGCTGGATTTGCTGACGTCTAGCCACAGCGAGGTGCTGGCCGGGTTTTCGCAGATGTTCTGATAATGGCCGACGAACACCAACCGGACGCGGTTAAAATCGGTGATATAGCGCGGATCGATCGCCATCTGGATGCGATTGGGCTTGCCCAGCTGCTCTTTGGCGAGGGTGGTCACACCCATCAGTTCGTCGTTCAGGTAGACCTTGACGTGCGACTCCACCGGGATCAGCGCCGGCGACGGCGTAAACTCCATATCGAGCATCGCCTGCGAGACCACTTCATCGCTGCGCACGCCGAATTCGATCTGTCCGTCCGGCCGGGTGCCGCGCAGGATAAAGGTGCCCGGCGGCGGCGCTATCTGCGCAAACGACAGCGACACGTCGCGCACCGGCGCATTCGGATCTTGCGGCGCGGCGGCCGGCGGTGGCGGGGCTGTCGTATCGGCCGCCGCGGCGATCGGCGGCTGGGCCGCCACGGTCGGCACGGTGGCGGTTTCGGCCTGCGACAGGGTACTGATGCCTAAGGCCAGAGCAGTTAACCAGGTTATTTTTCTCGTCATCGTATCATCATCAATGTTGGAGCCTGTTCACCGGGCGAGTGAGCGGGCGGTTGAACTCGCAGCTAACCCACTGTTTCTTGTTGACCCAAGGTCGGATCCCTGCCGACGCCGCGCGGAATAAACGACACTACCCAGGCGGTCAGCGACGTGACCCCGACCAGCAGACCGCGCACCAGCGGCGGCGCGTAGTCCGCCATGCGTACATACCCCCGGAAGCCCAGCGCCAGCACGTCGCGCAGACTTTCGATCGGCCGGTCTTCAGGGAACCCGTCCTGCCACAGCGCCCAGGTATCGGCGCGGGCGAAGGTGCACTGAATGAAATCGATGTGTTCCCGGGTGGAGAGGTCGATCAGGCGCACCCCCACCTTGTTGCCGAAGGCGCGCGTCACCACGCAGGGGAAGCTGTACTCCTGCTGGCCGCGCTTGAGCAGCAGCGAGACTTTGTCGCCGTCTTTCAACGCGTTTTCCACCCGCATCTCAATGCCCACGCCACCGTCGGAGTAATCGCGCAGCGTGCAGGGATACAGATGGCCGTCGGCGCGCGCGATCGCCGCCGGCATGGCGATTTCCACGCGATGCGCCTGACGCACCTGCTTGGCCTCCACCGCTACCGCCACCGCGCCGCCGAGAATCGTCATGTTGTACAGCACCCACACCAGGCTGATGATCACCGTCATCACCTCGTCCGTCGGGCCATAGGCCAACCGCCAGACGCCGAATGCCAGCCCGGCCAGGTTCAGGATCACCAGGAACATGTAAGGCCGGGTGATCACCCAGTCGACGTGCTCCTCCTCCACCAGCCCGCCCTTGGCGGTGACGTTGAATTTGCCCTTGTGCGGATTGAACAGCGCCACCGTCGTCGGCCGCGCGATATACCAGGCCAGCACGGTTTCATAGATTTCGCTCCAGAACGAATGGCGGTATTTCCCCTGGATACGCGAGTTGGTCAGGCTGGCGTGGATCATGTGCGGCAGCACATAAAGCGCGATCGCCAGCGCCGGTGCGAAGATGATGTAGGCGTGCAGCAGCAAAAACGCCAGCGGCGCGGTGAGGAAGATCAGTCGCGGAATGCCCGACAGGAAGTGCAGCATGGCGTTGGCGTAGCATAGGCGCTGCGCCAGTTTCAGCCCCTTGCCCAGCAGCGGGTTGTCCAGCCGGAAGATCTGCACCATGCCGCGCGCCCAACGAATGCGCTGGCCGATGTGCGCCGACAGGCTCTCGGTCGCCAGCCCAGCGGCCTGCGGAATGCGAATATAGGCCGAGGTGTGCCCGCGCCGGTGCAGGCGCAGCGAGGTGTGGGCGTCTTCGGTGACGGTTTCCACCGCGATGCCGCCGATCTCGTCCAGCGCGCTGCGGCGCAGAATGGCGCAAGAGCCGCAGAAGAAGGTGGCGTCCCACATGTCGTTGCCGTCCTGCACCAGCCCGTAGAACAAGGTGCCCTCGTTGGGCGTCTGTCGGAAGCGGCCGAGGTTGCGTTCGAACGGATCCGGCGAGAAGAAGTGGTGCGGGGTTTGCAGCATCGCCAGCTTTTTGTCTTTGAAGAACCAGCCCATGGTCAGTTGGAGGAAGGAGCGCGTCGGCACGTGGTCGCAGTCGAAGATCGCCACGAACTCGCCGGTGGCCTGCTTCAGCGCATTGTTGATGTTGCCGGCCTTGGCGTGTTCGTGGGTCGGCCTGGCGATGTATTTCACCCCCACTTCGTCAGCGAACGCCCGGAATTCAGGGCGGTTGCCGTCGTCGAGGATATAGATGTTCACCTTCTCTTTCGGCCAGTCGATGCCTAGCGCCGCGTAGATGGTGGGCTTCACCACCCCGAGATCTTCGTTGTAAGTCGGCACCATCAGATCGATGGTCGGCCAGGTGGCGCTATCGGCGGGCAGCGGCACCGGCTGGCGGTTAAGCGGCCAGACGGTCTGGAAATAGCCCAGCACCAACACCACCCAGGCGTAGGTTTCCGCCACCAGCAGCAACAGGCCGCAGACCAGGCTGAGCGGGTCGTCCCAGTTCAGCGTGGCGGTATAGCGCCACCACAAGTAGCGACAGGATACAGTCAGCGACAGCACGATCAGCATCAACCCCGGCAAGCGCCCCGGCACCCGGCGCACCACCATCGCGATCCCCCACAGCAGCAGAACGAACACGAACTGCGCCGGCAGATCGAACGGCTGCGAGATGCACAGCATGGCGAGGATCGCCGCCAGCACGCTGACCAGGATAAACAGCGCGCGCCGCATACCGCGGCTCATGCGGCCGAGGCGCTCCACCGAGCGCTGCTCCACGCCGGCGTTCTTCAGCCGTTGCGGCAGGCCTTGCAGCCCGTCGGCGTAGCGCTGCTGCAGCCGCCGCCAACCAGCAAAATAGTCGCGCTGCACCGGCGCGCGGCCGCTGCGAAACAGCAGTAGCCACAGCCCCTGCAGCAGATAACGCAGCGCATCCGCCGGGCGCGGGCGATCGGCGGACAGATGCGGGAACCAATAAGCGCGGCCGGCGCGCACGCGCTGCCAGGCCGGCGATTCGAAGCGCAGCAGCAGCCAGCCCAACGCCACCAGCAGCGTGGCGAAAAAGGCGGTCAGCGCCGACGCGCCGTTGCGCCGATAGCCGCGGTAGCGCGTCTGCACCGCCTGACGCACCGGCGGCACCAGCAGCAGGCTCAGCACCCGGCTCATGGCGCAACGCCCCGTTTGAGGTTGATCAGGCACCAGTTGGCCAGCGTCAGCACTTCATCCGCCGCCAGGCTCTCGGGGCGGTACTCGCCCAACGGCTGTTTGACCGCCAGCGCTTCCGCCAACGCTTCGTCGCGGTGGATCACCACCGGCAGCAGACCGCTCAGGGTTTGCAGCCACAGCTGATGCAGATCCTGCTGCAGCTGGCTGGCGGAGGAGTAGTGATTGACCAGGAAACGGCAGTCGTTCGGCAGCGTCTGCTGATGGAGCCGTACCTGGCAGTTGGCGTCGGGGTTCAACAGCACGAACACGCTGTCGGCAAGCTGCAGCGCCTGCTGCGCCAGAACGCCGTCCCCGACCGGGACATCCAGCAGGATCCAGCGCTGCGGATCGCCGGCGATCAGTTGGCGCACGTTGTCGCGCCAGCGTTCCGGCTGCTCCCGACACTGACTCTGCACTTCCAGCCGTTCCAGCGCATTCAGGCGGCCAAAGGGCAGAAAGTCGAGGTTTTCACAATAACGCAGCGCCCCTTCCTGCCAGCGCCCGCCGTCCCGCTCTGCGCGGGCCCAGCCGCGCGCCAGCTCGAACGGCGTGTTGAAATGCAGGCGCAGCAGATTGTCCGACGTGAAATCGATCGCCAACACCGACTCGCCCAGCTGCTGCAACGCCCAGGCGAGCGCCGCCGTGACCGACGTCGTCCCCATTCCACCCCGCAACCCTTGCAGCGCGATCACCGGCATAGATCAGTGGCTCCCCGTGGTCTGCGCCAATTCGGCCAACAGTGGCCAGCGCGTCATCATTTGCGTTAACCGCTCCTGCCGCGAAATATCGACATAGCTTAATTTCGGCAATGAAAAAGCCTGACTGAGCGCCTGCAGGTCATCCTGGCTCTCCCCAGGCGCCGCTGCACGAAAATGGGTGGATGCGTTATTCATTTTTCCGCCTTGGCGAAAATAGGCTATGTTAATTAACTATAGCAACGATACAAAAAGAGAGAGGCAATAAGATGATTCTCAACAAATATTGTTGTGGAGCGTCGGAGATTTGTTATTGCCAGAGCAAAAATGGCTATCTTTAAATATAAACGCCTTTAGTCGGCTTTCAACGAAAGTAGAACACATCCTATGGCGCACTCTTTTTCTCTAGGCATTCGGCAGATTTGGGAAGAGCTGTCGGTGATGCAGGCCCCCGGGCTGTATTGGATCAATATCGACAGGCAAAGCGACGCCGCGCTGCTGTGTCGCCAGGTCATCGCCGCCCAGCCGGCCACCCACAAAGTCGCCCTGATCTGCAGCGGCGATAAACCCGATCGCTTGCTGGCCGAGCTGGCTTCGCCTGCTTTGCAGAAACTGCCGCTGTATCAATTACCGGAGAAAAAAGCCGCGCTGACGCAGCTGAGCGACGATCTGATGCGCGCCCTGCGGCCGCAAAATCGCTTACTTATCCTGCTGGCCCACGCCAGCCTGTGGCAAACCTTCACCACCGAAGAGCTGCGCGAGTGGACCCGCGCCCTCGCCGCGTGGCTGCGGCGGCAGGGGTGTACGCTGTTGATCCTCAGCCACGGCGGCGGCATCAATAAGCTCAAGGGGCAGCTCAGCGCGCAGCATCGCATCCTGAACGGCCTGTCCAGCCTGCAATGGCAGCAGGACAGCGCGCAATACCTGGTGAACTGGTGGAGCACCGAAAACGGCATCAACGCCAATCAGCTGCTGACGCTGTACGCCGCAGAAGGCGGTTGGCAGGGCGAGGATGAAAATAGCCAACCCTCCCCCACCGCCTTGCGCAGCGACGAAGGCCTGTATCTGGCCGAGCGCAGCATCCTGGAAGGCGCGCCGCCGCTGTCCGCCAACTGGCAGCTGCTGGAGAACAACGACGAACTGGCGCAGCACGGCATGTTGAGGCTCTCGGCGACGTTGATTTTCGCGTTGTACCAAAGCGACCAAATCGATCACCTGGCGCACCAGATCCACACCCTGCGCCGCAGCCGCGGTAGTGGCCTGAAAATCGCGGTGCGCGAGATGAGCGCCAGCCTGCGCTACAGCGACGAACGCCTGCTGCTGGCCTGCGGCGCCAACCTTATCGTGCCGCACGTTGCGCCGCTGTCGCGTTTTCTGACCATGCTCGAGGGCATTCAGGGGCAGCGCTTCTCACGCCATGTGCCCGCCGACATCGATGCGCTGCTGGCCGGCTTGCGCCCGCTGCAGCTCAAAGGCTATATGCGGCCGGAACCGTTCAGTCAGGCGGTGCTGTCGCTGATGGGCAACACGCTGCTGCCCGAGGACGGCAAAGGGGTGATGGTGGCGCTGCGGCCGGCCACCGGCCTGCGCGCCGAACAGGCGATGACCCTGTGCCACCTGCGGCGTTTCGGCGACGTGATGACCGTGGTGCAGGGGCGGCTGGTGCTGTTCCTCTCCACCTGCCGCATCAACGATTTGGATACCGCGCTGAAGTTCATTTTCCGCCTGCCGGTGGACGAAGCCTTCAGCAACCGGGTGGTATGGCACCAGGACGTCGATATCATTTCGGAAATCAAACGCATGGCCCAGGGCCGCTGGCAGATTTCGGCCACCGGCACCGCCGGCGCCACGCCGCGCCCCAGCGTGAAAGCGGCCGAGGTGCCCGCAGAACGGCGGCAGCCGGTCGCCCTCACGCTGCCGCTCGGCCCGCAGGAGACCCCGCATGCTGAACCTTAACGACATCGTGCAACTGATCCTGCTGTGCGCGCTGATCTTCATTCCGCTGGGCTACGCCTTTCACCGGCGTTTTCCGCATTTGCGTCAATACTGGCAAAACCTGTTGTTATCGCCGCGCTATTTGAAATCCGCCGGTTTATGGGTGCGCACAGGCTCCTCATCTCAGATTAAACGTAAGAAGCAGCCATGAATCCAAACTCGAAGACGCAACCCGATAACGCTCTGTGGCGCTACTGGCGTGGGCTGGGCGGTTGGAACCTCTATTTTCTGGCCAAATTCGGCCTGCTGTGGTTCGGCTACCTGAACTTCCACGCGCTGCCGAACCTGGTGTTCATGGCGTTTCTGCTGATGCCGATCCCGTCGCAGCGCCTGCACCGCTGGCGTCACTACCTCGCTATCCCGATCGGCATCGCGCTGTTCTACCACGACACCTGGCTGCCGGGCATCAACAGCATTCTCAGCCAGGGTTCGCAGCTGGCCGGCTTCAGCGCCCAATATCTGCTGGAGCTGATCAACCGCTTTATCAACTGGCAGATGGTCGGCGCCGCCTTCGTGCTGCTTATCGCCTACCTGTTCGTCGCGCAGTGGGTGCGCGTCACGGTGTTCACCGTGGCGGCGCTGGTGTGGCTCAATATCGTCAACATCGCCGGGCCGGCGGTCTCACTGCTGCCCGCCCCCTCCACGGCCTCAGCCGGCGGCGCCAATACGCCGGCCACGTCGGCGCCGGCGGCGGGAGACGCTGCGCCGGCAGACAGCCTGCCGCCGACCAGCGCCAACCTGACGGCCTACCTGAATCAGTTCTACGAGCGGGAAAAAGGTCGCGCTACCGCGTTCCCGGCCACCTTGCCCGCCGACGCCCAGCCGTTCGATCTGCTGGTGATCAACATCTGTTCGCTGGCCTGGGCCGATATGGACGCGGTCAACCTGCAGAATCACCCGCTGTGGTCGAAAATGGACATCATGTTCGACAGCTTCAACTCGGCCACCGCCTACAGCGGCCCGGCGGCCATCCGTTTGCTGCGCGCCAGCTGCGGCCAGCTTTCGCATCACGATCTGTATCAGCCGGTGAACCAGCAGTGTTACCTGTTCGACAACCTGGCGAAGCTCGGCTTCAAGGAACAGCTGATGCTCGATCACTCCGGGGTATTCGGCAACTTCCTGAAAGAACTGCGTGAACAGGGCGACATGCAGGCGCCGCTGATGTCGCAGGCCGGCGTCGGCAACGAGCTGACGTCGTTCGACGGCGAGCCGATTTATAACGATCTCGAATTGCTGACCCGCTGGCTGGATCAGCAGCAAAAAGGCGGTGACGGCCGCACAGCCACCTTCTTCAACATCATTCCGCTGCACGACGGCAATCGCTTCGTCGGTTCCAACAAAAGCGCCGACTATCAGCCGCGCGCCCAGAAGCTGTTCGATCAGCTGAACACCTTCCTCGAGCAACTGGAGAAATCCGGCCGCAAAGTGGTGGTGGTGATCGTGCCGGAACACGGTGCGGCGTTGGTAGGCGACAAGATGCAGATGTCTGGCCTGCGCGATATTCCCAGCCCGAACATCACCCATACGCCGGTCGGCATCAAACTGGTGGGCATGAAGGCGCCGCATCAGGGCAGCCCGCTGCAGATCAAAACGCCGAGCAGCTATCTGGCGCTGTCTGAACTGGTGTCGCGCCTGGTGGACGGCAAGGTCTTCAGCGAATCCAGCGTCGACTGGCAGGCGCTGACCCAGGGGCTGCCGCAGACCCCGGTCATCTCCGAAAACGACAACGCCATCGTGATGCAGTATCAGGGCAAGCCCTACATTCGCCTGAATGGCGGCGACTGGGTGCCTTATCCGCAATAAACGCGGCCTCATCCACCCAAAGCACGCCGGCGGCGTGCTTTTTTATTGGGCTACTTATAATAAAACAGTGAAGCCGCTCGACCGATAGAATGTTATTAACAACAAGCCGTTAAATTCTATTATTCGATTATTATTCTCATGCGAAGATTCTTAAAAAAATAACATTTATCAGGATTTAATTAGGGAATTAATTAAAACAACGGACTATGGCGCCCTCTACTTATTAACCCTTTGATTGAATAATAAAAAACGCCGGCGTGAAGCCGGCGTGAATTTAAGCGGTGACGTTCGGCGCCTTACGCCCCCGGATGTTCGTCCTGATCGACCGCAAAGCAGGCCACCATCTGCTCGCCGTACTGTTTCAGCTGCGGCTGCAGCTGCACGCAGGTGCCGAAGGCGCGGCGGCAGCGGGCGTTGAACGCACAGCCCGGCGGCGGGTTCATCGGGCTGGGCAGTTCGCCGGTCAGCTTGATACGCTCGCGGCGCATATCCGGGTTCAATCGCGGCGTTGCCGACAGCAGTGCCTGAGTGTACGGATGGCGCGGATTGTTGAAGATCGCCTCTTTGCTGCCCTTTTCCACACAGCGGCCGAGGTACATCACCATCACCTCGTCGGCGATGTGCTCCACCACCGACAGATCGTGCGAGATGAACACATAGGACAGCCCCAGCTCCTGCTGCAGATCCATCATCAGGTTCAGCACCTGAGCGCGCACCGACACGTCCAGCGCCGACACCGGCTCATCGGCGATCACCACGTCCGGGTTCAGCATCAGCCCGCGGGCGATGGCGATACGCTGACGCTGGCCGCCGGAAAACATGTGCGGGTAGCGGTCGTAATGCTCGGTCTTCAGGCCGACCTTCGCCATCATCTCCAGCGCTTTTTCCCGCCGTTCGGCGGCGCTGAGCGAGGTATTGATCAACAGCGGCTCCTCGAGGATCTGCCCGACCTTCTTGCGCGGGTTGAGCGATCCGTAAGGATTCTGGAACACGATTTGGATCTTCTGGCGGCGCAGTTTCTCGGCCGAGACGTCCGGCTTCAGCAGATCTTGCCCCTGATAGTACAGCTCGCCGCCGGTCGGCACTTCGATCATCGTCAGCAGACGGCCGAGCGTCGATTTGCCACAGCCCGACTCGCCGACCACCGCCAGCGTTTTGCCACGCTCCAGGGTGAAGGAGACGCCGTCCAGCGCCTTGACCAGCCGCTCCGGCGCGAACAGGCCCTTTTTCACCGGGTAATGCTTCTTCAGGTCAATCGCCTGCAGTAAAGGTTGATTCTGGCTCATACGGTCGGCCTCCCCGCATCATCCAGCGGTGTGTGACATTTAACCTGACGGCCGGGAATGCTGCGCAGTTCCGGCTCCTCGTTGCGGCAGCGCTCGTTGGCGTAGGGACAACGCGGGTTGAGCAGGCAGCCGGTCGGGCGATCGTATTTGCCCGGCACCACGCCCGGCAGCGAAGCCAGCCGCGCCTTGTCGGCGGCGAACTCCGGCAGCGCGCGCAGCAGCGCCTGGGTGTACGGGTGGCGCGGCGCGCGGAAAATCTCCGCCGCCTTGCCGGATTCCACCACCTGGCCGGCGTACATCACGATGATGTGGTGTGCGGCTTCCGCCACCAGCGCCAGATCGTGAGTGATCAGCAACAGCGCCATGTTTTCACGCTGCTGCAGGTCCAGCAGCAGTTCGATGATCTGCGCCTGGATGGTCACGTCGAGCGCGGTCGTCGGCTCATCGGCGATCAACAGCTTCGGCCGACAGGCGATGGCCATGGCGATCATCACGCGCTGGCTCATGCCGCCGGAAAGCTGGTGCGGGTACACGTCCAGCCGCGAGGCCGGATCGGGAATGCCCACCTGGGTCAGCAGGTCGATAGCGCGCTGGCGGCGAGTGCGGCGGTTGCCGCCCTGATGCACCTTCAGCGCCTCCATGATCTGGTAACCGACGGTATAGCACGGGTTCAGGCTGGTCATCGGATCCTGGAAGATCATCGCCACTTCGGAGCCCACCAGCTGGCGGCGCTCTTTTTCGGAGATCTTGCGCAGATCCTGGCCGTTGAACTCCAGTTTGTCGGCCATCACCTTGCCAGGGAAATCGATCAGGCCCATGATCGCCAGCGAGCTGACGGATTTGCCGGAGCCGGATTCACCGACAATGCCGACCACCTGACCTTGCTCCACGCTGTAACTGATACGGTCTACCGCGCGGAACGGGGTGCCTTCGTCACCGAAGTGCACCGAAAGCTTGTCTACATTCAATAACGCCATCTCTCTCGTCCTCTGTTACTGCTTGAGTTTGGGGTCGAGAGCGTCACGCAAACCGTCCCCCATCAGGTTGAATGCCAGCACCGTCAGCAGGATCGCCACGCCGGGGAAGGTCACCACCCACCAGGCGCTTTGCGCGAACTGCAGCACGTCGGAGAGCATGGTGCCCCACTCCGGCGTCGGCGGCTGCGCGCCCATGCCCAGAAAGCCGAGAGCGGCCATGTCCAGAATGGCGTTCGAGAAACCGAGAGAAGCCTGCACGATCAAAGGCGCCAGGCAGTTAGGCAGAATATTGACGAACATCTGGCGCAGCGCGCCGGCACCCGCCACCCGCGAAGCGGTGACGTAGTCGCGGTTCACCTCCACCAGCACCGCTGCGCGCGTCAGACGCACATAGTGCGGCAGGGCGACGAAGGTCAGCGCCAGCGAGGCGTTGACGATCGACGGCCCGAACACCGCCACCAGCACCAGCGCCAACAGCAGGCTCGGCAGGGCCAGCATGATGTCGACGACGCGCATGATAATCGCGTCCACCACGCCGCCGAAGTAACCGGCCAGCAGGCCGAATATCACGCCCATGATCAGCGACAGCACCACCACCAGGCAGCCGACCAGCAGCGACAGGCGCGCACCGTACATCAGGCGCGACAGCACGTCGCGGCCCACGTCGTCGGTGCCGAGAAGATATTGCCAGCTGCCGCCCTCTTGCCACACCGGAGGCTTGAGCAGCGCGTCGCGGAACTGGTCCGCCGGCGCATGCGGCGCCAGCACCCCGGCGCCGAGCGCGATCACCAGCATCAGAACGATATACACCAGGCCGACCACGGCCCCTTTATTGCGCTTGAAATAGTGCCAGAACTCCTGAAACGGGGTCATCGGCTTCGGCGCACCTTTAACTGCAGACTCAGTGATTTGAGACATGAGAGCGCCCCTTATTTCTTGTGGCGAATACGCGGGTTGACCACGCCGTAGAGCACGTCTACCAGCAGGTTAACCAGAATGATCATACAGGCGACCAGCAACACCCCGCCCTGCACCACCGGGTAATCGCGGCGCTGCAGCGCGTCGATCAGCCAGCGGCCCAGTCCCGGCCAGGAGAAGATGGTTTCGGTCAGAATGGCGCCGGCCAGCATGGTGCCGACCTGCAGCCCGATCACCGTCACTACCGGCAGCAGCGCGTTGCGCAGCGCGTGAACGACGATCACCCGCATGCGGCTCACGCCCTTGGCGCGGGCGGTGCGGATGTAGTCTTCACCCAACACCTCCAGCATCGAGGAGCGGGTCATGCGCACGATCACCGCCAGCGGAATGGTGCCCAGTACGATGGCCGGCAGGATCATGTGCATCACCGCGTCGATAAAGTCGCCCGGCTCGCCCCAGATCAGGGTGTCTATCAGCATAAAGCCGGTCAGCGGCTGGCTGTCGTCGAGGAATACCGTGTCGCTGATGCGCCCCGACACCGGCGTCAGGTTAAGCTGCACCGACACCAGCATGATCAGCATCATGCCCCACCAGAAAATCGGCATCGAATAGCCGGTCAGCGAGATGCCCACCGCGGTATGATCGAAGACCGAGCCGCGTTTGACCGCCGCCAGCACTCCGACCGGGATGCCTACCAGCACCGCGAAAAGCATCGCGCAGAAGCCCAGCTCCAGCGTGGCCTGAAAGCGCGGAACGAACTCGCTCCAGACGGAGATGCGGCTTTTGAGTGAGGTGCCCAGATCGCCGTGCAGCACGTTGGACACATAGGAGAAATATTGTTGATAGAGCGGCTTGTCCAGCCCCATTTCCGCCATCAGCTGCGCGTGGCGCTCGGCGGAGATACCGCGTTCCCCGGCCATGATGGTCACCGGATCGCCGGGGATCATATGGACGAATGCAAAAGTCAGCAATGTAATGCCGATAAACGTTGGGATAACTAACCCCAAACGTCGGAGTATGAACTGCAACATATCCCGAACTCTCTGTATCAATGCCCGGCAGCTCATCGTCCGCCAGGCTTATTAACGCTCACATGCCTTTGAACGATTCGACGGCCATACGCCGGAGACTGGTCAGCAGGGGCGCAAACCTGTTGCGCCCCTGCAAGTCCATTCGTGCGTCTCCGGTAAAGCGGTCGAAATCAGTCTACAGAGACATTCTCGAAGTGATGCTTACCGAGCGGATCCACGACGTAGCCTTTCACTTCCTTACGTACAGGCTCGTACACGGTGGAGTGTGCGACAATCAGAGCCGGAGCCTGATCGTGCATCACCACCTGCGCCTGCTTGTACAGTTCGATACGCTTGTCGTGGTTGGATTCGGCGCGCGCCGGTTGAATCAGATCTTCAAACGGCTTGTAGCACCAGCGGGAGTAGTTGGAGCCGTCTTTCGCCGCCGCGCAGCTGAACAGCGTGGCGAAGAAGTTATCCGGATCCCCGTTGTCGCCGGTCCAGCCCATCATCACCGTCTGGTGCTCGCCCGCTTTGGCGCGCTTGAGGTATTCACCCCACTCATAGGTCACGATTTTGGCTTTCACGCCGATCTTGGCCCAGTCGGCCTGGATCATTTCCGCCATGCGGCGCGCGTTCGGGTTGTATGGGCGCTGTACCGGCATCGCCCACAGGTCGATGCTGAAACCGTCGGCCATGCCCGCTTCTTTCAGCAGTGCTTTCGCCTTGACCGGATCGTAAGCGTAATCCTGCACCGCGTCGTTATAGCCCCACATGGTCGGCGGGATCAGGTTCTTGGCCGCCTGGCCCGCGCCCTGATAAACCGCGTCGATGATCGCCTGCTTGTTGACCGCCATGGTCAACGCCTGGCGCACCTTCAGGTTATCCAGCGGCTTTTTCTCGACGTTGAACGACAGGTAACCCACGTTCAGGCCCGGCTGTTCCATCAGGTTGATGGACTTGTCTTGCTTCATGCGGGCGATATCGGCCGGGTTCGGGTACGGCATCACCTGGCATTCATTTTTCTGCAGTTTGGCGTAGCGCACGGAGGCGTCAGGCGTGATGGAGAACACCAGGCGATCGATCTTCGGCTTGGTGCCCCAGAAACCGTCGAATGCCTTGTACAGGATCTTGGAGTCTTTCTGGTATTGCAGCAGCTGGAACGGGCCGGTGCCGATCGGGTTCAGGTCGACTTTCTCCGGCGTGCCGGCTTTCATCATCACGTCGGCGTATTCGGCGGACAGGATGGACGCGAAGTCCATACCCAGGTCAGCCAGGAACGGCGCCTCCGGGCGGTTCAGCACGAAGCGCACGGTGTTGTCGTCCACTTTTTCAATCTTGGCGATCAGCTTAGGCATGTCCATGCCTTCAAAGTATTCGTAGCTGCCGCCGGACACTTTGTGGTAAGCGTTGTTCGCATCCAACTGGCGCTCAAAGGAGAACACCACGTCGTCGGCGTTGAAATCGCGCGTCGGTTTGAAGTCTTTGTTGCTCTGCCACTTCACGCCTTTGCGCAGGTGGAAGGTGTAGGTTTTGCCGTCTTCGCTGACGTCCCACTTCTCAGCCAGGCCCGGCTGCAGTTCGGTGGTGCCGATTTTGAATTCGACCAGGCGGTTGTAGATCGGTACCGAGCTGGCGTCATAGGTGGTGCCGGAGGTAAACAGCTGCGGGTTGAACCCTTCCGGGGAACCTTCAGAACAGTAAACCAACGTCTTGGCCTGTACGCTGGCCGCTACGGTCAACGCGATCAGCCCAATACCGAATTTCAGAATCCCCGATTTACCCAAGGAACGTGTCATCGTTAGTGCTCCATTGTGTGATGTGATGTGTGTAATTGCCGCCAGACCTGTATTTTTTATTGCGTGGCCTGTGCGATCGGCGCCCGAAGGCAGAAGGCGTACGAGGAGAGAATGCCGGATGGAACGCATCGCGGCGGGGACGTCTGAGCGCGTGGAATTCACTCAAACAACTCTCGCTCTTACCCCTGAGGCTATCAAGTTGCCAACTGTTTGGGGTGTCGTCAATATAACCAGTGGGGATTTACGCAGACTGTGAGAAACAGCAAACAAACATAAAAAAAACCTTTTGTTAACAGTTACAGCATGAAAATTTATGCTAAGCGGTCATTTTTAGCGCATTGGTCTGACCCTCACAAACTTACTGGTTTTTAACTCCGTTAAAAAACGCCAAAACTTTGTTGCTGAATGATGAATATCTGAACGGTTATTTTTGTGATCGCCGTTAAAGACAGGAGGAAATGCTGAGGGATTACCCAAAAGGGTGAGTCCGATGAGCGCGTTTTGCGCCGGGCAGGCCCACAATCTGTGCGGCGTAAAAAAACTTTCGGCGGCGAAAAAGCCGGGGGCGAAAGGATATCCCCCGGCAACGCACTGCAACCGATTATTGAACGCCGGCGCTGTTACCCAGGCTGGCGTTCATGCTGTTGAGAATATCGCCGTTGTCCGCGTCGATCTCCCAGGAGAACAGGCCGCCCAACTGCTTATCCAACACGTACTTGCCTTTGGCCTGCACAGAGCGGGCATCGTCGAAGGTGATCAGATCGCCGGTGGACGGTTTGAACACGTAAGGCGCTTCCGCCGTGGCGTCGTAGGTGTACTGCCACTCGCCGCTCATGAACTGGCTGGCGATTTGGCGGTAGTCCACGATGCCGTTCTCCCAGGTGCCTTTAACCGGCCCGGTGGCGGTGCCGGTGAACGGAATATTGTTCTGGTAGCCGTTCACCCCGGTCCAGCCGCGGCCATACATGGCGGTGCCGACGACGATCTTGCCCGGCTTGACGCCCTGCGTCAGCAGCGCATTCACGCCGTTCACCGTGGTGTAGGCGGTGTCCGGTTTCCAGGCCGGCGCATTCAGCGCGGTCTGATGCCCCAGGTTCTTCAGATCGAAGGCGCCATAGAAGTCGTAGCTCATCAGGAAGATGTGATCCATCGAGTTCTGCGCGACGTTGTAAGCCACCTTATCGATCTTGTCCTTACCGGCGCTGATGGCGGAGGTCAGCTCATACTTGCGGCCGGTTTCCGCCGACAGCTGATCCAGCATCGCCCGCAGCTCCTTCATCAACAGCACATAGGTTTCCCCGTCCTGTGGGCTGCCCAGGTTCGGGTTGGCGCCGTTGCCGCCCGGGAACTCCCAGTCGATATCCACGCCATCGAAGAACTTCCAGGTCTGCAGGAACTCTTTCACCGAACCGACGAAGCGATCGCGCTTCACCTTGTCGCCCATGAAGAAGAACGGGTCGGACAGCGTCCAGCCGCCGATCGACGGCAGGATTTTCAGGTCAGGATGCGCCTGCTTCAGCGCCATCAGCTGGCCGAAGTTGCCCTTGTAGGGGTCATCCCAGGCGGTCACGCCCTTCTGCGCTTTTTGCAGCGCGGCGAACGGATCGTGGATCGAGACTTTGAAGTCCTCGCGGCCCTGGCAGGAGCGCTGCAATGCCTGGAAGCTGCCTTCGATCTCTTTCAGGCTGTCGTTGATGCCGTTGCCGCCGCAGATCGGGATAAAGCCGTACAGCAGGTGGGTCAGGTTTTGCGCCGGGATCTTGTCGACGGTGAAATTGCGCCCGTAAACGCCCCACTCGACGAAATAAGAACCGACCACTTTGCCGGAGTTCTGTTTATACGGTTTATTCTTTTCCAGCAGCGGCTCTTTCAACGGCGCCAAATGGCTGCCGTCGGTGTCGGCCACCACAATTTCGGTGGCGTCGCTGGCGGTGCAGCCGTCGGCATTGCACAGTGCCACCTGCATTTGATAACGGCCGCCTTTATTGACTTTAAAATTCGCCGTACCGGAAGAACCGGTTGAAGGACCACTCCACGCCTCTTTGCCATTTAATAAAATTTTTGCCGTCGTGCCGGTGTCGCCATTCCATAAATTCCAGGAGACCGAAACGTCGGCGGCATTTTTTACCTTCACCAGATTATTATAAGCGGTGGCCGCCTGATCGACTTCGACGATGGCGAACTTGGTGTTGCCCCAAGCGATGGTCGGCTTGCCCGGCGCAGCGGCCTGCGCCGCGGAACACAGCGTGCTGCCGATCAACAGCGCCAACAGCGGTTTATTAAATTTGCGCATAACTGATTCCTTTATTCCGAGAGGATAAACATAAAAGAGTTAATCGACGCCACGCATTGCCGGAGCGAAATGATTCCGCAATAATCCACGAAGATTAACATTAATAAATAGTCACGGTATTTTCCACGCGGCGGGAATAACATATCCCGCGTTGTCCATTCAGACTATAGGTAAAAAAACGTGAAAACAAGAGCGCTATCAACCGGGTTTTATTCGGCAAGCATGAATTTATTTAAATATGAGAAAAAGAACCTAATGGGAATAAGGAGTGTGAATTAATTAAGCGTAAAGGATAAATATATTTCACGAGGACGGTGGATTGACGCGCGCCACAAAGCGAGGCCGGCAATGTCGGAGGAGGTGCTCATCCTCATAAACGACGGACGAAAAAAAACCTGCTTTAAAAGCAGGTTTTTCGAATGGTGGTCGGCGAGAGAGGATTACGCGCATCGTTGATGCGCGCCCTGCGGGCCGTTGCCAAAGCAACGTTGTCTCGCTTCGCGAGGCTCGAACCTCCTGCGGAGGTACTCATCCTCATAAACGACAGGCGAAAAAAAACCTGCTTTAAAAGCAGGTTTTTCGAATGGTGGTCGGCGAGAGAGGATTACGCGCATCGTTGATGCGCGCCCTGCGGGCCGTTGCCAAAGCAACGTTGTCTCGCTTCGCGAGGCTCGAACCTCCTGCGGAGGTACTCATCCTCATAAACGACAGGCGAAAAAAAACCTGCTTTAAAAGCAGGTTTTTCGAATGGTGGTCGGCGAGAGAGGATTACGCGCATCGTTGATGCGCGCCCTGCGGGCCGTTGCCAAAGCAACGTTGTCTCGCTTCGCGAGGCTCGAACCTCCTGCGGAGGTACTCATCCTCATAAACGACAGGCGAAAAAAAACCTGCTTTAAAAGCAGGTTTTTCGAATGGTGGTCGGCGAGAGAGGATTCGAACCTCCGACCCACTGGTCCCAAACCAGTTGCGCTACCAAGCTGCGCTACTCGCCGATGCGGGGCGCATCTTACTGCTGGCGGTTATAGGCGTCAATCACTTTTTTGCCCCTGCATTTCAAGTGGTGATAAAAGCGCCATAATGCGCTGCGCCGGGGGCTGCGCAGCGTATTTTACTCAGGCGTTGGCCGGTTTCAGCGCCGGCGTCTGCGCACGCAGGAACGGCAGCAGGAACAGCGCCGACAGGCAGGCGGCGATGGAAATCACCACGAAGAAACCGTTCCAGTGCCAGATCTCCATCACCCGCGCAATCGGGTAGCCGGACAGCGCCGCGCCCAGGTAGGCGAACAGGCCGACGAAACCGGTCGCCGCGCCCGCCGCATCCTTGTGCGAGCACTCCGCCGCCGCCATGCCGATCAGCATCTGCGGGCCGAAGATGAAGAAACCGATGGCGAAGAAGCAGCAGGCCTGCAGCAGGTAGGTCACGCCCGGCATCAGCCACAGCGCCGCCACCGACAGGAAGATACCGATGGCGAAGATCAGGTTCATCGGGCCACGGTTGCCGCGGAACAGTTTGTCGGAGCCCCAACCGGCCACCAGCGAACCGATAAAACCGCCCACTTCAAACAGCGAAATGGCCGAGTTGGCGGTCATCAGCGAATAGCCCTTTTCCTGCGTCAGGTAGAGGTTGCCCCAGTCGTTGATCGCGGTGCGCACGATGTACACCAGCACGTAAGAGACCGCCAGCAGCCAGATGTACTTGTTGGTCAGCACGTAGCGTTTGATGATCTCGCGGTTGCTCAGCCCCTGGCCTTCCGATTCCTGCACCAGCTCCATGGCGTCGTTGCGCCATTTGCCGACGCTCGGCAGCCCCAGGGTGGATGGCTTGTCGCGCAGGCGCCAGCACATCAGCAGCCCCAACACCACGCCGATGATGCCGGGAATGATCATGCCGTAACGCCAGCTGAAGTGCAGCGAGATAAAGCCCACCAGCAGCGGGATCAGCGCGCCGCCGACGTTGTGCGAGGTGTTCCAGATCGCCCACCAGCCGCCACGCTCGGAGCGCGAATACCAACTGGTGAGGATTTTGGAGCACGGCGGCCAGCCCCAGCCCTGGAAGAAGGCGTTGAGGATCCACAGCGTGCCCAGCATCAGCAGCGACGAGCTGAGGCCGAAGAAGATATTCAGCACCCCGGTCATGATCAGGCCCAGCCCCATAAAGTAACGCGGATTGGAGCGATCGCTGATCATGCCGGAAATGAATTTCGAGCAGCCGTAGGTGATGTAGAACAACGTGCCGAGGATGCCGACGTCGGACATCGTCAGGCCCAGATCGCTCAGCATCGCCGGCATGATGAAGTTGAAGCTTTTGCGCGTGAAGTAAAACGCGGCGTAGCCGATGTACATGGTGCACATCAGCTGGATGCGCCAATATTTGTAGCTGGCGTCGATCTGCCGTTGATCGGTGACCTGCGGCGCGTCCGAGCGGCTTTTAAGGAAAGACCACATGTGGAACCTCAGAGGATTGAATAAAGTGCCGCTATGATGCTCCTCGCGCGCGCGGGCGGCTTACGCCGGATTCCCGACGCGGTTAGGAGTTTTTCCTAGTTTTGCGCTTGCGCCGGTGAAACTGTGGGCAAGATCACACTCAAACAGGCGCCCCGTTCAGCGGTGAACCGCAGGCTGCCGCCGAGGGCGCTGATGCGCTCCTGCATGCCGCGCAGGCCATACCCCGGCTGATGGTTTTCCGCCTCGAAGCCCACGCCGTTGTCGCGGATGGTCAGGGCGATCAGCGGCGCGGCGCCTTTGCGCGGCTGCAGGCGCGCGTCCAGCTCCAGGCGGCTGGCGCCGGCGTGGCGGCACACATTGGTCACCCCCTCCTGGCACACCCGGTACAGCGTGATTTTCAACGTTTCATCCAGCAGCTCGTCCGGCACCTGCCATTGCAGGCTGCTCACCAGCGATGCGTCCTGCGGCAGCGACTCCCGCAGCATCGCCGCCACCGCCGCCGACAGCGGCAGGTTGTTCAGCGCCGCCGGCCACAGCTGGGTGAGCACGTCGTGCACCCCGTCGTAGACCCGCAGCGCCAACGCATCGATGGTGTCGGCGCAGCCGATCACCGCCGGTTCCGGCGCCAGGCGCTTGACGATGCTGGCCTGGGTGCGGATCACGGTGATGGTCTGCCCCACTTCATCGTGCAGCTCGCGCGCCACCTCGCGCCGGGTTTGCTCCTCCGCCGTCACCAGCGCCCGCGCCAGCTGCCGATTCTCCGCCAGCCGCAGCCGCAGCTGTTGATTCAGTTCGCGCTGGCGCTGAATGCCGGCGCCCAGCAGCAGCCCGGTCAGGCTTTGGGCCAGCAGCGACAACAGCAGATCGCGGTGCGACTCCGGCTGCGGCGGCTCGTTGACCATCAGCGCCACGCCGTTGAGCAGCGTCGCCAACAGCGCGCCCTGCCAGCCGTAGCGGTAAGACATGAACACGATAGGAATGGCCAGGCAGAACGGCGCGAAACGCCGCAGCTCGGCGGCGTTCACCTGTTGCTGCAGCCAGATGCTGAACGCAAACAGCAGCAGATAGCTGGCCAGGTGGCCCAAACGCAGCTCCACCGGCTTGTGGATCAGCCCCGGTTCCAGCGGCACCCAGATTTGGCGCGCCAGATAGTGCCACAACAGCAGGCAGGTCGGCGCGATGGTGAAACCGCCGGTCAGGCCGAGCAGCAGGGCGCGGGCGCCTTCGCCGCTCACCAGCTGCCATACCAACGCCTGCAGCAAGGCGGCGGCGGCGACCACCGCGCCCTGCAACAGCGGCCAACGCCATTCGCTGTCGCTCTGTTGATGGCACAACAGCCACGGCGAGGCCAGCAGGCTGAGCAGCACCGTCAACACCAGCACCGCCACCGACGCCCACAGCGCCGGGCCGTAACCGAACTGATCCGCCAGCAGCGCCATCAGCAGCAGATCGGCCAGCAGGATCCCCGGCCAAAAACGGTACGGGCTCTGCAGCAAAATGCCCATGCGCAGGCCGAACGGGAACAGCAGCAGCGCCTGCCAGGGCGGGTCGATCAGCGCGGTGCCGATGCCCCACAGGCAAAACGCGCTGGCGGCGTAGATGAAAAACAGCGCCAGCTGGGTGATCAGGCGCTGCGTCACAGGTTCAGCATCCGTCTGGCCAGCTCGACGTTGTTGTTGATGCCCAGCTTGGCGAACAGATTGGCACGGTGCACATGCACCGTCTTCGGCGACAGCCCCAAGGCGGCGGCGATCTCGCGCACCTCCTGGCCCTGCGCCAGCAATAGCGCGATCTCGCGCTCGCGGCGGGTCAACGGATCGACCCTCACCCGCGCCAGCTGCTGCGCGATTTCCGGCATCAGGTAGACGCCGCCGCCCGCGACGGTGCGCACCGCGGTGATCAGATCTTCCGGCTTGCAGCGCTTGGAGAGGAAGCCGCTGGCACCGCGATCCAGCGCCATTTCCACCAGCGCCGGGTTATCGTGCATCGACAGCATCACCACGCGGATGCCGGAGGGAATGTCCGCCAGCAGATCCAGCCCGCTGCCGTCCGGCATCGAAATGTCGCAGATGCAGATTTCCGCCTCCAGCCCCGGCAGGCCGGCGCGCGCCTGCGCTGCGCTGCTGAACTCGCCCACCACCTGAATATCGGCCTCCAGCGACAGCAGCTGCACAAAGCCCGAACGCACAATGTCATGATCGTCGATAAACGCCACGCGCAGGGTCATGGAAATCTCCGGTTAGAAGGGGAAGTGCGCAAGTATACCGTATGCACACACCGGAATAATTGATGAAGAGAATGTATTGGGTGAAATTACCGGGTGCGCAAGGCAGGCACCCGGCGGGAGAGGTTACAGGCGGGCAGGCGCCGTTTTATCCTGCGGCAGATGGCACCAGTTGTTTTTATCCACGATGCCACCATCGGGAGACGTGTAGCCGAGACAGCCGAGGATAGTGTCAAACAGCTCGACGTGGCGATGCGTTTTGCCGATGCGTTGCTGCGCCTGCAGTTGCTCAAAGGCGCTGAGGTGCTGCGGGTTCTCGAGGAACTTGTCCGACGCCCATACGATCATCGGCACGCGGAACTGCTCCGGCGGCGCCATTTCGCGCGGCGTACCATGCAGGTGCGTGTTCTCGCCGATCGATTCGCCGTGATCGGCGGCATAGAACACGATCGCCTTCTTGTCGCGCACCTGGTCGATCACATTACTGATAAAGCTGTCGGTATACAGCACCGTATTGTCGAACGCATTAATCAGCTGCGCCTTGGTGCAGGAATCATCCACCCCCATACACTCCGGCTGATAGCGCGCATAGCTGCGCGGATAACGCTGCGAGTACAGGTAGTGCGAGCCTTTGGTATGCAGGATCACCAGGTGCTTGCCCTTCGGATAGCGCGCCAGCGACTCCTTCATTTCATCCACCAACAGCATATCGTCGACCGCCTTGCCGTCGTTGCGCTTCTCGGACGCGATCATCTCGCGGAACGAATAGTTGTTCACCTCGGTGTTGTTGTAGAACCACACCTCGCTCTGCATGGCGAACAGCTCGGAAGAGAAGCCCAGATCCTTCAGCACCGCGAACACGTTCTGCTCTTTCAACGTGCGCTGCGGATTATCTTCGGTGCCGCCTTCGCGCACGAACATACAGCGCAGCGACAGCTTGGTGGCGGTGTCGCACGACTCGCCGCGAAACGCCACCAGATTCTTCTCTTTAGACAGCCGCGGCGTAGTATCGCGCTCATAGCCCAGCATGCCCATATGATCCCAGCGCGTGGTCTCGCCGATGATGAACACCACGTAGGTATCGTCGATATCCGCCGGCGGTACGTAAGTGAAGTGTTTGCCCGGATCGAACATCGTGCTCTGGTCCTGACTTTCGTCATAACGGGTGTAGGCAAACAGCCCCAGCGCCGACAGCCAGTTGGACGGCAGATACGAGTGCGCCACCACGCCGCCGTAGCTCGGCAGATCGACGTTGGAGAGCTTCTCTTGCACGCTTTGCTCGTCGTCCAGCATGCGCAGCGGCAGCCAGACCAGTGCCACCACCGCCAGCAAGACCAGCAGCGGCTTGATGCGATGACCAGGGGTTTTCAGCTGTTCGATCAGGGTGTAACGCAGGCCGTTTTTCCAGATCAGCAGCAGCGGCAAGGCGCTGAGCGCCACCATCCACAGCACGAAATGCAGACCAACCACCTCTTTCGACAGATCGATGTCGGTGGTCATCACCGACACCACGATGCCGTAACCGATCACCACGTTGAAAAACGTCATGTAGTAGCTGGCGGCAACCGAAATCAACACCAGCAGCGAGGCGACGATGCGATAAAACAGCCGGCCGCCGAGCGATACCAGCCGCATGATGAAGAACGTAAACAGGACGATAGCGATGACTTCCGTCACCGCCGAAATAAGCTTAATGCCCTGAATGCCGTGCGCCAGCGAATCAAAACGGCGATAGAAAACGGACAGGTTTAGAAATATGCCGATATAGATCGCTAACAATAACGATAAATTCTGCTGTGATAGCGATTTAACTTTGTTCATGTAACGCGGTGGCTCCGGGGACGGTGTAGCGGTTCTGACTCAGTCAGACACTGATTGCGGCTTCTGGTTCAGCCAACCGGCAATAAGCGTTATTTTGCGGGTAATAATCAAGAGAATTCTCACAAAACGGACAAAATTTACCGTTTTTTTGAGCGATTTTCAGGCAGGGCACGCAAGAAAATGGAGGGATAAACCCTCCATTTTTTCCAGATTTCGGCAAAAATCTTACTTAACGTTCAGAGTCACATCGATATTTCCACGGGTGGCGTTGGAGTATGGGCACACCACGTGCGCCTTTTTCACTAAATCTTCCGCCACGCTGCGCTCGATGCCCGGCAGCGAGATATCCAGCTGCACTTCGATGCCGAAACCGTTCGGGATTTCACCGATGCCGACGGTGCCGTCGATCTTGGCTTCGGCCGGGATTTTGACCTTTTCTTTCGCCGCGACAAACTTCAGCGCGCCGAGGAAACAGGCCGAGTAACCGGCGGCGAACAGCTGCTCGGGGTTGGTGACTTCGCCGCCGGTGCCGCCCATCTCTTTCGGCACGCCCAGTTTCACGTCCAACACGCCGTCGGAGGAGGTCGCACGGCCGTCGCGGCCGCCGGTTGCGGTGGCGTGAGCGCGGTAAACCACTTTCTCAATAGACATCGTTCATTCCTTCTTGCTGGTTGGCGAGATGACTACGGCTTCCACGAGGTAAAGCCGGTCACATATTTATCTTTTGCGATTAAATCGCGCACTACTTATTTTAGGCACTTATTAACCAGTGTAGACCACCCGCGCCGTTCTTGCGTCCGGCGGCGGCGGGTCAAATCTGATCGATCAGGCTGCCGCGCAGCTTTTCCAGCTGCTGTTTGAGCGAGACGATCTCGTCCAGGCTGCAGTCGGTGGCGCACATCACCGCCTCGGGCACCGATTGCGCCCGCTCGCGCAGCGCGCGGCCGGCTTCGGTCAGGGCGATGATCACCTGCCGCTCGTCGGTGGTGGCGCGATAACGCACCAGCAAACCGGCGGTTTCCAGCCGCTTCAGCAGCGGCGTCAGCGTGGCGGAATCGAGGAACAGCCGCTCGCCGATATCCGATACCGTCACCCGATCGCGCTCCCACAGCACCATCATCACCAGGTATTGCGGGTAGGTGAGTTCGAGCTGGCTCAACAGCTTGCGATAAACTTTGTGCAGCGCCAGATTGGCGGAGTACAGCGCGAAACAGAGCTGCTGATCGAGCTGCAGCAGGTTCTTCGCCTTGGGTTGTTCGGTCTCGGTGCTTTTCATGTGTGTGAATATAGATAGCGCACGATATAATCGCAAGCTATTTCTTGTGAGGTATGCTACATTTTTTTCATGCAGAGGATGCTCGGAGGGAAAGGAAATGACGAACACGCTTGCAGAACGCGCGCGCCGCTACGCCACCAAGGCGCATGCGGCTATCGATCAGCGCCGCAAATACACCGACGATCCGTACATCGTCCACCCGCAGGCGGTGATGGAGCTGGTGCGCAGCGTACCGCACACCGAAGAGATGCTGGCCGCCGCCTGGCTGCATGATACGGTAGAAGACACGCCCACCACCCTCGGCGATATCGACAGCCATTTCGGGCCGAAGGTGGCAGAGCTGGTGCGGATGTTAACCAACGTCAGCCACGCCGAGGACGGCAACCGCTTTGAGCGCAAAAACCGCGATCGGCGCCACAGCGCCGGCGCATCGCCGCAGGCCAAAACCATCAAGCTGGCGGACCTTATCGATAACACCCGCTCGCTGCTGGACTACGACAGCCACTTCGCCCAGACCTACCTGATCGAGAAACAGCGCCTGCTGGAGGTGCTGACCGAAGGCGACCCGACGCTGTGGCGCCAGGCCAGCCATATCGTTGAACAGGGGCTGCTCAGGTTGCAGCAGCCACCGCACAACGTGCCCGCCAGCTGGTTCGAACACGCCCGCCGGCGCTACCGCGAGAGCGACGCGGCCTGATCAGAAGGTCACCACCGTTTTCAACGCCGTCACCCAGGCGTCCTGCGTCTCGCTGACGCCCGCCGGGTGATGCCAGTACTGCAGGCCCGGCTGCAGCTGCAACCACGGCGTGACGTTAACCCGGTAATACAGCTCCGCCGTCACCGAGTGGCCCGGCACCGGCCGGTAGTTCGGATCGTGATAATCGCTGATGCCGCTCATCTGGTTGAGATAACGCTGATTGTCTTTATAGCGGTCGCTCAGCTTCACCACCGAGACGCCGAGCCCCAGCCAGTCGTCCGGCCGCGCATCGAACAGCCCGCGATAGCGAATACCGGTCGAGGTAGACCAGTGCAGGTAGTTGCTGCGCTGATCTCCCAGCCCCAGGCTGTAAAACACGCTCAGACCGCGGTTGACGTCATCCGCATGGCGCGTCACCTGCTGGTTGAAACCGGTATACAGGAACCAGGTGCGATCGTGACTGCGATAGCCCTGCGGATCGCTGGCGCCCGGCCCGCCGGACACCCCTTCATAGAGATCGCTCTGGCGCGCGTTGGTGAACAGCACGCCCAGGTTATACACCCCCGGCAGCTGGTTGACGGCGTGGGTTTTCAGCTCCAGCTCCATCGGCAACAGGAAGCCTTTGCTGCCCTTGGTAGACCAGCTCCAGGCGTGGCTGCGGCTGGGGGCGCTCGGGTTCTGCTCCATCACGCCGCCCTTGAGGGTCAGGCCGTCGGTCAGCTTGTATTGCAGCGTGGTGCCCCAGTAATGCACGTTCCAGTTGTACCAGGTCAACGAGTTGGCGGACTTGCCGCCGCACAGCGTCAGCGTCTGAAAATCGCAGGGAATGATCTGATCGAAATCCTGCACCTTGTTCATCATGCCGATGCGCCACTGCAGCCGGCGATCGAGGAAGGAACGGCTGAAGGTCAACCAGCCCAGCCGGGTAATCGACTGCCCGCCAAAGCTCTCCTGCGACAGATCGGTCAGGCCGACGCGCGGATCCTGCAAGCGATCGCGGGTCAGGTTGTTATCATGGTTGCGGTTGACGATATTGCCTTCGATCGCCGCGTCCGGAATGCCGGTCAGCGCCTGCAAATCCTGGCTGAAGGTCAACGAGAATTGGTCGATGTACGACGCCTGTTTGTCGTGGTTGTAACCGCCGCCGGCGTTATACGACAGCTGGCTGAGGTAACCGAGATTATAGTGGAAGCCGTGATCCTCCAGGATCGGCCTGATCCCCAGCATATCCCCCAACAGCCCGGGCTGCGGCGGCTCAAAGCCGAGCGCCACCCCTTCCCATTTGGCGGTGGGGGCTTCGACGTCCTTGCCGGTTTGCAGCGTTTCCGCCTGCGCCTGGCTACAGAGCAGCGCCAGCGCCGCCAGGGTCATGGAACGAGGTAATAAGCTTTTCATCATTATTATATTTCTCCGCATAACGGCTGACTGCGGGCAACAGCATTCCCTGGGAGAGAATTTCCCATCATGAACAGCAGCGAATAACGTTAGGTTAACGCCCGGCGCTTGCCGCCGGGCTTAGAGGCTAGCGCCGGTCTTTCAGGCTGGCGCCGTTGCTGTGGATCACATCGCGATACCAATAGAAACTCTTCTTGCGGCGGCGCTCGAGGCTGCCGTTGCCGGCATCGTCCCTGTCGACGTGAATGAAGCCGTAGCGCTTCGACATTTCCGCCTTCGAGGCGCTGACCAGATCGATCGGCCCCCAGCTGGTGTAGCCCATCACCTCGACGCCGTCGTCGATCGCTTCCGCCACCTGCACCAGATGGTCATTGAGGTAGTTGATGCGGTAGTCGTCGTGGATGCTGCCGTCGGCTTCGACGCGGTCTTTGGCGCCCAGCCCGTTCTCGACGATGAACAGCGGTTTCTGATAGCGATCGTACAGCACGTTGAGCAGGTAGCGCAGCCCGATCGGGTCGATTTGCCACCCCCACTCCGAGCTGGCCAGATGCGGGTTCGGCACCATATCGAGAATGTTGCCGCGCGCCGTCTCGTACTGCGCCGGATCGGCGGTGACGCAGCCGCTCATGTAATAGCTGAACGAGATGAAATCGATGGTTTCGCGCAGCGTTTGCCGATCTTCCTCGGTGATCGCCACCTGAATGCCGTTTTCACGGAAGAAGCGCTGCATATAGGCCGGGTAATAGCCGCGCGCCTGCACGTCGCCGAAGAACAGCCAGTCGCGGTTTTGCCGCTGGGTTTCCAGCAGATCTTCCGGCTTGCAGCTCAGCGGATACAGAATGCCGCCCAGCAGCATGTTGCCGATTTTGCCCTCCGGCACGATCTCGTGGCAGGCCTTCACCGCTCTGGCGCTGGCCACCAGCTGATGGTGGATCGCCTGATAGATGGCGCTCTTGTCGCTCTCCTGCGGCAGGCCGACGCCGGTGAAGGGCGCGTGCAGCGACATGTTGATCTCGTTGAAGGTCAGCCAGTGTTTGACCTTGTGCTTGTAGCGTTCGAACACGGTGCGCGCATAACGCTCGAAGAAATCGATGGTGCGGCGATCGCCCCAGCCGCCGTAGTGCTTCACCAGGCCGTAAGGCATTTCATAGTGCGACAGCGTGATCAGCGGCTGAATGCCGTACTTCGCCATCTCGTCGAACAGCCGATCGTAAAACGCCAGCCCGGCTTCGTTCGGCGTCTCTTCGTCGCCCTGCGGGAAAATGCGCGTCCAGGCGATCGAGGTGCGCAGGCACTTGAAGCCCATTTCGGCGAACAGCGCGATGTCCTCCGGATAGCGGTGATAGAAATCGATCGCCACGTCCTTGATGCCGCTGTCGCCCGCCGTGCGCGGCGTAATGGCGCCGAAGATGCCCTGCGGCTGCAGATCGGAGGTCGACAGCCCCTTGCCGTCGGCCTGATACGCGCCTTCTACCTGGTTCGCCGCTACCGCGCCGCCCCACAGAAAATGTTGCGGAAACTTGCCGTTCATCGCCTGCTCCTCAATTAGCGTAATAAAGTCAGCAGCGGCGCCTGTTCCTGCACCGGAGACAGGCCGCTGGTCAACACGTCCACGTAGTCATCGCTGTTGCTGATGATGATCGGCGTGGTGGTGTCATAGCCGGCGGCATGGATCGCCGCCTGGTCGAACTCGATCAGCAGATCGCCTGGAGCGATCCGCTCACCTTCCCGCACGTGGGCGGTGAAATGCGCCCCGTCCAGCTTCACGGTATCGATGCCGACGTGGATAAGAATCTCCGCGCCGTCGTCTGATTCGATGCCGATGGCGTGTTTGGTTTTGAACAGCGACGCCACGCTGCCGCTGACCGGCGCCACCACGCGCCCCTGCTGCGGCGCGATCGCCACCCCTTTCCCCAGCAGGCCGCTGGCGAAGGTCGCGTCGTTCACCTGATCCAGCGGCACAATGTCGCCGGCGATCGGGCTGAGAATGGCCTGTTTGCGGTTAAGCGGCGCGGCGGCTTCAGGCTGCGCCGCGTCTTCCGCCGGCGCAACGCCGAACAGGTAGCTGGCCAGCGCGGCAAACACGAACGACAGTAGGGTGCCGCCGATCGCGCCCCATACCGTGGCGTCGATGCCGCCGCCGGGGATAATCTGCGCGAAGGTGAATACGCTCACCAGGCCGAACGAGTAGACCGAGGTATGGAAGTAGCCGATCACCGCACCGCCCAGCGCGCCGCCGATGCAGCCGAAGATGAACGGGCGTTTGTTCGGCAGCGTGACGCCGTACACCGCCGGTTCGGTGATGCCGAAGATCCCGGCGCCGATGGCCGAAGCGGACAGCGCCCGCAGCTTGGCGTCGCGGGTGCGCAACATCACGCCCAGCGTGGCGCCGACCTGCCCCATCACCGCCGGCAACAGCAGCGGCACCATGGTGTCGCGCCCCAGCACGCTCAGGTTATTGATCATCAACGGCACCAACCCCCAATGCAGGCCGAAGATCACGCACACCTGCCACATCGCCCCCATAAAGGCGCCGGCGATGATCGGGTTGAAGGCGTAAATGCTCTGATAGCCGTTGGCCAGCAGGTGGCTGAGCCAGGTCGCCGCCGGGCCGATCAGCAGGAAGGTCAACGGCACGGTGATCGCCAGGCACAGCAGCGGCGTAATGAAATTGCGCAGCGCGCTGTGGATCACCCGGTTAAACAGCGGCTCCAGGCGGCAGGATACCCAGGCCGCGAAAATGATCGGGATCACCGACGAGCTGTAGTTGATGAAGGTCAGCGGAATGCCGAAGAAGTATTCGCGCACCGCCCCCGGCTGCTGCGCCGCTTCGAACGCCGCCATCATCAGCGGGTGCGTCAACGCGCCGCCGATCGCCATGGTGACGAAGGGGTTGCCGCCGAATTTTTTCCCGGCGGTGTAGCCGAGCATGATCGGGAAGAAGTAGAACAGCGAGTCGCTGGCGGCGAACAGCATTTTGAAGGTGCCGCCGCTCTCCAGCAGCCAGCCGCAGGCCAGGCTCAGCGCCAGGAAACCTTTCAGGATCCCCGAAGCGGCCATCACCCCGAGCAGCGGAGTAAAAATGCCGGACACCAGATCGATAAAGCGGCTGAGCAGGTTGTCTTTTTTACCGTCCGCATCGCTGCCGTTCGACGCACCTTCGGCCAACCCGCCGACCCGATTGACCGCGTCGAACACCTCCGCCACGTGGTTGCCCACCACCACCTGGAACTGGCCGCCGCTCTCCACCACCATGATGACACCGGGGTTTTTCTTCAGCGCTGCCGCGTTGGCGCGGCTGTCGTCACGCAGCTTGAAACGCAGGCGGGTGGCGCAGTGCACCAGGCTTTTCACATTGTCGCGGCCACCGACGCCGGCCAAAATCTCACTGGCTAATGTGTCATATTTCATACGGTTATCCTTAGACTTCGCGTTCTGCCGCTCCCCTCCCCGCGCTGGCCTGGCGCTGAGGCGGAATTCGGCGCAAAAAAAAACCTAAACCTCGCGGCCTCTGCCCCATCGGGGAACAGAAACGCGAGGTTTAGGTTTTGCCTGCCGTAGCAGTAACAACCCTAAATCGGTTGAGTTATGACGTTAACACCGCGGATTTTGCCGGGGCAAGGCTTTGCGCCGGCAAATTGCCGAACTGTGATCGCTTATACAAAATGGCCTCAATGCGCGAAATAATGCATGCCACCATCTACCGGGATCACCGCACCGGTGATATATCGCGCGAGCGGGGAACAAAGAAACGCCGCCAGATAGGCCATGTCTTCCGGTTCGCCGAAGTAGCCAATCGGGATATGTTGCGCAATGAACGCCTGGCGCGCTTCATCACAAGCGTATAAGCGCTCGCGGATCTGTTCACTGTTGATGCGCCCCGGCTGTAACGTATTGACGGTAATCCCCTGCGCAGCCACATCGCCGGCCAATCCTTTGGCCCACAGATGCAATGCGCCCTTGGCGGCGCTGGCGGCGCTCAGGTTGCGCGGCTCCATCGAGCCGCTGATGTTGATAATCCGGCCCCAGCCTTGCGCCTGCATGGCCGGCAACAGCGCCTGAGTTAACCGCCGAGCCGGCGTGAAGTTCAAAGCAAAGGCGTCATCCCAGCTGCGATCGCTGTCGTTCAGCGTCGTGGGGTGAAACGCGCCGACCGCGTTGATCAGAATATCGACGGTCCCCACTTGGCGCAGCGCCTGCGCCGCCAAACGGGCGAGAGCCTCAGGCTCGGTCACATCGGCAACGATCACCTGCGGACGCGCCGCCCCTTGCCGTTCCACCTCATCCGCCAAGACCTGCAGCCGGTCACCGCGTCGTGCGGTGGCCACTACCTTGACCCCTTGAGCGGCCAATACCCTGACCATGCCGGCACCGATCCCTTCGCTGGCGCCCGTGACCAATGCCGTGCGTTGCTGCAATCGCAAATTCATAAGAAATCCTAATTGAATAATTCAATTTAAAAGGAAACGTTCACACATTGAATCACGCCGTTATTCGTGTGAATATTCCCGAAAATCGCATCATCAATGTGCAGGAATTCACCGATGTTTGACTGGCAGGATTTAAAATACTTCGTGGCGCTGGCGCGCACCGGTTCGTTGTCGGCGGCATCGCGGGAGTTGGGTTGCGATCACGCCACCGTCGGGCGACGCGTAGCGGCGCTGGAACAGGCGCTCGGCCTGCGTTTGATCGTACGGCTGCCGCGCAGCACACCGTTGACCCAGGACGGGCAGGCGATTGCCGGGCTGGCGGCGGAGATCGAGGCGCAAAGTCAGGCTATCGCCCGCCATGCGCGCAGCGCCGGCACAATGCCCCAGGCCGACGTGCGCATCAGTGCGCCGCCGTCGATCGCCGCGCATATTCTCGCGCCGCGCATCACCGAATTTAATCAGGCTTTCCCACAAATCGTCGTGACGCTGGCGGGTGAGTCCGCGCTCGCCGAGCTGGATCGTGGCGAAGCGGACATCGCCGTGCGCATGGTGCGCCCACAGCAACCGGAGCTGCTGACGCAACGCATCGGCATGATGCGCTACGCGCTGTACGCCGCGCCAGAGCACGCCGCACTGCCCGATGCGGCGCGCCGCTTTCTCGCCTATGACCATCACTACCAACAGCAGCCGCATCAGCAATGGCTGCAACAGCTGTTACAGGGGCGACCCGTGGTCTTTCAGGCCAGCGATCTGTTTTCATTGCAGCAAGCGGCACGATCGGGGTTAGGCGCCGCCGTTTTACCGACGTTTGTCGCCGATAACGATCCGAATCTGGTTTCGTTGCCCACGGCGAGCGCCGCGCCAACGCGCGAGCTTTGGCTGGTGACGTATCCCGATTTGGCGCGCACCGCCGCCGTGCGCGCGGTGATGAATTTCCTGGTCGAAACGCTCGGCAAAACGTGCCCATTGCCGGCATAAAGCATCAGCATGACTAATATAAATACTGGACAAAAGTCACGCGGGGGATTATTACTGGTCAACGCTTAATCGAAAGTAGGGATGGCAGTCACCATGGTGTTGCGTACTGATGTAGGACGGATTCTGATCACTGGCGCCGGCGGCCGGGTAGCCACGGCGTTTCGTCAGGCAATGGGCGATCGCTACCCGCTACGATTGGCGGAACGGGATATCAGCCTGCTGCGCGATCTGCAGCCCGGCGACGAAGTCATCAGCTTCAACATCGCCGATCTCGACGCCTGCCGCGCGGCCTGCGCCAATATCGACACCGTGTTGCACCTGGCGGCCGATCCCTCCCCCGACGCCGACTTCTGCGGCTCGTTGATGGACAACAACATTCTCGGCACCTTCAATATCTTCCGCGCGGCGAAAGACGCCGGTTGCCGCCGGGTGGTGTTCGCCAGCAGCGCACAGGCGGTGGAAGGCTATCCGCTCGATTATCAAATCCGCCCGGACGACGCGCCGAAGCCGAAGAATCTGTACGGCGCCAGCAAAGCCTTCGGCGAAGGCATTGCCGCCTACTTCGCCCATCAGGAAGGGCTTTCCGCCCTGTCGGTGCGTATCGCCAACTTCACCACCCTCAGCCCGGACGATCGGCTCAGTGCCCGCGACATGAGCGCGTTTCTCAGCCATCGCGACGCCGCCGATCTGCTGGAGCGCTGCATTCGCGTCGAAGGGGTGCAATATGCGGTGGTGCACGGGGTTTCCAACAACCGCTACACGCGTTTATCGCTGGAAGAAACCCGCCGCCTGCTGGGTTACGCCCCGCAGGACGATGCGTTCAGCCTGCTCGGCTTTGCGTAGGTGCGGCGAGCAGGCCCGCCGCACCTGCGTATTTAGCCGTTGGCGTAAGCGACTTTTGCGGCGGTGCGGCTGGTGAACAACACCAACAGCAGCGCCAACCCGGCGATAATCGCCCCCATCACCGGCACGAAGCTGTAACCCAAACCGGCGGAGACCACCGCGCCACCGGCGGCGGCGCCCAGCGCATTGCCCAGGTTGAAAGCGCCGATGTTGACCGAAGACGACAGCCCCGGCGCTTCGCTGGCCACGCGCATCACGCGCATCTGCAGCGGCGGCACCACGGCGAAGGTCGCCGCGCCCCAAATCACCATGCTCACCGCGGCGCCGATGTCACTGCGCGCCAGCAGCGGGATCACCAGCATGATGGCCACCAACAACAGCAGGAAGCCCTTCAGCGTCGCGCTCTCGGAACGGTCGGCGAACTTGCCGCCCAGGTAGTTGCCGATCGAGAAACCGACGCCGATCAGCACCAGCATGGTCGTCACGAACAGCGGCGTCGCCTCGGTGATGTGCTGCAATACCGGCGAGATATAGGTATAGAGCGTGAACATCGCGCCCGCCCCCAGCACGGTGGTCAGCAGCGCGGTCAGCACCTGCGGCCGCACCAGCACCGACAGCTCGCGTTTCACGTCAGGGCGCGCGCCGGCGCTGCCTTTCGGCAACGAGAACCACAGCCCCAGCATGGCGATCACGCCCAGCCCTGCCGTCGCCAGGAACGACATGCGCCAGCCGATGGTTTCACCCAGCCAGGTCGCGGCGGGCACCCCGCCGATATTGGCGATGGTCAGCCCCATAAACATGGTCGCCACGGCGCTGGCCTGTTTCTCTTTCGGCACCACGCTGGCGGCCACCACCGATCCGAGGCCAAAGAAGGCGCCGTGATTCAGGCTGGTGATGATGCGCGACAGCATCAGGGTGGTGTAATCCGGCGCGATGGCCGACAGCACGTTGCCCAGGGTAAAGATCGCCATCAGGAAAATCAGCGCGCTTCTGCGCGCCCGGTGCGACAACAGCAGCGTCATCAGGGGCGCGCCGACCATCACACCGACGGCATAGGCGCTGATCAACATGCCGGCCATCGGAATGGAGACGTCCACCCCTTTGGCGATAGTCGGCAGCAAGCCCATGGGTGAGAATTCGGTAGTGCCGATGCCGAACGCCCCTACCGCTAGCGCTAACAAGGGATAATTCACTTTCATGCAACAACTCCGGTTTACCGCTGCCGAAGCGCGGGAACAGTTAAGATGCCGAAAGTATGACATTGATCACACCAAAGATAAGCAGGCGGGAGGCTAAAAGACTTTTGCAAATTTGTTAAAAGTGCATGGCAAGATCGGCATAGGGTACCAAGATTGCTTTACCACGATCGCGGTGATGCGTACGGAGAATGGCGATCGTATGTCTAAATGGTAAGCACCAGGAAAGTCACTCCGCATTTGGGTTATTTATCCCCCGCATCCCATATTCGGGTAAATCCAATGAAAAACCTATGATATTACTCACTGACTATGCGTTATCGGCGATAGCGTGGAAAACGTTAGTCCTCACGACGTGACTAAGAGGTGCGTAATGAAAGTGGTCAACCAAATTAATTTTTATACAATTAGGATATGAATTATAAAGAAAAAATAAACACCATAAATACCAGAGTGCAGAAAACAAAACTAACACAATGAAATAAAACAATATTTAATAAAAAATTATCAAAGCAATTAGATTTAAAAATAATTATCAAGCATGGATTTGATTTATAAATAAGTTGATACTTAAAAGTTAAAAATACAAATAAAAAAGTCAAAGCATCCAAATAGTGAATGGGGAAAACACCAATCCTCTATATTCACACCAATGGGTTGAATATATAAGCGAACATGTAAATATCTTTATGTGCGGTGCTATGGTGGCGCCGCTTTGATTAAGGAAAGATCGTATGTCTAAATCACCTATTGGCACTACAGCCACGACAGGGCAGAAATGCCCGGAAAGCGGTGTGTGGGAAGTGGTTGGCAAACCCTCAACCACAGCGCCAATCGCTAAAGGCAATATCATGCCTCCCTATGGCGGCAAAGGCGTCACCTGGAAATTGATCCAACACGCCTAATCTGAGCCCATCCAGCCTCTTTCTATGAAAGAGGCTCTTTATCTGACTATCGGCACCGCATCGCTTAGCGCTTTTCATTGCGCACTTTGCCCGAGCGCATTTCGATGTTCCGCTGCAGTTCGCGCAGCCCGCCGGCCAGGAAGCAGGCTTCCGCCAGCACGAACAGCGGGCCGATGATGAGGCCCGTCACGTCGTCCATAAACGCCGGTTTTCGCCCCTCCCAGAAATGCCCGACAAACTGAAACAGCCAGCCGATGACAAAGCCGCCGATACCGACGCTCAGCCACGCCACCGTCGACAGCGACGCCACCCAGGCGCCGAACACGAGGCACAGCAGCAGCAACGCCAGCATCATGATGCCAAGGCGCAGGTTCAGCCGCAGGTAATAGAGGGCCGCGACAATAACCACCGCGCAGGCCGGCGAAAACGGCAGCCCTCCCGCGCCCCACGCCGGCCGGGAGAGCAGCGCCAGCAGGCTGATGACGATCAACGGGATGCCGATAAAATGCGTGGCGATATTGCGCGCATCGCGGTGATAGGCGGCATAAGCGGCAAGTTGATCTTCCAGATTTCGCATGTTGACCTCCGGTATGTACGGCCTTCGTCGCCGAACGCGCGCCGCCGCATGCGGCTGCCCTTACCCATAGCTTAGCGCGGGATCACCAAGACCGGTTGGCCAATCTCATCCAGCAGGCCGCGCGTGACGGAGGCGTTCAGCCAGCGCCCCAACGAAGACAGGTGGCGGTGCGAGATGATCAGCAAATCGCAGTTGAACAACGCCATCTGTTCCGGGATCACCTCGATGGGCGCCCCCGCAGCCAGCAGGCCCTGGGCGTTGAAGCCCATCTGTTTCAACGCCCGCGTCACCTGCCCGACCTGCTTTTCCGCCAGCGCCTCTTCGCGCTGGGCGGCGGGATATTCTTCACGCTCGTCGCTGTCGAAACGCAGGCCGCTGCGGCTAAGCGTGAAGGCATTGTCTACCACCGTCAGTACGATCACGCCGCCGATGCTGCCTTGCAGGCGCGCCATAAAATCCAGCGCGTTGCCGCTGTGTTCAAAGCAGTCCACCGCCAATAACACTCTCTCAATCATAACCATCCTCATTCGCCCGAGTTAAATCGCGCCCTTGAAATTGGCTTCGCCCTTTTTCCAATAACCTTTGGCAAACAAGGCGGCGCGGGAGATGCCCATTTCGTTGATAAAACGCGCCTTCAGATAGGCGGCGACCTGGTGTTCGCAGGCCAGCCACACCTGCCCTTCGCCGGCCGGCAGCTCGCAGTGGCTGACGGCCTGCACCAGCGGGCTGTTCATCACGCTGTCGAAATGCCGGGTGCGTATTTGCCAGCTGTTCATCTGCAAAAAGGAGCAATCGACATCCTGAATCTCCTGCGCATCGCCCACTTCGGCGAACCACAGCACCGGCAGCGGGGCAGACAGCGAGGCGAGAATGGTGCGCATGGCGGGCAGCGCGGTCTCATCGCCCAGCAACAGCAGCCAGCGAGTTTGCGGCAACAGCCGGAAGCCGCCGGAGCAAGGGCCGGCGAACCCCAGCTTGTCACCCGGCATCGCGTCGCGCGCCCAGTTCGACGCCGGGCCTTCGCCGTGCAGCACCATATCGATATCGAAGGTGCGGGCGAGTTTGTCGATGCCGCTCAGGGTATAAGCCCGCCCGGCCAGCGTGTCGCGCCACGGGAAGAACACCTTGACCCAGCAGGCCGGCTCCTGCGCGCGCGGATCGGCGATAAACTTATCCACATCGTCGCCGCTCAACGTGATGCGGCGGATCCGGGCGGTGACTTGCCGCACGGCGCTCACCCGGGCCTCGCGTTTGCGGCGGGTATCCCTTTCCAGCATCTCGTCGACCATCTTATTCAGCGTGTTGTGCATCAGCCTTCTCCTGTGGCGCCGCAGACGGGTAGGTGTGTTCCCAGCCGCCGCCCAGCGCTCGATAGATATTCACCACGGCGATCGCCGTCTCCTCCTGAGCAACAATTTGCGCGGACTGCAGATCCAGCAGCGCGCGCTGCGTGCTCAGAACGTGGATAAAATCGCTGGCGCCGTTCAGATAGCTGTCGCGCGCCAGCGCAAACGCGTGTCGGTTGGCGGCCAGCGCCTCGGCCAGGTGCGTCTGGCGGCGCTGCTGGGCGCGGTAACCGGAAAGCGCGTCGTCGATCTCATGCCAGGCGCGCAGCACCGTTTGCTGGTAGGCGATGGCCATTTCCTGCTGCCGGTATTCGCTCAGGCGCACCCGCTGGGTGATTTTCCCCCCGTCGAACAGCGGCAGATACAGGGCGGGGCCGATGGCGAAGGTATGCGTGGACCAACTGCCCATATCCGCCAGCGCCAGCGCCTGATAGCCCGCGTTGCCGGTCAGCGTGATGCGCGGATAGTAGTCGGCGGTGGCGACGCCAATCTCGGCGGTCGCCTGATGCAAACGCTCCGCCGCTTCGCGAATATCCGGCCTGCGCAGCGCCAGATCCGACGGCACGCCCATCGGCACGGCGTGCGCCAGCGTCGGCAGCGGCCCCGTTGGCGACAACATCGCTTTCAGCGCGCCCGGCCGCTCGCCCAGCAGCAGGCCGATGGCGTTGATCAAGCGTTCCTGCCTACCGAACAGCGCCGGCAGCAGGGCATCCACCTGCGCCAATTGCACCTGCGCCTGATCGATATCCAGTTCGTTGCCCGCACCGCTTTGATAACGGCTTTGCGTCAGTTGCAGCGTACGCAGCGCGGTGGCGCGGTTTTCCTGCGCTACCGCCAGCTGCTGCTGCGTGGCGCGCAGGCGCAGATAGTCGCTCGCCACCTCCGCCGTCACCGACGTCAGCAGCGCGCGCCGATTCTCCTGCGAAGCGGCGAAGCCGGCGCGCGCGCTTTCCGATGCGCGGCGCAGCTTGCCCCACATGTCCAGCTCCCAGGTGGCGCTGAATCCGCCGCGCCAGAGATGATAATCCGCCTCTCCGCCGTTGCCGGACGGATCCATGCTGCCCACCGAGGTGGCACGCTGGCGCTGATAGGCGCCGTCCAGGCTCAGATCCGGCATCAGCGCCGCCTCTGTCGCGCCCAGCAGTGCGCGGCTTTGCTGCATGCGCGCCGTGGCGAGCTGCAGATCCAGGTTGCCGGCCGCCGCGCGCTGCACCAGTTGCGACAGCGACGCATCGTTGAATATCGACCACCAAGCCACCGGCAGCACCCCGCCGCCGGCCTGCTCACCCCAGCTCTCGGGCAACGCGTTCTGCGGCCGAGCGTAGTCCGGCCCTACCGCCCGGCAGCCGCTCAGCGCCATCAACAGCAGCGGGATCACGGCCCTGTTCATTGCACGCCTCCGTCCAGCGTATTGATGCTGACGTCCGCGGACATGCCGACGCGCAGGGCGCTCAACAAGGCGGCGTGCTCTTTGTTGATATCAAACACAATCTTCACCGGGATGCGTTGAACGATCTTGGTGAAGTTGCCGGTGGCGTTCTCCGGCGCCACGGCCGCGAAGCTGACGCCGGAAGCAGGCGCAATGCTGTCCACCTGCCCTTTCAGCGTTTGTCCGGGAAAGGTATCGATATGGATGTCCACCGACTGCCCGTGCGCAATGTTTTCCAACTGGGTTTCCTGGTAGTTGGCGATGATGTACAGCTTGTCCTGCGGCACGATGGCCAGCAGCGCATCGCCCGGTTTGACGAACTCCCCGACCCGCAGGCTTTTCTTGCCGACCACGCCGCCGATCGGCGCGATGATGCGGGTATAAGACAGGTTCAGTTCAGCCATCGCTTTCTTCGCCTGCGCCAGCATCAGCTCGGCATCGCTGTCCGCCAGCTTGGCTTGCAGCACCTGCTCCATGTTTCGCGCCGCTTTGAGCGTCGCCTCCGCCTGCGCCACATTGGCGGAAAGCGTGTGCACCCGCGTTGTCGCCTGCTGCGCCGCCTGCTGTGAACCCGCGCCGCTGCTGGCCATTCTCTGATAGCGGTTCTGCTCCTGGCGCGCAAACGCCAGCTCCGCCTGCGCCGCCTGCCGCTCCGCCAGCGCGGCAGCGATCAGCGCGCTCTGCCGGGTGAGGTTGGCCCTGGCGTCGTCCTGCCGGGCGCGGGCGGATTGCTCCTGCGCCGTTGCCTGCGCCAGCGCGACGTTGAATTCACGCGGGTCGATCACCGCCAGCAACTCCCCCTGTTTGACCCACTGGTTGTCCCTGACCAACACCTGCGCAATTTCACCGGCAATCTGCGGAGAAATACGCGAGATATCGGCGCGAATATAGGCGTCGTTGGTATTCTGCTGTGTCTCTTTAATAAGGAATTTGTTCATTAATAACCCCAGCGTAATGACGGTAACCGCCAATACGGCGACGGCGACTTTCTTGTTAGCCATAAAAGTGACTCCACTTAATATTTATTTCTGATGATAAAATGTCAGGCAGCGACCGAACGCGGCGGATAAATACGGGTCGGCATAACTAAAATCAGCGCGGTCAGTAATAACGCCAGGCCGGCAACCAACAGATAAAGATCGGCGCTGGCCAGCACGTGGCCCTGCCGAGCGGCAAGCTGCGCCAACTGCTCCGCCGACCCCGATGCGCGGCTGTAGGCCGAGCCAAAACCGTCGGCGATCGTGCCGGCGTGATAGTCCCCGCGCTGCCGGCTGAGCAGCGCGATGGCGCCGCCGGCCGCGGTGGCGGCGAAACCCTTCACCGTGTTGAACCAGGCCGCCGCAAACGGCCCGTCGGTCGGCAACAGCCCACCGGTCGCCTGCATCAGCAGGGGGATGATCGCCATCGGTTGAGCGATCGCCTGCAACAGCGCGATGACGCGAAACGTGTCGCCGTTCCATTCCGGCGTCAGCTGGGCGGCCAGCACGCAGGCGGTGGCCATCAACAGCAGGCTGATCGCCAGTACCCAGCGGCAATCCACCCGCGGCGTATTGCATATCATGGCGACAATCGGCAGCGTAATTAATTGCGGCAACGCCACCCACAGCATTAAGTCGGAGGTTTGTTCCTGACGGTAACCCTGAATCGCGGATAAATATCCCGACGTGATATTAACCAGTGACACCATAATTAACAGTACGCCACCCAGCGTAATTAAGGAGAAGGACAAATTCCTTTTGCTTAATAGCTGCAAATTGAAAAAAGGCAGCGGGTGATACCATTCATTGATCAGAAATAACGCCAATAATCCGCCGCCGCCCAATAATAAAACGTAGATCAGCGGCGAGTTCAGCCAGTCGAGGCGCTCCCCCTGAGAAATGCCCACTGTCAGCATGCCGAGCGCCACGCCGCCAAGCAGCAGGCCGCGCCAGTTGAACTGCCGCAGGCGCTCCAGCCGCAGCGGATCCTGCGGCAGACCGTAGCCGATGCACACGGCGGCGATCGCCATCAGCGGCAGGTTCCAGTAGAAGTACCCGCTCCAGCCCCAGTGAAAGGCGAAGGCGGCGGCGGTGGCGCCCAACGTGGCGCTCCAGGCAGAGACCCAGCCGTAGGCGCCCAACCCCAGCACCTTGATCAGCGGCGGCATAAAACGCAGCACCACCGTCATCAGCATCGGCGGCAACGCGCCGCCGGCGAAGCCCTGCAGACTGCGCACCGCCAGCAGCACGCCATACTGTTCTCCCAACCAGGGCGTCAGCAGCCCACCGGCCAGGTAAATGCCGCACATCGTCAACGCCACCCGGCGCAGCGAAAAGGTCGGCCAAAAACAGGGCGTGAACCCGGAACCGATCACAAAGCCGGTGACGTAACAGGTGGTCAGCCAACTGCCGGCATCGAAGCTCAGCAGCATGCCGCCCTGTATATCCGCCAGCGCGAACTTGCTGGCGTTTTCCCCCACGCCGCTGGCCATCACCGCCAAAAACACGCCGAACAGCCCCAGCCAGGTGCGGCCGTTGATTTCACCGGCGCTGGCGAGCCATCGATTTTTGTGGTGCGGCGTAACAGACACCTCAACCATTCCCCACTCCTGCTGTTTCAGCCTCAATCTTTGTTGTCGTGGGCAGTATCCGGACTTATTTCGATTGTTTAAAATGAAATCATGTAATTAACTAGTTGCACAAAACGCAATCCATTGAGCGCACCACCACCGGAGAGGCCATGCCGCAAAAAATTGATTTCAACCTGATCTATGCGCTGAATCTGCTGCTGGAAGAAGGTAGCGTGAGCGGCGCCGCCGAGAAGATGAATCTGAGCGCGCCGGCGATGAGCCGCATTCTCGGGCGCATCCGCCGGCAGTTCGACGATCCGATCATGGTCAGGGCCGGCAAGCATCTGGTGCCGACGCCGCGTGCGCTGGAGTTGAAACGCCAGCTCGGCGAGATCATCGAACAGGCCGCCGCGCTGATCGCACCGAATGATGCATTCGAACCCGGCAAGCTGACCCGAACCTTCACCATTCGCGCCAACGACATTTTTATCGGTTCGCTGGCGGGCGGCTTGCTGGAGACGCTGCGGGACATGGCGCCGCTAAGCGGCCTGAAGTTTATCGCCGAAAGCGACGGCGAAGATGACGCGCTGCGCAGCGGCAAGGTGGATCTGGTGATCGGTTCCTCGCGCGACTGGCACCCGGAAATTAAGACGCAGAGCCTGTTCACCAGCACCTTTCAGGCGCTGGTGCGCCCTGGGCACCCGATCATCGGCCGGGTAACGCCCGAAACCCTGACCCATTACCCGCATATCAGCGTCTCGCGCCGCGGGCGCACGCAGGGGCCGATCGACGACGCGCTGCGCGATCTCGGTCTACAGCGCAACGTCGCCCTGACCCTGCCGGGCTTTCATTCGGCGATGATGTTGACCATGAAATCGGACTTTATCCTGCCGCTGCCGCGCCACGTGCTGCAGGGGGTGAGCAACATTCATCTGCCGTTGGCGGAGATCGAGCTGCCGCTCGAGCTGGAATCGGTGTTTATCGTGCAGGCCTGGCACCCGCGCCTGGATCGCGACCCGGCGCACCGCTGGCTGCGGCAGACCATCAAGCAGTTCTTTTTGCAAAGGGAGTGAGGGGCTTCACCGCCCATAATTCCTCCTTCAGCGCATTACGACACTGCCGCCAGAAGCCTCGCTAACGGTGAGCCGCTCCCTGCGCCGGCAGGGGCAAGTTTATCTTGATTAACAGCCCTTTGCCGGCCGGCAGACTGGCCTTTATCGTTCCATGATGGGCAGCGAAAATCGCTTTCGCAATGGAGAGTCCGAGCCCGCTGCCGCCGGAATCGCGCGCGCGGGAAGTCTCACCGCGAGTAAAGCGCTCAAACATTTGCGGCAAATAATCCTGTACAACTCCAGGTCCCGTATCTTGAAAAGCCAACACGATTTCCTGTGCGGTCTGTTCGAGACGAATGCACATTCGATCGCCCTGGCTACAATAACGAAGCATATTTTCGATAAGTATGCTGAATACCTGACCTAGTCTGAATTCATCCCCAATAAAATGAAGCTGCCCACCCTCCTCTATGAAGATGGATATGCCCGCAGCCTCCAATTGAGGTTTGGGCCAGGCGACTCTCTCCTTTAACACGCTATTGATAGTAAAAACGTTTTTACTTAATTTCAGTTGGCCCGCACTGGCCAGAGAAAGGAAATACAGATAATCAGTCAAATAACTCAGATTTTTTAATTGCGTCATCACCATATTCAGCTGTGTCTGACCCGCAGGAAAAACCTTGTCTATCATGCCCTGAAGGCGGCCCATAGCTCCGGTCAACGGTGAACGCAACTCATGGGCCAACGCCACATGTGACGCTTTTATTTCACGTTCGTATAAAGCGAACTTATTGACCATCTCATTGAAATTTATTGAGAACCTGATGATTTCATCAGGACACGCCTGGACCAGCTCGGCTTGTTGCTTAAAATTTCCCTGAGCCACGGTTTCCGCAACGTCGATGAGATTTCGAAATTGGGCGGGAAGAGGGCGTGTGAATCGCCACGGATAATCTAGACACTTATAACCAATTTAGATCGCTATCTAGCCCAACAAGCTGCCAGGCTACTCGCTCGCTATCGGAAATCTAGAGTAACCAGCCATGAACAACAGGAAAAATCGGTATCAGAGCAGGAATAAATTTTCCTCTGGTTAGCCAAGCTGCGTGATGCTTCTCGCCGCCTTACGCCACCAATGCCCACAAAATCAGAGCACTGCAACTAGCCTGAAACGAGTCACCCATGTCGATCTGATTAATAGCCACACCTTGCAACCAGTCCCCTCAAGGAGGAGCTCAAACAGCTATGAGTGAGAATCTAACACACTGAATTTTCGAACAAAAATGATTATCGATTGCTAATCAATTCACTACTGATATTGTGATTTATCAATCAAATGGGGCACAGATCGCGTCTATTGGGCACATTTATGTTGAATGGATCTTCCTCTTTGAAGACATTAGATTACAATCAGTGCATTATTTATCGGACTGATTTAAGAGTTTTATATGGCCAACTACAACTCCTCTCAAACGGCGGCCTTCATTTGGTCGATTGCTGATTTACTTCGCGGTGATTTCAAACAATCTCAATATGGCCGAGTGATCCTACCCTTCACTCTGCTTCGCCGCCTTGAGTGCATGCTTGAGCCAAATAAAAACATCATAGTTGCCGAGTTCAATCGTATTAAACATATAGAGATGCTGGAAGAAGAACGGGAAAAGCTCTTATACCGTGCTACTCAAACGACAGCTCTGCCAGGTGGTTTACCTTTCTTCAACACCTCTCCGACAGATCTCAGCCAAATGAATCATAGTAGCGTCAGAGCAAATCTAGAGAACTACGTTCATTGCTTTTCGAAGAATGTTCGCGAAATCTTTGAACACTTTAAATTTAGCGAGTTTGTTGGACTACTGGATGAAACCAACTTGCTGTTCAAAGTTGTTAAGAAATTCGCAACCACCGACCTTAGCGCGGAAACTATTTCAGACCATGAAATGAGCCTAGTATTTGAAGAGCTAATACGCCGATATGCCGAAAGCTCAAATGAGACTGCTGGGGAGCACTTCACCTCACGAGATATCGTACGTTTAACCACATCGCTGGTGCTTATGGAAGATGATAACGCGTTGTGTAAAGACGGCATTGTCTGTTCCATTTACGATCCGACAGTCGGTACCGGGGGTTTTCTCTCTTCCGCCATGGAATACGTGCACGAATTGAACCCAAATGCGATAATACAAGCATTTGGTCAGGAGCTTAACCCGGAGTCTTACGCTATATGTAAAGCCGATATGTTGATCAAAGGTCAAGATGTTAGCCGCATCAAGCTTGGTAATACTCTCTCTAATGACCAATTAGCCCAGGACCAGTTCGACTACATGCTGTCTCACCCACCATTTGGTGTGGACTGGAAAAAAATTGAAGCCGATATTCACCTCGAACATCAAAATAAAGGCTATAACGGGCGCTTTGGCCCCGGGCTTCCTCGCGTATCTGACGGTTCGTTGCTGTTCCTGATGCACATGATTAGCAAAATGCGCGATAGCGGCGGGCGTATCGGCATTATCCTCAATGGTTCACCTCTGTTTACGGGCGGAGCAGGTAGCGGTGAGAGTGAAATCCGTCGTTATATTCTGGAAGCTGATTTGCTGGAAGGCATCGTCGCGCTGCCGACGGACATGTTCTTCAACACCGGTATTGCTACCTATGTGTGGATTCTGTCGAATAAAAAAACACCGGAGCGCAAAGGTAAAGTCCAACTGATAGATAGCACCAACTTGTGTAGCAAGATGCGTAAATCGTTAGGCTCCAAGCGTAACCTGATGGGTGAGGAGGATATCAAGCTAATCACTCATACTTTTGGCCATTTTGAAGTAGTCGATACAACTCATCTTGATGCGTTAGACCTTGAGAAAGCGCCCGAACAAAAATCCAATCGTAACCGTCAGTCTGACACCGCTAAAACCGAAGCGCCGAAAATCTTAGCCAGCAAAATCTTTAACAACACCGATTTTGGCTATCGCCACCTGACCATTGAGCGCCCATTGCGTTTGTCTACACAGGTTACTGACGCTGCCATTGCGACTTTACGTTTTGCAACAAAACCAATTAATGCGCCAATGGAACGTTTGTATGAAGAGTTCTCTGCACAGTGGCAAAACGATAACTACGGCGATTTCTCAGAGATCGGAGCAAAAGCCCGTGCCATCATCAAAGCGGAGTTTTCCGAGCTGAGAGAGGGGCAAATAAAAGGCCTACTGGATAGCAATGTATGGCTTGCCCAACGCGCATTGATGGAGAAAGCACAGCAAATTCAGAAGGCGTTGAGTTCTAAAGCAGGTGGTAACGAGCTGGTTAGTAATGATTTTAATAAGTTCAAGTTTACGCTGAAAGACGCTATAAGCACTGCAGGCGTTAAGCTAACGACCAAAGAGTACAAACAATTTATCAGTGCTATCACTACTAAAAACTCTGAGGCGGAGCCAGTAGTGAAAACGTTGTTAAAAGAGAGAGCCCAGCCACTATATGGTCGATTTGCATACAAAGGAGAAGTGGTGGAGTTTGAGCAGGATGGTGATTTACGTGACAACGAAAACGTGCCCTTAAACTCTGCTATTGCTACCAGTAACTTGATAGAGAGTTACTTTAAAACCGAAGTTCAACCCCATGTTAATGATGCATGGATTAACGCCGACAAGCGCGACGGCAAAGATGGTGAAGTTGGGACAGTTGGCTATCACATCAACTTTCAATCATATTTTAAAAAGAATCATGCCAGAGATAAATCCCTTCAAGGAAGTCTAGTTCGTTTTAAAGATATTGTAAAATTAAACGACACTGGACTTTATACCCTGGATACATATACAGGGAAAATAACCGAATTCTCCGGACTGAGCGAAAAAAGAAAAATGGCCAATCTTACTCGCTTTGACTTTCATCACGAAACACTCATTCCTGAATTTTACAATATATTCCTGCAGCAAGAAGAAGGTAGAGACTGGCTTGAAAGTAATTTCAAGTCCATATCTGGATTATCATTAAATATATGTATGTCATCATGGCTGAATGCCCGATTCTTACTTCCTCCAGTAGGAAATCAGTCCAAGCTGATAGAGTTTTGGATCGAGTGTGAGGCTGTATTGAATCGAGTGTCTTTACTCAAAAACTCTGTGTTCTCTGATTTCAAATCAGCCCAAGAACAGTTACTACCTTATTTAAGTGCAGCAAGTCGATATGAGCAAGAGTTCTCTTCAATGTTGCCCACACCTCTAGCGATATTATGGGAGCTGGCTGAATCTAAATTTGAAGAAAGAGAAAAGTGTGAAGCTTTTATTAAGTTTTTCGAACATCTTGGACTATATTTATTGTCATTTGCTTTTGGACAAAATAAACCATCAAAAAAGATATTTTATAAAGGTCGAAATGAATTAACAAGTATCACTATGGGGTTTGGACACTATCAACTTAAAGAATATAAGAAAACACTCACCCCTGATAGCGGTATAGTAAATTTAATTTGCTGCGATGATATGATTGATTTTCTTCGTGAAGCTACAACCCTAAGAAATGATATTGCACATAGAGGATTGCCTTCTGCCGCATCGGTGACAGCAGCAAAAGAAACTGTTCAGCGATTAAACAATTCGATGCAACTGGAACACCGGAAATTTTTTGAAGCGACTACACTTATAAGACCAATAAAAGCAAGATTTGATGGCAGTACTTTTATGAATGAGGTGGAAATTCTAAAAGGTTTAGGACTTAATCCAAGTAAGACTGCACAAATCAAGACATCTGAACCCATGATCTCTGGTGAACTGTATCTTGCCCATAGCGATTTAACGGAAAACGAAAGTATAGCTGTAACAAAAATATTCCCTTTGATGGTAATGAGCGAGGCTTTACCGGAAAGTGAGATAATGGGATTTTATTTCTACAGCGATATTCTTGACGATAAACTCCGTTTTGTTTGCCCTTACCCTAATGTTGAAACATATAAATTTATAGATCAAAACATTATTATAGACAACCTTGATTCGTAACACAATTTTATTTCAAACCCCATCCTTGAATAGGCCGATATACTCGGCCTTGCTATAAAAATAATTTTCTTGGCTGAATTATTTTGGCCAACCCTCCTTAACTTCAGTATTTCCATATTGTAAACGTTCGCTTTTTGCTGACCTGCCCCCAGGATTAGATACAACGTTCAGTTAGTAATGGACTGACCCCAGGGGCATATTGATACCAGTAGATTCCTATTGGCTTAAGAATACAAGGAAGGCTTTATACACAAGGGGTTAAAGGGGATTTAGTTGACGCTGGGAGAGTTCAGAAGAGGTCGAATGGCGGAAGATCACAGGAGTGAAAAAAAAATCACAACACATTGTTTATTAACAAATTACATATATATACCATGTAATAATATACACTCACCTATACACAGAAATCACCAATCTACTCTAGGGTATAGATTTAAATAGACGCTCAACCCGCTGCAGAAATGATTTATAGGAAAACTGTACACCCTGTTCACTTTTTGTTTTTATTATTTAATTTCATATAGTTACATCATTTGCAGTCATCTCATCAGTGTGCACTACTGCTCATTTACAGATGAACAGCCTGAACTATACGCGCAAAAACAGGCTTGAACGATTGGGTAACACGCTAGTTTCGTGATAACAGCTACCCCACAACCGATATGGTTTCATGAGGTACTATATTTATTCTAATAATATTTCCAATGAGCTAGATGGAGCAATAATGGCGTCTTAATCGACATTATCGGGCAAGTAATTATCTCGCGGTGAAACACTTCGACTATTCGCCCTCTTCTGACTTCCCTTAGTACTGATTGCAGAAGTTACATACTCGTATCTGTGGTGATCCAAATATCATCAGGCTCATGAGGCTCTGATAGCTAGATAATGAAAAATAGTAATAAAAATCAATCAATTATCAGGTCTATGTTTTTATGGGTCTGACTGCCCTAGACAGATGTTTGTTCCCCTAAGCGTGCTATCAAGATATGTTTTTCCGTCGACTATTTAGCGCCAAATTAGACGTGGCTAATTTTGTCTGTAAATCGTTCTACTTGTTGAAAAAATATTCTAATAAAATCAGTAAATTAATGCTTTTCAATTATCACACCAATAAATCTCAATTAACATTTTTACTTTAATATCAATAAAATAGAAGAAAAAAGACTTTCATTCCATAGCAAACGCAGCTGCATCTATAGATTAGTAACGCTTTATACTTTATGGTATCAATAGGCTAAGACTATTCTTATGGCGTTATTCTTGACGGTGGATTTTACATATAGTTGCTTTTTATTTTGCATTAATATCCAGCTATTGGATTTTGTGCTATGCGGTTTTGATTTTTGTCGTAGCAACTTCCCCCCCCTTTGCCTGTTTAAAAGAATGACACCTTTAATAAATTGAATATTAACAGTTTTCCAGCAGAAGAGGCGCTATTATGAGCATCACGGCGCAGGTAAGTATCGCGCAAAAATTGGGCTTCACCTCCCACCAGAATGCTGTTCCGATGTTACGTGAGCTTGTCTTGCATAACGAATCCGATCAAACCTACCAAAATCTAACGTTGCACCTGCAAACAGCGCCGTCGGTGCTGGAAGCAAAGCAATGGAATATTGACTGCCTGCTGCCTGGTTCATCGATTGATATTCGTGAGCGAGATGTAAGGCTCAATGCGGAATGGCTGGCTGACCTTACTGAAAGTGTGATTTGCGAAGTCACGTTAACTTTGCGGCAAAGTGACAAAGAGCTCTTCACGCTTCATTATCCTCTCGAGGCTTTAGCGAAGAATGAATGGGGTGGCAATGCAATGTACGAACTGCTGCCCTCTTTCATTATGCCGAATGATCCTGCTGTAGATCGCCTTATCAAAGCTACATCTGATGTCTTGCGCAGTGCTGGGAAAAAAGATGCGTTGGATGGCTATGAAAGTAAATCCCGAACGCGCGTGTGGGAAATGGCTTCTGCACTATGGACAGCTGTTTGTAACCTGAATATCAGCTATGCACTCCCCCCCGCCAGTTTTGAGCGGAACGGTCAGAAAATTCGCACACCTGGTGCAATTCTAGAAGGTAAAGTCGCTACCTGCCTAGATACAACGCTATTATTTGCCTCTACCCTGGAGCAAATGGGGCTCAATGCTCTGGTAATCCTTAGCGAAGGGCATGCTTTCGCTGGTTTCTGGCTTCAACCGCAAGAGTTTGCACAACTAGTTACTGACGACGTATCTTCTGTCCGTAAACGTGTTGATTTAAAAGAAATGGTAGTGTTTGAAACTACGTTGGTTACTAAAGCACAGCCTCCTTCCTTTACTCAAGCTTTCGAGGAAGCTTTAAAGCATCTTACTGAAGAGGAGTTTCACGCAGCCATTGATACCCGTCGCGCACGTATGCAAAAGATTCGCCCTCTGGCTCTGGGGAGCACTCGCTTAGAAAGTCGGTTAGATTCAGAACCGAATGTTCGACATGGCTTTGAAGATGCACCAGTACTTCCTTCTTTTGAACTTGACATAGAGATGGAAGGTACGAAAGATGCCGCTGGCCGTCTCGTACAGTGGCAACGTAAACTACTCGATTTGACGACCCGTAACCGCTTATTGCATTTACCAGACAGTGCTAAAAGTATTCGACTGATATGCGCTAATCCCGGTTACCTAGAAGACAAACTGGCAGAGGGAAAACGAATCCGTATTGTCTCATTACCTGACCTCGAGTTGGGGGGGCGTGATGCGGAATTATATCGCCAGCAAACAAATGCAGACCTCCGGGAGGAGTATGCCCAACAGGCTTTGGAGCGTGGTGAAGTTGTATCACCTCTCGAAAAAGAACGCCTGGAATCATCACTTATTGATCTGTATCGAAAGTCAAAAAGCGACTTGGAAGAAGGGGGAGCCAATACCCTGTTTCTTGCAATTGGTTTCTTGAAATGGAAAAAATCAGCTGAAGATACAAGAAATTACTTAGCTCCACTTATTCTATTACCGATTCAGCTAGACCGAAAAAGTGTAGTTTCTGGTGTGACTATGCGTTTGCTGGAAGAAGAGCCGCGCTTTAACCTTACCTTACTCGAGTTATTGCACAATGACTTTGCACTGACTATCAACGGCCTTGATGGCGAGTTACCTACAGATGAAAGTGGCATCGATGTAGATGGTATCTGGAATGTGGTACGTCGCGCTGTACGTGATATGCCAGGTTTTGAGGTTACTCGTGACGTCGTGATTGGTACTTTCTCCTTTGCAAAATATTTGATGTGGAAAGACCTCATCGATAGAGCACCGCAACTGATGCAAAGTTCTCTAGTAAAATACCTTATCGAGCGGGGTCAAGAAAATGTTGCCCTTGAGACGAACGGGGAGATAATTGAGGTCAATAGACTTGATGATGCTATAAGCACTCAAGAGCTTTTCCTGCCATTACCCGCAGACTCCTCGCAAATTGCCGCTGTGGTAGCTTCTGCAAAAGGTCGCGATTTTGTTTTGGATGGACCTCCGGGCACCGGTAAGTCTCAGACAATTGCCAACATGATTGCACATAATCTGGCCCTAGGAAGACGTGTTTTGTTCGTTGCCGAGAAAAAAGCGGCCCTTGATGTGGTCTATCGCAGACTTGAAGCTCAAGGATTGGGCGAATTTTGTCTGGAATTACATTCCAGTAAAACGTCAAAGATGGATTTTCTCAAACAGCTGGAACGAGCATGGGATGCCCGCGATATGCTCACGACCAGTGAATGGGAAGAAGAAGCTAGCAAAGTTCAACGACTACGTGACAAGTTAAATGAGGTTGTCCGTCTATTGCATCAGCGATGGCCAAATGGACTGACACTTCATCAAGCAATGGGACGAGTCATCAGAGATGCCAGTATAGTCACACCTCAATTCACATGGGTTACAGGCACATTGCATACCTCTGAACAAATGACAGAATTCAGAGAAATCGCCAAACGTCTTGATCTCAATCGAAATGCCTTTAAGCAACATCACCTGCATTTTGGGAGCATAAACCAGACTGACTGGACTAATGGATGGCAATCGTTGCTTATTGCTGAAGCTCTGACCATTCCGGATAACATTAAGCACCTAGAAAATGCTGCAGGAGACCTAATTAAAGCAACAGGAATCATTTTAGAATCAAATGAACCTGATAAACTTGTTCAACTGGCATCTCTTTGCGATTCATTGTCAAAAGCAGCAGGTACTGATCTGAGCTTTATGTTCGCTCCAGATGTTGTTAGTAGAATTGAAGCTACGAAAATGGCAATCAGCCTTCTCAAAGAGATCGAATTAGCCAAATCAAAATTGTCTGTTACTTATCCAGGAAATAACTGGCAAAGTTTAAATGTTCTGCAGGTCAGAAACTCTCTTGCAGAGGCTGATAAGAAATTTTGGTTTTTTGCAACTCATGCCCGTAAGAAAGTTATTTTCGAGGTGGTCCGGCAACATTTACTTAATGCTACTCCCGATCTATCCGTTGACCTTCCTATTATTGAAAAGCTTCAAATTCTATCTCAGAGATTGTCAGAGAGCATACCTTTGACTTCTACTATGCCGGGATGGCGTGGTCTTGACACTGACTATTCCGTCTTACAGAACACCCTCGACTTGGCCGACACCATTCGCAGTGCATTAAGTAGATTTGCTTCATCACCTCAGCAACTTGCAGAGCTTCGCTCCACAGTTAAAACGTTATTGATTGATGCTAATGACTTACTGGGTTCTCAGGGCATTATTGCAACGCTTACCCAGAATCTGCTCGCCTCCGTGTCAGCTTTCAATGAAGCCAAAGCAAGATTCTGTAATCTGATTAAAACGTTAGAACATGACTTGGAGATCGCAACCCTTCGCGATTGCGCATTGGGCATCGTGAACCATCAATCATCTCTGAAAGCCTGGAGTGACTGGAGCCGAGTTCGCGAAGAAGCCGTTGGGGAAGGCTTATTGCCACTGGTCAATGCGATTATCCAACTTGACCCAAGTGATATCAGTGCGGTGGAGTTATTTGAGACAGCTTATTGCCGCTGGTTTGCTTCGTGGGTGATTGACTCAGAACCTCTGCTGCATAATTTTGTACCCGCAGAACATATGAGTGATATTGATGCGTACCGCATTCACACTGACCGCCTTGCCAAGCTCTCGGTTCGCTATATTCGTGCACGATTGTGCGGTGTGATACCTGCAAAAAATGAAGTCAGTAAGCAAGGGGGCTTTGCTCTGCTCAAACATGAATTGCAGAAATCACGGCGTCATAAGCCAGTTCGCCAAATGGCTGCTGAAATGGGCGATGCTATGTCGAAGCTAGCTCCTTGCATGCTAATGAGCCCACTCTCCGTTGCTCAGTTCTTGCCCTCAGAGCAGGCGTTGTTTGATCTAGTGATTTTTGATGAGGCATCACAGATAGCTCCTTGGGATGCGATTGGTACAATGGCCCGCGGTAAACAAGTTGTTATTGCAGGTGATCCTCGACAAATGCCACCAACCAGTTTCTTCAACCGTGCGGCTAATGATACCGATGAAACTGAAGAAGATATGGAAAGCATTCTTGATGAATGTCTGGCTGCAGGCCTGTATAACCACAGTCTGAGTTGGCATTATCGTAGCCGCCATGAAAGTTTGATTGCATTCTCCAATCATCAGTATTACGACGGTAATCTGATCACCTTCCCCTCATCTAAAACCAAACAAAGTTCCGTTCAGTGGCGCAAAGTAATAGGGACCTATTCTAAAGGTAAGGGACGCCATAACCAGGCCGAAGCAGAGGCAATTGTCTCTGAAACAGTGAAACGTCTGAAGGATAAAAAATTTATCGCATCTGGTAAATCTATTGGCATTATTACTCTCAATACGGAACAGCAGAAACTGATTAATGATCTATTAGACCGCGCCAGACAAATACATCCTGAAATTGAGCCATTCTTCCAACCTGAACTGGAAGAGCCTGTCGTAGTTAAAAATCTTGAAACAGTCCAAGGGGATGAACGAGATCTGATTATGCTTGGTATTGGATATGGCCCTACAGAGCCGGGCGCTAATACCATGTCGATGAATTTCGGACCACTGAACCGAAATGGGGGCTGGCGCCGTCTTAATGTTGCTGTTACACGCGCACGTCAGGAAATGATGGTGTTTAGCTCTTTTGAGCCTTCCTTTATAGATCTCAATCGTACAAGCGCTCGAGCCGTTGCTGACCTGAAGCATTTTATTGAATTTGCTCAGCGCGGCCCGATAGCTCTGGCACAAGCAGTTCGCGGCTCGGTAGGAAGTTATGACTCTCCGTTTGAGGAGGCCGTAGCAAATGGCCTAAGAAGAAAAGGATGGCAAGTTGTTCCACAGATTGGCGTATCACGGTTTCGTATTGATTTGGGTATCGTGCATCCGGATAAACCGGGAGACTATTTAGTGGGGATTGAATGTGATGGTGCTACCTATCATAGCGCAGCCACTGCTCGTGACCGTGATAAAGTTCGTAGTACGATTCTGCAGGGGCTAGGCTGGAAACTGCTTCGACTATGGTCAACAGAATGGTGGGTTGATAAAGAAGGCGCACTAGAAAGGCTAGATATGGCGATTAATGGTCTGTTGGAGGAATCCAGAACTGCGGAAGAAAAAATCGCAGATAAAGATGAGCTGGATCAACCAATCACTATAGAAAATAGTAGTGCAGACGTAACTGATGAGCAGGGATATATTCAGGTTGTTAATGATGAAGAAAGATCTGTTTCTGGTAAGCATATTAAACCCATTATCCATCCAGTACCAGCGGAAGATGATGCAGAGGATCCATTGCCAGAACTGAAATATGCTTATTCTGCGACATTAGAAACCGCTCAAGTTGGAAAAACATGTAAGTATGTTATAAATGAATTGAAGGAGTGGCAGGGAAAAATTGATCCAGAGAGATTCTATATCGCAGAGTACGATGAAACGCTAAAAATACTCATCGCAGAGGTGATTAATCTTGAGTCCCCTCTTCTAGATAAAACGCTAGTACAGCGCATAGCGCGTGTACATGGCTTTAGCCGTGCAGGTAGATTGATTCGAGAGCGTGTTATGGAGGTTGTTGACCAAAACTATCATGTAGCGACGGATCATTTTGGTGAAGATTTTATCTGGTTATCAGAAGCTCAAAGAGCCGACTGGAATGCCTTCCGTTTACCTTCAACCGATGCCGATGTTCGCCAGGTTGATGCAATACCAAGTGAAGAATTGCGCGCATTGGCTTTGAGTATTGAAGGTGAAAACAAGGTCTCGGAAATGGCAAAGTCACTAGGTATTAAGCGTCTGACAAGTCAGGCAAGACAAAGATTAGAATCGATTATTTAAAAAATGAAATGGCCATCTTTGGTGCCCAAACCTTAGATGGCCAATTTATATCATTGAATTACATCCTTGCTCATAGAATAGCCTCACAACCAGTCACCGACATTATCCATCCACGTAAAGCCACGCCAGATAATCATATAACCTCAACGAAAACACTCTTTACGAAAAAGACTTTACCATGATAAGCATTAGAGTTATTGGGATATATAACTCAATCTCACTACAATCAGAAACGCCAAAAATTCCGCGAGCAAAGGATAAGCATTGGATATATCTCAAGACGCCCAAGTAACATCGCGGCACACATTAGCCACTTGGCCGCATCGCTCATCGTTCCAAATCCGGCAGCAGTTTCACCGTATCCCAACCCCATGTTGTTAATGCAGGCAGCAACAGTGGCGAATGAAGTGATCATGTCATACCCCATCAGGTTAAGCAGCCAGATAAAGAAACAACTGAATAAGATATAGAGGAAGAAAAAACTCCATACTGAACGCAAAACCCTATCTTGGATCGGTACATTGCCTACCTTAATGGTGAAAATTGCATTAGGGTGTACTAGTTGATTGATTTCATGCCTACTTTGCTTATACATGATCAAAAAGCGCAGTGCTTTTATCCCTCCACATGTTGAACCGACGCAGCCGCCAAAAAAGCTGGCTGCCAGCAATAACATGATGGTATGTGAAGGCATCTTAGCGTAGTCGGCAGTGGCTAGGCCATTGTCTGTCATCATTGAACTAGTAAGAAAAAAACCGTGCACAAAGGAATCTTTCACACCGTACATACCGGAACGATAAAGCTCAATACACACGATCACCGCAATAATAGATAGTACCAGTAAGAAGAAACGCAGTTCCGTATTACGATATAGGGGCTTCAAGCTTCGGCGACCAACGACAACGAAATATAGGGTAAAGTTTATAGCAGCCAAGATAGAAAAAATGCCTCCGACCATTTCTACCGCAGAGCTATCGAAATAGCCCAAGCTCTCGTTACGAGTGGAAAAGCCTCCCAACGAAACAGTTGAAAGGCCATGACAGAGTGCGTCAAACCATGGCATACCAGCCATTCGGTATGCAAAGGTACAAGCTAACCCCAACCCGAGATAGATCAACCATAGATTTTTCGACGTATCAGCCAAGCGAGGCGTCAATCGCTCTTCTTTGAATGGGCCAGGCATTTCTGATTGGTAAAGTTTGGCGCCACCGATCCCCAGCAACGGCAATACAGCCACAGCAAGAACAATGACACCAAGACCTCCAATAAAATTGAGTTGAGAACGGTAATAGAGAAAGGACTTTGGTACGCCCGATACATCGTTAAGCACTGAAGCCCCCGTAGTCGTGATACCGGATACCCCTTCAAACATCGCATCGGCCAAACTAATGTTCAGAGTGTTATCGAACCACAATGGCAAAGCACTTATAAGAGAGAACAGTAACCAGAACATTACGATAATCAGAAAACCATCTTGGGTGCGTAGCTGCACTTTCGCTTGCCGAGTAGTGAACCACCCCAAGGCACCAGAAATGCCAGCGATCGCCAACGTATAGAAAAAGGAAAATACGCTCTTTTCTTTATACAATAGCGCTACTGCCAGTGGTGGGATCATTGACAGACTATAAAGAAGAACCAAAAAGCTACAAAGATGAATGACGACTAAAATCTGTTTGGTTTTAACCATACTATGTCCAAATTACCTGCCGCAGTGAACCCGCCTATGTTAAGTGCATAAGGATACGACAGATACAAAAATCTATCCCTCAGTACTGGCATGATTGTTACCAATTATTGGTATAGCTGTCTGATGCAGCAGACCTACGTAAAATTATTTTCTATCTTCCCTCCTACCAACGAGTTCAAGTCCATCAATTCGAGCCACGAGCATTTACCCCTAATAAAGTAGCTGATGATGCTAACGTGTATTAGCTCAGACTCGAGCTGGCATTGTCACAGCATAGAGCTTAGCCTAAGCCAACAAGTCAGCTCGGTGCAAAAGCAGACGTTTTGAGCTCAATAAGAAAGAGGTTATATTTTGTCCTGATTGACGCGGGATGAAAGCTCCTGATGGCTCTCCTTTCGTTCACTGTAGCGATCGGCCAGGTAACCTGTTTTCCCCTTGAGCAGCAGCGTGAGTTTAAACAACTCCTCGGCGACATCGACGATACGATCATACCAGGACGAAGGTTTCATCCGCCCGTTCTCATCGAATTCCTGCCAAGCTTTGGCTACTGAAGATTGGTTGGGGATAGTGAACATCCTCATCCAGCGTCCAAGAATACGCATTTGGTTCAAGGCATTAAAAGACTGCGAGCCGCCACAAACCTGCATCACCGCAAGAGTTTTGCCCTGTGAAGGACGAACCGCACCTTCACTTAAGGGGATCCAGTCGATCTGTGCTTTCATCACCGCACTCATTGCCCCATGCCGCTCAGGAGAACTCCACACCATTCCATCACACCATCTGACCAGTCCGCGCAGTTCGGTGACTTTAGGGTGCGTTTCCGGAGCATCATCCGGCAGGGGTAAACCTGAGGGGTTAAACAGTCTGACCTCCGCCCCCATCGCCGTCAGTAGGCGACCCGCTTCTTCTGCTGCAAAACGACTGTAAGAACGTTCTCTTACCGAGCCATACAGAATCAGAATGCGTGGCGGTTCCTGGAGCTGCAGGCGTTCAGCAATCAGCTGATCGAAGCAATCAGCGTTCAGTGCAGGAAAGTGTTCCATTATTACTCCTCCGGGAGATTCTGGTGATTTCAAAATGTACACATATGATTTATCATATGTGTATTCAAAAGGGAACGGAGTAAAAAATGCTACGGCCTGTTCAGCTTTTTAAAATCCTATCGGATGAAACCCGCCTCGCCATTGTCATGCTTCTCCGGGAGTCCGGCGAACTGTGCGTATGCGATATATGCGCGGCCACCACTGAGTCACAACCCAAAATTTCTCGCCACATGGCTATTCTGCGCGAAGCTGAGCTGGTGCTTGACCGTCGGGAAGGCAAATGGATTCACTACCGCCTATCACCCCACATGCCGGCGTGGGCGGCTGATACGATCACGACGTCCTGGCAGTGTATGAGAGAAGATGTGGATGAATGGTTGTCAAAATCAGCATGCACATCATGTTGAAAATGTTTATCACATACATATAACCATATACAAAGGAACCTGAAATGATTTTGGCAGGGAGTATCTTTATACTGACGCTGGTCCTGGTCATCTGGCAACCGAGAGGCCTCAGCATTGGCTGGAGCGCAAGTATCGGAGCCGTACTAGCTCTGGGTACAGGGGTTATCCACATTCATGATATCCCCGTAGTCTGGAATATCGTCTGGAACGCAACAGCGGCATTCATTGCGGTGATCATCATCAGCCTGCTGCTCGATGAGTCCGGTTTCTTTGAATGGGCCGCGTTGCATGTTTCCCGATGGGGTAATGGGCGCGGCCGCCTGCTGTTTACCTGGATAGTAATGCTTGGCGCTGCTGTTGCTGCGCTGTTTGCTAACGACGGTGCAGCACTGATACTGACGCCGATTGTGATTGCGATGCTGCTCGCACTGGGGTTCAGTCAGGCGACGACTCTGGCCTTTGTCATGGCTGCAGGATTCATCGCTGATACCGCCAGCCTGCCGCTGATAGTTTCCAACCTGGTAAATATTGTCTCGGCAGATTTCTTCAACCTGGGCTTTACACAGTACGCCTCCGTGATGGTCCCTGTGAACCTGGCGGCCATAGCTGCCACGCTGGTTATGCTCCATCTCTTCTTCCGCCGCGATATCCCAGCCAGATATGACGTTTCACTGCTCAAGATGCCTGCCAGTGCGATTAAAGATCCTGAGACGTTCAGGGCGGGCTGGATTGTTCTGCTGTTCCTGCTGGTCGGTTTCTTTGTTCTGGAGCCGCTGGGGATCCCTGTAAGCGCGATAGCAGCAGTTGGGGCTGCGGTGCTTTTCGTGGTAGCAAAGCGTGGCCGTGCCATTAATACCGGGAAGGTGCTGCGCGGGGCGCCCTGGCAGATCGTGATTTTCTCGCTGGGTATGTATCTGGTCGTCTACGGCCTGCGTAACGCAGGACTCACTGAGTATCTTTCTGCCGTACTCAATATTTTGGCAGACAAAGGCTTATGGGTTGCCACGTTCGGTACCGGCTTCCTGACTGCGTTCATGTCGTCTGTGATGAACAATATGCCAACGGTGCTTATTGGTGCATTGTCAATTGACGGGAGTGCTGCGACCGGCATCGTCAGAGAGGCGATGATTTATGCCAATGTGATTGGCTGCGATTTAGGTCCTAAAATCACCCCGATAGGTAGTCTGGCAACCTTACTATGGCTTCATGTGTTGGCACAAAAAAACATGACCATCACCTGGGGATATTACTTCCGCACCGGCATAATCATGACCCTGCCTGTGCTTTTCATCACTCTGGCCGCGCTGGTATGGCGGCTCTCTGTCACTTTGTAATGAGATATTGATATGAGCAACATTACCATCTATCACAACCCGGCCTGTGGAACCTCACGTAACACGCTGGAGATGATCCGCAACAGCGGTAACGAACCAACCATTATTTATTATCTCGATACGCCCCCGACGCGTAAAGAACTGATCAAACTGATTTCAGATATGGGGATTTCAGTACGCGCATTGCTGCGTAAGAACGTTGAACCTTATGAGCTGTTGGGTCTTGATGAAGACAAATTTTCTGATGAGCAGTTGATTGATTTTATGCTTCAGCATCCGATCCTAATTAATCGGCCGATTGTAGTGACGCCACTTGGCACACGTCTTTGTCGTCCCTCAGAAATTGTACTGGATATTCTACCTGAAGATCAGAAAGGTTCTTTTACCAAAGAGGACGGTGAAAAGGTCATTGACGAAACGGGGAAACGAGTTAAGTAATCTTTCCGCTTAATATTATCGGGCACCTGTTTACTTCACACCGGCGTCCGCTCCTCGCTCAGAGCGGACTGTTGGACTTGATTGTGTGCTGCCAGAGAATGCTGTCAGCTCACGTCTGGGCTAATACATCTAATACCAAGACGAACTATCCGAACTTGCACAGAAACCAACCATTCACTGTACGGTTTTCATCCCAGCAGTATGAGCAGAGCAGCTTATGGACATGCTTAACTTATTCATCATGATGTACCTGGCCGGAACACGGCACAAAACTATTTACTATAGTCAGCTCGAAATTAATTCATTTAATTTAAGTTAAAATCCGCCTTCATAGAAGGCGGCATTGATTTCACCCTGGAAGGGCGTACCAAAAACCTTAAAAAGAAGCCTATGCCAGTTCTGTGAGATTTAAATCCAAAGACAATAAGGCAGAGCCAAAACCCGTTGATGACCACGCCCACAGGACGTGGTTTTCAGTTGGCAATAAAAACCGGCCTAAGCCGGTTGACTGAAAGCATAATCAGATGATGTAAGTCCCTCATGATGCACTATCTTCCGGGAAAACCTGCATTTTCATCAATGTTGCCTGTTGCTTCACGAATCCGATTTACCTCAGCGCGGTTATTAACCCAATAGTCAGCCCGTTCAATGCCGAGCGTCTCAGGGTTGAATACAGGGTCAACACCTTCGGCAAGTTGCTTTTCATAGTCCTTTAGGCAGGTAAACGCCGTCTTACGCAGTAGCAAAATGGCGATGATGTTCAGCCACGCCATCAGCCCCACACCAATATCCCCCAACCCCCATGCCAAATCCGCTGTCTTGACCGTGCCGTAAACGGCCGAGGCCATCAGCCCGATTTTCAGCACAAAGGTAAGCCAGGGGCGATGTATCTTACGATTGAGGTAGGCAACATTGGTTTCTGCAATATAGTAGTAAGCCACGATGGTCGTAAACGCGAAGAAGAAAAGCGCAATAGCAACGAAATAGCTACCAAAACCAGGCATCATACTTTCCATCGCAGTCTGAACATATCCTGGTCCGGCGGCAACACCGGCAATTCCCGTATAGAGTGCTGCCCCCTCTGGCCCCTGAACGTTGTACAGGCCAGTAATCAGCAACATGAAGCCAGTAGCGGAGCAGACAAACAAGGTATCGATATAGACAGAGAACGCCTGCACCAACCCCTGCTTGGCCGGGTGACTGACGGCAGCAGCGGAAGACGCATGCGGGCCGGTCCCCTGCGCGGCTTCATTGGAATAAACACCCCGCTTCACACCCCACATGATCGCAAGCCCCAGTATCGCGCCAAATCCGGCGTCAAGACCGAACGCACTTTTCCAGACCAGCAGAATCACACCCGGTAGTTGGTCAATATTGAGCGCTACTATCACGCAGGCCACAATGATGTAACCCAGTGCCATAAATGGCACCACGGTACCGGCAAAACTCGCAATGCGCTTCACCCCACCGAAAATGATGAACCCCAACAACAGAGCGATAAGTGCTGCAGTAACATTTGGGCTGATACCGAATGCAATATCCAGACTGGCGCCGATGGAGTTGGCCTGTACGCCCGGTAGCAACACGCCGCAAGAGAAAATGGTGGCGAGGGCAAAAATCCAGGCGTACCACTTCATGCCCAGCCCTTTCTCAATATAGAAGGCAGGGCCGCCACGATACTCACCATCCAACTTCTCTTTATAAACCTGACCCAATGTCGACTCTACAAAAGCCGAACTGGCCCCCAAAAACGCAACCATCCACATCCAGAACAATGCCCCCGGACCACCGAAGGTAATAGCGGTCGCAACCCCTGCAATGTTACCGGTTCCCACTCGCCCAGCCAGAGTCATGGATAACGCCTGGAATGAAGATACCCCGGCGGCATTCGCTTTGCCCTGGAATATCAAACGTACCATTCCTTTCAGATGACGCAGTTGCAAAAAACGGGTACGCAAAGAAAAATAAAGGCCGGTTCCCAAACACAGATAAATGAGCGCCTGGCTCCAGATCACGCCGTTGACGGCATTGACAAATTCATTCATGCAATCCAACCCCTTCGTTGATGCCCGGTAAAGTTAGTTGTTCAACTGCTTAACACCGGGGTGCGCCGTCTAGCGTGAGATTTTTTATGTTAAGTTTTATAGTTACAACACGTAACTAATTAACACATATGTAACCTGTCGTAAAAAATCGACATTTGCAAGCATAACTATGGGGAATGGTTCGCATATTTGAACTTTTTTGCTGAATGCCAAATACTGCAGCCACTATAAAAACGCTCATCATCAAAGGAATCTGTTGATTATTAAATGCATACTTTCGAAATTTTTTAGACCCTCTTAATCAAGAGTATGTTTCCGATTTCTTGCAAAAGGCCAACCAATAAACACCATTCATTTCATTGATTTTAAACAAAAAAATAAGCATCCTTATCTCACTTGGTGTAACCCCCGTGCTACGCTTTGATGGTAACCTAGAGATGCAGGCACAAAAAAACCGGCCTGAGCCGGTTTGGGGAGCGCTTGTCATTATGAGGTCGGCCGTAGGACGACCGAGGTAATGCCCTGGTGTTGCTGCATATCTTTCAATGTCACTATAGGCGGTGCAACGATTGAGCGTCCAATGGGTTCGGCAGATCAATAAAGGTCTATTGATCGGCCCGGCCGATCATCACACCGCACCGCACTTCGGCAGCCAGTCCGCTTCGCACTCTTCACTCAATACCACATTGGTCTGCATCCCCAGCCGGGTTTTACGCTTGAGCAGGGTTTTCTCATACTCTCTCAGTGTTTGCGGCACCGCCAGGCCAAAGGCCGTCAGGTTCATCACGTGCTGATAGCCCCGTGCCGCCATAAACGACAGGTAGGCGTGGTACAGGTAGCGGCGCGGGTTCGGCGGAGTGATGTTGGCATTGCCGATCATCATCCCTTCAGGGGTGCCGAGTACCGTCAGGTAGCCGCAAAAATCAACCAGCGGGTCGGCCTGGCGTTTGATGGTCAGCGCCTCGTCCGAGCTTTGCTGCGCCTGGAGCAAGGTGCGGGCCTCGTTCGGCTTGGCGAAGCGCTGCATCAGGTGACGCACGATAACCGCCAGCTCCTGGGTGATTTTGTCCAGCAGCAATGGGTCGCGCTCGGCCAGCGGTATCGTCTCCGGGAAGGTAATAATCACCCGCCGCCGGGAGACACCGCCGCTGCGGTCGCTGAACTGCATCGGGTTGTTGTTCACCGCCAAAATCACCGCAGGAATGTGCGCCGCGTAGGCGTCGCGGTATTTCGGGTCGATGGCGACCGCATCGCCGCCGGTGATGGCCTTGATGCCTGCTCCGTCACCACTCCACTTCTCCTGGTCAGGCAGGAGTATCAGCGAGTAACCGACCACGCTGGCCCGCTCGCGCGCCGACTCCAGGTTATCGATGGTGGCGGAGGTGGTGTTATCACTACCTGCCAGCAGCCGGGCAATGGCCGCCATCACGCTCTTGCCGCTGCCGCCCGGGCCGGTCACTTCGAGGAATAGCTGCCAGTCATAGCGATTGGCCAGCACCATAAAGAGCGCCGCGAGAATACGCTCTTGCTTGTCGTGATTGCCCCCGGCAGCCCGCGTCAGCCACTGCCAGAAGTGCGGTGCATGGTCGGCCAGGTTCTCCCCGGCGCGCGGCGGGGTGTAGTCCACGCTGTTGACGGTGCGCAGCCAGTGTTCCTGGCGGTGGGCGCTGAACTGGCCGCTGACGGTATCAAACACCCCGTTACGAAAACCTATCAACCGGCGGGCCGGGTCGCCCATCTGCGGCACCATCAGTTTGAGGGTGTCCAAAATGCTGTTGATACCGGCGGCAGAGAACGGCGCACGCACCTTCTGGAACAGCGCGGCAATTTCCCGGCTCAGTTGCCGGTGTGGCAGCACCTGCCAGGCGCCACGCGTATAGCGGCACAGCTCCTCTCCCACCGGCGGCACCGCCAGGGTGTTGCCGTAGTGCTCGGCCAACAGCTCGGCTTTCTCGCTGGCGCTCATGGCTTTCAGGTCAGCATCGCTCAGCGTGTCGAACGGGCTCGGCTGCGAAGGCTGGCTGAACGCCTGGAGCTGGGCGCGCGCGGACTCAGCGCCCTGCTGACAATAGACGTCGTTCCAGTCGCCCTCCGTGGGCGGCAATGCCGGGACACCGCCGGTCAATTGTGCCGCCTCAGCGGCGCGGGTCTGCCCGGTGCCGCTGCGGTCATTATCGGCCGCCAGCAGCAGCCGTGCGTCTGGGTAGTGGCTGCGCAGCTGCTCCGCCACCGCCGCCAGGTTGTTGGCGCTCAGCGCCACGCACACCGTTTCACCGGTCAGGCGGTGCACGGTGAGGCCGGTGGCGTAGCCTTCGGTGAGCCAGATAACCGCGTTGTCCGGGCCGCTCAGGGTGTGGCAAGCGGCTTTCACCTGCCCGCCTGCCAACATACGCTTGTCCCCGCTAGCGTTAATCAACTGCACGTTGACCACCTCGCCTCCGGCGTTATGCAGTGGCAGCAAGAGGTCGCCGGGCTGGAAGGTGATACCGCCGACGCGCAGCGGCTGGCCCTGCAAGGTCAGAGTGTCCACCTCCGGCCAGCCCTTGGCGCTCAGGTAGGCATTGCCGGTCTGAGGTTGCGCGGCAGCCACCAGAGCCTGTGCCTGTCGCGCGGCTTTGCGCTGGGCCTCGGCCTTGTCTTGTGGTGAATGACCGCTCTCAGCGGCCGGTGGCAAGGCGCTGGCGCTATTCCCCATCAGGGCAGCCACCTGTTCGGCAGCAGCTCGGGTAGACAGTGACAGGGCTTTTTCCACCAGGTTGAGGCCGTCACCGGCCCCGCACTGATTGCAGAACCAGGTGCCGCGCCCGTCCTGGTTGTCGAAACGGAAGCGGTCTTTGCCGCCGCAGGTCGGGCACGGCTGCGGCTTGCCGTTCGGCTGCAAGGCGATGCCGAGGGCCGGGAGTATCACCGGCCAGTGGCCGGTGGCGGTGCGTACGGTCTGGGAAACGAACTGGGCGCTCATGCTCTTCTCCTCAGTGTACGGTGGCGTTCTGCGATGCCGACAGGCGCTCACAGCACAGCTCGTCCATCATCTTTTGCCCCAGCGCGGTCAGGCGCGGCGCGGCCACCAGTACGTCCGGCTGCACCATGTCACTCAACATCGTGCACGCCATGTCCATGCCATCCTCCGCACCGTACTGACGCACAAAGTGCCCTTCCAGGCGCAGGGCAATCGTCATCTGCAGCTCGTCCAGCGTGTACCCGAGGCTCACCCGGTAAAAGGCGCAGGTGTCCAGGTAGGCTTGCGCCACGGCGCGGCGGAAAACGGCGGTACGGACTTCAATCGGTAAACAGGATGCAGTGTTCATGCGGCGGTGGCCTCCATGCGGGCAAGGATTTGGGATTCACAGGTGTTGACGACGTGGCCGAGCTGGTCAGTCAGCAGGGCAATGACCGAGGCAAACGATGCCTGTTGCACGGCATCGGGGCGCTGCCCGCCGAGGTCAAGGGTATCCAGCAGGTCAAGGAACAGCACGCCGGTGGCGTGCGCATGCTGGAGACGCAGAAAATCGGCATGCGGGATAGGGTAATGAGTATCGCGGTAGTAACGGTCGGCCAGGGTGTTCATGCCACCGCCTTAACCGGCAGACGACCGGCAAAGGACAACACGTAATCACGGGAAAGCCTACGGCGGGCGTTGCGTTCGCTATCTGCCACGGTGCGCACGATACGCGGGGTGGCCGTCAACGCAGAACGGCGCACGGCCGCAAACAAAAAGCAGAATGTAGGGTGAGTCGGGGTGAGGGTCGTAGCCATAACGGCAGCCTCCAAGGTTAGCGAATTACCGCTACCACCGGAGTTCCTACACTCAATGGTGGTAGCCCAGACGGGGGTAGGAATACCGGCAACCTTGGAAACCGGCCAGCCCGAAGGCTGCCCCGCCTGAGCCACCATTGATTGACTGCTGCGGTAGCATAACATCCACCGCGCAAAAAATGAGCGCACTAAGGCTGTGACATAAAAAAACACGCGTGGCGCGTGTTCATTTGTCGCCAAGATTAAACACGGGTTCCTACGCCCGGCTGCCGATTTTGCGGCAGCGGGAGGACTATAGCGCAGGGCCGGACGTGGGGGCAAGCCGTAAGACGCCCCCGGACGTTCAATCGATCGCATTGTGATCAACCACTTCGTCGGCACAGATACGACGCAGCTCAGCCTGCCGGTTCGCCAGGCAAATCACACCGTGTTTTTCGCTGCGGTGCTCAGGCAAAACGATATCCGGGTGTTTGCGCTGCAACAAGATGGCTTCCGCTACAAACCGGGCGTCATTGTCGCTCAGGGTAAAACTGTATCGGCCCAGCGTTAACTGCATCACTCGGCGCTCCCCTGATGACGGTTGGCAATACGTTCGTCCATCCACTGTTCGACCTCGGAGGCCAGCCAGGCAACATTTTTACCGCCGAGGGAGACCTGAGCCGGGAACTGCCGGCGGCTCATCATCTCGTACACGGTGGAGCGGGACAGGCCGGTGGCGTAAAGCACTTCAGGCAGACGGATAAAGCGCTCGCGCGGGGTATAGACGCCAGGATGCACCGGCGACGGGGTAGATGGAGTGGGGGTGGAAACGGTCAACATAAAACGCTACCTCTTTGTGTCCGGCCAACGCTGGCCGGGACTGTGTGAACTTCGGTAGCGCCCTATTATGTGAATATTTACCGGGGTGGCAACAAGGTGTTGTTGTGTGGTGGGAGAGCTTTTTAGTTTGTTTTTCAATCAAATGGACATGCTGACCTATATTGACCGTTATTGGCCATCGCGGCAGGTATAACGACGATGAATGGCTCGTTAATTAATAGGGAGAAACGTTCGAGACCTAAAGCAAGTTCACAAACCACCTATAATAATATCGACCAAGAATGAATATCTCGGTGAGGTCTCTCTATGTCTTAAAGTGACGTATTCACTCAGTTTTCACTTAACTTTTCAAGGGAATAACTAAAACATCAGTACCAAGTACATTAATAGCATTTCTCGCGGAAGAGAACAGATTACTCCATATGTCTTGGTGATGACCAAAAACAAATAAATCGATACCTTTCTCTTTCGCAGCAGCTTTCAACTCAAAAGTTAGCTCGCCACGTCTTATAATAATATCTGATATAGGATAACTTGCAGCCTTAATAATAGGCATCATCTCACGCCTTATCTTCTCCTCGAAGCGAGACTCAGAAAAATTCTGCACAGGGCGACCTAGCTCAGAATAGTAATATGAATGATTCTCGTCGACATAAATCAAAGAGAGTTTTGCACTTAGGGTCGATGCGAGCTCAACACCTTTGCCGATAAGAATATGCTCCTCATCAAGCAGTGATGTTGCTACGGCGACGTGTTGATAGTTCGTAAAGCCTCCTATTCGCTTTGCAATGGAATGACTAAAATATCAACATCCAGATTATTAATCGCTTTACGCGTCGTAGAAAAAATATTACTCCAAACATCATGATGGTGGCCAAAAATGAGTAAGTCTATTCCTCGCTCACGAATTTCTCTCTTCAACTCAGGAAGCAACTCGCCGCTAACTACAATGACGTCCGGTATAGGATAAGATGAGCAGAGTGCAAGATCCGCTAACTGCTTTTTAATTTGAACCTCAGCAGGCATTTCACCGCTGTAGTGGTTCGTCTGGAGACCCAACGCCGAATAATAAGGCGCATGATGAATATCGACATGAATTAATGACAGTTTCGCATTGTACGCATTGGCTAACACTGCGCCTTTTTCCAATATGCTCTGGTTCTCTCCATTGAGATCAACCGCAATCACAATATGTTGGTAACTCATGGTGCCCTCCCGATTGCCTTACCCAGTTCAGAGTAATGCCCCACGAAACCGTCCGTTGTAAACGGGATTTACTGATTAGTTTAGTACAGAAATCATTTTGCATCTGCTATTCGAAAGCTAGGCCAAAAGACAAATCAGTCTATATTGATGCATCCTTCTTCATTTCTTGCTGGTCGCAGCCATTACTTTCGTTGCGAGCCAATGAGTCAAAACAGCCGAAAAAACATTGAAAAACTAGCAAAGTCATCACATTAGCGGCCAACACCGCTAGTATATGGCTCTCACTTTGCCAATTTCATAGCTTATATTTTCTTAAGCATCTCTCTTTATCCTTGTTCACCTTCTCTATGTAGGGTACTGTCGCCAATCGACGACAAACAGCCTCTTATCGTCAAAATCAGGAAATTCATGTAGCTAGCATCATCACCTTTCCCGCCTCAGTGCGGGATTTTTTTATGAGGTTTATCCCAAACTTCCTAGTCAAGCCTCATTCTAACTTGCCCAACAATAGGAATACTCCTAACCTAAAAGGGTCATTCGGGGTTGTCCCCCCTTGTAATACTTGATTTGTGGGAATGGCTTCTCTTAGCCCGCTCTAGCGGGCTTTCCATTAAACAACAACTGGTTGGAGATCCTTTAACCTATGACAAGTGCTTGCCCACACTCAAGTACTTGCCCAGGCTAATGAAGCGAGGTCGCTCGCTTTGGAGGTATTATGAGTATCCATTATCTTACCGACAACGATGCACAGCAGTTGGATGAAATGGAGAAAGTGCTCGGTCGATGCGTGATTGATCTCATCGTTCGAAAACGGACTATCAACACAGCAAACATCCTGTCACAGCTAGTTAAAGAGATGGAAAAAACGCCAGATAACCATCAGTTTCTGCTATATCGAACCGCTTTAGAGTTCGTTGGCACGTTGACCAAATAACATCGGGGATATCCATTATGAAAAGTGATTTAGCGACTGCAATAACCATTGGAAGCTTACTGCTATTTATACTATTAATCGGTTCACCACTCACCCTTACATCACTGATGCCATAGAAAAATATAACGTAAAGACAATAAGAAAACCCAATATTCAGTGGGTTTTCTTATTATTTGCCACCTCAGCCATATAATCCACCAATCTACTTATAACTGTTTTTGTATTACAAAACACTCGACTGTGGCACACACGCCATAGATACGTCACCTGCAAAGACAAGAGAAATCTTGCTACAATAGTGTCGATTACACCTCTCATCTGGGGCCGTGTTTACACAAAATGGAATGAACAAAACATATGAGTGAGACCGATACTATCCCAAAGACGTCAAAGAGCCAGATTAACAAAGCGGTATTTATCACGTCTGCTTTGTTAATTTTTCTTCTAGTCGCGTTTGCAGCAATCTTCCCTGATATTGCTGACAGGAATTTTAAAATCCTGCAACAGCAAATCTTCACAAATGCCAGTTGGTTTTACATTTTGGCTGTCGCACTAATACTTCTCAGCGTAACATTTCTCGGGCTATCACGTTATGGTGACATAAAACTCGGGCCAGATCATGCTCAGCCTGATTTTAGTTATCATTCCTGGTTCGCGATGCTTTTTTCTGCCGGGATGGGTATAGGGCTAATGTTCTTTGGAGTGGCGGAGCCTGTCATGCACTATCTTTCCCCTCCGGTCGGATCGCCCGAAACCATTGAAGCAGCCAAGCAAGCGATGCGCCTGACGTTTTTCCATTGGGGGCTTCATGCCTGGGCTATCTATGCAATTGTAGCGTTGATTCTGGCTTTTTTCAGCTATCGTCATGGCCTACCGCTCACGCTTCGTTCCGCTCTCTATCCTATAATTGGTGACCGCATACATGGCCCCATCGGCCATGCTGTCGATATTTTTGCCGTTATTGGCACCGTCTTCGGGGTGGCCACCTCTTTAGGATATGGTGTATTGCAGGTAAATGCTGGACTTAACCATCTCTTTGGCGTTCCGATTAATGAAACCGTTCAGGTTATATTGATCATTATCATTACCGGGCTTGCCACAATATCTGTGGTTTCCGGACTGGATAAAGGTATACGCATACTCTCTGAACTTAATCTTGGTTTGGCCTTATTGCTGCTGACACTGGTCTTGCTATTAGGGCCAACAGTTTTGTTGTTAAAGTCTTTCGTCGAAAATACAGGCGGCTACCTTTCTGAGCTGGTCAGTAAAACATTCAATCTGTATGCCTATGAGCCTAAATCCAGCAACTGGCTGGGCGGTTGGACATTATTGTATTGGGGATGGTGGTTATCTTGGTCTCCTTTTGTGGGGATGTTTATCGCTCGAGTTTCTCGTGGCAGAACGATACGAGAATTTGTTACTGGTGTCCTGTTCGTTCCTGCGGGGTTCACACTTATGTGGATGACCGTATTTGGCAACAGCGCCATATATCTCATCATGACTCAGGGTGCAACTGACCTCGCAACGACCGTGCAACAGGATGTGGCTCTGGCCCTGTTTAACTTTCTTGAGCACTTTCCATTCTCTACCGTACTTTCGTTTATTGCCATGGCAATGGTGATTGTTTTCTTTGTGACCTCGGCCGATTCCGGCGCCATGGTGGTCGATACTCTGGCTTCTGGTGGCTCAAGCAATACTCCGGTCTGGCAGCGAATTTTTTGGGCATCGTTGATGGGTATTGTCGCTATCGCACTTCTGGTCGCAGGTGGGCTGAGTGCGCTGCAAACGGTCACGATTGCCAGCGCACTGCCGTTTTCGGTGATCCTGCTGATTTCAATATACGGATTGCTCAAGGCATTACGCCGCGATCTTACTAAAAAAGAGAGCCAAAGCATGGCTACCATTGCGCCGACGGCAGCGCGTAATCCGATACCATGGCAGCGTAGATTGCGTAATATTGCCTACCTGCCTAAACGCTCACTCGTCAAACGTTTCATGGATGACGTTATTCAACCAGCAATGGGACTGGTCCAGGAAGAGTTGAATAAGCAAGGTACACTCAGTCACATCAACGACACTCATGATGATCGCATTCATCTTGAAGTTGATTTGGGAAATGAGCTCAACTTCATCTATGAGGTCAGACTGCGTGGCTATAATTCACCCACGTTTGCGCTTGCCGCACTGGATAATGATGAACAACAGGCCGAACAACACAAGTATTATCGTGCCGAAGTCTATCTGAAGGAAGGTGGGCAGAACTATGATGTTATGGGCTGGAATCAGGAACAATTAATCAACGATATTCTTGACCAGTATGAAAAACATCTTCATTTTCTGCATCTAGTTCGCTAATTCGATAAAGATTGCCCCTTGGGGCAATCTTTTCTGACAAAGGACGAAAAGGAGCGTGCAATGATTTCTCGCTGGCAATGGGTAGTGGGACAAACCTTTAAAAAGCTCTGGTTTAGAGCGACGTTGTTCGCCATAGCCGCCGTTGTCACTGCACTGATCTCGATCCTTTTTAAGTCGATGATACCACCATCATTTTCAGTAAAAGTTGGGGCCGAAGCCGTCGACAATATCTTGAACATTCTTGCGTCCAGTATGCTGGCAGTTACTACGTTCTCTTTGAGCATTATGGTGACAGCATATGGCTCTGCCACAACAAATGTGACTCCTCGAGCAACCAGGCTGGTTGTCGAAGATGTGACGACCCAAAACGTGCTGGCGACGTTCATTGGTTCTTTTCTTTTCAGCCTTGTCGGCATTATTGCACTCAACATGGGAGCTTACGGTGAAAGAGGCAGAGTGATTTTATTTGCAGTAACTCTGGTGGTTATCGCCCTTATCTTAATAACTCTTCTCCGCTGGATACAGCATTTAACATCTCTTGGCCGAGTAGGAGAAACAACGGCCAGAGTAGAGCGGACCGCTATAGAAGCTTTCATTTCTCGGGCTCAGGATCCTTGTTTAGGCGGGTATCCCTGGCTTGAAAGTGACACTCAACCTGCGGGAACGATTGCAGTTTATCCGAAAGATATCGGTTACATTGAACATATCGATATCGGTAAGCTAGCCTCCGCACTCTCCGACAGTCCCGTTCATGTCTATCTGGTTGGCCAACCTGGCAGTTTTGTGCATCCTTCGCACCCCGTGATGTATGTCACCAACAACGCTAACAGCAAACTTATTCCTGATGTATTGTCAACGCTCAGCATTTCAGATGTGCGTTCATTTAATCAGGATCCCAGATTCTGCCTATGCGTACTGGCAGAAATTGCCTGCCGAGCACTCTCTCCGGCTGTAAATGATCCGGGCACAGCTATTGATGTCATTGGACGAGGGGTAAGAGTGCTGTCGGAATATGGGCGACATATAGACCAGAAAAATACCGTTCGCTATCCGGCTATTCATATCTCTCCTCTTTCCACCTTCAACCTGCTTGACGACTTTTTCTCACCGATTGCCCGCGATGGCGCCGCTATGCGAGAAGTTCAGCTAAGGTTGCTGAAGGGGATGGCGATGCTCAGCCAGGCATGGCCGGACCTTTATGCCTCAGCAGCCGGTGTTCATGCCAGGGAAGTGCTGCAGTATATTGAAAAAGCGAGCTATATCAGTTCGGATAAAGCGCGAATTATGGAAACCTATCAAAAGCTGTTTAACTCTATGGGATGAAACCGTTTAACTGCGTGCAGTTCACAGTACATTTCCCCCTGTCATCCTTATAGACCGGGGGGAAATCCGTCGCTCCCCCTCCCCGCATACCGATAAGTATCGTACAAAGCTACCAGCTCAAACTCCCTGATAGAACGCCATTCGTAGTCGCGTCTTTTACGGCGAACCTCAGAACAGCATTACCCACAATCCGTGATTCTGATACGGGCTTGTATAGAAAAACGTTGAGGGAAAAACATGCAATACGGGGCTAGCCAGAGAAGAGAACTTTTCTTCATAGGTGAAGAGTAGTGAACACTCGTGAATAGCTAAAAAACAACTAATCACCACTTTATCTATTGATTTATATTATCTTTATAAGAAAGTGAACAGTAGTGAATAGTTTTACAGGAACTAAAATCTTTCATTGTGAATTGCTCATAGAGAGGTATTTGAAAAACAGCCTTATCTACTACCATGCCTGGATGAAACGTCATCACTGCTGCAGTGATACCTTTTACTCAGCACATCCATTTTCGAGATACCTGATGAAAATGCTGCCGCAGATACTATGAAAATAAGCTCTTTTCCTGGCTAGCCTTCGCCAAAGAGCACATGCATGTATAGGGTGCATGAATCTGCATGCAAAAAATTGCATTTTTACCCCCCAGTGGCCCCAGCAATGGCACGGCCTGCGGCCCCTCATGCAGGTGCATGAAAAGCGACATAGAAAGCGCGCAGGCGAGGCGGGGGTAGCATTGCGCGCCAGGGGGTTTAACGATTTATTGGCGGCGGGGCCGTTGGGCCAAGCCCGCGATAAAATCGGCGTACCACTGCAACATGTCACGACGCTTCTCAAGGTACTGAGCATGGTTGTAAGTGCCACGAATGCCGTTCTTGTCCACGTGGGCGAGCTGCATCTCTATCCAGGCAGAGTCAAACCCTTGCTCATGCAAAATAGTAGACATCGTATGCCTGAAACCGTGACCGGTAGCTCGCCCCTTATACCCCAGCAGCTCTATTACCTGATTCACACTTTCCTTACTGACTGGTTTCCTACGATTGTTTCGTCCAATGAAAATGTAAGGGTAATGACCGGTTATCGGTTGTAGCTGTTTAAGCAATTCAACCACCTGAGTCGAGAGCGGCACAATGTGCGGGCGGCGCATTTTCATACGTTCGGCGGGAATTTCCCAAATACCACGCTCAAAATCGATCTCTTCCCACGTTGCAAAGCGCATTTCTTGCGTGCGCACGCCGGTCAGCATAACGATCTTCGCTGCATTTTTAGTAATGATGCTGCCGGTATAACCTTCCAAGTCCGTAACAAAGTAAGGTAGTTCCTCGGCCGAAAGGAACGGGTGATGCTTTTGTTTGGGGACGGCCAGAGCACTGGCGAGATCCGGTGCAGGATTGTACTCTGCCCTACCGGTAATAATGGCGTAGCGGAAGACCTCTCCGCAGCGCTGGCGTACCTTGCGAGTCTTCTCCAATGCCCCACGCTTCTCAATGCGCCGCAGCACTTCCAGCAGCTCCAGGGGCTTAATTTCGGCAATGGGGCGTTGACCAATATACGGAAATACATCCTGCTCAAAGGTGCGCATGATTTCTTCTCTATAAGCCAGAGTCCATCGGTCAGCCTTGTGCGTGTGCCACTCACGGCTAATAGCTTCAAAGGAATTCTCAACAGAAAGCTTCTGAGCGAGCTTTTGCGCCTTTTTCTCTGCTATAGGGTCAATGCCATTAGCAACTTGCTTACGGGCCTCTCCGCGCTTTTCTCGTGCGTCGGCCAGCGTTACCAAAGGGTAGGTACCAAAGGACATCAGCTTGGCTTTTCCGGCATAGCGATAGCGAAAACGCCAGCCTTTACTTCCGTCAGTGTTTATAAGGAGAGACAGGCCTTGACCATCGTTGAGGGTGTAGGGCTTTTCCTGCGGCTTGGAACGTCGAATTTGTATGTCAGTTAGGAGCATGTGTATAAGTGGATTCTGTGTATAAAAATATTATACGCAACATTATACACATTTTTCTCAGATTCAGGCGGTTATACTCGGACACCAGCGGACAAAAACACAATTTAATCAATTGATTTTATGCATTTTAATGGACTTTACAGGAACCACCCGGACAAACTTTGGCGGAAGATCACAGGAGTCGAACCTGCCCAGGACCGCTGGCGGCCCCAACCGGATTTGAAGTCCGGCCGCCCCACCGGGGACGAGGATCTTCCTTGGAGAAGAGGGAAGCAAGGCGCTGATTATAGCGCAGTTTGTTCGCTGCGCTAAGCGGGAAATGGCGGCCGCCGGCGATTCGGCGGCCGGGGGGAGCTACTTCAGGAAATCCTTCACGTCCAGCAGGATGAACTCGTTGTCATCCGCCATATTGGGCTGTCGGCTGGAGGAAAACGGGAAGTTGTTGTCGTTGCCGACGATGATGTGGTTGGCGTCCACCACGTCCACGTTCTCGATGGTGAAGAACGGGAAGGTCAACACGCCGTCGTTCAGCGGCTTGCGCGCCAGCTTGTGCGGATCCTGAATGTTCATCAGGTCGATATAGCCCAGTTTCTCGACCGGTTTGCCGACGTTGGCGTCCGAGAAAGCGATTTTATACACTCGCTTGAACTTGGCCACCTGGCTGAAGCAGTTGTCGGTTGGCGCTCCGGCGGCGCAGGCTTTATCCGGCGTACCTTCGCCGTTGTCGCGCTCGATCACCAGCCCGTGGGTGGCGTCGATCATGTTGAAGTCGCCGATGGCGTTCTGGTTGTCTTCCAGCACGTACTGCCAGCTGCGGCCGGTCCAGGCCTGCTGTTTCACGTCGAACTCCAGCACCCGCAGGTAGCGTTTACCGCCGACGTTCTCGAACTGCTCGCCGTCCCACAGCGCCCCTTCCAGCAGCGGGTACAGCTTGCTGCCGTCCGGCGAGGCGGCCATGCCTTCAAAGCCTTTGGAGCGCGCCACCTGGAAGTTCTGCTTGCCGTCCGGCGCGCCCGGCAGTGTCAGCGTCGGGTTGTCCGGCGATTTCACCACCTTGCCGTCCACCTGGGTGTCGAACACCGCCAGCACCTTGCCGTTCAGGTCGGCCTTGATCAGGTAAGGCCCGAACTCTTCGCCGATCCACAAGGCATCGTCGGCAAACTGGAAGCTTTCCGGATCGAAATCGCTGCCGGTCAGATAACGCTTCTCGGTGCTCTCGTTAATAATGTGGAACGGCACCTTTTTATCCGGATCGTGCAGGAAAACCGTCTTCAGCGGCGCGACCGTGCCGTCTTTAAAATCGATCTTGTAGTGATTGAGGTACAGCATGGCGTCCGGCGAATTGGCCTTACTGCCGAAGCCGTTGTCGGTCAGCACCCAGTAGGTGCCGTCGGGCATGTGTTTGATGCCGGAGTGGCCCTGCAGCGGCTGACCGTCGATCGGCAGGCCGAGGCCGGTCAGGCGATCGGCGGATTTGCCCGCCACGCTGCCCAGCTCGGTGACGCGTTTGCCGCTGGTGTACTTGCCGCTCTGCTGCAGATCGCTCGGCGCGTCCTTCGGTGTGGAAACGGCGGATTTCACCGGCAGCAGCGCATGCCCAGCCAACGTCGCTTGCACCGGCTGCGCGTCGGCCCACAGGTTGGCGCTCAGCGCCATGCAGCCGACCAGCAGCGCCAGCCGGGTTTTGGTGTTGTGCATGTCATTGTCCCTTTTCGTTGTTATCGCCCAGAAGTAAAAGCAACGTCACTATAGGGAGCGGCAATGACAGAAATATTATTCGGCGAACGCCCGCCGGTAGCTGTGCGGGTGGAAGCGCCAGGTGATGGCGATCAGCACCACCACCAGCAGCGCATGGATCTGCCAGTCCAGCACGAAGCCACCGCTGTAGTCGCGCAGCAGGCCGGAAAGGTAAGGTGTCACGCCCGCCAGCAGGAAGCCGACGCCCTGCATAAAGGCCACCAGTCGCCCGGCCGCCGCCGGCTGGTGCAGGTGATCGAGCGCCAGCACCAGGCACAGCGGGAACGCGCCGCCCAGCCCCAGCCCGGAGAGCAGCACCCACAGCCACGGCAGCGTCTGCGGCAGGTAAATCAGGCCGATAAAGCCGATCAATTGCATCATCAGCGCCAGCAGCAGCAGCGGCCGCCGGTCATGATTGCGCGCCAGCGCCGGCAGCAGCAGCGCGCCCACGACCTGGCCGAAGGTCATCAGCGCCAGCAGCGAACCGCTGGCCTGCGGCTGCCAACCGAGCTGCATGTAATACGGCGGCAGCCACGCAATCAGGCTGGTATAGCCGCCGTTGATCAGGCCGAAATAGGCGCCGAGCAGCCAGGCGCGCCGGTTGCGCAGCAGGCTTGGCCCGCGGTTTTCACCCGCCGCGCTCAGGCGCGACAACCCGCGACTGACCGGCCACCAGGCCAGCAGCGCCACCAGCGCCGGCAATGCCCACCAGGCCAGCGCGCTGTGCCAGTCGTGCCCCGCACTCATCAACCACGGGGTGATCGCCGCGCCCAGCCCGCCGCCGCCCATCAGCGCCGCCGACCACAGCCCGGCCACTAGCGCCATGCTTTTGAGGAAATGATGCTTGATGATGCCGGGCATGACCGCCTGGATCACCCCGATGCCGAGCCCGCCCAGCACCGCGCTCATCAGCAGTTGCACGCTGCCGGGGGCCAGTTCGCGCCAGAGCGCGCCCAGCCCGATCGCCAACAAACTTAACGCCACGGCGCTGCGTTCGCTGAACAGCCGGTTGATGGCGCCACCCGCCAACGCCATCAGGCCCATCATCAACACCGGCAGCGTGGTCAGCAGCGCCGCGCCGCCAAAGCTCAGCCCGGTAGCCTGGCGCAGCGTCGGCAGCAACGGGCCAATCGAGGTCAACAGCGGCCGCATGTTCAGGCCGATCAACACCAGCGCCAGCAGCAGGGGATTGAACCAGCGGCGCGAAGAGGATGAATTAACAGAATGATTTAACACGGTATATTCCTGGTACTGCAAAATGAAGAGTGCGGCGTCACAGCGCGATCGCCGCAGCGTTGCGTTACTGTAGGCAACGCCGCTAGTATTGGGAAATTAAATAATAAAATAGCCAACAGTGGGAAAATGAATCGCTACCCGATGTTCAATCCGCAGCTGCTGCTCAGCTTCGTCGCCGTATGCGACAGCAACAGCTTCACCCGCGCCGCAGAGCGGGTGTTTTTGTCGCAGTCCACCGTTAGCCAGCAGGTGCGCCGGCTGGAAGAGATGCTGGGCAAGCCGCTGTTTGAGCGCTCCTCGCATCAGGTGCTGCTGACCGAAGAAGGCGTCAAGCTGTTGAGCTACGCACGCCGCATCATCGCGCTGAATGAAGAAGCCCACGACGCGCTGACCGGCATCTGGCGCGACGGCGTGCTGCGGATCGGCATGCCGGAGGATTTCGCCGTACCCACCACCGAGCTGCTGGCCGATTTCAGCCGCGAGCACCCGCACCTGCGGCTGGACGTCGCCAGCGGCCTGAGCGCCGATCTGCACAGTGCCTACGCGCGTGAAGAGCTGGATCTGATCCTGGTGAAGCAGCGCCGCCGGCAACCGCCGCGCGCCGCACGGCCGGAACCGCTGCTGTGGTTGGACAGCCTGGCCTTCCCGGCCATCGAGCAATCGCCGGTGCCGCTGGCGGTATTTCCGCTCAGCGGCCTGTACCGCGACGAGCTGTGCCAGGCGCTGGACAACCTCGGCAAACGCTGGCGCATCGGCTACAGCAGCGCCAGTCTGGCGGCGCTAACCGCCGCTTCCGCCGCCGGGCTGGGCGTCACCCTGCTGCCGGCCGGCTGCCGTCTGCCCACGCATCGGGTGCTGGGCGAGGCCGAAGGATTGCCGTCGATAGACAGCTTCGAACTGGCGCTCTACTACCGCGACGGCGCCCCCGCCGCCACGCTGGCGCTGGCCCAGCGGCTGGCGGTGTTTTGCGGGTTGAAATAAACGCCGGCAGACGCCGATCATTACCAAATCGAATAGTCACCAGTGGCAAATGTCGCTGCCAACCGGTCGATTCCTCTCCTAAATTGGGGGATGTTTTCACCCTCACCTCTGGATTAAGGAACCGAACGTGGAAAACCCTCAACAACCGGGCCGCAGAGCCTTCCTCAGCCAAACCGGCAAACTCACCACCGCCTGCGCGGTGATCGGCCTGACGGGCGGCATGGCGCAGGCCACGTCACCGGGCGACGGGCAGTGCGCACCGGCACCGATGACCCTAACCGATCGCCACTACTGCCTGAGTGAGGTGCGGCTGGAAGACGGCTTTGAATACGACGGCGAAACGGTGATCGGCACCCGCACCGCGCTGTACACACTGGAGATCAAAGACGGCAAGATCGCCGCCATTCACGCCGCCAACGCCCCCCTGCCCGCCGGCGTGCCCCGCTATCAGGCGCAGGGCCAGCTGTTGCTGCCGGCGTTCCGCGATATGCACATCCACCTGGACAAAACCTTCTACAGCGGCCCGTGGCAGGCGCCGCGCCCGCGCCAGGGCAAGACCATCATGGACATGATCGCGCTGGAGCAGACGCTGATCCCGAAACTGCTACCCACCTCGCAGCAGCGGGCGGAAAATCTGATCGCCCTGCTGCAGTCCAAAGGCAGCACCGTGGCGCGCAGCCACTGCAATATCGATCCGATCAGCGGCCTGAAAAGCCTGGAACACCTGCAGCGCGCGCTGGAAAACCACCGGGCGGACTTCAGCTGTGAAATCGTCGCCTTCCCGCAGCACGGGCTGTTGCACTCCAAGGTCGATGCGCTGATGCGCGAAGCGATGCAGATGGGCGTGCAGTACGTCGGCGGGCTGGATCCGACCAACGTCGACGGCGCGATGGAGAAATCGCTCGACGCCATGTTCCAGATCGCCCTCGATACCGGCAAAGGCGTGGATATCCACCTGCATGAGACCAGCCCGGCCGGGGTCGCCGCCATCACCTATATGATCGCCACCGTGGAGCAAAACCCGGCGCTGCGCGGCAAAGTCACCATCAGCCACGCTTTCGCCCTGACCACGCTGACGCCGGGCGAACTGGCGGAAACCGCCACCCGGCTGGCGGCGCAGCAGATCACCATCGCCTCCACGGTGCCGATCGGCGGCCTGATGATGCCGCTGCCGCAGCTCAGCGAGAAAGGGGTGTTCGTGATGACCGGCACCGACAGCGTGATCGACCACTGGTCGCCGTTCGGCACCGGCGACATTCTGGAGAAGGCTAACCTGTATGCCCAGCTGTACCGCGGCTCCGACGAGTATCACCTGTCGCGCGCCATGGCCATCTCCACCGGCGGCGTGCTGCCGCTGGACGATAAGGGCCAGCGCGCCTGGCCGAAAGCCGGCGACGCCGCCGAGTTCGTGCTGGTCAACGCCAGCTGTTCCGCCGAGGCGGTCGCCCGCCTGCCGGCGCGCAGCGCCACCTTCCATCAGGGGCGTCTGGTGGCCGGCCAGGTGAGCAAAGCCTAAGGTCGGTCCGCTGTTGTCATCATGATGGCCGTTTTTGGCCTTCTGCCAGAGTAAGGCGCGGCGCAAGATGGTCGCTACACACACTGGCGGAGGGCCGAAAATGTCACAGAGCGCGTTATTGATCATCGATGTCCAGCAATCATTCCAGCACCGTCCATTCTGGCAGGAGGACGATCTGCCGGCGTTTCAGCAGGCGCTGACCCGCCTGATCGCGGGCTGCCAACAACGCGGCGCGGCACTGGTCGACGTGCTGCACGTTTCGCCGCAGGGGCCGTTCTCGCTGGCATCAGGCCACGTGCAGCGCCTGCCGTTCCTCACCCACCAGGCGGATATCACCGTGCATAAGCATGTGCACAATGCGCTGACCGAATCCGGCCTCGACGCCTGGCTGCGCGAGCGGGATATCAACCACCTGATCGTCTCCGGCATCCGCACCGAGCAGTGCTGCGAAACCACCACACGGGTGGCGTCCGATCTCGGTTATCGGGTGACCTTCGTCACCGAGGCGACGCTGACCTTCCCGATGCGCCATCCCGACGGCGAAGTCTTTACCCCCGCGCAGCTGAAGCGGCATACTGAAACCGTACTGGTCGATCGTTTCGCCCGCATCGCCAGCGTGGATGAGGCGCTGGCGCAACTCGCACAGGAGTAACCATGTCGCAGGCCGTCTATTTTCTGCTGTTGCCCAACGTGCTGTCGCTGGACGTCAGCGGCCCGGCGGAAACCCTGCGTCTCGCGGGGCAGTTCAGCCTGCGTTATCTCAGCCCGGCGCCGCAGATCGTCTGCTCCATCGGCATGACGCTGAGCGGCCTGCAGCCGTTGCCCGAATGCCTGGAAGACGGCGCCATCCTGGTGCTGCCGGGCGTCGGCGATTCGCAGCGCTATTTCGCCGGGGAAGAGGCCGAGCAGGCGCGCCGCTGGCTGGCGACGCTGCAGCCCGATCTGCAACGGCAGCGCATCACCCTGGTGTGCATCTGTTCCGGCGCGCTGCTGGCGGCGCAGGCCGGGCTGCTCGACGGCTATCAGTGCACCACCCACCACGACGTCATCGAGCGTATCCGCCGGCAGGCGCCGGCGGCGCAGGTGAAAGAGAACCGTATCTTCGTCGAAGATCGCGGCGTCTACACCAGCGCGGGCATCACCACCGGCATCGATTTGGCGCTGCACCTGGTGCACCGCCACTGCGGCTCCGGCCGGGCGCGCGACGTCGCCCGCGATATGGTGGTCTATTTCCGCCGCGCCGGCGACGATCCGCAGCTGTCGCCCTGGCTGCGCTACCGCAACCACCTGCACCCGGCGGTGCACCGCGCGCAGGACGTGATGGCCGCCGAGCCGGAGGCCGACTGGTCGGTGCCGCAGGTGGCGGAAAAAGCGCACGTCAGCAGCCGCCACCTGGCGCGGCTGTTTCGCAGCCACGTCGGCATCAGCGTGCGGGAATATCATGAGCAGCTGCGGTTGGCGGTGGCGCAACAGCGCCTGCAGCAAGGATATGGGTTGGAGAAGGCCGCGCTGGCGGCCGGTTTTTCTTCCGGGCGGCAGTTGCGCCGCGCCCAGCAGCGTCAGCGCTCGCCACTATGACACCAGCCGGCGGGTATCCAGCCGCTGCAGGCCGACAGACAGCAGCAGGCTGAGACCCAACGCCACGCCGAACACCCAGAAGATATCCAGCAGCGGGTGGCCGGTGAAATCCAGGTGCCGGCTGCGCATCACGTTGACGATCAGGGCGTGAAAACCGTAGATCGCCAGCGAATGGCGGGAGAACGCGCTCAGCCAGCCGATCGGCTGCGGCAAACAGTGTTTCACCCACACCAGCAGCGCCACCGCCGCCATAAACACCAGCGGACCGCTGTAGATGTAGTAGGTATCGGCGAAATTGCCGTTGATGAACAGCTGGTGTTTGGTGCCGCGCGCGATCAGCGCTACGCACAGCACAAATCCCAGCGCCGCCAGCCAGCCCACGGCGCGCCCGCGCGCCCCCATCATGCCAATCGCCCGCCCGGCCAGCGCATACAGCAGGTAGTAGAAGGTATCGCCGTAGATATACAGGTTAACCGGCAGCAGGTGCACGTTGCCGAAGGTCAGCTTGTCGGTATTCGGGTTGGCGATCGCCGCCAACACCACCAGCGCGGCGGCCAGGTAACGGCGCGATACCGGCTTGACGCTGATCAGCGGCGACAGCAGGTAAATCACCGCAATGGCATAGAAAAACCACAGATGGTAGAACACCGGCTTTTGCAGGATGGCGCGCAGCGACGGCCAGAAGCCGATCTTGGTAAAGGCCGCGATATAGATCAGCGCGATGGCGCTGTAGAACAGAATGCAGCAGGCGATACGGGTGAAATGCCGCCGGCCGGCGCTCTTGTCGCCGAAGAACAGGTAGCCGGAAATCATGAAAAACAGCGGCACCGACACGCGCGACAGCGAGTTTAGCACGTTGGCAATATCCCAGTTGTGCAGCCCTATCGCCGCGCCGTTGGTGACGTAATAGGTGGTGGCGTGGATCATCACCACCATCATGCACGCCATCGCCCGCAGATTGTCTATCCAACCGATTTTCTCGCTCAAACGCTCGCCCGATCTTGTGTCATATTGATAGGTTAAGAAGAGGTTATCGGGCACGGCGTTCGGCGACAACCCAAAAGCGAAATATCAGAATGCACTTAAACAACACCTTATGATTGCGAAGGTGAACAATTGGCGGCAAAATAGCCGCCACAACTCGCTCAGTTTGCGCCTCCCGCCCTGGCAGTTACTTTTTCTCTTTTACTATCAGTACAATAAAATGAAAACAACATTACCACCTGCGGCACGTTTGGGCCGACAGGCGCTTTTATTCCCTCTTTGTCTGGTGCTGTTCGAGTTCGCCACCTATATCGGCAACGATATGATTCAGCCGGGCATGCTGGCCGTCGTGGCGGATTTCAACGCCGGCGAAGAGTGGGTACCCACCTCGATGACCGCCTATCTGGCCGGCGGCATCTTCCTGCAGTGGCTGCTCGGGCCGCTATCGGATCGCCGCGGCCGTCGCCCGGTGATGCTGGCCGGGGTGGCGTTCTTTATCGTCGCCTGCCTGGCGATCCTGCTGGTCACCACCATCGAACAGTTCATCGCCATGCGTTTCCTGCAGGGCATCGGCCTGTGCTTTATCGGCGCCGTCGGCTACGCCACCATTCAGGAGTCGTTTGAAGAATCGGTGTGCATCAAGATCACCGCACTGATGGCCAACGTGGCGCTGATCGCCCCGCTGCTCGGGCCGCTGGCCGGCGCGGCGCTGATCCACGTCGCGCCGTGGCAGAGCATGTTCGTGCTGTTCGCCGCGCTGGCGGCCATCGCCTTCTATGGCCTGTGGAAAGCGATGCCGGAAACCGCCACGCTGCAGGGCGAGGCGTTTTCCGCCGCCAACCTGTGGCGTGACTACCGCCAGGTGTTGGGCAACCGCCGCTTCCTGTGCGGCGCGCTGGCGATCGGTTTCGCCAGCCTGCCGCTGCTGGCCTGGATCGCCCAGTCGCCGGTGATCCTGATCAGCGGTGAGTCGCTGTCGACGCTGGATTACGGCCTGCTGCAAATCCCGGTATTCGGCGCGCTGATCCTCGGCAACCTGACGCTGGCGCGCCTGACCGGCAAAAACAGCGTGGAGCGCCTGATCAAGCTGGGTGCAGGCCCGATGCTGCTGGGGCTGCTGATCGCCGCGCTGGCGACCCAGTTCTCCAGCCATGCCTACCTGTGGATGACCGCCGGCCTGAGCCTGTACGCCTTCGGCATTGGCCTCGCCAACGCCGGCCTGTACCGTCTGACGCTGTTCTCCAGCAATGTCAGCAAGGGCACCGTGTCGGCCACCATGGGCATGCTGAGCATGATGGTGTTCACCGTCGGCATCGAACTGGCCAAGGTCGCCTACGTCTGGGGCGGCAGCGGGCTGTTCAACCTGTTCAACCTCATCAGCGGCCTGTGCTGGCTGACGCTGGTGGCGCTGTTTATCGGCAAACGCCGCAACGGCGACCCCACGCCGCAGCCGACCGGCGCGGCTTAAATGCCACGATAAAACGCCGGTCCGGTTTCCCGACCGGCGTTTTTTATGCGGCTTCAGCCAAACAGTGCCCACAACGCATATCCTACCCCTATCACCGCCACCCCCAACAGCAGCGACGCCGACAGGACAGAGATCGCCCGCCGCGCGCGCTGCAGCGCCGTTCCCGACAGCAGGGTGATATAGGCCAGCAAAATGGCGAAGTCCGCCAGCACCCACAGTGCGGTCAGTAGCGTCAGGCTGGCGCCGACCGAAGGGGTGACGGCAATGAACTGCGGGAAAAAGGCGACGAAGAAGATAATGTCTTTGGGGTTGGCGATGCCCACCAGAAAACCGTTCAGGATCGCCGAGCGTTTTTGCGGCAGCGCAACGGGCTGCGCATCGGGGGTTCGCGCGGATAAATCCTCATACAGCGAGACGATCGCCAAGCGGCCGATATACAGGCAGCCCAGCAGGCCTACCCACTGCAGCATGCGCATATCCACCGCGAACAGCCCGGTGACAATCAGCGCGGCGGTACCGATCAGCAACAAGGAGGCCCCGTTGCTGCCCAGCGCGGTCAACAGCGCACGCCGGGCGCCAAAGCGCGCCGCGGTGTTGGCCACCATCGCCACCACCGGCCCCGGCGTGGCGATCAGCAAAAAAATGGCGGCGAAATACGCCGCCAGTAACGACAGATTCATCTTTTTTCACTCACATTCAGTCAGTTGGCGTCGCACTATTATCATGCCGCCGCCCCCGCCTTGAAAAAGGAGTAATCCTGTCGTTTACTGTGAATCAGACTCATTATTAGAGACGCCGCGATGGCCAGTTCCCTTCCGCCGCTTTACGCCCTGCGCGCCTTCGAGAGCGCCGCCCGCACCGGCTCGTTCACGCTGGCCGCCGACGAGCTGCATCTCACCCCCAGCGCCGTCAGCAAGCACATTAAAACGCTGGAGCAGCACTTCGGCTGCCGGCTGTTCCAGCGCAACGGCCCGCGTATCGAGGTCACGCCGCAGGGGAAAATCTTCGCCGCCGAGCTGCAGCAAGGGTTTGGCCGCATCGAGCAAGCCTGCGAGCTGTTCAGAAGCCACCGCGATCTGCTGCGGCTGAAGGCGCCCTCCACCCTGACCCTGCGCTGGCTGCTGGACTGCCTGAGCCGGTTCCGGCAAACGGCGCAGGCGTTCGAGGTGCAGGCAGCCAGCGTCTGGATGGACATCGACAGCGTGGATTTTTTCAGCGAACCCTACGACTGCGCCATCCTGCTCGGCAACGGCCATTTCGGCGCCAACACCGCCGCCGCCAAGCTGTTCGACGAATGGCTGATCCCAATTTGCGCCCCCGCGCTGCTCGCCGACGGGCAGTGCGATCTCGCCGCCTGCCCGCTGATCCATCCTTCGCCCGATCGGCGCGACTGGCGGCGCTGGCTGCAAAAAAGCGGTTCCGCAGTCCCGATCGATCTCATGCGCGGCCAGGTGTTCGATTCGCTGGAACAGGGCAATACGGCGGCCATCGCCGGGCACGGCATCTCGATCGGCGATCTGGCGCTGAGCCTGCGGACCATTGAGGAAGGGGTGTTGGCGCTGCCTTGTGACGCCGCCGTACGCACCGGCGACGGTTACTATCTGGTTTGGCCGGCGGAGTCGGCGAAACGGCCGCTGATCGAACGTTTACAGGCGTTTCTCGCCGCCCAAACGCCCGACGTCAGCCGGGCCGCCGTCAGATTTATCGGCTAGGGGACTCGCTGCCGAACAACCCGCCGTCGCGCAGCGGATGCTCGTTGCCCTTGCGGCGGGTAAAGCCGCTGCGATCGAAAAACTCCAGCACCTGGATCGCCAGCTTGCGCCCGACGCCGAGCCGATCGCGGAAATCAGCGGCGTTGGCGCCGCCCCGCTCCGCATCCAGCTCGCGGATCAGCGCCGCGAACTGATCGATGCGTCGGCTGAGGTAGTAGCGATCCACCACCACCGCCGTCACATGGCCCAGCTGAGCCGCCTTGCGCAGCAGCGCTCGCACCCGGCTCTCCTCTTCGCCCAGCTCGCTGGCCAGATCGCGCACCCACCACGGCTCGTCACCAAACAGCGGTTCGATGCGCGCCCACAGCGGCGCCTCGTCGGCGCTGAACGCCAGGCCGTGTTCCGGCAGGTGCAGCCAGCCGCGCGTATTGCGCAGCGCCCCGCCCTTCAGCAGCCGATCGATCATCATAAACACCAGCGCCTCAGGTTGCTGAGGCAGCGCCATGCGCCGCAGGCGGGCGCGCCCCAGTCCCAGCTGATCGGCGTGCTGTTGGTGATACTCCGCCAGCACCTGCAACAGGCGGCTCTCCGCCTGTTGCACCTGCTCCTGCGCCAGCGCCCGGTCACCGACGATCAGCAGATCGCGGTCCGCCAGCAGTGCCGCCAGGCCGTCGTCGGTCAACTGACGCGCCCAGGCGAACGCCGGCAGCGACAGCGCGCCGTGCGGCAGCTCAAGCGCCAGCGCCTGCGCGTCGTCTTGCGCCTGCGCCAGGGCCTGCAGCCATGCCAGGTAGTCCGGCTGGCGCTTGCCGCGCTTGGGCGCGCTCAGCCTGAGCACCCGGGCCGCGCCCAGCGTTTGCCGCGCACCGATATCGCGCAGCACCAGCCGATCGTTCTCCACCAGCCACAGCGGGCGATCGAGGATCAGTTCCGCCAGCCCGTCGTTCAGCAGCGAAATGCGCCCGGTGATGTGGCTGGCGGCATGGTGCAGATGCAGCGGCTGCCAATGGCGGATCGGCTGATCCGTCTCCAGCGCCACCAGAATGCGTTCCGCCGCCTCCGGCGGACGCTGCGCCAGCAGCCAGTCGCCGCGCGCGATCCGGTCTTTATCGACATCGCCGCTGATGTTCAACGCGATGCGTTGCCCGGCCTGCGCCTGCTCCACGGTCTGATTTTGGGCATGCAGGCCACGCACCCGCACCGGCGCGTCGGCGCCGGTCAGCCACAGCGTATCTCCTACCTGCACCCGCCCGCCGAGCGCGGTGCCGGTCACCACCAGCCCCGCCCCTTTGACGCTGAACGCACGGTCTACCGCCAGGCGAAAACGGCGCGTCAGCGCGTGCTCGCCGGAGGGCAGCGCCAGCAAATGCGCGCGCAGCGCCTCGATGCCCTCTCCCGCCGCCGCCGCGGTAACAAACAGCGGCGCATCGGGCCAGCCCTGGCGCGCCAGCTCGTCGCGCACCTGGCGGCGTACCTCGTCGACACGCGCGGCCTCCACCCGGTCGGCCTTGGTCAGCGCCACCGTCAGCGCCGGGCGACCGCTCAGGCGCAGGATCGCCAAATGCTCGCGGGTCTGCGCCATCACGCCGTCGTCGCAGGCCACCACCAGCAACGCATGGTCGATACCACCGACGCCCGCCAGCATATTGGCGAGGAATTTCTCGTGGCCGGGCACGTCGATAAAGCCCAGCACCCGGCCGTCCAGCTGCGGCCAATAGGCGTAGCCCAGATCGATGGTCATGCCGCGGCGCTTCTCTTCCGGCAGGCGATCCGCATTGATCCCGGAGATCGCCTGCAGCAGGGTGGTTTTGCCATGATCGACATGGCCAGCGGTGGCGATGATCATGAGGCGCTCAGCGCGTCGATTAGCGCCCCTTCCTGTTCCAGACAGCGCAGATCCAGCCACAGCCGGCCGTCGCCGAGGCGGCCGATCACCGGCTGCGGCAGGCGGCGCCAGCGTTCAGCCAACGCTTCCAGCGTGGCACCGCGGCCGTCGCGCGGCGTGAAGGTCAGCGCATAGCTGGGCAGGCGATCCACCGGCAGCGAACCGCTGCCAATCTGCGACCAGCACGGTTCGGCGCGCAGCTCGAAATCGGCGGTGAATCGTGGCGCCAGCGCCGTCAGCAGCCGTTCGGCCGCCTGTTGCATCTCCTGCTGCGGGCGGGTCAGCAGCCGCAGCGTCGGCAGCTGTTCAGCCAGTTTTTCCGGCTGCAGATAGAGCCGCAGCGTGGCCTCCAGGGCCGCCAACGTCAGCTTACCGACGCGCAGCGCGCGTTTGAGCGGATGCTGCTGCAGGCGAGCGATCAGCGCCTTTTTGCCGACGATGATGCCGGCCTGCGGGCCGCCCAACAGCTTATCGCCGGAGAACGTCACCAGATCGATACCGGCGGCCAGCAGCCTCTGCGGCATCGGCTCGGCGGGCAGGCCGTACTGCGCCATGTCGATCAGCGAGCCGCTGCCCAGATCGGTGGCGGTCGGCACGCCCTGTTCGGCCCCGAGCTGCGCCAATTCGGCCTCGTCGACCGCCGCGGTAAAGCCCTGAATGCTGTAGTTGCTGGTGTGCACCTTCATCAACAGGCCGGTCTGCTCGTTGATGGCCTGGCGGTAATCCTTCAGATGGGTGCGGTTGGTGGTGCCGACTTCCACCAGTTGGCAGCCGGCCTGGCGCATCACGTCGGGAATGCGGAACGCACCGCCGATTTCCACCAGCTCGCCGCGCGACACCACCACCTCTTTGCCGGGGGCGATCGCCGCCAGCATCAGCAGCACCGCCGCCGCGTTGTTATTGACGATGCAGGCGTCTTCCGCGCCGGTCAGCCGGCACAGCAGATCTGCCAACGCCCGATCGCGATGGCCGCGCCCGGCGCCGTCCAGATCGTACTCCAGCGTCACCGCCTCTCCCATCACCGCGCTCACCGCCTCCTTCACCGGCTGCGCCAGCAGGGCGCGCCCGAGGTTGGTGTGCAATACGGTGCCGCTGAGGTTGAACACCGGCAGCAAAGCCGGGCGTTGCTGCCGGGCCAGCTCCGCCCGCAGCGCCTGCGGCCAGTCGTCGCACCAGGCGGGTAAACGTTGCTGTTGCTTGATAGCGGCGCGCGCCTCGGCCTGCAGCCGGCGCAGCAGTTCGCCGATCAGCGTCTGGCCATGCTGCGCCACCAGCGGTTCAATCGCGGGTTCTCGCAGCAGGCGGTCAATGGCGGGCAGTTGGCTGTAAAGAAGGTGGGATTCAGTGCTCATGGTCGCTCGGTTTTCAGTTTAGACGTATCGGCATAGCAAAACCCCGCCGCGGCGGGGAGAAAAGAACGTTCAGGGCGGCGCAGTGCGGGCGAAGCTTTCGCGAGCGAACAGGCGTTCAGCCAGCTTGACCAGCGCCGGGCGCTCGACGCACCAGTTGGGCAGGATGCGGCGGAAATTGAGGTAGCCCAGCGCGCAGCCGGTGGCGATATCCGCCAGCGTCAGCCGCTCGGCATTGAGCCACGTTTTTTCCCGCGCCAGCGCCTCGAGCGCATCCAACCCCTGCGTCAGCTTGTCACGCTGGCGCAGCATCCAGTTTTCGTCCTGTTTTTCCGGCGCGCGCCGGCTTTCGCGAAACAGGGTCGCCGCCGCGTCGGTCACGCCGTCCGCCAGCGCCGCCACCTGGCGAACGCGCAGCGCGGCGGCGCGTTCAGCCGGCAAAAACGCCGGCTCCACCGCCAGCAGCTCAAGGTATTCGGCCACCACCGGCGAGTCGTAAAACACCTCGCCGTCATCGGCGATCAGCACCGGCACCTTGGCGAGCGGGTTCAGCTCCTTCACCCGGCTGCCGGGCTCATACGGCGGATCGTTGACGAATTCGAACGCGATCCCCTTCTCCAGCAGCATCACGGAAATCTTGCGCACAAAGGGACTGGTGTAACTGCCGATAAGCTTCATCCGATCTCCTCCGCTTCGTCCTGGCCACGGCGCAATGCGCTTACTTCACCGCCAGGGTATCGATAATCCGCTGCACCAGCGCCTGATGCACTTCCGGCGTTTTGGCCGGCGACAGCATTTGCAGCGTCACTACCCGCTTGTTGAACACCGTCAACACCAGGGTGGAGACCACCTTTTGCCCGTTGACGGTCTGCTCGGTATCCACCCGGCGAAACTTCTGTTTGCCGACGCTGAAGTTCTCTTCTTTGGTGGTCTGGATATTCTGATAGCGTTCGGCCAGCACCGTGATGGCGCTCTGCGCCAGCTCTTTCAGCATTTTGTCGCTGGTATTGAGCTTCATGCCGTCCGGCGGGATCACTTCGGACGAGACCGCGCTCTGGCGCGACTTGCCGTCGAGAAAGCGCTGAATGGTGGAGGTGCTGTCGTTGATGATGCCGCTGTTCAGCGTCTGATCGCTAAAGCCCGGCGGCAGCTCGAAGGTGATTTTGCCCTTCTGCAGCGACACGTTCAGCCCCGCTGGCGCGGGCGGGGTTTCTACCGGCGCAGGCGGCGGCGGTGGCGCGGGCTGCGTCACGGTCGGCTTGGTGTCCGGTGGCGGCACCGCCGGTTTGGTGTCGTCCTTGTTGTCGCAGGCCGCCAGTCCAACCGCCAACACGGCGACCGCAGTCAGTTTTGCCAGGGTGTTTAACATCGTGGTTCCTTTCGCTTGGCGCGTTATGGCCTAAACGTAGCAACTCGCCCGGGCGAATGCCAGAAGCCCGTGCTGAAATTGCTGGTCCGGCCCCGCGCGAACGGGGCCGGGCGGTTACTCCGCCGGGAACAGGAACGGATTGATGCTGCTGCGGCCGAAGCCTTCTTCTTCCATGCGGGCGTCCAGCACCAGCGAAGCCAGATCGTCGGCCACCGCTTCGACCTGCGGGTCTTTTTCCTGATAGAGGATCTTCAGGTAAGTGCCGCAGTCGCCGCAGCTCTCCGCCTTCACCGCCGCCTGTTCGCTGTCCAGCGACCAGTAGTTGAGATCGCGGGTCTGCTCGCAGTTGCTGCACTTCACCCGCACCACGTGCCATTCGCTTTCGCACAGGTTGCAGTGCAGGTAGCGCAGGCCGTTGACGGTGCCGATGTGCACCATGCTGGAGACCGGGATGCTGCCGCACACCGGGCAGAATTGGCGCTGCTCGCCGTATTCGGCGCGCGCCTTGCCGGGGATCAGGCTGGCCATCTGCGCCCAATAGAGCGACAGCGCGGCCCAGAGGAACGGCGCCTTCTCGCTGCCCACCTTGCCGAACTCGCGGTTGAGCAAGGCGTCGGCCATCAGCTCCAGCTCGTGCGCCGAGGCTTTCTCCAGGTTGTCCAGCACCGCCAGGATATGCTCCGGCGCCTGCGGGCGCAGCTCGGCGATCAGCGACGTCAGCAGCTTGCGCCAGTGTTCGCTGCGCGGGAACACGCTCAGATCGAGCGGCGGTTTGCCGCTGGCGGCGCCCTGCGCCAGCGCTTCACTCAGATCGAGCTGCAGCGGGTTATCGTGCAGCGCATGCTGCTGCGCCTGCGCCAGCTCGGCGGCGAAGTTCAGGTAGTCGCCCAGCGGATTGTCGACCGCCAGCTGACGCAGACGATCGGCGCGGCGGCTGTACAGGCTTTTCAGGTTGGCGAAAAGTAACGGCGGGATGTTCTCCGCCGTTGTGGACTTCTCACGCTGTGCCCCTAACTGCTCTTTAGGAACGATGCGGATACTCATCAGGGTTTATCTTCCTGTCGTTTCTCGCGGACCTCACGGTACCAGCGCGGATGATGTTTCTTGGCCCAGGCCGCCGGCACCCAGCCTTCCACCATCGCGGTAATGGTGCCTTTTACCCACAATGCGGCGTAAATGTGCACCATAATCACGATAATCAGGCCGACCGCGGCCAGCGAATGCACCAGCAGCGCGATGCGGATCAGCGGAATGGAGAACGACGGCGCAAAATACGGCCGCCAGATCACCACGCCGCTGGCCAGCAACAGCACCAGGCTGATAATCGCCGCCCAGAACACGCACTTCTGGCCGAAATTATAGCGCCCGGTGTCACCCACTTCCTCGTTCATGGCGATTTTGTGGATGTTCTTGGCCCAGACGATATCTTCCCGGTTGATCAGGTTATGCTTCCAGTAGCGCAGGAACATCAGCAGGAACGCGGCAAACATGATCACCCCGACAAACGGGTGCAGAATGCGCGCCAGCTGCGGCGTCCCGAAGATGTTCATCAGCCAGTTGAAGGAGGGGAAGAAGAACCCCAGCCCGCTGATGGCGGCGAACACGAAGCAGAACGCCACGATCCAGTGGTTGATGCGCTCCGGTGCGCTGTAACGCTGAATGGGCTTTTCCTTTCTCATTTGCGCGTCTCCTCGTCATGCGGCTCGTCGTGCTCGTCCTCATCGTCGACGCGGTTAGGCCCGACGCCGACATAGTGGAACACGCTGGCCGCGAAGGTGGCGGCAAAGCCGATGGCCGCCAGGGGTTTCCACACGCCCTTCCAGAAGGTCACCGCCGGGCTGATGCTCGGGTTGTCCGGCAAACCGTGGTACAGCTGCGGTTTGTCGGCGTGGTGCAGCACATACATCACGTGCGTGCCGCCCACCCCCGCCGGATCGTACAAACCGGCGTTCTGGTAGCCGCGGGTGTTCAGCTCGCTGACGCGATCCGCCGCCACCTGCTTCATCGCTTCCTTGGTGCCGAAGTGAATGGCGCCGGTCGGGCAGGTTTTCACGCAGGCCGGTTCCTGGCCGACGTCCACGCGGTCGACGCACAGGGTGCACTTGTACACCCGGTTGTCGTCCTTGTTCATGCGCGGCACGTCGAACGGGCAGCCGGCGATGCAGTAGCCGCAGCCGATGCAGTGCTCGGACTGGAAGTCGACGATGCCGTTGGCGTACTGAATGATCGCGCCTTCCGACGGGCAGGCCTTCAGGCAGCCCGGATCGGCGCAGTGCATGCAGCCATCCTTGCGGATCAGCCATTCCAGCTTGCCGTTTTCCTCCACCTCGGAGAAGCGCATCACCGTCCACGACTTGGCGGTCAGATCGGCGGGGTTATCGTACACCCCGACGTTGTGCCCCACTTCGTCGCGGATGTCGTTCCATTCGGAACAGGCCACCTGACAGGCCTTGCAGCCGATACAGGTGGTGACATCGATCAGCTTGGCCACTTCTTCCTGGTGGTCACGGGCGCGCGGCGCCGGCGTGAAACCATTGGTGGCGGATTTACGAATGATGTCTTGAGATTGCATGGCCATAATTCGTCTCCGTTACACCTTTTCCACGTTGACCAGGAACGCCTTGAACTCCGGCGTTTGCGTATTGGCGTCGCCGACGAACGGCGTCAGCGTGTTGGCGATAAAGCCTTTCTTCGCCACCCCTTCGTAACCCCAGTGGATCGGGATGCCGATGGTGTCGACTTCCTGGCCGTGCACCTGCAGTGTGCGAATACGCTTGGTCACCACCGCCTTGGCCTTGATGTAGCCGCGGTTGGAGCTGACCTTCACGGTGTCGCCCTGCTTGATGCCCTTCTTCTCCGCCAGCTTTTCGCCGATCTCCACGAACTGCTCCGGCTGCGCGATGGCGTTCAGCCGCGCGTGCTTGGTCCAGTAGTGGAAGTGCTCGGTCAGACGATAGGTGGTGCCGACGTAAGGGAACTTGTCGGATTTGCCCATCGCCGCCAGATCGTCCTTGAACACGCGCGCCGCCGGGTTGGACACCACGTTCGGGTGCAGCGGGTTGGTGCCGAGCGGCGTTTCGAACGGCTCGTAGTGTTCAGGGAACGGCCCTTCCGCCATCTTGTCGGTGGCGAACAGGCGGCCCATGCCTTCCGGCTGCATGATGAACGGCCCGACGTCGCTGCCCGGCGCGGCGGTGCTGTAGTCCGGGATATCGGCCCCGACCCACTTGGCGCCGTCCCACTCCAGCAGTTGGCGTTTCGGATCCCACGGTTTACCCTGCGGGTCCGCCGAGGCGCGGTTGTACAGGATGCGGCGGTTGAGCGGCCATGCCCAGGCCCAGCCCAGCGTATTGCCGAGGCCGGACGGATCGGCGTTGTCACGCCGCGCCATCTGGTTGCCGGCCGGCGTCCAGCTGCCGGCGAAGATCCAGCAGCCGCTGGCGGTGGTGCCGTCGTCACGCAGCTGCGCGAACGAGCTGAGCAGCTCGCCTTTTTTCACCAGCACTTTGCCGTCGGCATCCAGTAGATCCGCCAGCGCCTTGCCGTTGTTTTCCTGCGCCACCTCTTCCGGCGCCGGGTTGTCCGGCGTCAGGTAGTCCCAGGTCATGTTCAGCACCTGTTCTGGCACCGCACCGCCGTCGCGCGCATACATCTCGCGCAGGCGGCTGAAGATGCCCGCCAGGATCTCGCCGTCGTTCAGCGCTTCGCCCGGGGCGTCCGCGCCTTTCCAGTGCCACTGCAGCCAGCGGCCGGAGTTGACGATCGAGCCGTTTTCTTCGGCGAAGCAGGTAGACGGCAGGCGGAACACTTCGGTCTGGATCTGCGAAGGGTCCACCTCGTTAAACTCGCCGTGGTTCTGCCAGAAGTTGGAGGTCTCGGTGTTCAACGGATCGATGGTCACCAGGAACTTCAGCTTGGACAGCGAAGCCACTACCTTGTTTTTGTTCGGGAACGACGCCACCGGGTTAAAGCCCTGGCAGAAGTAGCCGTTGACCTTGCCCTGCGCCATCATCTCGAAGTACTGCAGCACGTCGTAGCCTTTGTCCCACTTCGGCAACCAGTCAAAGCCCCAGCTGTTGTCCTTCTGTGCCTTGTCGCCGTAGAAGGTCTTCATCATGCTGACGAAGAATTTCGGGTAGTTGCCCCAGTAGTTCACCTGGCCCGGCAGCAGCGCCTTCGGCGTGTTGGCCTTCAGGTAGGTCTCGAGATCGGTCTGTTTCTCCGACGGCAGCGTCATGTAGCCCGGCAGGCTCTGCGACAGCAGGCCGAGATCGGTCAGCCCCTGGATGTTGGAGTGGCCGCGCAGCGCGTTGACGCCGCCGCCCGCCATGCCCATGTTGCCGAGCAGCAGCTGGATCATCGCCATGGTGCGGATGTTCTGCGCGCCGACCGAGTGCTGAGTCCAGCCCAGGGCGTACAGGAACGAAGCGGTTTTATCCGCGACGCAGGTTTCGGCGATGTATTCGCACACCTTGAGGAAATCGTCCTTCGGCGTGCCGCAGATGTTGGTCACCACGTCAGGCGTGTAGCGGCTCACGTGCTGCTTCAGCATGTTCCACACGCAGCGCGGATCCTGCAGCGTGACGTCGCGCTTGGCGAAGCCGTTCTCGTCGAACTGGTAATTCCAGGTGGTTTTGTCGTACTTGCGGTTTTCCGCGTCGTAGCCGCTGAACAAGCCGTCTTCGAAGGCAAAGTCTTCCCGCACCAGCAGGCTGGCGTTGGTGTAGGCCTCGACGTATTCGCGGTTGAACTTGTTGTTGGTCATCAGATACAGCAACACGCCCGACAGGAAAGCGATGTCGGTCCCGGAGCGGATCGGCGTGTAGAAGTCCGCCACCGATGCGGTTCGGGTAAAGCGCGGATCGATCACGATCAGCTTGGCATTGTTGTGTATTTTGGCTTCCATCGCCCAGCGGAACCCCACCGGATGCGCTTCCGCCGCATTACCGCCCATGACGATAATCAAATTCGCGTTCTTGATATCAACCCAGTGGTTGGTCATCGCACCGCGACCAAATGTTGGAGCAAGACTTGCTACCGTTGGTCCGTGTCAGACACGCGCCTGGTTGTCTACGGCAAGCATGCCGAGAGCGCGACTAAATTTTTGCGACAGAAAACCTGTTTCGTTGCTGGCGGCCGAGGCGCACAGCATGCCGGTGGTCAGCCAACGGTTGACGGTAACGCCCTGATCGTTGGTTTTGATGAAGTTGGCGTCGCGGTCTTCTTTCACCAGCTTGGCGATGCGGGTGAAGGCGTCGTCCCAGCTGATGCGTTGCCATTTGTCCGACCCTGGCGCCCGGTATTCCGGGTACTTGAGGCGGCTTTCGCTGTGGATGAAGTCAACCAGACCGGCGCCTTTCGGGCAAAGCGCGCCGCGGTTTACCGGATGATCCGGGTCCCCTTCGATATGGAAAATGCTTTCTTTGGCGTTCTTGGCGCCATCACCAAGGCTGTACATCAACAGCCCACAGCCGACGGAACAATACGTACAGGTATTACGGGTCTCGCGGGCGCGCAGCAGTTTGTACTGCCGGGTTTCCGCCAACGCCACGTCGGGGGCAAAGCCCAGCGCGGCCACCGTCGTTCCTGCCATACCGCCAGCGCAGATCTTAAAGAACTGCCTTCTGCTGACCTGCATGGGGGTCTCCTTTACTCTCGATTGTCACATTGTTCAAATGCGCCTGCCCGCTAGCGCGGCAAACGCGAATGTCACTGTTGTTATGCTTGCTACGAACGCCGGCCATATTACCACAGCGTGCTTGTGGTTGTTACACACTCGTGCTCATTCAGTGAACGCATTGGCACATTTCGATACATTTCGGCGTTGGCGCTCCCTACAGTATAGAGAGTAACCCACGCGCCGGATCGACGGCTTGACACGGCCCCCCGCCGCCCTATTCTATCAGTATGTTAGCGCAGCGACCCGCTCATTAACCACACAGTTCACAGGGCATTGATAATCATTTTCAATATCATTTAATTAACTATAATGATCCGACTGCTTACGCGGTGCTCGCCCTTTGCGCCGCCCATACACCACTGGAGATGATGATTATGAGTTATTCACTGCCATCCCTGCCGTACGCTTACGACGCACTGGAACCGCATTTCGACAAGCAGACGATGGAAATCCATCACACCAAACACCACCAGACCTACGTCAACAACGCCAACACCGTGCTGGAAGCCTACCCTGAGCTGGCCAAATACAGCGTTGAAGAGCTGATCCAGGATCTGGATAAAGTGCCTGCCGACAAACGCACCTTCATGCGCAACAACGCCGGCGGCCACGCCAACCACAGCTTCTTCTGGAAAAACCTGAAAACCGGCACCACGCTGGGCGGCGATCTGAAAGCGGCCATCGAGCGCGATTTCGGCAGCGTTGAGAAATTCCAGGAAGAGTTCGAGAAAGCCGCAGCCACCCGCTTCGGTTCCGGTTGGGCCTGGCTGGTGCTGAAAGACGGCAAACTGGCCGTGGTGTCTACCGCTAACCAGGACAGCCCGCTGATGGGCGAAGCCGTTGCCGGTGCTTCCGGTTTCCCAATCATCGGCCTGGACGTGTGGGAACACGCTTACTACCTGAAATATCAGAACAAACGTCCTGATTACATCAAGGCGTTCTGGAACGTGGTCAACTGGGACGAAGCCGCCGCACGCTTCGCCGCGAAGAAGTAATTCGCCCCCGTTGATGAAGATGCCCGCCACCGGCGGGTATTTTTTTGCCTGAAATCCGCTAAAGTTTGACCACTTCTTGCCGATGGTTTGTTCAATTGACGTTCGCCCGGAGAAGGAAAAACGCTATGGCGGCATTGCAAGCATTGGCAGGAAAGTTCACTCATCTCACCGTAGGTAAAAAGCTCGGTCTCGGCTTCGCGTTGTTGCTGCTGTTGGCGGTGGTCATCGCCGGCACCGGGGCGCAATATCTGCACATCATCGAATCCCGCGCCGATCGCATCGACTTCAGCAACCGGCTGAACGAGGAGATCAACCAGGCCAAATACAACCGCGCCATGTACGGCCAGACCTACCGGCCGGAGTACATTCAGAACAACCGCGCCAATATTGAGAACGCCGTCAAACTGATAGACCAGGGGCAGGCGCTTGACTGGGACGCCCAAAGCCGCAAGGATCTGCAGCGTCTGGTGACGCTGATCGGGGAATATCAACAGCAGCAAAAAGTCTTTGAGCAGGCGGTCACGGCGAAAGACGCGGTGCGCCAGAGCTGGAACATGTCGGAAGTGCAGGCCAGCCTGAGCCAGGTGGAACGCCAACTGACCAACGGCGATCTGCAGCTGGCCTTTATCCAACTGAACCAGAAGCTGACCCAGGTGCGCTACGGCGCGCGCGGCCTGCTGCTGAGCCTGAACAAGGAAACCGAAGCCCCGCTGATGGCGGCCATCGACGACGCCCGCGACGCGGCCAACGCGCTGAGCCGCCGGGTCAGCGACGCGCAGCGCCCGCAGCTGCAGCCGCTGCTGGCCGCCCTGGACGATTACAAAAACCGCATCGCGGCTTACCTGCCGGCCTATGAGCACGAGCAGCAGATCAGCCGGCAGCTCGGCGAACGCGCGCAAGCGATCGGCATGCTGGTCAACGCCTTTATGCAGGACGAGCTGGTGCAGACGCGCAACAACATCAATCTGGCGCAGCTGCAAATGGGCATCACCACCCTGATCGCCATCATCGCCGGGGTGCTTATCGCCTGGCGCATCACGCTGCAGATCACCCGTCCGCTGCACAGCACCCTGGCGATGGCGGAGCGCATCGCCGGCGGTGACCTGCGCCAGGCGCAGACCAGCACCCGCCGCGACGAGCTGGGGCAGTTGCTGAACGCGGTGGCGGCCATGAGCCAAAACCTGCGCACCATGATTGAGAAGATCCAGATGGGGGTCAGCCAGGTCTCCACCGCCTCTGCGGAAATCGCCGCCGGCAACACCGATCTCTCTTCCCGCACCGAGCAGCAGGCGGCGGCGGTCGAGGAAACCGCCGCCAGCATGGAACAGCTGACCGCCACGGTGAAACAGAACGCCGACAACGCCCACCACGCCAATCAGCTGGCCACCGACGCTTCGCAGACGGCGCAGCAGGGCGGCAAGCTGGTGGAAAACGTGGTCAGTACCATGCGCGATATCTCCAGCAGTTCGCAGCGTATCGCCGAAATTACCACCCTGATCAACGGTATTGCCTTCCAGACCAACATCCTGGCGCTCAACGCCGCGGTCGAAGCGGCGCGCGCCGGCGAACAGGGCCGGGGCTTCTCGGTGGTTGCCAGCGAAGTGCGCAGCCTGGCGAGCCGCAGCGCCCAGGCGGCCAAGGAGATCGAAGGGCTGATCGCCGAATCGGTCAGCCGGGTGAAAACCGGCACCGAACTGGTGGAAAGCACCGGCAACACCATGGAACAGATCGTCCGCTCGGTCACCCACGTGCGCGACATCATGGCCGAGATCGCCGCCGCTTCCGATGAGCAGACGCGCGGCATCGCCCAGATTGGCCAGGCGATCGTCGAGATGGACCACACCACCCAGCAGAACGCCGCGCTGGTGGAAGAGTCCGCCGCCGCCGCCGACTCACTGGAAGAACAGGCCGACATGCTGCTGCAGAGCGTCTCGGTGTTCCGTTTGGCGGAGCAGACCGAACCCGCCGCCGTGAAAGCCGCCGCGCCGAAAGCGCCGGCGGTAAAACCCGCGGCCGCCAACGCCGCAGCGGAAGAGAACTGGACCACCTTCTGACGCCCCGCCGCCCGCCCGAGGATTTTCGGGCGGGTTGTTATGTCCCCCCGGCACAACTCAGGCTATGCTGAGCCCTCGACGCGAGACACGGAGGCGCACATGCATCACCCAGACGTTTACATCGGTAATATTCAACCCTATGAGGGCGGGCGCCCCAGCGCCATCGCCAAACGCCAGGTGGATGGCGCCATCCGGCTCACGCCGCTCGGCCTGGAGGGCGACGAACAGGCCGAGAAAAGCTACCACGGCGGGCCGGACCGCGCGCTGTGCCACTACCCGCGCGAGCATTACGCCCACTGGCGCGAGCAGTTTCCGGCACAGGCAGAGCAGTTTTGCGCCCCGGCCTTCGGCGAGAACATCTCCACCGAAGGGCTGACCGAACACAATGTGTTTATGGGCGACATCTTCCGCTGGGGCGAAGCGCTGATCCAGGTCACCCAGCCGCGCTCACCGTGCTTCAAGCTCAATTATCACTTCGCCATCGAGGATATTTCGGTGCTGATGCAGCAAAGCGGCCGCTGCGGCTGGCTGTATTGGGTGGTGTCGCCGGGCGCGGTCAGCGGCGATCGTCCGCTGGAGCTGGCGGCGCGCAACAGCGACGTGTCGGTCGCCGAAGCCATCGCCATCGCCTGGCATATGCCGTTCGACGCGGAACAGTATCGCCGCCTGTTGGCGGTGGCCGGCCTCTCCGCCAGTTGGAGCAAGACCATGCTCACGCGGCTTGCCGAAGGGCGCCTCGAAGACTTCAACCGCCGCCTGCTCGGCCGTTGAAATCGCGGGCGGAAAAGATGAAAAACGTGCGTCGAATGCCGCGTTAACCCTATTCTTCCGCCTATACTGTAGCCGCACGTTTTTTCAGCCAGGAGCCAGGTAATGACCACCCCGATCCATTCGATTCATCACGCCGCCGCCGAAGGCTATCAGGCCAACGCCGATCGCTATGTGAAAGGCCGGCCGGATTACCCGCCGGAAATCGCCGTCTGGCTGCGTGAAACTATCGGCCTGCACGCCGGCATGACGGTCATCGATCTCGGCGCCGGTACCGGCAAGTTTACCCCGCGCCTGCTGGAAACCGGCGCGCAGGTGATCGCCGTCGAACCGGTGCCGCAAATGCTGGAAAAACTGTCGGCGGCGCTGCCGCAGGTGAAAACGCTGGCGGGCACCGCCGAGGCGATCCCGTTGCCGGACGAGTCCGTCGATGCGGTGGTCTGCGCCCAATCCTTCCACTGGTTCGCCACGCCGCAGGCGCTGGCGGAAATCCAGCGCATCCTCAAGCCCGGCGGCAAACTCGGTCTGGTGTGGAACATGCGCGATGCGCGCGTCGGTTGGGTGCGTAAATTGAATCAGATCGTCGATAGCCACGAAGGCGATGCGCCGCGTTTCTATACCGGCGAATGGCGCAAATTCTTCCCGTTCAAAGGCTTTGAACCGCTGCAGGAGCAGGTGTTTATGCTGGGTCACCGCGGCGCGGTGGAGGACGTGATCTACAACCGGGTGCGTTCAACCAGCTTTATCGCCGCGCTGCCGCAGCCGCAACAGGAGCAGGTTATCGAGCAGTTGCGCCAGCTGGTGGCGGAAGAAGAGGAACTGCGGGGCCAGGACACGGTCACCGTGCCCTATCAGACCAAGGCGTATTTCACCACCAAGGTCTGATGCCCGGGGGTTCAGAACGCTTTCTTGGCGTAACCGGTGACCGCTTTCAGGCCCATCTCGCGGCCCAGCGCGGTCATCGGGTGCACCACGATCAGCCCGCGCGCGCTCTTCTTCAGCGCACCCATATCGGCCTGCTCTTTCTTGGTGATCTCGCGGCTGAACGGCAGCTTGCTCAGCTTCTGCGCTTCGGCGCTCAGCTTCTCGCCACGCACGTTTTTCAGGCGTTCGATCTCCGTCGCCAGTTTCTCTTTCTCTTTGGTGTGCTGCGCGATCAACTCAGGGTTGCCCTGTTGGATCACGGTGGCGTCTTTGTGGTTCAAGGCGTCCAGCAGGTCGCTCAGGCGCTTGATCTCTGCCTTTTCTTTCTCTTTCATGGTCTCTGGCCCGTTGTGCCCAAAATGGCACGCTAATCAATGATACCGGCATTGTAGCAAAAGGCGCGCGCCGTTACCCGTCCTGCGCAATGCCGGGCGGCAGGCCGCTCATCTCGCAGGCCCTGGCGCCGAGCCGGGCCAACGCCTGGGTGTAGCGCGCGTTGAACGGGTAGCAGCAGGAGAGCCGCAGCGCGTTGCGGTAGCGCCCGCTCGGGGAATACAGGGTGCCCGGCGTCAAACAAATCTGCTCCTCCAACAGCTGATGGAACAGTGCCACGCTGTCCACGCCGGGGGGAAATTCGACCCAAAACACGAATCCGCCCGCCGGCTGCGTGGCCAGCGTGCCACGCGGGAAATGCCGGGCGATCAGCGCCCGCGCCTCGTCCACCTGCGCCGCATAACGCTTGCGCAGGTTGCGCAAATGATGATCGTAGCCGCCGCTCTCCAGGAAGGTCGCCAGCGTTTCCGACAGCAGCTGCGACTCGGACATCGATGACACCGCTTTCAGCTTGCGCAACGCCTCGTGGAAACGGCCGCCGCAGATCCAGCCGACGCGAAAGTCCGGCGCCAGCGTTTTGGTAAAGCTGGAGCAAAACAGCACCCAGCCGTCGCGATCGAACGCCTTCACCGCCGGCGACAGCGCGCCGCCGAACTGGATCTCGGCATACAGCCCGTCTTCAATCAACGGCACCTGATGATCGTTCATCAGCCGCGCCAGCCGCTTTTTCGCCGCCAGCGGCATAGTGCAGCCCAGCGGGTTTTGCACCGTCGGCATGGCGATCACCGCGTTCAGCCGCTTCTCGTTCAATAGCAGTTCCAGCGCGTCCAGCGACAGCCCCAGCTGCGGATCGGTGGGGATTTCCAGCGCTTTCAGCCCCAGGCTGGCCAGCAGCGGCAGCAGGTAGAAGTAGGTCGGTGACTCCAGCCCGACGCAGTCGCCCGGTTTGGTGGTGACGCGCAGCGCCAGCTGCAGCGCTTCCATGCAGCCGTGGGTCAACACCACGTCGCCCGGCTCCAGCAGCATGCCCAGCGTCATCGAGCGGCGGGCGATCTGCTGACGCAGCCGAAGGCTGCCGGGCGGCAACGGATACTGCCCGATCAGATCCGGCTGACGGCGCAGCTGAGAGGACAGCATGCGCCCCAGCTTGCCGCCGGGATAAAAATCGCTGGTCTGCGGGCAGGCCAGCGCAATGTTGGTGAAAGCCGGGTTTTGCTGGGCGGCAAACACGGTGTCGATCAGCGCCAGCACATCGTCCGCCGGCGGTTCGATGCGCCCGCTGGGCGCCGAGGCCATCTTCAGCGCCGGCAGCGTGCTGCGAACGTAAAACCCCGACTGCGGCCGCGCTTCGATCAGCCCGCGATCCTCCAGCGTGCGGTAAGCCGACACTACCGTATTGATGCTGACGCGATGGGTTTGCGCACAGCGCCGTACCGACGGCAGGCGGTCGCCGGGCCGTAGCGTGCCGCGGCGAATGGCCTCGGCCAGCGTATCCGCCAGCTGCAGGTAACGGGTATCCGGGGTTTCATCGAGCAGGGTCACAGTTTCTCTCCAGGCAATGGGTACAGTTTACATTTTGCACAACTGTAACCATGACAATATCCGATTTGTGGTTCTGTCACCATCCCATCGCAGCGATTATGCTGATCCTCTCGTGATTACCGCCATTTTCAAGGAACCTGTCATGCTGGACTCCGCCTTTGTCAGCTACGTCACCGTCATGTCGATTACCCCCGGCCCCAACAACCTGCTGCTGGCCTCGTCGGGCGTCAACTTCGGCCTGCGCCGCACCCTGCCGATGCTGTTCGGCATCTGCGTCGGCTGTGCGGTGCAGCTGGCGATCATTATCCCGCTGCTGGCGCTGGCGCTGAGCTGGGCCGGCGTCATCCGCCTCCCGCTGGCGGTGATCGGCTGCGCCTACCTGCTGTGGCTGTCATGGAAACTGTTCCAGGCGGCCTCGCCGGACGCCAAAGAGCAGGCGCAGCCGATGAGCCTGCTCAATGGTGCGCTGTTTCAGGCGGTCAACCCCAAGGCCTGGCTGATGGTGATCAACGTGGCGATCCTGTTCACCCCGCGCGAAGGCGCCACCTTTGTCCATACGCTGTCGGTCATCGCCGGCTTCGCGCTGCTGAACCTGCCGTGCGTGCTGCTGTGGGCGGTGCTGGGCGACCGGTTGCGCAACGCGCTGCGGGTCACCTGGAAGCTGCGCGCCTTCAACGGCGTGATGTCCGGCCTGATGGCCGCCACCGCGCTGTGGTTGTTGTTCGACGAGTGGCGCGCGGCCTTTGCTTAGCCGCGACCGAGAGGAGAGAGTCGGGAAGGTTGTTTGGCGCCGATACCGGCGATCAGATCGGTAATGGACAGCACCATGGTGGAGCGCACCATCTGCTGATAGCGCTGGCGCTGCATGGCGATCAGCGCTTCATCCGCTTCGCCCGGCTGCAGGAAGGTCGGCACCGGCGGCAGCGCGGCCACGCAATGCAGCTCGCCGAACGGCCCGAGGATTTCGTCGTCGACGAAGCGGTATTCCGAGCCGTCGTGGTTCAGCTCTTCGCGCATCGCCATCAGCAGCTCGGCATCTTCATATTCGTGGCGGGAGATCACCCCCAGCCCGTACATCAGCTTCAGGCGCACCGACAGCTCCCCGAGCGGGCCGCTGCCGGACAATAGCGGTTCGACGGCATATTTCACCGCATAGTCGTCCTTGCGGAATACCTGCACCACCAGCACGTTGAGCGCTTCCGCCAGCAGCTCTACCGCCGCAATCAGGAAGCTGCGCACCGTTTTGCCCGCGTTCAGCTTTTCCAGAACCTGGTTTTCAAATGCCTGTGCTTCTTCCATCGTCGCTTTTCGAAAGGCGTGGGGAGGGCCGTCGATGCCGAACTCGGGTTGCAGGAGCGCAGCAAGCTGCGCTCGGGTGTTCATCATCACGATTCTACTTGTGCATGGCGTTATACACAGCAACGGCCTCTTCTACAACCTCGCTTTCCGCCGGCAGGCCGGAAATTTGCGCCAGCGCGGCTTTCGGCCCGAGCGTGTTCAGCAATTCCGCCAACTCCAGCGCCTGCGGATCCTGTTCGCTGCGGTAGCTCATGGCGGCGGCGATGCCCTGGATCAGGTTGGCGTGCGGCAGGCCGTATTCCAGCGTGCCCAGCAGCGGTTTGATCAGGCGATCGCCGGCGCTCAGTTTGCGCAGCGGCTGGCGCCCTACGCGCTCGACGTCGTCGTGCAGATACGGGTTTTCGAAGCGGCCGAGGATTTTGTTGATGTAGGCGGCGTGCTTGTCGGCGTCGAAGCCGTAGCGCTTGATCAACACCGCGCCGCTCTCTTCCATCGCCCCTTTCACTACGCGGCGGATCGCCGGGTCGAGAATGGCGTCGCGAATGGTTTGCAGCCCGGCCTGTTGGCCGAGGTAGGCGGTGATGGCGTGGCCGGTATTGAGGGTGAACAGCTTGCGCTCGACAAACGCCATCAGGTTATCGGTCAGCTCCATGCCGGCGATCGCCGGAGGCTGGCCTTTGAACTGGGTCTGATCGACGATCCATTCGCTAAAGGTTTCCACCGTCACTTCCAACGGGTCGTTACTGTCCGCCGGCGGCACGATGCGGTCGACCGCCGAATCGACGAAGCCGACGTGCTGCTCAACCCATGCCTGCTCGTCCTGCGGCAGCGCGGCGAACACATGCTGCTTCAGCTGGCTGGTGCCGCGCACCATGTTCTCGCAGGCGATGATGTTCAGCGGCTGCACATTGCCCTGCTGATGACGCAGCACCAGCCCTTTAGCGATCGTGCCGGCGATTTTGGCGAGAATTTGCGGGCCAACGGCGGTGGTCACCAGATCCGCCTCGGCGATCAGCGCCACCGCCGCCTCGCTGCCGCTGTTGACGGCGCTGACGTTGTTGACGCTCTCCACGCGTTCTTGCTCACCCACCACGTGCACCGCGTAGCTTTTACGGCTGTTCAGCAAATCCAGCACCGTTTGATTGACGTCGGCGAAGGTCAGCGCAGCCCCTGCGTCCGCCAGCAGCTTGCCGATAAAACCGCGGCCGATGTTCCCTGCGCCAAAATGTAATACTTTCATAACTCTACCTTCTTAATGTCGAAGGGTGCAGCAAGCTGCACCCTTTAAAATGATTCTGTTATCCGGCTTTTTTGCCGCCGAGCAGGTCCAGCACTTCCTGGACGCTGGTGGTATTCGCCAGCCGCTCAATCACGCTCTCGTCATCCAGCGCGTTGGTCAGGCTGGTGATCACCTGAATATGCTCGTTGTTGCGCGCGGCGATGCCGATCACCAGGCGGGCCACTTCATCCTCTTCCTCGCCGAAGCGCACGCCCTGCGGGTACTGGCAGAACACCACGCCGGTGCGCAGCACCCGGTCTTTGGCCTCGATGGTGCCGTGCGGCACGGCGATAGACTCGCCCAGGTAGGTGGAGGTGAGTTTCTCGCGCTCCAGCATCGCCGGCACGTATTCCGCCTCGACGTAGCCGCCTTTCACCAGCTGCTCGCCGGCGAAGCGGATCGCCTGCTCTTTGTCGCTGGCCTGCAGGTTGAGGAACACGTTGCTCTCACTCAGCTTGAACAGGTTAGGCTCACCGGCTTCGAAACTGTCGTCCAGCGCGCCCAGCACCTTCTGTTGGTTGTCGCTGGTTTTGTTGGCCGCCAGCAAACGGTCGACCAGATCGCTGTACAGCTTGCTGTCGAGGAAGTTGGTCAGCGAGATGTGCTGGGCCTGCGGCGCGTGGCGCATCGCGCGCTCGGTCAGATCGCGGTGGGTGATCACCAGATCCACGTCGTCCGGTAGGCTGTTGATGGCGCTGTTGGTCACCGAGATGTTCTTCAGCCCGGCGTCGGCCACTTTCTTGCGCAGCACCCCGGCGCCCATAGCGCTGGAGCCCATGCCCGCGTCACAGGCGACGATGATTTTGCGCACGGTGCTCAGATCGCCATCGACCGATGCCGGCGCCGCTGCGCCGCCTTTGGACTGCGATTTCATCTCTTGCATGCGACGGGTTGCGGCTTCCAGATCGTCATCCTCTTTCACCTTGGAGGTTTTCAGCAGGAAAGCGGACACCACGAAGGAGACGGCAAAGGCTGCGCACACCGCCGCAATGTTGGCGAAGTAGGCGCCTTTCGGCGTCATCGCCAGCACCGCCAGGATCGAACCCGGAGAAGCCGGAGAAACCAGGCCGCCGTTCAGCATCGTCAGGGTGAAGACGCCGGTCATGCCGCCCAGGATCACCGCCAGCAGCAGGCGTGGATTCATCAGCACGTAAGGGAAGTAGATTTCGTGGATGCCGCCCAGGAAGTGAATGATTGCCGCACCGCCGGCGGATTGCTTGGCGCTGCCGCGGCCAAAGAACATGTAGGCCATCAGCACGCCCATGCCCGGGCCTGGGTTGGCTTCGATCAGGAAGAACACCGACTTGCCGGCTTCCGTGGCCTGCTGGATACCCAGCGGCGAGAAGATGCCGTGGTTGATGGCGTTGTTCAGGAACAGGATTTTCGCCGGCTCAACGAAGATGGACGCCAGTGGCAGCAGGTTGTTCGTCACCATGACGTGTACGCCCGCCGCCAGCAGCTTGGAGAGCACCTCCACCAGCGGCCCGATGCCGAGGAAGGCCAGGATCGCCAGCAGCATGCCGATGATGCCGGCGGAGAAGTTGTTCACCAGCATTTCAAAGCCGCTTTTGATCTTGCCGTCTACCCAGCGGTCAAAGTGCTTGATAGCCCAGCCGCCCAACGGGCCGGCGATCATCGCGCCGAGGAACATCGGCATGTCGGCGCCGACGATGACGCCCATGGTGGTAATGGCGCCGACCACGCCGCCGCGATCGCCGCCCACCAGCCGCCCACCGGTATAACCGATCAGCAGCGGCAGCAGGTAGGTGATCATCGGGCCGACCAGCTTGGCTAAGGTTTCATTCGGCAGCCAGCCGGTTGGAATGAATAGCGCGGTGATAATCCCCCAGGCGATAAAGGCGCCGATGTTGGGCATCACCATGTTGCTCAGGAAGCGGCCAAAGTTTTGCACTTTAACCTTGATGTCTGGTGAAAACATAAAACACACCCCTATTGTTACGCGCTGACAATAGAGCGCGTGATTATTGTTGTGACGATCCAGCCGTGTTGCCGCTGTATGCGAAACGGACTCTATCACGCTGTTTTTGTCACGCGAACTTCACGAATTTTTTGTGATACAAATCACACACAACACCCCAACAAACCACCCTTTATAGTGATTAAGATCACATTTATGGCGTGTAAAAAAAGCACAGTGAGAAAAAAATCGCCTCAAAACCCAAGATAACGTGACAAACATCACACTTTTAACTTGGTGGTTTGTTTTTAAATTGTGATAAACATCACAATTTATTTTTGGCTGCAGCGCCCGATCGCGGCGCTCTGTTTGATCTTCCCTGTGAGCACTCATCCCGCCGGGAACTAGCGAAGTGATGAATGAAAGAAAACTACATTGCCGAATGAATGGATTAATTGAAGTGTAGTACAGAAGCCTGAGCAATAAACCAGCAAGCTATTGGAAACGCTGAGGGGAAATAAAACAGGCCGGCAATGCCGGCCTGCTGCGTGCGTGGAGGCGTTATTGCGTCACGCTTTGAATGGTTTTCTGCGCGTTTACCAGGTTCTGCTGTTTGGCCACCAGATTCGACATCATGGTGTTGTACTGCGCCACCTGCTGCGCGGTGCGGAACTGCACGCCGTTGTTGTTGAAGCTGACCTGATTGCCCTGGCTCTGCAGGAAATCGCCGACCTGCACCAGATCCTGCACGAAGCTGGCAGTGGTCGGGATCGCCGGCATCAAGGCGTTGGCCGGTGCGGTAACGATCTTGTCGTAGGCCTGGTTGTACACCGCTTTCAGATCGTCGGGCTGCTTCAGCGCCGCGCGGGCGGTATCCGCCTGCGATTTGGCGGACTGGATCTGCTGGCCCAGCAGGTTCAACGCCCCAACCGATTGCTGCAGCGCGTCGCGTTTGTTCAGGTAGTCCTGCGCGGTGCGGATCTGATTAATCTGATCCAGCGCCGGGGTCAGGCTGGCGCCGACCGATTTGGACAGCTGCTGAGAAAAACCGACCAAAATCGCGTAGTCACCGGCATAGTTGCCGAACTTCTGCTTCTGATCTTCGCTCAGCGTGGGGATGTTCGCCCCGCTGCGCATCACGGTATTCTGTAAGTAATCGATAAATGCTTTGCGCTGTTCCGGCTCTTTATCGCCGCAGGCGGTCAATTGCATGACCACCAACAATGCCAATACCGGTGCCAACCAACGCGCGAAACCTCTGCTCTGGATCCCTACCGCCATGTGACATAACTCCTGTTATAAACCTGCTTTTTCATTGGACTCCGCCCCTTTTTCCGCACTCCGTGCGCCTATAAGAATAGATCAACTGGCGGCGTTCCGATACGCGATTCCGCTTGCGATGAGCATTGCCCCGGCCGGATGCGGTTGAAAATCGTGCGCAAAACGCACTGAGGTTCATTGCCGTCGGCGACCGGACGCTTCAATTTCCCCAAGTCGCCCCCCAAGTCAAGTCGCCCCCCAAGTCGCCAGGCGACCTTGCCTTCGCACCCAGGAAACGGAAATAAAAAAAGGCGCCCGCAGGCGCCTTTTCACAGCGGTTAATCGCTTACTGCAGCACGGAGATATCCGCCACCTGCAGGAACAGTTCGCGCAGCTTGCTCAGCAGCGTCAGACGGTTCACGCGCACTTCCGCATCGTCCGCCATCACCATTACGTTATCGAAGAACGCATCCACCGGCTCGCGCAGCGCAGCCAGCTCCACCAGCGCTTCCTGGTAGTTGCCCGCCGCGAAGTACGGCTGCAGCTTGTCGCGTAGCACCACCAGGTGAGTCGCCAGCTGAATTTCCGCTGCGTCCTTCAGCACCGAGGCGCGCACGCTGTCGTTCAGCGTTTCGGTTGACTTGGCCAGAATGTTGGAGACGCGTTTGTTGGCCGCAGCCAGCGCCGCCGCCGCTTCCAGCGTACGGAAGTGAGACACCGCCTTGACGCGCGCGTCGAAGTCGGCCGGCTTGGTCGGACGGCGCGCCAGCACCGCCTGAATGGTATCGACCGCGTGGCCTTCTTCCTGATACCAGGCGCGGAAGCGGCCCAGCATGAATTCCACCACCTCGTCGACCACCTTGGCGTTGGTCAGCTTGCTGCCGTACAGGCGCACGGCCTCTTCGGTCAGGGTCTGCAGATCCAGCGGCAGGTTTTTCTCGACGATGATGCGCAATACGCCCAGCGCGGCGCGGCGCAGCGCGAACGGGTCTTTATCGCCTTTCGGATGCTGACCGATGCCGAAGATGCCGGCCAGGGTGTCCATCTTGTCGGCGATCGCCAGGGAACAGGCCACCAGCGACTGCGGCAGCGCATCGCCGGCGTAGCGCGGCTGATACTGCTCGTTCAGCGCAACGGCGACGTCTTCCGCCTCACCGTCGTGGCGCGCGTAGTGCATGCCCATCACGCCCTGGGTGTCGGTGAATTCGAACACCATGTTGGTCATCAGGTCGCACTTCGACAGCAGGCCCGCGCGGGTGGCGTGGTTGACGTCGGCGCCGATCTGGCCGGCAACCCAGCCCGCCAGCGCCTGAATACGATCGGTCTTGTCGCGCAGGGTGCCCAGCTGCTGTTGGAACAGCACGGTTTCCAGGCGCGGCAGATTGTCTTCCAGGCGTTTCTTGCGGTCGGTGTTGAAGAAGAACTCGGCGTCAGCCAGACGTGGGCGCACCACCTTCTCATTACCGGAGATGATCTGCTGCGGGTCTTTCGACTCGATGTTGGCCACGAAGATAAAGTTCGGCAGCAGTTTGCCCGCGGCGTCGTACACCGGGAAATACTTCTGGTCGCCCTTCATGGTGTACACCAGCGCTTCCGCCGGCACCGCCAGGAATTTCTCTTCGAATTTGGCGGTCAGCACCACCGGCCATTCCACCAGCGAAGCCACTTCTTCCAACAGGCTTTCACTCAGATCGGCCTTGCCGCCAATCTTCTGCGCCGCCAGTTCGGCATCGCGTTTGATAAGGGCCTTACGCGCTTCATAGTCGGCGACTACTTTGCCGCGCTCCAGCAGGATCTGCGGGTATTGGTCAGCGTTGTCGAGGGTGAACTCGGCTTCGCCCATGAAGCGGTGGCCGCGCACGGTGCGCGCAGAGTCGATGCCCAGCACGGTGCCCGGGATCAGATCGGCGCCCAGCAGCATCGTGACGGTGTGCACCGGACGCACGAACTGCACGTCGGAGTCGCCCCAACGCATCAGTTTCGGGATCGGCAGTTTAGCCAGCGCGGTGCTGACCATGCCAGCCAGCAGTTGCTGCGCCGACTGGCCTTTGACGTGGGCGCGGTACATCAACCACTCGCCCTTGTCGGTCACCAGGCGTTCAGCCTGATCGACGGTGATGCCGCAGCCGCGCGCCCAGCCTTCGGCCGCTTTGCTCGGTTTGCCTTCGGCGTCGAACGCCTGGGCGATCGCCGGGCCGCGTTTTTCAATTTCGCGATCGGCCTGCGCCGCGCTCAGGTTGGCCACTTTCAGCGCCAGGCGGCGCGGTGCGGCGAACCAGCTCACGTCACCGTGTTCCAGGCCGGCGTTGTCCAGCTCGGCGGTGAAGTTGGCGGCGAAAGATTCCGCCAGGGAACGAAGCGCCTTCGGCGGCAGCTCTTCCGTGCCGATTTCCACCAGGAAAGTCTGTTGAGTCATGGCTGCCTCTTAGTTCTCGTTCTTCTTGTTGCACATCGGGAAGCCCAGCGCTTCGCGGGAAGCGTAGTAGGCCTCGGCAACGGCTTTGGTCAGCGTGCGGATGCGCAGAATGTAGCGTTGACGCTCGGTCACCGAAATCGCCTTGCGCGCATCCAGCAGGTTGAAGGTATGGCCCGCCTTCAGGATGCGTTCGTAAGCCGGCAGCGGCAGCGGTTTTTCCAGCGCCAGCAGCGATTGGGCTTCTTTCTCGTACTGCTCGAAGCAGGAGAACAGGAAGTCGACGTCGGCGTATTCGAAGTTGTAGGTGGACTGCTCCACTTCGTTCTGGTGGAACACGTCGCCGTAGGTGGTAACGCCCAGCGGGCCGTTGCTCCACACCAGATCATATACGCTGTCCACGCCCTGGATGTACATCGCCAGACGCTCCAGACCGTAGGTGATCTCACCGGTTACCGGCTTGCACTCCAGGCCGCCGACCTGCTGGAAGTAGGTGAACTGCGTCACTTCCATGCCGTTCAGCCACACTTCCCAACCCAGGCCCCAGGCGCCGAGCGTCGGGTTTTCCCAGTTGTCTTCCACGAAGCGAATGTCGTGGATGGTCGGATCCAGACCCAGCTCTTTCAACGAGCCCAGGTAGAGTTCTTGAATATTGTCCGGCGATGGCTTAATCACCACCTGGAACTGGTAGTAGTGCTGCAGACGGTTCGGGTTTTCACCGTAGCGGCCGTCGGTCGGGCGACGGGATGGCTGCACATAGGCGGTAGCCATCGGCTCCGGCCCCAGTGCGCGCAGGCACGTCATCGGGTGTGAGGTTCCCGCGCCGACTTCCATGTCCAATGGTTGAACGATGGTGCAGCCCTGGCGCGCCCAATAATCCTGCAGTGTCAGGATCAGGCCCTGGAAGGTCTTGGTATCAAACTTTTGCATGTTGAATTCGCACGCGATACAAGTGGATTTAGATGGAATGCGCCAGTATACCCTTTGACCGTAAGATATACAGCCAGAATCCGGCAACAAGTGCGAATCGGGGCGAGAAGCGCTGAATTTTCACCCTTCAGCCACGGAAACCGCCGGCGACATCAGTGCGGTAAATCCCCGGCACCGCCGCCACCGTCCTCAGAGGGCGAGGCAGACTCGGGTATCGGCTTGCTTGAGAGAGATGCCGCTTCATACCCTGCATGCTTTAACTACCGGCAGCTTAACGCCTCTTCGCCATACAACAGACGTGTTGAAAAACATTCAAATAAGTGAATGGAATGAAAAAAAACATAATTCAGTGTTATATATTTACTTTGTTTTCGCCGATGCCGCACCGGCTGAAATTTACTTGCCATAGTGACTCTGGTAGTATAATGAGAACAAATGACAGCCGCAGCTAAAAAACCATTTAAGTCGCTTAGGAAAAAGATTGAAAATGATAGAGCTCTTTGACGTAGACTATAATTTGCTGCCAGATAACAGATCGAAAGAACTGTTCTCTTTAAGAAAAAAAACGTTTAAAGACCGTTTAGACTGGCTCGTTAATTGTGAAAATAACATGGAGTTTGACGAATACGATAATCGTCACGCCACCTATATTTTCGGCACCTACCAAAATCACGTCATTTGCAGTTTGCGATTTATTGAAACGAAATACCCAAACATGATCAGCGATGGCGTGTTCGACACTTATTTTAACGATATAAAGCTCCCCGATGGAAATTACGTTGAAGCCAGCAGATTATTTATAGATAAGGCGCGCATTCAAGCACTTCAACTCCATCAAGCGCCGATTAGCGCCATGCTTTTTCTGTCGATGATAAATTATGCAAGAAACTGCGGCTACGAAGGCATTTACGCCATTATCAGTCACCCGATGCGCATCATTTTCCAACGTTCCGGTTGGCATATCTCGGTGGTAAAAACCGGATGTTCCGAAAAGAATAAAAATATTTACCTGATCTACATGCCGATAGACGATGCCAACCGAAACAGATTGCTAGCACGCATCAATCAACACGCCACAAAATGGGATAACCCTTTGGATTCATGGCCATTATCCTTCCGTGTCAGCGAGAAGCGGCCGGATGAGTTGCAGCTCCACACCTAACCTGATGGCATGTTTGGCATTGGTGACGCCAAGCTTTTTGACGGCGTTGCCAATGTGATATTTTACAGTGGTGAGTTTTATTCCCAGGATAAGCGCAATTTCTTGGTAGGACTTACCTAAGCTCGCCCAGTAAATAATCTCATTTTCACGCTTGGAGAAAAACTCCCGCTGATTCATCTTTTCAAAGTCAGCAGGCGTGCTCATTTCCTGGTAGAGCGTCGTCATTTTTCCGTGCATGGTGATCAGCAGCATTTGAATTTCGGCCTTATTATTGTCAATCTGCTGTTCAACATCTGCATCGCAATGCTTATCTAGCATAATGGATAACACCACCAGATTATGATGATGATCGTGCAAGACAAAAGTATATCCATTAATAATATTGTAGTTCTTAGCCATATCAAAAATCTTTGGCAACTTTAATCCTGCGCCTATTTCCAAATCTTTATCCCAGGTAAACGGGGTAATTCTATGTGAGGCGGTAATCAAAACAGGATCAATAAACTGATAGTTATTCTTAATATAAAACTCAAACCACTCCGTTCTATTGGAAATGATTGAGAAACTAGCCGGATTTCTTTTATTCATTATAGCATAGGCATATTTTATATTATTGTATTTACTCAGACCACGTTCTAACTCTTCTTTTATAGAGGCATTAATGGTTTCATTATTGAAAAAAAAGTTAGACACTCACCCATCCTCTTCAAGAAATAACAATACTATAAAACGGAGAAGAGTATAACCCGGTTGCGCTGCCAAGTAAATTAATCTGGCAGGCATAATAGGAAGCGTTAATAATGGCCATACGTCTTAAAGAGTAAATTTAAATAATTTCGGAGGGGAAATTAATTTAATCGTAAAATAAGCGCTTCACTGAAGAAGGGCCGATAGAAGGCATGGTACAGCGAATAAACATAAACAAAACAAAGCCATAACAACTCCGCATCATGACATGAATCTGACAAAAAGTGCTCTGTCGAGTTGAGGATGGGGGGATAAGGCAGGCAGGCGAAAACGCCCCTCATCCAAGGATGAAGGGAGAAAGCCATTGACAGTGGAGATTTGGATATACAATAATAACCAAAATTTTCCCTGGTGTTGGCCAAGTGGCTACCTGATCCTTTATAGGATCAGTTTTTTTTTGTGGCGCTATAATTTATCGTTATGCAACAACGATAAGAGCTTTTAGCGACAAATGATAGTTGTACTAAAGTACAGTCTCACTCACAGGCACCGCCTTGCCACCCCGCCTTCCATTAGCCCCATTCTCTGTCCGAGTCGTTCAAAAACGCGCGCTGACGCCGACGTTATACATAAACTGCTCGCCGCTGCTCAGCCCGCCGGTTTGCGAGACGGTGGCGAAGGCCGATACCCTGTCCGTCAACGGCATGTTGGCCCCCAGCGTGACATCCACCCAGTTTTTGTCCTGGCCCGCACTGTCGCGGGTGAACGAGGTTTGCGTCGATTTCAGGCCGCCACCGGCGCGGTAGACGTCGTCGCCGAACTGGTGCTGATAACTCACTTCCGCATAAGGGTTAAACACGCCGAATTGCGTATCCAGCCGCCAGCCCAACGCGCCGATCTGCGAGTGGTAGGTTTGATCGTTGAAGCGCATGGCGGTGCTGTCATCGCCGTCTTCGCTGTAGCCGGAAACGCGGCTGTAATCCCAGGCGAACTGCGCCACCGGCCCGGTAGTCAGGTAAGAAGCGATCGGGAAGTCATAGCCGGCGGTCACGCGTGCGCCCCACTGCTTGCCGGTGGTCGAACCGGTTTCGGTGCGCGTCAGCGGCCCCAGCCGCATGCTGCGGCGGATGTCGTCATAATCCATCGTCGCATAGTGTAGATCGGCGTTAACCCAGCCATGCTCGAATAGCGCCAGTGAACTGAAAGCCGACAGCAGCAGCCCGCGCGCCTTGTAATCAAAGCGGCTGGAAGGATGCTGATCGTCGTTGGAACCGGCGATCAACGCGCCGATCAGCCAGCCGTCGGTCAACTGATAGTCCACGCCGACGGTCAGGTTGTGGGTAGTGGCGTTGCCGTCCCCCGCTGCCCGGTTATCGGCATAGTCGTAGTGCTGGCCGGCATAACCGCCGAACACGCCCAGCGAGCCCTGCGGGTTGTCGCCGTGGCGCAGCTGCTGGAAGCGGCTGTCGAGCGTGGCGCGGCTGTCGCGCGCCATCGCCGCCGTCGCCTGATTCAGCGCCACCACCTGCGCCGGGCCATCCAACACCGCCTGGATATAATCCGCAATCAGCAGGTGCGCCTGCGGGCTCGGGTGGAAGTGATCGGAGAACAGATAGGACTGGCTGGCGTCGAAGCCGGGCATATCGGAGCGGCAGACCGCCGAGGAAATGCCCGGCGGGCAAGCCATGCCGGCGGTGTTGGCGAAGCCGAACTGCGCCGGATTGGCGATCGCTTCGGCGAACAGCTTGTTGACGTCCACCCGCACGATATTACCGCCGCCCTGCGCCAACAAACGGTCTTCACTTTGATTATAGAAATCGGTCAACTGGGCGGCCTGCGCGCTCAGGCTGTCATACGCCGCGATAAGCTGCGTGGCGATCGCCTGCTGCACCTGAGGAATGGCGCTGCCCTGCTTCGCCGCAGCGGCCAATGCCGCATGGATCGCCTGCGTGCGTGAAGCGTTGTCCGGTGTCGCCACCGAATTAAGCGTGGCATACGCCGCCTGAATCGCCGCCCCCTGCACCGGTGACAGCGCCTGTTGAATGATCAATTCCATCAGCTGCGGCGTGGAACCGATGTTCGGTACCGTCGGCACGATCACCGTGCCGGCGCCGGCGTTCAGCAGCGAATGCACCTGCGCGGCAGCCGCGGCGGCGCTGTTATAGGCCACGCCGGGCGCGGTAGCGGCATTCAGTGCCGCCGCCGCCAGATCGTTGCCGCCGATCCAATGAATATACAAACCGTCGCCGTCGGCCTGGCCGTTGACCCGGTTCAGGTAACTCTGCACCTGGTCCTGGGTGTTGTCGGCCGGGTTCAGGCCCGGCACCGCCACGGCGCCACCGGCGGCATAGTTCTCACCGCCGTTGTCCGAAGCCACCAGCGCCGCCCCGATGCGTTGCGCCAACGCTTCGTCGTACAGCAGGTGCTGGCTGCCGTCATAGGTGAACCGGCCGTTGTTGCCGGTATCGCTCAGGCTGTCGCCAAAGACGTAGAGTTGATCGTACGCCTGAGCCGGAAGGGTCACACTGCAAAGCAACGCCACTGCAAGCGCCGCCGGGCGGGGCATGCACGTTATTTTTAGAGGCATGAATCGACTCCTGAGAGCCTGCAAATGAAGGCAATGTCGTTTTTATCGTTGGCCGGTTTTCCACCGGCCATGTAGTAACTATTGTCGGCTTTTTCGTCACGTCAAGCGGGCTGATGACAAAACAATCAGAGGCTTGCCAAGTTCGGCGCTTCGAGCGATGATTACTGTTCATAAATACAGCATAAGGACAGTCAGGATGGCAGACGAACGTTGCGGTTGGGTGACGGCCGATCCGTTGTATCTCGAGTATCACGACAAGGAATGGGGCGCGCCCACCACCGACGCGCGCGAGCTGTTTGAAATGCTGTGCCTCGAAGGGCAGCAAGCGGGCCTTTCCTGGATCACCGTTCTGAAAAAGCGCGAGAACTACCGCCGCGCTTTCCACGGTTTCGATCCGCAGCGGGTCGCCGCCATGACCGAACAGGACGTGGAAAACCTGCTGCAGGACAGCGGCATCATCCGCCACCGCGGCAAGATAGAAGCCATCATCACCAACGCCAAAGCCTATCTGGCGATGGAGGCGGCCGGTGAGAATTTCGTTACCTTCATTTGGGACTTCGTCGGCGGCCAACCGCAGCTCAACCGCTGGCAGGCGCTGAACCAGGTGCCGGCCAAAACCGAGCAGTCCGACGCCATGTCCAAAGCGCTGAAGAAGCGCGGCTTCAAGTTTATCGGCTCCACCATTTGTTACGCCTTCATGCAGGCCAGCGGGCTGGTGAACGATCATCTGACGGGGTGCATGTGCTACCCAAAGCCACGGTGATCCGCCCCTGTGGCCCGGAGGATATCGAACGGCTGATGGCGCTGTGGCTGCCCAGCACCATCGCCGCCCATCCGTTCGTGGCGGAAAAGTACTGGCGTGAGAGCGCCGCGCTGGTGCGGGAAAACTACCTGCCGCGCGCACAAAGCTGGGCCTGCTGGCATGACGACGAGATCGTCGGCTTTATCAGCGTGTTGGATGAGCAGTTCATCGGCGCCCTGTTTGTCGATCGGGCGTTTCACGGTCGCGGCGTCGCCCAGGCGCTGATGACGCACGTGCAGCAGCGCTACCGCCGGCTCAGCCTGGAGGTGTACCAGCAGAACCTGCGCGCCTGCGCGTTTTACCACAGGCGCGGCTTTCAGATAACACAGCGCCTGTTCAATGAAGAAACCCAGGCCTATACGCTGATCATGAACTGGTCGGCAGTCGAAAATTCAACCCATTAGGCTTAAAAAAGGCGCATCCGCACCCCGGATGCGCACAATTCGGAATCCGCTGCATAGCGCCGCCCGGCGTTTTGCCGCATAACTCCCCCAGCTTTTCCCGCGCTCATCATTTGTCACGTTTTTCTCCGGAACTGCCGGCGAAAGCGCGCGTCATAGGTAGCGCGGCGACGCAGGCTCCCTGCGTCACCCACTTTTTTTGCGTCCCCGTTTTGGGCCGGCGCGTACAGATTCTGATGCCATTAAGGACAAGAACATGAAAAAACGCATTGCAATTATTGCCGGCGCCGTGAGCCTCACGCTCGCGCTGTCGGCCTGTACCACCAACCCTTACACCGGTGAATCCGAAGCCGGCAAATCCGGCATCGGCGCGGGCCTCGGCGCCGCACTGGGCGCCGGTGTCGGCGTGCTGTCCTCTTCCAAAAAAGATCGCGGCAAAGGCGCGCTGATCGGCGCAGCGGCCGGTGCAGCCCTCGGCGGCGGCGCAGGCTATTACATGGACGTGCAGGAAGCCAAACTGCGCGACAAGATGAAAGGCACCGGCGTCAGCGTCACCCGTCAGGGCGACAACATCGTGCTGAACATGCCGAACAACGTGACCTTCGACAGCAGCAGCGCCACGTTGAAACCGGCGGGCGCCAACACCTTGACCGGCGTCGCCATGGTGCTGAAAGAGTATCCGAAAACCGCGGTCAACGTTGTCGGCTACACCGACAGCACCGGCTCCCGCTCGCTCAACATGAACCTGTCGCAGCAGCGCGCCGACGGCGTAGCCAGCGCGCTGATCACCCAGGGCGTGGCGGCGAACCGTATCCGCACCACCGGTGCCGGCCCGGACAACCCGATCGCCTCCAACAGCACCGCGGAAGGCAAGGCGCAAAACCGCCGCGTCGAGATCACTCTCAGCCCGCTGCAGTAATCCCGTGCGGGGCGCCACCGGCGCCCCGCCGCCTCCCTGCGATTTTCTCCTTACCCTTCAACACTCCCGCCCGCACATCGGGTATGGTAGTCTCCTTGGCAATTAACCGCAGGAGGGATCGGCTGTGAGCACAGGCAAGGCAACGCGCGCCTCAGGGCGCGCCACCATCAGCGATGTGGCCAGCATCGCCAAAACCGGCAAGACCAGCGTGTCGCGCTATCTGAATGGTGAACAACACCTGCTTTCCGACGATCTCAAACAGCGCATCGAACAGGCGATCCAGCAGCTCGACTACCGGCCAAGCCAAATGGCGCGCAGCCTGAAGGGCGGCCAGACCCGCCTGATCGGCCTGATCCTCGCCGATATCACCAACCCCTATTCGGTGGACGTGATGCGCGGCATCGAGGCCGCCTGCCGCCAGCACGGCTTTACCTTGCTGGTGTGTAACACCAACAACGAAGTCAATCAGGAACAGCACTACCTGCAGCTGCTCAGCAGTTACCGGGTGGAAGGCATCGTGGTCAACGCGGTCGGCATGCGCGAGGAAGCGTTATCCACACTGCAACAGTCGATGCTGCCAATGGTGCTGATCGACCGCAAAATCCCCGACTTCGCCTGCGACGTGGTGGGCCTGAACAACCGCGAAGCCGCCACCGTCGCCACCGAACACCTGCTGCAACAAGGTTTCGAAGCGATCCTGTTCCTCAGCGAGCCGCTCGGTACGGTCAATACCCGTCTCGAACGCCTGCACGCTTTCAGACATACCATGGCGCAGCACCCCACGCTGTTGGCGGAGCAGGCCGAAACGCCGCTCAACGATCGGCAGAAGCTGGAGCAGGTACTGAGCGATTTCAGCGGCCGCCATCGCGGCATGCGCAAGGCGGTGATCTCCGCCAACGGCGCTCTGACGCTGCAGGTGGCGCGCGCCATGCGCCGGCTCGGCATCCAGTGGGGCAACGACATCGGCCTGCTGGGCTTCGACGAACTGGAGTGGGCGGAGCTGGCGGGCGTCGGCATCACCACGCTAAGACAGCCCACCTACCAAATGGGGCACGCGGCGCTGGAGCGGCTGGTGCAGCGCATTCAGGGCCTGGCCGCCCCCAGCGGCGAGCAGATGTTCTCCGGTGAGCTGATCGTCCGCGGCTCCACCACCCGCTAACCCACCCTCTCCGGGGCCGTTGCTCGCCCCGCCCTCATCGGCTGTTTTTTGCTCAGCTTCGTGATTGCGATCATATTTTTACACTCTGTCGCTTTTCGCTGGAACCGGTTCCATTTAACGTACCGGTAACAGCAGCGGCGGCGACTATGCCGCCTCAGGAGTCAAAATGAAAACAGAAATCATCGTGGTCACCGGCGCCTACGGCATCGATACCGTCAAACAACACGGCGGCCAGCGCGCGCTGTTACCCATCATCGCCGGAGCAGGCGCCGACGGGGTGGAAATCCGCCGCGAACTGTTCGCCGCCGGCGAATTGGACAGCCTGCCGGCCCTGGCGCAAGAGATTGAACGCCAACAGCTGTTCGCCGTCTACTCCGCCCCTGAGGCGCTGTTCACCCCGCAACATACGCTGAACCCCAACCTGCCGGCGCTGCTGGCAGAAGCACAGGCGCTGAACGCGCGCCAGCTGAAACTGTCCCTCGGCCATTTCCGCCCCGGCTTCGATTTTACCGAGCTGAAAGTGGCGCTGGAGCAACACCCGGTCAAACTGGTGGTCGAAAACGATCAGACGCCGGACTGCGGCATTTTATCGATGCTGAACGCCTTTTTCCACGCCGCGGAAGATAGCCACCTGCCGGTCAGCATGACCTTCGATATGGCCAACTGGCTGTGGGTGGGGCAAGACGCCTTCGCCGCCGCCGAGCGCCTGGCCCGCCACGTCGGTTACGTGCACGTCAAAGCCGCCACCCAAGGCCCGCGCGGCTGGCGCGCCGTCGCGCTGGACGATACCGACGGCAGCTGGCGCGATCTGCTGGCCCGCCTGCCGCACGATGCGCCGCGCGGCATCGAATTCCCGTTGCAGGGCGATGATCTGGAAGCCGTCACCCGCCATTACGTCAATATTTTGCGTGCGGAGTAACCCCATGATGACAACGTTAACGGCAACGACGGCGCAGCAGGCGCCCCTGGATGTGGTCACGCTGGGCGAAGCCATGGCGATGTTCGTGGCGGCGCAAACCGGCGATTTGGCGGAAGTGGAAACCTTCACCAAACGCATCGCCGGCGCCGAATTGAACGTGGCGATCGGCTTGGCGCGTCTGGGCATGAACGTCGGCTGGGTCAGCCGCGTCGGCAACGATTCGTTCGGCCGCTTCACCCTGCAGCAGCTGAAAAAAGAAGGCATCAACTACCGGCAGGTGACGGTCGACGGCCACTATCCCACCGGTTTTCAGGTGAAATCCAAAACCACCGATGGTACCGATCCCAGCGTGGAATACTTCCGCAAAGGCTCGGCGGCCAGCCACCTGTCGGTCGCCGATTTCGACCGTGAGTATTTCGGTTCCGCGCGCCACCTGCACCTGAGCGGCGTGGCGGCGGCGCTGTCCAGCCAGTCGCTGGCGCTGTGCCACCATGCGGCGCGCGAGATGCGCGCCATGGGCAAAACCATTTCGTTCGACCCCAACCTGCGCCCGGTGCTGTGGCCCAGCCGCGAGGTGATGATCGAGCAGCTGAACCAGCTGGCGTTCGCCGCCGACTGGGTGCTGCCGGGGCTGAAAGAGGGGCAGATCCTCACCGGCCAATCGACGCCGGAAGGCATCGCCGATTTCTATCTGGAACGCGGCGTGCAGGCGGTGATCATCAAAACCGGCCCGGACGGCGCCTGGTTTAAAACCGCCGCCGGCGACAAGGCGGCAGTGGCCGCGGTCAAGGTCGACAACGTGGTGGATACCGTCGGCGCCGGTGACGGCTTTGCCGTCGGCACCCTCAGCGCCCTGCTGGAAGGTAAAACGCTGATACAGGCGGTGCAGCGCGGCAACAAAATCGGCTCGCTGGCGATCCAGGCCATCGGCGACAGCGAAGGCCTGCCAACCCGCGCGGCGCTGGCCGAATAACAATAAAAAAAACGACTTCTCCGCATGACGTCAGCCTCTGGCCCTACAACCGGGACGCGTCGGGAGAGCATCTGCCCCGTCGTCTTGCATGCCCAGCGTGCCGGGCGAAGGGGATGCAACACCACTGAAGGATACTGAACATGAACAAAGCGACTGTCGCGGCCAAACGCTGGTGGTACATCATGCCCATCGTGTTTATCACCTACAGCCTGGCCTATCTCGATCGCGCCAACTTCAGCTTCGCCTCTGCCGCCGGCATCAATGAAGATCTCGGCATCACCAAAGGCATGGCCTCGCTGCTGGGCGCGCTGTTTTTCCTCGGTTATTTCTTCTTCCAAATTCCCGGCGCCATCTACGCCGAACGCCGCAGCGTCAAGAAATTGATCTTCTGGTGCCTGATCCTGTGGGGCGGCTGCGCCTCGCTGACCGGCGTGGTCAGCAATATCCCGATGCTGGCCGCCATCCGCTTTATCCTCGGCGTGGTGGAAGCGGCGGTGATGCCGGCAATGCTGATCTACATCAGCAACTGGTTCACCAAATCGGAGCGCTCACGCGCCAATACCTTCCTGATCCTCGGCAACCCAGTGACGGTGCTGTGGATGTCGGTGGTGTCCGGCTACCTGATCCACGCCTTCGGCTGGCGTGAAATGTTCATCATCGAGGGCATTCCGGCGGTTATCTGGGCGTTCTGTTGGTGGGTGCTGGCGAAAGACAAACCGGCGCAGGCCGGCTGGCTGAGCGCCGAGGAGAAACAGGCGCTGCAACAGCAGCTGGACGAAGAGCAGAAAGGCATCAAGGCCGTGCGCAACTACGGCGAAGCCTTCCGTTCGCGCAACGTGATCCTGCTGTGCGTGCAGTACTTCGCCTGGAGCATCGGCGTGTACGGCTTCGTGCTGTGGCTGCCTTCCATCCTGCGCAGCGGCATGCAGATGGGCATGGTGGAAGCCGGCTGGCTGTCCGCGGTGCCTTACCTGGCGGCGACCATCGCCATGATCGTGGTCTCCTGGGCGTCGGACAAAATGCAAAACCGCAAGCTGTTCGTCTGGCCGCTGCTGCTGATCGGCGCGCTGGCGTTCTTCGGCTCTTACGCCGTCGGCACCAACCACTTCTGGATCTCCTACGGCCTGCTGGTGGTCGCCGGCGCCGCGATGTACGCCCCCTACGGGCCGTTCTTCGCCATCATTCCGGAAATGCTGCCGAAAAACGTTGCCGGGGGCGCCATGGCGCTGATCAACAGCATGGGCGCGCTGGGGTCGTTCTTCGGTTCGTGGTTCGTAGGCTATCTGAATGGCGCCACAGGCAGCCCAGCGGCCTCTTACATGTTTATGGCCATCGCACTGGTGGTGGCGGTGGTGCTGACGCTGATCGTCAAACCCGCCCGCAACGAGATCCAGCCGCAATTGGCTTGATCCGGTTATACTTTCTCTCTGTTAACCCAACCGGGGGGGCGCCATGCCCCCTTTGGCCCAGCTGGAGTTCGTGATGAAGCCTTCTATCGTATTGTACAAAAGCCTGCCCGCCGATCTGCATGAACGTCTGGAACAGCACTTCACCGTGCACGCCTTCAACGGCCTGCAGCCGGAGAACCGCGACGAACTGCGCCAGGCGCTGCAGCAGGCCGAAGGGATCATCGGTTCCGGCGGTAAAATTGACGAAGCCTTCCTGCAACAGACGCCCAAACTGCGCGCGGCCTCGACCGTTTCCGTCGGCTACGACAACTTCGACGTCGAGGCGCTCAACGCCCATAACGTGCTGCTGATGCACACCCCGACGGTGCTGACCGAAACCGTCGCCGACACCATCATGAGCCTGGTACTGGCCACCGCGCGCCGGGTGGTGGAAGTGGCGGAGCGGGTGAAGGCCGGCGAATGGCGCGGCAGCATCGGGCCGGACTGGTTCGGCGTCGACGTGCACCATAAAACCATCGGTATCCTCGGCATGGGGCGTATCGGCCTGGCGCTGGCGCAGCGCGCGCATTTCGGCTTCGGCATGCCGGTGCTGTACAACGCCCGCCGTACGCACGAAGAAGCGGAGCAGCGCTTTAACGCGCGCCGCTGCGATCTGGATACCCTGCTGGCCGAGTCGGATTTCGTGTGCATCACGCTGCCGCTGACCGAACAAACCTTCCACATGATCGGCCGCGATCAGCTGGCGAAAATGAAGAAAAGCGGCATTCTGATCAACGCCGGCCGCGGGCCGGTGGTGGATGAGCAGGCGCTGATCGAAGCGCTGCAAAACGGCGTGATCCACGCCGCCGGGTTGGACGTGTTCGAGAAAGAGCCGCTGCCGGCCAACTCGCCGCTGCTCAGCATGCCGAACGTGGTGGCGTTGCCGCACATCGGCTCCGCCACCCATGAAACGCGCTACGGCATGGCCGCCTGCGCGGTGGATAACCTGATCGCCGCGCTGACCGGCACGGTGAAAGAAAACTGCGTCAACCCGCAGCTGTTGCGGAAATAACTCAGCGCGGCCGGTGGTCTGCAGATAACCGGCCGTGTTGCTCTTCCTGCTGCGGCGCGAACAGCGCCTGCAGCTGATGTTCTTCGGCGAAGCGCTGCAATTCGGCATCCTGAATTGCCTGAACGATCTCTTCTCGCCAGTTTTTGTCCGTCATCGCTAACCTCCTTTGATGTTCATCGTTTAATCTGCCGCAGCGCGTGCGCAAAGCCAAGCCGAATCAATCCGAAAACGCTCCGCCCTTCCTCTCCTCCCCGAAAAACCCCCGCAGGGAGGAGGCCATTTTTTCACCGTTTGCCACACTGGGCGCTACCCTGAGAAAAAACGCTTCCTGCCGCGCGTAAGGAGAGCCATGAAACTGTTACCTCTGCCCTTGTTGATACTGCTGTCGCCTTCGGCGCTGGCCGGCTGGACGCTGCCGGGTTTCCCGGCCTTCGACGAAACTGCCGTCGGGCTGTTCGCCAGCCAGGCCGCGCTGCCCAAAGGCCAGCTGCCGCTGCGGCTGTATCAGGATAATCACTGCTGGCAGCCGGCCGAGGCGGTGAAACTTAACCAGACGCTGTCGCTGCAGCCCTGCGGCACTCATCCGCCGGTCAACTGGCGGCAGTTCCGCGCCGGCGACTATCAGGTGCGCATCGACACGCGCAGCGGCACGCCGACGCTGCAGCTCAGCCTGCACAGCGCGCCGGAAAGTGCCACCGTTGCCGTCCGCAGCTGCCCGCGCTGGGACGGCAAGCCGGTCACGGTCGACGTCGCCTCCACCTTCGCCGAAGGCGAAACGCTGCGCGATTTCTATTCCGGCCAAACGGCGCAGGTGACTCAGGGGAAAATCACGCTGCAACCCGCCGCCGCCAGCGGCGGTTTGTTGCTGCTGGAATCCGCCGCCACGGCGAAACCGGCGGCGTTCAGCTGGCATAACGCCACGGTCTACTTCGTGCTGACCGATCGCTTTGAAAACGGCAATCCGGCCAATGACCACAGCTACGGGCGCCGCAGCGACGGCCTGCAGGAAATAGGCACCTTTCACGGCGGCGATTTGGCCGGCCTGACGCAGAAGCTGGATTATCTGCAGCAGCTGGGCGTCAACGCCTTATGGATCAGCTCGCCGCTGGAGCAGATCCACGGCTGGGTTGGCGGCGGCACCAAAGGTGATTTCCCGCATTACGCCTATCACGGCTATTACGCGCTGGACTGGACTCGCCTCGACGCCAACATGGGCACCGAACAGGCGCTGCGCACACTGGTCGAGCAGGCGCATCGGCGCGGCATTCGTATTCTGTTCGACGTGGTGGTGAACCACGTCGGCTACGCCACGCTGGCGGATATGCAGGCGTTCCACTTCGGCTCGCTGTATCTGCAAGGCGCGGAGGTGGAGAAAACCCTGGGGAAAAACTGGGGCGACTGGCGCCCCGGGCCAGGGCAAAACTGGCACAGCTTCAACGACTACATCAACTTCAGCGACAAGGCGGGCTGGCGCCAATGGTGGGGGAAAAACTGGATCCGCACCGACATCGGCGACTATGGCTCGCCGGGCTATGACGATCTGACGATGTCGCTGGCCTTCCTGCCGGACATCAAAACCGAAGCGACCGGCGCCAGCGGCCTGCCGCTGTTCTACCGCCACAAGCCCGACACCGCCGCACGCGACATGCCCGGCGCCACTACCCGCGATTACCTGACCGTCTGGCTCAGCCAGTGGGTGCGCGATTACGGCATCGACGGTTTCCGCGTCGACACCGCCAAGCACGTGGAAAAACCGACGCTGGCGCTGTTGAAACAGCGTGCCACGGCGGCATTGGCGGCGTGGAAAGCGGAGCATCCGCAACAGGCGCTGGATGATGCGCCGTTTTGGATGACCGGCGAGGCCTGGGGCCACGGGGTGATGAAAAGCGATTATTACCAAAACGGCTTCGACGCGATGATCAACTTCGATTTCCAGGATCAGGCGTCGCAGGCGTTGGGCTGCTTTGCCGATATCGACGCCACCTACCGGCAGATGGCCGAACGGCTGCAGGATTTCAACGTACTGAGCTACCTCTCTTCGCACGACACCCGGCTGTTCTTCGCCAGCGACGCCAAAGGCTCGCTGCCGCTGCAACAGCGGGCGGCGAACCTGTTGTTGCTGGCACCGGGCGCGGTGCAGATTTACTACGGCGATGAAAGCGGCCGTCCGCTCGGCCCAGCCGGTTCCGATCCACTGCAGGGTACCCGCTCCGACATGAACTGGCGTGAGCTGCAGGGAGAAAAAGCCCCGCTGCTGGCCCACTGGCAGCGGTTGGGGCAGTTCCGCGCTCGCCATCCGGCGATCGGCGGCGGCGTGCAAACCCCGCAGCCGGGCGCCGCCTACTATGCCTTCAGCCGCCGGCTCGGCGACGATAAGGTGATGGTGGTATGGGCCGGCGAACGGTCACAATAATCTAGCGTAATATGCTGAAAATTGGCCAAGGAGAGAAATTTGTGCCCACTGGTCGATTTGTCGGCCGCATTGCAGCGGGATTTGTCTGGCGGTATGGTGGGCGATTACCTGCTAAGAAACAGTACTGCTACACCTATGACTTTCTCACTTTTCGGCGAAAAATTTACCCGTTATGCGGGCATTACCCGTTTGATGGACGACCTGAACGAAGGCCTGCGCACCCCCGGTGCCATCATGCTCGGCGGCGGCAACCCGGCGCAGATCCCTGAGATGGAAGCCTACTTCAAACAGCTGTGCCAGGAGATGCTCGACCAGGGCAAACTGACCGAAGCGCTGTGCAACTACGACGGCCCGCAAGGCAAGGACGCGTTGCTGAAAGCGCTGGCCAATCTGCTGCGCGACGAGCTCGGCTGGGAGATTTCGCCACAGAATATTGCACTGACTAACGGCAGCCAAAGCGCGTTTTTCTACTTGTTCAACCTGTTCGCCGGCCGCTACGCCGACGGTTCGCGTCGCCGCGTGCTGTTCCCGTTGGCGCCGGAATATATCGGCTATGCCGACGCCGGGCTGGACGAAGGGCTGTTCGTCTCCGCCAAACCGAACATCGAGCTGCTGCCGGACGGTCAGTTCAAGTATCACGTTGATTTCGAACACCTCACTATCGGCGACGACATCGGTATGATCTGCGTTTCACGGCCGACCAACCCGACCGGCAACGTGATCACCGACGAAGAGCTGATGAAGCTCGACCTGCTGGCGCAGCAGCGCGATATTCCGCTGGTGATCGACAACGCCTACGGCGTGCCGTTTCCCGGCATCATCTTCAGCGACGCCACGCCGCTGTGGAACCCGAACACCATCCTGTGCATGAGCCTGTCCAAGCTCGGCCTGCCGGGCTCACGCTGCGGTATCGTGATCGCCGACGAGAAGGTGATCACCGCGCTGACCAACATGAACGGCATCATCAGCCTGTCGCCGGGCAGCATGGGGCCGGCGATGGCGACGGAAATGATCGCGCGCGGCGATCTGCTGCGCTTGTCGAACGAGGTAATTCGCCCGTTCTACAAACAGCGCGTCGAGCACACCATCGAGATTATTCGCCGTTACCTGTCGCCGGAGCGCTGCCTGATCCACAAACCGGAAGGGGCTATCTTCCTCTGGCTGTGGTTCAAAGATCTGCCGATCACCACCGAGGTGCTGTATCAGCGCCTGAAAAAACGCGGCGTGCTGATGGTGCCGGGCCACTACTTCTTCCCGGGGCTGGAGCACGACTGGCCGCACACCCACCAGTGCATGCGCATGAACTACGTGCCCGACCCGGAGAAAATCGAGCGCGGCGTGGCGATCCTGGCGGAAGAGATCGAACGCGCGCATCAGGAAGGCTAACGCCAGCTGATTGAAAATCGACCGATAAAGATATACGATGCATATATCGTATATCTTTTTGGGGAGGGCTAGCGATGACTCGCATCGTGATCGATTTACCTGAGGAAGACCTGCGGCAGCTCGACAATCTGAAAAATATCCGCCACGTTCCCCGGGCCGAAATCATCCGTCAGGCCGTATCCCGTTATCTGACGGAGAACCACGTTGAAGATCCCAGCAGTGCTTTCGGGCTCTGGTCCGGGGCGATGGGCGATGGCGTAGACTACGAAAATCGTCAGCGCGAGGAGTGGGAATAATGGTGGCTCAACGGGCGTTATTCGACACCAATATCCTGATCGATTATCTCAACGGCATTCCTCAAGCCAAAGACGTTCTGACCGAATACCACATCAACCCGGCTATTAGCGCCATCACCTGGATGGAAGTGATGGTGGGTGCCAAAAAGCAGGGGCCGTCGCTGGAGCTGAAAACGCGCCAGTTTTTAGGGCAATTCCTGCTGCTGCCTATTACCGATGAAGTTGCCGAACGCGCCGTAGAACTGCGCCACTCACAGCATGTGAAGCTGCCGGACGCCATTATCTGGGCCACCGCGCAGGTGGGGTTCCGGACGCTCATCTCCCGCAACCCCAAAGATTTTGGCACTGACAACGGCGTGTTAATGCCTTACCGGCTGTAGTCGGGCAGCGCTACAGCGTCCAGAACAGCACCGCCAGCAGCTGCGGCGACATGATGCGCAGGAACATCGCCAGCGGATACACGGTGGCGTAAGACAGCGCGGCGGCGCCGCTGGTGGGATGCAGGCCGTTGGCGAAGGCCAGCGCCGGCGGATCGGTCATCGATCCCGCCAACATGCCGGACAGCGTCAGGTAGTTCATCTTGCCCATCGTGCGCGCCAGAATACCGACGCTCAGCAGCGGAATGGCGGTGATCAGCGCGCCGTATCCGACCCACGTCAGCCCCTCGCCGTGCAACAACGTATCGATGAAGTTGCCGCCCGACTTCAATCCGACCACCGCCAGAAACAGCACGATGCCCAGTTCGCGCAGCGCCAGGTTGGCGCTCGGCGGCATAAACCAATACAGCTTGCCGAGGCTGCCGATGCGCCCCAGGATCAGCGCCGCCACCAGCGGCCCGCCGGCCAACCCCAGCCGCAATGCCGCCGGGAAGCCCGGCACGAACAGCGGAATGGAGCCGAGCAGCACCCCGAGGCCGATGCCGATAAAGACCGGCAGCATCTGCACCTGCTGCAGTTTTTGTTGGGCGTTGCCGACGATTGCCGTCACCGCGTCGATGGCCTCCGGCCGGCCGACCAGGTTGAGAATGTCGCCGAACTGCAGCGTCACGTTGCTGCCGGCCACCAGCTCCACGCCGGCGCGGTTGAGGCGTGAAATCACCACGTCATATTTCTGCTTCAGGTTCAGATCGCGGATTTTCTTGCCCAGCACCTGCTCGTTGGTCACCACCGCCCTCACCACCTGCAGCGCGGTGCCGCGCGTCGACAGCGAGGCGTCCACCTCTTCGCCGATCACCAGCCGGGCATTTTCCAGATCTTCGCGTTTGCCCACCAGGTGCAGGTAGTCGCCAAGCTCCAGCCGCTCGTGCGGCGCAGGTACCATCAGCAACTCCCCGCGCTTGAGGCGCGAACAGACGATCGCTTCACCGTTGAGCAGCGGCACGCTTTTGATCGCCATACCCTGCAGATTGGGGTTGCGCACCGCCACGTTCATGGCGTGCAGCAGCTCACGCTGATTGCCCAGGCCGTTTTCAAACGCCTGCGCCTCGCGCTCGATATTGATGCGGAAAAACAGCCGGATCAGCCACATCACCAGCAGAATGCCACATATACCGAACGGATAGGCCATGGCGTAGCCCATCCCCATCCCGTCCACCAACGCCGGATCGGAACCGAGATCGGTCAGGATTTGTTGACCGGCACCCAGCGCCGGGGTGTTGGTGACCGCGCCAGAGAACACGCCGAGGATGATCGGCAGCGGCACGTCGAACAGCTTGTGCACCGCCGCCGCCACGACGCCGCCGGTCAGCACCAGCAGCACCGCGAAAGCGTTGAGGCGCAGACCTGAGACGCGCAGCGAAGAGAAGAAACCGGGGCCGACCTGAATACCGATGGTGTAGACGAACAGGATCAGGCCGAACTCCTGGATAAAGTGCAGCATGTCCCCGTTCAGGCTGATTTGCCCGCTCTGGGCGAAGTGACCGACCAGGATACCGCCGAACAGCACGCCGCCGATGCCCAGCCCGACGCCGTACAGCTTCCAGTTCCCCATCCACAGCCCAATGACGGCCGCCAGCGCCAACATGCTGACGGTCAGGGCGATATCGCTCATAGGTCACATCCTTGCCAAAGTTGAATCGGGAATTTGCGGCCAAAGACACACAATTAACAAGGATTATGACATCGGACTGTCAGGGGGACTGTGGCGTGCGCCACATAACGCAACGGGGGAGACCCGTCTGGATCTCCCCCGCATGATGATGACCATTTTTCAGTCGGTTATTTGGCTTCCAGCTCCGGCGTCGCGCCGATGGCGATGCGCTGCGGCTGCAAGGCTTCCGGCACCTGACGCACCAGATCGATGTGCAGCAGGCCGTTTTCAAATTTGGCCTCGGACACCTGCAGATGCTCCGCCAGGGTGAAGGTCAGCTGGAACTCTTTGCACACTAGGCCTTGATGCAGGTATTCGACCTGTTTTTCCGGCGGCGTAGGTTTACCGCTGACGGTCAACCGCGGCCCTTCCACCTCGATATTCAGTTCGCTCTGCCGGAAACCGGCCAGCGCCAGAGAAATGCGGTAGTGATTGTCATCGCTTTTCTCGATGTTGTACGGTGGGAACCCTTGGGGTTCCTGGCCACCCATTGAACTGGCCAATTTATCAAAACCAATCCACTGACGCAGAAGTGGGGATAAATCGTAATTACGCATAGGAACAACTCCTTTCATTAAGCGAGATGTGTTTATTCAGCCCCCTGACGGCAGGCTAGGTATTATTTGCCGGCAGCGTACCTGCCGGCGAAACGGAAATTTATTTAATTTCGATGCGGCGCGGTTTTAATGTTTCCGGCACGATGCGTTGCATGTCGATATACAACAGGCCATTCTCCAGTTTGGCACCTTTAATTTGAATATGTTCGGCCAGCTGGAATTTACGCTCGAAATTACGCTCGGCGATGCCCTGGTATAAATAGGTTTTTTCTGCCGGTTCGTTATTGTGCGCCCCGCGCACGATCAGCAGATTATCTTGCGTGGTGATCTCCAGCTCCTGCTCGGCAAACCCGGCTACCGCGATGGCGATGCGATAATGATTTTCGTCCACCAGCTCGACATTATAAGGCGGATAACCGCCGTTGCCCTGACTCTGACCGGCTTCCAGCGCGTTGAACAAGCGATCGAAACCAATGGCGGAACGGTATAGCGGGGAAAGATCAAAATTACGCATAAAACAGCCTCCTAAGGCACTTCAGCGAGGTTGAAATAAATACGCCTTCCACTCTGGACAGGCTAATTAAGCCAGAATTCCCTTACGGCGAATTCTCAATTCGGCTCTGATGATAAAATGGGGGTTGATTTCATCAATTCAACAGGCGAGGATCAAAAAAACTTCGCACCGATTAGGCGAAAGTTTTTTTACCACTTACACTAAAGTGAGAGAGCCGCCACAGAGCGGGATTTTGCTTCTTTAAAAGCAGCAACAGGATGTTATAAATCAGCTTAATTTAGGGGAACAGCAACCCTGCAGGATGGATTAATGACGACGATGAAAGCGATAGCGACGGGCTGCATGTTGTTGGCGACCAGCGGTTGCTCCAGCGTGATGAGCCATACCGGCCCGAATCAGGGTTACTATCCCGGCACCCGCGCCAGCGTGGACATGCTGAAGGACGACAACACCAGTTGGGCGATGATGCCGTTGGTGGCGCTGGATCTGCCGTTCTCCGCGGTGATGGACACCGTACTGCTGCCTTACGACTATCTGCGTTCCGGCAACGACGCCACCGCAGACTCGCCAAAAGCGCGCATCCTGCGCAGCGAGCAGCAGAATCTGGCGGCAACCGGCAATCCCGGCGAAGGCAACGACAGCACCGCCACCCACTAATCACGCACGCAGCGGGCCGCCAGGCCCGCCTTACACCTCAACCACAAAGATCTGGTTGAAACCCGCTATCTCGCGCATAAACGCCACTTTCTTGCCATCCGGTGAAAACACCACGGCATCCCCCGACGGCGGCTGCACGCTGCGCTGCGTTAAACGCTGCAGGCGGCCGCCGGCGATCTCACACAGCATCACGCTGTTGTCACACACCAAGGCTATCGTCCCGCCCTGCGGGTGCCAGCTGAACGCCGACTGGATGTCATGCTCGCTGCGGCTCACCTGGCGCGGCTCCCCGCCGTTCGGCGATACCGTCCACAGCTGCACCACGCCGCCGTCGTCCTTCATCAGAAAAGCGATCTGGCTGCCGTCCGGCGAGCTGCGCAGCCAGTGGCGCGGCGCGCCGGCCACGCCCGGAAAACGACGATCGCCGGTAAAGGTCACTCGCCGCTGCCTGACGCCGTGCGGCGGTGCCGGCAGCTCGCTTTCCGTCCCCTGCAGCGGCAAAGCGCCCGCCCTGGCGTAATCGGCATCGTTCTCCGGCAGATCGACGATAAACACCTCCGGCAGCTTCACGCCGGCAGCGGACAGCGTATCGCCGATGAATGCCAGCGCCCAGCGCTGCCGGCTGCCGTCGGCCTTACGGTAGCCTTCGCGGCCGATCCAGCCTTCTTCGTAGGCGCGATTGATCTGATCGCTGCCCGGCTGCGGCTGCGGCACCGTCTCGCTGACCAGCACGCAATAGTGGCTGCCGTCATACTCGCGCGGATGTTGTTTCGGCGGATTGACTCCGTGCAGCGGCACGGCCACCCCGACGTTGCGCAGATCGCGCGCCGGGTCGCGTTCATGCATGACGTGATCGTTGTAGGTAAAGCTGAGGCGGCTGCCGTCCGGACTGAAAACGTGCACATGGCTGCCGCCGCGCAGCGCGCCGGGCGTATAGGGGACGGTGATATCCAGCGCGTCGAGGGTGATGGCCAACTCGCGATCCGGTTCGCTGACGATCACCCCGCGGCGGTGGTGAAAATCATACTGCCAGGCGCTGTCCGGGTGCTCCGGGCCGTGGATAAAAGCATAACGCGCCGGCGCATCGGGGCTGACCGTGACCACACCGACGTGGGCGCCGTGCTGGGCGCGATAAACCACCTCCACCGCGCCGCTGGCGACGTTGACCCGCTCGATGCTCAGACCGGTGAAAGAGGCGCCGCGCGGGCGCACGTCATAAGCCAGCCATTGGCTGTCCGGCGTCCAGACGTTGATATTGGTTAACTGATGCCCGCGAGGGTCGAAAGTCAGTTGTTTTTCCCGATGGCTCATGGCGGTTCTCCTGCGCATGCCGGCACTGAGTCGCCATCTTACCGGATCGGCGGCAGCGTTTCACATGGCCTGCGAGGGTAAGGCCGGAGGATTTTTCGGTTCGAAATGACGCAATTATTTTCAGCGTCTTATCATTTAAGCCGAACGACGGCGTCGGCAGGAAATAAGCGGCCGATTAGGCGCTCGCATTCCTGGCGGCGAAACTCATCGGCGCCCATGCCGTATCGGCGGATGCCACGAGCGCTATTTTTTCATTATCTTTTCCTTCATCAAAATAAATCAGCGGCAGCACCTTTCTTAACGCAAATAAATAAAAAATCGTGTCGCTAAACGACAGGTTAATGATTATTTTCACCGCCAACGCGATGATCTTCCCCAGCCGTTGCCGCTGGCTGGCCGGGTTGCCCGGCGGTCGGGCGACGGGGTTTACAAAAAATACAAAAAAGTACAAACTGGATTTTTAAGTCCAAAATATTCTGGAGTCGGTATGAATCCCCTCTTCGATGCCATTGTTTCTGCCCATCAGCAACTGCGCCCTCAGGTACGGGTCACGCCATTGGAGCGCAGCGTGCTGCTTTCACAGCAGCTGGGCTGCGAGCTGTACCTGAAATGTGACCATCTGCAGCACACCGGCTCCTTTAAATTTCGCGGCGCCAGCAACAAGCTGCGGTTGCTGGATAGCGAGCAACGCCGGCGCGGCGTGATCGCCGCCTCAACCGGCAACCACGGCCAGGCGGTCGCCCTGGCGGGGCAACTGATGGGCGTTGGCGTCACGGTTTATGCGCCGGAGACGGCCGCGAGCATCAAGCTAGACACCATCCGCGCGCTGGGCGGCACCGTGGAATTGGTGCCGGGCGATGCGCTGAACGCCGAACTGGCCGGGGAACAGGCCGCCCGCGAACAGGGAAAAACCTATATCTCGCCGTATAACGACGAGCAGGTCATCGCCGGCCAGGGCACCTGCGGCATGGAGTTGGTTGAACAACTCACCGGCCTGGACGCCGTGTTCGTGGCGGTGGGCGGCGGTGGCTATATCGCCGGTATCGGTACCGTTCTGCGGCAATTGTCGCCGAATACACAGCTTATCGCCTGCTGGCCGGAAAACGCCACCAGCATGTACAGCGCGCTGGAAGCGGGCCACATCTTCCCGGTGGAAGAGCAAGAAACCCTGTCCGACGGCACCGCCGGTGGCGTCGAGCCGGGCGCCATAACCTTCCCACTGTGCCAACAGCTGATCGACCGCAAAGTGCTGGTCAGCGAAACGGAGATCAAGCACGCGATGCGCCGGATCGCCGCCAGCGATCGATGGATTATCGAAGGCGCGGCCGGCGTGGCGCTGGCGGCGGCGATCAAGCTGGCGCCGGAATACCAGGGGAAAAAAGTGGCGGTGGTGCTGTGCGGTAAAAACATCGTGCTGGAGAAATACCTCAAGGCCGTCGCCGATGCACATCTTTAATCGGCAGCAAATCCTCGCCGCGTTCGACGCCGAGGCTATAACCCCGCTGCTGAAGCAGGGTTTTATCGCCTATTCGCAGCGGCGGGTGCAACAGCCGCCGGTGCAGCATTTCCTGTTCGAACAGGGCGCCGGCGATTGCTGCATCAAATCCGCCTGGCTGGAAGGCGACGAGCTGTTCGTGGTCAAGGTGTCCGCCGGTTTTTATCGCAACGCCGAACGCGGCCTGGCCAGCAATCAGGGGTTGGTGATGGCGTTCTCCGCCCAGACCGGCGAACCCCGGGCGCTGCTGCAGGATGAGGGCTGGCTGACCGCACTGCGCACCGCCCTGGCCGGCCGCATCGCCGCCGAGCTGTGCGCGCCGCCGCATATTCAGGCGATCGGCATGATCGGCACCGGCCTGCAGGCGCGGCTACAGCTGCAATGTCTAAAACCGGTGACCGATTGCCGCGAGGTATGGGTGTGGGGCCGCAACGAACAGGCGCTGGCGGCGTATCGGCGCGATGCCGAGGCCGAAGGTTTTCGGGTGCTGACCACGCAGGACGCGGCAGAGCTGGCGGCGCACTGTCAGCTGATCGTGACCACCACGCCCAGCCGCGAACCGATCTTGCAGGCGGCGGATATCCGGCCCGGCACGCACATCACCGCCGTGGGTGCCGACGCGCCCGGCAAGCAGGAGCTGGCGACCGATCTGGTGGCTAATGCAGACGCGCTGCTGGTCGATGCGCTGGCGCAATGTGCTGACTATGGCGAGATCGCGACGGCTTATCGGCAAACTAGGCTCACTTCAACGCCAATTGTCGAAATGGGCGCCGTCTTGGCACAGGGTGGGCGGTTGCGAAGCGAGCCGCAGCATATCACCATCGCCGATCTTACCGGGTTAGCGATTCAGGATCTGCAGATCGCCAAAGGGGTGTTGGCGGCAATATAAAGGGGCGCCGCAGCGCCCCGCGTTCTCAGGCGTTGAGCACGAACTTCTCGATGGCGTGCGCTACGCCATCTTCGGTATTGGCGCTGGTGACAAACTGCGCCACCGCTTTCAGCTCGGGAATGGCGTTGCCCATCGCCACACCGACGCCGGCATACTCGATCATCGCCGTATCGTTGGCCTGATCCCCCAGCGTCATGATATTTTCCCGCGCCACGCCGAGGTGCTCGGCCAGCATTCTCACCCCAGCCCCTTTATCGACGTTCTTGTGCAGGATCTCGAGGAAATAAGGCGCGCTTTTCAGAATGGTGTAACGCTCGCGCGTTTCCGCCGGGATGCGCGCGATAGCGCGGTCCAGCAACTCCGGCTCGTCGATCATCATCACTTTCGGGAAACGCATCTGGCGATCCATTTCTTCCACGCTGCGGTATTTCAGCGGGATACCGGTCATTGCCGCCTCATGTATGGTGTATTTGCCGATGTCTTTGTTCGGGGTATACAGGGTGTCGAAATCGAACGCCTGGTAGTGAACGCCGAACTCGCGCGCCATCTGCTCGAAGTGCAGATAGTCCTCGAAGCCCAGCGTTTCCTGCAGGATGCAGGCGCCGTCGGCCGCGCGCAGCACCAGCGCGCCGTTGTAGGTTATGCAAAAATCGCCGGGGCCCTGAATGTCCAACTGGCGCAGATAGTCCTGCACGCCGACATAAGGCCGCCCGGTGGCCAGCACCACGTGCACCCCTTTGCGCCGCGCTGCCGCGATAGCCTGCTTTACCGCCGGCGTGATTTGGTGCTGCGGATCCAGCAACGTGCCGTCCATGTCGATCGCAATCAGTTCAATAGCCATTCAACGCTTCTCCCAGTGGTTTTTTCCCATGCTAACGCGTTTCAGCCTCGGCTGTCAGCGCCAAAAAAGGCGCAAAAAAAATCCGCGCGGGTCGCCCGGCGCGGATTTCACAGCGATTAACGCATCAGATATCGATGTTCGCCGCTTTCAGGGCGTTTTCTTCGATAAAGGCGCGGCGCGGTTCAACCGCATCGCCCATCAGCGTAGTGAACAGCTGATCGGCAGCGATGGCGTCCTTGACGGTCACGCGCAACATGCGGCGGCTTTCCGGATCCATGGTGGTTTCCCACAGCTGTTCCGGGTTCATCTCGCCCAGACCTTTATAACGCTGCACCGACAGGCCGCGGCGCGACTCTTTCACCAGCCACTCCAGCGCCTGCTCGAAGCTGTCCACCGGCTGACGGCGTTCGCCGCGCTCGATGAACGCGCCCTCTTCGACCAGCCCGCGCAGCTTCTCACCCAGCTGGCAGATCTTGCGGTATTCGCCGCCGTGGATGAAGTCGAAGTCCAGCTTATAGTCGGTATCCACGCCGTGGGTGCGGATGCGCAGCGCCGGCTCGAACATCTGGCGTTCGCGGTTCTCGAAGATCACGAAGTCATAGCTGCTGCCGTGCTGCTCTTTGTCGTTCAGCACCTGCACCAGCGAAGCGATCCAGGTTTTCACCTTGGCTTCATCGCTGAGGTCGCTTTCGTTCAGCGTCGGCTGATAGATCAGGCTGTTCAGCAGCGCGCGCGGGTAGCGGCGCTCCATGCGGCCGATCAGCTTCTGCACGCCGTAGTGCTCGGCCACCAGTTTCTCCAACTGCTCGCCGCCCAGCGCCGGTGCGCTGGCATTGGTGTGCAGCGTGGCGCCGTCCATCGCGATGGCGATCTGGTACTGATCCATCGCCTCGTCATCTTTGATGTACTGCTCTTGCTTGCCTTTCTTCACCTTGTACAGCGGCGGCTGTGCGATGAACACGTGGCCACGCTCGATAATTTCCGGCATTTGGCGGTAGAAGAAGGTCAACAGCAACGTACGGATGTGCGAACCGTCGACGTCGGCATCGGTCATGATGATGATGCTGTGGTAACGCAGCTTATCCGGGCTGTACTCGTCGCGACCAATGCCGCAACCCAGCGCAGTGATCAGCGTCGCCACTTCCTGCGAGGAGAGCATTTTGTCGAAACGCGCTTTCTCGACGTTGAGGATTTTCCCCTTCAGCGGCAAGATAGCCTGGTTCTTGCGGTTGCGCCCCTGCTTGGCAGAGCCGCCCGCGGAGTCCCCTTCCACCAGGTACAGTTCGGACAGCGCCGGATCGCGTTCCTGGCAGTCCGCCAGCTTGCCCGGCAGGCCGGCCAGATCCAGTGCGCCTTTGCGGCGGGTCATCTCACGTGCTTTACGCGCCGCTTCGCGCGCGCGCGCCGCGTCGATGATTTTGCCGACCACGATTTTCGCGTCGCTTGGATTTTCCATCAGGTAATCCACCAGCTTCTCGTTCATCAGCGTTTCAACCGCGGTTTTCACCTCGGAAGAGACCAGCTTGTCCTTGGTCTGAGAAGAGAACTTAGGATCCGGCACCTTCACCGACACCACGGCGATCAGACCTTCACGCGCGTCATCGCCGGTGGCGCTGACCTTGGCCTTCTTGCTGTAGCCTTCCTTCTCCATGTAGCTGTTCAGCGTACGGGTCATCGCGGTACGGAAACCGACCAGGTGCGTGCCGCCGTCGCGCTGCGGAATGTTGTTGGTGAAGCAGTAGATGTTTTCCTGGAAACCGTCGTTCCACTGCAGCGCCACTTCCACGCCGATATCGTCTTTCACGGTCGAGAAGTAGAACACGTTCGGGTGGATCGGGGTTTTGTTCTTGTTCAGGTACTCGACAAACGCCTTGATGCCGCCTTCGTAGTGGAAGTGGTCTTCACGGTCGGTGCGCTTGTCCTTCAGGCGGATAGACACGCCGGAGTTGAGGAAGGACAGCTCGCGCAGACGCTTGGCCAGAATGTCGTATTCGAATTCGGTCACATTGGTGAAGGTCTGGTGGCTCGGCCAGAAGCGCACCATGGTGCCAGTCTGTTCGGTTTCGCCCACCACATTCAGCGGCGCCTGTGGCTCGCCGTGGCTGTAAGTTTGTTCGTGCACTTTGCCTTCGCGGCGGATCACCAGCTCCAGTTTCTCCGACAGGGCGTTAACCACCGAGACGCCCACGCCGTGCAGGCCGCCGGAAACCTTATAGGAGTTGTCGTCGAATTTACCGCCGGCGTGCAGCACGGTCATGATGACCTCTGCGGCTGAAACCCCTTCTTCCGGGTGAATGCCGGTCGGAATGCCGCGGCCGTCATCCTGTACCGATACCGAGTTGTCGGCATGGATGGTGACCTGAATGTCACTACAGTGGCCCGCGAGCGCTTCGTCGATAGCGTTGTCCACAACCTCGAATACCATGTGGTGCAGACCGGTGCCGTCATCGGTATCGCCGATATACATGCCCGGGCGCTTGCGCACCGCATCCAGCCCTTTTAATACCTTGATACTTGAGGAGTCATAAGAATTCGACATCAACGTTTCTCGCTCATTTTAGTCCTGTGGTTGAACCTCTATTTTACCCTGTTCCACGCGGAACATCTTGCCCTTTTCACCGGCCATGTCGGTCACTTGTTCAGCGCTGACCGCGCTGACAAAAACCTGGGCCTGGGTGGCTTTCAGGCGATCGGCCAGCAACCGGCGACGGCCGGTGTCCAGCTCGGAGGCAAAATCATCAATCAGATACAGGCAACGCCGCCCGCTCTGCCGGGTGAGAAACTCACCCTGCGCCAAGCGCAACGCGCACATCAGCAATTTAAGCTGACCGCGCGATAACAAATCCTCTACCGGCGTGCCGTCGGCACGAATGCGGAAGTCCGCTTTATGCGGCCCCACCGCGGTATAGGTCAACGCCCTGTCGCGCTCGAACTGGCGCTCCAGCAGCTCGCCGTAGTCGCTCTCTTTGTCCCAGCCGCGCTGGAAGGAGAAGCTCAGGGCGAATTCAGGCAGAAACTGCGCGCAGGTCGCGGTGATATCCGCGGCGATCGCGTCGCTGTATTCCGCCCGCCATTCGCTGATGCGCTCTGCGAGCGGGATCAGTTCCTGATCCCAGGCGCGGATCTGCGCATAGCGACTCACCTGGCGCAGCGCGGCATTGCGCTGCTTCAGTAACCGTTTCAGGTTGCTCCAGGCGGTGAAAAAACCGGGTTCGTTATGAAAACAGCCCCAGTCCAGGAAAGCGCGCCGGAATTTCGGCCCGCCATTCAGCAGGGTAAAACCTTCGGGGGTGATCAGCTGCATGGGCAGCAGCTGCGCCAGCTCGGCCACCTTGTGGCCGTCGCTGCCATCGATGCGTACTTTGCTGTCACCCTGACGGCTCTTGCTCAATCCTACCAACAGCTCGCGCTCCGTACCTTCTATGCGGCCGTGCAGCACGAACTCCGGCTGGTCGTGGCGAATCACCCGACCGGCCTGCAGGCTGCGAAAGGCGCGGCCGTGCCCGAGCGTATACACCGCTTCCAGCACGCTGGTCTTGCCGCTGCCGTTGGCACCGACCAGGAAGTTGAATCCCGGCGCCAGCGCCAAATCCGCCGCCTCGATATTGCGGAAATCTTTAATCAATAAACGCGTTAATGCCATGCCAACTCTATCACCGGGAAACTACGCTCAATGTAAGGGCGTTATCGGCGCAGGCAGTTTACGTGCGGACAGCGCACAGCAACCGGAGCGTACACAGAGTACGTGAGGATTGCGAGCACTGCCCAAGCGTAAAATGGCAAGCAAGATAGCCCGGATATCGATCACAACCGCATTGGCATGACAACGTAGGCCGCCGCCTGGCTGGCGCCGTCTTCGATCTGCACGCTGGAGACCGAGTCGGTCAACAGCAGGCGCACGTCTTCACACTTGAGCGCGTTCAACACGTCCAGCACGTAGCTGACGTTGAAACCGATCTCCATCTCCGCGCCGTCGTAGCTGACGTCGAGGATCTCTTCCGCCTCTTCCTGCTCCGGATTGTTGGCGGTGATCTTCAGCTGGTTCTGGCTGACATACAGCCGCACGCCGCGGAATTTCTCGTTCGAGAGAATGGCCGCGCGGGCAAACGCCTGCTTGAGCAGATCGCAGCCGGCCTCCAGCGTTTTATCCGGGTTCTTCGGCAAGACGCGGCGATAGTCAGGGAAACGGCCGTCAACCAGCTTGGACGTGAAGATGAAATCGCCAACGTGGGCGCGGATGTTGTTGCTGCCGATCTGCAGCTGCAGCACCGAATCGCCGCCGTCCAGCAGACGCACCAGCTCCATCACCCCTTTACGCGGCACGATCACCGAATGGGACGGCAGCTGTTGGCCGATCGGCATCGAGCACACCGCCAGGCGGTGGCCGTCGGTCGCGACGGTGCGCAGCTCTTCGCCTTCGGTTTCAAACAGCATGCCGTTCAGGTAATAACGCACGTCCTGATGGGCCATCGAGAACTGGGTGGCTTCGATCAGGCGCTTCAGCGTCGCCTGCGGCAAGCTGAACTCCACCTCGCTCTGCCAATCGTCCAGGTTCGGGAAGTCCGCCGCCGGCAGCGTGGACAGCGAGAAGCGGCTGCGGCCGGACCGCACCAGCATGCGCTCGCTCTCCAGCGTGACGGCGATCTCCGCCCCTTCCGGCAGGCCACGGCAGATATCAAAGAATTTGCGCGCGGGCACGGTGGTCGCGCCCGGCTCGTGCGGTTGGGACAGGGCGACGCGCGCCACCATCTCCATCTCCAGATCGGTGCCGGTCAGCAGCAGGGAACCTTCCGTCACCTGCAGCAGCAGGTTGCCCAGGATCGGTAAGGTCGGGCGGCCGCCCAGCGGGCTGCTCACCTGTTGCAGCGGTTTTAGCAGATGCTCACGTTCAACGATAAATTTCATAGCGCTATGAAGATAATGTTCTGATTAAATTGGAGAAATCTTCTTTGATGTCGTGACTTTCCTCACGCAGCTGCTCGATCTTCCGGCAGGCGTGCAACACCGTGGTATGGTCGCGGCCACCAAACGCATCGCCGATTTCCGGCAGGCTGTGGTTGGTGAGTTCCTTCGCCAGCGCCATCGCCATCTGGCGCGGGCGGGCAACGGATCGCGAACGCCGCTTGGACAGCAAATCCGCGACTTTAATCTTGTAATACTCCGCCACCGTCTTTTGAATATTGTCGATGGTGACCAGCTTTTCCTGCAGCGCCAGCAGATCGCGCAGCGCTTCGCGCACGAAATCGATGGTGATGGCCCGGCCGGTAAAGTTGGCGTTGGCGATCACGCGGTTCAGCGCCCCTTCGAGCTCACGCACGTTGGAACGCAGGCGCTTGGCGATGAAGAACGCCACTTCGCCCGGCAGGCGGATGTCGTTTTCGTCGGCCTTTTTCATCAGGATCGCCACGCGGGTTTCCAGCTCCGGCGGCTCGATCGCCACCGTCAGCCCCCAGCCGAAGCGAGATTTCAGACGATCCTCCACCCCGTTGATCTCTTTAGGGTAGCGATCCGAGGTCAGGATGATCTGCTGATTGCCTTCCAACAGGGCGTTAAAGGTATGGAAGAACTCTTCCTGCGAACGCTCCTTGTTGGCGAAGAATTGGATGTCATCGATCAGCAAGGCGTCGACCGAGCGGTAGTAGCGCTTAAACTCTTCGATGGCATTGTTCTGCAACGCTTTGACCATGTCCTGCACGAAGCGTTCCGAGTGCATGTAGACCACTTTGGCGTTGGCCTTGCGCGCCATGATGCCGTTGCCGACCGCGTGCAACAGGTGAGTTTTACCCAGGCCAGTGCCGCCATACAGGAACAAAGGGTTGTAGGCGCCGCCCGGATTATCCGCCACCTGGCGAGCCGCCGCGCGCGCCAGCTGGTTGGACTTACCCTCGACGAAGTTGTCGAAAGTGTGTTTAGGGTTGACGTTGGAACGGTAAGAGAGCTCGGGTTGCGCCGCCGCGTTGTCCCAGCTCGGGCGCAAAGGCGCGGCCGTGCGCGCCGCCGGGGCCGCAGGGGCGCTGCTGACGCTGGCGGTCACGGTCTGGCTGATCACCTGCGTGATCGGCTTGCTGCCGACTTCAAAACGCAGCAAAGGCGCGTCCGTGCCGCAGAAATCATTCAGCAGACCATTGATGTTGTTTAAGTACTTATCGCGAACCCAATCCAGCACAAAGCGGTTAGGCGCATACAGCGCCAGGGTATTGTCACTCAGTTCCGCCTGCAATGGGCGTATCCACATACTAAATTCTGTGGCAGGTAACTCATCCTGCAATCGGGCAAGACACTGCTGCCAAAGCGAAAGTGACAC